>NZ_KB895376.1:0-65359 GCF_000374825.1 Paenibacillus sanguinis 2301083 = DSM 16941
TGAAGGCCAGCATGAGCCGCAAAGGCAACTGTTATGATAATGCTTGTATAGAGTCTTTTCATAGCATTCTGAAGAAAGAGCTGATTTATTGCAAGCGATTTAAGACCAAGCAACAAGCCTACGATGAAATCTACCGCTATCTTGAGTTTTTCTACAATCGCAAACGGATCCACGGTTCACTAGGCTATTTATCACCGGTTCGTTTTGCTGCGCAGTTCAATAAGAGAAGAGTCGGTTAAAGAGTGTCCACTTTCTTGACAGAGGTCCAGATTTCCCTTTAATTCGAGTTTCAGGCCTGATATCAGCCAATTAGCATGACTATCTCCCGCTAAATTTATAAATCATAAGGTCTATTAAGCCAGGCCACCACTAGTTACTGAAAGTAACTGTTTAATATTTTCAGGAATACATTAGGAAAAGCCAGCTTGTCCATGTCCTGCCGGGTAATCCAACGATATTCGCCCGTGCCATCAGTATTGGCAATGCCACCAGTATCGCCAGCCGTCTCGTATTCGGCTGCACTCTCGGCAACGGCGGCCACTTGCACAAAGCCGCCAGCGCTGGCGCTGCTGAGCGAAGCCGCGTCCGACACGCCGCGGCCTGCTGTAGCTCGGACCTCCGCCGCCGAGAACCGAAAAACGCGGAGGTTCCAATGGATGTGGCTGAACGTGTGCTCCGCGTTCATCATCGCCCCTTCCGGCCTGGCGGGAAATCCCGCCCCGGCCAGTTCCGCGGCCAGGCGGTCCATCGCCGGGCCGTCCGGCAGTCCGGCGCCTTCGCCTGCTACGGCGCCGGCCGGGATATGCGGCAGCTCCCACATGCGTGCGAGCAGCCCCGTGTCCGGCCGCTGGCGCACAAGCACGCGCCCGGCCAGTTCGCCGCCGCCTTCCAAGACGGCGGCAAGGCGGTACTCCGGTCGCGGCGACTTCGCTTTGCTCTTGACTGGCAGGCGCTCCTCCGCGCCCTCAAGCCGGCCGGTACAGCGGGCCATGACCGGACAGATCAGGCATTGCGGCGACTTGGGTGTGCAGATTAGCGCACCCAGCTCCATCAACGCCTGATTGAAGTCCGAGGCCCGCCCCTGCGGGATCAGCTCCGCGGCCAATTCCTCCATCAGGGTGCGCGTTCCCGTCTTCATGATATCCTCTTCAATCATGAAGTAACGCGACAGCACCCGCATGACATTGCCATCCACCGCCGGCTCCGGGCGGTTAAAGGCAATGCTCAGGATAGCCCCCGTCGTGTAGGGGCCAACCCCCTTCAAGGCGGATACCTCCACCTTGTTATCCGGCACGACCCCGCCGTGCCGTTCGACAACCTGCCTGGCCGCTGCTTGCAGATTGCGGGCCCGGGAGTAATAGCCGAGCCCTTCCCAGCACTTCAGCACATCCTCCTCCGGCGCCTCCGATAATGCCGTTACCGTCGGAAAACGCTCAATAAAGCGCTGGAAATACGGAATGACCGTATCCACCCGTGTCTGCTGAAGCATGATTTCCGAAACCCATATATAATAGGGATCGCGGTGTCTGCGCCAAGGCAGATCCCGCTTCGCCCCTTCGTACCATATCAGCAATTCTGTACTAAAGAAAACCTTGCTCTCCTGCATCCCGCTCTCCTTCTATTCCACGCGTTCCACAACAGCAAATGCCGAAGCCAACTGCCGTTCATGCGTAATACTCAGATGTATGACACAGCGTCCGGTCCCCTGCTTGTCCAGCGCCAGGCGATCCCAGGCTGCTGCTGACAGCGTGACGGACGGACGGCCCGTTCGATCTGGCAATATCTCCATATCACCAAAGCCAAGAATACCGCCAATGCCACAGCCAAACGCTTTACTGAGCGCTTCCTTGGCCGCAAAGCGTCCCGCCAGAAATTCAGCAGGGCGAGCGACTTGTCCCGGCAGCTCCAGCTCGGCATGTGTTAAAATCCGTCGACGCAAACGTTCGCCTGCCGCTCGGTTCAGCATGCGCTGAATACGTTCAATTTCCACAACATCATGTCCTACTCCAAGAATCAAGGCAAATCCCCTCTTCCTTCTTCACCCGGCCCGGGCTTCTTCCTTGCAAGCCATTGCCATTTCCCATTGTAACAGGGAAAGACCCCGGGCGCGAATATGTGATACAAAGAGCAAGCATGATCAAGAAACTGCCGCTATACTGGACTATACTAAGCTTAAAGTTAACTTAAACAAATGTTCAAAAAGTCAAAACTTGTAATGAAAATGAAAAGATGACTTTCTGAACTACCTCTCATTGACCGGTCTGGAGGAATGGCATGAACCAACTCACTATCATTCAACAAAGTGTAGACTATATCGAAGCGCGGCTCGGCGAAGAGCTTACGTTAGCGGGGGTGGCCAAGGCTGCGGGATATTCGGATTATCATTTCCACCGTACCTTTCTATATTTCGTCGGGGACACGATGTCCTCCTATATCCGCAAGCGGAGACTCTCCAGAGCGGCCGAGCTATTAACCGGGTCTGAACTGAAAGTACTAGACATCGCTTTGAGCTGTGGCTTCAGTTCCCACGAGGCCTTCACCCGGGCATTCCGTAAAATGTTCGGTAAATTACCGACCGAATGCCGCAAGCAAGGCCACCTGCCCTGCATTGTTTCCAAAGCCAATTTACTGCGCAACATAAACACCCCAATAAACTACGATCGGAGAGATTATGACATGCAATATCGTATCGAGTCATTGCCAGCCATGCACATTATGGGCTATTCCATGAAGACAACTACCGTTGAAGGGGAAAACAGCACAGAGATACCCGCCTTCTGGCAGCAATATATTCAGGAGCAATGGGGAAAAACCATACCAGGCAAGACAAATCCCAATGTCGAGTTAGGCATATGCACTACATTAAATGAGGACGGCTCCTTCCTCTATATCATCGGCTTTGAAGTCAGTGAATCGACCCCTGTTCCTAAGGGGTTGACCGAATACACTATTCCGGCGACGACATATGCCATCTTCACGACACCTCCGGCCAACCAGAGCGAATTTGTCGCTTCCATTCAGCAAACCTGGGATGATATCTTTACCAACTGGTTCCCTACATCAGGCTACGAGCAGGTAGCTGCTCCGGATTTTGAATGGTACGACGAACGGAGCTGGCCGAAGGAAGGTAGACAAATCGACATCTATATTCCTGTTCAGCCTGTATCCAAATCATAATAAAAACAGCAGCCGTCTCTATGGACTAAGCTGTTTGCGGAAGGAAGGACCTTTCTCAACAGTCTGAATTTCTCAAATTAGCGGGAAATTATCCATATAAAAATCGCTTTTAGAGTGATAAAATAGTATTATAGGGAATTCCTCCATATAATCTGGACTAAAGCGCCGAAAAATGGCCTGAAGCACAGATTTATAGGGAGGTTTTCCAGTTATACCTCAAAATCCAGCATTTTCGCATAGATTAGCGGGAGAATTTCCCACTAGTTGTGCATTTACACTCAGCTTACTTGTAACGACCCGGCCACAGCAAGTACAGATCTTGCAAAGGCACGAGCTTCTTCCGCTTCTTGAATCTCATTTGGTCTCACTTAACCTTCACTTGACTCTCACTCGGCTATCACTTGGCTCCTTGACTCTCACTTGGCTCCTTAACTCTCACTCGACTCTCACTTGGCTATCTCTTAACTCTCACTTGACTCTCACTCAACTCTCACTTGGCTCCTTGACTCTCACTTAACTCTCACTCGACTCTCACTTGTATGTTCTGTTATTCACCAGATATAAATTGACCTGTTACTCAATTTATTTTACTCCCCTCCAATGAGCTGTTACATAAGAAAAACATCTATTGATGTACTCTCTTTGAAGCCAGGCCACGTTAAGCGGCAATTTTTCTTGCGATTATAGAATTGTTCAGCTCCGCTGAAAGCTTACAAATTCTATAATATTCAAAAAAAGCCAGTGTCAGGAATTTTTGATAACCTGCCTGCACTGGCTTCTTAATATGAAAATGTATTAAAATTCAATATTTCCAAATGGCCCATCACCCCTCATGGGCGACAGTAGTTCCGCAGTTCATCCCGCCGACATCGGCCTCGGAACTGGTGAGCATTTCATCCTCCAATCATACCAAGTGCCCAACTCTCAGCTCATCTCGGCTTGATGTCAAAACAGTCTACTTCCCCATATCCCTCTCCCTTGGAGAAGCGAATGGTATTGGTGCCTGCTGTAAGGTGAATCGCAGCCGTCGACACTTCCCAGTTCTCCCAGCCCTTATGAGTAATGTAGAACGGACTGGCGGGAGCGGAATTAACGCTGAGCATCAGATGCGACCATGAGGCACCAGCGGTACCGTTGGCCGTTCGGGCCAGCAATACATATTCACCCGCCACCGCAACCTCAATCTCGAACTGCACATAGCTTTCCGGCGTATCAATATGGCCTGCCTTTTGACCTCCGGAACCGTTTGGACTTCCCGAAGCATATGCCACACCGGCAAAGGTGCCATGTTCTCCCTCATACCTCACACGCGAGCCCTCGCCTGAAGGCAAGGCAACCGGTGCATTCGGATTTGCTGGCTCCCCCAGGTTCGGCGTACCATCAGCATGCCAGGTGAATTTCTGCAACCGCACCTCGCGATTCCAGCCTGCTCCCTGGTTTTTGGCGACATGATAGACAATCCAATCCTCTGTACCGTCAGGCGACTTCGTAAAAGAATGATGGCCCGGCCCGTACAATCCGTTGCCCGACTTGAAAATTGGCTGGCTGCGCTTGTGCCATGAAGTCGGATCAAGCAGATTTGCCGAGACATTGGCTGTCAACAAACCCAGACAATAATCATCCGTCCAACTGCCGCTAGCAGAGTACACCAGATAAATCCGGCTCCCGCGCACGACAACCTGCGGCCCTTCATTAATGAGTGGGGAATGATTGGTCTCCCACGCAAGGGTAGGGCGCGAGATTTCCACTCGTGCAGAATCGATGGTCCACGGGTTGCTCATATGAGCGATATATAATTGCTGACTGACATTAACATCCCCTTCCCAGCCGGACCAGATAAAATACAATTGTCCATTCACCTGTAATACCGTGCCATCGATGGCCCATTTATTGGTCGCATCGGTAATTTGCCCTTTATCCTGCCATGTGCCTTGCAACGGATCGGCGTTGGTATTCTCCAGGACGTACATACGATGATTGGCATTGTCCCCGTCATCCTTGGCATAATACGCATACCACGCCCCGTTAACATAGTGAAGCTCGGGCGCCCAAATATGTTGTCCTCCGGTTGGAATGGCCCGGGTCTGACCTGCATCCAGATCAGTCAAATGCCGGGATTTCCAAATCGTTACGTTATTGCCGGTCGTTTTGGTGAAATAGTAGTATCCGTCCGTGTGCTTATACACCCATGGGTCAGCTCCGTTCTGTAGCAGCACATTGTAAAAGTTTACGACTTTCGTCCCGGCTATTGCCATTATCGCAATCCCGCCTTTCGCAAATGTTATGCTCCGGTCATGATCTTGCGAATATCCTCAAGCAGCGCCTTTGGCACCCGGTCATACGTCAGCAAGCCGTTGATTTCCTGCTCCACATCCGTCAATTGGGTATAGCAATAACCCTGAATGATCGGGGAAGAGAACATCGGGTCCACCACAGCCTTAAGCTTGCGAAGATAGTCTTCTTCATTGTCCGCGCCAGAATATCCCCAGCCCTCCCAATCACTTTTCTTGAAGGCAATGCCGCCAAATTCAGACACGAGGATGGGTTGACCCTGATAGGATGCTCCACCGACAAAGATTCGACGGTTCGCCGGCATGGCCTCGACTGCTGTTTCCGCAGCCCTGTATCGTTCCTCCAGCACTTCCTGGCGGCTCTCGTAATCGTGAATCGTGACCAGATCTGTAAGCATATGCTCCCACCCGTCGTTATATACGACCGGACGGGTCAGGTCCAGTGATTTCGTCAGATGATACATCGCCAACCCATGCTGCTGTTGACGCTGATCGATCTGCACATTTGGCACCCCCCAACTCTCGTTGAGCGGTACCCAAGCTACGATGCAAGGGTGGCTGTAATCCCGCTCCATAATCTCGATCCATTCCTTCGTAAAACGGCGAACATACTGTTCGGAATATTCATAAGCATTCGCCGCCTCACTCCAGACCAGCAAGCCCAGCTTATCGCACCAATACAGAAATCTCGGATCCTCCGTCTTCTGATGCTTTCTGACACCATTGAAGCCCATTTCCTTGGTCAGTTCCACATCGCGCTTGATGTCTCCATCCGCAGGAGCTGTCAGCAGCCCTTCCGGGAAGTACCCCTGGTCCAGTACAAGCCGCTGGTAATAAGGCCGGTTGTTCAAGGACCACTTGCCATTCTCAATCGACACCTTGCGCATGCCAAAATAACCGGACACCTCATCGATGAGCTCGCCCGCTTGCACCAGGCTGTATTTTATGTCGTACAGGTTGGGATGCTCCGGGCTCCACAGCCGTCCATGTCCGTGATCAGTAAAGTCACTCAAGCCGATGGTGCGAGTCTGCTCAGCACGCTTTACCGCGTATTCATCCTCGGCCACTATCTCTCCCTGAAACGAAATCTGCACTCGCAATTTTAGGTTGGAATCGCCCCCGTTAGGCAAGCCTTCTATAAAAGTACGCAAACAAATTTCATTGTGATCAATATCCGGGGTAAGCATCACTTTGCTCAAATGAATGGCAGACACCGGCTCCAGCCAGACGCTTTGCCAGATCCCCGTCGTCCGTGTGTAGAAGATGCTGGCTGAATTCTCCAGCCAATACTGCTTGCCCCGTGGCAAGGTTACGTCTCGGCTGTAATCCTGCGCCCGCAGCACAATCGTATTGCTCCCGGCCTTCAGGAGCGGTGTAATATCTGCCTGAAAGGGAGTATGACCACCTTCATGGATTGCTGCCAATTGACCGTTCACCCACACTTTGGCCCCATAATCAACGGCTCCAAAATGCAGCACGGTTCGTTTGCCACTCCACTTCTCAGGGACCTCGAAGGAACGGCAGTACCATACAATGTCATGGAAGGAAGGATCAGCTATACCGCTCAGCTTGCTTTGAAAGGTAAAGGGAACTGAAATTTTCTGTGTGAATGGAGCAGAGCCCCCCTCCAGATACCAGCCTGCCTCCTCGCCTTCATCGGTATCGTCAAAATGAAAATCCCATTGTCCATTCAAGCATAACCAATCCTGACGCACAAATTGAGGCCTTGGATATTCTGTACGCAGGACTGTCACATCATTAGATTTCATTGTCACTGTTATCCACTCCAATGCTTAGTTTATTTGGAATAGTAAAGCGCTTAGCCTTTGATCGAACCAGCGTCCCCCCTGTCAGCAAACCTGAAATCCCATTCCCCATTCAGATCAACCCAAGCCATCAAACTGCGGCCTTGGATAATCCTTGATATACGCTTCTGTTGTCATGTAGTCTCTAATCTCCTTCACAAAATAATTAATTAATTACAATTATTTCGTATTTAATTAAGATACTACCCGTCGTCTATTTTATTGTCAACGCTTTCTTTTATATTTATTGTTTCTTTACATACAAAAGAAGCCTTTCTTTATTCTTCGATTCAGAAGATAGAGAAGGCTTCCTTCTAAGCTATTGAAGCTGGCAACCAGACTAGGCTGTCGCGGTCGTCAATCATACTCCAGTCGCATGATAATCCCTTGCGGGTAATCGCCAAACCCTTTGCCAAACAAGTTGAGTCCTCCCTGGTGCTTCGCATCAGGCTTGAGTCCAATTCGAAACGTAATGAACGGCTTGGTGTCCAAACGGAGGTCAAACAACGTGACATCCGAACACTTCTCCTTGTCAATCGTGCTGCGGTTCATATCAATGGACCATGTCTTAAGCAATCCGTGCTGGGTACTGTTGTCATACCACCACGAAGGGTTCAGCTTCCCCCTGTGATCCCCGAAATCACCGGGAGATATCCATGACCCGATCTCTACATCATTCACCCAAACGGTTATTTCAGAGGGCCAATCATTGTTGTAGTTGGGCGCTTCCGAGCACAATTCCAAGGAGAACTCCAACGAACGAAGCCTTGCCCCGTCAGGGAATTTACGCGGGAAGCGATATTCAATCCAACCTTTGCGAAGCCAGATAAGCTCGGCACTTCGACTGTCAGGATGATAGAAGTTGTTCGGATCATCCTCCTGGAAGATGATTCCTGCCCCATTTGCCATGCCACAGGTCGGTACAATATCGAAATCGATAAAATTCCCGATGGGCATTTCAACTTCCTGCACCTTGCCACGATTGTGATCATACGCGCTCGGGTTCAAGATCATGTGCACATCGTCAAAATTGCGGCTGCATACCTTCATGGCTCCACGGGTTGCCGGTTGAAGTTCGGTGACGATCAATTCGGCATCCTCAAGCACCTTAACATTATTGGCCGCCGTAGAGACCGGGATATCAAGCTTCTCGGCAATTTCCAGCACATTCATATTGGGCTTGGCCAACAACAGCTTAATTATCCCGATTCGTGTATGCGTACTCAGCGCATGCGCTACCTTGACCAAGCGGTCAGGATCATTAATAGACAGTTCCAGCATCTATTGTCCACCTACTTATCATCTTATAAAGGTTGTTTAAAAAGTCAGCTTTGGCACTGCGGAAGCATAAGCCTAGACGCTAAAAGTCTGTCTTTCTTGAACTCACATTTATTACAATAAAATAAGAATAAAACTTATAAAAATTTATTTTTATTGTAACAAAACAAGTTTGCCACATTTTTGTGGTGTGTTCACCTTTAAATGCCGGGAATTGGGTTGCGTTTATGCTCAGTACGTAAATAGAAAGATTCCAGGCGCTCCTTGACGGCCGGATCGATCTCTTTTCCTTCGAGATAGTCGCTGTTGTCATCATAGCTGATGCCCAGTTCTTTCTCGTCGGTCTGCCCTTCCCACAAGCCAGCGGACGGAGCCTTGTCCAGAATGCTTTGCGGTACACCCAGATAAGCGGCAAGCTGCCGAACCTGACGTTTGTTCAATGAACTGAGCGGCGTAATGTCAACCGCCCCATCGCCCCACTTCGTATAGAAGCCCGTAATCGCCTCGGAAGCGTGATCTGTACCGACCACGATTAGATTAAATTCAAAAGCCAATGCATATTGCACGACCATCCGCGTCCGCGCTTTAACATTGCCCTTGCCTTGGTGGCTGATGTGACGAGGCTTGCCGATTTTCTTGAAGCTATGCTCCACTTCCAGGGCAATCTCATTTACGGCCTCTTCAATATTGGTCTCTGCCGTATGCTCCAGACGGAAGGCCTTGGCTACCTCGTAGCTATGCTCAATATCCTCTTGTTGCCCATAGGGCTGGAATACCCCTAGCGTCATGTAAGGCTGGCCAGACTCTGAGGTCAGTTCATCCGTAGCTCGTTTGCATAATGCAGCAGCTACTGCGCTATCAATGCCGCCGCTAATCGCAATCAGCAAACCTGTTGTGCGAGAGGATTTAACGTACTCTTTTAGAAAATTCACCCGTTTGCGGACTTCCTCCTCCACATCAATGACAGGCTTCACGCCCAGGCGTTCAATAATTTCCTGCTGTAAACTCATCTCTCTCAACCCCTCCAAATTTTTATTTGCTTTCAAACAAATGCGCTTTCAAACAAATACGCTTGCAAAAAGTCAGGTTGGAATGACCTTTTTTAAAAAATGTAAAAAGCGCCCCGGACGTACCGGTAAGTTACCGTTACTTCGGGGCGAACCTGGGCTCACCGTTTCAATCGCCGCCTTATCGGCAGAAGCGGTCAAATGCCCCGGTAAGTTCGGCAGCAATCTCCTCAGCCGAGCGGTCTTCAATTTGGTGGCGCTCGATGAAATGCACCAATTGTCCATCCTTCATTAAAGCAATAGATGGCGATGACGGAGGATACGGTGCAAAATATTCACGGGCCTTCGCTGTAGCTTCCTTGTCCTGCCCGGCAAATACGGTGAACAGATGGTCCGGCGTCAAATCATGGCCCAACGCCTTCGCAACGCCCGGACGGCATTGGCCTGCCGCACAACCGCACACCGAGTTGACGACAATCAGTGCCGTCCCTTCGGCCCCAGGCACCTTCTCCTCCACCTCTTCCGGCGTACGCAATTCCTGAATACCCAATACCGTTAACTCATCTCTCATCGGTTGAACCATATCACGCATATATTGGTCAAATGACATCGACATTTTCCAATCACTCCTTAGGCATACTTAAATGACGTATAAGCCGCTTTAACAGCGTCTTTTGCCATATCAATTCAATTATACATTTCTAGCAACGGATAGCAACTCTGCCACCGATATGTAAGCTCTAACATTGAAGGAACGCATCATTTATCGCTATAATAGAAGCTTGCTGATTGAGCAATACATTAGGGAGCCGCGTTTCAACAAAACATCGCCCATAAGCGGGTAGTACAGATATTGCATAACACGATGCTTAAACGTGCCGAGCAAGGTACAAATAAAGGAGAGAAAAGGATGAAAAAGGTCGACGTCATCGTTATTGGAGGGGGTCCCTCCGGTCTTATGGCTGCTATCGCGGCCGCAGAGCAAGGTGCAGACGTTGCGCTTCTGGACAAGGGGGATAAGTTGGGTCGGAAGCTGGGCATTTCCGGTGGCGGCCGTTGCAACGTAACCAATGCCAAGGAAATCGATGAGCTAATCACATATATTCCAGGGGGTGGACGGTTCTTGTATAGCGCCTTCTCTCTATTCAACAACCGGGACATTATTGCTTTCTTCGAGGGGCTGGGAATTGCCCTGAAGGAAGAGGATAACGGGAGAATGTTTCCCGTGTCCGATAAGGCCAAATCCGTGGTCGATGCCTTGATTGGCAAGGCTCGTTCCCTAGGTGTCCATCTGCTTGTCCATCATCCTGTCAAGGAAATCCGCTACGGTGAGGGAAGAACTTTGGGTGTTGCCCTGGAAGGCGGCAAATTTATGGATGCTCGGGCCATCGTTGTCGCTACAGGAGGGAAATCTGTTCCGCATACCGGCTCTACCGGAGACGGTTATCCTTGGGCGCAGCAGGCTGGTCACACCATCACCGACCTGTATCCCACCGAGGTACCGATTATATCCCGCGAGCCGTTCATTCAGAGACGGGAGCTGCAGGGTCTATCCCTCCGGGATGTCCGCTTGTCCGTATTGAACCACAAGGGCAAGACCGTCGTAAGCCATAGGGGAGATATGCTATTCACTCATTTCGGCTTATCCGGCCCTATTGCCTTGCGTTGCAGCGGCTTTATTCGGAGCGTGAAGCAGAAAAATGGAGGACAAGATGTCACTATGAGTCTTGACCTGTTCCCGGATCAGAGCCCTGACGAATTGGAGCAACACTTGAGGAGGCTGGCGGCGGATGACCCCAAGAAGGCACTCAAGAATGTCTTGAAAGGAACCCTGCCCGAGCGACTGCTCCCCTTGCTGTTCGCCCGCGCCGGGCTTGCCCCAGAGACAACCTTCGAGCAATTGCCCAAGGGTCCGTGGCAAGCATTTATTGCGGAATTGAAGGCATTGAGCATCAAGGTATCCGGTACCCGTCCCTTTGAAGAAGCCTTCGTGACCGGAGGCGGTGTACATCTTAAGGAAATTGATCCTCGGACCATGGGCTCCAAGCTGATGGAAGGTCTGTATTTCTGCGGAGAGATTCTCGATATTCACGGCTATACGGGTGGATACAATATTACTGCCGCTTTCACCACCGGCTTTACGGCCGGGCACCACGCAGGGCAAGCGGCCTTGAATTAAAAGCTTTCAGCAGCAACACAAGGATATTAAAAAAATTTCAAATAGAAGCATTTACTATCACGTTACGTGATACTATCTTATAAACATTGCACGTACCCCAAGAATTCACTGAATACCGCTGGTTCCCAGGTTCTGTTCGGGGATTCCTCTTCTTAATTATAGGGAAAAACTTAGAATGTTGAGAAAGGGCGTAACGTAACATTTTTATGGAGAAAAACCCTTATGGGCTAAGGGCTCTTCTATCCGAAATGTACGGAAGACCAACTTTCTCAACAGTCTGAAAAACTCCCGTTAAATGGCTCAAATCCGTCAGAAATCGAGATTTATATGGATTTCCTCATGCTAATCATTATGAAATGATTGATTTTTGGAAAAAAACCCAAAATTAACATGATGATTTCCTGTTATATGTGATATTTAGTGAAATATAGGCGAATTAGCATGAGGATTTCCCGTTAGAGGTATATTCGTTTTTTGCATTGCTCCCGAAGAATGGATCATGTCAACCTCTGGTTTTTGTTTTGATCCCCAAATAAAGCGGGATAGATTGAACGGCTTACTTAGCCGTAATATAGCTAGCAGAGAACGTCCAAACGGGCGCCCTCTTTCAGATAAGCGGCTTTGGGAGTGGAGATTTCTCCATATACTCGAAGCCGCTTTTCTATATTCATAGGGGCCGGTCACCAAACAGTGACTGCTTGGTATAGCTGATGTTCTAAGGTTATATCACCGTCCGATCAGCAGTCCGATTTTTACTCCCTTAAAAAATCAGCAAATATTTACATTAAATAAACTGCAAATTGTGATAAATTATATTTTTTTTAATTCTGCGGTGCATTAAGATTACAATAATTCCAACAAAGTTCAATTATTCACAAGTAAAATATAAGGCGGGATGCACATGTTAAAAACCGAAGAACGCGGGACAGATTTATCCTTGCATTTGTACAGAGTCTTTGCCAAATCCTTTAAGAGCGTTAACGAGCACGCGGTTACGGGAAGTAAAATACAAGGCTTTAATCCTACTGCATTTGCGGTACTGGAGGTTCTTTATTACAAGGGGTCCCAACCGATTCAGCAAATTGGCGCCAAGCTGCTTCTTCAGAGCGGCAACGTTACCTATGTCATCGATAAGCTGGAGGCGGCCGGTCTTTTGCACCGTACCCCTTGCCCACGCGACCGCCGCGTCATCTACGCCGAGTTGACTCCGCAAGGACAAGAATTGATGAACCAGCTCTATCCGGAATTCTCCGCCCGCATCGATCATGCGCTCAGTGGCCTGACCGATGAAGAGAAGCAAACGATGATCGAACTGCTGAAGAAGATGGGACGAGAGGCCGAGAAATTGGCTCCGCTTCTGCGGAAATAAACTGACAGGCACTGATGTTTCACTGAAAAACACGGAGGCTGTTCCCCCTTCACTCTATAGTGATTGGGGGAACAGCCTCCTGTGCATTTAGTGGGTAGGGTCCATATCTTTGCCCTTGTGGTGCTGATGAACATCTCGATGCCTGCGGTCATTAGCCTGCTGCTGCATTTGCTGCGCATCCAGTGCATTGACAGGATTACGGTCCAATTGCTCAGCAACATTCGTCAAGTTCTTATCTCTGCCCGACTTGCTTCTCGCCATATACATTCCCCTCGCTTTATGGATTGGTTAACGATGCCAAGGCTTGTGCGCATTCATGAATATGCCGGACATAGTCTCCGGTCAGTTCCTGAATCTCCGTGCTGGTCTCTGCAACCGTACGGCCCTCCCGCTCTACATCTACTAACTCCACACGTACTTCACGCGGGTCCATGTAGGAGCACTGAAAATCAAAGGAATAGAATTGGCGCCCTGCGGCATTGATATGAATCCGCAAGCTATCCGGATCGGCAAGATCGGCCTGCACCTGCGCAGAATCTCCGGGATTCAAATACTCCGGAAGCTGAGTCTGCCAGGCATTGACCAACGTGGTTTGATCTATGTTGAGTTCTCTGCTCATGCTGTCCCCCCTTTCTACAGAGGTAATTCAAAAAATCGTCTTTTGCTCACGGAGTAACTTGAGAAACGGAATTCGACTTTTTGAAGCTGCATTTTAAGTTGTGGAGGAACAGCCTGTTTTATACCTCGTTAAAGCCTCGGTTATAAGTTGCGTTGCGCTACATCTGCGGAAGCACGACTCTGCTCTTCGCCCGGTGCCCGATTACGCAGTCCCAATACACTGATTACCCCCAACACAGCAATAATGGCCATGACGATGAATAGGGTATGCAAGCTTTCCCCAAGCACATGCTTCAACTCGCTCCACAGCGCGGGCGGCAATAAATGGACCTTCTCCGGAGAGAGCAACTGATCGATATCATTCTGGGAGATCGGGGTTCCGTTAAAGGTTCTTCCCGCAGTCTGTGCAACGATATGAAGATTAATCAAGGTTCCGAAGACCGTTACCCCGATGGTTTGGCCTATCGATTTGACGAACGAATTTAGGGCAGTAGACGCACCGCGTAGACTATAGCCTACCGAAGACTGGGCAATGATCGTAAAGACAGTAAACGAAAAGCCGAAGCCGATGCCGTACAGAGCATTGCATAAAAGCATAATCCATACCGGCGTGCTCTCGCTCATCAAGGAAAGGCCTATAGCCCCCAGACTAATGATAACCATCCCGATCAACGATGTATAGCGAGAACCGCGAGAAATCAGCCAACGGCTGCCCAGCACCGATCCCAGCGTCCAACCGATGGACATCGGTGCCAGCGCCAGCCCGGAAATCGTTGCATTCTGCCCGCGTACACCTTGAATCCAAAGCGGCAAATAGGAGGTTAACCCGATTAGCAGGGCGCTAGCCAGCAGACTGGCCAGGTTCGAGAAGGCGATATCGCGAATGCGGAACAGCTTAAGCGGAACGAGCGGCTCAGCGGCCCGCTTCTCGATAAAGAAGAACAGAATCAGGCAGCACACAGCTCCGCCCAGCAAGGCAAGCATGACCGGTGACGACCAGGCAAGCTGCTGTCCTCCCGTAGCCAATCCGATCAACAGAGCCGATATTCCCACCGTAAAGGTGATAGCTCCGGCGTAATCGATGCGTGCCTTGCGTTTCTCCATTTTTTCATGCAGAAAACGAATGATGAAGACCAGTGAGAGCAACCCGAACGGGATATTAAAATAAAAGACCCAGCGCCAATTCAGCGAGTCAACCACATAGCCCCCAAGGAGCGGTCCAATCAACGACGAAATGCCCCAAACGGAGCTGAGCCAGCCCTGAATTTTGGAGCGTTCTTCGATAGAGTAAATATCGCCGATAATCGTAAACGTCACCGGAATGAGGCCTCCCGCCCCAATACCCTGCAACGCGCGAAAGACAATGAGCTGCCCCATACTATGAGCCGTTCCCGACAGGATCGATCCCGCCAGAAATAAGAGCGAGCTGATTACAAATACCGGCTTTCTGCCAAACAGGTCACTGATTTTACCAAAAACAGGCGTAGTGACGGCCATAGCCAATAAATAGGCGGTAAATACCCAGCCGAGTAGATGTGCACCACCCAAATCCCCCACAATACGCGGGCCAGCCGGACCGATCACTGTACCTTCAATCGCGGCCAGGAATGTGGACAATAACAGTCCTATGAGTATGTAATTGCGTCTGAGTGTAACCTTTGCCATAACCAAGCCTGACTTCCTTTCCTCTTCCAACACGTGTCAATGATTCCATAAGCCTCAATTATAGAGGAAAGCGTGGAAAAAAGAAAGACAGACGGCTGGCAAAGCGCAGCCATCATAAGCAGGCGGTCCGATGTTTCCATAAAACAAGCTAGCCAACCTCATCTCACTTCTGCCGAATAGTATTCTTGCTTAAGCAAAGAGCACATCAGCAGGTCAATGAATCGGCTACCCACTTGTTGATATTGGCGCAGCAGGCCTTCTTCCCTGAAGCCAAAGGCTTGCAGCAGCTTGCGCGAACCCTTGTTGCGGGGATCAACCAAAGCCTCGATCCGGTTCAAGCCCATCGTCTCGTAGCCATAGGCGAGCAGCATGCGAATCGCCTCCGACATATAGCCGTGTCCCCAATATTCACGCCCTAGATCATAGCCAATCTCACCGCGATAGGCGCCGGACAGCTCCCAGGCATTAAATCCGCAACTGCCGATGAGCTTGCGCTCCTCCTTCAGTTCAATGCCAAAACGAAGCGCATCCTCGCTCTCGGCCAGGCTGTTAAGCAAGCTGATCATTTCCCAAGCCTCTTGAACAGAAGCAAAGGCCGGAACGTTCATATACTTCGTGACCTCCGGATCACCCCAATAACGAAATAGGACCTCGGCATCCCTGCGCCCCATACGGCGCAAAAAAATTCGTTCTCCTTCCAACACGGGAATATCTCCACCGCATTTGTACACGATTGAATCCTCCTTTGTCTCAACAAATCAGCATGATCCTAGCTAATCACACTTGAGGCCTACGAGTCAAAGGAAGAAGCCTGCTTGCCCAACATTTGGCTTTGGGCCATCACGATATAACGATCCAGCCGTTGGCTTAATTCCAGCACTGTCCCGCTGCTAAAATTGTCGTCTTGCGTAGCTGCATTCATCAATTCTAGCCGCAAATGCTCGATGGTCGCTTTCAAATCATTGCTTACTTTTCTATTATTAAGGCGTGCGCCCCTTGAGGATTCAGGTACCATAAGAATCACCTTTCTTTAAAGCTTGACCTCATTTTACCGCATGATGCCAAAAAACATATTTTGCAAATTTGATAAAATTTAGCACACGATGTCGTACTTTGCAAACAGATATTAACTTCGCAGTGGAAGTTGTCCCTCAGACCCAAACTTCATTATAATGAGGTGAGATGAGTCTCGCCTGGCTGTTGAGCAAAGGCGATCCAAGGAGGAAATATACATGTTTCAGGCAGACGCCGCCAATTCAGGCTCCCGTGTAGAGCAACAACAGGCAGCTTTGACGCAGCTAGAGGCGTTAATCGCCGGTGAGAGCAGCATGATAGCCAACCTCGCCAATGCTGCTGCATTACTTAACTTCTATTTAACAGATATTAATTGGGTTGGCTTCTATTTGTACGATGGCAAGGAGCTTGTTCTCGGTCCCTTCCAGGGCCTGCCCGCATGCATCCGTATCCCTCTGGGCAAGGGAGTTTGCGGAACAAGCGCGGAGCGCCGTGAAACACTGCGCATCGAAGATGTTCATACCTTCCCAGGACACATTGCCTGCGACGCAGCCTCCAACAGCGAAATTGTCATACCACTGGTTAAGGAAAATCAGTTATTAGGTGTTCTGGATATTGACAGCCCGCTTAAAGGACGGTTTGACGCTGAAGATCAAGCCTTCCTGGAGCAGTTTGTTTCTATATTAACTGGGCAACTCCACGTATCCAATTAGCGAATAGCTAGCAAAGTTACCTGTTTAGCCTGGCAGCGGCCTATCTTCTATGCCGTTGCCTTTTCTATGTTAGAAAGCTGCTTGATGCGTGCATACTTCGATTTATGGACCCTACAGGCTTCTCCCTCTTCATTTTCCTGCTTTAATCGGGCCAATAAGGCTACAACCTCCCAATAATGATCATAAATCTTACATAAACCTGGCTTAACGTGGAATTTCCTGCTAATTGAGTGAATTGAATTATTTTCTTCTTGTGTTCATTTCATGTATTATATTAGGAGCATTAAAATTGTAAATCCAATGTAAACGCGCAAGGTGCTTCAAGCTGCCTGCACGTAATAGAGAACCATTTTGCGGAAAGGAAGGAACACGCCGTGCTACAACTAAACCGCATTCGGCTTGCAAACATCAAGCCGTTTGTTTTTTTCTCCGCTATTATGACTTTGAAAATTTATCTCGTTTGGATTGCCATCTTTGACGGGGCTCCTCCCTGGGGACCACTGCTCAAGGAAATTCCGTTTGTCTGGGTTCTGTTCTGCCTGATTGAATGGTTCGCCTCCAAGCGGAAGATTGGGCTCTATCTGACTGTAAATCTGATTGTTACCGCCGTATTCTTTGCGGCCATCATGTATCATAAATACTATGGGGTAATGGTAACCTACCATGCTCTGGAACAGGTCAACCAGGTTACGGCTGTGAAGAATAGCGTATTTTCGTTGCTGGCCCCTTACTATCTGCTCATTTTTCTGGATATCGTAATTATCAGCTTCTGGCTGTTCCGCAAGAAGGGCGCGGAGAAGCTCAAAATGTTGTTCAACTTGAAAAAAGGCAGCACCGGCGTTGTTGCCGTCATCTTTGGCATCTCGTTACTGGTCTGCATCTTTAACATCTGGCCGAACCGAGCTAGCATGAACGAGATCAAGAAGGCCGAGCAAATGGGGATTCTAAACTATGAAACCTACACGATCTTCTCGGGCAGCAAGAAGAAAGATTTAATTGATTCCAAGGAGATTACTCAAGCAAAAGTTAATCAATTGAAGGGAATCACCATTCCCGAAGATCCGAATTATTTTGGCGTTGCCAAGGGCAAAAACCTGATTATTATTCAATTGGAGTCGTTTCAGAACTTCCTAGTTGATTTAAAAGTGGATGGTCAGGAAATTACTCCTAATTTGAATCGTCTGGCGAAGGAGAATATCTACTTCAAGCATTTCTATCAAATGGTCGGGCAAGGAAATACATCTGACGCGGAGTTTGTGGTTAACACATCATTCTATATTCCGTACAATGAAGCCGCTACGCAGAACTATCCAAACAAGGACTTGCCGAGCCTGCCGAAATTGCTGAGTGAGCAAGGCTATAGTACCGCGACCTTCCATACCAATGTGGCTGATTTTTGGAACCGTGCCGAGCTCTACGATGCGATTGGCTTCGACAAGTATTATGATCAGCCATTTTTCGGAACCGAAGATACTGTTTTTTTCGGGCCATCAGATGAGGTGCTGTACAAGAAAACGGCTGATGTATTAAACAACATGCAGCAGAGCGGCCAGCCGTTCTACTCTCATGTTATTTCCATGACCGCGCATCATCCGTACACGATACCGCCAGAGAAGGACCGCATTGTGCTGTCAGAGCAGTATCAGGACAATATGGTTGGCGACTACCTGCGGGCTCAAAGCTATGCAGATTATGCGCTGGGGAAATTTGTAGAAGATTTGCAGCAGAAGGGCATTTGGGACAACAGTGTTATTGTCATCTATGGCGATCATCTTGGCCTGCCGATGTACTCGCTGGATAAGCAAGGCCTGGCACTGATGCAGGACATTTACGGACGCGAGTATACGTATAAGGATATGATCCACATCCCGCTTATTATAAGCGTTCCCGGAGTGGCCCCATCGGTTAAGGACAATGTAGGCGGTCAGGTGGATATTTTGCCGACAGTCGCTAACTTGCTGGGTATTCATCTGGACCAGCATTTACACTTTGGAGAAGACCTGTTCAATCAAACCGAGTTTAACCTGCTCCCGCAGCGTTATTATCTGCCTTCCGGTTCTTTCCTGAATAATCAGGCCTTGTTCATACCGGGGATTGGGTACAGCGATGGAACAGAGCATCCGCTAGAAACAACTGCGGCTCACCAATCACTGACGACCGAAGATGAATTCAATCGCGCTCTTGAATTGCTCCGGCTGTCAGATAGCTATGTACAGCAATTGCCCGATCGGGTTAAGCCCGAGGAGTAACTGAACCCTATAAAAGAAACCTCCAACCACGTCAGGTGTGATTGGAGGTGTATCCTTAATCTCGATCGTCGTCATCATCGTCGTCGTCATAGCGATCGTCATCGTAACGGTCATCATCATGATCGTCGTAGTCGTCATCATCGTAGTCATCATCATCGTCATGATCAATATCCAGCACCTTGCCGGTAGCCGCGGATAGTTCAACCTCGGCATAACCATACGCCGTTTTCAGCGTCACCTGATATTCCTTATGTCCATCATCCCAATCGGTCTCTACGCGAAGGACTTCGCCCTTCACTGCCTGCTGTGCCAATTTGGCTGCCTGCTGCTTCGTAATTGCTTTGTTTGCCTTGTTAGCTGCTGGTGCGGCTGGCTTGGAAGCTGCGCCTTTGCCATTTCCAACCGCCGGAGCAGCCGTTGGACGACGATCATCGTCATCATCATCTTCTTGAACCTTCAGCACCTTACCGGTCACAGCCTCAACATGCACGTCCACTTCACGCCGGCTATCCTTCCGATCGATTTCCACATCATAATAGACCACACTGCGCTTGCGCTCCAGGTCAATGTCCGTCACCTTGCCCGGCGCTTCCGCAAGTGCAATCTGCTTCGCCTTCGCCTTGCCGATGTAGGCGGTCGCCGCCTCCGCGCCCACTACTGCGCTCGTGCCTGCCAACGCAACCACCAGTCCAACTCCAAGCATCCATGATTTCTTGTTTCTCATGCGTATCCATCTCCTTCATTTCTTCTTGTTCATTCTCTTCCTGAACCGGATATCCTCGGTACGCTTCCTACTTTACCCGGCTAATCTAAGAGAACCATTACAAGAAGATTAGAATTTGATGATAAAAAAAGAATCAAACAAAAATCAGAGGTTGACATGATCCATTCGGGAGCAAATCAAAAACGAATATACCTCTAACGGGAAATCCTCATGCTAATTCGCCTGTATTTCACCAAATATGACATATAACAGGAAATCATCATGTTAATTTCGGGCTTTTCCCAAAAAATCGACCATTTCATAATGATTAGCAGGAGGAAATCCATATAAATCCCCGATTTCTGGCGGATTTGAGCCATTTAACAGGAGTTTTTCAGACTGTTGAGAAAGGGCGTAACGTACCATTTCTATGGAGAAGAACCCTTATAGGCTAAGGGCTCTTCTATGCGAGATGTACGGAAAACCAACTTTCTCAACAAGCTGAGTTTTTCCCTATTAATAAGAAGAGGAATCCCCGAATAGAACCTGGGAACCAGCGGGCATTCAGCGAATTCTTGGGATACGTGCAATGCGTCTCATAAGTCTTGCTAACGATCAACCGCTAATTTTTAGTTTGAGCCAAATAACTTATTCACATTTTTTATTCGGAATCATCGTCATGGTCGTCGTCGTTATCCTCATCATGATCATCATCCCAGGTGACAGAAATGACCTTTCCGGAAGCAGCATTCAACTGCACCTCAGCCTCACGGCCATCCGCAGTCTCAATCTCGATCAGATAATAACGCAGTCCCTCGTCCTCTTCTCTGTCGATATCCTTGACCCGTCCCGGCACCGACTTCAATGCCAGTCCTGCGGCCTCCTTCTCCGAAATCACCCCGTTTTGATCCAGCGCGGGTGTCCCTTCCCCCCCTGAGCCTTCCCCTCCACCTTTCCCGCCAGGGGGCTTAGGGTTCGGCTGCGTGGGCAGCGCCGTTCCAGGGGGTTCCTTGCCAGGTTGCCCGCCGGGAGCAGACGGATCGGAAGGAACGGAGGGAGGGCCTGACAGATCATCCTTGCCAGGAACATTGCCCTCCAAATCATTGCCGCCAGTCGGCGGCTGCTGGGCATATTCCTCCAGCCGCCGAATTTCCGCAATATCCCCGCTGGCTCTTCGTACCATCAGTTCATACAAGCCGCGCTCCGTTTTCAGAAACACCACGAAATGATCGCCTTGCGAACGACTATCCACGATGCTTCCTCTGTAGCTATTCAGCACCCTTTGCTCGGCTTCGGCAAGCGTGAGCCCGGGATCGCGATCTGTGCTATACACCATCCCTGCCACCACGGCGATGAACAGCAGCCCGCCGGCCAGAGCGAGAGCCGCCAGTCGGCTTCGCTTCCCCGTGAATATATGCATGCCCTCTCCTCCTGTCTGTCACAGGGTAATCATAAACCCTGCTGCTCATCCTCTCCAGCGTTCGCCAGCCAGATCATCGCCTTCGTGCCCGCTCCAAGTGTACTTTCCAATTCAAGCCGCGCGCCCATCGCTTCACATAGCTCCTTGCCCAGCGACAGACCAAGCCCCGTGCCTCCGGGGCCCTCTTGCTCCCTGCTTCGCGCTTTATCTACCCGGTAGAACCGTTCAAACACATGGGGAAGATCCTCCGGCGGAATCCCCTCCCCCTGATCCTTGACCGCAAGGAATGGACGGCTTTGCCGGCTTCCGACCCATAGCTCAATATTCCCTTGGCTATACTTGCGTGCGTTATCCAGCAGGATAAACAGCACCTGCTTCAGCATATCCGGGTCTGCCGAGGCCACAAGGTCCTGTGTAATCGGCGCATTGTCAGCGGCAGTATCATCAGCGGCAGCGTCATCTGCCGGAACCAATGCAGCAGCAGGTGCAGGATCCAGGCTGGTTAACACCGCTACTTCGCGGCGATGCACCTGGGAGAACATAGCGGCAATTCCCTTGGTGAATTCAACCAGATGAACCGGCTGCATATCCGCCTGCCATTCCCGCCGGGAGGTCGCCAGCAGCAGCAACTGCTCCGTCATGGTCTTCATCCGCACGGCCTCCGAATGGATCGCCTCCACAGACTCCTCCAGCAGGTCGGGTCGCTCGGCTCCCCGCCGCTTCAGCAGACTGGCATAGCTCTCAATGATCGTCAGCGGCGTCTTCAATTCATGCGAAGCATTAGACACGAACTGCTCCTGGCGGACAAAGCTCTCCTCCAGCAGCCCGATCATCTCGTTGAACGTATCGCCCATCTCCGCCAGCTCATCCCGGGATTTGCCCGTCTGCTTCAACCTGGCAAACTCACCGCTGCGAATAATGCTGCGCATCGTGCTTGTCATGCTGGCAATCGGCCGCATCACCAGCCGACCCAGAATCCCGCTGGAGATAACCACAGGCACAAGCACGGCCGCGGATACACTAATAAGCACCAGGCGCAGAATACGTAAAAGCTCCGTCAGCTCGGCCAGGCTGGACATCATCTGGACATTGGCCACCGCCCCGCTCGGGCCAATCACCGGAAGCGAAACGAAGCCGTACCGCTCCCCGTTGACTGCCACTTGCTCCAGCCTGCGCTCAATATAGAAGGCCTGCTCCTGGCGTCCCAGCTCCAGTTGATTGGCGGAAGCGACCAAAGCGCTGCCTTCTCCGGACGCCTCCACCCACCGAAGCGTTCCGTTCAGCGGCACATAAGCCCGCAGCAGCCCATTGAGCGCCACCTGACCTTCCGCCATGCGCAGCGCCTCGGCGGCCTGCTCGGTTTCGGCCAATAGCTGGCTCAGCTCCCGGTCCATCATCAGCCTGTGAAATAGCGTGTATACCGTCACATTGGCCGTCAGCAGGAGGATGGCAAACAACACCGATGAATATAAATGGATCTTACTCCCCAGCTTCATGTTGCATCCCGGAGCACGTAGCCCACGCCCCTGACGGTATGAATCAATTCCGGGGAAAAGCCTTCATCCACCTTTTTGCGGACATAGCGAATATATACATCCACCACATTGGTGTTTCCGGTATATTCAAATCCCCACACCTGGTTAAGCAATTGCTCCCTGCTCAGAACCAGCCGCTTGTGACGCAGAAGCATCGCCAGCAGATCGAACTCCCGCTGGGTTAGCACAATCTCGCGGCCTCCCCGCTCCACCTGCCGGGCCGCCTCATTAAGACGCAAATCGGCGGCGCAAAGCCACTCATCAGGATCAGGCTGCCCCTCCGCCTGAGCGCCGTTAGTTGCCGGGGTTTTGCGAAGCAGGACGCGGATGCGGGCCAGCAGCTCTTCCATGTCGAAGGGCTTGGTGACATAATCATTGGCTCCCAGATCAAGTCCGGTCACTTTGTCTGCAACCGAGCCTTTGGCCGTCAGCATGATAATCGGCGTATCGGTATCGACCGCTCTGATGCGCTGTAATAAGTCAATACCGCTAATGCCGGGCAGCATGACGTCCAGCAGCACCAGCGCGATGCCGCCCGCCTTGTACGCGGCCCAGCCCTCCACGCCATCGGGGGCCAGGCTGACTCCATAGCCTTCACTCTCCAATTCAATTTGCAGAAGTCGGGCAATCTTGCGCTCATCCTCCACAACCAGTATCGTGGTCTCACTCACCCTGTTCCCACCTCCTGCTACTTGTTCACCACGCTTCTAGTGTCTTCTTTCTTTCCGTCCAAAAGTACGCAGCAGCGTGTCCGCTATTTCTTCGATAAAGTCCTTCAT
Source organism: Paenibacillus sanguinis 2301083 = DSM 16941 (assembly GCF_000374825.1). Lineage (GTDB taxonomy): Bacteria > Bacillota > Bacilli > Paenibacillales > Paenibacillaceae > Fontibacillus > Fontibacillus sanguinis. Next base: position 23,803 of record NZ_KB895376.1, read on the forward strand.
TTCTAATTGATTGAGCCATGCTTCCGGGATGACTGCCATCCCGTCCCGCGCTCCCAGCAAATTGCCGCAGATGGCCCCGGTTGAATCGCTATCTCCGTTATGGTTGACAGACACGACTAAGGCCTGCGTAAATCCCTCTTCCCGTAAAGCGGAATATAGAGCAATAGCTAAGGCTTCCTCGGCAATCCAGCCTTCGCCCAGACGGGTGATGGCTTCTTCAGCAGCCAAGCTGCTATCCGCCAGCTCCATCGCCTGCTCCATAGCCGTCAACGTTTCTTCGCTATGCGGCCATTTGGTCAGCTCCTGCATGGCAGAGCTTGCACTTCCCTCCATGGTGTTACCGTTCGACAATTCGGCAATCATCAAGGCCAAGGCTCCCGCCGCCAAATAGCCGGTAGGATGCCCATGCGTCAATGCCGCTACTTCACATCCTGTACGAAACGCATATTCCGGATCATTATACAAAAATAACCCTACCGGAGCCACCCGCATCACTCCGCCACAGCCCTTGCTGTCGTTAAGCGGTTCTTCCATCGTCCCTACCTTGCCGCTTTCCAGAGCCGAAAGGCAGGTGAGCCCCGGCGCCCGGCGAGCGAACAGTTCTTCCACATCCAAAATCCAGCGTCTTGCCGCATTACCCAATCCCCTCTCAGGACGCAGCCATTGCTCATGATCCAGGTGCCCTGTCTGTGTATACAGCCATCTTAAATAGGCCGGATATACCCCGCTGCCGACAAAGGAACCAATTCCCCGTTCACTGCACCGTTCATACCCCCGCACGATCCCGTCCGCCGTAAACAACATCATCTGCGTATCGTCGGACACCAGTGCTTTCCTGGTATATTTGTCCAAGGTTAAATTTGTAATTCCCTCCGGGCCATATTGCGCCTTAATTTGCTCCAGGCTCATAAATTCTACAGGATAACCCAGAGCATCCCCGATAGCCCCGCCCAACAAGCAAGCCCTGAACCGTTCATCGTTCTTCACTCTGCATCCCCTCCCCGCTTAAAGTAACACAATATATTGATCATGCAATTGTACTAATCTTCATTAAGAACGTCTTCATTAAGAACGCGGTCTTGCTCTGCGATGCGACGGATTACTCTGCAAGGTAGCTACACGAATGGATCTCCGTTATACCCAGCTATATCAAGGTTTTTTTGGAAATTTAGGCTGCGAAAGTTGAGTTATTTATCCTTTTTGCTGACCCGGATTTGAATTTGCGTCAGAAATTCTTCCTCCAGCAGCGTATCTCTATTATCCACCTCATAGATTTCAAAGGGATTTCCCAGCACTTGCAGACTATTTTCCTCAATATGCCTGAGAGCTTCCAGCAGTCTGTCCGCGCTCTGTTGATACCCCCCGCGGTAATACACAGATAAATAATCTCCTTCAGGAAGTACGAAGTCATAATCCTGCTCCTCAGGGGACAGGATAAAAAACACCGAATCAAACACCACGGGCCTGCCTGAAGCAAGCTCATCAACACAAACAGAGGCCCCATAGAGCTGGTTCCCAAAATCAGGGATCTTGTACTCGTGCTTGGCATGCAGTTTTTTTACGGCGAAATCCATTTCTTCATCTCTTGTAATCTTTACATTGAAACGCAAGCAAGGGCGGACAGGCAGCTTCTCAACTTTGAACATCCCCGTACTGACCTTTGCTGCAGCAGATAACACCTGGATTCTTTCCTGAATTCGCTGCTTCCTTTGTTGCAGCTTCCTGATTTGCGCCTGGATCAGCCGCTGCTCCTCATGCAAAAGCGTCAAAGACTTATCCAGACACTGATCATCGAGATAATCCTTGATTTGCTGCATAGAAAAGTCGAGCATGCGCAGATCGCGAATAATATTCAGCTTATAGATATCATTCAAACCATAGATACGATAATTGCTGGCATTTCGACGCGGTTCTAATATACCCAACTCTTCATAGTAACGCAAAGAATCTACACCAATGCCATATAGCTTCGAGATTTCACTTATTTTATAATAGTCTCTCATTGACCCTGCTCCTCAACAAATTCAACTCATGATCCTCACTTGACTCTAGTATTGTACCAGAGTTTAGAGTGGCTTATACAGGTCAACAATTCAAAACACCGATGTTAAGGAGTGAGGAAGTTGATTCAACTGAAGAACTTTGATCAGGTATACAGCATCATGGAGAAGTCCTTTCCTGTTACAGAATTCCGGACCTATTCAGATCAGAAAAAACTGCTAGCGAATCAGAATTATCAGATATTAACCGAAACCAATACAAATAACGAGGTCATCGCTTTACTCTGCAGCTGGGAATTTGATTTTTTTAGATATATTGAGAATTTGGCCGTCTCCCCGACGATTCGCGGCAAGGGCATCGGGAATCAATTAATGAGGCGTTACATGGAGCAATCCGAACTGCCGATCATTCTGGAGGTCGAACCTCTGGAGACGGAGCTGCAGCGGAAGCGGGTTCAATTCTACGAGCGGCTTGGTTTTCACCTCAATAGTTATGATCATATCCAGCCTCCCCTACGGCCAGGCAATCCGCTATTGCATTTGAAGATCATGAGTTACCCGGAGCTTTTGACCGACCTGCAATATGAAAAGATGAACAAGGTTCTGCTTGAGCAGGTTTACAATAGCTGACCCGGAGCTACATTAAAGACTCAGGAAGCGGTGTATAGCACTCCACTCATCGGAATCAGGCTGTCCCACAGCCTGATCACCGATAGAATTGGGGGATTTATAGCAATTTGTAGTCTCTACATTTTGTAAGCCTTCATCGCTTTGCGCAGCTCCTTGAAGGTTGGACGCTTTCCATAGAGCAGAACGCCTGTGCGATAAATCTTCGCGGATAACCACCCGAAGGCGAGAATGGCAATAACCAATATGACTAACGACAAGACAATTTCCCAGATCGGCGGTGTGCCGAGGCCCACCCTCACAATCATGGACACCGGTGAGACGAACGGAATATAAGAGCTCACCTTCATCAATAGGGAATTGGGCATACTGAGGCTAAAGATACCGATGTAGAAGGCCGCCAGAGTCAGCATGGTGATGGGCATAATCGCCTGTCCCAATTCCTCTGTACGGCTGACCAGCGAGCCAATAGCCGCAAACAACGTCGCATATAAGAAGTAGCCAAGTATATAGAAAATGAATCCCAGGATGAGTACCTCGATTTGAATGTCGGATACATCCAGGTTAAAGTCTGCCAAGACCAACCGATTGTAAGGCAGCGCGATGTTCAGTGCAATGACCCCGGCGAAGATACCGATTTGCAGCAGTCCAATATAGAACATCCCGATGATTTTCCCGAACATCTGGGCTAGTGGAGACACACTGGTAATGAGGATTTCCATAATTCGCGAGCTCTTCTCCGCAGTCACCTCAGCCGAAATCATATTCCCTGTCATCGTGATCGTCATGAAGAACAGAATAATCAGCACGTAAACGAGTACGTAATTGAATTCCCCGGCCTTCTCCCCCTCTGCTTGCGCCGCGCTTGTAGAGACTTGAGCTACACCAAGCTGTACGGGAGCATTCAAGGCAGCGAGCTGCTTCTCGCTGAGCATCCCCCTGGTCAAGTACTCGGTCTTGACATTTTGCAGGGCGGCTTGCAGTGTCGCCTGGAGACCTGGGCTAATCGTGCCGGATTTTGAAGTGTAGGTGATCGCCGGGAAGCTGTCCTCAGTACCTTGAGCAAACATAAGGTAGCCATCGATTTCCCCGGATTGAACTGCTTGATGAAGCATCGTCTCATCGGCTGCCTCGTAAGGGAGCAGCTTGTAGTCCTGCGCAGACTGCTTCTCTAGATAGACTTGCAATGACTTCGCCAGCTCCGCTTGTTCGTTATAAACGAGGCCTATCTGCTGCGGCGCTGTCTCTCCAGCATGGGTAAAGCGGTCGATAAAATAGGGTACGTGCAGACCAACCGATACCAGCAAAGCCAACACCAGCGTAGTAATCACAAAGGACTTCGTCTTCACTTTGTTCATGAATGTAAAGGCAATCACTGTACCCATTTTATGCATTCGACTCACCCACCTCTTTGATAAAGATTTGATTCAGGGTTGGCTCTTTAATTTCAAAGTGCTCAACTACACTAACATCCATCGCTTTGCGCAAAATCTCCTGGGCGGCTAAAGCCTGGGTTATCCGAATGACGTATCCCCGTTCACTTCGTTCCACCTGCCGCACACCGCTAATTTCTTGTAATCCCGTGACCTCTCCAGCCGTATGCAATAAAACCTCTTCACGCGGGTAACGCTTCTTGATCTCCTTCAGGTTGCCTTGCAGCACCGTTTGTGAGCGATGCAGAATTGTAATGTTTTGGCACAATTCCTCCACATGCTCCATGCGGTGGGTGGAGAACAGAATGCTCGTTCCCTGATCCCGCAGCTCCTTAACCGTCTCCTTCAATAATTCCACGTTGACCGGGTCCAGCCCGCTGAACGCTTCATCCATAATGACCAGCTTCGGCTTGTGCACGATGGCAGCAATAAAGCCCATTTTCTGCTGATTCCCCTTGGACAACTCTTCAATTTTCTGATTGTAATATTCCGGAACGTCAAAGCGATCCAGCCAGTATTTCAGATTTATAGCGGCTTCCGCTGCATTCATCCCGCGCAGACGGGCCAGATATATAATCTGATCACTCACCTTCACCTTAGGATATAACCCCCGTTCCTCGGGTAGATATCCCATGAGAGATTGAAGCTCCTTGCTGTAAGGCTTGCCATGATAAGTGATTTGCCCTCCGTCCGGATAGATCAAGCCGAGCACCATGCGCATGGTTGTCGTTTTGCCCGCGCCATTGGCCCCCAGAAGACCGTAAATTTCTCCCTCTTCAACCTGTAGTGAAATTGGACTTACCGCCGTCTTATCCCCAAATTGCTTCATGACCTGATTCAGCACTAACGGATGTGTCATGCTCCCTCTCCCTCCCTGTCCCTTATTAATTAATCTAATAAACAAGCTACCGCTTCTCCAACAAGTCCAACAGGCGGATAAGCTGGCAGCCACAATTCCAATTGCTCTCTCTGATTCATGAAGTTCTGTTCCTCTCCTTCTCTGCTCTTATGTTATACACTTTGCTTCAGAATGATTTCAAGCCCGGGACATTCCTCCAGAGAAGTATAAAAAAAACGATACAAAGGTATACCCTTCATATCGCCATTTTTCATTAAATCAAATCATTACATACCAAGAATAACTTCCCAGACCGGCTTTGTGTGGCCACCCGGATAGAGCAAATACAGCAGCACATATACGGCTACACCCGTGATTGCTGTCAAGAACCAGATTACCGAGGTAACCCTGCCCCATTTGCGGTGCTTTGCGTATTTGGCTTTAAAGCCAAGCACCAGTGTCGTAATACCAAAAACAGCCGCGACCGTCGCGAGAATAATGTGGAAGATCAGGAAGGTCTGATAATAGCCCTTCAAGCTATCCGGTCCGCCCCATGAAGTATTGCCGATAAATACTGTTCGTGACATGTAAATGATGAAGAATAGCAACGCAGCAACAGCCGCGCCAATCATCGTCTTCTTGTGCGCTTCCCGCTTCCCCTTGATAATCAGCCACCATCCGATGGCTACCAGCACGGCACTAATTACAATAAAAGCAGTGCTGATGGTCGGGAACAATAAAAATATATCCAAGTTTCTTCCTCCTAAACGGTGATTTTCTTATATTTAGATCAGTTAGACAAGTGATTTACGCAAAGAAGCAGACGAGAAAATGTTCTTACGATCGCTGTTGCTCATGGATTTCTCTTATCTAATAGATTCTTATGCGGTTGAAATCCACTCACAAAGGCGAACGCTCCGCTTCTTCAGAATCATTTTTCTCGCTTGCTTATTCAGCCTATTCTTTAGTCCAACTAATTATAGACTTAAGCCTCAAATGAAAGAACGAGGCGGTATTTCTTCTTCCGCAGACTCATGGTTCTCCTGCTTATACCACTGAACGAAGACGTAGGCCAGCATCGAAGCGAAGATGATCTCCTGAATGAACTTCATCAGGATGCCTCCCACCTGCTGGTCAACATCGGGCGGCAAATAGCCAAAGAACTCCGGTCCTCCAAACTCGCTAAGCAGCTTGGAAGGGTCGCCGGACACACAATATCCCATCGCCCGCGACCAGATTGCAGGATCACTGTAGGTAGCGTACAAGGGCTCCTTAGCAAAGATAATCAAACCGCAGGCTGGCGTCAAGAGGACCATATTCAGAAAGATAAAGCCCAGCTTCTTGAGTCCCTGCACTCCCGCCTTCTCAGGCAATGGGGAAGCCAGTGTCCACCACATCAGCAGCGCTGCTATGAACAAGACGATATAGTACAGGCGATGCACCCCGAAATGCAACATTACATAGTCATGCACTATCGGAAGATGGTAGAACGAGAATAGCCCGTTGAACACCACCGCAGCAACCACAGGGTGAATCATAAACCGCAGCTTCCTTAGCGGGGTATCCCGGAGAAAGCCGACCACTCGTCTCCATACCCAGGGTGGCAGTCCAAACATTAGCAACGGAGGAGCAACCAGATAAGACAAAGCCATGCTGATCATATGAAAGCTGAACATGATATGACCAAGCAGCTCTACTGGACCACCCTGGGCCATGTAAAGCAAGAAAAGTCCCAGAACAAACAACACTTTCCGGAAGGTCGGTGTCGCCTCTCCCGATCCCCATCTTTCTGAGCCCGGGCCAATCAGTACAATATATCCCCCGAGCAATAGCAAAATGACAGCCAGAAATACCGGACTCCATACATCGGCAAATTTAAAATATTCCAAGCCAAGCACGTTCATCCCTCCTTTCCTGCCGATGTTAGTTCTGTCCAAATTGTGAACAAGTCCCTAATAACAGACAAAAACGGTGACAGCATCCCTCTAAAAAGGGGTTCAACAAGAACCCGACTATTAAGGAATGGTACCGTTTTTGCAGAAATCATTTTCCGCTGAAATTATATTACTACATCTACCACCACATCCAATACAAGGCGGCAATAATGGCCAGGAAGGCAACGAAGAAACCACCGGCCATAAAGATAATCGGGATCATATGCCCCTTATCCTTCATGTGCATCCAGTAACCAAGTTGGACCAAAACTTGCAATACTGCCATCACCAGCAGCAAGATCACGGTGAAGGCCACATTCACTCCGCCGGCGGCTACAGCCGCAAATGCGATCAGCGTCAGGACGATCGAGAAAATAAAAGCAATGACATGCTTCTCAGGTCCTTCATGTCGCCGGCGCTGCTTCACTATCGGTGCACGTCCTTCCGATTCCTGATTGACCATAGGCTAGACCACCCTTCCGAGCAGATAAACAACCGTAAAGATGAACACCCATACCACGTCAATAAAGTGCCAGTACATCGCTGCCACATAAATCTTCGGCGCGGTAACCACGGTGAGCCCCTTCTTTAACAATTGCCCGATCAGCAGCGCAATCCAAACGATTCCGAACAATACATGCGCCCCGTGAAAACCAACGAGCGTATAGAACGCCGAGCTAAAGGCGCTCGTTGTCATGCCGTATCCTTTGTGTATTACGTATTCAGCGAATTCATAAATCTCCATGCCCAGAAAGCCCAGGCCCAGCACAACTGTCGCACCAAGCCAAACGGCCAGCTTCCTCTTGTCTCCCCGGTGCATCGCCTGAATGGCAAATACGCTCATTAAGCTGCTGACTAAGAGAATAAAGGTCATGGCCGCAGTCAGGGGCAAGTGAAACAGCTCCTTGGCGGAGGGACCGTCTGCAACTTGATTGCGCAAGGTCAGGAAGGTGGCAAACAAGGTTCCGAACAATACCGCCTCACCGCCAAGAAACAACCAGAAGGCCAATATTTTATTGCGCCCTTCCAGCGTGGCCTTCTCCGGTTCCAACGGAAGTGTCTCCGCTGCGTTTAGCGTTTGTGGCGTCGTCATGCTTTGACCTCCTTCCCGTTCAGTTCCTCTGGCTCAATATGCCAGCCCGGGTCATCATTCAAGGAACGAAGCAACATCGAAATGAACGTAATCCCCAGACCGATGCCGACAACAATGTATTTGTTGAAGAGAAAATTAATCAGGCCATGGCCAAAATCATCATTTGTGAACATAAAGCCCAACCCCGCTATAAACAAGCCTACGGACATGATGAACGGCAAAATGGTTGGTGATGGCATGTGAATTGGCCCTACAGGCTCAGCCGGCATCATCTCGCGATTGCCAGCCACCTTCTCTTTCCAGAAAGCATCGATACCACGCACCAGCGGAATTTGCTTGAAGTTGTACTCTTCCGGCGGCGACGGTATAGCCCATTCCAGTGTACGTCCATCCTCCCAGGCATCCGCAGCCGCATCCTGCGGCCGCTTGGCCGTAATTGCCGCATTGACCAGGAATATAATCACGCCAACGCCCATCAGGAATGCACCAATGGTGCTGATCAGGTTCATCAGGTCAAAGCCCTGATTCGGCAAATACGTAAATACGCGTCGCTGCATCCCGATCAAACCAAGGAAATGCTGAATGAAGAAGGTCATATGGAAGCCGATGATAAAGGTCCAAAATTCCCATTTGCCTAATCTCTCGTCCAGCACACGACCGAACATCTTTGGCCACCAGTAATGCAGGCCAGCAAACAAGCCCAATACCAAGCCCCCGACAATAACGTAGTGAAAATGCGCCACTACAAAATAAGTATCATGGTATTGGTAGTCGGCAGGCGCTGAGGCCAACATCACGCCTGTCACTCCGCCCATCACAAAGGTCGGGATAAACCCGGAAGCAAACAGGTTAGCTGTGGTAAAGCGAATTTGTCCTCCCCACATCGTAAAAAGCCAGTTAAAAATCTTAATCCCGGTCGGTACGGCGATCAACATGGTGGCAATGGAGAACAAGGCATTGGCAACCGGTCCCATCCCCGTGGTGAACATATGATGCGCCCAGACCATGAAGCCAAGGAATGCAATCAGGATGGTAGCGAACACCATGGAGCTATACCCGAACAACCGCTTGCGGGAAAAGGTGCTGACTACCTCGGAAATCATACCAAAGGCCGGCAAAATCAGAATATAAACCTCGGGATGACCGAATATCCAGAAAATATGCTGCCAGAGAATCGGATTCCCGCCATTCGCGACGTCAAAAAAATTGGCGTCCAGAATCCGGTCGAATGTCAATAACACGAGACCTACGGTAATCGCCGGGAAAGCGAACAGGATCATCGCGGACGTCACAAAGGTGGTCCAGGTGAACATCGGCATACGCATGAAGGACATGCCCGGAGCTCGCATTGTAATGATTGTCGCCAGGAAGTTAATCCCGCCGATCAGCGTACCCAGGCCAGCGATTTGCAGACCAATCGTATAGAAATCAACCCCATGCGTCGTGCTGTATTCTGTGCTTGATAGCGGAGTGTAGGCGGTCCAGCCTGCATCCGGCGCTCCACCCATAATCCAGCTCAGGTTCAGCAGCAGTCCGCCGAAGAGGAAGGTCCAGAACCCCAGCGAGTTAAGGAATGGAAACGCCACATCACGCGCGCCGATCTGGAGCGGAATAACAGCATTCATCAATGCAAAAATAATGGGCATGACACCCAGGAAAATCATCGTAGTCCCATGCATCGTAATGAGTTCGTTAAATTGCTGCGCGGTTACAAAATCATTCATTGGCTTGGCAAGCTGAATACGAATTAGTAAGGCCTCAATACCGCCGATGCCAAAGAAGAAGCCGCCAGCCAGCAAATACAAAACGGCGATTTTCTTATGGTCGACTGTCGTCAACCAATCCATCAACCCCTTGTGCCGCTTGACAGTGTGGGCGTGAGCCAAGGTTTGTACCTCCTTTAAATTCCTATCCATCCGGTTCGTTCTGGGAAGACGATTTTTTGAACAACCTCTAGTAGAGTACAAGTTCAAAAAGTCGGGTTTACAGGACCGAGAAGGTTGGATGAAGCTAGGGACTGAGTAGCGGAGCGTAGACAGATCTACGTGAGCAACGGAAGGCCCGGCTGAATTCAAGATTCGATGTCGAATACACTTCTCGAACAGCTTCGTTCTGGGAAGACGATTTTTTGAACAACCTCTAGTAGGATAAGGTGCTGTTCGCCAGATACTCGGCAATCGCCTCAATCTCGCCATCAGTCAGCCCCAGGTCCTCTTTGGGGCTTGGCATCTTGTTGCCCGGCTTCACCTTCTGCGGGTCGGTCAGCCACTCTACCAGATTGTCCTTGACCGGCTTTCCGTTAATTGGATTGCCTGAAGCCTCGGCGTTATGTAGAATACTCGCCACCGTCTCTCGATTGCCAATCCCCGTAAGGTTAGGTCCAAGCGGCCCTCCCTGATCGCCAACTGCGTGGCAGCTCAAGCATTGCGCCTTGAACACTTCTGCCAGCGCCGGATCTTCAATCGTCTGGACCGGAGCCTTCATCGACTCAATCCAACGGTCGAACGACTCCTGACTTACAGCCTTGACCTTGAACTCCATGAAGGCATGGGAAGTCCCGCACAATTCGGCGCATTTGCCCAGGAATACCCCTTCATGGTCTGCTTCCAGCCAAGCTTTATTGATCGTTCCATCCGTGTTGGTATCCGTCTTGCCACCCAGCGAAGGAACCCAGAACGAGTGCAGCACATCGGCTGTCTTCAGCTCAAGGGCAATCTTCTTCCCCGTTGGAATAATCAAATCCTGAGCTGTTGTAATCCCGTATTCCGGGTAAGCAAATTCCCACCAATACAAATGCGAGGTCACCTTAACCTTAACCGCATTGGCATCCTTGGAATAATCCTCTCCAAAGGCAAAAACCTTCTGTACCGTAGCTACCGCCAGAATCAGAACCAGTACCAGCGGAATCGCCGTCCAGAGGATCTCCAGCTTATGACTGCCCTCAACCTGCTTGGGAATCTCCGTCTCCCCAGGCTTGCGGCGGAATTTGATCCACACATAGGCAGCGATGCCGAACACCACGAGCATCACGGCTATCATGATGGTAATCGACAGCATAATCAGCCCGAATTGGCCTTCCGCCACAGGCCCTTGCGGCCTTAGCACAGACAGGTCTTCACGGCCGCATGCGGACAGGATGAGCGATAGCATGGCAAACAAGGGTAATAGCCGCCTTACAGCCTTCCACGATTTCATCATGATCTACCCCACTTCTTCCGTTTTCTTCCGTTTCATTTCATCATTTCTGCCACATACCATTTAGAAATTGCAATTAATACCACGAAAAGCATGTTTGTGTCAATTATAATGATCACCTATTAAATATATGATCGAACCCCTTTTTTGTCAATGATTCAACATTGGTTTCCAAAATTATGAAAACCAAAAAAATCCGTATTCCACAAGGTTTTGTTAGCGTTTTCTATTTTTGAATTTGTGTTTGAAAGGGCTATCAAAAACAGACGAATTTAGACTATGCAGCCAGGCTACAGCTTAAGCCCGTTTTTGACATTTTTCTAAACTTTTCGACATCAAGACGTAAAAAAAAAGAGAGGTTGCCCCTCTCTACTCTACAACAGATAAAACTAACGGCCCATCTTCCGTAATAGCCAGCGTATGCTCATAATGTGCACCGAGACTTCCATCCGCTGTCCGAATGGTCCAGCCATCATCTTCCCATAGAACTGCACCGGTCTCACCACCTGTAAATATAGGCTCAATGGTGATTACCATGCCTGGCTGCAAGGTAATCCCTGTGTGCGGCCGACCGAAGTTCGGCACATCCGGCGCTTCATGCATAACTCGGCCAATGCCATGCCCAATCAGGGCCTTCACGATACCGATCTTGGATGCCTTGGCTACTCGCTGCACCGCATAACCAATGTCGCCGATTTTATGCCCCGGCACAGCCTGAGCAATACCTGCCAGCAGAGCTTGCTCCGTTACCGTCAGCAGATTCTCCGCGGCCTCGCTAACCTCTCCGATCCGATACGACCAACCTGAATCCGCCAGCCAGCCCTTTTTGTTCACCACGATGTCAATCGTCACGATATCTCCTGCTTCCAGCTTGCGTGTCCCGGGAAAACCGTGGCATACCACATCGTTCACCGAAGCACAGGTCGCATAAGGGAACCCGTGATACCCCTTCTGCTCCGGAGTCGCCCCGCGCTTAGCGAGGAACGACTCCACAAACGCATCGATCTCCATCGTGGTGATTCCAGGTCCGATCAGACTGGCAATGCCTTGGTGGCATTCCGCAAGAATGTTACCTGCCTCACGAATTCGGGCAATCTCATCTTTTGTTTTTAAACGCACCTTCACGTTCCTTTGTCTCCCTTCCCATACTCCACTTTTGCCTTTGTCCGGTTCAAGACGGCTTGGCCCTAGACAAAAAAACGTCCCGGACGCATCACCTACGCGCCGGAACGATCATATACTTGCCTATTAATCCATCAAGAAACGGAGGAATTCATTTTTCCCATTTCATGCTCTACCAGGTGAGTCAATTCCTCCTCATAGCCGCCCATAATACGATATTTACGAACATATTCTTTCACGAACTTCTTCGGATCTTTAGGTTTAAAGATTCGGGTCATTTCCCGTAAACTTTCTTTTACTTCATCATGACCTTTCGTTGCCATAACTCTTTCCCTCCCAGAACGTTTAAGGTAAATGCTCCGATTTCGTGACGCCGAAAAGTGTTTGGTGAAATTCTTGAAGTCGTGCCGGCTATTCAGTTGTGAAAAAACCTCCTATTGCTTATTGTAGCATATTCAGAAACAGGTTTCAGCTTTCTTTCAAACATACATTTATGCAAGCGTTTTTTTCATTGTACGCAAATTCCTCTCAAAAAATGCAGAAACTCCGCAAGCTCACAGCTCACGGAGTTCATGCCAAGCTCCTGATCTATATACGATTGCTGCCGATCGCGGCCAAGCGGTTCTTTCAAGGGAAGGCTCGTCATATAGTGGGTGATGAAGACATCCTTTTTCCAGAAAGAAGGTTGGTTGGCCCATGTCCCCATTCAAATCATCTACTGGTTTATACGAGAACGTCGCTGGCTTCTTGTGTTATTTGTTCGCCTTTGTTGGCGGCGTCATCTTTCTCGTACTGGAGAAGCGCAGCCGCTTCGTCCTGTTCCATGCTCTGCAATCGGTCATGCTGTTCGGCGGGCTAATGCTGGCACATGCCCTTTCCGGCTTCTTGCCCGTGATCGGCGTGGTCGTCAGCATGCTGCTCACACTATTGGGCGTAACCCTTTGGGTTGTGCTCATGCTGGCAACTCTACAGGGTAAATGGCTAAAGCTGCCCTGGATCGGTGAACTGGCCGAGAAGCAGCTTCATCGGATGTAGCCCAAGCCGATGCTTGACCTAAGGTTACAGGCCCTTAGCTCAGCTACCGACTTGTCCCGATTCCATCGTCAAGGTGTCCGGCGCTGCATCTTGCTTTGCCGCCCCATCCGTTTTCGCGGATGTATTGCCATTGCCATTGCCCTTTAGCCCATTAAACAGCAAATTCATAACAATAGCGGTAAAGCTGCCCGCCACAATGCCATTATCAAGCAAAATGCGCAGCCCCGCCGGCAAACGGTCAAAGATTTCAGGCAAGACGGTAACGCCCAGCCCCATCCCTACGGAGCAAGCGATAATCAGCAAATTTTCATGCCGGTTCAAATCCACTTGATCGCCCAGCATACGGATGCCCGAGGACAAGACAAGCCCAAACAAGGCTATCATCGCTCCCCCTAGCACCGATGTCGGTACGAGCTGTGTCAAAGCGGCGATCTTCGGTACGAAGCCGATCAGCACCAGAAGTCCCCCGGCAACAAAGATGACATCGCGCGTTTTCACCCGGCTCATTTGCACCAGGCCCACATTCTGGGAATAAGTCGTATACGGGAAGGAATTGAAAATTCCACCCAGGATAATAGCCAAGCCTTCCGCCCGGTAACCACGGGTCAAGTCCCTGGAGGTCAGGTCTTTGCCCACGATCTTGCCCAGCGCCATAAATACGCCAGTGGATTCCGCTACGCTGACAATCGCCACAAGGATCATCGTCAAAATCGCAGAAACATGGAACGTCGGCTTGCCGAAGTAGAAGGGCTGTACCGCATGGAACCAGCCTGCTTCCTTCAGCGGTGTCAGGTCTACTTGTCCCGCGAAAGCAGCGACGAGCGTACCTGCAAGCAACCCAAGCAGTACAGAGACAGAGCGCAGAAACCCGGTGGCAAAACGATTCATGAGTATGATAAACAGCAGCACACCAAAGCCTAATGTCAGGTTAAACGGGCTGCCAAATTCAGGATTCACTCCTGGATTGCCACCGCCCAAGTCAGAAATGGCTACCGGAATCAACGTGACGCCAATGATCGTGACGACTGATCCGGTGACCACCGGTGGGAATAATGCAATTAATTTGCCAAATAGACCGGCAAACACAAGCACGAATAGACCGGAGGCAATAATGGCCCCATAAATAGCGGATACCCCTGCCCCATCCTCTAACCCGATAGCAATCATCGGCGATACCGCCTGGAACGCACAGCCGAGCATGACCGGAAGGCCTATCCCGAAGAAGCGGTTCCCCCAAACCTGCAGCAAGGTAGCAACACCACAAGCCAGCAAGTCAATAGCAATCAGATATGTCATTTGCTGATGGGTAAAGTCCAGCGCGCCCCCTACAATCAGTGGCACAATCACAGCACCGGCATACATAGCCAGGACATGCTGCAAGCCTAGCGACAACGTCTTGAATGGATGACGGTGTCTTTGAAATACTCGTTCTTGTTCCATGTAAATCAAGTTCCTCCCCGGTGAACCCGTAATTTATATTTATAGTGTGGTTCAAAAAGTCGAGTTTTCAGGACCAAATGCTTATTCTTCCGATGTGCGTTGGTTAAAAAAAGTCACCTTTCCTTCGTCCAGCGAGGCGATGCGCACCAGCGAATCTACGCGGTAGCCCGCTTCCGTCAGCAGCCGCGCTCCCGGCTGGAACGACTTCTCGATCACAATTCCGATCCCGGCCACACTGGCGCCGGCTTTCTCCGTCACGCGGGCCAGGCCAAAAGCCGCCTCGCCATTTGCCAGAAAGTCATCCACGATCAATACTCGATCCTTAGCAGACAGGAACTTCTTCGACACGGTAATCTCGTTCGTTTCCTGCTTCGTGAACGAGTATACTTTTTCCACAAAAATATCGTCCTTGAGCGTCAACGATTTATGCTTGCGGGCAAAGATCATCGGTACTTTCAGTTCCAGTGCTGTCATAATCGCCGGAGCAATTCCCGAAGATTCAATCGTCAGCACCTTGGTAACTCCTGCATCCGCAAAGCGCCGGGCAAATTCCGCACCCACTTCCTTCATGAGCACCGGGTCCATCTGATGATTGAGGAAAGAGTCCACCTTCAGCACCTGATTCCCCAGTACGATGCCTTCCTTCATGACTTTGTCTTGCAGCAGCTTCATAGCAACTTCCCCCTTGGTCTTCTTTAACATGATTCAGGTCTTGTTCAACCCATGCCAAAACACAAAACGCAAAACGCAAAAAAGCCCATTCCCTAAATCGGAAATGGACATGCGGACAGAAACCCTATTCATCACTAGAGACAACCGAAAAAACAGACGTCAACTACGCCCTCCGGCCCCCAAGCAGTTCCATAGCGTTCCCCGTAGTCCGATCATTCCGGTGATCAGGTAGAGACATGCAAGCCCATTCTTGCACTTATACGAGAAAGAGGTGGTTCAAGAAAGAACCTTACTTAGTACACAATGTTAGATAGTATAACGCAAATGTGCACGGGAATGGAAGAGGAATCTCAGCGCCAGCTATAGAGGTCCAGGATTTTTCGGTAGTAAATGGGTCAGGATGGATTTCAACTCCCCATCCTCCTTGTACGTGGTTTGGCCTGTGTCCAAACGACGCACACGGATTTCTTCATAATCCGCACCGGGCTGCGTTGGCTTGAAGATCAGGTTCTCCCTGTCTTGAAGCTGCAATTGATAGCCCATGTCTGCGAACATTTGCAGAAGATCGCTTTCTTCCGGCATCTCGCCCTCATCAATGAAGATCAATCCACGCAGCTCCTTGATTCCCTCTTTATGTACAACATCAAAATGTACGATACATTCCATGTGACTCACGCTCCCGAAAATGATAGTTATGCGGCATTTAGCTTCCCCTGCCGTCTTCATAAGCATACAGCCGCCGGAGCAGAACCCCGGCGGCTGCGTACTTACTATATACTACGGACATCCCCGCCGCTTGGGCGGTTTATTTTATTACAACAACGTGAACTTTTCTATTTACCATCAAGCTAGCCAGGCGTCGATGGGTTAGCGTAACCCCGTCGCTAGCTAGATTTGCTCTGAGCCACAGTGGGGACACCATTTGGTCCCCTTGACCAGAATCGAGCCGCAGATTTGGCATTTGGTTGTAGCCACCCGAGTCTGAGCCTGCTCTTGGGCAGCTTCCTCTTTTTGCGCTGCCGCTTCCGCCGTTTCGGTCCACTTGCGGATTCGCAGGTCCAGTTCATCCTGCCGCTTACGCTCCCGTTCGAGGTTGCGTTGCAAGCGTTCCTCCTCTTCAGGATCAACTGTTGGCGGCTTGGACTCAGGCTCCTGTTGCGGTTCGCCATACTCGCTTTTTTCCTCCTGCAAGGCAGCCGCAAGCAACTGCTCCAGCTTACCATCCAGCTTCAATTCACCTGCCTGGGATTCGGCAGTCGACGTGAACGCCCCTTCTTCCAGCAAGGAGTGAACCGTCTGAGCCGTCGAAGAGCTTGCTGCCGCTTCCCTGGCGGGTGAATCAGTATGCTGCTCTGTTGCTGCCGCTTTGGCCTTCAACAGCTTATGTCCACAGTATTGGCAGAACAAGGCGTCTTCGGCCACACTCCGCCCACAAGCGCCGCATAGCCGTTCATTCTTCAACTCGGCTACCTTCATACGGATTTCATCCCGTTCCTCGGTCAGCAAATCGCAGGTTTTAGCCAGATCAAGCATTTCCTTATCCGCTTCGGACATATCCTTTTTGCGGTAAGCCTCGTAGAAGACCTCACCCATTTTTTGAAAGTATAATCCAAGTTCACGTTCGATATTTGAAATTTGCGTATTTAGCTTCCCGATCTCTACGACATTTTGCGCACGATCAGTCACCTTGCCCGCCCCATCTTTCAGCCGTTGTAAAATATTCATGAGATGACTCCTCCCCGCGAAATATTCATTATCATACCAGATTTCATGCTGCTATGAAAACCGACTTCCGACTCAGGGCGCGGCTTCCACCCTTTGGAAATGAATTGGATATCAATCCCATATGTATTTTACGACATGAATAAGCACACGATTAACGGCTTTTTATGGGGGGGGGGGCTACTAATTCAAATTTTAATTTTGTTCAGGATTTTTACTATCTTTTAACTGCTCCAGGTAATACCTGTTCAATAATTGGTCCAGCTCTTTTGACTTTTTCAGTACCTGAGAAGCGGAAATCCCGTACTTTTGAGCCAGCTTATGCATCTCCAGACGCTTCTTCTCAATCGGCGATTTCTTCATGCTGTGTCTTTCTCCTCTCTTCCTCCCTCCTTATATTAGTATAGGTTGCCAAAAACAAGGAAAAAATAAAAAAACGACCTCATGGCGAGATTCGTTTCTTCTATCGTTGCATCGTTAGCCAGCTGCCCGCCTTCACCATGAGACATGGGTTGAATAGCAACTGGTGGTACAGGGCTACTAACATGAAATGTGACTTTTATGAAGTCTTGCTTGAATCATAGTATTTATCAATATCCAGTGGCTGGCTGATCTCGGCGCGAAACCATTTGTAATGGCTAATCGCTAAACGCTCGGAGTGTTGTTTTATCTCATTTTGAACGACACACCGATATAGCGGAATTGCATCTACTTTGCGGCCAACCTTATACAATTCCTCCGCCATTTCGAACACAGCTGCTACATATTGAGGTTCTTCCATAAGTTGGTTCAATATATCAGCAACCATATCCAACCTTTGCAGGTCAAGACAACGCAATAGCAAAACTTTTACACGTCGCCAATGAGGCTGCTCTCTGAAGCATTCTTCGACATACTCCGAATATAACATCCCTCTGGATACCTAAGCACTTTAGCTATATCATCCAACAATTTGACAGGAATAGGCTTGGTGAAACGATTTAAGCTGCTGCTTAACAACCCCCGATTGACAGCCATCAGTCTTGATTAATAATAGTAGAGGTTAAACACTTGGAGGCTATACTAGGGGGAAATGCTCCAGTTTATTTGACTGAAAATTGACTTTTCTGGTTGAATCAGCTAAATTAGCTGGAGGTTTTCCGTCTAAATGGAAAATTGTAGGTGATTATGCGAAATTAACATGAGGAATTCCATTACGGTCCTAACAGGAGGCCGACAGTGTTGGTCTAAATCTAAAGTGCGGGCTGCGGAGCGACGCCGCGCAGGCCACCAAGGCCACCAAGGCCCAAGCCGCGATCACCGCGGCTTGGTGCGCAGCGGGGCGGCGAGCTCCTCCGCCCGCTGCATGACCTGACCGGCGACCAGCGAAAGACCGGTCGCCGCCCCCCGCACGCCGGGCAGCATCGCGGCCCACGGCGCCGGGTCCGGGCCCTGCGGCTCACCCGCAGCCGCAGGCTCCGCCGGTCCGAGTTCCACGTGAATATCGTGGAACTCGGGCGCGGGCTCATGCAGCCGGCCTTGCTCGGCTGCTTCGGCCAGGCGCTCGGCCAGCGTTTGGCCAAGCGGCCCTGCCGCAGGGCGCCGCTCGCTCGTGCGCGGGCCCGCAGCCCGGCGCAACGCGGCCTCGGCGTCCGCCAGCGGTGCAGCCGCAGCCCACGCCGCCCAGACGGCGGCGAGCAGCGCTTCGCGCGTCCAGCCGAGCAGCCGCAGGCGCTCGTCCGCGCCGCTAGCCCAAGCGGCGGCTACGGCCGCTTGGGCCGGGGCGACCCAGGCGCAACACGGGTCGCTGCAAGAGCACCGCGCGTTGCCGCTCCAGCCGGGTTGCTGAACCGCAGGAACGGCCTCGCTCCGGTTATGGGTAGCGCGGACAGCCTTGGAGGCGACGTTATCTCCAGCTGCCACCCGTTCGCTCCCAGGCCCAATGGCCTTAACACCGGCAGTCCCTGGGGCCTCCGTTTTAGCTATGCCCTTGCCAGCATGAAAGCTCTTGGCATGGAGGCTCTCATCCTGACTGGCATCCTCCATCTCCTTCAGCCAGGGCACATGCTCTGGCAATAGCGGCAACAAGGCAACGGCGCCTTGCTCCACCAAATTCGCAATCCGTTCAGGCTGCTGCTGGAGCTGCTCTACGACTTCTTTCCGTGTCCTCTCTAGCCATGAGTTGACCGGGATCAGCACCGTATGTTCCACCGCCGCAGTTACCTTTAACCCACCCTCGTCAAGTCGAATGCGGCCCAGCAATTCCTTGGATTGCTGCTCAAATCCCGTTTTTTCAGGCTGCTGTCCCTTTTCCGGCTTATCTGTATCACCAGTGCTCATAGGTAACCTCCTCCCGGCTCGCCAAAGCTTCCCTCTTGCAGCATAATCAAGCTTTGCAATTCTTCATCGTTCATTTCTGTCAGCCATTGCTCACCTGAGCCGACCACTTGCTCGGATAGCGATTTTTTCCGTTCAATTAGTTCGTCGATGCGCTCTTCCAATGTTCCCTGACAGATCAGCTTATGAACCTCCACATTTTTGCGCTGACCGATGCGAAATACCCGGTCTGTCGCCTGATTCTCCACCGCCGGGTTCCACCACCGATCATAATGGACGACATGATTGGCACGGGTCAGGTTCAGACCTACCCCTCCAGCCTTCAAGGACAGTACAAAAATCGGAGAACCCTTCCCCTCTTGAAAGGCCCGAACCATCTCATCCCGCTCTGCCTTGGGCACACCACCATGCAGAAAAAATGGCCGCTGTCCATATTGCTCCGTCAAACGCTCTTGCAGCAGTTCCCCCATTCGTACATATTGCGTGAAGATCAGCACCGCCTCCCCACTGTCCATAATCAGGTCCAATAGTTCCTCCAGGCGCTCCAACTTCCCGGAACGTCCCGGAACCGCCGACTCGGACATCTGTATAGACCCTCTTGCCAACACAGGATGGTTGCAGATTTGCTTCAAGCGAGTCAGCGATGACAGGACCAGGCCTTTGCGGGCGATGCCCTCATGCTCGCCAAGCCGGTTCATGAGTTCATCCGTCACCAAGCGGTAAAGCCGAGCCTGCTCCGTCGTCAATGTGCAATAGGATTTTAACTCAATCTTCTCCGGCAAATCCTTGCGAATATCCGGATCACTCTTTAGCCGGCGCAGCAAAAATGGGGCTACCAGTTGACGCAGCTTCTGCAATTCATCGTTTGGCTGCTCTGCACCCGAGGCAAACCGGGAGCGGAAAGAGGCCTGTGTCCCCAAATACCCCGGGTTCAGGAATTGAAAGATAGACCACAATTCACCCAATCGATTCTCCACCGGAGTCCCCGTCATCGCGATGCGGTGAGGCGCATTAAGCTTCATGACACTTTGCGCCTGCTTGGTGCCATAATTTTTAATATATTGCGCTTCGTCCAGAACAACCGTGCTCCACTCTACCGAACGCAGTTCTTTTGCATCGCGGCCAGCCAACTGATAGGTCGTAAGCAGAACATCGCCGTCGGCATACTCTTGTTCAAATCGCTCTCCCCGGTGACGACCGCTCCCATGATGCACATACAAACGCAGCGCTGGCGCAAACCTGGCAATCTCACGCTGCCAGTTGCCAAGCAGTGAAGTTGGACAGATAATCAAGCTTTTCCCCGAATTATTATTCACATGGTCCAGCAATACGGTAATAACCTGAATAGTCTTGCCAAGCCCCATGTCATCGGCCAACAACGCACCGAAGCCCAAATCCCGCATCGTTGAGAGCCATTGATATCCACGCACCTGATAAGGCCGCAGCGTACCGTTTAGTCCTTGTGGCACAGGTCTGGGCTGTAGATGCCGCAAGGCTGAGCCGGAGACAAATGCCGATAACAGGCCCGAGGTCTCCACCTCTTCGATGTTTACACCCTCGAACTGTATACTTCCTTCACCCGTAGACAAGTGCATAAGATCGCGGAACAAGAGCGTACCTTCTTCACGGCGCTTCATAAATTTTAATACCTGACGAATCTCCTTGACGTCTACCTCGATCCATTCCCCGCGAAAAAAAACAAGCGGGTGCTTCGCCGCCGCAAGCTCCGCCAGTTCCTCCCGGCTTATAGTCCGGCCTCCAAGAATCGCTTCAGCCTCAAAGTTGACAAGCTGCTCGATCCCCAGCTTGGGAGTTCCCTCTGTCGAAGCCTCTTTCGAGCTTGCCCAGCCCTCAGCTTTAATGCGGACCCCTGTGGACCGCCGTCCCTCCCGCGTCCATTTGGAGGGCATTTGTATAGTAACCCCATGCTTACGCAGCACGGAAACGGATTTGCCTAAGAAACGGTAAATCACCTCAGGCCCGAGGATTAACTCCTCTGGCCGCCACATCTTCATGACATCCGCCAATTCACTGGATAGACTGGCAGCTTTACTTAGCCGAAGCAGCAAGGTCTCCTGAACATTGCGGTACAACACACCATGAATGTGCATGTCTGAGGCAGGATAGCTCCAGATCAGCCCTGCTGGCAGCAGCACAGAAGCTTCTTCCACCCCTTCGCCCCAAATACTTAATCTCCAACCCGACGTCCGTGACAGGCTTGAATCCCCCGCCTCATTATCCTTCGGAACACCGCTATCATCTTCTATGAAGACTGGCTCCAATCGAAGACAAAGCCGCAGACTGTCTGTGCGTTCACCCAAGGTCTTCACATCTGCCTTCTCAGCTTTTGGCCGCATCCCTCCAGCCTCAGACACCTCTTGGGTCAACCCGGCCAGCTCCGCTGTACTCGCTTGAATATCCGGGGGGTGCCCTCCGGTTAACAAGCTGTTCCACCACAATTCGGCTAGCGGCGAAAACCCCCGACGATAATCGGCACGCGCAGGGTTAAGCTTTCTTCCTAAATCCCGCACCGCTCCCCGTGCTTCATGATCGATCATCGCTGTCATGAAATGATGCAAAATCGCCATCTGCCGCTCCTCCAGCGAACTACCTTCCTCAGCGGGCAGGCTTTGTACCGCCGCAAGGCAGACGGGTGGCATGGAGCCGGCCAAAAGCCGGAACCGTTCTTCATCCTTCGGCTCGGTAAGCAACGGCCCCCAGACGGCTTGCACCTGTCCTTGCGCTCCCCTGCGCCGCGCCCCGGAAATGGGTGAGGGACGCACCGAAGGCGCGATACGTCCCCGGATGAGCAACTCAAGCACGAACCGGGCCGCCTTGCTCCAATAGCGCATTTCCACCCCAGGCTTGAAGCCTCTCTGCTCCCAAGCTGATTCATCCCAGTTAAGCAGCAGCTGCCAGGTCTTATCAACCGGCAGCGTTAAGCCCTCCAGCGTACGGCCAATCAAGCTGCGGCGTTCCCTTGTCTTGGAGGACTTTCGCAGAGTAGCGTAAGGGAACCGAATCTCAGCCAGCCGCAACACAGCATGTTGAAACGGCCGATCCCCGGATTCAAGCTCCACACCCCTCAGCAATGCGGTCCATGCATCTACTTTGGACTCCGATAATTCCCCGGAGAAGCAGAACAGCACCTCCCCGAGCCAAATTCCATACAGGCGTTGATTCATGATGATCTCCCGTCGATTCCTAATTCCATCCTTATTTATTACCCGCAACGTACGATCCGCTCCTCAGTCTCAGCTCCACTCAACTAAAACGTTAAAAAAAACGTCCAGCGGAAGCACAAGACTTGGTCCTGAAAACGCGAATTTTTGAACATATGCTTATAGTTTATACGAAAAACGAACCATATAAAACCGAAAAGAGAAGAGGGTTTCGGACGAATGCACGCCGAACCCCTCCATACTATGCAATAACGATTTTGTTTGGGAGCAGAGTGAATAAATGAGACTTCTTAAGATCTCAAGGCAATAACTTCAATTTCGACCAGACCGTCCTTAGGCAGACGAGCCACCTCGACTGCGCTGCGTGCGGGATAAGGTGCTGTGAAGAACGTGCCATACACCTCATTTACTTTGGCAAAATCGTTCATGTCTTTCAGAAATACCGTCGTTTTAATAACCTTATCCAGACCGCTGCCGGCAGCTTCCAACACAGCAGCCACATTACGCAGCGCTTGGGCGGCTTGCGCTTCGACACCGTCTGCCAGTTCTCCCGTCTCCGGCACCAGACCCAGTTGTCCGGAGGTGAAAACTAAATCACCTAGCCCGATCCCTTGCGAATAGGGACCAATTGCCCCCGGCGCTGCTGTCGTCGATATCACTTGTTTCTCCATTTTCCTCATCCCTTCTTAACTTTACTTCTAACATTGTAGCGATAATCACCCCGCAAGAGCAACTTAATCCGTGTGATCAGGGCATATCTTCCCGGGCCTTAACGGCAGGTAGAAAGCAAATGAGCTGCCTTCTCCCTCCGTGCTGTCCATATCGATGAAGCCGCCGAGCAGTCTGGCCAAATTGCTGCTGATGGACAATCCCAGGCCTGTTCCGCCGAATTTACGGCTAATCGAGCCATCGGCCTGCTGAAACGCCTCGAACACTGCCTCCTGCATGTCCTTCGACACGCCGATTCCGGTATCGGTGACAACGAAGGCAAGCCATTCGCCGGGATGCGGAATCTCCTCGCTCTCAGCACGGCGGATATCAAGCTGTACGTGGCCCTCTTGAGTAAATTTGAAGGCATTAGACAATAGGTTGCGCAAGATTTGATTAATGCGCTGTGCGTCACTTATGATCGTATTGGGCAGCCCCTGCTCCAGATTAATCACAAATTGGATATTCTTCTGCTGGGCAATGTGTTCAAAATGCATCTGCATCCAGTCCGGCAACTCGGCAAGCACAACCTCCTCCTCGACAACCTCCAGTCGACCGGCTTCTACCTTGGATAAATCGAGCACATCATTTACAATTTGCAGCAAATCATGACCGGACTTATGGATGAGCCGTCCGTATTCCGGAATATCCTCGTCTGCCTCGTCGCTCTCTGAGATAATTTCCGCCAGGTTAATGATGCTGTTCAGCGGAGTTCTTAGCTCATGGGACATATTTGCCAAAAATTCAGATTTGTATCTGGAAGCCTGAGCCAATTGCTTAGCCCGATCCTCCAAAACAATTTTAGCCTTATGCAGCTCATCTGTTTGCTTGCGAAGTAATTCATTTGCGTATTTAAGCTCCAGATTCTGCCGATGCCCTAACTGAAAATCGCGTAGAATCAAGGCAAACAGTATGCTAAGAAAAATGCCCAGAGGTAAAGTTACCGGCATAATCTCCAGCATATACTTGCTGAACGGAATGACGCCAAACCAGGCAAGATTCACATGGTTAACAATGTTAATAATTAAGATTGTAACCAGACCCTTGACAAAGAACCGGTAATTGGTTCGCTTCATCCAGATACTTAGCCCTGCCCCGACAAAACCCAAAATGGTGAGATTAACCAGACCAACGACTGCAGCCTCACTCACGCCAAAGCTCAAACGGGCCATCCCAATGCCCACGCCAATCAGAATGACAGTGGCTGGTTGGGCATACACGAAGGTGGCGATGATTAACGGCACATACCGCAAATCAAATAGCACATCATCCTTCAGGCGGAAGCCAAACTTCATACAAACCCATCCCGATACGATAATCAACAGCACCGATAAAATATAAATCATGCGTGGCGAGGTTCTACGAAGCCCATACTTATATAGGATATTAGCCAGATATGTGACGGTAACCAGCATACCCAAGTTAAGTAAAAATGTATTTCCAAGTCCCATCAAGTCACCCCCAAAATTAATTTCATGGCCAAGTTGCCATAATCCTGCCGCTGATCCGAAGTTGCTCATTCCTCGCTTTTGACAGCAATGCTTCCAGTATGCCATATCCAAGCTTTCTAAAAAATAAATATTTTAAATATTAAGCAACCGTTTGCACGTTCTATATCCCTTACGGGGCATGGGTTTGCTCGATTCAGGGCGTTGAGCTATGTCACAACTAATGTGATTCATTTCACATTATCGCTTTTTTTTATATGCTAAAATTCCCTCGACAAACGATTTTCAAACTGCTCAATTCCTTTGCAGCAGGCCACTTTTAGCCCTTGCCCGTTTTGACTTTATGTAGTTAAATAAGGAAGTTATTAAAATGTCTTCACATTTTAATATATATAATTCATTCACTGGAGGTCTCTATCATGAAAAAAGCTTCAATCATTCTTAGCAGCGCTCTGCTGTTAGGTTTGTTGGCAGGCTGTGGTTCGAGCAATGGCGCTGATACAACAGAGCCGGCGAGCAATACGCCTGCTGCTAATGAAACCCCTGCAAGCAATAGCACGAACAGTGCTGAAGCCGGCAGCTACCAGGACGGCGTCTACTATGCCCAAGGTGAAGCCGATGCAAAAACAGGCTGGCAATACTATGTTACTCTCACAGTTTCTGGAGGAAAGATTACAGAAGCAAATTGGAATGCTATTAATGCAACAGTTCCCGTGGATAAAGTAACCTACTCCAAGGAAGGCAAATACGGCATGAAAGCTGGCGGTGCTGCCTCCGAATGGCATGAACAAGCCGAGAAAGCGGAACAATATCTGATAGAAAAGCAAGACCCTAAAGATATTACCCTAAATGAAGAAGGTAAAACAGATGCTATCGCTGGCGTATCTGTTCATGTGAATGAATTCTTCACACTGGCTGACCAAGCCTTGGCTGCTGGCCCGGTTGATTCAGTAAAGTACAAAGATGGTACTTATCATGAAGAAGGCGCTGAGTTTGATCCGCAATCCGGCTGGAAAGAAACTGTGGATGTTGTTGTAGCTGCCGGCAAAATTGTAAAAGTTAACTTCAGTGGTGTGAATGAAAAAGGTGAAGACAAAAAGCAAGCCTCGATCGACGGCAACTATGGCATGAAAGCTGGCGGTGCTGCCTCCGAGTGGCATGAAGAAGCTGCCCTTGCTGAAGCCTACCTGGTGGAAAATCAAGATCCTGCGGCAGTAGCTTTCAATGAAGAAGGCAAAACCGATGCAATCGCTGGAGCAACTATCAGCCTACAATCTTATTTCGAGCTTGTTGGCAAAGCGCTTGAACAAGCCAAATAATATATATTCCCTAATGAACTTAAATTAAGAAGAGGTGAGTCTCTTGAAGAAGATCGTAGTTTTGGGCGGTGGTTACGGTGGTGTTGTCACTTCCAAACACCTGGCCAAACTGTTAAAAAAAGATAAAGATGTGGAGATCCAGTTGATCGACCGCAACCCGTACCATACGCTTTTGACCGAGTTGCACGAAGTCGCAGCGAACCGGGCTCCTGAAGATTCTGTCAAAATCGAGCTTAAGAAAATTTTTGCTGGTCAAAAAGTTGATGTTGTTCTGGACTCCATCGACAATATCGACTTCAATGCCAAGGAGCTTCGTTCAGAGCAGCATACCTACAAGTATGATTACCTGGTTATCGGCTCGGGCTGTAAGCCTACCTTCTTTGGTATTCCAGGTGCTGAAGAGCATGCGTTGACCCTGTGGTCCTATGAAGACGCCGTTCGCTTGAAAGAGCAAGTTCGCCGTATGTTTAGCGAAGCGGCTAAAGTAA
Organism: Paenibacillus sanguinis 2301083 = DSM 16941; assembly: GCF_000374825.1. Lineage (GTDB taxonomy): Bacteria > Bacillota > Bacilli > Paenibacillales > Paenibacillaceae > Fontibacillus > Fontibacillus sanguinis. Next base: position 50,375 of record NZ_KB895376.1, read on the forward strand.
ATAATCCGGCTAAACGCCGTAAAATGCTTTCCTTTGTTGTCGTTGGCGCCGGCTTTACCGGTGTGGAATTGGTTGGGGAACTGGCTGAATTCCGGGACGAGCTGTGCAAAGAATTCTTCATCGATCCAAGCGAGGTTCGTCTGGTCGTTGCCGATATGGCTCCGAAGATCCTGCCGATCCTGCCTGATAAGTTGATTGAAAAAGCAGCGAAACGTCTGCGCAAAATGAACGTAGAAATTGTAACGAGTGCGAAAATCACAGGCGTTACACCATCCAGCGTCCAATTGGGCGAAGGGCAAGAGCTTGAAGCGAATACCATCGTTTGGACAGCCGGTGTTGAAGGCTCTGAACTGGTTGGCAAGCTTGATGTTAAGCAAGAAGGCCGTAAACGGATCGTCACCAATGACAAGCTGCAAAGCGTTGATCATGAAGACGTATATATCGTTGGCGACAACATCTTCTTTATTCCTGAAGGCGAAACACGTCCGGTGCCGCAAATGGTGGAAAATGCCGAGCAAGCCGGACCGCTTATCGCTCATAATATTCATGCTGATATTCACGGCAAGCCGAAGAAATCCTACAAGCCTGGGTTCCATGGCACAATGGTATGTATCGGTAGCCGTTACGGCGTAGCCAACGTGGGCTTGCCAAACAAAATGTTCATGTTGACCGGCTTCATGGCCATGCTCAGCAAGCACATGATTAACATGTATTATCTCTTTACCGTAGCTGGCTTTGCTAAAGTCTGGACTTACATGATGCATGAGTTCTTCCATGTAAATAACCGCAGAAGCTTCCTTGGTGGTCATTTCTCCAAGCGTTCACCAAACTTCTGGCTGTTGCCGCTTCGTCTCTTTGTTGGTTACAAATGGCTTGAGGAAGGGATCGACAAATTGCCTAAAATCCTTAAAGACCCTTCCAACATTTTCTTGATTCCGGCTGCTCCTCATGCAGCAGATGCAGTCTCCGCTGCCAGTGAAGCTGCTGGTGCCGTTACTGAAACGGTTGATGCTCAAGCTGCTGCTTCTGCAGTGGAAAGCGCATCGACAGCAGTCACTGCGTTGCCGGTGCCTGGATTTATCAAGTCGATGGTTAATGGCGTTATGGATATTTTCTTCTACACACCAGATGGTGGTTATACCGCCTTGGCTACTGTCTTCCAATTCTTTATGGTGTTCGCGGAAATTGCGATTGGCCTGATGTTGATCGCTGGTCTCTTTACAGCCGTAGCTTCTGCAGCTACAGTCGCACTGGGCGTCATGATCTGGTCTTCCAGCATGGCATCGACCGAGATGCTATGGTATATGACTGCAGGCATCGCCTTGATCGGCGGTTCGGGCAGCATGTTTGGTCTGGATTACTATGTTCTTCCTTGGCTCAAGAAACAATGGAAACGAATCCCGTTTGTACGAAGATGGTATTTATACACGGAGTAGACAGTCACCTTTGCTCTTGAGAGCTTGAAACCCGGAGTAATGTGCGCCAGGGGCGCACATTACTTTCCTTTTTCTATTCCTGCCGAAATCGGTGCTGGAGCCCCTGCAAGCCTACCTGCTTTTAAGGAGTGTGTCCTTATGAATCATCATCTCATCCAAGATGCTTATCGCTTATTGCAGGGCGAATGTTCGCCCGAGGCCGGCATTATTGTAGATTTACCTGCCCTGGAGGCAGCACCTATGGCGATACTTCTGGAGCAATACGATATGAATGCGGAACGACAATGCCGCTTGCTTACCATTTACATTGCAATCAAGCTCGCTTTGCAGCGCCATAGGGATTGTGAGCATCTTGCCGCTGGCGAGGAGCTAACCCGCAGGGTGTTGGACGGCGACTACCTATACAGCTTTTACGTAGAGCTTTGCCTCAAATGGGAGGAATACGATTTGCTCTCTCATCTGGCTCCCGTTATCAAACAAATTCAAATCAAACGTGCAGAAGGCCGCCCCGAGGACGAGCGGCTGCTTAAGGGCTGGGAGTTATTCCTGCGACTTGAGCATAACCGCAGTACCGCCAGTCAGGCCATTTAGCCAATGTCTTGCCTGTGAAGCGAGCCAGGCCTTCGCAGCTTGGCTCGCTTTTGTTGTGAGAGGCCGCTTATATTTTCAAGGAGGAGACGCCATGAGGAGACTTGAAGAAGCGCTGAATATCCCATTGAACACCGTAGACCGCGAGATTGAGAATATGGTCAAATTTGACCGGGATGTCCCCCGCTCTTCTCAGCTTGCCAAGAGCATCATGGAATTAATTCGGTCTGGCGGCAAGCGAGTTCGCCCCTTGATGGTTATCGTGGGTAGCCGGTTTGGGCCTGTCTCCGACCCGCAGAAGGTATGGCGGCTGGCCGCTGCGGCTGAATTTATTCATGCTGCTTCGTTAATTCATGATGACATCATTGATGACTCGCCGCTACGGCGCGGCCAGAAGGCTATGCATGTCAAGCTTGGTGTTAGCGAAGCCTTGCATATCGGCAACTATATGTCGGCCCGAGTGATCGAGCTGATCTCCGCCTATTCTGCGGAGCGGGAACGCTTTGCTTACCAGTTCTCTTCTCTGGCAACAACAAGGCTTTGCCTGGGGGAATACCAGCAGTTATCCCACCTGTACGACTACGACGTGACCATAGAGCAATATTTGGAGAAATCCAAAAATAAAACAGCGCAGCTCATGGCAACCTGCCTGCAAATCGGAGCTCAGGCTACCGGAGCCGATACTGTCACTTCTGACCTGCTCTATTCCTTTGGGGAGAAGCTGGGCATGGCCTTCCAGATCCGCGATGACCTGCTCGACTTTACGCAATCGGTACAGAAGCTGGGCAAGCCTGCCGGTGGCGATCTGCGCGGAGGCCAGGTTACCCTTCCCGTCCTGTTTGCCTTGCGCGATGAAAGCCTGGCAAGTCAGATCAGAGCGATATCAGCGGATAGTTCCGCCGCCCAAGTAGATGAAGTCGTTGCAGCCATCCGGGCTAGCGATGCACTTCAGCAAACGGAAGCGCTAAGTCAGCAATATCTGCACGAAGCGCAAGAAATTATTCATCAGCTCAATGATTATCCCTCCCACCAGGACCTGCAAGCTCTGCTGGATTACCTGGGTGGACGGGAGAAATAAGAAAAAGCATCTATTGATGTACGATCTTTGAAGCCAGACCACGTTAAGCGGTAGTTTTTCTTGCGATTATAGAATTGTTCAGCTCCACTGAAAACTTATAAATTCTATAATCTTAAGATAAAAACAAAGGCGATGCCGGGATATGAACTCCCTTGGCATCGCCTTTAACTATTGGATACAGCAATCACTTCAACATAAAATCTCCGAGAGTAAACAGCAATATCACCATGCTGATTACCTGATTCAAATTGTAAGAGGCCACGTTCATCCGCTTACGGTTTGCGGGCTTGATGATCTTGTGCTCGGTCAATAGAAGGAGAATAGATAGAGCAATTCCTGCCATGTACATCCACCCGAGCTGTCGAATCGGAATCAGAGCAATCAAGAGCAGCACCATAATCAAATGCAGCCCGGCGGCAATACGCAAGCCATTCTTAAGACCAAAGGCGCTGGGGATCGACCAGAGGCCGTGACTACGGTCGAAATCGATGTCCTGCGTTCCGTAAATAATATCAAACCCGGCAATCCACAGCATGACAATGGTGCCCAGAATAAACGGTGTGAAGGCGAATTGCCCCGTCACCGCGAACCAAGCCCCGATGGGAGCGGAAGCGATGGTAAAGCCCAAATACAGATGGCTTAAGTACGTAAACCGCTTGGTATACGAGTAGGAGGAGATCAGGAAGATCGCCACCGGCGATAAAATCAGGCAAAGCCAGTTGAGCATACCCGCAGCAAAAATAAAGATGGCATAATTGATCACAACGAACACAAGAACCTCACGGGATTCCAACAGCTTTCGCGGTAAATGGCGGTGGGCTGTCCGCGGATTCTGCTCATCAAAGACACGGTCGACTACACGGTTGAATGCGTTGGCTCCATTCCGTGCACCAATCAGAGCGATCAGTCCCCAGAACATAACTCTCCAGGAGGGTATCCCTTCCGCAGCCCATACCATGGAAATGATGGCAAATGGCAAGGAAAACAACGTATGTGAAAACATGACCAGCTCGCTGTACAGCCTTATTTTAGTACCGATTTTTCTGGCAACTTCCATGATTAAGTACACACTCCTTTAATACATAGGCCTGAGTCAGGCCAATTCTCCCAGCACAGCTTCCAGAGCTTCCAGCATCCCGTGCACATCCTCCTCCGTAATGACCAGTGGAGGCTGGAAGGCAAGCACATTACGATCCACACCGTTCTTCCCGATAATAAACCCGTGTTGCAGCATGCCTTCAAGCACATCATCCGTAAGTCTTGCCGCTGCATCAGGGTCATTGGCACGTAGTTCTGCGCCGAGCATCAGACCTTCTCCCCGCACCTCGGATACAGACGCCGGGAACCGTGCGGCAAGCTGCTCCAGGCCCGCTCGCAGCAGGCTTCCTAACCGCTCGGCCCGCTCGGGCAAATGATGTGCCTCAATATAGTCCAGCACCGCCAGCGCGGTAATACAGGATACAGGATTCCCTCCGAATGTGGACGCCGACGGGCGGTTAAAGCTGGCGGCAAGCTCATCGGTCGTGGCAAACCCCGCAATCGGAATTCCGCTGCCAAGCGCCTTTGCCATAGTTAAAATATCCGGCGTTACCTGGTAACGATCCATAGCAAACATCCGCCCTGTCCGACCGAAGCCGGTCTGTATCTCATCAGCAATCAACAACACCCCATATTGCTTTAACAGCCGCTTCACTTCAGCGAAATACCAATCCGGCGGCGTCACGATCCCGGCATTGCCCTGAATCGGCTCCACGATCATGGCAGCGATGGTGTCCCCCTTCGCCGCCAGAACGCTCTTCAACGCTGCGATAGAGCGGTGCCCCGCTTCATCGGCGCTCATACCCGGCTCATAAGGCCGCGGGATGAAGGTCACATCGCTGTCCTGCGCAAGCTCCGGGTCTGTACGCCACATCTTCAGGCCGGTGACGCTCATCGTCAGGTAAGTCCGGCCATGCAGCCCCTGCTCCAGCGCCAGAAAGCCCCTGCGGCCCGTATGAAGACGGGCCAGCAGCAACGCCCCCTCATTCGCTTCCGAGCCGCTGTTGACAAAGAAGGTGCGGCTGAGACCGCCTGGCAGCACCTTGGCCAGCCGCTCCGCCAGGTCCACGTTGGGCTGTGTCAAATAGATCGTACACGTATGCTGCAACGTTCGTAGCTGCTCCGCCGTGCGCTCCGCAATCTCCGGGTTACAGTGCCCGCTGGCAACCACGGATACACCGGCGAAGAAATCGGTGTACCGCTTGCCATCGTGACCATACAAGTATTGCATGGACCCCTTTACCAGTTGCGGCGGGTTCCGGTAAAAATGACTGGTGCATGGATAGAAAAATTGTTTACGCTTCTCCAAAATACCGTCCGGTCCGATATAGCTCTGCATGTTCTACGCTTCCCTTCTCCATTGTTTACTTGCCATACTCCACTCTTTGGGCTTCTTAATGAAGCGCCGGGGCGCTCTCCACTTCCTCCGTCGCGGCCTCTGCCCCTGGTCCGGCCATGCCGCTGGCACGCCCACCATCAAATTGTAGCGCGCCTAACGTATAGCCGGCATAAACTGGTGCAAGCTCCGCAAAAAACTTGGCAGATGCCGCAGGATCAGCCAATGCGGCCTTATAGGCACGCACGATCGCGCCAAGCTGCTCCGGGCGATAGGTCGCTCCCTCGATACGGAACACGGACAAGCCAGCGTCCAGAAGCTCCTTAACGGCTGGCATCAGGCAAAGCTCCTTGGCCATCATGAGATGATTCCGGCCGTGAACGTCACGGTACACCGGATTCTCGCCTTTATCGGTCATAAGCACCAGAACATGGTTATCTACATAATGGTTATCTTCTTCCCCAATAGACTGGAAGGCCTCGGCATTTTCATATAAATCATGCTCCATATACATCAGAGCTGGTGAACCATGGACAATAACCTCCAAGGGGTCCTGCGCATGTGCCAACAAGTCCGTCAGATCCTTCAGCGGCAGCTCCATCGATGCGGTCAAACGGGTAACTCCAAGTTCACGGTAAAATGCCGCAGAGAGCTGATTGTATACGTTCAGGTTGTAGTCTCCAATCAGTGGATACCCTTTGCCGGCAAATTTACGAATGGCCCCCAAATTGGTAACCATCAAGCCATCAATGGGCAACCTTTCTCCGGACAATAAGCCATCATAAATTTCAAAATGCAGCTCAGTCATCATACGCGGAAGGCACAATACCAGCCTGGCAGCACCCTTTATAGAAGCCAGAGACTTGATGTCCTCCTTGGTAAATGGACGGTCCGGTTCATATACATCACCAGAGAGATAGATATAGTCTGCGCCCGCCTCCAGAGCGGCTTTCGCCTGCGAGAAATTATTCACATGCACAGACACTCCTGGTTCCATAACGCTCTTGCCAAGGCCGTCTGGCTTCTTCTCTTTTCCCACGGAAGCCAACGCTTCACGGATTGCGCCCACCCGCTTCTCGCCAAGCTCCCGCTCAGCGGTCGGTGTGCTGAACACTTTGCCAGTGCTGTAAAATTTCCCGGTTCCCTCATAACGACGGTTAATATTCGATAATCCCGGACGACCAAAGGCGTAGCCCGTGGAGAAATCACGCTTGCGATTTTCATACAACAGCTTGGTATCCCGGCTGCGCTCAAAACCAACAGGGTCATCGATATAACGATCGATGGCATCTCCATAAGCCTGAACGAGCATAAGAACAAACTCTGCGTCACGCATCCGTCCTTCAATCTTGAAGGAGGTAATCCCTCCATGAATCAATTCGGGGATATGCTCATACATAAACATGTCTTTTACAGCCAGCGGATATTCAGCAGGATATACGTAGCCATCCTTCTTGACCCGGTAATCCCAGCGGCATGGCTTGAGACATTTGCCCCGATTGCTGCTCATGCCAAATACCATGGAACTAAAATAGCAGTTAGCCCCATGCACCGAACACATATCACCATGAACGAAATACTCAAGCTCCATACCGGTTGCTTGTTGAAGATACCTTGTAGTCATCAGATCCATTTCCCGTGAAGTGACCACCCGTGTAACACCCAATTCTTGCAGCGCACGAACCATTTCTACATTATGCACGTTCATCATGACCGAGGAATGCACCTTAATGCCAAGTCCCATTTCCCGAATCAAGGACAAGACGGCAAAATCCTGCACGATAATGGCATCCGGGCCTGCCGAATCCAGGAACTGCAGGTAGGCTCTTGCCTCATCCAGCTCGCCTTCGCCCAGCAGGTTGTTGACGGTGACATATACCTTTTTCCCCAAGCCATGAGCGATCCGGACCGCATCCGTAATCTCCTCCAGGGTAAAATTATAACCCTTGCGCATCAACCGCATATTCAGACTGGGTCCACCAAGATAGACGGCGTCACAGTTCGCTTCAATTACTTTTTTGAAAATTTCAAATGTCCCCACAGGTGCAAGCAGTTCTACTTCTTTACCGTTAAAATAACGTGCCACAGTTGTCTCCTCCTCACAGAAATCCCTCTTAAAATGCGGGTTCAAAAAGTCGGGTTTGTAGGACCGAGAAGGTTGAATGAAGGCCCGGCTGAATTCAAGATTCGATGTCGAATTTACTCCTCGAACAACTCCGCCCTGGGAAGACGACTTTTTTGAACTACCTCTAAAAAGAGTTTCTTCTCAGTCTACTTCTTGCTATTTCCAATGATATACCACACTCGCTACGGCCAATAAAATATAGGAGACCACGAACCACGTATCCCGTCGCCTCCATGCCAGATAATGATACTCTGAGCGCGCTGCGCCAACGATGTAACCACGCGATTCCATCGATAATACCAACTCCTCCGCGCGGCGGAACGCACTGACCGTGACCGGTACCAGCAGCGATACCAGCATCCGTCCCTTCTCCTTCCAGGGAAGCTCCTTTAAGTCGGCTCCCCGGGCGGCTTGAGCCTTCACAATCTTCTGCGTCTCATCGAGAATGGTTGGAATGAAGCGCAAAGCGATGCTCATCATCAGCGTGAGACGGTCCGCGGATATACCAATCAGGCGCAGCGGCTTAAGTACGCCGTTCATCCCCTGATTCAACAGCCCGGGCGTAGTGGTGAACGTTAGTATTGCGGTAAATGAGACCAGCATCCCCATCCGCAAGGCGGCAATTCCTCCGCTGCTCACACCAGCCTGATACAGCGTCCACGAGCCGATTTGCCAGAGGGGAGGACCCTCCTTAACAGCCAGGCATTGCACGATAAATATGAACACCATCAAGGTCCATAACGGCTTTACCGCTTTCAAATAGTATTTGAGGGGAATCCGGGTGGATAACATATAGGCTAGCGAAAATACCACGATCCCAGCCAAAGCAATCCAAGAGTCTACGGCTACAATCGCGACAAGATACAGGACCATGCCGGTCAGCTTGGCCCGCGGATCAACGCCATGGACCCATGAGCCCGTATCAATGCTGCGGCCAAACAACAGCTTGTTGCGCATATTAGCCGTCCCCCTCTCCGGAAGGCTCAAGCTGCGGCGAGGCAGCTTCCTTAGAGAGCGGCGAGGCAGCGGCCTTCATAGCTTGGGCAGGCAAGGCAGCCAGACGCTCCGCCAGCGACTCTGCGGTCAAGCAGGGTTCCTCCTCTTCCAGCCCGTAATGCGTGGCCACGGCATTCCAATAGCGAATACAGTCAGGGATGGCCAGACCGGAGGCTTCCAATCGTTCTGCTTCCTGCACAAGTTCTTTAACACTTCCCTGGAACAATTTATGTCCATCCTCCATCACAATCCACTGATCGGCATAGGGCAGGATTTCTTCCATACGGTGTGTGACTACCAGCACCGTCTTTCCCTCCTCACGATGCAAGCGCGACAGCATACTGGCTAGCTCTGCCCGGCTCTGCGGGTCCAGCGTTGCCGCCGGCTCATCCAGAGCAATGATATCCGGCTCCATTGCGAGCACTGAAGCAATCGCCACCTTGCGCATCTGTCCCCCGCTTAAATGAAATGGATTTCGCGGAAGAAATGAGTCATCAAGGCCAACCAGAGATAGCGCTCTACGGGTACGCCCTCTCGCTTCATCCAGAGTACAGCCGAAATTCAGCGGACCAAAGCAAATATCCTTCTCCACCGTATCCTCGAACAGCTGCTGTTCGGGGAACTGAAATACCAGACCAACCCGGCGCCGCAGCTCTCGCAGCGGTGGTGTTTTATCTCCTGCCTCCATAGTGACATCAAGCACCCGAAGCTTGCCCTCTGTCGGCTTTAAAATTCCGTTAAAGTGCTGCATCAGCGTTGACTTACCCGATCCAGACGCGCCGGCAATTCCGGCGAACACCCCGGTCTCCAGATGCAAGCTGATTTGCTCCAACGCACTATTTCTCCACAGGCTGTGCGCATCATAAGCAAAGCTGACCTGTTCAAAATCAATGGACATTTTCTGAGCCCTCCCTTATCGCCGCTCTAACTCAAGCTCTTCCGGGAGCTCCAGTCCACGTTTTCTTATAGCATGCCGCAGTCTGACACGATAAGGTGTAACCAAACGGCAAGAATCCAGCAAAGCTCCATCCTCAAACAGCTCTGCAGGCGACAGGTCAGCGACTACACGGCCTTCTCCGAGCACGATGGCCCGGTCTGAAGCAAGAATCTCATCTGCATCATGTGTGATAGAGACCATCGTATACTGTCCACTGCCCTGCATATCTTGCAGAATAGCGAGCAGTTCTCCGCGAGCCTTCTCGTCCAGCATAGAAGAGGCCTCATCAAATATAATGATGCCTGGCTCCATCGCCAATATCGAAGCGACGGCCACCCGCTGCTTTTGCCCGCCGGAAAGATCCGCAGGATGCTTGGACAACAGATGGCCGATTTGCATTTTTTTCGCATATTCCCGTACACGCTCCACCATCTGCTCACGCGGCAAGCAGCGGCCTTCCAGTCCAAAGGCTATATCCTCCTCAACCGTGGCTCCGATAAATTGATTGTCCGGATTTTGGAATACCATGCCAATTCGCGGACGCAACATTGCAACCGTGCCTCGGTCCAGCTTCGTGCCCTCCACCCGAATTTCTCCGTCATTCACAGCAAGCAAGCCGCCAAGCAACTTGGCCAAGGTCGATTTCCCGCAGCCGTTAGGACCCACTAGCGACACCCAGCTTCCCGAAGGGATTTCGAGCGTAATTTCGTGAAGCACAGGATGGGCCGGATGATAGGCAAAAGACACTCGCTGCAATTCGTACGCCAGTCTGTTTTCACTCATGATTTTCTCTCCCCTCGGTATGCTATTTGCAGTTCATAATTACGCAAAGAGACAGACGAGAAAATAAGCTTGCCGTCGCTGCCCCTCACGAGTTTCTTGTATTGATCAAATTTTATGGCATCGTGCTTCGTTCAGCTTGCCTATTCTTTTTCAGCAAGAAAGCTTTCAAACAGCTCCAGCTTGGATAGAGCCGGGATCAAGTATCTGACCGCAATCCCGACCGCGATGCCTGTCAACACGCCCATAATCAGAAGCATTGGCAGGTAGTAAAAAATGTTGGAGGTGCGGAAGTAAAAAGCCGCAGTGGTGAGCTGCCCCACATTGTGCGCAATTCCGCCGACGATGCTGATTCCGATGACGCTCAGCTTTTTCCGGCCTATAGCAAGCAGGAACCACATGGCCGCAAAGCTGAATAACGCACCCATAATACTAAATAAAAAACTGGAGAAAGTTCCGAATATAAATGCCGTTAACAATGTCTTCAACAACACCATCATCAGCGAATCTTTCGCTCGCAGGAAGTACAGGCAGGTTAGGACCATAATATTAGCCAAGCCAAGCTTGGCTCCTGGCACGCCCATATTAATAGGAATCGCAGCCTCAATCAGGCTAAGTACGACAGAAACGGCGGCGAAAATCGCAATAATGACCGTTCTCTTCAACATCAGATTGGATTGCTCATTTAACGATCGCATCTACATCGTCTCCTCCTCCGGTAGCCACTACTTCAACCATCAATTTGTGAGGAAGGCATACGATGGTCCCCCCGTTCCGATCAATAAATCCAAAGGTTAAGCACACCTTATCCGGACAATCGGCATCAATCATTTCAATCCCGTAGTCGTGCACCTTGAGCTGGTTGTAGCCAAACTCCGTTTCAATATCAATCGTCTGTTCTTCTCCGGTTAAAGCCACGGTCTTGAACAGCTTCCCGTCAACCGTAATTCTGGCGACTCGTTCCTCATTGTTGTGATTGTTTTCACTTGTGCTATTACCGAGCCATCTTGGCACCAAAAAAACCAAGGCGACCGCCACAATTAATCCGATTAGCAGGATATCTCCGCGTTTCATGGCAAACTCCCTTATAGTCCGTTATAGTCTGTGTTCAAAAAATCAGGTCTTTAGTACCAGAGCTTTTGAACAACCTCTTATATTTTAAATATGTAAATCTTAGATTAACCTATTATACATGGTCTTTCATGTACTTAAGTGTGATTTATGTCTCTTTGTATTATGCTTTCTTTGCTTTTCACAAAATCATCACCCAGCAAGGTATATATTGGTACGATATCACGTTATTTTAGCGCTTGTTTGCGGGAAGTGCAAGCAAGCATAGTTGCAATTTCTTCAAAATGAAGTATACTAGATAATGAATTGTTAAAAACCCGCTTGATTGTTCCTCAAAAGATTATAACTCTCCTTATACCGTTTCGGTATGAAAATTCCTATTTGAATGACCCAATAAAAGTAAGAATTTTATGGTTTTCTGATTCAAACTGGCGCGGTCATCGGAGCCGCAAGGACAAATGAGAGGTAGGGCTTTTGTTGTTTTAGAAATAAGCTATTCGTTAGTTGTAGTCTAAGCAGGAACACCGGGGTGTCTTTCCACGTGTACAGGAAGACCTACGTAACAATACAAAGCAGTAAAATGAAGAAGGAAATCGCTTAGACCTAACTCCAAGTGATTTCCTTCTTTTTTCCTTTTATGGGAAAATCAAGGATTTTTGTGTTCCTGCATAAATTTCAGCGGATCATAACCAGCTTCTGGAGCATTCAGATACGAATCATAGAAAGCAATCTTCAAATCAACAAGATTCAAGTTTTTTTTGAAATCCTCGATTTGCCGCTGGATGCTCTTGCGATGGTTATTCAACAGTTGCCTCCGTGCAGAAGCAGTGTCCGGACCTTGCATGACTAAATCCATATATTCCTTGATGTTCTTGACCGGCATTCCCGAATTTTTCAGACAACAGATCAGCTTGAGAACCTCCAGATCGGTTTCACTAAATGTCCGGTTTCCGGTACTGTTTCGATTAATAAAGGGCAGCAGCCCTTCCTTGTCATAATAGCGAATGGTATGGGCTGAAATGTTACAGGCCTCAGCAACCTCGTGAATCGTATACATGATCAATGTCTCCTTGTGAAAAGGTGAATACATTTGGTTGACTTAGACAGAACTCGAAATGCTACCCTTAGTATAAAGCACACCCATGGACCGCTCAAGGTTCTTCATGTAGGGGATGCATTTTAACACTATGTAGATGATAAGGAGAATGAAGAATGTCCAAAAGGATGAAGCGAGATTGGACTGCCTTGGACATTCCCTCTCAAACGGACGTCACGGTTGTGATTACCGGGACCGGGGGAATTGGGTATGAGACAGCTTTGGAGATGACTCGTGCAGGAGCAGAGGTCATTATGGCTGGTCGAAACGAAAAAAAAGGGACAGAAGCGATAAAAAGGATTGGCCATCTGATTCCTGGCGGGACGATTCGCTTCGAGAAACTTGATTTGGCAGATCTTGCATCTGTTACAGCCTTTAGTGCACGGATGAGGACTCAACTTAAAAGTGTCGATCTATTGATTAACAATGCAGCCGTCATGAGCCCACCCCGGCGTAAGTCAACAAAGGATGGGTTCGAGTTGCAATGGGGTACTAATTATCTTGGACATTTTGCACTAACCGCACAATTGCTCCCCCTCTTGATCAAAGCGAGCCAACCTCGAGTTGTTACATTGAGCAGCATAGCCCATCGTTCAGGCACGCTCCATTTTGATGATTTGCAATCCGAACGCCAGTACAAACCTATGGAAGCCTATGCTCAGTCCAAGCTGGCCTGTCTGATGTTTGCGCTGGAGCTACAACGCAGGAGTAGTGCCGCTGGCTGGGGGATCAAGAGTATGGCAGCACATCCGGGTCTCTCAAGAACTGAACTAATCCCCAACGGATCTGGCAAAAATAGCCTGGCAGGGTTAGTCCGCCGCTTGTTTGGTCCGATCTTTTTCCAGCCGGCTAGTCATGGAGCCTGGCCATCTCTTTTTGCCGCAACGGCGAAAGAAGCAACAGGAGGCACCTATTATGGTCCTTCCAGATTGAACGAGCTTAGAGGGTATCCTGCGGTTGCCAAAATAGCGCCGCAAGCCCTAGATAGCAAGAACGCCGCAAGGCTCTGGGAGGAGTCTGAAAGGTTGACGCAAGTGAATTTTTCTTCGTTGTAATCAGCAAATCCTCGGGTATGTCGCTTCAAGCGCTAAGCCCCAATCGGGCTTAATTCGGAGCAGGCATGGCCTGAATAGCCAATGCCGGTTTAGCTTAGAATAAGTTTGTCTTTCCAAACGAATGTAAAGGGGTGTTAAGCATGCGTGAAGGGTTGATTCCCACCGTTCTTGGAGCCGTAGTGTCCGCTTCTGCCGCATCTTTGCTCGGAAGCAAGTATAAGCTTGCCGCTACTGGTGTGCTTGGATTTGGCTTGGCCCATATCGTGCTCGGCGCCATAGATCTGATCGAGCACCGCTAAGCTTTGCTTTGGAAGACAAGGGTTGTCCTGCGGGATAACCCTTCCCTTAATTTGTATATCTCAAGTCTTTGGAACTCATAGTAAGTCGTTCGGCAAAAAAGAGGACAAATTAACCACCGGCAAAAAGCCGGTGGTTATGGTTATTGAATAGATCAGTTGCTGCTCATTAGACGATATTTACACCAGCACTTACATACCCTGCAGTGGTGGAGGCGATTGCCAGACCTGTTGATCCAGCCGAAACCACCAATAACAAGCGCGTTCCCTCTGTCACTGGTATATTTAGAGGTCCACTATTTCCTGAAATAACAGTACCTATTGAAATTAACCCAGTAAGAGGAGGCAGCGTGACCAAGGCTCCTGGTACTGGTGAAAAAATGTTATTAGGTGTAGTTGATTGATACAATTGTGCTGTAATTAATACTGATCCAATACCCAAGCTTAGTCCCGCTGTAACACTGAAATATGCCGAGATTGAAGTGATGGCGCCATCACGCGGCATTGACCATGAGAAGTTGGTAAGCAATCCAGCCGCACCAGTAAGGTCAATGGTTGCTCCCAGAACGTTGGGCAATAATCCGGAGTTACCAAAGCCCACAACAGCAGGAAGTCCGGCCAAACCACCTAATAAGGTTGTTGGTGCAACTGGTACCCCCGATGCAAACGGAATAATAGTTCCTTCGCCCGTTGGACCCGTCGGGCCTATTGGGCCTGTCGGGCCTATTGGACCTGTCGCCCCATCTGCTCCCGCTGGGCCGGTTGGACCTGCTGGACCGGTTGCTCCATCTGCTCCCGCTGGGCCGGTTGCTCCCGCTGGGCCTGCTGGACCGGTCGCTCCATCTGCTCCCGCTGGGCCTGTCGCTCCTGCTGGACCTGCTGGGCCTGTCGCTCCATCTGCTCCCGCTGGGCCGGTTGGACCTGCTGGACCTGCTGGACCGGTTGCTCCGTCCGCTCCCGCTGGGCCGGTTGGACCTGCTGGGCCTGCTGGGCCGGTCGCTCCATCAACTCCCGCTGGACCGGTTGGACCTGCTGGGCCGGTCGCTCCATCAACTCCCGCTGGGCCTGCTGGACCGGTCGCTCCATCTGCTCCCGCTGGGCCGGTTGCTCCTGCTGGACCTGCCGGACCGGTCGCTCCATCTGCTCCCGCTGG
>NZ_KB895376.1:65459-737394 GCF_000374825.1 Paenibacillus sanguinis 2301083 = DSM 16941
GGACCGGTCGCTCCATCTGCTCCCGCTGGGCCGGTTGCTCCTGCTGGGCCTGCTGGGCCGGTTGCTCCTGCTGGGCCCGCTGGGCCGGTTGCTCCTGCTGGGCCTGCTGGACCGGTCGCTCCATCTGCTCCCGCTGGGCCAGTTGGGCCGGTCGGGCCTGCTGGACCAGTAGCGCCTGTTGGACCGGTAGCAGACATTGTATTTTCAATTTGTACGTTAGCAGAACCTTCCGTTACTGTAATATCCAATGTGTTGGATAAGAAGTTCAAATTCTCTCCTGCCCCCACCGTGGCGGAGCCTGTAGTACCAAATACATTAAACAGTGGTTCCCCAGGAGTTAATGGCCCCGTTGGACCCGTTGGACCTGCAGGCCCGGTAGGTCCAACCGAGATCGGCAGAGTTAAGATATTGTCCATTCTGCTTTGTAATAGCCATTCCTTTTTCGTAACTTCCTGCAATGTATTTCTTACACTATTATTAATTGATAGCAAATCACTGATGGTTGGCGCCGGGCCTGACAAGCCAGGCAACGTTCCCAGCACATATTGCAGCTTCTCACCTTCAGCGTTAATAATATGGCTTAATCCCAATTCCTCCATGGCCATCGATGATAACAGCAAGTTGATGGCATCTTCTCTCGTTAGTGTTACGGATGGAGTAATATTGGGAAAATTTGCTTGAGACATACATTATCCTCCTTAATTCTCTCTAGGAACTCTCCTGACTTTAGTAACCCTATTCAGGACAATAGAGCAAGCAAATATATTCTGCTGCACGGACTACGTCCCTCTTGAATTTTTATCAATTACATTCTCACTCTTATTCTTGCTGACGCTCTTGCCGTTCCCGGTCCATTTCGACAACTTGCCCCAACTTCATCAGCAGCATCATTTCTTTCAAGATAACACCCTGCATGGTACTACTCATAGAACGCTGCAAAGTCATCAATTGTTCCACCGTAGGCGCAGCAGGCAAATCCAATCCGTTCTCCAAAGTACCAAGCACATACTGCACTTGCTCTGCACCCGAATTTACCAGATGAGCCAATGCCATCTCCTCCATAGCAATAGAGGATAGCAGCATCACGATGGTTTGATCGACATCAACGGATATGACAGGCGTGATATTTGGCATTCCCGGTTGACTCATGACCGTTCACCTCTTCCTGCATATCCAATATGCTCAAGTCTGGCCTTGGCTTCTGTAAATTCCGGGTAAGTCTTAAGCGCACGCAGAAAGGCGGCTTCAGCCAATCTCACGGCTCCAAGCTCCTCGTAACACAATCCTGTAAAAAACTCGGAATAATAGCTTCCTACACCAACTTTGCTCAAATGAATACTACAGCGCTCCCCCATCTCCAGACAGGTCTTAAATACTTCAATGGCCTCGGCATACCTCCGCTGTCCATGTAAAATGACACCCTCGTAAAAGTGCAAATCTACATAATCCGGGTAAAGCGAAATAGCTAGTCGAATACCCTCCAACGCATTGGTAAATGTACGTTATCAGAATAACTGACAAAGAGGGACACCCAAAAAACGAAGCGGGAAATGCCGGGAATGCCTGATTTCATGCGGGTTTAGGTGGGATGGAGCGAGGTTAGCGTGACAAGTATCTTGAGAATGACAAAAAAGAAACTTAATAGAGTGAAAATGATAGAAAAAACGCCCGAAACCCTTGGTATATAAGGAAAAACGGGCGTTTCGTGTTTTTGGAATGATATTTGAGTCGATGGAGATTCCGAGCAAAAGAAGCGAAGCGTTAGAACGTTGCGTTATTAAGCGTTAAAGCTCGTTACTAAAAACTTCGGAAATCTCGGAAACCGCGATGGCACAGGCTTTTCTTGGTTGAATCATCGTCGATTATAATAACGTTTAATCATGAAAACAACGAAAAAAGTGCAGAATTGAATGGGACAAATCGTTTAATCGGTGCAGAATTGGTCCCATTGCAGCAATGGCGCGGGTTTCAGGCATTTTGAGACCTCTTAAAACCAGCTGTTTTCAAAGGGACACAATTCTGCAAAAAAACGATCATTTCGCAGCCTGTTTGCGCCCCTTGAAATGCTCCAACAAAAATCCTCCAATGAATGGGACAACAAAGAGCGCGACGACTATCAAGGCTCCCCACCACGCTACTTGCCACAAACCGAATGCCAGTATGGCAAGAATGCCATATGCAATCATGTTTTTAATTTCCTTGCGAAATATGATGACGATGACCAGCAGGATGAACAAGAGAATCAACAACATCCGGATATACCTCCTCTCACGCAGCGAATTAACATACCATAATTTTACTATAAATCGTCATTGTTTGCGATAAAAATATCGCCAACCCAGGTCAGTTATAAATCACTAGCAATTAGGTTGAAATCGCCAAAAAAATGATATAAAACTAAATCATTTAGGACATAAAAATTAACTCACGTCACTGATCCCGGCGGACAGTTCGTCTTCCGCGCCAGGTTGCGAGTTCGATGACATCCGCTTTCTGCTGTTCTGGGCGTCTTTGCCCAAACGAGCATATTTACGCTCAATAATTTCGATTGCCTCCTCTTGATTGTCTACGTCCAATGATCGCAGCTTAAGGATTAGTTCGTATTCTTCAGGACTTATGTCAAATCCCCTGTTCTCCACTTTCTCCTTCTCCACTTCCCTTTCGACACCCGTGAGAAGCCATTCCATAGACACACCACACAATTGTGACAGACGGAGCAGAATAGTTGCATCGGGTATCCTGCCCCTAGCGTAATTGTTCACTGCATTTTTGGACAAGCCAAGCACTTCCCTGGCACTGTTTTGAGTATGCCCTGCACGTTTTAGCGCTTCCTTCAAACGATCTCCAAACGTCTCTGACATTTAATCACCCCACGAAAATGTGTTTTATCAAAATAAATACCCCATAAAAGTGTGTTTTCTTTGTTGACTCCACACGAACGTGTGGTATATAATTAAAGCATGCTTTAGAACTACACCAATTCAAATTTTACCACACATCATGAACCCACAACAGGCGCAACAAAATAGCCGCCGTCTTGCACAACGGTAGGCCGTATGCTCTTTGAAAAGTGAATAGCAATATCGATTCAATCAACTACGTGCAAGCAGGAGGTGATCGCAATTGTCGCAAAACCAATGGACGCATTTGTATAAGAAGGGATTTGCTCAAATATCATCTTTCGTTGAGCAAGTCGAGGAATTCGCTCCTGAAACAGCAGACATCATGATTGAATCTCTTAATGAAACAAATAGACGGCTGCTGCAAGAGGTTCGCGCCGAAAAGGAGGAACTGGAGGAAGAACTGAAACGGTTCCTTGCTCGGGTGAATGGGAAATTATCGTATTTGAAAAGCATGGAGAACCATTTGGCGGAATGGGAGAATCACTTCGATACTTTGAAGGAAGGGGCCGCCAATGTTACTGAAGGGGGTAAACGCCATGAGAAAGAAACGCGAACTGACTCCGGTCGGCAAAGTAGTTAAAAAACGCCTGATCGAAGTTGGAATAACACACCGGCAATTAGCCCAAAAAATCGGAACAAGCGAGCAATATTTGAATTCTATTTTGTTTGGCGCTCGTTCGGGGAGAAACTACCTCCCGAAAATAGCCAGGGTACTGGACTTGGATTTGGAAAGCTTGAAGGTGTCCGCATGAAAGCGAGCAGATGCAATAAGGGAAGTACAGGGAGAAGAAGGCAACAAAAAAGGAGCGCTCCTCCAGCAAGAGTAACCGCTCCTAGTCCCGAGAATAGCAAAAAGCTATTCCCCCTTATTGTACCATGCGGGTGATGGAATGGAAAGGAGGGGAAGCCGCTTGACGGACGTGTTTGTCTCATTAGAAGACGCTGCCGGTTACGAAGGCATCAGTTATGAAGCGATCAAGAAGAAGGTTCAACGAAACCCAGCTCTATTCAATGTGAGAAAAGAGCCGGTTTCAAGTGGCGGCAAGCCTCGGATTCTAGTTGCTCTATCTTCCCTCTCAAAGAAGGCTCGGAGAGCCTACAAGGAAGCGCAGAACATCGAGGGAGGGGATGAAGTCGTGATCGAAGAACGCACCAATTCGGACGATGTGCCTTGGTACATCGACGCCGACCTGGATGAATACATCAAGAAATTCGGGAAGCGGTATTACGAAGCGGTCGAGCTGGCGAAGCACATTCAGGAATTTTTGAACTATGCCGACCGCGACCGGACGGGCTTCGCGGAAGAGTTTGCCGCCCAGCTCGGCATGAGCCAGCGGACGCTATACCGACATTCGCAAGCGTATCTCGAAGCGAGCGCCTGGGCGCTGAAGCTCGGGAAGCAGGACGGCAAGAATTACGATTATTTGAAAGTGCTGGCATTGTGCCGGAAGCCGAAGGAAACCTACACGTTCCCGTCGCTTTCCGAGCCGATGAAAGCCTGGATCGAAAATCTGTGGTTCGACAAGCGATTCGCGGAGAACCAAGGAACCATCGACATGCTTTACACCAAGCTGCAACAAGTCGCATCGGCCAACAGTTGGGACTATCCATCCTATCCGACGGTGGCGCGTTACATAGGTTACTTGATGGAAGTCAAGCGCTATAAGAACGCGCATTACCTCGCCGAAAAGGGCGAAAGGATGTATCGGAACAAGAAGCTGCGCAAGGCGCTACAAGATATGACGTCGGTGCCGGTCATGGGATTGGTTCAGGGCGACGGTCACACCTTCGACGTGTGGGTTGAATACACCTACCCGAACGGCAAGAAGACCGCGATCAAGCCGATCCTGGTCGGGTGGATCGACACGCGAAGCCGCTGCATCGTCGGCGACATCCTTTGTCACACGCCGAGCGCCCAGGTCATCAAGCAATCGATGCTTAACATGATCTATAACGAAGTCGGCGGCGTTCCACAATGGATCAAGATCGACAACGGCAAGGATTTCACCGCCGAAACACTGACGGGCCGCAAACGGAGCGAACGAATGAGCTTAGACAGCGAAGCCATCGGCTTCTATCGGTCTATCGGCATCCAGGACGATTTCCGTTCGCTGCCATACCAGCCTTGGGGCAAGGCGGCGATTGAACGATTCTTCCTGACGCTGATCAACCGGTTCGAGAAGTGGTTGCTTAGCTATACGGGAACGCTGACCGGATCGCGTACATCCAGCAAGATCAAGAAGGACATTCCGGGCATGCTGGAGCGCGGCGAGCTGATCACGATGGACGAGCTTTGCGCCCTATGGCGCAAATGGCGTGACGAAGAGTATCACGCCCGGAAGCACCGTGGCCTCAAGGAACAAGGTGAACAGTGGCATACGCCGCTGGAAGTATTCCAAAACGCCGAGCGCTACTTCAAGGCGGTTCCGCCAAGATCGGTCGCCGCCACTTGGCTAATGCAGGCAGAAGAGCGGGTTCGCGTTTACCAGGTCGGCATTCGCCGATTCGGATTCGAGTACCGCGCCCCCGAGCTGGACGCCTACATCGACGACTATGTCAACATCAAGTGGGACGCGAACGACGTCACTCGGCTTCATGTATATGACCGGATCACCGGTGCTAAGATTTGCGAGGCTGAAAGCCAGGAGTTGCTTCAGATCGCCCCGCGTGCGCCGCAAAAGGCGCTGGAGGAACACAAGCGGGCGCAGAATCAGCAGCTCAAGGCGGACAGACAGCGCTTGAAGGAGCTGACCACGCCACTGGAAGAGCGGATCGGACAGCACATCGCCGCCGAGGACAACATGGCAGGCGTGTTCATTGGACAACCAGCAAAAGGCAAAGCGCCCAAGGTCGTGGCGCTGCCGCAGGACAAGCAATATAAGGAAGACGTTCGCAGCAAAAAGGCCGCTCGGCCCGCTGCTGTGGAAAACGATTATTACCAAAAACGCGCCGAGGCTGCTTTGGCTAAGCTGAAGGAACTCGGCTAACGGAGGGATTTATTCATGGCAATGGAAGCGACGAAACTTTATACGATCAAAACGGACCTTGTCACTCGGGCAAATGAATACATGAATCGGACGGGCAGCACGATTACGGAAATGGCTCGAATCATGGGCGTATCCAGACCGGCCTTGTCCCGGTATCTCTCGGGCAAGTACGACGCCGAGAACACCAAGATCGAACCGGCTGTCCTGAAGTTTCTCAACGAGCATGATCAAGTCGGCGAAATCTCCGCGATCCCGGCGACCGCACCGAAGTTCTTCGCCGGTCGGGATGCCCGCGACATCCTCGGTCTTTGTGCCGAATGCCAGGATCACAGCAAGCTGGGCATTGTCACCGGTCGCACCGGTTACGGGAAGAGCCACACGCTCAAGCATTACGCGAAGATGCAGCGCGTGGCGTACATCGAATGCGATGACAGCATGGGTTGCAAGGACCTGATCGACGCCATCGAAGCGGCGCTCGGCATCCCGTCCGCATCCGGCAGCATCTACCGCAAGAAACAGGGAATCATTCAATTTTTCGAGGTTAACAAGGGGTATCTGCTCATCGTGGACGAGGCCGACAAGTTGATCAATAAGTACACCCAAAAGAAGATGGAAATTCTTCGCTCCATCTACGGCGACGCCCGCGTCGGGCTGGTGATCGCCGGGGAACCGAAGTTGGAATCGTTAATCAAAGGATACCTGGAGCGCTTTGCGAACCGGGTGGATGCCCGGACGGCGCTTATCGGGCTGACGGACAAGGAAGTTCGCGACTATCTGGACGGATTTCCGTTTGAACCGGACGCCCTGGAAGAAATGGTCGCTCGCGGAACAAACAGCAAAACGGGCTGCTTCCGTCTGCTTGCCCGAACGCTCGACAACGTGCTGCGCGTCCACCGCGAGGACGGCGGCGAAACCATCACGCTGGACACGATCTATAAGGCCAGCAGCATGATGATGCTGTAAGGAGGTTGAACCCATGATCAAAATTGAAATGGAGCTGATCACATCGGAGGTCGAGCTGGCGCGGGCGGCGTTGCGATTACGCGCCCGCGACGACTCGCAGCCGTCAGCGGAAGCCTTCGAGCGAATGGCCGATACACTGGAGCATGTCGGGCTGTACGAGTTCACAAAGCTGGAAGGGGTTTGTATCTCGACGGCGCTTCTTCAAATGGCAGAGTTGGCCGCACAAATCGGCATGGCTGATCTTTCGTGCCGAGCGCTGGAGCTGTCGGACGACTTCTTCTATAAATGCCTGATGACCGAGCCGGAAGACTTGCATCGGCAGCTCGCCCGAGCGATAGAAGGCAGACGAAAGGCAGGTGCGCGAAATGTCAACCGAGCAACTGGATTTGTTTCCTGGCTTGCCGCCGTCGGCATCGCCCGCCCCGCAGCCGGAAACCAAATGCGCCCATTGTGATCATATCGTGGCGGTGCGCTTCCAAAGCGGGAACCTCTTCTTCTGCGCCGTCCAGCGTGGCGGGCAATATGGCAAGAAGATACGCAAGAACGCGCCGAGCTGTCCCAGGTTCTTGGCGGCCCTCACGCCGCTGATCATGCACCTGGATGGCTATTACGGCGGCGAATACAGCCCCGGTTTGCTCCGGGGCGACATTACACCAAAGGAGGGATTGAATGAGCAATCAACATGAACGAGACCCTCATGGGGTTTTCAGCAAGAAGGACGTTCCAAGTTTTGAATGGCCCGATCTTGACGGGAAGACGCTGGACATCGCTGTTTCTCGCGATCAATACGGCATGACCGTCGCCGGGATCGACAAAGGAACCGGCGTGATCTACGTCCTGCACCAGCAGATCATTCCCGAAGGTTGTTCGGCGGATCGACTGGCCGGTGAGCTGGCCGATGCTCTCGAACGCTCCATGAATTAAGGTCCCTGGGGGTTCGACGAGGTTTTGCAAATTGACAATAGGAGGAATATGTGCATGAAGGAATTCAACAAGAAAATCAGTAAAAGCGGATCGATCACCCTTCCGGCGGCGCTTCGCCGGGATTATGGGCTGACGGACGGCGAGCGGTTCAAAATTGTCGTCGATGGCGAAGATGGTTCGATCTTGCTGCAACGCACGGAAGGAAGCTGCTTGTTCTGCGGGTCCGATAAAGAATTGATTGTTTATATGGGGCGTTTCGTTTGCGCCGAGTGCATCGGCAACATGGATGCGGAAGTCTCCAATGCCGCGATTTCCAGAGCTGTGCAAGGGGGTCCTGCCGAATGATGAACGAACGTCTGGCGAGCCTGGCCGAGCTGGTGGACCAGGGGATCGACCTCGAAAAGCAGATCAAAGAAGATACGAAACGGCTGGATGCGATCAAGGCCGAACTGCAAGCGGCTGCGGTCGAAGTCATGGACAACAGGAATTTGAAGTGGCTGCAAATCTTCGGCAGAAACGGACATTTCAACGTGGCCCAAAAGGAAAAGTTCGATCTTGACGATTACACCGCGCTGATCGAAGTCCTGGGAGAGAAGGCCAAGGCGAAGATCGTTCGCAAGGAGGAAATCAAATACGCGGTCGAAGCACGGTTCAAAGAAGCGCTGATCGCTTTGTTCAAGAACGATTTCGCCACCGACGGTCAGACGCTCGATGGCGTGCTGCAAGGGTTGGGCCTGGACGCCGCGACCATCAAGTCGGTGAAGAAGAAGCTCAAGGGCGACTACATCAAGGACAAGCGGGTCCTGGAGAGTGTCGGCGTCACTGATGAATGCGAGGAAGAGCTGGACGCGATCCGGCAGATCAAGAACACCGAGCTGATCGACCGCTTCTTCTCCGGTCTGACCGCCGAACAGCTCGAACGCATTCGCAAATCGGTATTTGTGGAAGAACAGGTCGGCGTCGGATTGGAGTATGAGAAATGAGCCGGGCGAGAACGGAGAAGCGGACTCCCGATCAAAACCGCAAGATTTGGGCGCTCGCCGGGGAATTGGGTTTCGACGAAACATTGCTGCGCGACCTGGTCGAGCGTCTCACCGGCCAGCGCAGCACATCCGTCTTGACGATCCTCCAGGCGAATCTCTTGATTGAGGAAATGAATCGGCTCGCTGGCAAGCAGACGGCAGCGCAAGCAACCCGCCGTCCTGGGATGGCGACGCCGGAACAGCTCCACAAAATCCGAACCCTGGAGCGTGAATTGGGATGGGCCGACAATCCGAAGCGCCTCCAGGCGTTCACGAAAAAGTATTGCGGAGGGGTCGCCCGCTTGGAGTGGCTTGGGTTCGGCCAGGCGCGGACGTTGATCGAATCTTTGAAGGCCGTTCTGCGCAGGGAGCAGAACCGGCTGCATGGATGAAGCGAAATCCGAGGTCATCGATTACCGAGCTTTATATGATCGCCTGAAAGACGGATCGGCAGCCACATGGACGCGGGAAATGGAGCTGTTTTCCCGCCTCTACTTGTGGCGGCAGAACGATACACGAAAGGAGGAACGGCCAAGTGTCGAACGCACTTGATCGATATACGCCGGAACAGCAGGCTGTCATTGCGCAATATTGGGAGACGGTACGCTGGACCCGCAGCACCGGCAAAATATCGGAGGGCATCCAGCAACGCGAACATGAATATTGGGCCAAGTATGACCCGGCCCTGGTCATTCGGGCGCTGCGTATCCACATTGAAAAGTATCCGAACATCAAAGAGAACTACACGCGCGGCATCCTGCGGAATCTCCAGAAAGGAGGCGCGGCCCATGGAAAGCCTGAAGGACATCATGCCTTCCCTGCTCGAACGGGTGCAGGCAGCCAAGTCAAAGGCCGAACGCGAGACGCCAATGCAGAAGCAGCCTTCCGTCGAAGACTTGACGGTCTATGATTGCCCGAAGTGCCGGGACGAAGGCATCATCTTCGATCTTGAACGCAACGTCGGGTATCGCTGCGAGTGTGTGGAGCGCAAAAAGCTTCAACGGATCATGAAATCATCCAACATGAGCGAGGACGCGCTGCATAAGACGTTTGATAACTTCGTCGTGGACGGCGCGGACCCCCGCGTCGCCGCCGCCTACGAACTGGCGCGGGAGTATTCGGATGGCCTGGTCGCCCGGATCAAGAAGGGACAGGGCTTGAAGGGTGTCCCCTGGTTCGGCCTGCTGGGAACCTCCGGCAGCGGGAAGACGCACCTGGTGACAGCGGCGGTTGCCCCGCTGATCGAGCTGGGCGTTCATCCGCTCTTCTTCAATTGGGTACAAAGCTTCCAGGAGTGGTTCGCGTACTATAGCCGCGAGGACGAGGCGTACATGGTGGAGGAAATCCGGCAGAAGATTTACAACTGCGACTTGCTCGTCGTGGACGACATATGCAAGGAAAGTCAAAAGGACAACTGGATCAGGGAATTTTATGGCATCGTGGATTACCGTTACCGCAAGCAGCTCCCTATCGTTTACACCAGCGAATATTTTTACGAGCTGATCGGATGGCTGTCGGAAGCGACGGCGGGCCGGTTGTTCGAGAAGACGAAAAGTCCGAAGGGCAAGAAATACCTGGGGAAAATGCTGCTTGCCGAAGGCGAGGACCCGCTGGCCCTGAATTACCGGTTCAAGGAGCTGCTGCAATGAGGCGGCAGCATGATGTCTTTACGGATTCGACAGGAGCGGCACACGTCACCGCCGAGCGTCGCTATTTGTTGTATGAGCTGTGCGACCGGCTGCGGCTGGATCGCCGGGCGATCCGCTGGAGCATGGACCTGAATTGCCATGTGCTGATCGTCCGCCGCACCCAGGACAAGCAGACACTTCGGCAACTCCTACATATCAACCTTAAAGGGGTGAATCCATGCACACAAGAAAGAGCCTTACCGCCCTACTCGCGGTCAAAACGCTATGCCGATCCAGAACAAACAAACGACGCGGAACGGATCGGCAGCGCATCCGCATCATGAGTTATCGGAAGAAGAAAAGCCAAGCCCGCCACTGGCGGAAGTGGAAAAAGCGCCTGAAATAGCGCTGGGAAGGAGTGATTCGGATGGCTTGGGCCAGTACGAAGACCAAAGCCAAGGCGAAGAGCGATCCGGTCCCGCTGGCGATGCCGAAGGACCCGAACCTTTGCTTTGTCCAGTTCCCTTCGGCAAACATGACAACTTCAAGCGTATCGGTCAGCCTGCAAAGTTTGCTCAACCAGTTGCAGAAGCAGCCTTCCGCGCGACAGATCGAAGCGATTCAGTATGATTCGGAAACCCGGCGGATCGACATCAGATTCGCCCCGGATTCTCAAAATAAATGACAAACGGAGGAACGAAAAATGAGCAATCAACGGAATAATGACATGATTTTTGATAACGCAGGCAAGCCCAGCATGATGGTGCGCATCCCGAAATTCAACTTGTCGGACGTGATCGAGGGCGCACCGGATACCCCTCACCCGGCTTTTGTCGTCGGCGGAAAGGAAGTTCCGGAAATTTGGGTGAGCAAGTATCAGAACGTCATCGTCGGCGGAAAAGCATACAGCCTCCCCTTCCAGCAGCCCGCTGTTGGCGTGAACTACGACCAGGCGCGGGAAGCTTGCGAAAGCAAGGGGCCGGGCTGGCACTTGATCAGCAACGCCGAATGGGCCGCCATCGCCCTATGGGCAAAGAAAAACGGAACGCTGCCGCGCGGGAATAACAATTGGGGCAACGATCACGCGCACGAAGACGAGCGCGGCGAAACATTCGACCAGCGCAAGGTGTTGACCGGCAGCGGCCCGGCCTCCTGGTCGCACGACGGAACGCCGGAAGGTGTATATGACCTGAACGGCAATGTATGGGAATGGGTGTCCGGCCTTCGCCTGGCCGACGGGGAAATCCAAGTCATTCCCGGAAACGATGTCGCCTTGCAGCCGGATCAGTCGCCAACGAGCGAGGAATGGACGGCCATCGCGTCGGACGGTTACAGCCTGAAATACGCCGAATTGGACGATGACATTCAACTGACCATCGGCACCGCCGGAGGGTATGGCGGCTGCTCATTCTCCGAGCTGAAGGCCGACGCCGAAGTTCCGTTCCTGGTGCAAGCGCTCGGGCTATTCCCTGTTGACGACGAACCGCTGACGGATTGGTTTTGGATGGACGCCGAGGAAAGCGAACGACTACCGGTTCGCGGCGGCTTTTGGAGCTATGGCGCTTATGCCGGGGTGTTCGCGCTCAACCTGAACGACCCCCGCTCCTACTCCAGTACGAGCATTGGCTTCCGCTCCGCTTTTGTACCGGGCATCTGAAATCTGAATGCTGGCATCTGATGGGCGCGTGAGAACGCGCCCCTCGAAAGGAGCGGAACGAAATGCAAGAAACGGAAACGAAGCTGACGACGCGGGCGATTACCGCCCAGGACTGGAAGGACATCGAGCAAGAGTTGACCCACTTCTATTCACAAGTGAAACTCGTTTGCGACGGGTATCCGATCACCATATGCTTGGAGCGCATCAGTCAGATGCAGAACCGCCTTCGGGTTTACGTGAACGGCGTCATCATGGGGAAGTGGTTTCTGGAGGATTGCGAGGAACGGCGGCGTTTCATGCGGCCACGAACGAAGCAATTCCGCTCGAAGAAAGAACTGGCGAAAATGCGCCGGATCGACAAGAAGTGGGCCAAGGAATGGGAGCAGCGGAACACGTACACCTATTACGAAGACGGCTGGACGTCCTTCCGTTCCCTCAAGTCCCATCTAATCAAACAGAACAAGGTCATCGAGCTGGTCGTGGCCGACGAAAGGAGCTGAAGCCATTGGAACCAGTCATTAAGACGAAGCTGGAGCTGGTCCTGAAGCTGAAGGACATCGAAGCGACGCTCAAGGCTCGCGGGATCGCCGTCACCCAGGCGAACATCAAGCGCCTGGTCGGCTTAATCCGCGACACACCGATTTCCGCGAACTCCGAATTCTTCGAGGGAATCCCGACGGATCGGCAAGTCTTGCTCATGTACGGATTTACATTCACGAACGGAGGTGGTAAAGCATGAACTATCGCGTGGATCACATCCCTAGAACGACCCCGAACAACCGGCGGCCAGGGTTTACCATGATGCCGACGACCATCACGATCCATAACACCGGCAACCCGTCATCCACGGCGGCGAATGAACGCGGCTGGCTCACGAATCCTAGCAACAACCGGACAGCTTCGTTCCATATCGTCGTCGATGAACGCGAAGCCATCGAATGCTTGCCGCTCGCCGAAAACGCTTGGCATGCCGGTGACGGCAGCGGCGCGGGAAGCGGCAACCGGACATCCATCGGGATTGAAATATGCGAATCCGGCAATTACCAAAAGACGCTGGACAATGCCGCTGAATTGGTGGCGGCAATGCTCAAGGAACGGGGCTGGGGCGTGGATCGGCTTCGCAGGCACTACGATTGGAGTAAGAAAATTTGCCCGCGCCTCATGTATGACAGCGGCAAATGGACGGGTTGGACATCATTCAAAAATATGGTATCGGCTAAACTGGCCGCGAAGGAGGAAAACGAACCGATGACACCGGAAGAAAGAAAGGTTTTGGA
This sequence comes from Paenibacillus sanguinis 2301083 = DSM 16941, assembly GCF_000374825.1. GTDB lineage: Bacteria > Bacillota > Bacilli > Paenibacillales > Paenibacillaceae > Fontibacillus > Fontibacillus sanguinis. The sequence goes on from NZ_KB895376.1 coordinate 78,821, forward strand.
AGAGCTGAAGCAGACCGTCCAGAAGCAGGCCGAGCGCATCAAGAGCTTGGAGGATCAGCGGAACATCCCCGCCCCGGAATGGGCAAAGGAAGCTGCGGAATACTACGATCCGCACATGAATCCGAAGACCGGCAGCTTCGACTTCTGGCGAACAATCACCATTCAGTACAGGAAGGAAAAGGGAATCACTGTTTGAGTTGACATTTTCGCAAATCTGCTATAATAGGGAGGTGAATCCCCTTTGGAGGATTGGGTTAAGGATTTGACCCCTGCTATGATTCCCGAACGATACCGACCCATAGCCGAACTGATCGGCTTGGAGAACCTCATTAAGCTGGCGGATTATTCCAAGGGGGACACCCTCTATATTCCGTCATCTGACTTCTTCTTGAGGCCGATTCGGGATCAACGGATCAGGGAGGAATACAGGGGGAGCAATTCCCACCAGCTCGCTAAAAAGTATAATTTGAGCGAGCGCCGGATTCGGGAAATTTGCGAAGGGCTGCGGCCTGAACCGGAACCGGACGAGAACCAGCTTGACATCTTCACGCTGTTGGAAAAAGGCGGGTAAGACTGCGGGTTTCCCCGTCTAAAATGATCATACGCATTGTTATAAGCTACCAGTAGGCGAAAGCCACTCGGTAGCTTTTTTTATTTCAAAAATAGGAGATGATCGCATGCAAGAAATGGCACAAGACATATTAGCCAACCTGACCCTGGCGGCGCTGACACTGCTGTCGTCCTACGCGCTGTACTATATCCGCAAGGCGACGGCCAAGGTATCCGTCGAAGCGGACAAAATCAAAAACGATGATCAACGGGCGCTCGCCCAGGCGGCTGTTGCTCGGCTGGATGATGTGGCGACGAAGACGGTCAAGACCATCGAGCAGACGACGGCCAAGGAGCTGCGCCGCGCTGTGAAGAACGGCCAGGCATCGAAAGAAGAGCTTACTTCCCTCGCCAAGCAAGCCTATGGAGAAATCGTGCGTACGATGGAACCGCAATACCTTGACGCGCTCAAGGTCACGCTGGGCGACTTGGACAAGTACATCACGGCGACAATCGAAGCGAAGGTTTTGGAATTGAAGCAGAACGCGGCGATTTCCGAGGCGCTGGAGCTGCGGGAGGGCTAAGCGGATGGATTTCAATTGGGCGATGCAGACGATCACCATGCTAGGGATCGGCGTCATCGGGTATTTCCTGAAAACGTCGATGAGCGAAATCAAGGGGCAAATCAAGGAAAATGCCCAACGGGTTTCCACGCTGGAGAAGGAACTGGACGATCTTCGTTCCGATCTTCCCTTCATCTACACCACGCGCGAAGATTTCATCAGGACCATGAACAACGTGGACAAGAAGCTCGACAAAATACACGACAGTATGATCGGAGGTGGCCGCAATGGATGATCAGGCTTATCGCGGTGCCCAACACAATAAAGCGGTTCGCGGATACATCATGCGTTCCCTGGCGAAAGGGCACAACAATTCCTTGTTGTGCCGCCAGCTTGTCAACGTGATGGTAAACGATGGCGTCATCATAAGCCCGGACATATCCAAGCATTTGGATTACCTGGTCGGCAAAGGGTACATCGAATTCACGAACGACCGGATCAATTCGTACAACGCATACGCAAACGATGCCGTCATCCGCCTGACGGTCGAAGGCATCGACTTGCTGGAAGGCTCCACGCCTGACGATCCGGGAGTGTTGATCTAATGGGCGATCAGCACAAAAAGCGGCGTGTGCGTTCTAAGGTGGATGAACTGCCGGTCCACCTGAAGGACCAGGTGGACGCCATGCTGCTGGACACGAAGTACACCTACTACGAGATTTCCGAATTCTTATTTGATCAAGGTTACGAGGTTTCCAAAAGCTCCATCGGTCGGTATGCGCTTCGGGTGGGCCGGGCAACGCAGCGGCTCCAGGAAGCCCAGGAGCAGACCAAGGCGCTGATCCAGTTGATTAAGCAAAACCCTGACGCGGACTACACCGAAGGCGGCTTGCAGATCATGGCGGGCGAGCTGACCAAGAAGTTTGCGCAGGCGCAAGAAGAATGGGACGATATGCCGCTGGATAAGGCCGCCCGCGTAATGGTTGCCTTGTCCCGGACGAAGATATACAAGGACAAGATCAAAGCCGACCTGGCCGAGAAAACGAAGGTTGCGCTGGATGAATTTAAGAAAGAGGTTTATGCGGAGCTGGAGGGCATCGAGCCGGAACTGTGCGAACGGCTGATCCAAGTCGCCAATCGCGTAGCCGAACGACTGGAGGCGGACGACGAATGAACTGGTACGTCCTCCACGTCTTGACCGGCGAAGAGCTGAACGTGCAGAAGCGTCTCGCTCGCACCGCGCCGCATATCCGAACGCTGATTCCTCGGCGAAAGCTGATGGAACGACAAGGCGGCAAGATGAAAGAAGTCTCCCGCCTGCTATTTCCGGGATACGTGTTCGTTTACGCATTTCTGGATAATGAAAGCTATTACAAAATTGTCGCACCGGATGGCGTCATTGAAATCCTGGGCAGACCAACCCCGGTTCCTGTGCCGGTCAAGGAAATGGCCCACGTCCTCAAATGGTGCGAGGACAGCGAGCTGATCGGGCTGTCCAAGGTGGAAGACGGCGACCGGATCAAGGTTGTCAGCGGCCCCCTGAAGAACCTGGAAGGACAGATCGTCCGCGTGGATCGGCGCAAAGGCCGGGCGCGTGTGCGGCTGACGTTGTTCGGGGAGCCGAAGGAAATTGATTTTGGTATCGAGGTTTTAGAACAGGCACCGGTATGAAGCGGCACCTTGTTACGGCAGGGCCGGGGATCGCCGGGAACACATGCAAGCCACAACCAGCGCCGAGTAAGGCAGCCGGGTGGCGAAGCATGCCCGCCGGAGGTGACGCATGAGCATACTTAAAGATTTTGCCAAAAAAAATGATAACGCCGCCCTCCAGGAGACGAAAGCCATTCGGCAGCTCATGGAGGCGTATTTGTATCGCGACGACTCTCCCGAACGTATGGAGCTGCGCAAGCAGTTTCAGGACGGTAAGCCGCTGACCGGGAAACAGGGTTTGCGGCGCAAGCTCGGAGCGCTAGACCTGGAGTATTTCGGCAAAGCCTACTTCGGCCATTACTTCAACCGGGAAACGCCGGAGTTTCACCGCGAACTGGATGAACTTTGGAAGCGCGGCGTCCTGAAGGGCGTCATCCCGACCGACAGCGAAGCGGCCAAGAAGGTCAATCAGCAGCCGGGCAGCAAGCAAGCCATTGCCGCCCCGCGTGGTCATGCCAAGTCAACGAACGTCACATTCAAAGACGCCGCCCATGCGACGCTATACGAGTACAAGCGGTATGTGCTGATCCTCTCCGACAGCTCCGATCAGGCCGAGGGATTCTTGGAACTGATCCGCGACGAATTCGAGGAAAACGCCGCGATCCGCGAGGACTTCGGCGACCTCAAGGGCAAGGTTTGGCGAAACGATGTGATCCTGACCAGCAACGGCATCAAGATCGAGGCCATCGGTTCGGGGAAAAAGGTTCGGGGCCGCAAACATAAGAACTGGCGTCCTGACCTGATCTTACTCGATGACATCGAAAATGATGAAAACGTCTTGACGCCGCAGCAGCGGAAGAAGCTGTCAAGCTGGTTTTTCAAAGCGGTGTCCAAGTCCGGTGATACATACACGGACATTTTTTATATTGGCACCATCCTGCATTATGACAGCTTGCTGGCGAACATCCTGCGCAATCCGGGCTATCAGACGCGCAAGTACAAGGCGGTCCTTTCCTTCTCCCCTCGCAAAGACTTGTGGGACGAGTGGGAACTGATCCTAACCGACCTGGACAACACGAGCCGGGAACAAGACGCTCTCGCTTATTTCGATGCCCGCCGGGAGGAAATGTTGGCCGGTACGCAAGTGCTGTGGGAAGCCAAGCTCTCCTATTACGACCTCATGGTCATGAAGGTCGTCGAGGGCGAAGCGTCATTCAATTCGGAGGAACAGAACGAACCGATCAACCCGGAGGATTGCCTGTTCAACGAAGAGTGGCTCGACTTCTACAATCCGCTGGCGGTGGACTTTACCGTCGGATTCGAGTTTTTCGGCTTTATCGATCCTTCCTTGGGCAAGAGCAAAAAAAGCGACTATTCGACGATCCTGACGCTTGCCAAGCATATGCAGACCGGTTATTTGTACGTGCTGGACGCCGACATCGAGCGGCGGCACCCGGATGCTATCATTACCGATGCGATGGAAAAGGAACGCTGGCTGCGCATGAGTTTCGGGCGTGGCTACACGAAGCTGGGATGTGAAACCAACCAATTCCAGTGGTTCCTCAAGGAGAAGATCGCCGAGAAGTCCGCCGAGCTGGGGCTGTATCTCCCTATCGAGGAAGTGAACCAGCATACGGATAAGACCATGCGGATTCAGACGCTTCAGCCGGATGTGAAGAACAAATATATCAAATTTGATGCACGTCATAAGCTGCTGCTGGAGCAGCTTAAACAATTTCCCATGGGCGCACACGACGACGGCCCGGATGCCTTGGAGGCTTGCCGGACGATTGCCAAGAGTGCGGGCGTCCTGGACGACAAGCTGCTGGGCGTGTTTAGGAGGTTGAGAATATGGGGTTAGGCACATGGCTGCGGCAAGCTGCTGGCGAAATCTCCAAGCTGCGCCGCCGGGTTAGCGCAATGGTTGGCCTGGGCTTTTCCAGCTACAAGTTGGACAGCCGTCGGGTCGATTACGCCCTGGCCCGCAGCCTATATGACAACGAGGCCGAGCCGTACAAGCTGGGCGCAGGATTTTGCAGGCCGATCATCAATGTGAAGTCCGGGTTTATGGGCGTTCCTTCCTTCCACTCGGAGGACGAGGCAGCAAAGGCGGTCGTGACCAAGTTCTTTACCGGCCAGACGTCCAAGATGAACCGAACGCACAAAAAGGCGCTGCTGGAAGGCGATTGCTTCGTCTGGCTACGGCGCGAAACAACGGATGCGGCGCTGTATCCTGAAATGCAATCGCGCCTGGTCTACACCATCATCCCGAACGAGGAAGTCCACTCCATCAATCGAAATCCGATGACGGGCCGGGTCGAAGAATACGTCCTGGTATCGAATATGGAATGGACGGACGAATCCGGGAACCGGCGAAATACGAAGGTCACGCAATGGATCAGCGCGGAGCGGCGCAAGATTCGCCTGGAAGGCGATGCGATCCCTGGCTTCCCTGCCGAACATGAAGAGCCGAATATGCTGGGTTTCATCCCGATTGAGCATTTTGCCAATGAAAAGGACGAAACGCGCTTGTTCGGTCAATCCGAGCTGGAAGCCATCGAGCCGTTTTTGAAGGCGTACCACGACGTCATGCTTCACGCGTTGCAAGGCTCGAAGATGCACTCCACGCCGCGCCTGAAGTTCAACCTCAAGGACGTGGCCGCGTTCCTTCGGAATAACTTTGGCATCAACGATCCGGCCAAGTACGCCCAGGAAGGCGGCACCATCACCCTGGACGGCAAAGAATTTTTGATCATGACCGAAGGCGAGGACGCGGGCTTCATCGAAGTACGCAGCTCCACCGGCGACGCTGCCGCCCTGCTGAAGCTCATTTTCTATTGCATCGTGGCCGTAAGCGAAACGCCGGAATTCGTGCTTGGCGTCCATACGCCCAGCAGCCTGTCCAGCGTCCAGGAGCAAATGCCGGTCTTCGTTCGCAACATCAGCCGCAAGCGAGCTGACTTTGCAAGCAACTGGCAGCGCTTGGCGCGGATGGTGCTGGCGATGACCAAGGCCGAAACCGGACAGGAATTTGAGACGTTCGCCACAACCTTGGAATGGGAAGAAATCGACCCGCGCGATGAAAAGGAGTTGGCCGAAACGATCAAGGCTTTGACGGAAGGACTGAACACGGCCATTCAAGGTCGGTTCATGAGCGCTGATTCTGCCGCCGAGTTCCTGCGGGCCTACATCCCGACCATGAAGGAATATGATTCCGACGATCCTGAAGCCGAAACCGAGCGACAGCGCATCATCATGAATCAGGTGGAACGCGAACGACTGTCCGACGGGGCGCTGGGGATCGGTGAGATTGACGCGATCAAAAAAGAGCTGAAGAAAGGCGGTGCAGCATGAAATACCATCTGATGCAACCGGTCATGATTGTTTCGGATACGCTCAACTATGGCCTGCCTGTCGGATCGCTCGCCTACGTGACCATGATCGAGCCTCGCGGCTTCTTCGGGACGCCGTACTTCATCCGGGTGCCGTCGGAGCAAAAGGAATACTGGTCGCCGGAATGCGACTTGGAGCCTGCCGCCGATTGGTACGCCAAGGAGAGCGAAACCGTCATCCGCGACGCCTTGATCGACTTCGCCCTGGCGACCGGCAATAAGGAGCTGTTCCAGGCACAAACCCGTCAAGGGGCGAAGCGAGAATGAAGCGAAGCGAAATCAATCAGATCAGACAGATCACCGGAGCCTATGCGCCCGAAGCGCTCAAGGCTCGGCAGGCATGGCTAGAGCTGCGCCTACGGCAAGACCCGGAGGTTCGTAAGCTGTTTACGCGGATGGCCGATCAAATTGCCGACACGTTGCGGCAAGGCGGTTCCGGCATGGTTGACGATTGGTTAATGGGAGCTATCGAAGGCCAGCTCCGCTATCTGATCACCGAGCTGCGGGACGGGCTAACCGAGACGCTGCACGGCCATATCGCGGCGGCGGTGGAGATCGGCAGCCGCTACAATCGCGCGGTGACGATTGACCTGATGACGCAAAAGGTATCCATTCCCCGCGTCACCAAAAGCGGTCTGGAACGCATGTATGTGCGGGTCAATGAGGCGGCGGTTCGGGCGCATATCGAGCGTACCAGCTACGGCCTGAAGTTGTCGGACCGGATATGGGATACCGCAGGTGGCGCGGGCGAAGTCATCCGCAACATTATTCAGGATGGCATCGCCACCGGGAAGGATGCTATCGAAACAGCTCGCGCCCTGGAGGGTTACGTGCGCAGCGATGCGAATGTGATGTCCAAGTATTACGAAGGCATGCAGGAGCGCATGAAGGGCCGCGTCCCGGACGATTTGAGTTACCAGGCATTGCGCACCGCCCGCACGGAGACGACCGCCGCCCTGGGCCAAGGCAGCATCGCATCGGCGAGAGCGTCACCGAGCTGTACCGGCATCAAGTTTTGTTTGTCGTCAGCTCACCGGGTGCAAGACATCTGCGACGTACTGGCGCGGGAGGATTTCGGCATGGGGCCGGGCGTGTATCCGCTCAACGATCCCCCGCCCTATCCGGCGCATCCGAACACGCTGTCCTATCTCGTCGAGGTGCATCAGCCGGTGGATGATTTCGTCCGCCAGCTCCGTTCCTGGGTGGATGATCCGGCCAGTCAGCCGCAGTTAAATGACTGGTACGCGACCGAATATTTGGGAGCGGCCTAGAACGCCCTCTGTGCGCCTTGGTGGATTTTACCGTCCGAATCTATGCCGGACAGGCTACACCCCCGTTATAACGCGTTATAACGGGGTCTGCGGGGCATCTGAACAGGTTGACCCTGATAAGGAGGTGATAAAACAATGGCAAAGGCGAAAAACAAACTCATTTTGCTTCCCGCGTCGATCACCGGCGAAATGAAGCCGCAGGACATCCCCCTCGCTCCTGGCGTCAACCTTGAAGCGATTAAGTCCGGCGACGAAGACCCGCTCGAAGTCGTGGTCGAAGTCCCGGCGGGCAAATCGACAAGAGGCTGGAATTACAAGCCCGAGAGCTTGAAGGCAATTGTCGATCACGTCAATCGGGATACGTTGTCCGGTTTCCTCGGGCATCAAAAGGCCGACGAAGTCGCGAACAAGTTTGACCCGCCCGTCACGCATTGGGTGGGGGCACGGATGGAAGGAACGCGGGCTTATTTTCGTGGCGTGGTCGATGCGGCGGCGCAGGATTTGAAGCGATGGATTCGCGCTGGAAGGATTAAGCAAGTCAGCATCTTCGGGATGCCCAAGCTCCAAACGGTCGCCGGGGAAACCGAGGTGATCGACTATAAACCGCTGTCCATAGACTGGACGCCGCTCGACCGCTCCGGTATGCCGACGCGGATTGTGGCCCTGGGCGAGATGGACGAAATCGACGAAGGAGGAAACGAAACGATGGATTGGAAAGAATTGATTGCGCAGCTCAAGGCCGCGCTGGCCGAAGGCAAAGCGACCTTGCAAGAAGTGATCGCCGCGCTGGATGCCGATACAGCTTCCAAGCTGGAGCTGCTGGAGAAGGTGAAGCAAGCGCTCGGCGTAACCGATGACGGTCAATTGCTGGCAAGCGCGGAGCAAGCCGGAAAGGCGTTCAAGGAGAGCCAGCAGGCTGCACTCGGCCAAGAAGTGAAAGACGCGGTGCGCGAGAAGGTTGCGGGAGAAATGGCGCAAAACCTGATCGCGAAGATGATCACGCCGAAGGAAGGTCAAACGAAGGAAGCGATTGTCGGCGAGATTGACAGCTTGCTGGCTGACGAATCGATCAAGGCAATGATCAACCGCGTGTCAGTGGACACTCCGGCCTTCATCGGCGGAACCGCCGTTGACAACCGCGCACAGTCCGGGAACGCCGCCGTCCAGACGGATAGCGTCCCGATCTAACACGAACCCAAGGAGGGAAACGCAATGGATACGAGATACCAAGGAAGTCCGGTGCCGGTTACGGTGCATGAGCTGTCGCGGTCGAAAGTCAGCGACGGCAAATCCGTCACCGTCACGGTGCCGGAAAACACGACCGTCACGGCTGGCGAATGGGCATTGCTGGACGGATTTTTCGGCCTGGCGATGCAATCGGCAACGACGGCGGCAGGCGAGACGAAAGACATCGTCCTGACCGTTGAGCAAGCGGAATACGAGACAGATCAGATCAGCACCAGCCAGGCGTTCGCGAAGGGGACTCCCCTTTACTGGAACGCCACGACTAAAAAATTCACCGAAACCGAGACGGATAACCGGCTTGTCGGCCGCGTGACCAACGGTAAAGACGCGAACAACGTCATTTGGTTCCTGCTCGGTCCGCAGGCATAAGGAGGGTAAACATCTATGTTCAAGGTTATATCGTTTGAAGGCGAGAAAGCCAAGCGCCGTCAGGGCACCATTGAAAGCCGCGTGCCGTTTGTGCTGGACGGCCAACGCTTCGAGGCGATCAAGAAGATCGTCAACGGCGAAATGTCGATTCCGCGCTGGTCCAAGCCAGTGGGCGAAATGCTCTCGCTGGGCAGCGCCGAAAGTTTCAAAGAGCTGCTGGGCAAGGTAACGCTCGATGTGGAGCTGGGCCGCGAGAAGGTGCCGCTGCTGTATAAGGAAATCTATGAGCTGGTTTCCGATCCGAACTTGCCGGAGCTGCTGGACGCGAAATGGGCGTTATCCGGTACGGTGATCTTTGCCGAGCATATGGAAGGCCAGGAAGTGAAGTTCGGTTCCGTCCGCGCCGAGCAAGGCCCAACCGCTCGGGTCGTGACGTACAGCGCGGGCTTCGAGTACACGAAGCAGATGATTGATTTCAACCGGACATTTGAAATTGACATTCTCAACCGGGGCATGGGCGAAGGCTACAACTCGTTGCTGAACCATATCCACCTTTCCCCCATCGTTTCGTTCTCGTACAAACCGGCGAACAAAACGGCGTTCCAGGGTAAGGACGGTGAAGAGCGTTGGGTGTCCATCTGGCGGACGCTGGATGCCGCCCGCAGCGCGGCAGGTACAGCTAAGCGTCAGGGCAGCGTCTTGCTTGCCAACAGCGCAGATCAGACCGCCATTGAAACGGCGCTGAAAGGCTTCACGCATAATGGAACAACTTACGCGGCGATCAGCGGCGTTACGACGGTCATCTACTATGATGGCTACTCGGTCACAGTCGGGAAAAAGGAACATAGCTATCCGGGCGTCGCGCCTGGCAAGGCGTACCTGATCCGCCCGAAACGCGGCTTCAAGGAGCTGCTGAAACGCGACTTGCAGATCGAGACAACGCAGGGCGATTTGACGCGCTTGGTGCAAGCGCAAATGGTTGGTTACGCTTATCGCGGCGTGTATGCTGCGATTGAGGAAAACGTCCAGGAAATCGCGCTGCAATAACCGGAATTATCAAAATAATTGGCAAAGGAGCCGGGCGAACTCGGCTCTCTTTGTCGTGGGAGGGTTGCACATGACGCCGACGGCAGACATACGCGAAGAGCTGCGCGAGCTGCTCGACGAGGAAATCCCCGAGGGCGGCACCGATCAGGACACCGCCTTCACCGACGCCCGGCTGGACCGGCTGATCCAGTCGGCGTCAAACCTGTATGCCGCCGCCGCCGAAGGTTGGCGGCGAAAAGCGGCAAAAATTCAAAAACGGCTCGGCGACATCGCGTCCTATCAGACGGGTGCGGAACAATACGAACGGGTCGATCTATCCAAGGCGCTGGCCGCAGCGCTCAAGATGGCCGAAACATTTGACGGCATGGCGGAAGCGCCCGCACCTAATGCGACAGGCAGTTTCATGTTCAACGTCAAACGGCCAGGGGTGTTGTGATGATCGACGCAGCCGTTCGGAAGGCGCACATCGGATGGAATATCCGACAAAACCCAACGGAGGTCACGATTCGCGTCACACAGCGCGTCAAGGCGGGCGGCGGCTTTGAAGAAGTCAAGTCGCAGATCGGCCCGTTGACCGTTCGCGTGTTCGTTGGATCGCGTCCGCTCAAGGCCGATACCGTTTCGGAACGGGCTGGCCGAAAGGAAGTCAGCGACACGTATTCGCTGCTCGCCGACTATACGGCCAATCTGCCGAGTGGCCCGGACGTAACGCAGGAATTCGACGCCTATCCGCATGGGCATTTTCGGATTACCTCCGTCCATCCGCAGATCGTCCAAAACGAAATATGCGGATACGTGGCCGAGCTGGAAAGGGTGAGGTGATATGCCTCCTTTAGATAAAGTCCGGGCGAAGATCGAACGCCGGAAGGTGGCGACGCTGCTTGTTGCCAAGCAGGTCGGCAAAATCATGGAGGGTGACGCGAAACAAAAGGCATCCTGGGAGGATCGAACCGGACATACTCGGCAAGGCATCCAGGGCGGAGCTGACGTTCGCCGAAATGGCGAGGACAGAATGGCCGTTGTGTATTTAGCGCACACGATGCGCTCCGGCCTTTATCTCGAAATGGGTACCGGTCTGTACGGCCCCAAGAAACGTAAGATCGTTCCGACAAATAAAAAGGCACTCCGCTTCCCGGTCGGCGGCGGCAAATATGTGATTGCTGGGTCTGTCAAAGGGATGAAGCCGAGGCCGATCATCAAGCCGACGGTACAACGCCATGTCGGCACGCTGCGCAAGGCGGTGCGTGATGTCTGGAGGGATTCATGATGCGCGGACTGATCCGTCAGCAGCTCATTGACCATATCCCCGACATCGCCGGGCGAGTGTATGAGACGGACGCGGCGGCAGCGGACGAAGAAAAGCCTTACTTGGTCATGACCAAAGGTTCCGAGTCCGACGAAAACGATTGGGCCGGGATCAGCACCATGATCGAGGTTTGGCCGTATGTGGCGCACACACAATTCAAGCATGTGGACGCCCTAGTCGCGGCTGCGATTGACGCGCTGGATCACCGACTTCTTCAGGACGATGTAACCGGCGAAGCGATCTTGTGTCGGTTTACCGGATCGACCAGCGCCGACATGCTGGACGAAAAGTTTGACGCGATCACACGCGGTATCCAATTTGAGGTATTTTCCCTTGGTTGGCTGCTGCATGATCCGGTCGAGCCAGATCCCGCATCGGCGTTGTCAGCCTGGACGGCAAATCGGTTCCCGGCCATGCAGACGGACCCGCGAAGCTGGAATCCGTCCGACGATGCGCCCGCTCTCTATTGGCGGATCGCGACGATCCGCAGCGTTCAGACCATGCCCTGGGGCGCATGGATCGACGCAACGATGCGCGGTCATATGCTCGTCCCCCGCGTCCCGGCCCGCAATACTTGGCTGGAGCGAACAGTGAGGCAGCTTGCGCTTGACGGCCAGATCACTATGCTGGACCAGTCGCGCATGATGATTCAGCGGGTGAATGCGGACAGCTCGATGGACGCATTCCGCACGGGACAAATCGCCCTCGATGTGCGGTTCGGAGTGCTTCGGACAAGCCCATCCGCACCACTGCTGAATCAGATCAACATTAACGGAGGTGCTTAATATGGCAGAAGCCAAAGAAGTCAAAACGACGAAAAAAGCGAAGCCTGAAGCCACCTACAGCAAGCAGGAAATTATGGCCGCAGCCGCCGGATTTGACGTCTCCCCTGACGTGATGGCCGGAGCGCTGCGCCGGGTGGATAAGTCCGCCCTGACCCGCGCTGAAGTGGAACGGGCAATTCAAGATTTCAAGAAAAGGCAGGTGTAAGAAATGCCAGGCGAAACTTTTATCTTAGGTGAACAGAAAGTCAGACCGGACGTCTACGTCCGCTGGCACAATGCGGGCGGCGCTCGTGTGGTGACGGGTACGGTTGGGGTCGCCGCCGCCGCCGTCAAAGCCAATTGGGGTCCGCTCGGCGAAGTGATCACGGTGGAAACGCCCGGCGATATATCCGGAAAGCTGGGCAGCGGAGACGGCCCGGATTGCGTCCGGGAAATCTTCTCCGGCGGAGCAAGTACCGTCCTGGCCGTTCGCGTCGGCAGCGGCGGCAGCCCGGCGCAACTGGAACTGGAGGATACCGCAGCCACACCGGTCAAAGTCGTGCGACTACTCACGAAGTACCCGACGACAAGGGCAATCACGGCGACGATCCGGGATTCGCTGGAGGACCCGGCCATGCGCGAGCTGCTGCTTCACGAAAACACCCGGCAACTGGAGCGGCTGACGTTTGAAAAAGGAGCAGACGAGCCGAATCGGCTTGTCGCTGCGATCAACGCAAACAGCCGATACCTTACAGCCACGAAGTTGGCTGACGGTAGCGGCGAGATTGACACGCTGTTGGATGAAGCGCTGGCCGGTGGCGCAGCTCCAACCGTCACCGGCGAAGACTATGCCGATGCCTTTGTGCTGCTGGAACGCAAGTTCTTCGATGTGGTTGTCGTTGATTCCGAGGATGTGGGCGTTCATGCTTCCCTCCAGTCCTTCGTGAAGCGGATGCTCTCCGAAGGCGGCGGGCGGATCATCGGTGTTGTCGGCGAACCGACCAGCATCCCGTTCGCGACGCGTAAGACGAATGCCCGGTCCTATAACGACTTTGCCATCGTCTACGTTGGCAACGGATTTGAAACGACGACTGGCCCGCTCGAAGGCGCGAAGGCTGCGGCCCGCGTGGCCGGGGTCATTGCTTCCAGCGCCTACAATGCGAGCCTGACCCACGTTCCGATCACCGGTTCGATTGGCATCGTTGGCGAGTTGACGAACACGCAGTACAAAGAAGCGATTCAAAGCGGCATGCTGACCTTCTCGCTCAACCCCGACGGCCTCGCACAAATCGACTATGGCATTAACACCAAAGTCACGCTGCTGGCCGACGAGGATGAAGGTTGGAAGAAAATCCGCCGGACGCGCACCCGGTTTGAATTGATCGACCGGGTTGTGCTGACGCTCCACCCGTACCTCGGCAAATGGAACAACAATGAAGATGGCCGCGCCTTCGTCATAACAATCGCCAACGGGATCATTCAAACCATGATTCGCGAGGGCGGCCTGGAAAGCGGGCAACTGATCGTGGACCCGGCCAACCCGCCGCAAGGCGATTCGGCTTGGTTCCAGTTTACGGACCTGGTGGACCTCGACAGCATCGAAAAGCTGTATATGGACTTCGGGTTCCAATTCTCGCCGCAAACGGCATAAGGAGGCTTAAACAGCAATGGCACAAGATGCAAGGTATATTTTCAGGGATTGCGTTCCCGATGGCTCCATTGACGTCGCAAACATCCAGGTCGGCGAGATTGTTCAACGCGCTTGGTCCTTCCGGGTTAACAGCCCGCCTGACATCCAGCAAATGCTTGACTACGGCGTGCTGGACTTCCGCAACATTTCGCGCGGTTATTCCGGCGAGCTGTACGACGGGGACGGCACGTTCCTCGCCGAAGTCAATACGTGGCAAGCGCAGATCAGCGTGACCAACTCGGACTATCAGCCTGCCGGGCAGAAACATACCTGGGGGATCATGCAAAGCTACAGCATGACGCTGACGTTCACGGAAACCGTCATTCGTGACGGCATCCTGCTCAAGAAGCTGGTGGACAGCTTGCGCTCCCAAGCGCCGGACGCGGTATTCAACTTCACCGGCATTCTTCGCGCAAGTCGATAATTCATTGCGCCCTGGGCCAGCCTGGGGCGCTTCCATCAAACCAAACCATTTAGGAGGGCTTATGCCATGAGTGAAGTTAAAGGAAAAGAACCGATTGCAAAGGAAGAACTGCTCGACAACGAAACTGACATCCTGCGCGGACTGCTGGAAGCGGCAACGGATACCCAGCAAGAACGCAAGGTCATTGAAATCGCTCGCAAAGGCAAAGTGTTCTTCCGCTTCTCGATCCGCCCGCTGTCGGAAGAGGAATACAACGCTTGCCGCGACAAGGCGACGAAATACAAGAAGAACCGGCGCCTGGGCGGCATCAAGATGCCCGAGGACACAGACGCCGCTCGTTACCGTTCCTTCCTGATCTACGAAGCCACCGTTCCCGAAGATCAGAAAAAGGTCTGGAACAACAAAGCGGCCTGGGATCAGCTCAATGTGCTTAGTGGTGTGCAGCTTATCGATAAAGTCTTGCTGCCGGGCGAAAAGGAAGCGGTCATCGAACAGATCGACAGGCTTTCCGGTTACGACCTGGACGATGAAGGCGAAGAGGCCGAAGACGTCATAAAAAACTAATACAAGCGGGAGGGCAAGCGACCCTCCTGCATCATATATTCCAGCGCCAGGGGAAACTCCCGAGTGAAATACTAAAGCTGCCCGAAGGTGAGCGGCTTTTTTGTCTTGTCTCCACGAAGGTGGCGCTGGAAGCCGAGGCCGAAGAACGCCGCGCACTCTTAGCAAAGCAAGGCAAAAAGGGGTGATCGCTGGTGGCAGAAGAAGTATATCGCATTGAAATACCGGTCACGGTCGAAGATCAAAGCGAACCAGCCTTATCGAATGTGGAAAAGAAAGTCAGTCGGTTTGATCAAACAGCAGACCGCACTCAAAAAAGGTTGGACAAGATGAACCGCACTCGCTGGCAACTCGCGGTTCATGTGCTGGATCGGGCATCCATTGTCATTCAACGCATTGGGGCAACAGCCCGCCGTATCGCTAGTGGAAGCTACCGCTTAACGGTTCGCGTCCTCGACTTAGCGACATCCCCGTTCAGAGCTATCATGCGCGGAATGAATTCAGCGCTCGGCATACTAGGAATTGGGGCCGGAACGGCGGGAACAATTGTGCTGCCGATTAAAATGGTTATCCAGCAGCAATCAATCGAAACAGCCTTTGAAGTCTTACTCGGAAGCGCGGATGCGGCGAAGCAGCGCGTTGCCGAATTGATCGATTTTGCCGGACAAACACCATTTGCGCGGGATGAAATTTTTGAGGCAAGCCGCATCTTAGAGGTTTTCACCAAAGGAGTGTTATCCCAAGGCGAAGGGTTGCGGATGGTCGGAGACATCGCATCTGCTACCCAAAACGATCTTGCTAACACCGCTTTATGGATGGGCCGTTTATACGACAGCATGAAGGCCGGAAGGAAGGTCGGCGAAGAAACGTCCCGCCTGCAAGAAATGGGCGCGATTGACGGTGACGCCAGAAACCGGCTTGAAGCGTTGGCCGAAGCCCCGATGGAAATCAACAAGAAATGGGCGCTTGCGGTCAAAGAGTTCCAACGCTATGACGGCATGATGCTGAAGATGTCCGACAATCTCGCCAACCTACTGCTGGGGGTCAAATCATTTTTCAATAATACCTTTGTCAAGCGCTGGGGCCAAGGCTTGGCGGATGGGATCACGCCGCTTCTGCAAGCCTTCCGACAATGGCGCAGGGAAAACCCGAAACTGATTGCCGCAATGGGTGATCAGGCAGAGCGAATGGCAGCTCGCTTCTCCCGCTTCTTCGTGGACCGCATTCAAAACATTTCGCGAAGGCTGCGGGAGCTATTCAATGACAAGCAATTTCAGAACGCTGACCTATTCGGCAAGGTAAAAATCGCCTGGAACAAGATCATCAGCGAACCCTTTGCGAGTTGGTGGGCCGGTGGCGGAAAGGGACAAATAGACGCCATCGCCTCGAACATCGGCGGCGCTCTCGGCGCTGGTCTGAATAGTGTGCTGCTTGGCCTATTCGGTATGGGCAGCGAAACGGAAGCCAAGGTAAGCGAATCACCATTCATTGAAGCAGGAGCTTCAGCAGGCCGTTCCTTTCTGACGGCATTCCTGGAAGCTTTCGACGCCAAGCAAATTGCGGAAAAAGCAAAAGAGGCGTTCCTGAATTTGCAACCGACTTGGCTAGGTGGCGAAACAAGCAGCGGCGTGGGCCAGATGTTAGCCCTGGCGATGGATGCTTGGCTGATCGGTAAAGCGGTGAAAATTCTGAAAGGGCCACTCAAGGCGGGGCAAACAGTCAGAAGATGGTTAAGGGGTGGTTCTACCGCCGAAGCAGCCACAACAGCAGCCACGACCGCCGCAACGACCCGAACGACCGCGACAGCAGCCGAGACGGCCACGCGAACGCCTTGGTATAAACGCTGGTTTTCCAAGAGTGCTACAACAGCAGCCGAGGCGACGTCTAGCGCTCCGTGGCATCAACGCTGGTTCGGAGGCTCCAAGACTCCTGCTACACCGCCCCAGGCGGCAGCGGGACCGGCGGCAAGAATCCCACAGAACTATCGCCCGGCGGGAACAAAATTTTGGGATAACATCCCGCTGGATCGTACCTACAGCCGCGACGAGATCGTCCGCATGTCCAACGCCGGACAGCTCGGACGCTTCAATGAGCTGGAGAAGGCTTTCGCTTCCGCACCGGCTCCGAAAACAAGCTGGTGGCAAAAGTTGCTTCCAAAAGGCGGTGGCGGTCGAGGTCTTGGCTTCCTGTCGCGAACTGTCGGCAAGGTGGCGATCCCGCTGTCTGTCGGTTTGGATGTGGCGAACATCGCGTCCGCTGAAGCTGGGACCGAACGGAACATAGCTATCGGCGGAACGGTTGGGGGCTGGGGCGGCTTCGCTGCCGGAGCTGCTGGCGGTGCCGCTATCGGTTCTGTCGTTCCGGGGCTGGGAACTGCTGTCGGTGGATTAATCGGCGGCATTCTTGGCGGCCTGGGCGGCGGTGCGATAGGCGACTGGATCGGGAGCAAGGGCGAAGATATATCTCGCTGGTTCAAATCGACCTTGTGGCCGTCGCTGAAAGACGGCGCGAATGCGACGTGGACGTGGATTTCCGATACCGGCCCGCAAGCTATCGCCAAGGGCGTGGGCTTCGCTGTCGGGTATATCGGCGATACCCTGTTCAACGGCGAATGGTGGGGCGAAAAGTGGGCTGCTGTCGAAGCCTGGTCGAATGCCTCCTGGGAACGGTCGAAAGAAACATGGAACAACGCCGTCGCGGCCATTGAATCCACCATCTTCAACGGTGAGTGGTGGGCCGAGAAGTGGCAAGGCGTCCAGGATTGGGCGGCGGACACCTGGGAAGGCGCGAAAGACATCTGGAACAACACACGTGAAGCCATTGGCAGTACGCTGTTTAATGGCGAGTGGTGGCAAGGTAAATGGTCGGCGGTCGAAGGCTGGGCCTCTAACGCCTGGGAGAATATCAAAGGCAAGTGGGGCAACTTCTGGGGCAAAGTGAGCAGCGCCTTCAGTGAGGGCAAGGAAGCCGGTCAGCAGGCGGCAGCCGGTGCGAAGGCTTACGCTCGCGGCGGCTTTGTGACGACGCCGCATATCGGGCTGGTCGGCGAAGCTGGCCCCGAAGCGATCATCCCGCTATCGGCTGGCAAGCGCGACCGAGGGCTGGACCTTTGGGAACGCGCTGGTCGTATGCTGGGCGTTCGTCCCTACGCCTTCGGCGGTATTGTCGGCGCTATATCCGCGCCGGAAGCGCCAATGTTTGCGCCAATCGCCCCGATGGCTCCGGCTGGCGGAGGGTTGACCATCAACGTGGGCGGCATTCAGTTCTCTATCAACGTGGAGGGCGGCGACGGCCAAAGTGTGATCGATGCGATCCGGGAGCATGGCGACGAGATTGCTGACGAGATCGCGGGAAAAATCGCCGACCGGCTCGACGAATCAACGAATAACAGTGTGTAGGTGGTGGACGCATGGATTTTTATTTGACAGACACCGCAACCGGGAAACGGCTGCATTTTCCCATGAACCCGGAAAGCATAACCGCCGTCACCTCCGCCCGCATTCAAACATTCGAGGCTATCGAGCTGGGCGAATACGCGTTGCCGCGTGGGTCGATGCTGGTGCGCATGACTTTCGATGGTCTGCTGCCTGGCGAGACGCGCAAGCACACCTCGCTGGTGAAGTCCTGGCGTGATCCGCGTCAAATTGCTGGCGATCTATCGGCATGGCGCAACGCCGGGACGAAGCTGCGGCTGCTGGTGACAGAAACGCCGTTCAATCATGATGTGTTCATTCAGGCATTTGAACACACCTGGGCAGGCGGCCACGGGGATATGCGCTATTCGCTTGAGCTGGTGCAGGCAAGGGACATCTTGATTCACCCTGAAGGGCAAGTCAAGTCCAAGGCCGAAGTGAAGGTTCTCTCGGCTTCTCGTTCCCTGCCCGCCCAGGCCAAGACCCATACCGTCGTTCGTGGTGACACGCTGTGGGGAATCGCTAAGAAACATCTCCACAACGGGGCGCGGTACATGGAAATTTACAATCTGAACAAGGCGCTGATCGGGCCTGATCCGAACAAGATCAAGCCCGGCCAAGTGTTGCGCCTGCCTGGTTAGGTGGTGCCGCATGATCGATATTACGAAAGTCAAGTACGACGTGGCCGTTCTCCTGCCTCAAGGAGAGCGGCTATCTTTAACAAACGTCGCCAGGGGCTTGAGCTGGTCGGAGCAATCCGGCGAGCTGGCGGCGAGTATTCAGTTTCAAATTCTGAACCAACGCCTGGGCGACGGCTGGCTGCACCAAAAGCTTCCACTCGGAGCCAGGACGCTGCTTCGAGCCGATTGGGGCGACGGTTGGCAAGAGATACATCAAGGGATCATCTTCGATTGGGAATACGAAAACGATTCGGTCGGCATTCTCGACGTCAAGGCATACGACATCCTGATCTATCTCCTGCGCAGCAAGGATGACCGGTATTACCCGTCCGGGACGAAGGCCCGCGTCATTATCGAGGACATTGCAAAGGCGTGGAGCATCCCCATCGGCCAGAACGATTTGCCGGATATGTCGCTGTCCAAACAAATTTTTCGAGGGGATACCCTCGGGGCGATGCTGGATAAGGTGCTGGATCAAGTTCACAAGCGCGGCGGCGGCAAGTACGTCATTCGCGCGAGCGGCGGCAAGATCAACATTTTGCGCCAGGGACAGAACAAGACGGTGTATCGGTTCGTGGGGGATGTGGTACGCAGGATGACTGACCAGCAGGACATCGAAGATTTAGTAACGCGTGTCAAAATAATTGGCAAAGAAGACAAGGCCGGACGCGCTCCGGTCGTCGCCACACTCGACGGCAGGACGGAATTCGGTATCCTGCAAGACGTAATTTATCGCGAACAATACGACACTGTAGCGGCAGCCAAAGCAGCCGCCCAAGAAGTGCTGAAAGAGCGCGGCGCTCCGCGTAAACGGCGGACGCTGACCGCTCCCGACCTTCCATTCCTGCGCCGAGGGGATAAAATCTTCGCCTCGGTCGGGACTATCGAAGGTTATTTTGCTGTTGTGGGCGTCCAGCACGATGCGGACAACCGCAGCATGACGATGGAGGTGGAAGCAATATGAATGGAAAAGGAGTGAACCGGCTAGGGCAATCCATTGATAGACGGACCGATAAACGGACCGCCTCCCCGCCGTCGATGGATTTAGGTACGATCACGGACGACGGCCTAAAGCTGGATCAGTTTGGGCCGGTCATCCCGCGCAGCGGATACCTGGTTGCGGAATGGATGGTGGACGCGCATATCCCGCCCGAATCGCGCATTTATCGAACGGCATCCCCTGTCGGATCGGCGGGTGAAGACGTTCCGAGTACAACCTATTCGCCGGTGGCGCGGCTGGACTTCGCTGGCGGCGAAGATGGCGGTCACATTCCATCTGTGGAGCTGCGCTTCGCCCCCTCGCTTCGTACCGGCGACCGCGTCCTGGTGCTATGGGTGCGCGACGATCCGGTCGTGGTCAGCAAGGTGGTGCAAGCGGATGCCTAGTCTATTCCCGACATTCGATGCTCCGATGCTGGCGGAAGACAGCGCAGAAAGCCAAGTTCAATACCCGCAAAGCTGGCTCTATGATTTCGAGAATGGCCGGGTGGTGATTGACGGATCGGGCCGCGCTGTGATGGCCGACGGGCTGACCGCCTGGGCGCAATGGTGCATCAAAGCCGCCTCCACGCTGCGCTTCGCCAATCTCGCCTATGGGCCGGACTTCGGATGCGAACACGAAACGGCGAGACGGCAGCCGACACGCAAGGCAGCCGAATCGGAACTGGAACGAGCGATCACAGAAGCGCTGATCGTTGATCCGCGCACGGAAATGGTTCGAGACTTCACCTTCACCTGGTCGGGCGACGAGTTGCTGGTGTCATTTACGGCCATCCCTGTGATCGGCGATCCGAAACGATTGGAGGTGCGAATGAATGGCTGATTTACCTCCTTTCCTTGAAGACCAGCTCGAAGAAGTGATCCGGCAGCGGATGCTTGACCGGATGCCTGCCGACTTGGACAAAACGGAAGGATCGATTCCTTGGGATGCGATTTCTCCGGTTTCTATCGAATTGGTGCTTGCGTCGGAGTGGGCCAAGGAAGTGCTGCGCCGGGCGTTCGTACAGACGACGTTCGGTGACTATCTGACTTACAAGGCTGACGAGAACGGCGTGAGAAGGCGGCCAGCAGAATACGCCCGCACGGCTGGGGATGACGTTTTGTTCGTCGGTGATCCTGGTTCGCCTGTGCCCGCCGGTTATCTGGTGACGACCGAAAGCACCGAAGCTACGCCTGCCAAAATCTACGTGACATTGGCGGCTGTGACGACCGGTCAGAACGGCGAAGCGCGGGTCGCTGTCCGGGCGGTTGAGGCTGGCCGGATCGGGAACGCCCCTATCGGCGCGATCCGCCACCTGACCGAATCGTTACCCGGCATCAAGTCAGTGACAAACCTCGCGCCGGTCGAAGGCGGCGTCGATGAAGAAGACGACGAGACGCTACGCGAACGGGTCTTGGAAGAGAACCGCCGCGAAGAAGGCGACGGGAATATCTCGGACTATGTGGCATGGGCTAAGCAAATCCCAGGCGTCGGGAATGTCCTGGTCGAACCGCTTTGGCAAGGCGAAGGAACGGTCCGCGTCATCATCTTGGATTTGGACGGGCGGCCAGCTCCGCAGCCAACCATCGACGCGGTTCAGGAACACCTTGACCCCGGTAGTCGCGGCATCGGCGAAGGGCTTGCGCCTACCGGATCAAGGGTGACAGTCCACACGGCCACGACAACCTATATCAGCGCTACGATCCCCGGCCTGGTGCCGGAGCCTGGCTATACAGTGGAGCAAGCCCGCCTCAATGCGGAAACGGCGCTTAACGCCTACCTGTTCCACGTCAATCCGGGCGGCGTGATCAAAATACAAGAGGCAGCGGCCAGCGTGATCAACGCCCCTGGCGTCGATAACATGGGCGACATCTTGCTGGAAGGCTCCAGGCAGGACATTTACCTGGAAGTCAATGAACTGGCCCAGCTCGGGAGCGTGGACTATCCATGACGGCCAAGGACCGCATGCTTTCTTATTTGCAGCCAGGACAATATGACCGGGATCGGGTCATGCAGGCTGTGTACGAAACGCAAGGCGCGGAGATCGATGCGCTGAACTTTACGCTGGACGAGATTCTGGAGCAATACTTCATCGAGCGGGCAACCTGGGGTCTTCGCTTATACGAAGAACAGTACGGGCTGCCGGTGAATGAAGACCTTGACCCGGAGCTGCGCCGCAGGCTGATCATGGCGAGGAAGCGGCGCGGCAGGAACAGTCTGCTTCGCATTCTCCAGGCGGTCGAGCCTTCGCTCTCCTTGGCTTGGGGGCGGTTGGTTATCCCGTTCACGTTGGTTTCAGAGGCTGACGATTACGACTTCGGCCCGCTGATCACCTTGCTGGAGCGACACAAACCGGCGCATCTTGGATACTCCTTCCGCGTTGCTCCTGCGCAGCCGGATTCAGGTTATACGGTTTACGCCAATCACTTCCGGCGTAATCGGATCAAGATGGAGCTGCTGGCCGGTACAGCTCGGGCCGGACGCTGGCCGTCGTGGTCAACTTCGGGCCTCGTCCACCAGGAGGGCGTCGCGATCCGCAGCCAGTTGATCCGAGGAAACGGGCTATACGTCCCTGCGGGAACATTGTATAGCGGACCGGTTCAGGGTCGTGAGAACATCTGCGTTTCGCGGGAGACGCTGGCCGCCATTGTCTCCCATCCGATCAACGGCATTGCGGAGTATTCCCAAGCTGGTGATTTCAAAGCCGGGGAGCGCCCGAGCGTTACAAGTAACGGCCAGCGCCGGAATTTTGACATTTATTCTGATCACAGCGTCGCAACGGGCTACAGCTCCCCCTTCCCTTGCGGCGTCTATCATTGCGGGGAGGAGGTGGCCTAGATGCTGAACCCGATCATTCTGCAAGAATTCGCCGACCATCTGGACAAGCGGATCGTCTCGGCGGACGTGCAGATCGACGGGGTGACATACCCCGCTCGAATTCGCCGGTCGTTCCTGGAAGGCGCGACGGTGCGCAAGCATATCTACCTGACAAAAGGCCCTTACGGCACTGTCACCCGCGCCCGGCTTTTGGGGGCCTTGGGCGAAATGATTGCCCAGCGCACCGATCCCCAGCAGCATAGTGCTGACAAGGGGTTGTTACTGGAATTCAAGTTTGTAATTCAGGAGGTGTAACGCATGTCTTTGCGTGACGAAGCATATGAACCGCTCGAATGGGAAGACAGGGTCATCGACCAGCAAACGGGCGATGTCCTCGTTCCCGGAACGCCGGTGAACGAAGTCAATCTCAATCGAATGGAAAGCGGCATTCTGACCTCTCACCTGGACGTCGGGCTGGCTGCCTTGGCGGCTTTGCAGCTCGCTGCCGCGACGCAACAAGAAATGGAGAAGCTTAAAAATCAACGCGTTCTCCAAGGCGAAGCCACGATTACAGCAAACCAGTCGAACGGCTATTTCCGAGAGTTTGAACCCTTCATCGAAATCAGTCCGAAGGGGCTGCCGCAGATCAACACGCCGAACTATGATGTGATCCTTACCCCGACTGTCTCCGATGACTTGGGACGGGTCGGCGACCTGGTCGTTTACGACAAGACCCAAAATGGTTTCAAGGTCAAAATGACCGGATCGGCTATGGTTGTTGTATTCATCTGGACTTTGATCAATCCAAGAGTATAGGAGGAATGAACGAATGATCATTTCCGAAGTTTCCCAAGGGCAGAAAGCCCCTTACAGTGTGTTGGGAACGGCGCTGACGGTTGGGACGGTTACGATTGACCTTCAGGAACGTCAGCAATCGATTCAAAATGTGATTAATATCTGTCTGGACAACCAGCTTCAGACGATGGGTGTCGGCTTGGGAGCCTGGTATGTGGCGACCGTCATTATTCCGCCCCGCCAGCGTCAGTTGATTCCGACGGGCGAGCTGGACGAGGAAGAAAAAGAAGTCATGACCGAAATCGAGCTGCCGCTGGATATGAACCGGGTCGAATTGCGTTTGTGGGGCTTACCTGAAGAGTATGACCCGGCGAATGCTGACGACAGCGCCGAGCAGACCGAAAGCGAAAACGAAAATGATGACGAGGTGAGCGAATAATGCCTTTTATCTTGAGTGTTAAAGACGCCTACCGCCAGGCGGTCGAGGCTGCTTCCAACGGCAAAAATACCGTCATGTACGATGACAAAGGAAACCCCTCGATCATGGTCATGGTGCCGAGATTCAATATTTCGGATGTGATCCAAGGAGGCGCAAGCACACCGCACCCGGCATTCATCGTGAATGGCGTGGTCAAGTCGGAAATCTGGATCAGCAAGTACCAGAATATCCTTCATGACAACCGAGCCTATTCCATCCCAGGGCAGGACCCGAGGGCATCCATTCAATACGATACTGCGAAATCGGCTTGCGAAGCGAAAGGACCCGGCTGGCACTTGATGACGAATGCAGAATGGGCCGCCATCGCGCTGTGGTGCAAGGCTAACGGCTTCCAGCCGCGCGGCAACAATAACTACGGCGCAGACACTTCCGCCCCGTATGAACGCGGCAAGGAAACACACAAGTCCGATGCAACAAGGACGGGGCGCGTCGCTACAGGATCGGGGCCAGCTTCCTGGGCGCATGACAACACACCGGCAGGCATTTACGACCTGAACGGCAACGTGTGGGAATGGGTGCAAGGATTGAAGATTATTGACGGCATTGCCTACGTGATGACGGACAATAACTTCACCGACGCGGAATCGGCATGGGTGAATACGGGCGTGAATATCACGACCGGCATGAGCAGCGGGAACCGCATTCTGACGATGCGTGAAGGCGCGATCCCGAACACGCCGAGCATGGACTGGTCAACGCTTGCGGTTCCGGCCACTTCCAGCAGCTCCGGTTCTGCGGACTATGGAACGGATGCGTATTGGTTTAATGCCGAAGGCGAGCGGCTACCGATTCGCGGCGGCTCTTGGATCTATGGCGCTAATGCCGGGGTGTTCGCGCTCTACCTGTCCTACCCCCGCTCCGACTCCGGTACGAGCCTTGGCTTCCGCTCCGCTTTTGTTTCGTTGTAATCTGGAATCTGCAATCTGATTATCTGCCAGGGCCTGCGATAGCAGGCCCCTTATGCATAGAAGGGTGTGTAAAATGGAAGAACTGAAAATCCTTCAGAAGTGTTATGACATGGTCCAATACGGATACATTTGCCTGCGGCAATATCCGAAGTCGGAAAAGCATACATTGGCCGCTGAAACGAAGCAATGCATGCTGGGTCTGATCCGTCTCATGATCACCGCCAACCGAAGATATTACAAGAAGACGACCATTCAGGACTTGGATGTCGAGCTGGACACGCTGCGATACTACACGCGGTTGGCGAAGGACCTGGGTTTCCTTCCACTGAAGAAATATGAAAACTGGGCAAAAATGCTTAGCGAGATTGGCCGCATGATTGGCGGCTGGCAGCGAAGCATCAAGCAATGACTTTCTGGGGGACGGGTCGTTAACTACCGATTCGCGGCGGCAATTGGAACAATGGCGCTAATGCCGGGGTGTTCGCGCTCAACCTGAACAACCCCCGCTCCAACTCCAGTACGAACATTGGCTTCCGCTCCGCTCTTCCCGAAAGTCAGAAGTTGCTCCCCAAGTGGGATCATCCAGTACACGGGGGAAAAGGGACCCGTCTCCCTGCCGAAAGGCAAAATACATGAAACATCGAGAAGTCAAGCGGTATGCCTGACACGCTCGATACTCCCTGATAAGGAGGAAATCGAATTGAAGACGTACACCGATTTGTTCAAGGAAATTGTTTCATTTGAAAATCTGGAAGCCGCTTATCGAAGTGCGGCGAAGCTGAAGCGTTATAGAACTGACGTGTTGAAATTCACTCGGAACCTGGAAGAAAATTTGATCAACATCCAGAACGAGCTTATTCACAAGACCTATGAGGTTGGGCGGTATCGCGAATTCTATGTTTACGAACCAAAGAAGCGGCTGATCATGGCCCTTCCGTTCAAGGATCGCGTCGTCCAATGGGCCATATATCGCGTCATCGAGCCGCTGCTGGATCGACAGTTCATATTCGATTCATACGCCTGTCGCCAAGGCAAGGGCGTTCAGAAGGCAGCAGACAGGATGCAATACTGGATACGTCACTTATGGCGGCAGCACGGGAACGCGTATTACCTTAAACTGGACATATCGAAATACTTCTATAGAGTGGATCACGATGTGCTGCTGTCCATCCTGGGCAGAAAGCTTCCCGATCCTGACTTGATGTGGCTGCTTGAGAAAATCGTGCGCTCCGAACATACGGATTTCGGCATTCCGCTCGGTGATCATGGATTCGATCATGGAAGGATCGAGGGCATTGGAATGCCTATCGGAAACCTCTCCAGCCAATTGTTTGCTAATCTATATTTGAACGAGCTGGATCAATTCGCGAAGCACCAGCTTCGCCTAAAGTGTTATATTAGGTACATGGACGACATCGTCGCGCTACACCCAAGCAAAAAGGTGCTTCATCAGGCGCGGCACGAAATCGAAAGATTCCTCGAAGATAAGCTCCGGCTGACGCTCAACAACAAGACGGCCATCCGGCCAGTACATACAGGCGTGGAGTTTTGCGGGTTTCGCATTTGGGGGACGCATCGGAAGATTAGGAAGGGAACGGTGCGGAAAATCAAAGGCGGGTTGAGGTTTCTGCAAAGGGCATATGCGAGGGGCGACAAGTCGCTGGATGAAGTGAATTCGGCGATCCAATCATACATCGGATACCTAAAGCACGCCGACACATTCAACCTCCGAAAACGGATTTTTCAGCGTGCCGTATTTACCAAGGGGAACCCCGAAAAGCCTTCGCATTTTTGCCAAAAATCTTGAGAAGTTTTGCCAAAAATTTTGCGCGGCTACAGTAAAGCTTTTAGTTTCAATCAGTATGGCATACTTCAAGGCATAAAAAAGGGAAGGGGGCAACTGCCGGACATGGAGAAATTGGGCAATGGCCTGATTCACATGCTCAAAGGCCTGCTCATATTTACCAATTCGGTAATATTCACTGGCAAGGTGGTAATCCACCCATAGGCTGCTGCTGTCTTTGGCTTTTTCCTCAAGCAGCATGCTCAAATTGCGCTCGTGCTTTTGTTTTCCGGTGACCGCTTGATCCATGTATCCGTAATGGTGGATACTCACAGGCAATGTTGTCAATCCGGAACCGGAAGCAATCACCCTCCTCTCATCCTCAGGCAAGTACAACTGTTCATGTATAGGATTAGTAAAATGGAACCCGAGATGATTACGGAATACCCGATGATGAGCCACCGTATACATCTGATAAGGATTGGGCTTCTCATCTCCGTAATAATTCTTGAGTTGCAACAACAGTATATTCTCATTTCTGGAATGTAGTTCCAATCTCAGGACATTTGCATCCCCTGCTTCCATCTCTTCATCCGCATCCATCCAGAGAATCCAGTCTCCCTTTGCTTTTTCCAGTCCAAAGTTGCGGGCATTGGCAAAGCTTCCGTTCCAAGGATAACTAAATATCTTGGCTCCAAAAGCTTCCGCAATGGAAATTGAATTATCAGTCGACCCAGTATCTACAATGATAATTTCGTCAACTGCGTCTCGGACGCTGCTCAGACAACGTCCCAAGTTGTCAGCTTCATCCTTGACGATCATGCACAACGACAGCAACATGCCATCCCCTCCTTTTCCACCAGAAAATCATTTCTTGACACCCAGACGTGTGTTAATAAGCGGCTGTGCCCCTCGAATGGCTGACTTGGGCCGGTCCATTCTGGCTTTCTGGACCGTTCGCCTGGACTTAGACATTTCTCGTCTTGTTCTCTGCTTCACAGAATTTTGACTACTCTTTTGACTACTCTTTTGACTGCTCTCTTCGATCTGCGCTTGGTTCGTGTGCACGGTTGGTGGTGGTCCCAAAGACTGAACCGACGATATTGCTTGCCTGTTTGTTTGAGGTTTCCTATCTTTCTCCGTAGTCTGAAAGGCGGCCGCAATTCGTTTGTTTAAACGTAATAATTGCTTAAAGCTCTCTTCCACAGCACTCTCCGACATGCGATATCCACCCACTTCAATCTGCCCCAGCAATTGTTTTACTGCACTCTGATAATTTTGGAGTGAATGAGCAAACGCGGGTTCCGAATCATTCCTCTTCATCTTCTGCCTCATGTTCATCAAGCTCGTAGTAATGTTCGCCGCCATCGTCTGGTCTAAAGCCAGTGATGGGCCCTGTCCCAGATTTCCCCCATCTCTCGCGGCCTCGCCCCCAATTTGGAGCCTCTCCCCAGTCTTCTCCCCAATCTTCCCCCCAGTCTTCCGCATCTGCAGGATTACTGGAACCACCCGAATCACTAGGATCACTAGGATCACTAGGATCACTAGGATCACTAGGATCACTAGGATCACTAGAATCACTAAGATGATTTAGATGATTTAGATGATTTGAATGATTTGGATTACCTAGAATACTTCGATTAGAAAGTGGATCACTTAATAAAGCCGGATCTATAGGGAGTGTCTGCGATGCAGAGCTTGCCTGACCAGAAGATGTCCTGACTTGGATGGGGTCTACAAAAAGAGTTGAACCTGTTGCTGTAGCTGCCACTCTTGTCTGAGGGTCGGTACTGCCTGAATTAGTAGCATTCCTACAACCACTGTACTCCAACGTATGATCAATTTTCCGGAGCAAAAGCCATTCCTTCATAATAATCATATCCATAAGCTGTATGGTTTGATCGGCATGCTTGCATAACAGGTTGCTACGCTCCACTGCCGGTAACGCAGCCAATGCTCCCATCAAACTGCGAAGCTTCTCAGCTTCGGTGTTCATCAGATGGGCAAGCGCATTTTCTTCCATAGCCACTGATTTCAGCAGGTCATTGACGACCTGCTCTTGATTCGGCCGATGCGGCTCTTCCGGTATTGTTGGCATACTCATTGATAAGACCTCCCAAGAGAACGTAAAAATTCAGTTCACACACACATACTCTAAGAATATGAAGCCCATTAGCCCAATATGAATAACAGTAACCTATGTATCTGAGGAGGGCTTGCCTTGATTACCGTCAGTTTGTGCATGATCGTCAAGAATGAGGAGGGATCGCTGGAGCGCTGTCTGTCATCCGTGGCCGATCTTGTAGAGGAACTTATCATTGTGGATACTGGCTCCACAGACCACACCGTGGATATTGCCCGACGCTTCCAGGCCCGAGTCTTTTTCTTCTCCTGGATTGATGACTTTGCCGCTGCGCGCAACTATGCCTTTGAGCAGGCCACGGGTGACTATATCATGTGGCTCGATGCCGATGACCTCCTGCTCGAAGAAGACCGTATTAAACTAAGAGCTCTCAAGGAGCAACTCGACCCCACTGTCGATTACGTGAGTATGCTCTACCATTTATCCCGTGATAAATACGGCAACAGCACCTTCAGCTTGAGACGAAACCGCTTGGTCCGGAGAGAAGCTGGTTTCCGGTGGTTTGGCGCCGTGCATGAATATCTGCAGGTTGGCGGCAAGTCCATGAATAGCGATATTTCCATTCAACATATGGGTAAAGGCTCTGAACGAGACTCTACTCGCAATCTGCGCATTTACGAGAAGCAACTGGAGGATGGCAAACCTCTGTCTCCGCGGGATCTCTATTATTATGCCAATGAGTTGAAGGATCACGGTATGCTGGATAAAGCCATTCACTACTACCAAGTCTTTTTGGAGGATGGTCAAGGTTGGGTCGAAGACCGCATCACTGCCTGCGGGAAGCTCGCAGACTGTTACCATGAGCTGCAAAATAAGCAGGCTGAGTTGGAGGCAACGCTGCGAGCCCTGCAATATGATGCCCCTCGTCCGGATACTTGCTGCCGAATCGGTTATCACTTTTTGCATGAGGGAAATTATGCGGCAGCGGTCGTCTGGTATCAGTTGGCACTGGCTATCCCGCTTCCCGAGCACTTTATGGGCTTCAATAACCCGACTTGCTCTACCTGGTTGCCCCATTTGCAGCTAAGCGTCTGCTATGACAAGCTTGGGAAATATGAACTGGCATGCCAACACAATGAGCTCGCCTTATCCTATCGGCCCGAGGACGAGATCATGCTGGCCAACCGCCGCTACTTCTCCACCCGCCTGGACCAAACCTTGAATGCATTCACAGCAGCAAGCTCAAACGAACCCGTATCTACTCAACAACCCGAGTCTGGTAAGGGATTGTCTAACGAGGTGGCCAATGACTGATTTGACCCATCAGGTTGAAGTTATCCCGCCAAAAGCCAAGCCTCACATCATCATTGCCAGTCCGATTCGCCAATCGCCTGCCATATTGAAGTTGTTCCTGGCATCTCTGGAACACTTGGAGACGTCAGCTTTTGAGATCAGCTATTATTTTATCGATGAGAATGATGAGCCTGATGCCTCCGAGCAGCTTCGCTCGTTTGCAGTCAACCATCCTGAGACTATCCTCGTTGTCAAAGAAGCCCCTTCTTCCTATCTCCGTAATGAAACAACTCATTATTGGAGTCATGAGTTGATCTGGAAGGTTGCGACCTACAAGAATGAGATTATAACCTATGCCGTACAGCAAAACGCGGATGGCCTGTTCCTCATAGATTCGGATATTCTCCTGCATCCACGTACACTGGAGCAACTGTATGATAGCGAGGCGGCAATTGTATCGGAAATATTCTGGACCCGCTGGCAGCCTGAAGCCGACCCTCGTCCTCAAGTATGGCTGAAGGACGAATATACGCAGTGGGAGCAAGCCTTGGGGGAGAAACCGGAGAATGAGGAAATATTGATCAGATATGAGCGGTTCATAGCGATGCTTAAGCTTCCAGGCCTGTACAAGATAGGAGGACTTGGAGCATGCACGCTGATCAGAAGGGAAGCGCTAATACGAGGAGTTAGCTTCGATCCCATTTATAATCTTTCGTTTTGGGGGGAGGACCGTCACTTCTGCATCCGTGCCGCTGCGCTGGGCATTTCCCTTTATGTGGATACCCATTACCCGGCTTATCATATCTACCGCAATAGCGATTTGCCTGGCGGAGAGCAATTTCTGAAAGACACTTTTATTAAAGAAAATAGCCCTGCCGGGGCCTCCAAGCCCTTAAGACTCTCTTCCACAGCAAATGGAGAGGCTAACGCCGAGAAGGAAGACGGCCATTTTGCGACTATTCCTGATCCTCAATCTGAATCTGTCCCTATCAAGCGGAATCAGAATTCAAGCAGCACGCGGAATAGCCGTACATCGATTATTCATACTCTTCCCCTGCTAATCCGGCAGCATACGATGGAAAGTGATCTGTTAATGGCCTTGGCCTGCCTAAAAAGCTTAAGCCAGTCCCCGGAGCATCACGTTATTGTCTATCATCAGGGGGAGCTTGATCGCAGCGAGCTGGAGAAGCTTCTATTCCGTAGTGGAGTTACTGCCGAGGTACTTGGCGATGGACATAACATTGGAATTGCCCAGGCCCGCCAGGCTCTCTTTCAGCATATTTTCACCCATTACCCGCAAACTCCTTATATTTCCGAAATTCACGTCGATATGCTCTTCCCCGAGAACTGGCATGTGCCACTCATTCATTACCTGGATGAACACGACGAGCCCATGATCTGCCCTGGCATACTGACGGCTGCGGGAGAGCTGCTTCCCCTGAAGCAGAAAATACCTTTGCCAGACAATAACCAGGATCTTCTCGCCTTACTGGCTGGTCTTCAACACAGCGGCACACAACCAGGCTTTGTTCATCCCGTCATTCATCGCAAGGAGGCGCTGGAGTCCATCGGTGGGTATGATTTGCGCTATTTCACAGGCAAACAGGGCTATGAGGACGACAGTCTGTTAGTCGGATACGCTAACTACATGGGCACGCGCACTGGCTGGCGGCCTAAATGCCTGCTCTCAAGCTGGGTGTACCATGCAACCATGGCGCAGCGCATGAGCCTGCAAGATAAATGGGCGGATTTCGATCTCAACCGGAAGGGCCTTCTTCGGCAATACGGGGGCTACGGTCTGGAACAACTTGCCTTGCTGCATGACAACCCGGATTTCAAAGTGATGTTAGAGCATTATCTAAAGGCGTGATAAATAAGCTGCCGAAGAGCTAATATGGAGCCGAAGCAGCGGAGCAACCGCCTTTAAAGCAGCTAAAGGAGGGATTAGGTACAATGACATCTCGTCAGGAGGAATTGCAGCAGCATGTGTGGGAACGACTATGGTCCCAGCCTGTTTCATACGAATGGGACAGTGTAAGCGAAACCGTATATCAGCAGCTTACTGCTTTGAGCGGGGGGCTAAACGGGTTGCACATCGCCGAAGCCGGGTCGGGAACCGGCAAAATATCACTTCGGCTTGCCAAGGAGGGAGCCAAGGTTACTCTCATCGATTATAGCCAGCAAGCCCTGGCTAACAGCCAGGCAGCCTTCCAACAGGAAGGCTTGTCTGCCGATTATCTGCTGGCCGACATAAGGGAGATTCCGTTGCCCGACCACAGCGTGGACCTGACCTGGAATGCTGGTGTACTGGAGCATTTCTCTCATGAGGAACAGGTGCGCATCGTGCAGGAAATGATACGGATCACCAAGCCTGGGGGGCTGCTGGTCATCCTCACTCCTTCTGCCGCCTCCCTGCCCTACCGTCTCGGAAAATTCGCTGCCGAGCGGTCTGGAAGGTGGATGTACGGCCAGGAGACTCCCGTGGTCAGCATGGAGCAGGTATTTCGCGATGCAGGTCTGACCCTCTTGAAGGAGTCCCCCATCGGGTTTCTCGACAGCCTGGCCTTTCTGGACTTTATCGCTGGATCGGGGCCGTTGAAGGAGATTGCTCGCCAGTGGTACGACTCGCTTGAAGAGACAGAGCGACAGGCGCTGCCTGGCTATTTATTGTGCTCGGTAGGACAAAACGCTTCGCCCCCTTCCGAGGGAATGACGTCAAGCGAGCAGCCTCTGGCTTCAGCGCCGAAAGTCGACCCAAAGGCTATTATGGATCGTATTGTTCAAGCCCAGCAACTGATTCGGGAGTATCATGAACAAGCCGAAGGCACATCATCAGAAGAGCTATTGAAATTTCAACAAGTCGAGACCTCCACCTGGCTGCCGCTCGTCTTGATTCTTGACCAACTGATTCAGGAGAGAGCGGCGGTTGGAGCTCAAACTCGCGTACTGGATATTGGCCCTGCTTACGGCACACTGCTGCTGTTCAGCGCTCTGTTGGGAGCCGAGTGCTATGGTCTGGACAACACGGCGGAATATTGGCCGGAGGAACCCGCCGCCAAATACGGCATGCAATGGATCAAGCGTGATATTGAAGCAGCCGGTATTCCCGGTTCAGCACACTATGATATCGTGCTGCTGACCTCTGTGCTGGAGCATCTGCGCTTCAATCCTCTGCCTGTGCTTCGGGATATTCATGCCCGTCTTATTCCGCAGGGGAGCTTGCTCCTGACGACACCATGGAAGCGGTATGTTGATCCTCTGTCTCCTGCCAAGGATTTTACCGAATTGCCTGACTATAGCAGCCAGACCGCAGTTGATGCCGCCAATGTCTCCCAAGCTGCACAAGAAATCACCTCCATCAAGCTTTACAGCATTGATGAAATCTATGCTCTTGCCGAAGCCGCCGGCTTCAGAATCCAGTCGCTCCAACCCTTCAACAGCTACTTGCAGGCATGGCTGATTAAAAAATAACCGGAGTTCTATGAGCAGGCGGTCATGACGTGGCGAGTATTCCGCTAACGTTGATGATCGCCTATGTTGTCTATAGCCTGCGCTTTAGTGCCTGGATAGCCCCCATATGCAGCCCTTCATGAAAGATCGTTCGGATCAGCACCTGCTCAATAGTATGCATGCCCATTTCGGTAGGGGCAAACTCTTCCTCCAACCGCTCCCGATAACGCTCTTGTATCAGAGTCGGCTGCTTGCTCAACAATTCTATCAGCTCAGACAGCGGAGGTGTTGCCTCCGTAAAATGAGCAGGACTTGTTCCAAATCCAAACCATTTGTCAAAGCCTGAGGGAATTGGCAGGTCTTCTTTGGTGAGTACCCCAATCCATAAATATTGATCCAAAAATACATGTCCCAAATTCCAGCGAATGTTATTGTTGAAGCCTTGGGGAATTGTATCTGCCTGCGTCTGCGATAGTCCCTCTACCATACGCAATAGTTCACTCCGGTAGGTATGAAGCTGTGTAAATAAAACCTCATGTCTCTTATTCATGCCAACTCTCCATTCTAAATATAATGTAGCTAAAACTTGATAATTAAAGGTAAACTATATAGAATGACTGACTTCGGTTTGGAGAGAAGCAGCGTGTTATAGTTAAGGAAGGTGTCATGATGAGTGAAGTAGATCAATATTGGAAACGATTTGCAAAACAACATCAATTAGTGTCGAACACGCCCGACTCCTGGATGTTTGGCGATGGAACAGAGCAAATGGGCAATGAGTTAGGCGACTTGGTTGTGAAAGGCATCAAAACAGGGACCTGTGCATCCTTCAAAGTCTATGAATTGGAAAATGAAAGCTATCCCGAAGTTGGACAATACGATATTGTTCTGGATGGGAAAAATCGCCCGTTAGCTATTATTCAGTATACTAACATAGAAATTGTTCCGATGAACGAGGTAACTGAAGAATTTGCTCTGTCCGAAGGGGAAGGCGATTTAAGCTATAATTATTGGTATACGGAACATGAAAAATTCTTCACCTGGGAACTTGGACGGTATGGCCTCTCCTTTTCCCCGGATATGCTATTAGTATGTCAAAGCTTCAAAGTGGTTGATCTATACGAGGCTTGATACTCCTCGCTCGGCCAAGGTACGGCGTCAGATGCGAAAAATTTGCCCGGCATCCAGCCTTTGAGTAGACGCCAGCTCTGGCGCCACATCAAACAAGGCCTCCAAGGACTGCCGTACCCATTGCTTGCGGTCGAAACCTCCCTTCTTGATGCACCACATCACCTCATAGCCCGTAAATAGAAAGCTCGCCGCTTGGAACAGCTCGGCCGCCGCCGCATGATTGCGAATTTGCCCGGCCTTTTGGGCTTTGCCAATCACGGCTACACAGATATCAATCAAGGCCCGATTGAAGTTGAAAGTTCCCCGGTCCTCCTTCAAATTTATAATAAAAAGCTGGCTATGTATATCTACACCCAGCTTATCGCTGGAATCCAGTATCTCTTCAAAAATTACCAGCAGCTGCTCCCAATAATTATCAGCTAGCACAAAGGCCAGGCTCCTTTGATTAATCTTCTCGGTGACATCATCGTAGTAATGCATCAGCAGACTTTCTTTGGAGTCGAAATGATAATAAAATGCCGTCTTTGTTAACTGGCATTGCTCGCAAATTTCATTAATTGTGACATGGTCATACCCTTTTTCCTGGAAAAGGCGGTAAGCTATCTCTAAAATTCGCTCCCTGGCAAGCATTTTGTTCATTCTTTCATCCCTCTTCTCACACCGTTTCACTGGACTTTACAATACAAAACACTGGAATTGATTATATCAATAAACTCGGCAGAACCCAAAGTGAACTGTCACATATGTCACTGCTATCAGCAGTAGTTCATGTTATCTTTACCTCGGTAATAATTTTTATTACTAAGGTTAAAGGAGGAGTTATTTGTGAAAATTTTCTCAAAGATGAATATCGGCCGTATGAAATTGAAAAATCGTATTGTCATGGCTCCCATGGGCACCAAACCTGAACCGGATGGCAGCTACAGCTACAATGCCATTCACTATTTTGAAGAACGGGCAAAGGGCGGTGTCGGCCTGATCATTACCGGAGCCAACATCGCAACCACCCGATTTGAAGAACGTCCTGAAAATGAGTTATCCAACTTTCACCATGTCGAAAAGCTGGCGGTGATGATCGAACGATGCCATCATCATGGCGCCAAGGTTTGCGTACAAATCACACCGGGGCTGGGAAGAATGGTGTATACCGATCCCTACAATGCTCCTTATTCAGCCAGCGACCATGCCTATTCCTTCTGGTTCCCTAACCTGAAATGCAAGGCGCTTGGCAAAGAAGACATTCATTATTTGGTAGATCGTATCGGCTATTCAGCCAGTCTGGCCAAGGCGGCGGGCGCAGACGCTGTAGAGCTGCACGGCTACGGCGGCTACCTGATGGATCAGTTCCATTCCTCACTGTGGAATCAGAGAACCGACGAGTATGGCGGTAGTCTGGAGAATCGGCTTCGTTTCTCTCTAGAGGCGATTGAGTCCATTCGGAAATTTTGCGGCGAGGACTTTCCGGTTATTATGAAATACACAGCCTATCATGGCATTGAAGGCGGACGGGAAATAGCCGAAGGCATCGAAATGGCGAAAATCTTCGAGCAGGCGAAGGTCAACGCCCTTCATGTAGACGTCGGCTGCTACGAGGTCTGGTACAAGGCAATCTCCACCGTATATGAGCCACAAGCTCATCAGGTTGAGGTGGCTGCGATCATTAAGCAAAATGTCAGCATTCCCGTCATCAGCCAAGGCAAATTGCAGAACCCCGATCTGGCGGAGCAAGTGCTGCAAGAAGAGAAAACAGATTTCGTCGCTTTAGGACACCAGATGTTGGCTGATCCTCATTGGGCCAATAAGGTCAAGGCAGGAAATTATCAAGATATCGTCCCTTGTATCGGATGCAATGAGTGCCTGTTCGGCGGCTTTAGCGGCAAGCATTATTACTGCGCCGTCAATCCGCTATGCTACGCTGAACGCGACTACCAGCTCACTCTGACGAAGGAAGCGCGTTCCGTACTCGTTGTTGGCGGTGGCCCCGGCGGCATGGAAGCCGCAATCACTGCAGCCAAGCGCGGATTTACCGTCGAGCTATGGGAGAAGAGCTCCAGACTTGGAGGCACGCTGCATGCTGCAGGCAACCCTACCTTCAAACAGGATGTGTTGAAGCTAATTGAGTATATGGAGCATCAAATCAACAAGCTGGGAGTCAAGGTGCTTTTTGGTAAAGAAGCCACTGCTGAGGAAATCATTCACGGCAATTATGATAAGGTGGTGCTGGCTACAGGCTCGACCAGTGTTATTCCTCCGATCCCGGGCGTAGAATTTGCTCATCCGGCCAACGACTACCTTACTGGCGAACGCACCTGTGGTGACCGGGTCGTCGTCATTGGCGGCGGGCTTGTCGGCTGTGAGACGGCCGCCTTCATGAAGGAGGCCGCCCACGAGGTGACGATCATCGAAATGCTGGATGATATCCTGAAGACCGTCGCTCACAGTAAAAATAATGACCTGTCCCTGCGGGATATGCTGCGCGACCGCCAGGTCAACATCGCGGCCAAAGCCAAGGTGACGCAAATCTTGCCGGATCGCGTCATTTACGAGCAGGATGGACAGATCAAGGAGCTGCCTTGCGACACCATTATTATCGCCGCAGGCTACAAGGCCAAGAATTCCTTGGAAGCACAGCTTGAAAATCATGTGAAATCGCTGACCACCGTTGGCGATGCCGTGGCTTCCCGCAAGATCATCGATGCTGTTCATGAGGCCTATCATGCCATAAGAGTCATGGAATAAAGTGAATTCACCCTTCTCTCCATATGGAGGGAAGGGCAAATTTGTGTTAACTGCCAACCAGCATTTCGGTTTTCATCTGCTTTGAACGTTGTACTTGCAGCAGCTCCCGGCCTTGTCGCAAATATGCTTTTATTGCTTCAACTTTACAGTTCAAGACATAAGCCATCTCTTCCAGCGTCAGATGATGAACGGACTTCAGAACCAAGGTGAGCTTTGGATACAGCGGAATTTGCCGGAGGCACTGCTCAACCTCGTCGGTCGATGTGATGTTGAGCTGCTCCTCATCATGACTGACTTGCAAAGAATCGGATACCGCAATCGAGTAAAGCCATACCTCAAAGGGAACGGTAAAGTCATATTCATGAATCCGCTGCTTGGCCGTGACAAAGGTATGCACCACCAAGTCTTGTACATGATGCGTATTTCGGCAAATCCACAGGCATAAGTCAAATACCCGGCCATAATACATATCAATCAGTGCTCTAAATGCACGTAGGTCATTGGTCTTCAGACGTCGAATCAAACGTTCGGATTCCTTCCGCATCCTCCAGCCCCCTTTTCTCCTCCATTTCCAGCTTCATTATCTCCAGTTTACGAATCCGATGACGGTCTTTCTCACGCACGATAAACTTAAGATCGCCATAAATCCACTCGCTGCCTTTTCGCAAGGTCGGATTCTGCGTGTAAACCCAGCCTCCAATCGTATCCAGATCCTCATCCAACAGTTCAATGTTCATGAGGGTACACACCGATTCCAGCGACACCTTGCCATCTATCAGATAATGATTCTCTCCCAACTGCTCCACATCCGCTTTCTCTTCCGTATCAAATTCATCGCGAATTTCACCTACGATCTCTTCCAGGATATCCTCGATGGTAATCAAGCCTGAGGTTCCACCGTATTCGTCAACCAGAACTGCGATATGCACAGATTCCTGCTGCATGCGCAACAGCAAATTCTTCACCGGCATAACCTCGGAAACCGAAAGAATCGGCTGCACCAGCTTATGAATTTCCAAATTCGGATTTTCACTTAATTGCATGAACAATTGCTTCGTATTAATAAAGCCGATGACATGATCCTTGTTCCCTTTTATGACAGGGAAGCGGGTATATTGCTCTGTTCTCATCATCTGAAGTGCTGTCTTCTGATCCATGTCCACATCCAGACACATCATATCCGTGCGTGGAACCATGATCTCGCGAGCCAACAACTCGTCAAAAGCAAAAATCTTACTCACATATCCGTATTCAGCCTGATTGATCATCCCGCTCTGATAGCTCTCCGTTAAGATAATGCGCAGCTCTTCCTCAGAGTGGGCTTCTTCATGCTCTTTGGCTGGTCTGATTCCGAAAATCCGTACCAGGCGGTTTGCAGAGCCATTGAGCACCCAGATGAATGGATACATGATTTTGTAAAAGAAAATAAGTGGTTTGGCGGTAATCATCGAGACCATTTCCGCCTTTTGGATAGCTACCGTTTTCGGGGCCAGCTCACCCAGCACCACATGAAGGAAGGTGATCGAGGCAAAGGCAATACCAAATGACAGAATACTGCTAACCTCTGCTGGCAATCCATATCGATCAAAGACAGGATGCAAAATTTTCTCTACGGTAGGCTCACCCAACCAACCCAAGCCGAGTGCGGTAATCGTGATGCCTAATTGGCATGCAGACAAGTAGCCGTCCAAATTGCTGGTTACCCGTTGTACAGCTAAGGCATTCTTCTTACCTTCAATCACCATTTGATCAACACGGCTGGACCTTAGCCTGACAATAGCAAATTCAGCAGCCACGAAAAAGGCGGTGGCCACAATTAGCAAGGCCACAAGAAACAAATTTAAAGCGTACATGCCAACACTCCTCAATAGGTTTATAACTTCAATTCTCCAGAACCTAATATGTATAAGTTCTTATGAACTTATAATAACAAAGTTTAAATGACCTTTTCAATCCTTCTCATGTCCTGGTTTCGGGCAAATTTCACCAAAAATGAACTTCCTGAGGGTATTTCCCCCATTCACCCTATATTAGCTTCTTCTTTGACTTTTTTTCTTCACCGTCGTAGGATAGGTTCATAAGAACTTATTTGGAGGAATTTAGATATGGAAACATTCCACCTTACTCGCTGGGAAATGTCGCAGCTCCTGCTAAGCTTGAACGGGCAGAGTGAAAAAGCTCCCAAAAACATCCTGCAGGAAGCCTGGGCTAAGTCCCACAGGGAACATATCGAAGGCGGCCAATCCTTAGGAGCTTTTATCTCCACCGCCCTGCCTCCGATCTTTGAGAAATTCATGAATATAAATCCTTCGGATCTCGGGCTATCGCTTAATGATATTGTGTCCTTGGGATCTCAAATTGAATACAATCATTTTGCCTTAACCGCAGTTCAGAACTGGGTGAAGCGCGACTTGAAGGAAATTATTGGAGCACCAAAGCTAGGCAAGAAATACTCTATCGAACAGGCTGCTATTCTGTTCATCATTGAGGATTTGCGGGCTGCCCTAGACCTGGAATCCATACGTAAGCTGTTGCTCCTGATTTTCCATGACTTTGATGATCAAGCCATGGATCTAATTAGTCCTATTGATTTATACGCCGGCTACTCTCGCATTTTTGAAGAGCTTGATCAGAATAATGACCAGGTGCTCGACTTGCAGGTCAATCACTTGAGCAAGGACAAGAAGCAGGACCATCTTATGGAAACCATGATCAAGAAAAAGGCCGATGAGTTCGCATCCAGCCTGTCGGGATTAAATTCGGAGCAGCAGGAGGCGGTCAGCAACACTCTCGTCATCGCCATGCTGTCTGTGCAGACGACCTATTTTCAAACCTTGGCCAAGCGTTTCCTGAATGCTTCCCTCTTTCTGCATAATTTAAGGTAGGGGGGTTCCTTACCCGGCTCATCTGTTGTATAATTTATTGAAGTTGAAACGCAGTATAACTTTATACCACAGGTTTTCTAGGGTTCCGCGGTGAGACGTCATCGGCCAGGTCCGAGAGAAAACGCACGCATAGACGTGTACACGGAGGGATAAAAGCCCGGGAGGAGCATCTGTTATTCAGGTGTTCTTTCCGGGCTTTACCTGTTTCCCTCCCGGAGAGTGCTGCGTGAGAAAAGGAGTGTAGACGTATGAACAAGCATTGGCTACTGGTCATTGTTGCGGCCTTATTTGAGGTCATGTGGGTCGCAGGATTAAAACACGCAAATAATGGGCTGGAATGGGCGCTTACGGCCGTAGCGATAATCATCAGCTTTGCCGGGCTGGTTTATGGGGGTAAAAAGCTACCTACCAGCACCGTATACGCGATCTTCGTCGGGCTGGGTACAGCAGGAACCGTCGTGACGGAAATGGTCTTGTTCGATGTGCCGTTTAGCTGGGGCAAGGTCTGGCTCATACTCTCGCTACTCGTAGGCATTATCGGGCTTAAGCTGATAACCACAGAAGGAGAAACAGAACCGAAGCAGGGGGGCATGTCATGAGTTGGGTAGCTTTGATTTTGGCCGGATGCTTTGAAGTCGTTGGGGTGATGGGCATTACACTTGTCAATCAGAAGCCATCGGCGCGCTCTTTTCTGATCATGGCTGGCGGATTCGCGCTAAGCTTTGTGCTCCTGGCCATCGCCATGAAGGACATCTCCATGGGAACCGCCTATGCCATTTGGACTGGCATCGGAACGGTTGGCAGCGCCTTGCTTGGGATGATTCTCTATGGGGAGTCCAAAAGCTTGCTGCGATTGTTCTTTATTGGACTCATTCTTGCCTCGGTCATCGGCCTTAAATTAATTGATTAATGATTATAAAAGAGCAGCCATATCGGCTGCCCTTTTATGTTTTCTTTAAAGTGTGGTGAATCTATTCTATTTTATTCACACATCGGACAGTGTTCCCCGGAGGTGTACACGATGGCCTGAGCCCGTTCCTCTGGCGACATCCATATCGGTAATCATGATGAAATCATCCTCCCTTGTATATTCATGTCTACAATTATAGGTGCAATTTCAAAAAATCGTGGGTACCATGCCCCCATCCATGCGCAGTGGAGAACCCCTGAACGCGGAGGCGTGTGGACTGCACAGAAAAGCAGCTAATCTGCCAATTTCGAAAGGGCGGATGAATCGCTGCAGCTCAGACTGAGGAAGACGGGCTGCCATAAACCGCTGTTCTTTCTCCTCAAACCTTATATCCTCGTTGGCGTAGACACCTTCAATAATCTGCTGCACATTTTCCGACAACGTTGGTCCCGGCATGATCGTATTCACCGTTACATCGGTCCCTGCTGTTAATTTGGACAAGCTCTTGGATAAGGATAACAACGCGGATTTGGTAACCGCATATTGGGGCATTTTTCCCGATGGCATAACAGCCTCTTCACTAGCTATGAAAATAATGCGCCCCATCTTCTTCTCCCGCATTCGCGGCAGATAAAAGCGAGTTAATCCGTTAGCAGCCAGGACATTGGTCCGAAAGTAGTTCTCCCACACGTCATCATCAGTATCCTCATACTGCATCATTTCATATATACCCATATTGTTAATCAAAAAGTCGATGTCGGGATGCTTCTTACATAAAGCCTCTCTCTGCTGGTGATCGACAAGGTCTGCTGCAACCCCTTGAGGGCTGGTCTTCGGATACTCGGCCTGAATTTCCTGAACCATCCGGGCTACCTCCTCGGCACTCCGCCCATTGACGAGTACGTTCACCCCTTCGCTAGCCAACTCCATGGCGATGGCCCTTCCAATGCCTTTCGTTGATCCCGTAACCAAAGCCGTTTTATGTTTTAAACCCATATCCATGATGCATGTCTCCCCTATCCATCAATCTCAAAAGCACTCTGGCTTTCGGATAGGGATTATATTACTTGGCCTGAGGACAGACGTAACTAGTCTGTGACGCCAAATGACTTGCCGAAGCTGCCAAAAGAATAAAAATGTAGAGCCCTCTTCCCTTCCGGGTTATACCGGGGTCCCTATTCGCTTGGCACGCCAATGAGACGGTGTATCCCCCTCCCACAGCCGGAAAGCACGATAGAATGAATTCTGATCTTCATAACCAATCAGAAAAGCCACCTCCTTAATATCAAGGGAGGGATTTGTCAAATACTCACGGGCCTGCTCTTGGCGGGCTTGTGTCAACAGAAGCTGGAAGCTCGTATTTTCCTCGGTAAGCCGACGCTGCAAGGTTCGATTACTTACGCTCAGTTCCTTGGAGACGAAGCCAATCTCTGGACGTCCAGCGGAGAGACTCTGTTTGATAATCCACTTAACCCTCTCGCTCATCGAATGGCCACGGCGCTCTACCTCCAGCGTTTCTTCCAAGGCAGGGGTTAAAATCTCCAATAATTCTTCATTATATGAACTAAACGGGCGATCCAAATCCGGACGATGCAGCGTCAAGCGATTGAATTTTGTTCCAGTACGGACCGGACAGCCAAAATAAGCTTCTAACGCCTGTACTTCTCCCATCGGAGACTGAAATTCAACATCACGCGCCTTCAAGGGCAGACCGGTCCCTCTGCGCCCAAGCTCCAGCAGCAACGCCAATGTAATTCCCATCAGCAGTGGTGGGCCCGGCGCTTGGGTATCCACCCACTCCAACTCTATTTGACATTGCTCACCTATCTCGGATATACGCAAGCTTTCAGGAGGACATAGTCGCTTATAACGAACCATTCGCTTCAGCGCATCACGGTAATTTCGGGCATGATAGGTTGCCAGCACGGTAGGTGGATACTTTGCCGTCTCAAAGACGGTAGCCAGCTTAATGATCCCCGCAGCCCGTATCCCCGGCAAGCTCAGAATAGGCTTGCCAAATCATAAAGTATTCATGGGTCGTAACTTCAGAAGCAGTAGTAATGCTAACAGGCAGACCCGCGCTACGGGCTACATCAGAAGCCGTTATTCCCAACAACCCTAACCCAGCCCAAAATCCGGGAGGTACCTTGATGCGACCGGAAGGACAGAACTCCATAGCTGAAACGGACCTCCTTGAATAATATGTTTTCTTGGGTACGTACAAATTGAGAATTGCCTTACAGTAAGAAAAGCGATTTTATGCTATATTATTAACTCATAACGAGCCAAGGAGAGGGATTATATTGAGGAAACGTTA
Source organism: Paenibacillus sanguinis 2301083 = DSM 16941 (assembly GCF_000374825.1). Taxonomy (GTDB): domain Bacteria; phylum Bacillota; class Bacilli; order Paenibacillales; family Paenibacillaceae; genus Fontibacillus; species Fontibacillus sanguinis. The sequence goes on from NZ_KB895376.1 coordinate 122,334, forward strand.
CGTCTTAACCTCGATCAGCCTCATCTTATTTGTGGCGGTCATTGTGTTATCTGTTCAGCAATTTCAGCTTAAGCAGGTTCCAAAGGTGTATAACTTCACTGTAGAAACCGACGATTTTCGCCTGCAAGGTCTTGAATTTGTTGTTAACCAGGGTTCTAATTCCGTATACGTCACAGGACATGACTTGGAGGTCACCGGGGCAGATCAGCAGTTCGCAGGCATCGTCTACGGCATATCGATTGAAGATCAGATGATTTTGTCAGTAAATCAAGCCGGCGATCCGTTTACACTGCCAGATACTTATGAAGGAAAAAGACACTACGATACCCGATATCTGATGGAGAATGTCAAGGTCAAAGCACAGGATAACGTTTATATCGAGATCAAATATACCGTGAACGGAACAGCCAAGCATCTCACTGGCAATGTAAAGCTGCATAGCTTGATGAAGCCGTTCTCTTCCTCCGATCAGCAGCATATCATTCAGCTATAGCTATAGGCTTCTCATCCATGACTTCCCCCGTCTCTTCGGGCAAGGCTCTATAGACTTGCAATATGATAATTTGGCTCCATATATGGCCTCCACTTCCTAAAAGCGAGGTGAACCACGGGAGCACCTGGCAACCTGTTCACCTCGCTTCTTATCTTAATTTTTTAATTGTTGGGCTAATTTGAGCACTTCAGCAAGGGGCGCCGCGGCCCCTTTATCGCCAATGACAATGGCGTCCTTCACTCCGTTAAATAGTGCCTTCAAATCCTCGTTGGCGCTACTGTCCAAGGATATCGTATACACTTCTTGTTCCCCTTGATCCGGATAGACTTTGGCAAACGTGAGCACCCCTTTACCCAAGTCAAAGGAATAGCTTTTACCAGTAATAAACTCTGTATTTCCGGCATAGCCCATAGCACCGCTAGGCATTTTGAAGGTCAATTTTCCATTCTCTGTCTTCATATTATTTACGAAAAGCTGCTCCGCCAAATTGTTATGTCCATCTCTCCACTGAAAATCTGTGTTGTACATATTATTATGACCGGCAATCGGGCTGCCTGTTTCCACTTCTGTGTAAATACTGACCAACAGCTTAGACTGATTCCACTCTACGTCAGCCCCAAGGGCTTCACTGACAAAACGCAGCGGCACGAATACCCGGGAACCTTGATCTCTCGCCGGCACATCCAATTTCACAATATCACCATCTACTGTTGCGTTATCTGAGTCAATCGGCATCCGAACCGTTTTCCCATCCAGCTTGACGTAGACGACTCGCTCTTTTTGATTGCCTGCGGACTCCTTCTTATATTCGACTTTGGCCCCCAATGCCTCGCTGACGAAGCGAATTGGAACTAAGACTCGGTTGCTTTCAAAGTAAGGCTCCTCATCAGGAAACTTCAGGGACATATCGTCCACTTGCACGCTTACCGGGATCTTCGCAGCAGACACAGCAGGGGTCATCAAGCCCAACAGTACGATAACGCCGCATAACGCCAAAAGCATTTTATGATTTTTCATATTCTATCACTCCTATACTCTAAGCATATGATTTCCTTCCCCAAAAATCCAATTTCTATAACTATAGCAGTCCAGGTAATATATTCATAGATGATGTTTCTTCCTTTTGGGCAAAAGAAAAGAGCCTGGCGAAAATCGCAGACTCTTTGAAATCGTTAGCTCGTTTGCAATAGGCAAGCAGGTCCCCAATCCACATGGGACGGGTTCCTGCTTGTTTTTTTACGGCTTGGCGTTTCCATTAATCTTCTCAAAGTACGGGGCAAGCTTGGAGCTAAGCTGCTCGAACTGCTGCTGTTCTTCTTTCGTCAGCTTCTCTTCATGTGTAACCCCGTTTTCATCGGTGATCTTCAGCTTTAGTTGTACGATTTGTCTGGTTAGCTCCATATACTCTTTAAACTCATCTTCCGTAAGCTTGCCTTTTGCTCCTTGCAGCATTTCCTCAATGGCTTGATAATCCTCCTGCGAAACGCCGTGCTGTTCAATGGGTGTCGAAGAACCAAATATATCATCAGCTAAGTAGGAAGAAGCAAATACGGCAGACGGGATCAGGATTGCTGCTGCCATAATACCTGCGATCATGCGTTTTTTCATGGAATATCTACCTCTCTTTTCTTTCACATAGTGTTGATAGGACTGTTGGACACGTCCATACAACTCGGGTGGGCAGTGCATCGAATCTGCCACCTGGCAAAGCTCTTCACGCAATTCCTTGTCAATGGACATACGTATCTCCTCCTGTCATTTCGATTCGTTTCCGGAGTTCTTTCAATGCCAGATGATGCCTGGATTTCACCGTGCCCACGGGAATTTGCAGCATGTCTGCGATCTCTTCCAGAGCATAGTCGTGAAAATAGCGCAGGATGACGACCACTCGTAGTTTGTAAGATAACTGGCGGACCAGCTTAAACAGTTCATGCTGAGTTTCGGACTGCAGGACAGCTTTGTCCGTCCATTCAACTTGTTCGGAAGTCATCTGACGAGTTCGTCCAAAGAGACGAATTCGTCGCCAGGCCTTTCTTTTCCAATCCTGGACCTGACGCACAGTGATCCCGTGCAGCCAATACCGAAACGGCCGGTTCGGATCATACTTGTGAAACGACCGCCACATGCACATGTAAACCTCATTCACGATATCCTCAATGTCCTGTTTGTTGTAGACAAGAAAGGCAATCGTTCGATAGACGTCTTGGTGAGTCGCTTGATAGACAAGCCGAAAGGCCGACTCGTCGCCCAACGTCGCTTTCTCAAGCCACGGTAGTAACTCATTATCATTCATGGGGCCCCTCCTAAATGTGTTACACCCCTTAATTCGCTCTTGCGGGGAAAAAGGTTCAGTAATTTCAATAATCAGTCCAATGCCTGATATCGTTAGGCTCAGATTTAGGCTTTAGCTTAACCTGAAGTGCAGTCGGCATATCCCTATCTCACACCTCTACGATGAATTATCCCTAACCTAGTATTGTGTGACTAAAGAATTATTTCTGCTCCACAAAAGTGTGCAGCCTTGTACAGATTTTTTTCAGTTTCAAGAGGAATTATATTCAGCTTATCTGCGTTCCACTTAGCCCCTAACAAAAAAATTCATGGATTTTATTCCTCATATCGCCCAACCGATGGGGACCAAGAAAGAGAAAGTGAATTTATATGAAAGGTCTTAAAGTTATTGCACTAATTTTTATCATCGCCTCAATCATTTCAGCCTGTGGGGGGAACAATTAAATGAAAAGACCTACAACTACATAGTCGATCATTACAAACTTTTTCCAGCAACTACTGTAGATCTGAAAAGAGAAGCCGAGACCGAGGTTGATCAAACTGTAACTTCACGGCATCTTTTTAAAAACGTTTCTCCTTATCTTGACAAGATGATAGTAACTAGTGGGTATGTAGTACAAATTCAAGAGGAAGAGACTGATGTTGGAACAGTAGCGGAAGTTCATATTTTGGATGAAGATGATAATTCAATAGTGGGCGTTTATGTTGGTTCTACCGGCGATATTCTTGACAATGATTTTGTTACTATGAGGGGCGTCCCAGCAGCACAGTATTCATTTGACAACATAAGTGGCGGTACGACTATCTCTATCCTACTAGCTGTATCAACTATTCAAAAAGCACAGTAAATTTATGCATTTTTCACTTCAGTCAAGTAAACAGATACAAAGCTAAGCAGCCAGCGCGTGCCATACTCAATCGGTGCGCGTTGTTTGCGTTTTTTAAGTAGTCCACCCCTTTCACACCAAAAAGCGCGGCCCCCGAAAATCCCGGAGGCCGCGCTACACTTGACTTGTTAAGGATGCTGGTGAAGGGACTCGAACCCCCGACCTACGCATTACGAATGCGTTGCTCTACCAACTGAGCTACACCAGCAAGTCATTTTTGCGAACAGGAATTATTATAACTCGTTTTATGAATAATGCAAGCACCAATTTAAAGCATATATCCCAGGTTCATATCTGGCTGCTGCCAAGGGCTACAGCTTCTCCCGCACCGAACGCAGCTTCTGCTCTGACGAGCTTGCCTTGTCGCGGCGATCATCGATTTTGATCGAAGTGGATACCCGACCTGCCCCAGACTGGAATGGTGCTTCATGAATGGCCCGAATGGCAGAAAACACCTCATCCAACGGCCCTTCAATAATGGTGCTCATCGAGGTTAGCGTATACGTAATCCCTGACTGCTTCTCTAAAACATGCTGCAACTCTGCTACATAACTGCTAAGGCTGGTGCTTCCCGTCCCGATGGGAATGACAGTAACTTCGGCAATGGCCATCTGTTATCCTCTCCTTTTTGCTTCTTTACTACATCCATTTTAGCAATCCTCCCGTAATAATTCCAACGTTATCATGATAGCGCTTTACCCTTGGTATTAAGCCAAATCCACTTTTAATAGATTCTTAAGACCTATACTAGAACCAAGGTCCTGGTCAAAGAAAATTCACAACTTCTGCCTTTTCCCCACTGCCCGCATCAGTATTGGGATTGGCGATTTTCATGACTTTTACGTTCATTTTCACATCCTTAAATCCCGTTTACAAACACTACATCTTGGGCTATTCTAAAAACACCGCAACAAAATATAGTATACATACAAGCCTTACAACATATATACGGGTAGTTCTCACAGCACATAAAGACATATCAACTTAAAGCGTTGAGATGCCTTTTCATATGAAAAACAGTGATCAATACACCATCATTTCTGATACCTCAAGAACCAAAAAACTCAGTTAACAGGGAGGAGAAGATTGCTATGGCTTTATTAAATCAAACATATACAAGCCAGGACATCATGCTCGACGAAGTCATTGAACTAGGGGAGGAAATCATCCAGAGCCGAAATCTGGAGGTTCTGCGTGAGAACGCCAACTTGAATGGAGAAAGCTTCTCCGGGAAAATGAGCAAGCTCGGCAGTGAATATGCCAAGTGGTATGCCAATCATTTTGTGATGCCAGGTCGCTTGGTCCAGGCCATTCAGGACAATATTGTCTATGTCCATGATCTCGACCAATATGCCATCGGCACAACGAATTGTATCTTTATTCCGTTTGGCAAGCTTCTCCGCGAGGGCTTCAACACAGGCAACGGCAGCGTTCGTCCGCCAACGTCAATTATGACGGCGATGGCTTTGGTGGCCATTATTTTCCAATCCCAGCAAAACTCTCAATACGGCGGTGTGTCGGCCAATAAGCTGGATTATGATCTGGCACCTTATGTTGCCAAATCATTTAATAAATATTTCCGTAAAGGTCTTGAATATTTTGAAGAGAAGCTGGTAAATGCCGACCTGAGCGAGATTACGATGAGCCGCCTGGATCTCCAAGAGCAATTCCCCAGAACGTTTAAATATGCTATGAAGGAAACGGAAATCGAAACCCTGCAAGCGGCGGAAAGTCTCGTGCATAACCTGAACACGATGTCGAGCCGGGCTGGAGGACAGATTCCTTTTACCAGTATTAACTATGGTACTTGCACATCGCCAGAAGGTCAGCTTGTCATTCGCTCTTTGCTGGATGCCACTATTCGCGGCCTTGGCAACGGAGAAACGCCGATTTTCCCGATTCAAATCTTCAAATGCAAGCAAGGCGTTAATCAAAATCCGGGAGAACCCAACTACGCCTTGTTCCTCAAAGCAGCGGAATGCTCGGCCAAACGCTTGTATCCGAACTTTGCCAATTTGGATGCTCCGCTAAATCTGATGTATTACGATCCGGCCAACCCGGACACGGAATTTGCCACGATGGGCTGCCGCACGCGGGTGCTGGCAGACCGCTTTGGACGTAACCATCTGTCCGGCAAAGGCAATCTTTCCTTTAACACATTGAATCTGGTCAAGCTTGGGCTGGAGCATGGTATCGTGCTTGGCAAACGCAAAACCCCGGACGAACGCGGCTTCTACCGCGAGCTGACGCACTATATGGACATTGCCTTGGAAGGACTGCTGCACCGCTTCCAGATTCAAGCCTCCCAGAAGGCCAAGGCTTCCGACTTTATGATGCGAGAAGGGGTATGGGAAGGCGGCGAACAGTTGGGACCTGAGGATACCGTAGGCGAGCTGCTCAAGCATGGCAGCCTGTCTATCGGGTTCATCGGATTGGCTGAATGCATGAAGGCTATGTATGGCAAACATCATGGTGAAGATGAAGAAGTCTACCAAAAAGCCTATGATACCATCGCTTATATGCGCCGTTATTGCGATGAGCAAAGCGAACGCCACAATCTGAACATTACTTTATTTGCTACGCCCGCCGAAGGCTTGTCCGGTAAATTCACCAAACGGGATCATGCGGTATACGGCGCAGTTCCCGGTGTTGTGGATCGTGAGTATTACACGAACTCGTTCCACATTCCGGTATATTACAACCTGAGCGCAGCCCGGAAGATTGAACTGGAAGCCAAATTTCATGACCTGTGCAATGCTGGAGCTATCTCTTATATCGAGTTGAACGGCAATGCTCGCAGCAATCCGGCCGCCTTCCTCAAGATCATTCAATATGCGCTTGAGCAGCAGGTCAGCTATTTCAGCATCAACCACCCTATCGACCGCTGCTCAGCTTGCGGCTACGAAGGCATTATCGGGGCGAACTGCCCATCGTGCGGAGCTCATGAGCATGACGTGCATATTCGCCGTCTGCGCCGGGTAACGGGCTACTTGACCGGAGATTTCCAAACGCGGTTTAATGCTGCCAAACAAGCGGAAGTGCGGGATCGCGTGAAGCACGACGCATGAATATTTGCGGATATTACCCGGAATCCATCAATGAGGGAGAAGGACTGAGAGCAGCGATCTTCATCAGTGGCTGTCGTCATTACTGCAAGGGCTGCTTCAGTCCCAAGACATGGAGCTTCGACTATGGTGAGCCGTTTACCCCGGAGCGGGAAGCAGAAATTATTGATGATATCAAAAACAATCCTTTACTAAGCGGCTTATCGATTCTGGGAGGCGATCCTTTTTTCTCTGCCGCCGAGGTAAGTGGGTTTATTGACCGGCTGGTTGCCGCAACCGGACCGATTTCCATATGGATTTATACGGGCTATACGTATGAGGAATTGTTAGCCCGTCCCGGCTCTGATGAATATGAGCTGCTGCGGCGCTGCGAGGTCCTGGTGGATGGCCGGTTTGAGGAAGCCAAACGCGATCCCTCCCTGCTCTATTGTGGCAGCTCCAATCAGCGCTTGATTGATATTCAGCAAAGTCTGCGCCATGGACAGGTTGTTTTATGGGAGTCTATGCTGTCATTTTAAATTGCAAAAGACCTGCATCCAATCGGATGCAGGTCTTTTGCATTCCCTCTTAAGAGAATGCAGCGAAGGCTGCCTTGACCTCGTCAAAGCTTCCCATGCGCTTCTCTCCAATCCAGGATAATTCAGCCATAGCTATTAATGGCTCCTGAATACCCGCACTGACTTCCTCCTGAGTCTGGGCCTCCGGCTTATCGCTCCAAATGGCAAAAGAGCAGCCTTTAAGCTGTGGAGGATATGGAGGCAGATATTCCTGCTTCTCTGACTCGTTCACTCTTGGAAAAAGACCGGGATGCCAGGCATCGTAAATTTTATCGCCCGTTGGATATTTGTAGCCTGCATTCTCCCCAAGCACGTAGTAGAAGAACGCATCGTTAAAGTTGATCAATTCATGCCCCTGATCCAGGATTGTTTGCACGGAAGCCATATTATGATGCCACTTGGTCCAATAGGTGATCTGGATGGAGGTTTTCAGTTCCACGCGTTGCGTCTGATTGGCCCGGTACAACCCGTCATTCCAGGCCCGCACCACGAAGCCCTTGCTTTCCAGCATATCGGCCACTTCATTAATGTAGTGAAGGTAGGCATCGATTCCCGTTCCGCCAGCCACCCCCAATGTTTCTCTTGCATATTGAGCCAACTGCGGATATTGATCAAAATGCTCAAAATCAATAAACTCATCACCGCCGATGTGGAAGAAGGGACTGTCTTTAAATAGCTCAGCGTACTCTTCGATTAAATCGAACACAAATGCTTTGGCCTGCGGGTTGGTAATATCCAGGGCGCCTTTGGCCGCCTGCCCCGCATGATTATGCAGCAGCCACTCCTGGTGCAGCCGGAGTGCATGACCTAGATGTCCTGGCGAATCAAACGAAGGGATAACCGTCACTTGATACGCAGCGGCCTCCTTCAACACCTCGGCCAGTTCATCCTGTGTCATATACTCATCAGACAGCACCTCGGGATGACGTTTGCTTTCCAGCCGGAAGCCTTCATTTTCGGAAAAGTGGAGCTGCAACGTGTTTAAACGAAGTCGTGACATTTCCCTGATGCGTGCCTTAATCCAGTCACAGGAGAAAAACTTGCGTCCCATGTCCAGATGAAGTGCCCGCTCCTGCAGCACCGGATAATCCGTCACTGTTCCAAAGGCAAGACGCTGCTGGTCTTTGGCAGCCTGAAGCAACAGCGTTCGCAGAGCATAAAGCAACGCCCGTCCACTCGCCGCACGGAGATGAATATACTGACCAATTGCCAAGGTATAACTCTCCTGCTTGTCAGGATCGGCAGATTCCTCCAGTTGAATGAAGATATCCCCTGGTCCCGCTTCAGCCGCTGGCCCCTTAACCACCGGCAATCCCGCAGGTGGCAAAACGCCATCAACTATTTCAGCTTGAAACAGATCCATAATCTGCTGCAATGCGCTTTCTATTGTATAGGAGGCAGGATCAACTACTAATCTGGACTGGGAATGCATTTCCCAGAACTGCTCGGCATGAGTCCACCCGGACTGGACACTGGTCATAACATAGTTATTTTTCGTTGGCATGGTCGGTAATAATCCCCTTTGCTTAATAATCCATTCCGTAACTAAAGTTAGTACACGCTATTGGCTTATTCAAACAACATGGATGATATGATCATTTTTATTAAGGCTTCAATCCGCTCTATGCTCCTTCATATCGGCGGTTCTTTTGTTTCTCCTCACATGCCTTGGCATCGCGTTAAAAAGAAGACCCGTACTCTGCTATACTCCGACAGCGATCAATCAGCTTGAAGAAGTCTACGCCACACGCTTCTTTAGAATCGTTTGGGGTACGGCCGTTTATTTCTGTTTTATCATATTTCACTTTGATATGACATTCTCCTGTATAACCTACCTCTTCCTATCAAGCTGCAAGTTCAATTTTAGCCCAAAGTAATATTTACTTTGAACAAGTCCCCCTCCACTGTAACATCAAATTGTCCTCCATGAAGCTCTACAATGGATTTGGCAATGTCCAGTCCCAGACCAGAGCCCTCTGTTTGACGCGACGAGTCTCCCCGTTTGAACCTTTCCAGAAGCTCATCCCTATCTCCGCTAAGCTCATATTTAGATACATTCTTGAAAGAAATCGCTGCCTGATTCTCCAATGCCTGCACAGAGATATAGACGCGCGAGTGTTCAAGCGAATATTTTAATATATTTCCAATCAGATTGTCGAATACACGCCACAGCTTTTGCCCGTCCACCATGGCATACACCGGATCAGAATCGTGGGATAATCTAAAATGCAAACTGGATTCATGAATCATATCATTGTATTCGGCGAGTGCTTGCTGCAGAAGCTGAATCAAATCCACTTTTTCCTTCACTAGCTCGACATTTCCACTAGCCATTTTTGAAATTTCAAATAAATCATCAATCAGCACCTTTAGCCGTTGGGATTTCTGATCAATGATATTTACATAAGCCTGCCGATCTTCACGGGATACGTCTTCCTTTTTTAACAGCTCCGTATAAGTAATAATAGAGGTTAACGGTGTCCTCAAGTCATGACTGACATTCGTAATGAGTTCCGTCTTTAATCGTTCGCTCTTGGCCTGCTCATTCTGCCAGGTCTTGGAGGCTTGAGCTAACACATTCATATTTCCAGCCATTGCAGCCAATACCGATTTGCCGTTCACCGGTAAGTCCTGACTTGTGACGCCCCTGGCCAATTCATCTGTTTTAATCACAATCCGGTTAAAATATCCAAGCTGCTTGATGAAGAACCAAATCAGCGGAATCCCTGCTATAACAAGGAAGAGAGCATACAAGAAAATCATTCCGGGATGAAGCACGGTTATCACGGTCAGCGCTCCGCAAGTGAATACCGCAAGTACAAGCAACACCCATTGCATACCTGTACTCTTTCTCAGAAAGGCGTTAACCAGGATCATTTTGAATTGGCGATGCGATAACTTCATCCGTTGGACAGCCCGGTTCAGCAGCCCCCTCTCCCACTCCTGCCGAGTATACTGCCAGTTAGTTAATGTGTCCAACATAAACTTCCCTTGAATAAAGGTGAGCAAAACAAGCAACGAGGCCAATACCCACCAGATCAGCATATTTTGAACAAATGTCCACAAGCCTGCAAAATAGCTGCCATACAAATACTCAAAGTTTCCTTTCACGGAAAATAGAAGAAGGATCGCACTAACACCTGTCAAAGCCATCAAAATGATGCGCAGATCCATCGGCAGCTTATTATAGTGAACCTCCCATTTACTGACTGTCAAAGGAAAAACCATTTTCTTGTTCAGCTTCAGGCCACAAATGACTAACGCAGCTATGGCTGCAAACGCATATGACCACACGATGAGCTGCCCTTGCCTGTACCTGTTATACTCAACCATAAAGGGACTGCTTGCAGGCAAGTCTTTGTATACAGCAATTTCTCCCTGAAACGGTATGTACTTCTCATTCAATTCACCATGTACAGCGTTCAAGATGGTGGGCTGTAATTCCTTGGTTACATAATAGCTTGTCCGAAACAGCAGCCTCTGGTTATCCCTATCCATCTTTTTCCGAGCCGCTTCGGCATTACCACTGTTCATATTAGTGTAAAATTCATCGGAAAGGCTGCTTCTAAAATAATATACGAACTGATCATTATACTTAGCATACTCGCTGCGGAAGGTTTCTCTCTCTCGATAGTATTCCTCCAATTGCTTTTCCTTTTCTTGCAATAATTTGGTTCGAGCAGCAGCACCGTTCTCATTCATTTCTTCCTCAGTGACTGTCAGCATCTTCTTGGCCTCTTCAAGAGGAATGTCGTTAAGCACAAACATATTCAGGTAGCTGGCAAAACTGTCTAGCTCACTTTGAAAAGCAGATGTATGAAAATAATTCCGTTGCACATAGTTGCCGCCTAAAGAGAAGATAACTACGATCCCGCTCAAGCCAAAGGTGAGCAGCATGGCCCAGAGTCCTATAGCATATTTATTTTTCCATTTTGTAGCCAATCCCCCACACCACCTTTAAATACTTTGGATTTTTAGGATCAATTTCGATTTTTTCTCTTATTCTTCGTATATGAACTGCAACGGTATTTTCTGCGTTAAAGCAAGGCTCCTTCCATACCCGCTCATAAATTTCATGAATAGAAAATACACGCCCTGCGTTAGTCATCAGCAATTCGACGATTTTATACTCTGTTGGCGTAAGCTTCACCGGTTGTTCAAAGACCTTGACCTCTTTGGAGACTGTATCCAGAAGAAGGCCCTTTAGATCAATCAATGAGGAGGTTGCTTCATAGGCTCCCAAATTCACATATCTTCTTAACTGAGACTTGACCCGGGCCACCAGCTCCATCGGATGAAATGGCTTGGTCACGTAATCGTCCGCCCCTACATGAAGTCCTAATATTTTGTCGCTATCCTCACTTTTAGCACTTAGCATCAGGATAGGAATATTTTTTTCCTCACGAATCTTTGACGTTACCGCAATTCCATCCAGCTTTGGCATCATAATGTCCATAATAACAAGATGAACCTGCTGAACGGACAGAAGTTCCAGAGCTTCTACTCCGTTTGTTGCTTGCAATACCGTAAGTCCTTCATTCTTCAAATAGATCTCGATGCCATCCCGAATTTCTTTATCATCATCGACGACCAGCACAATGTAATGACTCATGCGCTCCCTACTTTCTCTATGAATCTGCTCTCATCATTGTATATTAAAGGGGAAATCTTAACATTCATGAAGGGTATTTCTGAAGAAATTCTTAATTTTATTCTCGTAGTATAACCAAGCAATACAATTAAAAAAGCATCCTCCCCAAGGATAAGGGAAGAATGCTTTGTCTTGTATAACTTATATAGAGTTGCGATCTATCGTTTAATTCTGAATTTCTTTGAGCATTTCGCGGATGCCTTCGACCAGCGAAGTCGCAGGACGGCCAAGCAGCATTTCCAGATCGTCGCTGGCAACAGCCAACTCTCCATCACGAATGTTAGCTTGGACGGCTACAAGGAAAGAAACAAGTGGATCCGGTACCCCGGCTCCGCGCATAGCCTCAGCGTAGGCTGCATCGTCCACATGCTGGACAGAAACCTCGCGTCCCAACGCTTCACCAATGTTCTTCGCGAGTTCATCATGGGTGAGCAGCTTGCCCGACAGCTCATAAACCTTGTTCTCATGTCCAGCTCCGGCAAGCACCTTGGCAGCCGCTACAGCGAAATCTTCACGTGTAGCCCAGCCTACTCTGCCGCTGCCAGCCGAAGTAATGACTGGTGCTCCGGCAAGAACGCCCTGAATCGTACTCATTTCGTTTTCGATATACCAGTTGTTGCGCAAGAAAACATAAGGAATTCCTGTCTTCAGAATGAATTCCTCTGTTGCTTTATGCACCGGAGCCAGCAGCAAATTACTATCGGCTGCATTCGATACGCTGGTGTAGGCAATCAACTGTACCCCTGCCCGTTTCGCCGCTTCGACGGCTGCCCCATGCTGACGAATCCGGGTATCGTTATCCCCTTGCGTGGACACGATCAGCAATCGATCAATACCGGCAAAGGCCTTATCCAGCGAAGCCGGTTCATCAAAGTCCCCCTGCCGCACCTCCACGCCAAGAGCGCTCAACGCAGCGGCCTTCTCTGGCTGACGTACACTGACTGCCACTTGCTCCGCCGGAACCAAGCCTAACAACGCATCCACTACCTTGGAGCCCAGTTGCCCCGTTGCACCTGTTACTAATATTTTCATCCTGAATTCCTCCATTACAAGATAGATTTTTTTCTGAAGATTTTTTCAACCTGTAACCATTATAGTTCCAGGTTGATGATAAGTCAAACATCTTCATTTGTCTTGCACAAAATAGTGTCTATTCCTGGTCCTCCTTGAACAGCTCTTCCAGCATCCCCGCCCGATTATTGACGAACTCCTTCATAATGACAAAATGCTCTGTCTCCTCCAGCACCGTTTGTTCAATGCCTGCTGAGGTTAACTGATACATGAGACTATCTGGATAGGCCATCAAAATAGGTGAATGCGTGGAAATGATAAACTGTGAATGTTGCCCCACCAATTCATGAATGCGGGATAGCATAGCCATCTGGCGGTACGGAGACAAAGCGGCCTCCGGCTCATCCAGAATGTATAAGCCCCGCCCGCCAAAGCGGTTCAGAAAGGTAGCAAAAAACGATTCTCCATGCGACATCATGTGCAATGATTTCCCGCCGTACGAGTCCTTAATAGGCCGTCCGGCCTTTGGCTGCTGATCCAGCTCATCGATGGCCGTTGCCAGATTATAATAGCTCTCCGCCCGGAAGAAAAAGCCGTCGCGAGGCCTTACCGCCCCCCTAACCATACGTAGATGCCGATACAGCTCGGAATGAGTCTCCGCAGTAGCAAAGTTCAAGTTCAGGGTTCCACCCTCCGCATTAAAGCCGAGCGCGACCGCAATCGCCTCCAGCAATGTCGACTTGCCCATACCGTTCTCCCCAACAATATAGGTTACCTTGGGATGGAACTCCAATCGTTCCAGTGAGGCAACGGCTGGAAGGTTAAAGGGATAATCCCCGAAGTCGGGTATCTCTTCCCGCAGCAGCAGCATGGAACGCAAATAAGCATGTATATATATCCCGTTCATTATTCCTCCATAAGGCCGCCATGATACAGGCTGTAATAGAACCCACGCTGCGCCAGCAGCTCCTCATGCGCCCCTTGCTCAATAAGCCGTCCTTCTTTGAGGACGATAATTTTATCAGCCATCCGAATCGTGTTCAGCCGGTGGGCAATAACAAAGCTGGTACGTCCCTGCATCAAGCGATGCAAGCCCTCCTGAATTTTGATTTCCGTGACCGTATCGATGCTGCTTGTAGCCTCATCCAGTACCAGGATGGACGGATTAGCCAGGATCGCCCGAGCAATGCCCAGCAATTGCCGTTGGCCCTGGCTGATTCCCCCTCCCCCTACATCCAGCACCTTGTCGTACCCCCCGGGCAATCGGACAATGAAGGAGTGGGCATTCGCCAGCTTGGCCGCTGCTTCTACCTCGGCGTCGGTGGCATCCAGCCGCCCATAACGGATATTTTCACGAACTGTGCCCTGGAACAGGAAGGAATCCTGAAGCACGAAGGCCATATGCGAACGCAAGCTTTCGCGGCGGATCGTCCTCGTATCTTGTCCATCAATGGTTATTGCTCCCTGCGAAGGCTCATAAAATCGCGACAACAACTGTATAAGCGTCGTCTTCCCCGCCCCTGTTGGCCCAACCAGAGCAATTAACTCGCCGGGCTTAGCTTCAAAGCTGATGTCCTCCAGAGTATGTCCCTTCCCATCTTCTACATAGGAAAAGGCTACCTGGGAGAATGCAACCGCTCCGCGCACAGAATTCAGCTCTACTGCTTCAGCTTCATCGTCCGCTTCCACCTGCTCATCAAGCACTTCAAACACGCGCTCTGCCCCGGCAATGGCTGATAGCAAGGTATTCCACTGATTGGCCAGGTCATTTAACGGTCGGGTAAATTGGCGGGCATACTCCACAAATACGATGATAACCCCCACCGTCACCGCACCCTGTCCACGGATAGCCAAAATAGCCCCGATCCCGGCAACCATGGCAAAGCTAAGATTATTCAGCCCGTTCATCAGCTTCGGGATAAATCCGGAGATCGTCTGTGCCCAGAAGCCTGAGCTAAGAATCGCCTCATTGCGTTCACGGAAGCTCCGCAGTACACGCTGCTCCTGTGAAAAGGCCTTGATGATCCGCTGGCCGGACAAGGTTTCTTCAATATAGCCATTCAGACTGCCCAGATCCTGCTGACGCTGGCGATACAAGGGACCCGTTCGCTTCGTAATCCAACGCATGCCAGCCAGCATAAGCGGAACTACGAGAAAGGTTAACAACGTTAATAGCGGGCTGAGATACAGCATCACAGCCAGCGTACCCAGCAAGGTGAGCACACTGGAGAAAACCTGGATGGCCGAGCTGTTGAGCGTAGAGCTGACGTTATCCATATCATTGGTCAACCGGCTCATGATATCGCCCTGTTGGCGTTTCCCATAGAAGGAAATCGGCAGCTTATGAAGCTGGGCAAACAATTCGGAGCGCATGCGGTACACCGTTTCCTGAGCAATCTCAATCATCCATATATTCTGCAGCCAGGTGGTCAGTGAAAATCCGGCATACACGGTCAGCAGTCCAAGCAGGAATAGCCCCCATGACCCGTCTCCCCCCTCCAGATAATGGTCCACAGCCGTACCGACCATGTACGGACCCAGCAGGGCAAGCCCTGAGCTGAATACAACCATCAGCAGAACGGCCCCCAGCCGGGCACGGTGCACAGATAAATACTGCCAGATTCGTCCCAGCGTGCCTGACCAGTTCTTGGCTCTGAGCTTGGGAGCCGGCATCCCCCGGCTACCGCCATGTCCGGCCCGTCTCTGCTTCTCCTGACCCATTACCCGTTCAGCCTGCACATCCCGCTCCGGATTCCCCTGAGTCTCATCCAGCCTGGGATAAGGATGACGAAATGGCTCAATGAAGGTCTTGAACATGCCGAACCTCCCCTTCCTTGCCATATTGGGATTCATAGATGCGACGGTACAACGGCGAGCTTTGCAGCAGGTCCTCGTGCTTCCCGCTTGCGATCAGGCGACCATCGTCCAGCAGCAGAATCAAATCTGCAGAAGCCACAGCACTGATCTTTTGCGTCACCAGCAGCGTTGTGCAGGAGAGATGCGATACTTCCTCCAGCAAGGCCGCCTCTGTACGCACGTCCAGAGCGCTGGTGCTGTCGTCCAGAATAAGAATTGAAGGCTCACGCACCAAGGCCCTGGCAATCGATAAACGCTGCTTCTGCCCGCCCGACAAATTCACGCCGCGTTGACCAAGCCGCGTCTGGTAGCCAAGCGGAAGGCGGGTAATCATCTCATGGATCTGCGCACGCCTTGCCGCCGTCTCAATCTGTCCGTCATCTGCATGTTCCAGCCCCCACGCAATGTTCTCGCGAATCGTTCCGGTGAACAGCAGCACCTCCTGGGGAACATAACCGATGGCATGGCGCAGTTCGGTACGATCCATATCCCGAATATCCTGGCCATCGATGCGGATCGTTCCATCAGTCGGTTCGTACAGGCGGGGAACCAGTTGGACCAGCGATGACTTGCCGGAGCCCGTTGCCCCCATAATCGCTACTCGTTGCCCCGGCTTTACCGTAAAAGAAACCTGCTTCAGAACGAGTTGCTCCCGGCCCGGATAATGAAAGGACACCCCGGAGAATTCAATCGCTCCATGAATTGACGTCAAATCAGCTTCCGCACCGTCCTCACCTTCCGGCTGCGTCCGGTTGCCTGTAATGACCCCAAGCTCAGCTTCCGGATCATCGGTGGTCAATACCTCCCGAATTCGCCCTTCCGAAGCCGAAGCTCTTGAGAACGAATTCATAATCCAGGACAACGCCGACAAGGCGCCAATCGTTCGCAAGGAATAGTTAATGACGGCGACAACCTCACCTACGGTGGCCCCGCCATGTTCAATCTCCAGCCGGCCAAACCATAGCACCGCAATAATTCCGGCATTCATGACGAATATTAAGAACGGCATCGTCGTCTCCGTCAGCCGCAATGCCGCAACCGAGTCTTCTCTTAATTCGCGATTACGCCGCTCGAACCGGCCGATCTCATGCCCCTTGCGTACGAATACCCGAATCAGCCGCATTCCGGTCAGATTTTCCTGAATCAAGCCATTCATGCGGTCGGTGCGCTGCTGTACCGTCCGGAACAAGGCCGCTGCCTTCCTGATCATCCATAACACGAACCACAGCAGTACAGGCACCATCACCGTGAGCAGAAGCCCTAGCTTCGCATGGACCAGCAAAGCCATGATCACGCTGCCGATCACTAACAATGGGACCCTTGTGGCAAAACGCAAACTCATAAAAATCATATCCTGCAATACGGAGATATCCCCGGTTAGCCGGGTGATCAGCGAGGAAGCAGCAAAGCGGTTAAACACCTCATAAGAGAAGGATTGCACCTTCTCATACAGCTTGTCCCGAAGGTCATAACCTACCCCTTGGCTCACATGAGCGGCAAAAAAGGAACTGCCAATTCCTCCAATAAAGGCCAGCAATGCACTGCCTGTCAGGACTCCGCCCCAGAGCCAGGCGACGGCCGCATTGCCTTCCCTTATGCCATCATCAATGATACGTGCGATCAATAACGGCTGAATAAGCTCAACAGCCAGCTCCAGCAATAGCATGGCAAGCGCCGAAATGGCGGCTATCCGGTATTTTTTAAGAAATCCAAATATGACAGTCATCCCTGTCCCTCCGTTTCCGGCCCGTGCGAAGACAAATAAGGCCCCTCCTGACGGCCTGGCCGCAGGAAAGGCATATGCTATAAGCTACATCCGTCCAGTCTCACTTTGGACAAATTCAAAGACCGCGTCCACCTTCTCTTCCGTCAGTTGGCCGCTATTATCGAATATATAAATAGATGATTTGGGAATATCCCAATTAATCTCCGGTACAAATTGTACGCGCTGCTTGAAATCGTCCCAATGGCTCAGCTTCCAGCTATCGCGGTCTGTGCTGCGTTCAATAATCCTTTCCTTCTGCGTGTCCATATCCTCAAGCGTAACCACAACGACCTTCACGTCAACCTCTTGGCTCGACATTCCTGCATCCTGCAGCAGCTTGCCCAGCCACTCCCGACTCTTCAGCTCTGCTGTAAAGGGGGAGATCATAAAGACGTTCTGACCCGCCGACAAATTTTCAATGCAAATATCACGGGTGGCCTCATATTCCAAATCACGCAAATGCTGTTTGTAAAAATCGGAATCCCGGTCATTGGTATCCAGCCCGTTCATCTCCAGAATTTTCTCGGCAAAGCGTCCGCCCACCGTATCCCGATCCAGGAATGCCGCAGACATGCGTCTTGCCAGCTTACGGGCCACCGTGGTTTTCCCGGTTCCGGCAACCCCTACAAAAAAGACCAACTTCAACATGGTGTCATTTCCTCCTATGTACTTGTAAACTTAAAATGTGCGTTCTGTGCGAATTCAAAAAGTCAGATTTTCAGCAACAAAGCTTATTCTATTGTACTATTTAACAGGGGTTCACAGCCATCCCTTGGCACAAAAAAAGCCGGCCTCCGAAATCTCCCGAACCACCGGCTGCTGTGTCTGCTGCTTAAGCCTGCCCCTGACGCAGGCGGGTTTCCCGTACCAGTTCACGAACATTGTCCTCCAGACGGCTAACCAATTCAGCGGCCAGTTCGTAACCGCCCTCCTCCTTGCGTGCCGCCTGTGAATCAACCGTATAAACGCCACCCAGTATGTAACGCGCACCTAGTACAGACAAGACCGGCTTCAAGGCATATTCAATGCTGAGCAGATGGGCCAGGCTTCCGCCTATAAAGAGGGGCAATACTACCTTGCCAGTCAGCCCCTTTTGCGGAATCAGATCGAGGAATGTCTTCAGCACTCCAGTATACGAGGCTTGGTACACCGGACTTGCAACAATGACAGCATCCGCTTCCGCCACGCGCGCATTGGCCTTCACGATCGCTTCACTCTCGAAGCGGGCATGAATCAAATCTTCGGCTGGCAGCTCACTCACATTCAAGCGGTTCACTTCAAATCCTTCTTGAACCAGCAATTGCTCTGTCCGTGCTATAACCGCATTAAGACGCGAACCCGGTGTAGGGCTGCCGTTAATAATGGTAATTTTCATAGATAGATTATTCCTCCCTGCATATGGCAAATATAAGCTATATATAATTCCGACAAAATAACTACACTTTAAAATAATGCTATCAACATTTTAAGCAAAAGTCAACGCAAAGCCTCTAAATCTCTATTTAACAGGATTTCCTCCAGCTAAAACCCGCTTTTCCCACGATTATCGGCCATTAGCAGGAAATCCTCCATATTATATTACTCCAAACACGAGAAGCAGCTCCAAAACACGAATTTATAGGGAGCTTTTCCAGCTAGACATCCAAAAACATCCGCTTTACGCAGATTAGCTGGAGGATTTCCCATTAGGGGTATCTGAACATGCTCAGGACAGCAACTTGGGCCGAATTTACTGTTCCTATGAGGCTTCAGGCGCGTATGTAAAAGCATCCTTTACCTCAGCCTGCTCATCATCGCTGGTCTCATTTTTACCCACTGAACTTGAATCCGGCAAGCTCGTGTGCAATAGTGGAAAGAGGAAACTGGAAAGGGTGATCGTCTTGTCACTGCCGGACTCTATAGCCTGGCTGCATCAGCAAGATCATTCCGCATTCGCAGCCTTCATAGGATTAACTATTCTTGCAAGCTTATACGGCGCCTCGCGCTACAGCCTATCCCGGAACGAACAGACCCGGCTGGAATATATAACGCTCAGTCTGGAACGGTATGCCGCTGCCTTGGCTTCACTGATAAACGTTCTGGACGAAGACAAAATCTCGGACGACCAGCGTAAGGAACTGAACGAACGGCTGCTGGCATGCCGCACTGCTCCCTACGCATCAGAGAACGCCTTATCGCTGATCTCCACCTTCATGGCCGAAGGGGATGAGACACGTCTGCCTGTCCTGCTGAGAACGATCGAAAATGAAAGCGAACAGCTTATTGCCGAACGTAATAGGCTGATAGACCGCCGGGAACGGCCCGGCTGGGGAAGCTGGATCTGGCGTGTATGCCGCCCTTTGCTGCCTGTGCTATGCATATTCGCCCTCGGAGGGTTGCTGCTTGGGTCGCTTGGATTGCTCCACACTACCCTCTATAGTAGCTCTAGCATTGAGTCCATCAGCTTCTCCTGGATTCGTATGGTCTCCGCCTGGCTCTCCCTGCTGTTAATTTATCTGGCTATCGCCAGCGGTCCCAACCGACATCCACGCGCGCTCTCGATGCGGCTATTGGCTCTGTTCACCGGCTTGCTGGTCTTGCTGCATCTCGTTGGCGGTTGGCTGGCTCCTTACATTTTGGGCGTTCAAGGGCTGCTGGTGCTTGCCGGCTTCCGCCTGAACGGGCGCAAGCCGCGTAAATCCCGCCCTTATGCGGGACATACCGATCCTGTCCCTGTTGTCCCTGTCGCCTCCAGCTCTGCAGCGTCCAAAGCCGAGTCTTCGCCCCCTCTCATCAGTGAAGACGACAAGGCGCAGTAGCAATACATCTGCCCTAACAACAAACACCCTCGACTCCGGTAGAAATGTACCGGAATCGAGGGTGTTTCGCCTTTGCATAAACAATATCGTTATGATTCACGTATAGCCTTGGCTGTACGGCGGGCAGGAACGGCCGACCGGGCTGCTCCTGTGCCCAATTCATAGCGTTTACGCTCCGTTCTTTCCACTTGAACAATCTGTCCTTCATGAACTACGATGTTCAGCGAACCAAATTCCAATCCACTGAGCAATTCCCCAATTCTCTCCAGCCATACCTCGTCTACCTTTAATGGTTTCGCCATCACGATAGCCTCCCCAACTATTTTCAGATTCCTGCGTTAATGACGGCTCTTGCGCGTAAACCAGCTTTTGAGCAACAACGTAACCAGCGCCAGCAACAGCAGCAGGGATGCTACCGCAAATGAAGCGGAGAACTGGTACTCGTTGTACAATATTTCTACATGTAATGGCAGCGTATTTGTTTCTCCCCGAATATGCCCCGATACGACAGACACGGCCCCAAATTCCCCCATCGCCCGGGCATTGCATAATACGATGCCATACAGTAGCCCCCATTTAATATTGGGCAAAGTAACCTTCCAGAAAATTCGAAATCCCCTTGCCCCAAGCATAACCGCGGCTTCTTCCTCCTGCTGCCCCTGATCCTCCATCAACGGAATCAGCTCCCGGGCAACAAAGGGGGAAGTAACAAACAGCGTAGCCAATAAAATACCGGGAAAAGCAAAAATAACTGATATATTACGTTCATCCAGCCAAGGTCCAAACCAGCCATTGGAGCCATAGACCAGAACGTAAATCAAGCCGCCGATAACCGGAGATACGGCAAAAGGCAGATCAATCAGCGTCACAAACACCTGCTTGCCGCGAAATCTAAATTTCGTAATCGCCCAAGCGGCCGCTACGCCAAACACCGTATTCAGCGGAACGGTGATGGCTGCCACCAGCAGGGTGAGCCTTAACGCCGACAAGGCATCGGGATCGCGAATGGCCGCCACGTATACCTCCCAACCTCTCTGGAGTGCTTCCGTCAGCACCACCGCCAGCGGTAGCACGATTAACCAGAGCAACACCAGCCCAGCGGCCGTGACCAACACCCACTTGACGACGCCCGAGTCCTTTTTTGCTGCTCTGCCGTGCATTGTTGGCTGCCCCGCAGCCATGGGTACAGTCCCTGCCATCCTCTTCCCTCCCGTACATGCATTCATATCCCCCGGCTATATTCCCGGCTTGTCTATCTGCCATTCTTCGTCAGCGTGCGGTTTTCTGGATTCGGCGCTGCAGCGAGTTGATCAGAAG
The DNA here is from genome assembly GCF_000374825.1 of Paenibacillus sanguinis 2301083 = DSM 16941. Taxonomy (GTDB): domain Bacteria; phylum Bacillota; class Bacilli; order Paenibacillales; family Paenibacillaceae; genus Fontibacillus; species Fontibacillus sanguinis. The sequence continues at coordinate 144,026 of NZ_KB895376.1, forward strand.
CAACAATACGAAGGAGATGAACAGCAGCATCAGCGCCACCGCTGTCGCTCCGGCATAATCAAATTGCTCCAGCTTCGACATAATCAATAGCGGTGCAATTTCCGTCTTCATCGGCATGTTGCCGGAAATAAAGACAACGGAGCCATACTCCCCGATACCGCGGGCGAAGGCAAGCGCAAAGCCGGTAAGCAGTGGAGGCAGCAGCTCCGGCAGCACTACCGAACGGAAGGTGCGGAAGCGGCTCGCCCCAAGCGTAGATGCCGCCTCCTCCACCTCGGCATCCAGATCCTGAAGCACCGGCTGTACGGTACGGACCACGAAGGGGATGCCGATGAACATCAGTGCCAGTGTAATGCCGATCGGCGTAAAAGCTATGCGCAAGCCCAAAGGCTCCAGCAACGAGCCAATCCAGCCATTCGCAGAGTAGATAGCCGTTAGCGATACTCCAGCCACTGCTGTAGGCAAGGCGAATGGAAGATCAATCATCGCATCAAACACAGCTTTGCCGGGAAAATCGTAACGCACCAGCACCCAAGCCAGCAGCAAGCCCAGCACCGCATCGATCAAGCCCGCTGACGCCGCTGTCAGGAAGCTGATCTTGTATGATGCCAGCACCCTGGGATCAGTAGCAATATCCCAGAACTTCTCCCAGGTAAGTCCCGTAGAATTCAGCAGCAGCGCAGAGAGCGGAATCAATACGACCAGACTAAGATACAGGACACTGTATCCCATCGTCAGGCCAAAGCCGGGCAAGACGCCGCGCTTGGTAGTGCCACTATACATAGAACAACTCCTTCCTTTCAGCCAGAGCGATTACTGCGGTACATAGATTTGACTAAAGATGCCACCATCCTTGAAGTGCTTGGTCTGAGCCTCTTCCCAGCCGCCAAACTCGTCAATAGTAAAGAGCTGGATCTCCGGGAATTGATCGGCATACTTCTCCTGCACGCTCTCCAGGGTCGGACGATAATAATTCTCTGCGGCAATCGTCTGCCCTTCTTCCGTATAGAGGTACTTCAAGTAGGCTTCAGCCACTTCCCGCGTCCCGTTCTTATCAACATTTTTGTCGACGATCGCTACAGGCGGCTCGGCCAAAATGCTTTCCGACGGGTACACGATATCGAATTGATCCGGGCCCAGCTCCTTTACGGATAACCAGGCTTCATTCTCCCAGGCCAGCAATACATCCCCCAGGCCACGCTCCACGAAGGTAGTCGTGGAACCGCGAGCTCCGCTATCCAGCACCGGAACATGCCTGAACAGCTTCTGAACGAATTCCTTGGCCTTCGCTTCATCCTTATTGTTGTTGTGCAGCGCGTATCCCCAGGCGGCAAGATAATTCCAGCGCGCCCCGCCGGAAGTTTGCGGGTTCGGCGTAATGACCTCAACGCCTTCCTTGATCAGATCGTCCCAATCCTCCAGGCCCTTGGGGTTCCCCTTGCGTACCAGGAAAACAATGGTAGAGGTATAAGGCGAACTGTTATGCTCGAACTTTTGCTGCCACCCCTTCTCAATCAACCCGCGCTCTTGAATGGCATCAATGTCATACCCGAGTGCCAGCGTGACCACATCCGCCTTCAAGCCGTCGATAACCGAGCGGCTTTGCTTCCCTGACCCTCCATGGGATTGCCTGATCTTGACTTGCTGCCCACTCTTCTCCTCCCAATACGCGGCGAAGGCTTCATTATATTTCTCATACAATTCCCGAGTCGGGTCGTAGGATACGTTAAGCAGTTGAACTTCCTCCGGTTTCTCGCTTCCCCCGGACGCCTCCGCCTTCGCGCCAGCAGTTCCGCTTCCTTCTTCGCCTGCCGAGCAAGCTGCCATCACCACAACTAATGCTATTGCCAGACCATTCAGAACCCCTCGCTTCAACCTTCTGCTCATCGTATCACTCCCCTAGCTCCCTTAATTGTTCGCGTTACTTCAACAAGGCAGACAAAGCAACTCGCCCCTCTAAAAGTTAAGTGAGCAACGTGGAGCTTACCATCAGTAGGAGCTTCCACTCTCTACTCCGCTCCCTATCAACTCTCCAGTGCCGGTCACCATACCTCTAAAAAAACGGAAAAACGCCCTGTCCCTGCGGTCAAACCGAGCTACTACCCGTGTCTGCCGAGGCAAGCAGAGCGTTCCTCCGTCTGTACGGCGAGAACTTAATTAATCCTACCTATTTAGTATGCTATGGTGTTATTTTATATGCGCGGCCAACTTCTGTCAAACCTTTTTATGTAAAAAATTGAAAATTCCATTCTCGTCCCACAATGCAATACACGAAGGCTTGCTGATGGCAAGGCTTTGACCCGTGAGCTCCAACCGCCCCGTTAACTCATCCCGCCGCAGCACGGCGATATTGTCGCTGTACTGGTTAGCCACCAGTGCATAATTGGCCAGCATGGCAAAATTACGCGGCCAGTTGCCTCCTGCAGCGGTCCAGGACGGATCATAAAGATGCCCCGTATCGGGATGGATCCGGAAGCCCACGACACTGTCATGTCCGCGGTTGGAGCCATAGACAAATCGCCCATCGGGAGACAACTGAATATCCGCCGGATAATTCTCCCCTGTGTAATCCTCCGGCAGTGAGTGGATATGCTGCACCACCTCTAAATGTCCCCGCTCGGAATCGAAGGTATAGGTCGTCAGCGAATTGTTCAATTCATTAATACCATAGGCGAAGCGTTGCGATGGATGAATAACGAAATGGCGGGGGCCTGCACCCGGAGGCAGATGAACCTCTCCATGACGCTCCAGCCTTCCGCCCTCCAACCGATAGATGATCACTTGATCCATACCCAGATCGGAGACAAAGGCAAATCGCCCATCCGGACTTGGAACCGCACTATGAGCGTGAGCTGACTCTTGCCGCTCTGCGTTCACACTGCTGCCCTGATGACGAACCCTGGACGTCATCTCTCCCGGCGCCCCACCCGAGTCCAAAGCAAAGACATTGATATCACCGCTGGAATAATTGGCGGCCAACAGATGTCGCTCTGCCCCCCGCCGCAGCGCAAGATGACAAGGGTCCGCCCCCTCGGTGCTTGCTGTGGTCCCTAGCATAGTGAGACTGCCCTCCTGCGGATCCACGGCATAACCGGCCACCTGTCCATCGCTCCGTTCGCTAACGGCATAGAGTCGCCGTGCCTTGGCATCAGCAATCAAGAAGGAAGGATTAGCTATCCCCGCCTGCTCCCGTAATTTGCGTATCTTGCCAGAGCGAAGCTCAAGCTCGCACAAATAAATGCCAGGCTCGCTCTTCTCCGCATAAGTACCGACATAAAAGCGTAAAACCTCTACTTTTTCCTTGTTCATAAACGGTAAATTCCTCCTAAGATTGATCTGCTATCCTTTCTGACGACGATTTGAAACAAAGTGGATGGACTGTGATATAATCGTGATCGAAAGATGACTATGACTTTATGAACTATCTCTTGTAGAAAGGGACTCGCCCATGAATCTAATCATGAATCTGGTTAATTCCCCATATATGCAGGTTGCTTTTACCCTCGGTGCGCTTGCTATGGCGGTTACCGCCATATTCATTCGCTTGAAGGCCAGTCGTCGCCCCCTTACCGTCAAGAAGATCATCATCCCGCCGCTGGGCATGACGACCGGCTTTGGCATGTTTATTGTCCCGGAGACCCATATTCCGATACTTTGGGGACTCATCGCCTTTATCTGCGGCTGGTTCCTGTTCTCGTATCCGCTGATCCGCACGACCAAATTCGAGAACATCAGTGGCGAAATCTATGCTGAACGCTCCCGAAGCTTCGTGCTGATTCTGATTGGATTGCTCGCCGTACGGCTCTTGCTTCACGAAGTCGTATACCAGTACATCTCCGTCATGCAGACGGGAGCGGTCTTCTTCTTGCTTGCCTACGGCATGATTACCCGCTGGCGGCTGTTCATGTTCAAACAATACCGTTCGATTACTAGCGATAGAACCACCGCCTGACTCAGATACTACGGAGCTGATTACCTCCAAACATATTAGATTTTACATGTACATGCAATCCCCGCCCCCCCATAACTTCCGTGTAAAACAAAAAGAAGCTTGCCCACTGAAGTTCGATGGGCAAGCTTCTTTTTGTTGTTGACCTTAAGTATCTATGCCTTCTTGGTCGCGGATTTGTGTTCTGAACTGGGATTTGACAATTGAGGAAGCATACGCGTCCCTTTTACCATTTCGGAAGAGCAAAGCGGACAAACAGGGCTGTAATCGAAGGTGAAGTTGTCCCGCATCCAACCGTTGCAATCCTCACTCGTGCAAGTCCAAACCGGTGTGTTCTCCTCAGGAATTTCTTCTAACGTTTTTTTACGGTAGTTCATAATTCCCCTCCTCCAAAAGTGAACATGTCAGCCACCCGGATGTATTGGTCATTTCTTATATATGCTATTCAGAGGCCGAAGCGAACTTCAAAATAATTAACCTCATGAATTAAAAAGAATTAATAAAAACTGCCCTTAATGCAAAAACGCATTAAGAGCAGTTTCAGCCTGCATTACAGTTTTACAACGTTTTCAGCTTGTGGGCCGCGGTTGCCTTGAACCACGTTGAATTGTACGCGTTGGCCTTCGTCCAGCGTTTTGAAGCCTTCGCCAGTGATCGCGCTGAAATGTACGAATACGTCATTTCCGCCTTCCACTTCGATGAAGCCAAAACCTTTTTCTGCGTTAAACCATTTAACTGTTCCTGTTTCCATGAAGGTATACCTCCTGCTTAAAGATTAACATGATCCATTTTTTCTACTTGCATAAAAAAAATTCACATATTGAAAAAAGTTCCATTTTTCAAAAGTGACACCCTTTTCAATGTGTGAATATCTTCTTTCAAAAATAAGAGTTATTTGTATTATAGCCCTTTGCCAAATAAAAAGCAAATCTCCTGTTGATTTCAAATGAAAAAAAAGCAAGGGTGGACAAATGGGAAGCAATCTCATTATAATGACAAGGTAAACTGCAGTTGAATAGTTAGGGGGTGCCGGAGCAAGGCCGGCTGAGATTGTATTCCTTATAATACTGACCCTTTGACCTGATCTGGATAATGCCAGCGTAGGGAGCCATGACATGATTAATGGAAGAAGCTTGCTTCATTTCCGTCTACCTGTCGCGTCCCAGTCTGGGGCGCTTTTTTTGCGTCCAGGCCGTTGTCTTCGGGCAGCAGGCCGTTTATGGACAGTCATCCAGGGTTATACAAGAACAACACTGCGGAAATAAATGACAAGAAGGAGACTACTGCCATGAGAAAAAAAAGACGGTTCGGCACATTCATCGCGCTGGCCCTCTGCGGCATGCTGCTGACACTTGCACTGAGCGGCTGCGGCGCCAATGCCAACCCAGGAGCGGTGAACAATAATTCCGGAGGTAACGGCAACAATGCGTCGGCCGCTGAACCGGACCCATCATCTAGTCAGGAGTTGCGGGATATTAGACTGGTGCTGGACTGGAGTCCCAACACGAACCATACCGGGCTTTATGCCGCTAAAGATCAAGGATATTTTGATGAGGAAGGCCTGAACGTGGAGATCGTGCTGCCGGGTGCCGGGGGCGCCGACGCCATGGTAGCCTCGGGTGAGGTTCCGTTTGGTGTCAGCATTCAGGAGAATGTTACGCAAGGACGTGTTCAGAACGTGCCGCTCGTCTCGCTTGCGGCGGTTATTCAGCATAATACCTCCGGCTTTGCCGCGCCAGTAGCCAAAAATATTAAATCTCCAAAGGATTTTGAAGGTAAGGCCTATGGCGGCTGGGGTTCCCCTGTTGAGGAAGCTGTCATTAAATCGATCATGGATTTGCAAGGCGCTGATTCCAGCAAAGTGAAGTACCTGAATATCGGAGATGCCGATTATTTTACAGCCGTGAAGCGGGATATCGATTTTGCCTGGATCTTCTACGCCTGGACGGGTATCGAAGCCGAGCTTCGGGGCGAGCCATTGGATATGCTGTACGTGAAGGACTTCTCTGACCAGCTTGACTATTACACCCCGGTCATCGTTACCAATGAGCAGACGATTAAGGAGGATCCGGAACTGGTCAAGGCATTCATGCGAGCCGTCACAAAGGGGTATGAGTACGCGATCGATCAGCCGGAAGCAGCCGCCGAAATTCTGCTCAAGGCCGTCCCGGAATTGGATAAGGACCTGGTGGTAGCCAGTCAAAAATGGCTGAGCCCGAAATATCAGGAGGATGCCCCTCGCTGGGGAGAACAAAAACGTGAAGTCTGGGAGAAGTATGCGGACTGGATGCATGAACGAGGCTTATTAGAGAAGCCGCTTGATGTTGATGCCGCCTTTACCAACGAATTCCTGCCTGAATAATACAATAAGCTTTTATCTTGAAAGGATGGTTATCCACTATGTCAAACGCACTACTTAGTATTCAAGTCATTCCGAAGACGCCTAACGGTGAAAATGTTATTCCTTATGTAGACCGGGCTATCGAGGTCATTCAGGCTTCAGGTGTTAAATATCAGGTTAACCCCCTGGAGACAACCATGGAGGGCGAGCTTGACGAGCTGCTGGAGATCGTCAAGAAAATGAACCAGGCGTTGATTGAATTCGGCAGTAACGGCGTGATCTCGCAAATCAAAATATCTTATAATCCCCAAGGTGTCAGTATGGACAAGCTGATTGAGAAATATCGGCCATGAATCTTCGCAGCCTGTGGAACAGCATGTGGCCGCCCCTTGTGGCGGTCATCTTGTTTTTACTAATCTGGCAAGGCGCTACAACCTGGTTCCAGATCGAGAAGTGGATTCTTCCCAGTCCCGTGGATATCGGCCGGGAAGCGGCTGCAGGAGCTGCGGGTCTATGGGGGCATACGCTGGCTACCCTGCGTCTGATGCTGGTTGGTTTTGCTATCGGGACACTGGTTGGTCTGGCGGTGGCTTTTACCCTTCACTATGTACCGTTCTTAAAAAAATCGCTGTACCCACTCATCATTTTGAGTCAAAACGTGCCTACCATTGCCCTTGCCCCGCTATTGATGATCTGGTTCGGCTTCGGTATCCTGCCCAAAATCATCGTGATTACGCTCGTTTGCTTCTTTCCGGTGGCCGTCGCCGCAATGGATGGACTGATGCGCACGGACCGGGCTATGCTGGACTATATGCGAATGATTGGCGCAACCAAAGGCGACATCTTTCGCAAGCTGGAAATTCCTTATGCGATTCCTTCTATACTATCAGGTGTTAAAATTGCCGCCACCTACAGCGTGATGGGGGCAGTCATCGCCGAGTGGATTGGCGCAGATCAAGGTATTGGCTATTATATGATGTTGCAGAAATCTTCTTTCCGTACGGACAAGATATTCGTGGCGATTGCTATCATCGTAGCCATCAGCCTGATGATGTTCGCCTGCGTAGCCCTGCTCGAGAGATGGCTGGTCCGTTATAAGCCGGCGAACGACCAGAGATAGAACAGGATTGCAACCAAGGAATTGTTGAGAGGAGGTTCAATCATGAGCGGTCATTCCCCTGCTCCCGCACCGGAGGCTTCGGCCCTGGAAGTCAAGCATATCAGCAAAACCTTCCGCGACCGGCGGAAGCCTGTTCCTGTCTTGAATGATATTTCACTTAGCGTACCGGCTGGCGAGTTTGTGTCCATTATCGGACCTTCGGGCTGCGGAAAAAGCACGCTCTTTCACATCATCGGCGGTTTGACAGCGCCCGATCAAGGTGAAGTGCTGCTGCGCGGCCTGCCGGTCACCGGGCAACGCGGTCATATTAGCTATGTACCGCAGCAGCCCGCCCTATTTCCATGGCGAACCGTAGAGGACAATATCGTATTGGCAAGAGACATCGCCGCTCGCGGGCGCAAACGCCTGCCACACAGCGATGTACAGCAGTGGTTGGAGAAGGCTGGCCTTGGCGGCTTTGAGAAGGCATATCCTCATACGCTATCCGGAGGGATGCAACAGCGTGCCTCCTTCCTGCGCGGATTGATGGCTCCCCAGGAAGTCATGTGTCTGGACGAGCCGTTTAGTGCCCTGGATGCGTTAACCCGCAGTGAAATGCAGCGGTGGCTGCTGGAAATGTGGGAGGAGAGCAAGCGCGCAGTGCTGATGATTACGCATAGTATCGACGAAGCGCTGCTGCTTTCGGATAAGATTTACCTGTTCTCGAATCGGCCAGCCCGCTTGCTGCACACGATTAAAGTCCCTTTTCCTCGCCCGCGACGGGAGGAAATCATGGAGGACCCCGAGTTCATCAGGCTCAAGCGGGAAATCTCTGATCGAATGGCCAAACAGCAACGTCAGAGCATGATTGTAGGCCAATAGCTGGTTAGCGTCATTAAGTACTTGATAAAGAAGAATGCTAGATGCCGCTACAAATTTATAAATTCGTTCATCTTTACAAAAGGACGTAAACACGGGTCAGGTGTTTGCGTCCTTTTTCTTGAAGAGGTAGTCCAAAAAAATCGTCTCTTGGTCACGAAATGGTTCAGAAGGCGGACTCGGTATCTCCTCTTCCTGATGCTGAACATAAATTTGAGCTCATAATTACATTTACTTTGTCGAATAAATATTCAACATATCATCAGGCAATTTCATAAGCGCATCTACTACTTTGGGATCAAATTGCTTCCCTTGACAACGCAGCAGCTCTTCTTTGGCCTCCATTATCGTCAACCGCCGCTCCCGATAATTCCTGTCCGAGGTCATAGAGTCAAACGCATCTACTACTGCGCAAATCCGCGCCGCAAAGGGAATCTCCTCTGCCTTCAAGCCATCGGGATATCCTGCCCCATCCCAACGCTCGTGATGGGATCGGATGATAGCTACGATTTCCTCACCAAAGGCCGGATTCTCCTGAACCAGCTCTGCCCCTACCACCGGGTGCAGCTTGACAATCTTCCATTGCCGTTCGGTTAACGGCTCACACTGCTCGATAATGTCTCGCGGCACCATGGTCTTGCCGATATCGTGCATGAAGCAACCCCGGATCAGAAGCTCCTTCTCCGTTCCGGCGATCCCCAAGGGCTCAGCTATTTTCTCAGCGAGAATCGCTACCCGGATACTGTGATGATAGGTCTCCGGATGCTTCCGTACGAGCATGTCGAACCATTTTACCGCATCGTGGCCCTTGCCCATATATAGTCCATCAATGAACTCATTCAACCCAATCAACCAACTCTGCCCCCTAAAAAAGCTTCTGACTTCACTTGCCTATCCATTTTGACGATGAAATAAAAATTTCACTATTTTCCAATTAATTTTTCTCTGACATTTACCCGATATTTTTCAGAGAAAATACCAGAAAAAGCGAACGATGTCGTACAATATCAATTATGCGACAAAATCTAGTCAACAGGAGGACTCTATACATGGCTCACAACGATTTGTCGGCTGTAACCCAGCAATATCCATTTCACCTGCCCATGCAGGATTACCGTGATGAACAAATTATTCAAATGTTTCTTGCGGCATGCGCCAAATCACCTAATACACGTAAAACTTATTACAGAGCCTTGATGCAATTTAAGCTTTTTTTATCTGGTAAATCTTTTAACGATGTAACCTGGCGAGAAATTGAGGCTTTTAAAATCTATCTGATGCAGGGCTTCTACCGTGATTCTCAAAAGCCACTGGCTCCGGCTAGCGTTGCCGCCTTCATCGCCCCGCTTAAATCGTTCTACAAATGGGGAAGTGACCAGGGAATTGGCATTTTTAAGCACAACCCTACACAAAGTATACGGATTCCGTCGATCACGGTGACTAGCCGCAGGCATTTCTTGACTCGAAGCGAGGTAGGTAGACTACTCGATGCATTAAGGGGGCAGAGCTTGCGCAACTATTTAATTGGCTTGTCATTGGTGATGCTAGGATTGCGGGTATCTGAACTCAGTGGAATCAAGTGGGGAGACTTTAATTCAGATCTAATGGATACATCCGTGTGGCTAACAGTCTCCCGCGCCAAGCGGGGTAAAGTTCGGGAAGTCAAGGTTCCACCCCAGCTTTGGGAGATGTATCAGGAATATATGAGCAGGCTGGCGGGATCAGAATGCGCCAATCCGGATCAGCTTCTTTTTCCCATTACGCCTCGACAAATCGAACGGATTATTAAGCAGGCTGGGAAAGCTAGCGGTTTGCAAAAAGAGCCAACACCGCACTGGCTGAGACATACAAATGCAACTCTTGCCTTGCTTCAAGGCGCTTCATTGCAGCAAGTACAGGAAACTTTGGGGCATTCGCATATTAATACAACACAGCGATATTTGCACACGGTAGAGCAAATGAAGAAGGCAGCTCCTGACTTCGTTCAGGACTCTTTATCGGAATTTATGTAGATTAGTGAAAAAATAATAGTCCTTTTTATCTACATTTTCTCTAATATTAATGCATTAATCGCCCTTTTGTCCTATAATATAACAAGAGTAGATTACAAACCTTGCCAAATTCACACCATAATCTTCCTTATTTTGTCGCATAATTGATATTATGCGACATCTTTTTTTGGACATATAAACATCCATGTCAACCTACTCGTCTAACTACGTAATTCGAGATGATTGCCAACATATCGTGGAACCTTTTTCCATAAAACAGGTATAATGAAGACAGGTCTAAAGTTTATTAAGACCTGTTATGAAAGGGGAGTTTGCGATATGTCCTACGCACACAAATTAGCATGCGAGGCCTCATTTCCGTTGATTGATGCCCATATACATCTGGACCACTATGATGAGGTAACCCGTGAACGGCTGATACAGGAATTGCCAGCTTGCAGAGTACAAGCCGTTATTGCCGTCTCAATGCATCTGGCTTCCTCTAAGGTGAATCTTGCTTTGGCTGAGCGTTATCCCAGCCTGATATTTCCGGCCTTTGGCTTCCATCCTGAGCAGCCGCTGCCGACAGATGAGGAAATGAACAAACTCCTGGGCTGGATTCGGGGGCATGCCGACAGTATGGTTGCTGTGGGTGAAATCGGGCTTCCTTATTATGCTCGTAAAGAAGCAGAGGAACAAGGGGCTTCCTTTGAACTTGAGCCTTATCTCGCTCTGTTGGACAAGCTGTTTGCGCTGGCACGAGAATTGGATAAACCGGTAGCCTTACACGCCGTTTATGAGGATGCCGACCTGGTCTGCGATCTTTTGGAGCAGCATGGTCTTTCTCGTGCTCATTTCCACTGGTTTAAAGGGGCTTCCTCTACAACCCGGAGAATGGCAGAACGAGGATACTATGTTTCGTTTACCCCTGATCTCTTATACGAGTCGGAAATTCAAGATTTAGCACGCCGTTATCCTACTGACCGGGTAATGACCGAAACCGATGGCCCCTGGCCGTTTGAAGGTCCCTTCGCGGGTCGAATCACCCATCCCGCAATGACAGCGGAAGTTGCTGCTGCCTGGGCCCATATTCAGGGCTTGTCTCCCGAGGAAGCTGCTGGCGCCCTGTGCCATAACGCACGAAGCTTTTACGGGATATGATCCTGTATCTTCTTTTTTTGAAAGCGGTAACTATATATGCCCCCACCACGTTTATATTACGTAAGGAAGGGGAATTGCCATGCTTAAAGGTACAGCCTATCTGACCATCATAGCAGCTCTGATGTTATCCGTGGCTTGCTCGTCAAGCGATAGCGACACCATCAGTCCGCCCACACCTCCAACCATCGGCAAAAATAACGCGGAACAAGCGCCTGTCTGGAATAGCAATCAGACAACCGAGGATATGGAGCCACAGCCCGCGCTGGATGATACACCCAAACATGATGATGACCCCAAACAGGATCATAGCGGCGAAATGGATGGTACCGCCGGACAACTCTATGCCATTGCTTTTGAAGCGATGATGAAGATAGAGAAAACCCTAAACAACGACATGAAATATATTGCCATCGACTTAAGTAAAATGACGCAGCTTACCGCTGAGGACAAAAGCTACATTATGGAGTATCTGCAGACCTTCGACACCGTCATCCGCGATCGCACACTGGAGCAGTTGAAGCTGGAGGAAAGCAACAAAAACGCCCCCTTGCTGCTAAGCGGCGTGTTCTTGCGCGTGGACAAGGTGGACATCGGCGTGGCCAGCGCCTTGATCGAAGGAGCCAAATATCGCTCAGACACAGGGTCTCTTGGTGTCAAGGTATCGTTGGAATTCGTGGATGGGGTCTGGAAGCTATCTGGCTCCGACATTAACTGGGAAAGTTAAGCCAGGTCAATATGCCGGACAAGGCTATAAAAAGCATCTGTAAAATAGAAAAAAGGTTGCATGAGGTTAGCCAAAATGAACTGCGTTCTTAAGCAGACGGTTTGTTGATTACATCCACCTGCTTGAAGGGACAAGGCTCCGAGTTTGGCTAACCTTTTTGTGGCGCCTAGATTTGTGGTGCCTAGAAATGCGCTGACTAAATTGCCAGAGAATCGGTATGGAGCTGAAACAGCGAAAGCGGCCGCCTTCAAAAACGGTTTTTATTGTTGTCAGGTAAGGGCCTACTATTTATTCGCCATACTTTTTGAGAAAATATAAAGAACATGTAGAAAAAAGATAATTTACAAATAATTGAAAAAGTGATATCATATAAATATCAAAATAATATATAGAGGAGTGCTGTTCATGTTTAAGGAAAAAGAAGTGCCCTATCTGAACGGATTTGTCGCCTTGCTTTTGATTTTCATCTTTACAGGAGTTGGGGTTTACCTCTGCACCTTAAATGCCGTTCTGCCGCTCATTGTTGGAATTGTGGCTTGTCTTATCGCGCTCGTATTGCTCACGGGACTAACCATTGTCCAGCCTAACCAGTCAGCGGTCGTGACATTCTTCGGTCGTTATCTGGGCGTAATTCGCAAGAGCGGATTTTATCTGGCGATTCCCTTCTCCAACCGCAAAAAGGTTTCGCTGCGTGTTCGTAATTTTAACAGTGCCAAGCTCAAGGTTAATGATGTAAACGGAAATCCAATAGAAATTTCCACCGTCGTCGTGTTCTCGGTAGTTGACTCGGCCAAGGCCTTGTTTGAAGTCGATGAGTACGAGACGTTTGTAGAAATTCAGAGTGAAACGGCCTTGCGCCATGTTGCCAGCAAATATCCGTACGATCAGCCGGATGACGTCAGCTTCTCGCTTCGTGCCAATACAGAGGAGATTGCTCTGGAGTTAACCAGCGAGCTACAAAAGCGGCTTACTATTGCAGGGGTCAAGGTCATTGAATCGCGTCTGACTCATTTGGCTTATTCCACGGAAATTGCCAGCGCTATGCTGCAGCGGCAGCAGGCCGAGGCCATTATCGCAGCCCGCGAGAAGATTGTTGACGGGGCCGTAACGATGGTACAAATGGCCGTTGAACGACTGCAGGCCGGTCAAGTGATTGAGCTAGATGATGAACGCAAGGCCGCGATGATCAACAACCTGCTCGTTGCCGTTGTATCTGACCGTTCCGCCCAGCCGGTTATCAACACGAGCAGCTTATACTAAGAAAGGCAATTAATAACCAATGGCCAGCAAAAAAAGCTTCCCTCTTCGTCTTGACCCGATGCTTTATCAGGCTTTGGAACGCTGGGCAGCGGACGAATTCCGAAGCGTGAACGGTCATATGGAGTACCTACTCCGGGAAGCGTTGCGCCGGGAGGGCCGACTCCCTTCGTCAAAAAGAACTGACAAGGAGGAGGAAAAACATGACCAGGACTAACCAGTTGAATCAATCATGGTGGCAATCAAAAGCAACAGCCCTTCTCAAGGAATATGAGGAAAGCTATAATGACGGCACCTTCGTCCCCGCCAAACTCCATGGCTGGAAATACAAGGGTCATCATGTGCGTATCAGGCTCGGACAGCACTACGGCACAGGCGAGCTTACCATTACTGATCCCACCAATGAAACGGGCAATATGTTTGGCATTACTATTAAATACAGCTATCGCCCACGTCGCAAGCTGGAATTCGCGGTTGCTCCTGCCAAAAATCCGATGCTGCTGATGTTCATCAGGCATCTTAGAGTAACCGCGATGCCAAATTCCGCGATGAGCAAAAACTACGCAGCCAAGGCATCGCACCCTTCTCTCCTGCGCTCAGCGCTAAAACACGACGGGTTAAGCGAGTGGCTGGAACGGCATCCCGGGGTTCATCTACGGCTTCGTGTGAAGAACGGCATCGCCACCCTTAGCTGTGCAAATAAGGTCAAGGAGGCCGATGTCAACTCCTTGCAGGACGTGGTAGAGCTGACGAAGCTCGTCCTCCAAGCACTGGAGGAGCAAAGCGCCGTCGGCGAGCCTATTCACACTCACAGAAGGAACGATTGAACTGGCGGAAGCACATAGGTTAAGGGTGCTGCCTGTGGATTTAATCGTATTCCGTTCCTAGCGATTTGCTGTGACGAGCGCTCAAAACCAGGTGATCGGCATTTCGCTGGGTATGTTCTCCACTTAATAGCCTCAACTCCACAAGCCCTGCGGATTGAACGGATAAAGCTTCCGTTTTACCGCAAGGCTTGTTTAATTAAGGCAGGTTTTAGCTAATATACTCTCACCGCTGTTCCCCACGGTAATGTCGTAGTAAGCACGCCCATTTTTGCGGCAAGCTAGGCTACTTAAAGATCGGCGAGATCGGTGAAATTGGTGAAATGTGTAGGGTGTATGAGATAGGTGGGATGGATAAAATGGGTTAGATTAATTAGTTGGGAGAGATTGATGAGATAGGAGATAGTGAGATGAGTGAGATAGTGAGATAAGTAATATAGGTAATAAGTTTATTGGTGATATTTAGTAGCATAAGTAAGATTGGTGAGATGGACTAGTCGGGGTAAGTGGGGTTAGTGCGGTTAGTGCGGTTAGTGCGGTTAGTGCGGTTAGTGCGGTTAGTGCGGTTAGTGCGGTTAGTGCGGTTAGTGCGGTTAGTGCGGTTAGCCAGTTTGACCATATTATAGGGAAATCCTCCAGCTAAAATGCTCAGTTTACCCACTTTTGGCACTATTATATGGAAATCCTCCAGCTAATCCTCCCTAATCACAGTAAATATGGGTAATTTGCTGATTTTATAGGGAGAAATTCCATATAAAGCTCTCTACAGAGCTGTTATCGTCGAATTAACATGAGGATTTCCAGCTAAGTTGATGCGGCAGATCCGTTGCTATACATTGCCATATTACGTTGCTACACGTTGCCATATTACGTTGCTATATATAGAAATAGGGTGGCCTATGTAGCAGGCCACCCTAGCATGGAGTGGGATAACGGAACAGTAAAGCTATATTGGCACAGTGGAGTACAGTACCCGTGGCGGCAGTAACAGCTACAATGGGAACCATATCAACATATCACTATATCAACATGCCAGCACGATCACTGTATCACTGTATCACTGTATCACTGTATCACTGTATCACTGTATCACTGTATCACCATATCAATAGTATCCCTCAGCCCGTTTACAGCTTCACTCGCTGTAAACGGAGTGCGTTCAGTACGACGGACACAGAGCTGAAGGCCATTGCCGCTCCGGCCAGCCATGGGGCCAGAAAACCGGCAGCCGCGATCGGAATGCCGATCGTGTTGTAGGCCAGGGCCCAGAACAAATTCTGCTTGATGTTGCCCATCGTTTTCTTGCTCATGGCGATGGCATCGGGTACACCTTGCAAGTCACCACGCATGAGCGTGACATCGGCGGCTTCCATGGCGACGTCGGTCCCCGTGCCGATGGCGATGCCGACGTCAGCTACGGCCAGCGCCGGGGCGTCATTGATACCGTCGCCCACCATCGCTACCTTCATGCCGCGGCTTTGCAGCTTCTTCACTTCGGCTGCCTTGCCTTCCGGCAGCACCTCGGCCAGGACCTCGTCGATCCCGACCTCGGCGGCGATGGCCTTGGCCGTGCGCTCGTTGTCGCCGGTGATCATCACCACGTGAAGTCCAAGCTCCTTCAGCCGCGCTACCGCGGCCTGGGAGGTGTCCTTCACGTTATCCCGCACGGCGACCATCCCGGCGTAGACGCCGTCCACCGCTACCAGCAGCACGGTATTGCCGGCGGCTTCCAGCGCCGCCATCTCCGTCAGCGCAGCGGTGACGTCTACGCCCTCACGCGCCATCAGGCGGCGCGTGCCGGCGAGCACCCGGCGGTCCTCTATGACCGTCGCAATGCCATGCCCCGGCACCGCCTCAAAGGCGGAGGCCTCGGGCAAAGCCAAGGCGCGCGCTCGCGCCCCGGCTACGATCGCATCCGCCAGCGGATGCTCCGAGCCGCGCTCCGCGGCGCCGACGAGCCGGAGCACCTCCGTCTCGTCCCAGCCTGCGGCAGGGACAACCTCGCGCAGCTCCGGCTGCCCCCGAGTGATCGTGCCGGTCTTATCCAGCACGATCGCCTGAATGCCTTGGGCGGCCTCAAGATGCTCGCCGCCCTTGAACAAGATGCCGTATTCCGCCGCACGGCCGGAACCGGCCATAATCGACGTTGGCGTAGCCAGGCCCAACGCGCACGGACAAGCAATGACCAGCACCGCGATCGCTTTCTCCAGCGCTCCGGCAAAGCTGCCAGGCTCCACGAGGAAGAGCCAGGCCAGGAACGTCACCAGCGCAATCCCGACCACGATCGGCACGAAGATGCCCGAGATCACATCCGCTACCCGCTGGATGGGAGCTTTGGAGCCTTGAGCCTCCTCCACAACCCGGATGATTTGGGCCAGCGCCGTTTCACTCCCTACCTTGGCAGCTTCAATTCGCAGCATACCGTGTTTGTTGACTGTGGCCCCGATCACGGGGTCGCCTTCTTTTTTCTCCGCGGGAATGCTCTCCCCCGTCAGCATGGATTCATCCACTGCCGAAGCCCCGCCGATGACGAAGCCGTCCACCGGAATTTTCTCGCCCGGCTTCACGATCAGAATATCCCCCGGCACTACCGTTTCAATCGGTACCAGCACTTCTTCGCCATCCCTGATGACCAGAGCCGTCTTGGCTTGCAGACCCATGAGCGTCTTGATCGCCTGGGAAGAACGGCCCTTCGCCAGCGCCTCGAACCATTTGCCCATCAAGATCAGCGTAATCAGGATGGAACTGGTCTCATAATATAGCTCTATAGTGTGTCCATGGGACATCGGCAAAGCTTTCAAGCTCAGATAGAGACTATAAAAATAAGCAGCCGATGTCCCAAGCGCCACCAGCACATCCATGTTGGCGCTGCGATTGCGAAGCGCTTTATACGCTCCGACATAAAACCCCCAGCCAATCACAAATTGAACCGGCGTTGCCAGCACAAATTGGAACCAGGGATTCATGAACAAATCCGGTGTCCAAATCCACGTGGTAAAGGAGAAATGTCCGGCCATAGCCCATAGCAGCGGAAACGACAGCAGTGCGGATACAATCAGTTTATTACGCTGTTTGTGTATTTCTCGCGACCGAATGTCCTCGGATTCCTGCTCCGTAGGCTTCACAATAGCTCCGTAGCCCAATTGACTGACCTTGGCTACGATTTGCTCCAGTGTCACCTCAGCCGGTTCAAATCGAACCTGAGCCGTTTCTAACGCGAGATTCACATTTGCCTGATCTACCCCGGAAAGGCGGTTTAGCCCCTTCTCGATCCGGTTCGCACAAGCGGCACAGGTCATACCGGTAATTTGCAGCACCGTTTGTCCATTTGAATCGCTTTCTCTATCAAGCGCTTTTTCCATAATGATTCCTCCAATATCATCGGGCCCATCCAATACCCCCCAGGGGTATCAAACAGACAATAAAAATGGGATGTTGCTTTGATCCAAGCAACATCAATTTCTCTGCATCCGGGCACGGTATCATGCTCCGGCAGCAGGACAAGCGTTTGGTGCAAGCATTCATTTACGAGGTGTGGTCAACATACAGAGCTGACGCCTGTCTGGGCTTACACTCACCGCTCCAGCTCCATAACAGCTCTCGGCAACTTGTTCACTACACTAAAAGGGCTCTAAACCAAAATCAGCGGTTGTCACATGAACGATAAGGCGCTGGGGTTCGTAAGGTTCTTCCGATCGCTGCCGTCTCATGGATTTCCTACCTCAATAATTCATAGAGGTTGAAATCCACTCTGAGGTGAACAAGCGTTTGCTTAAGGATTCAGTTCTTTCTCAGAAAGCCGAGAGCTTCAAGTTGCATCAGAATCCCTACGGCCCTCCGCTCCAGAGATGCCTGTTCAACCATTGATTTTTAGATGGAGCCAAAAAAACAGCTTTTTAACTCGCACTCTTGAATAACTTAGACCACGTCGTAGCCTTGATCCTCAATCGCTGCTTTAATTTGATCAACCGTGACTTTAGCTTCATCAAAGGAAATATCTACTTTCTTGGCGGCCAGGTCCACCTTGCCGGCAGCTCCGAGACCAGAAATAGCACCTTCTACAGACTTCACACAATGATTGCAGGACATACCTTCCACGTTTAAAGTAATATTTTGCATTTGATTAACCTCCTGATTAATATTATTTTGATGGTTTAGATCGGCTCAAAGCCGAAATCAGCGCTTGTTAATTGAACGATAAGGAACTGCGGGGTTCATAGGGTTCTTCCGCTCGCTGCTCCCTCATAAATTTTTCCTGATTCAATAAATTCTTATAGGGTTGACATCCACTCGCAAAGGCAACCAACCACAGGCTAAAAGAGGAAGCCTTCTTTCAGAAAGCTTTAAGTTTCTCCATAATCCCTGCGACACACTGTTACATAGCTGCCTATTGTCAACCACTGTTTTTTAAATTAAGCCTTTCATTCACTTCATTAATTTATTGACGGTGACCAGAAGCTCATCAAGCACCTCTGTCTCCCCGGCTTGAATACGTTCCACGACGCAGCTTCTCATGTGCCCCTCCAGCAGCAGCTTGCCTACGCTATTAAGTGCTGATTGCACAGCAGCTACCTGATTCAGCACATCATCACAATAAGTATCTCTCTCAATCAAGCCTTTAATTCCACGAATCTGCCCTTCTATACGGTTTAACCTGCTGGTCAGGTTGCTTTTCATCTCTTCAGAGTGGTGACTGCGCCTTACGATTTTGCCATCCTTGCCCAGTTCAGGTTGCGTTTGCCCCGATGAACAATGATTGTGAGCCTGGCCGGTTCTCTGGTCTGATTCATTCACCAACAAAGCGTGCCCCTGAACAGCTCCGTGTTTCTTCTCTGTCTCTGCCGTCATAGGTTCTCTCCTTTCCAAAAAGCAGCTTGGTGACCTTCGATAGGTCCATTATAATATACCCCCATGGGGTATGTAAAGAGCAAAAAAAAGACCGCCTCCCCTTTTGAACAACCTCTTTAAGGTGAAGACGGGCATGACAAGAAATTAGCGATATCCCCAGATCATCGTGAACAAGGTGCCGAATATCGTCACCAGGCCCACGAAAAGGGCATAAGCGATATTGGTGAACAGTGCGCCCTTCGTGCCGTTTTCGCCAATATGCATAAACATAAACAATTGAACCGACATCTGAATGGCCGCACACGCTAGCAGAATGGTCATGCCCATGACAAAGGACATATCCCAAAAGACTACCGCCAGCGCTACAACGGAAAGGATGAGCGAGAATACATACCCCATTACATGCTTGATCGGGAATAGTTGTTTCATAGTCACATCAGTCCTTTCAAATAGACAAAGCTGAAGATGAAGATCCAGACAACATCAAGGAAGTGCCAGTACAGCGAGAAAATAAAGGCTTTGTTCGCCGTTCCGCGGTTGAAGCCCTCGCGAGCGATCTGAATAGCCAATCCCCCGCCCCATAGCAGACCCAACGCCACGTGAGCGCCGTGTGTACCTAGCAGGACGAATAAACTGGACAGGAATGCGCTCGTCTGCATCGTAGCACCTTCACCGACATAGGTTACAAATTCAAAGATTTCTACTCCAAGGAAAGCCAGGCCCAATACCAGCGTGATCAGGAAGAAGACCATAAAGGGCTTCTTCAATCCCAGACGCATGCTGTGCACCGCCAGGCCACAGGTAAAGCTGCTGGTTAGCAGCAGGAAGGTCTCGGCCAGCACCGGGGCAATCTCGAAGATTTCCCGTCCGTCCGGGCCACTTCCTGTGCGGTTCCACAGCGTGAAGTAGACCGCGAACAAGGTGGAGAACAATACAATTTCTGCACCCAGAAAGAGCCAGAAGCCAAGGATGCGGTTACTGTTCTCTTCTGTCTGATATTCGAGCGGTAAACTATGATCTATCTTCATACCTGTTCACCCCGCAATTCTGCATCCAACCCGGCCCGATTAGCCAAGGCCTTCTCTGTCTTGATAATCTCGTTCACCGGGATATGTCTTCCATGATCGCGTTCAAACGAACGCACCGCAAGCATGATAATAATGCCTATGCCAGCAACAATAGCCGGTGCCCACCAACTGAATACCATAAAGAATCCGAAGAAGAAGAAGATCGCCCCAAGAATAACGGGTTGACCGCTATTGTTCGGCATATGAATCTCTTCAAATTTGCCATCAGCGTACAATGACTTCCCGCTCTTCTTGGCTTGCCAGAACGGATCAAGACTATCCACTTTAGGCACAACCGCAAAGTTGTACTCCGGCACCGGGCTGTGCGTGCTCCACTCCAAAGTCCGCGCATTCCACGGGTCGCCAGTCTTGTCTCTTTCCGCATAACGGAAGCTCCAGTAAATATTGTAGACCAGGAGAATAAAACCTATGGCGAGCCCCACCGAGCCGATAGAGGCAACCAGATTAAGCGGACCAAAGCCGGTACTCTCCGAGTACGTATACATCCGGCGTGTCATCCCCTTCAAGCCGAGGAAGAACAACGGCAGGAACGTCACGTTGAAGCTGATCGCAATCGTCCAGAAAGCCAATTTGCCTTGACGATCATTAAGCCGGAACCCGAATATTTTAGGGAACCAATAGTAAAGACCGGCAATAACCGCAAACACCGTACCTGGAATAAGCACATAGTGAAAGTGAGCCACCAGGAACATTGTATTGTGATATTGATAGTCCGCACTGGCCATCGCCAGCATAACTCCGGTCACACCACCGATAGTAAAGATTGGAATAAAGGCCAGGGAATACATCATCGGTGTCGTAAATTCTATACGTCCCTTATGCAGGGTAAACAACCAGTTGAAGATCTTCACCCCGGTCGGCACCGCAATCGCCATCGTGGTGATGGAGAAGACGCCGTTGACCATGGCTCCGTGTCCCATTGTATAGAAGTGATGCGCCCATACAACGAAAGACAGAATGGAGATGACAACCATACTCCATACCATGGAGCTATAGCCGTACAGGTTCTTGCGGGAGAAGGTCGATATAATCTCGCTATAGATCCCGAAGGCCGGCAGAATTACAATGTATACCTCTGGATGGCCCCATACCCAGAACAGGTTGGCCCAGAGCATATCCATCCCACCGTTAGCCATCGTGAAGAATTGCGTTCCGAACATCCGGTCGAACATCATCAATGCAAGCGCGACGGTCAAAACCGGAAACGCAAACAGGATAATGACGTTTGTAATCAATACAGACCAGGTGAACATCGGCATTTTCATCAATGTCATGCCTGGCGCCCGCATCTTCAGGATCGTTACCAGGAAGTTAACCCCGGTCATCAAAGTACCGATCCCGGCAATTTGCAGTGCAATAGCATAGTAGTTATTCCCTACCGTCGGGCTGAATTCAATGCTGGCGAGCGGGAAATAAGCAGTCCACCCGGCATCCGGCGAGCCCCCGATAACGAAAGAGATGTTAAACAGCATGGCCCCGGCAAAGAACAGCCAGAAGCTCACGGCATTCAGTCGCGGGAAGGCTACATCCCGTGCTCCGATTTGCAGCGGAATGACGACGTTCATAATTCCGATAATAAATGGCATAGCCATGAACAGAATCATGACCACCCCGTGGGTAGTAAAAATTTCATTATAGTGTTGTGCATCCAGCAAGCCGTTCTCCGGTCTGGCGAGCTGCCCCCGCATGAGCAAGCCGTCAACACCGCCGCGGAACAACATCAACAATGCGGCAATAATGTACATGACTCCGATCCGCTTATGGTCGACAGTTGTCAGCCATTCGCGCCACAGATAGCCCCATTTTTTAAAATAGGTCAGCCCGATGAGAATGGCCAGCGAAGCTACGACGATACTTACCATCGCGCCGTAAATCATCGGTTCCCCGGTGACGAAAAATTCGTCCCATTTCATGTTAGCTACTCCCTTCTCCTGGTTAATTATGCGCTCCGTGATCATGATTTTCGGACATATCCATCTCGGAATGGTCCATCTCGGACATATCCATATCTAGTGAATCTGTCTCTTCTGCATCATGATCGCCGCCATGGTTATGTCCCCCATTTTCACCTTCCGGCGCTGGTCTGAACGTGAGATGCGTAGAGGAATATGTCTTGCGTCCGACATGAGCGGTCTCCAGCAATTCGTCGAATTCCTCTTCCGTCAGCTCAGATGCTGTAGCCTTTACCTCCTGCACCCATTCCTCATAAGCCGCAGGTGACAGGGCTAACGCTTCAAATTCCATGTGCGCAAAGCCTTCTCCGGAGAAGTTGGAGTTCTTGCCCATATAAGAGCCTTCATACTCGGCTACCAGATTAAGCTTGTTCACCATGTCGCTCATCGCGTACTTCTGCCCGCCAAGCTGAGGCACCCAGAAGCTCGATATTGGACCAAAGGCGTACAGTCGGAACTCTACCGGACGATGTGTTGGGATATTTACGTAGTTAACGGTTTCAATCCCTTCCTCAGGATAACTGAAATGCCACTTCCAGTTGGAAGAGGATGCGTAAATAACGAGTGGCTTCTGATCCTCGTATCCCTCCGGTACTTTCTCCACGGCATTGGTACTACGTACAGTAACAACTGACAGTACAGCTACGATGATCACTGGAATCGCAATCCAGGTAATCTCCAGCCACTTGCTGCCTTCCACATGCGGCGGTTCATAATCGGGAGCCGCTTTGGAAGCACGATACTTGGTCAGCATGTAAATGTACAGAATATAAACTACCAGCAAAATCAACGCCATCGTAATGATCGAGAAAATAATGACGTCAGATTGGGTCTTGGCCACCGGACCTTTCGGGTTCAATACGGCCAAGGAGTTGCAACCGGTCAGGAAGACAAGCAGGGCCGAAAACAGAACCAAAAGCAACCCTTTCCTTTTCATAGGATAACGATACCCCTTTCTTCATTAATGAACTTATAACCCCCGGCAATTCGGGCGGCTTCGCTCATTTAGCTACCCTATATGTTAGGAAAGGGGTCAACGAATAACAATTCATACAGAATGTAATTTATGTAAATTTTTTCTATTCATTTTTGCTGACTTCATGTGTTTTTTAGCAATTAAATCCGATTACCGATCAAATTCGGGCAAATTCAGGCAAATTTCACGATTTTGATATTTGTTCACAATATCATGCTTCGCTTCAATAGTTCGCAAATTTGTCATAATAAACAGCTTATATTGTGATTTTGTTCACTTTTGAATGCTTGTTTATAATTATTAAAATTTAAACATATAGAATAAACTTACTGTTCATACAAATAACTGGAAACGTTTCGAAAGAGCTTAATAGTAAAATGGAGGTGATCTTGCCCGGGGAGGAAATTTCGTTCCAAACGGTTACTATAGAATAAAAAAATCGCAGCCGAGGACAACAACAACCTCGACTACGATCCTGGATGAAGCTAGAGACTGCGAAGCGGAGCTACACGTTTTCGCAGAAAACGGCCTCGGAAGCATGGGTACGTGAGCAACGGAAGGCCCGTCTGAATTCAAGATTCGACGCGGAATCCACTTCTCGAACAGCTTCGTCCTGGGAAGACGATTTTTTGAACTTCCTCTTTTAATATGTGTTCAAAAAATCGGGTTCTCAGGACCAAGAAGGTTGAATGAAGCTAGGGACTGAGTAGCGCAGCGTACGTATTGGGTACGTGAGCAACGGAAGGCCCGGCTGAATTCAAGATTCGACGCGGAATCCACTTCTCGAACAGCTTCGTTCTGGGAAGACGATTTTTTGAACTTCCTCTTTTAATATGTGTTCAAAAAATCGGGTTCTCAGGACCAAGAAGGTTGAATGAAGCTAGGGACTGAGTAGCGCAGCGTACGTAGTGGTTACGTGAGCAACGGAAGGCCCGGCTGAATTCAAGATTCGACGCGGAATCCACTTCTCGAACAGCTTCGTCCTGGGAAGACGATTTTTTGAACTTCCTCTCTCTACAGCAGTTCCTTGCGCAGTTGCTCGGGGGACTTGGGCGACAACAGGCCAAACGGGATATCGAACACCGTTTTCGCTCCGGATTGCCCTGATTGAGACAGCTTGTAGACCGCGCGGGCATAAGCTACCAATACGCTGGCCGTAAATTCCGGATTGCTGTCCAGCTTCAGGCTGAACTCGACAATTTGGGTGCTGTTCTCCCCGGTTCGTCCACTTCTCAACACATTTCCGCCATGAGGCATTGTGGAATGGTTTGCTTTCAGTTCTTCTTCACTAATGAAATGAACGGTGGTATCGTAGTCGGCAAAATAGTTTGGCATCGTCTTGATGGCTTGCTCAATTTCAGCCAAATCTGCCCCTTCTTCCGCGACAACATAACATTCGCGCAAATGCTTGTCTTTTGTTGACAGCTCGGGATTCTCGCCTGAACGCACCCGCTCGACAGCGGATTCGACAGGAATGGTATATTGCACCCCGTTCTTGACTCCGGCTACCCGCCGAATGGCATCTGAGTGACCTTGGCTAACCCCTTTGCCCCAGAAAGTGTACTCCTTACCTTCCGGCAGCACCGACTGAGCCAACAGCCGGTTCAACGAGAACAAGCCGGGGTCCCAGCCTGTCGAAATCACGCTGACTGTACCCGCTTTCGTTGCCACTTCATTCATCCGCTCAAAATATGCGGGAATGTTGGCATGGGTGTCAAAGCTGTCGACTGTGTTGAACATCGCTGCCAGTTCAGGCCCCTGCTCCGGCAAATCCGTGGCGGAACCCCCACATAAGATCAAAACATCAATCTCAGTTTTATATTTCTCAATATCGGAAATGTGTACGACGCCGCTTGCTGCCGCCACATGGTCAGGGTTTCTCCGCGAAAAAATCGCCTTCAACTCGAAATCCGGGTTCTGTCTCAACGCGAGTTCCACACCACGTCCCAAATTTCCATACCCTACAATTCCTACTTTAATCGTTGCTGTCACACCATTTCCTCCTCAACATGTCAGGTTTTTTCTATTGTAGCTTACCCTCGGCTATTTTTAAATAGCTAACAATGAAGGTATGACATGTTGTGCCAGCAATATAGCAGAATTATGTCGAACTTACCGCACTGCGTTCCGAATCTACGGCCAGCAGACAGAGTAAAGCAAACAGCATCCCCAAGGAGGCACTGGCGAATAATGCTGAGTAGCCAAAGGTGTCAATTAGCCAGCCCAGCAGCGGTGGTGAGGTAATTGCTGCCAAGGAGGAGACGAAATAATAGATTCCCGTCCGTGTCCCGATGCTCTCTTCCCGACCCGTAGCCACGATCCATGGATAAGAATTAATATTTATGCACGCCCAAAATATACCACCCACTAGCAGCAGCATACGCAGCCATAGCACCGATTCAATAAATACCAAAGTGCCAAAAGTGATACCTAATCCGGTTACCCCAATGGAGATGATCGTCTTTTTCCCGAACCTCGCCCCCAGCCAGCCGCTGGGCAAGGCGAAGAGCAGGAAGGCCAGAGAGAAGAACGTCAGGGAAAAGGAAGCTGCCCCATCGCTCATCCCCAACCGCTTAGTACCATAAAGTGTAAACAATGCCTCTACCCCTTGATAGGAGACAAACCAGAAGAAAATAGCTCCAAGGATCAACAGGGTGGTCTTGTCCAACTGCTCCCTGATTCTTATGGGAGACTTCAGGGGAGCTGCCGCTTGTCCCCCCGACTTTGCGGCCCGTGTAACAGGCTCTCTTATGGTCAGTTTGAGTACAACCAGACTAATGAGCATAACTATACCTGCGAACAGAAACGGCACATGCGAGCCAAGCCCGTACAACCGGGAACCGATACCAAAGGCCAGCACCGAGCCGATCCCCCCCATAAAGTTAATGACTCCATTGGCCTTGGTCCGTTGCCGCTCGGGCGTAATGTCCGGCATCAGCGCAACCGTGGGTGCCCGGAAGATGCTCATCGATAGATTCATGAGCACCATGAACAGAACCAGCGTAACAAGCCCTGTGTGCCAAGGGATTAACGAAGCAAAGACCGCTCCAAGCGGCATGCCAATCAACAGATAAGGCATTCGGCGTCCAAACCGGGTGGTGGTCATATCGCTGCGGTGTCCAATCCATGGCTGCAATACAATGGCAAAGTAATTATCAATGGTCATCATGAACCCGATCATAGCAGCGCTCTTCAAATAATCGTCCAGGAATAACGGAACAAACGCATTGTACAGCGCCCAGGTCAAGCTGATACTGAAGAAGCCAAATCCCAGCAGCCAGGTTCTCTTCATCCATTCACCCTCTTGGCTTCTGTAGCAGCTCTGCAAGGCGGTCAGGATAATCGGTAATGATCCCGGCCACCCCGGCACGCAGCAAAGCCTGCATCACCTTGGGGTCATTAACCGTAAAAGGGTGATAGACCACGCCTGCCGCTTTTGCCGCAACAACCAGTTCTGGTATCAGAGCGTATTGGTAGGCGTGCAGCGCATCCGCACCGATCCCTTTGGCATAAACCCACGGCTCGTACAGGCCTTCCATATATAAAATACCGGTGCGTATCTCTGGAGCCAGCCTTTTGCATTCCACCAGAGAGTAGTGATTAAAGCTGGAGATGATCGTTTGTCCACTCAACCCAAAATGCCGCACGGCGTCGGTCACCTTCTGCTCGATCCCCGGGTACATCACGATCCCGGTCTTAAGCTCCAAATTAATGATGATGTCTGTCCCCTTCACAAGTTCCAGCAAGTCCTCCAACGTCGGGATCTCTTCCCCTTCAAACTCCAGGCTGAGCCACCCTCCCACCTCGCGCTCCTTAATCTCGGCCAGCGTAAGGTCCTTAACCCATTCCTGAGTCCCTCCGGTCCGCTGCAGCGTCTCATCATGTATCAGAACCAGGTGACCGTCCTTCGTAACCTGTACATCCGTTTCAATCCCGGTCGCCCCAAGCTCCATAGCTTTGGCAAAAGAAAGTATCGTATTCTCCGGGTAATACCCCGACGCCCCGCGATGGGCAAAATTGATAATTGGATTCAACACGCTCATCCTCCTAAGGATTCAACTTTCCAAAATAAGCTGCATCCCTATAGTATACGCCTGTATTGTAAATGCTATATTAGACCCTACAATCTCCTAAAGTAATAATAGCCTAAGGAAGCCTGAGGCGACCCTAAGCTATTCTCTTTCAGAGGTTATTTAAAAAATCGGCTTCCCAGAACGAAGCTGTTCGAGGAGTAAATTCGACATCGAATCTTGAATTCAGCCGGGCCTTCCGTTGCTCACGTAGATCTGTCTACGCTCCGCTACTCAGTCCCTGTCTTCATCCAACCTTCTTGGTCCTGCTAACCCGACTTTTTAAACTCGCACTTTAAGAGGTTGTCTAAAAAATCGGCTTCCCAGAACGAAGCTGTTCGAGAATCAGGCCAGTCAAGACCGATGCGCCGCTACCGGCTCTGCTCTCCGCAGCTCCGCATTTAATGCCTCCGCCTCACGAATCGCCCGGACGTCCTCAAGCACTTCACCCGGCTTGCTTCCTTTTCCAATCACGTAGCCAGCAAAAGGAATGCCGACAAAATCAAACGTATACTGCAGCTGCTGGATTAGCGGCAGCGCCTTGACCCTGGGGTTGTCTCCACCAACCACAACGACATAAGCCTTTTTGTGCGACATCAGTTCCTTAAAGTCAAACCGCACATCTCGAAGACTTTGGGACCAGCGGTCCACAAAATTTTTGAGCAGTCCCGAGGCTCCATACCAGTATACCGGCGTGGCAAAGATCAGCACATCATGACTTAGCACCTCAAGGATCAAATGATCATAATCATCATCTACCCGATCAAATCCACCCGGCTCATGACGTTGATCGTGAATCGGCTTGATCTCCATCTCCCGGAGCAGAAAATTGGTAAATGGAATTCCATCCAAGACCAGCTTCGTCAACTCTTCCGTGTTGCCGCCGTCTCTTGCGCTCCCTTGCAATACTGCGATACGCATAGCACGCACTTCCCTTCCGATGTTATCCGGCGAAATTTCCCGAAATAATGTCTACTCTATTGTTATACGATGATCTTCCTTCATATGCCAACTTTTCCGTGAAAAAGCGTTGTTTCTCGCCGCAATCACCCATTCCCCGGATGAGGAATGAACCCGACCAAAGTCCAGTTCACAACCCATTCTCACGCCCGTTATACTCTGCCTCGCTTACCGCTAGAATAGAACCATAAGCAAAATCGGATACACAGAAAGCGAGTGATATTCAATGAAAAAACTTTATCG
This sequence comes from Paenibacillus sanguinis 2301083 = DSM 16941, assembly GCF_000374825.1. GTDB lineage: Bacteria > Bacillota > Bacilli > Paenibacillales > Paenibacillaceae > Fontibacillus > Fontibacillus sanguinis. Next base: position 172,388 of record NZ_KB895376.1, read on the forward strand.
TTCGGCTACGGATAAACAGATTAGCGGCTTGTGCGGCGGATTGGCCCAATACTTCGGGATGGATTCCACCGTCGTGAGATTGATCGCCGTCGTCGCTGTCTTCTTCAGCTTCGGTACTGTGGTGGCCTTGTACCTGATAGGCAGTCTCATCGTTCCCAAAGAGCCGACCGCGGGCTTGGGTTATGACGATCCCTTTTCCAGCTTTTAATGTAGATAACCTAAATAAGAACATACAAATCACAAAGGAGAGATAATAATGAGCAGCTTATTTGATCGTATTGCCAACCTGACGAAAGCTTCACTTCACGAAGTATTGAACAAGATGGAAGACCCGGTATTGATGACTGGACAATACTTGCGCAACCTGGAGGAGGATATCGATACCGCCGAGAAAATGATTAAGGAGCAGCAAATTGCTGCCACCGTTCAGGAAAGAAAAAGCGCGGATATCGCCCATCTGGCCAAACAATGCGAAGTTCGGGCACTCACCGCCTTGGAGAATGGTGACGAAGTAACTGCCCGTCATGCCGCAGCCGAGAAAATCCGGTATGAGGAACAGGCACAGCATTATGCCAACGAAGCCAAGGAAGCCCATGACCGTGTGGCGGAACTTGAAGTTCGTCTAGCCGAAGGCAAAGCCGAATATGCCCGCTTGAAGGAAAAACGCAACGAACTGGCTGCCCGGGCGCGCAAAGCTCAGGTCAAATCCGAAACCAAGCGCCCTAACTTTAGCTACGGCATTGAAAGCGGGGACGCCGCACGCGGCTTCGAGCGTATGGAAGAGAAAATTCTGGATTGGGAGACTCGTCAGGAGGTTGCCGGCTCCGCTACCCATTACGGATCGGCAGGCAGCGCGAGTGGCGATGCTACTCAATCCGCAGCAGTCAACGAGGAGCTTGAGCGCTTGAAGGAACAACTGTCCTCCCGCCATTCGTAAGCACAAAAGGCGATGCCAGATCATCTGCATCGCCTTTTGTTATACACTTCAAAAACTGCTTATTTGCCGTCCTTGGTCGCTTTGAATACTTCGCCAATCGCCCCAAGGCTGCCGAGCGTCTCAATTGCATTAGAAGGGATAAAGACTTTGTTCGCAGGTCCTTTAGCCACTTCTTTAAGCGCTTCAAAGGATTGGTAAGCCAATACGGACTCATTAAGTGCCGCGTCGCGCAGCAATTCAATCCGTGATTTTTCAGCTTCCGCAACGGCCTGAATCGCCTTCGCTTCACCCAGGGCTTCCAGCTCTTGCGCTTGACGGAAACCTTCCGCTTCACGAATCCGTGCTTCCTTGTCCCCTTCGGCTTTCAGGATTTTACTTTGCTTGTCACCTTCCGCACGCAGGATCATATCTTGCTTGGCAGCTTCGGCCTCAAGCACGATGGCCCGTTTATTCCGTTCGGCCTTCATTTGCTTATCCATCGCTTCCTGGATATCCAGCGGCGGCTTGATGTCGATAACTTCTACCCGCTCGATCCGTACGCCCCATTTCTCCGTCGCTTCATCAAGCGCAATCCGGATTTCTGTCGAAATTTTCTCCCGACCGGACAAGGTTTCGTCGAGTTCCATCTTACCGATGATTTGACGCATCGTTGCTGTCGAGATGTTGCGCACCCCGTATACATAATCAGAGATTCCGTAAGTAGCCTGTTCAGGACCCACTACTTGATAAAAGATAATGGTATCAATTTGCACTTGAACGTTATCTTTGGTAATTACGGTTTGCGGCGGCACGTTGGCCTGTTGAATCCGCAAATCATGAGTATGACGCACCTGATCAATGACCGGGATCAGAATGTTCAAGCCCGGTGTCAGGAGCCGGTGGAATTTACCCAACCGTTCAACGACACCCACTCTTTGTTGAGGTACAATCTTAATCGTTAACGATATGAATACAACAACCACCAAAATAACTACTACCGTAAAAATCCAAAACATTAAATAAATTCCTCCCATCGTTCAACATCGATTATTGTACTGCTTCGCTTCACTACCCGAACCTTGTCGTTCCTGGCCAAAGAAGCGGTTGACCTGGCACTCCAGGTATCTCCGCCGACCTTGACAATGCCGAACTGCCCTGGCTCAATCGGTTCAACTACAACTCCCTGCTGCCCTATAAGTTCTGTGCCGATATCCTTAAATCCTTTGGCCGTCCGAAATTTCCTTGAAATTGGCTTTGTAAATATCGTCAACACGATAGCAACCAAGCATCCTGCCAGAACTTGCAGGAAATAAGCCTCGGGGGCGACCCAAGCGACGAGGGCGGCTACCAGCGCACCGACCGAGAACCATAACATGTAAAAGGTTTGCGTCATCATTTCCAGCACGAATATAATTCCGGCAATGATCAGCCAAATCGCCCATACCTCCATCCCCTCTGTTGCACCACCTTTCCCATATATAATTATATATACGGTGACAATACCAAAAAGTATCAAGGAATGATATGGTTTTCTAAATAAAAAGACGTTTCTCCGGCCAAGCAAGCCGCAAAAACGCCTGTTTAACTATATTTTGTTTCCTTTTGCAGCTTAAGCTCCCCTGCTCTCATCGATTTTCTTGAGGAAATAACATATCCCATACGAGATCAGGCACACTCCAATAAGTAGGAAAACGCTTTTCACAATAAAATAAGCAATATAATAATTCCCTTGATAGGGTGAATCCCTAAGAAAATCGGCAACATAATTAGGAATATACAGTATGACTAATCCAGTAATTATTTTAGTCAGACTAATTAAAAATTTAATAATTCATGCACCCCGATCTGTATAACTAAATTTAGCACTTTCAAGTATTTTATTTAAGTCACTTTTTTCAAGTTCAATTTCTCCATATTCTGTATAGTTGGCTACGTTCTGAGCAATTTTCTCTGCAGCGGAATTAAAATCTTGATCACTTTTGGCAGAAGTCTCTACTACACCGTACCCTAGCAAGCAAATAACTAGACTTAGTGAAAAAAATAACTTAAAAACATTTATTGAATCACCTCCATAAATTGGTATATATCAATACCAATTATAAGAAATAGATTCCTTGATTGTAAATATATATCGCTTCGATCATCTCATCAATGACTCGAGCAATATGATGGGAAGGGATGCACATTTCGAGATCCAGAAACATCTGAGCCTGCTTGTGGTCGTAGGGTTTGAGTCGGGATAACGGAACGCTTCACAATCTTTTTTTCTTCCATTTCCCTATAAGGTGAATAAAGTACGATGCACTTAAGCGATTCTCCCGGCTATTTTAACCGGCCCGCAAACTGCCGCCGCAGGCTGTGCAGCCGGTCTGCCGAGGGCTGCACAGCCTCCGGACTGCGCATTTCCAGCACCCATGATCCCCGGTACTCGCAGGCAGCCAGCCAGGCGACCATCGCCTCCAGCGGTACAGTGCCCGCGCCCAGAGCCAGATGCTCGTCCGCCTGCCCGGCGTTGTCGCTCAAATGCAGCGCCACCAGCCGCGGCGTCGCCTGCTGCAGCATCAGCAGGCAGCGCCCGCCGCCCGTCATATGGGCATGGCCGGCATCAAAAACGATACCCACCCGGGGGGAATCGAGCTTATCCACGATCTCCCGCAGAAAAGCAACCTCGACGCCATACAGCCCCGGATAAGGCGGAACGTTCTCAAGCGCGATGACGATGTCCGAATCCGCCGTCCGCTCCAAAACTCCGACGAGAAATTCTATGATGCGATGCTTGGCCGCTTCCTCCTTCTGTTTATCATGTTCGGAGACCGATGCCGCCCCATCTTCGTATTCCTTCCAGCCTCCAGCTCCGCTTCCCGTATGCAGGACGACGCAGCGGCAATCGAGCCGCTCGGCCACGCGAAGCGTATCCAGCAGCATACGCTCGGAACGCTCGGCTTCCTCCCAATCATCCGCAGCCGGATTGCAGCCGGTGATCGGCGAATGAATGCTCCAGCAAATCCCCAGGTCCCTGCCTGTGCGCTCCAGCTCCGCGAGCCTCTCCTCGGGCCAGGCGAGCAGCTCGCCGTGGCGGCCCTCGCACATGATTTCAAGCTGCTTCCAGCCGGCCGCAGCCAGCAGGTGAACCGCCTCGATAAGCGGCCGGTCGATGTAAGCAAAAGTCGAAACGGAACAGTCCTTGCGCGCCATCATTCTGATCCTCCTTTGGACTTTTCTCTATTTAATTCCCGAATGCATAAAGCTGTCGATAAACTGGCGCTGGAACACCAGAAAGATAATCAGGAGCGGCACGATGACCAGCAGGGTCGCCGCGCTGACCTCCGTCCACTGCACCCCCACCTCGAACGATTGGGCGAAAATGGACAGTCCGACCGTCAAAGGCCGGTTTTCCACGGAATTCGTCACGATTAGAGGCCACAGGAAATTGTTCCACTGGTAGCTGATCGAAACGAGCGCAAACGCGACATAAGTAGGTCTGGACAGAGGAAAATACACCTTCCACAGCACTTCCCAGCGGCTTGCACCCTCCAAATATGCGGCCTCCTCAAGCTCGTGAGGAATCGTCTTGAAGACCTGCCGCAGCAGAAAGATGCCGAAGGCCGAGGCTAAATAAGGCAGCATGATGCCCAGCTTCGTATCAAGCAGCGCCAATTGCTTCAAGATGTTGTAGTTCGGAAAAATCAGCACATCCGCAGGAATCATAATCTGCGCCAGGAACAACAGAAACACAAGGCCGCTTCCGACGAACGGAATGCGCGCAAACGCGAAAGCCGCCATGGTTGATGTCAGCATCTGCACCGCGAAGACGCAGAACACGATAAGCAGCGTATTCAGGTAATATACCGCAAAGGGGGCGGCGGACCATACCGTGGAGAAATTGTCCAAGGTAAAATCCGCGGTCCAAAATCCCGACAGCGCCGCCTGCCGTGGACGAAACGCCGTAACCGTCATCCAGACGAGCGGCACAAGCCAGATGATGGCCAGCAGCAGCATAACATAATTGCCGATTTTCTTTGCATGTTTCTGCAGCATGAAAAACGCCCTTCCTCCCGGACGGATAATCCAGGATCAATTGTAGTGAATTCGTTTGTCGAGCCCGAAGAACTGCAACGCCGCAAACAGCAGCAGCAGTCCGATCATAACCACGGTCAGCGCGGAAGCGAGACCCTGGTCCCAGAAGCTGAACGCCGTCTCGTAAATGTAATAGAGCAGCAAATTACTGGAATTGTTTGGGCCCCCACGGGTCATGATCATCAGATGATCGACCAGCTTGAATGCGTTCGTCAAGGCGACAATGCTGACAAACAGCGTAGTCGGCATCAGCAGCGGAAAGGTAATTTTGCGAAATACGGTAAAAGCCCCGACTCCATCCATCTGGGCGGCCTCGTACAGCTCCTTCGGAATATTTTGCAAACCGGCCAGATAGAAAATCATCAGATAGCCCGCTTCCTTCCAGATAATCATAAAAATCATCGCCCACATCACCAGCCCTGGCGTACCCAGCCAGTTCAGCTCGGGCTGTCCTATCCAGGACAGGATCCTGCTCATCAAACCGTATTCCGGTGTATAAATGAACAGCCAGATATTTGCTGCGGCGATCATCGGGATCAACGTCGGGTAAAAAAAGGCCGTCCGCATCAGTCCTTTGCCCCGGATCGCTTTGTTCGCAAACACCGCCATCAGCAGGGCGAGGGCGATTCCTGTAGGAACCGTCCCCACCGCGAACAGCGTGTTATTGCGCATCACCTTCCAGAACACCTCGTCTTCCGCCAGTTTGCGGAAATTGTCCCACCCGGCAAAAATGGGCTCAGGCGTAGCCAGGTCGGCCTGAAACAGGCTCAGGCGCAGGGTTAGGAAGATCGGGTAAAACGTGAACAGCGCCAGTATCACCAACGACGGCAGCAGAAGCAGCCAGGCGAATCCGTTGTTTCCAAGCCTGATTCGTTTCATGGCTATTTGTTAAAGGATGCCAGCGCTTGGTCGGCTTCCGCTTGCGCTTTCTTCAGCGCGTCGGCCGGGGTCATACCGCCTGTCAGCGCGGCCTGAACGGAATCGTTCAAAATTTTCATCACTTTGCCGTTGTTGTGGGTGGACAGCTCAGCCGCCGCGTACTCCAACTGATCACGGGCCACGAGTGCCGCCGGGAATTCTGCTGCGTAATCCTTCATCCGCTCCGTCTCATAGGCGGACTTGCGCACGGCCACGTAACCGGTGTCGATGCTCCATTGGGCGGCGCGCTCGGACTCGGTCATAAACTTTACGAACTTCCAGGCAGCCTGCTGCTTCTCAGCCGCGATGTCTTTGAAAATATAGAAGTTGCCGCCACCTGTCGGGCTGCCGTATTGCTTCTTCGCGGGCAGGAAGCTGACGCCGAAATCGAATGTGGCATTCTTTTTCACGTTCGACAGGTTGCCGGTCGTGTGATACATCATCGCAGTTTTGCCTTCCAGGAAATCGGACGGTACGGTACTCCAATCGGTCACGCCTTCAGGCATCGCCTTGTGCTTCGCGGCCAGATCCACCCAATACTGCAGCCCCTCCACATTCTCCGGCGTGTCGAACTTGACTTTCTTTCCGTCCGTCGTCATCAGATTATCTCCGTTTTGCAGCGCAAAAGTCTGCATCATCCAGTAAGCGAAGCCCGTAACCGGAATTTCCAGGCCGTTGCGCCCGTCTTTCTTCAGCTTAATCGCATACTCCTGCATTTGCTCCCAGTTCTCCGGGCCCTTCTCCGGATCGAGGCCGGCTTCCTTGAACATGTCCTTGTTATAGTAAAGCACGATAGTGCTGCGTTGGAACGGAATACTGTACGTACGTCCATCCGTTTGCGAATTGGCCAAAAATGCCGGATAGAAATCCGCTAGGTAGTCGCCCTCTTCCTGCGCGATAAAATCGTCCAGCGGAACGATCGCATTCATGTCCAGCAGGCTGAACAGCTCGGTGGATTGCAGCACCGCCACATCGGGCGGCTGCTTGGCCTGAACGCCGGCCTGCGTCTTCACTGCGGTATCCGCATAACTGCCGGTATATACCGGTTTCACATCGATATCGGGATGCTCGGTTTCAAATTCCGCGGTCATCGCCTCGATCGTGGCGGTCAAAGGTCCGCCAACCGCGATCGGATAATAGAACGTAAGCTCGGTCTTTTTCCCTTCAGATGCAGTAGCCATCTTTGCTCCATCTGTGGCCGCATTCGCGCCGGTGCCGTTCCCTCCATTACCGCCGCTTCCGTTTCCGCATCCCGCCAGCAGCAACAAACCCAGCGTGACCGCCAGCACTTTCGTACTCCATTTTTTCATAACGTTAATCTCCTCCAAATTCATATTTTGGTTTGCGAAAGAATCACCGTTTGTAGGGAACGGCATGTCTTCCACTGTAGCAAAAACGTTTATTTCCTCGATTAGAAGCAGGTAAAAATGCGGTTAAATTCAAACACCGGAGCCCATCCCCTCTCCCTACGCGAGCATCTCGTCCATCGTGGCCCAGATATAATCCGGCATGACCGGAAACTGTTCCAAATCGCCGAGCGAGGCAACTCCGGTCAATACGAGCGCGGTCCGCATGCCGTGGCTGGCCCCGAACACAATGTCGGTATCCAGCCGGTCTCCGACCATCAGGCAGCGGTCCCCGCTCGTACCGCTCCATTCCAGCACCTTGGCCGCAAAGTAGGCGGACGGCTTGCCGATGATTTCCCCCACCGTCCCCATGCTTGCCGCTTCTATCGCCTTCACCATGGACCAGGTGTCGGGAATCAGGTCTCCGGTGACGGGGCAGTTGGGGTCGGGATTGGCGGCAATCAGGTGCGCGCCGCTCCGGACCGCCTTCATCGCCCGGTGCAGCTTGCCGTAATTGAACTCCCTGTCCATGCCGACCAGCACATGCGTCGCCTCCGCCGGCTCCTCCGTCGTGGCGATTCCGACCGAAACAAGCTCCTCCCGGAGGGCTTTCTCTCCGGCCACAAGAACCCGGACCACCTCAAGCGATTCTCCAAAATACGCGGCGGACATAGATCCCGCCGTCACGATTTCCTCTTCGTGCGCCGCAAGACCAAGCTTCAGGAGCCGGTCCCGGCATTCCCTTCGCGTACGGATCGTTGTATTGCTGAGGAACCTTACCTTTTTGTTCAAGCTTCTTAAATGACACAGCGTTTCCTGCACACCGGGCAGCAGAACGTCATCTAGGAAGATGGTGCCATCCAGATCGAAAAAGTATGTTTCAAATGACAGCTTGTCCGGCAACGAATGAGCAGCCTCCTTTGGTGCGAGACAACACAAAAAAGCCCGTTATGCGGCGCATGGAAGCTGGCATGGCAAACAGGCCATTCCTTCCGGTACCGCATAAGGGCTTTCTCCTCGTCTCCGACCCTTGTTATGATGAAATTATAGAGGTTGTTCAAAAAGTCATCTTTCCATGACGTAGTGCTCATGAAACAGCTTTGATGTCGAATTTTGAATTCAGCCGGGGCTTCCGTTGTTCATGTAGTTTTGACTACGCTCACTACTCAGTCCCTAGCTTCATGCAAGCTTCTCGATCCTGTAAACGTGATTTTTTGAACTCGCACCTATAGAAAACAATCTTTCCGTTACTTACTATAATTTTTTTATGTCATCCCGGTATTAACGTATTGTTAACTGTTTGCAAAAGAATGCCATAGACTCTTGTTGCCCATCGACACCGCCGCGGCACCCGCTCGCAAGGCCGTCTCAATTTCCTCATGCTTCTTGATCAGCCCTCCCGCGATAATTGGCAGCGACGTGCTTGCCCGCAGCTCGCTGATCACTCTCGGGATCAGGCCCGGCATGATTTCGAGCGCATCCGGCCGGTTCTGGCGGACCGTGTGGATACCATGCTCCAGCGCGGAGGTATCGATCAGAAACAGCCGTTGTATTGCCTGGAGGCCGCATTTTTTGGCCTGCTTGACCATATGGCTTTTGGTCGATATGATGCCGGTCGGACGGACCCTGTCCGCTATATACTCCACAGCGACTGAATCATTGCCAAGCCCGGCGAGAAAATCGACATGAAGAAACACCTTCTTTCCCGCACTATCGGCTTGCTTGACATAGTCCTCTACCGTGAACAGATTGCCTGTCAGCAAAAACAGAACCGGCCAATCGCTGAGGCAGGCCGCCCCCAAATCCTCGGGCTGGCGTACGGCGGGAATAATTGTCCGTCCGCCAGTGCCCGTGAACAGCCCATTTTTCATGCTTATATCCATTCCTTTCGCTTCGCTCAAGGCACAAAACGGAGCGAAATCCGTCAGCCTTGTGCGTTTTTTGTATGCTGGAGTTGCAAAGATAATCAGTACACTACAAATCATCACGTGGAGGGGAGTGGGCCGCCTTTATTGCAGGGTGACCCCATGCTTATATGTGTAGATCGCCTTTTCAAGCACAAATAAGTATCGCCTCGAGCACGCAAACTTATCTTTGATAAACAACTCGTTTATAGCTGGACAATCAGTCCCTGCTAGCTATCTCTGTACATCATGGAAAGGAGTCATGATATGGCCTTGAAAATTGTTTACCCCAACTGCTGCGGAATCGATGTGCACAAAACCTTCGTCGTCGCCTGTATCGCTTCCACCAATACCAAGGGCGTCACCACTTACAACGCTTATTCACGGCTCTCTGAAGGACTTAGAACCATAATTTAACATATAACTGTCTTAGGAACGGCTGGTTTGGCATGCTCATTTCCGTTAATACGTGCGTTGACAATGGATTTCAGACTTAAGCCTCCTATTCTCGTCCGTTTGTCCTTAGTATAACGGGCGTTTATCAGTGCAGGATAAACGCCCGTCCCGTAACCTTACTGCAGATACCCGACCAATTCGAGGAATCGGTGCAAGATGATCGCCGATTGAGCGCGCGATAATGGAGCCGCAGGCGCCAGCCTATTCCCGGTTATACCGTTAATTAAGCCTGCCTCAATGACCAGGTTCCATTCCGTTTGTCCCCATTTCACCTCGGAGGCGTCCCGGAAACGCTCAAGCCCGCCGGAGTCTTTCAAGGCTGCAGCTTCGCCGCCAAGGCCGGCCAGCTTCATCGCTCTGGCCATCATAACCGCCTGCTCACCGCGGGTTACAGGAGCATTCGGGCGGAAAGTTCCATCGGCAAAGCCGCTCACGAGCCCAGCTGCGGAGGCTGCCTGCACATATGAAGCGAACCATTCGTCCGCGCCGACATCGGACAGCGCCGCGGATGCTCCGGCCTCGCCCGAAGCGGGCGCGCCTTCGTCAACGCCTAAGCCCAGCGCGCGTACCAGCATCGCCGCGAATTCGGCGCGAGTCACGGTACGATCGGGTTCGAACGCTCCGCTGCCGGTGCCGTTTAAGAGCAGACGGTTAGCCAGCTTCTCGGCGGCGGCTTTGGCCCAGTGGCCGTTCATATCTTCAAAGGCTTTGTTCATAGCAACAACCGTATAAATCCCGTTTTCGCTATGAGTCAGAACAACTTCCGAAGCGTCAGACGCAAACCCGCCCGGCGTAAAGGACAGCAGCTTCCGTTCCGGATCGTACCACGCGCCGGAGATTTCCACGCCATTTCCGTTCCCAGTTAGACCAATATATCTGATGCTGCCAGGGATGGCGAACGGTACGGAGGAATTGGACGAATGGTCCGCCGCCTGAAGGCTGAACTCTACCGCAGGTCCAGCCAACGTTCCGCCTGCGCGGACAGCCGCGTTCCGTACGGTTTCCGCTTCTGTGCCGCTCAGCTCGCGAACGGTGACGACCAGTTCCAGCGCATCGATGGCAGTGCCTAGCGCCCGGATTGCCTGCGCGTTATCGAGCTGCCGCAGCGGCAGCCTATAGCCTGCGTTCAGAGCGCTGTTTACCACCTTCAGCTCCGCTTCGCTCGTTCCGGCCGCTTCGGCCAGCACGGAAAGCGGAAGCGTCAGACGCTCGCCCGTAAACCGGACCTCGACCTGCGGGCTGTCCTGGAACGCCTGCTTCAGCTCTGCGGCCGTAACTGCGCCGCCGCTGGCTTCCACTACGCCAGGCCGTTCCGTCTGGCCGGGCTGCGCGGCTCCGCCGTTTCCGGGTTTACCGTTATTTCCGCTGTTCGTTCCGCCGTTATCTCCGCCGTTATTTCCGCCGTTATTTCCGCCGTTATTTCCGCCTCCCGGCGATTCGCCGCCATTGCCTCCTCCGCCGTTAACTACAATTTCAACCGGCTCGGAATACAGGTCGTAGGTGCCGCCGCCGTCGATCGATGCGGAGTAACGCAGCAGCACATGGGATTTACCGGTTCCGACGGCCTTCAGTGTCGCCCCGTCCGCCTGAACCGCATCCTCTCCGGCAATCAGCACAATTTCGGGTTCAATCTCTTTTTTGTCGCCCTTATACGTTTCCACCTGGGCGCTTAAAGCCCGGCTCTCTCCCTTCTTCAGGGTAATGACCGGCTCCCGGGCAGCAAGCGATGCAGCCCAATCGGAAGCATAATACGTGTAATCGGTCGTAATGCCGAACGCTCCCATCTTAAAATACTTGACGATATCCTCGCGCTTATTCAACGTCCAAGGGGAAACCAACAATCCGCGGTGCTTGGCTGCTTCCATAAATTTCGGACCCAGTCCGTTATAATCGGTGTTATAAGTCCAGTTTTGCTTGGATAATGTTTTGAGCGTGTCGCGCAGTGAGCCCTCGACATTGTTCTCGCTTGCAATATAGCCGGTCAGCAGGCCAGCGTTCATTTCCGGCATCAGAGCCGCAAGCCGGTCCAATTGTGCCGGATAGAAGGACATGACATTGACGATATCCTCCGCGTTATGTTTTTTCACGGTGCTTACGAAGGCATCCACCGCCTCCGGTGTCTGGGTTTTGATCTCGGCGTACACCATCCGCCCTCTGGCGCGGGCCAGTTCCAGCTGCTCGTCCAGAGTCGGCATCCTGACTACCGGGAAGCCTTGCGGATAGGTCTTGTTGGCGTTAAACGCCTTTAACTCGGCCAGCGTAAGGTTCTCTACCGCTCCATAGCCGTCCGTCGTCGTTTCCAGCAAGCTAGAGTGCGAAATGATCAGATAACCGTCCTTGGTCAGGAACATGTCATTTTCAATGTAGTCGGCTCCGGCATCCAGCGCCATAACATTGCTTTCGATCGTGTTCTCCGGCGACACGGATGGCATGCCTCGGTGCCCGATCATGTAGACTTTCCGCACCAGCGTCGTGTCCCGGCTGTACACCTTCAGCGCTTCATGCGCCCTAGCCGGATCGGCTGCCACCAGCCCGTTGACCCCGGCCGTAATCATGCGGTGCAGCGGCAAGGCGCCGCTGGCGGAACCCGGCGCTTCCTTGCTCCAGACCATGATTGCCAGCTTCTGCAGGAAAGACACGTTCTCCCGGGTCACCGCACTCTCCGGCAGCAGCGCAACTCTAGCCTGGCTCGCGGCCGTTTGCCTGCGGATTTCAAGCAACTCTTCCCGGGAAGGATTGGCGATGGACGTGAAATCCAGAATGCCGCGGATCATCGGGTAAGCCGCTCGGGCTCTTTTTACCAGATCCGCCTGGTCCGAAACGATAAACACGTCCTCCAGTCCACGCGAACGCAGTTCATGAATCAATCGGTCCACAGCCAGCTCTTCGGTCACATAAAAGGCCGGAATGACTCTCTCGCCGGCCTGGGCCAGCGCTTCCTCCAGACTCGCTATCTGTTTGCCGCCGCTTTGCTCCGTGACAGCCAGCTCCGCGTTCAGATGAAAAATGGCCGTGGCGGGCAGCTGGTTGCCCGTCAGCTTGGACAGATCACCTTGACTCGTTATGTCAGTCACGATTGTAGGCGCCAAGGCAATCCGGGTTTCCGGCTCCGTGACCTTGACGAACGATACGATCGCCGGAGCGGGCAGCGGCTGCTCCAGCAGCGTCACCCGGATGTTGTCGATTCTCATGACACTGCCGTCCGCCTGGAAGCCGATGCCTCCTTGATTGTAGGTGGTTGCCTTGACTGAATCGATGATCATCATTTCGTCCACCCATTCCTGCACCCGGTTTCCAAAGGCTTTTATCTTATAATGCAGCGCTTGCCCTTCCTTCATCGGCTCCGTGTAAGAGCCCCGCTCCATCACGTTCCACTGATTCGAAGGCGTGCGTTCCGCGAACTCAACGCCGTTGTATACGGACGGGTCTTTGCGGACGGCCATCTGATAATAAGGGTAGTTTCCATCCTGAATCCGGAACATGATCGAGTTCCAGCGCCCGGTGTTATTGGCCGCCACATTCGTAATGTCGGCCTCGATAGTATAGTTGCCGAACAGCTTTAGATAATCCGGGAGCAGCACTCGGGACGGGTTGTCCGGAGAAGCGGACGCCTGCATTTCGAACGCCCCTGCGCGTACTCCTGCTTTGCCCTCGGATGCCCCCTGAATGCGTGTCCAATCCTCGGGAAAAGCGCCTTCCGCTAGCTGATCGAAATTCTCTTCATACAGGACATATTCCCCGTCTTCTGCAGCCTTGGCCACGATGGTCAGGCTTAGCTCGGCGTTGTCTTTGCGGACCTTCACCTCGTATACGCCAGGATGCTCCGCCGTCAATTCTCCGCCTTCAAAGCGGATTGCCCCGCTGCCTTCGAACCACTCCACAGCGTCACCGCTTAGCTCCGACGTGGAATAATCGCTGGATTCCGCCGCAAACCGGACGTTCGCCAATGGAACCGGATTTCCGGCATCCGCCAGCAGATAGCCGGTATCATGCTCAAGCTTCATCACCTTCGCCCCGGTCAATGATGGCGTCACCCGGACGGTTACACTTTTTTCCGCCTGATGGTACACCGCGGTGACAGTAGCCTCGCCTTCCTTTAACGGAACGGGCTGGCCATCGACGATTTTGATCACACTCTCGTCCGAAGAATACAGCTTGAGCTTCTGCAGCTCTAAAGGTTCCTCCAAACCGTCGGAGTAGTATACGGTCCCGGTCACCGTCAGCGAACCGGCCAGCGCTTCCACCGTATCCGGGATTTGCAAGTCGAGCCGGTCGGCCGTGATGCGCGTCACCTTCAGGTTATCGAAGGAGACCGTCATCTGGTCGGCTTGAAAGCCCACTTTCCCCCGCTCCAGCAAATCGTTCTCCAGCGTTTTGTCCATCAGCAGGATGAAATCCTCGTCATTCTTTGCCTTGATGTATTCCTTGACGTTATTACCGAACACCCGGACCTTCATCGTATAATCCTCGCCCAGCGTAAGCGGCTGCCAGGTTCCGCTCGCGGGAACAGACCAATTGTTGTCGGGCTTGCGGTAGGCGAGCTCATACGCGCCGTTTTGACGTACGGCCATTTGATTGTAGGGCGCTTTGCCGTTCGCGGGAACCCGGAACATCAAGGCCGCCCAGCGTGCTCCGTTCAGCACGCTTTCAAAGCGGACATCCGCCTCCACGGTATAATTATCGCTTTGCACCGGCGCCGTAATTCGCGCCTGTAGTCCCGCTCCGTTGCCGTCGAAGCGCAGCCGGCCGTTCTCATACGTCGCGTCCGTTACGCTGTAAGTGTCCTCAGTGACGGTGGCCGCGTCATTCACCACCTGGAATGCCGGACTGCTCCCATTGACATCGGATATCCATCCAGCCGGAACAGCATCCTCCGGCAGCTCATCGAAATTTTCCTCAAACAGCACCGGATCGACAACACCGGACACCGGGCTGTCGAAAGCCAGATTCACCACCCCGTAACCGGAGGTGTCGTTCCAGAAGCTCATCGTATTGTAGGCGCTCCAATAGCTTGTCCGCTGTTTGGCGGTATCCGCGGCATCATAGCGGTTGGTGACGCCGACCTCCAGACCGAGCTGCCGGTTCAGGCGCGGGTCCATGTTCAGCAAGTCCCAAGGTACGGCAAGCTCCGCGCTCCATCCGTCCGGCGTGGAATGGATGGACCTCAGCACCTTCTTCTCATCTTTCCCCGCGTGATTATTCAGAGCCGCCCCGAACCTGAACTCCGGCGTCCCGCCGTCCTGGCCGTAAACGATCCCGATTTGCATATCGTCCTGGGCAAACGGCGACGACCGGTGCAGCGTTGGATCGAAGAACAGGTGCAGGCTGTCCTGATCGAACCAATATCCGGACGCTCCGCTAACCGGTGTAGCATCCTCGGTCTGCACACCTATATACAAATAGGTATCGTCCCACAGCAGACCGAACCGGTGATCTTCGCTTGCGGACGGATCGGTGTGTACCATAAGCGGCTCGCTCACGCTCCAGAACGATTCGTCGAGCCGTCCGTCGATAACCGGCGCAGTCAGCGTCCGCGCGGACCTTATCTCCTTTCTTTCCTGCTCCGCCGCCGAGACCGGCGCGGCCCGCAGCCCGGCATCCACCAGCCCCACCAAAAGTGACAGCGTGCATATCAGATTCAGCAGCTTTGTTGCTTTGTTCATTCGTGATTGCCCTCCCCGCGATGATCTGAAAGATGCGGCAGACGCCCGTCCTCGCTCAAACCGGCCAAACCTCAAGCTTTTTACGGCAGCACAAAAAACCCTTCCGTCCGCATCCCTAAAACCTGGACCTAAATAATCCATTGGCGTTAAGGTTGCGTAAAGAGGGTTTTCTCCTAGTCTCTACCCGGGATTCAATTGAGCTTGAGATCGGACTGCCGCCGTTCGCCTAGCCGAACGGGTCGCTCTCCTGCATCTAACGATATTTTCACTTTAAAGGGGATTTATTTTCCCTGTATCAAACCAGCGTAAACGGGTTGTCAATTCAATTCGTGTTTGTACTGGTAAATTCCGTCACAAGCTTACTCATCTCACTTCATCCCGCGCCAAGCCTCACGGAGTTTCCGTAGTATTCTTGCCAGCTTGGTCTTCCCCCAGCTTAAAACATTCGATGAGCTTATTTGCCCGCTGGCAGCAACATGTTCCGCATGCTCATGATCCCCACCTGGGTTGGATCGCTATTTTTTCTCCGCAAGAGAGATCAGAATTTGAGACTGCTGAATGTTGACGCTGGGCTGGTTCAGGTACTGCGCTCGAATACTACGGGGTCATTTTCCCCAAGCACCTTGCCGGTAATGACGCCAGCAGTGATTGAGCCATTGACGTTCAACGCGGTTCTACCCATGTCGATTAGCGGCTCTACGGAAATTAGCAAGCCCGCCAATGCAACAGGCAGATTCATGGTCGATAATACAATCAGGGAAGCAAAGGTTGCTCCACCGCCAACTCCGGCCACCCCGAAAGAGCTAATGACCACAACAAGAATCAACGTAAGCAGGAAATCCCAGCTCAACGGATTAATGTTGACTGTCGGTGCAATCATCACCGCAAGCATGGCCGGATAAACTCCGGCGCAGCCGTTCTGTCCAATCGTAGCTCCAAAGGAGGCCGACAGATTCGCAATACCTTCAGATACGCCAAGCCGCTTGGTTTGCGTCTCTACGTTCAGCGGAATTGCAGCCGCGCTGGAACGCGAGGTGAAAGCAAACACCAGTGTTGGCAGCACCTTGCGCAAGTATTGCACCGGATTATAGCGGAAGATGGCCAGCAGGATCAGATGGATGATAAACATCACGATCAAAGCGACATAAGAGGCCCCTACAAACTTGATCAGCTTCAAAATTTCTTGGGCATTCGTCGTGGCGGCTACATTCGTAATTAGCGCCAGGATACCATAAGGTGTCAGGCGCAGCACCAGCGTAACAATACGCATAACAACGCCGTACACAGCTTCTATCATTTTACGGAACATGTCGGCTTGCTCCGGCTTCTTCTTATCCAGCCCCAGCACAGCCACGCCGATAAAAGCGGAGAAAATAACAACAGCCAGCGTAGATGTGCTGCGCGCCCCGGTCATATCCGCAAACGGATTAGTGGGAATGAAGTCCAGCACCTGCTGTGGAATGGTCTTGTCCTCCACGGTTCCCAGCCGCTCTTCCAGGGCTGCTCCGCGTTGCTGCTCCCGTTCTCCTGCTTCAATCTCAATGGCCTTGAGATCAAAGGTCAAGGTGGTTACAATACTTACCGCAGCCGCTATTGCCGTTGTAATCAGCAGAATGGCGATGATCAGGCCGCTCATTTTACCCAGGTTCTGCTTGCCCTTCAAATTCATAATCGCTGAAATAATCGATACCATTATTAATGGGATGACCACCATTTGCAGCAGCCCGACATATCCACGTCCGGCCAGGTTAAACCAATCTGTAGACTTGGATATGACCTCGGAGCCCGCTCCGTACACCAACTGCAAGATGACTCCGAACACAAGCCCAAGCCCCAGTCCGGCAAACACCCGCTTTGTAAAAGAAATATGTTTCTTCTGCATCCATATCAGAACACCGATAAGCACCAGCATAACCGCTACATTAATGATAATACGCAATGTATCCATAACTGCACTCCCCCCGTACAAAGTCTTCTAATTATTATTCACTGGCCTTTGGGCTTTATGCCCAATTTCCAAGCACAAAATGTATAATAGCACAAACACAAGTATTTTGATAGGATTAATTTTGGAGCAAAATAGAACAAGGACCTTCAGCTTATTGCTGGGTCCTTGTTTATGGTAACGATTATATGGAGCAACGGGAATTAACCGGAACTGGTCGTGGGGTCGCATTGAACCATATCACCAACTCAACAGGATCGAGAGTAGAGCTTTCCTCCTCGTCTAATCTTTAGCGCATCTCAGTTCAACTCGTCTCAGCGCGCCACGGCCAGCACCACGATCCCGATGCCGCGCACCTCCAGGCGCGGCATCGGGGCTTCGGCTGCCCCGCCGGTGGCAGCCGCACCCCGCAGGGGGAGCTGCAGCAGCTCCCCCGCTGCCGGGGCGCTCGCGCCTGCGTTCAGCAGCGCGAGCACATGCTCACCGCCGAACCGGACCTCCCAGGGTCCGAGGGCGGGCAGCTCCAGCGACAACGCGCCGGGGCGGGCGTTGTAGAGCACGTACAGGTGGCGGTCGGGGTCGCCGCCTGCATGATCGCGCAGCGTGAACGCAACTGCGCGTGCCGGGGCCGCCTCGAAGCGGAGCCGAGCGCGGATCTCCTCCGCCGTGCGCAAGCGAAACGCGGGATGCGAACGGCGCA
Source organism: Paenibacillus sanguinis 2301083 = DSM 16941 (assembly GCF_000374825.1). Lineage (GTDB taxonomy): Bacteria > Bacillota > Bacilli > Paenibacillales > Paenibacillaceae > Fontibacillus > Fontibacillus sanguinis. The sequence goes on from NZ_KB895376.1 coordinate 190,313, forward strand.
AAGCGATCAAGCTGCGCATATAGGACACATCGTCCTGACGCTCCGCACAACGTCGCCAATCCAGCCAGTTAATCTCGACGCTGGACTGGTAGCTGTTCTCTACCCCGCCCTTGGTCCGCATAAATTCCTGTCCGGCGTGGAGGAACGGGATGCCCTGGCTCGTCAAGACGATGGCCGACGCCAGCCGGTGCATGTCCCGGCGCTCTTCCTCCGTAGCATCCGGCACGGACAAGGCCAGCTTATCCCATAGAGTGTGGTTATCATGACACTCCGCAAAATTCACGGATTGCGCAGGGGACTGCGCGAACTGCTGAATGGCTTCTTCATAGAAGATGCCTCCAACTACGGCACACTTGATGCCTTCCTCGCAGCCCTCTGCGCCGCTGACAAAGCCTTTAACCGGTGCATGGAACACCGGGCCTTTGATTGCATCGCGCAGCCCGTCATTAAACATGCCGATTCCGGGCAGCTTGGCAGCATTGCTTTGATTAGCCTGAAGTTCCTGGGGCAACACCGTCTCCATCTGCCAGCCCTCCCCAATCATCAGCAGCGAAGGGGCCAACTCATCCAGACGACGGCGAATCTCGCGCATCGTGGTAATATCCATCAACCCCATCAGATCAAAGCGAAAGCCATCGATATGATATTCCCGAGCCCAATAGAGCACCGAGTCCACGATATATTTACTCATCATGGGCCGCTGTGTCGCACACTCATTGCCGCAGGCAGAACCGTTGGACAAAGTGCCATCCGCCCGATAACGCAAATAGTAACCCGGCACCAGCCTGCTGAAATGGATAAGGTAACCATCATATACATGATTATAAACAACATCCATCACAACCCGCAGACCGCTGGCATGAAGCTCCTGTATACAGCGTTTGAGCTCCGCAATCCTTACTGTCGGAACATAGGGATCGGTCGCATAAGACCCCTCCGGGACATTATAATGATGCGGATCATACCCCCAATTGTAGCGGGAATCATCCGGCGCTTCTTCATCTATACTTTCCTTGGCGTAGTCAAAAACAGGCAATAACTGAACATGCGTTACCCCAAGGCTCACGATGTGATCCAGCCCCGTGGCTATTCCTTGTGGGGAACGGGTTCCTTTCTCGCAAAGACCCAGAAATTTTCCCTTATGTCTAATCCCGCTCTCCGGATGCACGGATGCGTCGCGCACATGCAGCTCATAAAAGACCGCATCGACAGGGGACAGTAAGGTTGGACGAGAATTCAGGTCCTGCTCCCATCCCGGCGGATCCGTCTCCTTAAGATCAAGGATGGCAGCTTTTTCTCCATTCACTGCAACCGCCCTGGCATAAGGGTCTACCGCCTCATTCCATTGCGATCCTATTCGCACCCGGTAAGTGTACAGCCAGCTTCGATAATCACCGGCAATTGCCAACGTCCATGTCCCCCGAATATCCCGCTGCATCACCATCTCGCTGGCTGACTCATCTTCCCCGGAAATATAGAGAACCACCCTCGCCTCAGAGGCAGTAGGCGCCCATAAGCGAAAGCGTGTCTGCTCCGGCGTATATACAGCCCCCAGGTCATTGCCGTCATAGAAATAATGCTGGTCAAATGCCAAAGCATCGAATACGGAAATTCCGTCTGTGACTGCCGGATCACCGTAATCCATCGACCCGGCATAGTCCTTTTGTACAGCCAGCCCTGTTCCTCCTCTCTGCTTATTGCTTTATCATATGGCAGGATTCCCTCAAGCGGTCAAACAATATTTCGATGCTGCAGGAGCACCCTTAAATATCATATTATGTTTTTCATTGATCGCTTATAATGACCTTACTCGCTCCCATTTCCTCCTTTAGCATTTCCCAAGATTTTTTGTTAAGGATTTCAGAAACAATACGGAGTGTCTACATGAAAGAGGTCGTTACATCTTGAATATTCGCAAATTACAATATATCTGTACCATTGCAGAAGAACAAAATATTACGAAGGCAGCGCAAATGCTATTTGTCGCCCAGCCTTATTTAAGCGCTTTGATTACTAATGTTGAAAAAAGCCTTGGCGTTAAGCTGTTTGATCGCTCTGTATCTCCTCTCCAGCTAACCTATGCAGGCCATTTATATATCGAAGCTGCCTATAAAATGATCGACCTGCATAATCAATTAGAGCATAAACTACAAGATATAAAGCAGTTAAAGGCAGGAAAGGTTAGCGTCGGCTGTCCGTTTAGCCTTGGCTCCTATATCCTGCCTTTGATCCTGCCTAAATTTCACCTCAAGTATCCTGCAATTAAGCTGGAGCTACATGAATTACTGATTGCTGAAATGGAACACAGGTTAGCTAGAGGGCAACTGGACGTTGCTTTTACATCCTCCATGACACAGGACAAAAACCTGAGTCATGTACCAATTCTGAATCAGGTGTACAAGCTAGCTACCCATGCCCATCATCCCTTTGTTCAGAAATTCCCGGATCGGCTGCTCTCCGTGTCTGATTTGGCAAATGAGCAATTTGTATCTAACATTCCGGGAACACTATTCAGAGAACAACTTGAGCAATTTTTCCAAGAAGCAAAGCTCGATTATAATGTGCTGCTAAATTGTAAAAATAGTGAAACCGCTAAAGCGTTAGTCGCTCAAGGATTTGGTGTCATGTTCCTGCACGAATCAATGATTGACAAGGAGAACAACCCGCATCATCTTGTCTACTTTTCACTAAAGGAGCAGGCGCCTAAATTTACCATCTCCATTGTCACCAATCCACAGACCTACACCAGTCTAGCTGCCTCTAAATTCTTAGAGATGGTCTACAGTGAGTTCCAGGTTTGAACTTGATGGAGGGGCAACTCAGCCTGAGTTGCCCCTCCTATTCCCTATTGCTTCAGTTCCTTCGCGATATTCATGGCTGCCAAACGTCCAGAGTTAAGAGCAAGTGAAAATGCTGCTCCTTCAATATCATAATAAGGATTAGAATACATGCTTCCTGCATCCACACCAGCAACATACAAGCCTTCAATTGGTGTACGATCTTTATTCAAGGCACGTAAATTGTCATCTACACGTACACCGCCAATAGTACACCAAGCACTTGGCTGATACTCGAACACATAATAAGGACCTTTATGAATTGGTTGTAAAAAGGCTTTATCCTTGCCAAACTGGGTATCTACACCTTTTTTAGCCATCTCATTATAGGCTTGCACCGTTTCTTCCAGGTTTGTGAGCTTGAAGGCTTCGGCAGCTTCTTGAAGTGTATCTGCCTTCACACCCCAGCCTTGTTCAATGGCTTGTTCTACACCTGCATCCAAATTTTCCAGCTTACGTCCATCCAGTGTCTTTTTCCCATAGACCCACTCTGCTGGACTGCCAATATGCTGGTACACGCCTTTGGTTTTTAATCCGTCCATATAGGCCTGGTCTACAACTGCATAATACAAGCCTTCTCGCAGTGTAACTATCCCACCTGTAGATAACGGCTCCTTAGCAATCAGTCCTTCATTATTAAAGCGGTTGCCTTCACGATTCACAAGCAAGGTGCCATATACCCCAAGATTCAGGGCTTCATTTGCATTTCTTTTCCAAGTGCCATTTTTTTCATTGGATGCCGAAAACTCATTTGCCACAATACCAAAATTGCTATCCAGCATTCCGCCCGCTTCTACGATCATATCCATTCCTTCACCCACACTCAGCGTAGAGCCTAGCGGATTTACCTTCACACCACCGAAATACTCCTTCATCAACTCATCATTACCTAAGAATCCGCCTGTTGCCATAATGACCGACTTCGCATGGACGATTACCTTCGTGCCATCTGCTTTCTCGGCTTCCACACCAACTGCTTTCCCATTATCAATTAATACCTTCTTGCCAGTAGTTTCAAACAGGAATTGTCCGCCATGGCTTTCTACATCCTTTTGCAATATGCCCATACGATCCAGACCTTTTTTCTCAAACTTCATCCGCGGGCGATAGCCAACACCGAAGTTATCTTCCCGTAGTGAAATCTCCATGCCCAGGTCCTGGAACATATCAATCGTCTCACCTGAAATCTCCAATGCCTGACGTACCAAGGACGCATTCACTGTCGAGGAAGAATAATCCATCATACGATTGAATACATCATCCACGGTAAAGGTCTCCCCGGCTTCCTTCTGAATTCGCGAACCAACAGCGATAGGACCACCCGCCATTGCGCCATTGCTGACTGCAACGCTTGCCCCTTTTTCAAGGACAATAACCTTAAGCCCACTACGCGCTGCTTCCATTGCACCGGTCATTCCACCAGCTCCTGCTCCTACAATAACAACATCTGTAGTAAGTTCCTGTACCTCTGTAGACTTCTTCGCTTTACTCATAGATTTTAGAGCCGTGACATCCCCGCCTGCTTGCTGGACAGCATCGGCAACGGCATCCAGGATCGCATTACTTGTCAGACTTGCCCCAGCCACAGCATCAATTGCCAGGCTCTGCTGATCTACAATTTGCTCCGGAATGCGCGCTAATGCCGCATCGCTGACTCCCTTGGTTTCGCCATTTTCTCCCTGGATTACAACAGATTCAATTTTATTTTTGGTAAAAGTAACTTCTACCTTCACTTCACCATTTTTACCCTTCCCTGTGCCTACGTATGTACCCTCTTTGTAATTTTGCAGGGTAGCTTCATTACCAGCAGGCTCCGCAGATGAATTATTCTGCTCCATTTTTGTCTTATTTTCTCCATTTGCCCCATTACTCGCCCCATTGTCACACGCCGTCAATAGCATTGCAGATGCAAGCAAAAGACTTAATGAGATATTCAGAGCTTTTCTCCATGACTTTAAGTTCCTCATGACTCTACTTCCTCCCAATTCAAGCTGTAGGTTTAGATTCGCTAACATAATTAACTATGAGAAGAACAAACAAATGAGAAATATTTCACATAGTTTTGAATCTGTTATTCATTGTGCATGAAAAGGGGTATTGACGCTAATACGTGATTTCGATATTTACTATAATGATTTGGTTATAATGCAGCCTTACAGAAAAAGCGCAATCGCAGGGTTTCACTTGACCCTCACAATTGCGCTTCTCCGTATGCAAATGCAGCACGATTTGCGTCTGTCTATGTTATGAAATGTTCCCGTTCAGGCAGTATGCGATACGTTTTACGCCGCCGCCCTCATCCCCGGTATGATATCGGAGGCGACCACGTCCAGGTTGTAACGCTCTGCTCCTGTCATTATTGCTACATCAGCTACCGGAGCGATCAGGTCAGCTTCGGAAGAGCTTGGCACCACGTGGGCCAGCGTTAGCGGCTTTAATTGATAAGTCCCGCGGAACACGGAAGCAACACCAGTAAGGTCCACTTGCGAGCCCTCGGGATGCAGTGTATTAAACTCGTCCAAGGTTACGCCTGTTCGTCCGTCAAACCGAACACGAATCGTTTGTCCCCCCTCGGACAACGCATTAAATTCAAATGATCCTGCCGGAGCTGCTGTAACCACATCCTGTATTACCACATTCGTTAAGGTGATGAGCTGCCCTTGGTTTAATTCGTTTACCGTGTCCTGAATTTGCGGCAAAGGAAGTGGCGCAGTCCCAAGCTTTTCGACATGCACCGGATTCTCCAGCTCCACCTCGCCGTTGTACACGGTACGGACCGCACTGATGCGAATCAGATCGCCCGCCTGATAACCCGTGTCGGATTGGAATACATAAATTCCTGCTGTTTCATCCTGCAAGTAAAAACCTTGGCCGCCGAATAGACCGGGCTGAGAAGTAATTACTCCTTCAACAGTGACCACGGTCCCCTCAGCAGCTTCACGGGCAACGAAAATGGTAGATACCTCAGGCACAGGAGGATGATCCCCTGGCAGCGGCTCAGCCGCCACATTCCCCAGAGTCACCTGATTCGTAATGACATTGGCGCTGCCTTGCTTCAAACGCAGGTTGGCTTTAGCAGCCGTTACACCCGGTTTAAGCTGCACCGTCAAATCCCTGGAGGCATAACCTTGAGCATTTCCCGTCAATGAAAACTCGGGGCTATAGTTATAGCCGGACCATGTACCCGCATCATGCTTAAATCTGGCAATCTGCTCCCCGCCAGGCAAATAAATACCCGCACGCAGACCGGAGACAGTCTGTCCCGGCGTTAGTCCATTCGCCGTCAAGCGAATTTGGAATTCCTGCCGGGTCGGAAGAGTAGCTTGATGAACAAAGGCCAAAACGGGCTCCGTCTCTGGAGCTTTTGTAGAGCCGTAAGACCCTGGCTTGAAGGTGGCCGGGTCATACCATTTGTATCCGGGAGCCGGCTGCGCCCATGGTTCTGGCTCAGGCTCTGTTGTCAATGCCGGTGCCTCGTCAGCATCCAGGACGGTTGGCGTGTCCAGCTCCAACCCCGGCACCTCACTGAACGAAGTATAGTTCTCATCATGGGCCAGCCACTTGACGGTTTGTACCAGGAACAAGGCATCATCTACTTCTTTAAAGCCGTCATAGGTTTTCTTTGCTTGTCCATTTTCTTCACGGACGTATTTGGGAGTTGCGTCCTCCACCGGCGAAGAATCACCGATAAAGGCCGCCTTGCCCAGACCTAACTTTCCAATGGCCGCATACGGACCCTCAGCCCGGCCCCCGTTATTATAAACACCTTCATCTACCGCATTGCCCCATGCCGGTACACCGACAGGAACATACACCAGACCTTTAGCCTTCTCCGGGTCCAGAATAGCCAGCGTAGAACCAGCGTGCATCGCCACCGCGTCCACGCCGGCCGTGATTCCAAAACTTTGAGATGGACTGGCAATATCATTAGCGTTGACATCTCCAATCGCATTGAAGCGGAATCTCACGCCGAAATGGTCTGCCAGCCAGTCTGAGCTGGCAACCCCTTGCATCGCCGGAGAGCCGGCTTCCGCCGAGGACATCCCCTTGGCCGGATTTTCATAAGCTCCACGCCGATAGCCATTGAAGACCTCTGAGGCATCCCAGCGGTTCTTATTGCGGTCAGCATTGTAATGATCGGAAATAAAGAAGACGGCCCCGCCATCCTCTACATATTGTACCAGTGCCTCTTGCTCCGACGTTTTAAACGGAATATTGGCCTCTGGAATGATAAATACATCATAAGGCTGCAAGCCCGCATAAGTTATAGGCGCCTCGCCAAATGTATACGGTACTGGACGTTCCAGAGAATCTACGGTAAAGCCAGCCTCCCGCAGCCCTTGGGCAAAATCAGAAAAAGCACCATCTATGATCCAGTCGGCTGCACCCGCAGTTTGGGCATGCGCATTGTCGAATAGCACACTTTTTCCCGTACCATCCGGTAAAGATGGGGTTTCACCAGGTTCTTCTTCATCCGGGTCTTCTCCCGGTTCTTCCCCTTCACCAGGGTTGCCGGGCTCCGTAGTAGACAAAGTTATTTGCGTAACGCTCTTCAGCCCCGGGAAATTGTTGTAGGCAGCCAGTGTGCCCGAGACATAAATCTGCTGTCCGATCAAATCAGGATTGCTTTGCAGACCGAACTGCGCACGTAATCCAGAGGGGACTTGTACATTGACAAGCTTGGCCTTATCCCGTTCTCCTGCCGCATCGGCAATCAGGAGATTGAAGTCATTACCAAAGGGGGCTGTGAAGTTAGCAGATAAGGAGCCTGTAGCATGTCCTACAACAGTGCCGGCAACCCAGACTGCTTCACCGTTATTGCCTTTGGCAATAGCATCCGCAACACGAATCCGGGCTACGTCTGCATAAATGCCGATCTGTTCGCTGTCGGTCTGCTCCGCAGCTTCCAGGCCTGCACCTGGGGTTGACCCAGGATTTACAGGTAAAGCTTCTTCCGGCTGCTGAAGATCAGGCAGCAGTTCCTCCGTTACTTGCTGTGTCAAAGCTGAGGATTCTTGCGTCTGGACTACCGCTTGCACGTCCTGTGCAGCTTCAGCCGCTACGGACGCCCCCCATCCCGGCATCCCGGTTATTGCCAAAATCCCTGCCAGCATGAGGCCAAGCCATTTCTTGCGCCAAGCGTTCATCATCAACCATTCCTCCCTATCCTGTATGATTGGACTACTCCTTCATCATAGAAGCGATTGAATTGCTGATGATTACCTGAATGTTAAAATATTGTAATTTATCACATAAAAAACACATCTTGCCATTTGTAACGATGCAAGATGTGTTCGATCAGTTGCTATATCATGAGTTACTCGTCTTGTTATCCAAACCAGGATTTAATCATAACGGCGTCAGAAGCCAGAAAGACCAGCAGGCTGATGATCCCAAAGCCAATGGCAAACAGGTTCTTCTTCGGGCGTTCCATGAGCAAGCGAACTACACCGATAAAAATAATGATTGTAAATAAAATCATAAAAATATCGAACCCGTTGAACGTTGCTGCCGATGCTCCGGTCGTTGCAAGCAACATCCCGAACCCCCCTCTAAATCCAGAAAATGATAATCTCCCTCTATGTTATCTTGCCTTTTCGTTGAACGCAAGTAAAAAGACAAGAAAACGTCAAATTTATTGCCAAAATCATCCTCAAATAACGGTTTCATTGCTAAAAAAGTTCTTGACACAATAAGATATCATTTATTCTTTATCGTTTTATAAGGAAGTTTTATACAAATATACTCGCTTTCTTTATTTACCCTGTCATATATCTATGATACCATTACGATAATATATCATAGTTATTCAATCGGAATTGTACGTGCTACGGTAGTATGAAGGAGGGGTATGCATATGGCCTATGAGCCGATTTGGACCGCCACACCCGAGAAGCTCAACAAATTTGAATTTGTAAAATTGGAAAAGGACGGACTGGATGTCATACGCACCATTATTGAAGATTATGCCACGTCAGGGTATGACTCTATCACTCCGGAGGATATGGACCGCTTCAAATGGGCCGGGGTCTACCAGCAAAAGCCTAAGGACGGCCATTTTATGATGAGGGTCCGCATTAATGGCGGAATCATGGACACTTCCCAAGCCTATGCTCTTGCCGAGATTGCCCGCCTGTACGGGCGAGAGCTTGTCGATGTCACGACTCGCCAGGCCATCCAGTTCCATTGGCTGCGTGTAGAGCATTTGCCCGATATTTTTCAACGGCTTGAGCAGGTCGGCCTCTATTCCTACGAAGCCTGCGGAGATTGTCCACGTACGATCGTCGGTAATCCATTAGCCGGAATCGACAAGGATGAGCTGCTGGATACCACGGAAATCGTTGAAGAGGTTAACCGCTTCTTCTTATTAAATCGCGATTTCTCCAATCTGCCTCGTAAATACAAAATGTCGATCTCATCTAATATTTATAACAATGCTCAGGCTGAAATCAACGATCTATCATTTACACCTGCTGTCAAAGTGATCGATGGCGAGGAAATTATCGGCTTTCATGTTATGGTTGGCGGCGGCCTGTCTGCTAAGCCACACTTGGCCAAACCGCTGGATATCTTCGTCAGACCCGAAGAAGTACTCAAGGTAGCTATCGGAGTAACGACGATCTTCCGCGATTATGGATATCGGGAGAAACGCCATCATGCTCGTTTGAAGTTCCTGGTCGCAGACTGGGGACCAGACAAGTTCAAGGAGAAGCTGTTGGAGTTGGTGGGTGATCTTCCTGCGCGAGGAGAAGACAAAACGGCTGGCTGGCATGCGGCTTATTTTGATGGAGTGCATCCACAAAAGCAGCAGGGCCTCAACTATATCGGTCTTAGCGTGTCGGTAGGCCGTTTGAACGCAGATGAGCTCATTCAACTTGCTGAGGTCGCCGAGCACTATGGCGATGGCAAAATCCGGACCACGATGTCGCAAAATATTTTGCTCAGTGGCATTCCTGACGAGAAGCTTGATGAAGCTCTGGCAGCTCCGGTGCTGGAGCGATTAACTCCATTTCCGCAGCATTTTATGAGCCGAACCGTCTCCTGCACAGGGAATGAGTTTTGCAATTTGGCTATCGTGGAGACGAAACGTCGGGCCGTGGAGGTTGCGGAGCATCTTGATCAGCATGTAACCCTGGCGGATAAGGTACGTATCCATTTCGTGGGCTGCCCCAATTCGTGCGGACATAAGCACATCGCCGATATCGGTCTGCAGGGCTCGCTGATCAAGACACCTGAAGGGATGGTTGATGCCTTCGACATCGCGGTAGGGGGAACCCTTGGCGGTGGAGATCATGGCCTGCAAGCGCGGTTCAATCAAGTCTTGAAAGGCCGGGTGAAGGGCGATCAGGTTGCCTCGGTGCTGGCGCAATTACTCCAATTCTACAAGGAGCAGCGAACGGACACGGAGTCCTTTCATGAATTTGTGCAACGCGTAGGAGTCCCGGCATTCCAGGAGCAGCTTAACCGCATTCTGGAGAGCAGTATCGCTTCCTAAGGCATTAACGCCGCAGCAACTATTTAAGTTGAACTTATGATTAACGCAAAGAAGCAGACGAGAAAATGTTCTTTCACGCAAAATAGACCTTGCCCGATCTTTCAGAGATTAAGGGCAAGGTCTATGATTTTTTTGTAGCTCTATCCTACTTCACGATCCTGGATATCAGCTTCATCCAGTTCAGCCGTGCGGCGGGCATCGCGTTCAAGAACTGGCGCCAGGTAACGTCCGGTGTAGGAAGCCTCCACCTGTACAATGCTCTCCGGTGCTCCCGTCGCAATGACCGTACCGCCCCCGCTTCCGCCCTCCGGTCCCAAATCAATCAGATAATCCGCTGTTTTGATGACATCCAGATTATGCTCAATGACAAGTACCGTTTCTCCCGAGTCTACAAGGCGGTGCAATACCTTCAGCAAACGGTCGATATCATCGACATGCAGTCCTGTTGTCGGTTCATCCAGAATGTAGATGGTCTTGCCTGTACTCCGGCGATGCAGCTCGGATGCCAGCTTCACCCGCTGAGCCTCGCCACCGGACAAGGTTGTTGCCGGCTGGCCAAGCTTGGCATAACCCAGACCAACATCAAGCAGAGTTTGCAGCTTGCGATGAATCTTCGGAATGTTCTGGAAGAACTCTGTAGCATCCTCAATCGTCATCTCCAGCACATCCGCAATACTTTTGTTCTTATATTTAACTTCCAGCGTTTCCCGGTTATAACGCTTGCCCTTGCATACCTCGCAAGGCACGTATATGTCCGGCAGGAAATGCATTTCAATCTTGATGATGCCGTCTCCCCGGCAAGCCTCACAACGTCCACCCTTGATATTAAAACTGAAGCGACCCTTCTTGTAGCCGCGCACCTTGGCCTCGTTGGTCTGCGAGAACAAGTCACGGATATCATCGAAAACGCCAGTGTATGTCGCCGGATTGGACCGCGGTGTGCGGCCGATCGGAGACTGGTCGATATCTACAACTTTATCGACATGCTCAAGTCCCTTGATTTCCTTGTATTGTCCAGGGCGAACTCTGGCGCGATTCAAATCGCGAGCCAACGTTTTATACAAAATCTCATTGACCAGTGTGGACTTGCCTGAGCCCGAAACTCCAGTCACCGCTGTAAACACACCTATAGGGAATTTGACGTTCAGGTTCTTCAGGTTGTTCTCACTGGCTCCCTTCACTTCCAGCCAACGGCCATTAGGCTTGCGCCGCGCAAGCGGCACCGGAATGAACTTCTTGCCACTCAGATACTGACCCGTTAAGGAAGCTGAATCATCCATAATTTGCTGCGGAGTCCCTTGAGCTATCACTTCTCCGCCATGAATACCAGCTCCCGGACCAATGTCGATGATGTAATCGGCCGCCATCATAGTATCCTCATCATGTTCAACCACGATAAGGGTGTTGCCCAAGTCTCTCATATGCGTCAGCGTACTGATTAGCCGGTCATTATCCCGTTGATGCAGGCCAATGCTGGGTTCATCAAGGATGTATAGCACGCCCATCAGACTGGAGCCAATCTGAGTGGCCAGACGAATGCGCTGGGCCTCTCCCCCGGACAAGGTGCCCGCAGCCCGGCTAAGCGTCAGGTATTCCAGACCTACGTTCACCAGGAAGCCTAGCCGACTGTTGATTTCCTTGAGAATCAGGTTGGCAATAGCCTGTTCCTTCTCAGAAAGCTCCAGCGTGCCAAAGAAATTCATGGCTTCGCCAATCGACAATGAGGTAGCATAGGCCATATTTTGACCATTCACCGTTACCGCGAGGACTTCTTTCTTCAAGCGATGGCCTTTACAGCTTCCACAAGGCTTGCTGCCCATGAATTGTTCGATAAATTCACGAATTCCCTCAGAAGCCGTCTCCCGATAACGCCGTTCCAGATTGTGAACGATCCCCTCAAAGGTGACGTAAGCATCCTTGGTCATTCCGAAGTCATTATGATAGCGGAAGCGAATCTTGGTCTCTCCGGTTCCGTAGAGCAACTTGTCCATCTGCTCTTTGCTTAGCTCGGAGATGGGAACATCTTGCGGAATATTGTAGTGCTCGCAGACCGATTTCAGAAATTGCGGATAATAGTTGGAAGTGCTGCCCGCCCAAGCTTCAAAAGCACCATCGTCAATCGTTTTAGATTTATCCGGCACCAACAGTTCGGGATCAATAATCATCTTGACCCCAAGTCCGTCACATTCGGGGCAAGCCCCAAAGGGGCTGTTGAAGGAGAACATGCGTGGGGACAGTTCATCAATGCTAAAGCCGCAAATGGGGCAAGCATAGTTAGAGCTGAATCGCAGTTCCTCCTGGCCAATGATATCCACCAAAATTTGGCCTCCCGACATTTTAAGCGCCGTTTCAATCGAGTCCGCCAGACGGGTACGTGCATCTTCCTTCACCACGATACGGTCAACGATCACCTCGATGGAGTGCTTCTTGTTCTTCTCCAGTTCAATATTCTCTGACAAGTCGCGTTGTTCTCCATCTACGCGTACCCGAACGAAGCCTTGTTTGGCGATTTCGCTAAGCAAAGTCTTGTGTTCGCCCTTCTTGCCTGAAATGACTGGAGACAAAATTTGCAGCCGGGTACGCTCCGGATATTGCATGATGCGATCCACCATCTGCTCAATGGTCTGGGATGTAATCTCAACCCCATGCTCTGGGCAATGCGGGTGTCCCACTCTGGCAAACAACAACCGCAGATAATCATAGATTTCCGTTACAGTCCCTACCGTGGAACGGGGGTTCCGGCTCGTTGTCTTCTGATCAATCGAAATCGCAGGGGACAGCCCTTCAATGGAATCAACATCAGGCTTCTCCATCTGGCCCAAGAACTGCCGCGCATATGCGGATAAAGATTCCACATAGCGGCGCTGCCCCTCGGCATAGATGGTATCGAAGGCCAGCGAAGACTTCCCCGAGCCGCTTAATCCTGTAAGTACAACAAATTTGTCCCGCGGGATGGTAAGATTGATATTTTTGAGATTATGCGCCCGAGCGCCCTTAATAACGATATTTTCACTAGCCAACGACTCCATCTCCCTTGAAGAAATTTACTATATTCCGTCCCTTGCTTCACACTATAAAATATCTGTCTTTCGGGCTACTCCGCCTTAAGCTCCAGGATGGCATCACGCAGTTCGGCAGCGCGTTCAAATTGCAAATTCTTCGCCGCCTCCTTCATCTCGATCTCCAGACGTTTGATCAGCGCCTCGCGATCGCGCTTCGACATTTTGCTCTTGGCCGCATCCGTTAAATAATCGCTTTGGCTCTCCGCCACCTTGGTCGCCTCGATAACATCCCTGATTCTCTTACGGATCGTTTGGGGGGTAATCCCGTGCTTCTCGTTGTATGCGATCTGAATAGTGCGCCTGCGCTCGGTTTCCTTAATAGCACGATCCATAGACTCCGTGATATTGTCTCCATACATAAGTACGCGACCATCCGCATTCCGCGCGGCCCGACCAATCGTCTGGATCAGCGAACGCTCGGAGCGCAGGAACCCTTCTTTATCGGCATCCAGAATCGCTACCAGGGAGACCTCCGGCAAATCCAGCCCCTCGCGCAGCAAGTTAATGCCGACGAGGACATGAAAGGTCCCCAGCCGTAAATCACGCAGGATGCTCATCCGCTCCAGCGTTTTAATATCGGAATGGAGGTATCTTACTTTAATGCCCACTTCTTTAAAATAATCCGTCAGATCCTCGGACATCTTCTTCGTTAACGTCGTTACCAGCACCCGCTCGTCCCTGGCAATACGGTCGCGTATTTCCCCAATCAAATCATCGATTTGCCCCTTTGTAGGGCGGACCTCAATAATAGGATCAAGCAGTCCCGTCGGACGGATGATCTGCTGGACGGTTGTCGGACAATGCTCAAGCTCATACGGGCCTGGCGTGGCAGAAACATAAATTAGTTGTGTGGCCTTTTCCTCAAATTCCTCAAAGCGAAGCGGGCGGTTGTCCAAAGCTGATGGCAGACGGAAGCCATGATCCACCAGCACATTCTTACGGGCCTGGTCACCGTTATACATCGCTCTAATCTGGGGAAGCGTGACATGGGATTCATCGATGACTACAAGCATATCATCCGGAAAATAATCCAGCAGTGTATACGGAGTAGCCCCCCGCTCACGAAAGGTCAATGGACCGGAGTAGTTCTCGATTCCGGAGCAGAACCCGACCTCTTTCATCATTTCGATATCATAACGTGTCCGCTGCTCCAGCCGTTGGGCCTCCAACAGCTTCCCTTGCTCCCGAAACAACGCCAGCCGCTCCTCAAGTTCACGCTCAATATGGCCTATGGCCACGCGCATCGTTTCCTCCTGGGTCACAAAGTGAGAGGCTGGAAAAATAGCCGCATGTTCCCGCTCACCGATCAGTTCGCCGGTCAAAACATCAATTTCCGTAATACGTTCAATTTCATCGCCAAAAAACTCCACACGAATCGCATGCTCTCCCCGAGAAGCAGGGAAAATCTCTACCACATCGCCACGAACCCGGAACGTACCGCGTACGAAGTTAAGATCGTTGCGCTGATATTGAATGTCTACCAGGTGGCTCAGAATCTGATTGCGCGGCTTCTCCATGCCCACCCGCAACGACAATACCAAATCACGATATTCTGTAGGTGAGCCGAGACCATAGATGCACGATACACTCGCCACAATGATGACATCCCGCCGTTCAAACAAGGAAGTCGTTGCAGAGTGGCGCAGCTTGTCGATCTCTTCATTGATGCTGGAATCCTTCTCAATGTACGTATCCGAGGAAGGAATGTAAGCCTCCGGCTGATAATAGTCATAATAGCTGACGAAATAATCTACCGAATTGTTGGGGAAGAACTCGCGAAATTCGCTGGCAAGCTGTGCTGCCAACGTCTTGTTATGCGCAATAATCAGGGTAGGGCGTCCAAGCTTGGCGATGGTATGGGCGATCGTAAAGGTCTTGCCCGTTCCCGTCGCACCAAGCAATGTCTGATGTCTCTTGCCCGCAAGCACCCCCTCCACCAGTTGGTCGATAGCAGCCGGCTGGTCCCCTTGCGGCATAAAGTCGGAGACCAGCTCAAACTTATTGTCGCTAACCACGATTTCACTCATTGTCCAACATCACCCTATCGTCTAAAATGGAATACTAGAGAGTTCAAGGCAAGCTCGTTCCTGTAAACCCGACTTATTGAACTCGCACTTCTATAAAAAAAATGAATGAGACTCCCGTCTCAATATTGGCGGCTGATATAAACTAGCATCGTCATCATTCCGATGAATAAACCAAGTCGAAATTAACGTAAGCTTCCTTATTTTACAAAATAGGAATACGTGTTCCCGTGTATTATACCTTTTTCATCCTTGAGATGCAAACGGTAAGTCACGGCAAGTTCTGAATAGGAGTGGTTCTTAACCCATGGATATTACTATAATTATTGGCCTTGTTATTGGACTCGTGGCACTGGTCGGAGGCTTTCTGCTTGAGGGCGGCCAAGTCGGGGGGTTATTTCAGCTTACCGCTGCTTTAATCGTCTTTGGAGGCACCTTCGCCGCTGTTCTGATCAGCTTCCCTCTGGCCAAACTGCGGACGGTTCCCAAAGCATTATCTTTGGCATTTATTGCTAAATCAAATCCAGACCAAAATCTTGTCGAGGATATCACCGCCATGTCATCGATCTCTCGTCGGGAGGGCGTATTGGCCCTGGAAAAAACCGCTGAAACGCATCAGGACCCTTTCCTGCGCGAAGGAATTCAGCTCATTGTCGATGGAACTGATCATAGTGCTGTGCGGCAAATGCTAGAGCTTGAAATCGATGCAGTCGCCAAAAAGCACGAGGGATATGCTAAAATTTTTGAATCTGCCGGCGGTTACGCCCCAACCATGGGGATTATTGGTACGGTAATGGGGTTGATCCATGTGCTGGGCAGCCTGACCGAGCCTACTGCGCTGGGGCCAGCCATTGCGCTTGCCTTCACCGCCACCTTGTATGGCGTAGCCAGCGCCAATCTGCTCTTCTTGCCAATCGCCTCTAAAATCAAGGCGCGCAGCGAGGAGGAGCTGGACCGGATGGAGCTGATTCTGGAAGGCATTCTGTCGATCCAGAACGGAGATCACCCTTTGCTCGTGCGCCGCAAGCTGGAAGCCTATAGCCCCGATGTCGATCGCTCCTTGCCTGATCCGAATTCCGAGTTTGATTTTAGCCGGAGCAACACGCGCTTTCCTTCAGGCCCCCGGGAGAATGAGCTATGAGAATGAGGGGTAAGCCCAATCCGCCGCCTGCAAATAACGGCTCGCACAGACCGCGGCGTAGAAGGCTGTCGCAGCATCAGGACACCAGGGACCGCTGGATGATCACGTACGCCGATTTAATTACCTTGTTGCTTATTTTTTTTGTAGTGATGTATGGCATGAGCCAGCTGGATGTGGAGAAATACGAAGTCGTCACCACCTCCTTGCAGCAAACGTTCATGAGCAGTGATTCGGTGCTGGAGTTAGGCAGTGGCATCACCGGAACCGCTGACCGATATCATCATAAAAACCCAACAGCCGCAGCGGACAGTCAGGATAACTATGGTCAGGGAAATGGCGGGGAACAACAATCGGCCTCCCCAGCCGCCGGGCCGGAGGCCCAGGCTCCATTGACAGAACGGGAGCTCGCCTTCCGCCAGCAGGAGCAGGAGCTAGCCTCCTTAATGGGACGTATTGAATCGTATATTCAGGACAATCAATTAGAAGAACAAATTAAGGTTACTGATTTGCCTAAGGGAATCTCCATCACCTTAAGCGATCAATTTCTGTTCGATATCGGAAAAGCCGAGTTGAAAGCCGGATCAGAGAAAGCCTTAAGCCGATTAGCCAGCTTATTCAAGGAATTGAATACCATCATCAGCATTGAAGGGCATACCGACGACCAGCCCATCAAATATTCCGCGGCATTTAAGGACAACTGGGAGTTATCAGGGGCGCGTGCTCTGTCCGTACTCCGCTTCTTCCTTGAGAAGGAACACCTTGACCCGCAGGATTTCCAATACGCCGGCTATGCCGATACACGTCCCGCTGCGGATAATGATACTCCACAGGGGCGTCAAAAGAATCGTCGCGTAGAAATTACCGTATTGCGCCAGCTGCAGCAATAGAAAAGTTTAAAAAAGACGCCGTTTGGCCGCCATACTCCAGTAGGAGCAGCAGTCAAACGGCGTCTTGCCGCCTCTGAATTAGACACCAGCCGCCGGGCCATCGCTTGGCGGCATGGGCATGGTGGCGGCGGAGAACTCCGTACTCCCGGAAGTGGGGCCACGCCCTGCTTCCGTGGTGCGGGCGCTCCGCTTCGGCCGCAGCAGCTGCCAGAGTGACAACGGCTGCAACCGCACCGCCGCTGGCGACCATTCATCCGGGGCCAAAATGGCTCCGAGCTGATGATGATCGCCTGCGTAAATGGCGCGCTGGAGGAATTTACTCTCGCCCGCGAGATTCAGCACCTCCAGCTTGCAAAAAGCGGGGTTGATTCGCAGCGCGGCATGCAATTCTTCCTTCGTAGGCACGGGCATGCCATTGACCTTGATGATCGTCTCGCCAGGCTGAATCCCCAGCTCTTCAGCCGGGCTGCCCGGCAGCACTGCAAGAACCTTGACGCCGCCCGGCGGGTGAACAAACAGCGGACTGCGCTGCTGCTCTTCATGGCGGCTGTACCAGACCAACCCCTCATGCAGGAGCCAGGCAACCAGTGATGCTGCCAGGACAAGCGGACTCCACCAGACACTGCCAAGGGCCAGAGCTAATACCAGTACACCATAAGCAAGCAAACGGCTTGAGGATACTTTGGCCTTATCTTTAGGCAGCACCCCTGTGGTTATCTCCGAGAAGCCAATCATAATCGGCAAGGCCAGCATGCTAAAGCCTCCTTGCCAGGCCTCCCCTCCGAACAACGGCGTCCACGGCAGAACCCCGCCAGCCGTCTGTGCCGGAACCAGCAAAAACAACGGTACAGGCCACAGGCTCTGCATCTGATAGCCGCCAATCACTCTCCCTCGCTTACCCTCATAAAATAACGGGCCCGCAAAAGAAGCGCCTTGCCACCGCACCAGCAGCCCTTCAGCGATATGCAATAGCCCCACCAGACAAAGCAGTGCCGGGATGTCCAGCTCCTGAATGATACGAACTACCTCGTAAATTCCCCCTGTTCTCTGCAAACCGGGGAAGAATTGAATAATAAACTGAATGACACCAAGCGCTCCGACAGCATAGGCCAAACACAAATAACGGACGCGCAGCAACATGAACAGCAGCGTAACCACCCACAGGCAAAGAAGCCCTTCCCAGGTCAAATTCATCCCCAGGAATACGAAGACCAGTGAAACGGCTATACCCGCTAGCAATCCCCCCAGCACCGTCCTCCAGGTTTGCCTTCCCCAGCCATGTAAACGAACATGGAACAGCCGCCGCTCCAGCACAACCTGCCTGCGATAGATCAGCATCGTCATGATAATCGCAATATAGTAAAACGGCTGCAAGAACAATTGAGCCGCGGCCATAGCCAAGCTCCACAATCCTTCCAGAATGAGATTCACCGGTCCTCACACTCCTCTTCTCAACGAATTCGGTTCAAATTGTATAGGCGGGTTCATCATAATCCATTCAAGAAAAAAAGAAGGCCGAAGTTCAGCCTTCTAAGAGAAGAATTCGACGTTTATGAGCCAATCTCCTTCCGCACTTCCTCCACCGCGCGATTTAACTGCACGTCATTTTTAGGATCACGGATTTGTTCGATGAGACGGCTCTCCAGCGCTTCTGCGGTCTTCGCATCAAGCACCCCGGATGGCTTAAGCTTCTGGGCCACCTGGAATTTCTTCAATGCGTTTTCCGTATGTTTGTCGAAATACCCATCCTTCCGACCAGGCTGGTAGCCAAGGCCGTCCAGCATCGTTTGAGCGCTCTTGATATCATCTCCCAGCATATCGTACTGATAGGTCTTCTCCTTGTTGATCGGCGCCACGGTAAAGTAGTCCGGTTGCGATACCACAACGTCCGGCTGTATGCCTTTCTTGTGAATCCACTCTCCATTTGGCGTCAACCACTTGGCCACCGTTATTTTCAACAAGCTTCCATCGCCCATCTCACTGCCGTAGCTGGATTGCACCGTACCCTTGCCATAGGTAGCTTCTCCTACCAGCTTGGCTCCCGCCGATTGCTGGAGCGCACCAGCCAATATTTCCGATGCACTGGCGCTTCCCTTATTCGTTACTACAACAATCGGGTAGTTCTTGCCTTGGCCGTTGGAAGTCGTCTGCTGGCGCTCCTTGTTCTTGTTCTCTACCTGTACAATCACTTTGCCTTGAGGCACGAACATTTCCGACATGGCCTCAACAACGTTAAGCACACCACCCGGATTATTCCGTACATCAATGACGAGACCCTTCATTCCTTGCTTCTCCAACGTGTCCAGCTCGGTCTTGAACCGTTCCACCGTATTCATCGAGAATTCCGTAATTTCAAGCACGCCTATACCGCCGCTTTCCATCTTCGCGTACACAGTCTCCAGTGCAATATCATCACGCTTGATGTTAAACTCCAGCGGAGTAGCGGAACCACTACGCTTGACCTTCACCTTCGCTATAGTGCCTTTAGGACCGCGAATTTTAGCTACTGCTTCATTCAAGCCAAGCCCATCCAGCGGCTCCCCGTTAACCGCCAGCAGAATATCCTTGGGCTGAATGCCCGCTTTCTCCGCAGGGGAACCCTTAATCGGAGACACTACCACAACATTACCATTTTCCAATGACACCTCAGCACCAATCCCCGTAAAGGAACCTTCGATCTGCTCCGAGAATTGCTGCGCCGTATCCGGGGCCATGTAAGAGGAGAACGGGTCCTCCAATGCGTCCATCATCCCGTCGATGGCGCCATTAACCAATTTCGTCCGGTCAACCTCTTCTACGTAATTGTTCTGTACAAGTTGTAGCGCCGTCTCGATCTTCCTGATATCTTCCTTTGCCCCCGAGCTGGCCGTATCGGCAAAAATTCCGCTGCGCAGCGGACCCGATCCGGCAAAGCTCCATTCTCCCGTAAAAGTCAATGTCAGTAAAGAACTGACCAGCATAGTCACGACCACAAGCAAGGCCACTGTACGCCCCTTAAACATCGATGAATTCACCGCCTCTGATGATGGAATCTGACGTCCCATAGTATATGTCCAGCTAATGAGAAATATTTACAACCGGAAAAACGGATAGTCCAACCCCCGATGGGTTGGGTATCCGTTTTTCGCGAACACAGCATTATTTTATTACAAATACGGCATAGGGTCTACTGGATTACCATCAATACGTACTTCAAAATGAAGATGCGGGCCTGTTGAGTTACCGGTACTGCCTACCTCGGCGATCTTTTCACCTCTCTTCACTTGCTGACCCTTCTCAACCTTGATGCCGCCGTTGCGGATATGACCGTAAAGCGTCCAGACATCGCCGCCATGGTCAATGATCACCGTATTGCCGTAACCACTCCACCATTCGGCGACGATCACGACACCGCCCTCGGCCGCATGAATGTCCGTCCCTTGAGGCGCCGCCATATCAACACCGGTGTGCTTTTTCCGTACGCCGGTGATCGGGTGGATGCGCGTCCCGTAATTCGAGGACAGCCGTGCTCCGCTAACAGGCACACTCATCGATCCGCCATTTCCTTTAAAGCCTCCGGAACCGTTAGATTTCTTCCTGTAGGTGTATACCTGAGCCGCCTTAAGCTTGTTTTTTTCCTTTTCCAAAGCCGCACGCTTGGTGGCAAGCTCGATGAGCAAGGCTTCCTGCTCTTCACTGATTTCTTCCGATTGCTCGATTTCTTCACTGTATTTGGCTATAAGCTGCTGCTTCTCTACCTCTTTGGCTTCAAGCTGGCTCTTATGAGATTCAGCATCGGCATAAAGCTTCTTAACCTTGGCATAATCCTGCTCCAGTTGTTGCTGCTGTTGTACGATCAATTCCTTGTCATGCTTGTGCTCCTCCAGCAATACATGGTCCTGATTGGCAATGGCCTGCAAGGAATCGGCACGCTCCAGAAAATCAGTAAAGCTGGTAGAGGATAGCAGCACATCCAGATAGGATACGGCTCCATCCGTATACATCAGCCGAATGCGGGAATCGAGCAGACGGGAACGCTCCTCGATTCTCGCTTTCGTCTCGTCCAATTGTTTAGCCGTTGCACGCAGATCGTGCTCCGTGTTCTCGATATCCATCGCAATTTTACTCAATTGGTTGCTAACAGCATCAATCTGTACGAGTAATTCTTTTAGATAGTTGGTGTTCTTGTTTACATAGTGCTGGGCTTCCTGCTTCTGGTTAGTTGCTTTCTCCTGTTGCTGCTTCGCTTGCTTGACTTGTTGCTGGAGTTGCTTCAGTTCTTTGTCGATTTGGCTAACGGTTTTTGATTTTGCAGTACCTTCCGCAGGCTGAATGATCAGAGCGGCCACGGCAACTGCCGCTATTACGGATACCCATTTTCTCAACTTCGTTTCCCCATCCTTCTCTCAGAGATTATCAGAACCTCATCATAATCAACAAAACAGACTTGTTTTCCTCCAAATTACACCTTCAAAAACTTGCGAATAGACATGGTGCTGCCCCAAATTCCGATCAACAATCCCAGCCCCACCAGCAGTCCGCCCAATTCCAGGCCAACATCACTGATCGGTACCAGTTGAAGCCCTAAGGTAATGTCTGCGCTCACCGACTGAACCAACTGATTGTAGCCGACAAACAGAACACCTACGGTAATTAAGGAGCCAATCAGGCCGATCATCGCTCCCTCTACAAAAAACGGCCCGCGGATAAAGGCATTGGTTGCTCCTACCAGCTTCATAATTCCAATCTCGCGGCGACGGGCCAGAATGGTGACCCGAATGGTATTGGAGATCAGGAACATGGCCATTAAAGCAAGTCCTGCCACAAAAGCAAATCCAATATTACGAATCGCCCGGGTGACCTTAAACAGCTTCTCCACCGTGCCCTGACCATAATTAACCTTGTAAACAGGCTTGTCTTTGTATTTGTCATTTAATGCCGTTATTTTGTCCGCTACATGGGGGACCGTTGTCGGCTCTACAACCTTGACCTCAAACGTATCGGGGATTGGGTTGGTCTTTTCGTCATACCCTTCCAGCAAATCCTTGCCTTCATCTCCCAGCTTCTCCCTGAAGTCCTTCAAGCCTTCCGCCTTGGGAATGAGCTTTACCTGACTAACTTCCTCCATGGCGGCAATATCATTATGGAGTTGATCGATCATAGCCTGCGGCACCCCGGAGCTTAGATAAGCTTTAAGGTGTACTTGACTGTCGGCCTCATCTGCAAAGGAGTTCACATTAAGAACCAGTAAAGAAAACACGCCTAAAATGAATAACGAGACAATAATGGAAGTGATCGAGGCCACTGACATCCAGCCATTGCGAAATACGCTCTTAGCGCCCTCTCGCAAATGACGCAAGAGGGTACTAATGCTCATAGCCGTAATCTCCTCTCAGCTGGTCTCGCACAATGTTGCCATGTTCAATTGCGATAACGCGCTTACGCATCGTATTAACGATTTCCTTATTATGAGTTGCCATGACAATCGTCGTTCCCCGGAAATTAATCTCGTCCAGCAGTTGCATAATGCCCCACGAGGTCTCAGGATCGAGGTTGCCGGTAGGCTCGTCCGCTATGATAACAGACGGATTGTTAACGATCGCCCTGGCGATTGCCACACGCTGCTGCTCCCCACCGGAGAGTTGGGACGGGTCGCGATTGGCTCTATTCTTCAGGCCGACCAGGTCGAGCACTTCCATGACGCGTTTCTTGATCACTTTCTTCGGCGCTTCAATCACTTCCAGGGCAAATGCCACATTCTCATAGGCTGATAGCTTGGGTAGCAGACGGAAATCCTGGAAAATAACTCCGATATTTCGACGCACATAAGGAATTTTACGAGGCTTGAGCTTGCCGATATTAAATCCGTTTACGGAAATCTGCCCCTTCGTAGGCACTTCCTCCCGGTAAATAAGCTTCATGAATGTCGATTTCCCTGCACCTGAGGGTCCGACCAGATATACAAATTCATTACGATCAATTTTGACTGAAACGCCTTTGAGGGCGTGGGTTCCATTCGTATATGTCTTCCAGACATCTTGCATTTCTATCAATTCATCACGTCCTAAATCTTTTAGATGACCCTATCATACTTTCGACATGTTCCCGCCAAATCCTTTAAAAGACGAGTAAATTCATTGCAGTCCGATTTTTATTGTAACAAATATGTTACTTTTTGAGTACCTGAAAGTTTTTGAAATTGGAACATATATATAAATAGTACAGGCTGGCTTCATAGCTGGAAGCCGTATATTCCGCCATTTCAGGGAGGCTGCGATGCTCAAGAAACGTTGGATCGCACTGTTCATCAGTACCGCAATTCTAAGCCTAGCAATGTTTGGAACATTATATATGTACACTGCCCGGGATACACTTCCGCCATCGGTTGTCATAGCCGGCATAGAGCTTGGGCGGCTATCGCCGGAGGAAGCCCTCAAACGACTGGAGCAAGAGCTAGCGGCTCTTCAGCAAAAAAAGGTCATCTTCACCACAGGAGATCATGCTCAGACCTTAACCTGGGCAGAAGCTGGCATCTCCTTTCAAGCCCGCGGGTTTCGCGAGGAACTGGAGCATCTTACCCACGGGAACCTATGGGAGCGGGCACAAATACGCAGACAATTCGCTCGTACTTGGCCGATTCATGCCAGCTTCGATCCTGCAGCTTTGAAGCTGATTTTTTCAGCCAAATGGGAAACAAGTCAATTTGGCAATCCTGTCAATGCTGTAAGGACCATTACGCCAGATGATCAGATTCGTTATTCACCCGGTACTCCCGCGCGGCGTATCCATTGGGAAGAGCTCAAAATGAGCTTGCCGTTGCAGCTTTCCAGGGAATTGAAGCGTCTAGAGCAGGCGCAAGAGAGCAGTGGAATGCGAAAGCCGCTATCAAAGGCGCTAAGCCCACTGACTATCTCGCTTCCTACAAGGGCTGTCTCTCCCGAAGTCACGATAGAATCCTTGAAGAAAGAAGGCATTCGCCGCAAAATTGTTCAATTTTCTACCCGCCTGCTCTCTAGTGGAGCAGGACGCGTTCATAATATCGATTCGGCAGCCAGAAGCATTGACGGGATCACGCTGGAGCCGAACGGAATCTTCGACTATGAGGAGGCCATCGAGTACGCAGAGAAGACCTATGGCTTTCGCGAAGCACCCGTTATTTTTGGCGGCAAGCTGGTTCCCGGAGTGGGAGGCGGCATCTGTCAGGTGTCCAGCACCCTCTATAATGCAGCGGTCCGGGCAGGCCTGGAGATTATTGAACGACGCAACCATTCCCTGCCCGTCAGTTATTTACCGAAAGGACAGGATGCCACCTTTGCCAAGGGATACATTAACTTTCGCTTCCAGAATACCAGCGGCCAACATCTGCTTATTCGAGCGGAGGTCAAGAACCGGGTGCTGACCGTAAAGTTGTTTGGTGATATGCCGGAGAACGTAAGCTACACCATAGAATCGAAGACGACCAAGACACTGCCCGCCCTCAATAAATATGTTGCTAATCCCTCTCTGCCCAAGGGAAGCCGTCAGATACTGATTCCCGGAAAACAGGGCTATGTCGTTGAGACGTATCGTGTGAAGCGCATGAATGGCAAACTGGTGGAGCGCACCCAGCTTTCGCGAGATACTTATCCTGCACACCCCACCGTCATTGCCGTCCATACAACAGATCGTGCAGGAAAGAAATCGTCACAGCAGCCTCGTCGCCAATTGTTAGAGGATGGAGTTACAGGGCCAAACTTTCGTTAATATGTCGAACTGTTGCGAAGTGAAGCATAGCATGTCATATCTTTTCCCAACAGTCTGAATATTTCCCCGGAAATTGTCTATTCTACTCGGATAAAATCTGCAAAAAAGACTTATAGTGTAAGTTATTGCAAGTTCAATTCGATGTCGAATTACTCCTTGAGCAGCTTCGTCATGGGAAGACGACTTTTTGAATTACCTCTTATAGTGCGTGTTCAAAAAGTCAGATTTACAGGACCGAAGCTCATGCTTCCGATGTGCGTTTTTTCAAAACGCTTGAATTGGATGAAGCTAGGGACTGAGTAGCGGAGCGTAGACAGATCTGCGTGAGCAACGAGGCCCGGCTGAACTACCTCTTATACGCCTCCCTTCTCCCGACTTATGGTGGGTCAAGTCGCCATTTGCCGATTTTTGCCGTCTTGCTGTATACTTAAGCAGCAGTTGGTCTATTGATCGACAGGCTAGGCAAGTCTGGACTTGATCGACTCGTTCAGCGTTGGCCACATTTGAAGGAGGCGCTTCTTTTCTCATGCACAAATCTATTTCTTCACCGACCAGTGAATCACGCAACGTCTCGGCAGGACTGTTGATCACAGCTATCTTAGTAACCGCAGCCGCCTTACGTTCCCCTATTACCGGGGTTGGTTCGCTCATTGGCGACATTGAGGCCACTACAGGCCTATCTCATACCTTATCCGGTTTGCTGACTACCTTGCCATTGCTGGCCTTTGCCGTGTTTGCTCTCACTGCTCCCGGTCTTGCAGCCAAGCTCGGAACGGAGCACACCTTGTTCTATTGCCTGCTGCTGATGACCGGAGGTATTCTTATTCGCTCCTTGCCTTCCACATTGGCACTTTTTGCCGGGACAGCCTTAATAGGAATGGGCATCGCGGTATGTAACGTCTTGTTACCCGGTCTGATCAAACACAACTTCCCACTTCGTGTCGGACTTATGACCAGTCTGTTTACTTCCTCCTTAAATCTGTGGGCTGCCATATCCTCAGGAATCAGCGTTCCCCTCGCACATACAACACTTGGTTGGCGGGGTATGCTGGCAAGCTGGTCGTTATTGACGGCAATTACAGCTTTTCTCTGGTTGCTTTTGATATTGAAACGCCGTACCAAAGGATACGGTACAAGCGCCGCGATAAGTGGCTCATCTGCGGCTCAGACTGATACAATCCGTCCAGTTCAGACCAAAAGCATCTGGCGCTCTCCTGTAGCCTGGATGGTCACTATTTTTATGGGTTCTCAATCCATCATGTTCTATATCAGTATTTCGTGGCTGCCGGATATTCTGCACGGACAAGGCATGAGTGCAGCTCAGGCTGGCTGGATGCTGTCATTAATGCAACTGGTTAGCATGGCCGGCTCCTTCCTGATGCCGCTCATCGCCGTGCGCACCCATAACCAGAAGCTGCTCACCGCTATCTCATCTGCTTTTTTCCTGTTCGGATTCACAGGTATTTGGCTCGCTCCAACTTCCTGGGCTCCCTTCTTCATTATCCTGATCGGAAGCGGCTCGGGCGCAACATTCAGCCTGGTTCTTGTCTTTTTCTCTTTACGTTCTCGTACGGCGCAGCAGGCCAACCAGCTATCGGGCATGGCCCAATCCGTAGGTTACCTTCTGGCTGCCATCGGACCTATCCTGCTCGGATTCATCCATGACCAGAGTGGAAGCTGGAACACACCACTGGCTGTCATTATCGGTCTCTCCTTGCTCACGATTGTATTCGGCTATATGGCCGGCCGCAAAGGATATGTGGACGACAAGTAGGGGCTTGTTTGATTTTCAAGCCCACTTCCTGCAGTAGGGCAGTTCAAATTTTTTGCAGCGGCCTAATGCGGGGATATGGGGTGTTGAAGCTTAGCTCACCTGCCTTGTTTTATCTAGCGGGAAATCCTCCATATAAAACCTATTTCACCCCCTAGTTGCCCACCATTACAGGGAATTCCTCCCTATAATTTTGCACCTAACGTCAGAATTGGGGCTAAACCGCAAATTTATAGGGAGCTTTTCCAACTAAGTATCAAAAATCACCTTATTTGCGCAAATTAGCAGGAGGATTTCCCAGTAATGTTCATCCTGCAGAGGATGGCACTTCGCGACTCCCAAGTGGGCGCAATAATCAACAGGGGCCCTCCTTAAAACGGAGGGCCCCTGCTCAATCACCTGATTACAATTTGAAACGTTCAATTTGCGTATGCATATCTGTCGCCATACGGGAAAGTCCCTCCGACGCTGAGGAGATTTCCTCCATGGAAGCAAGCTGCTCTTGTGTAGCTGCCGTAACCCCCTGGAAGCTTTCCTGGCTCTTCGCTGATGTCACGGCAATCTGTTCGACGGATTGGGCGATTTCATCCGCACTGGCTGACATCTGCTCCGTAATAGCCGACACTTCATGAATCTGCTCGGCAATCCGCTGCGTGGAAAGCTCGATCTCCTGGAAGGCTTGTTGGGCAGCCTCTGTCACGGTAATTCCCCGCTCGACATTCGCGTTGACTTCCTGATCCATGACCTCATGCGCTCTCCCGGTCAGTTCAGTCATCTGCCCAATATGATGCTGAATCATTTCCGCCGCTTCTCCTGCCTGCTCCGCCAGCTTCCGCACCTCGCCAGCTACGACGGCAAACCCTCGCCCTTCCTCTCCAGCCCGGGCTGCTTCGATGGCCGCATTCAGCGCCAGCAGGTTAGTCTGTCCGGCAATACCAGAAATGGCAGTGCTCATTCCGGCGACCTGCAAGCTCAGTTCGTTCATCTGCTCCATTAGCTCGGCAGACTGCCGGGTGGATTGGCGAATTTGCTCCATTTGAGCCCCGACCTCTGTCACCCGTTCGCTTCCCCGCTTCACATCATCCACCGTCTGCGCGGACGACTCCACAATCATGCCGGAAGCCTCTGCAATTTTACGGATTCCTGCTGACATGTCCTCCATCGTTCTTGCACTATCCGCCGATGCTACAGCTTGATGTTCCGCATCGTTTGAAGCCTCTTGGACAAGCTCGACGACGTATTCCACCGCTTTGGCATTTTGCTCCGTTCCTGCGGTGAGCTCTTCGCTGGATACGGTCAGTTGGCTGGCAGTTTCAGCCATCTCCTGTACCATGTTGCGCAGGGAAGCCAGCATATTGTTGTAATTAGCTGCCAATTGTCCGATTTCATCCCTGCGGTTGCTCTTAACTTCCCCATTCAATTCCCCCTCGCTGACCCGCTGGGCGGAATAATTCAGCTGTTCAATAGGCCGGGTAATTCGGCGGATAACAAAGTAAATAATGCTTCCCGCCACAATTAGAGATACAGCAAGCACCAGGATGGAATCTCGGAAAATAGGCCAGGAAGCCTCCTTGAACTCTCCGACATCCAGTACGCCGACAATCTTCAGGCCAGTGAGCTCATTGGTCACGAAGAAGCCGCTTTGTTCTACCCCTGTCAGCGGATCAATATAATCGAGCGGGCCAGACTGATTTTGTTGAATTTGGGCGAGGTGCTCCCCTTGACTTTCTTCCCCCAGCTCAAGTCGCGGATGGGATACGTACCGATTTGTGCGGTCTAAAATGTAGACATAGCCATGCTCGCCAAGTGTAATGTCACTAACCTCTTCATTCAATACGGCCAGGTCAAGAGCTACCGTAAGGGCCCCTTGATGATCCTTGAGCGCTCGGCTAATAAATAAATTATAGTTTCCGGTGGTGGCCGACTTGAACGGATCAATAATTACAGTTTCCTCAGGACTGTTTAGAGAAGCGATATACCAATCCCTTTCACGAGGATCATATTCCTGGTTGCCGGGATCGGGAGACTTCATCCAGGCGCCGTTTTCGTTGCCCAAGACAGCAATTTCCAATTCGGGATGCTTCTCAACGAACAAATCGATCAAGGCTCGAGCCTCCGGAGATTTACTGTCCACCTGCGCCGAATCGATTTCCATAACCAATTGCTCTACATTTCGCGCTGCAGCCCCCACAATATGTGTAAGCGAGTTATTTAACAAAGCAACACTGGACTGCGTACTGTCATTCATTCGATCCTGCAATTGCCCCGCAGCTCTCGAATAGCTGGAATAAGCAATCAATATATTAGGAAGAATCAGCAACACGGTAAAAATAAGCATCATACGATTGCGTAACCCCATACCCTCCAAACGAAGCTTCAACGCCGTTAAATTAAATTTTTTCATAGGTTCTCCCCTCTTTTTACAATAACCTTCAGGGCTTTTGGCACGAATTCAAGCGACCTGGCAAGTTAGTATATAACATATATTTCGACATTTTACGACGAATCCTTTATCAATTCCCGAAATTTCTGTGTAATTCAGTGTAAATTTTAGATAAATTACTTATTTTCATAATTATATGGCTTCAAACTACCATAGAGGCTGAATGGCTAAACGAGAGTGGAGTTGCTGGTTCGTAAGATTCTTCCGATGCTGTTGCTCATCGTTTTTCCAGAAGCCCTGCGACCTCGTCTGCCTAGAAGTCTGTTGTCAATGACTAGTTACAAGCTTGAGCCAACAAGATAATAAAAAAAAGAGATAAATCCTCAGTTCGTCGAGGATCTATCTCTTCTCTTCTGTTGCCTGGGCTATGTTAAAGCATCCGATCCGCTTACGCTTCTGACAAAGCAGGCCGACCTGTTATTTACTGTGTGCTGCGTATTCTTCGGTCCAGGACCGCCCGCTGGCCAGCTTGGCCTCAGCGCGCTCAATCGCTGCGCTCACCTGTCCGGTTGCCGTGCCACCGTAAACATTCCGCGCATTGACAACCGATTCCGGTTGCAGCACCTGGTAGATGCTATCATCAAACAGCGGCGAGAATTGCTTGAACTCATTGAGCGTCAAATCCAGCAAATACTTGCCGTTCTGAATGCAGTACAAGACGGTTTTGCCAATGACCTCATGCGCCTGACGGAAAGGCAAGCCCTTGTTCGCCAGAAAATCGGCGATATCCGTCGCATTGGAGAAGTCTTGGTTCACGGCTTCGCGCATTCGCTCCTTGTTCACCTTCATCGTAGCAATCATCGGTCCAAACAATTGCAGCGCCCCTTGCAAGGTGGCTACGGTGTCGAACATGCCTTCCTTGTCCTCCTGCATGTCCTTGTTATAGGCCAGCGGCAACGACTTCAATACGGTCAGCAAGCCCATCAAATTGCCGTATACCCGGCCCGTTTTGCCCCGGACAAGCTCCGGAACATCGGGGTTCTTCTTCTGCGGCATAATGCTGCTTCCGGTACAGAAAGCATCATCCAGCTCCACAAAGCGAAACTCTGTGCTGCTCCACAGCACAAGCTCCTCACTGAGCCGGGAGAGATGCATCATCAGGATGGACGCATCAGCCAGAAATTCAAGAATGAAATCACGGTCACTGACCGCATCCAGGCTGTTCTCGTAGACCGCATCGAAATGCAACTGCTCTGCTACAAAATGACGGTCGATCGGGAAGGTGGTCCCTGCCAGCGCCCCGGCCCCCAGCGGCAGCACATTGATACGCTTGTAGCTGTCCTGCAAACGTTCAATATCCCGCCCAAACATCGAAACATAGGCCAGCAGATGATGCGAGAACAAAATGGGCTGGGCCCGTTGCAGGTGGGTGTAGCCGGGAACGATCGTATCCAGATTGTCTTTGGCCTGCGTGAGTAAGGATTCCTGCAGGTCTTGCAGCAGTCCGACGAATTCTACGACACGCTTGCGCAAGTATAAATGCATATCCGTCGCTACCTGGTCATTCCGGCTGCGTCCGGTGTGCAGCTTGCCGCCCACGGAACCAACCTCATCGATCAGTTGCTTTTCAATGTTCATATGAATATCTTCGTCGGATACAGAGTATTCCAACTCGCCGCGCTCTATTTTGTGCAGGACGGCATGCAGACCTTCCTTGATGGTCTCCACATCCTCTTCCGGCAGGATGCCGCACTTGCCCAGCATGGTGACATGGGCGAGACTTCCCTGCACATCCTCTTCCGCCAGCGTCTTGTCAAATCCGATCGAAGCGGTGTATTCTTCGACTAAACGGTTGGTCTGCTTCGTAAAGCGTCCACCCCACAGCTTGCTCACATGACCCACTCCTTTTTGATACCGGTTCTTATCTCTTCGACTTATTTCTTGCTTTGGTCAACACCAGCGCTTACCTTCAAGCGCAAGGCATTCAGATGGATAAAGCCGGTTGCATCCCCTTGATCATATGCCTGCGTTGGATCGGCCTCCATCGTGGCAATGTCAGGGTTGTACAAGCTGACCGGGCTCTTCACGCCTGCCGCAATGATATTCCCCTTGTACAGCTTCACTCGTACCGTACCGGTGACATTCTTCTGGCTCTCCGTCACCAATGCTTGCAGTGTCAGCCGCTCGGGAGCAAACCAGAAGCCGTTGTAGACCAGCGTGCTATAGCGGGTGATCAGGCTATCACGTAAATTCATGACCTCGCGGTCCATCGTCAGCGATTCCATCTTCCGATGGGCCGTAAACAGAATCGTTCCCCCCGGTGTCTCATAAACTCCACGGCTTTTCATACCTACAAAACGGTTCTCGACCATGTCGACACGCCCGATGCCATGCTTGCCGCCCAGTTCGTTCAGCTTCTCCATGACAGCCAGCGGACTGAGTGATTCCCCATTCAGGGCTACACAGTCGCCCTGATTAAATTCCAGTTCCACATATTCCGGTTCATCCGGCGCATCTTCCGGTGAGACACTAAGCAAGTACATGTCTTTGTTCTCCGGAGCAGAGGCATCGAACCATGGATCTTCCAGCATGCCGCTTTCATAGCTGATATGCAGCAGATTGCGGTCCATAGAGTAAGGCTTAGCTGCGGAAGCGGTGACCGGAATGCCATTGGCTTCTGCATAGGCAATCATTTCGGCCCGGCCCGGGAACTGTTCGCGGAACTCATCCAGGCGCCACGGAGCAATGACCGCGATCTCAGGAGCGAGCGCTGCTGCCGCCAGCTCAAAGCGCACCTGGTCATTCCCTTTGCCCGTAGCACCGTGGGCAATAGCTGTTGCGCCTTCAGCACGAGCGATATCCACCATCCGCTTGGCGATCAGCGGACGTGCGATGCTGGTTCCGAGCAAATATTGCCCTTCATAGAGTGCGCCCGACTTGAACATGGGATAAATGAAGTCCTTGGCAAACTCGTCGCGCAGGTCATCGATGTATACCTTCGATGCGCCTGTAGCCAGCGCCTTCTCCTCCAGTCCGTCGAGCTCCTCCTTCTGGCCGATATCAGCGGTAAACGCAATGATTTCTGCATCATAGGTCTCTTTTAGCCATTTCAATATGACGGACGTATCCAGTCCCCCGGAATAGGCCAGTACAATTTTTTCTTTTGCCATGTTGGTGTCCCTCCTCTAAATTATCCCATTAAAGCGGCCATCAACGCTTTTTGCGCATGCAACCGATTCTCTGCCTGATCAAAAATAATGGAATGCTGGCCATCGATAACGCCTTCGCTAACTTCTTCGCCACGATGGGCTGGCAGACAATGCATAAACACATAATCCGGCTTCGCATGCTGCGCCAGTGTCTCGTCAACCTGATAGTCCTTAAAGGCCGCCTCACGCGCCTTCTGCTCAGCCTCAAAGCCCATGCTGGCCCATACGTCCGTGTAGATCGCATCCGCGTCCTGTACAGCAGTCTTGGGGTCGCGAACAACCTCAATGACCGCTCCTGTCTCTTGGGCGATTTCCCTGGCCTCCGCTACGACCTGCGGGTCCGGCTCATACCCTTCCGGACTGGCTACGGAGACATGCACACCCAGCTTCGCTCCGCCAAGCATCAGGGAGTGGGCCATATTGTTGCCATCACCGACATAGGCCAGCTTCAACCCTTTCAACGTACCCTTGTATTCGTATAAAGTCTGATAATCGGCCAGCACCTGACACGGATGCGCCTGATCGCTCAGTCCATTAATGACCGGCACCGTAGCATAACGGGCCAAATCTACCACTTTATCGTGACCGAAGGTGCGAATCATAATACCGTCCAGGTACCGGGACATAACTCCTGCTGTATCCGCGATCGTCTCGCCCCGTCCAAGCTGGATATCATTTTTGCTAAGGAACAGTGCATGTCCGCCCAATTGATAGGTGCCTACTTCAAAGGAAACCCGTGTCCGCGTAGACGATTTTTCAAAAATCAAGCCCACGGTTTTGCCCTTGAGCGGCTCGTAGACCTCCCCTTGCTTCTGCTTCCGCTTGAGTTCCACAGCCAAATCAATCAAGTAGTGAATCTCATCGGTTGTATAATCCGTCAGCTCAACCAAATCGCGTCCCTTTAAATCAATGGTACTCTGCTTTGCTTGCTCCAGCAATCCCATTCTTCAGTTCCCCTTCCCGGAAATATGCGCAGCAATAATCGCCGCCAAGATGGCCACAGCCTGGTCCATTTCTTCCTTCGTCACCTTGAGGTTTGGCAGCAGCCGGATAACATTGGGCCCCGCCGTGACAAAAAGCAAACCCCGCTCCTGCCCAAGCAGCACAATCTCTCCAACCGGAGCTGCACATTCTATGCCGATCAAGAGGCCCTGACCGCGAACCTCCAGCACAAACGGCTCATCTTTAAAAGTCTCCTGCAAGAGCGCCTTCAAATAGTGCCCCTTCTCGCCCGCCTGTTCGGGAATACGCTCCTCCTCCATCGTCTCAAGCGTAGCGATAATCGCCGTCGACACGACGGGATTACCGCCGAAGGTCGACGCATGGCTGCCCGGGGAGAAGGCCTCGCGTAAATATCCCTTGGCAAGCATTGCGCCTGCTGGCAGCCCGCTGGCAATGCCTTTGGCCGAGGTAAAAATGTCCGGTTCAATGCCGTAATGCTGATGCGCAAACCATTTTCCCGTTCTCCCCATACCGGTCTGTACCTCATCAATAATCAGCAGCAGTTCATGCTGCTGGCAGATCGCCGCCAGTTCCTCCACAAAGGCAGACTCGACCGGGTAAACGCCACCCTCGGCCTGAACCATCTCCAGCATAATTGCCGCCGTTTGCGGGCCAATGGCGGCCTTCAGAGCTGCGATATCATACAGAGGTACAGTTACGAAGCCCTCCGGCAAAGGCAGAAATCCATCCTTCACCTTCTGCTGCCCTGTCGCCGTTAATGTAGCCAATGTCCGGCCATGGAACGAGTGCTCGAAGGTAATGATCTCGTAGCGCCCATTATTCTTGATCTTCTGATGATAACGACGTGCCAGCTTGATGGCCGCCTCATTCGCTTCGGCTCCACTGTTGCAGAAGAACACCGCGTCCGCACAGCTAAGCTCCGTCAGCTTCCGCGCCGCCACCTCCTGCTGCGGAATATGAAACAAATTACTGACATGCCACAGCTCATCCAATTGGGCCTTCACCTTGGCTGCAACCTTCTCGTTAGCATGACCCAGATTGGCTACCGCCAGCCCGCTCATAAAGTCAAGATATTGCTTGCCCTGGGCATCCCATAATAAACTGCCCTTCCCCTTAACCAACTGAATGGGATAACGGGCATAAGTAGGGAATAGCGCGCTCACGCCCTCCCCTGCTGCAAAGGCAGCCGTTTCTGTAACATTCCCCGCCGCTGCCCCTGCTTCTTTCACATCACTTTGTTGTGTCATCGCTTGCCTCACTCCCATCCATCACCTGAGATTTTGTCGCTACATCATTCGTACAATCTTCGTCCCGATGGCTTCGCCGGCCAACACCTTGCCCAAAACTCCCGGTTCGCTGCCATCTACAATCACGACCTCATTCACCTTGCCGCTGATGCAGGCCACCGCTGCTCGCACCTTCGGAATCATGCCCCCGTAAATTTCACCGGTCAAAATCATGTCCTCAATCTGCTGAACCGTCACGGACGGAAGTACCACCTTATCCCCACCCGCGGTCTTTAAAATACCTGGCACATCCGTTACAACAATCATCTGTGCAACGCCGAGTGCAGAAGCCACCGCTCCCGCCGCAGTATCCGCATTAATGTTGTAACGTTGGCCCGTAGCTCCGATACCTACCGGAGCGATGATTGGCATGTAGCCGAGCTCGAGTATGCCCCCGATCAGGTCAGCATTCACAGCGGTCACCTCACCAACAAGCCCCACTTCTTTATGATTAGCCACCGGTTTAGCTTGCAGCAGGCCGCCATCGGTCCCGGACAAGCCCAAGGCGTTGCCCCCAGCCTGCGCAATGCCTCTTACGATAGCTTTATTGATACTGCCGGCCAGCACCATCTCAACAACATCCAGCACTTCCTCAGTCGTATAGCGCAATCCACCAACAAATTTGCTTTCGATTCCGAGCTTGCCCAGATTATCCGAAATCGCCGGTCCGCCGCCGTGTACAATAATCGGCTGAATGCCCGCTTGCTGTAGCTTGACGAGATCGCCAAAAAAAGATTCCGGCAGCTCCGCCAGCGTACTGCCTCCACACTTCATCACAAACCGCTGCCCTCCGGAAGGCGGCTTGGCTGGAATTTGTTCATTACTCCGTGCAGTAGTCATCGGTCACCCACAGCTCCTTTGCCCAAATGGTATTTGCAAACATGTTCCATCGCCACAGTTTCACGCGAATCCATTACGTCCGGTACGCCGCATTAATGCGGACATAATCATATGTAAGGTCGCAGCCCCAGGCCGTAGCCGTACCGTTGCCATGATGCAGGTCCACAGAAATGACTACCGTATCTCCTTGTAAATAAGCCAGCGCCTTCTCTTCGTCAAAAGGAATTGGGCGTGAGCCGGTTAGCACGACAATATCGCCCAGCCTGATATCCACCGTCTCCGGATTGACCGGCTCACCTGCCCGGCCAACTGCCGCTATGATCCGGCCCCAGTTCGCATCAGCTCCGAATACGGCGGATTTGACCAGGCTAGAGCCAACAACTGTCTTGGCAATAGCTCGGGCCGACAGAGCGCTTACGGCCCCGGTGACCGTGACCTCCACCAATCGTGTAGCCCCTTCGCCATCGCGGGCAATCATCTGAGCCAGCGTCTGGCACACATGACGAAACGCAGCGGAGAAAGCATCCCAATCGGCATGGGCCGGAGATAGCTCCTCATTGCCGGCAAGACCACTCGCCATGGTCAACAGCATGTCGTTAGTGCTTGTATCTCCATCTACCGTAATCATATTGAAGGTTACATCTGTCGTTTGTCCAAGTAGTCCTTGCAGCGACTGCGAATCGACAGCCGCATCGGTGGTCACGAATGCCAGCATCGTCGCCATATTCGGATGTATCATGCCCGAGCCCTTGGCTGCCCCGGCAATCGTCACCTCGCGCCCGTTCACATCAAGCTTCACACAAATCTCCTTCTTCACCAGGTCTGTGGTGAGAATGGCCTGACAGAACTGCTCCGCTCCCTCTGCCTTGGCATCCAGCGCAGCCGGCAAGCCGGCAATGCCGGTATAAACCCGATCCATGGGCAGAAGCTCCCCGATCACTCCGGTAGAAGCAACCGCCACCTCCTGCTCGCTCAGTCCAAACGCCTGCGCAGCCGCTGCACGCATGGCATAGGCATCTTTTTCCCCTTGCGCCCCGGTGCAGGCATTGGCATTTCCGCTATTCACGACAACGGCACGCAGCCGCTGTCCTCCGCTCACGATGCTATCCCGCGTCACCTTGAGTGGTGCCGCCTGAAATACATTGGTCGTATATACTGCTGCCGCTACCGCAGGCACCTCGCATACAATCGCGCCAAGATCATTACGTGAGGTTTTCTTCAAGCCGCAATGCAGCCCACCGGCACTAAACCCTTTCGGAGAGGTTACGCCCCCCGCCGACTCTACACTAAATAAACGAACCACTCCCATTGCTGTTCTCCCTTCACATATATAAGGTATCCTCTTTTAGTGCGTGTTCAAAAAGTCAGGTTTGCAGGACCGAAGCTTAAGCTTCCGATGTGCGTTTTTTCAAAACGCTTAAGCCCCGATGAAGCTAGAGACTTTTTGAACTACCTATTTAAGGATATACAGGCGTTAATTGCAGGCCCGTCGCTTCATCCCAGCCCATCATCAGGTTCAGGTTCTGAATGGCCTGGCCCGCTGCACCCTTGACGATATTATCAATCACCGAAATGATAGTAAGACGCCCTGTACGCGAATCGGCGGCAAAGCCGATATCACAATAGTTGGAGCCAAATACCTCCTTGGTAGCCGGCCATTTGCCGTTCTCCCGAATCCGTACAAAGGGATGCCCGGCATAATACTGACGGTACAGTCCGATCAGATCGTCCTCCGTGTAGGCCCCCTGCAGCTCCGCATACATCGTACTCATGATGCCCCGCGTCATTGGTGTTAAATGCGTCGTAAAGGTCACCGTCACCGGCTCGCCGGCAACCTGTGTCAGCACCTGCTCAATTTCCGGAATATGCTGATGTTTGTTGACTTTGTACACTTTCATATTTTCATTGATTTCCGCATAATGCGTCGTCAAGTTAGCTCCTCGTCCCGCACCGGACACACCGGATTTGGCATCGATAATAATGCCTTGACCCTTGATCCATCCCGCACTTAGCGCCGGAATCAGGCCCAGCAGCGTAGCTGTCGGATAGCAGCCCGGATTAGAAATCAGGTGCTTGCCGCGAACATATTCGCCGTAAATTTCGACCAAGCCGTAAACCGCCTCTTCCAGCAGTTCAGGTGCTGGAGCTTCATGCTTGTACCAAGCCTCGTAAACCGCTCCATCCTTAATACGGAAATCGCCCGAAAGATCAATGACCTTGAGTCCCACTTCCAGCAGCTCAGGCACCAGCTTCCCGCTGACCCCGGATGGAGTTGCCGTAAATACAACGTCGGCCTTCTCGGCAATCTCTTGCGGGTTCACGCCGTCCAAAGGCTGGACTACAAGCTCCGCAAGATGAGGGAAGCTATCCGTCAAGCGTTCGCCCGCACTGGAAGCGGAAATCACAGAGGTAATCTCAACGTGCGGATGCCCCCCTAAAAAACGAATCAGTTCCACGCCTCCATAGCCCGTAGAACCGACGATTGCTACTCTTATCTTATTTTTGTTCAATCTGGTCAACCTCGCTTTCCGGCAACTTGTTTCCTCTCGCTTCTATGAAGCTATGAACAACTAAATTGTATAACCCGTCATAAATATGTATTATTATACGACTACACTTATATAAATACAACCGTTTGAGTAAAAATTTACACCGCTGTGTCAGGCTTTCCCTGTAGGCACTTCATTTACGAGGATCTGATTATCTAAAAAAACTCCTCTATCTCGCGAGAAGACAAGGTCTCACTGAAATAGAGGAGTTTTTTTATCCGCGTTTGAAGCCCTCTCCTAGTACCTCATGGGCATTGGTGATGATAACGAAGGCGGTCGGGTCCAGACTCTGCACCAGGGTCTTCAGGCGCGTTACCTCGCTCTGGCCAACCACGACCATCAGTACAGTGCGATCATCGCCGGTATAACCACCCTGGCCATTGAGCTTGGTCAAGCCCCGGTCCAGTTGTGACAGCACGGCTTGCGAAATATCTTCGGTGCGCTCGGCGATGATGTAGGCCACCTTGGTATAATTAAAGCCTAGCTCGATGAAGTCGATGATTTTGCCGGTAATGTATAGACCGATCAGCGCATACAGCGCCTTCTCCGGTGATAGCAGGAAGCCTGCCAGCGTAATGACAATTCCATCCATGAGCACAACGCACATAGACAAGCTCAAGCCGCTGTATTTCTGGATAATTTGCGCCAACGTAGATAAGCCCCCGGTCGATCCCCGTCCCCGAAAGACAATGCCCAATCCAAAGCCAACCCCGATCCCGCCATACAGTGAAGCCAGCAACGGGTCTGTCGTCGGTAACGGAATATCCCTCGTCAGAAATACAAACAACGGCAAAATTACCGTACCCAGCAGGGAGCGAATCGAATAATCACGCCCGAGCAGCAAAAAGCCTGCCACAAATAACGGAATATTTAAGGCCCATTGAGTATAGGCCGGTTCAATTCCAAAGACAACCTGTACGATAATGGAAAGCCCGGAGACGCCCCCAGAGGCAATGTCATTGGGCACCAGGAACAGGTTGAAGGCCAGCGCCGTAATCAGGGAGCCTGCGATAATCATGATTGTATCTAATGTATGTCGAACCGGGCCTGTCACCGGTATATATTGTTGAAGTCTACGTCTGCGAACCTTAGGTGGCACAAGGGCTCCTCCTTTATTAACATCATGACAAAACCCACCCGAGACATGGCATCAGCTCAGGTGGGTTTTACTCCTAATCGACGGGATGCCCGCCTGTTTAGCTTTCTGTCCGAATCTGGCTGCGCAGATAACCGTCGATGAAGGCATCCAGATCGCCATCCATCACTGCGCCTACATTGCCGGTCTCCACGGAAGTCCGATGATCCTTCACCATGCTGTAAGGATGGAACACATAGGAGCGAATTTGGCTGCCCCAGGCGATATCAGATTGCTCGCCACGGATTTCGTCCAGTTCTTTCTGTTGCTCTTCGATCTTGCGCTCATACAATTTGGAACGCAGCATGGTCATCGCCCGTTCCCGATTCTTGATCTGGGAGCGCTCGTTCTGACACGTCACCACGATACCGGTAGGAATATGAGTAATCCGTACCGCCGAGTCGGTCGTATTGATATGCTGCCCCCCTGCGCCGCTGGCGCGGTACGTATCAATCTTCAAATCCTCCGTGCGAATATCCACTTCGACATCGTCGCTGATCTCCGGCACGACATCGCAGGAGACAAATGAAGTATGGCGGCGTCCAGAGGCATCAAAAGGGGAAATTCGCACCAGCCGATGGACCCCTTTCTCCGTCTTCAGATAACCGTAAGCATTGTAGCCCTTGATCAACAGTGTGACGCTCTTGATGCCCGCCTCATCACCTGGCAGATAGTCCAGTGTTTCGACCTTGAAGCCACGCTTCTCCGCCCAACGGGTATACATGCGCAGCAGCATTTGTCCCCAGTCCTGGGACTCCGTGCCTCCTGCTCCGGGATGCAACTCCAGAATGGCATTCATTTTATCGTAAGGCTGATTCAGCAGCAGCTGCAGTTCAAAGTCCTCCAGCTTCTTCACCAGCCCGGCAACTGATCCGCCGATCTCCTCGGCCAATGCTTGGTCGCCTTCCTCTTCGGCCAGTTCAATCATCATTTCCAGTTCATCGTATTCATTCTGCAACGCTGTATACTGGTCCACCGACGACTTGACCCCGTTCATTTCCGCAATCAGAGCCTGAGCCTTGTCGTTATCGTCCCAAAAATCAGGCGCCGCCATCTTCTCCTCATAGTTAGCAATCATCTCTTGCTTAAGATCTAAGTCAAAGAGACCCCCTAAGGTTGGATAATTTTTTCGCTATTTCACGCATATCGTGCTTGATGTTCGCATCGATCATATATATCACCCTTCTTTGGTAAGGTTTGTTCAAAAGATCAGCTGTTGATCATACATTTTATATTACTCTCACTTGTTCTTCACGGGCAAAAACGGGGGATTCAAGGAAATCCTTGAATCCCCCGCCTCCCCTAGCCTATTGCTCAACGTGTCTTAAGCGTTTTGACCGTGGCAATGCTTGTATTTCTTCCCGCTGCCGCAAGGACACAAATCATTGCGTCCAACTTGGTCGCCGCGCTTGACCGGGCGTTTCTCGGTTGGCTCGCCACTCGTAGAGATTTTGTCTTCGTCCACCACAGCTTGACGCTCCTGGTTTGTTTCAACCTGTGCTTTCATAATATATGTGGCGACTTCCTCTTGGATGCTGGCAACCATACTGTTAAACATTTCATAACCTTCAAATTGGTATTCACGCAGTGGATCAGTCCCGCCGTAGGCCCGCAGATGAATCCCTTGACGCAGTTGGTCCATAGCATCGATATGGTCCATCCACTTGCTGTCCACAGCTCGCAGAGCGATAACCTTCTCGAACTCGCGTACCATTTCCGGACCAATTGCTTCTTCGCGCTCATCATATTTGGTTATGACACGATTGAAGATGAATTCCACCATTTCATCAGGCTCTTTGCCCCAAAGATCGTCCTTCGTTATCGCGCCTTCATCCAGCAGCTTGCTGTTCATATATTCTGCAACATCTTGTAATTCCCAGTTCTCCGGCAGCTCATCCGACGTATGGGCTTCAACAACCCGCTCAATTACCGGCTTGATCATATCAATAATGATTTGCTTAATATTATCGGATTCCAGCAGTTCGCGGCGTTGCTTGTAGATAATCTCCCGCTGCTGGTTCATTACATCGTCATATTGCAGGACAACTTTACGGAGATCGAAGTTATTGCCCTCAACCCGCTTCTGGGCAGATTCGATCGCACGGGTAATCATCTTGCTCTCAATCGGTTGATCTTCGTCAAAGCCAAGGCGTTCCATCATGCCCATCACATTGTCTGCGCCAAATCGCTTCATTAATTCATCGCCCAGCGACAGATAGAACTGCGTGGAGCCCGGGTCTCCCTGACGACCGGCACGACCGCGCAACTGGTTATCAATCCGGCGCGATTCATGGCGTTCTGTACCAATGATATGCAAGCCACCCAAGGCGGATACACCTTCGCCCAGCAAAATGTCTGTACCACGACCTGCCATATTGGTGGCGATGGTCACGGACCCTGGTTCACCCGCACGAGAAATAATTTCGGCTTCCTCTGCATGATGTTTTGCATTGAGCACTTTATGCGGTACGCCCTTGCGCTTCAGCATTTCCGATACCAGTTCAGAGTTCTCAATGGAAATCGTACCCACCAGGACCGGTTGATTGTTCTTATGCCGTTTGACGATCTCTTCAACAACCGCTCTGAATTTGCCCTCAACACTCTTATAGACGACATCTGGCATGTCCACCCGCTGATTAGGACGGTTAGTTGGCACCTGCAATACTTCCAAACCATAAATCTTCTTGAACTCTTCTTCCTCTGTCTTCGCCGTACCGGTCATCCCGGCCAGCTTGCGATACATCCGGAAGTAGTTCTGGAACGTAATCGTCGCCAGCGTCATGCTCTCATTCTGAACCTTAATGCCTTCCTTAGCCTCAATTGCCTGATGGAGGCCATCGCTATAACGGCGGCCCGCCATAAGCCGACCGGTAAATTCATCAACGATCATAACCTCATCGTCAGTCACAACGTAGTCGACATCCCGACGCATGATAACATTCGCCTTGAGTGCTTGTACTATGTGATGGTTCACTGTTACATGCTTGTGATCATATAAATTATCGATGCCGAAAGTATGTTCCGCCTTAGCGACCCCTTTTTCGGTCAGCGATACGGATTTGACTTTGATATCTACGGTGAAATCCTCTTCCGCTTTCAAATGCTTGACGAAAACATCAGCAGCGTAGTACAACTGGGTTGACTTCTCTGCTTGCCCGGAAATAATCAATGGCGTCCGTGCTTCGTCAATGAGAATGGAGTCCACTTCGTCAATGATACAGAAATAAAGTGGACGCTGTACCATTTGTTCTTTGTAAAGCACCATATTATCACGCAGGTAATCAAAACCGAATTCGTTATTTGTACCATACGTAATATCGCAAGCATAAGCTTCTTGCTTGGCTCCATGGTCCATACCGTTCAGGTTAACTCCAACCGTCATACCGAGAAAGTTATAAATTCGGCCCATTTGCTCGCTGTCGCGCTGTGCCAAATAATCATTGACGGTTACGACGTGAACGCCTTGGCCCAAGAGCGCATTCAAATAAACCGGGAGGGTTCCGACCAATGTTTTCCCTTCACCGGTTTTCATCTCGGCAATACGCCCTTCATGCAGAGCGATACCCCCGACTAATTGCACATCGAAATGACGCATACCCAGCGTTCTCTTGGAGGCTTCTCTTACCGTAGCAAACGCCTCAGGCAGCAGTTCTTCCAGGGTGTCCCCTTTTTCGACTCTCTCCCGAAATTCCGCAGTTTTGGCTTTCAATTGCTCGTCCGAGAGTGCCTCAAATTGCGGCTCTAGTGAGTTAATATGATCCACCGTCTTCATCAGACGTTTGACATCACGGTCGTTCGTGTCGCCAAAGATTTTCTTTACTAATCCCAGCATGGTTTACCCCTTTCACGCATAAACAGATGATTTGCCTAAATTGTAACAGTTTGAAGGGCATGCCGCAACACGCTCTATCACGTCTCTATTGCGTTAAAGCACCTTGTATACGAATAACGAGCCCTATCCGCGGGCGGATAAGGCTCGTTTCACTTACGTTGTAGCCCACAGGAATTACCACCTGAACGATACAAACGTCGAATTTGAAACGAAGAT
This sequence comes from Paenibacillus sanguinis 2301083 = DSM 16941, assembly GCF_000374825.1. Lineage (GTDB taxonomy): Bacteria > Bacillota > Bacilli > Paenibacillales > Paenibacillaceae > Fontibacillus > Fontibacillus sanguinis. The sequence goes on from NZ_KB895376.1 coordinate 233,665, forward strand.
GCTGTTTAGTCTTGCTCGATCAAACCATATTTACCATCATTTCGTTTATATACTACATTAACTTCCTTGGTATCAATGTTAGAAAATACATAAAAGTTATGTCCAACCATATTCATTTGCAGAATAGCTTCCTCTACATCCATCGGCTTCATAATAAAGCGCTTGGTGCGAACAACTTCCAGTTCGTCTTCGCTCTCTTCCACGGCGACAGAACCGTTAGCCTGACCTTCTGCGAACAGAATGTCCTTCACGCCTCGTTGGCGAAGCTTGCGATTAATCTTCGTCTTGTGCTTGCGTATCTGACGTTCCAGCTTGTCCACAACCGCATCAATGGAAGCATACATATCATTGCTGCGATCCTCTGCACGAAGCAATACACCAGTCAAAGGAATGGTTACCTCTACCGCATGCAAGCCTCGCACCACACTTAAGGTTACGGTACCGTCAGAGTTAGGGGGTGCATCAAAGTACTTGTCAAGCCGGCTGAGCTTCTTGTCTACGTAGTCACGCAAGGCCTCAGTCACTTCAATCTGCTGTCCACGAATACTAAAATTCATAGGGCACTCCTCCTTTGCTTTGCACCTTCATTATAACATGGTGTAAAGCCAAAGTAAAAAGTGTTAGGGGTTCGTAAACAAAGGCCGCCTCCTGTTATTTTTCCAACAACTTTCGCTGTCTCCGCTGGCTCCAGAAGCCCCATAACCCCGCTACTGCCGTTCCAAAAGCCGCTCCTATCCCATCCAGAATAACATCTTGCAGCATGGCCGTTCGCCCTGGTGTAAAGCCCTGATGCAGTTCATCGCTGCATGCATATAAGAGCGCTATGCCCCAGGCATACACATAACGTCTGCGTCCCCTTACACGTTCTACACCGCCTAACGCGTACACTAGCAGCATCGCCAAGAGAGCATAGCTGCCAAAATGCGCCGCCTTGCGAATAAGAAACTCAATAAAGCCGGCACTCCCCACACTCTCTACACTAATCTCCCGTCCCCCATAGCTAAAGCGCATCCCGCCAAAGAAATCAGAGATCGATTGCTGTGAGGTCGTTTTTTCAATATCAGGCACCAGGGTCTGTTCCTGATAAGACTGTGAAGAGGACAGGAACAGGACAAGCATTAGCAACAGCGCTGGGAGAAAGCGGAGTAATTTTTTTATTCTATGCAAAACGTTCCCCTCATTTCAGTGAACATCCGCTAACAACATAAGAATTAAACAACATAAGAAAACCCCGGGTTGCCCCAGGGTGTGTGCTAGCGAATCTTCAATTGTTAACCATCGTACCGTTCATATGTAGGTCGGCTATGCCGGGATGATTACAGTTTGATTACGTTAGCTGCTTGCGGTCCGCGAGCGCCTTCCACGATTTCAAACTCAACGGATTGACCTTCCTCCAAAGTCTTGAAGCCTTCGGACTGGATTGCGGAAAAGTGAACGAATACGTCGCCGCCTTCTTCAGTTTCAATGAAGCCATAACCCTTCTCTGCGTTAAACCATTTTACTTTACCTTGCATGCACTAACATTCCCTTCATTATCAAATAAGAGTGTCGCCTGTAACCAAGCCCCACATTTTGACTATACCACCCAGGCTTGGCCAATGTCAATTACCAAAGAAAAGGTTTACCTGTAAATAAATTGTAGATTTTTGTCTATAACCATGTCAAAGACCTGTACATCGAGTGGATACTTATTAAATACCCATATCGTGTATATATTGAAACACCATGCTCTTATCAATGCTTATATACTAGCCTATTCTTATGGGATCACTTACGACGATCCATCAGCATACTTTCAGGAGAATAAGCTGTCTCATACACATTACGTTGTAGCTTCGCTTGCTCTCGTTGCCGTAACCAGTCCGCAGCTTCTTGCTTCTGTGATACCATACATTCTCGCAGTTTATCCTCACTCATCTGAATGCGAGTTAGTCTAAGCTTCTGTTCTGACAACAATGGGCTTAAGCTTGCATATTGCACTATAGCTTCCACAATTCTCTGTCTTCGATCTATGAAATCTGTCCATTCTTCCGCAGTAGATGCTTGATCAGAACGATCGAGCATCTCTTCATCCAGCAGTTCGAGCTGCTCCAGCAGTTCATCCATTGGCATTCGCTTGCCCACCAGCTACTTCTTTAGAGGCCTGAACCCAGCTTTCTTTCAGCTCAAGCAAATAACCAAGCGCTTCCTCAGCCCGGGTTGCTTCTTTTCTAATATTTGCTTCAATAAGCAAGTAGTTAATATATTCATACATTTTATCCAGCTGTGCTGCTATCTCATAGCTGTGATTCAAGGATGCTCTTAATTCGCTGACAATGGCCTGAGCCTTGCCGATTAATTCATTTTTTTTCTGGTAATCCTCAGCATGAATAGCCTCCATAGCGCCCCGTGTAAAGCGAATTGCACCATCATACAGCATAATAAGCAATTGTGCCGGTGTTGATGTTTGTACCGAAGATTGCTTGTATTTCTCATAAGGAGATGTAATCATTGTGGTTCACTCCTAGTTTCACTATTCTCATTGTGCCAGCAAATTGGTAATGCTAGCAGATTGAGAATTAAGTTTATTAATGGCTTGCTCCATAGCATTGAACTTGGTGTAATAATTATTTTCCATGGCCGTCAGCTTCTTGGCCAAGTTCGCAATTCGATCCTCCATATCTGTAAGCTCTTTACCCATTGTACTTTGTTCGTTTAACGTTTGGGTAAGATCTCCATTATATTTAGAGGTTCCTGCTTTATCCGAAATACGTTCCAAGGTAACTAAAGTTGTGTCGTATAGTTTATCGAAAATCCCTTTAGAGCTGCCGTCGGTAGAGCCCATAAACATCTCCATAACCTTATCCGGATTCTCCGTGATTGCCTGTTGTAGCTTGGCCTCATCCAGATACAGCTTTCCATTCTCGGTATACGTGCCTGTCGTGATGCCGATGTCGGGAAGTGAGATATTCTTATCGCCAAGCTTGACAGAAGACTCAATGAGAATATTGCGCATATTGGAAAGACCTTCGCTGATAATGGTATCCCCACGCAGAAGACCACTCTTCGCCTTTTCTGTCCAAAGCTTGATATCATCCTCTTCCAATTCTTTCTTCTGTTCAGCAGTTAGTGGTGCGAAGTTCTTGTATCTCTTCTCACTGATCTTGGAATTGAGTTCTTTGATCAGCGCATTATAATCCTCTATAAAAGACTTGATTGTTTCAACGGCCTTATTGCCATCTGCCTTGGTAGTGACGGTAGAACTTTCTGCGCTAGTCTTTAATAGCGTGATACTCACACCATTCATCGTGATTGTATTGCTATTTGGTGTAAAAGTTTCACCATTGATGACTACTTCAGCCGCATTGCCATCTGTAAATGTCATATTGGGCATCAAGTTACTTGTGATCTCCTCACCGCTGCCAAATGAACGCGATTTAATAACAAGCTTATGTGAGGCCTCATCGAAGGAGGCTACTGCATTTGCTGAAGTGTCACCATTAATTTTATCAATGACGTTCTTTAGGGAATCTGAACCGGAGAATGCTATCTTTTTGCCATTCACCTGAACATAGTAGCCGCCCTCAGGTTCCGGCTGCAAGGTGCTCAGCTTAGTAGATAGGCTCGCTCCCTCCAGCTTCTCGGAGCTAAGCGTTCTTTGTGTAGCTAGCCTATTTACCTGTACCTCCATCGTGGTCATATTGGTAGTATTGGTTGCTCTAACGCTAATGGCTTCTTTATTTCCCGTCACCTCAGAGGTATACATGGCCATAGCTGAAGATTTTCTGTACTCATTTCCAATCTTATTTTGCCGAAAATCAACCAAGCTGCTGTTCACTTGTTTATAGTTGTCCCGACGCCATTCGAGTATTTGCTTATTTTGATTCAAGGTATTTAGTGGCGTGCGTCTGGCTGACATAAGCTGCTTGACCATGGAATCAATATCCATGCCTGATGCTAAACCTGATACTCTCATAAGTAAACCTCCTTAGCTATAATCGTTCGTCAATGATGAGACCTGCAAATTCCATCATTTTCGCTACAATTTCCAATGTTTTCTCCGGCGGAATCTCTCGAATAATATCCCCCGTGCTTTTGTTCAGGACCTTAATCATAATCGCATTGGTCTTCTCGTGGACACTGATCTCTACAGTTGTCTCCGGGCCTTGCAGGGCCTGAATGGCCTTGTCAATAGAACGAATCAATTCTTCTTCACCTAAAGAAACAACACGCCCCTGCCGCTCCGCATTTTGTAGTTCACGTTCGTTCTTGAGTAAGACCGTACTCTGAATGTCGACCTTGGAGGGTTGAGGATAATTGCCAGGGCTTGTACTTTGAGCTCCCGAAAATGAAATTTGCAGATTCATCATTACACCTTCTCTCAAATGATCCTTCTATGTGTTATATCGGAATAACAGGAGATTAGATTTAGGAAAAAATAAAAAAAGAGACTCCGAATAACTCGGAATCTCTTGAGGTTTATGCAAATGAATCTTAACGAAGCAATTGCAGTACGCCTTGTGGTTGTTGGTTAGCTTGAGCCAACATAGCTTGAGCAGCTTGAGTCAAAATGTTGTTCTTCGTGAAGGACATCATTTCTTTCGCCATATCCACATCACGGATACGGGATTCAGCAGCTGTCAGGTTCTCGGAAGTAGCGCCCAGGTTGTTAATGGTGTGTTCCAAACGGTTTTGGTTCGCACCCAGTTTAGAGCGTTCTTCGGAAACTGCGTTCAAAGCATTGTTGATTGTAGTGATTGCTTTATCAGCAGAACGTTGGGTAGAGATGCTAACACCAACCGTATCATCTGCTACAGTTGCTTCCGCTACATCAGTGTCTGCTGCAGCTGCAGCAGTAATATCAGCAGCAACAACAACATCAGTAGCAGTAGTTCCAGTAGCCACCTCAGCTTCAAGACCAAGAGATTTCAGAGCATTTATAACGTCTTCATAAGTACCAGTAACAGCTCCTGCCACAGGATCACCAGCTCCATCGACACCAGGCCCAGCTTGCTTGACAGCAATAGTGATTAAACCATTTTGATCCATGGTAGCTGTAGTCTTCTTAACTTCCGCTCCAGTCTCATCTTGTACATCAGTTACTTTAATCTTGTAGGCTTGATTATCTTTGTTTGTAATAATAATTTTGTCGTTTAGAGCATTGGAGTCTACACCTACATAGCCATTAACACCTAACTCAGTGTTGCTCATGTCACCGATGGACAATTTAATGCTTTGACCAGAGTTAGCACCGATATGAAACACTTTATCGTTAAATTCGCCATTCAGTACTTTTTGGTTATTGAACTCTGTGTCAGTAGAAATACGTTTAATTTCCTTAGACAATTCGTTAACCTCGGATTGCAGCTTCTGACGGTCAACGCCTTCGTTGGTGTCGGAAGAAGCTTGAACTGCCAATTCACGCATACGTTGCAGGATGCTGTGAGTTTCAGTCAATGCGCCTTCAGCGGTTTGAATCAAGGAAATACCATCTTGAGCATTCTTCTGAGCCATATCCAAACCACGGATTTGGCCACGCATTTTTTCGGAAATTGCCAAGCCGGCAGCATCGTCACCAGCGCGGTTGATGCGAAGACCGGAAGACAATTTTTCCAGGTTCTTGGAAGATGCGCCAGTGTTAGCGCCCAATTGACGGTGAGTATTTAATGCAGCAATATTGTGGTTGATAATCATTGATAATTTCCTCCCTGAATAAGTTTATTCCACATCCTTGTGGTCCGCTTGCTTTCGTTAAGGTCGGCCGCCCTTCCGAAATAGCGTCTTATACATATATCGACAGGGACAATTCGGAAATTTAGAGCAAATGGACTATTTTTCTAAAAAATTTTCGTATAACAGACTGGCTCAATCTTAAATTCACTAAGAAGAGGGATTGAGCTTTTCCATAAGCTTGGCAATATCCGCTTGGCCTTGTGTAACCGATTGTCTGTTCAACTCCTGGATAGACAAATATATTTCTTTACGAAATATTTCCACTTGTCTGGGGGCTTTAATACCTATACGGACATTATCGCCTTCTACACCAATCACCGTGATCTCAATATTATCCTGAATTACGATGGACTCACCTACTCTGCGAGATAACACAAGCATATTATTTCGCTCCCTTCTCTGGCGAAGAACTCCCCCATAATAAATGGCGCGAGGTATAAGGGCTATCATGCAAAATGACTTGTCTGGCTTTGTTATTAGCTGTATTGAAAACAAGCGGTGCCAACAAATTCATCGTGGACTGCTGCACCTGCTCCTGCAGCGTAACTATGTTTCTAATCTGCACCTCTGTCCCCAGTTCAAGCTCCTCTTTCACCGTAGCTGGCAGCTCAAATTCATATTCTTTACAAAAAACAAATGGATCTGTAATCAATAATGATATTTCAGGCTGCATTAAGGACTGCAAATAAGAAAAAGGAGTATCCTCCATGTCAATTACCGCGAACTGGTGATGCTCTTCAAAGCCGGGAATCCCTTTAGGGAAGCTATAAATTTGTGAGCTTGCAACCTCAATGCTTCCAAATTGGGCCGTTGCAATTTCCATCGTAATCATCTCCATAAATTTGTACTTGAGCTATAACAGAAAATAGCTATAGCCGGACTTCATACCGCTATAGCTATTTTACATAAATATTATACCCTATTATTTCCTTTGATCGACGTCAGGAGGAATAATCTCTACTGATGCATATTGCTTCACCCGAACATCCAGATTGCCTGGTTGATACTCAATGTCCGGTATATAAGCACGCGCACGAATCTGTGGCGGATTAGCCTGAGCTTGTATTACAGGGTTATTACGCTGCACATGAATATCTACGTTGTCATACGAAGCTGGCGCTCGATATTCAACGAAAGGATCCCGCTTCCAGTCAGTTCCATATACTTCGGCAATCGAGTTGCCGGGCTTATGGAACTGTGCCAGTTGATTGCCCTGCTCAACCTTCTTAGCCAGGCCTTGCAGGAACAAACTCGGCAAATTTGAATAAATCTGCTGATTCATCTCTAGAGGATGACCACCAGTATAGGCACGCCAGGCTTCATGCTGATCAATTTCCATGATAGGTCTAGGTTGCTCTATATTCAGATCCGCTCTACGAGTTTCAATGTTGAAATCCGGACGTTGCTGACGAATAGATAAGGATGCCCTTGTTGATTCAATAGACAGCAACGAGGGCTGTTGATGAATCTGAAGCTGTGGTATCATAGCTTCCACCGCCTACCGCAAGAAATCAGCTAAAGAATTAGATATAATTTTGGCCCCGGTAGACAATGAAGCATTATAGATACTTTCCTGAATCTTGGCATTCAGAATGACCTTCTCATAGTCTGCATCCTCTACATTGCCTTGCATATCATTCAGATTCACCTCAAGATCCGTCAGACGGCCTTGCATCAAATCTACCCGATTGGCCTTGGCGCCTACTATAGCCCGGGTAGTTAATACCTTGTCCACTCTGGAATCAATGAAATCCAATTGCTCCGAAATGGTATCGAAGTCACTCACTTCAAGCGCTCCACTTAATCGATCCAGCATCGTAAAGATATGATCTCCATTTTGATCCGCTGGACTGCCAAATAAATCATTCCCCGTGATATTAACCGACAATTGAATATTGTCACCAATAATATAATTAATTTCACCAGGATCTGTTGTCAGGTCTCCTGCTGTAGACGTATCAGAAATATTATCCGCCCCCTTGGGAAAATCATAGGGCTTCTTGTCATAGGTCTGACCATTAAATATATACTTGCCATTGATTTTGCTATTTCCGATATCCAGCAGCTGCTCCTTAAGCTGCTTGATTTCGGTATTAATGCTATCGAGCGCGGACTGCGGGTTGGTCGAGTTAGATGCCTGCACAGTTAATTCCTTAACACGGTGCAGAATGCTGCCCACCTGATCTATCGCTGTATCCGTAGCCTCAAGCCATGATTGGGCGCTGTCTACATTTTTCTGATATTGCTCATTTGAGGATAGTTCTGCACGATAACGCATGGAGTAGGTTATGCCGACAGGGTCATCTGATGGCTTATTAATTTTACGGCCAGTAGTTAATTGGGTCTGCAGCTTATTCATATTTACACCATTACGATTGAGGTTAAGCAGCATTTGATTATTAAGCATATTAGATGTTACTCGGATCATACATTCTCACTCCCTATCTGCCTACTATACCAGTAGAGTTAATTAATTTATCCAGAAGCTGATCAAAAGTCGTCATAAACCGGGCAGCCGATGCATAGGCATGTTGGAACTTCATCATATTGGACAGCTCTTCATCCAGCGATACACCACTAACTGATTGACGTTGTGCCTCCACCTGCGTCACCAGCACATCCGAATTGTCTGCCTGGCGTTGTGCTTCTTGCGCCTTAACTCCCAGTACCCCTACCATCGCAGCGTACTGGGAATTTATTGTCGACTTGGTTCCATCAGCAGCTGTGAATTTAGCCTCGTTTAAACCCGACATGAGCAAGGCCAATGTATTATTCCCTTTGACTACAACAGCACCAGTACCTGTTGCTTCTGTGCGAAGTGATGTTGCCAACAAATTAGAGTCATTAAGAATGGCCGGGTTAATCGTCATACTGCCCGCATCAGTACCTACAAAGAATGGCAGACCACGATCTGTAGTTCCATTCAAGGTAAATCCAAGCTGGTGTAAACCATTAAAGCCATTAACATCAATCGTCGTTGCTGTCTTCAACACACTGTTTGCTGGCAAGGTGGTTCCGGCGGTGATGATTTGATCTGTACCATTAACAGTGACTGTGGTATCTTGCTTCACCACGATGCCCTCAGGCAGCATAGAGCCTGCCGGGATTGACACATTTTCAATTTGCCCATTCATAATTGAATTGACCAAATCATTAAGTTGCGCCTTGCTATCCACAACATAGTTGTCACGAGAATATATGATGCCGTAGGCCTCGCCGCCTTGCAACGCACCTGATGCAAAGCCTTGCACCAGGAAAGAGCCTGCTGGATTCCCGGGGGGGGATGCTTGAACCTGCACTTCGCCACCTTGCAGCAGCTGCGTCCCACCCATCATAATGCTATAACCCGTCTCTTCGTCAGTAACCGTAATATTCATGATCTTGGACAGCTTATCCGTTAATAAATCCCGCTGATCTCTCAGATCATTGGCATCATCGCCAAGCCCCTCCAATCTTGTAATGGAGGTGTTCAAATCCGCAATGGACTCCAGGTAGCCGATGGCTTCTTGCTCCTTCATGCCAATGCTTGTTGTCAGATCGGTAGATAAATTATCCATTTGGCGATTCATATAGTTAATCGCATCCGTCATGGCTACCCCGGCTTCCAGCACAATCTTCCGGGCGGTCGCATTTTCCGGATCTTTGCTCAAATCAGACCATGCCTTCCAGAAATTATCCAGCACCGTTCTAATCCCGGTATCGGAGGGTTCATTCATAATACCTTCCAGCTTGGCCAGATTCTCTGCTTGAATCGTCCATCTTCCGTTACTGCTGTTCTCCCCACGGAACTGACTATCCAGAAATATATTGCGAATCCGCTTGATGGAGTCAAATTCGACCCCTGTTCCCAACTGGCCGGGAGATACAGAGCGATTCATCCCATAGGCCTCCATTGGAATGGATGCCTTCATGTTTACCACTTGTCTCGAGTAGCCTGCCGTGTTGGCATTGGCTACATTATGTCCTGTTGTATTCAGCGCTGCTGTCTGTGTGAGCAAGCTTCTCTTAGCCGTTTCTATTGAATGAAAAGTAGATGCCACTTCCTAGCCCCCTTCTAGCACACTCTATGCTCTTGTATCAAATAAACCTGAACGCTGCACCCCTGCCGATTTATCGGAGGGATGATGATAAGTTGCTTCTTGGTCTTGTCTGCCACCGTACAGCTCCATAGAGAATTCAAGAAAATGCAACGATTGCTGAATTAGCTGCTGATTTAATTGATTGAGTTCCTTAATTTCAGCCAAAGAAGCTGACAATTGATTCTGTACTTGCTGAATTTGACTCTTCTCCTCCGGGTCAAAAACAAGTCGTATAAGCTCTGTAATGGTCAGGTTCAACTCACTCTTGATTCCCTTGGCCTTGAGAAATTGTCTACATAGCTCAATTCGTTGGGCCTCTGCCTGTTCAATTCGCTTGAGAATACGAGATTCTTGATTCATAATCTGCACAAGTTGCTCGACATCATTCTCGATAATTGCCTGTTTCTTTTGAGAAGCAACATCAATCATCTCACGATGATACTCATCAAGTAGGTGCAATGCATGTACAAGAGGCTGTATGGTCATCGTAGTCTCCTATTCTTGATCATAAGACTTAAAGTATGGGATCAGCTTTTCAACCAACTTGCCCGTCTCCACATGGTAGGTTCCCGCGGATACTTGAGACTTCAGTTCCTCAATTCGCTCAGCACGTTCAGGAGACAGATTGCCTTCCTGTGCCTTTAACAATTCCTTGGCCTCTGTGGATATAGATACTTCATCTTTACGACGTGCTTTGTTATTTGAATCATTACGTTGGGATTCGATTTGACGTTGATAGCTATTGATGGCTCCGACCCGTCCGCTTTCATTGATTTTCATGGGCTCCACCTTTCTTTCCATATAAAAAAGCCGATAATCTTTAATAAGTTTATCGGCGGCTTTCAAATCATTTTTAATAGCGAACCATTGGATGTTTCACATTATTATGCCAGAAGCTCAGAGATTTAGTCGTTAAGGACTACGAAATTTGTCGATAGCATTGTAGGCACCGCTGCCACCCTGTCTATCTTCCTTGTCATTAGGTCGTAGTGCTTCCTTCTTGGCTGCAGCCGTCAAGTCACGAGTCAGGCGGGCCCGACAAGAGTCACACATGTTCCCCTCGCGAATCATCGTACCACACACCTCGCAAGGATACATCATGTTTGGATTGTTGGCCACCGAAATACGACCTTCTTTAATAAACTTGGTGATTTGCTTAATGGAGACGCCGGTAGCCTCATGAACCTCCTGAATCGTAGCCGTCTTCTCCTCACGCAAATATTTTAGACACCGCTCGTATTCTTCCTCAATTTCCTTTATACAGGCAGGACAAATGTCTCTGAAATTATTGGCAAACAATTTTCCGCAGCGCGGACAATTCCCAAGATTCAACCCCATGCTACTTCGTCCCCTCCATCCAAATGAAAACTTCACCTGATGTTAGATTAACTCATTCATAAGGAGTTCGTCCATCATTTTGTAAACGCCACGCAAAAGAATGTAATATTTAGGCTCTTGCCCAAGTTAAACTATATACCTCAGCTTGCCGCCCCAACTGGCTGCATAACTCCTGAAGCGCATGTGAACCGGCTGCAATCGTGCTGCCTGTGGTATAGACATCATCCACCAACAGGATTCGAACAGGAGTAGGATGATCCAGTAAAGGGCGTGTAAAGGGGGCGTCCGGACCGGCTTGAGTGAACGGGGGACGCGTAAATAAAGAGAAGCCTTGACGCCTTTTATCTGCTTCAGCCAATATCTGCGTTAACCGTTCCCGGGCTTGAGCAGATGGGCAAAAGGCATGATGCATATCACGCAGTCTTTTCCACCTGCTCTTGAAGCTTTGCTTCTCCGCATGCTGCGGACGCTCCAAAAGCGATATCAGCGGAATCCTGCCAATTGAAGCCACGCCATAGGCCAAACGGGCAGTCTGATTAAATCCACGCTCCTGCATCCGGTCACTGCTAACGGGCACATAGGTGACTACGTCAAAACGAATTTTTCTGCCCTGCGCCGCTCCTTCAAGCTCCTTAACCATGAGCCGGTATGCCCGGCCAATCATCCGGGCCATTACCGTACCATACATTTCATTTCCTTTAAATTTGTATTGGCTAAGCCATTCACGCATAGCCGAGTTGTAGGCTACAGCACTCCTGTTCATTACGAAGCTGCGGGGGATTTGAGGATCACGGGTGCAATCCGGGCAACCCACATGACGACCGCACACCAGACAACGCGGCTTTTGAATCCAGGGAATCGACCCATAGCAAGAAAGACAAATCTCCGGATAACCGCGAACCCGACCAGAAATCATCTTGCCACACGTTAGACAAGGGATACCAGGCGGAGCAAGCAAGTTATGTAAGGGAGAAATCACATTGGACCATACTGTGTTCTCTCTATTGAAGTCGTAGTATGAAGGAACTGCCACGGTTGATGCTGCTCCTGGAGGGATGATATTGACTCGGGGAATCCAGGCGGCCTTCACCCGATCCCAATTTCGTCTTCTCCCTCGAACTCCTTGATCGTTCAAACCAAAAGGTGCATTTGTCATGATTTATATAGCCTCCTTTTCCTTCAAAAATCCATTTTGTTTCGCATAAGCATTCATCATTTTGATTTGCCGGATTGCTCCCCGCTGAGATCTCGTCCACTCTCTGGAGGCCAGGATCACGATCCCCTGCGGGTCCTCTATTGAACGGCCGGCTCTCCCAGCCATTTGGACTAGTGAAGCCTCGTCAAATAAATCACTGTCTGCATCAACTATGTATACATCACTTTTGGGCACCGTAACCCCGCGCTCCAGAATTGTCGTTGTGACCAGCATTCTGATTTTCCCATTCCGAAAAGCTACTATCTTCTCCGCCCTATGCTCATCCTGAGAAGAAGTCCCTTCAATCGGAAGCCCGGGGAAATAACGCCTTAATAACGTAGTAAAAGGAGCAATTTGGCGGATACGCGTAACAAATATAAAAATTTGAGCTCCACGCTGAGCAGAGTGACGCAAAGGTGTCAGCAGGCCAGAAGGTAGAGATTGGCGATGCAAGCTTTGTTCCAGACGGACCATGTCAATCCGCCTGGGTACGGGAAGAGGATATCCATGAAATCGCGCCGGTACCTTGGCATGCGGCAGACGGCCTGCCCGGGCTGCTCTTTGCATCGCTAAGGGAGGTGTAGCCGACAACAGGATAAATCGGCCTTCGGGTTTGCAAGCCGCTTCAGCAGCAAACGCCAACATGGGATCGTTATGATACGGGAACGCATCCAGTTCATCAATAATGACCAAATCAAAAGCATGATAAAATCGCAGCAATTGGTGTGTGGTGGACACTATCATCCGGGCGTCCTCCCAGCGGTCCGGGCTGCCGCCATAAAGCACAGCTGCCTTATCTTCAGGAAAAGCTCTGGCGATTCGCGGGGCCAATTCCAGGACGACATCCCGACGTGGCGTCGCCGCAAGTACACGGCCGCCAGCGTTCAATACATAACGCAGCAGCGGGAAAATCATTTCCGTCTTGCCCGCTCCGGTAACTGCCCACAGCAGGAAGCGGGGCGGACGGGCAGCCCCGCTTCCTGCTTCGCCTGGCATCCGGGGCCGCTCAAATAAGCTGCTGACAGCCTGACCCAGACGGCTGACAAGCTTCCGCAGGCTCCCCTGTGCCTGCGGTTGATGTCCGGCGGGCTTCGTCCCCGCGAAGCCCGCTGCTGCTGGCCGCGCCGCCGCACCCTGCGGCGCGGAAGACGCTTCCTGCGCTCCCGCCAGGAAGCGCAGGGCCTGCCCCGCCGCGCGGCGCTGGGCGGGGCTTAGCCCCCACCGGTCCAGCACGGACCCGGTGGGGGCAGGGGCTGTGCCGCCGCTGGCAGGCGGCACGGCGCCTGCGCTGCTGCCGCGCAGCAGCAGCGCGCAAGAGCGGCTGCGCCCGAGCGCGAGGCAGGCCTCGCAGTAGGCGCAGCCGCGAGAGCCGCACGACCCGCAGGGCGTGCGGCGATGCACCTCGCTGCCGCAACGCCGGCAGCGGAAGCGGCCCCGGGCCGGGCGACCGCGCAGGCCCGGAACCGGACGGCGGGCCAGGCGCTCCACGCCCGCCGTCAGTTCCACGCGCCCTTGCAGATGCGCGTGCTGAACCACGGATCGCCATGCCTGCGCTGCGCCGGGCAAGCGTTCCGCGAGCAGCTGCTGCAGCTCTGCCTCCAGCAGCGAGCGGCCTTCTAGGAGTGCCGCTAGTCGCTGCACAGTCTCTTCATCATGAGCAAGCGAATAAGTCATCATTCCCTGCGCCAGCATCTCTCCCTTCGGCTCTCCGCCCGTTTGCTTCCACATCCACCCCGCCGCCCCTTTGAGCCTTTCCCAGGCTTCCCCTGCTTGTCCCTTTTGCAAAATCATCTCTTCAGCCCATTCTTCCCGCAGCATTTCCTGCAAAAAATGCCCCCAATCTTCCCCATCCCAGCGGTCCATCCCCTCCCTGGACACAAAACCATCCTTCACAGCTACCGCCCACCCCAAAGGCAGCTCAGCAGCCAATAAATACATAGCAGAGGGACAGATTCTTTCCCCGCTGCTCCACCACATCCAATCCATCCTTATATCCAGGCTCACTCGCATTTCCCATCCGTGTATCATCCTAATGGCATATAAGCCTATCTTCACTTATAAATCCCCCTAAAATATAGCAAATTCAAGCATATTTCAACAATTTTGAGATAATTCCTCTTTTCATGAAAATCCCTTTAAAATCCCTTTATAATACGGCCCCAGTCACATTATCCCGCATATATCACCTCCTTTCGGAACCACTCCGAATCCGCTGTCCCGGAACGCAAAAAAGCACACTCTCCGGCTTATCGCCATTCATGAGAGTGTGCTTCACACCTTGTACTGCGCATGCTTATGCGCCAGTCTATTCCTATGCTGTTGGTCAGGACTCCATTTATACATGGACATAAGGGATTTTGCCCGCCTCCTGTGGAATACGAAGGTCGATATAAACTGGCGAACCGTCCCTCAAATCAGCGGCCGATTCCTCCGTATCCTCCGTTTGTACCGCAGGCAAACCGATCACAGTTAATTCCATCTCGCCTTGCGTATGGAATCTCCATGCAATCGCCACCGTATCATCCTCTGAGCCGGCATCCAGTACCGTTACCTTGAGCGGCATTCCCCGCAAATGGGCATACCACGACAGAGCCCTTAAATACCATTCCATCTGCTGTCCATGATTGCTTGTCACTAAAATGTAATGAAGAACCGGATTTTCCCTGGGCCCTTTCCGCAAATGCAAGCCATGAAATACATGCACGAGTGCTGCGGCCAGCCCGTAACCCAGCAGTACCCAACCCATGTAAGGAACCACAGGACTCACCTCCCTATAGCGACAATATATGCCGCTGCTTAAAGGTCGGTTACTGGGCTCCCTCCGTTAGCTTTCCGGGAAATCCGCCAGATTAAGTTTTTCATTTACGATCCAGTCAATATGTACCTGATACGAGTACAAAAGGTCAGGTTTTCAGCACCTGCCTCTATAAAGTAACCCAACCAAACTTGATGGCATTGATAACCGCCTGTGTCCGGTCGTCCACATCCATTTTTTGCAAAATACTGCTGACATGGTTCTTGACCGTCTTCTCACTGATAAACAAATGCTCGCCAATCATCTTGTTACTGCGTCCCTCGGCCATGAGCCGAAGCACTTCAGCCTCCCGGCGCGTCAGCGGATTATCATCTCCGGCTACGAACTTGACGCCCGCTTCACGTATCGCGTTATCCTCGGCGATAGCTCCAGTTTCGCTCAAATATTCCATACGGCGCAACTGCTGAATCAGCTTTCCGGTAACCTTCGGATGAATAAAAGCATTTCCCTCTGCTACGGTACGAATAGCGTTGACCAGAGATTCGGCCTCCATATCCTTCAGCAGGTAGCCGGTTGCTCCCTTGCGCAGTGTTTCAAATACATAGCTCTCGTCGTCATGAATCGACAGAATAATGACCTTTACTTCTGGCAAAGCCTCACGAAGCTCTGCTGTCGCGTCAACGCCATTCAGTTGCGGCATGTTGATGTCCATCAAGACAATTTCAGGCTCATACTGACGGCAGCCCTCCAGCACTTGTGCTCCATCCGCACATTCGCCAACAACCTCGATATCTTCCTCCATATTTAAAATTCGCTTAAGACCCTCACGAAACAATTGGTGATCGTCAGCTAAGAGAACTCGTATTGCTGTTCTGCTGTCAGTTATAACATTATCCATCCTGATACTCCTTTCCCTTCTGTGTGTTGGTCGGGATGTGGATGACGATTTGTGTTCCCAAATTCGCTGTGGATTCA
Organism: Paenibacillus sanguinis 2301083 = DSM 16941; assembly: GCF_000374825.1. Classification (GTDB taxonomy): domain Bacteria; phylum Bacillota; class Bacilli; order Paenibacillales; family Paenibacillaceae; genus Fontibacillus; species Fontibacillus sanguinis. The sequence continues at coordinate 249,719 of NZ_KB895376.1, forward strand.
ATTTCCATCCTGCCTTCGAGCAATTCCACTCTCTCCCTCATGCCGATCAAGCCAAAATGAGTGTGTCCATTTGTTTGCTGCTCCAATTGCTCCACCTTGAAGCCTAACCCATTATCCTTTACCATAATACGCAGCATCTGCACCTGATAGGTGATTTCAACACTCACATAGGTGGGATAAGCATGCTTCGCCGCATTGGTGAGCGCTTCCTGTACCAGACGAAAAATAGCTGCTTCCATAGAAGAGGATAGCCGATGCTCCTTGCCTCGGGTCTCAAAGGTAGCCCGAATCTTTGTTTTCTCTTCGTAATCATGCACATATTTGCGCAAGGTTGGAATAAGACCCAGATCATCCAACGCCATCGGGCGCAAATTGAAAATAACCTTCCGCATTTCTTCCAGACTGGAACGCACCTGCGCCTTCAAATCTACTATTTCGTCCTGTACCATCTTAAATTCCTGCTTCGCAAGCATTCTTTCTACAATTTCCGTCCTAAGCACTAGATTGGCAAGTAGCTGCGCAGGCCCATCATGAATTTCACGGGATATCCGCTTACGCTCTTCTTCTTGTGCCAAAATAATTTTCAACCCGATGATTTGCCGGTTTTTTGCTGATTCCAAAATACGTGTCACCTGACCCAGTTCGCCAGAGAGGTATTCCAGTACGACTCCCATCTGTGTAGTAATCGTCTCTGCACGTTCAGCCGATTTCTCCACATCTCGGGACCGTTTCTGAAGCTCGTCGCGACGGGCCTTCAGGTACATCTCCTTTTCCCGATAAATCAGCAAATCGAGTTGAAGCTGCGTGGCCTTCTCGTAAGCTTGCTTGATATCCTCCTCATTGTACCGCACAAAATCACGGCTGACTTCCGTCAGCCGGATGCGGGATAGACGATAATTCACTTCGAGTTGATCTACCTTCTCTACCGTTTCTGCCGTTTCCTTCATGACATTTTGCAGTTCATTGTTAAGAGTCTTCATCTCATTGCGGGCCGACTCCAGTATTTCAAGGATTTGCAGCTTGCTATTTTCCATGACGGTTACAGCATTATTAATGACGCGATCAATGGCATCGGCTTGGAAATCCACTTCATCCTTCTCCGTTCTTTAGTCCATATAGTTCCAGACTCATCATATCATGATTCGAGAGTAATAGATTTGGTTTTCTGTTCCCAATTTACGCCAATCCCAAGCTGCTCGGATACCATACGAAGCGGGACTAAAGTCCTACCATTTACAATTATTGGTGAAACATCTGCTTTATTCACAGCTCCATTCAGCAAAAATTCCTTCTTGCCCACGTTAAGCTCTAGGGTAGTCGCCCCTCGGGTGACCGTAATTTTTTTAGCCTCACTATTCCATACTGCATTGCCCCCAAAAGTATCCATTACGTATTTGATCGGAACATACGTAGTGTTGTTTTGCAATAAAGGCGCTGCCTCTAAAGCTTGCTTTTTGCCATTAACCGTCATCGTTTTCTCACCCAACACCATGACAGCCTTGGCACTCGTCATGCCTGCATCTCCCTCAATAGCCGGTGCTGTGAAGCGCACATTATCAAAGGACACGCTTCCAGTCAATGCTCGCTCATCCTGGCCTTCCTCTACGTTCACGACATACAGCCGTTTGAGCTTGGCCGGGAATTTTATCGTATTTGCTGTCAAGTCGGCGGTCACGGTCTTCCAACCGGTGAAATCCATCGGACGGGCCAGGTCGACATATACGGGCTTGCCGTCGGCATCGGACAGCTCTGCGCGCACCCAGTTCAGACTGGCATCGCCAAGCAAATCCACCGTTAATGCTGTAGCATTGTTCGGAATCGCTCTACCGCTTCCCCCGTTAAACTCGGCATAAGCAAACTTGCTGCCACTTCCCCCGGTCAGATCATAATCAAGCTTAAGCACTTGGGAATTGGCACGCTCTCCGCTGCCTGGCACAATCGTGGCCGATCCGGTCACGCTCGCTGGAAGCCCAGTAAAGAAAATCGGATAGCTGATATTCTCAAAGCTTTCCCAGATCGTCTCCAAGGAAGCTGCAAGTACCACCGGTGTACCGGTAAATCCGTCATAAGAAGGCGTTGCATAAGCAAACTTCGCCCCATCATTAATGGACTGTACAGTCAACACTCCATTTTTTACACTAGCCTTCATGCCGCTAAAGGTCCATTTTACAGATTCAGAAGGTACTTCAATCGCAGCTCCATTTTTGATTTTCGCCGTGACGGCAACCGTTACACTAGCTCCTGCCTCCAAGGGGGCAAAGGTTGTACCCGGCGTTAAGCTCGCCAGATCGGAGCCGCCCAGCACCTTCACATCCTTACTGGCGTTAGCTTCTCCGCTGGATGCCGTTATTTTGGCCGTCCCCGCCTTCACGCCCTTAAATCCTCCATCAGTCCAAACTACATTGCCATTGCTGGCCTTCCATGAAGCCTGGATATTTCCTGTATCCATCGGATTATAGTAGGTATCATAGCCTTTCAAGGAGTAAGGAACCGTTTGTCCAATCAGCAGCGTGGATGCGCCACTTACCTTAAGCCCCTTCACCGCCCCTTGCGGGGCCGTACTGAATACACCCAAGCCATTGGCAACTGCCCGTTGCCCTGCTGAGCCATTGGAGGTGGTAAATGTTAGCTGGGCATCCGTTTCAGCAAGCGGCCGCGTCACCATCGTGGTAGAGCCGCCTCCGTCCAGATTCAGACCCTTCCAGACACCAATGCCTGTCATGAAGCCTTGCAATTCTTTCAACGTCATCCCGCTGCTATTGCTATTCTTCTCGGCGGTAATGATATAAGCTTTCTTCCCATCCTTGGAATAACCGACAGCGGTGCGAGCTACCGCGCTTCCCCCGCTAATAGATGTGGTAGAACGAGTAAATGCGGAAGCCTTGCCCTGATCCACCAGCAAGGTATGTCCGCCAATCATCACTTTCAGGTCGGCCGGATGGATGATTTGTCCACCAGTTTGGGAGTGCAGCTCATAACTAGCATCCACTCGCGCGCCTACTGTAAGGTGTGAAGCCACATATTCCGCAGCAGCCCCATGGGCGCGCAATATATAGCCATCCTGCGGCACAGGTCCTGGGATAGCAGACTGCAAGGATATCTGCGTGATAACGCCGTCCTGCACCAGCACTTCTGTCGGCGTCGTTGAACTGTCTGCCGGCCGCGCCTCCGCCTTCCACGCACTGGTATAAAGGTACATTTTCCCTGCATGGCTATAGGTCTTTTCAGGTTCTATCATATACGATTCCTGGTTAATTCCGCTAAGAGGAAAAGTGCTTCCATCTTCAGCGATTACGGTACCGTTAAAGCTGAACCGGTCAATCATCGGCGTTCTGTCATTACTCACTACAAAGGCATACATTCCTTGCAATTGAGCGGGGCTGGTGATCATCGTTCCTTGGGATACGGCTCCTCCCATAGGAACCCCCTGTCCCCGGGTGGCAAAAAAGTCGCCATTCACGCCAGCTACGGCTCCGTTTTCTTTGGCCATGTTCTCTACCGTTTGTCTGGTCGTTACTTGCCCCCCTTTGCCCGTCATCACATCCAGTTCAACATAGGGGTTAGTCAAGTCCACTTCAATCACGTTGGCCAGCACCTTCACCGACTTGCCAGAGCGTTTGACTGTATATTCGTATTTGACGAGCTTGGCTCCAGAGGTAAGCATTTCTTCCCCGCGCTTCGCTATTTGGCTGGCAGCAGCATCCGCCGTAAGCGCACTCCCCCCCAATGGACCAAGTCCAATGACAGGTTGAATCCATATTAATCCCGCCAGCGTAATCAATGCCAGCTTCTTGCCATGGCTCACGGCCAAGCGGGTGAATTTCGAGTTAGGACGGGCAGCTTCTGATTTGACGACTACTCTTGCAGTTTTCTCTTGTTTGACTACCATTTTAAATAACGACTCTCCCATCTGTTTAAACAAAATCTGTGCCGGATCAGGACTACCTCCCGCCTCCGAGCTAATTAGTACTCTATTTATAGACTGTATTTAGCCAGAAAAGTTACGAAAAAAAACAAGATTGTTAAAGAAATCTAGCAAATAGGCAATTGAATTCATTAGATCAAGAAATCTATGAATAGCATCATGAATTATCCACAATAACTCTGATTTTGTGGATAAACACTGTGGATATTGTGGGTAAATACATATGTTTTTATATTTATCCATCTATTGCTTGTGGATTTTGTGAATTCGGTGGATAACCTGTGCATAAGAAAAACATCTATTGATGTACTCTCTTTGAAGCCAGACCACGTTAAGCGGTAGTTTTTCTTGTGATTATAGAATTGTTCAGCTACGCTGAAAACCTATAAATTCTATAATCTTAAAAAAAATCCCGATTCAGGGTATTCCCCCGCATCAGGATTTTTCCTTTTCAAGCTATCCTTCTTGCCCCGCTATTTTCCTGAATGAAATAAAGCGAGAGTAAAGCAGCCCGATCAGTAAAGCGACCAAACCGATTACTGCCGTAGCAATACAACTGTTCAATATATAAGGCGTTGATAAGCCTTTTAACATAATTGAACGCAACGCTTCGAGATAATAAGTTAGCGGCAATACATGAGCGATACCCTGTAGCAAATCAGGCATCCCTTCAAGTGGCCAGGAATGTCCTGACAAGGAGAAGGAGGGTAAGGCCACTAACATGGAAACCTGCAATGCAATAATTTTATTAGGAGCTATCAGGCTGATCACATAGCCAATAGCAGCTACAGTAAAGGAAAAAATGATCGCTATCAATAGCAGGGACCACGCTGAGCCACGGAATGATAACTCAAATACAGAAGTAAGGATGAGCGTAACAACGAAAATATTAGCTATGCTTATCAAGAAATACGGGAACATTTTGACGAAGGCGATTTTCCAGGGATTTCTCTTCCATACTGCAAACCGCCCCCAGGTCTTATCTTCCTTCTCACGCGCAACTGCCATTCCCACAGCCATAAAAACTACCTGCTGTAAAGTAGTGCCTGCCATCCCCGTAACCAGAAAATCCTCATAATCAAAGGTTGAATTGTATAGCGCTCGGGAGCTAAAAGGAATGTTCGACAAAGCGGCTCCCACTTGTACATCATTCATTCCTTGCTGCTGCATTCGCTTGGATGAGGCCCCATAGCTGTAAGTAGCTACAACCTCATTGGCTCCCTTAAGCACGGAATTTGTAATCATTAAGTTCGTTCCATCTACAAAAGTAATGATCGGTGTAGCTGTACCGCGCTTTAGCAGCGACTCCAGATTCCTTGGTATAACAGCACCGGCTCTTGCTTCCCCCTTGTCGATTGCTGCCTTCAGGGCTTCTGCTGAGCGAACCTCACCAACAATTTTTATCGATTGATGTACATCCAGCGCTTGAATAATTTCCTGGCTCAACTGACTCTGATCTTCATCATAAATCAGCATAGGGATATCTGTTAACGTACGATGACTATAAAGAGACGCGAAAAAAAAAGTATAAAATATAGGACCAATTAGAAGAATCGTGAAAATAACCCGATCACGGAAAATCTTTTTCCATTCATCAGCTAACGCATATCGGACAGTGAGCTCCTCATTCACTGGCTTCACCCGCTTTGTCGGCTTGCATCGCTCCACTGTCCTTCCCGTACCATTCCAATGTCATTCCGGTCGGGGTATCGTTCGGCAAATCTATCAATTCTACCTTGATTCCAAAGGAGCGAATATCTACATCCCCTCCATTTTGTGTTGCTTTTTGCGAAGCGAAGGTCGCTGCCTGAGCTAGCGTAATTACTTTAGCCTTATACATTGTGCCGTCAGCAACGAGCTTGACCTGAACCGTATCCCCTTTTTTCAATCCGGATATTTCTGTCTCTGGCAAATAAAATTTAGCAGTTCTTGCCGAATCCGTTTGTTGGATGGTAAATACCGGGAAACCCGAACCTACTATTTCCCCAAGTTCAGCAGACTGAGATAAAACAACACCATCGACTGCCGCATACAGCTTGGTATATCCTAAATACGTAGTCGCTTCCTCCAATGCTGCCGCAGCCTGATATTGACCGGACTTAGCGGTGCGTTGGGTCGCCTCTGCCTGCTCAACAAGGGCGCCTGCCGCCTGAACGTCCTGATGCTTGATTTCTACCTGCGCTTGATTCGCTTCTGCCAAGGCCAATGCAGCTTTAGCTTGCTCCAATTGCGCTACTGCCGCATCAATTTCCTCCTGACGCGCACCCTTCTTAGCCATATCATGCTGCTCGACTGCCGCGTCATAGGTCGCTTTAGCCTGTATAGAGGTAGCTTTAACTTTATCCAGATCAGCCTGACTCACTATACCTTCATTAAAAAGCTCTGTAGTACGGGTCAAAGCCTTCGTGGCGATATCATAAGCCTCTTTAGCCGCTTGCATTTGAATTTCCAATTGTTTTAATTCCTGTTGTCTGACCCCTGTTTTCAAACTATCTACCTTGGCTTGCGCCGCTTTGACCACCGCTCTGGCCTGTTCAACCTGATGATTGATGGTTTCGGCCGTCAACGACGCTGCCTCCTGGCCCTGCTGCTCCTTTACCTTGGCTGCAGTAACAGAAGCAGCAGCTTGCTCGATCTGCCCTTCAGTAACGGCGAGGGCTGCTTCCGCCTGAGCTACCTTGGCCTTGACTTCATCACTTTCTATCCTGGCCAGGACCTGGCCCTTTGTAACCTCGTCCCCCTCTTCCACCAGCATCTCAATAATTCGGCCCCCAACCTTGAAGCTGGCACTTAATTGATCGGCTTCAATGGTTGCTGTCGGACGGCTGGCCTTCTCACTGCCTGAAGTAATCCGGTTTGAGTTTAGAATCCAGATTCCACTTACAATAAGCAAGGCAATAGCTACATAAACCAGAACTTTCGGTTCTACAAATTTCTTAAGCTTATTCATCTCTCATCACTCCCTAGAAAACTTATGAATCATTTTTTAGTTTTATTTGTTGCTGATTGTTTTGTGGAAAGACCAGCGGCCAGAAAAATACTCATAAAGTCCTTAATCTGGTCTCTCGATAATGGTTCATAATGGCTGTTCCATTCCAGAGTCAAGGCTACGTAAAGCTTGAGCATCACAAACGAAACTACCTTGGGATCCAGCGAACTAATCTCCCCACGCTGCCCGGCGTTCACAAGCTGCCGTTCAAGATAGTCAAGAATGGCCTGTTCAACCTTCTCTAATCCTTCCCGAGCCTGGGGTGTTCCAAAGCTACGCACCTCCTGAAAGAGCTTGGCAAGCATCTCATGCTTCCTCCGAAATTCCAGCAAAGCATCCATGCTTTGATAAAGATTTTCAAAAAAGCTACGTTCCTCAACAATCGTTTCTTCCGTCACAGACTTCATATCTGCAATAATTGACCACAATATTACATTAAACAGCTCTTCCTTGTTGGCAAAGAATGTGTAAATCGTCCCTTTCGCTACGTTTGCAATTTTCGCAACCTGATCCATGGTTGTTGCCTTATACCCAAACAAAGAAAATGAACGCTCAGCTGCTTGAATAATCATTTCACGGCGATTTATTTCACTTGTCATGGTAAGCCTCCTTAATCGCTGCATTGAACTGAATGACTAATATTTATTTTTGGTCATTTAGTCATTAAGTAAAATACCACCTTTTGCGCAAGTTTGCAAGTATATTTTTGGGCTGTGTGTTAAAGTACTGAATGTTAACACAAAAAAACCTCCAAGGTCGTGCCACATCATAAAGATATGGTCACGTACGCTTGAAGGTATTTGGGTAGCTTTAACTATGAAAGAGCTGCTTGCGTTCTTAAATTTTCGGCTTTATCGATTCTTTCCCAAGGTAAATCCAGGTCTGTTCGACCAAAATGCCCGTAGGCTGCTGTTTGACGATAAATAGGACGCCGGAGATCCAGCATCTCAATAATACCTGCCGGACGCAAATCGAAGTTCTTGCGGATTAACTCTACCATTTTCGCTTCCGGAATTTTGCCTGTACCGTATGTATCTACGTTTATAGATACCGGATTGGCTACACCAATCGCATAAGCAAGTTGAATTTCCAATTTATCTGCCAGACCGGCAGCCACAAGATTTTTGGAGACATAACGGGCTGCATAAGCCGCCGAACGGTCCACTTTGGTCGGATCCTTCCCGGAGAAAGCCCCACCGCCATGACGCGCATAACCACCATAAGTATCTACAATAATTTTACGCCCGGTAAGCCCGGCATCTCCTTGTGGTCCACCAATGACAAAGCGGCCTGTAGGATTAATAAAATATTTCGTATTTTCATCCAGAAGCTCAGCAGGAACTACCGAAGAAATAACCTGCTCTTGAACATCCTTGTGTATCTGTTCGAGAGGAATATCTTCAGCATGCTGGGTGGATACTACAATTGTATCTACCCGTGACGGTTTTCCGTCAACATATTCTACTGTCACCTGTGTCTTTCCATCAGGACGAAGGTAGTCAAGTATTCCACTCTTGCGAACCTCAGCCAGTCTGCGAGCAATTCGGTGGGACAGAGCAATCGGCAATGGCATATACTCCGGTGTTTCATTTGTAGCAAAGCCGAACATCAAGCCCTGATCGCCAGCACCAATATTATTCGTATCCTCATCCTTTGAGGAAATTTCGCGATTTTCCAATGCAACGTTAACGCCTCTGGCAATATCGGCAGATTGCTCATTTAATGAAGTCAAAACGGCGCACGTATCTGAATCGAAACCAAATTTGGCGCGAGTATAACCTATTTCTTTAAGCGTTTTGCGTACAATTGCAGGAATATCAACATATTCCGATCTAGTGCTGATTTCGCCAATCACCAATACAAGCCCAGTAGCTACCGATACTTCACAAGCAACCCGGGCATAAGGGTCGTTTGCCAAAAATGCATCCAGCACTGCGTCAGATATCTGATCGCAAATTTTATCCGGGTGCCCTTCGGTAACGGACTCGGAAGTAAACAAGTGCCGCCCTTGAATAGACATGAATCCAGCCTCCCTAAGATAACATGACGGTTATCTTGTATATCCAAATAATTTCAAAAACCAACCCTTTTCCCTTACAGCCTAGGAAAAGGGTTGGTAGACATTCCTTATTTGCCATGATATCGCATTACCTTACTCATGTCAAAGATTAGGGCAAAAGAAATGATTGCTGGGCCTGGGCAATCAGGCGCTTGGAAATTTCACCACCGATTGAGCCATTCTCTCGTGATGTAAGATAACCCATACTCCCGGAAGAGTACTGAGCCGTGTCTGGAGCATACATTCCCAGTTCATTCCCGAACTCCGCATCACCTGTTCCCAGGGGGGTACTACCTCCAAGGTGTATACCCAACTCTGAGGCAATTTCCAGCTTCCACCGAGTCAACACAGCATGGCTTTCCGGAACAAGCTTGGTCCTACGCTTTGCTGTCATCCTTCACGCACCTCCACAATGTTTGTCCACATTTATAGAGTGCGCAAGAGCGGAAAATCAATGCTAAAGAGTTATTGTCTGTGCAGGGAAAAAAAGACTTCATTTACTTGAGTGAATAAGCCCCTCGTACCAATACCGTCAGGCTATATTCGTTGCCAGGTTGAACCTGAAGTCCTCGCCCTTCTCTGGGAAAGGAGAGCAAATGGTTTTTGGATACTACCCATCCGTTAGGAATATCAATACCATCTGTCAGATCCGTAACCCCATCGACATCCTTGCTATAGACTACAGCAAGGCCTGCGCGAACAACAAATTCTGTTCCAGCATCTGCAATCAGTTTTTGCCCCGGCTTAACCGTCACCACTTCTACCGGAGCAGCCACCGCTGGAGGAGTTCTGTCATTATCCTTGGGCAATGGAGCAGGAGACGGAGACGGGGTAGGGGACGGAATATTCTCGCCTCTTAATGCCTGCTGAATCGCCTTATCTACATAGCTTTTTGTTACCACAGGATCCTCACTTGTGCCTGGTTGCGTTGCGGCACTAGCTCCTCCTGTAGTCAAATTCAACAATGCTCCGCTCCACAAGCTAATGCCTACTACGACAACCGGAAGTACAATATTCCATATCTTTTTCATTCCCGTCCTCCTTGACTCAAATCTCCCAGGCACAAATCCTGTTATTCATCCGAATCTGTATCATCCGAATCCGCATCATCCGTGGAATCAGAATAGTAGAGTGATCTGCTACCCAGTTTAACCTTGTGATTTTCAAACAGATCATAAATGGTCAAATCGAAATCATCATCTTCGGTCAAATCTTCCAACAGGGCACGGTCAAGACTGAAGCTCATTCGTCCGCCATCCATGACCTGAAGGTCAACCCCAGGAACAAATTCCTTGTTAAACACCCATCCGTTGGAATCTTTGATTTCAAACAAATATTTATGCTTGGTCTCACCGAGATCGTAGCCCGTCTCATGACTAAGATCATAGGTGAAGCTCACCAGGCCGGACAAATCAACGTCGACCTTTCTTACAGATAGCTCATAAGGCGATAGTGGCAAATCCCGCAAGGAGCGTTTCACTCTCGGTTTTACAATATCCAATTCCATGGCTACCCCATTGACGTAGCCCGCAGCCTCGCCTTTAACTGGTGTTAATTTGTTATCAGTAATGCCTTCCCCGATAATTAGCTTGACATAACTTGTTGACACAGGTTCCCTTACTTTTGCCCAGAACGTAACAATATTCTTTTCTCCCGGTCCGATCTGACTGTCCGTTTGGCTTACTGATGCCTTATATGTTCGACCATTCGAGGTTTGGAAGGCACCCACGAATTGGGAAAGATCCATGGAGTACTCTTCAAGATTTTCAACCATGACCTCGGCATAAAGCAAATCGCTTGATACGCTGCTGTAGATGCGGGAATTCAATACACTAATCTCTTGCTTGCGTCCTAGCGTATCGAATGTAAACGAAGCCCCCCATGGAATATCGGTTATTTCTGGAATATTGCCTGTATTACCAAATCGTACCCAGTCTGTGCTGTTCTCTCCTAACTTCTCACGGAGCACAACTTGAAGCTGGTTGAAATTCAGATAACCCGGAGCCCTCGCAACTACATATATATCTGTAGACATGCCCGCCCCGATCAGCCGATCAGGCTGCGTGAGCACCAGCTTCGTTTCTTCCGTTAGTTCGGCAGAGTCCATCTGTAGAACCCCGCTTAAATCCGGTAATTGCAGTGTCTTTGCATTGGGGTTATCGATAGTAATTTTGGCATTTATCATTTGGCCATCGCCCCATGGCAGCTTCTGCACGGAAGATAAAGTAACCCCCAAAGCTCCATTTTTCGTCTGAATTTGTTGCCTTGTTCCTATCATATTCTCTACCGGGTGTAGCTCAGGCAACGCAAAGATAGCTACCGGGTAAGTCAAGTTCTCCTTATTCTCCTCCGAGAGTGGCAGGTTCATAAATAGACGTGGGTTAACCGTGCTGATATTCTTGGGTATGGTTACCGATAGAGTGATGTATTTATCTTCCTGCGGCTGGAGGGTCAACTTCTCAAGTGCCGGAAGATTCACAGGCAGACGATAGCCATCCGAAGTATGCAACTCAAACTGGTATTCAGGCAAGTCCACTACGGTTGCTCCCGTATTGCGCAAAGCAACACGCACAGATAATAAATGTTCTCCATCGTTCTGAGTGATCGTTACCTGACCAACCTGTGCAGCTAATTTCCCGTTTTTCACCTGCAACAAGGTTTCAGAGCCAGGTTGTATGGCTTTCCATTGACTAGCTTCATTTGGCAACTGCATGGTAGCAATCGGCAGGCTCTGTTTGGCAGTCTCATCTTCAATGGCGATCTGTAATCCCATACCTGATAGCTTGACTGCTTTCGGAATTTGAGCTGTCAAATGAAGTATTTTCTTGTCATTAGGCTGGATTTTGTACTCCACGCTTCCGGGATCTAATGTTAGCGGGTAGCTCAATCCCGTAGCTGTACGAATAACAAACTTAAAGTCGGGAGCCTCAAACAATCTGTAGCCCTGATTGGATAAAGCTAGCTTCAGGCTGACATAATTGTAATCACCGGAGGCATAAGTTGTCACTCCCTCTACCTGAGCCTTTATACGAGCATCGGTAATGGGCAATGTTTTTGACTGGTTTGAAGGGGTGGACATCAAATAGCCTGCGGGTACCTTGAATTGCCCTTTGAGTGCCTCATAACCTGGCTGGCTAAAATCCCATTTAATGACTTGAAAAATTAAATGCTGAGGTTGAATATGCTTGGCTACCCGAGTGGTGAACGTTAACGTGGTGGAAGACCCGGCCGCTACCTTCTTCTTCTCCTTGTCCTGGCTAATCAATGATGTACTATATATAGTCCCGCTTACCGTTTTAACCTTAGACCAATAGTCAATCAAATCAATGGCCTTATTATCATTATTCTGAACCAATAATGTATAGGTCAGAACATTCTCATGGTCAAGAGTCAAAATGTTTACATCTGTCAGTCGCACTACACTTTTGGCGGTGATTTTTACTGGAGGCAAATTGGCTAATGTATGTACCGTGCCTTGGCTTGCCGCTGTCTTCAGCTTGGCTGCCCCAGGGATACCCGCAGCCGTTGCGTGTGATGATAGGGGGGTCAATACCGATGCTGTCAAGATAGCAGCCGCTGTAACCAATGAAATTTTACTCAATACTTCTCCTCCCTCATTGCTGTGATATCATTACATGTTCATTTCATATAAACGCTTCATCTTATATAAAAGTTGCGCAAAAAAACAGGGCCAAATCTTTTGACCCCGCCCTACACATATTATTTTCACAATGAATTTATCTTGCTGCTACCAGCCATGGTTTGGAATAAGCCAACTTTGCATTATCCAGGCCGGTAACAATGGTTATTATCTGTTGATTTAATGTTTCTAATTGCAGTTGTGCTTCAAACACTTCATATTCTGTTGCCATACCTAACTCATAACGCTTCTGCACAACATTCAAGGCCTCATTGGCACTACCAATGGATGCCTGAAGCTGGCTATATTGTGTCTCCAGTTTCTTGATTTGATCATAGGTTTGTCGAACTGCATCCTCAAGCTGCTTCTTGGCATCTGCAACACTCAATTTTTTCAATTGGACATCGATCTTCACGTTATCATAAGAATTGACGGTCTGCCCCACGAATGTAAAATAATCAAGATTAAGTTCCGCCTGCTGGACGCCACGCTCTGCCATCCAAACAGTAGGACTATCCTTTTGTATTCTCCCTACATGAGCATCGACGTCATCCTCAAATTCCTTAAATTCAGGGACATCTACAATCTCGTACTTCTGATCCGGCTTATAACCAATTAAAGCGTTCAAATCCCGGTAGGACTCGCTCAAATTTTTATCTGCAACGTCCCTTGCTGCCTTGCTTTGTTCAACGGCATTTTGTGCTTGAGTAACCTCATATTCGCTAGCCATCTGATTAGACAATTTGGTCTGAGCAATCCGCAGCTTCCATTCTGCGTCCTGTAAGCTCAGATCTGCCAAACGTTTGGCTTCAATAGCGTTAATAATGGAATTGAGTCCACTTCTTACCTGATAGGCTAATCCTTCCTTAGTAACTTCTAATTGCTTTTTGGAGACAAGATACTTGATTTGGGATTGACTGTAATTATTCCAGGCAGAGTTGGCATCCGGGTTGCCACCCTGGTTAGAAGCGGGAATATAGTCAATGTTATCTGCTGCATCCTCTAAATTGTTGTCCTGAATTTTGAGAGCCTTCTCTTGGGATTTAATATCATTGCTATGAGAAATGGCAAGTGCAACGGCATCTTCATAAGAAAGCGGCTCTGTATTTGTCTCCAATGGCAGCTCCTTGCTGGCATCAGGAGCTGGAGCCAGCGGATCAGTATGACCTGATTCTTCTGCCTTGGCAGCTGAATCAACCCGAACAGTTAATGTAGCGGGCTCCCAGCTTACCTGGGCTCCAAACGCTTCCCCTACAAAACGAAGCGGAACATAAACAGAACCCTGAATCAGCTTGGCAGGAACCTGCAATGTCATCTTCTGCCCATTCTTGTAAGCAACCGTCTGGTTGACTCTCAGTTCAATCGTATCGTTCCCTTTGGCTGCGGTAATTAACCCGGTGGCTTGATCATAGTCCACTCGAGCACCCATGGATTGAAACAGAGCCCGCATAGGAACCAGAGTAACATTATTGCTTTGTACGGGCTTCTGCTCAAAGGTGCGGGGTACGCCATCAAGAACTACACTGATATCATTTGCAGCATTAGCGGAGGCCCCCCCGGCTATAGCAGAAGATAGAAGTAATGTGGAAAGTAAACCCGAGCTGAATCGTTTCATCTCATATGCTCCTTCTCCTTTATTTTTAAAAAACCAGATAATAAGATGTATAAAAATCGATGCTTGATACAATACTATGAAAAAAAGGGTTCCAAGAGGAACCCCTTTTTCAATACCAACCCACAAAGATTAGTTGTTTACTTTAACTGTCTTTGTAGCTTCATCATAGCTGATGTTTGCTCCCAAAGCTTGAGCTACCCAGCTAACTGGCAGGACAGTACGATCACTCTTAGTGGATGCTTTAACATCCATGTGAATAACAGCACCGTTGATGATCAATTGGTTAGTATTCAGTTTGATTTGTACGACGCGGTCGCCTTTCAGCAAAGTAACCGTCGAAGTTGCTTTATCAAACTTGATGTTTTGTTTGGATACACCTACAGCTTCAGCTACATAACGAACTGGCAAGAATGTACGGCCATTTTCGATATAAGGAGCAATATCAGCAGTGTAAGTAGCACCATTTACAGTATAGCTAGTGCTTCCAATAGTGAATACCGATTCAGTAGTTTGATCTGTTGGCGCAGGAGTGGATACCTTGGCTACAGATACCTTAGCTACAGCATCATTATCTTCCCAATCGGAGTATTTTTGAGTTTCAGATACAGCATCGCCTCTAACAGACAATTCGATTGGTCCTTCTGGAACAGTACGGTCTACAATAATGCTCACATCGGAAACAGAAATTGTACTAGCCGTATCGCTCTCAGCATCAACATTGAATGATACTACTTTATCATTGCTGGATCTCTTCACGTTCGAGATATCCAGATCTCCACCCGAAACTTTCACTGTTGGTGTTTTTGCAAATTTAACTCCATCTGGCAGTTCAAGACGAACTTCCTTGTCATCAACCAAAGCGCCAGCGGCTCCTTCTTTAATGGTGAAATCACCAGCTTTTTGCTCTCTGGCACCGATAACTACTTCTGGAGTTGTCTCAACAGATGCAGTAACAGGAGCAACCACTTTACCTACTACCAGTTCACCTTCGATACCTGCGGATCCACCAAAGGCAAGTTTCAAGTCACCTGTAAAGTCAGGGGCCAAAGCTACTTCCAGATCTTCAAAATCCAGGGTAGCCGCATCGGTATCATTTGTACGTTCTGCTTTAAACTTGGCTGTACGGTTATTAGTACCTGTATATCCTGCAAATTTCAAAGTTACGCCTTCGTCTTTAATAGTTCCTGTAAGGTCAGCAGGATCGTCTTTCTTCTCATCATGCTCATATTCTGGCTGCCATCTTGCACCTTCAGGCAAGGTGATTTCCAGGTAACGTCCATTCGCACCAGTTACGATACTTTCACCAATAGTTTCTGTCAAATGGAATTCAGCAATTTCTTGCTCATCTCGGCCAGCAATCAGAGTAGGCGCATCTTCAGCCGTCAGTGTTGAACCATATTCACCGTAAGTACCGATTTTGCCTTCTGTAATGTTGGTAGTCGTGTCGCCACTTACACGGGCGATAATTTCGCCTTCTTTTACTTTGCTTGAATCCTCAACAATAAAGTTGAAAGGAATTTCAATTTTGGTTGGAGTTTTTGTTTGACCAAGCTTCTTGCGATCATCTGCATCCTTTTTAACTTTAATGATCAATTCTTCTTTTTTGTCTGGATCTGGCTTAACGTCAAGCCATTCAGCTTTAAAGTTACCAATGATAGTTTCTATCTTTTTATTCTCTCTCAAGTCATCCCATTCATATCCCTTAGGAAGCTTGATTTTTATTTCAGTGCTTTCGTTGAGTGCACCGGCAAATGGCTCTTCCAAGATAAGATTTGGAGTAAATACTTCATTGGAGGTATCCAAGCTGCCAAAAGACAAATTCATACTGTTGTTCTCGTCGTTCACTTTAGCAACGATCGCCTCACCAGCAGGGAATGGGCTGGAAGAAGGAGCGCTAAATCTTACTTTAGCTTCACCATTTTCACCTTCTTCTACATACAGAGCACCAAGTGTCAATGTGAAGACAGCAGGATCCTTTGTAAGAGTTACAGGTTTGCCGATATATTCCACAATGATCCGGTCAGTTTTGGACTGTTCAGTAATTTTGAAGTCCCCGTTGTCAATAACTTCGACATCACCTTCATTACTCAGTTCCAGTTTGTTCTTTGCATCAGGGAATTTTTCCAAATCAAATGCAACAAAATCAGCTCCTGCAATGCTGTAAGTTGTAGATGTAACTGATTCTTTTTCAGCCAAGTCAAAAGGCAACTCAATTTCAAGTGTATCGCCTGCTTCAAGGCTAGCAAATTTAGGGATTTCAAAAACTACGTTCCCCACACGTTCATTCGCATCTTTAGCAGAAATTGTTGGTGTAGTAAGGGCCTTAATAGTTCCGGTACCAGCTGCTTCAACAACTGTTGGAACACTCAGTGCCGTAATTGGTGCAGCTACCCCAGCAATCAAAGTTGCTGTAGCAAGCACGTTAATAATCTTTTTATTAAACTTTGTTGTCATAACCTTTTTTTCTCCTCCTTGAATATCATTAACTTTAGTATTATTTTTTTTGTCTCGAGTTATGTTACTCATCAGTCATTACACCTCCTTTCCGAGTAAAGTCCAACCCTTTATAATGATATCTGTGACAATATCACAGAAGCTTGAAACCAGGATAATGATAGAAAATAGAAATCTCACAACTACTCCAGTATTATACAATGCTATTGTGAGAAGGTAAAGATTTTTTTATCGCATTTTGTCACTCGAAGCGATTAGTAATGACAATATTGTCACTAGCAACTTCATGCTCACAAGGTTAGACGTTACAGGTTTTAAAAAGTTGCGATATTTGAAAAAATTTTTTTCCCTGTAGTCAACATTATATCTTCAAATGAAACCCGCCGTCACCAAGTAATTATTCCCTATATTTTTTCAAATCAGGGGTATTTTAGGGGTTTAAGGACGAAGCGCTCTTTCATCTTAGATGAAAGGACGCTTCGTTACATATTATTGGTTAACAACAGATATCTTCGAGCCATCGCTTAGCATGCTGATTCCCTTCACAATGATACTTTGGCCTTCAGCCAGACCTTTCGTTACCTCTACTTTGGTGGAGCTCTCCGACCCAGTTTCGATAGCAACTCTCTTGGCTTTATCTCCATCTACCGTGTATACATACTTCACGCCAGCACTTTCGGTTACGGCCTCCTGAGGAATCAGCAGCCCTTGCTCGTTCCCGGATTGAATATACACATTAGCCATCATACCTGCTCTAAGGGTACTGTCCGGGTTATCTACAGAAATTTCGACAGGATACGCCTTCAGGCTCTGATCCATGACAGACCCCAAGGCTGTAATCTTGGCATCGATCTTCTTGTTTAATGAAGGAACTTCAACTGAGACGGAAGATCCCACCTTGACATCCATCATTTCAGACTCGGCCAGATTCACCTTTACCAGAATCGGACTGGTATTGGCAATAGTTACAACAGGAGCTTGCGGTCCAACCAACAGGCCGGTTGTTCCACTTACTGCCGACACGGTTCCTGAAATAGGGGCCACAACTTTGGTCTTGGATAACTGACTCTGAGCCGTCTCCAAGGCTACACGCGCCTGATTAATGCTGGCTTTGGCTACTTGCACTCCAGAGGAACGCCGCGCCAATTCCAACGATTTTTTGGCATTTTCATAACTTGTCTGCGCACTCTTCAAAGCCGTTTGCGCATCTTTATACGATAGATTGGCATTTTCTAAAGCACTTTGCGCCTGCTTCGCCGCTGTTTGGGCCTGCTCAAGCTGGGATTGGGAGACAACCCCGGCCGCAAACAATTCCTGTGTTCGTCTCAAATTGCTTTGGGCATCTCGATTAGCATTTTCTGCATCAGCGATCCCCACCTGCACCTGTTGAATAGCATTTTGCCTTTGTATAAGAGCACTGTGGGCCTGATCAACTCCAGACTCTGCTTGCTGAATGGATTGCTGAGAACCATCCTCAGCTTGCTTAAGGCTGGCAACGGCCATATTATATGACTCTTTCGCCTGCTTGATGCTATCCAAAATGTTTTGCTGATCTAATGTGAACAAGACATCTCCCTGATTAACAGCTTGCCCGATCTTCAAATCGATGCTCTTGATAACACCGCTAACCTCAGGGGACACTTGCACCGTCTTGTTGGGAGCCAATGTCCCTACAATACCGGCTTCCGCTTCAATACTCCCCTTCTCGACCACACCCAATTCGACAGAAACCGCTTGTTCTTCGGCTACAGTCGCTGGATTTTGCCCTCCCGAGCAACCCGCTATCGCAATGGATAACGTGAGCATTAATAACATAGTCATACTTTTCTTCATGGTTGTTCCCCACCTCACTATTCTAGTCATATTCTTTAAGCTTGAATACTCTCTTGCTCCAGCTTCATCTGAGCATTGGTTCCTTTTTGTTGTTGCTTCTTCATCTTCCGGTCTTTTCGTTTTGCGATTATATTATCGAACACAATATAAACGACAGGAACCAGGAATAACGTAATTAATGCCGAGAAGCTAAGACCAAACACAACGACAACAGCCATAGGCGCCATCGTGGCATTTGAAACGTCATGTGAGAAAGCCATTGGGAACAACGAAAGTACTGTTGCTAGCGTAGTCATCAGAATCGGACGTATCCGTTCAGTAGCCGCGAGCAATACCGCCTGTTCTCCTCCCATCCCTTCTTGGCGAAGTTGAATGACAAAGTCAATCATCACAATGGCATTGTTAACAACAAGGCCGACGAGCATGATATAGCCGATCAAGGCAATAATACTCAAGCTTGAGCCCGTGACAACCAGCCCAACAATTACACCTATGAGACTCGTTGGAATAGAGAACATAATGACGAATGGGGTAAACAAAGATTCAAATTGTCCGGCCATAACCATATAGATCAGGGCTACTGATAATAAGATAGCAATCCCCAAACTCATGAACGATTCCATCATTTGTTCTTGCTCGCCGCCGCCAGTATCCACTGAATAGCCATCCGGCAGATGCAACTTATCGAGCATCGCTGCTATTTTACTATTAACAGAGACCAAGTCGTTTCCTTCAATATCGGCCGTAATTGATACCTGACGAGCTTGATTCTTACGAGTAATTGTATCAGGTACTTCCTTAAGCTCTAACTTGGCCACCGACATCAGAGGAACATCAAGACCTTGGGCTGTTGCAATCCGCAGTGACTCAAGATAAGAATAATCCTGCTGATATTGTTTTGGAAACGCAACTTCTACATCAATTTGATCATCACCAGTCCGATAGCTTGTAGCTACCGTCCCCTCGAATGAAGTACGAACTGCTGACAAGACTTGTGGAGTTGATAAACCGTACCTTGCAGCCATTTTAGTATCTACCGATAACGTGTATTCTTCACGCACCGCATCCAGCGAGCTGGCTGCGTTAACTGTCCCCTCCACCTTCTTCACTTCTGAGACAATTTGATTCGAAAGTTCTCTCAAAACTTCCATATCGTCGCCCGTAAGGTTAATCTGCACTGCAGAACCTGTAGAGAGGGAGGCAGCACCGGAGACTGTAATTTCCGCATCCGGGATATTATCAACCTTTTGTCGTACTTCAGAGGCAACTTCACCGGTCGAACGTTTGCGTTCATCCACCAATGTTGCCGTCAGTGTGGCTTCATTTGTTGCTTGCCCACTGCCGTACCCCCCACCTGAACCGATCGTTGCGGTGACGTTCTCCAATTCAGGGATGTCCAATAGGGTTTGTTCAATCTTGCTTACAGCTTGCTCCGTGTCCTCCAGCTTCGCCCCTTTTGGCATCTCGATAGCTACTGTCATTTGTCCTTCATCCATTTCAGGAATGAATTCAAATTTCACGAGAGGCAACAAGGCTGCCGAGCCTATAAACAGAAGCACTGTACCTATCAAGACCATCTTTTTATGACCCAGACTCCACTTCAAGGATTTTCCGTAGGCTGTCTTGACTTTTTCAAAGAATATATTGAACCATACAATCGGATTCTTCCCCTTATATGTACCAGAGGTATATACCGACTCATCAGGTAGCTTGGGCAAGAAGCGAGAGCTTAGCATCGGTACAATCATCAAGGACACTACCAAAGCAGCAATGTGGGAGAATATGACCGTTAATGCCAACGGCTTGAATATCTCGCCCGCCATGCCTTCAACGAAGACGATTGGGAGGAAAACCACGATCTGAGCAAGCGCGGATGCCATGACGGCATTACCTACCTGCTTGGATCCCTCTAACGCGCCCTGCATCATGCTCTTGCCTTCGTGTCGGTGTCTGAAGATATTTTCGATAATAACGACCGAGAAATCGACGAAAGAACCTAATCCCAGCAACAAGCCACCAAGCGAAATAATATTGATGGTCTGACCGGAAAAGTACATCATCATGAAGGTAGCAACAAATGAAATCGGGATAACAATTGCTGCAATAATCGTTGATCTTGTACTATTCAGGAATAATAGAAGAATAACCGCAGCAATAATAAGACCTATAACTGCGTGCTCAAGCAGCAAACTTACTGAATCGCTAACCGGTTCGGAAGCATCTGTCACCATTTCCAGCTTGGTTCCTTCCGGCAAGTCATCAGCAATAGACTTCAAGCTGTCTTTGACGGCTCTTGCAATTTGCAGTGTATTCCCACCTGAAGCCTTTGTAACAGATATATTAATACTAGGAGTTCCATTAAAAGTGGAAATCGTGGTTACATCAGATAAAGAATCTTCTACAGTAGCTATATCTTTTAACCGAATGGTCGACGTTCCTATATTAATTGGAGTTTCAGCAATTTCGGATACTGCTTGATACTCCCCTTGGACACGAATTTGAATTTCACTATTTCCCTTAGTGACTGAACCACCCGACCCCGAAATATTATTAGCAGCCAGCGCTTGACTAATCTGATCCAAGGATATGCCATACTGGCCAAAGCTTGCAGGATCTATAGTAACTCGAATCAACCGTTCCTGCCCGCCTGTAATGCTAACAGATGCCACACCAGGAATTCTTTCCAGTTGCGGTTGAATAATATCCTCGGCAATAGGCTGCAACTTGTTGACATCTTGCTCTCCAGTGAAAGCAAGGTTAATGATTGGCATCGAATTTATGTCCATCTTCAGAACCTGAGGTGAATTAGCCGAATCCGGCAGCACTCCCCTAACTCTGTCCAAGCTGTCCCGCATATCTAGTGTGGCCTGATCCAGATCAACGCCATAATTAAACATCACCATGACCAGAGACGAACCGGCTCCCGATTGAGATTGGATGGTATCCACATTTTGAATCGAAGCCAAGCCACTTTCAATCGGCTTGGTCACCAGCTCTTCAACTTCCGAAGGTGTAGCGCCAGGCACGCTTGTGGCAACCATCGCTACTGGGAACTCCATTTCTGGCATCTGCTCGACAGGAAGCCGCGTTGCAAAAATAACGCCACCGACGATTAATGTAACAATCAACATGAATACCGTCACGGGACGTTTAATTGAAAAATGAGACATCTCTTCACTCCCCTCCAATATTTCTATTTTGTATTTTTATAGACTTAGTTTACTACGTTCCATCTCATACAGGGTTTCAACAATTTATTGCAGACTTTATCCAGTTCATTTACCTTGCTCCCCCCAATTTATAAGTATATTAATTATTATGCATCCCTCGAATAGCCATAGTCAAATTTCCCCGTATTGACGTGCATTCTAGAATAAAGGGCAGATGAATTTCCGCCCTCCTAATTAAACCGTACGTGAGGTTTCCGTTTTACGATAGTGCATTCCAAGAAAAACAAATCTTTCTTTTCCGTTCTTAGCCTCACGATACAGTTTCCCGGCTCAATCTGAAATCGATACTTGAACAGGCATTTATAAAGTCGGGGGCGGACTTGGTATATCAACAAAAAAAGCACCTCTCCAATCATTCACAGAGAGGTGCTTTGCACAAATTACATCTTTTTACATAGCAGGAAGCTTCTTAGTTGAAGCCATTACTCTTCCAACGATAACAGCGGCATCACCGCGTAGCGTGAAAGAGGTTGGATTAAAATTATAGCCTTTTTTAGGATCGCTAGGGTCGATAGGCGAGCCACTAATAAAGCCTTTTTGAGCAATAGCAAGCACTGAAGGAGCAGCATAATAATCAATGTCTGCGTAATCCTTGAAATATTTGGCCAATCCTTTATTCACTGTCTCCCGCTTGGTTTGCAGCTTCAAATTAAGAGCCTTAGCCATGACTACCGCTGCATCTTGACGGGTAATGTTGCTGTCTGGATCAAACACCCGTGGCTGAATACCTTTGATAATACCTGCCCGCGCCGCAGTTTCCACATAACGGAAATCCCATAGATTATTAGTATAACTTCTGGAAACATCATCAAACGACAGTCTTCCCAAGTAATTCAACGGAAGCTGCTGAGCCTTAACAATCATCTGAGTAAACTCAGCACGTTTAATATTGATATCCGGTTTAAACCCTACGGATGGATCTTCCGGATTCATTATCCCTTTAGCATACAGGGTTTCCAAATAGTCACGGGCATAAGGATGACTAATAATGTCCGTGTACGTTTCTCCCAGCTTGGCGACAACATAATAACCAAATTGATCAAACGGAACTTCAATCGTATTTTTCTTTGCATTGACAACTCCGCCAATATTCTCCCATGTTCCTGATTCTGGATTAAAATGCAGAACTGTGATCAGTTTCCCCGCATCATCAGTAACACTCGAATCATATGTCAGAGTCAGTTCCCCTCTCTTGGAAGGAATCAGTTCATCCTCAGGCGAACGGTTATAGAAGCTCTTCACCCGAGAAGTGCTAGATAACTGATAAGGTCCTACCCCTTTGGTCACAGGGTCATAGACATCAGTCTTCAAATCGTCCGCGATACCTGCATCAATCCAGAACACAGGACTGACTTTGCCAAAGCGATCCGGGAATTCGCCAACAAAATATTGCTCACCAGTTTTGAACAAGTTATTACGATCATCCAAGTCATTGAATCTATCAACAGCACCATCTTCTCCGTTGGCTATTCCGAACAGGAAGTCATGCTTGGTATACACCTGATCCTTATATCTCTCCGGTGCATAATAATCATGGCGCAGCAAGCTTGTATTCGTCGGGAATGTCAATTGAAGACTACCTTCAAATACCTTATGAGACTTCTTCATTGTCTCCATCACTTGAGCACCTGGAATGTTGGCCGGAACATAAGTTACCCTTATTTCCTCTTTCAACTTCTGATCGCCAATCGCGACCTCGATTGAAATCTTGGTTTCCTTATTTGGCTTCAAGCCTTTAACAATGTAGCTAAAAACGGAATGGTAATCAATATCTCCATCATAATCAGCATCAAAATCTATTCTTTCAGCCGTCTCGCCATCAATAGTCACACTATCCGCATTAGGCGAGTCTACAATAACTTCCACAAAATTTTGATTCAATTTCATATTGTTCGTAACCGGACGTACAATATTCAGAGAAGATGTGGAATATCTCACTTCCATACGGTAAGTAGCCCCACTACTCCCCTCACCGTTGTACAAAGTGAAATTATAAATCAAAGCCGTGCCATCCTGCGGGACAGACTGATTGAACAAGACAAAGCTGAAGTCTTCCTCTTTTGGATGATAGTATACAGCCAGATCATCAATCGTACTTCCTGAATTAAATACAGTTCTCGCATTATCATCGCCATAGAAAGTATCATCCAAAGACCATTCTGTCGTTTTCCCGTCAGAAGCTTCAATTTTCAGCTTATAACCACTCTTGCCGCTAACCTTGTCCAATACATCTTGAACATTATTCATTCTGCTGCCTAAGTCAATGAAATCAAACGTACCAAAAATATTCATTTTCGGTTTGGTTGTTGTGTACGAGCCATTTCCTCCAACAAAATTCGGATCCGCTTTAGTGATCTTCACATCGTTGTAGCTATCTCGTGGGCTCTCCCCATCATAAGTGAACGGAACAATCCCAATCGAGCCTTCCACTGGAATCAATGCGATACTGGAAGTCGTTATATTGACCTTAATTTCTCTTACATAAGAATCCGAACCGGATTGATAAACAAACCGAATGGTATTAGCCCCAACAACTAGAGCATCCGCCGCAGCATTCTCACCTCCCGCTGTAACCCGGAAAGAAGACACCTCTCCATCAGCTTCTAATGCCACTAGTTCATTATTAATATACAAAGATACAGTCCGATCAGCACCCGTATATTTAATATCTGACTTATTGCTGATATTGAATAACTGCCCTTTAAAATGATCGACAGCATCTAATTTTTGCTCTCTAGTTTCGCCAGGCTCATTTGTATCGATTTTAATTTGCTGCCCGTCATAAACACTGTTGAACGTTGCATAAGGCCCGTACAACATTTTAACATTCAGAGCTCGCGAATCAAATACGGTGCCAGAACCGTCTACCAATTCAAGCGGAATTGTACTGGTAGCGCTTGGAAGCGAATCTAGTGAGACGACAATCCGTTTCACTGAGGTCTGCACTCCGTTAATCATTCTCGTTGTATACTGATAGCTTGCATTTGAAGGAACAATCTCTTTCAATTGAATGGCACTATCCGACGTTCTAATGGTTAGCTTATTGGCATCTGTCGCTGTTTCCTTAGAAACAACGATAACCTCTATCCCGGCAGGCACAGAATGGATATCAGTCGTTCTATCCTCCATCGAACTTCCGGTCAGGTTATAAGCTTCATTGCTGCCAGTACTACTGTTATAGCCTTGCAAATAGTTCACTTCATGAATATATGATTTTCCCTTGTCTCGCAAACGAAAGAAAAAGTCCTCCGACCCGCTAAGACCGTCCACTTTCAAATTCAGATTGATTTTTGTATCAAAAGCGGCGCCAGAATTAAATGGGATTACAAAAGGCACTTTTACATAACTGTTCGTTTTCTCTGAAAAATCACTGCTCGGAACTACAATGCTAGTTGGAGTAAGCGCAGGACTGCTGGATATCTGGAGTGTCACGTTATCCGGCGCTGTTTCGGCAAATGGGACCAGCACGGTTCCGTGCATCTCGATATTATTCGTATCCACCACACTGAAATCAGGCGATGTGGTGAGATCAGCCGAGATCGTATTATCATCCGTATCCTTCAGATAAGTATCGTAAAAGGTCAATTCCCCATTATAAAATGTAACCTGCCGCGTCGTCGTGACGGACTGATCGTTATTGGAAGCCGTAATGGTAAGTATATTATTTCCTTTGTTAACTCTAACAGTACCTGCTGTAAATCTGTAATCATTTGAACTGGATACATTAAAAGTCCATGACTTCCCGTTAGTATCAATCGTCACCTTGTTAGCATTTTTAGCAAAACCGCTGATCACAATTTGAGTATCGGAATCACCTTCTTGAACTGCAGAAGCAAATAGTACCGCCGGCTTCCCTTCAGATAACGGCACAGTATCACCGTTTAATCTAGCGGACAGATCAGACAAGGTTGGCCCATTGCGATATTCAATATAGATCGTGTCTGATACGGAAGAGGAGCCCTTTTTGCCTTGGATAACAATTTTATTCAGACCAGAAAACAGCTTAACATTCAGAATTTTCAATTCTGATCCGCTAGGGTAGATATTTCCCGTCTGTCCAACGTTCGAACTCACCTCATCACCGTTTTTGGACAACTGATATACGCTGTATGAAATGGTGTCCTTATTCACATTATTAAAAGAGCCCGTTAGATCGACTCGATCGGTATTAACAACACGCGCATCATTGATTGCATACCTTTCATTCGGAAAAATAAAGTACGTTCCTGAAGCTGCATCTGCTGTTCCAGGCCAAGCTGTCGGCACCACTGTAATCAATAGTGCAACAATCATTAACATGGAAAGTATTTTTTTCAACTTTTTGTCCTCCTCTTTAATTCGTTTTCCTCACAAACTACTTATAGAGTATATCGGATCAAGTAATTTAATTTTTTATAGTTCCATAAAAATAACCTTTGCTCGCCAAAGCTTTAGCAAAGGTTACGGGAATCGTTACTTCATTTAATATCGCTAAATTGTTGCGCTTTACGCCGTTTACTTGATACTACCACGCCCGGTTTCTTCCTTTACCCGCAGGCGCGCCAGAAAATCGAGCAACGGCCGCTTCGTTTTGCCGATGAGCCCAATAACCTCGGCTCCGATCTGCAAAAAAAACACCATGACACAGATGACGACAAAGGTAACCCAATTGGCGTTGTACATCGCAGCCGAGGACTGAATGATGGCCAACACACCAAAGAAAGCGGCTATACCGTAAATAATCAGTACCGTCTGACGGTGGCTAAAGCCAAGCTCGCGCAAGCAATGATGAAGATGTCCCTTATCAGGCGAGAAGATGGGCTTCTTCTGCATAAAGCGGCGTACAATGGCGAACATCGTATCTGACAACGGAACACCAATCAAAATAAGTGGCGTCAGGAACGATACAATGGCAACCTGCTTAAAGCCGAGCAACGACAAAAGCGATAAGCTGAAGCCCAGGAACAACGCCCCGGAGTCGCCCATAAATATTTTCGCAGGATGGAAGTTAAAAAACAAAAATCCGATAATGCTGCCGAGCAGCAACAGACATATTAAAGCAACCACGATATTGCCCATCAGGAAAGCCATTACAGCAATCGTAGCAATGGCAATAGCCGAAACCCCGGCAGCAAGACCATCCAAGCCATCGATCAGGTTAATGGCATTGGTGACGCCAACGATCCAGATAATCGTGAACGGAATGGCGATCCACGCTTCGACTGCACCATAGGTATGGAACGGAATATTAGCGAATTCCAGACGAATGTCGAAGACAAATACAACGATGCAAGCAGTGGCGATCTGAACCAGAAACTTCAGCTTTGCCGGTAAATCGAAGCGATCATCCAGCGCTCCCAGCAATATTGTTAATGTGCCTCCCACCAGAAAGGCCCTAATAAAGTTTACTTCGCGTACCGTGAAGATATCCGGAAGAATCGGAAGCAGCAAGAAAAGCGTAATGACAAAGGATAAGAAGATTCCTAAACCACCGAGTCTTGGCATGATTCGCGTATGCACTTTGCGCGCATTGGGAACATCCACAGCGCCGAACTTGATAGCAAATTTCTTAACGAGCGGCGTTAGGCCCAAAGCCAAGCCAAGAGAAACAATAAACCCGATGATATAAATCATCAACATGCATTTCGACCTCCAATTGTTCTGCCGGAATGAATTATACTCTGTTTAGAAAGAAACTCCAACTTTGTTTTTGTGCAAAAAAACGCTCAAATCCATAGAAATCGAGCATTTTAGCCCATTTTCGTTAGGTTTTCTTTCTCGCGCAATACGCGCACAGCGAATTTGGGCAACGCAAGCATTCTTCGGAAGCGGGTAGGCTCCTTCAGCAGCCGATACAGCCATTCCAACCGCAGCTTGCGGAACAATTTCGGCGCCCGTCTGGCTCGTCCCGAAATAACATCAAAGCTTCCGCCTACCCCCATCATTACCGGCACTTGCAGCTGGTCCTTATATTTTGCAATCCACGGCTCTTGAGTATCCGCACCACGGGCTACAAACAAGAGATCGGGCTTCGCCTTGACGATCCCGGCAACCACTTCCTGGTCCTCTTCAGCAGTGAAATACCCATCCCGATAACCGGCAATCTCTGTTCCAGGATACTGTAAGGCCAAGCGTCGAGCGGTCTCCTTAATCACATCCGGTGCTGCGCCCAGCAGGTACACCTTCCACCCCAAGCGGTCTCCTTGCTTCATTAATTCATGAAGCAGTTCATACCCGGGGACTCGTTCCTTCACGGGATCGCCGCCTTTGCGGGTCGCCCATACCAAGCCGGTACCATCCGGAACAATCAATTCCGCAGTTTGCATCATTGCTTTATACCCGGGGTTTTCAATGGCTGCCATCATCATAATCGGGTTAGCCGTAATAATATGATGGGGCTGCCTTGCAGAAACAGCGTCCGTTAAGTAAGACACCGTCTCCTCCATTCCCCACTTGCTCACAGCAACGCCAAATACCGAGACTCTAGGAATACCTTTATTCATCTTGGTCATCCTCTTGCTCCCCCATCACTTTCGTAGAAATTCGGCAATTTTCTGCGCCGGCACCCGCGCCTCCCGCTTCAGTGCATGAATCTGCGCCTCACGAGTCTTGCGCCAGGCTTCAGCTTCTTGCAGAAGACGTTCGCCTTCCGCTGCCAGAATTCTCGGGTCCAGGTCCTCCGTTGTCCCTACCGGAACACTGTTAATCCGGCCAAGAAAATGATCAATCTTCGGATCATAGGAGATGCCGAGCAATGGAATTTGCTGAGAAGCAGCATAGATCAGACTGTGCAGCCTCATCCCCACCAGCAGGCTGCAGCGGCTCACTTCCCGCAGCATCTCCTGCGGGTGCTCTGCTTCTGACGCAATGCTTACCTTGCAGCCACGTTCTTTCACATTTCCAAGTCGCTCCATTACGAAGCGGGAAGCTTCATCGTCACCAGGAAAATGAAAAGGAAGAAAGCGGATATGCACCGGCCTACGGCGGCAGAGCAGCGCAAGCCCTTCGGCGAGCTGCGTAAGATCCGTTCGCTCCCCATTCCAGAAACGAACAGATACACCCACTATAGGCAACTCATCCGGAGTTGGCTTCTCAGGATCGCCTTCCTCCAGAACAAGTCCCATCACCGGGTCGGGGACTACCTGTACAGCATCCTTGCCGCGGATTCCCATCTCGCGAAGCAATGCGGCGGATTCCGTATCCCGCACCGAGATGTAGTCACAGCGACGAAAAACCGATGCGATGAATGGGCAGAACATCTTCCGATGCACCGGTCCAATCCCTTGAGCATAGACAAAGGTTGGCTTGCCCATCCATTGCGCTAGCTTGATAATCCCCAAATAATAAGGGATTGACTTCAAGCCTGTCGCATCCTGGAGCAAGCTGCCGCCGCCGCTGATCAGACCGTCACTGTTCTTTATAGCCTTCCTTACCTCACCGAATTTCATCCGGTGTACAGACTCCACCCCATAAGTACGGCTTGTCCATTCCGGATCAATGGACAGGACCACAGGCTTGATGTCCACTCCGGACGTCAGACCCTCTTCCTCCAAGGCAAGCAGAATAGACTCCAGCACCGCTTCGTCCCCGCTGTTGCGAAACCCGTAATACCCCGACAGAACTATGGTTTTAGCAGTCGTGGCGACCATTTGCTCCAGCACCTTTCAATGATTTGCCAAGCCAGTACGGCAAGCAAGCCTACCACCAGCCCCAACCCCAACCCCAGTACACCGCGAATCAAGGACAGGACGGCGGGAGTGTGAATATGCGCAAATGTATCCACCATCGATAATTGACCCATAACCGCCAGAATCATGGCGAACAGCGGCCAACGATAACGACAGGCTGCAAAGATGCCAACGATGAATAACGGATGCGCGAGCAAAAATTCCTTATTGCGAGGACGTACGCCAAAGGCATTCTCCAGGAAAGATCGGAAAGCAGCTTCCCCAGGCAACAGCGTTCCCGCATTCCCGGTACGGGATAAATAATATAAGGCGGCTACGCCCAGAACTGCAGCGATCGCAACCCACAATACTGTAATCGGCATCCGCAACCAATTGCGAAGCTCCTCCGCTACGGAATTGCCACGGTACAGAAATACATAAATGGCAATGAGCAAAATCGGGGCCAGATGCAGCAAACCGACACCACGGAATTGGCTCAGCACCAAACTATAAGTAATGTTATTCAGCAGAGCAATTACAAAAGGTACAGCAGCAAGCGACAATACCGAGGTTTTCAAATACAAAACGAGAGTATGGGTCAGTCGGCGTGCCCCTGTCATATCCGGGTGCTTTTCCCGAAGCTCCTCTACCTTGCGAATAGCCAGCACCATAGCAATGGTTGGCGCACTAATCGCAGTAAACAGGGCAAGCGCCTGTTCCAACAGATCGGGACGGAGAATATACAACCCGCCTGAGCCGATCAAGCCAAGGATAAAGGAAGCTAGGGTTAACGAAGGTGTGAAGCACGATATCAGTAACGCAATGAATGCCACACCTCCCAGCACAACCAATACCTTCAAATAAGTTTGCCAGCTTGCGTCATGTACTGTAAATGCTTCAGCAGGAGCAAACTCGAACCCGTTATTTTCAATACGCTGAACCGCATTCCCCGGAGCCTGCAACGAACGAACCAAGTTCTCGATGGGGTTCGTAATTGCCGCTTTGCCAGCATCCTTGGAAGCAGATGCATTAAGATACACCATCCGGATATTCCGGTCCTTTGTCGCCAGAACGAACCGATCCGCTAACGTTTCCGGGCTTTGGACTGCTTCGCCGTCAGTCACTGAATGAAGACGAACCACGTTGTAGTCTGTAAGATAAGCGAGGGTATTAAACCCCTTCTGCGGTGTCTTCAGCCCCTCAATGACCACAATGCCCAGCTTATGCTCGTTCAACAAACTGGCAAAGGCTTGCAAGCTGTTCTTCGCCTCATCCTCATTAAATCCCTTCACGGATTCGCCATCAAACAAAATACGCGTAACCCCATGTTCGGCAAAGAAGGCTAGCTGCTCATTCAACGCCTCCTGATCATAAGGTGCGTTGTCGGACAATCGGGGGAGAATATGGAAGCCTTTATCCTGAAGCATCGAGAATGCAATCGGATCCAGCGGCAAGGGCTTCATCAACGCTTCCTCAATACCCATGCCGATAACCAGTCCAGCCTGATCCTGATAACTCCAGTTAGCTACCGTTACATCGAATCGGCCAAATGCTTCTCTAATCATGGAACTTAATTGTTCTTCATTCGCCTGACTCGTAAACGCAATATAGGTGTAATTGCCATCAGGTGATATGACACTCTGGTTCAGCTTGGCCGCTTCCAGCGAGCTAAAAACCATAATCCGCCGCGCCTTCGACAATTCATCCAGCGTGCTTTCGAACATGGCCATCGTTGTCACGCCAGCTTCCTTCAATCGGTCCAGTTGCTCATCCATAAAGGTTGCTGGATCTGCTTGATAGGACGAAATATCCACCAAGGCCCGATAATTAAAGACAAACTCCACTTTATTTGCAGATGAATCTGTCTGTACCCGTTGTACGATTACTGGCAAAGATGCCAATATTCCCACGATCACTAAAACCCACAACCATTTGCGGGAGCCGTTATTCCATCGTTGCCAACTCTGAATCACTAAGGTACCTCCTCAAAATGTTTCCTAACGGTCTACCCGGGCAAGCACTTCCCGCTGCATCGCTTCCAGTCTGGCCTTGGCATCCTCATTTGATGTTCCTCGCACACCGAAGTAAAATTTAATTTTCGGCTCCGTGCCGGAAGGACGCAAGCAGAACCACGAGCCATCCGTCAGCAAAAACTTCAAAACATCGCCCTTTGGCAGTCCATCAAGGCCTAGCGTGTAATCAAGCACATTGGCCACACGGATACCGGCAACCTCCTGAAGTGGCGTAGAACGGAACTCCTCCATCAATGAGTTGATTTGCGCCAGACCGTCCTTGCCCTTCAATGTACGGGAAGCCAGTGTTTCCCGGTAGTAGCCAAACTGGGCATACAGTTCCTCAAGAACATCCAGCAGCGTTTTCCCTTGGCGCTTGTAGTAAGCTGCCGCTTCGCAAAACAGCATAGAGGCCACGATAGCATCTTTGTCCCGGGCATAATTCCCGGCCAGATAACCATAGCTTTCCTCATAACCGAACAAATAAGTATAATCTCCGCTGACTTCAAACTCGTTCATCTTCTCGCCGATATATTTGAAGCCTGTCAGCGTATTAAACACTTCTATTCCATAGTGGCGGGCAATAACAGCCCCTAGCTCACTGGTTACGATTGTTTTCACTACAGCCCCATGCTCCGGCAACGTTCCCGCTTCCTTCATTTGGCTAAGTACATAGTAAACGAGCAAGGAGCCAGATTGGTTACCTGTCAGAATTTCATATTCTCCATCTGCCGTTCTTACAACAGCTCCCATCCGGTCGGCATCAGGATCGGTGCCAATGAGCAGGTCAGCCCCCACCTGCTTGCCCAGTTCAATAGCCATAGTAAAGGCTTCCCGTTCTTCCGGGTTCGGGGACTTAACGGTAGGGAAATCGCCGTCAGGCAGCTCCTGCTCCTTCACAATATGAACCTGGGTAAAGCCGATCTTCTCCAATACGCGCCGCACCGGCAAATTCCCGGTTCCATGCAATGGAGTGAAGACTACCACCACGTCCTTGGCAGCCCCTGCGGCCATAAGCTCACGGTTCACGCTAGTGCTTGCCACCACTTCCGCAAATGCCTCGTCTTCAGCTTCTCCAAGCCAAACAAGCATTCCCTTGGTCTCGGCTTCTTCACGGCCCAGACGTTTCACTTGCGCAAATGAGGAAATGGCCTGAATCCGCTCAATGACCTCCTCCGCCTCATGCGGCACCAACTGTCCCCCGGTGGCATTGTATACTTTGTAGCCATTGTATTCAGGCGGGTTATGACTTGCCGTAATAACGATACCGCCAGTAGCGCCGAGATCACGCACACTGAAGGACAACTGCGGCGTTGGGCGCAACGATGGGAATAGCTTGGCTACAATGCCGTTACCGGCCAATACCAAGGCAGCTTCCAGTGCAAACTCCGGCGAGAAATGGCGGCAATCATGAGCGATCACAACCGAAGGTTGGCCAGCCTTGCCTGCATGTGCCCGTAAAATATAATCCGCAAAGCCCTGGGAGGCCCGCGCTACCGTATAGCGATTCATGCGATTGCTGCCCGCACCGATAACACCACGCAGCCCTCCTGTACCGAACTCTAAATCCCGATAAAACCGATCTTCCAGTTCTACCGGGTTCGTCTTCTCCAAGTCACGTAATTCCTGTTTGGTCTCTTCATCAATAGACGGATCTTGCAACCATCCTTCTACTTTCTCCAGAACGGCTTGGCTGATTTCTGTCATCGCTGGTTCTCCTCCTTAACCTGTTAAGACAAAGCAAACATAATTTCGCCTTCGGCGACGATCTTATCTTCTACCTTAGCTACGGCCCGGCCTTTGCCAATCGAGCCTTTCATACGAATGATATCGACCTCAAGGCGCAACGTATCCCCCGGGAAGACTTGTCCACGGAAACGGAATCCGTCCAGTCCGGCCAAGAGGCCAATCTTTCCCCGATTGCTTTCCACATTTAACATAGCTACAGCTCCAACCTGAGCAAGCGCCTCAGTAATCAGTACACCAGGCATTACCGGAAAGCCGGGAAAATGCCCGGTAAAAAAAGGCTCATTAATCGTTACATTTTTAATCCCGACAGCACGCTTTCCTTCCTCCAATTCAATAATCCGGTCCACCAGCAGGAAGGGAGGACGATGAGGCAAAATCTCCTGAATTTCATTTGTATTCAACATATGTATTTCTCCTTTCAGTTCATTGTATCCGGCATCATGGTTTTCAATCTGACCCGTTTCGTGATCAACAGATGACTTTTTGAACTACCTTTCAAAGTGAATAAAAACGGCAGGTTCCGGTCACACTGTAATTATCCTTCGCCTCTGCAGAAGCGAAGGTTAAGATAAGGGGCTTATCCGCAAACGACCGCATGTCGTTTACAGATAAAGCCCTTTTTTCACATACAGTCCCCCATCATTATACATTTTCCGCGCCTAAAAAGAAAACTCCTATCGGTCGAATTACTGTCCGATTACTTGGCCTTAAAACCTGCAGAAATAGTAAACGGCCTCAGTCCGAAAAATAGAACCTGAGGCCGTGCTACTATTTGTAGTATTTATTTCAGTTAATTATTGCAACAATTGTGAATTAGTTAGAAAAATCATCTAATCTGCTGCTTGTTTTGTCTTCATCGTAAATATAGCCATTGATATCAGCATCATCATATTCATCTTCAATATCATCTATGATGGCTTTCTTAAAGCTACTTTTTCTGCTGCTGCTCAAGCCTTCCCAATCTTTTCTGTCAACATAAATTTTTACAGTAATATCATCTTCGTCACCGGATAGCTTGATGTCAAAATCGACACTTTGATAAGTTCCATAATCATCATTCAAGTCGTCTTCAAGATCCCCCAAATCACTAGAGCTGGAAGACTTATCCTTCAGACTTGCCGTGCCGGAGGATGTTACAGAAATGGTGGAAAGCGTATTGGAATTTCTATCATTACGAACCGTGCCAGAAATCTTTACAGATTTATAAGAATCATAGATTTCATCTACAATATCTTGAATAAAGCTCTTCTTCTGACTGTTTGATAAATCGTTCCAGCCCTTCTCATCTACATTCACACGAAGCGTGACATTTCTTTCATTCCCACTCAACACAATTTCAGCTTCTGTGCTTTTATAGTCACCATAATCATGGTTCAGATCATCTTCCAGATCATCCAGATCAACATCGTCTTTGTCATTCGCCTTTTTCTGCAAGTCTTCTTTTTCTTTCTTCAATTGTTCAATCATAGCATCTTTGGAAGCTGCTTCGGACTTGGCTGCAGCAAGCTGCTGACTTAACGAATTGATTTGATTATTCAGCGACGTAACCGTACTTTGGTCTATCGTAATCCCATTATCCACGATGACTACCCGTTTATTGGCGGAATCCCACGACACCTTCTTATCCAGTGCAGTGCCCACCATACGAAGAGGCAAATAGGTCGTACCATTAATCATAAACGGTTCAGTAGCAGCATCTGATGGCAAGATAGTACCGTTATAAACGATGGAAATATCATTATACACCGCTTTAATCGTCTTAGTAGCTTTCGCGGCATATACAGGATTAGTAAGAGCAGCTCCGGAAATGGTTAAAGCTAATGCGGTACTCAGGATGATTGCTTTTTTGAATCTCATTTTTGGCTTAATCTCCTTTTCTTAAAATATAGTAATAAAACATATGATTAAAAATCATATAAAATTATTCTAACATTGAATTGGAGAGAGAAGCAACCCGCCTTAACTCCCCCCCTTAAAACTAAGGGGCAAATACCAGATCAAATACATGACGCCAGGTGGACCAATTCCAAATCTCCGACGGGTCCTGCTTGCCGAAGACAACATAGCCGACGAATGCACCTCCGACCAAAGCCAGTACAAGAATCAGCAATATAACGACGATGCGCAGGATCGCAACCCACGTCGCACGACTCACTACCGGTTCATTCTCATCTTTACTCATGCCCAAACCACCTATCCGCGCAAGTTGTTGGCCAGGCCCATCATCGTCTCACCAGAAGTTAATGCCCGGGCCGCCAATTGGTACGCGCGCTGCACCTGCACCATCTCAGCCATTTCATCAGTCAAATTTACGTTAGATTGCTCCAGCACACCCTGACGCACACGTGCTTGACGGTCCTCCGGAAGGGTTAGCGTATCCACCAGCGCATCTGCTGCTTCCACTCCGCCAGGCAGAACAAACAGGTTTTCCCCTCTTTGCTCAAGTACTTCCGGCCGTTGTGGAGTGAGCAAGGCAATTCGGCCAAGAGGAGTGATCCCCTCTCCTTCTGTAGCAAAAATATTCCCTTGTTCATCAATACTTAGCGCTGCATTAGCAGCAAAGGTAATCGGTTCAGCCTCTGCATTAAGCAATACATAACCTTGATTATTCATCAGAAAAGCGGCTTCCCCATCCTCCGGATCGGGCTGGACATGGAAATTCCCCGCCCGAGTATAGACCACGTTGCCATCTGGAGTCAGAGCACTGAACAGGGCATTCCCTTCAATCGCCAAATCGGTAAAGTTTCCGGTCTCCTTAAAGGAGCCTTGTACAAAATTCAACCCTATATGCGACATTCTCGAGCCAAAGCCAAGGTTAAAGCCCAATGGCGTTGACCGGCCAGGTAAGGATAAATCGGCAGTATGACCCTGTACCTGGGTCAAGGTATCCTCAAAGCTGGCTTCCTTGCGTTTATAACCTACCGTATTCACATTGGCTATATTATCAGCGAGCAAATCCAGCCGTTGCTGTATCCCGCTCATGGTTACCATCGCACTAACGACGGAGTTATTCATACCGCACCTCCTGTTATAAGCAATCTACATATTATACACGGCTTATACACGGCCAATTTCATTAACCGCTTTATCCAAACTCTTATCGTAATATTGAATTACCTTCTGATTCGATTCATAAGCCCGTTGAGCCGTCATGAGATCAACCATCGATTGGGCTGTACTCACATTGGATACTTCCAGGAATCTTTGCCGCACCTCTGCTGCATCCTCTTCGGTCAAAGGGCGTACGCCAGCGGCTTGCTCATTGTCAACACGGTAGACCCCCTGTCCTTCCCGGACCAATTGATGAGGCTGCTCCACAATGCTAATCCCCAGGGTAGCAATGTCAATCTGTAACCCCATAGTGTCGACTCCTGTCAAATTCCCTGCACCATCACTAGTTAAAGTATCAACCGCTACGTCAACAGGCAAAATGATAGGGGCACCATCTACATCAAGCACCTGGTACCCCGCAGAGGTTCGTAGCTCGCCTTGTGCATTTATTTGAAAGGTGCCATCTCGCGTATAGCGAACATTGCCTTCCTGATCTTCCACAGCAAAAAATGCCTGGGGCTGGTAAATTACTTCGCCATTCTCAGTCACAAACTTCCCGGAAGCATCAAAAGTAATCGCCTCTCCAGTCGCCGGATCAAGCCGACTAAGTCTGGAAATCAAGGCAAAGTCGGTCAGTTTGCCGGTCTCCTCCAGATCCCCTTGCGCAAACGAGGCAAGGCTCTCCTCCGCAAACACTCCGTTCATGAGCTTTCCGATAGCACGCTGTCCACCCGTCTGCTGATCTCCAACCAAGGAAATCAACATTTCGGGAAAAGAATGGGCTACTGTGTTCACCTGCTTATAACCCGGGGTATTCAAATTGGCAATATTCTGCGTCACCGTATCGTGACGCCGCTGCTCCATTAGCATACCGGAAGCTGCGGTATAGAGACCTCTTAACATGGCCTTCCCTCCAAACCATCTATATATTCAGCTCATTCAGTTACATTCAGCGCCCTTGCGAGCCGGATCATTTCTTTATATATCGGCGAATCAGAACTTTTTCTTAAGCACCTTGTCCAAATTATCAAGCATAATGCCCGTTCCCTTCACAACGCAATGCATAGGGTCTTCAGCAATCAACACAGGCACCCGCAGCTCTTCGGCAAGCAGCTCGTCCAACCCGTTCAGCAGAGCGCCTCCCCCTGTCAGGATAACACCCCGATCAATAATATCAGCGGATAATTCAGGCGGAGTGCGCTCCAATACCGATTTTGCCGCAGCTACAATAGTAGAGATTGGATCAGCTAACGCCTCTTGAATTTCATTAGCCGTAATTGTAATCGTCAGCGGAAGCCCGGATACCATGTCGCGACCGCGAATATCCATTTCGGCCACGCGTCCGTTCGGATATACCGTCCCGATCCCAATCTTGATGTCCTCTGCGGTACGTTCCCCGATCAACAGCTTATATTTGGTTTTAATATATTTGATTATGGACGAGTCGAACTTGTCCCCTGCTATTTTAATAGACGAGGCCGTGACGATATCTCCCATAGAGAGCACCGCCACGTCCGTCGTCCCGCCACCGATATCAACAACCATGTTGCCGCTAGGTTCATAAATATCCATGCCAGCGCCGATGGCAGCCGCCTTCGGCTCTTCTTCCAGAAATACTTCCTTGGCGCCGCTACGCTCGGCAGCTTGCCGAATCGCCTTCTGCTCGACGGATGTAATATTCGTTGGTGCGCATATCAAGATTCGCGGATGGCTGTACCAGCTTCGGCCCCCTACCTGATCTATAAAATATTTCATCATCGTTTCCGTAACTTCGAAATCAGCAATAACCCCATCCCGCAAAGGACGAATCGCAATGATATTTCCAGGCGTGCGGCCTACCATGCGTCTCGCCTCTTCACCCACGGCCAGCACCCGTCCCCCATCGCTGTCAATGGCCACGACAGAAGGCTCGTCAAGAACAACTCCCTTTCCTTTTACATGAATCAGCACATTGGCTGTGCCCAAATCAATACCAATATCCTTGCTCATCATTTGATCCCCCAAAGCGTATTTTTGTAGATCACGGAAAGGAAGTGCTGCCTATTTCCATGCCATATGGTAAAAAAGTCGTTAGCGCAATAAGTCGAAATTCCGCAAAAATCGATGAAAATCCACATTATCCTATACCATATTTAAAAATACCATACTTTAGGGGATGGATTCAATGATAATCGTCCGCTAGGACGCTGTTGCACAAAACACTAGTTCAAGGAGCTGATCACCTCTCGTTTAGGTTCCCCCTTTTTTTTGTACTTAATCTTTGTCGCTTCTCCTCCACGCAGGTGGCGAATGGATTTGTGGTATTCGAGAATGTGCTTGACCTGATCGGCCAAATCCGGATTAATCTCCGGTAAGCGTTCTGTTAAATCCTTGTGCACCGTGCTTTTCGATACGCCAAATTCCTTGGCAATCGTCCGAACCGTATGCCGCGTCTCCACGATGCACCGACCTATCTTAATTGTCCGTTCCTTGATGTAATCGTGCACGCTCCCGCCTCCCTCAACTCGAGATAGTTTGGTACATTATATGAGGGGCGGGCCTATATATTCTTTGTTTCCAAGCCTGACAAGCCTAGGCGAGGCCATTTATTTTACGGACAACCTTGAAAATAAGGGGAGCAACAAATGTGATGATCTCCTTCCCGACTAAGCTTATAAACGTAAAAAAAGAGAGCTTTCGCTCTCCTTGGGCAACAGCAGCACATCCTTGCTATGAAGAATAAGCGCCTGCCTTATAGGTTAGATGGGTTTAACTCAGTTCTTCGGAAGCACAGTTTCCGGATTGACCAGTTCGTCGTTTTCGTAAACGGCGAAATGCAGATGGTTATCGAGATCCTTCTCGATTTCATTGCGCCCGGCACTACCGATTACATCGCCTTGCTTGACTTCGATATCCTGCTTTACCGTTACTTCCGACAGGCTCTCATACAAGGTCTTCAGGTTGCTGGCGTGAGTAATCTCCACCACATACCCCAGCAGCGGCACCTCTTCCACTCTTGTCACCTTGCCGCTCATCGCGGCGGTTACTTCAAATGGCTTGCGGTCCTCCCGTGCCAGGTCAATCCCTGTATTCGGCGTAAACGTATCATTGTACTGAACCAAGGCAGCCTGATGCTGTTCTGCCGTGCCTTCTTTCTCATAGAACGGCTTGACGACAGTTACCTCGGCGCTGTTAGCTACCGGCCAGGCCAGGTCTTCCGCAGACGCAATCACTTCGGTCGCTTCTTCCCCGTTCATCCCTTGTTGTGTTCCAGCCTCCTCGCCGGACAAATCGACGACATCGGTCACGCTGGCGGGGGTCGAGTCCATCGGCTTGTTGCTCGCATCCTGGTAGACCCACACTAAGGTTAGTATAATTGCCGCTGCCGCCACATATGCTGCCGGGTAAACCCATCTCTTGGACAATAATCTCTTCCACGCGGATACCGGGGCTGCCGGCTCTCCCAATCCTTTTTTAGAAGACTCCTCGTGGGATTGTTTGTTCTGATTTTCATTCATTTGTTCATCACCTCAGTAACCAGTGTTACCGGGGTCAACTCTTTTATACTTCGTTTATATTAAATTTTTTCCAAAAAGGAAGACGCCTGCCCAAAATCAATCCCCGTATAGTAGTGTTTGAGAATCTGCGTTGTGGT
This sequence comes from Paenibacillus sanguinis 2301083 = DSM 16941, assembly GCF_000374825.1. Classification (GTDB taxonomy): domain Bacteria; phylum Bacillota; class Bacilli; order Paenibacillales; family Paenibacillaceae; genus Fontibacillus; species Fontibacillus sanguinis. The sequence goes on from NZ_KB895376.1 coordinate 289,556, forward strand.
GAATCCCTGCCGGGCCATGCCGTTGGCCCCCCACTGGCTCATTCCGACACCATGCCCGTATCCATAGGTTGTAATCTTCACCTTGTCGCCGTCCAAAGCCAAGGTAAACTGACTGGATCGCAGCTCCAGCTTCTCTCGTAATTCTCGTCCGCTATATGTCTTGTCTCCAATTCGGAATTCTTTCACCCGTCTCCCAGTCGTCCAGGAGAGGGTTTGAAAGAGCTTATCCGCCTTGAGCTTGAATTCCTTTCCCCCCTCCCCTTGAGCGAAAGCAGCAATCGCAGACTGAACTGTCTTGGGAATCGGCTGACCCAGCTTGCGATAAAGCTGTGCGAGCGGCATCTCGATTGTCTCTTTGCTCTCGGGGTGCACCTCGGCATCCCATGGGCTGGCCACACTGCGGAGATACGGCACCTTCAGGGACCAGTATTCCTCCGAATTCTCCGTATGCCCTCCGCTGGATGAGAAAAAAGCAGCGGTAATGGGCTGTCCGCGAAATGTCATGACAATCCCCTCCGTTTGACGCACTGCCTCCTGGAGCTTCGCAAGCTGCGCTGCCTTGCCTTGCTTCGGCCAGGTCATCAGAACCACGCGGGACAGGTAAGCCTGGTGTGCCGTCGTGTCATTGACGTCGGCGGCCTTGCCAGCCATATCGCCGGTCTCGTCCATGGCCAATCGCCGGACGATATAGGTACGGGCGGCAATGGCCTGGGCCTTCAGGGCCGCGAGCTCGAAGTCCGCCGGCATCTCCGCGGCGAGCACGCCGGTGACGTATTGTTCGAGCGGCACGGTCTCGATCTTGCCCGTGCGCGTAAGATGCACGCGCACCGGCACCCCATCCGCCAGCGCCACATCGGCAGGGGGGGCTGGCGGAGCAGCGGGGCGCGCGTCTCGCGGGCCCGGCTCCGCCGCTTGCGCCGCGGCCGGGTCCGGCGGCGTTGCTGGCGCAGCCGCGCGCCAGGTGAGCAACGCTGGCAGCAGCAGCGCCAGCGCGAGCACGGCCAGCGCCGCCAGCCAAGGCGCGGCGGGCGGCCCATGCCGCCTGCTGCCAGCACGGCGGGCGGCAGCGCTTCCCCGCAGGCCGGCTAGCAGGCGACCGCTCCTTGTATCGGCCACGGCCACCTGCCCCCGTCCCTGCGGCTTCTCCTTATCGCTTGGCAAACCTGGGCCACCCGACAATTTCCCTCTGCGTTTTACCGCCTCCATCTTGTCGCTCTCTTCACGTCCTGCTGGTTGTGTCACTCTAGGTATTATATTTATTTTCAAAGAATCCGCCGTTCCTTTTCTCTTATGCTCATCAATTAGTCTATGCTGCTGCATCATTCCCATCTGCACTCCCCACGTCTTCTCTCTTATACCTTTTCCCCGCTATACTTATAGATATGTATTTGTCCCGGATGCTAGAACCCGGCTTCAGCCCATTCTCTGAAATGGATGTCTTCCTCGCAAATAGAAGCTTGCCGCACGTACATCATTTCGCCGCATAAAAAAACGACCCGGAATACCGGATCGCAAGGCAATTATACTTCTGTTTGATTTTGGCTTCGATGAAGAGCCTCTTTCTTGTAAAGCTCTCCCCATTCCTTCATTCTTTCAATAATCGGTATCAGCGTAGTACCGAATGGGGTCAAGGAATATTCCACCTTCGGCGGCACCTGTCGGTATACCTCACGATGCACAATACCGTCGTCCTCCAGTTCGCGAAGTTGCAAGGTCAGCATCCGCTGGGTAATGGTTGGGCAAATTCTCCGGAACTCATTGAACCGGATTGGCCCGTCCATCAAATGATAGAGCAATAATCCCTTCCATTTGCCGCCAATAATATGCAACGTAAATTCTACAGGACAATCATCACCCCGGGGATGGGCCATTTTCTCACTTTTACGGCTTCCTATGTCACTCACCCCTTCCATCGGTATATAAATATAATCTATACGCTTTTATGATCGTATCCTTATTTTAGAGTACATCCCTTAGTTACACAACCTTTACAACATGCCAAAAAGAAGCTCCCATCGCATCTACATGAGGGAACTTCTTCTTTCTGCCTAATAACGTATAAAGTTTGTTCACAAACTTATCTTTTGATTTGCACTCGTGCTACTGCCGCTATAAGTGTGTGTTCAACAAGTCTGGTTTAGTTGACCTGTTGAACTACCTCTATAAGTAAATTAAGCCCAAGATGGCTGAATTTTCAATACAGGGGTTTCTTCTTTGACGCTAGCCGTTGCCTTACCCGGCTCCGCCGCAACTTCTTCTGCTGAAATGCGCCAAATGTTCGCTCCGAGACCCATCAGTTTCTCCGCCAGGTTCACATATCCACGATCAATGTGGTGCGTGCCGCTTACCTCTGTCGTTCCATCAGCTACAAGACCAGCAAGAATCAGAGCTGCTCCCGCACGCAAATCCGTCGCGCAGACCTTAGCACCACTCAGCCTGGTTTTGCCGCTCAAAATCGCGCTGCGTCCTTCCACCTTGATATCCGCATTCATTAACCGGAACTGATCCACATGCATAAAGCGGTTCTCGAATACAGTCTCTGTGATGACGCTGCTCCCCTCTGTTACTAATAACAAGGCCATCATCTGCGATTGCATATCGGTGGGGAATCCGGGATAAGGCAATGTTTTGACATCCACCGACTTTAGCGGCTTATCGGCAATCACACGAACCCCATTTTCTTGAGCTTCCACCTTGACGCCCATTTCCTCCAGCTTGGCAATCACCGGACCTAAATGATCGGCAATGGCTCCTTCTACAAAGACATTTCCGCCAGTAATCGCAGCCGCAACCATAAATGTCCCGGCTTCAATCCGGTCAGGAATGACGGTATGCTCGCAGCCATGCAGCTTCTCGACACCTTCAATACGAATCATTCCTGTGCCTGCACCGCGTACAATAGCTCCCATACTGTTCAAATAGTTGGCAAGGTCCACAATTTCCGGCTCTTTAGCTGCATTCTCAATCATCGTGGTGCCTTCAGCAAGCGTCGCTGCCATCATAATGTTCTCGGTGGCACCCACGCTGGCAACGTCCAGATATATTTTCGCGCCGCGGAGGCGGCCATTCGATTTTGCTTCAATAAACCCGTGGCCCAAGTTAATCTCGGCCCCCATTGCCTCAAATCCCTTGAGATGCTGATCAATCGGTCTTGTGCCGATAGCGCATCCTCCCGGCAAGGAGATACGAGTAAATCCTGTCCGTGTCAACAAAGGGCCCATGACAAGAAAAGACGCCCGCATTTTTCGCACCCACTCATAAGGCGCTTCACATGAAGCGATTTTGCGTGCATCAACCGTAATCACTTCCCGGTCGTATGTAACACTCGCCCCAAGTGATTCCAACACTTTATTAATGGTCATCACATCGTCTAATGGAGGCGCATCGCGAATGATGCTTACCCCTTCTTCACCCAATAAAGACGCTGCAATGATCGGCAGCACTGAATTTTTAGCTCCGCTGACTTTTACGTTCCCGGCCAAAACATTGCCACCGCGGACGATAAATTTGCTCATCACGTTTCCCTCCGCGCGTTCATTTTCACTTTTCTACCTGATATGGAAAAAAATTAAACCCGTTCATTCCCCAAATTTCATCATATCATCGGTCATTTATGGTACACAAGACCCTTAACGTGTCGAAAAAACGTGTTTTGGCTCAGAAATCGCCGTCAATCCCATAGAAGGACCTGCTTTCGAGTTTCTAGTCCCTATTCACCATTGTTGACACAATGAATTGATGTTATTCGACATTTTCTCTGCCTACGCTTTTATTCAGAACATGTATCTCAACATTTGAGTGTACCCCCAATAATCCAATACAAACAAAGCGACAAAACGCCCTAACACAACGGCAAGCAGAAGCTGTAGCAATTTCCCTTGCGGCCCCTTTGGATTGCGGATAAACAAATCCAGCTTTAAGTTTTGCAGTGCCCACCAAGACGCGGCGACACAGGCCAGTGATACCAGGATAGCCGTCAGGCCACCCGCGCCGACCGAAGCAGATGCCAGGTCGATCGGATTCATAATCTAATCCCCCATCATGTTCTATATTTATGCTGCAAGCCTCTAATCGGTTAATCCGCCAATTATAACCTTTTGAGTTAAATTTCACAATCTCTTAATATATATCGGTCACAAACATGTGAAAATATAGACCCTTTTTATCATACTTGTCACCAGGCAAATAATCCAGCTTTTCTTTCCAATGCAAGGGTTTTCATTTTACGGTAGCCTATAAAAATCAGACTAACGAACTATATCCGGGACAAAAAAACGGGCACCCCATGAGGTGCCCGTTAAGAAGCCGGATTCAAGCAGCCTTACGGTTTATCGTGGCTGGATACTGTAATCCGGGTCACTGCTCTTTGCAACGCCAATTCAGCCCGGCGATGATCGATGCGGTCCTGGTTGCTGCGCGCTGCCAGACGACGTTCAGCACGTTCACGTGCCGCGATGGCCCGCTCAATGTCGATCTCCTCTGGAAGCTCGGCGCTTTCGGCTAATACAATGACTTTATCGCCCTGTATTTCAGCGAAGCCGCCATGCACCGCAATCGTTGTCGTTTCATTGCCCTTCTTGGCTACCACCGGGGCAACCTGAAGCGGCGTCACCAATGGGATATGTCCTGGCAGAACACCAAGCTCCCCTTCAATACCGCGGACAGTCAGACTGTCCACCTCTTTGGAGAACACCACGTGTTCCGGCGTAACGATTTCCAATAATAAGGTGCTCAAGTTTATCCCTCCTGTTCGCGGGACCGTTCATTTCTGAAACATCCGCATTCACGGCGCGGTTTTACAGCGTCTTGGCTTTCTCAACGGCTTCTTCAATCGTTCCTACGAACAGGAACGCAGCTTCCGGCAGGTTATCGTGCTTACCTTCCAGAATCTCCTTGAAGCTACGAACCGTTTCAGCAATCGGTACATATTTACCTGGAATACCGGTAAACTGCTCGGCCACATTGAACGGCTGCGACAAGAAGCGTTCGATCTTCCGCGCGCGAGCTACAAGCGTCTTGTCGTCGTCCGACAATTCATCCATGCCGAGGATGGCAATGATATCTTGAAGCTCTTTGTAACGAGCCAGAATTTGCTTAACCCCTTGAGCCACAGCATAGTGCTCTTCGCCTACGATTTCCGGTGTCAAAATCCGCGAGCTGGATGCCAGCGGGTCTACTGCCGGGAAAATCCCTTTCTCGGAAATTTTCCGTTCCAGGTTCGTCGTTGCGTCAAGGTGAGCAAATGTTGTTGCCGGAGCAGGGTCAGTATAGTCATCCGCAGGCACGTAGATGGCTTGAATCGAAGTAACGGAACCCTTCTTGGTAGAGGTGATCCGTTCTTGCAATTGCCCCATTTCCGTAGCCAGCGTTGGCTGGTAACCTACTGCGGAAGGCATGCGGCCCAGCAGGGCCGATACTTCGGAACCCGCTTGAGTAAAGCGGAAAATATTATCGATGAAGAGCAATACGTCACGGCCTTCTTCATCACGGAAATATTCAGCCATAGTCAGACCGGTCAAGGCTACGCGCAAGCGAGCGCCTGGCGGCTCGTTCATTTGGCCAAATACCATGGCTGTTTTCTCAATAACACCGGACTCCGTCATTTCCATGTAAAGGTCATTCCCCTCACGGGTACGTTCCCCTACACCGGCAAATACGGAAATCCCGCCATGTTCATGGGCAATGTTCCGGATAAGCTCCTGGATAGTTACCGTTTTACCTACACCGGCACCCCCGAACAGACCGATTTTACCGCCCTTGGCATAAGGCGCCAGAAGGTCGATAACCTTGATCCCGGTTTCCAGCATTTCAGCTTGTGTGGACAAGTCTTCAAATTTGGGCGGTTCACGATGAATCGGGAATCTAAGCTCCGTATTCGCTTCTCCCTTGTTATCGATCGTTTCCCCAAGCACGTTAAATACACGGCTCAGCGTTGCTTCCCCAACCGGAACGGAGATTGGCGCGCCCAAGTCGAACGCTGCCGTTCCGCGAACCAGACCATCTGTTGAAGCCATAGCGATACAACGAACCAGGTTGTCGCCGAGATGATTGGAAGCTTCCAGCATCAAAGCCGCTTCACCGTCTGGTTTCTCGATTTTTATTGCGTTGAAGATTTCCGGCAGTTGACCACGTTCGAACTCGATGTCGACAACCGGACCCATTACGCTGACAACGCGTCCTTTGTTCATCTTCGTTTCCCTCCTAATAATGCTACCCGGTGCGATCAGCCTTGCGCATTCGCTCCTGCAACAATCTCCGTAATTTCCTGCGTAATCGCCGCTTGACGCGCACGGTTATAAGTCAGAGTCAATTCCCCGATCATTTTGCTTGCATTCTTCGTTGCACTACCCATTGCCGTCATTTTAGCAGCCAATTCGCCGGCCTTGCCATCAAGCAATGCGCCAAAAATCAGTGTTTCAGCATATTTAGGAAGCAAAACGCCCAATACGCCTTCCGCTGAAGGCTCATACTCATAGCTGCTGGTCGGTCCATCGTGCTCAACGGAATCAAATGGCAACAAACGCTCTACCGTCGGCAATTGCGTAATGGCGTTCACAAAACGGTTATAACAGATATAAATTTCATCAAACTTTCCGTCCTCAAAGCCTTGAACCGCTGCATAAGTCAGAGATTTAATATCTGCAAATTTGGGTGCATCCGACAGCTCGGTCACTTCATGCACCACCGGATAATTGCGGCGGTTCAAGTAATCGCGACCTTTGCGTCCAATAACAAACAAATCGTATTCCGACTTGGATGGATGCCGACTTTGAATCAAGTCCGTCACCCTTCGCAGGATATTGGCATTATAACCGCCTACAAGCCCACCGTCCGACGTAATTACAATGTAAGCCGTTCTCTTCACCGGACGCGATTCAAGCATCGGATGGGTAACCTCTTGGGTTCCCGCAGCAATGCTGGAGACCACTTCCTTGATTTTGTCCGCATAAGGCCGAGAGGCTTGCGCTCTCTCCTGGGCCTTCCGCAGCTTGGCCGAAGCTACCATTTCCATCGCCTTGGTGATTTGCCGGGTATTTTGAACGCTCTTGATTTGACGCTTGATCTCGCGCATCCCTTTTGCCATGATTTCACCACCTCAGAACTTTGGCAAACCATCATCCTGGAATGCAATTAGATGATTTTGCGCCAAAGTTATCTTTTTATACAACTGCAAACCGACATTTTGCGATAGGAGCCAATGCCGGCCTTGCAGTTCATCTTATCCTTTCGTCGCAAAACCGCGCTTGAATTGCTCAATGACTTCCTTCAGCTTCGCTTCGTTGTCTGCCGTCAAATCCTTTGTATCGCGAATCGATTGCAGCACATCATTATGCTGATGCTGAATGAAGGCCAGGAATTCCGACTCAAAGCGGCGAACATCGCTCAATGGAATGTCATCCAGATATCCCTTAACTGCGGTGTACAAGCTCACGACTTGAAGTTCTACAACAAGCGGTTGATTGACACCCTGCTTCAGAATTTCCATCATGCGGGAGCCACGTGTCAACCGGGCTTGAGTAGATTTATCCAGATCGGAACCAAATTGCGAGAACGCTTGAAGCTCCCGATACTGGGCCAGATCCAGACGCAGGGTACCCGCGACCTTCTTCATCGCCTTAATCTGCGCCGAGCCCCCTACCCGGGATACGGAAATACCTACGTTAACCGCAGGGCGTTGACCCGCATGGAACAAGTCAGATTCAAGGAAGATCTGTCCATCCGTAATCGATATTACATTGGTTGGGATATAGGCCGATACGTCGGAGGCTTGCGTTTCAATGAACGGAAGCGCCGTGATCGATCCCCCGCCCAGCTCATCACTTAATTTTGCCGCGCGTTCGAGCAAACGGGAGTGTAAGTAGAAGACATCACCAGGGAACGCCTCACGACCTGGTGGACGGCGAAGCAGCAAGGATAATTCGCGATAGGCCGCCGCTTGCTTTGACAAGTCATCATAAATAATAAGTACATGCTCACCCTTGTACATGAAATATTCGCCCATGGCGACGCCCGCATATGGAGCAATGTACAGCAGTGGTGATGGATCGGAGGCGGCAGCCGTAACTACGATGGTATAGTCCAATGCATCGTAACGACGCAATGTTTCAACCACGTTAACAACCGTAGATTGCTTCTGGCCGATAGCAACATAGATACATTTCACGCCACTGCCCTTTTGGTTAATAATCGTATCGATGGCAATTGCCGTTTTACCTGTTTGACGGTCACCGATAATCAATTCCCGTTGACCACGGCCAATTGGAACCATTGAATCGATCGCCTTAATCCCGGTTTGCATCGGCTCGTGAACCGATTTGCGGTCAATAACCCCAGGGGAATTATTTTCTACCGGACGGAATTCCGTTGTTTCCACAGGTCCCTTGCCGTCTACCGGCTGACCCAGCGGGTTAACGACACGCCCGAGCAAGGCGTCCCCTACAGGAACTTGCATAATTTGTCCTGTGCGTTTCACTTCGTCACCTTCACGAATTTCGCTGTAAGGTCCCAGGATAACAACACCGACATTGCTTTCTTCCAGGTTAAGAGCAAGACCAAAAACGCCGTTTTCAAACTCTAGCAGTTCGTTTGCCATGGCGTTTTCTAGTCCGTGGACACGGGCGATACCATCACCAACTTGAATAACGGTGCCGACTTCGGCCACTTCGATTTCTGATTTATATTGTTCGATCTGACTTTTAATCAGTGTACTGATCTCTTCAGGTCTGATACTCAAGTGTTTCACCCCTATCTACAGTGCTTGTCTTCGAAAAGACTTTTCGAGCCGTTCCAATTTGCCTGCAAGACTTCCGTCATAAACCGTATCTCCGATACGAACCTTGACGCCACCCAACAGACTTTTATCAAGCTGTACCTGAACGCGCAATTTTTTCTTTAGCAGTTCGCCAAACTCCCTGGCAATCGCCTGCTGCTCTTCCTCGCCAAGCGGGTATGCGGTATACACGGTAGCATTGGCCAATCCGAGGGCATCGCTGGCAACCTTCACGTAGCTATCCAGGAGGTCCGGCAAAATATCAAGTCTGCCTCTCTCCACCAGCAACTTAGCCAAAGAAGTAACAGATTGGGAGAGCTTGCCTTCCAATGCACCTTGAAGGGCATTCCACTTTTCTACTTCCGAGAATTTGGGACTTAGCAGAAATTTGCGCACGTTAAAATCGTCATGGAGCGCGGCCACGAGAGCACTCAGCTCTTGCTCCACTTCCAAAGTACGTTCTTCCTTTGCAGCAATTTCATACAGCGCCTTGGCATATCGGCCAGCTACCACTGTATTGCGGCTCATGATTTAGTACCTACTTCGCTCAAATACTGATTGACGAGCTTCTCTTGCTCGGCCGGACTACTCTCCACCTCGCGCTCAATCAGCTTGGACGCGATATTTACAGAATAAGAACCAATCTCGCCACGCAGGGCTTCCAAGGTTTTTTTTCTTTCATTTTCAATATCGCGAATAGCTTGTTCTTTCAGGCGGGTTGTATCTTGCTTGGCTTGCTCCAGCAATTCCTGCGCTTGCTTGCTGCTGCTTTGCTTGGATTGCTCGATGATGCTATATGCTTCCTGACGAGCTTGTTGAAGCGCCGCTTTCTGTTCTTCTACAAAAACTGTAGCCTGCTCACGAGTTTGCTTCGCCTCTTCCAACTGGCCAAGCACCAACTCACGGCGTTTCTCCATTACTGCAAAAAGCTTGCCAAAAGCATATTTATTCAACAGCCAATAAAGGATACCAAATGAAATCATGGTAATCACAATGTTTTCCCACATTACTGTCAACGTTGTCACTCCTTTCCGTCAAGCACGACAGGTGGTTTACCCGTCGAAATGTCCTCATAAAGCGAAGGCGCGGATGGCACCGGCCCTCCCCGCCAAACCCGTTGCTATTATTTAGGTGAACATGATCAGGAATGCAATAACTGTTGCCGCAAGCGGAATAACTTCGACGATACCAACACCGATAAACATTGTAGTTTGTAGTCTATTCGCTGCTTCTGGCTGACGAGCAATGGATTCCACCGTACTTTTTACAATCATCCCGTTACCAAGACCTGCGCCAAGAGCGCCCAAACCTACTGCAATAGCTGCTGCCAAAAATTCCATCTTTATTATCCTCCTCTGGACCTTTTTAATAGTCTTAATAATATAATAGACCCCTGATAGGCTAATCTGCAAAAATTGCCGTCCCAGAGTTTATTAATGCTCTTCCTCATGAATCGTCGTTTGCGAAATATAGACCATCGTCAGGATGGTAAAGATATAGGCCTGCAACGCACCAACAAAGATACTGAAGCCTTGCCAAATACCCATGAACGGTATTCCGAGATAACCCATCTTCAGAATAACCGTAATTAATACTTCGCCGGCAAAAATATTGGCATACAACCGGATCGCCAATGCGAGCGGCTTGGCCAAATTTTCAATAATATTAAGCGGAAGGAAGATCGGGAATGGCTCAATGTAATGCTTCAGATAATGCTTGCGGTTATTGCGCAGTCCCAAGTAGTTCATCAAAATAAAGACGATGATCGCAAGTCCTGCCGTAACCGAAATATCCGCCGTTGGTGATTTCCACCATAAAATTTCAGCATGCGCTCCATTTGACAATGTCTTTGTCGCTTCGATCACATGCCCAAAGACCATCTCCGGCTTATGCGCCTCTGTAATAAAGCCCAGTGGCAAACCAAGCAAGTTAGATACGAAAATAAAAAGAATCAGTGTGAGCCCCAAGGAGACGTAAGGCTTCCCTTTCTTCAAATCCATGGCGCTCCCGATAATGCCATGAACAAATTCGACAACCCATTCCATGAAGTTTTGCATTTTCGTCGGGTTCTCGACGGAGACGTTTGCTACAGCCAACCGGCAGACCAAGAACACGATTCCCATCGTAACTAGGAGCATCAGCACTGCGGATAAATCTAAGTTGAATCCTCCAAGATTGATTATTGGCGCATCATGCATAAAATGTACTCCCCCCCTTCTGGCGTTAGACTGTTCAAGACTTGTTTCTAAGCCCGACCATAATGCTGGTCGGAATTGTCAACAACTGTGGAACGAAAAAACCGATTAGCGTGCCTATCATTGAGACCTGCTCGAGCTTCACTGCAACCATGACCGTCAGCAAAGCCAAACATATTCTGGTGAGCAACCCAAAGCTAAATCGACTTTTCTCGGTGCTAACTGCTATTTTCGCCAATTGGCGCACCTTGACAGACAAAAATCGCATATACGAAAGTCCGCCCACCAAGCCTAACAGCAAACCTGCAAACAGAGGTCTTTGCTCCGGGAGTAATGCCCATCCTAACAGCAAAGCGGATAATAACATCAGCGTTATTCGCGTTACCATAGCCACTATAGAGTTCAAGTTATCCATCCTTCTCCCCCACAACTTTATAGATGAGGATAAATAAATTGGCGATACCTAATAATAACCCGGTAATTGTCCCGATCGCAATCCAGTATCCAGGACCACCAAGCCATTCCGCCAACCACTTTGAGCCCCAATAACCAGCAATGATATAAATCGCAAGCATAACACCGGCACCTCCAATATAGGCGCCCATAAACCAAGGGTTTACATTGTTATCATTTCTTCTCATCTTTGCAATCCCAACTTATTTTACTGAATGTGTCGACTTTTTGTCAACGAAAGCAGTAAAGCGATATAGTGCATCTTCAGGCTCGCAATCTTGAAGAAAGCGCTAAACCATACAGTCTAACTGTATGCTATCTTACTTAAAAACACAATTATACTTCACTTGAACCTGTGAACTTTCTGTGAAAATCTTCAGGACGATTGTTTAAAACTCCAAAATGGTGATAAATCGCATTGACGATTCTTCGCGATGCCTTACCGTCGCCATATGGATTAGCTGCCCGACTCATGGATTCGTATACTTCAGAATCGCTGAGCAACACCTTTGTCCTTTCATAAACCATCTCCTCATCTGTGCCGACCAACTCCAACGTCCCCGCTTCGATTCCTTCCGGACGCTCCGTAGTATCTCGCAACACCAAAACAGGTACGCCAAAAGAAGGTGCTTCTTCCTGCAAACCACCCGAGTCCGTAAGTATTAAATGCGTATGTGGATAAAAATTGTGCAAATCCACTACATCCAAAGGGTCGATAAGCTTAATCCGAGGATGACCACCCAAAGTTCTGTAAGCCGGTTCTTTAACCGCAGGACTCAGGTGGACCGGATAAACAATGGCCACATCCTCGAACTCATCGGCGATTCTTCTTACGGCACGGAATATGTTCATGTGTGGTTCGCCTTGCGATTCGCGGCGGTGAGCCGTCATGAGAATAAGCCGCTTTCCGGCGGCCCAATCAAGCACAGGATTATGATAATCAGGCTGTACTGTATATTGAAACACATCGGTAACCGTATTGCCTGTGACATATATAGTTGACTTTTGCTTATTCTCCTTCATTAAATTCCCCGCTGACCACTCCGTGGGAGAAAAATGAATATCTGCCAAAACACCAGTCAACTGACGATTCATTTCCTCTGGATACGGGGACATTTTGTTCCAGGTGCGCAGCCCCGCTTCCACATGGCCAACCTTGATCTGCTGCAAAAATGCTGCATAACTGGCCAGGAACGTCGTCAACGTATCGCCATGCACAAGCACAATATCCGGCTTGGCTTCACGCAGCACTCCCTCCAGGCCTTCCAGCACACGAATCGTTATTTCATTCAGACTCTGATTCGGCTTCATCACATCCAGATCATAGTCTGGCACGATCTTGAACACGTCCAGTACCTGGTCCAGCATTTCACGATGCTGTGCCGTTACGCAAACAATCGACTCGATTTGCTCCGGATGCTTTTGCAATTCGAGGATCAGCGGAGCCATTTTGATCGCTTCGGGTCTGACACCGAAGATAGTCATTACCTTAATCTTCCCCATGCTCATTTCCTTCCTATAGAGGTAGTTCAAAAAGTCGTCCTTTGATCACGAAGCAAATCAAGGAGTCTTTTCGACGTCGAATCTTGAATTCACCCGGGCCTTCCGTTGCTCACGTAGATCTATCTACGCTCCGCTACTCAGTCTCTAGCTTCATTCAACCTTCTCAGCGCTGAAAACCTAACTATTAAATCTTCATCTCAACGTAATTTAAAAGTTAGCTTCCCAGCGCGATGTGGCTTGGGCCCTCTCAACGCTGAAAACCTAACTTTAAAATTCTTACCAGGCTTTATGGATTACTTCGTGCCGTATAAACGGTCGCCAGCATCGCCAAGCCCAGGAATAATATAACCATGCTCATTCAGATGGCTGTCCATTGCCGCCACGTAGATATCCACGTCAGGATGCACATCATGCACCGCCTTCACGCCTTCTGGAGCAGCGATCAGGTTCATCATTTTAATCTGCGTGCAGCCGCGCTTCTTCAAAGCCGTAATTGCAGCAATAGCTGAACCACCGGTAGCCAGCATCGGATCGATGACGATCAGTTCGCGTTCCTGCACATCCGTCGGCAGTTTGATATAATACTCGACCGGCTGTAACGTATCCGGGTCCCGAAACAATCCCACATGGCCTACCTTTGCCGCCGGAAGCAGCTTAAGCACTCCATCCAGCATTCCTAGCCCCGCACGCAAAATGGGGATAAGTCCTAGCATTCGGCCGGAAATCACTTTTGACTCCGCTTCAGCAACCGGGGTTTGTACTTTAATGGATTCCAGCGGGATATCCCGCGTAATTTCATAAGCCATTAAGGTGGCTACCTCATCGACCAATTCACGAAAATCCTTCGTGTTCGTCCGCATATCGCGGATAAAAGTCAGCTTATGTTGAATCAAGGGGTGATCGCATATCACCAATTTTGCCATAATCCGTTCGTCCCTCCGCTTTTATTGCTCAGTATCGACTTGCCAGTTCGCTTCTTTGTCTCGTACGTCCCACAAATCCTATCTATTATATCACTGTCTTTTTTCGATTGCCACGAGCCTTGTCTCCTTCCCCGGACTGTGCACAAAACAAGTGATCTCCAAGCAACCTTTTCTGTAGTGTACACACCTCTATGCGAGCAAAAAAAGAGCCGGCGCCGCACCAGACTTTGGTGGACAGTGCCAGCTCTTTTCGTGTTCAGCTAGATTCAGACTCAAGTCAACCACTTGCTTGAAGGTTAGCTTCTTAGTGCCAGTTCAGCCAGGGCCAAGGCGCCTGCCAAGCCGGCATTATCGCCAAGACCCGGAGGAACGATATAATTATCGATATTATCCTGCAAGCTCGGATGCTGGATGTATCCGTTCAGTAACGTTTGCAGCTTGCTGCCGATCAGCGGGAAGAGTTGGCTTTGCTTCATGACGCCGCCGCCCATCACAATCTTTTGCGGGGAGAGAATCAGAACATAACTCATCAGCGCCTGTGCCAGATAATACGCCTCCATTTCCCAGGCCGGATGCTCCGGCGGCAAATCAGCACCATTGCTCACACCCCAACGCTTCACAAGGGCCGGACCAGCAGCCAGCCCCTCCAGGCAATCGCCATGGTATGGACAGGTTCCCTCATACGTATCCTCCGGGTGGCGTCGAACCAGAATATGCCCCATCTCAGGATGGGAGAGCCCATGAATCAATCCACCGCCTAGCGCTGCACCTGCTCCAACTCCAGTTCCTACCGTAATATACAGACAGTTGTCCAGACCTTGGGCCGCGCCCCAGCGCAGTTCCCCAAGAGCCGCTCCGTTAACATCCGTATCAAATCCTACTTTACAATTTTTAACCTGCTTGATAGCGCCAACAATATCAAAGTTGCTCCAATGCGGCTTAGGCGTCGTTGTAATGTGCCCATAAGTCGGACTGCCAAGAATCGGATCGATCGGACCAAATGAACCCACTCCGATAGCCTCTACGGACTTATCTTCAAAATATGAAAAGACCCGGTTCATCGTTTCTTCCGGGGTCGTTGTCGGAAAGCTTACACGATCCAGTATAGTTCCGTCCTCATGACCAATTCCGCAAACGAATTTGGTTCCTCCTGCCTCAATGGCTCCCAATAGTTTCAATAGTGCCAACCTCCATTATTCTGCTCTCAAATTGATATGAACAACGTTACCATATCCTTGTATATGAGCAATTATACCATGTAACCGTTTCTAATAATAGAACAAAACCTCCGGTAGAAAGGATGTCACATTTACGCATCCCTTCCGACCAGAGTAAGTTGCAACGAACAAAGAATAAGAGTTCAAAAGACGACTTTTTGAACTACCTCTATAGTTAGTATTTTAATTCAGGGTACAGTGGATAACGATCCGTCAACGCAGATACCTGCTTGCGGGCAAGATCAAGAACCCTTTCATCCTTCGGCGAGTTCAATACCTTCGCGATGATTTGTCCAATTTCACGCATTGCCTGCTCATCCATACCGCGTGAAGTAGCCGCAGGAGTACCGATGCGGATACCACTCGTCACGAACGGGCTGGTTGGGTCAAACGGGATCGCATTTTTATTAACCGTAATGCCCACAGCATCCAGTACATGCTCAGCCTCTTTGCCGGTAATGTTCAGGTTGCGCGTATCCACCAGCATCAAGTGATTGTCCGTACCACCGGAGACGATGTTAAGCCCTTCACCGATTAGCGTTTCGGCCAACACCTTGGCATTATTAACCACGTTTTGCGCATAAGTCTTGAAGGAAGGCTCCAGCGCTTCGCCAAGCGCTACCGCTTTGGAGGCGATGACGTGCATAAGAGGGCCGCCTTGGGTGCCCGGGAATACCGCTTTATCAATAGCAGCGGCCCACGGCTGTCTGCATAGAATCATACCGCCACGCGGACCGCGCAGCGTTTTGTGTGTTGTTGTCGTTACAAAATGCGCATGAGGCACAGGACTAGGATGCAAGCCCGCAGCAACCAGACCCGCAATATGAGCCATATCGACCATGAACAACGCACCTACATCATTGGCGATGGAAGCCAGCTTTTCAAAGTCGATGATACGCGGATAAGCACTCGCCCCGGCCACAATCATCCGTGGACGATGCTTGAACGCCGTCTTGCGCACTTCATCATAATCGATCAGGAAGGTATCTTCTTGTACACCGTAAGCCACGAAATTATAGTATAAGCCGGAAGCATTTACTGGACTGCCGTGCGTCAAGTGTCCACCGTGGGCCAGGTTCATACCCAGTACAGTATCGCCGGGCTTGAGAGCGGCCAGGTATACGGCAAGGTTAGCCTGCGCCCCCGAATGAGGTTGTACATTGGCGTGTTCGGCTCTAAACAATTCCTTCGCACGATCACGAGCGATATCTTCTACAATATCAACCTTCTCGCAGCCGCCATAATAGCGCTTGCCCGGATAACCTTCCGCATATTTGTTGGTCAAGACAGAGCCCATCGCCTCCATAACCGCTTCGCTCACGATATTCTCCGAAGCAATCAATTCAATATTGTTGCGTTGACGCTTGAGTTCCAGGTCCATTGCCTCCAAAACTGCCGGATCTTGCTTTCTCAACTTTTCCATGTTCCATAATCCTCCTCATTCGCACTCCCGCGCTGTTATTTAATGGCTACTGTTTTTCTACAGCCCCACTGTCCTTACTTGCTTTCTTCATTCCTGCACACCCACACGGATACCTGGTCGGTTAATCACAAGTCCGGGGACCCGGCTGCGACGGCAAGGTGTATACCGCCCTTTCACCGCCTATCAGCTTGGGCCGGGTGATGGCCGCTGTTACCCGCGCATACCCGATCTCGCGAATCGCCGGACGAAACGGGACGGCTACACGTCGCAAATGCATGCCTATCAGTGTTTCCCCGATATCGATGCCGGCTTGAGCCTGCACCTGTTCGGCGAGGCATGGAGATTCCAGCCGCCGATAGGCCGTCGCTGCCATGGATCCGCCCGCAGAAGGTACCGGAACGGCTGCCACCTCTTCCAGAGACAGGCGCTCAAGCACTTCCCGCTCAAGCACCAAAGCCCGGTTAAGATGCTCACAGCACTGAAATGCCAGATCGAAGCCATACTTGCTGCGAATCTCGGAAATTCCCGCGAACAGTTCAGCCCCGATCTGTTCCGCACCAGAGGTCCCGATCCGCTTGCCCACAACCTCACTTGTGCTCGCTCCAATGACCATCAGCTTGCCCGGGCCCAGCTTGGCAGCAAGCGCTACTTCTTCCACAACCGCTGCCACCTGTGCCCGAATGGTTCCAAGTTTATCCCGCTCCATCACTTTGACGCCTCTCTCCACTTAGAAATTACAAGCCATGTCTATTCCTGCATTGCCTGTCCTTATTATACCTAAAAGCGGTCCATGACGTACCCTAAAATGATAAGCAGAATTCAGCCGGAGCTAATTTATCCCAACAAAAAAAGAGCATAACACACACAGGTGCGTCGTGCTCTTTGCCCAGGCGACCGGCCGTATTCCCCGATGCTCCATCGTGGTTTGATCCACTCTCGTCGCCAGTTACATCGGAACAACTCTTACTGCTTTAAGAATAAAACAACAACCCGACAAATGCAACCATGTTTGCTTAAAAATTTAACCGTCTTTAAAGCCCACGCTCTCTTTGTTCAAGCTTGTCTACCAATTTGTCCAAGGCCAGGCGAATCTCCGCCGCTGTTCGGTCATAATCCTGGCGCGACCCGCCAAACGGGTCCGAAATGTCATAAGACGGCGTTCGCTGCTGCAATTCGCGCACCTGCCGCTCTTGTTCTTCTGTCCATTCACCGTCAAGCGCCCGAGCTAGTTCCCATTCTGCGGTCAAACGACGAAGCTCTTCCAAATCAGCCAACACCCTAGTGTCATCCTCAGCATATTCCTTTAACGTGTAAATCTTGTCGGCCGTACCAGGGAACATCTGCACAACGTGGCGCTTATGTCCCTGTGTCAGCGTCAGGATAAGGTCCGCCCACTCCGTTAAGTCAGCCTGGAGCGGCGTAGATGCAAAGGCTTCGACAATCCCATGATCACGAAGCACCGCCTCAGCATGTCTGGATATGGGAGTGCCTGACACCGCCGCCACTCCGGCAGAGCGCACCTCCATATCAAGCCCCCGCTCGTGAGCCAGCTTGCGCAGCAGCGCCTCTGCCATAGGGCTGCGGCAGGTGTTCCCTGTGCATACAAATAAAATGCGCACGCCCTATCACCTCCATATTGTATTCTGTAAGAGGTTGTTCAAAAAGTCGTCTTTCCATGACGAAGTTGTTCGAGGTGTAAATTCAAGACCAAATCTTGAATTTAGCCGGGCCAAGCACAGGCTTCCGTCGTATGTTCCTTCAGAAACATTAGAGTTGCTCACGTACCCCTGCTTCCGAAGTCGTTTTCTACAAAAACGTGTAGCTCCCCTACTTACGTCTCTGGCTTCATCGGGGCTCAAGTGGTTTGAAAAAACGCACATCGGAAGCCTGAGCTTCGGTCCTGTAAACCCGACTTTTTGAACTCGCACTGTAATTAGTATTGTATCAAAAGATGAAGAGCAGACCAAAAGCCAATAAAATGGCACCCCCTGCAGCCTCTCCATATTCTCCAAATTTTTGCCCCATACTCCGGCCCATTGCAAGACCCGCGAGTGACATCACCCCGCCGAAGAAGCCGAAGGCGAGTACCGTAAATAGCCAATCCCCACGAAACATTCCTAAAGAGACACCTACGGAGAAGGAGTCCAGGCTTACGCTGAGCGAGAACAAAATGATCCCCACCCAGGAATGGGGATTGACCCGTTGTATGCCACCCCCGCGAATCGAACTAACGACCATATGGCCACCCAGCAGACAAAGAAGCCCGCCAGCAACATATTGAGCAAAGTGCCCCAGCAGCATGCCAACATACTGCCCAGCCACAACACCAAGCAGCGGCATCAGCACGTGAAACAACGCCACCATCATTCCGATACGCAGCGCTACTTGCCGCCGGACCCCCTTCATGCCCATGCCGATTCCCAAAGAAAAGGCATCCATTCCGAGGGCAACCGCCATCAACAGAATGGTTAGCAGCTCCCCCAGACGTTCATAAGCCTCCGCCATAACCGGTGTCCCCCATGTCCGAGTACTTTGTACAACCATATGCGGACCAGGACAAGATCATGACTTGGGATAGGCCTGCTGCAAAAACAACATTAAAAACATTATTCCAGCCTAACGCAAAATATTCAGAGCTATTACTCGGGCAAGCTACTCCATCTCCCAGCCGGCAAACAGATCTATCTGCCGTGGGGGAAGCTCTCGTAGGGGCATGCCAAGAAGCCCCCGCATCTCCAGCGCATTGCCTGCGGCATCCCCACCGGAGTTATTGTTAAATATCATACAAATCTCACGCGTACCCTTGGTAAACAGCTCCTGTAGCTGCTCCTGCCACTCCAACAGTTCTTCCCGCGAATAGCGGTACAGATTGCGAAGCTCCCGCCATCGCGGAGAACTCCCTTGGCTCCAGCCCGCAGCATTCCTGCCGTGCAACCGAACTAAAGTCACTGCCTCGGAAGTCGGCTCAAGTACAGTAGGCACCGAGCCTGCCCCGATTTGAGGCTCATCGCATACGACGTGAATCCAGCCCTCCTGACGCATGAATTCCAAAGTACGCTCCTTTATGCCGGAGGCAAACCAGCTCTGATGGCGAAATTCCAAGGCTAACGGCAATTCGCCCATCCATTTGCGAATAGCGCGAAGCTGCCGAATATGTTCCGGCACACAATCAAACCAAGGCGGGAATTGAAACAACACCGCCTTTAAGCGTCCCGCCTCAGCCATGGGCAAAATGGAATCGAGGTATGCCTGAAACATCTCGCCGGGTGCGGCGAATGGGGACTTCCCTCGCGTATGTCCGGTCATCCCCTGGTAAGCCTTCATGACGAAGGTAAAATTCTTTGGAGTCTCCGCGAGCCAACGTTCATACACGGTTGGATTTTGGATGGCATAAAAAGAGCTGTCCACCTCTACCATCGAGAAATAACGCGCATATGTCGAGAGCTTGTCTCTGGCAGGCAGCCGGGGAGGGTACAAATCGTCATGATCTCCCCAGCCGCTTAACCCGATCTGGATCATAGCTCACTCGCCCCCTCCCGCTTCTATGATGATCCGCCGGCATCGATAACCCGGTGACCGGCAGCTTTCATTAGCCGGTTCATCACGGCTGAGCCAAGTCCGTCCTCAAGACAGGACTCGGCAAGGATGTAAGTGACGCCGCATTCATCGAAGCGGCGAAGCGCTGCATAAAGACGGTGCGCCGCCGTCTCCAACTCGGACTCGCGGCCGAGCGAGAGTGCACAGTCGGCACGGTAGAACGGGAGACGCTCGTCGAAGGCGAGTATCCCCGTCTTCTCCCCGCGCCCTGCGGCGGCCGCAAGCTCGGCCTGGATGCGATCCGCCATTCTATCGGCGGATCCGCGTACAAGACGCAGCTCCCCCCGCGGGGCGTAGTGGGTGTACTTCATGCCCGGCGAGCGCGGCGCCGGGCTGTCCTTGCCGCTGCCCGCATCCGCAGACGGATGCAGGGCGGCGTCCAGCCGCACGTCCGCGCCAGTTGCGCGGGCGAGCTGCTCTAACGTGATCCCGCCAGGGCGGAGCACGGTCACGATCCCGTCCGCGCCGGCGTCCACCACCGTCGATTCCAGGCCCACCCCGGTGGGCCCGCCGTCGACGATACCGTCAATACGGCCGGACAGGTCCTCGCCCACGTGGCTCGCCAGCGTGGGGCTCGGGCGCCCCGACCGGTTGGCGCTGGGCGCCGCCACCGGGCAACCCGCTGCGGCGATCAGCCGCAGCGCTACCACGTGGTCCGGCATGCGCACGGCCACGGTGGGCAAACCCGCCGTCACCAGGGGAGAGACGGCGCCGGGGGCGACGGGCAGCACCAGTGTCAGCGGCCCGGGCCAGAATGCCTCCATCAGCCTCCTGGCCGTCTCGTTCACCTCCGTGACGAGGCCCTCCAGTTGGCCGATGTCGGCAATGTGCACGATGAGCGGGTTGTCCGACGGACGGCCTTTAGCGGCAAAGATCGCCTCCACCGCCGCCGTATTCCGCGCATCCGCCCCCAGCCCATACACGGTCTCCGTCGGGAAGGCCAACGTCCCGCCAGATGCCAGAACACCAGCAGCTTCCGCCAAGGTGTTCTGTTCTTCCTCCTTCAACGTTGTACCCGAAGCTGGCAACCGCTCAGACCCCAAGCTGGCAACCGACTCAGACCCCAGCGTCCACCAACGAGTTTGCTTCTGCTCCCCCTCTGTCAAAGGAAGCAAGCCCTTATCATCCTTTTGCTCTTGACTCTTGCGTCGATCTTCGTTGATCTTCATCATTTCTCATCCCAAACATAAAAGTATATGGTCTATTATAACCGAACAAGCCAGGGAAAGCGCCTCAATTACAAATTGCGCATGGGATGCCGAGTTGAGATGCCGGACGTATATAAGACTTGAGTAAATGAACGAATGAACGAACAACAAGTTTTGAGTTTTAAAAAAGCCTTAAGTATACTATAGACAAGTTAAAAAGGAATATGGAAGCCGACAATACATTTCCGCCCGTCCTAATACACTAATTAAACGGATTAACCGGATTTCTTCTGGGCAAATCTTAGTTAGTCAGCAATAATGATCAATTAGCGGGAAATCCTCAGACTGTTGAGAAAGTTGGTTTTCCGTACATCTCGGATAAAAGAGCCCTTATCCTATAAGGTTCTACTCCATAGAAATGGTACGTCACGCCCTTTCTCGATAGTCTGAAATCCTCCAACTAAATCTAAGTTATTCCGCGATAATGGTCAATTAGCGGGAATTTCTCCATATAATATTTCCTTTATAGCCAAAAATAGGTCGAACATGCCGATTTATAGGTATTTTTTCCAGCTAAATCTTGAATATTAGCTCATTTGCACAAAATTAGCGGGAGGATTTCCCACTAGCGTGCAGGGACGTCTTCTAGTTTCACGTTGTATACCACTCCTCCCTGCTCCCGAGCACACTTTTCATTTCTTTTGGTTATTACTTCCGGCTCATCTGGTTTGATTGATGGTTGGTTTGTGGTTGGTTTACGGTTGGTTTGTGGTTAGCTATCATTTGCATTTGATTTGCATTTGATTTGCATATATAGCTATTGTTTGATTTATGTTGCGGTTGTGTTTGATTTAAGTTCATTTCGTGTTCTATTCGTATCTAATAGTCATGATGCCTCCTCTTCCTTTTTAAGCAGGGCGCGCTCACCCGGTCTCCTTATAGTCCTTTTCCCCTGCCCCGCATGGAGATCAGTCCATCAAACCGATCTAAGACAAAAAGGCAAAACAAAAGGACTTCTCGCCTCACGCTCAATTCCCCGTGAAGTTCAAGTCCTTCTAGCTTCTGACCTACAAATACCTCGAACGAATATCCTGCCATTTCACATACCACTTTTACCTTTTACCATTTACCTTTTCCGTCCTCAATAGGTTCATCAGCGTTATCGCATTGCAGTTCAAACGACCGCCGTTTGCAGCAAGCACCGCGCGCTGCTCCCAGCGTACGGTGCGGTCTTTTGACGCTGCTCCCAGTGCACAGTACAATCTGTCGGCCCTGTTACGCACCGTCTTTCGACCCTCAACTCCAACGAACATTGAAGAAGGCAAGCCCGCTACCTAGTCCCATAGCTTCATCAGCAAGTCCCACAGAAAGAAGCGTACTTCCGCCTTTTCCGGTTCTGCCTGAATCACACCGGCAGGTGCATTGGCCGAAGCTTGAACGACTTTGCTGTCCTTCTGAGCCAGCGCATCTCCGCTGCCCGCATCGATGAAGCAGAGCGGTGGAAACAGCACACACCACCAGTTTGCACCCTCGCCTTGTCCCAGCGTGACCCGAAGCGCCTCGTAATCCCCGGCAGGATAAACAGCACCGCCGTACATTTTCGTCGGAAAAGGCACCGTCCCCAGCTCCACCTTATAATCATAACTCTTGCCATTCTCCATCAGCGTCCTGGCAATTTGCGCCTCGATCGCTGGCATATTCTCACGAATGACCTGACGGGCCTCTCCCAGGCTTTGCGGATTTTCAAGCTGGCCCACCCATTCGTTCATTTGCTCAACAACGGCATCGCGAACACGTCGCTTCACCAACTGATCCCCTGCGCCATCCGAGTTCGCCAAAATGCGCAACCGAATAGAATTTTGGGGAATAGCCCCCGTAGAATCCGCTGCGGCGGCGGTATCGACCATTTGCCCTTCCCAGGACATCACCAACATAACAAGACTAAAAAAGAAAAGTGCAACTTTCTGAAAAATGGATTTGTCGTACCCCATAACCAGTGCTCTCCTTAACCTGCAAAACGGTATTTCAGCGGCTGATGTCTATCAGTATGCCCGCTTGAGAGAGCCCTAAACCTATGAAACTACAAATCTATTATTTTTCCCAGCAACCGCCGTGAGGAGAAGTGCAATGGAACCATGAGACCTGCGGCTAAGCTTCTACCGCTGCCCTTCCGGACTACTTGGCGATCTCAAGGAATAACGCGGTCTGTGCATATGCTTCTCCTCCTCTTTCTCATGACCATAGATGCGTATACTCATCGCAATCCCGATGCTAGCCATATTAATCATAAGCGAGGTCCCGCCATGGCTAATAAAGGGCAGGGTGATCCCTGTCAAGGGCATCAAGCCGATAAACATACCGACATTTTCGAAGATTTGATACAGGAGCATGGCCACGATGCCAACGATCAAATACGGTCCACCGGTATCCCGGCATTCCAGGGAGATTAGAATAAGCCGATGAATCAGGACAAAATAAAGCAGCAGGAGCGCGGAGCTGCCGATAAACCCGAATTCCTCGGCGATAACGACAAAGATGGAGTCAGAATACGTCAGTGGCACACGCTCGGACTGTACCATCTCCCCCTTCATGAACCCTTCCCCGGTCATCCCTCCGGAGGCAATCGCCAGCTTGGCGTTGCGGGTATGGTAGGCCGCGTCCTCTGTAGCCTTCTCGGGAATCAGCCACGGATCAATCCGGCTAATCCAGTGTTCCCGGCCAATCTCCACGAAGAAATCATATACCTTGTCGTGATAGGTTTTATATGCGGTGATCCCGCCAATAACGGACCCGGCAAAAATCACCAGGGCGATCAAGGCATGCATGTACTTAATGTTGCCAATCCAGAGCATTCCGGCGAGAATGACGACATAGCTCAGCGCATTGCCCAAATCGTTTTGCGCCATAACCGCCACGAACGGAATGAACGTTATCAGACAGACCGGCACAACATCTCGCCAGAAGGCAAGGCGAGGCTTGCGCTTGCGCAGCAGCATGAAGCCCAGGAAGATAACCAGCAGCAACTTGAAGAATTCAGCCGGTTGGAAGCTTTGCTTGATAATCGGGATGGTTAGCCACCCCTTGGCATTGTAATAGGTATTGCCAACGAGCATAACAACCAATAGCAGCCCGAAGCCAAACAGGTATAAGTAAGGCGCATATTTGATCACCAGACGGTAATCCAGCAAAGAAACGCCGAAAAACACCACGAAGCCGATTAAATAATACACCAGCATGCGCAAATGATAGCCATGGTAAGCCGTATTTGACGTTGCGCTGTACAACACAGTAATGCTGATCCCCATTAACAGCAGGAGGATAAACACGATGGTGTAATCGATTTTCTTCAATTTGCTCAGCATGACAAGCCCTCTTTTCCTCAAGTCGATCAGCGGACTTTCCAGCTTGCTCGGCTTAAATCTACCCACATCTCTACATTAAAAGATACGCGGTTAAAGTACAATTGGTTGCTCCCCCGCAAAAAAAAGAACGCCGACACGGATCGTCGGCGTCAATAAATAACCTCGGGATAGAAAGGGGCGCGCATGGAAGGTCTTACCAGTCGGTGCACAACTCAGAGTTGTGCAATAGGCTTCATGCGAAAGCACTGTCAAGCACGATATACCTTACACGTTAGTAATTAAAGTCACGATTCCCGTCGCTGCAGTACCCGCGAATACTCCAATGGTCTGAATATTGCCAAGTCCAACGGAGAACGTGCTACCAGCGGCCACAGGCTGGATGAAGCTGGGAGCATTATAGCGGGTGATGCGAAGCTCGACATTCCCCGCCGTCGCCGTGATCGTGACAATACCGGTGACACCAAGCGGATCAGGGGCCACAAAATACCCTTGCCCCACCCCGGCGGCTTGCGTATAGGGCAGCGTCAAAGTAACAGCCATGTTGAATCTCCTCCTTTCAGGTTATACCACATTCTATGAAACTATTTCTTAGTGGTTAGCGACATTTGATTGAGGAGATTCATCCATTTTTCTGTTATTTCCGAGACAATTAGCTAGATTTCCGGATAATAGTCCAACGGGCTGCTAAGCTTTATTACGTGCAACGCCCAGCACATGGCGTTCAATTCCGGCCAAATCAGGCACGGTAATAATCTCGTCCCAATGCCCGGCGGCGCGCAGCAGCGCAGCTACTGCTGCAGCCTGACCCATCCCCAGTTCAAAGCCGATCAAGCGCGGCGGCCGGGGCAACAAGCCAAGCTGCGCCATCATGATCCGGTAGGGAACCAGCCCGTCCGGGCCGCCGTCCAGCGCACCGCGCGGTTCATAATCTCGCACCTCCGGCTGAAGGTGCGAAATCTCCTCCGCCGGAATATACGGCGGATTCGACACCACGATGTCCAGCGGCTCGCCAGCGAACGGTTCAAGCAGGTCCCCCTGCTTGAACGTGACGGCAAGGCCGAGCCGCCGGACATTGGCCTGCGCCACCGCCAGGGCGTCCGGCGAGATATCGCTCGCCGCGACGTGCCACGCCGGGCGCAGGGAAGCCAGCGCGGCGGCAATCGCGCCGCTGCCGGTGCCAATATCGGCGGCGCGGGGCGTGCCGCCAGGCCATAGCGAATCGCCTTCAAGCGCGATTCGCTCCACGAGCAGCTCCGTCTCCGGGCGAGGGATCAGCACCGCCGGATTGACCTGGAAGGTCAATCCGTAGAACTCCTGCTCCCCGATAATATACTGCGCTGGCTCGCCCGCCGCTTTGCGGCGGATGACCTCCTCCCAGGCGTCTCTGCGCTCCGCCGGGAAGGGATCGCGCAGGGCGGCGAGATAAGCCGCCCCCTCCAGCTCCAGCACATGCCGAAGCAGCAGCTCGGCATTCGCATCCGGCTCACCGATGCCGGCTGCAGCTAAAAAAGAAGAAGCCTCTTTGCGGGCTTCCCAAATGGTGACTGTTCCGGATAACCGGTAGCCTTCACTCTTCAATCGTCTTATTCTCCTTTATCCATCAACTCAGCCTGCTCGGCAATCGTCAGGGCCGAAACGATATCTTCGATCTCGCCGTTCATGACCTGATCCAGCTTGTGCAAAGTGAGTCCGATCCGGTGATCGGTCACCCGGCTTTGCGGGAAGTTATAAGTCCGGATACGCTCGCTGCGGTCCCCGGTGCCCACTTTGCTCTTGCGTTCTCCGGCATATTTGGCTTCCTCTTCCTGGCGCTTAAGGTCAAAAATCCGGGCGCGAAGCACTTGCAGTGCCTTCTCCTTATTGGAGTTCTGCGATTTGCCATCCTGACAGGTCGCTACGATGCCTGTCGGGATATGTGTCACCCGCACTGCCGACTTGGTCGTGTTAACCGATTGGCCGCCTGCACCGCTGGAACAGAAGGTGTCTACCCGAATATCCTTATCCAGGATTTCGATATCCACATCTTCCACTTCCGGCAACACCGCAACGGTAGAGGTGGAGGTATGAATCCGCCCCCCCGATTCCGTCGTTGGGATACGCTGCACGCGATGCGCGCCACTCTCATATTTCATTTTGCTGTACGCCCCGCGGCCGTTGATCATAAAGATCACTTCTTTAAAACCGCCGAGGTCGCTTTCGTTCATATCCATAATATCAACACGCCAGCCTTGGGAGTCAGCATACCGTGTATACATCCGGTACAGATCAGAAGCGAACAAAGCCGCTTCATCCCCTCCGGCAGCACCGCGAATTTCCACAATCACGTTCTTCTCATCATTTGGATCCTTGGGAAGCAGCAGCACACGAATCTTCTCTTCCAGTTCCTGATGGCGTGCGCTTAATTCCTCAATCTCCATCTTGACCATTTCACGCATTTCATCGTCCAGCTTTTCAGCTTGCATTGCCTTGGCCGCATCCAACTCTGCAATGACATTTTTATATTCAACAAACGCCTCATAAGCCGGCTGCAAATCCGATTGTTCTTTGGAGTAATCCCGCAGCTTCTTTGAATCATTCGCCACATCCGGATCACAAAGCAGCTCGCTGAGCTTTTCATAACGGTCGGCCAGGGATTGTAGTCGGTCCAACAAGGGAAGTCACCTCTCTTCACATTCACAATAATTCTTCATTATAACCGGGGTAAACGACTTTTTATTATAGCACAAAACGGACGTATTGAATAGCTCCCCTATGGTCAACTTCTCTAGAATTTTTCATAAAAGTGCCTGACGGGTGAGGGAGCCTGGGATAGGGGCTAAGGGAACGAAACTGCAATTCAGATTATATATACGTCACCTAATAAGTCATTTAAATACATCATCTGAACCTTAACGTGAATTTCAATCATCTATTATCTCATAAATTATATAATCGCCTATCGTATCGCTCATCATGATCTAACAGGAAATTTTCCAGCTAAAATTCACATTTACCCCAACCCTAAACAAGTAACTTGAATTTCTCAGACTGTTAAGAAAGGGCGTAACGTACTATTTTTATGGAGAAGAACCCTATAGGCTAAGGACTTTTCTATCCGAGATGCACGTAAAACCAAATTTCTCAACAATCTGAGTATTTAAGCGAAGTAAAGTAGCCCCTGCGTTAGCGGGTTCCTGTGCCAGTTGCGAGCAGAATCCAGCTTGATTCAAGGTAAATTTAACCAGTGCCACCCTCATTGTTTTCATGTAAAATATTCTCACACTACTGCACCGGATATTAAACGGAAACGAGGAGGCATCGTCCGTGGATCTGTTGGACTTGAAAGTCTTTATTGCCGTAGCCGAAACGGAGAGCATGAGCAAAGCGGCTCACTACGTCGCTCTGACACAGCCTGCTGTCAGCATTCGCATCGCCGGCCTGGAAGCTGAGCTAGGTGCTTCCCTGTTCCATCGCACACGCTCCGGCGCTTTTCTGACAGAAGCCGGACGCAAATACTACTTCTACGCCCAATATGCCCTAAGTGCCCTGGAAGCCGGGCAGGAATCCCTCTGTATGCTATCGGCTCCACCCACCGAGAAAAAGCTGCGCATCGGTATCGTAGAATCGCTGACCCATGTTATGCTTCCCACCATTATACAATCGATGAAAGAGCAGACCTCTCTGATTGAGTGGAAGATCAGTACCGGCCAGTCTCTTGATTTGGCCCTCCGCACTGCTTCCGGCGAACTCGATATCTCCTTCATCAATCAGACCTTCTCACCGCTCCCTCAGCTTCAAAGTGTCAAGCTATTTGAAGAGCCTTTGGTCTTCATCGGCCCGAAGCAGTCGGTTTTCCCTCGCTACCGCAGCCTGTCCACTTATTTGGAGGAGGTCCCCTTTATTTTGCTCAAAAGACATATGCCTTTGCGGGAGTTGCTGGAGCATCAGTTGTTTGCCCCCCTGCGCATGCATCCCCAAAAGCTGATTGAGGTAGACACCTCCCACGTCATTCGCCAAATGGTCGAGCAAGGGACAGGCTGCTCCTTTTTGCCCGTTTCCTCCCTGTGGCCCTCCGGCCGAGATGCGTCTATCGAAAGAATCTCCCTACCCGAAATTCAGCTGCAACAGAGCTTTTATTGTGTATATTCGCAATCCGCATCGGATCAAATCCTGAATTCACTGCCTAAACTGCAAGCTGGCATTATTACTCAAGTAGACCAATTCCGCAATAACAGGAACTAATCATCTCCTTCATTCCCCTCTCTCATTATCTATGTTATATATAAGTTAATTTATCTGACATAAAAATCTCTTATCACCTTCATTGTGTTATATATACTACTATGTATTTAACACAAAGGAGGTGCGATGAAGATGAATCCTTACAAGATGGAGCTTGAGAACATCAGTAAAACCTATCCGTCCGCAGACGGCACTTTGGTTCAAGCACTAGGCCCGATCGATATGCGGATTCCCAATCACCGCTTTGTCAGCATCGTGGGTCCCAGCGGGTGTGGGAAATCCACCTTGTTCAATATCATTTCCGGGCTGCTTGACAATACGGAAGGGGCTATTTATGTCAATGGCAATCGTGTCGATGGATTGACCGGTATCACCGGCTACATGCTGCAGAAGGACTTGCTCCTTCCCTGGAGGACCATTCTGGACAACGTGATACTTGGCTTGGAGATTCAAGGCACTTCCAAACGGGAGGCTAAAGCCAAGGCGCTCCCCTTGCTACACAAATATGGCCTTAAGGGGTTTGAGTATCATTTCCCGGCCCAGCTCTCCGGAGGGATGAGACAGAGGGCGGCACTGCTTCGCACCATCCTGTATGATCGGGACGTCATTTTGCTGGATGAGCCCTTCGGCGCTCTGGATGCCCAGACCCGTGCCATGATGCAAGAGTGGCTGCTCGACCTCTGGGACGACTTTCAAAAAACGATTCTCTTCGTCACCCATGACATGGAAGAGGCCATCTACCTCTCTGATGAGGTATACATTATGACCTCCCGTCCAGGCACAATCAAGCGGCATCTGATGATTGACTTGCCCCGGCCGCGGAAGCCGCAGATCATCACCTCGCCGGAATTTACTCAATTGAAGGAAGAAGCGTTACGTACGCTTTCCGAAGAAACCCTGAAGGCATATCAGCAGGAAGCTGCCGGTTAAAAGCCAAAACCGAAAGGAGTGAGCAACGATGCCAAGTGAAGGAGATGTCGTAGAACGCAACGGGAGCCTGAGCAAGCTAAAAAATGCTCCGTTCCCCCGCACCCGGACCAACGCCTTGAAGTACGAAATGTCCACACCCAAACCCTGGCTCGTTAATATCGGGCGTTTGGCGTTATTCCTCGCGGTCCTGCTCCTGTGGGAGCTTGGAGCCGGTATCGGATGGATTAACTCCTTTTTCTGGAGTCAGCCTTCAGAGATCGCCCGCACATGGTTAACCAGTGTACAGACGGGAGCCGTCTGGCAGGATACCTTCTATACCTTCCGCTCCACCGTGTACGGGTTTCTGCTAGGAACGGCAGGGGGCACGCTGCTAGGTTTATCATTCTGGTGGTCCAAATATTATGCCCGGATTTTTGAACCGTTCATCATTATGTTTGAAGCCATGCCCAAATTGGCCCTCGCCCCCATCATCGTGTTGGTCTTCGGAATCGGAATGGGCTCCAAGGTCGCCATGGGTTTTGCCATCACTGTCGTTATTACAACTCTGACCACTTACAACGGGGTGCGGAGCGTCGACAAAGACTTGGTTCGCATGGTGTATTCTCTGGGCGCTTCCCGGCTGCAAGTATTCAGTAAAGTCATCGTTCCCACAGCCATTCCGGCGATGATCTCCGCCTTGCGTATCAATATCGGGTTGGCACTCACTGGAGCCATCGTTGGTGAATATATCGGCTCCGAGCAAGGCCTGGGCCGAATGATCTTCTATGCAGGTCAAACCTATGAGATCAGTCTCATTTGGGCTAATATATTTAACTTGTCCATCCTGTCCATGTTGCTGTACATTCTGGTCGGCAAGCTGGAGGGATATTTACTCAAAGGCTTCACTCATAAATAAATTGTGGATTCGACATCGAATCTTGAACTCGCACATAAAGAGAACACGGATATGGAGGGGGAACTATCATGAATCAACGCTTGTTATTCACTCGTTGCGCCTGGCTGCCTGCCATCGTGCTGATCATCACACTGATTGCCGGGTGCGGCACCAATACCGCACAGAGTCCGGCACCTGCTCCAGCAGATGATTCTTCCCTGGGCACGGAAGCCAGTAATCAAGGCGGCTCAAATCAAACGAAGGAACTGACCATTGCCGAGCCCGTTCACAGCACGGGGTATTTACCGCTTTACATCGCCATTCGCAAAAATTTGTTTGAAGGATTGAGCGTTAAGGCCGTGACTCTTTCGGGAGGAAGCGCGCATACCAACGCTGTCTTGACCGATCAGGCCTTTGGATTCATCGGCGGCCCGGAGCATAATGCTTTTGCCAAGGCCAAAGGAGCGGAGCTCCGGGCTATCGTCAACATCGTGAACCGGGGCAATGTATATCTGGTAGCCAGAGCCGATCTGGAACCCGGTGCTGATATCGCCGCCTTCATGAAGGGCAAGACGGTAGCGGTCTCTCAATACGGGGGAACCCCCAATTCGATTATCCGTTTTCTGGCTGGCGAATGGGGACTGGAACTCAATAAGGATTTGATGCTAAAGGAAGTCGACAATGGAGCTATCCCTGCCGTATTGCAGCAAAATCAGGGTGATGTAGCCGTCGTAACTGAACCTTTGCTGACACAAGGGATTGAGGAAGGCATCTGGGGCGAGCCCTTCTACAATGTTCCTCAGGAGCTTGGTCCGTACGCCTACTCCACAATCAATATCAAGCTAGACAACATCACCAATGACCCTGATACGGTCGAGAAATTGGTGGAAGGCATTCATAAGGGACTGGAATTCATCCGCGACAACAAGGAAGAGAGCATGGAGATTGCCAAGCTGGAATTCCCTACAATGTCCCAGGAGCTGCTGGAAGCCACGATCGATCGTTCTTATGAGGATGAGATGTGGGAGTATTCCGGTCAAATCACCGAAGAATCTGTAGCTACAGGCCTGTCGGTTGTCCGGGCTGCCGGGCTGCTGAAAGATGAAAATATCGGCTATAGCGACATTGTAGACACCCAATTTGTTAAGTAACTCAAATTCACCACACTACTACTAAGGAGGCTGTATCAATATGAAAGTATGGGACCGCTTTTTGACGGATCGTGATAAGCAAGTATTTGGTAGTGCCGGTTATGACGCCAAGGCTGGCTTTGGCCAGCGCCCTGCCCTGCTGGTAATTGATGTCAGCTACGGATTTTGCGGACATAAGAAGGAGCCGATTCTGGATTCGGTCAAGCACTGGCGCAATAGCTGCGGCGAAGCCGCTTGGGAGGCCATCCCTTATATCCAGAAGCTCCTGCAAGCCGCCCGCGACCAACGTATACCCATCTTCTATACCACCGGCATTGAAAGCCGTCCCGATGGATTTGATGCCGGGGGCTGGCGGCGGAAGAATACCCGCTCGGCGGAAGCCGAGACCATTGCCGGATACGGCGGCAACGAAATTGTACGTGAGATTGCGCCTCAGCCAGAAGACATCGTGATCGAGAAATTAAAGCCCTCCCCATTTCATGGCACACCACTGGTTGGATATCTGACCGATTTAGGTATCGATACATTACTTATTTGTGGCACCACAACCGGTGGATGCGTACGAGCCGGGGTCATCGATGCCTTCTCCTACAACTACTATGTCGGCGTGGTTGAAGACTGTACCTTTGACCGCGGGGAAGCCTCGCACGCTATTAATCTCTTCGACATGAACGCTAAGTATGCCGACGTGGTCAGCACGGAGGAAGCTGTGAATTATATGAAGCAAACGGAGAAAGGACTGCATGACAGCAAAATCGCCTTCCCAGCCCGCCAGTCCAATGCCACTGTGTAACCTAAGCCCAAGGAAGACAGCAAAGGCGGAGCCCAGAGCCCCTGGGAACTCCGCTTTTGCTGTCCAATAACGTCAATTTGCCAAGGGGGCCGCATATGCTTCAACCAACATCACCCATTCGTGCTAATCATCGCAACTTCATCTGGGTATCCATCTCCTGCGGTTTGTACTGGTTCGCCTTTTCGCTAACCAGACCGATCATCACCTTATATGCAGCCTCACTGGGTTTGCAAGGATTGGCTATCGGCGCCGTGCTTGCCGTCTATGCTCTATTGCCTATGCTTGCCGCCATCCCCGGCGGATTCATTGCCGACCGCTTCGGCAGGACCACCGTTTTGCGCATTGGTTCATTCATGATGCTCGGCAGCGGCCTGTTGTATTGGATTTCAGACGGCCCTTGGACACTGGCTTTAGCCCAATTGCTTGCCGGTCTTGGTCAAATGGCTGTCTGGCTGGCCGTGCAGGTGCTCATTACGGAAGGACCTGTCCACGGCAATGAAGGCCGCTTCGCCACCTTTGCTTTGTACATGGCGATCGGCCAAATGCTTGCACCAATTCTTTCCGGCTATTTGTCCGACCACTTCGGTTATAAAATGGTGTTTGTTAGTTACATCCTTAGCAGTGTGCTGCTGATCTTCACATCCTGGCAATGCCGGGATGAAGCTCCCTCGGCTCTGCCTTCCAGAGAAGGCAACGACGCGTCTCCCTTATCGCTGGAGAGCAGGACCGCAAAAATTCGCCGCTGGCTGGGCCAATGTCTCGGACTGCTGCGCAACCCTGGCTTCGTTGTAATTTTGCTAACGACCTTCATTTCCCTGTTCATCGTCGATGTGCGTACAGCTTATCTGCCGCTGCACCTGGAGTCTCTGGGCATCTCCAACACCAAGGTTGGCTTACTTGTATCCATCGGAGCAGTGTCTGCCCTGTTCGTCCGTCCCATCTACCCACGGCTTATGGCCAGACTGAGCTTTGGCTGGATGCTGATCTTGACTTATGCCGTTTCACTGTTGCTGTTGTTCGTCACCCCACTGCTTACTAACTTCTACGGCATTGTAGCTCTTGTGTTCATCACCGGGCTCGCACTGGGCATCAACCAGCCGTTGACCCTATCGATGATCGCTCATTCCACCGCACCGGAGGAGCGGGGGCTGGGCATTGGCCTGCGCCTGATGTCCAATCGAGCCGCCCAACTGATGGACCCTTTGCTGTTTGGCTTTTTCACCGCCTTTGTCAGCCTACAGGCCTCCTTCCTGCTAGTAGGCATCTTGCTGCTCGCCTGCTGTGTGTTCACAGTGCAGCTTCATGTCTCCGTAGAACGAGCCCCGCGCTCGCCTGAGCCTTGTCACGACAAAAAACCACGAGCTTCAACATAATGTTGAAGCTCGTGGCCCCCTCTGTCCTTAGTTGCGATCATTAAATCCGGTTCTCCGCCCCTGTCCGGTGGGATACGATCTCGGCAATCAACGATTGTTCCACACGCTGGTTCCAGCTTTGTACCATCCCCGGAAGCATACAAGCATCGATGATGACCCAGATCGTTAAGCCTAACCCCGTTACGAGAAGGCCCATCATCCAAACCAGGTAATACATCGTATCAGGTGAATTATAACTCTCAATCTCGAAGCTAATCAGGAAGACAAAATAAAAAACAAGTACAAGCACAAATAAACAAAGTTGAATAATTCCCGAGACAATTCGCTTCATATAGAAGCGATGTACCCCTAAATGGCCGGCCAATAACATCAAATAAGCCAGAACCAGAGATTTCTCCCGCTTATTCATCTCGGAGTTCAAGAGCATCATCTCAGTGGTCGACAGATCGCTTTTGTTAAACGTCATTAGATGGGAAACTCCTCAGATCTGCCCCGGTCAGAGAAAATACGATCAATCACACGGTTCTCCAATTGAGCGTTGTGATCTTTCACCCAGGTATGCACCAGGAAAGCATCCACAATCCACCAGACCGAAGTAACAAGCATACCGATCAGTGTAATCGACAACACCAGTTGAGCTACTGCTGAACCTGTACGTCCCATGTAAAAGCGATGTCCGCCGAACATACCCAGGAAGTACCACAGGATATAAGCCACCACCATGTTCTTGCCATAGCTCTTCACTTCGGATTCCAGCAGCAACAATTCGCGGGTATCCAATTGAGTCTTGCGGGATAATGCGTAATTCATACTCACTAAAACTCCCCCTAAATATACTAAGTTGCTTAAGTATAATCATGAATTTACAGAAAAAACAAGAAATTTATTGCCAATTTATTGGACCCATTCAAATATGTGACTTCCGAACTACACATTGAAACGGAAGTGCATAACATCGCCATCCTGCACCACGTACTCTTTCCCCTCCAGCCGCAATTGGCCACGTTCGCGGGCAGCATTCATGGAACCGGCTGCCGCAAGGTCCTCATACGATACAACCTCGGCACGAATAAAGCCGCGTTCGAAGTCAGAGTGGATGACACCGGCTGCTCCCGGAGCCTTGGTTCCTTTGCGGATGGTCCAGGCACGAACCTCCTGTACACCTGCCGTGAAATACGTGTACAATCCCAACAGACGATATGCAGCTTGAATCAAACGATCCAGACCCGAAGCGCTAAGTCCCAGCTCTTCCAGGAACATTGCCTTGTCTTCGCCTTCAAGCTCAGCAATTTCCGCTTCCACTTTGGCGCTGATCGGCACGACCTCAGCTCCTTCAGCAGCAGCAAATTCCTTCACCTTTTGCACATAAGGGTTATTATCGGTATCGGTGACACCTTCTTCACTCACATTGGCCGCGTACAAAATCGGCTTCAAGGTTAATAGATGCAGATCGCGCACGATTTGCTTCTCATCCTCGGTCAGTTCCACACTTCGTGCCGGCTGATCATTATACAAAGCGTCCTTGATCCGTTCCAGCACCTCAACTTCCTGTGCATATTGCTTATTGCCGCCCTTCATATTTTTACGCGAGCGCTCAATCCGCTTTTCCACACTTTCCACATCAGCTAATATCAATTCCAGGTTAATCGTCTGGATGTCGCTGATAGGATCGATTTGACCGTCAACATGGGTAATGTTCTCGTCCTCGAAGCAGCGAACCACATGGACAATCGCATCCACTTCACGGATATGAGCCAGGAACTTGTTGCCCAGCCCTTCGCCTTTGCTCGCCCCACGTACTAGGCCCGCAATATCTACAAATTCAAAAGCGGTCGGTACTGTACGGTTAGGAGTAACCAGTTCCGTCAGCTTATCAAGCCGTTCGTCCGGCACTTCAACCACACCCACGTTAGGGTCAATCGTACAGAACGGGTAATTTGCGGATTCAGCCCCCGCCTGGGTTATCGCGTTAAACAGTGTAGACTTACCCACGTTGGGAAGCCCAACTATTCCTGCCTTTAAAGCCATATGTTTGACAACTCCTATTCATGTAATTGCTCATTCTTCCTTCAACCATAGTAACGATACATTGAATATATTTCAAGGACACTTAGATCTCATCCAGATATTTGATCATGGTAATGTCCGTAGACAGGTATCCCATTTTTTGATACAAACGAAAAGCCCGTTCATTATGTCCAAACACATGTAAGGAAATCCGGTTCAATCCCAGTGCGCGAACCTCATGCTCCAGTGCCTTCATTGTGGCCTGACCATATCCTTGGCCCTGAAAGGGATCATCGATTAGAATATCATAAATAAATGCAGACCGGATACCTTCCTTCTCTACTGCACTGAACCACAAATGCCCGATGGGAGTATCGCTATCTGCGGCCCGCACGGTGAACAGATGGGCCCCTTCCGTATGCTGTTGATTCGGCAGATATTGCTCCATAGATTCTCGGGCCAGCCTGAGAGCGTCCTTCTCTTTCCAAGTGCCCGCTGTTACTTTGTCCTCTGCGTAGTCTCTAATGGAGCGCTCCAGAAATAATGAGTATTCTGATGCGTTCATGCGATTCAGCTTGACCATTCTTGTTTCCTGCTTCCTATTTATATTGTCTATTCTGGGTAGGCTGGACAGATCCCCGGTTGCGCTTGGCATAGGCCCATACGGCGGGCAAACCTACAATCAGAAATACCGCAACATTAGCTATCCCGGCATAAAGCACCTGCTCTGCCAGACTCCCCAGCGGTTCTCTCAACACTAAGGCATCGAATATCCCCGAGAACAGAAGTGACACGAAAATACCCACTGTGCCATATAGGACAAACCGGATCAGGTGCCGCTTCTCCATCCTGCCTTCATGCGCATCGAAGCCCCTGGACAGGCAAATAAGCCCCATAAATGCTGCCGTCATCCCTGATCCCAGCGCCCAGCCCCACCACACGGTTCCATCCATCAGCAAGTCATTGATCGCATGGCCTGCAAAGCCTGCAATAAAGCCGACAACCGGACCAAATAGCGCCCCCAGAACGGTCAGCAGCGCAATTCCCGGTCTTAGTTCAACGGTAGTTGTAATCGGAATGCCTATCCAGCTTGTCGCCCAGTACAAAAGCGCTCCTAGTCCTGTAACGACCCATGTTCTCGAAGTCCAGACCCGCCATGAAGGTTTCATACTCACCCCTCCTCGTAACCAACCAAATCCGCGACTATGAGCTTTGGATAAAAACCCTAATTCAATCAGTCACTACTCTCTGCGAATCAACCTTGTTGTATTCTTCAGCTCCGCGATACTGCCAGCGCCGATGCCGAACATGGCTGTGCGCAGCTCCAACTCCACACGCTCCAGCAGCATGTCCAGCCGCTCCTCAGAGTGTACCGCAGGCTCCAGCAAAGTTCTGCCGAGCCCCGCCAGGTCCGCCCCCAAAGCAAGCGCCTTGGCTACATCTACGCCCGTATGGAGTCCTCCACTCCCAATCAGTGCAGCCTCCGGCAAGGCTGCCCGCACTTCACGGATGCATTCGGCGGTGGGGATGCCCCAATCGGCAAAGGCATTAGCCGCTTCCCGGCGGACGGCATCGCTGCCGCGGAACTTCTCGACCTGACTCCACGAGGTGCCCCCGGCTCCGGCAACATCGATAAAGGCTGCTCCCGCCTCACGCAGCCTTCTGGCCGTCACACCGTCGATGCCCCAGCCGACCTCTTTGATGCCTACCGGAATAGGCAACTCCCGGCACACGCGCTCAATACGGCTTAACAGGCCGCTGAAGTTCGTATTCCCTTCCGGCTGGAACACCTCCTGCAAGCTGTTCAGATGCAGGACGAGCATATCCGCGCCGACAATCTCCACCGCCCGGCGGCAATCCTCGGGACCATATCCATAATTAAGCTGCACCGCGCCCAGATTAGCAATGATAGGGATGGATGGCGCTAACCGCCTGACGTTAAATGTAGGCGCCAGTTCGCCATGCTCGACGGCTGCTCGCACAGACCCGACAGCCAGCGTCCAACCACGGCGCTCCGCGGCTTCGGCCAGCCGTGCATTGATCTCGCCCGCAAGCTTGCTGCCACCGGTCATGGAGCTAATCAACAACGGTGTCCGCAACGAGGCTCCCAGAAATACGGTCTTCAAATGCACCTCGGCAAAATTCAATTCAGGCACTGCCTGATGACGAAACCGATATTGCTCCAAGCCGGAGCTTATTCCCTCCGCATTGACCTGCTCCTCCAGACAAAGCCTGATATGCTCGGCCTTGCGTTCGGATGTGTTACTCATCGCGCTTCCCCTCCTCTATAACAGCGGCGACAGCAGCCGGGCCGCCGACTCCGCCAGGCGAACCAGAAACTTCTTATTCATGAATTCATCCTTGTCGATCAGCTTGGTCGATAACAAATCCCGTTGGAAATCCTTGACCATATTCCCGATACTGTCGTCATGCACCAACAGCACGTTCACTTCAAAGTTCAAGTGAAAGCTTCGCATATCCATGTTCGCCGTTCCCACCGTAGCCACTTCCCCATCAATGATCAACAGCTTGGAATGAAGAAATCCCTTCTCATATTCATAAATTTTCACCCCTACCTCAAGCAATGCGGGAAAGTAGGAATGCGAAGCCAGGAAAGGAAGACGCTTATCCGGCTTGGCCGGGAACAGCAGACGGACATCGATGCCAGCCAGACCTGCCACCCGAAGCGCCGTCATAATATCCTCATCCGGGATGAAGTATGGTGTAGCCAGCCATACTGACTTTTTGGCCGAGGTGATCATGGCGAAGAAAATATTTTTGAGTGTACGACTTTCGTTATCGGGACCACTAGGTACGATCTGTACCGCTCCGCTACACCCTTGCTCCATCTCCGGCGACAAATAAGACGGATCCATAATTTTTTCACCAGTGACGTATTGCCAGTCTTGGAGAAATATGATTTGCAGTGAGCGAACCGCTTCACCCTTCACGAGCATATGCGTGTCCCGCCAAAATCCATAGGTCTTGCTCCGGCTCAGATACTCATCGCCTACGTTAAGCCCGCCGATAAAGCCGGTATTGCCATCGACCACTACAATTTTGCGGTGATTACGGTAATTCACCCGGCTTGATAAGGCCAGAAAGCGGACCTCGCCATAGATGCCAACCTTGACGCCAGCCTCCCTTAACTCATGAATGAACGCCTTAGGCAAACCAATGCTGCCCACAGCATCAAACATAAAGCGGACCTCTACCCCGGCACGGGCCTTCGCGATCAGCGTCTTCTGTATCTCCCGCCCGATATCGTCCGCACGATAGATGTAATACTCCATATGAATGTGGTGTTTGGCCTTCTTTAGCTCTCGCAGCAGTGTAGAGAATGTCTCTTCTCCATTGGTAAGCACCTGTGTACGAGTGGCCATAGTGAAGGGCGTCCGCGCCAACCTCTGCGACAGATGCAGCAATCGTTGTTGCCCCGGGCTGAATTGGGACAAATCGCGAGGCAATAATTTGCCGCCACGGTCAATCCGTTCATAGCTTAAGCGGTCTTGTTCGGCTTTTTTATCGAATTTCCGCCGACGGAAGTAATTTTGACCCAGCAGGAAGTAAAGAACAAGCCCAACCCCTGGCAACAGGGCTAATACCATAATCCAGGCAAGTGTGCTGGAAGGATTGCGGTTCTGCATAAATATAGCCAACCCGATGGTGATAACTGTAAGTGTCTGGAATATACTAAGCAGCGTCCCCCCAAATTTCCCGAAGACGCCAAATCCAAGGAAATAAAACGCAAATAGAACTAGGACAATGATTATGATTTGTAGTCCTCGTCGCATGGTTGTCTCCTTTGTATGAGTTTTCGCGAGAATAGCTTGTTTATATTCTACATGAACGTCTGCGTTCTTCCTAGCCAGATAGATGAAAATTTCTTTCCTGGACAATCGTGGCAATCCTATAGTGTTATAAAGGTATAGGTTATCCTGCTTTTTCATTACATAGCCCAAACGCAAAGAAGCTCCTCGTGCTGCATGAATCCAGCATGAGAAGCTCCAAAGTTGAGGGGGCTTGTTTAGTGCTCCGCTTCTTGTTGACTATTGCGCCAAGCACAAAGCGAGTTGAAATCCTCTGTCAGAAAAAGATCCATCAGTTCGGCTACTGCTTGATATAATGGACTATCTGTCGCCTGCAATAATTCCCGGGAGAACAGATGAGCCCATCTTAACAGATGAAGTCTCAGAAAGCTGATCTGTGAATCAGCCAGAGCAAGGCAGCTCTGTTGCAAATTAACCTTCGCCAGCATTCCCTCTGCCAGCACGGCCATAAACTCCAATTCCAGTGCGATATGATCATCGCGCTCTCCATTCAGCTTATTGAACACGATACCGTTGTCCATGTAATTTTTGCTCACTCGGGCGATGCAGGCAACGGCATTCTCTCCTTCTAGTCGGGAGCGATAAATGCTTTCACAAGCGGGCACAATCGCCTCATGCCCGGTGAACAGACGTGTATATTCTTCAGCTTCCTGATGACATACGCGGCGGAAGCTGTCTTCGTCAATACTCTCCAGGAACAACCTGAGCTTGCGCCAACCTTCGTCACCCTCAATTCTATGGTTCATTCCCAATCTGTGTCTCCACTGAGCGATCAAGGACATTCGCGGAGGACGGCTCAAGAAATCCATTAACACATGATACACCAATCCGCGAGTTTCCAGCCACCTAACCTGCTCCTGTGTGTAGACCAAAGGTTTGAACAGCATAGCCATCTGAATTCATCTCCTTAACTTGTTGCGCTTCCTTGCAGCCTCAGGGTTAAAAAAAGATGACTTCCTTAAGTTCTGCCGGAAATCATCTTGGATGCATATACCGACACATGATTAAGGGGGATCACGTATCGCTTAACTGCATTATAACCCTAAATGTAAGCGCTTTAATGTGATCTTTGTTACAATTTCTTCCTTATTTCATTGTATCGCTTAAGCGACTGACATATACTTGAACAGTATGTGTCAGTCTCGCGTATAACCCTGATCAAAACCTGTAAGGAAACGGACATTCACTCTCGCAAATCTATAAACAATGGAAATTAAATTAAAACTTGGTTTGTGCCCCTTTTCATCTGTGTGTTACATTGGGATTATAGTCACATGCCTACTTGTGACGAATCAGGACCGGGTAGAAAGGAATGGCGCGTTTGCAGGACACAAAACGACATTCGTCCTTTTCGTTGATGCCGCTAAGACTCCTTAACTTTTTCATATACGGCACTATGGTTATTTTTGCCGCCTTTTTTCAGCTTTATCTACAGGATATCGGTATGGACAAGCTGGAGATTGGCAGTTTGATGGCGATCGGCCCCTTTGTCTCGTTACTTGCCCATCCATTCTGGCGTCATTGGGGGGATCAACGGCACAATCCGCGTGCAGTATTGCTTGTGATGATGCTGGGTATGCTCCTGACGGGGCATCTCATGTTCAAGGCAACTACATTCACGATGCTTTATCTGACTATCCTCTTGCTATATTTCTTTCAGAGCCCTATTTTATCGCAAAGCAATACGCTGATATTGGGCTATACCGACAATACGGAACGAAAATTTGGCAGCTATCGCCTCTTTGGTTCGTTAGGCTGGACCATCTTTGCCTTGGCCGCCGGCCCGATCATCGATTCGGTAGGACATCACGGAATCTCCCTGCTGTTCAGCAGCACGCTTATGCTGGCTATCGGTTCAACACTGCTATTGCCTTCCATACGGCAAACGCTCCATACTCCCTGGTTCGGGAAGAAGGAGCTTGGCCAAGTGCTGCAATATAAATACTTTGTCGCTTTTGTGATCTTTGGCACGCTGGTAGCCATTCCGAACTTTATGAACAACATCTTCATGCCTCTATTCATTGTCGATCTGGGTGGTTCGCGCCTTGAGGTGGGAGGAGCCGTAGCTCTTTCCACAGCCTTTGAAATGCTGATATTCCTCCTGTTGAATCGATACTTGAAAAAGAAAATGACGATGCTAATGGCTTGTATTACCATCGTCAGCATCCTGTCGGCAGTGCGTTGGGACTTAATGTCGGAGGCCACTCGTCCAGGACAGATACTGCTTATTCAACTGCTGCACTCCGTCACATTTGCCGGGTTCTTCTATGTAGGCACCCGGTTGATCGGTTTGTTCCTGCCAAAGCCGCTGCGCTCAGCAGGACAGGCTGCCTATGCTTTTGCCGTAAGCGGCCTGGCTGGCATTTTTGCCAGTCTCTACGGTGGCTGGATGTTTCAGAACTTCGGGGCCGTCATCATGTATCGTTCGGGAGTTGCCTTAACCCTAATTGGAGCGCTTGGTCTAGCGTCTATGTGGTATCGCATCCGCCGCCATGGATATTCTCCGGTGATCCTCCAAGGGGAGCCGTAGGTCAATAAAAAAACAAACAGGGCCCTTCGTCCTACAAACTATCTGGTGTCCAGCATAGCTTGAAGGCGAAGGGCCCTTTACTTTTAAAGTTCAGCCCGGTTTATTTAGGCAATTGAAATGAACTCTTGAGCGATACAACCCGGTTAAACACCGGCCGTCCCGGTGCGGAATACTTGGTATCCACATTGAAATAGCCGTGGCGGAAAAATTGGAACTTATCCTGCGGCTGAGCATCCTTCATCCCCGGCTCTACAAAGCCTTGGGCAATGGTTAGTGAATTCGGATTAATCAGATCAAGGAATGTCTTCTCCTCTGCCGACTCCTTCTCCGGATCTGTAGATGCTGGATCAGGTTCATCCAGCAACCCTTCAGCGATACCATGCAAACCTTCTTCTGGCTCATCCAGCGTTACGCCCTCAACCTCTTCTTCCAGAATCAACGGCTCGAAGAGATGGAATTCTGCCGGCACCGCCTGGTTCGCCTCCACCCAATGAATCGTCCCCTTCACCTTACGTCCGGTAAAGCCACTACCGCTCTTGGTTTCCGGATCATAGGTGCAGTGGATTTCCACCACTTCGCCATGCTCATCCTTGATAACCTCATTGCATTTAATGAAATAAGCATGCTTCAAGCGCACTTCATTCCCAGGAAACAAGCGGAAATACTTGCTTGGCGGGTTCTCCATAAAGTCCTCCCGCTCGATATAAATCTCTCGTGAAAAA
Organism: Paenibacillus sanguinis 2301083 = DSM 16941; assembly: GCF_000374825.1. Classification (GTDB taxonomy): domain Bacteria; phylum Bacillota; class Bacilli; order Paenibacillales; family Paenibacillaceae; genus Fontibacillus; species Fontibacillus sanguinis. The sequence goes on from NZ_KB895376.1 coordinate 332,578, forward strand.
GGGATTTGCCGATGGCCCATCTCAGGATTCTCGCTATTGTTCTCAGCCTCCAGCATTTCCGTTTGGCCTTCCGGATAGTTGGTAATAACAACCTTCAACGGATCAAGCACCGCCATGGTGCGTGGCGCCTTCATCTTCAAATCCTCACGGATGAAATGCTCCAGCATTTTCACGTCGATATTGCCGTAAGCCTTGGAAATCCCGGTCTCATACACAAACGCTTTAATGGCCTCCGGCGTATAGCCACGACGACGCATTCCGGAAATGGTTGGCATACGTGGATCATCCCAGCCATCTACAACCTTCTCGTCCACCAGCTTTTTCAGCTTGCGTTTGCTGGTCACCGTTTGCGTCAGGTTAAGCCGTCCAAATTCATATTGATGGGAGACGTGCGGCATCTCGGTCTCGGCAATCGCCCAGTCGTAGAACGGACGCTGATCTTCAAACTCGGTGGAGCAAAGCGAGTGCGTCACACCCTCAATGGCATCCTCCAGCGGATGAGCGAAGGTATACATCGGATAAATACACCATTTGTCCCCGGTATTATGATGGGATGCATGTATGATCCGATAAATAACAGGGTCCCGCAGATTCATATTCGACGACGCCATATCAATCTTGGCGCGAAGCACCTTTTCCCCGTCCTTGAATTCTCCGGCGCGCATCCGCTCGAACAAGTCCAGGTTCTCTTCGACAGAACGATCGCGGCAAGGGCTATTCTTGCCCGGCTCGGTTAACGTTCCGCGCAGCTCGCGAATTTGCTCGGCACTCAAGTCATCTACATAAGCCTTGCCTTTCTTGATCAATACGGTAGCACGATGGTACATTTCCTCAAAATAATCGGAAGCGAAGCGAAGCTCGTCCCAATCGAAGCCCAGCCACTTGACATCCTCCTTGATGGAGTTAACGTATTCCACGTCCTCCTTGACTGGATTCGTATCATCAAAGCGCAGATGGGTCCGGCCGCCGAATTCATCGGCCAGCGCAAAGTTAATCCAGATGGCCTTGGCATGTCCCACATGCAGATAGCCGTTCGGCTCCGGTGGAAAGCGGGTTACGACGGTCTTAACCTTGCCGCTCTTCAAATCTTCCGAAATAATGTTCTTAATGAAATTGGGAGGAGTAAGTGTGTTCTCCACGGCTATCACCTTTCTATTCATAGAAGTCAAACCTGCGTACAATAAATATTGGTTTATGCTTCCCCGATTTTTCTTCTTCTAAATATACCGATATATTTCCAATAGTTCAATGCCTGGCTGCCTATACTCTCCGCCACATCAGGACATCGTCCACATATTGCCCCTGAATGAGAAATTCCTCAACTAATCGCCCTTGCTTCGTAAATCCACAGCTTTCATAAAAGGCAATCGCTCCGGGATTGCTGGACAACACGCGGAGTGACAGCTTGCTTACCCCCTGTGCTGCCGCCCATTCAACCAAGGCGTCCATCAGAAGACGGCCAATACCCTGTCGCTGGTAAGCCGGATGAATGGCGATGTTCAAATCAAGCACATGCCGATTGCTTGGCAGAGAGGTCGGGGTTTTGAAGCCGATATATCCGCAGATTTGTTCTCCCAGACAGGCCACAATCTGACTGCCCGGAGGACAGGACTTCAAATAGTGCTCGCGCGAATTCCATTGCAACGTTTCGGCAGGCGTATTGTTGCGGTCCCAAGTCAGCTTGTCGATGTCCATCAGCGCAGCCGCATCACGCATTTCTGACAGCCGCGTCGTGAATGTATGCCCCATACAAGGTCCCCCCTTCTAATCCTTTAACAGATATCCTTATGTTATCATATACCATAATCAGAAAGTCGAGCCGGCTGGCTGATGATCATCCCGGTTCATCACAGCATGAATCAGGAAGGACAGCGCAGAAAGCCCGGCAATGCCAACGGCGAGCCATGCCACCGGAAGCAGCCCGTTCCAGTCGAACAGGACCCCCATCGCGTATGGACCAACTACACGTCCTGCAGCCCCCATTCCGCCCACAACTCCTAGATAAAATGGCGCCGCCTTGCCCGTCCGGTCAGATACAAAGGCTGGAATAGCCGGAGAGATTAACATCTCTCCAAAGGTTGTCAGGATCATCCCCGCAATCATGCTGGGGTAGTTATGAAAACCAAGAATGATGGCGTAACCCATCATGTAGAATAAGGCACTAACCGTCATCTGCGCTTGAGCTGAGCCGGCAAACACCCGTTTTACCCACAAAATAAACGGTTGTCCCACAAAAATCAACACTCCGTTTAATGTCCATAATATACTATAATTCCATTCAGGCATCCCCTGCGAAATAGTAAACGGAGATACCCCATTATTCCAGATACAGTTACCAAGCCAGAGGAAAAACGAACCCACCCCCATAAACAGATAAACAGGGTAACGGCGCAGCAATGTCTTGACACTCTCACCCTCCACGGTATTTTTGCGTTTTTGCACATGCAGTTCGCCTTCATCTTTCTGAACCTTATTCAAATAAATCCAGAAGAAAGCAGCAAATGCCGCCGAGGTCAGACCGTTCAACACAAAGCTCAGATTATAGGAAATTTGCGCCAGAAATCCGCTCATGGCCGTCCCCAAAGCAACGCCAATATTGTTGGCAACATAGATAATGTTGAATAGCTCTCCCCGCCGTTCGGCAAAGCGAAAGCCGATAAATGCCTGAATGGCCGGCATCGAGGTGGCATTAAAGAAGCCCACCAGCAACATCAGCAGCATAAATAAATACCAATGGCCACTGCCATAGGGCAGAAGCAACAGAAACAGCGCATTGAAGCCAATACCGCCTACAATCAGACGTTTTACACCCAATCGGTGGTAGAGCGCACCTCCAAGCAATTGTCCGGCGATCCCGCCAACGGACATAACCAAAATAACTAGCCCGGCATCCGTAACCGTTCGACCGAGCACCTTGAATACAAACATCGTCACCAAAGGCCACATCAATGAGCCCCCGGCCGAGCTAATCAAGCTGGCAGCCAGAAAAATTTTGACTTCACGTGGATAGGATTGCAGCCATTTCATGTTATCCACTCCCTTCTGCAGCAACGTCAATATATAAACAGATTAGAATAGTATCGCTTAAAACAACTGAGCAGGCAAGTACATCCATCGCCGCATTGATGGGGCAAATTTTGCATTTCATACGGTCCAAAACGCATGTGACTGCGGTGCCATGACAATAGTTCCTATGTTGTAGAGGCATAACATGCTAAGGTAGATAGTAAATAACGAACTGGGATACTGGAGGTTGAAAGTTGGTATGGAATACATCGGAATTGTAGCCCTGCTGTTGGTTGTTGTGCTGTGGAATCGCTTATCCAATTTAGAAAACCAATTAAATACGCTGAAGGAGGAAATCAACTCGCTAAAGTGGCAGTCTGGTTCTACCACGAACGTAAATTCATATGCTCCCTCATCCATGGCCGCAGCTATTAACCCCGATTTGGAGCAAAAGCTTTATGCGCTTATTATGGAGAATCAAACCATCAGGGCCATCAAGGAGGTTAGAATAGCCACCGGTATGTCGCTAATCGATGCCAAAACCTATGTGCAAGACCTGGAACAGAAATATCGGCCACAGCGGTAGCCTGATCCTCTACAAGCTTCAAAAAGCTTGATTCATGAGAGAAACAGCGCAAGCTTCCCAGCCAAAATCGGCTGGAGAGCTTGCGCTGTTTTTGCCAAAAGCAAATTCGCTTGTACTGTGATCCAGACAGATATATTATTTGCTAACGGAGACCGAGTCCGTCGACTGTCCAGCAGCCGGCGCATGTCCTTTATCCTTCAAATAAGCAGCCCAATAGGCTCCCGCTACAAAGATTGCTCCGCCCGTCAGGTTGCCAAGCCATACAGGAACGAAATTGCGCAGGTAATCCCCCCAGGAATAGTAGCCCTCAAAGATGGCTGCCGGAATCAGGAACATATTAGCCACCACGTGCTGGAAGCCGATCGCTACGAAGGCCATCGTCGGGAACCAGATTCCCATGATTTTCCCGCTCATGTTATCAGCACCATAAGACAGCCATACGGCCAAAGCAACCAGCCAGTTGCATCCGATACCGGAAATAAAGGCTTGCAGGAAGCTATCATCCAGCTTATGCGCAACCATATCCACCAACTTTTCCAGGTAAGGTCCACTGGAGGTCAAGCCAACAATATGGCCGAAGAAATAAGCAACGAACAAAGCGCCCACGAAGTTACTCAGTGTAATGAGCACCAAGTTCTTGAACATCTCCAAGGTCGTAATCCGCTTCGCCATCCGGGCAAGGGGTACGGCCATCATATTGCCGGTCAGCAGCTCTCCCCCCGCCAGCAGAACAAGTACCAGCCCGATCGGGAACACCGCAGCCCCAACAAAGTTAGCTATACTGCCCCATTCTGCCGGGGTATTGCTGATGACACGAATATCAAGCAAAAAGCCGAGGGCGATAAAAGCTCCGCCCAGAAAGCCAAGAATCAGCACGGTCAGCAGCGGGTTATGCGCCTTCTTGATCCCGTTCTCTACGGTAACTTCAGCAATTTGCGCAGGTTTATAATACGCCATAATCCAAATCTCCTTTATCCATTTAAGTGTGTGTTCCTAAAGTCAGGTTTTCAGCACCGAAGTTTTACAGTCCAATCTATTGTAGCCCGCTCTTTTTTCTGAATAAGTAACATAAATCACAATCTCCGATGCAGAAAGGATTGGCAGAAAAAAAGCGCAGCCTCCATGAAGGAAGCTGCACGCTTACGCCGCTTGGGCGGCTGCTAGTCTCTTGACAATAACCTGGCGCTTGCTGCGAGTTGCCATTTCACTAAAAACCCAATCTATTAAGATGAAGCTGCGGCTGGTGGCATCTCCGGGCCGTCGTTCTTGCTCTTTCGCACTTTGCCCTCTGTAGCCGCACGGTACAGCTCGTAAGGAAGACATAGCGGCACACCGCTACGCGGGTCGGTTACGATATCTGCCTCAATTCCAAACACATCCCGCAGTACGGGAGAGGTGACGACCTCTTCCGGGCTTCCTGAAGCAACAGCCTGCCCTTGCTTGATAGCAATCATATAATGAGCATATCGGGCCGCATGGTTCAAATCATGCACCACCATCACGATGGTACGGGCCGAGTCGGCATTTAATTCTTCCAGCAGTTGCAGAACCTCCAACTGATGCGCCATATCCAGGAAAGTTGTCGGCTCATCCAGGAACAGAATATTCGTCTCCTGAGCCAACGCCATTGCGATCCAGGCCCGTTGCCGTTGGCCACCGGATAGCTGCTCCAGAGCACGGTCGCTAAATTCACCCATGCGGGTAGCTTCAATCGCCCATTCTACCACTTGGCGATCCTCCGCCTTCAAGCCCCCAAATCCCTTCTGATGAGGGAATCGGCCGTAAGACACCAGTTCATAGACGGTCAGCCCCTCGGGAGCCGTTGGGTTCTGCGGAAGAATTGCCAGTTGCTTGGCAACTTCCCTTGTTGACTGCTTATGAATGGATTTTCCATTCAGCAATACGCTGCCTGACTTGGGATTCAGAATCCGGGCCATCGTCTTCAGCACGGTTGACTTCCCCGAACCATTGGCCCCTACCAGTGCGGTAATTTTTCCTTGGGGAATCGAAATATTTAAATCCTTAACTATCAGGCGATCCTCGTAGGCAATATCTAAATGGGAAGTATTTAAGAAATTCATACCACTCTTCCTTTCCAGAATGCAGCTTTACAGCTCAATCATCGGCTCAAGGGTTATTTTTCATCTACAACTAAAGATACTGATAATCATTATCATCTGTCAACCGTTAATTTGCCAGGTTCAAAAGCTTGATGAAGTGAAACAAAAAAGAAAGGAAGGTGTCTGGTGTTTGCCAGGCCCTCCTTTCTTTCATAGACAGTTTATAATGGCCGCACATCCAAAGCAAATTAAGGCTGCCCGGATACCGGAACCGCATCATAATACTCTTCAAGCGTAATGCCGCGCTCGCTGATATCCGTAGAAATTTCCTTACCGACGTAGCGAAGATGCCATGGTTCATATTTGTAGCCGGTGATGCTCTCTTTGCCCTCAGGATAACGAATGATAAAGCCGTATTCTACAGCATGATCGGCAAGCCAGGCGGCTTCCTTTGTATCGCCGAAGCAGCTTTCCGCCGCACATTTGCCGTCGCTGCCCGAGACATCGATAGCTAGACCTGTCTCATGCTCACTATGGCCGGGAACAGCGCTATAAGTCTTGGCCACCTCTTCCCCATCCTTGGCCACATAGCGGTTAAACAATGCCGTCTGTGTCTTGTGGGAACGATAAGCGGATACACCGGCCAAATAAATACCTTCCTTCTCCGCTCCCGCAAACAGCTCCTCAAGCGCAGCAGCAGCTTCCTTGCGCAGCATACGCTTCTCGATCTTCTCCTTGAACGTAAAGCGCACATCCGGATAGACAAGATCCTGCGGCTCGTAATCCTCAGGCAATGCGAACTGCTTGTTGATCAACACCGCAATACTCTGTGGGTCGGCTGCCGCTGCCTGATCCGGACCTGCACTATTACCCTCTCCAGCACCATCCTGCCCCGGCTCTCCTTCTGGAGCACCGTCCAAATCCGTGGCCTGATTGCCCTCGCCGGTTCCCTTCTGATCAGATCCATCAGGCTCCTTGTCATCTCCCAGTGTTCCCTGATTCTCTCCGGATACGTTGGCCTCGTTCTCATCGGATGCCGGCGATAACTCGGCTTGCTTGTCGCCGCAACCAGCGATCCATATAACGGTAAGGAGCATAAGCACGATCACTGCCGCAAACGTACTCTTCTTCCTGCTATGCATTTCTCGTTCCTCCCTGATCGGCCCCCCCTATTCTTGGGTCAGGGGTTGACCGGTTCTTTGTTGCTCTGTACATCCATAGACGGATTTACCCGTCCGGATGTTGCATGGTCAAATGCGGGAGCGTATGCTCCGGCCCCTTCGCGTTGGCCCCAGACCAGCGCGGGCCCAAGGCTCACGCTCACGCAGGACCATGCTGCGCTGGGGCTATCTCCCCCGGCGCCCGCGCCCGCCGCCGTCATCGCGGCCACGGCGGTCTTGGCCTTGCGCGCGCGACGCGCCCCCGGCGGAGCCGCGCTGAGCGCGCGCATCCTCACCGCGGCGGCTGTTCCCGCCGCGGCCTCCCTTGGCCGGCGCTCCGGCAGAGCGGCCACGCCCTCCTGCGGCATCGCCACTGCGCCCGCCTTGACGCTTCGCGCCACCGCGCTGCTCATCGCGCCCGCTGCGGCGCGGCTTGCCCGCACCTGCACCGCCGTCTTCGCCCCGGCCAGTGCTGCCGCGCCGCTCGGCACCGTCGCCCGTGCCGGACTTCTCATATCGCTGGCGCTCCAGCTTGCGGCCGATGCCTCGCTCGATCAGACGCAGCTCCTCCACATCCTTCGGCGCTGCAAACGTCACCGCCACGCCGCTTTCTCCCGCGCGGCCCGTCCGCCCGATGCGGTGAATGTAGCTGTCCACATCGTGCGGAATATCGTAATTGAACACGTGGGTGACACCCTCCACGTCAATCCCGCGCGCCGCCACATCCGTGGCTACCAGCAGCTCCAGCTTCGCCTCGCGGAAGGCGCGCATCACTTGCTCGCGCTTCGCCTGCGATAAGTCGCCATGCAGCTCAGCGGACTGGAATCCCGCGCCCTGGAGCGCTTCGTTCAGCGTACTGGCCCGGCGCTTCGTCCGGCAAAAGATAACCGCCAGATATGGCCGCTCCTTGCGGATCATATCCAGCAACGCAGCCTGCTTCGTGCGATCCGTGCATTCCACCAGAATCTGGCGGATGCTGTCCAGCGTTACCCGTGTCGTCTCTGCTATGCGTATATCATGAGGCTTATTCATATACGCTCGCGCCAGCCGCTTTACATTGTCCGGCATCGTAGCGGAAAATAGCATCGTCTGCCGACTGCGGGGCACCAGAGAGATAATCTCCTCCACTTCCGTCAGGAAGCCCATATGCAGCATCAAATCCGCCTCATCAAGCACCAGCATACGGACCGAGCCAAGGGTCAGCGAGCCGCGCCGCAAGTGATCCAGCAGCCGTCCCGGCGTGCCGATAACCAATTGCGTTCCGTTTTTCAGCTTGCGGAGTTGGCGCTCCACATCCTGACCGCCATATGCAGCCAGAACGGATAGGCCTTCGCGGGCTTCGGCCAGCTTGCGAGCCTCTGCTGTAATCTGAATCGCCAGTTCACGGGTTGGCGTAATAATCAATGCCTGGGCATCCGTCCGGTCGGGACGAATCTTCTCCAGAATGGGCAGCAGAAAGGCAAGAGTCTTGCCTGTACCGGTCTGCGCCTGTACAATCACATCTTCACCGGACATGAGCACCGGAATCGATGCCGCCTGGACCGGAGTTGGCGTCGTAATGCCTTGCCCTTGCAGCTTACCCAATACGGCTGGCGAAAGACCCAGGTTCTCAAAAGTTGTCAACAAGTTCACCTCAACCTATCTCAATTCGTGTTTGTCCACTCAATTACTATATTTAAGGAAATGGCCTTCTTATTGTAACAGAACACCTCCAAGTTTCAAAAGAGGGAAGGATCCCACCCAGCAAACACTTACAATTAGATTCAACATTTTAGATTTTAAAGCGCACTTAGATTTTAAAGAGGGCTTAGATTTTAAAAGGGCTTTGTTTTTAGGAGGGCTTGGAGATTTGAAGGAGCTTAGGATGTTTTTCAGCCCCAGAGTACACCTCCTCAGCCTTACTTGCCTGACTGCCTTGACTTCCTGTTCAAAAAGTTAAGGCCACATCTCTCAAATCTGACTTCCGAGTGTTTTTGTTCAAAACGCTAAGCGTGGATAGGCCTTCGATATAAGCTTTCGATATAAGATAAGCTTTCGATATAGGATTCAATATAATATTTCGATATAGGCTGTTGGTATAAGCCTTTGAGGATGAGGATAGGCTTTTAAGGACAGGCCTTTTGAGAACAGGCCTTTTGAGGGCAGTAGTGGAGCGTATGTTTGGAACAGTAGAAGCCCTATTTAACAGGAAATCATCCAACTAAAATCCATTCATTTAACCATTAGAGGGAATTAGCGGGAATTCCTCCATATATTTTTGTCCAAAACACCAGAAATGAACCAAATACACTGATTTATATGGAGGTTTTCCACCTAAAATATGAAAAACAGCAAATTCTCACGAATTATCGGGAGGATTTCCCACTATTCTCACGAATTATCGAAACCATTCCAAATCCATAGATGAGTGGGAGGCTTTCTAGCTCTATTCCCACCCTTATGTGAAACTCCTACAAGGTTAGAACGCAAGGTTACGGCGCTAAGTTGGGCCGCCAGATTGGGACCGCTAGGTTCGGACGCCAGGTTGGGGCCGCCAGGTTCGGACGCTAGGTTCGGACGCCAGGTTGGGGCCGTCAGGTTCGGACGCTTAATGCGAATCCTTGTCCCGCAAGTAAGCAATTTCACTCGAGGCTCGCCCTATTTCTCCACCACGCCCTAGTCTGGCATACGCATGAGCGGCTGAGCATCCCCTGCATAATAACGGGCCAGTTCCACCATCATACTGCCCATGCGTTCCTCCTTGGGCGCAAGCACTCGCGGTACTCCTGCCTCATACAGGCCCATGGCCGTAATCCGGCCAACCGCTACAGGCAGCACCGGCCCCTCAAGCGCTGCCAGCAGTTCGTTCAGTTGCCCCTGCTTCTCGGCATGCTCCATGAGAAAGCGCACCTGCGGGGCACTGGTGAACGTGACCGCATCGACCTGTCCGCCAACAAGCTCCGACAGCAGCCTGGACAGTTGCTCATCCGAAGGAGCAATATGGCGGTAAGGCAATATCTGCCGGCACACCGCCCCTTGCTCCTCCAGCCAGGCGACCAGCCGCGGGGCAGGATCACCATGCAATTGCAGCAGAACCTCCATCCCTCGCAAGTGATGCCCGGATAAGCCGCGAATCAAACCTTCCGTACTGCCATCATCGTCGCGAACAATGGGATTCAGTTGCCGCTTCTTCAATGCATTGACAGTCTTATAACCCCGCGCAGCAATGGAGCAGGAATGCAAATGGTCCCAGAGCTGCCGGGCAACGCCCATATTCTCCGCCATGCCAAATATCGCTTCCAGCCCCATGCCTGTCGTAAAGATCGACCAGTCCGGTGGATGCTCGATCCAATGAACAAGCCCGCTGCGCAAATCATCATCATCCAGCAGCACCGTTCCCTGTGCAGGCCGGTACAGTGGAATACCTCCCATATTTTCCACCAGCTTGCCTAATTCCTCCGCCCGGCGCGGACCTGTGAGTGCAATTCTTTTTCCTTCCAGTCTCCGTGCCATATCGTGCCTCCTAATCAAGATATCTTCCGACTTGAATTATTGATTTGTAATCCGCTTATCCATCTATGATTATTGAACCCTGAATTTACTGGCCAATTCCTGCAAATCTGTGGCCATACGTGACAGGTCTGTGGAGGAAGCAGCTATTTCCTCAATCGAAGCAAGCTGCTGCTCGGCAGCGGCTGAAATGGTCTGTGTATTGCCAGCCGTTTCTTCCGATATCGAACGGATATCCTTGATCGACTCTGTTACTTTACCGGCTCCAGCAGCCAATTCAACAGCGGCTTGGGCCACGCCTTCCATCTTTACTGCGGCTCCGCGAACAGCCTTGCGGATACGAGAGAACGAGCGCCCGGAAGTGTCGACGGCCAAAATGCCATCATGAACGCCTTGCTTGGCTTGCTCCATCGAAGCGACAGCACGCTGCATCTCCGCCTGAATGCCTCCCACCAGATCGGCGATTTGATGAGCTGACTGCTCTGAGCCTTCGGCCAGCTTGCGTACTTCGGAAGCGACAACGGCAAAGCCCCGGCCCTCTTCCCCTGCTCTGGCTGCTTCAATGGAAGCATTCAGTGCGAGCAGATTAGTCTGCTGGGCAATACCTGTAATGACCTCAACAATATTGCCAATGTTGTCGGTGTGCTCGCCCAGCGTTTGAATGACCGAACCCAATTGGTCGACGGTCTGCTGAATATGCTCGATCTTCTCCACCACACTAAGCACCGAGCTATTGCCCTCTTCAGCTACCCCTGTCGTTTGCTCCATCGTCTCCGTTACTGCCTGAATTTGCTCTGAAATTGTCATGACCTGACGAGACATGTCTTCCACACCATCAGCACCGTTCTCCACCTGCTGCAACTGCTGGTCGCTGCCGGTAGCCATCTCCTGAATTGCCACCGTCACATGTTCAATCGCTTTCGTGGTTTGTTCCGCCCCGGCAGAGAGTTGCCCCGCCGATAGCGTAACTTGATTTGTTGTATTCTGAACGCTTGTGATCATATCATGGAGGTTGTCCACCATCCGCTGAACCTGATTGGCCAACATTCCGATCTCATCTCTGCGCTGTAAATAATCCACCCGTTTCGTCAAATCGCCTTCACTGATTTTCTTTGTCGTTTCGCCTAACCGATCCAGCGGCACAACCACCAACCAAATATTCACCGCTGCCGCCACGACGGCAAGTACAATGGATATTCCGGCAATCAGGAACCACGTTCCCCCCACTCCGCCATTCAACAGCCAATCCAAGATGCATGGAATAAGAGCCGCAATAACCGTTGTTGATAACAGAGACAACCGTATGCGCTTTTTCATCGTCTTCTAATCCCTTCTCTTTTAGAGGTTGTTCAAAAAGTCGTCTTCCCAGGACGAAGCTGTTCGAGGAGTAGATTCAACATCGAATCTTGAATTCAGCCGGGACTAGCCTATGCTTACGCAGTATGTTTCCTTCAGAAACATTTCAGTTGCTCGCATACCCCTGCTTCCGAAGTCGTTTTCTGCGAAAACGTGTAGCTCCGTTTCTTACGTCCCTGGCTTCATCGGGGCTCAAGCGTTTTGAAAAAACGCACATCGGAAGCCTAAGCTTCGGTCCTGTAAACCCCACTTTTTGAACTCGCTCTATTTAGAAATATTTAGTAGGCCTATCCTCCTAATTATACTCACTCCTTCCCCGGTTTGAAATAAGAAAAACAGCCGCTCTCCCTAAGGAAAAGCAGCTGGAAACATATAGCCGGTCTAATCTTCGATAGTCAATCGGCGAGTCGATAGCCAACGCCCCGAACTGTAGTGATGTACATAGGACGTGCCGCATTATCCCCCAGCTTCTTGCGCAGGCTCTTGATGTGCACATCAACCACGTTGCTTCCACCAAGGAAGGAAGTGCCCCACACCTCTGCGAGCAGCTCCTCCCGCGACAGGACGGCTCCCTCTTGCTCCAGCAACTTCACCAGAAGCTCATATTCCGTCTTCGTAAGCTCAATTCGGGCCCCGTTCCGATAGACAGACATCTTCTTGCGGTCTACCCACAAGTCCTTATAGATTGCGGGAGAGGTACCGGGCAGAAGCTGAGAAGCTACAGGCCGTGGATGGGCTCCATGTGCCCGTATAATACGCTGGACATGGTACACCGCTTCCTTGGGACGAGCAGGCCAGACCAGCAGCTCATGATTCGTTAATCCTTGGCCGCCCAAGGAGGACAACATCTTCTCGTGAACGAGCAACAACGAAGGGATGCCACCCGTCTCTTGCTCTGTTAAAGACGCCAGTGTTTCAATCTCTTCCCCCTCCCGGAAGGAGGTCACGTCAAAGATCAATAGATCGGCGTGCAGCGAGTTGCGAAGGCCTTGCTCCCAGTGGTGGAACACCAATACATCAAAGCATTCCTCCGACAGGTCCCGCACCAGTTCATGAACATCCCGTGGGAACGGGCTGATCAGTATCACCCGCTGGGTAATCGGACAGGCTACTCTTGCTTCTGTCTGCTCTTCCGCTAGGAAGCCTATCTCTGTAGCGGGGGAAATCCCGCGAGCTTCGGCCACATTAACCAAGTTGCGCGATGTCATCTCTTCTGTTGACATGCCGGGCACACCCCCCCGAATACGACATGGGCATGATGCACCTCATACCCGGTCTCTTTAGCAACGGTACTGTTCCACTCCGGCGGCAAGCCGCTCATCACTTCATCCACGCGTCCGCATACCTCACACAGGATATGCTGATGATCATCCATCTTCGCATCATAACGGCTGGCGGCTTCCCCCAGCTTGAGTTCACGGATCATCTCCTTATCCGTTAAATAGCGCAGGGAGTTATACACGGTCCCATAGGCAAAATTATAACCCTTCTCCACCAAACGGTTCATAACCTCCGCAGCAGTCGGATGGTCGTTGGCATGGCGGACTACGTCGTATACAGCTTGACGCTGGGTTGTGAGATTTAATGACTTCATATATGATCAGATCCTTATTTTTATTTTTAGAATTAGTATAAGTCTTATTTTAGAGTAAGTCAACGGAACAACCTGAACAGACACATGCGGAGCTGCCCTTTGATTTCCACTACCTTGTATTGATCAGTAGTGTGTGATATGGTGTAAATACGGTATTAATCATTATTCAGTACCTCGGATACATGAGGTGTATAACGCCAGGTGATATTTATAAATAGGATGGGGGCGGAGCAACCTTGGACATCAACATCCAGTTTAAGAAGGGCGCCTTGGAGCTTTGCGTCCTGGTACTGATTCGCCAGCACGACCGCTATGGTTATGAACTGGCGCAATCCGTTTCAAAGCATATTGAAGTCGCCGAAGGCGCATTATACCCATTGCTTCGCAGACTGGTGGCCGAAGGCTATTGCACTACTTATTTACAAGAATCTACGGGGGGTCCTCCTCGCAAGTATTACAAGCTTACATCTGCAGGTGAAGCCCATACCCGGAAATTGGTGGTGGAGTGGAGACAGTTCGTACACAACGTATCAACCTTAATTGAGAAAGGAAGCACGATATGAATAGAAGTGAGTTTTTAGCACTCCTCAAAATCCACTTATCCCCCCTTCCGCCAGAAGAACAGCATGAGCTACTGGAGGATTATGAATCCCATTTTGCCTTTGGGCTTCAGAGCGGCAGATCAGAGGAAGACATTGTTGCCGAGTTGGGCGATCCGGCCGAGTTAGCCAAGGAAGCACTTGGTAACCGATATGTACCGAAGGAACCTGTATATTGGTATGGCGGACCCAATTATGCCAGTGAGCAGCAAGGATTCAGCGATCGGGAAAAATCGGCGAGAACCAAGCCAGCGGCCCGGAGGAATGCCTTTACTCAAGTGCTCATCTATATAGGGCTGTTCTTCTTGAACATCGCAGGATTCCCCTTGTTGTTAACCCTTTGGTGCCTGATGGTAAGCCTTGCACTCGCTTCAATGAGCTTCATGCTGAGCCCGCTTCTCGTCGGTCTGGAATACGCCGTGCATGACAACTTTCATTTGGGCAAGCTTTTTGCCTCGATAACATTGGCAGGCTTAGGGATTCTTGTATTCCTTCCTGCCCGGGTGATGATCCGGAAAACGCTAGCCTTTAGCGTTTCCTATTTCAGATGGAATAAGCGTTGGGCGAAAGGAGGGGTTGGCCATGAACAGCCATAAAAAATGGTTATTATTCGGTCTGGGGCTCATTCTCGTCGGCTTCGCAGGAATGGTCTGGCAAAAATTTGATTTTGGCGATTCTCTGCCCTCCCACCAACAAAGGTGGACCTTTGAAGAGGGACAACTAAAGAACCTGGCTATCGACAGCACTTATAGTACAGACATAGAGTTTGTTGATAGCCCGGACGGGACCAGCTATGTCGAAATTAGCGGCAATATGGATCCAGAGGTGATCAATCACTTGATCGACACGAATTCATCGGGCGATGCCCTGCAGCTCTCGTTGCAACATTCGCCAAAATGGAGCTTTTTCAGCATGAATTTCCAATCCACACGGCAACGAATTACCGTAGCACTTGCAAGCTCAGATTCACTCCAGAATATCAGCTATTCAGCAAGCTCGGCTAATGGAGAGTTCCGAAATTTGCGGGCGGACAACATCACTTTATCTACCGCTAGCGGCAATCTGAAGGCGGAGTCCATCACCGCTCATCGCTTGCAATTGGCAACTGAGGGCGGCAATATCGCGGCCAAGCAGATCGAGGGAGATACGGATATCAAAGTGGATTCCGGCCGCATCCAGGTGGATGCTCTGCAAGGGACCCTCACGGCCGAGACGCAGGAGGGCAATATGTCTGTCCGGAATACAACGGGCATGATCCAGGCTACTACCCTCTCTGGAAGGATTGAATTGGACCACTATACCGGCAATGGCGTCTTAGCAACCACTAGCGGGGATATCAGGCTCAAAAATCAACGTTCGGATAATCTGGATATCTCCACTGAATCTGGTGAGATTCGGTTGTCACCGGATGCAGCCTTCAAGGGTTGGTATGACTTGCAGACCAGTGCGGGCAAGATTACTGCACCCGAGTCATTGCGACAGACCGAAGATATCATCAAGGCCCGATCCTTTTCCGGTGATATTCGGATCAAATAATATTCTGGTAACGAAAACAAGCGAGAGCTTGGGAGTTGCAACCTCACTCCCATCTCTCGCTTGTTTGTTCATTGCACTTCTAGGCTTTAAGTGATCCCTCCAGCTTATCAGCCACTGCTTGCCGGTATGCCAGCAACGAATTGTCGATAACTCGTTCCAGCATCCCCGGATCGATATCCGGAATCAAGGTTCGTGCATAATTCCAGGCATTCTCTTCGATCCGCAAAGCCGTCTCGCTGCGTTCTCGTTCGCTCTCGCAGGCATCCAGCCGCTCGCATAACGCCGGGAGCTCAGGGTCTCTGGCATGCCCCAGCTCATGGGCAAACACGATAGCAAAGAACGTTCTCCATCCTTGGACGGAACCAAATAACAATCGACATTGTTTCCTGACTTCCCCAAGGTACATCGTCACGGAACGATCCCCCATGCTATACTTGCCACCAATCATGCGTGGGCCGGGATAACGGTTATGCAAGCGAACTACAACCTCGGCGTCCGAGCGGTTGAGCAGCTCACGGATAATTTGCCGTGCTTTCCTTCTGTTCACGTAAATCTCCTTGCTTTGAGTAGAATACGAGGCTTCCACGTCATTTCCTCTGTCATTTATTATAGATTAGCAGCGCTGAAAGCAAAAGCAAGCAAGCGGATATCCTGTCCTTGTACATTCTAGACAAGCTCCTTTTGGGCAATCCGATTCAGGAAGGCCCGCGCCCGTTCGCTAGAGGGGTGCTCCAGTACCCTCTCGGGTGTGCCAGACTCAATCACTTTCCCGGCATCCATCAATACAACCCGGTCCGCCACCTCAGCAGCAAACTTCATTTCATGGGTTACTACCACCATCGTACGGCCCTCACGGGCTAGCTCCTTCATAACCTTTAGCACTTCCCCAACCAGTTCAGGATCAAGTGCTGAGGTGGGTTCGTCAAAAAGCAGCAATTCCGGACTAACCGCCATGGCCCGAGCGATGCCCACCCGCTGCTGCTGGCCTCCGGAAAGTTGGTGCGGATAGAATTCTTTACGGTCGCCCAATCCTACCTTGGCAAGCAAGTCCTCGGCACATAAACGAGCCTCTTGCTTACTCTTCTTTTGCACCTGAACCTGGGCTTCCATCACATTTTGCAAAGCCGTCATATGTGGAAATAAATAACAGGACTGGAACACCATGCCCGACTTCTTGCGGAGTGCCAGAATTTCACTTTGCTTGTGCTTCAGAATCTTGCCAAACGCAAGACTAATATCGCCAATCTGAATCCTTCCCCCATCCGGGGTCTCCAGCAGGTTCAGACAGCGCAATAACGTTGTTTTGCCCGAGCCGGAAGGGCCGATAATAACCAGTACCTTGCCCGGGTCGATTTGTAGATCAATGTCATTGAGCACATTCTGCGCTCCAAATGATTTGTGCAAACCGCGCACCTGTATCATATAAGGTTCTTCCGATCGCTGCCCCTTATGGATTTTCCTGATTCAATAGATTCTTGTAAGCTCCTTCACAAAATGGACATACGGCTGCTGAATGGAATAGGCTCCCTGCTGCTTGCTTTCCCTCCGTTTAGCAACTATAATAAAAAGAACTATTTGTGAAGGAGGTGAGGAGTGTGGATCGCAAATTTGCGTGGAATCGATTGAGCCAACTGCCGCTGGCAATGTTTGGCATTGTTAATGTGACAGCTCATTACGGGAGAAGTCTGTCCTTTTTTACAAATTCGATATCCATAACAAATTGCGAAATGCCGCTCCTACCTTAACTTCACTGTCCGTGAATCCAAGAAGGCAGCAGGATTTCCTGCTGCCTTCTTTATTTTTATACAAACACCTCAGAGCATTCGCTGCTCCTGATGGCATTTGCTTGTATTTAACTAACGACAGGATCAGGGCTGGACGGCATGGGAATGAAGGAGAATACACCCATGATGATCCAATGTCAGCATGTTCAGAAATATTATGGCGCCGAGCTGGTGCTTGGTAGCGTTACGTTTGAAATCAAAAGCGGTGAGACGGTTGGCCTCATCGGCCGCAACGGCACGGGCAAAACGACCCTGATGAGGCTGCTGGCGGGGAGCGAGCCGCCGGATCAAGGGCAAATTCACATTCGCAGGAATGTCCGCATCGGAACCTTGGCGCAAATCCCGGATTATCGCCGGGAGGATACGGTCTATGATGTTCTACTTGGAGCCTACGACGATTTGCGCCAAGTGCAGGCTGAGATGAAGCGGCTGGAAGCTGAAATGTCCAGAATGTCCCTTGCAGCCGGTGAAGACAACGGGATAACGGCTGCACAATCTGGTGGAGCCTTCGGTTCGGCACCTCTTACACTGGATGAACTTCTACGCCAATACGGCGTGCTGCAAGAAGCCTTCGAGCGTGGTGGCGGATATGAGATGGAAGCCTCCATCCTGCGCATCGCCTTGGGCCTTGGTATTACGGAAGAGCATTTCGGGCGTGGCTTCGCCTCTTTATCTGGCGGTGAGAAAACAAAGGTTGGCCTTGCGGTCATGCTGCTGCGGAATCCGGATTTGCTGCTGCTTGACGAGCCCACCAATCACCTCGACATGGCTGCAACGGAATGGCTGGAGGGCTTTGTGCGCAGCTTCCCCGGCACTACGGTGGTCATCTCGCATGATCGTTTTTTCCTGGATGCGGTAACTGAGAAAATCGTGGAGCTGGAGGATGGAGAAGCCTTCACCTATTTTGGCAATTACAGTGCATACAAGGAAGAAAAAGAACAACGACTGCTGCAGCAATTCGCGGATTATCAGGAGCAGCAAAAGAAAATAAAAAAGATGCAGGAATCGATCAAGCAGTTGATTGAGTGGGGCAATCGTTCCAATCCGCCAAATGCTGGATTTCACCGCCGGGCCGCCTCGATGCAAAAGGCGCTGGATCGAATGACCAAGCTCAAAAGGCCGATTCTGGAGCGACAGCGCATTGACCTGCAGCTTCAACAAGGAGACCGCTCAGGGAAGGACGCGATTATACTTCGCGAGGTTGGCGCTTGCCGAGGAGGCCGCTGGCTGTACCGCGAGCTGACCCATACTCTTCGTTATGGCGAAGCAGCCGTGCTAATTGGAGCTAACGGAACAGGGAAGAGCACGCTCTTAAAAAATATTCTGGGGACCGAGCCACCGCAGGAAGGCCAGGTGCAGCTAGGCTCGCGTGTGGAACCCGGCTACCTGGCCCAGCAGGCTGCACCGGCAGGTCATGAAGAGACCGTGCTGGAATTCTTCCGGGACCACATCGGTATTGAGACCGGCGAGGCTCGCGGTCAATTGGCCCGTTTTCTATTCTACGGAGCGGACGTATTCAAGAAGGTCAGCCGCTTGTCTGGCGGCGAGTGGACTCGGCTGCGCCTGGCTGTATTGATGCATCAGAAGCCAAATCTGCTGATGCTCGACGAGCCAACGAACCATCTGGATATCGATGCCCGCGAAGCGCTGGAGGAAGCGTTGGAAGAGTACACCGGCACACTGCTGGCGGTGTCCCATGACCGCTACTTTATCAACAAAGTAGCGAGTCAGGTCTGGGCGCTGGAGGGTGGGCGCCTCGGCGTCACCCCGGGCGGGTACGATGATTTCCGGGCTGAACTGGCCCGGAAGGAGGCTGCCCGAGCCGGGGGCGAACCGGCCCGGAAGAGCGGGAGGCCGACTGGCCCCGCAGAACAGGCGGCCTGGGCCGGCGGCGCCAGCGACGCAGGCGCCGTGCCTGACGGGCGCAGCAAGCCAGCGGCAGCTGCGCCGGGGACGCCTTCGCCTGTGACGCGGGCCACAGGCGGCGAGGCCCAGGGCGGGCGCGCGGGAAGCGGGGCGCGCCCGCCCGCGAATCCGGCCTCCGTGCGCAAGCTGGAGGCCGACATCGCCGCCGCCGAAGCGGAGCTGGCGGCGGCAGAGGCGGCGATGCAGGCCCCGGCGGTGGCCTGCGACGCCGTGCGGCTCGCGGAGCTGCTGGAGCTTCGCAATGCCCAGCAGCTTCGCGTCGATGCGCTACTTACACAGTACGTAGCGCTGCTGGATGACTAGGGCGAGCGACATTTCAGCTCCCGCTCACCCTAGTCAACCCCAAAGAAGGTGGCACCCAAAGCTTGTATAGCTTTGGATGCCGCCTTCTTCTTTTCTCCCTAGCAAGCCACTGCCCCGCTGGAGCCCCAGCATAGCTGGGTTAGCAATCGCCCAGCTATGGGAAATCCTCAGATTGTTGAGAAAGTTGGTTTTCCGTACATCTCGGATAAAAGAGCCCTTAGTCTATGGGGTTCTTTTCCATAGAAATGGTACGTTACGCCCTTTCTCGACAGTCTGAAATCCTCCAGCTAATTTCCCGCAAATCTCGATTTTTCTCCGTTTAGCGGGAAATCATCATGTTAATTTACCTGTTTCCGCCGTAAATGCCGATAATCACCTGAATTATAGGGAGCATTTCCTGCTAAGCTCTATGAACGCCCCAATCCATGCGAATTATAGGGACTTTTTCCCATTAATTCATATCTGGCATAGACTTATACTCGCTGTTTCTGCCTCTGCACCCCACCGGCTACTCGATCGCTTGTCTGCCACATTTTTTATCACATTTTTAACGACTGTCACCCATTCAATTCAACTCTGAACCTAATTAGCATAAATCCGGACTTCGTACTCGCAATGCTCATCCCCACACACATTACACTTGGTCTCCCGCACACTGACCTTTTGGTTCAGGATACGCCCCAGTGCTCCTTCCAGGATAGCACCTTCCAGGTCACAGACCTTCTTCTCTTCAATAAGCGGAAGTCCCTTGCAAAAGCAGTCGTCCACGACGATACGAATCAGTCTCTCCGTGCGCTCAATTACATGCGGCAAACCGATACGCAATTCCGCAAATAAAGCCAACAGTTCCTCCAACGTGTTCACGGGCAGCTTTTCTCCAATCTTGCGGCCAATTGATGCAGTTGTTCCCTTGCCCTCCAGCGGCAGCCCCTGCTGCATCCCGATCAGCCGGATGGCCCGGAACAGCTCCAGCGGCACCTCACCTCCAAGCGTGGCCCGGTCAATATGACGCAAATCCTCAAATGTGAAGCTTTTCATGATAGTTCCCCTTTCTAGCCCTATAGTTTCAGATCATTGATAGGTTCATTTTTCCATACTTGTCCGGAGCAAGCCTTGACTCACATCAAGAATTCGCCATCTAATTTGTGATATAAATCACTTGGGGTAATTTCAGCCACTGATAGGGTTGAATTAATGCTGCATAAATAACCGGAAAGGAAGGAATTCGCATGAAATCCTGTGCTTGCCACCTCCAGCCTCCCCATCATAATCATCCCTCTTGTCTGGCTCATGTTCCGGTATTCGCCGGACTACACAGCAGTGAGGCAGAACTGCTTCATTCGGTAATGCGAACTGCCCAATACCGCAAGGGAGAGCTGATCTTCCGGGAGGGAGATCGTTCCGAATCACTATATGTTGTGAATCAAGGAATCATTAAGCTGACCAAGCTGGAGGATAACGGCAAGGAGCACATCATTCGCTTGCTGTTCCCCGGTGATTTCTTCGGGCAATTTGCCCTATTGCAGGAGAAGCCGCATTATGCCAGTGCCTATGCTGCCGATACGACCGGAGTTTGCCGGATCCACCGCAGCGATTTCCTGAATGTTCTACGCAGGGACACCGATACGGCAGCCCGTTTTATGACCGCCCTGAGCGCACAATTAGAGGAAGCCGACGCTTGGGCTGCTGTACTGACTTTGCTGGAGGCTGACCGGAGATTAGCCAAGATGTTGCTGTACTTCCGTCAGAAGACCGCCCTCTCTTCCGATGAGTTTATCCTGCCCGTATCCAAAAAGGAGCTGGCCGGACTGATTGGCGCAACACCGGAAACACTTAGTCGCAAGCTAAAGCAGCTTAGCCAAGAAGGGGTGCTCTCCGTCACAGGACGCAAGCTCCGTCTTCTCGACATCCCCGCTTTGCATCGCTTGGCAGGGGATGTCTAGGCCGTGCAACAAGTATCCAGTATCCCCTGCCCAAAACTGCCTACGCTTAATTAGACACCATTCCTGGACCTGACCCTTCCTTTTGGAAAACAGTATCATGGTGCTGTATTCCCGAACATAATAGACCAAAATCGTACACAGCATTGCAGCGCCAAACTTGACATGCTATGAAAGCGATTTAAAATTATGTTGACGAAAATTATTTTCATAATTATTATTTATTTGAAAATAGTATTCCAGGGAGTGAATATCATCATGAAGCAATATTTTGAAAAGGCTCAAAAGTTTGGCAAATCATTTATGCTGCCTATTGCGGTCTTGCCTGCGGCTGGTCTTTTGCTGGGAATTGGAGGAGCGCTGTCCAACGCCAATACGATTAGCACATATCCTTTCTTGCAAATCACCTGGCTGCAGCAAGTGTTTACGGTGATGAGCAGTGCGGGAAGCATTGTTTTCGATAATCTGGCATTGATCTTTGCGATTGGTGTGGCTGTCGGCCTAGCCAGAGGAGATAAGGGAACCGCCGGCTTGGCAGCGGGCCTTGCCTACCTTGTCATGAATGCGTCTATTAATGCCATGCTAGTCAATTCAGGGAAGCTGGCTTCCGATCAGCTCGCTAAAGCCGGTCAGGGCATGGTGCTAGGGATTCAAACCCTGCAAACCGGTGTGCTTGGCGGTATTATCATCGGTCTGGTTACCGCCTGGCTGCATAATCGCTATAACAAGATAGAATTGCCTCAATTCCTCGGATTTTTCGGAGGCTCTCGCTTCATCCCTATTGTTTCGTCTTTTGCCGCGATTTTCGTCGGTATTATTTTGTTCCTGATCTGGCCAACCATTCAGCTTGGTATCGCCCAGCTGGGAAGTCTGGTGGACAGAACCGGATATATCGGAACGCTGTTTTATGGGTTCATTCTGAGAATGCTTGGCCCGCTGGGACTGCATCATATCTTCTATCTCCCCTTCTGGCAGACGGGCCTTGGAGGAACGATGGAGATTGCCGGGAAGGTTTACGAGGGCACTCAAAATATTTTCTTTGCTCAACTGGGAGACCCCTCAACTGAAAAGTTCTTCTCTGGCACATCGCGTTTCATGTCAGGGCGATTCATCACGATGATGTTCGGTCTGCTGGGAGCAGCTTTAGCTATTTACCATACAGCCAAACCCGAGCGCAAGAAGGTAGTTGGCGGTCTGATGCTGTCTGCGGCACTCACCTCATTCCTGACCGGGATTACGGAGCCGCTGGAATTTTCATTTCTGTTTGTTGCTCCCCTTCTATATGTCATCCATGCCTTCTTTGATGGATTGGCCTTTATGCTCTCACATATATTTGAAATTACCGTCGGGCAAACATTCTCCGGCGGGTTGATCGACTTTATCCTGTTCGGAATCCTTCAGGGGAATGCCAAGACCAATTGGGTTATCGTGCCGATCATCGGGGTTATTTGGTTCCTCCTGTATTACTTCACCTTCCGGATTTTGATTAGCAAGTTGAATCTGAAGACGGCTGGACGTGAAGATGATGGAGCATCCGAGCAGGACGTTAATGAATCAGGCTCGGCCACTGCCGCCTCATCAGGCTTACAGGGGAAGGAACGACCTGTCGCCATTCTGAACGGACTTGGCGGCAAGGACAATATCGATGAGTTGGATTGCTGCGCCACCCGGCTGCGCGTAACAGTTAAAGATGTAGATAAGGTCCGCAAGGAAGCCCTTAGCGCCACCGGAGCCAAGGGAGTACTTCTGGTAGGCAATGGAGTTCAGGTCATTTATGGGCCACAGGTCACAGTAATTAAAAATGAAATCGAAGAAATTATGGAAACGGAGTAATTAAAATGAATCTGGATGAATTAGGCCTAAAGGGCGGTCTCATCGTATCCTGCCAGGCTTTAGAGGAAGAGCCGCTTCATAGCTCGATGATTATGGGGAGAATGGCCATCGCGGCCAAGGAGGGCGGAGCCGTAGGTATTCGCGCAAATACGGCAGCTGATGTGAAGGAAATTAAAAAGCAGGTCGATCTTCCCGTCATTGGTATTGTGAAGAGAAATTATGGAAACCATGCTGTATTTATTACACCAACGATCAGGGAGATCGATGAACTGGCAGAGGCCCGGCCGGAGATTGTTGCTGTGGATGCTACCTTGCGAGCACGTCCAGATGGCAAGTCACTGGAGGAATTTGTGAAGGAGATTCGTTCCAAATATCCCGAGCTTCTAATTATGGCGGATATATCCACCAAGGAGGAAGCCCGGTATGCGGAGCAGCTCGGTTTTGACCTGATCTCCTCGACATTGGTCGGATATACGGAGGAGTCGGCCGGAATCAAGCTTTATGACCATGACTTTGCCGCCTTGAAGGAGATTCTGGCTAGCGTGCAAGTCCCTGTTGTTGCGGAAGGAAACGTGATCACCCCCGAGATGGCGGTTCAATGCCTGAAGCTGGGGGCCTACTGTGTTGTTGTTGGGGGAGCCATTACCCGTCCTCAACAGATTACACAACGGTTTGTATCTGAAATTACAAAATGGCAGCAGCCTTCCTAATTTGATTTAACAGACAGCATAAAAAAACAGTCAACGGTATTGAACTACACCCGCCAAGGTACATCCTGGCCCATCACTTCGGGTGCCGTTCAAACCTGATTGACTGTTTTTTCTTATTCTCTGGAATACAGAGTCTGCAAGGTAAGCTGCCGCGCCTTATACAATCTGGTATCCTCAAGCAGCAGAAGCGAGATGATGTCCAGAATATATATAATGGCTAACTGGCTGTTGATAAAATTACCGTCCCCGCTTCGCTCGACATTCGGGGTAAAGATGCACAAATCTGAAATATCGGATAACGGGGTATGATCAAAATTAGTGATGCCAACGATCGTGCTCCCTCTCCGCTTGGCTTCCCTTAAAGCATCGCTAACCTCCAGCGTTCGGCCTGAATTGGATAAGCCAATGACCAGATCGCCTTCTCCCAGCAAAGCAGCGCTCATCAGCATCATGTGTGAGTCAGTGACTGCATCAATGACCATATCCATTCTCATCAATCTGTATTTAAACTCTAATGCGGACAGACCTGAGCTTCCCAGACCGTATACATAAATGCGGCGGGCCCGCTTCAAATACTGAACAACCTGCTCAATATTAGCCGTATCCAGCATCTCAGCCGTTTTATTAATAACTTCGTTATGAATCTGCTGCGCTCTTCTGAAAAAATCCGAGTGTGGATGAGGCTGCTGAACTTCTCGACTAAGCTGAATTTTGAAATCAACAAAGGTGGAACAGCCTACTTTTTTACAAAATCTAGTGATGGTTGACATGAATGTATTCGTATGTTCAGCTAAATCCCTGATGTTAATATTGTTAATGGACGATTTATTGCGGATCACATAGTTAGCTATTTCCTTTTCTTTAGCTGAAAAACGTTGATATTCAAGCTGCAGGATATCAATGATACTGGGAGACATAAAGAGCCCCTTTCTGAAACAGGTTGCTTTGCATGGTTCTCTTCCTTAGTCTACTTCCTGCAAGCCAAATCATCAATCCTGCCATCCCATCCACCAGTGCTCCTGCTGATCATGAATTAACCCGCCTCAGGTTCAAATTCACCGCGGGTGAACTGACTGTTGTACAGATCGGCGTAGAAGCCGCCCAGTTCCAGCAATTCCTCATGCGTACCTTGTTCAATGACCGAACCGTGGTTCATCACGAGAATAAGATCGGCATCCTTGATCGTGGACAAGCGGTGGGCAATCACAAAGCTGGTTCTCCCTTTCATCAGCTCATTCATCGCCTGCTGGATATGCAACTCGGTCCGTGTGTCAACGCTGCTGGTTGCCTCGTCCAGTATAAGAATAGCCGGATCCGCCAAAATCGCGCGGGCAATGGTCAACAACTGTTTTTGCCCCTGCGAGATATTAGAGGCTTCCTCATTCAGCACGGTATTATAGCCGTCCGGCAAGGTACGGATAAAGTGATCGGCATAGGCTGTTTTGGCAGCACGCACAACTTCTTCATCGGTAGCTCCTTCACGACCGTAGGCAATATTATCGCGAATCGTGCCGTTGAACAACCACGTATCCTGCAATACCATACCGAACATACTGCGCAAATCTCCACGCTTCATCTCGGCGATATTCACACCATCCACGGTAATAGAACCGCCGTTAAGCTCGTAGAAGCGCATCAGCAGGTTGATCAATGTCGTTTTCCCTGCCCCGGTCGGACCTACAATGGCAATGGTTTGCCCATTGTGAACATTGATATTCATGTCCTCAATCAGCGTCTGCTCGCTGTCATATCCGAACCGCACATGCTCGAAAACAACATTGCCTTGAGGTTGTTTCAGCACAGCAGGCTTCGCCGCTTCCGGAACCTCTTCCTCCTCATCCAGAATCTCGAATACCCGTTCCGCCGAAGCAACGGTAGACTGAATAATGTTGGCAATATTCGCCGTTTGTGTAATCGGCATCGTAAATTGACGGGCATATTGGATAAAGGCCTGCACATCCCCGATTTCAATCGAACGCTTGGTGACCAGGATACCCCCGACCACCGAGATCAATACGTAGCCAATGTTACCGATAAAGCTCATGATTGGCATAATTACCCCGGAGATAAACTGCGCTTTCCAGCCCGACTCATACAAACGTTCATTGATTTCATCGAATTGCTCCAACGATTTTCCTTCGCGGCCAAAGGCCTTCACAATTTTGTGTCCTGTATACATTTCCTCTACGTGACCATTGAGTTGTCCCAGCTCTTTCTGCTGACGAACAAACTGCTTCTGTGAATGCTTGGCAACCGAGGTAATCGCAATAATGCTTATAGGCAGTGTTAACACGGCAATCAGTGTCAATAACGGACTGATTGACAGCATCATCACGATAACCCCGATGATCGTCAGCATCGACGTAATCAATTGGGTTAAGCTCTGCTGGAGCGTGGTACTGATATTATCAACATCATTCGTAACCCGGCTCAAAATGTCGCCATGAGTCCGGGCATCAAAATATTTCAGCGGCAGCTTGTTCAGCTTGACGTTCACATCCCGCCGCAAATCATATACGGTCTTCTGAGCCACTCCAGCCATCAGATACTGCTGTATATAACTAAAGAGAGCACTAAGCACATAAAGCCCAATCAAAATCATAATAATTTGCCAAATATATTGAAAATCTATCTCCGCTCCCGGAATTCCCTGGAACTTGGCAACGATGCCTTCAAACAGCTTGGTTGTCGCCTTCCCCATCACTTTCGGGCTAAAAATGCTGAATATTGTACTTAAGATGGCCATCACCAGGACGGCGAATAAATATAAACGATGTGGCTTCAAATACTGAACCAGCCGTTTTAATGTGCCTTTGAAATCCTTGGCTTTTTCTACCGGCATTGCCATGCTTGGTCCTCCGGGACCGCCGTGTTTGCCGCCAGGTCCACCAAATCCGCGTTTTCTTCCCTTTTGTTCCTGGCTCATGCGATCTCCTCCTCTGAAAGCTGCGAACGGACAATTTCCTGATAAACCTCACAAGTTTCCATCAACTCTCTGTGGCTGCCGATGCCTACGATTTGACCTTCGTGCATCACGATGATTTGATCGGCATCCAGCACCGTGCTCACCCGCTGAGCTACGATCATCACCGTGGACTCTTTCGTTTCCTTCTTCAACGCCGCCCGCAGCTTGGCATCGGTCTTGAAGTCCAATGCCGAGAAGCTATCGTCGAAGATGTAAATCTCCGCAGGACGCACCAGCGCCCGAGCAATGGACAAGCGCTGCTTCTGACCACCCGATACGTTCGTGCCGCCTTGAGCAATCAGCGAGTTGAAGCCTTCCTCCATATTGCCAATAAAGTCGCTCGCCTGAGCAATATGTGCGGCATGACGTACTTCCTCGTCACTGGCGTCCTCCTTGCCGTATCGAATATTCTCACTGATTGTGCCGGAGAATAACACCGCCTTCTGCGGCACGAAGCCAATCTTGCTCCGCAGTTCCTCCTGGGTCAGGTCGCGAATATCCAAGCCACCTACCCGAACACTTCCCTCCTGCACATCATAGAACCTTGGAATCAAGCTGATTAGCGTGGATTTACCGGAGCCGGTGCCGCCGATAATCGCCGTTACCTGGCCCGGCTTGGCAGTGAACGAAATATTCTGTACCGCAGGCTGCTCAGCCCCCGGGTAGCTAAAGGAGACATGATCGAATTCCACCAGACCACGTTGGCCTGCTTTGGGCGTTTTCCCGGTAGCCGGATCTTTAATAACAGGCTCCATGTCCAGTACCTCATTGATCCGAACAGCCGAAGCCGCAGCCCGTGGAATCATGACAAACATCATCGATACCATCACAAGGGAGAACATGATTTGCATGGCATATTGCAGAAAGGCCATCAGGTCCCCTACCTGCATATGCCCGGCATCAATTCGCAAGCCTCCAAACCAAATGATCGCCACGGAAGATAAATTCATCACCAGCATCATCACCGGCATCATAAACGCCATAATTTTATTGACTTTAATCGAAATGTCAGTTAAATCCAGGTTGGCTTCGTCAAAGCGTTTGCTCTCATAATCAGTACGGTTAAATGATCGAATAACCCGAATGCCGATCAAGCTTTCGCGCATGACCAGGTTCAACTTGTCTATTTTCTTCTGAATCGCCTTGAATAACGGCATTCCTTTTCTGGCGATGATCCAGATTGCCAAGGCCAGCACAGGCAAAACCACAACGAGAATCAAAGACAGCGTAGCGTCCTTGGAAACAGCCATCAGAATGCCGCCCAAACACATCATCGGCGCCATAACCATCATTCGCAGCATCATGATCAGCACTTGCTGAACCTGGTTAATATCATTGGTAGTCCGTGTAATCAGCGACGCGGTACCAATCTTGTCGAACTCCTCCAATGAGAAATTGGAGGCATGCTTAAATACTTTGTCCCGCAGTAATTTACCAAAGCCGGTTGCCGCCTTGGATGAGTAGAGGCTGGCCGCTATAGAGCAGATCATGCCACCTAACGCCACAAGCAGCATCAAGCCGCCAACACGCCATATATAGGGCGTATCCCCATTCACTACACCCTTGTCCACGATATCGGCCATTAATGTTGGTAAATATAATTCGGATAAGGTCTGGAAGAACACCAACACCAGCACGGCCGCTACCATCAAGCGGTAGGGCTTTAAATTACGGAAAAGCTTAATCATTTCCCATCACTCCACATGTTCTAGTCTTTGTCTGCTTGATTGTCTTTCACTTGCAATTCTATATACGTATATACTTGCTCTAACAACTCACTAAGCTGCTTGCTCTTCTCCGGCCCCAAATAATTAACAAGGCCCCTAAGCTGTTCAGATCGCTTCCTGGCCGTTTCCTCAAGCACGGCTCTACCTTGATCCGTCAATAAAACTCTTACCGCTCGCCGGTCTTCCTCATCGTTGCGTCGCAGCACCAGTCCATGTTCCTCCAGACTGCGAATCAACGGCGTCACTGTAGGGGAAGCCACCTCCAACATCGCGCTAAGCTCTGACATCTTCACACCGCGCTCATCCATCTCCAGCCCATGAGCAATAACGAACAATAGCCGAACTTCGCTTGGCTTATATTTATCCGATGGCGACATCATTCGCCTCATATCCAGCTTCCGGAAGCGATGGAACGCATTAAACAATCGCTGTGTTTGCGGATCCTTGCCGATAAACAAGCAACATCCCCCCTTTTATTTTCATTATTTAATAATTAGCTATGCTATTAATTTGCATTACTAATTATAAGAGGGTAAGCCCGGCAAAATCAAGCGTCGGCAAAATTTGGACAAACTATGGGCATATCATTCAGGTAAAAAAAGACCACACCCGCCAGGAAAAAGCCCTGACGACTGCGGTCTCCCACGACTCGGTGTTACGGATGCGGCTGGCGGAGCGCATCCAGGCTCTTGAACTCATAGCCCTGCCTATGAGCCTCATCAATGATGGCGCCCAATGCCTCTGCATTGTCCTTCGATATAGCATGCAGCAACAGGACCGCACCGGGGTGGAGTTGAGATACTACCTTCTGGTAGGCATAGTCAGCACCCTTCTGGGCATTGACATCCCAATCCTTGTAGGCAGCGGACCAGAAGACATTAATATATCCGAGTTCCCGGGTTACTCGCAACGTACGGTCACTGAATATCCCGCGCGGCGGACGAAGATAGAGCATCTCCGTTTGTCCCGTAACTTTGGCTGCTGCACTCTTCACCTTATCCAGCTCCTCCCTAATTTGCTCATCGGAGATGGTGGTCATGTCCGGGTGGCTCCAGGAATGGTTCCCGATCAAATGTCCCTCTGCCTTCATCCGCTTCAGCAATTCAGGCTGCGTCTTGACATAATGACCGGTTACAAAGAAGATCGCCGGCACCTTCTTGGCCTTTAGAGTATCAAGAATAGAGGCTGTGTACCCATTCTCATAGCCGTTATCAAAAGTCAGAAAGAGCTCCTTGCGCGTAGTGTCGCCAAGAAAAATCGCTCCGTTCTTGTCAATGATGTCCTTGAAGCCCTCCTCATTAATCGAGGGTAGCCGTCCTTCCACACTCTTCTTGAACCCAAAGTGATGGGCACCATCGGCAAATACCGGAGCAGAGGGTTCCAGGCCAAATAGCAAACTGGCCAACAGCGAGCAAATCAAAGCAAGTTTCAAAGCTGGCGCTCCCTTCACATAATATCGCCCATACTATTTGCAGGACAGGACAGAAATATGCAAAAAAAATCCCCTGCCATGCGCTCGAAACCAGGTCTCGAAGGCTGGTAGAGGATTTCCTCAATGGAGCTTATTCTGCTTGGAGCTAAGCTTATTTCCCAGCTGTACGGCTTGCCTCTCCCGATAGCTCGCTATGCTTGTATCCATAGCTAAAATAAATGACCAGGCCAATGGCCATCCATATCAGGAAGGCAATCCAGGTAATGCCTGGCAGACTGATCAGCAAGTAACCACAGGTTGCTACGGCCAGCAGCGGAATCCATGGCACCAGAGGTACCTTGAAGGAACGTTTCAGATCCGGGCGCACGCGACGCAGGATAACAACACCCAGCGAAACGGAAATGAAGGCGAACAAGGTACCGATGCTAACCAGGTCGGCCAGCTTGTTCAGCGGAATCAGGCCGGAAAAAATCGCAACAACGATTCCCGTTACCCACGTGCTGCTTGCAGGAGCCCCGGTCTTGGGATTCAGCTTAGCCAACCGCTTTGGCAGCAGGCCGTCGCGGCCGATCGCATACAACAGCCGGGTTTGCCCGAACAAAAGCACGAAGAGTACGGTAGTAATCCCTACGATCGCCCCGAGTGAGATGAAGCCTGCCACCCAGGTCTGATTGATATACTGCAAGGCGAAAGCAACCGGATTCTTCACATCCAGCAATTGATAAGGTACAATACCTGTCAGCACAGCCGTCACCAGTACATAGAGTATGGAGCAGATGACCAGCGACCACAGAATACCGCGTGGCAGATCCTTCTGCGGGTTCTTCACTTCTTCGGCAGCCGTCGCCACCGCATCAAAACCGATATAAGACAGGAAAGCTGTTGCCGCCCCGGTCACCACACCGCTGAAGCCAAACGGCATAAACGGCTGCCAGTTGCCCGGCTTCACGTAAAAGGCGCCTACGACAATAAACAAAATGATAACGGCGACCTTGACGATAACCATAATCGAGTTCAACCTTGAGGACTCCTTGGAGCCCCGGGAAACGATAAAGGTTAATGCCAACACGATCAGAATGGCCGGAAGGTCGATATATGTCCCATTGGCCGGGTCAAACGCACTGCTGATTGCAGGAGGTATCGTAAAGCCAAGACCCGAGATCAGGCCCTGAAAATACCCCGACCAACCACTGGCCACCATCGAGGCGGCAAAGCCATATTCCAGAATCAGGTCCCAGCCGAGAATCCAGGCTATCAATTCACCGAAGGTGGCATAGCTGTAGGTATAGGCGCTCCCTGAGACCGGTACCATCGAAGCAAATTCGGCATAACATAAGGCGCAGAATGCACAAACAATTCCCGCCAATACAAAGGATAGGATAAGGCCCGGACCGGCATGCTGCGCCGCGGCAACGCCCGTCAGTACAAATATCCCCGTCCCCACCACGCAGCCTACTCCCAGCATGGTCAGGTCGAACACGCCCAGTTCCTTCTTCAAACCACCGGAACCGGCCGACTGCTTCTCCATCAGCATGGAAGCAATCGATTTTTTTCGTAGCAAGCTCATCAAATATCTGTCCCCTAATGTCAATTTTAGCAATTCATTTCGCTAATTATAGGCACCCTTTCCGAATTGTACAAGTAACCATCTCACATTTTATTTGTGAATATTTTTAAATTATTGGTAACCCGATCCAATCACAAGCGCATTTTAAGCCTCCTCTTCCCGGGGCAACAGCACTTCTCTTGCAAAGCGAATCCATTCCCTCGTAGCAAAAGAAAGATAACGGTCATCGCGCCAGACAATCCCCAGTTTCCAGGGAATGACTGGCTTGACGAGTGGAATAATTCGCACACCCTCGTCATCAATTTCGCGGCAGATCGTTTCCGGCAGCAAGGTAATGCCCAGCCCTACCGCCACCATTTCACTAATTAAATCCCATTGTGAGCTTTCATAAATAACATGGGGCTGAAAACCGGCCTTGGCGCATTCACTAATGATCCGGTCATGCAGAGTAAAGTCCTCGCGAAACAGCACAAATCCATCCTGCACCAGCTCGGCCAGGTCTGCACTGGCCCGCTCCGCCAAAGGGTGGGTAGGATGCACCACCAGGTTCAATTTCTCTTCCACAAATGGAAAGTAGCTTAGCTCCTCCTCTACGGTAGGCAGGACGGCGACGCCCACATCAAGAGCCCCGCTAGCGACCCCCTGCTCCACCTTTTTGGCCCCATCCTCGAACAATTGAATGGTAATTTCCGGATAGCGCTGGTGAAACTCCCCGATCACCTTCGGAAAAAAGCTGGAGCCTACCATGGGAGGAAGCCCAATTCGGATATGTCCCTTCTTCATATTTCGCAGATCATCCAGTTCAGCCATCAAATTCTGAAAGGAAGTAACGATTTGCTGCGCCTGTGACACGATAATCTGTCCCGCATCAGTCAGCTCTATTTTCTTCCCGACCCGGTCGAACAGCACTACGCCCAGCTCTTCCTCCATCGCCTTTACCGTCTTGCTGATTGTGGGCTGAGTGATATATAACGCTTGAGCGGCCTTCGTAAAGCTTCCTAGCCGGGCTACTTCAATAAGGTATTGCATTTGCCGAATATCCACAGGCTTGCACTCCTTTACATTTATTATGTATAGATAACAAAACGGAATGATAATCATTCAGTATATTCATTTTACTCATGAAAATAATCGTTGTAAGATTTCATTACCAACCATAAACAGAAAGGAGCTGCTCCCATGCATCGAATGAAAACGATTGGCAACATCATCCTGCAAGTCAGCATCCTGTTCTTTGTCTCTATCGCCATGAACGCTATTGTGGAGCTTCTCCATATACCGATTCCCGGTTCCATTCTGGGAATTGCTGTATTATTCATTCTCTTGAAGACGAAGGTCGTCAAATTATCGTGGATTGAACAGGGCGCCAATTGGCTGCTCGCCGAATTATTGCTCTTCTTCATCCCTTCCGCTGTTGGCGTGATGCAATATATTCCCTTGCTTGAAAGCGAAGGCCTGCGGATTCTGGTCGTTGTGGTCTCCAGCACCATCATCGTGATGGTCAGCTCCGGACTGATCGCCTCCCGCATCGCGAAACGAAAGGAGCACCAAGTCTTATGATCACAGGGCTGCTATACCTCATCTTTACATTGGTCGTCTATCGCTTGTCCACCCGGCTTTATAAAGTCCGGCCCAAAATCTACTTGTCCCCCCTGCTGGTGACGCCTATCGTGCTTGTAGCCGTCCTGTTATGGGCAAAGGTTCCATATGAATCCTATCATTCCGGAGGCAAATGGCTGAGCAATATGCTCCAGCCCGCTACCATCGCTTTTGCCGTACCGCTTTATAAATACTATAACGTATTAAAAAAACATGCGGTGGAGATTTTCATTAGTGTCTTGAGTGGCTCGATGGTTGCTATGTTCTCGTCTGCCTTGCTGGCGGAATGGATGCATCTGGATAGCGAGCTGATTACCAGCCTGATTCCCCGCTCCGTAACTACGCCGATCGCCATGAGCGTATCTCAGGTGATCGGCGGCGTTCCCAATATTACAGCTGTCTTCGTCATCCTGACCGGGCTGCTTGGAGCTATGCTGGGACCTTGGGTGATGAAGCTATTCCGTATTGAAGGCGAGGTCGCACGTGGCGTTCTGTTCGGCACCAGCGCCCACGGCACCGGGACCTCTATCGCCTTTGAATTGAGTTCACTCA
The DNA here is from genome assembly GCF_000374825.1 of Paenibacillus sanguinis 2301083 = DSM 16941. Classification (GTDB taxonomy): domain Bacteria; phylum Bacillota; class Bacilli; order Paenibacillales; family Paenibacillaceae; genus Fontibacillus; species Fontibacillus sanguinis. Next base: position 366,302 of record NZ_KB895376.1, read on the forward strand.
CCGGCACCATCTCCAGTATCTCTATGATACTGGCCGCCCTGTTCACACTTAGTGTGGCACCTCTGATGATGTCGTTACTGCATTTTTAACTCCAGGTTCCTCCTAAATTTTAAATAGGTATTTTTCTCCTCAGACCCCGATTAACGTCAGGGTCTCCTTTTTTATTCCAATATGCCTTAAAAGAGTTGAACTGCCTTATAAAAAACATTGTCGTGTTTTTGTATCTGTTATATTATTATTTGGTTAAAACTACTGCGGCAAGAGGGGAGCTTCCATCCTTGTTATTTAATTCCTATGAATTCATCTTCGTTTTTTGGCCAATTTCCTTTATCGTATATTTCCTGCTGAATCGGTTTTGCCCTCCATTGGTCGGCAAGCTATGGCTGGCTCTAGCCTCTTTATTCTTTTACAGCTATTGGAGCATTAAATCTCTGCCGTTAATTCTCGCCTCCATCGCCTTCAACTATGTGATGGGACGGACGATCAGCCATTCAACTGCCAAGCCGTTAAAGCTGCGAAAGGCGTTGCTGGCTGCTGGAATTATTGGCAACCTGCTGCTCTTGGGCTACTATAAATACGCCGATTTCTTCATTACCAACGTCAACTCCTTGTTTGATTCACATATCCGATTGCTGGAGTTGGCCTTGCCACTGGGAATCAGCTTCTTTACCTTTACGCAAATCGCCTACCTGGTCGATGCTTATCGGGGCAATGCCAAGGAATACAGCATCGTCAGCTACGTGCTGTTCGTAACGTTCTACCCTCACCTGATCGCCGGCCCCATTCTGCATCATAAAGAAATGATGCCACAGTTTGACCGCGCCCGCAGCAAACACATCATTCCGGGCAACGTAGCCCGCGGCCTGTTCGTCTTCTGCATCGGCCTGTTCAAGAAGGTCGTGATTGCTGATGCGCTGGCTCCAATTGCTACACAGGGCTTTGATGTTTCTTCTGGGCTTGGCTTTATCGAAGCCTGGACCACATCACTCGCCTATACCTTCCAGCTCTATTTCGACTTTAGCGGATATTCGGACATGGCGATTGGCATCGCGCTATTATTCAATATCAAGCTGCCTGTTAACTTTAATTCTCCTTATAAGGCTGTCAGCATTCAAGATTTCTGGAGTCGCTGGCATATGACCCTAAGTCGCTTCCTGAAGGACTACATTTACATTCCACTTGGCGGCAACCGCAAGGGAACCGCCCGTACTTATTTCAATTTGATTGCTACCTTTCTGATTGGCGGCTTCTGGCATGGTGCAGGCTGGACCTTTATCATTTGGGGATTGCTGCACGGGATAGCTCAGGTATTACATCGGCTATGGCGGAGAACAGGCATCACCTTGCCCCGCTGGTGCGGCTGGCTGATTACCTTCCTGTTCATCAATGCGACCTGGGTGTTCTTCCGGGCTAAAACATGGGATGACGCCCTGAAGGTATTTCGCGGAATGATCAGCTTGCACCAGCTTCACTTTTCTATAGATTTAGCCAGTCAAGTACTATACGTTATCGCAGCCGCTGCTATCGCGCTGTTCGTCCGCAATTCGATGGAGTGGACAACGCGCTTCAAGCCTACCGTCAAGTATGCTGCTATCATTGCCGGACTGTTCGTGTTCTCTCTCCTGTATTTTAATCAGGTCAGTGAATTTTTATATTTCACCTTCTAGGACACGCCCAACCTCACACCCTGAAAAAAGGAGATCACGACTTGAAGAACCTTCGCTTTGTCGCCTGGTTTATAGGCTTTACCCTGCTATTTGTCACTCTGGTCGGAACGCTTGTCTTCGCAATAGACCCATTGCAGCTCTACCGGAAAGCGGCCTACACTCCGCTCTTCAGCAAGCAGCAGCGTTACCAGAATCCGGGCCTGGCCAAAAATTATACTTATGATACCCTGATCCTCGGCAGCTCCATGACAGAGAACTTTGTTCCTTCAGAGGTTGAAAACATCCTGGGTGGCGACGTTATGAAGCTCTCGATCGAGGGATCAACCGCCAAGGAGCAGCGTATGATCGCCGATGTCGCTATCGGAACCGGTCAAGTGCAGAAGGTGCTCTGGGGTATCGATTACTTCTCCTTCCGCACCAATGAAGTGCGGGATGAAGCCAATTTTCCATTCTATCTGTATGACAACAATATCTGGAATGATTATAAATATCTTTTTAATATTTCTAACGTAAAGCATGCGTTCGCCGAATGGTTGGTACCGAAGAACTACTTAACCGCTTTGCGAAATCTCGACATGCTGAACAATTGGGATGCCGATGCAACCTATGACTTGGATAAGGTGTTCGCCAAGTGGCATGAGGCGCGTTTGGCTGAGCAGCTTGAAGCAGCTAACGAACCTCCCATCAATGTGGTCAAACAGAACTTTGAGGAAAATGTAATCAGCCTGATTAAAGCCCATCCGGATATTCAATTTATGATATACTATCCGCCGTACTCCATATTGCGCCAGCAAATGTGGTACGATCTCAACCCTCAGCGGTTCGCCAATCAGCTTGAGATGAAGAAATATATGTTCGAGCGCTTCAGTGCATTCCATAATGTACAGGTCCATGACTTCCAAAGCGACAGCTCGATTACTTACAATCTGGATGAGTACAAGGACTTGTCGCACCACTCCGGGGCTATCAATCGCCTTATAGCAGAGGAGATCGCCGCCGGATCACATCTCGTCACTGCGGCAAATGTAGATGAGAACAATCGCAGGCTGGAGGAACAAATTCAGAACCTGATCATCGACGAGCAAGGCTCTGTGTTCTCCGTTGACGTCAACGTGAACGGCAAGCAGGTTGCCTTCGAGGAGCTTCCTCCCTCCGCAAGGGATCAGATACGTGTACCACTGAAGGATTTTGCCCTGGCGGCAGGAATCGACTTCAACTATGATGCCGGGGAAAAGACCGTGTATCTGACGCATGATGACCAGAAAGTCTCTATTGCCGTGGGTGCATCCACCGCTACAGTGAACGGTCAGGAAACCAAGCTGGAGGCCCCGGCCAAAATCTACAATAACCGGCTGACAGGTCCGTTGATCCAAATCATTCATCTGCTTCGGGGCACCGTAGAAGTAGATCGGTCGAAACAGAATGCTTATCTGGTAACCTACAATATTACACTGAATTAAACAGCCAGCATGAACAAGGCTCCTTTTCCATAGTGGAAAGGAGCCTTGTATGATTTCGCTTTGTTTTCGGGGACTATCTTCTTTATTGGTTCAATTGCACCGGCTTGCCTGTGGAAGCCGACTCCAACGCCGCACAAGTAACGCGCTGGGTCTTTACGGCATCGGCGTAATCCGACAGGATGCTGGACGTATCCCCGGTGCGCAAGGCATGAATGAAGGCCTCTGTCTCCGCGACATAAGGATCGTCCTGCATATGATAGATTGTTTTCTGGTGCGGAGCCACTACTTCCAGTTGCTGCGGCTGCCAGTCGAGGATGCCCATATCCGTATACAAATGCAGTCCAACCTCATTTACTCCGCCTGGCAAGATGCAGGTATTGGATACCGTTGCCACAGCCCCACTCTTCAACTTCATCGTCACCGTCCCCACATCGGGAACAGTTACATTGTCGTGGACCTGGTGCATTAAGCGGCTGCCAAAGGCGGCATACACTTCCTCCACCTCTCCTGCCGTATAGCGCAGCAAATCGACGATATGCGTAGTTTGCTCCACAAATTGTCCACCCGAGCCCTGTAAATCTCTCCACCAGGCGACCTGCGGCATATCGCCCATCCAGGTTCCCAGCGCCATGCCGATAGTTCGTCCCTCCAAGGTCTCTTTCAACTTGCGAATGGATTCCTTGTAACGCAAATGATAACCTACCGCATGGATTAAAGGTTGTTGCTGCAGCTTATCCAGAATTCTCAAAGGCGTATCGAGATCCGCTGCCAGCGGCTTCTCTACAAAGAAGGGAATGCCCCGTTCAATCAATTGAGCTTCGAGCTCGCCATGTGCCATTGGGGGGACACAGATGTAGACAGCATCCAGCTTTTGCGCATCAAGCATATCCGTCAAGCTGCCAAAGCCGATGGCTCCCGGGTAACGATCGGCCAGTGCCTGTGCCTTCGCTGCACTTGTTCCACTTACGGCTTTGATCCGGACCCCGTCCATCGCGGCCAAAATATCTCCATGTACCTTGCTGAACCAGCCTGTGCCAATGATTCCGATATGTAGTGCCATGTGCCATCCTCCTTGTGTATGATTGCGTTTTCTTACCTCCTAAAGATAACGCTTCCTCACCGGAAGCTCAAGACTCTATTGCTCGTACTCTATTGCTCGTGTCTATTGCTCGTGCTTTATTGCTCATGCCCTATTGCTCATGCCCTATTGCTCATGCTCTATTGCTCATGCTCTATTGCTCATGCCCTATTGCTCATGCTCTATTGCTCATGCTCTATTGCTCATGCCTGGATCGCTGCTGTATCACACACGATCGCTGCTGTAATGGGAGGGAAAACGTAAATGTATGTTAAATTTCGCTGGAAGTTGCCTGGTCGAGGGGAATTTGCAGAGCCGAAATTTAGTTTTCCGCCGCGATTTGGGATAATTAGCGGGAATTCCTCCATATAAAACTTGGTTTTTTCGCGACTCCTGTTAATTAGCAGGAATTCCTCCATATAATGTGGCTCCTATCGCTCGAATTGGGCCTAATCCGCCGATTTATAGGGAGGTTTTCCAGCTAAAGATCAAAAAATAGCTCTTTTGGGCAAATTAGCGGGAGGATTTCCAGACTTTTGAGAAAGGGCGTAACGTAGCATTTCTATGGAGAAGAACCCTTATAGGCTAAGGGCTCTTCTATGCGAGATGTACGGAAAACCAACTTTCTCGACAGTCTGAGGATTTCCCACTCGTGCTCACTCGTGCACCTGTTTGCTGTCCACAACCGTCTGTCCCATCACACTTAACGAGTTCAGTCATTGATTGGCTCAACACCTTCAAGCGCCAGCTGCCATACCTTAACGATATGGGGCCACTTGGAAGTCACTTGGAGGTGTTTTTTTGCATCTCGCTACATAGTTCATCTCACCAGATCATCAACTTGATCTCAAATTAGCTTTGTTTAAAGCTTACATCAATATTACAATAAAGGTCATAATTATCGTGAAAAGGTGAACGTACTCATCTTCATTTTGGACAGAGAAAGGTGGAGCTTGGCATGACGATTACGCAGCAGCGCGAAGTGAATTTGGACAGCGCGCGCCATTATGTAGAGCAAGTGTATCAAGCGGTACAGCAAAGAAACCCGGGAGAGCATGAATTTCATCAAGCCGTCAAAGAAATTCTCGATTCGCTGGTTCCCGTGTTCGCAAAACATCCGAAATTTCAGGAGCAAGGCATCCTGGAACGTCTCGTTGAACCGGAAAGATTGATTACGTTCCGTGTGCCATGGGTCGATGATCAAGGCAAAGTACAAGTCAATCGCGGCTTCCGCGTCCAATTCAGCAGCGCCATCGGACCCTACAAGGGGGGCCTTCGCTTCCATCCGTCCGTGAATGCAAGTATTATCAAATTTCTTGGCTTCGAGCAAATTTTCAAGAACTCCTTGACCGGCCTGCCGATTGGCGGCGGCAAAGGCGGATCGGACTTCGATCCTAAAGGTAAATCCGACCTGGAGGTCATGCGCTTTACCCAAAGCTTCATGACTGAGTTATCCAAATACATCGGCCCGGATACCGACATTCCTGCGGGGGATATCGGCGTTGGCGCGCGGGAGATTGGCTATATGTTTGGACAATATAAACGCCTTTATGGGAATGAGACCGGCGTTCTGACCGGCAAGGGCTTGCCTTACGGCGGAAGTCTGACCCGTACAGAAGCGACGGGCTACGGTTTGGTATATTTTACAGCAGAAATGCTGGCCAGCCGGGGCGAGAGCTTTGCAGGCAAAACGGTGGTTGTCTCGGGCTCAGGCAATGTATCGATTTATGCCATTGAAAAAGCGCAGCAATTCGGCGCCAAAGTCGTAGCTTGCAGCGATTCAAACGGATATATCTATGATTCTAACGGCATTAACCTGGATACCGTCAAACGGTTGAAAGAAGTGGAAAGAAAACGGATCAAGGAATATGTCAACGAGCATAGGGCCGCCAAATATGTGGAAGGCTGCCGCAGCATCTGGAGCATTCCTTGTGATATCGCCTTGCCTTGTGCAACGCAAAACGAGATCGATGAAACCTCAGCCAAGCAGCTTGTAGCTGGTGGAGTCAAATACGTAGCCGAGGGCGCGAACATGCCTTCGTCTTTGGAAGCAATCGAAGTGTATCTGAAGAACGATGTATACTTCGGGCCTGCCAAGGCCGCTAATGCCGGGGGCGTAGCCGTCTCCGCGCTAGAGATGTCCCAGAACAGCGCAAGACTCTCCTGGACCTTTGAGGAAGTTGACGACAAGCTGAAGGACATCATGAAAAATATTTACCGCAACAGTGTTCATGCTGCGGAAGAGTACGGTCATGCGGGTAATCTCGTGGTTGGCTCCAACATCGCCGGCTTCCTGAAGGTAGCCAATGCCATGCTGGCACACGGCATCGTTTAGTAACATAGCATTCTGATCAAAATAAAGGCCATCCTCCAAAGCGATGAATTCTACTGGAGGATGGGCCCTTTAAATGTATAAAACTAATATGCCAATGCGTCGAGCGCATGAATATGAGACAAATAGCGAATATTGCTTGCTTCCTTCATTAGCGTTGCCGGCAACCCGCGCAATTGCGTGTTGTTCGCTCCGATGGTTGCCACGGCATCCTTGCGGCCCAGGCTCGCCAGTGTTCCCGAGTTGACAGGGTGGAAGCTCTCCAGAGGTTTGCCTGTAAGCTGGGCAAACAAGTTATATCCAATCAGCTCACCCATTTGCCAGGCAATTTGAGCTGTTGGCGGATATGGCCGACCGTCTGGCCCCATATACACAGCGCTATCGCCTGCAACAAATACATCGGGATGGGATACGGATTGCAGTTGATCATTAACCGAGGCACGACCGCGGTTAACCTCCAGACCCGATTGCCCCACCAATGGATGGCCCTGCACGCCGCCAGTCCAGACAAACGTATTGGCGACTACTTTTTGCCCATCCTTCAAATCGATAGCATTGCCCTCTACATTGGTTACTGGCAGCCCTGTCAGGAACGTAACCCCACGCTTCTCCAGGCTGGCTGTTGCCCGCTGAATCAGAACGTCCGGCAGCACCGGCAAAATTTTCGGTCCCGCTTCCACAAGCATTAGCTTGATCGCTTCACGCGGAACACCGTATTTCTTGGTCAGCTCCGGTAGTTTATCGGCAATTTCTCCGACTAATTCCACACCCGTCAATCCGCCGCCACCGATCAGAATGGTAGCATCAGCTTCATTGCCGGACACGGCATATTCACGAATCCGCGCTTCAATATGCCGATGGATTTTATCCGCGTCCTCCGCTGATTTCAACACCATGCTGTATTGCTCCAGCCCAGGAATGCCGAAATAGGCTGTGGTACTGCCCAGACCCACCACCAGAGCATCGTAGGATAACAAGGTGCCGTCCGAAAGCTTCACCTCCTTATTGTCTACAGAGAAGCTCTCCACCTTGCCGATCCGCAGATCGATATCCTTGCCCTTGAACAATTTCTCCAGCGGTAACGCAACCGCACGTTCAGACACGCTCCCTGCCGCTAAACGGTGAAGCTCGGTAATGATCTGATGCGTCGGATATTGGTTCACTACCGTCACCCGCGCTTGCGACTTATCCATATATTTGCGAACGGTCAAAGCGCTAAGCACTCCGCCGTAGCCAGCACCCAAAATCAGAATATGTTTTGACATCGTCGTATCCCCCGTTATTTTTGTTGGCTGTCCCGTTCACCGGACACTTGCAGATAGGCGTTCATAAAGCGAAATAGCTTCTGAGCTTGCGGGTCCTTGAGCATCTTCATCAGCCCGAACAAGCCGATCGTCTCTTGACTGGCCTCCGCACGATCCTTTGCCTCGATAACGTTGGCCGCTACCTGCTTCACCTTGCCTACAGCCGGTCCAGCCACTTCGGCAAACCCGCCAACGATATCATTCTTCAACACTTCATCCGTGGCTATCGATTTAGCGAAATCATAGGTTTGGGTCAGTGCACCCAGCATCTCGTTAATCTTGGGAAGCTGTTCTACCAATGCATTCAGCGATTGCTGCACCTCTGGCTTCGATAGCTGTTCCAGCAGCTCCTGCTGACCGGCAGCGGTGGTACTTGGCTCGATCTTGGATTCTGTAATCGTTTCTGACATATCCCATTCTCCTTTAACATAGTGTAGGGACTAGCTGGCCGAATTGTGAATCTGATGTTTCTATATAAGCTGAGCTTCTGAGCTAGGCTAGACAGCAGACGAGAAAATGTCTATTAATTAGTTCAGCTTATATACTTGCGATATTTCTAAATATGCGGCAAGCTAGTGAAAAATTGCACATCAAAGCACTGACAAACACCTTGAACCAATACTTTTAAAATTGTAACATAAATTCAACAAAAAAGAACCATGAAAGTGATATTTTTCACGGCATCCAATTATTTTATATTATTTATATGCATTAAGACCCAGTTCTTGCGGCGATACCAGCTTTAAAAATTCATAAAACAGTTTTTCCGTAGGAGATAACTCCCGGCTTGCCGGAATAATAACCCCGACATCGCGAATGACCTCCGGCTCTTGGATCGGCAAAGACACGATAGAAGAAGGAATATGCTCTCCTAGTGCAATTTCCGGCAGCAACGTCAACCCCAGGTCAGCGGAGACCAGCCCCTTGAGGGCATCCAGGTCATCTCCCTCAAAGGATACCTTGGGTTGAAAGCCTAGCTGCTCGCACGCCTCCACGACGATCTCCCGCAAAATAAACCCTTGGGGAAACAGCACAAACCCATCGTCCTTCAGGTCACTAAGCTTGATGGAGGCTTGATTGGCCAGACGATGTCCTGCGGGTAGGAGGGCCTTGAACTTCTCCCGGAAGAGCACCTCACTCTTTACCTGCGGTTCCTTCTTCGGAACCGGCCCCATCATCGCCAGGTTCATCTCTCCGCCAATCACCCCATCAAGCAGCTCCCGGTATGACCCATGCTGTAATTGAAAGTGCACCTGTGGATGAAGGCGGCGGAAGGCCGATACGACAGAGGGCACCATATTAGCCGCCAAGCTGCTAGGGAATCCGATTCTCACGGTCCCGCGTTCCGGGTCAAGATATTCATCGATCTCCTGCTGTGCCTGCTCGATCAGCTTCATCAGCTGTTCCATTCGTCTCAGGAACTGCCGTCCTATCGGCGTCAATTTCACCTTGCGCCCTTCATGAACGAACAAATCTACCCCAAGCTCGGATTCCAGCTTGAAGATCTGCCTGCTCACCGCCGACTGCGACACATGCAGCGCATAAGATGCCTCAGTGACATGCTCCAGCTTGGCCGTTTCGATAAAATATTGAATTTGCCGCAGCTCCATTCCCTTCACCCCCGCTTGCTCATTTTCACTAACTATAGAATGATCCTGACTCTTCCAAAATTATTCCAAGTCCGTTCGGAGTCTAAGCAACTTCACATTCCGTGTAAATAGTTTAAATATCATTATATCGACTTCACCCGGGAAACGAAAGCCAAGAAAGCGATTTCCCTTTTCTTGACGAAATGAGCGCGCGAAAAGGCGGTACAGGTCTTCCTCCTGCACCGCCTTTTTAATAGTTCAACAATTAAGCATGTAGCTCAGCTGCTATTCTTCTTCACCACTAGCGTCCTAGGCTTCCGGACGGTCCAGCCGATAAAGATTACGGTATCTCGGCTCCTTCTCTAACAGTTCGGCATGAGTGCCGCGCATGACAATATGACCATGCTCCATAAAGATCACTTCGTCCATCTGCTCTGCACCTACCAGATGATGCGTCACCCAAATCAGCGACTTGCCTTGCGTCGTACGGAAGACCGTAGACAACAGTTCACGCTCGGTCCGAGGGTCTAGCCCAACCGTTGGCTCATCCAGAATCAGCACCGGCGTATCCTGAAGCAGCACGCGAGCCAGGGCTACGCGCTGCCGTTCTCCGCCAGAGAAGCGTTGTCCCGTTTCGCGCATCGGCGTATCCAGGCCCTTCGGCAGCGCAGCGATGAGCGGGCCAAGCTGCGCGGCTTCCGCGGCGCGCAGCACTTCCTCGTCCGTGGCCTCGGCCCGGCCAAGGCGGATATTGTTCGCCACCGTCGTGTCGAACAGATGGGGGCTTTGATTCAGGACGGAGATGACCTCCGCCACCCGGTCGCCCCAGGCGGACGCGGATACGCCATTAATCGTCACCGTCCCGGCATTTGGGGCAAGCGCCCCCTGGATCAGCTTCAGCAGCGTCGACTTGCCGGCGCCACTGCGCCCGATCACCGCCACCCGCTTGCCCTGCGGGATGTCCAGCGACACGCCGTCTACCGAGGCGTCGTCGTGCCCGGCGTAAGCGAAGCGTACGCCGTCCAGGCGCAGCGCAGCTGCGCTTGGCGCGGGCGCGGCGAAGGCTACCGCCATGCCCGCCGCGGTGGGCTCCGGCGCGGCTGAATGCGCCGCCTCGCCGTCAGGCGTGCCGGGCGAGCCTGCGTCGCCATGGCCAACCAAGTCCGGCTCGCGTGTTCCCGCAGCCGGGTCCAGTGGCGCAGCGCCAGAACCAGCGCTGCCGCCAGCGTCTCCCCCCGCGGCCGCCTCGCCGCCCCCGCTCGCAATGCGCGCGAGGCGTTCCAGCGACACGCGGTATTGCGGCGTGCGCTCCACCGCTTCGGAGACGGGCAAGAAGGCGTCTGCCAGCGGGAAGACGGTCAGCACGAACGCTGCGATCAGCGTGACGTCCATCTGTCCTTCCAGCGCCTGGCCGCCTGCCCAATACACCATCGACACCGCGATCAGCCCCACTACAAGCTGGCCTATCAAGCTGCGCCAACGCGCCCAGGACCGCAGGCGGCGGTCTTTGCGGGCCACCGCTGCCTCATCCTGCTCGTAGGCGGCAAGGAACTCCGCAGAGCGGCCGCTGATCATCCAATCCCCAATGCCCATGACGGCATCGGTTAATGTCTGATACAAGCCATTGCGCTCCCGTTTCACTTCCTCGTTCAGACGGCGAGTCAGCCATAACGAGAAATATGGGAGCAAGAAGACCAATACTAACAAATAAGCCGCCAGCAGCAGGGCAAACGTAGCGTCGAACATCCCTATGGCAATCACTACAGCCGCATACAAAATGAGCGCTACTACGCTTGGAAATACGGTACGAATATATACATTTTGCAATTGCTCAATATCATCAGCCAGCGCTCCCAAAATATCTCCGGTACGGTAACGCGAACGCAAGAATAAAGCCTGAGGCTCTAGCACACGGTACAGGCGCACCCGCATCCGGGCCAGAATTCTCAGCACCGTATCATGCCCCACTAACCGTTCGACATAGTGAATGACCGCACGGCTGATTCCAAAGGTTCGCACCCCTACAATCGGCACGTACACAAGCAAGATATTATAGGGCTGTAGCGCAGACTTGGAAATCAGGAAGCCGGAGGTAAACATCAGCATCGCCGCTGCCAGCAGCGTTAGCGTACCCAGCAGCAAGTAGAGAGCTAAACGTCCGCTGTAGATACGAAAATAAGGACGAATCCAGGATTGCCGGTTCATATGATCTCCTCCCGCTGCGCTGTGACCATAGCATAGTAAGCTCCTCGAAGGGCCAGCAGTTCCTCATGGGTGCCCGTCTCCGCCACATGCCCCTGCTCCATAACTACAATTCGATCCATTTGCCGCATCCAGTGGAGCCGATGCGTAGCAAGGATGACCAGCTTCCCTTCAAATAGAGGCAGCATGGCGCTCTTCAATTCATATTCCGTCTCAATGTCCAAATGAGCGGTTGGTTCGTCGAGCAAAATAATCGGTCTACGGCTTAGCAGGGCACGGGCCAGGGCTATGCGCTGTTCCTGACCGCCGCTAAGAGAACGGCCGCCTCCGCCAATGGGTTCATCCAGTCCTTTTGGCAGACTGTCCACCAGACCTCCCAGCCCAGCCGCAACTGCCGCACGCTCCACCTCCGCCAGGGAAGCCTCTGGAGCGTTAAAGCGAATATTTTCCGCTAACGTATGGCTGAATATATAGGGACTCTGCGGAATATAGGTGATTTGCTGCCGCCAGCCGGTCGAGGTCAAATCGCCAAGCGGCACCCCGTTCAGCTCAAAGCCGCCGGAGCTTGGGCGCAAGAAGCCGCCGAGAACGTCGATCAGCGTCGATTTGCCTGCCCCGCTCTCGCCAATGATGCCAATCTTCCCCATGCCGGTAAAATCCAGCTCAACTTCCTCCAAAGAAGACTTCCCGCCTCTCTCATGAGTCACACCAATCCCCTGCAAACGAAGCACGCTTTCCTCTGTCCACTCGGTGATTGCTTCCGGTGGTACAGTGGCGGCTCGATCCGCTTCCTCCATCCCGGCTGCTACAATCGCGTTCATTGCTTCACCCGCTTCCTTCCCGTCCAGGGTCGCATGGAAATCTGCGCCAACCATTCGGACCGGCAAAAAATATTCTGGAGCCAGAATCAGCACAGTTAATGCAGGAAGCAATGCCATATCCCCATTGACCAGACGCAGCCCCAGGCTGACCGCCACCGAAGCGACAGACAGCATCGTGAAGAAGTCCAGGGCGAAGGAAGAAAGAAAGGCCACTCGCAGCGTACGCAGCGTTGCCAGACGGTAGGAGTCGCTCACCTTGGCAATGGAAGCTTCATGCGTTTTACTGCGGCCCAGAAATTTGAGCGTTTCCAAGCCTCGTAACGAATCTACAAAGTGATTGGACAAGGTACGGTACGATTTCAATTGGCGTTCCGTCTGCTTGCGGGCAGCCAGTCCAACCAGAATCATGAACACGATCAATATTGGCATTGTAATAAATAGAATTACTCCGGAAGCCACATCCAACATAAACACATAAGCCAGCACCAATATCGGCGTTACCCCGGTGGCCAGCATACGCGGCAGGAACAGCTCCAAATAATTGCGGTACTTGGTCACACCCTCCAGTACGAGCGTAACCAGATTACCCGTGCCTTCCTTCCCTGCAAAGCGCGGCCCCAGCTCAAACAGCTTGTCCAGCACCTGCTTGCGCAGGTCACGCCCCGTCCGCTCGGCGAAGGAGTACGCGGTCTTTTGCTGCATCATTCCACATAATTGTCTAATGATAAAAGCAAGCAGGAACAAACCGGCCCCGCCGGCTTGTTCCTGCAGCTTGGCTCCGGCAAACAGGGCGGAGATGATCTCCGCCAGCCATTTAGCCTGCCCGATAATGGCAACACTTTGAATTAGAGTCAGCAAGGCCATGATTACCATGACCGGCTTGATGCCTTGAAGTTTCATTAAACCACGGCCCATTAATATTCCAAATGCTCCTTCTCATGTACACGTTTGTGAAATACGAAGTAACTCCAGATCTGATAGCCAAGCACGAACGGCAGCAAACTTAAGGCCACAATGGTCATGACCTTCAATGAATACTGGCCGGACGCAGCGTTATGAATCGTCAGGGAGAAGGCTTCGCTAAGCGAACTCACCATCACGCGCGGGAACAACCCGATGAATACTGCGGAAATCGCTAGCGCAATCAACGTTCCGGTCATTCCGAAGGCCCAGCCATCCCGCTGCTTGGCAATAAACCAACCTGCCAGCAAAAGAGCCACTACCCCCAGTATAGCTACAACACCTAGCAAAACGCCACGAATTTTAAATACATCGGTCTCAAAAAATGTAAGCGTCCCGAAGATAACAAGGATTACAGCCAGTGGAATCAGCAGCTTGCCAGCCAATTTATTGGCCCGTTGCTGCAAGCTGCCGGTCGTACGCAAGGAAGCAAACAATAAGCCATGTACAAGGCACAGCATAACGATGGTAATGCCCCCGACCACTGTATACAGGTTGACCATATCGAACAAGCCTGCTCGCATTTCCATATCTGCACCGATCGGCAAGCCCTTCAACATCCCGGAGAACACCACGCCGAGCAAGAATGGAGGCAGCAAGCTGCCGAAGAAAATCGCGGCATCCCACGTAGACTTCCACTTCTCATTGCCAACCTTGCCCCGGAATTCAAAGGCAACACCTCTAGCAATCAAAGCCAGCAGCAGTACAACAAGCGGCGTATAAAAACCGCTGAACATCGTGGCATACCAGTTCGGGAAGGCGGCGAACATCGCCCCGCCTGCGGTTATCAGCCATACCTCGTTGGCATCCCAGAACGGTCCAATGGAATTAATGAGTACCCGGCGCTCCATGTCGTTTTTAGCCAGGAACCGCGTGCTCATGCCAATTCCAAAGTCAAAGCCCTCCAGGAAGAAGAAACCGACAAACAACACAGCCACCAACACAAACCATAGCTCATTAAGAGACAACATGATAACCCTCCTTGCCGAACGGGTCCTGCGAAGTTTCGGAGCCGTCATTTTCCTCGTCATTTGGTCCTTTCTTAATAACCTTGACGAACAAGTAAGTCATTACTGCGCCCAGCACAGCATAAATAGCCGTAAAAGCAATCAGCGAGAACAGGATTTGACCTCCGGTAACCGAGGGTGAAATACTATCCTTGGTCTGCATCAGCCCAAAGACCGTCCATGGCTGGCGCCCGATCTCCGTCATGATCCAGCCCGAAGTGTTGGCGATAAACGGCAGTGAGATCGACCACAGCATAATGCGATAGAACCATTTGTTAGGACGATCCAGCTTCTTCCGCCAAGCCAGATACGTTCCGTACAAGCCCAGCACAATCATCAAGCTGCCGGCTGCAACCATGATGCGGAAGCTCCAGAAGGTCGTCCGTACGGGAGGAATATAATCCCCTGGACCATAGGTCTGTTCATATTCAGCCTGCAATTCGTTCATGCCTTTGACCTCACCCGAGAACTTACTGTAGGACAAGAAGCTAAGCAGGTAAGGAATTTTGATTTCAAAGTCGTTCTTCCCGCCAGCGGAATCGATGTGCGCATAAACCGTCCAGGGTGCCGGGTCTCCGGACTCGCCCCATAACCCTTCCGTAGCAGCCATCTTCATCGGCTGCGTCTCAACAAGGTATTGTGCTTGTTGATGCCCGAACAACGCTGTGGCAAAAGATGAGACAAGCGCTACAATAATAGCGATGTTAAATGATTTCTTGAAAAATTCGGCATCGTGGCGTTTTAGCAGCTTGTAGGCGCTAACGCCAGCAATCAGAAAAGCTCCTGTAGCAAAGGCTCCGAGCACCGTATGCGGAAATTCAACCCATAGCTGGCCGTTGCCCAGCAAAGCAAAGAAGTCATTCATCTCCGCACGTCCATTATTGATCTCAAATCCAACCGGACGCTGCATAAAGGAGTTAGCGGCCAGAATCCAGAACGCCGATACCGTCGTTCCCAGAGCTACCAACCAAATACACAGCAAGTGAACCTTCTTCGACAAGCGGTCCCAGCCAAAAATCCATAATCCGATAAACGTCGATTCCATAAAGAAGGCGAACAGCGCCTCCACAGCAAGTGGTGCCCCAAACACATCTCCTACAAATCTGGAGTAATCCGACCAGTTCATCCCGAACTGGAACTCCTGAAGAATCCCCGTCACGACCCCTACCGCAAAATTGATTAGGAATAGTTTCCCCCAGAACTTGGCCATCCGTTTGTATTGTTCTTTTCCTTTCACCACATACATCGTCTCCATAATCGCGATCAGGAGTACCAGACCGATAGACAAGGGAACGAAGAAGAAATGAAAAATCGTGGTGATTGCAAACTGAAGGCGTGCAAGCATAACCGGATCGAGCATTTCTTTCCCTACTTTCTAATAATTATTATCTAATGTGAATTCTATCACCAGGCAATAAAAACGAACGCAAAAATTGCAATAATTTTGTGACAGAAATCACATGATAAATGTCACAATGATCTTGTATGACGTAAAAACCGCGCCATTACAGTATTTTTTAGACCCCACCAACTTTTGACATTTTTGTGACTAACCCCGCCCTCACTTATTCCGTAAAACCAAGCGATCTGTCCTGTTAAGAACAAGCTTGCATAAATCACTATATTATCTGATAATAATTATCATTATCGTCGAGTGATAGGGGAGAATATGTTATGAAGAGAAATGCAAAATTTATGTTAGCTTTAGCCTTGCTGCTAGGACTAACTCTCATTGTGGGTGCGTGTGGAAGCAAGGATACAACGACGCCAGCCACCGGAAATGATGCCAGCTCTGCCAGCAATACCGCCGGGGAGCAAAATGCAAACCAAAACCCCGCCGATTCAGAGGCTGCCGAACGTGAAGTAACCGACGGTCTCGGCAACAAGGTTGCTGTGCCTGCTCATCCGCAGCGCGTATTAGCTTCTTACCTGGAGGATCACTTGGTAGCCCTGGGCGTTACGCCCGTGGCTCAATGGTCCATTGGTGATGGCACATCCTTGCAGGCTTATTTGCAAGATTCACTGAAGGATGTTCCACCGGTTCCCTTCGACCTTCCTTTTGAAGCGGTCATGAGCTTTGATCCCGATTTGATCATTCTCGATAGCGCAGACATGGCCACTGGGGACAAATATGAGCAATATTCCAAAATCGCACCTACGTATGTAGTTGGAGCAGAACAGAACAATGATTGGCGTAAGGAATTGCTGGTCATAGGAGATGTCTTGAACAAATCTGAGGAAGCACAGAAGGCATTGGACGAATATGAGGCCAAAGCTACGCAAGCCAAGGAGAGCATTCAACAGAAACTTGGTGATGTATCGGCGGCTGTCATCTGGATGACAGAAAAGAACAACTTTATCGTTAATGAGAAGCTGTCCAGTGGCGACGTTATTTACAGTGATCTGGGCATGAAGGTTCCAGCGCAGGTACATGAAATTTCTAAAGCCGCTGAAGCCAACTGGAATCCTATCTCCAAGGAGGTTCTGGCCGAACTGGAGGCAGACTACTTATTTATTATCAATGATACGAGCATGACCAAGGAACAAATGCAAGCCGATCCCATCTGGTCGGGCATTCCTGCCGTGAAGAATGGACATGTCTATGAGAATGCGAGGGATTCTAGCTGGCTGTATACCGGGGTGGTAGCCAACAGTCGGATCATCGATGATATTCTGAACAGCATCGTATCCCCATAACTTCAAGCCGAACAGGCCCTTGCCAGAGTATTCCGGCAGGGCCTGTATTATTTTATATATGGACTAAGTGCAGTTACTTGACGAGAGAGAAAGCTTTGCGCCAGCCTGCCCAGGTTACGGCAATAAGCAGCACACCATAGATGATAGCACCGTATGGGATCAGCAAAGCTGCCAGATGCAGCAGGGCCAGGACCCCGAGGAATAACAACAATCCCATGTTTCGCAAGAAACCACTCTGCTGCTGCATGGACTCGAAGGGAGCCGAAAAAGGCAGCCCTTTGCTTATAACCAGGAAGCTCATGATCGCATAGAATTGCAGAGCCACTCCCACAATAATCAAATCGGGAAGAATCCCCGCTCCAAACAACACCGTAAACACAACTGCCTGGAAAATAAATAAAGGAAGCATCAATCGAATAAGACAAGCCAGCAATGTGCCTTTGTAGGCAGGATTCATGTTCTCCAGCGGAGCTGTATAATAGATCCAGGCTGCTTTATATTGGCTGGAATACCCCAGCATCTTGATAATTGTCGGCAGCATCATACCGCTGAAATAAATCAGCAGGTAGGCGCGAGACTCGCTAGACCCCATATTGTCCCACTGAAAGTTGCCCGAGAACAGAAAGATAAAGGGGAAAATAATAGAAAAGCCTAGCGTTGGATACACCTTCAACTTGAAGTCCCGTTCCGTCCCCAGCATCGTCCAGGCAAATCGGAAGAACGCGCGCTCTTGGGGCGTTGAGCATAGCAAATTAGCTATACGCCGCACCACGCCTCCCCCTTTAGACTCGCTACGCGAATCCGGTTCCGCCAGCTTCTGCAAGTTTCGCTCCAGCGCGGGCATCAGCTTCAGATAGACAAAGAAGGCCACCAGTGGAACGACCACCGAGAGCACGGCCAATCCGATAAAGGCATCCGTTGCCGTTCCCGGACGAAGCAGCACCTGAAAGGCCGCACCTGCCCACGCGGGCGGCAATAGCACCTGCCACCAAGCGGGCTTGAACGCAATGTCTATAGCTGTAAAGTCAAACAAACGAATTAGCACCTGATAGCCCACGGTGATTGCAATGGTTAAGCCAATCTGAACATAATTGATAATATCCTTCAGCTTCTCCCCGTCAAACAAACGCAACACCGTTAAATACAGCAGCGCAGTCAGCACAACGATCAGCAAGTTCATCAGTATCAGTTCCAGCAAGAAGATCAACAAAAACAAAATTCCATGCTTCACCAAACCTACCGCCAGGGGAATAATTGCAACCGCCCCGGTGATAAAAAATAAATAAATGAAAATATGGATCATCTTGGCCATCGTGATTGTCCGTTTACTAACCGGCTTGGTCGCAAGAATATTCCGGTCCCGGATATCCAGCAGCACTGTTGAGAAGTCAGAGATCATTGAGGTCATGATCATAAACATCATGATACCGAATAACAAGCTGGTTTGAAAAATATAATTGTCCCCCGCCAGCAGCAGCACTGAACTGAACCCGCCAAACAGTACATATAACCACAACGAGCGAAGAAATTGATTACTCTCATCCGGGGTGTCCTGCTGATTCTTCTTCGATCCGCCAGACAATACAGGTACTCTTCGCCCATCCATTGTCAGCTTCACCTGTAGAATACGCCGCATGACGGCATAGTCCACACCCACTCGTTCAAACAGGCCCGCAAAACGGTCAAGCACCCGAAGTGTTCTCATCTCTTTCATCCGCTACACCTCTTGGACGATGGATACTAACTGTGCGGCGATATTCTGATGGTCGTTAAATCCCGTCATTTGATTAAAAATTTGCTCCAGCGAGCCCTCTTGGCTGCGTTCCTTCAACTCTTCAAAGCTGCCGTCCGCCATAATGCGCCCATCATCAAGCAGCACAATTCGGCTGCTGATCTTCTCCACTACGTCCATAATATGTGAGGAATAAAAAATGGCTTTCCCCTGTGCCGCCAGCAGAGCCAGCATCTCTTTCACCACCATCACGCTGTTGGCATCAAGTCCGCTGAGTGGTTCATCCAGAAACAGGACATCAGGATTGTGCAATAAGCTGGATGTCAGCAGCACCTTCTGCCGCACCCCTTTGGAGAAGGTAGAAATTCGATTATGGAATACACCCTCCAGGCCGAAGATATGCAACATGCGACGTGCCTTACTCTCTGCTTCATCCACAGTCAGTCCGTACAGCTCACCGATAAACGTCAAATATTCGCAGGCTGTCAAGGCCTCGTACATTTCTGCCACTTCAGGCACATAGCCAATTCGTCTCTTGTAATCGACGCCACCTTGCTTGGGGTCTTGTCCAAACACAAGCACCTCGCCGCGATATCCTTCCACCAGGCCAAGCATGATTTTAACCGTAGTGCTTTTACCTGCTCCGTTCGGACCGATATAACCGATAATTTGTCCTGGATACACTTCAAGATCAACGCCATTCAGCACCTGCTTGCTTCCATAGCTCATCTGCAAATCAACCAGGCGAATGACCGGTTCTCTGCTCAGCCTCGTCAATATTTTCAACTCCTCTCACCTATCCTATTTTACCATATCAGCTTAGCCAATCCGGCAGCTTGCTCCCGTTCGGAGCTCCCGTTCGGAGCCATTTGCAAACCGATATTGACCATGTTATACTCACATCGCAAATGGGTGGAGACCGCTGGGTCTTATCCATCCACTGTAAATTCTGTACATAAAAAGGAGTGTTGCATATGCAATTCGTCACTTTGAATAATGGTCTTCGCATGCCGCAGCTCGGCTTCGGTGTATGGAAGGTACCCAATGAAGAAGCGGCTGCCGCCGTGGGCAAAGCATTAGAAACAGGTTACACCTCTATCGATACGGCCATGATCTATCGTAATGAATCAGGTGTTGGACAAGCCATCAAGGATTCCGGAATAGCCCGGGAGAAGTTGTTCATCACAACTAAGGTATGGAATGCAGATCAGGGTTACGATCAAACGCTTCGCGCCTTCGACGAAAGTCTGGAAAGGCTGGGTCTGGACTATATAGACCTGTATCTGATACATTGGCCTACTCCAAAATTCGATCAATATGTAGATACTTACAAGGCGCTGGAGAAGCTGTATCGGGATGGACGGACCAAAGCCATCGGTGTGTGCAACTTTGAAATTGAGCACTTGGAGCGCTTAATGAGTGAAACCGACATCAAGCCTGCACTGAATCAGGTCGAATGCCATCCATATCTGGCGCAAAATGAATTGAAAGCCTTCTGTGCCAAGCACGATATCTTCGTAGAAGCCTGGAGTCCGCTCGATCAAGGTGGCGAAGTGCTTGCGGATGAGGTGATCCAGCAAATTGCCAAGGCTCACGGCAAGACGGCTGCTCAGGTTGTGCTGCGCTGGCATTTACAGAATCAAACCATCGTCATCCCCAAATCCGTCACTCCATCCAGAATGGAAGAGAATCTCAACGTCTTTGACTTTGAGTTGGCTGCTGAAGATATGGAACAAATCAACGATCTGAATAAAAATCGTCGCAAGGGCTCTCACCCTAACGATATGCATGTACGTTAATCCACGGTCATAAAGCGGGCTGCTGGGGAATAATTCCCCGGCAGCCCGTGTTTTTTTACTCTACGCAACAAGATATTCAGCCCTCATATAAATCCTTTCCGGTAATAAATTCATCAAGCGTTTCTCCATTTTCGCTGCGGTGATTTTTTATCTGGGCCTTCCTGCCATTCCTGGCCTCCCCACCATTATCCGCTGTAGGGACATCGCCATTATTGCTGTTGCCTGAATTAGGTTTACGCTGATCATGCTTCATAGTTTGTTCAACCTCCTGGGTCATTTATGGAATGGAAACGTTGCGCTTCAATTCCCTTGCTTTAGCGTTTCTTGGTGTCTGGTTTTTTATGCTTGGGACAGACTGGACTTAGGTCCAGTCTGCGACTTCCCCAGAGACCGAAGCCGTATTTTGGCTTTTATAGTATGCTTTAGCAAGTGAGTACATACGCAAAGGAGATTTGGAATAATGAATTTGAATAAGAAAGCATGGATTGGGCCCGCACTGATGCTGTTAGGAGTGTATCTTCTGTTCTTCCGCAAGGAAGCCATCAGCGCGGGCACACTGTTCGGCACCTTCTGGGCCACACTGTTTATCATTCCGCTTGGTCTGTTATTTCACTGGATGTACTTCTCCATGTCGGAACGCAGAGCTATAGGGCTGTTGATTCCTGGAGGGATTTTATTCACCGTTGGCCTCGTTTGCCAGCTTGCTACCCTGTTTGATAGCTGGGAATATCTATGGCCCGGCTTCATTCTGGCCCCAGCTGTTGGCTTATTTGAATTCTACTGGTTTGGCAACCGGAACAAATACTTGCTGATCCCCATTAATATCCTGACCGCACTTTCTCTTTTGTTCTTTGCCGTCTTTTCCCTGGGATCACTGTATAACCGTCTCATCTTTGGTCAACCCGTACTTGCGATTGCCTTGATTGCTATCGGTGCTGGCGTGATGCTGGCCCCTAAAAAGCGTTAAGACAACTCGCCGCAGGTAAAAATCCAGCAGAAAGCTGAAGAACCTTCATGACCACACTTCACTTTAGAGCAAGTGGTCTTGAAGGTTCTTTTCTTATAAAGTGAATATAACGGCCAGGCCCAAGGCAACGATTCGTGTCATATTGGTCAAAATGAAATTTTGGACTGCCAGCCGAAAGGTGAATTGCTTGCTCGGCTGCTGGGAGAACTGCTTGATATTGCGATGTACCGGAACAACGGTTGCCAATACAATCACTAGAATCAACGGATGGACGCCCAAGAACATCAGAATGATCAAGTCGGCATAAGCCGCATAATACATCAGTCTGAATAGCAGCAATGCCGCCGGTTTGCCAATGTAGACCGGTAAGGTGTAACGCTTGTTCTCGACATCCTCCTCCATATCACAGATATTGTTGGCCAACATAATATTCGCAATGCCGAAGATCGCGGGGATGGAGATCAGGAAGATCAGCAGCACTTCAAGTAATTGAATTTGCAGCGTGATCGCCCCGCCCTCCAGCGTCAAGGAAGCCAGCTTGTCTCCTGCATGCACGTAGGCCGATACGAAAATAATGACAAATCCCATGAATAAACCTGAAAAAATTTCCCCTAGCGGCATGCGAGAAATAGGAATAGGGCCAAAGGAATACAAAATGCCTACGGCAAATGACAATCCTCCCAGCAACAGCAGCAGCCAACCCGTCTGCAGGAACAACATAATTCCGGCAGCTACGGCAACCGCGAACATCAAGATGATCAGGGCTAGTACCGCATGCGGGTTCATCCCGTATTTAACGATCGGATTATGCGTCTCATACCCATAGCCGTGCTTGCGGGAAGCTTTTTTATAATCATAGTAGTTATTAATAGCCGTTGTTGTCATGTCGAAGGTCAGCAGGGACAGCAGCATCAAGGCGAAGTGTCCGGGCTGAAAGGTGTGGAACCGGTACACCGCATACAAGGTCCCCATCATTAGTGGTATCAGGCTGGCAGCCTTGGTCTGAATTTCGACCAGCCTGAGAAATTTGGTCATCATGTCTTCCCATCATCCTCTGTATGTAATTTGTGCAGGAACATGGCCCACACCTAGCTTGTGCATTACTTAACAAAGAATATCTTATTTTTGATTCACTTGCTACTCTATATTGGTTTCTTACCCCTACAAAAAGGCCTCCCATCGACAAACAAGCTGCGAAATCATATCAGCCTGTCTATCAGGGGGCCCTTTGGCTATCGGTGGACTTCAGTCCTCTTGTCTTATTGCTTTAACCCTGTACCTCCTCGGCATCGGTTGAATATGCCAATTCCTTCTGTGCTTCCAGAGCAGCAGGCCGCTCCAGCAACGATTCACGAATAATTGAATAGGCATCGCCTTTCAATCCTTACGGAATGTACTGCTGCACGATTCGCACAACCTGCCCCTCGGTGATGGTCAAATGATAAGGGAACCATCCCAAATCAAGTCGTTCCCTCTGATGGAACAGCTTGCTGAACTGGTGCGGAGATACAGCCTCATTCCACTGAATGTTCATATCCCCACCTTGCTTGGTCCGATCATAAATTTGCAGGCGCACCTCGGCATCCGGAGCTACGGAATAAGTGATCTGTTCCTCTGTGTCATTCACAATGTAATACCCGTCAGGCGGGCCGTCGATCCCTGCATCCGGCTCGCGCTCTGCAAATACTCTACCTGCCTGCTCACCTTCATACCACTGGATAGGGTCTGCCAGCAACACTCCGCCCCTCTGACTCATCTGCACATCATGCAGATAGACGGTGACCGAGAGAGAATCAGGAGCCTCCACGAATAGAGCGGCTGTCGCTACTTCGGGCTCGGCCTGCATCCATCCCGGCGTTGCCAGTCTGGCATCCACCGAAGAAAACATCATCATCAGAAGCAAAGGAACTACTGCCAGCAATCCATTCTTCATCTTGCTCCGCCTTTCCTGTCTACATGTTTAGGCACTCAGATTGAAGGTATGCCCTGCTTCCTTATTATATGATTATTAGATCTTAAAAGGGTCTCACACAGGTTAAATCGGGTAACAAAATCTTTTTATCCTCCCCAGCCAGCAGTGCTATCCCGAGCGAAATCCGCCAGAAAATCCAGCCACGCCGGATGGTCGTTCAGGCAAGGGGCTAGACGAAACTCAGCAGGCGAGGTGTTCAGGGAGCCGGCTGCATCGGACATCAGATGATGCCGAGCCTCCACGCCCAGCTCATATATTGTCTCCAGACAATCGGCGGCAAAGCCTGGCGCGAAGACCATGGTCCGCGCTGCGTCACGTTCGGTGAAGCCGCGAAGCACTTCCTCCGTAGTAGGCCCCAGCCAGGGCTCCGGTCCAAACCGTGACTGATAAGCTATCGCCCATCGCTCGGGCGACCAGCCCATCGCTTCAGCCAGCCGCTGTGCTGTCTCCTGACACTGCTGGGGATACGGGTCGCCGGTATCCGCATACCGCTGCGGAATGCCATGGAAGCTGAGCACGAATCGCTCTGGCGGCTCCGCCAGGCCCCTCGCTTGCTCAGCCAGGTGCTCCTGCATCGCGCGGATATAGCCGGGGTGGTCAAAGAACGCTTCGGCCAGGCGCAGAGCGGGCACGAATCTTTTCGCGGAAGAACCATGGCTCCGGCTCTTCCCAAGCGCGGCGAAGCAGGCCGCATCGTAAACGGCAGCGGTCGTCGTGGACGAGTATTGCGGGAAGAGCGGCAGCACCAGAATACGCTCTGCTCCCGCCGCTTCCAGACGGTGCATAGCTTCACGGATATCGGGATTGCTGTAGGCAAAGCCAAGCTCGACCTTGTATACACCACCCAGTCTCTGCTGCAAGCCCTCCTGCTGGCGCAGTGAATGAAGTAGCAGAGGCGAGCCTTGCCTGGTCCAAATCTGCCGGTAGAGCTTGGCCGACTTGCGGGGGCGGACAGTCAAGATCATGCCGCACAATAGCGGCTGCCACAGCAGTGGCGAATAGTCAATGACTCGTCGGTCCGAGAGAAAACGATGTAAATAAGGGCGCACCGCCTTTGCTGTCGGAGCGGAAGGCGTACCAATCTGTGCCAGCAGCACACCGATGAGGCTGGACTTCTTCATATCACGGGTTCACTCCAGTCTGTCATATCCTCTATCCATCATCCCCGTTCCCCCACGCATGTTCAACTCCCGCAGCTAACATTTCCAAAATGTTCACAAATGTCTGCGGTACAAATCGGTTCAGACGCCAAAGGGGTCGCTTCTCAAGCCGGTGTCAGCGGCCTGAGAAGCGACCCTTATAAAAGCAGTTCAAAAAGTCATTTTTGAATCACAAAGTGATTCAGGAGGTAAGTCCAGCGTTGAATCTTGAATTCAGCCAAGCTTATCCCTCTGTCTTCACTTCCGGTTTGAACTCCGGCTTCAGCGGCGTTTCTACCGGCGCCTCGGTACGACGCAAGAAGAAACCGATCAAAAGTGCCACGATGCCGACGTACATGGAAATACTAAATGAGCTATGCAAGCCGAACACCAGAGCATTTGCCTTCTCTGTGACCGACTCCGGGTCAGCCACGCCTGCCAGATAACGAACCTGCCCGTTGGAGAAGATCCCCATGAACAATGCCGTTCCGATCGCTCCGGATACCTGTTGCAGCGTGTTCATAATGGCCGTACCGTGCGGATATAGTCTGCGCGGCAATTGGTTAAGCCCTGTCGTCTGTCCAGGCATCATGACCAGGGATATACCTACGAGCAGTGCAATATGAAGTCCGATGACCGTCCCAACAGGGGTCGTCGTCTCTAGGCCACGCATGAACCAAATCGTTGTGACCACGATCAGCAACCCGGGTGTAATCAATCCTCGTGGACCGAACTTATCGAACAGTCGGCCGGCTATCGGCGACATCAATCCATTAACGATCCCACCGGGAAGCAGGACCAGCCCCGCCACAAATGGAACCATCATCAGGGCACCTTGCAGATACATCGGCAGAATGATCATCGTGGAGAACAACGTCATCATCATTACCATCAGTAAAGCTGCCGATAAGGCAAACATCGGATATTTGAACACCCGGACATCGAGTGTAGGCTCAGCCACCTTCAACTGCCGCCAAACGAACAGAATCAACGATACAAAGCCGACAATCAGACAAGTATAG
The DNA here is from genome assembly GCF_000374825.1 of Paenibacillus sanguinis 2301083 = DSM 16941. Lineage (GTDB taxonomy): Bacteria > Bacillota > Bacilli > Paenibacillales > Paenibacillaceae > Fontibacillus > Fontibacillus sanguinis. The sequence continues at coordinate 392,050 of NZ_KB895376.1, forward strand.
ACGATAGGGCTGGACCAGCCTTCACCCTCGCCTGCACTGCTAAAGCCGTACACAATACCGCCGAAGCCCGCCGTAGACAACAGAATGGAGACAATATCCACCTTGGGTCTCGTAATCTCGGATACATTACGCAGATACGCTGCACCAAACAGAATGGAGAACACAACCAGCGGAACCACCAGATAAAATAACCAGCGCCAATCGAAGGCATCCAGAATTAACCCGGATATCGTCGGGCCGATAGCAGGACCAAACATAATAACCAGCCCGATGGTACCCATGGCCGTGCCTCTTTTTTCAGGAGGATAGATTGAAATCATGGTATTCATCATCACCGGCAGCAGCAGCCCCGTGCCGATAGCCTGAATCACCCGGCCCAGCAGCAGCACACTAAATGAAGGAGCTATGCCGCAGACGATGGTACCGACCAGGAATAACAGCATGGCGGATAAGAACATTTGTCTTGTTGTAAACCATTGCATTAACAGCGCCGTAATAGGCACAAGGATACCAATCACCAGCATATAAGAGGTAGACAGCCATTGTATGGTGGATGGCCCAACCTGAAACTCGTGCATTAAATCCGTAAAAGCTACATTCAGCAAGGTTTCATTCAAAATGGACACGAAGGCCCCGATCACCAGGGCAATTGTAATGGGAAGACGCTTGATCCCCTCAAGTCCCGCTCCTTGTGATGCAGCTTGCGTTGACATATTCATTGTACAGGGTACCTCCAAACTATCCTATTGTAGTTAAATCTCTCTTCTCTCTATTTCTCTACTTACTCTGTATGTGTATATGAACAGGGAGGCCACCAGCGAAATGTATCGCATAACAACCTAGCCTGGGCTTTGCCACTTTGTCTATTAGACCGTTCTATATATAAAATTTAAATTAATATTGCTTATGCCTATACCTTGAACAATCGCGGGATCAGCTTCGCCGTCGTACGCAACGGGTCACTGCTTTTTTGCGTCAGACACATAATGATAGCCCCTTCTACCATGCCGTTGATTACCACCGCCAAATCAGCAGCCTCCTCCGCCCCATAGCCACAGCTATTGAACTTCTTCTCAAATTCCTCAATCCAGGCATGATACACACCACAGCAAGCTTGACGAATGTTCTCATTATTTCTTGCCGTCTCATGCGCCACAATGCCAACCGGAATGCCTAAATCCGCATCCTGATCATATTTGTCGGCAATGAAGGTAAAAAGTCCTTGTACGGCAGTCACTGCATCGGGCGAAGCATTAAGTGCGGCGCACAGACCAGCCAGCGTTACCTTCTTCGTGTGACCCACAGCTTCACAAGCCAACTGTTCCTTGCCATCAGGAAAGTGGTAGTATAACGATCCTTTGGGCGCACCGCTAAGCTGAGTAATCTGATTCAAGCCGGTAGCGTTGTAGCCTTGATTTTGCAACAATTTGGCCGTCGTTTCGATCAGTAGCCGGCGCGTTGGGTTCTCAGTGGACATACCGCTCTTCCTCTTTCTTTCGTGGAATTAGACCGATCAGTCTACATGATAATATACGAAAGGCGAGCCAAGTGTCAACACTTGCCCGCCTCACAGTTTATGGAGTATTTATATCGTGCACAGCGAATCAAAAATCAGCTTACCAGGCATACGCCCTTGGAGCTTCGCCTCCAGGACCCGGGAAAATCTCGTCGATCGCTTGCAATGTCTCGCTGGTCAATTCCACCTCGACTACCCGCAAGGATTCCTCGAATTGCTCCAGTGTGCGTGGCCCGATAATCGGGGCGGTCACAGCGGGATGGGCCAGTGTCCAGGCCAAGGCAATCGTGGCTTCCGATTCACCTAATTCCTTGCACAGCTTGGAGAACTTCTCTAGCTGCGGACGCAGCTTCTCCACCCGCTCTGCTTGCTTGGCCGTTCTGGAGCCAGGCTGCGGATTCAGATTCCCGCCAAGAACACCGCCGTCCAGCGGGCTCCATGGAATAACGCCAATGCCCAGCTCTTCGGCAGCAGGCAACACCTCCAGCTCCGGCAAACGGCACAGCAGGCTATACTTATGCTGCTCAGAGACCAATCCCAGCCGTCCCCCAGCCTTAGCTTCGTATTGAGCCTTCACCAAGTCGCGCCCAGCGAAGTTGCTAGACCCGACGTAACCGATCTTCCCTTGATGCTGGGCGATTTCAAAAGCATGCCATAGCTCGTCCCAGCTCACGTTCCGGTCAATATGATGCATCTGATACAGTTCGATGTGGTCCGTGCCAAGCCGGCGCAGCGAGTCCTCCAGATGACGGCGAATCTTATAGGCCGACAAGCCGGGCCCCCCATTCGGATCCGTCTCCGCGTCGCCCATGCCGCCGTATACTTTGGTGGCCAGCACAACCTTCTCCCTGCGTCCGCCGCCTTGGGCGAACCAACGTCCGATAATTTCCTCGGTCCACCCGCGATGCGGCGTCCCACCGTACACATTCGCTGTATCGAAGAAGTTGACGCCTGCATCAAGCGCCGCATCCATAATTCTGAATGCTTCCTTCTCCTCGGTGGTAGGGCCGAAATTCATCGTGCCCAAGCACAGACGGCTTACCTTTAAACCGGTTCTTCCCAAGCTCGTATACTTCATGACTGCAGCCTCCTCAATGTTTTGATATCAGGTGCTTAGCTTGACCTATTGCCCAAAACTTGTCTGGATGAAGTCCACAACCATTATATACCAGATGGGCGGTTGGATAAAAGTCTGCCGTCTCCTATTAAGCTATCTCCCTATCTAACTGGTTCACCCTCACTGCCCACGCCGGATTTCAAATAGTCGGGCCGTTCTAGCCTGAGGTAACGTTACTTTCAGATTCCCTGCTGCGGCATCCCAGTTCCATGTCCCTGCGAAGTTTTGCGGGTAGGCACAACGAATGGACAATTCCTCTCCCCTAAGCTCGGGAAGTGACAGCACCTGTGAAGAAGCGTCCCCACCAACCCGCCATACTGCTAAATAAATGACCGGCTTCTCTGTGCGGCGAAGTCCCAGGCTCATCCAGTGATCCTCCCGTTTGGGCAAGCCTAGCGGCCAGAAAGGAAAGGCCTCTGGAATATCCCTGCGAATCAGCTTGTAATAATCCAACGCTTCCTTAACCAGCGCACGGCGGCGAGCGCTCAGCTCAGCAAGATGCCCGCTCTGGTGCACCCGCAGCAGCAAGGCATTGACCATGTTAAAGACAACCTCTTCATCATCCCCCTCCCGCAGCGGATAGGACCAGATGGCTGATTGCTCGGGGGCCAGGGCCGAAGGCGAAGCTGCGGCGATCATCGCGTAGTTCACGTAATCCTCCTGATCGCTGGTCGATTGAATACTGTACCGGCTTAGCATGGCATAATCCATACGCATCCCGCCGCTGGAACAATTTTCGATAACCAAATCGGGGTAACGGGCAAAAATCCCGTCCAGCCAGGCCAGATAAGCGCGGTTATGCTGCAACAATCCATCACCATAGCTGTCCGCCGCCAGCTCGGTGCCGATACCGGCATTGATGTTGTAGTCCATCTTGATATAGCCTACACCATAGTCTTCCACCAGACGACGAATGACTTCATCCGCATGGGCAATGACCTGCGGGTTGCGGTAATCCAGCTGATAACGGCTGCGGTCCATCATTCGCTTGCCATGCCGCATGAAGAACCAGCTATCATCCGTCTCTGCCAGCTTTGGACTGCGGATGCCCATCACCTCAAGCTCCAGCCACAGCCCCGGAACCATGCCTTTGCCCCGTATATAATCCAATACATATTTGATGCCTTCGGGGAATCGCTCGGAGGAAGGCAGCCATTCCCCTACACCATCCCACCATTCACCCGGCGCATACCAGCCGGCGTCAATGCAGAAGTATTCGCAGCCTGCCTCTGCGGCGGCATCGATGAGTGGCAGGAGCTTCGCTGTAGTTGGCGAGCCCCATAGACAGTTCATGTAATCATTAAATATAATCGGCAAATCCCGATTGTCAGCATTCGGGCGGCGAATACGCCGGCGGTAAGCAGTCAGTTGGCCAACCGCCTGCTCAAAGCCACCATACACCGCTCCGACCGCCACCGGTACGCTCACAAATGACTGACCCGGTGCAAGTGATATCCACCAGTGATTTTCGTGCTCGGTGGGCCCGCTGATCAGCAGTGTCAAATAATCGTTCTGGTCCAACATCTCCCAATGCCAGGAGCCGTTGTGCTCAATCTGCCAGAACAGACTGTTTCCAGCTTCCCGATTCTCCAGCACCGCCATAGGAACATGCTCTGCCGTAGACCAGGACCCTGTATTACTACAGGATATCCGTTTGGAACTACGGTCCGTCATATGAGAGAGTCCCAACTCCGGCAGACGATATGTCCGCCATTGCAGCTCACTTTGCCAGCCTGTATGCGGAATAGACAGGAACATCTTCTCGTCACGATCCTGCCGTCCCTCCTTATCCAGCCCATTCAAAGCAAAGGAGGACACATACTCAACGCCCAACGCATTTGACCCGGCATTAAACAGTGTGACCCAGGAACGAATCGTTTGCAGCCCATCAAAGAACTGGAAGTGCTGCACAGCTTGCAATGAAGTTACCGGATCGCACAGGGTTAGCTCCAGCTTGCGGCCAAGCTGATTTCTTATATCTGTATGACTGACATAAGCCATGCGAAGACCCGGGTAGCTCGCACGATGCGTTCGCCCATGATGTTCTCCCCGGTCTTCTCCTGTCAGTTGCAGCTCCATGAGACGAAAGCCTGGCTTCTGTTCTTCATGCAGCAGTTCATCCACCCATTCCTCCGTACCGAAATGCAACAAACGCACATCCTTCTCCGCGGTCACCTCCAGCACCAGATGAAGACCGTTTTCCATCAGTTGAATGAGTCTGGACATCGTAGTTCCTCCTTAGCTTCGTTATGATCTTGATGATAGCAAAATGAACTCAGCACCGAGGATGGTGCTGAGTTCATCGTAGGTACATCTTTAATCTTTATTGAGCGGAACCCAGTTGCACCCAGGCCTGTTCGATTTCAGTCACAGCCTGATCTTTCGTTTTGCTGCCACCAATATAGGCCTGCATAATTTCGCCGAATTTTTGATGGAACGTATCCAGCGAATAGTTGATCGACAAATCACCCGATGGCTCAGAGGCCAAAATTTCATTCATTTGCTGTGGCATATCGAGTTCCGGCATCGGCGCATCCTTGATTGGAGGGATAACTTTCGCTACGCTAGAGAACCAGTTCTTCCCATAATCCGAAGTGTAGAGCCAGTTGAAGAATTCAATGGTCTCCTTGACGACGGCCGAATCCTTGTTAATGCGCAACGCTTGGTCCGCACCTGTAATAATCGTCGCCTGCTCCGGCTTGTCGCTGACCGGGTATCCGGCGATGCCAATTTTAATGTCCGGCGTAATTTTCTTAATTGCTTCTTCGTCCCATGCACCTTTACCTGTCATGATGGCCGCTTTGCCGGAAGCAAAATCGCTAACTTCAGCATTGCTGTCACGTTCGAGCGGTTTGTCCGTACCATGCTTGACGGTCGTATCGATGAAGCTGAAGAAGTTGTTGTAGAGCACCGGATAATCCTTGATTTTAACATCTCCGGCAATGAATCCGCTTACTAATTCCTGTGAAGTTACCCCTGCATCTTGTGCTGCTGCATTCACGAAGTGCTGGAAGACGTGCTTCCATACCCACCATTCCTTATAGGCATTGGCGAATGGGGTAATTCCCTTGGCTTCCAGCTTGGTGATGGCATCATCCAGCTCTGCCACTGTTTTCGGGAAGGTGGCCACTCCCGCTTGGTCGAGCAATTCTTTGTTGTAAATCAGGGAGAACAGGTTGCCCTTGACCGGCAGTCCCAGCACCTTGCCGTCCGTCGAGCTCATATTGGCGCGAACAGCGTCCGTCATGGCTGCGGCCAGCGGCTCGTTCGTCAGATCGGCACTGTACTCCGCAAAGGTGTCGATATCGCCGCCTGCCGTTGTTTGGAAGACATCCGGTGTGCTTCCGGCAGCAATTCTCGATTTGAGCACGGTATTGTAGTCCGCCTGCATAATCTCCAGATTAATAGTTACATTGGGCTTCACTTGTTTGTATTCTTTGATGTAGGCGTTGAAGGCATCCGTGTATTCGGGCGAAGCTGTAAACATGTTAATGGTAACCGGTTTGGATTCATCCGCTGCTGCATTATTGCCTCCAGCATTGGCGCCTCCGGCTCCATTGCCCTCAGCGTTGTTGCCGTTCCCGCCACAAGCTGACAGCAGCCCCATAATCAGCACCAGGCTGAAGGATAGGGCAAGGATCTTTTTCTTCATTTCATAACGCCCCCGCTTCTTTGAAGTTGTTAACATCCTTATAGCAGCCACACTTGAGCTGCCATGCCCTTATTCTACTGAATAGATTTAACAGACAAAATGTAGATATGTGATGATTTGAGGGTAAAAAAGTGGAATGATGGGTTAGTTCACTTTTTAACCCCTGCCTCCTGACGCACACGATATTCGGAGGGAGACAGGTCGTAATAGTTCCGAAACGCCTTGCTGAAATAGTTCTTATCCTTATAGCCAAGCATCTCGGAAATCTCCTGAATCTTTAAGGAAGAATCGTTCAGCAGTTCCGTTGCCTTCTCCATCCGCACCTTCTGAACGTATTCATGGATACCGTGACCATATTGCTGCTTGAACAGCTTCATCAAGTATTCCCTGCTGAGAAAATACTTCTCGGTGAACATTGAAATTTTGATATCCTCAAAATAATGATCTTCGATGTAAACCTTGATGTCATCCACGTTAAATGGTCTGTTGCCCGCTAACGAACGGCGAATCTGCTCATTGTAGTACGCCGTCAGCCTCCATAGCAATGCTTCGTATTGCTCGAAGGCAGCATAGTCGGTAGACAGACCTATCGCGCTCAGCGCCCGCTCTCCTCCGGCGCCAGGAAGTCGGTCTGTCGGAACGCCAAGGTCAGTAGCGGTATCATTTAATAGAACGATAATCTCGCGCAGTGTACGGTCCGCCTGCCCGAGGGTGAAGGATTCGCCGGATTTTATTTTTTTGGCGTATTCGCTCATGACCGTCTTGGCAGCTTTAAGGTTCCCGGCCTCCAGGGCGCTGCGAAGAATGGGCAAGCGGCTGGTGAAGGAGAAGCTATCCTGCACGGGTGAACTGCCCCCGGCGCCTATGATTGCCTTCCCCTCAAGCTTGAGCAAATCAATCCATTCAATCTTGTCCACCGCCTCCTTATAGGAGTCGGCTACGGCCAGCACATCCTCGCAGACAGATCCGACGCCCCCCGCCGTCAAAATGCCAAACAAGCTGCTTAAAGTAGCGACCACCTTTTTCATCAGCTCTCCCGATCGGAAGTTAACCTCCTTGGGGTAACCACCGTGCGCGGTATAAACGGCGATGATCTCCCGCTCCTGCTTGGGATTAGCGAAGCTGAAGCAGATCAGGTGATTCCCGGCCACCTCGTTAATGACGTTCGCAACGGCAAAATGCAATAGCTCCGTATCCTGATTGAAGCGACTGTCCCGGATCGCTTCCAGATTCAAAATGCGCAACACCAGCGCTCCGAAGCGGTTATCCGGATCATCTGCTCCTATTAGAGGGAGGAACCCCAGATTGCTCTGCTTCTTGAAGCTGCGGTCGATAATGGACAAGTAGATCTTCTCCTTCAGCTTGGGCAGCGACATATTGAAGGTGATGTTTCTTGTAATAGATTCGCTCTGGAGCTGCCGTTTGGCTGCGAGCACATCGATGGCTTTGCGCAAGGCCTGATTCAAGTCCTGACGATTAACCGGCTTGAGTAGATAGTCCACTACTTTGGAGTGAATAGCCTGTCTGGTGAACTCAAAATCATTGTACCCGCTAATGACGATGGTCAGTAGCTCGGGATAGGCCTGCTCAACGATCTTGAGGAACTCCACCCCGTTCATCTCCGGCATCTTCATATCCACCATAACGATGTCGGGCTTATGCTGCTCCAGCATCGCCAGGCCCGCCTTGCCGTCCGTGGCTTCCAATACCTCCCCGATCTCCAGCCCCTGCCAGTTGCCGAGAATGCGTATCGCTTCCCGAAGAGGCTCCTCATCGTCGATAATCAACACTTTATACATGACTGCTGCCCCCTCGCGGTATTAACATAATCATCTCTGTACCGGCTCCCTCGCTGCGTATGGCCAGTTCAGCCTCTTCCCCATAGAGTAGTCTTAGCCGGGTATACAAATTTTTGAGTCCGATATTCTCCCCCTCCTGCTCGTCCCAAACGATGGCGAACGACTGCTTGATTTGCTCCAACCGCTCCGGAGGAATGCCCGGCCCATTATCCTGTACCGAGATAACCGCATGGCTCTCGCTTAGCTCCGCGCGAATGATGATCACAATACCGGTCGATACCTTCTCCAGGCCATGCTTGATGGAGTTCTCCACCAGCGTCTGAATGGACAGCTTGGGGATTTGCAGGTCCTTCAAAGATTCCTCCCATTCCACTGTCACCTGCAGGCGACTGCCAAATCTGGCTTGCTGCAGGACCAGATAACGCTCAATATGTCGCAATTCTTCCCGCGCGTTCACGATATCCTTGCCGCTGATGCAATAACGTAGAGTTAAGGCCAGCGCATCTACCATATCCGCCACTTCTTCATCCCCGCTTTTCAGTGCCTTAGTGGAAATAGCTTGCAGGGCATTATAGAGGAAATGGGGATTAATCTCCGCCTCCAGCGCCTTGAGTATCGCATTCTTCTCAACCAGCTTCATCTTATAGCGTTCATTGATGAGATCATGAGTGCGCCGCACCATCCGATTGAAATGGCGGGATAAATAAGCCAGCTCATCCCGGCCCCGTACGGGAATCTCCGCATCAAAGGTTCCCTCGCTGAACCGCCGCATCTGCAGAGACAGATCCTTCAGCGGACGTGTAATGGCATTGGAAATTAACGTCACCAGCACGATGGAAATGACCAGAAACACCAGACCAATGAGGTATCCCAGATTCCGAGTCGCATTGGCAGCAGCATAAATATTACTATAAGGAATGGGCTTTACCAGCTTCCACCCCTCGCTGTCCTCCACATTATAGACCACCAGGTACTTGTGGCCTTCTGCATCCGTCCAGGTCAGAGGCTTCATGAAGGGGTCCTCGCCCAAACGGTCCAGCCATGGAGCCTGCTCAAGCTGCCGCAGGAATTCGAGATTGTCCACATGAAAGGGCTCATTGTCCGGCCCGAGGAATAACAGATGCTCGCCCTCCTCAAACGGCACATCGTTCAAAATTTGATCCTTCACAGCAGGCTTTAGGTAGAAGGAGACCACCGCCTTCGGTTCTCGTGTAACAAGAGAGCGAAGCACACGATGATAGCCCATGAAGCTAGGCTCCTCGCTCATGCCATATCCAGATTCGCTGCCAGGGACGATAAAGGATTGATAGGAACGGTTCCGCGAGCTTTCCATCGCCCGCTGATACCACGGCTGCTCCGGAATGCCTTCACGGAAGCTGGATCGAACGGTGATGTTATAGGCCTCCCTGGTAATTGAATAATACTTTCCCTGATCGATCAGATATAAATAAATGCTCTCCAGATCATTACGTGAGTAGAACAACTCTCGCAAGTAATCCTCCAGATACATCCTTGACGCATATTCCGTCTCTTCGCTAACCACAGCCTGTAAAATTTCTTCATATCGGATTTGTGGCAAGGAGAACTGCTCAACACCCTGCATATAATCCTCCAGCTTCTGATTCACCAGCTTCAGGTTGCTGGTCGTACTTTCAATGCTATAGCTCACCGATTCCCGCTCTAGCATCTGATAGGAAATAACGGTTAACAATCCAACGACCAATACAATCATTGCCGTAAATAACAGAATAAGCTTATTGACCAATCGGCGCGACACCCGGTCTCTAAGCCTGATCACTACTCGCCTGATCCAGTTCGACATACTGCCCCCGTTTCTGGCCCATCCACCGCTGCGCAGCCAGTTCACCTTTTTACCCTTAACTGTTTTCTTAAATCCATTTTGGCAATGTAAACGCTGTTTTATAATTACATTATAGCCGAAAAGGGCGATATGTGTAGAACAAGCAAACACCCTGTCTATCACTAAATGTCATAAAAAAGAGGTGCATTATGTCTAAACTTGGGAGAAAGCGAGCGGAAAAACTGGAGTTTGGCGTCTTTACTTTGCCGATTCTGATCGCGATTGTTGCCGTATTTTATTATCCATTCATGATGACGATTCGATATTCCCTGACAAAATGGAACGGGATCTCCAAGCATCCAACCTTTATCGGTCTGGATAACTTCAAGCAGATCTTCATGGGCGATGCCAACTTCACAAGTGCCGCCTGGTTCACGATCAAATATGCCATTCTCTATATCGTACTGGTTAACGTACTCGCCATTCTGCTGGCACTGGTTCTCGATATGAAGCTGAAGACGACAAGCTGGCTAAGAGCCGCCTTCTTCATTCCTTATATTCTCAGCCTGGTTATTGTCGGCTTCATCTGGAAGTTTATTTTCATGCAGGGCTTTGAATCACTTGGAGAGAGCACCGGATGGGGAATGTTCGCCTTAAGCTGGCTGGGCGAGCCGGGACTTGCCTTCATATCCGTCCTGTTCGTCTCCATCTGGCAGTCCATCGGCTTCTACATGGTGATCTATATCGCCGGTCTGCAATCGGTGCCGGATGATCTTAAGGAAGCTGCTACTGTAGACGGCGCAGGACCGCTTCGCCGCTTCTTCAATGTCACGCTGCCACTGCTGGCGCCTTCCATTACCATCTCCGTCTTCATGGCGCTGACCAACTCGATCAAGGTGTTCGACGTAATCCTGTCCCTGACGGGCGGTGGCCCGGGCGGAACCACCTACAGCGTAGCTTATGACATTTACCGCGATACCTTCCAGAACAACCTGTACGGCTACGGTACGGCCAAGGCCTTGATTCTGTTCGTAGCGGTGCTGATCATTACGATCATCCAGCTTACCATCTTCAAACGCAGGGAGGTTGAGGCATAATGAACAAAAACAAAGTGGGCCGCATTATTTTGGAGATCGGGATGGTGCTGCTGTCCATCCTGTTCCTCTACCCGTTATTCCTGACCATCAACAACTCGCTAAAAAGCTTCTCCGAGGTCATGACTGATGTCATTGCCTTGCCGAAGAAGCTGGCTTTTGAGAATTATAGCTACGTCTGGGAGTTCATCAACTACCCGCGGCTGTTCCTGAACAATACAGTCATTACCGTATTGGGTCTGGCTGGCATTGTGTTGATCTCTTCCATCGCGGCATACAAATTAGCCCGCACCAAATCCAGAGCCAGCTCGATCGTTTATTTCATCTGCATTATGCCAATGCTTATTCCGTTTCAATCGATCATGCTGACCGTGCTGCAAATGGCCAAGAGCTTCCACTTGTCGGATAGCACCTGGGGGCTGGGTATCCTGTATTGGGGTTTTGGCGCTCCGCTGGCCCTGTTCATCTACCATGGCTTCGTGAAGGGCATACCACGAGAGATTGATGAAAGTGCCACTATAGACGGCGCCTCCGGCTTTCGCTTATTCTTCAGCGTAATCTTCCCGCTGTTGAAGTCGGTGACCACCACGATCATCATTATCGATGTGATGTGGATCTGGAATGACTTCCTGCTTCCACTCTTGATGGTCAATGGGTCACCAGCCACCAAGACGTTGACCTTGGCCGCCTACACCTTCGTCGGACAATATACCTCCGACTGGCAATACGCAATGACCGCCATGGTTATGGCTGTCCTGCCTTCGATCATCGTCTTCATCTTCTTGCAGAAATACATCGTCAAAGGCGTAGTGGCGGGAGCGGTGAAGGGGTAATTTTCGAGCCGTAGACAATACATCATGAAAATGCAAAGCAGCTAACCGTTTTGATACGGCGGCTGCTTTTTTATTTTTCGATGTTTATGAGGAGTACCATGTTTAAAACCAACCGAGCCTATTATTAAGTATTGCAGTTGACCCCAATTTAATTTTAGGTATACTGTAAAACTAATAATCATCCTAATATATGGCATTTGAGGCTGGAGGTCTTTCTTTGCAGCGATCGATACGTGAAATATTAGAACAATATATGGTAGAAGAGGAGCTGTCTATATCCAGGTTCTCACAGATATCTACCATTAACACAGGAACGTTAAGCCGGATTTTAAAGGGGTTAAAGCCAATCTCCCTAGGGCAGCTACAACTTATTACGAACGCTATGAAGCTACCACAGGACGGCTTATACGAAGAGTATATTGAGGAATGCTTTGCTTCATCCAGCAATCTACGCCGAATTCGACCATTTATTTTGCGTTGTGCTGAGCTAGAGCGGCTGGATTGTATAGAAGAGGTTGTTGGACGGCTTTTGGAAGATCGTCAGTACAATACCGCTTTATTTGCGATTGCTGAGCAGCTTTTCAAGCAAGAAAAGGTAAAGGCAGCAGCTTTGATTTATAGACAGGTTGCCGAGTCTGAACGGTATCAACACTCTGAGCGCCTCGCTCTTTGTCGGTACCGCTTGTTTAGCCTTCAATTAGGAGAAGATTTAGAAGAAAACCTATTAGCAGCCACGCAGTTTGAGCCTTATACCAATCGCCTGCCTGAAATGGAGCAATTAGAGGCTCTAAAGCAGCTTATGCATATTTTTGGCATGGTCCATAAATGGCCCAAGGTAGAGGCATTAGCAGTTCAACTACAGCAGTTGGCATCCTCTTTGTATCATTTACATGGTGGGTCGTGCCGCAAAGAAGAATCCTTAATTCAAACAGCACAGCCATTATATTATTATATTCTTTATGCATATCTGGCCCGCGCCACCGCTCATGAACAATATGGGGACTATAACAAGGCGTTGGAATTTGTAACGCTTTATGCAAATGGTGCGAATTGGATTCGGGAGAAAGACGAGATCGCAGAGCGTATCATTTCACAATTCAAAGAATGGGCCACTGCTAACACATATTTGTATAAGGTCTTATCAGGGCATGAGGAAGCGTTAACAGAATATGCAAAATATATAGAAACGAGACCAGATGAAATTTTTGTTGGTTTGACTCACATCATCAAGGCAGCAAATCAGTATAACTATAATATTGATCCTATACTTGAAAGGTTTGCTCCATATCTCCCCTCCTCAACCATGGTTAATGCTAACTATGGCATGTACAATGAGACCGTGATGGCAGAAAAAACGGTACAATTCTTTTGTGATTTAGCGGCCTATAGAGGCAAAAAAAATCCCAAGGCTGCATTAAATCTAGTCCTGGAAGCACTGCAATTATCCGTTAGAATAAGCAGTGTCAGAAATATTATTAATAGTGTTGTTTTATTCCAGGAATACAGTGACCATGCGGGTAATCAGGAGAAACAGCGGTTTACACAATTAAAAACAGCATTTTTAGATGAAAGCAACATGATATAGAAATATTCTTCTGTCATTAATGAGTTGTACAAGATTTTAACATAATCCCCTAGAATATTACATGGGGAGGATGTCTATATGGAATTGCAAAGCCTGCAAAAACGTATTGAAACTGCCAGAAAAAAACTCCATGTACTGACTGAAAGATATAATGGGCAATTAAGCCATCCTCATGTCATTCGTCAATCAGTACGGCTAGACAAGCTCATAAATGAATACAATCAATTCATCAAAAATTCAATTGAGCACTAATTGCTCGACATAAAAAAGCTCCCCTCACAGTAACAGGTTTTATTATTTCACCTGTTTACCGTATGGAGAGCTGGCTACATCTGATTAGTTAGGCTTTACTGTGAAGGGTAATGAGGTAACCGTCCGGATCGGCAAAGGTAAAGGTTCGCCCGAAGGGTCCGTCTATGGGTTCGGATGTAATCTTTACATCTGCTGCTACAAGCTTGTCGTGAATTTCTTGCGTATCCGGGGCATAAAGCCACAGAGCGACACCAAGTCCAGGCTGAGTACCTGAACCGAGTTCCGTTCCTGGAATCAGGTCACGAAGAGCAAAAGTAATCGGCTTGGTATCGAAGACTACGGCATGAGGGGGCCCCGCCTGTGAGCGAACCAGTCCAAGATAGTTTTGATAGAATTCTGCAGAGCCTTCAAGATTACTCACTTGAAGTGAGATGAAATCTGGTCCAATTGCTGACATAATAAATGTCCTCCTTGTTATTAGTATATCTTGATTGTACAAGACCCCTATTGCCACCAGTATGTCAGTAGCGTTCTTTCATCTTTGTAATTTCTTCTCTTACCTGTTTTCTGAAGGATTCAGGCTCCGTCACTACCACATCCGCTCCCCATCCAAGTATCCAGGACAGCAATTCTTCCGGTTGACGCACTCGGAAAGTGACATGGTAACCGTCCTCTTTAGACTCGGTAGTCTCCATGTAATAGTTGCTGGCTTCTTCGACTTTATCGATGACTGCTGGATTGAAAATGGCACAGACCCGGATGCTGCGGGTATCCTTCGGTCGATAAGAATGGAGATCAAAGTTATCCGGAAGTTGAAACGTATCATCCGTCAGGGCAGGATCACTGATTCGAGAAACTCGAAAATGACGAATGTCCTCCCGCAGGTCACAGAAAGCAAGCAAGAGCCAGCCATTTTGCTCATCATGTGCCAATCCGAATGGCGATACGGTGCGCACCGTAACCCGGTTTCCATCCGCTCCAGCAACCCCTTTATGATAGGTGAACCGTAATTTCTTACCCTCCCGCATGGCCTCGCGAATGCTTCCCAGATTTACTTTCTCCCTAGTCAGGATATCCAATTCATCTTTTTGGAGCAGACGGATGCTCCCTTGAATGCGGCTTGTCTCCTCTCGGATGGGAAGAGACAGCAGGGCTTCGATTTTTCTGTGGGAAGAACGCGCGCTGTGACGATAAGCAGGATCAAAACGCTTTTCTATAAATTCAGCACCCAGAAGCAGCGATACAGCCTCATCCACAGTGAAACTAATGGGGGGCAGAAAATAACCTTCCATTAAGGAATATCCTGATCCGGTCTCACTCATGACAGGAACACCGGCTTCACTCAAAGCCTGCATATCGCGATAGATCGTTCTTGCACTGACTCCCAAGCTCTCTGCCAAGGCATCGGCCGTCAGCAATTTGCTTCGCTGTAGCTCCATCACAATCGCTAAAAGACGCTCTGTTTTATTCAATCGAAGCTGCACTCCCTTGTTCCAGTTGGATATTTTTTATCATCTTTCGCTTTTTACTATTTAGATTATACAACACGCTATTGAGAAGCATCGCTATAGAGGTCCATCAAGCAAAAGCAGCCGATCCCCTTAACGGGGCGGCTGCTTTATCTCTTATAACTATACCGACCTTAAGCTGCTAAACCAGGCTTGCCCTACGCTTCAGAACACAAATACCATTCACCGGCAGCTCTATAGAGCTTGACGTTAACGATGCCCCACTTTCGGCATCCTCGAATGGGGTCCCGGGCAGTTCAACAAGGGCCGATTGTCCGGAGAAATTCTGCACGAAGATATATTCATACTCCCCATCCGTTCTTAGTCCCGCCGTGACCCCTGGAGGCAAGTCAACCTCCAGGGCCTGTCGAACTCCCGCCTCCTGAACCAGCCGGCTATATAACTCTTCATAGAAGATAGAATCGCTGACACGTGCCGCCAAGTAATAGGCCTTGCCTTTGCCAAGCTCATTAACGGTCAGCGCCGGTTCTCCAGCATAGAAATCATCCTGATACATTCCAATGACCTTGGCATCCTCCACATGGATACGCTCGCAAAGCTCGTGGATCTCGAACACACCACTTAGATTTAGTGAGTTACCTTCAACCATAACCAGTGCATTGCGTTCATGATCATGCAATCCCTCGATTTCCTCCGCCCATACGCCAACCGTCTTGCGCAGAGGACCCGGAAATCCGCCCAGGTGGCAAAGATCATTTTCGTCAACGACCCCTGTCCAATATGTCGCCAATAGCGTACCGCCATTTCTGACGAATTGCTCCAGCTTGTCACCCGTTTCTTTGCGAAGCAGATAAGCCATAGGAACAATGATGAGCTTATAGCTGTCGAACTCATCAAATGCACCTATGATATCGGTGGGCACCCCCTTTTCCCATAAGGCATGGTAATGCTGCACCACTGTCTCTTCGTAATGAATCCCCTGGTTGCGGGGGCCTTGAGCATCTTTGATAGCCCACCGATTATCCCAGTCGAATAAAATGGCTGCTTCTGCCGGAACCGAAGTGCCTACAATATCAGCTAGCCGCGACAACGATTCCCCGAGGGAGGCTACATCACGGAACACACGGGTATGCTCATGACCGACATGATCAACTACCGCACCATGGAATTTCTCGCTGGAGCCCCGGCTCTTCCGCCATTGGAAATACTGCACTGTATCCGAGCCATGTGCTACCGCCTGTAAGGAGGATAGCTTGTGCATCCCCGGCCGCTTCAGCTTGCTGACAGGCTGCCAATTGGTTAAGGATGGCGTGCTCTCCATCAGCATGAACGGCTTCTGCTTCAAGGAGCGGAACAGGTCATGATTGAACGCGAACCAGGAGGCTATCTTGGCATCGGATTCCGCCGCATGCCAGGTTGGATAAGCATCCCAGGATATTACGTCCACCGCCTTGGCGAACTCACGATAATCCAGTCCTTCGTACAAATCCATCATATTTACAGTGCAAGGCAACGTTGGATTGGCTTGCTTGAGCGGAAGCATCTCATGCTTGCAAAAATCGATGGTCTGATCCGAGACGAAACGGCGCCAATCCAGATTTTGTCCGTGCACCATTGTCTCGCCATGCGGGGCCGGAGATTCCACTTGCGTCCAGGAGGTGTACGTATGGCTCCAGAAGGCCGTCCACCAGGCACGGTTCAGAGCATCCAGGGAACCGTATTTGCGCTTGAGCCAGGAGCGGAAGGCTTCCTGACAATAATCGCAATGACACTCCCCGCCATACTCATTAGAGATATGCCATCCAACGATGGCCGGATGATCGGAATAACGCTCGGCCAGCTTGCTATTGATCTGCGCTACCTTCTCGCGGTAGACCGGAGAGCTGAAGCAATGGTTATGCCGCATCCCATGGAGGTTGCGCACGCGGTTCTTCTCGACGCGCAACACTTCGGGATATTTCTCCGACATCCAGGCAGGGCGGGCACCGCTGGGTGTAGCCAGCCAGGCATAAATGCCGTTGTCTGCCAAATTGTCGAGTACCTGATCCAACCATGCAAAATGGTAAATTCCTTCCTCCGGCTCCAGCATCGCCCAAGAGAATATCCCGACGGCCATGACATTGCAGTTCGCCAGCTTCATCAGGCGTATATCCTCGGCCAACACCTGTGAGTCGTGCAGCCACTGATCGGGGTTATAATCGGCTCCATGCATAAATACGGGAAGCTTCTCGCTAATAGGCCGATACTTCATCCTTCTTGCACTCATGGAATCATCCTCTCCTTATTGGTCAAGAAATGCGTCAATTTGACTTTGCAGTTCCTGCTGAATGACATCGAGTCCCGCTGCCTGCAATTGCTTGATCAGATCAGCCTGCCCCTTCTCCAAATCCTTGATAAGGCCATATTCCAATGGAATCGCATAACGCAGCATGACATTTCCTACGTTCGCTACTTCGTTCTTCACCTTCGTGTCGTCGAATACAAAGGTCTCCAGCGGAAAATGATACACCTTGGACTGCCACTCTTCCAGCATTTTTGTACCTTCCTCCGGATACGAAGCATCTGTACGGTTCAACAGGGAGTTCCAGCCCCATACGGAGAAACCCGTATAATTCGCGTAGCTGGGACCCGGATTGTACTTATCGTCGCCCACAGGCTCGTAATGCTTGCCGGCTATGCCATACATCGTCAGATCATGAATTTCCTTATCGTTCTGGAGCAAATCAATCAGCATAAGTGAACGTTCGGGTTGCTTGGAGGTTGCATGAATGCTCATGCCATTTTGCGTCGAGATGGCCCCGATCTTTTTCTTGTCTGGGGTTAAGTCGGCTATGCCCACCTCCAACTCCGGCTTGTCGCGGCGAATTTCACCAATATTGCTGGAAATGGTTCCGAGATTATGCGAATAAGAAGAAATTTTACCGGCTTTGATATCCTGAAAGACATCATTTTTATTGCTAACAATGTTCTTGGACCAGCCCCCATGATCCGCCAGGTCCTTGTAATACTCTATGAGCTGTGTAAATTCCGGCGTATCGTACACATTAAAGACTTGGCCGGAGGGGTCATCCAGCTTGTAGCCCAGCGGGAAATTATAATCGACCAAATTCCATTCGTTTTGCTGTTCCAGCAAAATTTGGTCCAACTCATGCCACTTCCAGCCATCTGCCGGTTTGGCTCCAAATGGGCTGATGCCCTTCTCCCCAGCAATCGCCTTTAAGTAAGCCGCATAAGTCTCCGGACTATTCACCGGGTCCAAATTGTATTTTTTTCGCAAATCCTCGCGAATTAGCACCACCTTGTCCGTAACTTCCTGATTGTTATTGGGCACCATGTACAGCTTGCCGTTGACCTTCGCTTGCTCCCATGCAACTTCAGATAACGATTCCCAGGTCTTGGGGGCGTATTGCTGCAGCATCTCTTCCGTCAACTCTAGGAATCCGCCCTTTAGCACCTGATCATTGTAAAAGGCCCAGTTCGCCGTATAAGCGATGTCAAAATCCTCATTGGCGGCAAATTTCAGCGGATATTTTTGCGTCCAATCCGCCCAATCGAGAAATTCCGTTTCTACGGTAGCGTTGATCTTCTCCTTTAACAGTCGATTCAATTCTCCGAACACTTCATCATAATCCGTTGGCTTACTGCCAATCATCAGCAGCTTAAGCGTCGCTTCCTTGGAGATATCCCCCGCTCCCTCGGTCACTTCAGGCGCTCCAGTATTACCCGGCGCAGCCGCTTCCTTCCCTTGATTTGTCTCATTCCCCGTACTACTCCCGCATGCAGAGAGCACAGCGGCCAGTACGCAAATGACGGCAAGCAGAACCATGAAGCTCTTGTTTGGTTTCATGACTGTAATTCCCCCTAAAGAATAAGATGAATGTATCTATTAGCAACCAGGTTGCCCTGAGGTCACCCCTTCACCGCACCGATCGTCAACCCCTGCACGAAGTAACGCTGAATAAAAGGATATGCGATCATAATAGGTCCCGTAGCTACGATAGTCATCGCCATCTTCAGACTCTCCGTCGGGATATCCGAGGACATAACCGCCCCGGCGGCCATCATGGCTTTGCGCATGCCGTCCATATTGCCAAGCAGGCGGTACAGGTAGTATTGCAGCGGCATCAGATCAGAGTTGGAAATGAACAAAAGCGCGTTGTACCAATCATTCCAGTAGCCCAGCGCGATAAACAACCCGATAGTCGCCAGAGCCGGCTTCGATAACGGAAGAACGAACTGGAGGTAAATTTGAAAATCATTGGCTCCGTCGATCTTGGCCGATTCAATAATGCCTTCCGGGATACTGCTCATGAACGACTTCATGACAATGATATAGAAAACATTCATCAGCATCGGCAAAATAAGCACCAGCAGCGTGTCCTTCAATTGCAGATAGTTAACGATCAGCAAATACCACGGAACCAGCCCTCCACTGAACAAGGTCGTGAAGAAAAAGAAGAAAGAGAAGCGGTTCCGCCATTTGAAATCTTTTCTGGATAGCACATAGGCCGTCATAGAGGTTAGAAACAAGCCAAAGAAAGTTCCAAGCAGGGTCACGCTAATCGTAATTCCGTAAGCCTTCAGCATTTCCTCCGGATATTTAAAAAGAATCGCATAAGCCTCCAGAGAGAAGGTAGAGGGAATAAGCTGAAATCCGTGCTCAATAATGCTGCTCTCCTCCGTCAGAGACGAAGAGATCACCAATATGAAGGGAAACAGGCAAAAGAGAGTCAGTAACGTCAGCACGGTGTACCCCAGCAGCTGCAGCAGCAAGCGATCCGGGGCCAGGCGTTTCTTGCTCACAGACAATGGTGCCGGTATGATTTTTGGTACGTTCAATCTCATGTTTGATTTCACCTCCGCAGGTTAAAATAAGGCGCGATCCGGATCATATCTACGCACCGCATAGTTGGCCAGCATAATCGTAGCGAAGCCCAGTATGGACTGATAGAAGCCTGCCGCCGCCGACATGCCAATTTCATTTGAGGTTGTCAGCGAGCGAAATACAAAGGTATCAATGACATCGGTGGAGGAGAACAGCAGTCCGTTGTTACCGACCATGTTGTAGAACATACCGAAGTCCCCTCGGAAAATATTGCCCACAGCCAGAAGCATGAGAATGATAGCTGTAGGATACAGATTGGGAATGGTAATCCGACGTATTCGCTGGAAGACATTCGCTCCATCAATTTCCGCCGCTTCATACATTTCCGTATCGATGCTGGTAATCGCGGCCAAGTACATGATCGTGCCGTAACCCAGCGCCTTCCACGCAGATACTACGATGAGAATCAGCGGCCAGTATGATGCCGTATTATAGATATCAAGAGGCTCCAGCCCGATAGCACCCAGAAGCACGTTGATAGTGCCATAATCATAGTTGAACAGATTGTAGGCAATAGCCCCAACGACAACCCATGAAATGAAATAAGGAAGGAACATGACCGTTTGCGTTAGCTTTCGGAACCACGGGCCCGCTGCCTCAAACAACAAAATAGCGGCAAAAATCTGGAGTGCGTTGTTCACTATAATGAAGGCAAGATTATAGAGTCCGGTATTGCGCGTAACTCGCCAGGCATCCCCTGATTCAAAGAAGAAGCGGAAGTTGTCAAGCCCATTCCATGGACTTCCGAACACCCCGCCCGTGTAGTTGTATTGCTTGAAGGCTAATACAATCCCTGCCATCGGCACATAAGCGAACAGCAGAAAAAACAATACGGCTGGTACGAGCATAAGCAGCAGTATTTTATATTTCTTGATATCGTTCCACAGCCTGTTTAGCTTCATGGTTCGAGCTCCCCCTTTAAAAGCCGGATGAACAATAGTGGCCTGCGGTCGATATGGGCTTACACTCGCTGTTTCAACTCCATACCGGCTCTCCGTTTACTTGTTCGCCACGCTTTTAGATGATTGTCTATATAAAAACAGTATAAAGTTAAGCGCTTACCAAAGGGATTCAGTAAAACAACTAATCCTAATACTAATTCCACGATTGCCCCTTGGCTTCCCGGTATTTACAAAAAAAGGACGCTTCCGACCTGCAAACAGGCCTCACGCGTCCCTGACCACATGTAGCAGCTACCCTTAAACTCGGAGTGCTTTGCGATATTGCCCCGGCGTCATGCCGGTGGCTTGCTTGAACTGGCGATTGAAATAAATAATATTTCTGTAGCCCATCCGCTCGGCAATCTCATAAATCTTGTATCCCGGATCTTGCAGCAATGAGCAAATCCGCCTGGTTCGGAGTTCATTCAGAAAGTCGCTGAAATGCTCCCCGGTTTCTTCCTTGAACAAATAGCCCAGGTAATTGGGGCTGAAGTCGAAGTGAGCGGCCACTTCCTTCAAGGTAATTTTCTGCTCCAGGTGATCCTCGACATAATGGATCACTTCTTCGATAAGCTTGCGCTTCTGCTTCGTCTTCTTGGCATATAGCAATTCGGATAATTCAAAGAACCTCTTGCGTAGCCAGGAGACAATATCATGAATCG
Organism: Paenibacillus sanguinis 2301083 = DSM 16941; assembly: GCF_000374825.1. Classification (GTDB taxonomy): domain Bacteria; phylum Bacillota; class Bacilli; order Paenibacillales; family Paenibacillaceae; genus Fontibacillus; species Fontibacillus sanguinis. The sequence continues at coordinate 413,656 of NZ_KB895376.1, forward strand.
TCTCGAACTGGAACAGAAGCTCGGGTTGCTTCGTATCCCAGCTGAGCAGCTCGTACAAATCCTCATGAATCTCCCGTAGTCCGGCATGCAGCTTCGCGGTGATTTGAATAATCAAATCATACGCATCATTTTTATAAGCTAACGGCTGGCCCTGGTAGAAGAGTTCCACCAGACAATCATCAATTCCAACCAGGTCATAGCTTAGAATAGCCTTAAGCATCCGCTTCAGGATATCATCCACTTGCTCCGAGACCCAACGGTTCCCGGGCGTCAATAACCGGTTCTCGCGAATCAGCCGATTTTTGCCAACCAGCCACTTGGCGCTTAATGCAGCCTGAGCTCGCCGGTATGAATCACGCAGTTCCTCTTCCGTTCGAGCCTCTGTGCCTACCCCGACCGTTACGGAGAACGCCGAGATCTGCCGCACAGCCCGGACTAACTCCTCAAGCCATTCCAGGAATAGAGGCTCCGGCATCCCCGCCAACAGAACGTACCGGGCCGGCTGATCAATCATAAATGTACCCAGCTTCATCTCGGAAACAAAATACTGTACAAACGAAAAGACCTTATGGATTTGATGGTCCCGCTCCTCCTTCGGCAATCCCCCTGCCTTCCATTGCACATCATCCACTTCTATGATGGCGGCTACCGTGCCCACCTGAAGCAACGGGCTTATCAGCCCCTGGACATGTCCTGTAACCTGCTCGGGGGAAATTCCATTCAGCCACCGCAGCAACATGCCCTCACCCAGCAGGGTCAAAGCTTCGGTATACGTGCGATCCTGCTCATGCTCCCGTCTGATCGTGTCACATAATCCACCAACCATCTCATAGAGTTCTTGATCGCCCACCGGCTTCAGCAGGTATCCAGATGCGCTTATGCTAATAGCCTCTTTGGCATATTCGAAGTCTTCATGCCCGCTGATAAACACAATTTTCACACCTGGAGCATGCTCCTTGGCTTTCCGGGCGAATTCCATTCCAGACATAATCGGCATGCGAATATCACACAGAATCAAGTCGACTTGCTCGTGTTCCATCACCTTCAGTGCTTTGAAGCCGCTGTTTACGGCTGCAATAACCTGCAAGTCAAGCCCGCTGCCAGCCACTCTTCGCCGAAGCCATTCCAGATCAACCGCCTCATCATCGACCAACAATACATTGACATTCATCACGCATTCCTCCGCGCTAAAATACTCCCATTTTGAGCATAATAGCCCTTTCTAGCCCTGAACATAGCGGTATTCAATGAAAAGTGATACAAATTCACCGATTTACGGTTTCTGCTGGAAATCAGGTTATGGATCGGGTGCCGATGCAGGAGTGAATGGAATTTTTATTTGCACCGTCGTCCCCCCACCAAATATGCTGGCAATTCGGATTCCGTAAGGTTCGCCGTATCTTAGTCGAATTCGTTCGTGGACATTCTTCACCCCATAGCCACCTGAGTGGGTGGGGCCCTCGATCAAACGTGCTGCCACCTCCGGCTTCATACCGATTCCGTTGTCGATAACTTTAAGCTCTATCTGGTGTCCGCGCCGTTTTCCCACGATTAAAATGGTAATGGTCTCCCCAAACCAGGCATGCTTGAATGTATTTTCCACAAAGGGCTGAAGAATCAGCTTCATGACCGGAATCGGCAAAATTTCAGGCTCCACATCAATATGTACCGCAAAGGCCCCCGCATACTTGACTCTTTGAATGTCGAGATAGGTTTCTACCTGCATTAACTCATTTTGCAGCGTGGTAACCACCTTTCCCTGATTCAAGGTCAGCCGGTAGAAGCGCGACAAGCCCTGTACCATCTCAGTCACCTTGGAGGTCTCGCCCAAGTTAGCCAAGCTACTAATCGTAGACAATGTATTATATAGAAAATGCGGATTGATTTGCGCTTGCAGCGCCTTAAGCTCTGCTTGCTTTTTCTCAATGCCCTGCACATACACACTGTTGATCAACTTCTGAATATCGTCGGCCATAACATTAAACGCGTCGGCAATATGCACAAATTCATCATTGCCAGAGAACCGAATTCGCTTCTGGAAGTTCCCATCCTGAAATGAACGGACCAGCCGGACAATCCGGTTCATCTTCCGGCCGGACAAGCGGGCTACAACCAGCCCGATCACGGTCATACCGATAAAGCTGATGCCGCACACGGTCAAGACTACCTGCTGCATTCGGCCTGCGTCCTTCTTCAGATAAGCCTCTGGCACCAGCGCTTCGATGATGAAATCGGAACCCGGAATCGGCTCATACAAACTCAGGTAGCCATTAACGCCGGCACCCGCCGCCGCGCTTCCCCGTTGATAAAGCAGCTTACGATCTGCTGCCTTATGTAAGAGGCGTACCGTAATTCCTTCCTCTACCGGGAAGGTAGAGAAATCGCCAAACAGATCATCCAGCGAAGCGGTGATCCGAAGGTAACCAATCAGGGTTATGTTGCCGTTATACGAGATTAAACGCCGCATATGCGAGATATTGCCAAGCTGCCCATCGGTGTCGACCTGAACCCAAGTGTTGTCCTGCCCGGATTCTTTCAATTCCCTATACCATGCCGCGCTTTCCATCTCCTTAAAAGGAAAGATATAATAATCGCTCTCGGAGATCGGCTCCTCCAAATGATCGCCTGCCACCATGTTCAAGTCGTCATTGAGAGTATATAGCATCAGACGGATATCATTGCCGAACAATTTGAGTGGTGCGGTGACCTGTGGCACGATGACATCCATCATGACCAGATAAATATCATACGGCTCTCCCCGAGTCTGTAAGGCACGTTGAAACGCCAAGTCACCGAACAGGGTGTCGGACATTCGCTGAATTTCATCCATCTGATAGCGAATATTATTTCTTGCCTGCTCCATCCCTGTGCGAATATTCGTCTCAGCCATTTCCGTACGGGACTCCACCAGCATGGAATATGAAACATAGCCGAGAATAACATCTGTCAACAACACCAGCAACAGGTAGGGAATGAGCATTTTATAGGTGAACGGGATATATTTCTTCATATAACCATCCTCCCCGGGGAGTAAGCTGAGTGACAAGCAAAATCCAGCAGTTTCGTTCTTGTTCAAATTTGGATTATAATAAATTGAATGAGCCTTATATGACTCAGTGCCTTTTATTTTCAGCTTTCATAAATTGCGAATTCAAAAAGGAGATTAGATATATGACTAAGTCGCATCTCTTAGACATCCCCGTATCCATTCTCGACCTGGCGCCGATTACCATCGGCAGCACAGCCACCGAGTCTCTGCGCAACACGCTGGACCTGGCCCGCCACGCTGAAAATTGGGGGTATCATCGTTACTGGCTGGCCGAGCACCACAGCATGCCTGGCATTGCCAGCTCGGCGACCGCCGTTGTCATCGGTCATGTAGCCGGAGGCACCCGCACAATTCGTGTTGGCTCCGGCGGCATCATGCTGCCCAACCATTCGCCGCTGATTATTGCTGAGCAGTTCGGTACACTGGAATCCCTTTATCCCGGGCGGATTGACCTTGGCCTGGGACGGGCACCCGGTTCCGACCCGCTTACTTCACAGGCGCTTCGCCGCGGCCCAGGCAGCGATGGTCAGGACTTTCCGGAGCGGCTTGGGGAGCTGCGCAGCTATTTCCAGCCCACATCAGACTCCACAATGCGGGTAAGAGCCATTCCCGGCGAAGGGCTTAACCTTCCGATCTGGCTGCTCGGCTCCAGTGGCTTTAGTGCCCAGCTCTCGGCACAGCTAGGACTGCCGTTCTCCTTTGCCAGCCACTTCGCGCCAGATTATCTGATGCCCGCACTGGATTTGTACCGCTCGAACTTTCAGCCTTCCGCTGGTTTGACTGAGCCTTACGCCATGATCGGTATCAATGCCATTGTGGCGGATACAGATGAGGAAGCTCAATATCTGGCAACTTCCCAACACCAGCAATTCCTGAATCTGATTCGGCGGCGCACCGCCCAGCTTAGTCCGCCTACGGATCGCCTGGACTGGACACCGCAGGAGCAAGCTCTGGTCGAGCGCCAACTAGGCTATGCAGCCATCGGCTCTCCTGAGACGGTTGCTGCCCGGCTGGAGCAGATGATTGAGCGCACCAAAGCGAACGAGATCATTGTATCCGCCCAAGTCTATGATCATCAGGCCCGATTACGCTCCTATGAGCTGCTGGCCGAGCTATTTGGCGAGAAGCGATGAAGAGAGGGCTTGCTTCTTATGTCCTTGCCCCGGCTGTTACTCCTGAGGCAAGCCAAGCAAGACCTTCTCCTTGTATTCCGTGGGGCTATACCCCGTATATTCCTTAAATACCTTAGAGAAATAATGCTGATCGCTAAAGGATAACACGTCCGACACTTCGCGAAATTTCATCTCCGGCTTGCTGGCCATGAGCCTGCAAGCCTCTTGGATTTTCAACTCGGTATAGTATTGAACAAAGGTTCTCTCCGTATATTTCTTCATAATGCGGCTGATATAAGATGGACTGACGTGGAATTTCAACGCTACATCCGTGATGGACAAATAGGAATAGAGATTCATCTTCACGTACTCCTCGATCTGTCGGAACAATTCCTCCGCGCTTTTCCGGTTTTGTGATTGCACAACATCAAAGCTTTGTTTTGCCCACTCCTGGAATTCCCGACAAAATGCATCATAGCTCTCCTGCCCGAGCAGCTGGGCTGCCGAGGTCTCCAGCTCGATGCGAAACTGATGATCCTGCTCTGCACCGGCCTGCGCGAAAGCATCCACCAACAGCCCGATAAAGCGCTCCAGCTCAATCAGTCTGATGTTCTCCCCCTGCCACTTGCCCAGCGACTCATTCAGCTTGAGCAGGAATTGTTCCTTGCGCTTGCCGCGAACCAATTCAATGAACATGGAGGCCTCAGCCCGGTCCAGTCCGTGAGAGTCGGGCTGAATGATCGGAAGCGATACCTCGGTGTCAACCACGATTGGCTGGTGAATACGCTGCGCTTCATCCAGGATTCCGGATATCCGGTGATAGTCCTTGGGCAAGTCCACAGGGTCGGACGATTGCAGCTGTCCTCCAACCGCCGCCTCAAGCCCAAGCGCTTCCATGCTGCGGCGAACCGTCTCTAGGCAACTAAAGACTGAAGAATAGGTCCCCAAGGCCGATTTGTGCATCAGGACCAAGAATTCCTTGGACGTCCGGGTAGGGAATACCCAGCAAGGATAGGGAGACAGAGCTTCATTCAGCTCCTGCTGAATGAAATCCCGCGTCCAATACTGGCTCTCTCCCGTGAAGGGTTGCCTCCGAAGCAGCAGAATGATGTTCCCATAATGCTGAAACTGGTCGCCAAGCCGCAAATGAGTGTAATATTTCGGATCGATGATCTCCTTCAACATCTCCGCTCCACCCGAGGTTCTCTGGTCCAGACGTTCCATGGCCCGATTCATGACTTCCGACAATTGCTTGAGTTCAACCGGCTTAAGTAAATAATCAAATACCTGCAGGTTAAGGGCTTTACGTGTATATTCAAAATCGTTGTAGCCGCTGATTAACACAAATAACAGCTCGGACTGAATCGGCTTGGCCCGCTCAATCAAGGTCAGACCATCCATCTTCGGCATGCGGATATCGGTCAATACCAGATCGACGGACTGCTGCTGGAGCAGCTCCAGGGCCTCTTCTCCATTCCCTGCCGTTCGTACTATCTCGATAGGAAGCCCCAGCGAATTCAGCAGGGTCTTGATATTTCGTAAAATCGGCTTGCTGTCCTCCACAATCATGACATTGTACATGGTACTCCCCTCTCTCAATAGAAGTCCTGCGTCAGCGACCCGATGATCTGCACCGTGGCCCCCGTTTCTCCTTCCCCGTGATTGAAGATATTGAAAAATAGCCGGTTCTGATACATCAGCTTCAACCGATGGACACTGTTGACGATACCCATATTGCCAAGCTTCGTATCTCTATTGCGATGGTCCCGTTCCTCCGCTCCATCCTCTCGGCATGTTTCCATGATCTCCTGAATCTTGCCTGGCGGGAAGCCCGCCCCGTTATCCTTAATCTCTACAGCCCATAATCCGTTGAATTGCTTCACTGTGATGCTGATTCGCCAAGGCGGGTCACTATGTTCAAATGCATGCTCAATGCAGTTCTCAACAAAAGGCTGGAGCACCAACCGTGGCAGTTGAATGCTATGAGCAAGCTCGTCCGCCTCAATCTCCCAGACCAGGTCTTCCTCATATTTCTGCTGCACCAGAGCCAGATAATGCCGCGTATGCTCCAGTTCATCGGCGAGCGTGACATGCGCATAGGGAGAGGACACAATATAGCGCAGGCTGTCTGATAAATGCTTGCACATATCCGATACCACCTGTGTCTTCCCTTCCTGAGCAGCGATGCTGATCAGATAAAGCACATTGTGGATAAAATGCGGTGCAATCTGCGCCTGGAGAGCTGAATTCCGCGCCTTGACCTCTTCATGCAGCGCTATTTTCTCCCGCTCGATCGACTCCTGAAGGCGCTCCATCAGATCCTCGAAGGCTTCATTCAGCAAGATTAGCTCATTGTTCTGAGCCCGGTTCTCCATCTTAATATTCATATTGCTATAGCTGATACGCCAAATCTGGCTGCGCAGCTTGCGGATCGGCAGCAGCAGATTCCGTGTAGTCAGATAGATGTATACAAACGAAATCAGCAACAAAGAGCTAATCAGCAGCATGGAGATATATTGCACCGAATTAACGGACCCGAGCACATCCTGCTTTGGCGTGACCAGATAGGTTGTCCATCCCGTGCTCTCGGACCGGACATAAGCGACATAGTTATCAAAGCTATCGGTATACATTCCCTCCGAAGCGTCGCCCATACTTAATTCGGCAGGCTCCTTCTCTTGATCGCGACCCGCGATGGGATGGGCTTCAGCATCCAGTACATAGATTTTCCCTGACCCGCCACCTCCGGTAATTCTCTGTAAATCCATTTGGTTCATCACGATGGACAGATAGCCAAATACTTTGCCATTCTGGTTGCTGATCGGCCTGATGAACGACAGGGCTCCTTCATATCGAACCAGCACAAACCCTTTGTCATTCCCGCCTTCCTCCAATTGCCTGGCGGTCAGGAAAGGCTGCAATGATGACGAGGGCGTAGGCTCTCCCAGATAGGAAACGATCTGCTGGCCCTGCTGGTCATAGATAATCATATCCTTGATGTTCATCCGGGGTCCGATAGCCTGGAACATCAGGTCCTTGAGCTTGCGGCTTTGATTCAAACGCTCGATGTTCAAATCAGATTGATAGCCCCGATCCAAAATGGAAAAAATATCTCTACTTGACAAGATGCGCTGAGACAGTTGGTTCTGACTATCAATAAAATCGTCTAGCTGCTGGCTTACTTTCGCCGCTGCTGCAATCTTGTCTTCCACTGTCTGCTCCTTGAGCGGCTTGATTACCATCAGGTTGACGTAGACGATAAAGCAGCCAAGTATAAATAACAGCAAGGCAACAAAGGTCAAGAATACTTTCGTTTGCAAGCTGAACTGCGCTTTGCCCAAGATATAAGGTTTCATTGCAGGGTGAAGAGCCTCCTTGCCGCGCCTGAATACAACCTTCGATTCTAATGCAGGCTTAATGCTCTAACTGTACCACTTCCGTTTACTGGATGACAACGGTTTCAAGTTCAGAATTTTACACATAAGTAGTCACCCACAGACATGTACCTTACGAGCCACGCACTCTATAATCTAGTTGTAAACGGATTCAAAAAAACACATAAAAAGACGGGGGGATTTACCTTGAAGCACAAAATCAAGAAAACGGCTACATTGGTTATTACGGGTCTGTTAGCCGTTTCGCTAGCCGCCTGCGGAGGCAACTCCAAATCCGGCAACAGCGCAAGCGATGGACAAGACGGAGGCGCCGCCAAAGGAAACAAGGTTACCCTTGAGCTGGCTATCTCCAAGAGCTCTCAGGACTCCGCATTCATACAACAAGACATCCTTGACGAGTTTGAACAAAAATCCAACATCAAGGTTAACCTGCAATTGATTCCAGCGGAGCAAACGACCACCGTACTGCAAACCAAGCTGGCGGTTGAAGAGACACCGGACCTGATTCAGTACAACCTGGCTAGTGCGACTACCGATCTTAACCTGGAACGGAATTTTGAAATTCTTGATGACGAGGAATGGGTCAGCCGGATTCAAAACAAAGACGTATTGTCGGCCTACGGACATGTGTACAGCTTCCATGTCAGCCAGGATACCGGGATGCAAGGGGTCGTGTACAACAAGCAAATTTTTGAAGACCTGGGCTTGTCCATTCCGAACAGCTATGAAGAATTCCTGGAGGTTTGTGAGAAAATCAAAGCCAGTGGGGTTACTCCTATTTTCATGCCTTTCAAGGATGCCTGGGCAGCAAATATCTGGCCTGCAGCAGCATTCGCTGACTTTATCACAAAAGCCCAACCTACTTACTTCGACGAACTGAACAGCAACAAGCGGAAATGGTCCGATATTCCCGAGTTTCAAACCTTCTTGCAGCAGCAATACGATTTATACAAGAAGGGCTATACCAATGCAGACGTGTTAAGCGACAGCTACGATATGGCTGTGGGTAAATTCCTGAACAAAGAAGTTGCCATGATGTTCATGGGTGACTGGCTGATTGAAGGGGTTGCTGAACAAGATCCATCCATGAAGCTTGGCGTGTTCCCAATTCCAGCTATCGAAAATGCAAGACTTGGCGCAAGTCCACTAGGCGGTCAATTGTTCATTCCGAAGAAAGCCAAGCATCTGGAAGAAGCCAAGCAGTTCCTGAATTTCCTGGCTGAGAAAGAAGTCGCTCAGAAAATCGTGGACTCGAAGGGTTATGTATCGAATCTGAGCGATGTCAATACACCGGAGTTGCCAGAGTATAAGCAAGAAATCGTAGACAACTACATTACACCTCAGAAGACAGTGCTGACGACAGATGCCTTCATGCTGGTTGACCGCAGTGAATTGTACCGCTTGCTGCAAGACCAGTTTGCCGGCGGCTTGACACCGGAAGAAGTATTGAAGAACTGGGATGAGAAGTTTGCGCAATTGATGAAAGATAAAGAAATCGCCGGTTTCTAAATCGGAAGGAAACATAGCAGGCAGCATAAGGTGATCAAGCCTTATGCTGCACCAAGCTATAATGGAGTGTGAGACATGAAGACAAAATCAATCAAAAGCTTGTATTCCTATTACCTCGTACTGCCGGCGTTGTTGATCTACTCGATCTTCTTCGTGGTTCCTGCATTCGCGGGCTTTTATTATTCCTTCACCGACTGGCGGCTGGATCGGCTGGACATTAATTTTGTCGGTTGGGAGAACTTCACGAAGATTTTTAATGACAAGACGCTCACCCTGGCACTGAAAAACACCTTGATCTTTGCCGTGGTGACTGTACTGGGCAAGAATCTGATCGGGATACTCTTGGCCGTCGGATTGAACATGCGTTTGAAAACGCGAAACCTGCTGCGTGCTATTTTCTATTCTCCTTCTATTTTAAGTATTCTGGTTATTGGAATCGTGTTCACGCCGATGCTGCGGACCGAAGGTACCATCAACCGCTTGTTGGAAGCCATTGGCCTACATGGACTTAGCCAGGCCTGGCTAACCAATCCCGCCATTGTTATCTGGACGATTGCGATCATTTCGATCTGGCAGAATGCAGGCTTCCAGATGGCTATCTATCTGGCCGGATTGCAATCCATCTCCCAGGATTATTACGAGGCTGCCACCATCGACGGGGCTAATTCCTGGAATAAATTTAAGAATATCACGTTGCCGCTCCTGTTGCCGGCTATCAATATCAACCTGATGCTTACCTTAATTGGCGGGCTCAAGGTCTTCTCGGAAGTATTTGTATTAACGGGCGGTGGACCCGGAAATGCCTCTCAGGTCGTGGGAACAATTATTCTGCGCTCCTTTGGTGAAGGCAGTTGGGGGCTTGGGACGGCAATCAATACCTTGCTGTTCGTAGCCGTGACCATCATCGCTATCCCGCTGCTGATCTTTATGCGGCGTAAGGAGGTCTCTGAATAATGGGATTCACTCGCAAGCTGGCGATACGCAACTATATTGTGGAGGCCTTGCTGCTGCTGGCTTCACTACTGATTATCTTTCCAATTCTGATTATGATTTTTGGCTCGTTCAAGACCAGCGCCGAGGTGCTCAGCTTCTCCCTGGCGCTTCCGGAGAAATGGATGTTCTCCAACTATGCCCAGGTGTTTGAAGAGGGCGGCATTCCCCGCGCATTTATGAACAGCGTAATCATTACCGGGATTTCCTCAATCATCAATATTATTGCCTCTTCGGCAGCGGCCTTTATTCTGGCCCGCCGGGATACGAAATTGGCCAACACGTTATACATGTATTTCTTCATGGGCCTGATTGCCCCGATGTCGACGATTACTACGATTCGCATTGTGCAATGGTTGGGCTTCTATGGAAGCATATCCAGCGTTATTTTAATCTACGCGTCCCTCAACACCGCATTCAGCGTGTTCCTGTATAGCGGCTTCATCAAGACGATCCCTAAATCGCTCGACGAGGTGGCTTTCCTGGAAGGAGCGAGTGTGTTAAGCGTATTCTTCCGCATCGTAACACCGCTGATTCTGCCGGTGAATGCTACGGTAGCTATTATGGTATTTATGTCGGTGTGGAATGACATCACCATTCCGCTCTACTTCCTGACGGATAGCTCCACCTGGACAATGCCGTTATCAATCTACAATTTCTATGGCAAATACAGCCGGGATTGGAACCTGATCTTCGCCAACCTGGTGCTCACCTCACTGCCTGTATTTATCCTGTATTTATTCGGGCAGAAATACATCGTCAGCGGCTTGACCGCGGGTGCGGTGAAGGGATAATCGCTTGTCAAGAAACGCGGGCCACGGAGAAAGCTCCATGGCCCGCGTTTTTACATTATTCAGTAAATATCCCTTGACTATGACTCATGTGTGCCGTTTGTACTTTTATGCAGTCGTCTATACTGAAGCGGCGTGGTTTTAAATATTTCTTTAAACTCGCGGATCATGGCTTTTGCATCGCTGAAACCTGTTTCGGTCGAAATATCCAGCATGGATAGATCCGTTTCCAGAATGAGCTTTCTGGCATAATAAACTCGAACACTTGTTAAATAATCTTTGTAACCAATCTTCATATATTTTTTGAAGCTTCTGGAGAAGTGGGCTTTGCTAAAACCAAATACATTCGCAATTTCTTCCAGGCTTAAATTTCTCATATAATTGTTATTAATATAGTCAATGATTTTTTTGTACCTATCCGCATATTTTTCAGAGAAAACCTCTATAACTTGATTTTTCTCAACTTTGAAATGACTCAGCAGCAGATACATCAATTCATACAGAAGGCTTCTTAGGTGTAGATTGTAAAATTCCTCCTGCTTGATGTAGATTTCCGACATACTCGACATAATCGTCTGCAATCGCGGGTAAATGATGTTTTCTTTTTGCAACACAAAGCGAATATCATCGATTTCTTCATAAATTTCCTTCAAGAAATTATAGGAAATTAGAATACTGCAGCCGCGATTGGACTCACCGTATTCATAAGCATGTGGCATACTGCTATGGATAATTTCTATATCACCTGAATGCAATTGCTTAGTTTCACCGTTTATCCATAATTTAATATCTCCTCCCAAAGCATAGACGATTTCTATACTTCTGTGCCAATGCTTCGCAATTATGGATTGGCCCATCATCAATACTTGTTCATGAGGAACGATCTTTAAAGGGTAATTTTTGACCATCCGATTGATTTCGTAAAATCCTTTCTCCATTTTAGATCCTCCTGTTCCAGTTGCCAGACCTATCATTATTATTATAGTTATACGCTTTCCTGAACCTCCAGTCCACCTGGGGGTTTTTACACATATTACAAAAAATCAATTTTTGCCTAAAAATAAGCTGAGCATTGGAAAGAAAGTAAGGAATAAAAGCAATAATATTATACGTAAAGAAAGAAATATAAGGGAGGCAATATCTGTGGCAAGCAAATATGATGATTTAGCAAGCATCATCGTGCAGAATGTAGGCGGGGAAGGCAACATTAATTCTTTAACGCATTGTGTAACAAGACTGCGTTTTCAATTAAAAGATTCAAGTAAAGCGAATACCGAGGTATTAAAAAACACGGAAGGTGTTGTAACCGCTCTCGAAAGCAGCGGGCAATATCAAGTGGTTATCGGGACTCATGTGCCGGATGTATATAAAGTAGTGATGCAAAGTCTGGGGGAAGCACCACGGACGAATGAAGCAAACGAAGAAGAATCAAATCAAAAAAAAGGGTTATTTGACAAATTCATTGATATGATCTCGGGAGTATTCACTCCGATCCTGAACGTTCTGATTGCGGGAGGGATTCTTAAAGGTGTGCTGGCCCTGCTGGTGGCCATCGGTGTGCTGACTGAAACTGACGGAACCTATATTATCCTTCAAGCAACCGGGGATGCGATTTTCTACTTCTTTCCCATTTTTCTTGGGCTAACCGCAGCTCGAAAATTCAAGGCTAATGAATTTATAGGGATTGCGATTGGGGCAATTATGCTGTACCCTACATTAATTGCTGCGGCTGACGGGGAAGCTATATCTACCTTGTTCTCCGGGACTTTATTTGAATCCAAGGTATATATGACCTTCTTAGGGATACCGGTTATACTGCTCAACTATTCCTCCACGGTCATTCCTGTCATCGTATCTGTGTTTCTGGCGTCCAAAATCGAAAAGTTCTTCAAGAGAATTTCTCCGGGAATTATCAAGATGTTCTTCGTACCTCTGGGTACATTGTTAGTTACAATTCCTTTAGCCTTGCTTGTCATCGGCCCCCTTTCAACATGGGCATCCAATGCAGTTGGTGCAACAACAGTAGCCCTTAACGAAATAAGCCCAATCTTATACGGGTTGTTTCTAGGCGGATTATGGCAGGTATTTGTCATGTTCGGTTTGCATTGGGGATTGATTCCAATTGTAATTAATAATACGTTGACAATTGGTTACGACACTATTTTTGCCGCGACTTTTACAGCTTCCTTTACACAGGCGGCGGTTGTGCTTGCGATCTACTTCAAGACAAAAGATAAGAAGCTGAAAGCGATTAGTTTGCCGTCCTTTTTCTCCGGTCTGGTTGGCGTTACTGAACCGGCGATTTATGGAATTACATTGCCGCGCAAAAAACCGTTTATTATTAGCTGCATAGCGACAGGAATTGCCGGTGCGGCCACAATGGTGCTGGGTATCAAGTTTTTTGCTATCGGCGGTCTGGGGGTCTTTGGTTTTCCCAGCTTTATTGATCCGGAGACAGGCTCCATGCAGGGAGTCATCCGGTTGGCGATAGTTACGGCTGGAGCCATGGTCATCGCCTTTATTTTAGGTTATCTCTTGTTCAAGGATGAGGAGACGCCCCAGAATAATACGATCGTAAAGGGAGAAGCTCCGTCAGTGAATGCTTCCAAGGACGATGAAGAAATAGTTAGCCCGCTGAAGGGTGAGGTTATCCCGTTAAGTCAGGTTAAGGACGAAGCCTTCTCGACAGAGGCGATGGGTAAAGGCGTAGCTATTATACCAACCGAAGGCAAATTATTCGCTCCTGCTGATGCGGATGTGATCAGTTTTTACCGGACAGGGCATGCAATAGGCTTGGCTTTCGACAACGGCGTTGAATTGCTGATTCATGTTGGACAAGACACCGTTAAACTGAAGGATGGCGTGTTCTTTCCAAAAGTGAACCAAGGAGATCGAGTGGCTAAGGGGCAGTTGTTGCTGGAATTTGATATTGGCAAAATTGAACAAGCCGGTTATTCAACGGTTACCCCTGTTATTGTCGCCAACACGGCTAACTTTGCGGATGTTACGGGAACAACCCAGACCGCCGTTGATTACAACGATATATTACTCACCGTTCACAAATCATAGATAGAAAGGGAGAACTCCATACATGATCAACTTCAAAGGCAATCCGTTTTTTCTTTCCGACGAGGACATCGCTTGGGTGAAAGACACGCTTGCAAATATGACGGTAGAGGAAAAAATGGGTCAGTTATTTTGTTTACACGGGGATTCCGATGATTTCAACGTTCTGGAACAGATTGTGGATACGTACAAGCCGGGGGCTATGATGTATCGGCCAGGAGATAGCGGAAAAATCTACGATATCCATCAGTTTTTACAAAAGAAAAGCCGGATTCCAATGCTGCTTGCAGCAAATCTTGAAGCAGGAGGCGACGGAATTGGCAATGATGGAACCTTCTATGGCAGACAGATTCAGATCGCTGCCAGTGACAACGTAGAGAATGCCTATCGTTTGGGTGTTGTCGCAGCAAGAGAAGGCAGTTCTGTGGGATGCAACTGGGCCTTTGCACCGGTAGTTGACATTGATATGAATTATGCAAACCCGATTACCAATGTACGGACCTATGGTTCAAATCCGCAAAGGGTGCTGGATATGGCCAGTGCTTATATGAAGGGGTGTCAGGAAAATGATGTGGCTGTATCCATCAAGCATTTTCCTGGTGATGGCGTAGATGATCGGGATCAGCATTTGGTAGCTTCGGTCAACTCACTCTCGGTAGAAGAATGGGATGCTACATTTGGTCTAGTCTATAAGGGGATGATCGAGCGCGGAGCAAAAACAGTGATGGCCGGTCATATTCTTCAGCCAGCGTATACCAGAATGTTCTCTCCGGATATCAAGGACGAGGAAATAAAGCCTGCTTCTTTGTCAAAAGAGCTGCTGCAGGGATTACTTCGCCATAAACTGGGATTTAACGGACTGATTGTAACCGATGCGACTGAAATGGTCGGCTTTGCAGCCGCCGGACGGAGAGCGGATTTACTTCCGGGAGCTATTGCTGCGGGTTGTGATATGATTCTCTTCACGCGGAATATGGAGGAAGATTATCAATTTATGAAGACTGGAATTGATAACGGTATAGTGTCACAGGATAGACTGGATGAGGCAGTATCGAGAATTCTGGCCACTAAAGCATCCTTGAAGCTCCATAGCAAAGCTAGAGAAAACAAGCTGATGCCTCCCAAGGAAGGCCTGAATATTCTTAAATGTGCGGAACATGTGCAATGGGCGGAAGAACTGTCGGATCAATCGATAACCCTTGTTAAGGATACGCAGCATATTCTTCCCATTGATAAGACAGCCTATAAAAAAGTGATCGTTTTTGTACTTGGCGACCTCGTAAGTGCCAGCGGAAAACCTCCGGTTAGCCGCTTATTTATCCAATCCCTGGAGGAAGAAGGATTTCAGGTCGATACGTTTGATGCTCAAATCCATAGTGACCTGTTCCGAAAAAAAATGATTGCCGAGATTAGAGAGCAATACGATCTGGTTCTGTATTTTGCCAATATTAAGACAGCAAGCAACCAGACGACGGTAAGAATTAATTGGTTGCCGCCTATGGGCCTGGATACTCCGTGGTTTGTCCATGAAATTCCTACAATCTTTGTTTCAGTGGCCAACCCGTATCATTTGCAGGACGTGCCGATGATCAAGACGTACATCAATGCCTATACGGCAAATGAGTTTAATCCGAAGAAGATTGTAGAAAAAATGGTAGGTAAAAGCGAATTTAAAGGCAAAAATCCCATCGATCCCTTCTGCTCGTATTGGGATACCAAATTATAAGGGGGGTTGCTTGATGAAGTATAAAGCGATCATTTTTGATTTGGATGGAGTGATTTGCTTCACGGATGCTTATCATTATTTAGCCTGGAAGAAAGTAGCGGATTCGCTTGGGATCAACTTTGATGAAACAGTGAACAACCGCCTGCGTGGAGTTAGTCGTATGGAAAGCTTGAACATCATTTTAGAGAACTATCCCGGTGAATTGCCGGAGACAGAGAAGCTGAGTCTGGCTGAAGAGAAAAACAATTATTACAAGTCGCTATTGAAAGAAATGTCTCCCGCTGATTTAAGCGATGAAGTGAAAGACACGTTGCTTCAACTGAGAGCACGGGGCATAAAGCTGGCGATCGGCTCTTCCAGTCAAAATGCGCGGTTCATATTGAAACGGATTGGTCTCGGTGACTTCTTTGATGCTGTGTCAGATGGCACCAATATTAGTAAGTCCAAGCCAGATCCTGAAGTGTTTATAAAAGCTGCTCAGTATCTTGATATTACCGGGGAGGATTGTTTGGTTGTGGAGGACGCCTTGGCAGGAATCCAGGCTGCGGTAAATGCCAATATGGATTCGGCTGCCCTTGGAGACGCTGCACAGTATGATCTTGCAACTTATCGATTGGACTCATTTAGAGATCTGTTAGAAATTTAGTAGCTGAAGAGGGGCGAAGAATATGAAGGCATTACCGGATGATTTCTTGTGGGGAGGGGCCATCGCGGCTAATCAGAGCGAAGGGGCATTCAGAGAGGGAGGCAAGGGACTTTCCCTTGTTGACCTGCTCCCTGTTAAAGGCGACCGGATGAAATGTATGCTGGATGGGGCTTATGCCCTGGCGCATGAAGGTAAATATGAGTATTATCCAAGTCATAAATCCATTGATTTCTATCATCATTACAAGACAGATATTCAGTTGCTGGCTGAAATGGGATATAAGGTATTTAGACTGTCCGTCTCCTGGCCACGCATTTTTCCGAACGGTGATGAACAGTTGCCCAACGAAGAGGGGCTTCGCTTTTATGATGCAATTTTTGACGAGTGTCTCAAATACGGCATCAAGCCACTGGTTACCTTGAATCACTTCGACACGCCGCTTGGGCTCGTCAAGAAATATGGCGGCTGGCGTCACAGAGAGGTGATTGATTGTTATTTGCGATATTGTGAAGTTTTATTTAAGCGGTACAAGGAGAAGGTTGAATACTGGATTACATTTAATGAAATCAATATGCTGCTGCATCTTCCGTTTATCGGGGCAGGTCTTGTTTTTGAAGCTGGAGAAAATAAAGAACAGGTTAAATATCAAGCTGCGCATTACCAACTGGTTGCCTCGGCAATGGCTACTAAATTAGCGCATGAGATCAATCCCGCTAACAAGGTGGGTTGCATGCTGGCCGCGGGAAATGTATATCCGTTTACTTGTGACCCTGAAGATGTATGGGCAGCCCTGGAGAAGGATAGAGAACAGTTTTTCTTCACGGATGTACAAGTAAGAGGAGCTTATCCTTCTTACGTGCAACGGTTTTTTCATGAACATAACATCAAGCTTGATATTGCAGACGGAGATTTGGAGGCGATGAAGCATACGGTTGATTATGTATCATTCTCCTACTACTCCAGCCGCTCGATTAGTGCTAAGCCTGATTCAGCCCCTTCGACGGAAGGCAATGTGTTTGGGTCTGCCCTTAATCCTTATCTGCCCACAAGCGAATGGGGCTGGCAGATTGATCCGCTCGGGCTGCGCATTACCATGAATACGTTATATGACCGTTATCAGAAGCCTTTGTTTATCGTTGAGAATGGCCTGGGCGCAACGGATCGGATCGAAGCAGATGGCAGCATCAACGACGACTATAGAATTGATTATCTGGAAAAACATATTAAAGCTATGCAGGAGGCTGTGGCTGATGGTGTAGAGTTAATCGGTTATACCTCGTGGGGATGTATCGACATCGTCAGTGCCTCTTCCGGTGAAATGAGCAAGCGGTATGGTTTTGTTTATGTTGACCTGGACAACGAAGGTAACGGCACACTGGAACGAAGAAGAAAGAAATCTTTCTATTGGTATCAGAACGTGATCAAGAATAACGGAGTAATAGAGTAGCTGTAATTCATTCATGAATCAGCACCGGGCCTTCCCTTACGATGAAATAGGGGAAGGCTCATTTTATATTTTCCAGGCTGATAACGTGATGCGGTCCACCAGGTTCGGCATAGAATATTTGAAATGAACAAGCAAGGGGGCCAAGGGATGCGAATTTCAAGATCCATGTTAGCTAAAGGTACTTCGTATCAGACGCCATATCATATTGTGCGTTCCTTGCGGAACGGGCCGGTTATGCTCATCTCGGCCGGCATACATGGTAATGAAATAGCAAGTATACGTGCGGCTCAGAACATTATCAGCAGACTTCAATCAGGCAAAATACAGCTTCGTCGCGGCACGCTTATTATTGCACCTATTATGAATCAATTGGCATATCGTAAGAGAATTAGAGGTATCCCCGATTTAAATCGAACGTTTCCCCGCTATGCCAGCGGCTTCGCCACGCATCCTGTGTCTGCCGCATGGATGAAGCTGGCGCGTCGATATCAACCCTCCTGGTATCTTGATCTGCATGAAGCCAATGGATTATCGCAGGTAAATGCCAAATATTTAGGCCAAACCCTAATCACGCATAAAGGAAGCCGTGCTGTAGGCATGGCAGGCACCATCATTGCCCAGACGAACAAGACGATCTCCAAGCAAGCCCATCATTTCAATCTGCGTGTGAAGCCGCTAGGCGGCTCGGCCCGGATGGCTTTGGCAGGGTTGGGGGCTCGGGCCGTTACGGTGGAAACCTGCTGGAGCTTGCCGCTGCGCAGTCGAATTCGATATCAAGAGTCGATTGTAATGCAGTTTCTGCATGGTGCGCGTATGCTATAATGGCTTCACTCATATTAAAAGGAGCTGCAGCCGTATGTCTTCAAGCTACGATGTTATTACCCGTGTACCCACTATTGAGAAGGCCATAGCCTTCACCTTCGATGATGGCCCTAATCCGCTATATACCCCGCAGGTGCTGGACATTTTCGCAAGCTGCCAAGGGAAGGCAACCTTCTTTATGATTGGTCAGCAAATCGAGCAAAGCACGGACACCGCTTTGGCGGTACATACCCAGGGACATGAAATCGGCAATCATACTTACTCCCACCCCAGCTTACCGAAGATTACCCCGGATGAATGCCGCGAGGAGCTTCGCCAGACAGAATCACTAATTGTGCAGCTTACCGGAAGCAAGCCTCGCGTATTTCGTCCTCCCTATGTAGCTTTTAACGAGCAAGTCGCAGCCATCAGCAGAGGGGAGTTCGGCTATCCAGCCATTGGAGCCGTGAACGGAGCAGCTACCGACTGGGAAATGCCCGGTGTGCAGCATATCGTTGACAAGACCCGCGAAGAGATACAGCCTGGAAGCATTCTCTTGTTCCACGACGGCTTTGACGACCGTTCTCAAACGATTGACGCGGTGCGCATCTTAACGGAAGAACTGACTGCCGAAGGCTATAAGCTTGTCACGGTCAGCGAATTGTTGCAGTTAGCCAGGTAATCGTAATTTTTTTGCGGCAGATCTCGTATCATACATGTAAAAAGGGTATACTGTTACTAAAGTGAGGTGTTATAATGTTAATTCGCTTTGAAGTTGAAGGCTTTAAGAATTTCTCGCAACGTGTTGCTCTTGATTTCACCGATGTGAGGGACTATAAATTTAACACAAGCTGCGTTAAAGATGGTATTTTAAACAAGCTCATCGTCTATGGAAAAAATGCAGTTGGTAAGACAAATCTCGGGCTTGCTATTTTTGATATAGCTTCACATCTCTCTGATAATAATGTAACGCCCGGTGTTTATAACTTTTATCTTAATGCCGACAGCGATACAAACTATGCAGAGTTTCGGTATGTGTTCAATTTTAACCAATCAAAGGTAGCTTATTGTTATCGCAAATCAGATTTTCGTGAGCTTATGTATGAGACAGTAAGTATTGACGATAAACTTGTATTTTCATATGATTTTCAGACAAAACAAGGAGATTTTTCTGGACTGCAAAATTATGCCCCCTCTCTAAACTTTGAATTTCATCAGAATAATCTTTCAGTATTGCGTTATATCGTTAGCAACTCCAAAACTGAAGATGTACCTGAGCTATCTTCCCTTGTAAAGTTTGTATCCCGAATGCTATGGTTCAGAAGCCTGGATGAGAATCGTTATATAGGCTATAAAACGGACAGTTCTGACTACATTAACTTTATCTTTGAAGGGAATTATGTAAAAGAATTTGAAGAATTTCTGAATAAATCTGGAGTTTCAGGATCGCTTATCTCTAAAGAAAATCCATCAGGTGATCGAGTACTTTACTTTAATCATAAAAAGCCTCTCCCATTCCTGAAAACTGCATCAAACGGTACAAAGGCTCTATATACGATCTTTTACTGGCTAAAAACAACACACGAATTATCTTTGCTGTTTATTGATGAATTTGATGCTTATTACCATGTAGAGCTGTCTGAAGCAATAGTACAGATGCTTCAACAGGCACAAAATTTTCAAACCATATTGACCTCGCATAATACGAATCTTTTATCCAACAAAATCATGCGACCTGACTGTTACTTTATTCTCACACCAGATATGCTCGTATCTTTTGCCAACGCTACCAAAAGAGAACTGCGTGAAGGGCACAACCTTGAAAAACTTTATATTAGCGGTGAATTTGATGAGTAGTTCACCCAAGAAAAAAATTTTGGTTCTTGTCGAGGGTGAAAGAACAGACTACAAACTGATGTCCAAACTCATAGGTCTTTACCCAGAACTAGATGCAAAATATCAGATTGTCTCTTACCATACTAATATTTACGTCCTATATCAGGAATTTTTCACAAGCGGCGAACATCAAGATAATTTTGATTTACTTCAAGTGCTCAAATCGAGGGAAAGTGATTTTCAGAAAAAGTATATCTTTGATGATAGATACACGGATATTTTACTTATTTTTGATTTGGATCCCCATGATCCCTTGTTTAGTGAAGAAAAAATTAAAAAGATGCAGAATTATTTTTGTGAATCATCGGATATGGGGAAGTTATACTTAAATTATCCTATGGTGGAGTCTTTCTATCATATGAATTCTATCCCTGACCCTGAATATAACGATCGGACCGTTTCTATGGATGAATTAAGAAGCAGAAGTTATAAAGCCAGAGTCAATCGGGAATCTATGGGACGAAACTATCAACGATTTGCCATAAATCGAGTAGACTGCGGTTCTGTTATTGTTCAAAATATTCAGAAAGCAAAAATGTTACTGGGAGAAAATACGCAAATATCTTCAACTTGGAGCGAAATAGACTCCGTCAGTTTGCTAAATAAACAACTGGAATATTTACGTATGGGATATCTTTATGTATTATGCACTTGTGCAATGTTTATTTACGATTATGATAGCAGGCTTTTAGACTACTAAGAAATCGCTAATTTGACTTAATGGTCTGAATTAGCGATTTCTTTTTTTGGCTCAAAACCCAAATCAGTGCTTGTCATTTGGACAATGAGGTGCTGCGGGTTCGTAGAGTTCTTCCGATCGCTTCCCCTCGTGGATTTTCCTGATTCAATAAATTCTTATAAGGTTGAAATCCATTCGCAAAGGCGACCAAGCGTAGGCTTTCGATGTAGCTTTCTTTCAGAAAGCTTTAAGTTTCTCCAGAATCCCTACGACCCTCCGCTCTAGATATCCCTGTTGGGGCAAGCACTGATTTTTAGATTGAGCCCTTTTTCATTGAAAATTTCGTTCAAACCAATTTGCCGCAGCCTGGACTTCTGTCTCGGTCAGTTGGTGACCATACGGTTCCCAGTGTACCTCCACCCGGGCACCTGCGGCACTTAACAATTGATCCAGCTCCGCGGTCTCTTCAGGAGAGCAAATTCTGTCCTGGCGCCCCGCGCCGATAAATACAGGGACTTCCTTCAATTCCGGCAACTCCACCCCACGCCTAGGTACCTTGGGATGATGCAGACTGGCTCCACGCAAAGTCCCCGGGTGATGAAACAACAGACTTGCCGCAATATTCGCTCCGTTGGAGTAGCCGATCGCCACGATTTGCTCGCGATCAAAGCCATATTTGGCTGCCGCCTGATCCAGAAAATCATGCAACTCCCGGGTGCGGAGCAACAAATCCTCTTCATCAAATGCTCCGGAGGGGAATCGCCGGAAGAAGCGGGGCATCCCGTTCTCAAGCACATTTCCTCTTACGCTAAGTATGGCCGATGAAGGAGCAATAAGCTCAGCCAACGGCAATAAGTCCCGTTCATCTCCACCCGTTCCGTGAAGCAACAGCAGTACCGGTCTATTTGAAATACTCCCTTCTCGTACTGCCGGCTTAAACAAGTGCTGCATCATGACAAGTCCTCCTTGAGCACCCGTACTTCAAACGGGTCCAGATTTTGCTCAATAGCTTGACGGCTCGGCTCATACCATGCAGGCAACATCAGCTTCTCGCCTAAATGCTCGGGTGCCTCATCATTGGCGAAGCCCGGCGGATTGGTAGCTATCTCAAACAATATTCCGCCCTCTTCGCGGAAATACAGGGCATGGAAATACTGCCGATCCACCACAGGCGTCGGCCGATAGCCATAATCAGCCACATGCTCTCGCCAAGCCTCATGCTCGGCAAAATCCTGGGCTCGCCAAGCGATATGGTGTACCGTTCCCGCACCCCCTGCACCATAATCCATCGGTTTAACATTAATATCGATGATATTCCCAAGCTCGCCTCCGGCCTTGAAGCGGACATAAGCTTCATCCTCAGCAAGCTTGTTCATGCCCAGCACCGTCTCCAGCAAATGCGCTGTCTTCTCCGGCGCGGCGCTGTACAGAACGGCACCGCCGAAGCCCTTGATTGCCTGGTCGGCAGGCACGCCGCCGAAGCTCCAAGTGCTGAGTGGTCCGGCATCGCGCTCAACAAGTTCAAGCTGCAAGCCATCACGGTCCCTGAAATGCAGGTAGGCTTCTCCTAGCCGCACCACTTCCGTTGTCGAGATGCCAAATTTTTGCAGTCGATGCCGCCAAAAATCCATGCTAACTGTAGGAATAACGTAGGTTGTAGTACCTACCTGACCGGCTCCTACCCGGCCACGACGTGCCCCACGTGATGGAAAAAACGTGATGATGGTCCCTGGACTCCCGGACTCGTCACCAAAATAAAGATGGTACACCTCGGGAGCATCAAAATTTATTGTCTTTTTCACTAATCGTAACCCGAGCACTCCAGCATAAAAATCTACGTTAGCCTGAGGGTCGGTAGCAAACGCCGTAATATGGTGGATTCCGGAAGTTGGTCGTACCATCTGTATTCCTCCTTTTAGAGGTTGTTCAACAAGTCGTCTTCCTAGACATAAACCCGACTTGTTGAACACGCACTTTTTATATATTCAGAAGCGGTTATAGCTGACAAACTCACCAACCGGCTTACGGTAACCTCGTGATCTCGGACTGGAATTGTCTTCCTTGCCAATAACAATCATCATCGCCGGGATGTAGTTATTCGGTACATGCAGCAGTTGACACATCGCCTCAGCATCAAAGCCGATCATCGGACAAGTATCCCAGCCCCTGTCCTTGGCAATCAGCATCATCTGCATAGCCGACAGACTGGCACTGCGTATGGCTTCCTCCCGCATAAATTCCTTTCCCCGACTCTCATAGAATTCGATTGTATCCGTAACCAGTGCATCGTATTCCTGCTTGCTGAGAATGCCCAAATTCAACAGTCCTTCATTCATCGTTGCCACGTCCTTATGGGCATCCAGCTTGCCTAACACCAAAATGACAGCTGAAGCTGTATGAACCTTATATTGCTTGTTAGCAACCTTATATATCCGCTCCTTCATGCCAGGGTCCTTAATAACAACATAGTGGGTGTGCTGCAAGTTGAAGGCTGACGGAGCAAATTTAGTTAAATTAAAGATTTCATTTAGTTCCTGATCTTCAATTTCTACACCGGTTATAAATTTATTCGCCGAGCGACGGGATTTAACAATAGCCGTAAAGTCATGTTCATTCATGTTCTGATTCCTCCCAGGATATGTGCTGATAAGCCTACAGTCGTATAAACTCTTCAATTATATTAAATATGAAGAATCTTAAAATTAAGATATTATTCATAAATAACGCTGCCTAAATCATCTTCATTTATGTGAGCTGGTCGGGCTATTTATAGCCTGCCTGAGCGGATTTACCCAGCTTCTTCAACAAAGCTGCAGCAAGCTCCCTCTCCTCCACGGAAAGTCCACTAACCGCCTGCTCGATGACTTCGGTATGCTGCGGAAAAATCTCTTCTATAAATTTTCTGCCCTTCTCCGTAATCTCAGCATAGACCAAACGCCGGTCCTCTGCGCAGAATTGTCGGGTTACAAACTGCTTCTTCTCCAGCTTGTCGACAATATATGTAATATTACCACTACTCATCAATACCCTGTTGCCAATCTGCTGAATCGGTTGACGTCCTCTATGGTAGAGCAGCTCCAGCACGCCGAACTCGGTCCGGGTTAATCCATATTTGCGAATTGCTTGATCGCTATGGGCATGAATCCACTGGCTGGCTCGGGACAATACAACAAACAGCTGGAGCGCATCATTCTTGTCTCGATTGCCACTCATTTTTAGCTCACCTCCGTGAACATTAGATGTCTCAATTTGATTTATCTTGATATTAAGATAATATAAAATCAGACGACTGTCAAGCCGCCATTTAAATCTAGTAAAGTTTCAAGCAATTAGACAATGCACTCAGCCGATCCGGATCGACAGGAGACAAGCCTTTTCCCCCAAAACGGACATCCGAACCGAAATGAACTTCCGTGACCATGGTATCTGAAATGAAGCGTTCCACCGTTTCCAGGGTCAGACCATAGCCCCCCAGGATAACAAGTGAGCTATCGTGGGCCAGCTCCACCAGTTGCCTGATCTCAGAAGTTGCTTGCGGAGCAGGCAAAGGCCCGCCTGAGGTGAGCACCCGATTCACTTGGGGATGCTTTAACAGCGTATGCAGACCTTCCGGGAGATCCCTCAACTCGTCAAAGGCACGGTGAAATGTCACATTCATGCCTCCTGATGCTGCCAATATTCTGGCCAAGGCAACCTCATCGATCTGGCGTTCTTCCGTTAAAGCCCCAAACACAATACCTGCTGCACCTGCATCTTCAACCGCGCGCGCCTCTTCCTCCATGGTCTGGATATCTGCTTCACTATACACAAAGGAGCGACTATGCGGCCGCACCATGACATGAACGGGAATATTTACTGACTTTAGGACTTGGCGCACCAGGCCGATGCCCGGAGTCAGACCGCCCTCCGTCATGGCAGTAACCAACTCCAGCCGATCCGCTCCGTTCGCCTCGGCTATGATCGCATCCTCTGCACAGGTTGCAATGACCTCCAAAATCATGCCTTCACTCCGCTTCTTCAGAATCATTTCCCCCTCTTGCTTGTTAGGCCTCTCCTTTAGTTAAACTTATCTATCTGCTAAGCTGCTTGCTCCGTAATTGGCCGCAAGCCGCATCGATGTCGGCGCCATGCTCCAGCCGTACACTGACGCTAAGTCCCTGCTTCTTCAGCACATCGTAGAAGGCCAACACCGAACCATGCTCACTCCGCTGATATTGCCCATGTTCATCCACCGGATTATAAGGAATCAGGTTAACGTTGACGAAGCGTTCGCCAAGCAGCTCTGCCAGTTCAAGGGCTTGTTCCGTGCCATCATTAACATCCTTGAGCAGAATGTACTCAATCGTCAAGCGGCGCCGCGTCTTACTCAAATAATAATCAATAGCTGCCATCAGCTTCTCCAACGGGATGGCCCGGTTGATCTTCATGATCCGGGTACGCAGCTCATTGTTGGGAGCATGGAGCGATATCGCCAGGTTCACTTGCAGGTCCGAATCCGCGAACTCTACAATTTTATCCGCCAGTCCACTGGTCGATACCGTGATATGGCGTGGTCCGATAGCCAATCCCTTGGGGTCCTGAATCACACGCAGGAAGTCCGTGACATGATCATAGTTGTCAAAAGGCTCACCAATGCCCATAACGACAATATGAGTGACCCGCTCGTCTTTCCCTTGACGATCCAAATGCAACTGCACCTTCATTACCTGCTCTACAATCTCACCGCTAGTCAGATCCCGACTCTTTTTCAAAAGCCCACTGGCGCAAAAGCTGCAGCCTATATTGCAGCCAACCTGCGTCGTTACGCAAACGGACAAGCCAAACTTGTGCCGCATCAGCACTGTTTCGATGAGGTTACCGTCCTGTAGCCGGAACAGAAACTTAATCGTCCCATCCACCGACTCCTGCCGGACATGCTCCCCTAACGTTTCAACAGCAAAATGCTCCTCCACTAAACGGAGACAGTCGGAGTGAACCTCGTCCATGTCTTCGAACGTTGTGAGCCGTTTACGGTACAGGCTTTCCCACAGAAGCTCGGCCCGCCCTTTTCTATGTCCATGAGCCAGCAGCCATGCAGCAAGCTGATCCCTGGTTAAACCATAAATTGATTGTTGTGTATTCATGCAAGTCCTCTTTCTAGCCTATCTTGAATTTATCCTTTCATTATACAGAACCTGATTACCCGATGGCTACAGGTAAAAAAGCGCACTCATAGTTCGTCAAATCTTGCCCGCTGCCAGCGGCGCCTGAGGTTGCTTCTTCCATGATGCGCGATCCCGCTCATTTAGATAACTGGATACCCGTGGTACATGTAGGAAATCCCCAGCAGCAGAACGCCAAAGCAGAAATAAGCCATGATTTTGCTGCCAAGCGTGAGTAAGGACAAGTCGTGCAGGCAGCATTTTCCACGTCGAGAATTACGTCAGGCCGGCCTCCGCTCTATGACGGTATTTTTCGTATCGCCGCTGGAGCCTTTGATTTTCGCGAATATGCTCTTCGGCCCGAGCCTCTCCTTGAACTCCTTCATTTCATCCTCCGCTACAGCTGTAGTGCCTACTTGCGCATGATGTTATTTTCCATTATAACGGTTTATGTAGGATATGTCGGGATCGAAAAGAGTTTTGCTTCATCCCCTCTCATTGGCAGCCGCTTTACACCACGCTAACAATAGGGCCGCATTCGTTGAAACGGAGATAACAATAAGACTCTAAAGTAATAGGTATGAATCCTGCATATACTGATAAAGGTTGTTCAAACTATTTTAAATTCACACTAATTGCGGTGAACGTGTTTTTATCTATGGATGGAAAGGCGGGCAACCCAATATGGAGCATCAGGCACATATTGTCATTCTCACTGCCGGATATGGCAACGGTCACATTCAGGTAGCGCGTACGCTGGAGCAATCCTTATACCGCTATGGTGCAGGATTGGTCAGTATCATCGATCTATATCAAGAAGCTCATCCGGGCATGAACTCACTGTCCCGGCATTTATATTTATACAGTCCGTACTTTTCAGCCTATGGCTTGGATTATTACGGATGGAGCTACTATGCCACCCGCAATCTGGAGCAGACCAACGCACTCGCCAAATGGGGCAACATGCTTGGCATGAAGAAGCTGATAAACATTCTTAAGGAGCAACGGCCAGATGCGATTATCAGCACCTTTCCGTTTGGTGGTATCTCCGCTCACTTGAAGAAGCACGGCATTCACGTGCCGCTATTCACCGTTGTGACCGATTTCAGTCTGCACAACCGCTGGCTTTTCACTGAAGCCGACCGCTTCTACGTGGCTACCGAGGACTTGAAACGAGACATGGTGCGTCGCGGTGTACGCCCGGAGGCTATTACGGTCAGCGGCATTCCGGTCCGGGAGCCGTTCTACGAGCGAACGCCTGTCTCGTCGCTTCCTGTATCACAGCCGATGGGACAGGAGCAGATCCGTTCCGTCCTGGTCATGATGGGAGCTCACATTCCCCTGCCGGATATCCAGCTTATAATCCGCAACCTTTTGGCGATGCCAGATGTGCAGGTCGATGTCATCTGTGGTGGCAATGACAAGTTGAGACGGCGGCTGGAGCGTCGCTTCGGGAACGATGAGCGGCTGCGGCTATTCGGTTATGTGGAAGCTGTTCATGACCGCATGCGTCAGGCTTCGTGCATCATCACCAAGGCCGGGGGCATCACTCTCTCCGAGGCGATTCAAATTCGCACGCCCATCATCATCTATAAACCTTTTTCCGGGCAGGAACGGGAGAACGCACGCTATCTGGAACGCAGGGGAGCAGCCGTCATCGCTTCATCCTCCCGCCGTCTAGGGGAACAAGTACAAGAGATTCTCTGTTCCACCGTGAAGAGAGAGCAAATGCTAAGACAATATGATGCGCTGGCGGCCGGTCATGCCACCGACATTATCGTGCATGAGGTTCTGCGGCTGACGGGTCAATGGACAATACTTGCCGATAGCCGATAGGCAGCAAGATGATATCGGTCGATCGTAAGAACATCTCTCGCCTGCTTCAGCTTCATAGCCTAAATCATTTGTTCGACTGATATAAGCGTGTCTATTGCTTAATGTACCTATGGAGGCACGCTAGGCCTCCCGCTAATCTCAAAGCATGGGAGTGACGTGGTAAACATGAGACACCGTTATTATGTCAGGCTGCGTGAATATGATAACCGGTTGTTCTTCTGGTGCAATCATTCACTAAGCCACCCTCTACTGGACCGTGTTCTGAAAGCACTGACCCATTTGGGCAGTGCAGCGTTCACGGTCCCATTCACCATCTCGGTCATTCTGTTCGCCAACGGCATCTGGCAATGGGCCGGTTGGCTCAGCTTGTCTTCTTTGATCATCAGCCATCTGCTGGCCGTACTGATCAAGAGAAGATTCCAGCGTGTCCGCCCTTATCATGCCCTAGCCCAAGCGAAGATTTCGATCCTCCCGCTCAAAGACTATTCCTTCCCTTCCGGGCACACCACCGCCGCCTTCTCTACGTTGATTCCCTTTCTCTTCGCGGCTCCTTCTCTCGCTCAAGTTCTCCTGCCATTGGCTTGCATGGTCGGCTTGTCACGCATTTATCTGGGCGTTCATTATCCCTCCGACGTGCTGGCCGGAGCCTTGGTCGGGACGTTAACTGCCTTCTTGCTTGTGCTCGGTACAGGAATAGCCTGAGGCCGAACAGCTGCAGTGTTCAGCGAAACCGCCAGCCCAAGGCACGCCGAACGCAGTATGACCCGTCTGCGACTGCTTCCAGAGCAGCCGCAGACGGGTCATGTCGTTCACGATGATAAGTTGTTCAATTGATTTATACGTGACTTACTATGCCTGAATCTTAAATTTGCTGAGTACCTGCTGCAACTCGGTGGATACTTGCGACAACGAAACGCAAGAAGCATTGATCTCGGCAATCGAAGCTAGCTGATTGGAAGAGGCTCCGGTCACCTCTTGCGAAGCATCTCCCGCAGCACGGGCAATATCCGCAATCACCTGTACGGATGCCGTCACTTCCTGAATTCCTGCTGACATTTGCTCGACTGTAGCTGCAAGCTGCTCGATTCGCTCAGCAATCTGCCCGCTTGAAGCAGCGATCCCCGCAAAGCTACGATCCGTCTCCCGTGTCAAGGACAATCCGACTTCCACCTCCCGGATCACCTCGTCCATCGCCGCCAGCGATTCCTTGATATCCGAGTCAATCTCGTTCATCACTTCAGCGATTCGGCCTGATGAAGCCTCCGATTGCTCGGCCAGCTTGCGTACCTCTGAGGCTACGACCGCAAATCCCCGGCCTTCCTCACCAGCACGAGCCGCTTCGATTGAGGCATTTAGTGCAAGCAAGTTCGTCTGACGAGAAATTCCCTGAATAATCCCTATCATCTGAGCGATCTCCTGAGATTTGTCATTCAAGAGACGAACCAGCGAGCCGCTGACCTGCACGGAGCGATCGATGGAATCCATCTGCTCCACGGTACGACGGACTTGATTCCCGCCACCCTCGGCATGTTGTCTGGATTGCCCGGCCAGTTCCGCGGCATCAGCGGCATGCTCGGCAATTTGCTGGATGCCAACCGCAATCTCCTCCATCGCCCGGGCGTTCTCGGCCATGCTTTGCGTTTGATCCTCAGCCCCGGCGGCTACCTGCTCAATGGAAGCCGCAATTCGTGCCGAATCCGTCGTGGCCTGCTCTGCCACATGCTGCAATGCCCTAGCTTCCCCAGCCATTTTGTCCGAGGTTAGCTGGCCCTGCCGCACAAGCTGCTGCAAGCTGGCGCCCATTTGGTTGTAGCCAGCACTAAGACGTCCGATCTCGTCCTGGGCCGGATCATGAACTACCGTAGTGAAATCGCCAGCCCCGGCTTTACCCATAGCTTCCGTAATGCGGCCCAGTCGCTTGCTAATTCGCCGCATATAAGCGAGCACAATTGCCACTGATAGCACCACCGCAATCAGCCCTACCACGGTGTTATATTTAACAAATGCAGCTTGAATGATCTCGATTTGCTCCTGTGAGGCCCCTACATAGAGAATGCCGATAACTTCGCCATTATCTGCTTTAAGTGGTTCATATGCCGCTTGATACGAACGGCCCAGCACCTCGGCTTCCCCGTAATAGCTGTTGCCTTGCTTCAAAACAACCTCGGCAACCTGATCGGATACCTTTGTTCCGACCACCCGCTCACCTTCTGCCAAAATGTTAGTCGACACCCGGGTATCCCCCCGGAATATAGTGACCGTATCCTCAGTCATTTCCCCAATCTCGTCCACCAGCTCAAAGTTGCCACTGATTTCGACATCGCCTTTGTAGAGGCTCTCCCCCTCTACATGCCAGCTTCCCGGGTACTTACTATCCACATACCTGCTAGTCAGCTGGACATCACTTTTGGCCTTGGCAGTAGCAAACGTTTTAATCCCGCTCTCCATCTGCCACTTCGCCACCAGCCCCACGCTACCGGCGACCAGAAGTACGATAATAATTACTATAAGACTTATTTTAGTACCGATGCTACGTATTTGCACATGGTTGTCCCCCTAACTAGTATGTTCCCATCATAAAGCCCAGCCTTGCAAATTTGTAGCAAAAGAAAGCCCAGCGCCCCCAATATTTAGGGCGCTGAACCAGTTTTATTTATCGTAAATTTCTGCGGTTATTGAGTTAGGGTAACTTCCATGCTCGTGATCCTTCTCCAGCATTAATCGGCGTAGCCGGCCAGGCCCTTTTCAATTAAAAAATCCATCTCCAAATCAAGAATAGTATCGACCGTCAGCTCATCCAGCTGGATATCCGGGCGACTAAGCACATAGTCCACCAGTTCATCCCCATCGATGTCCACCTCGCCCTTGGCCTTCTGATGAGCCTGGTCAATAAAGTCCGTCTCATGCTTCAACACCAGCCGAATATTCTCGACAGTAGTCTTGACGTGTCCAGCAATATACTGAACCAATTCCTGCTCATTCACAGAATCACTCATTTAAATTCCTTCCTTCTCATCAGGTTCTATCCGATAGAAATATATTTTCGTACGGTACAGGTCACTGCAGGTGATCTCATGAGCAGCCCGCCAGCCCGGAAGCGCAAAGCAAATACTTACCACCCATGTGCCAGGCTCAAGCCCGGCACGCAAAATCGGGTCAAGTCGTTTCATCGCCCCGGAATACAAATAGCAGACGACCACCGCTGCATCCTTATAGGAGTATCCATAGATATCGCTGCGATCAAACTGCACATTCCGAACAGCACTCAGGCGGGCTGCCAGACGAGAAAAGAGCCACGGAATGATGGAGTTCTCCAGGCCGATAATCTGCCGCTTCGGGAAGGCACGGGCAAGGTCCAGCGCCAACGACCCCCAGCCCGATCCCGATTCGACAATCGTTCCATGCTCCACAGCAGCATCAAGCTCCCTGGAGATGCCATTGGCTGTGTCAGGAGCACTGGTCCGCAGCAGCTTTCGCAGCTCCCTTACGGCTGCCCGGCGTACCACTGCCGGGCTAGGCATCGGGGAGATGCCATTACGCCAGCTTCGGTACACAATGGATAGTGCCGCCAGCAAGGCAACCCCCAAAACTACGATGGAAATCGCCGGACTTATGGTACCATTCGAACTCATCACAGCGCGCTCCCTCTTCCTTGTCTTTAATAAGCTGAATTTGTGTTTGCTTGTTCTGTCTATTCTTGAATTCAACTTATGTAAGTGTTGGCCTTGCCTTGGTTATGCTTTGCTATCTTAACAGATCACACCCACACCTTGCACGGTGACCCGCCAATTTTGATCGCAACTCGCAGCAATCGTTCCGGTTCGAGCGATATATTCGGCTACTAATTCTGCCATATCCTGTTGAATTTCCCGAATAATCGGCTTGCCCCGGTACATTTCATAATCTCCGCCTCCGCCCGCCCGGTAGTTATTCATAACGACATCCACTTCCGTCTCATCCGGCAGCGGGGTACCATGATAGTTCAGCTTGACCACCCGCTCCCCGGCAGGTCGATCTACCGCAAGCTCGTATTCAATGCCTTCCCACATATCGTAGTTATAATGTTGAGGCTTGGGCTGTATATAGTCGGGATTAATAGCTACCTTATTGGAATCATCAACCACAAAGTAACCGGCCGTCTGCTCCAGCGCCATTCGAATATCCCTTCCCGTTAAACGGAGGACGGTTAGCGTATTGGGGTACATAAAGTTCGTAAGAACATCCCGCATCGTTATACTGCCCTGGAAGCCACCCGATTGCTCACTAAGCAACGCAGTATTGGATATATCTACCCCGGCCGCCTCCATCTGTACCCGGTTCACGAACTCAATGAACGGATGATCAGCCAACCGACATTCAAAAGCACTGGAAATGCTCATATCCCCATTTACGCAACCGATAGGCTGATCCAGCCAGGCTTGCGTCTCCGCCTCGACAGGGGCAATCCATTCAAGCACCTGCTCATCAGCCGGAATATCCGCATCCGGAACAAGAAGCTCCGCCGTTTTCCCTGCGATCCTCCAGCCGTCTTGATGATGCTGAAACCGGACTACAAGCTTGCCTAGAGCTTGTCCGTTATAGCCAGGTTGAAGAATCGTTACGCCTTCAATCTCGCCCGCAATCCGGCGATGCTGATGGCCGGTGATCAGGATATCAATACCCGGCACTTCCCGGCAAATGGCCGATCCCTGATTCTCCCCAGTCAGGCGTTCGCTAGGCTCCCCGGTGTCCAGATCGCATTCAAATCCGCCATGGTAGCTCACAATCAGCAAATCCGGCCGCTCCTCGTCGCGAATACGGGGAACCCACGCCTTCACGGTCTCCAACACATCCCGAAATGTCCAATCGGCAATGTGCCTAGGGTTTTCCCAGTTAGGAATATAATGCGTAGTCACTCCCAGTACAGCTATCCGGATGCCTTCCTCTGTTGTCTGCAGAATATAAGGCTTGCCAAAAGCCGGCTCTCCACTCTCCGCTTCAACAATTCCCGCTGATAGCCACGGGAACCGGGACTGCTCAACTGCCCGACGCAGCACTTCCGCACCATAATTGAACTCGTGGTTGCCTGGCACAGCGGCGTCATAACCAAGTTTATTCATCACTTCAATGGCCGGATGCATCTCATCCTTCCGGTATTTGACAAAATAGGAGCACAGCGGCGTCCCCTGCAACGAATCCCCATTGTCCAGCAACAGCAGTCCGGGATACCGCTGGCGTTCGCGCCGGATGAGGGTAGCCAGCTTGGCCAGCCCCCATGGCTGTTCCTCTGACGTCCGATAGTCAGTGGGGTAGATCGAACCGTGAATATCACTAGTTACTAGAATCTGATAGATCAGCTCTGCGGAATTCACCTTATTGGTTAATGCCACCATCGAATCATTCATAGATTTGTTTTCTGTCATCGGCTTAGCCCACCTTTATATCCGGGATAGATGTACTATCCCATTCTATCAAGACTGGTTTATATTTATGTAAAAATTACTATAATTGCAAATTTAACAAAAGGCTGTGTTATTTCTGACGGAATGATAACAAAAGTCTTTTATAGTATTCACATAATCTACATATAACCTAAAAAGTGGAGGTCATTTGAATTGAAGAAGATTACGAAGTTGATTCTACCTTTATTTCTGATTTTTTCCTTTGTTCTGGGAGCTTGTGGGAACACCGCTCCGGCCAACAATGGCGGGAATACATCTAAAGAAAGCGGACAAACCAACGCCGCCACAACAAATAGCAACAAGACCGCTGACGAGCAACCTGCCGATACAGGCTATGTTCCAGAAACCTTGACCGTTCAATTCGTCCCTTCACAAAATGCCGACACGCTGGAAGCCAAGGCCAAGCCGCTGGAAAAGCTGCTGACAGACCGTCTGGGCGTTCCTGTAAAGGTTAGCGTATCCACCGATTATAACACGATTATTGAGGCTATGGCCTCCAAGCAAGTGGACGTGGGCTTCTTGCCTCCTACCGCTTATGTGCTGGCCAAGGATAAGGGCGCTGCCGAGGTTATTTTACAAGCCCAGCGGTATGGCGTTCAGGATGAGACAGGCGCTCCTACGGATGAACTGGTTGATTTCTACAAGGCGATGATCATCGTCAAGAAAGATTCTAAGATTCAATCTATTGAAGATTTGAAGGGCAAAAAAATCGCCTACCAAAATGTAACTTCTTCTGCCGGTTACGTATGGCCTGCCGGTGCGCTACTCGCTGCCGGACTGGATCCGCTAGCCGATGTCGAGGCCATTACGGTCAAGGGACATGACCAAGGCGTTATCGCCGTGTTGAACGGCGATGTCGATGCCGCTGCGATATTCCAAGATGCACGTAACACCGTAAAAGCGGATTACCCTTCGGTATTTGAAGATACCCGGGTCCTGACGTATACCGAGCCTATTCCTAACGATACGATTTCCGTCCGCTCTGACATGAGCGCCGAGTGGGTGCAGAAGTTGAAGGATGCCTTCATTGATATCGGCAAGGATGAAGAAGGTCACCAAATCATTTCCGATATCTATACCCACGAAGGATATGTGGAATCGAGCGACAGTGCCTTTGATACGGTTCGTGAGTATAACGAAAAGGTAAGAACGGAGTAGTTCAGGGACATCCTGTCTCACACAATCATTCAACCCTCGTTAATTCCTAAGTTTATGCCGCGAAGATCAATAGAGGGCGGCGAATAGACGATGCCGGCCAGTCGGAGTGCCCCCGCGCTCGTGGCTGGCTGTGTGTTCTTGTCAGATTATTTTCTAATAGTGCGTGTTCAAGAAGTCAGGTTTACAGGATGGAGGCTTATGCTTCCTCCTAGAACAACTCCGTCCTGGGAGGACGACTTTTTGAACAACCTCTAAAATAAAGGAGTTTTTCTGTGATTGAATTACGTGATGTCTCAAAAACCTATCCGAACGGCACTAAAGGGCTGGATCAGATCAATCTGCGCATTGAACAAGGCGAATTCATCGCTGTAGTCGGCCTATCCGGGGCTGGCAAGTCTACCTTGCTGCGTTCTATGAATCGGCTGCACGATATCTCCTCTGGCGATATCGTGATTGATGGCAAATCGATTACCCAGGCAGCGGGCAAAGAGCTGCGCATGATACGCCGCGATGTAGGCATGATCTTCCAAAGCTTCAACCTGGTGAAGCGTTCATCGGTCTTGCGCAACGTGCTGGCTGGACGTGTAGGTTATCATTCTACCCTCCGCACGCTGCTGGGCCGCTTCCCCGCAGCTGACATCGAGTTGGCCTTTCAGGCTCTGGATCGCGTTAATATCGTGGAGAAGGCCTACTCCCGGGCGGATGAACTGTCCGGTGGGCAGCAACAGCGGGTAGCCATCGCCCGAGTCCTGGCACAGGAAGCCAAGATCATCCTGGCGGATGAGCCGGTAGCCTCGCTGGACCCTCTGACCACTAAGCAGGTCATGGACGACTTGAAGCGGATTAATGTCGAGCTTGGTATTACTACGATCATCAACCTGCATTTCGTCGATCTGGCCCGCCAATATGCCACCCGCATTATCGGTCTGCGTGCCGGGCAGGTCGTGTTCGACGGCCCGGTGTCCGAAGCCACCGATGAACGCTTCGCAGAGATTTACGGCCGCCCGATCGATGACGAAGAATTATTGGCAAGTCGTTTACAAGATAAGCAGGAACTGGAGGCCCGGGCCCGATGAGCATGCTTCCGCCGCATCACAATGGCGTTCAGGCCGGCAGCAGCCCGCAGCGCCCTGAGGCGCCCAGCAAGCTAAAGCACTATTTGACGGGAATCATTATTCTGCTGCTGCTCTGGGGCAGCTCAGTCAATACCGAGGCTACGCTGGGCAAGCTGATTCAGGGCTCTCCCAACATGCTCGACCTGTTGCGGGAAATGTTCCCGCCGAGATGGAGCTACTTCGACAACATCGTACCCGCCATGCTGGAGACGATCCGTATGGCGCTGATCGGAACGACCATTGGAGCCATTCTCGCTATACCGGTAGCCCTGCTCTGTGCCAGCAACCTTAGCCGCAGCGCCTGGATATATCAGCCGATCCGATTCGTGCTCAACCTGGTGCGAACCATCCCGGATCTGCTGCTGGCCGCTATTTTTGTGGCCATCTTTGGTCTGGGGCCCTTGCCCGGTATGCTCGCCCTATCCGTGTTCTCGTTCGGATTGATTGGCAAGCTGACTTATGAATCGCTGGAAACCATCGATCGTGGCCCTCTGGAGGCCATGACCTCTGTCGGGGCCTCTTCCATCCAGCGTATCTTCTTCGGCGTAGTACCACAAATTCAGGCGCACTTTATGTCTTACGTCTTGTACGCCTTTGAAATCAACGTTCGGGCCGCCGCAGTCCTTGGACTGGTGGGCGCCGGCGGGATCGGTCACTATTATGAAGTCACGCTAGGATTTCTGGAGTACGACAAGACGTGTGTCATTATTTTGTTCACACTCGCTGTTGTCCTGCTTATCGACTATGCAAGTACCAAATTGCGGGAGAAGTTGCTATGACGACAAATACGACCCATACGCCAACGCCAAATAACCCCCCTTCCACGAACTGGCGCCATAAAATAGCCAAGCCAAAAAAGAGCCGCTATCGCGTGCTGATTTACCTGCTGCTTGCCTTGATTTATATTTGGGCCTTCTCAGGCATCCCGATGAACGGCATCAAGGAAACGGCAGGGCAAATTACCCAGTCGATCCTTACCGGACTCTTCTCTCCGGATTGGAATTACGTCTATTTGCCAGACGGTGAGGACCTGCTGCGGGGGTTGCTTGAAACGTTGAGCATTTCGATCCTGGGCACCTTTATTTCAACCGTGATCTGTGTTCCCTTCGCCTTCTGGGCAGCGGCCAATATGAGCCGAACGCGCTGGTTCTCCGGCTCGGGCAAGATGGTGCTGAGCTTCGTCCGCACCTTCCCGGAAATCGTTATGGCTCTGCTGTTCATCAAAGCCGTGGGGCCGGGATCATTCGCCGGTGTATTGGCACTCGGACTTCATTCTGTCGGCATGCTGGGCAAGCTGTTCGCGGATGAAATCGAGAACATGGATCAAGGGCCTACCGAGGCCCTTCTGGCTGCCGGAGCCACCCGTCTGCAAATTATGTGGTTCGCCGTACTGCCACAGGTATTGCCAGGCTTCCTCTCTTACACGCTGTACCGCTTCGAGATTAACCTTCGCTCTGCTACGATTCTTGGGGTCATCGGAGCCGGCGGCATCGGTACACCACTGATTTTTGCCCTAAGCTCCCGGGACTGGGACCGCGTCGGCATCATCCTGCTGGGCATTATCGTCATGATCACCCTACTGGACCTCATTTCTGGCGCATTACGCAAGAAATTGGTTTAGCTTTAGCCCCAGAACAACAAGCGGCCTCCCTTCCTGCATTTCACAGGAAGGGAGGCCGCTTGTTTGCTGGAGCTATACGTTCGCTTTGG
Organism: Paenibacillus sanguinis 2301083 = DSM 16941; assembly: GCF_000374825.1. GTDB lineage: Bacteria > Bacillota > Bacilli > Paenibacillales > Paenibacillaceae > Fontibacillus > Fontibacillus sanguinis. Next base: position 451,164 of record NZ_KB895376.1, read on the forward strand.
TACTCAGCAGCTCGCGGATATTCGCCTCAATACTGGCAGGTTCATCCGCTGGAGCAAACCGTTTGACAACCTGACCTTGCCCATCGACCAGAAATTTGGTGAAGTTCCATTTAATCGCCTTGGAGCCCAATAATCCTGGCGCCTCATCGGTTAGGTACTGGAAGAGTGGATGCGCATTTTTGCCATTCACATCAATCTTGGAGAACAACGGAAAGGATACGCCAAAGTTCAGCTCACAAGCCTGGGCAACCTCTTCATCCGTTGCTAGCTCCTGATTGGCAAATTGCGCCGAAGGGAAGCCAAGCACGGAAAAGCCCTGATCCTTGTAGGTATCGTGCAGCTTCTGCAAGCCCTTGAATTGTGGTGCAAAGCCGCATTTGGTTGCCGTATTCACAATTAACAGCACCTGTCCGCGATAAGGCTCCAACGTTTGCACTTGACCTTGAATCGTTTTCACTTCGATATCATACAGAGACATCCACATAACCTCCATAAATTTATTTTTTAATTTAGTGTAATTCAATTGTATGCAATTTAATTATCTATGTCAAATCCAACTACGATTGGACAAAGGATATAAAGATGTAGCGGGTATGATGCTTATCAATGCACAGGTGAATGACTCCTTTACTTGCTGTCTCCAAGGATGCTATAATGGCTGCACAACAAATAGATTGCACACAATTAAATGGTGGGTGAGAAAAAATGGAACTGGATGAATGGACAGAACAGAGCTTATCGTCCAAGGACTTGATCGATGGCGGGCTGATGAAATTAGACAACCAGCTATGCTTTGCTTTCTATACTTGCTCCCGCGAGATCATGAGGCTGTATCGGCCCCTGCTTACAGAGCTAGGATTGACATACACGCAATATATTACACTGCTAGCCTTGTGGGAACGGGATGGCGTCACCGTCAAGGAGCTCGGGACTGAATTAATGCTTGATTCCGGAACCCTGACGCCCTTGCTCAAGAAGCTGGAGGGCATGGACCTGATTACCCGTACCCGGGACAAAGCCGACGAACGCAATGTCATTATCCGGTTGACCGAGACCGGCAAAAAGCTGCAAGAGAAGGCATGCACTGTTCCTCTGCGACTTTTCGCTGATACTCAGGTCAATCTGGAAGACGTCACGGCCATGCACCGGCAAATTCAAGATTTTCTAGGCAAGCTTGGAGATGGGCCTGACCGCGAATAGTCAGCTACAATAAAAAACGGCAAGACAGAAGATACCTTCCTGCCTTGCCGTTCTTTATTATATTGAAGGAGCCTGACTGCTTCATGCCAGCTTAGATAATCAGACTGCTCACGGCAAACGCCATGCCAATAAACACCATACATAGCAGCGTGCCGACGGCAATGTTCCCCTTCTTTAATTGCTCGGAGACGTTAAAGCCCGGTGTCACCAGCTCAAAAATCCAATAGGAAGCAATCAAGCAAATGTACCCTACTGCAAACCAAATGACCATATGCACTATGGACGTATTTGTAAAGGCGGATACCCCCAAAATAATCGCCGTACCCAGAAATTTTCCACCGAGCGCCAGGGCGACGGCCACATTACCTTTCTTTAGCTCATCCATATCACGATATGGCGTCATCCAGTTAAATACAACCATTCCCAACAATTGCAGCAGGATCATCGCGACCACACTAATCAGGATATTGATGGCTATTATCATTCCGCCCACCCCCGAAATTTGGCAAATGCTAAATCATAATCGGCAAAATCATGCACTTCCTCCAGCACGACTAAAGCCTTCTTTTCTTTCTCCAACACCGTGTAACGCGCATCATCAATCGGCTGCTTAATCCGGTTGCCCGTCGGCAGCTCCAGCACGGCAAAGGCCCGAGTCTTGCCTTGATACTCGGTCTTGTACACCCCTACCAAGCCGACTTCGGTAGTGATGGATACCTTCAGCTCAGCCAAATCCTGCTCGGCCGCCGCTTGATCCGAGTAGGTCTTGAGCGTTGTCCACGATGACAGGCGTACCTCATTCTTCTGATTTTCGTCTGTGGTTAATTCGGCGTCCATGAATTGAAGCACCCATATCCGATCCCCGGTAGCGTAGTTATTATCATTAGGCAACAAATCGTTGTCCGGGAGAATCGTCATATCGCTTCCCACCAAATCCCCTACGGTGGCTTCGACAATTTTATAGTCCCATGGCACGCGTGAGGTCGTTAAGGCCGCTTCACTTCCACGATCTACGGAGAAAAGATTTGATTGTCCTCCGCAAGCGCTAAGCGCCAGCATGAGCAGCAGAAGCAAGGCGGCCACCCCACTTCGCCGAATTTTATTCTGTTTGTGCACGTACATTTATTTCACTCCCAACGGGATAAAGTGACTGGCATTGCCGGTAATCAGCCCGCCGGCCCGCCCCAGCATGCCGCAAGGGGTTCCGTTCAGCATGAACAGGCCGGTCAAGAGGTGGTATTCTCCATAAGCCGTCTGAATGCGCGCCAAGTCTGCCCTCTTTTGATAGACCGAAGGAAATAACACACTGCTGTCAAACCCCTCCTGATCCTCCAGTTCAAGCTGACCTTCGGCATCAAACATCCGTACCGAGCCTCCCTCGCGCCCGAACATTGACTTGGAAACGAAGCTGCCGGAGAAAACCGGCTTGTTATACGTGGGCAATACGTATTTCGCAATCGCCTCACGCTCTTGATCGTTGAACAGCAGTCCCAATTCGTAAAGTCCCCAAGCCGCTGCCAGCAGACCCTTGGATTGCAGCAAAATACTATGCGGTCCGTTGAATATTGTCAGCCTTCCCGTCTCAATGGCATAGCTGAGTGCTTCCCCGGCATCGTCCACAGCCATCCATTCTTTTGGATATAAGGCAAACATCCGCTCGACGATACGATTGTCCTTGGTCTTTAGCGTCCCTTCATCGACCCATAACTCCAAGCAATCCTCATAATGAAGCTTGAGCCCGCTGTGACGTCCCAAGGCTTCAATCGTCCCGGAATCCTCCAAGTGTTGTCCATATTCCATGCATGCCACCGTATCAGGCTGTTCCGTTGCCCAGGCCTCGGCAAGAAGCTCCTTCATGCGAGCATTGGGTGAAGTGTAGCCTGCTTGCTCCATCAGCCAAGGCGTGGCAATCGAGGACTCGACGTACCCGGTCGGCGTATCGGCGTTCAACTCCAGCAGCTTGATGGCTCCTTCGCTTGAGATGGCAAAGTCAAACCGCGCATAACGGCTAATGAGCCCTGGCTCCGGCATTGGCAATTCATCAAGCATGGTCCATAGCACCGGCGGAATGCCAATTAATTCGTACAAATCATGCCGCAGGTGGATATAACGTACCGTTTTATCCAGAATAGTCCATAGTCTTGCCGCTGCCTGCTCCAACTCCATATACAGCGACTTCGGCATCAGTACCAATTGATCCATCCAATACTGCTCTTCCTCAATATCCGCCCAGGTAAAGCCCAATTCAGCGAGTTGCCGCACCCGCTCCTCCCGATTGGCATGGGGCTGACCAACGACCTCAAATACAGAGCTGCTGTTCTCGCCCGTCATCCGCCAAAGAACCCTTTGCTTGAACGACCCGAGGATGAGCCGGAAATGGAGCTTTTGGATGAACCGGAGGAGCCGGAAGATGAACCCAAACCGCTAGACTTGCCCCCGATTCCTCCCGCTTTTGACGAGGTCGAGCGCCGAACAATAGACCCGGTCGAAGATGTAGATGTCTTTGGCCGGACGACGGAGCCCGCGGTTTGTTTATTCTGAAATGTATCACTGGAATAGGATTTGGGCTTATAGGGCGTTGACGTGCCAGCGTAGTACCCGCGATTATTTTCATGCCAGCGGCTGGACGAGTAGTTAGCTCCGCTGTTGAACAGCAGATGATATAGCAGCATATCGTCCCAGCCAAACCCGGAATGGTAGACGACCGGGCTGGCAGACGTTCCACTACCACTACCCGAGCCGGAGCTTCCTTCTGCACTTTCTGCGGTCCCTTCCTCTTCTTCCTCTACCGGAAGCGGAAGACTCCAGTCTACATTTTTATCAAAATACTGCTTTACTTCCTCCGTTGACCAAGCCACAAGCTGGGGCTCCTCCCCGCCAGCACTAGTGCCAGCAGCCGTAACTCCCGAGCCGGGTATCAAGAAGGCATTCGCCAATAGCGCAATGCCCAGCGAGGTGGACAATACACGCAGCGGCTTGCCCTCGGATGTCAAAAACTTCGAACCTGCGGACTCCCGCTCCGAATGCTTCCGTTGCTGGTCTGCTGAAGTTGCTTTCTCTGGGGATGTTGTTTTTTCATTATTAGTCAAAACCGGTTCCCTCCTTACGAACTTGCCAAGAACCTTGCTTTTTTGTGCTGCTTATCCCTGCTTATCGTGCATATCGTGTGTATTCTTACCTGGTCAGACTTAGGTATAAATCCAAACTGACTTAGTCAAAAAACCTAATTAAAGCTTAGCGTTACTTGCTCAGGCTCAGTGGTTTTGCCCAAACTCAGCGGCATTTGCCCAGACCTAGCGATATTTGCTTATACTTAGTTATACTTAGTCGTGTGCAATCGGTACGAGCAGTAGCTCCAGCTTGCCCTCATCCACATTCAAGCGACCTTCCACCGTCTCAAATTCCCGCTTGTCTACCACCAGATAATTAACATGCTCCAGCGCCGCAATCATATTACCGCTCCATACGCGCTCTTCAAGCTCCTTCAATTCTCCACCCGGAAGCTTCTCATACAATTTCACACTCATTTCCTGCACCAAACAAACCACCCTCTCTATGGATATTGTACAAATATACATGAAGACTTAACAATAAATAATATTTAAATCCGGCTACCAGCTATAAGTTGAACTTATGATTTACGCAAAGAAGTGGACGAAAAAATGTTCTTACGAGCACTGTTGCTCACGGATTTCTTTGATTCAACAAATTTTTAAGTAGAAATCCATTCCCAAAGGCGAACGCTGCAAGCATAACAATAAACCCTGTGTACTAAAATGCACGGGAATTAAACTGTCTGCAGCAACGCAGTGAGCAAACCACAATTCTTTAAAAAACTATTAAAAAACACGCTATGTATTGATACGCAATGACGACCGCTTAGTTTCATCTGTAGACAGGCTACTGAGGATGAATGCACGGGGAAACATTAGAAAACGAAATAGTATAGGTCTGGACGAGGTTTTCCGATCTGCTCTATACTAAGGACAAGACGAAGCACGTCCCGCACAGTTGCTCCAAGGACTGGTTACAGGGCGGCGCCAACCCTCACGGGTGCAGCGCCCTGAATCACAGTTCGGGAGATAGTGCGGGACGTTTTTTTGTCAGCGGTGGTTTTTTCGAGAGAACTGACTACCATTGAATCGGCTTGTTGCCGGGATAAGAGAGGTTAGGTGAACTGGGATGAGTTATGAAGAAAGCTATGCTGTCTTTATGGAAAAGCATCTCGCGGCAAGAAGTGGCGAACGCCGCGCAAGGCTGGAGCGAGGTCATGCCCATGCAGAGTCTGTGTTTCTAAGGCAGGTATGGTGGCCGCTTCGTGGTGATTTCGCAGGCTTACACCCTGAGTATGAAGTGGGTGATTGGCGAGGAAGACCCTTTTTTGCCGACTTTGCCTGGTTGCCGGGACAAGTAAAGCTGCTACTGGAGATTAAGGGTTACTCGGTTCATGTGAGGGATATGGATCGGCAAAAATACTGCCGTGAGCTCAATCGGGAAACCTTCCTGCATGCGATGGGCTATCAGGTGATTTCATTGGCTTATGATGACGTTGAGCAGCGCCCGGACTTGTGCATCAATTTGTTGCGCATGGTGTTAAGCCGCTATCTTCCCGCCCAAGCTCCCGTCTCACGTGGCTTGATCGCGGAGAAAGAGATCATTCGACTAGCCGCCCGTCAAGCACGTCCCATTCGTCCGATCGATGTGAAGCAGCACTTCGAGTTAGATCACAAAACAGCCGTACTTATGCTGCGTAAATTGCAGGCCAATGGCTGGATCAAGCCCGTCTATCGCGGCAGCGGGCAGCGAATTGTGGGATATGAACTGGTGCGGGGCGCACTTAACTTTTTGGAGTAATAGTAGGTGCAGCAGGTGCACGTGGTTCGACCGCCCCGTTATACAGTGAAGCACCGCGCGTTGGGAGAACCACGATGGAGGCGGAGTGGGGAGAGAACGGCAGGATGCGAGTCCTGGCAGTGGAGGATTGGCGTAAGTGAGGGAGGAGTTCGATAGAGAGATGAGTTCGGTCGGAGGAGAGGTGGAGTGTAGCTAGAAGTAGGCAGAAGTTAGATGAGTGTGAAAGACGGCTACAGGTGCACTAGCTGGGAGTGTGGGGAGCAGCCAGAGGGATGCAGAAGTTGGAAGAGTGTGAATGGGGCATTGGCCGGGAGTGTGAGAGCAGCCAGAGGTAAGCAGGATTAGTGATAAGTACAAGGCTTAACAAGCTTAACGAACTTAGCGAACTTAACGAACTTAGCAGGAAAATCTCAGACTGTTGAGAAAGGGCGTAACGTACCATTTCTATGGAGAAGAACCCTTATAGGCTAAGGGCTCATCTATGCGAGATGTACAGAAAACCAACTTTCTCAACAATCTGAAAATCTCCCGCTAATTGTTGTTATTTATAATGGAAACTGTTATTAGCTGGAAATCCTCCATATAATATTGCCTAAATTGCCCATTAGGGCCGAATTCGGGTGAATTAGATGGAGGATTTCCCTATAAACCTCTAATTTTGCTCATTTTAGTAAAATTAACATGAGAATTTCCCTATAAAGTTATACAGCTAAGCATTTATTCCCCGCAGCACACAGCACTAGGGCCGGGGACTAGGGCGGCCAGCTCTCGGGGCTATGGCTAGGCCGTAGCTAGGGCTCGGGCCGGGGCTAGGCCGGAGCTAGGGCTGGAGCTAGGGCTAGGCCGGAGCTAGAGCTAGAGCTAAAGCCAGTGCCGGAGCTAGGACCAACTTCATGCCAGCCCAAGCCGTTCTCCTCCCCATGCTCCCCCGCTTCTTCATCCTCCATCCTTCCCTCGACCTTCCTACAACCTTCCTTCCCTACACCATGAACATCGCAACCACAGTGGTCACGGCCAGGCCGATGAGCACCGGCTTCAGGTTGCGGCGGGCCAGCTCAAACGGGCTCACGCCGCATATGGCGGCAGCGGGGATGAGCGCCCACGGGATCAAGGTGCCGCCGCCAACCCAGATGGCGGCAACCTGCCCCAGCGCCGTCAGTGTGGCCGTGCCACCACCGATGGCGGTGCCAAACAGTTGGGCGATGGAACCGGCCAACGAAATGCCCGAGAAGCCGGAGCCGTCCAGGCCGGTAATCGTTCCGGTGACAGCGAGCGTGATGGCGCCAACGCTGCCGTTTAGCGGGACGACACTGGCCAGTGCTAGGCCAAGGTCGTTCACGATGCCGTGGGAGGTCGCCGGGAGGACCTGCCCGAATAGCTCCGTAAATGCGGCATCCCCCAGATAGAAAAAGGCCGCAATCGGAATCACAGGGCCAAATACCTTGAAGCCAAAGGTTAAGCCTTCAATCAGATAAGAGGTGACCTTCTCCAGGCCGTGATCACGGTGCGCAAGCAAGGTGACTCCGATCAGGATGAGCACGGCTGTTCCGCCCACCAATGCAGTAGCATCACCACCTTGGAGCCCGAGCACAAACATCGCGGCAACATCCGCAGCGAATAGCAGTGGAATCAAAATGGCAAGCCATCTTCTGACCCGTGGACGGAGTACGCCGTCCGTGCCTTCCTCGGAGTTGTCCCCCTCCTTGCTATCCTTTCGCCTTTCCTCGCTTGTCGGACGGCTCTCAACCAGTCCTCCATCAGCTCCCTTCAACTTCACCAGGCCGTCACGCCATGTGCCGTTACGCTGATCACGTCGCATCATCCAATAAGCGGCAATCGTACTTACCGCCCCCATCACAATGACCAACGGTACGCTGGCCGACATCACACTGCTGACAGGCAGCCCCGCCGCATCAGCAGTCAGCTTGGGTGCACCCTGAATAATGTAGTCCCCGGACAAAGCAATGCCATGCCCGAACAGGTTCATTGCCATCGCTGCACCCAAAGCCGGCAGTCCTACCCGTATGGCCACCGGCAGGAGCACCGCACCCACAAGCGCTACCGCCGGAGAGGGCCAGAAGAACAAGGAGGTTACCATCATAATCAGGCCAATTCCCCAATAAGCCATGGCTGGCGTGCGTAAGAAACGCGTCAAAGGAGCCACCATCGTCTCATTGATGCCAGTGAGAATCAGCACTCGGCTCATCGCCACAATAATGGAGATGATCATAATCGTCCCCATCAATTCCCGCGTCGCATAAACAAATGATTGAAATATTCCCGAGATCGAACCGCTAAGCGTTTCCGTGGCCAGCAGGCCTAATGTGAAAATCCCCACCACACAGATCATAGTGGTATCTCGCCGCCGGATCAGTAGGGCCATAATGAACACGATAAAGGACAGGTACACCATATGAATTGCCGATAATTCAGTTCCTGTCATGGAGCCGCGCCCCTTTCCCCGCAATTGTCTTATATGCTATGCAGGGGCCCAAGCAAGGGTTCAACTGGGGAAAAGACGATCTTTTTGAAAAGAGCTACATCAGCTTATGAATGAATTGGTAAGCTGATTGTTTCTTAACCGTAACCGTGCAGCAGTTGTTGACTTTTCCTAATTTCCCGTACTAGCTTCCGCCACTTATAAATTGAAGAATACCAATCAGTACCAACAGACCAAAGACAAGAGCAATGCCGATAATTACCGGAATAACGACTCTGGATACAGTCCTGTTCAGTTTCCTCGATTGCTCCAGTGTCTGTTCGACCTGATCCAGACGTTGCGTCAAGGCCTCGACCTGTGCCGGGTCTTGGAGTTTGCGCTGCTCTTTCTCCTTCTCCAAATCATCATGCTCTACCAATAGTTTGACCTCCTTGAATTGACATACTCTCTACCTTCTCCTCCTTCTCCTCTTCTCCCTTCAAATCCTGCTCAAAACATATGACACTGGTGTAATTTCCTAATTTCCACAAAAACAAGCAGGCAAAAAAAGGCTGGCCGGAAAACTTTATGTTTTCTCGCCCAACCCTTTTTTGCATTTAGACACTTATTGGACAGCCTCTAAGCTATATCACTGCTCCCTCAAATAGCTTATCTCTTCGTAACGCTGGCTGGTCCCGTTTCCAATCTGTCATCCTTACCCGCTAGCTCCAGCTTCTCTTGCTTGGTGCCTCTGCGACCGATACCTGCTGCTTCCTGTCTTGTCTCCCGCCTCGACCTGCAAGGTACACTCCGCCAAGGATGAAAATCAAGGCAACCAGCAGACGCCAGCTCACCGGCTCGTCTAACAGTGTAAAGCCCCAGAAAATAGCGCTCACTGGCACCAGATAGGTCACCATTGTAGCGAATTGGGCACTGCCCTTCTGCACCATGAAATAGAACAAAATATAGGCGATCCCGGAGCCAAATACACCCAAGCCGATGACGGCGCCAAGTGTAGCAGGGGCTTCCAGCGGTGCCAGAGAGTTTCGCTCGAACAGGAGGGCCATCAAGCCGCTGCCCAGCATCGCGCTGATTAATGTGCCAAACGTAATCTGGTACATCGTTAGTCCGGCGGACAAGCGTTTGGACAGATGTGTGCCTATCGCGTAGCATAAGGTTGCTCCCAGCATACCAGCGAACCCTAGCAGGTCCACCGAAGCCAGTGAGGTTGGACTAAAGCCCGCCAAAATAGGCAAACCAAGAAAAGCCAAGCCCATCCCCAGCCATTGGGTGCGAGTCGCTGCCACGCCAAAAATCGCAACGCCCACCACCAGTGTCCATAAAGGCGTGGTCGCGTTAACCACCGACGCTATACTGCTTGTCAGCCGCGTCTCGCTAAATGCAATCAAGGCCCAAGGAATCGCTGTATTGATCAGGGCCATCACTACCATGAGCACCCAAGGGATCTGCCGCAAGCCAAATGATTTGTGCAACATAACCATGATTACGGTAATTGTCGCCAGCCCAAAGGCCGAACGCAAAAAGGCGATGGTCCACGGGCCAAAGTCTGGCAGCAGAATTTTAACAAAGAAAAAAGAGCCGCCCCAAATCAAACTTAGCAAAATTAAAGCCAAATACAGTGATCGTCCCACTCCTATCCCTTCTTTCTCTCGTCTCTGTATAAAATCTCCAAGAGCCCCCATCACGGCTTGGCCAGGCATGGGGGCTCTTACATAGCGATATTAGCGGCTACCATCTCAGCTTAAATATGTCCTGCTCCAGCAAGGAGCTAATCAATCAATAATTCACCATCATACGAAGCAATCACCTTGTACAGCTCGGGGCGGCGGTCACGGAAGATTCCCCACTCAATCCGCTGGGTCTCCAGTTGATCCAGATTGAACTCCGCGACCAGAACCGTCTCTTCGGCACGGCCCGCTTCGGCAATTATATTGCCCTGCGGCCCGGCGATAAAGGAAGATCCGTAAAAGGTAATCGCAGAATCCTCATCCGTCTCCTCGCCAATTCGATTGGAAGCGATCACCGGGACGAGGTTGGAGGCAGCATGACCCCGCATGCACATTTGCCAGTGGTCCTTGGAGTCAATCGATCCGTCCTGTGGCTCTGAGCCGATGGCTGTCGGGTAGAACAGAATTTCTGCCCCCATCAGGGCCATGCAGCGAGCCGCTTCAGGGTACCACTGATCCCAGCAAATGCCGACACCGATCTTGGCATAACGAGTGTTCCATACTTTAAAGCCCGTATCGCCCGGATTAAAGTAAAATTTCTCTTCATACCCCGGGCCATCGGGGATGTGGCTCTTGCGGTAGCGGCCCAGTATCTCGCCATCTGCATCAATGGCCGCCAGCGAGTTATAACGAGCGTTGTTCTTCTTCTCGTAGAAGCTGATTGGAAGCACTACCTGAAGCTCCTTCGCTACTTGCTGAAAATGACGAATTGCCGCGTTCTCCTCCAGCTCAGTGGCGTAAGCGTAGTAATCCGCTTTTTCCTTTTGGCAGAAATAAGGTGTCTCAAACAGCTCTTGCAGCAAAATAATTTGCGCTCCCTGCTGGGCCGCTTGTCTGACCAACTTGTCTGCCTTGGCGATATTCTCTTCTTTATTGGATGAACAGCTCATTTGTGTGGCTGCTACCTTCACCTGTCTCTTGCTCATGATAGCCCTCCTTTGCTTAATGTCGTCCTGCGGGCATTTGCTGCGTGGTACAGTGCACGTTGCCGCCCTCGCGAATAATGGCCATGCCGTTTACCGTACGAATTCGCCGCTGCGGGTACAGTTCACCCAGTATCTTCACGGCCTGGCGATCAGTCTCTGCGGCCTCTCCGCCAAATACCGGCAAGATGATGCCGCCATTGACAAAGTAAAAATTCAGATAGCTGAGCGTCAGGCGCGTATCTTCATGGAACGCCTTAGGCGGCTGGGGAATCGGAATGATCTCCAGCTTCCTGCCTTGCGCATCCACAGCTTCGCTCAGCAAAGCGAGGTTCTCCTGCGTAATGGCGTAGTTCTCGTCAGTTGGATCGTCGCAAACCTGCAAAAGAACCTTGCCCGGCGCGGCAAAGCAAGCCACGTTATCGATGTGCCCGTCCGTCTCATCGCCGCTCAAGCCACGCTTCAGCCAAATGATCCGCTCGACATTGACATAATTTTTCACCGCAGCTTCGATCTCTTCCCGGCTCATCTGCGGATTACGGTTGGGGTTCAGCAGGCATTCCTCCGTGGTGAGCAGAGTTCCCTCTCCATCCGTATGAATAGAGCCGCCTTCCAGCACCAACGGAGCATCAAATTTCTTAACGTTCATGGCCTCCAGAATTTGCGGGGCCACCGCATCGTCAAGGTCCCAAGGCGAATATTTGCCGCCCCAGGCATTAAAGCCCCAGTTCACCCCGCCTAGTTCACCTTGCGAATCGACTACAAAGGTGGGGCCGTTATCACGCAGCCAGGCATCATTATGTTCGATCGGCAAAAAGCTGATTTGATCCTTCGTGCTCCCCTCCGGGTTGCCAGTATCGACAAAGCGACCCTGCACGCGCTCCATATCGGCCGAATTCACAAGCACCGTAATCGGCTCAAATTCGGCAATTGCCTCAATAAATTCAGCATAGCCCCCACATACTTCCTCATAGCGATCCGGGTACACCATGGAGGCCAGTACAGGCCAGGAAATAAAAGTACGTTCATGCGCCGTCCATTCAGCCGGCATCGTATAGTTTAGTTTTTTAGGATACATCGGTTCCTCCACGTACACATTGTTAATTGACAAGCTTCGTCATGCTGGGAATACCCATTTTACCCTGCTATCATATAACAAAACATGCCTATCTACAATGGAAGTCTTGCCCGCTGCAGCCCGCCTGAAGCCTTCAAAAATAGATGCCCGATTTTCGGCGGCAGCAACCCCGGCCCAAAGCTATAATTTAGATAAGTAAGACTAAGGCAAGGAGGCCTATGCAAGATGATATCTGCGGAACAAAAACAACTCTATTATCAAGCCCTGCTCCAGAAAAAATCGGAATACGAAGGGGTATTCTACGTCGGAGTGAAGACGACCGGTGTCTTCTGCCGCCCCACCTGTCCCGCACGCAAGCCCAAATTCGAGAACTGCGAATTTTACGAAACGGCCAAGGAGGCCTTATTGGCCTCCTTCCGTCCATGTCAGCGCTGCCGTCCTCTGTCGCATCCCAACCATGTCTCCGATCTGGTCAGACAGTTGGTGGAGGCGGTGGAGGCCAATCCGGAGAAGCGGTGGAAGGACGCCGACTTCCGGGAGCTGTCTGTCGACGCATCGACGGCACGGCGTCAGTTCAAGAAGCGCTTTGGCATGACCTTCGTAGAGTATGCCCGTGCTCGCCGGATGGGACTGGCTCTGAAGAATATCCGCGCCGGGAGCCCAGTCATCGATTCCCAGCTCTCTACCGGCTATGAATCGAGCAGCGGCTTCCGGGATGCATTCTCCCGCATTATGGGCGCTGCCCCAACCCGGCTCACCGGGGGCAAAATTCTCCATGCTTCGTGGATAGACACACGGCTTGGCCCCATGATGGCCATTGCGGACGAGGCGGGCCTGTATCTCCTGGAGTTCATCGACCGCCGCGGCTTGGAACGGGAGGTGGAGCGATTGCGGAACCGGACCAAGGCAGCGATCATTCCCGGGGTGACAGAACCCATCCAGTCTATTGAACGGGAGTTGACCCTCTATTTTGATGGCAAACTTACCGATTTCAAGACACCGTTATGTTTGCTGGGCTCCCCCTTCCAGCAACAGGTATGGGCGCAATTGCAGCAAATCCCGCCGGGTGAGACACGTTCCTATGCCGAGCTGGCGATCGCCATTGGCAAGCCAACTGCCTACCGGGCCGTTGCCCAGGCCAACGGGGCTAACCAGCTCGCGCTGATTATTCCTTGCCACCGTGTCATTAATTCCAATGGCGATCTCGGCGGCTATGGCGGTGGTGTGTCGCGTAAAGGCTGGCTGTTAAATCACGAGAAGCGTACAGAAGCATTGTGAAATAAGCACCTTCATCCAGCGCATAACTACCCGTTATTTACCTGGATGCCCCCTCGCCTGAACTTCTGACTTGACATCCATTAAGTTTAGCAACTATACTAATTTTCATGAATACTCAGCCTTCTAACCCTATGCCAAAACATAATAATGGAAAAATGGGCATCGGCCGACTCATTATGCAGCTTCGCCGACTTGAGCGCCAGCCCTTGTCGTTTGGTGCGGCCGGTCTGCTCACTCCTAGTGAAATCCATACGCTGGAGGCGGTTGGCCCTGAGGGCAATGTGCTGATGAGTGAGCTGGCTGCGAGGCTGGGTGTGACCAAGGGTGCGGTCACCCAGCTAATAGCCCGCCTGGAGCCGAAGGGACTGGTCATCCGTTCGCCGCATCCTTCCGATTCGCGCAGCACTTTGATTTCACTGTCCGGATTGGGTTGTGAAGCTGTCGCTGCTCACCAAGCGTTGCACCATGATTTTTATGAGCAGCTAAGCGCTCAATTCAGTAAAGAAGAAATCGAAATTTTTGAGAGGGGCATCGAGAAATTCGCTGACTTCCTGAAGCAATAAGGAAATTGAAGGCGACCCTCTGACCTTATACCAAGACCCTGTGTTTTTTGGGCATACACTGATTTTCAGGTGGAGTATTTTTTTGCTTATTTAGTTTAGTTGCTATACTTTTTTTGGTTCTCTAATATAGTTCTCCAGGAAAGGAGGCTCACCATGCATACTTATCAAAGCTCTTCTACCGCCACGGTCCCCCCGGTGGCTTCCCCATCGGGAATGTTGGTTGCTATTTGCATAGGGGCCTTTCTGTCTCATTATACCGCCAGCGTTGTCCATATCTCGCTACCGTATTTGGCGGAAGCACTTCAGTCCGATTCGGCGAGCGTCTCATGGATAACCACCGGCTACCTGCTCGCTATCACCTCCTTGCTTCCGGTTATGGGCAAGCTTGGAGAACGATGGGGTTACCGCCGCATCCATAATTACGGCTTCGTATTGTTTACCATTGGTTCTCTCTTAACGGCAATGGCCTCCGGCATTCTACCCTTGCTTGGATTCAGATTGCTCCAGGCGGTAGGGGCTGCGATGTTTCAAGCGACAAATATTGCGCTGGTCACCATTCACCTGCCGCCGCAACGCAGGGGGCGAGCGCTGGGCATGGTCAGCACAGCCGTAGCACTTGGGGCCATGTGTGGCCCTGCCATCGGGGGCATGATTGCGGAATGGCTCCATTGGCGGTGGCTGTTCTTGCTGCACGTACCCGTTGCTCTGCTCGGAATTTGGCTGGCATTCCGCCATATCCCCCAACAGGAGCCGCAAAGCGGGCAGGCGGCTTCCAACCCTGTTGGTGTGCTGTTGCTCATCATTTCAACGGCCTCCGGCGTATACGGCCTTTCCCAAGCAGGTGCGCAAGGATGGCTTGCTCTTGAATCCATCGGCCCTTTATCCGTCTCTTTGGCGGCCTTATTGCTATTGGTTGGCTGGGAGCACTACCAGCACCGCCCATTCCTGCCGATACAGGCTCTTCGTATTCCCCAGGTGGGCGCCGGGCTTATCGTTAGTGTAGCTTCATTTGCCATAGCCAATCACGGGCTGGTTACCTTGCCCTTCTATTTATCGGGCATAGGGAGCCTGACTCCCTCTCTGGCAGGAGGCGTGCTGGCCTTCTATCCACTATGGCTAGCCATTACCGGACCTCTTGCCGGATACGGGTCCGATACCCTTGGTCCTGGAAGCTTGGTGTCATTGGGATTAGCCGCCATGGGCGGAGGGTCGGCTCTATTCTTCCTCTATTTAGGCGACCTGCCGATCTGGGGAATATGCTTCGTGCTTGCGCTAATTGGCCTTGGCATGGGGCTGGTCGCCTCCCCGAATAACAGCTTTATCATGCGGCACACGCCCCAAGAGCATGTCGGGGCGATCTCGGGAATGATCGCCCTGACGCGCAATTTGGGAATGGCCTTAGGGGCTGCTCTCGGGCTTGGAAGCATCGATGTTCAGGCCGGCCCCCTTATGTCCCGTTCCATTCAGGAAGCCTTTGGGACGAGCATATATATGGCTGCGGCCGCCTTGATTCTATGGAGCTTCCGGCTTTATCGAGGGAATGGTCCCTCAAGCCGCTCACGCATTGCTAAACACGCTCAACGCCATGCTTATAGCAGAGAGGAGAAGTCACCATGAAGGATCAAATCATCGTAATCGGGGGCTATGGGCAGGTAGGGCAGGTTATTTCGAGTATGCTTGGGGAGCTATTCCCTGGAAAGGTATATGCTGCCGGAAGAAGTCTGGAACGCGCTCAGAAGTTCAGCCAGTCTACCGGTGGAAGGGTCCAGCCCATGCAATTCGATGCCCGGTGTCCATCTGATTCAAGTCTGCTGGAGCAGGCCAGGCTCGTTGTGATGTGTCTGGATCAGGCGGATACACGGTTTGTGCAATCTTGCCTGGAAAGCGGGACTCATTATGTCGATATATCGGCTGATTATTCCTTTTTGGCCCAGGTAGAACAATGCCATCCCCACGCTTTGTCTGGCGGAGCAACAGCCGTTCTAAGCGTGGGACTGGCTCCCGGACTGACCCATCTTCTGGCCCACCATGTCCACTCTCTACTGGATTCCACGGATTCCATAGACATTTCCATCCTGTTAGGGCTAGGCGATCAGCATGGGCAGGCGGCCATCGAATGGACTATTGATAATATGAATGCCGACTACCTCGTTCTAGAGGAAGGGAAACCCGTTGAGGCAAGCAGCTTTACTGACGGCAAAAAAATCAGCTTTGGCAGAGAAGCAGCGCCTCGCATGGCATATCGCTTCAACTTCTCCGATCAGCATGTACTCCCCGTCACCTTGGGGGTTCCTACGGTTGTCACACGTTTGTGCTTGGATTCCGCAGCTATCACCCGTCTGCTTGCCGGGCTGAAAGCGGCCGGGATGCTTCGCTGGCTGAACTTGAGCCCCATTCGCCGAGCAGCCATTTGGCTACTTGGCAAACCGTACTTGGGCAAGGCACGTTATGCCGTCAAGGTAGATGCGCGGGGGACGTATAGAGAACAGCCTGCCTTGGCCGAAGGCTTCCTTCAAGGAGAACATGAAGCCTGGATTACGGCCAAGATGGCTGCTATCATTAGCGAAGCCTTATACCGCTCGGAGCTGTCGCATGGGGTCTATCACATTGAGCAATTGTTTGAGCTTAAGCATGTCCTGGCTGCTCTGGGGAAAGAAATCCAGGTCGAGATAGGAGTCTCTTGAATAAACGCAGGGAGCCATAGGAATTCAAGCTCCCCAGCTCCCTTAGCCCGGATCGGTGAGATCCGTGAAAACCTGCAGTGCCTCTCCCAAGGCTTGCAGCAGGCTGCCGAAAGAATTCAGTTGATTGCTCTCTGACGGCCCCTTTTGCAAAATTAGATCCGCTTGCGCCCCATTGGATATCGCTTGCAGCGTATTGCCCAGGATGACGAGGCGATCACCTTCCTCCCGCACGCTTCTTCGGCTCGACAAGGACTTGGACTGACCAATCGCGGCGAGATTGGTACCGATCGCCTGTAGCCAGGCGTAAGCCACCAACTGCTTGTCAATAAGCGATGGGCCACTCCAGGCTGACGATGATCTGCGGGAAGACCGACGCGGGCGTCCTCCCTTGACCAACGGTCTGACCGTATTGGAGCTGGCGGACTTTCTCGAAGGCCCGGCTGGCATCATAATCCCCTTCTTTCCGAATTCACTTGCGTCAAGCGCAGGTGTTCTTTTCCATTATACGAAGGGAAGCTATGAACCGGGTTAGGCCCGATCCTTATTTTCGGAAAACCCTCTGGAGCGCCAATCGCACCCCCATTAAAATGGCGGGAAAATGGCAGGCTTTTGCCTTGGTAAGCCCTTGGCGATGATACCTGATGTTATTTTACGTGCTGAGCACCAGTCAGGCTTCTTCCTCGCCAGCGGCCTCCCAGTGGGCAATTTCCTCACGGACTCGCGGAGCAACCTCGGTCCCAAGCAGTTCAATGGAGCGCATCACGTCCTCATGCGGCATCGTGCCTAGCGGACAATGCAGCATAAACCGGGTAATGCCAACCCGCTTGCGCAAATCGATGATCTTGTTCGCCACCGTCTCCGGATCGCCCACGTATAGAGCCCCCTCCGGGCTGCGCGCTGCATCGTAGCTGCCCCGATCATATCGTCCCCACCCACGTTCACGGCCGATCACATTCATAGCTGCCTGTGTAGAGGGGAAGAACTTCTCAACCGCAACCTCATTCCGCTCAGCAACAAACCCGTGCGAATGCGAAGCGACGGTTAGCTTGGAGGCATCATGTCCAGCCTGAGCTGCTGCCCGCTTATACATCTTCACCAGCGGTGCGAACTGAACCGGACGTCCGCCAATAATAGCCAGCACTAGCGGTAAGCCAAGCAAGCCGGCGCGGATGACCGATTCGGTGTTCCCGCCGCTGCCGATCCATACGGGAAGCGGCTGCTGGACTGGACGCGGATAAATCCCCAGATTGCGAATGGCCGGACGATGCTTGCCCTCCCAGGTGACTTTTTCCGAAGCACATAGCTTCAGTAACAAGTCCAGCTTCTCATCGAACAGTTCGTCATAATCGTCCAGATCGTAACCAAACAGGGGGAAGGACTCAATGAAGGAGCCGCGACCGGCCATAATCTCGGCCCGCCCGTTCGACAGGCCGTCCAAAGTGGCAAAATCCTGAAAGACACGCACCGGGTCATCGGAGGACAATACCGTAACCGCGCTGGTCAGCCGAATCCGTGAGGTCTGCGGTGCGGCTGCAGCCAGCAGCACGGCGGGAGAAGAAGCGGCATAATCCTGGCGATGATGCTCCCCCACGCCAAAAACGTCCAGGCCGACCTTATCAGCCAGCACGATCTCCTCTACCACTTCGCGCAGACGCTGCGCATGACTGATGACTTCCCCCGTAACCACATCGGGAGTCGTCTCTACAAAGGTACTAATGCCAATTTCCATGTTACATTCCTCCATTTTATGTTTATCATTTCAGTGAAGCCTATTCCACGGGCCTATACGAAGACAATATTTTCCGGTAAACTAGGTCAATATACAGGCGAACGAAAATTTCTATTTCATTATGTGTGTTCAAAAGTATGATGACTTTTTGAACTACCTACAATAAATTATGAAAAGAATGTGATGACTTGAAACAATTCCTTGCCAAGCAGAAACCAGGACTTCGATTAAGGCAAAAAAGCCATGCGCTTCTCGAAAAGCATTTGTCGGGCGAATCCATGGATTACCGTCAAATCATCGCCTTGTTCGTCCCCATTCTGATAGATCAGGCTTTTATTGTCGGCCTCAATCTGGTTAATACTGCCATGATCAGTTCCTCGGGTGTGGCTGCTGTCAGTGCGGTCAACATTGTCGACTCTCTTAATATTTTCCTGATCAATGTATTTGTTGCGGTCGCCACCGGCGGCACAGTCCTGGTCGCCCAGTACAAGGGAAGCCGTAATGATCGCAACGTATCGCGCGCAGCGGCAGCTACCGTTACCACGGTCTCTCTGCTGTCTGTCGCGATCGCCTTGCTGCTGATCGCCTTCCACCAACCCGTGCTCAACTTGCTGTTCGGGGCGGCCTCGCCGGAGGTTCTGGAAAGCGCCCGCGTCTATCTCATCGGCAGCAGCATTTCTTATACGGGTCTGGCTATGGTTCAGGCGGTGTGCGCATCGTTGCGAGGCATCGGCAAGACCCGGGCCTCTCTGTTCCTGTCGCTGATCATGAACCTGCTGTATGTGCTGTTGAATGTCCTGTTCATTACCCTGCTCGATATGGGTGTGCTCGGCATGACCCTGGCAGTGAATATTGCCCGGTATGTGGGAGCCGGATGTGCGTTGTACTATCTGTTCCGGGTAGAGACCTCGCTGCACTTGCATCTGCGTGACCTGGTCCAGTTCCCGATCGAAATGCTTCGTAAAATGCTGTTCATCGGGATTCCCTTTGCTGCGGAGCAGATGTTCTTTAATGGCGGCAAGCTGCTGACCCAAGTCTTCATCGTCAGTCTAGGCACCTACGCCATCGCCACCAATGCCATAGCCGGGGCACTGGCCGGGGTATTTCAAATTCCAGCCTCAGCCCTGTCGCTTACGATTGTCACCGTAGTGGGTCAGTGCATCGGGGGCGGCAACATCCGGGACGCCCGCAAGTTCATCAAGTCCTTCCTGTGGCTGGGCTCGATTTTTCTGGCCGTACTCAGTCTCATCCTGATGCCGTTCTTCTACCCACTGGTGCATCTCTTTGAGCCGCCAGCGGAAATCATTGGCGACATCTTCCTAGTGCTGCTGGTCAGCCTGATTGCCCAGCTTCCGCTCTGGCCAATTAGCTTCATTTTGCCTTCGGCCCTGCGGGCAGCCGGAGATTCGCGGTTTACCTCCATCTCCTCCATGCTGACCATGTGGCTGTTCCGCGTCATCTTCGGCTACGTCCTCGGGATTACCTTCGGGTTAGGCATTCTCGGCGTCTGGCTGGCGATGTGCAGCGAGTGGGGTGTCCGCGGGCTGATCTTCCTCTGGCGGTTCCGCGGGGAGAAATGGTATGCTCATAAGCTAATATAAGAGAATCTTGAGTTCAGCCGGGCCAGGCGCATGCTCCCGCAGTCATCCTAAAAAAATCCCCCGTCTCTATCTAAAGAGGCGGGGGATTTGAAGTTGTTTCTGATCAACGCCCGTTTTTTAACGCAGAGTTTTCAAAGCGCCGCCCCAAGCATTCACTTGGTCCAGCATTTCTTTCAAGTTTGTCAAATGCAATTCGGCAGGCTTGAACGTGCTGGCATTCTCAAAATCAGTAAACAGAGACAGAGCCACATGTACACGTACGTCTCCCACCAGCAATTCACCCAAAATGCCGCGCAGATGTTCAGCCGCACGAGCCCCACCTACGGAGCCGTAACTAACGATCCCGGCGGATTTGTTGTTCCATGCCTCACGAGCATAGTCCAGGGCATTCTTCAAGGCAGCAGAGATACTGTGATTATATTCTTGCACAATGAATACGAAGCCATCCAGGCTGTTCAGCTTGGCATTCCAGGCCGCAGCTTGCTCGGAAGCATCCGCTTCACCAAGCAATGGCAGCTTGTAATCAGCGATATCAACAATCTCATAGTTGGCGTCGCCACGGGCATCTGCATGCTTCTTAACCCATTCTCCTACTTGCGGACTAACCCGGCCTTCGCGTGTGCTCCCCAAAATGATTCCGATATTCAACTTCGACATGACTTTTTCCTCCTCGATATTGGTAGACCTACTAAATAACTTACCCAAAAAACCCATCCGTCACACCACCAGCATATTTCTTTTAACTTCTCCAATAACTTTAATATGAATTATTTGAATGTGAGATTATCATACTTTCTTTGGTTTCGTTTGTCAAGTAACTTACTAAAAGTTTGTGAAATTATTTTTGTAAGGTCTCTTTCTTGTGGAAAAATACGCCCTGGCTTAGAATAGGGATAAATTCGGAGCAGGAAGAGGCGAAATTATGGAAGGCAAAATATTCATGGTTGAGGATGACCCCGCCATCAGCACGATGGTTCAGGATTACTTGACCAAGGAGGGTTATGACATCACCCTCGTCAGTGACGGCGAACAAGCACTTCAGCAATTCGCACCGGGCAGCTACGACTTAGTACTGCTTGATCTTATGCTGCCTAAACGGAGCGGGCTGGAAGTATTAGAGCATATTCGCCGACTTAGCCGGGTCCCCATTCTGATTTTGTCCGCCAAGGACAACGAGGTCGATAAAGCACTGGGCTTGCGGATTGGCGCAGATGATTACATCGCCAAGCCCTTCTCATTAATGGAATTGGCTGCGCGTGTCCAAGCCTCTATCCGCCGGGCGACCCTGTATACCAGTCAGGAGCAGGCGGAGCAAAGCCCTACACCGCGATTGCTGTCCTTGGGCGACTTGACGGTTGACCCTGATAATTTTACGGTAACAAAACGCGATCAGGAGATTTTACTTACCCCCAAGGAGTTTCAAATCTTGAAGCTGTTCCTTCAGCATCCGACCCGAGTATATACCAAGGCCATGCTGTATCAGCAGGTTTGGAACGAGGAATACTACAATGACGACAACGTTATTAATGTACATATGAGAAGACTGCGTGAGAAAATTGAGGACGACCCTTCACATCCCCGGTATATTCGGACCTTATGGGGCATCGGTTATCGACTGGGGGAAGGGTGAAATGACAGAATACTCCTGGCTGCCATGGCTGCTGCTGATTCCTCTCATCATACTCGCGATGCTGTATTCTCACCAATATAGGACAACCCGCACGTTGCGCAGGGAGCTTACTTATATCCATAAGAAGCTGCTGCCTTTCACCGATGCCCGCAAGCCCCTGACCCAGGAGCGCATTCTTACGGTAACCCCTCTGCCTGAGCTGCGAGAGCTGCTGCAGGCCATTAACGCTCTGCTGGACCGGGCAGGTCAATCCGCAGCAGATTATGCGGGTACAGAGCGGGCGATGCGGAGGATGTTATCCAATGTGTCTCATGACTTGAAAACCCCGCTGACCGTCATTATGGGCTACGCCGAAATGCTCTCCCAGCAAAAGGACCTTTCTGAAGATGAACAGCAGCGTATGCTTGGAGAAATACACAGGAAAACCGTACAGGTCCACCAGCTCATCAATACCTTCTTCGACCTGGCACGGCTGGAGTCCGGGGATCTGGACATTCCTTTATCCGTTATAGATGCCGGAGAGATTAGCCGCCAGCGCATTCTTGCCTATTTCGACCTGCTGTCAGAGCAGGGCTTCCAGGTAAATATCCAATTGCCGGAGCATCCAGTATGGGTCTACGGCAATGCAGAGGCCCTATCCCGAATCCTGGACAACCTGCTATCCAACGCCATGCGCTATGGGGCTGACGGGCGCTACCTCGGCCTGTTGCTTGAAGAGGATGAGAGGGAAGTTCGCATTCAGGTCATCGACCGGGGCCGAGGAATTTCACCCAAGGAACAGTCCCGTGTGTTTGAGCGGATGTACACCATGGAGGATTCACGCAATCGCAACATCCATGGCAGCGGTTTGGGTCTGACCATCGCCAAGCGGTTAGCCGAACGGTTGGACGGCAGGCTTGAACTGGAGAGCACGCCGGACGTTCACACCTGCTTCACCCTCGTGTTGCCCCGCTCAGAGCGGGCCTGATTAGATTGCATTTCCTTTCCTTATAGCAGCCAGGCCCCCGGTTGATTGGCCAACTTAAGAAATAAGTAAGAAGTCCGAAATAGAAAAGAGAGTTTCCCCCGTTACGATAGGAATAGATAAAGCAAAGGGAGTGAAACCATGAAGGAATTAGTCAGAACCAGGCAGCTCACGAAAAGCTACGGACCTGCGGAAGTCGTGTCAGGAGTTAACATGAATTTGCGTCGTGGCGAGATTTACGGGTTCCTTGGACCTAACGGAGCCGGTAAATCGACGGTAATGAAAATGCTGCTCGGCCTGGTCAAGCCGACAAGCGGCGAGATTGAGATATTTGGCGAAAAGCTGTTGCCAGGTTCTACAGAGCATCTGAAGCGCATGGGTCATATCATTGAAACGCCGGTCTTTTATGAAAAGCTGACCGCTGAGCAAAATTTGGAGCTACATGCCGAATACATGGGATATTATAGGAAAGAGAGCATTCAGGAGGCGCTGGAAATGGTGCAACTGGCGGGAACTCATGACAAGCCAGTGAAACAGTTCTCCCTGGGCATGAAGCAACGGCTGGGCATTGCCCGGGCCATTGCTACCCGACCTGAATTGCTGCTGCTGGATGAACCGATCAATGGGCTTGATCCGGAAGGCATTCAAGCAATGCGCCAGCTCTTTGTCCGGATTCGCGACGAATGGGGCACAGCGATCCTGATCTCCAGCCACCTGCTCTCCGAAGTTGAACAAGTGGCGGATACGATTGGCGTCATTGATCGTGGATACTTGCTGCGGGAGGTATCCATGGACACGGTTCATTCCTCCACTACCGAATATGTAGAGATCGTAACCTCTAACGTTAGTCTCGCTGCTTTTGTCCTGGTGGATACGCTGGATATTGAAAATATCAAGCAAATGGGTGATAACACCATTCGCATCTATGATGCCAAGCTGTCTCCCGAGGCTTTGGCCAAAGCGCTGATTGCCAACGATGTGCCCATCCAGTCCATCAACCGCAAGCATCACAGCCTGGAGGAATATTTCTTCGATATGATTAAAGGAGGTCATCAGCATGTGGCAGCTCATTAAGCTGGAGCTTAAGAAAGGACGCTTTGACAGCTACGTCTGGGGATCTATCGTTACTTATGTGATCATTGCCGGGCTGGCAGGGATTATGTATTTTGTCGGAGGGTCAGGCCTAGAGGAGCCTGACTTCACAACGATACCCGAAATGCTGGCATTTATTGATCTGATGGTTAGAGCCACCTTCATCATCTATGCTTCCGTATTATTGTCCAAGCTGGTGATTAATGAGTTTAAGGATAAAACGATTGCCCTGATGTTCTCTTACCCTATCAGTCGTAAGAAGCTGATCTTCGTCAAGCTGGCAATGGTGTTCGTCTGGACCTTCGCTAATGTTGTTATTGCTAATCTGTTGATCGACGCGCTGTTTGTCGCAATCAACTCCGTGGTCGGATATATACCCGGCTCTCTTACCACGGAATTACTGTTTAGCCACGGACTTCATGTGCTGATGCAAGCCTTCGGAGCTGCCGGAATGAGCCTGCTGCCTTTGGTCATCGGACTGCCTAAGAAGTCCGTTCCTATGACCATCATCTCATCCATCGTTATCGTCTTACTCGTGTGCTCCAACAACTCTGGCTTTACACTCAGCTCGATCATTGCCATCCCGTTGTCACTGTCTGTGCTGGGCATCATTATTACCTGCTTCAGCTTCCGCAATATCGACCGGGTAGACGTTGGGTAAGCACAAAATAAAGCGCAAGCTTGATGGAACTCCTCCAAGCTTGCGCTTTTTATCTCATCTCTTTTAATTAGCCCTAGCCTTCCAGCGGCAGCTTCGCCAACACCTGGTACTCCCGGCCCTGCTGCACATCTCGCAGTATGCCATCCTTTACCTGCTGACCATCCACATAAACCTCCACAGATGCCGCACCGGCTTCCCGCTTCATTTCAACATGCAGTGTCGCTCCGCGGAAGCTGCGAGTTACCTTGGCTGCTGGCCAGGTATTTGGCAACTGCGGACGAATGTGAATACCGCCCTTGGTCCCCTGTAAGCCAAACAATCCATCGATCAGGCAGCGGTACACCCACGGCACCGTTCCCGTATTAAACAGGTGGCTGGAGCGCCCTGCTGTGCGTGGAAATTGACGGTAAGCCCCCCGATAATAGTTCGGGATGAAGATCGGAAGCTGGCCGCGCTGAACCATGTCGTCCCGATCTGGTCCAGGCAGCATCTTGCGCAGCAACCGGAACGCATCCTCTTGCTCGCCTACCGTATACAAAGCATAAATGTAAAAGGCAGCAGCGTGATTATAGACAGCCCCGTTCTCGGCCGAGCCCGGATGCTTTTGGGTCACACGTCCCACGTCCTCCCGCATCGCGGTATAGGAAGGAGCCAGCTTCTCCACACCATATGGCGTCTCCAATTGCTCCCGTACAGCCCGCATCAGCTTCTCCTGCTTGTCGGCATCAGCAGCGCCGCTAAGAAGCGACCAGCCTTGCGGGTTGATGAAGATGCGGCCTTCCTTGTCCGTGCTGATCCCGAATACAACATTATCGTCTGTAATGCCCCGGGCATACCACTCTCCATCCCACAGATAACGGTTGACAACCTCATTCGTCTCCTGCGCAGCAGAACGGTAAGCTTTCGCTTGCTCAGCCTGGCCATTTTGTTCACAAACATCGGCCCACACCTGGAATGCATAGGCAGTAGCGATCGTTAGCCATCCTGAGACGCCTTTGCCTTTGTACCCCACCATATTCATGGGGTCACACCAGTCCCCTTGATTGATGTAATTCAATCCCCGCTCGTCACGATCATGCATCAGCCAGCGCATGGCGCGATCCACATGCTCGTACACCGGGGTCACTTCCTCACCGCCGGCATATGGGACTTGTTCTTCCAAAATTGAATAGTCTCCCGTCTCATCGAGATACGTGGCGAGACAAATAGGCAACCAGACACAGTGATCTGTATGCGGTACCTGATTAATATATTTCAATTCGGCATCCGAGTGCAGCACAATGCCATCCGGCATCGCTCCGCTCGCTTCCTGCTGGCTCATTGCCGTCAGGAAGGACGCCCGCGCAACCTTTGGCTTGATATAGCTCATGCCCATATGGTCCTGCAAATAGTTACGGGTCTGCGGGTCAGTGGTTAGCCGGTTCGTCTGACCGTGATAATAAATTTGCCGCGGCAGCCAATGGTTGACGAAGTTGTCCAAATCGGAATCAGGTGTACTGATAGTCAGGCACCCTTGGCCCTCCCGGATATACTGGTCATATTCTTGCAAGGCTGCGTTAAAGCCATCCTCGCCCATCTCCCGGCCAAACAGGAAATACGTCTCGCGAATCTGGGCAATCTGCTCTTCATCCTGCGCAGGACCAAACAAGAAACGATACTCTTTCTCTTCTCCCAGGGCCAATTCCAGACGATATTGCATCACCGCCACCGGTGTCTCGTACCGGGCATCGCCACCAGATAACTCTTCTTGAAGGAGTCCAGACGGCATGGTAATGCCACCCTCGCCTTCAAATGCCTCTTGGCATACTTCCCAGGAGGTTGGCGATTGTTCGGCAATCAGAAAGGTTTTATCACGGAAATTTTTAATTTTATCGTAATCCTGATATTTCTGGTACGGGGTCACGGCAGAGCATACAATAGCCTGCAGCTCCTGAAGATATTCGCCCGCCTGGTTCATCCAGGACATATAACCTACGGTAAAGTACGGGTACACGCTTAACTTCTTCGTTGCTGGCGAGGTATTCTTGACCTTGATGCGCCAGAGCTCCAGCGGATCCTTCTTGGGCAAGCTGAGTGTCATTTCCACCTGTACGCCCTGATGCTCGACGGTCCAAACGATACGGCTCTTCCCGGCCGCGAAGCTATAGCTGTCTGTAGTTACGCGCACCGGCTCATAAGGGACCGAGAATACGCTTTCGGTGTTCTCATCTTTTACAAAAACAAAGCGGCCCGGATGATGAGCATAATAGGGCTGTTCCGGCTGCATGAATGTTTTGGCCTCCAGGTTGGGCGCATGGGAATACTTCGCCGGCTCCGGCTGCATAAATTGAGCCACCGCATAGCCACGGCAGTTCATGTGAATCATCATGGATTCATTCCATAGAAAGCCCGAAGCCTTGGGCAATATTGTAGGGCTCAGCAGCTCATAAAATTCCTGATCCTCCGTTGCTCTGAACATCGTTAACCCTCTTTTCCTTAATATTGTGTACTTGTCGACAAGTATATTATATATCGAAAGTATAACTGTAGTGAACCATAGAATTTTTCTTCGATACGCTTCGTGATTAAAAGCTGACCTTTTATATTGCCTCTAAGACTCGTAATTACTGAGCTTCCCTTCATACACCAGCTTCAGGCGCTCGCACTGCCGAAAATCATCGGGCGTCACCAGGGCGGGCAGCTTGTTCCAAAGCTTAATGCCGGAGCGCTCCAACACCTCAGCGACAAACTGGGAGCAAAAATACGAATTACTGAACTCGACAGGCTCCTTCAGGGCAATGCCAATGACACCAAGAATATTGTAGAGATATTTCTCCCGCTTGCGAATAAAGAGGTTCAGCACCCGCTCCATCTTCTCCACCTCGCGGCTTGTTACCCTCAGCTCGTAGATCACGCAGGTGGTATCAGGGTATTTGCTAAAGGTTCCGGTCTTGATGTCCTCCTTCACAAATCCGCCATTCAGCGGGTTGTTCGGGTTCTTCCGGCCAAAGCTGTAAAGCTCCGACAGCTCCCGGTTAAAGGAGATGGAAGCATGATTATATGGGGCTCTGGTATAGCCCTTAATCATTTTCGTGAATAACGTACCTGTATTCGTCAGCAAAATAAACACTGAACGTTGCTCTAACATCGATGAAATCCCCTTATCAAGTATGGACTATTCCTCCATAATAACATATGATTCCTTTGGTGGAATCTACCTCCTGAGGGAAGCGGGCGACAGAAACAATGAACAATTTGCAATGGACAATGATCGTTATATTCTGGTCCCTGGCGGCCATTCATGCTATATATCTCGTACTCAAACGGCGGAATCGCGAAAAGGATTACTCTATTCTGGGCCAGCGGCTGTGGACCTGGTGGGGCATGTGGCTGATTTTATGTTTGGCCACGTTGTTCAACCCGATCATATCTCTGCTGGGTATCATGCTGCTCTCCTTCTTCGCGCTGAAGGAATACTTTTCCATGATTCGTTCACGCAAGGCTGAGCGCCGGTTGTATTTATGGGCATATCTATCCATTCCCGCGCAGTTCTACTGGATATATATCGAATGGTACGGGATGTTCATTATCTTTATTCCGGTATACGTGTTCCTGTTCCTGCCACTCCCCCGGATCATCAACAAAGGTACGGCAGGATTCCTGCGCAGCGTAAGCCGAGTGCAGTGGGGCCTGATGCTGATGGTCTTTGGTCTTAGCCATCTGGCTTTCTTCCCCTTCGCCACACCGCAATACGGCGCAGGGCTGGTGCTGCTGCTCGTCGTGCTGACTCAGCTTAACGATATTGTGCACTACCTGGCCTCCTACTATATCGGAAAGCATAAAATTGCTCCGACAGCGAATCCCTACCTGACCTGGGAAGGCTTCATTGTGGCCATGCTGGCGACGACGGGAGCCGCTTATATACTGGCGCCATTCTTTACTCCACTCGGGGCCTCCTTTGGCTTGTTCGCAGGCAGCCTGATAGGACTGGGGGGCTTCATCGGCAGCCTCACGGTCTCCGTACTCAAGCGCGATCTGCGCATGGGCCGTGAGGATCAAACCAATCATCGGGCAAGTATTTATTTGAGCCTGGTAGACAGCTTGACGTATACATCTCCCGTATTCCTCCATGTGACCCGATATTTCTTCGACTTTATGTAGCATAGAAAACGGCCGCGCCGGGATAACTCCCTGACACGACCGTTTCTTATTGGGGCAGACTCGAGGAACTTGACGGAAAAGCTTCCTCTACTTGTTGAAATTCGGATAGATCATGATCTTGATGCTCGTGTCCTTCTCCGTTCGCGCCGTTTCCACCGCTTCCTTGATATCATCGAGTGCATAATGATGAGTGATGATCTTCCTCATATCCACGGAAGCATGCTGCAGCGCCTGAATAGCTGGCTTATAGGTGTTGGCATAACGGAAAACGCCATAGGCATCGATTTCACCGTCGATCAGTTGGCCCATATCCATCGGCACAGTGTCCGAAGCAGGCAAGCCAACAAAAACAATGGTTCCGCCGCGCCGGACCAGCTTGATCGTATCAGCCATCGCCCGGGCATTGCCCGACGACTCGACAATGAGAGTGATTCCCTCTCCGCCCGTCAGCTCCGCAATTCTCGCCTGGACATCCTCGCTGGATGGATCAAGCGCTGCGGTGAAGCCCATGTCGAGGGCCATCTGTCGCCGGAGCGGCACCATATCCGTACCATAGATTTCGGATATACCGAACAGCTTCGCCGCTTGACCCGCCAGCAGGCCTATCGGACCAAGGCCTGTGATCAGCAGCCGGTCAAACGGCTTGGCCTGGCCGCGAAGCAAGGCGTGAAAGCCAACGGACAGCGGCTCCAGCAGCGCGCCTTCCTCATAGCTCATCGTTGCCGGCAGCTTGAACAAATAATCGCTTGGCATCACGATGTATTCCGCCCACGCTCCGTTCACCGGAGGCGTTGCCAGGAAAGCGACATCCGGGCATAAATTGTAGCGCCCTGTTTTGCAATAATCGCAATGCCCGCAGGTCACTCCCGGCTCCACCGCCACCCGGTCGCCCACCGCTACATTTGTCACATTAACGCCTACCCCCACCACTTCGCCGGCCAGCTCATGCCCCAGCACGATCGGCTCCTTGACCACGTAACGGCCAATTTTCCCATGCTCGTAATAATGCACGTCCGATCCGCATATGCCGATGCAATATACCTTGATCAATGCCTCGTTCTCCTTGGGAACGGGGATGGCCACTTCCTTGACAGCGATAGACAACGGTTCATCCATGATCGCTGCCTTCATCATGCCAGCCGCCATAAATGCTCACCTCTTTCTCCATACTCCCGGTATGTAAAATAATCAAAATCCCCATGCTGTCTGCATCCGCTTAAATCCTGCACACAAACACCGATAAACGCGCCGGTAAAGCCTTGATCCAGCAGAACTCCCCCATGTCTGGATTCCGCATTCTCGTCAGACATACGCCCGGCATCGAGCACCGGACCAACAGCCCTCCAATCAACGCCATCTGTCGAGTAATAGAATTGTGCCCGCTCATGATCAAGCGTCAGCTTAAGATAGACGCGCTCGCAGCCATCTACCGAGATTTCCTGATCCAGCGGCTCATCATATTCCCCCTGATCGCTCGTCAGGATGGCCAGACTTTTGCCTAGCTTTTCGTCCCGGCTAATCCGCAAATAATACCAGTTCCGGGCATTATAGTAGTAGACCAGCCCGGCCATCTGCTGGTAGTTATCCGGTTCAAACTCGATCACCGTCTCTGCCTCCGCGATGAAGGACTGCTGCCTGCGGGCAACCAGACTCTGGCCATAAGCGGAAGAGAACGATTCCCGGCCGCGAAGGCGCAGATATCCCGGTCTTTCCCGCAGCGTAAGCCATGATTCGTCTGCCGGTTCGCGCAGGGTATTGAAATGAATTGCTAGCGTCTTGCTGTCAAAATGGTCAACACCTGTACCGTGTAAAGATTGCCCGGGGAATGAATGCTCCGGCAAAGCTGCTGGAGCTTCAACCTCCACTTGCGGCTCACAACCCCCTCCAGCCAGCCGCAGCCAACCGTCTTCCGTCCACACCACCTTCTGAATCGCCGTCTCCCGACCAAGATTGCACATTCGGGACGACGCTAGAGGCCGGCCACATAAATGAACCATGTACCATTCACCCGCAGCCGTCTCAACCAGATCCGCATGCCCCGCCCGCTGCAGTGGAAGCTCGGGATTAAAGCGGGAAGTCAACACAGGATTGGCCGGATCAACCTGATAGGGTCCCAGGATGGGCTCAGAACGGGCCATCGTAACGGCATGCTCATAACGTGTGCCGCCCTCTGCGGTCAGCAGATAATAATAGCTGCCATGGCGGTAAAGATGCGGGCCTTCTGTCAGACCAAGCGAGGTACCGTGAAAGATCGTATGCACCGGGCCAACCAGCTTCCGTTGCTCCTCATCGTACTCCTGTATCACAATCCCGCCGAAGTGGTTTCGTCCCTTGCGATGATCCCATACCATATTGAGCAGCCATTTCCGGCCATCTTCATCATGGAACAAGGACGGATCAAAGCCGCTGCTGTTCAGGTAAACCGGCTCTGACCAGGGCCCTTCAATCGCAGAAGCATACACAAGATAGTTATGCGTATCCTTGAACGGTCCGATATGACTCTTCACATCGGTGTACACGAGATAGTAAATTCCGTTGCTGTAGCTCAAACAGGGGGCCCAAACGCCTCCAGAGCTGGGATTTCCAAGCATATCCAACTGACTGCTCCGCGTTAACGGATGCGTTAACAATCGCCAATGCTTCAGATCCCGGGAATGATGAATCTGAACGCCGGGATACCATTCAAACGTTGAGGTGGCAATATAATAATCTTCGCCGACGCGAATGATCGATGGATCAGGATTAAAGCCTCGCAAGATGGGATTCACAATCGTGTTCATTTCAGGAGTTCTCTCCTCTCCAGATTACCGCTCAAACCGGAACCAGCCAAAATCAAACTGGCTTCCCGGCAAAAAAATAAATGTTACATTCTGTATTCCTGTCACCTTGTTCAAAGAGTACTCTCTCTCCACGTAGCCGTCAGAGTGCGCAAATTCAATCAACTGCTGCCGACTCTCGCCATCCTGTCCGGAGAAGCGCACGTGTATGGTATTTTTGTCGATTGGCGAATGTCCGTAAATGACCAGCCTTGAAGCCCCTTCCGCCGTAAAGTCCAGCTCCTTGAGCTCCAGGGAGACATTATTGCCGATACCTTCGACGCAGCCGTCCACGATCTTGAAGCTGTCGCCATAGATATGATCACAATCCGCTGCGGCGTTTTGCTCAAAGGCCCGGTTCTGACGGGTAAAATAAAAGCCCTTGATGTGAACCTTCTGCCGGAATACAAAGCAAATGGAAGTGATGCCGCATAGGCGCTTGTTCAGACGAAACGTTTCCTCCTGGTACACATTCCACTTTGTTTCCTTCTGATACACGGTATCGGTCAGCAATACGCTGCCTGCTTCGCCCGGTATCCCCTCCCAAATCTGCAGCGGGTAAGGCTCGCTGGTCAGGGCAAAGATCGGGATGGTGAGTTCATTAGAGCCATGTGAGCCAAAATCGAGATTCCGGAAACCTACCCGGGTCTCCCCGTCCCTGCTGGTGGCTACACCTCTCTCGTTGCCGTTGCCAAGCTCTCCCAAGCTGTAATCATACAATCCGGCGGAGATGAAGCTGTACGGGTCTTTCCCCGCCATGCCGATCCCGGTAACCGTAAATTCCAGTTCAGAGATCAACTTGATCTTGTCGCTGCCGTTCTTGCTGGTGCAGCGAACACGGAACTCGCCATCTCCAAGCGCCACAATTCGTGCGATAGGTCCATCGCCTTCAATCCGCGCCAGATTGGAAGGGATACCCGCGTCATTAACCACGCTCCATGCCACTTCTGTATAGGTGGTATTGTGCGGATGCAGTTTTGCCTCCACCTCAATCTCAGGCTTCATTGCGTCAAGTTGCTGGCCCGAACTGCTAATCAATTCGATTTTGCGCAGTGGAATTTCGTCATGATTCCCCAGTACAACAGGCATCTCTCGATTGCTCTGTTGAGCGGAGACTCCCTGCAGCTCTTCCGCCGTGCAAGGCAGGGCAACCAATTCCAGCGTCCGGCTGTTCATGCCCCTGGAGCTCACTTTCATCCGAATCGCACCCGGCTCAGTGCCAGCCGCAACAATCGCCATCAGCTTGCCGCTGAATAGTCTGCGGCTAAGGCCTTTGTACGGATCGTAATCCGTACTGTCGCCGTTATCGAGGCCTACCAGTCGGCCCGCCCCGGTCACTTCAACAAGCACCCGGTTATTCGCGTTCTCCACCGCCCGGCCATCCTCATCCTCCATTGTGATTTCCACGAAAATGAGATCTGTTCCATTCGCAATTAACGACTCCTTATCCGGCTTGAGCCTGATCCGGCTTGCGTCCTTGAAAGAGGTGCGGACAGCGGTAGCAATGACCTGGCCGTGTTCGTCGTAAGCAATGGCTTGAAGTTCCCCCGTCTGATAAGGAAGCCTCCACCAGCCGGCCAGTTCTTGCCCATGCTTGTGATCCAGCTTGCGGCTGCCAACGGAAACGCCGTTGCAAATCAACTCCACCCGAGGGGCATTCGAGCAGACACGAACATCTATCATTTGCCCGGGATTGAAATCCCAGTACGGGAACAGATGAACCATTGGACGGCTGTGGTAATCTGTCCATGCCGCCTGATAGATGTAATAAGAGTCTTTAGGGAACGTAGCTGTATCAATCTGGCCAAAATAGGAATTTTTCGTATGATACGGAGTTGGTTCACCAATGTAGTCGAACCCGGTCCAAATGAACTGGCCCAGGGAGAACGGATTATCCCTTTCTGCTATAATGCAGGCCTCTGCCGACTTCGCCCCCCAACTGGTCGAGCTGTTCCCCAGCGCCGAGCATTGCTCGTCGTCATCGGCCAGAATGGACTGCTCGAACGGGAAATGATACACTCCCCGGCTCTGTACGACCGATGCCGTTTCACTGCCATAGATGACCCAGTCCGGGTGCTCGGCATGATGCTGTCGATAGTATTTCTCCGCATAATTGTAGCCGGCAACCTTGACGATATCTGCGCATTTCTGCGCGTTCTCCCACGGCATATAGTTGGAACCCAGCGTCACCCGGGCATTCTGCCTTGGATCGTGCTTGTGCACCTCCTCCATCAGCAGCCTGGTGATTTCCTGCCCTCTTTCATCTGCATGAGTATCATAGATTTCGTTCCCGATGCTCCACAGCAGCAGACTGGGGTGATTGCGGTCCCTTCTGACCCAGCTCTTGACGTCTGCGGTGGCCCAATCCTTGAAGAAACGGGCATAATCGTAAGTCGTTTTCGGTCTCTCCCACATATCAAAGGCCTCTGATACGACCAGAAATCCCATCTCATCCGCCAGGTCCATCAGTTCGGGTGCCGGCATATTGTGAGCCGTCCGGATGGAGTTGACACCCATCTCTCGTAAAATTCGCAATCGATGCCGCATAGCTTCCTTGCTGAATGCCGCTCCAAGAGCACCCAGATCATGGTGTTCGCAAACCCCGTTTAACTTCATGTGCTTTCCGTTCAGGAAAAACCCTGTATCGGGATCAAGGCAGATGTCACGGAAGCCGATGGATTGAGCGACAGTTTCAACCACCGGGCCGGTGGGGAAATCACCCGCTGC
Source organism: Paenibacillus sanguinis 2301083 = DSM 16941 (assembly GCF_000374825.1). Lineage (GTDB taxonomy): Bacteria > Bacillota > Bacilli > Paenibacillales > Paenibacillaceae > Fontibacillus > Fontibacillus sanguinis. The sequence goes on from NZ_KB895376.1 coordinate 485,271, forward strand.
TGCTTCAGGGAGACGCAGTTCGGTCACAAGCGAATATAAATGCGGCGCTTCCGTACTCCAAAGCTGCGGATGAGAAATCGCCATTTTTTGCAGATTTATAATGACGTTGTCCAAGCCGGTTCCTGCTGCTGGCGAGACCTCTTCCACACTGGACTGAACGATTTCCCCTTTGTACAAGAGGGTATGAGAGAGCAGCGCATTGCGATCAAGCTTTAGCTCGGTTTCAATATCCACCTGCCATTCATCCCCTTGCCGGGCAGTAGAAATATAAAGGCCATCGGTAACGATATGACTTCGGCCCCGCAGCTTCAGCCAGACATTGCGATAAATCCCGGCGCCGGAATACCATCTGCTGTTAGGACTTTGAAACACTACCTTGAGCAAAAGCTCATTTTCCCCGGTCACCAGCGCCGCCGTGATATCATGTTCAAAGGATGAATAGCCGTATTTCCATTCCCCGACTTGCTGTCCGTTTACGTACAAAGAAGAGTCCATATAAACCCCGTCGAAGGCCAATAAAACTTCCTCATCGCCACCTGCATAATCGAATGTCTTCCTGTACCAGCCGATGCTGTTCTCGTACAAATCCAGCGTATTGTAGATCAGCCAGTCATGGGGAATATCGATTGGTTCAAAGCTCAGGCCGGCAGGACCCGCCACTTCCAGACTACTTTTGGCAAATGACCATCCATCATTGAACCGTAGCTTGTGATTCATCGCATTTCGCCCTCTCTTCTGTTCCTAATAAATTGTTCGTCCGTGTTCGTCGGCCATACCCGATTTGCGAAAAAAATACGTATTGATTTGATCCCGCCATTCCAGGGCGTGCTGCGCCTGCTCCTGAAGCCGGGAACGAACATTTTCAAATTGCCCGGCGTCTATGCTTCCTTCCAGAGTCAGCCACTTCTCCAGAAAACCCGCTGCCTGCTCCGCACCGGCAAAATGCGTGTCGTAAATATGCTGAATGACCGTTTGACCGGAATGCAGCTTATGGGAGTATGGAACATGATGAAAAAACAGCAGCAATTCGTCCGGACAGGTATCCAGCGATTCATAAAGCTCTGCATAAGGCGGGTGATATTGAGACGTATATCCGGTTCCCGTCTTCACGGTTCGATCCACGCCTATTCCGTCCCTGTCGGCAAAATGATAGGTTCCCCACCGGGAATACTCGTAACCGTCGACGTTGGGCCCGTAATGATGATTCGGGTTGACCATCCAGCCAACGCCAAGCGGGGCCGTGTAATTTTCATAGGTCTGCCAGGAGTTCAGCAGAATATGCAGAATAATCTCTACTACCTTGGGCTTGGTCCCGAACGTCAGATAAATCCACTCTCTGGCAATCTGTTCGGGGGTCAGCTGCGGATTCCAGCTCAGACGGCCAAAGCCGTATAAATTGGCCTGGGCCAAAACATGCCCCGTCCAGTTCTCGTCATTCCCGATGTTGGATACAGCCGCAATGCCGCCTAATTTGCTGCCAAACAGCGTCCCGGATACTACCTTGGCTACCTCGGACCCTTCTCCGCGCGCAAAGGTGTCAAATTCCAGCACTTCCTTCCACTGTGGCACCAGGTAGCAGACATGTCTCGCCTGTCCGGTATATTCCTGGGCGATCTGCAGCTCCAGCATCTGATGGGTCGAGGGCAAGGCCCCGAACAACGGCGATACGGGCTCACGGACCTGAAAATCCATCGGTCCGTTCTTGATCTGCAGGATCACATTATCATGGAATCCGCCGTCAAGCGGGGTGAAATGATCATATGCTGCTCTGGCCCGGTCCGTGCTGCGATCGCGCCAGTCCTGCTGACAGTTGTAGACAAAGCAGCGCCAGATTACGATGCCTCCATAGGGCTGTAACGCTTCCGCCAGCATGTTCGCTCCATCAATATGGTTGCGTCCATACGTAAACGGCCCGGGACGCGATTCGGAATCCGCCTTGACGAGAAAACCGCCGAAATCAGGAATCACCCGGTAAATATCGCTGGCCGCCTTCCTCCACCACATTCTGACCTCTTCAACAAGCGGGTCAGCCACAGGCAAGTTCCCGACCTGAATCGGGCTGGCAAAATTGATGCTCAGGAACGTGGTAATCCCATATTCGCGGAAGACCTCAGCGACCCGGACCACCTCCGGCAGCTGCGACTCCGTGATCAGCATGGTTTCGTAATGATGGACATTCACATTGTTGATGGAGATCGCATTGATTCCCGTAGAGGAGAGCAGCCGCGCATAATCCTTGACGCGGGTTAAATCGCCGACAATCCGGTTATTTTCATAAAAAATGGATTGCCCCGCGTAACCTCGCTCAATGCTTCCATCCATGTTGTCCCACTGGTTGATCATCCTTAGTCCGTTCGAGGGGGATTCCTGAATATCCAGGTCCTCCAGCGTGCTTCCCATTTGCATAAGCCTGAGCAGGTGAAAAGCTGCATACAAGGCTCCGCGTTCCGATTTCCCGGCAACAAGCAGACACTTCCGCCCGTTCAAAGAGCAGGTTTTGAGCACATAACTATCTGGTGACGAGTCAGACAAGGGTGATAAAGCTTCGTCAATGGCGCCCGATTGTCCCCCGACTCCCAGCAGCATATAATGAGAGGCTTCCGGGTCCGACCTTCTTTGCGGCTCCACACCGATCAGCGATAACATGCCCTGCTGAAGCTCCGACACCGCCGATTCAAGCACAAGGCCGGCGGTGGCCGGGGAGACTAGCTCCCCGCACCATTTCCGGTATTCCTCAAGGCTTGCCGGATCAGTGACCGCCGCGTACCGCAGCCAGCATTTGTAAACCTCACTGTGATTGCCTGGCAATTGCATGAAAGTACCTCCACTTTTTGCTATTTCGATTTGGCCAATGCGGCGGCATACTCTTCAGCTACCTTGTCGCCGCCAACCTGCTTGAATTTCTCAAGCTGCTCCTTCCAGCCGTTCTCGTCCAGCTTGCCCATAATGAATTTCACCTTGGCGTCGATCAGAAGTTGCGTCAGTTCTGCACCACGTTCTGCCCAAGTATCGGATACCAGACTCATCGTCGGGTCCTTGACCGCATATTGTTCATTTTCTTTCTCCACCTGAATCACTTTCTCGGAGATCGGGTCGAGATCGCCTGGCGTTTTAATTGCTGTTAAAGGTACCGTAACGAGAGGCTTATTGTACGGGAAGGAAACCTCATCATCATAAAGCTCCTGGTTGAGACGAACCGCCTTCCCATCCTTCATTTCATAATGCTTGCCTTCAATTCCCCATTCCAGCAAGTCCGCCATTTCCTGATCCGCCAGCTTGTCAAAGAAAGTCAGCAGTTGCTTCAGCTCTTCTTCACTTTTTACGCTTGCTTTCGGAAACATCAGAATCCCGTTGGAGCCTCGGTCCGCAGATACTCTTTTTCCCTGCGGCCCTTCCAGCGCGCTGACAAAGTCCAGCTTTGCTTCGGGGTTCACTTTCTCGACACGGCTTTGAAAGCCAAGCACATTGTTGGTTGCGGCATTGATTACACCGGCTTTGCCGTTCTCCAGATTCCCTTCATTTTGTCCCACATCAATGGAGGCAAAATCCTTGTTAATCAGCCCTTCATCGTAAAGCCTTTTCATAAACTTGAGATATTCCAGGTATTCTGGCGTCTCTTCCGCTTTCACAAACTTCCCGTTGGTCTCGCTCCAATTGTTTGGAGCTCCAAAAGCCGGGCTGAAGTCGAAGGAGAGCGTATTATTGATGATCATAAGTGTAGCGCCTGTGGTATCATTTTTACCGTTGTTATCCGGGTCCTGCTCTGTGAACGCTTTTAACATCTGGTATAAATCGTCAACTGTTTGTGGCGGTTGCATGCCGAGATGATCAAGCCAGTCCTGACGGTACACGAACGTATAGCGAGATACAGGACGGAACCGTGGTATCCCGTACAATCGGCCTTCGATGGATACGTTGTCGTAGACGAGCTGCGGCATAGAGGCCAAATTCTTATAGTCTTTAATAAGATCGGTAATGTCCCAGAAGGCGCCGTTTTGGGCAGCCGTAATCAGATAGGACTGATTAGGCGCACCGCAGCTCGCCAGCACCTGCGGCAGTTCACCGGAGGCAATCATGACCGGCAGCTTGGTACAGAAGTCATTGCTGGAAATATGAGTGAAATCAAGCGATGTGTTCGTATATTTCTCCATGGCCTGCTCGACTTCGTTATCCTTTTGCGGAACTTCTTTTCCGTCAAAGTTCAAGGTCATCTTGATATTGAGCGGCTGATTGGCTGAGCCGGGGTCTGCCTGGCTGGCCTCGTTGGAGCCACACCCTGCCAGCAGAGAGCCGGCTAGAGCCAGAACAAGCATCGCCGCCCCCATTTTTTTCTGTATACTTTTTTTAAGTGTCATTCCTATTGCCTCCCTTTTGAATAACATCAATTTGTCAGCCCTTCACCGAGCCCATTAAAGCCCCTTTGGCAAAATGCTTTTGCAAAAACGGATAGACGATCATAATTGGCAGCGTCGAAACGACGATCACGGCCATTTTAACCCCCTGCCCATAGTAGGCTACACTCTCTGCTCCGTCTCCTGAGCCAAGTCCGCCGGAAGCCAGAATGACAATCTGTCTGAGAATCACCTGGACCGGCCATAGGTCCGGCGTATTGATATATAGAATGGCATTGAAATACTGATTCCAGATCCCTACCGCATAAAATAATCCAAAGGCAGCCATTGCAGGAAGCGACAGCGGCAGTACAATTCGCAGCAATACAATCAGTTCATGCGCACCATCGATTTTTGCGGATTCAAGCAATTCGTGCGGTACGTTGGAGAAGAAATCACGCATGACAATCAAATAAAATGCGCTGATCATCCCGGGAATAATCAAAGACCAGGTTGTATCCAGCATATGCAGATTCTTGACGACGAAATACGTAGGGATCATCCCCCCCTGGAATACCATCGTGAACAGAACCATCATAAGAATGCCGCTTCTTCCGGGCAGAACCTTGTAGGACAACGAGTACGCCATCAGCGCGCTTGTCAGCAAGCTGAGGAACGTTCCCGCCAGTGTAATGTATACGGAAACCCCGAGACTCTGCATAAATGTGTGAGTAGAAAAAATATACCGATAGGCGTCCAGGGAAAATTCAGTGGGCCACACCGTGTTCTGATTGGAAAACGAAGTGATCACTACATAAACAAAGGGTAAAAGCATGGCCAGCCCCACAAGGCTCAGCAACACATAGTTAAAAACGTCAAACAGTCTGCTCAGTAAGGTGGGATGGGTATGCATAGGCTCTCGCCTCCTTCCTAATAGAGGTTGTTCAAAAAGTCATCTTCCCCGGACGAAGCTGTTCGAGGAGTAAATTCGACATCGAATCTTGAATTCACCTGGGACTAGCTGTAAACCCGACTTTTAGAACTCGCATTAATAGATTCCTTCTTCGCCAAACATTTTGGCGATTTTGTTCGTGAGAACGACCAATATAAAGCCGATTACGGATTTGAACAAGCCTACGGCGGTACTATAGCTGAATTGTCCCTGCAGCAGCCCTACCCGGTACACATACGTATCAAATACTTCACCAACCTCGCGGTTAATCGCGTTCAGCATCAGGAAGATTTGTTCAAAGCCAAGATCCAGGAAGGTCCCCATCCGCAGGATAAACAGCACCACAATCACGCTGCGAATGGATGGAAGCGTAATATGCCACAGCAATCTGAACCGACTGGCCCCATCTATTCTTGCTGCTTCATACAGCTGCGTATTTACGCCTGCCAGCGCCGCCAGGAAAATAATTGTCCCCCAGCCGGCATCCTTCCAGATCAGCTGGAGAATAATGAGCGGGCGGAACCAGTCGGTGCTGGTCAGGAATTCAATCGACGGTCCGCCGAGAGCCGTAATGGCACTGTTGATGATACCGTTTTCAGTAGACAGCAGCACATAAGATATCCCGGCGATGACCACCCATGACAGGAAATGCGGCACATACACAAGCGTTTGCACCACTCTTTTGAAAGCTTCTTTTCTTATCTCATTCAAAAGCAGGGCGAGCACAATCGTGATCGGGAAATAGATCACCGTATTGTATAACCCCAGCAGGAGCGTATTGCGGAATAGCTGCCAGAATTCTTCCATACCGAAAAACCGCTGGAAATGCTCAAAGCCCACCCACTCGCTGCCCATAAGCCCCGCGTAGGGCTGATAATTTTTGAAGGCCATGATTAAGCCCCACAGCGGAACATACTTGAAAACAATAAAATACAGGATGCCTGGAAGCATAAACGCATACAACCAGCGATATCTCCAGACGGCGCCGAACCTGGAACGGCTTCCCAATCTCGGCTTCACTGCCCTTGCCTGGATTTTAGCTACATTCATAAAACCACCCCTATCATTTCAACCTAATCCTTCATATTTCTGTAGTCTCCGGGAGTAACTCCGCTCTCTTGCTTGAACACTTTATAGAAGTGAGCTTGACTTCTAAAGCCGATAGCTTTTGCGGCCTGCTCCAGCGGGAGGTTCGGCAGCTCGCGCAGAAGCTTTTTACCTTTTTCGATCCGAAATGCCCGCAAATATTGCACAAAGGTCTGTTGAGTCTCTCGCTTCAGCAAGCTGCATACATAGCTGGGATGAAGGTTCAGATACTCTGCTACGTCTTCCAGCGAAATATCCCTCATGTAATTGCCCTGGATAAAGTCTTTGAATCTGCGAATGTTATGATTGCTGTCCTGATCCTTCGCGGACTCTTCCGGGTCTGTTGCTGCTTGTACACGGCTTCTCTCCTCTACAATTTCCAGTGACAGCCGGTTCAGCAGATCCGAAAGCTCCAGAGGATCAACCGGTTTCAGCAAATAATCCGCAACCTGAAGGCGTACCGCCTTCCTGGCATAATCAAACGTCTCGTAACCGGTCAAAATAATAAATCTGGAAGCGGCCTTCTTGTCCGCAATGGACTGAATCAAGTCCAGTCCGTTTAGCTCTGGCATCTGGATATCCGTAATCAGAAGATCCGGTTTGAACTCTCCGACCATACGCAGCGCCTCCACACTGTCGCTAACCCCGACAATATCCGTAAACGGTGTCTTCAGCCGGCGAATGACATGCTGCAATCCCTGGACAATGATAGCTTCGTCGTCAACGATCATCAATTTAAGCATGGCGCGCCCACCCTCCTTTGACCAGATAAGCCGTAATCGTGGTTCCCTGTCCTTCGGTGCTCTGAATATCCAGTTGTGCCCTGCTGCCATAAAAAGCCTTAAGGCGTTCATTCACATTGTGCAGCCCCATGCCTCCAGAGGATGAGGTTGCCATCATCGTCTGCCGCCCTTCGAGCACTTCGCGGAGCATGGTCAGCCGCTCTGCAGGAATGCCCGCCCCGCTGTCGGAAATCCGCAGGAGGACCCCTGATTCCTCAGCCAACAGTTCCAGATGTAATCGCGCCGGTCCGCGAACATTTCGGAACCCGTGAAGAATGCTGTTCTCCACAAGGGGCTGAAGAATAAATCTTGGACAAGGCAATAGCAGTGCTTCCTCATCGACGGTAAACTCGGTGACCAGCTTATCCCCCATCCGAATACGGTGGATGTCAAGATAATGCCTGATATTTTCGAGTTCTTCGCCCAGCGTACTTTCATCCTTGGTGCTGGACAAGCTGTATCTTAGCAGCTTTCCCAGCTTCCAGCCGATGTCGGCCACTTCGTTGTCTTCGTTCATGGCTGCCAGCATACACATCGTCTCCAGCGTGTTGTACAGAAAATGTGGATTGATTTGTGCCTGCAGCATTTTGATCTCGGCTTCCTTCTTGAGCAGCTCCGTTTGCGTGACCACCTGCTTCAATTCATCTACTCTTCTGATCATTGCATTATAAGCAGATATCAGATAACCAATTTCATCCGTACTGCCATCGTCGGCCGGATATATCGCGTCTCTCGGATCATCGACCTTTCTCATATGGCGGGAAAAACGGACAAGCCGCAGCGTAATCGACGAAGCAATCGCAAAATACATGACCGATAACAACACAAGCAGCAACAAGCCAAGACCTGCGGCTATTCCAGTTTCTTTGCCAATATTCAATGCTTCCCGCGTTTTATAAGCCTCCACCAATATGAGATCAAAACGCTCAATACGAGCCGCACCAATCAGATAGCGATGGTCCTTCGTGTAAAAGCTGGCAATGCCTGACCCGGAAACACGAGACAATATTTCGCTTTGGGTTGCCTCATCAAGCTCCAGACCGGGGTCCTCAAACAACACGTGGTCGTTTGCGTCTGCAACCAACCGCAGCACCTCATCATTGGTTTGCTGTGTATTGAAAAACTGTCTGATCAACCCGTCGTTTAAGGTCAGTTGCAACAAGCCGACGGTACGTGTATAGCTGTTATTATACATTTTGTGTAAATAACGAATAGACGGCAGCCGATCACGTTCACCAGACGCTTCGTAAATCCATATCCCTCTGTTCGCAGGCAGCTGATCAACGGCTTCTATGTGCTCTTGAGCCGTAAATCTGGTGATATCCTCGATCTCGGGAGACAAAATAGGCACATTCGGATCGAATTTGTACATCGTAATTTTGTCGACTAGCTGGTTGGATATATAAGCAAAGGAAAACGTAGGGCCGATTTCTTGCTTATAAAGGTAAGCTTGATCCCAATCCTCGGCGCTAAAGCCTCCCAAATAGTCAATAAGACTGGTGTTGCTTTGAAACAGCGGATACATCGCCTCAATTTTGGTAAGATCCACCTCCAGGTTCCGGTATGCCTGCTCTATCATTTGCGTTTTGCCACTTTTGAAATGATCCAGTTGGTTCATATACATTTGTCGATAGAAGATGAAACCAACCACAGCAAAGGGAACGCAGATGAGCAGGATATAGCCGATAAACAGTTTGTGAACAAGACGCAGACTCCGAAGATAATCTGCAAACGCTTGCAAAATGGATTTCATAGCTCACACCTTCAGGCTTCAAAATAGTATTTAGCTATTAATTATGGCTCAAGACCGAAATCATTGCTTGTCATGTGCACGATGAAGCGCTGCGGGTTCGTAGGGTTCTTCCAATCGCTGCCCCTCATGGATTTTCCTGATTCAATAAATTCTTATAAGGTTGAAATCCATTCGCAAAGGCGACCACTTCGTTTCTCCAGAATCCCTACGACCCTCCGCTCTATAGATGCCTGTTGGCAAGCACTGATTTTTAAATTGAGCCTTAATTATAGCACGTTATTCTGAAAGCCAACGGATATTTGTATCCGCTTTCAGGAGCTTGATTTAATTATAGAATCGTCCTCTCACGTTCGATACTTCTAATTCGTAATATTTAACTCCTCATTTTTAAGGACTCAGGTAAAACCCATGCACTTCTTAATGGTTTCGGTATGCAAAAAAAGGGTATCCCCAAATACGACTTTGGGAATACCCTTGGAGACGAGACTATATGATCTATATAGTCTTCTTGTTCTATGAAATGTCCGCGTTAATTCCACCACGCGTTCGACTCTGCTGGGGCTGACGGGATTTCTTGAGATGTCGACTTCACAGGAGTCAACTCTGGAGTTGCCAACGCTTTAAGCGGCAGGATTTCGCCAATCTTGGGGGTAGCTATGGGCATGCCACTCATCCTCCCCTGCGCTACCACACGCCGAATCGGATCATCCCAATCATGCAGGGCAAGGGTAAATGCACCCCAATGAATAGGCAGCAGCCACTGCCCTTGCACGTCCAGACCAGCCTGAACCGTCTGCTCTGGCAACATATGAATATCGATCCAGCGGACATCATATTGACCGCATTCCATCAGAGCAAGGTCGAACGGGCCATATTTTTTACCAATTTGCTGAAAATGGGGGCCATATCCACTATCCCCGCTGAAAAATACCCGCTGCTCCGGTGAGCTAATTACCCAAGAGCACCACAGGCTGCGATCCTGCTTGCCCCTGCCTCTGCCCGAGTAATGGCGTGCTGGCGTGCAAACGAACTTAAGCCCCTCCCATTCCAGCTCATCCCACCAGTCATGCTCGCTGATCCGTTCCGGCTTCACCCCCCACCGTTCCAGATGGCAGCTCACGCCCAAGGGCACGATGAACCGCTTGGTCTTGTCCTTAAGCATGGTAATCGTCTTGTAGTCGAGGTGATCATAGTGGTCATGGGAAATTAACACGGCATCCACCCGGGGCAGCGCTTCCACAGCAAATGGGAGCTCGGGAGCATAACGTTTGCCGCCAAAGGGCGGAACCGGGGTGGGGGACGGCCCCAGCATAGGATCAAGCAGCAGCCGTTTGCCGCCAATATGTAGCAGCAAAGCCGAATGTCCCAGCCAAATAATGCTGTCTCCATTAGGCTTTGTCCATACCGAGGGTTCCACCTTCACGACCAGAAGGGGCCGGGTAGGGCGAATGCGATCGTTCCCCCGAATATAATCGCGTAACAGCGAAAATAAATTGCCGGGCGAAGCATGAAAGGAGCGGGTAGGCTCAGGATAGACGAATTTCTGACCGTCCCAATTCGGAGACTGGGCATACCGGCGAAGCTGCTCCGGCGATGGCTTGCCTCCAAAGGCCGGGTTCAGCCTAAGGAATAGCCAGATACCCAGGATGAGGATCCCGAGGGTAATGAGAAAAATAATCATGCGAATGACTGCTCCTTTGTTGTTGGCGGAATTATAAAAAGCTACGAGGAAGTGTGGTGAACCAATTGCCGGAGGTCCGGTATAGAGCTGAAACAGCGAAAGTGGTCGCCTTTAAACCGGATTTTAACCTTTTTAGGTTCAAGTATTTCATAGAATCGGGTTTAACAGCGAGTGTAGGCCCATGCGGTTGCAGGCTCCTATTGTTCACCACATCTTCATTTTCTATGTTCTTTAAGTACCGCAGAACGTGCGGTAAGGACGGTCACAGGCAGGTGGCGAGACTATATATTTTGCCTGCTCTTCTGTATGAGCGTAAGGCTCGGACCATATGGATAGCAGGCGATGCATTACGGTATAATCATCCCGCTCAACAGCGGCCTCCAAGGCTTCCTCTACCAGATGGTTGCGAGGAATGACCGCCGGGTTGCTGCTGAGCATGAGTTGGCGGGAGGCCTCCCGACTCTCCTCCTGTGCAGCCAGCCTGGTCTCCCACTGCTCCAGCCAGCTTGCCCATTCCGGTGTACCGGCCATCTTCGGCTCCTCCAGCCTGCCAAAGGTCAGCGCCAGAAACGTATTGGTGAAGTCTGCTTGATGAAGCTGCATCAATTCCAGCAAACGCTGAATCAAAGCCTCGTCTTCCGGCTGCTCGCCGAAGAGTCCCAGCTTCCCGCGCATGCCTTGCAGCCAGACCGCTTGGAAATGATCATGGAAAACCGTCAATTCCCTCTCGGCGAGCTTGACTGCTTCCCCGGTGTCCTCGTGCAGCAAAGATAAAAGACTCTCTGCCAGGCGGGCGAGATTCCACGCTCCCACCTTGGGTTGGTTGCCGTAGGCATACCGTCCGCCCGAATCGATGGAGCTGAACACGGTCGCCGGATCATAGGCGTCTATGAACGCGCAAGGTCCATAGTCGATCGTCTCGCCGCTGAGGGTCATGTTGTCGGTGTTCATGACGCCGTGGACGAAACCGACAAGCTGCCACTTGGCGATCAGCTCCGCCTGGCGGCGGATCACCGCCCGCAGCAGCGCGAGATAGCGGCCGTGCTCGTCGGCCGCAGCATCAGGGCCGGCAAGCTCCGCGTAGTGCCGGCCGATGACGTAGTCGGCGAGCGCGCGCACGTCGCTCGCCGTGCCGTATTGCGCGGCGTACTGGAACGTGCCGACGCGCACGTGGCTGGACGCGACGCGGGTGAGTACCGCGCCGCGCAGCTCTTGCTCGCGGACCACCAATTCCCCGGTGGTCACGACGGCCAGGCTGCGGGTGGTTGGAATGCGAAGCCCATGCATGGCTTCGCTGATGATGTACTCCCGCAGCATTGGCCCCAGCACGGCGCGGCCATCGCCGCCACGCGAGTAAGGCGTCCGGCCCGAGCCTTTGAGCTGGATGTCATACCGCTCGCCGGAAGGCGCGGTTTGTTCGCCCAGCAGCAAGGCCCGGCCGTCGCCCAGCATCGTGAAATACCCGAACTGATGCCCGGCGTAGGCCTGAGCCAGCGGCTCCGCCCCGGGCGGCAGTCCGTTGCCGGCCAGCACGGCAAGGTTCTCTTCGCTGCGCAGCGCCTCGGCATCCAGCCCAAGCTGCTCCGCAAGCTCCCGGTTCAGGACGACCGCCTGCGGCGACCGGACCGGCTTGGCCTCTTGACGGGTATAGAACATGTCGGGTAATTCCGTATAGCTGTTGCTCAGGTTCCAACCGGTGTTTTTTTTCCCGGACATCATCATAAATATCCTCCACTCTTTTGGTCTTTCGTGTTGTTTTGTTGTTTTGTTGTTTTGTTGTTTTGTTGTTTTGCGTTGTTGTGTTGTTGTGTTGTTGTGTTGTTGTGTTGTTGTGTTGTTGTTGGCTATTTTGCCGCGTGTTTGTGTTGCCGTGTCGCTTGCTATATAGATTGCTGAGCTGCATTATGGTGGCGAGCTACATGGCTAGCTGGAAATCCTCACGTTAATTTCTGCTTTTTCCTGAAAATCTGCTGTCTAGCTGGAATTCCTCCATATATTTTGCCTATTTTCGCCATAAATCAATCATTTCGCAGATATTAGCGGGAGAAATTCCATATAACTGGTGTCCTTCTGCAGCTTTCGCCTACATTAACAGGAGTTTTTCCAGTTCGTTCGGGAATGAAGCTCATCTCAGGACTAATATTCGCTGCTATCACGTGCCTTGCGGTACGCTTCAATCCGCTCCCGGTTGCCGGGATCAATGCGCAGGGCGACGCCCCGGCAGTTGATCACAATACCACTCATATTGGCAGATACCGCGAGCAGGTCCTCATAGGTGGCAATATTGCTGCTCCAGATGTGTTTGTCGTACACTTTTTCAAATTCGGGCCAGTCTGTGAACGCAGGCAACCAGGAGGATTCATCTTCGGCACTCAAGACGCCAAATTGAATCACAGTCCCTTCCTTTAACGTTTTGCGTCCTTCTGCATCAGCGATCGAGGGATTTGCTTCCTGTAACTGCATAGGCAACAGGTATCTGGCCTGAAGCACCTCATGAAGCATCTGCATTTCCAGCCCATTCAACAGTTGTTCTCTCGCTTCCTGGCTTCCGGATGGTGCATGAAGGCCCTGAAAAAATTGCAGGAGAGCTCGTTGCAACCCCGGATTGGTCACAGGAATATTAATCTCTGGCGTTTCACTCCAGTCCGGCGGCGGCAGCAGTTCATCGCGCTTGAGTTCCACATGATATTGTCCATTATCCAGTAAAATCCCCGGAAGTCCCCACACATGAAACAAACCCAGAGTAGGAAGGATCTCCTTCAGTCCAATTCTCTTCATTTCCAGCATGACAAGCTGTTGCATAAAATAATCCTGGGCACTGGCGGCAAATTCCTCCCGGGAAAAAATCCACACCCGGCCTTCACCATCAATGTACGGGTACTGCGTGGCTCTGTCGTATGCAACATAAAGTGCTTCGGCGGCCTTGAATTTATCGTGTAGGGTAGTGGTAAAGCTTTGGATACGTTCGTCGAGGTAAACATGAGGGAAGGCTTCTTCCTCTTTAAACCTGTTTGCGGTATGTATTAAAAAATTCAATTCCTGAATGGAGAGCTGACCTAGTTCCTCTACTACAAGCTCCGGGCTCAGAATAAATCTTCTGCCGATTTCATCCTTGCGTTCCTCATTCATCCTTAGGTTCCTCCCTTATCTGCTCTTTTACGTTGGTTTTAGTATAGCTTTGTTGGCTGGAGGGGGAAAGGGACCATAGATGCCTTTGTCGGTTGTTGTGATTGCGGTTGTTGCCATGCAGGTTGTGGGTAGTTGTGGACAAAAACTGATAGGAGTTTGATGAAAGGAACAGCTAGTGTTCATCAGGCCGATGAGGAGATCAGTTCAATGTGAGATTACACAAAAACAGGCCGATCTTGGGGATTCCCCAGGAGCGGCCTGCGTGAAGTACGTAGTACAATCGTCATTCGTAGCGCTTTTGTGATGAATGTTAAAACCAGATTTCTGAATGTTTAGCATTCGGTAGGAGAAATTGCGTCTTTGAAAATCCTCACTCCAAACTTCTCCATATCCTGCGTCAATGGCAATCCTCAATGTTATCGCTATTTTGCACATAAAATACGCCTTACGGAGCGCCCTAATAGTTATTTTGCACCTATAACTGGCGGGTCTTCTACGTAATTATCTTGCAACCACTCCAACTCACAAACTCCAACCGTTCCGGTATTCGTTTTGTAGATAAACTGCCCGGGAGCGGCCACAATGGTGGTTGTACCGTTTTTTAGCGTAATGGATTGAAGATCACCTGTGTTAGAAAAGTCAACTGTGATACCCATACCTGTAAGCTGGATAATCGGCTGTATGGATGAAAAATCAATAAATTCATGAGCCTGTACGTAGTCTTTTGAACGAAACATTCTAATCATTTATACTTCCCTTCGATCAATAATATTCGATGACCTCAAATGAAACAGTTATTTCTAAACTTCTTACCGATTCTCCAGCTCCTTCGCTTGTCACAGTTACTGTAGTAGAGTCAGTAAGTGCAATACGCAATGCATAGTCATCGGGGTCAAAATCATTCTCACTTTGGGATGATGAAGTCGAAAAGCCTAACAAATTTAATGATGTTTTAGACATGTCAACAGCAGGAATAGTGACGGTAAATTGGCCGCCCCTAGTTTTTGTGTGCGTATACCTAGATACTCTTTTCACTCCACCACCCCCAAATATTTTCCAATTTGTCCATGTTCCACTTCTCATTTGCCTCCAATACGTAACTCCTGTATTAAAATTCGTTGCCCTCTGAAATCTCCAAGCTCCGGGGTTAGCAGAATGCACGATATTCTCGACATAATGCCATTCCGTACTTGGGGCATTAGCCATGCTGTACCCATCGTAAAAACCGTTTTCTGTGATGCTATTCAGATTGTTGGCAGACCGCGTAGCTCTCGGTAAGCTTGCGTTTATAGCATTGTTCTCCGCCCCATTCCACTTCCCCCGCTCTGCCGCCGTAATGTGCATGGTCGTATTGTTGGCATGTGTTGATAGGCCAGTACCTGCCTGTGCCGCTGCGGAATTGGCGGCGTTGGCCGTGTTTTGGGCGGCTAATGCTGCGTCATGGGCGGTTTTGACCGCTAACGGCGTGGCCGCCAGGGTCTCGCTGCTGCTGTTCGCACTGCTGGAGAGCTGCACAATCCCCGGAGTGGTCAGGCTAGCGGGCGGAATCTCAATGTTATCTACCTCGCTACGCAAATCATTGATCTCCTGCCCGATGTCGTTCATGTCCGCCGGCTTCACCGTGTCGGACATTTTCCAATCTGTCTTGGCCATCAGTTCACTACCTCCTTAACTTCTACCGTCTGCAGCATAAGCGTGTCCGACGATACCGGAACATTGACCTCATGGGTAGTCAGAATGCCATCTGCTGCATCCCGCAGCTCGACCCGTGTAATGACGGGAACGTTAGCGGCGGGAACAATATAATTGAGGGCTACCGTTGAATCAGTTACCGCTTTTTGCTCAAACTCGTTAATCTCGTAAGATTCATTCAAAACAACCTTGGCAATACGTGTATTAACATAGTTGGCGACCTCCTGCTTGAAAGATGCCGTGATCATGTAACTTCAACCTCCGTTCCAAATGTGGCAAAGGATTTCTCGCCTAGCTGCCATGAATCATCCAGCTTGTAGTTCCACACAATATCCCGCCGAACCAGATGCTCTTTCAGTCCAACCGTGGTATTAATAGAAGTGTTTTGCTGGTAAAGGATATTTGCGGGTTTGATGGCCTGCACGGTGTGCTGGACTTCCTTGAACAAGTTCGCATTTTCAATGTTGGTCGTCACATACAAAACAAAGCTCGGCGGATCTACCGAAACGATGGTCATACCCGCGCCTACCAACTTGTCCAGCTGTTCTTGCAGCCAGCGTACGGTAAAAGGAGGCTTCGTCCGGTAGCGGTTCAAAATGCGCTGCTTGCGGAACTCCAGGGTTTCCGTGGCCGGATCAGCTTGAATGCCCAGCATGCGCTCCCGGCGTTTGATCGCCTGAAGCCCCGCCGTCTTTACAAATTGGTCGGCAAATAGCTTCTCCACCGCTCCTTCCAATTGATCCAGCTCCATATCTTCCGTGTGGGCCAATTGGACAAAATCCAGCACCTCTCCGTAGTAATCAGGAAGATAGGGCAAAATGCGTTCAGGCATGAACGGTCACCGTCCCCATCTGCGGAATCTCGTCAGCCGCCAGTGTGAGATTCCCCGCTGCCCCGTTAAGCCTGGTCTCCGTCACATCAATGACCCCGGGAACCTGCAATATGGCAGCCTCAATCAAGGCCACCCGGACAATAATTTGCTCAGCGTGGGCCCAGCCTTGCCGCAACCCCAGCAGATAAGCGGTCATCGCTTCCTCTATTGGAGCCTGCACTTGGCCCGGGGTTGTCCCCGCAGCGAGTGTAATCGTTGTCGCCACGTCAATAGCAACACCGGCTGCGCCAGTCACCGTAACGATGTGCCCTATCGGTGCCGTACCATAGCCCTTGCCCTGGTTCATCGCAGGGTCTATAGCCGTTTGCAATTCGGCGAGAAAGGCTTCGGACGGCTGATCCCAATCGGAAGTGATCACGGTACACTTAACGGTGCCGCCGCCATTCCAGACCGGGAACACCTTGGTTGCTCCCACACCCTCCATCTTATTCAGAGTTTGCTCATAATCCGCTACATTGCCGCCAAAAGCCGGCTCGTTAATAATCTCGTAATACCGCAATCTCAAGGCCTCATCGGTCTCCTGATCCTCGCCGGGAATAATAACATCGGCTAGCTCTGCGTGAACGAGGTCAGGCACATAATCAATCGGCAGCAAAGCACCATATTGCTGATTGCCCTCAGTTCCCGGTGTTTCACATTCCAGTACCCATTCACCAACCGTAATTCGCGAGATGGCCGTATAATTCAGATCATTCAGCGAGAATCTGCTGCCGGGCGGAATATCGATGGGGGCATCCTGGGCTCCATAAAAACGTCCTCTTCGGCGGGCTTTCGTAGCCTGCTGCCGATCTACACCAAATTCAGCGGTGCGACGCGATAAATAATCCCCGCTAGCGGTATCCGCAAAGGACAGACCAAAGTTGATATCCAGCTCAATATACATCTGCGCCAGCTCGGCTGCCGCCGGTGCTAACGCATCGTAGATGATGCTCCCCTCCCGCTTGTCGATTGTACCCGGCACCCGGGACAACATCCGGGAGAGAATAGCTTCATAGGTTTCATGCTCATACATTCGTATTCACCTCCATGCGAAAATCACCATACACGGACAGTACGGTAAAGCTGACCTTCGCCTCATCTCCTTGCATTTCTACCCGGAACTCTGTAATATCCGAGATCCGTTCATCAGCCAGCAGCGCCTCGCGAATCCGGCGTCCTAACTCCAAACGCACAAAGTCGGGATTGCCTCCGAGCAGTCCCGCCCGCTCAAAGCCGTAGTCTCCCGAATAGATCAAATGGGCAAAACGCTCGGTATGCAATATTTTATAAACCGCCTGCCTTACCGCATCCAGTCCATCCACCATTCCCCCCATACGGCCTTGCCGCACATCCAGCTTGTAAGTCCGGCTTGGCTGCTCCACCGCAGCGGTGTCCGGCCTCAAGCTTCCTCCTTGTGGGATCATCCGCTCACCACCTTGTCCCATACGACGTATTTCTGGCCGCCTTGTATCCGAAGCAGCATCACATTGTCACCAACTTTCAACCCTTCACGGATGACGATTTTTCCGGGCAGTGCTTCCCCCGTATCGCCACCAACATAAGTGTGACTGTGACTTAATTCAATCGGGTCTAACAATGCATCCCCGGTTGCCGCGCCCTCGATCACATGGTTGTGTTTCAAATCGAGAGGGGATAGCAATGCGTTGCTGGTTACCCCTCCGTCGAATGTATGATGGTGCGTCAGATCCAATTCATAGCGGGTCATTTGCTGCGGAACAATCAAAAAATCCTGATCGATGGTAAACCGTTGATCGACCAGGATTTCCAGCGGAGCCGTATTCATGACTTTACCGAACAGCACAGACACCGGGCTGGACGCATCGACCGCCCCGACGCCAAGCTGACGGATTTTGTTCGCCAACCCCATTAAATCACCTTCAAATCTATAGAAGTGGTATATTCGCCCCCACGAAATTGGTGAGAGCACTCGTCAATCAGGAAGTCCTGATTCATCCCCAGGGTGCTGATGTTCACCCCAACCAGACAGCCCGCACGAAGCTGCGGCTGACCAAGCACATCGAGCTTAAGCCGCCGCGTCTCGCGGTTTTTCAGCTTTTGGAGCATGTCCAGCAGCTTGTTAATTTGAGCCGCATTCTGGTTGTCATCCACCTTATCGTAATAAATGAGCTTGCCCCATTTGGCGATATTGGCTTCATCCTTGGCTGCGTACACATTACGATGCCCGGTCTCCTTGTTGTCCTGCACCAGTTTGAAGTAGTTATACGTGTCACTGTCGATGCTCTGCTCATAGGAGTAGTTGTATAGCAGACTTTGATCACCCAGCAGCAAATTCAACTTCATCTCTTTGGCACAATCCCGTACGGCCAGTGCTCCGAACTCGTCATAAAGCGTATAGATAATACCGGTATTAATAACCGTTTTGTCAAAAGCTTCCGACAGGATATCCAGCAGCTTCTTCCCATCGCCCATCAGCGTTGGAATAACATACTTCGTATCCGTAATATGTCCCCATTTCAGGCCTACATCATCAGTGATCCGTTTCACGGCGGCTGCGGCAGTGATATTCTTGAACACATAAGTGTCTTTAGCGTTCAAGTAACGCATTTGGTCATAGCATTTGAGCGAAATTTCCTCACCCTGCCCGCGATTGACGGAAAAGACATATCCATAAAACAACGGAACTTCATCCCACTTCACGCGGACAATATTGCCGTTAGCCACGGTGATCTGCGTGGAGGCAATCATACGGAAATCGAGACTTCCTGGCTGAATAACCCGCGTGGTTTTCCAGGTTGCTTCTGTGACCAGCTCGGATATATCCCAGACCGAGCCCAGCGTATCATCCAGTAAAACTTGCAGCATACGACTCACCTCTTCTCATGGCAGCTTCAACACCTTGCCGACAGGCAACCGGCGCAGTTCACTGTCCTGAATGCCGTTGAGCTTTTGTATTTCTTTGTAGCGAGCACCGCTGCCCAGCACCTTCTGCGCTACCTTCCACAGGCTGTCGCCGGATACCAGCGTATAGGTTTTCGGCTGTACTCTGGTATCGGGCCGGGCTGGAGCATTTGTTGCCGCCGGAGCAGCCGCGGTTGCAGGCCCCCCCGGCTGTTCTATTGACGTCTTCTTTGCGGCATAAAAGCGGTACTCCTTTAACTTCAAGGTATAGCTGATATCGCCAACCGCCCCGCCTGATTCCGAATACGTAAAGCTCTCAATGCTCACCGGCAGATTAAGATTTAGTGTGGAGCCGATAAAGGTCAGGCGAATCGGCTTCTGGTAAGATAGCCAGTTCTCCAATGTTTTGTAATAATCCACGGGTTCACGAAAGACACCTCGCTCCTGTCCGCTTACATATAGGGGGCGTGCCGGGAAAATACCGGAGAACGAGATATCCAGCAGCTTATGTCCCGTTTGCACCTGAACCTCGCCAAGCTGGGAGATATCATAGCTTTTGCTGTTGCCGCTTTGGTTCACTTCAATTTTCTCAGGGAGCACCGGTAAAAAAATCTTTTCCTCCCCATTGTTATAGGACAGCATTAATGTATAGCTCATGCATACACCCCCGCTGCGCTGTTGGCGATATCTTCTTCCAATACCTGTTCAATTTGCGTCACGATCGTGTGAATGTCGACTTCCTTGGAGACCGGCCCTGTGTTGACTGTCACCGTTGGTGTCAGCGTAGTAAAGTTCTGAATAGCAGTTACCTCTGCCAGTTCACGCATCATTTTGAGGTCTTCCGAAGAAATATCCACCGTCTCATTAATGCGATCTACACTGCCGACTTGACCAACGTTCCCGATTTGAGAAATATTCATGCCTGGCTGAGTTCCTAACTGGGTTCCTAGCTGAGCTGCATCCTTGGTACCTGGGCTGCCTGGGAGCATCTCTTCCTGATTATTTCCAAGCTTGGATTTTGCCGAATCGAGAAAATCCGTTCCCTTACTCACGAGGTTCTTCCCAGCCTGGTTGCCTTGATTAAAGGCTCCTAGTATATCCTTGGTTTCCATTCTACCCAGTTGAGTCGACTCGCCTGGAGCCTCCGGAGCTACCATACTGTCCAGCTTAACTCTGAGCTTATCGCTCAACATATGCATGTCGGGTTTCTTAAGTAATGAAATGACTGAAATATTAGAACCTGTCAGTTTATTGAACCCTTCAATGAGTAAATTAATGCCTCCAAGGGCTCCATTCACCGCGTCCAGGATGATACTCACAAATCCGCTGGCAAAATCCTCTGCTGCTAGGAGCATTTTATACATGTGTTCGCCAAAGAACAGTCCCATATCAAAGATAAACTTCCTAATGTTATACATCGAATTTTCAAAAGTATTGATTAGAAATTCTGCAAGGGAAATCCATAAATTGATGCAGATAGCAACGTAGTTATAAATAGTAGCATATAAGCCATAAAATAAGCCCACAACAAAGCCAACGATAGACTCCACAGACACTCCAAACTGGATGAGAGCCCCAATAATTAACCCAATGGCAGCTACAACCAGCAGAATAGGCCAATTCACACCTAACCAAGCAATAGCCTGTGCGACCACCGGAGCCACCATGGCCCATAGCATGACGCCCAATGCAGCTAGTGCTACTCCCATTCCAATGAGTATCATGTTCGCAGAGGAGCCACCTGAAGTTAACGAGCCTACAAAGGAGGCAACCCCTGCCATGGCATCACCCAAAAGGGAGCCCACAAAGCCAAAGGCTGCGCCTACTCCACTCATGAACTGATTGAACGCTTCGCTGTTCAGCATCCCTAAGAGTGAGTCAATCGCCGGACCCAGAGCGGTCAATCCTTGCTGTCCTAAAGAGGCTAATTGGAAATTAAAGCCATCCACTACGCTCTTCCATTTCACGGCGGGTGAATCTAACATCGTATCAAATGCAGCCTGCGTAATTCCCTGCTTGTTCAGCAGCGTATCCATCGCCGCAATCATGCCGTTAATATCTCCCGCGTTGGATGCGGTGGATAACGAGGCCTGATCTCCCGCCTTAAATTGGTAATCCTCCCCCAAGGACTTGCTATCGCCTGTCATCAGCTTGGATAGCGCATCGGTGGCCCCTGTTAATCCCTTGTCAGGATTTAATTGCGACATACGCATCGCCAGCATGTTCAGTTGCTCCAGCTGGGCCGGGTCGGTGGTGCTGGCCATGAACCCCTGCGTTCCTGCCAAAGCAGTCTTCACATCCTGACCATATTTCAGAGCCTGCGCTGCTGTTTGATCAAAGATGGCCTGTCCTTCGCCCGAGCTTCCGGCTCGAAGGGACATGTTGTCCAAAACAGATTGTTGATCCGCACCATCTTTAAACATACTTCCCAGAATTGCACTGCCTGACTTCGCTATTTTCCCAAGTGCCGGACCATTAAAGATGTCCATGAATGCATTCGCCTTCTTGGTTGAATCCTCCATGGTCTTATTTAGCTTGGTCTGGGCTTGATTGATATTATTAACTTGTTGAAACACAATATTTGAATTAGCAATAGCTACATTCTGTTGCTGAAGATAGGTTTGAAAAAGCGTATTTTGTTGAAGCATTAAATTAATACTTGCCAAGGTTTCACCTTCTTTCCTGGCAGGAAATTCACTTTCTCTTCGCTGCTTTCTTCTCCGTCTTGATGATCTCCTGGATCATCGCGACCAAAGCCGCCTTCTGCCTGATGCCCAGGGCAGCGAATTCCCATGGCATCAGGTTGAAGCGGTTTAAGGCAAAGAGGGCGCAGGTCGTCTCCCCATCGCCCTCGTCGATTAGTTTTTTACCTCGTCCGCCAGCTCATTAATGCTCTTGTCGAAGCCGTTAATTTGTTGCACCTTCTGCACCAGCGTAGCGTATTCACCCGGCAGCAGCATCTTGCGCAGACATTGATCGGCGCCCATCACCTGATAGGATTGCTGAAGCTCCGCGTTCTTCAAATCAGGGAACACCACGCTGGCGACCGCCAGCTTGGCCAAATACTCATCTGTATTGGTCTCGTAGCTGACTACACCCTTATCCTTCACCTTGCGCTGGCAGGATTTACGAATGGTCTCGTTCTCCTCCTCCGTCATGCTGCGGAGCCGCCAAGGCACGGCAGCTCCATGCTCATCTTTGAACCGATCGGAAACGACGACTTCCTCCACCTGTCCGGCGGCGGCATTTTGGGCAAAAAAAGCAGTTAATGCACTCATTCGTGAATCTCCTCCTGAATTGGTTTAGTTGCTTGGCTGAACGGTGCCAAACGATTCAATAATGTCGTAATCCTCAAAGGTAAACGGAATTTCTTCATCAAGCATGTCGTCAGCCGTCGCATCAAATTTAGCCGCGATAATGCTGTCGATGTTGCAGCCGCGCAGGAATACCGTCTGTTTGCCCGCAGCGCTCCCCGGCTGCTCATTGGTGATCATCAGGTCGAACCAGAAGTCCGTCCCGTTTTTGACATAATCCTGCATCAGATTACGGAAGAAGGAAGAAACATAATAAATCGTCAGCGTCCCCGTACCCTTCCAACCCGCTGAACGTTGGGGTGTGCTGGTTCTGCCCAGGGTTGGCACGTCTACCTTGGTCTTCTCAATCGTAGATTCCAGCGTTTTGGCATAAAACAATTCTTCCGTACGTCCGTCGATTTTGATAAATGCCTTGGCTTGCTTGCCACTTACCGCATCCTTCACATTAAAAAAAGAGCCTGCCATGATTTCATCCTCCTTAGTTGACCGTCACGGTCATGTAGATTTTTTCGATGCTGTCCACCGGCTGTACGTTCAGGTTGATCACGACGGCATCGCCTTCGTTGCCTGGCAGCACTTCAAGATCGCTCTCCGCATCGAAATTCTGGATCGCCCCAATGCCCTGCAAGCTGCCGAGGTAGCTCAGCACTTCGCCCTTCAGCAAATTACGGCCATCCGCATGGTTGCCAATTTTGCCCAGGTAACTCGAAGCAAAGGTCCGTTGCAGATCACGCGCAATCGTATCCAGCACCCGAACCACGCGGTTTTTGCTGAAATGCTTGGCTTTTTCCGGCGTAAAGGTGGTCAGCGTATTGATATCCTGCTGGATTTGCACTTTGCCGTTTGAGGCCGTAAGCACCAGCTCCCCGTTTTGCAGCGCCTGGATCATTTCACTATAGGTCAATTTAGGCGATACGTCCGCTGCATTCGGGATTTCCGTATACGTAAGGGATTCGTTGACATTGGCGGCGGCCTCCATGGCGGTAATTTCCCACAGCAGATAGATAGGCTCCACGGTTACGCCATCTGTCGTAATGATGCTGTTCTTCAAGCTGATAATCCCTTCGTAATTGGCTTGAGAATGGTTATAAAGTACGGTAACGATTTTCTTGCCCTCTTGCTCACGCAGGCGCTTCGTATAAGCTACCGCCAG
Source organism: Paenibacillus sanguinis 2301083 = DSM 16941 (assembly GCF_000374825.1). Lineage (GTDB taxonomy): Bacteria > Bacillota > Bacilli > Paenibacillales > Paenibacillaceae > Fontibacillus > Fontibacillus sanguinis. Next base: position 508,895 of record NZ_KB895376.1, read on the forward strand.
CTGCTTGATTGCCGCATCATCCGTTGGCACGCCCAGCACGTCGAACTCTTCGGCTTCCAAAGCTGCCAGCGCTGCCGTCCATTCTCCATTGCTTACCGGACCATCCACACCGCCCGCAAGCGCTGTTCCGGCCGTCTCCGTCAATTCCCCGCTACCGGTAAAGGTAACGAAATCGTTGTTCGTCAACTCTTCAATAGAGCCTGCGATTTGCGCGTCTACTTCTTCGCCTTCCAGCAAAGTGCGCACTTCATAGCGATTTGGCTCATCGACGCTAGCTTGTACAATCATCTGCAGGTCGTTACCACGCGTACCACCGTAGTTGGCCGTAACGGTCAGTTCACCCACCGTAGCCTTGGCCTGCTCAGCATCCTTGGCGCCAAGCCGATAAATGAGCACTCGGCTGGCATGAGCCATAGCGGCTGCGATATGACGGATTCTGGCATCGGCTGCTCCAAAGCCCAGCAGCTTCTCTGCATTTTGCAGGAAGGATTCCGCCTCCAATTGGATTACTCCCTCAGGACCCCAAGGCAATGGTGTCGGAAAAGCAGCCACCCCTCGTTCCCCCACGGTACCCACTGCACGGGCCGCCGATTTAAAGTTGATATATGTCCCCGGCGATACTTTATTTTGCGTTGTCCATGTGCCATTAGCCATGTTTCTTCACTCCTCTTTGAATAAATGATTGCACGGCCTGCTCCGCTTGAGCCGCCGTATAAACAGCCTCATCCGTCAGTGCGACGTGCAAAATATCCTTCTCCACACCACTGAAACGGTTAGCTGCCAGCAGCTGTGCCTTGGAAAAGGTCCGCTGCACAGGCTGGTCCGCCTTTTTTTTCTTAAACACCATTTTTAAGCTCTCCCTCCTGCCGGAGCGTTCCCATCTTGATCTCTTCGCTGGCCTGCGACCAGACAATTTGAGTAAATGTCAGCTGCACAAGCAGCCGCCCATCCTCCTGCCACTGTGCTGCCAGGGCCGCACCCGACATCAGACCATCGCCTGTGCCAAAATCAGCCAGCAGCTCATACAGGCGCTCCGCCATCTCATAGGTAGAAACCCGGCTATTGGCCCCGCCTGGGACGAAGTGTACTTCAAGCGAATGGGTTCGCTTGTACCTGCGATGGAGCTCACGGCTCTGCTCCGACTTCGCCAGTTGTACGAACAAGTAAGGTCCTTCCGCGTCCCCAGGCTGCTTCTCCGTATGCACGGGAATCTCCGGGATACCGGTAGTGAGCACATGAGCCAGGCTCTGTACAACGTCATTCAAAGTCATCTGTGTCAAAATAAACTCCTCACCTGCCTTCCATCTCGCTTGGCATTTGCTCTCCCCGCCTGGCTCCAAATATTTCACTCCCATTTGTTCTGTGAGGGACCTCGACTTGCCTCATGCTAAGGTCGCCCTTCCTCTATAGCGCCTGCCTTGGTTCTATGAACCGATGCAAGGGGTCCCGCCAACACAAACAGCCGGTCCAATACCTGGAACCGGCGAGAAAGCAGCAGGGCCGTGAAAGTCTCATTCACGGCCCTGCACAAGCTATATGTTGTTGTATCCTTCTTCTTCTACACTATCATTGTATCGCGGAATTCCGGCCGCCATCGGCCTATAAACGGACAAGCACAGGCCACAGACCGGACAGGGAGAGGACAGATAAAGGGGATGGGAACAATCCCGGCGATTACATTGAGTCTGATTGTTTTGAAATTTTGGAGATAAGTTACAAATCCATTGATTTTAGTTGGTATAATTGCAGTAATTATTCTGATAAGCAGACTTCTTTAACCTAAGTTCAACTGATATAGGTAAAAAATCGATCATGCTACCGTCCAGAACACCTTGAAAACTATTTATTTTCTAAGAACGATCTAACAATGTAATTTAAAAATAGTAATATCTCTATTACTAACAGCGGATAAAACCACATGTATTCTCTTTCGAATACTGTAAGTGATATTCCTGAAATAGTTATCAAACAAGCATTTTCAAAATTATGTTTTTTAAATCTCTGCTTACTATATCGAAAAATTAGCACTCCAAAAATAAATAGATGCAAAAGACGACTGAGAACTATTAACATTATCCTTCCCTCCAATACAAAAGACATAATGGTAAGTAACTATTACCATTATGTCTAAAAATAATTCTACTTTCATCTTAGAGTCGTTTTACATAATCATATGCGTCAGCTACACGCATCGTTGCTATAATAGTGACTGTATTGAGATACTCCTCCAGTATCAGCAGCGAGAGTCATGGCGCCTTCATTTTAATCTACTAATTTGCCATTGAGATAAAGTTTATTATCAGAAATTCTAAAATTATTTGTCTTCGTTCCATCAGCAAATTTAGTTTGATATTTTGGAATAGCTTTGAATTTAGGTACTAGTTCATAATCATTTTTTTCTGTTACAGAAAACAAAACATCCTTACCTTGTTTTGAAATAGTCACGGTGGTGTCTCTAACAACAGTACCGAGAAGACCTCCTTCAGAAGTGTAAAGTGACTTTGTTTTACTCGTGATTTTACTTTGAAGTTCAACTTTTGCATAACTTTCTGCAGCGAAACTTGTGCTACTTACTCCGAATAATAAAGCTGTTGCAATCAAACCTGAAATCCAACTCTTCAATTTCAAATTGATCTCCCTTTCCACATACAAAATTTTATTACAGGGCAATTATATAGTTGTAATATTTAGGAAAATAGATATAAAATACCTAATTTAGGTTATAAAATAAATTTTGAGCATGTCGATTTGTGATGAGGATATTTTACTAACCGGGCAGGGAGAGAACCGATGAAAGCAACGGCGAAGGTTTAGCAAATAGATATCCTGTCTAATATAATAAAAAATAGCATAATTGACACATAGGACTGACCACGATATATTCTAAATACATTTATTTGCTTTATCTGTTCATTAGGGAGGAGGAGGAGAATGAAATACTTACACAAGGTTTTTCATGAGAAGAGCGCTAGCGAATTCGAGAAAACCTATGATGCCCGGTTCCACTCTGAGATGGCTATCCATGTAGATTTAAGCATTAAGCCCATAAATCAGCGTCACACCTATGAATTGTTTTATATTCCATCCAATGGTATGTTGCATATGATTGAGGATTTACATATTACTTCTAATCTATTGGCCCAAACCTTTAATACACTACCTTCTGTAGCGCAGCAACAATTCATTCATGAATGTTTAATTGATGAATTGTATAATACCAATCAGCTTGAGGGGGTCACAAGCACCCGGGAAGAAATTGCCCGAAGCACCCGGGAGGTCTTACTTAACAAGAAAACCAACCAAAGATTCGATAGTATGATCAAGTCATACTTTCATTTATTAAGTGATGATGTTCGTTTGCCAAGCACCCCCAAGGACATTAGGCAAATTTATGATGATATAACAAATGGGGAGATTGCAGCACACGAGCTGCCGGATGGAGCTATTTTCCGAGCAGAAGCTACTTATCTTCTAAAAAAGTCAGGATCGGGAAAAGTAATTCATGAAGGAATTACCCCGGAATCTGAAATTATCAACTTAACCCAGCATTGGCTGAAATTTATGAATGACAACCATGAGGTTCCCCATCTAATTAAAGTAGCTATCGGGCATTTCTATTTCGGCTATATCCATCCGTTTTATGATGGAAACGGAAGGACCTCCCGGTTTATCAGCAGTATGTATTTGACCAAAGGATTAGGAAGTATTTCAACACTATCCTTGTCCAGAGGGTGCAACATCTATAAACATAAATATCTGGAGGCCTTTGAAATCGCGAATAGCATTCGCAGCCATGGAGAAATGAATCATTTTATTGAATGCTTCCTTAAAATTATGATTGATACCTTGGAGCAAATGAACAGCGAGCTCAAGGAAAAAAGTCAGTTGTTGCTGATGGCAGCGGAGAAGCTTAGAGAAGAAGCCAAATTGAAGGAACTGACGGAGAGCCATAAAGAGCTGATGTTTACTCTGGCTCAAAATCATTTTTTTGATTCCCATACGGGTCTTACGATTAAGGAGCTTTCCGATATTTTCGGCAAATCGCCTGCCACGATAAGAAAAATAATAAAGGATCTGCTCGATGTGTCACTTATTGCACAACGGGGAGAGCGCCCTGCTTATTTTTATATTCCAGCAAAGTATTTTGAAAGCTAAAAGAAGTATAAAAAACGGTGCTGTTCCATCAGGAACGGCTACCGTCATTGTACTCAATGATACACCTCTTTTTTCCCCAGTCAGCGCTTGCCCTCCCACTCCTCCTCCATAGCCCTCCAGAACATTCGCATCGCCGGGCTGGCGAGCTTATTCCGATGACGCACAGCATAGATGAACCGCTGCTCCGCCCAGCCAGGAATTCTCCGGACAATCAAATGTCCTTCGGCCTGCTCCGTCCCAATACCTGCCTCGGCAACCATGCCGAAACCGATTCCATGCATGACGGCTGATTTCAGCGCTGCGGAGCTGGATACCTCCATGGTTATATTTAATGGAATACCCTGTTGATCCGCCCAGCTGTCAATGAGCCTGCGGCTGATTGAGCCTTCTTCATGGGAGATGAAAGGGTAAGAAGCTATATCCTCGGGCGACAGCTCCTCTATGGCAGCAAGCGGATGCCCGGGATAACAAATAAGAACCAGATCATCCCTCTTCAGCGGCAGCACAATGAGATCAGGATCCTCAATGGAGGTCTGCGAGATGATACCCAGATCAAGCTCGTATTTTTTGATTTTCTCCAGGATAAAAGGGGCCGGTCTGACGTCGAGAAGAATGGCTAGACCAGGATTGCTTTGTTTAAGCCGCTCCAGTAGTGGTGGGAGCATGTATGTAGCAGGTGTATGCGTGCTTCCTATCGCCAGCTTCCCCGCGTGAACTCCCTGATACACGGCCATGACTGACTCGGCTTCCGCAGATAACGCACTGATCTGAGCAGCATAATGATAGAAGGCTCTCCCTGCTTCGGTCAATTTAATCACGTGGTACGACTTTGTATGGAACAGGGATACCCCAACTTCTTCTTGTAGCTTATTCAAATGGAAGGTCACCGTTGGTTGTGTAATGTTTAGCTTTTGCGCCACTAAATACAGCTTTTGCAGTTCAACGGCCAGTACAAAGGCTCTCAACTGCTGCAAGTTCATAAGAGCTCCCCCTATAGATGATCGTTCAAAATATAAGATTGATATTATCAATCTTAATTTATATATTATAGATTTTATTTAACTTTATATTAACGTGGGGTTAATTTTTGGATGATACGAGCTGGATAGACTGGAGTAGTAAACAAAGAAGCGAAAGAAATTAAATTTAATACACAAATTGGAGGGTGACATGAAAACAAACAGCAAGAACAAAAGTCTACTAATGATGGTGCTCGTATCCGTCATTCTGCTGCTCTCGGCTTGCGGGAATAACCCCGGTGACTTGAAGGGCAACGATAAGAACGCGGGCCAGTCAACAGCTAATCATTCTCCACAAGAGACGACTTCAACGGAGCCGTCCACAGGGACTTCTGAAGACACGGGCAAAACGATTTATTTATACGGCAACGATTTTGTTGACTTCATTGCGCCCAAATTTGCGGAAGAGACCGGCTACAAAATAGAAGCCGTTCACTACGGCGGTGGCGAAGCATTGGCCAAAATTGAGGCTGAGCAAGGCAACCCGCAATGGGATGTCTTGATGATGGACGGGCACGGCTCCGTACGGAATTTAGCCGACCGCGACTTTTTGCTAACCGGCTGGCAGCCGGATAATCTTGCCAATCTGTCTGAGCTTGGCACTTCGTACGTTCCAAGCGATCTCGCTTATTTCCCAATAGGCCTGCACGCCTCCGGTGTCATCGCCTATAACACAAAGCTGGTCACTGCTGATCAAGCGCCTGAAACCTGGGATGAATTCTTTGCCTTCCAGGGCCCCGTTGGACATGCTGATCCGGCAGTCGCCGCCCCTGCTTATCCGCTTGTATCTGCTTTGTTCGAGAAATGGGGAATTGAAGAAGGAAAGGCCAAATACGCTCAACGTTTTAAGGATGGCTTGCACATTTATCCCAAGAATGGTCCGGTTGGCAAGGCATTGCTCAGCGGAGAAATTCAGGTAGCCGCCCTGCAAGAGCATAATGCTTATGAGTTAAAAATGACGGGCGAGCCGGTTGAAGTTATTTGGCCGGAGGAAGGCGCACCGGGAAGCTTGCGCGTTGCTGCCATCAGTAAGGACACGAAAAATCCGGCAGCAGCCAAGGCCTTTGTCGAATATATGCTTAAACCGGAAACCCAGAAAATGCTGACCGAGCTCGAATCTACACAAAGCTTCTTCACCCCGCTGGTTAAAGGTGTTGAAGGGCGAACCGAACGTGAACCAAACGGTAAGTTCTTGTTGCCATCAGCCGAATGGGCAGCAGAGCATGAGGTTGAAATCAAAACCTGGTTCGCCGATCAAAACGTAAAGTAGGAGCCCTTAAGATGAAATCTACGGAAGCACATTGGGGAGGCACGGTTACGTTCCTCCTCTTCCTTTTCATTTTTCTGCCACTGCTGGCTGTTCTCATTAATGTTGTCTTTCCTGGCTTTTTCTTTGGAAAGCTGGAATATGGCGGGTTCGGCCTCATTACTGAAATTTTTCACCGCCCACTATGGCGGCAGTCGCTCTGGAATTCGGTATTGCTCGCCCTGGGCTCCGCTACCTTTGGAACCATGATAGGCGGGGCTCTCGCCACGGTGCGTGCCAGATGGAATTTCGCGGCTGGCCGGCTGCTGGATACAGCAGCCTGGCTGTTGCTGATCGCTCCATCGTTTATGATTGCTCAAGGTTGGGTGCTGTTCGCCAATGCCGACGGTCTGGTCCATCAATGGCTTGGCTGGACCTGGGTCACATCGTTTATTTTCCAGCCATCCGGGCTTGTCTTTGTTATGGCGCTCAGCAAATTTCCACTGGCCTATTTGGCAATTGTTTCCGCCACAGAATGGAATGTCCGGCAATTTGGCCAAGCAGCCAGACTGAACGGCGCCAAGCCTTTTACCGTCTGGAGAACCGTCGATTTCCCTCTGGCTCTGCCTTCTTTTCTTGCTGGCTGGACGCTGGTATTTATGGATACCATCGGGGATTTCGGTCTTCCCGCCGCTCTCGCGACCGTCTATAAATTCCCGACGTTGACCTACTCCATTTATTCGGCTATTTATCAATCGCCTGTTCGTTTTGATATGGCTGGAGTGTTAGCCTTTTATCTTGTTATTCTGCTCGCTCTTGCCATGGCGTTGCTATTCTTCGCTTTACGCCGCTCGCGCTTTGACTTCCTGAACGCCAAAGCCGTCCGAACGGTTAGAGAGAAGCCCCGGCATGCCTGGGCCTACAACCTTGTGATTGGCGGATTCCTGCTTATCTGTCTAGGCATCCCGATAGGGACCAGCGCTGCGGTATCCTTGCTTAAACAGATGGGAGAAGGACTTGCCGCAGGAAATCTGACCCTGGAGCATTACTTTAATCTGTTCAACGGCGTAGCTGGTGATCATCGGTTGCTTGAGTATGTAGAGGGACTCTATCATTCGTTAACGATTGCAGCGGCCGCAGCTGTATTCAGCATGTTAATCGGCTTCGTCACTGCCTATGTATTAAGCTTCACGGAATCACGCTTCAAGTCGGCACTGCAATTGTTTTCCGTCATTTCACTGGCTGTTCCAGGGGTTGTACTCGGGATAGGATATATCTTCATCTGGAATCAAAAGTGGCTGGAGCCACTAGGCCTTCACTTGTATGGCACACCGGCATTACTGGTCATTGCCGGAATTGCCGGAGCCATTCCCTACGCAGTGCGCGTGCAAATGGGTTCGTTCGGAGCACTGTCAGGCACCATGCTCAAGGCTGCGGCCATTCAGGGGGCGGGTGTGTTGGATCGAATGCGGCACATTGTACTGCCGCTCGTACGTCAGTCGCTGCTCATGGCCACGCTGGCCTCGTTTGGCACTAGTATCTTCGATCTGGCTCTGGCTTCCATGCTGAAGCCCGCGAATTACTCGCTAATGCCGCTAGTCATTGATCGGGCCTTTGAATTTTCCAGATACGGGTATGCAACTGCTGCTACTGTAGTCAGCTGCCTGGTCGTTGTATTGCTGATTGTGGCGTTGCAAGCAGCGGGAAAATGGCTATTTCGACGTTTGGACGGTCAACGCAACCAAGAGATAGTGTAGGAGGGTTATTCACTTGAGTATGATTTTAAAGCTGAAGGACGTTTCAAAAGCATATGGCGCGCAGCAAGTGCTAAAGCCCATTTCATTCGAGGTCCAAGAGGGCGAACGCATCTGTATCCTGGGTCCATCCGGTTGCGGGAAATCGACGCTGCTCCAGCTTGTAGCTGGATTGACCCGGATTGATGATGGTGAGATCGAAATAAACGGGGTTACCGTAGAAAAGGGAAAGGGACGTTATGTGCCTCCTGAACATCGACCCATTAATATGGTATTCCAGGATTATGCCCTGTGGCCGCATATGTCCGTGCGGCAAAATATTGAATACGGTATGAAACGGCGCAAAGTCAACAAAACCGAAATGCCAAGCCGTCTGGAGCATTTGCAATCGCTACTGAAGCTGGACGGACTGCTGGAACGGCTGCCAGCCCAGCTATCCGGCGGCCAACAGCAGCGGGTAGGGATCGCACGGGCACTAGCGACAAGCCCCCGGCTGCTGTTAATGGATGAGCCGTTGTCCAATCTGGACGTCAAGCTGCGGACAGATATGCGCGGGGAGCTGGCCAGTCTGCTCAGAGAACTGTCTATTGCCACTCTCTATGTAACGCATGACCGCATGGAGGCATTCACCATCGCCGATCGAATTCTGGTGCTCCGGGAAGGCCGCATTGATCAAATCGGAACGCCAGATGAGTTGTTTGAACGTCCAGCTACCCCGTGGGTAGCGCAACTGATGGGCTATCACAACCGATTAAGAGTTCAATTTGCAGCTCACGGGAAGCTGGCTACGCTGGCAGCAGACACCCCGATTCAGGGAGTGCAGATAACTCCCGGCGCCTATTCAGGAGAAGGAGTTATGATGCTTCATCCAGAGAACCTTGCTGTTTGTCAGGATCATTTGCCGACTAATGATAATCTATTTGAAGCGGAGTTGTTACAGGCCATCTATGAGGGCACAAGATGGAGATTCATTGTGAAGACCGATGACGGGCAATCTCTCCATTTATTTCATGACAGGAGGTTAGAGCCGGGCGCCCGGTTGACCCTTCGGGTTCCTGCGCAGAATGTCATGCTGTATGCAGCTCGCGCTATGGCGGGCGATGAGTAGAGTGTTTGCTGTCTCCGATATTCACGGCTATGGTCATTTGCTGGAATATCTGCTGAATCTTGCAGGGTATAATCCACAAACAGATCGGCTATTCCTGCTCGGTGATTATGTAAATAAAGGGCCGGATTCTGTAGGCACTTTAGATCTGGTGCATAAGCTATGTACAGATGGAGCCATCGCCCTTCAGGGAAATAACGAGCGCAAGTGGCTGAACCAAGTGCCAAGCAATACCGCTGAACCTAGAGCGGCTTCAACCTATTACCAGGAGTTGATCGCCAGGATGCCGCTATGGGCAGATTATGAACGTTTTCTGTTTGTTCATGCGGGCTTGCGGCCAGGCATTTCACTAGAGGAACAAACTCCCGAGGATTTAACAGAGATACGCGAGCCCTTCTTCAAGGCCCCCGGCCCGCCGGGCAAAATCGTCGTATTTGGCCATACCTCTACTTACCGCTTTGGCCTGCAGCCAGACCACTTGTGGTTTGGGGAGGGCAAGCTAGGTATAGACACCGGGGCTGGTCACGGCTATTTTTTGAGTCTGGTCGAGTTGACGGAAGGCTGGCAGTGGTCGGTATCCGCCTTACCACCATACAACGTAGGAACGACCAGATTTATCCTGGAATAAATCATAAATATGAGAGCCGCACTATGCTGACTGCGGCTCTTCTACATCTTCGTCTCGTTCATCAGCAGACGACTTATATGAATCGTTAGATAAATCTGCTCTTCCTTCGTTAATTTAAATTTGAACGTCTTCTCAATATAGGATGTGATCACAAGCGTGCATTGGTGCTCCTTAGCAAAGGTTGAACTGATGTTGTCATAAAGGAAGAAATCACCGGAATCAACAGCTCGATCATCTAGTAAACGCTGAGCCAGGAATTGCAAATGTGTCACAAAGCGTGAGTAATTGATAGAATTAGTATCAAGTTCTATGGCGAAGAAGTGGTTAATTATTTTTGTGACGTCCTTGACAAAGGTGGTCGCAAAAATGATGTCCTGCAAATTCCCTTCGCTATTTTGCGCATTCACGATATGAAAGGCGATATTGCCCGCCTCTTCTTCGGGCAGATTCAGTCCGAGACTCTTCTCGATCTCATTGAGGGCTAACAGACCAATCTCAAATTCCTTGGGATAAAACTTTTTGACCTCCCACAGCAGCCGATTCTGCAATGTAATTCCCGACTTGAAGCGCTCTATCGCTAAATGCAAGTGATCTGTTAACGACACATAAACGGAATCAAAAAGCTTTACCCCTAACTTTTTCTCCGCCACCTCAACGATTCTCCGGGTAATCTCCAGGTATTCTGGAGGAGTATTTTCCAGCAATTTAATCAGATTTTGCGACACGGACTGATCCTCAAGAACATATACCTTTTCCACCTGGGAAGAGTCGATGCGATTGCCTACCTTGTTGTTATAGCCAATGGCTTTGCCCATGACCACAACATCTTCCCCACTATCCTTCACGGCAAGGACAATACTGTTATTCAGAATTTTAATAATTTTCATGACTATTATTAAGCTGCCTCCTTTAACATGCATAAACTCAGGGCCTTGATCACAGGCCCTGAGTCCATCTGGCTGGAGTTAAAGCTTCTCTCCGTTGCTTGCAATGACTTCCTTGTACCAGTCAAACGATTTTTTCTTGATTCGTCTCAAGCTCCCGGTACCATCATCGTGCTTGTCCACATAAATGAAGCCATAGCGTTTTTTCATTTCACCCGTACCCAGGGAGACCGAATCGATACACGCCCAGCTTGTGTAGCCAATCAAGTCCACGCCCTCAGCAATGGCCTGCTTCATTTCCTTGATATGTTTTCTTAAATAATCAATTCGATAATCATCATTAATCTTCCCATGCTCATCCACGGTGTCCACGGCACCCAGTCCATTTTCTGCCACAATCAATGGCACCTGGTAACGGTCATACAAGGTATGCAGGGTGTAACGCAGTCCAATCGGATCAATCTGCCATTTCCATTCGCTCTCCTGCAGGTAAGGGTTTTTAACTCCCCCTAACAGGTTCCCGCCTGTCTGCTCCTGATTCGGATCGGAGCTTACGCAGACCGACATATAGTAACTGAAGGACGTAAAATCCACCGTTCCCTCACGCAAAATTTGCTCATCCCCAGGCTCCATATGGAGGTCAACTCCCTCCTGCTGGAAGAAGAGCCGGGAGTAGGATGGATAGTATCCACGGTGAAGCACATCGGAGCAAAAGTAAATTTTCATCTGCATTTCACGTGTCGCCAGCATGATATCCTCCGGATTACATGTCAGCGGGTAAAACGTGAAGTGGGTCAGCATTGAGCCAAATTGAAAATTCGGATTAATCTCCTTGCCTTTTTTGACCGTTAAGGCCGAAGCCAAAAATTGATGATGCAGCGCCTGGAAGCGCAATTGGGCATTGTCTTTGGTCAAATCAATTAATTCGCCGCTCTCATCATATATAATGCCCCCTGCCTGATAGGCTTTTAGCGGCAAGGTAATGCAATTGATCTCATTAAATGGCAGCCAGTATTTAACATCATTTTTATACCGCTCCATAATGAGTCCGGAATAACGCAAATAGTGATCAATCATTTTTCTGCTCGCCCAGCCATTAATCGTCTTGGAAAGGTGAAACGGAAATTCATAATGCGCAATCGTAACCAAAGGCTCGATATTGTATTTCTTCAACTCCGCGAAGATGCGATCATAGAACTCAAGACCCTGCTGATTCGGCTCCAATTCATCCCCATTGGGGAAGATTCTCGTCCAATTGATAGAGAACCGGAACACTTTGAAGCCCATCTCGGCAAATAACTTGATATCCTCTTCATATCTGTGATAGAAATCAATCGCCTCATGAGTAGGGTAACGCTCTGCCGGGTCCAATTCTAAAGTAATTCTGCGCTTCTTGTTGATGGAGCCCCCGGTATACATATCGAGAGTGCTGACTCCTTTGCCATCCTCATTCCAGGCCCCTTCAATTTGGTTGGCCGCTGTTGCTCCTCCCCAGAGGAATCCTTCCGGGAATTGATATAAGTTAGTCATCCTAGACCTCTCCCTTTGTTAAAGTCATGATCACATCGCCAGGCTGGACTTTTGGCGAAATAGTTGGCGTTATATTGGAAAAATGCTCCGTATTCGTTATAACCATCATCGTTGTTGTGTCCAGACCAAACTCCTTGATCGCATTCAGATCGAATTCAATCAGCTTGTCTCCCTTGGAGACAGTATCTCCCGTATTGACAAAAGCCTTGAAGCCAGCGCCCTTCATCTTGACGGTATCGATGCCGATATGAATCAGCAACTCCACGCCATTATCCGAGACAAGACCCAGAGCATGCTTGCTCTTGTACAGCGGAGAAACCGTACCGTCCATAGGCGCATAAAGAACAGGATGCTCAGGTATAAAGGCCACCCCTTTCCCCATCATCTCCTGGGAAAACACTTCATCTGACACCTCGCTGAGCGGAACGCTTTGGCCCTGAATCGGGGCATACAGCTCCACCGTTTGCTGCTTGACTGCGGACTCCGGCTGGGTGAATGCACCCGTCTTCGGCTCGGAAACCGGGGGGCTTTTCACAGCTTGTACGTCTGGATCCGCAGGCTCATTAAATCCAACAATCCTAGCGATAATGAATGTAGCTATAAATGAAATAACCAGCGTCAAAATCGCGATAAGGAAGTTATTTCCTTCCCCGACGAACATCGGGAGTGAGGCAAACCCGGGGCCTACAGGAACATAGGCTTTCAGCTGCATCAGACCGGCAAATATCCCGGCAATCCCCGCCCCGGCCATAGCAGCATATAGGGGCTTCTTCAGCTTCATCGTAATTCCGTAAAGCGCCGGCTCGGAAATACCAAAGGAGGCCGTTACCGCTGACGAGACAGCAAGCTGACGCAAAGACTTGCTCTTGGCGCGCGTTGCTACGGCAAGCGACGCCGCACTCTGGGCAAAGTTGGAGCACAGATGCGCAACCAGAATCAGCATATCATACCCCGGGTTGGCAATGGTTGAAACCATGATCGGAATGAAAACCTTATGGATGCCCAATGATACAAAGATGGGCATTAATACCGCCAGAATCGCGACTGCAATAAAGCCAACGTGCTGCTGAATTAGCAGAATTCCCTGTGTCAATCCATTACCCAGAAAAACACCAATCGGTCCCAGCGCCAACAATGCTACCGGCCCTGTAATTAAAATCACGATCAGCGGACTAAGAAACACCTTTACTACATTAGGTGAGACTTTATCAGCGAACCGTTGAATATAGCCCATGAACAGGACAATCAAAATAATCGGTACTACTTGTCCACCATAGTTGGCCGGGGTTACTGGAATACCAAACAACTTGAGCGGTTCACCTGCGGTGAGCAGCTCGGTAATCTTAGGGTGCAGCAGTGCAGAACTCACTACCATCGCCAAAGGCACACTGGATTTGAACTTAACTGCCGTCGAATAAGCCACCAGAATAGGCAGGAAATAAAATGCTGCGTCTGCCAGATTGTTAAGTATGTTATAGGTTTGTGAATCCTTAGATAAGATTCCCGTCATCGTACAAAGCAACAGAACGACTTTAAGCATCCCTGCTCCAGATACGGCAGGAACCAGCGGTTGAAATATAGCTGAAATAATATCAAAAATGGAGCTGGCACTAAATTTCTTCTTGGCCGATGGTGTACTGGAGCCAGAGGATCCTTCGGTTCCTCCTGGAACGCCCGATCCTAATTCCTTATAAACATAGCTCACGTTATTCCCAACAATAACCTGAAATTGTCCGCCACTATTTACGACGCCAATGACTCCATCGATGGCTTCTATCTCTGTCTTATTGGCTTTAGCATCGTCCTTTAGTGTAAATCTTAATCTTGTAGAGCAGTGGTATACATTTTCAATATTCTCATGCCCGCCAACACCCTTTAGGATGTTAGCTGCTGTCTGTTTGTAGTTCATTGTGATCCTCTCTTCCTGAATAATTTTGAAAACAAAAAGGCTTGAATAAAGTAGGGGACAGCACATCACATGTACCATTCCATACTTTATCCAAGCCTTGCCTGCATTATCAGTAACACACTTGGGAAATATGAAGTTAAATTTTATGAAGACATCTTTTTGCCTATTCCGGAATAAAGCGATTTCATCTGCCTATCAGCATCATACAGGATGTCCATGTAAAAGTAAAGACCCCTCTTACAACAAATCAGTTGCATATATCAGGTAAAATTTCCATTTATTAAAATCATCTATCTTCAGCCTTCCCAGCCCTGTTTGACCTATCAGCAGCACAAGCTGCCAATAGGTCAGGGGCTAGCCAAAGAGCAACGTTATACCTGGCTGTCTGCCTGGGGAACCTCAAGCTTCTCGCCAGAGGTGGTTTTCTTCTCATCCTTATCCTTGGACAAAAACCAGCCCGCCGCCGCAATTGCAATCAGCACTATATAGAAGGTCAGCTTCCATGCCGGGCTTTTTGCAAAGCTCTCGGGGATCATGGCCAGGGCTGGATGCGCCATCGTATAAACTGCCAGCTTGACACCTACCCATCCTACAATGATAAACGCGGCAATCTCCAGACCGGGCTTGCGTTTTAACAATCCTACAAAAAGGTTGGCCGCAAAGCGCATAATGATCATCCCGATAAATCCGCCGAGGAAGACAACCAGAAACTGTCCGCCATCCATCCCGCCGATGCTCGGCAAAGACGTATCAGGCAATACTACAGCCAAGGCTACTGCAGCCAGAATAGAATCCACAGCAAAGGCAATATCGGCTAATTCCACCTTTAGCACCGTCATCCAGAAGCCCGCCTTCTTCTTGGTCGAACCGGCTCCCATTGCATTTTCCTGCTCAGGCTCCAACTTCTTCAAGAAGACTTTGCGAATAATGTGATTGAGTGAGATGAAGAATAAATATAGCGCGCCAATGGCTTGCACCTGCCACACATTCACCAGGAACGAAATAATGAACAAGGATAGCAATCGGAATATAAAGGCGCCGGCCAGACCATAAAACAATGCCTTCTTCCGCTCTTCGTCCGGCAAATGCTTGACCATAATTGCCAGTACCAACGCATTGTCAGCAGCCAGCAGTCCCTCCAGCACAACGAGTACAATGAGTACCCAAGCATATTCCATGAAAATTGATAAATCCATTTTACCACTCCCCTATCTTTCTAGTGTTGATTACAGCTACTTCAACCTTCTTCAGCCTTTCTCTCTTGCTTCTTCCGGCTGTTCTCCCACCTCCAGCTAGCCCGCAGACTTGGATAACCTGGCCTCCCCCATGAGCCGTTATAACCAAAAAGGCCCCTGCCTATTTCCGGCAGAGACCTTAACAAAAGAGACCTCTGCCGTCATGGCAAAGGTCTCGCTAACAACGTAATGTTGCCAATAAAGCCGAGGATTCACATCCCGTAATGACGACTTTACTGTACAGCTACTCCCCTTTGGAGTTGTTATCTTATTTTGTATCATAACATCTCTCTTGGATATAGGGAATACCTTGCGAATAATTTTATTTTGAAAGTTGAAAGAGCCAGGCCTCAGTATAGCGGTCTGGCTCTGATTATCCGCTCTAAGGCTGGATGGATTCCGCAATACGAACAAGCTCACTTTGATCGAGAGCCCTACTAAGGAGACTATATAAAGCTTCTGAGTTCTCCCAATCAATGCTTCTGCCTACTACCGTTACAGCCTTGTTGCCGTTGATGCTCAACTCCTGAACCTCGCCATCCACACTGGCTGCAAATGCAGTCTCATCATCCGGTAATCGTTGCTGCAGGAAGATTTGCCCGCCTGTCTCCTTGTTTGTAAAGTAAAGGCTGACATATTTTCCACTCACCTGTTGATTTTCATCCCGATATAGTTCTGCCCGATCAAATAAGTAGCCTTCCGGCAAATACTGCGGGAGCTTTACAGGAAATTCGGCATATCTGGATACTTCCGAGAAATTCGTCAGGTTCAACGTATCCTCCGAAGCAGTCTCAGCGTCCTCTCTGCTTACCATGACATTCGGGTCTTCACTTGCCATGCTTCCGGATTCACCACCAGGTGACTCAGTTGACCATGAATCCGCCTTCGGCGTCTCTACTTGATATACCTGGATATGACCAAGGTTGAACGTCGCCAGCACCTTATTCATCACACTTTGTGCAGCAGAAGGCTGCGCAATGATAATGCTCAACAGGCCAACGGCTAAACTAGTGCTCAATGCAATAGCGGTGCGTCTCCGGATTTTCTTATTCATCCTTTTCCCCTCCTGTTTCTGTTGTGATGCCTTCACCGCCGACCATACGGCTTGCCGATCAGAATATTGACTGAAATCCGTATGGGACAGTCGTTTGTCCAACGCTGCCATGCTCTGATCCAAATACGTTGGGACAGATTCCGAAGCGCCTACATGCTTCTGAGCCGCAGGCCGGGCAGAATACTCCTGCTTTTTCATAACTGATCCACACTCCCAAGCTCTGACTTGAGTTTTTTCATAGCACGGTAGCAAATGACGCCTATGTTGCTCTCACTTTGCCCGGTAATTTGTGCAATATCGGTGTTGCGAAGATTCGCCCCGTATTTCAATGCAATGATATTTCGTTCCCGGGCATCCAATTGACGCA
Source organism: Paenibacillus sanguinis 2301083 = DSM 16941 (assembly GCF_000374825.1). Taxonomy (GTDB): domain Bacteria; phylum Bacillota; class Bacilli; order Paenibacillales; family Paenibacillaceae; genus Fontibacillus; species Fontibacillus sanguinis. Next base: position 525,781 of record NZ_KB895376.1, read on the forward strand.
ACGCGCGCATGAGCTGATCGTTTTGCTCTTCTCTTAGCAGCAGGTTCTCCGGGTCTCTTTTGCTCGACACCAATTCCCTTACCATTTCCAATGAGAAGAACTGTTTTCTTTTTTGTTGTCTATAGTGATCATTCACCATATTTCTGGCGATAGCGAAGAGCCATACTTCAAAGGGGGCCTTCGCTTCCGAATAGGTGTCCAGCTTGTTTATGATCTTTTCAAATATGGCACTGGTCAAGTCCTCAGCAGTATGAATACCCGGAACACGGTAGGCCACATAGTTGAAAATCCGTTTATAGTACTTTTCAAAAATAGCAGCCATTCCGCCCGTCGCTATCCATGCTGCTGGCCCATCCTGAGTCTCCTTCTGTATAAAAGGATGAACCACCATATGCTCCTGCATCACTTAGGACTCTCCTTTCGCCAAGATATTACCTGGCCAAGTAATTCATTAGTTAGTACGTATGCTTCAACTTTTCATTACAAAACATAAAGGAATCCTAATGCTGGATAAAATAAATTTAGGGCCTGCGGCTGGAAAGCCGCATGGCCCTAGGGTCTTTTTAGCTACTATTGCTATGTCGCAGAGTAACCGAGTATTTACTCATCAGCGCCGATGTTTACGGCGGCTCCTTGCACTCGAGGGTCTCCATCGATATCCTCTGCGCCTATAATAGCAGGATCGGTGTCACCGGCATCAATGGCAGGCGAAGAGGACTGGAGATGGAAGTCGCCTGCAGCAGCATTCACAAACCTGGGATCCATGAACAGGGAATGGGCGTCATTGCCCGAGCCTGCCTGATAGTTGGCAAATCCCCAATAGTATTCATCCTTCCAAGTGAAGCTGGCTTCACTGCTGCCTCCGGAAGTGAAATACAGATTATAATCCACCACATTGCCAGAGTTTTCAGTATATTCATTGTAAATCAGCACATCCGAATCGCTGGCCACAAAGATATTGTTCTTAATCATGTTGTTTCTTGTATCAAACTGAACATAAAGCTGTCCACTGCCATCGCCTATAGTATCGTTCTTATATACGGTGTTGTTTACAATTTTGCAATTGACCGTAGAGCCACGTTCATCATCATAACCTCCCATGGCAATCCCGGTCAGCCGGTTGTTATAAACTACGTTGCTGCGTATCGTAATATTGCTGGTCGATCTGCCTGCATGCTCCGAGGCGATTTCGATACCGATATCGTTGTTATAGCTGTAGTTCTGCTCGATGATGCTATCCTTGCCTCCATCCACGTAAATGCCGTCAGCCCCGTTGCTGTTGTTCGGAAGCATCTTGCCATACGATGGATTATAGTTGGAAGTAATATTGTACACCTGATTCCCCTTCACGAGGCCGTTACGCGCCTGGTCATAAGCCGAATTGGGCGCCGTCCCTTCAAAGCCAATCAAGTCAATCCCGATATTGTCATTGTCATGCACCAGGTTATTAAGGACCTCAAAACCATCGACATTTCCGTTAAGCACCATCGACTCGCTGGAGCCCAACACGAGATTGTACAATTCATTGCCACTAATCACCAGATCATGCAGCGAAGCAGGTGCCTTGGTTCCATATACAGCAATCCCATGGGCGTCCCGGCCAAGCAAGTCGCTGCCCGTTGGAGTAGCTGTGTTTTTGATATCATGGATTTTATTATCGGCCAGCGTAATAAACCCGCCTGCCCCATGCACATAGATGCCCATGGGCACGGCATTTCGGGATGTTGTGGTGAAGTTGCGAATTTCAAAGCCCTGAACGGTGACATAGCTCACGTCCTCCAGCTCCACCAGTCCTTGGGAGCCGCTAACCGTTAGTCCGGTACCGTCAAGGATCGGCTGTTCTGTTCCATAATTAGTGAATACGATAGGACCTTGAGCCGCAGAGCCTGAACGGGTAATTTTTAATTTCTGATTATACACGCCACCCCGGACATAAACCGTACTCCCTGCCGGCACCACGTCAGCCGCATGCTGCAAAGTCTTCCACGGTGCAGTGCTGGTGCCCGGGTTGGAATCATTGCCGTTTGTTGCCACATAATATTCATCCCCGGCGGCCGATACGTTTGGCAACTGTACCGAGGTGCTTACAAGAACGAATCCCAGAATCAAACTCAGTATGACGATGGACCATAGCTTTAATTTCATCATTATTGTCAGCTCCTTAGCTTCAACTATAGCAAATGATTTCTAAATATCATGCTGCTCCTCTTATGCAAACGAGCATCGGGAAATCCTCAGATTGTTGAGAAAGATGGTTTTCCGTACATCTCGCATAGAAGAGCCCTTAGCCTATAAGGATTCTTCTCCATAGAAATGGTACGTTACGCCCTTTCTCAACAGTCTGAAATCCTCCTGCTAATTTGCGGAAATAAGCTGAATTTAGGTATTTTGCTGGAAAATCTCCCTATAAATTCGCACTTGAGGGCCGTATTCGGTGATACAGGTCATTTTATATGGAGGAATTCCCTATAATGCTTAATAATTTCATTTTATCCTCAGTTTTATATGGAGGATTTCCTGTTAATGGAGCGATTTGTCAGCATCATTCAGACTGTTGAGAAAGCTGGTTGTCCATACTTATCAACTAGAAGAGAGCCCTTGGTCTGTAAGGGTTCTTGTACGTAAAAATGCATGCACGCCTTTTCCGGCATTCTGATGGCTCCCTAACTATCTGCAAGCTCTATCTGTAGCACCATCTGTAAGCAAGTTGCAACTAATTGCCCTTCACCTTCACACTTCATGCACTGGCAGGCAAATTCATGCTTTGACTACCGCCTGCAGCTTCCTGACAGCCTCTACCGTCGGCAAGCTTCCCGTACCACCAATTCCTAGCGTCGATACCGCCCCGCAAGCATTGGCAAATCGTATTAGCTTACCGCCACGATAACCTAGCAGATAACCGTAAATGATACCTGCATTGAAGCAATCGCCTGCTCCTGTCGTATCAACAGGAGCTACCTGATAGGGTTCGGCCCGGCTCACACTGCCATCCAACTCACGCAGCGATGCTCCGCGAGCGCCTTGCTTGACGGCTACCAGCCCGGCTACCGGGGGAAGCCCCGACTCCAGCACCTCGGCAACCCGCTCTGCCGGGAAAATGCGCAGCAGCTCATCCTCGCTTGGAATGAACAAATCCGTTTCAGCCAAGAGAGCGCTAATCCCTTCGCGATCCCACTGGTTAGCCACATCCCACCCCGTATCAAAGGACGTGCTCGTTCCGTCTAGACGCAGCCTCCTGAACAATTCCGCCCAATGATTCCTCATGCCATCCTGCAAATAATAGGACCCGAAATGAAGATGTCGCGCCTTGCCAAGCAGCTTCTTGGGAATCAGCTCCGGCTTCAGCAGCGGAATACTGCCTGCATAGGTTAGCAGGCCCCGGTCCACCGGGGTTGAGAAGGACAGCGTCACCCCGGTCTTGATGCCCGGCAGCCGGGTCACATGCTCGGTATTCACCCCCATGCGCTGCAACTCATCGGTACAAAACCGCCCGAAGTCGTCCTCTCCCACTACGCTGACAAATCGCACATCTGCGCCTAGACTTGCCAGGGCACAGGCTGTAATTGCCGAGGAAGAACCAAGCACAACCTCAAAGCCGTCCACCAGCTTCTCCCGGTTCCATTCCGGCATCACATCAGCACCCGACACGATGATGTCCACGTTTAACTCTCCAGCGACAACGACCATTGGCCTGGAGTCCATGACTTCTCGGCTCTGGCTCCCCATCATCTCAGCACCGGAGCAATACCTTGCTCCGCTTCATATAACTCTTCAAACATCTGACCAATCTCCTCCAGAGAGCAAACCGCTGCCGTCAGCGGGTCTACCATCAGCGCATGGCGAGCCATCTCCTTATCGCCTTGCCTTACTGCTTCAACCGCCAGATCAAAAAAGGCCATATTTGACCGGCACAATGCAGCCAAATGCTCCGGCAGCTTGCCAAACCGGGTAGGCTGAATGCCCTTGGCATCGATCAGACAAGCCACTTCTACTACGCCATCTGGCGCCAGGTTCTCGATCAATCCCTGGTTAGGGACATTCCCATAGATTACCTTCGGTTCATCCTTAAGAACGCCCTCGATAATAACTGCCGCATATTCCTGGCTGGATTGCAGTTCCAGCGGCAAAGTCCCCTCAAGCTGACGAACGATCTCTTCATCATTCTCTTTACGCCAAATTGGCCAATTATTGGCATAAAAACCTGTTGCTCCATTATAACCTGTACTGCAATGCGCATCAATTAACGACTGACGCTTCCGATAATAGGGAATATACTCAGAGAAGTGTCCACTCGATTCCGATACAAAGGCCCCCAGATATTTCATGGCATCAAAGCGGACCGGATCCTGCCGCAGCAGTTCGGGGTCTTTGATTTTATCCAGCAAAATCGGATATAAATCCTGTCCCTTATGGCTCAGCTCCACAAACCAGGACATATGGTTGATCCCCCCGGCTCTCCAGTGAAGCTCCTCATAAGGAATCCCGGCATAATTCGCCAGTTGCGCCGACGTATTCTGAATGGAATGGCATAGTCCTACCACCGGCAGCTCGGTGATGCGAGAGGTTAATAACGTAACGGCGGACATCGGATTCGTATAATTCAAAATCATTGCATCCGGACATAACTCTTCGATATCGCGGACAATTTCGATCCAGCTGGGAAGCGTCCGCAGCGTTTTAAACAAGCCACCCGGGCCTAAAGTATCTCCAATACATTGGTTGACTCCGTACTTTAACGGAATTTCATATTCATAGCGAACCGTTTCCAGACCCCCGACCTCGATCTGGTTAATGACAAAACGAGATTCTCCAATGACCTCCCGGCGGTCGGTAGAAGCGATCACCCGCCACGATTTCCCTGTCAACTCCACGATCTGGAGTACGAGTCTACGGGCCAGCTCCAGCCGCCGCTCATCGAGATCAACCAGAGCAATCGTCCCCCCGTCCAAGCCGTCAATCATCAATATATCCATCGCAATATCTCTAGTGAAAGCACTGCCTGCCCCGATAATAGAAATTTTCGTCATAGCTCTTCTCCACACTCCTATTTCATGCCTGTCATGGTCAGGCCTTTGATGAACTGCTTTTGGAAGATCAGGAATACCACGATTACCGGCAAAGTAATCAATACCGCCGCTGACATGACCACGTTGTAATTAACCATATGTGTGCCATTGAAATAGACGAGAGCCAGCGGAACCGTCATCTTGCTCTCATCATTTAGGACAATCAAAGGCCATAGATAATTGTTCCAGGAATTCATGAACGTGAAGATGCCTAAAGCCGACAGCATGGGCAAAATAAGCGGTGTTACGATACGCAGCATCAGCTTGAACTCTCCAGCCCCATCCATCCTGCCCGCCTCCAGCAGCTCCTGCGGGATTTCCTCAATGAATTGCTTGGCAAGGAACACGCCATAGGAACTCACCAGACAAGGCAGCACAATGGCCATCAGATTGTTAATTAGTCCAAGCTCGGCTGTAATGAGATAGGTCGGAATCATAATTACCTGGAACGGAATCATCATCGTCGCCAGGATGAGAATAAACAGCAGCCTTTTGCCCCTGAATTGATGTTTAGCGAAAATATATCCAGCGAGTGCACTCGTGAACAGGGTTGCTGCCGTAATCACAATGGAGGTCCCCAGGCTGTTGAATAGCCATGTCACAAAGGGAGCATCCCGGAACACCGTCCGATACCCTTCCAGACTGGGCTGCCGGGGAATCATCCCGCCCGTCCCCGCTACGATTTCCATATTGCTCTTCAGAGAGGACAGGACCATCCAGGCATACGGCACCAGCATCATCGCAGCCGCAACAGCCAATACAAATATAATCACTCCGTCCCAAGCGCTACGTCGATGCAGCATCAGTTCTACCTCCTCTTAATGCTCCCACTCGGCCCGTCCCCCTCTTAATTGCCCCAGCGTGACGAGCAGGATAACCATGAGAAATACAGTAGCCATGGCGGAAGCATAACCCATATTGGAGCTGGCAAAGGCCTGGTCGTAAATGTGCAGCGCCAGTACCCGCGTTTCGTTGAAGGGCTCCCCCTTGGTCATAATCTGAAATTGCGGAAACGCTTGAAAATAAGAAACCACGGTCGTTATCGATACGAATAGCAAGGTTCTACGCAGCAAGGGCAGGGTAATTTGAAAAATGATGCGCCACCTCCCGGCCCCTTCCAGTAACGCAGCTTCATAGTACATGTCCGGGATCGAATCCAGTCCGGCGATGAACAGTACAATGTTATAGCCGATATCCGCCCACAAGGTCATCATAATGACGGAATAAAGGGCATACTGGGGATCGGCCAGCCACTGAATTGGAGTCAGGTGCAGCTTCATCAGGATGAGATTAAACAAACCGTTGTTGTAATTAAACATCGTGCTCCATACGATAGCCGTTCCCGCCAGCGGCGCAATCGTGGGCAAGAAGAACAGGGTACGGAACAAGCTCTTGAGCCAAGCAATTCTAACTCGCTGGATGGCATAAGCGATACATAATGTAATCACGATATTGGCCAGAACCGTTATAGCCACAAACTTGAACGTAATCCACAACGATTTTAAAAACACGGCATCGGTGGCCATGCGAATATAATTCTCTGCCCCCACGAAAATGGCCTTGGAGCCAAGCGGATCATACTGGAAGACAGATAAACCCAAACTCCAAGCTATGGGCAGGAAAGCAAAAACACCAAACAACAGCAGGATCGGGATCAGCGAGATCAGAATGAACCTCCGTTTGGCCCGAAGACCCGCTGCTCTCCCCATCGGCTTCAGCTTGGCCTTGTTGGCCGTTACAGCAACTCTCATGCCCGAACACCCCTATCGCTTATGTTGGTCCTGGTTATCGTTAATGGCCTGCTCGATCTTCGTCAAACCTTCCTTCACACTCATTTGCCCGGCAACCATTAACTGAAAATGGTCATTGACCTGCTTGAAGAAATAGTCGCGATCCGCCACAGGGCCAATCCATTGACCTAATGATAGGGCCTCTATCGGTGTTTTCATATATGGATTGCTGTCCAGGAATTCGGGGTCTTCGGCAATCTCTTTCTTGGCGGGAACCGTAAAAGTGTCTGTATTCCAGCCGGCAAGGTTCTCCTTCTGTGAAACAAATTGGATGAACTTCAGCGCCGCCTCCTGTTGGTTGCTTCGCTTCGCCACGGTCAGACCCCAGCCGGATTCAGCCGCGAAGTAAGGCGGGTTCTCCGTAAACGAAGGGACAGGCACATACTCAAAGTCGTTGACCTTGTAGTTGTTCAAGCCCGCGGAAATCGTCCACGGACCACGGTAGGTCATCGCCGAGTTGCCGCGGAAGAAGTAGTCGGAGGTGTCAAGCTCGCCGCCAAAGGTCGTCAGGTCGGCAACCTTATGCTCGGCGATCAGAGAGACAAGCTCAGACATGGCCTTTTCTGCCTCTGGCGTTTGGAAGTTGACATGCTCATTATCACCCCAAAAGCTGGCGTTCTGCTGCAGAATCAAGGATAGGAAGGTAAAGGTAATATTGTCGGAGGAGACGAAGTCGAAGCCTTTAATCTGCAAGGCATTCCCTTGACGCACAGTCAGCTTCTTAGCGTATTCGACCAGTTCTGACCAAGTGGACGGGGGCTGGTCCAGTCCCTGCTCCTTCAGCATTTGCGGATGAATCAGCATGCCGCCGTTCTCGATGTTGTATTCCAGCGGCAAGCCATATAGCTTGCCATCACGTAAATACGCCCCTATAGGAGCGTCATAATACTCCTGTTGCACATGCTCGCTATCAGGGATTTCGACGAGCAAATCATTTTTGGAATAAGCGGGTACCCAGGTTCCGAACATCTCGGCGATATCCGGCGGTGTCTCCGCGGAGAAGGACGCCTTCAGCTTCGGATTGTATACATCATAGGGAAAGGTCTGATACTCGATGGTGATATCGGGGTATTGGGTTTGAAATTCAGCAACAAGTTTTTTGTATGCGTTTACAATCGCATCTTCCTGGTGACTCCAGAAGACCAGCTTCACCTTATCTTGGCCTTGCGGAGTTGCTGACGTATCGCCGCTGGTAGCCGAGGAGCCTGTACAGCCTGACGCGACGAATACTACGCAAATCACCGCAAGTATGAACATCCATTTGAATAACCGCATTCGCACATCCCCTTATCTTCCGCATATTAGTCAGCATCTGAAGGGGAGGTTGCTTGAGGATATCAGGCGTATTTTATACGGAAGCCGTGTGGTCTAGGGGTGTATGTATGGCGATCTGCTGCTCCCGGCACGCTTGCTCAAACCATCCCTCCGGCGGTTCATTCATAATTACACCCGTTACTTGATTCAAGGGAGTAATCGTAAATAAAGCGCTTTTCTCCAGCTTGCTCTGATCGAATACAGCATAGACACTACTTGAACGTTCCATCATCAATTGGGCAATATGGGCTTCCAGCTCGGAATGCATCGTAAAGCCGTGGTTCAACGACACCCCGTCTACCCCCAAAAACATCTTGGTCACATTGATCTTGTCGATCACGTTTTCGGCTAAGGGACCACTCAGTTCATAGCTCTTGGCACGCATCACGCCGCCAATGACCACCACCTGAATGCCCTCCGCATCAGCAAGCTCAAAGGCAATGTTCACAGCATTCGTAACCACCGTAATATTCCGGTGCTGCTTCAACGCCTTGGCGATAAAAAATGTCGTTGTTCCCCCGGTCAGGCAAATAATATCTCCTTCCTGAACAAGCGCCGCCGCCGCTTGGGCAATTCGCTCCTTATCCAGCCGTTTGAAGTCTCGCTTGGCGGCAAAGGGCAGCTCTGCGGCTGAAGGCATCAGGGCCCCTTCATAGATGGCTCCGCCTGTCGTCCGAATAATTCCTCCGGCCTTCTCCAGCACATCAAGGTCGCGTCTGGCTGTAGCCTCTGAGCAACCGATCACCTCGATGATTTCCTGCAACGAAATTTTACCATGGGATTTAATCAATTCGAGCGTTTTCGCTCTACGCAATTCACCCTTTGAATATGGCATGACTCTCTCCTTTAAACAACCTCTGAATAGGTCTGGGCGGACAAGCCCAGCCGTGTTAGCTCTATTGTGGAGGATGCCAGGATAGATTGCAATACAGCCATCGCCATCAATGCGCTACGCCAGCCTTGCCGACACTTCCACAAAGCCTCATTTTCTCGATAGCCAGCTGTTTGACCGCTTCCTTGGCCGGGACCATATATTTACGGGGGTCATTCTCTTCGGGATGCTCCATAAATACGCCCTTGATCGCATTAGAAAATGCAATGCGCAGCTCGGTAGCGATATTCACCTTCGACATGCCCAACGCTACCGCTTGATCAATCTGCTCGGCCGGAACACCAGAGCCGCCGTGCAGTACTAAAGGAACATCAATCAACTCAGCGATTCGGGCAATCCGGGCAAAATCAATATCGGGACTTCCCTTGTAGATACCATGTGCTGTTCCAATAGCCGGAGCAAGCGTGAGTACACCAGTCTGTGCCACGAATTGCACACATTCGTCGGGATCGGCCAACGAGGCATGCCTATCTTCCACCACAATGTTGTCCTCAACCCCGCCAACCTTTCCCAGCTCTGCTTCTACATTGACCCCGGAAGCTGTGGCAACCTCCATGACTTTACGGGTCCGCTCCACATTCTCTTCAAAGGGATACATGGAAGCATCGATCATAACCGAGGTATAACCCGCACGAATGCATTGAACGATAGTCGCAAAGTCCGTGCAGTGATCCAGATGCAGCGCCATCGGTAAATCCGTGCGATCTGCCGCCGTTTTTGCCGCATGGGCAATGTAATCCGGTCCCAGATGCTTGACGGTGCCTACCGTCGTTTGAATGATCAACGGAGAGGCTGTCTCTACAGCCGCTTCTACAACCGCCTGGAGCATCTCCAGGGTATGTACATTGAAGGCGGCGACAGCATACTTCTCCCTGCGGGCGGCTTGCAGCATTTCCGTGGACGAGATAAGTGGCATCCTGATTCCTCCTCTCATGTATTTAGATTTATTTTGTATTCGTGATTATAATAATCTTTTTTCTTGACTATTTCAATCATTTTGTAAAAATTAATCTATAATTATGTCATCTTTGCTCTTATAAATTGATTAAAATTATATTTTTTATTGATTTTTTGAGTGAAACAATTATAAAATTGACATAAAGCGTCATCCATTTTATATACGGGAGGTATCTGTAATGAGTTTGACCTATAGTGAAATCAAGAGCCAATACCAGGCTTTGCAGCAAACCTACGATTATATGCTGTCTCGGCGTGCGGAATTAACTGCCTTTATCCAGTCCCAAAAGGTTAAGAGCGTAACCTTTGTCGGCTGTGGCTCCAGCTATTGCTTGAGTGAAGCAGCGGCATTTTCTGTTCGCTTGCGCACCGGGATGCCTGCCATAGCTCTGGCTGCTGGCGACCTGATGCTCCATGCCACGCGCTATCGTCCCCTGCTTGACGGCACCCTGCTCATTGCCCCGTCACGGTCTGGCAGCACTAGCGAGGTAGTAGAAGCCCTTCGCCAGGTTCAGGCGATCGAACAAATTCCGGTGCTGGCCATCTCTTGTGTCGAGCATTCTCCCCTCTCCCAAGCAGCCGATTGTGCTCTGGAGCTGCCATGGGCCTTCGACCATAGCGTTTGCCAGACCCGTACGGTCACCAATCTCTATGCCGTTAACCTGCTGCTCGCTGCCTTTCTGGCTGGTGATGAGGCCTTGATTACCGACCTGCAAACAGCCATTCAGCAAGGTGAAGCCTATATGGCCCGCATAGAGGAAGGAATTCGCCGCACCTCGAATTTTGCCTGGAATAATGCCGTTGTGTTGGCGGATGGGGAGCTTCAAGGGCTGGCAGCGGAAGGTGCTATCGCGCTGACCGAAATCGCCAAAACACAAGCCCATGCCTACCATCTTCTCGATGTCCGCCATGGGCCGATGGTGACGATCGGGCGGGACACGCTTGTGATTGCCGCTTTGTCGGACAGCGATGCCGGTCATCAACGGAACCTGATGCAACATCTCAAGGATCGGGGAGCCACGGTCATTGCCTTTGCCGACAGAGCAGACGTGCTGCCGCATGACCTCGTTGATCTGGCCATCACGACCGACCAGCCGCTGGATGCCGCCGTTCGCGGGATTCCGTTCATCTTCATCCCGCAAATCGCCGCGCTCTCCAGTGCCGAGCGCCACGGCATCAATCCCGATCAGCCGGATGGCTTGATGGCCTGGGTTAAGCTGTAACCTGGGAGCAGAATACAAAAAAGGACCTTCCATATCTCTCTAATGTACCGGAAGCAGAAGCTGCCAATACACCAGGAGTAGGAAGGTCCTTTGGTATTTTATTTAGTTTAGAGAGCCGCGAGCCGTAAGGCTTGACTGTCCGGCCGGGAAACCTCAAGCTTCCCGGGAGGACTTTTAGCGAAGCTCTCAGGAAGCATCGCAAGTGAAGAATGCAGCATCGTATACCTTGCGTTTTTTTAAAGGCGTCTTCCCCGTACAGCTGGAGGTGCAGCTTGCTCGAAAGAAGCATTCCAGCTAATCTGAAGCTCTAGCTCATTGTCAACCCCTTTATATTCCAGAGTTATCGTGATGCAGAACGGCGCCTCAATCCGCTGAATGGTCAACAGCAGCTGACCCTGCTCATTCCAGGTGAATGAACCCACGATTCGCTCCTCCCCGCCAAACAGAGAGGTTCTGTCATGGACCCAGCGCTGCCTGCCCAACTCGATTCGATGGTCCGTACCTGCCGCCCGAATCTGAAGTATAGCTGTATTCGCTAGGAACTCGATCTGAATCGTCTCCAGCATCAATGGGTTGGACTCAAGCTGATAATCGCTCTTATTAGCATCCCTCTCCCACTGTAACTGTGGCTCCTGCTGCAAGCAGGGAGGTTCCAGCTGCAGCTGGTTCAGTCTGTCCTGCAGCAGCTCATCCAACTCACCAGCCTCAGTCTCTTTGTCTACATCACTGCTACTCTTAAATGCAGCAATCAGATGCTCCCACGCTCCATTCATAACTCCTTGAAGGTCATTGGTTCCTCCGGTCATAGCGAGTACAGCATCCCATTCCTCCATCACGATGCAAAATTGTCCGAAGGCTCCGTCCCCCCGGTACAATCCATGTCGACACCGCCAGAACTGGTAGCCATACCCTTGCGCCCAATCACTCTCTCCGCCGTCTCCATTTGCAATCTGCTTGGCCGTGGCCTCGGCAATCCAGTCTTCATTCACCAAACGCTGGCCCTGCCACATCCCCTTCTGCAAATATAGCTGGCCGAACTTGGCAATATCCTCTGTCCGGATTTTCAGACCATAGCCGCCTGTATTAATGCCTTGCGGACAGCTCTCCCATGAAGGGTTGCTAATCCCCAATGGCTCAAACAAACGAGGCTGTAAAAATTGCAGCAGCGTCTGTCCCGTCACTTTTTGTAAAATAGCCGAGAGCATATAGGTGGCCCCTGTGTTGTAAAGAAAATGCGTTCCCGGTTCGTGCTCTACTGGCAAAGCCAGAAAAGCTCTGGCCCAATTGCCGTCCGGGGCTTGATGCATATCACTTGTTGTGTCAAAGGCATGCCCCGTCCCCATCATTAGCAAATGCTTGATGCGCATAGCAGATAAATTCTTCGACACCTCAGCAGGCAGTTCATTAGGGAAGAATGAGATGACAGGATCATCTACACTTAATTTCCCCTCCTGTACAGCCAGGCCTATTGCTGTGGAGGTGAAGCTTTTACTGAGCGAAAATAGCATATGAGGCAGTTCCGGCTCATAAGGATTCCACCAACCCTCAGCAGCGACATGACCATGGCGCAGCAACATCAAGCTATGCATCTCTATTGAATGCGCTTCCAAATAATTGATAAAATCCAGGACTTTACTTGCTGATATTCCCAGCTCCTTCGGACTTTTCCTCGGCAATGACATTGACATCGCGTACAGCTCTCCCCTCGGTAAACAAGCTACTTTCATTATACAAACTTCATTTACAAATTAGAAGAAATATCCATTCAGCGGTTAATCCAATATACCTTGTAACAGCCCCGGTGCAAGCGGTCTTGGACGCTCACAGCATGTGGTTAGCTCCGCGTATTGCCTCGACTCCGAGCTGGTATGAAAAGCATGCATAATCTCCAGAACATGATTCGCCAGTTCGCCACTCGCCCGCTGTTTCTGCCCGCTGATGATGCAAGCAGCCATATCCGCCACGCCCATGCCCCGGCTGTTCATGGCATGGCTGTGCAGCAACGGAATTTCGGCAAAGCCTTCTCCGCCTGCCGGCTTGAATAAAATGGGCCCGCCAAAGGTATTCGGATCAGGAACCATCAGCGTGCCCCGCGAGCCGTAAATCTCTATTCGCGGCAGCGTGCTGTCCCAGATGTCAAAGCTGGTCACCATTGTCGCTACAGGCCCCGAAACAAACTCCATGGTCCCCGCCACATGCGTAGGCACCTGCACCTCTATTTGCTGACCAAATTTAGGAGTGCTCGTAATCGTTCGGTGCTGAAAGGTCTTCTTGGCGATCCCACAGACCGTCTTTACGGGACCTAATAAAGATACCAACGCAGTTAAATAATAGGGCCCCATATCAAACATCGGGCCGCCGCCCTGTTGATAGTAAAACTCCGGATCAGGATGCCAGCCCTCATGTCCGTGGCACAGCATAAAGGCTGTAGCGGCAATCGGATCGCCAATAAAGCCGTCGTCGATCAGCTTGCGGCAGGTTTGCAGCCCGGCTCCCAAAAAGGTATCCGGCGCACAGCCAAGCATAAGCCCCTTCTCCTGCGCCAGTCTGCTTAGCTCCAGACCATGCTCCAGCTCCAGGGACAAGGGCTTCTCTACATAAACATGCTTGTCATTCATTAGAGCCGCTTTGCAAATTTCATAATGGTTGACAGGTGTCGTCAAGTTGACAACGATCTGGATTTCCGGGGCGGACAATAGCTGCTCTGTTGTCCATACATGCGGAATACCATGAGTCTCCGCTGCCTGCTCTGCACGTTCACGGATGATGTCCGCACAAGCATAGACCTCTGTATTCGCAAACATTTTCGTCAGATTCTCCAGATAAATGCCGCTGATATTACCGCAGCCCACGATACCAACCTTGATTTTATCCAAAAGTGATCCCGCCTTTAGCTTAATTTTTGAACAAGTTGGCTAAGATTCCGTCCAAATCATATGAATTAGCAAATGGTCCCTACGCCTTGGCGGCCCACAAGAAACCGCGGCGCATCAGCTCCAGCGCTTCTGGAATGTCAAAAATATCGGCATGATGACCCAGTGAATTATAAAACACCCGGCCTTGCCCCCACTTCTTCGTGTATACTACGGGCATCGTAATGATACCGTTTGCAGAATGAGGCCCCTCACTTAGCGCAAAGGTGGTTGTCGCCAGTACATTGACACAAGGGTCTACATGAAGATAATATTGCTCCGATTTGACCTTGAAATCCTGAATCCCCTCAATCAGCGGACTGGAGCTGCTCATCACCATGTTCACCTCGTATTCGACACCATCATTAAACGGATGAGCCACCCATTGTGATCCGGTCATAAATTGCCATTCAACTGAATTGCGGAAGGAATCACACATGCCTCCGTGACAGCCAGCAATTCCTACGCCGGACTGGACCGCCTGCAGCACAGGGCGGAGCTGCTCGTCCTTGATCTCGCCCATCGTCCAAATCGGCACCAGCAGATCGTGACTCTTCAAGTTTTCCTCATCGGCAAAACGATCCAGCGTGTCCGAAATCTCTACCTCGAAGTCTTCCTTCTTTAGTAAATCCGCAAATATCTCTGATACCTGAACAGGCTCGTGCCCGTCCCAGCCGCCTTGTACAATTAAAGCCTTTCTAGCCATATGCTCATGTTCTCCTTCCCGCACGGTATTTGCAGCAACTTTCCATCTGCTCACTCAAATTGTAAGCCGCACAGCCCGGAAAAGCTCGTCAAATCCGTTGCCCTATCGGACAATTTTTGCTATTTTGTGTTTAGAAGTCTAGTGATCAACCGCTCATATACCCGTTCCATGATTTTAAATTTGAGGCAGGGGGCAGCAAAATTGAAAGCTTATCATGAGCAACGCTATTATGAAGGCGGTCTGCCTATCAGTACCATGCAATTGCATGACTTTTCTTTCCTGGCTCACTGGCATCAGGATGTGGAACTGATTTATATTACAACGGGGAGAGTGCGCGTAGGTATTAATTCCGAAAGCTGGCTGCTGCAAGCCGGAGATCTGGCGATATGCAGCAGTGGAGATATCCATTATTACGATAGCTCAGGGCAGGAATCAGCTATGCTTCTGGTCATTTTTAATCCAAAAACAATCGGAGCTCCCGGTGGATGGCCTGACCATCTTCGTCTGCTCTCTCCTTATGTTGGCAATGCGGGACACCCCGACACCAACGGCGGCTGGCTTGCCAATCAGGCCGCGGAGCTGATGCACCAAATGCATCAAGAAGAACGGGACAAATCTGCCCATTACCAAAATATCATGCTTGGCCTGCTCTACCAGCTCAATGGGCTGATTCTTCGTCATGTTCCCAGCGAGCCACTGACTTCTCTACAGGGCCATCGATTCAGCGGAAGCCGCCAAGCCATGCGCGAGGCGCTTGACTACCTGGAGAAGCATTGGTCCCGGCCTATCACGCTTGAGGAGGCGGCTCGCCAGGCACATATGAGTGTCTATCATTTTTCGCGTACCTTTAAAAGCACCACAGGCATGAGCCTGCCTTCTTATCTCAATAGCATCCGGGTAGACAGGGCAGAGGAACTGATTCGCACCTCAGATCAGACCATGCTTGATATTGCTTTGGAATGCGGCTTTACTAATGTACGCACCTTCAATCGGGCGTTCCGCCAACTCCGCGGCTGTGCCCCTTCCAGTCTCCGCTAACAAATTACATCCGCTTTCATAGAATTGATTCCCCAATTTGGTCAAATCAGAGCTTCAAGGGAAGATGCTAAACCGTCTCCCTTTCCCCCATTCCGCTTCTTACAATCCACTTCCTTCTACGTTCCTTATCAAATCCTTAGATTTGGGTAGTATAGTAGCAGCACAAATGAAGAAAAGGATGAAGCCTCGTGAATGATCTGATCTTGCAAACCCGTGACTTGTGCAAAACCTATCACCGGCAATCGGCGGTAAATAACGTCTCACTGGCCATTCGCCAGAATTCTGTGTATGGCTTGTTAGGGCCCAATGGGGCAGGGAAGTCAACCATACTGAAAATGCTCGCCGGGATGCTCCGGCCTAGCTCCGGAACAGTATTATTCCGAGGAAATCCTTGGTCACGCAAGGACCTCCGAAAGATAGGCGCTCTGATTGAATCGCCCCCTTTATACGAGAACCTGACCGCCCGGGAGAATCTGCAGGTTCGTACTATGCTGCTAGGGCTACCAAAGCTCCGCATCGCAGAGGCGCTAGATACCGTCGGATTGGCTCGTACGGGGAATAAACGAGCCGGGCAATTTTCCATGGGTATGAAGCAGCGGCTTGGCATTGCCCTGGCGCTCCTTCATCAACCCAGCCTGCTTATTCTCGACGAGCCAACAAATGGCCTTGATCCCATCGGCATTCAAGAGCTGCGGGAGCTGATTCGTTCCTTTCCCAAGCAAGGAATTACGGTTATTCTATCCAGTCATCTACTCTCCGAGGTAGAACACACGGCAGATCATATCGGTATTCTGGCCGGAGGCGTATTAGCCTACCAGAATGCGATTAATCCCGACATAGATCTCGAAAGCTTGTTTATGGACATCGCCCGCAAATACCATCAGGGGGGGCAATAATATGATGACCTGCATTCAAGCTGAGCTCCTGAAGGTTAAACGAACCTTTACCCTGAAGTTGGTCTGGCTGGCTCCTCTGCTCACCCTGCTGTTATGTGCCGCACTCATGGCCGGACAATATTTACAAACTGCCACCTACAACTGGTGGTACACCTTGCTGCTACCCGGAACGCTGACTTTGCTCTGCACAGGGGTTATTCAGAAGGACTGCAAGAAGCTGAAATATCACGCTATTCTTGGCCTACCCATTCATCCCTCAACCATCTGGCTAGGCAAAATTGGCGTTGCCGCCCTACTGCTGCTAGCTTCTTCATTTCTCCTGTTCGTCTATGTTAGCTTAAGCGGGTGGATATTCCCTGCCTTGCTGAGCTTGACCGACAGTGCTGTCGCCAGCCTGCTGCTCTTCCTCAGCTTCCTGTGGCAAGTCCCGCTTTGCTTGTACCTTGCTGACCGAATTGGCATGTTCGCCACGCTGATTCTCAACATCCTGGGAAATGGAGCTTGTGCCGTGCTGCTTGCCACAACTCCACTATGGTGGATCGTTCCTTATGCCATCCCTGCCCGGCTGATGTGTGCAGCTATTGGCGTACTTCCTAACGGACTGCCAGTCCCATCGGGAGACACGCTGCTCGATAGAAGCGTAATGTTGCCAGGCGTACTGGTGGCACTGGTGTGGTTCGTATTGTTGTCAGCCATCACGATGCTGGCTTTCCGTAACAGGGAGGCCAGATAAATGAAGATGTACTGGCGAACTCTTAAGGCGGAGGGTCTCAAGTTAAAAAGACACCCCTTGCTGCTGGTGCACCTGCTATCTCCACTAGCGGCCATCGTTATTTTTCTAGGTTATTACACTTATACGCCTTTCTCCCCGGAGTCAAAAGTCGAAGCGTATCTGCAAGTGCTGGCTGTCGCTCTTCCGCTGATGATTGGCATTGCTTGCGCCATGGCGGCTGATCAAGAGTCTGCCGCCGGGAGCTGTCAGCAGTTGCTTACCTTGCCCAGCCGTCTGATTCCTCTAGTTGGCAAGCTAAGTATTCTGCTATTATTGGGGGGAAGTAGCATCCTGCTAGCCGCTACAGGATTCGGAATCGGTTATATCTATCTGCTGGAACAATCTCCTTATACCATGCTTTTCTATATTCAAGCGGCTTTAATTCTTTTCGGAAGCTGTTGCTTTTTGTATGGGCTGCACCTGCTCGTAAGCTTGCGCTTTGGCAAGGCTGCCTCCATCGGCTTGGGCGTGGTCGGGAGCTTATTAGCTGCCTTACTGCTCACAGGTCTGGGAGATCTGATCTGGATCTACCTGCCGTTTGCTTGGCCTGCCCGATTTGTGACGAGTTGGATGCAATACAGAGAGGCCAATGCCGGGGAGCTTTTAGACCAATTGCTTTGTCGGCAAGGGGTATTGTCCTGTATAAGTGGAACAGGGGGGATCATGATATTGTTAGGAGGCTGGTTCCGGCGCTGGGAAGGTACCCAATCGCTGGAATAGGCTGTATTTATTGAAGGATGTGATGGTAGTTGGCTCATATATTGGCTGTTGATGATGAGGTTGCCGTCTTGACCCTGATTCGCCATATTCTTGAGAAGGACGGACATCTTGTAACCACCCTCTCCGACCCTGCTGAGGCGGCAGATCTGCAATGGGGAGTGTTCGACCTTATCATGCTGGATGTCATGATGCCGGGCCTCGACGGGATTACCCTTTGCCGCCAGATTCGGAGCAAGGTAGATTGCCCACTCCTGTTCCTCACCGCCAAGGCCATGGAGCAGGATGTGATGGCAGGCCTTGGTGCGGGCGCAGACGATTATATCATCAAGCCCTTCGGGGCAGGGGAGCTCCGGGCTCGCATTCAAGCCCACCTGCGCCGTGAACACCGGGAACGCCGGAATGTATACTGTGCGGGAGAGGTATACTTCAATTTGTCCGGTAAAGAGATGAAGGTGCAGGGCAAGCGGATTCCGCTTACGAAGAGCGAGTATGCCATCTGCGAATTTTTAGCTTTGAACCGCGGTCAGGTGTTCTCTAAGGATCAAATCTATGAAGCCGTGTTTGGCTTCGAGGGAGAGAGCGAGGCTTCTACGATTGTAGAGCATATCAAGAATATTCGGAGCAAGCTGAGTCAGGTTGAGACTACGGCTCCAGTGGAGACTGTTTGGGGGATTGGATATCGATGGAGATGAATACAGTGAACGAATCTCAATCTAAATCCATCAGGCTGCGTACCTTGTTTCTGAAATATTTGGCTGTCTTCTGCGCAGGTACGATCGGGCTGCTGCTCCTGCTGGTGGCACTCTTCTCCGGGCTATTATACACCGGGACCATCCTTCCAGCTAATCACGCCGAGAAGCAGGTACAGGATGCTATTTCCGGCATCCAGGCCGGGCTGAAACTGCAAGAAACCTCATCTCCCGTCTTGTACTTGTATGCCCGATATTCATCAAACGGGCAGCTCGCAGATCACACCTTATCTCCCAAGCAGGCTAATCAGGCCTGGGAGTTGCTTAAGCACCAGCAGAAAGCCTATCGCTTCCCCCATACCTATGTGAAAATAACACAAGGATCGGAGACTTACATTTTCCGCTATGCCATCATGGCCCAATTTAGCAACAAGGTTGCCCGCACGCTGCTGCCCAGCCCGGAATGGTGCCTTCCCATCCTGTTTTGCACCCTCTTCCTGGTGGGAGCTGCCCTTCTTTCTTCCTCCTTTGGACGTAGATTGGTGCGACATTTAAAGGCAGTCGAGGAAGCGGCTGCCCACATTCGTGAGCAAAATCTGGATTTTACTGTGCAGCATAGCGGAATCCTTGAGATGGATCAGGTTCTCCAGTCTATGGAGCAGATGAAGACGGCATTGAAGAGCTCCCTGGAGCAGCAGTGGCAGTTGGAGCGGGGACGCAGGGCTCAAATATCCGCGTTAGCGCATGATGTCAAGACTCCGCTGACAATTATCCGGGGGAACGCAGATCTTCTATCGGAGACTGTTCAAACGGAGGAGCAGCAAGACTACACTACATATATCGCCAGCGGGGCCCGGCAGATCGAAAATTATATCAAGACCCTCATTGAGATGGCCAAGGCAGACAATGCTGTCTCCTTTCACCCTGCAAGCTTCAATCTTCATGAATTTCTCAACCGAATTGAAATCCAGATGCATGCTCTGGCCGGAGTAGAGCCTTTTACTTATGAGGTCCGGGCAGGGGACCTTCCAGATACGCTCCATGCCGACGCTATGCTATTGGAGAGGGCCTTGCTTAACACGCTGACCAATGCGGTGGAGCACTCGCCCGAGAACGGCAAGGTCATTCTGGACGTGGAGCTGGATCAGAAAGCCTTGCGGCTGCGCATTACAGATGAAGGCCCAGGCTTCTCAGCTGCAGCGCTTGGACGAGCTGCCGAGCCCTTCTTCATGGAGGATGCCTCCCGCCAGTCCAAGGGCCATTATGGCATGGGCTTATCCATCGCCAGTTCGATCATCAGCCTGCACGGTGGCGAACTGCATATCGCTAACTCTGCGATAACAGGAGGTGGCGAAGTGACGCTCAAGCTACCATTAATCCGATGATGGAAAAGAGAAAAAAGTTACTGAGGATGCTATTTTAAAAGAGATAGTTTATTATAAGGGGGGAACGTACTTTACAAAGGTTAAATCTGTAACTATCAAAGGGATATTTAGGAGATCTGATGAACAATAATTATGATCCTAATAAGGTTATGATCTACTGCCTCCTGCTTCTAGGTGCTTTCGGATATCTGGCCATCACAATGGGATACAGGGATGAATCGGAGTTTATAGAACAATTAAATGCAACCTTAATTATTCTATTGCTTGTATTAAATTTGATGAAAAAGAATTAGCAAAATCTATAATCGACCAAGGTTTAGTCTAGACAGCTTCTGATCATATGGGCCACTCCGCAGACCCACATCCTGGGGCTGTCATTTTTTTCATGTAAAATATTCCAGCTTCGCCTGAGGGAAGAACTTGTTCATGCACCCATGAAGATGCTCCCTTAATTCCGCTTCTTCATCCTTCTGATAAATATATTTGCCAATCCCGTATCTGCCCCACTTGTATCTGCGTTTCTCTTCATCCAGTTCCAGCTTGGTCATCGGGTAATTCTTCTCAATGACACGTTTGGCGGGCTTCGTGAAGCGATGCTGAATAAATTCAAAGGTAATATCGTCTCTTACCCCTTCATCCAGCTCCTGATCCAGCCGCTCGAACATATGATAATATCCTTCCTTCCAGCCCTCATGCAAATAAATAGGCGCTACAATAAAGCCAAGTGGATAGCCCGCACGCGCCACTTTACCGGCAGCTTCAATGCGCTTCGCCAAAGGGGACGTCCCTGGTTCAAAGTTCTTGATGACATAATCCGCATTTACACTAAAGCGAAATCTGGTTTTCCCGTTATGATTGGCATCGAGCAAATGATCAACATGATGGAACTTAGTGACAAAGCGAAGCTTGCCATACTCGGATTGTCCAAAATGCTCAATCGCTCTTTTCAATGTATGCGTTAAATGATCAATACCAACGATATCTGAAGTACACGCCGCTTCAAACCTCGTAAATTCAGGTATCCGTTCCTCCATATATTTATCTGCCGCCATTAATATCTCTTCCACATTGACATAGGTGCGAATATAAGGTTTGCTTCCCATGGTCGTCTGCAAGTAGCAATAATGACAATGTCCCATGCAGCCCGTTGCAAAAGGAATCGCATATTCTGCGGAAGGTTTGGAGGTATCAAATTTCAACGTTTTACGTACCCCCACAACCAACGTGGATTTAGCGACCCGATATTTTTGCAGGTCACTGTCACCGGGAAGATTCCGTACCTGATTGTGGGACGTGGTATATCTAATGTCCAGGTTCATTTTTTGGAATTTCTCATGCAGGCTTACTCCTAAAGGATACTCTAAGGCGGCTGGCTCAAAATAAACGAGGCGTGGCATAAAAGGGGCATTCATTGAAAGCTCCCCTCCACAGCATCGCCAAAATAGTAGTTATAAGCCTCATTAGCTTCCGATTCGTTGTTATATATCGCCATCTCTTCAGTTAATGGATAATACGTTTCATACAGGAAAATAGCCAATGCACCTGGATTTTCAGGATCATGTACGACCGCTGCTTGCTGTACATTCGCTACGTCTTGTGTATGGGGGTTGCGGTAAATCACATACACGAGGTCACCTGCTTTATAGTTTGCATTTGTATGAGATATCTCCATGTGCGGGTCACCTTCCTTTTTAATGTTAATATCCCTCCTTATCCAGAATTTATGTCTTACATTTTATGGGCCAATATAGAAAAGGCCCCCGGCGATAGCCAGGGGCTGTAGTGTGTCAGTTCTGCTGAGCCAGCCACGCTGTGGCTTCCTCTTGGGCTCTCTTCATCGCATCCGCTGCGGAGAGTTCACCCAGCAAGACACGCTCCACATTTTCGGAGAGAATATAACGAGGTTGCCCCGAACGGTACGGATAACGCGGAGTCCAGAGCTGACTCATTTGCTTAAGGATGATCTCCATCTGCGGAATCTCCTTCACGCTGTCCCACTCTCTGGCCGCTTTGACCACCGGCATGCTTTGTGAACGCTGATCGGTCCACATGTATTGCTGGAAGAATTCGCTGCTGCTGAATTTCAGCCATTCCCAAGCCAATTCCTTGTTTTTGGCCGAGGCTCCAATCGAGAAGGGGCTGCCTGCAAACATGCCGCCTGTTCCTGTGTTCGGATTTTTGAACAGCAAGGCCGCCTTATAGCGATCTTCAAGACCAAAGGTAGCGATGTCGTTGATGAATCCTGGCACAATGCGCAGGTTTATGGCCACATTGTTATTCTCGCGCAGGAAGTTCTCCGCACCTTGTCCTGCCATAACCCCCTCAGGGGCGTATTTGGTCGCTTCTTTCAACAATTCAACAGATCGAATCATGGTCTCGCTATCAAATTCCAGCTTCATGTCCTTCCACAGGAAGCCTTCTCCCCATTTGCCGCCCAAAGACTCGTTGATGTTCATTACAGTGTCTGCCGCGTCCCCACCTTTATAGGTGATTCCGTAGTTCATCTCTCCGGTCTTCGGATTTTTACCGGTCATGGCGGCTGCCTTCTCTACAATCTCCTCAATGGTTGGCGATTCCGACAATGGTTCTACGCCCCAATCTTCAAATAGCTGGCTATCGTAGACGATCAAGCGCGCATCACCAATGAAGGGCAACCCATAAATTTGCGGTTCTTGGTCGTTTGGCCCCATCGTTTTCCAGCCTTCCACCTGACCATCAAGATATACGCCCAAATCGAATTGATCCTTGTCAATGTAAGGCTGCAATGGCTCTAGCAACCCTTGCTCAGTAAACGATGTAATCCCTGGAACCTGATACACGTCGGCAGCCCCGGATTGGAGCATCGTTTGTGTCTTCTCGTTGTAATTATCCCAGCCCATCAGCACGAATTCCACCGTGGTTCCCGGGTAAAGCCGCTCGAATTCCTCTTTAAGCACCTTCACGCCCCGGGATGTTTTACCCGACACCGGATCGGTCTTATCTTCGAGGACAAAGTCTCCGATCAACTGGACCTTAAGCGTTCCTGATGGCTTGGTGCCTTCATCTGTCTTGGCTTCCTCATTCCCACTATTTGCGGCTGAGTTCGCCCCTGAGTTTGTCTGATTGGTTGAAGCATTTGTTCCGGCATTTCCTCCACATGCACTCAGTAATAAGGCCAAGGCTAGAAAAAGAATCACGGTCAAATTCAGCTTACGATGATTGTACATGCATACCCTCCTGATTAAATTGGCTTTTTTAGTGCTGCAAAGCTTACAAGGCTCACCGTCTCTATATGGCTTCCCGCTCCTAGTCCGTTCTTGCTATCACTCTCCCTTCAGACCACTCAGAGCAATACTGCGGATAATATATTTTTGGAAGAACAGAAACACCAGAAGTATAGGTAAAATACTCATGCCCGCCGTCGCCATCGTCACTCCCGCCAGTCTCCCGCCATTTTCAGTTGAGAAGCTGGACAGAAATAAGGGGACGGTCTTCAGATGCTGGTCATTAATGACCACAAGCGGCCAGAGAAAGGAATTCCAACTGTCCTGAAAGGAAAGGATTCCCAATGTCGCTGTAATGGGACCAGTTAATGGAGCAAATATATGAAAAAAGATTTTGAATTCACCAGCACCATCTATTTTGGCTGACTCTCGCAAGCCCTCCGGCAAGTTGTCAAAATATTGCTTCGCCAGTACAATGCCCATCGCATTAATTACCGACGGGAAGATCAGCGGATATTTGGTATTGATCATATCCAGCTCATTAAACATTGTGAACATGGGAATCAGTCTGGCTTCAAAGGGAATCATCATCGTGGCCAGAACCGCAAAAAACAGCAGCCGTTTCCCCTTGAAGCTGCCTCTGGAGAAGGCATATCCGCCAAGCAGCGCGGAAGATACGCTAAGCAGTACGCTAAAGAGCGCAATCACCAGAGAATTTCCATAGGCGGTCAGCAAGGCTCCATTTTCAAATACAAGCTTATAGTTGAACCAGGAGAATTCCTCGGGTATTAACCTTGGGGGGAACGGAATACTGACGTTGGCCGTTCGCTCCAGACTGACGCTAATCATCCAGAGGAAGGGATAGAGCATGATGATACCAACCGCGAACAGGAACAAAAATAAGAGCACGTCCGATATTTTTCTTGCCTTTCTGTTGCTCCGCATGGGCTGCCCCTTTCTAGATTTTCATTTTCGTGACCAGCGTGTTGAAATAGGTCAATAGTAGAATGAACAGGAACAATATATACGTGGCCGCGGAAGCCAGGCCGTATTCATGACCGCCAAAGCCTCTCTCGAACACAAAGCCAACCACCGTATGCAAGGAACGCGCCGGACTTCCCTGCAAGCCGCCCAGCATATAGGCATCGGTAAATCGCTGCAACCCGCCGATCCAGCCAATAATGAACAGAATAGTCAGGCTCCCTACCATATTGGGTACCGTAATGTACCACCATTGCTGGAACCTTGAAGCGCCATCTATTGAAGCAGCCTCATAGTAGTCATTGGAGATGGCTTGCAGGTTAGCGAGATTAATGATGATTACGAACCCTAACCAGTGCCAGGCGGCCAGAATAATAACTCCCCATTTGGCCGAATACGGCTGCGATAGCCATACGATCTTCTCAAAGCCCAACAGTTGCACTACGTAATTAAGCGGCCCATCCGGATGAAGTATAGCCAAGAACACTGTGGCCGCTGCCACCATCGAGGTGACATTCGGGATATAGAACAACACCTTCAGGAAGCCCCCGCCCCGCACCAGATTGTTAATCAAACAAGCGATAACAAATCCGGCGGGAATGGCAATAATGAGTTGAAAAATTGTCATGTACAGCGTGTTGTACATGGCATACCAGAATGTCTCCGATTGCAGAACATTAGCATAATTTCCAAATCCGACAAATTGCTCGCTTGCTCCTTTGACAAAGCTTAAGCGAAGCGACTCTATCAGCGGATATACCATAAACAGCAAGATCCCCAATAAGGTGGGCATTAAAAACACATACCAGGCCAGCTGCGGCTCTCTCCTGGAGCTCTTCTGCCGCTTGCGGCTAGCCTGTTGTTCCAGTACCGCTGTTACCGTTTTGGACATAAGCTGGACAGAAACCTGTCCTCCCCTCCCCCGTTTTTATAATTTTTGTACTTCCCTCGTTACTGTAGATAGACGAACCTCCTGCCACTTCCCCGATCTCCAGCGCACGATCATGCAGACCGCCCGTATCCATTCATCTATAATGAAAGCCAGCCAGATGCCATAGATGCCCATCTTCAGAACAATACCAAGCAAATAGGCGGCCGGCACACTGACGCCCCACATCAGAATGAGTCCAATCATCACCGGGAATCTGACGTCCCCGCTGGCATTCAATCCCGCAATCATGATGACGTTGCAGGCTCTTGCCGCTTCCAACACTACGGATAACAGCAGCAGGTTTTGGGCTGTTTCTATAATTTCACGGTCCTCAGTGAACAAGCCTATGATGGGTACCGACAACAAGTAGAGCGCAACGCTCACTAGAAAACTGATAGCCAGGCCAATCTGTAAATGTCTGTTTCCCGTTTGCTTGGCATGTGCACGCTGACCTGCCCCCAACGAATATCCAATCATGATTGTAGTGGCCTGACCGATGGAGGTGGAAATCAGAAATACGTACCCCGTAATCGATTGTGTATATATTTTGGTCGTAATCGCCGCCGTCCCCAGCAGCGTCACGATGGCAGTGATAACGACCTGGGAAGCGGAATAGGACAGATGCTCTCCCGCAGACGGAACGCCGAGCCGGAGAATCTCCCGGAGATCAGCAAAGCGAAGTCTGTCCTGCATCCTGGTGAACAGATACTGACGCAAGCTGCGAAGCAACATAGCCAAGGCCAGAGCCACACCCGCAAACCGACTGACAAAGGTTGCCCAGGCTACTCCTGTTACCCCGAAGGAGGGCAAACCAAGGGGACCGAACAATACCAGATAATTACCGAGGGTATTGATGATGACAATCGTCAGCGATAAGGCAAGCATTCGCTTGACCATTCCGTTCATACGCAGCATCATTTCCACGGTCATGACAAAGGCTGCCCCCACGGAAGCGGAGCCGGTGACGGTCAGGAAGGTCTTCCCGTAATCCATCAGCTCCTCCGGCATGGAAATCGCCTGCAAGATGAGCTCAGCGCCAAAGAACAGCCCTACACTTACAATCAGACCCAGGCATAGATTGGCTAACAGAGCTATTCTTGCAATACGCCCTGCTTCCAGTGGCCTGCCGGACCCTAACAATTGACTCATAATAATGCCGGCTCCTATGGTGATAAAGCCGAATATCAAATTAGCGGTCGTGATAATTTGGGCAACGGTTCCTACCGCAGCTACAGCTAGATCAGAATAGCGTCCCAGCATTAGCGTATCTATGGTATAAATTAAGGTTTGGATGAATTGACTCAAGAAGATAGGCCAAGCTAAAGTGAATAAATTGAATGGTTCAGAGGTGGTCTTCATTCACACACCCTTTGCTGTATTTATTTTCATAGTTGTGGCTTTTCAATATAAACAGGATTGGTCAGAGCTAACGTTGCGAGCAGGCCATGGATAGGACCTATTAGCTCAACCCGCAGCCACCTCAAGCCTTTCAGGCTTAAATCTTCCGTCCATTCGGTTCGTCCGGCAGCAGATCCTCTTGCCAGTTCTCCCAGATTCGAGTTAATAACCAGCGTACAGCCTTCATCTGCGCCCCAAGGTCTTTCCGGGACAGAAGAACGGGTGATCGTGACGGACAGATGCGCCGGACTATCGCTATTGGCCTCGTGCAGCGGCACCTCATCCCCAAGCCGATAGCTCTTCCCGCCTACACGAAGACTCACCTCAAGCATCGGTCCCATACTGAGACACAATCTGCCTTGCCCGATAGCCTTGACAACCGCTTCCGATGAGCCTGGACTTTCATTGTCCTCAAGCCCTACATACGTGTATGCCGCTAAGGCGTCATGGTCTCCGGAATGGTGCCAGTCCCGTCCCGAAGTAGCTGAAATCCGGTAGCCTTGATTAAGCAATTCAGTCCATTGCCGCAAGGCTGGAGCATTATGGTTCTTGATCGGGGGCATCGTCTCATGCCATACCTCCATGTAATCCACCTGCTCCCAATCCTCCACCGTATATTCCCAATGGCATCCAGTACAGATCGGGCTCCCCATACTATAGGGGTGTGCAATTCCTACGATACCTCCTTGCTCGTGAACACGGGCGATTCCCTTGGCAATATCACCTTGCCCCAAATCTCTCCACTCGCAATAAGGAGCACCCAGCGTCAACATATGCCCATAGAAGGTTGTCCACTCCATACCCGGAATAATGGCGATCCCCGTCTCTTTGCTTACTGCTTCTGCATCAATCAGCCCGGACACTGTATTATGGTCAGTTAGTGCGATACCTTGCAGACCCAGCCTGGCCGCTGTCTGGCACATTTCCAGTAGAGTGTGCCTCCCGTCGCTGTGAGGGGTATGTGTGTGCAGTTCAAACGGAATCCATTGAGTCAACAGCTTCTCCTCCTCTCACTTCCAGCACATAATGGCATTCCGGTGTGACGACACAGTGCACACTAATGGTAATTTTCCAAACGCCCGCTGCCAGCTTGCCGGGAATGAAGCCTGGCGAGGTCAGCTTGGCATCCGGGCTTATTCGGTGCTGTTGCTCGGGTGGATGCCGATGCGCTGAACCGCGAAATCCCTCGGGCCCATCCACAGAGAGGGTCAATAAATTTTGCAGCGGATAAAACCCCTCCCAATTCTTCTTATAAGGCTCTGCCCATTCCGGCTCTGCATACTTATCAATGGCATTCATGATAAGCTCATGAGAAGCCGCTTTGTCCTGATATTGCTTGGGCGCATACTTAAAATCGATATCGAGGAACTCACACTCGTGATCTAATTGGAATTGATAGGTGATATGTGTCTTGGAGCTAATTGGCGTCAAGTTGCCGTCAACAGCGATGAGAACTGCCATCCGAGGTCCCCTCTTTCATCTTGATCCAGGTTTTCTGGTAACGATACCAGAAGGATATTTATAAGCATAACGGTCATTTGTAAAATGTTATTAAGATTTTGTTCAAGATTTTATTAAAACTTTGCAGACGCAAAAAAACCGTCCTTCCTCGAAGGAAGATTCGGCTCTTGTAATTTTCATTATATTTTATGCAAGCTATAGCTTGCGGCAGCTCTCACGCTCTACTAATTTATGGGGAAGAATAAGATCAGGAGGAACACATGTACCCGGACTCTCAATCAGCGCATGCAAGCTTTCCAGAGAAATTCGGCCGAGTTCCTCCATCGGCTGCTGAATGGTGGTTAGTGCAGGCCTTACCACTTCGGCAATCCGGCTGCCATCAAACCCAACAATGGATAGATCCTCAGGAATTCTCAGTCCATAATCGAGGGCCACGTTCAGGGCCCCCACGGCCATGTCATCGCTGGCTGCAAATACGACGGTGGGCAGCTCTTGCAATTGGAGCAGCTCGGTCATCAACTTTTGACCGCTCTCCATTTTATAGTCCCCAAACCGGACATACCCGGGCTTCACCTCTAGCTCATAAGCTTGCATCGCATCCACATAACCGCGATAGCGTGCATCGCCAGCAGTAACATCTCTCAAATCCCCGCCAACAAAGGCAATCTTCCGATGGCCGCCTTCAATAAGATAAGCAGTGGCATCAAAGGCGGCCTGATAATCATTAATCAGCACAGAACTCCTGGAGGGTAACGGGGATTTAACACAGGTAAACAGTGTTGGTATGGTCAGACCTTCGATCAGAGTAATGATCCGCTCATCTACCTTCTGGTGCATAATGAGGATGCCGTCCACCCGCATCTCTTGAAAGGATTGTAAATAGGTATATTCTTTATCCAAATCCTCGGCAATATTGCAGATCATCAGGCTGTAGCCATGCTCACTTGCCGTCTTCTCAATGCTGCTGAGGATTGTCGAACAGAAATGATTGGTAATATCGGGAACAATGACTCCGATCATATCGGTCTTCTGTTTCTTCAAGCTGCGGGCAATATGGCTTGGGGTATAATTCAATTCGGCGATGGCTTGATTGACTTTAGCTAATAGCGCCTCACTTATGTATTTCTCTCCATTGAGCACCCGCGAGACGCTAGTGACCGATACGCCCGCTCTTCGCGCAACATCTTTAATACTGACTCCCACAAATTCACCGCCTATTTGGAATATGCTACAAGATCATAACAGCATCGTTTAGCCTTTGCTATAGTTCTTCATACCCCAGTCGCATAGCTGCTCCAATACGGGCAACAACATCTGGGCTTTATCCGTCAGACTGTACTCTACCTTGGGCGGCACCTGGGGATATTCTCTCCGCTCGACCATTCCGTCCGTCTCCAGTTCCTTAAGCTGGGAGCTTAACGTCTTGTATGTGATTGTCCCAAGCTGTCTTTTCATTTCATTGAAACGTATCGGCTGCCTTTCAGCCAACAGATAGAGAATCACCATTTTCCACTTACCGCCAATTACGGACATCGTATAGCCAAACGGGGTGTCCTGAACACGCGTATCCTTGCCGTTTAAATCGGATATGCCCATATTTCACACTATCCTTTCGGATAGTACCTATCTATAAAGTGCGTACTATCCCTTTCTTTGTGCCCAGTTTATACTAACCTTACTTTGAAGTAAAGGAGAGTTCACATGACTACTATTAAAACATATAATCATCATCTCTGGGATCATGGCATCTCGCAAGGATACAGCGTCAACGGTACCCTTTATATCTCAGGGCAATTCTCTCACAATGCGGCAGGAGAGTTCGTCGGAGCCGGCAATATTGAGCTGCAGACCCGCCAGACGCTGAACAATCTGGATCGTGTGCTGGCAGAATTCGGCATGACCAAAGCGAACCTCGCTTATGTGGAGGTCTATCTCACCAATGCCCAAGAGCACGGAGGACCCGTCATTGAGCTATTCAAGGAGTACCTGGGCGATCACAGGCCCGCTGGCAGCCTGATCGGCGTCACCTACCTGGCCTTCCCCGAGCAATGGGTCGAGATCCGGGCAGTGGCGCATGTAGAAAAGTAAACATTAAAAAAAGTAGTATGCAGCTAAACTGTATACTACTTTTTTCTTAGGTTCTCTTTTGCCATATGACTCTTTCCCTTGTCATTATAGCTTTATTATTCTGAGGTTTAGTTCACCCACATTATAATCAGGATGATAACAGCAATAATGCCTATGACGATAAGTAGATTAGTCACCTGTCTCCAAAAACCTGGAACACCCTGTGTATGGTAATGTTGAGCATTAACATCGTGATTGGCTTTATGTCCACCGGGATCTGTCGAATTTGCCGGGGGACCTGGGTTAGAGGCATGATGATCATCTCCTTTCATCTTCTATTCATAATATAAAAGTACCCTCTTCAATAATGCAAGAGGGTACTTCTAATCATTCTTTTCACCTTACAATGGTCTCTGAAACAGGAAATCTCCGAGCTCAGCCACCCAATCCATGAATCAACACTTTGATGATACCGGAATCAGCCAACACTCCCACTGCTACCGCCCAGCTAAGCACGCTTGGCAACAAAAAGCTTCTTCTCTTCATTAGTCTGCACCTCGCATAATAATTTTTTATATTGCTTACGACCGCTCTCTGATACTCCATGTCGAAATCTTTCAAATAAACGAACACAATGAATCAACATGGATTCATGATTGTAACGTATGGCAAGTTCTAAACCCTCAAACAAATACCCGAACCCTGACTCATATCTCTGCGCCCCAAAATGGTAATATGCAAGTTCGGAAACATACCGGATATATTGATCTGCAACGATTTGCGCATTATAGGTTCCCAGACGGGAGCTTCGTTCCTCAAATACCAGCTTCTCTCCATAATGTTCAAGCAAATGATCCACATTTAAGCTAAAACGATTAGCCGCCTGCAAAATGCGATACATTGCCGGGATGCTCTCCTCCACATGATGTGTAATATACTCCACATAGCCCGCTAACGCCTCTACCTCACCAGACATTAGACGGTACAAGCAAGCATTGCCTTGCCCCCACTGGTAAAACTGCTTTACAATTTGCTCTTCTGCTTCGTTTAATACTTCTATGTCTAAACGCTCCCCATGGCTATATAAATTCACATACTGCAAAGCCCGTTCATACTCCTCACGAGCATCACATACATTAGCCATTAATAGATAGGCGTAAAGCAGATAAAACAGCAGTTCCCGGGAGGGGCTGCTCTCCACCTCCTCTCCTTTTCGTTTCGGGCGGTGGCGGCGCTGTATTGCAGCCTTACGCTCCAATTCTTCAGCCAGGAGCTGCACCCGGTCCCACCGATGCAATGATGCATACACATCCGCCAAATCTTTAATCGCATCCAACTGGTTCGATTCATCCAAGCGATCAACATATTCCTCGAACCAGGCGACCGCCCGTAAGTTTCTTTCCTGATCAGCGCCAAGCTCAATTTTAAATAGCCGGTATCGGCTCAACGCCAATCGTTCGGAGTGCTGATATTTCTCACATTCTACGATACACAAATATAGCAATGCAGCAGCGTCCCTCTTGCCCTCATTCCAGAGCAACTCTGCCATATCAAATAAGAGCGGAATATATGCCAAATGATCGGCCAAAGCTTGGACAAGGCGTTCAATACAATCCAGCTTATTCAGCTCGGCGCAACGATGGATGAACGGCCCCATTCGTCTCCAGTCCGGGGACGATTTAAGCAAGCAATCTTCCAAATAGACTTCGTAAAGAGATCCTTCCGCTAAACCCATTCCCATTGTCAAACGGTCTAAATTGTGCATGGAAATTTGACGTTGCCCACTTAACATCGCGCTGACCGTTCCTGCATTAATTCCGCAAATATCAGAGAACTGCTGCAAGGTCAGTCCAGCCCCGTTCAAGTAATCCTTTAGCTGCTGCCTGATTGTAGTTTCAGGTTCCATAGGAGTACCTCCTTGATCAATGAAAAACCGCTAAAGCTAAATTGCAATTTCCATATATACCTACTTCACCCTCTATTATACTATATATAAATAGTATTTAATACATTAAAAACTATCTTTATATGCCTGCCTAATCATTTTCAAGTCACCTAAGCTTATTATTGAGGTGATGAAATGGCAGAGTTGCGCAATTTTCTAGGAAATCGACTTCGGGCTATACGAAATGCTAAAAGCCTCACCCAACAAAATCTGGCAGATTTATCCGGTCTGGATTATAGATATATTGGTGCTATTGAACGGGGAGAACAAAACTTTACAATTGACACCTTGGAGAAGGTGTTGGCAGCTTTACAGGTGTCCCTTCGCGAGGTCGCCTACTTTAACATGGAACAAGTCAGAGAGGATTCGCCCCGTTGGGAAGCAATCGATCAGTTTGTGATCAGTACCGAGGGATTAACCGAGGAGCAAATCGAAACTTTGCGGCGAGTGAATCAGGAAGTGTTAAAGGCATTTAAATAATTCGCCAGGCAAATCGAACCTATAGGGATAATCAGGGGTATAAATCACTATATATAAATAGTAATTTTTACACCAAAAACTATACTTCGTGCCCTGCCTAATATATTCCCAGTCACCTAAGCTTATACTGAGGTGATGAAATGGCCGAACTACGCAATTTTCTTGGGAATCGAATTCGGGCTATACGGAATGCCAAAGGCCTCACTCAACAGAATTTGGCGGACATAGCCAGTTTGGATTATAGATATATTGGCGCCATCGAACGAGGCGAACGAAATTTTACGATTGATACATTAGAAAAGGTGCTGGCGGCTTTGCAGGTGTCCCTTCGTGAGATTGCCTACTTCGATATTGA
This sequence comes from Paenibacillus sanguinis 2301083 = DSM 16941, assembly GCF_000374825.1. Lineage (GTDB taxonomy): Bacteria > Bacillota > Bacilli > Paenibacillales > Paenibacillaceae > Fontibacillus > Fontibacillus sanguinis. The sequence goes on from NZ_KB895376.1 coordinate 558,962, forward strand.
AGAGATCAGAGAGGATTCGCCGCGCTGGGAAGCGATCAATCAGTTCGTGGTTAATACCGAGGGATTAACGGAAGATCAGATTGAGACCTTACGTCGAGTAAACGAAGAGGTGATGCGAGCGTTTAAATAGCCTTTCCCATTGTGGAAAAGGCTATTTGGCTTGAAGCTGCTCACTGATTCTTCCTATGATTGTGTAAACTTCAACCTCTCCCGTATATACTCCTTCAATTCCTGATTTCTACAATACAGATAATCCTAAACCGCATTTGGGTATCGAAACACTGCCACCGTAGAATTGGGCATTGAAAAATCAGCTTCCGGTATTAGAGCTGGGAGCTGATTTTAGTTAATATACAACGAATATATATTAATACTTCCTGTATAATACGCCGTTAACTCTTTAGTTTTTTCTTTTTTGTTGTTCATAGTTTTCATATTTTTCAATCATTTTTCTGTCAAACTCTGTTGGCTCTGTTTGTTCTTTTACTAAGTTTCCCTTGTCGTCCCATTCCATAAATGATTCACAGAATCCGTATTTGTAGACACTCTCAGACTTTTTTTTACCATGGTCATCGTACTGAAAGGACTTGCCCTGTTTCGTACCTTTATGCATATGACTAATACTTTTTACATTCCCACTCTCATAGAAACAAACATATGGGCCATTTGAGATACCCTGAGTATAAGAGCAATAGTAATTTAATTTCAGATTTTTATACAGCTCATAAACAACACCCGTAACAGGCTCCTCGACGCCATCCTCTGAAATTCTGCACACCTGTTGACCATACTCTCCGCCATAGTAAACATGATCTCCGTCAAAATGTAGACCTATTTCCATAACTTCTTTTTGTGTCAAAAGGTTTTTTTGTTCCATCTCAAATACCTCATTCTAATTTAATCTGAACTTTTTTTAAACCCAGCAAAATAGACTCACAATGTGGACAGGCATGCAATAGAATGGGATGTCCGTCACTGGTTTCGTTGACCCTAGCATTCCATTTACATAATACTATATTATTATTCATTTTGATTTGCCAAAATAGCCGAACCCACCAGCAATAAATCGCTCGTGGGTTCGGCTATGGCGCGACATTTTATTGAGCTGTGCTCTCGACTAATCCTCATCCTGCTCCAGCAGAGCATTGAGCCAAAGTCCGGCTAAATGGTTCGCTCCCCGGAAGCCCACAAACGGCGGATCATAGGGGCTTAAGCGCCATCTTACATCAGGGTTGCTGATTTGATTCTCCAGACTGCGGCCCGCCCATTCTAATGCCTCCCCCGAGGCCATCAGCACCCCCTGCTTATGCGCGGTGACCACACGCATCCATTCATCCTCCGCGTAATAAGGAACATCTGCACTCGCCATGTCAGGGGAATCACACCAGCAAGCACCCGGGCTTAGCGAGAACTCCTCGCGGGCATAAGTCAATATTCCTTCCACCACATCCCCATGTCCCCCCAGAGAAACCGTTGCTTCCTCAGGATGAGAACGAACGATATGTTGAAAGACGCGGCGGGACGGGAGCAACAGACTCTGTGCCCGCTCGGCCTCCGCCAGCACAAATTCCCGATTGGGCTGCCGACCGCAAAGCTCCCCAATCTGCTCAATCCAACGAAGCGTTCCCTTTATGCCATATGGTCTTGCCGGTAAATAAGGAGTTCCGAACTGCTCGCGCAAATGCTGTGCTGCTGCCTCCCCCTCGCGGCGGATTACCAGATTAATGTGAGCACCCCCCATCCGCTCGATATCATGCACATGGGTATCCGAGGTAAGAATACAAAGCGGACTCATGCCAAAAGCTCCCTCCATAATACGCACAAGCTCCTCCGCATCCGCCTGAAAGCGAAACAGGTCAGCGCAAGAGCCTATGATATTATAGGTGGGCTGCATCGTTCTCTCCGCCTGCCGGGGCAGTGTCCGAACCAGCAATAGAAGCGCCTCCCGCACTCCTTGATATCCGAATACATCGAAGCCCCCTGCACCAAATGGCAGCAATGGCACCTCTGGGAAATCCAATTGCAGCTCCCGGCATATGGCCGGCAAATCCGTGCCGATTACCGTTGGCACCGAAGAGGGCAGCAGAAATACGATCTCGGGATGATCGCGCTCTATGATCTCAGCGATGGTGCGATGAAGCCGCCCCGTATCCCCCAGTGAAATATCCGTTTCATCGATATGAGTGGAATACAATCGGCAGGCATCCACGACCCCAACCTGCTCCAGAAACACCCGGCCATACAGCATATGTCCCATGCATCCGTATTCAACCAGCGCCGCACCGCGAATAGATGCCAGCGTCCGCAGCGTTCCCATTCTGCCGGACATAGGCGGCCGCAGCTTATACAGTCCCATACCTATTCCTCCCGATTTGCAGTATCTGTGCCTGTTGCCAAGTCTCGAGCATGCGGTTGATTAACATACAGGTTCGCTCATAGCCGATTCGTCCGTACAGCTCATATAAATGCGATACACAAGGAATGGCTCCGGTTCCGCCCGGAATCTCTCCGAAGGATAGAGCGGGGTTCATTCGTTCCAGCACTATAGCATCCGCTTCCTCATTTACCATGTGGCATATCAACGGGTCTTCGCCGACACCCTTCAAGGCCTTGGCCCACTTGCGATCATCCGGATAGAATTCCTCAACATGCAAAAGAAGCGGTCTCATATGAAGCTCGGCCAGATACAGGGCAAGCGGCAAAGGCGTCAGCGCATTTTGGTGCGTAGCGATATAGCTTATCCCCTGAAATACCTGGCGGGCTCGCTCATGCAATGAGGCAGCCTCCCTCCTCGCTGCTTCAAACTCGTCATGCCACTGAATATCCAGCGCCTCCGCTACATCCGCATAAAGACGATCAATACCGGGTACATCATACGTTTCGTGAAGGCTGATGTAAGGGATGCCGCAGCGCCTTTTCATCAGCTCTGCCAACGGGTTCATATAGGGAGAGAGAACCAGGTTCAGCCGTGCATCTCCGGCATCCATAAAATCGGCAACGTCCGATTTGGGTGCAAGCATACGCAGCCGGAAGCCTCTCCCCTTGAGCGCTTGCAGCAGCTCCGGTTCAGGGACATGCTCCTCCTTTGGACTGCGCCCCAGAATGTTAACAATATCAGGGCGGGCTTCCGCCTGCTCCACCAGTTCGCCAAAGGCAGCCAAGGTCTTCCAATAGCCGGACGGGTAGCTGTTGCATTTGAAGTGGCCCATCAGGACAAAGCAAAGCTGGGCCTTCACCTCCGGCTGTATCTCACGCACAATCCCTTCGATATCCTCCCCGATCACCTCCGGCACACAGGTCAGCACCAGCATAATGGCCTTGGTTCCGGTCTGATCCATCTCCCGGATCGCCCGAATCAGTCCCTCGCGGCAGCCAAACACCACCTCATGGGCATCCAGAATATACATCCAGTGGCACACACCTTCTTTGCCCCGGGCATGCTCTACTACCTTCCGGCTGTAAATGCCGCACTCTGCCGTACCTACCACAAGCGTGGACATGCCAGTGATATTCGAGCTGATCGCCAGCGCTGTATGCATCGGGCAATGATTCCCGGGAAAGGCCGCCGGAGTCAAAAATTGAACACCGGCATTCGATCTCACCGACGACAAGCGTTTTATATGCTTCAACTCGCTCATTCCGCTTCCCTTCCCTCCAGCAGGCGCAAGGCCAATCTCTTGTAATGCTCCGCCATGTCTGAATCCGGGAAGGCCTCCACCACCGTCTTGCCCTGCGCTTCAGCTTGCTGAACCAAGGGATGGCGGGGCAGCCTGTAAATAACCGTGGCGTCCATCTCCGCTGCCGCCTGATCCACCAGTTCATCCTCTCGCTCAATGTTCTTGGCATTGAGGATCAGCCCACGCAATGAAGCATACCCGCGCTTGCCAAAGCTTTTGACCGCATGCGCAATATTGGTGGCGGCATACAAAGCCATCATCTCGCCGGAGGTAACAATACACACCTCGTCCGCATATCCACCCCGAATAGGCATGGCGAAGCCGCCGCATACTACATCGCCCAATACGTCGTACAGAACAACATCCGGCTTATAGATTTCATAGGCCTCCAACTCCTCCAGCTTTTCAAAGGCAGTAATAATCCCCCGTCCCGCGCATCCTACTCCAGGCACCGGGCCGCCGGATTCCACACACAGCACCCCCGTGCTGCTCCGCACCACCAGTTCCTCCAGCTCCGCATCTCCATGCTCTCGTAAAACATCCAGCACAGTCGGAATGTTGCTCCCTCCGGTCAGGGTACGGGAGGAATCGGCCTTGGGGTCACAGCCAATTTGCAGCACCGTTAATCCCATCGCAGCCATGGCTGCCGATATGTTGGAAACCGTGGTTGACTTGCCAATGCCTCCCTTGCCGTAGATTGCAATTTTTTTCACTTATAATGGCCCTCCTAAAGTGAGTAATCAAACAGCCACAAGCCTGCGCTATATAACCCGTTTAAGTGCAACAATCAGTGTAGCAAACCCCGGTTCAAGTTGGAATGAACTGATCCTGAAACAAATATGAACGATTCCGCAATTCTCCGCTGGAAGATCGTGCAGGAGTACCAAAGAGCACACCCATATATTATTATTGATAATAGTTATCAGTGCGGGAAGGCAGGTTTTCACATGATGAGCATTGTGGACAAGCTAGCGGATATTTTTGCCGGACGATCCTATGAGCTAAACGGGGTATACCATCTGATCATTCAGCCCAAGAGCGTTCTCCGAAAGTGGAAAACCTCTCACCACGGCTTTCTGTTTGTTATACGAGGTCAGGCCAACATGAAGGTGAATGGCACCCCTTACGCCCTGCATCCGGGGGTGGTGCTGCATGCCAGCCCGGGACTGGAGCTGAATGCCCAACTGCTAGGCGAATCCGAGCTTGAGTATTTCTCCCTATTCTATACCCTTGACCATCCGGAGATGCTCATGAGGATCGGTGAAGCCCGCGAGCATTTCCTGCTTGAGCCAGGGCCAAGTCCAGCCGTCCCCGAACTGCTCACGATGCTTCACCGCAATATTCGTATGTCGGAGACAAGCATTGCCAAGCTTCGGGCCAAGGAGCTGTTCTTAAGCCTGATGTATCAGACGCTGGCTAACTGCCAATATCGGGCAAGCGGGAGCTCCCCCGACAAAAAGACCATTGAACAGGCACTGACCTATATTAATGAATATTATATGAATCCATTAACACTGGATGAGCTGGCCAGCCTCTACGCTATGCCTCCCCAACGATTCTCCTACTACTTCCGTAAATATACAGGATGGGGGCCGATTGATTATGTCATTCATTACCGCATGGAAAGAGCAAAGGAGCTGCTAAAAAACGGCACCTTCCTCGTCCGCGATGTGGCCGCCAGCGTTGGATACGCCAACCCGCTGTATTTTAGCCGGGTATTCAAGAAAAAGTTCGGTGTCTCTCCCTCTGAATATATCCGGCAGCTGGAGTCATAAGCCCCCGGCTTTCAGGGTTATTCGTCGTTCATCCGGCTCCCTTTATACTGCCGTATTTACGAATAATGCATGTCGCATTTCTGATTCGTGCATTCCCCATATACGCTGTCCCTGTTACTATCATTGAGAATGATTATCAACGACTCAATGACTTTTCAGGGAAAGGTTGATTGACTTTGCATGTAGACAAGCAGCTATGCATTGGATTGTCTCTATCGCCAACCTGGCTCAAAGGAGCAGGCTGGCGCAGGGAGGATAGCCGTGCAGAACAAATCTTCTCAACCAGTTTCTATGCCAATCTGGCAAGGCAAGCAGAGCAGGCCAAGCTGGATTTCGTATTTAAGCCGGATGTGATGGCCCTGCCTGCAGAAACACTGGAGCGCTCTCCAGGCTTCGGCGGGCTTGATCCATCTTTGCTGCTCGCAGCGCTGGCGCAATCCACCCGGCACATCGGCCTGGTAACTACCGTGTCCTCAACATTTACACCCCCCTACCTCGCAGCAAGGCAAGCCCAATCCCTGAATTGGATCAGCCAGGGGCGCGCCGGCTTAAACATAGTAACTGCGATTGACGGCGCCGCCAACTTCGGGCTTCGTGACATGCCCCCATCAGAGGAGCGGTACGCCAAGGCAGCGGAGTTCACCCAGGTGGTGCGCCGGCTCTGGAGCAGCTTCCCCGGTGAAGCAATGATCGTTGATCGCAACGCCGGACAGTTTGCGGACCCATCCAGAATCTCATCTATTGACCACCAGGGACATTTCTTCCGTGTTCAGGGGCCTCTCAATGTACCGGCCTGCCCGGCAGGCGAAATTCCCTTGATTCAAGCCGGAGCATCTTCCGCCGGGCTGGACTTCGCCGCCGCAACAGCGGATGGTGTATTTGCAGCAGCGCCCGATATGGCCGCAAGCCGCCAATTGCGTCAAAGCCTGCAGCGCCGGGCAAGCAAGATCGGCCGGGCACCGGAGGCGATTCGCGTGCTGCCGGGTCTGCATTTCTTCCTTGCGCACACTCGCAGCGAGGCGCTGGACCTGCACCGGGAGACACATGCCTATCTGTCTGTTGAGCAGCGCTATGCATCCATTCAGGCCCTGCTAGGCATAGATATCCGGCGTTTCGCTCCGGACCAGCCGATAACCCTGAGCTTGCTTCCCGATCCGCCTGCGGCCGTGCGGAGCAGAACCCATACCGACCTGCTCCGCGCGCTGATCGAACGGGAACAGCCTACGGTTCAGGAGCTGCTCGCAAGGCCGGAGGTTGTCAATTCCGGACACTGGGTCGTCGTCGGCACGGTGGACGATGCGCTGAAAGAAATACTCGCATGGCATGAAGCCGGAGCCATGGATGGATTCATCGCATTGCCGGGCGGCTCGGCAACGTCACTGCAACTATTTTTCGAGGAACTGATTCCTCAGCTCGCCGAGAGGGGCTTGTTCCGACGCGAATACAAGGGCAGAACCCTCCGTGAGCATTTGAGCATGATCTGAATGATTTAATTTGAAAGGGGATCACGAGTGAAATGAGTAAAAAACAGGAAATAAAGATAAAGCTGGCCGGCCTGACCTTGCTGCTCGTTCTGGTTCTGGCACTAGCCGGATGCGGAGCACAGCAGAACAACGAGGCGGCACCTGCCGCTGCGAACAATACAGCGGTTGAAGATGCAGGAACCAAGCAAGCAACGAACGATACAGCATCTGATAGCGACACAAGAACCATTGAGTACCTTGGCGAAACCTATACCCTGCCCAAAAAGGTAACAAAAATCGTCGTCACCGGAGCGATGGAGGCCATGGAGGATGCAGCGGTGCTCGATGTGCAACTGGCCGGAGCCATCTCTGTGGGCGGACAATTCCCGGAGGTCTTCGCGGAAATCACCCGTGAGGCCGAATCCATCGGAGAGAAGCAGCAGCCCGACTTCGAGAAGATCGTGCAGATTAACCCGGATGTCATTCTCGGTACGACCAAATTCAAGCCTGAGGTGCTTGAGAAGCTGCAAAAAATCGCAACCACGATTCCCGTCTCCCATATCTCGACCAACTGGGAGGCCAATCTGCGGCTAATGGGCGAGCTGTCAGAAAAGCAGGAGGAAGCCGAGCGCATTCTGACTCAGTACAAGAGTGACGCACAGGCGGCCAACGCTTCATTGAAGGCCAAGCTCCAGGGCAATACCGTCGCTGCTATCCGCATTCGCGGAGCACAGGCTTATGTATATCCTGCTGATATCTACCTGAACCCGGTGCTGTATGGCGAAATTGGTCTGGAGGTTCCTTCACAGATTAGTGCGGCCAAGACACAGGAGGCCATTTCCGATGAGCAACTGGCGGAGATGAATCCGGATTATTTGTTCATTGAATTTGCGGCAAGTGAGAATAACGAAGCCGAGAAGGCCTTCGAGGAATTGAAGAAGAAGCCGATCATTCAGAACATCAAGGCCTTCAAGCAAAATCAGGTGTTTGTCAATGAGTTGAACCCGCTGCTGGAGGGCGGCACTGCCTTCAGTCGGATTCAATTCCTGGAAATCGTGCAAAATCTGCTGACACAGCCATAGACAGGGGCTAAAAAGATGTTGGAGTTCGGTAGAACCATCGTCCGGATCAGCCTGTTTGCTCTTCTGTGCATAGTCACCATCCTGGCCTCCGTCTCCCTGGGCTCCAAGACGATCCCCTTGGAAACGGTATGGCAAAGCTTTGTACAGTTTGACCCGGAGAATATGGATCACTTGATCCTGCAAACCTCGCGCCTTCCCAGAGGCATCGGTGCCTTGCTCATCGGTGCCTTTATGGCCGTCTCCGGCGCTCTGATGCAGGGGATGACCCGGAATTATCTGGCCTCCCCTTCCATTCTGGGCGTTGCGGATGGCTCCGTATTTATCATTACCTTGTGCATGGTCTTTCTGCCGGGCGCTTCCTCTGTAACCTTGATCCTATGTTCACTCATCGGCTCGGCTCTGGGCGCCGCACTTGTATTTGCGATAGCGCGGGCGCTGCCGGGAGGCATGACACCGCTGACGCTAAGCATCCTGGGAACCATCATCGGAACCTTGCTTAACGGAATAGCGCAGGCGCTCGCCTCTTACTTTCAGGTGTCCCAGAACATTAGCTTCTGGTACAACGCCAGGCTGCATCAATTGGACCCCGTCCTGATCCAATGGACGATTCCCTTTGCCATCGTCGGCCTTGCCCTGGCCTTCCTGGTCCTTCGCTCCGTGGCCGCCCTGTCCTTAGGCGAAGACATCGCCCGCGGGATGGGTGTGCGCGTCCCGTTGATGAAGGCCTTGATTATGCTGAGCGTTGTCATTCTAACGGGGATATCGGTTGCCATGGCCGGGAAGATTGCTTTTGTCGGCCTGATTATTCCGCACATCGCCCGCATGCTGTTCGGAGCGGATTACCGTAAAATCGTTCCTTACTCCGCCGTGCTCGGCGCCTTGTTCCTGGCCTGGTCGGACATTATCAGCCGCTTCCTGAATGCTCCCTTTGAGACACCTGTCGGTGTTGTTACGGCGATATTCGGCGTTCCATTCTTTCTCTATCTAATCAAAACGAAGGGAGGAAGAAGCGCATGAACCAGCAGAAACAACAGAAGCAGCAGGTACGGGCTTCGCTCGTATTTTTGCTCGCTATGGCCCTGTCTCTACTAGTCGTGTATATCAGCATTACGAACGGTTCATTCGATATACCTGCGCTGGATGTCGCTCGATCCCTGCTGCATCTTCAATCCGTCGAGCAATACGACCTGATTATATTCGACTTTCGCTTACCCCGAATCATCATCGGGGCCGCGATAGGATTTGCACTGGGAACTGCCGGCGCCGTGCTCCAAGGCATCACGCGGAACCAGCTGGCCGATCCGGGCATTCTAGGCATCCAGTCGGCTGCAGGCCTGGCCATTGTAGGCTATATGTTTTTCTTTCAAGGCACCTTAAAGGGGATCGGCTGGCTGTCAATGATGATGATGCCGCTGTTTGGCTGGGTCGGAGGTCTGATCGCCGCCCTGCTGCTGCTGATTTTCGCCCGCCAGCAGGGCGTGATTGACCCCCAGAGGCTGATCTTGTCGGGGATTGCCTTAAGCTCAGGCTTCGGCGCATTGACACTGTACCTTTCACTGAAGATGGACCCCCAGGATTTCGAGATGGCCACAGTCTGGCTGTCGGGCAGTATCTACGGTGCCAGCTGGGAGCAAATCGCCGCCCTGCTGCCGTGGATCATTCTGCTCGTCCCCTTGATCTGGATGAGAGCGCATATTCTCAACCTGCTCCATCTGGACGAGGTGACCATATCCGGAATCGGGGTAAACAAGGCTCGTGAGAGAATGATTCTGCTCCTGTGCTGTGTTGGATTAATTGGTGCCAGCGTATCCGTAGCAGGGAGCATCAGCTTTGTCGGCCTGATTGCCCCCCATATTGCCCGAAGACTGGTCGGCATTTCATACAAATACGTGATTCCCGTTTGCGGCGTAATCGGCATGCTTATGGTGCTGCTGGGCGACCTGATCGGCAGAACCCTCTTCGCCCCGGTCGAGCTGCCGGTTGGCATTGTCATCTCCATCATCGGTGTGCCGTTTTTCATTTATTTGCTGTTCAGATCTAAAAATAAATAGACATCTCTCCGTTTTTTAGCGGCCTTAGCTCCTTGACTTTTGGGAAATAAGGCCCTTTTGCTTATTTACTTGCAGATGGCGGGGGATGTCTTTGAGGCAACAATTTAATGATGTTACACTTTTCTTGGTAATTGCCGGAAGACTGGTGAACCTGGGAGCTACCTACCTTGCCTTCCCCGAGCAGTGGGTCGAGATCCGGGCCTTGGCGCATTTGGGAGAGTAGATTTTATTTGGACTTTTAGATGTTAATTAATGTAATCTTAACACAATTAGATTGCTATTGGTTTATGTTATAATGAGCAAAATGCGGTGAATAAAATGTCCATTTCCAAAGAACAATTGGAGCAAAGCTTTCAGGGCAAAGCTTATGTTGAACTTAAAGATCTGGTACAATTGATCGAGGATAATTTCGGATTTAATGTTACGCTTCAGAGGAAAGATGAACCTGCATTTACTGATGAACAGAAGAAAAGAATGACATCTGTCATTTTCAAAGATGAAGACGTTCTTTCCCAGCTTCGTCAGGCCAAGCATGACCGAGAGAATGGGATTTCCACATATAGTGACAGTGAAGAGGAGTTTTGCACGATTACTGAAAGACGTTCATAATGACTGTCCGTTACAAGGTGCTCTGGACCACTTACGCTAGGACAGCCCTTGCCCGAATGAAGGAATATAAGGTAAACCCCTTGAACGTATTCAGACTACTGGATTTTGATCGGCAATGTAGTCGTAATTTACAGGATTGACGAGGAGCTTCTCACGGTGTATGTCGATGCTTGTTATTTTGCCAATACAGGACTGTCCCATCATCACCAACAGAATGAACATAATAAAGGCTTCTCACGTCGCTTTTCATTGTACCGTGAAACAATTATTTTTATTGATGGCCCAATCGTAGTTCATACCGAGGGATTAAAGGAGCAGATTGAAACCTCACGGCGAGTAAACGCAGGGCTCATTCGAGCCTTTAAATAGCCTTTTCCATTGTGGAAAAGGCTATTTGGCTTGAAGCTGCTACAACTCCGTATACGTGGTCATTGTCCCCGAAGGACGTGTTCAGCGGGTATTTGGCAGCCCTCTACAATTCGCAAATCGATCCTCGTAATACTTTTACCATGTTCAGCATAATCTTCCTTTGCTAAAGTAAGTTTATCGCCAGGCTATGGTCATCCTTCCTTCTGTTGACTTAAACCATTTAGGGTGGCCGACTTCCCGGCGGCACAAGCAGGCTATTGCATTTCTTCCTTCTAACCCAAATTGATGATTTAGAGATGCAGGTTCCCTGCTTGTGCATTTATAAACAAGGAGGTGGCGACATGTCCACCGTATACAATGAAATATATTTGCAAAAGAGTCGTAAATGGGTTGTCCAGCCGGGGATGCATCAATTGCCCGTATCTTATTTGGCTACAGCCCTTAAGAATATAGAAAGGCTCGGGTTTACTTTCTCCAAGCCGCTTATAGATGCCTTGCTTACACTGGATATCACCGAGTTCACAACGACCTACCAGGCTATCGAGGCACAACTCAAAACCATGGTCAAAGCGGATTATATATACCGCCCTATGTACCCTGGCTTCCCCCAGCAAGTGATGGAAATGACTGAGGCCGAGCTTTACATAAATGCGATTATCCATTATTACACGTTGCTGCTGCCGGAAGGGACGGAGCAGGTGCAGCCCCAGATGAAGGAGCCGGAAAGCCCTTTCCAGAAGCCACTCAGCATCATTGAGCTTGGCAATGCCGAGCAATTCTATCAAATGATGCAGCAAATCATTGCCGCAAATAGCTCCATTTCAAAAGCAGATCAAGAACACCTGGAATTGCTGGTTGCCTTGGACGATCATATATTGGAACGGCTGCCCGAAGAAATTCCTTTGAAAGAGAACGTAGGATTTATCACCAGTCTGCTCTTAAAATATGGTAAAGCCGACATTCGGCACATTGGACGTTACTTCAAAACCGCTACCGACGTGCTGCGCTTAGCCGTAGCGTTGTCTGACGGCGATGTTAGTTTGGCTGCGGTCACGGTGTTCCGCAAGTTCAAGCGTTCCGAACGCAAGCTGTTGCTGGCCTTGCTGGAGCAATGCCCAAATCCTGCCGAGGATATGCTGCGGTACAAGGAACGCTGGATTCGTCTTGGTGAAATTCTGCATCCTTCCGAATATCAGAAGCGATATCCGCAATGCGCCGAGGCCTTTGATATCATTCGGAGCGGCAAGAAGTTGATCACCTTCCGCAGCCAGGTGGAGCAAGCTTTAAGGTGGCATAATGCCCCGCTCGCTACGTCCTTGCTGGCAGAACGACCGGGGGAATTTGCCCGTCGGCTGGATCATTTGCTGCGTACGCATCCCGAGCCCTACGAGGTTGTGCTGACGTTCAGCCTGATCGCAGAGCAAGTCTCAACTCCGGTGCTGTTGCAGGTGATGACTCATTTCAAGCACCGTCATACGAAGCAGGCATGGCGTACCTTTTTCCCAAAAGGCAGCGTAGGTAAAGCTATCGCTATTCCGAATACATTACCCGAGCTTTCCTTATATAGATGCAAGGAAATTGTAGACCTCTGCGAGCAAACCCTGATCGAGCATTTCCGTCAGCTCCCGTCCCTGGGCAAAGTCTTTATTGAAGACGGCTTGCAGAAGCATAACGTGCCCTTTGCCATGCGCTCGGCGAGTAAAGCGTTGCGAACCTTGAGTCGCGGAAGTCGAATGGCTATGCCGGAAGGCAGCACGATCCGCTTCTTTCTGTGGTGGAAGGAAGGTATGGTGGACGGTGTGCCGACAGACCGCGTAGATATCGACTTATCCGCCATCATCTATGATACAAATTGGAAATACATGGAGCATGTATCTTATACGAATCTGCGCTCCGCCCAGTATAAAGCCTTCCATAGCGGTGATATTGTCACTGCACCTCAGGGAGCCTGCGAATTTATTGATATTGATATTGATTCTGTCCTGCGTTATGGGGGCCGATATGTTGTATCGTATCTTAATTCTTTTACCTTGCAGCCCTTCTGCAATTTACCGGAATGCTTTGCTGGCTGGATGATGCGCCAGAAGCCGAATTCGCGAGAAATCTTCGATCCGGCTACGGTGGAGGACTGTATTGACTTGGCCGCAGATACGCAGATTTCCGTTCCTGTCATTCTCGATCTGGTCGAGCGTGAGGTAATCTGGTGCGACCTGGCCCTCCGGCGCCACCCAGGCTATTACAATAATGTGGAGGGCAATCTGTCGGGTATGGTAGCGATGGGTCATGCCATGACCTCGGTAGTCAAGCCCAACCTGTACGACCTGTTCTCCTTACACGCCCAGGCCAGAGGGGAGCGGATCTACAGCCGGGAAGAAGCCGATACCATTTTCTCATTAAAAGACGGAATTACTCCCTTCGATACTTCTACCATCCTTGCTGAATACATCTCTTAATTTTTTTAACGGCCTTAGCTCCTTGCTTTTTCGGGAATAAGGCCCTTTTGCTTATTTACTTGCAGATGGCAGGGGATGGCTTTGATGCAACAATTAATGATGTTACACTTTTGTTAGTATTGCTGGAAGACTGCTAGCCGAATAAACAGGCTTCTTAGTTGGACCCAAGAATATGCATAACAAGCAAGAGAGGTAATGATTCTGAAAAAGCGGAGCGTTCGCCTTTGCGAATGGATTTCAACCTTATAAGAATTTATCAATAAAAGAAATCCGTGAGCAACAGCGATTGTAAGAACATGACCTCGTCTGCTTCTCTGCATAAATCTTAAGTCTAACCTACAAAGCCCTTCTGTTATGAGTTCTAATTTCTACATATCACCAAGCCATAAGGAGGTTACTCATGATTGAGATTACAGCGGCCTATGCCGATTCCCTCGCCCCCAACAGCTCGGCCATCAAGAACGGGCAGGGTCTGGCCCTGAAGAAGAAATTCGTCAGCCTGCACCACTCCCCGGAAGGAGACTTGCTCTTTGGTGAATGCAGCGGCAGCGGAAAGAGCAACTATCTGACCTCGGCAGACTTCGTAATTCCCGACAAGCCCGTATTCCGTTGCAGTTGTCCCAGCCGCCAATTTCCCTGCAAGCACGCTCTGGGGCTGCTGTATGCTTACCTGCAAGGCCAGACCTTTACGGAGTCTCCGGTTCCAGAGGATATCGCCTCCAAACGCGAGAAGGCGGAGAAGCGCGAGGAGAAGAAACAGCAAGAAGCCACCGCTCCGCCAAGCAAGAGCAAGCCCAAGAAAGTAAATACCTCCGCGCTCAAGAAGAAGCTCAGCGCACAACTGGAGGGGCTTGACCTGCTGGAGCGACTGGTGCAGCCGTTGATTCGCTCGGGACTTGGCACCATCGATAGCAAAACCCTCAAGCATATGAACAGTCAGATCAAAGAACTCGGCAACTATTATTTGCCCGGTGCCCAATATGAGCTGCGCCAGCTCAGCGTTATTCTGGCAAGCGACGCCGAACAAGAGCTGCGCTATACCCAAGCCGTGGAGCAGTTCACGAGATTGCATGCCCTCATCAAACGTGGACGTGCTCATATTAGGGCCAAACTGGACAATGAGCAATTCGCTCCCGATCCCGCCTCAACGATCGAAGAATGGCTCGGGCACGCCTGGCAATTGTCGGACCTTGCGGCTCACGGCCTGCAATCCGGAGCGACCGAGCTCATTCAGCTCGCCTTTACCAGCTATGATGATCCCGCCAGACAGGAGTATGTGGATACAGGCTACTGGCTCAACTACGATAACAAACAAATTCACCGCACCATCCAGTATCGGCCTTACCGGGCGGCACGCCATCTGAAGGAGGAGGACAGCTTCTGGGAGGTGATCCAGGTTCCCGCCCTCTATCACTACCCGGGGGACTTGAACCATCGCATCCGCTACGAGCAATTCACGTCCAGGGATGTGACGGAGCAGGACTTCGCCAGAATTGCTGACGCATCCCAGCGGAGCTATGCCGATGTCCTGAAGACCATGAAAAATCAGCTCAAAAGCCCGCTCGCCGATCCGGAGCCGGTGGTGCTGCTGCATGTCCATGAGACCCTGCTGACCGATCAGGGGGAATACGTGATTACCGACGAAAGCGGGCAACAACTGAAGCTGTCGGATCTCGGGGCCGCCCCGCAAGGAACGTTGCAATACCTCCCTTATGTGCCCCAGGAATGGCTTCAGCATGCTGAACTGCTGGTGATGTTTCGGTACGAGAGCGCTACAGGCACAATCGCCGTACAGCCCTTAACACTTATCCACGGACAACAGCAAATTCGGCTTTTATACTAATTTCGACCGGAGAAAGGGAGGAAGGCCATGAGTATCCCATTACTGCAAGAACTGCAGCAAGAGGTTCGACGACTGTACATCGCAGGAAGCGATCTCGCCGCAGAGGATTTCCGTTTAAAAAGAATGCTGCCGCAGCTTCAGCAATTAGGCGAACGCGCCCCCGTTTTCAAGAAGCTTGGCGAAGGAATCGCCAGCTTGATTGATCCCGCCTCAGACCCTCAGGAGGGTTCTGAGGCCAAGCTACAGCATATCGGAGCCCTGCTCCATGCCGTCCTCGCTACCCAAGGCAGCACCCAGCCCCAAGGCAAGCCCGAGGGACGGCCCGATCACCAGCTTCACTTGAACCTGACCACCAGCTTGACCTACCGCCAGCTTGCGCCGATTCAGACCGCCTTGACCACCACCGGCAGCGGGCGATTTGAAATTGTGGTCGAGGCGCATAAGCAAGGGTATTTTCAGGATCTGCGGCTGCTTCCGCTCGCGCTGGAGGCGCTGGCCGATCCTTATGCGGAGCTGGCTGACTATGTCGCGGAGCATATTCTGCCCGCTTATGGCGAGCAGATTGTCCCGCTGCTTAAGCAGCAATTGAATCTGAAGGGTGGTAAAAGCGAGGTGCGCCGCTTCCATGTCCTCTGCAAAATAAGCGGCTCCGCCATGAATGAGGTGATTCTGGAGGCCGCCGAGCAAGGCAGCGATGAGATTCGTGTAGCAGCTATTGGCTGCCTGGTACAGCCAGAGCATCTGTCGTCCGTCATTGCCTGGGCCAAGGACAAGAAGAAAGCCGTGCGGGAAGCTGCTTATAGAGCCTTGGCGGCAGGCGGTTTCCCCGAAGGGCTGGAGCATTTGTACACCTCCTTCAAGGGCAAGGACCAGGAGCTGGTTGCCGAGGCGCTTTATGCTTATCCTTCTTCTGAGCTCAGTCCCCGTTTTACAGCCATGTTGAAGGAAGAACTAACCACTGCGGTAGAGCAAGGGGTGATGCCAAATCAAAAAGAGGCGGTAGCCAAGCGAGTGACAGCATTACTGCACGCCATTGACGGTGAGCTTGACGATGAATTGAAGCAAGTCTACATCTATGCCATAGCGCATTTAAAATATTTGAAGTCACTGGGGATCCATACCCTTTCAGGCTATGCCAGCGAATACTTCGAGAAGCTGGGTACGCTGGAAGCACTGGATCAGCTCACCCACATTACCCGGCTGCACAGCCATTTCCTGCCAGTCGCCTTCCAGTTAGCCCGGAAGCACTTGTCTCCTACCGAGCTATTTGATCGATATGCAGGGATAGAAAACCGCAAGCACAAGTACACGACGAGCATTGACACCCTGACCTATACCATTGAGAATCTGGTCTATGTCCAAAGTAAGCCCGATACCGACCTCCAGCTGCCGGATTATATAAACCACGAAATATATAGCGTACGAGAGCCGATCCCTTATGCAGAAATTGAGGCTGGTTGGGACCCTCGCTGGCTGGATTGGTTCATTGATCAGGACAATATCAAGCTCATCTGCGCCTTCGCTTCGCCGGGCCACGCTCGTGCCGAGCTATATATGCGGGAACGTATCGCCGGAGAGCATAAGGGCATGAATGTCCCCGGGAGTTTGATTTTGCAAGGTCTGGAGCGAGTCGGGGTCAGCCTGAGCGAACGGCAACAACTGCTGCTCAATACGATCGGTCAAGCGAGAATCTATAACGGGTCACTGATTTCTCCTTACCTGATCAAGCTGATGCTTGGCCTGCCCGCCAGCGCCGTCAGCACCCTGGAAGCCGCACTTCCTTATTATCAGTATAAAAGCCATCAAATTCTCGAATATATCATTAAGGAGTTGAGCCGATGACAACCGCGAACACCGATGCGGGCAAGAACGTATTGAGACAGTCCGCCGAACAGCTATACCAGCACGAGCTTGAGGCCTTAAAGCGTCACGATACAGGAAGCATCCCGCCCGGATGGCAGATGTCGCCGCGCGCCGTATTGACCTTCATTACCGGAGGTCAGGCAGGCGACACGATGATTACGCCAAAATACATCGGCAATAACCGCCTGGTCGAGATGGCCATTGCTACCCTGGTGACCGACCGCGCTTTACTGCTGATCGGCGAGCCGGGAACCGCCAAGTCCTGGCTGTCCGAGAACCTGGCCGCAGCGATCTGCGGCAATTCCGGGCTGGTCGTACAGGGCACGGCCGGAACCAGCGAGGAGCAGGTCCGTTACTCCTGGAACTATGCCATGCTGCTGGCTAACGGGCCGACACCGGCCGCCCTGGTGCAAAGCCCGATCATGCGAGCCATGGAAGGCGGCCGCATCGCCCGCTTCGAGGAAATCTCCCGCTGCGCCTCCGAGGTGCAGGATGCCCTGATCTCGATTCTGTCGGAGAAGACCGTATCCGTTCCCGAGCTTAGCCAGGAGCATAGCGCCCGCAAGGGCTTCTCGATCATCGCTACGGCCAACACTCGGGATCGCGGGGTAAATGAGATGTCGGCGGCCTTGAAGCGCCGCTTCAATATCATCGTGCTCCCGGCTCCAGCCGATATCGGCACCGAGATCGAGATCGTGAAGAAGCGCGTAGGCGAGATTGCCGCCTCCTACGAGCTGCAAGCCGCCCCGCCAGCGGCGGAGGCCGTGGAGAAGGTCGTCACGATCTTCCGCGAGCTGCGCAGCGGGATGACGCTGGATAAGAAGGAGAAGCTGAAATCTCCGGCTGGCGTTATCTCTACGGCAGAGGCCATCTCCCTGCTCACGAACAGCATGGCGCTCGCCGCAAGCTTTGGCAACGGAGAGCTGACCGATGAAGATTTGGCCGCAGGTCTTCAGGGCGCGATCGTCAAGGATGATGCCAAGGATGCCTTGGTCTGGAAGGAATACCTGGATAACGTCATGAAGAAGCGCGGCAGTGAATGGCGAGGCTTGTACCAGGCCTGCAAGGAGCTGAACTAAGTGAGCGCCCGCCTGATATCGCAAGCTCAGCCAGCAGCGGCGCTCCAGGTGCATATCTTTGGCGTCCGTCACTTGTCCCCGGGCGGAGCCCGGCACTTGCTGGAGCGTCTGGACGCCCTCTCCCCTACGGCCGTGCTGATCGAGGGTCCCTCGGATGCCACCGGAGAGATTCGCCATCTGGTCCATGTGGCGACCAAGCCACCTGTGGCGATTCTGGCCTTTACCGAGGAGGTGCCGGTGAGAACCGTCCTGTGGCCGTTTGCCGAGTATTCCCCGGAGCTCCAGGCGATGAAATGGGCGCACCAGCACGGGGCAGAGGCTTCCTTTATTGATTTGCCGTCGGCCATAACCCTGGGACTTCAAGATGCGTTATTCAAGCAGGAAGCCGCGACCGATCCGAGCAGCAGCTATCTATCGGACCATCACGCCCTGTACCAGTCCATTGCCGAATTGGCGGGAGAAGCCGATTACGATATGTACTGGGAGCGGCATTACGAGCACAATATGAACCCCGAGGCCTACCAATCCGCGATATTGGCCTTATCCGGTTCGTTGCGCGAGTGGTCCGAGGGCAGGGAAAGCGAGGAACGTCCCGGCGAGTACGCCTACAATGCTATTCGCGAGGCCTATATGGCCCGTCAAATCCAGGCGGCCATTGCGTCCGGCCATGCTCCCGAGCGAATCGTAGTCATCTGCGGGGCTTATCATGCTGCCGCACTGCAGCAGCCTGCCAGCATCATGACCGATGAAGAACTGGCCATGCTGCCCGTCCGCAGTACGAAGCCGACCCTGATGCCGTACACCTATTACAGGCTATCCTCCATGTCGGGATACGGTGCGGGCAATACAGCTCCTAACTATTATCAAATGATGTGGGAAGCGATGCGCTCGGAAGGCTTGGCCGAGTTGCCCCATCGTTATCTATCGGCAGCCGCCCAGTTGCTGCGCAAGCGGGGAACTCATCGCTCCACGGCGGAGGTCATCGAGGCGGTGCGGCTGGCAGAGGCGCTGGCCTCCCTGCACGGAGGGACGGCGCCTACGCTGCAGGATCTGCGGGATGCCGCCCGTACCCTGCTGGGGCATGGCGACTTGGCCGTCGTGGCCGAGCCTCTGGCCCGGCTCGATGTCGGAACCGCTGTCGGCGAGCTGGCTGAAGGCGTCAGTCAGACCCCGGTGCAGAATGATCTGAACCGCCTGTTCAAGCAATTGAAGCTGGAGAAGTATAAGACGCCGGTAGCGGCCAGTTTATCGCTGGATTTACGTGAAAACCGCAGAGTGAATTCGGCGGCGGCCGCTTTTCTCGACCTGCACCGCTCCACCTTGCTGCATCGGCTGGTTTTACTGTCCATTCCCTTCCCCAAGGAACTGCCAAGACCTCAAAGCGATGCCTCCTGGAAGGAGGAATGGATTGTGCAGTGGACACCGGAGACGGAGATCGCCGTCGTCGAATCCACCTTGCTGGGCGAGACGATCGAGCTGGCCTGTGCCTACACCTTGCAGCAGAAGCTGGAGGCTTGCAGCAGGATAGCCGATGCGGCGGCGCTGATCAAAACGGCCTGCTTATGCTCCATGACCAAGCAGATGGAGGCGGCTCAGATGACGCTCCAGCATTTGGCCGCCGACAGCCGGGACGTGATTCAAATCGCCGCGGCCGCCCGGGAATTGTCCATCACGATCAGCTATAGCGGCTTGAGACGGATCGATACCGCCCCGCTCCTTCCGCTGCTGGAGCAGTTGTTCATGCGCGGGGCCTTATTCCTGGTGGAAGCCAGCCAGTGCAATGATGAGGCGGCCACAGCGATGGCCGCAGCCATCTACGAACTGAATGCCATCTCGCTTGATCACCACGAGCAGGTGGACGAACAACTGTGGCTGGATCAACTGCGGGAGCTGGCCGAGCGGGATGACCGCAATCCCAAGCTGGCCGGGCTGGCCTGTGCGATTCTGCTAGAGAGAGGACAGCTTACCCCCGGCGAAGCCGGAGCGGAGGTGTCCCGTCGGCTATCGCCAGGCATTCCCGCTGACCTGGGGGCAGGCTGGTTCGAGGGGTTGGCGATGCGCAACCGCTACGCCCTCCTGTCCCGGATGAGCTTATGGGAGCAGCTTCACGAATATATCGCCAGCCTGGATGATGAGGAATTCAAGCGTTCCCTGGTATTTCTGCGCCGGGCGTTCAGCGTCTTCACCGTCCATGAGAAGAACATGGTCGCAGAGCTGCTGGGCGAGCTATGGGGAGTCAATACCGAGCAAGCCGCCGAGGTGCTGACCGGCGACCTGAAGGAGGAAGAACAGAGCATGCTGGACGGACTAAACGATTTTGATTTCGAGGACATATAGCGATGAGTAATCATGTGCAGGAACATGATCTGAAGCGTTGGCGGCTCATCCTGGGCAAAGCGGCGGAAGCACAGCTTGATAGCTACGGGCCGGGCGCGGCCCTTCAGGGCGAGGATCAAGTGATGGATGAGGCACTGGCCGCCATCTATGACGAGACCACGCAGGGCGAGACCGAGAGCCGGGGTGGCGGAAGCGGCAGAGGCCCGGGGGGACGCGGACCCTCTGCGCCCGTGTTGTCCCGTTGGCTGGGGGATGTGCGCTCCCTGTTCCCGGACGACATTGTATCGATCATTCAGAACGATGCCATGCAGCGGCGCGGCTGGAATCAGCTTTTGCTAGAGCCAGAGCTGCTTGCTGCTGTGAAGCCGGATATTCAGCTTGTCGGAACCTTGCTCGCCCTGAAGGGGAAGATTCCGGAGAAGACCAAGGATACGGCCCGCCAGCTCGTCCAAAGTGTGGTGAATGAGCTAATAAAGCGGCTCGACAGCGACTTGCGCCGGGCGGTCACCGGAGCCCTGAACCGCAGGCAGCACTCTCCCCTGCCTTCGCTCAGCGGAATTGATTGGAAGCGAACCATTCAGCGGAACCTGAAAAATTACGATGTGGAACGCAAACAACTGATTCCCGAAAAATTCTATTACTTTGACCGCAGCCGCAAGAGCAAGGAATGGACGGTCATCGTCGATATCGACCAAAGCGGCTCCATGGCCGATTCGGTCATTTGGGCGTCTGTCGTCGGGTCGATCTTTGCCAGCATCCCTTCGCTGGATACCCGTGTCGTCGTATTCGATACCGAAGTCGTCGATCTGACAGAGCAGTGCGGCAATGACCCGGTCGATATGCTGTTCGGCGTCCAGCTTGGTGGGGGAACCGACATTAACAAGTCGGTCGGCTACTGCGAGCAATTTATCGTGGAGCCGAAGAAAACGATCCTGATCATCGTCTCCGACCTCTACGAAGGCGGCAATCGGGCGGCGCTGGTTCGGCGGATGCGCGAGCTCAGAGAAGCAGGCGTGCAAAGTATGTGTCTGCTGGCTTTGTCCGATCAAGGCCAGCCCTCCTACGATGAGCAAATCGCCCGCCAGCTCAGCAGAGACGGTACCCCTTGCTTTGCCTGCACGCCCGCTTTATTGCCTGAGCTGGTAGAAGGCGCTCTGAAGGGCATGGATCTTGGCGAGCTGTCCAAGCGAATCAGCAATACCCAAGGGGCGGGATAGCTGCTGCAAATACAAATAGACCTAAGCTGCGATAACCCTTTTGCGCAGCTTAGGCCTTTCCGGAATGATAGAAACAGCCAGCAGGGCGAAGGATTTTCCTTCCCCTACTGGCTGTTTTTATTTACCTGCTCTATAGCTCCATTCTCGCCGCGGCCCGGCCCTCCCGGACAAAGCGGGCAACCGCTCCGCATTGCTCTTCCTCCACCCCTTCCAGCGTTACAAAGCCATGAGGCTTGTGCTGCTCCAGCAGCCTCCAGAACAGCGGGTAGTTCAGTTCACCAAGTCCAGCGGCAGTACCAGACAATTCACCATTCGCGCCCCACTTCAAATCCTTCGCATGGCTACTTACAATGCGAGAGCCAAAGAGATCAAAGGAGGTACGAATAATCTCGTCCTGACGCGCGAAGTTCCCGGCATTCATCAGATTGCAGGGGTCCAGCAGCACCCCGACACAGGAGGAAGGATACTGCTCCAGTGCAGCAGCCATTGATTCCGGAGAATCAATAAGATGCCCTTGCGCCGCCTCCAGGCCAATCATGACGCCCCAGCGTTCCGCCTCCTCTACCAGCTCCGCTAACGCCCGATGAAGCCGCTTCCAATTATCCGCCACCTGATTCTGATCCACTGGCTTCCCTACCTCAAGAGCCACAATCGGCGCACCAAATTGTCCGGCATGACGCAAATGCTCCTTGAAGCGGTCCACATGGTGCCGCCATGTTTCTTGCTCCGGTTCAATCAGGCTAACGTAACAGCCGAGCACAGCAATTTTCACGCCGTGGCTGGCAAAAGCCCCTCCAATCTCTGAGGCCAGTCCCGGACTCAGCTTGCCCAGTGAGCAATCCACATCCGAAATAGCCTTGGACAAGGCCAACTGCACATACGGAAATCCATAAGCAGCTACCTTGGCCGCCAGTTCCCGATAAGGCTGCTTCCCCAATAAATGCGCTAGAATACCTGCCGACATATCCTCTCCTCCTTGTTAAGCATTTACTATATAAGTAAAACAATAGTAGATGTAGCGGGGTTGCACAATAGCTAGCCGACCGGGCGCTACTGTAGATTTTACTTGAAGTTAACGCTACGTTGATGCCGATTACGCCAGACAGTGATACGATGGGACTATAGGGACGGGTCTTAGGTAATACCCACCCCCGAGTCTTTGGGCATAAAGGATGAATTCAACATGAAATTGCCGCTCCCTACCTCGGCGGACAACCGCGGGCTGTACAATTACTTAACCTACTTCTCACGTTCTACCCGGCAGTATTGGCTGTCCTGCAGAAAGTATCATGCCCTGCAAAAAATTATACGTCATCAGACCCTAACCACCTACTTCCAACCCATCCTGGATTTGCAAGAGGGCAGCTGCCTTGGCTACGAAGTGCTGAACCGTCCGCCAGTATCACCCTTGTTTCCTCATACTGAGGCCTTCTACGACTTCATCGGGCACACCGATCAAGCCTTTGCCTTCGAGCGCTTCTGCCGCGATCTTTCCTTTAACCGTTTTCGCCTGGCCTTGCTGCTGGCGCGCAAGCCAGCGGATACGGTTGTATTTATCAACGTCCATCCGCAGGTGCTTTCGGACCCGAACTACCGCAGCGGGGAGACGATTCAACTGCTCGCCCGGTATGGCCTGTCTCCACAGCAGGTGGTGTTTGAACTTACGGAGAAGCAGGCAGTTCACGACTATCATGCTTTTCAGCGCATTTTATCCCATTACCGTGTTCAGGGGTTTCGTATCGCAATTGATGATGCCGGTTCCGGCTATAACAGCCTGAAAGCTATCGTTAGCCTCAAGCCTGAATTTATTAAGCTGGATAAATCACTCATCCGGTCTATTCACCTCAATGCCAACCAACAGCGAATCGTACAGTTGCTGAAAGAGTTTGCAGATGAATCGGGTACACATATCATCGCCGAGGGAATTGAGGAGCGCGAGGAATTGGTCTTCCTTCACCAAAAAGGTATTCATTACGGACAAGGTTATGCCCTTGGAAGGCCAGCTACTGAAATGTATAGCACTCCCACCCTGCCGATATAGGGAGAATATTGGTACAAGAAGCTTTACCTAAAAAGCAAGAAAGGTTTTATTAGAGGGAGGTCGGACGTGTTGTTCATGAATATCGGCGAAATTGCGGAGATGGTGCCTGTTGTCGAGCCTGAAACCAAATGTGGAACAATCAACAATCTATTTAAGCAGAATCCCAAGCTGGAGGGGATTGCTGTCGTAGGTCAGGATGGCAGTCTGGCGATTTTAATGCGCACACGGTTCTACCAACTGCTGGCTACGCAATATGGCTTTAACTTATATATGGGGCGACCGGTCAGTCTGGTGATGAACAACCAGCCACTCATCGTAGAACGAAATGAACCGATTACGGACATCAGTATTCGTGCAATGAATCGGGCAGAAGAAGAATTGTATGATGGTGTGCTAGTCGTTGAGGAAGGGCGCCTTTACGGCTTTGTCAGCATTCGGCGCTTATTGCTGGAGGTGGCCAATGTTCGGGCGGAGATGGCGATTTTTCTCAATCCTTTAACCGGCTTGCCCGGCAACCGGATTATCGATGACCGACTACAGCAGGCTGCCGGTCAAGAGCAATTCAGCGTATTATATGTGGATCTGGATAACTTCAAATCCTATAATGACAGCTATGGCTTCAAACGAGGCGATCTGCTTATTCAAGCTACGGCATCACTGCTACGGGAGCAGTTTTCCTCACCTGGCTCCTTCCTGGGACATATCGGCGGAGATGATTATATCGTCATCCTCCACCACTACAACTATGAGTTTGGTTGCAGCAAGGTTATCGAGGGGTTCGAGCTGCTTAAGAAGGAGTTCTACAGCAAGGAAGATTTGAAGAACAATTTTGTTATGGGTGATGGACGTTCTGGTAAACACGGCCCTATACCGCTAGTATCCATTTCCATTGCCATTGTCACGAACCAGAGCCGCCCGTTCCATAACATGGACGAGATTGTTGAGGAAGCAACCCGTATAAAGAAAATTTGCAAAGCACGTCCGGGCAGTATTAGTCTGGCCAATTAGCAACCATGCGGGGTCAGAATGCGAAGATATCACCTTTCTGCCGCAATAGGAAAAGCAACTATTGATGTACTATCTTTGAAGCCAGACCACGTTAAGTAGTAGTTTTTCTTGCAATTATAGAATTGTTCAGCTCCGCTGAAAACTTATAAATTCTATAATTTTAAAGAAAGCTGCCCTTGAAAGGTCTTCCGGTTGAGAAAGACCCCAAGGTCAGCCTTTTATTCTTACAACTTAACGGTTTTGTTCAAATCCTTGCGGTTCTCTTTCCCGGCAATTTGTGAGAACATCCGCTTGACCATTTTGACCACATTGCCGGTCTCCCAGTATTCAGCGGCTTCCGCTCTCACCTTGATCAGAACCAACTCCGGATCATCGCTGGTTGTGTGCAAAAAACTGGCATACGTCGGGTTCCAGAATTGCTTGATTTTCTCCCGGTCATGAACCAGCTCGGCTCTTCCGCGAACCGAGACGTAGGATTTGCCCACATACGAAACATTCACTTCAGGATGCAGTTGCAATTGCCCGTACTTATCCGTATCCGACTTGGTCAAAAACCAGAGATCGCCGTCAAATTCAACCTCTTGCGTCTTCATCGGACGGGCCACGAGTCCTTCTTCTGTCACCGTTGTCAGCATGGCTATGTCAATGCCTTTGATCAAATGCCTGATCGTTTCTACAGCCTCGCGATGCTCTTGATCATTCATCATTGAAGTTCCCTCCCAGATGTTATGTGCATTTCATCCTTAGATTAAACAAAATGCCACATATTTAACCATCTATGGAGAGAAAAAAGTTCAAGCAGAACGGCAAGAGATGGTGCTACTCATTCCAGATCAGAACACGGATCGGCGTAGGATTATAGGCGTTGCACGGATTGTTCAACTGAGGGCAATTGCTGATCAGCACCATCGAACGGCAACTGGACTGAACCTCTACATAACGCTCTGGCGCCGACACGCCGTCCGCGAAGGTCAGTCCGCCCTCCGGGGTAACTGGCACGTTCATGAAGAAATTGATATTGGGCGACAAATCCCGTTTGCTATACAAATGTCCTTCGGGATGCTTGGTCAATTCCAGCATAAAGGTATCCCGGCAATTGTGCATATATCCCTTCTCATGTGCATAGCGGACCGTATTGCTCTGGGATGAGCAGGACCCTCCCACCGTATCGTGACGGCCGCAGGTGTCGGCAACGATTCTCACCAGCTCTTTGCCGGATTCCGCCAGCAGTCTGGAGCCCGTGGTCAAATAAAGGTTGTTCTGCTCATGAATCGTCCGCACAGCACTATAGTGATCCTCCGGGTTGTCCGCATCGTAAAATAGCGTATCGGCCGCCTGATTCCCCTCCATATCGACAATACGGAGCACTTGTCCCGGCTTCAGCTCATGCATCCAGCCCTCTCCGGCCGGAACAATCCGGTTATAGACCGCCGTATCGGCAGACCTCGGACTTTCCACCTGATTAAATGCCTTTCCCATTGTCTTCAACCTCCTTCAAATAGGTGTATTTCAGCTTTTCAGCGCGTAATAGCTCCAGGTATTGTTGAACGCCCGCCGATTCTCGGGACGGTAATTGACACAATAATCCTGCGAATCAACCGGCAAGGCCGGCAGCACTTCCAGCTTCACCGGAACCGATGGATACGTCTCGCGTGGATCAAGCAGATGCGGCGTATTGGAGACCACAAACAAAATGTCCATTTCCGTACGCAACGTGACTACTTGCCCTGCCTTGCAATGACCCTCGGCAAAATGCATATTGCCCTCCTCGTCGCAGTAAACCTTGGAGAACCAGTTAATCGCAGGAGACAGATCGCGATTGCTCAGGCCGCAACGAGTCAATTCTACCGCCAAATTCTCCTGCCCGCTGCGCAGCCAATCATTACGGCGCTCCTGGTAGCGGCTGACACCGTATTTCTCATCCGTCGACTCCCGTGTCGTATAAGCGCCAAGCGGGTCATGCCAGCCCAAATCATCCTGAACAATGCTGGCCAATGCCCGGCCATTGTCGCTCATCAGCACATGTCCCTTGGTCAAGTGGGCGGTATGCTGTGCCTTCAAGGTATCAGGCATGTTGTAACGTTCCGTCAAATCTGCGGCGTGATACATCAGCATCGTTACGTTGGCTCCTTCTTCCATCGCCGTCAGGCGGATCAGCTTGCCCTTGCCAATCACACCCGACCATTTGCCTCCCGGATGCATCGTCTCGCTCCAGAGCATATTCATGGCCGTTCACTCCTGTTCCCTTTGTATTCGCCTGATTTCAGGAAGATAAAACAGAAGGAGATATCTCAAAGCGCACTCTATCAGGTGCAACTCTACGACATCTCCCAGGTTTTTATCCTTCCGTGTAGTCCCCGGCGTGCGGGACCGTTTACTCTCGGACCAGACCCTGTTGCCAGACGGAACCCTAGTAAACTCCAAAGTTATTCAATTGTCGAAACTTTTATGTTAGATAATATAACGCCAAATTTTTAATCTTGTCAAACAAAAAATAGAGAAAAGTTTTTTCTTAAATTTGTTTTTATCTATTTTCACAGCATTACCTCATCATATGAAAGCGTTATTATTTAAAAGATTAATACTGCTTCACCACCCTTTACTAAAAGAAATAACCCTGATTTATCAAGCATTTACACAATAAATAGCCCTCTATTTTGTGAATGGTTCACAAAAACAGAACAGGAATACCTTCTCATTCTGGTAAGCATTCATGAAAATAAATCCAAGCTTATTCAGCATCTTGACAGCTTTCGACAAACGGAAGGATAATTAGAGCCATAAATTTATATGTCAAATTACATCACACATAAACAGTGGTTATTCAGTATATCTAACATATACATGACATTAAAATGAATGTATTTTCTGAAATTATTGTGCTGCTACAGTTTGAGAAACCCATGTACAGGATTTGACAGAGAGGGGTTTGCCACTTGGAGAAAATGACGATCGCAACATTAAAGGCCGTGTATCAGAACGGGGCCATGACGCCGCAAAAGCTGATCCATACTATTATTAAACGGGCTGAGCGTGACCAAGCCATGAATATTTGGATTGTCCCTCCTTCTCTTTCCTTTATTCAGCCTTACCTTGACCGATTGGCAGAGAAGACCCCGGAGCAATGCCCGTTATGGGGGATTCCCTTCGCCGTCAAAGACAACATTGACCTGGAGGGACTGCCTACGACAGCAGCCTGTCCCTCCTATGCCTACATGCCGGAGCAAAGTGCCGAAGCCGTCGCCAGGCTGATCGCTGCCGGTGCCATCCCGGTAGGCAAGACGAATCTGGATCAGTTCGCCACCGGACTTGTGGGCACGCGCAGTCCCTACGGGGAAACGCATAACTCACTCAAGCCTGAGCTGATTAGCGGCGGCTCCAGCAGTGGCTCGGCGGTGGCGGTGGCCCGCGGGCAGGCCATCTTCTCGCTCGGCACCGACACCGCCGGTTCCGGCCGTGTGCCCGCCGCACTTAACAACCTGATTGGCTACAAGGCTTCTATTGGCGATTGGCCGGTAGGCGGCGTCATTCCCGCTTGTGCCAGTCTGGACTGTGTCACCGTATTCGCTTCGGCATTGGAAGACGTTTACCTTATCGATTCCGTCATTCGCGGCAAACCGCAGGATTCCTCTCCCAGCCGGAGCACGCTGCCTCCGATTGCGATCCCGTCCAATTCCCCGAGAAAGCTGCTGCTGCCGAAGGAACCGCTAATCTTCTACGGGGATTACCGGGAGGCCTACCGCAGGGCATGGGAGCAAGCGATACAACGGTTGGAGCGATCCGGCATTCCAATCGAATACGTAGACACCAACATTTTCAGCCAAGTCTCCAGCATTTTGTACGATGGCCCCTGGATTGCCGAACGTTGGGCTGATCTGGGCAGCTTTGTGGAGACGCACCCGGGACAGATTTTCCCGGTTACGGAGCAAATTCTACGTTCCTCCCAAGAGCGGGGATATGATGCAGCTTCCGTCTTTACGGCACTGCACCAGTTACGGGATTACAAGGCACAGACAGATGCCTTGATGCAGGATGCCATCCTGGTGATGCCCACCTGCGGCGGGACTTACACCCGGGCCCAGGTTGCTGCCTCACCGGTGTCCACGAACAGCGATATGGGACGCTATACCAATCATTGCAATCTGCTGGACCTTAGTGCGATCGCTTTGCCTTCCGACTTCGCCGACGAGAACCTGCCCTTTGGCATCACCATGTTCTCCCTGCGCGGCCAGGACCACTTCCTGCGGGGAGCCGCCGCTGCCTTCCTTAACACCGAGGCGGTAGATCTGGCCGTTTGCGGGCTGCATATGCGCGGCTTTCCGCTAGAAAAGCAGCTGCTGGACTGCGGTGCTTCCTTCGTTCGTACCGACCAGACAGCGCCATGCTATCGCTTAATCCGGCTCGATACCTTGCCACCCAAGCCGGGCCTGATTCGTTCCGAGCCGGGAAGCTCGATTGACCTGGAAATATGGAGCATCCCGCTGCATCGGCTAGGCGATCTATTGCGCCAAGTGCCCGCTCCGCTAGGACTCGGCAAGGTGAAGCTTCAGAGCGGCACGGAAGTAACGGGCTTCATCTGTGAGCCCTATGCCCAGCAAGAGAGCGAGGATATTACCCGTTACGGCGGCTGGGCTCTTGCAGAGCAGCATAAAGAGCGAGACGAGAACCCGGTTAAAGGGTAGTCTGTTACTCAGCCCAGCCAATAAGCCTATATCAGGAAGGTAGTGAACGCGATGGACAAGACCGAATATTCTCTGGAATCAGCCGCCTTTTCTTTTCGCTGCAACGATCTGTTCCAAATGAATTCTCTTCCGGGCTTGAGACTGCTGGCTGGAGAAGGCGGGCTGAACAACACCATTAGCCGTGTCAATATTATGGAGGTTCCGGATATTGAAAATTGGGCTCAGGAGAGCGAGCTGCTTTTAACAACCGGTTACTCCCACCATCACAATATGGAAGCTTTCCTGGAGATTATTCCGAAGCTCGTGGATCGGGGTGTAGCTGCGCTTGGCATCAAGCCCAAACGCTTCATCACCGAGATTCCCGGCAAGCTCATTGATTGCGCGGAAGCCTGTGGACTGCCACTATTCGAGCTTCCGGAGTCCACCATCTTCTCCAACGTCGTTCGCGAAGTCATGGAGAAAGTCATTTCTCTGGAGACCAAAACCGTCATGCTGCTTCAGCATCGACTGGAGCGAATCTCCGAGCTGATGCTTCACGGCCACGATATGCCGCAGATTATTGAGAGAATCGAGGACATGATCGGCAACCCGCTGGCCATTCTGGATGCCTTCGGGCAATTGATTGCCTCGCCGCGGCACGAAGCCTACTTCCAGCCGTTTCCAGAGCGTCTGCGCGATTTTGATTCACGCTCCTCTCCGGGTCATAGCGAGCTTTACTTTATGGATGAGGCTGCTCCGGACGGAGGCCTCCAGCTGCACATCTTCAATCTGTGGGAAACGGAGCGCGACCCCATCCTTGTGCTGTTGGCCGAGGCTTACACTCCCTGTGACGGACTGGTTCTGTCTACGGTCTTGCGCATCCTGCCGCTACTGAATATCCGGCTCAGCGGAGAAAACACCTACAAGCTGGTCAAAGCCAAATACTTCGATGATTTTCTGAAGGATTGGCTGGCCGGAGTCATACCCGGACCAGAAGAATTGGACATCAAAGGCAGACTGTACGGCTATGAAGCCCTTTCTTCAAGCGATTACCGCATAGCTATTCTTAAATTTCATGCGGATACGCCATCAGCTCCGGATAACGCCTGGATTGCCGAATTGAACCGTCTGGCCCCCGGCAGTGGACTCTATACAGGAATCGGCGGCAAGATCGTCGCCCTGCTACCGCAACCTAAAGATCGAGTTCAAGCCATGTCATTTCCGGAAAATGCCGAGCCACTCATCGGGCAGATAGCCCAAATCTGCGGGACGGACGCATTCTCCCTATGCATTGGCGAAGTCAGTTCCGCTCTGAATGTGCATCAGGGCTATATCGATACCGAAAACCTGTTCACCGCTTCCTGCGTCATCAGAACAAGCCCCCGGGTGATTACGTGGGAACAGCTTGGCATCTATGCCATTTTGAGCCTCATTCCCAAGCATGCCAACGTCGACAAGTTCCTGAATCGCTACATGCAGCCCATGCTGGAATACGATGAAGCGCATCATGCCAGCCTCGTGCAAACCTTGAAGCTGTACTTCCAATGCGGCGGCAATATTCGGCTTACAGCCGGGGCTATGTATACCCATTACAACACCGTCGTCTATCGTCTCGATAAAATCAAATCCCTGCTCGGTATTTCCTTTGACGATCCGGAAGCCCGCTTAACGCTCCAGATTGTTATGAAAATTCATGAGATGGGGGAATAACACAAGGCCATTCTGAAGGGGGAATAGAAATGAAGCCACGCACTCGGCGCAGCCTGTTCCGCATCCGGCGGGATATTCATCCGCGGCTGTTCAACACCATTATGCTCGTTACCTTTTTACTGCTCATCGCGTTCTGGTACGTGGGCAGCAACTTCTCCGGCATTAATCCCATCTTTCTGCCAACGCCCCAGGCGACCTTCTCCTATTTAGGGGAATCGCTCAGCAATGGCAGCCTGTGGGAAGACATCGCCATCAGTTGTTACCGCGTGCTGATGGGCTTTCTGATTGCCGTAGTCATCGGCATTCCCCTGGGACTGCTCTCGGGGGCCTACAAAATTATAGGGGCTATTATGAAGCCGCTGATCGAGTTCTTCCGTTACCTGCCGGTATCCGCCTTGATTCCGTTGATCATGGTGTGGACCGGGGTCGGTGAAACCGCCAAAATCACGATCATCGTCGTAGGCGCCGTGTTCTCCATGACCGCCATGATTGCCGATATCGTCAAGGGCATCCAGATTGACCTGATTAACACCGCCTACACCTTGGGCGCTTCCCAAGGGCAAGTCATCAAGAACGTGATCATCCCGGCCATGATGCCCAGCGTCATGGATACGATGCGAATGGTCATGGGCTGGGCCTGGACCTATCTCATTATGGCGGAGATGCTCGCTTCCAGCTCCGGGCTAGGCTACAGCATCATGATTGCCGAACGATTTATGAAGACTTACATCATCTTTGGCGGGATCTTCGTTATCGGCCTGCTCGGGCTGCTGTTCGACAGAATCTTCGCCATCATTAATAAACGCCTGTTCCACTGGGCCGAGGACATTTAAACAAGGAGGGATTTATTCATGCAGCAAGCCACGATGAGTCCGAAAATTTCCTGTAAGCAGCTGAACAAAATTTATCGCTCCAAGCGTTCGGAAACATTCGCGCTCCAAGACATCAACATGGACATTGCCGACAATGAATTCATTTGTGTAGTAGGCCCGTCCGGTTGCGGCAAATCCACGCTCCTGCGTATCTTTGCCGGACTGGATGAGGCAACCTCCGGAGACATTCTGCTGGATGATCGCATTATGACCGGGCCGGGAGCCGACCGCGGCATGGTCTTCCAGGCCTACACCCTGTTCCCCTGGCTTTCGGTGGAGAACAATATCCGCTTCGGGCTCAAGCTCAAAAATCTGCCCAAGCCCGAAGCTGACCAGATCGTAGAGAAATACCTGGGCTTGGTAGGCCTGAGCGATTTCCGCGACCGCTTGCCCAAAGAGCTGTCCGGGGGCATGAAGCAGCGCGTGGCCATCGCCCGGGCTCTGGCCAACAATCCAGAGGTTCTGTTAATGGACGAACCCTTCGGCGCTCTCGACCCCGACACCAAGGGCAATATGCAGCTTCAACTCCGCGAGCTGTGGGAAAAGGAGAAGCACACCGTTATCTTTATCACCCATGACATTGAGGAAGCCGTATTTTTATCCCAGCGGGTATATGTCATGAGCGCACGGCCGGGCCGGATTATCGCCGACATTCCCATCGATCTTCCCGCCAAGCGCGACTTGGAGCTGAAGGATACGCCGGAATTCATTCAAATTCGCAAAAAGATTCACGGACTGCTGCACTCCGGAGATTTCGGAATGGAACTCCATGCAGCCAACTAGTCTGATCTCTACCTTTCGCCAGGACGCCCCCTTCCTGAAGAGCTTCCTCTTGCTATCGCTGCCGATCGGCTTGCAGAGCATGATTACCAGCATCACGAACACGTTGAGTTCGCTGATGGTCGGACAGCTTGGGGACCTTCAGGTATCCGCTACCAGCCTGGCAGGACAAGTCTTCTTTATTCTCAATCTGATGATTGTCGGAATTGTTAGCGGGGCAACGATTTTTGTCTCTCAGTTTTATGGAAAAGGGGACCGCCAGCATCTGAATGTAGCCTCTGCACTGGCCTTCGTACTGATTCTTGCGGTCAGCTTCCTGTTCACCTTGATTGGACTCATCTGGCCAACACAAATCATGGGTATTTTCTCGCGTGAGCATGAAGTCATTGCCATGGCTGCTCCCTATTTGCAGATTGTATGCCTGAGCTATCTCCCTACCGGACTATCGCTGGCGTGTACGATGGTGTTCCGCAATATCGGCCGGCCTGGCTTCCCGCTGCGGGTTACGGTTCTGACCATTCTGGTAGATGTCATCCTCAGCTACGGCTTCATCTTTGGCAAGCTGGGTTTTCCGGAGATTGGCGTACAAGGAGCCGCTTACGCTATCGTGGTGGCCCGCCTGATTGAGATGGTCATTATGGCCTGCATGCTGTATGGCAGGTTCGGCGAGTTCGCCCCTCGCCCGCACCATCTGCTCGCTGCCCGCAAGGAGTTCCTGGCGATCTTCTTCAGAACCTCCTTCCCGGTCATTATTAATGAAACCGTGTGGAGCATCGGTTATGCCATGTACAACGTGGTCTTCTATCATATGGGCTACACCGTAGGTGCTGCCGTCGGGATCGCCAAGGTGCTGGAGCAGTTGCTGATCGCCTTCTTTATCGGCACCGGACAAGCCTCCGCTATCATCCTGGGGCAGACCATCGGGGAAGGCAAGCAGGACAAGGCTCCCTATCTCGTGAAACGCATGGAGGCTTATACCGCACTGTTTGGTGTTTTTACCGGGATTCTGCTCATTGCCGGATCACCCTTGCTGCTCAGCATGTATCAGGGTATCTCTGAAGAGGTTCGCAGCACGGTCACCCTGCTTTTGCTTTATCTGGCCATCATTATGCCGGTAAAAGGAATGAACTTCGTACACATTATGGGCACGCTTCGTGCCGGGGGCGACACCAGAATGTGCTTCATCATCGATAATGTCACCTTGTGGTGCGTTTCACTGCCACTGACCTTTCTCACAGGGTACTTCATGGACCTGGGGATCGGCATCGTATTCCTGTTTGTCATCATCGATGACGTTTGCAAGTATGTGCTCGTCCGGCTTCGCATCCGAAGCAATAAATGGATTCGCAACCTGGTTAGCTAAGGACTGTCTGACAACTCATGAATATCCATTTCTCAGACACGCCTTGGTACAAGCCGGGTTTTGATCAAATATAAAAAAAGCATTGGAGGCGGGAAATCATGATGAAACAAAAGAAACGCGGGTGGAGGAAGCTTGGGGTCACCATACTGGTGTTGACGGCGATGTTATCTGTACTGGCGGCTTGCGGCAATAATAGCGGAGCCACTCCAGCAAGCTCGGCAAGTGGGAGCAACACGGCAAACGCCAGGGAAAATGGAACAGACTCGGCGGCTCCAGTTCCCGTCAAAACGGCGTATGCCCCATTTATTGGAGGCATTGGCGTATACGCGCTCGCTGACAAGGAATTCGATATTGCTAACGGAGTGGATTTAGAGATCGGAGCGTTCGGCTCCACCTCGCCGCTGATGAGCATTATGACGGGGGACGTAGACATTGCGTTCACCACGCTGCAATCCTATCTCGTTTCTGTTAATGCACTTATGGAGGAAGGCTCGGATATCACGACTTTGCCAAAGATCGTGTACCTGCATAATTCTTCCACCGGAGCGGACGGAATCGTCTCGGATCCCAGCATTCAGACAGTTGCCGATCTGAAGGGCAAGACCGTATCCGCACAATACGGCGATGTTACCCACTACATGCTGGCAAAAGCCCTGGACACAGTGGGCTTGAGCGTAGACGATGTCAATCTGGTGGACATGTCACCAGGCAAGGGCGGAGCTGCCTTCGTAGCCGGCAGCGTGGATGCCGCTACGACGTTTGAGCCTTACTTGTCGCAAGGTGTCACTTCCCGTAAAGGAAATATTATCATCTCTACGATGGATCTGGAGAACACCATTCTTGACGTAGTCGTCGTCTCCGCCAAAACTGCGGAAGAGAAGCCCGCCTGGCTGCAAAACACGCTCAAGGCTGTGGAAGATGCGACACAATACGTCAACAGCGACCTGTCTGCTGCCGCAGAATTGACAGCAGATGATCTGCAGGTAAGCCCTGCTGAAATCAAGGAAATGTTCCCGACCGTTCACCTCTATACCCTGGCCGATAACCACGAAGGTATGGATGAAGGCGGCTGGTTGTACAGCACGATGGAGGATGTGGTTCAGTTCTATCATTCCATCGGCATTATTAAAGAACCATTTGACGTGAAGTCGCTGGTGACGGCGGACATCCTCTGGTAATAGCATAGCTGCTTTGCTGTAAACCTTAATACAGACTTGAACTGGGCGGAGATTCTCCGCCTAGCACCACTCTACTATTTTCTAATATGGAGGCGATTCTTTGATGATTACAATTCCCGAGAACAGCGTGTACATTCTGGTGGATGTGCAGAACTCAGACCCGGCGAAGGCACCTCGCGGCAATTCCGAAAAACGGGAAAAATATTTGAAGAATGTCGAGCGGGTAACCCAGTATTTTCGCGAGCGCGGGGACGTACCGATTGTCCATATCCGTGAAATCCACCGCAAGGACCTGATCGACTTCGGCCGCGAGTTGGAGGGGGCAGAGAACATTCATTGCCTGGAGGGAACGCCTGAAGCTACCTACTATGAGCCTACGGCTCCTATTGAAGGGGAATATACGGTGGATAAACGCCGATATAGCGCCTTTTTCGGCACAGATCTGGAGATTTTGCTTCGCGGCTTGAAGGCTGAGCATTTGTTTCTGGTGGGTGGTATGACTGATATTTGCGTGCATTACACCGCAATGGATGCGCACCAATACAACTATCATGTGCATGTGTTCAAGGAAGCCTGCGGCACCCCGAGCAGTGATGAGGTAGCCCAGGCAGCACTGGACAATATCGAGTATCATCAGGCTGGCTCGATCATCTCTGTGGAGGATTTGTTCCGGTAAGAGCCTGCTGCGAAGCTCCTGAACATCTTGGATGCCGTACCGTCAAGCCGCAAGCTTGTATGATTCATCCTATTTTCAAAGAATCAAAGAAGAAGGTTCCTAACTCAAAGGAGGAGATTCCCCATGCCCCAAATTCCCGAACACAGCGCGTTGCTGGTTATCGATATTCAAAATGACTTTGTATCGGATAGCGGCGCTATCCCGATCATGGAGGGCGGTACGTGCATGCTCAACTCGCCGAAGGTCATCGGTCATTTCCGCAAGCTGGGATTGCCTGTCATTCAAATTCGCGAGCTGCATCGTGCCGATCACAGCGACTTCGGCCGCGAGCTCGACGGCGTGGAGAAGGTCCACTGTCTGGAGGGAACGCCTGCGGAGGAATTCCACCCGCTGACCGCCCCCATCGAAGGTGAATACATCATCACTAAACGCCGGTATAGCGCGTTCTTCGCCACCGACCTGGATTTGCTCTTGCGGTGCCTCGGAATCAAACGCCTGTACCTGATCGGCGGCATGACCGATATCTGCGTGCGCTTCACGGCCGTAGACGCTCATCAGCATGACTATCACTTCCACGTCATATCCGATGCCGTCATTGGTACTAGCCGGCAGGCTCACAATATGGCGCTGCTGAACATGGAGTATCTGCAAACCGGGGCGAATATGACCACCGAAGAAGTGCTGGCGCTGACGCGCTAAGATGATGGCAAACGCTCATCACACGGATCATGCTCAGGAGCAGGACTCCCGCGTACAGCAAATAGCTGCCCGTATTGATCGGCTGAGCCCGCAGCTGACCGCCCTGAGTGACCGTATCTGGGAGCTGGCAGAGACCAAATTCGAGGAATTTGACTCCGCCCGACTCTTGGCCGATATGCTGGAGGAAGCGGGCTTTGAGGTCAGCCGTGGAATCGGCGGGCTGCCCACAGCTTTTATGGCTTCATTCGGGCAGGGCGATGGTCCGGTCATCGCCCTGCTGGGCGAATACGACGCTTTGCCCGGGCTGAGCCAGAGAGATGGCATCGATTATCCTGAGCCGCGGCAAGGAAGCGATAGCGGGAACGGAAATGGCCACGGCTGCGGTCACCATTTGCTGGGGACAGGCTCCCTGGCAGCCGCCATCGCCGTGAAGGAGCACCTGGTCGCGACCGGGCTTGCCGGTACCGTCAGATATTATGGCTGTCCCGCCGAGGAAGGAGGCTCCGGCAAAACCTTCCTCGTGCGGGAAGGGGCCTTTGATGGCGTGGATGCCGCCTTGACCTGGCACCCGGGCTACGGCAATGCCGTCGTGTCCATGACATCGGCGGCGAATTACCAGGTGCGTTACCGCTTTGAAGGGCGCAGCTCCCACGCTGCCGCCAGTCCGCACACAGGGCGCAGCGCGCTGGATGCGGTGGAGCTGATGAACGTGGGCGCTAACTACCTGCGGGAGCATGTCCCGCCCAGCGTCCGCTTCCATTACGCCGTGACCCACACCGGCGGCTTCTCCCCTAATGTCGTACAAGCCACGGCTGAGGTCGTATATCTGATTCGCGCTCCCGAGGTTCGCGATGTTAAAGCCGTCTATGCCCGGATCAACGACATTGCCCAAGGGGCAGCCTTAATGACCGGAACACAGGTACAGATTCGGTTTCAGAAGGCCTGCTCCAATCTCATTCCGAACATCACGCTGGAACGGATCATGCAGCACTGCTTCGAGCAGCTTGGCGTACCCACGTTTACAGAGAGAGAACAACGTTACGCTGCGGCTATCTCCGCCACGCTGACGGAACAGTCGGAAGAGGGTACTGCCAGCGCCGCTGTTGCAGATACGAATAAAGACGAGATATCCGCTGCGCAAGGCGTGGACCTGGCTCCCCTCGATATGAATCCTGATGACGGCAGCGGTACGGCTGGCTCCCCCCCTCTGTCTTTGCCGGAGACACTGGATGCTTACGAGCCGGAAGCAGGCAGCATGCTGGGCTCTACCGATGTGGCCGACGTAAGCTGGATCATTCCCACGGCCCAGTTGGAGACCGTGTGCTTCGCTCGCGACACGCCGTTCCACTCGTGGCAGATGGTGGCCCAAGGGCGATCAAGCGCCGCCCACAAGGGCATGCTGCACGCCGCCAAGGTCATGGCGGCCACCGCAGCAGCCCTGATAGCAAAGCCCTCGGCCGTGCTGGAGGCGACGCAGGAGCTGCGTCGCCGGGGCGGCATCGAAGGCTATGCCTGCCCAATCCCGGGGGATGTGCTTCCCCCGGTGTATCCCTCATCCCGCGTCTGATCGCCGCGAATGCAACATCGTCGTCTCGCTGGCCTCCGGGTCCAGCACAGACACACCAACAGCAAAACAGCAAGTGCCATAACTCCCCGGCACTTGCTGTTTTTGTCTCTCACAGGTACTCCCATCCAGACCCGCTCGTTTGCTTAAGGCTCAAATGCAAGGGCCTACCTTGAAGGGGGGGGAGTCCCTTCCCTCTGAGCCAGCGCCCGTCCGCCACCGCGTCAGGGCTTCCTGCAACACCACAGCATGGTTATGCCGCTCGTCCTTCGCTGCATACAGCAGCGTGACAGGACTCCCTTCTTCCAGCCACTGCCGGATTCGAGCCAGTTCCCCTGCGGCTGGCTCCCGGGTCAGCTCCGCTTCATAACGTAGAGCAAATTCCGCAAATTTGCCCGGCTCATGGTTGAACCATTTACGCAGCTCTGGAGATGGCGCCACCTCGCGCAGCCAGGCATCCAGCCGGGCTGCTTCCTTGCTCAAGCCCCGAGGCCAGAGACGATCGACCAGAACCCTGATTCCATCGGTATCCTCAGGCGAAGTATAGACACGCTTCACTCGTAGCATATTCGCTGCTCACGCCCCCTTGCTCACTGGGTCCGGTCCTGAATTTCGCATCGCGCCGCCCCCTGTAGCGCCGTCTCACCGCCACGCACATCCTGAACGCGCACGTTCGAGCTAAACAGCCCGCTATCTCCGGTAATTTTGAAGGAAGGGTAAACCGGATCGGCTTCAATCTTCATGGTCTGGTCGAACTGCTGATGTTGCTGGCGATCCACGGCAAAAACGAATGGCTGCTCCTGCACGACGATATCTGTGTCCAGCGGCTCTGTCCGAAGCTGGAGGGTCAACACCCCATTGCAGCCACAGCTTTCCGTATCATAATAAAGCTTATAGCAGCCCGTTTGATCGCCCTTCAGCTCACGCAGCCGCGCTTTGGTTACGGCGTTCAATTCAATCTTCATCGCTGGGCCTCCCTGTTGTGTAAATGTTGATAATAATTTTAATTCCTCATGGTCTCTATCTTATAATCTATCCTACTACAGAAACCTCATCCTGCTGTGTGATCGAGAATCTTGACTACTTCGTGATTAAATTACCACTGCTTGAGCTCCTCTAACAACAAAGGATCGGCCAGAAATATATCCAGCCGATCCTAGTTCCCTTGCTGACGCGATGCTTATGAAAGCATCCACTCATAATTTACTTCAACTCAGTGAATTACAACCTTATTTCAACGGCTTCCAAACCCAGCTCTCCACTTCAGGCAAGTCAACGCCTTCCTCACGAATATAAGCATGGTGTTTGTCCACCATCGCCTCCATCTCTGATACGATGGCAGCATATTGTTCAGGCTGTGGCAGACTGAGCACAGCTTCCTTCGCCAGATCGAAGCGGTCCATTTGGTTCAGCACACGCATATCGAATGGCGTGGTAATATCCCCGTTCTCCCGGTAGCCGTGAACATGCAGGTTATGGTTATGACGGTCGAAGAACAGATCCTTGATCAAGCCCTCGTAGCCATGGAAGGCAAAGATCACCGGCTTATCCTTCGTAAAGAACGCGTCAAATTCCTCATCCGATAAACCGCGCGGGTCCAGCTTCTGACTTCTCAGCTTGAGCAGATCCACCACGTTGATATAACGGATTTTCAAATTCGGCAGCTTGTCATGCAGGATGTTGATTGCCGCCAGGCTCTCCATGGTAGGCTCCGTTCCAGCGGAAGCAATCACAATGTCCGGCTCCCCGCCTTGATCGGTGCTGGCCCAATCGATCATCTTGAGACCTTTTTCAACCAGCTCCGCCGCTTCGTCAGCTGTGAACCATTGCGGGCGCGGATGCTTGGAGGACACGATCAGGTTAATCTTCTGACGGTCATTCAGGATTTGATCAAAGACAGCGAGCAGAGAGTTCGCATCGGCCGGCAAATATTCGCGGATAAATTCCGGCTTCTTGTCAGCCAGATGGCCAAGCAGCCCCGGGTCCTGGTGCGTATAGCCATTATGATCCTGCTGGAACACGGTGGAGGTTGCCACCACATTCAGGGAAGGAATATCAGCACGCCAGCCTTGATCGGTCGCCTTGCGCAGCCATTTGAAATGCTGGGTGATCATGGAATCAACGACCCGGAGGAAGGCTTCATAGCTGGCAAAAAATCCATGTCTCCCCGTCAGCACATAACCCTCCAGCAGTCCCTCTGCCTGATGCTCGGATAATTGCGAGTCGATGACACGTCCATAAGGGGCCAGGAACTCATCATGAGGCTCCTTCACGGTGTCCAGCCATTGGCGCTTCGTTACCTCGAATACAGGACCCAACCGATTCGACATCGTTTCATCCGGTCCAAAGATACGGAAGTTGCGGTTCTCTTCATTTAAACGCACAACCTCGGCCACATATTTGCCCAGCACCAGCATGTCCTGGGCGATAATCTTGCCCGGCACGCTGTTGTCCAATGCATATTGGCGGAAGTCAGGCAAATGAAGCTCCTTCACCAGCTTACCGGCATCCGTCACCGGGTTCATTCCCATCCGGCGGTTCCCTTTTGGCAAAATCGCAGCCAGTTCCGCCTTCAACCGACCGTTTTCATCAAACAACTCTTCCGGACGGTAGCTGTTCATCCATTCCAGTAAAGCCGGAGCATGCTGCATATTCTTCTGGTCGACCGGGATCGGCACCTGATGCGCACGGAAGGAGTTCTCGTTCGGTACGCCCGCCCATTCCTTTGGTCCAGTCCAACCCTTCGGAGAACGGAAGACAAGCATTGGCCAAGCCGGACGCGTTGTATCGCCGGTTGTCCGGGCATGGTGCTGAATTTCGCGGATTCTTTCCACGATGGTATCCAGCGTCTTCGCCATCGCTACGTGCATCACCGCCGGGTCTTCTCCCTCCACAAAGAACGGCTCCCAGCCCATACCCTTGAAGTAAGCTGTCATTTCCTCATGGCTCATCCGCGACAAGATGGTCGGATTGCTGATCTTGAAGCCGTTCAAGTGCAAGATCGGGAAGGCCGCTCCGTCCGTAATCGGGTTGATGAACCGATTGGACAGCCAGGAAGTCGCAAGCGGTCCTGTTTCTGCTTCCCCATCCCCTACAACGATAGCAGCGATCAGGTCAGGATGATCCAGCACGGCCCCTACGCCATGGGACAAGGAATAACCTAATTCCCCACCCTCATGAATGGAACCGGGCGTTTCTGGTGCGGCATGAGATGCGATGCCGCCCGGGAAAGAGAATTGCTTGAACAGCTTTTTCATCCCGGCAATGTCTTGAGTGATCTCCGGATAAATCTCCGTATACGTGCCATCCAGATAGGAATTCGACACCATCACCTGTCCGCCATGTCCTGGCCCTTCAATATAGAACATATCCAGATCGTATTTGCAGATAACCCGATTCAAGTGCGCATAGATAAAATTTTGTCCAGAAATCGTGCCCCAATGTCCAATCGGTTTTACCTTGACGTGAGCATCAGTCAGCGGCTCGCGAAGCAACGGGTTATCCTTCAAATATAATTGTCCTACCGAAATATAATTTGTTGCGCGCCAGTATGCATCCAGCTTGGACATATATTCCGGCGAAGAATAATCAACATCTTTCATAGTTAGTGCCATGTTCTCCACTCCTTTAAGCAGGGTATTTTCTTTCATGTGAAATTTTTCACCTTATCTATTATTATAATAGCAGTCCTTTGCAAAAATTGATACGGTCCAATTTATTAAATAATGAACATAGTATGAAATTTGTACGCACATCTTCAATATGACTTTTGGCTCAAAGCCTTGCCCCTACGATTTACCAATGTTATCTTTTTACGTAATATGACGATAGGGGTGAGGCTCGGTATGAGAAAAATGCGAAGTAACTACTTGGTGCAGTTGATCTAAGCTGGTAGCAGATTGTACCAAGGTAGTATACCCAAACAGGCTATCAGTTAACTGCACCGCTCCATATCTAAAAAATATAAAAAGGGGCAGTTATGATGACATATAAGGACGATCTCAAGCTGAAATGGAAGCAAGAAGAAGAGTTTGCCTTCAACGGCTGGGATTTTTCACATATTGAGGGAAGATGGGATAACGAGGCTTTGCCTTGGAGCTACCCAGAAATTGTACGATCGCACTTAAAAGGCTCGGAGCAGTTGCTGGATATGGGAACAGGGGGCGGCGAATTTCTGCTCTCCCTTAACCATCCGTACGAGCTAACTACGGTGACGGAGGCCTATCCTCCAAATGTTGAGCTTTGCAGAAGAGAGCTTGCTCCACGCGGGATTAAGGTAGCGCAGACCTATGATGATAATAGGCTGCCTTTTGCTCACACTAGCTTTGATGTGGTGATTAATCGTCACGAG
Source organism: Paenibacillus sanguinis 2301083 = DSM 16941 (assembly GCF_000374825.1). Classification (GTDB taxonomy): domain Bacteria; phylum Bacillota; class Bacilli; order Paenibacillales; family Paenibacillaceae; genus Fontibacillus; species Fontibacillus sanguinis. The sequence continues at coordinate 601,683 of NZ_KB895376.1, forward strand.
TCGTTTGATGCTGCAGAGGTCGGACGTGTCTTGAAGCCAGGTGGATATTTCATCACCCAGCAGGTGGGAGGCAAAAACAACCTTGATCTTTCGCATAGACTATGCCGAGAATATACCCCTTCCTTTTTGGATCACACATTGAGGAACAACATTGCCAAGCTACAGGAACAAGGCTTTAACATTCACCAAGCAGAGGAAGCGTTATGCCCTCTTCGCTTTTTTGATGTAGGAGCTATAGTTTATTTTGCTAAAATCATCGAATGGGAGTTTCCGGGGTTCTCGGTTGAAGATTCATTTGAGGACTTGTTGCGCTGCCACCTGGAGATTGAAACCCAGGGCTGGGTCGAGAGCATAGAGCATCGTTTCGTGCTTGTTGCCCAGAAGCTGCAATAGCCCACACTGTCAAATGAAGGGAGTTAGGGGCGCTCCCCCTGACTCCCTTCATTTTTTTGAGCTCATGGACTACGGGTAATGCTACCGCTCCTGAACCGACACAAATGTATTAAATTTCATGTATTTATAATGAAACCGCATATGGGAATATTCAAATGGCGTGCCGTTATCCAGAAAGAATACACCCTCCATAATGCCAACCGGCTCATGCTCCGTAAGACGAAGCAATTCACGATCCTCTTCATTAGATGGCTCGGCAAAGATCGACAGAAAGGACTTGGTTACCGCCAGGTTACGCGAATCCTCCAGGTAATTGAAGATGGAGCCTTCAATGATGGTCTGATTCAGATCCTGCACGATCTTGATAGGGATATACCCGGTCTCAATCATAAAGGGCTCATTGTCGAACAACCGCAGCCGCACTATTTTATAGACGAAATCATGAGGCTCCAGGAACAGGTCACGCTGAAGCTCCTCGGTCGGCGGAATCACCTCGAAGCTCAACACCCTTACCCTCGGCTTCTTGCCATTCATCTGAAAATTATCGGTCACACCCAGATTTGAGCCTTCATAATTGAAGATGGATTCGTTCTTGATATAGAGCGGATTGATGAACGTGCCTGAGCCACGCTTCTTGAAGATAATCCCGTCGTTCTCCATCTTCATCAATGCCCGCTTGATAGAGCTTCGGCTTACCTCATACAGCTCGCTCAAGCTCCGCTCATCCGGTAATCTCATATTGGGATACTCGCCCGCAAAGATTTTCTTCTTCAGATCATCTATGATCTGCTTATACACTAATTGTGCCATGTCCTATCCCTTCTCAGGTCTGCGAATAGCTTACTCTTCCGTTAATCCCTGGACAAAGTCTGCAAAGCTCGCCGCTAACCTTGTAACCTGCTTGTTCGCCTTGTCCACATAGACGACCTCCGGCTCACCATCATTCCCGGATTCGCGATAATCAAGCATCACAACTCCCGTATCGGATGGAGTGTCACACAGAACTACCCCAAATTCAGGGTATCCGTCCCGTTCAATCATGGCTCGGCTGCCAGCCGCTCCACCCAAGGAATGTGGCTTGTCCCGCCCGATCCCAAGCAATCCCAGAATTTCGAGCTTGGATACAGGGCCATCCGCTACAGGAAAATATCTGCGCCGCGGAATCCCGCCATTATGTGTCTTCATCAGGCTAACATAAGATGCCGGCAGACGGAACACCAGCTCTTCCTCCAGTGAAGCTACCAGTTCATCTGAAGCGGGAGCAGATACATACTTCTCTGCCGCAGGATTGGTATCATCCCAGAAGCCGGATGAATCATGGCTAGCTCCATAGTTAGATAACACTGATGATGCAGCACGCTTAGCACCTGACCCGGCAGCTGCGCTGTCCGTCACCACCTGCGTTGTGTCTCCGCCTGACCTCTGATTCCCTTTGGCTTCTGCGGCTTCCGCTTCTCTTTCCTCAATCCAGCTCAGGAACTCCAGCGTATCTTCATCTCCCGGCTCCAAGCGGTCCGCTGCCCGGAACGCTTGACGCGCCTTGCTGTAGTTTCCCAGGTAGTAATAAGCCAGCCCCAACCGATAATGCCACAATGCATCTTGCGCACCCTCATGTACTACCGACATAAATTGCTCAACCGCTTCCTCATAGCGCTCCAGGTTATTCAACGCCCGACCCAGATGGCTGACCAGCACGTAATCTCTTTCCTCGCGGGGAATTTCCATTACAGCTTGTACAATTTGCTCATAATCGTCAGCTTCATGCCATGCTTCCAGCTTCTTCAATAGCTCTTCTCTCATCACTCGGCCTCCCAGGCTAATTGTCCTAAAGCAAATTATAACATTGGAAAGGCATACATCACCAGCACAGCGGTATTCCCATAATTTTTGCCTAAGTAGCCGTTTAATAGTTGGAAAATATTTATTTAAAATTTCTATTGCTCATTGGAAAAGTTCCTGCTAATATTAAGAAGCATGAAATTTGGAAAGCATATTGAATATATCACAGGGTCTTTCCAAGCAGATAACTTTGACCACTTTCCTCGGGGAGTCAAGGCCATACGGACAGCCGGGTCAAATGCCGATTGGCAACTACTGTTGCCTTATTGATTGAGTTAAAAGCTCAAATTTTATAAGTTGGTTACTTTACAACCAGTGCATATGCACATCAACTTGTGAAACGGTCAATAAGAGTGGTAAAGGCGATTATTTGCTAAATAGACTCTGATCCCAATTTGATATATTCAAGTATTAAGGGCTTTCCCCCTTGGTTACGCTGCTGTGTTGCCGACGTTCTCTCGTTGGACTGGCGTTTGCGTGCCCAATATGGGTAATCTTAATATGATGACTATGTCAAAAGCAAGTGATGCGGTGTGCTACGGCCCCTTTTCACTTGCTTTTTTTACGTTCACAAGGAAGAGAAAACAAACTTGGATAGGAGAGTGTTAACATGGGAAAAGCGCTGATTATCGGTTGCGGCGGAGTTGCGGCGGTAGCCATTCACAAATGTGTGCAGAACAGTGAGGTTTTTGAAGAGATTTGTATTGCAAGCCGGACGAAGTCGAAATGTGACGACCTGAAGGCGAAGCTGGATGGCGGCAAAACCAAGATTACGACGGCCCAAGTGGATGCCAACAATGTAGATGAACTCATCGCTTTGATTAACGAGGTTAAGCCGGATATCGTGATGAACCTGGCTTTGCCTTATCAGGATTTGACGATTATGGACGCCTGTCTGGCGACCAAGACGAACTACATGGACACCGCGAACTATGAGCCGGAAGATACGGCAAAATTTGAATACAAATGGCAATGGGACTACCGTGAGCGCTTTGAAAAAGCGGGGATTACTGCACTGCTGGGCAGCGGGTTCGATCCTGGTGTAACCGGCGTGTTTTCCGCCTATGCCCTGAAGCATCATTTTGATGAAATTGAATATATCGATATTCTGGATTGCAATGCCGGCGACCATGGCTACCCGTTTGCCACCAATTTCAACCCGGAGATCAATATCCGCGAAGTATCCGCGAAGGGCAGCTATTGGGAGAATGGTGAGTGGATTCATACCGAGCCGATGGAGATCAAACGTGTTTACAATTTCCCGGAAATTGGCGAGAAGGATATGTACCTGCTGCACCATGAGGAAATTGAGTCGCTGGCTTTGAATATCCCAGGCATCAAACGAATTCGCTTCTTCATGACCTTTGGCCAAAGCTACCTGACCCACTTGAAATGCCTGGAGAATGTGGGCATGACGTCGATTGAGCCTATTGAATACGAAGGCAAGCAAATCATTCCGTTGCAGTTCCTGAAGGCCGTCCTGCCGGACCCTTCCTCCCTGGGACCTCGCACTAAAGGCAAAACCAATATCGGTTGTATTTTTAAAGGTAAAAAAGATGGCAAGGATAAGCTGTATTATCTGTACAATGTCTGCGACCATGAAGAATGCTACAAAGAAGTCGGCTCCCAAGCCGTTGCTTATACAACAGGCGTTCCAGCCATGATCGGCGCCATGATGCTGATGACAGGCAAATGGAACAAAGCAGGCGTGTTCAATATTGAAGAATTCGATCCAGATCCGTTCATGGAAGCTTTGAACAAATGGGGCTTGCCTTGGCAAGAGAGCTTTAACCCGGAACTGGTCGATGCTTTCCCGGAAGACGCGAAGAAATTGGAATCGGGGCTCGTTCGTTAAGATGCGCTTTGAGGAACTGCCTACCCCATGTTATGTTGTCGATGAGACACTTCTGGAAAAAAACCTGAAAATTCTGGCCGGCATCATGGAGCGGACCGGCGCGAAAATCATCCTGGCGCAAAAGGCGTTCTCGATGTACTCGACGTACCCGCTGATCGGACAGTATTTGAGCGGAACCGCCTCCAGTGGTCTGTATGAAGCACGGCTTGGCCGTGAAGAGATGGGCAAAGAGAATCATGTCTTTGCCCCCGCTTACCGGGATGATCAAATCGACGAGATTGTGCAGCTTTGCGATCATGTCATCTTCAACTCCTTGTCCCAGGTAGAGAAATTCCGTGACAAGGTGCTGGCCGCTGGCAAGAAGATTGGCCTTCGTATCAACCCTGAGTGCTCTACCCAAGTAGGACACGATATTTACAACCCTTGTGCCATTGGCTCCCGCTTTGGCGTAACCCTCGAGCATTTCCGTCCCGAGCTGCTGGATGGCGTATCCGGGCTGCATTTCCATACGCTCTGCCAGCAGAACTCCGATGATTTGGCCACAACGCTTGATGCGGTTGAGGAAAAGTTCGGACCCTGGTTATCGCAGATGGAATGGATTAACTTTGGCGGTGGACATCATATTACCCGCGAGGACTACGATATTCCGCTATTGGAGCAATGCATTAAACGCATGCAAGACAAATACGGTCTTGAAGTCTACCTGGAGCCTGGCGAAGCGGTAGCACTCAATGCAGGTTACCTGATTACTACCGTACTGGATACGCTGCAAAACGGGATGGACATCGCCATTCTGGATACATCGGCTTCATGCCACATGCCCGATGTGCTGGAAATGCCATACCGTCCGCCGCTCCTTGGCTCCGGCGAGCCGGGCGAGAAGGCTCATACGTATCGTCTGGGCGGGCCCACTTGCCTGTCCGGGGACAATATCGGAGATTACTCGTTCGATCAACCCTTGAAGCCGGGTGACCGCCTGGTATTTGGCGATATGGCTATCTATACTATGGTGAAAAACACAACATTCAACGGCATGCCATTGCCTGCTATCGTACTTCAAGATAAATCCGGCGATTGCCATATTGTGCATGAGTTCGGTTATGAAGATTTTAAAATGCGCTTGGCTTAAGAAATAAGGATTAAAGAAAGACGCCTCAAGCCCACCGATTGGTGGTGTTTGGAGGCGTCTTTGCTATTCGCTATGCAATTCCCTCTTCTCTGTTGCGGCTTAACTTAAGTCAATGAGCTGCGCGGCTCTCTTGATTAAACTACAAGTAAGCTGAAATCCTGACCTTTCAGATTCGCACAGTGATTCAAAACAAGTATCCTGACCGTGCCGATGACGATTGACGAATTGGGCTTAGCCGTATGGCTGATCTCAACTATTCTGCCAAAACGCGGCAATCAAATCCGTTAACTCCTCGTTCTCGGTCTGGGTCTTTCCATATAGATACAGGGCTCCAAAGTAGAAAGGATAATTGCCGTGTACCATATCTGGAAGGTACTGGTCTTCATTCACTTGCATGATGTACTCATACCCTTCATCTAGCAATTGATTGGCGTAGTATTTTTCCTCTTGTTGAACCCAGGCGGGCTGGCCGCCAAATTGAATAAAGTCCTCGAACTCTCTTTCACCTGCCTCATACGTGACGGGTGGTGCGATATAGGCCTTCTTCAGAACAGGTAAAGAATAGTCGAACTGTCTTTGATATTTGGTAAGCTTCTGCGCCGGGTCAGGCTTCTCTGGCATGAGCACGGCCAGCCCGCTTGCGCTCTCCGGGCTCACGGGGTGCACGATAGCCTTGATCCCACAGGGATAAGCAGCATGAGAGTAAGCTTCGGCCAACTCGGGGATAAAAATAGAAACCATTTGATTGGATACTGGAAGCTTTACACTAAGAAAGAATCCATATTTAAGTTGAGATTCATCTGTGAGCAGATGCTCCTTATCTTCAAACCATTGCGGGGCACTCCCACCAACCCAACCATGATTGTCGTTCTCTTGCATAGTTAGCTGATAACCAAGGTAGTTAGAACGCTGAATTAATAGATCGTTGAACATGAGACCTCAAGCTCCTTTCCATCAAAGCAAGCAATACTATAGGAGTATTTCTAAGTCAATATATCATAGTCATGCACACCATTTCGATAGAATTGCGCCTTACTTCATCTCATTGATTAACTTATGATTGCAGTGCATCCAATTTCAGGTGTGGAAAGGAGCTGCACATTTTTGACACCGCTTACACAATTCTAAACAGTAATGAAGGGAGAATTACATTCGTGAAACGTTATCAGCGAGTATTTGCCTGGATTTGCATGATTACCTTAATGGCAGGAACGTTCCTGACCGCCTTTGGCTGGGCAGACCCCGCCCGTGCAGCGGCTGGCATGAACCTGGCTGCAGGCAAGGACACTTCGGCTTCTGGACATGCTGATGTTTATGTATCAGCGAACATTGTAGATGAAAATGATGATACGTACTGGGAGAGCACCAACCAGGCTTTTCCGCAATGGGTTCAAGTTGACTTGGCTCAATCCGCCTTGGTGGAACAGGTTGCATTAAAGCTCCCCGCAGGATGGGAAAGCCGCTCACAAACCCTGTCCGTACAAGGCAGCGCCGATGGAAGTACATTTACCCAGCTTAAAGCCTCCAACACCTATACGTTTGATCCCAATACCGATAATACCGTAGCTATTGATCTTGCGGCTGCCGAGGCACGTTATGTCCGCATTGAGGTCACAGCTAATACTGGCTGGCCGGCGGCACAACTGGCTGAGTTAGAAGTCTACGGTACTACGTCTCCTGGAACTCCGGATCATGAGCCGCCGACGGCACCGGCCAGCTTGACCTATACCCAGTCGGCTGCGGATACTATCCAGCTGACCTGGGCTGCAGCCACGGACAATGTAGGCGTGACGGGCTATGACGTGTATGCGAATCATCAGCTTCGCGGCAGCGTGGACGGGTCTACCCTGGCCTACACCGATCAACAGCCAGCAGACGCAACGGTAACCTACTATGTTACTGCCAAGGATGAAGCGGGCAACGTGTCTGCACCTAGTAATTCAGTAACCCGCACAGCTTCTGGCGGTGGGCAGGACGAAGTGAATCTGGCGCTAGGCAAGCCGATTACAGCCTCCTCCTCCGCCTTCAATTTTGTAGCCGCCAATGCCAACGACAATGATACAAGCACTTACTGGGAAGGCAACGGACATCCAAGCACATTAACCGTAGACCTTGGAGCCGATGCCAGCATCTCAGCTATTCGTATCAAGCTAAATCCAGCCAGCGATTGGGCGACGCGTACCCAAACCATGCAAGTACTGGGGCATACTCAGGAAGCTGCGAACTTTACGAGCCTGGTCTCGGCCTCCTCTTATACGTTCAATCCAGCCTTGAATAACACGGTGACGATCCCAGTCAGCGCAACTGTCAGCAGTGTTCAGCTTCGGTTCACGGACAATTCCGGCGCACCTGGAGGGCAGGTCGCTGAATTGGAGGTAATCGGCACGCCGGCTCCCAATCCGGACTTGACCGTTACGAACATCGCTTGGTCACCTTCTTCGCCGGATGAGAGCCAGAGCATCGCTCTGCAAGCCACGGTCGCCAACCTTGGAGATAAGGCTTCAGGGGCTACAGATATCAACTTCTATCTGGGCAGCCAGCTTGCGGGAACTGCCCCCGTCAGCGCCATAGAGGCAGGCCAATCGGTAGAAGTCTCCGCCACAATTGAAGCCATGGAGGCCGGATCATACAATTTGACAGCTAAAGTTAACGAGAGCAATACAGTTATTGAGAAGGACAATACCAATAACAGCTATACACATGCGGCGCCACTGGTTGTGGGTCAGGTGCAAAGCTCGGATCTTGTGGCCGCCGCTGCCTGGACCCCAAGCAGTCCAAGTGCCGGGGATACTGTGACCTTTAGCGTTAATCTTCACAATCAGGGAATCCTGGCCGCCGCCAGTGGAGCGCACGGCATCACCCTGGTATTGAAGGATGCGGGAGGCTCCACCATCCAGTCCTTCACCCAGGCCTACAACGGCTCATTAGCAGCAGGCGCTTCAGCTACTGTAACCATGGGCACCTGGACTGCAGTGAATGGCAGCTACACCGTAACCGCCACAGTAGAGGCGGATGCAAACGAAGTCGCCTCCAAGCAAGCGAATAACACCCAGACAGTGAGCCTGTATTCAGGTCGTGGGGCCAATATGCCATTTACGATTCTGGAAGCCGAGGCTCCAGGCAATAACACCAATGGCACCCGGCTTGCCCCTAACTTTACACCGGGCGACTTTGCGGGCGAGGCTTCCGGTCGGTCTGCTGTTCGTCTCGATGCTCCCGGTGAATATGTGGAGTTCACGTTAACCTCTCCGGCGAATGCCTTCGTGCTTCGCAACGCTGTTGACGAGGATACGACAGGTACCATCAGCATCTATGCCGATGGCGTGGACAAAGGTGACTTCACCGTCACCTCCAAGTTCTCTTATGTCTATGCGACTCCTTCAACCCTGGGGCAACTCGGCTATGACAATTCCGGCTCCAAGGCTTATTGGCTCTATGAAGACGCGCAATTGATGCTGGATCAGGTCTATCCGGCGGGAACCAAGATCAAAATTCAGAAGGATGCTGGGGATGTACCATGGATTTATGTGGACATGATCGAAACAGAGCATGTAGCACCTGCTGCGTCCAATCCTGATCCAAGCAAGTATGTGGAAGTATCAAGCACCAAATCAATTGAGCAGGCCCTAAACGAATTCCGGCAGGACCCGGCCAAACAAGGCATCTTTATTCCAGCCGGAGAATGGACGATATCGTCCAAAATTTATTTATACGGGCGAGCCACCGAAATTATCGGGGCAGGACCATGGCACACCAAGCTGATGGCCCCTCAGGATAAAACCAATACCGATGTCGGGTTTAACATTGGCTCTCAAGCGAATGGCTCGACAATCAAGGACTTGTCCGCCTGGGACAACTACGTCTATCGGGTGGATGGTCCGGGCAAATTCATCGACGGGAACGGCATGCAGAACGTAACCATCGAAAATATCTGGGCCGAGCACTTCATCTGCCTGTACTGGGGCGTGAACTCCTCCTACAATACATTCAAGGATAACCGCATCAAGAATGTATTTGCTGACGGCATCAACATGACCAACGGTTCTTCCTACAATATTATCGACAACAATTATGCCCGCGGGACCGGGGATGATTCCTTTGCCCTGTTCAGTGCCATTGATTCAGGAGGCTCGTACAATGTACGGAACAAGTACACCAACCTGACTGCTACGAATGTCCGGCGCGCAGCTGCCTTCGCCATCTACGGCGGGAAGGATAACCTGTTCCAGAATCTATATGGCGCCGATACGCTGACTTATCCCGGCTTGACCGTCAGCAGTCTGAGCTTCGGATACAATACCCTCGGATTTGGCGATGAAGATACCGTGATTGATGGAGTTACTCTGGACCGTACTGGCGGAGACTTCTGGACCAGCGTTGGTGCCGATGACAAAATCAACGAGTACCAGAATTATGGTGCCATTTGGCTTTACAGTGGTGACCGCGACTTCAAGAACGTTGTAGTCAAAAATGTAGATATCAACGATCCGGTCTATTTTGGAATTATGCTCCAAACCAAGTCCCCGGAAAATCTTCCGATGGAGAATGTCCGTCTGGAGAACATCAATATCAACAACCCGACCCGTTACGGGATCAAGCTGGTGGTGCGCGCGGAAGCCGGGCAAGGGCCTGCCGTGGGAGAGGCCAGCTTCACCAATGTGCAGATCAATAATCCTGGCGTAACGGCCATTTACGGCGAAAGCGGAAGTCCGGATTTTAACGTCATCCGGGTTTCAGGAAACAACTGGTGAATTCAAAATAGCAGGATTTTTCGGCAAAAGAGCCAAGCCTTCTTAAGGGGCTTGGCTCTTTTGCCTTGCTGCTTTGAATATACTGGGTTTTACATAGTTTTACCTTGTCATAACATTTCACGTGTATTCCTCCCCCATACTGAAAGGTGCAATGTATTCAGATAGGAGGAATTCTTTATGTTCTGGCCACAGCAACTTCTTCTCTCTCTGTCGGGTAGCCGACAGAATCCATATAACTCCTTATTTATACTGGAATCGTACTTAGCAAGTGAAGCTCCTTGCCCGCGCTTTGTGTACAGAAGCAAAGGAGGGAGCAAACTTGCTTGAACTTCAACATTCTGCTCGCGATTTTGTGGTGAACCGTGGACCTGGCCAGGCATCCTGTCCCGATGATTCGGTCAATGAGCTGCATCGCAGGCATGGTACCCTGCGGCACTTTCCCAAAGGCTCCTTCGTATTCACGAAAGGCTCGGTGCCGGCCGGCTCTTATTTCATCGAGTCCGGTCTACTGAAAGTATGCCAATTCACAGAGGAAGGGCGAGACGTCACGTTCTTTATTCGCAAGACGGGGGATGCGTTTGGACTAGCTGAGATCATCCTGCAACAGAACCACCCCTGTTATGCCCAATGCTTGCATGATAGTCAAATTTGGGTGCTGGATGCCTCCATCATCCGCGAGCAAATCCTGACTAACCCGACTGTCACGCAAACAATTCTGTACACGTTGACTCATCGGCTGATTCATCACCAAAGCACGGTGGAATTGCTGATCTCCAAGCCTGTCGCGTGGAGACTGGCCTGGCTGCTTCAACAGCTTGGCACGGAAACGCCGGGCGGACAGCTTCGCGTAGAGCTTGATCTAAGCCACGAGGAAATCTCCAACATGATCGGCTGTACCCGGCAGACTGTCTCCGAGCTGCTTAGCCGCTGGAAGCAACAAGGCTTGATTCGTTACGACCGCAAGCAAATGCTGATTCAAAACCTGACACCGATTATCGGGGAACCCACCTAAAGGGGAACCCCGGGCAACTAGAGAGAAAGTAGTGGACCTATTGTCAAGAATTATCATTGATACAGATATCGGCACCAACGCCGACGACGCGGTTGCTGTTGCGCTGGCTGTGAAGTCGCCGGAAATCTGTGTAGAAGGCCTCACCACGGTTTACGGCAAGGTTCACACACGAGCTCGAACTGCCCAGGCCGTGCTGAACCTGTGCGGGGTGAACCATGTTCCCGTATATCCGGGAGTCCCGCTCCCACTGCTGCGCAACCGCCCGCTGCGGCGCGCCGGCATGGAGGACAAGGGGCTGGCATTGGCATTAGATGAAGCCCCGGTTACTGAGGGTCATGCCGTGGAATTTATCGTCGAGAAAGTCATGAACAACCCGGGCGAGATTACACTGGTCACGATTGGCCCATTAACCAATCTAGCCGCCGCTTTGATTCTGGAGCCTCAAGTGGCAAAACAGGTGAAACGTATCGTCATGATGGGAGGCGTGACTCGTCTGGGAGCCAATGGAGCTGAACTGGAGCCTGTAGAGCATAATATTCAATGTGATCCGGAAGCCGCCTCCGTTGTATTTAGAAGCGGTGTCCCGATGCTGATGGTCGGGCTGGATGTCACCAGACAAGCGCGGTTCACCCGTGACGATGCCCGGCAAATGGCTCGCTGCGGAACTCCGCTAGCTGCCTGCCTGGTGCAAATGATGCATGCTTTTATGGATTATATGGAGCGGGACTTCTCCTATATGTGTGACCCGCTGACAATCGCGGCCTTGATTGATCCGACGCTGATTCGTACAGTGGCCATGGAGATCGAGGTGCTCTACGACCATCGGACAAGCTCCGGTCAAACGCTGGCCCGTCCGCAGCCTTCAGGGCCCGTCAACGTGGCCTTGGAGCTGGATCAGGAGCGCTTCTTTGAATTGATGTATCAGCGACTGTTCTCTTGAGGTATTTCAGGCATTTTAAATATGAAAGAATGAGGTGTGGATTTCCTTATGAAGACAACATCCATGAATAAATCTAGCCGTTGGCTGGCTCCACTCATGATTACGGCTACGGTACTGGCGGGGTGTGCATCCGGCAACTCGGCCCCGGCTGCGAACGGGCAGCCAGAAGCCACTCCCGCTGCGGATACACAGGAAATCACGTTTGCTGCTTATTCCAACTACGAAAAGCCGTTAACGGAAGCCATTAAAGCATTTGAAGAACAAAATCCCGGGATCAAGGTCAAGCTCGATCTGGCTCCCTTCGATCAATTGGTGGAGACCATTGAGATTAAACTGGGTGCAAAATCCAAAGATGTCGATGCCTTGTTCGTCGACTCGCCACTGGTTGTGAACTACTCGGTCAAAGGGTATTTAGCTCCCCTGGACGAGTTGATTGACAAGGAGGCAACCCAAAAGTGGACTCCTTCAGCCGTAGACAGCGTGACCTACAACAGCCAGCTGGTAGCGGCACCCATGAATAGCTCCAGCCAGGTGCTCTACTACAACAAAGAGCTGTTCGAGAAGAACGGCATTCCTTTCCCGGATGAAAACCAACGGTTGACCTGGGAAGAGGTCTTGGAATTAGCCAAGAAGCTGACGGGTGACCATGTGTACGGATTTTCATTCGAGCAGATCAGTAAAGCTTACCAATTACTGGCCTTGTCCGACAGCCTGGGCGTGAAGATGATCAGCGAGGATGGATTAACAGCAACGGGTTATTCCAATTCCCCGGAAGCCGTACAAGCCTTCCGGTTCTATGGCGATCTGTTCAACAAGCACCAGGTGAGCCCCAAGATCAAGAAGGAAGAATCTCTGGACTATTTCACCTCCGGCAAAGTCGCCATGTATTTGGCCACCAATCAGAATATGCCCAAAATTCGCGATTCGGGGATCGACTTCGGCGTAACACTGCATCCTTATTTTGCCGATAAACAAATAGCTACGCCTACAGGCGCATGGAACCTCGGCGTATCCCAATTCTCCGAGAAGAAGGAAGCGGCCGCCAAGCTTGTTGAATTCCTGACGCTGGGTGAGGGCGCGCGGATTATCTTTGAAGTGGGAGGAACATTGCCGCCACAGGTTGAATTACTGAACGCGATTAATACCGACCCGAAATACGAGGCTTTCCCGGATTCCATCCTGCGTATTGCTGCCAAGGAGTCGCTGGAGACCGCCGTATCCCGTCCGATGACACCGGGTTATCTGGAATGGGAGTCCAACATAAACAAGGCTTTCGACGATATCAAGAATGGCACCGAGCCGCAGAAAGCCCTCGATCAAGCCGTATCTATTATTGATAATCAACTGAAGAAATACAAAGACGTAGCGGCAAAATAAATAGGTCAAGGGTGAACTTGATGGAACGTAAAAAAATGCTGGGCCCGCTTCTATTGTTTCTATTACCGCCACTAGCGGGCCTGTTTCTGTTCAAGCTGTACCCGATCGGGAATGGCATTGTGCAAAGTCTGTACACGACATCATTTCTGTCGGGGGATAAAAGCTTTGTCGGATTGCAGAACTACATGACGCTGTTTCAAGACCCTGTGTTCTGGGATTCCCTGAAGGTTACGCTGTTGTTCAATGTCATCATTAATCCTTTGCAGATTATACTCGCTTTCGTGCTGGCCCTGCTGCTAAATACCCGAATCAGAAGAATCGCGTGGTTCCGCAGCATCCACTTTGTCCCCGTGGCCATATCTGTACCTACAGCGTGCATGCTCTGGAATATCATGCTTAGTCCCGAGCAAGGCGTCGTCAATTCCATCCTGACCGCGCTTGGGCTGCCGGAGCAGCCTTTCTTTGGGAGCAGCGCCCAGGCCCTCGGCTCCATCATCGCGATTGCATCCTGGAAGGGCGTGGGCTATTGGGCCCTGTTCCTGCTGGCGGGCCTGCAAGAGGTTCCCGCTTCATTGATGGAGGCTTCCTCTCTGGATGGAGCGGGCCGCTGGCGGCAACTGATTCACATTGTATATCCTCTGATGAAGCGGTCGCTAACCTTCGTGGTCGTATCCGTGACCACAGCTAATTTTCTCTTGTTCTCGCCGATGTATATTCTGACCAAAGGCGGACCTGAGAACAGCACCAATGTACTGATGCTGGAAAGCTTCAACAGTGCCTTTCTATATTCCGATCTGGGTCGGTCCTCCGCCATCGTAGTGATTCTGCTTATGCTTACACTGCTGGCCGTTGCCGCTCAGTTCAAGTGGCTGAAGGCCTCTCATTGAACACCAAACACCAATTCAAGACTCCTGTCAGAAAGGACATGAACGTGATTAGATCCATTCGCTCGTCTCTGCCGGTGTATATCATTCATCTGGCATTGGCCTTGATCGTCCTGCTTCCACTGGCCTTTGCACTGGTGTCATCGTTCCGGCCTCTGGAGGAAATCTATAAATATATGTCTCCGGTTACCTGGAGAACCTTCTGGCCCAGCGAGTTCACCCTGGAGGCCTATCAATCGCTGTTCACGGAGAGAGGATTCGGGAGAACGCTCCTGAACACCTTCCTGGTCGGCATCTCTTCCGTACTGGGTGGGCTTCTCCTGGGCTCCATGGCCGCCTTTGCCTTCGTCTATTTTGAATTTCGCGGCAAGGCGATCCTTTTTCTGCTCGTGCTGCTGACATTCATGATTCCCTTTGAAGTCATTTCCATCCCGCTGTACAGCCTGGTGAATTCTCTGGGATGGATCGATACCTATGCGGGTATTATCGTCCCGGGCCTGGCGAACGGCCTGGTGGTCTTCTTATTCCGCCAGTTCTTCCTGGAGCTGCCCTACTCCTTGATTGAATCAGCCCGGATGGATGGCGCCTCCTGGGTTCGGGTGTATGCCCGCATCGTTATGCCTCTATGCAAGCCTGTCACCGTTAGCGCCAGCTTGCTTATCTTCATCCAGCAATGGGAATCCTTCATGTGGCCGCTGATTGCCACCCGCTCGAAGGAATACAAGGTAATTCAAGTAGCCTTGAGCGATTTCATCACCGAGTATGGAACCTACTGGAATGAGATGTTCGCAGCCGCTATTCTGTCCGTGATCATCCCGGTCGTGCTGCTGATTCCGTTGCAGCGTTATTATGTTCAAGGCATCGCCAGCACAGGCAGCAAGGAGTAAGGGAATCGTACCAAATCACTCCCCCTCTGAAAATGAAAAACGGCATGGGATAAGCCCCTTGCCGTTTATTTTTTGGTGCCAGCCTGAAAAGAAGTGTGCAACAGATCATAAAGAAACCATATTGACTATTATTGTATAACTCGGGCCGAATGGCGCAGGAAAGAGTACAAGACAGCAGCTCAAAATTTGGAGATTCAATTATCTTATTTGATCATCTCGTCTTCAATCCGCTTCATGAACTCTTCCGCCGCACTATATCCAAGTTGCTTGAGATACCAGTTGTTGGCTGCGGCTTCAATTAACCCTGCCACATCCCGGCCAGGCTGAAGCTGGACTTCAATATGCGGGACCTGGACGCCCAGGTATTCCGTAAACTGAGGCACCACTTCCAGTTCATTGTTCAAGGCGTTCTCCCGCCATGGCACCAGTTCAATATCCAGTACGATGCGTGTCTCATCCTGAAAGGCCCTGCGTCCATATTGACGTACGACATTAATTAGCCCCACGCTTCGTAAGGCCAGAAATTCGCGGGTGGTTTCATTATGGGTTCCTAACAAGGTGGTTGGCCCCAGCTTCTTCAGCACCACGACATCATCCGCCACAAACCGATGTCCTCTGCGGATTAGCGTATGGGCCGTCTCGCTCTTGCCGATCCCGGACTTGCCGCGCAGGAGAATGCCAATACCGGACACGTTCACGCATACCCCATGAATCGACAGCTCTGGAGCTAACGCCTTGACCAGATAACTGTCGAGCTTGGCGATAAATTCATTGGTCGTCTCCTTCGTGCGCAGCAGCGGAATTCCTTCCTGATCACAGAACAAGGTCAAATAAGGAATTTCTTGCTGCCCCGACGTCACAATGAAGCATGGAGGATGGTATTTCACAATGTTTCCAATATGCAATTTGCGTTCCTCCACGCTCAGGGTCAGCAAATAGTTGATCTCCTTGCGACCCAGCACCTGTACCCGTTCCATCGGGAAAAAGTCAAAATAACCGACAAATTCAAGCCCCGGGCGATGCGTTCTCGACCGGGTAATTACCCGGTCCATCCGGCTGGCTCCTGCCAGCACTTCCAGTTGAAATTTCTCCGCAAGAGTTCCAGCGGTTATCGTCTTCATGTTGATCTCCTCCTGGAGCTAAATTAACGGCTCCACAGTCTTCACGGCAAGGGAGGCCATCGCGGTTAGGCCAAGCACCTGCGCAACCGCAGGCTCAATCTCGCGCAGAAGCTCCGGTTGCTCTGACAATAGCAAGCCATAGGAAGGGATCATTTCCTTGATTCTCGGCTCCCAACTCTTCAAGTGTTGAGGGAAGCATCTTTGAATGACCTCCAGCATTACATGCACTGCCGTCGAGGCCCCTGGAGAGGCGCCAAGCAATGCGGCCACCGAGCCGTCAGCACTGCTGATCACTTCTGTGCCAAATCTCAGCTTTCCTTTGCCTTCAGGTGTGTCCTTGATGACCTGTACCCGTTGCCCGGCAACGACCAAATCCCAGTCCTCACTCCGGGCATCCGGGACAAATTGCCGTAATTCTTCGATACGTTGCTCCTTGGATAACATTAATTGCTGAACCAGATATTTCGTCAGCGACATCTCTTTGACGCCTGCAGTCATCATAGTTAAGAGATTATGCGATTTTATCGAAGTAAGCAAATCCATCATCGACCCGGTCTTGAGAAATTTAGGAGAGAAACCGGCAAACGGTCCAAACAGCAATGATTTTCGGTGATTAATAAACCGGGTATCCAGATGGGGTACGGACATAGGCGGGGCTCCCACTGAGGCCTTGCCATACACCTTGGCATGGTGCTGCTCAATAATCTCAGGATTATTGCACACCAGGAACAAGCCGCTAACCGGGAAGCCTCCGATATGCTTTCCTTCCGAAATACCGGATTTTTGCAATAAATGCAGGCTGCCTCCTCCAGCGCCGATAAAGACAAACCTGGCCGTATGCCGCTTTGTCTCTCCGCTATGCAAGTCCTTAACTCTGACCTCCCAGCATCCGTCACTGGTCCGGCTCATCCGGGTAACACTATGCCGGTAATAAATATCCACCTGCTGGTCCTGCAAGGATTCCAGCATAATACGCGTTAGAACACCAAAGTTCACATCCGTACCGTAATCCACCTTGGTCACAGCGACAGGTTCTTGAAGGTTGCGGTTCTTCATCATGAGTGGAATCCACTCCTTAAGCTGATCCGGACTTTCCGAATATTCCATGCCCTGAAACAAAGGATGGCTGGACATGGCCTCATATCGGCTTTTCAAGAACTGCACATTACGTTCTCCCTGCACGAAGCTCAAATGCGGCAGCGGCATAATAAAGTCCTGCGGGTTGGCAATCCGCTTGGTCCGCACCAGATGGGCCCAAAATTGCTTGGATACCTGGAATTGCTCGTTCACCTTGACGGCCTGGGCAATATCGATAGAGCCATCCGGCCGCTCATGGGTGTAGTTCAGCTCACAGAGCGCAGCATGACCTGTCCCCGCATTGTTCCATTCATTGGAGGCTTCTTCTCCGGCTTTGTCCAGCTTCTCAAATACCGCGATACTCCAATCCGGGGCCAGCTCCTTAAGCAAAGCCCCTAACGTTGCACTCATAATTCCGGCGCCAATCAAG
Source organism: Paenibacillus sanguinis 2301083 = DSM 16941 (assembly GCF_000374825.1). Taxonomy (GTDB): domain Bacteria; phylum Bacillota; class Bacilli; order Paenibacillales; family Paenibacillaceae; genus Fontibacillus; species Fontibacillus sanguinis. The sequence continues at coordinate 619,378 of NZ_KB895376.1, forward strand.
ATAACATCTGTAGTAGTTTGTTCGTGGCTCATATCTACCATCCTTATACCTTAAAATTTGCCGAAATGATGTAAGCGTTCTCGATTCCTTACCATCGATAGCCCGGGACATCGAGCAGGCCCACACCTTTTCCGATAACTTCTCTCGTCTTAGTGTATCAATAGCGTGCCAGGATTGAAATATGTAATTTTAAAATATTTAGCTGCAATAAATCAGTCTATATCCACAAACCTCCAATTTCCGTTCCTATCTTTCTCAACATAAAAGGTGTTGCTCCATTTCCTATTTGGGAATTATCGCAACACTATAGAGGTCAGCGCAGGCCATAAGATGCTCTACTACCACCAACTGCTCTGTAACATAAAGCCAGCCCAAGTATCCGCTGGATACTCAGGCTGGCTGCTTGAGCCGGCTGCTCGATCAACTATGATAGCTTACGCCTTCTTAACATATTCCGATTTCAATTTCATCGCCCCGAACCCGTCGATTTTGCAATCAATGTTATGATCGCCATCCACCAAGCGTATATTTTTCACCTTGGTACCGATCTTGAGCACGGACGAGCTGCCTTTCACTTTAAGGTCTTTAATGACTGTTACGGAATCCCCGTCTTGCAATAGGTTGCCATTGGCATCCTTATAAACCTTGCTGTCCTCGGCGGCTTCTTCCTGATCAAGGCTCCACTCATGAGCACACTCCGGGCAAATCAGAAGATTACCGTCCTCATAAGTGTAGGCGGAATTGCATTTTGGGCAGTTTGGCAAATCTGACATGAAATTCATACTCTCCCTTTGCTTTATCATTAGCCCTTATCATAACATAATCGGAACTTTTCCGCAGAAAAGAGAGGCTTCATCATCGCACACTTGCTAAAGCTGGCAGTGTTCCTACTGGAGAGAGTTTAAAGCATTGTCCATTGGTAGGGGAGCAGGGAGTAAGGGATGAGCAATAGTTGATAAGGGACAAGTGAAAGATATAAGGGACAAGAGGTAATTTACAAGTTACAAGTTACAAGTTACAAGTTACAAGTTACAAGTACCATGGTGGCCGAAAATGGCCTTGGGGGCAAGCTGGTAGACGCAGCCCCTCCCCTAATGTTCCTCGTAGGTCAGATTAGCAGGAAATCATCCAGTTAATTTTCATAAATCGGCTGATTTGTGCTGCTTAGATGGAAAAGCTCCCTATAATTCCGCGCTTTAGGGCCATTTTCGGCAATCGGGGCAATATTATAGGGAGGAATTCCATATAAAAGTCAATATTTAGACGATAAACCAATTTTTAGATGGAAGATTTCCCGTTAAATGTGGGATGTGGGATGTGTAGCGTGAAATATAGGATGTAAGTATGCAATGTGTAGTGTGGGATGTAAGTATGCGATGTGTTAGGTAGGCTGCTCCCCACATTCTGACGTTCTAATCTTCTTACATCCTACATTCCTATATTCCGACGTTCCAATCTTCCTGCATCCTACATTCCTATATTCCGACGTTCTAATCTTCCTGCATCCTACATTCCTATATTCCGACGTTCTAATCTTCTTACATTCCCACATCCCAACGTTCCGAGGGTTAACATTCTATCCCATAGCCCTCTCCAAGTCCAATAATTCAATGGTAGAGAACTGCGCTTAACAATATTTTTATTACTAAAAATAATAAATATTTATTGTAAAACGATAAATATTATGCTAAATTAATCCCATACTAAATGTTCGCGAGGTGCTTGTGTGATGAAATCAAAGCAAGGTTCGACGCTTTTTTTGCGAGTTGTTGTCTTCCTGATGGGAATCGGCGTGCTTGCTATAGCCCTAATTGTGCTGCCCCAAATCGGGAGCGAGTTGATCAGATATTACCCACCATACGTATGGCTCCCCATTATCTTGGGACTTTACGTCGCTGCGCTGCCGTTCTTCTTTGCGTTATATCAGACGCTCAAGCTGCTGGGCATGATTGATCGGAATACAGCCTTCTCCGAGGGATCGGTGAACGCTCTGAGACAAATTAGAAACTGCGGGGTAGCGATCACCATCATTTATGTCGCTCTTCTACCCATCCTGCTGATCATTGCTGAAAAGGATGATGCCCCCGGACTTGCTGCGTTAGGTCTAGTCATTGCTTTTGCCTCTGCTGTCATTGCTGTCTTCGCGGCAGTGCTGCAACGGCTATTGACCAGCGCGATCCAGATAAAAACAGAAAATGATCTGACGATCTGAGGTGAATCCATTGGCAATCATAGTAAATGTTGATGTCATGCTGGCCAAACGGAAGATGAGTGTCACGGAACTCTCCGAAAAGGTAGGAATTACGATGGCCAATCTATCGATCTTGAAGAACGGCAAGGCCAAGGCCATTCGTTTCTCTACACTGGAGGCCATCTGTGAAGCCCTGGACTGCCAGCCCGGAGATCTTCTGGAATATAGAAGTGATATTGAGGCGAAGGAATAAGGGGGTGAACAATGAAGCAGCACATATGGCACGCCATGCAGCAATTGGTTCGCTTCGGCTGGCAACAGGCTTTATCTTGCCTATTTCCAGTTGTGATCTTTGCGTCGCTCGCCCTGACCCAGCTTCTGCCTTTTCCTTGGCTTTCCCGCTACGACTGGCTGCTCATTATCTGTCTGGCCATGCAGGTCTGGATGGTCCGCTCCGGGCTGGAGACCAGTGATGAGCTTAAGGTCATTAGCGTCTTTCACCTGATTGGCTTGGCCTTGGAAATGTTCAAGGTTCATATGGGGTCCTGGTCTTATCCCGAGGAAGGCTTGGCCAAGGTGAACGGCGTCCCGCTCTACAGCGGATTCATGTATGCCAGCGTAGCCAGCTATCTATGCCAGGCCTGGCGGCGGCTTAGTATCAGGCTTGAACACTTCCCGCCGCTCTGGCTCAGCGTGCCGCTGGCAGCGATGATCTATCTGAACTTCTTTACTCATCATTTCTGGATCGATATACGCTGGTGGCTGTTTGCATGGGTCGTCCTCGTGTTCTGGCGGACCCACGTGCATTACGAAGTGGGTGTTAAGCGCTACCATATGCCGCTCGTCCTGTCCTTCGTACTGATCGGCTTTTTCATCTGGGTGGCCGAAAATATCGCCACCTTCTTCAGCGCATGGAAATATCCGAATCAAACGGGGGGCTGGCATCTCGTTCATATTGGCAAGATTAGCTCCTGGCTACTGCTTGTCATCATCAGCTTCCTGATTGTCGCCGCACTAAAGCAGGTCAAGAACAAGTGCAAGGACACAAAGCCAGCGCTAGATCATCGGGCCGCCAAGGTCCACACGCCACAACGTTAAGCCGCGCTGAAGCAGATTTATCTGGCGGTGCCCACGGCATTGTACTCTATGCGCAGCACTGGCATTCCGCGAGTCGCCATCGCCTCTGGCAGGCTGACCTTCAGCGCCAGTTCTTCCCGGCTCCACTCCAGTTCACCCTTCCAGCCTAGCAGCTCCAGCTTGCCAATCTCACCTGGCAGCAGCTTGCCGCGGATGCCCAGCGTCTCGATTACTGCGACGCCATCCTCCGGCCAGCCCATCACCGTGGCGTATAAGATTCCTTCGCCCCGGGATGTAAACCGAATGTCGCGCCCGGTAAATGGGCTGCGCTTTGTATCATTAAAGGTTCCGCTCACGATCTGCGTTGGTCCCTCACCGTACACCTTCCACGGTCTTGTGCCATAGATGGCTTCGCCGTTCACCGCGAGCCAGTCACCGATCTCCAGCAGCATCCGCTGCTCTTCCTCGGGGATCGTCCCATCGGCACGCGGCCCAATATTCAGCAGCATAACGCCGTTCTTACTGACGATATCAACCAGGTCACCAAGGATGGTCTGCACCGACTTGTATTTGTGGTCAGCAATGTAGCACCAGGCGGTCTCCCCCACCGAAGTACAGGTCTGCCAGACACTTGGATGTATATCAGCCAATTGTCCACGCTCCATATCATAGACTGCTGTACCTTCAGCAAAGGCATCGAATTTATAGTTGATTACTGCGCCCTGGCCCCATTCAGCCGCTTTGTTGTAATAGTAGGCCGCCAGTTTTTGCAGATACGGCTTGAATACCGGTTGCTCAATCCACCAGTCGAAGTAGACAAGCTGCGGACCATAACGGTCGATCAAATCGCAGGTGCGTACGAACCAGTCGTCCAGAAATTCCTCATTCGGCGGCAAAATCGGCAAGGGATATGCCGGGTCCCCGCAACAGGCCTGCGCCGGGCCGTATAGCTCGGCGTATTGCGGGTCCTGCACATCGGACGGCAGCTCACGGCCTCCGTTGTAATACCACCAATTCTCCGCCCTGTGGGACGAGACTCCGAAGGTCATATAATGGCGGCGCACTGCGGCCGCCAGTTCTCCAATGACATCACGTTTGGGCCCCATCCGGGCTGCAGTCCATTCAGAAAATGGACTGTCATACATCGCAAAGCCGTCGTGATGCTCAGCGACGGGTACGACAAACGCTGCTCCAGCCCGTTTGAAGAGCGCTGCCCATTCCTCCGCATCAAATTTCTCTGCGGTGAACATCGGAATGAAATCCTTATAGCCAAATTGATCCGGTGTACCATAAGTTTGCACATGATGCTCGTAGACCTCAGTACCTTCCCTATACATATTGCGAGCGTACCATTCCGTCCCGAAGGCGGGTACAGAATAGACACCCCAATGGATGAAAATGCCAAACTTCGCATCCTCATACCAACGGGGAACGGTATACCCCTTCAAAGACCCCCAATCCGCCAAATAAGGGCCGTTCTTGATCGAGACATTAATCTCTTGCTTCTTCTGCTGGCGCAGCTCGCGCTGCTCTTGTTGCGACATGCTTTTCACCTCTTCCATGAATGTAGCAGGCTGCGCACTTCCTCAACCTTGGCTGGATCAACCGGCCTGCGCGGGTCGCCGCCTTCCCTCACTGCGGACCCAAGGTGAATCCGCTTGGCTCCTGTGCGAGCCAGGAAATCAGGCAAATTGTCGATATTCAGACCGCTGCCGCACAGAACAACAGGGCCGCCGCCTGCAGAGCGATGGATCAGGCCCGCAATGGAAGCCATCCCCTGAGGGGCGGCAGTATTGGCCCCGCCGGAGGTTAACAAGTCGGTCACTTGCGGATACTTGGCCAATACCGTATAAGCAGCCGCCAAATCGCCAGCCTCATCAAACGCCCGATGGAACGTCACCGGGCAGCCCTCAGCCGCTGCGAGCAGCTCCGTGAGCAGCTCTTCATCAACCGTGCCGTCTGCGCGGAGCATCCCTGTTACCAAGCCAAGCCCCGGGATGGCCGCGACATGGCGCACATCACGCAGCATCGTCTCCGCATCCAGTCGGCTATATACAAAGGAGCGCGCATGGGGGCGAATCATCACCCGCACCGGAAGGCTCACCCGTGTACGAACCTCTTCGATTAATCCAAGCGACGGCGTTAGCCCGCCTTCAGGAAACGCAGTAATCAGCTCAATGCGATCCGCGCCCCCTTGCTCGGCAAGCCATGCATCCTCTGCCGTCGTGGCGATAACTTCAAGCAGCACTCTAATTCCTCACCTTCTGCATGATCGCTCGGGCGGCACCAAGAATTCCTGCTTCATTCCCAAGGGATGCGGGAATCAGAGTGATCTGCAGCGGCGTCAGCTCAGCCAGCCGCAGCTTCCATGCTTCCAGCCACAACGGATGGGAGTCGGCTACGCCACCGCCCAAGATAATGGCCTCCGGGTCGAGGAATGACTGAATATTGTGCACAGCCAGGCTAAGGTCGGTGAAGTAACGCTCTACAGCCGGCACTGCCGCATCGTCTCCTGCGGCGAACGCCTCCAGTAGGCGACGGCCGTCCCATGCCGGATGAACCTCCGCCGCCAGTCGGCCAAGCGCTCGACCGGATACATAGTGCTCCATGCAGCCGCGCTGTCCACAGCTACATGAGATGCCGCCTGGGTACAGCACCATGTGGCCGAACTCCCCGGCAGCCCCTTTGCGGCCAGTGATGATGCGGCCATCCAGCACCACAGCGCCACCGACACCAGTGCCCAGTGTCAGCATGGCGTAATGGCGGTAAGGCAAGGCGGAACCAAGCCAACCTTCCCCTAGCGCAGCCGCATTGGCATCGTTTTCCACAGCAGCAGGCAACGAGAAGGCCTGCTCCACTGCCTCGCGGAGCGGCATGCCAGTCCAGCCCGGCAGGTTGTTGTTCGCGAAGAGCACCTTGCCAGTGTCCGGCTCCACCCAGCCCGCCGTACCGATGCCGATACCGCGGACCTGTGAATTCTGCTCAAGCAGTTCTTCAATGACCTGCCGGACCGCATGAAAAATCCCTTCTCGACCCTCGGCGGTTGGCGTCACTCTCCCGGCTCTGGCAATAATGGCCCCATCCTCGTCAACCCGTGCAGCCTTAATGCCGGTACCCCCGAGATCGAGACCGATATAGCTCTCCTTCATTTAACGCGCCCCTCTCTCATGCCTGTGACTGCCAGGCGCATGGCTTTCGCAGCCCGATCAGCGGGCAGCTTGATCAGATGTTCTCGTCGCTTAGCCCTTCACCGCACCGCCAACCATTCCCTTGATTATGAACCGTTGCACGAACATGTACAGAATGATAATTGGCAAGGCCACCAGCGTGGCCCCGGCGAACATTTGCGGCCAGTTCGTGTTGTATTGGCTTTTGAACGCCATCAGCCCAACCGGCAGGGTCCGCATCTCGGGTGAAGACAAATAGATAAGCGGATTAAAGAAGTCATTCCAGGAGTTGATAGCCACAACGATGACAGTTGTCGCGGTTATTGGAAGTGTCAGCGGGAAAATAATCCGGATGAACGTCCGCCATGGCCCGCAACCATCCACCACCGCAGCTTCTTCAATCTCTCTGGGCACGGTCTTAAAGAAATTGACGTATAAGAAAATTGGCAGCGCCAAACCCGAAGCAATCTGAATCAAAGACAGCCCGATATGAGTATTCAGCAGGTGAATCTCGCGCAATACCAGGAATGCCGGAATCGTACCGGAGAATGCGGGTAAAATCATCCCCATCAGGAAGAAGGTCGACAGTACATCGGACTTGTACCTTCTGCCGTGATGCAGGCCATAGGCCGCTAGCACAGCGATGGCAATCGCTACCGCAGTGGTGATGACGAGTACCAGGATACTGTTGCTAAAATACGGCAGCAGGTTCCCGGTACGCAGCGCTTCTACGTAGTTGCTCCATTGCGGATCACGGGGCAATGCCAGCGGATTGACCGAAGACGAAGTTTGCAGCGAGACTGTAATCATGACGCCCATCGGCACCAGCACAATAATGAGCGCGATAGCTAAAATTGTATATATGAAGGCTTTTTGCAAATTAGTCGTCAATTCGTCACCTCCAACCGGCTAAGCAATTTGATCTGAATGAAGGTTGCCAGCAAAATCATCACTGACAAAATCATCGCCATGGCTGTGCCGTAGCCCATCTGTGAGGTCTTGAAGGCATACTGGTAGATCATAATTCCGAAGGTCTGGGTCGAGTTGGCTGGCCCGCCCTGGGTCATGATAAAGACATGTTCAAACATTTTCATACAACCGATCACGGATAACACCGTATTCACAATAATGGAAGGAATCAGGAGCGGCAGCGTAACTTTGAAAAATTTATTAAAGGGACCGGCACCGTCAATACTTGCCGCCTCATAAATCTCTCCTGATACGGACTGCAAGCCCGCCAAATAGATCATCATGGAATAACCCGTGTATTGCCAGACCATGACAAATGCTATAGCGTAGATAGCCAGCCTCGGATCGCCTAGCGGGTCGAGCTGTGCCAGGCCATCCAGACCCAGTGCCGTGAACAACCTGGGCAGGAAGCCAACCATGGGCGCGTACATATAGCTCCATACGTAACCGATCACGACCGTGTTCAGGATGACCGGGAAAAAGATAACCGCTCGCATCCAGACAACGCCCTTCACCTTCTGGTCCAGCAGCACGGCGAGCAAGATGGAGAAGCTATGCTGCAGCACAATGACTACAATGGAGAGTATGACCATATTTTTTAATGCGGTCAGGAGCAGAGGGTCGCGAAAAGCCTCCCGGAAATTCTCCAATCCTACCCAATCCGCTTTAAAAGAGAAGCCATTCCAATCTGTAAAGCCGTAATAAAGACCGCTGAAGATCGGACCGGCGAAGAAGACCAAATAAATCAGCAGTGCAGGAGCAACAAATAAGAAGTAATTGCGTAAGCTCATGAATTTCATTGCCAAACCTCCCTATGCAGGCGACTAGGCGTGTCTGAGGATGCTGGGGCTGGGGACAGCCAACTCTGCCTAATGACCAGACACGCCCCCCTCAGCTCCCTAGATGTCTTTGTCCTGTGCGGCCTGCATTTGCTCCAACAGCTTCACCATATCCACATCCTGCTTCAGCAGAATCTGTTGGAAAATCGGGAACATCACGGGTTCAATTGATGCGGTCATACTCGGGAAAATCTGTGCTTCCGTAGCATCGATGAGCGGTTGCAGTGCAGTTGCAAGCGGGCTGTAGGTGCTGGAGGTCCCCCCCTTGACTGTAACGGCCTGCCTCGTCTCCTCAGACCAGATTTGAGCAATGTCCTGCCGGGCAACGAATTCCATGAACAGTTTGATCTCTTCCTGATGTTTGCTCCAGCTTACGCCAACCAGCAAGTTGTCAGATACAAGGTTCGTAACGAGCGGCTGGTCACCGCGGTTAACCGGAATGGGGAATGCTCCAAGCTCGAAGCTATCAAAGCTCGCATCAAAGTTCTCGCTATAGCCCCATTCGCCCATTGGCCACATGGCGGCTTTGCCCTCTTTGAATACATGGGCCACCTGGTCATAGCTCAAACCAACGGAGTTCTCCAGCAGATAGCCTTTATCTACTAATTCCTTCAATCCATCGAAGAAGGTTGTAAATTCCGGATCGGTCCATTTCTTCTCCCCATTAGCCAATTGTGCAAATACCTTCGGGTTGTCATGCTTATACAGACCGAATTGTGCCGTCGCCAGGAACTGGGTAGCCCAACCATCCTTACTACCGATGACCATAGGAGCTATGCCGCTAGCCTTGATAGCCTCGCTGACCTCCATCATTTCTTCCCAGGTCTTGGGAACGGACAACCCCAGCTCATCGAACAAGGTTTTGTTGTAGAACATCACAATGGGTTGGCTGTTATAAGGAACACCGTATGTCTTGCCATCCACGGTGCCAAGGTCAACCGCCGCCTCCAAGTAATTGCTCAGCCAAGGACTGCCGCTGATGTCCATCAAAGCTCCTTCCTTGGAGAAGTCGACGACTTGGTTAGGGAATAACCAGGTCATATCCATATCCGCTTTGGAGACAATCCGGGTGCGGATGATCTCGCGGAATTGATCGTATACTTTGTCATGCTCGATCGTAATCCAAGGATACTCCTTCTGGAACTTGTCGATGACCGTCTGGCTGATCGGGTTCCAGGTTGTCAGCTTGAGCGTCACCGGCTCTTTATCTTCTGTGCCGCTTGCCGGATTCGTTCCACCGGACGCCCCAGGCTCCGAGTTGGTTGCACTGCTGCCATTATTGCTGCCACAACCTGCGAGTACCAGAATCAAGCTGAGACAAATTGCTGTTAACCACCATAACCCACCTTTTCTTCCCATATGTTAGCCTCCCTGACATGAATTAAACTTCTTAACCCTATGTTACTGCTAATGTGTCAGGTAAACTACCATATCGATTTGTTGCTTTACTGTGGATTCTTGCCGAGTTGTTCGGGGCTCTTTACATTGAATTAGCTATGAATAGATGAAATTTGCTGTTCTCCTCTATTTTTTTGCTATCTGCAGCTAAACAGGCTATTGATTACGAAACTCAAGCGGTGTCATGCCTATGTCATCTTTAAACAACTTGCTGAAATAATTAGGGTTCGCATACCCAAGCTGTTCGGCCACCTCGTATACCTTCAAATTGCTTTCTCGCAGCATCTTGCGGGCCAGCAGCATCTTCTTGGCGGTAACATATTCATTAAAATGCTGTCCGGTTTCCTTCAGAAACACCCGGCTCAAGTGACTAACACTGACATGAACCTCTTCAGCAATTCGAGCCAGCGTCACATCCTTGAGTAGATACTGGTCGATATAGCTGGTGGCCAGCCGAACAATTCCTCTGTAGCCACCTTCACTGGCAAGAGGCTGTGCTACTGCGGTCCGGTATGCCTCTGGCAGTTCCTCCAGCCCGCCCCAGATACCGGTGTATGTGTAGGCCACCCGGATGCCTAGCATGTTGGATAACCCCTGCTCCAACTCCTTTAGATACTCATGAATGGCTTCCTCATCCTGGCTGGCTCCTCCGCGAGGCAGAAGCCAGATCAACTCGCATTGCTCGCGGCTTATAAGCAGTCCGCCCCATTTTTGCGCCCCATACTCCTCCAGGTAGTAGCGGAAGGACATAAAGCGGGCCAGTTCCGGCATCGCCTCACCTTCAATATGCAAAATTGAGAGCTGAAATCCTGCTCCAAACCATGTTCTAAGCCCAAAGCGACGAATGTGATCCTCCGCCCCCTCTGGCGGGCCCTCGCCCTCCAGCCATTCCAGCAGAAAGCTCTCGCGTTCCTTGTCGGTGTAGCCTGCCGGAGCCGCCGCTTGCTGTTCCTCCAAATTCGCGTGGGCCTTCCTGAGTGCCACAGCAATCTCCTCAGGCTCCATCGTTGGCTTGTGCAAATAATCAACGACACCGATCCGCACGGCCTCCTTCACATAAGGAAAATCCTCGAAGCTGCTAAAGAAAATAATCTGAATCCAGCCATACCGTTCCTTGATCTGACGAGCTAACGTCAGTCCGTCCATACCCGGCATACGAATATCCGTCATCACAATGTGAATCTCTTCCTTCTCCAGCAGTTCCAGCGCTTCCTGACCGCCCGAGGCCTCCGCCTTCCAGTTGATGCCAAGCTCATTCCAGTCCATCATATAACGCAGCCCCAAGCGTACAATCGTTTCATCCTCGACCACCATTAAATTCCACAATAGCCTTTCCCCCTTTGTTATGCACCGGGTCGCCTGGTACCTGGTACGGCACATTCACGGTAACTCTGGTACCGGCTCCTTGTTCGCTCTCAACCTTCAAGGTATATGGCAAGCCGAAACGAAGCTGTATACGGTCTCGCACATTAGCGATGCCAATACTTGCCCGTTCCTGCAAGGCGGCCTTCGACGATTCCGCAGCATTCAGTTCAGCGACACGCCGGGCATCTATGCCCTGTCCGTTATCTTCAATCCAGATCAGCAGCTCGGTGCCATCGCCCACCAGGGTTGCACCAACCTCAATCCGCAGCATGCCGTCCGTATTCAGTGAACCATGGAAAATGGCGTTCTCCATCAATGGCTGGAGAATCATTGGCAGCACCAGGGCATCCGCAATCCCGTCCTGCACTTGCCATTCCACCTGAAAGCGGTTCGTATAGCGCAGCTCCATTAATCGTACATAATGGTGCAGCAGCTCCAGTTCGGCGGACAGCGGCACCAGTTCACTGTCAAGCTTCATATTGGCATGCAGCAGCTTGCCAAGCGATAGCAGCAGCTTCGCAATGGCGTCCGACTGCTGCAATACAGCAAGCATGCGGATGGAGTTGATCGTGTTGTATAAGAAATGCGGGGCAATCCGGGCACGCAGCGCATACAGCTCCGCCTCACGCTTCTGTCGCTCCTTTTCCTCAATGGACTGGATCAGCATGTCGAGCCTGCGCACCATCGTCACATAGCTGAGATGCAATTGCCCAAGCTCGCCCTTGGCTAACGGCGCGGTCGGCGGCGCAAATACACCACGCTCCACCTCGCGCATGGATGAGATCAAGCGACGGATGGGCTTCGACAGTCCGCGAGCCAGCAACAGCGACAAAATAGCGGCAAGGACTGTACAAACCGCAACCAGGATGATAGTGAAATTACGGATTACATTCACATCCTCCAGCAGTTCCTGCCGGTCGATGAGCAGGTACGTTGTCCAGCCAAGATAATCGCTAGAGGCATAGACCCCCGTTGCTGCCGGGTGACTCTCGCTTAGTTCAGGTACAGTAATCATGCCCTTCGTTGTCCCCAGCTTCTCGGCTTGCGCCGCCGCTGCCTCTAGGAACTGCCGGTTGTCGGTGCCTTGAGTCGAATAGATAAGTTCACCCTTCTCATCGGCAACCAGCACATGCATTGTTTCAAGCTGAAAGGACCGGACAATATTTTGAATAAAATCGGGATTAATATCGATGGCAATGATCCCGGCAGTGCTAAAATCATCATTCAGCAGCACCCGCGAGGCCGTTATCGTGTTGAACGGAGGGCTGTTGAACTGGCGTTCCGTGCGCATTCCAGAGATGGCAATGCCGCCCCCATGCTCTATCGTCTCCCGATACCACGGCTCCTCTACAGGGCTGATCGTCTCATTGATCGATGAACGGTCACTCACTCGGTAGCCATATACATTCCCCTTGTCACTGAAAAAAAGAATTCCCTGGATCGTTGTTGAGATCGAGGGATAGGTCACAAGCAGCTTGGCGAATTGACGCTGTGTTTCGATCTCGCGATAGCTCCATTGCTCGCGGGGCGTATACGGCTCGCCCAGAATCTCCAGAATCTCCGGGGTAAAGTAAGGAAACGTACTGAAGCGATCTACATCCTCTACCTGACGTTGAATAGCCTCATTAAGCTGTCCGGCGATGACCCTGAGATCTTCACTGACTCGCCTCTCCAGAGTATCTACCGATTTAAAATAAGCCATGGTTCCAATTACTACAGATGGGATAATACCTAACATGAGAAACGACAGAAACAGCTTGCTTTGATAGGTTAATTGATTCCAACGCCGCACCAGAGGCACTCCCCCCGTTTCTATTTTTGCTTTATTATAAAGGATAATAAGTCCTGCCGCATGGCCAAAATTCAATAATAACGCTGTTTTTTCAATGTTTATATGAATACTGTTGTCGTAAAGAACTTGAAAATACTGATTTTTTATTTGACATAAACCTTACATTAAATAATTTTGTATTTTTTCGTTATGTTATATTTTTTCACGTAAAATTTAAACAAAAAAAGAAACTGCTGACCAGGAAATGGAAGTGAGACTCCCACCCATTTACCAGGTCAACCGTTTCTTTGTACATGCAATATATTATAAACGAGTTATTGACACTGCCAATAATTGGCCCGTGCATTACTGATCTAGCTGTCCGTTAATCGCTTCACGGCCGCAATAAGATGCCGGATAGCCGTTCGCGAGTGGCGATAGAAGGTGGGCCGACTCATATGATAAGCCTCGGCAAGCTGATTTTTATTCCTCCTGCGCTGCACATAGCTTTCCCGCAGCAGTTGCTGCTCCATCTCTGTAAGCGGATGCTCGGGGGGACGCTCCATCAAAATCCGTTCGATTAGCTCCCCGATATTAACACCTCGCTGCGCAAGCGCCCGAACGGCAGAAAGCTTCTCCAAAGCAGCATCGTCGAATAGATGCCGCAAAACCTGCTTCATCTCCTGCTCGTCCAAATGAACAGCGGGAGAAGCAACAGTCGGGTTCAAGCTTGTCAGCGCTGGTTCGGGGGCAGTCCCCTCACCGGCGTTGTTATTATCGCCTACCTTATTTCCGCCTGTCTTCCGAATCACCTGCTGTATCCATGCATCAAACGAAGTTTGCCGGAAATCCAGCTCCCATTTTGTCCATGGTGCTGAGCCGTCCCGAGCACCATCGGCCCCGAATAAGATGTTGTCATTTAGGGATGGAGCGCTGGCTCTCCGCTGGAAGCCGAGGAGCGGTAACAGGGTATTTAACTGGGGGTCGGCAGTTACTAGCATGCCGCGCAGGCCGCTTGTCATATACACCAGCCACTGCTGCATCAAAAGGGCGCCAAGCTCTTCCGGCTGATAAATCGTTTGGGTAACATCAACCGCAGCCAGCAGTACAAACAGCGTATCTGCCCCCTCCGGCGGGAGCCCGCGAAATTTGTCCGCCTCCTCTCCCAGCACCGCTTCCCAGCCTGGCGCATAGCGCTCAAACAGACGAAGCGTACGGTCATGCAGCCATAAGCCTGCAACAAATCCAAGCGGCTCCCCTGTAGCATCACGCACAACGCAAATACCGTCAGGGCAGCAACGGCTGATATCCTCCAATAGCAAATGGTAATCTTCCGGCTTAACGAGTTCCGACTGCCAGTCGGCTGCGGATACGGACGCAGCCATAAACCGGTGCATGGTTGGCAGGTCCTCTGGCTGGAAAGGTTCAGGCTCGGAGAGCCGTAACGTCGAGGAAAAATGAGCGTAAGCATGAACTGCTGGCAGGAATTCGCGATAAACCTCCAGCACATGAGCGGCTATGCGCATCTGCTGCCGCTTATCCACTTCATGAAACCGTTCGGCTAGCAGTTCAAGTGCCCTCCCCCTAGCAGCTTGGAACAATTGCGGAGAACGCTGCGCATAATCCTCCCGCAGAAGACGTGATGCCACATGATGCATGCTTAAGCCTTGTGACGTTGCACGAACGAAGGATAGCTCGGAGAGCGCATAATAGTTAAAATCGTTAACCGGATGTTCGAGCAAAAGCTCAAGCAGCCGCTGATCCGCTGCGGGGACCAGCGACAGCGCGGTCAAGGCAGGATATAAGTCTGGAGAAGCAGCTTCCTTCAGCAGATCCACGCTTAATAAAGCCGGAATTTCACGCAGGGAACCCGCCTGATTTCTGGCGCCCTGCTCCTCTCGGGAACGAATGATCAGATCGGTGGTCAATGCCAGAAGAAGCGGGTAACCATCCGTTTTTTGTGCAATATCCATCCGCATATCAGGCTCAAGGCCACTGCCGCTTAAATATTGAAGCACCTCCTCGCGTGTGAACAGACGCAAAGGAATGGGCTCCAGCCTGGGGCCCCAATAGGGATTGGCGCGCCACTTGGCCGAAAGTCCCGTGCGAGAGGCGAACACCACCAATATGCAGGCCCCATCCAGTCGGGGCAAGAAACGGGAAAACAGCCACCCCTCCAGCCGCCCGATCCCTTCGCAGTTATCCACCAGCAGCACCGTCCGCTGACGGGACAGTTCTCCGGCTATGTAAGTCAGCAGGGGTTGATCCGGGCTGCGCTTTCTGCCATATTCGCTCTCCAACATCATTTCGAGACTCAGTAAAAAATCGCCGGATGTCGCACACTCACTTTGCCCATCCAGCCATAACGTCAGAACAGACGCGGCTTTGGCAAGCTGTGCCAGCTCCAGCAGCAGCGTGGTCTTGCCGATCCCCCCCATTCCTGAAACGGAAAAAATCCGGGGGCCTGCCTGAGGATCGGACAACCATTCCCCAAAGCTGCCCCGCTGCTTGTCAAATCCAATAACGGGCCGAGCAGAGGCACCGCGATTTGATAGTTCTTGCAGCATATATATGCTCGCCCCCTTCAACCTTAAATTTTGTAATATAAAAAATGAAACATTTTTGAGACTGTTTACAGTTATTTTAATACTAAACTAAAGGGAAGAGTGAATTCGATTTTCTCAATTTCTAATACTCATCATTTCTATCATTATATCGACTATGGAGGACTGTTTGATGAAACCATTTTGGAGATTGCTGCTAGCTTTCATTTTGATCTTGCCCGCATTGGCCCCAACTCAGGTGAACCTCACGGCTTGGGCGGAGGATGATGATGCAGCTCCGCCGCTGGTCAACGGTTGGGTCGAGGTTTCTAACGCCCGGCAGTTGATTTATATAGACCGGAACCAATCGTTGTATTTGGACCGGAACATTCAGCTAGTAAACGATATCGATCTGAACGGCTCTCCCTGGGTCCCTCTCGGGGGGAACGAAGCCCCGGCCTTCAGCGGCATCTTTGACGGACGCGGCCACCGGGTCTCCGGCGTGTCCATCGCGTCCGGAGATTTCAAAAAAGTCGGGTTTTTTGGAGAAGTTTCCGGCTCGATTAAAAATCTTGGTGTCGATGTCCGGATTCAGGGAGGCGACGTTACAGGGGCGCTGGTCGGATTTCTAAACGGAGGCAGCATAGACCGCTCCTTTTCGCTTGGCAGCGTTCAAGGGAAAACCTCTTCAGAACGACCAGCCGATGAATATTCCTCAACCGGGGGCCTGGCGGGAGAAGCGATAAACTCGACGATATCCCGATCATATTCCCTTGCCTCCGTTACAGGCAGCATCAGCCCCAACATCTATATCGGCGGCCTGGTTGGTTCACAAGGCAACGGAGAAATCCGCAATTCCTACGCCAGAGGAAGCACGGTAGGTCCGGCCATTGATCGCCCGCCTTATTTGTTCTCCGGAGGATTATTAGGACTCATCGTGTACGGCCAGGTGAATAACAGCTACGCTACAGGGTATGTCAACCGCTCGGGGACAAGCGGGTATGAGATTTATGGGGGATTAGCAGCCAACCTATTCGCCCAAGCATCCGCCAGCCATTCCTATTACGATTCCGATACGACGGGACAAAGCGGAGACGTGGAAGGGATAACCGCCAAAACGACAGCCGAGATGAAGCAGCCCGGCACATACTCCGGCTGGGACTTCTCCCATACCTGGGCTATATCACCGCTAATCAATGATGGATACCCGTACTTGCGCTCTGAAATTCTGACTGTGAATCTGCCTCATGCGTTTAAGGGCTCAACCTATTCAGCGAAGCTTGAGGCGTTTGACGGCTCAGGTCTGGGATTACTCTGGAGCGCAACCGGATTGCCGGATGGCCTGTCCATCAACAGTGAAGGAATGCTGCTGGGCAGCCCGGAACAAGCAGGCATATTTACCGTAGACCTGTCTGCCACAGATGCAGGATTCAACCGTGTTCACGCTCTTCTTCAGCTAAAAGTCGATGATGCAGCACCGGAGTTGTCCGCCTTCACCGTTGAACCGGGCAGTGTATATGGATCTGCCAAGGCAACAGCGATTCCTTCCTCACCGGAGCATGCCTTCGCTTACTCCCTAAACAACTCGGAGCCGCAGCGCCCTCTGCTTGGCGAAGCTCTGCCCGGGGATACAGCAGCCTACTTAACGGGGAGTGATATTGAAAACGTAAGCGCTGGTCAGTATTTAAGCATCTATGAAGTGAATAGCAATGGAGAGATTCAGGCCTGGGGCTGCCGTAAGCTAACAGCAAATGAGATCAATAACACCGTTCCTCCAACAACCGGAGGCGTTACCGGAGTGGTGTATGGAAGCGAAAGCGGAGGTTCCCCACTAACCGGTGCAACGATTGCCATAGGTGGAAATCAGACGACCGCCGATGCCCAGGGAGCTTTTATGTTGTCTGACATTCCGGAGGGAACGCGAACCCTCCATGCATCTGCCCGCGGTTATGTGTCCAAGGACATCACGGTCCAGATTGCCGCAGGCGAGACAACTGATGCGGGGAGAATTGAGCTGAAAAAAGAAAGAAAAACAGGCGGAGGTGGAGGCGGAGGTTCCTTGCCTGAAAGTGACTCCGATAACACTAGATCGAATCCGCCAGCTTCACCACCCCCGATACCAACTCAAACGGTACAAATTAACGGGCAAAACGTCTCAGTGCCCGTTAAGCGGGAAGCTTCGACCGATGGACGACTCGTTAGCCGTCTGGTCCTTGACACAGCCATGACCAAAGCTATGTTTGAGAAAAACGATGCGGCAATTCTCGAGGTGAACGGTACCGATACTCTGGTTAAGATCGATCTGCCGCTGACCGTCCTTCAGTATATCCTTGAGAATAGACCCGGGGCAGAGCTTATTATCCAAGTTGATGGAGCGAGCTATCGTCTTCCTTTAGAGTTGTGGCTGAATTCTCCCGGCGGAACGCTCGCAACTGTCGCTATCGGAAAAACAATGTCTGATTGGTCCGAGTCCATTGCCAGCACTTTGGGCAAGCAGGGAGTTGCCATGGTTACGGACGCAGTGCAATTCATGTTATATATCGATGATCAAGAGTGGAGCGATTGGGGCAATTTGTATTTAGAGCGCTCGCTAACTCTGGACTTGGGCGCCAACCTGGATACCGATCCGATGCACTCCCCTGCCAACTATACCGTGGTATGGATAGATGATCATCAACAGGCACATTTCGTTCCTTCTGTCTTCAAGACAGTTAACGGGGTCGCTTCCGCTGTATTTTACGCGCCGCACAACAGTCTTTATGCCGTGATCCGAACGGAACGATCCTTCTTGGATATTCAAGGCCACTGGGCACGGCAAGACATCGAGCTGCTGGCAAACAAGCTGATCGTGGATGGGGTAACCAGCAATGCCTTTGCACCGGACCAGCCGGTCACCCGGGCTGAATTCGCCACGATGCTCGTGAATGCACTCGGCTTAATGGCCCATGACGGGAGCTCCACCTTCACCGATGTATTGCCACAGGCCTGGTATGCCGGATCAGTGGAGGCTGCCCGGCAAGCCGGACTGATCAGCGGCTTCAACAATGAAGCCTTCGAGCCACAGGGTCTGATCAACCGTGAGCAAATGGCTGCGATGACCGCCCGGGCTCTTCATTTTACCGGGAATCTGGGGGATACTGCCGATCTTACAGTGCTCTCGACCTTCAACGATCGCCAGGTCGTTTCGGATTGGGCCAAGGAGCCGTTCGCACAGCTGCTTGGGACCCAAGTTATGCGGGGCGTAACGGATTCGCTTTTGGCCCCGCAGAAGCTTGCGACCCGGGCCGAATGCGCCGCTGTTATACGCAACATGCTGCAATACGCCGGGTTTATTAACGAATAAAATACCGCCAAATCTATAAGAGGTTGTTCAAAAAGCCGTCTTCCCATGACGAAGCTGTTCGAGGAGTAGATTCGACATCGAATCTTGAATTCAGCCGGGCCAAGCGTATGCTTCCGTAGCATGTTTCTTGCAGAAACATTGGAGTTGCTCACGTACCCAATACGTACACTTCGCTACTCAGTCCCTGGCTTCATTCAACTCAAGCGTTTTGAAAAAACGCACATCGGAAGCATAAGCTTCGGTCCTGCAAACCCTACTTTTTGAACACGCACTAAAGGTAAAACACAAGGGGCTGCCAGTAGTCAGTGTTCACTGACTTGCTGAGCAGCCCCTTGGAAATATGGTGAACAAGTTGACGTAGCCCCTTATTGTTCACCGCGCTTTTAGTGAGCTCCGGTCATTTTTTCCCATTGCTCACTTTGCATAAAATGCCTGATTACTTAATAATAACGTAATCCAAATTCACCAGCTTCGCATACGTAACCACTTGATCTGTGGTCAGATTCAAGGACACGACCGTATGGTGTCCGCCTCCGTTCTCGATCCAGGCCTTTACCCCGTCCTGGAAGTTCGGCTTCACCTTCCATAACACACGGGCCACCGGCAGGTTAGGAGCCGGAACCGTAGGCTCAAAGGCTGTCACTTCGTTAATCAGCAGCTTGTAATGGGTCCCGAAGTCGGCCATCGACACCACAACGCCTTCCCCGGCCTTGCCATCAAACACAAGACGAGCCGGGTCTTCCCGATCACCAATGCCCAGTGGCGATACCAGAATTTTAGGCTTGTTACTAGCCAGACTTGGATCGACCTCCAGCATATGAGATTGCAGAATTGCCTCCTGACCTGTGGCCATCTCGTACGTATAATCCTCCATGAAGCCGGTATTCTGGTTATGGCTCATCACCTTCAGCAAGCGATCCAGCGCCGCTGTTTTCCAGTCGCCTTCCCCGGCAAAGCCATACCCTTGGGCCATCAAACGTTGTACCGCCAGACCCGGCAGCTGCTTCATGCCGTGCAGGTCCTGGAAATTCGAGGTAAATGCATTGTAGCCACCCTGATCGAGGAAGCGCTTCAAGGCAATTTCATAGCTTGCCTGCACCTTGACGCTGGCTTCCCAAGCTTCCTTGCTATAGTTGCCATAGTCGAAATCGTACAGCTTTTCATATTCCGCAAATAAGGCGTCAATCTCTTCATCCGTCACAGCATTTACATACGCTACCAAATCACCAATTCCAAAATAGTCGACCGTCCAGCCGAACTGGATTTGAGCTTCGACCTTGTCGCCCTCGGTGACTCCCACATCGCGCATATTATCGCCAAAACGCGCCACCTTGATGTTGAAGCTCTCATTGTAAGCTACAGCTACATCCATCCAATCGGCAATCTGCTGCCGTACCTCCGGACGCTCCCAATAGCCAACTACCACTTTGTTCTGCTTTTGCAACCTTGCATTAATAAACCCATATTCACGGTCACCGTGTGCCGCCTGATTCAGGTTCATAAAGTCCATATCGATGGTCGCCCAAGGAATGCTTTCATTATATTGGGTAGCCAGATGAAGCAAAGGCTTCTGTAATAGCTTTGTACCGCGAATCCACATCTTGGCCGGGGAGAACGTATGCATCCAGGTAATCACACCCGCCACTTCGTCCCGATAGTTGACTTCCTTCATGATGGAAGTAATCTTGTCCGCACTCACGGCTAAATCCTGCAATACTAGCGGATATGGCAAGACACCGCTTTTGTTCAATGCATCGGTCATCGTCTGAGCATGGGCCTTCACCTCGGCAAGAACCTCTTCCCCATACAAATGCTGCGACCCCACGACAAACCAGAATTGCTTGGCAATGGCTGTTGACATGTTATTCATCCTCTTCCCTTTTAATTTTATTGGATACGTTGGGCTCTAAACCAAAAATCAGCGGTTGGCATTAGGACAAGAAGGTGCTGCGGGTCGGAGCGTTCTTCCCGATCGCTGCCCCCCGGGTGCTTGAGCCATTTCTATTTCTGCCCGTAATAGGCGTCCTTGCCATGCTTGCGCAAGTAGTGCTTATCCAGAATGTATTGCGGCAGGTCCTCGGCAGATGGGTTCAATTGCCGCGCCAACAAATTCATCTTTGCGACTTCCTCCAGTACGACGGTATTCATCACAGCAGATTTCGCATCCTTGCCCCAGGTAAAAGGTGCATGCCCCTTGAGCAAAACCCCGGGCACCGCCATAACATCCAGACCCCGCTCTTCAAAGGTTTCAATAATGAGCCGTCCCGTCTCCGCCTCGTAGCCGCCATCAACCTCCGCTTGAGTTAGAAAGCGGGTGCAAGGCACCGCTCCATAGAAGGTGTCGGCATGTGTCGTTCCCATCACCGAGAGATCCAGTCCTGCCTGCGCCCAGGCTGTTGCCCAGGTGGAGTGTGTATGCACGATACCGCCGATTTCCTCGTAATGCTTGTAGAGCACGGCATGGGTAGCTGTATCTGAGGAAGGTCTAAGCTCCCCTTCCACTACGTTGCCGTCGAAATCAACAACCACCATATCGCTGGGCTTCATGGTCTCGTAGCTTACACCGCTAGGTTTGATCACAAACAAACGGCTCTCGCGGTCAACAGCACTCACATTGCCCCAGGTGAATTTCACCAGGCCCTGCTTGGGCAGCTCCAAATTTGCTTCATATACCTGTTCCTTTAATCGCTCTAACACGTCAAGCCCTCCCGTTCTCCACCAGATGATCTATGGCTGCCTGCTCAATCGCCAGCCCCTTAATATAACGCTCCATAAAGAGTTCGAAGCCCTTAACATCTGCTATATCCGGTTGTATTTGCTGCCCTGCCACGTCCTTAAAGACCTCACTTGCCAGAAAATGATCCAGATTCTCCGTCTGACCCCGATTCAACATATAGGATGCCAGGATCGCCATTCCCCAAGCCCCGCCTTCTCCGGCATTGTCCATCACAGAGACCGGCACATTCAGGGCAGCCGCTACCATCTTCTGCCCGACGACCGGCGTCTTGAATAGTCCGCCATGAGCCAGAATGCTGTCGATAGCCACATGCTCCTTCTTGGTCAGAATATCCATGCCAATCTTAAGAGCACCAAAAGCGGTGAACAGATGAACCCGCATAAAGTTAGCCAAGCTGAACCGACTCTCCGGCGAGCGGACGAACAGCGGTCTTCCCTTCGGCATGCCCGTAATATTCTCGCCCGAAAAATAACCGTAGCTCAGCAAGCCGCCTCCGTCAGAATCAGCCTCCAATGCCTTGTTGAACAGCACGCCAAACAGCTCATCCGGGTTGGCCTTCTGCCCCATCGCTTCATAGAACTCACGGAACAAGCCCATCCATGCATTGATATCGCTAGAACAGTTATTGGCATGCACCATGCCCACCGGACTTCCATCCGGTGTAGTCACCATGTCGATCTCCGGGTAAACAGCACTCAGGTCCTTCTCCAACACAATCATGGCAAACACCGATGTGCCTACCGAAATGTTGCCTGTCCGCTTTCTTACGCTGTTCGTAGCTACCATGCCTGTTCCAGCATCGCCCTCCGGAGCACATAGCGGTATGCCTGGCTGCAAATCCCCCGCTGGGTCCAGCAGCTTCGCTCCGGCAGCCGTAAGCTCCCCTGCCCGCTCCCCGGCCAGACAAACCTTGGGCAGAATCTGCTCCAGCTTCCAAGGGTAACCCTGGTCCGCCACAAGCTCGTCGAACTGCCGAATCATCCCGACATGATAATTCCGCGCACCTTCATCAATAGGAAACATACCGGATGCATCCCCGATGCCCAGCGATTTTTCCCCGGTCAATAGCCAATGAATATAACCGGCCAGTGTAGTGATAAAGTCGACTTCCGGCACATGCTCCTCCCGGTTCAGAATCGCCTGATAGAGATGGGCAATACTCCAACGCTCAGGAATATTGAATTGGAACAGCTGCGTTAATGCCTTGGCTGCATCACCCGTATTCGCATTGCGCCAAGTACGGAAGGGAACCAACAGCCCCCCCTTGCGGTCAAAGGCCATATATCCATGCATCATAGCGGAGAACCCAATCGAACCGACCGTTTGCAGCTTAATGCTGTATTTTTGCGCGATTTCCTGCTTCATTTCCTGATAAGCCGTTGGCAGTCCCTTCAGAATTTCTTCCAGGCTGTATGTCCAATACCCGTCTACCAACTGATTCTCCCATTCATAACTTCCCGAGGCGATCGTCTCAAAACGACGGTTAATCAGCACCGCCTTAATCCGCGTAGACCCCAGTTCAATCCCAAGCGAAGTCTCACCTTGTTCGATCGCTTGTCTGATGGCCTGATCCATATTTATCCGCTCTCCCCTTTCAAGAAGGTGCCTGCTTGTTTTTACAGCCCTAGTATAGTTTTTTGTTCGTACATTTGTCAATGATATACAAGATTTATACATACAAATATAGGGCACTGGTAAAATATTTTTATTTCTATATAATGTTTATACATAATAATATTTATACATATGATATCAACTGGAGTGTTATCCCTGCTCTGTCTATAAATTTGTACATACAACTATTTGCCCTGGAAAGAAGTGAAGTTTAATGAAACCGAAATATCAGATTATCCTGGAGGAGATTCGTAGCGAAATTCTCTCGGGCACCTATAATGTGGGCGAGCAGATTCCCACCGAGTCCGCACTGCAAGACAAATATAATGTAAGCCGGCAGACTGTACGCAAGGCTATATTGGAATTATCTAATGAGGGTTTTCTGAGAAGCGAGAAAGGGTCAGGAACCTATGTCAGCAATCAATACCGTACCAAGGCTGGTGGAAATAACAACAATCGATCCATCGGCGTGATTACCACTTATATCTCCGACTATATCTTCCCGTCTATTATTCGAGGTATTGAGGGGCGGCTTAATGAGGACAATTATTCCCTGCTGCTAGCCA
Source organism: Paenibacillus sanguinis 2301083 = DSM 16941 (assembly GCF_000374825.1). GTDB lineage: Bacteria > Bacillota > Bacilli > Paenibacillales > Paenibacillaceae > Fontibacillus > Fontibacillus sanguinis. Next base: position 642,958 of record NZ_KB895376.1, read on the forward strand.
GCACCAACAATGATGTGGCTCAGGAGAAGAAGGCACTGGAGATGATGTTGTCCTATGGTGTGGACGGCTTGATTGTGGAGCCCACCAAGAGCAACCTGTACAATCCTAACATTGCTTACTATCTATCCTTTAAGGAACAGAATGTTCCTTTTATTATGATTAATGCTTATTATGAGGAGCTTGAGGTGCCCTTCTTCTGTCTGGATGATGTTCAGTCCAGCTATCTCGCCACCCAGGAGCTTATCTCTAAGGGCCATACCCAAATCGGCATTATTGCCAAGATGGATGATCTACAGGGGAAATACCGGATGAAGGGCTATATCAAAGCGCTTGGAGAGGCCAAACTGCATTTTCACCCGGAGCAGGTCTTATCCTTTAATACAGAAACGAAGCAGGAGCTGCCAACAAATCTGGAGCATTTTCTCACCTCTAATCGGGAGAGCCTGACCGCCATCGTGTGCTACAACGACGAAGTAGGGCTTGAAGTGGTCCATGCCTGCAAACGGATGAATATTTCCATTCCTGACGAGCTGTCCCTGATCGGGCAGGACAATTCCTATATGGCGAAGAATGCCGGGATCAAGCTGACGACACTAACCCACCCGCAGGAGCAAATGGGTCGGGATGCCGCGGATTGGGTTATCAAGAAGCTGCAAGGGAAAAAGGATTTGCGCAGCTCTAACTATTATCAGCCTGTGCTGATTGCAGGGGAAACGGTGAAGGAGCTAAAATGACCTCAACCTTTAGCTGACGTGACGTTCAAAGTTGGCTGATTACATGTTTATTATGGCTCGAAACCAAAATCAATGCTTATTTCTTCTTGTGTGCAGTAATAATTGTATAACTATTCGCGTTAACCGTTATGATACAATCTTCCACACTAACATACCAATTTTTCCCGTTTCGCGTAATAATCCTTTTAGGAGATTGTATTTTAGATTTACACCATTGAACAACATTGTCTGTATTCAAAGAGAGATTTCTTTTTATTCTCATCATACCTAGCTCTGTCGTATGTAGTTTTTCTAAATTATCGATTAATTCGTTACACGCTTCCATTTCTTAACCATCCCTATATATACAGTTTGCAATCAAACTACCATTTCACCTGAAGCGCCATTTCTTTCAGCGACCCGGAAGCCATTAAAAACTTCTTATATAAAGGTAAGATCTTCATCTTCAAAGTCGTTTTCTCCGAAAACGTGTAGCTCCGCTACTCAGTCACCGGCTTCATCGGGGCTCAAGCGTTTTGAAAAAACGAACATCGGAAGCCTAAACCTCGGTACTGTAAACCCGACTTTTTGAACACGCACTTATAGGGAAAAACTCAAACTGTTGAGAAAGGGCGTAACGTACCATTTATACGGAGAAGAACCCTTATAAGCTAAGGGCTTTTCTATCCGAGATGTACAGAAAACCAAATTTCTCAACAATCTGAAAAACTCCCGTTAAATGGCTCAAATCCGCCAGAAATCGGGGATTTATATGGATTTCCTCATGCTAATCATTATGAAATGGTCGATTTTTGGGAAAAAGCCCAAAATTAACATGAGGATTTCCCGTTATATGTGATATTTGGTGAAATACAGGCGAATTAGCATGAGGATTTCCGGTTAGAGGTATATTCGTTTTGCTTCATTATTTATATGCGAAAATCCTCTGGCCGATAAATTGTCGCAAAAACTATATTCAGCATGGTTAAAGCATATGTCAATGATGCGGGCACGCTTGGGCAAAAGAAAAGCGCTAGAATTTGAAATCCTAACGCACATTACTGGTTTTGGCCTAAAGCTGATAACTTATATTAAAAAGGATTAGTTGCGATAAAAGATGCCGACTTCACATACACGCGCGGATGAAGCTTAAGCTGGCTAACAATAAACTCGGCCAAGTCCTCCGGCTGGATGAATTTGGAGTCGCTGTTCTCCTTGATCAGGTTCAGGTCCAAGGCCAGATCGGTTGCCACTGTGCTTGGTGTTAACGCCGAGACACGAATATTGTTCCGACGCACTTCCTGTGCCAAGGATTCAGTAAAGCCGATAACAGCAAATTTGGATGCACTATACGCGCTGGCGGTAGCCGCCCCGTTCAGGCCATTGGTGGAGGAAATGTTGATAATATCGCCGCCGTTCTTGGCAATCAGCTGCGGCAGAACGGCCCGAGTGACATAATATGTACCCATCAGGTTCGTATCTATCATACCTTTCCACACTTCCGGGTCCATCTCGAGCAGCGTGCCAAAGGTAGCAATCCCCGCATTGTTGATCAAGATATCCGCAGGTCCCAGTTTCTCCTTCAAGGATGCAATTGCCGTATCCACCTGTTCCTTGGAAGCAACGTCTACCGCCGCATAGGCAACCTTCACGCCCAGGCTCTCGATTTCCGCCGCAGCATCCTTCAAGGATGCTTCTGTTCTTGAAATCAGGCCGACATGAACGCCTTCCTTCGCCAATGCAATCGCCGTTGCCTTGCCGATTCCACGGGCTCCGCCGGTTATAATTGCCACTTTGTCTTTTAACGTTTGTGCCATCCTCACTGGCTCCTCTCTTTATTCGCATGGTTTATACTTATTCATTATACTACAGCAAAGCCGGTAGAACTAAATCCGGCGCAGGCTTAGCAGGTAGAGCAGTACGAACCAGAGCGGCGTGAGCAGGAGAGCAGGACGGGTAGCCTCGGCAAACAGCATAATGATGAGAATAGCCGCAAATAACGCCAGCACAGCGTAGTTGATTCCCGGCGTAAATGGTGCTTTGAACTGCGATTTAGCATGAAGCTCCGGCTTGGATTTCTTATACTTGATATGACAAATCAGAATCACACCCCAAACCCAGATAAAGCAGATAGCGCTTATGGTAGTAACGATACCAAAGGCTTGCTCCGGAATCAGCTTGCTTAACAAGGCTCCCACGGACAGGACTAGCGTAGAGATAAACAGCGCATTGCTTGGCACATGATTACGGTTCAGCTTTGCCAGCTTTGCCGGTGCCTGTTGGTTTCTGCCCAGGTTATACAGGATGCGGCTGGTCGAGAACATGCCACTGTTGCAGGCCGAAGCGGCCGAGGTCAAAACGACAAAGTTAATCACGCCCGCAGCCAGCGGTATCCCAACCAATGTAAAGGTTTTGACGAACGGGCTTTCAGAAGCGCTAAGCTGTGTCCAGGGATTAATAGCCAGCAAGGCGATGAGCGCGCCGACGTAGAAGAACAAAATTCTTAAGGGGATTTTATTGATAGCCGACGGAATATTTTTCTCCGGATTGGAGGTTTCGGCAGCAGATACGCCTACGAGCTCCACCCCCACATAAGCAAATACAACCATTTGGAAGGACATCATAAACCCGGTGATTCCATTAGGGAACATGCCGCCATGGCCCCAAATATTGGTTAGGCTTACCGTGCCCGTATCGGTCTTGAAGCCGATGACCAGTAGAACTGCTCCGATGGCGATTAAGGCCAAAATGGTCACTACCTTAATCAAGGCGAACCAAAACTCCAGTTCACCGAAGTTCTTCACGGTTAACAAATTCAGAACAAGCAAGACGAGCAGGCAGATGAGGGCCGGAATCCACTGCGGGATATCAAACCAATATTTGACGTAGACTCCTACGGCAATTACATCAGCCATCGCAGTCATAATCCAGCAAAACCAATACGTCCAACCGGTGATGAATGCGGCGCGCGGCCCAAGATAATCCCGGGCAATATCCGTGAAGGACTGATAGCCCGCTTTGGAGAGCAAGAGCTCCCCTAACGCTCTCATGACAAAAAAGATGGCCATCCCGACGATAAGATATGCGAAAATGATGGACGGCCCTGCCAATTGAATGGCCTTGCCGGAACCCAGAAACAACCCCGTCCCAATCGTGCCACCGATGGCAATAAGCTGAACATGTCGATTTTCCAGATTCCTCTGCAATTCTTGTTGTGCCAAAACAAACGCCCCCTTGAGATCGGTAATAAAATGCCCACAAAAAAAGAGATTGGAAGGACTCCAATCTCAAGGTCACAAGAATAATAAATAAAGGCTATTATGTGAAATAGAACACATAGTTCATCATTTATTTAATACCCTTCTGTCCTTTTGCCTGAGATTATGAACCCTTCGGCGCTGCGGTTGTCCCCACAGTCTCTCCAGAAGCTGCTCCTGCTATAGTGCGATCCATAGCGATCATAGCTTACTAATTATTCAGTTTGTATCTACCAATGGCTGTCAAGTATTTCAATACTAGTCCCGGGGTGGCATTCTGTCAATAACATAGATTTCACTTATCACATAGATTTCACTTATAAGCATCAAGTTGTGCTACCACCCCAATAAATTGTTGGACAAGGGGGGAAATGTTATCCGTTCTCCACGCAATGCTCATATCTATACGAGGGGCATCTCCAGCAATGTCCAGATAGACAACATCTCGCGCATGTAAATTGGATGCTGAGCTTGGTACGATGCTAACGCCTAGCCCTGCCGCCACAAGGCTAATCGCAGTTTGGATTTCCTTCACACTCTGACGAATGATCGGGCTGAAGCCGGCCTGATGGCATTTCGCTACAATATCGTCATGCCAGCTTGGCCAAATCGCCCTCTCCAGCAAGATAAATTGCTCGGCACTCAATTCCTCCATAGACACCGAAGTGTGCTGTCCCAAGGGATGCAACTTGGGTACAACGGCAACACACAACTCTTGATGGACGGACAGGAACGACAACAGATGATCATCAACTGGTGTTCTGACAAAACCGATATCGATATCTTTTCTATGAAATGCTTCAATTTGCATAGGAGTAGGCATTTCATGAAGAACCATATCAACATGAGGGTATTGCTCTTGAAAAGCACGAACAACGACAGGCAGAATATCGTATGACGCCGATCCGACAAACCCCAGCACCAATCTGCCCTCAAGCCCCATATGGGCCCTTATTGCCGCTGACTTGGCTTGTTCAAGCTGGACAAGCGCATAACGAGCCTCCTGCAAGAAGACCTTCCCTGCCTCGGTTAGCTCTACATGCCGTTTCGACCTCTCCAATAACAGGACTCCCAGCTCCTTCTCAAGCTGTATAATCTGTTGGCTTAATGGAGGTTGTGTCATTTGCAAACGCTTGGCCGCCCGCCCAAAATGCAGTTCTTCCGCTACGGCAATAAAATATTCAATCTGACGTAGTTCCATGAGACGTCGTCCTTCCAGTTCAAAAATACAATAATCCAGAATTATCTTTATAAGTCGTATTTCGACTTAATAGTACGGTACTTATATATTAGACGACAATAATATTCCGATGTAAAGTATCGATAGTGTATTAAAGCGCATTAAACAGAACAGAAAACACAGTTCATCCAAGAAAGGGACGCTTGATATGAGAATGGCGATGGCCTTGTTATGCCTTGTCTGGGGATTTAATTTTGTGATTATGAAATTAGGGAATGGTGCGTTCCCGCCGGTCATGTTTGCCGCCTTGCGATTCCTGACCGGAGCGGTGGTGCTATTTGCCGTGTGCTTGATCCGAAAAACCCCGGTGCCTAGGCGTTCTGATATGAAATGGTATATCATCTGCGGACTGCTGCAAACGACTTTTTTTAATATTGCGATTCAAATCTCGCTCAACTATGTTAGCGCTGGCTTGACCTCCGTTTTGACCTACAGCATGCCGTTGTTTCTGTCGATTATGGCGCATCGCTGGATTCCAGGAGAACGCCTGACGCTGCAAAAGACGACGGGGATTGCCGTAGGATTAGCAGGTTTATTCATAGCTATGAATATTCAATCAGGCGGCTCCTTCTGGGCCGTATTGCTAGCGCTTAGCTCAGCCATTTCTTGGGCAGCAGCTAATCTACTGTTCAAAATAAAGTTAAAGCACGCCGATCCTCTTCAATACACCACCTGGCAAATGGCTATTGGCGCAGCAGGCTTATGGGCATTTTCGCTTTCTTTTGAACGTGGGAGTGTGCAATGGGGCTTGATGCCGATTATTTATATTCTGTTCTCTGGTATTATTGCCTCCGCCTTGGCCTTTGTGATGTGGAACCTGATTCTGAGCCGCACCGAAGCCAGCAAGGCATCGGTATCGTTATTGCTTGTGCCTGTTGTGGGTATCCTGTCCGGGTATATTTTCCTGAATGAAAGCCTTCATCTCGTAACATTAGTAGGAATTTTATTGGTTCTGGCTGGGATATGGATTGTAAATATGAAGCAGATGGGTATAAAGAAGGCGTTAAATTAATAAGAAAAACATCTATTGATATACTATCTTTAAAGCCAGACCACGTTAAGCGGTAGTTTTTCTCGCGATTATAGAATTGTTCAGCTCCGCTCAAAACTTATAAATTCTATAGTCTTTAAATAGACTACGAACAGGCGCAACTGATCAGATGCCAGCTGCGCCTGAGTACCTAATAAGCAAATTTGTGACCGGTTCCTTTCTACTTTATAAATTTTTAATATATATTTATCCCTATCATCCAATTATTGCATTTGATAGAATATATATGTAAGCGATTTCTCATGTTATATCTATCAAAGGAGGATCAAGGATGAAGCAACCTCGCCAGGTGAAGAACAGGTTCAATCGAAGAGTTTGGAGTATGCTGCTGGCCGTTGTGATGATTGTCGGCCTCGGTTTATCGCCCGTCATGGGAACTCCGGCATCTGCTGCAGGAAGTACCATTACCTCAATGGATTATTTCTCGGCTAATGACGGTCCTGTGATAGCTAAGTCCGGAGTTGGACAAGCCAGCTTTGGCTTTGTTATGCCAATCTTTAACGGAGGCTCCGCCACATGGAACGATGTCGTGGATGATTTGGGTGTTAATGTGAAGGTGAATGGCAATTGGGTAGATATCGACAGTATCAGCACCTTCACATATAACGAGAACTGGGGTCACTGGAACGATGCCGGCTTCACCGGCTACTGGTTCATTCTCTCGGCAACGACAGAAGTGCAACTGTATTCCAAAGCTAACGGAGTGACACTGAACTATACATTGGAGTTCCAAAACATCAACAAAACGACAATTACAGCGATGACACCAACTCAAGGCCCTGATCTCACGGCCAGCTTCACGGGTGGCTCTGGCTTCACGTATCCTGTCTTCAACAATGATCCGGCTGTTACTTATGAAGCCGTGGCAGATGATCTCAAATTGTTTGTCAAGCCGGTAAATAGCAGTACCTGGATCGATATCGACAACAATGCAGCAAGCGGCTGGATTTACGACCAGAACTTCGGGCAATTCACTGACGGTGGCGGTGGCTACTGGTTCACGGTTACGGAATCTATTAATGTCAAGCTGGAATCCAAGACCTCCTCGGCAAGCCTGATCTATACCATTACCTTCAATGAGCCGGTACGGAATTCATATATTATAACTCCTTATGAGGGTACCTCCTTTACGGCGGATGCCAACGGGGCTATCGGAATGCCACTGCCCAAAATCGACGGAAGCGCAGCGATCGCATCGGAGCTAGACAAATTCGTCTATCAGATTCAAGTGAATGGGCAATGGGTTGATATGGATAACTCCGCTCTGAGCAGCTTCTCTTATCAAGCAAATGGCTACAATAACATGTCCCCCGCCAACCAATGGGGGTATTGGTCCGATTATATCTACGGACTGTGGTTCCAGCCGATTCAAGAGGATATGCAATTCCGTGTCGGCTATCCATTAAATGGACAAGCTGGCGGGGATGTGGGCAACAACTATGTTCAATATACTTTTATCGGTAATCCTAACGCTCCACGCCCGGACATTGAGGACCAGGAAGATATTCCGGTCGGCACACCAGGCAACCCGGATATCGAGGGCTACAGCCTTATCTTCCAGGACGAATTCAACCAATCCACCCTGGATATGAACAAATGGAACTACGAGCAAGGCTACTACCTGAATGATGACCCGGGCACTTGGGGCTGGGGAAATAACGAGCTTCAGCACTATACGAATAGCTCGCAGAACGTATTCTTACAGGATGGGAACTTGAATCTGCGAGCATTCAACGAACCTAAATCGTTCCCGCAAGATCCGAATCGAGTGGCTTTGTATTCATCCGGTAAAATCAATACAAAGGACCACTTCACTCTCAAATACGGCAGAGTGGACATGCGGGCCAAGCTGCCTACAGGCAACGGGATCTGGCCTGCCTTCTGGATGCTCCCACAGGATTCGGTCTATGGAACCTGGGCGGCCTCGGGAGAGATTGACATCATGGAGGCGAGAGGCCGTCTGCCGGGCATCACCAGCGGAGCGATCCACTTCGGCGGTCAATGGCCAGCCAACCAGTATATTGGCGGGGAATATCATTTCCCAAGTGGGCAAACGTACGCTAACGATTACCACGTCTATTCTGTCGTTTGGGAAGAGGACAATATCAAGTGGTATGTGGATGGCAAGTTCTTCTACAAGGCTAACCGTGAGCAATGGTTCTCTACCGCAGCTCCAAACAATCCAAACGCTCCGTTTGATGAACCGTTCTATCTGATTCTGAACCTGGCGATTGGCGGCAACTTTGACGGGGGTCTGACGCCTGGACCTGGCGATATCCCTGCCACTATGCAGGTTGACTACGTTCGGGCATACAAAGAGGGTAACCAGGGAGGAGGAAATCCCGGCACCCCGGGAGAACCTGGTCATGTTGCAGTTAGCGGCGTTACCATCACTCCCTCGTCCACCGAAGTGGAAGTGGGGCAAAGCGTCCAACTGTCCGCTAATGTCGCTCCATCCAATGCCACCAACAAGCAAGTGTCCTGGTCTGTAGCTAACTCCGGCATCGCCTCGGTTAATACCAATGGGAGTGTAACCGGCATTGCGCCAGGGACGACTACCGTAACAGCCACGACGGTCGATGGCGACAAAACAGCGGTAAGCACCATCACAGTAACCCCACCGCCCTCTACGGTAATCATCATTGGGGACGAAGTTCGCGGCTTGAAAAAGACAGGCGATGACTTGCTTTTCTACGTGAACGGTGCCACCTTCGCCGATCTGCATTATAAGATCAATAACGGTGTCCAGCTTAACGTGGCGATGCACACGGATGGTAACGGCAATTACACCTACCCTGTGCCGGGCTTGCAGCAAGGAGATACGGTGGAATATTTCTTCACCTACAACCCGGGGCAAGGGGCTTTGGATACACCTTGGCAAACCTATGTCCACGGAGTAACCCAAAGAACACCTGCTTCGTAACTACTTAGGGAATGCCTAAAACGAGATATTCTCATAAAGAATGGTATAAATAAAACGAAGCAAGCTATGGTAGTATTATCAAACAAATAGCCGACAGATGCTCAAGAAGAGCACCTGTCGGCTATTTTAGAGTTTTGTCTTGCTACATAATCTCAGGTTTGTTCTGCACCTGAAAACATCATCAGTTAAACTCAGAGGGGCTAAGGTATTTATGAGGGCTGGTGGAATAACCGTTTTGATACTTTACGGTCATGTACAAGGTTTCCTTGTCGCTTTCAAGTTTTACATAGCAAACGCCGTTATCAAATTTATCGGTGATGTCAACTTTTTGATCGAACCAGTAAACCCAAACGGAGCCGTCATCCTCATATTCCACATCCGGAGCCGTCAACTGTTCCATAAGTTCTTCTTCCGATGCAGGTATTTCAGTTCCGTCAGGTGCGAATGCAGCCCCACCTCCACCTTGGTGCTTCACATTTCCTTCGCCGTTAGTGTAGTCCATGCTGTAACTTCCGTTTCCATCGAACTGAATAGTTGCCTCCGTTTGATCGCCGTGAATCCAAAGCTGGATAGTGCGCTGAATTCCGCCTACATCCGCAGCATATGCAGCTGTGGCACTGCCCATAATCAGCACACAGACAGCAACAGAAGCAATCATGGTTTTGAATTTATGACGTTTGTTTATTATTTCCATTTTTTCTACCTCCAAAGAAAAATCGTCAGAGGCATGAATCGCAGAAAACGCCTGTTTGTATTTTTCCTTATTCGTCATTTTCCCATACCTCCTTTAATGTGTTGCGAAGAGACGTTCTTCCGCGCGATAATCTTACTTTTACATTGCTTGGCATCACCTTTAAAATATCCGCGATTTCATTCACAGAATAATCCTCGTAGTAAAACAGATGAATGACGATGCGATACTTTTCCGGGAGTTTCATCACTGTTGCAAATAATTCGGAGGATTCTTCCGTCTCGAAAGTCAATGTCCCTATGTAATCCTCCAATGGCAGCGAATTCCGTCTAAAAAAAGCATTGTTTTTATTCTTTGCCTTGTTAATTGTCACCCGGATAAGCCAAGCGCGGATGTGCTCACCCGATTCAAAATCTTTTTTGTGCGATAAATACTGGATGAAGGTATCCTGAACAACATCCTCGGCATCCTGTGCGTTTTTGCACATATTAAACGCCACAGCATAAAGATTGCTCCGATATTTTTCAACCAGTATCTCTACAGATGGTTTCATAAGCATGCTCCTTGATCTGTTTGAAAGGCCTTTCGCCAATAATACAAATGAGAATCATGAAAGGTTACAAGACAACCTCAATTTTTAAAAAATTTCCACTATAGTGAAAAAGAAAAAGCACTGATCCTCTAATTGAGTTCAGTGCTTTTCAGCTGATAAAATAAGTGATTACAATTCCTTCAGCCAGTCGGTGAACTCCTGAAAGCTGATTTCCTCAGCATCACACTTGGCTTTTTCTTCTCTCGCCTTTTCGCTCCAAGCATAGAAAGCCTCCTGCTCAATCTTCCCAGCCCTAATCCAGCCAATTCTACGTATAAAAACCGCCGAAGCGCTCCAATGAGAGCTTTTGGCAGTTTGTTTTTGTTGAAGGCTGACTAGGACTGGCTTGCTCCTGCCATCCAGCGTGCCTGATCCGGCAGCGGCTCATTATCCGAGAATAAATCCGGATCGTCTTCCAGCATTTCTGTCAGGACAGCCGTTATAGCTGCCGCATCACATACTCTGACAACGGCATCACCAAACTGCCCCTTGTACATGGCCCCGCGGCTGATCAACACCTCGTCCACCTTCCAGAAGTGCTCAGACCAGGATAAACCGCAATGTCTGCGTGAAGGCACGGAAATCTCCGCACCGTCTGGAGTAATCGTGTATAACCTTTCAGGTTCATCCGTTAATCGACCGGGAATGTCCACCCACTCTTCAATACCATGAATGAACGTGTTGCGCTTTAAATCAACGCCAACCAGCAAGATCGTGGCCTGACGGTCCAGCAGCTTGCCCCACGCCGATCCTCTGGCACACGGCGTATCGAAGTGGTGATCGTCTCGCGTGAAGTCAGCCGCATCGCGGCCCAGGGCTGCCACCGAATGCGTTGGGTGCCAGGAGCGAATAACGCCTGGTCGCTGACGGAACAACTCCGGCAGAATACCTACGCAGACTTTGGACTGCTGTACATTAAACTTGGGATTTTCCGCATTGATATAAGACCATGTATGGGTCGGCAACACCAGTAGCCCATCTTTCATATATTCTGTAAACGCATCCAAAACTGTGTCTGCACCACCCTCAACCTCATCAAGGCTTTTCATGGAAGAGTGGATCAATACCGTTCCTTCACCGTTGATGCTTAATGCCTCTAATTGTTGAATTAAGCTCTCTTTGGTGTGCAAGTCTTCACCTCCAGTATGTCTTCCTCCGTTATCGTCTATTGTCGAAAGTCGGAGTGCATCTTAAACGTTAATACGAGATGGAAATAAAGTCAAAATGAGCTGCCTGAACGTAAATGATTCCATGGCAGTACCTCCCAATATCTTCCTTATTGTTCTTTTGCACAAATTTAATTCCATTGACGCTATTTTTGATTGCGCTTACAATAAGGAATATGCCAGAGTAAGGAGAAGACTCAACGATGTATGAACTTACACACCATCAAGCGCAAAATATCGTGGATAAAATGATGAAGGATATTCCCTATAATATCAACATTATGGATCGGACGGGCATTATTATCGGCAGCGGCAATAAAGCCCGGATCGGGACTTTGCACTACGGTGCAGCCGAGGCCATTAAACAACAAAAAATCGTCGAAATCCATACAGACGAAGAATTTGTAAAGAAGGGAATTAATCTTCCCATTGAGCTGGGCGACATGATTGTCGGTGTAGTGGGGATTAGCGGAGAAATTGAAGAGACTCGCCCCTTCGGCAACCTCGTCAAGACAACGGTTATATTGCTGATTGAGCAAAGCAAGGCCTTGGAAAAGGAAAAGCTGGAAGAGCACCTTAAGCAGGAATTCTTTAATAGGATCGTACAACCAGATACGGTGTATTCCAAAGAATTAACCGATCAGGCTGCAGACTATGGAATTCAACTGGCTAACCCTTCGCAAATGATTTACGCCGAGTTCCCTCAAGAGATGAACGAGAGACTTGTGAAGAGCATTCCGTTTTTTAACGGGCCAGGTTATTCGCTCTATTTTGTCGCGCAAAAATCCAGTGCAACCGAAGCCGTTCTTGCTTCCATCCGAAAGCAATACCCAACTGCCTACGTTGCCGCCAGCAAATGGAATCCAACGATTTCTGAGGGATACATCCAGACGAAGGCTGCGCTACGCGTATTAAAAGGCGTTTATTCTACCGAAAAAACAATTTATTATGAGCAATGTGAGTTTATTGCCGATACCTCCAGGCTGTTGAAGAACGACCCCAGGGCAGAGCGGCTGACCCATCTGCTTGAACAAAACGAAGAACTGATTAAGACGCTGCAAACTTATCTCAACTGCAATTTGAACGCAAACGAAACTGCTAATCTGCTGATGCTCCATAGGAATACCCTGCACTATCGGTTATCTAAAATCCAGGCCATTACCGGCAAAGACCCCAAAAACATCATGGATTTGGTGGAGCTTATCTTTATGCTAATCTACCGGGTTCCTTAAAATATCAGCTCTAGGGAAGAAAGGATGTCCCTCCTGATTTTCACCTCAGGTTATCCGGGACAGCCTTTTTTCCGTGTTGCTTAGCTTAACAGCCGGGCAACGCTCTCCGAGGTGCGAGCCACATTCTCTTTGCCTTGGGCGAGCAAGGTTTCAAGCTGTGCCGCACCGGGCACGATACCAAAGATCGCGTCAAACCCTTCTTCATAAAGTGTCTCAACATCTTGACCCACATAGCCAGCTAGAGCAACAACCTTCATTTCCTTATTAACTCTCTTGGCTGCTTGAGCCACGCCATAAGGGGCTTTGCCGAACTTTGTCTGGAAGTCAATTCCGCCTTCTCCAGTCATGCAGTAATCCGCCTGTTTGAGTTGCTCCTCAAGCCTGGTGTACTCGATGACAATTTCGATGCCTCTTCTCATGGTGGCGTTAGTGAAGGCCAGCAATCCGCCGCCAAGTCCACCCGCGCCACCCGCACCAGGCACATCTACCACTTCGATGCCAAGCTGCTGCTTAATGATGCTGCCATAGTGACGCAAATTGTGATCGAGCGTTGCCACCATCTCGGGAGTAGCGCCTTTCTGCGGGCCAAACACCGCAGATGCACCACGTTCTCCGCACAAAGGATTGGTGACATCCGAAGCTACCAGAATACTCACGTCTTTTAATTGCGGCAGTACAGCGCTCGTATCAATCCGATCCAACGGATCCAGGAATCCGCCCCCGAGCGGAAGCTCGTTGCCGTCTTTGTCAAGGAAGCTATAACCAAGCGCTCTGGCCATGCCGGCTCCGCCATCGTTAGTGGCGCTGCCCCCAATGCCGAGAATAATATTGGAAATACCGCGTTCAATACAATCTTTCATTAATTCGCCTGTTCCAAGTGTCGTGGTGATTAATGGATTTTTAGTGTCCTTCGTCACATGGTGGATACCGCTGGCAGACGCCATCTCAATAACACCAGTTTTACCGTCGCCCAGTATACCGTATTTGGCGAGCACCGGCGTACCGAGAGGACCCGTTACCTCTTTCTCGATCAAGGTGCCGCCAGTAGCGTCAATCAGCGATTGGACGGTCCCTTCGCCCCCGTCTGCCATAGGCACATGAATGCATTTCGCATCTGGAATCGCCCGTTTGATGCCAAGCTCCATGGCTTCGCATACTTCCTTGGCCGTCATACTCTCTTTAAATGAATCGGGTGCCAACACAAATACCTTGCTCATATAGAATTCCTCGTTTCTTTTTTTATACACGTTTTCGGAGAAAACGACTTCGGAAGCAGGGCTACGTGAGCAATTGAAATGTTTCTGCAAGAAACATGCTACGGAAGCCTGTGCTAAGCCCGGCTGAATTCAAGATTCGATGTCGGACTCACTTCCTAGATACGCTTCGTGATCAAAAGATGAATTTTTGAACTACCGCTTATAAAATGAAGCCGTATAGAATGATTGCCACTACAGTCATCGCAAACCCAACCACACTCTCAAAGAGAACTACTCTCATTCTATCCTTCATGCTCATGGCCATCGCATTACGAGTAACGTGGAAGTACGTACCGTGCGGCAAGTGGTCAATAACGGTAGCCCCACTATGAACCATAACCGCAGCCGCCAATGGCGCAACACCTGTATTGATAATAGCATCCGAGAAGGAGCCCGTCGCCAAAATAACGCCTGTGGATGTTGAGGCGGTGGCACCAGCCATTAAGATACCGGCAATTGGAGCCAGGAACGTACCGGAAAGGCCCGAGGATTCAACCAGGGCAACAACCTCTGCCGGTAGAGTTGAAGCTGTAATCAAGCCGCCAATAGCGCCAGCCCCAATAATGATCAGAATCGTTGGTGTCATTCGGTTGAGGCCGGCAGCACAGTATTCGATCATTTTGTTCTTCTGGCCCAGCGCCAGAGAGCCTACGATTCCGGCAAAAGGCAAGATGAACAAGGAGTCGATCTTTAGCGAAGCCAGGAAATCAATGCCGAGCATGGCTCCGAGTGGGCTGATCATCAAAAGTACAACAGCGATAATCGGAGTCACCAACGCTTTGGACAACGGTGGAAGGTTGGTAGAATTGGTCTTCTCCAATTCAGCCGCTTCCGCATCCGTCACTTTAGTTCCCTTGTATTTCATAAATGATGCGATAACAACAGCTACGGCCAGTCCGATTAACGCCGGCAATAGTCCGCCGATCATCACCTGATTCACATCCAGACCGAATCCACCTGCAGCCGCAATCGTGTTCGGATTCGGAGAAATAATATTACCTGCTTTACCACCACCGGATAAGGCAATCAACAAAGCTACTTTGGAGTAACCCATCTTGTTGCCAACAGACAAGGCGATCGGTGCCACGATCAGCACGGCAACAGGAATAAACACCCCTACCGCAGTGATGATCATCGTAGCCAGAGCCAGGGACAACATCGCCTTCGTTCCACCCAGCTTGTCTACAATGACCTTTGCAATGGTCTCCGCCGCTCCTGACTCCATCATTACGCCGGCAAATACACCCGCCGCAATAATGCGTATGACGGTTCCCTGAACGCTTTGCGTTCCCGAAATTAAGATCTGAATCACTTCTGTAAAATTGGCTCCGCCAATGAAGCCACCCACGATGGCCCCCAGGATCAAGGCATAGGTCGGCGCCAGTCTCAATAAAATCAACACTATGGCTAATGCAAGACCCGATAAAGCGCCAAACCAGCTTATGTCTAGTGCGTTCATTGTTGAAAATCCTCCTCAAGATAGACTCTTCTCTTTGGTGCAGCATGTCGTAGCCAAAACATAAATCGGCTTGCCAAACATGTTCAATTATTCACATAATAGGCTTCTTTGATCCGCCGTTTGGCGTCGCCTCGTTTGAACTCCTCCTTACACCTCTTGTATGCCTATTAATGAATACGGTTTCATTATATTTGGATTGCGAGACTTAAACAATTGAAATTCCGATGAATTTCATTGTGCATTTGCACTAAGAATACAAAAGATAGTGTATCTTAAACCTCGCAATTGATGCGAAAGCAGACGACAAAATAGAGCGCCGCCACGTGCGCCCTATCTTCCCCCCCATATGATGATGTCAGACTAAACACGTCCGTACCCACAAATCAAGTTAATAACAAGTACGATTGCCACTATGATGAGGTGATGTTTACTGTTCACGGTATGGATACAATCATGAGCGTACCATATTTTCAGGAAGCTTAAATCGGTCATACCCCTTCATCTGAAATGGTTGGGATGGAACCGCCCAAGGAAACGGGTATTCGCTGTAAAGTTGCCGCCTTGCCGCAATATCCTCCATCTTCTCGGACAAGTCCGGCAGCAAACGTACCGTAGATTTACCAGCCTGCCTTTCCGTCACAAACTGGCTGGGGATAGCATGAACAGCACGGGCCGACTCATACGTACCATTGGACACTAATACAAAGCTTCGACATGTCTCCAGTGATGAGAAGAGACGCTTGCCTGAGTTGTCGATGACTTCCATCAGGTTTACATACATGTTGTGAATCAAATCAACGGGACCAAACGCCAATTCTTCTTCACCATCCCGTGTATGAAATGTCAGCTTATTCTCGTAATCCCACTGCGCCTTCCCTTGCGTTCCATCTATAGTAATGAAAGGCTCTCCCCCTCCCTCAGAGCAGAGCATCGCGTAAAAATGGACATCTACGCTATTAGCCATAACGACGCGAATACAAGAAACGTCGTCCCCTTCGATATCATTGACATGGTAAAGCTCGGCCTGCACCGATTGAGGGGGTAATTCCGCCTTCCCCTCGACTCCGGCCGCTAGTAGGCAATTATGCAGCAGATGGGCAAACGGATTGTTGAATGTCCCATCCAGCACATATTGGCCGTCGCTAGTCAGCTTGCCCGCCCAGCGGGTTCGGTCGTAGTACGCACGCGACCGCTTCCACATACCAACGCCAACTACATGCTCCACCTGTCCGAGTACGCCGCAGTCGAGCTTCTCCAACAGAGTCCGAAACGCCTGACCCGACGTATTCTGGAAGTTCACCTGACACAGGCGACCTGTCTCCCGCTGCACGGCGATCATCTCGTCGAGGTCTTGAATCGTAATCGCCGGCGGCTTCTCTACCAGGACATGGAAGCCCATCCGCATCACCTGGATACACATCGGCTTATGAGTGGCGATTGGGGTGGCAAGGACCACAAAGTCGATATCCGGATGGAGCGTGAGCATCTCCACATGATTGCTATAATGAACAGCCCCCAGCGCGGTCAGCTTATTATAAGACTCCTGATGAGCGTCGACATTCGGCTCTGTAAAAGCAACAACTTGCAGGCGGCCCTCTCTGACCAGCTTCTGCATGATATTTACATGCTCAACGCCAAATCCTCCGATCCCGATCAGCGCGGCGCGATAAATCTTCACATTTCCTTCCCCCCACTAGTCAAGGCTATAGATGAATTATTAAACGTGCTCCAAGTAACGTTCCTTTATTAGTGCAAGCGCCTCTTCGCCGGGCATATCCCATACCTGCTGGTTGAAGATTTCCACCTCGATGGCTCCGCTGTAGCCTGCGGCCTCGACCGCATGGCGCATCCGGCGCAGTTCAATGACTCCGTCTCCCATCATTCCTCTGCCCATCAGCAAATCCGGTACCGGCACCACCCAATCGGAGACGTGAAATCCAAGTATTCGCCCTCTGGCCCGCTCAATTTGCTCATATAGCTGGGGATCCCACCAGACGTGGAATGCGTCTACAACAACCCCGACATCCTGCGGATCATGTTGTTCCACAAGCGTATTGGCTTGCGCCAGCGTATTCATGACGGAGCGTTCAGCCGCATACATGGGATGTAGCGGCTCGATGCCCAGCTTGACCCCGTGCGAGCGGGCGAACGGCACCAGCTCCGCAATGGCCTCTTCGACGGTCTTGCGGGCGAAGTCGATATCCCGGTCCGGCGCCGGGCCACATACCAACACGAGCACGTCGGCGCCAAGTTCGGCGGCTTCCTCGATGGCGCGACGATTGTCGTCCATCCGCTCTCGGCGCGCAATGGCGGTGGCCGCCGGAAAATAACCGCCGCGGCACAGGCTGGAGATGCGTAGGCCTGCATCCCGGACTAGTCGCTTGCTCTCGGCCAAGCCAGTCTCGGCTACCTTATGCCGCCACAGGGCGATCCACGACACATCCGCGCGAACGCAGGCCTCCACGGCCGCACCCATATCTAATCGATCGGTCGTAATCTGGTTCAAGCTGAGTCTATTTATGGAACGAAGCGGTTCCATGTTAATCCCTCCCGGATTTGAAATATCGATAAGGACAATTCACGCCTGTACACCAGCCAGTTCCAGAACTGGCTGCATCCGCTGGACAGCAAGATCGGGATCGCTCAATAGTCCAGCCCGGTCAGCAAGTACAAACAACTCAGACAGATGAACGATGGAACGCGAGCCCTCCGCTCCCCCAATCATACGAAAATGTGATTGATGCCCATTCAAGTATGCCATGAATACAATTCCTGTCTTGTAGGCATACGTGGGCTTCTGAAAAATATGACGTGACAAGGCAACGGTAGGCTCCATGATCGCATCGTAACCGGTCAGATCTCCCCTATCAAGCGCGTGAAGCGCCTGGGCCGCTGCGGGTGCGATGGCATCGAAGATGCCAAGCAATGCATGGCTATGTCCATGCTCATCACCCTTGATCAACTGGGGATAGTTGAAGTCATCGCCGGTGTACATCTTGACACCTTCCGGCAACAGACGACGCAGCTTGATTTCCTGGCTGGCGTCAAGCAGCGATATTTTGATTCCATCCACCTTGTCTGCATTGGCCCGAATGACACGCAAACAAACCTCCATGGCCCTGTCCACATCATCCTTGCAGCCCCAATAACCAGCCAACGCCGGATCGAACATATGCCCAAGCCAATGCAGGATAACGGGCTGCTTCACTTGTCTCAAGATGCGCTCGTATACCCGCTCGTAATCCTCGGGTCCAGCCGCGCAAGCAGCAAGCGTACGGCTCGCCATCAGAATGACTTGCCCCCCTTCACCCTCGATGAAGCCAACTTGCTCCTCATAGGCCGCTTCCACATCCGCAATCGTGACCGACGGCCCCGGGAGCAAATGATCGGTGCCAGCGCCACAGGCGATGTTGCCCCCGACCGAGCGTGCCTCCGCAATCGAAGCGCGGATAAGCTCCTTGGACCGGCTCCAGTCAAGACCCATGCCGCGCTGCGCAGTATCCATCGCCTCCGCTACACCCAGGCCAAGCGACCATAGATGATGCCGATAAGCGAGCGTTGAGTTCCAATCAATCGGCGTTTGATGCAGCGGATCGGCATCAGCCAACGGATCGCAGACCACATGGGCAGCGGAGAAGGCGATGCGACCGACAAACGGCTGGGTTAGCCGGGTGAACAAGGCGGCTTTACCCGGAGTGTATTTATATATTGCTCCCCCTGCACGGGGGAGCAGCAGCGCTTTGGCCATCTTGATCCCCTCCTTTACAAGCTCAGCTTCGGCACGTCAATCCAGCGGCGTTCCCGCCAGGACTGCAAACTCAGGTCGGCAAGCTGAGTGCCCTTTGCCCCCTCAAGCAAATCCCATGGGAACGGAGTCCCGATAACGACATGCTTCAGGAACATCTCCCATTGCACTTTAAAGGCATTATCGAACGTCGCGTTGTCCGGTACCTCTACCCATTGATCACGGAACTGGAACGGATTTGGAATATCCGGATTCCATACCGGCTTTGGCGTATTAACCCGGTGCTGGGTTTTGCAGTCGCGCAATCCGGCCACTGCACTGCCTTCGCTGCCATCCACAGTCACCGTAAGCAAATCGTCCCGGTCAACGCGCACCGCCCAGGATGAGTTCGCCTGCACGATAATACCGCCGTTGATCTCGAACATAGCATAGGCAGCATCGTCTGCCGTGCAATCAAACAGGATGCCTTGTTCATTCAGACGTTTCGGAATATGCGTGGCAGCAAGACAAGACACAGATTCCACTTCCCCGAACAGGTTCTCCAGCACATAACGCCAATGGGCGAACATATCGACAATAATCCCGCCCCCATCCTCCTTGCGATAGTTCCACGAAGGCCGTTGACCCGTCTGCCAGTCACCCTCAAATACCCAATAGCCAAACTCCATCCGTACGGACAGGATACGCCCGAAGAAGCCGGAATCGATCAGACGCTTCAGCTTGAGCAAGCCAGGGAGAAATAACTTATCCTGCACGACCCCGTTTTTCACGCCCGCCCTGGAAGCAATGCTCGCCAGTTCAAGCGCTCCGTCCAGATCCACGGCCGTTGGCTTCTCGCAATAAATATGCTTGCCTGCGGCAATGGCCTGCTTGATGCTTCCTGCACGGCGTACCGTCGTCTGGCTATCAAAATAAATTTCATGGTATGGATCGGCAAGACAGGCCTCCAGATCGGTGCTCCAACGCTTGATGCTATGCGCCTCTGCCAGTGCTTGCAGCTTATTCTCCTGCCGGCCGACCAGAATAGGATCAGGCATGATGACGTCTCCTCCTGGAAGCGTTACACCCCCCTGCTCGCGAATTGCCAGAATGGAACGAACCAGATGCTGGTTGGTTCCCATTCGTCCAGTGACCCCGTTCATAATAATGCCGATATTGCGAATAGCCATTGTGAATTGCCCCCTTCGCTTCATATACTTCGTATTGTAGCGGAGGCGTCTTCACTTTTCTTACAACTCGGGGAACAGGATTCTCAATTTCGGAAGCGATTTCTTCAAAACCGGAAACATCCCCCATCAGCATTCAGCCGATGGGGGATGAAGGTTTTTCCTAATTAAAATCAGTTGTCCGGCCTTTCAGTTCCCGGTACGTCCTCGGGGACAGCTTGGCCATAGCCTTAAATGCTCGGTAAAACGTGGACACCGAGTCGTAGCCCACCTCGAAACATATTGCGATAATGTCCTTATTTGTCTCCTCCAATAACTTCTGAGCAACCCGAATGCGTACCTCGGTTAAGTATTGAATCGGCGTCATGTCATAGCGCTCTTTGAAAATATTATTGACGTGCCGCGTGCTAATCCCCAGCTTGGAGGCAATGTCGCCTGCGGTTAGCGGATCAAAATATTTGGAATCAATATAGCTGCGAATCTTCTCTGCGCGCAGCCTGTTTGAACTGGAGCCTTTGGCGGAATCCTCCGCATCGAGCGAACTCACCAGCAAGAGCAACAGTTGAGAGAGTTGCACCTTGAGTGATATCCGGACCAGGGGCGACCCTTCTCTGGATTGCTCGAACAGCATTTTTCTCAGCCATTGACGGAGCTCGCTCGCGGCGAACATCCCCGGCTTCAACAGACAAGAGGTTGGGAAATAAGCATGGAGCAACTGTTCTCTTGTATCCGGATCAAGTACCGCAGCATCAAAAGCCAACACTAGTAAGGTTAGTCTGGAGTCGGACATGACCGAATGTACGGAATAGGGGACAATCAGCGCCGTATCGTCAACTGTTAGCTTGCGTACTTTCCCGTCCAGCCGGATTGCGCCTTCACCTTCCAGCACAAATAGCAGCTGATGCGCCAGGTGGTAATGCTCGGATACAAGATGACCATCCTTATGCTTCTGCTCGTAGATGTCAATCGCATTTTTGGATAAATCAATCCACTTGATCGTCACGGCATAACCTCCTTATGTCATGCGCTTTTGTTAAGGCTATTTTATCGCGATAAGCAACTTCGGCACAATATGCGGAAGGTTTACTCTCTTCCACTACTCACACTAGCATTCTAGAAAATATTACAATTAAGCTTAACAAAGCTCTATATTTGGTATATTCTAGTATAGAAGTAAAATTATATTATGCGAAAGAGGTGTTCTGTATATGAAAAAAACGTTTTCCGCAGTTATCGTTATGAGTTTACTTCTCAGCCTCTTCTTTGCTATGGGTGCGTCCGCGGCCCCGGACGTGACCGAATTGGAGATAACTCCCGAAACTCCGATCTCCGAATCGGTGCGCCTCCCTAGCAGCGAGATCATATCCGAGCTTACCCGAGCCGAATCCAACCTGGATACAAACAAATTAAAGTCCCACCCGTTAGAAGCCACGTTAAACCTGGATTCGGCAAGAGCAACTTCCATAGAACAGGAAAATTTACAAGTTCTCAGTAACGTTGCAGCCACGGCAGCGACTTACACCTACACAGGTTATATTGAACAAGAAGGAAACTCCTCTTTGCTATATCCTATCTACGTAGACCCGGGAAGCATCCTACAAGCGCAAATGGATGGCCCGGCCTCAGCTCAATTAGATTATGATCTATATCTTTATGAATTTGATATGTCCACCGGAGACTTGAATCCAACTCCTATTGATTATTCCATTTACGGAACTTATCTGAATAACAATAAGACGTTATCCGAGAATGTCGGGACTCAAAATGCAGCTTCTTATACCAAGGCTTATTTACTTGAAGTACATGGTGCCGTAGGAGCCAGTATAAATGAGCCGTTCTATCTAACCGTCTCAACCAGCTCTGCCTATGACGCTTATGAGACGGACGAGAATGCTCTGCATGCTTATCCGTTGACAGTGGCCCAGGGAGGCTCTACCCTGTCCAGCCGCTCGATCAATTCGGAAATTGATCAGGATTGGTATACAATTACCGTTCCGGAAAGCAGAAACTATGATGCCATGCATATCAATCTGGATCAAGCTTCCGTTGGCTACGGCTACAAGGCCGAATTATATGGTGCCTTAAGTGGCAACCGGATGGCGCTGGTTCCTGCTCAGAATGGTAATGTATCACTCGGAACCGGTACTTACTATTTGCGCGTATACACAACTAACACTTACTCCGATGCCAACTATTCGCTGGATCTGCGCCCTGTCTTGCGGGCAGATAAAATCGTAATCACTGGCTACAATTCAGATGGCGGGCCTAACGATTATCCTAGCTATGCCTACGGCAAGTATTACCGCATTACGGGCAGAACCTTCACTGTAACCGGTGTGGCTACCACCGCGGACAACTATGCCGTGGCTAATACCGAAGTCGAAGTTACTTGGGTCAATGATTATTGGTCTGAGTCAAGCAACAACAGATACCGGAGTGCACGAGCCATTACTAATAGCAATGGTCAGTTCTCCGTTACGTTGTCTTTACCTCCTTCCACAGGAAGCATTAGCCAGTATCTTCCTGGCGCGATAAGCTTTACTCACTATTACGATCTTTGCGGTGTGGTCGCAAGCGTGACTAGCCGTTCAAACGTTTATACTACCGATGTTGTCTATCACTTTGCGTATAGTATTTACGGGGGGTAAGAGAATAGTCTTGAAGAAGCAACAGCCAGTTCATATGAACTGACTGTTGTCTTTTTTTATGTATTTGTAAAAAATAGGGAAAGGAATGCCGATAATGTGGATATAAGAGGATCGATTCAACAATAATGGGAGATGATCTTTATCATGAAAATTCAAAGCTCTGCCCCACAAGACTTAAATCTATATACTCATGGCAAAAAACAGAGCGGTCAGCCAGTCCTACAGTCAGGCACTTATCCTACCCTGTCTCATGATACCGATTCAATCGAGATTAGCACCACGGCCAGGAAGCTGGCTGCTTCCGATGTGACCCATCATGCGCCTGTCTATTTTGGCAACGCACAAATCCATGAATCGTTATCCCGGCTTCTCCAGGATCAACCCGATGAGGTCAAAGACGCCGTTTATGGCCTTATCTCATCTAATCTAAACACCGAGACCGCTGGGAACGAGGACCAAGCAGCCTTATTAGAATTGGGATTGGCGCAAGGGAAATATATTGCGGACAATTTTATGAAGGGCAACAATGCAACGGAATTGATGAACACGCTCCGGCAAATCGCCGATCTCTCCCAAGCCCGTGCTACCCACCCACAAACGGGTAAAGCCCAGGCTGCGAATATACCACAAAGGCCTGTCGGAGCCCCGGAGGATTATGTAGATTTGACTTACATGATGAAAACCTATGAGCCGGAAACCTTGGCTAAGTTAGAAGAAGCCATCACAAACGGCAAAGATTGGGCCAGCATTTTGATCAACTTTGCCAAGAAAGTGCCTACGCAAAAAGGGTGGGTGCAGCCCCAGCAGACAGCAACCACCCAAAGTATGGAATCTATTGAAAGCATCATGAGTGCGAACAGATTTGGCAAAACCGCGACTACCAGCTTGACGGTATTTATTGAAGATATCCAAAGTGTACTCACCAAGGGCAATTTTACAAATACAGACCTGCTTACCAACAATCTGTATTCCTTTATCCGAACGCTGGAAAGCTTAAGTTAATTATTGGCCCAGCAGGCCTTTTAAACCAGTGAGTTGACCAGCAGCACGCCTTAATCGACTGCTCCCAAATAGCTACATTCACTTTACTGAGGAAGGGGATTGGGGGAAACGCAGCTCTTAATTACTTCTTGTATACATACTTGGATCCTCCAAGCGAATCAATACCTTGCCATATCGCCCTTCCTCGCGAATGACGATCTGATCAGACGGATAGGTCTGAGCCAAATAGTCACTGACGATTTCATAGCTTCGCTCATCCATAGGCAGGCGGTGGTGGTGTTCCAGCCAAGTCATCACTTCCTGCAAGGCCGCTTCTCTGGAAACTTCCTTCGATTTCCCTTCTCGGGTAACAAGCGATTCGTAGGCATACCCCTTAAGGTAGAGTAAATGCAATAAATAACCCATTTCGGTAAGCTTCGATGGATAGGGCTGATCCGTAACCAGCGGCCAAACCTCCTTCACCAGACTATGCTCCGGAGGTACGACCGGCATGCTAAGGTAACAGAACTTGCGAGCACATTGGATCAGCTTCTCTACACTATCCCAGTCGTGAATGACCGGACACATGGAGACGAAGACTAGATCAAAGGACTTAACCCACCCCATCGCTGTTACGTCAATCTCTTCAAAGGGTGAGGGCACAATTTGCATCTGCCCTTCGGCAAAATCGGAAGTATTCTGCTTCAGCAATTCAATTAGAGGGGGAGAGGTCTCTATCGCCGTTACCCGGGCACCTTGCTCTGCGAACGGCACCGAGAACACACCGGATGCTGCGCCAATATCAAGTACAGTGGCGTTGTCGAACGATACCCCCTGCCCCTCCAGCCACCCCATAATTCGCCGGGCTCGTTCCTTTCCCTCTCTACTGAAGGATTGCTTGTCAAAGGTCTGCGCCTTGGAGTCAAAGGAGCGAGTAGGATCGATTCCATGCTTCTTCATGCTGGCTCGCTTCACATCAGACTCCTCTTTCCACATGTTCTCCCACACCTGTGCATTAAAAAAATCGTTCATCAGCATTCCCACACTTTCTACAAATTTAGATTTTTTTAATTATAGATATATAATATCCATAATTATAGCATGTAAAACCTCGGCTAATTTCCTGATTGTGACCTCCGCTCTATTTCAATATTTAAATTGTAGATATACATTATCTATAATATGATTTTGAAGCTTAAATAGCAATGTTTTTTGCTGCACTGTACCTACCTACAAAGTAAGCAAAAACGATCAAAGAGCCTCAACATAATAATCAAGCAGCGAAAATCCAGGCATTCTTACTGCATTCCTAACTATCTGAGCAACTGCTCGCTTGCCTAGCCCATCATTATTACAGCCTATAGAATCAATAAGCTCATTAAAAAGTGTCTGCAAGTTAGGTACATTGTTCATCACATCTCCTTATTAACACGTCAGTACTTATCAATAAAGACCGGGGTCATAAACCAGTCTTTGGAGCCATAATTGTCTTCGTATAAGCTTCTAACATCTCTTGTTATTTTGTTCTCCAGCAGCAAACTTCTGAACCGCTGGCTTAATAGCAAGCGATGATAGGCATAGCTGCCATTACTGGCCCATTCATTTACTAAATACAAGTCATTCGTATAGTTTTCAATATCTGACTGATCATAAAGGTAGGGATAATGGACTTTTCCTTTAATACCGCAGACATCACATCTTTCTTCAGGCTCTGACACAAAATAATAATATTTCGTATTCGGACTTAAAGGAGGCAGCGAATTTTCTGTAATAAGCTGATAGGCCGGGACTCTGTTCTCCGGTTTACCTCGGTGTTCAACCTCTTTTAACTGATAGCCTGTTATATTCCATTCAGCCATAAGCTCGGCCATTTTCTCGGACACAACCCAAAACATACTGTCAATATTAACCATATAGCGACTCTTTAACTTGGAGGTATCCATAACTAAATGGGATTCCAATTCTTTTCTTTTTAGACCGCAGGCCTTACAGAATATTTCTGTTTTCATGGCTGAATTGTTATTTGTTATATTTGCACTAGCTGAGTTTCCAGTTGATTGCAATCTGAAGAACGGCGCTTTGTCGTATTCTTCGTTATCGTAGCTAAATATAATTTCTTCCCCGGTGTGATCAATAGGAAATAGTTTAAGCAATCTACCTCGGATTTCCTCCATCTTTGCAATTACATTATCCTCTGGTCGGAAGACAACTGGAATATCGTAGCTTATTTCGGATGTACGCACTCCTTTTTTAGGGGAAGATACATGAATGTCATACTCATTAAAAAATGATTCAATGTGTTTGGCATAAGAATAGTCAATAAAGAAACCAATTTTTATAGTTACAAGCATCTTCTACCATCTCCTTATTAATTGGGGGGGATGAAGCAATATCTTCATCCCCCAATTAACCCTATTCGTATTGTCTTTTTTAGAAAACTTATAGAGAAATTCCCAGACTTCATCTCCTGTTTCATCCCATAATTCATTATAAGCTTGAATGTGCGCATTAATTATTTTGCTCTTAGTAAGAGTATTAGGATCTAAAACGTTCCCGGAGTCTTGCTGTTTGTGAAAATGTGCGCTGGCTTCCTAGACTCGGCAAGACATCTTATGCGCAGGTTCACGTTTGCCTTAACTTGGGCACACAGTTATTATAATTATGATTCTATAATAGGTTGAACTTATTAAATTCTTATATGATGAGGAGTTCCTTTTATGAAAAGTCCACGTATTGCCGTTGTCGGCAGTTTAAATCAAGATCTCGTTGTCTCTGCGGGTCGAATGCCTTTACCCGGCGAGACGCTCACTGGCGAGTCTATTCACTATATCCCTGGGGGCAAGGGCGCTAACCAAGCGGTGGCCTGTGCCAGACTGGGCGCCCAAGTGGATATGATTGGTGCTGTGGGCGACGATACCTTTGGCCGCTCCATGCTGGCTGAGCTGGAGAGGTTTGGGGTCTCTACGAGCAACATTTCCCAGCTTACGGATACGCATACCGGTGTTGCGTCCATTGTGCATACCCCTGAGGACAACAGTATTATTATCGTTCCCGGAGCCAATGGACATGTCTCCGCTGAACGGGTAGAGCAGTCCGCGGAAACCATCCGCAGAGCCGATATTCTGCTCGTTCAATTAGAAATTCCGCTGGATGGCGTCGAAGCCGCTCTACGGATCGCGCGTGAGTCCAGTGTACCGACCATCCTTAATCCGGCACCTGCCCGAGAGCTAACCCCTCAACTTTTAGCATTGGCTGACTATTTTACCCCCAACGAGACCGAGTTCGCTTTTTACAGCGGTTCTCTCCAAGGGCATTCATCTCAATCGGAGTCAGATTGGCAAGCCGCGTTAAATGAATGGAGCCGTCACTACAGTCATAAGGTCATTTTGACCCGGGGACGTGAAGGCGCTTCTTATCTTCAGGATGGCCAGCCCATGACGATTCCCGCGCCGATCGTCAAGGCTGTTGACACCACTGGAGCAGGTGATTGCTTGAATGGTGCACTGGGCTTTGGCCTCGCCTCAGGGTGGAGCCTGGAGAAGTCTCTCTCCTTCGCCGTCCGGGCCGCTTCGCTATCCGTTATGAAGTTTGGCGCTCAAGCGGGCATGCCTAGCCTTGAGGAAATCCAGTTGTAAAAATACATTATACTGAACCAGATAGCAACCAGCCTTAGTGTGGGCTGTCCACGCAGGAACCGGTGGATGAGTTAAACCCGCTCAGAAAAGAAATTGTCTCTAGTCTTGTTATTACAAGGGGGATAAAAATAATGGAGCCTTGGACACAAGCGCAGATCGAAGACATCCTTGGGGAGCATCACCAGACCTTCCACAAGCGGCTATACCCGTAGTGCAAAATTCCGTCTGGAGCAGCTCCAGAAGCTGTCGGAGGCCATTTCGCAGCATAAGCAAGAGGGCTACTATCAGCACTGTATCAGGACCTCCACAAGAGCGAACTGGAAGCCTACGCTACAGAGATTGGATAGCCTTCGGAGAATACTCCGGCAGTTACAGCGGTTATCAAGAAGTTGATCGGGAGCACCTTCAAAGAGTCGTATATCCGTGTCATTGAAGGCGAGAAGGTCAAGTGGGTACGCAAAATTTTGCGCTAATAGGAACAATCCTTACAGCTCTCCCTCAAGAAACCCGATCAGGTAAGAGTCTGGCACCATTTGTTCACTGAGGCGTGAGGCATGGTGGGGCTTTCTAGAACGTACTGAGCCTCAAATGCTCTTCAGGCTTTCTTCAATGGGACGGGCTAGATACTGATTGGCTACAGCAGTAAAACTGGACTTGCTCAGAAACTGCTCCAGGTTCTGCTTCAATTTGCTCCAGCTCATGTGCTCCTCCTTTTAAATCTGCCAAATCTGCGATACTCAAGGTCAGGTCCAAGCCCAAAAGAATCCGTCGCGGTCCCAGGCAATTCGGCCGCCATGCTGCTTGCGGAAGGCTTTCTTTACCTCTTTGGACAGCGAAGCATTTCCGTTCTCATTGACGAACACAAAGGATTCACCAAAATGAGTCTTCACATATTCGATGACATCCGCCTGATATAACGTCCCTCGGAACCTGATCTCCTTGACCATCCATTCCGCTACTTCCTGCGCGGTTACTTCCATGGGGTGTTGCTCCTCTCTACTCAGTTAACTTTGTGTGCATAACCTTGTGCTATACAATAGAAATAAATGTGAGGGGAAAATGTAACTCCCAAGGAGATCATTCCCCTGAAGAAGAGTTTGGGTTCTTTACATCTGCTCACCCGTAGCTTGATTTATAACAGTTTGTTTCATCCTTATTCGCCCCTCCATGGTTTTTTTCATGCCATTTGCTCTCCACCTCATAGTAGAATCCCGGGAAATTGAGGTCCTACTAAAGCAGTAGCCAGCAAAAAAAGAGGGGCGTATCTGATAGGCTAGGCTTAGCGGCTTAGCGCTACCATCCCTTAATGTCCAACAACTCGTATCGAATGATGCCCATCGGTGCATCCACGTTGATCGTATCGCCGATGGCTTTACCTATCAGTACTTTACCAAGCGGGCTTTCATAAGAGATCTTACCGTTCACCACATCTGCTTCAGCAGGTCCAACAACTTGATACTCCAGGGTGTCGCCGAATTCGATATCTTTTAATACGATATTGGAGCCCACCTGAACCGTGCTTGAACTTGTATGAGTGGTATCTACAATCTGGGCATTGTTCAGCATCTTCTCCAAAGTGATAATTCGTGTCTCCATAAAAGCCTGATCGTCCTTGGCTGAATGGTACTCGCTATTCTCCTTCAAATCGCCATAGCTAATCGCCAGCTTGATACGCGCCGCCAGCTCTTTGCGTTTCACGTATTTGAGGTCGTCGAGTTCCGCCTGTAATTTGTCAAATCCATCCTGTGTTAATATTACTTCTTCCGCCATGCCTTGGCCCACTCCATTCAAATGACTATTCTGATTTGTTTATTTCCGGTTCGCCTCATGTACTTCCAGCAGCCTGCCTTTGATCA
The DNA here is from genome assembly GCF_000374825.1 of Paenibacillus sanguinis 2301083 = DSM 16941. Classification (GTDB taxonomy): domain Bacteria; phylum Bacillota; class Bacilli; order Paenibacillales; family Paenibacillaceae; genus Fontibacillus; species Fontibacillus sanguinis. The sequence goes on from NZ_KB895376.1 coordinate 672,569, forward strand.
TGAACAGCATCGAATGGGAATTCGCTGACGTTAATCCGGTCACCACTGCTCTTAGGCTGAGAAATCACCAGAAATTCCACATTCTCATTGGATTTATTCAACATTTGATGGGGAACCAATGGAGGGATCTCCACGCCTTCTTTGGCCTCCAAAATAAGGACCTCTTCATCAAGAATCATCGTCGCCGTCCCGGACAAAATAAAGAAAAATTGCCTTGCCTTCTGATGGTAATGCTTGATCTCAAAAGCACCTGCTGGCATGGTCTCATGGATCACACTTAGATCATCATTTTTGACTAAACGCCATCCGTTGCAGTGATCTCCCCAAGTAAAATGTTCTGCGTTTTCTCTGGATATTTTCATAGTCGAAGCTCCCCAATCATTTCAATTCAATTCATTATTTATTGGTTTGACGCCGTATAACGGGGTCCTATGCCCCGTTCGGTGAATCCGCAAATTACTCCCCTCTCCGATTCCAGAAGTAGGTCATCTCTCTATACCCAACGTCCCATAGCTTTATATTTCCCTTAATTTTAATTGTAAGCTCATTGCCCTGTTCAAGATAGATGGAGGACATATTCGATTCATGACGTTGATCTCCTCCTAAAGACACGGACAGCAGCTCCGCTCCGTCAACGGTAACGCTCAGGCTCCCATCAGCATCTTCTTCGTCGGGAGCTCCATAGTTTAGCAACAGGTAAAGCTCCTTATTGCCTAACTGATAGGTGAACGTCCCACCATCGTTGCCTTCGGCGCTATACACATTATATTGGGGCTCGATATATTCTCCGCCGATGGTTAAATCGTATCGTCCTGCTGCAGCAGCCGGATTTCCGGTGCTGTCTCGCAGATCGTTTAATGCTACAAATGAGTCCAGTTCCTTGGTGAACACCTTGTCGATAAGCCCGAAGCTCCCCCATACCGCAATCAGAAGGACCACAGCAGAAAGTCCCGCACCCACTATATTTCTCCAGACATGCTGAGTACGGAAGCCAAGCTTGTACGCTCCGAATCCAATAGCTGCGCCGACGGAGTTCTGAACGACGTCATTCATATCGAAGCTGCCGAGCAAAGTCAACGCCTGAACCGTCTCCATCACGAGAATGGACAGGACAAACAGAGCAATGAATCGTATAAAACCGCTCCGATATAACCATGGAATTAATATGCCAAACGGGATGAAGGCAGCGATATTGCCAATGGCCACCATATCCATCAGCGTAGGATGCAGGAGATCGGATAGACCCGGCAGCCTAAAAAAATTCCCCGGCACAAAATTGAAGGTGTAGCCAGCCACTTGAGCTGCATCATCTGCTCTGCCAAATGCAAACAACATAAAGTAAAGAATCAGTACGGTATAACTTAAGGTGATGGTCAAAATAATCTTACGCTGCTGTGCCGTCATCATGTCCTCCTTAACGGTCGTATCCTACTCTATATTAGGATAAATCTGGCCGGTGGACACTGGACCTTAGTCGTGATCCACGTTTTCTTGCCAATTTGATAACAGGCCAAGTTGCTCAAAGGGAGTGTCGGCGCACTCCCTTCGCTACTTCGGGCAGGGCTCAGCAGTCTTGTCATTATTAAAGTTATCAATAATTGAGATCGTTTTATTTGCCACATCACTACCGAGTGAGGCATACAATTTTTTATCACCAATAACATAAAATTCTTCCTTAGCTCGTGTAGCTGCAACATTCATTATGTTTGGTTCAGAGACAGCCCATCTGGCAGCCCCGCTGCTATCAAAGTCAGCTCCTAGAACAAAGTAGACGATTTCGGCCTCTTTCCCCTGAAAAGTATGAACAGTTCCAACATTTGTTGGTTTCCCGTTTTCTCGTTTTGTAAATTTAATTTCATCTAGAACTTGTGCAAGTTTATATGCCACATTTTTAAATGGGGTGATAACATAAATTTCTTCCAATATATTCGGATCTTCTTTCAAACGTTTATCAATTATACTTTTCAGTAGATCTGCTTGTTCTTTAACAAATTTATCATTTGCTTTTCCGGTTAAATCATACCATTGTGATTTTCCTTTTGATGCATCTTCTGATTTTCCTTGTACCATCAACCCGTCATACGATATTTCGTTTGAAATCGTAAACATCGGATCGTTTGAACGTCTGTGCACCCAAAGAGGTATGCCAATCCATTCATCCTCATTTTTTTGAAAGCCATACTGACTTGTCGCATCCACAATAGTTTGAGTAGACGCATCAGCGGAGACAAATTTCTCATCGACTTTATAGTGTCTTCCAATCAAGGTTAGAACATTTGAATCTAACGTCAAAACGGGCTTTATTTGTGAGGGATCGCCAACAACCATGACCTTCCTGCTTCTAAAAATCGCACCAATACTAGCTTGTGGCAGTGCTTGACCAGCCTCGTCTATGAATAGATTGCCTATTGAATTTTTATTTAGATTTTTAAACATTCGCCCAAAGCTAGCAAAGGTCGTGCTGACAACAGGGATAGTGAAATTCAACCATTGCCATGATTCCGAGATTAATTCCAGCCCGTTTTCTTTTCCAATGTAATCCAACTGTTTACTCCAGATCATCCTGGCAGCCTTCAGACTCTTTCTGTTTTCATACAGGAATTGCTTTTTAACTTTTAAAGCGGAAATAAACAACTCTGATTGCAATTTGCGAAATTGCCTGGTATACCATGGATTAGACTTTTGCAGCTGATCATAAGATAGTGAAAAATCCAGTTCATAAATACCGCTTTGAGATTTGATTTTTTCCAATAAAAGGACTTCTTGTTCCATTTTATTAAAATTATTCTGTTGATCGGTTACCCATCGCTCGAAGTCAGCTTTTGTTTCCAAAATTTGTTTTTGAGCGTACATGCTTTTCCTAGCATTTTCCCTTAACCCGCCTTCTAATTGCATACGGTTATTCAGCAATTTAGTTTTTCGTTTAATTAGATCATTTAAATGATCATTTGCACTATTCAAATTTTTGAAGTACTGCTCAGCTTTGGGTCGATTAAACATTTTATGAAACCACAAAAAGCTTGGCTTTTGTGAAGTAACTACATCATAATTTCTTTCAGCTTGAGCTTGTAGATCGATTAGACTTTCTATTTCAATAGAAGCATTCGATAAATCATCCTGGAGATTTCTACTTTCTTGGCTCAGTCTTTCAAGTTCACGAGTCGTTTCTGCTTCCTGTGCAATTAAACTGGACCGTTTCTCTTTTTCTCCATGTTCAAAAGCAAGCATTTGCTCCGTATAGATGGTTCTTAATTTTTGAAGATATGCCATCTTCTCGCTATATTCTTGCATTTCTTCTCTTTCAAGTTTTAATTCATCGTACAGCCGGAAAAATTCTTGATATACACTTTCACCTATATTTTCTGGATCATGATCTTCTAAATCTTTTTCAATTGCTTTTACATATAAAAGTAACTTGTTGACATTTGTTGATGTCCCGCCCTCTAACGAGAAAGCACCCCAATTCTCCTCGTTTAAAAGCTTAGCTTTAATTTCGTGATTCTTTCCGAAGCCTTCTTCGCTTAATTTAGAATTAGATATATTTTTGAAGTAATTAGCTTCATCCAATTGCTTTTGAAAATCGTCAGCAATCGTTTCCTTCTTTGGTAACTCCTTAACAATATTTTGAACTGCCCCGTTGTTTGAACTTGCAACAACAATATTTTTAGCTGAAATAGAGGGCGGCAAAACACCTATTTTAGCGCTTTTCCAATAAACCAGGCTTCCTTTAATCCTTTTATCAGAAAGCTGCACAATTTCTGCTGCCTGTTGGACCACCAAATCAGCAAAAATATCTTTTAACAATGTTGTTTTCCCTGTCCCTGGGGGACCATTGACACTACGAATCTCATTTTTGTCGTTTAGAGCTAGATTCACCGCTGTCTGTTGCATAAATGAAAGTGCGTAACTAGGATTACTTGGGAACCTTCCCAAAGGATAATATTTAGGTTGTAGAATGGTTGTCTCAAAAATTTGGGGATTAAAATGATCGGACTCTTTATTGCTATCTAGATTTTGTCTGGATCCTGAAAAACCACCAAAATATCGATCCAAGCTTTTATTAGTAATTGTCTTTGCTTTGTTCAGGTCATCAATAAAGAATGAATGAAGATTTACATCTCCATTCTCCAAATTCTTTACAAATGCATAGCGAAAATTATCCGTGGAAGCATTATACTCCTGTAAAAGATTAGAAATAGTAATATTAAAGCCCTCATCAAATCTACTGTTTAAATCTTCTCTAAATGAGTTCTCAACTTTCAAAAAATTCTCTGGCAAATTACCATGTTTCCGGATATGGCCACTCATTGTGAGAAACAATTTATCCGCTATAAAATTTAATCGGTTATCAAAATATATTGCGAAAGTGAATTTGTTTGAGGTGTTAACTTCTTCGTAGGTTTTAGCAATCTTGTACTTCACTCTCAATATATTAACAACTTCTTGAAAGTCAAAAATATCAAAATATAACACTAAACCTGACTTTTCAAAGAGCTTGTCGGATAAATTTTGTTTTTCTTTTTGTCTAATTAGAAAGTCTAGAAAAAACTTATTCCAGTCCTCTTCTATTGTATGTAATAGCTTCAACGATTTTTCTTTTCTATTAATTGAACCTTCGGAAAGCTGTTCTATCGTAATCCAAGCATTTAAAATATCTTCCCTTTTATTCATGTTCTCCTCCCAGTATTATCTACACATAAATATTATATAAGCTTCACCAGTGTACTTCGTTTAATTATTCACATACAACTAGACTTCTTCTAATAGCGCCAAAACTTTCTGTCATCAGTTATTACGCCCTACTTGTGATACGGTTCACCGTATCGGTTGATATGGTAAACTAAATGACAAAGGGAGGGGCAAATGCCTCTCCCTATTCTCCAACTAATGAGGTACTTTAAAAACAAATTTACTGCAAATGTCTCCTACAGAGATTGTATAATCAGTGAGAAGCACCTGCCCATAGTAGGTAAAAGGCATATGGTGCCTTTCCCGATAAAACAAAAAAATCTCATCATCTGAAGACATTGACAATTTTAGTCTGACATCATTCTGATGATTTCGTTCACCTTCCATGTAGAGTATGCCTTCCTCCAAATGGTCAGCATATTGAGTCAAACTCTCTTGTTTATATCTAGTGACAAACAAGATTATTTTATTATCTCCCTTTGGGGTAACGATACCCCTACCGATCGCATGCCAAGTTTTATACCCCCATAAATTCGCAAGAAACGGCCTGTCATATTCCTGATGAATGACTAGATCGTCAAGAAGCACTTTGCTCTACCCCCAGTCTTTCTACTTTTGGGTTTCGTTAGGTTTATTTCCTATTTGATTTACAAGAGTACTACATCTTGTTTGAGCGTTTCTCTTAAGCTCACATTCCCAAACTATCAACACTCTCCAACCCATAGCCTGTAAAGATTGCTGGTCTTGCTTATCGCGGCTAATATTGCCTTTGAGCTTCTTGGTCCAATAGTCAATATTAGACTTAGGAATACGGTAGTACTTGCAACCTTCGTGGCCATGCCAGAAGCATCCATGTATAAAGATAACTGCCTTATACTTTGGCAAAATAAGATCGGGCTTTCCCGGTAGTTTCTTATCATGTAGTCTGTAGCGGAAACCTTTGTTGTGCAGATACCTCCTGACAATCATTTCAGGAGCAGTGTTCTTCGACTTTATTTTGGACATCATCTTGCTGCGTTCTTCTGTTGTCAATGTGTCCACCATCAGCAAGTCCTCCCTGCATGTTGGATAACCCACTACACAAATCGAGCATTTCTGCAAGTTTAGCAGCAATAGCCCTCCCCATGATTGGCGGTACTGCATTTCCAACTTGCTGGTATTGCGAATCCTTGGTCCCTACAAATTCATAGTCATCAGGAAAGGATTGCAGTCTGGCTGCTTCGCGTATACTTATTGCCCTTGGAATCGTCGGATGAATCCACATTGATTTGCGTACATTTGTAACTGTTCCGGAAGGCTTACCATATTCAAGTCTTAAATAGATTGAATTTTGTGTTCTTTCTGGTCGAGTATACGTATTCTCGATTAAACTGCGGTCAAGATCATGGAAGTTCTGCCCTTGACCCAAAGCTTCAAAACGTTTTTGGGCAGTCTCTCTTGTTTCTGTAGCTACGTGATTGCTTAACATGGCCGAATTGCGTAGTAGCCGCGTAAGCTCCGTTGCTTCAAATTCATTATTTAGCGGAATGGGATCATCCTCTGTATTAATAACTGGATGTATCTGCTCCAAATCCTGAATCGCATCAAATACCGTTAAATACTCTGCTTCTTTATAGACTTTTACAGGCAATTTCGGTTGAAGATGCAAGTCTTTCCTCAACCCAATAGCAATATATCTTTCACGAAGCTGAGGCACCCCAAACCATGCAGCATTAAGCACACCATCATCTATTTGATACAACTGCCCCAGCCTTTTGCCAATGTAATCAATAACTGAGTATGAGTCAGCATCTACATACACGCCTCTTTGATCTACCTTTAAGTTGCGTACAGCTATACTATGATCCAATAGTTCTTTTGCATGCATCATCAGACGTTGAACATTCAGATAACTCAAAATCTCATGTTCCGCTTCTTCAAATTCTATTTCCTCTCCAGCATATCTAATAAATGCATTAAGCGAAGCTTGCTCAAAATTAATATATTGTCTTGAAATAGCTGGGCTTCTTTGAGGCAGTACTGAGATATGCTTGATACATTGCTTGCCTTTGCTCAGAGCCTTCTCCCTTGTCTCTTCCTTCCGGGAGTTTTTATGCAGCATTCTTAATGCATAAAACACCTTGTCAGGCAATATCAGTTCATTTAATATAGCTGGATTAAACAAATACTCATAGATATCACCCACAGGGCACTCGGTATCTAAAAGACAAATTGTTTCGTTGCGGGTGACTATCCCCAGTTGCTCAAATTCAACCCCATCATTATGTGTACAATAAAAACGGTGAATATCTGACTTAAGCATCCGAACATTCTCCATCACAAAAGCTTTCGGTTTCAGGTTAAGAATTACTTCAACATACTTCTTAACCAGACTATTATTTTGACTAATAATATGATTTCGTTGACGATTTGCATTTGAAAACCCTTGACAAGGGGGGCCTCCAACAATTACGTCAAATTCTCCATATGAACGCTTGAAAGAGTCGTAGTCCGTTATATCCAAGATATCACTTAGTACTTCTGTATTCTCATGATTGCGTTCATATGTTGCTTTTGCATAGTCATTTTTCTCAACCGCAACAGCAATATCAAATCTTTCTGTCTGCATAAAACCCAGACTCATGCCGCCCGCACCTGCAAATAAATCCAATAGTCTATACACGTTGTTTCACCTCTTTTCAAGCGTCCTTCCAACCTTCAACAATAACCCTTTCAAGCAAAGAAAGCAACTTCTGGCTATGTATTGAGTTTGGCAGCTTCGCAGGCATATTGCAAGCTATTTTTAAAGCATCTGCCTCTGTGTGATAAGGTATTTGCTTCTCAAGAATAAACGAGTACAATTTTCTCCAATAATCTGCCCCATAGTTGACCACTCTTGTCTGTGCCTCAATGCCGCTAACAATTTTCTGTTCTTTGCGGGCTCTGCGAACTTCTGTCTTTTCATCTCCTGAAGCAATGAGCACCGATTCTATTTCTGTATCAAGAGTAATGTTCAAACTCTTTACCTTATTCCAACAAGCTTCTCTCTTACACCACTGTGTCACATTAGCAACAGCTCGTGAGGAATCGGTTATGGAGTCTAATACTGCTTTGGCTAGCTTATTTAATTGGCTTGTAAGCACACTTGGCACTTCTTGTTTATTCCAAATAATTTGCAAATCCAAGACGTAGGTCGAGCATTGAGTTTTTAGCAAATGTACCAGCAAAGCAATTGTGTAAGTTACAATGTTGGCACGATATCCGTGCTCATACCATGACTGATGAGTAACCAGCTTCTCAACGTGTTTGAATAGAATGTAAAGAGCAATCGACTCTTGAAAAAACTTTTCATTGAAAGAATCCTCGGATAGTTGCCATTCATCATCAATCCATTCGGCGAACTCTCTAAAATTAGACTGAGCCCCTTTGCTGACAACATGAGGCAACTCTCGCCACGTATTGCGAGCTTTTGCCAGATCCGTCTTAGTAATGAGCTGATGCTTAGGATTTTGCGTAAGGAACCGATTGCGTTCGGCCTTAGTCATACGAATTTGAGTTTGCAGATACTGACCTCTTGCCCGTTCATAAAACCACCGAGTGTCATGTTGAGATCCTCCCGTTGCTGGAGCAAACAGTCTTCGTGAGATCTGTTCCATACGTATATGGAAGGGATGCGTTGAAAAAAAGTCTGCATCGCTGACTTTATTTTGGCTATTTGATGACTTTGAAATTTTCTGCATTAAATTGTGGGTTTCATCAGGCTCTGCATTAATTTCAGTCAGTTTCATTTGTACACTAATCCCATCAAGATTAGACTTGTCTTTATAACGTGCACTTGATAGCGAAGCTGTTGTTTGTCCACCATTAATAATTTGAAAATCCCTAACGTAGGTAATATACTTCCCCTCAGGTTTTTCTTCTATTACTACATCCACTGCGGTAGCTGCAATTCCATTATTAAAAGCAAAAAACATTTTAGGAGAATTAAGAATTGTCTCTCGTATCTTTTTGTTTACTGCCACTTTAGTGCTCAAAAATGACCTCACATTACCCTCAAGTAATTGCGAGCCAAAATAATCGTATATATCAGCTACCACTGAACCAGGAATTACACATAGAAAAGAACGATAGGAATTATCTCCAAAATTGCCCGCATCAAGACAAGGAATCCCGTTAGCTGTATACTGTGTAAAGTTAATCTCGACACTTTCACGGCCAGACTCTGCCAAAAACATCTTATACAGACGCTCAACATCCCAGATCTGGAATTCCACACTTACTCCCTCAAACTCTTTCACTGGGAAGCTTTCAATTCGGCCACTCATTAATCCGTCAGTAAACAGCAGAACACGATACTTCCGAATACGCTCCTTATTAGTTCTCAATATATCAACTAAATCTGCTGCTGAACTACTTATCTCTATTTTATCAATCAATTTATTACTGAAAGTCTCTTCAACAAACCGAAGAGGCCACTGAAATATTTGCTCTGCTTCAGAACGAGTAAGAGTCCTCTCAGCATCGTCACCGAGATAGTCCGCCACAATAAGATTCATAGTATAATCAAACTCGTCCAGTGCGTACCCATCAATTCTTAACTTTCGATTACGCATTCCTGAGCCTAAATAGAACGAGGCTTCAAAATCCGGGAGCACTTCAGCGTTTACAAGGTAGTTTGAAACAATTCCTATAAAGGCCGCACTTGAACCCTCGCCATAGGCTGCAGAAGTTGAACGAACATCCTCGAGAAATTCTTTTCTAAAATCCTGCAAATCCATATGGCACCTCCAAATTTAATTATTGAATTCTCCAGTTCTCAATTGCTGAAATACTAATATTATAGCTTGCTGATGCGATTTGAGACGGAACGTTGGTATTAGTTAATTTAGGAAAACTATCATCTACTCTATATCTCTGGTTTCCGCCTATTCTATACCAGTATTCTTTATATTCTAATGAATCTATAAATCCATTTCGCAATAGCTTGTCGTTAAATAGATCAAGCGTTGCTGGATTGCATTTTAAAACTTCTCGTATATCATCCGCTTTGCTCAATAAAGTAAAAGAATTAGAAGAGTTAGGAGCAGTTTTATCAATAAAGTATATTACAAGCTCTCCAGGAATTGGTGCTTTTAATTGTTCCATTGAAGAAATCATTATGGTTTTTGACCCAATTCCAGTTGCCTTCACTTCATGCCAGGTAGTCGAAAAAACGAAATCCTGATCCGCTCCTTCGGGCCCCATCCAGCTCTCAACTGCTTCATGCATAGGAATTCTATTTAAAATGCAATTATGCAAGTGAATTAATTCCCCCAGAAGCCCTTTTCTTTCTGAATCACCCAATAATCCGCTGTTCTGCTGCTCCATTAGTTTTGACCACTGCATATACCGCTTTTCAACAAATTCAATTCCTAGCACTGAGTCGCATTGGCTCCTCGATGATTCAATTAAATCGCAACACAATCGAGTGAATACTTCTTCATTTTCTTGGCGAACTAAACGAAAAGTTATTGTCCATTTCCCATCGCCGCGGCGTCCGACTGAGGATAAAATTGACTTGGACGATTGCAGAATATTTGGCTCATAGCTGGAAATTATCAACAGAGATTTTTGATTAATATCTTCATAGCCAATGTGCCAATCCAGGGGATGAGTGCCATCTATCCTTACATACGACTTGGTGTATTGAACAATGCTGTTCCACTTATCGAGAATTTGCTCATTAGTCAACATCATTATCATCCTCATCATCGACGTCCATCCAATTGCTTATATCCACCATATTGACAACGTAATTTGCTGTTTCTATATAACCGTTCCCAGGAAACCCAACCCCAATGGCATACAATGTTTCAGGGATCTTGATATTATTGATTGGAGCATCCTTCTTACCAGTACTTTTTAATACATGCAACATTAATATAGGTTTTCGATCCCCTATGAGATAAGCACTATCAGGAGTATTACTTGTTTTACCAGGATTTAGTTTTCTAAATCTCTCCTCAGCTTCCTTGATCTCGCCTTTAGTAAGCCCTGCCTTTGTACAACCTCCAGATCCCACTCTAACCTTAGTACCCATAACCTTTATCATTCCATTTGCTTCTTCAATATAGCGTTTCTCTCTTTTTATATTGATGATCCCATTAGCACCTTCAAGCTCGAAATCATCTGAATCAGAGCCAAAAGGAATAAACACATCCCATTCGGTCATCCCTGAATTTTTTTCAATATACTCAGCTAGAGCCTTACCTTGAAATGACATATGCCAAGGATGAGTCTCAAAACTATAAAGCAACTCGACAATAAGATCCTTGTGAATCCCAGACCACATAAGCCCCGATTGATCTACACCACGTCTCGAACCTGCTGTATCCAAGTTCGCCACAAACAATCTAAAAGCACGTTCATTTGCTGCAAGAACATCAGGTTTGGATTTTAATCGCGGTGTTTCAAGTAATTTTCCGGTTACTGAGATTGGTCTACTAACCTCCGTCGCTGTTCTCATCTTATTTCTAGCTGTGACAATAAGCGATTCAGGATGTTTTCTTACTTTTAGGCCGAAGTCTTTAGGTGTAAGATTGTACTTATTCATTCTGCTAATTTCATCTTTCAACTCATTGGCTGCTGCGGTAATATGTCCATACCAATCAATTGCATCGGAAGACATCCACACCTTGAACAAATCGCTGTAATTAGGACGATAGCCGAACCATCTCGCCATTTGCAAAAGAGTATCGTACATTTGAGAATTGCGATAAAAATAACTAGTGCAAAGACCTTCGAGTGTCAAACCTCTTGACAAGCTGTTTCCCCCAACTGTAATAACACGTAAGCCATTATCCTCATAAGCATCATAATTTAAGCTGGCTGCTCCCGTTTTTTGGTTAACTGCTCGAATCTCTATTGGAGAGATTGCTTTATGTAAGTACGTAGCAAGCAAATCTCCCCATGACACTTTTGCTTTCTCTTCAAGATGATACTTTTCCCATATTTGTTTTAGCATCCTTAACGATTTTATTTTCATAGTCTGTGCCTCATCAAGAGCACCATAATTATGCACATCAGATTTAACTTGTTCCAGCCAAACTATTATTTTCTCACGTATTCTCACTTGGACATCAGTAAAGCGGCTTACGTTAACAAGCATAGAGCGATGATCCTTACTATCTCCACGAACGTCTCTTACTGCATTAATCAATAAGAAATAACCCATTGCTTCATATAAACTTGGCGGTAGTTCATCAACAACAAGATCCTTCTTGTGCTTAAATGGAAAAAACAATTCAATTTCATCAGTATCTATCTCTTCTATATTTTTTTCATGGGTGCCATCATTGCCAAACATAGCATTAGCACCGATATAATTTGTTGGAGGGGCTAGCAAATAAATAAAGTCTTTTGGAAATAAATCATCGCCTACCATGTCGTCATCATTTTCTGGATTAATAAAAATATTGGCAAATGGTGTAGCTGTTACACCTACATATGTAGCTTGATAAAAACGATTTAAGATTGAACGTATTGCCGCATTAATCGCTGTAGGATCTTCTTCTTCCTTTTTTGTGTTCACTGATGCGTTATCAGCTTCATCGTCAATAAGAAGCAGCGGCAAATCTATTTTCCCAGAATTATCTGCATTATTGGTAAGAAGCCAGCTCTCCAGGTTTTTAAGCACTGATTTATTCTTCTTCACAACAAACAAGGCAGGTTCACTTATATTTCTCAGGGTCAGATCGTTACTGTTCAGAATACTTGTATTGAAATCATACAGCACCGACGTAAAAGCAGATATCCGTTTGGATGAATCAATTTTCCCGACTCCATCAAACACATTTTTCACTTCCTGCTTCCCCTTTAAACGCAATAAATCTTTACTCAATCTGCCTGCAAATTCTTTATCCAACCGCTTCTGAGTTTGCATACGCAGATTTTCCATCATTCCAGCTAAAACAATAATCACTTTATATCCGGTATCTGCTGCTTTATTGCAGATAGCAGTATAGTTAACCGTTTTACCAGATTGAACATCCCCGAGTACTAATCCCCTTCTCTGCCAAGGCTTCTTACTTTGGGGATCTCCAAATTGGTCTACAATTTCATTAGATACTGTCTCTAAACTAGCGGTCACCCCAGTATTCCAACCTTTTACATCCTCCAAGTATCGTTTAAACCTGTTCCAGTAATAAAAGTCGATTTCTGCCCTGCGGCCTGGAAGCCACGATTGATGATCACTATTTTTATTTGAAATATAAACTCCGACATCCATTTGTATAACCAAAGTCGCCTTTAAATTCTTCATAATTTGATTGAATTCTTCGTCTGCTATAGGGAAAGCTTCGCGTAGACCCATGGCTTCCGCTATGAATTCATCTTCACTTGGCGGAGCATCAGGATGCTTGGTATTAATTGCAACTGAAATGAATCGCTCCAGCATTTGGGCAGCTTGACTCAACATTTATTCAGCCTCCTCGACTAATTGAATTAATAATTGCGGATATTGACTAAATGGCTCTGTATTTTCCAACCTCTTCAACATTTCGTCTTTTTCCTGCGTACTTCTACATACAGATAGAAGTTGCTCCAAAAGCACCAATATTTCACTCCTGGATATTTCACTCTCATTTAAAATTCGCCGATCATTTGTCAGATCAATGTATAACTGGTTTAAAGGCAACCCTTTCTCGATTTGAATCAAAAGTTTCTCTAATAATTGCTTTTCTATGGTAGTACTTGAATTTAGCACTTCAATCAGAGGATAATCTCGGTTGATCTTATAGATTAGTCCTCCTTCTCGAGTTTTCAACCTATCCCATATATGAATCTGAGAATCGTCAGTTTCCTTCCTACCTCTGTATGTCCAAGTTCTCGCACTACTTTCGGAAATTTTCCCAATAATTCCAGACAAATTTTTACGTACGACCTCGGGAGGTACTGCAATTGATTTTTTAATGTCCAGCGTCCACAGATAATCAAGAGAGTTAGGAATGTCAACACGAACACGAGAGAGTTTTGATAGATCTCCTTGACGCATCAAACGAAACCACGTGCCCCAAACGAGAAGCCTTTTATTGCGGTACACATAAAATCCTTGCAGTCTTCTAAGGCCATCTTTTCCACCAAGCATGTTTAATTCCATTTCGGAAAGTTGAGAAGTATGAGGCAAGGTATACGGCCTTACCATAACTTTATGTCCTTCAATTAAAATGCTCTCGTCATCCATAACTTGTGTGCTTCTATCGACTAAAAAAGGATCTATCGGTTCAATTTTCACCTTGTTAATCCAGATTTCAACCTTTTTGATTCCAGGCTCTCTCCCGGCAAGATACCTATGAAATACAAGTGATAAGTGCCCTCGAACCTGATCCATGTATTTACCCATTGATTTATCGAAGTTGATCTCTGCCACGCTTAGTCGGTCTAATGCTTGCCAGACTACCAAGGTCCCTGACTCATTCTCACTTAATTCTTCAACATGAGGAATATCTGTTATATCCTCTAAGCTAAATATTTTCAGTGACCAGTCATTTGTTGATTGAATAAAATCCAAATCCCACTGTGCCGCAGCTACCTGGCCCTCTTTTTTGCTAATAACGGTAAGCCTTCTGCATTGGGACATAGATGCAGTCTTCAAACCTAGTCCAAATCTACCCAAGTCACCTGTTGCACGATCATCCAATGGATTTTTGCTGCCATATCTCATGGCATTTTTTAATTCCTCTTTATCCATTCCAATTCCATTATCCAGTATTGCAATATAAGGCTCTTCAACAGGGAAGAACATAATGTCTATTTGTGTAGCCTTTGCAGTAATGCTATTATCAATAATGTCAGATACTGCAGTTTCTACTGAATAGCCAATTGCTCGGGTTGCCTCCATAAGAACTGGTGCATACGGCGGTATAGAAATGACCTCCATATGTGCTTCCCCCTTTCATAAACAGTCATCAACTTGCTTTATACTCTAATAGTTCGACAGAATTTCCCATATCCCTGTTCTTTAGACCCAATACCTCACTACTAATTAATTCTGCATCTGCTGATATAGGAATAACATCTTAATGCTTTAAAACGCCTTTTCCTTCATAATTCTATATTTGCTTTTTCAACAAAGTATAATGGTATACTTAACGCATTGATGAAATGAGGTCTTACTATGAAACTCACAGTATACATAATTAACGAAAAAATAGAAAAGTTCTATCTTGAAGCTATAAAAGAATATGAAAAGCGTTTAAGCCGATACTGTACCATTAAATTGATTTATCTAAAAAGAGAAGATCAGCTTGAAAAAAAGCTTAGTGACAATAGTTATAAAATACTTATAGCTAACACCAAGCAATCACTGTCATCAGAGGAGCTTGCGGAGAAGATTAATGATTTAGGAGTTTCGGGGACATCAGACATCTCCATTATTATCGGCTCAGAAAACACACCGTTTGATGAGAAGTTGACGATGAGTCAAATGGACATGGACACAGGGCTTAAAACAACCATATTAATTGAGCAACTATATCGAGCATTCCGTATTATCCACAATCATCCCTATCACAAATAATATTTAGTGCAATTAAGCATGTTTTAGAAGATTTCCTCTAATTTTACCGATACACCGGCAATCGTAAAAATTTATGTTAGGTCATACAAAAGTGGTAGACATTTTGTTTGCAAATTATTGTCGCTTAAGAGTACATATATTATCCTTCACAACCATAAGGATTAGAGTTAAATCCACTTTGTAATATATTCGCCCTGTTCATACTTTTCGCTATTATATAAACTGGTAATAATTATTATTCTAGCTTCATTTCCAAAAAATCAATTTAATTGGAGGGGAAATAATGGTTGAAGAATTGTTTTCAAGAACATATGTATTAACGAATGAAGACAGAGAAATGATACAAGAACACATGATGTTTTATGATGATTTTGAGCGTTTCGGCAATAACATTTTAGATGCTGCTTTTGTTGATGAAACTATTGAGGATTATGAGTTAACAATATACTCAAAATTTTATAGAATTCTGGAACTATTAGATACACTTAAAGTTATGACAAAGGAGAGTTTAATAAACTCAGGGTTCTATGTTTTAAGAGTTTTACTGGAGTCTGCAGTACAACTTAGATATATGATTGATTCAAAGGAACAAATGAGAGAGCGAGCAACTGTATTTCAGATGTTTGATATTAAGAGAACGGCGGCGAATGAAGAGTTATTTTTTAATAGTATTTCTGAAATAGAATGTTATAAAAATTATATTGATTTATTGAAAGCGGGAAAAAGATATGAAAATTGGTTTAGCTATTGTGAAAGGAAAAAGGTAACCATCCAACAATTGTTTGAGTTAGTTGGATGGTCAACATTATATACAGATCTGTATGTACCTCTGAGTAGAGAAATACATGGTGTTACACATATGGAGTCTAACATAACCTATCAAAGAGGTAAGTTCTATTTCAAGGCTTTTAGAAATTTTGAAAATCATGTGTCACTGCTAGTGAATACGCTCAGTATAGTAACTGGAGTATATTCTTGTTTCTTTAAAGTCTATAATTTAGAAGCACACAAAAAAGAATGGGATGAATACGAATCAAAAGCTTTAGAATATATTGCATCAAATAAAGAGATTGTATCTCAGTTTGGATATTCGGGAAGACATTTTTTTTAAACACTTGCGTATCCCACTACTTGTTAGTCCTTGTCCCTGTCACATGGCCGATACAGGAGAGGATCACTCTCACAGGTTATTAGGCTACAAATGCGTAGTTGTTTTTTTTATTGGCTTTATCGTTGATGAAGCGGAAGCTGTATCAAGGAAACGCGGGTATTGGGCGTACTTTTAGTCAATACACTTGGTTTTGTCGTAGTACCTCATCTAATCAGTATTTTAGCTGGGATTTGCTCAAATTATTATAGCCAACAATGAGGATTCGGTTCATACATTTTGGTCAGCTATTCTATTTATTCTTAAAATGGTGATTCTGTAACATGCATTTTGTAATTGTGTTAATCAGGATACCCAACCTCGCGGCGATAGCCTATAAACAGCAAACAGCGGAAAGGACAACCGCATCCTCTCCGCTGTTCATGTTGTTCATCCTCATCAACGAATCCGCACCCTCACGCCGTCTTCTGTTTTGTAGTCCTCTGGATGCGTCTCGTACCTTGGTCTGTTCTCAATTGTAGCCCCGGCCTCTTCAAGCAGTTTAAGTATATCTGCATTGTAGGTTGTCTTCGCCAGCATCACGCCTTTATTTGGATTAGCACCATAATCCAACAACAGACTTAAAATAGCAACCTGATCGAACATCACCGCCGATTGTAGACTGCTATCTACATCCGCACCATATTGAGCCAGCAATTCCACGATCTCCAGATTCCCCTTCTCTATGGCATCATGCATAGCTGGAAAGTCTTCTGATGGATCAGCCCCCGCTTCCAGCAATATCTTCACCATCGGCACCGGGTGTTCATTGAAGTTGACCGCCAACGACAAGTTGCCTACAGGAATCGACTCCGCTCCAACACCATAATCAGCCGCGATGTTGGGCGAGGCTCCTTCATCCAGCAATCGTTGTACCTCATTCAGATTGCCTTCCCTGATTGCCGCATTTAGCTCCGTAAATATGCCATCCGTTCTTACCTGTTCAGACTGCTGGGAAGTCAGCACACGTTCTACGATAGAGCATCCTGTCAGAGCTACCAGGCATAGCAATAGTAATCCAATTGCATATATTCTCCGCATCTTCATTATCATTCACCTCCAGACCAACCCTAGTTATTCGTATAATCATTTCCTCATAGTCCACTGGCTCAATAGCCACCGCGAAGACTGTCTTCCATGTGCGTTGCCTGATTCAGTAACAGGAATGCCACAATGAACAAAGCAATACCGATCCAGATGTGTTTACGTTTCTTCTTCGCTATTGCGGTGATTGTATAGGCGATGCTGGTAATCTGTATAATGGCTCCGATAATTTTCAGCATTAATGCAGTTGTTTCCATATGCTTATCCAGTCCTTTCCCTTGTAATGTTGTAATGAAATTTATCCTGCTACCCTTGCTATATCATTCTTAATGAAGAGAGCGAAGCCAATCAAGCAGCTTTGACTCCGCTCTCGGATAGTTACAGATTGATTCTGCAGATGGACTTGATGTTGTCATCATAGAAAATGACATTGCCGTTGTTATCGAAACCCATCTGCTTCATTTGTCGAATCTGCATTCCATCCTTGTAGATCAAGTCATTTTCGTTAATGAAGGTAGTCATGTTTCCGGCCTCGCCCATTTCATAGACGGTTCCTGCAATACTCATATACAGTTTCCCGTTATAGGCAGATGCACTATCAAATCGGGTATCTTCATAAACGGCAACCTTGTCTACCTTCACCGGAAACAATTGCAGATTGTACATTTTGCTCCGACCAAACACATATAGATTGTTTGCAGTTGCATGAGCGGAGGCGACAGGAGCGTAGCCGTAGTAATCAGACAAATCCAGAGCGTTATAGCTTGTACTGCTGGCGATACGCTCCACCTGAGATTGATTCAGCTTGCCTTCATAGACATGTGACTCATGACTGCCTGTAACGCCATACAGGATGCTCTCGGCATCTGGAAAAGCAATAAAGTCCACGAAGCGAGCTTCTTCATGGTCAAAGTCATAGGCCGCTACGCTGACTCCCCCTGTGATGTCATAAACGATTGTTTTTGCGGATACCTTCGCCGCGAGGTATAGCTTGTTGCTAGCCGGATTGTAAGCCAGCTTCAGCGGCGTCAGATTTTTATAGTCATAGTGCTTTGCATTCCCATCCGCATCCTTGTAATCCCAATTGAAGTCCTGATTGATCGTCTTGAATGTCTCTACTGTGCCATTGGAATTGTTGAATTTGCGTATCTTCATCTTCTGACTGTCGAGGAAATAGACATTGTTATTCTTGTCCACGACCATGCTGTCGACTTGATTGATCTTCGCTGTCCGCACAGGGCCGTCCACATCACCAGCACCTGAGCCGCCAACCAGTGTTTCCACCGTAAACTTTGTGGATGGTGTAGATGCAGGTGGTTGATCTACAGGTGTGGTCGGTGCAGATGAGTCTGGCGTAGCTGGTGAGGATGGAGTTGGTGTTGGGTTCGTTATTGTCTGTCCACTGCCAATCTCTTTGTTGTCATTGCCATACTGATAGGCACGCCAAAGCATAACCGTTGCTTCCGAACGGGTGATCGTCGCCTGCGGACGGAATGTCTCATCCTGAAATCCAGATACAAGCCGATTCTCTACTGCTAATGCAACATAGCTCTTTGCAGATTCAGATATGCCATTATAGTCCTTGAACATTGCCTCAATGGTGCTTTGATCGGGCAGACGATTGGTGTCATAGCCTTTGAGCTTGACGAGGGCAACAGCCACATCTTCACGGGTTGCTGGTGCGGATGGATTGAAGGTGTACTTGCCATCTGCGGTACGATAGCCCGTCATGTAGTCCTTCACGGATTCCACAAACGGAGAAGCCCAATTTGATGTCTCGATGTCAGAGAAGGAAGAGTAATTCACCTTCTTGGGCGTAATGCCGGATGCAGTAATCATGATCTTGGCAAACTCAGCACGGGTGATGGTGTTGTTTGGTCTGAACTTGCCATCGGGATAGCCGCTGATGACTTTACGATTCACCATTTCAGCTATGTAGTTATAAGCCCAATGTGTAGATGGAAGATCGGCGAAACTGACGGTTGATTGTGTTGTTTCTGCATTCTGCCATTCTTCGCCATAGGTTGGCAGTGCCGCTGAGACGGTGGTAGAGTAGCCAGATACTAGAGTTGTTGCGAGGGCAAAGGCTATAATTCTTTTATGTTTCATGTGTTTTCTTCCTTTCTTGAGTTGTATTGTATTGAATAAGAATGCGAGCCTGATTCACAAAATAAGACATCAGGCAGGATTATTCTACCACATATTTAACTTATAAGAGTATATTAACTTATACAATGTTGGGATAAAAGTCACTTGAATACTCTACTACGCTGTAGTAGAGGTGATTGATTTGTCGGAGTTCAAACAAATGGTAGGTGAGCAAGTAAGAAGAATCAGAAAATCACGAGGTATGACACAGGAAAGGCTTGCCGATCTATCAGGACTAAGCTTTAGCTATATAAGTGATGTGGAACGTGGAACTCGTAATATTTCTTTAGAGTCACTGGGGAAAATCATTGAAGCACTTGGGATTAAGCCTGCCCAATTGTTTGCGGAACCTTCTTCATCTGAGACACTTCTCAGTGATACAGAGGATAAATTAGCTACTTTGATGTTGTTATTGTCTGATCGAAGTGCGGATGAGGTGGATTTTATCATCAAAGTTGCTCAGGAGTTTATGAATACCTTAGATCGAAAGAAGACATAGCCGCATATAGGTAAGAAAAATATACAAATTTCCCCGAGGTACCACGCCTTAAATAACAAAGGGGTGGGCCTGCCGTTTCATGCCCTACCCCTCTCCATATGGACTGCTTCTGCTGTTGATACAGTAGTAGCAGTCCTTTTTTTGTTTTCATATGCATTTTTGTTGTTGGCTTTGATCGCTGGTAATCACTGAAATGGATCATCGCCGGGAACAACAAGCATACGCAAAGAAGCCCGCTCACACGCTGAGCGGGCTGTTTGTCGTTGCCTAACAGAGATAAATCATCGGCTGTGAGATGAAGCCGGACAAAGGAGATGTATGCAGATGGTTGTTAAGAAAGGGTTGCCTTTGGAGATGGAGGAGTTGTTGAGGCAACTGGTCATGAACGGAGGCATCCGCATGGCAGGGGCAGTGTTGTATGTGTATTGCCGTCGGATGTACCAAGTGGACGAAGACACCGCCGCCCGCTGGATGACAACATACTTTCGTCGTGAATTCCCACAACAGCTACAACGGCATCAAGATCGCATCGTCAAGGCGTGACCCATTACATTCAGAGAGGAAGATCAAATCATGAGCTATCAAGCATTTAAGAACAACAATTTCAAGGAGTATTTAGGATTTTGCGAGCAGAAGGGATTCATCTACAGTGTGCGATTGGATGAAGGTAGACATGCTGTTGTTGCATTGCACAATGGGCAAGTGACCATGTTGATTCAATTCACTGCCCAGCCAAGTATTGTGCGGATGGAGATATAGCTAGTTTTGGTATGTGGCAATTGAATTGCACGAATGTCAACTTCTATAGAAATCATGCAGATGGCCGCATCGTCAGAGGACGACAGCAGGCTATTTTTTATTGCCATGAAGGGTGGTGAACAACTTGGAAAAGCTCAAGCACTTATTCGCTCAGAAAGCCCGGCTACAGGCCGCAATGCAGATGATAGATACAGATACTCATTTCGATTCAGAGGAGGGCAGGAGGTACGCTCAGGCTCTTGTAAGGCTCGTCCTGATTAACATGCAGATTGAGAAAATAGAAAAAGAAGCCGCCCATAAGTGAGGCGACTCAAAGAAAATTAACTTGTAATCATCATACCGAACAACATCATATCATGCAACGGGAGAAGTGAAAACTGGCTTCTCCTTTTTTGCGTTTACAGGAGGAATTTTGAATGAACCCTATTAACGAACTGTCTACAATCAAATCACTGCTGGGTGAAGCACTTGCTGAAAAGCCCGGCTCCTATATTGTCGACGAACTTTTTGACCGCTTCCCTACCGTACAGGAGTTGATGAACGTCACCGAGTTCGAGTTGTTATCAATTAAGGGTATTGGCAAAGTAAAGGCTCGCCAGATCACCGCCGCGTTGCAGTTGGCCCGTAGATTAGGCAAACCTGCCGACACCATTCCGCAAATCATCCGCAGGCCACAAGATGCGGTTGACCTGTTGATGCCGGAGATGCGATATCTGCAACAGGAGCATTTCGTCGTACTGTTCCTGAATACTAAGAATCACCTGATCGGACAGCCAGAGACACTCTCCATCGGTTCGCTCAATGCCGCAATTGTCACGCCTCATATGGTATTTCGTGCCGCTGTGAAGCGTTCTGCGGCTTCTGTACTGGTTTGTCATAATCACCCCAGCGGTGATCCTACTCCATCAACGGAAGATATCCAGCTAACCAAACGCTTGGTGGAGAGCGGAGGCATCTTAGCTTGCGATGTAATTGATCACCTTATAATCGGAGACGGAACATTCACCAGTTTGAAGGAACGTGGAGCTATGTAAATCTATATATGCTAACTCATTGTACTACGCGATGTACAATGCAGTAATGGGGCCGTGAGCGGCTAGACATCATGCGTGCAATGCAACAGACCACCCACTGCCCTGAGGGCCGAAGGAGGACGACTGCCCTCCTTCGCCTCCCGTCACTCGCCGCGTGGCGTTCCTTGGCTAACGCCAAGGAAGTAGATTCAGTGTTGCTGTAGGAGACGCTTGTCAAGGCTTAAGCAAGCTCGGCTTCGCCTCGGCCTTGACAGCTAACATTTCTCCATTCCTCATATGGCTGGAGAAATGATGTGTCGCAGTCATTATGCTCCCTTAATAGTATTGCAGGTACTCCAAGCACCCTTTTTAAATCAGAGTAATTTCTGACAAAAGAGGCTTTAGAAAAATACATCTCCCAATCCAGTAGGCCGCACTCAAGTAGAAGTTTTGCAAATTGTTTTATTCTTTGCTTCGTATGAGTAGGTTCATTGGTTTCGTCAATTACCTGAATTATATGGTATAACGATTCAAACACTGGCAAGGGGGATAGCTTATCAGACCATATTTTAAGAACGTCACTGAGCTTCTCATCGTCAAGCAGATCAGTCAGATTTCTGTCATTGCTAATTGTTTTCATTTGAGCAGGAGTTAAATCAAAACGAAAGCTAAGTATCCCTTCTTGAATAGAGATGTGTCGTCTGTAGTCATTTCTAGGAGATAAGTCATCAAGTCTCATAAGACGTTTTCCTTGCCCATTGAAGGATAACAAACAATCTGTCTTCGGGCCAATATAATAAACCCACTTATTTGAAGCTGCATATCTAATACATTCGGTTGGAGGCATGGTCTCCCGGTATAAATCCCGGTTGCCTAGAAAGGCATTGAACCCAATGGTTAGCTTTTCCGTTTTAAACGGTAGACCATATGGCAATTGCCGTGCCGGTAATCCAGCACGTATAAGGTGTTGCCGGATTTCTGCGATAAAAAAGTGTTTATCGGGGATCACTACATTCTCTTCGTAGTCTCCGTGATAAAGAAAATTGGGGACATCAACAGACACCTTGATAGCTTGTCTATCGTCTGCATGCTTTTTTGACAGCAGTTGTATTGTAATTCCGTTGCAGTTCAAGTGTTGCTGAATTTCTTTAATAGCTCTGTCCGTTAAGCTAACAAGCATGTGAAATTCGATATACTGAATCATGAATAATTACCTCCTGCTACGTTGATCTTAATTTTTTGGTATAATTACTGTAGACGTTTTACTTTGCAGTCGTTTCTTCGGCAGGCCCGCCGATGGAACGGCTCTTTTTGTTTTTAAAGGAATCCTTATGCACCTTGAGCGGCGGCAGTGCAATATCGGAAAAATGGATTTCATCCATATCCAGGACTTCTTTTAGCTTGTTGTAGTTGTCATAGAAAGTCGACCTGGGATATTTCTTCTTGCAGTAGCCTCTCCCGTTGATGTGCAGTTCCATCAGGAAAGCAATCAGCATGCTTTTTGTTCGTACATTTAGGCTTGTCCGATTGACAGCCTCCAGCATGCTTCGCACTGATGCCTGCTTAATTGGCTTTGTAAGCCCTAAGGCTTTCAGACCGTCCTGAAGTACAGCAATGGCGGTTTGAGGATTAAATAGCTCAATAGCCCTTCTTGTTGGGCTGTGCTTCCTCATGTCATCGTAGGTTAGCTCCACTTCGTACCGAAGCAAACCATCTGCATCCCATTGGTGCTGAGATTGATTATGATAATGCGACTGCTGTCCAACCTCGGCCTGCTTATCATAGAACTTATGGACGCTGCGACGCTTTCTCCTAAGGCGTTGATATAACACGGACTCCAGCTTGCTGCCATCAACGGATGTATACGGAACAGTTTTATAACCCCCCGGCTTTTGTATGCCGGACAACAGATTCAGGTAATCCTGCAACAGTAGCCCCACATTAAAGTTCTTGCAGATATGCAGCTTTTCAACTTCCCAAGCATCATATCGCGGCACTTGAGATAATGGGATTTGGAGCCTCTCAGCAACATAGCGTCGGAGCTTCTTTAGCAATGGTAGAACGTCGGCCTGCTTTAGCTCGTACACGTTGCTGCCGTAGAGATACCGCGGGGCAGACAGTTCAAGCTTTAGCCAGGCTTTGCTCGGATTGTCCTCTTTGTACTTGTATACTAAACGAGGCTGAGTATCATCCGTTTGATCGAACAACTCGCAGGTCACCCAACCTTTTTTCATGGTTTTCTTGACCTCGCTCCACGGAATCTGCTCAATTTGTGCTTCTGTGAGTATTAAGCGGATATCGAATTTTACTGTGTCTATCAAGGGTTTCTTCCTCCTCTGATCCGTAGTCCCGAACAGTTTCTGACCTACTTAGTAAGGATGGTCAGGTTGATCTCCTTCCAGAGATTGAGGGGAAGCTCTTTTCTGTTCTAAGCAGCTACACAATAGGGAGGCTAATTGATACAAAAATCGCTGTTCGTCCTTCCGTTGCTCTTGAAGCAATTCGGTTGCCCCCTGTTCTTCAAATTGAACGATTGTTGGCACACTTACAAACGAGTAGTCGTTCTTCAATTTAAACACCACCTGTAAAATAATTTATTTACACTTCTTGATTTTTATTTTAATCATATTGTATGATTGTTGTAAAGTTTTTGTTTTACAAAACCAAATCGAGGTGATCTTATGGATATTGCAGAGCTTTTTAAAACAAACAGAAAGAAGCTGGAACTGAGCTACCGAGAACTAGCGGAGAAAACAGGAATATCCCATACCTATATCCGGGATGTGGAGAATAACAAATACGCCCCGTCTTTGGAGAATGCTCAGAAGCTAGCTACGGAGTTAGGGTTGGATATGAAGGAAATTATCGTGTTAACCTTTCAGGCTCAGACTCGTCTCACAATGATTGAACTGATGTCTGCCTGCTATAAGTACGATATTAAAATTCCTTATGACCTATGGCTAAAGGCGGGGCTTCCCTTACAATCGCTAAATCAAGCAGACACCAATGTACATGATGCCATCATGAACGTTGCTGTGAGCCTTATGAGCATTAAGAATGCAGAGGAACTAGCATTACACTCCTCCTTGTTAGAGGAATTCATGGCAATTGAGCATAATGAAACAATTTCGTCAGCTCTACATGACATATTCCTCTATATCCAGATTGTCTCTAAACGTAAAGGCTCGGAACATGTATTAGCAAAGATCAGAGAACTGCTTAATGAAGAAGGCCTAATTAAGGAGGAAAAATAAATGACTACAAAGCGTCCAGCAGCAATTTATGTTCGTGTAAGCACAGAGGAACAAGCTACAGAGGGATTTAGCATTCAAGCCCAAATTTCTGATCTGGAGCGTTATGCTCAACAGAACAATTTTGAAATTGTTTCAAGATATGTGGATGAGGGCTTCAGTGGCAAAAGCATTGAGGGCCGTCCGCAAATGAAACGGCTCTTGAGGGATGCAGAGAAGCACAGCTTCGAGGCTATTCTAATATACAAAACCGACAGACTCTCAAGAAACACCAAAAACTCAATTGAGATAGCAGAGTCTTTGAAGAAAAACGATATTCGGCTTTTAAGTATTACTGAAAACATTGATCTAACAGATCATATGGGAATGGCACTGTTCCAAATCATCAGTACAATGAATGAGCTTGAACGCAACAAGACCGTGGAGCGAGTAAAGTGGGGAATGACGGAACGAGCCAAGCAAGGACAATATAATGGCGGTATCGTTTTAGGATATGATGCAATAGACAAAAAACTTATCGTTAATGAGGACGAGGCACGCATTGTTCAGACCATATTTAATTATGCAGAGCAAGGGCTTGGACTAAAGGCCATCACCCGAAGACTTAACGAGGCTGGCTTTAGAACAAAGAAAAAGAACCCGTTCAGCACCCACTCCGTCAAAAACATATTGAACAATCCCGTTTATATTGGAAAAATTCGCTTCAATCAGGTCAAGGATTGGGCTGAGAAGCGTCGCAAGGGAAAGAATGATGACTACATCCTTTCAGACGGGCATCATGCTCCTATCATCTCTATGGAGCAATGGGAGACAGTACAGCGGCTGATAAAGAAGAGATCATACACACCCGTACGGTCAGAAACCCCTACGCTATTAGGAGGAATTCTCCGCTGCCCAATGTGTGGTAAAGGCATGGTCATCGGGCATTCTGCTGGCTCACATGCAAAGTATAGAATTTATAAATGCGGCCAGTTCCACAACAAAGGGGCGTCCGTGTGTAGATCCAACACGATAAGAGCTGAAATAGCTGAAAAGACAGTATTTGAGGAGCTTACCCGAATTGTTACTGATGATTCTTTCCTGAAGAAGCTTGTTGAAAAAGTGAATTACGAGAGACAGAACAAAGAACAGCCCTTGCTTGAGGAGAAGAAGCAGGTGGAAAAAAGAATTGGAAAGATACAGATTAAAATGAAGAATTTGAAGGAGAAAATCCTATCTCATGATGATCTGATTGATTTATTTAAGCCCGAACTGCTAGAACTACAAGAGGAGCTAAAAAAGTTACAGCAACAAAGAGACGAGCTTTCTCTTGAATTCAGTAAAGAGGATACTGATCCAGTAGACCATGATTCGCTTAAAAAGCTGCTGTCCGATTTTCATCGTATGCTGTCCAGTGTCAGTCCAGAGGAGCAACGTAATCTTTTGAGGCTGATTATCAATGACATCCAAATTACCAAAGATGCACCGCCACGCGTCGGAAGACGGATCACAAGGATCAATTTGATCTTTGACTTTACCATTGAGTCTCTGCATGAGCAAGCGTATAGCCTGCTGCCTAAGGTATATCCTGATTATGATTTTGTAGAGGTCTTTAATCCTCGGCTTTTGGATGGAGTAACCCTCGCAAATTTTAATAAAAGCAAGCTGGGGGAGGTGATGACCTCCCTTTCTATCTTACCATTAGCGTCGATACGGTTCCCCCCGCATAATCTTCACCACCCGATACACCTGCTCCACCAGCACCAGCCGCAGAAGCTGGTGCGGATAGGTGAAGCGGCCAAACGAGATCTTCAGGTTGGCACGTTGAAGGACTTCATCGGACAGCCCTAAGCTCCCGCCGATGACAAAGGCGATTTGGCTGCGGCCATAGGTCGCTAGCTCTTCAATGTGCTGGGCCAGCTTGTCCGATGTCCACAGCTCGCCCTCAATGGCCGTGGCCACGACATACGTGTCTGGCTTTAGGTGGGAGATAATTCGCTCCCCCTCCCTGCGCTTCACTTGCTCTTCCTCACTAGCGCTGAGCTGCTCGGGTGCCTTTTCATCAGGAACCTCTGTTAGCGTCAGTTTGATGTACGGGGTCAGCCTTTTCGCGTATTCCGCGATTCCCTGGGTCAGATATTTTTCCTTTAGTTTGCCTACCGCAATGATTTGTATATTCAACGCTTTGCACCACCATACTGATGTATTTAAGGCTATGCCCTGCCTATTGTGTCCATGCTTTGTCTATCATAACATAAAGGGCCTCGTTGCCTTCTGCTGCTCCGTATCGCTGCTCCGTATCGTTTGACAGTTGTATATCTGCCATGGTAAACTGGGACCACTTTATGGATCGGAGGGTTACATGTGTAAACTAAGATATCGGTTTTTCTGTGCGCGATGAATGAAATAGAGAGCTTTGGGCTATTTGCTATGCATAGTAATCGATATTGGTTTGCCTCACGGTAACCCTGTTTAAGGAATAGAAATGAATCGGAAGTTGAAGACCGGAATCCTTTGATGTGATCTCCAGGTCTATTCATTTCTGCACTCTATTTCGATTACTGAATGCACAGGCAGCCCGCCTGTGTTTTTTTGTTGTTATATCGGACGAATAATACTTCATCCCAAGAAACGGAGACTAAATTACATGAAATCCTCGCCGATGTCCCGGCCTTTTTATTATCTGTGGACCACCCAGACGGCGGCGAATGCTGCGGACGTGCTGTACATTATGGCGCTCACCGTACTGGTGCTGGACCAGACCAACTCGCTTATATCTGCGACGCTGCTGCCGTTAATACGCAACTTCGCCCAAATGATCAGCGGATTAATAGCTCCGCTCTTAATTAACCGTTTTAAACTGCCTATGCTGCTGCTGCTATCTCAGACCGGTCAATTTTTGCTGTTCATCACCTTAGCCGGATACCTGCACTTCCAGGGAAGCGACGCTTCCTTAGTACTTGTATTTGCGCTCATCTTTGTGATGTCTTTCCTTGATGGATGGACAGTGCCGACCCGAAATGCCCTTGTACCACGGCTCGTTCCCAGCGAACAAAGCCTGCTCAAAGCCAATGGTCTTATCAGTGTAAGCGACCAGGTGGTGCTGTTTGCCGGCTGGGGACTGAGCGGAATCATCGTTGTACTGCTTGGCCCAAGCTCGACACTGCTGGTGACAGCCGTGATCTATGGGCTGGCGGCAGCTCTTACTTTGGGCGTAAAAGAATCGGATAAAGGAGAGAACTACAGCCCCTCCAACTCCAACCCTAAAGTTAACCCTGCTATCGCAACACACGCCACCGCCACTACAGCTTCCGAATCGTCTGCTACCATCGACAAGGATGCATCGGGCGCTGCTGCCAACGCAGCCAAGACAGACACCGGGCCCACGGGCCTGTCCAAATCTAAAACGCCTTATACCTCCGCCTCATCCCGCTGGCACACGCTGACCGAGGGCTGGAAGACGATCTGGCGCATACCACGCCTCCGCCTGCTCACCTTCATAGACGTGATCGACATGCTGGGTGGTCCGGTATGGGTTGGCGCCTTTACACTCACCTTTGTGCAGACCGCGCTGGGGCAAGGTGAGGAATGGTGGGGCTTCATTAACGCCGCCTATTTTGCAGGAACCGTCAGCGGTGGATTGCTGGTGTTGGCCCTGGTGCGAACGATCGGCGATCGCTTCCTGTCAGCGATGCTGATGGGCATGGCAGGCTATGGCCTGCTTACCGCCGTGTACGCCGTCAACACCGAGCCTTACATCGCCCTCATTTTAGTGCTGGTGATGGGCCCATTTGCCGAGCTATCCATCGTCAACCGCCGTACGCTCATCCAACGCAGTGTCAGCAAGCTGCTGCTGCCCAAGGTGCTGTCCGCTCAGGCCTCTCTGCTGCATCTGGTCTCCTGCATCTCCCTCGTGGGCATGGCCGCGCTGGCCGAATGGATCGGCATCGTGAACCTGTACCTGCTCGCTGGCGGACTAAGCATGGTGGCCAGTCTCATAGGCGTGCTTGGCCGCCGAAGCTTTCGAGCCTCCGCCGAGCAAAACCAGCTGATTAACGACTAATGATATGAACATTATTTCTATTAGGGGAAGAGTTCAGCATTAGTGCAATTACTTACAGCCCAGCAATAAAATTGGATGATATTGAAAGAAATTAAGGAGCTAAGCGGTTTGTTCTAGCTTGGCTCCTTATTTTTGGCATCCACGGCGGCCTTTTGAGTAGATTGTGAGCAAGGGAAAGCCACCCGGCCTCCAGACTTACTTGGGGTAAGCCTCAAAACACCTCATGTTTAGTTTTTCTGCCTGGCGGTGAATAACATATATCATCCCTTTTCCTGATAGTCACCCGCTCTCACATTACGCCGTATCAGGATACATTACTCTGCCATAGTCTTGTCTTTATCTAAGAATCACACCCAAACACAACTGGAGGAAATCACATGACAAAACACAAACCAATCCTATTAATGGCGGCTTTAAGCGCCGTATTACTAATGAGCGCCTGCGGAAACAACTCGCAAGCAGGCACAACGGAACCCGGCAATCAACCCGAATCCAATGCGACAAATCAGAATCAGACACAATCTGGGAATACCAACAATAACAACCCAGACTCATCCAACAATGAACTCACAGACCCTGTCGACTCTAACCCGGAGAATGACAAGCCTACTGAGGACATCATCATTAATATTGATCAGACGCCAAAGCCGATTGAGAACAAAGGCAGCTTTGATTTTCAAGTAAAGCAAATTCCCGATGGCTACAGACTTCAGGAAATGCAATGGTCGTCCGAAAATAACAACACCGTCAATACATTCCAAGAGGCCATCGAGCATGGACAAACGGGCGAGGACGGCTTCTATGTCAGCGGTGACGGGCAATTTATGGGCTTCTTTTATCCCGAAGAATTAAAGGGCGAAGCAGGTAAAGTCACCTTCGTATTCGTGAATGAGGAAAATCAAGAATTAACCTGGGAGAAAGAAGTTACACTCAATTGAAGAGCTTGTTCAAAAAGTCATCTTCTAATCACGAAGTAATTCGTGAAGCGAATTCGACAGCAGTCCCTCTACACTCACCAAAAAACAGCAAGTGTCAGAGCCACCTCGGAGAATTTCTCCCGGCCCTTACGCTTGCTGTTTAGTTTTGGCTTTTCACTATTTCAGTATTTCCACTATCCTAGTCTTCACTATGCCGCCTACCGTAAGTAAGCTCCGCTAAAATTAATCCAACTCGGCCCGCGAGAATAAATCCCGAATCAGTGCCTCATTCTCACAAGCCTGCTTGAAGCCAACCGCAAAGGCCTTAAGAGCCTCCCGATCGGAGGAATAGGCGCAGAACATCGACCCTTCCGGATCGAAGCGGACGATACCCTCCAGGTCCGGCATCTGCTCGGCCAGATACACAAAGGCCAGAGACGTCCAGTCATACCCGCTGCCCTCAAAGCCCTCGTCAGCTCGCAACGCAAACAGCTCTGTCAAATACGATCCAACTGGCAAAATGACCGACATTCCCCGCTCACCCTGATCTACCAGCTTGAACGGAGCAATATCTGTATGCTCATCTTCCACCGCATTCCCTCCGGCCTCCAGCTCCAGACGAGCGATGATTTTCTTACGCGCATCCTCTGTCAAGCTCAGCGTTCCATGGTCCTTCTTAATCCAGCCTGCTTGCATTCGTTTATCAAGCCAATCCGTGATCCAGGAAGGCGCGTAGCCACTTTGGCCAAATTCTCCACCGAACGCGATCATTTTCGGATAAATATCAAGGTATTCCTCCTGCGTAGGCCGTGGGTAGGCATTCGTGTACAGCCAGAACTGCACATCGTACATCAGCAGCGACAACTCATCTGCGTGGAAGGAGAAGTGACCTTTCTCCTCCACAATACGTGTACACACCGCCCGGATTTGCGATTCAAGCTGCTCCGCATCCACCGCTTCCGCCTTGTTGCATAGCTCCTCCAGCAAAGGCGAGAACTGACCTTCAGCCACCTTGCGCAAATCGTTCGCTTTATCCTCGGCAGCGGTATCGTATTCCTCTTCATTTACCAAGCCGCGAATAAAGGTCTCAAAATCCGGCGCCAGGAATGTAATCTCATAGTCGGACTCCTGATCCACATGAATTACCTCGGGTTCCTTGCCACAATGACGGTAATCCAGCATAACCACATCATGGCCTGCCGAAGGACAGTCACAAATAACGACCCCGATGTCCGGGTATCCCCAGTCCTCAATCATAAATCGGCTACCCATATCCCCGCAAAGCGACTCATCCTTATCCCGCCCAATTCCTATGATCGACGAGATCGCAATATGGTCATCCGCCCAAGAGGTAGGTATTTGCGTAGGAAAGCAGGTATTTTGGGGAATCCCCCCATTACGCTGTTTCATCAAAGCGATATAGGATGCAGGCAGCTTGTAGCCTAACTCCTCCTCCACACTGGCGATCAACGCATCACTAGGTGGGTCCATTGTATATGTACTCTCCGCATAGCTGCCGCTATCCCAAAATTCAGACAAATCCAAACCCTCGAAGAACGGCTTCGCAGGAGTCTGTTCCTTTTGCTGCAATGCCTGCTCCCGGATCATATTATTTTGCTGCTGACGATCAAGACGGCCCTGACACCACCCGAGCAGCTCTCGCGAGTGCTCATCTTCGGGATCAAGCTCCAGTGCCTTGGCAAATGCCTGCGCACCTTCCGCAAATCTCCCCAGAAAATAATAAGAATACCCTGACCGGTAATGCCAGGCTGAATCGTCCTTCCCCTGCTCAGCAACCTGGGCAAATTGTGCCAAGGCATCCTCGTAACGCCCTACATTATTATAAGCCCGGCCCAACTGTCCGACCATTTCATAATCTCTATTCACAACAGGGATAGCTTCCAAAGCGTCTACAATATTCTGATGATCATCCACCTCATACCACTGTTCCAACTGCTTCCGCAACGCTTGATCCACTTTCATCTACCTCCTGAATAAAGACATTTTCTCCATCTTACCAGACCTACTCTGCATTATACATCTGCAAACCAGCGCAAGCCCCCTGATCCCTATAAATTGAGTAATTTGATCTACTCCTGCTCATTCCAGCCATACCCCTAGCCTTGTCAATCAGCAACAACGAGCAGTCATTATGGCCCACCAACTAACCGAATAGAAGGATTACAAAAAAAAGCAGCAACACTCATGGACACGGAAAATAAAGTCCTGAATGCTGCCATTTCATGGAACAAACGTTTTCTATGAATCCAAGCTCTTGGTCAGGAGGATCTCCAAGGGTTGAGTATCAAAGATTAGGCATTCGGCATCTTTATAGCCGAGTTTTCTATAAAAATGCTGGGCTCCTTCATTAGCCTGAGTGGATGTCATGACCAGGTTGAAGCCCTCTTGCTTTATCTAATCTTCCCAAAAATCAACTACTTATTTACCCACGCCCTTGCCTCGAAACGTAACTTTGAACTAATGTAACTCATGCTTCAGTTATTTATTATCTATCAATTACGTTATAGTTAAATCCAAACACCATAGCTTAAACTAATAAATGCGTCATTTTTGTACTGAAAAAGTCGGACGAATTACTCTTTTATCCATTAAATTAGATATCGAGAGGAATGAGCACGTATGGATTGGCTGGATCGAATGAATAACGTATTAGATTACATTGAGCATAATCTGGATGACAAAATAGACTATAAAAAAATAGCTCAAGTTGCTTATACTTCGGAATATCACTTTTCAAGAATGTTTTCATCTATTTCAGGCATCTCGCTTTCAGAATATATTAGACGGAGACGATTAATGCTTGCCGCATTTGACATTCAAAAAAGCGATGCCCGAATATTAGACATAGCCATTAAATACGGCTATGATTCTGTTGATTCATTCACACGTGCTTTTAAAAGAACCCATGGCTTGACCCCCTCTGATGCTAGAAAAAAGGGAGTGCAACTAAAAGCATTCCCCAAAATTTCTTTTCAAATTTCAACAAAAGGGGACACTGAGATGGAGTATAGAATCGAGAATGTCGACTTTGAACTAAGAATTATAGGAAAAAGGGAATCTATTAAAACAAGGAAGGCCTTTAAAGCAATACCTTCACTTTGGAACAATGCCAAAAAAGATGGGTTCATGCAAGATCTAATAGATATGTCGTGGGAAAATCCTAAATGTACTCTTGAGGGCCTCCTAGGAGTCTGTGGAAAGGAAGCGGCTATACTAGACGATGAGTTTTAGGGGTAAGATACGATAACCAGCCGCCCGTGGATATGGACACTCTGATTATTCCCCCAAGTACATGGGCAGTGTTTCCAAATGTAGTTGAGGCATGGAGGCGCTTATATTCAGAATGGGTCCCGACCTCAGGTTATGAACTTGCTAATTTACCATGTATTGAATGTTATTATGGAGCAAAGCATACACCAAGACATGAACTCTGGGTTCCCGTTATGCCCAAATAATATGGCAGTTCTTGAAAAGGAGCGGACCGATGAACATTATCGGCCCGCTCCCTTCATTTCTGCTTCAACCCGCTACACCACCAAAAACCGTGCCTCACAGTCGCATTCCTGGCACTTGACTGGCGGCTCCCAATCAATAAACTTCGTGTGCTCCAGATCAACTACATCCGGGGCCTCTTCAAATTCGTCCACGAACATATCAATCGCCAGTTCTACATGATCCTTGCATACCACATACATACCTTCAAGCATCCTTTCTACATTGCCAAACCAAGCATTTCCGTTCACCGGGCAATAACGTTAAGAGGCTTGCCTCTACTCATCCAGCCCATCGTTAATTTCTTGATCCGACGGCTTGTCGGACAGCTTCATCGTTACCTTCTGCGCTTCGCCGTCCCGATAATACGTGACTTCCATTTCCTCGCCAATCTTCTTGTGTTCGTACAGGTAACGGCGCAATTCTCTCGTTGACTTGATCGGCTGCTTATCAAGCTGCGTGATTACATCATTCAGCTTCAGCCCCGCAGCCTTCGCTGGGCCATGGGCTTCAAGTACAATGATTCCCGAGGTAACCTGGCTCGGCAGCTTCATATCCTCCCGCTGCTCTTCACTGAGGGGCGAATACGGATTGTTCAAGTCCAGCGTATATACCCCAACATAAGGCCGCACCACCTTGCCATGCAAGAGCAGATCATCCACCGTTTTCATGACATCATTGACCGGAATGGCGAATCCAAGCCCTTCCACCCCTGTATCTGAAATCTTCATCGTATTGATTCCGATGAGCTTGCCGTTCAAATCCACCAGTGCACCACCGCTATTGCCTTCGTTAATGGCTGCATCCGTCTGGATAACCTCCTGCTCCCAGTCGTAGACGCCGTCCTGATTAATGGACACTGGAATCATGCGGCTCGTATAGCTTACAATGCCCGAGGTCAACGTCCCTCCCAGCCCCAGCGGATTGCCGACGGCAATGACCGTCTCTCCCGCCCGAAGCTTCCCGGAGTCGCCCAACTCGATCACCGTATTAATTCCATGGTCATCGACTTCCAGCACGGCAATATCGTTGATTGAATCCTCACCGCTCACCTTGGCTTCCCGAGAGCTTCCGTCGCTGGTCACGATCTCAAGATCGTCTGAGCCGCTAATCACATGGGTGTTGGTAATGACGTACGCTTTACCCTTCTCCTTCTTGAAGATCACGCCCGAGCCAAGTGCCGCCTGGGATGGATCATTCATCGACAGCTCGTTATGATTCAGAATACTGACTACGGATGGAGCCACCTTGGCCGCTGCCGCACTAATATTATGCTTTGATGTAGAGGAAGGAACTCCCGTAATAAAGCTGAACAACAGCACGGCAACCACCGCACTCAAAAGGGAAGAGATCAAGGAGATTTGCAGCGTGGACAGCCCCCGTTTTGCCCTGTGCCCCGGAGCCCCGCTCAACCAGCGTCGCCGGTCGCCGCCCTCGGACATGCGCACGCGCCGTCCAGGTACCTTGGTGGAATAAAAATCATCGTCAAATAATCCCATCTCTACACTCTCCCTCCGTAACTCTACCCCCAATATTCGGCGGCCATCCTTCGTAGGTCACATCCCTGAAAGCAAAGGTCCCCTTCAACTGTATGTCGGTATGGCAAAGCCATATTCACGCGTTTTTTCACCTATTTCTTTAACGCCATGAACCGCGCAGATGTTGCCATCTTGCCAGGAAGTTTTGCAGCTTTTTTTCCGAACATTGGAATGTTTGACTTGATTACGGACTACACTAATATTAATGCGATAGATTGATAGATTTATCTTACCATATTTCGGTGATTTCGAATCATTTTTCAAGCAGAGAAATTTCGGGAATTTCTCCCTGTGCTTTAATCAAAAACCCTTAGGAGGTAAACCATGGATTACTACTCTACGCCGATGAACGAGGTCAATTTACTCGCCAAGCTGGCGGACATAAAGGAAGAGCATTACCACCAGTGGCTAACCCTGAGCGCCATGATGGAGCTGCTGGTGGAGAAGGGCATTCTGACCCGAGAGGAGATAGATAAGAAGGCACAGGAAATCGACGGGTTCCTGACTCCCCCGCCATATCCTACGGTCTAGGAGACCACCCGTGGTGACATTATTATTGCGACGGCACATCTCACCCTCCGTTTTCAAGAACGGAAGGCGTTCTATTTGTTGTAAGCAGTATTCCTGAAAAGGTTACCGCTCATTCAGTACATCCCATGCCGTCGGACGATCATAGTAGGTCTCGCAGAGCCTGAACTCGCTGTCCTTATAGAAGCAGCCCCGATCCTCCATGGCTCCGCGCACAGACATCTTGGCCAGATCCAGCAAATTATGCTCACGGCTAAGATGCGCCAGATACACCCGCTTCAAACGGCCATTCAATATCTCGCTCATGAGCTCCCCGGTAGCCTCGTTAGACAGATGCCCCAAATCACCGAGAATACGACGCTTGATGTTCCACGGGTAACGTCCCATGCGAAGCATCTCTATATCATGATTGGCCTCCAGCACCAGAACATCAGCATCGCCGATGGATTCCTTTACCTTATCGCTGGCATAGCCCAGATCGGTGCAAACACTAAGCTTCTCCTTGCCATCGTAGAAGTTATAGCCCACTGGCTCAGCCGCATCATGGGAGATCGCGAAGGATTCGACCCGCAATGAGCCAAAATCGCGAACCTCTCCCGTGCCCAGCACACAGCGCTGCTCATCGGCCAGTGCCCCAACCGCCTTCTCCATTGCCAGCCAGGTCTTCTCGTTCGCATACACCGGAAGCTGGTATTTCCGCGCTACCGCTCCCAAACCCTTGATATGGTCGGAATGCTCATGCGTAATCAGAATGCCGTCTAATTGTTGCCCGGTCATTCCTCGCTCCTGCATCAGCTCATCGATACGTTTGGCGCTGAAGCCCGCATCGATCATCAAGGTCGTTTCCCCATTGTCCACCAGTGTCGCATTCCCCGTCGAGCCACTCGACAGTACCGAAAACCGTATCCCCATGTTCTCCCATTACTCCTTCGTCTTCTCCGTGTTCGGACTAATCACGTCACCGCTGATGCCCTGTACATAATACTCCGTGCCGTTTTCCAGCATAAAGCGCCAAGCTGGTGCCGCCGGCAAATGGGCGTCCGAGTCAAATAGCTCGCCGTAATATCCTAAGTCTATCTCAGTCACCACCGAGCCTTCCGGCAGGAAATTCTCTACCAGGTTTCCCAGCGCCTTGGAGGCGGACAGCACCCGCTGCGGCTTCTCCTCTTCCGGATAAGTGATCTCGATCGCCTGCAGCTGATACGAAATGATCTTCTGGTTGCTGTTGAACAGCTTCAACTCTATCTTGAACAGTGGCCATTTGCCGTCGACCAGTGGATGGAGTATGAAGACATCCGAGCTGCTGGCGGCCTCATCGTACCAATAGCCATTAATTCCGGGAAGGCTATCCTTCAGCGCAAGCGCTAGGTCACGCGGTGAGAAGATCAAC
This sequence comes from Paenibacillus sanguinis 2301083 = DSM 16941, assembly GCF_000374825.1. Lineage (GTDB taxonomy): Bacteria > Bacillota > Bacilli > Paenibacillales > Paenibacillaceae > Fontibacillus > Fontibacillus sanguinis. The sequence goes on from NZ_KB895376.1 coordinate 709,581, forward strand.
TTGCTATCCACCGGCGCAGGCAGATCCGTCAGCTTGCCTTGCTGCCCACCATTGATGAACCGATAGGCGATTTTGGGCAGCTCTGGCGCCTCACTTGGAATCTTGGCCAGCACTCGAATCTCCTTTTCATCCATCGCCCTTTGCGTGTTATTCTCCAAGGCCGTAATGTCCAGACTGGAGTCGGCCTGTTCGCGCAGATCGTTCCATAACTGATAGCCCAGTACCAGATTCAGCAACAAAAAAGCATAGATCAACACATTTTTTGCCCGACCCCAATCCATAATCCGTCCCCTTTCCTCATTCTCTTCCCTAGGGTTCAACCGAACTCTGTTGCAGCACCCTGGTCGCCCCATTGCTCAACTCAACTACCCACATCGGCTTGAGCAACAAGCCCTGGTCAGTGAGAGAAGGCACATAGGCCGGATATAACCGGGCAATGCGCGCCTCATCCTTCAGCTCGGCAAGCTGCTCCCGCAGCGCCTCACCGCCCGGCAAAGCAACCACCTGCTTGTCCCAGCCTTCATCCGCATCATAGATCAACGACCGCTCGTAGCCGATAACCGTCCCTTGACGCACCTCCAGAGAGATGACTCCATAATGGAACGATACCAAATCCAGAATAGGAAACAGACCCGATGGTCCTGTGCCATAATACTGTTGAAATAAGACCCGCTGCTGATTGCCTCCGGCCCCGTCGTTCATCTGCTCCAAGCGGTATTTGCCATTCCAGCCGCCATACTGATTGACGAAGTCAACCGCAGACAATACGTTCTTGCTTGAGGAATTCTCCCCCGCCGAGGGCGCTGCCGGATCAGTATAGTTAATCCAGTTCCGGTCCTGTCTAACCTGAAGACTACGCTTGCCGTCCGTATAAATCTCGGAACCATCCTTCTCGCGAATGTAGCGGGTGATACTCGGGTCAAAAAACAAGCTCCGCTGCATCTGCTCCGTCGAGTATAGCCCGATACCAAGGCCCGCCTGCACCATGTCAATGGACTGCTCAGGAAGGTAAACCCCATCCTCCAGCGTATACGGCACCCAATCCTTGCCGAAATCCACCTGCTGCTGCACATCCTGCATCGTCAAGTCCGCCTTGGTGGCTTCATACACGACATCGCCGCGCGAGCTAAAGAAGAACACGCGCACCTGATCCTCGGTGCCCGTATTATAGATCAGGAGCCGATTTATGCTCTCCGCGTCAAATAGCGAATCAGGAGCAATCTGCATCACTCGCTGCAACAAGCCAATCGGGACACCTCCGCCAAACTCTAACTCCACGCCGATATGCTGGCTGCGAATCTCCGTCCAGTTGACATTATCCACCGCATAACGCTGGAATCCGTCGAACTGCCGCCCTTTCAGCCGCGAATAAATTAAATTGTAAAACGTAGAATCCGGGTAGAATAGCGTGTGCCTCCCCTCACCCATATGAACCACAATTTGCGCCGGGAACAGCAGCGTCTCCGCCTCCAGCGAGGCCCCCATATTTTCCGTCCGGATGTAGTCATTCTCTGTTTTGACCACCGGATTGCTGCCGGGGAGCTGATAGATCAGCAAAAAACTTTGTACCAAGCTGCACACCACCAGCAAGGCCAGCACCAACGATTTAATCTTCTCTTTCATCGCGTCTCGCCCCCTTGCTTCTGCATCGGCAGCGTAAAGGTTACCTTCGTGCCCTTGCCGAACTCGGATTGCAGGGAAATCGTGCCACCATGAGCTTTCACAATTTCCCGGGCAATCGACAAACCTAATCCCGTGCCACCCATATTCCGTGAACGGGCTTTGTCCACCCGATAGAAGCGCTCAAATATCCGGTCCAGGTCCTTCTTCGGAATGCCAATGCCGTTATCCTGCACAGAAATAGCCAACTGGCGATCCTCAGTCATACGTGCTTCCAAAGCAATCGTGCCGCCTTCCGGCGTGTACTTCATCGCATTGGACACAAGGTTGTCCAACACCTGGTCAATCTGATCCCGGTCCATAAGGACAGGCTCTACATCACTTGCGACAAAGATCGTTGGCTTGATATCCTTCTCCTGCATTTGAAAAGAAAATCGATCCGCCACTTCCTCCAGCATCTCCATCATATTGGCCGGCTGCTTGCGCAGCTCCGCTTCCTGAGAATCAAGACGCGACAGATGCAACAGGTCAGTGACCAGGCGAATCATCCGCTCCGTCTGGTTCTGGATGACCGACACAAAGCGAGGGCCCAGTTCCGCATCCTCCAGCGCACCATCCTCCAGAGCCTCTGTATAGCTCTTGATTGTCGTCAGCGGTGTACGCAGCTCATGCGATACATTGGCAACGAACTCCCGCCGCGATGCCTCCAGCTTCTCCTGCTCAGTGACATCCTGCAGCACGGCGATCGTACCGATGATGCCGAACTCCCGCCGATGAATCGGCGTGAAGGTCACGCGTATCAGCAGCAATCCGCCGTCAGGCGCATCATCCTCCAGCATCGCCGAATGCATCGTGCCCCGCTCCAACACGCCGCGTTCTTCCTCGGGTAAATGCAGCAGCGAAATGATGTCCGTCCCAATCGCTGGCTGATCCTCCACCTGGAGGATTTCCCCCGCCCGCCGATTCATCAGAATAACCCGGCCATGCTCGTCCGTAGCAATTACACCATCGCTCATATTGGTCAGAATTGAAGCCAGCTTCTCCTTCTCTTCCTCGTTCTGAGCGAGTGCATCCCGCAAACGGCTGGTCATATAGTTAAATGCCTTGCTAAGCTGCCCAATCTCATCATTGCCCAGCACAGGCATCTTCTGCTGGAACTCTCCTTCCGCAACGGCTGTTGCCCGTCGGGTCAGCTCCTTGATCGGCGACGTAATCGTATGGGCGAGAATGACGCCAAGCACGGCCGTCAGCCCCAGCGCCAGCAGAATACCGGAGATAAAAATATTGTTAATCCGCTCCATCGTACTGTATAGATCGCTCATCGAGGCAGCTATGTATATGGCACCGACAATTTTTCCGCCGCTGGCTACTGGCTTGGCTACCACCTTCTTGCGCACATTGTCCTCATCGATAATGTATTCCTCGTTATCGCGGATTCCCTGCAACGCCCGGCTGACCACAGTCTGCGTATTCTTGGTCCCCACATAATCGGCATGGGAAGGCTTGGAGGTCGTCAGTACCTTGCCGCTGGCGTCCAGCACCTGAATTTCCGCACCATTGATATTGAACAAATTGTTCACCAGTACACGCAAATTATCCAGCGATTCCTCCGCGGAATCTCCCGTGACTCCCAGGTTCTGTGCAGCCAGGACCGAGAGCAGCTCCGCCCGTTCCTGCAACTCCTTCGTGAAATTACTGGTTAGCGAGGTCTTCATCGCGCTGACAAAATAAACCCCGATCAACTGCATCGCAATCAGGATCAGCAGCACGTACACGATAATCAGCTTAGCCTGGAGAGTGCGAACGAAGGAGGATAAGTTCATGCTAGAATACCCCCGCCTTGGAGCTGCGCATCATATACCCCAAGCCGCGCCGGGTAAGGATATACTCGGGCTTGCTCGGGTCGTCCTCAATCTTCTCCCGTAGACGCCGAATCGTGACATCCACGGTGCGAACATCGCCGAAATACTCAAAACCCCATACGGCCTGAAGCAAATGCTCCCGAGTCATCACCTTGCCGGCATTTTTGACGAGGTAATGCACCAGCTCAAATTCCCGATGCGTCAAATCCAGCGGCTCCCCATTCTTGTGGACCGTATACATATCCGTATCTATGAACAATTCAAACAAGCTGATCCCCTGTCTTGCTTCTTCCGTACCTTCCACTTCCGTCTGCTTCTGCTGCCGCCGCAAATGCGCCTTCACCCGGGCCAGCAGCTCGCGCGTACTGAAGGGCTTGGTCACATAATCATCAGCTCCCAGCTCAAGGCCCAGCACTTTGTCGATTTCCCCGTCCTTGGCCGTCAGCATGATGATTGGGGTTTGCAGCTTGGCACGCACCTCACGGCATACATCCATCCCGTCCTTGCCGGGCAACATCAAATCTAGCAGGATCAAGTCCGGCTGCTCGGAAAAGGCCAATTCCACGGCCTCAATGCCGTCAAAGGCAAGTACAACCTCGTAGCCCTCTTTTTCCAGATTAAATTTCAGTATATCCGCAATGGGCTTCTCATCATCCACTACTAAAATCTTACCTTGCATGATTCAGTTCACCCCAAACTTTCAGCCATGTGCTTGTTATCCCTCTATCTTACCATAACCGAAGCTGCATCAGCTATCCAAGCCCCTGAACCCACTGAACCCGAAGTAACCGCTCACTCCATATATCCCTTTCTTGGCTTGTTATGTCATAGAAAAAAGCTCGCCCCAGTCATTCCGTTCCCTTAAGGTTCAGAAATGCCGGGCCAAGCTTGGTCGCTCAAAAGATTCCATCAAAAAACGCCAGATACGACTTACAGATACTTTAATGGATTCTGTACATTGCCATTCTCATGAATTTCAAAATGCAAGTGCGTGCCGGTAGAGCGTCCCGTATTGCCCATAACACCGATCTTCTCACCCTTTTCGACGACCTGCCCCTTCTCCACGTTATACTCCTTCAGATGGCCATATAATGTTTCATAGCCATTCTTATGGTCTATAATAACTACATTACCGTAGCCGGATTTGGTTCCAACATAGGACACCACGCCATGATCGGCCGCCAAAATCCCCTTGTTTGATGATACCAGATCGATCCCTTTATGAGTCCGGCCCCAACGCTGTCCGTAGCTGCTTGTCATCTTGGCGCTAAGCACCGGCCAGGCAAACTGCCCGCTGCCCTCACCCAATACAACCTTGGTTCCTTTCATCACGATCTTCGGTGACGATGGCTCGATAACTTCTTGTCCCAGCCATTCCTCGTGTACCAGCATGCCGTTCTCCTTGGTCACCCGGTATTCCATAGCCTTAAGACCGCTTGTTCCCAGAGAAATCACTTTGGTCTCCCCGGCGCGCATCTTGGGATTGGTCTGCACAACCACCTGAGGTTCAGTGACAATCTCTTCCACAATTCGCTCAACCGAGCGTACCGTGAGTGCCGGTTGTATCGCCTTTACATTCAACATTGTCCCGATTTGCAGCGTTCGCTCCTGTACACCAGGATTGGCCGCGAACAAATCTGCCTGGGACACGTCAAAGCGGGCTGCGATTGACGAAATCGTATCCCCTTCTTGAACCTCATATTGTACGGCCTTCTCGCCACCTTCAAGAATGAGCTGCGCTGCTTCTTCAGGGCTCATCACCCGGTCAGGGCTGACCTTGACGGCCGCCTGCTTGACCTCTTCGGTAATTTCTGCCGATTCCAGCTCGGCTCCGGTCGATTTTACATGATTATTGCTGGTAGCCTTGCCCCCTGTACGCTGAACCTTCGCGGCCAGTGTATTGCTGCTATCCTGCAAATAAGGAATATAACTGCTCTTCACCTGCTTCAGTACCTCTTGCACTGCAGCCGGGTCCTTGACGATAGCTACAACCTCACCGTTCACCCGAAGTTCCATGCCCTTGGCATAGCCGGTTAACTTGCCATACAGGGCATTCATTGTTGTCTCGGCATCGATCTCCGCCTTATACGCTTCCTCCGGCTTCGTAGTAATAACCTCGGTGTTAACCACCATATTAACGTCTGGATATTTTTCCTTATACGCTTGCTCTTTACGATCAATGACGGCTTGCAGCTGGGATTCACTCATGATAGCGCCCATATCCTGACCACCCAGGAACACCCGGTAGTAGGATACCGTGTTCGCCTTCACATACTGCTGCCCCCCCAGATACACTGTGCTGGCAATCAATACAACAGCGGCTCCGGCAATGATAACCTTGCGATATTTGAAGAACGAGGCCATGCTCACCCGTCCTTGAAATTTGGACATCTCTGAATCGTTCTCGGAGCGGCCATGTTTTCCTGATGTAGAAACATCGTTTTTACGCCATAACCGCCAGCCTTTTCCCGTAAAACCCTTCATACCGATCTCCTTTTCGACTCTACTCGACAATAAATAGTTTCAAAATTTTAACCTTTAATCGCTATTTAACTTTACCATAGCCGGACAACCGATTTCAACCGCCGGTAAAAATGCATAAAACCCGCATAACCATGCGGGTTTAGTGCTGTTCACGCTCCTTGGCGCCAACAGAGAAAAAATTTACAGTTGTGTGAATGGCTTCCCTTATTCTTTTAACATCTCGATAACTTTCGCATATTCTGCCTTATCCAGATGCTTGGACAGGATTTGTTCGATGTTAATCATTTCTGTCTCCGTCAAGCCGCCTTCCAGCGCATTGGTTAACTGTTGCATATCTTCCTGCGGCAGCTTTGACATGAGAATAGCAAAAATCTCTTCCTTCTCCTGATCGGGTAATTCATCCTTCTTCGCCACCAGATCATCCGGAGTCACTACGACCTGACTGTCCTGAACCAGGGCATCTCCTCCAGCCTCCAGGCCACCCATGACCGGTAAGGCTCCATCCGGTGCTGTTCCATTCTTCTCATCCGTCTGCGGCTCTGTATCCTCCCCTTGGTGAAGATCATCGGTGACGGCAGCCCGGCCCGGATTGACGCTACTGTTCCCGCTGCCCGATCCACCCGCCTGTTCACCAGCATCTGCCGCATCCTGATTGGAACGACTGCCAGACGGGTTATCCGAGATCGAGGGTGCTCCGCCCAGGCCCAGCATGCCTTTCATCATACTAACCAGGCTGGGAGCGTGCCCGGTCACGGGTAAATTATAGCTCCCTAGCAAGGACTGGACATACGAATTGACCATATAGCCTGTCGTCGCCATCGTTAATACACTAACTGCGACCACTGTCGCACCTAATTTTAACAGCCAGCCCATCCATTTCATAAATCGCATCATGATGCCTCCTTCTGCCTTGTCACTATCACGTGCTCTATCTTTTCTCAGTATGGACGGAGAAGCGTGATTTCAACCTTGACCGCAGAAGTACCGCAGAAAAAAACGCCTCAAGCGGATGTAGCCATCCTGCCGAGGCGGTGATCAATAGATTCTATATAATTAAAATGTATTATTCGTAGATAGGAAGCACCGGGTTGGTTTGACTGCGATTGCGACCTACTGAAAAAATGGCGATGGGTACGCCCGTCAGTTCAGCCACCCGCTCCACATAATAGCGAGTTGTTGCCGGCAAGTCCTCCAGTGTCTTTGCTTCAGAGATATCCTCGCTCCAGCCAGGCATTTCTTCATAGACGGCTTCACATTCAGCAAGCATTTTCAAGCTAGCCGGGTAATGCGTAATCACTTCGCCGCGATATTTGTAGCCTGTGCAGATCTTGACCGTCTTCAAGCCAGTCAATACATCCAGTGAATTCAGCGACAACCCGGTCAAACCGCTCACCCGGCGTGTATGTCGTACGACGACACTGTCGAACCAACCTACCCGGCGTGGACGTCCTGTGACCGTGCCATATTCATGACCCGTTTCCCGAATGAGATCGCCGATTTCGTCGTTCAATTCCGTTGGGAATGGCCCATCGCCAACACGAGTCGTGTAGGCCTTGGCTACGCCAATGATTTGATGAATCTTCGTTGGTCCCACGCCGGACCCATTACATACCCCGCCCGCAGACGGATTTGAAGAGGTTACAAATGGATAAGTCCCTTGATCGATATCAAGCATCACACCTTGAGCTCCCTCAAACAATACCTTTTCATTGGCATCAATCGCCTCGTTCAGAACAACCGAAGTATCAGCCACATAAGGACGAATAAATTCGGCATATTCCAGGTACTGCTTGAGCACAAGCTCCACATCCAGCGGCTCCCCGCCGTAGACTTGTTCAATTAAATGATTTTTCTCTTTCATGATGTGCCGAAGCTTCATTTCAAATTCCTCAGGGTCCATCAGGTCGGCGATGCGAATGCCGCTGCGAGCAGCCTTATCCATATACGCCGGACCAATCCCCTTACGGGTTGTGCCAATCTTGTTGTCTCCCTTGCGATCTTCTTCCAAGGCATCCAATACCAGATGATAGGGTAGAATGACATGCGCACGATCGCTGATCAGCAAATTTTTTGCACTGAAGCCATTCTCTTCAACATATTTAATCTCATCGATCAGTGCAGCAGGATTAACAACAACCCCGTTGCCGATGATGCAGCGTTTATCTTTATTGAAGATACCTGACGGAATCAAGGTAAGCTTGTACTTCTTGCCATCGATAAGAATGGTGTGACCGGCATTATTACCGCCTTGATAACGGGCCACCACATCTGCGCTGTCCGCCAGAAAATCCGTGATTTTTCCTTTACCTTCGTCTCCCCATTGTGTTCCCACAACGACTACCGTTGACATGTACATTCCCCCGCACGGTGCGTCAGGCACCTATATTTGAGTATTTGAGCATTGCAAAAGTCAGCCTCAGGTTCGCTTCCCACAAATCCCCGGCCGATGATCTTCCCGGACTGCTAAAGTATAGTCAAAAACTAGCAGCTACACGCTTAACAGACACGATCTGCTGTGATGTTGCCGCTTTAACGCAGCAATATTAGTTTAACAGCCTCCTTTTTTAAAGTCAAATCCAAAAACGAACGATAAGTGCTTTGCATTTTACAATTGTTCGGAATTGAAACGGATTTATTCTGATAAAAAGAGGAATCTTCACGACCCCGTCCCAGAGCAGGCGGGTGCGAAGATCCCTCTGGCTATTCAAGCGACACCGAGAAACGGCGTTACAGCTTGAAGGTGGCGACAGCCTTTTGCAAATCCGTCGACAGCTCGGAGAGCTGACGGATGGCCATAGCAATCTGCTCCATGGCTGCACTTTGCTGCTCGGATGCGGCAGCGACCTCTTCGGAAGAAGCCGCCTGTTCCTGAGTTACGCCAGAGATTTGCTGCACAGATGAAGAAATGGTCTGGTAAGATTCTTCCACCAAGAGCAAAGTTTGCAGCAATTGATCGGTCCGCGCGGAGAAGTTGCTGATGCCCTGGAAGATATCCTGGAAATTACGATGCGTCTTGCTCATCCATTCCTGGCCTTCCTCAACCGCTTGGCTGCCTTCACCGATACTTTCAACGACGAGACGGCTGTTCTCTTGTGTCCCTACAACCAGCTCTTTAACAGATGAAGCCGCGTCACCAACTTGTTCAGCCAGCTTACGAACCTCGCCGGCTACGACAGCAAATCCGCGGCCCATCTCACCAACACGGGCCGCTTCAATGGAAGCATTCAGCGCAAGCAAATTGGTCTGCTGGGCGATATCTGTGATCAAGCCTACCACTTCGCCGATTTCCTTGGACCGTTCCTCCAGTTGACCCGCAGTAGTCTCCGAATGACGCATCACTTCTTCTATTTTGTTCATATGACGCAGGGTTTCGTTGACCATGTTCTGTCCTTCTTCGGACTGTTTGCTTACCTGTTCAGCAATCGACTGCATACCATTCACATCGGACACAACGCCCGTTAATTGCTCCTGAATCTCCATAACCGAAGCAGAGCTATGAGTGATTGATTCGACCACTTCATTGATGCCCTCACTCATACTATTCATCGATACCGCTACCTGCTGCGCACTTTCACTGGATTCCTTAGTAACGTGCAGCAATTGGGAACTGGTATCCGCCACTTCGCGAGAGGAGGTGGAGATATGGCTAATCAATTGCTTCATATTTGTGCCCATGGTGCGGAAGGATTCGGCCAGACGTCCGGTTTCATCCGTTCCATGAACCTCAACTTCTACCGTTAAATCACCGGTAGCAAAGCGTTCCGTGGCATGCACAAGCTGCTTGATGGGCTTGGAAATAATACGGCCGATGGCGAAGGATAGCCCTGTACCAAGCAGTAGTACAAACAAGGTAATCAGTACACTGTACAATACGACCCTCTGTGTGGTAGCAGGAATAGCGGAAGCATCCAGATCAATACCCAGCAAGCCAGCCGTCGTGCCGTCACCCTTTTGCAGCGGGATGAAGATCGACTTGTGAACTCCAAATTCATCCTTATAGATTTCGCTGATCGTTTCCTTGCCCTCGGAGACAGTACTTTTCATATCATCAGAGAATGGATAGTCAAGATTAAAATCTCCCTCCGTATCCGACAAGGCAATGATTCGCTCTGTGCCGCCGTCGTTAGAAAGAATAAATATGTTCTCCAATTCGTATTCTTGCTTCAGACGGTCCATGGCTTGACGCGTTTCCTGATAAACGACGGTGTCCGGGCCTGTGATGTCCAGCTTGTTGCCCTCAATGCGCTCAAGCTCGTTCTCCACCACATGAATATTGCTTTGCAGGCGTTCATCAAGCTGGTTCTTCAGCTGTCCGCTCAAGGTAGAATTCACTACAATCAATAAACCTACAAAACAAATAATTGTAATAAGAACGATTTGCATCGTACCTAACATGATTTTAGCTGAAATGCTGCCTAGAAATAATTTTCTGATCTTTTGCTTCACTGCAAGCTCACTCCTGGTTGTTAGTATAGTATGAGGGTCAGTTAACCGATGTTGCGTGAAAGGTCTCATATACTTCGGAGACGCACTGCTTCAAATATTGGACGATTTCTGTAACATGCTCGGGCTGGGTATGCGGTGAAATGACGAAGAACTTACTGACATACAACGGAATCCGTCTCCCCTCTACCGTATTGACCAGCAAATGCTTCTTCGTATCGCCGAAGAACATTTTATCCCGACGCTCGCCCAGCTTCTCGAACAGGCGTTCATTCAACCGATTGCTTTGTTCAATCTCCTCCAAGGAGCACGTTCCCTTAACCTCATCGGCAAATCGCGGACTTCCCGAGGGATAGATGCGGATCAAGGTAGACATGCCCGAATTGTCCGGATTGGCAATATCCGCCTGTGGAATTTCTGCGATCATTTGCCGCCTGAACTCTAAGGAGACCTCTAGGAACTGAGCCAGTAACCGCTGATATCCCTCCACGCCAAAGGCCAGAAGCAGACTATACATGCTAATTGAGCTGGCCATACGGGAGCATTCCAGCGTGTAGCCGGTATGGTAATCTCCATAACCGCGATGGCCCACATAAGGCGTCTCGTCTGCCTCCAGGTCCATCAATTGCAGATCGTTGGCATTTTTCAGCAAGAACAAGCTGGATACATAAGGAGCCTGACCTAGCTTTTGAAAGTCAAAGCATAAGGAATCCGCCAGGGACAACAGACGCATCTTACGCTGAATCGGTGCCAGCATGTCCAGGACTTCTTGACTCAGACCCAGCGGGTTGCCTCCCAAGGAATACTCGTTAAAGAACGCAAAAAAACCGCCCAACGCCGAATCTGCGTGGATATGCGGGCATGGCAAACCAAACCGTTTCGCCGTTTCTTCAGCGACGGCACGAATTTCGCCAATATCATCAATGCCGATGGCATCCGTTGTTCCCGTGGTAGCCACGATATAAATAGGTATACCGCCAAGTAAGCCAACCTTTTCCAAATTACGCTTCAAATCAGCCACATCCATGGAACTATCAGGCAAAGTTTTGATTTTAATCAGGTGATCGCTGCCGATCCCCGTTGCCTCCATTGACTTTAAGAGACTGTAATGCGCTGCTTCCGAGCAAAAGGCGTACAGGTTGTTCGGAACCCCTCGACGAAGCGCATCCGGAGCATACTTGGCGATTGCTAGACGGAGTCCGGAAAATACCGCTCCTTGGCCACCCCATGTTGTGTAACCTCCACTCTTAGAGGCATCAAAACCAACAAGCTTGGACATCATAGCTGTCACGCGGACCTCGGCTTCTGCACCAGCAGGCCCATAAACGTCCCACAGATTATTTCCGTTTACCAGCATAGCCGTCAGCATACCGAGCATGCCTGGAATGGAAGCCATCGGCAGAATATTCGTAAAAAAGTACTTCGTGTGGTACGGATGACCGTGCAGCAGCTTTAATAACTCGCCATTAACCTCCTGCATAGCAGCACCTTCATGGGGAATGACGCTCTGGGCCATTAACTGACCGTAAAAATCAGCATTTCGCACCTTCTCGCCCCTGAGGTTAACGGCCTCAGGATTCTTTAGCTCATCCACACCGCTAACAAGCTGCTCAATCAATTCCATCAGCAATTTACGCTGGACCGGATTTCCATCTTCACTGGGGAACCATTCTCTGACATCCGGCCTACCGTTCATTTCCATCTGCGATCTCTCCTAATGATCTGATTTGAGGTTCTTTTGTACCATTTCAACCGTTGGAAGAAGCCTTCTGGCATATACTATATATATATCGGCAGATGTAAGGTTATTAATGACCCCCTTTCACCCTTTTCATTTCCTTACAAGGTTAAATTGTACCATTTATCCATATTACGTACAGGTCGTAATCAGGAATATATTCCATGATATGGAAGGTGTTTTTATGCCTTATGGCCTACTAAAAAGCAAAAAAAGGCCAACGATTGTATCGTTGGCCTAGCCCTTCCTGCCTAGCTAAATACGCTTTCAGCAAATTTTTGCAACACACCATTAATTATCCGGCTGCAAAAGCGTCACCATGCATCCGTTCATAGTTTGCAAATTTGTTGAAATTTTTCAAGAATACAAGTTCGACGGTCCCTACTGGACCATTCCGCTGCTTGGCAATGATAATTTCAATAATATTCTTCTTCTCGGTCTCTTGATTATAATAATCATCCCGATACAGAAAGGCGACGATATCGGCATCCTGCTCGATGGAACCGGACTCCCGAAGGTCAGACATCATCGGACGTTTATCCTGCCGTTGCTCAACCCCCCGGCTTAACTGGGACAGTGCTATCACCGGCACCTCCAGCTCCCGGGCAATCTGCTTCAGCGTTCGGGATATCTCGGACACCTCTTGCTGGCGGTTCTCGCCGGCCTTGCCCCGACCATGAATCAGTTGCAAATAATCGATAACAATCATGCCCAGGCCGCGCTCTTTCTTCAACCGACGGCACTTGGCACGAATATCAGCTACCGTGACACCTGGCGTATCATCAATATATATCTCCGCTTCCGACAACGCAGCAATCCCCATCGTCAGTTTGGACCAATCATCATCGCTTTTGAAGTCCCCCGTTCTCATCACACTGGCATCCAGGTTGGCTTCCGCACAGATCATCCGTTGCACAAGCTGAGCGGCCGACATCTCCAGACTGAAGATCGCTACCGTCTCCTTGGCCCGAACGGCAACATTCTGCGCGATGTTCAAGGCGAAGGCCGTTTTACCCACGGAAGGACGAGCTGCTACGATAATAAGGTCGTTTCGCTGGAAGCCTGCCGTCATCTTGTCCAAATCCACGAAACCGGACGGGATGCCCGTTGTATTCCCGCGATTCTGGTGCAATAGCTCTACCCGATCGAATACTTCCATCAGCACATCGCGAATAGCGATAAACCCGCTGCCCGAGCGGCTGTTAGAGATTTCAAGAATGCGCCGCTCGGCATCGCTCAGCATTCCGGCTACATCTTCCCCACCGGTATACCCATCGCTGACGATTTGCGTCGCGGTGCGAATCAACCGCCGCAACATCGACTTCTCTTCGATGATTCGAGCGTAATAATCTACGTTTGCTGCAGTAGGCACACCATGAGCAAGCTTGGCCAGATAGCTGACTCCGCCGATATCCTCCAGTTCGCCCCGATCCTTCAGCTTGGCGGTAAGCGTTACCAGATCGATGGGCTGACCATCCTCACCTAGTTGAACCATCGCTTCAAAGATTAATTGATGGGGCTTATCATAGAAGTCTTCGGTACGCACTCGCTCCATCGCGGTAATAAGCGCCTCCGACTGCAGCAGTACCGCCCCAAGTACCGCTTGCTCGGCTTCCAGGTTTTGCGGGGGGATCCGGTCGAAAAACAGATCTCCACTCATCTTATTCCTCCGTAACGTGAACCTTCAACGTCGATTTTACTTCCGCATGAAGCTTCACCGGTACTTGAGTTACTCCCAAGGTCCGGATCGGATCGCTCATCTCGATCTTCCGCTTGTCGATCTTCACGCCGTGCTTCGCCAACGCCTCAGCCACCTGCTTGCTGGTGATAGCGCCGAACAATCGACCACCCTCGCCCGCCTTCGCTTTCAGCTCAATCGTCATTTCCTCCAGCTTCTTGCCAAGCTGAGCCGCTTCTTCCTTCTCCTGCTGCTTACGCTTTTGCTCTGCCGCATTTTGCTGCTCCAGTGTCTTCACATTGCCTTCCGTGGCTGGACGTACCAGTCCGCGCGGCAGCAAGAAGTTTTGTGCGTAGCCCTCGGATACGTTCTTAACCTCGCCTTTTTTACCTTGTCCTTTGACATCCTGCAAAAAGATAACCTTCATTCGAATAACCCCTCTTCCTTATCTATTTCATCCAGCACGTCCAGCAGCTTTTTCTCCGCTTCCTCCTGGGTTCCTTCCAATTGAACTGCCGCATTGGTCAAATGACCGCCGCCGCCCAGCCGCTCCATTACTACCTGGACATTCATGCTGCCCAAGGAACGGGCGCTGATGCCTACCAAGCCATCAGGCCGTTCACTAATGACGAACGAAGCCAGCACCCCCGTCATATTCAGCAGCGTATCGGCCACCTGGGCGATTAAAAGCTGCGGAATCTTACGATTCTGCTCCGCCACCGCCAAAGCAATATGCCCATGAATCATCCGGGCATGCTTGATGATATCGGCCTTGGCGATGTACTCTTGCAGGTCCTCCTTGAGTATCCGTTGCACCAGCACCGTATCCGCTCCATTGCGACGGAGAAAGGCTGCCGCTTCAAACGTCCGGGAGCCGGTATGTAATGCGAAGTGCTTCGTATCCACGGTGATCCCCGCGAGCAGCGTGGTCGCCTCCAGCGGACTTAGTTCCACCTTCTCGTGAATATATTGCAGCAGCTCCGTTACCAACTCGCAGGCTGATGAAGCATACGGCTCCAGGTAGACCAACACGGCATCGTTGACGAATTCCTCGCCCCGCCGGTGGTGATCGACTACCACGATCCGGCTGGCTGCTTCCACAAGCCGCGGCTCCAACGTAATGGAGGCCTTGTGCGTATCCACCAGCACCAGCAGCGTATGCTCCGTCATCATGTCCATAGCTTGCTCCGGCGTGACGAAGCGCTTCGCGAGCGCCTCTTCCTTATCGATGCGCTCCATCAAGCGCTCAATGCCCGGGTTGCTGCCATCCAGTACGATATGAGCCTCGACCTTATACATGTCGGCAGCCTTGAGCACACCGATGGACGCTCCAATTACGTCGAGATCGGGCACGCGATGGCCCATGATGATCACGCGGTCGCTCTCCTGCATCAGATCGCGCAGCGCATGCGCGATGACGCGGGCGCGGACCCGTGTCCGCTTCTCTATGGCGCCCGACTTGCCGCCATAGAAGGACAAACGCTGGCCGGCCTTTACGGCGGCCTGGTCACCCCCGCGGCCGAGCGCCATATCGAGACTGGACTGCGCCAGCTCGCCCAGTTCGCTGAACCGCTCGGCACCAAAGGCCAGGCCAATGCTTAGCGTAATCGGCACCTTGAGGTCCGCGGTCATCTCGCGGACCTCATCCAGAATCACGAACCGGCTTTGCTCCAGTTCGTTCAGCGATTTCTGATTCAGAATCATCAGATATCGCTCGGAAGATAGCCGCCGCAGGTACACGCGGTATTGCTTGGCCCATTCCGTGATCGTCGTCGATACGCGGGCGACCAGGGCTGTCCGCTGCTGATCATCCATTCCCTGCGTGGCTTCATCCAGGTTATCCAGAAGAACAATACCCAACGCCGCCCGCTCATCCTCATAACGGGTGCGGAGCAAGGACAGCTCGGTCATATCATGAATATAAATCATCCGCTCCACCGTGTCGATGATCAGCTCATAGACGCGGCCATTCACCGTCGACTCCAGCGTCACCCGCCCGTCCCCGCCATCCTTCTTCTGAGGCGGCGGCAACTGTGGCAGCTTTAAGGCATGAAGCGGCTCGCCCACAACCGATTCCTTGCCATACATTCCGGCGATGAATTCATTATGCCATTCCACCGAACGATCCTCACTGTACAGCAGAATCCCGAAGGGCAACCGGCTGACGGCTTCCCCTTCCACCCGCTTGATGCGGTAATTCAAGTCCGTCACATAACGCACTAATTCTTGGCGGAATTGCCGCTCCGCCCGAAACATACTGAAAGTCAACACGCCAACCAGACAGAGGCAGATCAACCCCAAAATCCAGTTCAAATAAGAGACGAAGATGACAAGCAGCAATTGAAGCATGAACATCCACACGGTTTGGTAACCGTACCAACGTTTTTGCAGTGAATTCGGCATGCCTTTCACCCTATCGTCTTGTTCTAGTCATCGCATCACGCAGCGGAAAAGCAATATCAAGCATCCCTACAATCCATAGCGGCGGAATCAACAGCAATGCCACAATAGCCAGTATAGGAAATACAGGATTCCACTTGCGATGGTACGCTACGAAGAAGAAGAAGCTGGCCGCCTGTACCATAAACAAGAACTGCAGGAGTGGAATCAGGTTCACCAGGATCGTACCCATGAAGCCTTCGCGAATAGCCTCTCCTCCAAATAACTGCAATAACGTACAGAGCAAGTAATACCAAATCAACGAACGCGGCAATTTCCAGTCGCGAAGTGGAGCCAGCTTCGGCAAGGCATGACCCAGACTTGAGAGCGTAGGCCGCGAGATCGCATGAGCGATCGAAGCCATAAGCAGCGCACAGACGACCATGGTGGACGGAATGATGCGCACTGTCAGGGAGGAGAATTGCTCGCTCAGTTCAGGCGACCAGGCAATACTGCCGGCCAGCGGAGTATCCGCTACATTTTGGAACGGGGCCATAACGGCATTCACCATGTCCTGAATCGCAATCGTCAGGTTAAAGTCGAAGAAGACCGTACTGATCAGCAGGATAAGCAGGAAGTCCAGCACGATTGTCCCGGCTCCCACCATCAACGCACGGAAGGCAGGTCCTTTTCTCTTATACACAACCCCCATCGCAATGGATGGAAGGATGAAGTAGATGGCTTGCAACAAAATAATCGGTCCCACCATCAGCGAAGCTACCAGCCATACGATTGCTATATGTAGCAAGAATCCTCGGGTTGACAACGTTGTATACAACAAAATACCCGGTACGATCAGAAAAAAAACGGTAATGACCGTAAACGGGGTAGCCAGTGACAGCAGGAGAAGTAAATATACGATACTCCAGGCCACCGATGTCCACAGCTTCAAATAGGTTCACCTCTTATGCATATGTTCTTCCAAAGTTGAAATATCCTGATACCAGTCTTCGAGTTGGTGGCCCTCTTGCTTATGCTTCTTCAGTTTATCCAGAATGTCATCATCCAACTGCTGATAGGAGACTCCCAGTCTCCGTCCCAGAATGTAGCTGCTGACGATCAGACTGGCAAGACTGTCCGTTACCCGCGATGTGCTGCCTTCCCACAGGGCCTTGAACAAGCGGGATACGTGATCGACTACTTCGGTTTTGAGCCACTCAATCACCTTGGCGCGTTTGGCCACATCCATTTCCCTTTGCATGACGGACAGCTTCCACCCTCCCGAAAAAGCTTTATTGTTCATTATAGCACAATTTTATTGCGCACTTGCCGAATCCCGGGTCACGAATTTCTCACAATATTCGATAATCTGGCTGCGCCGGACGATGCCAATGAACCGCCCTCGGTCGTCCACCACCGGCACAAAGTTCTGTACCTTGGCCAAATTGATCAAATCCTCCATATCGGCGTCAATTCGGACCGGCTTGATGTCCATTTTCAACGGAACATCCTTGAGTAGAAATTTTGAAGCCGTCTCAAACGTAATTTTCCCGTCCGAGTTCTTCATATGCCACAGCAGATCCCCTTCCGTTACCGTTCCTACATACGCTCCGTCATGATCCAGAATCGGAACCGCTGTATAACGGTGAAATTCCATCCTCTCCAGGGTTTGACGCAAAGTGGAATCCAGGGTAACAGCCACCACATTATTTTTTGGAAGCAGAAAAAATGCAATATTCATGAGAGCAGATCCTCCTCATCCTTCTTTCAGACTCCCCTTAATTTCTACGTTTCAAACCAGCGGATGTTCCGCAAAGCGCGTGAAATCGGCAGCCGTTAAGTCAGGCTGCCGAGGGGTACGTTCCTATCGTATGCGTTCATTATCTTCTTGATTGCCCGTTAGCGGACGCTACGCTATCTTTCCCGGTTGCCGCTGACTCGCTCTCGGCTTGCTTGGCGTCACGGGATTCCGGGGTGATCAGGTTAGCCGGCTCCGTATCGGGATTAAGCCAATCCTCAATCATGGTCTGAGCAAATTTCAGTTCCTCTTCATTGACCTTATCATAATAAATGCCATTAATGCGCGTGCCTTTACCTGTAATAGTGAAGCCACTGATTTGCGGAGACTGCCCGACAAGCAGCAGATTCTTGGATAATTCAATAATTTGAGTTGGTGGCAAATCGGTTTTGAAGTTGGCTCCCATCATATTAATTAGCTCTGGAATCTTTGTCACCTGATCAAGACTAAGCATCCGATCTGCCATCGCATGCAGGAACACTTGGTGACGCATGTTGCGGTTATATCCACCATCTTCACGATACCGGACGAAGTTCAATGCTTCCTGTCCATCGTAAATCGGTTTGTTCGCCTTAATCGTGAACTTTTCATGATCGGCTTGCTTATTCACAATATCCTTCGTAATCGGTAACTCAATGCCGCCAAGGGCATCTACGATTTCCTTTACACCATCGAAATTAATCGCCGCATAGTAGTCGACGGAAGCACCCAGGAGATGCTCTACCGTCTCCTTGGCCATCTTCTCACCGCCAAAGGCGTACGCGTGATTAATCTTGTCCTCCCGATCTCTGCCCACGATCTCTGTATAGGTGTCCCGTGGAATCGAGACTAGCAGCACCTTGGCATCCTCTGGTCTGACTACTGCATAGATCATCGTATCGGACCGGGCCGCCTCGCTATCGCGTTGATCTATGCCTAACAGCAACGCGGCGAATGGCTCCAGCTTCTGCTGCTTCTCTTCCTGAACCGGCTTAGTCTCTTCTCCTTCAATTGGAGAATAGGACTTCTCCAGGGTCTGTTCTACCTTGCCGGAGAGGAACAGATCAAAGGCCATGACGGCTAGCGGCTTACGGAACAGATATGCCGAAGTACCCACAACGAGCAGGACTGCAACAATAATCCCCCATTTTTTCACCGATTGTCCACCTGTCCTCTGGCGTTTATGCTTGCGTTCTATCATTTTAATGCGCCTCCACTTGCTGTAGTTCTCCCTATTCTCTCAACCAAAAGGTTGGTCTCAACGAAATAACTCTACCGCTTCGTAAATATAACACACCAAGGAATTGAGGTTCAACATCAGCAAAAAGAGATCCTTGAGAAGGCCCCCTCTCTAAGATCTCTCTTCCAATAATCTAAAGACGATTGACTGGCTTAATAAGATACAGCACCCTTCTTAAGCATAATGGCAAGCTACGAAATGGTCCTTGCCTTTATTAACATACTCCGGCACCTGTTGCTTGCAAAGTTCCGAGGCAATGGGGCAACGCGTGTGGAATTTACAGCCTGAAGGTGGATTGGCCGGGCTGGGAATATCCCCCTGGAGTACAATTCGCTCCCGCTTCAGCGTAGGATCAGGAATAGGAATAGCCGACATCAAAGCCTTCGTGTAGGGATGAAGCGGATTACGGAAAAGCTCATGCGTGTCCGCCATCTCAACCATGGAGCCTAGATACATCACACCCACCCGATTGCATAGATACTCCACCACACTCAGATCATGGGAAATAAATAAATAAGTGATTTGCTTTTCCTTTTGCAGATCGCTGAGCAGATTAATAATCTGGGCCTGGATGGATACATCCAGGGCCGACACCGGTTCGTCCGCGACAATAAAATCCGGCTCCATAATCAGTGCCCGGGCGATCCCGATTCTCTGCCGTTGCCCTCCCGAGAATTCATGGGGGAAGCGATCATAATGGTACTTGGCCAGGCCGCAAATTTCCATCGTTTCAAGGACACGCTGTTTGACCTCTTGCCGTTGGGTGAGCCCGTGGTCGAACAAAGCTTCTCCTATGGCCTCCCCGACCTTGATACGGGGATTCAGCGAGCTGAATGGGTCCTGAAAGACCATTTGCATCTTCGGACGCAATTTGCGAAGTTCTTCCTTGGACAAGTCATAAAGCTCCTGACCCTGATAGGCCACACGACCATCGGTTTTGTCATGCAGGCGGAGCAATGTCCGCCCGATCGTGCTTTTGCCGCAACCGGATTCACCTACCAGGCCAAACGATTCACCGTGATGAATATGAAAGGACACGCCGTCCACCGCCTTAACCTGTCCGACCGTTCGTTGAAATACCCCACCCGTGATCGGAAAATACTTTTTCAGTCCCTCTACCTCGATAAGTGCGCTCACTGGGCTCCCCTCGCTTCCTCATATAACCAGCAGGCTGTCTTATGCGTACTATCGCCATGGTCGCGAAACGGCGGCTGTTGCTGCTTGCAAATCTCCATACAAAATTCGCATCTATCATGAAAATGACAATTATCTTCCAATTCAATAGGATTGGGCACCTGCCCGGGAATGGAATAAAGCCGTTCCGAGGTTTGACCAATCACGGGCTTGGCCTTAAGCAAGCCTTTCGTATAGGGATGTTGCGGATCCTTGAACAATTCCAGAACCGGAGCTTCCTCAATAATCTTGCCCGCATACATAACAATCACGTAATCTGCCATCTCGGCAACAACGCCGAGATCATGAGTAATGAGCATAATGGCCGTGCCCAGCTTTTGCTTGATCTCTCGCATCAAGTCAAGAATCTGGGCTTGAATCGTAACATCCAGGGCTGTCGTAGGTTCATCGGCGATGAGTAGCTTTGGATTACAGCTTAGTGCTATAGCGATCATGATGCGCTGGCGCATCCCGCCGCTGAGTTCATGTGGATACGCGTGGAAGATTTGCTCCGCTCGCGGGATTCCTACAAGCTCAATCAGCTCTATAGCCCGCTGTTTCGCTTCCTTGCGGTCCAGCAGCAGATGTAGTATTAGTGGTTCGGTAATTTGATGTCCAATCGTGAGCACCGGATTTAATGAAGACATCGGTTCCTGAAAAATGATGGATATTTCTTTGCCCCGAATTCGCCCCATATCCCGCTTGCTGAGCTTTAATAAATCCTTGTTCTCATAAATAATCTCCCCGCCGGCAATTACTCCATGAGGACCTTCTACCAAGCGCATCAGAGACATTGCGGTCACACTTTTGCCGCAGCCGGATTCCCCAACGACACCGATCGTTTCCCCCTCGCGTATGGAGAAGCTAACCTTATCCACGGCCTTGACCACGCCCGCCGAGGTATGAAAATGAGTCTCCAGATTGCGGAATTGCACAAGATCTTTAGCCATATTTGCATCTCCTTCTTTGGCGTATCAGCTTATCTCTTCATCTTGGGATCAAGTGCATCACGCAGTCCGTCCCCTATGAGATTGATAGCTACCGTCGTGACCAGAATGCATACCCCCGGTGGAATCCACAGCCAGGGCCGCTTGCGAAAATCGATCAGATTGTTAGCATCAGCAATCAAATTTCCCCAGGATGGCGTTGGTGGAATCACCCCAAGACCCAGAAAGCTTAAAGAAGATTCATAGAGAATAGCGCTAGCTACGCTTAGTGTGGCTGCAACTATAATGATCGGAACCGTATTCGGCAGTAAGTGTCGGAATATTTTACGCCGATCCTTGAGGCCCAGCGCTTCTGTTGCCAGCATGAATTCCTGCTCCCGCAAGGTAAGGATTTGCCCACGCACCAAGCGAGCCAGCGATGTCCAGCTTAAAAGGCCGATAATAAACATCAAATAATAAATCCGTGTGGGTGGGGGTACCTTCAAATCGGACATCACCGCACCCAAAATAATCAGGATCGGCAGCGACGGGAGGGACATAAAAATATCGGTAATTCTCATGATTACACTATCTACCTGCTTACGATAGAAACCTGCTATTGCGCCAAGCGTACCTCCGATAATAACCGTAATCGCTGTGGCAACAACCCCAACCAACAAGGAGATTCGTCCGGCAAGCATGACCCGTAACAGGATATCCCGGCCTAACTTATCTGTTCCCAGCCAGTGTGCGGCTGATGGCGGCTTGTTCTTGCTGACAAGGGAATAGTCATATAAATTATATGGCGAGAAAAATGGACCGATAAAACAAATCAAAAACATGATAATTAAAATAATGAGTCCACCCAAGGCCAACTTGTTGCGGCTGAACCGCCGTATCGCTATTCGCCAGGGCGATTCGGATACGGTGGCCGAGGATACTGTCTGTCTGGTCATCGTCGTGACTTCCGTGGCCATCTAATCTCCTCCCTATTTCAAGCGAATTCGCGGATCGGCTAATCCATACAACACATCGGCCAACAAATTACCGATGAGTGTCAGCACGGCCAATAGTATGGTAAAACCGAGCATAAACGGATAATCTCTCATATTAATTGCATTCAAATAGACATGCCCAATGCCGGGCCAGACGAAGATTTTCTCCGTGATAATAGCTCCCCCGAACAAGGCGGGCAATTCGAAGCCCAGCAGTGTGATCGCTGGAATCATGGCGTTACGCAAGGCATGCTTGAAGATAACGGTCCGTTCCTTAAGCCCCTTGGCCCGTGCGGTCCGAATATAATCCTGTCTGATAACCTCCAACATACTGGTTCGGAAATAGCGAGTCAGGCTGCCCGTGCTTAACATGGTCAACACGGTAATTGGAAGTACTCCGTGCTTCAGCACGTCCATGATATACTCCCATCCCACCGCCTTGGTGCCAGCTGTGGTCATCCCTCCTACCGGGAGCCAGCCGAAGGACAGCGCAAAAATACGTATAAGCAGCAGGCCGAGGAAGAAGGAAGGCAATGACATACAAATAAATACGAACAGAGTAATTAGCTTATCAAACAACGAATACTGGAACTTGGCTGAAAATACACCGGCAAATATAGCAATAATCCAGCTAAGGATCAAGCTGGCGAAGGCGATAATAAAAGAGTTCCATATGTACTCGTTGACTACTTCCATCACTGGCTTCTTATGCTGAAATGAGTCGCCCATATCGCCGGTTAGCATGCTTTTGGCCCAGGTGAAATAGCGTAGATATTGGGGCTGATCAAGACCATATATCGCTCTTAATTGCTCCGCTCTTTCATCCGTCATATTCGGGTTATTCAGAGCCGTAATATAGTCACCGGGAATCATGGCAGAAATCGCATAAACAATAATGGATATGCCAATTAACGTAGGGATCATTTGCAGCAGTCTTCGAATAATGTACGTTCTCATCGGATTTCCCCCTGATTAGTGGATGCGGGCGTACCCGACCTCGCAGCCGGGTACGTTCGCCCTTGTCCTGACTAGATCCAACTTATTGGGCAATTTTCACTTGATATAAGCTGAATGGGAAATCCTTGTATGGTGAGATGTCAAACCCGTCAAGCCGGCCGTTTACAGCCACCATATTTTTTCTTTGATACATCAGAATGACAGGTACATCCTTGTTCAATTCCTGGTACATTTCCTTATAAATTGCTTTGCGTTCCTCAATATCCAGTGTCTTTTTCCCTTTATCCATTAATTCGTCAACCTTCGGATTAGAGTATCCGTAATCATTCTGTGAGCCATTGGTGATGTAGACCGTATTGTCCGGGTCAGGCGTCAGACCCCATGCCGCAAAGTACATTTCATATTCCCCGGTATTTGATTTATCCATGACGGCATTAAAGTCCAGTGTTTCTGCCACGATCTCAATCCCCAATTCCTTATAGTTCTGAGTCATTATAGGCAAGAGCGCATCTACAACTGGATTGTCCGCGGTGGCCGAGAAGTTGATTTTAAATACCTCGCCATCCTTCTCGCGCAAGCCCTTGCTGTTCAATGTCCAGCCAGCTTCATCCAGCAATTGTCCAGCCTTCTCCAGATCAAACTCATAAGGTTCAATATTCTCATCCGTGTAGGCCCAGGACACATTAGATTGTGGAATGTTAATAACGTTGCCATAAGGACCATAAACCCCTTGCACGATCTCCTTCCGGTTCAGACCATAGACAAGCGCTTGACGCACTTTGACATCACTGAACTTTGGCAGCTTATGATTGAAGGCAATATACCCGTACCCATTATTCGGAAGCAAGCTGATATCAACGAAGCCCATGGCCTTCAGAGCTTCCACATTATCCTCGGTAACGCTCATACCGTCCTGCATATCCGTCTCTCCTTGCTGGAGCATCGGCATGCTTGTGGTCTCTGATGTGGTCCTGAAGATTACATTTTTAACATTGGGAGTACCGCGGAAATAACTCTCATTGGATTCCAGAACAACCTCTTGCCCGGGACTATAACTCACCAGCTTATACTGCCCACTGCCCAGAGGCTTGTTATTCAGTTTTTTCACACCGTCCAGATTGCCTTGTTTGTATTCCTTACCATAATAATGCTCTGGTAAGACATACATATTCCCTAGCTCCACCGGAGTGAGAGCCGTATATTCAGTCAAGCTAATCTCCACTGTATGATCATCGATAATTTTCACACCGGAGATCTCACTGGATTTGCCTTCGTTATATTCATTTGCGCCAACGATATGCCAGCTAAGCGGGTCTGACTGCCCGTCATAGCTTGCATCCATATATAGCTTCAATGTAAAATAGTAATCCTTTACCGTCATCGGAGTTCCATCACTAAATGTCACCCCTGGCTTCAAATGATAAGTATATTTCAGTCCATCCTCAGAGATATCAACCTTCTCGGCCAGACTATTTGTATATGTACCATCTGCCTGTACTTCAATGAAAGAATCAAATATGGCGTAATTAATGTAGTAATCATAAGAAGTTTCCATGAATAGCGGATTAAACACGCCCTTTGGATCAGTAGTCCCGATAATGACGGTATCGGTGCGATTTGCCGCAGCAAGCGGATTAAGTGACATATCCGCAGCTTCGATGAACCCTTCTGTGGCTTCGGTATCCGACTCTGGTGAGGTTTCCCCCGACTCTGTCGGTGTGTTCGCATTCTCCCCGCTATTTGTTGTCGGCGGCATTGCCGAGTTGTTGCCACCGGAGCAAGCCCCCAGCATTAAAGCAAACGACAATGTCAGAATAATAAACCCCCACCATTTTTTTCTCATTTTCTACTCCTCCTTATGATTATTCGTTGATCTCATACGCTTCTTCGGAAGTTATGCCGACTCATAGAAGTAGTAAAAGGTTGTTGCTTCTCTCCCCTTGTACGCCCATTTGTAACCGGTCTGAAATAGACATGCAAGCTACAATATTAAACCGATGGTTAATAATAGCTTGTTAATGGAGAAAAATAACATTTGAATTATTCTACATCATACATGTGAAAATACCTTACGTCAATATCTTTTTTATTTGTTTTATACCACTTAAATACCCCTTTATTTCACATTTTTTTAGTTTTTTTCAAAATAAAATTAACTTTATATAGCATGATGTTATGTTTAGTTACTTATATTTAACTTTGTGAGTTACTATATTTTGATATATTTCGACAAATATCTTAGCAAATTCTGCTTTCGCAAAAAAAATAACAGCCGGACCTATAAGGTCCGGCTGTTATCCAACGTAATCTTTACTTTATTCCGTTGTGTAAGGAAGCAATGCGATTTGACGGGAGCGTTTGATGGCAATCGTCAAAAGGCGTTGATACTTCGCGCTGGTGCCTGTCACACGACGAGGCAAAATTTTACCACGTTCACTGATGAATTTCTTCAACAGCTCAGTATCTTTATAATCAATGTGAGTAATTTTGTTCACAGTGAAGAAACATACTTTACGACGCTTGTTGCGGCCACCACGGCGTGCCGGTCTCTTGTCGTCTCCGCCTTCTCTTTGTTTGAAGCTCATGCTATTCAGTCCTTTCCTTTATTAAAATGGCAAATCGTCATCCGAAATATCGATCGGTTTCCCGTCGTCGGAGAAAGGATCATTCTGATTGCTGCGTGAGAATCCACCGCCACGGCTATTGCCGCTGCTGTTGCCTCCACTGTATGGAGCTTCCTCCCGCGCACCGCCGCCACCTGATCCACCATCACGGTTCGATTCAAGGAAACGAACATTATCGGCAATAACTTCAGTGACGTATACGCGTCTGCCTTCGTTATTCTCGTAATTCCGAACTTGAATCCGCCCTTCTACAGCCGTAAGCCGTCCTTTACGCAAATAGTTCGCACAAGTCTCGGCAAGCTGCCTCCAGGTTACGACCGGAATGAAATCTGCTTCACGCTCTCCTCCTTGCGAGGTAAACGGTCTGTCTACGGCTAGCGTAAACTGAGTTACCGCCACTCCTGCAGGCGTATAGCGCAATTCAGGATCCCGGGTAAGACGTCCGATGAGAATGACACGGTTCAACAATCAAATCCCCTCCTTCAAGCAATGGTTACTCAAACTTGATTAGGCTACGTCTTTTGTAATGAGATAACGGATAACCTCGTCGGAAATCTTCAAAATCCGCTCAAGCTCAGCAACAACTTCAGGTGTTGCTGTGAAATTCACGAGTACGTAAATTCCGTCACGAATCTTGTTAATCTCATACGCAAGCCGGCGTTTGCCCATCAGGTCATGTTTGGTAATTTCACCGCCGTTTTGGATGATGCCTTGGAATTTTTCGACTATAGCTTGAACAGCTTCTTGTTCAACGTCAGGACGAATAATGTACATCACTTCATATTTGCGCATCTGATTCACCTCCTCTTGGACTATGGCCCCCAATACTTACGCTTGGGAGCAAGGAGCGAGCGTAAACTCGCACCATAATAATATACCAAATTGGAAAGACGCCTGCAAGCAAAAAACATGTATTTCCTGTGGCAGCTCACTTTTTCGTCATCCCCTCGTCTTGTGCTCCCCTTAAGTCCCTACATGAAAAAGCCCTTGCCGGTACACAATAGGCATGAACTTAACATTATAACTACAGGACACACATGTCTTGGAAAGGAGACCTTGGCCATGGGCGAAATCACGGAATTTGAGGAGGGCATGCGCGCACCCAATCCAGGTGTATATGTTGAAGTAGGTGAAGGGCGAAGCTTTCATACGGAGATCAAAAACCCCAAACGCATCACACTTGAAAAGGGTGAGAAGTTCCCCGAAACCACCAACAAAAACCGCAAGTGGAAAAAGGAAGAGAAAGCTCGAGTTCATTAAAAAAATATGATGTATAAAAGCTGATAAGCTGCACATAATACACTCGACGGCGTGCAAGAGAGGTGTGGTTCCGTTGGGCCTTAAAAAGCTTCATCGAGAAACAAACCGTAAGGAAATCTTGTTCGCGGCTTTGTAGAAGCGTCAGATCACGAATGTGCGAAGACCCCTCTTCTCGGATTCGTGCTTGCTCAGGCAAATATCAGAATGTTTCTTCAATAGTGAGAAGAATTCCCAAAATCAGTACGCCGTCAACCAGAAACAGGGCCCTTCACAGGGTCCTGTTTCACTTTTCCAGTATTTATTGCAAACGGTGCTAAATAATAAAATAACCCCCTGCGATATCGCAAAGAGTTACTGGCAAAGTTATAGAAAATGATAAGTGGCGGAGAGGGTGGGATTCGAACCCACGCACGCCTTGCGACGCCTAATTGATTTCGAGTCAACCCCCTTGGGCCTCTTGGGTACCTCTCCACAGCAAGAATGATTGTATCATGAATCGATTCCCAATGCAATAGAGACCTTCTGCTCTTGTTATTCTTCTGTGATAATGTCACTATGGGACAGGAGACATTCACATTGACAAGAGCAGAATTAAAGAAGGTAGTTGTGGTGGAAAAAATTCTTGGGGGACATATGACGAACAAGGAAGGAGCAGCGG
>NZ_KB895377.1 GCF_000374825.1 Paenibacillus sanguinis 2301083 = DSM 16941
AACAGTGGAAACGAGTACGCACACGAATCCGCGAACTCCGAGCGCTTGGAGTACCCGAATGGGCCTGCTTTAGGATGGCAAACTCGCGGCGAGGCGCATGGGAAATGTCTCGGAACACAAATAATGCCCTTCCCACTTCCTACTGGGAAGCGAGAGGGCTGAAAAGTTTGCTTTCACGTTACTTAGAGCTTTGTTAACCTTTTGGAACCGCCGTATGCGGACCCGCATGTACGGTGGTGTGAGAGGACGGGGGCTTGCCGCCCCCTCCTACTCGATTGAAGACTGTAGCATGAATAAACAGTTCATTTTACATAGGACTAAAGTATCGCAAACATTAACCGAATATTTCCCCACTATGATTTTAGTATAAAGGCAAATGTATAGATATGGGGGAGTGGTCAGAATTGGATAGTCAGGCCATGGCATTGCTGGAGCGTTCTGTAGAGGAAGAAAATGAGACCCTACTTGGGAATGGGGACAGCGGCGTGGTACAGGAGACTATTGCCGATGCGGCGGTATTCCAAGCCGGGGGTTCAAATATCGACGTAAGGGCTTTTTGCCGTGAAGTACCGGTGATTGCGCCGGAAGATTCTTGTCGAAGCGTGCTGCAGCTGTTTAAGAAGGATCACGATTTACCTTGCATCGTTACTTGTGATGAAAGTCACAATCCTGTAGGGCTGCTGATGCGGGACCAATTCTTTCGCAATCTCGCCGGAAGATTTGCCGCCGATTTATTTTATGACCGTTCTTCTGAATATTTCGCGGTACGGAATCCGCTGGTATGCGAATTGGACACGCCAGCCGGAGAATTGCTGGATGCGGCGCTGAACCGGGATGGCTCGCGCTTTTATGACTGCCTGATTATCGTGAACCGGGGGCTTTATTACGGAATTATGACGGTCCAGGATTTAATGCTATTGTCCCGGGAACTACAACGTGAAGCGGATGAATCACGCCGTATGACCGTTCGAGAGAGCCGTAATCGCGTCGTGGAAATTGAACAATCGATTGTTCAAGTATCCGAGTCGGCCCGACGTAGTCTGGATGAATTGGGAAAAATGAATAATTTGTCAGCTGAAGGCAGAGCGGAGCTGGAAGCGGTGAAGGCCTCTTTTGCCCGGGTATTGGAGATGACTCGATATCAAGAGACGCAGATGGGGCAATTGCTGGAGCGAATGAAAGAGATATCTTCCGTGGCTTCACGTATTCATGGACTCGCGGATCAAAGTGGAATGCTGGCCATGAATGCCTCCATTGAGGCAGCACATGCCGGAGAGCATGGAAGAGGATTTGCTGTAGTGGCCACGGAAGTTCGCAAGCTGGCGCTTCAGACCAAGAATTTTTCGGAAGATATCGGTGCGACCCTTGATGTTGTTGAGAAGCTGATTCAGGAAACGGCAGGGACAGCTTCCTCCACTGCTGGCGAAATGCAGCAAAGTCATAATCACGTTGGACGTGCGGATGCCACCTTCCAAGCCTTGGTTGGATCGGCCCGGGCCGTAGAATCAAAAGGACAGGAGATGTGCCAATCGTCGGAGGAAGCGGCGCAGCGGACGAAGACGGTGTTGCACGAATTGCAGCTGTTGGAACAAACAGAATGATATTTTACATTAAGTTTACATTATCATTCATTTTTTTTTACATAAGTGGGCTAGAATAATGAATATATTTCTTCTTTCGATGGCTGTTTTGGAGCATACTAATCTTATAGCTGAAGCGCTGGCACGGTCTCGCTTGAATGGCGGGTACCGTGCTTGAAATTTGTTAGCGCTCTCCATGTCACTTCATGTGCTTCAAGGATTGAAGGGCGGCAAGGATGCTTATTTGTGAAGGAGAACTGACATGAGCAACATTATCCAGATTAAGAAGCTGAATTTGTATTATGGGCAATTTCATGCATTAAAGGATGTTTTTTTGGATATACCGGAGAAAGAGATTACCGCCTTTATTGGTCCCTCAGGCTGTGGGAAGTCTACGCTTCTGCGTACGCTGAACCGAATGAACGACATGATCCCAGGGACACAGATTAATGGATCTGTGGAAATTGCCGGTTCAGACATCTATGGCGAGGAAGTGGAAGTGGAATCGTTGCGCAAGCGCGTCGGCATGGTCTTTCAACAGCCGAATCCTTTTCCAAAGTCCATTTATGATAATGTGGCCTATGGTCCTCGTCTGCACGGTATCAAAAATAAAGCGGTTTTGGATGAACTTGTCGAGAAGAGCCTTCGTCAGGCAGTATTGTGGGACGAGGTCAAGGATTTTCTGAAACGTTCGGCACTTAGCTTGTCGGGCGGTCAGCAACAACGTCTTTGCATCGCGCGAGCTATTGCGGTGCAGCCGGATATCTTGTTAATGGATGAAGCAACTTCAGCGCTGGACCCTATCTCCACTTTGAAAATTGAAGAATTGGTACAGCAATTAAAAGATAGTTATACGATCGTCATGGTCACGCATAATATGCATCAGGCGGCTCGTATTTCGGGACGGACCGTTTTCTTTCTCAACGGGGAGATCGTGGAGGCTGATCATACGCAAACCCTGTTCTCTACGCCGCGGGACTCACGCACTGAAGATTACATTTCCGGTCGTTTCGGATAACGAGGAGGTTGCTGTATGATTCAACGTAAGGAATTTGATGATAATCTGGAGGAACTTCGCCGTTTGCTCAGACAAATGGGAACGCATGTGGAGGAAGCTTTGACTGGCGCCATTGAGGCTTTGCAAACCATGGACTCGACAAAAGCTAAGGAAATTGCGGCACGGGATATTGAACTGAACCAGCTGGAGGAGCAGGTTATGGACATCGGTTCACGTCTGATTGTGACGCAGCAGCCTGTAGCCAAAGATTTGCGCCGAATCATTGTGGCGTTCAAGATTTCCAGTGATTTGGAGCGCATGGGGGATCTGGCCATTGATATTGCTAAGGTGACGACACGTCTGCAAGGCGAGACCTTGATCAAGCCACTGATCGATATTCCCAAGATGACGGAATTGGTCATTCTGATGCTGCGCGAATCCTTGCAATCCTATCTGGATGAGAATACCGATTTGGCATATAAGATGGCCAAGGATGATGATGAGGTAGATCATTTGTACAGCCAAATGATCCATGAATTGTATTCGTTCATGTCCAGCAACAAGGATTCCTTACAGCAGGCAATGCTGCTTACCTTAGTAGGTCGTTATATTGAGCGGATTGCCGATCATGCGACCAATATCGGAGAGTGCGCTGTTTATCTGGTCACCGGACATCGTCCTGATTTGAACCAATAGTTACTATTAGATGTTGTTTTAAATACGCAATATTAGGACTACGAACGGTCGCTGCTTGCAAACCTGCAAGCGGCGGCCGTTTTTTGTGCTGGAGTTTACCCGGTGTTTTTGATAGGGGGCTTTGTGTTATCATAAGACAAGGTACAAATTTGT
This sequence comes from Paenibacillus sanguinis 2301083 = DSM 16941, assembly GCF_000374825.1. GTDB lineage: Bacteria > Bacillota > Bacilli > Paenibacillales > Paenibacillaceae > Fontibacillus > Fontibacillus sanguinis. Next base: position 3,427 of record NZ_KB895377.1, read on the forward strand.
GGACGAGGTGTCGTATGGAAAAATTGATACTTATAGATGGCAACAGCATCATTTATCGGGCGTTCTTTGCGATGCCGCCGCTGACTAACTCAAGTGGAATGCATACAAATGCCGTATATGGATTCACCAACATGCTGCTACGGCTCATTCAAGAAGAGCGGCCTACGCATATTCTTGTCGCTTTTGATGCGGGCAAAGTGACTTTCCGCCATGAGTCGTATCAAGATTATAAAGGTGGCCGCGACAAGACTCCACCCGAATTGGCTGAGCAATTTCCCATGCTGCGTGAACTGCTGGAAAGCTTTGGTATCTCCTGGTTTGAATTGGCCGGGTATGAGGCCGACGATATCATCGGGACGCTGAGCAAGCAAGGGGAAGAAGCGGGATATGATGTGCTGGTTGTTACCGGTGATAAAGATATGCTGCAAGTGGTGAGTGACAAGGTTAAAGTAGCGTTGACCCGTAAAGGAGTTAGTGAGATCGAGCCTTATGGCCCAAAGGAAATTGAGGATCGTTATCAGCTCAAGCCGCTGCAAATCATCGACCTGAAGGGCTTGATGGGAGATGCTTCCGATAATATTCCAGGCGTACCTGGAATCGGAGAGAAGACAGCGCTGAAGCTGTTGCATCAATTCGGCTCTGTGGAGGAAGTTCTGGCCCATTTAGATGAACTCAAGGGGAAGATGAAGGAGAATCTGGTCAATCATGCAGAGGACGCGCGTCTAAGCAAACAACTTGCCACCATTTTCCGTGAGGTTCCCGTTGAACGTTCGTGGGATGATATGATATTTTCCGGGATTTCCGAAGAAAAGGCGGTCCCTATGCTGCGTAAGCTGGAATTCAAGTCACTGCTGGACAGGTTGTCCTTTACTGCCAATGCAGGAGAGACCGAGGGTGGGGCGCAGGAACTGGCGGATATCTCTGTTATACAGGTGGACCAGAGTAACCTGCCAGAGCTTATTGCCAAGCTGCCTGAGGTTGAAGGACTGATTGTGGAATCTCATGGAGAGAACCCACATCAGGCTGAATTGATGGGAATCATTTTGTCTACTGCGGATCAGCATTTCTTCTTGACCCTTGACGCGCTTCAGCTTGAAGAAGCGAAGGAGGTGCTGAACTGGCTGGCGGACGACGGAATTCCCAAGCGCGGCTATGATCTGCATCGGGCCGATCTTGTTTTGTTTTGGCAAGGGATTGCCTTCGCTGGCGCTGAACATGATATTCAGCTTGCCGCATATTTGCTTGATCCGACGGAGAACGACCAGACAATTCATGGTTTGGCTGTCAAATACCGCTTGCCCGGGGTGCCTGCCGATGATGAGGTTTATGGTAAGGGAGCCAAATTCAAGGTGCCGGATGCGGAGGAGCTCAGCAGGCATTTAGCACGTAAAGGAGATGCGCTTCGCCGCATCTTGCCGCTCCAGCGGGAAGAGCTTGAGAATTATGAGATGCACCGGTTATTTTATGAGATGGAGATGCCTCTATCCCGGATATTAGCCGATATGGAGAAGCAAGGTGTGGCTGTAAACCGGGAAGCTCTCAAGGAGCTTGGGGTGGAATTTGAAGCCCAGATCAGTAAGCTGGTGGCCCGTATCTATGATATTGCTGGATTGGAATTCAACATTAATTCGACCAAGCAGTTGGGCGAAATTTTGTTCGACAAGCTAGGACTACCCGTGGTTAAGAAGACCAAAACAGGTTATTCGACGGACGCTGAAGTGTTGGACAAGCTTGCTCCCTATCATGAGATCGTTCAATTTATTTTGGAATATCGTCAACTGGCCAAGCTGCAATCTACCTATGTGGAAGGGCTATTAAAAGAAATATCGACCAGGACAGGCAAGGTGCATACCTATTTCCGGCAGACGATTGCTGCAACCGGTCGTCTAAGCAGTCAATTCCCTAACCTGCAGAACATCCCGATTCGCTTGGAAGAAGGCCGTAAAATCCGCAAGGTGTTTGTTCCATCTGAGTCAGGCTGGTCCATTCTCGCGGCTGACTATTCTCAAATTGAGCTGCGCGTGCTGGCCCATATTTCGGGTGATGAGGGCTTAAGAGAAGCATTCCTGCATGATATGGACATTCATACGAAGACGGCCATGGACGTGTTTGGGGTTGGACCTGATGAGGTCGACAGCAATATGCGCCGTTCTGCCAAGGCGGTTAATTTCGGTATCGTGTATGGTATTAGCGATTATGGTTTATCGCAAAATCTCAACATTACCCGCAAGGAAGCTGCTCGCTTCATCGACCAGTATTTCGATGCGTTCCAGGGCGTTCGTCGCTACATGGACGAGATCGTGAAGGAAGCCAAACGGGATGGATATGTCAAGACCTTGCTGGAGCGCCGACGTTATTTGCCAGAGATTAATGCCTCTAACTTCAACCTGCGCTCTTTTGCTGAACGGACCGCAATGAACACGCCGATACAGGGCAGTGCGGCTGACATTATCAAGCTGGCGATGGTTCGTATGGACGAGACGATGCAGAAGCATAATCTGAAAAGCCGTATGCTGCTTCAGGTGCATGATGAATTGGTATTTGAAGTACCGCCGGATGAATTGGAATTAATGAAGCAACTTGTGCCGGAAACGATGGAAAAGGCCTTGACGTTATCCGTTCCGCTCAAAGCTGAAGTATCGTGTGGCTTGAATTGGTACGAAGCCAAATGACCTTCAGGATGCAGTAATATTACAGTATTAGAGGTGTCAAATCATGCCGGAATTGCCGGAAGTCGAGACAGTCAGAAGAACGTTGACCCAGCTAGTGGTCGGAAAAACAATTGAGGGCGTGCAGGTGCTGCTGCCGCGTATTATTCAGCGTCCGGATGATATCCGGCGCTTTGAAACCGAGTTGACCGGGCATACCATTACGGAGATTGGCCGAAGAGGCAAATTCCTGCGTATCATTATGGATGGAGTAGTGCTTGTCTCCCATCTGCGGATGGAAGGCCGTTATGGTGTATATCCGGCAGATGAGCAGGTGGAGAAGCATACTCACGTCATCTTCACATTTACGGATGGCACTCAGCTTCGTTATAAGGATGTTCGCCAGTTTGGGACCATGCATCTTTTTGCAGGTGGAGAAGAGCTGAAGGAAAAACCCCTCTCCAAGCTTGGTCTGGAGCCGCTGGATGGAGATTTCACGTTAGAAGCCTTTTCTCAGGTTATCTCCCGGCGTACTACCAAGATCAAGCCAACATTGCTTAATCAAGAATATATCGTTGGTTTAGGTAATATTTATGTAGACGAAGCCTTGTTTCGAGCAAGAATTCACCCCGAGCGACCGGCTAATGAATTATCCTCCGAAGAACTTCAGGTGCTGCATATGGCTATTGTGTCCACTCTGGAAGAAGCGGTAGCGGCTGGGGGATCTTCAATTAAGTCCTATGTTAATGGACAAGGGGAGATGGGGATGTTCCAGCATTCCTTGCAAATTTATGGACGAAAGGGAGAGGCATGCAGGAATTGTGGTCATCCGGTGGAGAAATCGGTGGTTGGTGGCCGGGGAACTCATTTTTGTCCGGAGTGCCAGACCCCTCCCGCTCTGACAACCTACTCCAAAGTGTGAGGTGCACCGGCATGAATATTGGATTGACCGGTGGGATCGCTACCGGCAAAAGTACGGTATCCCGCATGCTGGCCCAGCGAGGCGCAGTAATTATAGATGCCGATATCATTGCCAGAGAAATTATGGAGCCGGGACATCCGGTGCTGGCCGCTGTTGCTGAACGGTTCGGACAAGCTATTCTGCATTCGGACGGAAGTCTCAACCGGAAGAAGCTGGGGGAGATTATTTTCTCTCAGCCTGAAGAGCGGAAAGCGCTGGAGGGTTTGACTCATCCTGCCATCCGAATCGAAATGAAAAGGCGAATATCGGAATGGGAAGCTGTGGATCCTTCGAAGCTGGTCGTCGCTGATATTCCACTATTGTATGAATCGGGGCTAGAATCCTTATATGAAGAAATCATGGTGGTGTATGCACCCAGAGAAGTGCAGAAATCTCGATTAATGTCTAGGGATGGGCTGACGGAAAAAGAAGCGGAGCAACGGTTGAACGCCCAGATGGATATCGAATTGAAGAAGGAGAGGGCGCATATTTTGATTGATAATAGTCAAGGATTGGAAGAAACAGAGCAGCAGATTAAGCGCTTTTGGCGGGATAAGGTTCAAATATGAGCTGGCTTCGAAAGAAAAGGGTGCTGCTTTTACTGTTTCTCGGGTTTACCGTTCTGTTGTTTTTCAATTCTACGTGGTTATCGCTGTTTTACCCGATTTATTATAAGAACGAAATTCGCCAGCACGCTCAGGTGAACGAACTGGACCCCTTCATCGTAGCGGCCATCATCAAGGTGGAGAGCAACTATAAGCCGGGTGCCGAGTCTCGGAAGGGGGCGCTGGGTATTATGCAAATCATGCCGGATACGGCGAACTGGGTCATTGAAATGGCCAGGCTTCCGGAAGCCACGCTGGAGGAAATTCGCAATGAGACAGAGACAAATATAGCTATAGGAAGCTGGTATTTAAAATCATTGTCTGATCAATTTGGGGGTAATCAAATTGCCATGATTGCAGCCTACAATGCGGGCCCAACCAATGTGAAGAACTGGCTGAAAAGCGGGAGATGGGATGGCCGTCTGGAGACATCGAAGGATATACCGTTCGGTGAGACTCGGCACTATGTGCAGCGGGTTACTCATTATTACAAGCAGTATTCGGATATATACGACGACTTCTAGAGGCTGCATTAACAAGAAAAAGCATCAACAGCGAATGAACGCTATCGATGCCTTTCCATACCGGCATTATTTGTATTGACCAGCCAGTTGTTGTTCGGCGATAGTTACCAGACGTTTCGTAATGTAACCACCGATCGAACCGTTTTCGTAAGAAGTCAGGTTGCCGGCATATCCGTCTTGTGGGAAGGAGATGCCAAGTTCCTGTGCGATTTCATATTTCATTTGATCCAACGCTCCAGAAGCTTGTTTAACCACCAGATTGTTCGAAGAGTTGTTGTTTTGGGCCACGATTGTTCACCTCCTTGCGGTTGGTAACAGTATTATGTGCCTGGACTATCGAGTTCATTACGGAATTGTGCAGTAATTTATTGGCATTAATTTATAATAGGTGTGAGCATTGTATTTTTTGAAGGGAGGAAGGCTGGCTTGAGATGTCCTTATTGCGACTATTTTGGCACTAAAGTTCTCGATTCAAGACCTGCTAATGAGAATCGCTCCATTCGCCGTCGTCGTGAATGTGAGAAATGCAGCCGCCGTTTTACCACTTTTGAGATGGTTGAGGAAATGCCCTTGATTGTCATCAAGAAGGATGGCAGCCGTGAGGAATTTAGCAGGGAGAAGATGTTGCGTGGCCTGATCCGGGCATGTGAGAAGCGCCCTGTGTCGGTAGAGCAATTAGAATCCATCGTATCCGAGGTCGAGCGCTCGATGCATTCTGCCAATGCTGAAGTGGAGAGTCGGGAGATTGGCGAGCTCGTTATGGAACAGCTTTATCCGGTGGATGAGGTGGCATATGTGCGTTTTGCGTCGGTATATCGGCAATTCAAAGACATTAACATGTTTATGAAGGAACTTAAGGGGCTGCTGTCCAAGAATACAGAGGCCGATAATTAACAAGCAATGTCTGTTCATAACGATAAGAGCAAAGGTAAACACTTCTCGTCAAAAATGCGCAGGAGTGTTTATTTTTTTGCGTTAATGCGAAAGTTACATGGTATAAACCTGTTTATCATTTTACACAAAGTTTACAAAACGAAAACACGGGATTGATCTTTGATCCCTATAATCAAGTTGTAAAACAAATAAGGGGGATACCTAAGACAATGAAAAAGAGTATGCTTTTGGTTTTGACTTTGGTACTGAGCTTGACATTGGCCGCTTGTGGTCAAAGCAACAATGCAGCACAAAACAACAACACTCCTGGGTCGAACGGCGCATCTACGAATGAAGCTGCTCCAAACAACGCTGGTGGTGAAGAAAAGACAACATCAGATCTGTCGGGATCACTTCTGGCAGTAGGTTCATCGGCTCTTCAACCATTGGTAGACGAAGCTTCCAAGAAGTTCATGGATGAGAACCCTAACGTTTCTATACAAGTTCAAGGCGGCGGTAGCGGTACTGGCTTAACGCAAGTGTCCGGCGGACAAGCTGATATCGGTAACTCTGACGTATTTGCTGAAGAGAAGCTTGATGCGGCTGCAGCAGCTGAATTGGTTGATCATCAAGTTGCCGTTGTAGCAATGGCTGCTGTTATCAACCCTGACATCACGATTGACGACTTGTCAAAAGATCAACTGGTGCAAATCTTCACGGGAAAAGTAACAAACTGGAAAGATCTTGGTGGTCCGGATCAAGCGATCCAGATTATCAACCGTCCTTCAAGCTCCGGTACTCGTGCTACATTTGAAAAGTACGCTTTGGGTACCAAGACAGAAGATCTTCAAGGTTCGATTCAAGAGGACTCTTCCGGTACAGTTAAGAAGCTTGTTGGCGAAACACCTGGAGCTATCGGATACCTTGCCTTGTCCTACCTGGATGAGAGCGTTAAGGCTGTTAAATACGAAGGCGTAGAAGCTAACGAAGAGAACGTAGCCAACGGTAGCTATCCAGTATGGGCTTACCAGCATATGTACACGAAGGGTGAGCCGAATGAAGTGGCTAAGGCATTCCTTGACTACATGGTTTCCCCTGAAATACAAGAAAATGATGTAGTGGAATTGGGCTACATTCCAGCTAGCAAGATGCAAGTTAAACGTGATGTGGACGGCAACATTACGAAATAAGATTACCAGATAAACATCATATTAGCAGGATAAGAGGCGGACCATTCTGCCTCTTTCTGTGCTGCTGCAAAGGGAGAGGTTTCATGGCTCAGTCCGGCGGAAGAAAAAAAGTACAGCCGCATATCATAGAGGAATGGACCGGCAAAATATACGCTTCATTATGCATAGTATTTCTGGTTGTGACGATCTTCTCGATGGTTTATTTTGTTGCAACCAAAGGATTAAGCACCTTTTTTCAAGACGGGATCGCATTTAGTGAAATTTTTGGGAGCGCTGATTGGAAGCCAGGGGGAGAGCCGCCGGTTTATGGCGCTTTGCCGTTCATTCTCGGTTCCTTTAGCACTTCTTTGCTTGCAGCCTTGATTGCTGCTCCGCTAGGCATTTGCGCAGCTTTATTCATGGTTGAAATTATGCCGAAATTCGGTAAGAAGTATCTGCAACCGGTCATTGAACTATTGGCAGGTATTCCTTCGGTTGTTTACGGCTTTGTTGGTCTTAGCGTGATCGTTCCTTTTTACCGGGATCTTTTCCCGGGTCAAGGTTTGGGTATCATGGCAGGAGCAACTGTATTGTCAATCATGATTCTGCCGACCATTACATCGATCGCGACGGATGCGCTTTCCGCATTGCCTCCCGGTTTGAAAGAAGGCTCTTACGCTTTGGGAGCCACGCGTTGGCAAACTTTATCTCGTACTGTTATTCCTACAACCTTGCCAGCATTGATGACCGGTGTTGTGCTTGGCATGGCTCGCGCCTTTGGCGAGGCTCTTGCGGTGCAAATGGTTATCGGTAACGCTCCGCATATTCCAAGCTCACTCTTCGAATCGACTTCGACACTGACCAGTGTCATTACGCTGAGTATGGGGAATACGGTAATGGGTACCACACCAAATAATGTGCTCTGGACGCTAGCGTTAATCTTGATGTTGATGACATTTGTATTCGTCTTTGTCGTACGCTGGCTTGAAAGGAGAGCGAAGTCATGAGTGCAAGAACAGTAGACAAAATTGCAACAACCGTCATCATTCTGTTTGCCGGGATAATTGTGCTCATTATGCTGGGCTTGCTGGGATTTATTTTTTTCCGGGGACTCGGTCATATCAGCTTTGATTTCCTGACGTCCCCGCCGGAAACCATCAAGGCAGGCGGCGGGATTGGTCCGCAATTATTTAACTCCTTATTCCTGCTGGTGCTTACGTTAATTATCACCATTCCTTTGGGATTGGGTGCAGGAATTTATATGAGCGAATACGCCAAGCCGGGCAGAGTAACGGACTTTATTCGATTGATTGTCGAAGTGCTGTCCTCTTTCCCATCCATCGTTGTGGGCTTGTTTGGTTTGCTCGTTATCGTTAACTTATTTGGCTTTGGCTTCTCCCTGTTCTCAGGCGCACTGGCATTGACGGTATTTAATCTGCCGTTGATGGTTCGGATTACAGAGCAGGGAATGGCTAGCGTTCCGCAGGCACAGAAGGAAGCCAGTCTGGCGCTGGGCTTGTCCAAATGGAAGACGATCAGTTCAATTATGCTTCCGATTGCTCTGCCAATCATTCTGACAGGAACCATTCTGGCGGCCGGCCGTGTATTCGGTGAAGCAGCGGCCCTGTTATTCACAGCGGGTATGAGTAGTCCAAGGCTTGACTTCGGGAACTGGAACCCGTTCAGCCCGACGTCTCCGTTAAACCCATTCCGTCCGGCTGAGACGCTGGCCGTACATATTTGGAAGATCAATTCTGAGGGGTTGGCTCCGGATGCTCCGGAAATTGCTGCCGGCGCTTCGGCCGTTCTGATCATCACTGTACTGCTGTTCAACTTGCTGGCACGCTGGCTTGGACGCATGATGTTCAAGAAATTTACGGCAACGAAATAGGAGGACGAAGCAGTGCAAAATATCGGATTGGCCACAAAAGACTTAAGTGTATTTTACGGCGAGAAGCAAGCTGTTAAAAATATATCGCTTGATTTCGCGACCCGTCAGGTCACTGCCTTGATCGGACCTTCCGGGTGCGGTAAATCCACCTTCTTGCGAAGCTTGAACCGAATGAATGATCTAATTAGCGATGCGCGCATTACGGGTGAGGTGTGGATCGGGGACGACAATATCCTGGACCCCAAGACTGATGTCGTGCTGTTGCGTCAAAAGATCGGCATGGTCTGGCAACGTCCAAACCCTTTCCATAAGTCGATTTATGAGAATATTGCGTTTGGTCCCCGTTATCATGGTATCCGTAACAAGAAGCAACTTGATCAGATTGTGGAGGAGGCCTTGACGAAGGCGGCGCTTTGGGATGAAACCAAGGATCGGTTGCATAAGTCTGCATTGGCCTTATCCGGGGGACAGCAGCAGCGGCTATGCATTGCCAGATCGATTGCAGTTAATCCAAGCATTATTCTGATGGATGAGCCGGCATCTGCTCTTGACCCGGTATCGAGTGCAAAAATTGAAGAGCTGATTGCCGAGCTCAAGCAGGAATACTGCATTATCATCGTTACGCACAACATGCATCAAGCTGCCCGGGTATCGGAGAAGACAGCGTTCTTCTTGATGGGAGAGGTCGTGGAGTTTGATGATACGAGCAAAATATTTACCAACCCAGCGGAGAAACGTACGGATGATTACATATCCGGGAGATTTGGCTGAGCCAACTTTTTACTAAATTGAATGATACGCGACAGGCCGAGCGGGAGATTACATCATCTCCGTGCTCGGCCTCTTTGCACATTAAGTCATGGGAAGCATACGAGTAGCTATTCGCCTTCTCTGGCACGGGACTTTTGATGGGAGCATTTCCCCGACTAAGGGCCATTTAAGTTTTGAGAAACTCGTATATACTAGTAATATAATAATCAAGAATAAGTCATCAGATGTGCCTTGAATCATCAAAGGAGATCGAATTATGAACGTGCTGGACTGGATTGAGCGAATGTTTGAGCAATACGGTTACTTTGTCCTGTTGTTTGGATTGCCTGTTGACTTTATTGCCTTGCCGTTGCCTCCCGGACAAACGACATTAACTTATACGGGCTATTTGAGCTACGAAAGGATTATAAGCTTGCCGTGGGCCTTGCTTGCCGCATATGCAGGCTCTTTTATCGGCATAACTGCCACTTACTTTATCGGTTACCGTGTTGGGGCTCCACTTGCCGAGCGTTACGGCAAATGGATTTTGCTAAAACCGGTGTATTTGCAGCGTACACGGAAGGTCTATGAGAAATATGGAAACAAAATGCTGCTGATCAGCTTCTTCATCCCAGGAGTAAGGCAATTTTTTGGTTATTTCGTGGGCATGATCCGTGTCCCATTCCGGATTTTTGCTTTATATGCTAGCGTGGGCGCGGGTCTCTGGGTCAGCTTATTTGTTGGTATCGGCTACATATTTGGGGAACAATGGCAGGTTGCCATCCATTGGGTGGAGAAATACATAATTTATTTCTTTATCGGTGCTGGGGGGATAGCGTCCGCACTGATCTATGTGAAGTGGCGTAAGTGGAGGCTGAAGGTGGCCAAGCTTTCACGTTGACGGGAAAGGCGCGAACTCTCGCTTCCGCGCCTTTTTTGCTATATAAGATTACTTTTTGCTTCGTAAAATCAAAAAATCATCGATCAATGCTTCCTCGGTTTCTTCTCCGGGAGTGGCTTTGCCGCTTTTTGTTGTTTCTTCCTTCAGCTTCAACAGGGAGAGCAACTCAAATAGGTCTCCAAGGACATTGAAGCCAGCTCCGATAATAGCGAGGTCGTCCGAAGAGATGTCATTATCTGCGCGCCTTTTGTATTGGCGTCTCTTTTTTCCTCCCAAGAGCACCACCTGCTTTTAATATTGACTTGCTTTGTTGTATTATATGCAGGTTCTTGCAAGCTTGATTAGGCAATAGGAACGGCTTGCCATGCGAATGGGATAACGGGCTATTTTTTCGCTTCTCCGCGAATGTGCCGTGTCTTTCGGCAAGCCCTCCTAATATGATGTTCTATAATCACAGAAGGAGGGAAAACAATGTCGGGATATGAAAATAGCGTGGGCAATGTTGGTTGCGGCGGCGGTGGACTCTGGACTTCCACGGGGACAATTCTTGTGTTGTTCATCTTGTTGGTTATCATCTCCAGAGCGTTCGTACTGTAATCTATTGATATGACGACAAGGAAAGGCCCTGCAGAAGCAGGGCCTTTCCTTGCCTTAAGAGTCTATTTAGCTACCTTGAGGAAATAATGCATCGAGTGCTGGACAAGGCTCAGTATCGAGGAAATGCTTCAAGGCTGTTGGCATGTTGTTGAAGATATCCTTCAGGGAGGTTCCCTGATAAATATTGCCGATGATCACCGGGTAGCAAAGCTCGGAGATCAAGATGTCGCCATTGCCATGAAGGTGCAATTGTTTCTTGCCCTCGATGCAATGGGAGAAGTGGATGCCTGGTTGGTCGGCGAAGCCAAGCTCGCCGGCAAAGCGGTCCATACAGGTGAAGTATATAATACCGTCCTCCCGTTTCGCATCAATCAGCTCTTGTACCGCACGCTTGAGCTGATCCCGGGCAGCAATGGCCTTCCAGCCCGTATGCTCCATACGGATGCTGTTCTGAATTTCATGTGTACGCACACCAAGCTGATAAACGTGGTCCCCGATTTCCCCCAGATGATGCTCGGTTTCCTCGAACAGGAGCGTTTCCAGGACAGTATCGATTGAACTGGCCGCCGAGTAGGCAATATTCTCCCTGATCTTGTGGTACACCGATTCCGGCATGCCGTAATAGCGGGAGAAGTTGGCAGCATCGGTGAAATTGAACGAGATATGTAGCGTGGTGAGTCCGGCTGCCTCCAACTGATCAATACGGGCAGGATTCAGCAGACTGGCATTTGAATTCAATTGAGTCTCAATGCCATTCGCGGAACAGTAGTTGACGATTTCCAGGCAATCCTGAAATTTTAAAGTCACTTCTCCACCGGAAAGGCGAACCCGGCGAATCGTCCCGATTTCTTCCAGCAGTCGGGTCACTTCTTTGCCGCTGATACTGTTGCCGTCATTTCTTTCGTACGCGCAGCAATAATCACATTTAAAATTACAGCTTGAGGTAACGCCAACCTCAAGGGCTTCCAGCCCATACACAGCAGGCTTTTGCAACTCAAGAAATTTATACTTTTGCATAAGCTTAGTCCTCCTGATTATTTCCAAATCCTATTTGATCCTTAGTGATTATAAGGCTTATGAGCTGCGGAGCTTTATGACTTTTTTAACGTTGAATTTACCGGTTGACAGGCCTATAACAATTTTATATACTATAATAGTCGTCTAACGGGGCCTTAGCTCAGCTGGGAGAGCGCATCGCTGGCAGCGATGAGGTCAGGGGTTCGATCCCCCTAGGCTCCACCAAATTGCGGACTTTTAGCTCAGTTGGTAGAGCAGTAGACTCTTAATCTATTTGTCCAGGGTTCGAGTCCCTGAAGGTCCATCCAAGAAGAACGGTAGCGATACCGTTCTTCTTTGCTGTCTAAATACTTGAACCCTAGATAGGGATAGCCGCGCCAGGACTTTCCCTGACACGGCTATTTTACGTCTGTTGCCCCGGAAAGAGGCAAACCTCCAAGTCTCATCACATTTCTCTTGGGAGGGCTGATAGAAGGCTTACTGCCGGATAAGCAAAATTCTTGCTGCGGGAACAACGACATGTTGCCCTTGTTCATCCATCAATTCCAGAGAATCCCGGTGCAGGTTGACCAGGATGCCATGTAGGCTATGCTCCCGGGTCTCCACGGTGACGCATTGGCCGGCAATTGCAGTCATGCGCTCCACGGTGCCGGCATCGGGAAAAGAGGCGGCTGCAAAGGCTTGCTCCAATTGCTCGATACGGCTCGTTAACAGCTCCAGCTTGGCTTGCAGCAACCGAATGCGCCTGCGCAGCGGACCATTGAGCAGAAAGCGCAGAACACTCATAAGATACACCCCCTTCCTCAGATCGATATCTCCCAAGGAAGGGCCTGCGTACTTGTACCCTTCTTTTGCAGAAGACATTATATCTTATGTTGCTAGATTCATAGAGTTCGGGTGGGTCCGCTTTTCTGGGGCTATTCGTTATGTTATGCTGGAAGCAAGTGACGAATCAAAGCAAAAAGGAGCTGATGACATGATCAAACATATCGTATTATTTAAACTGAAGGATGCTGCACCGGCAAGCATTGAGCGGACGGTTCAGGTATTGCGCGGTCTGGAAGGCAAGGTAGAGCAATTGCGCAGCCTGGAGGTGGGAACCGATGTCATACGCTCCCCGCGTTCTTATGATATCGCTTTGATCGCTACCTTTGATTCCCTGGAGGATCTTGAGGGATATCAGGTTCATCCCGAACATAAGAAGGTTATTGAGCATATGACCGAAGTACGAGACACCCAAGTTGCGGTAGATTTTGAATTTTAAGATTCACTTTTGATAAATTGGCGTATTATACAGGTAAGGGACATTGGCATAGAGGGACAAGCTTCACCGTTTTCAGGAGGTATTGCAATGTATTATGTGAATCGGGAACAAATTGAACGAAGACTTGAAATTATTCCGGAATTGCTTCAGGTACTTGGCCAGATGTCCCAGAGAGAACGTCCCCTCATTGAACGGTATGCCCAGGAGCGTGCGCTGCATCTTGCCGTAGAGATCGTGACAGATGTAGGCAGTTATCTCATTGATGGCTTCATTATGCGCGATGCTAGCAGTTACGAGGATATCGTGGACATCATGCTGGATGAGAAGGTCATCGACAGGGACATGCATGCTGTCTTGGTTAAGCTGGTGCGGCTTCGGAAGCCGCTAGTGCAGGAATATTTCCTGAGCCAGCAAGAGACTGACGAGTGGACACAGGATTTACCGGAGGTGCTCGAGACTTTTTCAACAAAGGTACTAAGTTATTTGGAACAGGAAGGCGTTTATAGCCCATTGGCTAAATAAAATTGTTGTCTATGTGTGACCAGTCGGATTGTTGTTGCTTATAATACATTAAGATATGGGCATTCGCCCTGATACGGGGAATGCTGAAAAGGAGAGATGAGGTATGAGTAAAGGTAATAAAGGTTGGTTGTTAGGTGCAGCGATCGGTACGATCATCGGTTCGGTGACGGCATTGCTGTTTGCGCCAAAGCCAGGCAAAGAGCTTCGTAAGGACATCGCGGATGGGGCTCGCCAGGTTGGAGAGAAGACCCAGGAGGTTGCCGGGATGGTGACGGAGAAAGGGACTGTTTTGGTGGATAAAGTGAAAGAAACAGCCGGAGATATCATTACGGATATTCGCCAGGTGACCAAGGAAAAAGCGGAGCAGGTATCCGATATCGTGGAAGACACAGTGGAAACTGTAAAAGAGGTCAAGACCGTGGTGCTGGGTGTAGTTGATCCGGAGACAGATGGCAAGGATGCCGAGGCTGCTACTCTTGAAGCTGCGGTTACTGCGGAAGAGGACGGAGACGTTAAATAAGTTGGTTTTGCTGACATGACGATATGGCCTAATGGGGGACCCTGGAATCGGGGTCCTTTTTCATGGTCCGGGAGCTGCGGCTTTCTTGTTTGATGTCGCGAATTAAGTTAATATTTAGGTACGCTTTATGATCCCAAGTCATACAGTAACGAGAGAGACTCAAATTAAAATTTGATGATAAAGGAAGCGGTATGTTCGTGCAGCAAGCTATTGCCATCTTAGATTCGGGAGTGGGAGGTCTCACGGTCTGCAAGGAAGTTATGAGACAGCTTCCCAGAGAGAAGATTATTTATTTCGGAGATACGGCCCGGGCTCCCTATGGTCCAAGGTCCCCTGAAGAGGTTCGTTTGTTTACCGAGCAAATCGTTGATTATTTGATTCAATTTGACCCTAAGCTGATTGTCATCGCCTGCAATACAGCTACTGCGGCTGCGCTTGATTACATCAAGGACAAAGTGAATATCCCGGTCATCGGTGTCATTCATCCCGGGGCCAGAGCGGCGATCAGCACCACCAAGACTGGAAAAGTAGGGGTTATCGGCACGATTGGCACCATTCGTAGTGAAGCTTATACTATTGCCTTGCGCGAACTGAATCCCCAAATCGAGATTGTTAGCCAGGCATGCCCCGAACTCGTACCATTAGTGGAACGGGGATTGTATGACACCGACGAGGCCTTGTTCGTCGTACAGAATTGTCTGCAAGAACTGAAGGAGTATCCCATGGATTGCCTGATTCTTGGCTGTACCCATTATCCCTTCCTGAAGAACTCTATACAACAGGTGATGGGGGAGAAGGTTACGTTGATCAGCTCAGCCGATGAGACGGCTCGGGAGATCAGCACGGTACTTCATCAGGAGGAGGGCCTGGCCCGGGGGAACGACATCCCGGTGCATCAATTTTTCTGTAGCGGGGATGCGGACATGTTCCGCAAGATTGCCCGCCAATGGCTAGGGGAGCAAATCGAATTGACCCCGATTGTATGGCAGGTGTCCAGCCCTGTGGGCTAGCATGAAGAACCTTTGGAGGGATATGCCGGCTAAAGGTTCTTTTAGAGGTTGTTCAAAAAAGTCTTTTTGATCACTCCGCTACTTAGCCCCTAGGCTTCTTCCAAGCTTTAACACGCACCTTAGAAGGGCGGACAAGCCTATGTAATGGGGGAGGGAGAGAGGATCATGCAATTGATCGCCATGCTGACGATGTTGATTGATCATATTGGATTTATATTTTTTCCAGGGGAGATGGGTTGGAGGATTATTGGGAGAATTGCCTTTCCCATCTATGCCTATGCGCTAGTTCAAGGTCATATCCATACCTCCAATTACCGAAGATACGCCGTGAGACTGGGGATGATTGCCCTGCTCTCGCAAATTCCTTATCAACTGGCCTTCGACACCACCGGCTTGAACGTAGTAGCTACCCTGTTAGTCTCATCTCTTATCCTTCGTTTGCTGGAAAAGGTGAAGCATGGCGTGGGGTCCGGCCTTATTGTTGTTGCCGCCTGCTTGCTGATGGAGATCGTGTCGTTCGACTATGGAGCTTATGGACTGCTGCTCGTTTTAATTTTCAGATACGGGGGAACGGCCAGTATTGTCATCATGCATATGCTGCTGAATATCGTTTATTTGTTCGCCTTTGGCTGGATCGTCCAGCTAGCAAGCATCATCCCGACGATGGTGATCGCCTATGGACCCGAGGTCTGGAGAAGGTTGGAGAACTGGCGACTCCCGCGCTGGGTATGGCGGAGCTTTTATCCGGTGCATTTGGCTGTGCTGGTTATTTTGGCATATACACTGCGTAATTAGTTGAATGGGCAAGAAACACGCTGTATATCTGAACATATCAAAGGAGGAAGCGTCGTGAAATGGAGAAGAATTTGGTCGTTTCGGCATTGGTCCCATATTTTTCGCCGCATTTTACCTCTGCTGAGTTCTGCAAAGGTGCCGTGGTCCGATAAGCTATTGTTGACAGTACCGGCACTCGTGTATTGGGTTCTGCCTGATGTCATGCCACTGATACCTATAGATGATATGGCGGTGACGATGCTGCTCATGAACTGGTTTGTGACCCGGGCTGAGCGGAAATACCCTGGTATATAGCAAGGATTTGCCCCTTGCTCTTGCTTGTTTGACATTGTTTCTTTACAATTAGGGATGTTAAGTAAGCCAATTCAAGATAGGAGAGATCTCATGAACATCAAAATTACCCGCAATGCGGCGAAGGTGATAAAGCAGGAACTTGAGAAAGAAGAGAATCAAGGAATGGTTCTGAAGGTATTCATTACGCACTCCCATGGGGATCACGCTCATTATGGTCTGGATTTGGCCAAGCCAGAGAGCGATGCTCAAGTGATTAAGACGGATAAGGAAATCGATGTGATCGTGGAAGGAACTGATCCATTGCTGGATGGCGTAAAGATTGATTATTTGTATTTTCCGGAGGAAGGATTCGTCATTACTAATCCCTCTAAAGGAAATCATGGCGACCACTAAGTTTAGCTGAACCATACAAAGAAGGGATCCACGCATGGCTAACGATATCCGGATTTGCGATAAATGCAATCATATCCGAATGAAGACCTTTATACCGAAATTGCAAAAGCTCGCGCCAGACGCCGAGATTAAAGTCGGCTGCAAGTCTTATTGCGGCCCGTGCGGCAAAAGAGCGTTCGTATATATTAACGGCCGGTATGTCAGTGCACCAACGGAAGACGAGGTGCTGGAGAAAGCCGCCCCATTCGTTAAGAAACCAAAGACAGAGGATTGAACAAAAAACCCCGTTTCCGAGAGGAAGCGGGGATGTTCTATTTACGGCTATCCAGCGAATTCAGCAGATTCGTGGTAATGATTGTATCGGATATTTCCAAACGTTTTATCGCTTCCTCCTGCGGAACGCGACATGGCTCGATATCGGTGAGTTCCCTGCTGGTCAGGTCGTAACATTGCCCGTCTTCAAACAAATGGCTGGCTGAAGGGATATAGTAGACTTGTCCGTCTGTAAAGGCCCCTGTACGAAGCACCACCAGGCGTTTATCGGTTGCGCTGCTAAACAAATTATTGCCCATAAAGTAGTATGGCTCCGCAGAGATGCCGAGTAGATGCAGCAAAGAGGGCGTCATATCCAACTGTCCGGCTGGCTCCGGATAAACTCCCGCATGTTGGCTATCCGGTAAATGGATCAGCAGCGGAACTTGATTCATGATTTGATGCATATCCAGTTCGCTTAGCTTATGGCCCAGAAACCGTTCATAATCCTGTTGCACCGTAACAGAGTTATCATGGTCGCCATAAACGTACAATATGGTACGATCCCATACACCTTCCTGCTTCAATCCAGCTACAAATTGGCCTAACGCTTCATCCATATAGTGAATGGACTGCAGGTAGTTGCCGAAGATGGTTCCTTCAAACTCTCCAGTATCCAGTGTTCGGGCGTCGGCGGGCAACGAATAGGGATGATGGCTGGATAATGTAATCATGAAAGAGTAGAAGGGCTCTTTGGTTTGCTTCATAAAGTCCAATGATTGGCGAAAAAAAGACTTGTCGCCCAGCGACCAGCCTAGCGGCTCATCCATCACATAATCCTTCTTGCTGTAGAACCGGTCATAACCCATTGCCGGATACAACTGATTCCGGTTCCAGAAGCTGCCCTCATAAGCATGGAAGGCGGCGGTGGTGTAACCGGATTGGGATTTAACAATTTGCGGTAGTGCATCAAATCGATGATCCGGGTAACGAACAGCGACAGAGCCGGTCGGTAGCGGATGGAGCGAGCTATTGGAGGAGAAATCCGCATCAGAGGTACGCCCCTGCCCGGTCTGATGATAATAGTTAGGGAAGTACAGGCTTTCCTTCATCAATTTATTGAAGTGGGGAGTAATCTCCTGTCCAGCGATTTCCCGGCCGATCATAAAGTTCATAAAGGCCTCGGCTTGGATGACGATCACGTTGCTCCCTGCATAAGCACCAAAGGTCTCATTTTGTTCGATTTGACGCGGTCTGGCCTCCCGGAACCATCTGCGAACGGCATCTTCTTCTCCTGCATCCACTGTATGGGTTCCTCCAAGCTGCTCCTGCACGAAGCGACTGGTATCATAATAGTGAAAGCCCAGCAGGCCGGTAACATTATACAGGGATACATTCCACCAATTGTTCTCGAATAGTCCGGCGGCCCAGGTACGGGCGTAGAACTGAATGGGGCCAACGGATAACATGAAGCCAAGAGCAAATACAGCAAGGCCGGGGAACAGGCGCCCCAATTTATTCTGTTTCTTCTCTTGGTATCTGGCATTTGCCCGATAGACAGGACCCAGACTGTCAGTGGCGGAAAGGGTTATCTGTGCCTGTCTCCGCCACATCTGAGCGAAAAGTAAGGCAACTAGCCAGAGAGCCCAGTCTGCGATCAGCCACAGATCACGAGGATGAATCAGCTCTTCAATACTTTCGCCCAGGGCTCCCACCTGTCCTGCTTGCATTAGAACAGGTACCGTAATAAAGTCGGCAAAATACCGGTAATAGATCAGGTCAGCGAAGATCAACAAGGTGAGCAGCACATTCAGACTGCCGATTCCCCACTTGAAGGCTCGGGCAGGGAGCCATAATGTCCAGAATGAGGCCAGCATAATAGAACCGATGGCTATCAGGTCATCCATCAAGCTCATGTCAATATAACGGGCCTTCAATTGACCATGAAATAATACAAGCTTGATAAAGATGGCCAGTATGAACATGAGGTAGGCAAAATACCGGGATTGCCGCAGCCAATTTATTCGGTGGATGAAGCCGCCGCGTTCGGAAGTAAAGCGTAGCATGACAAACAGCCAACTCCTTTCTTGCTCCGTGAAAAGGGAGAAACCCTCCCGCCACGATTAATGACGTGGGGGAAGGGGTCCGAGATACTGCAAATATTGACATTCGATACGTCCATTGAACAGCTTGCGCCGTTTATCCGCTTTGCGCATGAAGTCGCGCTCAAACGTCTTGGTTGGTGTTAAGGCGAAGAAAGACCAGGTCGGCAAGCCCGCTGTAATTCTGCCAAGCTGGGATATCAGCTTGCGAACTTCCTTCTCCTCGCCAATCCGTTCCCCGTAAGGAGGATTGGTAATCATGCAGCCGTAGTCGCCCTGCGGCTCAATCTTGACGACCGGCAAGCAATCAAAGCGGATCTCATCCGCGAGCCCGGCGCTTTTCGCGGCGGCTTTGGCGATCTCGATGGCAGCCGGATCAATATCGCTGCCTGCAATGTTTAGCGGAATATCGTCACGTACAGCATCGATGGCTTCCTCGCGAGCCTTGGCCCATAGCTCTTCCGGCACAGCCGGCCAGCTCTCGGCATTAAAGGTTCGGCGCAGCCCGGGAGCGATGTTCCAGCCGATCATCGCCGCTTCAATCGGCAGCGTTCCCGAGCCACAGCACGGATCATAGAACGGCCGTGACGGGTTCTGGTTCCAGCGGCTGAGCAGGATCATGGCGGCGGCCATCGTTTCCTTCAGCGGTGCTTCGGTGGCTAGCTTCCGGTAGCCTCGTTTATGCAGTGCAGGTCCCGTAGTATCAAGTGTGAGCAAAGCTTGATCATTTAATAGATGAATCTCAATTACGTAGCGCGGCCCGTTTTCTTCAAACCATTCGATATCATAGGATTGCTTCAGCTTCTCAACCACGGCCTTCTTCACGATTCCCTGACAAGCCGGAACGCTGCTTAGCTGTGATTTATGCGAACGACCCTCTACGGGGAATTCCCCATTCGCCGGAATCCAGTCTTGCCAAGGCAGAGCCTTGGTCCCCTCGAACAATTCTTCAAAGGTCATGGCACTGAATTGGCCCATATTGATCAGGACCCGGTCAGAGGTTCTCAGCCACAAATTACAGCGGCAGATATCGATCAATTCTCCGGTAAAATGAACGCGTCCATTATCCACAGAGGTATCGTGATAGCCCAATTCTTTCAACTCCCGCGCCACTACGGCTTCCAGGCCCATCGGTGCGGTTGCGATCAATTTCAAAGGTCCAGACATGCTTGTTAATCACTCCAACTTCAGCTTTGTACTTGTGAGAATAAACAAAAAACCATACAATTCAGTATAGGCTAATGTCCTGCAAGTTACAAACGCTTCTTGAAGTAGATAGGAAGGGAAGATTCATGATGTTGACGCCTGAACAATACGGGGATGAATTATATGCCAGCGATGAGGTGCTGGAGCGTGTAACACAATCCATTGTCGAAAGCGGGCTTAAGGATGTATCTATTGCACCGGGATACGGACGTCTTCTGACGCTCCTGGTGAAGTTGGCCAGGGCAAGCTCGGTCCTGGAAATCGGCGCATTGGGGGGATATAGCGGCATATGCCTGGCCCGGGGCCTTCCGGCTGAAGGAGGAAGATTGCTTTCACTGGAATTAAAGGAAGAGAACGCTGAGTTGGCCCGCAGGAATCTCCAGGAGGCCGGCTTCGGGCATATTGTGAGCTATAGAGTGGCTCCGGCCCTTAGCAGCCTGGAGATATTGGAGAGAGAAGGAGAACGGTTTGATTTCTTCTTCATCGATGCAGATAAAGAGAATTATCCTAATTATCTGGAGTATGCTATCAAACTGGCCAATCCGGGTGCATTAATAGCGGGGGATAATATTATGTTAAGAGGCCGGACGCTGAATCCGGACAAAAATGGACCTTCAGTACAGGCGATGCGCCGTTTTAACGAGGCCATAGCCCGGGATGAGCGGTTAATAAGTACCTTGTTGCCAGCGTATGACGGTCTGGCCTTGGCCATGGTCAAGTAATCATTAAAGCGAACACACCAAGCAGCGGCCCGTTCAGGAAGCGCTGCTTGGTGTGCGTCAAGGGAAAAAGCGGGGAGACAAAGGTCGCGGCTTCAAGGCCCGTTATGATACAGATGCGCCCAGCCATTGCCAATCACTTGAGGGCGCCGGGGATTGCCGTCGCTTTGCTCGTTCAATCTTAGCCCGTATCCCTGGTTATAGGGAGGTTGGGCTGAATGAGCATGATGGGTCAGGTGAGCGTTCGGCTGTCCCTGATGGCAGCCCTTCGGTGGGCCGATGAGCACCGATTGGTTGAGTGGGCCGAAGGTGTCCTTAACTTTAGCCGGATCAAGGCAATAAGCATAAGCGAGTACCTCGGGAGGGGTCAGTCGCAGCATATCCGAAGCCAGAATGACCTCAGGAATCGGCGCATCGAAAATGGCCAGGAAATGCGTGCCGTCCACCGCGGCAGTATCATAATGCCACCATCCCTGGGGCACGCTGGTCACCTGACCAGGACGGTTGGGATAGTTGCGAAGCTCCAGGGTAAATGGGTTGATGATGGACACGATGACTTCCCCGGTGATGCAGTATACGAGTTCCGAGGCGTTCTGATGGATATGAGGCTCCACGATATTGTTTTTATCGAGATAGACATCAAGGAGCGAGACATTGCCTAATGTATTTAATTGCTGGATAGACACTTCATTAATAAAATTGCGATCATCTTTCTTGAAGGTGGTATTTTGATTAACATCGAAGGTGAATTGCGCTGAGGGTGAGGCGTAATTCATGTATGAAACCGCCATGCTTTTTCCCTACCTTTCTCTTGGGCTTACAGAGCTGTTCTTCCTATAAATTTAAATTGATTTGAAAAATCTCTATAGATAACTATGATTTTATGGGCCGATACATACACTTTTTTTTAGTAAATGTGAATTGCTTAAGGAAAAGCAGGCTACAGTTTAATAATGCGGTTGATAAGCATTTCAGTTTACGCAGGCCATCTTGCTTTTGAAGGATATGAGAAAAGCATACAGATCAATTAGGAGAGGAGCATGACTATGACAAAAAGACTTTATTTTGAGGATGCCTATTTGACGCGGTGGGTGACAAGGGTGAAGGACAAGCTGGAGCGTGAGGATGGTCAATTTGTCGTGCTGGAGGAAAGTGCATTCTATCCTGATGGCGGGGGACAACCTCATGATACGGGCACTCTTGGAGGAGTTCAGGTGCTGGATGTCATCAGCGAGGCGGACGAGGTGCTGCACCGTGTGGAGCAATTTCCAGATACGGACGAGGTGGTTTGCGAGATCGATTGGACACGCAGATTCGATCATATGCAACAGCATAGCGGGCAACATCTGCTATCTGCCATTTGTCGTGACTTGTATGAGGCCATCACGGTAAGCTTCCATCTGGGAGCCGACTATTGCACGATTGATGTGAATAAGCCGGAGCTATCGGCTGAACAGCTTGCTGCCATTGAGCAGGAGGTGAATCATCATATTTATTTGAATCATCGGATTGTTAGCTATTTCGTGTCCACGGAGCAGGCTCAGCGCTTGCCGCTGGTTAAGCCGCCAAAAGTCACGGAGCATATTCGTATTGTTGAGACGGAAGGCGTTGAATATAACGGATGTGGTGGGACTCATGTCGCCTCCACCGGCTCTATCGGTATGATTAAGCTGTTAAAGAGCGAGAAGCAGAAAGGGTGCACTCGAATTATCTTCAAGAGCGGGCATCGAGCCTTAAGGGAATTTCAGGAGCAGCAACGCATATTAAACCAACTTACAGCCAAGCTGAAGACAGGCAGAGATGAACTCATCGACCGTCTGGACCGCTGGGAGGAAGAACAGAAGCGGCTGCAAGCAGAAGTGTCTAAATTGCAGCAAAGAGTCGATATGCATGAGGCCAAGGAATTGCTCACCAAGCAAGAGAGCGGGATGATCGCAAAGCGTTATGCGGACAAGTCCTTGGGGCAATTGCAAAGCCTGGCGAACGAGTTAATCGCGCGAGGGGAAGTCATGGTGCTGCTCGCGTCCGAGCTTGAGAACAAGCTGGTATTTGCTCATAGCGGCAGCTTTCCTGTATCCTGCGGGGCATTCTTCAAGGAGCAACTTCCTGCTTACCGGGGAAAGGGCGGAGGAAGCGACAAGCAGGCCCAGGCAGGCTTTGCGGACGCTGAAGATTTACTGGCCTTTTTTGAGCATACCAGACAGGCCCATGAGGACTAAGCTCGTCCGGTATGCACTTTGGCTTTGCCATATAGCTTGAGGCGGACCCATAGCGTATTGATGATCAACAGGCTGCCGGAGATGATAAACAGGCCTTCAATGCCGATATAACCCGAAAGAAATCCGCCAATCAGCGAGCCCAGCATATTGCCGAGAGCCAGTGTACTACTGTTGAATCCAAATGCCCGGCTCTCCATACCGTCCGGCGTATAATGACGGATCAAGGCGTTGACGCTGGGAAGGAGTCCACCCATAAATATACCCAGCATGAAGCGGACGGTAATGAGCTGCCACACGGATTGAACAAATGCCTGAGGGATAAGGGTACAGGCGGCTCCAACCAAGCAGAAGGTAAGCACACGATGCGCGCCAATCCGGTCACTGACTCTTCCGAGCACCGGAGAGGTGATTATATTGGAAATCCCGGTAGCTGCACTGACTAACCCGGCCCAAAAGGCAACATCGGCAGTTTGACCGTGCAGCTTCTCTACATATAGCGGCAGCAGTGACATCGGGCTTAACATGGCGAATTGCAGCAAGAAGGTGACGGCAAACAAGGCAGCAAGTTGAGAGGTCTTGGTCAGCTCTCTTAGACCTTGCAGTACCGAGGGCTGAGGAGTATGGGCAGCTTCTTCGCGATTAAAGTTCTCGCGCACGAACAATAAAGCCAATACGGAGGCAAAGAACAACAGAGCGCCGGTGATGTAGAAGATAGGACGGAATCCAACCCAGCCAGCCAACAGACCGCCTATTAAGGGGCCCAGGATGGTACCGGCGACGAGTCCGGATTGTGTAAAGCCCATGGCAAAGCCCATTCTTTCCTTCGGAGCCGTTCCTGACACCAAGGCCACGGATGCAGGGTTAAAGCCGGAGATGGTTCCGTTCAGGAGCCTCAGTCCCAGCAAATGCCAAGGCTCGGTAGCCAAGCCCATGAGCGTAATGACGATGGCCATCCCAAAACCCGAGCGCAGCAGCATAATTTTGCGTCCGTATTTGTCAGCCAGCTTCCCCCATAACGGCTGAAAGATAAATGCTGTCGCAAAGTTGGCGGCAAAGATTGACCCGGCCCAAAGCCCGATGGCTTGTTCCCCCTGAACATGCAAATCTCTCGCTAAATACAGCGAGAGAAAGGGGGTAATCATTGTCATTCCGGCGTTGACAAAAAATTGCCCTACCCAAAGCACCATGAGATTGACCTTCCACGTCTTCAAAGTGCCTCACTTCCTTTCATATCTGGTTGTCCAAACAAAGTCTTTCCATTATATCACATCCGGGGATGGCTCCGGTCTGAGTCAAACTTCATGCTCTCTTCCTTCGATTGTCGAAGGTTCGCCATCCGTTTTTCCGTTGTGAGAGTTGTTACTTACTTTTAAAAAGGGCATAATGTAAATTAGAACATTTATAATAGAATAAGTTTCAGGAGGCGTAGGGTTTGGCTTATAATGATCGCTTGATCCGGGCTTTGCGACAGCAGGAAGTGGATCGCCTGCCGGTTTGGTACATGCGCCAGGCAGGAAGATACGATCCTGATTACCGGAAAATTAAAGAAAAGTACAGTTTGCTTGAGATTTGCCGGCAACCCGAATTGGCAGCCGAGGTTACGATGATGCCTGTGCGCAAGCTTGGCGTAGACGCAGCTATTTTGTATTCCGACATTATGAATCCGGTTGCTTCACTGGGCATTGATTTTGATATCGTCAAGAATGTAGGGCCGGTAATCGAACAGCCCATACGCACGGAAGCGGACATTGAACGTCTGTGGCCGATTGACGTAGACAAGGACTTATCCCATATTTTACAAACGATTTCTATTTTGGACCGGGAGCTTGAGGTTCCCCTGATTACCTTTGCCGGAGCCCCGTTTACGATTGCCTCTTACTTGATTGAAGGACGTCCGTCCAAAAGCTATATTCACACCAAGGCCATGATGTATGGACAGCCAGAGCTGTGGTTCAAGCTGATGGACAAACTGGGCGACATGGTCATTACTTATTTGCAGGCCCATGTCTTGCATGGTGCCAAGGCGTTGCAATTATTTGACAGCTGGGTGGGTGCTTTGGCCCCAGAAGATTTTAAAACTTATGTGCTTCCTACAATTACACGTATTTTTGCCGAACTTCGGCATTTGGATGTACCGAAAATTTATTTTCCCGGCGTCAGCTCAGGGGAGTTGTTGCCAACACTGACGGGGATTGAGGCTGATGCCATCGGACTCGATTGGCGTGTATCCATATCGGAGGGACGGCGGCGCCTGGGTCAGAGCTTTGCCGTACAGGGCAACCTGGACCCTTACCTGTTGACGGCGCCAATGAATGTGATAAAAGAACATGCGGCACGGATTATTGATGAAGGGGTACTGTCGCCAGGCTATGTCTTCAATCTTGGGCACGGCTTGTTCCCTGAGGCTTCCCTTGAGAAGCTGCGGGAACTGACGGAATTCGTACATGAGTATTCCCGGGAGGCGCTGATCCGGCAAAATGCCCCCGCACAGCATGGCTGATCATTCGGCTGGGATGACATATGACATAAACCAACTATTGACCAGAGGTGAACAGGAATCGTGAAATTAAAGATCGGAGTATTGGTGATGTCCTACGGGACACCGCAAAGTTTGGATCAGGTCGAGGCCTATTATACGCATATCCGGCGTGGTCATGCACCAACCCCTGAACAACTGCAGGAACTGGTTGGCCGGTATGAGGCCATCGTGGGTGGCTTTTTCCCCTTACGGGAGAATACCGACAAGCAGGTTGCTGCCTTGCAGGAAACCTTGAATCAAATGACGGCGGACAAGAATGTAGAGTTCGTCTGCTATCAGGGGCTGAAGCATGCCTTTCCTTTCATTGAGGACGGAGTAAATGCGATGGCAGCGGATGGCATTCATAAGGGGGTCGGTATTGTGTTGGCTCCGCATTACTCTGTTATGAGTATCGGTGGCTACATCAAGCGGGCTCAGGCACAGGCGCAGGAAGCGGGAGTAACTATGAAATTTGTGGAGAGCTATCATCTTCATCCCAAATTAATTGACGCTTTTGCGGCGAGAGTAGCGAAGAAACTGGACGAATTTGAAGAAGCGGGTGCGGTGCGTGATCAGGTACAGGTATTGTTCAGTGCCCACAGCTTGCCTGAACGAACGGTGCAAATGGGCGATCCATACCGTGACCAATTGCTTGAGACTTCGGAGGCCGTAGGAAGAAAGGCCAAGCTTAGCTCCTGGCAATTTACGTGGCAAAGCGCGGGACGAACAGCCGAGCCTTGGCTTGGCCCCGATATTCTCGACACATTAAAGGAACTGAGCCGTAAGCAGGTGGAGGATGTGCTTGTTGCTCCGGTGGGCTTTGTGTCCGATCATCTGGAGGTACTCTACGATCTGGATATTGAAGCCAAGACCGTAGCGAAAGAACTGGACATGCGTCTGGAGCGCATTGAATCCTTAAATACGGAACCGCTATATATGGAGACGTTAGCTGACATGGTTATGAGAACTTCGGAATGGGAAAGAGATGAAGATGAATGAGTGAAGCCTCCTGTAATGTGGTCATTGTCGGCGGGGGATTGACCGGCCTGTCCGCAGCGTTTTATGTCCGCAAATTTTACAGAGAACAGGGTGTGACGCCACGGATTACTGTGGTGGAAAAAGAAAGTGTCCCGGGTGGCAAAATTGAAACGTTGCGTAAGGGCGAATTCGTGATTGAGAAGGGTCCGGATTCCTTCCTGGCTCGCAAGACGGCCATGATCGATCTGGCGAGAGAGCTTGGTCTGGAGCAGGAGCTAGTCTCTATGAACCCAGAGGCCAAGAAGACATATATCGTTAGCGGTGGCAAACTGCACCCGATGCCGTCCGGCCTCGTGCTGGGGATTCCTACGGAGCTAAGTCCATTTCTGCGCAGCGGGCTCCTGAGTTGGAGCGGCAAGGCGAGGGCGATGCTTGATCTGGTGATGCCGCCCAGACAAAGTACGGAGGATGAATCACTTGGAGCGTTCATTGAACGACGGTTGGGCGCGGAGGTTCTGCAAAATATTACCGAGCCGCTGCTGGCCGGAATTTATGCTGGAGACACCTATAAGCTGAGCTTACAGTCGACTTTCCCGCAGTTCGGAGAGGCGGAGCGCGCCAATGGCAGCCTTATCAAGGGGATGATGGGTGGCAAGAAGCCGGCGGAGACGCATACAGGGACTAAACGCAGTGCCTTCCTGACGTTTCGCAAGGGTCTGCAAACTCTGGTTGAAGGGTTAACAGCTTCGTTATCAGATATTCATCTGCGTCTTGAGAGTGAAGTTACAGAAATTCGCCCTGTCTCAGGCAAAGAAAACGGCCATTATCAAGTACTGCTGAATACGGGAGAATCGCTGGAGGCTGACGAGGTTATCGTTACCGTGCAAGCCTTTGCCGCAGCCGAGCTTTTGCGTCCTCATGTTGACGTTGCCGCGCTGGATGCGATTAATTATGTTTCTGTTGCCAATGTGGTAATGGCCTTCGACAAAAAGGATGTTGCAGGGTTATTCGACGGCTCAGGTTTCCTTGTACCTCGCAGGGAAGGCATGAACATTACCGCATGCACCTGGACCGGTGTCAAATGGTTGCATACGAGTCCTGACGATAAAATGCTGTTGCGTTGCTACGTGGGACGCTCCGGGGATGAAGAGAAGGTGTTTCTGTCCGACGAGGAGTTGACAGAGCTTGTGCTTAACGACCTGAACAAGCTGATGGAAGTCAAGGCCCGTCCGCTATTCACAGAGATTACCCGGCTTCCGAAGTCGATGCCGCAATATCCGGTGGGCCATCTGCAGCAGTTGGCTGATCTTCGCCAACACCTTGAAGCGAAGTTGCCTGGTGTATATGCTACCGGAGCGGCCTTTCACGGGGTTGGCTTGCCTGATTGTATCCGACAAGCCAGGGAATTGGCTGAGCGCATGGCATCGGGGCTGAAGGCAGCACAACCGTAATATGGGAAAGGTTTTGCGCTGAGATCTGGGACGTTGGAGCCCCTTGCCTGCAAATTAGGCGAGGGGTTCTATTTATTTCCCGATACCTGATATAATAAAATCAATACGGTTTGAAATATGGTTTCAAAGGAGTCCGTAATGTATCCACCAAGATCGCAGAAGAACAAGCAAAAGCAGCAGGAGAACCGGCGGCTTCAGAACCGGATATGGCTCCTGCTTAATTTAACTCTGCTCACTCTGATTTTTGTGCTGGGGACTTATTTTTATGTCGAAGTGCGAACCCAGCAGAGAGGTCTGGAGACAGAAGCTCCAGAGTATCTGCCACCCACAGAGTCACTGGATGATGGCTTGGCCTATCTGGGGGGAGAGGCTGGGGAGGAAGAAACGACAGAGCCTGTAGAGGAGCAGGAAGCAAACGGGCGAAACGTGGAAAAAGAGGCTTTGATCGAACCGGAGGAGACAGATGCTTCAGAACCGTTAGCTTCCTATGAACCACCGGCTGATGCACCTAGGAGCAGCGAAGCAGCAGGAGAAGATTTGCTGATTCATTTCGCCGGGGATACGATGTTTTCCGGTAAAGTGCAGGAGCGATTGGAGAAGAAGGGGTATGATTTTCCCTATGCATATATCCGGGAGCTGTTTGAACAGGATGACTTGAGCCTGTTAAACCTGGAGACACCGGTAACGGAGGGCGGGCAGCCGGCTGAGAACAAGGCCTATGTGTTCAAGTCCCCGGTCAAGGCGCTTGCGCCCATGGTCAAGGCCGGTGTGGATGCGGTTGGACTGGCCAATAACCATATCCTTGATCAGGGTATCTCCGGACTTAAAGATACTTTGAAGGCGCTGCAGGAGCATAATATAGCCTATGCCGGGGCCGGTCATGACGAGGGCGAAGCCTATGCTCCTGTATATCTGGAGCGTAAGGGAATCAAGGTTGCCTTGCTATCATTCAGCCGGGTCGTGCCGAAATCCAGCTGGGCTGCGGGGGCTAATCACGCAGGGGTAGCCTCGGTGTATTCGCCTAAGCGAGCGTTGGAAGCGATTCGTACGGCGAAGGAGAATGCCGATCTTGTGCTGGTTATGAGCCATTGGGGCAAAGAGCGGACAACAGTCCTGGAGGAGCATCAGCAGGAGTTGGCCCATGCCTATATTGATGCCGGGGCTGATCTGATCATCGGCAGCCATCCCCATGTGATACAGGGGCTGGAGCAATACAAGGGTAAATGGATTGTTTATAGTACGGGCAATTTTATTTTCACCAAATCGAAGGACCCGAAGACATGGGAGACTGCGGTATTCGCAGCGGTGTACACGAAGGAGGGAGCATGCAGACTGCGCCTGATCCCATACCGTACTGAATTGGGCCAACCGGTGCCGATGAACGCGGAGGAGGGAAGCAAGCTGCTTAACGAGATCGCAGAGATATCTCCCGGTGTGACAATTACAGAAACCGGCGAAGTATTCGGGTAGCAAGAGAGAAGGATTATTCAGAGGAAACGAAGCGTCTGCCCGAGAATCTGGGGACGACTATATAGGGAGGACGAGAAGATGATGAACAAACTGATCGCAAACGTGTACTGCGTAGGCCGAAATTACAAGGCCCATGCTGAGGAACTGGGCAATGATGTGCCATCCGAGCCGATGATATTCCTCAAGCCATCCCATGCGGTTGCCGTGATGGACGGAACCGGGCTTCAGCTTCCGGCTGATCGGGGCTCCGTACACTATGAGGTGGAATTGGTTCTGCGCATCGCCAGAGATTACAAACCGGGAATGACGGTGGATGAATTAGTGGACGTCATGGCGTTTGGTATCGACTTTACGCTGCGCGATGTCCAGAACACCGTGAGAGAACAGGGAAATCCGTGGACCCCGGCCAAGGGCTTCCTTAAGTCCGCGCCGATTACTCCTTATCTGGCCTTCCCTGGAGCCGTGGAGACAGCCCTTGCCGACTTTGTGTTGCGCAAGAATGGGGAGACGGTCCAGCAGGGCAACATTAGCCGTATGATTTTTCCGTTGCAGCAAATCGTCGATTACATCGCGGCCAATTACGGCTTGGGTGAAGGGGACCTGATCTTCACCGGTACACCGGAAGGCGTGGGACCCGTTTATCAGGGAGACAAGCTGGAGATTTCTTATGACTCCCGGGTGCTGGGCAGTTGTACTGTGGAGTCCGGCCCGTCTGCTTCATGATGACGGATTGGTTGATCGGGTTCGTCTGTGCCCTGATCGTGTCGGGCGCCGCTTATGCAAAAAGATCGCTATCCTTATCGGGGATGCTTGCTGCGCTGGTGATGGGGACGGTGTATTATGGCGCAGGCAATCTGTTCTGGTTCGGTATTTTGCTGCTCTTCTTCGTGAGTTCTTCGATATTCTCTCACCTTCGCCGCGAGCGTAAGCAGGAACTGGAGAAGTCCTATGCCAAGAGCGGCCGCCGGGATGCAGCACAGGTATTGGCTAACGGTGGACTTGGGATGCTGGCTTGCTTGGGCAACTTCATTTGGCCTTCGCCGGGCTGGGCGTATTTCTTTGTTGGCACCATGGCGGCGGTCACAGCGGACACCTGGGCCACCGAATGGGGGGGACTGAGCAAGTCGCCACCCCACTCTATACGGAGTGGCCGGGTTATACCCCCGGGAACCTCGGGAGGAGTTACTTGGCTTGGAAGTATGGCAGCACTAGCGGGAGCTGTGTGCATCGGCGGAGCTGCCTGGCTGTTGTTGCTATGGACAGATGGTGTAGCAGGCAGTAGCGTTGGGGTTATTTTACTGGCCTTGGTCAAGTGGGGGATGGTTGGAGGACTTTCCGGCATGGCTGGCGCCTTCGCTGATTCCTGGTTGGGAGCAACCCTCCAGCGTATGCAGCGTTGCCCGGTGTGCGGCAAGGAAGTCGAGGTGGCCTTTCACTGCGGTCAGGGTACCTTGCCTTCAAGGGGCCTAAGCTGGATGAGCAATGACATGGTGAATTTACTCAGTTCTCTTGGGGCAGGGCTGCTGGCCTGGGGAATCGGGATGATATGATAAAGTAGGGATTAATATGAATATATTGACGGTAGAGAGCTTGACGAAGACGTATGGGGAGAAGGTATTGTTCAAAGATGCCTCCTTCGGGATGGACGAGAACGATAAGATCGGGATTATCGGTGTCAATGGAACGGGGAAATCGACTTTCCTTAAAGTCATCGCTGGCCTGGATCAGCCTGATGAGGGAAGAGTGTCGATCAATCGGGATGCGAGAGTGACCTTTCTGGCTCAAAATCCAGAGTATGACCCGGATATCACGGTTTTACGTGGTGTGTTCCAAAGCGGAGGATCCGAACTGCAGGTGGTATCGGCCTATATGGAAGTGGAGGAAGCACTCCAGCAGCAGCCCGGCGATGAGAGGCTGCAAGCTGAAGTCCTGCGCTTGTCTCAGGAGATGGATCGGCTGCAAGCCTGGACTTTGGTCAGCGATGCCAAAAGCGTGTTGTCAAGATTGGGAATTGCCGACTTTACCCAGCGTATGGGCCAATTGTCCGGGGGACAGCGCAAGCGGGTAGCGTTAGCTTCGGCGCTAATTATCCCTTCGGAACTGTTGATCCTGGACGAGCCTACCAACCATATCGATAATGATTCGGTCGCTTGGCTGGAGACGTATTTACAGAAGCGGCGTGGCGCGTTGCTGCTGATTACGCATGACCGCTATTTTCTGGACCGGGTATGCAACGTCATGCTGGAGCTTGATCATGGACGTTTGTTCCGCTATGAGGCCAACTATAGCCGGTTCCTGGAGCTCAAGAGCGAGCGTGAGGAACGCGAAGCCGCTTCTGAGCAGAAGAGAAAAAATCTGCTGCGTACCGAGCTGGCCTGGATTCGTCGGGGAGCGCAAGCGCGCTCGACCAAGCAGAAGGCCCGGATCGAACGCTTTGAGCAACTGCAAGCAGCGGGGCCGGAGTCCAGAAATAATCAACTGGATATTTCAGTTGCATCCACCAGGTTGGGGCGCAAAATTTTGGAGATTGAGGGCTTAAGCAAAGCCATTCCGGGCCGTGTGTTGATTAAGGAGTTAACCTACACCGCTATTCCGGGGGATCGCGTGGGCATTGTAGGCCCTAACGGCAGCGGCAAATCGACGCTATTGAACCTGATTGCCGGACGCATTCAACCTGATGCCGGTGAGATTGTGACGGGTCAAACTGTCAATCTCGGTTACTTTACTCAGGAACATCAGGAAATGGACGGAAGTCAGCGGGTTATCGAGTATGTAAAAGAAGCAGCCGAGGTGGTTACTACGGCGGATGGTTCACGCATTACCGCTTCGCAGATGCTGGAGCGTTTCCTGTTCTCGTCTGACATGCAGTGGACGCCAATCAGCAAGCTGTCGGGCGGAGAGAGACGGCGGCTGTACTTGCTGCGGGTGCTGATGGGTGCGCCTAATGTGCTGTTGCTGGATGAACCGACTAATGATCTGGATATCCAAACGCTCTCGGTATTGGAAGCCTATCTGGATGAATTTCCCGGTGCTGTCTTCGTTGTATCTCATGACCGCTATTTTCTGGACCGGACTGTGGACAAAATTATGGCCTTCGAGGGGGACGGGATCGTTGCGGTCCATGTGGGTGACTATAGCGATTATGAGGAACGGGTGCAGGCGGGGAATAATTCCAAGGGGGCTAATGCTTCCAGCCTGCGGGGAAGTGAGGCCGCTTCTGCTCCCGCCGGCAAGCCGCAAGGTCAGCCGAATATCGGAGGACGCGAGTCTTCACGCGTTGAGAAGCTGAAATTCAGCTATAACGAGCAGCGAGAGTATGATACGATCGATGCTACTATCGAAGCCGCCGAGCAGCGCTTGACCACTATTACAGAGGACATGGAGGCGGCAGCCAGCGATGCCATGCGACTCCAGGAGCTGATGCTGGCTCAGCAAGCAGCCGAGGCTGAATTGGAGCGCCTGATGGAGCGCTGGACTTACTTGAACGAGTTGGCCGAGAAGATAGAGGCGGGGCGCCATTCTTGAACGGCCTGCTAAAACAGAGCAGCAAAGAGGAAAGCCGGGAACCCTCAGGCTTTTCTCTTCTTTTTTGCCCAAGAAGCGGCGAAATGCTCATTTTTTGAGCAAGCCACCTGTCAGTCAAGATGGTATAATACACGTTGGAGCTATGGCTGCCTTGTGTGGTGAGCATGTAAATATCACAACAATTTGTAAACTCTTCGTTAACGAAGGGTCTTTTCTTTGTTGTAGCTTCGCAGAAAATTTTTAGATTGAGCCTTAACAAAAGCTCAAAAAGTCAGCTTTTCAGCACCGAGAAGGTTGGATGAAGCTAGGGACTGAGAAGCGGAGCGTTTGCCTTTGTGAGCGAATTTCTACCCTATAAGAATTTATTGAATAAAAAGAAATCTGTGAGCAACAGCGACCGTAAGAACATTTTCTCGTCAGCTTCTTTGCGTTAAACATAGGTTCAACTTATATATACTTCATGAAAAAGATGTGATTACGTGCTTAGTGCAGCTATTCGAACCAGAACGCATCAATTTGCGGACAAGCATTTCTCTGGCAAATCCATTGATTATAAGCAAATTATTGCTCTCATTATTCCGATTCTGATTGACCAGGCATTTATTATTGGCCTGAATCTGGTGAATACGGCCATGATCAGCTCATCGGGAGTGGCGGCGGTGAGCGCCGTCAATATGGTAGATTCGCTTAATATTTTTCTGATTAATGTGTTCGTGGGAGTAGCCACCGGGGGGACGGTAGTAGTGGCGCAGTATAAGGGCAGCCGCAATCCCGAGATGGTATCCAGATCTTCCTCGGGTTCGGTAGCCTCGGTGTTCCTGCTGGCTTTGGCTATCAGCTTGCTGATGATCGTTCTCCACAATCCGGCCTTGAATTTACTATTCGGCTCA
Source organism: Paenibacillus sanguinis 2301083 = DSM 16941 (assembly GCF_000374825.1). Taxonomy (GTDB): domain Bacteria; phylum Bacillota; class Bacilli; order Paenibacillales; family Paenibacillaceae; genus Fontibacillus; species Fontibacillus sanguinis. The sequence continues at coordinate 37,491 of NZ_KB895377.1, forward strand.
GCAGCAGAGGATGTATTTCAAAATGCCAGATCGTATTTAATCGGCAGCAGCCTTTCCTTCTGCGGGATTGCGGTTGTTGAAGCCGTATGCGGGGTGCTGCGGGGAATCGGGAAGTCACGAGCTTCCCTGATGCTGTCACTGATCATGAATTTATCCTACGTATTGCTTAACTTTCTGTTGATTAATCTAGCCGATCTGGGAATCATGGGCATGAACATTGCCGTGAATGTCTCACGTTATTTGGCGGCGGCTTGTGCGATCTATTATCTGGTCAAGCTGGATGTTTCCTTGCATATTCGATTACGGGATATGGTTCGGGTCAACCTGACGATGCTCAAGAAAATTATGTCCATCGGCATGCCGTTTGCGGCTGAGCAGATGTTCTTCAACGGTGGCAAAATCTTGACGCAAATCTTCATTGTCAGTTTGGGCACGTATGCTATTGCTGCCAACGCTATCAGCTCTTCGCTTGCAATGGTCATTCAGATCCCGGCCAATGCGCTATCCATTGCCATTGTGACCGTGGTGGGGCAATGTATCGGCAGTAAGAACATCGATGATGCCCGCAAGCTAACCCGTTCGTTTATCTGGTTGTCTTCTTCAACCTTTATTATCATGGGCATGATTGTGTTGCCCCTGTTCCAGCCCATGGTCTCTTTGTTCCATCCACCGGCTGAGATCGTGGATGACATCTTTACGATTGTGCTGATGAACACGCTGATGCAAATTCCACTATGGTCAATCAGCTTTATTACTCCATCAGCCTTACGAGCAGCGGGGGATGCGAAATATACCTCGGTGGTTTCGATGTTATCCATGTGGCTGTTCCGGGTGGTGCTTGGCTACATTTTGGGCATTGTCTTGCCTTTTGGTGTGGTTGGGGTATGGCTGGCCATGGATATTGAATGGGGGATACGCGGGTTGATCTTCCTGTCGCGCTTCCGCGGTCACAAATGGTATCGACATCGATTGGTGGAGGACTAATAAAATCAATAAAATCCTAAGAAAACCTTGAGTTTCCTGCGCCTAAGTTACGCAGGAAACTCAAGGTTTTTTGGACTGGAGAGCCGCTGCGGCTACTCAGCAACATAGGCTGCCAGCAGCCGGGTTGTATTAAGGACTGCTAGCTTGTGCGTCCGCTCCATGGCGTGGGAGGCATGCACTCCTGGGCCAATCAATGCGGCGCGGATATTGTTCCCGCCTTGTAATGCAGCCGATGCATCCGAGCCGTAATAAGGGTAAATATCGACAGCATGCGGGATATCCAGACTCTTGGCCAACTCGATCAACCGTCCGGTCATTTCATAATCATAGGGGCCGGAGGAGTCCTTGGCGCAAATGGATACCTCTGTCTCCTTGCAGCTTAGATCATCGCCTAGAGCGCCCATGTCTACAGCGATCATTTCCTGAATTCCCTCTGGAATCCAGGCTGTGCCATGCCCGACTTCTTCATAGTTGGAAATGAGGAATACCAGATCATGTTTCGGTGTCCAGCCTTCTCGCCGACTGGCTTCAAGCACGCCGAACAAGGCAGCCACACTGGCCTTGTCATCCAGATGGCGAGATTTGATATACCCGCTTGGTGTGATGACGGGGCGGGCATCAAAGGAAATAAAATCTCCTACAGAAATGCCTAGCTTAAGGACATCTTCTTTATTTTCCACAAGCTCGTCAATCCGCACCTCCATATTCTTCTCTTCGCGCTTGAAGTCGCGGGCATCACTGTATACATGCACAGACGGGTGAATGGAGAGGATCGTTCCGGTATAGACCTTGCCGCTGCGGGTATGAATTTGGCAATATTCGTTCTCGATCGCATTCATCATGAAGCCGCCAACAGAGGTCAAGGCCAAGGTTCCGTTGGGACGTATGGCGCGAACCATAGCTCCCAGCGTGTCCACATGGGCACTCAAGGCGATTCGCCGGGAAGCATCCTTGCCTGCGAGAGTAAGGATAGCGCCGCCCTTTTCGTTAAAGGAGCAGGGAATTCCTAGTGCCTCTGCTTCCCGTTCGATCAGCGACATGACATGACGCGTAAAGCCACTGGGGCTTGGTGTATCAAGCAGCTCTTTCAGCAAATTCAGCACATAATCTTCATTGGGTTGTATATGGTTCATCTATCTTCTCCTTTACGTTCATGCAACCATAATGCGCTAGCAATTTTTCAACGCTGCTTGCCATGGTTGTCGGTCGTGCCAGCCAATGATTCATCGCCATCTGCTTGATTAGCCTTTGCGCCTTTCTTTTTTTTGTGATCTTGCTTCTCCGGCTCAGGGAGCACATAGCCGGTTGCATCCTGAATATGTACAAGCTTGGCCTGCAGGCTTTTGACTTCCCGCTGTAACAGATACCCGCGGTAAATGCCAAAGGAGCCTATGATGATGCCGCCCAGCAGTGTACAGCCCAGTATAAGCAGGATCAAGGGCACGTTGACCGATCCAAACAACAGATTGACTTGAACCGGATTTACGTTAATAACAGCGAATAATGCCGTAATTAGCGCGAAGATGAGTGCCATAATTAAGGACCATTGAATTTTCATGAGGAACACCTCCTTCTAGGACAGTATAAAATCCCTTGCCACTTTAGAGCAAGGGATTTTGCTGAATCAGGTCCAAAGCCCCTCAGGCTTATCTGGTTAACTCTTCAATTTGCTTAATAACATCTTCAAACACGCTCATGGCCTCGCGAATTGGTTCCGGTGAGGACATATCAACACCGGCCTTCTTCAAGATGTTAATTGAATAATCGCTGCCTCCGCTCTTCAGGAAGCCCAGGTAGCGGTCTACTGCGGGTTGTCCTTCCTCCAGAATTTGCTTGGAAAAGCTGGTTGCGGCGGAGAAGCCAGTGGCATATTTGTAGACGTAGAAGCTGGTATAGAAATGAGGAATCCGCGCCCATTCCATTTCGATATCCTGGTCTACAACCATATCCTTGCCATGATATTTCACATTCAGATCATAGTATATCTTTGAAAGCTCCTGCGGGGTCAAGGATTCGCCTGCTTCCGCCCGCTCATGGATGATCTTCTCAAATTCGGCGAACATCGTTTGCCGGAACACGGTCGTACGGAATTGGTCCGCATAGTAGGTGAGCAGGTACAGCTTTTGTTTTGGATCAGTTGATTTTTTGAGCAAATAATCCATTAACAACGCTTCATTGGTCGTTGACGCAACCTCGGCCAGGAAGATGGTGTATTGGGCATCGCGGTATTTCAGCGCTTCGTCCGAGAAATAGGAATGCAGGGCATGCCCCATCTCATGAGCAAGCGTGAACATGCTGTTCAAATTATCGTTATGGTTCAGCAGGACATATGGGTGAGTGCCGTAGGCTCCCCAGCTATAAGCTCCCGTGCGTTTGCCTTCATTCTCATAGACGTCGATCCAGCGATTCTCAAATCCGGAGCGAAGTACATTCAGATAGTCCTCGCCCAAAGGCTGCAGGCCTTCTACAACCATTTTTTTGGCTTCATCATAAGTGATATCCCATTTATATTCCTCAACCAGAGGAGCAAACAGGTCGTACATATGCAATTCATCAACACCAAGCAGCTTCTTGCGCAATTCCATATAACGTTGCAAGAGAGGCAGGCTCTCATGAATCGTATCAATAAGATTCGTGTAGACTTCCTTCGGAATGTTATCGCCATACAGGGACATTTCAAGCACCGAAGGGTATTTCCGTACACGTGAATAGAACATGTTCTTGTTCACATTGGCGCTTAATGTTGAAGCGATTGTGTTTTTTTGCTTGCCATAGGTCTCATAAACGGCCTTGAACGCCCGCTTGCGCACTTCACGATTTGGGTTCTCAAGGAATTGAATGTAGCTGCCGTGGGTCAAATCCACCTCTTGGCCGTTCTCGTCTTTAATCTTCGGAAATTTCATATCGGCATTATTGATCATGCCAAAGATTTGCTGTGGCGCCTGAGACAGATTGCCAACCTGCGCGAGCAGAGCTTCTTCCGTCTTGCTCAGCACATGGGCTTTCTCGCGTTTGATTTCTTGCAATGTAAAACGATATGGCGCAAGGGTGGGATCATCAATGAATTGATCCAACTGCTGATCAGGCAAAGCCAGAATTTCCGGTGTGATAAAGGATAAGGCTTCGCTGAGTTCAACGCTGAGCTTGCGCGCTTTCTGCACAAGCGCCTGATATGTAGGGTTGGTGGTATCCTGATCATGATTCAGATGAGCATATACGTAAAGGCGTTCGATATTCAGGGACAACTCATCCTCAAGCTCGAAAACGGCTTTGATGTTCTCGGCCTTATCCAGCTTGCCCTCGAGTTCCCCGGCCTTGTCCTTCAGCTTCTTCAACTCAGCATATGATTTGTCCCACGCTGCCTGATCGGCAAATAGGTCCTCCAGCTTCCATGTGTTTTCTTCGGGTACTTCGGAACGCTTCAATACTTTGCTCATGGGAATCCTCCTTTGATTTGCGTGATTCGAATAATGGGGTTGACTGGAATCTGTAATAAAAGAGCGCCCTGCAGCCGCGCTGCGAGGGAGCGGCATTACCAGCAAGCAGCCGCATAGCAGGAGCAGGCTGGCTCGTTTGATCGTTATGCTCGTCATACGCAGAAAACCTCCTAGTCGGACATTTCTCTAGTATGACCGCAAATAACAGGGAATATTTGTCGCTGCTGATGTGGGCTTGCAGCTACAACCGATTGTCCAGCTAGGCCAGGAAACTATAGATGATCAGCCCAAAAACCAAGGAGATCATGATGATGCTGGTGATGGCAAGCCCGCGCCTGAACCGGGCATCAATGCGGTCTTTGCTCATAATAAGCACCACACCCATGGCAAAGGCGCAGATAATAAAGATAAGAAGGCTCGAATTAAACATATAAATAGCTCCGTTTCAGGTAAAATGATGATTTGAACTGCGGAGGCGGCCCCTGTTCTTGGTTATACCTGCTTGAACGCCGCCATAATGTCTTCCCACTCGGCTTCATTATCTGCGTATTCCTCCTTGGGGAACCGACGCTTCACCCAATCCATCAAGGCGGGACGACTGAGGAAGGTGTGCGTTTCCTCGCCCCATTGGTCGGAGATTTCCCGGAGAACGATGTATTTGCCCTGGACCTCGACGGTCATCATGTTCCACTTGTCTTTTTTGTATATTTCATGTTTTTTGATCATTGCTTCCTGCTCCAATCTTTAGCTTCGCGCACTTGCGCGAGGACTCGAATAATAGGTCATATTTGTATGTAAAATGATAACTCACACCCCCCAGGAAAGCAAATGAAACCGTGCGTTTAAGCGCCTTCCGGATCAGCAAATCTTTAGGTTAATGTCACGTTGCATTGTCGGCAGGCATAGAGTATAATATGGTTATTCGCCAATGATGGCGATTATTTTTAGGAGGTTGTTCATTTGAAAGGTACAGTTAAATGGTTTAACGCAGAAAAAGGCTATGGCTTTATCCAAGTTGAAGGTGGCGAAGACGTATTCGTTCACTTCTCCGCAATTCAAGGCGACGGTTTCAAGACATTAGAAGAAGGCCAAGCCGTAGAATTTGAAATCACTGACGGCAACCGTGGTCCTCAAGCTGCTAACGTAATCAAATTATAAGACCACTTCCGGCAACGGATCACTTATAAAGTTTGGTTCCAGGCGCGATATTGAAAGGCACAGCCCTTGCAGGGCTGTGTTTTTTGTGTTTGTGTTAAGCAGGATGACTGACAAGTGGATCAGGCCGAGCTCAATAACACATAAAAAAGCGCAAGGTCGTCTTAATCGACGACCCTTAAAATGTCTGCAATTTCTTTCCGGGGAGGGGCCTTCGGTGTAACGGCCGGATGTCCCAGCGCAATAACCATGTTAACTCCCCGATCTGAAGGAATGTCCAGGTATTCGCGCAGCCGATCTTCCGCCAGCAGTACCGGTCCGGTCATGGGGCAGGTGGCAAGTCCCTTGGCATGAGCGGCCAGCATCAGGTTCTCGGCGGCCAGACAACTACTCTTCATGCCTTCTTCCTCCCACACCTCTGGAGCGGCAAAGTTGAGGGGGTCAAAAATTTTCTCCCGGAATTTAGAGGTATAGGGGGTAGACAAGCAGATCACCAAAACAGGCGCTTTGGAAAATGCAGTTGCATACGGTCCAAAAGACTTGAGCAGCAGTTTTCCTTCCCGTTCCAGTCCTTGCTCAGCAGCGTGCGCGGCTTTCTCATGAAGCCGTTCCCAGGTGAAGTCCTCAATATATTTAATCTTTGCCGTGTTCATAATTACAATAAACTCCCAGGTTTGCGAGTTGGTATCACTTGGCGCATAACGGGCACAATCGATCAATTCCTCAATATCGGCGAGACTAACGGGTTCTGCCGTAAAATCACGTACACTTCTACGGCTTGTCAGCATGTCGCGAAACAGTACAAATTCCATCCAGTTCACCTGCTTTATTATTATTGTTACCAGGTACTATCATCTGATATTAATCATTATATAGGATGTGTGTTGCTTTGAACAGCCAGAGTAAGTATGTACTAATATTTATGGTTCATATCGGTTGGTTGAACCGGATCTGGCTGGCGGATGAAATAGCGGCTGGCAAAGCCGATAAAGGCAACCAGCGCAGAGGCCATAGCTACCAGATAGAAGGTGGTACGGCCGAACTGTTCAAAAATAAAGCCGCCGAAGGTGCCGCTAAATAGTCCGGATAGACTGGACCACATCATCGTATATAAAGCCATGCCGGTGGCGCGAAATTGATCCGGAATCAACCGGGTCAGCATGCGGATAGCCGTTACATAGAAGATGCCGAAGGTAATGCCGTGCATCGCTTGAATGGCCAGAACGCCATACACCGAATCCGTCAGGCCCATGAGCATAAATCGGACCCCGAAGAGCAGGCTGGAGAACAGCAGCAGCGGCAATTCCTTATATTTCTCGCCATAGAAGCTGAGATAAATGAAGATTGGAATCTCAGACAAAGCCGAGGCTAACATGGCCCAGCCAATGATACTTTCTTTTGCCCCCAGTTCCTTTAGCGTAATCGACAAAAAAGGTTCGTTCATCCGCATGCCAATGGCCAGGAAGAAGACGCAGCCCAGGAACCACAGAAGCTCTTTCTGCCGCAGCAGTGCCCAGATGCCGGACAAATCAACTTTGGCTACGGGAGCGGAAGGATCGTCCTTCACAAACAGCACTAGCGTCAGCGCCAATGTAGCAACGGTCATAGATACCCACATCATGTTCGAGATCCCCACCAAAGCAAGAACATATCCGATCAGCAGAGCGAAGGCGGCAAATCCGAAGGAACCAAACACACGGATCGAGATGAAGTTGAGGTTCTGTTGCTTAGCTGTTGAAATAACGATCGTGTCAGATAAGGGAAAGACCGGGTAAAAGAAAAAATAAAATAGAGTGATGACCGCCATAATTACAGAAAATGTGGTGGAGGCCGATAGTATAAACGTCAGGCTGATTTGACCGATAAGCAGGATAAGCAAAATTTTCTTAATGGTGCGAAATCGGTCGCTGGCCAGGCTCCATAGTAAATTGGAGATTAAGGAAATCATCGGGCCCAGGGCGTATAGCAAGCCGATCTGGCTGTTAGAGAAGCCTAGCTGGGCATAGTAGAGCGGAAAATAGGACGTTACAAGAACGATTGTCCCGTATATAGTGAAGGTAAAGGCACGAAGCCACTGAACGTCCCGGCTCATCGTCGGTTTTAATTTCATGTAAAATCCATAACTCCATTCTCAGAGGAATTCTATACTGCCTTGGTCAAGGAGATTAAGTCGGTGCGCAGAGGTCAGTTATGTTTGCTAGTATACCAGAAATTTTAGGCAGGGCGGGGCAGAGTTTTACGGTCTGTTGACGAATTGATGCTATACTGAGTCCAGGAGAAATCCATGAGCAATAGCGCTCGTAAGAACATGTTCTTGTCTGCTTCTTTGCCTGAATCATCTGTTCGATTTGTATTGTTTTGTGATTTTGTTTATTTGTACAAAAAGGTGGATCATATTATAATATAGAATGGTTTTCAGTTAAGGATATCTAACAACGTAGTGGAGGCAAGCCATTGATTGAACTTGAGCAAAGCCGAAACCAGTTTCCGAAAGAGCCGATCAGGCTGATGAGCCGGGTTTACAAGTTTATATTGCCAGATGTGCGTCAGGCATTGGACGGTTGGAGGAAGGATGCCGAGGCGATTCCCGACTCGGAGCTGCGAAAGCAGGCGCTTGCCAGCATAGCGACGAAGGAATTCCACTGTCAGGGCGGGGCTGTTTATGCTGCCGCGAATCTGCCAATGCGCCACGTTCTAATTCCCCTTATCGTAGCGTTTCAGACCATTAGTGATTATCTGGATAATCTATGTGACCGGAGCACATCCAAAGCCGCGGAGGATTTCCGCCTTCTGCATCAAAGCATGCTGGATGCGGTAGATGCTTCGGCGGAATTACGCAATTATTATGCCTTGCGTGAAGAACAGGATGATGGAGGTTATCTGCATCGTCTGGTGAAGACCTGCCGCAATCAAATTGCACAGCTTCAGGGCTACCCGGCGGCCATGCCGCATGTTGTCGATCTGGTGGGGCTGTATACCGACTTGCAAGTGTACAAGCATATTGATCCGCAGCAACGCGAAGCCAAGCTGTTGGAATGGTGGACTCGGCATGAACATCGTGCCCCTCATCTGAAATGGAATGAATTTGCAGCAGCAACGGGCTCTACTTTGGGCGTGTTCATGTTATTTCTGGCTGCGAGTCATGCTGACCTGGACGACAAGAGCGCAAAGATCATTCATGGTGCCTATTTTCCTCATGTTTGCGGACTACATATCATGCTGGATTACTTGATCGACCAAGAGGAAGATGAAATAGGCGGAGACCTGAACTTTTGCAGCTACTATGACAGCAAAGAAACGATGCTGGGACGAATCACGTTGATTGTCGAAGGAGCGCGGCGCGATATTCGCAAGCTGCCTGCCTCCTCATTTCATAGGATGATCATTGAGGGCTTGCTGGCTCTGTACTTATCCGATCCCAAGGTCAGTCAGCAGGAAGAAATTCGCGAGGTATCCAAACGATTGATGAAGAGAAGTCCGCTGATGCGCTTGTTCTTCTTTGCAAACAGCCGTTGGATTCGCAAGCATCTTTAAATTATAGGAGGAATTATCATGTCAGCAGTGAAAAAAATTGCAGTTCTTACAAGCGGAGGAGACTCTCAGGGCATGAATGCTGCCGTTCGTGCGGTTGTGCGCAGCGGCTTGTTTTATGGTCTAGAAGTCTACGGGATTCAACGAGGGTATCAAGGACTGCTTAATAACGATATTTTCTCGATGGACATTCGCAGTGTAGGGGATATTATTCAACGCGGAGGCACGATCCTTCAATCCGCTCGTTGTCTGGAATTCAAGACTCTGGAAGGCCAACAGCAGGGAGCGCAAATATTGCGTGACCGTGGTATCGACGGCCTGGTTGTTATCGGGGGCGATGGCTCCTACCAAGGCGCTGAGAAGCTGAGCAAGCTAGGCATCAAAACGATGGGGTTGCCGGGAACGATTGATAACGATATTTCCTTCACGGATTATACCATTGGATTCGATACGGCGGTTAGCATTGTTGTCGATGCGGTCAACAAGCTTCGCGATACGATGTCCTCCCATGAGCGTGCTTCTGTCGTTGAGGTTATGGGACGCCATGCCGGGGATATTGCCCTCCATGCCGGTTTGGCTGCGGGTGCAGAGACCATTCTGATTCCAGAAGTTCCATTTGATCTGAATGAAGTAGCTGACCGGATGCGCCAAAATTTTGATAAGGGCAAACGCCATAGCATCGTCATCGTAGCAGAAGGCGTAGGCCGCGGCGAGGATGTGGTACAGGCTATCAAGCAACGTCAGCCTTCGCTGGAGCCTCGTGCTACGGTATTGGGTCACATTCAACGAGGTGGTTCTCCAACCCCATTTGATCGCAATTTGGCCAGTCGTCTTGGCGATTTCGCTGTACGCAGCCTGATCGCCGGTGAATCGAACAAGGCCTGCGGCATGATCGGTGGAGAAATGATATTAACTGATATCGAGAAGGTTGTGTCCACCAAAAAGACGTTTGATATGGATATGTATAACCTGGCATTGCGTTTATCTCAATAAGTTTTCCTTAAAAACAACAATGAACCGGATCAGATAAGGATTTTCCTTACTTGATCCGGTTTTTATTTTGGAACAGAGAAAAGCGGCTTGGCTCAGCTTACATCAATCTGTTACAATCTAGGGCGAGCCTAATACAAAGCAAACAAAGGGGGAAAGTGTATGTATCTATACCGACTTGAGGCAGAAACTTCGGCGGGGTGGCTGGCTATCGTCATTGCCGCAGAGGGAGAGGAGCAGGCCTTCGCCGCAGCAGAGGAGCATATGCAGCGGCACTTCCTGCCCACACCCGAAGTGCTGGAACTGACAATTGTAGAGAAGAAACGGATAACCCTTGGGGCGGGTTATGTCATTCGGACTCAGCCCGGCAATTAGAAAGAAGCCGGGACTGGTTTGTTCTGTAATTATGGTTTATTATTCGTAAGAGACACCTGGAGTATAGCGGTTGGCTGCGTTCCAGAGCAGGAACTCATCGACCTGCATGTCCCGGAGCGCACGGATTTGCTCTTCAACCTCGTGTTTGCCGTATTTGACATAATTGCCTTTGCCTAGCCAGCTTGCGGTGAAGTCCTGAATCCACGGTCGGATAATCGGCTGCTCCTCACCCAGTTCTTCAAGCTTGGTCTGGGTGTCCTGAACGGCGCCCTTAATCGTCTGGTAAGGTGCTTTGTCCGGCACTTTGGCCCCAAACCATCCGGTTGTGTAATGACTGGGGTAGATCATCGGACAGATTACATCGACGTGATCGGATATTTTCACGAAATCCTGGCCAATGCCTTCGGCAGCGGGGACGGAGGCGGCATAACCGAAAATATCGACGGAGACGCGGACGCCCAGCGGCTCCAGCTCCTCTTTGGCTATCCTTGTGAATTCGGATACGGCTTCCACCCGGCTTGTATGGTCGGTTGTATATTTTAAGGAATCAGCTCGCTTCTCGAACCCTTCTGGAAAACGTACATAGTCGAATTGAATTTCTTTGAAGCCTAATTTTGCAGCTTCTTTCGCCAGTTCAATGTTGTAGTCCCGTACTTCCGGACTATAGGGATTGACGAACTTGTCTCCATTGTTGTTGCTCCATACGGAGCCGTCTTGCTTGCGGAAGGAATATTCGGGATGCTTCTCGGCCAGAATGGTATCCTTGAAGACAACGATTCGGGCAATAGGATAAATAGCATGTTTCTCTAATCGGGCCATCAAGGCCTGAATATCACGAATGAACGGCTGGGGTTTGCCCAACTCCATCAGTACGGGATTTTCCGTCTTATAGGTGATGTAGCCCAAATCATCTTTAATGTCTATGACCATAGCATTGAGTTCTGTTTGATCAACGAGTTCTACAAGCTCGTTCATGCGAGAGCCGCCAGCACTGTAGGCGGTGACGTAGATCCCCTTAACCTTGGGGGCATCCTGCTGCAAGCTGCCCTTTAGATCACCAGGCAATATAGGATGATCGGGATCTCCTTGGATCAGATTGGCCGTGACGGTCTGATAGATAGAAGGCCATATAGGAACCGCCGCTTCTTCCTTGGCTATTGGTTCCTGTGCCGGGGTTGCATTGCCCAGGGTCAAAGTCAGAAGAAGTAAGGTCCAAACGATGTTCATATTATCCGCTCCCTTGTATGCATTCGCTACTGATTATATCGAAAGACAGGCATCCAGAAGGAACAGGAATGTCACAATTATCCTAGAATGACATCATTTCATAGTTTCATAGATAAGCAGCAAAAAAGTCGCTCCTTTTACGTGAAGTAAAAGAAACGACCGAGTACTGCAATTCACGCCGGGTCTTGATCTTCTTAATGAAGAAAGGCGGAGTTTTGATGCTCGCATATGCTGTAATGAATAATTTCCAGCGCATCCTGCGGCTCCAAGATAGTAAAGCCATCCCGAAGGATGATCGTTGATTCAAGCTCCTTTTGATTCAGGAAGGGCAGCATATCCGGGAACCATTTGAGTACGATTTGCTCTAGTTTTACTGTCTCCATCTCCACATCCATCACCCTTTCCTTTCAGAATAATTCGCCTTCGAATCCATCCTAAATCGGAAAAGCATAAAGCCTGTGAAATACGGGAAGCTGAGCCCTATCAAATTGTCTAAGGAACCGCTGTGTGATTATTATAACAGAGAAGCAGCCGATTGAAAACGCCAGTTCCTGCGGAAAGTGGCTAGCGGCGACGGAAAGCCCCCATAACGCCTACCGTTTCCACAATGTTGACAAACGCGTTGGCATCCGCCTTCTTGATTATTTCCCGCAGCTCAGCTAATTCGTAACGGGTGGTGACGGTCATCAGCATATCCTTCTCTTTGTGGGAGAAAGCGCCTTGTGTCTTGATCAGAGTTACGCCACGGGGCAAGGTAAGCAGTCGTTCGAGCAGGGCATCGGTCTGGTCAGTCACAATAAACAAGGTGACCTTGATATGGCTAATGTGAATGAGGTCCACCACTTTACCCGAAATATAGATAGAGACCATGGAAGCAAGTACCAGGTCCCAGTTGCCGTTGAGGTAACCCATAGCAAGAATAACGACGGCGTTGAGTCCAACCAGTACGTTGCCTACGGGAAAGTCGCGAAAGCGCGTGACGATGGAGCCGATGATATCGAAGCCCCCCGAAGAGCCGCCGACTCGAAAGGAAATACCGCTACCGATACCAACCAGCACTCCACCAAATACGGCAGACAGGAGCGTATCGGCGGATAGAAGCTTCTCAGGCATGGGGATGATCGAGATAAACCAAGTCGTGCCGATGACCGACAGAATACTGAGTCCGATGAATCGCTTGCCAAGCAGAAACAATCCGGCGATCAGAAGTGGAATATTATAGGCTAGGTACATCGTGCTAATACTGAGTGGGGAGAAATAAGCGGTGAGCATGGCCAGACCGGAGACGCCCCCGCTGAGCAATTGAAGTGGAACGAGGAATAAATTGAAGCCGGAGGCGATCAGAGCTGCTCCAAGCAAAATGACTGCGCCTCTTCTAATTTCTTTATACATAGTGGTTCACCTCGCGTTAAAAGTAGGAATCGGGGCCTTTAGCGGCTGGTATTCTATTTAAGTTTTGTGCTATACTATTTGAGATATTCTTGAGTAGGTACTCATTTCCAGGTTCAACGCTAGAACCTATGTAAAATTTGCAGGCTTATGGGACAGTCTATAAACGTCTAGAAAACGTCTAAAATTCTACTTAAGAATACAGTGAAGCTGGTGGAATTGTCCACTAAATAGAAGGAGTATGAATATATTGAACACATTTGCAGATTTCGGCCTAGAGCCTAAAGTGCTACAAGCTATTACAGAGCTTGGCTTTGAAGAAGCAACACCCATTCAAGCCAAATCCATCCCCATTGCCTTGACCGGACGCGACTTGATCGGACAAGCCCAGACAGGCACAGGGAAAACCGCAGCCTTCGGCCTCCCGCTCATCAACAAAATACCGCGGGAAGAAGAGCGCATCGTTGCTTTGATTATGACACCAACCCGGGAGCTTGCCATTCAGGTGGCAGAGGAGATTGGCAGATTGTCCCGCTTTAAGGGAACCCGCTCACTTCCTATCTACGGCGGACAAGACATCGTTCGCCAAATTCGTGCTTTGAAGAGAAAACCCCAAATTATCATCGGTACACCGGGCCGCTTGCTTGACCACATCAACCGGAAAACAATCAAATTGGACGATGTTCAAACTGTTGTATTGGATGAAGCGGATGAAATGCTCGACATGGGCTTCATGGAGGATATTCAATCTATCTTGAAGCTGGTGCCGGAAGAGCGCCAAACGATGTTATTTTCTGCTACAATGCCAGGGAATATCCAGCGTCTTGCCCAACAATTCCTGAAAAATCCCGAGCATGTGTCTGTGATTCCAAAGCAGGTCAGTGCTCCATTGATCGACCAGGCGTATATTGAAATTCACGAACGCCAGAAATTCGATGGATTGACTCGTTTGCTGGACATGGAATCTCCTGAATTGGCGATCGTATTTGGCCGGACAAAACGCCGGGTAGACGAGCTGTCCGAAGCGCTGCAAAAGCGCGGTTATTCGGCGGACGGCCTGCACGGAGATTTGTCGCAGAACCAACGCGATAATGTTATGCGCAAATTCCGCGACGGCAGTATCGACGTGCTTGTAGCGACAGATGTTGCCGCTCGCGGCCTGGACGTATCCGGCGTGACGCATGTAGTCAACTTCGACCTTCCACAGGATCCGGAAAGCTATGTACACCGTATCGGCCGTACCGGTCGTGCAGGGAAAGAAGGGGCAGCGTGGTCATTCGTAACGCCTCGTGAAATCGACCATTTGCATTTTATTGAACGGATTACTCGTCATAAGATTGCTCGCAAGCCGTTGCCTAGTATTGCAGAAGCCATTGAAGGCAAGCAGCGCATCACCGCAGAGCGTTTGCTTGAGCTGGTGGAAAATGGGGAACTGAACGAGTACAAGGGTATTGCGATTCAAATGCTGGAGCAGTATGACTCAGTAAATTTGCTGGCGGCTGCATTCAAGCTGATTACGGGTGAGAAGAACGATAAGACTAACATCGAATTGACACCGGAAGAACCAATCCGTGTTAAACGCCGCAACCCGGATATTCGTTCGAGCGGACGTAAGCCTTCGGGTTATGGTAATAGAGGTGGCGGCGGATACCGTCGTGACTCTCAAGGTGGACGTGGTGGCTATGGCGGTAACAAGGGCGGGTACAATCGTGATGGCGGCAGCCGTGACTCCAACCGTTCTTCCTACGACCGTAAACCGCGTTCTAATTCGGGAGGCGGAGAACGAAGACCGTACAAATCCAACGATAATCAGTCCTACGATAATTAAGCTTTAGACGAATAGCGACTCAAACCAAAAGAAGACGGAGCAGGCTCCGTCTTCTTCGTTTTTTTGTTCATTACACGAAAATCGTGCGGCTAATGATTACAAGCAGAATGAACAATACCAGAATCGTACCTGTGGAAGTCCAGAAACCTCCGCCATATCCTACACCTACACCGGACATGAGACAACCTCCTTTTAATTATTGTTAAGGTTTTGAAGTTACGGTATATACTATGGCACATCGGCCCTTGAAGATTAGACGCTAACCTAAGAGGCTGCAAATTAGGCGCTGGAACGTGATGGACGAATCATGTATAGTTAAAGATAGGCAGAACCATCACTTTGCTCGAGAGGAGATTTTTACTTGGAATACAAAGGTTTTATGGGCGGGTTTTATAAAATTACTGAATGGATTATGCGGATTTCCGGAAGCAACCTGCTGTGGCTGCTTTGTTCCTCGCCGTTTATGTTGGTACTGGGGATGAAGTTCTTGCTGTTGCTCCAGACGCCAGCGCCTCCCCCAGAGACACTGACCATTTGGATCATGGGCTTTTTGGCACCGTTTACACTGTTCCCCGCTACGTCCGCCTTGTTCTCTGTAACCCGCAAATGGGTGATGGGGGAGAGTGATCTTAGCATTATCAAGGTTTATTTCAAGGGCTACAAGGAAAATTACAAGCAAAGCATGATCGGCGGCATCTTCTATACCTTGCTCTTTGCCATTATGTATGTGGATTACCAGGTATACATGACGCAGATGGAAAATCTGCAAATCATCGGTATGATTATGTTGTTCTTCCTGCTTTTGCTGTCCTTGTCATTGTTTAATTTCTTTTCCCTTGTTGCGCACTACCATCTGGGGGCGCTGCAATTGATCAAGAACGCCATTCTGTTCACGATTCTTCGTCCATTCCGAACGCTCTCCACGTTGATTTGTGCCGGGGTGCTGGGCTTGCTGACCTTGCGCTACGGCTGGCTAATCTTCTTTGGATTTGGCAGCTTGACTGCGCTGGTTGCTTTCTACAATTTCTACATCGCTTATAACAAGATTCAGGAGAAAGTCGAAAGAATGCGCCAGGCCGAGGAAGATTCGAGCAACAGCAAAGTCGAGGAAGACGAGGATATGGCTCTGGATCTGCCAGCGGATGAGCAGAAAGAAAAAGATTGATGAATGGACCTATGTAGCTAAGTTTACATTTTTTTAACAAAGTCTTATAATAGGTTTACGTCCTGCGATGTACGTTTCGGTTCTATGTTGTTTTGAACCAATGACAATGTCTCGGGAGACCTAAATTGCCTCGTAGCTGAACTGCCCTATCCAAGTGATGTGGGGACTTCAAAAGCGTTGCTGCGGTCACCCACCTGCTAATGCAGGTTCGAGACAATGTAACCGGACGGCATAGGCGGGTCTTATCCAAGTTTCTCAAGCAGCGCCCTGTATTTCTTTGGCAGCCCCAAGGAAGGACAAGGCGCTTTTTGTTTATGCAAATCGTGAAGCGCTCCGCTTTTGTTTGTGTAATAACAATGGTAAACTAGTACTAGGAAAACGCATACCGTTATACTGATGCTTGAAGGATATGAAGGAGGAAGAATCGTTGTCACTGAAGAGAACGTTAGCTGGCATTTTTCGTAGCCAGGAGGGAACCAGCGACCGAGCGAAGCTGCCCGAATTGAAGACCAGGTATTATCAATTATCCCGCGAGAAGCTATGGGAGGAAGTCTCCTCTACATTGAAGAAAATTCCCGGCTACAAGGTACTGCATGAAGTTTCCTCGGTAGGGGAAATTACATTGGAGAAGCGGACCAGTCTGGGACGAGTTATGGATATTACGGTGTCCATTGTATCAACGGGACCGGTTCGCAGTGCAGTGGATATCTATTCTGCGACGCGTGGCTCGATGGGCGACCTGGGAGCCAATTACCGCAATATTCAGCAATTATTTGCGGTGCTGGACAAGAAGCTGGCCGCCTACAAGACATCCAACTAACGTTAGTAGCGCGAGCTCAAAAAGTCAGATTTTGAACGCAGCTTCTTATGACCGCAAAGCCTAAAAAAAGCGAGCAGGGAGAAGGATCTCCCACTCGCTTTTCACTTTCAGGCTGTTAACCAAGCAGTGCTTTGACGGCGGCAACCGGCTTGTCGTAATCCGGATGCTCGGTCATTTCCTTGAGCACTTCTACGTATTGAATCTTGTTGTCCTTGTCAATGACGAAGACGGCACGCATGTCTAGGGCAAATTCCTTGATCAGGACGCCATAAGCTTTGCCGAAGGCGTTATCTTTATAATCGGACAAGGTGATCACCCGGTCAACGCCGGCTGCTCCGCACCAGCGGGCTTGGGCGAATGGGAGGTCAGCGCTGACCGTCAGCACGACGACATCTTCTCCAAGAGCGGAGGCCTCCTGGTTGAAGCGGCGAGTCTGGGCATCGCAGACACCGGTATCCAGCGAAGGGACTACGCTGATCAGTTTGATCTTGCCACTATAATCCTGGAGGGTTGCTTCCTCCAGCAAGTTTTTATGCAGGTGGAATTCAGGTGCCGTGTCGCCAACCTTAAGCTCGGGACCAATCAGTGTAAGCGGATTGCCTTTGAATGTAGCTACATTTGTGCGTTCTTGCGACATGTACATATCCTCCTAATTTAATCAATTTATTTATTGGTTCAAAATTAATTATAATCGTTTTAAAAAGAAAATGTCCAATACAAGGAAAAAACGTGGGTAAAGGAAGGATAAAATGATTTTTCTGCGATATGAAAATTGGAGGAGCTACCTCCGGTATTATCCCGTAACCTGCTTGATTATGGCGGCGAATATTGCCATGTTTATCGTTTTATGGCTAAATGGAGGGTCGACTAACCCGGCAACATTGGTGAAGTTCGGAGCGATGGTTGATTTTGGCCCATTCGCTACAGAGCAGTGGCGGTTATTCACGGCCATGTTCCTGCATAACGGATTTAACCACTTGTTCTCCAACTCTTTTGCCATTCTGGTGTTTGCTCCGCCGCTGGAGAGGATGCTCGGTCACTGGCGGTACGCACTGCTCTATTTAGGCAGTGGCCTGGTGGGGAATGCAATCAGCATGGGGGTGTATCGGCTTAGTTCAGACCCTCATATCTCTGTGGGAGCCTCAGGAGCCGTCTATGGGGTCTATGGGGCGTTTCTATACATTGCCTTGTTCCAGCGTCAACTGATGGATACAAGCTCGCGCAAGACGTTGTATAGCCTGCTCATGGTAGGTGGAGTTTACTCTCTGCTCATTCCGCAAATTAACCTGGCTGCCCATCTGGGTGGCTTGGTGGGAGGATTTTTCATCTACGGCTTAATCATTCGCTTGTTAAAACGGCGTTGAACCCAGGGAATGTAAATGGTACATTAAATTTATAGTAATTCCAGCCCTAATTCCGAGGTTCGTAGCAAAAGCGAAATGGAGCGATCAGACTCGTGGAATTGAGACAACTGCAATACTTTGTGAAAGTGGCGAGGAAAGAGCATGTCACGCAAGCCGCCGAGGAGCTGCATGTTGCGCAATCGGCGGTGAGCCGGCAAATTCACCAGCTTGAGCAGGAGCTGGGAGTGAGCCTGTTTATGCAAAAGGGCAGAAATCTTCAGTTGACCGCTGTCGGACAGTTGTTCTGCGGCCGAGTAGAGTCGGTTCTGAAGGATTTGGAGCGGGCCGTTAACGAGGTGCACGAATTTCTGGATCCCGAGCGGGGAGAAATCCGGCTTGGCTTCCCCAACAGTCTTGGCATTCATATGATTCCCAGTGTGGTGGCAGAGTTCCGCAAGCTGTATCCAAATGTAAAATTTCGCTTCAAGCAGGGTACTTATCCGACTCTGATTCGGGATACCGTTGCCGGAGAGATCGATTTGGCTTTTATTTCCCCGTTCCCGGAAAATCATGATCAGGTTACGGGGAACGTGATGCTGACTGAGGATCTGGTGGCGATCCTGCCGCCGGGACATCCTTTGGCCGAAGAGCAGGGCATTAAGCTTAGTCAGTTGAAGGATGAGAAATTTATTTTGTTCAGTAAGGGATATTCCCTGCGCCCCATTGTTTGGCAGGCTTGTCTTGAGGCTGGCTTTACGCCCAAGATTGCCTTTGAAGGAGAGGAGACGGACACGATCCGTGGCCTGGTAGCTGCGGGAATGGGGGTTAGTCTTCTTCCGGAAATGGCTTTGTTTCAGAGCTTTACCTTGCAGCCGGTTCGTGTGCGCGTGTATGAACCAAAGGTAACCCGGACGATTGGTCTGATTCACCGCTCGGACGAGAAGCTGCCGTTAGTGGCCCAGTCATTTCGAGTGTTCCTGCTGGAGTATTTTGGTCTTCAGGTAGACACACCGCCGCATTAGAGCAAGAGTATTTTTTGTAAAGGCTATCTTACCTTTGATGATGCATTCCAAGAGCGAACGAAAAAAAGCTGCCAGGTCCTCGAATTCAAGAGCCTGGCAGCTTTGATATTTATTTGGCCTTTAACTTGGATTAATCGCGATTGCCTGCAAAAATCAGGATATAGCGAAGCAATTCCAGGAGTGAGATCAGCGCAGCCGCTACATAAGTCAAAGCAGCTGCATTAAGCACTTTGCCTACTCCGCGAGATTCATCATGAGTGACGAAGCCTTGAGACACCATAATTTTACGAGCTCTGCTGCTGGCGTTAAATTCCACCGGCAAGGTAACCAGCTGGAACAAGACAGCGGCTGAGAAGAAGATGATGCCTAGTCCAATCAGGTTGAAGGCATTAAATATAAAGCCGGCAATCAACAGTAAAGGAGCTATGCCGGAAGCGAAATTAACAACCGGGAACATCCGGTGGCGCATGACCAGCATCGGGTATTTCTCCTTATGCTGGATGGCATGACCCACCTCATGGCAGGCTACGGCTACAGCCGAGATGGAGCTTTCATAATAAACCGGCTCCGATAAACGGACGACGCGATGAATCGGGTCGTAGTGGTCGGATAGTGTACCGCGTACCGGTTCAATCGGCACATCGTAGAGGCCGTGGGCATCCAGCATCCGCCGTGCAGCATCATGACCGGTTAGGCCGTACATATTTTGTACTTTGGCCCATTTGTTGAAAGTACCCTTGACCCGGAACTGGGCCCACAAAGAAAGCCCGAAGGCAAGCAAAATCGGGATTAGCATGACATCTGAATACATCAATCATTCCTCCAATTTCTTTAATTAATTATGTCCTGCCTCATAATGAACGACAACGACCTAGCTATATGCCAGTTTTAAGCTAGTCTATGAGAGAGGACTATTGTTCATGAGCACGCGGATGGCTTCCATACAGGCGAGACTCTTGGGCAGCAAGTGAGCAAAAGCCCGTTGCGCCTGATTAGGCTGCATATTGGAAATAAGCGGCTCTAACTCCTTCACTTCCCGTTCAAGCTGCTGCATGTGGAGCTCCAGCGAGCTTAATCTCTCAGAGACTTGTTCCTCCGGCGTTACTCGTCTCCACAGGTCCAACTTCTCGCGGATTTCATCCAACGTATATTTCTCTTGTTTCCATTGATTAATACGTTTCAGCCGGTTTAAGGTTTCAGCGCTGTACAGGCGGTAGTTCTTCTGGGTCCTTTTTTCGGGAGAAACAAGCCCAAGCTTTGTATAGTAGTCTATCGTACGTTCGCTTACGGCAGCGGCTTTGGCCAATTCTCCAATCCGGTACAGTTTAGTTACTCCAATGACATCACCTCTCCTGCCTGAAGTCCAATTACTTATTTTTATATGCTGTTCTTTTATGATACTGAACAATAAGTGTACAGTCAAACGTCACGCTTTATTTTTATTAGTAACTATAAATTGATTGTATATAGATATTACATACAATGTTACCATAAGTGCAAATAATCACTTTTTTTGAAAAAAAGTATTGTCATATCTATTATTTTAGCCTTATAATCACCTTAACAATTCATTTTGTGTTAGAAAACTTAACATTAGGGGAGTGTTAAAGGATGAAGAAAAAGTGGCTCTACGGTTTGGTGGTGTTTCTGGCAGCCTTCTCGTTTCCGGTATCTGCTTTTGCTGCTGAGGGCGAGGTCAGCAGCGCGGTGCTGGAACTGGGACTTAACTCTTTGTTCGTGTTCGTAGCAGCAATGCTGGTGTTCTTTATGCAAGCAGGTTTTGCTTTGCTGGAGGCAGGGACGGTTCGTATGAAGAATGCGGGTCATGTAGCTGGTAAAACAGTATTGACCTTGGGGATTTCCGTTCTTGCTTGGTGGCTGTTTGGATTCGGTTTCGCCTTTGGCGACGGCAACAGCTTCCTTGGTACAACGGGTTTCTTCTTCGGGGGAGAAGGCGATATTGGTTCGTTCAGCGTCTTTGCCGAAGTCGGGGTTCCGCTTAATCTGATGTTCCTGTTCCAAATGGCTTTTGCCGCCGTTTCACTGGCGATTGCCTGCGGCGGGATGGCTGAGCGGGCGAAGCTTAGCGTTTATATCGTATTTGGGACCATCTTCGTTGTCATCATTTATCCAATCGTAGCTCACTGGGTATGGGGCGGCGGATGGCTTGGCAACCTTGGCATGCAGGATTATGCCGGCTCTACAGTTGTTCACTTAACGGGCGCAACTGCGGCTCTGGCAGCAACGATTTTGCTCAAACCACGGCTTGGCAAATACAATAAGGATGGGAAGCCCAACAGTATTCCGGGTCATAACCAAGTGTTGACGGTACTGGGCGTTATTATCCTGTGGATCGGTTGGTTTGGCTTTAACCCAGGCAGTGCCTTGACACCGCTTGGTGATGGATTCTTCGGCTACGTGCTGATGACAACGAATCTGGCCGCTGCTGCCGGTGCGGTTGCCGCCTTGCTGATCTCTTGGATCGTCATGGGCAAATCCGATATTCCAAGTATGCTAAACGGGGTGCTGGCCGCTCTCGTAGCCATTACTGGCTCCTGCGCATTCGTTGAAGCCTGGGCTGCCGTTATCATCGGTGCGGTTGCAGGTATTATCACCTTCTTCACAGCAAGATGGTTTGAGCGTGCCGGTCTGGACGATCCGATCTATGCCTTCTCCGTCCACGGGATTGCCGGTGTATGGGGCGCGATTTCTACAGGCTTGTTCGCAGCACCTCACCTGGTAGAGACGACTGGAGTTGGTGCTCCAGGCTTGCTCTACGGCGGTGGCTTTGGACAATTGGGAGTGCAGTTGCTTGGGGTTATCGGAACCTTTGCTTTCGTACTTGTATTGTCCTTCCTGATCCTTGGCGGCATGAAGTGGCTGATGGGTCTGCGTGTAACGGAAGAAGAGGAAACCATGGGTCTGGATATCAGTGAACACGGCACCTATGGCTACCCTGAGCAAATGAATCTGTTGAATAAGAACGGTATCTCCGCTGATTAAGCACAGCTCAGGGCAGAGACCATTCTCGTCTCGGGCGCTCATCCGGGAATAAGAAAGGAAGTTGGGACATGAGTCACGATATGGCCATGAATAACGAGCGTTTGTCAGCGATCCGCTTGGCATCGTCTCCCGAATTGCTTAGGACGGCCAGGATCGATGAGCAGAACCGCCTGTATGCCAAGCTGACTACCACGCCCATCCGGGCATGGAATATGGAAGCTTCGGAACTACATGATGCGGTCATGACCCAAGCATGTCAAATCGGTGAAGATGAAATGATGCAGGAGGGCTTCGGCCCTCCTCCTTCTCATTATGCATTTATTGCCTTGGGTAGTGCAGGACGGGCAGAGCCAACCTTGTGGAGCGACCAGGATAATGGCTTGATATATGGCGGGGATCAAACAGAGCAGGTCACCTCTTATTTTGAAAAATTTGGCACTAGGTTCTCAGCCATTTTGGAGCAGGTGGGATATCCGCTATGTTCAGGGAATGTCATGGTATCCAATCCGCTGTGGCGAGGCAACTTGCAGACTTGGGCGAGGCGATTCATGGGCTGGCGCGACATACTTGGTTGGGAGCAGGTCCGCTACTTGATGATCGCTTCCGACATGCGCCATATCTGCGGTGATGTAAGCTTGACTTCGGCTCTGCGGCGGACGCTTAAGGAGATTATGGAGCTGGATCAGGGCATACAGCGGGATATGAATACAGCGATTTTGCGCAATACCGTTCGGCATAAGGCTGCGTTGAATATTTTGGGGCAAGTAATCACAGAGCCTACCGGTGAGCATGCCGGAGATTTTGATGTGAAGTACGGGATGTATATTCCTATAGTAAACGCGGTACGTTATCTGGCTCTGCAATACGGCATCGATTCGTCCTCGACCTGGGAGCGAATCTCTCAGCTTTACCAGCTTGAAGCGGTACCGGCCCGGTGGATGGAATCCTGTCGCCGCGCCTTTGATACCGCGGTCAGGTTGAGATCGATGGTTCTGCCTGCCATCGAGGACGGCCTGCTGACAGGAACTCACTACCTGCCGCAGGAGATGCTGAAGCAGAAGGAGATTCGGCGGGAACTGCGGGAAGCGCTCAGTACCGTTAGATTGATGTACCGGACGCTTCAAAGGCAACACCGGTATGCGGAAAGGAAAGGGCTATGAAAGAACCGATGAAGGGAAATGGCGGATTTTGGGATGTCTTGAGGGGCGGAGGGATGTCGCCGAAAATTGCATCCATGCTGGGTGCTCCCAGCGCACAGCAAATCGCGTTCGTTCGGTCCTTGACCAAGGGGCAGCGACGTCCGGAGACACTCCATGTTCCATTGACCCAACTAAAAACAGCAGTCTTCGATTTGGAGACGACAGGGTTTCATTACCATTATGGTGATGAAATTTTGTCCTTTGGCGCAGTGAAGGTGGAAGGTGAAATGACTAGCGAAGAGACCTATTATTCATTGGTGAAGCCAGTCTGCTCAATCCCCGAACGTATCGTTGAGCTTACCGGCATTACGGCGGAAATGACCGAGTCTGCTCCTCCGCTGCTGCAAGCCTTGCGTGAGTTCATGGCCTTTGTTGATGACCGAGTGCTGGTGGCGCATGGAAGCGCGCATGACAAGGCCTTCCTGGATGTGGCTCTCTGGAAAACGACAAAAGCCCATCTGGGCCATCGTGTTCTGGATACAATGATGATTGCCCGCAAGCTGGAGCCTGATCGGAAGATTGCCGGCCTGGACGATTGGCTGGAGGTCTACGGTATCCCGATCACCCTGCGTCACCATGCCCTGGAGGATTCCAAAATGACGGCATCTTTATGGACGGCCCTGATTGCTCGTCTCACCGATTGCGGGGTCATTACGCTAGGTGATCTGTACACCTTCTTAAGCAAGACGTAAAACAAACAGAAAATCATACTCTTATCCATCATGGTCCATTTAAATATTACGTTCAGCAACATAAGCCGTCCGGTTTGCGGGCGGCTTATTGCTTGATTTCTGTCTGAATCTTTGGCCTGTTTGTAAAAAATCGTTTAAACAGGGTACAATAATAGCGTAAAGTGAGCCTGGCAGGAAAATACAACGGACATAAGAGGGACAACACTAATGAAGCGAAACCGATGGATTTGGGCCGCATTGCTCATATTGTTGGGCGTGGCGATCATGGACCGGGGGGTTCAGGAGGGCTGGTGGAACGGATTTGGCGAGAGAGATAGCTCAACAACGGAGGGCAAAGATAGCTCGCTGGCCGCTATGGCTGCTGCCGAAGGCACACCTAAGCCGGGAGCTGCGGTTCCTTCATTCAGCCTTTCTGGAATGGACGGAAATGAGTATAAGGTTGGAGGCAAACGGGATAAGGTGCTGCTCTTAAATTTCTGGGCATCCTGGTGTGGCCCTTGCAAAGACGAGGCTCCGGATCTGGTTGCGCTTGCCGGGAAATATAAGGATTCACTGGATATTTATGCGGTCAATGTGACGCAATACGATAATCTGGAGGATGCCGAGAAGTTTGTCAAAGATTATGGTCTTACCTTCCCGGTGCTGATGGACCGGGGAGAAGAGGTGTTTCAAGGTTTTGGAGGAAGAGCTTTTCCCACTAATGTTCTCGTAGATCGGGAAGGGATCATTAGAGATGTTATTCTTGGGACGCTGCCCTCGAAGGATCTAGAGGCAAAGCTCAAACAGATAATGGAATCTTGATTCAGAGAAACAGGGATGTCCCGCCGCGTTCATAGTTAGCGCCGGACATCCCTGTTATTTATATTAAGAGGTAGTTCAAAAAAGCCGTCTTCCCAAGACGAAGCAGTTCGAGGATTAGTGATTCATCAAGCCCCGCCCGGCGGAAGGGATTTCTTCATAATCGGCCCGTTTGGTCTGCCCTAGCAGGGCATAGCGGATACTGTCCACGAGGGCCTCCCAACTGGCCTCAATCACATTGCTCGATACGCCTACGGTATTCCATGAATTCTCGGTATTCTGAGATTCAATGAGAACCCGAACCTTGGAGGCGGTGGCGTCCTTATCGTCAAGCACGCGTACCTTGTAATCGGACAGATGCATATCCTTTAATCCAGGGTAATAAGTGATGAGAGCTTTGCGCAGTGCATTATCGAGTGCGTTAACCGGTCCGTTGCCCTCAGCGGCAGTGTAGATACTGTTGCCATCTATGTTCAGCTTGACGAAGGCCTCGGAAACGACCGGGCGGTCTGCTGTCTTCTCCACCAGCATCTTAAAAGATTCAAATACAAACAGCTCCTTCAATTCGCCGTTAGCTTGACGAAGCAGCAGTTCCAGAGAGGCATCGGCGCCTTCAAACTGGTAGCCCTGATGCTCCAGCTCCTTGATCTTGGAGATGACTTCGCGCGTGTTCTCGTTAGCTGGGTCAAAATGAATGCCCATGTCCTGCGCCTTGGAAAGCACATTGCTTTGCCCGGCCAGTTCGGAGACGAGCACCCGCTGGCGATTGCCCACCAACTCTGGTGCGATGTGTTCATACGTCCGCGAATCGCGCCGAATGGCAGAGACGTGAATACCGCCTTTGTGGGCAAAAGCCGCCGTGCCTACATAAGGCTGGTTGACCGGCATGTGGACATTGGCGATTTCGCTGATGTAACGTGCCGTATTGGTCAACTGCTTAAGCCCGTCTGGCTCAAGCACCTCATAGCCCAGCTTCAATTGCAGACTGGGGATGATGGAGCATAGGTTGGCATTGCCGCACCGCTCGCCGTAACCGTTCATGGTTCCCTGGATTTGACGGGCACCCGCCCGGACGGCGCTTATCGAATTCGCTACCGCGAGTTCGCAGTCATTATGCGTATGGATGCCCAGTTCCGAAGTGGTGACGATTCCGCCAAGCACGCTTACGATATCATGTACTTCATGCGGCAGGGTGCCTCCGTTCGTATCGCACATGACCAGCCAGTCGGCTCCGGCGGCCTCAGCCTTGCGCATCACGGCCAAGGCATATTCCGGATTATGCTTGTAGCCGTCGAAGAAGTGCTCGGCATCGAAGATGACCTCAAGCCCCTGATGCTTCAAATAAGCGATGGAATCGTATATCATGGCCAGGTTCTCTTCCAGTGTGGTTTGCAGTGCGGTATGCACATGGAAGTCCCATGATTTTCCGACTAAAGTCGCTGCTTGCACTCCGGCTTCCAGCATCCGGTTCAGGTTGGCATCATGCTCGGCCACGCTGTCTTTCCGGCGGGTACTGCCAAAGGCCGTGAGCTTGGCTTGCAAATTCAGTTCCTTGACCCGCTTGAAAAATTCTATATCTTTCCCGTTGCTGCCCGGAATTCCGCCTTCAATATAATGGACACCAAGCTGGTCCAGCTTCTTGGCGATCTTGAGCTTGTCGTTCGCCGACAGGCTGATTCCCTCGCCTTGAGTGCCGTCACGCAAGGTAGTATCGAAGATGGATAAAGCTTTTGACATGATCAAAGCGTCCCCCTTTGGTTGTTCTCAGCACTAAAGCATCGTTTTGTATAATTTCTTATTATAGCATCTGCCGCTTAAATGTCACACGCTTTTTGAAGCGCACGCAGGGTCAGGCTGTATATTGACCGGCGATGTTGAGAAAGGTATGCTGAAGAGAACAGCAACTTATCATAAATGAGGGGAAGCCATTGACAAATCCTGCGGATTATTACCCCGCTCGGGGGAGGGTCATTCTGCATGTCGATATGAATGCTTTCTATTGCTCGGTGCATGAAGCGGAAGAACCGGCAAAGTACCGGGACCGGCCCACTGCTGTTGCTGGCAGCGTAGAACTGCGCAAAGGCGTGATCGTAACCTCTTCTTATACCGCACGAAAAATGGGAGTAACTACCGGGATGACCGTTGCCCAAGGCTTGAAGCGTTGCCCCGGACTTATCATCATTCAGCCGGACTTCCATCTATACCGTAAATATTCCCGAGCTTTCATGGATATAGCCTATGAATATACGCCCAATCTGCAAGCTGTTTCCATTGATGAATGCTACCTGGACATCACGGGCTCCAAGCAATTTGGCACTCCTCCACAAATTGCTGGCCAAATCCAGCGACGCATACATGATGAACTGGGGTTGCCATGCTCGATCGGCATCGCCCCGAACAAGCTGCTGGCAAAGATGGCTTCTGATATGAAGAAGCCAAATGGCATTACCGTACTGCGTATCAGGGATGTGCCGGGATTGCTCTGGGATAAGCCGTGCCAGGATTTGTTCGGTATCGGGAGAAAGACGGCCGAAAAGTTGAAAAAAATGAAAATTTATACGATTGGCCATCTGGCTGCGGCGGACGAACGTAAACTGATCGAGCGGTTCGGGGTGGCGGGTTCCTGGATGAAGCGAGCGGCCAACGGATTGGATGATGCTCCGGTAAGCGATCAACGGGAGAAGAATAAATCGATTGGGCACACGACAACGCTGCCCGCTGATATCAGCAAGATGGAGGACGTGCAACGCGTCATGCTGAACCTGGCGGACCAGGTTGCCCGGCGGCTCAGAAGGCAGAAGCTGATGGCCCAAACGGTACAAATCACCATCCGTACTCCCGATATGAAGACGATTACCCGATCCCAAAGCCTGGAAACGGTAACCGAGCAAGCGGAGGATATCTACCGGGAAGCCTGCGAATTATATCGACGCCATTGGCGTGAGGACAAGCCCGTGCGTCTACTTGGAATTACTCTGCAAAATCTGGTTCCCAAAGAGGATTCCGCGCTGCAACTGGATCTATTTGACTACGAGCAGCAGCCGAAGAAGGAATCTCTCACTCGTACCATGGATATGTTAAGAGATAAGTTTGGCGAGCACGCGGTGTTGACGGCTGGCATGCTGACGGACGATCCGTCGGCCTTGATTCGGAATCATCGTCGACGGGGAACCTCGCTGCAAACGGACTTTCTTCATGAAGGCCGGGATAAAAATGAGCAGGGGCCGGATTGATCCAGTTTTGGAATTGGAATAATACGGAAAGCGCATTGAAATTGTAAACTATTTATATTATATTGGTCATGGTGATATACGCACCGGACTCGTACCGTTTATTCAGGAGGCAGATAAGAAATGGCAAAATATACTTGGGTTGAGAAAGATACCTGCATTGCTTGTGGTGCATGCGGCGCAACCGCGCCGGATATCTATGATTACGATGATGAAGGTTTGGCTGAAGTCATTTTCGGAGAAGACGGCAACCGTGGGGTGACCGATATTCCTGAAGATTTACATGATGACCTTCAAGATGCTTGTGATGGCTGCCCAACCGATTCCATCAAGATCGCAGATGCTCCATTTAACAAAGAAGGCTAAATCATAAGTTATGCCTGGATATAGAAGCCGCCCCTCACCTTGGTGTGAGGGGCGGCTTCTTTGCGATGAATCGACGATCCCTGAAGTTAGGTCGTAAGTAGCAAAATATGCAATTCCTAGCGATTTAGGTTAGCAATGCTCCTTGCCCTGCCGATATAATACCTAACGGAATTTATTTTACATAGCGTCATGCTGGAGGGAATTATGGGCGATTCTGCTTACCTTAAGAAATACGTGGAGGACCATCCTAACAATAAAATGGCCTGGTATCTGCTAGGCAAGGAATATGAAGCAAGTGGTCAGGAAGGGAAAGCGCATTACTGCTATATTCAAGCCGGCAACATCTATGAAGCCTTTGAAGCCAGCAAGATGCCGTCGCCGGAGGAAGTGTTGCCCGGATATGAGGCGGGACTGGCGAAGGAGAAGCATCGGCGGCAGAAGCGGAGCGGATTTCTACGCAAGCTGGGTCTTGCTCTGCTGTTATTGCTGCTGATTCAAATTCCTTCCGCTCATGCGCCGGGGGAGCAGCGGGTAGTTCAGACCCCTCTGGCTCCCCAGAAGGTAGAAACTCCAACCGACGAGCCAGAGACGGTTGTGGATTCGCCTGAAATGGACAAGCCAATTGCTCCACCGGTTGCTATTCGTGGTCCGGTATTTACTGCTGCGGGGTATGGAGGGGGAAGTGAAAAGCGGCAGCAGGCGGGATTGTCCAGCTTGCTGGCTTTGCGGCAGCAGATCGGTGCCAGCTTGCCTTATGCGGTAGTGCTTGGCATGGAGCCCTTGGAGGATTATCTGGTATGGACCAAAAACATGCCGGTTGTCGTTGCTTTGGAAGAGGATGCGGGCAGCGGTCAGACAACATTGCAATCCTATGACCGAGAGGCTTGTCTCTGTACGCCGCCAGACTCGTCGGAGCTGCAGGCTGCGGCGGCGGCATGGATTCCGGAGCAGGAATCACTTGGCGTGCTAAGATCGGCTATGCTCCATTACAAGCAGGCGAAGGGGCAGTGGCCGGAAAGTCTGGAGACCTTGGCCGGTTCTTATCCCAACAACTGGATTGCCGGTACAGATGAAGTGATGGAGCAGGCCTTTAAACCGCTGCTAGCTCAGCTTGGCCGCTCCCCTTCTGTGAAAGGGGATGCTGTAGCGGATGAAGGAGCTTCAGCCATATTGGCTAGCGGTATGGCTCCCGGGCAGCCGCCGTATTTCAGCGAACCGCTTGAAATTATAGTGGATACGGACAATTACAAATTGGCCGTCATCAGCGGCGATAAGCTGATTCGCAGCTACACGGTGGGTTTGGGTGGAGAACGTACGCCAGAGGGCACCTATGCTATTTCGGAGAAGGTGGTAAATCCGAATGGAAGAGATAACGGGGAGTTCGGGAGCCGTGGCATGCAACTGTCGGATACCAATTATGCGATACATGGGACGAATGAGCCGGATAGCATCGGCAAGGATGAGTCGCTGGGATGCATACGAATGACCAGGAAGGATG
The DNA here is from genome assembly GCF_000374825.1 of Paenibacillus sanguinis 2301083 = DSM 16941. GTDB lineage: Bacteria > Bacillota > Bacilli > Paenibacillales > Paenibacillaceae > Fontibacillus > Fontibacillus sanguinis. The sequence goes on from NZ_KB895377.1 coordinate 67,543, forward strand.
TAGAGGAGTTATTTGATCTGGTGACGAAGGGAACGAAGGTGACGATCGGGAAGGGGATTTTACCGACGCTGGAGAGCGTCCCGAAGGAGCGTTTCACCCTGGGGCACAGACAGGATCAGACCAATCCCCACCGTACTTACCGCTGGTTGGATTAAACGGGAACTTAGGTGACAAGCAGAAGGACGACGGTGACAACAATCAGGACGCTGATGATAGACATGGACCAGATTAGCGCCTTTTTGTTGACTTCGTCCTTTTTGTGCTGGAGTGCAGGCGGCTTACGTTTTGCAGACATATTGCATTCCCCTCTCTAACTCTGTGAAATCCAAATAGAGAACTCTCTCTTTACATTGTAACTGCTTTCATTTTGGAATGCCATCCCTGGGTTTGGTGATTTGCTTTGCCGGGAGGTTAAACTTTTCTTTTGAAGCAGAAACAGCTAAACTGGTAATAGTAAAATAAGGCAAGTGCAGGGAACGGAGTTGAATGAGAAGACGTGTTGTACCGCTTATTAGGAAAGCCGCTATTCTTCCGGATGGACCCGGAAAAAGCGCATCATCTGGTTATTGATGGATTACATATTGCTGGCCGCATTCCTGGTGGAGTGTCCTTGTTGCGCGGGATGTACGGCGTGAAGGAAACGCCGGAACTGGCTATGGATTTATTTGGACTACATTTTCCTTCTCCGGTGGGCCTGGCTGCCGGTCTTGATAAAAATGCCGATGCGGTACCCGGCTTTTCAGCGATAGGGTTTGGCTTCATGGAGGTCGGAACAGTGACTCCGGTAGGTCAACCCGGCAATGAGCAGCCCCGGTTGTTCAGACTCCCGCCTGATGAGGCGTTGATCAATCGGATGGGATTCAACAATCAGGGAGCTGAGGCGATGGCGGGACGGCTTCAAGCTCTTGGGGCGCGCCCGATTCCGATTGCTGTTAACATCGGCAAAAACAAGGTTACGCCTAATGAGCAAGCCTTTCAGGATTATGAGAAGTGTATCTCCGCTTTGTATCCTTATGCGGACTTCTTCGTCGTGAACATCAGTTCACCGAATACGCCGGATTTGCGTAAATTGCAGCATGGCAGCGAACTGGCTTCATTGCTGGCAGCGGTGGTCCGTCAGATGGAGAGTGAAGCGAAGCGCCATGGCCGGGCGAAGGCAGTGCTGGTCAAGATTGCTCCCGATGTAAGCGACGACGAGCTGGAATTCATGATCGATACCATTCAAAGCAGCGGGGTATCCGGATTGATTGCTACGAATACTACGCTGTCTCGCGGAGGCATTAACCATGAGCATGCTAAAGAGACCGGAGGGCTCAGCGGCCGTCCGCTCGCGGCCAGATCTACAGAGATCATCTCCAGGGTCTATCGGCAAACAGGTGGCCATTTGCCGATCATCGGCTCCGGCGGTATCTTTACCGCTGAGGATGCCTACGAGAAAATACGTGCCGGCGCAAGCCTGGTAGAAATATATACAGCGATGATCTATGAAGGACCGGAAATTAACCGCAAGCTCCACCGCGGGCTTCAGGAGCTGCTGCGGCGGGACGGGTTCAAGCATATTTCGGAGGCGATTGGAGCGTCGCACCGTTAACGGGCTATTTTAGCCTTTGTATAATGACAGGAGGCACAAGGATGGATAGTAGGGATTGGAAAACATTTTTGCTTCCGTACGAACAAGCCGTTGAAGAGTTGAAGGTTAAATTTAAAACGATGCGCTCCGAGTTGAAGAAACGGGAAGAGTATGCCCCCATCGAATTTGTGACCGGCAGGGTCAAGAAAATATCCAGCATTCTGGACAAGGCGAAGCGGCTGGATGTATCGCTTGATGATCTGGAGACCGGTATCGAGGATATTGCGGGAATTCGCATCATGTGCCAGTTTGTGGAGGATATCCGCCGGGTAGCGGAATATATTCGCATGCGCAAGGACCTCAACGTACTGTACGAGAAGGACTATATTACGAATTACAAGGAGAGTGGCTATCGCAGCTTCCATATGATTGTCGAGTATCCGGTACAAACCGCGCTCGGACAAAAGGTTGTGCTGGCCGAAATCCAAATTCGTACGTTGGCGATGAATTTCTGGGCCACCATCGAGCATTCCCTGAACTATAAGTATCGGGAGAGTCTGCCGGATGAAATGCGCAAACGGCTGAAGAAGGCGGCGGAGGCAGCCTTTGTGCTCGATAATGAAATGTCCAGCATCCGCCAGGAAATCTTGATCTCGCAGAAGAGCTTCGAGGATGATGCCAACATTGTATCAACGCTGCTTGCAGCGATTCACCAGCTTTACTTCTATCACTTGGTCTCGGAGGCCATCGATGCCCAGCGTCGGTTCAATGAATTGTGGGAAGCGAAGGACTTTGAAGGTATCAAGGATTTGCTGGTGGGCGTCAAGGGGCTGATCAGGCAATACAAGAAGGTGGAGGAGCCCGGCGATGAGCTATGAGCCGCTTTATGTGGCCTATCTCGTATATTTCAATCGGGACAGGGATTATTTTGAATGCCATGAGGTGCTTGAGGAGTTATGGTTGGAACAGGGCTATGACCCATTCTATAAAGGCTTGCTTCAAGTGGCCGTTGGCTTGTTCCATGCGCGGCGAGGCAATCGGCTTGGGGGCATGAAGATGTTATCTTCTGCTCTGGAGCGGCTTGCCCCGTATCCTGAACATGCACTTGGCATCGATCTGGGGCAATTGCGCCAGGATGCGACGTTGTATGTTAAGCAGCTTGCGGATGAGGCAGGTACGCCTTTCAAGTATTATGATTTAACGATCCGGGTGCTGGATGCGGAGCTGGCAGAGGCCGTGGAGCGGACTGCAGCGCAGCTCGTTCCTAACCATCCGCAGCAACAGAAGCCCCAGCGCGGGCCTAAGCACAAGGAGCGGCTGCTTAAGCTGGAGCAGAGAAAGACAGGACCACAAAGCGAATAACGGTTCGCCTCTCCTAACTTGGGGAGGTGTTTTTTTCATAAAATTCGCAAATACCGGATCCGGGGGCTGCTGTGGTACAATAGCATTGCTTTTTACTGAAGATTTCTTATACACTGCACAGAATGGATGGTACAAACATGGCGATACAACTGCCGATTGTATTTGTGGAACGGATGCGGGAGCTGCTGGGGGAGGAGTTTGCGGCCTTTCTTGCCTCTTACGAGGAGCCGCGTTATGCCGGAATACGCATGAATGCACTTAAGATTGGGGAGGCGGCGTTCCGGGAGTGGATTCCTTATGAGCTAAGACCGATTCCTTGGTGCGAAACAGGCTATTACGTAGATGAGGGGATCAAGCCCGGGAAGCATCCTTATTACCATGCCGGACTGTATTATATACAAGAACCTAGTGCCATGGCACCTGTGGAGCTATTGCAGGTCGCAAGCGGAGATCGGGTGCTGGATTTGTGCGCGGCTCCGGGCGGGAAATCCACGCAAATCGCCGGTAAGCTGCAAGGTACAGGTGTGCTTGTAACGAATGATGTCCATGCGGAGCGAACGAAAGCGCTGGCCAAAAATATTGAGCTAAGCGGAGTGCGGAATGCGGTTGTGCTAAACGAGTCGCCAGAGCGGATTGCCAAGTTCTTTCCTCATTTCTTCGATAAAATCCTGATCGATGCCCCATGCTCGGGGGAAGGAATGTTCCGCAAGGATGAGGACATGGCTCGCTTGTGGGAACCGGATTGGACCTTGAAGTATGCCGGCATGCAGCGAGAAATTCTAAGCTCGGCGGCTGCGATGTTGGCTCCGGGTGGTCGAATTGTCTATTCCACTTGTACGTTCGCACCGGAAGAGAACGAGATGATGATTGCTGAGTTCCTGCTGTCTCATCCGGAATTTCAAGTAATCCCTTTGGCCAGAGACAGCGGCATTGCGCCGGGACGGCCGGATTGGCTGGGCAGACAGGAGAATGGACAAGCCTTCCCGCTTGATGTGGCCAGGCAGACTGCGGGCTGCGGTCGGCTTTGGCCACATCAGGCAGCAGGGGAGGGACATTTCTTTGCGGTGCTGGAACGGATCGAAGGCAGAGAACGGCTGATCAAGGCTGAAAAGACAATCAACATCACGGAAGAGGATGAGGTGCAGACAAGTACGCGAGGGAGAAGAACGCCCCGTCCTGTGCGCCGGTCGCGGCATGCGGCCGGCGCACAGGACGGGAGCGATCGCCACCAAGTGAATGAACAGGACGTGCTGGAGAGCTGGTACGGGTTTGCCCGGGAGCAGCTTGCGGCATCGCTAACCGGAGAACCTTTATTATATGGTGGAAATGTGTATTTGTCCCCACTGACCAAGGAGCGCCTTAATGGGCTTAAGGTCGTCAGACCTGGCTGGTATGTCGGTACGGCCAAAAGCGGTCGCTTTATTCCGGGTCATCCGCTGGCTACAGCACTACGTATAGAAGAAGCCGTGCGGGTACTCAATCTATCGGGAGAGGCCGACGAGGCTGTGCGTTACTTGAAGGGGGAGACACTCGCGGTGGAGGCGGAACGAATTCAATGCCGCGAAGGAGTTGGCTTGAAGGGCTATACCTTGGTTGCAGTGGACGGATACGCACTGGGTTGGAGTAAATGGCAGGACGGGTTGTTGAAGAATGAATATCCTGCCGGGTGGAGGTGGACGTAAGCATGAGCGGCGGCAAGAAAACGCAACGATTGGATAAGATTTTGGCCCATCTTGGTTATGGTACCAGGTCGGAGCTAAAGAAGCTGATCAAGCAAGGCAGGGTCACATGTGGAGGCAAGGTAGTTAAGGATAGCGGACTGCAATGCGACCCCCATGCGGATGTGATCGAATTGGATGGGGAACGGATTTTCTACCGTGAATTTGTTTATCTGATGCTGCACAAGCCGCCGGGAGTCATTTCGGCTACTGAGGATACTCGGGAGCGCACGGTGGTGGACTTGTTGCCGGTGGACTTTCAGGTGTTCTCCCCGTTTCCCGTCGGGCGGCTTGATAAGGACACCGAGGGATTGCTGCTGTTAACGAATGACGGGCAGTTGGCTCATGAATTGTTATCTCCCCGCAAGCATGTGCCCAAAACGTATGAGGCTCATGTGCTAGGACATGTTGGAGATTCGGAGGCAATCCGGTTTCGGCAAGGTGTTACACTGGACGATGGTTATACCACCTTGCCTGCTGAATTGGACGTATTGGAGCATAACACAGCGGGGGATGGTGTGCGGAGTTCGCGAATCCGGCTTACGATTTCAGAAGGGAAATTCCATCAGGTTAAGCGAATGTTCGAGGCGGTAGGCTCACAGGTTACCTATCTGAAGCGCTTGTCGATGGGACCGCTTGTGCTGGACGAGGCTTTGCCTCTGGGAGACTTTCGCGAATTGACCGCAGAGGAACTGGAGGCGCTGGGTACTTACAGAAGTGTTGCCAAAAGGCAGCCACTAACGAAGGATACCCTTGCGGGAAACCGAGGGCTTTGATAGGGTTGTAGTAAGAATAGAGATATATAAGATCAACCAAATACACCTAAGGAGACTGTGGAGATGAAATACAAGCTGATCGCTTTGGATGTAGACGGAACGCTGATTAACGATGCTCATGAGTTATCGCCGGGTACAGTGGAGACCATACGGGCCATCGCTGCCCAAGGTACGGAGTTTGTTCTGTGCACCGGACGGGCTCCGGGAAGCTCGATTCCCTATATGGAGCAATTGGAGCTGGACGGTTATGTCATTACGCATAATGGAGCGGCTACGGTAGATGTAAGGACCCGGGAGATCATCCATCAATTTGCTATGAATCCATTTGGACTGGAGCCTTATATGGATTATTGCCGCAAAAACAATGTACATTTTGATATCAATACGACCTTTGGCTTATTCGTTGAGAATTTGGCGGGGTTAAGTCAGGAAGCGCGGGATTTGTATCGTCAATTTATGGTCAATGCGCCGCAGGAACTGCCTCTTTGGGAGCAATTTACGGACCCTATCGTTAAATTTACGATTGCGGGAAGCATGGAGGAACTGGACCATGTATATTCGGAGTGGAGTCAGTGGACTCAGGAATTCAATATGCTGCGCAGCGGAGATTTCTTCATTGATCTGATGCATAAGGAGGCCTCCAAGGGAGCGGCGTTGCAGAAGTTAGCCGAGAAGCGGGGCATCCCTGCCGAGCAAGTGATGGCTATCGGGAATTACTATAATGATTTGACGATGCTCACCTATGCCGGATTAGGGGTTGCTATGGACAACTCTCCGCTGGATGTGAAGGCAGCGGCCGATGTGATTACAGCTTCCAATAATGAGGAAGGCGTAAAGCTGGCATTGCAGAAGTATTGTCTGGAGAGCTGTCCGCAATAACAGACCAATATTTCTAAGTGGCTGTACACCGTGGAGTTTGGCCGGCACGCAATGAGCATGTTTTTAGCCAAACGGCAAATTTATCGGGGAACAAGTTGATCCCTACGAAGGAAAAAGCTCCTGTGCGGAGTAAGGCGCAGGAGCTTTTTCCTTATTCTGTCGAAACTTTGCGATTATGGCGATACCAGATCAAGTACAAGCTTAATCCAAGCACGGTGACCAGTAGTCCTGCGGCAAAGCCTAAGCTTCTTGGCGACATGACTTCCAGCAGTAAGCCGCCAAAAAACATCGTGGCGCCCATAACTGCATTTTCGAGGGTAGCAAGTCCACCGAAGAACCGTCCCTGCCAGGCGGCCGGTATCAACTGCATCAGAACCGTTTCATTGCAGGCATTGCCTATACTGATAATGATAGCGGACAAGCTGAGTAGCAGCATCAACAGAAGGAATGAAGGGGTCTGGCTAATGATCGTTTGAATGATTCCTTCAAGCACCATAGCTGCAATTGCGGCCGTTCGCATATGTCCGGACATTTTGCCGGCGAGAGAGGAACCTGTTAGCATCCCCGCTCCCAGCGCTCCATAAAGCAGCCCAATACCGATGTCGCCCATTTTGAACACTTCGGAGGCATATACACTGATCAGTATATTAAAGATGCCGCTGCCGATCGGCCAAAGGGCAAAGGCGACAAGCATAATTCGCAGGAAGAAGGATTCAGACAAAAATCGCTTGCAATCGTTCCACCTTTCGGAGCGCGAAAGAGCCGAAGCTGCAGCGGGACTGACAATTGTGTCGGGTGGAGTTGCAGCGGATAGGCCCGTATTTTTCAGGCGAATCAGCAGCAGACCGGATATAAGAAATGACAAGGAATTGAGCACGAAGGCTGCGTCACTGCCAATTGTCGCTGCAACGATTCCTCCCGTTACAGATCCGCAGATTAGTACCAAGCCGATCATAGCTTGTTCAAGGCTATTAACTGCCAGCAGATTGTCTCGGTGTACTAGCCGGGGAATGAGTGACATACGAGCAGGGGCGTATAGTGCTTCTCCGGCGGATAGTGCAAACGAGCTTACATAGATGATCCAAACGTCGTCGGGTTCATGAACCAGCAGCGGGATTAAGGCGAACATACAGCGAATCAAGTCGGTAAATATCATGACCGTTTTCTTGGGAAATCGGTCAGCGAGCAGACCGCCGAAGGGCCCGAAGATCAGGTAGGGAAATAGCCGTACAGCAAAGTTGATGCCGATAGCAAGGCCTGACCCTGTCAAGGACAGCAGCAAGCCGAGTACAGCTACCTGACTGAATCGGTCGCCGATGCCGTTGATAAGACCAGCTAACAATAGTCTGCAGTACGGTTTTTCTTGCCGTAATATTCGCAGGGAAGACATGTGAACATACTCCTTTTTATAAATATTTTATATCTATCTAATTTAATGTATATCTAATTACTTGGCCAAAAAATGGACAATGGGCAGAACGCATTCCCATTGTCCGGCTTGCCAAAGAGAGGCAGATCAAGATAGACCTTTATCCCACATTTCCGGAGGATTCAGTTCATAAATGTTGTTTTCGCGATACATGAAATGATTCATAATCAGCTCGCGACGAAGCGTTGCAAAATCTTCATGGTAATGCAAAAGGTAGGCATTAAGCTCCTTTTCCAGATATTTGCGATGTGGCTCCAATCCCTTGACCAGATGCTCAAGCACGACCAGCTTCTTCTTCCTCTGAGCGGGCAGATGCTTTAACGCGCCATCTTTGTTGAAGAAGTTATTCAACACGGCTCCCTTCCATGAAGCCTCCGTATTTTTATCTTCGGCTGCCGGGAGCACCTTGCCGACGTTCAGAATTGCCTGGGCCTGCAGGGAGAGGCTTTTTTCGTTCAAATAGAAATAGATGGTGTTCTTGTCGCGCCGTTCATAGATTAAATCAGCTTCACGGAGCTTTGTCATATGGTGGGTAATCGTCGGAGGTGTTACTCCAAGCTTGCCAGCCAGCGCCTGCCCGTGAAGCGGGCCTTTCTGGAGAAGTGCAATGATCCGAATACGAGTTATATCCCCTAGCGATTTGTGAAATTTCACTAACAGGTCTAATTGCATCAACATCCCTCACTCAAATTAATTAGATACTCATTTAATTAGATGAGTGCATTATTTCATGGAATTGCCCTTATTGTCAATAGGGGCAGATTATTATTTTTGATTTCAGTTTCCACTGGGGGCTTCAACTTAGGAGAGATCGTGCTGAGGACAAAAAAATGAGCGGAAGAATCCCGAAGGATTCTAACCGCTTTCGAAGGCAATTCTTTAGAGTACAAAAGCGCGGGAAATGATTACGAGCAAGATGAACAGCACCAGAATGGCTCCTGTTGAAGTGAAGCCGCCTCCATAGATTTCACCCATTGTTAATCCTCCCTTACAGCAGTATAGGGTTCCCGTATTTCACGAGATACCGCATTGTATGTCGCCCGGCCGACCTTGGTCCGGGCTTTTGGCGGTTGGAGATAGAAACGGGCGGGACAAGTGTCTCATAGCTTGGCCCAGCTTGAGGCGCCGGTGAGACGAAGTCCCTTGGGCAGATGGTTCTTGAGCTGACCGCCGCTGGCTTTGCCCCAGCCAAGCGGGTAGGAGTTATCGCCGCAGGCGATGGCCACAAGGTGCCAGCCCCGCAGGTCCGGCGGGACCTCCAGGGTTTCGCCGTGCAGAAAGGAGGTAACGGCGGGGGAGCCTTCATCCAGCGTCCACAGGCGCGGGGCGGCTTCCTGAGCGCTCAGCGCCATCGCCAGCGCGTGAGCGGGCTGAAACCGGCCCTTGCGAACGTCGCCGAGATGAAGTCCGGCGCGGGGGAGCTTCAGGCCGATGAGGTGCTCTGGCGACAGCGACAGGCTGACGCTTGCCGGCAGCAGGTAGAGCGCTTCGCCGAACAAGAGCGGGGTGCCGCTGGCCGTTTGCTCGGACTGGAAGGCGGGAAGCTCCTCCGCAGCCCAGGCATGGAAGGACTCCCAGGCTGCAGCAGTGTTCCGGCCCGCCGGGCCGTCCTCACGGATCTGGCGAGGACGTCGCCCCTTGCTGCGCCCTTGAGTGCGTTTACCCTCCTGTGCAGAACCATGGCTATCCGCTGCTTTCTGTTCATCAGCGGTGCGGGTACGCTCGAGCAAGGCGACGTAGTGTCCTTCGCCTTGTTCCAGATGCGGCCATACGCGCTTCTCCGCCAGCAGGCGCAGGCAAGAATGCTCCGCCAGCAGCCGGGCAATCGTCTCCTCGTTCTCGCGGCGGTTGAAGGTGCAGGTCGAATAGGCCAGACGTCCTCCCGGCTTCAGCATCGCTACTGCGTCCTGCAAAATATCCCACTGACGAGCGGCGCACAATTCCACCGATGCTGGCGACCACTCGGCAATGGCCTCTGGATCTTTGCGGAACATGCCTTCCCCCGAGCAAGGGGCGTCCAGCATGATCCGGTCAAAGGCCAGCGGGAACCGTGCCGATAAGGCCTGCGGTGCTGCCTGGGTGACAATCGTATTGCGGATACCCAGGCGCTCCACGTTCTCCGCCAGAATTTTGGCCCGCTGCGGATGAATTTCATTGCTGATCAGCAGGCCCTGTCCGGCCAGCTTGGCGGCAATCTGGGTTGTTTTCCCCCCGGGGGCAGCGGCCAGATCAAGCACGGTATCGCCTGGCCGGGGGTCCAGCAGCTCTACGGCCGACATGGCGGAGGGCTCCTGTATATAGTACAGTCCGGCGGCATGATAGGGATGCCGTCCAGGTCTTGTCATCTCTTCATAGTAATATCCGTCAGAGCACCAGGGCACCTCGTGCAAGTCAAATAGCTCGGTAAGCTTGCGTGCTGCCTTGGACTCCGGAGCCACCTTCAATGTATTTAACCGCAGTCCATAAGTGCGGGAATCGTTATAGCTATCGAGAAAAGCCTTCGCGGACGCTGGACCAAGCATGGACTGCACAGCTTCCTTGAAGGCCTCCGGGAGTGGGGGATGAATCATGATTAATCAGAGCTCCTTCCAAAATAAGACGGCTACAAAAATCTACTCCAGCAGTGTACCATAATGCTTTTTATTCTCAAAAGGGGAATGGATGTTCCACCCTGGCTATGGCATAATGGAAAAAGAAGCAAATGTTGCGTATAATCTGGTTCAATTAGAACGACAAGCAAAGGAGAACCTCTATGAAATTGCTGCAGGCTTTATTTTTTCCGCCGGAACAGCCCGGGGGCGTATCTTCGATGATTCCTCATCTGCAAGACCGGTTCAAGCCTCCCCATTGGGAGATGGAATTATTCTCCTTGCCTAAGCGTATTCGCTCCAAGGGGAGTGATAATGTGAAATTTCATACCTTTGATTGGCAGCAATACGGGGAGAGCCCCATAGTCCAGAAATACGTTCAGACGTACCGCGATTACCTCTGGTGGACGAAGCTCAGAATCAAGCAGCCTTATGAACTGATCCACTCCCATCATCCGATTGCTGGACTGGCAATGAAGGAGGTATTCCCGGAAACCCCATTGGTGCAAAGCATTCACTCCAGTTATGAGAGGGAGTTGATTCTGAACGGACGGATCAAGGAGAACGGGCTGGAGCACCGCTTCCTGACCTCACTGTATGGGGAACTGGAGCACCGCACGGATCGCTTGTTTACTGTATCGCAGTCCTTTGCGGAGTATTTGGCCCCGTATGTGCAGCATCCCGAATCCATCGGTGTTATTCCCAACGGATTTGACGAGAAGCGATTCAAGCCCGTTCCTCACGAGAACGAGGTGGCTCAACTGGTGACAGTCTGCCGCCTGGTGCCGGCCAAAGGGTTGGATATTCTGCTGAATGCTTGTGCCGAACTGAAAGAGCGCGGTCATAACTATGTATTGCACATTATCGGGGATGGACCAATCCGCCAGGAATTGGAGCAATTGGCTCAAAAGCTAGGCATCTATGATGAGACTATTTTTTATGGATATACCTTGCATCCGGAGGAATTTATGCCTTTCTTTGATATCTTCGTGCTCCCTTCCCGGGCAGAGGCGTTCGGGTCCGTATTTGCTGAGGCGGCTCTTTGCAGTCTGGCGCTGGTCGGTACAGCGACAGGAGGAATTGCCGAGCAGATTGAGGATGGAATAAATGGCTTGCTGGTGCCGCCGGAGGACCCGTCTGCACTTGCCGTGGCCCTGGAGAAGGTCATTGTTGATCCGGACTACCGGTATCAACTGGCCCGCAGCGGGTCGGAGAAGGCAAAATCCCAATATTCACTCAACCGTGTAGTACATGAGCTGAAGACATTATACCTGCAATTCAAATAAGGGAGAGGTCTTTAAGAATGAACGCTTTTCGTTTTCTTCATGCGGCCGATCTGCATCTGGACACCCCGTTCTCCGGGATGTCCGGCGTGCCGGATCGGCTGCGTGCCCATTTAAGGGAATCTACCTTTGCGGCATTTGACCGCCTGATCGGACTAGCTATTGAGGAGGAAGTTGATTTTGTCGTCATTAGCGGGGATATTTACGATGCGGCTGATTCCTCGCTGCGGGCGCAGCTCCGACTAAGAGAAGGCTGGGACAAGCTGGGGAAGCATGGTATTCCGGTCTATTTCATCCGGGGCAATCACGATCCCTTGTCCAGTCGGCGCTTGCGGCTCGCCTTGCCCCCGCATGTCAAGGAGTTCGGTGGCCAGGTCGAGAGTACAACCGCCGTCCGCCGCAAGGACGGCCAGCCCGTGGCGATCGTGACCGGCGTCTCGTATAAGACTGCGGCGGTGAGCGATAATCTGTCCTTGCAATACCACAGACAGCCGGGCTCATCGCTGTATCATATCGCCCTCCTGCATGGAAACGTAGAGGGTCAGGAAGGGCATGATGCTTATGCTCCTTGCTCCCTGGCTGATCTGCAGGCCTCAGGATACGACTATTGGGCGCTGGGGCATATCCACAAACGGCAGGTCTTGTGCAAGGCTCCGTGGGTGGTCTATCCGGGCAACCTTCAGGGGCGGAGTCTGAAGGAAACCGGCCCTAAAGGCTGTTATATCGTTGATGTCAAGGACAATGGGGAGGCGGAGCTGTCATTTCGGAGGCTGGAGCAGGTATTATGGCTTGAGGTACAGCTCCCGATTGAGGGGCTGGACACGGAAGAAGCGTGGAAGACGCTCGTGGAGGAACGGTTAGATGAGCTTCGGGAAGAGGAAGCTGGCAAAATTACGGTGGTTCGCCTGGTGTTCACCGGGCGTGGATCGCTGCATGGCCTGCTGCAATCTGAAGAAGAGACGACGGAGCTATTGCAGGAATTGCGGCGTCAGGAAAGCCTCAGGCTGACAGAGCTGGAACCACACGCAGGTACATCTGCCTTGTCGGGAGGGATTGTGTGGCCGGCGAGTCTGCGAGTAGAGACTGGAGCAGAACTGGACCGAGATCAGCTGCTGTCCGAGGATAGCTTCCTGGGCGAGTTGCTCAGGTTAGGGGACAAGGCTGCCGGCGATGCCGAATTGCTGAGCGAGATTACCGCGCAGGCCTTGGCGGACTTGGAGGGGCATCGTCAGCTTCGTCGCCACATGAAAGAGCTGGGGCTGCCGGACAAGGCGGATTTGCTGCGTCGTGCGGAGGAGATGGCTGCCACCTTGCTGGCGGAAGAAGAAGCGGAGGGGAGGCTGCCATCATGAAGCTGGAGCGCATGCAGATCCGCGGCTTTGGCCGCCTGAACGGGCTGGAGATCGAGCTGCCGGGCCCTATCACGGTACTGCATGGTCCAAATGAAGCGGGGAAAAGCACTTTGCTTGGCTTCGTTCGGGCCATGCTGTTTGGCATCCCCTCGCGTTCACAGGCGGCGGAGCGTTACGAGCCGCTGCAAGGCGGTGTTCACGGAGGTGCGTTGACCCTTGTATCGGAAGACGGCAGCCGCTGGATGATCGAACGTTATACCCAGCCACCGGAAGGCCGGAATTTGCCAGGGACGAGGGGGGACCGTTTGCGAATTACTCGCAGCGACGAGAATGGACAAGTCCGTGAGGTTACACAGGAACAAATGCAACGGGAATTGCTAGGCGGTATGTCCAAGGCGATGTTCAGGCAATTGTTCGCCGTGTCGCTCACGGAATTGCAGGAGGTTGGCGCGTTGCAGTCCGGGGAGCTGAGCCGCTATTTGTTCCATGCCGGAATCGGCGGGGGGGCAGCGGTGCTCCGCGGTGAGAAGAAGCTCGTTCAGGAGATGGACAAGCTGTATCGCCCGCGTGGACGGACGCAGGAGATCGCAAAGCTGCTTCAAGAGCTGGAGCGGCTGGAGCGTGAAGCGGAGGCAGCGAAAGCACTGCTGCCTCGTTACAACGATGTGCTGGAGGAACTGGAGGTTTTGGCAGGGCAGCTTGCCGATAACAAGGCTGAGCGTAAACGGTTAAGCCTGGAAACGGCAAGATGGTCCAAGGCGGTGAGCGTCCGGGCGGACTGGCTGCATAGGCAGGCCCTTCGGGCTGAGCTTGCGGCATTGCCAGAAGTTGCCCGCTTCCCCGGTCAAGGAGCTGCGCGGTGGCAAGCCCTGCAAGCGGAACGAGAGCGCCTGCAACTGGAGCAAAATGAATGGGCGCGGCGGCGGAAGACGCTGCTCGCGGAGCAGGCCCGGCATGTTCCGGATGAGCGGGTGCTGGCGCAGGAGCCTGTGCTGCGCCAACTGGCTGCTCGTCTGCCGGGGTATGAAGCCGGGCAAGCGGAGCTGGCCAAGCTGGAGGCGGAATCCGCCCAGCTTGAGGCCCGGCTTGGTGAATGTTTGCGCAGCATTCATCCGGATTGGCGGACGCGGGACCTGCGCGGCTTCGCCGGGACGGTTGGCGAACGGGAAAGCGTTCGCCGCTTTCAATCCCGGTTCACGTCGTACGACCGGGAGATGGAGCTGCTGCGCAGCGAGCGCTACAAGCTGGAGCGGGCTGCGGCGAATGCAGAGGCTGCTCACGAGGCCGCGGCTGCGCGGCTGCGGGACAGCGCAGCGCAAGGGAGGCAGCAATTCGCGATGCTCGTGCCAGAGCAGCCCAGCGAGGTCCGCGTGTTGTGGAACGAGCTGCGTGCAGCGCTCGACCGCTGGCGCGGGCAGGCATCAGCGCGGCAGCAGGCTCAACGCGATGCCGAGGTAGAGGCGCTCGCTCATGCGCAGGTGCGGGGGCTGAGCCGCCGCCTGCTGGCAGCCAGCTCCGCGCTGACGCTGGGCTTGCCCGCCGTGTTGTGGCTGACGGCGGATTCTCCGTGGAGCGCCGTGTTTGCCGGCGCTCTGTTGCTTGGCCTGGACGCCTATTTGGCCGTCCTGGCCTTCCGGGGCCGCCCCGCGGCGGGGCGGCCCGCTGCCAGCGGGCGCAGCGGAGGAGCAGGTCCTCGCCCGGACGGACGCCGGCCCCGGCGACCCGGCGTGGCGGAGGACGGTGCCGAGACGAGCCTGGCCGAGCTGTTGGCCCGGCTGATTCGCCACCCGTATACCGCCGCCGGCGGGGTTGCCTCCCGCGCTGACGCGAAGCCGCCCGGCCCGGTCAATTGGGACGAGGAAGAGCGGCAGTTGCGCCGCTTGATGGAGGAATGGCTGCTGTGGGAGCAGCGGCATACGGCACTGGAGAGTGAAGCGGAGTTAACGCTTGTCAGGATGACCGCCGCTAAGGATGAACTGCAGGCCATGGAGCGTGAATTGGCCCGGCGAGAAGAAGTCTTTGGCCAGCTTGCCGGGGAATGGGAAGAGTGGCTTGCCGAGCGACGGTTGTCTGTAAGCCTGTCGCCTGAAGCAGCGCTGGAGGTGTTCCGTCTGGCCGAGCACGGCCGGGAGCTGCTTGGCCGATATGATGCCTTGACGGAGAAGTGCGCCGGGCTTCAGGAGCAGAACGAGCGGTTTGAACAGGAATGCTGTGTTATATTCCAGTCGTCGGGAGTCGTGCAGGACGAGGAAGCTGTCCCTGATGAGCAGCAATTCCGCAAGGACGAATTACAGCCCGGGGGGCAAGGAAGTACGCCTTCCCATATCCTGCACCGGGCGCTGGAGCAATTGGAGCGGGAGCTTGTCCACAAGCGAGACCATGATCAGCTAGGAACTGCATTGCTGTCCGTCGAGGAGGAAGGACGGCGGCTGGAGGATCGTATGCAGCAGGTTTTACATTCGGAGCGGACGCTTTTAGCGGAGGCTGGGGCTCATTCCGGCGAGGAATTTCTGCGTCTCGGAGCGGCTGTGGAACGCCGCCAAGCGTTGGAACGCGAATTACGGCAATCCGAGTTGGTATTGTTCGCCGGGCTTGATGAGCGCAGGTCTGACGAACTGGAGCAATTGCTGCGAGGAGCGGATGAGACGGAATTGATACAGCAATTGGAAGGGGCCGAGCAAGCCTTGAAGCTGGCGGAGCGTAGCGGACAGGAGCTGCAAGAGAAGCGAGGCCGTCTGTTGCAGGAGCAAGAAAGCCTGGAAGTGCGCTGCCGGCAGGAGGATTTGCAGCAGCAGCTCGCCGAACAGCGGGCGTTATTTACCGAGGTGCTGGACCGGTACGCAGTCATGGCGGTGTGTCATGAATTAATTGGACGTACCCGCCGGGTGTACGAGGAGGAACGCCAGCCCGCAGTGTTACAGGCAGCTTCGGAATTTTTCACCCAAATGACGGACGGGGTGTATAAGAAAATTTTCATGAAAATAGGCAGTCAGGAGCTGATGGCCGAACATACCGTGCATGGACCGCTGGACAGTGCCTTGTTAAGCCGGGGAACAGCCGAGCAGTTATATTTGGCGATGCGGTTGGCCTTATCCGGAGCAGTTGCCGGACGGAGCAGCTTGCCGCTGTTGCTGGATGATCTGTTCGTTAACTTTGATGCCGTTCGGTTGGAAGGAGCGCTGTCCGTGTTGCGGGAGGTGGCCAATCGCCAGCAGGTTGTCATGATGACCTGCCATGAGCATGTTGTGGAGCGGATCCAAGCAACGATGCCCGCAGCGAACATCGTCAGGTTATAAGGAAGATAGATCATTCTAAAGACGCGAAGGCTCCTTTCTCCGGTACAGGCCAAGCATCAGTGCCCAGAACAGGCTGAATAGACCGAATACGGGATACAGTACGGTGAGCAGGGAGCTGAAGCCAAATTGACTGGTCACATAGCAGATGCATAAAATCGTCACGGAGATGAGCGTTGGGGGGACCTTGATGCGTTGCTGTAATTGCAAGGTGACCCCGTATACATCGGCGACAAAGGTGCTGAATATTTCCATAAAAATCAGCAGCACATAAATAAGCTGAATGACTGTTCCAAGCTGCAGTGCAATGGTGCCCATTGGAATTTCGTATTGAACGATCCCTGGCATATAGGCGGATAAAGCAAAATGGCCGGCCATCAGCATGAAGCCGACACCTGCACCTCCAAGCACTCCCCCAAGCACAACGACACGGCGATTCTCGGTGTGACTTCCGATGGGAACAAGCACGGCTTGGGCCATCGACAGGTTGAAGGCGGAATACATGAGCGGTGCGGCCCATGCGGCCACCAGGTTACTGTCGGTGTCCAGAGTGAGGAACCTTGTCGCTCCCGGCGATCCGATAGTATTGAGGATGATGGCAAGTGAAAGGATCAGCATCATGGGTACCACCACGGAATTAAGCTGAAGAACCCCCTGAATGCCTCTGCCCAACAGCAAGTAGGTGCAGATCAGGGTGATCCACAGGCCTGTCTGATAATGGAGCCCCAAATGCTCCATGAAGACGGAACCGGCCCCGGCCAGCATTACGCTGTTCACGCCGATCAGGACAATCAAGGTGAACAGGCTTAGCGTCCTGCCGATGCGTTCGCCAAACAGCTTGCGGTTCAAGTCCTCGTAGGATACAGCCTTGATGTCGTGAGCGAGCAGCATCATTTTGGTCCCCAACCAGATAAACAGGACCGTGGAGAGCATGATTGTCAATCCTCCCCATTTGCCGTATCTGGTGAAAAATTGCAGGATTTCTTGTCCCGTCGCAAAGCCTGCTCCAACGACGGTACCGATATAAGTGAACGCAATTTGCAGAATTTTAACGGTATTTTTCATGGTTTTCCCCCCGACTCTTGTGCTATATATAGTACAAGGTATGTTGTCCAGGAACGGGACATGACTTAAAACCTGTAGCGATAGCTGAACAAGCCAGCCATCCGGCATAAAGTATGGCCTGATGCCCTGACTTGTCTGAGCTTTCGCTATAGAGAAATGATCTTTGGAGGAAAAGGGATGGAGTTATTAAAACAAAAGATCGCCCAGCAAGGCGTCATTGTTTCGGACCAGGTACTAAAATTGGACGGATTGATCAATCATCAGGTAGACCCTGAGCTTACGATGCAGATGGGAAAAGAGTTTGCCAAACGCTTTGCAGATGACGGAGTAACCCGGGTTATCACAGTGGAGTCATCTGGGATCGCCGTAGCATTTGCGACAGCTTATGAAATGGGTGTGCCGCTAGTCTTTGCCCGGCGAAAGAAGACGCTGCTGGCAGAAGCGGACATGCTATGCGAGCGGGTGCCTTCATTCACCAAAGGCATTGTTACGGATATTCTGGTGTCACGAGAATTCATTGCGGAGAGCGATAAAGTGCTGTTCATCGATGACATTATCGCCAACGGCGACGCTGCGCGTGGGCTGATCAAGATTATTAACCGTGCCGGCGCCGAGTTGGTGGGAGCAGGCATTGTTATAGAGAAATGTTTTCAGCCGGGTGCTCAGGCGATTCGGGATCAGGGAATCAGGTTGGAAACTTTGGCGCGCATTGCTTCGCTGGAGGGCGGGCAAATTACGTTTGCCGATTAAGGAACAACGGGTACAGGAAAAACCGCCAATTTACGGTTAATCCTTTGCAGGCCTTCGTTTTTTCGCTATAATGAGGATTACTAGGGAGAGGAGGCTTAAAGAATGGGGAAAGAATTATCGGTAGACGTTGCGTTTTTTCTCACGAAATTGTCCGAGGCGAAGATTACGTTTGAACGTGCTCTGGATTGTAAACATACGGAGTTTGATGACCTTTATCCCTATATGCTTGAACATCCCCAGTTTTTCTGGTACAAACGCTATGTCGCATGGTCGGAATTATTAACAATTGCAGGGCTGTGCCAAGAGCTTGATGTACCCTGGAAGGAAGAGTTCAGTCCGCAACAGGTGGGGTATCTGGAGCAACGAGTGATGTCGGCCAAGGTGCTTGATTTCTGGTTTGAGACTAATGATAGCAAGGAACATGCTTCGCGGTAACCGTACTTAAGCGCAAGCTCAAAAGTCAGGTTTTCCTCACCAAGGCAAATGCCTTCGGAAGTATGTTTTTGCAAAGTGCGGATCAAGTTAGGGTGTGACCGTAGGAGTCTTTTGATGAGGCAAGTTTTTGACTGAGCCTTGTGCTATATCTAGTCAAGTGCAGCAGGCTGTACATGAATTCATATGATGAACTCATGTACAGCCTTTTTGCGTCTTCCAACATCTTCAAGTCGTCCTCTCAACTGCGGGTTCAGGAGTGGTGCTGGTGAGAAAATGACTTTTGAACAAGTTGATGATAAAGGAGAGCACGATTAGCGACAGCACAGAATACAATCCGCCGATCCAGCCAGTGGAACCGAAGGAGAGGCACAGCACCAGTCCGTCAAGCACCAGCATCACCAGTCCGGGATTCCAGTTGTATCGCTGCTGCAGGAACAAGGCAAGAATATTATGGCCCCCAAGTGAAGAACCGCTGCTTAACAGCAAGGCCAGTCCACTGCCTACGACAAGCCCGCCGGCGATCGCGCCAAACCACATAGGCAGGGTGAAGGCCGGTATTAGAGAATGAATACTTGACAGAAGGCTTAACAAGGTTACGGCTGCAATGGTAGACAATGTGAATTTCCATCCCAGCTTGACAATAGAAAGTACATAAAAAGGAAGATTGACTAAAAAATAAGTGACCGAAAACGGGCTGTGCAATAGATAAGTCAGGCTCAGGGCCAGTCCAACGGTTCCCCCGGTAGTTATAGAAGCCCGATTCAGGAGCAGTACTCCAGTACTAACCATAAGACAGCTAATCATAATACGGTAGATTTTCATGTTTCCCCTCTCGCTATGACAGTTAAAGTTGACGAATTGTTTATAGTATAGTGAGTAAAACCTGACATCGGCAATTATTTACGTTGAAGTCAACAAGCTTTTATGCAAGTTCGCTATGAAGCGATAAAGCATTGAAATCCTTCGGCAAGATACCGAAAAGGCCTGATATAACAAGCTTTATTTGTATAGTAGATTAAACCATGAGCCAATAGACTTAAGGTATAAAAATAAAATGTTATAAGTAAAAATTCATATTTATCTTTTTGTTTATGTTAGGATACATAACGCAATTAAGCTTTTTTGAGTAAAAACTATTTATGAACCTTCAAAATTTAGTGTTAATCTTAAATTTTAAAAATGTTATGTTATTTTATTTGACATTCATTCAAAAAATAAGGTTGACACTCTGTTAGATACGGATGTATAACTATAAAAAAGCATTGCTGTGTTAATACGCTAAAGAGGGGGTTAGAAGGGAGAAGGCGAGGTTTACAAATTGTCATATTTTATAAGAACTAACAGAATGTTGAGTCAGATAACAATGCTTAAGGGGGACAAACAGTGAAAAAGGGCAGGGGACTACTCATTAGCTTTATTTTAATCACTGCTTTATTGGGAGGCTGCACTACGGCAAATTCGTCAAACAACGCGGCACAGCCAGGCGGGGAGCCTGGCAATCAGGTGGAGACAGGCTCCAAAAATTTGACTTATTCCAAAAACGCGGAGCCGGGAAGTCTGGACAGCAATAAAAGCTCCGATGATTTAGGCAATGAGATCTTGTTTCATATTAGCGAAGGCCTGGTGCGCAGCTATAATAATGAAACGGTACCTGGCATTGCGGAAAAGTGGAAAATTTCCGAGGATGGGAAGACCTACACATTCAAGCTGAGAGAATCGGTGTGGTCCGACGGCGTACCACTAACGGCTAAGGATTTCGAGTATTCGTTCAAACGATTCCTTGATCCCGCCACAGGCGCCTCCTTCGTCGAAACTATGTATCCAGTGGTCAATGCCAAGGCCTACAACACGGGAGAGCTTGCCGACGCCTCACAGGTCGGGATCAAGGCGCTCGATGATCTGACACTGGAAATCAAGCTGGAGTATCCTGTGCCTTACTTCCTGGTGACACTTGGCTCTAACGCTTATTTTTACCCGGTAAGACAGGATGTCGTTGAGAAGCATGGTGCTGCTTATGCATCCGATGAGACCAAGCTGGTTACGAACGGGCCATTCACGCTGGCGAAATGGAGTCATGAGGCCGAAATTCGTCTGGTGAAGAACGAAAGCTACTGGAACAAAGACGCCATTAAGCTGGACAGCATTACCCAACTGATCGTACCGGACAGTAATACAGCCGCCAATATGTATGATATGGGCGAGCTTGACTATCTTGGCGATATCCCGGCTGCCCTGATCTCGACATATCCGGAGGCCAAGGGCGAGCTGGCGGGCGGCATTCAAATGCTGCAGTTCAACATGGACGGAGCGACCCCTGAAACCAAGGCGGTCATGTCGAATGCCAATTTCCGCAAAGCACTCAGCTATGCGTTGAATCGCAAAAATATTGCCGCTGCGGTAGCTCCTCCGGGAACGCAACCGGCCAATCGCTTCATTTTGCCAAGCTTTACCGATTTTGTAAAAAATCATCCGTATGAAGCTGTCCCGGTCGAGGGAGATGAGGCGAAGGCGAAGGCGTATTTGCAGAAGGCGCTTGAAGAGCTTAATACGACGGTAGATAAGCTGCCCGCCATCAAATACGTAGGGATGGAAGGCAAGAACAAGGTATATGCAGAAGCGCTTCAGGATGCCTGGCTGAAGGTGCTGGGCCTGAATAATATTGAAATTCAGATTTTGCCGATTCCTCAGGCTATTGAAGCGACCATGAACCGGGAGTATGACATCTATATCCAGAGCCTGAGCGCTTCGCGCGATGTCTCCGAGGTGATGGAGTACTGGCTGGGTGACGGCAGTGTGAACTGGACCGGCTGGAATGATCCGAAGTATGAAGAGCTGTTCAATCAGGCCTCAAATCTTCTTTTGCCTGACGAACGGGACGCGGCATTTTTTGAGCTTGAACAATATTTAAGCGAGAACGGGCCGCTTGAGCCGTTTATGTATCCTGGTGTGAGCTACCTGGTTAAGGACTATGTGACCGGGGTAGTCAAGTCGCCGCTAGGCGCGCCAAATCAGTTGATTTACGCTGATATCTCCAAATAGATTCCAAAATAGCATGGTTTGGCTGAGGTCTTTGCCTGTTCTGGAGGGACCAAGGCCGTTCTTTTTATAGCTGCTAACTTCTATAAGAAGAGTTGCCTTTTCTCAACAGGGCTTTATGGAAGCCCGTACTTTATAAATCATGGAGGCGACTGGTTTGACGAGGTATATCATCAGACGTTTGTTTATCTCACTGCTTACGATCTGGATGCTGGCCACAGTTTCATTCTTTTTACTGCGATCGTTGCCCGGCAATCCATTCCAGACCGAAACATTGCTTTCTGCCGAAGTTCAGGAGCGAATGATGTCCTATTACGGGCTCGATAAGCCGCTTTACGAGCAGTATTTCAAGTACATGGGCAACCTGCTGCAAGGCGATATGGGCTACTCGCTGAAATACACGAACCGATCGGTAAACAGTATCATCGCCCAGTCCTTCCCGATCTCTGCGGAGCTTGGCCTGCGGGCACTGGCGCTGGCTGTGCCGCTGGGACTCCTGCTGGGGGTCATTGCTGCCCGGCGGAGGGGGAAAGCGGCGGACTACTTATGCGTGCTTATTGCAGTCATCGGTATTTCAGTGCCCAGCTTTATTGCGGGTACACTGCTGCAATACTTTTTCAGTGTCAAGCTGGGCCTCTTCCCGGTGGCGCAGTGGAAGAGCTTGCGGCATACGGTGTTGCCTTCGCTGGCAATGGGTCTGTCCCTGCTGGCTACCCTAACCCGGTTGATGCGGGCGAGCATGCTGGAGGTGACAACCCAGGACTATATCAAGACAGCCAAAGCTAAGGGGCTGGGAAGCTTCAAAATCACCTGGAGCCATCAGCTGCGCAATGCCATGCTGCCGATTGTTACGGTGCTGGGACCGCTGGTTGCGAGCGTGCTTATGGGCACCTTTGTCATTGAGCAGATCTTTGCGATTCCCGGCCTTGGCATGCACTTCGTTCAATCCGTCCAATCGCTTGACTACACGATGGCGCTGGGGCTGACCATCTTCTTCGGCGCTTTTCTGGTTGCAGCAAATTTCATTGTTGATATTGCTTACGGATTCATAGATCCCCGAATCCGGGTTGCTGATTAAGGAGGCTGACCATGAACCGAGACCTAAATGTAAAGCAGCCCCTGGCGCCCTTTGAGTTCACCAAGCCGGGGGAACAATCGGTACAGCAGCTTGTGCGGCCAAGCCTGTCCTTTTGGCAGGATGCTTCCTACCGGCTGTTCAAAAACAAAATAGCGATGGCGGGATTTGGCCTTATTATACTGATGGTGCTGTTATCGATCATCGGCCCGATGCTGACTCCTTATAGCTATAATGATACCGATTTAACTCAGATTAACGGGCCGATGAGTGCGGAGCACTGGTTTGGCACAGATACGCTGGGGCGCGACCTGTGGGCAAGAGTCTGGACAGGGGCCAGGGTATCGCTGATTGTCGGTGTGATCGGAGCGATTGTTCCCAGCCTGATCGGCGTTGTCATCGGCGGGATTTCCGGCTATTTTGGCGGCAAGCTCGATATGCTGATCATGCGCTTCATCGATATTTGCATTTGTGTTCCGCAATTGATCTATGTCATTTTGATTATGATTTATTTTGGCTCCGGACCAGGGCCGATTATCGCCGCCTTTGCGATTACCGGCTGGATGGGCTCGGCCCGCAATATTCGCGGGCTGGTGCTGCAGCTCAAGGAGCAGGAATTCGTGCTGGCTGCCAAGACGCTTGGCGCCACGCCTGCCCGGCTGATCGCCAAGCATCTGATACCCAACACATTGGGAATTATTATTGTTGGCATTACGACTGCGGTCCCTGCTGCGATTTTCTATGAAGCCTATCTCAGCTTTATCGGCATTGGCATCAAGCCGCCAATGTCCAGCTGGGGACAATTGGTGAACGATGGGATCAAGGTGTTTCGCGTATTCCCTTCCCAACTGTTCATCCCTTCCATTTTTATCTGTTTGACCATGCTGTCGTTTAATTTGTTCGGAGACGGTCTGAGAGATGCCTTCGATCCGAAATTGCGGCGTTAGGAGGAGAGAGAAGCGTGGAACCGAGATTGGAACCGATATTGGAAGTGAACAACCTGACGGTCTCCTTTGACACTTATGCTGGCGAGGTACAGGCTGTGCGCGGGGTTTCCTTCTATTTAAATAAAGGAGAGACCCTGGCGGTGGTGGGGGAATCCGGCTCAGGCAAGAGTGTGACTGTACAGACGATTCTTGGCTTGATTCCAACGCCCCCTTCACGGCTGAAGGAAGGGCAGATTGTCTATGATGGCCAGGATTTGACCCGCTTGTCGGACAAGAAAATGGAGCGGATTCGCGGGAAGGAAATCTCGATGATCTTCCAGGACCCGATGTCTTCTTTAAATCCGACGATGCGGGTGGGGCAGCAGATTATGGAGGGCATCCGCAAGCATGAGGGGCTGAAGGCGGGTGCAGCGCGGCAGCGAGCGGCAGAGATGTTAAGGATGGTAGGAATTCCTGATCCTGAGATGAATATGGAGCGGTATCCACATCAATTCAGCGGCGGAATGCGGCAGCGCGTAATGATTGCCATTGCGCTGGCCTGTAATTCCAAAATTCTGCTGGCCGATGAGCCGACGACGGCGCTGGACGTAACGATGCAAGCCCAGATTTTGCAATTGATGAATGAGTTGAAGGAGAAGCTGGACACGGCTATCGTGCTGATTACTCATGACCTTGGCGTGGTGGCGCAGATGGCGGATCGGATTGCGGTGATGTATGCCGGAAAAATTGTAGAAACAGGCCGGGCTGAAGACATTTTTTACCGCTCCCGGCATCCGTATACCTGGGGGCTGCTGGAATCGATTCCCGATCTGGGCAAACGCACCGGCAAGCGGCTGGATGCCATCCCCGGCTCGCCGCCGGATCTGTTCTCGCCGCCGACAGGCTGCGCCTTTGCGGCCAGATGCAAATATTGCATGAACATTTGCTTGACGGAGGACCCGGCGCTGACGACTGTAAATGAAGCGGGCGAGGATCGCGATGCGGCCGACGCATCTGTTCCGCAACAGGCAGCCTGCTGGCTGCTGGACCCCAAGGCGCCGAAGGTGACCGGGCCGCGGATTCAGACTCGTGCACGCTCGAAGGGAGGCAGCGCTGATGTCAGAGCCTAATTTGCTGGTGGTGCGTGATTTGGAGAAGTATTTTCGCACTGGAGACAACGTGGTGAAGGCGATCGACAAGGTGAGCTTTGAAATTGCCCGAGGCAAAACGCTTGGCCTGGTGGGAGAGTCGGGCTGCGGAAAGACCACGATTGGCCGCACGGTCGTGCGTTTGCATCAGGCAGATGGGGGACAGGTGTTGTTCCGCGGAGCTGATGTGCATCAGGTGGATAAGAAGCAAGCGCGTCAACTGACCAAGAAGATTCAAATGATTTTTCAGGACCCCTATTCCTCGCTGAACCCGCGGATGACCGTAGGGGACATTATCGGCGAAGGGCTGGATATTCATAAGCTGTATACCGGGAAAAAGGAGCGTTACAAGCGAATCTGCGAGCTGCTGGAGCTGGTGGGTCTTAATCAGGAGCATGCCGGCCGATTCCCGCATGAATTCTCGGGAGGGCAGCGGCAGCGTGTAGGGATTGCCCGCGCGCTGGCCGTTGAGCCCGAGTTTATTGTTTGCGATGAAGCGATATCGGCACTGGATGTTTCCATTCAGGCCCAAATTATTAATTTATTGATGGATTTGCAGGAGCAGCTGGGCCTGACCTATTTGTTCATCGCTCATGATTTAAGCATGGTACGGCACATTTCTGATGATATCGCTGTGATGTATCTGGGCAATCTGCTGGAAAAGGCGGAGACGGATGAACTGTATACAAGACCGCTGCATCCTTACACCATGGGCTTGCTTGAAGCGGTACCAACACCGGACCCTCTGTATGAAAGGGAACGGGAGAAGGTGCTGCTTGGCGGCGATGTGAAGCAATATCTTGGAGAGCGCAAGGGCTGCTGCTTTGCTTCCCGCTGCCGTTATGCCAATGAGCAGTGCCGCGAGCACAGACCGGAGCTGCAAGAGATCAATCCAGGGCATTTTGTTGCCTGCCACCGGGCCTTGGAGTGGGCCGGGAAGGCGGAAAGGGGCTGAACGGAGCAAGATGATAAGTAAAACGTTGATGGAAGATATATTAGGTACGGCGCTTTCGACGGGGGGCGACTATGCTGAGGTATTTGTAGAGGATACCCTTCGTCATTCGCTGATTCTGTCCGGCGGCCAGTTTGATTCGATTTTGTCAGGCAATGATTTCGGCGCTTCTGTACGGATTCTGCGAGGCACACAAAGCGTGTACGCCTATACCAATGATGTTTCGCGCGAATCGATGCTGGAGCTGGCCAGACGGGCGGCCAAGGTGCTGGGAGAGATCGGCCGCAATGAAGAGATTTCATTGACGGAACGCTACATTGCCAATTACAGCCCTACCCTGCTGGTACCCTCCTCGGTTCCCAACAGGGACAAAGGGGAACTGGTCAGACGGGCCTACAGCTCGGCCAGACAATATCATAATTCGGTTGTTCAGGCGATTGTTTCTTATAAGGATTGCGATCAGAAGCTTACGCTGGCCACAAGTGATGGCGTGTATCTGAATGATCGGCGGATTTATACGACGCTTGGCGTTCGCTCGATCGCCAGCCGCGGCGGGGAGAATGAAGTATGCAACAAGCGGTATGATGTGCAGGGCGGTCTGGAAATGTTTGACACCTGGTCGCCGGAATTGATCGGCGAGCAGGCGAGTCAGGTTGCCGTGATGAAGCTGGATGCCGTACCTAGTCCGGTGGGCGAGCTGCCTGTGGTGCTGTCCAGAGGCCATGGCGGTATTTTCCTGCATGAGGCCTGTGGACACTCGCTGGAATCCAGCTCAGTCGCCGGAGGGGGCTCGGTGTTCTCCGGGAAGCTTGGTCAGCGCATTGCGACGGACAAGATTACAGTGTTTGACGATGGCACCATGCCCGGGGCCTGGGGTTCGATTAATGTGGATGACGAGGGGCTGCCGGCCCAGAAGAACCTGCTGATCGAGAACGGCATTTTGAAGGGGTATATGATCGACCGGCTGGGTGCGCGCAAGATGGGGATGAAGCCAACAGGCAGCGGACGCAAGGAGTCCTATCGTTTTGCCCCGACCTCGCGCATGACCAATACCTACATTGTAGCGGGCGAGGATGAAGAGCAGGATATTATCGCAAGTGTGGACTACGGGGTATTCGCCAAGGAGATGGGGGGAGGAACTGCCAATCCTCAGACGAGCTCCTTCAACTTTAATGTTCAGGAGGCGTACCTGATCGAGAAGGGCAAAATCACTTCGCCAATCAAAGGGGCGACACTGATGGGCATGGGGGTTGAGGCCATGATGAACATCGAGATGGTTGGCAATAAGCTGGATTTTGACGGCGGCTTTTGCGGCGCGTCCAGCGGGAGCTTGCCTGTATCTAACGGACAGCCGATGATTAAAATTTCCAAGCTTGTGGTAGGCGGCAAGTGAGCTTGAGCCGATCCCGGATGGAAGAGGAGGTTGATAGTATGGATTTTGAAGCATTCAAGGAGGTTGTATTCGCCAAGGCCAAGGAATACGGCTTTGATCAGACAGAGCTATATTATGCAGAGGGCTCGGGCATCCAGCTCTCGCTGCCTCAGGGAGAGCAGTACAATATCAAGCGGGGCGTTTCGTTCCGCGGCTCGATTGAAGGAGGCACAGCCTCCGCGTATGCCGAGCAGCTCTCGGAGGAATCCGCTCATTTTCTCATCGAAACGGTTGCAGAGAATGTAAAGCTTACTGGCGGAGGGGGCCAGGCGTATTTCCACGATGGCTCGGGGACGTATCCAGAGCTGCCTTCTGCCGATGCCGAGCTGGAGGACCCCGTCAAGGTGGCTGCCTTGCGCGATCAGGTATGGCGGGAAATCGAGGCCTGCGGCAATTTGTCCAAGACCAAGGGGGTTGTCCATGCCGAGAGCCGGGTGATCCGGATGGTCAACAACCTGGGGCTCGACGTTTCTTGTAAATCAAATACGATCTATTGCATCCTCTACCTGGTAGCGGAGCAGAACGGGACGCTTAAGAATTCGCTATTGTATCGCGGCGGGACTTGTCTGGCGGATATTGATCCACGCGACCTGGTGCAGTCCGGACACCGCAAAGCAAACGGCTATTTTGGCGCTGAGCAGGTCGAGAGCGGAACGTATAACATTGTATTCCCCAATGACACAGCCAGCCTGCTGGTGCAGGGATTTTCCGTATTTTTCTCCGCCCAGTCGGTGCTGAGCGGAACCTCCCGCTTGCAGGGCAAGCTGGGCGAGCAGGTTGCGGGCTCTGCGATCACCCTTGTGGATGATCCGTTAGATCCGCGCGGCGTATTCTGTCGGCCGTTTGATGCCGAGGGGCAGCCTTCCGCGGCTCGCACGCTGGTGGAGAACGGGGTGCTGAAATCGGTTCTGCACAATACCCGAACCGCGGAGCAGTTTGGCGATGCTATGCCTGGCAGTTATCATCGGCTGGATTACAATTATTCACCCGCTATTTATCCATCCAATTTCTATGTTGCTCCCGGAGAGAAAAGTCTGGAGCAATTGATTGAGGAATTGGGCGACGGGCTTTATGTAACCGATGTAACGGCGTATTTTCACGGGGCAGGTATTAATGCGGCCTCTGGCGAATATTCCATTCCAGCTACAGGCTACGTAGTGAAGAACGGCAAGATTGACCGTCCCTTCGACGGGATTACGATTGCTGGCAGCCTGTATGATTTTATGAAAAATCTATCGGATATCGGCAGTGATTTGCTGTTTGGTCTGCCGACGAGCTTCCGTCCGGGCGCGCCGATGGCCCACGGATGCTACGGCGCTCCTTCCCTTCGCGTGGACGGGATCACGGTGTCCGGTAAATAAATCTGAACAGGGGTTGTTGCTGTGAATAAAGAACAAGCTTTTGATTTCCTGAATCGGCTGGCCAAGGGCATTGCCCTGACCTTCGGCAAATCCTGTGAAACTCTGATCCATGACATGAGTGTGAAGGGCCACCCCATTCTGGCTATCTATAACGGACATGTTACCGGCCGCGAGCCTGGCTCTATTGTCGATGTGCTAGGCTCTACCAAGGATTTGGATGAACTGGTTTCCGGGGTGGATTTTGTGAACCATCTGGCTGTAACACCGGAGGGTCGGCAAATCAAGAGCTCTACCTTTCAGATGTTCGGAGAAGGCTATCGGTTGGCGTTAGGCATTAATTTTGATTTTACGGAACTGGTTGGCGCCAACCAGTTGCTGCTGGGGCTGATGAATGTGGGGGGAGACCTGCAGAGCGCGATCTGGCAGGCCGGAGAAGGCATGCTTAGCGAAATATTCGAGGAAGCGCTGAAAATTGTCGGCAAGCCGATCGCTGATATGAACAAGAAGGATCGGCTCAAGCTGATCAAATTACTCAAGGACAAGCATGTGTTCGATATTCAGAAGTCCGTCCCTTTTGTTTCGGAGAAGCTGAGCGTCTCGCGATTTACTGTATATAATTACTTGAATGAGCTGGATAAGCAAGAGCAGGAGGATCATATCGATGGAGATTGAACAAAGGATTTCTGAACTTGGCATCACGTTGCCAGCCCCTGCCGGTCCGGGGGCTTTATATGTTCCGGTCAAGCGGCTGGGTCAGGGCCTGTATGTATCCGGCCATATTCCCATGCGGGACGGAAAGCCCGTCTATACCGGCAAGGCCGGGAGCGAGCGCAGTCTGGAGTATGCCCAGGAGGCAGCTCGTTTGTGCGTAATCAATATGCTTGCCTCCTTAAAGGCTTATGCCGGCAATCTGGATCAGGTCAAGGGCGTGGTCAAGCTGCTTGCCTTTGTGAACAGTGAGGTCGGTTTTGACCGCCAGCATCTGGTGGTGAATGCGGCTTCTCGTTTGCTGATGGACATTTTTGGCGAAGCAGAGGGGGCGCACGCCCGCTCGGCAGTAGGGACCAACCAGCTTCCGATGGACGTTACGGTGGAAATCGAAGGCATATTTGAATTAAGGGAGCTGTAGTCCCATGAAGTACGATTTTGACACATTGGTCAACAGGCAAAATAGCGGGAATATGAAATACATCGACACCCCCGAGGAAGTGCTCCAGGCTGGGGGGATTTCATACAGCGGAGCGGAGATGGACTTCAAGACGGCGCCGGTGATTATGGAAGCGCTGGCTGCGAAAGCGCGCAATGGCTTGTACGGGTACACGATTACCGATGACGAATACATTAATGCTATTATGCACTGGATGAAGACGCGCCGCGATTTTGAAATTCAGCGGGAATGGATTGTCCCGACCTATGGCACCTTGCAGGCGATGGCGGCGGCAATACGCGCCTTCTCAAGCGAAGGCGAGGGTGTTGTGATTCAGCCTCCCGTCTATTTGCTGTACCGCAAGGTGATCGAGCACAATCACCGCCAGGTGGTGGAAAGCCCTCTGATTTATGAGGGCGGCGAATACCGGATGGATTTCACCAGCCTGGAGCAGGTATTTGCCAGGAAGGATACGAAGCTGATGATTTTGTGCAACCCGCATAATCCGATCGGCAAGGTTTGGGAGCAGGATGTGCTGGCCCGGGTTGCGGAGTTGGCAGCGCGTTACGGCGTATTGGTCATCATTGATGAAATTTTTGCCGAGGTGGTCTTTAACGGGCATTATACGGTACCCTATCTGCAAATTCCCGGCACTGAAGGACATGCGATTGTCACCACCTCGTTAGGAAAGGTGTTTAATTTTACGGGCTTCAGTCATGCTAATGTGCTGATTGCTTCCGAGTCTTTGCGCGAGAGCTTTCTGCGGCAAAGGGAGATCGACCATTATGGAAGCATCAATCCGTTTATGCGTGAGGCGCTCATTGCCGGGTACAGGCATGGGGGCGAATGGGTGGATGAGATGCTGGATTATGTGCAGGAGAATATCAGGCTGGTGTGCGATTTTTTCCAGAAGTATCTTCCCCAGATCACCATCTCCGAAACGCAAGGCACGTTTCTCGTCTGGATGGACTGGAATAGACTGGGGCTTAGCGAGGAGGAGCTTCATGTCTTTCTGCAGAAGGAGGCTGCATTGGATCTGGATTGCGGCAGCTGGTTCGGGACGGGGGGTTACGGGTTCACGCGGATGAATCTGGCCACGCCGCGCAAGCCGCTGGAGCAAGCGTTGGAGCGGTTGAAAGCAGCCTCGGAGAAGCGGGGCTATACCACAATGATCAAGGGGGTTCGTCAGGGATGAAAGCAGCTATTGATGCCTATTTTGATCGAGTTCGGAATACGTTGATCAAGAACCTGCAGCAGCTGGTTGCCATACGAAGTGTCAAGGCAGACCCGCAGCCGGGGATGCCGTTTGGGCCGGAGGTGGCGCAGTCGCTTGAGGAGGTATTGAGACAGGCTCGGGAGCTGGGACTGATCACGCACAACCATGAGGGGTATGTGGGGACGGTTGATATTAATGAACTGGAGCCCTCGTTGGGCATTCTGGTGCATCTCGATGTCGTCGCCGAGGGCGACGGCTGGACCAAGGAGCCTTTCGGCGGCACGATCGAGGACGGACGGCTCTATGCGCGGGGGGCGACGGATGATAAAGGCCCGGCGATTGCCGCCTTGTTTGCATTGGCTGCGGTGAAGGAGCTGGGCGTGCCGTTAACCTCCGGCGCGCGGCTTATTCTGGGAACTGATGAGGAAAGCGGGAGCAGTGACATTAAATATTATTTCGCCAAGGAGCGCCCGCCGCGGCATGTCTTTTCGCCAGACGGCGCCTTTCCCGTTATCAATACGGAAAAAGGGGGACTGCGCACCAGCTTTGAAGGCCTGTTCCAGGAGGAAGCCGCCTTGCCGCGTGTGCTGTCCGCTTCCGGAGGCTATCGCGTAAACGTTGTTCCTCCTGTAGCGGAGGCGACGGTGGAGGGGCTGTCATTAGCCGAGGTTCAGGCCTGTGCGCTGGCGGTCTCCGCTCGCACCGGTGCGGAATTTGTCTGTACGGCTTTGCCTGCTGAAGGCTCTGTTCCCCGGGTTCGAATTCAGGTGCAAGGCACAGGCGGCCATGCTTCACTGCCGGAGCAGGGCGTCAATGCTGTGACTGCGCTGCTGGATGGTCTGGTTGCCCTGCCACTGGCGGACACGCCTATTCACCAAGCGCTGCGGGGAGTCTATGAGACCTTCCCGCATGGCGATTATTATGGAGAAGCGGCGGGACTCAAGATGGAGGATGAGCTGTCGGGGCCGCTGACGATCAATTTCTCCATTCTGGAGATTGAGCCGACGCGGATTTATGGTTTTTTTGACAGCCGGACCCCGCTGTGTGCTACGGAGAGCAATACGATGGATGTGCTGGAGCGCAAGCTGGCTGTCTATGGGGTGCAGTTGAAGCGTTCGGGCTTTTCTCCGCCTCATCATACACCTGCCGATTCTCCGTTTGTCCAGACGCTGTTAAGCTGCTATGAGCAGTATACCGGGCAGAAGGGAAGCTGCAACTACAGCGGCGGGGGGACCTATGTACATGGCATTGAGGGCGGCGTTGCTTTCGGCTGTACGATGCCGGGGGTTGATCCGCGCCCGCATGGTGCCGATGAGTTTGTCATTTTGGATGATCTGTTGACCTCGGCTAGCATGTTCACCCAGGTCATTATTGATATTTGTGGAAAGAAGGCTTGATGGCCATGCACATGCTTAAGGACAAGTTAATTTCCAGATTTATTGCTTATGCGCAGGTCAATACGCAGTCTAATGGGGCCAGCGCTAGCTGTCCTTCTACGCCGGGGCAGCTTGTGCTGGCCCGGATGCTGGCGGACGAGCTGCGCAGCCTGGGGCTTGCGGAGGTTGTCGTGGACGAGAACGGTTATGTCATGGCCACGTTGCCCTCCAATCTGCCTGCCGGACAAGCAGTGCCGGTGGTCGGGCTGATCGCTCACCTGGATACGGCGACTGAAATCACCGGCGAAGGGGTGCGCCCGCGGGTGATTGAGACCTATGAGGGCGGCGACATCCAGCTTGATGAGGCGGGAGCGGTGGTGCTCAAGCCCGCGGAGTTTCCCGAGCTGGATGGCTATATCGGTCAGACACTCATTGTTACGGATGGCAGCACGCTGCTGGGTGCGGACGATAAAGCGGGCATTGCCGAAATTATGACCGCGTTGGAGGTGCTGATGGCTCATCCTGAAATCCCTCACGGCAAGGTTCGGATTGCCGTCACGCCCGACGAGGAAATTGGCAGAGGGGCCGACAAGTTCGATGTAAAAGCCTTCGGTGCTGACTTCGCCTACACGATCGATGGCGGACCGCTGGGGGAATTGCAGTATGAAAACTTTAACGCAGCGACTGTGCGAGTCGTGATCCACGGCAGAAATGCTCATCCGGGCAGCGCCAAGGGTAAAATGGTGAATTCCGTGAAGCTGGCGATGGAGTTTAACCGCTATCTGCCGGAGGCAGAAGCCCCGGAGTATACCGATGGACGGGACGGGTTCTTTCATTTGCACGCTTGCCGCGGGGAGGCGGAGCGCACCGAGCTGGTGTACCTGATTCGGGAATTTGATCGCGTTCAATACGAGGAGCGCAAGGAGTTGCTATTGTCTGCGGCCGCGGATTTCCGCTCCAAATATGGCGAGTCTGTGTTAACTATGCAGATTCGGGACAGCTACGCCAATATGCTGGAAGCGATCCAGCCTGTATTTGGCATTGTAGAGCTGGCTCGCAAGGCGATGGAGCAGACTGGAATTCAGCCGCGGATTCAGCCGATTCGCGGCGGAACAGATGGCGCGCGGCTGTCCTTTATGGGGCTGCCAACCCCGAACCTGTTCGCCGGGGGCGAAAATATGCACAGCCGCTATGAGTATGTCTCTGCCGATGTGATGGTGAAGGCAGTGGAAATGCTGATTGAACTGGTTCAATTAAGTGTGACCGAGGACTTGCGTGCTCAAGCAAAGTAATACGTAAAATGGCACGGAGAGAAGCGCAAACTCACGCCCTGCTGCATCGCTTGATTGGAGATGGCGAATATTTGTTATATAATTTGCCTCAGGGAGGTGAGCGTTTCATGATTTCGGACGAGCAGTTGAATCAGTATCGGTTGTCCGGTGAAAAGGTGCGGGTGGTGCGTGATGGCATCGAGAGCAATGATGTTCGGGGCGTTGTCGTGGCCTGGGATGATACGCATGTGCTGATTCGCAAGCCCAACCGCAATGTAGTCAAGCTGGACCGTAATTATATTTACCAGCCCTCTCGGGAGCCACGGGCTTCTCTGGATGGTCTGAACGAATAAATTGGCGGTAACAGGATGCCGAATTTGCAGGGAGTCTCCGATATGGAGGCTCCCCTTTGCTAGTTATGCCTATTAATATTTGTATGTCAGATGCTAGTCTATAGCAATGGCGATATTGCCTAGTTGCTCACTCCGCTCCATACGCCCGAAGGCAAGTGCCGTTTCTTTTAAAGGATAGATCGTGTCGATCACAGGATGCAGAGCATGCCGCTCCATGAATTGCAGCATCGCTATAAATTCTTCCCTGCTCCCCATAGAAGTGCCAATAATGTGGAGCTGAGGGAAAAATACCGCCCTAGCGGGAATGGTAATTTCATCTCCGGAGCTTGCCCCGAACATAATGATTTTTCCATTAGGCTTGATGACATCAAAGTATTGGCCGTAGGCGACGGGGCCAACACTATCCAGGATTAAGTCCACAGCTTTACCTTTTAGCTGGTCTTTCCAGCTCTCATGAGTATTCAATGCTTGAGCTATCGGCAGTTGCAGCGCAGCTTGGCGTTTGACCTCGCTTCTTGAAGTGACGGTTACCTCCGCCCCGATTGCAGCAGCCATTAGCGCCGCAAAGGTTGCCACCCCGCCGCCGATCCCTGGAATAAGTACATGCTGGCCTTTCTGCAAATTCCCTCTAGTAAATAACGCCCGATAGGCGGTGAGGGCCGACAGGGATAGTGTCCCTGCTTCTTCCCAGGTTAAATAGGCAGGCTTAGGGACAACATTTTGTTGGGGAACGATGACAGATTCTGCGAAAGTCCCGTCTGAA
Organism: Paenibacillus sanguinis 2301083 = DSM 16941; assembly: GCF_000374825.1. Classification (GTDB taxonomy): domain Bacteria; phylum Bacillota; class Bacilli; order Paenibacillales; family Paenibacillaceae; genus Fontibacillus; species Fontibacillus sanguinis. The sequence continues at coordinate 102,099 of NZ_KB895377.1, forward strand.
GGACCGCCTAGTATGACAGGCACAATCGGGACCTGCTCTGTCTTTTCCCACCCTATGCATGGATTGATAATGACCTCCGCACCTGGTGTCAGAGGAGTTGCCTCGTCGCCGACGGCTTCAATAATTCCAGCCCCATCCGAGCCAGGAATGAAGGGAGCATCCTGATTCGTTCGGTCAGCCATCAGAAATAAGTCTCGATGATTCAACCCGGCAGTTTTTAAGCGTACCTTTACCTCGCCTTTTCCCGGCAGCTTGTCTTGTTGCTCTGTGTATTGCAATCCTCGTATTCCTGGCATTCCCGCATGTATAATCGCCTTCATTTGTATCCTCCTGTTGCTGTAGTTTAGGTTGACCTTCCATGTCACTCCCATTGTACACAGCTCAACCTGGTTGATAAAATGAATAAAACTGAACGTGAGTATCATAAATAATCATGGCTGGGAGGTGAGCAGAATTGGAAAGCAACGATTTGAAGATATTTCAGGCTGTTGCCAGAGAAGGAAGTATTACCAAAGCCGCGCAGGCGTTAAACTATGTCCAGTCCAATGTGACAGCCCGGATTCAATTTTTGGAGGCTGAACTAAAGCTCCCGCTTTTTCGGCGAACGAATCGAGGGATGATTTTGACCGCTGCAGGAGAAAATTTGCTTCATTACGCTGATCAAATTATAGACCTGCTGGCAGAAGCGCTCCGGACTACACAAGGTTCAGATGTCCCTGCGGGCGCTTTGCGCATAGGGTGTATTGAAACGGCTGCTGCCTATGACTTACTTCCGGTGATTAAAAAATATCAATCCCATTATCCGGAGGTTCAATTTCTGCTGCAAACGGGCGAAACCCATCATCTTTTGCAAAAGGTGTTGACCGGTGAAGTGGACGGAGCTTTTGTTTATGGTCCGATTCATGAATCGCACATTGAATATCTGCCTATATTTGAAGATGAGCTTGTTTTGATTTCCGAACGTAACAGAGCAGAGGCAAACATAGAAGAACTGCTTGCCCTACCCATGCTGTTTTTTGATGTTGGCTGTACCCACAGGGCCAGGGCCGAGCTTATATTGAAGGAAAAGGGGATTTCTTCTTATGAAGTCAGGGAATTTGGCACGATGGAAGTGATCATAAATGGCGTTTCCGCCGGGTTAGGCGTATCTTTGTTGCCGCGATCCTCAGTCTTAAATGCGGAAAAGGCAGGAAAAATCGCCAGTTACGCATTGCCGGAGCAATATCGCAGGCTGGAGGTAGGATTTATATATCGAGCGGGACAGATTTACTCTGCTGCATTAGCTGCATTATTAGAGCTGGTACAACCGTTGCATAGAAGCTGAAATGCCATCATATGCTTGGAACAGTGCTCGATCGGGAGATCGGCTACTCAACTAATGCGGTAGCCTCTTGCCCGATTGTGCGCCCTGAGCTTGAAGCGGAGCTGGCCTCTCCGTTGCCGCTCAGGTAAGCACGCATACGCTTCGATACCTCCTGCTGAAGTGCAGACCAGAAAATGTTCATCTTGCCGTGGAAGCCTCGGTAGCGGTATTCGGCGCGAATCCCGTTCTCATCTTGGCTAATTCGGTAAATCTCGATGTTCCGCTGCCGGAATTGATCGTGAATTTCTGCCAGTACAACGGATGCCCGGCTCTCGCCGTGGCGGATAAAATCGACATAAACCTCAGGACTCTTCAAGACTCCGCTCTGCTCCAGCACCCGGGCATCCCGCTGAAATATACGCTGCAAGCACTCCAGCAGCAATGCACTCTTGATCAAGGCCAAATCATCTTCGCTTAGACCGGGAACGGCCATATATCAACACCCCTTTAAATGAGAACTTATGTTCTTATTATACTCTAATTTCTCCTTATTTATCAAGGGGATTGCTTCTGGAATAAGCTGGTTGCAGCAGCCTGGGAAGCGGTCAATGCTTGCGGATAAATTTGTTGCGGAAGCCGGTTGGAGATAACCCTTCCTTCTGCGAAAAGCAGGAAGAGAAGTGGGAGACATGACGGAAGCCCACCTCGTCGGCAATGCGAGCCACAGACCAGGAGGTTTGCAGCAGCAGCCGCTTGGCCTGTTCGATCCGATAATTTTGCAGGTAAGCGATCGGTGTCATTCCATAGGCTTTAAGCATGCTTTTGGCCAAATAATTCGGGTGGTAGTTCAGTTCGTCTCTAAGTACGGAGTTGGTGATGTTGCGAGTGTAGTTATGACGGATGAAGAGCTCGATTTGTTCAGCCAATTGAATGGCGGTGGCATCCGAAGGAGAGGCCAGGTCACGGTCGAGATGCTGAAGGAAGCGCTGAAAGGAGGCCTGCCTGTTCCAGTTGCGCAAGGATTGCGGTTCATGCTCCTGGGCGAAGAACAGGTCCAGTACTTCCATGGCTTTGGGGGCGATTTTTCTGTGCTTGGGAAGGAAAATGGAGCAGACATCCGCATGATTAACGAAGGCTTTCTGTTTATGGTTCTGAATCAATTGAGTTTGCCCTTCAAGGCAATCGTCCATCGAGGCACACTCGATCCAACTGCCAAAGGTCTGAAAATGAATCCAGATAATCTTTGTTTCCTCCCGGCAGGGAGCATTGCCATAATGATGCCCGTCAGGACACAGGATGAGAAATTCTCCTTCACGCACCTCCCAGGATCTGTCGTTCTCCGCTACGGGAAGCATTCCCTTGAGGACAACGATCAGGTCAAACACACCGATGCAATTACGGTTGATATGATAATCGCCTTCGTCGTAAGAAGCGTGCCCGCAATCCACAAAATAGGGAATGGGCGGCGAGATGAAATGCAAGATGGATGAGTTCATTGGTTACCCTCCAAGTAGGTTGAAATTATTAAAAATAAGGTTGTAAACCTCCGTTTTTTATTAGAATACAACATGCTTTAATATAATTAAAGCGCTTACCCCGATGTTGAAAAAATATAATTCGGGGAACGCGGTATTTAGAAGTCAAGGAGGAGAACTTGATGAAGAAGACTTTGATGGGTGCAATGGTTCTGATGCTGATCATGGTCATGGGGCTCAGCGGCTGTGGAGGAGCAAATACAGATCATCCATCCTCAGCGGGGACGGATCCGAAGCAAAATGAAGGCAATGTCAAGCAGGCAGACGGCAATGGCAATGCCGCGGGAAGCGAAGCACAGAAGGTAGTCTTCTGGACGTTTGTGGATGCGCACCAGCGGTTCTATGAGAGCATGGCGGACAGTTGGAATGCGGCTAATCCAGATAAGGCAATCGAGCTTGAGGCGACAACGATTCCCTATGATGATATGCATACCAAGCTTCTGGTTGCCTTGCAGTCGGGTGTAGGAGCGCCTGACCTGGTGGATATCGAGCAAAACAAGTTTCCCAACTTTATGAAAGGCACACCACAGCTTGTTTCTCTGAATGACATTGTAGAGCCTGAGCTAGACAATATCGTAAAATCCCGAGTGGAGATTTATAGCAAAGGGGATACGTTCTACGGCATCGACTATCATGTCGGAGCTACGGTGATGTATTACAATAAGGAAATTCTTGATTTGGCCGGAGTTAACCCGGATGATATCACAACGTGGGCTGATTTTGAGAGTGCCGGGAAGCAGGTGCTGGAGAAGACTGGCAAGCCGATGATTACGTTTGAAGGCAACGGGAACTGGTCCTGGTGGCCGGCGATTAGCCAGCAAGGCTCTGATCAGGTGGATGCCGACGGGAATGTAACGATTGATACCCCTGTGAATATCAAGACGATGGAATTTTTTCAGAAGCTGGTCAAGGAAGGGGTTGCCGCTGTAGCTCCCGGAGCCGGCCATGATACGGAGGAATATTTCGGTTACATGAATTCCGGCAGTGCAGCCTCCGTCTTCATGCCGTTCTGGTTCATGAATCGCTTCACCGATCATATCCCTGACTTGTCAGGCAAAATCATGATTCGTCCTATGCCTGCCTGGGAGGAAGGCGGCAACCGTTCGGCAGGGATGGGCGGTACGGCCACGTCGATTACGAATCAAGCCAAGAATCCGGAATTGATTAAGGAATTCCTGACCTATGCCAAGCTGTCCAAGGAAGGCAATCTGCAAATATGGAAGCAGCTTGGATTCGATCCGATTCGTACTGATGTATGGAGCGACCCGGCGATGAAGGAATCAAATAAATTTACGGATTATTTCGGAGATGACATCTTTGATACACTGCTTAGCGTAAAGGATGAAATTGCCCCGGTGAATATCCGCGAGAATACACCAGAGGTATTTGATGCGATTCGCAACAAGGCGATGCCGGAAATCTTTATTAATTTGAAGGAGCCGGCTCAAGTATTGAAGGATGTTCAAAACAGCTTGAAGTAGAGAGAGCAGGAGGCGGATCATGCAGCTGGAAAGAGAGTTGAATCCGGGGAAGATACGGAAGGAGCCGCGTAAAAGATGGGGCAATTCACAAAAGATTGCCCCTTACGTATTTGTATCTCCGTTTCTTTTATCGTTTGTGCTGTTTTTTGCCTATCCGCTGGTTAGCAGCGGGGTGATGAGCTTTCAGGAGGTGCTGCCCGGAGAGGTTTCATTTGTGGGACTGGACAATTACCGGGCTTTGTGGAACGAGGATTTTGGAGCCGCATTATACAATAGCAGCCGCTATACCTTGTGGACATTGCTGCTGCTGATTCCCGTACCTATGCTGCTGGCTGTGCTGTTAAATTCCAAGAAAATGGTGTTCAGCAACTTTTTCAGATCCACACTGTTTATTCCGGCCTTAACCTCGGTGGTTGTGGCGGGTGTCGTCTTCCGGTTGATTTTCGGAGAATTGGATGGGGCTTTGTTGAATACGATCCTCCATTGGTTTGGCCTTCCCAGCCAGAAATGGCTCTATAGCTCAAGCTTGAGTATGGTGGCGCTGGTAGTGTTGGCTGGCTGGAGATGGATAGGCATCAATGTGCTATATTTCCTCTCTGCCTTGCAGAGTATTCCCGGCGAATTGTATGAGGCGGCCCAGATTGACGGAGCGGGCAAGCTGAGAAGATTATGGAGCATCACGGTCCCCCTGTTAAGACCCATCACTATTTATGTGGTGACGATCACCATCTATGGCGGCTATGCCATGTTTACTGAAAGCTATATGCTATGGGCAGGGAAGCCATCGCCGCAAAATATCGGTTTGACGATGGTTGGTTATATTTATCAGCAGGGATTTCAGTATTTTAATCTGGGCTTCGGCTCTGCCGTTGGCCTGACCCTGTTAGCTATTACCCTCATCGTCAGCATGCTGCAACTGGCTTTGACCGGCATGTTCAGGAAGGAGGAGTAAAGGCTATGCAGTTACGGGTTGGTAAAAAACGCCGAATCACGCCATCTTCAGTGGTCATGCTGCTGTTATTTGTCCTGTTAGCGATCCTGATGCTTTTCCCGCTCTATGCGTTATTTCTGGCTTCGCTTAAGCCGGCAACTGAGTTGTTCAGATATGGCCTGAACGTGCGGCTGGATATCCATTTAATGAGCTTGAATAATTACAAAACGATCTTTACAGGCGAAGGGGCAGCGGCAAACTATTTTGGTTGGTATAAGAACAGTCTGATTATTACTTTACTATTCACCTTACTGAGCCTTCTGTTATCCTCTATGGTTGGCTATGGGCTTGGCATGTATCGTTTCAAAGGGCGGACATTGATCTTCACCCTGGTTCTGGTCGTCATGATGATTCCTGTGGAAATCATTTTGCTGCCGCTGTACAAGCTGACGATTTCGCTCAAGCTGATCAATACGATCTGGGGAGTAATATTACCCTTTGTGGTAGCTCCGTTGCCGATTTTTTTCTTTCGTCAGTTTGTGCTTGGCTTGCCCAAGGATTTTATGGATGCGGGAAGAATTGATGGCTGCTCGGAGTATGGAATCTATTTTCGCATCATGGTGCCGCTGATGGCGCCAGCCTTTGGTGCTATTACGATTCTGCAGGCCATGAATAGCTGGAACAATTTTCTGTGGCCGTTAATTGTCTTGCGAACGACGGAGCAATTTACGCTTCCCATCGGGCTGGCTTCCTTCGTATCGCCGCTAGGGAATAATTATGAAGCGTTAATCTCGGGAGCTGTGCTGGCAATTTTGCCTATTCTGGTGCTGTTTCTGTTCTTTCAGCGGTATTTTATTGAGGGCTTGACGGTTGGCGGGGTAAAGGGGTGATGTGCCCCGAAATTAATTTCTAGTTGTACTTTCCTGAAATTTATGGTAAAGTATATTTCGTTGCCGCATTCTTGATGATGGCGACAACGAGATATGCGGTCGTGGCGGAATTGGCAGACGCGCACGGTTCAGGTCCGTGTGGGCTAACCCCCCGTGGAGGTTCGAGTCCTCTCGACCGCATTATACCTAACATTTACAGATTCCTGTTTTGGCGCTGGTGCCAACAAGGAATCTGTTTTTGTATCCGCAGACCTGGTTGAATCATTTTAATAGTAATATTAATAGTACAATTTCGAGTATGTGATCATGGATAAATGAAATGCAGAGACCCACCTTTGTTTATTGTAAAAAAGGTACTTTTTGAATTACCTCTTAAAAATGATGCACATGTCCCTAAAAAAACTGCATTCCGATCAAAGAACACACATGCTACTCTTGAATTAACGAAGCGACTTCATAAAAACGGTGATACGGGACGATCTGACTTGTTACCGATTTAAAATCAGATGTCTTGCTTCTGGAGCAACGAAGAGATGAGAACGTTCTCACTTAATTCAGGATGAAAGGCTGTGAACCTCTTTGTTAAATGCTACACAGCAGCAATGGTTAAACGATGTGATCACCAGGCTAACAGCCAAGATGGAGCAGGTCAGCGAGCGCTCCCGGGACAAAATCCCTTATACCACGGTGAATGGCGTACACGATGATCGGGCGAAAGTGAACCCGTCAGGCGATGTAGCCGACGGCATTTGCTGGTGGACGAACGGTTTCTGGGGAGGCATGTTATGGTTGATGTATCATGCCACCGGGCATGAGAAATACAAGGAGTTTGCGGAAGTCTCGGAAGCCAAGCTGGATCAATGCTTTAAGGCATATTACGGTCTCCACCATGACGTTGGCTTTATGTGGCTTCCTACCAGCGTAGCTAACTACAAAGTTACCGGGAATACGGAATCCCGTAAGCGGGCATTGCATGCTGCAAACTTACTGGCTGGACGGTTCAACGTGGCGGGCAGCTTTATTCGTGCCTGGAACGATCTGGCTGGCAAGGATACCAGGGGCTGGGCCATCATCGACTGTATGCTTAATATTCCGCTATTATACTGGGCGACGGAAGAAACAGGCGATCCCCGTTACAGGCAGATTGCGATGAAGCACGCCGATACTTCAATGACAGCCTTCGTTCGGCCGGATGGCTCAGTACATCATGTGGTCGAGTTTGATCCATTTAACGGAGGGGTGATTCGTGCACATGGCGGGCAAGGCTTCGGGGAGGGGTCTTCCTGGACTCGTGGTCAAGCCTGGGCTCTCTATGGCTTCATGATGAGCTATCTTCATACCGAGAAAAATGACTATTTACAGACAGCTAAGCGGGTTGCTCATTATTTTATGGCGAATATTCCTGACGACGGGGTTATCCCTGTTGATTTTCGACAGCCTGAAGAGCCAGCTCTGGCAGATGATACAGCCGCAGCTATCGCAGCCTGTGGACTGATTGAGATTGCCAAGGCCGTAGGCGGGTATGAAAGCCGATCATATATTTCCGCAGCGCTGAAGCTATTGGGCATGCTGGACCAATCACGCATCGACTGGTCACCGGAGACCGACCATTTTCTCCTGTACGGGACGGAAGCTTATCATTCTTCTAATCATCATCATGCCATTATCTACGGTGACTATTATTTTATGGAAGCCATCTTCAAATTAAAGGGCAACGATCTTTATTTATGGTAAAAAACATTGAAGGAGACCTCATGTTGAATATCATTAAGAATCCGATTCTAAGAGGCTTTAATCCAGATCCGTCCATCATCCGCGTGGAGGATGATTATTATATTGCCACTTCAACCTTTGAATGGTTCCCTGGAGTGCAAATTCATCATTCGAGGGACCTGGTCCACTGGGAGCTGATAACCCGCCCGTTAACCCGGCTGTCCCAATTGGATCTTCGTGGTGTCGGAGCTTCACAGGGAGTTTGGGCGCCATGCTTGACCTTCCATGACGGCATCTACTATTTACTTTATACGGTTGTAAATTCGTTTTATGTCAACATGTACGATACGCCCAACTTCCTGGTCACGGCGACGGATATTCGCGGCGAATGGTCAGAACCGATATATCTGCATAGCTACGGCTTTGACCCATCCTTATTCCATGATGATGACGGTCGTATGTATATCGTCAGTATGGTTACGGATCATCGGCCCCGGAAGCGGTACAAGGGGCATCTCGTCCTGCAGGAGTATTCGCGGCAGGAGCAGTGCATCATCGGCGAGCCTGTCACTATTTATGCCAGCAACGATATTTATCTGGAGGGGCCTCATCTTTATAAACGCAACGGATATTATTACTTGTTCGCAGCAGACACCGGGACAGGGGAGGGCCATGGACAATCCATCTTGAGGTCAAAGGATTTATTTGGCCCTTATGAAGCTTACTCGGGTAATTCGCTAATGACATCCAGAGATCACCCTGACCTGCTTTTGCAAAAATCCGGGCATGGTGACCTCGTAGAAACACAAACGGGTGAATGGTATATGGTCCATCTCTGTGGACGGGCACTGGAGAATCGGACGGAAAAGGGGGAGCGAAAGTATACCCTGGGACGGGAAACAGCTCTGCAAAAAGTGGAATGGACCGCAGATGGCTGGCTTCGCTTGACGAACGGCACCGTATTGCCGGAGGTAGAGGTAGAAGCTCCGGGGCTTCCGCTCCATCCTTTTCCCAAACGTCCGGATCGAGATGACTTCGATAGTGAACTATTGGATATACAGTTCCAGTCTCTGCGTGTGCCGCTGGATGCTACATTTTATTCATTAACCGAGCGGAAGGGCTATCTGCGACTTTATGGGAGGGAAGGACTTGGCTCCAAATACAGACAAAGCCTAGTGGCCCGGCGTTGGCAGGAGTTCAAATTCACAGCTACCACCTGTCTGGAATTCATGCCGACGAGCTTCAAACATCTGGCTGGTCTGATCTGCCTTTACGATACACAAAATTATTATTATTTACACGTGACTCACGACGAAGAAATCGGTCGCTGTATCAGTATCCTGTCTGCAGTCAATAACAAGTATAACGCGCCTGTTGGCTACATGGCCTTGCCTGACGATGTCCAGCGGATCTGGCTGCGTGTAGAGGTGGACCATGATCAGCTTCAATTTACTTACTCCACAGAAGGCGAGCAGGCATTCAAGCCGATCGGACCTGTTCTGGATGCCAGCACCTTGTCTGATGAAGCCTGCCACGAAGGGTGGTTCACCGGTGCCTTCGTCGGATTATGCTGCCAGGATCTGACTGGCTTCCGCAAGTCGGCTGACTTTGATTATTTTGAGTATATTGAAGCGCCATGTCTATAAATTTAGAAGAGCTCTTGAGCTTCCTATTGTGGAAGAACTCAAGAGCTTTTTTGTGTGGACGGATGTTTTTTCCGAGCCTGAGGTCTGTACCTTGCTGAAATTTTATTGGATGATGATTGGTTAGAAGGAGAAGGACAATATTTTGCAGGTCGAGAATAAATAATAGATCCTTAAGAAATAGAATGGGAAAAGGAGAGATGACAGCGTGGCGTTCATACCTGGAAAATCAGCGATAGGTTTTATCGGAATCGGTGTTATGGGCAAAAGCATGGCAAGGCATATTCAGCAGGCGGGTTATTCGCTGCATGTGTATACACGCACTTACGCCAAAGCAGAGGAATTGTTGAGAGAAGGGGCGGTATGGCATGAGTCGCCGGGGGAACTGGCAGCAGCCTGTGAAGCGGTCATAACGATGGTTGGCTATCCGCAGGATGTGGAGGAAGTGTATCTTGGACGGGACGGGCTGGTGGCTCAGGCGAAAGAAGGAGCCTATTTGCTGGATATGACGACCTCCAGTCCACGCCTTGCGGGACGAATTTTCGAGGCTTGTGCGGCAAAAGGATTGCATGCGCTTGATGCGCCTGTATCCGGTGGAGATATCGGTGCGCGGGATGCCAGGCTCTCCATCATGGTGGGCGGTGAACAAGCGGACTACGAGGCTGTGCTGCCCTTGTTAAGGCTGCTGGGCAGCAACATTGTATATCAGGGCAAGGCCGGGGCTGGCCAGCATACCAAAATGTGCAATCAGATCGCCATCGCCTCGGGGATGATGGGGGTATGCGAGGCATTGGCATATGCCCGGAATGCCGGGCTTGAAGCCGATACGGTGCTTAAGAGCATTGAGAGCGGGGCTGCGGGAAGTTGGTCGCTCAGCAATCTTGGACCGCGGATGCTGGCCGGCAACTTTGAGCCTGGCTTTTATGTGAAGCATTTTATCAAGGATATGAGGATTGCGCTGGAGTCGGCTAAGGAAATGGGACTGAATACGCCGGGATTGGAACTGGCGGAATCGCTTTACCGGCAAATTGCCGAAAAAGGCTATGAAGACAAGGGGACACAAGTGCTGTTCAAATATTATTTGGGTTTGTAGAGCTAGTGCAGAGCATTTGTAGGAATCACTGACAGTAAACCGGGCTCTAAAGATAGAGGGTGCTGCAAAAGTTACGATAACTTTTGCAACACCCTCTTTATCGATCAGCCATGGAAAATTTCCTTTTTAGCTGCGACGCTTGGAGATGGAGAAGGGCAGCTCTTCCGCCTGATACTGGCGATAGCTTGGAGCAAGACCAAGCCGGAATTCCAGCGTTTTCCCTTCCAGGATGTCTTCATGAGTGATGTATAGCTTGTTATACGCTTCGCCGCCCAAGCTGACCTCAGCAACAAAGTTGGATTGCGGGTTATTATTGTCAGTCTGGATATTCATTTGCTTACCGTTTGGCAACTCCATCGTGACCGAGTCAAAGAGTGGAATACCCAGCACGTATTCATTGCTGCCCGGACATACCGGATAGAAGCCAAGCGAGCTGAACACGAACCAGCCGGACATGCTGCCATTATCCTCGTCGCCAGGATACCCCTCAAAGCCACTGTTGAACAGATGGGTCAAAATTTGCTTGATGACTACCTGGGAGGAAGCCGGCTGTCCGGTGTAATTGAACAGATAAGGGATATGGAAGCTTGGCTGGTTGGAGATGGCCAATTGTCCATAATCCACGGCCGCCATTTCACTCATCTCGTGAATCTCAAAGCCATAGCCGCGCACATCATAATCAGGGGCCTTGTTGCATAGCTCGGTGAGCTTCTGGGAGAAGCGTTCTTCCGAGCCAAAAGCGTTAATTAGACCCTGGATATCCTGGAATACAGCGAAGCTGCTCTGCCAGGCGCTACCCTCGGCATAGTCCAGTCCCCAGCTTGTATCATTAAAATCCGGACGGAACTGTCCCTTCTCGTCCTTGGCTCTCATAAATCCAGTTGCGGAATCAAAGATGTTGCGATAGTTCAAAGCGCTTTCCCGATAGCGCTCGGCAAGTTCCGTCTGGCCCAGCATCTCGGCAACACGGCTGATGCAATAATCGCTATAGGCATAGTCCAGTGTATGGTTCACGCTTTCCGTATAGCTGCTCGGTACGTAACCATATTTCATATAATCATGTGTCCCCTGACGGCCATAACAGGACTTGTCGCTTTGCGTCGTGGCGGCCGTAACCATCGCCTCCAGCAGCTCGGGCATCAGCTTCTGTCCAATCCCCTTCGCTGCGGCATCTGCGATAACCGCATCGATTAGCGTTCCTGGCATCAACCCGCGCTCATCCGGCGAAAGCCACTTCGGCAAAAATCCCGTTTCCCGGTAGCTGTTCAGATAACCTTCCAGCATCTCTTCGTATTCCTTAGGGGCAATGATGGAATACAGCGGATAGACCGTTTTGTAGGTATCCCAAAATCCGTTATTTGTGTACATTACCCCCTTCTTCACCGCCTTGGCCGTTGTATCATAATGAACAGGCTGCATATCGGCATCAAGCTCATAGAACTTCTGTGGGAACAGGAACATGCGGTACAAGCAGCCATAGAAAGTGCGTAGATATTCTTCATGGCTATGCGTGACCTGAATTTTATGCAGATAATGGTTCCAGGCCTCAGTTGCCTGCTCCTTTAACAGGTCCTGTGAGGTATCCACTTCTCGCTTCAGGTTCAACTCAGCTTGCTCCGGGCTAATGAATGAGGTAGCAAGTCTGACTTGCAGGATGCCTTGCTCGCAATGTTTAAAACGGACAACGACATGCTGGTCTGTTCCGCACAGATCCGTTGCATTGCACAATTGTCCATCCGCATCATAATAACCTGACGTGCTCAAATCGATGTCTTGATCAAATTGCATGGACACGTACATGCGGAATTGGTCGTCATGGCACCCGGCGAAGTTACTCACATAGCCAGTGATAAGGCGGTTCGGCATATCCAGATGGAATTCGCTGATATTCCTGGCGTTCAGCACCAGTCCGGCCTGCTGCCTGGAATTATATTTAATTCGCAGGGCAGCTCCATAGCAGGTTGGAACAAGCTCGGTGATGATATTGTAGCGCTGTTGCTTCACTTTGAGGAAGTGAGGCTTAAAAACAGCTTCCTCGGGCCGATAAGAGCTTTGGCAAGAGAAGGGCGAACCCTTGATCTTGTCATCGGCAATTGGCGTCATCAGAAAGGTGCTGAAGTCACCCATCCATGGACTTGGCTGATGAGTCAGGCGGATGCCTTGAAAGACGCGATCGCGAGGGTGGAAAAACCAATTGCCGTCTTCGGCCGTTTGCACGACAAAATGATTCATAGCGAAGGGAACGGCTGTCACCGGCAGCGTGTTTCCGTTGGAGTATACATATTTGTTGCCGGTGCCTTGTCGTGTATCAATATAATGCAGCATGAAGAACCTCCCGAAATGGTTGTTTTTAATAGTGCGTGTGAACAACCTCTTATAGTCTCTTAACCGTCTGCCGTCCAATGAATGGAACCGGGGCGACAACCTGCTGTTGAGGCAGATGGTCCGAGCTTTCAATCCTCAGTTATTTAATATAACAAAATTAGAGGCCGACTGCATGATTTGTCTAGTGAAATACTACTTGAATGCCGAAAAGACCTATAGTAACGTATGAAGTTGAAAGCAGCTTATCTAACTTACAGGAGTCAGTGGCGTATGAGCAATTATTTGGAGATTCCGGGTTTCGAGGATTTACTCCCGTTCAGAACGTTTCTGAATGACGGGATGACGATTGTGTACCCCCATTGGCATAAGGAAGTCGAAATTATCTATTCGCGCAAAGGGAAGGTCAATATCGGGGTTGATGAGGACATCGTTCAGCTTGAAGAAGGGGAGATCTATATCTTCCCCAGCGGTGAAGCTCATTATTTTCTGGCTTCTCCTGACAGTGAGCGTTATGTTTTTCAATTCAATTTGAAGCTGTTTGATGAAAAAGTTTTGCGGACCTCGGAGGATTCCCTGCTGAGCTTGTTTGAATACGGGGAGCCACTTAGTCGCAATTGGCCGGAGACGCTTGTCCGGAGAGCCACAGAGCTATTGATTGACTTGTATAAATTAGAAGAAAGCAAGCCTGCCGGCATGAATTACTTAACTTTGGGATACCTCTACCAGCTCATTGGTGAATTTTACTTGAATTTGCCCCGTCGCAAGGAGAAAAAGAACAAGACTAAACGCTCCACCATTCAGCATAAGGAAACACTGGATTTGCTAAATCAGGTGTTTGAATACGTAGAGAACCGCTATCAGGAAGTGATTACGGTCGAGGATATCGCTAAATTCATTGGCTTTAGCCCCTACTATTTTACGCGTTTCTTCAAAACGAACACCGGTCAGACATTCATGCAATTCTTGACGGAATACCGTATCAATCAAGCCAAATTTATTTTGGCTAACGAGAAAATTCCGATGGTCGAGGTGGCTGAAAAGGCGGGGTTCGCCAGTGTAAAGACGTTTCATCATGTATTCAAGGAAGCGGTGGGCCAATCTCCCCTGCAATACCAGAAGAGTTTGAACAGTCATTAATAGAGGTTGCTCACCTGTAAACCCGACTTTTTGAATACCCACTATTTGAATACCCACTAATGGTAAAGGACCTGGACAAGGCGAGCTTGTTCGGGTCTTTTTGTCTTATTGGAGCATGAAGGCGCAATATCCGGGAATTTTTGAGAGGAAAGTGGGAAGAAAGAGTCTTAGGGTTTGGCTATAATAAAGTCATTCATTAAAAACGTTTTCAGGAGGATGATTATGACATTAAAGGTTGGAATCATTGGATGCGGCGGAATTGCTAACGGTAAGCATATGCCAGCGTTGTCTCAGGTGGAAGAAGTAGAACTGGTAGCTTTCTGCGATATTATCGTAGAACGTGCCGAAGAAGCTAAGGAAAAATTTGGTACGGAAAATGCTCAGGTCTTTGATGATTACAAGAAAATGCTGGCTAATACAGAATTGGATGTTGTCCATGTGTGCACGCCTAACTCTTCCCACGCAGAGTTGTCTATTGCAGCTCTGGAAGCAGATTGCCACGTGATGTGCGAGAAGCCGATGGCGAAGACGGGCGAAGAAGCGAGAAGCATGATTGAAGCGGCCAAGCGCACTGGCAAGAAGCTGACCATTGGTTATCAGAACCGCTTTCGCACCGACTCCAGATACCTGCAACAGTTCTGCGAGGAAGGCGGACTGGGAGATATTTATTTCGGCAAGGCCCATGCGATTCGCCGTCGTGCTGTACCAACCTGGGGCGTGTTCCTTGATGAAGAGGCTCAAGGCGGAGGTCCGTTGATCGATATCGGCACCCATGCTCTTGATCTGACGCTCTGGATGATGAACAATTACAAGCCTAAATATGTGGTGGGCAAAACCTATCATGCCTTGTCCCAGACGAAAAATGCGGCCAACGCTTGGGGACCTTGGGACCCTGAGAAATTCACCGTCGAAGATTCCGCCTTCGGATTCATTGTCATGGAGAACGGGGCGACCATCTTCCTGGAATCCAGTTGGGCATTGAATAGCCTGGATGTGAAGGAAGCGAAGACAACGCTCTGCGGAACCAAAGCGGGCGCTGACATGAACAACGGTTTGACCATCAACGGTGAAGATCACAGCTTGCTTTATGAGAAGAAGATCGAACTGGAAACAGGCGGCGTTGCGTTCTACGATGGCGCGGGCGATAAGCCGGAAGTGCTTGAAGCCAAGTCATGGGTGAATGCTATTCTTAACGATACGGAGCCTGTGGTCAAGCCTGAGCAAGCTCTGGTCGTAACCGAGATTCTGGAGGCACTCTACAAATCATCGAAAACCGGCGAACCCGTCTATCTATAAGGAGGCAATTGATATGAAACCAAAAATTGCTTTGCAGTTATGGAGCATTAAGGAAGCTTGTGAAGCAAATTTTCATGAGGCCTTGAAAGAGGTTAAGCAAAGTGGCTTTGATGGTGTTGAATTTGCTGGCTATTATGGCAAGAGCCCTGCCGAAGTCAAGGGTTATCTGGACGAATGCGGATTGGAAGTCGCTGCTTCTCATATCTCCTATGAGAAGTTAAGAGCAAATCTGGAAGAGGTCGTGGCCTTCGAGAAGGCCATCGGAAATAAACGCATCGTAGTGCCTCATGCTACCTTCAGCACCTTTGAGGAATGGCAAGCCTTCATCGCGGAGATGGAGGAGATGGCCGTGAAGGTGGCCGAGGAAGGAATGGAATTCTACTATCATAACCATGCCCATGAGTTTGCGGAAATTCCGGGTCAGGATATCATTGATTGCATCTACAAGGATGCGAAGCATATCCATTTGGAGATGGACCTGTACTGGCTGGCTTATTCCGGAACAGATGTATTCGCTTGGCTGGAGGCGCATAAGGATCGGATCGGGCTTTTCCATATGAAGGACATGCAAGAGTCTCCCAAGGAGAGCACCGAGATCGGTTCAGGCATTTTGCCGATGAAAGAGTACGTTGAACTGGCTAAGCAGCTGGCCTTGCCTTGGCTGATTGTGGAGCAGGAAGCCTTTCAGAAATATCAGCCCTTGGAAGCAACCTCAATTGGTTATCGGCAATTGAAAGCCCTGGTTGATGAGGTATATGCATGATTCAGGTCACGGTATGGAATGAATACCGTCATGAGAAGACGGACAAGGCTGTTCAGGAGATGTACCCGGAGGGCATTCATGGACAACTGGCCAAGTTCTTGGCCGAAGATCAATTTACGGTCAGAACGGCCATTTTGGATGAGCCGGAGCATGGCTTGACGGAAGAGGTTCTGGAGGAAACGGATGTCCTGATCTGGTGGGGACATATGGCCCACGGCGAGGTTCAGGATGAAATTGTGGACCGCGTGCATAAGCGCATCCTGGAAGGAATGGGGCTGATCGTGCTGCATTCAGCCCATTTCTCCAAAATCTTCAAAAAGCTGATGGGCACATCCTGTGATTTGAAATGGCGGGAGGACGGGGGCAATTGCCGTATCTGGAACGTCAATCCAAGTCATCCTATTGTGGAGGGCATTGGCGAATTCATCGAGCTGGAGAAAGAAGAGATGTATGGTGAACACTTTGATATTCCGGCACCGGACGAACTGATCTTCGTCAGTTGGTTCCCGGGTGGAGAGGTGTTCCGCAGCGGCTGTACTTACCGCCGGGGCAACGGGAAGATCTTCTACTTCCAGCCGGGACATGAAACCTATCCGAGCTATTACAATGAAAAGGTACAAAAGGTGATCAAAAACGGGATTCGATGGTGTGCCCCGACTCAAAATGTATATCCGGCTTACGGCCACTATGAACCACGTCAAAAATAGAAGGAGTGATTGTTAATGAAGCTGGGTGTATTTACTCCGTTGTTCAACAATCTGAGCTTTGAAGAGATGATTGAGGAGGTTGCCCGCAAAGGCTTGCAAACCGTTGAGATCGGCACGGGAGGTTATCCCGGCAACGCTCATCTCGATATCGACCATTTGCTCGCTAGCAGTGAGACGAGACAAGAATATTTGGCCAAGCTTGCAGATAAGGGATTGGAAATCTCTGCGCTTAGCTGTCACAATAATCCGATCTCACCCGTGAAGGAAGTGGCGGCCGAGGCGGATGAACTGCTGCGCAAGACGATCAAGCTGGCAAGTCTGCTGAATGTTCCTGTCGTTAACGGGTTTTCTGGCGTGTCGGGCGGGAATGCGACGGATAGCCAGGTGAACTGGCCTGTCTTGCCGTGGCCAACCGAATATGAGGATAGCTATACTTACCAGTGGGAGCACAAGTTGATTCCTTACTGGAAGGGGATCAACACGGAAGCGGAAGCGGCAGGCGTGAAGATTGGCATAGAGCTTCATGGCGGGTTCCTGGCCCATACTCCATATACTATGCTGAAGCTCCGGGAAGCAACGGGCAAGGCGATCGGCTGTAACCTGGACCCAAGTCATCTGTGGTGGCAAGGCATCGATCCGGTTGCTGCGGTCAAGATTCTTGGCGAAGCGGGTGCAATCCACCATTTCCATGCCAAAGATACCTATCTGGATCAAGACAACATTAACATGCATGGACTAACTGATATGCAGCCTTACAGCAATGTAAAGACTCGGGCCTGGACATTCCGTTCGGTGGGCTGCGGCCATGACCTCAAGGTATGGTCGGACATCATTTCCGCATTGCGTGTCTATAATTATGATTACGTCCTGAGCATTGAGCATGAGGACCCGATTATGTCTATTGATGAAGGTTTGACCCGTGCTGTTACCAATTTGAAATCCATCATGATTCATGAGCAACCATCAGCGATGTGGTGGGCATAAAGGAGCAATAAGTATGTCAATCATCAACTTTGCCGTAATTGGGTATGGCGGGATGGGTTCTTATCATACCCACCATTTAATGCCTATAGAGCAGGACCGTGTTCGGGTTGTAGGAACCTATGATATCTCCGGAGAAAGACGGCAAATTTCCAAGGATAAAGGCCTGCAGGCTTATGAAAGCCTTGAAGATGTGTTAAAAGACGATAACATTGAGGCAATTCTCATAGCTACGCCCAATGATTCCCACAAGGAAATAGCGATTCAAGCTTTGCGCGCCGGCAAGCATGTGGTGTGTGAGAAGCCGGTGGCTATGAGCACTCAGGAGCTTGATGACATTCTGGCGGTTGCCGAGGAGACAGGAAAAGTCTTCATGGTACATCAAAATCGTCGCTGGGACCCTGATTTCCTCATAATTCGCGAGTTGTATCAAAAGAAAATCATCGGCAGTGTGTTCCAAATTGAATCCCGTGTGCAGGGAGCCAACGGAATTCCAGGCGACTGGCGCCATTTGCAGCAGCATGGCGGCGGCATGCTGCTGGACTGGGGCGTCCATCTGCTGGATCAATTGTTATGGCTGGTAGATAGCCCAATCAAGAGCGTGCAGGCAGACTTAAGCTTCATCCTGGGCGATGAGGTGGATGATGGCTTTATGAGCTATATTACCTTTGAAAATGGCGTTAGGGCCTTGGTGGAAGTTGGAACGACGAACTACACCAAGCTGCCTCGCTGGTATGTGAAAGGCCTGGAAGGAACGGCCAAGATCGATGATTGGGATCTGTCAGGCGAAATCATTGCCGCTACGGGTCGCAAGGATGTTCAAGCCCCGGCGCCAATTCAAGCTGGCGTAGGCTTGACCAAGACGATGGCGCCGCCATCCGAGGAGGCTACCGAGAAGCTCAGCTTCCCGGCACCCAAAGCGGATTACTCCCCTTTTTACCAGAATTTCTATGAGGTCGTTCGTGAAGGTGCAGAGCCGATTGTGAAGAATCAGGAAGTTCGTAAGGTCATGCAGCTTATCGAACAGATCTTCAGTATCACTCAAAAGGGATAGGCGATCTGCTTATCGTTGCCTTGTTGTCGACGATAAGCTTTTCTTTAGCCGGTGCGGGTATGACTCCTGCATCGGTTTTATTTTGCAGTGAAAATCAGGGGCAATCTGTTTCTGTGACAGGTGATAAGAATTTATGGAATCAAAGAAATCGATGAGCAACAGCGATCGTAAGAACATTTTCTCGTCTGCTTCTTTGCCTTATCATAAGTTCGACTTATATAACTATATAGTTCAAAATAGTTCAAAACAAGAAAGGAAGAATGAGATGAACCAGAAGGAAAGAATGCTTGCCGGATTGCCTTATAAAGCCTGGCTGGATGGATTAAGCGAAGCACGCATGGAGAACAAACTGAAGCTGTGGGAGTACAATTCCATGCGTCCGGATGAGCGAGAGAAGAAGGATGGGCTGATACGCAGCATCCTTGGCGAGGTTGGTGAGCAGGTGCATATTGAAGCGCCCTTCCACTGTGATTATGGCAAGAACATCACGATAGGGAAAAATTTCTACGCCAATTTCAATTGTATTATCCTTGATGTTGGCAAGGTGGTCATCGGCGATAACGTCTTGTTTGCTCCTAATGTAGCAATTTATACGGCTGGGCATCCGATTCATCCCGAGTCCAGAAATTCCGGCTATGAATACGGGATTGGCATTACGATCGGTGACAATGTGTGGGTTGGAGGCAACGTGGTCGTGAATCCCGGTGTGACGATTGGCAACAACGTCGTGATCGGCTCAGGCAGTGTAGTGACGAAGGATCTGCCTGACAATGTCATTGCCGTCGGGAATCCGTGCCGGGTTATTCGCGAAATTACGGAGGAGGACCGAAAGTACTATTTTCGAGATCAAGTATTTGATGTAGAGGACTATATCTGACATATTCATGATATATCCTGCCAGCGAACTAATTCTCTCAAGTAAATTTGAATTCCCGTTTGTTTCTGGTAAAATCTTTACGTGTCGTTGGTTGAAGTACCGCCAAACGTACAGGGAATTCTTCAGGGAAGAATTCAAGGGGAGGGACATCATGAGAAAATTGGGTGGGTTAGTCTTTTTGCTTCCTGTGATTTTGTTGAGTATTTTTTTGTGGAGAGATTATACAGGGGAAATTAATGAACTTAACGACAATCCACCGGAACTGGAAGAAATTTATTATTTTGATGACGGACAAAAGGCAGTATCGGTAAGCTACAAGGAATTCAGACAAAATATGCTGCTGCAAATGTTTGATACGGGTAGTGGACAAATATTGAAGGAAGCCGAGATCATCTCCGATATTCATGGGCAATTGGTAGCTTCGTATCAGAAGAATTCGCTCGTCATCAGTTCCCATGATCAAAGCAGAGGTTTGCAAGTGAACGTGCTGAATGCCTCCGGAAATTTGCAGGAGTTGGTTCAAAGCACCCTTGATATTCCTACATTCCTGAGCTCGGATATGAAGCCGTGGCGAGGCCGCCTGATTGTGGCCGGGGAGACCACGGGAGATACGTTATATGTGGCGCAGATTCGGGATGGCACTCTGGAGAAGGTGAACCTGAATACTGAGGGGTTGTTCCCTGCTCGACCAGAACGCATGGCTGCGGTGTCCAGCAGCTTTGAACAAGGAATGGCTGTTCCTATGTACAAGGTGGATCTGGTGAATGACAGAACAGCATATATCAGTGGTATTCTGGATCAGAACAAGCAGCCTGTGGTGGTGATGCAGCCGGAAGAGGGTTCTTCCTTTGAGGCAGAGGAACAGGCGGCTGCACAATTTGCCAAGCACTTTGCTCTGGACGATACCAAGCTGGTCAGGGTCAATAGCAGCTTCCCGGAGCAAGCTCATTACTATAATGCCTCCACGGGCGATTGGGGAAGCGTTGTTCCCACGCCTCAGCCGGTATATCAAGCCAGAGTATATACACTAAACAGCGAGGAAGTCTTGATTGCCGGTTCGTCCACAGAGGATGAGCGGGATGGGCAAGTGATCGGTTATCTGCTGCATGAGGAGACTGGACAATTCACAGATGTGTCTTCGCTTGTAGGGCAGCTTGGCTATGAGGAACTGATGCAAGCCGAGACGGCATTCTACAAGGAAAGCGGCAGCTCAAAGCTGTATTATTCGGCTCAAGGGAAGTCTGCCGGAATGATGGATGTGGCTAATCAAGCCGTGCAGCACCTCACGGAGGAGCAAGTGCAGCAATGGAGATTTGCCGATCAAAGTAAAATCTCCTTGCAAAGCTTCTGGGTTTATCTGCGTGAAGGAGGAGCACTGGTCATTAACTGGCTGGTCTGGGTAGTCATTAGCTTGTTTACGTTTATTTCGCTTATATTTGCTCCTAAAATTGCCAACAGGGTGAACAAATCTGCCATAGCCAATGGCGAAATTCGGCAAGGTACGATTGTGGGGATGAGGGAGACCGGCTTGTACGTTAATGAACGTCCTCAGGTTGAATTCATGGTCCGCTTCGAGGATGGGGGGCAGATGAGAGAGGTAGCGATTAAGAAGGTCATTTCTTTCCTTGAGGGAATCAGGGAAGGCGATACGGTCATGATCTCCTATCATCGCAAGCGTAACAAGGCCATCTTCCTGACCGGCGACCAAGCGGTGAATCATGCCCCGCCAGACGGGCAGCAGCGGATTGAACGCGCAGTGCTGGAGCGGATTGACCCTTATGGGGCTGTAGGGAGAGGTCAGGCGCTTCTGCTTCACTTCAAGGCCGGAACGGATCGTTACAGTGTTCCCGTCGTGCAAGCGGCCGGATTCGAGTATCAAATCGGTGAACGCGCCAACCTGATGGTGGTGGGTGGTGTAACACGCATTCTTGGCTATGGGCCATCCATGCGCTCAATTGATGAGAACATGCTTACTCTGCAAGGCAAAATCGTGCATATTAAGAAGGAGTCGGTCACGATTCAAAATCGCAGGCTGATGGTCATCGATGTTGTTGTTACCGAGGGCGCTGAGCAGCTAAGAAAAAGCAACAGCTTGTTCGTGCCTGAAAATATGCCTATTCAGGAAGGCGTCACCCTGCCGATATCGATACGGAAGGACGACCTCGACAAAGAGCGTCGTTTGTTAAGAGGGAAGCAAGGAAGTGCCAGAATCGTATCGGCGTCTTATCTGGGAACGGTGGGCGAACGTCCGGTGGCTCGAATTACAGTCGAGCGGGCAGGAACACACTATAACATCGAGCAATCCATTGAGCCGCTGTATGGCGTACAGGAGGGCGACGAGCTGTGGATTGCTTATGATGAATCCACCCGAGAAGCCTTGATATTGAATTATACGTCTTAAGCTTTAGCAAATTAGCCTCCATTCTATTTCGGTGATGGAGGCTTTTCCTTTTCTTCTATTAAGGCTCAATCTAAAGATGGTTAGCAAGACTTGTGAGACAAATTGCACGTATCCCAAGAATTCGCTGAATACCGCTGAATACCGCCGGATACCGCTGGTTCCCAGGTTCTATTCGGGGATTCCTCTTCTTATTATAGAGGTTGTTCAAAAAGTCGTCTTCCCAGAACGAAGTTGTTCAAGGAGTGAGTTCGACATCGAATCTTGAATTCAGCCGGCCTAGCAGATGCTTCCGTAGTATGTTTCTTTCAGAAACATTTGAGTTGCTCACGTACCCATGCTTCCGAAGTCGTTTTCTGCGAAAACGTGTAGCTCCGCTACTCAGTCCCTGGCTTCATCCAACCTTCTCGGTCCTGAAAATTCGACTTTTTGAACACGCACTTATAGGGAAAAACTCCCGTTAAATGGCTCAAATCGCCAGAAATCGGGGATTTATATGGATTTCCTCCTGCTAATCATTATGAAATGGCCGATTTTTAGGAAAAAGCCCATAATTAACATGATAATTTCCTGTTATATGTTATATTTGGTGAAATATAGGTAAATTAACATCAGGATTTCCCGTTAGAGGTATATTCGTTTTTGATTTGCTCCCGAATGGATCATGTCAACCTCTGGTTGTTGTTTTGATTCTGAAATTTTGCACCTTTATTTGCTAAAACCAAGCGGCTGCTTTGAAAAATTCAAAGCAGCCGCTTGGTAAATCTCTCAATTTGGTCACAAATCATTAAAATCCCAAAGATTCACCAACGAGGATAACCTTTATTCTCCCTGCTGTTTTACACATTCTTGTTTGGACGATGTAAGAACAGATACAATCATCTGTTTTACAATATCCGCAAGCACCATGGATCAGGCAGGGCGTTTTTTGCGGTGAATGTAAGAATGGGCTGGACGAGCACGAACAGCGGTATGCATTAATGGGGGCCGCATATGTTCTGGCTCTTATAACTGCGTCTTCAGCGGTCTTGCAAACCTTATTCATCCCGACGACAGCAACAACACTTTTCGGTCCAAAGGTAATCGCCGCTGTTCGATTGCCCACACTGTCTATATTGACCAATATGCCATCTTCACTAACGGCGTTAAAGCTCGTTAAATAGGTGTCGCACAAAAGAGATTGGCGCATGAGGTCATAACGTTCCTCCATTGTTTGCGCTGTATCACGATCAATGATTGTATAGCTGCCTTGACGTACTCGATTAAGAAGCCCGATTTCCTCAAGCGTGACAGACCCACCCCATGATATCAAAGAACGTTCCGGAATTAATGATAGTGCCTTTTCTGCAGCGTCTATGGCGTTATCACAGTAATAAGCCTCAAACTTTCTGCTTTGCAGATTTTTAATAATCTTTGAGGCTAAAAGTCGATTTCTCGCTTTTATTGCATCTTCTTTCTCTTGCATTGTTTTTCCTCCATTTTGACGTTAGAAAAGCCGACTGACTTCTTGTGTATTAAGATTAATATAGTATAGTAAAAAGAAAAAAGTATGTTGCACATGCAACGAGGTGTCTCTCATGAACAACCTAGATTCCCTATATCAATCACGTTTATTTTCGGGGATTTCCCAAAATGATATTCCCCAAATGCTTAATTACCTGTCAGCCACGCGGAAAGCATATGCAAAAGATGAGATGGTTGTCCGTGAGGGCGATTTAGTTGATGATGTTGGCATCATATTGCAGGGCAGTGCCCAAAGTACAAAATTGAGCGTCACGGGAAAACAAATTATTGTATCCCTCCATTATCCGGGTGGATATACCGCTGTCTTAACAGCGGCTAGCCGTGGAAGAAGATGCCCTATGTCGGTACAGGCAATAGAACCGCTTGAGGTTCTGTTTATTCCTATCAAAAGCATTTTAAGCCGTTGTAACAAGTTTTGTATGGCACACGAACAGTTGCTTGGCAATCTTTTTGATAGTATTGCAGAACGAGCGTTAGAACTGCATGACCGAAATGATTGTCTGATTATGCCTACTATTCGGGATAAGGTCTTAACTTATTTAACAAGAGTTATGCGTGAAACTGGAACAGAAACGTTTACTATTCCTTTTGATAGAGAAGCGATGGCCAAGTATTTGGATGTAGATCGAAGTGCTTTATCCAGAGAGCTTGCATGGATGAAGCGGGACGGCTTGATTGATTTTTATAGAAACGAATTTAAGCTACTTCCAAAAGCAGTAGAAAAAGATTTTCACTAACTCGCAAGAAACTAATTAATCTAACCAAACGCAATCCACAATGTCCCTGTCAACCTTAACAAATTTTTCGTCTACAAATACAGCTGCCCAACCGTGCTCTTCATCCCACGGACAATCAAGCACCAGTATCACACACACATCGACCTGCTGCGACTCATACTCGTCTGGCTCGGTTTGACTTTTGGCGTAGATCCCGTCTTCCAGAGCATAGAGCGTAACATTTGTGCCTGTCTGTTTTACAAGGTCTGCGGGCGACTTCATTTCCGGCCAATACTCTATACTTTGCTCCTCGTCATCAGGGCCCCATTGCTCGTACATATCGTCATAATAGAGAGTGATAAAGGCTTCTAGCATCTCAGCTTCCAGTGCAGGTGTCCATTTCTCTATTAGTCTTTTGCAAGCGGCGATGCCCATCTCCACGTCTTCGCAACCATCATCTTGAATCTCAAATTTGCTTGGATTTAATAGTGTCTTGTTTCCCATTTATATTTCCCTCCGATGTTTTGATTCAAATTATTCTTTCCCAAACTGAAGTCTCAAATCAAGTCTACGTCAATATCAGAGCGCGTCTTCTCGCGAAATTCTATACGCCACTCCACATGTTCCACCGGCTCAAAATGCAGCGCGGAGCAGGCCACCCTGAGTTTACCTTGGTTACTGCCCCCGAACGCGACAACGGTTGGGCCACTCACTCCAGCGCTGATACCCATGCAGAAAACATCACCGTTTGCCTGCGGCGCCAATGGGTCGGTGCGTTTTTGCCGCGGGCGGTCGCCCCGTGCGCAATCCGTGATCATAAAAGATTGATCAGGAAGGTCGGGGGAAAGCGTATAGCTCATCGTGACGAAATGCGTTGGGAATTCCAGATTCGGGTCATGAAAATCCTCGACAGACAACTCCTGTCGTTCGTATTCCTGTATGGTCAGAGTGTATTTCTTGCCTGTGGACGGATGCATCAACTCGGCCTGATCGCCCGCTGCTGCGACTTTAAAGTGTGAGCCTGGTATGGTGACAGGCTCTTGCTCCAATCTTACGGAGAGTGTTCTTAACTGCGGCTTACGCTTCGTTTTCCAAGGGAAAGCACTGCGCCAAATGGCATAGCCTTGCTCGGGATCAAGCTTATAGTGCTGCAAAGCGCTCTGTGCGTCAAGGCCGTTGCTCTCCTCTGGGGAACAGGGGTTCCAGCAGAGGCCACAACCGTGCGAAGCTGTAAGCTCGGCTCCATTCAAGGTAACCTTTGGATTCATGTTGACATTCAGCGGATTCTCCACGTCGATTTGCATTTGCTGATCATCTGTAAATTCTGTAATATCACTGTCGGCGGCGAGATTCCATTTATTCATAAAAGAACGAATGCGCTCTTGTGGAACCTGCAAGCAAAAATCCACAACGAGTCCCTTGCTGCAGATGTAAATCGCCGGAATCGTCCAGGCTTCATCGTCCCAAACAAATGGCTTGTTCACTAAAATTTCCTGTCCTGCCCTTTCGCGGCTGGAATGCCCCCAGAAGTTCCCGTTAAAGGTAACCTTCCATTCCGGAATTTGAGGCTCGGCAGGAACAAAGTCATAGTAATCATCCGAGTATTTAATTTGGCTATAATCAAATTCGTCTCGTAAGGCTTTGAGGTAAGTAAATGGCTCCTCCATAGACGTAAGGGACAGCTCTTCCCGAATGATCGCAAGCGTTGCAGCCTGCTCGAACATGGGTGTATTTTCCCTCAACAACTTGTCGAACTCAATCTGTTCCCGGCACCATGCTTGTTCCAGCACTGTGGTATGACTGCAAGCCAGCAAGAGTCGAAGGAAATCCTGAAAGTTATTTGCTAACGGATGGACATAATTCCCTGCTGTATTCATCGGACTGACAGCAAACACCATCTCGCCAAAGCCACGCACAAAGCAAAGATGAATGCCGTCAACACCTGCCCACCCGATTATTCTTGCCCCCTTGGGCGTACAGAAATAGGGAGAATCATCTTGTCTTTGTTCCAAGCCGATATGAGATCCATC
The DNA here is from genome assembly GCF_000374825.1 of Paenibacillus sanguinis 2301083 = DSM 16941. Taxonomy (GTDB): domain Bacteria; phylum Bacillota; class Bacilli; order Paenibacillales; family Paenibacillaceae; genus Fontibacillus; species Fontibacillus sanguinis. The sequence goes on from NZ_KB895377.1 coordinate 128,496, forward strand.
TATATCCAGCTTCAAATATTTTTTATAGATTGTTTTCATTATGTCCTCAACTTTCCATTCATTTTCTGACTACTCAGCAATCGCTTTTTAAGCAAGCGGCAAAATAGACGATTCATATGGAAGATCATTACATGACCTTGAGAGGCTGACCTTTCCCAGCTTAACTCAATTATATCTAATTACAAGCGAAATATATAAAAAAATCGGCTAGGAAAGTCTCGATTATTTAGTACTCAAAGACTAATAATTAGGGTGAAGTATTATACTTCTAAACTCAAAAATAGATTCATGGTTAGTGTGGACGGAATGTTTTGGGTCGTATCTTGAATTAATATACAACTTGCCCACTGAATCAGCTACATTCATGGGCTATTAGTTGTCTGTTTGGGATCGTTCTATGCGCTCGAAGAGGCATCATCCATAAAATTGGAGGATGCCTCTTCGATTTAGCAAGGGGACCTGCAGGAGCCTGGCCCATCCCCCTATACATGCAATCATCCTCAGTAAAGAAATGTTTATACGTAAAAAATAAAGTATTTTTTAAAATCGACTAGGTAGTCCTTGTGTGCATTTGACCAAAATCGTTATAAATGCTACAATTTTTATAAAATTTACGTAAATTAAGGCGCGAGGTGATAAGGTTGGCGACGATTAAGGAGATAGCAAAAGAAGCCGACGTTTCAATTGCTACAGTTTCTCATGTGATTAATAAAACAAGATATGTAAGTCCCGAGCTTGCAGAGAAAGTAGAAGAGGTCATTAAAAGGTTAGGATATGATAAGAAAACCAAGGAACTGGATAACAGATTTAAAATCGGTAAAAATTCAGAGATTGCTTTAATTCTGCCCAGCTTGGTAGGTACGTTGTTCTCCAAATTAGCAACTAGCATCTCTTTACATCTGGCAGAAAAAGGATATCATTTAACGGCTTATTTTCACAATAATGATATCGATCAAGAGAAAAATATAATTACAAATATATTAAATAATAGAAGGATTGCAGGAGCCATCATTGTCCCGGCAAGTACGGAAGACAAGCAATTCAGCAAGCTGATTCAGCAAAATATTCCTTTTGTTTTTTTGGATCGAACCGTCAAAATCAAGGGGGTTGATGCGGTGCTTTCAGATAGTAGAGAGGCGATCTTTAAGGGCTGCTCTCACTTGCTGAAATCAGGACATGAGGAAATTGCTTTAATTATTGGTAGTGGCCATTTTTCCACAGTAGAGAATAAAATCAAGGGTTATCGTGAAGCACTGGAATCTTACAAAATCCCTTTTAGGGATGATTTATTACTTAAAATTGACCTCAATCATCTTGATACCTTTGAGAAGAAAATTAAAGAAGCTTGGGTCAACTATGACAAGCCCGCTTTTTTAGCCACGGGAAACAGAATTACGTTAAATCTGTTAAAGATGATGAATAAGCTAGGTCTGGAGTGCCCGACGGATGTGTCGGTGATTGGCTTTGGCGACGAGGAATGGTCTGAAATTATCAATCCGCCTTTGACTATTCTTAAACATGACACCGAGGAAATGGCCGTGCAGACGGTTAATTTGTTGTTTAGAAAAATGAATAATGCCTCAGCTGCGGGGAAGGAAATTAAAGTTCCGATGGAGCTTTCCATTCAAAAGTCTACCCAGGTTATTGGAAAGGGACCTTTTGGAGAAAGGCCTGTTTCTCCTGAAGAATTAACGCTTACTCAGGATGAGGCTCAAGCTTTGGTCATAGGCAATTATAAAGTGGGTATTTCATTTCATTATGGCGGTACGGCCTGGGCCAGGCTTTATGAGAATGGAATACGAAATATTTTAGAAAAGTATGGTATATCGATTGTATCGATTACAAATGCTAATTTTAATCCTGCGCTGCAAGTGACTCAATTAGAAGGGCTGAGCATGCAAAAGCCGGATGCTATCATTGCAATCCCAGTGGATGATGAACTGACTGCAAAGAAATTTCAAGCTATTTCTAAGGAGACAAAATTAATATTTATGAGTAGTGTACCAGAAGGAATGAGCAAGGATGAATATTCCTCTTGCGTGTCCGTAAATGAAAGGGAGAACGGACAGAACGCGGCTTTGCTGCTCGGCAAGTATTTTAAAAATGATAAGGATGTAAAGGTGGGGTTTATCGGGCATGGCGCCCCTTTTTATGGCACGCATTTAAGAGATGCGGTAGCTAATGATATTATTCGCAGCAATTTCCGTAATATTGAAATTGTTGATGAGCAATATTTTTATGAGATCGAACAAACCTATGACGTTTGCAAAAAAATGATAACCGAACATCCGGAGATTCAGGGCTTGTATATTTCATGGGATAGACCTGCTCTGGAGGCAATCAGGGCGCTTAAAGAGCTAAGCCGTGAGGATGTAGCCATTTTCACTTTTGACCTGGATAATGAAATTGCTACTTATTTGGCCAAAGAACAAATGGTTAAGGGGCTTTCATCTCAAAGACCATATCAACAGGGAATCGCCGTAGGATTAGCTACTGCAAAAGCGCTGTTGGGGCATGATTCGCATAAATACATCGGAGTACAGCCATATGTCGTAGAGCCGAAAAATTTACTGAAAGCCTGGAAGGATATCATTTTGGAGCCTGCTCCTCCAGAGATAGAAGATATCATTTTGAATAAATTTACGTAAATTATATAAATTAATATTAGTTTTTATAAAATAATTAAAAAAAGTTTGACTTGAAGATTATCGTATGCTATATTTTACGTAAAGTTAATGAAAGCGGTTTATGGAGTTAGTGAGTGCGCACAATAACTAAAATAAACCGCAACTTTTTAGCTATAAATTTACTTGGGGGGTAGTCATTGTGAAAAAAGGTTTTTTGAAAACAGCTTTGTTAACGCTTTCTATTGTTGCACTCTCGGCCTGTAGTAACGGACAAAGCAATGGTGAAGTTGCCAATACGAATACTGGTGATAAAACTACCGGTGATAAAACGTACAGTTTGGCCTTTTTAACTAACACTCAGAACAATACTTTCCAGACAGCCATGAATGAAACGTACGAGAGATTAGCTAAAGAGAAAGGTTATAAATACACCATGCTGGACCCTGACTATGATCTTAACAAACAGATTAATCAGATGTCGGATGCAGCGAACCAAGGCTTTGATGCTGTATTTATCATCCCAGTTGATTCCGCGGGAATTCGCCAAGGGCTGGAGTCGATTCATGACAAGAATATCCCCATTTTTAATGTAGATACTGCTGTAATAGAAGAGGACAGAGACTTAGTGAACAGCATTATCGCTACGGATGCATTTATGGCGGGTCAACTTATGGGTGAACAAATGGTTAAGGATTATCCTGACGGCGCAAAAATTGCCATTCTTGATTTCCCTTCCAATGAAAGCTGTGTTCTTCGTGTAAACGGTTTCTTAGCGGGCCTTGGAGACAGCGCTTCCAAGTTTGAAATTGTTGCACAGCAAGATGGCAAAGCTTCACTGGATGCATCGCTGCCGATTGCTGAAGATATTATTCAGGCTAATGCTGATATTGATGCTTTCTTTGCCATCAATGATCCCTCTGCTCTAGGTGTCTCCGCTGCTATTTCTGCAAGCGGAAGAAATGATATTGGTGTATATTCTATCGATGCTTCTCCAGATGGCAAAGAGGCGATGATAGACGGCTCCTTCACCGCAGTTGCCGCTCAGGTTCCTATTCAAATTGCTGAAACATCCTTTAACATGGCCATTGAATATTTAGAAGGTAAGGAAGTTGACAAAGAAGTGTTATTGCCTTCTCACGTTGTAACTAAGGAAATGGCTGAAGAAACAGCTGGTCAGTGGCAATAAATTAAGGAAGGGTGTAAGCATAGGGATATGGATACCCCGTTCCTTGTGTCTACACCTTTTCCTTTCACTTCGGAGGTGAACCAGACGTGGCAGATACAGTATTGGAGATGCGCGGCATAGCCAAGAGCTTTGGCGCAACCCATGCTCTGAAAGGAATTGATTTTGAGCTTAAGGCCGGAGAGATTCATGCTTTGCTCGGTGAGAATGGTGCAGGTAAATCAACGCTAATAAAGGTGCTGGGCGGCATCCATAAACCGGATAAAGGTGAAATTCTGATCGATGGGGAACCAGCCGACATTGATAGTGTTCAAAGCGCTCGTTCTTACGGAATCGGTATTATTCATCAAGAGATTGTTCTCGTTCCGTATCTCAGCGTAGCTGAAAATATATTTTTAGGAAGAGAGCCTGTTACAAAATGGGGGTTTAAAGATAGCAAGCTGATTCAATCCGAAGCAAAGAGAATGCTTGAGCAGCTCGGCTTAAGGATTGATGTAGACACGCTTGTCGGAGATTTGACAGTAGCTCAACAACAGCTTGTTGAAATTGTGAAGGCCATTTCCTTTAACGTAAAAATTCTAGTTATGGACGAGCCTACTTCCTCGTTATCTGATGAAGAAGTCAATCATCTCTTTATGACAATGGAAAAACTGCGGCAACAAAATGTAGGCATCATTTATATTTCGCATAGACTTGAAGAATTGTTTAAAATGTCGGATCGCATTACGGTGATCAGAGATGGCGCTTATGTTGGAACTACGAAAACCAGTGATACGAATGCTGATAAATTAGTAGCCATGATGGTAGGTAGGGAACTGGAGAGCTTCTATACCAGAACATATTCGGTTCAAGATGATGTGGTGCTTCAAGTTAAGAATTTATCCAGGAATAAAGTGTTTGAGGGTGTCTCGTTTAAGGTACACAAAGGTGAAATTCTTGGTTTCTCCGGGCTGGTAGGTGCAGGACGCAGCGAGCTGATGCAGACTATCTTTGGCGCTTATCGGCATGATCGAGGCAGCATTTTCTTAAATGGTCAAGAGGTTCATTTTAAAAATTGCAGCCAAGCCATTGAACAAGGTATCGGGATGGTTCCGGAAGATCGCAAGGGGCAAGGTTTAGTATTAGGCAATTCTGTCGGGTTCAATATTACTCTATCGAATCTGAAGGATTTGATGCAGAATCCCATCATTGTGAGTGAGAGCAAGAGAGCTGATCAAATCAGTAAGTATTCTAAGGATTTGAATATTAAGGCTGCCTCGCCTGATATAGAAGTTTCTAGCTTATCCGGAGGTAATCAACAAAAGGTTGTTATAGCCAAGTGGTTGGCAATCAAGCCTAAATTGCTTATTTTGGACGAGCCTACAAGAGGGGTAGACGTTGGTGCAAGGGCTGAAATTTATGCTATCATCAACCAGCTTGCTAATGAGGGCCTGGCTATCATTATGGTTTCTTCAGATCTTCCTGAAATCATTAACATGTGTGACTCTGTTTGTGTAATGAGGAATGGTCAGCTAGTGGCGCAATTAGATCAAAACGATTTGAGTCAAGAAAATATTATGCGCTATGCAACAGGAGGTTAAGGAAACCTATGAAAACTAAAGCGGCGAGTGGTTTTACGTCCATGCTAAAAACTAATATGGGGATTATTTTCGTATTGTTAATCCTATGTATTATTCTATCTATTGTCTCACCCGTATTCTTAACGACAGATAATTTGATTTCTGTATTGCGGCAAGTATCCAATAACGTGTTTTTAGCTCTCGGGATGACGCTCATCATGATTCTTGGGGGGATTGACCTGTCCGTGGGGGCGATAGTTGCGGCTTCAGGTACTTTGACCGTAGGCTTCATTGTTAATAACGGAATGCCTATTCCAGTTGCTATATTGCTAGGGATTCTCATCGGGGTAATCCTGGGATTCTTTAACGGGGTCATCATTGCTCATTTTAAATTGCCTGCTTTTATCGTAACCTTGGCCACAATGAATATCGCTCAGGGTATTGCCTACATCTATAGTGGAGGACGCTCAGCACGTATTACGAACGATGCATATACCCTGATTGGCACAGGCAAGCTCTTTGGCTTTCTGCCCTTGCCGGTTGTGTATATGGTCATACTAACAATTATCTTCATCATCATTTTAAATAAAACTAGATTCGGAACGAATATATTTGCTATCGGTGGTAATAGAGAAGCTGCTCGCCTATCAGGGGTTCCAAGTAAAAAAGTAGAAATTGCTGTTTATACCATTGCCGGTTTACTGGCAGCCTTGGCGGGTATTGTACTCTCGGCAAGAATGTACTCCGGTCAACCTTCGGTTGGTTCAGGGTACGAAATGGATGCTATTGCGGCTTGTGTACTCGGCGGCGTATCTATGGCAGGTGGCAGAGGTAGAATTAGCGGCACGATCTTTGGTGTATTGATTATTGGGATTGTGAGTAACGGACTCAACCTGATGGGAGTAAGCTCATTTTGGCAGTTGCTGGTTAAAGGCTTGATCATCTTGATTGCCGTTCTGATTGATGCTCAAAAAGGGAAGAAGCTTCCGTTTTCTTTCAAGCTATATAAGTTGAACTAAAGAAAAGGCAAAACAAGTAAGCGAGAAAATGATTCTGAAGAAGCGGAGCGTTCGCCTTTGGGATGGGATTTCTACCTTATAAGAATTTATTGAATCAAAGAAATCTGTGAGCAACAGCGATCGTAAGAACATTTTCTCGTCTGCTTCTTTGTCTTAATCATAAGTTCAACTTATTTAGCCAAATAATCAAACATGAAGAGAGGTTAACATCTTGAACAACTTTAAATATAAATTTCAGATTATGCTAAATAATCCCGATCATTTGCCTAGAAGGAACGAACCGGTTATCACAAAGCTCAATTTCTCGGACGTTCGCGTTCATAAGGATAGCCTTGAGCTACATGATCATTCCGGGCACAAAATTCCCTTTCAAATTATAGATGAAATTTTGGAGGGGGAATACATCCAGGAAGCTTCCATCGTCTATATAGTAAGCAATATGGATCAGCTCGTTACATCGTATTGGCTCTATGCAGATAGTAAGCCAATAGATCGCCAAGAGAAGTTTAGTGGTATTGAGAAATTGGAAGTTGTACAAGCCGATGGCTTCCGAAGACTGGATACAGGTTATTACATTCTGGAGCTATGCTCAGGGACAGCAGATGGCACCTCGTATGGGAAATGGGGAATTCGCTATTTTGAAGCCAAAGCAGAGAAGAAAAATCTGATCAAGGATTATTCTAATGCGATTGGCGGATTTTATGGTCCCTTTTTCACTCCTAAAAACGGGTTGATTAACCCGCCAGAGCATACAAAAGTAGATTGTGTAGTTGAGGTTGAGGGGCCTATTTATTGCCGATATCGGATGAATGGAACGATTCCGGATGGATTGGATGATAATCTAAAGGGCAAAGCATTTTCGATTGTTTGGGAGTTCTTCTATAATACGCCTTGGTTTAGAAGAAAATATGACGTGGATGATTTTTCAACCGTTGTTGATGGCATCCCTGTTGTAAATAAAATTACCGTGGGTGATGAATTCGAGAGCGGGCAAGGAGAAAGAGTATTTACGTCCTTTGCTTCATATGGGGGAACCTACTATCGGGAAGGCGATTTGTACGCAAATATTTTATCTGATGGTGTGCATCGGTTGCTTGAAGAAGCGGATGAACAGGCAAGTCCAAATCTCAAGAAGTACAAGGATAGCATCGGAGATGATATTAATGCGGTCTCCTGGGATTATTTCTGGAGAATCTTCTGTGTACAAGAAGGCATACTGCCCTCAGATGAAATCAGAGAACATGTGAATGAGATCATTCCTGAATCCCATATGCGGGTTCATCAGAGTGAACGAAATAATCAAGTGTTGTTTAACAAGTTTGTAGATGTGAACAGTGCGCCAGAGCAGACCATTTTCCCGATGAGTGCTAATAAAACAGCAGAGCTTAACGAGGAAACAGGCTATGCTATGGTTTGGTATACAAGTGAAGTGGTAGCGCGTTATCAGATTGTACAAAGAAATGATTCCGGATGGGTTAACTGGGGAACCAACGGTGAGAATGAGCATCCTGAGCTGCCGACAGGCTCAACAATCTACACCGCCTACGGGCAGTTTGAGAACTGGGAGAACCAGGCGGACACCATGGAGAAAAATATTGACTCCAAGCAGGGCTTGGTTCAAATTTTAGCGGGTGAATAGCGGTGCTTTGAAGCCATGATATTGAATTATACGTTTTAAGCTCTAACAAATTAGCCTCCATCCTGCTTCCGGATGGAGGCTTTGCTGTATTTCTCAATAAAATTGCGCTAGGATTTGCTTCTTTTCTGCTGGACGGGTAATCTCCGGACCGAAGCAAGCACAGGATCTGCTGCTGTCGCTCCAAGGCTCCAGCGTAGAGGCATCCATTACGCCCTTGATTTGCCAGGTCAGGGCTTTGTCAAAGGACATGCCCGTGTTAAAGGCATGGATGTGATTAATCCAGATCGGTTCTTTAATGTTAATGAATTCACGCGGGATCTTCAGGGCATCCCGCCAGCTATACCTGAATTGCTTGATCGACAGGAACTCATCGACACTGTGGATGGTAGCCCCGTAGCTAGGCAGCCAGAAGAAGAATTTGCCTAATCGGTCCTGAACGGAGTCATAGATGTAACCGTATTGCGGAACCAATGCCAAAGTATCCTTCTTCGGTTTCAAGGCAAGAAGAGATCTAATAAAATTTCTATGATAGAGATCATCGCTGGATAGATAAATGCGGTAAAAGAAACGATGTCCTTGCAGAACTTGCGCCAGCGAAGTCTTATAACCAATAGGCGTTACGAAGTGGATATTGGCGGGTAAGGCCGGGTAGCGATTCAATGCGGCGTGAATGATTGGCTCCGTCTGGGGATCGTACAGAATGTAGCATTGAAAGGCTTGAACCGTCTGAAGTCGCAAGCTCTTCAAGGCATAGTTCATAAATAAAGCCATGCGGCCGTCAATCCATTTCTTGGTCAGGCGGTCTGGCGTGCCGCCCCAATTATTAAATTGGATTTCTATAATGGGTTTGATGGCTGGACGATTGTTCTCCACCATGGGATAGCCTCCTAATTACGAATTGGCATCAGAATGCTGATGTAGCATCATATGAATCAACCTCACTTCATGAAATAGACAGATTCATAGACCTTGCCAAATCAGGTCACTCTTAAGGTGGCGTTCAAGTAAAGCGCCCAACCGTGAACCGTTGACAGCAGGACCCTCGGCTTTGCATCGCTCTACCATACGGGTTGACAAAGTCGAGAAAAAGGTTTATTTTGTTATTAATAAATAGATAATATCAATAATTTACTAAGATAGAAAGCGGTGACCTTATGACTTTGCGCGATCGGGACGGCCTGACCGAAGAAGAGTTCTTGCAGCAGTATAATGCAGGGGACTATGAACGGCCCTCCGTAGCTACTGATATGGTGATCTTTACGGTGATGGATGATGAACGGGCCAATTATCGCAAGCTTCCTGAGAAGACGCTTCGGGTACTGTTGATTCAGCGTGGGGGTCACCCGTTCCTGGGCAAATGGGCCTTGCCGGGAGGGTTCGTTCGCCCTCACGAGACTACGGAGCAAGCGGCGGCCCGCGAGCTCCGGGAAGAGAGCGGCGTGGATGATGTGTATCTGGAGCAGCTATATACCTTCAGCGAGCCGGAGCGCGACCCGCGAACCTGGGTGATGAGCTGCGCCTATATGGCGCTGATCGATAGCAGTCAGGTGGCGCTGCAAGCGGGGGATGATGCGGATCGCGCCGCATGGTTCACGCTGAGCTACCAGTTGCTGAAGGAGCAGAAGGAGCTTCAGCAGGAGGCGGTTGTCCACTCCTGGCAATACGAATTGAAGCTGAGCACGGAGCAGGAATGCCTGACCGCAGTGGTTGAGCGAAGAGTGACGTTAACGGCATCGGCGACCCGGATGGAATATGTGATTTTGTCCAACGAGGGGTTGGCCTTCGATCATGCCAAAATTATTAGCACGGCAGTGGAACGGCTGCGGGGCAAGGTAGAGTATACGGGCATTGCTCTGCATCTGATGCCAAAGCTGTTCACACTGACAGCGCTGCAGCAGGTCTATGAGGTTATTCTTGGCAAGGAATTGCTGAAGGCGGCCTTCCGCCGCAAGGTGGCTCATCTTGTTGAAGAGACGGATCATTATACCGAGCATGCCGGTCATCGTCCGTCACGTTTGTACCGTAGAAATTGGGAGGGGATGCTGTGATGATTTACAGCTTGGATGCCTTGCGTCAGGCTTATCAGGCCGGGGAGAAATTTAAATTTTTGTTCTTTTGGGGGCATACGCCGCCCGCCGATGGAGGGATTAATCAGAGCTGCTTCAGCCAATGGTGGATGTGCTCCTTCGAGGTTGACGGCATCGCCTATTCTTGTACAGAACAGTATATGATGGCCGAGAAAGCGCGGTTGTTTGGCGACACGGAGATGTTGGAGGCGATTATGAAGTCAGGCCATCCCAAGGAAATGAAGGCGTTTGGCCGAGCTGTGCGGCACTTCGATCAGCAGGTGTGGGCGGAGCAATGTTATGACATTGTGAAGCGCGGGAATCTGGCCAAGTTCTCGCAGAATGCTGCACTTTGGGATTTTATGAAAACGACAAAAAATCGGATTTTAGTAGAAGCAAGTCCACGTGACCGCGTCTGGGGCATTGGTATGGGGAAGTCCAATCCGGATGCGGAGAATCCGCTGAAATGGCGAGGGAAAAACCAGTTGGGATTTGCCTTGACAGAGGTTCGGGACCACTTGCTGGAGATCTAAGGGAGAGTTATTAATGGAACGTAAAGAAATAGCAAAGCAAACAGTACAGATTATGGAGCAAGGGTTCTATGACTATGAAGGGAAAAGGGTGGATATCCAGGAAGCTCAACGCCATTCGGAGCAGGACAGCATTTTGATACGCCCTCAGGAAGCGGAAGCATTGCTGGAGAAATATCGGCGGCGGACAACGCTTGCCAACAGCTCCTTGCTGCGGCAGCGAGTGGCTAATATCGCTACCGTGCAGGCGATTCTGGAGTTGCATGAAGCCGGAGCGCAGCGGGTGGGCGTATTGAATTTCGCCAGTGCGAAGAACCCAGGCGGGGGATTTCTGAACGGAGCTATGGCCCAGGAGGAAAGTCTGGCTGCTTCCAGTGGATTATATGGCAGCTTGCTGCGGCATCCCGGTTACTATGAGGCCAACCGGGCCAACCGGTCGATGATGTATACACATCATGCCATTTACTCGCCAGAGGTTGTATTCTTTCGCAATGAGCGGTTTGACTTGCTGGCCGAGCCGGTAACCGCATCGGTGCTTACTCTGCCAGCGGTGAACTATGGGCAGGTGCTGCTAAAGGGCGAGTCCCCTGAGCAAGCTGCCACAGTCATGCAGGAGCGGATGCGTCTGGCCTTGACATTATTCGCTGAACAGGGACATCGTACTCTGGTGCTTGGCGCTTATGGCTGCGGTGTATTCCGCAACGACCCGCATCAAGTAGCGAGGTGGTGGAAGGAGTTGCTTGAGACGGAGGGATACGGGAGCTATTTTGATGAAATTGTCTATGCTGTGCTGGATCGATCGAAGCAAGCTGCTTGTATCTCGGCGTTTGAAGAGACGTTCCCGGCGGATTGAGGAAAGGAAAGAGGAGGGGACCGCATGATGCTTAGAGAGATTCAGGCTGACCTATTTGAAATGGAGGAGGCATACCATCTGGCGCATTGTATTTCCGCTGATGCCAAGATGGGGGCGGGAATTGCTGTACAGTTCAGACAGAGATTTGATCTGAACGCATTGCAGGAGCAGGCTCGGAGCCAGCCCTTGGAGATTGGTATCTGCTATGCGGTGGGTCGGACACTGAATTTGGTGACCAAGGATAAATACTGGCATAAACCCACTTATGGGACTTTAAATGCTTCCTTGGCTTCCATGAAATCGGTATGTGAAGCGGAGGGGATAACCAAGCTAGCAATGCCGCAAATCGGTTGCGGGCTGGACCGGCTGAAGTGGAATAAAGTGAAGCCAATGATTCAAGAAGTATTCGAGGGAACGGGTATTGAAATTGTCGTTTGCTCGTTGTAAGGAGGAAGCTGAAATGCAGCAGCCAGTATGACAGCCAACTCAACCGGATTCCCTTTCACGACTTCGAACAAAGCGTTTAGTTCATCACTCGTATAATAGCTCCCGATTTCTTGAGCCGCTTGACCTTATTGTCTGCGGGGGTCGAAGGGAGCATGTCCATTACAAAAGCATAAATAAGCATTCTGCTTTGTAAAGGAAAATGTTTATAAAGTAGCACTGAAAGCGAGCAGGCCTCCCTTCTTGCCTACGTCAAAGACAGAAGGGCGAGGCCGCGCTCGCTTTGCTTATGAATATACTTAGATAATCTCGATGTACCCTTCAGTGCCATGCACGCGAATTCGTTGCCCATCCTTGATCAGCCTGGTAGCATTCTCCACTCCCACGACGGCTGGCAAGCCATATTCTCGTGCGATCACTGCTCCATGCGTCATCAGTCCCCCCACCTCGGTAACCAGGCCTTTTATGGATACAAATAATGGTGTCCAGCCTGGGTCCGTAAAGGAGGTGACTAATATATCCCCATCCTCCAGTTCAGCATCCTCCATGTGCAGAATTACGCGTGCGCGGCCCTCGACCACTCCGGAGGATACGGCTAGTCCTGCTATAGCTTCGACAGGGAGATGCTCTCGCTGATACTTCCCTACAATGATCTCACCATCGGATGTGAGCACACGAGGTGGTGTCAGCTTATCGTATAATTTGTAGTCGTCTTTGCGTTGGCTGATGATCTGGTAGTCGAGTTCATGGGTGCGCACGACTTCATGAAGCTCCTTGAAGCTGAGATAGTAAATATCCGCTGCTTCATGGATCACGCCAGCTTGAACGAGTCGTTCGGCTTCCTTCAGTAAAGCCTGCTTATACACGAAGTAGCGAGTTACTATGCCGTATTTTGGATATTCCCGGTAGCCAATGAAATTCCGGATGAGGTTGATCATTCGTTTGGTTTCTTTGGCCTTCTGGTCACCATTTGGTAATTGCTTTAATCGATCGATTAACTCTTGTTCTTTGTCCAAAGCTTCCTGGCGGCCTTGCTCAAACTTCCGTGTACCCTCATTAGGCTCGAAGTTCTTGATGTTGCCAACAATCATAGGAACCAGTGTAATGGGTTTCTCGCTCCAGCGAGCTCTCGTGATATCGATTTCCCCGGTACATCGCATTCCATATTTGCGGAGATAATCATAGATCGCGCTCTGGGTCTCCTGCCCGCCGTTGAACTTAAGCAGTTCATCCAGAAAGTTATCATCTTTCGTATGCTGTAAATATTCAATCACTTCTGGATAAGGGCGAATGACATCCGCGACATCCAACAGCGCCAGACCCATTTCTGAAGTAATATTGTGAGGTACAGATTGAGAAAGCGTATCTGCAGCGTTTTTTTCACCTAACCATTCGTTCATATTCTCGTTGATCCATGCTGAGGCATGGATGGCAGCCATAAACACAGCCGTACTTTGTGGATCAAACAGGATCTTCTTTAATTCCTGGACATCCTCCAGAATAAAATCACACACGTCCACTCCCGATTTTCCCTGGATGCGTTGCTGCAGCTCTTCAATTGATGCTTGACTACGCTGAATCAGCTCCGTAACAATTGATGGATTGTTCTCGAAGGGAGCCTGCACATCTGTATTATTTTCGTTCGGAATGGATTTTGTCTGAACAACTGCCTGATTTGTCGGTGCTGTTGGGTCACTTGGTAACAAGGGTATAAAGTCTCGCTCTATGATGGTCATGAGTGCGCCTTTTATGAGCGGATCGGACCCCAGAGCATTTAATAAGGCTTCCCGTCCGACAGGAGTAGCCAGACTGGACGCAACATCAACAAATAACCTCCCACCAGCTGTCCGCATAGGTGCAGGAGTAATTAACAGATAAAAAGACAATCCCAATGGCTTGATGGGATCGGTCATCATTTGCTGATGTCCCACAGATACGTATACATGATTGTCTTGATCATCCACCACAGGGATCGGGAATAGCGTAGTAATTGGCCGACTCTGCACAATGTAAAACTCATGATCCGCCAAGCACCATTCGATGTCCTGTGGGCTGCCAAAATAAGCTTCGATCTGTCTGCCTATGCGTGCCAGCCGCACAATCTCTTCCTCCGTAAGTGTCTGCGCATGCTGCTGTGCAGGATCGAGCTGGCGGGTCTCCGTCCCGCCTTCCTTTCGTCCATAGATGGCGAGCTTCTTGCTTGCGACTCGCTTATCGACAACCTTCTCATCCTGTACCTTATAGCCATCGGCAGATACCAATCCAGAGACCAAGGCTTCCCCAAGTCCAAAGCTCGCATCGATGGATAGCAGCTTGCGGTTCGACGTTATTGGATCAGCGGTGAACATAATACCTGAAGCCTGCGGGAACACTATTCTCTGCACAATGACGGATAAATACACTTGGCTATGGTCAAAGCCATTTTGCATACGGTAGATAATAGCGCGATCCGTGAATAGAGAAGCCCAGCATTTGCTGATATGCTCTAAGATGGACTTTTGCCCAATAACATTCAAGTATGTGTCGTGCTGTCCGGCAAAGGAAGCATGTGGTAAGTCTTCAGCCGTCGCGCTAGATCGTACAGCATAAGCGTGTTCATCACCGAGTAAGGAGAGATGATGGGCAACAGCGTCTACCACAGCGAAAGGAATTTCTGCTTCCATAATGGTATGCCGAATCTTGCGGCTGATGTCGTTAATGTGATCTTGATCCGCTACAGTTAGCAGCGCTAATTGTTCCAGCAATGCCTGAAGTGTTGTGTTGCGCTCAATGGCCATTTGGTAGCCTGTCGTTGTCACGCAAAAGCCCTCTGGCACTTGTATTCCTTGAATTTTTGACAATTCACCCAGGTTCAGCCCCTTCCCGCCGACGAGCAAGAGCTGCGTTGTGTCCATTTCCTTGAAACCAAGAACCATAGCATCCATTCTCAATCTCTCCTAACCCTTAGTGTGTGAAAAAAACATTTGACAAGAATCCAATGGCATGGTAAATTAAATATATAAAATACGTTAACTATGCTTTCTGATATATGAAATGCGTGAATTGATCATATCATTATGTTCGTTTATATGCAATACGAAAGAACCTGATCATTACGATTCAGGTTCTTTTTTGGTCTTTATTACTTCTGATAACGATTGCTGTCCTTAAAGAAGTAAATTCCGTTCCTTTGGAGCGGTTTTCTTTTTGTTGTGAGCTATTGTTCCATTCCTTTGTGTGTCTGGTCCGCGATACCGCGAAGAACCAATCGGGACTTCAACGTTGCCGCCCAATTATCAAAAAAGTTCAGTCCCAGCTTTTGCAGCATATACATCCCGTTGATGCTTGCGTAGGCTCATTTCCTGATTCATGCCCTGAAAAACCAGATGATTTCCGTCATAGGTGCGGGGACGAATCGTGTTGAATTAGTCATTGTAAATGGAGGTTCCCCCCGCAACCTAAAGGGGGATACCGCTCATAATCCGGCTGCGGGTTGCCATACTAAAGCCTTTAATGATTCGCCTGGCTTCCTCATCATTACCTGCTTTCAGCGCTTCCAGAATGGAAAGGTTCAGATGATTGGCCGAATAGTGCTTTACATAGGGTGTTTTTAAATAATTGATATAGGCGGCCATCGCCAGCTTGTCGCAGTAACCCTCCATCACATCAAGCATGGCTCGATTGTTGATCGACGAAATGACCGCTTTAAAAAACAACATGGAGTTTTTCATATAAGACAGATAATCATCCGCTTTTTCTGCCTCCATTTGCTTCTGCACAAACTCATCCAGCTTCTCGAAGTTCATCTGGATGCTCAGCTCCTTGGTCATGTCCAAGGCGTAGGCCAGCATTGCCAACGTCGTTTCAAACATATCCATCATTTCCTTGCTGGATATTTCTTTCACCAGAACGCCCCGGTTTTTAAGCGATAGAACAAAACCTTCCGCTTCCAGGAGGGTAATGGCGTTACGGACCGGTGTACGGCTCATCTGCAGCTCTTCGGCCAGCTCATTCTCGGACAGCATAGTTCCTGGCATCAGGTGGCCCTCCACAATCCGCTCCTTGAGAACTTTGTAGGCTGTATGGACAAGCGATTGGGACTTCATAGCGAAAATTCCTTTCCAAAGAGAATGAAAATCGGATTTGAACAAGTGCATCCTCATCTTATCAATCAAACTTTTCTGTTCGCAACCCTATAAACAGTTTAACAAAACTTATTATTTACGAAAATATGAACTTTACATTCAAGTTGTATTCTAGTTGCATACAAGTTTGAAAGGGGTTGTGGTGTGTTGGTAAAAGGAAAGTGGGTTATGGCGCTGTTCATTTCGGCCATGCTGTTGGCGTTGGCGGGTTGCGGAGGTAAAGAAGAAGGGGCAAGCGGCGGCGATGGGCCGGAAGGTTGGCCATCCGTGCTGCGCGTCGGCAGCATGCCGATGGAGGACGGAGAAATGAGCCGTACGGCGGATCAATTTTCCAAAGATTTAGGAGAGTATCTGGGCATTAAGGTAGAGACGTTTCAAGGCGAGGATTACAACATGATGATCGAGGCGATGCGGTCGAAAAAGATCGACCTGACGACCTATGGTCCTTTCGGTTACATTATCGCGGTAGAGCGCAGCGATGCCAAGTTGCTGGCCTCGATGGGCAACGGCCCCGGTTCGGAAGGGACTAGCGTGATCATCGTGCCGAAGGATTCCCCGGTTCAGACCGTGCAGGACTTGAAAGGGAAGGACTTCCTGTTTGCCGATCCGGCTTCGACGACCGGGCATTTGTACCCGCGGGCCACTTTGATGAAGCTGCTTGGGCTTAAAAACGATGAAGTTCCGGAGTTTTTCGGGAACGTCTCTTTTTCCGGCGGGCATGACAAGTCATTGCTGGCGATCGCTAACGGGGACGCTGATGCGGCGGCCACCTGCAGCCAGTGCATCCAGATGTTCGCAGATTCCGGGCTGTTTAATGCTGAGGATATCCGCGTGATCGCCGAGTCCGATCCGATTAAAGGCGGAGGAGCACTCGCATATCGCGGTGATTTGCCGCAGGATTTGGTGGACAAGATGCGCGAGTTCGCTTTGGGTTACTCGGAGAAGCATCCGGAATATTTCGAGGCGCTGGGGGCTAAAGGCTTCTTCTCCGCGGAGGATTCCGATTTTGACGGCGTGCGCGAAGTAGCGGAAATGCTGGAGATGTCTCCGACGGAAATGCTGAGCCAATAATGCAATAAAAATAACGAACCTTAAAGAGACGGAGGAATTGGAAAAAATGCCATTGCTGCAGGTGGAAGGTTTGCAGAAAGTTTACGCGGACGGAACAGTGGGGCTGAGCGGGATCGATATCCAGGTCGAGTCGGGCGAATTTGTCGTGGTCATCGGGCCGAGCGGAGCGGGCAAAAGCACGCTCCTCCGCTGCCTGAACCGGATTGTGGAGCCGACGTCGGGGAGTATCCTGTTTCAGGGTGAACAAACCGTAGGGTCCGGCGGTCGGAAGTTGAGACGGCTACGCCGGGAAATCAGCATGATTTTCCAGGGTTTCAATCTGGTAAATCGCGTGTCCGTCTTGACCAATGTCCTCCACGGCCGGCTCGGGTATATGAGCAGTTGGCAGGGGGCGTTGGGATTGTTCTCCAAGCGGGATGTTCAGGAGGCTGAGCGCCTGCTCGAGCGTGTTGGTCTGGGGGAGCAAATCTATAAGCGAGCCGATGAGCTTAGCGGTGGCCAGCAGCAGCGGGTCGGCATCGCCCGGGCGCTAGCCCAGCGGCCGAAGCTGATTTTGGCCGACGAACCGATCGCCAGCCTGGATCCGGCTTCCTCCGAGACGGTGATGGGCAGCTTGCACCGGTTCTGCAAGGAGGACGGAATCGCTTGCCTGTGCAATCTGCATCAGGTCGATATGGCCCGCAAGTACGCTACCCGCATCATTGGTATTCATAAGGGAACGAAAATTTTTGATGGGACGCCGGAGGAGTTGACGGATGACATGATTGCCAAAATTTATGCCCGGGAACCCAAGGAAGCCGCATTTAGCCAGCCGGAACCCCGGAAGGCGGCGGAGGCGGTCGTATGAGGCGTGATCATCGTGGCTTGCGCCATATCCGGGAAGCCAAGCGCAATCAGACGATTTTGTTTGTCATCTTGCTGATCGGGCTCACCGTATGGTCGGCGATTGGTACGAGCTTCAATCCCGTGGCGCTGTGGGGCGGTATTGGCAATGTAACGAGGTTTCTGTTTGTCGATTTGCTGCCGCCGAATACCTCCAAGTTTCCCGGACTGATTGACCCGGCGCTTGATACGATCTATATGAGCTTCGTCGCTATGATCCTCGGTTCACTCATCGCCGGTGTTCTGGCGCTGTTCGCGGCGGCCACAACCTCACCGAATTCCGCGCTGCGCGTGCTGATTCGCGGTTTTTCCGCTTTGCTGCGCAATATCCCGGTGATTATCTGGACGATTCTGTTCGTCGCTTCTTTCGGGCTGGGCAATCTGGTGGGCCTGCTGTCCCTGCTGCTCGTCTCGGTCGGCATGCTCGTACGCTGTTATGCCGATTCGCTAGAGGAGATCGACATGGGCCAGGTCGAGGCGCTGCGGGCCACCGGCGCCGGCTATTGGGCCGTCTTGACGCAAGCTGTGCTGCCGCAATTTCTGCCCAGCTTTATCGGCTGGTCGCTGTTCAATCTGGAGATTAACGTACGGGCTTCAACCATCGTCGGCATGGTCGGCGGAGGCGGATTAGGTTTTGCGATTCAATCTGGCATCAAGCTGTTTCAATACAAGGAAGTCAGCATGGCGATTATTCTTGTGCTGATTATTGTTCTAGGCACGGAATTTCTGACGAGCCGGGTCAGAAGGAGGTTGATCTGATTGAACGAGCATGTGGCAAACGTTAAGGCTGTAAGCGAGCGATTGCGGCAGGCCAAACGGCAGGCGACCGGGCGAAAGCTGGTGTTCGCCGGTTATGGAGCGATTGCGGCCGCCTTTTTCGTATTTTGCCTGATCCAGCTTGATCTCGATTACGGTCGGCTGCTGGAAGGGGCGGTGAAATTCGCCAACACGGCAAGCAAAATGTTCCCTCCGGACGTTTCACAATGGAACTACGTGCTGTCCGCAGCGATAGAATCCGTTCAGGTGGCCTTACTAGGCACGGTATTGGCGATTGTCGTCGCTTTTTTTCTCGCCTTTCTGGCTGCCGACAACATTTCACCTCATCCTGCGGTGGCCTGGCTTGTACGCTTCGTTGCCTCCTTGCTGCGCGCGATTCCTACGCTGGTGTGGGCGCTTGTCTTTATTGTGGCGGTCGGCATGGGGCCGTTGCCTGGGGTGCTGGCGATTATGATGGGGGCGATCGGCAGCCTGATCAAAGTGTTCGCCCAGTCGCTGGAGGAAGTGGATGAGGGCGTGATCGATGCGCTACAGGCCACAGGCGCGGGCTGGTTTGCAGTCGTTTTGCAAGGAGTGCTGCCCTGCGCGTTGTCGGCGCTGCTGGCATGGTGCGTTATGAGGTTTGAGGGGGATCTGGCGGAATCGACCATCCTGGGCGCGGTGGGCGCCGGCGGTATCGGCTTCGAGCTGGCCCACGCAATGCGGAGCTATAAGTTTGATCAGGCGTTATTCGTCGGTTTTGTCATTTTTGCCATGGTGTTCAGCGTCGAGCTCATTTCCAATCGTTTGAAGCTTAGTCTCCGTAAAAAATCGTAGCAATAACTTGAACTACCTTTGTAATGGGAAGGAGCTATTTTATGATTAGAAAAATGGAACCAGCCGCCGCCTTGCGGGATGAGCGGGTCAGACTGGAGCGGATGATATCAGGGGAATTGCACTTGTCCTGGCTGGGGGAAGAAGTGAACCGGCCGGTGCACATTTATTGGAGCCCGTTGCCGATATTCGCGGAGTCGGAAGCCAGGCTGATCGCGGAAGCCGCAGGCCCGTTTGCGCACAGCTTTTCCGATCCGCAGCCGGAAGGACGAGGTTACTTTCATATCCAACTGGGTGATGAAATGCTGCCGCCGGTGGCGGAGCGGATCGTTCCGCTAGGAAGTGTTCCGAATTTCCGGGACATGGGCGGTTATGCGGGGGCCGACGGCCGCCGCGTGCAGTGGGGAAAGCTGTACCGTTCTGCGGAGCTTGCCCGCATGACGGAGCGGGACATTCAATATGCTCGCAGTCTGGGCATCGTCTGGATTTGCGACCTGCGCACGCCGAGGGAAGTCCAACGGTATCCCAGTCCACGCATCGGCGGAGAGCTGACCGAGAATCTCTCCTTCATGGCCTCGACCGATCCCGAAGAGATGTTTGCCGCCAGCGTGACGGGGGATATGCTCGCTGATGCAAATCGGCAGATGGTTGGCAATACGGAGCTGGCGGCCCATTTCCTGCGCCGGCTGCTCGATCAGCAAGGAGCGCCGATTCTCTTCCACTGCGCGGCGGGCAAGGACCGCACCGGCTTTATCGGCTCGCTTATCTTGCAGGCGCTTGGCGCCTGCCGCGAGGATATCTTGAACGATTATGCGCTGACGAACCGGTTCTCGGAGCGTCTGAACGTCGAAACCAGCAATGGAGGCGACCCGGCGTGGGCGACAAAGATGAAGGAATTACCGGAGGATGTGCGGTTCGCCCTGATGGAAGCCAGGCCTGCCTATCTACAAGCCGCATTTGACGAGATCGACCGTAAGTACGGAGATTTTGAAACGTATTGGACGCGCGGCCTGGGCCTGAGCCTGGAAGAGCTTCGTCAGCTTCGCGATGATTATCTGCAATAGCAAGGATTGAAGAATTGTATTCCTCTGCTTATTCCGGTATCTGTGGAGTCCATGGGAAGGAAAATGGTTAGGGAATGATCTGTGAATACGTAAAAAGTACAAATTAAGCCTGAAGGAGTCTTCCAAATCGGAAAGGCTCTTTTTATATTTACAGATTTTTAGCATGCGGTCATATTTTCTTTCTATGGCCTCTTCCAAATGGATAAATATAAAAAACATTTCAACCGGTTGAAATGTTTTTTATCGTCGCTTATAATAAGCTTATCAAGTTTGATGAAAACACTTACATTTTAAGAAAACGGGAGGAATGCAGCATGGAATTCTGGCAACAGAGTCGTCGGGAAGACGGCATCTCTTATACAAGCCGGGGGAAGAAACGGATGAAAGCAACGCGGGTCATGAAGGGCATCTTACTGTTTTTTTGTTTATCGATTCTGTTAGTCGGGTGCGGAAGTCGCTCTGCTGACAGCTCTAATGACAAGACGTTAACGTTATTAGTCGAAGGCGGCGGACCTGCATTTGAAGTGGCGAGCAAAACCGCAGCCCAGTTTGAGGAACAGACAGGCTATAAAATCAAGATCGATTCCGTTCCTTATAGCGGGGTATACGATAAGCTAAAGGCTGAAATTGACGCAAAAAAATCAACGCACGATGTAGCCATTATTGATGTCTTATGGTTTCCTTCATTGGCGAAGGGACTGGAGCCATTAGGCGATGTGCTGACGGCAGAGCAGATGAATGACTTTTTACCTCAATTGAATGAAAGCGCTACGATAAACGAAGAGCTATTGGGAATTCCGACCTGGACCAATTCTAAAATTTTGCTCTATCGAAAGGATTTGTTTGAGGATCCGAAGAATCAGGCGGATTTTAAACAAGAATTCGGCTATGACTTGAAAGCACCAGCGAATTGGCATGAATATGCCGACGTTGCCAAATTCTTCACCAAGGATGGGATGTACGGCGTGTCTGTGTTCGGACAGACAGGCGGCGATGCGGTCAGCAGCTGGCTCGATCATGTGACTCAAGCGGGCGTTGATTCCTTGATCCTGGATGAAAATGGCGAGGTGAATATCACCGGGGAGCCGTATGTACAAGCGCTCGCCTTTTTGCAGAATCTAGTCCAAGAACAGGTTGTTCCTGAGGACTATCTGTCCATTGCGAGCAGCGAAACTGCCGAGCTGTTTAATAACGGCAAACTGGCGATGCAGCTTGCATGGGGACACTTTTATCTTTCCTCGGATCAAGCGCTGCCCGGACAGGTTGGGGCTGCGCCGATGATTGCCGGAGCAGATGGTGTTGGCGCGGTGCCAGGGCCTTGGTACCAAGTCGTCTTGAAGGATTCGCCGAAGAAGGACATTGCCGCGCAATATATCAAGTTTATGTATGAACAGAACGAGCTGTATATGGAATCGTTAGGAGTTGCAGCCCGGAAGTCCGTCTTTGACAAATATAAGGATAATCCGCAATACGCGCATGTGAAGGCCATTGAAGCGACACTTAACGGAGCGCAAACGCAGAACAGACCACAGATTGCCCAGTGGAGCCAAATTGAGAATGAAGTTCTCTCTCCGATGCTGCAAAAGGTGCTGTCCGGCAGCGACCCGGCTACTGAATTAGATTTGGCCAAAAAGCAAATCGAAGAAATTTTAGGCAGATAGAAACCAGGGTGGTGCGTGCTAACGTGCCACCTAAGAAAGGAGCCTGACAGGGCACATGTTTACGATAACTAAAGCCTCTCCCCCTAAAAAAAAGCCTCGGCAACGAGTATCTTCGACCATTGATCGGAAAACATTGCTGTTGTTTTTTTTGCCAGCAGCTATTTTTATGTTCCTGTTCTTGTTGTATCCGTTATTTATGCTCGTGTTCGACAGTTTCTTTATGACGGACGATGTTGGGGCACGTACTTTTGCAGGGGGCGATAATTACCTTCGTGCCATAGAATCAGCTTCGTTCTGGAACTCGTTCAAGAATACAGCCATTTATGTGCTGCTGGCCGTAGGTCTTGAAACGGTGCTTGGCTTGACCCTGGCGATTGTCTTTACGCACAAATATCGCGGGTTCCGGTTCTTGCGCACCTTGATTTTGTCGCCATTAATGATTGCGCCGCTGGTGGCCGGCTTGATCTGGAAGTTCATGCTGAGCAATCAGTTCGGGATTATTAATACGTTATTTGCCAAGCTGGGGTTGATTGAATCCACTAGCAGCATACTGTGGCTGGCTGATCCTAACCTTTCACTCCTGTCATGTATCATTGCGGATGTCTGGCTGACCACCCCATTTATGATGTTGATGTTTCTGGCAGGGATTCAAGGTGTGCCGGACAGCCTGTATGAAGCGGCGCAAATCGAAGGAGCGAGCCGTTCGCAAATGATTTTCAAGATTATCATTCCGAATATTAAACCGATTCTTATGAGTGCGCTGATCGTGCGTATTATCGATGCTGCGCGTTCCTTCGATATCATCTGGGTCATGACGCAGGGGGGGCCTGTTAATTCATCGGAGCTCTTGAGCGTGCATATTTACAAGATGCTGCAACGTTACGGTGACGTAGGGTATGCGAGCGCGATGGCCGTGATCTTCATTGTGCTGCTGGTAGGCATTACCTTGCTATCCATGCGAAAAGTTAAAGAATAGGGAGGCGATTCCATTGTTTGCAGAACGACTCGGGCGAAATGGAAGAGACAATATCTGGATCTTGATCATGTACGGGGCAGCAGCCTTGTTTTTGATGCTCTTTATCTTTCCATACTTATATATGCTGCTGTCCTCTTTCAAACCGTCCAACGAAGTCATTTCCACGTCGCCGACCTTCTTTCCCAAGGTATTATCGATCGAGAATTATATTCAGTTGTCGCAATATACGGGAATGGGGCAATTCTTTCTTAACAGTATAGTGGCAGCGACAGCGGGAACGTTGATCTGCCTGATCCTGGGGTCCATGGCTTCGTATGCGATTTCCCGAACTGCGGCATCGAAATTAAGCGGGTTCTTTCTGGTGCTTGTCCTGTGCCTGAAGATGATTCCGATGTCCAGTATTGCGGTTCCCATTTATGCCCTGATTCAAAAATTCGGTTTCTATGATTATCTGCCTGCTCTGGTCGTGGTGTATGCAGCCGTCAATATGCCCTTTGTATTGTGGATGATGATCAGCTTTTTCAAAGCAATTCCCATCGATATGGATGAAGCAGCTTCCATTGACGGGGCTTCGCCGCTGGTGAGCTTCCGCAAGGTCATTTTGCCGATCACCATCCCGGGGATCATCTCGACAGGGATCTTCACCTTTTTGTTGGCGTGGAACGATTTTCTGCTGGCGCTTTTGCTGACAAGCAGCTCAGCCAAGACCGTCCCCGTCGCGCTATCGGAATTTTTGACGGCCTATAATCTGGATCTGGGACCGATGACGGCGGCAGCTACTTTATTCAGCTTCCCGGTCATCATCATCTCGTTCTTTTTGCAGAAATATCTGGTCTCTGGCATGCTGGCCGGGTCCGTGAAAGAATAATACAACAATGTCGGAGGGATCAGCTTGGAATTGCATGAGCAAAGAATTGCCGAAGCTACAATTTATCTAAATCAGCACCGGGATAAAATCAGTCAAGGCACGTATCGCCAAAATTATCATTTTTGTACACCTGTGGGTTGGTTGAATGATCCAAATGGCTTCATTCACTATCGCGGGGAGTATCATTTATTTTATCAATTTAATCCGTACACCCCTTATTGGGGCGCCATGCATTGGGGCCATGTCAAAAGTAAAGACCTGATCCGCTGGGAGCACCTCCCGGTAGCTCTGGCGCCAAGCGAGCCTTATGACGATCATGAACAGGGCGGTTGCTTCTCAGGGACCGCGATCGAGAAGGACGGCCGACTGTATCTCTTCTATACCGGCACGGTCGAACGGGAAGGGCAGGTCATTCAGACTCAATGTCTGGCGACCAGTGAGGACGGGGTGAAGTTTACGAAGTATGCGGGCAATCCGATTATCGAAGCGGATTATCCGGGGGTGACGCCTGAGAACTTCCGCGATCCGAAGGTATGGGAGCAGAATGGCCGGTATCATATGATTGTCGGTACGAGTATTTCGGGGAAAGGAAACGCCTTGCACTATACCTCGGATAATCTGCTCGATTGGGAGCTTTCGGGTCCATTTGTTGATTATCAAGGCGATTATGGCACGATGTGGGAATGTCCCGATTTCTTTCAGATCGATGGTCAAGCGGTTCTTCTGATTTCGCCAATGGGGCTCGGCGACAAGACCACGCTGTACATGATTGGAACCTTTGACGCTGGAACCGGGAAGTTCAGGGTGGAATCCGAGGAAGTGATTGATCACGGGTTTGACTTTTACGCCCCGCAAACCACCACAGACCCACAAGGTCGGCGAATTATGATCGCTTGGCAAAATGGATGGAGCTGGATGTCATGGTGGAAAGATTTTGGCCCGACATCAGAGATAGACCAGTGGTGCGGGGCGATGAGCTTGCCCAGGGAAGTGACTTTGACAGGCTCTGAATTAAGCTTCAGACCGGTGGAGGAAATCACGCAATATATGAAAAATCAATATCGGTTTCAGGACATCTTTGTCTGGAAGGAAGCGCGCTTGTTGACTGCGGAAATAACGGAGAGCTTTATGCTAAGACTTGATCGAACGGAGCTTCAGGGAACTTTAACGTTGACCATCCAGAATGAGCAGGGGGCTGCCGACCGGATTGTCTGCTCTCCAACGCGCGTAGACTACTTCAGTGATAATAACCCGTTTGGAAAATCAGGCAGATTTATGACGGTTGCTGACAATGAACCGTTAATTTTGTACGCCGATACTTGCAGCCTGGAGATTTTTGGAGTGGAATCAGGTAAAATATTCTCTGTAAATAGCTTCATGAAAAAAGGCAAGCGAATAATTACGGTGATGAGCGATGCTCCAAACACAATCAAAAACTTAGATATTCGTGAAATACGTAATTAATTGGCTGCAAGATGAGAAAGGGTGCTCAATCGTGGCAAATATTGGTGACGTGGCAAAAAAAGCGGGGGTTTCCATCAATACGGTATCCCGGTATTTGAACAATAAAGGATATATTTCCGCAAAGACAAGAGCTACGATCCAACAGGCTATTGATGAGTTGAATTATATACCTAATCAAGTCGCACGTAATCTATTCAAGAACAAAACTGATTTGATCGGCCTCGTGATTCCGGATGTAAAGCATCCCTTTTTCTCGACGATCACGGCATTTCTTGAGAATGAACTGGATGCCAGAAACTTGAAAATGATTTTGTGCAATACGGTAAATTCAAGTGAAAAAGAAAAAGGCTACATTAAGATGCTGCAAGAGAATAAAGTGGACGGCATTATTATCGGCAGTCACTCCATCGATATTGATTATTCAAATATCAAAGCACCAATCGTATCTCTGGACCGTTATCTGGACCCGGAAATTCCGACTGTATCAGCGGATCACGATAAAGGGGGGCGGCTTGCTGCTCATGCCCTGATCAAGGCGGGCTGCAACAATGTTCTGCAAATTGCCGGGTATTCACAGGTAGACACGCCATCCAATAAGCGTTACCGCTCCTTTGAAGCTGAAATGAAGCGCCATCAAATTCCGTGCGCAACCTACGAACTCGCCTGGAATCAATTTGATTTATCCAGCTATATTGAGGTGGCGGATGAAATACTGACAAAGTACCCGGACATCGACGGGATCTTCTCGGTAGATATGGTGATCATTGCAATACTTAGACAAGCCTTGAAGCGGGGCATTGAGGTTCCACAAGCCTTGAGATTGGTTGGATACGATGGAACCTATATGTCGCAGATGACGTATCCTTCCTTTGCCAGCGTCGTTCAGCCTTACGAGGAATTGGCCAAGAAAGCCGTCGAGCTTCTGGTCGAGCTGATAGACAAAAAGGAAGTTGAGCAATTGATTTATGAATTGGATGTTCAGCTAACGGAAGAACCATGACAGGAGGAAGAGCAATGCTGCTGGGTAAAAATTATTATGACATTACAGAGTGGTCTGTTGGTAATCCATATGAGGATGTTGGCGAAGTCATCAACAGCATCATCGCAGACATTAAAAGCAGACAGACGGCTGCCGATGTGAATCAGGGCGGGAAGCCGGGGGCGGTTATCTATATTCCGCCAGGCGATTACCATCTTCGCACGCAGGTCGTAATCGACATCAGTTATCTTAAAATTATGGGGGCTGGACACGGTTTTACTTCCTCAAGCATTCGCTTCAATACTCCTGAGGCGGAATATGCGGATTTACACGAATTATGGCCGGGCGGAAGCCGCATCCTGGTAGACCTTCCTCCGGCAGTGAATGACGAGGAATCTAAAGGCGCTGCCTTTTATGTTGAACGAAGCGGCAATCCGCGAATAAGCTCCGTCGAGTTCGCTGACTTTTGTATTGATGGTCTGCACTTTGTTGCCGATGGTTCAGGAATAGACAACCCGGAAAATACGTACACGAACGGAAAGACGGGAATTTATGTGGCAAGCGCGTGTGATTCATTTCGGATTTCAGGCATGGGGTTGGTGTATTTAGAGCATGGCCTTACGATTTATCATGCAGATGCACTGAGCATCCATGATAATTTCATAGCTGAATGCGGCAATTGCATCGAGCTGCGAGGTTGGGGACAGGCTTCCAAAATCACCGACAACCTGATTGGCGCCGGGTTTAAGGGCTATTCCATTTATGCGCAGAATTTTGGTGGACTTTTGATTACAGCTAATAATATCTTTCCACGGGGCGCCAGCAGTGTTTATTTTGAGGGTGTAACCCGTTCCAGCATCACCAATAACAGACTTCACTCCTTTTATCCGGGCATGGTGGTATTTGCGGGGAATTGCTCCGAAAACCTGATTGCTTCCAATCATTTTTTGCGCGATCATGAGCCATGGACTCCTTTTCTGGGCATTGACAACGGTTTGGAGGACTTATATGGTCTTGTAAATATCAACGGCAACCATAATTCGGTCATGGCCAACCACTTTTCCGAGGTTATCAATACGCAGCACATCAAGCCGGCAGGGGCAACACCTGTGATTATACGTATCGCTTCAGGCCGTGGAAATTATATTGCCAATAACCATGTGGTGGCTACGGAGGTTCAGGCCCAAGCAAGTGATTCGTGCTTCTCGGCGCAGGTTGATGCCTTGCTGAATACGGAAGCCTCCAAGCCACTTGCGATCACGACAGTGTGGGTAGAAAAGGCTGCGGAGCAAAATACGATTCTCGATTCAGGAAGTGATGCACAGGTTGTGATAGACAGAACAGTAAATGCTTTTAGAGCTACGCCCGCTCCAGGAGTATAAACAAGCATCAGCTGAATAAGGGTTCAAAATGGAAAGCGCCTTGCCGTAATGGCAGGGTGTTTTTTATGACTTTTTTGGCGTACTCCAAACGGGATTGATTCGTTATTACGTTTAGTGATATATTTTTTTTATTACAGTAAACGTAATACGTGGGAGTTGGTATTTATCAGAGACAATATTAAAGGAGGGGCACTGACGGAGACCACCTTCCTTGTCCTGTTAGCGGTGTATAAGCCGAAGCATGGCTATGGCATCATGCAATTTATTGAAGAGGCCACCAAGGGACGGGTGATCTTAGGGGCAGGGACCTTATACGGTGCTCTCAATACCCTTGTGAAAAAAGCATGGATTGCCCCTTTCGGACATGACGCGGACGGGAAGAAAAAGGAATACCTGATCACCGAGCTTGGGAAACAGAAGGTGGAGAAGGAACTACAGCGTCTAAGAGAGGTTATGCAATTAGCTTCGACCGTAATGAAGGAGGGATAGAAGCAATGGGCAAAACGGTATTTCGCTATTTTTTTGATTTTATGGACGGCAAGCTGCGGTGGAGACCCTATGGAAAAGGGTGGGGGCAGATTGCCACTTCACCAGGCACGTTCAATAAAGAGCTTCTGATTCTGGAGAAAAAACGCGAAAGGCTTATCCGCAATCTCATGGGATAAGCTTTTTGCTTATAATTCGGCTCAAACTAAAATCAGTGCTTGCCAACAGGGATCTATAGAGCGGAGGGTCGTAGGGATTCTGGAGAAACGGAGTGTTGCTTGTGCCTATAATTCATAGGTTTCCGAAAAAAGTCACTTATCACTACAAAAGTCGGATTTGTTCAATGCCATTTCTCGGGAATTTGCAATTTTGCTCTAAGGTTTCACTATCCAATGAATTTCCTCCGCTTTATATTGAATACCAGGAATAAGATGCAGGCCTCTTAAGTAAAATGCCGAGGGGCAGGCAATCAGAAAGACAGAAAAGGAGTGAAGTGCTTTGAACCGAATCTCGCCCGCCGCTGCACCCATGCGTATGAAACCACAAAAGGAAAATAGGCTATACCTGAAGAAGAAAAAAGGCATACTGCAAGAGCTTGTAAAAAACCGGGTGCTCTATTTAATGCTGCTCCCGACCATTATCTTTTTTCTAATATTCAGCTACTTTCCGATGATCGGGATTTACTATGCTTTTACCCGGTTTGATTTCAATACGACGATGTTTAATGCCCCGTTTATAGGTCTGGAAAATTTTGAATTTTTATGGAAATCAGGAACTTTGACCAAATTAACGTTAAATACGATCGGCTACAATATCGCCTTTATTTTCTTGGGTCACGGACTAGCTATATTCGTTGCCATTTTGCTGAGCGAGCTGAGCGGCAAATGGTTCAAGAAAATTACGCAATCCGTTATGTTTCTGCCTTACTTCGTATCCTTCGTTATTTTAAGTGTCATTGTATACAACATCTTTAATTATGATAACGGTTTCTTTAACTCGATGCTCACGTCTTTCGGGATGGAGAAGGTAGATGTTTACAGTAAGCCGGTATTATGGATTTTCCTGATCATTTTCTTCTTCCTGTGGAAAAATATAGGGTACAATATGGTCATTTATTTGGCGACGATTACAGGCATCAGTAGTGAATACTATGAAGCGGCTCAGATTGACGGGGCAAATATTTTCCAAAGAATATGGTACATTACGTTGCCGATGCTGAAATCAACCTTTGTCGTGCTGCTGTTGTTCGCATTAGGAAGCATTATGAAGGGACAATTTGATCTGTTCTATCAACTTGTCGGCAATAACGGGCTTCTCTACAATACAACAGATATTATTGATACCTATGTTTTCCGTTCCTTAAAAGTAACCTTCGATATGGGGATGGCAACGGCTGCCGGCTTGTATCAATCCTTGTTCGGCTTTGTGCTAATCATGACAGTCAATTACATTATTCGCAAAATTAACGATGAATACGCTTTATTCTAGTATAGGAGGGATACACGAATGACCATTAAAGCTGATGGCTATACGAAGCTGTTTAAAGCGATTGCCTATACAGTAGTTATTTTATTTTCCCTGGTGTGCTTGCTCCCTTTCGTACTGATTATCTCCGCCTCTTTGACGAGCAACCATGCCATTATCAGAGAGGGGTATCATTTGATCCCTAGTGAATTTTCGCTTGAAGGCTATCAGGCGGTCTTCCGTTTCCCGGAAGAAGTGCTTAGAGCCTATGGAGTAACAACCACCGTAACGATTATAGGGACTTGTTTAGGACTATTTTGCATGACCATGGCAGGCTATGTGCTATCCAGAAAAGATTTTAAGGCCCGCAATGGCTTCTCCTTCTACATTTACTTTACGACCCTGTTCGGGGGAGGGCTGGTGCCGTGGTATATGCTGATCACAAAATATTTGGGCTGGATGGATTCTTATTATGCCTTAATTGTTCCCTCGCTCATGACGCCGTTTTTGATCATCCTGATGAAGAACTTTATCAAGTCCGCGGTGCCGGAGGAATTGTATGAATCCGCCAAAATTGACGGAGCGGGCGATTTCCGAATTTATTGGCAAATTGTATTAAAGCTTGCCATGCCGGGCATTGCCACGGTCGGTCTATTCCTGGCTTTGCATTACTGGAACGACTGGTTCTCATCATCGATGTTCATCAATGATACACATAAATACCAACTTCAGTTCTATCTATACAATGTCATTAACTCGTCCAACTTCATGGCTCAGATGGGAATAAGCACAGGAGTTACGCTTGCCGGAGATATGCCAACAGAATCCATGAAAATGGCGATGGCCATTGTCGTTACCGGCCCGATTTTGTTGCTGTACCCCTTTATTCAGCGATTCTTCGTCAAGGGATTGACGATTGGGGCCGTAAAAGGCTAACGAGCGGTTAGAACCGGATTATCCTGTAGCATCTGGGAGAGATCGGAGCGTCCGGCTAACATAGAGTAAGATCATTTTAAGGGAGGTTTCACAATGGGGAAGAAAAAAAGAAGAAGTGGTGTGTTATTGCTCGCGTCTCTGCTGATATTGGCCCTTCTCGCCGCATGCGGCGGCGGAAATAATGGAGGCGGCAATCAGGCTCAAGAAGCAAACGGAGCTGGAGAATCGCCGAAGCCGGCCGATTCCGCTGCCATCGATACGTCGAAAAAGGTAGAGCTTCAGCTTTATATGTTGGGAAATGCACCAAAGGACCTGTCCATGATTGAAAGTGAAATTAACAAGATGGCTGAGGAAGAGCTGAATACCACCGTAAAATTCAATTATACGACCTGGACGGATTGGGATCAGAAGTATAAGCTGCTGCTCTCTACCGGCCAATCCATTGATTTGATCTATACTGCGGATTGGACCCAATATTCCTCCTATGCCAAGAAGGGGGCGTTTATGGCCCTGGACGATTTGCTGCCAAAGACGGCGCCAGAGTTGCAGAAATTTGTTCCCGCGGATTTCTGGGATGCCGTAAAGGTGGACGGAAAAATATACACCATGCCAGCCACGTATAAAGAGTTTGTCACCGGCGGGTTTACCTATCGCAAGGATTTGCAGGAAAAACACAATCTGCCTGTTCCTACTGATTTGGCTTCCTATGAACAATTTTTGTTAGGTATTCAAAAAAGTGAACCCAATATCCTGCCCGTGTTTATGAACAGTGATATGAAAGCCCTTCACTGGACTTATATGGATCTTAACAAGAGTATTAGTTCCGATGTTCCGTATGGCCTGAATATTAAATATGAAGATCCAGCCAATGTGATTCAATACTGGGGATCTCCGGAAATGATCGAAGAGCTGAAGCTTTATAAAAAATGGCAGGATCTAGGTCTGATCCCGAAAAACGTTCTGAACTCCAAGGATGATGGTACGGATGTTTTCCCTTCGGGTAAAGCAGCGAGTGTATTTGGTCTTAATCCAACGAAATATAACGATGCAAAAATGAAAATGGAAGCGGTTCATCCGGAATGGGACCTTGCTTACGTGCCTTATGCGACGACAACGAAAATTGCTCCACCGGTTCATCCGATTCATAACGGATTTGCGGTTCCGAAGAATAGCAAAAATCCGGAGCGCGCATTGGCGTTTTATGAGAAGCTGGTGCTTGACAAGCGTTATAATCAATTAACCCAGTATGGGATGGAAGGCACACATTATAACGTTGAAAGTGGCTATTACAAGATGGTGGGAACAAGCAACACGAATGGCTTCCCTCGTGAAGCGATGAACGGCTGGGCGTGGAGAAATCCCGAATATATGCTGTTTGACAAATCATACGACAACATCCAGGAAATATTTGACGAGCTTGACCAATATCAGACCCCGGATAAATTCCTGGGCTTTGCTGAAGACTTTACAGCCTATCAGGCGGAAAAAGCGGCTTTGGAGCAAGTTGAAAAGCAGTACCTGTATCCGTTATATGCCGGTCTTGTTGATGATGTTGAACAAGGGGTAGCCTTATTTATGGAAAAGGCCAAGCAAGCAGGCCTGGAGAAAATTCAAACGGAGTATACCAAGCAATGGCTGGCTTATGTAGAAGAAAGCGGAATCGCCAAATAAAAGTAAATAGTTCTTCATGCATGGCAAACGAGCGCGTGCCCATATTCCAATGGGCACGCGCTGTTTATGTACGGTTTATCGTGTCGAATGACGGTATTCATTAGGTGTTACATTATAGTTTCGCTTAAAGGTTCGATGCAGATAAGAGCTGCTGGTAAAGCCGGTTTGTTCAGCGATGGCAGCGATGGGCAAGTCCGTTTCTTTAAGCAGCCGGCACACCTCATTTAAACGGGTGTCCATTACAACATCCATAATGGAGAACAGAGTATGTTGCTTGTAGAGGCGGCTGATATAAACCGCAGACATGCCCAATTCATTGGCAATTTGGTTCAGATTGAGATTGGGATCAGCGAAATCCCGTTGTATCTTTTCGTTAATCCGGCGTACCAGATCATGCTGCTTGGTGTTTTTCTTCTCAGCGAATTGGCCACAAATTTCTTCAAATAATTGCAGAAAGGCCGTCTGCAACTCAGGGATCGTCTCCACCTCATCCAGGTCAGGGATTTTTGTGAGTCCCTCCAAGGGGAGCACCCCGCGCTTGCGTATGTTGTCTATGACAGATTGGACGGCTAGCTTTACCCGGGAATAAGCAAATTGTACAACATCATATGTGAAATGGGCGGTTTCGTTCAGAATGTTCGCTACATGTTCCACAGCCTCCTCGGCTTTTCCGCTGATTAAGGCCTCTACCATTTTCTTCTCCCATTCGGCTGGATAGGTGTAGTCATCAACAGGATGTTGGGCTGTGGACAATTCCGCTGCGTTCATGACACTGCCATGTCCATAGAACAGTCGATATGGTGCAGCTTCTCTTACGGTCAGATATTGCCGGTTGATAGAATCGGCATCATGTTCAAGTGCGCCATATACCGAGGTGATGCTGATCTTCAAATATTCCAAGCAGGCGGTTCTGATTTGATGCAGTAAATCTTCCAAGTTATCGTGATCGTTATTCGTTGGTGATGAATGGCTCCATGCAGTCAGATTAAGGAGCAGCAGAATGCTGTCATCGTTCATATCCACGGCCTCTGGCCGGTAGCTTGCTCCACAAACTTCTGTCGCAATATTCATAATCGCGAACTTATACGGGTGAATATAGGAGCCCTGCATTTCTAGCAATTCCTTATAATGGTCAATGCGCAGCAGGATAAGATGATAGCCGTTTTTCAGGTTAAGGTTAATGCCTAACGATTGCAGGCTTTGCAGCCGTTTTCCCGGATGATCACCCAGCACTAAATGGCGCAGCGCATTTTGCTTCAACGTGTACATATTGTCTCTTCTTTCATTGGCCAATTTGTTCATCTCAAGCATGATGTGGCTGATGGGCTTGTAGAGACGCTTGGATAAATAGCTGGAGATTACCGCGCCAGCTAACAAAATGCTAGCGGCGATGATCAAGGTTGTGTTGCGGATTTTGCTGGTTTGCTGGGCAATTTCCCGATAAGGAGTAATCCGCATGTATTGCCAACCCAATTTATCCGGGGCCGTATATGAAATGAGCGCATTTTCTCCACGGAAGTCCTGCACCAAATAACCGGCGTCTTGATCCAGGATATTCTCTTTAAGCCATTGCTTTTCGGCGGGCGTCAACGGGTTTTCTATCAGCTTCACCCCCGAAAGCAGCCGGTCCTGATCGTCGATCAGGTAGATGCTGCTGTTGCTGCCAGAGCTGGATACTCCACGATTAATCCAATCCGCTGAAATATTGACGACAATCGCTGAATTCGTTTGCTCGTTCCAGTTCACCGTGTCGAAGCAAAGAAAAGAGTAGACGGAAGTTGTCTGGTGTCCATCCGTAGAAAAGGAACGGGGGATGGGCGTAAAGGGCTTCACCCTTCGGGTGCTGTTCAACAAATCCAGAATTTCCTTATCAACAAGCTCACTTTCATGGACTACGCCATTTTGCGACACCAGAGAGTTCGTTGAGGTAGCGATATAAATGTGGGGACTGCCGGGATTATAGACATAAATGGAATCTATAAAAGGGATCGAGCTTAAATAATTGCGTAATTCATTCATTGCGGCCGTAACCTCATAGATATCAGGGTTGCTGTACAACAGCAGCTTGGAAATGGTGTAATTGCGATATAGCTGGAATGAAAGCGATTGCGCACTTTCGGTTAAACGAATCACCTCCTGACTTGTTTGCGACAGGTTGTTCAAATCGGAACGAAAGGCTTCTGTTTTTTCTACCCGGGTGTAGTAGGTGTAGTACATTAAAGTGGTCAACAATAACGTTAACGATATGCAGGCAGTAATGGTCAATAGCAGTTTACTGTATAATTTTCTCTGTTTGCGCATATCGTTAATTCCCATTGTCATCGCCTCCTGAATCGTTCGTAAATCATTTGAAGCTGCAAGCAAAATCATTATAGTGGAGCCATTCAAGCTAATGCGAGTGTATAAATTAAAACTAAGTGCACAAATCGTACCTTCCGTATGTACACAAAGGCTAGAAAAGTGCACACATGCGGTTGCCTGCTATTTTTCGGTGTAGAACAGCTCGAGAATCATATGATGGTTATAGTTGCCAAACCCTTTGCCAAACAAGGTTAACCCGCCAGGATGAAGGGCGTCATCCTCAACGGATAGCCGAAATGTCCATTGTTTACGCCGGATGTTGATTTCTTCTAAAGTTACCTCCGACAGCTTTATCCCGTCCATGAAAGTGCCCTCGCCCGTAATCCGCAATTGCTTCAGCAATCCATATTGATTAATCTCGCGGGGCCACCAGTCAGGGGTGTATTTGCCATGCGTATCCCCGTAATCGCCGGGACTGGTCCACGTTCCTACTACTTTTTCATTAAAGGAGAAGGTGATATCAGAGGGATAGTGGTTGTTGGTTCCGGGGGCTTCGGACGAAATTTCCATAATCAACACCAGCTCTTGCGGTTCCTGGCTTGATAGCAAATAGTTGGGGGCCTTGTATTCAATAAAGCCCTTGCCAAACCAAAGGATGGCGGCATTGATCCGCTCCGGCTCCCAGAAATAGCGGGGATCGTCAAAGTTGCCGATCAGCTTGTCTGTTGTAGCCAGACCGCAGGTTGGCTCGATATAAAAATCGGAGTAATGGCCGACCGGGATTTCCATACGGTGGCTTAAACGCTGGGATGCCGCTTCTCTAGGAAATTGAATTTCCGCACCGGAGACGGCAAGCGAGCAAATTTTTTGCAGACCGCCCTTGCCTGGCATCATCTCGGTGTCTACAAGCCCGGATTCGGACAGCTTGCGGACATGCATCGTCATGATCGCACTGGATAGGCCAACTGCCTTGGCCAATTCCTTAATATTCATTGGACGCTCGGCCAGCAGGCGCAGCACGTGCAAGCGTACGGGGCTGGAGAGCGCTTCGTATACGGGAAGCGATTTATCTGTAAGGTCAAGCTTCATAGTTAACCACCTTGTCATTAATTTGATTAATAAATATATTAACCAAATATTAATTTTTTGACAAGCTCACAACATTTGCGCTTGATGGCTGTAGAGATAAAGAGAAGCAATAAAATATATGTTTACGCTTACAAAAGATACAAAAAAGGAAATTGACGAAACTAACGGTAGTGACTATAATGTTTGTGTAATTATAAACTAATTAATAATAATATTAACTAAGGAGTGACTCATGGTGACATTCAAGGGTGTACTGAACGCTGATACCGGAAAAGGAACGATCAGTCGGTTTATTTATGGCCATTTCTCCGAGCATTTGGGCAGATGTATCTATGAAGGGATTTGGGTAGGCGAGGACTCTTCCATTCCTAATACGAACGGCATTCGCAACGATGTTGTGAAAGCGCTCAAACAAATCAAGATTCCGGTTCTCCGCTGGCCAGGTGGCTGCTTTGCAGATGAGTATCATTGGAAGGATGGGATCGGGCCTAAAGAAGGACGCAAACGGATGATTAATACACATTGGGGCGGTGTGGTCGAGAACAACCATTTCGGTACTCATGAATTTATGGAGCTGTGCGCGCAGCTCGGGTGCGAGCCGTATATCAATGGCAATGTCGGCAGCGGTACAGTTCAGGAAATGTCCGAATGGGTGGAGTATTTGACGTTCGGCGGGGTTTCGCCAATGGCTGAGCTGCGTGTGCAAAACGGACACAAAGAGCCATGGTCGGTGACCTATTTCGGGGTTGGCAACGAGAACTGGGGTTGCGGCGGCAACATGCGTCCTGAATATTATGCAGATTTGTACCGCCGTTATCAAACCTATGTCCGCAACTACGACGGCAACAAAATTCACCGGATTGCTTGCGGACCCAATGTTGACGATTACAACTGGACAGAGGTGCTGATGCGCGAAGCCGGTCCATATATGGATTCGCTTACGCTGCATTATTACACAGTGCCAAATGATGGCTGGCAAGACAAAGGGCCGGCAACCGGATTTGATGAGAAGGCCTGGTTTGCTACATTGAAAAAAGCGTTGCGGATGGATGAACTGATTACACGTCACAGCACGATTATGGATAAATATGATCCACAGCAGCGCGTAGGACTTATTGTTGATGAATGGGGCACCTGGTACGATGTGGAGCCAGGGACAACACCGGGCTTTCTGTATCAGCAAAATACGATTCGCGATGCGCTTGTGGCCGGCTTGACGT
Source organism: Paenibacillus sanguinis 2301083 = DSM 16941 (assembly GCF_000374825.1). Classification (GTDB taxonomy): domain Bacteria; phylum Bacillota; class Bacilli; order Paenibacillales; family Paenibacillaceae; genus Fontibacillus; species Fontibacillus sanguinis. The sequence continues at coordinate 165,644 of NZ_KB895377.1, forward strand.
TGAATATTTTCCATAAGCACAGCGCCCGTGTCCGTATGGCCAACATCGCTCAGACGGTCAATGTTCTGCAAGCGGTGATTCTGACCGAAGGAGAGAAGATGATCTTGACTCCGACGTATCATGTCTTTGACATGTACAAGGTCCACCAGGATGCCGAGTTGCTGGAGCTGAGCCTGGATGCAGGCAGCTACAAGCTGGACGACAGTGATATACCTGCGGTAACAGCTACGGCATCCCGTGATGCCGAAGGGCTGATTCATATCAGCTTCTGTAATCTGCAGCATCATGCTGAAGCAAGGGTGGCTCTGGATCTTCGCGGCCTGAATCTTGAAGGGGCAGCGATTACCGGCTCTACGCTTGCCGGCAACAAGATCGATGCGCACAATACGTTCGAGCAGCCGGATTCTGTTGTACCCCGGCCGTATGAGGGCTTTGGGCTGGAGGATGGCAAGCTGACGGTCGCATTGCCGGCCATGTCGGTTACGACGTTGGAGCTTGCGGCAAAGGCGTAAGCAGGGATGGCGGATAATTCCTGCAAGGCTTGCCGGGATGACTATAAGGTGACTGATGCGCAAATGCAGCGGCTTCTGCAGACATCGGCGTTTGCGCCAGAGCGCAGAGTAAGCGAAGAACAGTATAATGACAGGCTGCGTATTTGCGGCGCCTGTCCCAAACTGATGAATGGCGTAACCTGCACGGCCTGCGGCTGCATAGTCCCCGTCGTCGCCTGGTTGAAGGAGCGCTCTTGTCCGTTGCCGGGCGGCGGGCTTTGGGGACAGGATATGCAAATTCAAATTTACAATAAGGAGTAAAAATGATGAGCCACTTAAGGACAGCGCCACATCCACCGCTCGGTTGGAACAGTTGGGATTGTTACGGCGCAGCAGTCACCGAAGAAGAGATTCGGGGGAATGCCGCCTACATGTCGGAACATCTTAAGCCTTATGGATGGGAATATATCGTGGTCGATATCCAGTGGTATGAGCCGGGAGCCTATTCTTCGCTGTATCGCCCCTTTGTACCGCTGGAGATGGATGAATATTCCCGGCTGATTCCTTCGGTTAACCGATTTCCTTCCTCAGCAGGCGGCAAAGGCTTCGCGCCCCTTGCTGAATACGTCCATAGCCTTGGTCTGAAATTCGGTATTCACATTATGCGCGGTATTCCACGGCAGGCTGCCCATGCGGCTACACCGATTAAAGGCAGCCTGAGTACAGCGCGGGATATCGCCCACACGAACTCCATTTGCCCATGGAACACAGACATGTACGGCGTGGATGCCAGGAAGGAAGGGGCCCAGGCTTATTATGATTCGCTGTTTGAGCTGTACGCCGAGTGGGGCGTCGATTTCGTAAAGGTAGACGACATTGCGGCTTCCCGGCTTTACGATACTCATCAGGACGAGATCCGGCTGATCCGAAAGGCGATAGATCGCTGTGGGCGGCCGATGGTCTTAAGCCTTTCACCGGGGCCAGCTCCGCTGGAGTATGCCGACCTTCTGGCGGAAAACGCCAATATGTGGCGAATGACGGATGATTACTGGGATCAATGGCCGCAGCTGCTAGATATGTTTGATCGTTGCGCCAATTGGCAGGGAGTACCGAAGCCGGGCAATTGGCCGGATTGCGACATGCTTCCGCTCGGGCATATCGGCATCCGTTCCCTGGATGGAGGAGGGGGTGATCGTTACACTCGCTTCACGCCTGACGAGCAGCTTACGATGCTGACCTTGTGGTCCATCTTCCGCTCACCGCTCATGTTCGGGGGAGAGCTGCGAGACAATGACGAGTGGACACTGTCGCTTCTGACCAATCGGGAGGTGCTCGAAATGCACCGCCACAGCTTTGGCGCCAGACAAGTCAGCCGTCAAGATGATAAGGTGGTATGGCTTGCCGAAGGAGCAGATGGCATCCGTTATGCCGCTCTGTTCAACACTGGTGAGGCTGATTGCGAAATATCCGTGGATTTGGCTGAGCTTGGCCTAGACGAGCAGACGACAGGACTGGAGCTATGGAGCCGCCAATCGGCCACGGTGCAACAAGGACGGTTAACGGCTTTGGTTCCTCCTCACGGAACAAGGCTATATCAGTTGAAATAGAAAGAGCGCAGACTGGAATTGGGGAAAGCTGCGAAACTTTAAACTGCTATAGAAGAAAGATTGTCGGAGAGCGTTCGCCTAGCGAGCGCTCTCCGATGCTGTTCTACGCTGTTTAGTTCATAATGTGCACAGATGTTCGCTGCCAAAGAGATGAATTTTTCACTAATGCAGGGAAAATTCACTATAAATTGCCGCAAGGATAATATATAACCTTTTTTGAAAGCGTTTTCTTAAATGCTTTAACCTATTTTGCAAAGGGGGATTATTTTTGAGAAGACCATTTTACATTTTATTAATTACCAGTGTGTTTTTAAGTATCTTTGCACCGTTGGCTCATGCCCATGCTAGTCCGGAAGGGGTGGAGATAGCGGACATCGTGGCGCATTATCCTTTAAACCGTGCTTATCACTATCAGAATAAACTGAATCCTGCCCAGCAGTTGTCCGGTAGTTCCCCGGTCTGGACGGCAGACTATGTGTCTCTGGTCAATCCAGGTAATTCAAATAACGGACATATTGCAGGTCAAAATCCAGGGACTCCGGTAACGGGAGACAAGATTTCTTTTTCACTTGATATTAAATTGAATAGCACACAAACCCGTTCTACGAGCCCGGAAAATACACTTTTCTCCTATGGAGCTGACAATAATCGCAATATAACGCTGCGACCATACTACGACAGCGGCTTGGCTGCGGTTGTCCTCCGGCAGCAAGGGACGGATGCGATTGTGGCCTCGTTTCCGGCACCAGCCGCCGATATGTGGCATAATTATGCGATTTCGCTGGACGGCTCGGCTGACATCGGCAAGCTGATCGTTTGGGTTGATGGGGTTAAGGTCGCAGAGGCAGCGGCAAGCGGAATTGGAGCAGATGCAATCGGCCATGGGCAGCTGCGGCTCAATCGTACCATTTCGACCTATTCCAATCTGGATTCACATTATCGAGATGTTCGTATCTATAAAGGAGTGCTGACGGAAGAACAGGCAACGGCTCTGGCCCAGGAAATCCGCGAGTTCACTTGGAACGATTTGTTAGCGCTAAAGCCGTTAAACGATGGAATGAAGATCAGGAGACTTTCACTGTTCCAGGATCCGAATGTGGTCTGGACCTCAAGCGATACGAGTGTCATTAATCCTGCCACAGGAAGCGTCATACGGCCCGGCCAAGGCGCGAGTGCCAAGCAAGTTACCCTGACTTTGCATTGGTTTGACTACAGTCAGAATTACACGGTTTTGGTTCCTCCGATGGATGCAGGGGATCACCTTATTGCCGATTTCAATTTCGACGACCCTTCGAGCGGTCTTGAGGGGGGTGGAGCGAAGGCTGTAGTGCAAGGCTTGGCCAGCTATGGGGATTCCTTGCCAGGACAGGGAAAAGCGGCAAAGATCCACAACGGCTTCTGGCTGAATGTAACCCAAGATGATGGTACAACCCCGCTTCTTGCCGGACTTGATGAAATCACGATTTCTTATGATAGCCAAACAAGCGGAGGCAGCGGCTGGGTCTTCTTTGCCGCACCGGATACCTCAACACAGACTTATCTGAGTGAACGCTATCTTGGCATTCTGGATAAGCAGGATTCCTTGACAGTGGAACGATATAACAATAGCGGCGCGCGCCCGGAAAGCGCGAAGGCACCCGCAGGAGCGGAGTGGAAGCATGTTGACGTGGTCGTTTCTGCCACGGATACCAAGCTGTATATAGATGGTCAGCTTGTATCCAGCATCGCCAGCAGTCATACTTTAACAGATATTTTGACCAGCTCGGGAGGCATTTTCCAGCTCGGGAAAGGCAATTGGGGCTCAGGTGAATATTACGAAGGCATGATCGACAATTTCCAGGTTTTCAATAAAGCGCTTACTGAAGCAGAGCTGGTTGAATACCGTGTAATGAATATTCCGCCAGTTGTTGAACCGGCTGCCGGTCAAATCTACGGTCCGGTGACGATATCTCATCCGGCAGGGGATAAATATATTTATTATACGACCGATGGAACCGAGCCTACCCTGAATAGCACGCCATATACAGGGCCGTTTGAGGTGCAGAACGGAGTTACGGTTAAAGCAGCGGCCATCGCTCCCAATGGGAGCCGTAGCGAAATTGTAACCGTTCAATACTATTCCAATGCCTGGTCAGCCACCGCGCTTGCTTTCAGACTGGATGGTCAGGATACGGTTAACAATGTGAAGCTTACTTGGCCGTTGCTTGAAGGAGCGGATTACTATGCGGTTTATCGCCAGGATCAGTTGATTAACCGGACGTACGGGGATACTGTCGATGAATATGGGCTTGATGTGGGGCAGGACTATACGTATACCGTGAAGGCGATCAAGGACGGAGCAGAAATTGCGGCTGCACCAACAAACCGTGTGCATACGTTCGCCTATGATCCGGCGGAGATTACGCGAAAGAAAAATAACTATACGGGTGAGGATCAGTTGGCCGCAGGCGAACCCTACGGGATCAAAGCGGGCGATACCTGGTATCACTATTTCTATAGCGGGGTCAGAGATGCGGCCACCGGGCTGGTAACTACCAGCATCTACGAGCAGACCAGCACTGATGGAAGGTCGTACGGTGACGACCGCTTGCTGGGCTCCTTCGAGGATATGCGGGTTGAAATGGAGGGCTACAGGCTCAATCCGCAGAGTGGAAAGGTCGTATTCAGCGCGCATGAGGAAGCTAGCAGCGGCTACGGGCGAGCAGGTGTGTTTTTGGGCTCGGTCACGCCCGGCAGCAATGATTTCTCAGTCACTTTTAGAGGCCGTCCGTTTGAGAAGGAATCACGGGATATGACGCTTTTTGTGGATGATGATCACACGGCGTATCTTTTTTTCGCTACCCGCAACAACAGCGATATAGCCATTGTCAGGCTGGACTCCAATTGGGAGAGGCCCGCAGCATTGGTAAACACCATATTTGAGGGTAAGAAAAAGGAATCTCCGTCATTGATTAAACATGATGGACGCTATTATTTCTTTGGTTCCACGGCCAACGGCTGGTATCCGAGTCAGGGGGAATATGCTTCCGCCGCTTCTATTGCCGGGGAATGGACGCCGCTTCGTCCAATCGGCAACGCTGCTTCTTATGCTACCCAGGCCAATGGAATCGCAAGGCATACAGGAGCGAACGGACGGGAGACTTTTCTCGCCAACGGCTACCATTGGGGGGCGCAATATGCTGACAACTACAAAGATCCGATGGGGACGTATGCCAGACTGTTTCCCACAGTTTTTCATAACGGGATTGCAACCTCTGAATGGTTTCATCAATTGGATAAACATCCTGAATACGGCATGATACCGGTACAGGCGGGACAATTTCTTTCTTTGGGAAAGAAAGCCGTTGCTTCTGGAGGTGTAGATGCAACGGCGGTGACAGATGGTGCAGATTTGGCCACAGCTGCGCGAGTGTCGCACAGCACTCTTCCTTACGACCTGGTCATTGATCTGGAGCAGCCTGCCCAATTGTCGGAAATCAATCTGACCACCAGGCTGGTGGGGGGCTCCGATGTTGCCTATCGTTACACCCTGGAAGGCAGCTTGGATCAGGAAAACTGGAGCATTCTGGCGGATGGTTCAGAGAACAATGTTGTTGGTTTTGTCACCCATGCGCTTTCGGATGCCAGCCGTTATCGCTATGTCCGCTTGACCGTGAACCAGATCATCAACGTGCATAACGGACAAAGCGCAGTCTGGGCCGACGGGGTGATCGAGCTGGCGGTATTTGGCACACCGTTGATCGACAAATCGGAGCTTCAGGCACAATATGATGAGAAGAAAAATACGGGGAAGGGCGACTTTACGAACGCTACCTGGAAGAAGATCACGCAGGCTCTGGAGCATGCGCAAACAATTCTGGACGATCATGAGGCGATGCAATGGGATGTGGACCGGGCGGTCTTGCAAATCGAAGAAGCCTTCAAATGGGCATTAACCGTTCAGCCAGGGAACGTAGTGGATTATGCTTCCGCCGGCGTACCGGTTGGTGAAACCTGGTATGACACAGAAGGGAATCCGATTCAGGCGCATGGCGGCGGATTTCTGCAGCAAACGGCTGAAGATGGCAACCCCGTTTATTACTGGGTAGGAGAGAACAAAATTCATAACCGGGCCAGCTTTCATGCCGTGACATTGTATTCTTCCCGCGATTTGGTGAACTGGGCTTATGAAGGAGACATTCTTGACCCATTCTCAGTTACCGTGGAAGGAGCGGAATATGGACTGCTGGACAGCAAATGGGAGCGTCCAAAGCTTCTGTATAATGAAAAGACTGGCAAATACGTACTCTTTGGTCATTGGGAAACAGCGAACAGCTATGCAAGCAGTCAAATCGCGGTAGCCACCGCAGATCAGGTGACCGGGCCATACACTTTCCTGGGTCACTGGCGTCCGGGAGGTACGCTGCGAAACTGGCGCAGCGATGGCGGGCTTTTCCTCGATTCGGAATATTACAAATCCAGTGGTATTCGTGTGGAGGTTCCGTCAAGCGTGCAAAGCGATGTTGCACAAATGGGCTATGCTTCCCGGGATTTCACCGTGTTCGCCGATGATGACGGAACAGCCTATCTAATATCGGCAGAAGGACATTCCATGAGAGTGCATCGGCTGAATGAGGCCTACACGGATGTAGATTTCACAACCTATGCTTATAGCGAGCCCGCCTTCAAGTCGGCTGATTTTGAATCCTATAACTTCTATGATGACATCGGACGTGAAGCGCCGGCGATTGTGCGTGCGGATGACGGGTACTACATGGCTTCCTCCGGGCAATCGGGCTGGCTGCCGAATCAGGGCACCCTTAGCTATAATGCCGACTTGAGAGATCCGGACGGCTGGACGCCCATCAAAGAAGATGGCCTCATTATAGAGAAATACGCCTTTGGAAACAACAGCACATACTACAGCCAGCCGACTAATATTATGAAATTGACCAATGAGGCCGGGGAAAAAACATATGTGTATATGGGGGACCGCTGGCGGTCCAGTCAGCTTGCCGATTCTCGTTATGTATGGTTGCCGATGACGTTTGATACGGAAGAGCATACCGCCTCGATCGTCTATACGCCGGGTTGGAAGCTGGATGCGGCGACTGGCAGTCTAGAGGTTCCGCCGATTGAGCTGGTTTCCCAAGGCAAGCCTGCGTATATCACGGGAAATGACTCGGTACAGGGGATTGAGAACGCCAATGACGGTATTGCTTACAACCTGAGAACCTCCGGCGATTCAAGCCATTTCTTTGGCGGATTGACTGCCCCGTACGAATATACACTCGATTTGGGGGCTGTCTATGATTTAGCCCGGATCGATGTAGCCTATCGGTTGTATAACGGCTCGGAGATGTATCACAGGTATCAAATTTTCGCTTCAAACGATGATGAGAACTGGACAGAGCTGGTGAATAATGATACGAACATGTGGGCCGGGTTCAACTCGAATCCGTTACAAGGAGCTTATCGATATGTGAAGCTCAAGGTTAACGAGGTAAGGCGCGTCAACAACGATTCGCTCAGCAATGGTTGGGGCAGCGGGCTTGTCGAGGTTCAGGTATATGCCCATCCGGGCAACCCGGCCACACTCTCCCTGCCTATCGCTGACCTGGACTCGGGCGTGTATTCTTCTTCGCAGCAAGTGACGCTTTCCCATGAGAAGGAAACGGCCAGGATCTATTATACGCTGGATGGCAGTACGCCAACCGTTACAAGTGCGGTTTATGGGGAGCCGATTGAGCTGCCGATAGGTAAAACTACACTCAAAGCGATAGCGGCAGCAGATGGCCAAACAAGTGGCGTGGTGGAGAAAAATTATGTGATTCAGGCGAGTGAGACCGAGAGTCCGGTGCTTTTGCCAGACCCTGACAGTGGAGCTGCTATTCAGCAATTTGATATGACATTCGGATTGGGTAGAGCAACGCAAAGCACATATGCTCGGGACTTTACGTTTCCTTTCGATCGAAGGCAACTGGTATGGTCCCAAGGGCATGAGCAACTTGCGTACAAACAGCAGCGACGGTTACCGAATCATCCATCGTTGAGTTAGTCCGCAGCTGTTTATGCAACAGGAGTTCGGCATTGCGCCGGGCTCCTGTTGCTTTATGAGATGCTTGCCGGATGGGCTATGGGCTACATCAATCGGGTTCTCCTGTATTGATATGGCGTGACCCCGTACTTTTCCTTGAACAGCTGGATAAAATACTGGTTCTTTTTGTAGCCGACCATTTGGGAAATGTCTGATACGCGGAGCTCGGAATCCAGCAGCAGGCGGGAAGCTTTCTCTAGCCGTTTTCGGGAAATGTAGCTTGACACATTTTCTGCTGTTGCCTGCTTGAATAGCTTGGATAGGTAAACCGGATGAAGATGGGCGATTTTGCCTAATTCATCCAAACTAAGACTATGATCCAGATGGTTTTCAATGTAGGCCTGCACCTTGGCGACAATACTTTGATTAGACAAGTGCTTGTGATTCGGAATTTGCTCGACAGCCGATTCATAGCCTGCAAATTCCTTCCTTGCGGCCCGGTTTTCCCCGAGGAGCGAGAGCAGGTATCCCAAACCGTCGAACGGCTTTCCGGAAGCTGGCAGAACGGGGCGCTTCTCGTGAATTCTGGCCACGGCTTTGGCCATAGCCGTCTCCATATCATCCTTGTCCACAGGCTTGAGCAAATAGTCGAGCGCGCCTAGCCGGAGCCCTTGCTGCGCATAGTCGAACTGGGAATAGCCCGAGAGAAAGATGACTTTGGTCGGCAAGCTGTTTTCGTGGATATGCTGAAGCAGGTCAATTCCCGTGACCTCAGGCATCCGAATGTCCGTAATCAGGATGTCCACAGGGCTTCGGCTCAGCATGTCCCTGGCTTCGATAGAATTGGTCGTCGTCTCGATATGGTCGATGCCGAAGGCTCTCCAATCAAGCAGGTGCTTCAGGTATTCAACCACATGTTGTCCGTCGTCAACGATTAAAAGCTGCATAAGCCTCTCCTTTCTCAGAGGGGAAGCAGATTAGCAACAGGACGGATAGCCCTCCCCAATCATTTATGAAAAATTGCAGTCCGCTGGGCTCGCCGTACGTATTTTTCAGCCTGCGGTTGATATTCCACAGCCCAACTCCCTCTGTGCCCTCCGGGGAGATAGTGGATGCGATCCGGGACTCCAGGCTGCGGATTTCATCAGGCGCAAGCCCTTTGCCGTCATCACAGACCTGGATCGCGATAGCGGCTTCCGTCAGTCTGACGTCAATAGCTACCCGATGGGCGCCTTGCTGGCTCTCAATCCCGTGCTGGATCGCATTCTCCACAACGGGCTGAATGATCAGCGGCACCATGGGGAGCGAGGCCAGCTCGGGCGGCAGGCTGATCTTGTATTCAATCCTTTTGCTGAGTGCCATGATCGCCAGAAAATGCTCAGCCAGCTTGAGCTCGCTGCCCAGGGTGACATCATGGCGCTCCAATTTGGTGAGGTAGCGATAGTATTCAGCCAGATGCTTGCTCATTTTGATTACAGCATCGGGCGAAGAGCGGGCCATCGACATGATGAAGAACAAGCTGTTGTATAAGAAATGCGGGTTGATCTGAGCCTGCAGCTGCTTCATTTCCGCGCTTTGCCTCAGCTCGGTTTCCGTGCTCAGGGAGGTGAACAGCTCGCGGATTTCGGTGACCATATGGTTAAAGCTTCTGAATAAATTGTAAAATTCATTGTCGGGATTTTCGGTAATTCGGGTGCTGTAATTGCCTTGTTCGACCTGCAAAAACTTTTTACCCAGCAGATGAACATTCCGGTAGTAATTCCGATAAAACGTAAAGATGACAAACAGACCTAATGCGAGGACGGCTAATATGCTGGCCAAAAAGAGCTTTTTGCTGCGGTCAAGCGGCTGCAGAAAATCATTGGTTCGGGTATAGGCAATCAAATATGTATCCAGCGGCTCTATATAACGGGAGAGAATGTAGTAGTCGTCTTTCTGATTATGATAATCATATTTTAAAGTTTCCGCTGGATCGGGCAGAAGCATATCGCTCACGGCTTGCAGCAGGTCATGATCCACCTCTTGTTCGCTCCAGATCAGGTGGCTGTCATTAATCAGAAAAAAGGCGTTGGAGCTTTCGTCGTTGACTGCTTTCTTCAGCAGGCTCTTCAGGTAATCGGTATTCAGCTTCACGCCAACCACATATTGCACAGGCTCGGGATGTCCGGGCTTTTGAATGTAAGGATAGACGGCAAAGTAATACAGGCTGTTGTCAACCGTTTTCCAGCCTCGTGTCTGAGTTTCAATAAATGGGAGCTTGGCTTGCGGGTCAAGACTGGTGGAGAAGAAGGTTTGTTCAGCTTTCCAGTAAATCCCTATGGAATCAATAGAACGGCTGGAAAGCAGCGGCCTTCCCAGGCGGTCAACCATTTCGTTTTTTTTCATTTGCGATTCGTAATTGCTCAGTTCAAGCACATGGTTTTGATAGAACCGTACATCGTTGTCTGTTGCAAACTGTACTCCATACATGCTCGCCTCGTACATAATTCCGTCAACAATGCTCTTCGCATATTCCAGCTGCTTCTTTGAAGCGCTAATCAGGCTTTCTTCCAGTGTCTTTGAACTTAACTGGTTCATAATGAAAAACAAGCTCAAGGTCAGCAACAGAAAAAAAACGAAAAAATAGATGAAGTGCTTCATGTTCATTTTTCTCATCATGCTGTTTTCCTTTCCAACCGGATTAGCTTTATCATAAGTCAAACCATCGGAAAGCGGAAGGCGCTTTCAAGCCAAAAAATGAAAGCGTTATACAATTGTTTAAGAATGAGGTGATGATGTTAAGACTTTGGCATTTTTGTATGAAAGCGCTTTTGTTAAGCTTAATGCGAGGGAGATTTCTCAGAGTTTGTATAAAGGGGGGAACTGCTATTCGTCAGATCGTTACTGCAAAATCGGCAAATCGGGCCAGACCAGAGCTATCCAAACCGACTCCGTGGAAGAAGGAAATGAAGAAAAACTGGCCTTTGTATGTGCTGTGCCTGCCCGCGATCGTGTTTGTGTGTATTTTTTCGTATGGCCCTATGGCTGGTCTGGTCATGGCCTTTCAGGATTACAAGCCATGGCTTGGCATCGGCGGTTCCGAGTGGATTGGACTCCAGAACTTTGCAAGAATCTTTGAATACAAGGAGTCGATGGAGGCGATTGTCAACACCTTGATTATTGCGGTTGCCAAGATTATTGTCGGCATGATCGTCCCGATCATTATGGCGATCCTGCTCAGCGAAATCCGGAACATCGGGGTGAAAAAAAGTGTGCAGACGCTCGTATATCTGCCGCACTTCTTGTCCTGGGTGACCGTCGCCGGGATGATGATCGACATTCTCGGACTGGAGGGCGGCGTCAATCATGTGCTGACCCAGGTGTTCGGGATGGAGCCGGTTTTCTTTCTGGGTGATCCCGAGTTATTTCGGCCTACGGTCATTATCAGCGATTTGTGGAAAAGTTTCGGCTTCGGCATGATAGTCTATCTGGCGACGATAACGGGGATCGATCCTTCGTATTACGAGGCGGCGGAAATCGACGGAGCCACACGTCGGCAGCAAATTCTCCATGTGACCTTGCCCTGCATGCTGCCGATGATTATCGTCATTGCAACGCTCAGCCTGGGCAACATTCTGGATGCCGGCTTCGATCAGATTTTCAACTTGTACAACCCGCTTGTATACAGCACAGGGGATATTATTGACACTTATGTCTATCGTTCCTCCTTGCTGAATGGACAGTACGGGTTCGGGACCGCGGTGGGACTGTTCAAGTCGGGCATCAGCCTGGTTCTGATCGTTGTGTCCTACAGATTGGCCTATAAATATGCCAACTACAAAATCTTCTAATCGGGAAGGAGGAGGAGAATGTACCATAAGACGACAGGCTATAAAATTTTCTCCGTGTTCAATTACACCTTTATGATCCTGGCGGGATTGTCTTGTCTTTTGCCGCTGCTGCATTTATGGGCGCAATCGTTCAGCAGCAAAGCGGCGGTTAACGGCAACCTGGTATCATTTTGGCCGGTCGATTTCAACGTGGACGCGTATTTGAAAACGTTCAGAAACAGCAATTTCACCGGGTCCATGCTGATTTCCGTAATCCGGACCGTGCTGGGAACATCCCTTAGCATGTTGGTCATTACCTGCGCCGGATATGCCTTGTCCAAGGAATTTCGCGGCCGCAATATGCTCATGTGGTTCTTCATATTCACCATGCTCTTCTCCGGGGGATTGATCCCTTCCTATATATTGATTACCAGCCTGGGATTCAAGGACACCATTTGGGCGCTTGTGCTGCCGGGCGCCTTTGGCGCTTACAACCTGATCCTGCTGGTCAATTTCTTCAAGACGATTCCGAAGGCGCTGGAGGAGGCGGCCTTTATTGATGGAGCCTCCTTCTTTGCCATTCTCCGAAAAATCTATTTGCCATTATCCCTGCCGGGGCTGGCTACGGTAGCGCTGTTCATTATGGTGGGACACTGGAACGCCTGGTTCGACGGAATCCTGTATATGTCGGATACCAGCCGGTATCCGCTAGCATCCTTCCTGCAGACCGTGGTAGTGCAAAGCAATGCTCAAAATATGGCGATGAGTCAGTCCGAGGCGGAAGCGATGGCGGAACAGAGCATCAAAGCAGCGCAAATTTTTATCAGCACATTGCCGATTATCTCCGTCTATCCATTTCTGCAAAGATATTTTGTCAAAGGGATTGTGCTTGGAGCGGTGAAGGAATAGCGGCGAGTCAACGAATGAACGAGTCATGAATAAATAACAAAGGGGCCTGGTTCTATGAAGAAAACAAACGTAATCGCCTTAGGCTTAACCGTCATTTTGGCAGGGGGTCTGCTGGTCGGCTGCGGCTCCAAAGAGAACTCGGAGAGCAGTGCTCCGGAAGCGGTGCTCAAGGACGGCAAGTATGATCCTGCGATTAGCATTACGATTGCCAAGCAGCAGGATGAGAACGCAGGAAAGTACATCAATGGTGAAAGTCTGAACGATAATGTGCTGACCCGTTGGGGCGAGCAAAATCTCGGCATCAACATCGAAACCACCCTGCTGGGCGGCGATGCCTCCCAATATAACACCAAGCTGCGGCTGGCGCTGACGGGCTCCGAGGTGTTGCCGGATGTGCTTCCGGTATACGACACCATGATTATGAACGATCTGATCGAATCGGGACGGGTCAAGGAGATTTCTGAAGATATCAAGGCCTACATGCCTGAACGGCTGAAAGAAATTTACAAGCAATATCCGACGACCTTCAATCCGGTGGTCAAGGATGGCAAGGTGTACGGAATGGCGATCGCGCCGAATTTAACGGAAGGCGAGGTCATGCTGATCCGCCAAGATTGGCTGGACAAATTGCAGCTTGAGGCTCCGACCACGATCGAGGAATTTGAGCAGGTGATCGCCGCATTTACAAATGACGATCCGGACGGCAACGGCAAGCAGGACACGTATGGCTTTACGTTCTCGGGCAAGGATTCTTATAACACGGGCTGGGTCAGCGACCCCGTCATTATCTTCAGCGCCTATACGGGCAAGCATCTGCCGCGGCAATGGTATGACGATAATGGCAAGCTGACTTACGGCTCGATTCACCCCGGCAACAAGGAGGCCCTTGCCAAGCTCCGCGACTGGTATGCCAAAGGCTATCTGAACAAAGAATTGGCTACCCAGGGAGCTTGGGACGCGTTGTCCGGGTTTACGGAAGGGAAGGCAGGCATCATCATCGGCCGTCCATGGCTTTACGACAGCGTGAAGGATGTGGAGAAGAACGTACCGGACGCCAAGATCGGGGCTTATCCTGCGATTCAAGGCGTAAGCGGCGACAAAACGTATCAGTCCGCTCAACTGAATGACGGGGTGTTCATGTTCAACAAGGACTTCAAATATATGGAGGGCTTCTTTCTGTACTACGACAAGCTGTATGACGCGGCGTTCGGTACGGGGGATTTCCAATATGGCTATGCCCAAGGCTATGACTATGACATCGTTGATGGCGAGGTGGTCTTCGATCCGGCAAAGTTTAACACACCGCTGGAGGCGATTCAATCTGTCGGCAAAATGTCCTTCACCAAAAACACGCCAAGCGTCAGCCCGGCCGGCAAAATTTACTATGACCTGGCTAACGGCGCTTCCCCGGATAGCGGTCCGTTATTGGCCGCGGCGGCGGCCAGTCCAACCACCCAGCAGGGCTTTGCTATCTCCTATGAACATCGTGACACGCTGCTGCCGAATCCCTTCAACGGTCCGCCTACCCCTACCATGCAGAACGTATGGGAACAACTGACCACGATGGAGCAGGAGACGTTCACCAAAATCATTTACGGCAATGAACCGCTGGAGGCGTTCGATACCTTTGTCAAGCAATGGTCGGAGAAGGGCGGCGACACCGTGACGGAAGAAGTCAACGCGTGGTACGACAACGCCATGAAAACAGATGTCATGTCCTTGATGGGACTGAATTAATTTTATTATATTCCTGCGATTTTCTACTAGTTTTACCCGGGTTCAGGTGCAGAAAGGTTCATAATTTCTAGATATGTTCACTATGAACGCAGCAAGGCCTTGGTTATGATGGAGAAGAAGTAAAACAGCATAATAAGGAGGATTCATATCTGTGCCAACTTTATCGAGACAACCGAGCCTGGACTGGCTCTCTGATGTATCCGTTTTTCGTGTGGGACGGCTGGATGCCCATTCGGATCACCGATATTACCGTACGCTGGCCGAAGCGGAGGCTCAGGGACCCATGGATATGCGCCATTCCCTGAACGGGGACTGGAAGTTTAGCTATGCGGTCAACCCGGCAGGGCGAGCCGCGGAATTTTACCGGACGGATTATTCCACCGATAGCTGGGCCGATATCCGGGTGCCCGGTCATATTCAGCTCCAGGGGTATGGCTCCCCGCAGTATGTAAATACGATGTACCCCTGGGATGGCTTAAGCGGTGTGCGTCCGCCGGAGATTCCGCAGGACAGCAACCCGGTCGGCAGCTACGTGAAAATCTTCGAGCTTCCCGCTGGCATGTCCGGCCAGCCGGTTTACATTTCCTTTCAAGGGGTTGAATCCGCTTTCTATGTTTGGCTGAATGGCGAATTTATCGGCTACAGCGAAGACAGCTTTACGCCGGCAGAGTTTGACCTCACCCCGTACATCGTAGGCGGCTCCAACAAGCTGGCAGTCGAGGTCTACCAGCGGAGCACGGGAAGCTGGCTGGAGGATCAGGATTTTTGGCGGTTTTCCGGCATTTTTCGCGAGGTGTACCTCTATACTGTGCCCAAGCTGCATGTCCGGGATTTGCAGGTATCCGCTACGCTGGATGATGCCTACCGGGAAGGGATGCTCGAAGTGGGGCTGGACATGTTGGGCAGCGTCTCTGCTGATATTTTGCTGGAGTTGAGAGATCCGGACGGCTGTAAGGTGGCGTCGGCGCGCGAAGCGGTTCGGAACGGCCGGGCGGTGCTGAAGCTGGCTGTCGGTGAAGTGCGGCTATGGAGCGCGGAGACTCCGCACCTGTACCAAGTGGTGATTTCGGTGATGGACGAGGAAGGAAGCGTCAAAGAGGTTATTGTTCAAAAGACAGGGTTCCGCCGTTTTGAGCTGAAGAACAAGCTGATGCTGCTCAATGGCAAACGGGTTGTTTTCAAGGGCGTCAACCGCCATGAGTTCAATTGCCGGACAGGACGCAGCATCACACGGGAGGATATGCTCGCGGACATCGTGCTGATGAAGCAAAAGAACATTAACGCTGTCCGCACCTCCCATTATCCCAATCAGTCGTTATGGTACGAGCTGTGCGACGAGTATGGCTTGTATGTGATCGACGAAATGAATCTGGAATCGCATGGCTCCTGGCAAAAGCTGGGCGCTGTCGAGCCTTCCTGGAACGTTCCCGGCGATAAAGCGGAATGGGAGGCCATCGTTATGGATCGTGCGGTATCCATGCTGGAACGGGACAAAAACCATCCGTCTGTCCTGATCTGGTCCTGTGGCAACGAATCATATGCCGGGGAAGTGATCCTGAACGTCTCGAATTATTTCCGCAAGACCGATCCTAGCCGACTGGTTCATTACGAAGGCGTGTTTCATAGCCGCAAGTTTGATGCTGCGAGCGATATGGAAAGCCGAATGTACGCAAAGCCGGCGGATATTGCGGAGTACCTTGAGAACGATCCGCAGAAGCCGTATATCAGCTGCGAGTATATGCACGCGATGGGCAACTCGTTGGGCGGCATGCACAAGTATGTAGAACTGGAGGATGCCTACCCGCTGTATCAAGGGGGGTTCATCTGGGATTTTCTTGATCAGGCGCTGCTGGCGAAGGATCGTTATGGACGCGAATATCTGGCCTACGGCGGCGATTTCGGCGACCGGCCAACCGACTATAGCTTTTGCGGCAACGGTATTGTGTTTGCGGACCGGAAGCCGACGCCAAAGCTGCAGGAGGTAAAATTCCTGTATCAGAACATCAGGCTGCAACCGGACCGTGAGTCCGTAACCGTGGTCAACGGCAATCTGTTTGCCGGAACGGACGGCTTGGCACTGGTTGTTGCCTTGTACCGGGAAGGTGAGCCAATCTTCAGCATCCGGCAAGACATCGCGGTAGCGGCGGGGAGTCGGCAGCATATTCCGCTTGCCCTGCAGGAGCTGGCAGGGGGCGAATATAGCCTTCAGGCATCGCTGGTGCTGAAGCAGCCAACGTTGTGGGCGAAAGCCGGGCATGAAGTATCGTTCGGTGAGCATATTTTTACCGTGGATGCCAAGGAAGAAGACGCACAGCCGGCTGGAGAGCTTCGGGTTGTGGAAGGAGACGTGAACATCGGGGTATCGGGGAACGGCTTCACCGCGCTGTTCTCCAAGCAGGCGCATTCGCTTGTGTCGCTGCGCTATGGCGGGCGTGAAATGATTGCCGTGCCGCCGTCTCCGCTGTTTTGGCGGGCAACGACCGATAATGATAAGGGAACGGCGCTTGGGTTCGGTGCGGGCCTTTGGTACGCAGCCAGCCTGGCGCGCAAATGCGAAGCGGTTACGCTGGAACGGGAGGCAGGGCGCGTTACCGTAAGCTTCGATTATATGTTCAGCATCAGCAAGAAGCTGAGAACCCGGATCGCTTACACCGTTCTGCCAGACGGCAGCATTACCGTGCGCACCAGCTATAAGGGCGACGCCTCCTTGCCGGATGTGCCGATCGTGGCTGTCTCGTTCAAAATGGCTGCGGAGTACGGGGAATCGGAATGGCTGGCGATGGGGCAGGAAGAGAATTATGCCGATCGCGCGTTTGGCGCAAGGCTGTCGCGCTTCAAGCGCAAGGTCGCCGATATGCCGACGCCTTATCTGGTGCCACAGGAATCCGGCAGCCGGACCGGGGTCAGATGGGTTAACATCACTGATGGCAGAGGGCTTGGCCTCAAAATTTCAGCCGTGCCGGCCGCACCGCTGGAATGCACGTTGTCACCGCACACCGCTTTTGAACTGGAGCATGCTGCACATGCTTACGAGCTTCCCCCGGTGCATTACACGGTTGTGACCGTAGCCGGGCGGCAGATGGGCGTAGGCGGGGACGATAGCTGGGGCGCCCCGGTTCATCCCGAATACCGTATCCCGGCGGGGGACGATTTGGAGTTTGCGTTTGTGCTGGCGCCGGCTGGCAAGTAAGTGCTGCCGGCAGCAGCGAGAGGAGCCGGGGGATGAGCGGAGATAGGACGGACTTTCATGTATTGGAGCGATGGGTGGACGCGATGCCTGCGGCCGGTCTGCGTTTGTACTATCCGCAAGGGGATGGAGCGTCCTTCTGGAGCGGGCTGCGGCAGCATCGCGAGTACGCCTCCGCGCTCGCGGAGATTTCGGCGGAGGGGCAGCGGCTGTTCGCTATTGCTTCGCCGGAGCTGACGTATTCGCTGTTCAGCCTGTTTGCCGAACAGGGATCAAGGCTGGAATATGAACGGGTTTATTTTGAAAAAAGACGGCGGCTTAACACCTTTGCGCTCCTGTCGTTGCTTGAGCCGGAGCAAAAGGCTTATGAGGCGGCGCTGCTGGCGGCGGTCTGGTCGATTTGCTCCGAGCTTACCTGGTGCTTGCCTGCCCACATCGATCCGAAGCGGCCGGTCTCGGAGACGATTGATCTGTTCTCGGCGGAGACGGGCTTCGCGTTGGCCGAGCTTCGTCTGCTGCTGGGGGATCGTCTGCCGGTATGGCTACGCCTGAGGATCGCCGAATTGGTTGATGAGCGGCTGCTGCGCCCTTTTCTGGAGAAAGGGCCTTACGATTGGGAGACGGCGGAGCATAACTGGTCGGCCGTTTGCGCCGGATCCATCGGCTCGGCCGCATTGCTGCTGCTGAAAGGAGAACGGGACGGGGCACGCCTGGCCCGGATTCTGGAGAAGACGGAGCGAAGCATGGCTTTTTATTTGCAGGGGTTCGGAGACGATGGAGCGTGTCTGGAGGGACTGGGCTACTGGAATTACGGCTTCGGCTATTTCGTGTATTATGCCGACCTGCTGCTTCAGCGCAGCGGGGGAAGGCTGGACTGGTTCCGGAACGCTAAGGTGCGGAGGATTGCCGGATTTCAGCAAACCTGTTTTTTGAGCGGCTCGCTGGTCGCCAATTTTTCCGATGCGCTGCCCCGTGGCAGTGTGCAGCCCGGGCTGTCTTGTTATCTTGCCGGGCGTTACGAGGAAGTTGAGGCTCCGCCTGCAGCTTTGTACGCTGACTTTCGCGAGGATCATTGCAGCCGATGGGCGCCGGCATTGCGCAACCTGATCTGGCGGGAGGGCGCCGCAGCCACAGTCCCAGTCCCTGTCATGGATTGGCGGGAAGGGGACTTCTTCCTTCCAGACGCTGAGTGGCTGATTTCGCGAAGGGTCTCCGGGGCGGGCGCGTTCGGCTTTGCCGCCAAGGGCGGCCACAACGCCGAGCCGCACAACCACAATGATCTCGGGCATTTCATGCTGGCGGGGGACGGGGCGTTTTTTCTGTCCGATCTCGGCTGCGGCGAATATACGCGGGCGTATTTCGGCGAAGGGCGGTATGAATACGACTGTAATGGCTCCCAGGGACATTCGGTTCCGATCATTGACGGCTGTCTGCAAAGCGCGGGGCGAAGCCGGGCCGCTGCGGCGCTGGAGTGGAACCGGGAGGAAGAGCGATGCCGCTTGGCCATGGAGCTGTCCGGCGCTTATGAATGCGGGAAGCTGCGTTCCTTCCGAAGAGCATGGGTCTGGAGCCAATCGGAGCTGCCCAGCCTGTCGCTGCAGGATGAGTTCAAATTTGCGGAGGCGCCCGGCAGCTTGACGGAACGGTTCGTTACCCTGATCAGGCCGGAGCATGTCGGGCCGGGGCTGCTGCGTTTAACCCGCGGCTCCCTTGCGCTGGAGCTGCACTACGACAGCGAACGGCTGCGAGCCGGGATTGCCGAGCACAGCTACCGGGATCATTTTGGCAAGGATACGCTCTGGTATGCGCTGGATTTTCATGGCCGGCAACCGGAAGCCGAATTGAAGCTGGTCTTTGATTTTACATTTGTGAGACGGGAGCAGAAGAAGGGAGGAATCAGGGAACATGAGCAACGAACTGACGTGGGTGGATGAGGCCTGGACAAAAACGCTAAACAAAACGCTGCGCAATCTTTCAAGAATCGGCGCGGAGTTTCCCCATGCGAGCCAGGGCGGAGTCTATGAGCTGGCCGGGCCGGCCTGGTGGACGGCAGGCTTCTGGCCGGGCATGCTGTGGCTGCTATACGGCGAGTGCGGCCGGGACGAGTTAAGGGAGGTGGCGGAAGCATGTGAAGCCAAGCTGGATGCCGTGCTAGACGGTTATGTCCAGCTTGATCATGACCTTGGCTTCATGTGGACGCTGACCAGTGTAGCCTCCTATAAGCTGACGGGGAGCGAGGCTTCACGGGTGCGGGCGCTGAAGGCGGCGAGCCATCTGGCGGCGCGCTTCAATTTGCAGGGGCGGTACATCCGGGCCTGGAATCCGTGGCGCGAGGGCGAACGGAACGAGGGGCTGGCGATTATCGACTGCTGCATGAATACGCCGCTGCTGTTCTGGGCGGCCCGCACCAGCGGCGATCCCCGGTTCGCCCATATTGCGGAAGCACACATGGATACGGTGCTGAAGTATTTTGTCCGCGAAGACGGCTCCGTGTATCATATCATGCGCTTTGATCCGGCGACAGGAGCCATGCTGGAACCGCTGGGCGGTCAGGGGTATGCGCCGGAATCGGCCTGGTCGCGCGGGGCGGCCTGGGCGATATACGGCCTGACGCTGGCTTTCCATCATACCGGGAAGCAGGAATATCTGTCCGCCGCACAGCGGGTGGCGAGCTTCTTCCTCAGCCAGCTTCCGGAGGACCATGTGCCGGCCTGGGACTTTCGCGCACCGGAAGAGCTGCGGGGGCTGCGCGATACCTCGGCCGGCTCCTGTGCGGCCAGCGGCCTGCTGCTGCTGGCGGAGCAGCTCGAAGGTGCGGCGGCGGAGGTCTACCGGGCCGGTGGCGAGCGCATCTTGAAAGCGCTGTACGAAGATTGCGGCGCCTGGGATCACCCGGCGGAGGAAGGGCTGCTGCTGCACGGCACTGGCAACTATCCGCAGGGCAGCAACATCGATGTTCCATTGATATACGGAGATTATTACTTCGTAGAAGGACTTGTCAGGCTGAAGGGCAGCGGGCCGTTCTACTGGGATTAGCAGCATCATGAGCGTGCAACATCGTAAATGGCAGCTTGCTATATATAGCGTAATTTGATTGGGAGAGGTGATGAAGCGATGACTTTCAAAGGGCAGCCGCTGGATGAAAATCTTTTGGCGACCAAACAGGATTTGCAGGAGGCGCTCCGTCAGCTGCTGCGGCCTCTGCGGCCCTTATACAGCCCCGGCGGAGCGCATTTGCAGATCAGAGGGGGCGGAGCAGGACATCCGGAAGAGCTGGCCGATATGGAAGGATTTTCGCGTGTATTATGGGGGCTTGTGCCTTATCTGGCGGGCGGAGGAAAGGATGAGGGGCTTTGGGAGCTTGGTCTGAAGGGGATCGTGAACGGTACGAACCCTGCTCATCCGGAGTATTGGGGCGATGTCGCCGACTATGATCAGCGGCTGGTGGAAATGGCTGTACTCGGGCTGGCGCTTTGCCTGATTCCCGAAACGATCTGGGAGCCGCTGCATCAGCAGGAGCGGGACAATCTCTATAACTGGCTGAATCAGATTAACCATCATCCTTGTTATGATTGCAACTGGCTGTTTTTTAATGTCCTGGTGAATATGGGCTTCTATAAAGTAGGCTTACCGTATGACCAGGAGCAAATGGAGAAGAATCTGAACCGTATGGAGGAATTTGAGCTGGGAGAGGGCTGGTATAGTGACGGAATTGGCGGGCACAGCGATTATTATGTTCCGTTTGCAATTCAGTTCTACGGGCTAGTCTATGCCAGGCTGATGGCAAAGGAAGACCCCGAGCGGTGCGCCCGCTTCCGGGAACGCGGCATCCTGTTCGCTCGCCAGTTCCTGCATTGGTTCTCCCCCGATGGGTCGGCATTGCCGTATGGGCGCAGTTTGACCTATCGCTTTGCACAATCCGCATTCTGGAGCGCATTGGCTTTTGCCGATGTGTGGAGCGATGACCTAACTCCCGGCGTGGTGAAAGGGCTAATTATGCGCAATCTGCGCTGGTGGCTTAAGCAGCCGATCTTTGACCGGGACGGGGTGCTCACCGTGGGATATGCCTATCCGAACCTGGTTATGGCGGAGAATTACAATGCGCCCGGCTCGCCTTATTGGGCCTTGAAGACCTTTCTGGTGCTGTCGCTTGCGGACGATCACTCTTTCTGGAGCGCGGAGGAGGAGGACATGCCGACACTGCCGCCCCTGTCCGTGCAAGCAAGGCCGCATCTGGTTCTATGCCGCGAGGCGGAGACAGGACATGTCGCCGCGTTTAACAGCGGTCACCGTTCAACCAATGATCATACCCACACTTCGGCTAAATACGAGAAATTCGTTTATTCCACCGCATTTGGCTTCAGTGTGCCCAGAGCGGAGTGGGGGCTGGCACAAGGGGCCTTTGATTCAATGCTGGCGCTAAGCGAGTGCGACAACCTGTTCCGGGTGCGGCGAAAAAATGAAGAAACCTCCATCCGCGCTAACGTGCTTTACGCCCGGTGGCTGCCCTGGAGCGATGTTGAGGTTCGCACCTGGATGGTGGCTGGCCTGCCATGGCATGTGCGGATTCACCTCATTGACACGGGGCGTGCGCTGGAGGCGGCTGAAGGCGGGTTTGCGCTGGGGAGACAGCATACAGAGACGGTATCGGCAAGCGAATGTGCCATCCAGGCTGCAAATGCGCTCGGCGCGAGCGGCGCATATGGACTGGTGGGATATACCTCGGCTCAGATGGTGTACCCCAATGCCAATACGAATGTGCTGTACCCGCGCACCCTCATTCCAACGCTGAACGTGCGGCTTGAACCCGGCGCCCATTTGCTGGCGTCGGCCATGTATGGCCGTCCTCCCGGCATGAGCATGGATTCTTCAAGCCTTGAAGCAGGGCTCCGCACCTTGAATGTCACGGTAACGTCAGCAGGACTTGCTGTCCAGCTTCGCGAAGGCGAGGTATTGGAGATCAAGCTATGATTTCAAGGGCAAAAACCCGGGTTGGTTAGCTCCAGCTGTTGCACAAAGGCAGGGTCTAGCTTGGTCAACTCGGCAAAATAATTGCCCAGGCTATGGTTGTCGGACAGAGACAAGCTGGAGAAATGCAGCGGGTAATCGGCGGGCACGTGGCTATAATAGTAGGATTTGTCCTGCTTCGGCAGCTTAAAGATATTTGGCGGAGCGTGGGTGACGGCATCAAAAACGTTGGCAATGCGATAGCTGTTAGGAACCAGCTTGGTAAAGAGCTTCATAAAGTCAGGGTCGCCAACCCGCGGGGAGGCGTATGTGAACAGAATTGGCGTCCGGTTCGTGTTCAGAGCGATGTCAAAGGCGCATAGGGTAGCGAGTGCTGCGCCCAGACTATGACCGGTAACGAAGAACTTCTTGTGCTCGGGCAGGCGCTTTAGCAGGGAGTGGATATGCTTGCGAGCGGAATCGTATATGTTGGTGAAGCCACGGTGCGTCAGACAAGCGCTCTTGCTCCATTTGGGCTTCCGTTGAGTGGCGATGACATCGGCGACCCAGTTGGGAGCTGAACTGCTGCCGCGAAAAGCAAGGATGACCTCGTCATCCGTTTGCAAAATAAAGCCAAAGCGTTCCCATACGCCAACCAGCGATTCCGCCTCAATGATATCAAATAACGAGTAGCCGTAAGGAAGCACAAAGGATCCGTCAGAATTGGAGAATTGCCTGTATGTCTGCTGGCAGACGGCAGCCAGAAATAGAGCACGCTGTGCTTGGGCGGTATTGAGTTCCATGCTTCATCTCTCTTCCGTTTTTCTACAATATATTAAGGAGTGAAGGGAGAGGTGCCTAAGCCTCGGTGAGACTGACCGTTAGCGGTAACGATTGACCACTATGGACCTGTACACGAAATCTCCATTATAATTGATAATGATATTCATTATTGGTTATATAGGTTCGTTGATTTGTTGATTCAAGGGAGCAAGCCGGGAAGAGGCAGAAGAGGTAGAGCATGAAATTCAATAAAAAGGAGGAGTCATCTGTGAACGTACAATCTAGTATGGAAGAAAGAGAGTGGGCGGGCCGCAAGCTGACAGTCTATCTTCCTCCTACCTATGCGGTTTCGGAGCGATCTTATAAGACGGTATATGTGCATGACGGAGGCAAGCTGATGGGGGCCTGCTTCCGTTATATGGAGCGGCTTTTCTGTGAAGAGAAGGTTGAAGAGGTGATTGTAATTGGCGTCCATTCCGCTTGCCGTAACGATGAATATACTCCTTGGCCAACCGATGCCGTGACAGAGGGACGCCCGGTATTTGGTGGAGCAGGGCGGGCTTATCTGGATGAACTGGCGGATTCGATCAAGCCCTGGATCGATTCGGTCTACCGTACGAAGCCGGAGCCTGCTCATACCGGATTAATCGGCGGGTCGCTCGGCGGACTGATCTCATTGTTCGCTGCTTACTTCCGGCCGGATGCCTTTGGCCGCTTCGGTCTCTTATCCGCCTCCCTCTGGTATGAAGGGGCGCTGGCGCAGCTTGTCCAGTGGCCTGTTCCGCCTAAGGAGCAGACCTTCTATGTTTCCGTGGGGAACCGGGAGGGACAGGGCAAGGTGAACCGTCAGCGCGAAATGGTGCCGAATACGCTGGCGTTATGCCGTGACTGGCGGGCTCGCGGGATAGCTCCCCTGTCGTTGAAGCTGGAGATTGTGGATGGCGCTACGCATGACTTCATATTTATGGCCAAGCAATTTCCTGAAGCTTTGGCCTGGTTGTATCCTCCTAAGGAGCAGTATGTGCAGGACAGTTTTGGAAAATCCTCTGCAAATGTTCGTAAAGCTTTGCTTGGCTTAGTGCCTGCCGAGGATGCTGCGATAGTCCCATATGCTGTGCCGGGCACCGAACAGCTTGATTTGGTGTCAGGCATCACCGGACTACCCTATCGCATCTTCATCCATATGCCCTTGAAGCCCGCTCCGCCAGAGGGCTATCCGGTATTGTATGCCGTGGACGGCAACGCCTATTTCGGTTCTTTGGCCGAAGCGATGCGGCTGGTCACCCGGCATCCCCGCGGATTGCCGCCTGGTGTAATCGTGGGAATTGGTTATCCATCGGAGGGGCCCTTTGTGGCTGAGCGCCGGTTCTACGATCTGACGACACTTGCCAAGCGGGATGGGCTTCGCCCGGATGGTTCTGTCTGGCCGGTGAATGGGGGAGCAGAGTTGTTCCTTGACTTTATCGAGCAGGAGCTAATTCCCCTGATCGGGCAACGATTGCCAATCGATTACTCCCGACAGTCGCTGTTTGGCCACTCACTCGGGGGATATTTTACACTGCATACCCTGATGACACGTCCAACTCTGTTCCGTTCTTATATCGCAGGCAGCCCATCGCTGTGGTGGGATGACCGCCTGTTGTTCCGCCGTCTCCCTGAATGGGAGCAGCGAGAAGGCTCCCGGGAACGGGCGCCTGAGCTTATGATCATGGTGGGAACGAAGGATGATAAAATCTATGAATCAGCCCGGGACTACTACCGGGCGCTGCTCCCTTACCGTGACCAAGCCTTCAGCAGGCTGGAATGGAGCGAGTTTGCCGGGGAAGGCCATGTTTCTGTGTTGCATCCACTGATAAGTCCAATGCTGCGTTTTCTATTTGCCCACCCGGGAGAAGAACTGCGCATATAGATGGTGACGGGAAGGGGATTTTTAATCATCATCTTGGGAGTGAGTAGAAAAAAGGGCAGCCCAAAAGTTCTATTTTTGGCTGCCCTTTAGTGTTATTCAATTTCTCTAATTTTTGTAAGATCGCCACTGCATAGAATTTCAAGATTTTTTTCGCTGGCCAATCCCACCATTCATGGAGAGAAGATCATAATAGGCGTAATCTCCGATGATGATATTGGGACGTGTCACGACATAATGCATTATAACCACTGCTCTGGATTTGCTGCGATTTGACGCAATGTCTCCACAAATTTTCCGACATGGTAGCCATCACAAACCGCATGGTGGCACTGGATGGAAAGTGGCATCAGCGTTTTGTGGTTCTCCTTCTTATACTTTCCAATGGTGAAGATGGGCAGCAGGTGACTTCCATCAGAAAAAACATGGATATTGAAAGCTGTAAAATCTAGCCATGGAACACTGGAAATGTTAAAAACATTGTCTGGAATTTTCACTTGAGGGAACAAAACTCCGGTAGAATACTGTGTGGTATCCTTCAAATAGGCTTGATAAAATGTATCAAAGCAACGATCATACTTCGACCACACGGCTGAAAATGTTTCCGTGTCCGCATTTAAAACTGTATACATTGGATTTATGACTTCCCAATAGCCCAAATGTCCATCTTCATTGGTTGTCATGCGAAACTCCGGAAACTGATTTACAACGGTTGTCAGCATGTAGATTTGCGCAGGATAAGATTTCATTCCTCGCTTTTTTAGTTGGACTAGCAAGCTGGATACATCAATATCGACCGTCATGCTATAGGAGCATCGCATATTATTTTGGTAATGCTCGTAGTGACTTTTTCTGGCCCATTGTTCCATTGGTATTTCAATAAAATTCATAACCTTAGCCTCCTAAAATATTGGACTTGGATTTTAGGAGGCAGCATCGATCGTTTTTACCATATTCATTCACCGCCTGTGCGTCATGATAGCATCCGCCGCTTGCTCCGGAGTGATTTCGGATACATTTACCTTATAGGTGTTTAACTCCGCATAAAGAGGTATTCGCTCAATACTTCTTTGTATTACATCCACTGTGCGGATACCAGCAGCAACGTCTTTTTCCAATCGAATACGCAGGGCTTGTTCGCTGCAAGTCAGGGAAATAAAATGCACTTAAGCTATTTCGCATGGGTCGTCGATTCTCGGAAAACCGGTGTTGTTTTGACATACGTAATCTGTGGAGGTCTATCGGGATTTTCAATTCTTGAAATAACCATTTCGGCAGCAATAAAACCCATTTCGAATCGATAGATATTGACAGTCGTTAAGTGGGGTTCCACGATCCGTGACTCTGGGGCATCGTCAAATCCACAAACCATAACCTCATCAGGTATTCGAATGTTTAGTTCTTTTAAGCTACGAATCACGTGTATAGCAATAAAATCGTTGGCACAAACGAACGCAGACGGCAGTTTCTCCATGTTTGCCAGTCTCTGTTTAAGCCACTGATAGTCAGCGATATATCGGTCTTCATCAAGGATACACAATGATTCATCAAGATCTATCCGAGCGGTAAACAAGGCTTTATTAAATCCATCCCAACGTTCACTGAAGCTCATGCAGTGGTGGTAATCACCGACAAACCCGACTGTGGAAAGTCCTTCTTCAATCAAACTTTTCGTAATACTGAAGGTGCTGTGTGAGTTCTCCATAAGAAGTATATCCGCCTTCATGTCAGAAAATTCCAGGTCTGCTGAAGCGTCAATAAACAAAGTTGGTATCCCAAGTGACGTAATAAAATCGGAATAGCTCTTGTTAAACATTTCGATACAGACTATCCCATCAACTTTACTTTTGTCAAAATTCACAGGAAGAGCTAATGTATTAAGTTCATTTTCTCGAACCATGTGGATGGATAAATTAAAGCCTTTAGAACTGATTTTTTGCTCCAGGCCGCTTAACAGCGATGTCCCAAAATGTGAATTGTTCGGCATATTTGCTGTAAGCAAAGCAATATTTCCTGATTTGTAGGCAAACTGCTTATAGTTCATTTCGATCGCTTTCCGAATCACTTTATTCCGTGTTTCGTCCGGTATGGAGAGGTTGTTATTTAATGCTTTGGATACAGTATTCCTGGAAAGTCCTAATGAATCGGCTATATCTTGAATTGTAACTTTTATTTTGCCCAATGATATTGACTCCTTTAGAAAATATATCACAGTTCGACTAAGTTTATGGTAGTACAACTCAACAAAATAATCAACTTAAATGTTACAAATGAACAATTGATTGGATTAGATGTTTACTACAAAAATCGTGAATTTGCCTTTGCGTTTAATAAACAAATGCACATAAGATGAACATATTAGAAAGGTGTTAAAGATATATGTTTTTAACGAAAACAGATATTTTATTGCTTTATGCTCAAAATATTAGATTGATTTTACAATAATAAAACGTATGAAACAATTATTTCGCTTACAAAGTGTGCACTTGTTTATTAAATTAGTGGTTAAAAGTATTGACGATGTAATTATGATGTTGTAAATTGTATTTGCTAGGTTGTTGGTGACGACTTGTGGAAGTGCTTTCTTTCATGAGAAGAGTGTCCAAAATCACATTTATATTGTGCTAATGAAAATTGAGGGGGAGGAGACCTTGCAGCAAATTGCAGGAATCACAAAGAATATTAAATCAGAAACAGAGGGCCCAAAACGCAGGTTAAAGGAGAAGCTCAGATACATTAAGACAAACTATTGGCTTTATTTACTTGTCCTGCCGTCAGTCATATTGACCATTGTCTTTAAATATTTCCCGATGTATGGTGTTTTGATCGCTTTCAAGGACTACAGCTACCGTAAAGGCATTTTGGGAAGTGATTGGGTTGGGTTTCATCACTTTGAACGGTTCTTAAACGCACCGAACTTTGAGCAGTTGTTCTTCAATACATTGAAGTTGAATCTTTACGGTCTTTTGTTAGGATTCCCGGTGCCGATCATTTTGGCATTAATGTTGAATCAGGTACGCAAAGCAGCAGCCAAGAAGAACATTCAATTGTTCTTATATGCACCGAACTTCATTTCGGTTGTTGTGGTGGTTGGTATGCTGTTTGTCTTATTTTCTCCTACTGGTCCGGTTAACCAACTGGTCATGGCATTTGGCGGAGCGCCGATTTCGTTTATGTCAGAACCGGAATATTTTCGTCCAATGTACATCCTTTCCGGGATTTGGCAGGGGGCAGGATGGTCATCGATCATCTATGTGGCTGCATTAGCTAACGTTGATCCGGAACTTCACAATGCGGCAACTCTCGACGGTGCTAGCCTTCTTCAGCGTATACGTCATATCGATATCCCGACAATCAAGCCGGTCATCGCGATCATGATCATACTCGCCGCAGGCGGTATTATGAGTGGCGGTGGTGATAAAGCGATTCTAATGTGGAATGAGATGAATATGGAAGCCTCGGATATTATTAGCACCTATGTCTATCGAATCGGCTTCCAGCAGGCCAATTACTCATTTTCCGCAGCCGTTGAGTTGTTTAACACCATCATTAACCTGATCATGCTGTTTACAGTAAATATCATCGTGAAGCGCGTTAACGAAGGTAATGGGATTGTTTAGGAAAGGAGAACAACATGGACTATATTAAACCAACCAAAATGGACCGGGTCGTGCTCGGCATTACCTACACCTTGCTTTTCATCTTTGTATTGGCGATTGTCGGCCCGTTAATTTATATGATCGTAGCGTCGTTCATGGAGCCGACGGCATTACTCAATAAAGGGATATCATTCAATCCCGGAGACTATAACATTGAGGGCTATAAAATGATTTTGTCCGATGACAATATTATTGGCGGGTTTCTGAATGCATTGTTATATTCATCTATTTTTACAGTCATAACGGTTTCTGTCTGCGTCTTTGCGGGGTATCCGCTTTCCCTTGATAACTTTGTTGGGCGAAAAATTATTATGACCCTCTTCATTATCACCATGTTCTTTGGCGGCGGTCTAATCCCTACTTATCTCGTGGTAAAGAGCCTGGGCATGCTTGATACAATCTGGGCGCTGGTCATCCCTGGTGCAGTCAGTGTTTGGAATATTATTTTGGCTAGGACGTTCTTTCGCGGCTTGCCAAAGGAACTGAATGAAGCAGCAAAAATTGATGGGGCTTCAGATTTCACGATCTTCTTTAAGATTGTTATTCCGCTTTCCAAACCGATTGTCTTTGTCCTTGCGTTATACGCCTTTGTAGGCCACTGGAATGATTTCTTCCAATCCCTGATTTACTTAGAGAGCCAGGATAAATACCCGCTGCAGCTTGTGCTCCGGCGTATTCTGATTCTGAGCAAGGTGGATCCGAATATCGTGTCCTCCATCAAAGAACAGGCAGAGCTCGCTCGGTTGTCCGAAATGATGAAATACGCAGCTATCGTCATCTCGAGTTTGCCACTTCTCGTGATGTACCCTTTCTTTCAAAAGTACTTTGAAAAAGGTGTCATGGTTGGTTCCCTCAAGTAGAGACTGGCAGATATATAAATAAGAAGTTGTTAGAAAAAGGGAGGGTTTAAGATTGAAGTATTTTAAGAAATCGTTTTGCATTATTTCGCTGGCAATTATTCTGGCAATCACAGGATGTCGTGGCGGCAATGAAGGTGTTGATCCAGACGACAACACGCTTACTTTTATGACGTCGAACTCGCCTCTTGCTCCCCAAGACCCGAATGATAAGCTGATCTTCAAGCGCTTGGAAGAGAAGACTGGCATTCATATCAATTGGATTGCCTATACGGACGATGTTTACGTAGAAAAGCGAAACCTCGCTATGGCAACAGGAGAGCTTCCGGACGCACTTTTTAACGCTGGACTAAGCGATTTTGATTTACTGAAGTTATCGAATGATGGCACGATTATTCCCGTAGAGGAATACATTACGCCTGAGAAAATGCCAAACCTTAGTAAAGTTCTGGAGCAAGCGCCTCAATATAAAGGCATGATGACTGCACCTGACGGCCACATTTATTCATTCCCTTGGATTGAAGAGCTTGGTGAAGGTAAAGGGAGCATTCACTCCGTCAATAATATTCCGTGGATCAACAAAGCATGGCTTGATAAGCTTGGCCTGAAAATGCCAAAGACGACAGAGGAACTAAAGCAAGTATTGATCGCCTTCAAAACGCAAGATCCGAATGGTAATGGTAAAGCTGACGAGATTCCACTTTCATTTATTAATGATGATGGAGGCAACGAGGATATAAGTTTCTTGCTGGGTTCCTTTGGTGCAGGTTTTAACGGTGATTTGACATTAGTCGACGAGAATGGAAAGGTGAATAACGCTGCGCTGGCACCGGGCTATAAAGAAGGCATGAAGTATCTGCAGGAACTATACGCAGAGGGACTGATTGATCCGGAGTTTATTACGCAAGACTGGAACAAATTTATTGCGAAAGCCAAAGATGATCGTTACGGTTTGTACTTCACTTGGGACAAGGCGAATGTGAGCGGCATGGATAGTCCGTTCGAACCGATGCCGGCATTGGAAGGGCCCAACGGTTGGAAAAATGTGGCCCGTACGAATGGCATGGGGTTTGACCGTGGCAGAATGGTCATCACTTCTGAGAATAAGGACGTTGAAACTACAATTAAATGGATTGACGCACTGTATGAACCGATTCAGTCCGTACAGAACAACTGGGGAACTTACGGTGACGACACGCAGCAAAACATATTTGAGTTCGACGAAGCTGCGAAAATGCTGAAGCACTTGCCGTTGAACGGAGCATCGCCGAACGAACTTCGCACCAAAACAAGTGTTGGTGGACCGCTTGCTATTCTGGACTCCTATTACGGTAAGGTAACAACGATGCCCGACGATGCGGCTTGGCGTTTGGATATTTTGAAGAAAATCTATGTGCCGGATATGAAGGCCGAGAACATTTATCCGAGAGTGTTTTTCTCCAAGGAGGAGTCGGAACGCTTGTCACAAGTCGAAGCTGACCTGTGGCCGTACATTCTGAAGAAACGCACGGAATGGATGCAAGGCGCAAACGTTGATAAAGAGTGGGACGCATTCGTAAAAGAGCTTGATCGTCTTGGCATGCAGGACTGGCTAAAGATCAAACAAACAGGCTATGACAGAGCAAAGCAACAAAAATAACTCAGATATATGTCGGGACATGAGCGTATGGGCCCATGCTCCGGCTACTATCAGCTTGGAGGAGAAACCATGAATTATACTGAGAAATTCCGCCCACAGTATCACTATTCGCCCGAGAAAAACTGGATGAACGATCCCAATGGGCTGGTTTATTACGAGGGTGAATACCATCTATTTTACCAGCACACTCCGTTTGCATCGCAACCTGATTTCGAGAAAATGCATTGGGGACATGCGGTGAGTTCCGATCTCATCTATTGGGAAGAGCTCCCGCCGGCCTTGCCACCAGGCGAGGACGGTTCAATTTTTTCCGGAAGCGCGGTAGTGGACTATCACAATACAAGTGGTTTTTTCAATGAGGAGGGCTCGGGGCTTGTAGCAATTTATACAAATAATGGAAACCAGGCGCAGCCCGGTAAGCCGCAAGTTCAAAGTATCGCTTACAGCAAGGACAAAGGAAGAACCTGGACGAAGTATGAAGGGAATCCTGTCTTGTTCCCCGATACGACGCTTGATTTTCGCGATCCGAAGGTGTTCTGGCATGAGGAAACATCCAGGTGGATCATGTCGCTGGCTGTTAAAGACCGTGTGGAATTTTATTCATCTCCAAATTTGAAAGAATGGACGTTTGCTAGCGGATTTGGAGCCGACGTAATCGGAACGCATCGCGGGATTTATGAGTGCCCAGATCTGTTCTCACTTCATGTTGACGGAGATCCAAATAAGAAAAAATGGGTCCTGATACTCAGTGTCGGAGACTGCAATGGTGTGAATCCAAACGATCCGGAACCGCCGGCGGGTGGATCGGGTATGTTGTACTTTGTCGGGGATTTCGATGGCCAGGTATTTACGCCTGGTGAAGCTATTCATTCGATAGATGACTTGAAATGGATCGATTTCGGCTCTGATTTCTACGCAGCCGTGACTTGGAGTAATACTCCAGAAGGAGATGGACGGAGGCTATGGATTGGCTGGATGAACAATTGGCGGTATGCCGGGGCGCTTCCGACAGATAAATGGCGGGGACACACATCGATTCCGCGTGAACTGAAGCTTAGGACATTTACAGATGGCATTCGTTTAGTGCAAGAGCCGATAGAAGAATTTAATAGAATTCGCTCGCCGCTAGCAACCCTGGAAAACGTGACAATTGAGCCTAATGCCAACCCGCTTGTCAACATCGTAGCGAATAAAGCGGAATTCATCGCGGAATTTGAGATGGCAACTGCCAAAGAGTTCGGTTTCAAAGTCAGAAAGTCTGAAAATGAGGAGACGGTTGTCGGGTACGACGCCGTAATGAAGAAATTGTTCGTCGATCGAACGAATTCAGGTAGAACAGATTTCCATCCAAACTTCGCGGCTAAGCATGAAGCACCACTTAGTCCGGTTAATCATCGTGTTCGCATGTCGATCTTTATGGATTGGTGTTCAATCGAAGTGTTCGGTGGTGATGGAACTGCTATCATTTCGGATACCATTTTTCCAGATTCAGAAAGTAACGGGCTTGAGCTTTTTGCTGTTGGCGGCAACGTAAAGCTGGTGTCACTCCAAATCAATGACCTGGGAAGCATATGGCAGACGAATGACAAAGCCAAGGAGCACGCCCGTGTGTGACGGGGCAATTAAGCAAGAGAAACAAAATTTATATGCTGTATCGGGAATGAAGATGAAGAAAGTCATTTTTGGTGGAGTCATTTCAAAATAAAATATACGAAGGCTGATTAAACAAAATTTGTGTCTGATTCATAGTAACGGTAGCACTCTATTCCCTACTTAATGATAATTTGAAATCTTACCATAGAGGTCATTTTATTTTTAGGTGTACACAGGGAGTAGGGCGCTACCGTTTAAGGTTGTCTAAAGAAAAGAAACTGATTCTGCTGTGATAGTTATAAATCCAGGGCGTGTCTGAAAACTAAAGAATCATGTGATATGATATGAGAAAAACGAATGGGGCAATGAGCATGATTCAAAGACGGCACGAAATAAATGATGAAAAGTGGGAATAAATAAAGGAAATTGATTAGTGTGTAACTTTAAGAAAAACAATAGATGGGGTGAATTTTTAAATGGCAACAATTGATGATTTTTTGGAACTGGATATTCGTGTTGGAACAGTTATTAAGGCTGAGTTTTTCGCAAAAGCAAAAGTACCTGCTATTAAACTTGAAATTGATTTTGGTCAAGAAATTGGAATAAAAACGTCTAGCGCACAAATAACAAAAAGATATACAGCTGAAGATATTATAGGACAACAAGTAATAGGGGTAGTCAATTTTCCTCCACGCCGCATAGCAGGGTTTAATTCAGAGGTATTAGTTCTTGGAGGAATACCAGAGAAGGGTGATGTCGTCCTATTAAAGCCTGATTTTAAACTACCTGATGGCACACCGATAGGGTGATAGTGGATTTATATTTTTTTTTTATTTTTTATTTTTTTTGTTGACTCGCTTGCTTATACGTGATATTATAAATTTCGTTGCCGCATTTCTTGGTGATGGCGACAACGAAATATGCGGTCGTGGCGGAATTGGCAGACGCGCACGGTTCAGGTCCGTGTGGGCTAACCCCCCGTGGAGGTTCGAGTCCTCTCGACCGCATCAGTTTCACCTAAGACGGATATTAACGTACTTGTTATGTTGATATCCGTCTTAGCTGCGTCTATGCGCTCTATCAGGATTCTAACAATAGTGTCATCAGGTGCGTTTTAAATTGTTTTTATCCATGCTAATTATCATAAATGCGCATTCATCATATGATAGGAATAAAGGGAGGGATTTTATGGATGTAAGTGTCTTATTATTTCCTGACTTTGAAACCTTAGATGCTTTTGGACCGGTCGAAGTGTTTGGGCGTATTGAAGAATATAACCTTCGCTATATTTCCGTTACAGGCGGAACGATTACAAGTAGACAGGGCGTACAGGTATTAACTGAGGATATTCAAAACGATGATTGCAATGGGATTCTATTGATACCTGGTGGGCAAGGCACACGATCTTTAGTGAATGATATGAAATTTATTGAAAAGCTGTACGATATGGCTTTAAAATCAAAGTATTGTCTTACCGTCTGCACAGGTTCGGCTTTGCTTGCAAAAACCGGCCTTTTAAATCATAGAAAGGCAACATCCAATAAAAAGGCCTTTGAATGGGTCAAATCCATCAACACGAATGTTTTGTGGGTTGAAAAAGCCAGATGGGTTGTTGATGAAAAATACTACACATCTTCCGGGGTATCTGCCGGAATTGATATGGCATTGGGGTTTGTGTCCGAAAGATTCGGTTTAAATAAAGCACAAAAAACAGCTGAGCATATCGAATATGTCTGGAATCCTGACCCCAATAACGACCCGTTCGTAGTATAAGTATAACCGGAAGCTCGCAAAAAAGACTTAGTTACTCCGTTAAGGTGCATCTATGTCTTTTTTTATTTGAGAATATAAACTCTAGGAAGATAGAGAGGTGAAGTCATGTTTGAAGAGTTACAAAAATCCGGAAAATGGAAAAAGGTTGTACCAATCGAAAAGGGCTGGTCTAACGACAAGAAATATTATATTGAAACTGTGGATGAACAGAAATTGCTTTTAAGAATATCAGACATTGAGTATTACGAGCAAAAGAAAAAAGAATTTGATATTATCAAAAAGTATTCTGCATTAAATTTTGAAATGTCAAAACCTGTTGAGTTTGGCATATTTCATAAATCCCAAAAGATATATATGCTGTTGACCTGGGTTGATGGCCGTGATCTTGAACTGGCTTTGCCCAAGCTTGACCAAAGCGAACAGTATCGTCTGGGCAGGGAAGCCGGCAAAATCCTAAGAAGAATACACAGCATTCAAATACCGTCTGATGAATTTCCAGTGGAAACAAAAATCCCTAAAAAAATTTTACAGCTTCGGAAATATATCGAATCAGAACATAGAATTCAAGACGACGAAACGGTTATTCAATTTATCAATCAAAACATACATAAAATTTGGTCCAAGCCACCCGTCTATCAACATGGAGATTTTCATCCTGGAAATTTAATCTTGACTCCTGGAAATAAAATTGGTGTAATTGACTTTAATCGTTGGGAAATCGGGGACCCCTATGAGGAGTTTTACAAACTTGAAAGTTTCGGAACAGACGTGAGCACTCCTTACTGCATTGGGCAAATCAACGCATACTTTGATGATGATGTACCGGGTGATTTTTGGGATATTCTTGCCGTCTATGTGGCACATGCCGCTCTGTATTCCATAAAATGGGCCGAAAAATTTGGACAAGATGAAATTGAAAATATGGTTAGAATATGTAAAAAATCTTTTGATCATTATAATAATTTCAAAAATAGCGTACCGAATTGGTATCAAAAGTAAAAATCTATTTTGCACCATTGCTTCAATCTTACAATAATAAGCTCTTGAATTTCATTTATGGAAATTCAGGAGCTTTTTGCATATTCGGAATTTTCATAGTATTACTCAGGAAAGAGCATGTTCGTCCGCCCAAGAAGTAATTTGACTGAGCGCCACTGGAATGAGAAAATGTATGCGTGTTCAAAAATAATCAAAGAATGGTGTGGTATATTATGTATAAACATCATGAAGATTCCATCCATAATTTTATTAAGTGGTATCAAGAAAATTCAAATGTAATCGCCGTCATTTTGGGCGGTTCCATTGCAAAAGGCAAGGAAAGAATAGACTCGGATATTGATCTAATGGTCATTGTTAATGATGAGATGCATAAGGAGCTTAGTAGTAAAAACAAGCTCTCAGAGACGATTACAGAGCACTGCACCTATGAGAACGGGTATTTTGATATCAAATATTTCACTAAGGACTATCTGCTGAAGGCTTCCAAGGTTGGCAGTGAACCGACGAGAAACGCCTTTATTGGAGC
Organism: Paenibacillus sanguinis 2301083 = DSM 16941; assembly: GCF_000374825.1. GTDB lineage: Bacteria > Bacillota > Bacilli > Paenibacillales > Paenibacillaceae > Fontibacillus > Fontibacillus sanguinis. The sequence continues at coordinate 202,082 of NZ_KB895377.1, forward strand.
GAGCTGTTTATTTTCAAATGATCCTGAAATAATTGAGATCATCCATCAAATTCCTGTATACCCGGTTTGGGAGAAGGAAGAAAAAATTCTATCCTTTTTCAGCGCATTGATGCTCAATAGCTATTATTTTTGGGAGCAAGCGGTAAAAACGAATGATTTATTTTTGAAAACAAGAGCAGCAACCGATATTGTCTTATTCGGCTCAAGAATGCTCTTAGCCTACAATGAAAAGCTTTTTCCTTGTCAGAAATGGTTAATGACCGCTGTCAATGAGCTTGATAACAAACCGGCAAACATCACAGATAAAGCTAATTTGTTTCTGCAAAAGCTTGATGATGAGACGAAAAATGATTTTGTATCCTCTATATTAGCCTATTGTGAATGGAATGTACCTCAAGATTATAATGTGATATTGAGCAGGTTTGTTGAAGACAATGAATTGTGGTGGTACAATCACCGACCAATCCTTGCTGAATGGTAATGTATACTTCAGGTTCGTGCAGGCTAACCTTTCGTAAGGTCTGAGTCCGCTTGACCGCACTTTCTTTATATGTTGAAAAAGCTCTTGAGTTTCCACTGGTGGGTGGAGATTCAAGAGCTTTTTTGCATGGCTGCGATACATGAACAAGCCTGGCTGGACCAGACAGTTAATAGATCAGCTCGATATTCAGCTCCGCCAATCTGCGCACCCAGGACTCGGACGGCGCTTGATCGGTAACCAGATAATCAACCCGCTCCAGCTCGCTCAGCACCGTAAAGGCTACCTTATCGAACTTGGTGTGGTCGGCGAGGAGGATCACCTTGTCACATTGCTTGAGCATGTACTTTTTCAACTCGCATTCCGGCTCGTTGGATTCGGTAATCCCTTTATCCAGGTCGATGCCTTTGCAGCTGATAATCGCTTTATCCACATTGTACCTTTGCAGGGTGTGATGAGCCACCGGACCGACCAGGGACAAGGAGCGGGGTCTCAGGTTGCCGCCGGTGGAGACGATGTTCATCTCTGAACCGGAGAAATCATTCAGAATGTGGACGGAATTTGTGATCACGGTCAGGTTGTTCTTATTGGTCAGCAGCTTGATCAATTCAAAGGAGGTGGAGCTTGGGTCGACCATCAGAGTATCCCCTTCATTGATTAAATCCATCGCCTTGATGGCGATGTTCTGCTTAATATCGGTATTCATAATATTACGGGCGGTAAATGGAAGGTCCTCATTGGTATGCCGGTTAAGCATCGCGCCTCCATAAGTCCGGCTTACGATACCTTCCTTTTCCAGCTTCTCAAGATCACGCCGGATCGTCTCTTCGGTGACGTCAAACATACGGCTGAGCACCGATACCAGCACCCTCTTTTCCTGATGAGCCAAATCGATGATTTTCTTTCGTCTTTCGGCGGGTAACATAAATCTTCCTTTCCTGCGAAATCGCAATGGGACGTGTGAACAACGAGGCCTCCCACCAAGAGAGTCCGACAGCTTGTTCACCATGCTTTTAAATGTAGTATGGAATAATCATTCTGTGTTTGCAACAAAAACAAAGGAGATATTTAAGGGTTTTGCGTTAAAAAAGTCATAAAACAAATAAAAACAACAATAAAAATCTTTAATTTGTTGACAACAAAGATTTATGCGGATAGGATATGGATATAACGCACTCCATGCTCAACAAAATAATTGGGTCCAGGCCGACCGTCGGCGGAGATACAGTAAAGTCAGCCTGAACATAATTGGGTAGTATAAAGAAATGGGCAGGATGGCGGGATGATTGCTTCGTCAAATTGATTATGGAGGCTGGTCAAATTATGAGTACGCATGTGTATTATGTCCCACCGGTGAATCTGATGGGAAAGGGTTGTCTGCAGGATATGGGGCCATACATCCAGGAATTGGGCTTGAAGAAAGCGCTGGTTGTAACCGATAAATTTCTGGTGCAGAGCGGAATCGCTGGCAAAGTTACGGCTGTGCTTGATGCTATTGGTCTGGATTACACTCTGTATGATGAAGTCAAGCCCAATCCTACCTGCAAGAATGTGCATGACGGACATGATTTTCTGGTGGCCAACGGCTGTGACAGTCTGATTTCCATCGGCGGTGGTTCACCGCAGGATACAGCCAAAGCAATTGGCATTATCGCGACGAATGGCGGGCACATTTCGCAGTATGAAGGAGTTCATAAGTCCAAATCTAAAGCGTTGCCAATTGTAGCTGTCAACACAACAGCCGGGACTTCAGCCGAAGTTACGATTAATTATGTCATCACCGACGAAGAGCGCAAGGTGAAGATGGTGATGGTGGATAAAAATAGTCTGGCCTCGATCTCGGTGAATGATCCCGAGCTGATGGTCGACAAGCCGGCAGCCCTGACTGCGGCAACCGGGATGGACGCCTTGACTCATGCGATTGAAGCGCTTGTTACACCCGGATCGTATCCGGTAACCGATGCTACCGCGCTTGCAGCGGTTGAGTTGATCTTCAACCATCTCGCCCGCACGGTAAAGAACGGCCATGATATTGAAGCGAGAGAACAAATGGTTTATGCGATTTTTCTAGGCGGACTTGCCTTTAATAATGCAGGACTTGGTTATGTCCATGCGATGGCTCACCAGCTGGGTGGAGTTTATGACCTGCCCCATGGCGTGTGCAATGCGATGCTTCTTCCGATTGTGGAAGAAGAGAACGCCAAGGTGGTGCCGGAGAAGTTCCGCAAGATTGCCAAGGTGATCGGGTATGATACTCAAGGAAAGAGCGACAAGGAATGTGCGGATTATGTGATTCAGCGAATTAAGGAGCTGTCGGTGGAGGTTGGGATTCCAACCAAGCTGTCTGAGCTGGGAGTGAACGATCCTGATCTGGATTTGCTTGCGGAGAATTCCATGAAGGATGCCTGCGCACCAGGCAATCCATTCATTCCGACGAAGGAAGAAGTTATTGCGATGTTCAAAAAAATCATCTAGGAGATTGTTTCTATGACCCATCATATTGCCGTTGATATCGGCGCCTCCAGCGGGAGATTGGTGCTGGGAACGCTTCAGGACGGGAAAATTCAATTGCAAGAGATCCATCGCTTCGCCAACGGATTTCAGGAGCGGGATGGCTCCTGCTTCTGGAATATCGATGCTCTGTTTGGTGAAATCCTGACCGGGCTTGCCAAGGTCAAGGCGCAGGGAATCGAGCGGTGCACACTCGGAATTGATACCTGGGCCGTGGATTATGTGCTGCTGGATCAAGCGGGCAATCGGATTCAAGAGGTGTATGCTTATCGCGACCACCGGACCGAGCACGCCATGCAGCGTCTGGCGGAGCTCATCCCACCTGAGACCGTCTATGGCAAGACAGGGATTCAACAGTTGAACTTTAATACCCTGTATCAGCTGTTTGTGCATGATCGTGAAGAGCTGGCTCGTACCGACAGCATTCTGATGGTGCCGGATTATTTATACTACCTGTTGACTGGAAAAAAAGGCAATGAGACGACGAATGCTTCGACGACGCAGCTGTTAAATCTGGATACGCGTGACTTCGATATGGAGCTGCTGGAGCTGCTTGGCTTGCGCAAGGAGCAGTTTCCGGGCTTGATTGAACCGGGGTCTGAGCTTGGCGCGCTTCGCCCGGAGCTTATGAAGCAATACGATCTGCCGGAGTGCCGCGTCATCGTTGCCGCAACGCATGACACCGCTTCGGCCGTGCTGGGCATTCCGGCGGCCAAGGGGCGTCATGCCGCTTATCTCAGCAGCGGAACCTGGTCACTGCTCGGAGTTGAGCTGAAGCAGCCGTTGAATGATGCCAAAGCTATGGCGGCCAACTATACGAATGAGTGGGGAGCTTACGGCACATTCCGCTTCCTGAAGAACATTATGGGCCTGTGGCTGATTCAAGAGGTTCGCCGGCTGGATGGCAATCGATACAGCTTTGCAGAGCTGGCTGATCTGGCTGCGGAGGCCGAGCCTTTTCGGAGCTTGATTCCTTGTAATCATGACCGGTTCCTTAACCCGGAGCATATGATTGAGGAAATTCAGAAGGCTTGCGAGCAGTATGGCGAGCCGGTACCGGAGAGCATCGGGCAAGTGGCCCGCTGTATCTTTGACAGTCTGGCATTGTCCTACCGCACTTATTTGGAGGAGCTGGAGCTATTGACCGGTCAATCGATCGATATGCTGCAGATCGTTGGCGGGGGAGCGAACAATAAGTTGTTGTGTCAGCTTACGGCCAATATGCTGGGACGCGAAGTTTCGGCAGGACCTACCGAGTCGACGGCTCTGGGGAATCTGGCGGTACAGATGATTAGCAGCAACGTGCTGCCGAATATTGCGGAAGCCAGGGAGGTCATTGCGCATTCATTCGATATCAGATACTACAAGCCTGAGCCGGTGCAAGAATTGGAGCAGATTATGGAGCGCTGGAACAAGGTGAACAAGCTGGCGGATGCGCACAACATTTGAGATAGACGGAAGGAGACTAGCAACATGGATCAAAGCGTAGTCAATAGCTATAACGAAGCAAAGAAGTTGTATGCATCCCACGGAATTGATGTGGATCAGGTCTTGAAGCAGCTGTCGCAGATTAAAATCTCGCTGCATTGCTGGCAGGGAGATGATGTTCGGGGCTTCCTGTTCCGCGACAAGGAGCTTAGCGGCGGGATTGCCGTTACAGGCAGCTATCCGGGGCGCGCAAGCACCCCGCAGGAGCTGCGGGAGGATCTGGAGAAGGCGTTGTCGCTGATTCCCGGCAAGCACAAGGTCAACCTGCATGCAATCTATGCAGATACGGATGAGCAGGTTGATCTGGATGAGCTGGAGCCGCGCCACTTCCAGAAGTGGGTGGACTGGGCGAAGGAGCAGGGGCTGGGCCTTGATTTTAACCCGACCTATTTCTCACACCCCAATGCGGCGGATGGCTTTACGCTGAGTCATCCAAACGATGAAATCCGGGAATTCTGGATTCGTCATGGCAAGGCTTCCCGTAAAATTGCCGAGCATTTCGGCCGGGAGCTGGGTCAGACCTGCTTCACGAACTTCTGGATGCCGGATGGCTACAAAGATACCCCGGTGGATCGCCTGGCGCCGAGACAGCGGCTGGCGGCCTCGCTGGATGAGATTTTCAGCGAACCGATCGATGAGCAATTTAATGTGGACGGCGTGGAAAGCAAGCTGTTCGGGATCGGCTCGGAAAGCTATGTTGTAGGCTCGCATGAGTTCTATATGGGCTATGGATTAACGCGTGGCAAGGCCATCACACTGGATGCGGGTCATTTCCACCCGACCGAAGTGATCAGCAACAAGCTGTCGTCGATCCTGATGTTCAGCAAGCACCTGCTGCTGCATGTCAGCCGCCCGGTTCGCTGGGACAGCGACCATGTGGTGACCATGGATGATGAACTGCTGGAAATTGCTCGTGAGCTGGTTCGTGGCAACCTGCTGCCGAAGACAAGTCTGGGTCTCGATTTCTTTGACGGCAGCATCAATCATCTGGCCGCCTGGGTGATCGGAACACGGAATACGATTAAAGCGCTGCTGCGTGCCATGCTGGAGCCGGTGGAGGAATTGCGGAAAATTGAGCTGGCAGGTGATTATACCTCCCGCCTCGCTTTAGTTGAGGAATTCAAGTCTTATCCGTTTGGAGCCGTATGGGATTATTACTGTGCTTCGCAAGGCGTGCCTGTCCGAGAGCAATGGCTCAATGAGGTGAAGCAGCACGAGCAGGAAGTATTGCTGAAGAGATAAAACAACCATAATATTCAATACTTAAGGAGAGAAAAGAAATCATGACAACATCTCTGATTGAAACATCAGGATATATCGGAAGCACAGAAGCCCCTTTTATTCAGGAAATGACCGAGATTACCCATCATATGTGGAGCTTGGGCTGGGATGAAGTGAACGGCGGCAATATCAGTTATTTACTGGATGAAGCGGAGGTAGCGAAGTATATTGACATCCACAACTCCTTGCGCTCTCTGGACCTGGCCTTCCCGGTAAAGGAACTGGCCGGCAGATACTTTATCGTCACCGGATCAGGCAAGTATTTTAGAAACGTAATCAAAGACCCGGAAGCCAACCTTGGTGTGGTACGTGTATCTGATAGCGGCGAGCAAGTAGAAATTCTCTGGGGGCTGCGCAATGGGGCAAGACCAACCAGTGAGCTGGCCTCTCACTTTATGAGTCATATCGAGCGGTTGAAGGTGGATGCCAAGCATCGCATCGTTATGCACACGCATGCTACCAATGTCATTGCCATGACCTTTACCCACGATCTGGATGAAGCGAAGTTTACCAAGACCCTGTGGCAGATGTGTACGGAATGTCTTGTGGTCTTCCCGGATGGTGTAAGCATCCTGCCCTGGATGGTTCCGGGAAGCAATGAAATCGGCCGGGAAACGGCCAAGAAGATGAAGGACTACCGGATTGTCATCTGGCCGCATCATGGCATCTTTGGCACAGGCGCCACCATGGACGAAACCTTCGGTTTGATCGAGACGGTAGAGAAGGCGGCAACTGTCCACAACCTGATCGGCAGCCGAGAAATCAAGCAAGTGATTACCGATTCGGAGCTGGCCGATTTGGCCAAAGCGTTTGGCGTGGTGCCAAGGGCTGGGGTTTTAAAATAAGCATTATGTGATCAATTCAGCATAAAACTTGAAGCAGCCTGGGCTTATATGCCCAGGCTGCTTCTTTTTGATTACACAAGACGATAAATTTTCTCTTCGTATTCACCGCATATTCAGTATCAAAATTAATACTTGAATACATATTCATATAATGATAATATTGGTACGTAAATGTTTACCTAGACCAATTCTTTTTCATCAAGTAAAAAGGTGGAGGAAATGATGAATGAATCAGAAAAGTCGCTGGCAGAGGCCAAAACCGGTCAAATGGTAGAAATTAGCCGGATCGAGGTTCAAGGTGTGCTGAGGCGGCGTTTGCTTGATCTGGGCTTTGTACCGGGAAATACCGTGGAGGTGTTGCAGAGCAGTCCGCTAGGTGATCCGGTAGCTTATCGTGTGAATCAAACGATGATTGCTCTGCGGCGGGAAGAAAGCTCTTTGATTTATGGAATCTTTGAAGGAGTGGGAAGGGAATGAAGCAATACACAGTCGCATTGGCGGGAAATCCGAATACAGGCAAGAGCACGCTCTTCAATGCCTTGACTGGACTCCGCCAGCACACAGGGAATTGGGCGGGCAAAACGGTCGATTTGGCGATGGGAAATGTAGAGCATCACGACTGCTTGTTTCGAATGGTCGATTTGCCGGGCACGTATTCCTTATTCTCCAATTCGACGGATGAAGAGGTGGCTCGGGATTTCATTCTGTTTGAACAGCCGGACGTCACGATTGTCGTGCTGGACGCCACTTCGCTTGAGCGAAATTTGAATTTGACCTTGCAGGTGCTGGAAATTACCGCTCAGGTCGTGGTCTGTATTAATTTGATGGATGAGGCGGAGCGTTTGGGTATACGGATTGATGTTGAGCAAATCAGACGCAAGCTGGGCGTTCCGGTCATTCCGGTATCGGCACGGAACAAATCGGGCCTGGCGGAGCTGCTTGATCAAATCGAGAGCATAGCCAAGGGAGCCGTAGCTTTGAAGCCGCTTGGTGTGCGCTATGGGGAAGAAATTGAGCAGAAAATCGCCGCCTTGACTCCTTACATTATCGAGCAAATTGGCGATCAGCTTCCGGTGCGCTGGGTAGCGCTGCGCTTGATTGATGGCGAGCAGGGAATCCTGCAAACCATTATGGAACGGCGGCAAGCCCCGACAGACCCATTTATGAGCGAGGGGGTGAAGGATTATGGGCAATCCGCTTGCCACTAACGCACCCGACTCCTTAAACAAGCTGATGTCGATGGCCAGGGAGCTAACTGGGGGAGCCGAAATGCGCGATGCCATTGTCAGCGATATTTATAGAGCCTCCCGAGAAATCTGCCAGGGTGCAATTTATTATGAGGATAAGCAAAAGCTGAAAACGACATACCGCCTGGACAAAATTGCCACGTCCAAGATTTGGGGCTTTCCGATTATGCTGGCCATTCTGGGCGTTGTCTTCTGGATTACGATTGCCGGTGCCAATTATCCGTCCGGCTGGCTTGCCGACCTGTTCGGCGTGGCCGAGGGTTATCTTACTCGCGCCTTCCAGGCGATGAATGCTCCCGCTTGGCTGCATGGCGTGCTCGTGCTGGGCTTTTTTCGCGGAACGGGTTGGGTCATCAGTGTAATGCTGCCGCCGATGGCAATTTTCTTTCCGGTATTTGCCCTTTTGGAGAACTTCGGATATCTACCGCGAGTTGCTTTTAACATGGACCGCTTGTTCAAGAAATCGGGAGGCCACGGCAAGCAGGCGCTAACTATGTCTATGGGCTTTGGATGTAATGCGGCAGCGATTTTATCCACACGGATCATTGAGTCGCCGCGGGAACGCATGCTGGCTATTATTACGAACAACTTTGTTCCTTGCAACGGCCGCTGGCCTACGTTGATCTTGCTTGCTTCCTTGTTTATGGTGACGGGGGTAGCCAGCGGGCTGCAAAGCTTCGCTACTGCGCTGGTGGTTATGGGGATGGTGCTGTTTGGCATTGTTGTGACTCTGCTGGTGTCCTGGACGCTGTCCAAAACGCTGCTGAGAGGGGTGCCCACTCACTATACCCTGGAGCTGCCGCCTTATCGCAGACCCCAGGTATGGAAAACCATCCTGCTGTCCTCGCGCGATAAGTCGTTGAATGTGCTGATGCGCGCTGTTGTTGTCGCGGCTCCGGCCGGGGTCATCACCTGGATTTTGGGCAACACCTTTGTAGGTGGGGATAGCATTCTGAATCATGCCGCTGGTTTTTTAGACCCGTTTGCTCAATTATTTGGTCTGGACGGGTTTATTCTTATGGCCTTTATTCTAGGACTGCCGGCGAATGAAATCGTTCTGCCGATTTTGCTGATGGGCTATATGTCCTCTGGAGCGCTGGTGGATGCGGATGGTCTGGAAAATATCAAAACTATCTTTCTTCAGCACCACTGGACCTGGCTGACCGCGTTAAATATGATGCTGTTCTCCTTGCTGCATTATCCTTGCGGAACGACGCTTGTGAACATTTATAAAGAAACGAAGAGTATGAAATGGGCGGTTCTCTCCGCGCTCATCCCGCTGTCTATTGCCTTGGCAGTCACCTTTATCGTTGCGCAGGCGGCCCGGATGTTTGGCTGGGTTTAGGGCATAGTAAGCCGATCTCTTCATCCGCAGGATAAGGAAAAGGTTTCACCATTCGGCTCAGCTCATAAATCAGGAATCTCAAAAATGAGTATGATAATGCTCTAATTATGTAGGTTGTATTATTGCTTCTCTCTCTTTATAGTAAACATGATTGTACATATAAAAGCTAGCCTCTTACCGAGGCAGGAGGAGAGAGAATCAATTGTTGACCGGGTTTTTGCTCTTATTATTGGCTTGTTTCTTTCAAGGAAGTTTTGGACTTGGCATGAAGAAATATCAACCTTTTTCGTGGGAGGCCTTCTGGGTCGTCTTTTCCGTAGTCGGTATTTTACTTGTTCCCTGGTTGTGGACCTGGATTGAAGTCCCGGAATTTCTGGATTATGTTCGCGAGACTCCGCTTAAGGTGCTTGGCCTGGCTTCCTTGTGTGGCTTGCTATGGGGGATTAGCTCCGTTCTGTTCGGCAAAGCGGTGGATACAATAGGTGTGTCACTGACGTATGGTGTAAATATGGGGATTTCTGCCTCGCTAGGTTCGCTTATTCCGCTGCTTCTGTTCGGCAATCTGCCAAGGGCAGCTTCCTTCATCATGTTGCTTGCTGGCATGGTCATCATGCTGGGTGGGGTTGTGGTGATTACCAAGGCCGGTCTGGATAAGGAGAAGCGGCTCAAGCAGCAGGGAGGAAGTCAAGGTCAGACTTCCGCTCCGTCATTACCGTTGTCCCAAGGGCTGCTTATGGCTTCCATTGCCGGGCTTGGCTCGGCGGCTATGAACATCGGCTTCACCTATGCGAACCGGACGCTGGATATCGCTGCAGAACATGGGGTATCCGAGACGAGCGCCAGCCTGATTCCGTGGGTGGTTACCTTATCCGGCGGTTTTGTGGCGAACTTTGCCTATGCCTGCTTCAAGCTGATCCAGAACCGGACCTATCGCGATTATGCCAAGCCGGGCTGTGGCAAGGCGTATGCCAAGGCCATCGGAACCGCATTGATCTGGTTTTTTGCTCTGGGCTTCTATGCGAAGGCCACGGTGCTGCTTGGCCCAATCGGCTCCAGTGTGGGCTGGCTGGCCTTTAACGGCCTGGCTCTGATCGTTAGCAATGCCTGGGGCTTGAAGGACGGAGAATGGACGGGCTTCCCCGGGCCGAAGAAGCAGCTTATGATGGGGAACGGCATTCTAATCGCGTCCTGGATTGTGGTCGGTATCGCCAACAGCCTGGCGTAGATCAAGGCTTAATATATTCCGCAAAATTTTCCTGTAAGTACCGTGAATTAATATCCTCCCTGAGGTGGTGATGGATCAGCGCATCTAGCTGGTCCATTTCTTTATGCATCATAAGCTCCAGCATCGTTTGATGCTCATGGTGGATTTCCACCAGCTTCTCCCTCCTTAACATATGCAATCGGCGGTATCTGGCGTAATGGATACTGGACTGCTGAATGAGGTCCCACAGGAACTCCCGGCCAGCCAACCGGAACAAGCAATGATGAAAGGCATCATCCAGATTCAGAAACCGCTCACTGTCTTCGCCTTCATGGATCACCGCCTGCTGCTGATTCAATATCTCCTTGAGCTCATGAACACCTGTGAGCAGGAGGCGGGAGGACAATTCTTTAATAATTTCCTTTTCCAGCACACTGCGCAAATAGATCATTTGCTCCACCGATTTCAAATCAATGAAGGAAACAAGGTTGCCCTTTTTGGGATAAATATCGATATAGGACTCCAGACTAAGCTGCTTTAACACATCGCGAAGCGGAGTCCTTGAAATTTGATAACGTTCGGATAAGGCGGTCTCGCTTAAGATGGAGCCGGGCTTGAGCTTTAACGTAACTATTTCTTGTTTCAGGGTATTTCTGATTTTCTCTTTAATTGACATTTATACTCCTGCTTTGTTTTTTTATCTAGTATACATGATTTGGTTTTGCAGAGAAAGCAGATTGCTGAAATAATCCGTGTTGACAAACAAAAGAACCTGTTTTATGATCAAACCGATCTTGTATACAAGAATATTTATCATTTCAAGGGAGGCCTGATTTGTAATGAACATGACATGGCGGTGGTATGGGGAAGGGAACGACAATATTACACTGGACCATATTCGGCAAATTCCTGGAGTTATGGGAATTGTTTGGTCTTTGCACAACAAGATAGCCGGAGAGGTCTGGGAGATGGAACAGATTCAGGAAGTGGCAGATCAGATTGCGAGCAAAGGGTTCAGCACCGCCGTTGTGGAGAGCGTTAATGTTCATGATGATATTAAAATCGGCCTTCCTACACGCGATCATTATATTGACATTTATATCGATACGATCCGTAAGTTATCCAAAGTAGGCGTGAAGGTAATCTGCTACAACTTCATGCCGATTTTTGACTGGACGCGTACGGAGCTATATAAAGAGCTTCCCGATGGATCTAACGCACTGTTTTATGAAAAGGCTGCCATTCTTGATCATCCGCGGGAGATGGTGGATCGGATTCTGGCTGGCGCCGGGGCGTTTACGATGCCGGGCTGGGAACCTGAGCGGCTGGCCAAGCTTGATGAGCTCTTTGCGGCTTATGCCGATGTGTCGGAAGAAAAGCTGTTTGAGAATCTGAAATATTTTCTGGAGCGGATTATTCCGGTATGTGAGGAAGTGGATATCAAGATGGCAATTCACCCGGATGATCCGGCATGGCCGATCTTTGGCTTGCCGCGCATTATCCGCAGCCGTGATACGATCCGCCGGATGTTGGATGCCGTGGACAGTCCATACAATGGTCTAACCTTCTGTACCGGGTCGCTGGGGACAAATCCGGACAATGATCTGCCGGCGATGATTCGTGAATTCCATGACCGGATTCACTTTGCTCATATCCGTAATGTAAAGGTATTTGAGAACGGAGACTTTATCGAGGTATCCCACCGTGGACGCGACGGCAGCGTAGATATTGCTGAAGTGGTCAAGGCCTATCACGAAAGCGGTTATACCGGTTATGTACGTCCTGATCACGGGCGTCATCTATGGGGAGAAGAAGCTGATTGCCGTCCGGGGTATGGCCTGTATGATCGCGCGCTGGGTATTATGTATTTGCTTGGGGTTTGGGACAGTCTGGAGAATGCAAGGGAGGCAAAATAATGCTTCGTTTATCTTTAAGCAGTATTTGCCATGAAGCCTCTGCCTGGGCTTCTGCGGGTGTGGAGCTGCCGAAGTTTGATATTGCTCAGGTGACGGAGAACACCCGGGAGAAGCCGCAGTGGGTTCATTTCGGTGCGGGCAACATCTTCCGGGGCTTCGTAGCCAATGCCCATCAGCGCCTGCTTAACAGCGGGAAAGCAGATACCGGAATTATCGCCGTCAACTCCTATGATCTGGATAAGGTGGACACCAATCGCAAGCCTTCCGGCATTTTAACGTTGCTTGTGCTGATCAATGCTCGCGGGGAATTTTATAAGAGCGTGGTCGGCAGCATTGTCGATACGATTACAGCGGACCCGGCCTGGGAAGCTGAATATGCCCGCTTAATCAGCGTCTTTGAGCAGCCGAGCCTGCAAATGGCCAGCTTCACCATCACGGAGAAGGGGTACGCCCTCACCGGACCCGATGGGGACTATCTGGATAACGCGAAGCAAGACATTGAAAATGGCCCGGCTGCCCCGAAGCATACCATGAGCAAGGTTGCTGCACTGGCGTACCGCCGCTATCTGAAAGGCGCTTATCCGCTGAGCTTTGTCAGCATGGATAATTGCTCTCATAACGGCGACAAGCTCAAGCACGCGGTCGTGACAATTGCCCGGGAGTGGGTGAAGAAGGGCTTCGTGGAAGCAGGTTTTATCGCTTACCTTGAAGACGAGAGCCGGATCACCTTCCCCTTGTCCATGATCGATAAGATTACACCGCGCCCATCTGAACAGGTGCAGGCGGCGTTGCTGGAGCAGGGGATTGGGGGGATGGAGGTGGATATTACCGCTCAAAATACCTATATTGCTCCTTTCGTTAATGCAGAGATCAGCGAATATCTGGTGATTGAGGACAAATTTGCAGGCGGCCGTCCGCCCCTGGAGGAAGCAGGAATCATTCTGACGGACCGGGATACGGTCAATAAAGTCGAGACGATGAAGGTGACGACCTGCTTGAATCCGCTTCACACCGCCCTTGCGGTAACGGGCTGTCTTCTGGGCTACACCCTAATCTCGGATACGATGAAGGATGCCACACTCCGCAAATTAGTAGAAACGATAGGCTACGCCGAAGGGCTGCCGGTTGTGGTTGATCCGGGCATTATTAATCCGAAGCAGTTCCTCGACGAGGTACTGCAGGAGCGGTTCGCTAATCCGTTTATTCCTGATTCACCGCAAAGAATAGCGTCGGATACTTCACAAAAGGTAGGAATCCGGTTTGGAGAGACGATCAAATCCTATATTCGCAGAGAGGATCTGAATCCGGCAAGCCTGACGGCAATTCCACTGGCGATTGCTGCCTGGTGCCGCTATTTGACAGGGATCGATGATACAGGCAAGCCGTTCACACCAAGTCCTGACCCTTTGCTTGCGGTGCTGCAAGGACATCTGGCGGGAGTTAAGCTGGGGGACACGACCTCAGGTATACGCGCCATCCTGGAGGATGAGCAAATCTTTGGGGTTTCCTTATACTCCGCCGGGTTGGGGGAGAAGATCGAGCAAATGTTCTATGAAATGCTGGAGGCCCCGGGTGCGGTGCGGAATACATTAAATAAATACTTGGAATTGCTGTAAGGAGGAACCGATGAAGAAGCTCAAGGTATTGGGAGGTTTGCAGGAGTGCGGTGTGGTGGCGGTCATCCGGGCAGACAGTGCGGAGGAAGCCTACAACATGGCCGCCGCTTGTATGGATGGTGGACTCACCAACCTGGAGGTGACGTTCACAACACCAGATGCCCAGGAGGTCATCCGGCGATTGACCGCCGAATATGGCGACCGGGCATTGGTAGGCGCTGGCACGGTGCTTGATCCGGTAACTGCGCGGATTGCCATGCTGGCGGGCGCAGAGTTTGTGGTTAGCCCTTTCTTTGATCAGGAGACCGCCCAGCTATGTAATCTGTACGGTATTCCCTATATGCCGGGAGTGCTGACGCTAAGCGAAATCAAAGAGGCGTTGAAGCACGGAGCCGATATTGTGAAGCTGTTCCCGGGCAGCGCGTATGGCCCCGGCTTCGTCAAGGCGGTGAAGGGTCCGATGCCTCATGTCAACATGATGCCGACAGGCGGAGTTGATCTCGATAACATGGAGCAGTGGCTCAAGGCAGGCTGCCTGGCGGTGGGCATTGGCGGTAATCTGACTGCCCCGGCCCAGGAGGGCCGTTACGACCGGATTACCGAATTGGCGGCAGCTTATGTAGCCCGATTCAAGGCTTGCTCTATAGCGAGTTCTAAAAAGGCATAGAAACCATTGCAAATAATACCTAAGGCCCAGGAGAACAACGGTATTTCGCAAATACAGTACCAGGATACTAATGATTTGCACCTCGGTTGATAGTATAATAATCACATTGTCTTTGTAATTGATTATACTATTTTTGAGGATGTGCTGTACGATGAATGTCGGAAGAATTCTGTTAAAAACGCTGGAATTCAGCCACGAGCTGGATGTGCTGCATAAGCATATTACAACGAACCAATTGCCAGTCAGAAAGAGCGATTCCTTTGACAAGCAATGCTTTTTCCTGGAGGAATATCTTAAGGAAGACACCTATCAATCCGTATATCGCAAGATGAACGCTGTCAACAAATGGTCTGGCATTGTAGCCGCCCCTGTGTTCCTGATTATTGCAGTGGCATTTGTATATGGGAAGTGGATCAATCCATCCTTCGACGTAATCGGGTTCTTCGTAGATAACCCGATGTTGTATATTGTGCCTGCTATTCTGATTGTCATTACTTTAATGTTGGCGTTGGTTCATCAAATCTTGCGCAAGAAGCTCTATGAACAAATTTACCCGAGGTTAAAGGCCAAATTAGAGGTAAGAGAATTAGAATATGAATAAGCAGCATAAGCAAGCATGAAATTGCAAAAAGCCGAATGATCCCAAAAACAATTTGGGTCATTTCGGTTTTTTAGTTTATATATTAATAGGCAGGCGATTTATATTTATCTATGAGGACTATCGATACGAAGGAGATAATGGATTAATGAAAAAACAGGGCTTTCTCATGTTCTCCATTTTGTTGGCAACAGCAATATTCTGGAGCAGTGCAGCGTCAGCCGAAAATTCAGAGGTGAATCTAAATATCAATGGGCAGAACCTAACCCATGAGAAGGCGCTTATCATCAATCAAACGACTATGGTACCGATTCGAGCCATTAGTGAAATTCCTTTATTCACGGTGAATTGGGACAATGCAACCAAGACTGTTTCTGTTCACGATGCCTTATCCAGGGAAACGCTTAAGTTAACTATTGGAAGCAAGGAAGCGCTGAAAGGAACGGAAAAAATAGCAGCTAGCCAAGCTCCACGTATTGTAAATGGCTCGGTGTATGTGCCCTTGCGATTGATTGCGGAGTCTCTGGACACGTTGACGTTCTGGGATTCAACGACAAGAACCGCCGTCGTTTATCCTGCCCCGAGAAATCCGGATACGGAAAGTAGCGACCTAGCGGTGGCACGTCAGGCAGTTCTGGAGCTGCCTGACATTAGCTTGAAAGCTCATCTGGGTTTCACCATGGATATACGGAATACGCAATATTACTTCCCTTATGGTCAAGCCAAAAGGTTCTTCACCCGAGAGAGCAAGTATGTCCGCTATTATGAGGTTCGTGATTATGCGGCGTGGCAGGTCTGGGAAGGAGAAGTTACAACCAAACCATCAGGTGAACCGGATGTGATCAATAATATTGTTCCGGCTGTGAGCAAGGAATGGGGAGAGCGTCCTGCTTACATTGGAGACTATGTCTACTACTCCCATGGATGGATGGCAGGTACTCTTCAATATGGAATTCTTACGAAAGCCGGGGAATACAATGAGGTGGACAACGTGAATAACATCTTTGACAAAATTAAGATTTATCCAATTCCCGGCGAGGAACGAGTCGATTAATACAACCATGAGGATAAAGGAAAGGGATTGAGAGCGTCTTACATTCTCAGTCCCTTTTTGAGTTAACTGAAGTATTGCTTGCGGAAGTGGAAAGGGGATATCCCTACGTTTTGCTTGAAGCAAGCCGAGAAATAGGGAGCATAGCGAAAACCGATTTCCTCGGCGATCCGTTCGATGGACCACTCCGTGGTGATTAACAGCCGCTTGGCTTGCTCCAGGCGGAAATCCTGCAAATATTCCAGCGGGGTACGCCCATATCTCGACTTCATGCAGCGGACAATATAATTGCTATGAAAATGAAGAGCCGAGGACAGAGCCTTGTTGGTAACCTTCTCCCGATAATGCTCCCGAATGTAGGCAGAGGCTTTCTCAGCCAGTCGCGCTGCAGCCAATCCAGCTTCACTAATTTCCCCTTCCTCCAGCATGGATAACAGATCGGTCAGGCAGCGTTGCTCCTGCCAGAACGAATGGGTCATTGGCAAGGCAAGCAGCTGCTCCATCAGGGCATGAATTGCCGCAGGGCTGGATAGCTGCGCATGCTTGGGCAGGCGTAGTGTATAGGCGTTGTTGAAGGGACGCGATAGGGATGGCGCATCCTCCGCTTGGGGTTGAATTGGCGGTAGATGATGCTCGAAATGAACCCAGTAAAATATAGTATCCTGCTCGCAAGGCTTCACAGCGTAATGCTCAGCGTCCGGTTCGAGGAGCAGGGTATCGCCCTGTTGCAAGGTCCATTCCTGGCCATCCTCTCCGATATGCAGTTCACCTTTCACCATGATCAACAGGTCATAGATCCCCAGCTTCTTGCGGTTAGGGTGACGATCTCCTATAGAGAATTCCGAACGGCCAGAGCCCAAATAATAAGGCAATGGTGGAATTTGAAGCTCGACAATTTCTGCACTCAATGATTCGATCCTCCATCCCTGAGTCCATGCTGTTCATGAGAAAAGCATATAGTTGAGAGAGAGAAGAGTCAATCCCAAAAGCGGCTTATGAACATCCCTGTATATTTTAGATAAAAGAAATATAATAAGGGCATAGGTATTGAACGTGGACTATATAACAACTCAAAGCAGCTGTCGCTAAAATAGAAAAGAGATATAGGAGGACCGTATGCCAAATAGAGCGCTCAAAATTAGTATGGATCGCTGTGTCATAGAGGCAATTCTACATAGCTCATTGCTTGAGCTTGGAATGGTGCTTCGCTTTGCAAAAATCTATCTCATAGAGGGTCTTGGCCTTTTCCTTGCGGTATCTCCTGTCATAGCTATGGTGTATCGGTTAAAAAAGGGCTATTGGCTGGCTTTAATATTTGCTGAAATTTATTCGTTTTTTGGTCTTTTTGCAGGAATGCAAAATACAATGCGCTCCCTCTATCCAATTACTGCGGCATTTTCTGTAGCAGGATACTATGAGACCACACCGACTCAGTGGGTTGCCAGCCTGTTCAGCTTGTTGGCGTGCGGAGGTTTATCAGGGTTGCTTTTACAAAGGTTGGATCAAAGAAAAAAGAGTTACATCTGACTTGAAAATACGGAATGCACGGTTGAAGGCTCATCTAACAAATATATACAATAAGCTGGGAGTTGAATCTCGTGTTTATTCTCAGGTAGAATAGGTTAAAATAGAAGCATGCAATTCATATATAAGCAACAAGCATTGGAGAAGGATGAAGGAGATGTGAACCGATGGAAGAACTAAGCCCATGGGCAAAGAGTAAAAAATGGTTATGGAAAATTGCAATTGCACTCGCTGTTCTTTTTGCAGTATTAGTGTTTCTGATTGTGTTGGGAACGCTTCTGTTTGCTCCGTTAGCGAACGATTTTGCTATGGTTAGTCATATCATGTGGCCAACTATAGGCCAGTATATAGTTGTTATCAGTTTGTTTTCTTTTGGGGTTCTTGGTTATATAGCAATCAAACGACGTAAGACGGTTCCGGTGGTTATGGCTAGCATTGCTTTGATTGCTTTGTTTGGTTCAACGGGGATAGTAACTCATGAACTTCAATTTATTAAGCAGCATGGAGGCAAAGCCAGTGCATTAAAAGCGTTGTTTCCTTCTAAAAATCCTACTGATCGGACTGCACTGGAGGAGTATACAGCGCCAAATGGCAAGACTTATCCCATTGCTGTATTTGCTCCTGAGAATTCGTCCAAGCCAGCTCCGATCATTATGCATATCCATGGGGGAAGTTGGCTAATGGGGACCTTCGAGGATTTTGCTGCGGATGATTATTATTTCTCTAAACAGGGATATCTTGTATTTGATGTGGAGTACCCTCTTTCTACACCTAGTGACCCGACTTGGGAGGACGCACCAGCTGCCGTATCCAGCGCCCTTGCCTGGGTGGGTGAGAACGCTGGCAGGTGGAATGGAGATACCTCTAAAATTATATTGACCGGGGAATCTGCAGGCGGAAATCTTGCAACCTTAGTCGGATATGCTGCTGCCGCAGGTAAAGCACAAAGTGGAGATAATGTTCCTGTTCCTGCAGCGATTGCTGTAGACTATCCGGCAATAGATCCCCCTGCACTCAAGGAAACATTAAAAGAGGCGCTTGAGCAGTTGATTGGAGGAGCATTTGATGATCATCCTGAACGTTTAGCTGCAATATCGGCAGAGACTTATTTCTCTGAGAACGCTCCGCCGACCTTTATACTTCAACCAGCTGCGGATACGGTTGTTGTGCCGGAGAGTGTTAAGGGATTTGCAGAGCGTGCTAAGGCTGCTGGAATTGATGTTACCTTGATTGAATTTCCATATGGCCCCCATGCGTTTGATATTATGTTTGCTGATTCTATTGCTAACCAAGCGTGGCGGAGTCTTATGTTAAATTACCTTCATGAAAAAGGGCTAGGGCCAGAAGGATCCACCAATTCATGAAAGTAAGTTAATTTGAAGCAAAGTTAAATTAGAGCTGGCACCAAACATATCTGGTGCCAGCTCTTTTCTGTATTTCAAGATGGTCATACTACCAGGTCAGAAGAATCATGGGATTCGTCAAGCAGTATCAGAAAATGATTTAATACATTTGGATGTATTGTTAACCTTTTTCTGATAAAAGTGGTTTACAATTGGCGAGCGGCGAAATATAATTCAAAGCATACATTTCTCATTTCGCAATGGGTGGAGGAACAACGATGAAGACGAAGGATTTGGTATACGCCTCGCTGTTAGCTGCATTCATTTCCGTACTAGGCCTGCTTCCGCCCCTTCCGTTAGGATTTATCCCGGTTCCGATTACCGCGCAGACACTTGGGGTTATGCTGGCCGGGTCCTTTCTGGGCCGAAAAACGGGAGCCATTAGCCTGCTCTTGTTCATTATTTTAGTGGCTATCGGCTTGCCGGTATTGTCCGGTGGCCGGGGAGGCTTCGCTGCACTGGTTGGTCCGTCGGCCGGGTATATTTTGAGCTTTCCCATTGCCGCTTATGCCATCGGTTGGGCAACAGAAAAGGTATGGCGGAGCCTGAAAACCTGGAAAATGCTAATCATTCATATTGGCTTTGGCGTGTTGCTGGTGAACCTGATTGGCGCTCCGGTCATGGCGCTGATTACGAATACATCCATCTGGGCGGGCTTGCTGGGGGCAGCCGCATATCTTCCCGGTGATCTGATCAAGGCAGTGGCCGCAAGTCTGATTGCGATGCAGCTTAGAGCGGTCAGTCCCATTGAGGACAAAATACATAGCTCAGCATCTTGAGTTTAGTCTGGACGTGATTGAACATGAACTTACTGTTGCCTATCTTGAATCATGCTATAAAGGAACCGGATCAAACCGCCATTTCCCACGCGCGAGGCTCATTGACATATTCGGAGCTGGTAGAACGGGTGCAGAAGGTGGCCTGTGGTCTGCGCAAAATGGCCGGCTTTGGTACTCGTGATAAAGTAGCCATTCTATCGCAGAATCGCGCAGAGTTCGTTGAGGTCTTCCTTGGGACTCTCTATGCCGGGGGAGTGCCCGTTGTGCTTGATCCCAAATGGAGTGCCTGCGAAGTCGCTGCGGTGATCCGGCAATGCAGTCCCAAGGTTCTGGTTCATGATCAGGACCTGACCGGGATCGCGGCGGGGGAGGACGATGGATGCGAGCGCTTTGCCTTCTCGGGTGATGGCCAACCGCCAGGAAGTTATGATATGTGGCTGGCTGCTCAAGAGCCAAGATTAGTGATGGAAGCTGCGCATGAGCTGTTGTTCATCGGATTCACCTCAGGGACAACAGGTATGCCCAAAGGGTATGCCCGTACACCTAGCTCGTGGCTGCGTAGCTTTGAGGCTACGGGTCAGGCCTTTGAGCTAGGTCACATGAAGCAGGTGATGGCTCCCGGGCCGTTGGCTCATTCCATCTCGCTGTTTGCCCTGATGCAATGCCTGGTTGGCGGGGGCACCTTTCATATGCAAACGAGGTTTGCGGCGACAGATGTGCTGAAGCTGTGCGCCAGCATACCGGGGATGATCTTGTATGTGGTGCCGACCATGATCGATGCGCTGCTTGAGGCAGCAGATGGCGGTCAATACTTCATCGGGGCGTTAATCAGCTCGGGAGGGCTATGGTCCGAGCGCTCCAAAAAGCGATGCCGGGAGCGCTTTGCCGGGACCAGGCTTTATGAATATTACGGCTCGTCCGAGGCGAGCTATATCAGCTATGCCGATGCGAGTCAGGAACAGCAGCCGGGCTGCCTGGGCAAGCCCTTTAAGGGCGTAGAGGTGTCCATCCGCGATGAGCATTTCCGCGAGCTGTCGCCAGGAGCAGCCGGGTTGCTTTATGTTCGCAGCCCCATGCTGTTTGCCGGCTATTATGGCTTAGCCGAGGAGACGCAGGCGGTGTTTCGGGACGGCTGGCTAAGAACAGGAGACTATGTGCATATGGACGACCATGGTACGCTCTATCTGGCCGGGCGTTTGCAAAATATGATTAAAACAGGCGGGCTAAAGGTTTTTCCGGAGGAAGTGGAGCAGGTGCTGCGGCGCATTCCTTCCATCCGGGAGGTCATGGTGTTTGGCAAGCCGGATGAGCATTGGGGCGAGCAGGTCACGGCGATCATTCAATGGCGCAAGGGCTTGCGCTGGAGCCTGGAGGACATCAAAGCCTACTGTCTCCAGCGATTGGCCAGCTATAAAATTCCCAAGGAGCTTATTGCCGTGAACCGCTTCAGCTATACCAGCAGCGGCAAGATAGCCCGCCGGCAGATGATAGAAGTGATGAAAGGAGATAGCAGCTTATGACAAAGGCCGTAATTGTTATGGCGAAGCGCACCCCTATTGGACGTATAGGGGGAGTGTTTAGTGAGCTTGAGCCGGAAGCGCTGCTTGCTCCGCTCATCCGTCAGCTGCTGTCCGAGACGGGAGTGGCGCAGGACCGTGTGGATGATGTCATTATCGGCAATGTGGTTGGACCGGGCGGAAATATCGCCCGGGTTGCGGCTTTGGCGGCCGGGCTTCCTGTTAGCGTGCCCGGCGTCACGATTGATCGCCAGTGCGGCTCCGGCCTGGAGGCGATTCATCTGGCCGCACGGCTGATCCAAAGCGGGGCCGGTGATATCTATTTGGCCGGAGGGGTGGAGAGCACGAGCCGGGCGCCATGGCGGATGCGCAAGCCGCAGACGCTAACGGGCGTGCCCGAGCTGTACACGCGGGCGCCGTTTACCCCTGCGGCTTATGGTGATCCGGAGATGGGAGTAGCGGCGGAGAATGTGGCCCGTGCCTGCGACATCTCCAGGGAGGCCCAGGATGTATATGCTCTGCGCAGCCATCAGAAGGCCGTGCTGTCTCAGCAGACGGGAAGGTTTCGGCAGGAGATCGTACCGATTCAGGCCGGAGAGAGGCTGATCGATGAAGATGAATGTCCCCGAGCGGATACCAGCCTGGACAAGCTGCGCCAGCTTAGGCCTGTTTTTCTCGAAGGGGGAACGGTCACGGCGGGGAATGCCTGTCCCATTAATGATGGAGCCGCGCTCGTGCTCATCATGTCGGCGGAGAAGTGCCGCGAGCTCAAGCTGCAACCGGTGCTGCATGTTGTAGATACGCGGGTGGTCGGAGTGGACCCGCACTATCTGGGATTAGGTCCGGTCCCGGCGCTGCGCAGTCTGCTGCAAAGACATCAGCTAACCGTGGATGACCTGGATGTGGTGGAATTTAACGAAGCCTTTGCCGCTCAGGTGCTGGGTTCCTTGCAGGAGCTGGGGATTCCGCAGGACAAAGTGAATCCTGGCGGCGGGGCGCTGGCTTTGGGCCATCCTTATGGGGCATCCGGGGCGGTTCTGATGACCCGTCTGTATGCGGAGATGCTGCATAAGCCCTTTAAGCGCGGGGCGGCTGCGCTTGGTGTCGGCGGAGGATTGGGAATGGCCACCCTGGTAGAGGCCGCGCTATGAACCGGCTTGTTTTTCCCTATTGTCTGACAGCCGAAGCGATTATGACCTATGGACATAGCATAGCAGCTCCTTTGCAACAAGTGGACGGCTGCCTTGTGGCCCCGCCAACGATGCCGATCACCTTCTGGCATACTGATGAGGTACCATGGCTGGCCAAGGAGAAGGCGCTGATTCATGGTCAGCAGTCCTTTCGCTATGAGACGCCCTTGAAGGCGGGAGATCAACTGGCTTGCGAGTTGGCGTTAATCAAATGCGAGACAAAAGCAGGCCGCAGCGGCCAACTCATCTTGTATACGCATCGGCTGGAATGCTGGTGCCGGGGCGAGTTGGCCGTGACAGCGGACACGGTGTTAATTTCCAGAGAAGGGGGGACCAACTGATGATGAATAAGGCAATGAAGATTACAGAAGAGGCCCTGCGGCAATATGCAGCAGCTTCCGGCGATGTATCCGCCCTTCACCTTGAGCCTGATGCGGCGAAGCAAGCTGGCTTCGAGCGTCCGATTGCGCACGGGATGTACATTATGGGCTTGGCGCATTCCTTGTATCTAAGCCAGCACCCTGCCTCCTGGATCAAATCCTCCCAAATGACCTTTATCCGTCCGCTGCTTGTGGACACCACGGCTTATTTTGCCTACGCTTCTGTCGATGATAAGGTTGAGCTTCACGTGACTGAAGAAGGCGGCGATCTGGTAGCCCGGGGATATCTCATTGTGAGGGAGGCTTTGGATGGTGAATAGACCCGCTCGAAAAATGGCTCTTATTACCGGCGCGACCCGGGGAATTGGCCGCAGCCTGGCCCTCCAGCTTGCCCAAAGCGGGTATCTGGTAGCCGTGAACGGCTTGCGGCCAGACGCGATTGAGCTGGTTATAGAAGAGATACATACCCGGGGCGGGGAAGCCTTGGGTTATTGCGCTGATGTTGCAGATGCCACACAGGTGGCAGCCATGATGAAGGCCATTGCCGAGGAAGCTGGCCCGGTTGATGTCCTCATTCATAATGCGGGCATGGTGCGGGACCGCAAATGCAAGCAAATGACGGAGGAGGAATGGCAATCGGTGCTGAATGTGCATCTGAATGGCGCCTTCTACTGCATCCGGGAAGTGCTGCCCCATATGTCCGGGCGCGGCGGGGATATCGTGCTGATGACCTCGACAGCCGGACTGCAGGGCTCCGCCGGGCAAGTGAATTATAGTGCCGCCAAGGCGGGGATGCTGGGGATGGTCTGGACGCTGGCGGAGGAGCTGAAAGGGGAGCGTATCCGCGTCAATGCCGTGGCTCCGGCGGCACTCACCGATATGACCAGCCCCGTAATCGAACACTTGCAGGCCAAGCATGCCCTTCGCAACGAGCCGTTTCCCGAATTTTGGAATGTAGGGACTTCGGAGGAAGTGGCCCGCTTTGTCGACCTGCTCCTGAAGCAGCCGGACGCTCATTTGACCGGTGAAATTTTTGGCATTAACGGTACAGCGGTGACCTTATGGCAGAAGCCCGTCAAGCGGTGGACCACCGATGATCCGGCGCTGGCTTTCGGGCGCTGGAGAAGCGGGGGTGAGGGATGATGCTTATTGCATTGGAGCAGGTAGACTTCTTTTACCGGGCTGGGCAGCCGGTTCTGGAGCAGGTGAGCTTGACGCTGCAAGCGGGCGAGTTCGTGTCCATCATCGGGGGCAATGGCTCTGGCAAGTCCACGCTGGCCCGGCTGATGGCAGGCTTGCAATCGCCTGGACGGGGGCGAATTCGCAAGGGGGAGAACGTGCGGGTGGGCATTGTTTTTCAACATCCGGATGACCAGTTCATCACCACGACCGTGGAGGATGAAATCGTGTTTGGTATGGAAAATATCGGACTTTCCCGCGAAGAGATGCATGCACGTCTCCATGAGGTCTTGCGGGCCGTTGAGATGGAGGAATACAGACAGGCTCAGCCGCACCGGTTATCCGGCGGCCAGAAGCAGCGGGCAGCCATTGCTGCCGTCCTGGCTATGCGGCCGCAGATGATTATATTCGATGAAGCGACCTCGATGCTGGATGCTCAGGGTCGGCAGCAGATGATGTATATCCTTCAGGAGCTGCGCCGCCAAGGGGTGACTCTCGTGCAGATTACTCATCATATGGACGAAGTCCTTCATGCCCAGCGTGTTCTGGTGCTGCATCAAGGGCGAGTTGCCTTTGACGGACTGCCTTCGGAGGCATTCCGCACACTGCCGTTAGCCGAGTACGGCCTACAGCAGCCCTTTGCTGCCCGGGTGCAGCAGGCGCTAGGGATTGAGACAGCTATCGGCCCGGATTGGAAGGAGCTGATTCGCACGCAATGGCATACCGATTAGACGGAGTAAGCGTGAGCTATGCCGGGGTGACCGCTCTCCGGCAGATAAGCTGCACCCTTGATGAGGGCAAGTGGATCGCGGTGATCGGAGCCAGCGGGGCTGGCAAATCCACACTAGCTCATCTGCTCAAAGGGCTTGTTCCCGAGTTTGCTGGAGCGTATACGATCCATGGACAGCCTGTGCCCCGGGATGCCCGTGGCCGGGTGGCAGTCCTGCCGCAGATCGGTCTGGTGTTTCAGCAGCCGGAGCGTCAAATCTTTGAGACTACCGTATCCAAGGAGCTTGCTTTTGCCCCTCGCATGCAAGGCTGGTCTTCCCGGCAGATCGACGAGGCCATTCGGGGCGTGCTGCCGCTGGTGGGTCTGGATGAAGGACTGCTGCCATTGGCGCCTTTTCAGCTAAGCGGAGGGCAAATGCGGCGTGTTGCGCTGGCATCGGTGCTGCTGACGGACCCGAAGCTGCTGATTCTTGATGAACCAACAGCAGGGCTTGATGCACCCGGCCGGGCGGAGATATTGCAAATGCTGCGTGCCTGGCAGCAGGAGAAGCGGCGCACGGTGCTGTTCATTTCGCATCATATGGAGGATGTGGCAGAGTATTCGGATGAGGTGCTGGTGCTTCATAAGGGACGGCTTCTTGGACATGAGCAGGCTGACTGCTTGTTTCTGAGCCATGCCGAATTGTTGCAGCAGGCTGGGCTGCCGCTGCCGGAAGCCATACAATTGCTGCACCTGATCCAGGAACTGTCCGGGCAGCCCATAGAACCGGCTGGCTGCCGGGAGCAGGATATTCTGCGCTGTGTCATTCCGGTGTGGCAGGCGAGAGGAAGAGGGCTTAAGACATGAACAGCAGGATGATTCTGGGGCAATTTATGGACAGAGATTCGTTGCTTCACCGGCTTGATCCCCGAACGAAGCTGCTTGGCATGCTGCTGGTGATGCTGGGGGCAATGTCTCTGCACTCGCTGCGGCAATTTGTGATCATTACGGGGTTTGTGCTGTTCACGGCGCTGATGTCCAAAGTTCCGTGGATTAGCTATTGGCAGATGCTGCGGCCTGTAAGGCTTATTCTGTTGTTTACTTTTCTCTATAACATCTTCGCCACACCCGGGACGCATACGATCTGGTCCTGGTCCTGGATCATGCTAACGCAGGAGGGCATTTGGGCGGGCGTATCTGTTACCTGGCGCCTTGTGTTGTTGATTGTAGCAGCCTCAATATTAACGTTGACCACCAAGCCATTGATATTGGCGAAAGGCCTGGAGAGCCTGTTATCCCCGTTGTCCAAACTGCGAGTGCCTGTCAGCCAAGTCTCCTTGATGGTTGTCATTGCGATTCGCTTCATCCCTACGATTATGGAGGAACTGGAGCGGATTATCATAGCCCAGAAGGCTCGGGGCTATGATCTGGCAGCGGTGCGAATGCCAAAGCGTCTGCTCGCGTATATTCCCATCGTCATTCCACTCTTGATGACAACGATCCAGCGGGCCGAGCAGCTAACGATGGCTATCGAGGCCAGGGCATTCGGGAATGGACAGGGAAGAAGCACATTCAGGCCGCTGACCTTGAGGGCACAGGATTTTTGGGCAGGCGGATGCCTGCTTTTACTGCTATTTATGATATGGAGGACAAATGGATGAACTGGAGCACACGTTTGACCCGGCGATTGAATATCAAGTACCCCATTATTCAAGGCGGGCTGGCCTATCTGGGAGATGCGGGCCTGGCGGCAGCCGTATCCAATGCAGGCGGGCTGGGGCAGATTACCGCGATGAGCCTTCCGAATGCCGATGTCCTGCGTAAAGAGATTAGGCAGGCACGGACGCTTACGGACAAGCCCTTTGGGGTGAACCTGGCGTTAGGCATGCACCATGCCGATTTCCATGAGCGGCTGCAAATCATCATGGAAGAGCAGGTCCCGGTCGTCTCCATAACAGGGGGCAATCCAGCCGAGATTTTGCAAATCTTGAGTGCTACGGAAATCGCCACCCTGGTGCTGGTGTCCTCGCGCAGGCAGGCGCAGAAGGCCGAGCAGCTAGGCGCCTCGGCTGTCATTGCCGTCGGGCACGAGGGGGGAGGACATCTGGGACGCGATGGTGTGGGGACGATGGTACTGGTTCCCCGCGTGGTGGATGCGGTGCAAATCCCCGTCATTGCAGCCGGAGGAATCGGTGACGGACGTGGCTGGATGGCGGCACAGGCCTTGGGAGCGGAGGGAATCCTGATGGGCACCCGTTTTATCGCAACACAGGAATGTACCGCAGCGGCGGCTTCCTATCAGCGTGCATTGGTTCAGAGCTCGGAAGCGGACACCACCATCATCAAGCAATCGATTCAATTTCCTGCCAGGGTACTGCGCAACTCCTTCGCCGAGCGCATTCTGGAGCTGGAGCGCAGCGATCCCGGTTATGAGAAGCTGAAGCCATGGATTAGCGGGGAAGTTAACCGGCGGTGGATTCATGATGGCAACGAGGAAGCTGGCTTTGGCTGGGCCGGTCAGGTGACAGGCCTGATTCAGGATATCCCCACGGTATCTGAGCTGATCAAGCGCATGGTGCAGCAGGCAGAACAAATCAAAAGCGCTTGGGGGAGAAGTTAAAGGCCCCAAGCGCTTTTATAATGGTCATTTTGCATTTCACGGTTTGTCCTCTTTGTTGTCTACCCGCTTGAAGCCCATCATTCGCCTGTCCATTGCTGGATAACCATCATCGCTGCCCCGGTTGCTACCGCTTCATCAGTGAGCTCTCCCAGCGTGAAGACAGGATTATACTCAGGGTAATGGTACGTATTCTTCTTGGCAATCTCCAGCGCAGTATCGAAAACGACGGGATGGGCAGTTACAAGAGGGCCGCCCAAAATGACGTATTCAGGATGCAGCGCGTTGATGAGATTGGACAATCCAATCCCGAGGTAAGCGGCGGTTTCCGTGAATTGCTCCCTCACAAGCGCATCACCCTGATTTAATGCCTCAACCAGAGTAGCGAAATTGACTTGCTCGGGAGGCATGCCGGACAGCCGGCTTTCCCGACCGATCTTAAGCTGGGTACGTACCCGCTCCTCTAGCGCCGGCACGGATACGAAGGCTTCAAGCGCCCCGTAATTCCCGCTCTCCCGCAGGCGCGGGCCATTGGCTTGAATAATCATCTGGCCAACGGCTCCTTCAGTATCAGCGGCACCGCGGAGAACTTGTCCACCGGACATGGCGGCAGAGCGAATGCTGACTCCGGCATGGACGTAAAGCGCATGCTGGATATGGTTGTTGCGCAGGGCCCAATGCTCGCCAATCAGAGCCGTATTCGCCCCGTTATCCAGCTTGGCCGGGATATGCAGCAGACTTTCCAGCATGCGGCATATCGGTACGTTCTTCCACAATGGGGCCGGGAACCATTCAGGCTCCAGAATAATGCCTGTCTTCTGATTCAAGGGTCCAACAGCCCCTATACCAATGCCCAGAACGGTCTCGGAAGAGATGCCATGCTGGTCAAGGAACTGCTGGGCCCCTTGCGCGACCAGGCCGACCAGCCGTTCCGGTGTCATCCGCTCATCCATACTCCAGCGAGTGAGCGACAAGGGATTGAGGTGCATATCATACAAACCCAGCGTGGAATAAATGCGGGATATTTCCAGTCCAAATACGTATCGGTAGGCTGGATTTATTTGAAATAGCAGCGGCTTTCTGCCGCCGGTTGAATCACCGAGACCAGAGACGAGAATCAGACCTTGCGAGGTCATCTCTTCCAGTAAACGTGTCATACTGCTGCTGGTTACAGGAAAATCCTTGAGCAAATCGGCTTTGGAGGCCGTCCCGAGGTAGGAGATATGAGCATACACCTGTTTTTTGAGCGGTGGATTGGCATGAACCATCATAAATACCTTTCTCCATTCCAAGTTATTTAGTCGGAATATATCTTTAGTATAGCTGCAGTACCACAGAATTTCCAGTTAATATCATCTGAATCATTAACATAAATTCAAAAAGGATTTTTCTTGAGTATAATAACCTGATTTTTAAACTTGTCCAAGCTAGGCGAATGACCTGTAGAGACAATATTATGGATACTTTAATCCGAAATGAAATTATTTTATGTTATACTAAGATTATCACTTCGCGGTGACGCATGACAAACAGAAAAGGGTGAGACAAGATGAATCATGCACGGATCCAGCGAATACAATTGCTCGGGCAAATATTCGGAGTTTTCTTGAAGATTGGACCCTCCACCTTTGGTGGCGGGTATGCAATGATTGCCACGATTGAGAAGGAGATTGTCGACAGAAAGGGCTGGCTCGATAGCGAGGAAATGGGCAATATGGTATCCATCTCGGGATCAGCTCCCGGGGGCGTGGCTGTCAATTCCGCTGTCTTTATCGGCTATCGACTCGCCGGTGTTGCAGGAGCGGTGGCCGCCGTGACAGCAATCACGCTGCCGACCTTCGTGATGGTGCTCCTGCTCAGCATGCTGAACACATTCTTCAAGGACCATGCCAAGGTTCAGGCGGCTTTGAAGGGAATACATGCGGCCGTTGTGGCTCTTATCATTTTGGCAGCGGCTAAAATGTGGAGAACATCTATCCTTGATGCCAGTACGCTGCTCATTGCGGCAACCGCAGCCGGGCTGCTATTATTCACGGGCATCCATCCGTTGTATCTGATTGTGGGAGGACCCATTGCCGGAGTTCTTATTGTGTTGATTAAGCGCAAACTCAGGTTCACCGTGCGAACGGAACGGGCAACGACGCAGGAGAAGCATGAGCTTCATTTTCCCGAGTATTATATTTGAGAGGAGCTTTCCTGCCCATGTTATGGGAGTTATTATTAGTCTTTATTAAGGTTGGCTTTATTTCCTTTGGCGGAGGTTATGCGGTCATGACGTTGATTCAGCGGGAGGTGGAGATCGAGCAGTGGCTGAACGCGGCTGAGTTCCAGGAGGTAGTAGCCCTGGCAGGTATGGCCCCAGGCTCCATTGCCACGAACGCTGCAACGCTGATTGGTTACTCTCAAGCAGGGGTAGGGGGAGCCATTGTAGCCACGATTGGCATCATACTTCCTTCACTCCTTATCGTTATTTTTATTACGGCATTTTTTCTGCGTCTCCAGAGCAACGACTGGGTCAAGTCTTCATTTTATGGCTTGCGCCCGATCGTGACGGGTCTGATTATATATGCGGCTATTCATTTCGGGCTCAGTGGAAGAACGGAATCCTTCTTTAGCTGGACAATGGCGGGAACGTTGCTGATTTGCGGCGGCTCGCTTCTGCTGGTAGCCAAATACAAGCTGCATCCTTTTGCAGTCATTGGTTTATCGGCTATTGCCGGGATTGTTTTGTTTTAAATCTATCGATGATTCTGCTCGATGATTCTCCGATAAAAAGGGGGGTCATCTTTTTTTGTATGGAATTTACTTAAATAAAATACTCGTCCTTCCTTTATCTAGGTAAGAAATGTCCACCTATCCCAACTATCCGCTACCGTTTTGAAAAAATTTATCTGCTATATTTTAGAGGAAAGCGTTGTCAAGAAATTCGGACGAAAGAGGGAAGCACGATGAAGGATGAATTGCAGCACGGGTCGAGTTCGAACGAAGCAAGATTGGAAGAGGTCCTGGATGACAAGAAATTTTTCGGACATCCAAGGGGAGTAGGGGCTCTGGCAGCGGGGAATTTCTTTAATTCCTTTGCCTGGGGGGCCCTGTATGCCATTTTAATTTTCTATTTGTATTCCCCGTATATGAAGGGCTTGGGATTTACGCAAGGGCAAGCCGCTTCCATGGTTACAGCGATGGGGGCCTGCAACTCGATCTTTGGCATCTTCGGAAGCTGGCTGGCGGACCGGGTGCTGGGGATGCGCAAAGCTTTGATTATCGGGAATATCGTCAAAGGGACGGCTTTCGCGATTCTGGCTATACCGGCGTTTTCACTTACCCAAGGCAGGATATTTGCCTTTATCGCCTTGTTCCTGATGTCGTTGCCGATCATGGGTGCAAGCAATGCTTCGCTGACTGGACAATTGTATCGTAAAGCTGATAATGGCCGACGTGATGCGGCTTTCACCATTCATACGATTGCCAACAACATTGCCGGTCTGATTGCCCCGGTGCTGGTTGGTCAAATCGGGATGAAGAACTTTCATGTTGGCTTTTTAATTGCGGCCATCGCTGCATTTCTCTATGGTGCCGTGATTTGGGTTACTCAACATAAATTTTTTGGCCCGCTGGGCGATTTGCCGGTCAAGCCGCTGGAAAAGGGCAAGTTCAAGAGCATCTTTATCAAATTCATGGCCGTGCTGATTGTCATCCTGGGAACCATCATCACGCTGGTGCTCACGCATGTTATTTCGTTCCAGGGCGTACTGAATATCATCACCTCAGCGACCTTCATCATTCCTATTGTTTTCCTGACCAATCTGCTCAGCAAGAAGGATTTGACGGATTTGGACCGCAGACGGATGAAGCCGTTCCTGAAGCTGTTCTCCGCGCAAATCGTGATGGCTTTATGCGGTGTCATGCTGACCTCAACGGTGGCCATCTTCATCGATCAGAAGATCAATCGCAATCTGTTCGGGTTTGAAATTGCTCCCGGTTCCGTGGGGACGATCTATACGATCTTTGGGCTGGTGTTGGCCCCGGTGTTCGTCTGGATGTGGACGAAGACCCGCGCTACCCGAATCCGGACAACTTATAAATATGGTCTGGGCATTTTGTTCTCGGCGCTAGGCTATGGACTACTCACCATTCCAATCATTATGTTCAAGGATTCAGCACCCTACAGTCTGCTCTGGATGGTATTTTATTATCTGTTCCTGACCTTCTCGGATAATCTGGTATGGCCAATCGGCTCATCCCTTGTGGCTAAGCTATCGCCGGATGCCTATGAGACCCAGATGCAAACCGCCTGGGGGCAAGCGGGTACGATCGGCAACGGGATTGCGTTGATTTTGTTCAACTTTTATCAAACTGCGGACCAGCAAGTGAACCTTTTCCCAATGATGACAGGCCTGCTGCTGGTCACGGCTCTGATGATCTTTGTCTTCTCCAAAAACATTGAAAAGGACATGGTCTAGCATGTGAAAGGAGTGAGCGCGAGTGCCTATTGTCTATCATGACCGATCCAGGCAATTTCATCTTTACAATGAACAAATCAGTTATATCTTTGTTCTGATGCCAAATCATCAGCCCGGCCACCTGTACTACGGCCCCAAGCTCCGAGACCGTGAGGACTTTACCCATCTGCTCGAGCTAGGATTTCGCGACATGTCTCCTTGTGTATTTGAAGGAAACGCTCGATTTTCACTGGAGCAGGTGAAGCAAGAGCTTTCCGTCTATGGCTCGGGAGATTTGAGACATTGCGCCCTGGATCTTGTTCAGGAGGATGGCAGCCACACAACTGCATTCGAATATGCTCGGCATGTGGTGATTTCCGGCAAACCCTCATTGCAAGGATTGCCGTCTACCTACGTAGACGAGCAGGGGGAGGCGGATACGCTGCTCCTTTATCTAAGAGATGCTGTGCTGGATTGTGAGATAGAGCTGCAATATACGATTTTTCGAGATCAGCCGGCTTTGACCCGCAGCATGAAGATCATTAATCAGGGGCAACAGCATGTGAAATTGGACTGCGCTTTGAGCTTAAGTCTGGACCTGCCGGATGCCAACTATGAGATGATCGAACTGACCGGCGCCTGGGGCAGGGAGCGTCATATCGAGACGCAGCCCCTGCACCGCGGTGTTCAGGGCATCTATAGCCTGCGCGGTCATAGCAGTCATTTCTACAATCCCTTTATCGGCCTGAAACGCAGGGAGACGACGGAATTTGCCGGAGAAGTGATCGGCATCAGTCTCGTATACAGCGGTAACTTTCTGGGACAAGTCGAAGTGGACGCCTATGATGTGGCGCGCGTGATGATCGGCATTCATCCCCAGTATTTTCAGTGGAATCTGGCTCCAGGGGACAGCTTTCAGACACCGGAAGCCGTTATGATCTACGCCCAGGAGGGCTTGAATCAGATGAGCCAGGTTTTTCATGAGTTATATCGCACCAGACTGGCAAAGGGGTATTGGCGGGACAGAGCACGTCCGATCCTGATTAACAACTGGGAAGCGACCTACATGAATTTTGACGAAGAGAAAATCGTAGAGATTGCCAGGTCAGCGGCTGACTTGGGCGTGGAGCTGTTTGTACTGGACGATGGATGGTTCGGCAAGCGGAATACGGATACGACTTCACTTGGCGATTGGTACCCGAACCCGGACAAATTGCCTGATGGCATTACTGGACTGGCGCGAAAAATTACCGAACTTGGTCTGCAATTTGGCTTGTGGTTCGAGCCGGAGATGATCAGTAAGGATAGCGAGCTTTATCGCAGCCATAGCGACTGGCTGCTGGCGGTTCCTTACCGCGCAGCCAGCCCTGGCCGCAATCAATACGTGCTGGATCTGACGAAGGCGGAGGTCATTAATTACCTGGATGCTGCGTTGAGCCGTATACTATCGGGGGCGGCGATTTCCTATGTGAAATGGGATATGAACCGCTCGATGTCAGAGGTGTTTTCCACCGGACAGAACTCCGAATTCCAGGGAAGAGTCTATCACCAGTACATGCTAGGGTTGTATGACCTGTTGGACCGGTTAACCTCGAAGTTTCCAAAGGTGCTCTTAGAATCCTGTGCCAGTGGCGGAGGACGCTTCGACCCGGGGATGCTGCACTACTGCCCGCAGGGCTGGATCTCCGACGACACCGATGCTGTGGAACGCTTGAAAATACAATACGGCACATCGCTGGTATACCCGCTAAGCAGCATGGGGTCTCATGTGTCGGCGGTGCCTAATCATCAGACTCACCGTTGCACGCCACTAACGACCAGAGGGAATGTAGCTTATTTCGGGACGTTTGGATATGAGCTGGACCTTAGCCTGCTGACGAAAGAAGAGAAGGCAGAGGTTCGCGGGCAGATTACCTTCATGAAGGAGCATCGCGAGCTGATTCAGCACGGTGTCTTTTACCGCCTGGCAAGCCCGTTTGCGGGGAATATCACCGCCTGGATGGTAGTCTCGCCTGACCGGCGCCGTGCTATTGTCGGGTATTATCGCACCCTTGCCCCGGTGAACGTCGGATATCCGCGCCTGAAGCTGGCCGGGCTGGCTGCGGACCTGAAGTACTGCATCAAGGAAGCAGGAGAACGCAACTATTACGGAGATGAGCTGATGCAGATCGGTATTCTCCTAAATGACAGTACCTCAGGAGATTACACCTCGAAGGTGCAACGGGGAGATTACTTGTCCCGGCTGTTTATCTTGGAAGTAGAGTAAAATCAACCTATAGACAAGGATAAAGCTGACTTTAAGCTGCTTGGCCGGAGAGCCGGAGCAGCTTGTAGTCAGCTTTATATGTTATTAGGGTGGTCCGATTGATTATCAAGCAGATGGGGCTGGAAATTGGTTGGGCGTGCTGCTCCATGGCTCAGGGAAGGTGCATTCCGGGTAAATGGAGGCGAAGAAGGCATAACCTACAGGATCATAGGACTTCAATTCGTCACGCGTATTGACCGGACCTCTGACCCCATCCCAGGAGCCATCCTTGCTCTCTGCCATAACATTGAACCAGACGGCCGTCAGGGTAGCAAAATATTCTTCATAGTTGGAAATGGCGTAGGTATTGGGCCAAAGCCGATGATCGACGGCATGCTTATAAGCGTTGACCAACTCCCCGGCCAAGGTCTGATCCTCCAGATTGTTGATCCCGATAAGGTGAATGGCATGGCCAAATTCATGGGCCAAAATTGATTCATGCTTGTATTTGGTCTGATAAGGTCCCTCGGTATAGCGCATGATGTTCTTCTCGGATACGGAGGTCACAGGAATATCAGTCATTCCTCCAAAGCCCTCGACCTCATAGTGCAAAAAGTCGGCCCCGCCCCGGTGCTCCGGAACGTCATAGGCATTCTCTTGCAGGCCGTAAATGGCCAGAGCTGCACCGTGTTCTACCAATTTGCGGGTAATCTCCGGACGCTTGCCAAGCATGATCTCAATGATGGTGCAAGCCCTTTGATGGATCTCGAAATCGACGTTATCCGAGGATTTAATCAATATCCCTGACGAGCTGCGGGTGAAGCGGGTATAGAAGCTTTCCAGACTTTTAATGGGGTAACCTTCAAGCTTGATAAGCTGGTTGTGTGGCTTGTCACGAATCGAACCGATCACCGACAGCTTCACTTTGCCCAGATCGCCAAGCTCGATGGGCTTCTGCAGATACAGCGTTGTTCTACGCTTTGACTGTTCGTAGACACACCAGGAGTCCCAGGCTTCCTTATCCTCATTGAGATAGACCGGCAAGACCTTTCCATCAAGCTCAACCAGATAAGACCGCGGATTGCCAGCCCCTTCAACATCACTTCTCCACATGATTTCGATGCGGTGAAAATCAATGAACCGGGCTGTTTCAATTGCCCATTCAATATGCTGCACCATGTTCATCCCCCCATAATATCGGATTTGTGTAACCGCTTACTTATCATGATAGCATCCGGCGTGGTCCATTGCGGTAGCGCAAACCTTACTTTAAGTGGACGATAGTGCAGGCAGCTATTTTTTGTTGTAGTGCTTGCAGTAGAATGTTTTCCGATACTGAGTGGGGGTTACACTCTCGTATTTCTTGAAGAGGCGCATGAAATATTTAGAGTCTTCATAGCCAACCTCCGAAGCAATCTCAATAATGCTTAAATCGGTCTCAGTCAATAGCTCCTTGGCATGCTTCAACCTGAACTTGATAACTTGCTCGGAGATGCCGATGCCCGCGCTTTCCTTGTAAATGCGGGACAAATAATTTTTGTTGTACTTGAAATGCTCGGCGATTTGTTCCAAGGTGATGTCTTCAAAGGCATGGATGCGAATCCAGTCCTGAATTGGTTGCAGGCGGTTGCCGTTGTATTTCTTGTGAATGAGAAAGTGGGTAATTTCCGAGGTCAACTCATATAGCAGGCAGGATAGATAAGCGTTGAGGTAATCCTTCGGCTTCTTTTCCTGATACAAATCCAGCAATTGATTAAACATGACGTGAAACCGCCGGGAATCAATTTTGTTGGTGTACACGGGTAAAATAATCATTTTCTCCGGGTCTTTGTCGCTGATATCCTGAAGCACCTCTTCTTCACTGCGTAGCTGTAGCTGGGCCTGGGAGAAGTGCAGCCAGTGGAACTTCATTCGTCCGTCACACAGCTTGAGTCCACGATGAAGGGTGTGGGGCGGGAGAAGCAGAATTTCTCCGGGTTCTATGGCATAGGGAATATGGTCGCTCTCCATGTACAGTGTAGAATCCACGGGACTGATAATTTCGTAGCTATCGATAATCCGCTCTTTATGAATCCAGGGCTGATTGGTAATAAAAGTGCCGGCAGACAGAAAGATTGCCTGCTTGCTATAATCTTGATCCACGAAGTACATGACGTCAGCTCCTCCAATTCAAGTTGGCCATTCAGACGACTTTTTCAACTACCTCTTCAATCTGTGAACTGCCTCTTTAAAATGTGTTCAAAAAGTGGGGTTTCCAGGACCAAAGATTATGCTTCCGATGTGCGTTTTTTCAAAACGCTTGAGTTGAATGAAGCTAGGGACTGAGTAGCGGAGTACACGTTTTCGGAGAAAACGACTTCGGAAGCAGGGGTACGTGAGCAACTCAAATGTTTCTGAAGGAAACATACTACGGAAGCCTACTCTAGTCCCGGGTGAATTCAAGATTCGACGTTGAATCTACTTCTCGAACTACACCGTCCTGGGAAGACGACTTTTTGAACTACCTCTATAAGTAAATATAGTCCACCTATTCTTTTTTTCAACTACTTACTTTGAATTTTTTTTCTTGTAACATAAATGGTGTGAAGGCGATTGAAAGTATGGTGGGGAGGAAAGCTTATGTCAACCAAGAAAACGGATCTGGACATCGTTCAAGGAGACATTGACACACTGCACCTGGGGAATTTGAAAACGGTCGAGTTTGATATCCATTTGCCATCAACCGGGAAGAACGGTACCCGCATTACCTGGAAGTCCAAGGATGACCGTTGGATTGATGGCACAGGCAAGGTCAAGCAGCCCGAATACGGGAAGGGAGACCGGGTGGTTCCGCTGACCGCTACTTTCGAGTACGGGGAAGCTCAAATGCAGAAGGTCTTTGAGGTTACCATTCTGGAGGAGAAAAATACGATTCAGGTCCAGAAAATTTTTCCTGTCGAGATTCACCAACAGGTCAATCAGAAGTTCCATCTGCCTGCGGCAGTTGCGATTCAGACAGTTAGCGGGGATATTTTGTCTCATGCTGTCACCTGGAAAGAGGGAGATGAGCGTTGCTTCTCCAATCCTGGTGAATATAAGGCTGACGGTCAGCTTAAGGATACGGTCTATGAGGTAGGAGCGGTAATGGTTGTAGGAAATGAAGTGAAGGCAACGCGCGTGAAGACGCGTCAATTGGATGATATTGCGGTGCAGCAGGTGCAGCTTGAAGGAGCCTCCTTGCTAAAAACAGCGCAGGATCGGAGACTGCAATTCCTGCTGGGCGTTAATGATGATCAGATGCTCTATAACTTCCGGAAAGCCGCAGGGCTGGATACGCTTGAAGCGCCTGCGATGATCGGCTGGGATTCGGACGACAGCTTGCTGAAGGGTCATACTACCGGGCACTATCTTTCGGCTTTGGCCTTGAGCTATGCGTCCACCGGGAACGAAGAAATTCATCGCAAGTTGACCTATATGGTTGCCGAGCTGGAAAAGGTGCAGGCAGCGTTTGCCGCCGATGGCCGTTATCATTACGGCTTCCTTAGCGCCTACTCCGAGGAACAGTTCGACTTGCTGGAGAAATACACAAGGTATCCGGAAATCTGGGCGCCTTATTATACACTGCACAAGATTCTGGCTGGCCTGCTGGATAGCTATCACAAGGCGGGGATTGAGCAGGCGCTGACCATCGCTGATAAGGTGGGAGACTGGGTGTACAACCGATTAAGCGTACTCCCTCATGAGCAGTTGAAGAGAATGTGGGGGCTGTATATCGCCGGAGAATTTGGCGGCATCAATGAGTCTTTTGCCGAGTTGTACACGTATACGCAGAAGGAGCGGCATCTGATGGCTGCCAAGCTGTTCGACAACGACCGCTTGTTCTTCCCGATGGAGCAGCAGGTGGATGCTCTGGGAGCGATGCATGCCAACCAGCATATCCCGCAAATTGTCGGAGCATTCAAAATATTTGAAGCGGCCGGCGAGCAGAGATACTATGACATCGCTAAATTTTTCTGGAATTCGGTGGTGGATGCTCATATCTATTCGATTGGCGGCACGGGGGAAGGGGAAATGTTCAAGCAGCCGTACAAGATCGGCGCGCATATTACGGAGCATACGGCGGAGACCTGTGCCTCCTACAATATGCTCAAGCTGACCAAGCAGCTTTACATGTACGAGAAGGATGTAAAGTATATGGACTATTACGAACGTACCCTGCTTAATCATATTCTGGCCACAACGGATCAGGAGTGTCTGGGGGCCAGCACCTATTTCATGCCAACGAGCCCTGGCGGTCAAAAGGGGTATGATGAAGAGAACTCCTGCTGCCACGGAACCGGATTGGAGAATCACTTCAAGTATGGGGAATCCATCTATTTCGTAGATGACGATGCGCTGTATGTCAACTTGTTTGTGCCTTCGCTGCTGAAGGATGAGGATAAGGGATTGCATGTCGTGCAATCCGTACCCGAAATGTTTAACGGAGAGGTCGATCTGCGAATCGAGGCCTTGAAGCGGGCACAGCTTAAAGTGCGTAAGCCTTATTGGCATCATGGAGAGGTTGTAGTGACCGTCAATCAGACTCCAGTGAAGGAGGTAGAAGAGGATGGCTATATCGTACTTTCGCAGCCATGGAGCAAGGGGGATCGGGTGAGCATTGCTTTTGCACCAGAGCTGCGCCTGGAGTTCACCCCGGATCAAGGGGATACGGCCTCGCTGGCCTTCGGCCCCTATATTCTGGCGGCGGTCTCGGAGCAGCGGGAATACCTTCAACTGCCGGTGAACGGAGAAAATCTGGCAGCTCATTTTGAGCGGATACCCGATACAAATCGATTTACTTACAAGCAGGGCAATATCGAATTTGCGCCCTTAGCCGAGCTTAATCATGAGCATTATCATTTATATGTGAAGACCGTGTAGCTGGAGAAAGGGGGACCTTCCCCCTTTCTTTCTATTTCTATCAGGAGATGAGAAGATGGAGCGTATAACGCGTTTACTTGATAAAATGAAAGAGGAAGGGCTGCCAGCTCTATATGTAAGCAACCCG
Source organism: Paenibacillus sanguinis 2301083 = DSM 16941 (assembly GCF_000374825.1). GTDB lineage: Bacteria > Bacillota > Bacilli > Paenibacillales > Paenibacillaceae > Fontibacillus > Fontibacillus sanguinis. Next base: position 241,340 of record NZ_KB895377.1, read on the forward strand.
AAAAATGTCCGCTATTTGTGTGGGTTCACCGGAGAGGATTCCTGTCTGCTCTTAACCCCGGATATGGTATTCTTCATTACAGATAGCCGGTATGTTGAGCAAGCCGCGGAAGAGCTGGATAGCCGGATTCAGAGGATCTGTTGGACCCGTTCTCTGCCGGATGAGGCAGCAGAGCTGGTTCGCAAGCAGGGGATTGCCGAAATTGGCTTTGAGGGCGGGCATCTGAGCTACAGTGACGGAGAGTTGTTCAGAACGGTGGTGCCTGCCAAGACACGGGTTGTGGATGGCTGGATTGAGGAGCTCCGGGCGGTAAAAGATGAATCGGAAATAAGAAAGATTGTTGAGGCCGTCAAAATTGCGGATCAGACATTTATGCACATCCTGAATTTCATCCGTCCCGGTGTATCAGAGAAGCAAGTGGCGAATGAAATGGAATACTTCATGAAGAAGATTGGCTCTGAGAAGACCTCATTTGAAACGATTGTAGCTTCCGGTGTCCGCTCCTCTTATCCGCATGGGGAAGCCAGCGATAAGATTATTGAACTTGGGGATACGGTCATTCTTGATTTTGGGGCAACCTACCAGGGCTATGTATCTGACATCACAAGGACGATTGCCGTAGGAGAACCTAACCCTAAGCTGACCGAAATCTATGGCTGGGTGCTGGAGGCCGGCCAGGCCGGGATTGGCGCGATTCGTGGCGGGATGAAGAGCAAAGAGCTGGATGCCATCATCCGTAATCCTTTGATCAGAGAACAGGTGAATGAATATTTCAATCATGGGGCTGGTCACAGCATCGGGCTGGATATCCATGAGGCTCCCTACATCAGCTATCGTTCTGATTATGAGTTTCGGGAACATGCGGTTATGACGATTGAACCGGGCTTGTATTTACCCGGAATTGGCGGCATCCGAATTGAGGACGATGTGCTGGTTGGCAAGGAGATTAGTCGGGTACTGACCAAATCACCGAAGCAGGACTTTATTGTCTTGCCTTTTTATGATTAAGCCAGTTCTCCCGGCGCATGCCGGGATAGGGCAACCAGGTCGGGGCCAACCTCAAGAAGGAATCACTATGATAATCATTTGTTCAGATATGCCGTCTATTCAGGAATATAGGGCAGGATTATGAGCAAATGATTGTTTCTGAAATGCTTCAATGAAATGTAATGTGAAGGAGTAATGATTATATTTCATTGGAGGTCAAAACGGTATGAAAAACAAATCTTTCACCCTCTTGCTGACCGCGATTCTGACGCTAAGCCTTGTGCTGGCTGGTTGTGGAAGCGGCAACAATGTAGGGGGCAACGGCAGCGCAGCGACAACAGATACGGCTCCGTCGACCGCGGAGGATCAGTCTGAAGCGCCGCAAGGGCCAACGGAGATTACGATTATGCTTCCGCTTAACACGTCCGAAACTCCACCAGATACCATTAAGACCGAGCTTGAGAAATTAACAAACACGAAGCTGACATATCAATTTTTCCCCGCAGATACGTACGAAGAGAAATTAAACACCGCTTTTGCGACAAGCTCTCTGCCTCAAGTTACCTACCTCAAAAATCAGACTACATTTATTCAGATGAAGGAAGCTATTAAAGATGGACAGTTCTGGGAAATCGAACCCTACCTGGGCGAATTCCCGAACCTGAGCAAGATGAAAACTGAAATTCTGAACAATACCAGGGTCGACGGCAAGCTGTATTCGCTGTACATCGGCAGACCGTTGGCTCGGCAAGGCATGATTTACCGCAAGGACTGGGCGGATAAGCTGGGGATATCCGCACCGGCTAACGTCGATGAATTGTTCGAGATGGCCAAGGCATTTACGGAACAGGATCCTGACGGCAATGGACAGAAGGATACCATCGGACTTGTTGACCGCAATGAACTGGTTTATGGAGCGTTCAAGACGGTCTCCGCCTGGTTCGGTACACCAAACAATTGGGGAGAGAAGGACGGAAGCCTGCAGCCGGAATTCATGTTCCCGCAATATGTGGACACCATGGACTTTTTTAAGAAGCTTCGTGATAACGGTTACATGAATCAGGACTTTGCAGCAACAAGCAAAACGGATGCTGTTAACATGTTCACCAGCGGTAAGGCCGGTATGTATATCGGCGGTTCCATGCAGGATATCGACTCGCTGAACAAGGATTTGATCAAGAACGCACCTGATGCAGTGCTGGATACGCATAGCATGGTTGCCGGAAAAGACGGAGCATTTGCGCAATGGATGATTCCGGGCTATAACAATATCGTCTTGTTCCCCAAATCCTCGGTGAAGAGCGAGGAGGAGCTCAAGAAGCTGCTGGCGTTCTTCGACAAGATGATGACACCTGAAGTAGCCAATTTGATGTATTGGGGCATCGAAGGAACGCATTATACGGTAGTGGATGGCAAGGCCAAGGTGACGGACGACAAGGAATTGATCGAACGGGAAGTGAAGCCGTTCAAAGACAGCGTAATCGGTGAATTTGAGACGAACGGAATGTATGAAAGCTATAACACCTTGCCTGGGCGGATTCATGCGGAAGAGCTGATTAAGGAAAATGTGAAGGTTGGGGTGCCAGACCCAACAGCGGCATTGGATTCGCCAACCTATACGTCAAAGGGTGTAGAATTGCAGCAAATTATTACCGATGCCACTTACCAATATATTTATGGCCAAATTGATCAGGCCGGCTTTGATCAGGCCGTGGAGCAGTGGAAATCTCGCGGTGGGGACAAAATTATTGAAGAATACAACGCCGCCAAATAAATGAATGACTGGGCAGGCTATCGGAGCAAATTCTCCATAGCCTGCTCAAATGAATTATGAAGCAGAGAGGAAGAGACACATGCAGGAAGCAACCGCTCCGTCGACCGCTGGACCGGGGCTCAAGCCTCGCAAACGCCGGAATACAGGTGAGCTCCAAAGGCGGATATGGCGAAACAAATGGCTTTATGTCATGCTGCTGCCAGGATTGATTTATTTTATCATTTTCAAATATTTGCCCATGTACGGACTAATCATCTCCTTCCAGAACTATAAGCCTTATAACGGGATTATGGGCAGTGAATGGGTTGGCATGGAGCATTTTAAACGATTGTTCACAGAACCGGATTTCCTGAACATTTTGATGAATACCATTATTTTGTTCGCGCTTAACCTGTTTATTTATTTCCCGGTGCCGATTATATTGGCACTCATGCTTAATGAATTGCGGGGCAGCTTCTTTAAACGGTTGTTCCAGACGCTAGTCTATTTACCGCATTTTATGTCATGGGTCATTATCGTTTCGATTACCTACGTCATGGTGACGATGGATGGCGGCATCATTAACGAGCTGCTCGTTTATCTCGGCTTCGAGAAGATCAACTTCTTGCTGAATCCCGATTGGTTCAGGCCGATCTACATTCTTCAAGTCATATGGAGAGAAGCAGGTTGGGGAACGATTATTTACTTGGCGGCTATTGCGGCCGTCGATCCGGGATTGTATGAAGCAGCCCGGATGGATGGGGCGGGTCGGCTCCGTCAGGTTTGGCATATTACACTTCCGGCGATTCGGGGCGTGATTATTACACTGTTCATCTTGAAGATTGGGCATGTTCTTGATCTTGGGTTCGAGCACGTGTATCTGCTGCTGAATTCAATGAACCGCGGAGTTGCGGAGATCATTGATACTTACGTATACACTGCCGGATTACGGCAGGGGCAATATAGCTATAGTACAGCGATTGGGTTCTTCAAATCGATTATTGGCTTGATTATGGTTATGCTGGTCAATAAAATATCCAAGAAAATGGGAGAAGAGGGCGTTTATTAATGCTTGTCCTAAAGAGTAAGATATCAGCCCCGAGAAGGTTGGAGGAGTTCAAATGGTAGAGGATAGATCCATTGCCGGCAGAGTTTACGCTGCCATTAATTTTACACTGTTGGCCATCATCGCCCTGATTACAGTGCTGCCTTTTATCCATGTCGTAGCTGGTTCGTTCACGACGAATGCGGAGCTGGCGGCGAATAAATTCGTATTGATCCCGAAGGTGTGGAGCCTGGAGGCTTATAAATTCATCTTCTCGACGAATACGATATTCAAAGCTATGGGTGTATCGATTGGCGTTACGTTGTTCGGTACTGTGTTCAGCATGATGCTCACGGCGTTGATGGCTTACGCCTTGGCCCGGAAAGATCTCGATGGCCGCAAGACGATCAATTTCATGGTTGTATTTACGATGTTGTTCAATGGCGGCTTGATTCCTACGTTTCTGGTCGTGAAGGAGATGGGGATGATCGACTCCTATGCCTCGCTAATCATCCCGTCAGCGATCAGTGCCTTTAATATGATTATTCTGAAAAATTTCTTTCAAAACATTCCCGAAGGCTTGGAGGAGTCGGCCAAAATTGATGGCTGCAGTGACTTCGGTATTCTCTTCCGGATTGTGCTGCCATTGTCCTTGCCCGCTATTGCAACGATCTCCTTGTTCTATGCAGTGACGTATTGGAATACCTATATGTCGGCTATTCTGTATTTAAATGATAGCGCAAAATGGCCCATTCAAATCTTGCTCCGGCAAATTGTCGTGCTTGCAAGCGGACTGGACCATAGCTCGACATTGGACGGCACGGTGCCCCCTCCCGATCAGACAATCAAGATGGCAGTTATCGTGGTGGCGACCATACCGATTCTGCTGGTGTATCCGTTCCTGCAAAAGCATTTTGCCAAAGGAGCTCTGCTGGGCTCGATGAAAGGCTAGTATTTAGTGATTGCCAGAATGGTGGTGATCCATTAGGCCCTAGAAAAATTTTGCGCCATTCAAGCCCTCGAATTGTCTTTGTGACAATTCGAGGGTTTTTTACGTTGTCAAAGAGTATAAACCAGGAAAGCGCTAACAACTGCAAAAAATAACCGTTGACTTTCTCAAAAGAAATGTAATAATAAAGTTAATAAAAATTTGCCGCAAATAATTAATATTTACTACGCAAATTTCAAAGGAGTAGAGAATTCGATCTTGCTTTTTGCTACAGAATGGGATTTGCGCTGTTCCTTGGGAATCAGTACTTCAAGAGGGTGTTTGGTCAGGTTGTGCAGTAGGTAGTAGCAAAATATGGAGGGATAATGCTTGTTTTTATCCCTTGAGAAGCTATTCGCGTCAAATAATATGGCAATAAGACAATCTATTATTTGCGGCAAAAAATAAGAAAAGGAGTATGACAACTATGGGCAAGATCAGAATGGGGTTTATTGGTGTTGGCGATATGGGTTCGCATCACTGCATGGGATTTGACCGACTGGAAGAATGTGAGGTGCGGTACATATGCGATATGAATGAGTCGAATGTGGAACGGACACTCAAAGAACTGCGTCATAGCAGCCCAACCATCTGTTCCGACTATCATGATTTGCTGGGCAAGGAGGATCTGGATGCGGTCGTCATCAGCGTACCGAACTATATGCACCGGCAAATTGCGGTTGCGTTTCTGGAAGCCGGAAAGCATGTATTTCTGGAAAAGCCGATTGCTCATACCCTGGAGGATTGCGACGCTATCATTACAGCGGCGGAGAAGCATGAGCGGGTGCTGCAAATCGGGCTGGTCTACCGTTACTCCAACCTGTACCGCAGAATGGCGCATGAGATTGGGGAGAAGCGGTTAGGCGATGTAAAAATGATGTGGTGTAAGGAATTCCGCGATTCATTCCCGCCAGCCGATTGGTTTTATGACAAATCCAAATCGGGGGGGTCCATTGTTGAGAAGGATTGCCATCACTTTGATATCTTCAACTGGATGATTGGAGCCACCCCGGTTCGAGTGTTTGCTTCCGGGGGACAGCACATCATTAAGCAGGGGCAGAGAAATCTGATTCAGAATTCTTACAGCCATTATCCAGCAAAATATATTGACGATTCTTCTGTAGTCGACCATGCCTTCATCACTATTGACTATGATAACGGAAGCAAGGCGAACCTGGGTCTATGTCTGTACCTCAAGCCACGGAATCTATCGGATGATGGCCTGGAATTCGGTCTGATCGGCAGCAACGGGGCTCAGATGCTGGCTAGAAATGACAAGACTATCGACATTACAGGCGGACATGATTGCAGCCGTGATCATCTCGAAGTGGATGTGACCTCCGATTCCATCGAAGGTGGACACACGGGCGGGCAAACACAGCGTATTGATTTCCTGGAATGTATACGTACGGGCAAGCAGCCGTTTGCCAGCGCTCAGGTAGGCCGAAATGCTTTGCTAATCGCCTTGGCCGCAGAGAAATCCATCGTTGAGGAACGTTATGTGTATGTACAGGAACTCCAAGACCACGGGGTGTTGTGATGATTACTTCGAGTAGAAAAGATACGCTGGGCTTTTTTCTATTCATTATGCCTTGGATGGTCGGTTTCTGCGTCTTCTTCCTGGTTCCCTTCGGTACTTCTGTCTTCTATGCATTTACAGACGCCAAGCTGCCGGGTTCCACCGATTATCAATTCGTTGGCATCAGCAACTTTATAGAGATGCTGAAAAGCCCGATTTTCGCCAAGAGCGTGTTCAATACAATGTACTTCGTGCTGCTCGGGGTACCCATCGTGACCGCAGGCATGCTGCTGCTGGCTACACTATTGAATTTCAAGGTGAAGGGTATCGCTTTGTACCGGACATTTTATTACCTGCCTACACTTGTGCCTATCGTAGCCACGGTCATTATATGGCGGCTGGTATTTAATGCAGAGTTCGGAATATTGAATGCTGCTCTCGGTATATTTGGTGCCGACAAGATTGATTGGCTAGGCGGTGAGCATACCATCAAGCCGGTCATTATCTTGCTTCAGGTATGGATTTCCGGTAGTGGGGTGCTGATCTTCCTGGCTGCTTTGAAGAATGTCCCCCGACACTTGTATGAAGCAGCGGAAATTGATGGAGCAAGCCAGGTTCGGCGATTCTTCTCCATTACGCTGCCGATGATCAGCTCATCCATTCTATTTGTTGTCATTATTCAAACGATGTATAACTTCCAGATGTTCACGGAGGCGATGCTGCTATCGAAGGGCGGACCCAACTATGCTTCCTATACCTTTGTTTATAACATCTATAAATCGGCCTTTACCGATTTGAAATTCAGTATGGCCATGGCTCAATCAATCTTCCTGTTTGTACTCATTGCCCTGGTGACCACAACGCTTATGAAATTATCCAATCGGTATGTTTATAATGAATCCGGAAATTAGGGGGCACATCGATGAGTGAAGGACGCAAAAGCAGGCTTTCTATGACGATAACCAAATACTTCTTGCTGACAGTGACATTGCTGTTGTTTGTTGGCCCGTTGGTGTGGCTGCTTTCTACGATGATGAAGACCAAGGCGGAGACCTACAAGGTCCCTCCGGCTATACTTCCCGAGCAGCTGACATTTGAGGCCTTTGAACGATTATTCGCCGTACAGCCGTTGATGTGGCGCTGGATTCAAAACTCTTTCAGCATCTCCATCATTGTCGTGATTGGCGTTGTTCTCTCCAGTTCGATCGTTGCTTATGGGTTTGCCAGGTTCAAGACCAAGTACAAAGACAAGCTGTTTTCGGTTGTACTCATCACTTTGATGATTCCGCCATCTATTATGATGATCCCATCCTATGTTTTGTACACGAAGCTTGGGTGGATCGACACCTGGCTGCCTCTGACCGTTCCAGCCTGGCTTGGAAGCGCATACTACATCTTCTTATTTCGTCAATTTTTCATGAGCATTCCTATGGAGCTGGACGAGGCGACTTATCTCGATGGCGGCAATCGCTGGACAGTCTATACCAGGGTCATCATGCCGTTGTCGAAGCCGATTATTATCACTACCGTTATTTTATCCTTCGTTAATTCCTGGCTTGATTTTCTGGGGCCCTTCCTGTACCTCAAGGACAATTTGAAGTTTACGCTCAGCGTTGGACTACAGTTGCTTATCGGACAGACCAGTCAGGATTTCCCGGCACTGGCGGCCGGAGCCTTCATCAGTATCATCCCGATCGGCCTGCTCTACTTCTTCGGTCAACGTTACATTGTTGAGGGGGTGGTGCTGACAGGAACCAAGGGATAACTCGGCTAAATCGTTGGTATTTTGTTGTTTCCATACTATCCATAGGGGGAATTTTGCATGAAAACAAAGCGCAAATGGCTATTGGGGAGTTTGAGCCTGCTCTTGACTTTGGTTCTTAGTCTAACGGGCTGTTCCCAAGCAACAAATCAACCTGCGGCAGAGCCGAATAATTCCGCCGGAACGGGCGCTACTGCGGCTGAACCTGTAAGCATTACTTATTCCCAGTGGGGAACCGCCGAGGAATTGCAACGGGTGCAAGAACTGCTGGATCAATTTATGGAGGCCAATCCGGACATTAAGGTCAAGCTGGAAGGCAAGGATTGGGGCAGTTATTGGGACGGTCTGACAGCCAATGCGGCTGGCGGCACCCTTCCTGATGTGTTCAAGACAAGCTACGCGTACATCGAAAAATATGCTGAACTGGGCATCTATAAGGAGCTGGACACCTTACTTGCAGACGGCGGATTCAATTTGGAAAACATCGATGGCAGTTTGCTTAGCCTGCATCAATATCAAGATAAACAGGTATCATTGCCAATAGACGGGAATGTCATTGTCTGGTATTACAATAAGGGCCTGTTCAATGATGCCGAACGGAATCCTAAAAATGCACCTGTACCCTCTCTGGAACCCACTTGGGATGAAATCATCGAGATTGCTACGAAAATGACGATTGATAAAAACGGCAAGAGTGCGGACGAAGAAGGCTTTGATGCCAAAAATATCGTCCAATGGGGAATGTCCATTTCTCCAGGCTCTTCTATGGACTGGTTCCTTGAACCGGAGCTATGGTCAAATGGAGCTAAATTAATGAATGATGATGGTTCGCTGGCTCTGGATACTCCGGAGGCCAAGGAAGTCATGGAATTGTTCATCAATGTGACCAAGAACAAGAAGATCAACACGACTCCGGCTCAGATTGAGGGACTTGGGGGCCAGGTTAACCTGAGCATTACGACAGGCAAGGTAGCCATGAACCCGGGCGGCAACTGGAATACGACGAACTATCAAGAGGCGGGTATCGATTATGGCATGACTTATTTGCCTAAATTCAAAACCACTCAAACTGTCGTTCAGCCAGCAGGGGTAGCGATCAGTGCCAATACGAAGCATGAAGCAGCCGCCTATAAGCTGCTCTCTTGGTTGGCTGGTCCGGAAGGGCAAATTGCTTTGGCCAAACAAGGGTACTCCTTGCCAGCCAATAAAGAGGCGGCAGATACTTATGTAGAAACAGCAGGGGAAGCGAACCAAATTTTCCTGGATGCGCAGAAGTTTGGCATTATCTCGCCATTTACGGTGAAGAAAACGGATCTAGTATGGACCTATGGGGAGCAAATGTTGAAGCTCCCGCTGTCTGGCGAAGGGGATCTGGATGCTGCCATTTCGGAGCTGGCGACGCAAATACAGTAAAAGTGTGGTGAACAATAAGGGCCTACGGCCGATATGGGCTTACACTCGCTGTTAAACCCGGATTTTTGGAATTAATTAAACCTGACAAGGTTAAAATTCGGGTTTAAAGGCGACCGCTTCGCTGCTTCAGCTCCATATCGGCCTGTCGGCAAAAATTGTTCACCACACTTTTAAACGTCATCAACAGTAAAATACAGAAAAACCACCAAGCCATGTCGGAAGGGGAAGCCCCAGATATGGCCTGTTCTTTGCCCAGGCAATCTTGACATATGATGATAAGAAATGTAGAATAAATTTGCCGCAATTTTTCTCTTTTTTTGAGTTATATTATATATGTGTTCTATATTATAAAATTGAAGTTGAGCAATGGGATAAGCAGATTGTGCAAGCGATAATGAAATTCCGCAGAAGCGATAGGAAAGCCAGATTAGCAGAGGAAAGGGAAGAAAGCAGAGGACACCTGACTTCAGGGGCCTCAGGGTTCATCCTAACTCAACCCAACTTAACGGGAAAAGGTCCTGTTAAATGATTTCATATAGCAGAAATAGGTTGTTTATATGGATTTTGTCCTGCTAATTGTCATAAATTGATCGTTTTGGCGGAAAAACCTTTAAATTAACATGAGAATTTCCCGCTAAACCTCTGATTTGGTGAAAATACGCTGAATTAGCGTGAGGAATTCCCATTAGAGGGACATTCAGCTGGGTTCAGCTATATAGATATTATTGCGACGGGATTGCAGAGAGGAATAGAACAAAGATGGCGACATTAAAAGATATTGCCGAGCAAGTAGGAGTGTCAATCTCAACGGTATCACGAGTCATGAAGAATGATAGCAACCGCTCCGTCAGCGAAGAGACACGGCGCAAAATTTGGGAAACCGCCGAGCAAATTGGTTATAATACGCAGCGAGCCAACAAAGCCAAAAAGCAGGCGCTCAAGCTGAGCTACCGGGTAGGCTGTATCGTGGCGATGCCTCAAAATAAGTACAATAATCCGTATTTCTCCATTATTCTGGAGGGAATCGAGAAGGAGCTTACCGCATCCGGGATGAGACTGGAGTTCGTGCACAGTCTGGAGAAGCAAGGCGATCTCCAGCAATTGCAGGCGCTGGTGAAGGAGCATCGTCCGGATGGTGTGCTAATCGTCGAGCGTATTGAATACGAGGCCTACAAGTGGCTTCGGGAGAACGTAGGCGTCATTGTTGGCATCGACCTGGCGGATAAGGAAATTCCGACGGTTCGTTATGACCGGGCATCCGCAGCGAAGGAAGCGGTCCAGTATCTGATTTCCCAAGGACACCGGCAAATTGCTTATATCGGTGGTGCGGAGCTGGGCGGGGACTTCCGAAAAGAAAGACGTTATCTGGGTTACCAAAGCGCAATGCAAGAGGCCGGACTGACGATCAACGACGATTGGGTTATCGATGTGAAGTGGGATGTGGCGTTAAGCTACGAACTGACCAAGCAAGCCTTCGAGAGCCACGGGAACTGGCCGACGGCGATCTTCTCGGCAAGTGATATGATGGCGATTGCTGCCATGCGGGCGGCGACGGAACGCGGGCTTAAGATTCCTGAGGACATTGCCTTCTTTGGAGTGGATAATATTGAAATCTCCGAGTTTACTTCGCCTCCATTGTCTACTATCCATGTTCCCAAGCTGGAAATGGGCATGTTCGCGGTCAAGATGCTGCTCGATTATTTAGAGAATCGCTATGCTATTCCGGTCAAGCTGATGATCCCCTACAAATTAATGCTTCGTCACTCCTCGGGCAGTTAATAAGCTGCCTGGAGGAGTTTTTTGTTTTATAGTAGCAATGGGAAAAGTATTTTCGGACTTTGCTTATTTTGTAGTCTTTATTATTTTTCAATACCATTTATAATTGTATGATTAACATTAAGGATAGAGGTTACCTATGGAATTTAATGAAAAATTGCAGCAGCTAAGAAAAGAAAAATCAATGACACAAGAACAGCTTGCTGAAGAATTGTTTGTGTCCAGAACAGCTATATCAAAATGGGAAACTGGCAAGGGATATCCAAACATTGATTCGCTTAAAGGCATATCAAAGCTTTTTTCTATATCTATTGATGACTTGTTGTCGGGGGAAGAATTGATTTCTCTGGCCGTAGATGAAAACCGCACAAATATAAAAAAGATTTTTAGCCTGATATATGGTGTACTGGATTTGATGGCTCTTGCCTTCTTATTTCTTCCACTCTTTGTGCAGCCTGATGGCGAAGTTATTCGAGCAGTAAACTTATTTGTATTTAGCGACGGTTCCTCTATTACCCGTATAATATACTTTACCTTACCTATCTCAATGGCCGTACTTGGCATTGTTGAATTAGCTATACAATATTTCAATAATGAAAAATGGCTGAATGCCAGCAAAGTTATATCTATACTTTTGCAATCTTTCGCCATACTTGTATTCATCAATACGCAGCAGCCTTATGCCACATCATTAGTTTTTATGTTCTTTATGCTGAAGGTAGTCCTTTTAATACAGGGGAATCGCATTAAATAAATGACATAAAGTCTTGTACAAAGCCCTTTGACACGAAAAGTGTCAGAGGGCTTTTTTGCCGTTGTGACGATTAGTTTCTGGAATGTCTCTATGCTTGATCGCACGATAAGGATGTGGCTAGCGCACAGGAACGCAAAATACAGAAAAGGAAGAATGCTATTATGAAAAAAGGAAAACACTTTATTTTTGCTGGAACATTACTCTTGCTATTTGTTTTACTCACAGTGGGAGCTTTAACAATTAATGTTAGCCCCATCGGGCCAGAGAAATCCGTTGTTGCATTTTCTACCCTAAATAGCTCCATGCTCCAACTAGTTGGAGAAAATAGAGGAAACTTAGTTTGGTATCGTATCACAGATTGGCTTGGTGTTGTAGCTATCCTTGTTGCGTTAGGTTTTGCAATATTGGGATTTGTACAGCTATTCAAAAGAAAAAGTATCAAAAGTGTGGACAGCGATATTCTTGTGCTTGGGGTGTTTTATTTTGTCGTGATGGCTTCGTATATTTTTTTTGAAATCTTCATTGTTAATTATAGACCCATTCTTTTAGGTAGTGCATTAGAAGCATCCTATCCATCTTCCCATACGATGATTGTGCTATGTATCATGGCTACCGCAATTATGCAGTTCCATATACGGATTAAAAATAAACCCATAAGAATAACAGCAGAGGTCATATCTGCTGCTGTAATTGCAGTAACGGTGATTGGGCGTTTCATTTCCGGGGTGCATTGGTTCACTGATATTATAGGCGGCTTGTTATTAGGCTCTGCGTTTATTATGTTTTATTATGCAACGGTTAAGCAACTATCAACAAACGAGCAACGCTAAATTTTGCCGATTGCTATTGAGCTACCCCTAAACGAGCTATAAAATTTGCGACAGCGCCAACAGTATGCATGTGGAGGCTGCATTCCTGCATGGGTTCAAGCTTGGCGCAAACCTGCTTATCGAAGTAATGAATAGTCGGGATAAGATGATGTAAAGTGATTAAGTGAATTGTGCCTATGAAAAGCGAATGTAGCAGTATCCTTCAAACCATCTAGTTGCAGTTGGATAACGTTGAAGGCAAGGGCTGCTTGTTCGCTTTTCTTTTTTCTCATCTAAAACACAGGTTAGTTAATACACATGAACATCTTCGCTTAACACCGATGCATTTCTTACCGGGTTGCCTGTCAGATAAAGCTTTTTCAAATTAGACAACTGGATCAGCGGCTGCAAGTCGGTTATGGCATTGTTCTCCAGATGAAGCTCCTCTATTTGTTGCCAGCCCTCCATAAAGGCCAGCGACTGCATGACACTATCCTGCATGGAGAAGGAGCGTAGCGAAGTCAACCCGGCAAAGTAGGGCAATACTTTGTCTACCTCGTTGATATATTCACCATCGACTCGAAAAGAAGGCTTAGTCAGCCGCAGCTGCTCCAGCGTCGAATTTGCAATGGGATTTTTTTCATCCAGAGTGAATACACATTCGTTGCAATCCAGTGTAGTGACCTGTTGTAATGCAAACAACTCATCTACTCCTTCTGCAAAAAACATATCATGCAGCACAAGTGTATGCATGTTCTTCAATTGATTCAGCGCTGGAATATCCACAAGAGGATAGGCCTCGCTAATCGTCAAATGCTCCAGCTTAGGGAAGGACCGGAGTAACGACAAAGGCATTTTCTTGTCGCTGGCATTTACGGTTAACGAGAGTAGAGCAGGGGCATCCAGTTGTGCGACAAAGGCAATCGGAAGCTCTGCCTTGGTTAAATGCGTCAGTTGCAGTTCTGCGGCCTTGCCATAATACCCTTGTAAAGAAAGTTCCTTCAGCGAGGGCAGAGTATTCAGGACATCCACTTGATCCAGTTGATGTACGGAGGACAAGTAGACCCGGGTCAGGGACTTCTTGTCGCGTAATGCCTCCAGACTGGAAATATCGCTGTTTGTTAACTCTAATAGCTGCAAAGCGGGCATGTTGGCCACAAAATCCAGCGTTTTCAAATTGGAGTCAAAGCGAAGGCGCAGTTCTTCCAGTGCGGTCAGCCCATACAAGGCATTGAAGTCAGTCGCCTCACTATATTCGATAGCTAAAGACTTTAAATCTGTCATGGCGCCAATCCAGTTGAGATTATCCAGCCCTGTGACGGTCAAGCTGTCCAAGGGCAGTTGACCAAGCAAATGAAAGTCTGTTACTGATTCATCCACATAAGTCAGATTTAGTGAGTGCAGGTTCTTAAAATCAAGTAATAGCGCAAGTTCAGCATTGCTGCGTATTTGTGTCGTGAGTGATTGCACGCGCGATTTGTCCCCCAAATAGGCTGCGGCCTGCTGGAAAGACTCATTAAAGCTCCCGCCAAAGCTCTTTAGATGTTGCAAATGAGCTAAACTAAGCGATTCAGATTTGTTAATTTCATAGGTATTATTCAACTCAAGCGACGTAAGACCAATAAATGCTTCAAAATCCTTTTGCTCGATACGCTGAGTATTTAACTGTTTGTCTTGCATCACATAGACCTGCGGGGCGCTGCTTCCATTGGTTGATGGGTCCTGCAGGCTGTATGTAAAATGCCACTGATTATCGATATATTGCACCGAAAGAGAGCTTATGCGGGCCAGGTCCTCGGTGGTGGGCTGTGCCTTCCCCTTGTCCAGAATTTGCTGCACAAAGGAGAGAAGCACTTGGCTCTCCGGTATTGTGCGCACCGCAGTCACCCGCACCTCTTCCTGTCTGACCGAGGTAGCGCTATTAAAAAAAATATAAGCCAAGAATCCAGCCATTATAACCAGAACCAGGACTGCAATCCATTTTGTATTTAGTGTAGACCGCACCTTAGCGGGCGTTGTCCCGTAATAATTGTTAATAGTCTGGTCCACATGGTACACATGATTCTTCTTCATGATTAGCTCTGTATTACAGAAGGGACATTGGAACATATCGTCATTTTTCTGATTGATTTGGCCCCCGCAATTTGGACATTTTAACTGGATAAGACCCATGCTCCACTCTCCTCACACCTGTTTACTCTTTTTATAGAGGTAATTCAAAAAAATGATTTTTAAACACGCACTTATACCGGTTGTATTCTGCTAATTAAATTGTACGAAGTGTGACAAAAATGGTTGCACCACAAGCAGCCTCTGCTGCTGAAAATAAGCCGATAGTCGCAGTGCTTTCTACAAAATACTGGACAGCTTGCGGTAAGCGCGGGGGGATATGCCCTCGTTGGCCCGGAATAGTCGGCTGAAATGATGAATATCCGGGTAGCCCACCCGGGCGCCCACTTCCTCGATGGTCCACTCCGTATCCCGAAGCAGCCTGCACGCCTCGCGATGCCGAATCCCCCTGACGAATTCTCCAGGAGGAACGCCTACCACCTGCCGAAACAGCTTCGCGGCATGATCAATACTCATTTGCAATTCGGCAGCGATCCGCCGGTTGGACCAATCCTCGGCCGGAGCTGCGTCAATCCGCTGCGTCAGCCGCTCGATTCGCTCGCCATGCTCTGATACACCGGCGATTCGCCGGGTCATTTGTGAGCGCAGCAGGCGAGCGAGTATTTCCAGCATCAACCCTTTGCACACCAACTCATAACCCAGATCTCGCCTGGAGAATTCATGAATAAGCTGCACCATAAATTGTACGCACTCCAGGGACGGGGTATAAAGCGGATCGGTGGAGAAGGCAGGACCTCCCCCGAGGTTTGGCTCAGCAGCCAGCTTGTCCCAGACCAATTCATCCTCTCCCACAATCAAATCTTCTTCTCTGCGAATCATCAACTCGCCAAAAAAATCAAAATGGATGCCCAGCAGTTTGGTTTTTGGCCCAGCCACGATTTTGTTCTGGTGATATCTCCCGGGGGACAGGAAGATAAGTTGTCCCGCAGACAGCACATAACGTTGCTCAGGCATGGTTGTTACCAGTTCTCCTTGGGCCACATAAAGGAGTTCAAAATCATAGAGCCTTCTCACCGGGAACTGGCAAGGGGGCAGGGTCTGGAATTGGGCGTAATGGATGCCTGGCGACCAGGCCGTGAAGGGGGCGTCTAGCGTCTTGACGGCGGATGCGTACTCCTCGTTCATCAGGTGGTTCCTCCTTATGCTGCACTTATCCTAATCCCATTTTATATTATCACGGAATAATACAAAAATTATCTTTTTGCACTAAATAATTATTTTCACAAAATCAATATAATTAAGGATATATAAAAAGAATATCAATTTAAATATCTGAGGTAAATTAAAAACGGAAAAATACAAATAGGAGGTGGTTGTAACGATTTTACAGGTAGGCATCCACGTGCCGATCTACTTGTGCGAGCAGCTTGTGATAGACCAGCAAGCGAGTATCCCTTGGGATCAAATCACACCTGTTCCACTGGTTGATACAGTAACGGGCGGCGCGGTCCAGGAAGCAACAGAGGTGCGTGCTTGCTGGACAACCGAGGCGTGGCATATTCAATTCCGGTGCAAGGATTTATATGCGATATCCCACTATGAGCATCGAGACGACCCGCTGTATGAGCAGGATGTCGTGGAAGTGTTCATTGATATGAGCGGCGAAGGATGGCGCTACATCGAAATCGAGGTCAGCCCGTCCAATGTCATCTTCGATGCCTGGGTTGAGCGGACTGAGGGTGGAACCGTTCGAGCGGATACCTCCTGGAACATGGAGCGGTTAGTCACCCGTGTTGTTCCTGTGGAATATGGACGAATCTATGAATTACGGCTGCCATGGGAGGAATTTGCTCCAGCCCCGGTGGCGGGGACGGAGTGGAGAGTTAACTTCTATCGCATTGATGAACAGCCGGACGGAACAAGAGAGTATCAGGCGTGGGGGCCAACGGGAGAGGTTAATTTTCATATCCCCGCCCATTTTGGTCGGATGCAATTTGTGATATAACATTTCGGCTCAAACTAAAAATCAGTGCTTGACAACAGGGCTCTATAGAGCAGGGGGTCGTAGGGATTCTGGAGAAACTTAATTCGGTTTTGAGCCAACATTCCGTTTATATAAATTTAGAAACTGGAGGAATCGATGATGAAAAAAGGGATTAATATTTGGTCCTTCCCTGAAGGGACTACGATTGAGGAAAGCATTCGCGTAGCTAAAGCAGCCGGGTTTGAAGGGATTGAGCTGTCCCTCAATGAAGACGGTGAGCTTGGGCTGAAAACAACGGATAAGGAGGTCCAGCAAATCCGCCGACAATTGGATGAGGAGGGTCTGGAAATCTGTGGTCTGGCGACCGGCTTGTATTGGTCCTATTCCATGACCAGTGAGCAGGAGTCGAGTCGGATCAAGGCGGCCGATATCTGCAAGAAGCAGTTGGAGCTGGCGGCAGCGCTGGGTGTGGATGCGATTCTGGTTATTCCAGGAGCGGTTGGTGTGGACTTTAACCCGGGGTCTGAGGTTGTCCCTTATGATAAAGCTTACGACCGTGCGCTCGAAGCAATCACCAAGCTGGCTGCCGAAGCTGAAAAAGTAGGCGTCTCTATCGGGATTGAGAACGTATGGAATAAATTCCTGTTATCCCCGCTGGAAATGCGTGGATTCCTCGATGCTGTAAATTCCCCTTATGTGGGCTCTTATCTGGATATCGGCAATGTGCTGTATTCGGGGTACCCGGAGCACTGGGTCCGGATTCTCGGTTCCCGCATCAAGAAGGTACACTTCAAGGATTACCGTCGTGAAGCGGGTGGACTGCACGGATTTGTGGACCTGCTGGCTGGCAATGTGGACTATCCGGCTGTCGTCGCTGCCCTCCAGGAGGTAGGCTATACGAATTACGTTACCGCTGAGATGATTCCGCATTATGAGCATCATGCGCATCAAATTATTTACAATACCTCAGCGGCCATGGACGCCATTCTGGGAAAGGTAGTTCAAAAAGTCATCTTTTGATCACGAAGTGGCTCAGGGAGCAAATTCGGCGTCGAATCTTGAATTCAGCCGGGACTTCCGTTGCTCACGTAGATCTGTCTACGCTCCGCTACTCAGTCCCTGGCTTCATCCAACCTTCTCGGTGCTGAAAACCTGATTTTTTGAACACTCACTATTTTATTTCAAGGAGGAAACCATATGTTGAAGATTGGACTGGTTGGCTTCGGCTTTATGGGCCGTATGCATTTCGATAATTATGTACGACTGATGAATGAAGGTCAGCAGATTGAATTGGTGGCTATCTGTGATTTGATTATTGATGAATTGAAGGACAGCAAAGCGGGCGGTAATATGTCTACGGGCCAGGAGGTCTATGATCTGTCCGCCTACCGGTTATATGATGATATCGAGAAGATGCTGGCTGCGGAGGAACTGGATATGATCGACCTTGCGGTTCCGACCTATATCCATGCGGAGATGGCTTGTTCCTTGCTGGAGCGCGGTTACCATGTGTTTTGCGAGAAGCCGATGGCCCGCCATTCTGTGGATGCGCGCAAGATGGCCGATACGGCCCGCAAGCATGACAGAAAGCTGATGATCGGTCAATGTCTGCGCTTCTGGCCAGGTTATGAATATTTGAAGGCAACGATTGAGGAGGAACGCTTCGGCAAGGTGACGGCTGGCTATTTCTATCGCGGCTCGGAGGCGCCGAAAAATTGGTTCCTGGATGAAAGCTTAAGCGGCGGCGCCCTGCTGGATATGCATATTCATGATTCCGATATGATCCAGTGGCTGTTCGGCACACCTGAGAAGGTATCGACCCTCGCCCGCAACGTCATTCCGGGCAGCGGCTATGACATTGCCTCCACACATTATGCCTATCCGGACGGCCAGGTCATCAACTCGCAAGTGGATTGGACGCTGGAAGGGGATCACGGCTTTTACATGGGCTATCGGGTTAATTTCGAGCAAGGCAACCTCGTATTTGACGGCGGCACGGTAACGGTTAATCCTAACGATCAGCCGGGCTTCAAGGCGGAGCTGCCTGCGGAAGACGGATATTATCGTGAGTTGAAGCACTTTATCGGAGCTATCAAGAACCATGCAGACATCGTGATTTGTACACCGGAAAGCGCGGCGGATTCGGTGGCCCTGGTGGAAGCAGAAGAGCAATCGGCCAAGGCTGGGGGCGCCTGGGTTAATCTGTAATGCAGTCATCGGACAAGCTGAGCCTTGGCCAATTCAGAATTCCTGTCCGGGTTATGGGCAAATAACGCATGTTTCCCGAAAGGGACAGTCATACTAGCATGGAGGAGGCGTGATGTCCATGCTAGTCAAGACAAGATGTTTAACCTTCATAATTGTAGCTGCCTTATGTGTTGGTAGCGAGCTGCAATTCCTTCTGCCGACGGCGGAAGCATCGATCCCTGCGCTGCTTCCGCCGTCTAGTTCTGCTGCTGCGGTGAAGTCCAGATTGATTGTGCCGGGGCAGGATTTGCAGGTCAAGACGGGGAAGGGAGTAGAAAAGTCCCGCAAGCTGGTAGTCATTATTGATGATTTGGGCAACGACATGGGGGGGACGGAGGAAATGCTCTCCTTGCCAGTTCACTTGACGGTTGCCGTCATGCCCTTTCTGCCAACCTCGCGAGAGGATGCGCTCCGGGCTCATGAGCTTGGGCATGATGTGCTGGTGCATCTGCCGCTGGAGCCCAAGCAGGGGCGGCCGGAATGGCTGGGTCCCGGTGCAATCCTCACGCGGATGACGGATGCTGAAGTCAGACAACGGGTAGAAGCTGCGATCGATCAAGTCCCTTATGCCATTGGGATTAACAATCATATGGGCTCCAAGGTGACCGGAGACGACCGCGTGATGTCCGTCATTCTGGAGGTTTGCCGAGAGCGTGGACTCTTCTTCGTCGACAGTAAGACTAACTATCGTTCCGTTGTTGGACGGCTAAGCATGGAGAAGGGGCTGCCGCAACTGGAGAATCATCTGTTCCTGGATGATTTGCATACCGAGAACCATATGGCGGGCCAGCTGCGTAAGGCCCAGCAAATGCTGGAGACACGCGACAACTGCGTGTTGATTGGACATGTTGGTGTCCATGGCCGGAAGTCCGCTGCTGTATTAAAGAAGTACATTCCGATACTGCAAGCTGAGGGTGTGGAGTTTATCGGCATTCGCCAGCTTGCTCAGGAACAAATCAGCCCCGGAGTCTCTCCGGGACCGGGGTTTACATTACCGTAAGGTATTCCATGATGCCATGATACAATGCTTCGGCAATTCTCTGTTGACCGCGTCCATTCGTTAGAAGGGCGCGGTCTTCTGCATTACTCAGGAAGCCAGTCTCTACGATGACGGCTGGACAGTCGATGTGATTCAGCAGATAAAACGGCTTGCCCAACTCAGGGATGCGGGACACTTTGGCGTTTGGCTCATAAAGCCGTGCCAGGGATTGTTGAATGGAATTCGCCAGAAAGGCGCTTCGGCCTTCATTCTGATGCAGCACCAGCGGGCCGCGTTTATTTTTGTTCTTCCCCCAATTGACATGCAGACTGACCACGATAACCGCAGGCACCTGCTCGCTTAGCTCCTTGCGCTGAGCCAGATCTCTGAGATGGCGGGAACGGGTACGTGACCAGCGATTATCATCACTCAGGGCATAATCGCCCGTGCGGTTCAGGATGGCACGGAAGCCATGGCTGCGCAGCACAAGATACAGTCTGCGCCCGATGTCTAAATTGATGTCCTTCTCCAGAATCTGCTGGAAAGAGGTCCCTCCGTCGATTCCACCATGTCCCGCATCAATCAGAATGACCGGCTCGGGGAAGGCATGCCGGAAGTCGTTGTCGCCTTCCGCTCTTGCGACCGGCACTCCCCCCATGAAGGCAAGTGGAAGCATGATCAGCAGGGCGAGCAAAATAAGGGCAATTCGTCTCATAAATCTCACCTTTCATGCGGTTTGGCTTGTTTATTCACCATGCTTCCTATAGATTGAGCCTAGGCGGGGCAAATCATGCATGTAGGGGAGTGAGCCGAGGTTAAAAAATGACCGACCCGGACACACTGATAGTAAAAGAACAGCTACAGCGTAAAGGAGGTGATCTCCATGGCTAAAGGTGATGAGCTGGTCAAATATATTACGGAGCGTGTAGTGGATTATGTGGAGACGCCGCGCGAGGTGCGCCGTGAACGCTCCAAGCCCAGGGAGCCCTGGACACAGCGTTGGTTCGGCATGATTCCGTTCTCCCTTTCTTTATGGGCTAAGGAATTGCCCAAGGTGAACCGGAGGAAGGAAAAAGGACAGGAAACCGAGTCGAAATCGGAACACAGCTAGCAGCTAGTTGTGAGGATGTGTATCTATGATAAGCTGGAGAAAAGAAAGACAGAACAAAAAGCAGGCCCTCAGTGTTTCCCATTAGGGAAGCAGGGGCCTGCTTTTGTGTATGGTTATTTAAAGTGCGAGTTCAAAAAGTCGGGTTAACAGGAGCGAAGCTTAGGCTTCCGATGTGCGTTTTTTCAAAACGCTTGAGCTCCGATGAAGCCAGGGAGCGGAGGGTCGCAGGGATTCTGAAAAAACGGAGTGGTCGCCTTTGTGAATGGATTTCTACATCATTATTGGAATTTAGGAAATAGAGAAATCTATGAACAACAGCGATTGGAAGAACCCTACGAACCCGCCTCCCCTTCGCCCAAACGTCAACTACTGATTTAGTTTGGAACCGAATTTCCTTCTCGAAACAGCTTCGCCCTGGGAAGACGCCTTTTTGAACTACCTCTTAAACGTGGTAAATTTGCCGTTGTTGGTCAGGGCATCGAGCGCGATAACACGTATTGTGCTGTCCGAGCTGGTGACAACGTACACAGCATTCCCCGGGTCGGAGGGTTGAGAGCTGCCTCCGGTCCAGGTCTGATAGCCATACACGGCCAGCGGGAACGAGTAGGTCCGGTCCTGCCCGGAGGTGGCATAGACCAGTTGCTTGCTGGCTTTGAGCTTGGCGATAAAGCTGTTGGTATCAACTGCGACGGATTCCCCGGTCATCCACAGCAGGTTGTCATAAGG
This sequence comes from Paenibacillus sanguinis 2301083 = DSM 16941, assembly GCF_000374825.1. Lineage (GTDB taxonomy): Bacteria > Bacillota > Bacilli > Paenibacillales > Paenibacillaceae > Fontibacillus > Fontibacillus sanguinis. The sequence goes on from NZ_KB895377.1 coordinate 263,263, forward strand.
GTCGAAGCGCTCGGCAGTCAGCGCGAGACGTCCGGGAGCAAGCGTGCTGCGGCTGCTTGCGGCCAGCCGGGGCGGCGCATACTTCGCCGCCTGCTTGTCCCAGCTACCCGGGGTCTCGGGTAGCCATTCGCCGTCGGCAGCATTGACGTATTGGGGTTCGCCCGTATCCTGGCGAACCATCCACGCGGTCAATGCCGGGCCGGCGTAGAGCGGGACGGCGTTGCCGCGTCCCGCTTCGGCTGCGCCGAGGCCGCCATTGCGGAGCGCGGCCTCAAGCAGGGCCTGGTCGAATACGGCATAAGTGCCGAAGCCGTATTCGACCAGCTTGTAATCTCCGCGCGCCGTAGCGGAGATGATGAGGTAGCCGCGCGCCGCCGAGGCTGGCGGCGGTTCGGCCATATCCCCGCCCGGTGCCGCTGCGCCCGGCGGGGTGATGGTCACGAGCCAGCTATGGGTGCCCGGACCGAGTGGCTCGATGTTGGCGCTGGCGCCGGCCCATGCCGTGAAGGGCTCGGCGGAGGCGAGCTTGCTGATGGCATCTGCCGCAAAGCGGCGGAGCTCCTCAGGCGCTTGCTCGCCGTTTAGCCGGGCAAGGGCGTCTTCCAGCCCGGACTCGCTACCCGCAGCCAGACGGGCTGTGCCGCTTGCTGCCTGGGCGGCCACGGCGGCGGAGCTGCCGCTGTACGGTAAAGCTGTCGCACTATATATCATCGTAGCGCACAATAGTATTTTACAGGTGATCGACCACGTCATTTCCGGTTTTCCGATGGGCATGTTTGTCGCCTCCCTAGGGATTAATCGGTGCTAATTGCCGTGAGACATTGGCTGCTCGTCCATTGTACCGAAGCCGGTGAGAAAAGGATGTTGCAACCTGTCGCGCGGCGCCGGATGGATCCGCTTCTATTTTTGCGGTCTTTTAGCGAGTCAGGTCTATTTCTGGTCAGCGTGGCGAACGTAGATGAAAGATGCCGCAGCCCAAGGCGGATACGACAATTCTCGGCTCGTACTGCCAGCGTATTTCGCTGCGTCTGGCTTCGTATTGCTCCTGTGCGCCTGCGGCCCGCTCGGGATCGGGGTCCTTAAGCAGATCGCGGTAGTAGGCGTCGATGAGGGTTAACTCATCGCTTAGCCGTTCTCTGGCTGCGGTCGCCCAGCTCTCGTCATAGCTCTCCAGCTTGGCGGCAATGGTTGCCTCCAAGACTTGACGACCTTCGTCTAGCGTCAACTCGGTGGGCTCGATATGCACGTTCTCGGGCAGACGAGGGGAGAGCTTCGTAGCTGCCAGCCGGTCCTGGAACGATTCATCCAGTTTCCCGCTGAGCAAGGAAATCCCGTAGTTGTGCAGTTCCTCTCGCTTCATATCACAGCAGAACTCGACCTTGAAGCAAACGCCCAGCCATGGTTCATAAGCGGCAGGCAACAGAGACAAGCGCTGGCGGGCCGCAGTCTCTTCAAAAAGATAGACATATCTTCCACCGCGCCGGGCGGCTTCAAAAATTTGCTTAAGCCTCGGGCTGCCGAAGGTCAACTCTTCCCGTTGAATTCGGCCGGGTCCAAGTATGGGCAGCGGTCTGACCCCGCCAAAATAGCGGCCCAGAAGGCTGTCTTCCTCAGAAGCTTCCGCTGAAGGAGATTCCCCCTTTTTATTCGCCGTGGCTTGCGCTTTCTTCTCGGCCGCCTGGTATTGCTCAGGATTAAAGATAAACGAGAAGGACATGGTCTCCGGCTCCGCCCCGGTCCGCTCAATGAATCCCCAATAGTAGGGACGATTCGTCAGATCGCGGTCAGCACGGGGGGATAGCTTGACCGTGACGTGATGCGGCGATTTCTCCAGGATTTTGCATTCTGTCGCTTCCAGATAGGTCATGACAAAATCACGAATTTGTTCCTGGGTCATGGACATGTCTCTTCACCCTCCCAATAAATGCTGGAGTCCGCCATCAGGCTCGGTTCGATCCGCCTGGGCATCCAGCTCGGATTGAATATGATTAAATTCCTGGCCTAATGTTTTCACGCGGCTCGCTATTTCATCCTCACTGTCAGATTCCAGGATCATTTTGTAGATGCTTTTCTCCAAGGAGTGCTTCTTCTCAAATTGCTCCAAAATGACATCCAGATGGCCAATGACCTTCTCGAACATGTTGATTTTCTCATGCAGCAGATGGAGAATGTGCTCTTCAATTGTTCCTCGCGTGGACAGGTTGTAGATTTTGACGTCCTGTGTCTGTCCCAGCCTATGAACACGCCCAATCCGTTGCTCTACCCGCATCGGATTCCAGGGCAGATCGAAGTTGATCATCTGATGGCAGAATTGCAGATTAATGCCTTCGCCTCCGGCTTCGGTGGCAATCATCACTTGAGCCCGTCCGCGGAAAAGGTCCATCATCCAGTCCTTCTTGCCCCGATTCATGCCGCCTCGATAAGGCACAGCCGTCATGCCGCGGTCGCGGAAATATTTTAGCAAATATTCCTGAGTGGCTCGGTATTCGGTGAAGACAATCACCTTGTCGTCCATTTCCCTGACCAGCTCCATGGTCTTCTCGGCCTTGCTGTTGGCCTGGATTTGCCGAATCAGATCTACTAGCTCCCAAATCCGGTCACGGATGGGAGAGTCGGGAGCAAGCTTCTTCGAGAGGTTAACCAGGGTAACGAAAACGGCATCCCGGCTACTGCACACCTCCCGCTGTAGGGTGACAAGTGATAACATGCTGTTCAAATCGCCGCCTGCGGCATGGTATTGATCTTTGACGAAGGAGGTAACTCCGGCGTAGAGGTTCTTCTCCTCCTGGGATAGCTCCACATCGATATTGCGAACGATTCGCTTGGTGAATTCAAGCTGACCCTCGCCCCGACGGTTGCGGATCATCACCTTGGACAATTCGTCCTTCAATTGATCCTCATTCTTGGGAAGCCGCTTGTCGACGACGAAATTGGCCGAGAAATCGCTATGTCCACCTAGCTGTCCTGGCTTGAGCAGCGTAATCAGGTTGAATAGCTCGCTTAGATCGTTTTGCACCGGGGTAGCGGTCAGCAACAAACAATATTTCTTGCGCAATTGCAGCATGAGTTGGTAGTTGGTCGTTTTTTTATTTTTCAGCTTGTGCGCTTCATCGACGATCAGCATGTCGTATTCCTGATTCAGCAGAATGCTCTTATGCGGGTCGCGCTTGGCTGTATCCATGGATGCGACAACAACGTCATTTTGCCAGGAGTGCTCCTTCTTCTGCGCTACGGCAGGAATCCCAAACTTCTGGTTCAGCTCTCTGACCCATTGGAGTACCAGGGAGGCGGGAACAAGAATTAATATTTTGCGAACGAGACCACGTACGATATATTCCTTCAAAATCAACCCCGCTTCAATCGTCTTGCCCAGCCCCACTTCGTCAGCGAGGATGGCGCGTCCACGCATTTCAAACAGCACCTTGCGTGCCGTTTCGGTCTGATGCGGCAAAGGGGTCACTTCCTGCAAATGCTTCAGGCATTGCATCTCCTCAAAGCTAGTGACAAGTGAGGCCGTTTCTGCTTTAAGGGCAAGGTTAAACAGCTTCCAGTCGTCCCATGGGCCTCCCTTTTGCTGCCGAGTTGTCAGTTCGCTGAACCAGCTACGGTCAAACTCGGGAGTAAGTCGGATATTTGCGGTTTGCTCCGTCAAGGAGCTGCCCGTGGGGCTGGGGGGATGCGGATTCAAGATGGATAACCTCCCTTATGGTGCGTATTCACCTTAACTTTTTGAAATGAAACAAGATTCATAAGCGTGGTGACAATAAAAAGCCAGCCGTCGACAGGGCCGTATACTCGCTGTTTCCAGCTCCATATCAGTCTTCCGGCAACTTGTTCACCCCACCTTTATAGCTCGCAGGTTACTATGACCTGATTGCAGATGTAGGTGTAGTATGGACGAAAAAGAGGGGGTTCATAACTTGGTTATGAAATGCGTGCCGGGATTGAGTCTGGTCTGCATGTGTGAGAAGAGGCATGGGGAAGCTAAGGCATACCCACAAGTCAAATAATAAGAAAACGCGAGGAAACGGCTACCGGGGCACCTTGGGTTTACGTACAAGCCGGGAAATACGGTGTTTTCTACGGTGACAACGATATATAGTGTAGTATAATGATTGATAGATACAATATGTTGTGGTTTTTACATATAATAAGTTGATTGCCCTAGGGGATCAAGGCTATGTACAGGAAGGCATAAGTGAGAATGAAACAATGGAGAGAGGGTGTTTGTTGGTGAATCAGGTTCCTATGCCCAAACAACGCTTGGAAGGTCTAAGCGAGAAAATATTTCTGGACCGTTACGCGTGGAAAAATCCGGACCCCAGCCATGCCAAGGTAGGTGATGTGGTTCTTGTGCTGACGAAGGACGATCCGAAATTTCCAACCAAAGAGGTTGGGGAGATTGTCGCCCGCGAAGGACGTATGGCCACGGTTCGGACGCGCACTGGTGAACTGGTGGAGACGGATGTCGAGAAGCTAACCTTAAATATAGAGAAGACGCCGGAGGAAATGTGGAACCGCCTGGCCAAGGCGATGGCCTCTGTGGAGGAAACGCCAGAGCTTCAGCAGGAGTGGGAGGCCAAATTCCGGCACATTCTGGATGATTGGAAGCTGGTGCCGGGTGGCCGGATTGCTGCCGGAGCGGGAGCCAGCGACGAGCTTACCTTATTTAATTGTTATGTCATCCCGTCCCCTAAAGATAGCCGTGGCGGGATTATGAAGACCTTGTCGGAAATGACGGAGATTATGGCGCGCGGAGGCGGTGTTGGCATCAATCTCAGCTCCTTGCGACCGCGGCGAGCGGTGGTCAAGGGTGTGAACGGATCGTCTAGCGGCGCTGTATCCTGGGGAGGCCTGTTCAGCTATACGACGGGACTGATCGAGCAGGGGGGCAGCCGCCGGGGGGCGCTGATGCTGATGATTAACGATTGGCATCCGGATGTGCTGGATTTTATCACGGTTAAGCAAACGATGGGACAGGTGACCAATGCCAATTTGTCCGTCTGCGTGAGCAATGCGTTTATGAAGGCGGTGAAGGAGGATCTCGATTGGGAGCTGGTCTTTCCGGATACGACGGATGAAGACTATAATGAGGTCTGGGATGGCGATCTCGATAAGTGGAAGTCGGCGGGCCGCCGGGTGAACCACTATCGTACGGTCAAGGCTCGGGAAATTTGGCATACGATCATCGAATCCGCCTGGAAGTCGGCGGAGCCGGGCGTCGTATTTATGGAGTATTACAATCAGATGTCCAATAGCTGGTATTTCAACCCGATTATTTGCACGAATCCGTGCGGGGAGCAGGGGTTGCCAGGCTGGGGCGTCTGCAATCTGTCTGCGATAAATCTGTCGCGCTTCTATGATGACACGAACCATGATGTCGCTTGGGACGATTTGGCAACCACGACTCGTTATTCGGTGCGCTTCCTGGACAACGTGATTGATAAGACGCCATATCATTTTGAAGAAAACGAAAAAAATCAGAAGAAGGAACGGCGCATTGGTCTGGGGACAATGGGACTGGCCGAGCTGATGATCAAGCTGAACATCCGGTACGGCAGCCCGGAATCACTGGAATTTCTGGATAAGCTGTATGGCTTTATCGCGCGGGAGGCTTATCTGGCTTCCTCGGATATTGCAGCGGAAAAAGGCTCATTCCCGGCATTTGAGGCCGACCCTTATTTGCAGAGTGGATTTATGAAGGCAATAACAGAGGTATACCCCGAGGTTGGGGAGGCCATTCGCCAGCAGGGCATTCGTAACGTTACTATTATTACGCAAGCGCCCACTGGCAGCACGGGGACGATGGTTGGCACTTCAACAGGCATTGAACCGTACTTTGCCTTCAAATATTACCGTCAGAGCCGCCTAGGCTTTGACGAGCAATTTGTACCGATCGCTCAGGAGTGGATGAATGCCCATCCGGGAGAGGAGCTGCCGGACTATTTTGTGACGGCTATGAGTCTGTCGGCTGAGGATCATATCCGTGTGCAGGCAGCGATTCAGCGCTGGGTGGACAGCTCCATCTCCAAAACGGCGAATTGTCCAGCGGACTTTACTGTAGAAGAGACAAAACGGTTGTACGAGCTGGCCTTTGATTTGGGCTGTAAGGGTGTGACTATTTACCGGGATGGCAGCCGGGATGTACAGGTGTTGCAAACGGAGAAGAAGGAAATAAAGGCGACAGAGGAAGAGCATCCATCGGCCAATAAAGCAGGGGCAAATGAACAAGCTGAGCCGGATGCGCTGCTCCATGGAGACAGCCGGTCGGTGTCCGCCTCTGGACTCCATCCCGGTCATTCTGCTGTAAAGGCCAGCGATTCCATGCTATCCAGATCGTCCGGCAACCAGTACAAGCGGCGGCCGCAAGTGCTGCAGGGAGCCACGTATAAGCTGAATACCCCCTTCGGAATGGCTTATATCACGATCAATGATCTGAATGGCACGCCGGGGGAAATATTCCTTAATGTTGGCAAGGCCGGTTCGGATGTGTTCGCCATGGCTGAAGCGTTGGGCAGGGTTTGCTCCTTGTTCCTGCGATATGGCGATCATGGGGAGAAGGTGGAGCTGTTGATCAAGCATCTCAAAGGCATTGGCGGTACGGGAGCCATTGGCTTTGGAGCCAACCGCGTGGAATCGATTGCTGATGCCGTTGCCAAAGCGCTGGAGATGCATGTGGGTCATGATGGCCCTTATGACGGCCATGATCCGGCTCCGGTAGCGGCGACGTTGGCTTCTGGCGAAGCTTCGGCTGCTCATTCCACTGGTTTGCAGCCAGCGGCTTCAATGCACGCCCCTGACAGCTCTTCAAGCCGCGATAATGACATAAGTCGCGATCCTGCAGGGGCTTGGGCTGATCAGGAGGTGCGTCATTCACACAGCATTCATTCGGCTCCGGCGACTTCCCTTGATTTGTGTCCGTCCTGTGGCTCTGCTTCGCTAATCAATACGGAGGGCTGCAAGACCTGCAGCAATTGCGGGTATAGTCGTTGTTGATATTACGCGAGTCTAATCCGCTAACGCATGTTATGATAAGGGAGTAATGATAGAGAGGAGAGATCGCAATGTCGGTGCTTGATGCAATTACTGGACGTAGAAACATTAAGGCTTTTAAGCCTGATGCAATCCGTGAGAAGGATGTACGGGCTTGGCTGGCGGCGGCAAGTTACGCGCCGAACCACCGGATGACAGAGCCGTGGCGGGTGTTGTTCGTGGGACCTGAGACCAGAGGACGACTTAAGCATAAGACGGATTTTGGCGGTGCTCCCCTGGTCATAGCTATCTTCTCCAAGTCTGCCACAACGGCTTTGGAGCGCGATGAGAATGTAATGGCAACGGCTTGCTTTGTGCAGAACTTCATGCTGGCTGCCCATGAAGCTGGCGCAGGCACCTTCTGGTCTTCCTTGGGAGCAGCAGCCCATAATCGTGAAATCCTGGGGGCGTCGGAGTCTGAAGACGTGATTGGGCTGTTTGGCATTGGTTACCCGGCCGAAATTCCGGCTGTGAAGCCGAGAACTCCAATAGAGGATAAAATCACTAGCTTGCCTTAACAATGCTGGATAGTTGGAGATTTGAGATTGGTTAGGGTTGAAACGGTGGCTTGTAACGCTGGTCTTCTTCGTCGGAAAGCTTTGAACTAGAAGCTCTCCTTCTAAGAGCCGGGTTAGGGTCACCGTTTTTTGCTGTGCACGTTTTTTTGCTATGCAGGTTGACAAATATGGGGGAAAAAGCATATATAGTAAGTAGTAAGTGATAAGTAATAAGTAGCAATTTAGTAGTGATTCAGTAAAGGGTTCAGTAAAGGGTTCTATGGACGGGTGACCCGCCTTCATAAGATCGATACATATTTTATTTTCTTGCACCTTGGAAGGGTTGGCCACTCCATGACATGTAGATGGGGGAGATTGGTAATGGCAGAATTTGCGTTGGCCCAAAGCTTCTCAATGATTGCTCTAAATGCGCAGCGAAGCAGCCATAAGTCGGTAGTAAAGCAGGTAGCACTTCGCGTGTTGGCTGCGGCGGTGGTGCTGGAATGTTACCTGAACGGAAAATTGCGTGCTGCTGATCAAGGAGAAGGTGAACTTGAGCTTGAATTGAAGTCTCTCCCGGCTGGTCCAAAGATTAGCGAGCCGGGTGTGAGTGAGGCCGGAATAGAAGCCTATCAGAATGGTGTAATAAACTGGCTGCAAGGCAGCAAGCCGGGACGTCATGGACAATTATGCTGGTGGTTAAAGCGGGCTTCCTCCTTACCCCAACGAAAGCTCATGCGTTTGGAGCAGGTTATGACTCGCTCCCTTATGGATCTTGGAGCAATGGAGGAAATCCCCCATTTGCTGGGCTGTGATATGTACTTTGAGTCCTCAGGTGTGGCGGTTAAGGAGTACCGCAGCGAATTGTCTGAATATACGCGAATCGCGGAGGGCCTACGTGCGGAAGTATTGGAGAACGGCCCGGTGAGCGATGAAACGATTTGTCTGTTGTGGTTGCTGCGCGAAAGCGGCTGTCTGCCTGATCTATTCTCGGGGCAGGAACTGGCCCAGGTGGCGCTGAGAATCAATGAGCTGGATACATCAAGCCCCATCGCTCATACACTTTTCTGGATGAGAATTGGGCTGGGCTGGGGCATGATGGTGAAGCATTTTTTACGCTGGAAAAAAGCCTTTGTGCAAACGGCAGTCGGCAAGGGCATGTTGTTTTTGTTCCCATTGCTGGAGCGGTCGCAGGCGGTTTTTATTGAAACAGAGGCCTGGTTTGCAAATTCCCAAGATCGGCTGGGTGCGGTAAAGCAACGGCTGGAGACCCAAGGGCACGTATTTACAGTAGTACGTGAGGGAGAAATCCCCACAATTAAAATCGACAATCTGATGTACGAAGCAGTCCCGCATTTAGTAACGATGCGCGTGCCGATTCAAGGGGTGCGATTAATCCCTAAACGTCCACTTTGAACTACCTCTTTGAGGTAAGCTAAAGGAGATAGACACTTATGTCCAGACAACGTTCCATGGAAGCTATCGAAGCCTCGGAGTTCGTGACAATCGGCGAATTGGTAAGGTTGACTGCTACCCGCTACAGCACTTTGAAGTTCTACACGGAAGAGGGGATGTTACCCTTCGAGCAGGCCGGAGAGAACCTGACGCGGCGGTACCGTCGGGAAGCCAGCATCAAGCGCATTGCACTAATCAAGCAGCTTCGCAGTGACGGCCTGTCGATCCCGGAGGTCAAGCAGGCTTTGGGAATATAGGTGTAGAGCAGGTGAATTTAAGATGTGGTAAGAAGGTAGAGTTGAATAATTCAAAAGTGAGGAATGGGATTGTATGTATTCCTTATTGAAAGACATGCTGATAAAAAAGTGTCCAGACTCCTATTAGTTGTATAGCGAGGCAGACCGGAAGATTGTGATAACTTCTCCGGGTCTGTCTCGCCGTGTTCATCAAGCGCTACGTAAGCTCTGACGAATTCACGGATGAAGATGTTACATTTGAGGACTTGCGTCTAGCTAAATCTACCCTGCGCTGCAAAAGACCAAGCAGGATATCTGCACCAATGGCCAGAAAGGCAGCAGGAATGGCGCCTGCAAAAATCCGCAAGGAGTTGTTGCTGTTCAGCCCGGCATAGATTTCTCGCCCCAGGCCCCCTCCTCCTACTAGAGGAGCGATGGTTACCACGCCGATAGCGATGACAGCGGCAATCCGCAGACCTGACATGATATAAGTTAAAGACAAGGGGAAACGCACTTTAATGAGCAGTTGGAAGGGACTCATGCCAATTCCCCTCCCCGACTCAATGTAGCTCGCATCGACTTGTCTCAATCCAACGTAAGTATTGCGTGTGATCGGATTCAGGGAATACAGGAAGAGCCCCGCCATCACCGTGGTTGTTCCAAGCCCTAGCCATAACATCAGCATCACAAGCATAGCTAAGCTGGGAACCACCTGAAGGAGATTAGTAATCGACAAGATGATCTTCGCGGCCCATTTATTTTTGGAACAAAGAATGCCTAGAGGTACACCAACGATAAAGGCCAGCCCTAGGCCGATGACGACCATCGTGATGTGCTGGATAAAATATTCCCAGAGCAACCCCTGATTTCGAGATATATAGGACAAAAAGTCAGTAAATGTTAATTGTTCTTGCTCCATATTTACCCTCCTTTAGCTGTTTATAAGACCCTGCTCCTTCAAGTAAGCGATAGCGACCTCCCGCTCGCTTTTCTTCTCAATATCCACCTGATAATTCAGGGATATCATGGTATCTGCGTCCAGGTTGCCAATTAAAGGAGCTATAGCACGCTCGAGCTCCGGATATTTCCGCACAAGATCTGAACGCAATACCGGGCTTGCATCATAGGGAGGGAAAAATTGCTTGTCGTCCTGAAGAGTTTGCAATTCATAAGCCTTCAGCCGAGAGTCTGTAGAGTAGGCTAATACGATGTCTACCTGTTGATTGGCTACTGCACTATATACCAGACTGATCTCCATAGGAAAAACCTGTCCGAATGTAATACCATAGGCTTTAGAGAAAGCCGGATAGCCATCCGTGGTTCGCTCCAGCCATGTAGTATCTACGCCAAGCTTCATATGGTCCATATCCTTGATGACATCGGAAATTTGGGTATATCCTTCAGATTCAGCCAATTCTTTTCTGACTGTAAATGCATAGGTATTTTCAAACCCTAGAGGGTCCATCCAGGTAAACCCGAAATGGTCTTGAAATCCCTTTTGCGCTTCCTGTAAAACCATAGCGCGATCCTTCGATCCGCTGATGGGGAAATAATTGTTAAAGATTTCACCCGTGTACAAGGTGGCCATTTGAACATCATTTTTTTTCATCGAATTAATAACCAATGAACTTGAAGCCAGGTCCGGGATAATATCCACTTTTAGGTCAGTTTTGTCTTCAATCAGTGCTTTGTACATTTCAGCCATAATTTTAGTTTCGGTATAGGTTTGCGTTCCAATCGTCAGGTCGCTTTGTATACCGCATCCGGAGCCAAAAGCGGCCAGAACCATAATACCAATCAAGATCGAGACCCATTTCAACTTGTTCAGTTTCACCACGCCTTCCTTATTCCGTCCCATGGATTGTTTACCTAGATTATGCTTCATATCGCAGTGTCCCGGGGATGGTTCTGATGGTAGTGCTTGCTTAACCAGCGCTCCAGCAACCCTAGCAGACCGTCAACTGCAAAAGCCAGCACGACAGCGCCAATGCCGCCTATGAATATCATTTCAGGCTTATTGACACCAAGTCCTGATACGATCAGCTGACCTAATCCACCGGCGCCAATCAGGGCAGCGAGTGTAGCCCAACTAATGATATAGACGGTTGTAATACGTATGCCGGACATGATATAAGGAAGCGATAGCGGGAGCTGAACCTTCAAAATGGTTTGCGCGGTGCTGTACCCCATACCTCTTGCAGATTGAAGCACGGCTTTATCCACAGCATTAAAACCATCGTAAGTATTCCGGAGGATGGGCATTAGGGAATAAAGAAAAAGGGCAAGAATGGCGGGCTTCATGCCGATGCCAAGCAATGGAATCAGAATGGCCAGAAGAGCCAGGCTGGGGATTGTCTGAAATAGATTAGCTATAAAGAAAACAATACGATTGCTCCAGCCTGCCCGGTTGTATACGAGCAATATACCGATGGGTACAGCAATGATCGTTCCTAATAGTACGGATGAGGAGGAAAGGATCAGGTGTTCCTGTAAAGCCTTCAGAATGTCGGGGTAACGCTCCACAATGAAATTCCACAGTGCGTTCATATCACTCACCCTCTCCGACTGGCTCCGGGCGAACTATCGTGGGATACACTTCTGCCAGATGTTTGACAACACTGCCTCTTGTAATCAGTCCAAGAAAGCGGTTGTTGCTGTCGACTACAGGGAGATTGCTGAGCTGATAGCTATCCATGATCTCAATGGCCTGAGCAAGCGTACTGCCCGAAGCCACCGAGTAGCGCACAGGACGCATAACATCGGCTACCGTTTGGTTCTCCTCTCCATATTGATCGAGCACGCGATAAATGGACACTACCCCTTGAAGCTGCCGCTGGCGATCGACGATCAGGAGTGAATCAACCCGTTTCATTTCCATCATCTTGATGGCTTCAGCTAGGCCGCGGCTCGGAAATGCGGTCACCGGATTGGTAATCATCACTTCATCGACGAGCGGAATTTCATAGGTGCTTTCATTCTCATTTTTCAGACGCTTTGAACCGATGAAGTCACGTACAAAATCGTTGGCGGGATGGCGCAAAATGCTGTCCGGCTTGCCCGTTTGAATGATTTCTCCCTCCTTCATCAGCACGATCGTATCGGCAATTTTGATCGCCTCATCCATATCATGAGTAACAAAAATAATGGTTTTATTTAACTCCTGCTGCAATCGGATCAATTCATCCTGAAGCTGCTCACGACTGATGGGATCGAGGGCTGAGAAGGGCTCGTCCATCAGGATAATGTCCGGATCGGCCGCAAGTGCTCGCACGACCCCTACTCGTTGTTGTTGTCCTCCGCTCAGCTCGGAAGGATAACGCGTACCGTATATCGTGTGATCCAGTCCGACCAAGTCCAGCAGTTGGTTTACTTTTTGCTCGATTTTATCTTTATCCCATTTTTTCAGGCGTGGGACCACCGCTGCATTTTTGGAGATGTTCATATGGGGGAATAATCCAACGCTCTGAATGACATAACCGATATCTCTCCGCAGTGCCACCGGATTTAATTTTGAGATATCCTTGCCATCGATTCGTATTTTGCCTGAAGATGGCGTGTTTAGGGCATTGATCAGCTTCATCGTTGTAGATTTGCCACAGCCGCTTGGACCAATGAGGACGGTAATCTCTCCTTTTTTGAACTCAAGATTAATGTCCTTCAGCGCCTGAAATCCATTTTCATAAACTTTGTTCACATGTTCCAGAACTATCATTCAATCGCTCCTTTTCCAAGCAGAGTCCATATTATACGGGAACGTTAGGCATATCATCATCCATCGTAGAGATCAACAGTTACTTTGAGGGGGTGTAATGCAACAGGAACGGAAAGCGGAGACCTTGCTATGTAGGAATAAGACTCAAGTCAAGCAAGCTAGCATTAATAAAATCAAATTAGGATCAAGAGTATGCATTCTCATATACGGGTTCCCCAGTTAATCCCTGTAGGAAGCCAGACCAGCCCTGCCTGTAAGCTGCTGCTTCTCTAGGCCCCGGATGGATATGTGCATAATCGTAAGCAAGCAACAAACTCCTTTCCTTCGGAATCGTTCGTATCACCGCAATAATATGTTGTATACAATTAACCATTCTGCCTTAGAATGAAACACATTTTACGAAAGTAATCCAATATTACAGAAAAAAGAGAGAGTAACTTCTCGGGTATTCGTTATTGGGTGTGGTGTTTCTTTGGGGCGGGGTTTCCCCGCCCCAAAGAAACACGGGAAAAGGCTGCTTTTCTTGCTCCTCCCACACCGGATATCGCGCTTCAAACATCTCATTCAGTTTCTTCTTTACCTCTACATCACCGAAGCCGCGAATGACTCGTTCAGCAAAACGTTCATTGTAGTCTATCACATCGAGGTAGACAATTAACTAAATCTTCTCAACGTAATCAAGAAACTTAATTCTTTTTTCTTGAGTAATTTTCTTAATATTACCTTGATGAACCCATTTTACATTTTTTAATCCCATATCTTTAAATACACGTTTTTTTAAAGCCTTTATTGGGTTGCCTGCAAAATATTTTATATACCATCGAGGTGCTTCAGCGGTTGTTATAATTATTGTCTCTTTGATGTTTTTCAATTTACCAATTAAACGGCCTTTTTCTTCATCATAAGCGAATCCTTTTAGCATTACCTTATCAAGAAATCCTTTATATATTGAAGGAAGTCCGTACCACCAAATTGGTGTTATTATGATAAGCTTCTCCGTTTCTGATAAAATTTTCTGATATTTCCCTACAAGAGGATCTGAGAATTGCCCTCTAGAAAAGCCAGCAAGGTCATTTGATAGCATAGCTGGATTAAAATTATCCGTTACTAAATTTATTACAGTAGCATTTGTTTTCCTCTCGATTCTTTCCAAAATTGCATAATTAAAACTCTTTGGGTATGGATGACCTATTATAATTGTTGTCTTCATTTTAGTCCTCCTTGATTGTTTTTTTGAAAATTAGATCAATTTGCTTTTCAAGTGCAAGCTCATTTTCAGTTGTTGCCTTAGCTACAGCTAGAGGTTTCATCATATCTAGCAACTCTATAACATTCTTATAATTCTCAATTTTCATCAGTATTTCATTCTTTTTCATCGAAATTATTTGATTAGTTTCTCTGATACAGTCGTCTTCCAAAACTTTTTCGTTATTTAATGATAATAACTTTTTGATTTCTTTGATTGTAAATCCGGAATACTTCATGACTAAAATTAGCTTTAACTTCTTTTCATCATCTAAGCTGTATTCACGATAATTATTTTCTTTTCTATGAATATCTAAGAGTCCATTCTTTTCATAGTATCTAATTGTTGAGACGGATAGATTCAATTTGTTAGCAACTGCTTTTATCGTACTCATAAATATTGTTCACCTCCTATTTAGAAAATAACATTAAACCTTGGTTCAATGTCAACGCTAAAATGAACTATTGATATTTTTCCTTTAGATTCTATTTGTTTATTAAATGACAGAACTTATTTCATAAACTACGCCAACTTATCGCCCTTTCAAGTAGAGTAATTTCATGTTGTGCTTAAACTGCAACACTAGGGAATCATTCAGTAAAATAATGATAATATATATAATTTTTGGATGGTGAGTTATTGCGTTTTACGAAAGCCCAAAAAATAGATTAATATAATGATAGGTTGAGTTAGGAGCTATTACGCAGTTGAGGTGAGAAATGATGGCAATTGAACAGTTGGATATGAGTAGGTTATGGCAGTATTGGGAAGAAGAACTGGGATTAACCGGGCTATATCGTCAGGCATCGCTGATTCGCCAGGAGTTGTCGTCGACCTATGATACAGAATATAGTATTGAATTGGAATGGGTGCCGGAATCGGGACAGGACAAGGAGGAAGGGAATCCTCCCGGGTCTGCCATGGTAAAACTGGATGGACGGACTCGCGAGTTGCGTTCCTTCTACATCGTTCACAACAGGGAAGCGAGACCGCAGCAAGGAACGGCAGGCATAGACATAACGCCGCAGCAAGCTAAAGCCCGTGCTTTGCAATGGGTAGAGCGTTTTGCAGGGTTGACGGAGCAGGCAGGTAGTCTGGAGCTTGTCCAGATGAATGATAGGGATGAGGGGACAATGTTTGCGTTCAGACGGACGTGGAACGGCATCCCCTTCTATCCGCCGATGCCGATTCATGTCGAAGTGGCGCGAAATGGACAAGTGGTGGCCTATTCTGATTACAGCGACCATCTGCTACAGGACATTCCCGTATGCGATCCGCCGCAATCGCCGCCGTCCTCTGAACAAGCACGTGGAATTGCACGGGCGGCCTTTGAGCTTATCTATGTTCCGGATTCCAGCCAGTCTCCTGCCTGGTGCTATGGTGTTGGGGAGACCTTCCTGAATACAACGACCGGCGAAACGTTGACATACGAACGGCATGCTCCCTTTCTGGGCCAACCTCCGTTGAACAGGCGACTTTTTTGGATGAATGACTCAATGGCAGGACAAACGGAGCTGTAGTTTATCAAATATAGTGACAATTACAGAGAAACCAAAAAACGACCCGGGAAAACGCGAGAAAACCCGATTCTACAAGGGAATCCGTGGGATGAGTAGGACGGAAAAAATTCTCAATAAATTTGGCAAACGAATTTCGAGTTCGTGATTTTGAAAAAGCGCCGCCGTCTATCCTCAGAGTCGTTACAACTTCCGTTAGCAAATCGTTACTAGATCGTTAGAAGCTTGTTACTACAGGGTTTCTCGAACTCAGCACGATCGAAGAACGCAACCGCCCCTCGCCCTTGTCCATTGTACCATGATCAATTCTAATGCGAAAAATCAACGCGCTATTTATTTCAAATGCGAAAAGCCGCTTGATCCCTTGCTAACAAAGGGATGGCGGCTTTTCAATTGCGATTAAAATCAGAAAGCTAATGCGAAAAAGCGAAAAGCAAAAAAAATGATACGAAATCACGTCATGAAGGCCAAAAAATTAGCCCGCCTTTTCACTTGTTGCGGTCTCTTCTCCACTTCGATAAATCGATGACCCGGGGGCCTCATTATCTTCAAGCATCTCCTCAACATAACGTTCAACTTTCCCCTTTTGTCTTTCAGTTAGTAGTCTGAATATTTTAATCAAGGACTTTTCATCTGTAGAATAATCTGAAGTTTCATCGGTTCCTGTGCTTTGCAGAGGGGTTCTGTTTTTGCCTGTTAAGATCCAATCAATCGAAATATTATAGAAGTCAGACAACGAAATAAGCGCATCTGCTGATGGTTTGATTTTGTTGTTTTCGTAGCTACTCAAATTACCTTTGGATAGATTAGTGGACATCGCCAAATCATTTAAAGAAATATGTTGCTCTTCCCTCAAGCGTTTTAGTCGCTCCCCTATCGTTCCCATATTAAAACCCCTTTCGAAATAAAATGCATTTTTGAGTTTTAATATTAGATCAAAATCACTTGACCCGTTTTAATATTAAAACTATAATAGGTTTAGATACGAAATCACAGCATCAGTTTAACACAATTTGGATAAACCGCCTATCACAAGCAGCTAGATTTTCAAATTGTGGTCCGCTCTTTGAAAACTGAATAGCACGAAGAAAATTACCGGCTTATTGCCGGACACTCTCATGAAAGGTGGTGAGTGCAAAAAAAAGCCGCCACGGTGTGACGGCTAAATGAATCGAGTTTCTAACGGCACAACATGAAAGCAAGTAATGCCTCCATCTTAGGGTATGCAACATGAAAGGAGTGAGTGCCTGTGAGCAAAGTTTTAACGAAGCCTTCTTCCTTCGGGGTGGAGGTCAAAATGCGTCTTCTTGAGCTAAACATGACGCAACGGGAACTGGCTAACGATATCGGCGTGAATGAAAATTACTTGACCGATATTTTGCGTGGGCGCCGGTCCGGTACCAAGTACAAAACAATGATTCGCTTCCGGCTTGGCTTGGATCAAGATGACCAGCAGAAGGAGGTGATATAGCAGATGACAAAAGAACCGGTTGACGTTACGTCTGTTCAGACGGAGCGGGCCATGGGGATCGTGAAGGAGATTCTCGGAGGCGTAAATCTTCAATCCGAGTCCAATCAGCTAACCTTTTCCCAGGCTCAGAAATCCGCGCTAGAATCCTATGCAGCATTCCTGGAGGAACAGGAAAGAGTGCTGAAGGAACAGCTTAATCAAGTTGTCGTGGAACTGAGTGCGAAAATCGCAGCGGTTCAGAATATGCTTCATTCGGTCGGGTATGAGATTGGAAGAGAAGAAGGCATCCAAAGAAAATTGAAGTTGCGAGGGACATTCAATGAACAGCAAGAGAGAGCATAAACTGACGGCCGAATGTGAAACCGGGAGCCCTTATCCACAAAGCCGCTCCCGGAATCGTAACCGCATCATCTATACTCTCTATCTCAGTATAGACGATGCGAACTTGAAAATAAAGAAGGTGATTGCGTGAGCGTATGGCTGCCCATTAAAGATGTGGCCGAACTATATAATTTGACGGAAAGAGCCGTACAGATCCGGGCTCAAAAAGGTCAATTTCGCACCAGGGAAAAAACGAACCGCCTGAACCGGAAAATTTATCAGATCGACCTAACATCCCTTCCGGCGGACAAGCAGCGGGAATATCTCCGCAAACACTCCGAAGATGACCAAGTGGATCAGGCCAACATTGAGGATGAGAAAAAGCAGTACACACTCGGCGAGCTTCAGCAGATCTATGGCCAGGGGAAATTGGAAAAGTATTTGCTGGACGCCTTTCACCGTATCGACCTGATCGAGCAAGTCAAAGCGCTGCCGCACGGGTCTAAGGTTTCCGCCATTCAAACCTTGTGCGATGAGTATGGGGTCAGCCAACGGTCCTTGTACCGCTGGATGGATGACTACGAAAAGGGCGGGCTTTCGGCCTTGCTCCGGAAGCCGCACGAAACCCGGGGCAGATCCCGTAAGCTAAGCCGAGAAGAAGCCCACTTCATTCGCGGTTTCTATATGCAGCCTTTTCAACCAAAGGGCTCCATCGTATATGAGCAATACCTAAAGAAGTGCGGACAAGAAGGTTGGAAGCCGATCTCCCAGGCGACCATGTACCGCGAGATCGCCCGGATACCTAAACCGGAATTGTCGCTGGCACGGGACGGAAAGAAAGCTTTCGAAGCGAAGTATTTGCCGCAGGCGACGCGCGATCTTACGTTACTCAAGCCTAATGAAATGTGGGTCGGTGACGGTCACACGATCGCGATCCTCGTTCCTCACCGCAACTCGATCAAGCGTTTTACGTTGTCGGCTTGGATGGATATGAGGTCGAGGGCTTTCGTCGGCTGGTGTATCGGCCCCCACGGCAGCAGTCACATTGTCGGTTTGGCCATACGGCATGCAATCCTTCCGAAGGAGGACTCCCCGATATGGGGGCTGCCGGGCTATGTGTACATGGATAACGGGAAGGAATACAAGAACAAGCACCTGAACGGCGGCAAACGGACACCGCTTCACGATTTCACGTTGGAGCAGGAAGGGTTATTCAAATCTCTAGAGATCGGCACACGGTTCGCGCTTCCGTATAACGCCAAAGCCAAACCGATCGAACGGGCATTTCGAACTTTCAGTGATCGGATGAGCCGTTACGTGCTTGGCTTTTGCGGAGAGTCACCGGCTGAACGGCCTCACGATCTGAACGAGAAGGAGCTCTTTATATCGGGCCTAACCATCGATCAGGTCGCCACGCTGATCGAGGGGTACATGAAGAAGTACAACAACACTCCGCATGCCGGACTGAACGGCATGACTCCGCTGGAGGTTTATCAATCTGAGGAGCGCTATCGTCTGGACATGCCGCAGGAAGAAGAACTGGATCTCCTCATGATGAAGTCGGATAAAGCCGCCGTTTCCTCGGGCGGGGATATCAAGAAATTCGGCGTATTCTTCCACGACGACGCGCTGTACAATCTGCAAGGCGAATCGGTTACAGTTCGCTACGATCCGAACCGATTGGACGAGCTTTACGTTTACCACAATGGCAAGCTGCATTGTAAGGCACAAACCAAAGAAATGCTGTCCATGTTCGCGACCGAGGAACAACACAAGGAACTCCAGCGCAGAAAAGCGGCTGCTCGCAGATCCACACAAGAGGCCCTGGACAGTTACGGCGTAACTGCGGCTGAAGCCCGGAGAATGGTCCTGGAGGATTACACCGACGATGAAGAGATCCTCGATATCGTTTGTGGTAAGAACACCCGCAAAAAGCCGGCTGCCGCATCGAATGTGGTTCGCCTGAATCGGACAAGCAAAATGGCAAGCGACATGAAAAAGCTGGATGAAGAATCCGAAGGATCAACCTCTACCGAAGCCAGCAGTTTCTTCGGCAAGATCGGCGAGGCCTTCCTTCAAAACGTGAGATAACAAGGAGGAATTACAATGGCAATGGCTCTTCTTGATATGAATAAAACCAAACGAATCGACACACTTCAGCAGTTTTTGACCGACCGCATTGATCGTCAGGGCGTGAAACAGAAGGAAATCGCCGATGCAATCGGCAAGTCACACACATACATTTGGAATTTTCGCAAGACCGGCCAAGCCTCTGAGGAGGTTTTGACAGCGCTGGAAAAGTACATGTACGACACGATCGGCCCGCAACCGGCTGCCCTTGAAGTGGCCGCGACCAAACGAGCTGATTTCGTCAAAACCAAGGACGCCAGTAACATCTTGGGCCTGTGCGTCGCGACCGAAGCCATGAATGGTATCGGCGCGGTGCTGGGGAATGCGGGAACCGGCAAGACCCACGCCCTGAGGGAGTACGCATCCCGAAATGACAAAGCGGTCTTTATCCGGGCTAACGGGATGATGAGTCGGTCCGGTCTGCTGAAAGCCATCGCGAAAGCCGTGGGTGCTACCCCTGCCGGGCGCGGCGAGGAAATGCTTGAGGACATCATCGAGACGCTGCGGGAAGCCCCGCGCGTCCTGATCATCGACGAGATCGAGCAGCTGATGCCAGCTAAGAACATAACCAAGATCGAGATCCTTCGGACCATTCACGACGAAACCAAGGACTACGGCAACAGCCTGATCATGGCCGGTCCGGTGTGGGTTGAACAGAAACTCAAGAAGCGGACCATCGGGGAGAACTACGGGCAGATTGATAGCCGTATCGATTACCTCTATAAGACGGAAGGCCTCTCACGCGACGAGATCCTCACCATCCTCCAGGACTACGACATGAACGATGCGGCGAAATCGCAAATCGTCGGCCTGATTACCCGCACATCCAAGGGCGGCATTCGCTGGCTGTCCAAGCTGCTCCAGAAATGCCTGGACGATGCCAGCGTCGGCAGCGGCTTGATCACCGCCGAAACGGTGAAGAACGCCACGGCCATGATGATGCTGTAGGGGGTGCGGCCATGACTGCCTTCACCAATCCAACCGAACCTATTTCTCGTCTCTTCGCACTTTTAGGTCATGTTGTGCTGCCGGTCGCCATAAGACCGGTGGCGATTATATCCGGGCTTACGGATCGCGAGGTTGGGATCGTTCTTTGCGGATCTCCGGACTATGCGGTCATCGATGGTCAGATTTTCATCAGAGATCCTTTTCAGCAGAATATGGAGGAAATGGAACGCCATCTTTGGGAAGTGATTACCGTGTTTGACGCCGATCAGCTGTACCGCGAGGAGCATTGCGCTTTTAGTTGTGCAGCCGGTCAGCATATCCATACATTCATTGAAATTGAACACGAGGAGGAATTAGCATGGCAAGAGTAAAACTGCCGGACGCTCCGGCACTCAAAAGCTGGGACGACGTGGACCTGACGCTGAAGGAAATCGGCGAGTGTCAGCTCGCCGTCGAGCGCATCGAGGCGGACATGAACACGAAGATCTCAGACCTCAAGCTCGCCGCCGAAATGGAGGCGAAGCCGCACAAGGAAAGTATCAAGCTGCTGGAGCTCCAGATGAAGGAGTTCGTCGAGGCGAACCGCGACGACCTGGGAAATCGGAAGACAAAGGAGATTAACTTCGGCCGGACCGGCTATCGGAAGAGTACGAAGATTGCGCTTCCTCGCGCTGCTGCCAAGCTGGCGGAAGTGATCCGCAAGATCAAGGAGTTCGGCATGACGGACTGTATCGTCCAGCCACCGGAGAAGATCGATAAGGACAACCTGAAGAAGTACCCGGAAAATGAAATCCTGAAGGTCGGCGCGACGCTCACGGTCGAGGATACATTTTGGTATGAGGTAGACCGCGAGAAGCTGGCCGATCTGTGAGGTGCCCGCCATGGAGAAGATCACCTATCCGCAAATCAAGAAGATCTACGGCCTCGCAAAGCAAGCCAAATTGAATGACGACGAACTGCATGACCTGGTCCAAGTTGTGACCAGGTCTACTAGCATTAAGGCCCTGAGCAAGAATCAAGCTATAAAAGTCATTGACCGCTTAACCTCGCTTCTCAAGGGTTATCCGCCAACTCGTGCGACGCCGAATCAAATCTGGCAAATCAACAAACTGGCGGAAGAACTCGGCTGGAAAAGCGATCCGCGCAGGCTTCGGCATTTCTTGGAGAACCGGCTTCATGTCAGTCACCCGAGCTACCTCTCGCCGGAAGCTGCCAGTAAAACGATCGAGGCGCTGAAGAACATGAAACGCCGAGCTCGCGAGAAAGGATCATCGGTCAATGGCTAACCCTGTCATGCTTACGCCATCGGACAGCCAGGAGCTGAGGGGTATTCTTCGTCGCTTCAGTCGGTCCGATCTGATTAAGACGGCCCGGGATTATGTTGGTTACGCAGCTCACGCCGGGGAGCCCTGCTCCTTACCCCTTGATGAAATAGAAGGTAAGACTGACGAGCAGCTGCGGCAGTTCATCTTTGAAAGAGATTGGCCAGGATGCCGCTGGTCTACGAAAGGAGTTCGTGCTGATGGCAAACTTGCTGGATCGGTACACACCGGCGCAAAAGGCAGTCATTGAAGCATATTGGGAAACGGTACGCTTCACCCGTCGCTCAGGGAAAATCTCCGAGAACATAAAGCAACGCGAATATGAATACTGGGACAAGTTCGATTCCGACGTCGTGATCCAGTCCCTCTCAACGCATATTGAAAAATATCCGACCCACCGGGAGGATTACACCCGGGGCATCATGCGGAACAAGCGGAACCAAAAAGGAGGCGCAGCACATGGAAGCGATCGACCAGTACCTCCCCGGCCTGCTGCAAAGGGTCGAGGCGCTGCGAGCCCAGGGCGCGACACAGACGCCCAAGAAGCCTTCCGTCGAAGACTCTCCGGTCTTTGATTGCCCGCTATGTCAAGACGAAGGCATCGTCTTCTATCCGGAACAGAACCTCGCTGTAGAATGCAAATGCCAGGAGCGAAAGCGGGTCCAGCGGATGCTGAAGTCCAGCAATATCAGCGAGGAATTTGTCCAAAAGACATTCGACACATTCGATGTTCAAAGCGTGGATCGCCGGGTGGCCGAAGTGTACAAGCTGGTCAAGGAGTATTCCGATACGTTGGCCGCTCGCGTAAAGAAAGGCCAGGGGCTGCAAGGGGTTCCTTGGCTTGGCATCCTGGGGAAGTCGGGATCTGGCAAGACGCATCTTTCAACGGCTGCCGTCGTCCCGCTCGTCGAGCTTGGCGTTCAGCCGGTTTTCTTTAATTGGGTTTCCGGGTTCACGGAGTGGATGGCCTATTACAACATCCCTGATGAGGCTTACAAAGTGGACGAGATCCGAAAGCGGCTTTATAACTGCGAGATCCTGATCGTGGATGACGTTTGTAAAGAAAGTCAAAAAGACACCTGGGTCAAGGAATTTTACGGCATTGTTGATTTCCGTTATCGTAAGGGGCTGCCGATCATTTACACCAGCGAATACTTCGAGGATCTGATCGGCTTCCTCTCGGAGGCTACCGCCGGTCGACTGTTCGAAAAGTCTCGGAGCGCCAAGACAGAAAAAAAGTATATCGGCCAAATGTTCCTGGGCTCGGATGAAGATCCGCTGCTGCTGAATTTTCGATTCAAAGATTTAGTTTGATTCTCAAAATTTTTGGCAAAGGAGGACTCAAGGAAATGACATTCAATGATGAGGAAGAGCTTTCCCTCTTAAACCCTAAGAAGTTTCAATGGATCGATCAGCTTGGATGCATCAATGCCCTAGCTTTGGAATGCGCAAATAACAGTAATAAATTCGATTTAGCCATGCGGGCTATTTATCTCCGTAAATACGCAGTCAATGTTTCTAAGATGACAGTAAAGCAAAAGGCCGCCCTTAAGCGTGAAGTCACGAAAAAGGTCAAAGAAATTCTGATCATTCGAGAATCGGCGGATATCGGAGATATCGTCCTTGTGGATAAGCTGGTTCCTAACCCGCTATTAGGCGGTTACAAGCGGGACGGATCAAAGCCGGTTGAAGCTGTAGTCATTTCTAAAAAGCGACGATCGTCTTCATTCCACTATCAAGTGAAGCGGCTTGCCGACCAGGCCTACCAAGAAGGAAACGGCCATATGATCAAAGGAATTATTCGTAGGGCTTCAGAGAGTGCATCCTAATGGCCAAAACAAAACCTAGTGCTGAGCCGATACCATTTGCAACTCCTCCCGATCCTAATCGATCATTCGTATTGTTTCCTAGCAGGTTGCTGACCGCCGGATCGGCAGCCGTTAGCCTGGAAAGTCTGCTTAAGCAAGTACACAAGCAACCGGTAGATCGACAAATCGCTGAGATCGCCTATGATCCGGCGGAACTAAAGCTGGAAATTCACTATAGTAAGATTACGAAGGAGTGAATGAAGTGTGGGATGAATACGCACGATGCAATCATTGTAATGAAATCGTTGGGAAAATGACTTTTTCGATCCCTCTCCTCATGCCGGTATGCCCTAAGTGCGGCGAACAAAATTCGGTTGATTCTGTAACGGCAAGACGAGTATACAAAGGGAAATGGTACAATCCCGCAACATGGATGATTTGGGGTTGGGAAGTTAAAGAGTAATGCACATTCAGAAAAAAGTCGTTTTAGCAAAAATACACATCCATCCAGAAGGAGGAAGAAAACAATGAAAAAAGGAATTGATTGCGCCGCCCCGATCACGGCGGCGAATGCCAAAAAAATCGCGACAGCTGGATACACATTTGCCGCTCGGTATTTAGTGCCGCAGCGCCTGGGATGGAAACGCCTGAACCGTGCTGAAGCTGAGGCCATTACTGCCGCTGGAATGAAAGTGATTTCTGTCTTCGAGACTTCGGCTTCGCGTCCGGCTGGAGGATCGGCGGCGGGCCAGGTAGATGGAGCCGAAGCCTTCAAGGAGGCGAAGCTGATCAAGCAGCCGGTCGGTAGCGTCATCTACTTTGCCGTGGATTATGACGCCCAGGCCAAGGATTTCGATAAAATCGAAGCATATCTGAAGGCAGCTGCTTCCCAAATTCCCGGATATAAAGTTGGTGTCTATGGATCGTACCGGGTCATCGAAGAGATGTCGAAGCGGAAAGCAGCATCGGCCTTTTGGCAAACTTACGCCTGGTCGGGTGGTAAAAAGAGTTCGAAGGCTAATGTCTATCAGTACAAAAACGGTCAGTCTCTTACGGGCATGACCGTCGATTTCAATGAATCTTACGGCGGTGAAGGCTGGTGGGATACTTCCGAAGCGGACAAGCCTGTTACGCCTCCAGCGATCAAACACAAGGTGCAGCCCGGCGACGCCGAAAAGATCATCCGTTTTCTCTCTGCTGCCTGGTTCGTTCTTCAAAAGAACATGGCGGACGAGTTCAACCGCCTGGCGGACGAGCTGCGTCGGGGAACGGACATTCAGCCCGGTGACGCCGAAAAGATCATCCGCTTCCTCTCTGCCGGTTGGTACATCGTTCAGGAATATAAAGAGGCCCGGGACGAGTTTAATCGCCTCGCAGATCAAGTCCGTTTGGCTTCGGGGTTGAAAGCCGGGTGATTGCCAAATAAAATGACCCTGCTATAATGGGAGGTGATATTCCCGTGGAAGACTGGCTCAATGAATTGACTGCCGACATGATCCCGGAACCCTACTGTTCATACGCCAAGGCGATTGGCATTGATAATTTGATAAGGCTTGTGAAGATGACCGGCGGTGATGAGATCTACCTCCCGACGCTCGATTTCTTCAAACGCCCTATTCGGGACAAGCGAATCCGTGAGGAATACACGGGATACAACGAGAAGCACTTAGCACGGAAGTATGAGCTCAGTGAACGACGTATTCGGGAGATCGTCGAAGGCGAAAAACCGCCCGCTATCATTGATGATAATCAGTTTTCCCTAATTGTGGAAAACGGGGCATTTACGTGGGGAACCCCTTCTAAAAACGAATAGCGCTGCAAGTTACGATACCAGTATAGGACATTGCCTATACTGGTTTTTTTATTCTCAAAAAGAAGGAGGATCACGATGCAAAACTCCATCCAAGACATACTGACAAACCTCGCGCTCGGCGTGCTGACTTTGCTCTGTGCAGCCGTCATGTACTACATCAAGAAGGCCGTCGCCAAGCTGCGGCTTGAGGCGCAGAAAATTGACAATGATGAGCAGCGTTCTCTTGTCCTGACGGCCCTCACTCGACTCGACGATGTGGCGACCAAGACGGTCAAATCGACCGAACAAACGGCGGCCAAAGCGATTCGGGAAGGCATCAAAAGCGGAACAAATTCTAGGGAGGAATTGCTCGCACTGGGGAAACAGGCTTTCGATGAAGTGCTCAAGATGTTGGAGCCGGAATATCTCGCCGTCCTGACGACAACCCTCGGCGACGTAGACGCTTATATCCAGCACACGATCGAGTCCAAGGTCCTGGAGCTGAAGGAGGCGGCCTAGTGGATTACTCCTGGATCATTCAGTCGGCCACGATGCTCGGCATCGGAGTTATCGGCTTTTTTCTAAAGTCAACGCTCGCCGAAGTAAAATCTCAAAACAAGAAGACTGAAGAACGTGTGGATGCGCTTGAGGAAAAGCTCGAAAATCTCAAGTCGGATCTTCCCTTTATCTACACCACCCGGGAGGACTTCATCCGCACGATGAACAACGTGGACAACAAGTTGGAGAAGATCCACGACGTGCTCCTGAAAGGAGGCAACCAACATGGCACTGGATGAACAAGAATATCGCGGAGCACAGCACAACAAGGCGGTTCGCGGCTACATTCTGCGGTCGTTGGTCAAGGGCTATAACAATTCCCTACTTTGTCGGCAGCTCGTTAACGTCATGGTCAATGATGGCGTAATCGTGAGTCCGGACATTTCCAAACACTTGGATTACCTCATAGGCAAAGAATACATCGAGTTTACGGATGCCAGGATCAACTCTTATACGGCATACGCCAATGATGCTGTTATCCGGCTGACCGTCAAAGGAATCGACCTCCTGGAGGGCTCCACGCCGAATGACCCGGGAGTGACGCTCTAATGGCAAAGCGCAGAACACGGTGTCTTATTGACGATCTACCGCTACACATCAAGGATCAGGTCGATTCCATGCTGGCCGATACTCGAATCACGTATTGGGAAATCGTTGAGTACCTGGACAATCAAGGTTATGCGATCAGTAAATCGGCAGTCGGTCGCTATGCCCTGCGATTGGATAAATCGACCCAGCGGTTATTGGAAGCTCAAGAACAGACCCGAGCTCTGGTTGAACTGATTAAGAAAAACCCGGATGCCGACTATACCGAGGGCGCTATGCAGATCATGGCCGGTGAGCTGACGCGCAAGATGGCGCAAGCTCAAGAGGAATGGGACGAAATGGATCTGGATAAGGCCGGACGGCTGATGGTCGCCTTGTCCCGTAGCAAGGTTTACAAGGACAAGGTCCGCCAGGACATGCAGAAGAAAATCGACCTGGCATTCTCCGGAATGGAATCCGACATCATGGCGGCGATCAAGTCGGACGCTGCTCTGGCCGCCCAACTGAAAGAGGTTCTGCAAAAAGCCAAGGAAAAGATGATGGCCGATGATTAAGCTGGACGATTATATCCGCCAACTGGAGGAGGACGACGAGGCCAAGGAGCAGATCCAGAACCTCGCCTATCAGCGGGATCTCTTCGAGCGTTACGTTTGTAGGAATGAAGAACACGCTGAGTACCGCCAATCACTCTGGCAGGCGTACCAGGCAGGCGATGAGTTGACCGGACCGAACGGGCTACGGAAAAAGCTTGGCGCGATCGATCTAGAATACTTTGGCCGGGCATACCTACCCCATTACTTTGTACGGGAGTCGCCCAAGTTTCACGGCGAGTTGGACCGAATTTGGACGCAAGGCGTCATGAAGGGCTTGAACCCGATCACCGACAAGAAGAAGATCTCCCGGGCCAAGGGCTGCCATCGGGGAACTGCTGCTCCCCGGGGTCATGCAAAATCGACAAACTTCACGTTCAAAGATACCCTTCACGCCGTGGTTTATGAGTACAAGCATTACCCGATTATCTTGTCGGACAGCAGCGACCAGGCCGAAGGCTTCCTCACCGACATCAAGACCGAGCTGGAAGACAATGCCGCAGTCATTGAAGACTTCGGCAGCCTAAAGGGGAAGGTCTGGAAAGGTAGCGTGCTGCTGACGTCTACGGACATCAAGGTCGAAGCGATCGGCAGCGGCAAGAAGATTCGCGGCCGCCGACATCGGAACTGGCGTCCGGATCTCCTCGTCCTGGACGATGTTGAAAACGACGAGAATGTCAACACGCCGGAGCAGCGAAAGAAGCTGGAGAGCTGGTTTTACAAAGCGGTTTCGAAGGCCGGGGACACCTATACAGATATCGTGTATATCGGTACGATTCTGCACTACGATTCCCTGCTATCCAAGGTGCTGAAGAACCCATCTTATCAATGCGTTACTTATCGCGGGGTTATCAGCTTCTCAACCGAGGAAAGCCTGTGGGAAGTATGGGAAGTTATCTATAACGATCTGGACAATCCGGCTCGCGAGGGAGACGCTCTTGCGTACTTTGAGGAAAACCGGGAAGCCATGCTGGAAGGAACAGAAGTCCTTTGGGAGGAGAAGCTCTCCTATTACGACCTGATGATCATCAAGCTTTCCGAGGGCGACGCATCCTTTAACTCGGAAATCCAAAATGATCCGATCGATCCGGACAGTTGTACCTTCAACGAGGAATGGTTCGACTTTTACGATGACGATCCTTCCATTGACTTTTCGGCACCGAAATTCATTCTTGTTGCGGCAAACGACCCGTCGCTCGGGAAGAACAAGAAATCGGATACCAGCTCGATTATCGTCATCGCCAAGGACACCGTCACCGGCTACATGTATGTGGCCGAAGCGTCGATTGAAAAGCGCCATCCAGACGTCATTATAGACGACGCCATCGAAATGTCGAAACGGGCCAAACGGGAACTGAAAAAGCCATTCTACCGGTTCGGCGTGGAGACGGTGCAATTCCAACACTACTTCAAGGATGTCCTGGCGAAGAAGTCGGCGGAAGCTGGCGAGTACCTCCCGATCGAGGAGATCCAAAGCCGCGAGAACAAATTCATGCGGATTGAAAGCTTGCAACCGCTCGTCAAGAACCGATACCTGAAGTTTTCCCGTAAACACAAAACGCTGCTTCAGCAGCTCAAGGAGTTTCCAATGGGCCGGAACGACGATGGCCCGGACGGTTTGGAAATGGCCGTTCGCCTGGCACTCAGCATCAAGACGACCAACAAAGTAGATTACAAATCAGTCATCAGCCGGGCGCTGAAATTTCGGCGCGGCGGATATTAAGGGGGTGAATCGAATTGGCAAAACGTAAAGGCAAACAGCAACAACGCTCTGCCCCGACCCCCAAACCGGATATGACGGAAATCAGCGTCGCCCAGGTTCAAGACAAATATTCGAGCTACCCGTCGAACGGGTTGACTCCGCAGCGTCTCGCGCAAATCTTCCGGGAAGCGGATGCTGGTGATGTGCTCCGGCAGATGGAGTTATTTGAAGAAATGGAGGAGAAAGATCCTCATTTGTTTAGCCAGCTCCAAACCCGTAAGAATGCCGTAACCGGCCTCGACTACGAGATCATCCCCTTTTCGGACGATGAGTTCGACAAACAGATCGCTGAATTTGTCAAGGAACAGGTTCAAGCTTTGGAGAACCTCGAAGACATTTTCATCGACCTTCTCGACGCGATCGGAAAGGGCATTTCGGTATCGGAAATCATATGGGAATACGACGATGGCCATACCGTCATCCAGGATATCAAATGGCGTCATCCGAAACGCCTCATATGGGATAACGACGATGTATTGAAAATCGCAACTCGTGAGTCTCCAAACGGAGTACCTCTCGTGCCTAATAAATTTGTAGTTCACCGCTACAAAGCAAGATCCGGACATCCATCCAGGGCGGGGGTGCTACGCGTTGTCGCCTGGATGTACTTGTTCAAAAATTACGACCTGAAGGATTGGGTTAGCTTTTGCGAAGTGTTTGGCATGCCGCTGCGGCTTGGTAAATACGATCCGTCTGCTTCGGAAGATGACAAGCTTGCCCTGATGCGTGCGTTGATCCAGATCGGGACCGACGCCGCCGGAATTATTCCGAACGGTACGGAGATCGAGTTCAAGGAATCCAGCAAGACGACGAGCATCAATGTATATGAGTCACTGGCAAGATATTGCGACGAGCAGATCTCCAAGGCGATCCTTGGCCAAACGCTAACTTCGGATTCCGGAAGCGGATCATATTCCCAATCGAAAACGCACAACGAGGTCCGGCACGACTTAACGGTCGCTGACTGTAAAGCGCTGGCGGCGACGCTCCGGCGAGATCTGATCCGCCCGTTGGTCTACTTCAATTTTGGAGAGGATCGACGGATTCCTTACCTTCGCTTTGACTGTGAAGAAGCGGACGACCTTAAACAAACAGCCGAGATCTACGACACCTTGATCTCCAAGGTTGGGCTCAAGGTTCCTACATCGCACATTTACAAGAAGTTCAGCATTCCAAAGCCTGAAGCTGACGAAGAAATCGCTACGCCGCCAGTGGCCGTAGCTGCTCCGTTCAAGGAGTCGCTCTCCGATCTGAAGGTTTTGAAAGATCAAGGGAAATCCACATCAACACAGGCGCAAATTGATGCCCTGGCCGATATGGCCATCAAGCATAACGCCGATGTATTCTCTAAGATTTTCGCCCCGATTCTCAATATGGTTGGCAAGGCTGAAAGCTTGAATGAGCTGAAGGCCAATCTGGAGGATCAGGATTTCGTAAACTCGCTATATGCCAAGATGGACGTCGAGGATCTCGACGAGCTGTTGGCAAAGTCGATGTTTTACGCCGACCTGACGGGGAGAGCTGATGATGTATGAAGGATCTCTTTGAGCTGCTGACCGAGCCGGACTTCAAGTTTGAGGAGGCAGCCGAGTTTTTCGGAAACAAGCTCCTTCTGAAGTCTTCTGAATTTTATCAGTTGGCCGAGGAATACCGGCATCAAGCATTTACGGTTTCGGGGTATAGCAAGATTCAGATCCTCAAGAAGTTTCAGGACGAGCTCCTGAAGGCGATTGAGGAAGGTCGGACGATGCGGGAATTCAAGGATCGGATGAACGACTTTCTGGAGCGCAGAGGCTACGAAGGGATTACGAACTTTCAGGCGGACAATATCTTCCGTACCAACGTTCAGACGGCCTACAACGTCGGGCATTACAAGCAAATGACCGATCCGTCCGTCCTGCGGCTGCGGCCATACTGGCAGTACGATGCCGTGAACGATCAGCACACCCGACCTTCACACCTTGCGATGGATGGCCGGGTCTTCCGGGCGGATGACCCGATCTGGAA
This sequence comes from Paenibacillus sanguinis 2301083 = DSM 16941, assembly GCF_000374825.1. Lineage (GTDB taxonomy): Bacteria > Bacillota > Bacilli > Paenibacillales > Paenibacillaceae > Fontibacillus > Fontibacillus sanguinis. The sequence goes on from NZ_KB895377.1 coordinate 294,213, forward strand.
TACCTGGTATCCGCCGAACGGCTTCCGCTGCCGCTGCGGCGTCAAGACACTTTCCGAGCGGCAAGTTCGAGAGCGCGGCCTAACGGTCGAAACATCGCCGCCGGTATCGGCAGAAGTGAACGGACGATTCACGAACATCATTCCCGATCCAAACTTCGCGACGAACCCGGCCAAGGATGCTTTCAAACCGGATGTCAGCAGCTACCCTGAGCCGCTTCGAAAGGCGTTTGAGCAGCGAGAGAAACGAAAAACGAAAACGAGCCCCTAGAAGGCCGTTTAAGACGCCTTCCTATTTTGACTACCGAATAGTGGCTATGAATCTATTAACGACGTTATAACGCGTTCTAACGTCGTTACAGATGCAAATGACGGGTAAGGAGGTGATCACAATCAAAAAACTGATCGTTTGCTCGGCTGCCGCCACCGAGGTTGAAGGTGTTCCGGACATCGTTAAGATACTGCCCCTTGGCCTGGTGAAATCGCAAAAAGGAGACTTTGTCGTCGATGACGAGTCTTTCCAGGCGATGAAGGCAGCCATGGAAAAACGGAACCTGGACATCGTTGTGGACTATGAGCATCAAACCCTCGACAATGTGCAGGCTCCTGCAGGAGGCTGGATCAAAGAGATCATCCTCCAGCCTGACGCGATTGCCGCCAAAGTGGAATGGACACCGAAGGCTGTGGAGTACCTCAAGAATAAGGAATACCGTTACCTGTCACCTGTCGTCCTGGTTCGAAAAGCTGATACCAAAGCTGTTGTTTTACACTCGGTTGCTTTGACGAATACCCCGGCGATCGATGGTATGTTCCCGATCGTCAACTCGATTGACGTGACCGAGTACGAAGAAATCCAAAATGAACAAGGAGGAAACAAGATGAATGAATTTTTGAAGGAATGCGCGAAGATGCTGGGATTACCCGACGACGCGACAGACGAGGAAATTATTGCAAAAGTAAAGGAATGCTGCAAACAGTTTGCCGCACAAGACGGCATGGTAGCTAATAAGACCATCACTAGCCTGCTCGGCGTACCTGAGACTGCAAAAACCGAGGATGTTGCAGCTGCAATCATGGCGCTTAAAAACCCGAACGGATTTGTACCGGCAGCTGACTTTGTGGCTTTGAAAGCCCGGCTCGACAAAAAGGATTCGGACGAGCTGGTCACAAAAGCTCTGAAAGACGGCAAGATCTCCGCAGCTCAAAAGGAATGGGCTGAGGATTATGCACTCAAAGATCCGCAGGGGTTTGCCAAATTTGTTGAGAAAGCGCCGCAAACTGTTCCTCTTGGCGAGCTCGACATCGAAGCCAATAAGGACAAAGCCCCGGCGAACGACGAAACGACGCTGGCCGTATGCAAGCAGCTGGGCGTATCCCAGGAAGACCTCGAAAAATACGGCGACAAATAACAATTACTCTCTGAAAGGAGCTAAAAGCATGCTGACGCAAGGAAGAAACACTACGGAATTCGCTGGAAGATTGATCGTACTCCCCGTAAAAGGCGGGGCCAAAATCTTTGATGGAGCCCTGGTCGCCCTTGATGCGGATGGATTTGCGATCCCCGGTGAAAAAGCGCCTGATTTAACGGCAGCCGGTCGATCCGAAGAATTCGTCGATAACACAGCCGGGGCGGATGGCGCAGCTACAGTCCGGGTTGCCCGCGGCGTATTTACCTTCAATAACTCGGCGACCGGAGCTATCGCTCAAAAGGATGTACTGAAGAACTGCTATATCGAAGACGATGAGACTGTTTCCGTCACAGCCACGGATTCCAGCGTGGCCGGAAAAGTCTTGGGATTTGAAGGATCTGAAGTCATCGTGGAAATCCTGTAATCCCGTCCTTCATCACATTCGCTTGAATGAATCAAAAAACACTATCGAGGAGGAATAGATTCATATGATCGTAAACCAGCAAGCCCTTCGGGGTATCTATACCGGCTTTAAGGTGATCTTCCAGAAAGCCTTTGATCAATCGAAAACGAAATGGGAGCAAGTCGCGACCCTCGTTCCTAGCACGACCCGCGAAGAAAACTACAAGTGGTTAGGCAAATTTCCTAAGATGCGGGAATGGATTGGCGACCGTGAAATTCAGAACCTGGAAGCATCCGACTATACCATCAAGAACAAGGACCATGAATTGACGGTCGGCGTGGATCGTAACGACATTGAGGATGACAGTATCGGGATCTATACCCCGATTGTCGAAGAAATGGGCCAAAGTGCCGCCTTATATCCAGATGATCTTGTGTTCGGGTTACTTCGTGAGGGGTTCACTAAACCTTGCTATGACAAGAAACCTTTCTTTGCCACAGATCACAAGCTAGGCAAGAAGACGGTCAGCAACAAGGGTAAGAAGAAGCTTTCTCCCGATTCGTATAGCGCGGCCAGAACGGAGATCATGTCACTCACCGACGAGAAAGACAAGCCGCTGAAACTGGTTCCGAATTTGTTGGTTGTGGCTCCAGCAAACGAAAAGGAAGGCCGCAAGATTCTGCTGGCCGATCAAATTGACGGCACGACGAACACTTTGAAAGGAACAGCGGAACTGCTGGTTGTTCCGGAACTTGCCGGAGCGGATGACGCCTGGTATCTGCTTTGCACGAACCGCCCGCTCAAACCGCTCATTTATCAAAAGCGGAAAGAGCCGAAGTTCGTATCTCTGACAAATGAAACGGACACGAACGTTTTCATGAAGAAGCAGTTCCTTTATGGTGTGGATGGCCGCAGCAATGCCGGTTATGGCTTCTGGCAAATGGCCTACGGGTCTACTGGCGAAGAGATTTAATACTCCTCAAGCTATGAAACTATCGGCCTGAAAGGGTGGTTCTGATGTACTGCACCAACGAAGAAGTTCGGGGCATGATCAAAGACGACGCGTTGAACGTGCTGATCGGTAACGAATATATCGACGATCCGGACGAGCGCGAGCTGAAGATCGCCCCGATCATCGCCGGGGCCATTGCCGACGCCGCTGGGGAAATTGACGGGTATCTTGCAAAAAGATACCCCGTCCCCCTTTCCGTCGTTCCGAAGGCCATCAACAAGTTTGCCAAGGACATCGCCATATACAACTTGTTTTCCCGCATCGGCATTGACGAGTCCGAGAAGGACAAGAACTACTTGAACCGGTACAATGCCGCGATCCGCTTCTTTGAGAATGTAGCCAAAGGCATGATCGATATCGGCGTCAGCGGCGTCGGTAACGCCCAAAAGGCGAGCGCCGCCTTCTCCGCTCATTCAAGCGAAAGGCGATTCTCGCGAGATAGCATGCGGGGCATGTGATCATGTTCAGCATTCGACTGGAGGGCGACGTCCGGCGATTGATGAAGCGGCTGCGGCAGCTTGAAGAAGTCGATATTCGAGGTGTGGGCCGGGTCTTGGCCGAAGCGATACGGACTTCGACGCGCGAGCGATTCAAGGAGGAAAAAGGGCCGGACGGCAAAGGTTGGCAGTCGTCGATCCGAGCCTCCCAAAACGGCGGCACAACGTTGACAGATACGGCAGGCCTGAAGAACTCGATCAAGAGCAGCGTTTCCGCTAGCGGGTTTGCGGTCGGCACGAACAAAATCTATGCCCGCACCCATCAATTCGGAGAAAAAGGCCGCGAAGTCACGATCCGGGCCAAGACGTCGAAAGGCCTTGTCTTCCGGATCGGCGAGCGCTGGATTCGTAAACAACAGGTCAAAGTCACGATCAAGATCCCGGCCCGCCCGTTCCTCGGAATCAGCGAGGAAGACATGTTGGAAATCAAAGGCACGCTGGAAGATGCCTTGGCGGAGGAATAGACCATGATCGCAGAGTGCAAAGAGTATCTAATTTCAAAACTCAAACAAGCCGGGATCAAGTCGGAAATTCGGACGAGCATGAAATCGCTGAAGGAATTCCGAGACAGCCACGTCGGGGCTGTCATCCCCGAAGGCGACGCCTTTGCGCGAGCCTCCTCCAAGAAGGTTTATTTCGCTGAAGATGGGAGCAAGCACAAACGCCGGAAGCTGTACGACCGAACAATAACCATCACGGTTGTGATCGGCGAGTACGACCAGGAAAAATGCGATCGGATCTTCAGCTCCTTCATGGCCTCCCTGGACGCCGGTATTTACATCGACGGGAACTTTACGGCTATCGAAGTCGAGGAAGCCGATTGGGTTGATAAGGATGACAGCATCATTGCCGCCAAAATCGCCGTGCAACTGAAGGTGAAGTTCCTCGGCGGCATTTATAAAGACACAGACTTTGCTCCTGTCACGGATTACAACGTGCAGAGCATTGAACAAGTAAAGGAGGATGTACATGGCAGCGAGTAAAGAAGCATCAATTTCTCAGGGGCCGGCCCCTGAACTTCTGGAAATTGGCGAGCTGAAGCAAAGCCTTAACGTGCCGGATAACATCTATCAGGGCGTTCTTGCCGCAGAAAACTGGAAACCTGGGCGGCAAGTGAGCCAGGCCGATTTTGAAGCGGCCATCAAACGTTTTTGCGAGAGTCCGGTCATGGTCAAAAGGAAGGTGAAGAAGAATGCTTAGAGACGTCAAAACAACGATTACCGACGGAGGCCTGGGCGTCGGGACGGCATCCGGAACGGGGGTTCACGTAAAGATCGGCGTCTCCCCTGTGAAGTCTACCGCCCCGATCACGATCAGCGGTACGATGAGCCCAGCTAAAATCAAACAGCTGCTCGGCCTCTCCCCGCTTGCCGATGCTGTCCTGGACAGTGTCGATAACGGATCGGGCAAGATCTATTGTATCCCGGTTACGCCCAGCGTGGACGGTACGGTCGAAGCGGTACAAAAGACCGGCTCCGGAACCGGCGAGGTAACGGTTACGGGGAAGCCCAACGATGCCTATGAAATCATCGTCAAAATAACGGAATCCGGCGGCCTGAATGCGGCAGCCCTGCGCTATTCGGTTGATGGTGGATACTCCTTCAGCGATGAAATGACTGTGCCGCTAAGTGGCGAGCTGGTGATCCCGGAGACGGGCTTGACCTTCAAATTCTCAGAGGCGGCCACCGATCCGGTGAATTCGTTCCAGGTTGGCGATGAGTTTAGAGTCAAATCCGAAGCACCGCAAATGTCCAACCAGGACATGCTTGATGCATTGGCCACGCTTCGGAACGCCTCGATCTCTTTTGAATTCATCCATATTGTCGGAGATTCATCCCGAGCGCTTTGGTTTGCGGTGGCTACGGAGCTGACCACCCTGCGAGATACGTACAAAAAGCCAGTCTTCGCCGTGCTGGAAGCCCCGCGCCCAGAGGCGGGAGAAACCGTCGATGCGTACTATCAGCGTCTTGTGGACGAACGGAAGGGCTTGAGTCATACCGACGTTCAGGTCATCGCCGCCCGCAGCTTGTATACCAAGTCCGATGGACGGACGATGGACATCAACAACGCCGGGATCGTGTGCGGTTGGTATTCGCTGGCTGGTGTGCAGCAATCTATTGGCGAGACAAAAGCCTTCAGCGTTACGGAGTCCAAAATGCTGAAGCTGCTGCCGGAAGGAATCGAAGACTACATCGGCCTGCTGGATGACGAGAAGTATCTCACGTTCCGGAAATACGAAGGATTGGAAGGCTTCTATGTCACGAACGCTCGAATGATGGCGCCGGATGGATCGGACTACCGGTACGCCGAGGACGTGCGGGTTAAGAACAAGCTGATCCGCGAGACACGGAAAGAAGCCCTGAAGCAGCTGCAAGGCCAGGTGGATATGTCGGATGTCCAGGGCAGTCTGGAAGCGATCGCTAAGTTCATCGAAACCCCGATCGACGATATGGCCCGCGCCAAGGAGATCTCCTCCGGGCGGATCATCGTTCCTGAAGACCAGGATATTCTAGTCAGCGAAACGCTCAAGGTGATCATTCGGTTCGTACCCATTGGCCGGATTCGGGAAATCGATATCGACCTTGGCATGGAAAATCCGTTTACAGGAGGCGCTTAATTCATGTCGATTATTAACGGCAAGGTATACGATTGGAGCGATGTTACGGTGGCCGTTCCCGGCCTGAACCTTGAGCTCCAGGAAATCAGCTACAACGACGAGCTGGAGAAAGAAGTCGCCTATGGTCGTGGCCAGCGCCCGAGAGGCTACGGTGAAGGGAATTACAAATCGGAAGGAAAGATGTCCCTTCTTCGCGATGACTTCGACGATTTGATTGACTACTGCAAATCGCAAGGCGTCCCTCTGTACAAGCTGGTCATCCCCAAGATCGTCGTCAGTTACGCCAATGATGGCGGCAGGACGAGAACGGATGTCCTTAACACCGTGACGATTACGAAGGCCGATCAGAAGAATGCACAAGGCGACAAATCCCTGAAGGTGGATCTCGACTTGCTCATTGTAAACGGCATCGATCGGGACGGAGTCAAGCCGGTTTAAAGACTTCATCTTCCCTATCAAATTATCAAAAAAAAATGACAAATTCGGAGGAGATACCCATGAGCAATCCTAAAGAAGCGTCCAAGGTCGAGGAGTATAAATCGAAGTACGGCAAGGTCTACCAGGTCAAAGCAACGATCGAACCTGATGACGCGACTACGGTGGATCTGGAATATTGCTTCAAGCGCCCCGCCACGGCCAGCTATGACCGGTACGTAAAAGGCACGGCGCAAAGCCCGACCAAAGCGCTGAAGAACTTCATCCTGGATAACATCGTGGAAGAACAGGCCGCGAAGCTTGAGGCGGATCTGGAAGAATATCCGGCGCTCTCGCTTGCGATCGGCGAGAAGCTGCTGGCCATGCTTGGGCTTAGCAAAGACGTAAATTTAAAGCAGCTTTAGAGAGTGCCCTTCAGGAGGTAAAAGGCAACGTTATAGAATCCGGAACACTGGAAATCTATCGCTTTTTGCCTCCTGCTCTTCTAAAGACCGAACCGGGGCAAATGGATCTGGAGGAGTTCATTCATACTCTCGCCCAGGCGAGGTATGTTCAGGAAGTTGAAGAGATCATTTTGGCGAAGGCGATTGTGAGGGTATTCGGGGATTAAAAAAACCGCCCTTAAAAGGACGGTTTCTGGCGGCGAATCCAGCTTTTATAAAGTATGGTCGCGTGCTTCACGATCTTCCAAAACTTTTCATCTTTCTTGTCAAGGTGTCGGCCCAACGTATGCTGGTTTCCCATCCATAAAGCATAAGGGATTATGTAAATTCCGAGTGGGACAAAGATGAGGACCGATATAATCGCACCAGCGCAGAGTGCAAAAAACAATACTTGAACCATGAACCAAATCGCAGTCACTTGTATTCCTCCTTACGAATCGTTGTTTCCAATATATCACAAATAATCACAAAAGAAAGGAGGTAGGCCATAACATGAGTCTCGATTCTGTGTTCAGGCTGTCGGTCATTGTCGGCATGATCGACCAGCTAACCGGACCTATGAGCCGGATCTCTTCCACGGTAGACGGCTCGGTTAGCCGGATTGATAGGCTAAATCAAAGCTTCGGCAGTATGACCAAAACGGGACTTGTCATGACCGGGCTCGGCGCGCAAATCACGGACACAGCCCTCGCCCCTGTCGAAGCAACGTTCGAAACGCAGCGCGCGCTTGGCGAACTGAAATCCGTTGGGGTTAAGGACTTGCAGGCGCTAGAGCAGGCATCAGAGAACTTCTCCGACACTTGGGCCGGAACGTCGAAAGCTCAATTTATCTCCGCTGCCTATGACATCAAATCAGGGATCGCATCCCTGAATGACGAAGCCGTTGCGAAATATACGGAAATGGCCGGTATTACGGCCAAAGGAACGAAAGCTACCATCGCAGAGATGACCTCGTTGTTCGCGACCGGCTACGGGATTTACAAAGGCTTCTACAAAGATATGAGTGATATCGACTTTGGCGAGATGTTTGCGGCTGGTATTGGCCATGCGGCCAACATCTTTAAGACGGACGGTCCGCAAATGGCGCAAGCGATCTCCTCCTTGGGAGCTGCGGCGACTTCGGCCAAAGTCCCGATGGAAGAACAATTCGCTATCCTTGGCATGCTTCAGGCAACCATGAGCGGCAGCGAGGCCGGGACGAAGTACCGGGCATTCTTGCAGTCGGCGGCCAGGGCCGGGGATACCTTAAAGCTTAAATTCACGGACGCGAATAACCAGCTTCTTTCCTTGCCTCAGATCCTTGATAAGCTCAGGGGCAAATTTGGAGATACCCTCGACGCTGCCGAGAAGATGCAAATTCAGAAGGCGTTCGGTACAGATGAAGCCGTAGCCATGGTGGATCTCATGTACAACAAAACGGGAGATCTTCAAGATGGCATTTTATCGCTGTATGACTCCATGGGTAAAGGGATCAGCGAAGTCAAGGAAATGGCTAATGCAATCAATGATACCAGCCCGGATAGGTGGGATTTGCTTCAGCAGAAAATCCATAACGTCGGCGAAGATGTAGGGAATATGCTCCTCCCGACATTCAACGCCTTTATTGATCGAGGCGAGCAAGTTGTATCGAGGGTTTCTAATTGGATCGATAGTCATCAGCAGCTAACCAAATACATCATGCTGACAATCATCACTATCGGTACATTGCTTGCAGCTGCTGGAACACTCATAACCACTATTGGCGGCATCGGGCTTATCGTTTCAAAAGGCGTGAGCATTTTCCTCGGATTTTACAAGGTCTTAAAAATGGGGAGCGACCTCTTTTTAACAATGCGGATAGTCGCTCTATACGCTGGCGATGGCATAAGAGCTTTCGGCAAAGGCATTTTGAGCGCTGCCCGAGCAATGCCTGGAATGATCGCTTCGGTATGGTCATTCACCGCTGCCCTGCTGGCCAATCCGGTCACATGGATCGTTATCGGCATCGTCGCCCTGATCGCGGCGATCATCCTGTTATGGACGAATTGGGACCGGGTCACGAGCTGGATCAAGAGCGCTTGGAACTCAGCGATTAATGGCATCGTCGCCGGGTTCAACTGGATCAAGAACTTGTTTGCCGGGATGCCGGTATGGCTTCAGGTGGCCATCGCCGCCTTCCTGCCGTTCATAGGCATTCCAATGTTGATAATAAACAATTGGGGAAGTATTAAGGCCTTCTTTGTGAATTTGTGGAATGGGGTCACTGAACTTTTCAGAAGTGGCATTCAGAAAGCCAAGGACATTATAACCGGCGCATTAACCTGGTTCCGCGAGTCCGGCTCCAAGGTGATCACCACCTTTACGGACGGGATCAAGAGCGTAATTAACAAGCCGGTGGAAATGGTCAAAAACGGCTTGGCTAAAGTCCGCGAGCTGCTCCCATTCTCCGATGCGCACACCGGACCGCTCTCGCAGTTGACCCTTTCCGGACGCCGAGTATTCGAAACGATCGGAACCGGCATGGAGCAAAGCCAGGATATTCCGGCTGAAATGACGGACAAGGCCTTTGGACAAATGGGACTTGGCCGCGATGGCGAAGTCAAAAAAATCAACTTGCGCGAGGCCTTTACCGAGAAATCGGAAAGCAACAATACAACGACCGAGAAAGAAACGGGGTTGTACATCCATACCCTGAATATCAATCCGGACATCAGCAAGATAAAAGACTTGCCGCTGCTGTTCGCATTGCTGAAGGAAATCGAAGATTACAACAATGGCAACGGGCCGACACCGGCCCCGGCTGGATAGGAGGACACCCATGATCTATGTCGATGATACCGGCGTGAAGGTTGGAGGCGTTGTCCTCCCCGGCCTTTTCAAAAGCATCGAAATCAAAGGCGAGGCCACGGTCGAGGAGCAAGAAGTCCAAGGCAAAACGGCCAAGCCCAAACAAGCCACCGGTTACGAGGATGGCAAAATCACCTTGGAGTTAATCCTGGAGGACAGCCCAAACATGACTAAGCTTCGGCGGCTGGAGATCATCCAGAAGCTCTTTCAGAAGCCTGGCCAGACAAAGCCGGAAGTGCATACGTTCGTCAGCTCGCACTCATCCGTTCGGGGGATCAATAAAGTCATATTCAAGTCCTTAGCCTCGCGTGAGCAAAACAATACCTCGTCGATCGCGGTGACTATTGAGCTCTGGCAATACGTAGCCACGAAGATTACGGCCACCAAAAAAGGCAGCTCCAAGAGCTCAAGCAAAAAGACGACCGCCAAAGCAGCCGCCAAGCCCAGCTCAACACTGAGTGCCGATTACAAGAGTTATTTGACCAGCGATCGCGGTGCGGCTCCGAAGACGACGAATAAGACATCCAAAACGGCTGCCGTCGATAACAAGAACACCTCGGTCTACAAAAACGGAATCCTGCGGATGCCGATGTAAAGGAGCGATTGCCATGGATGATGATCTGTTCTATCCGGAAATCAACGTCGAGCTTGGCCCCTATGGACTTTCGCAAGGGATTGAGATCGAAGTGTACTCTTCGGCAGACTCTTATTTTGATTGGGGTAAGGTCCGATTTACTGACCGGTTCCAGGAGCAGATTTCCGTTGCCAAAAGGGACGCCGCTGTCGTTAAGATCGGATATAACGGCAATCTGGACGAAGTGTTCCAGGGATTCGTTGTCAGCCCGTATTCCGGCGGCAGCAACCAGGACGAGATCATCCTGAAGGACGCCATGGTTTTGTTGGAGGATACGCTGATCACGAACACCTTTCTTGATGCAACGCCCCAGGAGATCCTTTCCTTTTGCCTGGGCAAGGCCGGAATCAGCGAAGCGAGGATCTCATCTAAGATTTACGCAAAGAAAGCCTCCGTGCCAATCTTTCGGAAGAACGTCATTTCGGTCATCGAAACCGTTCATTCCCTCTGGAAGATCAAAGAGCCATTCTTCTTCTCTTCCGGGGTCTTTTACTGGGGCGAGCAGCCAGAGCAGGACAAAATCTATGAATTCGAGTATGCCGAGAACATCGTTTCCCTCGAAAAATTCGGAGGGCTTTGGCAGCTAGAAACGGTCGCCGCTCCATTTGTGCGGCACTCTCATTTAATCAATGTCTCACATCCGAAAGTATCCGGCCAATTCGCGGTGAAGAAGGTGGTTTTCACCACGGAGGTCACCGGCTTCATCCGGACGAAAATCTATTTTTAGGTGGTGGTTTCCATGTCGATCGTTGAAATGACCAATGCGGCAATCGACAAGCGCATGAAAACCGAATATCCGCATCTTCTGTATCCGGCAGCCATGCGGGCCAAGATTACCCGCGCCGCCGCTGGCCAGTATAATCTCAAAGTTCTGGACGATACCGGCGCTGTCGATGATCGATTCCCGGAGATCCCGAACGTGAAGTCGGATCAAGCTTTTGAAGTGGATGACACGGTGGCCATCCTGCTAATGTATGGCCAGCTCGATCCCTACATCGTCGGCAAGGTGGTGAGCTGATGGCTGGATTAAACGACACAGACATCCTGCTAAACGAGGATTGGCAGCTCGCCCCTGCGGCCAATGGCGATGCGCTTGTGGTTTCCGGACCGGACTGTTTCTTTCAGGACATCCGACTAGAGGCGATGACCCAAGAAGGCGAGCTGTTCTATGACGAAACTTGGGGCTGGTCGCTGCTTGATTTTATCCAATCAACGGACGATGAGCTCACCAGGCTTGAACTCGCCCAGCGCGTTCAGCTGAAGCTATCTAGACGCGAGGAAATCAACTCGGAGACGATCGCGGCCAATGTTCAATTTGCCGACGACAAGATCGGCGTCCAGATATCCTTCAAGTTCCAAGGCGACGATCTGCAATATCAGCTCGACATCGAGCTGGACAGAGTGAAAGTTGAGGTGAAAATCGTATGATCGACGATCAGGTGATGAATCAGATCCTCCCCGTTCCTGATCGAGACGAGCTCGCAAGCTCTCTCCAGGAGGAGTTACAAGATGAAGGCTTCAGCATCACGAACTTCTCGCCTGGCGGCATATTCTACACGCTGATGATGATCGCCATTCAGATCCGGATCGACCTGGTCACGCTCTTCCGCAACGTCTTAAACAATATGTTCGTTTCTCACGCTGAAGGCGATTGGCTGGAGCTGAAGGCTGCCGACTTCTCCAAGAAGCGCAAGCAGCCGGTGAAGACCAGGGGTAATGTTACGCTGAAGCGTGCGGCAGCCGGTGAAGCGATCCGGATAGCCAAGGGCGATATTTTCAAAACCGAAGCGGACATCATGGGCGAGGAGCTTCGATTCGTTGTCCTGGAGAACGTCACGATGCCAGCGGATGCCCTCACCTATCGCGTGCCGGTGGAAGCTGAGAAAGTGGGCTCGGCCTACAACGTGCCGCCGGGTCAGATCCGGCGCTCCCTGACGCATATTGAAGGGATCGACGAAATCATGAATGAAGCCGATTGGATCTCTCGCGAGGGTAGCGACTTGGAGGACATTGAAAGCCTTCGGGCGCGCACTTTGAACAGCTGGTCAGAGCTTTCGACTCTCCCTATTGCAGCGAAATACAAATCGGTTTGTGAGGCGATCCCTGGCGTTCTCTTTGTTCAAGTGGACGACCTTCATCCTCGCGGCCAAGGAACCGTTGATATTATCGTCACCGGCACCGCCGGAACACCGAGCGAAGGTTTGCTCGCCCAAGTTCAGGCTGCAGCTGATTCCATTAAAGGACCGGACGATAATGTTCTTGCTAAGCCCTCCGAAACCGTCACGCAGGACATCGCTGTCACGGTCTGGATTCCAGTGGATGCCTCGGAGGATGGCATCGAAACGAAGGCCACGGCCATCCTGACAGAACTGTTGCGCATCAAGAAAGGCCGAGACCTGAACGTGCTGAACCACGCAGACATTATCTATGCGATCCGCTCCGGAATCAGCATAAGCAAGAACGTCAAGGTCACTAATCCGCCGCAGGACGTTGTCCTGGACAATAACAAGGTGATTGTGCTTGGATCGGTCAGCATCACTATTTTGAGGGGGTAATGGCCATGTTCGAGAAGTTCGTCGATTATATGTACTACCTCCTGTTCGGCCCCCTGAAAAAGGTCATCAAGAAAAACAACCAGTTCTACATCTTTTTCAAGGTGATCAGTAAGCTGTTCGACCAGACCAAGCAGGACATTTTCCGGGTGCGCGAGGAGTCCATGATTATTTCGGCCAGTGAGCGGATTCTCGAAGAACATGGCCGCGAACGGGACATGCCCCGACTAAAGGGTGAGGATATTGAAAGCTACAGAATGCGGCTGCTCATGAAAAACGTCATCGCCGAACAAGCCGGGACGAAGAATGGCATTCTGACCGCATTGAAGGCTCTTGGATACGATCAGTCTTACATCGAACCCTATTATCTATATGATCCGGATCGCTGGGCTGAGTTCATCATCTACCTTGGCAGCAAGACACCACCAGGAGTTAATAGTCTTTCTGTTATCAATGCTGAAGTAATGAAGATCAAACCAGCTCGTTCAAAGCCGAATTATGGGATAAGGTTTGATTTTCATAACAAGAGTCAGTTAGACACTTTGCTTCGACTTCGGACGCGAGTGAATTTTTTCGGAGGATATCCATGGTACTTGGACGGTGTTCAACTCCTTAATGGTCATCCCTCTTTGTCAGGGTGGGCCGGGAACCGACCACGTTTCAATAATCAGATGGTCATCCGGAGTAAAAACAGAAATGAAGCCAGCCAAGATGCCGTTATTCGACAGCGGCACAACTACTGGGTACTTGACGGTTCCGTCCCCTTGGACGGATCGCGGCTATTGAGTTCTTCGGAGACAATCGTAAATATTTAGGAGGTTAATATGGCAGAACAGGTATTGACGGTTACAACAGCTTATGCGCGTGCACAAGTAGCGCGTGCTCGGGCTGAAGGTGGTAGCCTAACCAAGGTGGTACAAATGGCGTTCGGAAATGGTGGCGTTGATTCCTCGGGTAATCCTTTGCCAGTGGATGGAACTGAAGAAACGCTTCGCAATGAGTTGCTGCGAAAGGATATCGACAGCTATGAATTCATTGCTCCTGCTACGATACGTTACCGCTGCCCGTTAGCGGAAAATGAGCTTACCGGACAGATCATAAATGAGTTGGCGTTGGTGGATACGGAAGGTAAATTCACGGCCCTACGAACCATGGGGAACAAGCTTAAAGATGGGGATATGGAATTTATATTTGAGGTAGATGACATCTATTAAGGGGGCGAAATGAAATGCCAATAAAACCACCGAGACGTTTTACCGTTACGGATCAGGGCCATGCGGACGTACTTAATAATCCGATCGATACGCTTTATGAAAACGATCAAGAGCTGCAAACACAGATTGAAAGTATTCGTACCAACCCCACCCAGAACGGCATTGTATCGAGCGTGGAGTTCCAAAATCATGCTAATAACTCTCAGATTCATATTACGGCAGCGGAACGAACAGCTTGGGATGCTTCGGAATCAAATGCAAAAGCTTATACCGATTTAAATGCGGCGAAAAAGTCTCATACACATACAGCATCCGACTTGCCTTCTGCAACCACGCAAGCGCGAGGCGTTACACAACTTAACACGTCAACCAGTAGTACAGCTACCGATCAGGCTGCGACTCCAAGTGCGGTGAAAGCTGCTTATGATAAAGCAGATGCGGCCTGGAATGCAAGTAAAACAGGTCCTGGAACAGACTATACAACAAAACGACCTAGGAATACTGCTCTAAAATCTGCTACGGATTTTACTTCATCTGAACTCGGCAATGGCGAAATTGGGTTCATATATTAAGGAGAGCGAGGTGCATAAAATTGCCGATCCGCTTTAACTATAACGGGGTAATTACTTCAGTAAAAAAAGTACAGACAAGCATTGGCGGAGTGATCCGTGATGCAAAAAAAGGTCAGTCAAACGTTGATGGGGTCATACGTAATTTTTGGTCTATCCTCCTCGATATTTATAAAGCAGGCGTTGAAAATATCACTTTGGTTGCCGGTTATCATACAACATACGGTACGATCTCTAAAAACTCCGGAAGTATTGATGTTAAACTCACTGGAAATGTTGGTTCTGTAACAGAAGCATCTTATGTAACGGATGTACCCATAGACTTAGGCCCTTTCAGCAAAGTATGTATAGATTGGCAAAGTGTAGATAATTTTTCAGACAACTTTTGGAGTTATGTTATCGCAAGTACCAATAAGACAGGGAGTTATACTGAATCAAATGCAAGTGCTTTTAAAACAAAGACGTTCTCAAGAGAAATAACCGAAGTTGATGTATCGAATTTAACAGGATATCACTATATTCGGGTACATATCCGAATTGGTGGAGGGGCTAATGTCCCGAACATTAAAACCACAACATTTAATTTATGGCTCGAATAATATGAAAAGGAGAAATGGAAAATGAATGTTAAGTTTAACAATGGTGTTGAGCTGCCATGTATTACGGTTAATGGGAAGCAAGGTTATTATCAAAATGCCAATAGAGAGATTTACGAATTTCATTTCGACCCCAATAACACCGATTTTGCGCAATTAGAAAGTTTGTTTGGGAATGAGGAAAACACAAAACAAATTAGAATCATTGATGGGGATAGTGACTTTTTACATGAAAATTTCACTATAAGAATGAGCCTATCATTCTTACCTATTGAAGTTTTGCCTGAAACGACTAGTTCTCCCGCAAAGTACGAAAATAGGTTTGTTGTTTCAATGGCCCAAAAGACGTACATGGAGAATTTAGTTTCTCAATTGATTACACAACAATAGATAATCAATAACTACCATTATCTTCTCTCTTTAATTAAGATATACTTTTAGAGAAGGTATATTCTTAGTTGAAGAGAGAAGGTTCTTTATGAATATAAAAAAATCAGTAAAATCAGTTGTCCTTAAGTCGATTATTAGATTTAATGAAAAAAAATATAAAAACGGTAACCGTACATTGCGTTATTTATTTTCGAAGGCAAAATCAAGTGTTTTGATTGTCATATTTAGCGGGTTTTCAGGTGAAAATGAACGACCAAAATATAACTACATTAGGAGTTTAAATAACATTAGAACCAACAAATTATTTATCCTCGACAACTTTGGATATGGTAATAGAGGGACATACTATTTAGGTG
This sequence comes from Paenibacillus sanguinis 2301083 = DSM 16941, assembly GCF_000374825.1. Taxonomy (GTDB): domain Bacteria; phylum Bacillota; class Bacilli; order Paenibacillales; family Paenibacillaceae; genus Fontibacillus; species Fontibacillus sanguinis. Next base: position 310,163 of record NZ_KB895377.1, read on the forward strand.
AGAACAACGATTTTTATGTAGAAAAATCTGTAGATGAATTAATTGAAATAATCAAAAAGAAATACGGGATAACAAAAACCGTATTTCTAGGAAGCAGCAAAGGCGGGACTTCTGCTTTATATTTTGGAACTAAGCATGAAGCTGATTACATTATTGCTGGTGCCCCACAATATTACATAGGAAGCTATTTAAAAGCCGATTGGCACAGCAAAATTCTTAAAGGCATCATGGGAGATACAAAAGAAGTAAGCATTAATTTCCTGAACACATTATTACCACAGGCTATTTCTGAGGGAAATACAAAAACAAAGATTTATTTGCACTATTCTGTGAATGACCGATATACATATCAAGAGCATGTGCTCGATCTGATAAAGGATATTAATAATAAAGGATACACTTTGATCGAGGACATCCAAAGTTATAAGAATCATAATGACGTTGCAAAATCTTTCCCAATATTCATGAAAACAGCTCTAAAGAATGATATCTTGGCTAATCAAGATTAACGCATAGACAGCATGTTATTTTTGCCAAAAATATTGATAATCTTTGCCAAAAATTTTGCGCGGCTACAGGAGCCGGAGACGATCCACTCGCCAGGTAAGATAGGAAAACGTATCGTACAGCATGTGTCATTCAGTGAATGCTATGATGGGGTGATTGACTGGGACGCCGTGCATCCCGACGCTGTTCCTATCAGCAGTGAGGAGCTTGAACGGGTCTATGAGGCTGTATGTGGATGGGGCCGCAGAACCTATCCCGAGGAATCGGGGCAATGGAGAATTCATCGGGTTTTGCGTAAGAGCGGAATGCTTGTAGCCATCGTGGAGCGTTGCGATGCAGGATATACGGCTGCATTTCCAGTTAAGGTAATGGTAGATCGGGAAAGCTTCAACATCATCAGCGATATGAGCATTGGGGATTTGCCCAAGAAAGTCCCGGATGTCCTAGATCAGGAGCAGGCATTTCAACAAATTGCTGACTCCGTGGTATCCAAGCCTTATTACGTCTGGCATTCGCAGAAGGGGAGCTATCAATTGATGTACATGATCGATTGCCCATATATCATTGATGCTCGCAGTGGAGAAGTTCTGACATAGACTGTACATCATATGATGCACAGTCTGCATTTCAAGCTTATGTAAAGGCCTGGTTCGTATTCCTCCTACCCAGGCCTTGCGTGAGTGCTGCAATCGCGACTAAATGCGTTCTGCCACGCTATCGCTTTCGGGATCATACCAGATCAACCGGGAGCTCTTGCCCGCCTTGAACTCGTCGAATTCCAGCTCAGTTGCGGTTTGCTGCTCGTAGAAGCGTGTAGGGCTGAGGGGCAGCAATACAAATACCATCCCGTTGTCAAGTCGCATACAGAGCTGACTCTCTTTCACATAGACCTTTGCCTGCAGCGATTGCTCCTGTTCTTTGAACAGGTACTCGCCAAGAAGCGGCTCATAATCCTCGGCAGACAGTGAAATTAAGGTGCGTGGAGCTGTTGACTGCGGCATGTCCATTTGCTCGCCGGCGAGTGCTTGTTCCACACTCCGGATCAACTGCTGGGTATAGTTGTAATCCCGTTCTCCATTTTGCAGAAGGATGAGTGTCAAATCCCGCTCGATATAGCGTTTCACAAACGTAGCATATCCCGGCCAGCCACCGCTATGGCTTACCGCTCGGCCTAACTGCGGATGCTGCTCGATCAGCCAGCCGAATCCGTAGTCGAACGTCTCTCCGTTATGGAGTGTCACAGGGGTGAACATGACTTCGCGCAGCTGCGGCGGAATAAACTTGTCGTCATACAGCGCACGATCCAGGCGAAGCAGGTCCATCGCGGTGCTATTCACCATGCCGTCTCCTTGCAGGCCGTCCAGGTAGTAGACATAATTCATTTCCGGAACAATGTCCGGCAGCACGTATCCATGATGCTCCAGTCGGTAGACGTAGCCCCAGGCATAGTCCGCCGGAACAGCTCCAGGATGAAGACGACGATTATAGACGCGCGTTCGTGCCATGCCTAGCGGTTGAAAAATCTGCTCGGACAGAAAGTCCGCATAGGATTGGCCGCTGATTCGTTCAATCAGAAGAGCAAGCATAATATAGCCCGTATTGCTATACATCCAATGATCATTAGGCGCAAACAGTGGAGCAGGGCGATGAGCGGCGAGCATGTCCAGGACATCCTGATTGACAGCGATCTGTGCATGATCCCATTTCTCGCTAAATAGCGCAATGTAATCCGGCAGCCCGGAGGTATGGTTCAATAAATGTCGGACGGTAATGCCCGGATAAGGCAATTCGGGCAGCCATCTGGACACGGGATCATCCCACTTCAGATGCCTCAATTGCTGCAAGCGTATGATGCCTAGCGCCGTAATCGGCTTGGAGCCCGAGGCTAACTCGAACATCGACTCTGTCGTAAGCATACGCGCCGGTTCCTGCCCCTGGCTCAGTTCTGCGAAACCCACGGCTTCATAAAGCAAAGGCTCTCCCTGCTCGGCAACCAGGATTACACCATTAAAGCTTTCCTGTTCTCTAATCTGCTGCATGAGCGCAGCTAATTGTGCTGATCGCTCCTCCAATTTTCCTGGCATGTTTGTTCCTCCTTAATTCTTCAATAGCTTTTGCAAAAAAAAGCAGGTGACACTCCTGCATTCATTGGTGTTTGTGCTGTTCTATGTTCTACTACCTATCGATTCCAGGCAGGCCAAATTTGCTTGCATAGTGTGCTAACGCCTCATTCAGCCAGGCGATTTCCCGTTCGTTGAAGGGCATATCGACCAGCCTGTCCAATTGATCATGTTGTTCCTCCGGAATCCGGGCAAAGCTGGCAATCGCTTTGTCATCCAGAAAGTGGAGGATTCGTTGCATATAGAAGCCGAGCATTTCTTCGACCTTCGAAGTATCGGGTTCACCGGTCGATAGATGTCTGACGGCTTCGGCAAAGTCGAGCATATCCCGATCCCGTTCAACGGCGGTATTCCGGGAGATATCGAACAAGTTGGCGACCGTGTGCTCCGACAAATGCTCCGCCGCCCAGCTGCGCTGCTTGTCCTCCCTTAGCATGTTGCGGATCAGCAGAAACATCATGTCATGCTCCAGTTCTCCCTCATGTTGGAGGATGGCTTGCAGTCGCTCGATGATTTCCAGTGACTTGTCCAGTTCAATGCGGGCGGCTTGCAGGGCTTGCTGCTGCATATGCAGGGCATTGGCGAAGTTCATCTCCGGTTCCCGCTGATGAATGAACTGGCGAATACGCTCCAAAGAAAAGCCCAGCGACTTCAAGCCGATAATTTTCTGCAAGGTGATTAAATCAGCTGAACCATAAATACGATGTCCATTATCCTGACGGCGCGGATTCAGCAGTCCTACTTCTTCATAATAATGAAGTGTGCGTATCGGAATGCCGCTTAGCTCGGCAAATTTTCCGACGGAATAATAGGTCGCGTCCATCGTCACTTCCTCCTCTCTTGCCCCATTATATAACCTCCAGTAACTGTAGGAGCAAGCCTAGCGATTCACAGATTCAAGCAACAAGTTGTATTTAGGGTTAACCCGCTGGATTCAATCAGCATTAGCCTGTCATCTTGCTTTCAACCTGCCGAGCCAGCTTTAGTGCACCTTGATCAATATACTTCATATAAGTAGTGCGACAATACAAACAAAGGTACCATAGACACCATAAACGTGAGAGCATAAGCAACATTATAGCTGAAATAAGATATTATTTTACTGAACAGGAATGCTGAGAACGTATTTAAAAAGGTAAAATGAATGAAATTATGGCAAAGTAAACTAGAAATACGGATACCGCTGCTGGCACGGCAAGCCGAATATATCTACGTATGGCGCTGGAATGCAGCAAATTTTGATAAGTTTGACTATCGTATTCTTTTTCCAACATCCCGATACTAAGCACATAACCACTAAGCACATAACCACTGAGCACAAAAAAAGACAAACAGCAAATTGCCCATTATAAAATAGATTAAGAGGGGAATGCCCATACCAAATTGAGATAGTAAAAGCTGCTGTTGCATAATGTCCCTTGATGCTGATGCACATGAGTGGGAAATCCTCCAGCTAATTTATGCAAATGAGCTGAATTTTGGAGTTTAACTGGAAAAGCTCCAAATAATTCCATACTATTAGCCCATATTCAGCGATTTAAGCCAAATTATATGGATGAATTCCCTATAATGGTTAATGATTCTATCTATTAAAAATTTTAACTGGAGGATTTCCTGTTAAATAGGGTGGCTGTTATGCTTTAGGGCTTCATGGCCTGCTGCTCTAAGCTGCCTGTGCACATCTACGATGATCCAGGTGTAGGCTTAGGTGTATTTGGCTTAATGTTCATTTCCCCGTACAATAAAGATAATCAGATGATCCATCCAACCGAGGTGAGGAAGAGAAATCATGGATTTTCCGAAGAAACCCAATCATGAAGTGCGAACCCAATTTGAAATGGACCTGTTGCATCAAGCGCAAGGGATGTCTGAGTCCAGCCCACCGTCTCCCTGGAAGAATGAGATTTTGATCCCTGCCTCCGGATGTATCGCGTGTGGCTGGGATCGAAATGAGAACCTGGTACTAATTAGTAGCTTGGGGTATAGCATAACAGAGGTGGCAACAGGAGCTTTGATCCATAGGGACCGGGATGCTGAATTGGTGGATAGTAGAATGAGTCATAACCAATTATCCTTTGAGCTTCCTATTGATGATGAAGTTATTGATATTTTTGGATTTGAGGCCGGGGACGGGATTAAAGTAACTAACGATGGGTGGTCGGTTCAAGTCATTTATCCTTGGTGGCCCAGAGCTTCGGTAATCCTTGAGCATCTGTTTAGAGCAAATTATCAATATCTTAAGGATGCGACGCTGCTTGATATCAAGCGGTTGGATGGTGACCTCAAATGTGGATTCTCTCCAACCGGCAAGAGTCTAGTCATTTTGGGGTCGGGCGGGGCTGTGGTTTATTCGCGGACGCACTAACTTAAATTAGCATAAAGGATGAGAGGAATGGATCCATTAAATAGAGCAATTCAATTAAGAGAATCCGGGAGCCATGAAGAAGCACGCTCGTTATTGCTAGGGTTACTGGATGAGCATCCGCTGAATCCATCCATCTGGTATCAATGTGCCTGGATTCATGATGTTATGGGCTTAGAAAGTGAAGCTGTGCCTTATTATAAACAAGCATTAGAGCTTGGGTTAGCAGGCGTGGAAAAACAAGGGGCGATCTTAGGACTGGGAAGTACCTACAGGACTTTAGGGTTGTATGATGAGGCCCAGGCCATATTTGAGAATGCTATACAAGAATTCCCGGAGCGCGGTGAATTTCAGGTGTTCTACGCTATGGTTCTATACAATCAGCAGGCACATAGTGAAGCGATGGGAATCCTGTTGAAGCAATTGGCAGAAACGAGCACGGATCAAGGGATTCAGGATTACAAGAAGGCCATATCATTTTACGCGGATCGATTAGATCAAGTTTGGGATTAACCTGCATCTGTGCCTAGCAGATGTTTATTTATTTTTCATAAAGTATATCCTGAAGCCGTGAAATCTCGTTACTAAGGGACAGTTTGAAGAGCGTGCCAAAATCCAGAAGAGGCACCTAAAGATAGGCATGGGAAAGCAGCGGCATGCCAACAGGCAACCCGAATGGGAATGTCTGAACTCATTTTTTTAACCAGTCAACGTAGTATAGAGACGTCGGAACACCGGAAACCATGGGCTGTGGACGGATTCCGATATGGGGAATAACTTAACTCTCGACTGCATCGCCGGGTTACCTCCGCTTGCATGGACAAAGATAATTCAGCGTGCCTTCATTCGCTGCAAAGGACAAATCATACGCATAAGCTTCGGCGCTCCAGCCGTAAGCATAATCCGGCTCATAACCGCTCGCGGCGATTCCGCCGAGCGTCAATTCATGGGAGTGGGCGAAGATATCTCCGTTCTCAAAGTCCCCGTTGATAAACCCGTTTGCCAGCAGGCATGGAGGTAAATCCCGGTAGTCAAATCCCTCGGGCACCTTCGTCCCCTCAGGCATCAATTGGCCTGCCAAATAAGTGAAGGTTGCCGTATCCGGCTGATATTCTCCCATCCACCCCACCCAGTATCCCACAACGGCCTTTTGCTGGTCCAACACAGCGAAGGTATTTTCGCGAAAACACTCCTCCCATAAGGCCGGAACGGGATTTTCTCCCCCGCCGTTAACTACCCGCTTGCCGATCATCCGAGTAGCAGGCAAGTCATAGAATTCGATTTTTCCCAATACCGCCATTTTCGTCTCTCCCCGTTCCTTCGGAAATTGTTGAATTTGAAAGGTCAGCTTTGGACAGATTTGAAATACAGCGCTTTTATCACGCGCCTGCGTCGGAGAAATCCCGTGATAGTCACGAAACGCCCGGGCAAAAGAAGCATGCGATTCATAACCGTAACGCCCCGTGATCTCAATGACTTTCGTTTTTTGCTGTTGCAGTTCAAATGCACACAGAGTCAGCCGGCGGCGCTTTATGTATTCGGTAAGAGTATAGCCCGTCAGATAGGAAAAAAGCCGTTGCACCTGCTGTTTCGAGCAGCATGCAATCTCTGCCACCCTGTCATAATCGATTGCTTCCGTCAGGTTCTCCTCCACATAGCGAACAACCTCGTTCATCCTCTCAAAAGCATTCAAAACCATCCCTCCTTACTCTAAAAGTAGCACAGATAGCAAAGTGCTGCTGTGCAAAATGCGTTTCTTCTATGCATAAAGAGTCTGAGTCGCCATACTCCCGGCCGCTAACACATCCGCACAGGAAACAGCCATCGGGCCTATAGTTGCGAACCGGAATGGGCCGTTAGCTGCTCAAGGGATTGATCCAGTTGGAAACGTACAGGATTTATCGTGCATCTCCAGGGTGAAGTCGGAAATACAAGGAAATCGTTTCTTTCCTCTATTATCCTCTATCTTAGAGCAGTTTTCTAATAGAATCATATCAGTAGTTTCACGGATTCAGGTATATTTTCAGGTTGCATTATCTACCAAAATTTATTAATCTAAGTCATGTAATGTAATAATATTACAAAATATTAAAATTCAAGGAAGAACAAACGAGGAGGAATGGATTGTGAAGAAATCATTGGTTTTCTTTATGATGTTGGTCATCGTTTTATGTTCCCTTCCCCAAGCTCCGGCAAGAGCCGCGAGCGCTCCGCCCTCAACCTGGCAAGAGCACTGGTTCGAGCACAGGGAGCTGCTCAAGCTGGCGCACTACAATGATGAGGTGGCGGTTTATGTAGATGATGATATTGACCCGAATCAAATAAACTGGATCTATTCGACCGCTGCCGATGTATGGAAATACACCAAGCAAACGTATGGCTCCATGGGCGGGGATGGTCGACTTTATGTCATTGTCCATAATAAGAAGTATAGCGGCGGTCATCCGGGCTACGCTTACAATGCCGACCACGACTACCGCAATGTCATCGATATCGGTGGCTCCGACTTCAAAAATCCAAGCGGCTGGAATCTGGATATCCTGGTTCATGAAGTAGCCCATATCGTAGAATTTGCAACCAATGGCACGAAGGGTTCCCCCGCCTTTGGATTGTGGGGAGACAGCAAGTGGGCTGAAATTTATCAATATGATGTTTATAAAGCATTAGGTTTAAACAGTGAAGCCCAACGAATTTACAACAGCTTCACCAGTAAGGCGGAAAACTTCCCGCAAGCAGGAACCTACTGGTTTAAGAACTGGTATTATCCGATTTATAGCAGCTATGGGGAAAAGCAAGTGCTAAATAGATATTTTCAGCTATTGGCTCAACACTATCCGAAAAATTCATCCGGCCAATATACGAGAAATATGAATATGGGCGAGTACGTACACTTTATGAGTGGTGCAGCCAAGGCTGATTTAAAGTCGCTCGCCATAACTGCTTTTGGCTGGCCAAGTCAATTCGAAAGTCAATATCAGGCAGCACGCCGGGAATTCCCTCAAGTCACCTATGGGGAGACGATTTCCGAGGGGGCTATCTTCTACGGGAACGCCAATTATGGCGGGTATGCCGTAGCACTTGGAGCAGGCTCCTATAACTATAATGAAATGGTAGCAGCCGGTATTGCAAACGATACACTCTCTTCGTTGAAGGTGACTCCTGGCATTAAGGTGACCCTTTATGAACATTTGAATTTTGGTGGTGTGCAAAGGGTTGTTACTTCAGACACGGCATCGCTTGGCGATTTTAATGATAAGACATCATCCCTCAAAGTAGAAAAAATACCTGTCGTTTATATTGATGCCAATTACAAGGGGGCTGCTGTCAGCCTGGATGTTGGCAGTTATAACGTAAGTGATCTAGTCGCAAAGGGGATCCCCAACGACTCCATCTCTTCGCTGAAAGTACCAAGCGGCTACAAGGTAACTCTTTATGAGCATGGCGATTTTCAGGGAGCAACCAAAGTGCTGCTGGGGGATGCTTCCTACCTGGGTGTTGACTTCAATGACAAGACTTCTTCCATCAAAGTAGAGCGGACCTCCTAGTTCCATATCATAGATTACGGGAAACTATGAATTTTTCATGGTTTCCCTTTTAGTTTCTAATCAAGAAAAGCAGTTTTTCCGTTTACAGAACGGAACAAGCTTTGTGTGCGTAAACATATTGACGTTATCTAGATAGCATGTTAATATTTGACCGAATAACTAACATGTCAGTAAGAGAAATAGCATGTTAGTATGTTAGTCCTTGCTTTTTTATTCCTAATTAAAGGAGGGCATTTTGTGGATGTAACGAATTATGTAATTGGCTTCTTGATGGTGCTATCATTTTTTGGGCTTGTGTGGTATTGCGTGAAGGGGTACAATCTCATGGTTGGTTTTTTCATCATGTCTGTACTATGGACGGCTATCGCTCTGATTGGCAATGCGATTGCGCCTAATTCCATGATGGAGGGGCAAACCATCGTCTCCGTGCTAACTAATGTGTTCCAGACCGGACCGGAAAATTATGGCAAGGCCATTCTTGTAAACGTTTTCTTTGGGGCGTTTTTTGGCCGAATCCTGATGGATACCGGCATTGCTGCCACACTGATTCGTAAAGTGGTAGAGCTAGGCGGAGACAAACCACGTGTGACGATGTCATTGCTCTGTATTGTGACAGCCGTTATTTTCACCTCCATGACCGGGATCGGCCCCGTCATTTCAATTGCTGTTATCGTGCTACCGATCATGTTGTCCTTAGGTATTCCTTCCTCAGTGGCTTTATTCTCCTTCATGGGCTCCATAATGGCCGGGATTTTCGGAAATATCGTGAACTTCAAGCAGTATCAAGCCATCTTTGCTACGGCTAATGAAAGCTATGCCAGCTATGATTATAATGCTTACTTTGGCTTTGGAATGATTGCCATGGCCGTCTCATTGGTCATCGTGCTTATTGTAGCCAATCTGTCTATGAACAATAAAAAAATCTCTCGTGCCTGGGCAGCTACTACACCTGAAGAACAGAACTCTCAGGATGCGCCGGCTATTTCCTGGGTCTCTATTATTTTGCCGGTCATCGGTGTAGTAGTGTTCAAAATTCCGATTATTTTCGGATTTATCTTTGCGGGCCTGTTCGCCTTGCTAACCTGCGGCAAGCTAAAGGGCGGATTTGTCAGTGTTTGCCGGATGTTATCCAAGCAATTCGCAGATGGCGCCATTGATGTAGCGCCGATGATCGGATTTTTGCTGAGCCTGGCGATGTTCAACAATGCAGCTACATATGCCTCACCTTATTTTAAAATTCTATTTGGTGGAGTGATGCCGCAGACGGCCTTGTTATTATGTATTGTGTTTGCCATCCTGACACCGCTTGGCTTCTTCCGCGGACCGATGAACCTGGTCGGCTCGGGGTCAGCTATTCTGGCTGTAGTCGTTTCGACGGCGGCCTGGCCCGTTCAATTTCTGTACCCGTTGTTCGCCGTGACCACGATTGCACCACAGCATTTGGATGTTACTCAATCCTGGGTTGCCTGGGGATTTGGTTATACCAAGGTGCCAGCCAAAGACTTCATGAAGATGTCCATTCCTTCCGGCTGGATGATCGGGATAATTCTTTGTATCGTCGTACTCGTGATGTACGGCAGCTTGGTTTAAAAAGTGTGGTGAACAACTAGGCGGAGAGCCGATAGAGCAAGCTGGTTGCCGTTGCTTAAGGGCGGCAGCCGGCTATATAAGGATTGGAGGACAAACATGAGTAGAATAATTCGCATGGGCATTGACGTAGGGGGAACCCATACCAAGGCGGTAGCCATCGACAATGAAACCCATGATATTATCGGGAAATCCTCGGTCAAAACAACGCATGACGACCCTCGAGGTGTAGCTGCCGGAGTCGTGAGATGCTTCCAGAATTGCCTGACGGAAAATCTAATTCAGCCAGAGAACGTTGTTTTTGTTGCGCATAGCACAACACAGGCCACTAACGCGCTGATTGAGGGGGACATCGCCCAAGTTGGGGTTATCGGCATGGGCAAGGGTGGATTTGAAGGATTTCTGGCAAAGAGACAAACGAAGCTGTCTGATATCGACTTGGGTAATGGCAAGGCTATTAAAATTTACAACCATTTTGTCAATGTCAAAAGGATGACGGAAGAGACCGTGGTGCAAGTGATTGAGGATCTGGAGGAGCAAGGTGCTCAGGTCATTGTCCCGTCCATGGCCTTCGGCGTTGATAATGGCAGACCGGAGCAACTCGTCTATGAGAAAGCAGAGAACAAAGGCATTCCTACCACCATGGCTTCCGATATTACCAAGCTATATGGATTGACCCGTCGCACAAGAACGGCAGCGATTAACGCCAGCATTCTTCCCAAGATGCTGGATACGGCCAATTCCACGGAGCAATCGGTTAATGAGGCTGGCGTGCATGTGCCGCTCATGATTATGCGTGGCGATGGGGGAGTGATGGAGATTAGCGAGATGAAGAAGCGTCCCATCCTCACGATGCTGTCCGGTCCCGCCGCTTCGGTGATGGGCTCTTTAATGTATTTAAGAGCTTCTAACGGAGTGTATTTCGAGGTGGGTGGAACCACAACAAATATCGGAGTGATTAAGAATGGTCGCCCTGCCATCGACTATTCCATCGTTGGTGGTCATCCTACCTATGTTAATTCGTTGGACGTCCGGGTGCTTGGGGTAGCCGGAGGCTCCATTGTGCGGGCTGACAAGAACGGGATCATCGATGTGGGGCCAAGGTCTGCGCATATTGCCGGGCTTGATTACGCTGTGTTTACCGACCCGGCCAACATCCAAGAACCTAAGGTTGAGTTCTTCTCGCCCAAGCCTGGCGACCCTGCAGACTATGTGGCGATTCGGCTGGAGAACGGGGAGCGGGTGACCATTACCAATTCCTGTGCAGCCAACGTGCTTGGCTTGGTCAAGGAAGATCACTTCTCCCATGGCAATGTGGAAGCGGCCAGAAAGGCGATGCAGGCGCTAGCCGATTACTGCGGTTCGACAGTCGAGGATATTGCCCGGCAAATCATGGAGAAGGCGTACGCCAAGATTGAGCCTGTTATTTTGGCGCTGGCAGATAAATACAAGCTGGAGAAAGATCAGATTTCTCTTGTGGGTGTCGGCGGCGGCGCAGCTTCGTTGATTGTTTATTTTGCCGAAAAAATGGGGCTGAAATACAGCATCCCTGAAAATGCGGAGGTCATTTCCTCCATTGGTGTTGCACTGGCCATGGTACGGGACGTGGTGGAGCGGATCATCCCCTCGCCTTCCAAAGAGCAAATCAGTGCCATCAAGATGGAAGCGATGAATAAGGCCATCCAAAGTGGGGCCACACCGGAAAGCGTAGAAATCCATATCGACATCGATCCGCAAACCTCGAAGGTCACGGCCATTGCTACCGGTTCTACAGAAGTGAAAACCAATGAATTGTTGAAGGAATGCAGCGAAGAGGAACTGCAGGAAATCTCCGCAAGCGATATGCGAATTCCGGTGGAACGGACGCACCTCCTGCAAAAGACGAGATACTTTCATATTTTTGGCGAGAAGACCAACAAGCCAGGAGAAGCCGGAGCCATTCGCATTGTAGACAATAAAGGCTTTATTAAAATTCAGCGCGGTCGTGCGCTAGTGATCAAGACGACGGCTGGCAACTATTTGCAAGCGGTGAAGAAGCTGTGGGAGGATATGGCCGTATATAAAACAGAGCTTATCGCCCGGCCTGACTATTATTTGTGTATCGGGGCGAGAGTCATGGACTTCACGGCATCCGAATTTGAGCAATTGGAACTGCTGATGGATATCGAGGTATCTACCTTTGAACCAGATACAGAAATCGTTGTGGTTGCGGCCAATATGAAGCAAAGCTAAGATCGTCCGGGAAATGGAGGGGCTATGCGGGATATTAACCAGTTGGAGGATATGCTCGGGATATTGTTGCAGCTGGATGACCAAACCTGGGGAACGTATGCCTTCTCCAGAGATGTATTAAAGCGCAGAATACCCCCGGAGCAAATGATAGAGATGACGGAGGAGGCCATCCGCTGCGGTAAAGATTACGCTCAGCGAATAATTACCGATTATGGTTGTAGGGATGTACGCTTGCTTGCCGAGAAGATGAAGATTCGGGTCCAACTGGAGTCATCTTCCATCACAGGCAACCGGATTCTGTTCGCCTGCTATACGCCACCGAATCACATCGTTATTATGGATGAGCCCCTACGCAGGGCGGCCTCATTGGTATCCCGGAAGGCCGCGAGCTTGGTTGAACTATTCCGGCAGGATGATATAATGAATACTATCTTGGGGCATGAAATCTTTCATGCTGTAGAAGAACGGCTTGAATCGGATATATATACCCGAACCAAGAAAATTGAACTATGGAATTTTCTGGGTTGGAAGAACTATTCTAGGGTACGCGCGCTGAGTGAAATTGCTGCCATGTCATTTACTCGAGAATTAAATAGATTAGACTATTCCCCGTTTATTCTGGATTTTCTGTTGTATTTCAGTTACGATTCCTCCGACGCGGAGCGCATATATCGTGACGTTCTAGGAGTGGGTTCAGGAAGGTGTAGGGAAGCCGTTGAAGATCATGAATAACAGCAGCTCATTAAACGATGTAACTTACCATAAAATCAAAGAAGACATCATGAACATGGCACTCGAGCCAGGGATGGACGTGAGCGTCCAAAAGCTATCCGAACGTTATGGGGTAAGTCGAACCCCGGTCCGGGAAGCGGTGGTTCGCTTGCAGCAGTCCGGCTTGGTGGAAATCTATCCGCAACGCAAAACGGTAGTGTCCAAGATTGACTTGGGGCGCGTGCGTGAAGAATGGTTCATCAGGACTTCTCTGGAGTCCGCTGTGGTGGATGATTTTATTCGCAAATGCAGCGAATTGGTTGCGGATACGATGCAGGAACTGATTAATATGCAGAAGAAGTATATGGACAAAAAGCATTTTATCGAGTTTTACCATAAGGACAATCGCTTTCACCAACTGATCTTTGAGACAGCGGGAGTATCGCTTGCCTGGTATACCATCGAAGAGGTGGCATCCCACTATAACCGGATTTGTCTGCTATATGGCAAGATGGAGGGGGCGCGGCAATCCCATATTTCTCAGCATGAGGACATGGTGGCTGCCATTCGTCGTCGTGATGCCGAGTCCCTGCGCCAAGCAGTGAAGGATCATTCGGGCAGCCTGCTGGAGCAAGTGGATCGTATGTCCAGGCAATATCCCCAATTCTTTTGATGATTATGATGCCAGGAGAGTAAGCCGCAGACGCCCCGTTAGGGTATGACTGCGGCTTTTTTATGCTTGCCAGCATACCGTTCTCAATCGTATTCAGAATAATAACCATCTTGGTGAGCTTCATTAAATAAATGTAAGATTGTTTCACTCGAAATTCTTGATATAATAGTTTCGGCAAGTATACAGGAGTATGTAAGCCAATGAAACTGCATGTATGAGGTGAGTCTGATTAAACATTCTAATATAGAAAATGAGCGGATTGAGAGTAGGGAGCATCTGCGTGCAGATTGTCAGAGGTGCTTTGGCTTATGCTGCACGGCTTTATATTTCTCAGCCTCGGAAGGCTTTCCGGCGGACAAGGCAGCAGGACGTCCCTGTACTCATTTACAGACCGATTTTCGCTGCGACATTCATGAAACGCTAGGCAAGCAGGGGCTCAAAGGCTGTATCGCGTTTGATTGCTTTGGAGCAGGACAGCGGGTTTCTCAAGTCACCTTTGGCGGCAATGATTGGAAGTCAACACCGAATTCTGCGGAGTCGATGTTTAAAGTATTTTTGATTATGCTACAACTTCATGAATTACTCTGGCATCTATCTGAAGCCTTGGACCAGCAAGCAACGCGCACCATTAAGAAGGACCTTCAGGATATGCTTGACCAGACGGAGCGACACACCCTTCTCAGCCCGGAAGAACTCATAAGGTTCGATATGGCAGAGCATCGGCAGGCTGTTAATACTTTGCTACTTCAAACGAGTGAGCTTGTGCGGACGCAGGCCCTCAGCAAGCTCAAGCATCCGCCGATCCCCTCGCGGCGTCAGAAGCAAATCGGCCGCGGAGCGGACCTGATCGGTGCGGATTTGAGAAAAATGGATCTCCGGGGAGCAAATCTAAGAGGCGCTCTCTTAATCGCTGCCGACCTTAGAGGTACCGATCTTAGCGGCGCGGTTCTCATTGGAGCAGATTTGCGTGATGCTGATCTCCGGGGGGCGAACCTGTCTCGCAGCATCTTCCTGACCCAATCCCAAGTCAGCTCGGCTAAAGGAAATCATAGCACAGAGCTACCTTTAGTCCTCACTCGTCCACAGCACTGGGATACGATATAGTAAATTATGGGAATTGAATGGGGAGGGATAATGATGGAGAAGATTGAGAGAGTGCTAGAGGCTCATGATTATTTCAGGCTGTTCAAGCCAAAATGGTATAATGAAACTTAACAAGGACCAGCTGGATAACCCGGGTTGGTCCTTGATGTTCTTGTGCTTAGATATTATGGCTGCCAAATTATTGGGATCATATTCTCCAACGCCAAGGAACCATTCACCAAAGGTAAATACGGGCTCGTAACCTGAAATGTAAGCCATCCAGTTCTTCTGCCAGCCCGGTGGCATATGCTTAACCGCATCTACCCGAATTCCGTCAATCCCCATATCAAGCCAGAGCTTGATGGCTTCCTTGAAGCAGGTATCTGTTGTGTTGTTGTGGTGGTTGATATTGTTGGTATCCCCCGTGTAACCGGCAATTAGATTACAGCGTCCCCGTCGGCAAAGCGATCGGTTACAATTTGATAGATAACATCAGTGGAGAAGCCTTGCTTATTCAGAACCGAGGTGTCAGGGAGCGGCGTTTGCCGAAGGAACGGCAAGGAACGGATTAAGCCATGCGATAAGAAGAAAGGGGTTGTTCCTGGTCAGAGTCTGATCAGGGAGGCAGCGCCCCCAAATTAGAATTGGATTGCTCGGACTTATTCATAATTGCAGATATAAAATTGTAAGGATGCGCTGTAAAGAAGGTTATCCAGGTTATAAATGGATATTATGTAGGCGGAATGAGCATTCTACACTTGAATGCAACCACCCCTAAGGAGGAAAATCCATGAATATGGACTTTACAAACCAGATTAAACAATGTGAACAGATCGTAAATCAGTTAATTGCCCAGACTCAGCAGGCCTCTCAGAATTATCAGCAGCTTCTCCAACAAGAGCAGCAAAATGCCGTCAAGTTAGAGGAATTGGCACAAAGAGAAAAAAATGCCGTGCAGGTTATTCAAACTGCTCTGCAGGGGCATCAAACCGCCATTCAGCAAATGCAACAAGTGATGCAGACTTGCAGACAACTCGAGCAATCTGCTTCAAGCAACCAATTTGCTTTTAATGGAATGCAAGAACCGCATGTGCCGTCTAATCCCCAAAACATGAGAAATTAGAAAAAATAATAAAAATAATATGGAACAAAGAAACTGCCCTCATGATAAATGGAGGGCAGTTTTGCTATGGCGACTTATGCCTTTATTTTATCATAAAGATTACTTTGCGATGAATCAGCGATTATGATGGCGTGTTACTTTGGGAACAGGTATGAGAAAGGAGTTGCTAAATGAGGATTGCGGTTTTTTCAGACACGTTTGTCCCTCAGGTCAATGGCGTCGCGCTAACCCTAAAGCGTTGGACCGAGTATCTGTCCGCTGGGGGAGATGAATGCAGGCTATTCTTGCCCACGGAACCAGAGCCAGTCTATGAGAATCTGGTGTTCCAACTGGCTAGCATCCCGTTCTGGGCTTACCCGGGTTATCGATTCGCTATTCCCAATTTACTGCGTATCCGCAAGGAGCTTTCTCTATTCAAACCAGACATTGTTCATATTGCCACCCCATTTAGCGTAGGTCTCGCTGGTATGTATGCCGCTCAAAAGCTCCAAATCCCCATCATTGCTTCGTACCACACTCACTTCAACCAGTATCTTGAATCCTATTGGTTCCCGTTTGCTCATTCCTGGTATTGGTCTTACATGAAATGGTTCCATCGGCATTGCCGCGCTGTTTTCGCCCCTTCACAAGAGACGATTCAACAGCTCCAGTCCAATGGATTAAGCAATCTGGAGCTATGGTCGCGGGGGATTGACTGCGATCGGTTCACCCCTGCCAAGCGTTCCGGCCTTGTCCGCGAGCTTTACGGAATCAAGGAACGATATCTTCTGCTATATGTTGGCAGACTGGCTCCAGAGAAAGACCTGAATGTATTGCTTCAATTAATGCACAGGTTGCCTGAACGCATAAGCAGTCAAGTGCATTGGCTTGTCGTCGGCGATGGCCCGCTGCTGGAGCAAGGCCGGAGAGAGGCTCCCCAGAATGTCACCTTCACCGGCTTTCAAAACGGGGATGAGCTTGCTGCTCTATATGCATCCTCTGATGTATTCGTATTCCCCTCTGCATCCGAAACCTTCGGTAACGTTGTGTTGGAGGCGGCTGCCTCCGGTCTCCCTGCAATTGTAGCCGACAGGGGAGGCGTCACCGAAATTGTCCGGCATGAGGGAACCGGGCTGCACGCCAAGGCGGGCAATGTAGAGAGCTTTCTTGCGGCCTTGTGTGACTGGTTCGATGAACCGGACAAATGGCGCAGGTTCGGTATGGAGGCCAGAGTGCAGGCGGAAGGCCGCACTTGGGATCAGGCGATGGGAGCGATCTACACCCGTTGTCAGCAGATTGTCCAAAGCGAGCAGCATTCGGAAGCAGCCCGAAACGGGTATCCGCGGAAAGAGGGTGAATCCGCTTGAGAATAACAGTCATCGGCACGGGTTATGTCGGTCTGGTCACCGGCGCATCGCTGGCTCATCTTGGTCATCAAGTGGTCTGTGCAGACGTAAATGAAGAGAAGATCAAGCTGTTAAAATCCGGTGTCATGCCGCTCTGGGAGCCGGGGCTTGAAAATATGATCCGCGAGGTCGAGCCTCGGGGATTGCTGGATTACTCGACAGATGCCGCTGCTTTTGTACCTGCAAGCGACGCTGTCTTTTTGACCATCGGCACGCCTTCCTCTGATTCCGGTGAGGTTGATCTTTCCGCCTTGTGGTCGGTCATCGCTTCGATTGCACCGCTGCTGCGCAAAGACACACTGCTCATTATCAAAAGCACGGTTCCCGCAGGAACCTGTGAGCAAATTGAAGCCTATCTTAATCCACAACTTTCGCAATCACTAGCCTCTGATTTTTCATCCATTGCGGTCGCTCATAATCCTGAATTTCTGCGGCAGGGCTCCGCGGTTAAGGATTTTCTTGCGCCGGATCGTATCGTCTTTGGCGCTTCTCGTCCAGAGATTCATCATCGGCTGGAGAAAATCTACGCAGGTATACAATCCCCGATCATCAAATGCTCGTTAAGAGAAGCCGAGTTGATAAAATGTGCTTCCAATGCGTTTTTAGCCATGAAAATATCTTATGCCAATATGATGTCGGACTTATGCGAAGCCCTGGGGATTTCGATTGATGCGGTTGCAAAGGGCATGGGCCTTGACCATCGGATCGGCTCCGAGTTTCTGCGCGCCGGGGCGGGGTATGGCGGCTCCTGCTTCCCCAAGGATCTGCGTGCGCTTATGGCGTTAGCGGCGAAGGAGCATCTGGATATGGAACTGCTAAAAGCAACCGAGGCGATCAATCTGCGGCGCGTCCAGGTCATTCGCCGCAGGCTGGAGGAGGTGCTTGGCAGCTTGCGGAATAAGCGGGTTACGCTCTACGGCCTGGCCTTCAAGCCGAACACTGATGATACGCGCGAATCGCCTGCGCTCAGGATCTGTTCAATGCTGCAAGAAGCGGGAGCGCGCATCACTGCCTATGATCCGGTTGTCACTTGCTTGCCGGATCGGCAGATTAATGTGGATGTAGCGACAGACATGTATGAGGCGGTCAGAGGGAGTGATTGCTTGATCCTTGTCACCGATTGGGATCAGTTCAAGTGCTTGGATTGGGGGAGATTGCGGGAGGTTATGAGATCACCATATATTTTAGATGCCAGAAATATGCTGGATATTACGGTCATGGCCGAGAATTGCCAACGATATGGACTTCACTATCTGTCCCTTGGACGTCCTTCTATAGCACCAGAGGTTTCCTTAACAATAGTATAAAAAAAGGCCACCAAAGGCGTTTATCATAGCTCACATATTTAGCGTCACAAACTTTTTTGAAATTTCTCTAAATATGGATGGTTTACAATATCCCCCTGTCGGCTGTCTATCGCCGGAGGGGGATTCAAGCATCGAGAATAAACCAGGTATATTGCAGAGCAGTTACAAATCTGACAAAATGGTTGGGAAGGGAGGTAAGCTTGAACATGCTTGAACAAAAGCTTATTGACATATTGCGCTCTAATGAGTATTTGCTCAGAGATCTTGAACTGGTTCGCCAGTTAGGGCTGCCTGAGTGGTATATTGCTGCGGGGTATGTACGTAATCGGGTTTGGGATTATTTGCATGGTTACGCCGATCCCACCCCGCTCAACGATGTGGACATTCTTTATTTCGATCCAAGCAATCTTAGTGAGGAAATAGAGAAAAGACATGAATTGGTGTTGAGAGAGCAGTGGAATGTATACCATTGGTCATGTAAAAATCAAGCCCGCATGCATATCAGAAATCAAGATGAACCTTATTTATCGGTGGCGGATGCGATGAAGAGGTGGCCGGAAACAGCTACTGCTGTGGGGATTAGCCTTGATGATGAGGACAATATTGTCATTCTCGCACCCTACGGATTACAGGATTTATTTGATCTGGTTATTCAAAAGAGTCCACTCTATATGAATGATGATGTTTTTCATCAAAGAATACAAAGCAAAAAATGGCTGGAAAAATGGCCGCTGCTCAAGATAAGATAGTATATTGATTGAGATGCAGACAAAGGAAGCAGTGATTTAAGGAGTTGAAAAAGCTTCCTTAAGCCTATATTATGGACAATAAATATCGTTAATGGATACAATCTTGAGCGAAAGGAGACCATCATGCAATTCTCCAAGAGTACAGACTATGCACTGCATGCGTTGCTTTATTTAGCTCGTAAGGAGCGGCAGCAGAATGTGGGTATCAAGGAATTGTCCTCAGTTCTTGGTGTTTCGGATAGCTATTTGTCCAAAATTATGTCCAAGCTGAGACAAGATGGAATCGTACGGGCAGCACCGGGAGTGAACGGCGGATACGAGCTGTCAAAATCGGCGGAACAGGTATCTTTTCTGGATGTAATTCAGGTAATAGAGGGGCGACAGCATTTGTTTGAATGCTCCAATTCGGACTCTCAGCAGCATCATTTACTTGCTGATCAGACTGCTGAGAAACCCCAAGCTGTCAATCGGGATGGATGCGTCATTGAAGAAGTGATGATTGGTGCAGAACAACATCTGTATCAATATTTGCGGGAATATACACTTCAATCCGCCTTGGATAAAGTGGCCCAGCGCTGTAATCACGATCAGTCTGCGTGCAAGGAATAGTGTATAATTAATATATGCTCAGACAACAAAAGTCCCAACCTTTACAGATCGAGCGCTCTGAAGGCTGGGGCTTTCTTGATGCCAAAATCAGCAAATAACAGAAATGGAAGCAGCACGAGATTGCTACAAAGAAAAGTAGGGAACTCAAGGAATAGAAGGGATACGAAATCAACATGGAAATTATTTTAGGACTATTTCTGATTATTGGTTTTGCTGGAATTATCGGCAATCAGACGGTAGGTTTAAGAAAGATGGAACAATTGCAGAAATCTCTCGATGAATTAAATGACAAGCTGGGGCACATAAGGAATAGAGATCGGTTCTAGACATAATAGAAACCAGACTAAGAAAGGCAACGATGGTGAAATCTCAATGAACAAAGCAACGATAGAGGTCATATACGGAGATATTACGAAGTCCAAGGTAGATCCCCAAAGCGGAAGCCGCGCAAATTGCTATTCGTACAGTTCAGGAATATATAGATATGCATGATGGCATCAAGAACATACAATTTGTTTGTTTTGACGAAGAAAATTACGAGATTTACAAGAGACAGACGGAAGTATTATAGAGAAGCCGCTCGTTTAGAGTGTCTTCTCTTTTTTGCATCGAGTTGAGAAAGATGCAGTTTTAATTAAAATTGTGATAAATTTGACTTTCTGTTGCGGTGGACTGGTTTATGATTTGCATGTGGCTTTGTTATTCTGGAATGTTCTCATATAAAATCAGACAAAGTGTCTGCTATCGGATGGGGAATTGTTAACTTGGAATCAAATGGGGAGGCGACAATCGTGGAGAGGTTAGATGAAATTATGCATTTGCACGAAGGCGGGAAACTGGAAGTGATGCTCAAGCATCCGATTTTATGCAAGGAGGACCTCTCTAAAGTATACACGCCGGGCGTTGCCGAGGTATGTCAAGCAATCCATGGAGACCAGGAGAAGGCCTACCAGTTGACTACAAAACGCAATACGGTAGCCGTAATAACGGATGGCACGGCCGTACTCGGCTTGGGCGATATTGGACCCAAAGCAGCCATGCCTGTCATGGAGGGGAAGGCAGCTCTATTTAAGCAGTTTGCAGGCATAGATGCCGTTCCGCTGTGCTTGGATACCACAGATACAGAAGAAATTATTCTCATCGTCAAGGCATTGGCACCCACCTTTGGCGGCATTAATTTGGAGGATATCGGCTCACCTCGCTGTTTTGCCATTGAGGAACGGCTCAGACAAGAACTGGATATTCCCGTATTTCATGATGATCAGCACGGAACGGCGATTGTGGTGCTGGCTGGTTTGCTTAATGCTTTAAAGGTATGCGGCAAGGACATTCGTCAGGCCAAGATCGTGGTGAATGGGGTAGGTGCTGCCGGTATCTCCATCTCTAAAATGCTGCTTCAGGCAGGAGCGGTTCGTCTCATCGGCGTTGACCGGGAAGGCGCTATCAACCGGAGCGCAGCCTATGAGAAGCAGCATTGGGCTGAATTTGCCAAAATCTCAAATCCGGATAACGAGCAGGGACCTTTATCAAAGGTGATTAAGGGGGCGGATGTATTTATTGGCGTCTCTACGCAAGGGGCATTAAAGGTAGAAGATTTGCAGAATATGGCCAAGGACCCGATTGTGTTTGCCATGGCTAACCCGATGCCGGAGATAGACCCTGCGATCGCTGCTCCTTATGTTAAGGTGATGGCGACGGGGCGTTCTGATTATCCGAATCAGATCAATAACGTGCTTTGCTTCCCCGGTATTTTCCGTGGAGCGCTGGATTGCGAGGCAACGGATATTAATGATGAGATGAAGCTGGCTGCGGCGGAAGCCATCTCTTCCGTGATTGAGGTGTCAGAACTGAACGAGAATTATATTATTCCGGATGTATTTGATAATCGCGTTGTGGAGAGAATCCGGACAGCGGTGGTGAAGGCCGCTATCCGCAGTGGAGCAGCTCGCAAGAAAGTGCTTGTTGATGAAGTTGTTTTAGGTTAAGAGAAAATAGGATATAAGTGCCTGTTATAGCCCCTCTGTACTGTTGGCGTCCATATAAATCATGGTTGTAGAATGTCTATCGTGTCCCATGATTTTGGCCAATAGGTGCACAGGGGTTGTTTTTGCCATAACATATCCAAATCGGTGACGTAAATGGTGAGCCTGAAGTCCTTCGAGCTGAGCGGCTTTCATATATTTTCTGATTAAATGACGAAGTGCGCGCTCCGTTAATCGATCTCCGGTTTTTTCAGATGAAAATAAGTATATGGAATTTGGTGAAAGGTTAGCCAGGTATCTTCTTAATACAGTGCTGCAATCAGCATTCAGCGGGACCTCTCGATAATTATTTCGTACTCCGGATTGAACAATAAGGTAAGGAGATGGCATATCCAAGCGGATGTCCTCAGGCTTGAGATTACATACTTCCATCGGCCATAATCCCGTATGCAGCATTAGAAATACCAGGGTTTGATCCCGGAGGGAACCAAATTGCAGAGTAGCATTAATAAGTGCTTCTTCTTCCGGGTCTGTCATTTTCCTCGGCTTTTCTTTGTCTTCGTGTAACAGCTTGACGGACTTGGAAGGGTCAACGGCAATAATGCCTTCTGAAGTAGCCCAATCAAAGAAACGTTTCAAAGTAACCAGTCGACGATTAATCGTTGTCGTTTTTAGTCCCATAGTTTGTTGCATGTCTTCCCGATAACTCATTAAGGTAGACGTGACGATTTGTTCAATGGGAAAGGTCTCTTTGTTTTCAACACCGTTCAAGGCTTCAAACCAATGGATAAAATGTTTCAAATCACTTGCATATTCTCTCAGCGTCTTGGCACTGAGATCCTTTTGTGTAGTGAGAACATGGATGAAGTTCTGAATCACCTGTCCACGTTGCTTGGAAATTTCGTAAGCTTCTTTCATTTTCCATACCTCCGAAGTCTTCTTGACTTACATTAGCGGACATGATATCGTTAGTTTAACCGAAACATTAGCGGACATCAATGATGGATTTGTTAAAGATCTAATGCTCGTGTTAAATACAATTTTGGAGGATTCACATGCAAACAGGTACAGTTAAATGGTTCAATGCAGAAAAAGGCTTTGGTTTCATTGAAATCGAAGAAGGTAATGATGTATTCGTTCACTTCAGCGCTATTGAAGGTGAAGGATACAAATCGTTAGACGAAGGACAACGTGTTCAGTTCAATGTGGTTCAGGGAAATCGCGGACCGCAAGCTGAGAATGTTTCTAAAGTTTATTAATTTTTTCTGGAAAGCTGCTCTCATGGGGCAGCTTTTTGTTTATTTACATTTGCAACAATGACACGTAATCACCGTCTTTTTGAAATTCAAATTCAAATAAGCGAGGTATCGTATAATGAACAAGGATGAGTTAGTGGCAGAGGTTGCAAAATCGAGTGGATTTTCAAAAAAGAATGCCGAGAAGGCAGTTACTCATGTGCTGTATTCTATTTTTGAAGCTTTAGCGGAAGGTAAAGAGGTCCGGTTAGCTGGCTTTGGGAAATTTGATGTTCGCAGTCGCGAAGCACGTACCGGGACAAGCCGGAAAACAGGGGAAAAGATAGAAATTCCGGCAGGGAACGTACCTATCTTCACGGCAGGGCTTGATTTGAAAAAAGCTTTGAATAAGTAATTTGGAAATAAGGTTAAAATAATGATGGGAACCATCAGAAAATTGGTTATTTATATAAATCAAAGATATTCACTGGTTAGAGGATTGCATAGATGAGGATGTGAAAATTTGATGGTATATAATCGAACTGTGAGGCTTGTGAAGAATACTCGGTGGATAAGTACGATTAAGGGGATTTTTACCTCAATGACTCTCATTCTATGGGGCAGTTGCCTTGTGTTAGGCTGTTTGCTTTATAACGCTTGCACGAATAGGGACTACGTGAGGAAACGGGGAGTGTAATGAAATCAATACAGCAATTCAATCGCTGGAAGAAACAGGTCATATCTCACAGCAAGCCCGTATTAAAGAAAAGTATATGGCAATTAATAAATAGCATTCTGCCCTTTATCCTGCTGTGGAGCCTAGCATATATGAGTCTTTCGGTTTCTGTCTGGCTAGCGTTGGCATTCATCATTCCGGCTTCGGGATTTCTGGTTCGTATCTTCATTATTTTTCATGATTGCTGTCACCAAGCTTTTTTTAAAGGAAAGAAAGCAAATGAAGTTGTCGGTACAATAACAGGCATTATTACCTTCTTCCCCTTTGGCCAATGGAAAAATGAGCATTCTGTCCATCATGCAACCAGCGGAAATTTATCCAGGAGAGGTACGGGCGATATATGGACCTTGACGGTGAAGGAATATGCTGGTCTACCTTTTTGGAAACGTCTTGGTTACCGGCTATATCGCAATCCGCTAATTTTGTTTGGACTTGGACCTGTGTTTCTATTCCTTTTTGAATATCGGTGGAATCGTAAGGGAGCCAAGCGTAAAGAACGGCTAAACACTTACTTCACGAATATAATGATTGTTGGCTTGATGGCTGTACTCGGCTGGTTATTGGGTTGGAAAGAAGTTCTCTTGATCCAAGGGACGATCCTATACCTGGCAGGAGTCGCGGGCATTTGGTTATTTTATGTGCAACATCAATTTGAGGATACGTATTTCGAGTATGAGGATGAGTGGGAATATGTCCGTGCGGCCGTACAGGGCAGCTCTTTTTACAAGTTGCCTAAGTGGTTGCAATGGATAACCGGAAATATTGGCTATCACCATATTCATCATCTGGTTCCTCAAGCCCCCAATTATTTTTTAGAGCGTATACACGAAAGTAATGATTTATTGAAGAATGTCCCGGCTATTGGCTTTCGCCTTAGCTTGCAATCCCTTCGTTATCGACTCTGGGATGAGGATAATAAGCGTTTTGTAGGCTTAAGGTATTATCAAGAGGAGCCTAGTTAAAATGAGGCGGACCGGATGTGGTTCGCTTTTTTTATTTTCCTGCCGGAAGGAACGTGCTATTATAGCCATAATATTGACCTGTCAGTCAATCCAGGGGAGGATAAGCGTTATTATGCAAATTCATTATTTACAGCATGTTCCATTTGAGTCTCCGGCCCGCATCGCGGATTGGGCTATGGAGCGGGGACATCAGCTAACAGGCACTCTACTATATGAAGGAGCGGATGTGCCTTTTACGTCGGAGTTCGATATGCTTGTTGTTTTAGGAGGCCCGATGGGAGTTTACGATGAAGAGAAGCATCCTTGGCTGGCTCGGGAGAAAAAATTGATTCAAGAGTCCATTGCTCAAGGAAAGCTGATTCTCGGCATTTGTCTGGGCGCTCAACTGCTAGCGGAAGCTCTTGGGGGACGGGTCTACCGGAATCCATATAAAGAGATTGGCTGGTATCCGGTGAGCATGAAGGAAAGCTACCAGGAATCAGTGTTTTTCAAAAAATTCCCGCGCGAGCTGCTTCCCTATCACTGGCATGGAGATACCTTTGAGCTTCCGCCAACCGCAGAGACGGTGGCCTTCAGTGCTGGCTGTGCCAATCAGGCTTTTGAATACCAAGGACATGTGGTTGGGCTGCAATTCCACCTGGAATGCGGTGATGACAGCATCGACAAACTGCTGGAGCATTGTGCGGATGAACTGGAGCCTGGCGGCCCTTATGTCCAATCTCCCGGTGAGATGGTGAAGCAGCCCTCTCTTCTGGCACAGTCCAATGCGCTGTTGATCGAGCTGCTTCAGACGATGGAAAAGCATCATTTAAGCTAGGCACCGGCGGGATAGGCCTGCAATACAATCACGGCATTATGCCCGCCAAAGCCAAAGGAGTTGGATATCCCGATACGAAGCTTGGCTTCCCTGGCTTGATGGGGAACATAGTCCAAATCGCAAGCAGGGTCTGGCTCTTCCAGATTGATGGTTGGAGGAATCAACCCCTCTTGCAGGGATTTGATCAGAACGATGGCTTGCACGGCACCGGATGCTCCCAGCATATGGCCTGTCATTGATTTATTGGCCGTCACGGGAATCTGGTAAGCCGCTTCCCCAAACACCGATTTGATAGCCGCCGTCTCGGAGCGGTCCCCGATCCAGGTGCTGGTAGCATGGGCGCTGATCACATCCACATCCGCAGGTTGCAGCTTGGCTTCAGCCAGAGCCAAGCGCATAGCCCTGGCGGCACCATGACCATCCTCAGGGGTGGCTACCATATGATAGGCATCTGAACTGGCTCCATATCCGATAACCTCGGCCAGGATGGTGGCGCCACGTTGCCGTGCATGGGTTAGCGACTCCAGAATCACCATACCGGCCCCCTCTGACATGACAAACCCGTCGCGATGCGCATCAAATGGCCGACTTGCCCGAGTGGGCTCCTCATTCCGCGTGGAAAGAGCGGTAGCATTGGAGAAGCTGGCAAGCGAGATATCGGTCAGCGACGCTTCGGCTCCCCCGGCAATAATTACATCAGCCCTGCCTGCCTGAATCGAGAAGAAGGCCTCTCCAATAGCTGTATTGCCAATGGAACAAGCAGTAACAGGAGAGAGCGTTGCCCCAAGCGCCTGATATTTGATACTAATCAGTGCCGCAGCCATGTTAGAGATCATCATCGGAACCAGTGTCGGACTCACTCGCTCCGGCCCCCGTGTCCCCAGCGTCTCCGCTTGCTTCATCAATGTCTGTATCCCTCCCACCCCCGAGCCGACATAGACGCCCAGTCGTTCGTGATCGACTTGCGCTAGATCCAGCCCGGAATGAGTCACTGCTTGATCTGCCGCCGCCAGTGCAAATTGGCAGAAGCGGTCCATTCGCCGCGCTTCCTTGGCATCCAGGTAGTCGAGGGGGTCAAAGTCGGCTATAGTCCCGGCAATCTTCACCTTATGTCTTGTCGTATCCAGCCATTCAATACCCTTGACTCCGGATATCCCCTTCAGCATGCTAGACCATAATGTATCAACCTGATTGCCTAAGGGCGATATGACTCCCGCTCCTGTAATAACAACTCTTTCCATATGAACGGATAACCTCCCTGAGTAGTTCTTTTTTCCTCTATTGAATGTTATAATGACACACGAATTATCCTATTACAAGTTGTACATTATACTGGTATAAATTCTGATGGAAGGAGCTATTTGCCGTGCAGACTGATGCCAGAAGGCAGGTTCTATCCGATTTTCTCAAAAACAAAAGAGCAAGAATGACTCCTGAATCTGCGGGGCTTCCCGCGGGTTCTCGTAGAAGAACTCCGGGACTTCGCCGGGAAGAGGTAGCTCAATTGGCCGACGTAAGCACAACCTGGTATACCTGGCTAGAGCAGGGGAGAGATATTCAGGTATCTGCGTCTGTTCTGGAGGGCATTTCGGCAGCGCTCCAATTGAATGCGGATGAGAAGCGTTACCTCTATTCATTGGCCTTCGGGAACACTTCGGACAAAGACAAATATGCGATGGAGCCAGAGGGAGTGCAGCTTAGTCCTTCCTTGCAAAAGATGATAAGCGAGTTGAAGTATTGTCCTGTTCTGATCACCGACCGCAAATGTAATATCGTGGGCTGGAACAAGGCAGCGGCCTATGTGTTTGTGGATTTTGAGCGGATTCCGCCAGAAGAGAGGAATGTAATCCGGCTGCTATTTACCCGGCAGGAGTTCCGCCGATTAGCGGTGAATTGGGAGCAGTTCTCCGGCGGGTTCTTGTCCATGTTCCGCAGCTATTACGGTCAGTACGTGGAGGATCAATGGTATGAGCAGTTCATTACGGAGATGAAAGAGGCTTATCCGGAATTCCGGCAAATGTGGGAGCAAAGTGAGGTTAGCTATGCGCCGGATGTTCATCTGGAATTCAGACATGCGAAGGCGGGCAAAATGGTCTACGAACTAACCTCCCTGAAGGTGTACGGTCCGGACGATCTAAGATGCAGCATTTATACCCCGGCGGCGGGAACGCCTACAGAAGCGAAGCTGCAGCAGTTGCTGGAGCTTCGTGAGCAAGATTAGTAAACAAAACAAAGCAAAGAGACCATGCTGCTATGCATGGTCTCTTGACAGGTGACTAGTATCAAGCATTCAATTTGAATACCGAGACGGAGCGCTGCAATTCCTCAGCAAGCTGGGCCAGCGATTGAGCTGTAGCCGCAGTTTCCTCGCTGCCGGCGGCTGTCTGCTGTGTGGTTGCCGAAATATTCTCTACCGCAGAGAGGACGGTAGCGGTTTGAGCGGCCTGTTCCTCGCTTGCCGCAGCAATCTCCACAACCTTCTGACCAGCGTCATTCACATGGTTGACAATCCGTTCAAAGGCCTCGCCGGTGCGTTCTGACAGTTCTGCACTCTCCTGTACGGATTGAACGCTGGATCGTGTGTTCTCCTGCATTCCCTTAATGATGCCGGTAATTTGCCGGGTTGCCTCACCACTGCGTTCGGCTAGCTTGCGAACCTCGTCGGCGACAACGGCAAAGCCGCGCCCTTGCTCGCCGGCACGTGCGGCTTCAATCGCTGCGTTGAGGGCCAGCAGGTTGGTTTGATCGGCAATATCCTCGATTACACCAATGATGTCCCCGACTTTCTGCGAGTCATCCTCCAGTTGGGTCATTTGCTGACTCACCGATTTCATACTATCGCTCGACGATTGGATAATTCCACTGCCTTCTTCGGCGATGCGAACTGTCTCATTCGACAATTCCGAAGCCTGTTCTGTATTATAGGCAACAGCATGAATCGCTGTGGACAATTCCTTGAACAGCTCGCTGATCATTTGAGCATCACTTGCCTGGCTGGCGCTTCCGCTGGCAATTTCCTGCGTGCTGGCGGAAATTTGTTGTGATGCAGCTGCCAGACTGTGAGAGTGGTTTATAATATTGTTAACGATCTCGCGCAGGCTGACGATCATGCTGTTCATGCCTTTAGCCAATTGTCCGATCTCATCCTTGTAATCGATATCCAGCGTATTTCTCAGATTCCCATCAGCCACCTGCTGAACGAGATGAGTAACGCGGGCCAGCGGCCGGGAGATGATCTGAGAAATAAGATATCCGAGCAGAATAGAGACCAGCACCGCTGCTACGATAGTTATAATCGTAACATTGCGGGAGGATACGTACATGGCAGAGATGTATTCTTTGGCATCTGTTGCTTCAGCAATATTGATGTCAATCAGAGCATACAATACATCCCGAATCGGGTTGCCCGCTTCACTTTCCTGTCCAATCAGCCTGTTCATTTTTTCAAGATCTCCATTCGCACCAGCCTGAACTGCCTCATCAATCAAGCTGACGTAGGTACTCCAAAGCTCATCGAAGGGGGCAAGGGTAGATTTCGATTGTTCACTCAGATTAGCATTATTACGGAATTTAGCTAGGCTGGAAGTCAACGCATTTTTTTCGGTATCCAGCAGATCTATAAAGCTCTGTTGGGTGGCCTTGTCCTCTTCAATGTAAATGCTGCGGAGCAGTAGGCGAATCCGGGTGAAGCTGATTTGAGCAGACTGTACATACTCAACTGGCAGTAGACCATCCTCATACATATATGTAACGGAGTTGTTCATCTTGCCAAGGTTATTCAGACCAAACAAACCGACAAAGGTAAGAAGTGCAGAGATAACTAGAAATGAGGAAATCAGCTTGACACTGATTTTTAAATTGTAAAAAAATTTCATGGATTTAAAGCCTCCCAAAAGGTTAGTAGGTTATATGTTTCCTAAAAGCTTGATTACACCATCGATATCCAGGATTAGTGCGACATTGCCGCTACCCAGAATGGTCGCGCCTGAAATACCAGCAACTTTTCCGATAAAGCGGCCCAGACTTTTAATGACAATTTCCTGATTGCCGAGCAGATGGTCTACGGCCAAGGCAACGCGCTTTTCTCCTCTTCCGATAATAACCATGGGTAAATAGTGTCGGGGGGATGGTGCAGGATAGCCAAAATGATGATGCAGCCATGCAACCGGAATGACCTGATTGCGAATTTTGATCACGGGCTCGCCGCGCAGCCTTTTTATTTCTTCGGCTTCTATTCGGGTGATTTCAGCCACACTGCTCATCGGAATAATGAAAATTCGCCCACTAATATCGACGAGCAGTCCGGTCACAATGGCCAGGGTAAGAGGGAGACGTATACGAAAGACGGTGCCTTGCCCTTTCGTGGTCTCAATATCGATCATGCCGCTCATTCGTTCAATATCGTTGCGCACAATGTCCATGCCTACTCCACGTCCAGAGATGTCGCTCACCTGTGAGGCGGTTGAAAATCCAGGCTTGAAAATCAGATGAACCGCTTCATCATCACTCAAACGACGGGCTTCGCTCTCTGACAGCAGCCCTTTGCTTGCAGCAGAGGCACGCAGCTTGTCCGCATCCATGCCAGCGCCGTCATCGCGTATAGAGATGACAACATGATTATCCTGATGTGCTGCCGACAGCGTAACAGTTCCCCGCTCTTTTTTCCCGTTCAGGGAGCGCTGCTCAGGTGATTCGATACCATGGTCAACGGCATTTCGCAGCAGATGAATTAGTGGATCGCCAATTTCCTCAATGAGAGTGCGGTCTAGTTCGGTATCCTTGCCCAGCAGCACAAGCTCAACCTGTTTGCCCAGTGAATCTGCCAGATCGCGAACCATTCGTGGGAAGCGGTTATACAATTGTTCTATGGGCAGCATGCGTGCCTTCATTACGCCATCCTGCAATTCGCTTACCAGCAAGCTCAGGTGATCGGATAGTACAAACAAATCCTCGACTAAATCATCAGGTCCAAACTTTTGGCGGAACAGCGTTTTGATTTGCTGCACACGGGTCTGGTCGATAACTAATTCGCCTGCCAGATTCATTAAATGATCCAATCGTTCCAGATTGACCCGAATCGTTTGTGCTTTGCTCTTGATTTCAACAGGAGCGCTTTGTTGTGAAATAATCAGTTCTTGACTGCCGGGAGCTTGCTTGGCTGTTCCCTCGGCAACAGAGGTAGAAGAGTAGGGGGTGACCTCTGCGCTCTCGACATCCAGCATTGAACTGATCAGTTTGTGCAGTTCGTCACCCTTCTCTCCATCTGTGGCTAGAATCCAGGTAACCTTTCTCAATTCCTCTTCTTTCAGGCTGCGCCATTCCAGGGGGGTATTGCCGATGATTTGGCCAACGTCCTTGAGCTCATGCTCAATTAAATGCAATCGAGGATGCTGCATTAATGTATCCGGAGCGAGAACTACAGAAACCAGGTAGACCTGGAGGCCAGATTGAATCGCTTGCTTCACAGTGGATTTGAAAGGATCGCCTGAATTTTTCTCCGGAGCTTCATCTGTTATCATTATTTCAACGGCTGCTGCATGTTGATTGAACTGTTGAAGCTGCAACAACAGAGGAGCGATATCGGAGGCCTCAGTGTCGGTTCTTACGATTTCTTCCTGAAGTCCTTTCATAACATCCAGTCCTGCAAACATCAGATTAATCAAGGGCTTGGTTACTTGAAGCTCGCCATTTCGCACCTGATGCAGCAAGTGTTCTATTTGATGGGTCACTTCTTTCATTTTTTGGTAGCCCATGGCTGCCGATGAGCCCTTTAAAGTGTGTGCGGCACGGAACAGACGGTCAATGGCCGTGTTCGTTGCTCCTTCATCCTCGAGATGCAGCACCTCTTCCTCAATGTATTGGAGTTGTTCTTCCAACTCTTCCAAATACAACTCCCGGTAACCAGACATATCTGTCACCAAGCTTCCCTCCTAGTTGTTTCCAATAAGCACTTCATCCAGCTTAAGAATTCCGACCAGTCCTTCATCCGCGGCGAACCCGATCCCTGTAAAATAACTGCCGTTAATATTGGCAATTTTGTCAGGAGGGGGTTGAATATCGCTAAAAGTTGTTACTTTGCTTACCCTATCTACGATAATTCCTACGGCTTCCTGTTGATGATTGACAACGATGATGCGTGTTGCCTTGCCGTATTCATCTGGCTCCAGCAAGAACAGACTCCGCAGGCTGATGACGGGAACGATCCGTCCACGCAAATTAATAACCCCTTGAACATATGAGAAGCTGTTAGGAATCTCCGTAATCTCCTGCATTTTAATAATTTCGTGAATCTCTGAGATGGGAATGGCATAGTTCTCTTCATCTACACAGAACTCAATGTATTGCTCCTTGTCTGTCGATGGCATAGCCATAGCTAATCTTCCTACCTTTCTTGTATAAAACTGCAATAAGACATTTCCGAATCAACCAGTTTAAGCATCTGACAGACGATATCAGGATCAAATTGGAGATTACTGTGGTTGATCAGCTCTAGCCGAGCCTCATTAGCCGACAGGGGCTGGCGGTATGGACGTGGACTCAGCATGGCATCAAAGGAATCAGCTACCGCGCAGATTCGCGCCAGTAAAGGGATGTCTGATCCCTGAAGCCCATGGGGGTAGCCTTGACCATCCCAACGTTCATGATGATGGAGAATAACTTCAATTACGGATTCTTCAAATTCGGACAGTGTATGTACGAGGTCAGCGCCTGTCTGAGGGTGCAGCCTAATCATATTCCACTGCTCCTGAGAGAGAGGTTGAACCTGCTCCAGCAAATCCAGAGGAAGCGTTAACTTCCCCAGATCATGCAGAAAGCAGCCACGCAGTAAATTTTCCTGTTCAGCATAGCTTAACTTCATCTGTGTACCGAGACGATCTGCGATCATAGCGACTCGAAGGCTGTGGCGATAAAAATCAGGTCGCTCTTCGGACATAAAGTCAATCCATTGAAACAAGGGAGATGCATCCAGCTTGATCAACTCCTGATGCACAATAGCATCTTGCAAGGAGCTCATATCTTATCCTCCTCGTTGAATAGTTTCAAAATTTTCTTCCGAGATAATCTCCAATCGAAAAAATTTCACAACGTTATGCCCTTTTCCTTGTACAATGAAGCAGGTAGTAGTCAAGATGCGTTGGAATATGTCGTATAATGATAATTATCCGACATATTCCGACTCGTTACGTCATGTCCTGGAGGGAACCTATGAATACACAAATGAATGAAAAATTTACAGATTCTCTAGACTTGCTAGAGCTTAATCAAAATAGCTGTAATGACGACAAAATTGTAGGGATGTTCATCAGCACTTGTTGCACAGCAAAAAATACACAAAGGAGTTATCTCCGGGCTATCAGTAGCTTTCGGGAGTTTATTAACTACAGAAGACTGAATTCGGTAAGCTGGAGAGAAATAGAAGCCTTCAAGCTATACCTTCAACAACGTCCAAACCTGGTATCTAGGCAGGCGCTGGCGCCAGCCAGCATTGCGGCTTCCTTAGCTCCACTAAAGTCGTTGTACAGATGGGGAAGTGATGCCAGCATAGGATTTTTCACCAGTAATCCAACCTCAAACGTGCGTTTGCCAATGATTCAGGTGACTAGTCACAGGAATTATTTGACCAAGAATGAAGTGGGGTTATTGCTTGGCCGCTTGCAGCAGCAGGGCCAAAGGAACTATTTGATCGGCTTATCTCTTGTTATGCTTGGCTTAAGAGTGTCCGAACTTACCTCGATGGTGTGGGGGGACTTTCAGAAAGATATTATGGACTCAGGGGTATGGCTCATACTCCAATATACTAAGGGGGGGAGGACAAGAGCAATCAAGGTTCCTGAGTATTTATGGAAACGCTTTGAAGCCTATGCGAAGCATGTTTCAAAGCAGGATCATCCCCCGGCCGGGCTAAAATTATTTCCTATTACAACAAGACAAATCGAGCGAATTATAGGCAAGGCGGGGGAACAAAGCGGTATTACAAAGAAGCTGACTCCTCATTGGCTGCGTCATACGAACGCGACATTAGCCTTGCTTGGAGGTGCTTCGCTCCAACAGGTTCAAGAAACCTTAGGGCATGCGCATATCAATACAACCCAGCGCTATCTCCATACTGTGGACCAAATAAAAAAAGCAGCTCCCGATTATGTGCAGGATTGCTTAAGAGAATTTATGAATTAGGACTATGCAAAAGTGGGTTGTTTGACCTATAATCGAAATGAATACCCAACAAAAATCTATCTTTTTCTACATTTTTACCCATGACTTTTGTCGGATAATTATCATTATACGACCTGTTTGAATTGGGACTATAGAACTATAAACATATCTTTATCGAGTGGTTGTTCAGGATTGTATACATGTGTTACAAAAATACTGATACTGAAAGGCAATCACCTCCAAGCAAAGGACGTAACGGTGTCTGAAACGTTGCTGACTGATCCTCGTACAACCTGCCGGGGCAAGCAAATACTACTATAACAAAACATGGATCACCTCTGCTGTGAATACATTTAGCCTTGACAAGGCTAAATGTTGTTTAATATAATTTATCCGTAATATGTACGATTAATGGTAGATGCAATCATATAGATATGCTTATGGGATGCTCCTGTCTGCAAGTCAATATTCATTCATACAGGAGTATGCCCATTTTTATTGCCCTTAAATCGTAAAAGTTACATATAAAAGGAGCGACATGACACATCAACAGTATTTCAAGCTTGCCATACCGCTCATTTTATCCGGTTTATCAATACCGCTGCTAGGCGCGGTGGATACGGCCGTCGCAGGTCGTCTGGAGCACGCTGCTTATATTGGTGGGGTGGCGGTAGGAAGTCTCATTTTCAACAATATGTATTGGTTGTTTGGCTTTCTTAGAGTAAGTACCACAGGGTTTACGGCTCAGGCTTTAGGAGCGAAGCAAGACGATCAGCTTGCTTATGCCTGCTTGAGGCCCATGCTGATTGCTCTGCTGACGGGCATGGTCTTTATCATTGTCCAAAAGCCCATTCTCCTGGCCTCCATACAGTTGATCGGGGGAAGTGAGTTGGTGCTTCAGCAAGCGAGCATTTACTTTAACATCCGTATCTGGGGTGCGCCGTTTGCTCTGACCCAGTATATCATTACCGGTTGGCTGCTAGGGATGTCCAAAGTCAAGTGGACCCTGGTCTCTCAACTGTTGGTGAATGTGCTGAATATGCTGCTTAGCGTCGGGTTCGCCTTGTATTTGGACTTAGGAGTAGCAGGGATTGCCGTCGCTACGCTGGTGTCAGAAATCTTTGGCGTTATCGTCGGTTTCATCATTATGCGTTATAGTCGCAAATGGTCCCTGGAGCAGCTAAAGCTTGGGAAGCTGTTCGAACCGAGCCATGCGAAGAGAATGCTGGTTGTGAATCGCGACCTGTTCCTGCGAACGGTCTGCTTGCTGACCATGACTAGCTTGTTCATGGTTCAGGGAGCTCGCATGGATGAGCTGACACTGGCGGGCAATGCGATTTTGCTGCAGCTTCACTACTTGCTGGCCTACGTATTCAGCGGGCTGGCGAATGCCTCCAGCATTCTTGCCGGACAAGCGCTAGGAGCAGGCAGCTACCGAAGTTACCGCCGTTCTTATACTTTGTCGGCAGTCTGGGGCACTATTTTTGCTGTATTGCTGGCTTCGATTCTGTTGGGCTTTCCGTCCGGAATTATTTCATTGTTCACAGCAAACCACGAGGTGCAGTTAGTGGTGAGGGAGCATATGATCTGGATTGCCTTATACAGTTAAGCTGGCGTATGGGGCTTGCAGCTTGAAGGCATCTTTTCAGGAGTGACCCAGGTGTGGGCGATTCGCAACGGTATATTTATTTCACTGCTGATTTATATTCCGGTGCAGTGGCTGGCGGCCATGCACTGGAACAACCATGGGTTATGGCTGGCTTTTGTCACGTTCCATCTCATGCGTACCGTGTGTACTTCGGTGTATACAAGAAAGGTGGAGCGCCTGATTTATCCGACGTGAGTAATTTAGTGAATTATTAAAAAAAAGGTGAACGAGTAGCCGAGAAGACGGTATGGAGCTGAAGCAGCGAGTGTAAGCCCATATCGGCCGCAGGCTCCTGCCGTTCATCACCTGTCCAATCAATAACTATTATCAGGAGGATACAATGAAGACGAAATGGTTAGCAGGACTTATCGCATTACTTATTCTGGTGACAGGCTGCGGACAGCAAGCCAAGCAGACGACGGGGAGCTTGGGGGAGAAGAACGAGCTGGTATTTGCCAGCACCAAGGATATCCGGGACATCAACCCTCATTTGACGGGCGGGGAATTGGCCGCGCAGAATATGGTATTTGAATCGCTGGTGGTCAACACGCCGGAAGGCGTTCAGCCCAAGCTGGCCGAGAGCTGGACGATTTCGGACGACGGAATGACCTATACCTTTAAATTGAGAGAGAATGTTGTATTTAGTGATGGAGAACCGTTTACTGCCGAGGCGGTCAAGCAAAATATCGATGCCGTCGTGGCCAACTATGAGAAGAACGCCTGGCTGAATCTGGTTCAGGTCATTGACAGTACGGAAGCCGTGGATGAGCATACCTTTATCCTCCATTTGAAGAATCCGTATTACCCGACACTGGAGGAGCTGGGTCTGACCCGGCCGTTTCGCATGATCTCGCCAAACAGCTTCATCGACGGTACAACCGCGAATGGGGTTAGCAGCTATGCGGGAACCGGACCTTATGTGCTCACCGAGCATAAGGATAATCAGTATGCCTTGTTTACAGTGAATGAGCAATACTGGGGGGATCTGCCCAAGATCCAGCAAGTTCGCTGGAAGGTGATGCCGGATCATCAGACGATTCTGCTGGCGCTGCAAAACGGCGAGATTGACCTGATCTTTGGCGCGGACGGAGATATGCTGGATGCCAATGCCTTCACCTCCTTACAGGAGCAAGGCAAATACGTTACGAAGATCAGCCCGCCGTCCGGCTCCCGGGCGATTCTGTTGAACAGCAAGCGGGAATTTACCCGGGACCGGCTGGTACGCGAAGCGCTGCAATATGCGATTAACAAGGAAACCATTGCCACGGGGATTCTCAACGGTACCGAGCAAATTGCCGATGTGCTGATGTCGAATTCTACCCCTTATGCCGACATTGACCTTCCGATCCGTGCCTACGATGTGGCGAAGGCAGAGTCTTTGCTGGATCAGGCAGGATGGGCAAAGGCGGAGGATGGCTACCGCTACCGTGACGGCAAGAAGCTGAGTCTGATGCTCTCCTACAATTCGGACAATGCTCAGGAGAAGACGATTGGCGAATCGATGCAAAATGATCTGAAAGCGATCGGTGTCGAGCTGGAATTGCTGGGCGAGGAGAAGCAGGCTTATTTTGACCGGCAGAAGTCCGGGGAGTTCGATCTGCAATATTCCTTGTCCTGGGGGCTGCCTTATGATCCGCAGACCTATGTATCCACCTGGCGTGTGCCCTCGCATGGCGATTACCAGGCCCAGGCGGGTCTGGAGAAGAAGGAATGGCTGGATCAGACGATTAGTGACGTCCTGGTAGAGCAGGATGAAGCGGCGCGGGGAGCAAAATATGAGCAAATCTTCCGTTATGTGCACGAGGAAGCCGTGTATTTGCCATTAACCTACTCCGTGGTGAAGGCGATCCATTCCGAGGCGCTTCATGGCGTAGCCTTTAACGTATCGCAATATGAAATTCCATTTGAACTCATGTTTTTTGAGTAAGCGAAGCGTGATTTTATGATGAAACAGTATTTGACCAAACGGATATTGGGCACGTTCCCGCTGCTGCTTCTGGTTACCTTTATGGCCTTTGTGCTGATTAATTTGCGAACCAGTGATCCGGCGGAGATTGCCCTGCGCGTCAACCAGATTACGCCAACGGAGGAAGTCGTGCAGGAGATGAGGGAGGAGCTGGGGCTGGATCAGCCGTTCCTCGTTCGCTACAAGAACTGGCTGCTTGACAGTCTGCAAGGAGACTTTGGCAACAGCTATGTGAACAACAAGCCTGTGCTGGAGGAGCTGAAGCTGGCTATCCCTCCAACGCTGCAATTGGCCGGGGTTACGCTGATTCTGATCGTTGTTTTCAGCATTTCCATCGGTGTGATCTGCAGTATTTTCGAGCATCGGTGGCAGGATCGCTTTCTGCGGGGATTTATCTTTGTGCTGGCCACGATGCCAAGCTTCTGGATCGGCTTGCTGTTGATGTGGTACTTCTCGGTCTATCTGGGCTGGCTGCCAACCAGCGGCATGAATGGACCGACCTCGATCATCCTGCCAGCCTTGACCTTATCGCTGACCTTTCTATCGACGTATGTCAGGCTGATTCGCAACAACATGATTCAGAATGCCAGCGAGAATTATATTCTTTACGCCAAGCTGCGCGGACTGAAGCAAAGCACGGTTGTCTGGAAAATATTCACGAACTCGATCCAGTCCTCGCTGACCGCCTTCGGAATGTCAATCCCGCGGCTGATTGCGGGGACGGTGATTGTGGAAAATATTTTTGCGTGGCCAGGGATCGGGCGGCTGTGTGTAAAGGCGATTTTCAATTCGGATTATCCGGTGATACAAGCTTATATTTTGTTGATGGCGGTGCTGTTTATTGTTTGTAATTTACTAGTTGATATCTGTATTGTGATGATTGATCCGAGGTTGCGGAGGGAGGCCAAATGAATTATTTCAAACGTCTCAAGCAGGATAAGCTAGGCATGCTGTGTCTGGTATTTCTGGGCCTGGTGTCGCTGGCGGGTCTGTTGGCGCCGCTTCTTGCACCGCATGATCCCACCCTGGTACGGGTGGACGTGAAGCTGGCGATGCCAAGCGCTGAGTATCCGCTGGGGACAGATCATTTGGGACGATGCTTGCTCTCCCGAATTTTGTTTGGCATTCGTACCACGTTTTTCTATGCCTTTCTGGCTATGGTTGTGACGATGATTTCAGGAGTCGTCTTCGGGATGCTGGCCGGTTATTCCAAAGGCAAGGTCCGCGAGGCGATTCTGCGGGTGTGCGATGTGATGCTGTCCTTCCCCTCCGAGGTGATGATTCTGGCGATCGTTGGCGTGTTGGGGCCGGGGATTCTGAATATCGTCATTGCAAATATTTTGTCCAAATGGGCCTGGTACACCCGGATGATCTACAGCAGTGTGCAGCAATACCGCTCCAGGAACTATGTCAAGTTCGCGCAGGTTCATCAGGCGTCCACGCTGTACATTATGCGAAAGCATATTGTACCCGGCATTGCCGGGGAGGTGACGACTCACTCCACGCTGGAGATGGGCTGGGTCATTCTCAGCATTTCCTCCTTGTCGTTCCTGGGACTGGGTGTACAGCCGCCCACACCGGAGTGGGGCATGATGCTGAATGAAGCCAAGAATGTGCTGTTCACCCATCCGTGGCAGATGATTCCCGCCGGGCTGACGATTTTGCTGGTCGTGGTGGCGCTGAATTTCCTGGGGGACAGCATGCAGCAGGCGATGAATGCCAATTCATATATGACCACTCACAAGCCGCAGCGCAGGCTGCTTTGGATGTGGAGAGGAAGGAAGAGGGATCATGCCTCTATTACAGGTAAACAAGCTTAACATCAGGGATGAGAAGACGGGAAGAATGATTGTTCGTGACGCCTCCTTCGCGGTGCAGGCGCATACCTGCCTGGGCATTGTGGGCGAGAGCGGCAGCGGGAAGTCGATGACGGTGCGGGAGATACTGGGCGTGAATCCGCGCTGGATTCAATCGGACGGCGAGGTTTGGTTCGAGGGGCGTAATATTTTGCAGGATCATGAGAAGCAGCGCCGGGCCATTCGCGGCCGGAAGATCAGCATGATTCTCCAGGATGCGATGACGGCCTTTAATCCGATTGAGAAAATGGGCAGCCAGATGTGTCAAACCTTTGTCCAGGTGCTGAAGGCCAACAAGCGAGAGGCCAAGCGGTTAAGTCTGGACAGCCTGAAGGCGATGAACTTCTCGGACCCTGCTGCCGTATACAAGAGCTATCCTCACGAGCTGTCTGGCGGGATGCTTCAGCGCTGCATGATTGCCATCGCTCTGGTCCTGAAGCCGAGCTTGATTATTGCCGATGAGCCGACGACGGCGCTGGATTCCATTAATCAGCTGGAGGTTGTCAAGCAGTTCCAATCTTTGAAGGAGCTCACAGGCACAACGCTGATCCTCATCTCTCACGATCTGGGGGTGGTTCAGCGGTTGGCCGATGAGGTGATCGTGATGAAGGACGGAGAAATTGTGGAGAACGGCACGGTGGCGAACGTGTTTCATCACCCGCAGCATCCTTATACGCAATATCTGGTCAACACGCGACTGCAATTATCGGACAGCTATGTGAAGACACTGCAGGCGGGGGGAGTGTGAAGCTATGATTCAAGTCGAGCATTTGCAAAAGAGTTATATCACCGGGCGAGGACTTTGGAGTCGCAGCCATCAGGAGGTTCTGACCGATGTGAGCTTTCACCTGAATGATGGAGATTGTCTGGGCATTGTCGGGGAGAGCGGCAGCGGCAAGAGCACCCTGTCCCGGATTCTGCTTGGTCTGGAGGCCTATGATGGCGGGAGTATCCGGATCGATGGCCAGCCGCACCAGCAATGGATCAAGCAGAACAAAGGGAAATTCAGCGTGGTGTTTCAGGATTATCGCACCTCGGTGAATCCGAATTGGACCCTGCGGCAAATTCTGGAGGAGCCGCTTCGCATGCTGCATGGCGGCAAGCCGCAGCAGGCTCAAGTCGAGGCTGTGATTGCCGAGCTGATGGAACGGGTGCAACTGCCCTTGGACTATCTGGAGAAGTATCCGCATGAGCTAAGCGGCGGACAACTGCAACGAATCTGTATTGCGCGTGCCCTGACCACCCGTCCTCGTTATCTCATTTTGGATGAGGCCATCAGTTCGCTGGATGTGTCCGTACAGTCACAGATTTTGACGCTGCTTAAGGAGCTTCAAGCGGATTATCAATTAACCTATTTGTTTATTGCCCATGACCTCCAGGCTGTTGCCTATCTCTGCAATCGGCTGGCCTTCCTGCGGGACGGGGTGATCCTGGAGGAGCTGGACTGCAATCACTTCACCTGTGCCAAGAGCGAGTATGTCAATGAATTGGTGAGCTCGGTTCTGCCCTTCGAATCGAAGTTCGCCCGAGAAGGGTACTGACATAGTGCCCAGGCCTCAGCCCGTTCAAGTATCCGGTGTAAACAATACAACCTCAGATTTTGCTCTTTACTGATCGGATGGAGCAGGTTCGCTTAGCGGGGAGCTATGCTGATAGCGGCTCCCCCAATCATACATAGCCTGAATAATGGGCTGCATGGAGAGACCCAGCGGCGAGAGCTCATACTCGACGCGTGGAGGAACTTCTGCAAAGACCGTTCGTATGATGATGCCGTCTCTTTCTAATTCGCGCAGTTGTAAAGTCAGGGTGCGGTGCGTGATATGGCTCATCATGCGTTTTAATTCATTAAATCGCTTCTTGCCGCCGAGCAGGCGGTAGAGAATAATTCCTTTCCATTTACCGCTGATCAGATTCAGCGTGGTTTCTACCGGGCATGGAAGTTCTGTACAGTCAGGATTCATGGGTTGCTGGTCCATAAAGCTTCTCCTTTACCAATAGTATCAAAAGTATACTTAAGTACATTTTTTTATATTATATATCTTCAATGTTCGTACTTCAAATCAGATGCAGATATATGCTACCCTTAGAGTAAGAAATCAGGAAAGGAAGGTATGGATATGCGTATAGCTAATGAAACTATAATAGAGGCATTTAACTATCGTTATGCCTGCAAGAAGTTTGATACTAACCGGGAGGTCTCGCCTGAGGATTTTGCCACGATATTAGAGGCGGGCAGATTGTCGCCAAGCTCGTTCGGGTTTGAACCTTGGAAATTTGTGGTTGTGGAGAAGCATGCAAAATTAAGAGACAAGCTGTCTCCGGTCGCATGGGGCGCGCACAGGAGCCTGGAAGGGGCGAGTCACCTGGTGATTCTGCTCGCCAGAACAAAAGCGGATATGATCTACAATTCCGATTATATTACCAAAATGATGACAGAGATTCATCATCTTCCTTCGGAAGCGGCGGAAGGGATGAGAAAGGCTTTTGAAAATTTTCAGATGGAGCAATTTGAACTGCTGGAAAGCGATCGGGCCATGTTCGACTGGGCCAGCAAGCAGACTTATATCGCACTGGGCAACATGCTGACAGCGGCCGCCTTATTGGGTATTGATTCATGTCCTATTGAAGGCTTTCATCGCCAAGGAGTTGAGGATGTCCTGAAACAGGAAGGAATTCTGGACACAGCGCATTTTGGCGTGTCTGTCATGGCCGGGTTTGGCTATCGCGCGGAGGAGCCGCGCCCGAAAACCCGTCAAAAGCTGGACGACATCGTTCAATGGGTGAACTAAGCCATCCAACAGCATGTTATAAACACAAACAGCCAGTCGCCCCTTCAGGCGACTGGCTGTTTGTAATATAACCGGGAATACTCACCTTGTTATCCCGGCTCGTGCTTTATTTCTCGTGGTACAGTAAATCGTAAACTCAATTAGTAAGATGATGAGGACGGACAAGCCGAACAAGGGCATAAGCACTCCCATAATCAATACGGTGAGCAATGCACCAACAGACCAGGGCTTATTGATGCGCTGCGGGAGATTGAGGTCTCCGGGTTTTACCCTTCTCATCCACGAAATGAATCCCATGGCAATAGTCGCCAGGAAGGCAAGGCATACCAGCAGATTCAAGATTTTATTGGCAACTCCGAATAAATGCCCTTCATGCAGAGGAATTCCCCATGTGAACCACTTGCCGATTATCCCATAATCCGCAAAATCAATTTTGGCGATCAGTTCACCGGAGTATTGATCAAAGTAAGCGGTCGTCTCTTCATAGGGACTTACATCCAGACCCGTAACGCCTGTATTGCTGCCTTTGGACACGGTAAATACACCAAACTCACCTGCCGGGTAGACAATAGAGAAGGGGCGACTGATCTGCTCGGCTTGAGCTTGCTTGATTAGGGCTCCCAAGCTTTGCTGGTGGGCCAAATGGATAGCGGCCTCGCCCGTTGAGTGATGATCTGCATGTCCACCTTGGCTTGAGGCCGGCTGATCCATGCTTCGGGTAGCCCATGGAATTTCATTGACATCGGATTGAGGCGGATTATATCGCAGCTCCGTTCTGCCCAAGGCCGGATATTCTTGTCCCAGCTTGCTAATATGACTGCCCATGAAGACGGACCAGGGAATTCCAGTCAATATAATTATGATTAATGGCAGGGCAATAACTAATCCTAGCAAGGCGTGAAGCTTTTGAAATCGCAATGGCTTGCCCGCTTGAGCGGATTTAGCAGTAAGCAGCTTCTTCTTAAAGGTCATGTAGATACCCGAGACGATAAGAAAGACCGTCCAGCAGGCCGTCAGCTCGACCAGATAGCGGACCCAGGTCTGCTCCGTCAGCAGTGAACTATGGAAGTTCCGCATGAGATTGGAATAGGTATTTTTGGCATCTTGGCTAGCCACGATTTGATTATGATGGTCGAGGAAAATATACTGTGTGTCTCCTGCTGGATTACTGATTGTCACACGATGGTTGTACGGGTCCTCCATGATACTGATTTTGCCAATAGTATAGTCCGGGTATTGATGACTGATTTGCTGAATCGCCTCATCCATACTTTGCTTGGAGGCGATGCCGCTATCTCCGAAAAATTCATGCTCGTACATATTTTTCTCGATATCGGTGTAGAACAGGAAGCCAATACCGGAAAGGCTCAACGTAATGAGCAGCGGAGTAATCAGCCAGGCCGCATAGAAATGAAGCCGGCGCAGCGGGTTAAAGGTGTTTTGATGACCCATAGGGCTCTCCTCGTCAGTATATTTCCACGCCTGCGTGGATTGAATGAAACTATGTTAATCTATTTGGATACGGAGGACATGACTCTAACGGGCTAATTTAATTATGATATTTTTAAATTTTAACGAAAAATAATCTGTGCATAGGGTAAGCCAGACGCCACCACATAAATCTGATTGGTTGCAATTCGCCGCAAGATGCTATATTATCGACATTATGAATCTATAATTGCGAATCAGGTAATGATTAACCGTAGAGTGGCTAATTTCTACTTTAATTATGGATATTTTGGGTCCATGGAGGTTGTGTTGCGATGGTAAATAAAGAGCTTTTGGATGTTATCATTATCGGCGGCGGTCCTGCGGGCTTGAGTGCTGCACTTGTATTGGGAAGGGCTCGCAAGCGTGTTTTGGTCATTGATGAAGGGAAACCGCGTAATGCCGTTACACAGGAGGCTCATGGATTCCTTACCAGAGACGGTATACGCCCAAGTGAGCTTCGGCGTCTGGCCCTGGAGGATTTGAAGTC
The DNA here is from genome assembly GCF_000374825.1 of Paenibacillus sanguinis 2301083 = DSM 16941. Taxonomy (GTDB): domain Bacteria; phylum Bacillota; class Bacilli; order Paenibacillales; family Paenibacillaceae; genus Fontibacillus; species Fontibacillus sanguinis. Next base: position 354,279 of record NZ_KB895377.1, read on the forward strand.
ATATTCGTCGGTTTCCTTGATCAAACATGTGGTCACTACCGTTACCGGGACCGATGGCTGCTTTCAGGTGTCCACAAGCGAGGGACAGACCTTTGAAGCCAAGAAGCTGTTGTTGGCTGCAGGGATGAAGGATCGGCCGCTGGATATTCCCGGTTTGGCGGAGGTATATGGCAAGAGCGCCTTCGTCTGCCCTTATTGCGATGGATGGGAGCTTCGGGATGAACCACTGGTGATCATTAACTCTGGCTCCGAACTGATGCATTTCGCTCCATTGATCTCGGGCTGGTCGAACCGTCTGACCTTCTGTACTCATGGTCCTGATGGCTTGACGGATGAGGAGCGGGAGGAAATTAACCGGCATCAGATTCCGCTACACACCTCTCCGATCCGGACTATTGAATCCAGGGACGGAATCGTTCAGCAGGTGCTGCTTGAAGACGGAACCGCAATTCCATGCAGAGGGATCTTTTTCAAGCCGGATTTAGTGCCTGGATCAGATTTGCCGGAGCAATTAGGCTGCGAAATGTCAGATACAGGAGTGGTCGCCGTGGACATGCTCGGAGCTACCAATGTGCCTGGCGTCTACAGTGCGGGTGATGCGGCCTCCAGAATGCATCAGGCGATTGCAGCGGCTTCGATGGGCAGTCTGACAGCAGCGGCTATGAACTCCCAACTGAATCTGGAGGTTTGGCAGAGCAAGGGAACAACCAACTAATGGGGTTCGCTTCATCATACTAGAATACAAATAACAGGGATGCCGCCGGGGGCATTATTTTCTCAATCGTGCGCAAGGACGGATTGCTGGTGCTGAACCAAGGGGAAGGAGAGCTGCTAAGCTCGATGAGTGCTGGGCAGGTATTCCTTCTGGTGTATCTGGCATCGACCTTAACCGCCTGTCTGGTTACGTTATGGACTATTAAAAATGAAATGGGCTGGTCCGCAGCTGCATCCTTGGCAGGCAAGCAATTGTTGACCTGTCTCGGCTCGTCCGTCATCCTGCTTGGTATAATGAACTTAGGCAGAGGCTTGATGGCTTTTATTTGGCAGCTGACCGGGCTGTAGTGGTATGCTATAGGGTATACAAGCCGATGAGAAACAACTAAGGAGATGTCCGCATGGCAAATATCGAATTGACGAATATGTGCATGATTTATGATCGCCACACGCATAAGGTTTTGGTTCAGGAGCGGGTAAAGTCGTGGGAGGGTCTGGCTTTTCCCGGAGGTCATCTGGAGGATGGCGAGAGCATTGTGGATTCTACCATTCGGGAGATTAAAGAAGAGACCGGACTCACGGTATCGGAGCTGGAGCTGTGCGGTATTATTTATTGGTATAACGAAGAAACTCATGACAAATATTTCGTATTCAGCTATAGAACGCATGTCTTTACCGGTGACCTGTTAGAAGAGACTGAGGAAGGCAAGCTGTATTGGGTGAACCGGGACGAGTTAAGCGATTTGCCTTTGTCCAGGGGCCTGAAGGATCGCTTGCCCATGTTCCTGGACAAAAAATTTTCCGAAGGCTTTGGCATTGTTGGCCGTGATGGTCGCCGTGAAGTGAAATGGCAGTAAGAATGAATAGCTGGAATAAGCAACGCTGTCCTGGTTTATAGGGGCGGCGTTTTCTGTTTTTATACCTTGTGCATAGTAAAGCAGAAGGAATATCGCTTTCTTAAATCGTAATTTTTTTGAATAATACTATTAATTTTAAAAGATCATGCTATAATCGTAAATATTACTAATAAAGAGGAGGGGGAGAACAATTACGCGTTATCTGCTTCAGCGGCTGCTGCAGCTTGTTCCGGTGCTGCTGGGGATCTCTTGCATTGCCTTTGGCCTCATGCATTTGACTCCGGGTGATCCGGCGGAAATCATGCTCCGAGCAGATGGCATCAAGCCTACATATGAAGCTATCGAGGCAACCAGACAAGCATTGGGTCTGGAGGGTCCCGTATACATGCAATATGTGAATTGGCTGCTGCGTGTACTTCAACTTGATCTCGGTGTTTCCTATAGCAGCGGACGGCCTGTATTCATGGAACTGATGAGTAGATTCCCGGCTACGGCGGCGCTGACAGCGGGTGCACTGCTAGTGGCATTACTGGTTGCCCTGCCACTGGGCATCGGCTCCGCTCTCTATCCGGGGAGCTTGCTAGATCGACTGGGGCGAGTGTGCACATTGCTTAGTGTATCTATGCCTGGTTATTGGCTTAGTTTGTTGCTCATTTACTATGGAGGCGTCAAGCTTAAGCTATTACCCGTGACAGGGATGGGTGAGCCTTCAAGTCTCGTTTTGCCTTCCATTGCCTTGGGGTTTGGCTTGTCCGGCATCTATATTCGGCTGATTCGCACCAGTCTGCTGGATATCCTCGGGAAGCTATATATCAAGGCGGCCCGCGCCAAGGGTCTGGCCGGTTGGGCTATTTTGGCCAAGCATGCATTCCGCAACGCCTGGTTGCCCAGCATGACCTTGCTTGGCATTCATGTGTCCGCTTTGCTAGGTGGCTCGGTCGTCGTGGAGACTATTTTCTCCTGGCCAGGCATCGGTAAATATGCAGTTGATGCTATTTTTGCGAAAGATTATCTGGTCATTCAAGGTTACGTATTACTGATGGCGCTTGTCGTTGTTCTGGTCAATTTGGCGGTGGATCTGCTGCATATGCTGCTGGACCCCAGAATCAGGCTGCGCTGAGCGCTTGTAAAGGAGCAGTATGTTTTGATGTTTCAGACACGATTACTACGAACGGGAGCGGCCCGGGTCGGGGCAGCTATTGTCCTGCTATTTCTGCTTGTGGGCCTATTGGCACCCTGGATTGCCCCCTCTGACCCGCTCCAGATCCATATGGAGCATAAATTAAGCCTGCCTTCCCTGGAGTATCCTCTGGGAACGGACCATTTAGGACGATGCGTGCTCTCCCGCTTGATCTATGGCACCAGAACCTCGCTCTTTTATTCGCTGGCCGCGCTTGCCGGGGTATTCTCCATCAGCGTACCCATCGGCCTGTTAGCCGGCTATGCCGGGGGTAAAATCGATCATCTGATCATGCGTATTATTGATATTTTGCTGGCCTTCCCCAGCCTCATTTTGTCATTGGCTATCACGGCGGTGCTGGGACCGAGTATAAAGAATCTGTTGATTGCTTTTGTGGCGGTATGGTGGACAGGATACGCCCGTGTCATTCGCGGGATGGTGCTGCAGATCAAGGAAAGTGATTTCATTATGGCAGCGAGAGCTGCAGGGACGTCCCATTTTAAGATCGTTGTGCGACATATTTTGCTTAATACGTCCCGTCCCATCCTGGTTCTGACTTCGCTGGAGATCGGAACGATCTTGCTCTCCCTTGCGGGCTTATCCTTCCTGGGCCTTGGCGCTCAGCCACCTACACCGGAGTGGGGGGTTATGCTGAATGACAGCCGTCCTTATATTCAAACGGCGCCACGCCTGATGCTGTTCCCCGGACTGACGATTATGCTCGCAGTTTTGGGATTTAACCTGCTGGGCGAGGGGCTTAAACCGGCGGATCAGGGGTTGCCTGAGCCTCGGAAAGAGGGGGTATCTCCATGATGGATGCAAAACCGTCGGCTTTGCGAATCGAGCATTTACGGGTTAGCTTTCGCACCGGGAAAAGGTCACAGATGGCGGTGGAGGATGTGAGTCTGGAGGTCAAGCCCGGGCAGATTGTTGCACTGGTCGGCGAGAGCGGGAGCGGCAAAAGTGTAACAGCAATGGCAGCTATGGGCCTGATTGATCCTCCTGGGCAGATTGAAGACGGCGATATTTGGCTTGGAGACCGCAATCTTAGCACCTATTCGGAGCGCCAGCTTCAGCAAATACGCGGCCGAGAAATTGCTATCATTTTCCAGGACCCGGTCAATGCGCTGAACCCTGTCATTAATATAGGAAAGCAGTTGATGGAGAGCGTGAGGCAGCATCGGCGGGTATCAGCTCAGGAAGCCAAACGGTTGGCTTTAAGCCAGATGCAGCAGGTAGGCCTCGCTCGGCCGCAAGCATTGTTCCATCAATATCCTTTCCAGATCAGTGGAGGGATGTGTCAACGGGTTATGATTGCGATGGCCTTGCTCGCCGGCGCAAATTTGCTAATTGCGGATGAGCCAACAACTGCCCTTGATGTGACTATTCAGGCACAAATCCTCAAGGAACTGGATCGGGTCAGGCGTCAGCAAGGAATGAGCATGTTACTGATTACCCATGACCTTGGCGTTGTCGCTGAATTGGCCGACTATGTGTACGTCATGCGTGAAGGAAGGATTGTGGAACAAGGTGATGTGTACGAAATATTCGCAGCTCCCAGGCATGCTTATACAAAATATTTACTGGAATGCCGCTAGCCGGGATACTGAACCTTTCTGCACAGGCTACACATGATTGACAAGAGGGGATTAAGGGAGAAAGCGAAAGGTATGGAACTGTTAAGAGTCAATAAATTAAGCAAAGTGTATCACACGGAACGAGGCTGGCTGGCGGCCAAGGTTCTTCCTGTACAGGCAGTGAATCGGATCAATTTATCTCTGTCACCCGGGGAGAATCTGGGGCTGGTGGGAGAGAGCGGCTGTGGCAAGAGTACCTTGGCCAGGCTGTTGATGGGACTGGAGAAGCCAACTTCCGGTCAAGTATGGTATCGAAACGTAGAGTTTACCGATTGGAATCAGCGGAAGATGCAAGAGATTCGAAGCAAAATGCAGATGATCTTTCAGAATAGTCTGGCTTCATTTAATCCATTGTTCACGATTGAGCAGGTCGTTGATGAGCCGCTGCGCAACTACGGCTGGAACAACCCCAAGGCGCGCCAATCCAGAGTGATTGAGACTCTGGAACGGGTTGGCTTAGGTTCGGGTTATCTCGGCAGGCTGCCCCATGAGCTTAGCGGAGGGCAATTGCAGCGAGTGGGCATCGCCAGGGCTATAGTCTTGCAGCCCGAGCTGGTCATATGTGACGAACCCTTCTCCAGTCTGGACATGACCCTGCGCAAGCAGATGATTGATTTGCTTCAGGAACTGAAGCGAGAGTTAGGGCTAGCCTATATTTTTATCACTCATGATCTATCTATTGTACATCGCTTATGCGACCGCGTGGCAGTGATGTACCAAGGCGAAATTATAGAAGAGCAATCGGGAACGGATTTGCTGCGGCAGGTTCAGCATCCCTATACACGTACCTTGGTGGCATCGGTGCCTATTCAGGATCCAAGACAGAGAAGTTTAAACCCATAATGAAGCAGACAACAGAAGGAGAGTTACTATCTATGAATAAACTTATTATCAAGCACCGTCTAATTCAAAGCCTGCCATTGGTTTTACTGGCCGTACTATTGGTCGTGACAGGCTGCAGCAAAAGTGTCCCGTCCTCCCAAGGGGGGAATACCAGTGCTGATAAACAGCAAGTGTCTCTACTAACGGAGAAGGGCAAGAGCGGATAGTTAAGGTAGCTGTTTCTGCTGACCCGGGCCTGGATCAACTGGATGCTGGGGCTTACAAAGGCTCCATGACTGTACATGCCATGGTCTATGACGGATTGGTAGAATATGGGGAGAAGGGAGAGGTCAGGCCTGCGCTAGCCGAGTCTTGGGATATCTCTGAGGATGGCAAGGTATACACCTTCCATTTGCGTCAAGGCGTCAAATTCTCTGATGGCACACCGTTTAATGCTGAAGCCGTCAAATTTTCCTTTGAACGCTGGATCAAGGACCCGGCAAACACTTTAAATGTGGCCACCGCACTGGAGTCTTTGGAGGTTGTGGATGAACATACGATAACGATGCGCTTTAGCAAATCCTATTATCCCTTCTTGACGGAATTGTCCTTTGCCCGCCCTGTACGGATTATTAGTCCATCCGCGGTGGAGCCGGCCGGAGATGTGAACGGTCAATTTGTCAAGCCGATTGGAACGGGGGCCTGGATGGCGGAAAGCTACAAAAGAGATCAGGAAGCGGTGCTTGTAGCCAACCCTAATTATTGGGGCGAGCAGCCAAAGCTAACGAAAATCGTGCTGAAGGTTATTCCTGATCCGCAGTCCCGCGTTATGGCTCTGCAAAGTGGTGATATTGATCTTGCCGGAGGCCAATTGGGCAAAATTCCAGTGGAGAGCATTCCGGTGATTGAAGGGGATGCATCGCTAAGCCTGGAGCGGACGCCGGGTACGAGCTCTCACTTCATGATCTTTAACTACGACACGCCCGCATTGCAGGAGCTGAAAGTACGCAAGGCGATCAATTTGGCTATTAACAAAGCAAGTATTGTTAATGACCTGATGAACGGTATCGGTAGTGAGGCTAAGGGCTTGTTCCCTATGACCGTGCCGTATGTCACCGAATCCAATCAGACCTGGTACGGATTTGCACCGGAGGAAGCCAAGCAATTGCTGGCGGACGCCGGGTATGCCGAGGTTAACGGAGAGGGCGTTGCCATGAAGGCAGGGGAACCCTTGCAGTTGAATCTGGTCCTGCAGCAGGCAGAGTTCCCGGAGTGGAAGCCTATTGCCGAATTGATTCAATCGGAATTACAGGAGATTGGCATCCAGGTTAACCTGCAAGTGCTGGAGCCTAACGGTTACTATGATGCTTTATGGAAAACAAGGGAATATGATCTGATTTTGTACCGGACTTATGATGATGCTTATAATCCACATTCCTTCCTGTTGTCCTTATTCCATGCCACAAGCGATGCACCAGCAGCCGTTGTATGGTCGGATGCCAAGCTGGAGGCGCTGATAGATCAGGCTGTAGGCACTACCGATTTGGAGGAGCGCCAAGCTACCTATGATGATGTATTCGCCCAAATGTATGAACAAGCTATGTTTGCGGCTATTTACTTTCCTGAGGATATCATGGTCAGAAGTCAACGATTGACGGGCTACAAGGCCGGATACACTACGTTTACACCGATTTTCTGGAATCAACTGAATGTGGGTGAACAATAATGCTGAAGGAAATATCCAAGTATTGGAACTCCAGCTCGGGCAGTTATGATAAAGTCGTACAAACTCAATTTCGTAGTCAAAGAATGGTTAATCTATGGAAATCCCTGCTGGTGGAGGGCATGGGGGGGCGTCCTGGTCAGAAAGTGCTGGATGTCGGCACCGGACCCGGATTTTTCTCCATCCTGCTGTCGCAAATGGGGCATAAGCCAACAGCGGTGGATGCCTCTTCCGGGATGATCGAACGGGCAACGGGCAATTTCCGTCACTTTGGCTATGAGGTTCCCGCTTATGTAGGCGATGCTGCGGATTTGCAAGCGGAGGCGGACAACAGCTTTGATGCTGTCGTTTGCCGGGACGTCGTATGGACATTACCCGAGCCACAGAAGGCCTATGCTGAGTGGTATCGGATTTTGAAGCCGGGAGGCGTTCTGATTGTTTTTGACGGCAACTACATGTACAAGGAGAGCCGCAGCTTATTGCGCCGCTTGTGGTATGCCCTCTCCTGGGTTCTGATCTTAGTGACGGAGCAACGGGTCCGAAAGCGTAGTCAGGAGGATCGCAGCTTGCTGAGCGGCTTGCCTTTTGTCCGTGTCTTGCGCCCGGAGGCGGATGAGGAGGTTTTGAAGCATGTGGGTTTTACAGCACTTGACGTGCGCCGGAACTTCATTCCTGCGCTTGCCCTGCCGCTTCATCATTTGAAGTATGGCCATCAGAATGTGAACCGCTTTATGATCATTGCGAAGAAATAAAAACACATATAAATAACCTTCAACCTTATTGAGGCTGAAGGTTATTTGGCTTGATGTTCATGCTTGCAGGGACTGAAGATACGCGAGGGCCCGGGCCATTTTATCCAGATAAGCCGGGTTGCGATCCGAGCACATAAAAGTAATGGGCGGGACAGGACTCGACGCCTGCGTCTTGACCGATGCCCCCTCTTCCGGCTGTACTTTCGGTAAACCCAGCATGGTGCATAGCCGATCTACCGTGCCCCCGGTGCCGTCGATTAATTCAATATGAGGTGGCAGCAGGTGCCGGAGTATATTTTTATAGTAAGGAAAATGGGTGCATCCCAGTACGATAGTTCCGTATACATCCAGATTGATTCCCCCCAGCTTTCCCCGGAAGTAAGCCTCGATCTGCTGGGGGGCGAACTGAAGCTGCTCACAATACTGAACTAGCTCCGGGAGGGGCATTGAATCTACCACCTTATGATCGTCCACCCGATCTACCAAGTCATGATATTTGGAGAGGCTAAGCGTGAGTTCTGTAGCGAATACCAGCACGCGCCGGCCAGCTTCGTGACTTCGACGTACTGCAGGCTTGACCGCAGGCTCCATACCAATGACCGGGATATGGTCATAGGTGCTTCGCAGTTCTTCAATGGCCGCACTTGTTCCGGTATTACAGGCCACTACCAGTGCCTGAACAGGTTCCTTCATAACTAGTTGTACCGATTCCTGCACATAACGTTTGACCTCTTCCAGCGTCTTGGTACCGTAAGGAACATGCAGCGTATCGGCAAAATATAAAAAATTCTCACCCGGCAATCTGCGCATGGCTTCCTGCAAAACGGTTAGCCCACCGATGCCTGAATCAAAAAATGCAATGTTCATGGGTTGTATCACCTTTATTATTTTGGTTTTTCGCGGGTGAAGCTGCATCGAAGGTTAAAATATCTTCATCAAGCAGCCCCTTGCGCCGCTTATCATCTTACCGTAAATTTGCGGATCAATAAACTTATTTATTATATACTGGAAGCAGAGAAACAGTCACTAGGACGAAAAGGAGCGGGAATATGAGGTCTACAGCAGTTGCTATGAGAGCAGCCGAAGCAAGAACAATCCGGGTCCTGTTTGCGGTGTGTTGCATCTGCGTATTCGTACTGCTGGCAGGCTGCCGGCAATCAACCGTTACTTATTCAGAGAATTTGCCCGAAGACCAAGGAGGCCCTATCTCCATTAAACTCCTGGACAGCAGTGATGAGGAGTATTCCATTGTCAGAGCTGCGGGAGCCGATGCCCAAATGATCTTCACGCTTGACCCTGGTGAAGAGAATATGAGCCATATCAAGCTATGGGTGGATCGCTATGTGAATGGAGAAAAGCAGGAATCTGTGATGGGAATAAGCACAAGTCTTACATTTGATTTGGAAGATTCGGATGAACTGCTCCCTAAAATTTATTGGACTACATATCCCTCATGGGAGGGCAATCCGGAGAATTGGACTCTGGCCGTCAGGCAGCAAGGAGGGGTTAGCACCGGGAAATCAGTTATTCAAGGCTTGGACTATGATAGTACGCTGACTCAGCCGGTGGCGCAGCTATCCTTGAATCCCGATGACACGGGAACACTTGGAGTGCTCGCAAGAAACAAGGATAGGAGTTCTGTGGAAAGTAATGTAGATGTCGAAAAGATGATCCAGGATCATCAGGAGGCTTATGTACTCCGCTGCCTTGTCAGTGCCGATGAAGAGTAGGCGAGAGGAAAGAGAAGGACCGCTAGAAGCTTGGTGAACCCGCAGCCGAAGAGTCGGTATGGGGCTGAAGCAGCGAGGGTAAGTGCCCATAGATCGCAGGCCCCCCAATGTTCACCATGTTTTTAGCGGGGATTGTCGTAAGGCCCCGGCTGTGCGTATTTTTTCATTTTACGGAATTGTTTGCTTCGCTCCCGGTCCGACCAATAGAATTGCAGCGCCAGCCTGGCGCACAGCAAGGAAATTCCCAGGAATGCCAAGGCCCAGAACAAGGCGGGTACTCCTGTCAAATGAGCCAGATTCGTGGCGTCTCCGGCATTTTCGGGTGATGTGAGCGAATGCAGCAATACAGTAATGGGCCCCATTACTGATTCCTCCAGGCAGAGGAACGAAAGCAGCAAATAGTAGAAATTGCTGATCTTCCCTCCGAGCAATACAAACACGACATTAATTACAACAAATAAAATCAGCCACCCCAGCCCGTATCCCCCACGAACAAACAGCAGGGCACTGATTAACGCGATTACACTGATCGTGATCAATCCTGCGGCTTGCTGCTTGCGGGCATAGCCATAGAAAAGAGCTACCGCAAACAGGGAGGCCGAGATGTATCCGGCCAGAGAGACAGCCAGTTGGCTCCAGCCTGTCGTCAGCACGGAATAGGTGACCCCGCTATGATCGGGATTGAGCTCGATGCGAAGGACCTGACCGGACATCAGCAAGGTCACTGCGGCATGGCCCAGCTCGTGAATCAACGTATCCAGCATACGGAACCAATCGGAGAACGGAATCAGCCTGGTCAGGATGGCTGCCCCGAGCAGAAAAAGAATGGCTTTCAGCCAGCGGTTCATAAAATGCTTCCTCCCTCACGTGAATACCAGTTGCTTTTCATTATAAAGGAGGGCAAAATAGTATTCAAAAGGCGAACAAACTTTCGGTTCGCGTCTGTTCGGTGATATAATAGTATCGTGATGGAGGTCTTTATACCATGAATGATCATAAGGACGAACGATTCTACTCCGACCTGTCTGCCCGGGACGGGCGACGCGCAGAGCGGAGGGGACAACCTGCCTTTGCCGAGCTGGAGATACAGATCGGGCCTGCGGACCGGCAAGGGATCAGGGAAGAAGGAATAAGCCGGATTGTCGCTCCGGACCCCTGGAGCCGGGAAAAGAGCTTTGAGCAGGATTTTCGTTATATTTCCCGGGAACAGCTCTTTGTCCACAAGGGAAAGGAACTGGAGCATGTGACTGAAGATACGGCGGAATTTGTTCCCTTTCATACCTACTGGCCAACCTATGATGAAATGCAGCCAAGCCAATTGAAATGGTATTTGTTTTGGCGGGGAGAGGTGCGAGCCGGTCGTTATCCTGATACAGACCTGTCTTATTTATTTGTGTACCTGTATGAGCTGATTCACGGAATAGGCTGGGCGGATCCGTCAGAGGGATACACACAAATCGAGCGGGTCTGGCAGGCTTACCGGGAGCGTTACCCCAAGCTGGACAACTATTCGCGGGAGTGGCTTTATGATTTTGCATTGATATTTCATCTGGATCAGGCCCCGGTTAACCCGCCGTTAACCAAGCTGCCGCGCAGCTTGTCCATGGAACTGAAGGAATTGGAATGGCAACGGAAATTTTCGGCTCATACGCTGGAGCTAAGCTGGGAGCTGCTTCGGCTGATGATTGATTACGAGGCGGAGAAGAGCCGTTATTACATAGAGCAGGGTCGGAAGAGCTTACGGCATTACGCGCCCAGGATTGTCACGCTCGTGGACGGATTTTTAACCAAAACAAAGGGAAGTCGTTTGCTTGATCTTTTTGTACCACGTGAGAGGAAGGTCTCCCGCTACCTCTTTCGCAGTGCAGTTTATGATCACAGCTTGTATGGGCGGACCCGGGAAGTAACGGTTCTTCCCTATAGCGAACATCCTCCCCTTCGCGCTTACTTGACACATCTAGTGAGGTTTACTGAGAACAAACTGCGAGAGCTTGACGGATACAAGGGACGGCTGAAGGGTGTCACTGTGGAGCCGGATATTGATAAGCTCATCAGCCGCTACCTCCAGACAGAGTTTACTCAACGTCAGCAGGAAGAAGCGAGGGCGCGACTGCCGAAGGTGAAGATCAACGCCGCCAAGCTGCGTAAGCTGAAGCAGGAATCCGATGAGGTGCGGGATATGCTGTTGTCTGAGGAGGAGCAATTGCCGGAGCAGGGGCAGAAGGATATTTCCAAGAAAGACAGCCGTAGTGCTGTCCCTTCAGTACGTCCGGTTCAGGCGGAGCTGGACTTTGAACATGGCTGGCAAGCGGAGGAGAGTACGGCCGAGTTGCCGTTATTAACAGGAGCGCAGCTACTGCCTCGCCGGGAAGGGACGAGGGCGCAAGCTGAACAAGCCTGGGAATCGGGGGCGGATAAACAAGGACGATCTTCCGAGAACAAGCCTGCGGTGGCGGTATCATCGGCCATTTCTGATGCATGGCAGGAACTGCTCGGACGCTTATCAGCATGTCAACGGCAGGTGCTCATCAGCTTGCTGGACGGACAAGGCTCGGCTGGACTACAGGCTATTGCCGAGCAAGCAGGCTCCATGCCGGAATTGCTGATAGATGATATCAATCACTTGGCTATGGAATGGCTAGGCGATTTGCTTATCGATGGAGAAGAGCTTCTGGCAGAATATCGTACCGAGCTGGAGCGGGTGCTGCAAGCAGGGCAATAGCCGAGATCAAGCTGTATTTCTAACAAAGAGGTGATTAGCGGAATGAAATCCATGCAGATACCCAAGCGGCTGACAACAGCGCTGGTTCACTCCTTGACAGCGGGCGTCGTTCCCCGCATAGGACTGGAGCATATTGCGGTTGGCCGCAAATTGGAGGTCTCGTCCATTCTGGAGGATATGGACAATATTGCTGAAGGCGGGGCTGCGTTCCGCCTCATTACGGGACGTTATGGAAGCGGTAAGAGCTTCCTGCTCCAAATGATAAGAAATTATGCGATGGACCGTGAGTTCGTGGTGGCAGATGCCGACTTATCCCCCGAACGCAGGCTGGTCGGAACGAAAGGACAAGGTCTGGCCACCTACCGCGAACTAATGATGCACTTGTCCACCCGGACCAGACCGGATGGAGGAGCGCTGGAGATCATGCTGCAGCGGTGGATTGCCAAATTGCAGCAAGAAGAGATGCAAGCCTCCGGACTAGCACCGGGCGACTCCCAGCTTCACGCTGCGGTAGAGCTGCGGATTTATGCGGTGGTGAACGAATTGCAAAATCTGGTGCACGGCTTTGATTTTGCCAAGGTGCTCGCCGCCTATTGGTCCGGCTACAAGCTGGGTGACGATGATCTCAAGGCAGCGGCACTGCGCTGGCTGCGCGGGGAGCTGCCTACGAAGACGGAGGCGCGCCGGGAGCTGGGTGTCGGCGTGATTATCGATGACGATAACTGGTACGATTATATGAAGCTTTGGGGCGAGTTTGCGGTGCGTATCGGATACAAGGGCTTGCTGCTCTTCATTGATGAGGGCGTGAATTTGTATAAAATTACAAATAGTGTCTCCCGCCAAAGCAACTATGAGAAGCTGCTGACCATGTTTAACGATACGATGCAGGGCAAAGCCCAATACCTTGGCATTTATCTCGGAGGAACCCCGCAATTTGTGGAAGATCAGCGGAGGGGATTATTTAGCTACGATGCCTTGCGGTCGCGTTTGATGGATGGGCGCTATAGCAGTAGTGGGGCTCTGCGTTCGTACGCCTCGCCGATTTTGAAGCTGGATATGCTTTCCCATGAAGAGATCATGCTGCTCTTGCAGAAGCTGCGTGACATTCATGCCATGCATATGGGTTATGAGCCGCAGCTTGCAGATGAGCAGCTTATCGTATTCATGCAGGCGGTGGTCAACCGGCTAGGTGCTGAAGAATTGCTGACAACCCGTGAAGTAGTGCGGGATTTTATGGATGTGCTGCATGTGCTGCATCAGCATCCCGAGCTGACATTTGAACAGTTGCTGGGCGAGCGGGAGCAAGAGTATGCAGCATTAAGCGGCCGCAAGGATAAGAATAAGGATTCCAACGATGAACTGGATGATTTTCTGGCGGAGTTTGAGCTATGAGCGGGTCTGATTTGTTTTCCCGGCTGGCGCCGTTTATCCAGGAGTACATCTACCGCAAGCAGTGGGATACGCTGCGAGAGGCTCAACTGGAGTCTGCCCGTGTGCTGTTTGATACACCTCATCACTTGCTCATCGCTTCAGGTACTGCCTCGGGCAAGACGGAGGCGGCTTTCTTTCCAGCGCTGACAGAGCTGCATGATCGGCCCTCAAGCTCGGTAGGCATCCTTTATATCGGCCCGCTCAAGGCGCTGATTAACGATCAATTTGAGCGAATCAACGAGTTGCTGCGGGAGGGGGAGGTTCCGGTCTGGCATTGGCATGGCGATGTGGCTCAAGCCGAGAAGACCAAGCTGATGCAGCGTCCTTGCGGGGTGTTGCAGATTACTCCGGAGTCTCTGGAGGGGCTTCTGATGAATCGCCCCAACGCCATCCCTGCTTTATTTCAGGATTTGCGATACATTATGATCGACGAGGTGCACGCCTTCATGGGGGCGGACCGGGGCATTCAGGTCATCAGTCAACTGAACCGCCTGGAGCGGATGGCTTCCTGCACACCACGCCGAATCGGCTTGTCTGCAACGCTGAGTGATTATGATACTGCAGCTCGCTGGCTGGGAGCAGGGACTCCGCAGCCGGTAGAAGTGGTAGCTCCTGCAGGGGGGAGGAGGCTCAAGCTGTCTGTGGAGCACTTTTCCTTTCCCGATGCCAGAAATGAGCAGGAAGCGGAGCATCTGGAACTGGCGAAGCAGAATTTTTATAACTACATATATGACCACACTCACTTGAAAAAGGCGCTGATCTTTACCAACAGTCGCAGCGATGCGGAGCTGACTACGCTGGAGATGCGCCGGATTGCGGCCAAGCGGGAGGAGCGCGATGTATTTCATATCCATCACGGGAGTATCTCCGCGATGCTGCGGGAAGAGGCCGAAGCCGCTTTGCGCTCAGGTTCTGGTCCGGCAGTGACCGCGGCAACCGTAACGCTGGAGCTAGGCATCGACCTTGGCGAATTGGAGCGGGTCATCCAGCTTGGAGCACCTTATAGCTGCTCCAGCTTCGTACAGCGCTTGGGCCGTTCCGGTCGGCGTGAAGATCAGGCATCGGAGATGATGTTCCTGTGCGCTGAGGAGGAGGACGAAGAAGCTCAGCTTCCCGCGCGAATGCCCTGGATGCTGCTGCGGGCCATCGCCGTCATTGAATTGTATATTCGAGAGCGCTGGGTTGAGCCGATCGCTTTGCGCCATAAGCCTGTAGGGGTGCTGTATCATCAGACGATGAGCATGCTTAAGAGCATCGGCGAGGCCGAACCAGCCGAGCTGGCGCGAGCGGTGCTGACGTTGCCTGCTTTTCGCGGCATTGAGCCGGAGGAATACAAGGGACTTCTCCAATATCTGCTGAAGACCAATCATATAGAGCAGACGGAGGAAGGCACACTGATGATTGGGCTGGGTGGGGAGAAGGTGGTTAACAACTTCCGCTTCTACGCTGTGTTCAAGGATGACGAGGAGCATGTCGTATATAATGGCTCCGAGGAGATTGGCACCATTACCACGGTGCCGCCGCCCGGCTATTGCTTCTCGCTGGCGGGGAAGCTGTGGAAGGTCGAGGAGGTGGACAGCAGGCATAAGGCCGTATACGTCAAGGCCTCACGCGGCAAGGTGGATACGCTGTGGGTCGGAGCCGGGGGAGATGTGCATACCCGGGTCATGCAGAAGATGCGTCAGGTACTGGAGGAACATACACTTTATCCTTATCTCGCTCCCGGGGCGGCGAATCGCTTGGAGAGGGCGCGTCGTTTGGCCCGGGAAAGCGGTCTGCTGCGCAGTCCCGTAATTCCGGCTGGAGGCGACTCGCTGTTCGTATTGCCATGGGCGGGCAGCAAGCCATTCCGCACCCTGGAGCGTTTGCTCAAGCATAACCTGAAGGAGCAGGTGGGCTTAAGGCAAGTAGTGCCTATGGAGCCTTATTATATGGTGATTGCCGGCAAGGCGGGGGCCGATGAATTGCTGAACAGCATTCGTTCCGAGCTTGCGGCAGCTCCCAGCCCGGAAGCGCTGCTTGACCCGGATGAAGCTCCGTATCTTGGCAAATATGATGAGTTTGTGCCCCCCGAATTGGTCCGGCGAGCTTTTGCAACGGATGGACTGGACGTAACCGGTTTGTCCGAGGCGCTGAGCAAGCTATAAAAAATACAGATGTAATCCATCAAAGGAGAAGATAACCATGGCAATAAAATCAAAAATTGTCCTGCCGCAGCTTCCTGTGGATTTAGCTGAAGCCCGGAGAGAAGATTTGCTGGAAGATGAAGATCATGAACTGGTGAACCGGCTGCTGAGCGGTGTACATATTGAACGCGAGGTTATGGATAAATGCATCTTATCCAAGGTGCTGCTGCGTAGCTGTTCCTTTGCCCATACCCGGTTTGAGCATATGGATTTGACGGATGTGGTGCTGGAGAACTGCGATTTATCCAATACGGTGCTGCATCGCGGTATCATTCATCGCGTTCATTTCAAGGATTGCAAATTAACGGGGCTTAATCTGTCCAAGGCTAATCTGGGTTCGGTTACGTTCGAGAATTGCGTGATGAACCTGAGCGATTTGGCCGAGGCAGCGCTCAAGCAAGTGCGCTTTGCGGCGTGCTCGCTACAGCATGCCAATTTCTATGGCAGCAAGCTGAAGGACATAAAGTTTGAAGAATGCCAACTAAATGAGGCCGATTTCAATGAAACGTCGCTGAAAGGCATTGATATCAGCACCTGCACTTATGAGCGAATAGATATCCCGGTGCGGGCATTGGCTGGCTGTACGGTATCTCCCGAGCAAGCGATTGGCTTCTCCAAGCTGCTGGGGTTGAACATCAAGGATTAACAGTTCAGTTCTAAGTACGACATCATACCTTTCTTACCCATGACAAATAGGGACGGAACCCTTCCGCCCCTATTTGTGCATCAGCTTAGTTCACCTTGGTGAGCCGCCATCTTTGGGCATCCGTGCCGTTGTCCGTCCATTGCTGCACGACCGCACCGTTGGCAGTTGAAGAACTCGACACATCCATAACGAGTCCACTGGCTTTGGAGACCAGCTTGTAGTAACCTCCGCCTGCATCAACAATTTTCCATCGCTGTGCATCGGTGCCATGGTCGATAACTTGCTGGAGCTGAACGCCACGCTCCGTGGTGCCATATGGCACATCAACGACCAGCCCGCTGTGCATGGCGGTCAGCTTGTAGTAGCCATCGCCCATATGATCCACACGGAAGCGCTGATTGTTGGCGTTATTAGAGGTCCATTGGTGCAATTTGGCGCCATCGGCGGTGGAACTGCTTACGACATCAAGCACTTTGCCGCTGACCTTGGAGGTCAACGTATAGACCGCTCCGCTCTCAATACCTTGGCCTGGTGAGGCTTGATCCTGATATACTCTCACATAATCGACCAGCATTTGCGCCGGGAATGCAGTAGAGCTATTCGGGCTGCCCGGCCAGTTGCCACCAACGGCCAAATTCAGCAGGATAAAAAATGATTTCTGGAATTCTTCGGTATTTCCAACACCATTTGCAATGAGAATTTCATTGTATTGAACGCCATCAACGAACCAGCGAATATAGTTGGCGTCCCATTCTATGCTGTATACATGGAATTGTGAAAAGTCGAGATTGCCCGAGGTCCGGCCGAAGTCGGCATGGCCTCCTGCGTCCCAGTGTACTGTTCCGTGGACGTAGGGGTCATGATTGATGTGCTCCATGATATCAATCTCGCCACAGTAAGGCCACCCCACCGAGCTGATATTGTCACCCAGCATCCAGAAGGCAGGCCAGATGCCTTGTCCGGTAGGAATTTTAATACGGGCTTCAATTTTGCCGTATTTGAAGCTCTTTAATCCTTGAGTTTTGATGCGCGCGGAAGTGTAATTCATGCCTCCATAGTTTTCCTTCTGTGCGGTAATGACAAGATTGCCGCCGGTAACCCGGAGGTTTTGTGAGCGGTTGGTATAATACTGAAGCTCATTATTCCCCCAACCCGATGATCCTGTGCCGATTTCGGCGGTCCAATTGGAGCTATTTAACGAAGAGCCGTTAAATTCATCAGACCAGACCAAGTTCCAGTTGGCCGCATTCGCCGTACCAGCGGGTGGTATAAAGGCGATCAGAAGTGTGAAGAGCAGAAATAGGTAGAGAGGTTTACTACATTTCAGCATTATGCATTCGCTCCTTTAATAGAGTGGGCCTTGCATCCTTCTCTTTTCCTGCTTGCCTGCCGCATGAATATCAAATTTGAAAATATTGACAAATGAAAGAAAAAATGATAGCGCTATCGAATATAGATTACCATTTTGTGATATCATTTACAATTATATTCTTCTCTATTTCGAACATTTTTACATAGATTATGAGTGCTGATAAAGGTGTATAATGAATCAAAAATTACAAGGGGGTATTATGAATGAAATATTTTAAGAAGCTGGTGGGAGAGCAGGTCTATCTTTCTCCAGTCAATCCGGAAGATGTGGAGAGGTATACGGAGTGGCTTAATAATCTTTCTACGACGGTTAAGCTAGGGATGTCCAGAGAGGTATTCGGGCTGCGGCGAGAGCAGGAGATATTAAATGATATGGCCAAGGAGGGACATCATTTCGCGATTGTCTCCCTACAGACCAATGAGCTACTGGGGAATTGTTCGTTATTTTCCATCCATCCCGTTCATCGCACCGCTGAGGTCGGTATATTCATAGGCGAGGAAGCAGCGAGGGGACAAGGCTTTGGAACCGAGGCTTTACAGTTGGTTTGCGAGTATGGTTTCCAGCTATTGAATCTCCAAAATATTATGCTGCGATTTTTTGAGTTCAACAAGCCCGCTCTTCGGAGCTATGAGAAGGCAGGCTTTCGGATCATCGGCCGCCGGACGCAAAGCTACTATGTTAACGGGCACTATTTTGACGAGATTTTCATGGAGATGCTTCCTAAGGATCTGACCGCTTACCATTTAAGCGATACTCTGCCGGTCAAGCCTTGAAGACTTGCAGATTGCCAAGTAAAAAGATAACGGCAGTCCTCCTGACAGGCTATGCTTTATTGCTGGCCTATTGGATGTTGTTTGGCTTTGGCAGGACGACGCAGGCGTCTTATATGTACAATGTGCTGCCTTTTCATACGATATTCCAGTTCTTTGGGCGTCGGGATTTCCTGTCAAGCAGCTGGCTGATTAATATCGTGGGGAATGTCGGTGTATTCGTTCCTTTTGGCATCGGCTTGCTCGTTCTGTGTAACGGGAGACTGCGGCTAGCGCTCCCCCTGTTCCTGCTTGGGGTGCTTGTCCTGGAATTGCTACAGCTTGTCCTGAGAAGAGGCAGCTTTGACGTGGACGATTTTATGCTGAACACAGCCGGCTTTTTGCTGGGGTATGCGCTGTTCAACCAGCTTCCATGGCTTCGTGGACAACAAAAACAAAAGGAGTGAGCATCTATTCCACAGCCAGCATAGTCGCGAGGAGATTAGGCCCGCCTATCGCATAAAGCGCTTTGGCAGGCCTTTTTGGTGTTGCCTTAAATCCATATCTCTGAATTAAGCATTTACTTCATATCGTATTTTGCCTAAGATTGAGGGAGTTGAAGCAAAAAGAGAGCCGGATTTGGTTTTATGAGGCATAGGATGGGAACAGGGGGCATTCATTTGACATATACACATCTTTTATTTGACGCCGACGATACGTTGTTTGATTATCCGAAGGCGGAGAGCAGCGCTCTGTTAGGCACGCTGGAATACGAGGGGCTGCCCGGTACGGTAGAGGTGATGGAAGCTTATCAAATCATTAACCAGCAGCTTTGGCGGGAGTTTGAACAGGGTACAGTGACATTGGCATCCCTAAGAACAGAACGTTTTGCTCGTTTGTTCACACAGCTTGGATGGAAGACACGTTCCGAGGTGGAGCTAATCAGTGAATACTATCTGGATCGGCTGGGAGAGGGACATGATCTGATCGACGGCGCTTATGATATTTGCTCAACGTTAACCCGGTCCGGGTATCGCTTGTCCATTATCACCAATGGGATCAAAAAGGTGCAGACGAGCCGTATTGCCAAATCGGCACTGAACGGAATGTTTGAGCAGATTATCGTATCTGAGGACACCGAGTATCAGAAGCCGCATCCGGGTATCTTCGACTACGCTTTCAGCAAGCTGGGTATCGCCGATAAGAGCCAGGTCATGATTATTGGAGATTCCTTGACCTCAGACATGCAGGGCGGCATCAATTATGGTATCGACACCTGCTGGTTCAATCCCCAAGGCAAGCCCAATACACTTGGGCTGCAACCCACCTATCAAATCCGCAGTTTGGCTGAAATAACGGCCTTGGTCGCATCATGCTAACGGAAGGCCGTAAATGATTGATGTAGGAGGCGGTGTGCGTGATTCATTGTCCATGGTGCGGAGAACAGGTCATCCTGATTGACGGCGTGTGTCCGGATTGCAAGCATGAGGTATTGCCGGAGCATCTGGAGGGCAAGCCAGGGCCCGAGGTGGAGCCTGGTTTGTCCGAGTCTACCCGGGTGAAGGAGCATTTTGATTTGCCGGTCGTGCTGCAACATCGGTTCAAGTGTGTCAAGTGCGGCAGCCGGGACAGCTCTGTAGAGGAAGTATCTATGGCAGGGGCGGGGCTTAGCAAGCTGCTTGATATCCAGCATCATCATTACCTGCTCGTATCCTGCCTTCATTGTGGGTATGTTGAGATGTACAACCCCGATGTATTGAAAGGACATACAACGGGCAAATTTTCCACTATTCTGGACATTCTATTTGGCCGATAGAGACCTTCATTTCACGATGACTTCTGTTGTTCTATAACCAGTCGTAGTAAAATGGGGGAAATCGGAAAAAAAGGAGTTGTCAGGATGTTTCTGCTGCAAGCGGATGATTTCACCAGGTATCAATTTTTATCGGGCGTGGAGCTTTCTCCAAACGGCAAGTATGCCGCCTATTGCGTAAAGACGAGTAATAAAGAGAAAAAGGGTTACTTATCTGACCTATGGATTAGCGAAGTCTCGGGCGATACAGTGAAGCAGTACACGGGGATGGGGGATTTGGGAACCTTTCGTTGGCTGGACGATGACACCTTGTTTATCCAGGCCAACCGGGAGCACGAAGACAAAACCCCTCATCCGTTGGAGCCACGGACCCACTTCTACACGCTTAGCTTTGATGGCGGGGAAGCCTTGAAGGCATTCTCCATTCCACTTAAGGTCAGCGAAATCTATCCGCTACGGGGAACGTTGTGGGCAGTCAAAGCGCTATATGATCATAACAGTCCCAATGTGGCTGCCTTTAGTGAGGAGGATAAGGAGAAGGCGCGGCGAACGTATCAAGAAGAACAGGATTACACGGTGCTGGATGAAATCCCGTTCTGGCATAATGGAGAGGGGATCTCCAACAAGAAGCGCCATCGTGTTTATTTGTTTGATGCTGCGGATGAGCACCTGACGCCACTTACGGGGGAATGGTTCGATACCGTCTCGTTGAAGGTTAGTGAGGATAAGAAGCGCATTTTGTTCACCGGGCAGGAATTCTCCAATAAAATGAAGCTCACCGACTCGCTGTGGACCTATGATATCGAACAGGGACGGCTGGAGGAGCGGATTCCTGTTGGGACCTACCAGTTCCGCACGGCTGACTTTCTGGGAGCGGATATCGTGTTTGTCGCCTCGGAATGCCGCAAATATGCGATTAACGAGAATCCATCCTTTTTCCGACTGAAATCGGATGGGGAGATCATTCGCTTTGCTGACCCTGATCTTTCTGTAGGCAATAGCGTAGGCACGGATTGTCGTCTAGGGGCAGGCCGAGGTGTGGCGGTTACGGAGCAAGGAGTGTACTGTATCGTCACAGACCGGTATTGCTCCAGGCTGTGCCGCATAGCGTACGATGGCAGTGTGAAGTTTGTGAGCCGCCGAGAGGGGGCCATAGACTGCTTTGCCATGAATGGTGATGGCACTCTGGTGTTTGTCGGAATGCGAGAGCAGGGACTTCAAGAGCTTTACAGACTGGAATTGCATTCGGGCGAGGAGACTCCACTTAGCAGGTTCAACGAATCGGTACTGGAGAATAAGTACGTTGCGGTGCCGCAGCCGCTGACCTGGGTGAATCGCGATGCAGTAGAGCTTGATGGCTGGGTGCTTCTGCCTAAGGATTACGACCCGGAGCGCCGCTATCCGGCCATACTGAACATTCATGGCGGACCCAAGTCTGTTTATGGCACATTGTATGTTCATGAAATGCAGCTTTGGGCCAATGAAGGTTATGTTGTACTGTTCTGCAATCCTCGGGGCGGGGACGGACGGGGCGATGATTTTGCCGATATTCGTGGCCGTTATGGAACAATCGATTACGAGGATATCATGGAATTCACCGACCGGGTGCTGGAGGCTTATCCAGCGATTGATCCGCGTAGAGTAGGCGTGACCGGGGGCAGCTACGGAGGCTTTATGACGAACTGGATTATCGGGCATACAGACCGCTTTGCCGCCGCCGTTTCTCAGCGTTCAGTCTCCAACTGGATATCGATATGCTGCACGACGGATATCGGGTACTATTTTGCCACAGAGCAGACCGCCTCAAGCCCTTGGGATGGAGTGGAGCGTATGTGGGAGCAATCACCGCTCAAATATGCCGATCGGGTACGAACGCCAACCTTATTTCTGCATTCAGACGAGGATTTACGCTGTTGGCAGGTGGAGGCGCTGCAAATGTTTACGGCGCTTAAAATGCATGGCGTAGAATCGCGCTTGTGCATGTTCAAGGGTGAGAATCATGAGCTGTCCCGTTCCGGCAAGCCGCATCATCGAATTCGTCGGCTGAAGGAAATTTCGGATTGGTTTAGACGTTATTTGCAATAGTTCATGTTAATTACATATTTGAATAAAGGGGACCCCTGCCGGAGACGGCAGGGGTCTTATGTATCTAGCTTTTTTCCCTTTTGAGATATGGATTTGTCCCATGATTAGGGCGTCATTGATTTTAGAATTAGGGTAGATTTACCTGTTGATGGCAGTGTATCATAGATTTGTAACGATGTTGACAGAAAGAAAGGATTGAAGCTATGGATTCTTTGCTGATCCGTCCGGCAAGGATGAGCGATATCGATGGAATTCGCGAGGTTGCCGTGGAGACGTGGAATAGCACATATGAAACGATTTATCCGGAGCATTTTATCGCCGCTTATCTGACTCAAGCTTATGCCAAGAGCAGCTTGGAGCAAAGCATCATACAGGATGAGGCTAGAATGGTGCGTAAATTTCTGGTAGAGCTATGGGAGGGAGAGGTTGTCGGCTTCGGCCAACTGTCCGAGCCCGAGAATGGGGCCAGCGAACTGGCAAGGCTATATGTGCTCAAGGAATATCAGCGCAAAGGGATTGGTAAGCGGTTGCTGAATGAATTGCTTCGGCTGGATACAACGCTGGTGGAAATTTATGCCTGGTGCGAGCGTGAAAATGATATTGGTACGGTATTTTATCAATATAATGGATTTGTGTACACGGAAGAGAAGGAAGAATGGTTATTCGATTATCGTACAATCATGTCTAAATATGTAAAACGAATTTGACGGAAATGCTAGATTGGGCGACAATGATTGCAAATATGGAGTGCCGGCGGAGGATGGATTTCATGGATATGGAGAACCCTCAGGGTTTTCCGCGTTCATTTGTGAACGCGCGTTCGTGAAATTTCGCAGCGAGCATCTACAGATGGGAGAGAAGAAGAAATGAATCAATCTAGACTTGGACAACCGTTGGAGGGCTTTGCCGAATACAGCAGGATTGCGGCAGCAGAAGGGGGCGTGCTGTTAAAGAACGAAAACGAGATGCTCCCCATTAGAAATGATGAAGTTGTATCCGTTTTCGGAAGATGCCAAATTGATTACTACCGAAGTGGAACCGGCTCCGGCGGAGCCGTGAATGTGGAATATGTGGTAAATATGCTGGAAGGGCTGCGGGCCAATAATGGCATCACAGTTAATGAAACCTTGGCTCAACGATACGAGCAATGGATCAGTAAGCACCCATTCGATAACGGTGGCGGGGGCTGGGCCGCCGAGCCTTGGTGTCAGGCAGAGATGCCGCTCACCGATGAGATCGTTGCCGAGGCGAGAAGCGTTTCTGGCAAAGCCGTCATCGTCATTGGACGCACCGCCGGAGAGGATCAGGACAATGCGGATACAGAGGGGAGTTACCGGCTTACCGCTCAGGAATTGGACAATTTGCGCACGGTCACCCGGCACTTTGAACGAGTTGCTGTGGTCATGAACGTCTCCAACGTGATCGATATGAGCTGGGTTGAGGATGAGGCTCACCAGGGACATATTCAGGCCGTATTGTATGTGTGGCAAGGGGGAATGATCGGCGGACATGCCGTAGCCGATTTGTTATCCGGAGATGTGACCCCAAGCGGCAAGCTGACGGATACGATCGCATTCCATATTGAGGACTACCCTTCTACAGCGAATTTCGGGGATGAGGCCAAAAATCTCTATCAGGAGGATATTTATGTAGGCTACCGCTATTTTGAGACATTTTGTCCGGAGAAGGTGCAGTTTTCTTTTGGTTACGGGTTGTCCTATACGACCTTTGCCTGGAAGGTTCGGCAGGCTCGCTGTACGGGCGAAGGGGCAGATGCCTGCGTGGAGCTTGAAGTGGCGGTGACCAACACCGGGGAGAAGTATGCGGGCAAGGAGGTCATTCAGCTCTATTATGAGGCGCCGCAAGGGAAGCTGGGCAAGCCGTCCCGCGCGCTTGGGGCATTTGCCAAGACGGGGCTGCTGCAGCCTAGTCAGACGGAGGTGGTTGAGCTTCGCCTGCCAGTCAAACGAATGGCCTCCTATGATGATAGTGGGGCGACGAGCCACAAAGCTTGTTATGTACTGGAAGCAGGAGATTACCAGCTTCATGTGGGCAATAGTGTTCGCCAGACGGAGCAAGTCTGCTTGGCGGGAGAAGCGGCATTCAGCATAGCTCAATTGCTAGTTGTCGAGCAGTTGACGGAAGCGGCGGCCCCTACGGAGGGCTTTACCCGTTTGAAACCGGGCAATCGCAAGGCTGATGGTACTTATGAGCTAGCTTACGAGGAAGTGCCACAGCGAACCGTATCGCTGGAGGAACGCATTCAGAGCCAATTGCCGAAGACAACCCCGGTTACTGGTGACCTGGGCATTCGGCTCAAGGACGTACAGGCTGGAAAGGCTAGTCTGGAGGCATTTGTTGCCCAGTTGACGGCGGAAGAACTGGCTATTCTGGTGCGGGGTGAGGGGATGAGCAGCCCGAAGGTAACCCCGGGAACGGCCGCTGCCTTTGGCGGAGTTGGCGATAGTCTGAGCGATTACGGTATTCCGATCGGCTGTGCGGCAGACGGCCCTTCCGGCATCCGGATGGATAGCGGTCATAAGGCAACCCAGCTCCCTATCGGAACATTGCTGGCTTCCAGTTGGGATGTTCCCTTGGTGGAATCCCTTTACGTCATGGAAGGGCAGGAACTGCTGCGGAATGAAATCGACACCTTGCTGGGACCTGGGATTAACATCCATCGCCATCCATTAAACGGTCGAAACTTTGAATATTTCTCTGAGGACCCGTTGCTAACGGGATGCTTTGCCGTCGCAGTAACACGCGGTATCCGCAAAGGTGGTTCCCATGCTACTGTGAAGCATTTTGCCGGTAACAACCAGGAGCATGCTCGCTCCAAGGTCGATACGGTGGTGTCCGAACGCGCTTTACGCGAGATCTACTTGAAGGCCTTTGAACTTGCAGTGAAAGAGGGCGGTGCTAGGTCGATTATGACTTCCTATAATCCTGTTAATGGGCATTGGGCCGCATCCAATTACGATCTGAATACGACGATCCTCCGGAATGAATGGGGCTACGAAGGTATCGTGATGACGGATTGGTGGGCGGTCATGAACGATTGCGAGAAGGGGGGGCCGGCGGATGCCACCTACACTTCATTTATGGTACGCGCCCAAAACGATCTGTACATGGTTATTAACAATAATGGTGCGGAAATTAATGCCCGGGGAGACAATACGTTGGAGTCCCTGGCTGCCGGCACGTTAACCCTGGGGGAATTGCAACGCTGTGCCATCAATATTTGTCGCTTTCTTATGGATGCTCCGGTATTTGCCCGAGAGCCTAAGCTGTTGAGGGATATCCGTCTCTTCCATCCCTTGGATAAGGCTGGCGTTGCTTCGGAACTGGCGTCAAATGAACTATCTAAGTCCGAAAGTGTCCGTGTCGTTCCACAAGCCGAAAAAGCGACATTTCTACAGGTAGCAGAGGCAGGAGTTTATGGGCTAGTGGTCCGGATGCGTTATGCCGCTTCAAATCTGTCACAGTCCGCTTGCAATTTGCTGTTGAATGGGGAACTGCTGACTACGGTTCAAACGAACGGGACCGATGGGAAGTGGATTGCTGAGAAGCTGCTGCGTTTTGAACTGGAAGCGGGCAGCTACGAGCTGACGTTGGATGAGATCAAGCCGGGGCTGGAGATCGGCTGGCTGGAGTTCAAAAATTTATAAATTGATGTTGACTGGAGCAACTTTCCATCCATGACCTTCGTCAGGTAAGTAAGAGACGTCCATAAATGAATACATAATTCAAGAGTACATACAACAGAGAGGGCGTCCAAACAAAGGAAAATAGGGGGTCATCCTATGAAAGGCTGGATCAGGAAGGTTAGCGGTTGTACAGTCATTGTTTTGTTCGTGTTGTTGCTAGGGGGCTGTGGTGGGGCAAGTAATGACTTTAAGGCGGAATCATCAGCGGAAAATCGTGGTATGCCAGCAGCGGATATGGCTAATGAGGGTTCAAATCTGAATGAGGAATCCCTGGCATCCACCGGTCAGGCCAACGATTCAGGCCATGCAACAGGAGGTGGCGCCGAGGCTGCAGCAGTGGGGCAGGGAGTGGCAGGTATACAAAGCCAAAATGCCACTCTCGATGCGGGTTTGCCTAAAAAGCTGATCTACCGGGCTAGTGTAGTCATGGAAGTCGCGGATTATGCCAAAACGCAAACGGAAATTCGCAATCTTATTGCGGTGAGCGGCGGGTATTTGGTGGAGTGGGATGAGGATCAGTCGCGATATGAATTGGGCGGAAACTTTGTATTGAAGGTTCCGGCTGATGGCTTCTCGACCTTCCTCGACCGTCTGGAGCAGCTTGAGCCGAAGTCTATGCAACGCAATATTCAGGGGCAAGATGTGTCGGAGCAATACGTAGATTTGGAGTCCCGGCTTAAGGTCAAGGAAGCGACGGAAGCCCGGTATTTGAAGTTCATGGAGGCGGCCACACAGTCGAAGCAGCTTGTGGAATACGTCAATGAACTGGAGCGGATTCAGACAGATATAGAGCAGATCAAAGGAAAAATGCGTTATATCGATAGCAATGTAGCTTATTCCACGATAGAAATCCGGGTTTTTCAGCCGGATGCTGCCAAGCTGGCGATGATGGGGGAGAAGCCGGGCTTGCCGGAGCGGATGAAGAACGCGCTGAATGGCAGCATTGAGATGTTGTCATCGCTTGGGCAATGGCTGATCGTATTCCTTGCCGGGGTTTTGCCGCTGCTGGTGATTGCCTCCATTATTCTGGTGCCGGTATGTCTATACCGCCGCAAGACGCGCGAGCAGCGAGCGCAGCGCCGGGCTACCCGATTTACGAGTAACAGACGATCGCTGACTCCTTACTCAGACCTCGGGAAGCCGGAGAAGGCTGCGGACTTGGGCACTGAGCAGGAAGAACTGCCATTAAACGAGTCGAAGGCCGATCTGAAGGACGAATCGGAAGGCAAGCCGGAATAAAGACATAAAAGTCCATGTATCAGATCACTTTATTATCGTTACTCCTCCTGGTTTAAATAGTAGAATGAAAGAGAATTCCAGAACGATCAAAGTTAGATTGGAGAAATTCCAGGAGGATCATGAAATGCCTATTTTCTTTGATGAAGCCAAAGGTCTTTTTCATCTGCAATCCCGACATACCAGCTATTTAATTCAATTGGTTCAGGGCTATGCTGCCCATGTGTATTTTGGCGCCAGGCTGCGCCATGGAAGCTACCTGGACGGAATGCTAACCTTTCAGGAACGGTCTTCCTTTAGCCCTAATCCGGTGCCGGAAGACAAATCGATCTCGCTGGATACGTTACCTCAGGAGTATCCACAATACGGAACCAGTGATTTCCGTGGCCCTGCCTATCAGGTAAGACTGGGAAATGGAACACGCGTGACTGAACTGCTGTACCGCTCACACCGTATTGTTGCGGGTAAGCCGGCTTTGGAAGGCCTGCCTTCGGTATATACGGAGCGTGAGGAAGAAGCGGAAACCCTAGAACTGGAGCTATTTGATCATTATTCCGGCCTGACGGTGGTTTTGAGCTATTCTGTATTTGCTGATCTGGACGTGATTACGAGATCGGCCCGAATTACCAATAGCAGCGATACAGTCATGCAATTGGAGCGGGCATTGAGTGCTTCCGTGGATTTCCCCGATGATGACTATGATGCTTTGTATCTTTCCGGGGCCTGGGCTCGCGAGCGCCATGTGCAGCGGAGGCGGCTGGCTCCGGGTATAACGGGGATCAGCAGCAGCCGCGGCTCAAGCTCGCATCAATTAAACCCGTTTATTGCCTTGATGCGTCCGGATGCGACGGAAGCACAAGGTGAGGTGTATGGATTTAGCCTGGTATATAGCGGCAACTTTATCGCAAGTGCTGAGGTAGAGCAGTTTGGCTCAACCCGTTTATCCATCGGCATCAATCCGTTTGAGTTTAACTGGAGACTGGAAGCGGGGCAAAGCTTCCAGACGCCGGAAGCGGTCATGGTTTATTCCTCCCGTGGCCTCGGAGGTATGTCACGAACCTATCACCGGTTGTATCGTACTCGTCTATGTCGCGGACAACACCGTGATCAGGAACGACCCATACTCGTGAACAACTGGGAAGCGACTTATTTCGATTTTAACGCGGACAAAATTGAAGCCATTGCCCAGGAGGGCGGCAAGCTGGGGCTCGAGCTGTTTGTGCTGGATGATGGCTGGTTTGGACGACGCGACAGCGATAACAGCTCCTTGGGCGACTGGTTTGAAGACCGCCGCAAGCTACCGGAGGGGCTGGCGGATCTGGCTGGCCGAGTGAAAAAGACCGGCTTGCAATTTGGTCTTTGGTTCGAGCCGGAAATGGTGTCACCGGATAGTGACTTGTACCGGGCTCACCCGGACTGGTGCTTGCATGTACCAGGACGACGGCGGACAGAGGCCAGAGACCAGCTTGTGCTGGATATGTCACGCAGCGATGTGCGCGAATATTTATATGAGCGGCTTAGCAGCATCTTCTCCACAGTGCCAATCTCTTATGTCAAATGGGATATGAATCGCAATATGACAGAGGTCGGCTCAGCGGCCAGTTCAGTTGAACGGCAAGGCGAGGTTGCCCATCGTTATATACTGGGTCTGTATGAGCTGCTGGAGCGCCTGACCAGCCAGTTCCCGCATATTTTATTTGAAAGCTGCTCCGGCGGGGGCGGACGCTTTGATCCCGGCATGCTGTACTATATGCCGCAAACCTGGACAAGCGACGATACCGATGGGGTGGAGCGTTTGAAAATTCAATATGGCACAAGTATTGTGTATCCGGTGTCGACGATGGGAGCCCATGTCTCTGCCGTACCGAACCATCAAGTTGAGCGGATCACTCCACTTTCATTCCGCGGCGCTGTGGCCATGTCCGGAAATTTTGGATATGAGCTGGATTTGACCCGCTTTACGGAAGAAGAGAAGGGGATCGTCAAGGAGCAAATTGCGCTATATAAGGAAATACGACACTTGGTGCAGCAAGGGGAATTATATCGCTTGCAAAGCCCGTTTACGGGCAATGAGACGTCCTGGATGTTCGTCAGCCCTGACCAAAGTGAAGCCCTCTTGTTTTATTTCCGCGTGTTGGCTGAGCCAAACGGCCCGCTGCTGCGTGTAAAGCTGGACGGGCTTGATCCTGGCAGAGACTATGAGGTGCTAGGCAGTGGAGAGATATACGGTGGAGATCGCTTGATGCAGGCCGGTTTATCCATGGCCTCGGCGCGGGGTGATTTCAGCAGCCGGATAGTGCGCTTGAGAGCGGTTAGCTTCTAAGCCAATCCAAGCTGAGCGGTATACCACTACACACATCATATAAGATAAAAGGAACCTTGAGACCACGGGAATCGTGGGATCCAAGGTTCCTTTTTCATCACGCTTTTAGAATTTGAAAATATGTATCGTTTTCTGCAGTTGGAATACAGCGTTCTTCATCGCTTCCGTCTCATCGGCCATAGCTTGGATGGAGGTGATTTGCTCATTCATGGATGCAGAGACCTCCTGGGTGGCCGCTGCAGATTGCTCGGTAATGGCTGAAATGTTCTGAATGGCGGCAGAGATGCCTTGAGCACTTTCCAGCATGGCTTCGCTTTCCTTAGAGAAGGCCGCCATCTCTTCGGTAATATATTGAAAGCTATGGACGATATCCTGGAAAATTTGCTCTGCTTCTTGAATCATCCCGCTTTGTTGCTGGACTACCTCTTCATTGATCTTGATGTTATGCTCGGCTTGCTGCACATCCTGCTCAATACTGCGAACGAGTCCAAAGACCTCCTTCGTGGAAGCTGTGGATTCCTCAGCAAGCTTGCGGACCTCGTGAGCGACAACCGCAAAGCCGGCGCCATGCTCCCCGGCTCGGGCTGCTTCAATGGATGCGTTCAGAGATAAGAGGTTAGTCTGCTCGGCGATCTCTGAAATCGTCGCAGTAATCCGTGTAATGCCTTGGGCATTTCTGGCCAGAGCATCGATAGATTCAGCTACCTTCTCCGTAGCTTCGATGTTCTTGCGCATACCGTCGGCCTGACGTGAAACCGACTCGCGTCCGCGTTCTACAAGCTCCAGAGTTTCCGAGGAACGCTTGTTCATTTCCCGGGTAGACTCCGTATAATTGGTGACCTTAAGCTCAATCTCGCGGGTGGCATCCTTCATGCCGCCGACATCCTCCGAAATGGCGTTAGCACCAAGTGCAAGCTCATTGGAGGAATGGGTGACCTGGGTCATGACTTCGATCAACTGTTGGTTCCGATCCGAGATGCTGCGGCTGGAATCCATGACCTTGCGGGTAATATCCGAAGTCTCTTGCAGAATCTTCCGCAGCTTGTCCACCATGCTGTTGAAGGAGCGGTTAAGCTCATCCATGCCGCCGGTTTCCATGATGCGTCCGGTGAAATCACCCTTGGCAATCTTGGCGGAGGCATTGGAGATGTCGGAGAAGGAATCCGTGAGCACCTTCTTGACGTAGTTTGACAGAGGGTAAGTAAGCGCTGCCAAAACAACCACTAATAAAAGACCAACAAAGATATGTCCTAACACGATAAAGACCAGCAAAGCAGGGATAGCGAACAGCGCTGCGACCATGTAGCATGCGGCTGTGATCTTGCGCGCGAGGGGGAGCCGATTAAACCATGACATTGGGATCAAGACCTCCTTGGAAAATAGGTTAATTATACCATTGATTATAGCACCTGGCATGCCAAATGGTATAGAACTAAAAACCCCCTTGAATCAATCGGATGCAAGGGGGACTGAAAGAGAGTTTATGAGATTTTAGCCAAGCACAACTTCAACCTGATGAATGGCGCCATCGCCTGCCGGCTTGATGATATTGCCTTCAATAGATTGACCATCAACCGTGATGCTGGCTACGCCTTTTTCAACATGATTAGGGTTGCTTACCTTGATGACGTAGGTATCTCCACGGAATACGCGAGTGATCTCATAGCCGTCCCAAGCCGCCGGGATGCAAGGGTCAACCTTCAGACCGGCAAAATCTGCTTGCACGCCGAGGATGGCTTGCGTAATAGCTACATAGTTCCAGGCAGCTGTTCCGGTGAGCCAGGAGTTTTTGGCTTCGCCATGACGCACGGCATCTTTACCGGCAATCATTTGCGAGTAGACATAAGGCTCCATACGGTGAATCTCGCTGATCTCCTCCAGATAAGCAGGGGCAATCTTTGCGTAGACGTCGAAGGCCCGGTTGCCATGTCCAAGCACCGTCTCCGCAATCATGATCCACGGGTTATTATGGCAGAAAATACCGGCATTCTCCTTGTAGCCTGGCGGATAAGTGGAGATTTCGCCCAGATTCAAGTAATACTTGGAATATGGCGGTTGTTGCAGGACGATGCCGTATTTGGTATCCAGACGTTCCTCGACAGAGGTAAGCGCCTTGGCCGCTAGACCTTCCTCTACACCGATACCAGCCATAACACAAATGCCTTGAGGTTCAATAAAGATTTGACCTTCTTCATTTTCCTTGCTGCCAATCTTCTCGCCGTAATGATCGTAGGCCCGCAGGAACCAATCACCGTCAAAGCCATGCTCCAGTGTAGTCTTGCGCATTTCCTCCGTTAGCTTGAGGGCTTCGCCAGCTTCGGAATCCAGTCCACGCATCCGGCAAATTTCCGCAAAATCAGGGCCAACAAAGACGAACAGGCCGGCAATAAAGACAGATTCCGCAACGCGGCCTTCAATATTAGCTGTAGTCTGGAACGATTCGCCCGGCTCTTTGGAGAAGCAGTTAAGGTTGAGGCAGTCATTCCAGTCCGCACGTCCGATTAACGGCAAGCCGTGTGGCCCAAGGTTATGCACGACGTGATAGAAGGAACGCTTCAAGTGCTCGAACAGGGTAGCCGTATTGTCCGGATTGCTGTCGAATGGCACCTGTTCCTCCAAGATGCTTACATCGCCGGTTTCCTTTATATATGCTGCGGTTCCGAGTATCAGCCACAACGGATCATCGTTAAAGCCACTGCCAACCTCGTTGTTGCCTTTTTTGGTGAGCGGTTGATATTGGTGATAGGCGCTGCCGTCCTCAAACTGAGTAGCGGCGATATCGAGAATGCGCTCCTTGGCCCGCTCCGGAATTTGATGCACGAAGCCAAGCAAATCCTGGTTGGAGTCGCGGAAGCCCATGCCGCGCCCGATACCGGATTCGAAATAGGAAGCGGAACGCGACATGTTGAAGGTAACCATACATTGATACGGATTCCAAATGTTCACCATCCGGTTCAACTTATCGTCGCCACTGTTGATTTGATACTTGGACAGCAAGTTATCCCAATAGGCAGCTAAATCGCTTAATGCCTGATCTACATCGGCGTCAGTGGCGAATTTCTCAATCATTTCAAGCGCTGGCTTCTTGTTGATGACACCAAGCGATTCCCATTTGTCCTCTTCCGGTACTTCTACGTAGCCGAGAATGAAGATGAGGCTTTGTTCTTCGCCTGGGGCCAGCTTTAACACCACTTCATGAGAGCCGATCGGCGACCAGCCGCTGGCTACCGAATTGGAGGCTTTGCCCTGAACAACAACCTGCGGCTCGTGAAGCCCGTTGTACAATCCGACAAATGCTTCACGGTCGGTATCAAATCCGTCAATGTCGCGGTTCACAGAATAGAAGGCGTAATGATTCCGGCGCTCCCGATATTCGGTCTTATGATAGATAACCGAGTCGAGGACTTCAACTTCACCGGTACTCAGATTGCGCTGGAAGTTCGTCATATCGTCTTGAGCGTTCCACAGGCAAAATTCAGCAAAGGAGAAGAGGGATACCTTCTTGGCGGCCGAGCTTGTATTCTTCACGGTCAAACGGTGAACTTCGGCGTTGTGCCCCAGCGGAATAAAGGCTAATTGGGTTACCGAGATGCCGCCACGTTCTCCAGTAATCGAGGTATATCCCAAGCCGTGCCGACATTCATAGCTATCCAGGTCGCGCTTGACTGGCATCCAGCCCGGGGTCCAGAAGTCATCGTTATCATGATCGCGCAGATAGTAGTAACGGCCGCCGGTATCCAGCGGAATATTATTATAGCGGTAACGAGTCAATCTGCGCAGCCGGGCATCGCGGTAAAATGTATAGCCACCGGCAGTATTGGAAATCAGTCCGAAAAATTGTTCATTCCCCAGGTAATTGATCCATGGATACGGGGTTTGCGGTGTATGAATCACATACTCTTTACGTTGATCGTCAAATGCTCCAAATTTCATGAATTGGACTCTCCCTTCCATTGTGAACGCGCGTTTATTTTAGTCAAATACACACTCCATCCACCTTGAAGGGGAGGGAGGTGCCGTAATACTGTTACTTGGCGGGGGGCTTGCAGGAGTCTCTCACCTCCAAGCGGGTTGGAAAGCTGATAGTACTGAAGGCAGGCTGCTTTGTTTCGCACAACTCGATCACCTTCAAAACGGCCGCCTTGGCCATTTCGTCAACGGGAAGACGGACGGTGGTTAGCTTTGGGGTGATCCTTGAAGCCAACTCAACATCGTCAAAGCCGATGACGGATAGCTGATCGGGTACGCTTATTCCACGCTCTGCAAACGCTCCCATGGCAATCATGGCCATATCGTCGTTGGAACAAAATAGGGCCGTGGGCAGGGAATCTTGATCCACCAGTCTATGCGCTTCACGGTGGGCACTTTCTTTCAGGAATTCCCCTTCCAGAATGTATTCATCCCGTAGCGGCAAACCGTATTTGTCAAGCGTGTGTTCAAAAGCGAGATAGCGTTCGCGACCCGAATGTGTGTTCATGCGGCCCTTCATAATCCCGATTTCACGGTGTCCCAGCTCAATGAGATACTCAATGGCCTGAACCGTGCCCTCATAGTCCATAGAATTAATGATGGCCAGATGATTTTTATTCAGACGCTCGGCCATAATTTCAGAAATGTCGTAATCAATCAGCACCAGGGGCGCATCTTGTCCGACCATCTCTCGAACCAGCTCGATGTCCTTCTGCGTACCTACAAGAATCCCGCCGTCAATCCGTTTTTGCTGAAAGGCTTGCTTCACCTTCTGGAAGTCGCCAGGCGAATACACCGTATGAATCAGTACATAGAACCCGCGGGCATTGGCCGTGTCAACGACCATGTCGACAATCGGGGCGAAGTAGCTGTTCTGGTAAATCCGGCTGGTATCTTCCTTCTCGGTCATACTGATGGCGAAGAGACCAATCGTATCCGTTCGTTTGCCTGCGAGCGCTCTGGCGAAGCTGTTAGGCTCGTAATGATGCTGCTCGATCACCTGGAGCACTTTAGCTTTCGTAGCCTCTGGAACATTCGGATAATTGTTGATGACCCGTGATACGGTACTGCGGGACACCCCGGCTAATTTTGCTATATCTTCGCTGCGCATAAGGTTGTCCCCACTTTCGTAAACGCGCGTTTATATCGTTATTGTAAGACATTGCCTACAAATAATCAATGAATAAAAATTTTATCATAATTGTTCAAAAGGGCAGCTTTTCAGCACCAAGAAGGTTGGATGAAGCTAGGGACTGAGTAGCGGAGCATACGTAGTGGGTACGTGAGCAACGGAAGTCCCGGGTGAATTCAAGATTCGACGCCAAATCTACTTCCAGAATCGTTTCGTGATCAAAAGCTGACTTTTTGAACTACATCTAAAAAATAAGGCGGCTATTCGGCCGCCTTGGGGATAGACTCCAGATATTTCTTGATCATATGGAGGGCTTTATCTTTATTTTGAATATCAGCACGCAAAGAGACGATCACTTCAGAGCCGCTTAGAGGCAACTCATCGAGTAAAGTGCTGTCGGATATGTCGATGCCGTACAAATGCTCGGCGCCATCGTCTTCAGATATGGCCTTGACCATGTTGTCTTCTGTCAATAGGGGCTGAAGTTCTCCGGCGGCATCTTCATCGAGGTTATAGAAGGCTCCGCCACCACCCAGCCAATCAAAGGAAGCCTTGTCGGTAATATAAATATCCGGACTTGATGTTGCCACAACAGCCATAGCTTTTTGCTGATAGGCAATATCAGCACTTCCGGCCTCACCTTGAAGCGGAAGATACACCAGTTCAAGCTCCAATCTCTGAAATTCGGGAATCTGGGCGGTCATGGCTTGTTCCAGTGCAGGTGTTCCCCCCGCAGCCTCATCGGCCATATAGTTGCCAATCATCAGGATGGACAGATCGATGGGAGGGAGGGCGGCGAGGCGTTTCTGTTCCTCGCGATGATCCAGATAGGCTGTGGTTCCATAGATCAGAGCAGCGATCACCACCAGCCCAATGATGACATAATGCTTGTACAACCTGAAGAAATCATCCATTTTCTCGGCAGGTCCGGCCAGCTTGCCCCACTTGCGAAAGCGCTCGCGGCTCATCTCGGCAATTTTCCCTTGCTTCTCAGCCTGTACAATTAATTTGTACGCTTCAAGCTTGCGTTCGTTTTGCGCTTTGTCCTGTGCACTTATGTTGCGAGAGCGGGATTGGCGTAGTAGAACATCAGCTACCCGCTCAACCTCCTCGCGAGAAGCATTTTCAGGTAGACCCAGCAGCTTGTAGGCCTGTTTCAATTCGTCCTTGTTCATCTCGTTCTCCCCTAGAATTCATTCCATTTTATATGTACAAATATTATATAGAAAATGGCGCTTACATTCATTATACTTTGTATTTGAAGCGAAGGGAAATTCCCTTTAAGTGCGAGTTCAAAAAGTCGAATTTGCAGGACCGAGGCTTATGCTTGCGATGACTTTTTGAATTACTTCATCAAGAAACGAAAGAAAAAGCCGGAAGGCTCCAGGCTTCCGACTCCTTTATTGAGGTTCAGCAAACTGTTCATGTGGACTAGCGAATGCGTTTCATAGAAATGATCACATCGTTCCAATACCCTGAGTCCATCGAACTGATCTGTACCCCGGGATCACCCCATGTGTGGATAAATTTACCGTCTCCAATGTAGATGCCGACATGTGCGGGGATGTTATCCGTTTCAAAGCGGCCCGGAACGGTGAAGAAGATCAGGTCACCCACTTGCAGATTGCTGCGGCTGACTTCACTGCCTTCCTTAGCTTGATCCCGAGCCAGTCGCGGGAGATTTTGCCCAAAGCGCTGGAATACATGACGGGTGAACGAAGAGCAGTCAAAGGTTTTGGATTGCTCATAGGATGCAGCCCCAAATTCATAAGGAACACCCAGGTATTGCTTGGCATACGATACCATCGCTTCACGATTTTCGGCAACACCAAACGCGGCAAAACGATTACTATCGTTATATGAGGGACCTGCCTGATCTTGCAGGCGAATCGTTCCCAGTTCCAAGGCACCGCTGGTCGGATTAATGCTGGCGTTGGTGTGAAGGAGAGCCGCTACGGCCTCTGTAGTCATATAAAGACGGCCATTCTCGCGGATTGGTGCTTCCGGCAGCGAGAGTGGAGAGCCAAAGGATACGGCATGCTTGTGGCCCTCGTAAACCTCAAACATGATGTCCGTGAAGCCAAGTCTTGCAGCATTAGCTGTTTCCATAATTCGCAAATCCAGCGCCTGTGCCACCTGCTTGACAGGAATCCAGGTTGTCTCGCCGATGACCTTGGCGTTTTTCGTATCTGCCGCCAGCAGGCCGCCGCCCCGGGAAACAGAGCTGGCGCGAGGATGGTCCTGCTGTCCGCAGGCCCCCATTAGGGGAACCAGAATAGCTAAACTGAGGCATAGTAGAGTTGCTTTTGCAGCATTGCGCATACGTCAGTGCACTCCATTCATCGGAATTGTTCATTCATTTGAAGTATGCAGAAAAGTTGGTATTACTATTCGGTCAATAACAAAAGGAGTTTCGACATCATGCGGAGCAGCGTGAAAATCAAGACGTTAATGGGACGCAAGACCTCCCGGCAACGCCGGAATCTGATGATTGCAACCTGGGAGGGTGCGCCCTCCACCATTTTCCAAACCCTGCTGGGCGGTCAATTTCTGACGGGCTATCTGCTATATCTGGGAGCGAGTTCTGCTCAAATCGGGTTTGTGCTGGCCATTACGACCTTTGTCAATATCGCTCAGATTGCTGTGGCCTTTCTGATTCAACGATTGGCAAGTCGTAAGTGGGCACTGGTGCTGGCGATTGCCTTTAACCGGATCCTTTGGTCCTCCACAGGACTTGTTCCGTTTCTATTTCCGGAGCGGTATTGGGTGGCCGCATTTATCGGCTTGTATATTGTTTCGTTCATGTTCAATACGGTAGGGGCGATGTTATGGAACTCTCTGATTGGAGATATCGTGCCTGCACGGGTAAGAGGCAGGTATTTCGGTATTCGCAATACGCTGTTGAACGCGCTCAACACTGTGGTGATGTTTGCAGGCGGCATGATGCTGGATCATTTTCCCCAGTCCCGGGGTTTCCTGTACCTGTATATCATTATCTGGATAGCTGCCATAGCCAATATCGTCATCTTTATGTTTTATCCCGATGTGAAATTCGAGCGTTCTGCCGAGAGCAAGTTCCTCCCTATGCTGCGCAAACCGCTAAATGACAGCCTGTTTATGAAGGCGACCTTGTTTCTGGCCGGATTTCTGTTTCTGCAAAATATGGTCGTGCCGCTGTATTCCTATGTTATGCTCGAATTGCTTCATATTAATTATCAGACGATTTCACTGCTCAATGTCACGCAAACCGTGTTTATGATGGCAAGCTTTTATATCTGGGGTAATTTGAACGCTCGCTTTAGTAATCGTCGTTTGCTGTTCTGGACGCTGCCTTTGATTGGACTCTCGATTCTCTGCTGGGGAGGGTTGTCCTTCCTTCCGCAGCTGCCGGTATTGTTTGTTGCTCATGCCATATTTGGCGTGGGGGTGGGTGGCTTTAACCAGTTGGCCTTCAACTTTATCATCGGGGATACACCAAAGTCCGAGCGGCCGATGTATATGGCGATGTACGCAGCGGTAACCGGCGTTGCTGCCTTCTTTGGTCCGTTGCTCGGAGGACAGGTGTTAGTCTGGATTAAGCCTTGGCCGGTATGGACTCAGGTCTTCGGAATGCAGTTGATCGTTGGCATCAGTATGCTGCTGCTGACAATCACGTTAGGCCGCCGAATATTGCGTAATTCGTAGGAGGATATGTGATGGACAGGGGTGACTTCTGGCAATGCTTTAAGGTATATTACAAGTTGAGCAGCTAAGCATGAAGGGAGAGGTTAGTTCCATGACAGAAAGAAAAGCATACGAAGGAGCTTATCAAGGGGAAAAGGCAATCTGGCTTAAAGCCGGCCGTTATGAGGCCATCATGCTACCGGAAATCGGCGGTAATTTGATTGCTTTTCGCGATGTCGAAAGCGGTTACCGTTTTTTGCGTGAGCCAGAGGAACAGGAGATGGATGCCTTCAAGAGCAATCCCGGCATTCACGGCATTCCTGTCTTGTTCCCGCCTAACCGTTATGAAGATGGTTTGTTCCCATGGAGGGGCGAGGTATATCAGTTTCCGGTAAATGAAGCTTCCACGCAAAATCACTTGCATGGATTTTTGCATACTACGCCATGGGAAGTGGAGGATTTTGGACAGACTCCATACGAAAGCTATGTAACCGTGAAAGTAACGGTCAACCCACAGCATAAGGTGTATAAATATTTGCCGTTCTCCTTTACAGTAAAGCTGAAATATACGCTTAGCGATGATGGGCTTGCCCAGCAGCTGTTCGTGCGCAACGAAGGGGAAAACGAGATGCCTTGTCTGATTGCCTTTCATACCGCGGTGAACGCGCCGTTTGTTCCCGGTGGTAATGCGAAGGACTATCGCGTCAAGCTGACGCTTGGGCAACGCTGGGAGCTAAGCGATCGAATGCTGCCTACGGGTGCCTTCCAGCCATTGACCGCAGAAGAATACCAGATGCAAGGCGAAGGCGTTTATCCGTTCTTCGATTCTATGGACAATCATTATACAGCGGCGCCGCAAAATGGCAGAAATCGTATGGAATTGACGGATACCAAGGCCGGCGTAACCCTGGTATACGACGTAGGCACCTCCTATAAACAGTGGATGATTTGGAACAATGGAGCCAAGGAAGGCTTCTTCTGTCCTGAGCCACAGCTCAATTTGGTCAATGCTCCAAAAAGCACACTGCCAGCCGAGGAAATTGGTCTGTTCAGCTTGCAGCCCGGCGAGATTTGGGAAGAGCGCTCCCGCCTCTACGTCAAATAATTGCAGGGTATCCTGCTTGGGAGCAGGTGCAAATGAAAAAAGCAGCCGGCAGCCATCTGGAATGGCATGCATCGGGCTGCTTTTTACTTTGTTCGGAGCCACTGTCAGTTAATACCTGTAGTGACCTTGGCTGCTTGCGAAGGCATGAGCCGCTTCATCTGCTCCAGACTTCGTCTGGGTACATGAATGGTCTTAATGCCATGACGTTCATCCCGGAACAGCACCGCATTATCACGAATCTCTGACACTTGGGAAAGATTTACGTAGCAGTTGGCACTGATGCGATAAAAGGCAGGGTCCGAGATCAGCTTCGAGGTCTGTTCGGCGGATAGTCTTTGTTTAATGCTGTAATACCGTCCATGGAAGCAAACCAGTCCGTGAGCTCCAATCTTGAAGAAATATGTCTCATGTGGATTGAGGTCCGCATAGACATCCCTTTCTTTCAGTCCGACGTTCATCATTCCAAAACCCCCTTCAGAAGATGTTTTCGGAAGCGCTTACAGTATATCATATACAAGAAGATTTGGGTAGGTAACTACTGGAAATCTAAAATTTTATTTAAACTGGACTTTTTGGGCGATATACGAAAAAATAAAGAAAGGTTTTGAATTCGTTAAGATGGAGGAGAAGAAATCATGTCAGCATCATCAAATCAAAGATTATTATTATTTGTAGGGTCATATGCGGAGACGACAGACCCAGGCGTTTATGTATATGAGATGAACCCCGCCGATGGCAGTCTGAAGCTTCTTGATCAGGCCAGTGGCTTGAAGAACCCGACTTTTCTGGCAGTAGCTCCTGAGCAGGGCAAGGTATATGCGATCGGTGAAGTATCAATTGAGGGAGAACGCACAGGGGAGATTGCTGCACTTACCTGGAATGGAGATGCCGGGAAGCTGCGGGAATTGAATCGTTCGGTGACCATTCGCCCATCATCTTCTCATATTCAGCTTGATGGGAGTATGAGGTTTGCTGCGGTATCCGGCTATCATGGCGGGAACGTAGGCTTGGTTGCCATCGAGGCGGATGGCACGATAGGAAACTTGACGGATGAACAACAGCACACGGGGCAAGGAGCAGATCCGGAGCGTCAGGATCGCCCTCATCCGCATTCGGTTACGTTCAGTCCGGATAATCGCTATGCACTGGTTGCCGATTTGGGGCTGGACAAGATTGTAGTATATGCCCTGAAATCAGAGGAACGCCAACTGGTATTTCATAGCGAGGCGGCTACCCCTCCGGGGGCCGGACCACGTCATCTGGCTTTCCATCCGAATGGAGCCTGGCTATACTCCATCAATGAGGTGAATTCCTCAATCAGTGTGTTTAGCTATAATGGCGAGCAAGGGAAGCTGACTTTAATCGATACAGTTCCGACTTTGCCTGCGGATTATCAAGGCGAGAACACTACGGCGGAGATTGCGATCTCGCAGGACGGCCGCTATCTATACGGCTCCAATCGGGGACATGACAGTATTGTGCAGTTTGCCATTGATTCAGCAAGCGGCAAGCTGGAGCTGAAGAAGCATGTCTCCAGTCAAGGTGGTCATCCGCGGCATTTTGCCCTTACACCGGACGGACAATACCTGATTGCTGCGAACCGGGATGACAATGTATTGGCTGTCTTCAGCGTGGAACCAGAGAGCGGTGCACTGCAATTTACTGGCCAAACAGCCCAGGTATCCAAGCCAGTTTGTGTCAAGCCTGTACTACTGTAAAACCATAAGAAAGACTCCGTTAGAGCAATGGTTTGCTCTACGGAGTCCTTGTTGTTATGGTTCCATGAATCCACCTTTTACCTATTTTTATTGCAATGTGACATGGGCTCGCTTAAGATTAACGAAAGAGGCATTTAGATGAGAAAGACGAAGGAGCAGGTTGGGAATCATGACGTTTTTTAGGGAGCTTTTTCAAATGGCGGGTTTTCGCAGGGTTTTGGCTCTGCTGTTTGTCGTGCTGGTCTTGTACTTTGCTCGAAGCATGTTGAACATGCTGCTGATTACATTCATTTTGACGTATCTCATCAATCGGTTCCACAACTTTATCAGCCGCAAAGTAGATAAGGTTGTGCGAATTAACAGGACGATCTCCATCTTGTGCATCTATGCGATTATTATTACGCTTCTGGGGCTCACCATTTATAAATACATGCCTATCTTGTTGACAGAGATTACGGACCTGTTCAATCAGGTCATTTCCTTTTACTCCAACCCTCCGGTGCTTCCCGACAATCCGGTAATGAATTATTTGGTAGAATATATGCAGGATATCGACTTGTCCGCCTATATTCAGAACGGGTTTACCTTTGCTCTTAATACCTTGACCGATATCGGTGAGTGGAGCTTGAATCTCTTTATTGCGATTGTACTTAGCTTGTTCTTCATGCTGGAGAAGGAAAAGGTAACTAACTTTACGGCGAAGTTTAGAGAGAGCCGGGTAGGTGGACTCTTTAAGGAACTTGAGTATTTCGGACGCAAATTCGTTCAATCCTTTGGTAAGGTCATGGAAGTGCAGTTCCTGATCGCCTTGGTGAATGCCACATTATCGACCCTCTTTTTGTGGATTTTCGGGTTCCCCAATCTGGTGGCCCTGGCGATAATGATTTTCCTGCTCGGGCTGATTCCGGTCATGGGGGTTGTCATTTCGTTAATTCCTTTATGTGCGATTGCCTTCAAGATTGGCGGCTTAATTAAAATTGTGTACGTTCTGATCATGATTGCCGTCGTTCATGCTGTGGAAACGTATTTCCTGAATCCCAAGTTTATGTCTAACAAAACGCATCTGCCTATTTTCTATACGTTCCTGATTTTACTCGTTTCGGAGCATTTCCTTGGGGTCTGGGGGCTGATTGTGGGTGTGCCTATCTTCATCTTCCTGCTGGACATCGTCGAGGTTCCGGTGATGGGAGGCAAGCCTCTTATCTCTCCCAAGAAGACAGCCCCGTCCGAAGGGGAGTAACAAAATAACGTAACGGCGAAGCAAGAATTCCTTGCTTCGCCGTTTTTTGCTTCAAGGCTCTGGCCTAATGGGACATATGTCCCCAATTGATTTTGTTGTTTTGCGGCTGCTCTGCTCTAGGGGCGTTAAAGCGATCCTGCCAATTGCGATGAATGATTCTCTTAAGCTTTTCAGGCAAAGTGGACTTGATTTGAGCCGCTTTGACCTGATCCAGCTTGCCTTCGGCAACGGCTCCGTCGATATTGCGGTTAGCGGCTTCCATTAGCCGCTGCAAATATTCTTCTTCGCTCCAGCCCTTCTTCTCTTTCACAATCTGCATCAGCGTTTTGCCCTGTCTTAATGGCTCAATCAGCGCTTTAGGCTCCATGTTAAGCCATTCGGCGGTATCTTTAAAGATATGTCCACCGTGGATATGGGGAGGACGCTCCGGTTTGTGACTTTCCTTCGGAGCCGCCCCAGCGCATTCTTGAAAGGCTGTGTCTGCTTGGGCCTGGTCGGCACCTGCAGCAAGCCCAAGGCTTACGGTCAATAGCAAAGACAGGGCAAGCTTGCCGTGGAGGGCCGCTGTTTCTCGTTTGAACATAGACTTTTTCCACCTCTTCGTTTAAAATAATTTGGTCCTTGCCTTCCTCAGTCTTGACCAAAAGAGGGCAGGATATCTGAAAGAATGCTTAATATTTCATAAAATTTGAATCATGAATTGCGTTATCTTAATTTGTGTAATGGGTAGAGTATTAGAGATGTCATTCAAGGGAGCGATTCAGTTGGACAATACAGATCAAGCCTGGCAGGAGGAACAACGCCGCGTCGAGGAGGTTGCAGATCAAATCGATGCCCGTATCAAAAGGCTGGAGCGGGAAGTGGGCAGTGTTCGCGGGGATGTCGTGTCTATGCGGAAGGACTTCTGGGACGAGGTAACTGTAAATTTCAGCGAGGCCGATGATGTTGGAGAAACCTCCACCAGCCTGAGGCAGCAGTCCCAAGTGCTCTCGGAGCGGGAGAAGAGTCACCAGCACGCTTCCATCGCTTTGGGGAAGATGAAACGATTGAAACAATCGCCTTATTTTGCCCGCATTGATTTTGCAGAAGAGGGAGCGCCGGCGGAAGTGATTTATCTGGGCATCGCCTCCCTGCTTGAAGAAGGGGATGAACAGTTTCTGGTCTACGACTGGCGTGCCCCAATCTCTAATCTGTATTATGACAGCGTCCCTGGCCCCGCATCCTACGAAACGCCTTCCGGGACCATCTCCGGGACGATGTCGCTTAAGCGCCAATTCGTCATTCAGGGACGGAAAATCAAGCTGATGTTCGATACCGGGGTGACGATCGGAGACGAGATGTTGCAGCAGGTGCTTGGACGTAGCTCGGATGCGCAAATGAAAAGCATAGTGGCTACCATTCAGCGTGAGCAGAACAAGATTATTCGTAATGACCACAGCCGGATGCTTATCGTGCAAGGGGCGGCTGGCAGCGGGAAAACCTCGGCAGCACTGCAACGGGTTGCTTATTTGCTATATAAGCATCGCGAGGTACTGAGGGCGGATCAAATGATCCTGTTCTCGCCTAACCCGATGTTTAACAGTTATGTATCCACAGTCCTTCCGGAAT
The DNA here is from genome assembly GCF_000374825.1 of Paenibacillus sanguinis 2301083 = DSM 16941. GTDB lineage: Bacteria > Bacillota > Bacilli > Paenibacillales > Paenibacillaceae > Fontibacillus > Fontibacillus sanguinis. The sequence goes on from NZ_KB895377.1 coordinate 398,399, forward strand.
TAGGCGAGGAAAATATGCGGCAGACGACATTCCAGGAGTATCTGGAGCATCGGCTGGGGCGCGAATTTCAGCTTGAAGACCCATTTGTACAAATCGAATATGTATTATCCGCTCCTGAGGACGAGACCTATTTGTCCCGGGTTGCCGGTATTCGTTATAAATCCTCCGTATCTTTCTTGGAGACGATAACTAGCTATAAAAAGCTGCTGGAGCAGCAGGGGATGTGCTTTAAGCCACTTCGTTTCCAAGGCAAACAAATCGTTGGTACAGAGGAAATTGCTCGCGAATTTTACGCCTTTGATCCGGCAATTCGCCTGGCTAACCGTTGTGAGTTATTGAAGGAATGGCTGCTCAAGAAGCTGGCTGCCTTCGGCAAATCGGAGCTGGACCAGCCCTGGGTGGAAGAGCAGATTCAATTGCTGGACACCGAGGAGTATCAACAGGCATACCGCCGGATGCGTCGCAAGCATCAAGGGAGAAGCCCTTCATTCAGCGATTATGAAGATGAGAAGACAATTCTGGCCAAAATGGTGGTCAGCGACCGCCTGAAGCCATTGCGTAAATGGGTGAAGTCACTGCGATTTGTAGATGTGACCCGCTTGTATACACAGCTATTCACCGAACATGACATGTTCCGTCTGGTAAGTTCAGGCCCTCTCCCGGAGCGTTGGGAGGAGATTGGGGGGCAGACGCTGGAGAAGATCGGACTAGGCGAGTTGTTTTACGAGGATATTACGCCATATCTTTACTTAAAGGAGCTGTTGCTCGGCTTTCGCTCCAACACCGATATCCGGCACGTCATTATAGATGAAGCCCAGGACTATTCGCCGTTTCAGTTGTTCTTCCTGAAGCGTTTATTCCCGCGGGCCAAAATGACAGCGTTGGGCGATTTAAACCAGGCGATCTACGCTCATGCTTCGGTGCTTCAGCAATCCTCTGTACTTAGTGATCTCTATGGTACGGAAGACAGCGATCTGATTACTCTGGAGCAAAGCTACCGCTCCACCCGGCAGATCGTTGAGTTTACAAGGGAGATGATTCCCGGAGGGCAAGCCATTATTCCGTTTAACCGGGAGGGTGAGAAGCCGGAGGTTCATCTTGTAGCTGGAGTGGAGGAACTTCATGCCTCCATGATTAAGAGGATAGGACAGCTTCGTTCGGACGGATTTGAATCCATTGCGGTTATTTGCAAGACGGCAGAGGAGAGCGAGAAAGTTCACGAGCGGCTGCAAAGCGAAATAACGGTGAAGCTGATTAAAAAAACAACCTTGTCTTTTGAGAAAGGCGTGCATATTATACCTGCCTATTTAGCAAAGGGTGTAGAGTTCGACGCAGTGCTCATCTATGACGGATCTGAGCAGAAATATACGCGTGAAGCGGAGCGCAAGCTGTTCTACACGGCATGTACCCGGGCTATGCATCTGCTGCGCATTTATTCGCTGGGAGAGCCAAGCCGGTTCATCCGCGAGGTGTCTGCAAGCACCTATACGCTCCGTTCTTAAGAATATATTTCATCAGAATGTACTACACTAACCAGGTCTGTTCCTAACGTACTATAGAAGGGTGGCCTGAAGGCTTCATGGTCAGCAAAAAGGGCGATATCATTGCTCTCGCGTCGATTCCGCTAATTATGACGCTGGGCAATTCCATGCTTATTCCGATCCTGCCACAAATCGCCAGAGAGCTTCACATTTCTTCATTTCAAGTCAGTATGTTGATTACCGTTTATGCGGTTGTGGCAATTCTGTTAATCCCGATAGCTGGATATTTGTCGGATAAATTTGGCCGTAAAGCGATTATTGTACCCAGCTTGATCATTGCCGGTGTTGGTGGCGCCGTGTCTGGCTCTGCGGACTGGTTCACAGATGGTACGACGCTGTATTGGGTTATACTGGGGGGGCGTTTTATTCAAGGGATTGGAGCAGCAGGAGCATTTCCCATCGTCATTCCCATGGTAGGGGATCTGTTCGATAATGAGGAAGATGTGAGCCATAACCTGGGGATTATCGAGACGTCTAATACGTTTGGCAAGGTGCTTAGCCCGATTCTGGGAGCATTGCTTGGCGCTTGGATTTGGTACGTTCCATTATTGGCCATCCCCATACTTTGTCTGTTTTCTCTGGTGCTGGTACTGACTTTGGTCAAGGAGCCGAAGGAGCGAAAGCAAGCCAAGCCTTTTGGCGAGTTTATGGAGGCGATCAAAAGGGTATTTCGGCAAAAGGGACGTTGGTTATACGCGATCTTCGCTATAGGCTGCATATCGATGTTCCTGCTCTTTGGCGTGTTATTTTACTTGTCAGAGCAGCTGGAGACCAAGCATGGACTGGTTGGCGTGATTAAAGGTCTGGTGCTGGCGATTCCCCTCGCTGCACTATGCTTGGCTTCTTATATCACCGGGAAGAAAATTGGCAAAAACAAGGGTTTGATGAAGTGGTCCGGGGTAGCTGGCCTGGTGCTTTCTACAGGGGCGTTATTTGGAATCGGTTTCTTCAGCAATATTTATTTTGTGATCGCTTGTCTGATTGTGTGTGGGGCTGGAATCGGTATCGTGTTGCCGAGCTCCGATGCGCTCATTACCGAAGGCATTGATCAGGAAATGAGGGGAACAATCACTTCCATTTACAGCAGCATGCGATTTATCGGAGTATCGGCCGGTCCGCCAATTATGTCCTTGCTGATGAAGGCGGGGCATATGACCATGTTTTTTGTGGTAGCCGGTGTATCGCTGGTGGCCGTCATTTTGCTGCTGCTTATGGTTAAGCCGGAGCAGGGAGAGGGTCATCCGGGGGATTCAAAGGACTCCAAGAAGCGGAAGCCACATGCGAAGGTAACTTCTCCGTTGCGGCAGGGGTAGAACGATGCATGCATGTCATGTATACATCCATAATGACAGCGGGTGGCCTCAGAGATCTGAGGCTCCCGCTGTTCTATTGTCCGGGCTTTTTTGGTATGATGGACGTGAATTATAAGTGCGTGTATTACAATTTTTATCAGCGTTGGAGGGGTAGACAATGAATGCCAAGCAAGCGGCGGGTTACCGTGCAGCGGAATGGGTCAAGGATGGTATGACCGTTGGACTCGGAACGGGTTCAACAGCTTATTATGCAATTGAGAGAATTGGACAACGGGTGGCAGAGGGATTGCAGATCCGGGCTATTGCCACTTCTAATGCTTCAGAGGAATTAGCCCTTAAATATCATATTCCTATCATTCAGGCGGCAGAGGTGGACCGACTGGACCTTGCGATTGACGGCGCCGATGAGGTCGATCCGCAAATGGCCTTGATTAAAGGCGGCGGAGGTGCCTTGCTGCGCGAGAAGCTGGTGGCCAAGGCCAGTGGCCGCTTTATCGTCATTGCCGACAGCAGTAAGGTGGTGCCGCATTTAGGAGCATTCAAGCTGCCTGTCGAGCTGGTTCCTTTCTGTTATGAATGGACATTAAAGGGGTTAAAGGCCCGTTACGGGGTTCCCTTCGAGATGCGGCGACGTGATGGAGGGCTGTACGTCACCGATAATGGTAATTATATTGCGGATGCGTCCTTTGGCCAAATCAGTGATCCGGGTCGGCTTAGTGAGGAATTAAAGGCAACGACCGGGGTCGTCGAGCACGGATTATTTGTGGGCATCGCCCATACTGTGGTCGTTGGATATGAAGATGGAAGGACGGATATCAAGGAGAGCAATCATGTTTAAATCAATCAAATCAAACCTGGACGAGCCTTCCATTCAAGAGCTGTTAGAATACGCTGTTGTCGACGATCGCTCCGTGGAGAACGTCATCGAGATGTACCGTTCCGAGGAAGATTGCAAGCTCTATGGCTATGAAGCAGAAGGGCAAATCGCGGGCCTGGTTGGCTACCGTGTTACGAAAGATAAAAGGGAACTGGAAATTCTTCACCTCGCAGTTCATCCTGCCAATCGCTATAAAGGGTACGGTCGTGCCCTGGTGCTGCTGTCATTAACGCAGGAAGAGCCAACAAGCGTAGTTGCTGTTACCGATGAGGAAGGCACTGACTTCTTCCGGAATATTGGCTTTGAGATTACCGGCTTCCGCGAGTCGAACAGCACCTTGGAACGGTTCCGCTGCGTCTACCAGGTAGACGAGCCGGAAGATGAATAGATTTTGAATTCACAAAAAAACGCTGTGTTCTCTTAGCCCTGAATGGCTAAGAGAACACGGCGTTTTTTGTGTTGGCTAGATTCATTACCCTAACGTATTACGTTTCATTGTACTGAGCCATGACCATTTACGTTCCTGGCGTTTCTTGTATTTCGGCAACGAACGATAGATGGCAATGGATTCGGTGTAAGCCTTGCGAGCTTCCTCCTTGCTTCCAAGAGACTGATACAGGCTCCCAAGCAAATAATATGCTTCGCTGGAGGAGGATTGAATTTCACCAAATTTGGCAGCGTAATGCAGCGCCTTCTGAGGGTCCTTCTCACGCAAAGCAGAAGCGAGACGAAGATAAGGCTGACCGTATTTGACCCGCTCATTCAGGGTAAGGGCCTGCAAAATATGCTGCTCCCCTTCTTCGATGCGGCCAAGTCCCAGCGCTGCCGTTCCAAGGTCGTCCCAGAATTCTGCGGAGCTCTCGGAAGCATCACGAGCTTCCAGAAGCAGTGCATGAGCTTCTTCAAATTTCTTGCGTTCGATTAGCAAGCGGGCAAGCTCACGCTTGGAAGAAACATCAAAAGGGCTTGCGGCCAACAGCTGGCGAAGCTGAGAAATCCGGCGGCTGCGCTTGAACGGCTTGCTGATACTGGGTAGAAGGCCCACATAACGCCGATCAATAAAATAGATGATTAGCAGCAGCACCAGGATGGCAATCAAGGGATTTCCGAAAAGCCAGGAAAGTAAAATAAACAGCATGAACTTGCTCATAAAACTCCTCCAACAGATCATCATGATTTACTAATTATACCACAGGGAGGCGAGTGGTGGGGAGAATGCGCTATTGGGGCAAGCGGCCAGGAAATTGGTCCATTCCTTTGTCCACTGAGGTACATAAGCTGTACAAGAGGTGACGCTTATGAACAGAAATGAGTTCGTCGCGGCTCTTGTTCCGGCGGCCACAGCTAATGCGGCCCGAAGCGGGATTCCGGCGTCCTTAATCCTGGCCCAGGCTATACTGGAATCCAATTGGGGGACCAGCAAGCTGGCAGTGGAAGCCAAAAATTTATTTGGTATGAAAGGGAGCGGACCTTTGGGGAGCGTCGTCTTGCCCACCACCGAATACCGGAATGGACAGCCGGTTCGGGTGAATGCCGCCTTTCGCAAATACCGCAATTGGACAGAATCTTTGGCTGATCATACCACGCTATTGTCGGCCAAGCGTTATGCCGCAGTAGTTAACAAATCCGGCCCTGAAGCGGCTCGTGCCGTGGCTGCCGCTGGATACGCTACAGACCCGCTATACGCAGGCAAGCTGATACGTTTAATGAGTGATTATCAGCTTACCCGTTATGACCCGCCGAAAGGAGATGATCCGATGACCCCGGAGGAGAAAAAGCAATTTGAAGCGCTCCGTCAGACGGTTACTTCGCAGGCCAAGCGGATTGCCGAGTTGGAGAAATTCACGCAGCCCGGTATTCCCGAATGGGCCAAGGAGGCTGTGGCTGCGGCAGTAAGCTATAGCCGAAACGAACCGCTGCTTAACAATCCCGAGCAAGGCAGCGTCGATTTCTATCGTTTGATCACAATTATGCACCGACGCGGGTTGTTCAACCGCTAAGTGTACTATTTTAAAGTTACCCGGTTGGTTATAATGAATAACTGTGGAGGTGGTGATTTGAAGCACACAGTTGCTCATATTCCCTATCAACCGGGATGTCCCTATTATTTTACGACCAATGATTTCTGTTCCGAGGCATTTCATCAACATGCCGGCCTGGAGCTTCTCTGGCTGATGTCAGGGAGATTGAAAGTAACGCTAGGCTCGCAAGACTATGATCTCCAGCCAAATGATTTGTTGTTAATCAACCACCTGGAATCCCATCGCCTTATCTCGCAATCGCAGGATGTCCGGTTTATCCAATTGCATATCGATAGCCTGTTCCTGTATGAGCATCACCCCAACTTTTATGACCTGATTTATGATCTAAAATCATTTAAAAATAGTCCTGATCATCAAAATGCCTACGATATTGTCCGTACTTTTATGAGCAGATGGCTGCTTATAGACAATACAGCTGAAACTGACGAGCCGCTTGGCGATGTCCTTCGGCTGTCCCGCTATTTGCTGCTTCGCTTCGGCAAGCCCCGCCCGCCAGAGGAATCTACTAATCGGGAAGCTCGGCGGGATCATCCCATCGTTCAGCATATTCTCAGTCTTGTAGAGCTGAACTTCAAGAGTAAGATGACTCTGAATCAAATTGCCGAACAAGAGCATTACAATTCATCCTATCTCTCTGATATTTTCAGAAGGCATGCAGGTATCACTTTTAAGACATATTTGGATGAGGTTCGTATACGATATTCTCTGTATTTGCTGCTGCATCAGGAGGCGTCCATTCTGAATATAGCGTTAGCCTCAGGGTTCAGTGATGAGAAGAGCTACTACAAGGCCATTAAATCAAAATATGCCTGTACACCCCTGCAGCTGCGAAGAAGCTATCAAGAAATGCCGCAGTCTGCGTTCTCCTTGATAGCTGCTTTGCCTGAAGAGCGCATCCGTCGTTACGCCTCCATGCCAATTGAACTGGACATGCTGGAGGATCATACACGGAAGATCCATCTAATCGAGAGTGTTCGAGCTGACGGATACGAACTGGAGCAGGTGTGGAACAAAATGATGAACATCGGTTCCGCAAATACCTTGTTGAATCAGAATATTCGAGATCAAATCCAAGAAATACAAGAGGATATTCCCATTGAGTATATGCGCTTTGAAGGAATCTTCAATCAAGAGATGGATGTGCTGCAAAAGGACAGGGACGGCTTTAAATTCAACTGGAAGTTTATTAATAATATCCTGGATTATTTGCGGGATATTGAGTTAAAGCCGTTTATTTGCCTGAGCTACATGCCCCCATTACTGGCTAGTAAAGGGACAAGCTTCTTCAACTATCAAGGCAATACCTCCCCGCCGAAGGAGATGCATGAATGGCTGGCTCTCGTTCAGTCCTTTATCACCAATTGCATTAACCGTTACGGTCTGGAAGCCGTATCGACCTGGTACTTTCAGATATGGACCGAGTTCCCTGTGCAAGATATTCATTGGAGTGGCACACTGGAGCAATATTTCGAGCTGTATAAGCAAACAGCCTTGCTAATTAAGGGGATATCGCCTTCTCTTAAGGTAGGACCAGCGGCAGAAAATTTTCATACAAAGGAACAGCCCTCGGAAAAGCTGCTGGAGTTCTGCCTGAATCAGAGTGTCCCCGTTGATTTCTATAGCTGCAATGTTTATCATAATCGCATTCATTTTGACCACTGGCAGCAGCAACCCGTCACGGGGCCGGTGGATATCCAGTCTATTCCGTTCCAATACGAGACGAAGCATCACACCAAGCGGGTATTAAAACGGATGTGGGATATGCTTGAATCGCGTTGTCCCAATAAGATTGAGTTTATTGTAACCAGGTGGAATTTGAGCTGGGATGTGACCCATATTCTGCATGACACGGCTTTTATGGCGACGTTTATTATAGATAATATGCTGGATGAATCGGCAGCTCATGCCAAGGCCATCGGCTTTCTGTCTGCTTCTGACATCCTCTATGAATGGGACATTAAGAATACCCCCTTTTACGGAGGAACTGGGCTGATGACTACGGAAGGCATTAAGAAATCGGCCTACTATGCCTTTGTGTTCTTGTCCAAGCTGGGAGGCACTGTATTTGCCAAGGGCAAAAATTATATGATGACGAGACAAGGCGAGAATATTCAGATTATTGTCTATAACCATACCTATTTGAACCAGTTGTTTGTCAAAGGGGAGGAAACGGGGCTGCCACCGTATGATATCTTCGAGGAATCGGAGGACCTCTTGTTCCATATTCATCTGCAAGATATATATGGTACCTATAAATGCAAGCAATACAGTCTGAACCGGCAGCACGGATCGGCTTACGATGAGTGGATTCGGATGGGAGAATATGTGGATTTGAATCATGAAGAAACGGAACATCTCAAGAGCATCTCCAGACCCTCGCTGCAATTAAGACAGGTTACGGTGAAAGGGAACTTTGAGCATGATCTGCTTGTGCCGGTGCATGGGGTAGAGTGCCTGATCCTGAACAAGCTATACAATTAGCGAGAAAGTTTTATAGTGGAGCCAAGATTTTCCCGGTATACATGGGGGAGAGTTCTTGGCTTTTTTATATTGAAGCGCATTCATAAAATAAGAATGCGCTTACTTTACTGGTGGAGTGCCCAAGAAAGAGGAAGGAAACGGGGGGGAATGTGGACTAAACTTAGCTTAACGATATTGATAAAGCCATCCAAGCCCAAAATGTAACCGGTTTTATGAATATCCTGAAACTATGGTGTAGGAGGACGAAATAGATGAAGGTCAATAAGCAAACTCGCTTGTCGTACACAACCAAGGCACAGGAAATTGTAGACCAGATGACCCTGGAAGAGAAAGTGTATCTGATGAGCGGAAGGGTATCCATGGAGGAAATGCTGGAGGATTTCAAGGTTAGACATTATAACTGGAGACCGTATCCTGCGGGCGGCAATGAGCGGCTTGCCGTACCGGAATTGAAGTTTGTTGACGGACCTCGCGGAGTGGTATCGGGCAACAGCACTTGCTTTCCGGTCTCGATGGCTAGGGGAGCAGCCTTCGACCCGGAACTGGAGGAGCGCATAGGGCGAGCTATTGGTCAAGAGGTTCGCGCCCAGGGCGGCAACTTCTTTGGCGGGGTATGCGTCAACCTGCCGTATAATCCGGGTTGGGGCAGAAGCCAGGAGGTATATGGTGAGGAATCATTTCATCTTGGTGCGATGGGGGCTGCCCTGGTTAAAGGCGTTCAGCAAGAAAATGTAATCGCTTGCGTAAAGCATTTTGCCTTTAACAGTATGGAATGGGCGCGCTTCAAGGTCAGTGTGCTGGCGGATAAGCGAACGGAACGCGAGGTATTTCTTCCACATTTCAAGGACTGTCTGGATGCTGGAGCAGCCAGTGTGATGAGTGCATACAACCTGTATCATGGGGTTCATTGCGGTCATAGCGACTACTTGCTAAATCAGGTACTCAAAGAAGAATGGGATTTTGATGGCTTTGTAGTCAGCGACTTTGCCTGGGGGATCAAGGACACGGTGGAAGCAGCCAACGGTGGAATGGATGTGGAGATGTGTCATACCAAATTTTTCGGAGATAAGCTGGTGGATGCGGTTAAGAACGGTCAAGTCAGCGAAGAGAAAATCAATCAGGCGGCGCTGCGCATTGTACGGACCCTGCTGGCCTTCGCTGAGGCGGATAACGATACGTACAACAAGGACCTGATCGCGAATCAGGAGCATATTGCTTTGGCCCTGGAGGCGGCAGAGAAGTCTATGACCTTAATGCAGAACGAAGGCAATGTGTTGCCATTCTCAAAGACAGGAATGAAGCGAATCGCTGTGATTGGAGCGCTTGGAGAGAAGGGCAATATCGGCGATCATGGCTCCAGTCGGGTATTTCCCCCTTATATTGTTACACCGCTGGAGGGCATCCAACGCTTGCTTCCGGATGCGGAGGTTGTCTTCGATAACGGTGAGGATGTAGAACGCGCCAAGCAGTTGGCAAGCTCGGTGGATGCTGTTGTGTTCGTAGCCGGGTACGACCATGATGATGAAGGTGAATCCGTAACAAATGAGGATGCCGACCTGAACGCGGGCGGAGACCGTCAGAGTCTGGGCCTGCATGCCAAGGATATTGACCTGATTAACGCCGTCGGACCGGTCAATCGGCAATCGGTTGTTGTGCTGATCGGCGGGAATATGATCATGATCGAAGACTGGAAGCATTCGGTGTCCGCCATTCTGATGGCCTATTATCCCGGGATGGAGGGTGGCACCGCTATTGCCAAAACCTTGTTCGGTGAAGTTAACCCGGGCGGCAAGCTGCCATTTGTTGTACCAACAAGCGAAGGGCATCTGCCACAAGTGGATTGGGATGCAAGTCAGATCAAATACGACTATTATCACGGATATACCAAGCTGGAGAAGGAAGGAATCAAACCTTCGCTGCCGTACGGCTTTGGCTTGTCGTACACCCGGTTTGCCATATCGGATGCTCAGTTCAAAGTGGAAAAGGATCAGATTATCGCCACTTGTCAGGTTAAAAACACGGGTGAGGTTACAGGAGACGAGACGGTGCAGCTTTATATTGGCTTTAGCAACTCCAGAGTGGATCGCCCGGTAAAAGTCCTGCGCGGCTTTAAACGGATTACGCTGGCTCCTGGCCAACTAGAAACCGTAGAAATCACCTGCCCAATCGAAAAAATTAAATGGTACAACCCTGCTGCTGGCGGATGGGAGCTGGAGCATATGGAATATGAGGTGTTCGTAGGCAACAGCAGTGACCAGAAGGATTTGATGCAGGGCAGCATCCGTTTATAAGATTTAGACAAATTGTTCCCATCAGGAGGATGCATTATGACAAGAAGAGAAGAATCAAGTCAAAAATTATCCTTGCTGGAAAAAGTGAGCTACGGTCTGGGAGATACGGCCTCAAATCTGATTTATGCAGTGGTTACGACATATCTGACCTACTATTTTACCGATGTATACGGCATTGGCGCTGCGGCTGTAGGTACGCTTCTGCTGGTAGCACGCCTTGTGGACATGATCGATAGCCCCATTTTTGGCATTCTGATTGATAAGACACATACAAAGTGGGGCAAATCGCGACCATGGATATTATGGTCCTGCTTTCCCTTTGCCATCGTAACGACGCTGCTGTTTATGGGACCCGAGCTAAGCGCTTCGGGAAAGCTGGCGTATGCTTACATCTTCTATATTGCCTCTAATATATTGTATACGGCAGTGAACAATCCGCTAACGACTTTGCTGCCGAGTTTGTCAAGTGATATTCAAGAGCGAACGGTGGCTAACAGCTTCCGGATGTTTGGCGGACAATTTGGCGGCTTGCTGGTGAACCTGACACTGCTGCCGCTGGTGGCCTTCTTCGGTCAAGGCGATCAGCAGAAGGGCTTCTTCCATACGATGATTTTGTTTGGTATCGTTGGGCTGATTATGTTTCTGATTACCTTCCGGAATACCAGGGAACGTGTTCAGGATAAATTGGGTGGGAAATCTCTACCTGTTAGAGAGAGCATCAAGGCGATCAAGGGCAATACCCCTTGGATCGCGGGAGTGTTGGTGGGTGTTGTCTTCTTTATCCTGTATGTGATTAAGTTGTCCTCGGGTATCTATTATATTACGTATAATCTGAATAAACCCGATATTGTCACTACGGTAAATACGCTAGGCTCGCTAACCTTGATAGGCATTGTCTTTGTCCCTATTTTATCCAAAAGGTATAGTAAGAAAACTCTGATGATTTTGGGCATGGCTGTTTGTATTGTTGGTCAGGTTATCATCTACCTAAGTGGGCAAAGTACCGCGATCGTACTGGCGGGAACGGTGATTGGGGCCATTGGCCTAGGCTTGCCTGTCGGTTTGCTGTTCGCTCTCATTGCAGATACTGTAGATTATGGGGAGTGGAAATCCGGGGTACGCGCTCAAGGATTGCTGGCTTCTACGGCTTCGGGTATCGCCATCAAGCTAGGCTCCGGCCTGGGGGGTGCCATTCCGGCTTGGCTACTCGCCGCCGGGGGGTATGTTGCTAACCAGACTCAAAGCGCCTCTGCACTTCGTATGATTGAAATCAGCTTCATTTGGCTTCCGATCTTGTTATGCGTTCTTTCCATACTTATTCTCGTATTCATGTACAAGTGGGAGAAACCGCATCATGAGATTTTGGCTGAACTGGAATTGAGAAGAGCTGGTTAGGCAGAGGCAATTCATGCTGAATTACAAACAAACTAACGGGGGCCGCGCAGTCAGCAGGTACAATTTTGCTGATTGCGCGGGTCCCTTTTTTGGCAGGCAATAGAGCATTGACAATCCCTCTGAAAACTAAAGAGAATCAAGTAGAATGATATAAAGATGTGTGCTAAAATGGCCTCATATAAGTGAATTAGGGAGCGGTATTATGAATAATGAGTTAAAGGAACTGTTGCATTCCGTTATTCGTGAGGAACTTAAACCCGTCAACGAGCAATTACATGAGCTTAGAGCAGAACAGCAAGTAATGAAGCAGGACATGCAAGAGATTAAGTCAGAGCAGCAGGTAATGAAGCAGGACATGCAAGAGATTAAGTCAGAGCAGCAGGTAATGAAGCAGGACATGCAAGAGATTAAGTCAGAGCAGCAGGTAATGAAGCAGGACATGCAAGAGATTAAGTCAGAACAGCAAGTAATGAAGCAGGACATGCAAGAGATTAAGGCAGAGCAGCAAGTAATGAAGCAGGACATGCAAGAGATTAAGGCAGAGCAGCAAGTAATGAAGCAGGACATGCAAGAGATTAAGTCAGAACAGCAGGTAATGAAGCAGGACATACAAGAGGTAAAAGAAGACATCAAAGATATTAAGGAAGATCAACACCTAATCAAACGCGCTGTTCTAGATACCAATGAACGTGTAATGCGAATGGAATCTGTCCTAGAGAATCAGCATAGAATTATTGAACTGCTTTCTACACGCTCCATCCAGCAAGAAGCTGAACTGAAGAGAATTAAGTAAGCATCCTGTCTTTTCGTAAATTAAATACTGTATAGAATAATACGGAGCCGAATATACAGGCTCCTTTTTTATGGCTTTATACAGGCAGGCATCCATGGGTATAAAAGATCCACTTGATGTTCAAAACCTGTGGCGATTTTTCCGTTGCCTTTGGAATAATTGGGCAATATATAGGGGGATGATCCCGAGCATTATCTGCTGTCTCCGATAAACAGAAATATAAAGGGTTTAGCACAAAATTCGTTTTAGTTTTATTAATCTTGCAATCCGCAGCGCTATCCTGTGATCTGGTGTAATAACACAGGAATCCTCTTGCTATCTGACATATATATATAATAGGACAATATACTTATGTCTGAAGAAAGGAGCTTGCAGATGTCACAATCTAACATTCCCAATATTACCCCAACTATTTCTATAGCCAGAGATGATGCTAATACGCTACTCTTGTCTTCTATTGCATTGGAAGAGATGGGGCTCAGTCATATCATTAATGCAGAGGGTGAGAAGCTGCAGTATGTGTTGGGCACGTTGCCTGGAGTTACTGGGCTGGCGCCGACAATTTCCGACTTGCTTACAATAAATGAAAGTGTTCGTGATACGCTTCGGGCAGTAACTAATAATGAGTGGGTATTGCAAAACAAATTAGATAGCGTCTTGTCCACGCCAATCTCCATTGGGCCAACGGGTCCGACAGGACCTACAGGACCAACAGGAGGAGCCCCAGGTGCAACGGGTGCAACCGGCGCAACAGGTGCCACTGGTCCTACCGGCCCTGCGGGTGCTCCATCGGTCTTATCTGGCACACAAGTTCAATTCATTGCATCAACCGTAGAAACACTGCAGGATGGCGATGCGATTCCGTTTAATACCTTAATCAGCTCCCAGGGCAGTGCAGTTGTATTTAACAGTGTGACAGGGGAGATTACCCTCACAGAGGCAGGAAACTATTATGTCAGTTGGTGGGCAGCTTTAGAGGGCGCCAGCATATCCCCCTTTGCGGCTTTGACTATGAATGTTAATGGAGTCCCTCACTCTACTGTTTCTTCGCCGTTCGTTACGACGCAATTGTTCGGTTCTGATTTTATACCGATCACTACAGTACCAGCCACCATTACCATTAACAATAGTACTGGGAGTGCAATTTTTCTGGCCGATCTTCCGTCAACCGCAAATTTAACCATCGTGTATTTGGAAGTGTGATGTTCGACCGAATGCACCGATGTTTGTAAAAGTGTATAACGAGAGTGCAAGATTGCCCACCAATAGTTGACTTTCAAGCCGCTAATGGCATGAAAGACACGGTGGGTCTTCTATTGGCTGTGAACAAAAAAATTCACATGGAGTTTGTTTTTCTTAGCCACCGATATATTGAGGATTATATTTACTCAATATTGAAAATTTGGTTATAAATGGGTACCCAACTTATAGAAACAGCTTGTGCTATACTGTTTATCATTTCGCTGTATCAGTGTTAATTCCTCTAATTCATAGGGGTTTGTGATGCTGTAACAATAAAAAAAGCGGGCATCCCTTACGGGACGCCCATCAGGGAGATGTCAAAATTGGATGTTTGGAGAGTGCTGAGTAATCAGAAAACCCTTGATTTATAAGGGTTTTGGTAATGTGGATGATAGGCCATTTTTGTATGTTTTTGCGGATTAAGTTTAGGATTTTTTTGATGGAATGCTCGCCAACGATCGCCCAGTGTTTAATACCTTCCAGGCCAGAGCCTTGGAGAATATACTTCTGAGAATTCGGAAATTGTACACCTGTGATGATTCTCCAACCGTTTCAGCGAGTTTGTCCATATAGTCCGTAATATGGGTTCGCCGATCTCTCGTACCATCAGGGCGGTACCCGACATTAATTACAAAGAACCAAAAGATTTCTCCACGCTTTTGCATGCTGGCCATGAATAATACCTCCTTTGCTATTGGAAACTGAGTAGAAATTAAGAAACGCTTTTGATACAATATCCATATAAAGTCTGAAGGAGCGTTATTATGGATAACGACTTAAAGCATTTATTGCAATCAGTTGTACGTGAAGAATTAAAGACAGTTAATGAACGCTTGGATCGGAATGACGAACAGTTCCAGGAAGTAAATCAGCATCTTAAATCAATGGATCAGCGTTTCAGTCGTATTGAAGAAGACCAGCATTTAATTAAAAAAGCCGTTTTAGATACGAATGAGCGAGTAGTTAGGATGGAAGAAGTCCTGGATAACCAGCACAGAATTATTGAACTGCTCTCCACACGCTCTATTCAGCAAGAAGCTGAACTGAAAAGAATTAAGTAAATCGATCCGGTGCCGGTAGCATCGGATTTTCTTTTTACTCTTATGATCTTGTTATTTGGGTTCTAAATGTAAGTAATTAAATTGATTACTTTTACATGAAATTCAGCTTAAAAGCGATCATAGTAATAAAAGATAGGGCTAGGTAAGATAACTGGCATCCTTCTTATTTCTCAAAAATTGCTTTTTTGCGATTTCCTGAAGCTCATCAGAAGGCTTCTGCATTAGAACCTCTGTAATATCATTGCTGATATACTTTTGCTCTCCAATCCTGTGACCTTCTTCATTAATCCGCTTCGCTACGATTGTCACACTCCCTTCAACTGCCATACATATGAATAATCGTTTGTTCTAAAGTTACTGGGGAGTAAGCCTCTATCACATCTACAATGTACTGTTGTTCTGCAGTCCACTTCTTTCGATTTTCTAAATTAAGCTTGGCCATTGTGAATCTCCCACTATAAAGTTTATTGTTCACCTGTTTTCTCGCTTAATTTTCAACATTGACAACTTGAGGAGTACTGATGGAGAATGTAGCCCATAGACTGATTTTCTGTTAGAACGTAGGCGGGAACAGAGCCTAGGATCGATTTGCATCCAAAACTGTGGATAGATGGTTTTGATCGCACAGTGGATGTCTGTCTTACTGTTGGCTTGCCCCAGCTCCTTCATCCATGTCGCTAGTTTCGTCAGCCCTCCCTGGTCGTTGTGGAACACGCAATCCTTGCCCAGTTCAATACCATGAAAATCCATCGCACGTGCTACGTGAATCTTCTTTGCGATGTCCGCCCCGACGACCAGCGTTGAATCGGTAATGCAAAAATTAGAAATATTGATGATGTTCAATTGGCTTCACAGCTTAGTGGGGGATGAGGCGTATTGGGATGAATATCTTTCAAAGGTTCTACCTTCAATGTAGATGAAATATGAGTAATTGCTAGTCGCTCTCATGAGCGGTTTTTTTATGGAAAAGTGAAGAATGATGAGTAGCCTGTTGCGAAAGATTAGTGGATTTGGTCATCAGAAGATAAAAAAAGGACAAAAGCCCATGTATGAAACCTTGATACATGGGCTTTTGTCCGGGCATCCCTTACGGGACGCCCATCATGGGAGAGGAGAAACCGGACGAAGAGCTTATGGGGAAACGTAAGTCTTCTCCGCGGTTGTCTACGACATTTGGTGATGTCGATACTCCAAGTTTGTCCCGGTGTTTGCATTTTATACCTCATGTCCCCAAAAATTCGGGTATGATGTTTTTCGTTTTTCATTCCGTGGCGGATTGTGGTACGATATCGACAGGAATTTGAGGTAAATAAAGGTGTGTGAGTAGAGCAATGAGAGTGATTTCGGGCAGTGCCCGAGGCAGAACGCTGAAGGCGGTCCCAGGTATGGGGACAAGGCCCACGACCGACAAGGTCAAAGAAGCGATTTTTAGTATGATTGGCCCTTACTTTGATGGAGGAGCAGCGCTGGACTTGTTTGCCGGAACGGGTGGACTGGGTATTGAAGCGCTGAGCCGAGGCATGGACAAAGCAGTGTTTATTGATAAAGATGCCAAAAGCTTGGAGACGGTTCGTCATAACTTGCAAGTGACCGGTCTGGGTGGGCAGGCGGAGGTGTATAAGAACGATGCCGAACGGGCGCTAAAGGCTCTTGCCAAACGTGGGGTTTTATTTGATCTTGTCTTTCTGGATCCTCCTTATCGCCTGAAGCATGGGGATGCCTTAATGATGCTGATGGACGAGCTGAAGCTGTTGTCTCCGCAGGCAACGGTGGTGCTGGAGTATGAGTCTGATTATGTGTACCCGGCTAGCTTTGGGCCCTTTGTACAGACGCGCAAGGCGGAGTACGGTGAGACGACAGTATCCATCTATGCATACGCCTCGGAAGACCACCCAGTTCAAGATGACGAGCAAGGAGGACAAGCAACATGAGCGAACAAACAAAGCTGCGAGTCGCGGTATATCCTGGGAGCTTTGATCCGGTGACAAAGGGACATATGGACATCATTCAGCGAGCTTCGCGGCAATTCGATATCTTGGTGGTAGCTGTGCTGAATAATTTGAGCAAAAAGCCCTTGTTTACTGTAGAGGAACGTAAAGAGCTGCTAAGCCAGGCGACTGCCAATTTACCGAATGTTGAGGTAGATAGCTTCCGTGATTTGCTGGTCAACTATATGGAATACAAGCAGGGAGATGTCATCGTGCGAGGCATTCGCTCTGTGACGGATTTTGAATACGAACTTCAATTGGCATCGCTTAATCATAAATTGAATAGCAATGTAGAGACGATCTTCATGATGACAAATCCGAAATATTCCTATCTAAGCTCCAGTGTAGTTAAGGAAATTGCCAGCTTCCACGGAGATGTGAGCGATTTAGTACCCGCAGAGGTTGAGCTCGCGTTGCAGGAGAAATTTGCAAGCCAGCCGGATGACGATACAAACTAATTGTACTAACGTTGGTTAGGCCGCCGCCATAGGTTGGCGATTACGGCAAAGCCGAGAATGAGCAGGACAAGCATGAAAAGCTGCCATTTCATCACCCCGAACGCCAGTTGCCAGTCAGGCCGCCAGGAGGCCAGGGCATTCCTATCCAGGGTTAAAGAACGGTTGCCGCTAAATGCGGGCACAATTCCGGGCATCCAGTGGATAAATGGCTTCCATAGCAGTAGAGTAAGTACATAGGCATAAATTCCGTGCAGCAAACGGCTAAACAAAAAGGTGCGTTCGTTAATGCCGGCTGGACTTAAAATGGCTCGGACCTGCAGATAGGCGCATAATCCACTCCAGCCGAGCACTACGCCAAGCAAGGCGGCAGATAAAGCAGGAGCTATAGGTGCAGGAGACAGCTCGGAGAGAGCGAAGGTACCCAGATGAACTTCCAGGGTGCTTTTCAGAAGTGAAATGAAAACAGGCTGGCTTGGCAAAGCCAGAAGAAGGACATGGAGAATTACCGCAAATATCAGCATATAGCCTCCAATGACCATCAGAGTCTGTACTCCAGAAGCGACCGAGTCTCCCAGCAGCTTGCCGAAGGTGCGTCCATCTTCTTGGCGGGCCTGTTCCATGCGCCGCAGGGCAAGACGGAAGAGTGAGCTGCGCTGCTGACTTGGAGAAGGTTTGCTGCTCTCCAAGCGTTTTGCTTCTGATCCAGATGTCGCCAATTCCGGGCGTTCAGGCCACAGCTGATGCAGCGTAATGCCGGCAAGCAGTCCGGCAGCCCAATGTACCGCCAGCAGCAGCAGACCGAATTCGGGGCGGCCGACAAAGCCTGCTCCAATAACGATGACGAGCAGCATCGGACTGCAAAAGTGACTGACCGCCGCGATGCGTTCTGCTTCCTGTGAGGACACTCGCCCTTGCTTGTACAGGGCCGCCGCAGCATCGGCGGCTGCCGGGAAGCCGGCAGTCATTCCGAGGGCAAGCACCCAGCCCGTATAGCCGGGCAAGCCTAGCAGCCGCCGGGTAAAGGGATCAAGCAAGGTTCCCAGTCCATGGGCGAAGCCGCGCGCCAGCAGGATTTGGGAGAGTACAACAAACGGCAGTAACGCAGGGAAAACGATTCGCCACCAGATGGTTAATCCAACTCCGGAGGCCTGAAAGGCTTCACCCGGAGAATACACCACGCAGATGACGACTAGTATAGCCAAGAGCCCAGTTACCATTGTGGAGAGCGGGCTTTTTGTAAAGTACCGTAGATTTAACATTCACATTTCACCTTCTTAAATCATAAGTTCCAAAGCTGGTGTTAAGCAGCGTGTAGTACATGCTATGCGCGGATGACGCAGGAAAGACTAACGGTTTCAGCCAGCCGCAGTCAGAAGGGGGCGACAGCATGCGTCAAACAAGATCCGGAGCTATTAAAGCGGGAATATATATTTTGATCATGTCGATGGTGATTTACGTTGTCGTCTACATGTCTACTCCATACATGATTAATCAGCCCGGTACAGCAGAATCTATCAAGCCGATGGTGAGCGTCAAGTCAGGGGATCCGCAGGAGGAAGGGACGTTTATGCTGACGACGGTGTCGGTTAGCTATGCCAACCTGTGGATGCTGGCTACAGCAAAGCTTCATCGGCATGCCGAGGTGGTTCGTAAGGAGCCTGACCGCAATGAACGGGAGTATGAGACCCAACAGCGTTATTTTATGAACAGCTCGCAATCAAGTGCCATCCTGGCTGCTTACAATAAAGCGAACGTGGACTATAATATCGTGTCACAATACGTGTTCGTTATTGGCTTGTCCAAAGAGAACAAGCCCAAGGGGGACTTTCAATCGGGGGATATTATTCGCCAGGTTGATGGGCACGAGGTCACTCGCCTTGACCAGCTGGGCAGCTTGCTGCAAGCCAGGAAAGCGGGAGATCAGGTGTCTGTGGTATTGGAGAGAGAGGGAAAGCAGGTCAAGCAGCAAGTAGAACTGGTCGCGATTAAAACCACGGATGGAAGTCAGAGAGCGGGGTTAGGTGTGACGGTTGGAGAATTGCGCAAGGTGCAGCCGAAAGACCCTGCCAAGGAGGTTGCTTTCGTGGATACGCGTATCGGAGGTCCGTCGGCAGGCTTGATGTTTACCCTGGAAATTTACAATCAACTCACGGAAGGCGATTTGACCAAGGGCTACCGAATCGCGGGAACCGGCACGATTGCTGAAGATGGTACAGTAGGCGAAATCGGGGGCGTTCAATTTAAAATTGTGGCCTCGGAGCGGGAGAAGGCAGAAATATTTTTCGTCCCCGAGGCAAACTATAAAACAGCGAAGGCCAAGGCTGATGAAATTGGCTCAGCGATGAAGCTGATACCGGTGAAGCATCTGGACGACGCTTTGGATTATTTGGCGTCGTTGCCGGAGAAAGCTTCATAGGCCAAGGGTCTGAATGGGCGGCTGTCGGTATTCGCGCAGCAGTTCATCCGCCTGACGCCGTGGCATGGCATTGGCGTAGACGGCTGCGGCGCGGATATCCAGATCAAGCTGAGGATGGGCCAGCCCGGCAGCTCTGGTGAGCAGCGGAAGCGTGCCGGAGCGTTTGATTTGCTTCAGCAGCAGCCGTCCTTTCTCGGTAAAGCCGAGCACCCGCAAATAACCAGGCCCTTGGGCCAGTTGTTCCGGAACCAATTGCTCGCGTGGGTGCTGCAGTAAAATGTGCAGCAGCATGCGTTGGAGCTTGGTATGGGTATAGCGTTTGGTCTTGAGCTGTTGCAGTAATCCGGCAACGGTGGGTTCTGTAAGCTGGAGCAGTGCTTTTTTGAGGCGATGCTCCAGCCCTTCGGTCACCTCATGCACGGCGCCAAGCTGCTCGGGAGTAGACAGCAGCAACTGGTGAAAGAGCGGCGCGGCGAAGCTCTCCCAGGTGACCGGCCCACGCCCGGCGGCAAATTCCCGGGCGAGAACGTCTGCCGCAGCGGGCGGTAGATAGGGGACGGCGGAGTCAAGGCCGCCATCCGCCAGCAGCCGCCGTACGGCGGTAGCGCTGGCGATACGCGCGTCCTGTGGCGCGATATCGCTGTAGCCTGCGGCCCGCCGCCGGATGGTCACCGGCGCGATGCCGCTCCGAAGCCGCCGCAGCGCGATGAGGTAGTGCAGCCCCAAGCTGTTGTTGGGCTGCTCCAGCAGCGCCCGCGCTGTGGCGGCTTCGCCGCTTGCCGTGCCTTTGCCGGCAAGCGTACGGGCTGCTGCCGCGGCGTAGGCCGCGGGATAGCTCGCCCCGGTGGCGAGCTCCTCGGCGACCGCCGCCTTCAGCGCAGCGCTCTCGGCGGCCAGCCGTTCGGCCAGCGGGAGCAGCGCCTCAAGGCTGCCGGCCTCGCTGCCGAAGCACAGATGCGTCGCGATGCCTGTAGCCGCCAGCAGTGAAACTGCGCCGTAGGCGAACCACTCCGCGGGCTGCACGGCATACGCAACCGGCAGCTCAAAGACTACGTCTACGCCCAGACGCAGGGCCATTTCTGTGCGTGCCCACTTATCTACCAGCGCAGGCTCGCCCCGCTGCAGGAAATTACCGCTCATGATGGCCACGGTGGCATCTGCACCTGTTAACCGTCTGGCTTCGGCAAGATGATGGACATGCCCGTTATGCAGCGGATTGTATTCGACGACCAGACCAACAACGTTCAATGAGATTCGACTCCTTCGCTTCCGTTCCATGTGATGAACAACCTCTATAATATATCATGAAAATAAAGCAAAGCCGAATTAGCAGGGCCCGGCCGGTTAAGGAATTACACGCTTTGTTGTTGACAAAACTTACTTAAAATCGGTATAATAATTTTTGTTTGTTTGGGGTGATGCTGATGTTTATTAATTTACGTCAGGCAATCGCATCTGAAGCTCCGGTGGAGATTCATCAGGCTTTGGATGTAAGCCGTGTCGTTGAAGGTCGCAAGGACATTATCGCAATCAGTCCATTACAGGCTGATCTGCGGGGAGAAGCTCCCGGCGGAGGCGTTGTCGAGGTCCAGGGCACGCTTAGGGCGGAGCTGGATATGACCTGTTCTCGTTGTCTCAAGCCTTTGAAACGGGACATTCAAGCGGAGTTTGCAGAGAGCTTCAAGCAAGGTGAACATCCCGAGGTGGACACGCAGGCACAGGAGGAAGACGAGGACTTACATTACGTTCTGGGTGAGACAGTCGACCTGGTTCCGTATGTGGAAGAGACGTTGCTGCTGAATCTGCCGTTTGCCGCTGTATGCCAGGAATCCTGCAAGGGACTTTGTCCTAACTGCGGGGCTGATCTGAACGAACAGGAATGCGGCTGCAACAGGGACGTGATTGATCCGCGGCTGGCAGCACTCGGTGATTTTTTCAAAAAGTAAGCAAGTAAACAGTGAATATTACAGGTTTAGGTTGACTTGATAAGGAGGTGGGAACCATGGCAGTACCTCAACGGAGAACGTCCAAGACGCGTCGCGACAAACGCCGCACGCATTTCAAATTGGCTGTGCCGGGCATGGTAAAATGTGAACAATGCGGAGAATTGAAGCTTGCTCACCACGTATGCAAAGTATGCGGAACATACAAATCGAGAGAAATTATCAACCAATAAGCTTGATATCTCGTATTGCAAAGTAGTATCTCACTTCGGTGAGATGCTATTTTTTTTGCGAGCTTCCACGCGGGATCTGCACACGGGCTGGTGATTTTGCTTTTCTTTTGCTCCCGGATGATTTATACTATTTTTTAGTACCAGGTTCTAAAGTGATTCTGCGTGAAATAGCTGTTAAAATAGATAGAGGCGGTCGAACTAGCCAAACAGGCTACGTGGACTCCAATTACATAGACGCAAGACATCAAGTCCATATTACGTTGATTTTATACATCTAGCGGGAGGGGGAGGGATACCCATCGAACGATTGCCGAAGCGGGCGAGACAGCAGCAGCTCGTCCAGATGATAGAAGCCAATCCGTTCATTACGGATCAGGAATTAACGCGGCAGCTCAAGGTAAGCATACAAACCATTCGCCTTGATCGGATGGAATTGGGGATTCCTGAGCTGCGCGAGCGGATGAAGCTGATGGCTGAACGCTCGTACGATCAGGTCCGGTCCTTGCCGTTGCACGAGGTCATCGGGGAGATTGTTGATCTCCAATTGGACAAGAGCGGAATCTCCATCTTTGAAATTCGCGAGGAACATGTATTCTCTCGCACAGGCATAGCCCGGGGCCACCATGTGTTCGCCCAAGCCAACTCGCTGGCGGTAGCCGTGATTAATGACGAGGTCGCCCTGACGTTTTCGGCAGATATCCGGTTCGTGCGCTCCGTCCACTTGGGGGAGAAATGCATCGCCAAAGCCTATGTCAGACCATCTTCGGGTCAGAAGGGCAAAGCCAAGGTCGAGGTGTTTACTTACGTGGGCGAAGAGATGGTGTTTCAGGGGAACTTTGTAATCTACCGGTCTGCCGGAGAGGAAGGGCAAGAAGGGGGAAGTCGGCATGAGAATCGCGATTGATGCAATGGGGGGCGACCACGCGCCGAACAGTACGGCAGAAGGCGCGTTGGCCGCAGCTAAGGAATGGACTGACACGGAGATTATTCTCGTTGGCGATCAGCAGGTATTGAAGCCTTTGTTGGGAGAAGCTCCTAACAATTTGCGAGTTCATCATGCCTCCGAGATGATCGCTGCTGATGACGAGCCAGTCAAGGCAGTGCGGCGCAAGAAGGATGCTTCCATGGTTGTGGCAGGCCGCTTGGTCCGGGAAGGACAAGCGGAGGCGATGATCTCTGCTGGCAACACCGGTGCACTAATGACAACCGGTCTGCTGGTTGTGGGCCGTCTGGAAGGTATCGAGCGCCCTGCATTGGCTCCAATGATTCCGACTGTGGATCAGCGCGGCGTGCTGGCCCTCGACTTGGGTGCCAACATGGACGCCAAGCCAGAACATTTGGCTCAGTATGCCCTCATGGGTAGCATTTATCGGCAGAAGGTGCACGGGATAGCTGCGCCGCGGGTAGGTCTGCTTAATGTGGGCACGGAGGCTATGAAGGGCAATGAGTTGACCAAGGCAGCGTACCCGCTGTTGGAGGACTTGCCGATCCATTTTGTAGGCAATGTGGAGTCACGGGACATTTTGAGCGGGGCTTGTGATGTCATTGTCTGCGATGGCTTCGCCGGGAACATTATGCTGAAGTCGCTGGAGGGAACGGCGGGAACGATGTTCTCCATCTTGAAGCAGGAGTTCTCTAAATCCCTGAAAAATAAATTGGCTGCAGCCGTGCTGATGCCGTCGCTCCGTGGAATCAAAAAGATGATGGACTATAAGGAGCATGGGGGTGCCCCGCTTCTGGGCCTTAATGGGTTGGTTGTAAAAGGACATGGCTCCTCGGACGGAGGGGCGATCAGGAATGCGGTTCGCCAGGCCAGACTGGCGCTGCAAAGTCAATTGACGGAGAATATAGCAAAGGAAATTAGCAGGAAGTGAGTGACTGAGGCAATGAAATTACGTTCGGTAGGCATTATCGGAACCGGTAAATATGTTCCAGAGAAAGTATTGACGAATGCGGATTTAGAGAAAATAGTAGAAACGAACGACGAGTGGATTGTCTCCCGGACGGGAATTAAGGAACGGCATATTGCTGCTCCTGATCAGGCTACATCGGATTTGGCTTATGAAGCGGCTATTCGCGCCTTGAAATCGGCAGGCCTTGAAGCAAGTGAACTTGATCTGATTATTGTGGCAACCATTACGCCGGACTCGGCGTTTCCATCGACAGCATGTATCCTTCAGGATAAGCTGGGCGCGAAAAAGGCCGCGGCATTTGACTTATCTGCTGCCTGCTCGGGTTTTGTCTACAGCATGGCTGCGGCCAATGGTTTTATTCAAACGGGAATGTACCGTAATGCGCTGGTGATTGGCGCGGATACGTTATCACGAATTACCGATTATACGGACCGCAACACCTGCGTCTTGTTTGGCGACGGCGCTGGCGCTGTCGTGATTGGTGAAGTGCCGGAGGGCCGGGGCTTCCTGTCTTTTGATCTTGGCGCAGAGGGTGCAGGCGGTGAATTGCTCAAGATGGAAGCGGGCGGTTCACGGCTGCCAGCCTCGGAGGCTACCGTGGCGGAAGGCAAGCATTACATTTATATGAATGGCCGCGAGGTGTTCAAGTTTGCGGTACGAGTGATGGGAACAGCTACCGAAGAAGTGCTTCGCAAGGCTGGAAAGAGCAAAGAAGACATCGATCTGTTTGTGCCTCATCAGGCTAACATTCGTATCATTCAATCAGCGATGCAGCGTCTGAATCTGCCGGAAGAGAAATGCGTCATCAATGTAGATAAATACGCAAATACTTCGGCTGCTTCGATTCCGCTAGCTTTGGTGGAAGCCGCAGAGGAAGGTCGTATGAAAGAGGGCGACACCATACTGCTCGTTGGCTTCGGCGGCGGCTTGACATGGGGAGCTTCCGTCCTCGTGTGGTAAGCAAGGCAAGCAAATGGGGAGATAATTATATATGGGAGAGTGGGGAAGATGAGCAAAATAGCCTTTGTTTTTCCCGGACAAGGGTCTCAAAGCGTTGGTATGGGTAAAGACTTATATGAGGCTCGGCCCAAGGCGCGCGAGCGCTTTGAACTGGCGGATACGCAACTTGGCTTTCCACTCAGCCAGCTGATATTTGATGGTCCGGAAGCTGAACTGAAGCAAACCGCCAACACGCAGCCTGCGTTGTTGACCACAAGCGTTGCTTTGGCCGAAGCCTTTGCTGCCAAAGGACTGGCCCCCGACTATGTGGCAGGGCACAGCTTGGGCGAATATAGCGCATTGACTGTAGCGGGTGTCTTATCCTTCGAGGATGCGGTGTCCATTGTTCGGGCACGTGGTGAATATATGGAGCAAGCCGTGCCGGGAGGACAGGGAGCCATGGCTGCGGTGCTTGGCGGTGAACGTGAAGCGCTGAGTGCTTTATGTGCCGACATTACCGCAGGCGGGGCATTGGTTGAGCTGGCGAATGTGAACTGCCCGGGGCAAATCGTGGTTTCGGGCAGCAAGGAAGGCATCCAGCAGGTAGTCTCCCGTGTGAAAGAAATCGGGGCTAAACGAGCTATTCCGCTTGAGGTCAGCGGACCGTTCCATTCCTCGCTTATGAAGTCAGCCGCGGAGCGGCTTCAAGAGCGGCTTGCAGCCGCTGCTTTTCACGATGCCTCCATTCCGGTGGTTGCTAACGTCACGGCTCGTCCTGTACAGGAGGGGGCCCAGATTGCAGAGCTGCTGGTGCAGCAGGTGTATTCACCTGTATTATGGGAGGATACTGTGAAGTGGCTGATTGCCCAAGGAGTGGATACGTTTGTCGAGATCGGTCCTGGCAGTGTGTTAACAGGATTGATCAAGAAGACCGACAAATCGGTACGGTTATTTAATGTGAATAATTTGGATAGCCTGGAAGAAACAGCGGCAGCACTGCGATAAAAAGCGGCAGCCATTTCCAAGGCGGGCATCGCCGCAAAGGAGCCTGAGGCTTCATGAATGGCGTGCCGGATTTGTAGACTTCGGATTAACGAGGCGAAAGGAGATGGATTAATGAGCAAACCGCTTCAAGGGAAGACGGCTTTGGTCACGGGCGGCTCTCGTGGAATCGGTCGTAGCATTGCATTGGCATTGGCGGAAGCCGGGGCAGATGTAGTCGTCAACTATGCCGGGAACGAGGAGGCCGCAGCCCGCGTTGTTGCCGAAATCGAGGTGTTTGGCGTAAGAGCTTACGCTGCGAAAGCGCATGTTGGAAGCAACGAGCAGTTCGAGGGTATGGTTAAGTCCATGCTGGAAGCCTGGGGCCGTATCGACATTCTGGTGAATAACGCAGGAATTACAAGAGATAATTTAATTATGCGGATGAAGGAAGAAGAGTTCGATCAGGTTATTGAGACGAACCTGAAGGGCGTGTTCAATGGCATTAAGGCCGTCACCCGTCCGATGATGAAGCAACGCTCGGGCCGGATTATCAACATCTCTTCGGTGGTTGGTGTGCTGGGTAATGCGGGTCAAGCCAATTACGTAGCGGCCAAAGCCGGAGTCATCGGCCTGACGAAGTCCTCGGCGCGGGAGCTGGCTTCACGCGGCATTACCGTGAACTGCATCGCTCCGGGATTTATCGAGACGGATATGACGGACGAGCTTCCGGAGGAATACCGTCAGAAGCTGCTTGCCGACATCCCGCTGGCCCGTCTGGGACAGCCGGAAGAAATCGCGAATGCCGTGTTATTCCTCGCCGGAGACAGCGCGTCCTATATGACAGGGCAAACGCTGCATGTAGACGGCGGAATGGTTATGTAAATCGTGTATTTGGCTTCTATGGCATTTTAACTTCAAATCTCTTATAATACCAAAGAGGAGGTGAACCGGATGTCCGATGTATTGGATCGCGTAAAACGCATTGTTGTGGATCGCCTTGGCGCAGATGAAGCCGAAGTGACACTGGAAGCGTCTTTCAAAGACGACTTGGGTGCGGATTCGCTTGACGTGGTTGAATTGGTCATGGAGCTCGAAGATGAATTCGATCTGGAAATTTCAGACGAAGATGCAGAGAAGATTACGACCGTAGGTGAAGTTGTAAATTACATACAATCTCATACCTAATGTCATTCCAAAGTCCCGTACCTCCTTCATAGCAGGCGGGACTTCTCCTCATCTTGAGGATCTGCGGATTTCATTATTGGATCCATGAATTTGTATAGTACACATAAGTCCATACGAGGTGAGTGTGTTTGAAGCATAGAGTAGTAGTTACAGGTATGGGAGTCGTTACGTCTCTCGGTCAAGATTTGAATACATTTTGGAACCATTTGCTTGAAGGAAAATCCGGCGTATCGCTGGTTGATGCGTTTGATGTTAGTGATTATCCTACGAAAATAGCGGCCTCGGTGAAGGATTTTAATCCTGAGGATTACATCGATCGCAAGGAAGCCCGAAAAATGGACCGATTTGTGCAATTTGCTGCGGCAGCGACAAAGAGTGCTATTGAAGACAGTGCTCTGAATATAGCTGAACAGACCAATCCGGAGCGGGTTGGGGTAATGATCGGTTCAGGTATCGGCGGTCTTGGAACGTTTGAAGATCAGCATAGTGTCTTGTTAGGGAAGGGACCCAAGCGGATTAGCCCATTCTTTATTCCTATGATGATTGCGAACATGGCCTCCGGGCACGTGTCCATTCTGTATGGAGCAAAGGGTCCAAACACGACTACGGTGACTGCGTGCGCGACCGGAACTCATTCCATTGGAGAGTCTTACCGGCTGATTCAGCGTGGTGATGCTGATGTGATGATTTGCGGCGGCGCGGAAGCAACGATCCGTCCCACGGGCATGGCTGGCTTCTGCTCGATGCGAGCTATGTCGACGCGCAATGACGAGCCGGAGAAGGCCAGCCGTCCGTTTGATACGGAACGGGATGGCTTTGTCATGGGCGAGGGCGCTGGAGTGCTGATTCTGGAATCGCTGGAGCATGCGCAAAAACGCGGAGCTCAAATTTATGGAGAGGTTATCGGCTATGGGCTAAGCGCGGACGCGCATCATATGACTGAACCCGATCCAAACGGACCGGAGCGTTGCATGACTATGGCCATCCAAGATGCGGGCATTCAGCCAGACCAAATTGATTACATCAACGCACATGGTACTTCGACGCCCGTAGGGGACCGTTCGGAGACGACCGCGATCAAGAGGGCGCTGGGCGATCATGCTTACAAGGTAGCCATCAGCTCGACCAAGTCGATGACGGGTCATTTATTGGGTGCTGCTGGCGGAGTAGAGGGCATTATTTGTGGGCTTACACTCAAGCATGGCATTATCGCACCTACCATCAATTTGGAGCATCCTGATCCAGAATGCGATTTGGACTATGTTCCAAACGAATCCAGACGGGCAGATGTACAAGTGGCGATGTCCAATTCCTTTGGATTTGGCGGACATAATGCCACAATTATTCTAAAGAAATACGAAGCATAAGGGGTTAGGTCCGGTGAATGGAGATCTGAAGCAGTTACAGCAAAAACTTGAACTGGTATTCCAAAATCGGCAGCTTCTAAAACAGGCCTTCACCCATGCATCATATGTGAACGAGCACCGTTTTAATCAATACGAGGACAACGAACGCCTGGAGTTTCTAGGGGACGCTGTCCTCGAATTGACCGTTTCGGAGCACTTATATCGGTTATTTCCCGACCGTCCTGAGGGTGAATTGACCAAGCTGCGGGCCGCGATCGTTTGCGAGCCGTCACTTGTTAAATTCGCCGAAAGCCTGGAATTCGGCCGGTATGTATTGCTTGGCAAGGGCGAGGAATTAACGGGGGGAAGAACGCGCCCCGCACTGCTTGCGGACGTGTTCGAATCCTTTATCGGTGCATTATACCTGGATCAAGGCCTGGAAGCGGCTACTGCGTTCCTTCATCGTTATGTTTTTCCTCAATTGTCTCTGGAAGGCAAGCTGCAAACCAGCGACTTTAAGACGGAGCTTCAGGAACTGACGCAGCATCACGGCATGGGAACTTTGGAGTACCGTATCGTGGAAGAGCGGGGCCCTGCCCATGAACGGGAATTCGTCTCCGAGGTTTGCATGGAAGGCCGCGCGCTGGGCCGAGGTCACGGCAGATCCAAGAAAGAAGCCGAACAGCAAGCGGCTGCCGTGGCGCTGGAGTTGCTTAAGGGCTCAGAATTTTGAACATGGTATGATTTGTGAGTATATAAAAGAAGAAAGGCCTCCCGGTTGGGATGTCTTTCTTCTTTATATATCAAATTGATGAAGATTTTAGTACGTTTAAACCACTGGAGATATTTAATCCTTGTCGGTTTTATTTTGTTCTGGGGGATTCGTTTTTGAGGTGCAACATGGAGCATCTACTGTTGAAATCCCACTTAATGGGTCAAATTGATATAGCGAAATATAAAGTTTCCGTAATTCTTGTAACTGCACAGCCAGTTCCAATCCAAACTTAAAAAAATTTCTTTTTCCTTTTTAGGAAAATCTTCGCACACACAGTTGGCATAAGAAATTACGGCATTGTGAACCATCTGAATGCTTTTTAATAATTTATGTCTACATAAACTTGACATAAAATGCTCCCCTTTAAGGTGATTTTGAAATAGAATATAATGTTACTTAATGAAATTAAAATGGATTAGATATCTTATTACTATTTTGAAGCTCATTCATTACAAGAGGAACCTGAACCGCAGCCTTCTTAGAAAGGGCATTGCCTAAGATCTGTTCTTAAGAGGTGAAAGAAAATGAATAAGTTTGTTTATGATGACGATTTGGACTTTATAAATGCTAAATATACTCTGATTTGTTTTTTGTCATTTATTACAATTCGAAGGATTTTGCCTTTAGAAGAAAAAAAGAGTCAACTGAAGCAAAGGATAGCAGAAGCTAAAAATATTAATTAGTATTATGTGGGTATGCCGCCGTCAACAGGAAAGCAATCTGTTTCACACGTTTTAATACTATTGGTGCACATATTAATACACAAGCTAGGTTTTATTTTAGCTGCAGCGCATGCAATAAGACAAAATTCATTTAACTCAGGTACATATTTACAGTTATATTCCCTCCATTCTTGGCCAGGAGGACAAGATGAAGCTGTATTTGCAGCAGGAGTGAAGTTGTTTTGCATACTCTCATCTAGCTCTAGTTCTTTTTCTTCGTCTGTAAAGTAATTTTCTATTACATTCCCCGATTGAGTCAGAAGTGTACTTTTCGTTGTAACTTCCACCAGTTCATCATTTTCGCTATAAGACAGGACAAAAAGCTCAGGTTTACTTTTAGCAGATAAGATTAAATACTTAGTATCTTTAAATTTGTAAAGTCGAGGATCACTTAGTTCGAGCGAATCCTTTTTGTCTTGTAACAAGGTAGTTGCGCTTTTGATTCTTGATTCTTCAACTTGCAGTTTAATTAGCTTATTGTTCTCCATGCTTAATCCCACCTATTGATTATTGCAGGTGAGCTTTCCCTAGGATATAAATCCAAGATAACTGTATCCCGCAGTTTTCCTGATTTAAGAGAATTCATCTGCAAGATTAATATATTGATATACGTAACATCGTGTTGCAAACGAAAGTAAAAATGAACATTATGTCTAGTTGTTCTGTTAAACACTGATGAATTTCTAGCAAGCGTAATATCATACTTCCTTGTAAGACGGATGCCTGTCCACCAACGCTTCCGGTGTGATACAATAAAGGTTAGAGGTGATAGTGGACGTATGTTTCTGAAACGGATAGAGCTAGCGGGCTTTAAATCCTTTGCCGACAAGACGGAGATGGAATTCGTACGCGGCATTACCGCCGTGGTTGGCCCGAACGGCAGCGGGAAAAGCAATATCTCCGACGGCATCCGCTGGGTGCTTGGAGAACAAAGCGCCAAGTCTCTGCGCGGCGGCAAAATGGAGGACATCATATTCGCAGGGAGTGATGCGCGTAAAGCGGTCAATTTCAGTGAGGTGTCCTTGACGCTGGATAATACGGATCAGGCGTTGCCGCTTGATTTCAGCGAGGTCACGGTAACCCGCCGGGTTCACCGCAGCGGGGACAGCGAGTATTTTATCAATAAGCAGTCTTGCCGTTTGAAGGACATTACCGAGCTGTTCATGGATACCGGCATCGGGAAGGAAGCCTACTCTATCATCGGGCAGGGGCGAATTGAGGAAATTCTGAGTACGCGCTCGGAGGACCGCCGTGGTATCTTTGAAGAGGCTTCCGGGATTGTAAAGTACAAGAGCCGCAAGCGCGATGCGCGCCGCAAGCTGGATGATACCGAACAGAATCTGCTGCGGATCAACGATCTTGTCGTGGAATTGGAAGACCAGATTGGACCGCTGAAGGAGCAGTCCGAGAAGGCCCAGAGATATAAGGAACTGCGTGAACAGTTGAAAAATAAAGAAATCTCCCTCTATGTTCATCAAATTGAGCAAATTCACGAGACGTGGAGTGAGGCCAATGCCAAGCTGACCAAGCTTCAAGAAGAGCAGCTTGCATTGTCGACGGTCGTGTCCGCTCATGATGCCAAACTGGAAAGTGACCGACTGGCCTTGCGTCAGGTGGAGGACCAGATTGAAGCCCTGCAAAGTCAGCTTCTGGAGTACAGCGAGAGCTATGAGAAGAGCGAGGGATATGGTGAGGTTTTAAAGGAGCGGGCTAGAAATCTGGCGCAAAACCGCGAGCAGCTTAGCCAATCTTTGGGGGTGAGCGAAGAGCGTTATGCCCAGCGCTCGCTGGAACTGGAGCAGCTCACAGCCCAGTTCGCAGCGGCTGAGGAACAACTGGACAAGCTGCGCACCGAGCTGGCTGCGGAAGAAGCGAAGCTTATCGGAGTAACCGGCGGAATCAGTCAAGCTCAGGAGGAAGGCTTGAAGGGCCAGCTGCTGGATGTTATGAACCAGATGGCGCAATCTCGCAATGAAATCCATTATGCCGAGCAGCAGAAAGAAGGCGTGAAACGCCGGATGGAGCGTGCTGAGGAAGAGGGCGTGAAGTGGACGGAAGAGCTTGATCGTCTGAAGGGCCGCAAGACCGAGCTGGAAGCGGCGCTGGCCCAGCTGGGGGAGGAAATTGCCGAGCTTCGCGGCCGCTACATTCGTGAAAGCGAGCATAATCAGCAACTCCAGAAGCTGGTTGAGGAGAGCCAGAGCGGCATCCGCAAATGGGAGCAAAAGCGTGAGGCGCTAGTGTCTCGCCGCGATACGATGAAGGAGATGGAGGACGACTACGACGGGTTCATACTCGGGGTAAAGGAAGTGCTCAAGGCGTCCAAAAAGTCGGCATTGTCCGGTGTGCATGGGGCTGTTGCGGAGTTGATCCGGGTTCCGGAGAAGCTGGAGACAGCGGTGGAAACGGCACTAGGCGCCGCTATGCAGCACATTGTCATGGAGAACGAGGCTGTCTCGCGTCAGGCCATCGCTTTTCTGAAGCAGCGGCAACTGGGGCGGGCAACCTTTCTGCCTTTAGATGTCATCCGTCCTCGCCAAATCTCTGCAGCAGACAAGCGGATTTTGGAGGAAGCGTCAGGCTTTGTTGGCATCGGTGCTGAACTGGTGGGTTATGAACCCAGATATGAGAGTATCGTAGGCAGCTTGCTGGGCAATGTCGTATTTGCAAGTGACCTGGAGCATGCCAACAAGATGGCAGCCAGACTGCAATACCGTTTTCGCATTGTGACCCTGGAGGGCGATGTCGTCAACGCCGGCGGCTCGATGACCGGGGGGAGCCAGCATCGTAAGAACAATAATTTGCTGGGACGCAAGCGTCAGCTTGACCAGCTTGCCGCTGACATCCGCGAAAGCGAACAAATGCTGGACAAGCTGCGCAAGGGCTTGACGGATGTACGCAGCCAGCTTGGCAAATCGGAGAACGAACTGGTCCGGCTGCGTGAAGCAGGAGACGCCAAGCGAGTAGAAGAGCAGGCATGTGCCGGAGATTTGAAGCAGGTGGAGCATGAATGGCGGCATGTGTCGGAGCAATTTGAGCTGTACGGGCAAGAAAAGGGGCATTACCTGAAGGAGCTGGAGGACCTTGAAGCAACCAAGAAGGCAGCGGAGGAACGGCTGGTAGACTTGGAGAAAGAGGAGCTATCCGTTCAGCAGTCCATCCGGGCTGCCGAGTTCGCCCGCAAAGCGAGTGAATCGGCCAAGGAAGAGCTGCAGGATGCCTTGACCGGACTTAAGGTGCGTGAGGGCAAGCTGGATCAGGAATGTCATTCGCTGCGCGAGCAATTGCGTCGTTCCGAATCCGAATTCAAGGTGCAGGAACGGGAACTGGCTCAGAACCGTACAATTTTGCAGTCTATCGAAGCGGATTTGGAGCAAAATATACAGCAAGGTGTACAGCAGCGTGAAGAATTAAACGATTATAAGCTGAAGAAGGAACGTACCGGGGAGCAGCTTGAATTGGAACGGGCTTCTCGTGCTGCCCTCGTCAAGAAGCTGGAGGACGGAGAAAGCGAGACGAAGGAACAGCGAGTTGCGCTGAAAGCCGTAGAGGATCAGTTGCGGCAAACGGAAATTCAGGCCAATCGCCTCGATGTGGAGCTGGATAACATTTTGCGCAAGCTGTCTGAGGATTACGAGCTGAGCTATGAATTGGCCAAGCAGCGTTATGCTGTGCCTGAGGATGTGGCACAGACTCAAGGAGAAGTCCGGGAGCTCAAACGGCAGATTACGATCCTTGGAGAAGTGAACCTTGGAGCCATTGAGGAGTATAACCGTGTCTCCGAGCGCTATCAGTTCCTCAGCGAGCAGAAGGATGACCTTGTCGAGGCCAAGGCCACGCTCTACCAGGTGATCCGCGAGATGGATGAGGAGATGTCCAAGCGGTTCAAAACTACGTTTGATGCGATTCGCCGGGAATTTGTCATCGTATTCTCCAAGCTGTTTGGCGGTGGCCGGGCCGATCTGATTCTGGTCGATCCCGACAATTTGCTGGATACCGGTATCGATGTAGTAGCGCAGCCTCCTGGCAAGAAGCTGCAAAATTTGCAATTGCTATCCGGTGGGGAACGGGCGCTGACGGCAATGGCGTTATTATTTGCCATTTTACAAGTAAAGCCGGTGCCGTTCTGTGTGCTTGATGAAGTCGAGGCGGCGCTGGATGAAGCCAATGTCTCGCGGTTTGCCCAATATTTGCGCGAGTTCTCCGAGCAGACTCAGTTCATCGTGGTAACCCACCGCAAGGGTACGATGGAGGAAGCGGACGTGCTGTATGGGGTGACGATGGAGGAAGGCGGCGTATCCAAGCTTGTCTCCGTCAAGCTGGAGGATGAAGAAACGGTTGAAATTGCTTAGCTGATATTTATTGGCGGGATCACATAAGGAGGGCTAACCCTGCATGAGTTTTTTTAAGAGATTGAAGGAGAGCATCGCTTCCAAGACGGAAACGGTAACCAAGCAGTTCCGGGACGGACTGGAGAAGAGCCGGAAGGGCTTTGTAGAGAAAGTCACGGATTTGGTAACTCGGCGCAAGAAAATCGATGATGAATTTTTTGAAGAGCTGGAGGAAATCTTGATTGGTGCGGACGTAGGTGTCAATACCGTGCTGAAGCTGGTTGATGAGCTGCGCCAAGAGGTCAAGCAGCGCCGTATTGAGGAACCTGCGGAATTGCAGCCGCTCCTGTCCGAGAAGCTGGTGGATTTGCTGCGCGGGGATGAAGATAACAAAATGCATCTTAGCTCTGATGGCATCAGCGTGATTTTATTTGTAGGCGTCAATGGCGTCGGCAAGACAACAACCATCGGGAAGCTGGCTCATTACTATAAGCAGCAAGGCAAGAAGGTGATCCTGGCAGCCGGCGATACGTTTCGGGCGGGCGCCATCGAGCAGTTGGAGGTCTGGGGTGACCGGGTAGGTGTGGATGTTATTCGTCAGCAATCCGGGTCCGATCCGGCGGCCGTGATGTTCGACGCGGTTCAGGCCGCCAAGCAGCGTGGGGCGGATATTTTACTCTGCGATACGGCAGGCCGCTTGCAGAACAAATCGAATCTGATGGAAGAGCTGAACAAAATTTATCGTGTTATTCAGCGGGAAATTCCCGGTGCTCCCCATGAGGTATTGATGGTGTTGGATGCGACGACAGGGCAAAACGCCTTGAGTCAGGCCAAGCTATTTGGCGAGAAAAGCGGTGTGACCGGACTTGTGTTGACCAAGCTGGACGGAACGGCAAAAGGCGGTATTGTTATCGCAATCCGTCAGGAGTTGAGTCTGCCTGTCAAGTTCGTGGGCCTTGGCGAGAAGGTTGAGGATTTGCAGCCGTTTGATTCAGAGCAATTTGTCCATGGCTTGTTCGCCGGACTTATTGCGGAAGAGGAAGAGTCGGAAAAAGCCTGAATGGGTATTGACCGGTTACTAAAAATATACAGCTAACGTATACTATAGGTATGAGCCTAATGAACGACATGGCAGGAACAGGAAGAAAGGAGGTAGAGCGAAATGGCCAATACGCATTCATTTAACCGCAGGGAAGAAGTTGCCAACGCCATTACTCATGGTATCGGAGCATTGCTCAGTGTGGCGGGGCTGGTGCTGCTGATCGTATTCTCCAGCCTCAAGGGAACAGCATGGCACATTGTCAGCTTTACCATTTACGGGGCTAGCATGTTGCTGCTCTACATGTGCTCCACGCTGGTGCATAGCTTTAAGGAAGGACGGCTCAAGGATCTGTTTGAGATTTTTGACCATTCCTCTATCTACATTTACATTGCCGGTACGTATACCCCATTTCTGTTAGTCGCAATTCGGGGTTCCTTGGGTTGGAGCTTGTTCGGGATTGTATGGGGGATTGCGCTGGGCGGTGTCATATTCAAAGCTTTCTTTGTCAAGCGATTCCTGGTGCTGTCGACGGTGTTCTACCTGATTATGGGCTGGTTAATTGTCATTGCCTGGGGACCGCTCACCGCTGCTATACCTTTTCAGGGCATAGCCTTGCTGGTAGCGGGTGGCATTGCGTATAGTCTGGGAACGATTTTTTATGTGTGGCGTGGTTTCCCTTACCATCATGCCATTTGGCATTTGTTCGTCCTCGCCGGAAGCATTACCCACTTCTTTGCGATTTTGCTGTATTTGCTGCCGCACTAAGCGAGAAGAACCGCTTATCTAGGGCTGGAATTGTTCGTGATTTAGCGAGCAGTTTGCCTTTGGAGAGCGGTTTTTTTGTTTATTTGAGGTACCCTTCAACCGTGAAAAATATCCATGCCAAGATGTTAAGGGAAAATACTTGACATCTTTTTCGGGTTTCTGTATTATAGGTGGAGTTGATGCGCTGTAAAGTGTTTTTCCTTGACGGAGGGAGTGCCCATATGAGTCAGGAGAATAGGCTTGAGAAAACGAATCGGATCAACCTTTTGTTCGACTTCTATGAAGCGTTGCTGACTGAGAAGCAGCAAACGTTCTTGAAATATTATTTTCTGGATGATTTTTCGCTGGGGGAAATTGCGGCGGAATTTGAGATTAGCCGCCAGGCGGTCTACGAGCATATCAAACGTGCCGAGGGCATGCTTGAGACGTATGAGGAGAAGCTGGGGCTGTTGAAGAAGCATGAGCTTCGGAGCGGTATGTTAGCCCGGTTGCAGCAAGTCATTGAAGACAGCACGATGTCTTCTGTCCATAAAGAACAGGCGGGAAATTTGCTTCGCGAGGCGGAGCAATTGTAAGATGGAGCTATAAGCGGAATTGTGACGAATGGAGGTGACGATATATGGCATTTGAAGGTTTGACAAGCCGATTGCAAAACGTGTTCAGCAAGCTGCGGGGCAAAGGAAAGGTATCGGAAGACGATGTAAATGAAGCGATGCGTGAAGTGCGCCTAGCTTTGCTGGAGGCGGACGTCAACTTTAAAGTCGTGAAGGAGTTCATCGCCAAGGTCAAGGAGAAGGCGATTGGCAAGGAAGTGATGGATAGCTTCACACCGGGCATGGTGATCATCGATATCGTCAACAAAGAGTTGACGGAATTGATGGGAGGAAGCCAAGCCAAGCTGGCTCGCAGCAATCGTCCACCGACGGTAATTATGATGGCGGGCTTGCAGGGTGCGGGGAAGACGACGACCTCTGCCAAGCTGGCCAAGCTATTGCTTAAGGATAACCATCGTCCGCTTTTGGTGGCGGGAGATATTTACCGTCCGGCTGCCATCAAGCAGTTGCAGGTACTGGGTGAGCAGATCAAGGTTCCGGTCTTCGCCTTGCCAGAGGGCAACAGTCCGGTAGAGATCGCGCGTCAGGCGTTGCAGCATGCCAAGGACAATGGAAATGATTACTTGCTGATTGATACCGCTGGCCGTCTGCATATTGATGAGGAATTGATGGAGGAGCTGCGGCAAATCCATGAGATTACTCAGCCGGACGAGGTATTGCTCGTAGTTGATGCCATGACAGGGCAAGATGCGGTAAACGTGGCGGAAAGCTTCAATCAACAGCTTAGTCTTAGCGGCGTTGTTTTGACCAAGCTGGATGGCGATACGCGTGGTGGTGCGGCCTTGTCGGTTAAGGCGGTGACCGGCTGTCCGATCAAGTTCGTGGCTTTGGGCGAGAAGATGGATGCCCTGGAGCCGTTCCATCCGGAACGTATGGCTTCGCGGATTCTTGGCATGGGTGACATGCTGTCACTGATTGAGAAGGCTCAGGCCGGTATTGATGCGGATAAAGCCAAGGAAATGGAACGGAAGATGCGGAATGCGGAATTTACGTTCGACGATTTCCTGGAACAGATGGAGCAGGTCAAGAAGCTTGGCCCGCTTGATCAGATCATGGATATGATCCCGGGCATGGGCAACATGAAGCAGATGAAGGATGTTAAAGTTGATGAAAAGCAGATGGGCCGGGTAGAGGCCATTGTGCATTCCATGACCAAGGAAGAGAAGCAAAATCCTGATATGATTAATCATAGCCGTCGCAAACGCATTGCTGCAGGCAGTGGAACGGTATTGGCGGACGTCAACCGACTGATCAAGCAGTTTGACGAAATGCGGCGGATGATGAAGCAGTTCTCCAGTATGATGGGGCCAAAGGGCAAGGGGAACAAAATGATGAAGCAGCTTGGCAAAGCTGGTGGCAAGGGGTTGAGATTTCCTTTCCGGTAAAGGCCTGTGAAGGGAAATGTAACTATACATGAAAGTGAATTCTTTAAAGGAGGTGAATTTCGTGGCAGTTCGTATTCGTTTGAAACGTATTGGTGCTCATAAAGCTCCTTTCTACCGCATCGTGGTGTCGGATTCCCGTTCCCCGCGTGACGGCCGTTTTATCGAGGAGATTGGTTACTATAATCCGGTTGCTGAGCCAGCAGTAGTCAACATCGATGAAGACAAAGCATTGAAGTGGCTCCAAGATGGTGCGCAAGCATCTGATACCGTTCGCAACTTGCTCAGTAAAGCAGGCGTGATGAAGAAATTCCATGAGCTTAGACAGCAGAAATAATTGCTGATTCGGAGGGTCGTAAATGGAACAATTAGTCGGCGTTATTGCGAAGGCTCTTGTTGATCATCCGGACGATGTCCGTGTGGAGGTTGTGGAGAAGGAGCATCTGGTTGTCTATGAATTGTCTGTGCATCCTGATGATGTAGGGAAGGTCATTGGCAAGCAGGGAAGAATCGCCAAGGCGCTCCGCACGGTTGTGGCATCGGCAGCCGTCAAGATGGATAAGCGGGTCACCGTCGATATTCTATCTTAAGGGACTTTTTGATCACTCAAAAAGATATACGAAAGCGGGTTAGGATGTTTGTCCTAGCCCTTTTTCGTACATGCTGAAACATGAAATGACGGTTACATGATTAGGGAGGGTATTATGTCTGATTCTTTATTGTCTGTAGGAAAAATTGTAAATACACATGGAATTCGTGGCGAGTTGAAGGTGCTGCTGCAAACGGATTTCCCGGAGGTGCGGTTCGCGCCGAAACGGCGTCTGATTATGGTTCACCCGGATACAGGGGAGCAGTCTACTGTAGTGGTGCGTTCAGCGCGGCCGTATAAGCAAATGTATATCGTACAATTTGCTGAATTTTCCAATATTAACGAAGTGGAGAAGTTCAAGGGGTGTGAACTGAAGGTGCCTAAATCCGAGACCGTAGAGCTGCCGGAGAATGAATATTATTTCCATGAAATTATTGGCTGCCGGGTTGTTAGCGACGAAAATGAGGATTTGGGTGAAATTATAGAGATCTTGCGGCCGGGAGCCAATGATGTCTGGGTGGTGAAGCTGCCGTCAGGCAAGCAATTGCTGTTGCCGGTCATTGATGATGTGGTTCTGGATGTGAACATTAAGGACAAGTTGGTCCGGGTTCATCTGATGGAAGGACTGCTGTAGCATGCGGGTGGATGTATTGACTTTATTCCCCGAGATGTTTGCTGGTGTATTTGGCAGCAGCATTCTTGGCAAAGCGCAGGAGAAGGGGATTGTCTCTTTGAATGCTGTTAATTTTCGCGAATACGCGGGGAACAAGCACGGCACAGTGGATGATACGCCTTATGGCGGCGGCGGGGGGATGGTGCTTAAGCCTGAGCCGATCTTCCGCGCTGTGGAGGCTGTGTTGGGTGAGGGGAACCAAAGTACACCAGCAGAGGAAAATCCCAAGACCTCTAAAGACAAAGCTGGAATTGAAGCAGGGGCCGAGACCGGGGAAGGTTGGTCTGAGAAAGTCTTGGAAGGACGGAAGAACCTGTCCGAAGCAGGTTCCTCGTCCGCGTCAATAAAGCGGCCCCGCATTATTTTGATGTGTCCCCAGGGAGAGACCTTTACGCAGCGAAAAGCCGAGGAGTTGGCGCAAGAAGAGCATCTGGTGTTCATCTGTGGACATTATGAGGGATATGATGAACGAATTCGCGAGCATTTGGTGACTGACGAAATCTCGATTGGCGATTATGTACTGACGGGTGGGGAACTACCGGCCATGGTGGTTATTGATAGCGTGGCCCGGCTGCTGCCGGGAGTGCTGGGCAATGAAATGAGCGCCGTCACGGATTCATTCAGCACCGGGCTGCTGGAATATCCGCATTATACCCGGCCCGTTGATTTTCGCGGCTGGCAGGTGCCTGACATCCTGCTCAGCGGGCATCATGCCAATGTTGCCGACTGGCGACGGAAGGAAGCACTCCGCCGCACCTGGCAGCGCCGCCCCGATCTGCTTAAAGAAGTGGAGCTCTCTGCGAAGGAGCAGAAGTGGCTGGAGGAGCTTCAGCAGGAATTAGATTAATCGTATCGTATAGCGCGGAGACGGGGAAAATAAGTGTCATCATTCTGCTTGTTGTTGCATATCATGCAAAGTTGGGTAATAAAACAATGTATGATCTCAAGGCAGCAAGGAGGATACGAAATATGGATTTGGAACACATGTACGAACCAGACGAGAAGCAGATGACGCCGGACGACGAAGGGCTGCACGGAAGCGACACGGCGGCGGGCCTGCAAAAGGAAGCCCGGGAGTCCGACCAACAACTGCTGACCGTAGATGACATTATTAGCTTCTATAGCCAAGGGCACTAGCCTGAAATAGATCAAGCATCAAGCAGACTGAGCAGACCAGAAAAATACAATATAGACTATTTGAAGCTAGATGGATAGGTATGGATTTTTATGAAGTGAGCAATAAAAAGAGCTAGTTGGGTATTTAGCAGATCCGAAAGCATCGGAAGCGATTTTCTTTTCCATAAGGGAAAGGGGATCGCTTTTTTGTTTAGGCTAGTGTCTTTAGGCGTAGTTTAGCAGCAGGGTTATATCCCAAGAGAGAACCCGTTGGATGGGTGGTCATGATTATATTGCAGGAAGCCAGGCAGAAAAATAATTCTATTATGCAGGAAGCGAGGTCAAGATCATGATAGAACTTAGAAAGTTGAATGCGGATTCACTAGGCATTAAGCTGCCTTACCACCCAGAGCATGTTGTGTTCATTCGGAAAATTCAGGGTAGACGGTGGGATCCGAATCGGAAGCTGTGGATTATTCCGTATAAGGAGTCAGCCATTTTGCAATTGCTGGAAATGTTTCCGAGAAATCTGATTTGGCTGGAACCTGGGCTGGTAAAGGAGTGTGAATGGTTTAATGCATTTGAAAAAAACTTAAGGAATCAAAAGAGGGGTTATCGTAATGCTCTGATTGAAGAGTTGAAAAAGCGTGGCTATAGCAGTAAGACGGTCAAAGCCTATTGCAGTCAGATAAAGCGATTTATCGACTCACTCCCGCCTGATGCGTCCGAGATCAGCAGTGATGCTGTTCAAAAATATTGTTTGGCTCTATTAGCCAAGCACATCTCTCATTCCAGTGTAAATCAGACGATTAGTGCAATTCGCTTCTATGCTAAATACGTATTAAACAAGCCAATGGATGAAATTCAGTATATTCGCCCTAAGAAGCAGCATATCCTGCCCAATGTTTTATCAGAAAATGAGGTCATCCGGCTACTAACGTGCCTAACGAATCTCAAGCATCAAGCTGTTTTATACCTGACTTATTCTTCGGGGCTAAGAGTCAGCGAGGTGGTTCGGCTACGTCTCGCGGATTTGGATACGGAACGACAGACCTTGCGTGTCCGGCAAGGTAAGGGGATGAAGGATCGAATGACTCTCTTATCTCCAACGGCTATGAGCGTGGTGCAAGCTTATATGATTCAGTTTCAACCTGAAGAATGGTTATTTCCAGGTCAACGTTCCGAGCGCCATGTGACGGAGCGTACTGTCCAAAAGGTTTTTGAAAATGCAAGAAGACGGGCAGGAATAGTTAAAAAGGTAAGTGTTCACTCGTTGCGTCATTCATTTGCAACTCATTTGCTTGAGGGCGGAACCGACCTCCGCTATATTCAGGAACTGCTAGGTCATCAGAGTGCTCGTACCACTCAACGATATACACATGTCAGCACAAAAAACATACAGCGTATTCAGAGCCCGCTTGATCGGCTGGAACTGAAGGATAGAGACTAGCACTGGATAAAATATACTTCGTCAATTCCTCTAAATGGATTATACTTGAAGCAGATCGGATAATTACCGATATGTGGCATATATACGAAGTTCAGATAAAAGACGTTATGTGAAAGATCAGCAAGGAAATGATAAAGCTAAGCTTGGGAAGTTCTCATTTGAAAGGAAACCTGGATGGAAAAGATAATTAGGGTGAACGGAATTGGACATTTTAAGTATAGCACTGAACTAAAATCATACATAAATATTGAGGGGAAAGTGCATTGGACACTGGAAGTTAAAGATGAAAGTACTGACATTGACAAATTAATAAGGAAAGCTGAATTGTTGTTTATCGAATTTGAGAGATTCGAGAAGGCGGCAAAAATAAAAATAGCTGAAGAGATGATAGATTTTAAAAATGATTTTTGGCCAGAATATGATGAGAATGATGTTGAGCTAGACTGGGATGCTGTAGATGCGGGAGACTTTGACATAACAATTGAAGATTTTGTTAAATTGATTAGTTTGATAGAATTAGAGATTCGATCCAATGAAATTTATTGTGAATATTTGGATGGGGGAATGTTTGGGGGACACAGAATCCATGCTTACTTTAGCTATGATTATGAGCTTATTAAATCAGAATTATAGACGTGACATGTAGTTCGAAGAGGGCTGGTCCATCACATAACACCGCATTCACGCGTCGGGGCATTCGCCCCTTGGTCCGCGAGAAGTATTTTCAGGGAAGTAGAATCAGCGGACAACCCTGCACCGGCTAAGTCTGACGACCCGCGCTACGCGCTTAAGCCGGTGAGGGTTCGTGAATGCCTGAACGTTATGTGAAAGACTGGAAAAGATCAATAATATATAAAACAGAAGGAAAAAAGAGATGAAACCAAAAACATTTACTTCGATAAAGACAATCATAGATCAGTGGGATTCGGCAGAACTCCTTGCTATACATTGTCCACAAGACGAGTATGATTCAGAAATTAAAAAGTTAACCCTATATATACAATCGAATGAAAGTCTAAATGAAAAGGAGTTTGGAAAATACATATATAAGATCTTAACAGAATACTTAGGGAATCAATTTCAAGAGACGGAAGAAAGATGTTTAGAGATAAGTAAAAAAATATTAGAGAAAGTATGTAAATAATATTGAGTGTGCACGCAGAGAAGACCAGTCCTTCACATAACACAGTATTCACGCTACGGGGCTATCGTCCCTTGGTTGTCGGATGTATAATCATGGAAGAAGCTCAGACAACAAACGCCCCAGCCTAAGATAAGAGCTATCTAAGGTTGGGGTGTTTCGCGAATACAAGAACGTTAAGTGAAATTGCTGCAAGTAACATTACAATAAGTTACCTCAATAATATTGCATCTATATATGCTAAATATTATATAGTATAATGGCCTGTGAGAGTTAATAAACTACATTGTACCCAATATTAGTAGTTAGGGAGAGTGTTATGAATCTTAATCAATACATAATAACTGTAAATCTAGCAGAAAAAACAGAATTGGAGAAAGTACGTTTACTTGCCTTTTTTCTTAATTTTACTGAAAATGCTACTTCATTCTCCCTTGACAATATTATAAAAATACTAAAAGAAATAGGTCATCCTATCTCAAATGTATCACGAATCAAAAGTTACCTTTCTAAATCAAAAGATTTTAAAAAGATTGGAAAAGGAACTGAGTACATGATAACACCTACAATTAAGCAAAAACTACAAGATGAAATTGGACCTATATTTAATAACATCGAAGAAGTTATATCTTCGAGTGAAATACTTGACGAAGCCTTGTTTTTGGGGAAAAGAGGATTTATAGATAAACTCGTTAAACAAATTAATAGTAGCTATAAGAATAATTGTTATGATGCTTGCGCAGTACTTATGCGGAGGCTTTTTGAAATTTCTTTAATTCTTGCGTATGAAAGTAAAGGAATTCAAGATCAAATTAAGGATGGACACGGTGATTATGTAATGCTTGAAAGAATTGTAACAAACGCTAATCAGAATAAAACTTTAAATATATCAAGGTCACGTAAAGAATACGATTCAATTAGAGATTTAGGGAATTTTGCTGCACATAAAATACACTTTAATACACGAAAAAGTGATATTGATGACATAAAACAAACTTATCGTGTCTGTCTTGAAGAATTATTTTATATTTCAGGATTAATACACTAGGA
Source organism: Paenibacillus sanguinis 2301083 = DSM 16941 (assembly GCF_000374825.1). Lineage (GTDB taxonomy): Bacteria > Bacillota > Bacilli > Paenibacillales > Paenibacillaceae > Fontibacillus > Fontibacillus sanguinis. Next base: position 442,490 of record NZ_KB895377.1, read on the forward strand.
GGAGATAAGCTTGACAAATAAAATTCGTATTAAATTAGGACTTATTGAATTTGAAGCAGAGGGAGATAGTGAACTAATTGAAAGAGAAAGAGAGCAATTTTTTAGCTTATTGCCAACTGCTATAAGTGCTGTTTCTCCTATCGTTTCCCCTAGTCCTCAGATATTAGAAATGGTACAAGATATTACGGGAGCATCTGATACTCCTGCTTTGACTAATACCTCGTCCAACAATAATATTATTTCCTACGATTCAATAGCTGCCTTTTTAAAAATTAAATCATTTAGCAAAGAAGTGGAAAGAGTTTTGGGTGTTGCCTATTTTTTAGATCAAATAGAAGGCATCAGTCCTTTCACAGTTAAAGATATCGAGGCTAAATATACTGATGCAAGAATTTCAAAACCCAAAAATATAAGCGATGCTATCAACAAAAATATAACTAAAGGATATCTTGGTGAAACAAAAGAAAAGAAGGATGGCCTTAAATCATTCTATGTATTAACCTCTGGAATTGAATGGTGTCAAGATTATACTCCTTCAGAAACCACAACACCTGTAAAGAAATCACCAAAGAGCCGGAAGGTTGCTTCGGAATCTAGTTTACTAAATATATCTTTGGACGAACTTAACTTGGAGAAGTATGGTGATGTTTCCTCTTTAGAAAAGTTTATCGATCAGCTATTGGTTGTAATGTTGATATACTCAAGAGAGAAGGGGATTGAATACTTCTCATATGAAGATATAGTAGCAGTCTTTAAAAATAAGTTTAGGCTTCCTGCAACTGAAAGACAGGTTCAGTATTCATTTGATAAAGGGGGCACTATGTTTGACAAAAAAATAGAAAAGAAAAGGGCGTTTCACAAACTATTGTCAAGCGGAATAAAAGAGGCTGAAAGAATAGTTGCTCAACATAATATCTGATAACTCTACTCCCACAAATTAAGTGTGATAATACTATAAAAAGTTATTTTATTCAGTGTATTCAAAGATGGCAGTAACATCACTTAACAATGCATCTACGCAGCGGGGCTTTCGCCCCTTGGTTGTCAGAAGCTAAGTCATAGAAGAGTATTCAGACAACACACGACCCGGCCTAAGATAAGAGCTATCTAAGGTCGGGTCGCGTCGTAGATACGACAACGTTATGTGAAACTTCAAAAACTAATAAATTGATACAAGTATATAAAAGAAAGGAGCCATTCCTGTAATGAATTAATTTGAGGTTTGAATGAAAAAAGCGCCAACTGTATACTGGGAAACGTTCCGTCCAAAGAACAATTCCAGCACAGGAGGCACTCTATATGAAGTATAAGCAATCGAAGAAACAGAATCAACGGATTACACGAATTTCCGACAAGACCCTTGTCGTAGGCGCAGACATCGCCAAAGAAACCCATGTGGCCCGCGCCATAGATTTTCGAGGGATTGAACTCGGAAAGGATTGTGTGTTCACCAATACTCGTACCGGATTCGAGCAACTGGTTCAGTGGATGAAGGAGCTTCAGCAGGAACATACCAAGAGTGACGTCCTCTTCGGTATTGAGCCCACCGGACACTACTGGTTCAACCTGGCAGAGTATTTGGGACAACAGGGCATTCCTTTAGTCATTGTCAATCCACATCATGTGCACAAGAGCAAGGAACTGGAAGATAACTCACCGACGAAAAACGACTATAAAGATGCAAAAGTCATTGCCGATTTAGTACGAAATGGGAAGTACAGCGAGCCGAAACTACCGACGAGTATTTACGCAGATCTGCGAATTCTCATGAATCTTCGAGAGAAGATCATGGTCAATTTCGGACAGGTGCAAAGGCGGGTACAGAACTGGCTGGATCGCTTTTTCCCAGAGTATCGGCAGGTATTTAAGGATTGGGAAGGCAAAGCCTCGCTAATTACGCTGGGTGAGTTTCCGACGCCTGGTGAAATTGTAGAGCTAGGCTCAGAAGCCATCGTTCAGCGGTGGAAGAAAGATGTGAAACGAGCTGTAGGCATTAAACGAGCCCAGCATCTCATGGAAATGGCTAGTCGGTCTATGGGTCTAACTGAAGGGCTTCCTGCAGCAAAAATCGAGATTAAAACGCTTCTGGAGCAGTATGAAATGTTCGCCAGGCAGCTTGAAGAAATTCTGAGCGAGGTCGAACGGCTCCTAATGCAAATTCCGGGCACGAAAGAGATGCTTACGGTGCCTGGCGTGTCTGTAGTCACCTTGGGGGGATTCCTTTCAGAAGTAGGGAATCTAAACGGTTATGAGCATGGACAGCAGATTATTCGGCTGGCCGGACTGAACCTCAAAGAGAATAGTTCTGGGAAGAAAAAAGGCAAGTCCAGCATTACTAAACGTGGACGCGCACGTTTAAGGGCTCTGCTATTCCGGGCGGTCATGCCCATGGTAGCAAAAAACGCGGAATTCAAGGCATTGCACCAGTACTTCACGAGGCGAAGTCAGAATCCACTGAAGAAAAAGCAATCCCTCGTGGCCTTGTGCGGGAAACTCATACGTGTCCTGCATACGCTAGGCACCAAGCAAATTCCTTACGATGCAAACGACGTATTAGGGCCGGTACGTCGGACCCAGTTACAGATGGTAGCCTAAGAACAACCGGATTCACGTTTCTCACCGGAAGGAAAGAACCAAGACAAAGGAAGCACGGAGCAGCCGTAGGAATCTATTCCATAAGGGCAACGACCCTGTAAAGGAGCAAAAAGCGGCGTCCACCTCTTGAGAGGCCGAACGAAGGAATGTAAGGGCAGCGACCCCGCGTGACATGGGAGGGTAAGCCGTCAAGAGTCAGGTGTGGATATCCAAGTGCGATCACAGGAACGATCTATGTGTTGGAGACAACTTCCTCCAATCTCTATTCCCGCCACCGGCTCTGCCAGAAAATAATGTCACTCTTGCATGACTTCTCCATCTCTCGAAATGTCTATGGTTGAAAATCTAAGAACGAGTGAGTAAACAAGAGAAAATATTAATTTATAGTGGGAGGAAAAAAATGAAAGAAAAAGCTGTATGGGCAGAACCTGAAAACTTCATGATGGTATTCCGCTGTACAACCCAGAAATATGCTGAAAATTTCCTCAATAATGGACAAATCAAATTTAGTACGCCAAGTTCATGGGTGAAGTACGCTTTTGAAAAAGGAGAAGGACGGGGAGATAAGTTAGAGGGTACAATGGCGACTTTTCATGTACTTGATGTTGAACGAGGAATTGAATTGAATCAAAAATACGAAAATATACTGACTTATTAAGAGTTCCGGTTGGACCACGTGTTTACTTAAAGAGTTCTCGTGATATGGAATTGCCATGCTTTTGCTTTTATATTTTAAAGCAAAGTATGTTTGATTCTCCTGAAGAAGAAGGAAAACATAGATTAACAACAATGATACCAGACTCCTATTTCAAAGACTTTATGGACAACCTTGATCCTGAAGAAGTAGAAAAATTGGATGAAAAGGACAAACCTTCAGTTATTTTTATACATGACTATAAAGAGTTTGAAAAAAGAATTATTTCTTCTTTAATGCGATTGGGCCTACAACGAGAAGAAATAATCGTATCACGCATATCTTATTTTGATTTTGATAAATATGGTGAATACGGGTGGTGGGATTTTGGGCAAAGAATGCCTAATGAATTGACTATAAAACATACAAGATTCCAGAATCAAAGTGAAGCTAGAATAATTATAAATACAGATAATGAAAATGTGAAAAAGATTTTAGAAAGGCCTATTGAGATTGGTTCATTGAAAGATATCGCGACAGTAAGTAATACCTATCTTCATGGAGGAATGTCTGTAGAGATAACAGTGGACGTAGAAGCATTAGAATAAGTAATCGTAGTATATTTAGATAATGAATCTAACATATTATCATTTAAAAGCATTATGAAGTTTACTATATTATTAAAATCATGATGCTAATTCATAGAAGAAATGAACATCCGATAACATAATATTCACGCTGCGGACATCCGTCCTTGGCCCGGCATTCGCCGGGCACCTGGCATGTGCCAGGTCGTGAATACAGGAACGTTATACGACAGAATTAAAAACAATAGAAAAAGAGGGTCATATAACCCTCTAAATACTAGAATTTTGCAATTCACTAAATAGTTGTAGAGCATCTTTGAAACCTTGTATGTAGATACTTCTTTCTAAGATGGTTTGGAGAGAGAGTTGTGCGTCTTCGTAAAGAAAAACCGTATGCTGAAGCTGATCAGGCAAAGCATCACGAAGTGATTTAAAATGTTGATTTGTCTCCGAAGAAAGCTGAGAGTACTCCTTATGACCCTCCATAAGCTCGGCATAGAGTAGTTCTAAACGTATTCTTACGAGCGGTTCTGTTAATGATTCTAACGAATTGTACATATGCGATTCCTCCTTTGGTTAACTCTATAGAGTTATTATATAACCTCACAAAGTTAATTACAAGGTGAATATTTGACTTTATAGAGTTAAATGTCCTCTTTTCATTGATGGTTAGTAATAGAGAAGATAAGATAGAATTATGGAGGGGAAAAGATGAATGTAATCAAGTGCAATATACGAGAACTCATGGCAGAACATCGTATAGATGATATAACAGAATTGATGGCGAAATCGGGATTGAGTAGGAATTCAATTAATAAACTTTATAGAGAGACAAATATAGAAACAACAAAGCTTGAAACCTTATTTAAGTTATGTGATACATTCAACTGCAAATTATCTGATTTAATTGAATATGAACCTGGAGATAGCTAATAATTTTTGAATTCAAGAATTAAATTTCCTGAATAATAAATATTGGATTGTCAACAGTAAATCAGACAGCTTTTTTAAGGGCCTCTTGGCATACTGAACAGGTGTCATGTATCCCAGTGTTCCGTGAATACGATGCTTATTAAACCAGTTGACGTAATCATATAGCTCGATCTCCAAATGACGAAGGCTCTGATATTCCCTGGTTCACGAACTCGGTTTTCATCACCTTGAAGGTGGCTTCCGCTACGGCGTTGTCATAAGCACAGCCTTTCATGCTAAGAGAACGACCGATTTCAAAGGTTTCCAGAAGCTCATCCATCTTTTCATTGTTAAACTCGCTGCCTCGGTCAGTATGAAACCACTGAATGTGACGCAAATCCCCCTGTACCGTAGCAAAGGCGCGGGAAATCAGAGCAGCGTCCTTATGTGGACCTGCACTATGACCGATGAGCTCTCGATTGAACAGGTCGATGAGCACACAAATGTAATGCCACTTGTTTTGGACTTTGACATACGTAAGATCGCTGACGACAAAACGTTTGACTTCGGTCTCCTCAAATTCACGATCCAGCACATTTGTTGTTGTCGCTTCATTACAAGCCGTTTTGTGGGGCTTATACTGGGCTACAGTATATGTGGAAATCAGACCTTGCTCTTTCATAATCCGGCCAATGCGGCGTCTGGACACGACGAGTCCGCGTTCGTGTAGCTTGGCTTTGATCTTTCGGGTGCCGTAGGCTTTGCGGTTCTTATGGAAGATTTCCACAATGGCTGCGCTCAGCTCATCTTCATTCTTTTCTTCCTTCGTCTCATAGTAGAACGTGCTTTTTGCGATTTGCAGGACGCCGCACATTGCTGATACCGAGTATTTATCACGGTTATTCTGGATGATAGCTACTTTCGTCCCATGATCAGCGCGGCTTGCTTTAGGATGTCAACCTCCATTTGGAGACGTTGGTTTTCTTTTCGTAAAGCGAGGAGTTCATTTTCTTCGGGAGAGCGGTTGTCCTTTTCCTTGAAGGAGCCTGTTTTCTTGGATTGCTTGATCCAGCGGTCTAAAGCAGAAGCCGTGAGGTCATATTCCTCCACAATCGCTGCTCTGGGTTTTCCGTTCTCATAGAGCTGCACCATTTGCTTTTTGAACTCGCTTGTAAACGTTCTTCGTTGTTGTTTGGACATTGTAGAGATCCGCTCCTTAGCTTGATAGGTTTATTCTACAAGCCCTTATTTTTTCTGTCCAACTAAGTGTAGACGATCTATATTCATGCTCCGGCTCTTAAAGGAGCCGGGGCCGTTGCACGTATTTCGGAAAGTAATTTAGCATAAAAATCTATAGTACCTAAAGAAATATTATAAGAAATTGTTCTTGAGGGGGGCTTGGAAATCATTCAAGAATGTGAATTTGATATTAATGATGATTATGTGGAATTTTATTCGTGCTTTTTGGGTGATGAAGAACAGGCTCTATGTCTGATAAAAAGGTGCTATAAAATCACTGAGGTTGATGTTAGACCAAGAAGAATAGTTAACAATATAGCAAGGCTAATAACACTTGCAGATGATCAAATGAAAATCAGAGGCGGGAGATATGGCATTCAGATATTCTTTTGGATGGTATGCGTAGAAGCTATTTACAACATATCTAAGCCATTAAACCCAAAAAAGGATAAGATCACTACTATAAGAAAGTTCTTTAATGAATCTATTTTAAGAGAAGATCAGTTATTTATTTTGGATCATATCACTCGTTCAATTGTTGATTACCGATGGAATTATACAAAGCATTTACATATGAATATTATTGCGAATATCTTTTATTTTGTCCGAAATGATTTTGTTCATGAGGGATCCTATTCCAATTTCCACTTTAAAAGCGAGGATTCTAGCACAACTATAATGAATTCAATTGTTTTGAAGGAATTTAAAGACGATGTATTTGAAGAAAGAATATACGATGTAAACGTTACTTATAGTCAAATGAGGGACATAATTATAAGAGGTTGCATTAATTTTCTTAACAAGCATTTAGAATCATTTGAATAATTGATTGGAAATGAGAAATCTACTTTAATATCACATTCACACCTCTTTGCGGCAACCCTTGAGAAGTATTAAAAGCGTCTAAAATTTCCTAAGTAGGTTCAATTTTGTGAAAAAGGTTGGGTGAAAAGACTAAGAAGGAGTGATTAAAATCTATACCCCACATTCTTGCAAACGCCGAATTGCGGTTTAGCCCTTTGAATAATACGAATGATCCGAAAGAATCAAAAGATTGGGAGTTCAATTACAGGATTGATTCAAATAATCGAGATGCAGATTTTCCGCCAATAGCTGATTTATTTAAAGTTAAGCTGCAACAACACTGTAAAGTTGTTTGCTTTACTAGAGATGAGATGGCGTAAAATAAGCTGTGTACCAAGATTTGGAGCCTAGTCAGGCAACAAAAAAGTAGGGTATTCTCGGGATTACGACACCACCAAGAAGGGACCCTACTTGATGACTATTGTACCCGAAAATCTAATGAATAATCTATTTGAAAATCTTGTCACCCAATTTGTCAAAGATAACCTGGAATCTATTTTGAAGGCAGAAATCCAGCAATTCATGACCAGTGAAGAGGCTGGGAATCACAACAGCCGTAATGGCTACTACACCCGTAATTTGCACACGAAATATGGAAATATAGAAGATCTAGCCGTTCCTAGAGACCGTCAAGGAGCTTTTCAAACACAGTTATTTGAGCCCTACCAACGACGCGACGGATGGCTGGAAGAGGCGGTCATTCAGATGTACAAATCAGGCATGGGTACCCGAGATGTCGCCCGATTCATAGAAAGTATGTTCGGCAGCCATTACTCCCCTACCACCGTCAGTAACAATACCGCAACGGTGCTGGGAGACATTCACCAGTGGCAAAAGCGTCCGCTGCAAAAACGCTATTCTGTCATCTACCTGGATGGCCTGTACGTCAAACTCAAGCGTGGGACTGTTGGAGCTGTACCCGAAAGAAATGCAGTCCTGGGAGGAACAGCTATCCACGTTACTGACGTTCTATATGTACCCGGCGCTGATCAAGGAGGTGATCTACACCTCCAATCCGATTGAGCGAATGAATAAGGAAATCCGAAAGCGCCTAAAACCCATGAACAGCCTCACCAATATGGACGCAGCAGAGAAAATTGTCTACCTCGACGTGATAGACTACAATGAACGTTTTGCTGAACGAGTCATTCGCGGTTTCGGTGATGTAGAGGTAAAGAAGAAACTGAATGAGAGGGGTTCCCCCGCCCCAAAGAACATCCACACCCCATAACGAATACCCGAGAAGTTACTCTCTACTCTTTTACACAAACTTCTTGACGCTACCTTATAGTTGAAGAAAAGCGTAATGAGAAAATAAATATTTTAATAAAGAAGAATATCAAAATCGATAAATTATTTTTTGTAAAAAAGGGAAAGTGGCACATTCCTGAAAGAGAAGATACTGTGCTTTTCGATCTAGGATGGTATCCCGATTCAGATTTCAATGGACATTATTGTCTGCAAGTTGTTGATGGGAACTGGAATGAAATTAAAAGTATTTCTTCTAAAGATCGTTTTTTAATAAAAGAGACACTCGAACAATGGTTGGAAGAACATCAAAAAATATAGTTGAAGTTTATTATGCAACTCAAAGAAGCCACTGACTCCACATAACAATATATTCACGCTGCGGACCATATGTCGGGTCGTGAATAGGGGAACGTTATATGCAATTGGGGCAAATTTGATACAGAAAGGTTGATTAGATGATGAGTAATTACACAGACCCGAACTTTAAAAAATGCGCGATCATTACTATCGATACTCAGAACGATTTTTGTTTACCAGGAGCTGTTGCAGAAATTGCAGGCACAGTTAATGTACTGCCACACATGAAGCGAGTATTGGATGTATGTAGGAGTAGAAATATTCCTATTATGCATGTAATTCGATTATATAAGAAAGATGGCTCGAATGTTGACATTTGCCGTCGAGAATTAATTGAGAAAGGTGTGCCAATTGTAACACCAGGATCTATGGGAGCAGATTTAGTTGAAATGATTAGCCCACAAAATTCAGTTCAGATAGACGACGAAGGGCTGCTCCAAGGAAGAATTCAATTAATCGCAAATAATGAATGGGTAATGTATAAGCCAAGATGGGGGGCATTTTATCAAACCGATTTAGAAGTATTTTTAAAAGAGAAGAATATAGATACGCTAATCTTTCTCGGGTGCAATTTTCCGAATTGTCCAAGAACGAGTATATATCAAGCAAGTGAAAGGGACTTTAAGGTGGTCATGGTCGAGGATGCTATATCAGGTGTTTATGATAAGGGTATTCATGAAATGATTAATATAGGAGTTAAAGTAACAAAAACAGAGGAACTTATTAGACAATTTGCAAGCGCATACGAAGAAGGCCCCAACAGCATATAACAACGTTATTCACGCATCGGGCCATTCGGCCCTCGATCCGGCAGAAGTTTGAAGTGATTCGGTGGGGCGTCGTGAATACAAGAACGTTATAGGAAATTACCTGAAATCCATGACTAATAAAAAGAGGGAACATACTATGGGAGCATGGACACCTATTAACTCTAATAATAATGAAAAAGATAAACTTGTAATTGAACCTGGCAATAAAATTAGGAATGACTAAAACTGAGGTAGATGAAGTCATTCAATACTACAAGAAGGAGTATGAAGAAGGGACGAACTACTTCAATATTTTTGAGAATGCTTTTAACGTCGAATATGACGATAGCGGAAAAGTGAAATTTATTCAAAGCTTAAATCGTAGTTCTCAACATGAAACAGACGGAGAAACTCAATATATTTTTGCAAATATCGGGCTGAGCTTATGGCGTCCTTCAGTGTTTACCGAAGAAACTATGAAAGAAGACTGGTTTAAGGAAATGAGTAAAGAAAATCAGGAACAAGAAATGCGGTATTTCTTCTTTTAGAATCAATTTACTGAACAAATTGCGAAAACCAATTTCAATAATTGTGATTGAGCCAGTAATCTCTAAAGATTTACATGATCGATTAATAGACAAATCTATAAGACTAGAAGTAAATTCAGAGAAGGCTTGCATATCACCTAACACAGTATTTACGCTGCAAGGCTATCGCCCTTTGGTTACCAGATGTATAATCATAGAAGAAGCTCAGACAACAAACGCCCCAGCCTAAGATAAGAGCTATCTAAGGCTGGGGCGTTTCGTGAATATGGGAACGTAATACGCAATCAGGTATATAGATAAACTAGTAATTTAAGGAGGAGAATTTTTTGAATCGAGATGAAGCTGTTGAAAAGATTAACCTCTACTTTGAAGCATGGGTTGAGAAGAACTTCAAAAAATTTGAAAAATTGGTTCATGAAAATGCAATTGTCAGAGAATGCAATGGTGGAGTAATAGAGGGGAGAGACGAATTGCATCGGTGGTTTAAAGAATGGAATCAAGGTAGTAACAGGGTCATCTATTGGAAAATCAACTTTATTGGGTATGACAATGAACTGATTTCTGCATTTGTGGAGTGGGAATTCAAGTGTATTTATGCGGGGATAGAATATGAATGGTGTGGCTCTAGCATAGTGAATTTCAAAGATTCATTAATTATAGAAATAAATGAATACGAAATGAAATATGAGAAATTCTATCCTTATAGATGTATGGAAAGTTGAAGCAAGATATATGGGAACGTAATACGCAATAAAGAAGCACATCCAATCAAAGGAAATAAGGTGGACACTATTAAGATTGAATTAAGAGCATTGTCTGAAAATGATGACATTGAGATCTATGAAATGATAAGAGAAATTGGTCTTGGTGAGAATGGATTTACTACCAATTTACCAGAAGGGTATGTATTTCAAACGATATATTGGATGTTTGTTGATGATAGGCCGGTGGCTTATGGAAAGCTGAAACATCAATTAAATGAAAGATTGAAAGAATATGGAGGTCATATTGGGTACATAGTGAGACCAACTGAAAGAGGAAAAGGATACGGAAAGGCTTTCTTATCTGAGCTAATGAATGTAGCAAGAAATATTGGGCTAGATGAATTGTTAATTACATGTGATGAAACCAATGTTAGATCAAGAAAAGTAATAGAAAGTAAGGCTCTATCTTAAAATTAGTGGTTGACGCCTAGCCTCCAATGCAGCGGAGGGTCAAAATCATTATATTAATGTAGGTAGTAAATCTTCGTATTTGTTCTAAATCATTTTAGGAGTGTAGCCATGGGATCCCCAATCAGAATTATGTTGACTGGTATTGCTTTGATAATTCTCGGTGTGTTCTTTCTCATTGATACGGAGAATGACTTGAATGAATATGCATATATTTTTGAAGTTATTGGGATTTTGTTAGTGTTATTCGGACAGTTCAAAGAAGGGATTATGAGGCTAATTGATAGGAATTAATTTAGATAGATGCGATTTACCTTGCACATTGTCCTGTTTAGAAGTTTTGCATTGATGGTACCTGAGGATTAAAAACATATAGTTTTTGATCTGTTACTTCGATGAAGTAGTGGGATTTTTTGATTGAATGTATGGAAATAGGTGGTTCCATGTCAAAGATCAAATTGTCGCCACCGCTAATTGTGTTTCTCATTTATCATCCCGCAGACCACCCTGCACTGGCTAAGTCCGTCGGACCCGGGGCTAACGCTCGTTAAGCCAGTGAGGGTTCGTAAATACACGAACATTATACGAAACTACTGAAGATATTATTTTAAATCCATAGAAGGAGATACTATGAAACTTGATCGGATAAATCATCTATGTTTTTCAGTTTCCAATCTTAACCAATCGATTATATTTTATGGCAAGTCTTCGAGGCCAAATTGCTAGTGGTAGGTCGAAAGCTTGCTTATTTTGATTTGAATGGCTTATGGATAGCCCTAAACGAAGAAGAGAATATACCTAGAAATGAAATTAAAGAATCATATACTCATATCGCTTTCTCTATTGCAGAATTTGAATTGCATACAGGACAACTCGAAGATCGATTGGAATACTATAGAAAGACTAAAACACATATGAAATTCTATTAGTAAGTACGTTCAACCACTTATTTTTTGGAGCCGTAAACTTATATGCATTTACTTCAACAGACCCTTCTGCTTTATCAAAAAATTCAGAGGCCGTAGGTGAATTTAATGATAAATTGACTTCGTATGACGTCGTGAATACAGGAACGTTATAGGAAATCAGCGTAAAGCAGTAAAACAGAAAAGTCCAATAAATAAATTTTAATAAAGGACGGATGATTTTGGACGTGAACCAAAGAAAGCATTGGAATGAAAATCATAAGAAACTAACCAATATTATTCTAAAATCAAGTGAACATCAGAATTCAATAGAACTTTTCTTGAGTCAACATAGTCTGTTACATTCATCAGAAATGAGCAATTCACCCGTTGCTACTCTTGAAGATGATTTATTAAAGGATTTATTGGAGGAATCCTGCCGTAAGTATCCTGTCACAGTACCTGATACACGGAACTCTATTGTATGGCATATGTGGCATGTTACCCGTATTGAAGATATGACGATGAATATTCTCGTAGCTGAAGGTAATCAAGTATTACACACCGATCATTGGGCTGAGAAACTTAAAGTAGATTATCAGCATTCGGGAAACGAAATGACAGAAATTGAAATTGCTGATCTAAGTGAGAATATTGATGTACATGCGTTATTGGAATATCGCATCCAAGTAGGACGAAAAACTCGAGAAATTGTATCTCATTTGTTGCCAGGTGAATTTAGGAACAAAGTAGATGCAAGAAGAATTAATATTCTTAAGGAGCAAAATGCGGTAAAGAAGGAAGCCTCTTGGTTGCTTGAATATTGGGGAAACAAGACGATAGCTGGATTAATACTAATGCCTGCGACAAGGCATATATTTCTGCATTTGAATAAATCGATCCGAATCAAACAAAGAATTCAAAAAAATAAGGGTTAAGAAGCTCAGACAACAAACGGCCCAGCTTAAGATAAGAGTTGTCTAAGGCTGGGGCGTTTCATGAACACATGAACGTTAACTAAAATAACTAAAAGGATGAAAAACTATGAACATTAAACAGATTAGTAATAAACACGTTTTATTTTGCAGTAATCAATTTTTTGATTTGAATATCCATTTAATCTTGGGGGCTAAGAATACTTATTTAATTGATACTGGTTTAGGTTCTGATTTTGTGCAGCCTGTTGTCGATTACATAAAGCAAGTCGCTAAACCCTTAATTATTATTAATACTCACTATCATTGGGATCATGTTTTTGGAAACAATAGATTTAAAGATTGCTTAATCATTTCTCATCAACTTTGTAGAGATATTATTGATAAAGAATGGGACATGATGGTTAATAAACATTCAAAATCCAGTATGGGAGAGGTAAAAAAATGCCTCCCTAATTTGGTATTTGAAAATGAGCTATTTTTTCCAGAAGATAAAATAAGATTAATTTATACACCAGGACATACAATTGACTCTATAAGTGTCCTGGATGAAGAAGAAAAAGTAATTAATGTTGGAGATAATATTGGAGATAAGATGGAGGAGATTATTCCGGTTCTGTTCTGTGACAAAAAACACTTTAGAAAAACTATAAATCTATATAAAAAATTAGATATGGAAACATGGATATCAGGCCATAATACTGTATTAAAAAAGGATGTAATTGAAAGAATAGAAAAACAATTAGAATTATTAGTAGAGTGATTGGAGAAGTCAGTTACAAATACAAGAACATTATCGAAAATTTGAGTAATTGCAAATAAGGAGAACAAAGATGAATAACATTAAAGAGACCCTTCAACAAATAAGAGATAATAATTACATAATTCCAAATGAAATTAGCATTGAGGAATTAATCATAGAAATGATGAACCATATTGGGGCAATAGATAGCGAACTGAGGGATAACCTTATTTATAATACATTTAATCATTGGATTGTTAATAAGAAAATGAGTGCTGGGTTAGTCAAACGAATACTTTATACGGCTCTAGACGATGAACATTTGTTTTATGGTTTGGACGAAGGTCATAACGATAAAGTCTTCACACGAACTTTTTCCATTCTACTGGTGCCCTTAGCATTAGAATATAATGAGTCCGTTCTTTTTTTATCAAAGCAAGATTTTGAGTACATATACTCCAGGGTTTATGGCTATTTTACCCTTGAGCAGGATCTAAGAGGATACATAGAAGGTAAGGGATGGGCGCATGCAGTTGCACATACGGCCGATGCATTAGAATCCCTAGTTGCCTCTTCTTATTGTTCCGTGGATCATTGTATTGAGGTTTTGGACTTGATTAAAAAGAAGTTCTGTAATTATTCATATGCTTTTATTAACAGTGAGGATGACAGAATTGCAGAAGTAATAGTTCGGATTATAAGACGTGATATTCTAAGGAAGGGATTTATGTCCGACTGGATTGAACAACTCAGTGTTGTTGAATATATCGGCAGCTATCCTGAAGATGAAATATTACGAACTAACGCAAAAAATTTATTAAGAAGCATCTACTTTAAACTAATCATCCATGATGCAAATTTATATAAGGATGTTACAACTACAATTATCAGGGTGATGAAACACCTGTAAGATAGATATAGTCTCCCCAGGAATCTTTTTATGACTTGCTAGTTAAAAGCAATGTATTGACAAGAACGCAAGCGGAGCAAGATTATTCTCAAAAACTAAAATATCTGAGAGAAAATGATACGTTTTTTAAGATAACAAATTAAGAGAATTTATTTCGTGAAGACCGAATGTCTGTTGCTTTAAAAGCAGCAGGCTTTTTTATTTTCGTAGCGGCATGTCCAAGTATTTGTGAAACGATGGCCTAGTATAACACGGTATTCGCACATCAAGGCTATCGCCCCTTGGTTGATCAGATGTATAATCATGGAAGAACACATAGACAACAAACGCCTCAGCCTAAGATAAGGGCGATCTATGGCTGGGACGTTTCGTGAGTACAAAGACGTTATCGGAAATCAACCTAACATATTACGTGGAGGGACTCAGTGAAGAAAAAAGGAAAAGTAGCATTAAGCTGCATTATCATTGTTGCGACTATATATCTAATCTATGATTTTTATCGCCCCAAGCACATTGAAGTAAACCTTAATAGCACCATTTACTCGATAGATTCTAAGTTAGAAAGGCAAACGGCTATTTCAATAATTGGAGAACATCACAAAAAACTCTTTGGCAATGACATCTTGATAGGTAAGATGATCGTAGATAAGGATTTAACATATGAAATAAAACTTAAGAGAGAAGACAATAGGTATTTTGAGATACTGACCAAGAAAAATAATGAGTTTCATGTAATAAATACGATTGGCTCAATTATAACATCAACTGATTTTGACCGAGTATGGCTTCAATTGGACGATATAAATGAGAAATATAACCTTGTTGAGGGGTATGTGTCAGGGCCTGCCAAAAATATAGAAGAAGCAAATGATATTGCAAGAAGTATCATTGAAGGATATTAGTACCGTGAATAGAACGTTATGAAATCACAGTAAACTGTCCATAAAAGCGACACGAGGAGGTCTGTATGAAAACAATTATTTATATGGTTAGGCATGCTGAATCACCATATGATGAAGGAAATGACAGAACAAGAGGTCTTACCGCAAAGGGGAAGGTAGATGCAGAAAGGATATCGAAGTTACTTATTGGTGAAGGAATAGACATAATAATTTCAAGTCCATATTCAAGAGCGATATTAAGTATTGAGGGATTGGCTCAGCAACTAAACTTGGAGATAAAAACAATTGAAGATCTGAGAGAACGCCATTTTTCTCCAGATAATAATATTGATTTAATGGATAATATTAGAAATAACTTCTACAACCCTGAATATACCTTGCCAGGTGGGGAATCTAACATAGATTGCCAGAAAAGGTCCATTGCAGTATTGAAAACTATACTTAAAGAACACAAAGGGAAGAAAGTAGCTATTGGAACACACGGCCTTGTAATGACTTTGATGATGAACTATTTTGATTCAGATTATGGTTTGGATTTCCTAAATCAATTAAAGAAACCGGATATCTATAAAATGCAATTTGAGGACTTAAAACTAGTAGAAGTAACAAGAATGTGGGATGAATAGTTTTGTGCAGGTTTATTGAAAAAAGACTGTGACATCCAATAACACTGTATTCATTGCATAGGGCCATTTGGCCCTCGGTTAACAATTATGTTTTTATTTGGGTCGTTTATCCTTTTATTTTTTAACATACATCAATAATAACAACAAGAGAAAGTAAAAACCCTATGTTACGCGATAGACAGCTTACAGACTATTTAAAAATCAGAGTGGTTTTGAATAATATCTATAAAGGAGTTCACGGTGGGATTATTCACATTTTTAGATGTTACAAGCTGGACATTCAGTCTGCCAATATCCTTTGCTGGATATGTTTGAATGCCGCTTGCTTCTGCTAATACGCTTTGGGGTAAGAGAGAAATACCCAATCCTAACGATACAGCTTTAATAATTCCCTCAACCGTATCGTATTGAATGATATCTGGTTGACGGGTAGTGTGTTTTATTACCCAAGTTTCAAGCAAATTACGATATGGACAACCGCAAATATTTGTAATTACAATAGGTTGATACGGAATGTCACTTACTTTCATATTTTGTGAAGTAATAAAAACAAGTTCCTCCTGAAACGAAAATACAGATTTCAACTTTGGGTGATTAAATTCTGTATTTACAAAAGCACAATCTAAATTATCGTCTGCCACGGACTGTATTAGATTGATTTGTGTATCTGTGGAAACAGATAAGTTTACTTGCAGATATTGCTTTTTTAATCCAGAGAGCCATAGGGGTAATCTGTGTGCGGCGAGTGTTTGTGTTGCCCCAATTCGTAGCGTCGGCAAATTTTTCGCAAAGCTATTTTTAGCATTATCCAATAAGCTGATAACTTGATCTGCGTAGGATAATAACTGTTTTCCATCGTCAGTCAGAGAAACCCCTTTACTATGACGAATAAACAATTCTGTTCCTAATTCTTCTTCTAGATTATGAATATGGGCTGTTACATTCGATTGAACATATCCTATTTTTTCTGCGGCTCTTGAAATAGATTTTTCATAAGCTACTTCTCTAAAAATGCGTAACTCTAAGCTCTCCATTTTGATTCCTCTCATCATTCATCCAGATAGGTTGTATCATTACTAACTATTATACATAATTTGTTCAAAAGCTATAATAAAGCTATAAACATATAGAAAGGAAGTTTGAATTTGTGGATATTCAAGACAAAGTTATCATAGTAACGGGTGGCGGCACTGGTATCGGGAAAGCCACCTGCAAGAAGCTTGCTGAAAAAGGTGCTAAAATTGTATTGAATTTTAACCATTCAGAGCAAGAAGCGATTGATACAGCAAATGAGCTTAAAAGTATTGATGCTGAAGTTCTGCTTCTTCAAGCAAACGTATCCCAAGACAATGAGGTTCGTGAAATGGTGCAAAAGGTGTTGTCCCATTTTGGAAATATTCACTTTCTAATTAACAATGCAAGTATAACAAAACAAATTGAATTGTCAGACTTAGAAGCAGTAACAGATGATATATGGAGCAATTTACTTGACGTAAATTTAAAAGGGATGTTTTATTGTGCACGTGCAGTTGCTCCTATCATGAAAGAAAACAAAGTAGGTTCTATTTTGAATATGGGAAGTATTGCCGGAATTACCGGTTCTGGTTCTTCTCTTCCATATGCCGTATCAAAGGCGGCTGTTCATGGATTGACGAAATCGTTGGCACATGCGCTTGCTCCAGAAATACGTGTTAATTGCGTGGCTCCCGCCGCAGTATCTACCCGCTGGTGGGCAGGGGAAGAAGAAAAAATGAAAAGATTAAGCGGACATCTTCCGTTGCAACGAATATCCACCCCCGAAGATATTGCTGATTTAATCTGTGCTATACTCACACAAGATTCTATGACTGGTCAAATTGTTAGCCCGAATAATGGCATGGTCATTGTGTAGATACAGCATAATTCATAAAATTTAAAGTATATCGGATACAACTACTCTTAAGGAGGATCATTATGATTATTGACCTTACTCATTTGATTAAAGATAGAATGCCAATTTATCCAGGGGATTCAGAAACTCAATTGATTCAATCCAAGGTTTTAGAAACAGATCATTTTAATAATCATCAGTTGACTATTAATATGCATGCTGGCACACATATCGATGGGCCGATGCACTTATTAGATGTTGAGGAATATATAAATGAGGTTCCATTAGAAACGTTTATCGGAGAAGGGATCATAATTGATGTAACGGATGAGAAGGAAATAATCTATAAGGAGATATACGAAACAATTATTAAGAAAAATCAAATTGTCCTTTTGTACACCGGTTTCAGTAGTTTCTTTGGGCAACCCAAATATTTCTCAGATCATCCAGTGATAACGTTGGAATTTGCTGAATTGCTAGTGAGGAAACAAATAAAAATGCTTGGATTCGATATGCCCTCGCCAGACCAATATCCTTTTGAAGTACATAAGTGTTTGTTCAAAGCTAAAATTTTAATCGCAGAAAATTTAACAAATCTAGAAAAGCTTTTGGAAGCCGATGAATTTGAAGTAATAGCATTACCCCTTAATATTCAAGCAGACTCTTCAATTGCCCGAGTAATTGCTTTGACTAAGTAGTCTTGCTTAAAACGTGAATTTTATGAAAAGGGTGACTTCTTCTAATCCTAATCCTTCTAATCCTAATCCTTGACGTATTCACTTGTTCAATATTATAATATTCAACGTTGAGTAAGTGGGGTGAAATGAATTGACACGATTACTTGTACTTGGAATATTAGATGTTCAGCCAATGTCTGGCTATGATATTCAGCAGGCATTGCAAATGACGGACGCAGAGCGTTGGGGCGGGGTATTGATAGGTTCTATTTATCATGCGCTCAAAAAAATGGAGCAAGAGGGCTATGTTGCAGTTACCAGCATTGAACAGACCGGACACCGCCAAAAGGCGATTTACTCCATTACGGACACCGGACGAACTTATCTTCAAACGTTAATTAAGGACTCGTTAAGGGCTTCATCCGTTTTATATCCCTCAACACTATATTCCGGGCTGTCCTTTTACGAGAAGCTATCAGCAGAGGAATGTCGAAAGGCGCTTGAAGAGCAGCGTGTTGCTTTAAATGATGAATATATGGCTGTGAAACGTGGACTAGAAGCTAAGGATGCGGCGATGCAGCACATAATTCCTCCTATGGTTCTTCTGATCATGGAGAACATGTTCGCTATTATAAAGCAACAGCAGGATTTTGTGGATAAGGCCTTGGCCCTTTTGGAGAAGGAACACTAAAAAGCTCTCCCTCGTAGCAGAGGGAGAAAAAATTTCCCCTCATACTCAACATTGAATAAACAACGTTAATTAAATGGAGGTTTGAAAATGATCTTAATGGAAGCGAAAGGAGTACGCAAGCAATTTCATCACCGAGAGGTTGTGAAAGGGATTGATTTGGAAATCCGGCAAGGTGAAATTCTTGCGCTGATTGGAACAAATGGCGCCGGAAAATCAACGACCTTGGCAATGCTCCTGGGGATATTGCCGCCAGATGCCGGAACCATTACGCGCTGGAGGGAGGATTATAAGGCACATATAGGCGTTCAATTGCAGTCAACCCCCTTTTTTGAGGGATATAGCACCGAAGAAAATTTAAGAATTTTTGCGGCGTTATACAATGTGCGAATGAATAAGGAACAAATTCAGACCAAGCTGGAGGAAAGCCATTTACAGGAAGCGCGGAAAACACTTGCTTCACGCCTGTCTGGAGGGCAGCAAAAAAGGCTTGCCATTGCCGTGACCACTTTGCACACTCCAGATTTAATTATACTTGACGAGCCCGCAGCGGGACTTGATCCCCGTGCCCGGCACGAAGTAAGAAGGATGATAAAGCGGCTAGCAGAAAATAACACAACTGTACTCTTTTCATCGCACGATATGGAAGAGGTGTCTCGTATGGCTGACCGCATCATTTTGATGCATGAGGGGGTGATTGTAGCCCAAGGAGCTCCGGAAAAACTAGTAGAACAATATCAAGCAGAAAATCTTGAAAGCTTGTATCTGGCATTGACAGATAGCACACCAGCAGGGAGGGAGTAGCATGAAAACTGTATTCAGCCTTACATTCAAGTCGGCAAGCCGTGATCCTTTTTTACTGCTATGGTCATTGATTCTTCCCGTTGGCGGCGCAATTGGCCTGGGATTATTTATAAAAACCCCGGATGATCCGGAGCACATATTAACAGGCATGATGGCGGTCAGCGTTTTGTTCTACGCCCTGACAACCACCTCTTTTGCCATACTGACACAACGCCGGAGAGGGGTATATAATTTGCTGCGAGTAACGCCTATGCCGCTTTGGAGATATGTATGCAGCGTATCCGGTGCATGGACTATCATTTCCCTTCTGTGCGCAGTACTTGTTATGATGTCTGGAGCATTAGCCCTTCAATTAAGTATTTCGATTAAAACAGTTCTCGCCATACTTCCAGCCTTGCTGATTGCGGCACTTGGCTATGTATTTCTCAGTTTTGTCATAGCAAGCCTTAGCCGAACGGAAAACAATGTAAGCCTCCTAACAAACATGATTACATTACCACTTATGTTGAGCAGCAGTGCCTTATACTCCTTGGACGGTGCTCCGGGCTTTATTCAAGTGCTCAATAGATACAACCCGTTTCAATGGTTCGTGAGTGCTTTGCGAAGTGCATTTAACTTATCATGGGGCGATTATTGGATGAACACAGGCCTTATTCTGTTAGGGGCGATCGCAGCTTGCTTACTGGCCTTAAAAACATTTCGGTATAGGGATGCCTAAAATCTATACATTAATACGCTGACCAAAGCACAGCAATGCCGGAGTAGAAGAGGTGATAACAGATAAAATTTGGGTTTTTACAAGGTAAGTAGAAAACAGGCTAATGAATAAAATCTATTTTTCCTTGTCCATAATTCATCGTCCTTTCAAATTTGCCTAAGAGAATAGGTTGCTCCTGCTTCTTGTCAAAATTATAATAGATTTTAAATAACTTAGATAATGGAGGCGGGAAGAGTGTCGGCAAGGGATCAGATGATACTTTGGGCACAGGCTGATCTGCATATTGCAGATATCCGCCTTGGACGGCTGGAGCCTGGCGAGAGATTCAGCTATCGCGCTCCGGCGGGGCTTTTTCTCATTTCGGCTTTCGGAGAGGCACGAATCGAAGCAGGGAGCCTGCGGCACAGCTCGCTGGCTGCTCCGGTCGTTCATGTCGGCAAGGGGAGTGAATTGCGGGTTGACGCTTCGCCGCAAGGCTACGAATATTTCTTATTCTTATATAAAGCAGTGCTGCCAACTGTTTTGCCTACAGAGCTTGATGATCCAGAGCAGGCTGTGCGGGACTTCCATTCCTGCTATCTGGTGCCAGCGGGAGTGGAGAGCGCTTGGCGGAACACCGCTGGACAAATCCATCAGCTATGGCAAGAGAAGCACCCGCTGTCACGGCTGGATGCCAAGCAGCAGTTCTATTCCTTTGTGTCATTGCTTCTAAAGGAACTGGAGCAGCGGGAGGGGAATGCAGAGCAGGCTAAGCAGGCGGAAGCAAATCTGGTCGACACCGCCGTGCGATATATGGAAGCCCATTACAGTGAGCTATGGACGCTGGCCTCCTTGGCGGAGCGTCTTGGGACAAGCCCGCGGCAATTGCAAAGGGGATTCAAAACGCGCTTTGGTCACAGCCCGATGGAGCATTTCATCGGCATTCGGCTCGAGCAGGCCAAGCTGCTGCTCATCAAAAATCAACTGCCAATCTCTCGGATTGCCGAGGAGGTCGGGTATCCGGACAGCTATTATTTCAGCCGTTTGTTTAAAAAATACACGGGCTTGTCCCCCCGCAGCTACAGGCAATTATGGCTGCAGGAGCATAACCCTTCAAATGCGGCCTGTCGGATTTCTCCAACTTTTCCGTCGCAATCGGTCATTGTCCCGTTTGGTGAGAATCGTTATCATCAAAAGGGGAGCGCTTTGCAGGCGTTCCAGGCCTTATTGTCGCTGACCTTGGCATGTACGAGCGGGATCGCCCGCATGGACCCAGACGGCAAGCTGCTGGTTCCTCATGTGCGGGGGAGGCTTGAGCTTGAACGCCAGCCGCAGCGGATTGCCGTGCTTGATTATCAATATGCCGACCAGCTGCTGGCCTTAGGCATTGTCCCGGTAGGCAGCGCCATGTGCACCATAGAAACGGGCGGATTGCCAGCCGATCTGCGGAAGTCTTTGAGGCGGATTGCTGATCTTGGGAAAAAGGAGCAGCCCGATTTGCGGGTGTTGGCGGCATTGGAACCGGATTTGATTGTGTGTACCTCCTTCCAGGAGGAACATTATGCTGACATCTCCGCGATTGCGCCAGCCATCATGCTGGACCGCAACGAAGATTGGCGGCTGTCGCTGCTGCGCTTTGGAGAGCTCGTTGGGCGAACGTGGCAGGCACTGGAGCAGATCGATGCCTATAACGCCAAGGTGGAGCGACTGCGCCGCCGAATTGGCAACGGCCGGATTGGTGGCGATGGCGGTTCGGAGACGGTGGCCCTGATCCGGCCCCGGGATGGCGGAATTCGAGTGCATTCCGAAAGACACCGTACGGCACGGCTGCTGTACGACGATTTGGGCCTTGCCCTACCGTCGTTTGCTTCGCACCAGGAAGGCACCAGCTCCCTGATTCCGCTGCAGGAGCTGTCTCAGCTCAGCGCGGACCGCCTGTTCGTATTGACTGACAATACGAATCGGGAGCAGCTTCGGCAGTACCAGCAAAGCCTGGTGTGGAGACAGATGAGCGCCGTACGAGCCGGCCAGGTGCGCCATTTCCATACGGCGCTCTGGACGGGGTATTATGGTCCACTGGCTATGAGCAGGGTTGTTGACGAAATCGCCGAGACCTTGTTGTCCTCCCGCTAGCGCCTTATGGGTTGGGCCTATGAATTCGTACGATTGAAGACCAGGGTGCTTGCCGGAAGAAATAAATGAATTGACTTTGTGCAAAGGGGATATGCCGATGAACGCGGAAATATTCATCCATACAAATACAAGACAGGACAGGCGCTTATGAGTCGTCTCGTTCCGCTCTCACCGCAGGAAGCAGCGGACCTGCAGCAGTTCGGGTTAACCGCCACAGAGGAGGCCTGTCCTCTGGCTGATCCACAGCCTTCTCCGGCCTCTCCGCCATCGGCTCCGATCACTGCGGCGGCGTTTTTGGAGCAAGAGAACTGTCTTATCTACCTTGATGAACTGGCAGCCCGGCTTGGCACTGATTCGCGGCCAATCGCCGCTTCGATGCTGGCCAAACGGTACGCGGCCCTGTCCGCTGTGCCGTTTTTTTATGCGCTGACCTGCTATGACCGGGCCTTGGAGCTTCCGCTGCATGCCGTGCTGCTGCGCGTTGGAGAGGGCGCTGGCGTTCCATGGCTGAAAGGGCTCTCGGTGTGCGGGGAGCTGTTCGCTACCAGCCCCGCCGGAAGGACGAGGGAGCTGTGGCGTCTTGAAGCCGCCGAGCGCTACCTCCGCCTTCATTTGACTCCGTTGTGGCAAGCGCTCTCCCGCTATTCGGGCCTGCCGGAGACCATTCTATGGGAGAATACGGCAGTGCGCATTTATTCCTTGTATGAGAAAAAATTGCCCGCAGCCGTCGGGCAGGTCGGAGCAGCCCGTATTGCCGAGGATTTGCATTTTCTGCTAAAAGAGCTGTCTGCAGAGGCATTTGGGCAGCGGCGTCAGCCGCTGGCGTTCTTTTACGGAGCCGAAGGAGAGACTGGAGCAGCGCCGGAGAGTGAATCGCCGCAGCCCCGGGTGCGGAAGACCTGCTGCTTGTACCATCGCGTATCCGCCAAAGCGGATTTCTGCACGGCTTGCCCCAAGGTGACTCACCCGGCCAATACCTGGCAGCTTGCTGCGGAAGCTGGCGAAGTCCGGCAGAGCAAGACGGATACGGCGTCGCAAATATGCAAAAGGGATGACGCATAAGTTCATTTTCAAGCAAGCACCCCCATGCGATAATGATAATCAATATCACTCGTGATCAACTATTGATTATAGAGAATTAGGGGGAATCAGGTTCATGCAATATCTCAACAAGGACAAGCAGCACAGAGGGTTTGGGTTAAAAATGCTGTTATTATGGACGGCTATGCTGGCGCTGCTGGCTGGCTGCGCGCAAAACGGAGGCAATACGGCTGCGGCGCCGCCGGCAGAGCAAGCACCGACAGAACAGTCGGCAGCGCCTGCAAACGCGGATGCGGAACGGACGATCAAGCATGCGATGGGCGAAGAGGTTGTTTCCGGAACGCCGCAGCGGGTCGTTACCCTGTTCCAGGGGGCGACGGATTCGGCGCTGGCGCTTGGCGTTAAGCCAGTAGGCGCTGTGGAGTCGTGGATTGAACAGCCTTGGTACAATTATATCCGCGAGCAAATGGACGGTGTTGAAAACCTGGGCTCGGAGAACCAGCCGAATCTGGAGGAAATTGCTGCGCTCAAGCCGGATATCATTATCGCGTCCAAAACCCGGCATGAAGAAATTTATAGTCAGCTTGAGGCCATTGCCCCAACGGTTATGACCGAAGAGGTGCATATCTGGAAAGATTCTCTGGCCTTGACGGCTGAAGCGCTAAACAAACAGGAGGAAGAAAAGGCGTTCCTGCAGCATTGGGAAAGTGAAGTCGCCGACTTCAAAGAGAAAATGGGCGACAACCTGAAGCTGGAAGCCGGAATCGTCGATTTCCGTGCCGACCATGCGCGTATCGTTTATACAGGCTTCTCCGCGCTGGTGCTGGATGAGCTGGGGATTGCCCGACCAGCGAAGCAGCAAGGCGAGGATTGGGGCGTCAAGCTGGTGTCCAAGGAGAATATTCCGCAAATGGACGCGGACATTATTTTTGACCAAACCAGCACCTCGCGGGATGACGGCCGGCTTGATCTGCGCAAAGAATGGACTTCGCACCCGCTCTGGAGCAATATTAAAGCTGTCAAAAACAACCGTGTCTACGAGGTGGACACCGCGATCTGGAACAATGGTTCCGGTCCGTTGGCTGCCGAGGGAATGCTTGAGGATCTCAAAGAAATTTACGGGCTGAATAAATAGAGACTGTTGATGCATAGGTTAGATGCGGCGGCAAGCGCCTGCGGCCTTCCTTGTAAAGGAGCTGCGGCTTGCCGTTTCCGCATTTTTGGCCGCAGAAGCCCACACATACAAGTCAACAAGAAGGAGGATCATGGTGAAGCCACTTTTTAAACATAATAGCGGCAGACTGCTCGGGCTTCTGGCCGCGCTGCTGCTGCTATTGCTCGCCTTCATCGCCAGCATTGCGCTGGGCACAACATCGATCGCCCCCCTCAAAACACTGCAGGCACTGATTCATTACGATCCGGCCGACAGCGATCAAATGATTATTGTTACAACACGGCTGCCGCGCGCGATGTTCGCGTTGACTGTCGGCGCTTCACTGGCGATGGCCGGAGCGATGATGCAAGCGCTGACGCGCAACCCGCTCGCTTCGCCGGGACTGCTTGGCATCAATTCTGGCGCCGTGCTGGCCGTTGTGCTGGCGCTGACGCTATTGCCGCTGACCTCGCTGTCTCAGCTGATCTGGGCTGCTTTTGCTGGCGCAGCCGTGGCCGCGTTGCTGGTATATGTGCTTGGTTCCTTGGGCGGCGGACTGACGCCGATCCGCCTGATCCTGGCCGGTTCGGCACTTAGCGCGCTCTTCAGCGCGCTGACCCAGGGCGTGCTGGCGCTGGATGAATCCGGGCTGCAAAATGTGCTGTTCTGGCTAGCCGGCTCCGTTGCGGGCAAAGATATGGACACCTTGCTCCAAGTGCTGCCCTATATGCTGGTCGGCAGTGTCCTGGCACTGACATTGGCCTACTCGCTAACGATTCTCAGCGCCGGTGAGGAAGTGGCCAGAGGTCTTGGACAGCGTACCTCGCTGGTGAAGGCTCTGGCGGCTGCGGCCATCGTGCTGCTTGCTGGCAGTGCGGTTGCCGCTGCCGGTGCCATCGGCTTTGTCGGATTGGTAATGCCGCATTTTGCCCGCTATTTTGCCGGCAATGATTATCGGTGGGTCATTCCGTATAGCGCTGTATTCGGAGGAGGTCTGCTGCTGCTGGCCGATCTTGCCGCCCGCTTCCCGGTGCAGCCAAGCGAGCTGCCGCTTGGTGTCGTCACCGGCTTGATCGGCATGCCGTTATTCATCTATATTGCCCGCACCGAGTTCACACAAAGGAGGGGGAAGTATGACGCATCCCGTACCGATGCCTGACCGCAAATTGCCCGCTTTGGCTGCTGCCCGCAAACGAAAGACGCTTACTCTGTTGCTGTTGTCGGGGCTGCTGCTGATCTTCTTCGTGCTGGGCGCCTGTTTGGGCAGCAAATGGGAGTCGCCGCTGGCGGTGCTGCAGACGATCTTCTTCCGCGGCGGAGATTCCGCCTTTGTCATCGGCATGCTGCGCCTTCCCCGCTTGACGCTGGCGCTGCTGGCTGGCGCGGGACTCAGCCTGGCTGGCACGGTGCTGCAAGGCCTTATCCGCAATCCGCTCGCTTCGCCGGATGTGCTTGGGATGACGAGCGGCGCTTCCGCAGCAGCGGTGGCCTTTATTACCTTCTCCGGCGGGGCAATCAGCATTCGCTGGCTGCCTGTGGCGGCGATGGCCGGGGCCTTGCTGGTGTCCGGACTGGTTTATGCGTTGTCCTGGAAAAACGGGGTAGCTCCCGCCCGCCTTGTCCTGATCGGGGTTGGCGTGTCCGCAGGCATGGGGTCCGTGACGATGCTGCTGCTGGCGTTCAGCCCGGTCACCTCCGCCAGCAAGGCATACATCTGGCTGATCGGCAGCGTATATGGCGCTTCCTGGCAGCAGGTGCTTACTCTGCTGCCCTGGACGCTGATCTTCGGCGCTATCGCCTGGGCCAATGCCCGCAATTTGAACGTCCACCAGCTCGGCGAGCAGGTGGCCACCGGTGTGGGCATAGCTTTACAGCGGCAGCGGCTCGGGCTGCTGCTCGTAACCGTGGCGCTGGCCGGCTCGGCGATTGCGGTTGTCGGTGCGATCGGCTTCATTGGCCTGATCGGGCCGCATATTGCGCGGCGGCTGGTCGGCGCTTCTCACGGGGCGCTGCTGCCGGCATCCGCGCTCATAGGCGCGTTGCTGCTGTTGCTCGCCGACACGGCCGGGCGCACGCTGTTCCAGCCGCTTGATATTCCGGCGGGTGTGTTCACGGCCGCGATTGGCGCGCCTTTCTTCATCTTGCTGCTGTTGCGTCAGCGTCGTCATCCCGGCGGTTTGTGAGGATAAAACTATAAGGTTTCTTTGGCTAATCAAATGCTAATGAATGCAGTAATTTAAAAATTAAAAATCGTCGGAGACTTCACTTAACCGCGTGTTCATGCTTCGGGACCTCTTGGTCTTTTGGTTTGTCAGACGAATAATCAAAAAAGAAAACTCATACAGCAATAACCCAGCCTAAGATAAGAGTTTATTTAGGGCTGGGTTATTTTCGTAAATACAATAATGCTAAACGAAATTAGCAAGTTTAGGATTGTTAAAACATCGAACATTTGTTCTCAACTATGATAGTAGATGATGGTATAATAGGTAGGGTAAGGATAAATGAAGCTTGGGTAGAAGGAATAATTGTGATAACCCATTGCACGAAATTATGAACAATCGAACTAAATACTAAATGAAAAGGAAAATTTCGATGGATCAACGCCTAAAGATCGTCAAGAATAATATTGAACAAAACGGTTGTTACTGTATGAGAAGTATGAAAAATCATTTGGGTTATCTCAAAAAAACAAAATGGACTGAAGCAAATTTTGATCAAGGCTTGGAATATTTGCAAATCAAAGACGGGAAAAAGACATTGGGTTTTATAGAATATGCTCCTGGGGAATCGTCTTGGAGAGTCATCCATGCGGACAATTATATGGTCATTCACTGTATATGGGTGAGTTCCCCAGGAACCGGATTAGGATCTCAGCTAGTGCAATTATGTTTGGAAGAAGCCAGACAACGGAAAATGAAAGGTGTAGCTGTATTAACGAATGCTGATACGGGCTGGGCGCCCAGTAAAGAGCTATTTATAAAAAACGGCTTTTCTTTTATTGAAAGTGGACCTTATTCCTTTGAACTATACATATATTCGTTTGAAGATACCTCATTGCCATATTTTCCTACGAATTGGAATGAACGTCTGGCAAGGTTTTCCGCAGGGCTGACGATATTAAGAACAGATCAATGTCCCTATTTGGAAATAGCTACAGATAACCTCATCAAAGCGGCAAATACGGCTAATATTCATCCTTATATTATTCAAATTCAAGATCGGGCACAGATGATGGAGTTATCGCCTACTCCTTACGGAGTTTTTAATGTTATTTATAATGGGGAATTAGTTGCCTATCATCGAATGACAGAAAGAGCTTTTTTGAAGCATTTTCAAAAAAATAAGCTGGCTACTTGATATAATAATGTGTTCACGCATCAGCGTACAAGCTATTAAGTTTGCCTATCATAGAAAGATGAGGGGAATTTATGATTAAGAAACGGATTATTGAGCTTTTAGACCATTTGCCCGAGGATGAACTGGAAGATGAACTGAAAAGAATATATTTGTCACTTGAATTTGTGCAAAAGAATTACTTGTTCAGAAAGAATCTGCGGGAAAAGGGAGTAGTCATATCAGAAATATATGAAGGAGATCAAGAAATTATAGAGTTATGGGAGAATACGTTTGCCCAAAATATCAGCGATGAAGTTAAAGAGGCCATTTACTATAGTCAATATAAGTGGCATATCTTCAGTTATGAACAACAGCCTTGCTTGAAAGAAGCCGAGGCAAGGGAAGCCTTTGACGTTGAAGCTAAAGAGGAGTTATATGTTATGTATCAGAACTCACCCGTGCTTCTGCAATACAGTAATGCCAATAAAGTGGTTGCTGCAGACTTTGATGAAGAACAAGATATATACCTATTTGATAAGCACTTCAACTGGACTTATGTTCAAACTCACGAATCGGCATGCGGTCCGTATTTTTACAAGTTAAGCAATTCAAAGTGAATTCAAGATAGGTCTTATATCCTATTTCCTGATAAAAGCATTGACATTGAAAAAGAAATTAGCTTAAGATGAGTTACATTAAATGAAGGGAGGTTGAAGGAAATGATGGAAGTTTATGGTGCAAGGTCGCTTGGTTTTAATGTAGGTTTTGATGTAAATGCATTTTCATATACTGCTCATCGTTTCTTCAGCCTCATACGGGAGACATAGAAGAGAGGGTGGCTTATCACGGGATGGTTATGTTATTCCGTGGTATGTCACTTTACGGCTATGGCTATAGAAGGAGCGACTGCCAGGTAGCTGGCAGCGAATTCTTCTGCATGGAAAGATTGAAAAGGAAGAAGTCATGGGCGCACGGGTCCATGGCTTTTTTTGTGACTTGTGAGCGAAATATAGCTTCGAGCAGGATATGTACACTTATGAAAAGAATCAAGAAAGGATTAATGAACATTTTATGAATACTCAAATTGATGGAATAGTATTAGATGAGCTAGGTGCCTTTCGTCATGAAGTAAAGCTGCCTTCTGGCGATCTGACGGTTTACGCGGCACAGCAGTTATTTTCATCCTTGGATTACAAGGTATTTGAAATGGCAAACAACAATTTGCAAATTCCGGGCATTCGCTATATGAGCTATACTCCGGATGTGCATGTCGGTGTTGGTACTTGTATCGGCACAACGGCGGTATGGGATGCGCGGAGCGGATATGTATCTCCCAGTATTGTAGGCAGTGATATTGGCTGTGGCATGCGGGTGCATATGACCAACCTGCACAAGGAGGATCTTAAAGATGTGAAGCTGCGGCGCAAGCTGGTCAAAGCCATTGAAAAGGTGTTGCCGATGGAAGCCAATCAGCGTGGACATTATTCCGATATTCGGCTTGAACATATTGTGCGTAAAGGACTGCATGGACTACCTAAAAAATACATTCCGGACAGCTACACTCCCAAAAAGTCCACATCCTTAACGCATGTGGAGAGCAGTAAATTCGCTTTTGATGAAAGTGTGCTGGAGCTTGTGCCGGATATGACCTGGCACCGGGCGCATAGACAGCTCGGGACACTGGGGGGCGGGAATCACTTTGCAGAAATTCAGGCGATTGAAATTGCCGAGGAGAACCGCAGCATTGCGGAAGCCTGGGGGCTGTCTGATGGACAGATCGTGGTCATGATTCACTCCGGGTCGCGGGCTTGGGGTGGATATGTTAGCCAAATGAGCTCATCCGCTATCCTTAAGGTCATGCAGCGCCACGGATGGGGGACCTCTGATCCCAAGCTGGTCTTTGCGCCTTTGGAGCATGCAGAGGGCAGACACTATGTGAATATGATGTACTCTGCACTTAATTATGCGGTGACGAACCGGCACCTTATTGCCTATGCCATGCGCGAAGCCTTCCGCGAGGTGTTTGGGCCAAAATGCGAGTTTAGCACATTGTATGACTTGATGCACAATTACGCTTGGGAAGAGCATCATCCGGAGCAGGGCGAGGTGTTCGTGCATCGCAAGGGGGCAACCCGGGCGTTGCCTGCTGGGCATCCTGATAATCCCAAGCCCTATCGGGCTACCGGACACCCGGCGCTTATTCCCGGTTCGATGGGGACCGCTTCCTATATTATGGTCGGGCAGCCGGAAGGGGCGGACAACTATTATTCCATCTGCCATGGAGCAGGCCGCATCCGGTCACGTACAGCGACAAAACGCCTGGTGAAGGTCGCGGACTTTGAAGCGGCGCTCCGCGTAGGAACCGAAGATGAAATTGTCGTTAACCAGCGTTCACTGGAATCCATCCTGGATGAGTCGCCGCAAGCCTATAAAAATGTAGATGAAATAATGGAGAGTGTGACCGGAGCAGGACTGGCGCAGGTAGTTGCCAAATGCAAGCCGCTTGCTGCCGTGAAGGGGGCCAAATCATGACATTACAGAATTTAAATCAACCACAAAGCTTCTCCTCCATTTACGCGCTGAAGCCTCATTCTGCCGAGACGATTGAAGGTTATGCAACCTATGCTCATTTAATCAAAGGGATTATTGACGCACTTTATTCTCGTTATGGGATACGCTATGAACTGTTTGCCAGCGATGATCCGAACAATGAATACTGGAGCCTTCTGGAGGAGGACCTTCGCTCGGAGAGCGAGAATGTGGAACTGGTGGCCCGAGTTTTTGAAGATTTGGAGCTCCGTACATTCCATTACGACGATGAGGGGGACGTACCTGCGTATGGAATGCAGTATTCGTTGCGAAACAACGTATTCGCCTACCCCAAATGGGGAGTAGCCCTGGCGAGAATTCCGTTCTTCCGCCCAAATGGTATTTATACCGAAGATTTCGTATTTGCTGCAAGCGAAGAGCAGATGAAGCAATTTTTGGGCACGGTGCGCGAGCGTGAACGGCAACAAAAGATGAAACGGGTGACGGTTTTCACCGATACCCGGAATGGTATCGAACGTCAAGGAGAAGCGATTACCCGAGCAGTTACCCGGGATCAGGTGGTGCTCGCAGAAGAGATCAAGCAGGATATTTTCAATGCATTGGATCAGTTTTTTGAGGAGGATCGCACATTTTACCGCCAGTTTGATATTCCCTACAAGCGGGGAATTCTGCTGTATGGACACCCTGGTAACGGCAAAACAACCTTGGTGAAATCAATTGCCGGGAGTATACCAGGTCCGGCAGCTTACTGGCAAATTACCGAGTATACAACAAGCGAATCCGTGCGGGAGGTATTTGATGCTGCGAAGCGGCTGGCTCCGATGGTCCTCATTATTGAGGATATCGACTCCATGCCTGAGGGCGTTCGTTCCTTCTTCCTGAACACCCTGGATGGCGCCACCTCCAAGGAAGGCATCTTCTTGATAGGTACGACGAATTATCCGGAGAAAATTGATCCGGGACTCATGAACCGGGCCGGTCGATTTGATCGTGCTTATGAAATTACTATGCCCGATGAAGCCTTGCGTGCGCAATATCTTAAGCAGCGGGGATTTGATTTGTTTGCTGGAGCAGAAGGAACGCTGGAAGCAGCGAGGCATACGGAATCCTTCTCCCTGGCCCAGCTTGGCGAGGTGTATGTCAGTGCAGCGCTTGAATGGCACCGGCAAGGACATGTGGATATCGCCAAGCTGATTCAGGTACTGCGCGGGGAATTGGACAAGAGCCATAAGCACCAGTGGTTGGAGCAGCCGGGACAAGGCCGGGTTGGTTTCTTTTGAGCGGCCGTACAATATAGATGTACCAATTAACAAAAATGACCACTTCTTCATTGCACAAGAAGTGGTCATTTATTTAGGAATTAGGAACAATCGGAGTAGCGGGATTCGAACCCACGGCCTCACCCACCCCAAGGGTGCGCGCTACCTGACTGCGCCATACCCCGATATTGTGACTCCTGCCGTTCCTCTGGTCATGTTCATTATAACGTATAGGCCAGTAACCCAGCAATATGTGGTCGATTATCGGTCTGCCAAAGTAAGGCATTGTGCAATACTTTCCTAGGCAGCCTGGGGTTATCCACATTCTAGCTGATTTTGGGCTAACGCTGTATTCATCTATCTGTTATAACAGCCTATACCGTTCGTCCACGCTTTTCATACTATGCATTAGCTTGCAAAGGAAGGAGAGCCCATCATGGTCGAAATTTATTATAATTGCCTGTACTGTATGAATAAAAAGGTACGTGTCATGTGCCGAGACGGCAAAGTATATGAGGGGACCGTCGTTAATGTGGACCGGGAAAATCTTTATCTGAAAGTCTCTGGTGGACGAGGGCGAGTGAAAACATCAGCTTTTATTCCCCCGTACGGTTACGGATACGGCTATGGACCGTCTCCTGCTGGAGAGCAAATTTTGACGCTCAGCTTGTTTACACTACTGGCCATTGCCTTGATCTGATTCGCTGGAATCCGCAGGAAGGGCCTCTGATGTTGAAGAGGCTTTTTTTGCGTGAAAAAGATAATGCTTAGAAAAAATGACATCGAAGCCTTTTCTTGGATGCGGTTGGTTTCTTTTATGGAAAGAAAGCATCTATTGCTTGGAATATCATAATATGGTTATTAGGGCGTAGCTTAAATACCTTTGGCATCGTAATTAGCTCGGTATTATTTCTTGCTATGTCCGGGAATTTATGATAAAATTCAGTTTGTTGTGAATTCGGTGGTCCGCTGCGGATGATGAAGGAGAACATGGAGATTTCTCCGGAAGAGGCATGAACACCTGAGTGGAAGGAGGGAGTCATAGATGAATATCGTACAAGCGATTACGCAAGAACAACTTCGCAAGGATATTCCAAGTTTCCGCCCTGGTGACACTTTGAAAGTGTTCGTTAAGGTTATTGAGGGAACTCGCGAGCGTGTCCAGTTGTTTGAAGGTGTTGTTATCAAGCGTCGTGGCGGCGGAATCAGCGAAACTTTTACCGTTCGTAAAATTTCGAATGGTGTAGGTGTGGAAAGAACTTTCCCGATTAATTCCCCGAAAATCGATAAAATTGAAGTGGCTCGCCGTGGTAAAGTGCGTCGTGCGAAGTTGTATTATCTTCGTGAACTTCGCGGTAAAGCAGCGAGAATTAAAGAAGTGCGTCGTTAATTCCATTAACGAACAGGAGGGGCTTGTTTATTCAAGCCCTTTTACTTTTTCCATTTACCCATTTGTGAGGATAAGGGAGGCCGCGACCCATGGAGAAACAGGGAGAGCAGCACTATTCGGAGCAATCGATTGACCAGATGGGGCAACCGGAAGGACCGGGAACAGTGCATAAGGATAAGAATGAAAAAGGCGAGATGCTGGAATGGCTAAAAGCCATTGTCATCGCTGTAGTGTTGGTTATTTTAATCCGTTGGCTGTTTTTTGCACCGTTTATTGTGGATGGTCCGTCCATGCAGCCGAATTTTCACACGAGTGAACGTATTATCGTTAACAAAATCATTTATGATATGCGCGCTCCCAAGCATGGTGAAGTTATCGTATTCCATGTGCCTCAGGAGGGGCGGGATTTTATCAAACGCGTGATTGGAGTTCCCGGAGATACCGTACAGGTAGAAGGAGACACGGTAACGGTAAATGGACAAATCGTGGACGAGACGTACATTAAAGACGTCGTTGATGAGAAGCATAAGAATGATGAGTTATATAATATAGAAGCGAACTTCCCTAACCAGGACGTTCCTGATGGAACGGTGCCAGAGGGCCATGTGTTTGTATTGGGAGATAATCGGTCGAACAGTACGGATAGCCGGAGAATCGGCTACGTTAGCTATAGTGAAATTGTGGGTCGAGCCGATATGGTATTCTGGCCGCTGAGCGATTTTAAGTTCATCCGGCATTAGTTTAAGGGTAAACAAGAAGGCGCGTTCATTGGAAATATGAGGTGAGCAAATATGGCAATACAATGGTTTCCCGGTCATATGACCAAGGCACGCCGGCAAATTCAGGATAAGTTGAAGCTGATCGATGTGGTGATAGAGCTGCTGGATGCCCGTCTGCCTCTATCCAGCCGTAATCCCATGATTGATGAGATTTTACAGGGCAAGCCCCGCTTGATCGTGCTGAACAAAGCGGATTTGGCTGATCCGCTCGTAACGAAGCAGTGGATTGAATATTTTAAGCAAGAGGGTCATCTGGCCGTAGAAGCGGACGCTTCCAGTGGACAAGGTCTAAAGGAAATTCCGCGCTTGGCGAAGGAACTGCTTAAGGATAAGATTGAGAAGCAAATTGCCAAGGGAATTAACCCGCGGGCTGTGCGTGCTCTCATCGTAGGTATCCCTAATGTAGGCAAGTCAACCCTGATAAACGGGCTGGCTGGTCGAAAAATAGCCGCTACCGGCGATCGGCCTGGTGTAACCAAGGGTCAGCAATGGATCAAGGTTGGTACGGATATGGAATTGCTGGATACGCCAGGGATTTTATGGCCTAAATTTGAGGATCAAAACGTAGGTTATCGGCTGGCAGTGACCGGAGCGATACGCGAAGAGATTCTGAATGTTGAAGATATTGCTTTTTTTGCAGTCAAATATCTTGTCCGGTATTATTGGGAGCCGTTTCAAGCCCGCTTTGAGCTGGATGAAGCGCCGCAGGATGCGGAAAATTCCGATGAAATTGTTGCCGTGATGGAGGCGGTGGGGCGCAAGCGCGGTTGCATCGTCAGTGGTGGACGTGTGGACTTGGAGAAGGCGTCGCAAATTTTGCTTCGTGAGCTTCGGGCCGGCAAGCTGGGCAGATACTCGCTAGAAGCACCTTACTAAGAAATAGCCGTCGGCCGTTCGCCGGGGGCTATTTTGTTTTTTCACAGGATGACTGTAGAATCCACGACAGAAAGCCGATAATAAGAGATAAGGCCATAGTGGTGATTTCCATCAGATCGGGTAGTTTAGAGGCAAGTTCCACGGTGGAGGTTTGTAAGGAGGCATTATGGAGGATTTGTTGAAATATGAACGGGAATATGGAGCTTCTTATCAGTATATTGCTGGCATCGATGAAGTCGGAAGAGGTTGCTTGTTTGGAGATGTGGTGGCCGCAGCGGTCGTTTTACCCCAGCAGCTTGTACTGGAGGAAGTGAATGATTCCAAGAAGCTAAGCGCAAAAAAACGAGATCAATTATACGATATCATTATGGAGCGGGCGTTGGCGGTGGGGATTGGTTATGTGGATGCGGCGACCATCGACCGAATTAATATCAAGCAAGCTACTCGGTTGGCTATGAAGCAAGCGGTAGAAGAACTGGCCGTTGCCGCAGATTTTCTGCTGATTGACGCTGAGAAGGTGGATGTGCCGATTCCTCAATTGTCGGTCATCAAGGGTGATGCGACCAGTCAGTCGATTGCCGCCGCCTCTATTATCGCAAAAGTGACGCGAGACAGATTATGTCAAGGGGAATGGGATGCAAAATATCCTGAGTACGGTATTGCTATACATAAGGGTTATGGGACTAAATTTCATCGTGAGCAGATTTTGGCCCTTGGACCCACGCCGCTGCATCGCAGAAGCTTTATGCGGAATCTGTTAATCGAAGAGCAAACGTTGTTCTAAACCAGTGTCATTGACCCGCCCTCGCAGGAGGCGGGTTTTCCATATCAGGTGTTACGAGGAGGGGAAGTTATGAATATCGGACCGCTGCTGCGCAGCATGATGGGAGATGTGCGGACCGGGGAACCCAAATCCCTGGAATTAAGAACGGGGCAGGTGGTCCGCGGAACGATATTATCCGTATCGGAGGACGGACAGGATGCGGTAATCCAGGTACAGGGTGTCAAGCTGCATGCAGCTCTGGAAACCCCGCTTCGTCAGGGGGAAACCACGTTGCTCCAGGTCCAGCCGGAAGCCCAAGGGGGATTGCCGGTGCTAAAGCCCATGGAGATGGCGGCAAACACTATGCTGTCCGCCGCTTCCCTTGCCAAGACGCTGGAATCCTTAGGTTTGGAAAATACCCCGGCTAATCGGGAACTGCTGCAACTGATGCAGAAGAGCGGATTGCCTCTAACGAAGGAAAATGTATTGTTGCTACAGCAGGTATCCGGTCAAAGACCGGCGGGGTTACCTTTGTCGGAGTGGGTGCAGGCGGCGGGAATTGCCTTTAGCCGCGGCTTGCCGATTACAGGTGAATCGGTTGCCGGGTTGCATCAAGCTATTTTTGGTCCTCCCCTTCATGTGCTGTTGTCCTCACTGGAGGAGCAGTTGGGCGCTTTTCTGCGTCAGCTAGAGAGCGGGAGCAGCGGGGCTGCTGCAGGGAAAGCTAGTCCCCCTGAAGGAGGAGCATCCACCCAGGTGCCGCAACCTGGAGTTGGTACAGGTACGGGTACGAGTATGGGAGCTGCCACATCTCCTGGGACAGGGAGTGCCTTGTCCAGTGGCGGAGCTCAGCCGAATCAGGCGGCGGGGCTGGTGCAGTTAGCGCAGCAGGGAGGCTTGCCTGTAGGCGGGGCAGGAGGGCAAGCAGTTGGGGCAGGAGCATCTGCCGGAAATGCGGGGGCCCCTATCGAACTAGCGGCGAGGCTGCAAACGTTGCTGCTTGCGCTGGGCTCGGCCATGACGGAGGAGAGCATGGCCGGGGGGGCAGCGGGCCGGGGAGCCAGTGACCCGCTGCCAAGCGGCGCTCCCGGCACAGCGATGCCGGGAGGAAACGGTCTTGCCGCCGGCAGCCCTGCTTCTCCGGCGACGGCGCAGTTGCCCGGCGGAGGAAGCATCGCCGGTGCTGCGCCAGCAAGCACGCACCCCGCCCCCGCGGCGGAGCCGTGGGTGGGGCGCGTGCTGAAGCTGCTCGGTGCGGAGCACGAGCAGCAAGTGCTGCGCGCGGCCGGGCCGGGCGGCGGTACGCCGGCCCCGGCTGCAGCGCCGGAAGCGCCGCCGCAGGCAAGCGGCGCCGCGGGGGCTCCCGCCGGGGGCGCACAGGCGCCCGGCGGCCCGGGAGCGGGCAGCGTACCTGCGGCCGCGCCGGGCGAAGCCCCGCTGCTGCGCCAGGAGGCCGCAGCAGTACAAGCGGGCGGCGCCAACACGTCGCCGCCCAAGGACGCCGCGCCGGAAGCACGCGCGGCGTCGGCCCCAGCGCAGCCTGCGGCTGGCGAGGCTGCCGCTGGGGCCGCCCGCAGCAGCGGCGTGCCAACGACCGGCACCGCCGGCACGGCTGCGCAGGAGAGCTTGAAAGGCCTTCTGCTGCAAGCGATGGCCTCAAGCGAGCTGCCGGCGCCTTTGCAAGAGGCGGCCCGGCAGCTGGTGATGCAACTGACCGGGCAGCAGCTGCTGTTGAATACCGATCGGACCGCTCCGTTCGCGCAGGTTACGATGTTTCTCCCCTTCATCGGTCCCGACGGCCAACAGACCGCCGCTGTGCATATTGAATCGCGGCGAGGCCGCAAGGGCGAACTGGACCCGGCTAACTGCCGCTTATGGTTCGACCTGCAAATGCAAGCGCTGGGCCAAATTATGGTTGACGTACAGGTTGCGGATAAGAAGGTACTACTCAAGCTATATAGCGAGAAGGAAGCCACCGGCGTATTCCTGGAATCCCGCCATGACGAGATTGAGATGGCACTGGCAGGAGCAGGCTACAAGCTGCTTTCGTTAAAGGCAGAGCCGCTAATCTCGCCGGAGACAGAAGACGGGGAGACAACGGATTTCAGCCTGTCCCTGTCCTATGCGCCAAGTCCCTATAAAGGGGTGGATTACCGGGTATGAGTGAAGAGGCGAAGGAGCGGGGTCAGGCTTTCAAGAAGGCGGTTGCTTTAAAATACGATCCCGGCCAGGGAGAAGCTCCAGTTGTAGCTGCAAAGGGTAGAGGGCTGTTGGCCGAGCAGATTTTAGAAAAGGCGCGGGAACATGGTATTCCTGTTCAGGAGGATGCCGCCCTGGTGGAGGTGCTGTCCAAGCTGGATCTGGATCAGCAAATTCCGGCAGAGCTTTATGATCTGGTCGCGGAAATTTTAACGTTTATATATCGCTCCGATAAAATGATGGAAAGAGAGTTGTTCCTTGAATAGTCCATATAGGAAAAGAACGGTGGGAGATGAGCGGAAAGAGCGGGGGCGCCGTGCGGAACTGGCGGCTGCTGAGCATTTGCTCTCCCTTGGCTATGCAATCATGGAGCGCAACTGGCGCTGCCGTTCAGGGGAGATTGATCTGATTGCCCGGCAAGGAGACTGGATAGTTATCGTTGAGGTACGTAGCCGCAGTGGCAGGGCTGCTGGTTTTGGAACGGCTGCGGAAGCGGT
The DNA here is from genome assembly GCF_000374825.1 of Paenibacillus sanguinis 2301083 = DSM 16941. GTDB lineage: Bacteria > Bacillota > Bacilli > Paenibacillales > Paenibacillaceae > Fontibacillus > Fontibacillus sanguinis. Next base: position 481,133 of record NZ_KB895377.1, read on the forward strand.
GACTCCACGCAAAATAGCTCAGGTTCGCAGCACTGCGGCTGTGTATCTGCATCAGAACAAACAATGGGCTGCGAATGTGCGGTTTGATGTTATCGCGGTTACCTTTGACCGGACCGAAACAATAGAACTCGAGCATATCGAAGGGGCTTTTTAAATCACTGACTATCATGCTTGTTTAAGCTAAGGCATCAGCTTTATATGAATTGAAATATATGCGGGTTAGGACGGCAGTGGGAATGAATTACCCTGAAGTCCTAGCCCGTTATTTCTTAAGCTCCTTGTATCGGAGGCTTGACGTAATATACAGTTATTCTAGCTAATACCGGAGAGGGGAATATTCAAGAGATGAACGGAGAGATGTATCAAATCAGCAGTCTTGTAGCCAGCACGAAGCAAGCGTTGAGACAGAAGAGCAAAATTAAATACAAGATGCCCTCCTACGAGCTTGCTGTGACCTTCGATGCTCTGGACATGGATAAACCGGAGAGAAGTTCGTTCAAAAACGTGGAGGAATGGTATAAACAAGCCCTTAAACGCAAGCTTACTGATGTTAAATTTTTGACTCCTGCCGAGGTGAAGGACAGACACCTGCTTGCTTTTGCTGGCGCACGCCGTAATCTGCTGACTTGCTTTTACGAGGATGGAGAAGTCACGTATTCGCTGCCCAAATGGACATTCAATACCCGGAAAAAGGGTTGGGATATCCATTACGTAGAGCATCGCTGGGAGAACCCGCCCCAAGAGAAGCCTGTTTTTCCCGATAACACAGAGGAATTCGCCAAGGTGCTTGATGAAATTGCCAAGCTGGCCGACGATATTGAGTGTGATAACTTCGCTCATTTGTTCCGTCAAGCAGGGCTGGTGTTGGCGGGGGAGACATCCAAAGCCTCCGGTATGGAAATCCCCTTGCCCGAGAAGCATCTGAACATGTTTCATGCGGCCAGCTCGGCAGATGTCTTTGGCGGCATGGGCTCCTGGAATGATTCCCCCTGGGGAATGGCTCGGGAGAAGGATTTATCCGAGAAATACGAAGAGCTATCCTCGGAATTATATAAACAGATTGTAGGGGCTGTGTTGTTCGCCGTTAATGAGTGGTGAGCCGGTCGAACTGACGATATTGAATCGCCTCTGCGATATGCTCAGCCCGGATCTGTTCTTGTCCGTCCAGATCGGTGATGGTCCGGGCCAGCTTAATGATGCGGTCGCAGGCCCGCAGACTAAGCCCCAAAGACTCGAAACCCGCTTGCAGCAGCTTGGCGGCATCCTGCTCCAGTGGGGCAAACCTCTTGAGCAGGCTCCCTGAAAGCTCGCTATTTCGGGAAATTGAAGTGCCTTTGTATCGCTGGCGCTGAATTTGTTCTGCGCTCAGCACCTGCTTTTGCATATCAGCCGAACTCAGGGGCTGGGTATCCTCCTGCCATTGCTGTGGTCTTGGCACTTCCACCTGCATATCGATACGGTCCAGAAGTGGGCCTGAGAGCTTCTCCCGGTACTGAGCGATACGCCAAGGTGTGCAACTGCAAGCTGGCAGGGGCGGCTCGGAGCCAAAAAATCCGCACGGGCAAGGATTTAAGGAACCCGCAAGTAAAAAATGGGCGGGGAAGGTAAAGGCGGCACGCGAGCGGCTAATCGTAACCTTGCGTTCCTCCAGCGGTTGACGCAGCACTTCCAGCACTTGCCTGGAGAATTCGGGCAGCTCGTCGAGGAAGAGGATGCCGTGATGAGCCAGGCTTACCTCGCCAGGCTTGGGAATGCTCCCGCCTCCAATCAGGCCACCTGATGAAATCGTGTGATGTGGTGAGCGAAAAGGCCGGACGGAGATCAAGCCTTGCCCATGAGGGTTCAGCTTGCCCGCTGAACTGTATATTCTGGTGACCTCCAGCGATTCCGCCGGGCTCAGAGGTGGAAGGATGGAGGGAAGCCGCTGAATAAGCATCGTCTTGCCCGTCCCCGGTGGGCCAATCAGCACAATATTGTGAAAGCCTGCGGCGGCAATGGTTAACGCACGTTTGATATGGCGCTGGCCTACGACATCGCTATAATCCAGCGGTGGCGGCAAAGAAATAGAGGGGCTGGAGCTTACCTTGGATTCAATCTCAAGGTGCTTTAGCGTTTCCAGGACTAGGGGCTGCCTCTCTCCTTGCCGGGGAGGACGGCCTCTAGTTATTTTTTTCCCGCTGCAACAATCAGTCTCAGGGTCCAATTCATTTAAATGCGAGATGGCATACACTCGAATTCCTTCCAGTAACAGGGCCTCCTCGGCATTGGCGCGTGGAAGCAGAACGGAGTGGAAGCCCTCCCTCCGTGCCCGGTCTACCATCGATAAGACGCCTGGCACCGGACGAAGCTTGCCATCGAGCGACAGCTCGCCAATAATCAAGATACGATCCTCTGCGGGCAGTCTTACTTGATCGCTTGCCGTAAGCAGGGCGAGGGCAATGGCTAGGTCAAAGGCTGCCCCTTCCTTTCTTAAATCCGCAGGAGCCAGGTTAATAGTTACTCGTTGGAGAGGAAAACGGTATCCGCAGTTCTTAATTGCTGCCCGGACCCGATCCACTGCCTCGCGAACAGCAGAGTCAGGCAATCCTACGATTTGCGTTTGAGGGATGCCACTGGACAAATCCACTTCAACCTCAATCACAACTCCATCAATTCCGTAAAGGCATGCACTATGCAATTTCCCATACATCGCAAAAAGCACCTCTTTCCACAAATTACAGCACAAGTACACCGCAAATACTTGGGCTGACATGGAATAAGGTGCCTCCTTAATTTCCTGTTCAATTAATTAGTATTTTAGAGAGCTATGGAAACAATGTCAAGTTATCACAATAACTTGCATAGACTATTCAGCTACGCAGTGATTCCGATCAAAACAACGTAGTATATCACATAAATAGCAGATTCAATACGAAAAAGGAGCATTTTATTATTCATCTCGCATCGAGATATTTTGTCATTTTTTGTATGAATGGGTGTGGAACTCGTATCGGTCATCCATGCTCTATATTATAGGTTATACCAAGACTTAAAAGCGCTTGCATGAAATAAAAAAGGAGAGAGTAACTCCTGTTTATTCATGGATTAATTCATCTCAATATGAGATGAAAACCATATAAAAAAGTTGTGTATAAATAGTGAACTTTTTAAGGTAAGCGTTTTAAATAAATGGTACAATGATCTCGATTTGAACTCTCTAATACCGCCTGTTGATAGGAGGATTTTTACCCATGAATATCCATGAATATCAAGGAAAAGAAGTCCTGAAGCAATACGGCGTGGCCGTTCCTGAGGGAAGAGTGGCCTTTACGGTGGATGAAGCCGTGGAGGCGGCGGTAGCGCTAGGGACTCCGGTTGTGGTCGTCAAGGCCCAGATTCATGCTGGAGGACGAGGCAAGGCTGGAGGAGTGAAGGTGGCCAAGGGCCTGGAGGAAGTTCGAGCGTATGCCAGTGAACTGCTTGGAAAGGTATTGGTTACGCATCAGACGGGTCCAGAGGGCAAAGAAATCAAGCGTCTGCTCATCGAGCAAGGATGTGATATTAAAAAGGAGTATTACGTGGGGGCAGTCGCCGATCGGGGAACCGGCCGGGTAACGATGATGGCGTCAGAAGAAGGCGGTACGGAGATTGAAGAGGTGGCCGCGTCCTCGCCGGAAAAAATCTTCAAGGAAGTCATTGACCCGGCCATTGGCTTACAACCTTATCAGGCTCGGCGCCTGGCTTACAACATTCGTATTCCGTCCGAACTGGTTGGCAAAACAGTACAATTTATGCTTGCTCTCTATGAGGCTTTTGTCGATAAGGATTGCTCTATTGCGGAGATTAATCCGCTCGTCGTAACAGGCGATGGAAATGTGCTGGCGCTGGATGCGAAGCTGAACTTTGATTCCAATGCGTTGTTCCGTCAGAAGGACATCTTGTCCCTGCGGGATTTGACCGAAGAGGATGAGAAGGAGATTGAGGCCTCCAAATTTGATTTAAGCTATATCTCGCTGGATGGCAATATCGGCTGTATGGTGAATGGAGCTGGCCTGGCTATGGCGACGATGGATATCATTAAATACTATGGCGGGGATCCCGCCAACTTCCTGGATGTAGGGGGCGGAGCCACGGCGGAGAAGGTAACCGAGGCCTTCAAGATCATTTTGTCCGATGCCCAGGTGAAGGGGATTTTCGTGAACATATTTGGCGGCATCATGAGATGTGATGTTATTGCTTCGGGGATCGTGGAAGCCGCGCGCCAAGTCGAATTGAACCGTCCGCTGGTTGTGCGTCTGGAAGGGACGAATGTGGAACTCGGCAAGCAGATTTTAGCCGACTCCGGCCTGCCTATTGTGGCTGCCGGCTCGATGGCGGATGGTGCCCAGAAAATAGTTGCGCTTGTATCCTAAAGTCATTCACCTATCCATGAAGGGGAGGCTCGAAATATGAGTATTTTGGTCGATAAACATACGAAGGTCATTACCCAAGGAATTACGGGCAAAACGGCATTGTTTCATGCCAAAGGAGCCTTGGATTACGGCACACAGATGGTTGGCGGAACCTCGCCAGGCAAAGGTGGCACCCGGGTTGATATTACACTGGAGACGGGCAGGGTGGTTAGCCTGCCGGTGTTCAATACGGTACTGGAAGCCAAGGAAGCTACGGGTGCGACGGCGAGTGTGATATATGTACCTCCTGCTTTTGCCGCGGACTCCATCCTGGAGGCGATAGAAGCGGAAATGGATCTTGTCATTTGTATCACGGAAGGTATTCCGGTGCTCGATATGGTCAAGGTCAAGCGTTATATGGAAGGAAAAAATACAGTCCTGATCGGCCCCAATTGTCCAGGCATCATCACTCCCGGAGAATGCAAGATTGGCATCATGCCAGGTTACATTCATCTTCCGGGCCATATTGGTGTCGTATCGCGCAGCGGTACGCTAACCTATGAAGCGGTTCATCAATTGACCACTCGCGGCATTGGGCAATCCTCAGCCGTTGGTATTGGCGGGGACCCGGTCAAAGGCTCTGAATTCATTGATATTTTGCGTCGCTTCAATGAGGATGAGGATACTCATGCGGTCATTATGATTGGCGAAATTGGCGGCACGGCAGAGGAAGAGGCTGCCGAATGGATCGAGCAGAACATGACGAAGCCGGTTGTGGGCTTTATTGGCGGCGTAACAGCGCCACCCGGGAAGCGGATGGGTCATGCCGGCGCCATTATATCCGGAGGCAAGGGGACGGCCAAGGAGAAAATCGCCAAGCTTACGGCTTGCGGGATTAAGGTGGCCCCTACTCCTTCAGAAATGGGAGCAACCCTGGTTAGCGTTTTAGAGGAACGGGGTCTCCTAAATCTTTGCACAACACACTAAGCTTTGCTATAATGCAAGAAAAATGTCTCTTAGAGGGGTAGTTCGAGAATTTAATACCTCTTCATGCAAGGTAAGCAACCTTCTACGCCTACGGGCAGAGGGTTGCTTTTTGTTGTTTTAAGAGACGAAGACGGGGGAAGTATATGGAGAAAAAATGGATTCTGGCAGGGCTGCACGCCTTTCCTGGTATTGGTTTTGCTACCTTGCAGCGCATCATCCATCATCCCTCCGGGGAATGGGAGCATGCCTTGCATTTTAGCTCTTCCGACTGGCTGGAGCGTGGACTGGATTTGGAGCTGGCTTTGAAGTTGTCCAGCGAGTGGTCAGAGGGCTGGATTGAAGCATGGAGGGAGCGGCTTGAACATAAGGATATTGAAGTCGTCACGGGGCTTGATCCGGAATACCCCTTACTAATGAAGGAAACGATACGCCCTCCGTGGGTACTCTATGCCAGAGGAGAGTCGAAGCTGCTAAACAGTCTGTCCATAGCCCTGGTGGGTACGCGTGTGCCAACCGCTTATGGAAGGAAGGTTGCGTCCATGCTCACGGAGGAACTGGCATCACGGGGAATTACCATTGTCAGCGGGTTGGCCCGGGGAATCGACGGCATCTGCCATGAAGCGGCTTTACTGGCCGCTGGTCCAACCATCGCTGTGCTGGGCACGGCCATTGATGTACCTTACCCTTCGGAGCACACGTCATTGTATCGGAGAATTGTAGAACAGGGTCTGGTGGTCTCCGAATATCCTCCTGGAACGCCAGGACACCCGGGAATGTTCCCGCAGCGCAACCGAATTATCGCCGGAATCTCGCGGGGAACGGTGGTGGTCGAAGCAGATGCGCGAAGTGGATCACTGATTACGGCCGATATAGCCTTGGAGGCTAATCGCGATGTATTTGCTGTACCGGGTCCAATTACTTCACCCAAAAGTCGAGGGACATTGGCATTGCTTAAACAAGGAGCCAAAATAGTGACGGATGCCGGTGACATTTTGGAGGATTACGAATCGTATTTGCCGTCTTTGGAAGAGTCTGTAAGGGAAGCGGTAACAGAAAACGAGTTGACAGATGAGGAGCGCCGCATATACCATATGTTGGAGCAGGGAACGCTGGGTTTTGATGAATTGCTCATGCGGACCGGGTGGGATTTTGGACTTTTGCATTCAGTTCTGTTATCTTTAATCATGAAAAAAACGGTGGTACAGTTACCCGGTGCCGTTTATCAGCTAATATAGTCCATTCCTATCTGAGAGTGGCCACATATATGACTATATGCGTATCATCTAATTAGAAGCTTTGCATTGTTTGAGAGGAGGACGAACCTGTGGCGGATTCACTCGTCATCGTGGAGTCGCCTGCAAAGGCGAAAACGATTGGCAAATACCTAGGCAGCAAATTCATCGTGAAGGCCTCAATGGGGCATGTTCGCGATTTGCCCAAAAGCCAGATTGGCGTTGAAGTAGAAAACAACTTCAGTCCGAAGTATATTACGATCCGTGGGAAGGGTTCCGTATTAAAGGAATTAAAAGATGCCAGCAAAAAAGTGAAGAAAATCTATCTGGCGGCTGACCCCGATCGTGAAGGGGAAGCTATAGCCTGGCATCTGGCCCATGCCCTGGACATGGATAAAACGGAAACATGCCGTGTTGTATTTAATGAAATTACCAAGCAAGCTGTTAAGGATGCCTTCAAAACACCACGCAAGATCAACATGGACCTGGTCAACGCCCAGCAGGCGAGACGCATTCTAGACCGTCTTGTGGGTTATAAAATCAGCCCGCTGTTATGGAAAAAGGTTAAGAAGGGCTTGTCCGCCGGACGGGTACAGTCCGTAGCGGTTAAAATTATTCTGGACCGTGAAAATGAGATATCCGCTTTTGTTCCGGAGGAATACTGGAGTATTACGGCCAAGCTGAAGACGGGAGACACCTCCTTTGAAGCGAAGTTTCATCAGTTCCATGGTCAGAAGCTGGAACTGAAGAGTGAAGAGCAAGTCAAGGAGATTCTGAGCGCTATTGAGAAAGCCAAATTCAGCGTAGCTGATGTGAAGGAAAAAGAACGCCTTCGTCACCCGGCCGCTCCTTTTACCACGAGTTCTCTCCAACAGGAGGCTGCGCGTAAGCTCAATTTCCGTGCAGCCAAGACGATGTCCGTAGCTCAGCAACTGTATGAAGGGGTGGATCTCGGCAAAGAGGGCACCGTCGGTTTGATTACCTATATGCGTACTGACTCCACGCGAATCGCTGCGTCAGCCCAGGAAGAGGCGAAGGAATATATTCTCGGGAAATATGGAGAGGCCTATGCACCTGAGACGCCACGTCAGTATATGAAGAAGGCTGCCGGGGCTCAGGATGCCCACGAAGCTATCCGTCCAACTTCGGCGTTACGTGATCCCGAATCCGTGAAGGAATTCACGACCCGCGATCAGTACCGCTTGTACAAGTTAGTGTGGGATCGCTTTATGGCTAGCCAAATGTCCTCCGCTGTGCTGGATACGATGTCTGTGGACATTGCCGCTGGCGAAGCTACATTTCGTGCAGTAGGCTCAAAGATTCGTTTCGCGGGCTTCATGAAGGTTTATGTAGAGGGCAATGATGATGGGAAAGCCAATGAAGACGATAAATTCCTGCCGCCGTTGAAAACGGGGGATAAGCTTAAGAAGGATGCTATCGAACCCAAGCAGCATTTCACGCAGCCTCCTCCGCGCTATACCGAGGCTCGTCTGGTTAAAACCCTGGAGGAGCTTGGTATCGGGCGTCCGAGTACTTACGCGCCAACACTGGAGACGATTCAGAAACGCGGCTACGTGGCCATTGAAGATAAAAAATTTATGCCTACCGAGCTAGGAGAACTGGTTATCGAGCAGATGGAGCAGTTTTTCCCTGAGATTCTGAATGTGGAATTTACGGCTCATATGGAGGAAGACCTTGACCATGTGGAAGAAGGGTCCGAGGATTGGGTCCGGGTGCTTGGGGAGTTCTATGAATCCTTCGAGAAGCGCCTTCAAGTGGCTGAGGAAGAGATGAAAGAAATCGAAATCGAGGATGAAGTATCCGACGAGATCTGCGAGAAGTGCGGCAAGCCCATGGTTTACAAGCTGGGGCGCTTTGGCAAGTTTCTGGCTTGTTCAGGGTTTCCGGATTGCCGGAATACCAAGCCTATAGTGAAGGATATCGGGGTACCTTGCCCGACTTGCAAAGAAGGACATGTGGTAGAACGTCGTAGCAAGAAGGGGAGGGTCTTCTATGGTTGCGACCGTTATCCGGAATGCGACTTCGTATCCTGGGATAGACCTTCACCGAAGCCATGCCCTAAATGCAGCTCCTTGATGATTGAGAAGCGTAACAAACAGGGAGTTAAACTGCGTTGTACGGCTTGCGATTATGTGGAAGAAGTCGAAGAGAATGATGATGGTGCAGATGAGTAAATCCCGGAGAGCGCAGATGCGCTTGGGCAGCTTAGAGCTACATCATGGGTAGTAGGGAGGATTAAAGTTGACAACTCAAGATAAGGTAACCGTGATCGGGGCGGGTTTGGCCGGTAGTGAGGCGGCCTGGCAAATTGCCCGTCGCGGCATCCCTGTTGTGCTGTACGAGATGCGCCCCGTCGTCAAGACCCCGGCCCATCATACCGATCAGTTTGCTGAACTGGTATGCAGCAACTCGCTGCGAGCCAATGGGTTAACCAATGCGGTTGGTGTTCTGAAGGAAGAGATGCGGCGGCTTGATTCTCTGGTGCTGGGAGCGGCGGATCGTCATGCGGTCCCTGCTGGGGGAGCGCTTGCCGTTGACCGGGATGGGTTCTCGGGGGAGATAACCCGCACTTTGCGTGAGCATCCGCTGATTGAGGTGCGGAATGAAGAGATCACCGAAATTCCGCAGGAAGGCATTGTTGTGATTGCCACAGGTCCACTGACGTCTCCGGCTTTAGGAGAGCAAATTCGGAGGTTGACCGGTGAGGACTATTTTTATTTCTATGATGCGGCCGCTCCTATCGTGGAGAAGGAATCGATTGATATGACCAAGGTATATCTGGCATCGCGTTATGATAAGGGGGAAGCGGCTTATCTGAATTGTCCGATGACAGAGGAGGAATTTGATGCCTTTTATGATGCTTTGATTACGGCAGAGGTCGCCGAATTGAAGGAGTTTGAGAAAGAGATCTATTTTGAAGGCTGCATGCCGATTGAGATTATGATGCGCCGCGGGAAGCAGACGGCGTTATTTGGTCCCATGAAGCCTGTCGGACTGATGAATCCTCATACAGGCAAGCTTCCTCATGCAGTAGTTCAACTGCGTCAGGACAATGCCGCGGGTACTCTATACAATCTGGTGGGCTTCCAGACTCATCTGAAATGGGGAGAGCAAAAGCGTGTCTTCTCCATGATTCCGGGACTGGAAAAAGCGGAATTTGTGCGTTATGGAGTTATGCATCGCAATACGTTTATCAATTCCCCCAAGCTCTTGTCGTCGACCTATCAGCTTAAAGCGCGTCCAACCTTGTTTTTTGCGGGCCAAATGACTGGCGTGGAGGGTTATGTGGAATCCGCGGCATCGGGCCTGATTGCGGGCATCAACGCAGCTAGAGCCGCCATCGGGACAGAGGGCATCGTCTTCCCGGAAGATACAACGCTGGGGAGCATGGCTCGCTATATAACAACGGCTGATTTCGAACATTTTCAGCCGATGAATGCCAACTTTGGACTTTTTCCGCAGCTGGATACCCGTTACCGCAAAAAAGCAGAAAAAAACGAAGCACACGCCAAGCGTGCGCTGCAAAGCTTAACATCCTTTATCACACAAGAACGGCTGGATTAACAACCGTTCTTTTTTGCAATCTATAAGGCAAACAGGTTATGCTGACATTAAGGTATTTCATAACATAGAATGAGCAATGAGGAAAGGAAGGCATAGCCATGGAGATGACTTTTCACGCCACAACGATTTGTGCTGTTCGTCATAACGGCCAGGGAGCGATAGCTGGAGACGGGCAGGTCACATTTGGACAAAATGTAATTATGAAGCAGACGGCCAAGAAGGTGCGCCGCTTGTATCGGGGTCAGGTCATTGCCGGATTTGCCGGATCGGTTGCTGATGCCATTACGTTGTTCGAGAAATTTGAAGGCAAGCTGGAAGAGCATCACGGTAATTTGCAAAGGGCTGCGGTGGAACTAGCCAAAGATTGGCGGCAAGACCGCGTATTGCGCAAATTAGAGGCTCTTATGATTGTTATGGATAAGACCGGCATGTTATTGATTTCCGGCAACGGAGAGATTATTGAGCCGGACGATGAGATTCTTGCGATTGGCTCTGGCGGGAATTTTGCTCTCTCGGCCGCTCGCGCGCTGAAGCGCCATGCCGGAAGCATGAATGCAAAGGATATGGCGCGCGCCTCGCTGGAGGTAGCTTCGGAGATTTGCGTATACACCAACGGGAACATTATTGTCGAAGAATTATGATCTCAGGTATGAACATAGTTTGGAGGGACGTAAAATGGCAAATCAGAATTTAACGCCAAGACAAATCGTTGCAGAGCTTGATAAATATATCGTGGGACAAAAACAGGCCAAGAAATCGGTTGCGGTCGCTTTGCGTAATCGTTACCGTCGTAGCCTGCTTCATGAAGAAGTGCAGGATGAGATCGTGCCCAAGAATATTCTGATGATTGGCCCAACCGGGGTAGGTAAAACGGAGATTGCCCGCAGGCTTGCGAAATTGGTCGGCGCGCCGTTTATCAAGGTGGAGGCAACCAAATTCACGGAGGTCGGGTATGTGGGCCGTGACGTGGAATCTATGGTCCGTGATCTTATCGAAACGGCGATACGTACCGTTAAGCTGGAGCGTACGGAGAAGGTAAAGGATAAAGCGGAAGAGCTGGCTAACGAGCGTTTGGTCCATATTCTCGTTCCCTCTGAGAATAAAGCCAAAGGCGGGCGTAATCCTTTCGAAATGCTGTTTGGGGGAGGAGGAAATACCAACGAGACTCCGGTGCAAGAAGCGAGCAAGGAGGATGCCGACTTGACTGAACGCCGTCGTCAGCTGCGGTTCAAGCTGCTATCCGGCCAGTTGGAGAACGACATCGTAGAAGTAGAGGTGGAGGATAACACCCCGACTATGATGGATATGTTTGCTGGCCAGGGTAACGACCAGATGGGTATGAACATGCAGGAAATGTTCGGCAATCTCCTGCCCAAACGAACCAAAAAAAGAAAATTGACGGTCAAGGAAGCTCGTAAGGTATTGACCCAAGAGGAAGCCTCCAAATTAATCGATCAGGATGATCTGGTTCAAGAGGCGGTGACCCGCGCTGAGCAGACCGGCATTATCTTTATTGACGAGATCGATAAGGTAGCCAGCCGCAGTGGCCAGGGTGGAGGTCCTGATGTTTCGCGTGAGGGGGTCCAAAGGGACATTTTACCTATTGTTGAGGGATCGACCATTATGACCAAATACGGCCCGATCAAAACGGATTATATTTTGTTCATCGCAGCAGGGGCCTTCCACATTGCCAAGCCTTCTGATCTGATTCCTGAACTTCAGGGGCGGTTTCCAATTCGTGTGGAGCTTAGCAGCCTTACCCTGGAGGATTTTGTCTCCATTCTGACGGAACCGCAGAATGCGTTAACCAAGCAATATGTAGAACTGCTGCGTACAGAGGATTTGGAAATCGAGTTCTCTGCGGAAGCCATACAGGAAATCGCCCGCATCGCGGCTGCGGTTAATGCTAATACAGAGAACATTGGAGCTCGGAGATTGCATACTATTTTGGAGAAGCTTCTGGAGGATCTTTCCTTTGAAGCTCCGGAGCTAACCCTTGATAAAATGATAATCACCCCGGAATACGTGAAAGAAAAATTGGGAAATATTGCCCAGGATCGTGACCTTAGTCAGTTTATCTTGTAGCTAAGTTGAACAATTTTGAGTAGGACCTGAGATGATTTTCACAAATTGTTAACAAAGGACCATTTTGCCGGATACAGGCAGATGGTCCTTTGTTTGCCTGACAAAATCTACTAAATGATGATCTGAAGCATTTACATTTATATTGAAAAAATACCATTATTATATAATTTAATGAATTTATTACATGTAAAATTGGAAAGATAGGGCTTTTTTCTTATTGTAATAATGTCGAATCTCCGTGAAACTTAGGATATATGACATTATTAGTCGTTATTAGTCGTTTTTTCGACTAGGACGTAAGAAAGAGATAAAGAAAGACAATGATTAGCAAAATAATGTCGAAAAAAAGAGGATTTACGCGCTGTTTGTTGAATAATGAAAATTAAGGAAAGCTGATAAAGCAGGGGAGGGAAATAAAGTGCAGTTGTTGAACGGAGTAGGGTTCGACAGACTGGAAACAGCCGTTCAGGCCGCGAATCTTCGGCAGGGGGTTATTTCCAACAATATTGCAAATGTAGATACTCCCTACTTCAAACGCTCGAATGTAGCTTTTGAAAATATGCTGCAAGCGGAGATGAAAGATGGAGTACCCGATTTGCAAGGAAAAAGAACTAATTCCAGGCATTTTGTTATAGGCCCAACGGACGGAGTCCCTGAGCCTTTAGTGACAACGGATGAGAACACGGTTATGAATAACAACCTGAACAACGTAGATATCGATAGTGAAATGACGCAGCTTGCCAACAATCAACTGCGTTATAACGCCTATATCGAGCAAATGAACTATCTCATTAAAATGAAACGAACTGCTGTAGAAGGGAGATAATAGACATTGAAGATCAGCGACAGTTTTAGTATCAACTCTTCGGCTTTAACCGCACAACGTCTTCGTATGGACGTTATTTCCTCGAACATCGCCAATGCTGAAACGACTCGATCCAGAATCGAGGATGGCAAGGCTGTTCCTTACCGCCGCAAAACCGTCGTCATGGCTCCTAAAGAACTTGATTTTAATAGTGCTCTCGACTCAGCGATGGGAAAGGGGGCAGTTGGTCAAGGGGTCAAAATCACCAAAATTCAGGAGGATGAGGCTCCATTCAAACCGGTCTACAATCCGACTCATCCTGATGCAGATAATGAAGGTTATGTATATATGCCTAATGTAGACATTTTGAAAGAGATGGTGGACATGATCTCGGCGACTCGTTCCTATGAGGCCAATGTGACCGCACTCAATGCAAGTAAAGCAATGATTACTAAAGCGTTGCAAATCGGCAAGTCGTAGCATAGATGAAAGATAACTTATAACTAGTAGTTGGGAGTGTTGATGTTGATTGAGAGAATGAGCTTTGATGCCGTGAAACCATTGGCCGGAACACAACTGACCAGCCAGACGCAATCACAGACTCCTGCAGAATCGATGAAGCAGTTCGGTTCCTTCCTGAATGAAGCTATTGAAGGGATTGCTGCTCAGGAAGTCAATGCACAGCAAGTGAACAGTCAGTTCCTCTTGGGCAAAGTGAACGCCGATGAAATGATGATCGCCTCGGAGCAAGCTTTGTTAAGTTTGCAATTGACTACGCAAGTCCGCAATAAAGTGATAGAAGCTTATCAAGAGATTATGCGTACGCAAATTTAATGCTCGAACATGCTTCGGATGAGGTGACATTGTGAATGAGAGAATTACACAGTATCGGGATCGTTTAACCGGATACTGGAACCAATTCAGTCAAAAACAAAAAATACTACTGATCTCAACGATTGCTTTTATTCTGTTAGCCATTATTTTGCTGACAATCCAATTCTCCAAGACAGAGTATGAGGTAGCCTTCACGAATCTGGATGCTACCGATGCAGCGGGAATCATCACTCACTTGGAATCAGCCGGCATTCCTTATCAGCTTGGACCTGACGGCTCCACAATCTCAGTGCCCAGCAAGGATGCTGCTCGTGTGAAGGTGGATGTTGGGTCGCAAGGGATCGTGCAGAACGGTTCCATCGGCTTGGAATCGTTTAACCAAGGCTCCTCTTTAATCGGGATGACTGATAACGAGTTCAACGTTAAGTACAAGAGCGCGCTGAACGGTGAAGTGGAGCAGCTCCTTAAACGGATGCAAGGTATTAACGATGCCAAGGTACTCATTAACCTGCCGGCGGAAAATGTATTCGCCAGTGCGGAAGAGCAGCAGAAGGCAACAGCTTCCATCGTGTTGTCGTTCAAGCCGGGATATCGTCCTAATCAAGATGCTATTGATGGATATTTTAATCTGGTCAAGACATCTGTGCCCAACTTGCCAACAGAGAACATTTCCTTATCGGCCAGCGATGACACCGTGCTCCTTCCAAGCGGGGAAGGCGGATCAACGGGTTCGCTTACGACGGCGGTTCAGGAGAACATGGCGCTGCAGAAGAAATTTGAAAGCGATGTGCGTCAAAGCGTAAAACAATTTTTATCCAAGCTGACCGGTCCCGATAAAATTGAGGTATTGGTGGCTTCCAAACTCAACTTTGACCAGATCAGTCAAAAAGATAACCTCGTTACTCCTGTGGATACGGAGAGCATGAAAGGGATTGAAATCAGCGCTCAACGGATTCAAAAAAGCTATACGGGTGCAAGTCCAGATAGTGGCGTGCCCGGAACAGGGCAAGAGGATGTCGTTAATTATCCTTCGGCAGAAGAAAGTGGGGGATCGTCGTCAGAAGAAAGCTCGTCGACGATTAACTATGAAGTCAACAGAATTACCAAGGATATTATCGCCAGTCCTTATGTTATTAAAGATTTAACCATCAACGTTGCTGTTGAACCACCTGAAGGTCAAGAAACTTTGGATCAGAATACCCGTACTTCGATTGAAAATATTCTATCCAATATTGTCGGATCCTACTTGGCGGATTCAGGTACTACTTATACAGACGATGAATTGAAGGGAAAAGTTTCGGTATTGTCCCAACCTTTTCACTCGGAAGGCGAACAAAAGGCTGGTTTAAGCTTATCCAGTCCATGGGTATGGGGCGCTGGTGCAGCAGCATTGCTGGCTTTGACCGCTCTCGGTATCGTATTGTTCCGTCGCCGCAGAAAGCCAGATGCGGAGGCAGAGGAAGAAATTCCATTGCCGCTCGCTCCGGAGTTTCCATCAATTAATTTGGATACAGTCACGAATGAGAACCAAGTGCGCAAACAATTGGAAACACTGGCCCAGAAGAAGCCGGATGAGTTCGTTAACTTGCTTCGCACCTGGCTGGCTGACGAATAGGGGTGAACGCATTGTCAAAAACAGCGAGCCCGGTTTTAAGCGGGAAACAAAAAGCCGCAATATTGCTGATTACATTGGGTCCGGAAGTATCGGCTCAAATTTTCAAACATTTGCGGGATGATGAAATTGAACAATTAACCCTGGAAATTGCCAATGTCCGTACAGTTGATGGCGCGGAAAAAGACATGATTATGGCGGAATTCCATCAAATTTGTCTGGCACAGGAATATATCAGCCAAGGCGGCATCAACTATGCGAGGGAAATTTTGGAGAAGGCGCTTGGTCAATCCAAAGCCGTCGATATCATTAATCGTTTGACGGCCACTTTGCAGGTTCGACCCTTTGATTTTGCTAGAAAGGCTGATCCCAGCCAGATTTTGAACTTTATTCAGAATGAAAATGCCCAAACGATTGCCTTGGTTCTCTCTTATTTGCAATTTGAACAAGCTGCGGCTATTCTCTCCTCGCTTCCTCAGGAGAAGCAGGCAGAGGTGGCCAGAAGGATTGCGGTGATGGACAGCACTTCTCCTGAGGTCATTTCTCAAGTAGAACGAGTGCTGGAGCAAAAATTGTCCGCAACGGTCACGCAGGATTACACGAGCGCGGGCGGCATCGAATCGATCGTACAAATTTTGAACGGGGTAGACCGGGGGACAGAGAGAACGATTCTGGATTCCTTGGAGGTTCAAGATCCGGAATTGGCAGAAGAGATCAAGAAACGGATGTTTGTGTTCGAAGACATTGTCAATATCGACAATCGTTCGATCCAACGCATTATTCGCGATCTGGAAAATGCCGATTTGCAGCTTGCTCTCAAAGTGGCCAGCGAAGAGGTCAGAGAAGCGGTATTCCGCAATATGTCCAAACGGATGTCCGAGACATTCAAGGAAGAAATGGAGTATATGGGGCCAGTGCGGTTGCGTGATGTTGAGGAAGCTCAAACACGTATCGTAGCTACCATCCGCAGATTGGAAGAATCGGGTGAAATTATTATTGCCCGTGGCGGAGGAGATGACATCGTTGTCTAATCTGATCAAGGTGTCGCAGTATGTTCCTGTAGAAATATTGAAGCAACTAGATTTAGCCAAGTCTTATGCTGCTCCTGCGGCGGAGGAAACAGTAGCTTCTCCCGCCGAACCGGAACTGGTCAAGGAAGCTGTTCCTTCTCCGGAAGATATTGAGGCAGAACGAGCCAGGCGGCAGATGCTGAGTGATGCCAAGGAGTTTGCGGAACAGCAGGTCAGGGAGGCTTCGGACAAAGCTGAACAGTTACTGGCCGAGGCCAAGGAGCAGATTGAGCTTTGGTGGCAAGAGCGTCGTGAGCAAGACGAGGATATGATTGAGGCTCTGAAGGCTGAGGGCTTCAATCAAGGTTATGAGGAAGGCAAGGCTCAAGCCGAGGGAGCGATGCGATCTCGGGTTGAGGAAACGATGCGTGAAGCCAGCGAAGTCCTGGAGCATGCCTATGATGAGAAAAATCGTATTATTCAGGAAGCAGAACCGTTTTTGGTAGACTTAAGCTGCGCTATTGCCGAGAAAATTATCGACAAACAGTTGTCTCTCGAGCCGGACTACACGCTGGAGCTAATCCGAAAGAGTTTGTCCCGCAAGAAAGAGCAGGGAGTCATTACGTTGTGTGTATCCCCTGGATACTTCGCGTTTGTACAAGCCGCACGTGAGGAATTAACCTTGGCCATCGACTCCCAAGCGGAACTGCAAATTCTTCCGGACCCTACGGTGAAGGATCGGGGTTGTGTCATCCGCTCATCGTTTGGAAGTGTGGATGCACGGATCGATACTCAACTGGCGGAGATTAAAAAAGAGTTGCTTCGCATTTCGTTGCAGTCGGAGGATCGGGGGCAAGGGAACGATGAGCATGAACGTTGAACGTTATATTGATCATCTCAAGCAGCTTGATCCGGTAAGAGTTAACGGCAAAGTTACGCAAGTGATTGGACTGATGGTCGAATCCGAAGGTCCGGATGCCAGCATAGGCGAGCTGTGCTACATATACCCCAGTAAAGCTTCACAGCCGTTGCAAGCCGAGGTTGTTGGTTTTCGTGATAATAAGGTGCTGCTGATGCCACTGGGGGAACTACAGGCGATTGGTCCAGGCTGTGATGTTGTCGGTACAGGCAAGCCGCTTACGATACAAGTTGGTTCTGAACTGCTTGGCAAAGTGCTCGATGGCTTAGGCCAACCTTTGGATGGGTCGCTGCTGCCGTCGAGAATGAGTCACCATTCGACCTACAGTAAGCCGGTTAATCCGTTAAATCGCCCCCGTGTGCGTGAACCTATCAGTATTGGTGTGCGAGCTATCGATGGCCTGCTGACGATCGGCAAGGGACAGCGTGTAGGGATATTCGCCGGCTCTGGTGTCGGAAAGAGTACCCTGATGGGGATGATTGCCCGCAACACGGCGGCAGATGTCAATGTCATCGCTTTGGTCGGGGAACGCGGACGCGAAGTGCTGGACTTTATTGAGCGGGATCTGGGTCCCGAAGGGCTGGAACGCTCGGTCGTCATTGTCGCTACCTCCGACCAGCCAGCCTTGATACGTATGAAAGGTGCCCTGATTGCAACGAGCATTGCTGAATATTTTCGTGATCGCGGTTTGAACGTCATGTTGATGATGGACTCTGTTACCCGTTACGCCATGGCGCTTCGTGAAGTGGGACTGGCCGTTGGGGAACCCCCGGCTATGCGTGGATACACCCCATCGGTGTTTGCGGCGTTGCCTAAGCTGATGGAGCGGGCGGGCACAGGCCCGTCGGGATCGATCACCGCCTTCTATACCGTCCTCGTAGACGGCGATGATATGAATGAGCCGATTGCCGATGCGGTACGCGGGATTCTGGATGGACATATTGTGCTTAACCGAAACATTGCCAATAAAGGTCATTTTCCCGCAATTGATATTCTGGCCAGTATTAGTCGGGTTATGAAGGATATTGTGACCGATGAGCAAAATGCAGCTGCCGAGAACTTGAAGAGGCTGATGGCGGTGTATAAGGATTCCGAGGATTTGATTAATATTGGAGCGTATCAGTCCGGGTCCAATGCAGATATTGATGAAGCGATTGGGTACATCCAGAGCATTTGGGCGTTCACAAGGCAGAAGGTGGATGAGAAGGTAACGCTTGCCGAAGTACAGGAACGTTTAATTTCTGAATTTGCAAGGAGATGACCCCTAAAGGATGAAGTTCCGTTATGTCTACCAAAAAGTTGTGGATCTGAAATCAAACGAGAAGACGCAAGCTGAGTGGATGCTGTCCGCTGCGGTGGGGCAGCTGCAATCCGAGCAACGTTTCTTGGAGCAATTGCTGGAGGAGCAAGAGCAGACCGCTGCAGTACTGCAACATGAAATGGCAAACAAAGCTTCCATGATCAAGCTCCAGGAATTGCAGCGTTATATGGACTACATGGAGCAGGCCATTGAGCGTAAGCTCGGTGATATCCAAAGGGCAGAAATAAACGTAGAGCAAAAAAAGACCTTATTGAATGGCAAGCTGCTGGATGAGAAGGTTTGGCTAAAGGCGAAGGAAAAAGCCAGAAATAAATTTCAGCACGAACTGCTTCTTCGGGAACAAAACGAGCTGGATGAGATGGCGACTGTCCGGTTTGCCATGAGAGCCCGTTAAGATAGCGGGGGTGACATGGACTTGTCGAAGGAGGGGGATTAATGGCTAGAACGGATCTGGAGCTGGAAGAGGATTTAGAGGAATCAGGCGGAGGATTTTCGCGGTTTCTGTTCTTCGCAACACCGATTTTATTTACGGTTGTACTGCTGGGAGTTATGCTCACCTTATTTAATATAGATTTTCGTAACATGATGCTTCGCTGGGCCGATGCTATTCCTGTCGTAAGAGATTTCGTTCCTGACCCGCAGCGAATGGAAGGTGAGCAGGAGCAGCCGGCCGAACAGAAGGAGAAGGAACAAAAAGAGCAGCAGAAGAGCACGGATGCCACCGTGAAGCAGCTCAAGGAGCAATTGGCTAAGCAGAATACAGACTTGCTGGCCGCAGCTCAGCAAGCCCAGGCGCAGCAAGCGAAAGTGAAAGAGCTGGAAGAGGAACTTGCTGCTGCTCAGGTGCAGAAGCAGGCGGAGGAAAAAAAGGCGGAAGCAGAGGCTTATCAGAAGGAAGTCAAGAGACTGGCACAGCTATATTCCGGAATGAGCCCGAGCAAAGCGGCGGCTATCTTCGATAAGTTAACTACAGAAGAAACGTTGCAAATGCTTGATGCCATGAACAATGAGAGCAAGGTGGCCATTTTAGAGAAGATGAATCCGCAAAAGGCGGCTGACATCTCGATTAAGCTGAAGGATGTTAAAGAGGCAGATGATCTGGCGATTGCTGCCCTGCAATCAAGATTGAAGAAAGAAGCGGAAACAGATCAGGCAGCGTCTGCTAAGGGGACTGCCTTGGACGATGCTGAGCTGAGCCAAACCTTCTCGACGATGCCGGCCGCCGAAGCTGCTAAGCTGGTGTTGCAGACCTACAAAATAAGCCCCGAAAAAGGCTTGAGAATCATGAAGTCGGTGAACAGCGCGGCACGGTCGGATATATTGGCTGAGATGACGAAGGCGGATGAGAAAACTTCTGTAAAAATCCTGAATCAACTCGTCGCTAAATAAGGATGGCCAAACCACTTTTGCTTGAAAGGAGGTGAAAATGAAAATGAGTCAGGTAATCACGAATGTAACCACTGGCAAGGCAACGACCAACACTTTGTGGTATGGAGCTGGCGGGAAAGCGGAAGCGGGTCAAGGTACCGGTATTCCGTTTGATCAGAAGCTTATTTCCATGCTGATGGGCGACGCAAAATCACAGGAAGGTCAGGCCTCGATGTCGCTGCTAGCTCTGGTTGGGCTGACAGGTTTAACGGAAGGTGCGGAGGCTGAGGGAACTGAGGCCGGATTGCATCCAGTGCTTGAAAATGTTTTGCAGGACCTGCCCAAGCTTGATGAGGCGCTTCAAAATGATTCGGCATTGTTATCTGTTGTTCAGGGCTGGCTGCAATCTTTCCAGGCATTGCTTCTGGAGGGGAATGCCGGTAACGCAGAGAACAAAAATCAAGAAGCACCTGCTTTGCCTGCACTCGCGCAACACTCGGAAACAATACGTTTTGCTGTGCAGGATGCAGTGGTTCAGTTACTGGCATTAAACGAGTCGGCCATGGGTACGGAGAATCAGCATCAGGTCAAGATGATGCTGCAGACGTTGCAAAACCTGCTTGATGATCTTCCGGCTGTGACGGATGCCAAAGCTTCAAATCTCAGAGCTTCCGAACTAACGAGTCTAAGCACACAAGCCAAAGTGGTTGTTCAGCCAGGAACTGAGGCAAGCGGGCAAGGCAATTCGGGACAACATTCAGAGATGCTGAAGAACGCGAACCCACCCGTTACTATATTACAGCAAGGACAACAGTCAACTGATGCTGCGGCAGCCAAATTTGTGCAAGTGGCAGGGACTTCAACGGGTTCGGCAGAAGTACTAAGCGACGTTCAAGGCGGAGAGCAGGATACCGGGCTGGATACGGGGAATATCGTAACGGCCGGACAATTGGCCTTGAGAGATCATGGCGTTGCTGCTCCGAAGCATGTGGCTAAGCCAGTGCCTGTCGAGAACTTTGGCAAAGAGATGAGCAGTTTCCTGGTCAACAAGTTGGAAATTGTTAAATTGCAAGGAGTCTCTGAGGCGAGAATTTCGCTTTATCCGGAGCATTTGGGTCAGGTAGATGTGAAAATTACGATGCAAAACGGGCTGTTAACGGCTCAATTCGTAACAGAACATGCCTTTGCCAAGGACTCTCTGGAGCAGCAAATGTCGCAATTGAGAGCTGCTCTCCAATCGCAAGGACTGCAAGTCAGCAGATTGGAAGTTACGCAGAATACCGCTTTGTCCTCCCATATGTACCATGATGGACGTCAATCCGGTAATGGTACAGGGCAGCAGCAAGCCGAGAAACGCAGACAACTGGAGGAAGATGATTTACTCGCTATCCATGATCTTAACGAAGAATGGAATGAATGGATGGCCGAAGTAAAAGCCAAGGAGCAGGATTATGGGAGTTCCTTTGTAGCCAGGGCTTAAATAAGGCGGAAAGGAGGTAGTTTCATGGCTAATACGTATACACCCTCTGTGTCGTGGCCGAACTACTCACAAGCGAATGTAGAGAAGGCAAGCAAAAGAAGCAATGAGCTCGGCAAGGATGCTTTCCTGAAGCTGATGATGGCTCAAATGCAAAACCAGGACCCGTTATCGCCGATGGATAATACCCAAATGGTTGCCCAGATGGCTCAGTTCTCTTCTGTGGAACAACTGACCAATATTTCTGATCAGATTAGCAAGATGAGTGAGTCTTTGGGAAATACATCAGGGCTGATTGGCAAAGAGGTAACCTGGGTGAGCCAAACGAAAACAGGTAATTATGATGTGGTGACTGGCAAGCCTGAAGTCATTCAGGAGAGGGATAGTGGCATCGTGGACTCCGTTGTTGTACGAAGTGGTGTTCATTATGTCAAAGTCGGAGCCAAGGAGCTTGAAATCTCGCAGATTGAACAAGTTTCAGTACCTGTGCCGGAAGAAACGGAGCAGGGAGCTGATCCGTCATGAATGTCCCCATAAAGGTTGGGCAGTTCTATGCCGGCAGACTGCAACCGGGTAATCTGCAACAGAGCAAAGCGATTCAAGCGAACAACGCTTCAGCAGCATCGTTTAAGGACATGCTCCAGGAACAACTGGTGCACTTTAGCAGTCATGCGGTAAAACGATTAGAGCAGCGAGGTATCGAATTGAAGCCCGAGCAGCTTCATCAAATCGGTTCAGCTATTGACAGTGCGGCGGCCAAAGGGGCGAAGGATTCGCTGATCCTGATGAAGGATATGGCCTTAATCGTGAATGTGAATAACCGTACGGTTGTGACTGCGATGGATGGCAACAGCATGAAGGATAATGTATTCACGCAAATTGACAGCGCGGTAATCATTTCTTGACCTAACTGGCTGGACCGGGTACGGAAGCCAGGAAGACCGCGGATCGACTGAAGCGGCTTCAGAGCAAGACAATCGATGAGGAGGATGGAAGAATGTTAAGATCTATGTATTCTGGCGTATCCGGAATGCGCGGCTTTCAGACCAAGCTGGACGTTATCGGTAATAACATCGCTAACGTAAATACAGTTGGTTTTAAGGCCGGGCGAGTGATGTTTAAAGATATTATGAGCCAGACAGTAGCAGGAGTAACTGCTCCGAATGAAGGAGTTGCTGGGGGGATAAATGCCCAACAAATCGGTTTGGGAACGTCCGTTGGATCTATTGATACACTTCATACCGGTGGTAGTGCGATGACAACGAACAACCCGCTTGATTTAAGAATTGACGGGGATGGATTTTTTCTTGTTAGGATGGGCGAAGAGGGTGAACCTTTCCTTACCAGAGCGGGGGACTTTCATCTTGATGCTATAGGACAATTGGTTACTTCTGATGGCTTTTTAGTTTGTGGCCCGGATGGAGAAGCGCTTGATCCAATTGCTGATGACGTGGTTGCATTTTCGATATCCTCGGACGGTGCAATCTTAACCCGAACTGCTGATGGAACAACTGAAGCTGCCAATTCAATCGGTTTAGCTATAATAACAAATCCTGAGGGACTGGAGAAAGTGGGAGGTAATTTGTACCGTGTGACCCCCAATGCTCTTGTAGACGCGGATCTTGAAGCTGCTTATACAACGCCTAATGCAAATGGTGCTGGTGCGTTAGTTGCTGGTCAATTGGAAATGTCCAACGTTGACCTCACTGGCGAGTTCACGGAGATGATTGTGGCTCAACGTGGCTTCCAGGCCAATTCACGTATTATCACTACGTCTGATGAGGTTCTTCAGGAAGTTGTTAACCTGAAACGATAAGCTAATGGGTAGCCTGGGAGGGACTCGTTCTTCCCGGGCTGCTTATACGGTCCCATGATCACTCAGGAGGGAAATCATGATTTCTGTAACGCGCTTGAACGGTTCACAGATGTGGCTTAATGCAATAATGATTGAAACGGTGGAAGAAACACCGGATACATACGTCACCCTGGTAACGGGCAAGCGTATTATTGTGCTGGAGAAGGCGGCCGATGTGATTGCGATGGTCAAGGAATATTATCGGGAAATCGGCATCCACGCAGCAACTATTAAAGTGCAACAAACGGAGGAATGGTCATGAAGAAAATGCTGCCTTGGCTGATGACGATTTTACTGGCTGTCACCCTAATCGTACTGGCTGCCTTCTTGCTGGTGAACCAAATGAATAAACCTGAGCCCGGCACAGAAGTGAGAAGCGCCGTGAACAGCGTGACTCAAACCAGACAGTTATCGGCGGATGAGATTGTATTAGTGACAGCGACAATCGATGATGTCAAGACGAACTTGTCAGATCCGAATTTCGTGGTAGTTATGAATTTTGCCTTCCAGTTGGATAATGAGGTTTCCAAGCAATCCTTCGACAAAATCAAGGATTACAAAATCAAGCCAATCATTATTAAGACATTGGCCGACACCAAGCCTGAGGAACTAACGGGCGCATCAGGCAAAGACAATCTGAGCACCAAGCTGCTCAACCTGATCAACAAATCGCTGCCGGAAGGGAATTTGATTCAGATCGATATTACCAAATTTATTATGACTAGAATTTAAACCTACTAATATCGAACGAATACGAGTTATTTCCAAGGGGGTGAGATGGTTGGTTGATGTATTATCGCAGAATGAGATTGACGCATTGCTTGCCGCGCTGTCATCCGGAGAGATGGATGCCGAGGAACTGAAGAAGGAAGAGACGCAGAAGAAAATCCGGTCTTATGATTTTAAAAGAGCCGTGAGATTTTCCAAGGATCATATTCGGAGCTTGACCCGGATTCATGAGAATTTTGCCCGTTATCTCACCACCTATTTTTCGGCCCAGCTTCGCACGTTTGTGCAGATTAGTGTAGTTCAGGTAGAGCAGCTTCCTTATGACGAGTTTATCCGTTCTATTCCCAAAATGACGATACTGAACATTTTTGAAGCCGAGCCTTTGGAAGGCAGAATGGTATTGGAAGTGCATCCCAATGTTGCCTTCGCCATGCTGGACAGACTGCTGGGCGGAGTGGGAACAGCACCTTCAAAGGTTGGAACGCTGACAGAGATCGAAACGATTATTATGGAACGTATTTTCAGCCGGGCATTCGAGAGCTTGCAGGAGGCCTGGAAGACCATCGTGGATATTAGTCCGCGAATGGAGGGACTAGAGACAAATCCGCAGTTTATGCAGATTGTTTCGCCCAACGAGACGATTGCGTTGATTTCCTTGAGTACCAAGATCGGGGATACGACCGGGATGATCAATTTGTGTATTCCACATGTCGTTATCGAACCGGTTATGCCAAAGCTTTCCGTTCACCATTGGTTTGTATCGCAGAAAAAGTCGCGTGTTCCCGAAGAAGTTGAAGCGCTTCGCAACCGTGTTAACAAGGCTCAATTGCCGATTATTGCGGAGCTAGGGGAGTCACAGCTTACGGTCCGCGAATTCCTGGGACTTTCCGTAGGCGATGTCATTTCGCTGAACAAACCGGTACAAGAAGGGCTGAAGATCCGGATTGGGGACAGGCTTAAATACATTGGTAGCCCCGGGACATTAAAAGACCGGGTTGCTGTGCAAATTGACGAAATTGTCACCGAAGGAGTTGAGGAACTTGACGAGTAAAGATTATTTGTCCCAAGAGGAGATCGATGCTCTGCTAAAGCAGGCTAATCAGGAATCTGACTCAAAGCCGGCGGAACCAACGGTTGATGATGTATTGTCGCCGCTGGAGCAGGATGCTCTTGGGGAGATCGGCAATATCACGTTCGGTAGCGCAGCGACTGCATTGTCTACCCTGCTGAATAAGAAAGTGGACATTACAACCCCGAAGGTATCAGTCATTACGCGAGCCCAGTTCGAAGCTGAGTTTCCCAAGCCGCATGTAGCTATTCATGTCGAGTATGTCGATGGTTTTGAAGGGATGAACTCTCTGGTCATCAAGACACGCGATGCTCAAGTCATTGCTGATTTGATGCTGGGTGGAGAAGGAAATCCGGCGGAAGAGGAACTGAATGAGATTCATATCAGTGCTGTGCAAGAGGCTATGAACCAGATGATGGGCTCATCGGCCACCTCGATGTCGACGATATTTAATCGGTTTGTGAACATCTCGCCGCCGGGTATCGATATTCTGAACATGACGAGTGGACATGGACTTGGCAGCTTGCCGGAAGCAGATCCTTTGATCAAAATTTCTTTCCGCTTGACGATTGGAGATTTGATTGATTCAACCATTATGCAGCTGCTCACTGTGAAGTTTGCCAAAGAAATGGTTCATAGTCTGATTAGCGGATCGACACCGGACAGTGCATCCCAAGAGGCAGCGGCAACGGCAGCACCAGAAGCGCCACCAGCACCTGCAGCATCGGCACCCTCTTCAATGCCGGAGGCTCATCAAGAAGGGCCAGCACCGGTGTATCAGCAGCCGCCAGCAGCCGAATATGGCCAGCCTGCTGCACCTTACGGCTACCCTCCGCAAGGTCAGCCTTACACAGAGCCACATCATTACGGAACTGCTCCCGGACGTCATTTGAATGTACAACCTGTGCAGTTTGCAAACCTGGGGAATCCACCTTTCGGTCAAGTTGATGAAAATAATTTGAATTTACTGATGGACATACCCCTGAAGGTCACCGTAGAATTAGGAAGGACCCAAAGGCAAATCAGAGATATCCTGGAATTATCGCAAGGCTCTATTATTGAGCTGGACAAGCTTGCTGGTGAACCTGTAGATATTCTGGTGAACAACAAGCTGATTGCCAAAGGCGAGGTCGTAGTTATTGACGAGAACTTCGGCGTTCGTGTTACGGATATCGTTAGCCAATGGGACCGCATTCAAAAATTACAATAGTAGATAGTTTAGGGAGGATTTTAAATCAATGGCAAACCGAATTCTAATCGTAGACGATGCAGCTTTTATGAGAATGATGATCCGCGACATTCTCACCAAGAACGGATTTGAGGTTGTGGGAGAAGCTCAGGACGGCGCACAGGCGGTAGAAAAATTCAAGGAACTGCATCCTGACCTGATTACGATGGATATCACAATGCCCGAAATGGACGGCATTGCTGCATTGAAGGAAATCAAGAAAATGGATCCGAATGCTAGAGTTATTATGTGCTCTGCTATGGGGCAGCAAGCGATGGTTATCGATGCCATTCAGGCAGGGGCGAAAGATTTTATCGTTAAGCCTTTCCAATCTGATCGTGTTATCGAAGCGATCAACAAGACGCTTGGAATGTAGGGTTTAGACATGACCTTGGTGCAGCAGGATGCTCCGTATTATAACGGGGATGTTAATCTCTGGGGAAGCTTGATTACGGTAATCGTTGTTCTGGTTCTTATTGTAGCGCTAATTATTTTATTGGCCCGTTTTCTGGGCAAACGGAACCGGTACCTTTCTCAGAGTCGCTCCATCCGGGTATTGGGAGCCGTTGGCCTTGGCCCAAACAAGTCTCTTCAGGTTATTGAAATGGGAGACCATGTTTATCTCATCGGTGTGGGAGAGGATGTTTCCTTGATTGATAAAGTATCTGATCCGGATGAGATTGCTGTACTGGAGCAAGCGTTTGAGTCAGAAGGCACTGAACTGTCAGGCCTGGCGTCCGGCATTTCCAATCTGATCTCCCGTTTCAAAAAAGAGCCTCCGCAAGAAGAAGAATTGGAAGGCACCGCTTTTCATGAGGTATTTCAGTCACAACTGCGAAAGCTGCCTGATCGGAAGCGGCAGATGGAAGAACTGCTACAAGAGCCGGAAGAACAATCTACAGATCGGTCGAGGGATTCATGAAGAAAAAAGTGCTGATAGTCAGCTTGTTGCTGGCCTTGTGGAGTGTGCTTGTTGTCACCGCCGCTTCCGCCGAGCCAGTCAATCCGATTCCGAATATAGACATTCAAATCGGGGACTCGGGGGGGACACCAAGCACCAGCTCACTTTCTATTATTCTACTGATTACGGTGCTTAGCATTGCGCCAGCCATAATAGTGCTGATGACAAGCTTTACCCGTATTGTTGTGGTACTTGGCTTTGTCCGTAGTTCCTTGGGTACGCAGCAAATGCCGCCCAATCAGGTGTTGATTGGTCTTGCATTGTTCCTGACGCTATTCGTCATGAGCCCGACGCTTTCCACCATTAATGAAGTGTCTCTTCAGCCTTATATCAAGGGAGAAATCACACAAACGGAAGCATTGGACAAGGCAGCAGTACCGATGAAGAAATTTATGTATACCCATACGAGAACCAAGGACCTTCAATTGTTTATGGGCTACACCAAGATGGAGAAGCCAAATAGCTATGAAGATATTCCTTTGTCGGTTATGGTGCCAGCCTTCGCCATCAGTGAGCTGAAGACGGCGTTTCAGATGGGCTTTATGATCTTTATTCCATTCTTGATTATAGATATTGTGGTCTCAAGTGTGCTCATGGCGATGGGGATGATGATGCTGCCGCCGGTCATGATTTCATTGCCTTTCAAGATACTGTTGTTTGTTCTTGTTGACGGCTGGTATTTGATTGTTAAATCATTACTGGTCAGTTTTAATCCTTAAGTAAAGTACAGTAGGTTATTTCAGGGAGGGGGGACGGTTTATGAGTTCGGAATTTATTATCGGTCTGGCCGGACAAGCCGTGTATACAGTGCTGAAGGTCAGTGCGCCAATGCTGCTTATCGCACTAACGGTGGGACTGATGATCAGTATCTTTCAGGCGACGACCCAGATTCAGGAGCAGACACTGGCCTTCGTTCCCAAGATTATCGCTGTACTGATCGCTTTATTGATCTTTGGCCCTTGGATTTTGACGACTCTGGTTGATTTCACATACGGCATACTAAATAACCTTGCTAGTTATATCGGTTAGGCATCGGTGATTATGGAGACTTTACTGCAAGGCATTTCTGTGTTTATGCTGATTTTTTGTCGAATAACCGCTTTTTTTGTAGTAACACCGATTTTTTCATCCCGTTCAGTACCCAATACATTCAAGGTTGGGTTCTCTGGAATGATCGCGCTTGTGATTCTGTTGACCATCGGGACACAGCAGGCGGTACCCAATGATCTGAACTATATTTTGTACATTATTCGTGAAGTGCTGATTGGACTGCTCATGGGTTATGTGGCCAATTTGATCTTTAATGTAATTCAAATGGCCGGTTCATTCATCGACATTCAGATCGGTTTTGGGATTGCTAACGTTATCGACCCGATGACAGGGGCGTCTGCGCCGGTGCTCGGTAATCTCAAATATATTATCGCGACGCTCGTCTTTCTAAGCATGAACGGACATCACTATCTTATTGATGCCGTGGTTCGCAGCTATAACTGGATACCGTTATCCAATGATTTATTTCAAAGAATCTACAACGGGAACTTGGCGGATTTTCTGGTCCAGACGTTCAGTCATGCGTTCCTCTTGGCGTTCCAAATGGCCGCGCCACTGGTGGTTGCCTTGTTCGTCACGGATGTAGCCCTGGGCTTTCTGGCCCGTACTGCCCCTCAATTTAATATCTTCGTTATCGGGATTCCCGTGAAGATTATCGTTGGGCTGGTCGTATTGCTCATCCTGGTGCCAAGTTTCATTTACGCGTTCCAATCTTTGTTCGAAGTGCTGTTTAATGCCTTGCATGATCTGCTCAGCACGATCGGCCGAAGACCGACGTAGGATGGGGGATTGTAATGGCGTATCGGTATTCGCTGGACCTGCAGCTTTTTGCCGGAGAGAAGACGGAGAAAGCGACCCCGAAGAAGCGGCAGGATGCCCGAAAAAAAGGTCAGGTCGCCAAAAGCCAGGATCTGACGGGAGCCTTCATTCTGTTGGCCGGTTTCTTAAGTCTCACCTTTTTCGGAGGATACATCAAAGAGCGCTTGATGATTTTGTTCACTGACGTCTTTTACCATCGGATGAGGATGAATGTGACCCAGGAAAATGTGATGACGATGTTCAGCGACTTGGGCGTTCAGATTTTATTGCTAATGGCTCCAATCTTTCTGGTCGTAGTGGTGATCGCCGTGATTGCCAGCTACGCGCAGGTCGGCTTCATGCTTACCGGGGAATCACTGAAAATGCAGTTCAGCAAGCTTGATCCTGTTAAAGGCTTTAAAAATATTTTCTCTATGCGATCGCTGGTAGAGTTCTTAAAGACCTTATTAAAGCTTTCTATCATCGGTTATCTCGTATATTCAACAATCTGGGGGTATCGTGGTACCATCTCTTCCCTGGGGCATTTGTCTATACAAGACACTTTCAATTTTACAGCTCGTCTAACTATGAATCTGGGCATTAAGATTGCAGCTGCCCTTATCGTGCTTGCGGTGCTGGATTATATGTATCAGAGATACGAGCATGAGAAGAGCTTGAAGATGTCCAAGCAGGATATCAAGGATGAGTATAAGAAGATGGAAGGGGATCCTCTCATCAAAGGGAAAATCCGTGAGCGGCAACGGCGAATGGCGTTGCAGCGGATGATGCAGGAAATTCCTAAAGCAGATGTTATCATTACGAACCCTACGCATTTCGCTGTCGCGATCAAGTATGACGGCACCCAGATGGAGGCTCCGCAGGTCATTGCCAAAGGTCAGGATTATGTGGCGCTTCGCATCAAAGAAATCGCCAAGGAGCATGGAATCATTACGATGGAGAACAGGCCGCTGGCCCGTGCGTTATTCCAACGGACCGAGATCGGAGAGACCATTCCCGCCGATTTGTTCCAGGCTGTAGCTGAAGTATTGGCTTATGTATACAAACTTAAAGGCAAGGTTAGATGATGATGGGATCGAGGGGAACAACGATGAAAAAATTCAAAGAGTTATTTGTCCTTGTTGGCGTTATAGGTATTGTTCTACTCATGATCGTTCCGATCCCGACATGGTTGTTGGACATTTTGCTGATTATCAATATCTCGCTTGCATTAATTATTCTGCTCGTCGCGATGAACACCAAGGAAGCACTGCAATTTTCCATTTTCCCGGCGATGTTGCTCATAACGACTTTATTCCGCCTAGCGCTGAATGTGTCGACCACCAAGCTGATTCTGGGGCAAGCCAAAGCCGGCCACGTTGTGGCCACGTTCGGCTCGTGGGTCTCCCAGGGGGAACCCGTTGTCGGTTTTGTCGTCTTCCTGATTCTCGTGGTTGTTCAGTTTATCGTTATTACCAAAGGCTCCGAGCGTGTGGCCGAGGTTGCTGCACGTTTTACCCTCGATGCGATGCCCGGAAAGCAAATGAGTATTGATGCAGATCTCAATGCGGGGATGATCAATGAACAGCAGGCACGCGAGCGCCGTAGAAAAGTGGAGAGAGAAGCTGACTTTTACGGGGCGATGGACGGGGCCAGTAAATTCGTTAAGGGCGATGCCATCGCCAGTATCATTATCCTCATCATTAACCTGATCGGCGGCTTTATCATCGGGATGACGATCCATGGTATGGAGTTTGGCGAAGCGATGTCCACCTATTCGCTGTTGACCATCGGGGATGGTCTGGTGAGCCAGATTCCAGCTTTGCTGATCTCCACAGCGGCGGGGTTGATTGTGACTCGTGCTTCTTCCGAAGGCAATCTCGGTGATGATATCACGGGACAATTGCTGGCTTATCCTAAGCTGCTATATATTGTAGCCGGAACGATTGGCCTGCTGGGGGTGTTCACCCCAATTGGTCCTTGGACCACGCTCCCCTTCGCCGGATTACTTATCTACGCGGCATACGGAATGCAGAAAAACATCGATCGCCGCGCTGTCGAGCAGGAACAGCAGGAGGAGGAACAACAGATCGAAGAGGTAAGGAGTCCGGAGAGTGTCATCAATCTGCTGCAAGTAGACCCTATCGAATTCGAATTTGGATATGGCTTGATTCCGCTAGCGGATACAGGACAAGGCGGAGATTTGCTGGATCGTATCATTATGATCCGTCGTCAGTGTGCGCTTGAATTGGGATTGGTCGTACCGGTGATTCGTATTCGCGACAATATTCAACTAAAACCGAACGAATATGTCATTAAAATAAAAGGAAATGTCGTAGGTGGCGGTGAATTATTACTTAATCACTATTTGGCCATGAGTCCTGGGATGGAGGACGATAGCATCACGGGTATTGAGACCCAGGAACCGGCCTTTGGCCTTCCGGCTCTTTGGATTGATGAAGCTACCAAGGATCGGGCAGAGTTGTCAGGGTACACCGTGGTGGATCCACCGTCTGTAGTTGCTACACATCTAACGGAATTGATCAAGAAGCATGCACATGAGCTGCTTGGACGTCAAGAGACCAAAGCCCTGGTTGATAACCTTAAGGAAAGCTATGCCGTGCTTGTAGATGAACTGATTCCGTCCGTGTTGACCATCGGCGATGTGCAGAAGGTATTGGCCAAGCTGTTGCGGGAGAAGATTTCTATCCGCGATATGGTGACGATCTTTGAAACGTTGGCGGATTACGGAACCTATACCAAGGACCCGGATGTGCTGACCGAATATGTCAGACAAGCTCTTTCCCGGCAGATTACCCAGCAGTTTACGCAGCCAGGCGAAACGATGCGAGTCATTACCGTAGGACCTACGTTGGAGAAGAAGATTGCAGAAAGTGTCCAGCAGTCGGAGCAGGGCAGTTATCTAGCGCTCGATCCGGCCTCGACACAGACGGTGTTCCAAAAGCTGACCGAGCAGATCAACCGCTTGATCCAAACGGGACATCAGCCGATTCTGCTGACCTCTCCAACGATCCGTATGTATTTGCGCCAGGTTATCGAGCGCAGTATGCAGGATATCCCGGTATTGTCTTATAGCGAGTTAGAGCCGAATGTTGAAATTCAGAGTGTCGGGGTGGTCAATTTATGAGAGTAAAACGCTACATCGTAGACACAATGCCTGATGCTATGCTGAAAATCAGGAATGAGCTTGGAGCCGACGCCGTCATCTTGAGCACAAAGGATATGAAGGTAGGCGGCTTTCTCGGAATGTTTTGCAAGAAGAAGATTGAAGTCATCGCAGCGACGGAGAGCAACAGCACTCCCGCTGCGAAGGGAACTGGAACCAGGCAGCAGCCGCCCAAGCCTGCGGCTCCCGCGCCTGTTGCTCGCCGTGCTGTACCAGAGGCTTACCGCAAGTCATCACAGTTGGCCCCGTCACCATCCCCGGCAGAGAAGGCTGTAGCGGCTGGTACTGCAACGATGCTGCAAGAACAGGACGAGTTGCCAATGCCACCAGCTGCTGTGAATCCCGCTTCTGCCAAGGTTCAGATGGAGTCGAGAGCGGAAGGTTCCCCTATTTCGGCGGAGCAATTTGGAGAAGCCATTAAGCGGGCTTCAGCTCTCGGTACCTCACCGCTTATTTCTGAGCAGGCGAGTCCTGAGCTGCATAAGAAGGAAGAGGCACTGCTAGAAGAGATCAGACAGATGAAGCTGTGGATGAGCCAGCTGGCCAAGAAGCAGGGGGATGAGCGGGAATTGCCACCCAAGCTGCTGGAGATTTGCCAGCGTTTGACGGACCAGGAAGTATCACCGGAATGGGTTGAAGCTTGGGTGGATGAAGTGTACGACAAGTGGATGATTTCGGGGCGAAGCTTAAGCGATGAGGATGTGCTGCAGCGTACGAGAGAGACCATCCAGTCGTTCCTGAAAGGGAGAGTCAATTCCGGCATTGGAGAGCGCACACGGATCGTTTACATCGCTGGACCTACCGGAGTGGGCAAGACGACAACCATTGCGAAGCTGGCGGCGGACCAGATCTTCCGTCTCCGCAAGAAGGTAGGGTTCATTACGGCAGATACATACCGAATTTCGGCTGTTGAGCAGCTTCGGACGTATGCTTCCATTTTGAACGTACCGATGGAGGTTGTACAATCTCCTGGCGATGTGCAGCGGGCCATGCAACGTTTGGAGCATTGCGATCTAATCCTGATGGATACCGCCGGACGCAATTACCTAAATGAGCTGTTCGTCGCAGAGTTACACAGTTTGTTGACCCCTTCCGACGAAAGTGAAACCTATCTGGTGCTGAGCTTGACCTCAAAGACGCAGGACATGAAACGGATTACCGAGCATTTCAGTAAATATGATCTGACTCGGGTGATTTTCACGAAGCTGGATGAAACCGAGAGTTATGGTCCTATTTACAATTTGCTGGGACAATATCCACTTCAGGTCTGCTACCTGACCAATGGTCAAAATGTGCCGGATGATTTGCTGCAGGCTGATGAGAAGCTTCTGGTCGACATTTTGCTGGGAGAGCAGCAGCCATGAATGATCAGGCTGAGACGCTCCGAAAGCTGGTGTCCGCAAGAGTAAATCCTGGTGCGCCCCAATCCGGCAAAGGGGCAGCTCGGATTCTTACTGTCAGCAGTGGCAAGGGCGGGGTGGGCAAATCCAATTTTACGTTGAATTTTGCTCTTGCCTTAAAGACGCTGGGGTGTAAGGTTCTGCTCTTTGACGCCGACATCGGGATGGCTAACATTGACGTCCTTATGGGAGTGCGGTCCAGGTACAATTTGTATCATTTATTAAAGGGCGAAAGAGATATTAACGAGATCATCGAGTTGGGTACTCAGGCGTTGCCCTTTATTGCCGGAGGTTCCGGACTCGCCGATCTTTTTTCGCTCTCGGAATCGGATTTGAATGTTTTCACCTCGCAGATTGAAACACTGTCGGACGAGATGGATTACATCATCTTCGATACGGGAGCGGGATTGTCGAAGGAAACGCTGAAATTCATAACGGCTGCGGACGAGTGCCTGGTCGTCACTACGCCGGAGCCTACGGCGATTACGGACGCATATGCATTAATTAAAGTGGTGCATGGCATGGAAGAGGGGGCTAACTTTCGACTGGTGATCAACAGGGTCACCGGAGAGCCGGAAGCGCAGCAAGTGGCTGACAAAATTTCGCTAGTAGCCCGGCGCTTTCTGGATATGGATATTCCTACGCTCGGGTACATCCATGATGATACTCATGTCATGCAGGCGGTCAAGAAGCAGGTTCCTTTCTCTGTCGCTTTCCCCAGTTGTATGGCTGCCCGGGATATTCAGCGCTTGGCGTTTCATTACCTGAATGTTCCGCAAGTCAAGCCGAGGGATACTTTATCAGGAATCAAGGGATTTATGCACAAATGGTTAAAGCTAGCAAAATGATTCTGTATGAAGGAACAGGAGTGGAGGGCAATGCCTTATCGAGTGTTGGTCGTTGATGATTCGGCGTTTATGCGGAAGATTATATCCGATCTCATCGAGCAGGACCCAGCCTATCGTGTAGAGGCCACCGCCAAAAATGGACGGGAAGCGGTTGAACAAGTCGTGGCCATTCAGCCGGATTTGGTGACCATGGATGTAGAAATGCCGGAGTTGAATGGTCTGGATGCTCTGAAAGTAATTATGAAAGAGCAGCCCTTGCCGGTGATCATGCTCTCCGGGATCAATGAGCAGGGGATGCGGGAGACCATCATGGCGCTGGAGCTTGGCGCCTTCGACTTCATCCGCAAGCCATCGGCTACCACCAGCTCGTATGACATCGAAGAGGTGGGGCGCGAGCTTCGCGAGCAAATGCGCGTAGCCATGCTGGCGAAGGAGCGGCGGGCCGCGCGGGCGGCGGCGCTGGATGCCGCCAAGGCGGAGTTGCCACCCGCAGCGCGCAAGTCGCGGGTGAGTGGACCACCGCCGCCAGCTACACGCGCGGCGGCTTCCGAGGCGCCCGGCGGCGCAGCACCCGCCTCGCCAGCGCCCGGGGCCTCCGGCAGCAGCAGCGGCACACCTGCTGCCTCGCTGCCCCGGGCGCCCCAGCCTCGGGCACAGACGAGGCTGGCTGGGGCCAGCCCGGCCGCGCCGAATGGCGGCCGGGCCACGGCAGGCCGGCGTGCGGATAAGGCGCCGGCAGAGAAGGCGCGGCCACCTGCTGGGGCCGCGCAAGAAGCGCCCGGCGGTGTGACGTCCGCCGGGGCAGCCCGGCCGCCGCGCGTATCGGCGCCGGTGGACCCGCCCGCGCCGATACGCGCGGCCGCGGGCACAGCCGGTCCGGCGTCCGAGGCCGGCCTGCGGACAAGCTTCACCGATCTGGTCGCGATCGGTACTTCTACGGGCGGACCCAAAGCCTTGAAGGCCGTCCTGGAGAAAATCCCGGGGGATTTCCCGGCGCCGATTGTCATCGTGCAGCACATGCCCCCGAACTTTACCAAGTCCCTGGCTCAGCGGCTGAATAGCTTGAGTCAGTTGACCGTGGTGGAGGCCGAGCAGGGTGAAAGGCTGCATAGCGGTACAGCTTACATTGCGCCGGGCGGTTTTCATCTGAACGTCGTATCCGGCCCAGGCGGTGGTTACCGCGTACATCTTACAGAGCAGGAGCCGCGTAACGGACACAGGCCTTCGGTGGACGTCTTGTACGAATCGCTGCTTCCGCTGCAAGCGTTAAAGCGACATGTCGTGCTGCTGACCGGAATGGGCAGCGACGGAGCGAAAGTCATGAAGCAATTGTATGATGCTGGCGTGACTTCCACCATTGCCGAGAGTGAAGAAACCTGCGTGGTGTTCGGAATGCCGCGCTCGGCTATCGAACTGAATTGCGTCAGCCATGTTTTGCCGCTGCATGATATCGGTCCTAAGCTAGTACAAGTTGTGAAATAACGGAATCTCTTGGAGGAGGTGCCTCACCATGGACATGAACCAATATTTATCCATGTTTATCGATGAGTCGAACGATCATTTACAATCATTAAATGAAAAAATGCTAGAGCTGGAGAGCAACCCTGACGATATCAGCATTGTTCAGGTTATCTTCCGTTCCGCTCATACCCTGAAGGGGATGGCGGCGACGATGGGCTTTGAGGATTTATCCTCGCTGACACATCAGATGGAAAATGTACTTGATCTGGTGCGCAATGAAAAGCTTAAAATGCAGGAGTTCATTTTTGACACATTGTTTAAAAGCTTGGATGCCTTGCAATTAATGGTCGAAGATATTACGCAAGGCGGTGAGGGCAAGGAAGATGTCAGTGCCATCGTGGCCGCATTGCAATCGATCGTGCGCGGCGATTTTGAAAATGGAGGCAATTCGGGGGCTGACCAACCAGCCGAATCTGGAACGGGCGGTTCAGCCGCTCCGGCTATTCAATTGGATGAGTTCCAATATTCCGTATTGGAGCAATCGATTGGTGAAGGTCATAAGGTCATGTACATCGATGTGGCGATTCGCGAGGATTGTCAGTTGAAGGCGGCCAGAGCATACCTGGTGTTTGATCTGCTCGAGCGTTACGGCGAGATTGTGAAATCCTCTCCATCCGTCCAGGATATTGAGCAAGAAAAGTTTGACCGCAACTTCTCTCTCTATTACATAACTCAAAAAGAAGCTGCCGAAATCCAAAGTATGATTATGAACCTGTCGGAGATCGCTTCTGCCGAAGCAACGGCACTGGATCATGAGACTTTGTCACAGTTGGCTTCCGGGGGGATGGGGGCCGCAGCTACCGCAGATCCTACGGCTCCGGTGGTGGTCGAGAAGACATCTGATCCTGCACCTGCCAAAAAGGCAGATCCGGCTGCTGCAGACCACAATCACAAGAGCGTCGCACGAGCTGGCGGCGGAGCTCCTGCTCCTTCACGGACGATTCGGGTGGATATCGATCGCCTGGATGTGCTTATGAATCTGCTGAGTGAACTGCTGATTGACCGTTCTCGCCTGGAGCAATTGGCTGATGAAGTGAAGCGTACCGATCTTACAGAGACGGTGGAGCATATGAGTCGTGTCGGCAGCGACTTGCAGAATATCGTACTGAAGCTGCGGATGGTGCCAATCGATACGGTATTCAACCGTTTTCCGCGGATGGTGCGGGACCTGGCCAAATCGCTGGATAAGAAAATTGATCTCATCATCGTGGGTGCGGAAACGGAGCTTGACCGGACAGTCATCGACGAAATCGGCGATCCGCTCGTCCATTTGCTCCGCAATGCTGTTGACCATGGGGTAGAATCTACCGCAGAACGCATTGCTGCGGGCAAGCCGGAAACGGGTACAGTACAATTGCGCGCTTTCCATAGCGGCAATCATGTTTTCATTGAAATAGAAGATGACGGACATGGTATCGACCGGAATAAAATCCTGAAGAAGGCCATTAAGAACGGTGTTGTTACCGAAAGCGAAGGAAAGGCGATGTCCGATGAGCAGGTATACATGCTGCTGTTCGCCGCAGGTTTCAGTACGGCTGAGGTTATTTCGGATATATCCGGACGTGGAGTTGGACTGGACGTAGTCAAATCGAAGATTGAATCCTTGAGCGGTATCGTTTCTGTGGAATCCAAGCTGGGGCAGGGCACCAAGTTTTCGGTGCAATTGCCGCTAACCTTGTCGATTATTTCCGCCATGCTGGTCAAGGTAGGCCTGGAAAAATATGCGATTCCGTTGTCTTCTATAGTAGAGACTGGATTGATCAAGCGCGATCAAATCCGCGAGGTTCACGGCTACACCATGATTCCTTATCGCAATACGCATATTCCACTGTTGTCACTCGCCACGCTCTTTGATGCTCCTGGTTTCTCCGAGAACGAGGAAGAGGAATCAGAGATTGTTGTGATCCGCAAGGGCGAAAGAATGGCGGCGTTGACGGTAGAGGAATTCATCGGTCAAAGCGAAATTGTCATCAAGAATCTGGGCAAATACTTGCCATCGGTTCAGGGAGTTGCCGGAGCAACTATTCTGGGCGACGGGCAGGTTGCGCTTATCATTGATCCCAACGCGTTCATCAAATAAGACGGTTCATATACTCTTAAGGAGGTTTTCCACATGGGAGAGGAATTAAAAGTTATCGTATTTAAACTGGGACAAGAGGAGTATGGAATTGACGTCGATAAGGTACAAACGATCGAACGGATGATGCCGATTACCCGCGTACCCAAAACATTCTCTTTTGTCAAAGGGGTTATCAATTTGCGCGGCGTGGTCATTCCGGTAATCGATTTACGCGGACGTTTCGGTTTGCCCGAGGTGGAGCACACCGATCAGACTCGGATTATCATCGTTACGGCGGATGAGCTGGAAGTTGGATTTATTGTTGATTCGGCCAATGATGTTATCGATTTGGATTCTGACCTGATTGATTCTCCGCCAGATGTGGTAGGAGGCATTAAGGCCAAATATTTGCATGGGGTTGCCCGTATCTCCGAAGAGCGCTTGCTCGTGATGCTGAATCTCTCGGAAGTGCTCAGCCGAAAGGAAATTATTCAGTTGGAAAGCCTAGAGGGCTAAAGCCATGGATCCGGTCAAAGGATTTGAAGAATTCAAGATGGACATTTTGAAGGAAGTGGGCAATATCGGAGCCGGCAACGCGGCTACGGCGCTTTCCAAGCTGCTCGACAAGCCCATCGATATGGCTGTTCCAAAGGTTCAGATGCTTCCATTTGAAGCGATCGCTGAGCGCGTCGGAGGAGCCGAGAATATCGTGCTTGCTGTGTTCTTCCGCGTGGAAGGAGACGCGCCGGGCAACTTGTTTTTCATCCTTAGCCCGGAAGCAGCCAAGAAGCTCTTGCAGCGATTGGCAGGCATTAGCGTAGAAACTTTGCATGAGTTTTCGGAAATGGAATGGTCGGCGTTGTCGGAAATCGGCAATATATTGGCAGGGTCTTATCTGTCTTCGTTGGCCGATTTCACCTCCCTGTCCATGACTCCTACGGTGCCGGCTCTTGCCCTTGATATGGCGGGGGCGATCCTAAGCTACGGGCTTCTGCAATTTGGAGAAATGGGAGATTCCGCCCTGCTGATCGATACCACGTTTATTGAAGGATATCATGAGGTGGAAGGACAATTTTTCCTCATTCCCGACCCGGATTCCTTTGCAAAAATTTTTGCGGCGCTTGGAGTATCCACTGATCATGATTGGTGAGCAATATATCGTTAAGGTGGGCATGGCCGAGTTGAATGTCATTACTCAGCAGGGATTGATACGAACAACTGGGCTAGGTTCATGTGTTGGACTGACGCTGTTTGACCCGAAGCTCAAGCTGGCGGGGCTGGCACATGTCATGCTTCCCTCTTCGAGCATTGCCCGGGAAGGGGCGTTGAACATTGCCAAATATGCGGATACCGCTATTCCGGCATTGTTCGACAAGTTAATTTCTATCGGTGTGGCTCCTGGCCGTGTAGTAGCCAAGATGGCCGGCGGAGCTCAAATGTTTTCCTTTGCCGGAAAGGGAGATTCCATGCGAATTGGCCCAAGAAATGTTGAATCCTGCAAGATTCAACTGGAAGCATTGGGCATTCCTTTGCTGGCTGAGGATACAGGCGGGAATTATGGCCGTACGATTGAACTGGACAATGAGACAGGATTGTTATATGTGCGAAGTGTACAAATGGGGATAAAGGAATTGTAGCCATGACTGGAAAATTGCGATATTACTTTTTATTGGGCTTTATCGGTTTTCTGATTTCCTTTGCCGTATCGGCGGGAAATAATTTGTTCATGACCAGCTTTATCCGGGGCTTGATTTCCTTTGCAGTCTGGTTTCTGCTGGCCTTTGCCGGCGGTTGGATGCTTGGCTTTCTGAAGGAGATGCCAGGCGGCAATAGCCTTGAAGACGAGGATGAGTTTGCATCCGAGGAAGGAAAGGGCGGCAACCTTGACCTGACCACTCCAGATGAAAGTGAAGAGCTGAATGATTTGTTGAAGCCGGCGCCGGCTTCGGCGGAGGAGAATGTGCCATTTGCGCCACTCAATCCGCCTAAACTAGTTAAGACACCTGACGACAAGGATCCGGAAGAGCTGGCTAAGATCGTTCGCCACCTGACAGAACAATAAGGAGGGTGAAGACCATTGAGCGAGCGAAAGACATCCACTCTGAATTATGCCGAGCTATGGGAGCAATGGAAAGAGCACGGCGATTTAGAGTCCAAGAAACAACTTATCGAGAAATACCTGCATATTGTCGACTACGTTTCAGGACGTCTCGCCGTTGGTCTGCCCAAAAATGTGTCTAAGGATGATCTTGCCAGCAATGGGGTTATGGGACTGATTGATGCGGTTGAAAAATTCGATTACAAGCGTGGACTTCAGTTTGAAACCTACGCATCCTGGCGGGTCAGAGGGGCCATTTTGGACGGTCTGCGGCAGGGGGACTGGGTCCCCCGGTCTGTGAGAGAGAAAGCCAAAAGAATCGAGGAGGGCTACCAGCATCTGGAACAGCAATACCTCCGCTCTGTCACGGATTCCGAGATGAGTGCCTATTTAGATATCAGCGAGAAGGAGTTCCAAGGCATGCTGCAAGAAGTTGCCGTCATGACG
This sequence comes from Paenibacillus sanguinis 2301083 = DSM 16941, assembly GCF_000374825.1. Taxonomy (GTDB): domain Bacteria; phylum Bacillota; class Bacilli; order Paenibacillales; family Paenibacillaceae; genus Fontibacillus; species Fontibacillus sanguinis. The sequence continues at coordinate 521,985 of NZ_KB895377.1, forward strand.
CTTTGTTCCCTTGAGGATCCGATTCGTGAAGAAGAGTCGGAGACTCGCCTAACTTTACTCGTTGACGAAAAAGCAAAAAACCCGGATTATAAGGTTAGAGAATTCTATCTACGAGATTCGCTAACGAAAGGCATCGAGAAGCTAACAGAAAAGGAACGTATGGTGATCTCTCTGCTATACTATGAGGATTTGTCATTAAGCGAAATCGCTGAAGTGATGTCACTTTCTCCTTCGCGAATTTCTCAGCTGCATTCCAAGGCGATCTTCAGGCTTCGTTGTAGTTTGGACAAGCAGCGGGATTTACTGCTTCGTGAAGACTAACGGGTTATTGTGAACGAGCAAATGGATGGAAGGAGGAACAACTTCGTGGAACTTCTGGATGATTTGAAACAAATGCTAACCGTAACGCTGAATGATGACAAGACCGTGGCTTACTTGCAATTTGCCAAGAAGGAGGACAACTTCTCCTGTACGGCGGATCAGTTACTCCGCTTTTTACAAGGAGAAGGGATCAAGCACGGGATTCAGGACGATATTATCCGCCGCCTTTCAGCAAATCCCAGGGAGTACTTCTTCAGCAAAACACCGATTGCCATCGGTCAGGAACCACTTGATGGGGAGGACGGCATGATCCGTTATGCGGTGGCCATCGATGATGACAACCGGCATAAGCCTGCGGAGAACGACGAGGGGACCGTGGACCTGAAGGATGTAACGCGATTGAACAATATCCGTAAAGGGCAAATTATTGCTGAACTCGTCCCTCCTGTTCAAGGGCGTAACGGAACTGCGGTGACCGGAGAAGTGATTGCATGCAGGGAAGGAAAGCCGGCATACCTCAAAGTGGGCAAGAACGTGGTCATGAATCCGGAGCAAACCGCACTATATGCCGCTATTGACGGATTGGTCACACGGACGGACAAAGGCAACCTGAATGTGTTTCCCGTCTATGAGATTAACGGAGATGTTGATTACAGCAGCGGGAATATTGATTTTGTTGGAACCGTCGTTGTGCGTGGCAACGTGCTGACCGGCTTCAGAATTACGGCGGCTGGAGATATCCGTGTCGTTGGTGGAGTTGAAGGGGCCGAATTGTTCGCGGATGGTTCTATCGAGATTTCTGGCGGCATTATTGGTTATAACAAAGGATTGGTCAAGGCTGGTCAAAATGTGAAGAGCTCATTCATCCAGGACGGAAACGTGCAGGCGGGAGAAGATGTTATTGTCTCGCAAAGCATTATGCACTCCAACATTCGCGCTGGGCGCGACATTATATGCAGTGGAGCTAAGGGCTTGATCGTCGGAGGCAACCTTCAGGCGGGAGAGAAAGTGGTTGCTCGCATTATCGGGAACCCGATGTCGACAACGACGACCATTGAAGTTGGCGTTCTACCTGAACTTCGTAATGAATTGCAGGAGCTTCGTCAGCAGCTTAAGGAACAGATGGCTAATCTCGACAAAACAGAGAAGGCGCTTACGTTGCTCAACCAGCTTGCTTCTATGGGAAGACTAACCCCGGATAAGGTTGAGATGCGTTCCAAACTGAACATGACCAAGAAAGCAAGCACCCAAGAGATGAACCTGATGAAGGAGCGCATGCTTTCTATTGAGAAAGAGCTTGAAGACACCGGGAAAGCGCGGGTAGATGTGTTTAAGACGATTTATGGCGGCTCCAAAATTGTCATAGGGCGGTATACGAAATATATTAAAGACCCCATCTCTCGTATGTCCTTCTACTATAGTGAAGGTGATATCTCCATGTCGGCCTATGTCTAGTAGCGGTTTTGAACGGATTTGAATTTCCAATGCGAGTTATTCAAGCCTTCACTAAGATGAGGTGATCTCATGAATATGAAATCCGTAGAGATGCAAATCGCAGTCCCCCGGACAGGTGATGCAGGACGTGTTCAGCAAGATCAGCAGCATCGCCCGATTCTTGATCAAAGCATGCTGTCAGGCCAAACGGTCAAGAACAGTGAACTGGAACGTCAACGTAGTGCTGGTGTGGACGAGAGCGCCCATAACCTGAACGTGAGGCGGGAAGGGAATGGCTCGGGGGCACAAGAGCATGGTGAAGCCTCTCCCGGCGATAACGACGAAGAGGGAGAACGGGAGCATATGGCGGAACACCCTTACAAAGGAAAACACATCGACTTGTCTTGGTAGCATCCGGGAAGCCGGAGTGTCACCTTGATTTGTAGCAAATTGAACAGCAAAAGGTGAGGATTGCATTGTTTGAAGCTCCTTGGGTTTTCATAGTATTGCTTGGGGTTGCGGCGCTGGTATATGCTTTGCTGCTTCCCCGGCGCCAAGTCGCAGAGAGTCCCAAAGCGGATGCCGCCAGAGAGGTGGAAGCTACGCTTGAGCAATATATGGCAGAGATCGAGAAAGAAAATGAAGAGCTGATGGGGATGGTTGCCCAGATGAAGCAAGACTTTACGGGCAAGCAATTGGCCGGGCAGGAGCTTATGGTTGAACTTCGTCAGCGCTTGAGCGAGGTGGAGGTGCTTGCACGTCAGAGTGATTCCCGGCTATTGGTATTGGAATCGGCACTGCAACGACAAGAATTCCCTGTTGCAGATGTTGTGGCAGAGCAAGTACAGCCCCTTGTAGCTGTGGCTATCGAATCTCCGGAATCTCCAGTCATTGCTGAGGTACAACCTGATCCCGTCTCGCCTGTAGCAGAGGAGCCGCAGGACGAGCATGTTCGGGACCGTTATCCCGAACTATTTGATTTATATGCCCAAGGAAAATCGATGGACATGATTGCCAAGACGGTGGGACTTCAACGAGGTGAAGTACAGTTGATTTTGCAACTGGCCCGGAAGGAGGAGTCCCCATGATGAAGAATCGCCATTTCATGTTCGGTTTGGGCTGTGGACTTATTATCGGAGCCTTGTTGCTGCAGCTTATGCTGGTTGGTCAGAATATGGGCGGCCAGTTACATACTAAGGAGCAAATCGAGCAGGCTGCAGAACGTGCGGGACTTAGAGTTTCCGAGCTGGGCGAAGAATTGCTGACCGAAGAGCAGTGGCAGGAACGGGCTAATCAAGATGTATTGGCTCCACAAGCGCAGGATACTCCTGTGACGCCGGTAGTTCCTGATATGAACCAGCCGACAGCTCCCGATACCCCGCAGCATCCGGAAGTACAGGGGAAAGATTCCGTAGGCGATGCGGGACAGCAGGCAGAGAATCAAGCGGCAGTTGAAGTGGAATATAAAATTGCAGGTGGAACGTCTCTGGAGGGCGTGGCTAACGGATTGCTCCAGGCCGGAGTGATTGCGGACAAGGATAAGTTTGTAGAGGCTGCGGTAGCAAAGAAGATCAACTACAAGGTTCGGGCCGGAACTTATAAATTCTATGTAGGAGAAGAATTCGACTCCATTATTAAGAAGATTTCCAAGAGGAATAAATAGAGATGATACATGGCTGAAGGGCGCTCTATAGTGCCTTTTTTTCATTTCAGAAGATAAAGGAAACTTCGGTTGCATCCGGTTTTCACTTATGGTATATTAAATGACGGTGTTATAACGCATGGAGATTGATTTCGTCAGGGGTGCTCACTTGTATTGACAAGGAGTCCTGCCGGGAAATGAAATCTCCAGAGGAAGCATCAAACAAAAACCAAACTTAGGAGGTGCGTGAAGATGGCAGTAATCTCCATGAAACAACTGCTTGAAGCAGGTGTGCACTTCGGTCACCAAACTCGTCGTTGGAACCCGAAAATGGATCGTTATATCTTCACTGAAAGAAACGGCATTTACATTATCGACCTGCAAAAAACGGTCAAGAAAGTAGAAGAGGCTTATAACTTTGTAAAGAGCATCGCGGAAGAGAATGGCACCATTCTGTTTGTGGGCACAAAGAAGCAGGCTCAAGATTCCGTAAAGGATGAAGCAGAGCGCGCCGGTCAATTCTACATCAATCAACGTTGGTTGGGTGGTACTCTGACTAACTTCCAAACGATTCAAAAACGGATCGACCGTTTGAAGAAGCTGGAAGCTTGGGAAGAGGACGGCACATTCTCCGTATTGCCGAAGAAAGAAGTTATTATTCTTCGCAAAGAAAAAGATCGTCTTGAAAAATTCCTGGGCGGGATCAAGAACATGAAAGGCCTGCCAAGCGCCTTGTTCATCATTGATCCACGCAAAGAGCGCATTGCGGTAGCGGAAGCCCGCAAATTGGGGATTCCAATCGTAGGTATCGTTGATACGAACTGCGATCCGGACGAAATCGACTATGTCATCCCAGGTAACGACGACGCTATCCGCGCCGTGAAGCTGTTAACTGGCAAAATGGCAGATGCCGTGATCGAAGCTCACCAAGGCGAACAAACGACGGCCTAATGGCCTGACTAATCCGATAAATTAAAATGAAAGGGTGGTTGGAAGGTGTCAAACCTCTCACTACCCTTTTTTTAAAGAGCGAAGGTTTTAGATTTAAAGGGAATTACCCTATATATCGATATGGAGGGAATATAAACATGGCAGTAGATGCAAAAGCGGTTAAAGAACTACGTGAAAAAACAGGTGCGGGCATGCTGGATTGCAAAAAAGCACTTGAGGAAGCAAACGGTGACTTGACCAAAGCGGTTGAACTGCTTCGGGAAAAAGGCCTTTCTGCCGCTGCTAACAAAGCAGGACGTATTGCTACAGAAGGCGTTGTTGAATCTTATATTCACGCTGGCGGCCGGATTGGCGTTATCGTAGAAATCAACTGTGAAACCGACTTCGTAGCAAAAACCGATCAATTCAAAGAGTTCGCACGTGACATCGCCATGCACATTGCGGCTTTGAGCCCGCTTTATGTACGCCGTGAGGAAGTTCCAAGCGATGCCATCGAGAAGGAAAGAGAAATTCTGAAGGCTCAAGCTTTGAATGAAGGCAAACCGGAAAAAATTGTTGAAAAAATGGTTGAAGGCCGTATCGGCAAATACTATGAAGAGTATTGCTTGTTGGAACAATCCTTCGTTAAAGATCCAGACAAAACGATTTCCCAGTTGCTCAATGAAAAAATCAGCACGATCGGTGAAAACATTTCGATCCGTCGCTTCGTTCGTTATGAGTTAGGTGAAGGTCTGGAGAAAAAAGTGGACAACTTCGTCGAAGAAGTTATGTCTCAGGTGAAGAAATAAGCATAAAGCAAACCATCCATAGAGGTTAGGAATGTTGGAACACGTGGTGTTCCTTCTTTTTTAACCTGTGAATGAGTTCATGGTGGAGGTATACATTTGAAACAGCCAGTGTTTAAACGTGTTGTATTGAAGGTCAGTGGCGAGTCGCTGGCGGGTCAAAATGGTTATGGTATCGATGCGGATACCATCGCCTCTATTGCAGAGCAAGTGAAGGAAGTTGTAGAGCTTGGCGTACAGGTGGCTATCGTTTGTGGCGGAGGCAACATCTGGCGAGGCATTGCCGGTAGCGCTAAGGGGATCGACCGGGCGACAGCCGATTATATGGGCATGTTAGCTACGGTAATGAACTCTTTGGCTTTGCAGGATGCATTGGAGCAAATTGAGGTGCCTACACGGGTGCAAACTTCAATTGCCATGCAGCAGATAGCAGAGCCTTATATTCGCCGTCGGGCTATTCGCCATTTGGAGAAAGGCCGTGTTGTTATCTTTGCAGCAGGAACAGGTAACCCGTTCTTCTCTACGGATACGACAGCAGCTCTTCGCGCCGCCGAGATCGAAGCAGAGGTTATCCTTATGGCTAAAAATAAAGTGGATGGCGTATACTCTGCCGATCCATTCGTTGATTCGAGTGCTGTAAAGTATGAGACGTTGACGTATATGGAAGTGCTGAACAAGAACTTGGGTGTCATGGATTCGACAGCATCCTCGCTGTGTATGGATAATGATATCCCGCTGATCGTTTTTGCGATAACCGAGCAAGGGAACATTAAGCGCGTCGTTCTCGGTGAAAGAATCGGGACGATCGTCAAAGGGAGTGTAGACTAATGCCGCAAGCGATTAAAAAACATGCGGAAGAACGGATGGACAAAGCGATTCAAGCCTTGAAGAGAGAGCTGGCCACACTTCGTGCGGGAAGAGCCGCTCCTTCGTTGCTGGACCGGGTTCATGTGGACTACTACGGATCGCCGACTCCAATTAATCAATTGGCTAATATCAATACGCCAGATTCCCGGACTTTGATGATCCAGCCTTGGGATAAATCATCCTTGTCTGAGATTGAAAGAGCGATTCAAAAATCGGATTTAGGCTTGACCCCGGCTAATGACGGGTCACTGATTCGCTTGACTATTCCGCCGCTAACCGAAGAACGTCGGGTTGAACTGGTTAAGCTGACCAAGAAATTTGGCGAAGAAGCGAAGGTGGCTATCCGCAATATTCGTCGTGACGCCAACGATGATATTAAGAAGCTGGAAAAAACGGATATTTCGGAAGATGAGTCACGCCGCCATCAGGAAGACATTCAAAAAGCGACAGATAAATTTATCGCGGAAGTGGATAAGGTCCTAGCTGCGAAAGAGAAAGAGATCATGGAAGTTTAAGAGACATAAAGCAGCCCCTCCTATTACGGTGGGGTTTGTCTCTTTTTCATCACCCGGCTGGAGGAAAAGGAATGATCAAGTTGTTTCAACCCTGGTTGAAAAAGAAAAAGCATCCCAAATCCGTCGTGCTGTCCCCGGATAATATTCCCAAGCATGTCGCGATCATTATGGACGGCAACGGACGTTGGGCGCGCAGGCTAGGTTTGCCGCGTGTTGTCGGTCATCGGTCAGGGATGAAAGCCGTGAAGAGAGCAACTATTGCCGCGGATGAACTTGGTATTTCTGTTTTAACGCTGTATGCTTTCTCGACGGAGAATTGGAAAAGACCCAAGGACGAAGTCGATTTTTTAATGTCGCTCCCTCAGGAATTTCTTGCGGTGGAGCTTGATGAATTGGTCGAAAAAAACGTTCAGGTGCGTATGATGGGACATACGGAAGAGTTGCCCCCGCATACACTCAGCGCAATGAAAGAAGCCATTGAACGGACAAAAAATAATACAGGTCTTATTTTGAATTTTGCCTTGAATTATGGCAGTCGCCGCGAAATTACGGAGAGTGTAAAAGATATAGCCAGAAGAGTACAATCCGGGAAAATTTCCGTGGAGGAGATTACAGCCGACACCATCCAGTCCGGGCTTTTGTCGGCAGAACTTCCGGATCCGGATTTATTGATCAGGACCAGTGGAGAACTCAGATTAAGCAACTTTATGCTCTGGCAAACCGCATATAGCGAGCTGTGGTTTACGGAGATTTACTGGCCCGATTTCGGGAAGGAACATTTGGTTGAAGCCGTAGCGGAATATCAGCACCGTACACGGAGATATGGTGGACTAACCTAGCGAGGAAGGTGTGGACTGGTGAAACAGCGGTTAAATACGGGCATTGTCGCCGGTGGCTTTTTTTTGGGAATATGCTGGTTGGGCGGACTAACCTACCACGTACTTGTCTTGCTTATGGCCTTAATCGGGTTTTATGAATTTGTCCGTATGACCAAGCTGCCTGCCTTTGGGGGTACTGCTATATTGGGTTACCTCAGTGTATTGTACCTGGTCTTCCCGTGGGGGCTGCTTGGAATTGCCAGACCGCTCGATGCGTATGCGGCAATATGGCTTTTTATGTTGTTGTTCCTGGCTGTTACGGTTATTTCAAAAAATGAACAGCCTATCGGTCAAATGGCACTCTTATACCTGGGGGTAGTGTATGTCGGGGTTGGATTTTCATCATTGGCAGAAATGCGCAGCACAGCGGATGGTCATGGACTTTTCTGGACTTTGCTGATGCTGGCTTCCATTTGGGGTAGCGATGCTGGAGCTTATTTTACCGGACGTCGCTTCGGTCGTCATAAGCTTTGGCCGGCAATCAGCCCGAATAAAACTGTGGAAGGGGCGCTTGGCGGCGTTATCATAGCAATCGGGGTTGCCATTTTGTTTGCTCTGGTCTCCGATGGCTTGTTGACGGTTGGACGTGCTGTCTTGCTTGGTGCTTCTGTTGCGGTGGTAGGGCAGTTCGGCGACCTTATTCAGTCGGCCTACAAGCGAGTATACGGCATCAAGGATTCAGGGAAGCTGCTGCCAGGCCATGGCGGGATTTTGGATCGGTGTGATAGCTGGATCGCGGTGTTCCCGTTTATACATATCCTCAGCCTTCTTCCATAAAGGATGTTTTTGTTAGCGGCTTCCCACCACGAAGAATAACCTTTTATATTATGTTTGATTATGAGGTGTAACATGAAAAGAATAGCGCTGATCGGCTCAACGGGATCCATTGGTACGCAAACGCTTGATGTTTTGCGTGCTCATCCCGAAAGCTTCTGTCTGGAGGGAATGGCGGCAGGAACCAATACCGATTTGTTGGTCCAGCAGGTACATGAATTCCGGCCGAAGAAAGTATCGGTGGCAACCAGGGAGCTGGCTGAGCGGGTGCGCCCGCAGCTTCCTGAGAATGTGAAGCTTTATTACGGGGAGCAGGGGCTAATTGAGGTAGCCGCCGGTACAGATGCGGATACCGTGGTCATGGCAATTGTCGGTAGTGCCGGATTGCCAGCAACGTTGGCTGCCATTGAAGAAGGCAAGCAGATCGCACTCGCCAACAAGGAAACGCTGGTTACTGCGGGACATCTGGTCACAGAGCTAGCCAGACAAAAGGAAGTGGCCCTTTTGCCGGTCGATAGTGAGCATTCAGCTATTTTTCAGTGCCTTAACGGAGAAAGAGCAGAAGAAGTAGAGCAGATTACGCTAACGGCCTCTGGCGGCTCCTTCCGCGATCTGACGCGTGAACAGCTCCGGCATGTGACCGTGGAAGATGCCCTCAAGCATCCTAACTGGTCTATGGGCGCGAAGATTACGATCGACTCGGCCACGATGGTCAACAAAGGATTGGAAGTGATTGAGGCCCGTTGGCTCTTTGATCTTCCCTTTGAAAAAATTGGAGTATTACTGCATCCGGAGAGCATCATCCACTCTTTCGTTGAGTATCGTGACGGCAGTGTCATTGCCCAATTAGGGACACCGGATATGCGCGTCCCGATTCAATATGCTTTATCATACCCTCATCGCTGGACTTCACAGGCTCGTCGGCTGTCGCTCGCGGAGGTTGGGAAGCTGCATTTTCGCGAGATGGACTTGGTACGTTTCCCATGTTTAAGACTGGCCTATGAATGTGGTAAAATAGGTGGTACAGCAACCAGCGTTTATAATGCCGCCAATGAAGTGGCTGTCGCTCGCTTTCTCAATGGAAGCATTTCATTTCTGGAAATAGAGACGATTATAGAGAAGGCATTGTCTAGGCATCACGTTCAGTCTTGTCCCGATTTGGAAACGATTCGCGATGCTGACCGCTGGGCGAGAGCAGTGGCCGAGACTCTGTAGCGTGTACAGTATGCTCTTGTGCCTGGTCGGGGAATATTAACTGAAATGAATGCCTGGACGAATCGTGGCCAAAAAAGGAGGATGCTTACGCTTGGAATTACTAAGAATCATATTTTTGACGGTGCTCATGTTTTTTGTCATCGTTACGGTGCATGAATGGGGACATTATTTCTTTGCGAAGCGTGCCGGTATTTTGGTACGGGAGTTTGCTATCGGCTTTGGCCCGAAACTGTTGTCCTTCAAGCGAGATGAAACGCAGTTTACCTTGCGTCTGCTGCCTTTCGGCGGTTATGCCAGAATGGCAGGCGAGGATCCTGAGCTGATTGAGATTGCCGAGGGTCAGACGATTGCAGTGCGCCTGGAGCAAGGCCAGGTACAGAAAATTTACCTGGACCGCCTGGATAGCCGCAAAAATGTTATTCGCGGTGAGGTTCAGCATATCGACCTTGAGGACGATCTGTCAGTCCGCATGAATGTGGACGGGGAAATCCTGAGCTACCCTGTACATCCGCAAGCGATGATGGTCACCAAGGGGCGGGAAACACAGATTGCTCCAAGAGACCGGCAATACGGCAGCAAGACGGTCGGGCAACGCGCTCTTTCTATTTTTGCCGGCCCGTTGATGAATTTTATCTTGGCTTTTGTGTTGTTTGCCTTGCATATTCAAATGGCCGGAATTCCCCTGGAGCAGCCTTCCCATTTGCAAATTGGCGAAGTGGTGAAGGGAATGCCGGCAGATGAAGTCGGGCTGCAGCCCGGAGACATCATAGAGACCATTAATGGTCAGGCGGTGGGCACAGATGCGAACAAGATGATTGAGATGATTCAGGCGTCCAAAAACAAGCCGATGGAGTGGAAGGTTAACCGGGATGGAGCAACCGTTCAGATAACGATCACGCCGCAAGGAGCAAGCGATGAAGACGGCAAAATCGGCAGTACGATTGTTACGGTTTTCCCTACACGCAGTGCGTCGTTTGGAGAAACATTCCAAGTGGCTGGAGAGAGCATGGTTAGTACCACCAAGATGATATTTCTCGGCTTCAAGCAACTGATTAACCAATTTTCAATGGATGATCTGGGTGGACCGGTGCGTACTTTTGAAGTAACCGGGCAAATTGCCAAGCAGGGCATTGCGCAGCTTACCTACTGGGCAGCTATTCTGAGCTTGTATCTTGGAATTTTCAACCTGTTGCCGATTCCGGCGCTGGATGGGAGCCGACTGATCTTCCTGGGCGTTGAAGCGCTGCGGGGCAAGCCGATTGATCCAAATCGGGAAGGAATGGTGCATTTCATCGGTTTTGCAATGCTGTTCCTCTTGATGATTGCGGTCACCTATAATGATATTTTACGGCTGATTCACGGCTGATGCTCAAAAACTTGTGTTTTTTTACGGGAGGAAATAGGTTCTTATGGCAAAAGAGGAGAAACAATTCGTTACGGAGATTACCCCCCAGGGAGAGGACTTCTCCCGTTGGTATATCGATGTTATAAAGAAAGCGGACCTGATGGATTACTCCCCGGTTCGCGGATGTATCGTATTCAAGCCAGACGGCTATGAAATTTGGGAGCATATCCAAGCAGAACTGGACCGCCGCTTTAAGGAAACAGGCCATCGCAATGCTTACTTTCCGCTGTTCATTCCGGAGAGCTTCTTCCAGAAGGAGAAGGAGCATGTGGAAGGCTTTAATCCCGAGCTGCCTTGGGTGACGGAAGCGGCTGGCGAGAAGCTGGAAGAACGCCTTGCAATTCGTCCAACCTCCGAAACGATGGTTGGCCATATGTATGAGAAATGGATTCAATCCTACCGTGATCTGCCGGTGTTGATCAACCAATGGGCGAACGTGGTTCGTTGGGAGAAGCGTACCTTGCCGTTCCTGCGCACAAGTGAGTTTCTGTGGCAGGAAGGGCATACCGCCCATGAGAACGAGCAGGATGCTCGTGAAGAAACGATGCGCATGCTGGAAGTGTACCGCGATTTCGTAGAGAATTATTTGGCTATCCCGGTTATCGAGGGGCAAAAGACACCTTCCGAGAAGTTTGCCGGAGCGGTCGATACTTTTTCGATTGAAGCGATGATGAAGGATGGACGTGCCGTTCAGGCAGGAACCTCGCATTATATGGGAACCAATTTTGCCGCAGCGTTTGACATTCAGTATCTGAACCGTGACAATGTACGGGAATATGTACATACCACTTCCTGGGGAGTAAGCACCCGCCTGATCGGTTCACTGATTATGGTACACGGTGATGATCGTGGACTTGCTTTGCCGCCGAAGGTGGCTCCAAAGCAAGTGATGATTATTCCGATCGGCCCGCCAAAAACATGGGAAGCCGTTGTGAACAGGGCAGACGAGCTGTTTGCTCAGCTTAAGAAGGCGGGCATCCGCGTAGGCATCGATGATCGTGCTGACTTCCGCCCTGGCTGGAAGTTTAATGAATATGAGATGCGCGGCGTGCCAGTACGTCTTGAGATTGGACCACGCGACATGGATAATGGCGTATGTGTCCTAGCCTCCCGTATTAGCGGAGAGAAAAAAGTCATTCAGCAGGATCAATTGGTTGAAGAGGTTACCGCTATGCTGGAGCAGGTTCATCAGGAGATGTATGATCGGGCTAAAGCCTTCCGTGAAGAGCATTTCTATAGCGTTGATACGCTGGATGAAATGAAGGCAAGCATTGAAGAAAAACGTGGCTTTACCTTAGCCGGATGGTGCGGCTCGGAAGCTTGCGAACGTCAGGTTAAGGAAGAGACGGGAGCAACTAGCCGTAACATTCCGTTTAAGCCGGCAACGACGAAGCACACCTGTCTCGTCTGCGGGGAAAAGGCGAAACATACGGTTGTTTTTGCCAGAGCCTACTAATGAATGAGCTTGTTTGGCCATGGAAGCAGGGGAGCTTCTGACCGGGCAAAAGCAAGCAGCCACCAAGGCTTTCGGCAGACTGGGATCAGCAGGCTTATAGACCTGCTGGCCACTGCCGGAAGCCTTTTTCTGTTGTAGGTTAGGAACACTAGCAAGCAAGACGGAGGGAGAGAATATGACCGGGATAGAGGAGAAGAGGAATCGGCTCGAACTGTTGATGAAGCAGGCGGAAGTGCCGGAGCCGCTCATTGATCCCTATTTTCTCGATGGACATATTGAGAAGGTAGAGGTCAGCCGCAGCAATCGGGAATGGAAGATTACGATTGTCAAGGATACACTGGTGCCGTCTGAAATTTATCGTAGCTATTGTCTTAGAATCAAGGAACGGATGGAGCATATCGCTGCGATATCCTTCAAGTTTAAATATGGTCCTGACTTGACTGTCAAGGAGATTGTTAGCGAATATTGGGGGTTGTTCATCGAGTGGGTTAAGCGTCAAATTCCATCCGTTAACGGGTGGATGGCCCGTGCCAGATTTGAGGTAGAACATGATTTGATATCCATTACACTTGGCGATGCTACCGCTTTGGAACTAGCGAACAAGAAGCAAATCGATAAAGCGGCGGCCGCTTTTTACGAAGCTTACTTTGCACTATCTTTACGCGTTAAGCTGCAGGTAGGAGAGAATCGAAATGAAGCTGTTGAGGAATTTCAGCAGCGCATTGTTGAGGAGAATCGCGAAGTCATTCAGCAAATGATGGAGAGTGCAGCGGCTGAAGCACCTCCGGAGGAAATCGTTGACGGGGAAGTTATCAAGCTGCAGCTTGGATACGATATCAAAGAGCAGCCTGTGCCTATTCAACAGATTCAGGATGAAGAGAAGAAGATTACGATTCAAGGAACTGTTTTTGGCTTGGATCGTAAGGAGCTTCGCAACGGGAATACCCTGTTTATGTTCTATCTGACGGATTTCTCGGATTCCTTGCAAATGAAATTGTTTGCCAAGAACAAAGATGATCTGAAGGTGATGGGCCAACTCGCCAACGGCAAATGGATTAAAGCACGCGGCAAGGTAGAGATGGATCGTTTTATGACGGTTCCCGAGCTAGTCATGATTCCTTCGGATTTATGTGAGATATCTGCACCGCCGGGACGGAAAGACAATGCTCCTGAGAAACGTGTGGAATTCCATTTGCATACCACCATGAGCACGATGGATGCTGTTACACCGATTGGGGATTACGTGAAATTGGCTGCAAAGTGGGGACATAAAGCCATAGCCGTTACGGACCACGGCGGGGTTCAATGTTATCCTGATGCGGCCAAGGCGGCCAAGAAGAACGGGATCAAAATGATCTATGGTGTCGAGGCGAACGTGGTCAACGATAATGTTGCGGTTGTATTGAACTCGCGCGACGACAATCTGAAGGCCGCGACCTATATCGTATTTGATATAGAAACCACGGGGCTGTCTGTCACGCAGAACAAGATTATTGAGATTGCTGCTGTGAAGATGGAAGATGGCAAAGAAGTTGATCGCTATGCCACTTTCGTTAATCCGCATGTTCGTATTCCCTACAATATTCAACAATTGACGAACATTAACGATGAGATGGTCAAGGACGCTCCTGAGGCAGAAGAGGTGCTCAAGCAATTCGTGCAATTTGCAGGCGATGCGGTGCTGGTGGCCCACAATGCCCGTTTTGACGTCGATTTTGTCAATGCCAAGCTGAAGGAACTGGGTTTACCCGAGATGACTAACCCGGTACTGGACACGTTGGAGCTTGCACGGATGCTGTTCCCGACGATGAAGAATCACCGGCTCAACACACTGGCCGCCAAATATAAGGTTTCATTGGAAAATCATCACCGGGCCATCGATGATACACTTGCTCTTGGTGAAATTTTGAATGGCCTGCTTGAGGATGCCAACAAAATGGAGGGGTACACGACTCTGGATCGCCTCAATGATAAGGTGGGTAAGGATTTATCCAACTCCCGTCCATTCCATTGCGGCATCTATGCTCTAAATGCTATCGGCAAGAAGAACTTGTTCAAGCTGGTCTCGATGTCGCATACCGAATATTTCAAGCGTGTGCCCTGCATTCCTAAATCGAAGCTGGTAGAGATGCGTGAAGGCTTATTGATCATGTCCGGCTGCGAGAAGGGCGAGTTCTTCGAGGCCGTGCTGAACAAATCGGTAGAGGAAGCTGAAGTTGTAGCCGAATTCTATGATGTTCTGGAAATTCAGCCGCTGACGATGTATATGCATTTGGTCGAAAAAGGACTGGTTGGCAGCAAGATTGAACTGGAGACGGCTGTCCGCAAAGTGGTGGAGATTGGCATGAAGCTGGGCAAGCCTGTCGTGGCTACCGGCAATGTGCATTATCTTGATCCCAAGGACAAGCTGTTCCGCGACATTACGATTCACGGAATAACTGGCTTTAGTCCGCTTAAGGATATACGCAAACCCGATGCGCATTTTCGTACAACAGACGAAATGCTGGAGGAATTTGCTTTCCTGGGTGAAGACAAGGCCCAGGAAGTAGTGGTGAAAAATACAGTGGCTTTGGCAGAGCAGTTCGAGGAACTGGAGTTGTTCCCTGACAAGCTATTTACCCCTATTATCGATGGGGCGGATGATGAGATTCGCGAGACCTGCTATAATACGGCAAAATCAATTTACGGAGACGAGTTGCCGGAGGTCATCATCAAGCGGTTGGAGAAGGAACTTGAGCCAATTATCAAATACGGCTTTTCCGCCAACTATCTCATATCCGAAAGATTAGTGAAGAAATCCAACCAGGATGGTTATCTCGTTGGTTCACGGGGGTCTGTTGGTTCTTCTGTAGTCGCGTTGTTCCTCGGGATTTCCGAAGTCAATCCGCTGCCAGCCCATTATATCTGCCAAAATTCCGAGTGTCGGTATAGTGAATGGTTCCTGGACGGCAGCGTACCAAGTGGCTTTGATTTGCCTGACAAGGATTGTCCGCACTGCGGCGGCAAGCTGAAGGGCGAGGGACAGGATATCCCTTTTGAAACCTTCCTGGGCTTTAAGGGAGACAAGGTGCCAGATATCGATTTGAACTTCTCAGGAGAATACCAACCGGTGGCGCACAATTATACCAAGGTACTGTTCGGAGAGAAGAATGTATTTCGGGCAGGTACGATTGGTACTGTTGCCGAGAAGACCGCCTTTGGCTTCGCCAAGAAATACGAGGAGGATCACAGCAAAGAGTGGCGGGGGGCTGAATTGAATCGCCTAGCAGGCGGGTGTACCGGAGTCAAGCGCAGCACGGGACAGCACCCCGGCGGGATTGTGGTTGTGCCGGATTACATCGAAGTAGAGGATATTACTCCTGTGCAATACCCTGCTGATGATACAAGCTCAGAGTGGAAAACCACGCATTTTGACTACCATGCCTTCGATGCGAATCTGTTGAAGCTGGATATTCTGGGGCACGATGATCCGACGATGATGCGGATGCTGCAGGATTTGACCGGAGTTGATCCAACGACCATTCCCATGAATGATCCGAAGGTCATGAGCATGTTCAACTCTACCGAAGCACTTGGCGTGGAGCCGCAGCAAATTCGTACGCCGGTAGCTACGTACGGTGTGCCGGAAATGGGGACGAAATTTGTACGCCAGATGCTGGTGGAATCACAGCCTTCCTCGTTTGCCGACTTGCTGCAAATCTCCGGTTTGTCGCATGGAACGGGGGTTTGGCTGGGCAATGCGCAGGATTTGATCAAGAACGGAACATGTAACATCAAAACAGTAATCGGTTGTCGTGACGACATTATGTTGTTTTTGATTTATAAAGCCGGGATGGATGCGGGGCTGGCTTTTAAGATTACGGAGAGTGTTCGTAAGGGCAAGGGGCTTACGCCGGAATGGATTGAAGAGATGAAGAAATGCAAGGTTCCGCAATGGTATATCGATTCTTGCTTGAAGATTCAGTACATGTTCCCGAAAGCCCATGCTGCGGCCTATGTTATCTCTGCGGTACGGACTGCTTATTTCAAACTATATTATCCTATTGAGTATTATGCGACCTACTTCTCTGTACGCGGGGAGGATTTTGATATCGAATTGTTCTGTCAAGGGTATGAAGCTATTTATCGCAAGATTGAGGAAATCGAGCAGAAGGGCTTCCAGGCATTGCCGAAGGAGAAAAGTATGCTCTCGATCCTGGAAATGGCACTTGAAATGACGGCGCGGGGCTTCCGCTTCAAGCCGATTGATCTGTATCGGTCCGATGCAACCAAGTTCACCGTGGACGGCGATTCACTGATTCCCCCATTCTCGGCATTGGGAGGGATTGGGGAGAACGCCGCCAAAAATATTGCCGCAGCGAAAGATCAAGGGGAGTTCTTGTCTATTGAGGACTTCCAACAGAAATCGAAGGCGAGCAAGACGATCGTAGAATTGCTTAACTCGATGGGCTGCTTCCGCGGTTTGCCCGAAAGTAATCAATTGTCATTATTCTAAGATTACCGTATACAGGGTAAAGATGGATCAAGTGCCCGAAAAACACCTCTCAGGTTCTTCACCTGAAAAACCTGATGTTTGGTTGAGACACTTGAGGTTAATCGTCCACTTAACGGAAATCCTCCAGCTAATATTTTACGGCTGTTGGCTTTATGAACAATTAGCTGGAAATTCTCCATATTATTTTGCCAAAAACACTGAAAATGGACCTGAATCACGGATTTATAGGGATGTTTTCCAGATAAATAGCGAAATTCAGTCCATTTAGGCAAATTAGCAGGAGGATTTCCCATTAGTGTGCTTGGCATCCTGGGGGCACTGAGAACAATTAGGCATCCTAGGCCGGAGGACTACGGGCGGACCTGCCCTTTTCCCTGGCCACCACCACAGGTGATTCCTGTTCAGGAAGGCCCGGCTGAATTCAAGATTCGCTGTCGAATCAGCTTCTTGTATAGGCCACGTGATCCGAAGATGATTTTTTGAACAACCATTTCAGTGAAAGTTCAAAAAAACAGGTTTGGAGCACCAAGAAGATTGGATGAAGTTAGGGAGTGAGTAGCGGAGCGTAGACAGATCTACGTGAGCAACGGAAGGCCCGGCTGAATTCAAGATTCGCTGTCGAATCAGCTTCTTGTATAGGCCACGTGATCCGAAGATGATTTTTTGA
>NZ_KB895378.1:0-78377 GCF_000374825.1 Paenibacillus sanguinis 2301083 = DSM 16941
TGTGGCACCAAGGACAAGCTTTGCCTTTAAAGAGGACGGAAAAACCAATACCAGCCACTATGGAAACAAAAAAAGCGAGTTCTGCGCAGCCACGCAAACCCGCTCCTAACCATCCGTGGAGATCCACGGTAAACACCATAACTAACCATAGCACAAAACAAAGCTCATTCCAAGATGCTATGTATTCACAGCATAGCAGCTATTCGGAGACCTCCTGGTGAAGCAGGAGGCTCCAACGAATAAAGTGACATTTTCATAGCACAGTTAAGGTGACATTTTCACAGACGATTGACACCCTATTTTTCTTCTATTTTTCCTTCTATTTTCTTCTATATTTTCTTCTATACTTTTTTGCAAAGACTTTTTCACAAAAGCTCTTCAGGCTGAATGATCCCGCTCATTCCAGGTTAGTCTACAAATTACACAGGCTCATCTCCTTCTCTCACCCTCCATCTACGCTAATTGTGTAAATCTAAAGACAGATCACATTATAATTACTTATAATTAAATTATAGTCCAATGCACGATCATCCATAAGCGAAGGAGTTGTGAGAATATGAAGTTATTTGCTACCGATTTAGATGGAACATTGTTGAATCGAGATAGCCAAATCAGCCGCGAGAATGCAGCTGCTATTCAGAAGGCGCAGCAGGCTGGAATGAAGGTAGCGATTGCGACCGGACGTGTGTATTCAGATGTTGTCGCGATCAGCCGTCAAGGCGGAGTCAAAACCCCGATTATCGGATCCAACGGCGCGACCATTCATGATGAGAACGGAGAACGATTATTCCATCTCACACTGGATCGTGAAACGGCAGCCTCTGTCATGCAATGGCTGGAAGATCAGGATATTTACTATGAAGCTTCAACGCAGATGGGCATCTACGCCGCAATCAGCACGCACGAAACGATGCTCGCGGAGCTGGAACGTATCCTGGGCTCAAAACCCGGCGAGCATATAGAGCGTATGGTCCTTTCGTTCAAAAAATATCACGACAAAAAAAACTGTCACCGCGTGAGCAGCCATCTTGCAATTCCAGCAGAAGCATACATTTATAATATTATGGCCTTCTCGATGAACCCTGAAAAGCTTCGGCTTGGACGCGAATACTTTTCCTCCAGAACCGATGTTGCGATGGTTGTCTCCTTTGAGCATAACTTCGAAATGCAGCACCCGGATGTATCCAAGGGCAACGCCCTCTCTAAACTGGCGGAGCACTTGAACATTTCGATGAAAGAGACCGCAGCTATTGGCGATAACTTTAATGATGTTTCCATGCTGCTTATGGCTGGGCTGGGTATCGCTATGGGCAATGCTGAACCTGAGATCCGCGCCTTGGCCAAAGCGATAACACGCACCAACGTTGAGCATGGCGTTGCTTATGCAATCCACAGCTTGCTGGAAGGCAAACCTATTGCTCCGACAGAAACAATTGTCTCGGCGGAAGGCCAGTAAAAGGGAAGTAAAGTAAAATCAAGCACAGTCTCGTGAGCCGAGGCTGGGCTTGGCTGGGTTTTGATTTATTTCTCTGCTCGAAAATTCTTGCCTTGTCTCTCCCCAAGCCCGTAATAGTGACGGAAATTATAGATCAACGGATGCCATTTCTCCGGATCAATCCTGTTGGCCTCCGAGATCAGATGGATATGGGCGTGCACTTTCAAGGCCTTTACTTCTACAATCGCCATAAACCGCGTGTGCTCTGGGGTTCGTATATGTTGTACAGCCGCTTCAATCTGAAGCGGACATTCAGCGATTCTATCAGGTGCTACCTGAACTGAGCGTTGAGATGTCAGGCCAGCCGCAGTAAATTTATCCTGGCAAAACGTATATCCCATCTCCCTTTTATTTTCCGGCACGGGGTAACTTCCCGTCGTTCGCCCCAGCGCTTCAACCTTTCCCCACATGGAGGCATCCGGCAGATTAATCACACATTCAGGATGTTGACACAGGTTCTCATAAGCTTTGCCTTGCACACCCATCCCCAGCACCAGACAGTCTCCCAGCGCCCAGGATGAAGAAAGCGGAGAAAGGTTGGTGGACCCGTCTTTATTCAATGTACTCAGAATGATAACAGGTGTGCCATAGTATAAAATACTTGGATTAATGGACTGATGCATATCGTTACTCATCTTGCACCTCTTCTGTTAGGAGATTGAATTCAAATTTAATTGTAATACAGCATTAGTTCAGCTATCATCGAAATATGAATGCATATCCCAATATCACTGTTATCGCTTCACTAATCGCTGATGCAAGCCGCTCTACAATTCTTTCAGCTTTGCTGGATGGACGCGCATTACCTGCAGGAGAGCTAGCCTATATGGCAGGTGTCAGCCCACAGACAGCAAGTAATCACCTCGCTAAACTTGTAGCCGGGGGACTACTGAAAGTAGAACAGCAAGGTCGTCATCGCTATTATCGTCTAGCAAGTCAGGAAGTCGCTGATCTGATAGAGAAAATGGCCAGTATTGCTCCACCGGCACAGATACGCTCATTAAAGCAATCCAATCAACTGCAGCAATTAAGTTATGCACGCACCTGTTACGGTCATCTGGCCGGGAAACTCGGGACTTCACTCTGTGAAGCCTTGCTTAAGAAAGGTTATTTGGTTGAGCCGGAACAGGCGCTAAGTAAGGATTATCTAATCACGGAGAAAGGAATGCAGTGGTTTACGGCATTTGGGATCAAGCTTCCATTAAAGTCGGGATCACGCCGGGCCATCGCCCGCAAGTGCCTGGACTGGAGCGAACGCCGTCATCACCTGTCCGGTTTGCTTGGCGAGCAGCTCGTTCATCGCTTACTCGAACTGAACTGGATTCGTCAAAAGGCAGGAAGTCGTTCTGTCGAAGTCACCGAGGCTGGGAAGTCAGGCTTGTACGAGGTGTTGGATATTTCGCTGTAACAAGTTCACGTTAAAAAATCAAAAATTGCTCCGACGAACCCTCCTTCTGAGGGCTCTCATCCCTATACATAAAGAAGCCCCCGGCAAGCCGGAGGGCTTCTAGTTGTAGTTGGTTCTATACGGAGAGAGAGGGATTCGAACCCTCGCACCGCTTACGCAGTCTAACCCCTTAGCAGAGGGTCCCCTTATAGCCACTTGGGTATCTCTCCAAGAAAGTGGCTCCCCGAACAGGACTCGAACCTGTGACAACTCGATTAACAGTCGAGTGCTCTACCAACTGAGCTATCAGGGAACGCTAGAACAAGTTTTAATTTATCACGTTTCTGTAATGAAGTCAAGAATCGCCCTACTGCGTTGTCCTGCTGTGTTGCCCTGCTGCGTGTGTGTCGCCGTGTGTCGCCCCGCTGTGAAATCGCCCCTCATTTGCCGCTAATATTCAATCCATGAAAAAAATTTATCGTTTTAGTAAATACCTCTTGCAACATTCCATTTTTCCATTAAAATAAATTTAACGTTAAAATAAATTTAACGATCTCTACAAGTAAAATAAAGGAGCTGAATCGCAATGACAGAACAGGCACACGCTTTACCTAACAGGCAAAAATGGGCCATCATTCTTGAAAACAAGTCATTTATGGTTCTTCTTGCCGCTCGTGTAATTACCCGGTTTGGAGATTCCATTGATTCGATCGCTTACAGCTGGATGGTCTATTTGCTAACCGGTTCCAAGCTGATGATGGGCACTCTTTTCGCGCTGAATTTCGTACCCAATCTAGCCCTAAGCTTCTTTAGCGGAGCGTTGGTAGATCGTTGGTCCAAGCGTCAGGTCCTACTCATCACTCACATCGGCCGGGGACTCATCGTCATCCTCACAGCAACTCTCTATGCAACCTCCCTGCTGAAGCCATGGCATCTCTATATCCTGACCTTATTGACCTCCACCTTGGAATGCTTTGCCTCGCCTGCTGAAATATCATTGGTTCCAAGGCTGCTGGCGAAAGAGAAGCTCCTTGTCGGAAATTCGCTCAGCACATCCATTACCCGGATTGCCGAGCTGGTCGGAATGGCTGCTGCAGGCGGAATTATCGCTATCGCCGGTGTATCCGGAGCCATGCTTGTTGACGGAGCAGCCTTTCTCTCCGCCGCCCTGCTGGTCAGATTCATTTCATTGGCTGAGAAGCCCGGAGAAAGCGCCGGGAAGGAGGGATCAAGCCGCAATTTGCTTCAAGAGACAAGAGAAGGAATTGTATTTATGTTTCGCCAAAAAACGATTTTGACCATCGTAATCATCGCGGCATTCTCTAATTTCTGCCTCTCCCCCTTCAATGTACTGGGCCCCGCCTTCATCGCCGAGATTCTTGAGCAAGGACCGACCGGCTTAAGCATCATGAGCGCCTCCTTGGTCGGCGGTATGGCTGTCAGCGGTCTGTGGCTGGCCCGTAAAGGCAATACCTACCGAAAAAGCGTACTCATTCTCACAGGCTATACCCTGCTTGGCGTTAATTATGCCCTGCTCTATCTTCCCGGCTTTCTGCCTGTTCTTTCAATCGCTGCCGCTTCCTTGTTCAGTTTCGGGATGGGCGCAGCCATCTCCTTGATCAGCACACCTGCGACAACCTACTTCATGGAAAATGTGCCGCAAGAAATGCTCGGCCGGGTTGGGGCCATTTACACGATGATCTGCACCTGCGCTATTCCGTTGGGAAGCCTGCTCGCCGGTGCATTAGGAGATGTGCTCCGAACGGATCTCATCTATCTCGGATTCGGCATTCTGCTGATCATCCCGGCGCTATTGCTGCCAAGATTCCGCAGCTTCATGTCTCTATAGCTGCTGCGCCAAACAGGATCATGTGCTTTGTACGCCTGAGCCATGATGCGATATAATAGAGACAAAAATGCTTAGGAGCACCCCTTTATGATCGAGCTTAAAACCCTGGAAGAAATCCGCATCTACTCGGATCCTTATCGTATTCAGATTCTAAATGCTTTTCATAAATTTGGACGTCCCGCTACGGTCAAAGAAATTGCCGATACGATGGGACAGGTGCCTGCAAAGGTTCATTATCACGTCAAGAAGCTGGAAAGCATTGGACTTCTTACGCTGGTAGATACGAAGCTGATCAATGGGATAACCGCTAAATACTATAAAGCTTATGAGGGATCAGTAAAGATCAAGAAGAGCGAGATCGACGAGACGGTCCATCAAGTATTTCAATCCGAGACAACGAAGCTGCTCAGCAATTTGTACGATGAGAATAAAAGACGTTTTTTACAGGCCAATCAGCAAAAAGAATCTCATGGAAGAATTACGAACACCGAGCTGCAGTTAACCGAGGAAGAGTTCGAGGAGTTGAACCAGCTTATTGTTGATTTTTGCCAAGCGCATGAGCGTAAAGACCGAACTGGAGATCAGGATACCTACGAGATGTTTTTTTCCATTACGAAAATCCCGCATGACATGCTGCCCGGACAAAATAAATAAGAACCGTCATCTCCTCCGCAGGAAATCCGGTTCTTATATTTACTTCGATTCAATACATCCTGCTTCGTCTTTGTGGTTCTCGTTCTCAGGTCATGATTGGCAAACGGGCTTCTGCTGAGCAGCGGGTCGCGTCTGCCTTCGCGCACGGCTTTGAGCCGCTTCTTACTTGCATTTGATCTGGACACCTTGCATCTCTCCTTTAGGCTATTGCATATTTCCTTATTTCTTTCATTATATCATACCGGTTCCTTCAATTTATATTGCTTTAGACTGCCGCTGCACTTCCCGCAGCGGTATTTCCGCGTATCCACCTTCCGCTTCCTGGGATAAGTCATTCCGCACGCTTCACAGATTAAGTGATAGCGATAGGGCAAGGTGCGCCGCGTTGAAGCCCCGGGCAAAGACTGACAATACCGGCTCCCCCCTACCTTTGCAAGCAGCGCCTTGAACTCGGGATCGCGGTGGCGATATCCCCTTTTCGCCAAGTGAAGATGGTAATGACACAGCTCATGCTTGATGATCCGCTCCACTTCATCCCGTCCGAAATTGTCCAGCTGCGCGGGATTAATCTCAATATCATGACTCTTCATAAAATATCTGCCGCCCGTCGTCCGCAGCCGCGAATTGAACCGGGCACGATGGCGAAACGCCATGCCAAAGCTATTCAGCGATATTTGTTCTACCCAGGTCTGAAGCTCGGCATCGTTCATTCTCCAGCCCCCCATTTTCTCCAATGTACTTGAATTTTAACTTCCCCTTAGGCTACACTGTCAAGTAGAATCCGATAGATAAAGGAGATTTCAACTAATGGCTCTTATGAGATACGTTATTTTGCAGCGGGAGCAAGACCTTGTCTTTGTGGAAATGCCTCGAGAATATGCTTACCAGCTTAGCGCCCTCAATCTGCGTCTGAACAAGGAAGTGGGCAAGCTCACCGCAGACAATGTCCCTGTTCTTCCACTTGCCGTTGCCGAGTGTGAGGAGCTTGACCTGCTTCAGGAATCGCTAGTGATACGAAGCGGACTGGAATACGTTCAAGAGCTGGAGTCCGCCTTCTCCGCGCTTAAAGAAGAGAACTATCCGCTGATTTCTCTGCTCACCGAGATTCGCGCGCTTCAGGCCCAACTGGAGCAATGGTATGAAGAAGAATTCGCCTAGCTGAAGCATGAACGTAACATTCAGCATCCGGACTGCGAGTAGCCCCGTGTAGGTAGGGGTTATGCAGGCCGGATTTTTTTATTCAGACCCATAAAGGACTTGCACGTTCTGGGGAGATGCCCCATACCCTATCCATACGAGGAGTTACCGAGGAGGAGATACGCTTGCCAAATTGGCTCAGTCATCAGATTATGCGTGCCTTTCACAAGAGAGACCGCCGTCAAATTCGTTTGCTTAATGACTGTTGGTTTTTTTATTATAATCGGCAATATTCCCAGGATAAGAACGCGCAATAAGTCCATAGAAGCAAACAGGTCAGCCCCTCCATGGGAGGGGATTTCCCCCTTGCCTGTTAATCCGGCCGACGCATGGTCAAGCCTACTCTCCCCTTCTTCACATCCACATTCAGCACCCATACGGTCACATTATCTCCGACGGATACGACATCCATCGGATGCTTGACGTAACCGTTGCTAAGCTGCGAGATATGAACCAGCCCATCGTTTTTGATGCCGATATCCACAAAGGCGCCAAAATCGATGACATTCCGTACGGTACCATGCAGTTCCATCCCCGGCGTCAAATCCTCAATCTTTAACACGTCGGTACGGAAGATCGGCAGCGGCAGCTCTTCCCGCGGATCGCGGCCCGGACGCTGCAAGCTCTCCACAATGTCGCGCAAGGTTGGCACCCCAACGTCCAGCCTTGCAGCCAGTTCACTCACATCAAGCGCTGCTAACCTTTCGTTAAGCTCCCTGGTCCCTAGCTGATCCAACGCAACGCCTAATTCATTAAACAAGCGGTTGACCACATCATAGGATTCCGGATGGATTGGCGTGCGATCCAGCGGATTCTCCCCATCGGCAATCCGCAGGAAGCCAACACACTGTTCAAACGTCTTGGCCCCCAGGCGAGGAACCTTCTGCAACTGCTTCCGGCTGCGGAACCGCCCATTCTCTTCCCTGAACTTCACGATATTCTTCGCCGTCGTTGCATTCACCCCGGACACATATCCCAGCAAGGCCGGAGAAGCCGTATTGACATCGACACCAACGTGGTTTACTGCGGATTCCACCACATGGGTCAGGCTTCCATCCAGTTGCTTCTGGGACACATCATGCTGGTATTGGCCTACGCCAATTGCTTTAGGTTCAATCTTGACCAGCTCGGCGAGGGGGTCCTGAAGCCGCCGGGCAATGGAAACAGCGCTGCGCTCTGCCACATCCAGATCAGGGAATTCCTCCTGGGCTAGCTTGGAAGCCGAATACACGCTTGCTCCCGCCTCGTTAACGATCAGATAAGCCAGCTCCCCTCCCCGGTCCTTACGCTCTGCGATGACCTCAGCCACGAACTGCTCAGTCTCACGCGAAGCAGTACCGTTGCCGATGACCACCAGTTCTACCCCGTACTTATCGATCAATTCATGAAATTTGACCGCCGCCTCACGTTTTTTATTATTCGGTGGCGTAGGATAAGTTACGGCCACTTCCAGCAGCTTACCGGTATCATCAACTACCGCCAGCTTGCAGCCTGTCCGATAAGCCGGATCAACGCCCAGCACGCTTTTGCCCCGGATAGGCGCCTGTAATAGCAGGCTTCGCAGGTTCCCGGCAAATATCGTAATCGCCTGAGCCTCTGCCTTCTCGGTCAGCTCGCCACGCACCTCCCGCTCGATGGAGGGAGCAATCAGTCGTTTATAAGCATCTTCTGCCACGGCCTGCAAGATGGCTTGAGTGGCTGACTGTCCGCGGATAATCCGGCCCTGTATATAACGACAAATAGCTTCGGCATCTACCTCCAGCTCTACCTTTAACACATTCTCCCGTTCACCACGATTCATGGCAAGAATCCGGTGCGAAGGCATCTTCTTGGCCGCTTCCCGGTAATTGTAATACATCTCGTATACGGATTCCTCTTCCGGAGTCTTCGCCTCCGACACCATCATGCCGTGATCCATCGTATACTGGCGGACCCAGGTGCGAATCGCAGCTTCATCAGCCATTCGCTCGGCCACGATATCCATCGCCCCTTGAAGCGCCTCCTCAGGCGTCTCCACCCCATCCTTCTGACCGGCAGATACGGTATACTTCGCTGACTCGGCCAGCGGATCTCCCTGCTTGGGTTGCGACAAAAGCCATTCGGCCAACGGCTCCAGCCCTTTCTCCTTAGCAACGCTAGCCCGTGTCTTCCGCTTCTGTCGATACGGACGATAAAGGTCTTCAACTTCCTGCAGTTTGACTGACCGGTTAATCGCTGCCGCCAAATCCTCCGTCAGCTTGCCTTGCTCCTCAATGATTCGCAGAACCTCTTGCTTCCGCTCCTCCAAATTCCTTAAATACTGGGTCCGTTCTTCAATATCGCGCAGTTGATTTTCATCCAGCTCACCGGTCATTTCCTTACGGTACCGGGCAATGAATGGAATGGTATTGCCTTCATCCAGCAACCCTACAGTCGTGCGCACCTGCTTGAGCGATAACCCCAGCTCCTTGGCAATCTGAGCAATCAGCCGTTCCTGTCCGCCCTCACTGGCATGCTTGGCCTTGCTCTTCTCTGCTACTCCGCCCATCTCCGAATTCACCAATGCAATCCCTCTTTCATCAGAAGTTCCTATGCCTTTTATTATCACAAACTTCAGCTTGATTTGCCAGCTTCCCCCGCGCCCTCTGGCGAACAGCTTAAAAAGAAACAAGCACCGCGCCTCAGGCGACGATGCTTGTTCTTTTTCACACCCATACAAATGGTTTAGAAGTTACTGTACGTTTCAGTCGACGAATAGGCCATCAACAAAATAAAGCCAAATAATAAAATTATTCCGTATAACACGGTTCCGATGATACCGCAGACGAGCCCTGCAATACCAAGGCCTTTGCCTTGTTCATTCGTCCGTTTGATTTCCCTGAACGAAAGCGACGATAGCACGATGGCGATGATCCCCAAAATAAAGCCGAAATAAGGAATGATAACCGACAGAATACCAAGCACCAGTGAAGCAATCGACTTCCCGTTCGTTTTAGCCGGAGCAGGCGGCATTGACGGTGGGTATTGATCAAAGCTTGAATAAGAATAAGGTGTGTTCGATGGACGTTGATCCATTAAAAAGGTCCTCCCCAACAATGCAATACTTGCAGCATTTTTTTCTATTTTTCCTGATCTCACATTTATTGTACTTGATCAAGGCGAAGGATGCCATGACTATTTTGGCCTGCCGCATAATAAGCTAGGAATGAACCTCTCCCTCATAAGGCAGTTCAGGCTATTGCCTAAAAAAGAGCACGCCGGATCATTATCATTCCGGAGTGCTCTTGGCTTGCAGCAAAAAAACACATAACAGCTAAAAATCAATTAAACCGAGACTGATCAAGAGTGCCTCATGTACCTTCTTCATCGTCTCATCGTCCAAATGGGTAATTTTATCCGTTAGTCTTTGTTTGTCGATCGTGCGTATTTGCTCCAGCAAAATGACGGAATCCCTGTCAAAACCATGTGTAGCCGCTTCAATCTCAACATGGGTCGGCAATTTTGCCTTCTGGATTTGCGCCGTAATAGCAGCAACAATAGCCGTTGGGCTAAATCGATTGCCGATATCATTCTGGATGATGAGCACCGGTCTAACCCCGCCCTGCTCGGAACCCACTACAGGGGAGAGGTCTGCAAAAAATACGTCGCCGCGCTTTACGATCAATGTTTACACCCCGCTCACTAGGCGGTCCAGAGTGATGTCTGCATCTTCCTCCGCATGGAACGCTTCAGAGGCCATGGACAAATTAATTTTTGCCATCTCCATATATCCCCGCTGCATCGATTCCCGAATAAACCGCTTCTTGCGTTCGTTCAGATACAGCTTCATGGCCTGCCTGATCAACTCGCTGCGGTTGGAATTCTCCATCGCAACGATGCCATCCACTTCTTGCAAAAGATGATCCGGCAAACTGATCATAATTCTTTTAGTATTGTGCATATTGGCCATCTTGACTTCCACCCCCGAAACCTTGTCGCCCTATTCCCTGATATCCAGTATAGCATTATTCAAGGAAATATATACAAAAGAAATATATGCCTGAAGTATATCAAGTATGCTGCATTTTATTATAAACGTAAATCTCAATGCCGTACATACCTGATCATTTCCATCTCTTGTATTCGATAGACTTACCAAGAATTCCTTCATTCGGGAATAAAAGTTTTGTCACAAGATCCCTTTGCCTTGCTGCTGTCAAAGCAGCGGGTTCAACATAAAGTCCGGTTCGCCCTTTCGCTTGTAAACCCTAGGGACCCGATGGGCCAACATACAGATCAGCTCGTAATGGATCGTTCCCAGTGCGGAGGCCAGCTCCCCGGCGGTGATTTCTTCTCCGGCTTGCTGGCCGATGAGCACAACCTCCTCGCCGGCTTGAATTACTTCAGCTTCCTCAGCCAAAGCTTGAAGCGAAACCATACATTGGTCCATGCAAATTGTTCCGACTACAGGGACGCGGCGGCCGCGTATCAGAACTTGCGCCTTGCCGCTTAGCATTCGCGAATAACCGTCGGCATACCCGATCGGGAGTGTAGCAATGCGTTCCTTCCCTTGAGTGATATACCGCGCGCCATAGCTGATTGCCGAATGAGGCGGCAGCGTCTTGACCCGGACGGCCTCCGTCTTCAGCGAGAGCACCGGTGTAAGTCGAACCTGGTCCCGGCGAACCTGCTCTGACGGATATAGACCATATAAAGCGATGCCGATACGGACCATTTGCTGCGACAATTCCGGCAAATCAATGGCAATCGCGCTGTTACCCGTATGTATGATCGGGATATGAATTTCATGCTCCCGCAGCGCGTCCACCACGCCCTGAAACCGGTGAAACTGTTCCAAAGTATAGCTTTTGTCTTCCTCATCCGCAGTAGCAAAATGGGTGAACATCCCTTCCACTTCCGCCTGCGGCACCTGCATGACCTCGCGTACGAAAGCGACTGCCTCTTGACCAGGCAACAGTCCGACGCGTCCCATCCCGGAGTCAATCTTGATATGAACCTTCAACTTATGCGCAAACTCGGCAGGGTTCAACTCCTTTATAGCCTCAAGCACATCCTCACTGAATACATTCAGCGTAATGTCCTGTTCCCAGGCCGCGCGTACACCATGAGGGGGCGTGTAGCCCAGGACTAGAATAGGCAACTTGATCCCGGCCTTTCGGAGCTCCAGCGCCTCGTCCAGAAAAGCTACGCTGAGATAGTCTGCGCCTGCTCGCTCCATTTCCAGAGCTACCGGCACCGCTCCATGTCCATAAGCATTAGCTTTCACACAAGCCAGCATTTTCATGTTCGCCGGTTGTCTTCTGCGAAGCTCCTCAAAATTTCCCCGAAGCAGGTCCAAATCAATTTCCGCATGGGTAGGTCGATACTTCACTTGCACTTCTAGGTCACCTTCTCCAAAGATTGAGAGTCGAAATATTCTGTGTAATACATTTATGGTAATGGCCCGCGATGCGACTGTCAATTCTGCATGACGATGGACCTATGAGTGCGTGTTCAAAAAGTTATCCGGTGTGAAAACCTGACTTTTTGAACTACCTCTCTATGAAAAAGGGGCGAATAGACGGGTCGGACAAGGGAAGATCCTTGCCCGAACATCCGCAATCCGCCCATTCTTCATTATTTACCCGTTTGATCCTGCATAGAAGCGGCTATTTTAATCATTTCGGTCACGGGCAAGTCCTCACTGGCGATTCTGAATTCCAGGCCATCCACCGTCCAGGTCAAGGTTTGCAGGGCATCTCCCGTAAGAAGACCCACCGTAAAGCCCATATCAACGACTTCTCCCGGTACCAATGAGGCGGTACGGTCAGGAGAATGAGATTCAGTCAAGGTGAACTGGTATGTACCGCCATATCGTAGCAACACCGTGCTACGCCCCTCATTTTCCAGAACAGTATCATCCTCATAAAGCACTCCGTCCGGCAGGTAGGTCGGAACAATGACCCCAAACGGCTCGATCGAAGCTGAATCTGCCTTGTCTCCCGGTGTTGCCATTTCTCCTGTAGTCGCTTCACTTTCGTCCACGTTCCCCGCTGCAGCATCTGCCGGAGTTTTTTCGACCAGCATGCCATTCTCGTCTACCTCCAGCAATGTCCCTTGGGATTGCTCCGCGGCAGCATCCAGATTGTGCTGCATATCGAAGGACTTCTCATCAAATTTGGCATCAAAGTCAAAGCTATCGAATTTCACTTCAACAACGACCTTCGCTTCGGCATCCGACACTTGAACCTGCTTCGGCGCATAATTGTCTTTGGCCAACCAGATCTTCTGACGCACCAAGGCATGCGTGTTGTAGTTGGCAGCCACCTCGAAAATGTAGCTATCCTTGTCGCTCTCAAATTGACGCGAGCTGTCGCTGAGAATGCTGCGAGCCAGCGTTTGGTACAGGTAAACCTGACCCTGGTTCTCCGGCCAATCGCTTTGGAAGCGGAAGCTCTTGTTAAGACTTGGCGTCAGCACATACACACCTTGGTCATTGCGGAGCACGATTTGGGTAATATCCTTCTGCGCATTAGTCAAAGCAATCCGATAAAAAGAAGGATTCTGATACCATACTTCTACTTTGTACTCCTGAGGCTTGTCACCCGTATAAAGCGTCATCGTACCTGAGCCTTGATAGCTCTCCAACTGGGCAACCGTTTTGTCCAAATCCTTGACGACGCCGTTGGCGTCCTTTTTCCCGCATGCAGCCAACACCAGGCTCGTAATTATCACGATGGTCAGCATCCACGTGAAGCGGCGCATGAGATCATCCCCTCTGCAGTTTGATTTCTAAACTGATACATGTCTATGTGGGAACTTGGCCGATTATGCAGACTGGCCCTCCTTGACATAAGACAAGTTGCGGATGTATTTCACCCTGCCGCAAATGCAGTTTACCGGGAACGCTATTGCACCTGTAAAAATAGCCATGATATGTTTAACTCGCCGCAGGTACAACCTGAAAAGTTCAATCCATCAACACCCGAGGAGTGAATCCTTTGAAGCTGATCATCGATCAATCCCTCAACCACGAGGACATTGAAATCACGATTAAATGCAAGCTGGTCGACGCCGAGCTGGAGAAGCTCATCGCCCAGATCCGCTTGTACGGATTTTCCATCACCGGTAAAAAGGACGGTGCCACCTACCCGCTGCACCTCGGATGTGTTGAAAATCAAGCCAAAGTGCGATGAAGAACTCGTTACCCTATTGAAAGGACAAGCAATATCGGATGAGAAGGACTGCTTGGTGCTGGAATGATTGTTGTTTTGGTCGACGCGGCTGCTTGGTGCTGGAATGATTCCGTTTGGTCGACGCGGCTGCTTGGTGCTGTGCTGGTTGTTACTCTGATGGACGCAGCTAACCTGTCCTTCGGGTAGGCATGCAGCGTTTAATATAGTGTGGACCGTTCGGCACTCAGTGTGAGATGGGCAGCCTGTATGAATATAGTAGCAACTAACTGCTAACGGGATTTTCTCCTGTTAATTTGCTCTTTTCCGCTCCAAAATTTATATTATATGGAAAAAATCCCTATAATTAGGCCATTTAGAGCAGAAAACCTCTTGACCCGTTAAATTATAGGGATGAATTCCATATAATCACTTATTTTAAAGAAAAAACCATGATTTATAGGGAGATTTTCCATCTAGATAGTTTTACTTTATTACTGCAAGACAAATGATTTAGGTAGGCCATATTTATGTAGCCATTGCATGCTTTCCTGGTTTCTCTGATCTTCATACTTGTCCTCTAACCCATGCTTTCCTTCAGGGTAAAGAACAAGCTTCACGGTTTTTCCCGCTTCTTCCATATCCTTTGCAAAATCCTCAACAGTTTGCCAAATAAGACTTTCATCCGCGGTTCCTTGCAGCAAAAGAACTGGAGCCTGAATGTCGGGGATGCGATCCAGAATGGAATAATCACCCTTTGAATCTGGATCAAAGTTGATCAACGTATACCTCACATAACCAGCCGTCTTCCTGTTCTCTTCTACAATTTCAGGTGAATTCACATCCGGGTGCTCATCTAACCAACGCAAATTAACATCCCAACCCACAAAAGGACTTACGCCAACCACAGATTGTACATCCTGCCGCTCGGACGCTAGCCTTAAAGCCACGCCCCCTCCCATTGAAGCGCCTATTAGGTAAACCGAATCCTTTTTCACTTGCCCGGTAGACATCGCCATTTTAATTGCATTATCCGCATCCCGCGTGTTCTCCGCAATGCCCTGCACATGACCCTCGCTTTCCAAATAACCACGATAAAGCGGGTACAAATAGACTACCTCATCACTCATATATTTAAAACCAAAGGTAAATCCAAAATCGTAATGAGCAAGCTCGTTGCGTTCAAGAGCATATCCCCCATGAAGATGCACAACGAGCGGATATTTCCCAGAAGCCTTGGGAACGGTCATATACGCCATAACTTTAATACCATCACTTTTATAAAATACTTTGTAAATATCTATATTTGGATTCTGACCAGGTATTTCTATTAATTCTTTAGAAATAATTTCTACGTCGCTATCTGGTGGGGGAGCCTCGCCTGTCTGACAGCCAGATAGTGTAGCTGTAACTAAGATAAATATAACCAGTGTTGTAAGGAATAATCTATTTCTATTTGTAAATATATATCTTGCACTCACATACACACCCCATTTATCTAAATATCAATTTAGAACATATCCAGACTGATGTAAGCGATACATTTTAGCATAATGCTGGTTTAATTCCATTAACATCTCATGACTGCCTTGCTCTACAAGCTTACCATTTTCCAACCTGCAAAACTTCCTTATGTATTCCCTTTTTCTAATTCAATCCAAAAACTTATATACACTTCATCTACTAACCACATAGAACTATTTTCATCATATACGAGAGTAACATTATTGGTTCAAAGCCCTTAGAATTTAAAGGATAGCAATTTGCATATTTCACATTTTGATTATCAATGAGTCTGACAGAATATAACTTTACTCCCCGTTCAAAATAGAATCCATGTGATACATCAGCAGGCGGGTGATTTGCTGTTTGTCCAGACGCTTCGGGTTCATGAGCGCATGCAGGGCAATGCCGTCGATCAAGGCGTACAGCCGCTCGACTTCCATGGCCTGGTCAATGCCTTGCCGGAGCAGTCCGTTCTCCTCCATATAGGCAATCAGCTTGCCAATCAGCATATAAATTCCGTCCTGATGGGGATCAAAGCTGTCTTGCTTGTGCCTGAAATAAGCCGTAAAGGCCATCCAAACCTCCATCTCCGCCCGGGTCTCCTCACGGGTTGGCACAATCTCCAGCAAGATGCGCAGCAGCTTGTCCTTCGGCTTCAGGTCCTGTGCAAAAAGCTCCCCAATGCGCACTGCCGCCTTCGCCTTCACCAATTCCATCGCATAGCGCAGCAGTTCGTCCTGAGTGGTGAAATCATGTCGCAGGGCGCCGGGAGACAATCCCGCCTCTTTGGCAATATTGCGTACGGTAGCCCCCTCCATACCCTGCTCCAGTATCACACGCCAGGTCGCTTCCGCAATCCTTTGTTTTCTTAGGTTATGATCTACTATTTTTGGCATAGCTCCAGTGTACCAATCATTTCTATAGAATACAATTATTTTAATACAGTTGTATTATTAAAATCGAAATGCTACAATTACCTTCAATTCTTACAAAAAGGCTGGAGGTGCTCCATGAATTTTGTTGCCTGGATGATTATCGCTTGTGAAATCGCTTTTTGGGTAGTGATTGCGGCAGGACTAATCGTCCGTTACATGCTTAAGCAACCTAAGCTGGGTTTATTCCTGCTGGCATTAACTCCGGTCATCGATTTACTCTTGCTCATCATTACCGGGGTGGATCTCTACAATGGAGCCGTCGCCACCACCGCCCACGCACTTGCCGCAGTATACATCGGCGTATCCATCGCCTTTGGCAAATCCATGATCGCTTGGGCAGATCGCTGGTTTCGCTACCTGATGACCAAACAGGAAGAAGCCAAGCCGCCGAAGCGGTATGGCCGGGAATATGCACGGCATGAATTAAAAGGCTTCCTGCGCCATCTGCTCTCCTTTCTGATTGGAGCGGGGCTGCTGGCTGCTATGATTTATTGGATCCATGATTCTGCAAGAACGGCAGCCCTGGACGGTATGTTGCGCCTTTGGTCCGTTGTACTAATCATTGATTTTGTCATCATGATTTCAGCTTTCCTATGGCCTAAACAGGATAAAAACAAACCAGGCCGGGATTAATTCCGGCCTGGCAATGGATACTGCCTTCTCTCTTCTTTTATCCATTCATGAAGCTTCTGTCAGTGCTTCCTGAGCGCCAGCCTTTTCACCCAACTTCAGATGACGGTGGCTCAGCAGCAGAAATGGCACCCCAAAAGCTGTTGTCAGCGCAATAACCGCGAAGATCAGTAAGCCGGACGATACGCCAAGCCCATCCAGAAGAAATCCCCCAAGCAACGGAGCCAGTACGTTTCCTAAATTGGTGAAGCCAAACATGCCGAAGTAAGTGCCCCGCAAATCCGTTGGTGCAATTTGATCTATCAACACATCGGTCATTGTAAACATCAAAACTTCCCCCACGGTGAATATCACCACGCCCAGCAGAAATGCCCATACCGAATCGGCTATGCCGAACCATAGCAAGCTTGCCGCCACGCAAGCATTCCCCACAACCAATGGGACGATCGGCGAGAAGCGGCTGGCCAGCTTGACCAGTGGGAACTGAACAATCAACACCACTACAGCGTTCAGCGACAGCATATACCCAAACAATTCAGCTCCGTTCGTCAAGCTTGGCGTCATCTCCAGATATTGGGCCAACGTCGAGCTGAAATGCCCGTAGCCCAACACACAAAAGATCATCCCCAGCAGCACGTAGATAAACGTACGATCACGCCCGGTAACCTGCATCGCTCCCTTTAAGGTCAGATGCTCACCCGCATCGGCTTTAACGTTGCCAACCTCCTTATGCCCCATAAATTGAACAAGCAGCACAAAGCCATAAATCAGGTACACGGCCCCGGCAAAATAAAAGGCCAAACCCGATTCCGATACTCCCATCTGGAGTCCAAGCAAGGGGCCTACTACTACGCCCAGATTGATAGCCGCGTACCTCAGGTTAAATACGAGCATTTTGCTCTCTTGCGGCGTAATATCGGCCAGAAGCGCCCGCGATGTCGGTTCAAACAAAGCTCGGCATAACCCGTTTAGAGCATTCATCACAAAGAATATCCAGATTTGGTTCGCTAGTCCAAAGCCAACGAACACCAGCACCCAGCCGAAAATGGATATATATAAGACGGTCTTGCGTCCGATAACATCCGAGATATAACCTCCGTAAAAACTGGCAAACACCCCGATTAACGAGCTGACGGCAACTACAATCCCTGTCTCTGACGGCGAAGCGCCCAGGGATTTGATCAAATAAATAGATAGGAATGGAATACTCATGGACGAGGCCATTCGGCCAAAAATAGTGCCGATGATAATTGTCCAAGATAGGGGGTGAATGTTCCTGAGATGTGCGTTCATAGCTTCGCCTTCTTTTCACGATAATTGCAAACTGTTCTTCCTAATCTACCGGACCGAACACATGTTTGTCAATACCAAAAAATGCATCCTGCGGAGTGATTTCATTTCCCGTGCATCGGAATTGGTGTAATATAGATCAGTATTATTGAAGATCGATTTTTTATTCAGGGGGCTTTATCACAGTGAAATCCAATCCATCCACCTTGCAAAAAAAATTGCTGCCCCGCCATATCAGCTTCATGGCTATGGGTGGCGTCATCGGTACCGGCATCTTTAAGGGAAGCGCCGAGACGGTAGGACTAGCCGGCCCGGGTGTCATCTTCTCCTATGCCTTTGCCGGATTGCTGCTGCTTGTCGTTATGGGTGCCATCGCCGAAATGGCTACCGTGTACCCGGGACAAAATATGAAGGATTTCATTCGCAGAGCCTTCGGCGAGCGTATCTCTTTTATCCTCGGTTGGCTATATTGCTTCATGTGGCTGGCCGTTTGCGTCATCGAGGTCATTGCTGCAGGCAGCTTCCTGCAATTCTGGCTGCCGGGTATCCCGCTGTGGGTGCTTAGTCTTGCCAGTGCCGGCTTTATTCTTGCCGTGAACATGATGAGCGTTGCTGGCTACGGCGAGTTCGAGTTCTGGCTCGCCGGCATCAAGATAGCCATGATTGTAGTGTTCATCGGCCTTGGCGCAGCTATGCTATTCGGGCTTATCCCCGGGGCGCAAACCCTGTTCCCGCACAACTATACCGATTACGGAGGCTTCTTCCCGAACGGCTGGAGAGCCATCTTCTCGGCACTTCTGGTGGTGATGTTCTCCTATGGGGGTTCCGAATTGATCGGTCTCACCTTGTCTGAGGCGCAGGATGCCGAGAAGGTGCTGCCTAGAGTGGTTAAAAGCTTTATCCTTCGGGTGGTGCTGTTCTACACTCTGCCGATCCTGATTATTTGCGGTCTGGTGCCATGGAACAGTCTTAATGAAGACACCAGCCCATTCGTGCAAGTGTTGACATCGGCTGGACTCCAGGGAGCCGCTCATCTGATGAACTTTATTCTGATTACAGCCGTGTTGTCCGCTGCCAATTCCGGCATTTATGGAGCCACGCGCATGCTGTATTCGATGGCTACGGGAGGAGAAGCTCCGGCTTCACTCGCCAAGATTTCCTCCAAGGGTGTGCCCATTAATAGCTTGAAGCTGAGCGGCACGGTGTTGATATTGGGCTCTATGCTGGCTTATCTGAACCAAGCCGGATTATTCAGGCTGCTGATGGCCGTGCCAGGATTCGTTGTACTGCTCGTCTGGATTGCCATCTGCTTGTCCCAGCTTAAGCTGCGCAGGAGTTACCCTGCCGAACCAAGCTTCAAGGTATGGGGATACCCTTATATCACAAGTATCACCGTATGTGCCTTGTCCGTTATTGCCTTGCTTTTCTTATTTGACTCGCAGAACCGGATCAGCATCGGTGTATGCCTGGCCGTACTGGCGCTGCTGACCGTGTGGTCCATGGCTCGCTTTCGCCCCGCTGGAGGTCGCAGAAGCTAAGCACTTATCTGTTATTCACCTGTTTTCACCTGTTCCTCCCTCATGCCCGCACATGTTACAATATGAACAGGAGACTACACATTTGGTGAAAACTTGGGGGAAATCATGGAGCTTCAGGCAATAACCGAACTTCAGCTGAACAAGCCATCTTTACGCAACCGGATTACTGGACGTATCCGGGAAGCTTACCAATATGATACCGCCTTCTGGCGATCCGCTGCTGCCGGCCCTTGGGGGGCCGGCATGTTCGCATCTATTCTGCTGGCCTGGGGAATGCCCACCGGATTCGGTACGGCAGCCGACATGCTGATCTTTATGCTGGCAGGGACACTGGGCATGTTCCTGACCGCTCATCTTGCTGCCCTCCTGCTGGCTCTGATGGATGTACCTATCCCCCGCTTGTTTACGGGAATGATTATTTTTGATGGAGTCACCGTCTTTATCATGTTTGAACACAATGGGTTGTCCTTGACGGCCGCAGCCGTCATCGCCGCCATCGTTGCCGGTGCGGGACTTGTGCTTGGCCTGACAGCGGGAGCACTGGCTAGCAGGCGGATTCGGCTTCGCTATAAGGCCGTATTTGTTGTCCTGATCGCCATTCTTACCCTTACGGCCGCAGCACGGCCCGGAAACTTGATCGACCCTATGGAACAAGCCGACTCTGCACAGAACAACGCTAATGCTCCAGGACAGATGGATATGGATCTTCCTGACCTGAGCAGCCAGACCGCCAACCCGTCGGAGCCTGGAGCCTATAAAATAGCGGCCTTTACCTACGGGAGTGGCGAAGATTTGCGCCGCCCCGAATTTGGTGAGGAGGTATCTCTTCTCTCTTCTACGGTGGATGCTTCTTCTCTCATTCAGAAATGGCCTAAACTCCGCACAACCTATTGGGGGTTCGATCAGCATAGCTTGCCGCTGAACGGAAGAGTGTGGATGCCCAAGGCTACCGCAGAAGACACAGCTTCAAGCTCAGATGCCTATCCTTTAGTGCTCATCGTGCATGGCAATCATCTCATGGAAGACTATTCGGACGACGGTTACGCTTATCTCGGAGAACTGCTGGCCAGTCGAGGATTCGCAGCCGTGTCTTTGGATGAGAACTTCTTGAATTATTCCGTATGGACCGGGATTCCCGACAACGATATGAAGGCCCGGGCCTGGCTGGTGCTGAAGCATTTACAACAAATCGGCCAATTTGCCGCAGAACCCGGCACCCCCTTTTATCAATCGATTGATTTCTCGCGCATCGGGCTGGTTGGACATTCCCGCGGCGGGCAGGCCATAGCCATGGCTGCGGATTATCATAATTGGTTCGCAGGTGACAACGAGCTTATCTCGGATCTCGCCGCATACGATATCAAGTCCCTGGCCGCTATTGCCCCAACCGATAAGAAGGTAGATGATAAATATACCCGGCTGCGCGATATCAATTATTTAACCCTGCAAGGAGCCAGGGACGGGGATGTTACCGATTTTGACGGAGATCGCCAGTATATGCGGACCAGCTACTCCACAGGCGCCAAGCAATTCAAGGCATCCCTGTATGTGGCTGATGCCAATCACAGCCAGTTCAATACCCGTTGGGGCAGTCGGGACGTCAGTTATCCGAAGGGCATCCTGCTCCGACGCGACAGTCTGTTATCCCCTGGAGAGCAGCGACGCATAGCGGAAGTCTACATCACTGCTTTTATGGAAGAAACATTGTCATCGTCAAGCCGCTTATCTTTTGCAACTTCCGGCTTTTCATATCTGCCCTTGTTTGAGGATTACCGCTCAGGACGTTCCTGGCTGCCGGATACGGAATACTATAGTCGGTTTGAAAGTGGGAATTTTACCGCCTGGACTCGCTATGAAGAGGATCGGGAACGAGCCACGCTCCCTAACGGAGGTGAAGCCGAAGCCAGCGGCCTGAACTGGAGGGAAGAGGATGCCAAAAATCGAAAAAACAACAACAAGCCAAGCCGCGGGGTTGTACTGGAGCGTCGCGCAAGCTTGGATGCATCATCGGCCTACACGTTAAGCTGGCCTCAGGGCGCTCCGGCCCCCCAGCTGCCGCAATGGCTCGCCTTCTCGCTAACCGACCGCAGCTTCGAGCTGGAGACGAAGGATTCTCCAAAGGCAGCCCTTGCGTCCGGCGCACTCAAGCTCGACGTCGAATTAGTGGACGGCAACGGGGCCGCTGCGCGCCTGCCATTAAGCAGCTTCCGGGATAGCCTGGCCCTGCCCGTGACCCAATTTACAATTCATTCCTGGCTGGAGCGGCATCTCTCCTCCGGCAAATACAAGCATCCGACGGAAGCCGTGTTTCAGACCTACCGCTTATCATTCAAGGCCTTTGCCTCCGTCGTGCCAAAATTTGATGTCTCCAGCGGCATCCGCAAGTTAACCTTTCACCTCAGCGGAAGCAGCGGCAAGATCATGCTCGAC
Organism: Paenibacillus sanguinis 2301083 = DSM 16941; assembly: GCF_000374825.1. GTDB lineage: Bacteria > Bacillota > Bacilli > Paenibacillales > Paenibacillaceae > Fontibacillus > Fontibacillus sanguinis. The sequence goes on from NZ_KB895378.1 coordinate 22,042, forward strand.
GATATCGGCGTATACTGATTAACGACGACACACAAAAACGCTTGCTTCCGGACACCGCCAATGGCACATCCGGGAACAAGCGTTTTTCTTTGGCACAATCCGATATTAATCCGTTTCCTTAGGGACAAGCTTGTAAATTTCCCCGCTTTCCATGGCATCAATCAGCCGATCCAGCCACTCATAATATCTGACGGCTTCCTTCATCTTCGCGATATCTTCTTCCAGCACATGGCGAAGTGGACCTTCCGGCTCGACCGCCAGCGCTTTCTTCATTTCCTCCATCGAACGTCGAAGGATCAAAATATTACTCTCCACGGCTTTTCTCCATTTGATGGCGAAGAAATCGGTAAAGGTCTGATACCAATCGTATTCGACTTCATATAAATCCTTGCGGGAGCCCTTCTCCCACACTTTGTTTACCATTTTAAGATCCAGCAAGGTGCGTACGCCGGTGCTCATGCTGGTCTTGCTCATTTTCATTTCCATGCCCATCTCATCAAGTGTCATAGGCTTGTCGGCAAAGAAGAGCAACCCGTACAAATGCCCCGTTGATAAAGATACGCCGTATAAATCCATGTTCTTGCCAATGGTTTCGATCACGCGTTTACGCACTTTCATTAATAATGCCTGCTGCTCTGATGTAAGCTGGTCCAAGCTCATGCTTGCAACCTCCTATCGTTTTGCAAACCATCTCTGGCTGTAGCACTAAGAACCCCCCCGTATGCCATGCATACATTCCATAGGCAGTCCAATGCTTATTATATATTAAGAAATGCAATACTAAAAGTAAAGAAGTAGCCTGGGCAGCATTTGGGAGCAATCGGGAGTTATCTGTTAATTCTTTGCGTTCTGTTTTTTCTGTACGTTCCTTACGTACGGATTTGACCTTTGATTAAAAATTGCTTGCTCTGTTAAGCTTAGTACACAGGTTAATGCGATATCGCTTCGCTATGCTGTTTTTCAGGCAACAGCGACAGGTATCGAAGGGGATTGTTTAAAATCGCCAAAGTTTAAGGAGTGAATCTATGAAGAAGGAAATATTAAGTGTTCGTGAGGTCAGTAAATTGTTTGGTCCTCATCCCGAGCAAGGCATTGCTTTATTGAAGCAAGGCTACACCAAGGAACGGCTGCTTAAGGAAAAGGGGATTACGGTTGGTGTCGGCCAGGTCAGCCTGGATATCCGGGAAGGCGAGATTTTTGTCATTATGGGCCTGTCCGGCAGCGGCAAATCGACGCTCGTCCGAATGCTGAATCGCTTGATTGAACCCACCTCCGGCGAAATTCTGCTGCACGGTCAAGACCTGCGGAGGATGAACAAAGCGAGCTTACGGGAAATCCGCCGTAAATCCATCAGTATGGTATTCCAGAAATTCGCCCTCTTCCCACACCGGACCGTTTTGCAAAACGTCGAATACGGACTGGAAATCCAGAAGGTGGAGAAAAAAGAACGCCAGGAGAAGGCGATGCGGTCTCTGGAACTTGTCGGCTTGAAGGGATGGGAGCACCAGCTTCCGGGTCAGCTTAGCGGCGGTATGCAGCAGCGTGTCGGCTTGGCCAGAGCGCTTGCCAACGACCCCGAGATTCTCCTGATGGATGAGGCTTTCAGTGCGCTGGACCCGCTGATTCGACGGGATATGCAGGATGAACTGCTCGCACTTCAAGAGAAGATGCAGAAGACCATTGTTTTTATTACCCATGACCTTGACGAGGCTTTGCGGATTGGCGACCGGATTGCCTTGATGAAAGACGGCGCCCTCGTACAGATCGGTACGCCGGAGGAGATGCTTATGAACCCGGCCAACCGTTATGTTGAACGATTTATTGAGGATGTGGATTTGTCTAAAGTGCTCACCGCCGCCCGTGTAATGCTGCGGCCGGAGACAGTCACCATGGACCGGGGGCCGCGGGTTGCCCTTGAGTTGATGCGGGAGCGGGGGATTTCCAACCTGTTCGTCATCGACCGCGGCAAGCGCCTGCTTGGCGTTATCACTGCAGAAGATGCATCCATGGCGGTCAAGACCGGTGCAGGTCTAAATGACATTCTGATACAGGATGGACCACGGGTATCTCCCGACACAGTCCTTAGCGACCTGTTTGAAGTAACCAGCTCAGCCAAGGTCCCCGTCGCCGTAGTGGACGAGGAAGACCGCTTGCTTGGCGTCATCGTGCGTGGTGCAGTATTGGGCGCACTCGCCGGAGAAAATTCATCCCATGAACCCAAGGAGGTGACCCCTGGTGAGAGCAATACCGAAACTACCGATCGCTGATTGGGTTGAATCGCTCGTAGACGGAATGGAAACCTACTTAGGTGGATTTTTTGACGGATTGGCTAATGGCATTGAAGCTATTGTTCATTTCTTCTCCAGCGCCTTTCTTCTACCGCACCCCCTGCTATTCATTGCTATTCTGGGCGTCATCGCCTATTTCCTAGGTAAGTGGCAGCTTACGCTGTTTACAGTGATCGGATTCCTGCTGATCGATAATCTGGGCTATTGGCAGGAAACCATGAATACGCTGGGGCTGGTCATCACCTCTGGACTGATTTCCATCTTGCTTGGGATTCCCATCGGAATATGGAGCGCCTACAGCAAGCTGACACATCGGATTGTCTCGCCGCTGCTGGACTTCATGCAGACCATGCCGGCATTCGTTTATCTATTACCCGCCGTTACCTTCTTTAGTCTCGGCGTCGTGCCGGGTGTGATTGCTTCCGTCATCTTTGCGATTCCGCCAACGATCCGATTAACCTATCTGGGAATCAAGCAAGTATCCGGCGAATTGACGGAAGCAGCTAATGCCTTTGGCTCTACAGCCTGGCAGAAGCTCTTCAAGGTAGAGTTGCCGCTGGCGATGCCGACCTTAATGGCCGGGGTGAACCAGACGATTATGCTATCCTTGTCGATGGTGGTCATCGCTTCGATGATCGGGGCTCAGGGCATTGGAGCTACCGTCTACCGCTCTGTAACCCAGTTAAAGATTGGCCAGGGCTTTGAAGCCGGGCTGGCGGTCGTCGTGCTGGCGATTGTGCTGGATCGCTTCACCCAAAACTTATTTAAATCCAAACAAAGGGGAGATTAAGATGAAGAAAATGAGGAAACTGATGTTACTGGCAGGCTTGGCAGGTGTTCTGGCCTTATCCGCTTGCGGACAAGCGAGCAATAGCGGGAATGCTTCCTCCGGAGAAGCTGGAAATGCCGGTAATGAAGCAGCGGCTAGTGCCGTAGGCAAGCAAGTGAATTATGAGATCATCGGCATCGACCCCGGAGCAGGAATTATGAAGGCCACCAGTCAAGCGATTGATACTTATGGCCTGGAAGATTGGACGCTGATCGAAGGCTCTGGTGCAGCCATGACAGCCATGCTGGATAAAGCGGTTAAAGCCGAGAAGCCCATCATCATTACGGGCTGGACACCACACTGGATGTTCGCCAAATATGACTTGAAGTATTTGGAGGACCCGCAAAAAGTATATGGCGAAGCGGAGGAGATCCATACGCTAGCCCGTCTGGGCCTGAAGGAAGACCATCCGACAGCCTATGAGTTCCTTGATCGTTTTGAATGGACCTCTGATGAGATGGGGGCGATCATGACTGCCATTCAGGAAGGCCAGGACCCGGCAGAAGCTGCCAAAGCCTGGGCTGAAGAGAACAGTGATCGTGTAGCTACCTGGACTGAAGGCCTGTCCCCTGTAAGCGGCGATAAGCTTAAGCTGAGCTATGTAGCCTGGGATTCAGAAATTGCTAGTACGCATCTGCTCGAATATGTGCTGGAAAACAAGCTGGGGTATGATGTTGAGTCGCTGCAGGTGGAGGCTGGCCCGATGTGGACCGGAGTAGCCAGCGGAGACGTTGATGCCATTGCAGCAGCTTGGTTGCCACTGACTCATGCCGATTATTGGGATGAATACAGCGACCAGGTGGAAGACCTCGGCGCTAACATGACTGGCGTAAAAACCGGATTGGTCGTTCCGGCATACATGGATATTACCTCAATCGAGGATTTGAAATAATCATACGCATTAAGAGAATAAGCCGCCCCTGCTCAGGGCGGCTTATTCATATATATAAATTAAGAAGAGGGAGTATCTAAAGAATAGCACCTCTTCCTTAAGAAAACCTTACTCCAACCTGAAAATCAGATTAAATCACAAACTCATTTATAAGATTAGAATAATTAACCGATACAACGGATAGGAGGTGAGACCATGGATATAGCCGCAGCATCAACCGCCATGAGCCAGGCTGCTTTGGCCCAGGCCGTTAGCATTCGCGTACTCAATATGGCTAAGAACCAAGCCGAACTGCAAGGTCAGAATCTCGGGAAGCTCATGGAACAAAGCCTGGACCCTAATGTCGGTAAAAGTCTGGATATAAGTATCTAATTAATAAAGAAGCGTGGGAATAACTAGTAATCTATAGCAAACTCGTAGTATTATTTGGCTTGTACAACTGAACTTGAGTGAGAAATAGCGCCTCCAGACGGAGGCGCTGCTTATGCAATTTTCGTTTTCAGAAATAATGATGCTCGGAATGTTTGTCCTTGGAATGTTTGTCCTTGCACTCCTCACTTATCTGACGCCATTCTGGACAACGATCATGCCAGATCGAGTTAGAGTAGAGACCAATAAAAAGACACCTTGGAGCGGATTTCCCTCACTCCAAGGTGTCTTCCTTATATACACAATGTGTGCGTAGGCAAACCGGGCTTCTCCGAAGAAAAACCCTTGCCCCATAAGGCTTTGCAGCCCTTATTACATCATGCCGCCCATTCCACCCATGCCGCCCATATCAGGAGCCGCTGGCTTTTCTGGTTCAGGCTTGTCGGCAACAACAGCTTCTGTGGTCAGGAACAGACCTGCTACGGATGCCGCATATTGCAGTGCGGAACGAGTTACTTTCGCAGGGTCAACAATACCTGCTTCAATCATGTCTACCCATTCGCCTGTTGCAGCGTTGTAACCAATGCCGACTTTTTCTTTCTTCAGGCGATCAACGATAACAGAACCTTCTTCACCTGCGTTAGCTGCGATGGTGCGAACTGGTTCTTCCAACGCACGAAGCACGATGTTAACACCTGTCTTCTCGTCACCGTCTGCTTCTACAGCAGCTACAGCATTGTATACGTTCACCAGGGCTACGCCACCACCGGATACGATACCTTCTTCAACAGCAGCACGCGTTGCGTTCAGTGCATCTTCAATACGCAGTTTGCGTTCCTTCAGCTCAGTTTCAGTTGCTGCACCAACCTTGATAACAGCTACACCGCCAGCCAGTTTAGCCAGACGTTCTTGCAGCTTCTCTTTATCGAACTCGGAAGTTGTTTCTTCCAGCTGCGTACGAATTTGGCTTACGCGAGCATTAATGTCGCCTTTGTCGCCACTGCCATCCACAATCGTAGTGTTTTCTTTAGTAACGATAACTTGACGAGCGTTACCCAATTGCTCAACAGAAGTGCTCTTCAGATCAAGACCAAGCTTCTCTGTAATGACTTGGCCACCAGTCAGGGCAGCGATATCTTGCAGCATCGCTTCACGACGGTCACCAAAGCCAGGAGCCTTAACCGCTACAGCATTGAATGTACCACGCAGTTTGTTTACGATCAGCATCGCTTGAGCTTCGCCTTCAATGTCCTCAGCAATGATCAGAAGCGGTCTGGATTGTTGAACAATCTTCTCCAGCAGTGGCAAGATTTCTTGCGTGCTGCTAATCTTCTTGTCAGTGATCAGGATATATGGATTCTCAAGCACGGCTTCCATTTTGTCCGTGTCAGTAATCATGTAAGGGGAGATATAACCGCGGTCAAATTGCATCCCTTCCACTACTTCCAATTCAGTTGCGAAGCCGCGGGATTCTTCAACCGTGATAACGCCGTCCTTGCCCACTTTTTCCATTGCTTCAGCGATCAGTTCGCCTACTTCTTCATCAGCAGCAGAGATCGCAGCTACCTGAGCGATGGATTGCTTGCCTTCAATCGTTTTGGAAATGTCCTTCAGTTCAGTTACAGCCGCGCGAACCGCTTTGTCGATCCCTTTACGCAATCCGATTGGACTAGCACCTGCTGTTACGTTCTTAAGGCCTTCGCGAATCAGCGCTTGAGCCAGAACAGTTGCTGTTGTTGTACCATCACCAGCTACGTCATTGGTTTTGGTAGCCACTTCTTTAACGAGTTGGGCACCCATGTTTTCAAAAGCATTCTCCAACTCGATTTCTTTAGCGATGGTAACACCGTCATTAGTGATGAGCGGGCTTCCGTATTTCTTCTCAAGCACAACGTTGCGGCCTTTAGGACCAAGCGTTACTTTTACTGCATTAGCCAAAGCGTCAACCCCGCGAAGCATTGCTTGACGCGCATCTTCACTGAAACGAATCTCTTTTGCCATAGTTCAATTACCTCCCATAAATTAGGTTCATCATTAAGTATTTTTTCGGCTGGCCTGATCTTAGCCGACGATAGCGTGAATGTCGCTTTCTTTCATAATCAAATATTCTGTGCCTTCGTATTTCACTTCGGTACCGGCATATTTGGAGAACAGCACGCGGTCGCCTTCTTTGACTTCAAGCGGAACACGAACTCCGTCCTTCAAAGCACCGCTGCCTACAGCGATAACTTTACCTTCCTGCGGCTTTTCCTTAGCCGTATCCGGAAGAACAATTCCAAATGCCGTCGTTTCCTCTTGTTCGATCGGTTGTACCAAAACGCGTTCACCTAATGGTTTGATCATGAAAAAAACAGCCTCCTTTAAATATGTTGTGTTATAGGAAATATGTTGTTATGTGTTAGCACTCAATCTACTCAAGTGCTAACAACCACTTTTATATTACTCAACTTGCGAACAGATTTCAAGTTCCTTTGTACATTTTTTTTACTGGCCAGGCAGCCCTTATTCCTCCGACCTTTGCGCTTCCGCAGCCTGCTGCCTGGCATAAACCCGACGTGACAACAATACGCTTAGCTCATAGAGAAGAATTAACGGGATTAGCACAAGGAAAGCCGAGAACAAATCCGCCGGAGTAATCATGACTGAAATAATCACCAGAATAAAATAAGCAACCCTTCGCATCTTGCGCAGCCGAAGCGGCGTAAGAATACGCAGTTGTGTCAGGAACAAAATAACCAGAGGCAGCTCGAATAACACCGAAATCGGCAGTACGATATTGGACAAGAACTTGAAATAGTCCGCCATGCCATAGGTCTCAATCAGTCCCAGCTCCTTGTTCAGCGATCCCGTAAACGTCATCGCTAACGGAAAAACAACAAAGTAGCCGAAGGCCAGTCCAGCCACAAAGCAAATAAATACGAACGGTATGTACTTCACCGTTGCTTTGCGCTCGTGCGGCTTGAGTCCCGGACTGACGAAGGCCCAAATCTGGTGCATTGTGACCGGCAGAGTAATCCCGACAGCCACCAGCATGGCAATCTTCATATAGACGCTAACGCCATCCCAAAATGAAAAGGCATTCAAGTTTATCGTTACACCGGAAATCATATTCTTCGTTAAATAGTGATAGATCGGATCGACGACAAAAAAAGCACCTACCAGCACCGTAAGGAACACAGCGCACACCAGCATCAGCCTGCGACGCAACTCCGACAAGTGGCCTACCAGGTTGTCCGTCTCTCTTTTCCCGATCATGCTTGGGTCCCCTCTCCCCTTGGAATGCACGCACCTAAACAAAACCCCTCCATCTGGAAGGGATTTATAAATGGTATAGCCCTACTATTCTGGCAGGCGTTGTTCTGTCTTCGGGCTGTCCGTCCGAGATACCGAGCTTGCTCGCTTCGCCTCATCCTCTACGATGTCCCGGGTCGCTTCCTTGAACTCTCGGAACGTCCGTCCTACAGCCCGCCCAAGCTCCGGCAGCTTATTAGGGCCAAACAATAGCAAGGCCGCAATAACGATCAGCAAAAATCCACCTGCACTCATGGGTTTATTCCCCTTTCGTTATGGTAGTTTCTATGGACGCTCGATGATTTGTATCCTTGCCCACATCATACCATAACAAATGTCACAGTTACAGAATAAAACCAAGTGGTTTAATCACAAACGGAATTGTCCGGTCACCATCAGCAACGCTTCCGGGAGTTGTCCCATAATCGCAGCCAAGTTCTCGTGCACGCCCTTAGGCGTTCCTGGCAAATTGACGATCAGCGTGCGGCCGCGAATGCCCACAATTCCACGGAACAGCATGGCTGCGGGATTCTTCTGCATGGCGCTATAGCGCATCGCCTCCGCCATCCCCGGCACCTCGCGCTCGATCACCCGGCGGGTGGCCTCCGGCGTAACATCTCGAATCGCCAGTTCCGTCCCTCCCGTGGTCAGCACCAGATCAGCATGGAAATAGTCCGTCATTTCAATTAGTGCGGCAATAATCTCATCAGGCTCGTCGGGAACAATGCGATATTCCACAATCTCCCCGCCCAATTCTTCCTCAACCAGCTCGCGGATTACCTGGGCGCTTGTATCCTCGCGCTCTCCCCTGGCCCCTTTATCGCTAGCTGTCAGGATCGCTGTTTTCCAAACCATGAAGTCACCCTCCTCATCCAATTAGGAACTCCAATTGCAGTCAAACGGTAATACCGGGATATTGCTGGTCTATCTTAAAAGCAAGGTTCATCTATGTAACAAAATAATGGCTAATGCCTTAAATCTCGGTTCATGTATATAGGACCATCAGGCGCAAATAATACTGACAGCCTGAAATCATGCGCCTCCATAGGAATCTCCTCCGATATAATCAAGTCTTTAAGCGCCAGGGCAGCCAGAATAACACGCGTGTTCCCTCCGTGCCCGGACATCATCCGATCAATCAGACGGTCGTAGTACCCTGCTCCAAATCCGATACGTCCCCCGTTCAAGTCAAAGGCCAGGCCAGGAATGATCATCATATCGATTTCGTTATAACAGGCTTCTGGCCAGATGGCGGTATGCTCGGCAGGCTCCATAATCCCCCACGTTCCGGGAACCAGATCCGCCTCTCCCGACAGTTCATGCAATGAAAGGCTACGCTCCGCGCCAATCTTGGGCACAAGCACCCTGTCTCCCCGACTCAAGCAGTTCTCAATCAATGGGCTCGTATGGGGCTCGTCCCCAAATGAGACATAGCAGCTTACGTTCAGTGACCCACCGCGACGCTGCCGCAACGGCTCCAGTACCGCATGCTCGGCCTGACGCGCAGCCTCAACCGACTGCTGTCTCCGGACATGATCGGGAATCTGGGAGCGAAGCTTCAGCATCCGCTGACGCAGTTCTTTCTTGGCATCAGCAAGCTCCATGCGTCCACTATCCTTCCACTCTTCTGTATCTGACTGATCTTCTCCTAGTGTATCATTGTTATGTAAAAATGAAAACTAAACATGATTGCTTTGCAAACCCCTGTCATTCAAGGAATGGACGGTGCATTTCACCTTCATTTCATGTACACTGAATACAAATACTGCAAACTATTTTGGAGGATCGAATCTGTTATGTTGCTTCAAGCTTCGAATATTACCAAACTATATGGCATTACCCCTGTGCTTCAGGGGATTGATATGCAAGTGCTGGAACGGGACCGCATCGGGCTAGTCGGCGTAAACGGCGCGGGCAAATCCACTTTTCTGCAAATTCTCGCAGGAGAGCTTTCTTATGATAGCGGGCAGATTTTCAAATCAAAGGAAACAACCATCGGCTATCTGGCACAAAATAGTGGTCTGCAATCCGATCGAACCATCTGGGAGGAAATGCTCCATGTCTTCGCCCCACTGATCGAGACTGAACGCGAATTGCGCCGAATGGAGGAGCAAATCGCTGATCCTGTGCTGGCTCAGGATGAAAAGGCCCATCAGGAGCTTCTTGATCGCTACGCCGTTAAATCCGACTGGTTCAAGGATCATGGCGGCTACGAGGTTGAAACCCGTATTCGAATGGTACTGCATGGTATGGGATTTGGGGAGTTCCCGCCCGACACGATTGTATCTACACTGAGCGGCGGTCAGAAAACCCGGCTGGCTCTGGCGCGAATTCTGCTGCAAGCCCCCGACCTGCTGATGCTCGATGAACCAACGAACCATCTGGACATTGAAACCTTGACCTGGCTGGAGGATTACTTGCGCAATTATTCCGGTGCCCTCTTGGTTGTATCTCATGACCGCTATTTTCTTGATCGGCTCGTAACAGCGATCGTCGAGATTGAACGGCATCAATCTCGACGATATACGGGCAACTACAGCCGCTTCGTTGATCTCAAAGCTGCAGAATACGAAAGTCAGATGAAGCAATTCGAGAAGCAGCAGGACGAAATCGCCCGGATGGAAGCCTTTATTCAGAAAAATATTGTGCGTGCCTCAACCACTAAGCGTGCGCAAAGCCGTCGTAAAGCTCTGGAGAAAATGGACGTGATGGACCGTCCGCCTGGCGATCCGAAACGAGCCAACTTTACCTTTGAAGCTGAAGTAATGAGCGGTAAGGAAGTCCTGCAGGTTAGCGGACTTGCCTACGGCTTTAGCGATAAACCGAACCCTTTGTTCCAGAACGTGGGCTTTGAGCTTCGGCGTGGCGAGACCGTGGCCTTGATCGGCCCTAACGGGATCGGCAAATCAACCTTGCTTAAGATGCTGACCGGCGACTTGCAGCCAACTCGCGGAACGATCCATTGGGGAACCAAGGTGAAGATCGGTTATTATGATCAGGAGCAAACTCATTTGAATCCGGCCAACACCGTATTGGAGGAGGTATGGGGGGCATTTCCTCACATGGAGGAAGCGCGAGTCCGCAGTGTGCTGGGCAATTTTCTCTTCAGCGGAGATGATGTTCTGAAGAAGGTATCCGCCTTAAGCGGGGGGGAGAAAGCGCGGGTAGCCCTGGCCAAGCTCATGCTGCAGAAGGCCAATGTTCTGATTCTTGACGAGCCAACCAACCATCTGGACCTGTTCAGTAAGGAAATGCTGGAATCCGCCTTGATGGAATACGATGGAACCTTGCTGTTCATTTCCCATGACCGTTATTTCCTGAACAAGATGTCGGAACGCATTGTGGAGTTGCACCCTAACGGCGCAGAACATTTCCTGGGTAATTATGACGATTATTTAGCGAAAAAGCAGGAACTTGCCGAACTGGTGGCCGAACAAGCGACGATGCAAGCAGCCGGTAGAACGGTCCGGGCCAGCCAGGACGAGTCCACTAGCATGGCAAATGACAAGACAGGGGCCGCCTCCTATGAAGCCGACAAGCAAGCCAAGCGGGAGGAACGGAGTCGGCAACGACGTCTGGAGCAACTGGAGAGCCTGATTGCCGAACTGGAGGAGATCATTACAGGCCTGGAGTATGAATTGACTCTCCCGGAGGTATATCAGGATTATACAGCCATACAGGAGCGGCAAACGGTCATTGATCGACATAAAACGGAGTTATCCGCAGCATATGAGGAATGGGAAACACTTGCTGAAGGTTAACAATGCAATTTTTTTATTACATTCCCCAAACAATTCGTCGTATTATACACAGGCTTATCCACATTTTTCGGAGGACTAATAAGCAAGAATCGGCCCATCAGACCGGTTCTTGCTTAGGAAAAACGTCGTTTTTCGTCAAAATGCAATCTTATCCACCAAGTTATACACATTATCCACAGTTTTCAGCAAAAAAGGCTTGATTTTTTCAGGTAATGCTCAATAGGCTGGTACATAAGCTTTCACATTGCTTTCATAAATATAGTCAACAAGTTGTGGATAACCTTGTCCACAACTTGACAAATTGAATGGCGATGCTATTGCTTCATGTAAAATCAGCTCAGGATATAAATTTGCACAGAGCTTCATATAATGAGAGCAAAGCCAATGTATTTCACCATCGTTCCCAAAAAATACCTGCTTGCTATTTATATTTTAGTTGAAAGAAAGCCTTGATGTCAGCTAAAATAGACAAAAAATGAGTATTAAAAAAATAAGATATTCATAGAAAAGAGGAACTATCCATGGCCCAAATCATCGAAGGCATCTCTCATATCGATACCAAAGAATTACATAGCCTGCTGCAAAACCCGGCAAATACCGCGGTGGTTATCGACGTTCGTGAGCCCCACGAGTATCAAGCGGCCCATATCCCCGGTGTTCCGTTGATTCCGATGGGCGAGATTCCGAACCGAATGGAAGAGTTCGATAGGAATCAAGAATATATTTTTGTATGTCGCAGTGGTTCCCGCAGCTTCGAGGTCGCACGTTATTTCCAGGCCCTGGGTTTTCCCCGTGTCCACAATTATCTTGGCGGCATGCTGAACTGGGATCGCGAAGTCATCTCTGGTTCCTCTCCCGAGTAAGCGTTTCCCCACTGTTATAGATACAAAAATAGATACAAAAAACCGGCAGTGAAGCCACCGCCGGATCCATTAAGTTCATCTACGCCGGTGTGGAAGATTGACCGGCTTTATTCTTGGCTAGCTTAAGATAGCCATACACATTCAGAACCTCGCTGTTTTCTTCAAAGCGCAACCTCATTTGCCCGGAAGCCTCGATCAGATAGGTCTTCAGGGCGGAAGCCCCCCCGCCAAGCACATAGAAGCACTCGATATCAGGATACTTCTTCCACCGCTTACGGATCAAATCAATCAGCTTCTGTGCAGCCCGACCAAAATACATGTCCACGATCGGACGAATATCAGCCTGCCCCTCACCTACCCGCTGGATCACGAACTCACGATTGCGAATTCTGCCGATCAGCTTCGCCCGGCTCGGGAAGCGGTAACCAAACTGATCCTCCACATCGCGGATAATTGAATCCAGATAGGTGGCCAGGCCAAATTGCTCGCCCGTACTGAACTGGTTGTCGATATTCATTCGTTTTACCACAGGAAAGTCTGTGGTCAATGCACCGATCTCACAGATGCCGATGCAGCCGTTATGTAATTCTTCATTTCGCACCTGCAGGGTATCGTTGGTAGCCAAATGGAACAATGCAGCGGCCCCTTCTACCGAAACAATAGTACGACGAATTGCAATTCGCACCGTCCGTCCGCGCAGCTCAGGCGTAGACAGGAATGTCACCTCATGCTCTCCGGTCAAGCGTTCTTCAAAAGCCTGGTGAAAAGCAACATAGGTGCGTACCGGCAATCCGGTGCCGATGATATACTCTACCTCTTCCACCCCGGTTCCCGCCGGTTGATATGCTTGCCCCGAAAGGGCCGCATAGGCTAACGCCGTTAAGGCCACGACAAGCGCTTGATCGCTGTTGGCCTTGTTGTCTGTCTCCTCGAGTTCGGAATTGTCCTGATCCTCCATGGCAAGCATCCCTACGAAATACCGCTGATTATTTTTCTTGAGCTTGGGACTATAGACTCTCACATCCAGCGCCTTCAGTGGGGAATCCTCTTCTTGCAGCACATGTCTATCATATCCGGGAGAAACGATACTCGGAATAATGATCGGTCGTTGTGAACCGTCGACGACTACCTTAACGCTGTCGTTACCAACGTCAATACCGGCAATTCTGATCATAATAACCTCCTAACGATAGGAAAATAACCACTTTATCAACTTCCTTTGTTCATTTCGCCCTTCTTCGACAAATTCCTCCTTTAAAAGTGAAAAAACGAACATTTTTTAAAATTTCAAGAGGAATTTTGAGTATTTTGCCGAAATAGTTGTATTGGCAAGTTGCAAGAAAGACCTTAGCCCTATTTAGAATGCACTACATAAGAGATCGGGAGGAAGACATGCGGCTTAGATTTAGAAAAAATATAAATCGACGGTATACGTTGCTCGTTGTGCCGGAAGGCACGAATCCCGTATTCCGCTTTCAATTTCGCTTCTCCTATCTGCTGATCATTATGATCAGCGCCGCGTTGTTGATCAGTTCGCTCATGTTCCTGTTTGTTGCCAATCGCAACCAGACCAGCCGGATCGGCCATCTGGAAGCCGAACTGACCGACTCGTCCGATCAATTCAGAACCACTGTGGTGAACAAGGAGCAAGAAATCGATCGGTTATTAAAAGAATTGATGGACCTCTACGAGAAATCCAGAACGATTGAAACCAAGATGAGCGAGCTGGAGCAACTGGAGGCTGAACTGAAATTGATCACAGTGACCGGCTCCCAAGGCACCACGGCCGCTGCGATGAAGGAAGATGCCACCACCGTACTGCAACCCGAAGGTGTCGGCGGCGAAGCCATTCCGCTAACTGAGCAGGATATAACCAACCTCATCAAGGAGACTAAGAAAAGCATCTCTGTTTCATTGGAAGTCATGCCTGACCTGCAAAGCAGGCTAAAGCAAACCAAGCTCTCCATTGAACAATACAAGCGGATGATGGCCGTCCTGCCCACGCTTTGGCCAACCGATTCGTTGAGGGTAACCTCGGATTACGGCAAGCGACGTGACCCGTTCACCGGACGAGCCACCATGCATGCAGGTATGGATATTGGCGGCAAGGTAGGCGATCCCGTATATGCTGCCGCGGATGGTAAAGTGATTGAAGCTGGCTATTCCAGCGCACGGGGCAACTATATCACCCTCTCCCATCCATCGGGGCTGAAAACGAACTATATGCATTTAAGTGAAATTTTGATCAAGGCGGGCGATGCCGTCAAGCAAGGAGATACCATAGCCAAGCTCGGCTCCTCAGGTCGCAGCACCGGGCCACACCTGCATATTGAAGTAGTGAAGAACGGAAGCACGGTAGACCCCGCAGAATATTTGAGAAAACCCGGAGAGGAAGATAAACCATGAAATTCAGGAGTCAAAATAAAGCCGTCAAGCTGGATCCGAATACCACCGATACCTTAATTGGAGAAGGCAGTGTCTTTGAAGGAAATATCCGTTCGGATGCAGGCGTACGCATCGAGGGACAAATGACGGGCGATATCGATTGTGAAGGTGACGTCACCGTTGGCGAGAAAGGTGTTGTGCATTCCAATATCCATGCCCGCAACGTAATTATTGCCGGTACCATTCACGGGAACATACATACCAAGAACAAATTGTCCATTACGTCCAAGGGTAAGCTGTATGGCAATATAGTAGCTGCTTCTCTAGCCATCGAGGAAGGAAGCATCTTCGAAGGCACCAGTAAAATGGGGGGCACGGCAGATCTTGAAGCGGCTGCCGCAAAAGAAGCTCAGCCTCAAGGTCAAGCAGCAGCCTTGGCTAAGAATAATGACTCGTCAGAAAGCGAAGCCGTCTACAAAACATGGTAGTACGAAGTAAACAAAACAAGCTCCCGAAGCCGTTCAATTGAACATAGCTTTGGGAGCTTGTTTGGATTGGACAACAAATCAGAATCAGGATTGAACCGACCAGGCCTCCAGCGAGAATGAAGGCTCACCCTTGATCTCCAGGCTGGAGAACTCCGAGCTGCACCATTTCAGATAGGCGGCAGCACCGATCATTGCTGCATTATCTGTACAATATTTCAAAGGTGGAATCAACAACGCTATGTTTTCGCGCTCACAACGCTCCGTTAATGCCGCTCGCAGTCCACGATTTGCGGCCACACCGCCACAGAGCAGCAACTGGCGAGAACCCGTGGCACGAACAGCACGAACCGCCTTCTCCACCAGCACCTCAATGACGGATTCCTGAAATCCACGGGCAATGGCCGGCTCAAAATCCTCTTCCCCCCGCATCCGATGTTGATTCACTGCATTCAGAACGGCGGATTTCAGTCCGCTCAGGCTGAAATCATAAGAATCAGGCTCCAGCCAGGCGCGTGGCAACTCTATCACCTCTGCCGCTTCCCCCGCCAGTTTGTCTACATAAGGACCGCCGGGATAAGGGAAGCCCAGCGCGCGAGCCACTTTATCATAGGCCTCGCCTACCGCATCATCCCGGGTTCGTCCCAGCAGCTTGAAGCTGCCTGCCCGTTCCAGCAATACCAACTCCGTGTGCCCGCCCGATACAACAAGGGCCATAGACGGATATTGTATTTCTTCAACCAAGCGATTGGCATAAATGTGCCCGGCAATATGATGAACGCCAATCAGCGGCTTGTCCAGCGCAAATGCCAGACTCTTCGCCGCCATCACGCCAACGAGCAAGGCCCCGACTAATCCCGGTCCCTCTGTGACCGCAATAGCTGACAGGTCCTCCATAGCTATGCCGGATTCCTGTACGGCTTCTTCTAGCATCCGAGTAATGCTCTCCACATGCTTGCGGGAGGCAACCTCTGGCACAACACCGCCAAAAGCCCGATGCGTCTCAATCTGACTGGCAATCAGGTTGGATAAGACCTTTGTACCATTTTTGACCACGGCAGCCGAGGTCTCATCGCAGCTTGTCTCTACCGCCAGAATGTAACAGTCGTCTTGCTTACTTACCAATGACTTTCGCTTCCTTCCCCGGCTTCTATCTGCGGTACAGGCAAATCACACCACATGATCAAAGCATCTTCATGATTATCGGAATAATAGCCTTTTCTCACTCCTGCCGGAGTAAACCCCAGCTTATCGTATAACGAGCGAGCCGCCTGATTGGACACTCGCACCTCCAGCGTGATCCGCACCATGCCCAGCTCCGCCGCCCAATTCATCATTTTGCGAAGCAGCCGCTCACCAAAACGATGGCCGCGATAGGACGTACGAACCGCTATATTAGTCACGTGAGCCTCGTCAACGATCGTCCACATCCCGGCGTAGCCGATGGGCACCCCATGATAATCCATCATCAGATACCTTGCAAAATGGTTATGTGTAAGCTCGTTGCGGAATGCATCCTCGCTCCACGGCAATGTGAATGATTCATGTTCAATAACCATAATATCGGGGAGGTCCCCCAGTGTCATTTTGCGAAATGTAATATCTTCCTGATCCATCCAGACCGCCCCCTTCCCTACGCCTTCTGCTGCCGCTTAACCTCGGCTTCGGTCAATTGCGTATAATTCGGCTCCAGCGCATGCACATCGTCCGGGGGATGTCCGGAACGTTCCATTGCGGTGAGGCCGAGCCATACGCCTTCCAATTCGTATGGTACGACCTGGACCAGCTCGCCAAAGCCGGCAGCCAAGGCCCCCAGCGAGGCTTCATGCTTCGCAGTCTCGCCCACGCACCAGACGTGGGCCGGGCGTTCCTGCGGCGGCAGCTCATGAAGCCGCCGGGCCAGCTCTCCGGCCCAATCGTCCATCAGCCGGATCGCGTCGGGGGCGAGACGCTCCGGCATCCCGCCCGGCGCTGGCACGCCAAGCAGCGCCGTATACGCCTGGCCGCGCCGCGCGTCCACCAGCGGCACGATCCAGTGGCCGCCGGCATAGCGGCGGCCTTCCCCGCCTGCGGGAGGGGCCGCCTGCGTCCGGGATGGGACTTCCTTCCCCCATCCCGCAGCACCGCCAAGGCCTGCCGCAGGCGCTTCCGCCGCCCGCGCTGCGCCGGCCGGCTCCTCGCCTTGGCGCGCGGCCAGCCGGCCTAGCGCCGCCGCGTCCTGCCCGCTGGCAGTGGCCCAGCCGCCCAGCGCCAAAGCAGCCAGGCTGGAGACGCCGTACACGGGCAGCTTGAGTGACCAGGCCAAGGTCTTGGCCGTGGTTACCGCGATCCGTGTACCGGTATAAGAGCCTGGCCCGACCCCTACGGCGATGCCGCTTAGATCCCGCTTGGCCAAGCCCGCCTCGGCCAAGCAATCGCTAATCGCCGTGATCAGAAATGCCGAATGGTTGCGCTCGGCATAAATATTACGCTCGGCGAGCACGCGGCCGCCAAGTACCACCGCAACAGCCAGGGAGGATGTAGACGTGTCAAACGCCAACAACCGCCAAGGCTGCTGGTCTTCTTTAGATTGATTCATAACCTTGTACTCCATTTCTCTTCAGGGAGGACAACCATGAAGCATACGGCTCGCCCTGTCCCTTGATATGCATGCGCCGCCCCGTCTCCGATACGGTCTCCACATAAATATGGAGCACCTCCGGCGGAAGCAGTTCCTCGATGAGGCTGGCCCATTCCACCACAGTCACACCAGGGCCGTAGAAATACTCGTCCAGTCCCAACTCATCGGCTTCATCCAGCGACAGCCGATAGACGTCCATATGATAGAAGGGCAGCCTGCCTTCATACTCCTTGATCAAGGTGAAGGTCGGACTATTCACCGTCTCAAGCACGCCCAAATGGCGGGCGAACAATTGAGAAAAGGCCGTTTTGCCCGCCCCGAGATCACCGTCCAGGGCCAGAACCGTCCCCGGCTGCGACCAAGCGGCCAAACAAGCCGCCAGCCTTTCGGTAGCCTCCAGACTCTCTGCCTCATAGACCCAATCAGCCAAGGTATTGTCCATCTCTGAATTCACTGCTCGTAACCACCTTTGAGAGGTTGTTCAAAAAGTCGTCCTTCCAGAACGAAGCAGTTCGAGGAGAAGGTTCGACATCGAATCTTGAATTCACCCGGGCCAAGCATGGGCTTCCGTAGTATGTTTCTTGCAGAAACATTTCAGTTGCTCACGTACCCGTATGCTTCCGAAGTCATCCTGCTAACCCGACTTTTTGAACACGCACTCTGATTGACTTGTCCTATATCCGGTACCAAAAACGTATGTACTCATTATATCGGTACGTTTCTCGACCCGCAACCGCCCCCATCAGGAAAAAGAACGTTGTTGGACATTCCCTGTTCCTTCAAAAAGTCTGCATCATAGAA
This sequence comes from Paenibacillus sanguinis 2301083 = DSM 16941, assembly GCF_000374825.1. GTDB lineage: Bacteria > Bacillota > Bacilli > Paenibacillales > Paenibacillaceae > Fontibacillus > Fontibacillus sanguinis. Next base: position 40,626 of record NZ_KB895378.1, read on the forward strand.
AATCATTTTTCACCCATACTACATCTAAGTACACATCTGTCCGCCCGGCGAACCGGATTCGCCACACCAAGGCAAAGGAAGGAGCAAACGCCCATGCATACGGTCTGGAAAGGCGCCATCAGCTTCGGGCTGGTCCACGTGCCGGTTAAAATGTTTTCCGCTACCGAAGACAAAGATATCTCGATGAAATATATCCACAAAGCTTGCGGCAGTCCGCTTTCTTACGTGAGACGTTGTCCCGCCTGTGAAGTTGATGTGAACTGGGAGGAGATATCCCGGGGATACGAATACGAGAAGGGGAAATATGTATTATTTGAAAAGGAAGAGCTGGAGCAGTTGTCCGCACAAACGGAGAAAACCATTCATATTATGGATTTCGTCGATTTGCAGGAGATCGATCCGATCTATTTCCAGAAGACCTACTATTTATCTCCTGATCAGGCTGGCGGAAATGCCTACCAGCTCTTGCTGGAAGCGATGCGGCAATCCGGCAAGATTGGCATTGCCAAGATCGCCATTCGCTCCAAGAGCAGTCTGGCTGCCATTCGTGTCATGGAGGGCTGCCTGGCTATTGAAACGATTTTTTATCCCGATGAAATTCGGCCCATCTCCCAGGTTCCCAATCTGCCCGAGCAAATTCAGGTCAACGACAAGGAGCTCACGATGGCTCGTCTGCTGATTGAACAGCTATCCACTCCCTTTGAGCCCGGGAAATATACGGACGACTACCGCGAGAGCCTGCTCCGTCTGATTGGACAGAAGGTGGCCGGAGAGGAGATCAGCCTGGCTCCGGCCAAGCCGGAGACGAATGTCATCGATCTGATGGCCGCCCTTCAGGCCAGCATAGAAGCGGTCAAGCCGGTCGCAACAGATCCAGGCACCACTTCAACCCCGGCTCCGGCCAAGCGAACGCGCAAACCTGCGGCCAAGAAGAGCAAGTCCGAACCGGACAAGGCTGTCGAGAGTTCCTCTACGGACTCATCCATAGTCGTACAGCCCAAGCCCAAACGACGAGCCTCCACCAAGCCGGGAGCCAAATGAAGGCGGCCTGTCAGCTTTGTCCAACACGGCATGCCTCCAGCGGAACATTGACCCAGCCCTGGATGATAGGCTGACGCATCGTGCCGCCCGGTGTCCATTCCAGAAATTGCACCTTTAACGTCAGGGCCGGCTGAATCCAGACGGCCCCTTTTACTCGTTCCGGGACATTGTGGAAAGGCCTCGCGGGGATGATCAAGGGCTGAATATGCTCCGTTAAATCCCGCCAATCCTGCACCTTCCACTTTCCACTACCAGCATGTCCAATATAGAGGAACTTGCCTTCTTGATCATATAGTCCCAGCATCACGGCATTCACCATCCCATCGCGGTAAGTTACGCCGCCTACAGCGGCATAAAGGTCATGGGTTAACTTAATCTTCTGCCAGCGGGCATCCTTGCCGCCAATCGCATAGGTACTGTCCAGCCTTTTGCATACGATGCCTTCCCAGCCCCGTTCTTTCATAACCGCAAATAGCCGCTCACCCTCGGTCAGACTGGGAACCCCTTGCACTCGATCGGAGGGAATGATGATTTGTTGCAGCAGGTGTTGTCGCTCCGCCAGCGTCTTATCGTTCATCCATTTGCCATTGTAATAAAGAACATCAAACACCATGTAGATTGCAGCGATACGGCCGACGGCAAAACGAATCTCCCGCTCCTGACGGAGGCTGTCCCGCCGCATAATCTCATGAAATGAAGGCTTGCCATCCGCCAGGGCAATCATCTCCCCGTCCAGAATCACCGAGCTTGCCTTGCAGTACGCCGGAACCTCGGTGAACTCGGGATACTGGAGAGTGCGGTCACGGCCCTGCCGGTTGAAAAGCCGTGCCTCCCCGTCCGTATAATAAACGAGCATCCGCACCCCGTCCCATTTTACCTGAGCAATCCATGCTTTTCCCCAGGGAATCGCCCTACTGCGAATCGGCTCAAAGGGGACAATCGGTTCCAATCTCATCCGCCCAACCTTCTTCCTCTCTTATCTGTCATCCTCCCTCATAGTTTTGCGCACCGAAGGCAAGCCTATACTTAAATAAGTATAGGAGGGATTGCGCATGGCAACAGCCCGGCAGGGAAGCATTTATGTGGAAGGGGAAGAGATTCGGATAACCAATCCTGACAAGCTGCTGTGGCCGGAACTCGGCATTACCAAAAGCCTGTATCTGGAGAAGCTGACAGAGCTTTCTCCCTATCTGCTCAAAGCCTGCCGCAATCGGCTCTTAACAACGATCCGTTATCCGGGAGGGGTTCATGGCAAACACTTTTATCAGAAAAATGCCCCACAGCCCTTGCCTGCCTTCGTCCACACCGCTATCCATGAAGACATCAACTATATCGTGCTGGACCGACTGGCCACCTTATTATGGCTGGGCAATCTCGCCTGCATTGAATTTCATCCTTCGCTGCATTACGTGGGCGAATCGCTGCCTTGCGAATGGATGATGGATCTGGACCCTTCGCTGGAGGAAGAGCCGCGCATTATGGAGGCTGCCGCCATCGTCGGCGAAGCCCTATCCTCCCTTGGCATCGAATCTGTTCCAAAGACCTCGGGTGCGACCGGCTTGCAAATTATCGTCCCGATTCATTATGGCATCACCTTCGATGAGTTGCGCAGTATCGGCCACTTCGTCGCCAGGTACGTTACTGAGAAGCATCCCGGGCTCTTTACGATTGAACGGTTAAAAAAAGACCGCGGCGATAAAATCTACGTGGATTACTTGCAGCACTATAGTGGAAAAACACTGGCTGCCCCTTACACGCCAAGGGCCCGCGTCGCTGCCAGTGTCTCTACTCCGCTAACCTGGGAGGAGGTTCGCCGGGGGCCGCACCCTGCGGATTATAATCTCCTGAACATCGCACAGCGCCTGAAGGAGCGCGGTGATTTGCTGGATGCCATCCCTCCGCAGCCTCTGGAATTGATTCTGCAGCACCTCAAGGGAAAGCGGCCTTTATATTAGACAGGACCGTTTTTTTGACATGATTTAAGAATCATAGGAATAGATAATTAATAGAACCCACAAGAGTAGGGAGGAGATGCCATGAGGAGTGTTACCCTGCCTAATCCCAACCGGATGACACTGCTTGTTCTTCGGGATGCGGCTCGTCCCGTCAAACAAATTCAAGTGTCCAAGCCGCTGGTCGTTGCCGTTCCGCTGCTGGCGATATTGTCCATCTCTGGACTGATCGTCAGCCTGCACGTACAGTCGGAGCAAACGATCGGCGCTCTGGAAAGCAAGCTTGCTACACAGACCCTCGCTTTTGAAGCCGTGGTTACTGACAAGGATGAGGCCATATCACGCTTGCAGAATGAGGTCATCGCTTTGTCCAGCCAATCCGAGAACATGATGGGGCGTATGGAACGGGTCGCGGAGCTGGAGGCAGAGCTTCAGCAATTCATCAGCAAATATGGCATCAGCGATGCCAAAGAGCTTGGCAAGCTGTCCTCCCTGCCTGCGGACGAATGGACGGCTGCGGATGCCCCGCAATATGTGCGCACTAGCAGTGTGGGCGGTGAGTTTATCGCTGTTCATGACAACGAAATCACGGACCTGGCCCAGCACACCAAAAATGACTTCATCGCCATGAACGAAATGTTGGATGAAATGGAGAAAAACATCCCGGTTACTTTGAAAAAAGCCCGACAGACACAGCATTCCATTTCCGGTACTCCTTCTGAGTGGCCCACCTTGTCCACCCGCTTGACCTCGAATTTCGGCTACCGCACTGACCCATTCTCCGGGCGGGCCGCCTTCCATGCGGGCATCGATATTGCCGGGAAGATGGGGGACCCCGTCTATGCCGCCGCTGCGGGCAAGATCGTTACCGCGGACCGCGACGGCTCTCACGGCAAGTATATTGTCGTCGAGCATCCCGGAGGCTTGCAGACCTGGTACTTGCATTTAAGCGGCATTGATGTCAACGAAGGAGACGCGGTCAGAAAGGGACAACGCATCGGCAAGCTGGGCAGTACCGGACGAAGCACGGGCCCCCACCTTCATTTCGAGATCGTCAAGGGTGGCAAAGCGATTGATCCCCTGCCTTATTTAAAATGAAAGGAGAGCCTGTTCATGTTCAAAGAGACGAAGAAGTCCACAACCGACACGCTTATTGGTCAAGGCAGCCTGTTTGAAGGCAAGCTCGAATGCAAATCCAATCTGCGAGTAGAAGGTCAAGTTCACGGAGAAATCAATTGTCTCGGGCAAGTGGTCATCGGCAAGACAGGTGAAGTTCAGTCAAGCATCAAGGGTGCCGATGTTGTTGTAGCTGGCACGGTTTTCGGGGACATTTCTACCTCCGGCCGGTTAACGATCGCAGACAGCGGCCGGGTTGTTGGCGATGTCCATGTTGCCAAGCTGGTTATTATCGAAGGCGGCGCTCTGAACGGTATGAGCAGAATGGAGAAGCCGGCGCCTGCCGTCACCCAAACAGCCGGTAAGGAAAAAGGCAAAAACCAACCCCAAGCGGAAGCGGGGTAATGGAGCTTAAGCATACAAGCAGAATTATATCGCACGCGAACGCGAAAAAAGTTCCCACGCCGGATAAGGCAATGGGAACTTTTGGTTTTTGGGCAAGCATGGTAATCCTTATTTGGTTGGAGCCAACTCACGTGTGCTGGCTTCAAAAGCGGCAAGCAATGCGGCATCGCCACGAAGCCCCTCATTCTCCACCTTGCGGATTTGCTCCATCATCCGCTTGTAATCCTTCGGAATGACGCGGACGAATTTAGGCAGGAACTTCTCCCACTCATCCAGCATACGGCGTCCCACTGGACTATCGGTATATAGAACGTGACGGCTGATCAAGGTGCGAAGCTGGTCAGCTTCGGCAGGGTCCTCCACCGATTCCAGAAGCACCATTTCCAGATTGCAGCGATTCACGAAGTCTCCCTCTTCATCCAGCACATAAGCGATCCCGCCAGACATGCCTGCCGCGAAGTTGCGGCCTGTGCCGCCAAGTACAACCACGCGACCTCCAGTCATGTACTCACAGCCATGATCGCCCACGCCCTCAACCACAACATTGGCCCCGGAGTTGCGGACGGCAAAGCGTTCACCAGCAATACCACGGATGTAAGCCTCTCCGCTAGTCGCGCCATAGAAGGAGGTATTCCCGAGAATGATATTCTCTTCCGCACGGAACGTAGCACGCGGCGATGGCTTCACGATGATCTTGCCCCCCGACAAGCCCTTGCCGGTGTAATCGTTGGCATCCCCTTCCACGCTGAGCGTCATTCCCTTCGGTACAAAGGCACCAAAGCTTAAGCCCGCCGAACCTTCAAAGTGGAACGTAATCGTATCCTCGGGCAATCCCTCAAGACCATACCGGCGCGTCACCTCGCTGCCGACAATCGTACCTGTAGCGCGATTGACATTGCAGATCGGCAAGCGGGCACTCACTGCTTCTCTACGCTCCAACGCAGGTGCAGCAAGCTCCAGCATCCTCGACATATCCAGCGTTTCTTCCAGACCGTGGTTTTGCTGCTTGGTGCAATAACGGCTGCTGCCTTCCGGAAGCTTCGGCATATGAAGCAGCGAGCGAAGGTCAACGCCTTGCTTCTTCCAATGCCCCTCTACCTTCACGGCATCCAGACAATCGGTCCGGCCGATCATCTCCTCCAGGCTGCGGAAGCCGAGCTCCGACATCCATTCCCGCAAATCCTCCGCCACAAAGGTCATAAAATTCACGACATGCTGCGGGTCTCCGGCAAAGTTCTTGCGCAGCTCCGGATTTTGCGTAGCTACGCCTACCGGGCAGGTATCAAGCTGGCATACACGCATCATGATGCAGCCAACCGCTACGAGCGGTGCGGTGGAGAAGCCATATTCCTCAGCCCCTAGCAGGGCAGCAACAGCAAGGTCGCGCCCGTTCAGCATCTTCCCGTCTGTCTCCAGCACAACGCGATCCCGGAGGTTGTTAAGCATCAAGGTTTGATGTGTTTCGGCAAGCCCCAATTCCCACGGCAAGCCGGCATGACGGATGGAGCTTTGCGGCGATGCGCCAGTTCCTCCGTCATAGCCGCTGACCAGGATAACATCCGCCCGGCCCTTGGCTACCCCGGCAGCAATCGTGCCGACACCCGCCTCGGAGACAAGCTTGACATTGATGCGAGCCCGAGGATTGGCGTTTTTGAGATCAAAGATCAATTCAGCCAAATCCTCAATAGAATAAATGTCATGATGGGGTGGCGGCGAAATCAGTCCTACGCCTGGCGTCGAGCCACGTACCTCGGCAACCCATGGGTAGACCTTCCGTCCAGGAAGCTGTCCGCCTTCCCCTGGCTTCGCCCCCTGAGCCATCTTGATCTGGATTTCGTCGGCATTCACCAGATAGTTCGACGTCACGCCGAACCGTCCGGAGGCCACCTGCTTGATCGCGCTTCGGCGCAAATCGCCGTTCGCATCCGGTACGAAACGTGCCGGGTCTTCCCCGCCTTCGCCGGTATTGCTCTTGCCGCCGATGCGATTCATTGCGATGGCAATCGTCTCATGCGCCTCCTTGCTAATGGACCCGTAGGACATCGCCCCGGTCTTGAAGCGGCGCATGATCGAAGCCGCAGATTCCACTTCCTCCAGCGGCACCTTCGGTCCGGCTGCCTTCAGCTCCAGCAGGGAACGCAGCGTCAGATGCTTCTGATTCTCCCCTTGGACCAGCTCGGCGAACTTCTTGTACAGAGCATAATCTCCTGTCCGTACGGCCTGCTGCAGCAAATGTACAGTCTGTGGATTGAAGAGATGCTCTTCGCCCCCGCTGCGCCATTGATATTCCCCGATGGAATCCAGCACCTTGTCATTGCCGTCTTTATCGGTGAAAGCCCGGAAATGATGTGCCAGCGTCTCGGCGGCAACCTCCGGCAAGCCGATCCCGCCGATGCGGGAAGGCGTCCAGGTGAAGTAGCGGTCTATAAATGATGACTCCAGCCCAACCGCCTCGAATATTTGTGCCCCACGGTACGATTGAATCGTGGAAATGCCCATTTTGGACAACGTTTTGAGAACGCCCTTCGTGGCTGCTTTAATAAAGTTATAAACAGCCTTCTCATGGGTAATGCCTTGCAGCATATGCTGAGCGATCATATCCTTCAATGACTCGAAAGCCAGATACGGATTTACCGCGCTTACACCATAGCCCAGCAGTAGGGCGAAATGATGCACTTCACGCGGCTCGCCGGATTCCAGCAGCAAGCTGACCTTGGTCCGCGTTTCCTGACGAATCAGATGATGCTGCAGGCAGGAAACGGCCAGTAATGCCGGGATAGCAGCATTCTCCGCATCCATCCCCCGGTCCGACAGGATAATGATGTTATGGCCCTTGGCAATGACCCGGTCAGCAGCTTCGCACAGGGTATCCAGTGCTTGACGAAGCCCTTCCGCCCCTTCGGCCGCCGGGAACAGAATTGGAATCGTAATGGATTTGAAGCCAGGGCGGCGTACATGACGAATCTTGGCAAAATCCTCATTGGACAAAATCGGCGAGTCCAGACGGATCTGACGACAGCTCTCCGGCTCCGGATTAAGCAGGTCGCGCTCGGGTCCAATCGTAGTCACCGTTGAGGTAATCAGTTCTTCACGAATGGCATCAATCGGCGGGTTGGTTACCTGAGCGAACATTTGCTTGAAGTAGTTATAGAGACGCTGCGGCTGCTCCGACAATACGGCAATCGGTGCATCATAACCCATGGAGACCAGGTTCTCCTGCCCCGTCATCGCCATCGGCTCCAGCACCTTGCGCAAGTCCTCATACGTATAGCCAAAGGCCATTTGCCGCTGCGAGATATTCTCATGACTTACCGGCGGCAACTCCTTCGCGTCGGGCAAATCCTCTAGTTCGACCAAGTGTTCGTCCAGCCATTGGCGATAAGGCTGCTCAGCAGCAATGGCTGCCTTCACTTCCTCATCGGAAATGATCCGTCCCTCCTTGGTATCGACCAGCAGCATCCGTCCTGGACGAAGACGGTCCTTATAGAGTATATCCTCGGCTGGAATGTCCAGTACGCCTACTTCGGAGGACAATACGATCAGATCGTTTTTGGTCACGTAATAACGCGAAGGGCGCAAGCCGTTGCGGTCCAGAATCGCTCCGATCTGGATACCATCGGTAAAGCCCATAGCTGCAGGGCCATCCCATGGCTCCATCAAGGTGCTGTGGTATTCGTAGAACGCCTTCTTGTCCTGGTCCATATCCTTCTGTCCACCCCAAGGCTCAGGCACCATCATCATGGCGACATGCGGCAGGGAACGTCCGCTCAGATACAAGAATTCAAACGTATTATCAAACATAGCCGTGTCGGAGCCATCCGGGTTAATGATTGGCTTGACCTTCTCCAGATCGGCGCCAAACGCCTCGCTCTTGAACATCGACTGCCGGGCACGCATCCAGTTCACGTTACCGCGCAACGTATTAATTTCCCCGTTGTGGATCATGAAGCGATACGGATGCGCGCGCTCCCAGCTTGGGAATGTATTGGTACTGAAGCGAGAGTGCACCAGGGCAATGGCCGACTCCAGCGCTTCCTGCTTCAAGTCCAGATAAAACTGCCCCACCTGCTCGGTGGTCAGCATCCCTTTATACACAATTTTACGGCATGACAGACTGGACACGTAAAAAGCATCGCCCTCTTCCGAGCCGCTATAACGAATCGCTAGCTCGGCCCGGCGGCGGATGACATAGAGCTTGCGCTCAAAATCCAGATCGTCCGTAAGCTCTGCCGAGCGGCCGATAAAAATTTGACGAACAAACGGCTTGGCCGCCTTGGCCGACTTACCCAGCATATCATCACAGGTCGGCACCGTCCGAAAGCCCAGCACGCGTTGTCCTTCCGCTTCAACAATGCGTGCAAGCTCCGTTTCTTGACTGGCACGAACCGCCTCGTCATGCGGCAGGAACAACATGCCTACACCATACTGGCCGGCTTCTGGAAGAACAAAGCCATGCTTCTGTGCTTCCTCCGCAAAAAAGCGATGCGGAATTTGCAGTAAAATACCTGCCCCATCTCCCGAATTGGGCTCACTGCCTTGCCCGCCCCGGTGCTCCATATTCGCCAGCATCGTCAAGGCCTGACTGACAATATCGTGTGAGGCGTTTCCCTTGATATGAGCGACGAAGCCCATACCGCAAGCGTCTTTTTCAAAAGCGGGATCATACAATCCCTGCTTGATCGGTGTATCGGTATGTTTCATCATCTGACGCAACCCTTTCTTCAGCCGGATAAGCCCGGACCCATCTTTCCTTTTATTCTAACGGAAAATGTCAGTTGTGTTTTTGCACTATATTCTCTTTATTTTGCACTATTGATTAGAAATTTCAGACAAATGAGCACAGCTCGTCCAAATTAGCCCCCTGCACATAGCAGCATGTTCATCTATAGTGAAAATCATCCAGGGTCTTCCCTCTGGATAATCTAACTTTCCAGCTTGTACTTTTTTACAGAAGAAAAAGGGATCGCAGGTGAGTAGTGACGGCGGTATAAAATTGGTTGCGAATGATAGCTGGCTGCTATTCCAATTCCTTGTCCTGCTTGAGTTCCCCGACCTAAGTCCAGCAGCAGACCAGTCCATAGACTCTGTATATTGACACAGAAACGCAATACACTTAATAGCAGAGTACAAATATGGAATAAGTGTGGGGGGCAGGCGATAAATATGCGGAAGAGAAGAGTGCTGATCTTATCTGAGGGATTTGGAAGTGGCCATACGCAAGCCGGATATGCGCTGGCAGCCGGGCTCAAACGGAAAAATCCGCAAATTCACACAAAGGTAATGGAGCTGGGATCATTTCTGAACCCGAAGGTTGCTCCTTTAATACTGGCCGCTTATCGCATGACGGTAAATACCAGCCCTGCGCTGGTGGGCAAGTTCTACTATAAAAAATATGAGAAGCCCATGGGCGGGCTCACCCGACTGGCATTACATAAGATGTTCTATCAGCATACGTTGCAGGTGATTCAGCAGCTCAATCCCGATCTGATCGTGTGCACTCATCCGATTCCCAACGCTATTGTGGCCCATCTGAAAGCGACCAAACGCCTGAATGTGCCACTTTGCACCCTGATCACCGATTACGATGCCCATGGTTCCTGGATTAGTCCCGGCACCGATGTTTTCCTGGTCTCTGCCCCTGAGGTCAGAGCTTTGCTAATTGCACGCGGTGTGGAACCAGCCAAAATTCGCAGCACAGGGATTCCCGTCCACCCCGACTTCTGGGGAAGACAGGCCCCATCCGTTGCCCGAGCCGAGTTAGGGCTTCAGGATATCCCCACTGTACTTGTTATGGGAGGGGGCTGGGGACTGCCGGTAGAGGATGATTTGCTCAGCAAGCTGACAGCCTGGAGCGACAGAGTGCAAATTGTGTGCTGCGTCGGAAACAACGAGAAGCTTGCAGCCAAGCTGCGTTCTGATCCCAGATTCCAGCACCCGAATGTTAAGGTCATCGGATTTACGCGAGAGATCAGCAAGTGGATGGATGCCTCCAACGTGCTGATTACGAAACCGGGAGGAATGACCTGCACCGAAGGTATGGCCAAGGGCATTCCCATGCTGTTCTTTGAGTCCATCCCAGGTCAGGAGGAGAAGAACCGTGAATTCTTCCTGAAGCACGGCTTTGGAGCGGAGTTAACCTCTCCTTCCATGCTGGACGAGAGGTTGGGAGCACTGCTTGAGCGGACCGGAAACGCCCGGAGCAAAAAGGTGGCGACGATGCGAGCGGGCTATCAACCTGATTCCTGCGCCGATGTGGTCGCTGGGTTGCTGCACCCCTTAGCTGCAAGCACGCCATCCCATACGCTCCGCGTTTTATGCTAAGCAGGCTTGATTTCTCACACAATTCTCAATTAATAGCATTGCCAGTGCGTTAAGTTACACCCTTCTCCTGCTCTTCTGGATATAATCTGACTTAGGCCTAATTACATATATAGCGATTATAGCTGGGTCAAGATAGGAGAGGTAACATGAGCTTTGCACAAAAAATTGCCTACGTGCTGATCGGGCTGCTGCTTCTGGTCGGTTCATTAATCGGTTTGTTCAGCTATCAAGTCACCTACCGTCAGGTAGAAGAGTCTGCAGGCATTGAAACGGTCGGATGCGCCAATATTACTACCGGATTATTTGACACCGGCGATATCGAGCGCCTCGTTCAAGGAGATACCTCCGGACTGGAGGAACTGGAGACTAGACTGAACTGGACGGTAGAACACAAGCCGCTGTTCAAGGAATCGTTTCTGATGTCGCTGGACGGTACGATTCTGGCCGCCGACCAAAATCTGAAAGCCCGGGGATACCAGGCTGGGGATACCTTTCATTTCAGCGATGAGGATCGTGAGATGATTGCTTCGATGAAGCACTCCGTATATACGAAGGTGTATTCCTATGATGGAGCCGAGCTGCTCAGCGGCTACGGACCGATATACAAAAACCACGATCCGCAGCAAGAAATCATCGGTCTGATGGTCATTAATTTTGATGCTTCTATTATTAGCGACAGAACACGGGACATCTTGATGCTGCCTTTTATGATCGGAGCCATCGTCTTCGTCTTGGCTGTTCTGTTCGTCTACTTCTTCATTCATCGGATGATTCGTCCACTGGAGAAGCTCTCCAAGCAAGTGGAGCTGGTCGCTCAAGGCGACTTGACCGTACAACCGCTTCTTGTCAAGAGCAAGGATGAGGTGGGTCGCCTGACCTACAGCATCGCAGAAATGATCACCAGCCTGCGGGAGCTGATTGCCGAGGTGAATGATACTTCGATGCAAGTAGCCGCATCTTCCGAGCAACTCTCCGCCAGCGCCGAGCAGACGGGAACCGCCAGCGAGCATAGTGTCAGCATTTCGCAAGCGCTGGCACAGGGTGCCGAGCTGCAATTGCAAAACCTCGAGTCCGGGTCGATGGCCCTGCATGAGATGTCTAACCGAATCGGACACATTGCTCAGCATGCTGTAAATGTGTCCGGGTCAGCCCAGCAAGCCTCCGCCGCCTCCGATGAAGGCGCGTTAGCCATTCGTTCGAGTGTGCAGCAAATGGCTACGATGGAATCGAAGATTGTGGATTTATCCAGCACGATCGAAGAGTTAAGCAGCCATTCCAAAGAAGTGCAGGGTATCCTCGATATTATGACCGAGATTGCCGCCGAGACAAATCTGCTAGCCCTGAATGCTTCCATTGAAGCAGCCCGGGCCGGAGAATACGGAAGCGGCTTTGCAGTCGTGGCTTCCTCTGTACGCAAGCTCGCAGAGCGCTCCACCGCCTCGGCTGGGCAGATTGCCCAACTGGTCGCGCTGATTGTCCAGCGTATGGAGTTGGCTGGTGTAGCCATGGGCGAGACGGTCCAAGAAGTGAAGCGCGGCTCCGAGCTTGTGCAACGTGCAGGTGATTCGTTCGAGCAAGTCGAGGAAGCCGCTCAGTCCACAGCCGAAGCGATCACGGATGTAAGCGAAAGTGTAAGTCTGCTTGCGGCAAGCTCGGACAAGCTGGTTGCCTCCATCGATGAAATCGTGCGCTTTGCCAATGAGACAGTCAGCAGTGCACAGGACATGTCTGCTTCCTCCCAAGAACAGCTCGCCTCCATTCAGGAGGTTGATGCCTCAGCCAACTTGCTATCCAGCCTGGCCGAGAAGCTGCACGAGCTGATTGAGCGCTTTAAGGTAGCTTGATTCAACGTAATAGATAGATGCAAAAAGGTGTGCCACGGCTTCCTGTAACTCAGGAAAGCAGCGGCACACCTTTTTTATTTCTGAAAGTTCTTAATAAACTGCTTGGTGCGTTCCTTCTGCGGATGATTGAAGAATAAGTCCGGCGTTCCCTGCTCCACAATGTGTCCACCTTCCACGAACACAATTTGATCGGACACCTCACGGGCAAAGCCCAGCTCATGTGTGACGATAATCATCGTGGTGTCCATCTCGGCGATGGACTTGATGACCTGAAGCACCTCAGCTACCAGTTCGGGGTCCAGAGAAGAAGTTGGCTCATCAAACAAAATGGCATGAGGACGCAGGGCCAATGCCCGGGCAATACTGACGCGCTGTTGCTGTCCCCCCGACAGGGTAGCAGGATAGTTATCCTTCTTGCTCTCTAGCCCTACCTGTCTAAGAAGCTCCATCCCCAGCTCGTTCGCTTCCTTTTTCGCCATTTTTTTGACGACAACTAAAGATTCGGTCACGTTTTGCAACGCGGTCTTGTTCTTGTACAGATTGTAATTCTGGAAGACCATGGCCGTTTGCGCCCGCAGGTGCTGAATCTCTTTGCGATTACAGCTTCCTACATCCAGCTTGACCTTACCTACCTCTATGATCCCGCTATCGGGTTTTTCCAGGAAGTTCAAGCAACGAATCAGCGTCGATTTGCCCGACCCCGAGGGGCCAATAATCGAGAGCACCTCACCATCCTTGATGTCCAGGTCAATGCCTCTCAGGACCTCCAGCCCATTGAAGCTCTTGGTCAAATTCGTGACACTTATCATTTACCATCCAACCTTTACGTCCGGTATGGGCGATCCAAATATCTTTCCAGTAATTGTTGCAAGTAACTATAGACAATAATCATTGCCCAATAAATCAGGGCCACAGCCAGATAAGCCTCAAAGAAACGGGCAGATTCAGCTGCTTGCATCTTGGCTTCGGCAAAGATCTCTACGACGCCCAGTGTGAACGCCAGCGAGGTTTCTTTAAGCAACGAAATAAAGGTATTGCCCGTACCCGGCAGAGCATTACGCGCCGCCTGAGGCAAGATGATGCGCCGATATGCCTGCACCTTGGTCATGCCTCCGGTCAGACAAGCCTCCATCTGCCCTTTATCCACCGACAGCAGAGCGGCGCGGAAGATTTCCGCCAGGAATGCCGCTTGCTTGATGCCTAGACCAATAATCGTTGCGGTGATCGCATCCATTTTTGTAAAAAAAGGAAATAACTGCGGCAAACCATAATAGAGTAAAAATAGTTGCACAAGCATCGGAATGGAACGGAAGAACGAGATGTATAGACTCGCTGCCGATCTCAGTCCCCGGCTGGAGCTGTTCCGCATAAATGCCAGCACAAGTCCAACCACTACAGAGATAAGCATAGCCAGAACGGCCATGAATAGAGCTATGGGAATGTATCTCATGGCACCTGCCATGGCTACAAGGATATAAGAAGGATCAAAATTCATATCGAATCGCCTGCTTCCCCCTCACCGGGCTATTATTCCGGTTTTACCGTAATGTCTTCTTTGAAATATTTCTCGGAAATCTGCTTGAGCGTGCCGTCCTCGCGTAATTTTTGAAGCTCTCCGTTGATCTCTTCAATCAGTGCAGCCTTCCCTTTCTTCATAAACGGAAAGGCAACATCCTCATAATGGAACGGATCGCCCACGAACTTGAGCGGCAGACCTTGCTTCTGGATTTCCGCCAGCAAGGAGGATTTAGAGTTCACATAGCCTTCTACCCGCTTGTTCAGTACGTCATTTTGTGCCCCGTCGCGATTTTCATACGTCCGGACCTTTATCTCGCTATTCGTATCAAACTTCTCCAGATTCTTCACATTTTGCGAACCGAAGACGCCCGCTACCGTGTGGCCCTTCAGATCCTCCAAAGTATTAATATTTGTATTGTCTTGATGCGTCACAATCGTTACTCCCGCGTAGGAATACGGTATTGTAAAATCGTACTTGGCCTTCCGTTCCTCCGTCACCGCCACCACATTGGCGATCGTATCGATTTTACCCGTCTCAAGTTGTCCGGTTAAGCCGCTGAAGTCCGAATTGGTCCACTCCACAGAATATCCCAGGTTCTCTGCAACCTTCTCAATAACCTCCACATCGAAGCCAACCAGTTTGTCCCCTTCTTTATAGCTATTGGGATAAGACTGCCCGGTGGCTCCTACCCTTAACACTTTCTTCCCGTCCGTTCCTGTGGCACCGGAATTGGAGCAAGCGGTGGCAAGCAAACCAACCAACAACAAAAAAATCATCGTAAACAATAATTTTCTCTCCATCTTATTTCCCCCTGTTGAAGTTCTTTACAAAAATACATGTTTATCAGTTCAATGTGATTAATTATATATATTCCTATAAGATTAGTCAACTTAATATCTTGTAGTATATTAATAAATTCTAACATCTAAAAAAAGCGGGGCATCTCATGATGGATGCCCCGCTTTTAATCAGAATTTGTAAAGTATGACAAGTGTATCAGCTCATTACAGATCGGCGAGTCCGATCCTTATTTGCCAAGATAGGCGTTCAGCATCCAGCGGTGCTTCTCCAGGGAAGAGATGACGCCTAGCAACAAATCGCCAGTCGCTTCATCCTCGGCATTAGCTGCAGCTTCCATGCCATCCTTCAATTCTTGTCCCAGCTTCTCGAAGTCGCTAATCACCGCCGCTACCATTTCTTCCGCAGTCTCCTTGCCGCTAGCTTCCTCAATGCTGGATAAAGCCAGAGATTCACGCAAAGTGGCTACCGGAGTACCACCAATAGTCAGCAAGCGTTCAGCAATATCATCGATATAGGTGGCCGCTTCATCGTAAAGTGCTTCAAATTTCTCATGCAGCGTGAAGAAGTTAGGGCCTTTGACGAACCAATGGAAATTGTGCAGCTTGGTGTACAACACCGTCCAGTTCGCAATTTGCAAATTGAGCTGTTGCTGTAATACTTGATCCACTTGAGTTGTTGTTTGATTTGCCATTTGTAATTCCTCCGTTTCAACAAATAATTTTAAATAGATAGTTAGTCTATCTGCTGTGCTTTTTTATTAAATTTAGACTAAATCTAAATCTTGTTATTATCATATCACCTGAATAGACAGGTTGCAAGCTTTCAACCATGAACATCCCGTGAAGAGTTGATGATTTTATAAGGAAAATATCTATTGATGTACTGTCTTTGAAGCCAGGCCACGTTAAGCGGTAGTTTTTCTTGCGATTATAGAATTGTTCAGCTCCGCTGAAAACTTATAAACTCTATAATCTTAAAAAAATAGCCCGAACCGTCATCGTCCGGTTCGGGCTGCATGCCATTAACGTTGCTCATTACGCAGATGCAGCTTGAATTGCTCCAGACTGCGCTCCATTTGACGGATGCCCTCTTCTACCAGGCGACGGTCCACCGCATGCTCGGTATCCACTTGTGGCTTGCGAGCGGCAGCAAGCGTCTTCTTCTCTTCCTCCCAGTAGGCCTGACGGCGCTGGATTTCCTTATATTTATCCAGTAAGTCGGTGATAATATCATAAAAGCGTTCATAGTCAACAATAATGTCATCCAGAAAACGGTCAACCTCTTCCTTATCATAACCTCTCATTTTCGCATCAAAATCCTTCTCATGGATCGAGAGCGCATCCAGCTTGACTCCTAACTGGCGAAACAAGCTTTTTTGATCCTCCAGTTTGCGTGTATACTCATCTTGCATTACAATCCCTCCGTACTTGCTCAACGTTTAATCCTTTATAGAGGTAGTTCAAAAAGTCATGAACTCGCACTCTTTTAGAGGTTGTTCAAACAGTCGCCTTCCCAGGACGAAGGTGTTCGAGGAGTAAATTCGACATCGAATCTTGAATTCACCCGGAACTTCCGTTGTTCACGTACCCACTACGTACGCTCCGCTACTCAGTCCCTAGCTTCATTCAACCTTCTTGGTCCTGTAAACCCGACTTTTTGAACTCGCACTCTTATAATGTAACACATTTCAGACCCCGGAATCACCTGTTCCAATGTCACTGTGAAACAAGCATTCGACAATGTCCGAATTTCTTTCTATAATATGCATTAGTTGAGTCTAACATTTGGTGGTGAGCAAAATTCTATACGTATTAACTTTCCTGGTATCGTTTCTGATTGTTTACTTCCTGATCCCTCCATTGGGGCGACTGGCTTTCCGTCTGGATTTCGTGGACAAGCCACGCGAGGATGTGGAACGCAAGCTGCATCGCCAGCCTATTCCGCTGACAGCGAGCTACGCCATCTTTATCGGCTTCTTCGTGTCCTATCTCTTGTTTACGCGGAATTTCTCTTGGGAGACCGGCGCTCTGTTTGCTGGTGGCGTACTGCTTCTGGCCATTGGCACGGTAGATGACTGGTATAAGACAAAGGGGAAAGATTTCCCCGCACTGCCCAAGCTGATTGTTCAGGTGTCCGCGGCTATTCTGGTCTATGCTTCGGGGATTACCTTTAGTGGATTCGTCAATCCGTTCAGCGGCGACTACGTCTTGCTTCCGACCTGGCTCCAATTCATTCTGACAATTCTCTGGATCTTCGGCGTGACTACGGTTATCAATTTCTCTGACGGGCTGGACGGCTTGGCGGGAGGTCTATCGACTATCTCTGCAATGACTTTATTCGTCGTTGCTATAGCCAAAGGACAATCCAATTCGGCTATGTTGTCTATCGCCCTCATTGGGGTTACGCTGGCCTACCTGCGATACAACAAGGCGCCAGCCAAGGTGTTTATGGGGGATGCCGGGGCTACCTTCCTGGGCTTTATGCTCGCCGTGATTGCCCTGGATGGGGCCTTCAAGCAAGCGACTGTGCTGTCGCTCTTTATTCCGGTGCTGGCCCTGGGCGTGCCGATCTTCGACAATATCTTTGTCGTCATCAAGCGGATGCTGCAAGGCAAATCGCCTTATGTCGCCGATGCCAGCCAGGTCCATTACCGACTACTGCGAGCTGGCCTGAATCAGAAGCAGGTCGTGATGTTCTTGTATCTGATCAGCACCTGCCTGGGACTGTCCTCCATCATACTGCTCTTATTGCAGGTATAACACTCAGGCAGAAGGTTACGACACGGTATCTTGAGCAATGAGCATATTACATTCATTGAAATAACACAGTATCCTCTACAAATATTTGCAGCCCCCCTGGCACAAGCCAAGGGGGCTGCAAATTTACCGCTGTATTTCATCAAGAAGGTTTGTTGGTGTCCACCGCCGCCTGAATCTCCTTCGGCTTCTCCTCATCAGTTGTCTCTCCACGCATGCCTTTCTTGAACTCCTTCATCATTGTGCCTAAGCTGCGCCCAAGTTCGGGGAGCTTACTGGGGCCAAACAATAGCAATGCTGCAATCACTACCAGTAACAAATGGGACGGGCGCAACAAATTTTCAATCACATTTATCACTCCTCGGGCATATCTTTGTGGTCATTATACTACTTTTTTTCATTTAATGGAAACCCTTTCTTTTTTTCGATTCCCTTATCGTGTTCTTTCCAAGCTACTTGCTTGTCATAGAAACCAAAGCCACCGTCTAGGCATATGCTGTGTCATCACGTAACGTAAAGGAGCGAACATCATGAGCGCTTACAGCCTATGGGCTATCATTGCCATTGGACTCGCGTCCAACCTGGATAATGCAGGTGTCGGTCTTGCTTATGGGGTGCGAAAAATCCACATTCCATGGTACTCCAATCTGGCCATTGCCATCATTTCTTTTCTGGCCACTCTGATGTCGGGAATCTTCGGCAGTTGGATCTCCTGGTGGATTCACCCCTGGGTAGGCCGATTGCTGGGAACCATTGTAATTGTAGGTGTAGGGATATGGGTACTTCTCCAACCTTTCCTGGAAAAGAAAGCTGTCCCCGCCGAGAACGAGACCAATCCGCTTACCAGGCTGCTCCGCAATCCCGAGGAAGCCGATAAGGACAGCTCCAAGACATTGAGTCTGGGTGAATCCATCATTCTGGGCATTGCCTTAGCCATGAATGCCCTGGCTGGCGGCTTCAATGCAGGGATCACCCGGCTCAGCATCGGATATACCTCCTTGGCTGTTGGAGTATTCAGCTATCTCTTGCTTGCGCTATGCGCAGGGTTCGGACAAAGATTTGCTGCTGAGAAGCTAGGCAATCAGGCTACGGTAATCTCCGGCTTGCTACTTATCTTTATCGGTATCCGTCAAATGTTATAGAACCCATCCCAATTAGGACTCCTTTCTCAGGGAAAGGAGTCCTGCTATAATAAGTAGGAGACTGATCAAGGGAGGTCTTTTTAGTGAAATGGTTCACAAATTATAAAGAAGATTTAGAGTTGGCTTTCAACCAGGCCGAGGAGATCCTGTCTGAATTTCCTGAAGAATTTCGCAGCCAGGCGCTTAAATACCTTGATAGATTTAACCCTAGCAAGCGCCCTGGATCACAGAACTACATCTGTTATCTCCTGCCCTTCTGGCTCCAGGAAGCCGCAGGTACCCAGACAGAAGACAGCAGGCGTCTGACTGTGGCCATGATTTTCGTGATGATGTATTACCATCTTGTCGATGAAGTTATGGACGAGCCTGAGACGAAGGAAAATAAACGTAAATTACCGCTGGCCAACTTGATTCAGCTCGAATTTTGGCGGATTTACACGACAGACTATCCACCCTGCTCCTCATTTTGGAATTATTACCGTAAATATATGTCCGAGTGGGCCCAGGCTGTTGCTTTCGAGAATGAAAATGATTTCTTTCAGACTAATCCTGTGGGCATAGCTAACAAGGCAGCACCGGTCAAGCTAACCGTAGCTGGAGCACTGCTGCTAACCGGACGAGAGGAACGGATTGCCGACTTCGAGTCGGCGGTCGATACCGTACTGATGACCTTGCAAATGCTGGACGATTGGGAGGATTGGGAGAAGGATCTTCAGGAAGGCAGCTACAATGCGCTAATCTCGGTCGTGCAGCGAGAACTGCAAATCCCCTCGGACCGCAGGCCAACACCGGAGGAGATCAAGCATGCATTATATGTTCGCGACATCTTGTTTACATACGCCATTCAGACGGATCATAATACAGCAATCTTAGCCAAAACGGCCGACGAACTGCCCCATTTGCAGGCTTTCCATGAATATCTGAAGCGAAGTCTGAAGGACGGGGCCCAAAGCCTGCAAAAAGAGCGAAATTTGTTGACCCAAGGCGGATTGGCGTACTGGTTGACGAAAAATGAAACTCATTTCTAGCGCTTTGTCGAATTTCGTGATATGATAACAGGGAAATTATAACTATTCCTTAGGAAAGGGTGATCTTATGACATCAGGAGCTCTCTTTCAATCACAAGTTGTTGAAAAAGCATGGCAAGATCCTAGCTTCAAAGCAAAGCTGCTTGCCAACCCGAAGGCTGCTATCCAAGAAGCATTAGGTGTGACTCTGCCGGATCATATTAAAGTAAAAACGGTAGAAGAAAGTGCGGATGAATTTTATGTCGTGCTCCCACCGAATCCGGAAAATGTAGTAAAGAGTGAGACAAAACCACTCGCAGTGTGGCATTAATTTCCGCAATGAGTCTAACGGCAGGGATAGAAGAAAGATTATCCAGTTGTTTCCTCCTGACTTGCAGTGGGGAATCGGATAACTGCTTCCGTCCCTGTTCCCTTTTTACTAGTAAAGCAAATTTCCCCGTTCATCACCTCTATGATGCGAAACGTTACCATTAACCCTAGACCTGTCCCCTTCGTTTTATTGGAAAAGTAAGGTTCTCCTAACCTTGCTAGCACCTCTTCGTCCATGCCTTCTCCATCATCTTTAATGTGTATAACTACATTGCCATCCTCTTCATAGCTCCAGATTTGTATTTCGCCCTCTCCATTTAATGCTTCGATACTGTTCTTGATAATATTTATAAACGCCTGCTTAAATTTGGAGGAATTCCCTCGCACATAAAGATTGTTTGGAATTTGGACCGTAATTTTGCCCCCTTGCAAATTAGCAAGAGGAATGAGTATTCCTTCGATGTGTACAAATTCGGCGAGGATGTTCAGTTCAGTCACCTTCCCTCCCTCTGGTTTGGCAAAGGTTAAGAAATCCGTAATGATAGCTGAAGCACGATCCAACTCCTCTAATGCCATATTTAGAAACACCTTATCAGAGCTTTGCTGCTTCTCGACAAGCAACTGCAGAAAACCACGCGTTACCTGTAGTGGATTACGAACTTCATGTGCAACAGAGGCAGCTAATTCACTAATGATCTCCATCTTCTCAGAGCGTTGCAGTTCATTATTAAACAGCTCTAATTGTTTTGAATATGCAACCACTTGCTCATGGTTGGCAACAAACCTTCGACTCAGAATAATAATTAATGCTCCCAGAAAACATATAACTCCCAATTTCCATAAAAATAGAGTATAGTATCCGTTACTATAGTAAAATCCGATTAGTTCGCCAATACAGAATAGTGCAAAAATTAAAAACCCCGTCAATAAAATAAACGCTTCTTTATTCCCTTTAATAACATTAATAGCTATATTAGTCGCCAGAACAATAAATTGAGCAATCATAATTACTCCCATGATTTGTACTGTAATTATCGAATATAGATTATAAAATATATTGGGAGATATTTGGTTCAAGATTAACATGAGAAAGCAAATTAAAGAATATACAACTGAGACTTGTCTCGCTCTTCTAATTAGGCCTTTATAACCTGAACCAAATATCTGTTCAAAGAAATAAATAAGCGAAGGAAGCAATGAAAACAAGGCGACATCAAATAACACCATTAATAATCTATCTGCTGTATTATAGTCAAATAGCCAAAATACAAAGGCTGTGTAGGTAAGCACCAACAATCCGCTTGAGAAACTAACACCACAAAGCGAAAACCACATCTTAATATTGACATACTTTAAGAAAATAGAACAAATAAGCATAATCACTGCCATAAAGATCAGAGTACTGCCCAATACTAAATCGGGTATGTTATTTCTTATGAATTTCTTCATTAACCCTTGATAGTCCCCGATTTTAACGGGAGCAAAAAGGCCAATTTTATGTATTGCTGAAGATACACCGATATAAACGGTTTGTTCTGAGTTTTGCTCAGCAATGGGAACTACGACGTAATTGATACCATAATTAAACTCTCGCTGTGATTCATAAACTTGATCCCCATCTAAATTAACTACAATATGCTTCGCATTTATTTTTTCTATAAACATTACTTGAGTATTATTAGTTAGCTTTGGAAGCTGAAATCTAATCCATTGAGACATCCCTGGGCTTGACTTTTGTGGGATTTCTCCATCTGCCCTAACGTCAGTCCATTCAGTTATCTGCTCAAGTTGCTCCACACTGATATTGGGGTCAAAATTCTCCGTCCAAGTGATTTGCCAATGGTCTACTTGAATTGCACCTGATTTGGCATCCTCTGAGCCTAGAAACAAGTAGACAAAAATAAACGCTAGCAGCAACACGAAAACAGTAATAATCCCCTTAGTCAAACCCTTCATACAGCACCTCTGCGATCAAGATGAGAAAACCACTATAATTCTCCCTTCAGGAAGCCATACCGTGGTGAACAAAACAGTCATGTAGCACACAAAAAAACTTCCAACATGTACCATTCGATATGACTGCACGAAAACCTTCAATTATATGGAAAATACGATAATATTTTAACCTTTTAGCAACAAAGCTATTTTACCGTTTCTAACGTGATTTATCTATGAATCTTTTGGAAAAAATGCTTATTGTTGCTGCTCCAAGATAACGTCCTCTTGCTGACGGGATTGCCTGTACGGAAGCTGGCACATAGAATGACCGCATCCCCTCACTCAAGAACGAAAGATTTTATCAGGGCGGGTATATCCATATATTGAACGAGGTACAGTATTGGAAAAAGAGCATCCTTTATTTGTTGCAAATTTTGCTGAAGAGAGGGTCGGACAAAACAATGGCTGGCTTTCGTGCACCGTTTAGGGATTGAGGAGCCGTTCTATAGTTAAATTCAACACTTTTTACGATATAGAAAAAACCTCGACAGGCATAAAGCCAATCGAGGTTTGAAGCATCAGGTTACATCATCCCGAAGCGCGTCAATAATATTTTCCTTCTTTATTTTTCTAGTGGCATATAGCATTGAAGTGAAGACTACAAAGAGCACGCTGAACACGCTGATAGTCATACTTCCCCAAGGGAAAGCAAATTGAATATGATCCGCCCCGCCAGCCACCATTCCTTTGTGAATCAGCCAAGACGAGATCGCAGCTAGCGGTAGCCCAAACAACAGCGCCCTCATACCGTAAAAAACACACTCGAAATTCATCATCTTCTGAAATCCCCGCTCAGACATCCCCACCGAGCGAAGCATGGCAAGCTCCCGTCGACGCAGCTTGATATTGGTAGAAATCGTATTGAATACATTGGCCATCGCAATCAGTGAAATCATGATGATAAAGGTGTAGGCGAACACATGAACAATAAATATAATATTTCGATTCTCATCCAGCATTTTATACATATTGTACAGGTTGTACTCGGCTGGCTTAATTCCCGCCCCCTGAATCATCGGCTCCATTTCGGCCACCGTTTGTGTCGGATTCTTTGAACGAAAAGTCAAGCCCTTGATATCTTCATGAGCATCAGGCGTTTCAAACCTCTGTTTGAGTGAATAAGGAGCCATCGCAGTGAAGAAATACGGCTTGGGCTCATATTCTTCTACAATTGGCAGAGTATCCGGCGGCACAGTCTCTACAAATGTAATGCTGACCGTTTGGCCCTGTTCCCTTTTTGGCCCGCCATCGGTTGCAGGAGAGACGTTAGCGTTCAGGGAGGAAACCGTAAACATATTATTAACGGAGTCAGATGACTGCGGCTGATTACTGTCGTCTTGCATTTGAGCAACAGCGATTAGTTTTGCATTTTGCCCGGTATATTCTTTGGCAGGCAGTCCCACGGTGTTAAGAATATTCAGGTAGGTGGCATCATCCAGAAACTGGATTTTCATAGATAAGTCAACTGCTTCATTGGACGAACGCAAACCCGCATACTCCCGGTAATCATCTGAAAGATCGCTTGCTCTTGCTGCTAAAGAATACGTCATCAGCGCTTGATATGAGCTCTCGTATACCCCTTTGGTGGTTTTTAGCTTGTCATACAGCGCCAACATTTCATCATCGTCCATATCCTTTGTAGCAATGGCAATATCATAGGTAGTAAACATAGCCGCCTGCTCCGATGCCTGTCTCAAATCCGTTACAAAAGCATGGGTCGATATAAACAACACGATGCTTAAAACAAGGGACAGCACAATGCTCCGATAGCGTTTCTTATTCCTTCTGAAATTTTTTAGCGCCAGCATCCCTTCCAGACCATAAATACGTTGTACCCATGTAGAGGTTCTCACCGCTTTGGCTTCAACCTTGACCTCGTTTGTCTGACTAATACTCTCCATCACGGGGGTATTTGCTGCCTTTCTAGCGGGGATATAGGCCGAAATCAAAATTGTGACCATACTGACCAACGCCGCAAGAACAATCGCGGAGATGGATACCGTCAAGGTTAAGGATACACCGGTGTACGCAATGCGCCCAAAATTCCTCGCTACCATCGAAATCACAAGCCCTATGCAGCCTATGCCAACGATTACGCCAATCGGTATACCAACTGCACCAATACAAAAGCCCTCAAACAACACCGAGTTTCGCAGTTGTCTTGATGTGGCTCCTACCGATGAGAGAATCCCGAACTGACGCGTGCGTTCATTCATAGAGATGTTAAATGCGTTATAAATTAAAAAAATCGATCCTGTCATAATAATGGCGATCACAATGCCTCCAACCGAGTAAAGAAGCAGGTTGAACACGTTATCGTTTGAAGCACCCAGAAAGCGCAGCACATTATCGTTCAAAATATAAGGCTGGCTTTCAGCTATGCTGCTTGCATATGCGTGAACCTGGCGCGGGTTGTTCAGCGTGACAAACAAACTGAGGTCATCAGCCGCATCTGCGTCATCTGCCGCTGTAATCAAGGTATACCCTGGCGTAGAGGCTTCCTCAAAGCTGGGGCTTTGGGAGATGCCAACAATCGTATAAGTCTTCTCGTCCTTTGGCACAAAGTCTTCTTTGCCGGATTGATAAGGATCTTGCTGACCTAAATTTTTATTTCCGTCCATGCGGCTTCCAACCTCAAGCGTGAGCTCTTGGCCCACCTTAAGATCAACGCCGCCGCTGGCAGCAGCACTCCCCGGAACAACAATTTCCTTACTGTTTTCTGGCAGCCTTCCGGAAATGAGGAAGATCGGTAAAGCCTTAAAGGTCTCCTCGCTGTACCCGGCTACAAAAAGATACGGCTTTTGTGGATTGTCCCCTCCGTCCAGCTTGGCGTACCCGATATTCTCAAATGTTGCCGTATTTGCAACTCCATCGTCATGAATTCGTTCCTGTACAAAAGCCGGGGATACATTAAAAAAACCGACGTGCCAATTCCCATATTTCTGAGCTGCTCCGTTAGCCATATAGTTCATTAAGGAAACACCAAAGGTAACGACTGCCGTAATCATGGCGGTAGACAATATAACCCCGATCACCGTGACAATCGTCCGGATACGACTCTTTTTCATGCTTTGCAGGGTGACTTTGTTTAAAATGTTCATGGCCGCATCGTCTCGTCTCTCACAACCTTGCCGTCTGAGATGCCGATAATCCGGTCTGCCTGCAGGGCGATATTTTCATCATGGGTGACCAGGATCAGGGTCTGCCCGTATTTTTTATTACTCTCTTTCAACAGCTTGATAATTTCATGTCCATTTCGGCTGTCCAGGCTGCCTGTAGGCTCATCGGCCAGCATGACCGCCGGAGCATTCATTAAAGCCCTTCCTATGGAAACACGCTGCTGTTGGCCGCCTGAAAGCTGGTTGGGTAAATGCGTTCTCCGGTCCTTTAGCCCAATCATCGCAAGCAGCTCATTTAATCGCTCCCCGTTAACCTTGCGTTTGTCCAACAGAATAGGCAAGGTCATGTTCTCCACTACATTCAGTGTAGGAATCAGGTTGTGAAACTGGTAGATCAGCCCCACCTGCCGTCTGCGGAAGATGGCTAGTTTCTCATGGCTCTGCGCATATACATCCTGCCCGTTCAAATACACCTTGCCACTTGTCGGCATGTCCACACCACCGATGATATGAAGCAATGTTGATTTACCGGAGCCGGAGGAGCCAACAAGTGCGGTAAACTCTCCCTTCTCGATGGTAAGCGAAACGTGGTCCAACGCAGTAACTTGATTCTCGCCCTTGCCATAAACCTTGCAAAGATTTTCAATTTTTAAAAAATCCATGATGTGAGTCTCCTTTTATGGTTTACCCATATAATAGAACTCTGGACTTACATCTTCGTGACTTTCAAGTGAGAGATTCGTCACTTGGGGAAACGAAGGACAAATTTGGCACCGCCCTGCGGATGATTATTGGCAGTTATCGTCCCTCCCTGTCTTGTTATAATCATTTTGCAGAGTGAAAGTCCAATTCCATAGCCCGCAGCCTTCCGATTTCCCCCTCGATAAAACCTGTCAAACAAGCAGGGCAAGTCTTCTTTCTCAAAACCCGAACCACTGTCATGGATGACAATTTCGGTATACAGAGGGTTGTCCACACAAGTAATTTCAATCTTCCCGTTTTCGCCTGCACTTTCTATGCCGTTTTTGAGAATATTTTGTATGGCTTCGGAAAGCCATTGTGAATCCCCCTGAATCGTTAATCCCTTCGGTGATTGAATGTGCAAATCAATATTATGGAGCTCCAACGGAATGACAAACGGACGAACCGCGGCAGAGATCAGCTCGCGCACCTCGATCCGGTCGCTTTGGAACACAACAATTCCCGCGTCCAGCCGGGACAATTTGAGTAGGGAAGTAATCAGCCAATCCATCCTTACCAGTAATTCCTCCGTTTGCCTTATGAATGCTTTCCGTTCGTTCTCATCCCGGCTGCTTGCTAGCAAAGACAAGGTGAGATTCGCAGATGTCAGCGGGGTTCGGAGCTGGTGAGCTATATCGGCCAGCGAATCAGCCAAATGTTGCTTTTCCTTTTTCAGAGCTTCGTTTTGCTCCCGTATGCGCAACGTCATTTTAGTAATCTCACTATGGAGAATAGAAAGCTCACCCTCTTCCGATTCACCAACATATAGGAGATCATCATGATGCAGCACACGGTCAATTTGATTGGATATTTGCGCAATGCTCTTGTACCGGGCACGGGTAAACGTGAAGAACGCCATGCCAAAGACAGCGGCGGTAAAAATGGCAAGGCTGCCCGCTGCTGTATTGATTGCAAATCCCCATATTATAGTGAGGGTGGCCATGAGGGAGAACAGGATAGCAAACTGTCTGAACTCTTTATTCCGCAGCATATTGTCCCCCTAATCTATATCCTGTCCCCCGAACGGTGAGAATAATTTGCGGGCTAGCCGGGTCATTTTCGATTTTTCCCCGTAAGCGTTTTATGTAAACAGTCAATGTATTATCATTAACAAACTCGCCTGCAGCATCCCATAATTCGTCAAGCAGTCTGTCTCTGGTAATTATACTTTTGGGGTTGTTCATGAACACTAGCAGCAAACGGTATTCTAAAGCCGATAGAAACACCTCGCTGCCGTTTTTTCTCACCACACCGCTCCCCGTATCTACCTGAAGCTCGCCGATTTGAAGGACCGACCCGAAATGCCCGCTTTTTCGCAAAGCGGTTCTAATCCGGGCAAGTAATTCTCGTGGACGAAAAGGCTTGGTGATATAATCGTCTGC
The DNA here is from genome assembly GCF_000374825.1 of Paenibacillus sanguinis 2301083 = DSM 16941. Taxonomy (GTDB): domain Bacteria; phylum Bacillota; class Bacilli; order Paenibacillales; family Paenibacillaceae; genus Fontibacillus; species Fontibacillus sanguinis. Next base: position 68,100 of record NZ_KB895378.1, read on the forward strand.
CCCCATGTTCAGCCCGGTAACCACACTCGACTCATCCCCCGAAGCCGTCAGGAAAATAACCGGGACATCCCCTTTTGCTTTGATTTCTGTGCAAATTGTAAAACCATTGCCGTCAGGCAAAGAAATATCAATCAATGCCAGGTCAAACTTATTCCCGTCAAGCGCGGCAAAAGCCTCCCTCCGCGTAGGGGCGTGTATGACTGTAAATTCCTCCGAACGGAGCAACAAAGTCAGGTTTTTAGCGATTGCCATATCGTCCTCAACCAAAAATATGCTTGGCATTAGTGAGACCTCCGTTTCCTTCATTAACCACGGTATCACAAGCCAACTGAAAAACAAAGAACCCTCAACGTTTGGCTTGCGCTTTAGCAGCCTTAGAAGAAGGTGGGGTTCGTAGCTCTGGCAAATACTAATAAATCGCTATTGGCCCATAAGGACCAGCAAAAATTTCTATTTTTGTCTCAAAGATATCGGTCAGAATTTCAGGCTGCATGACCTCTTCCACCGTTCCAAAGGCGGCAATACGTCCCTTTTTCATAGCGCAGATTCGATCCGAATACTTGGCCGCAAAATTAATATCATGCATTACAGCCAAAATGGTTCTGCCAAATTCACTGGCAGCACGCCTTAAGTGCTCCATCATTAGAACGGAGCGAGCCACATCCAGATTGTTCAGAGGCTCGTCGAGAAGTACATACTCCGTCTCCTGGCATAACACCATGGCTACATACGCTCTTTGCCTTTGACCCCCGGAAAGCTCATCCAGATATCTATTCTCCAGATCGGTTAATTGCAAGAAATCAATGTACTTAGAAATAATAGCCTCATCTTCTTGGGTCAGTCTGCCTTGGGAATACGGAAACCGCCCAAATCCGGCAAGCTGTCTGACCGTAAGTCTCGTTACAAAATGATTTTCTTGTCTCAGGATCGTCAGAATTTTGGCCAAATCGCGTGATTTGGATGATGAAACATCCATATTCGCCACATGAATTTGCCCTTCATCCAGGTTCAACAATCTTCCGATCATTAATAAAGTGGTAGACTTGCCTGCCCCATTGGGTCCGATCAAGGAAGTCAGACCCGCCTTGGGTATTTCTATATTCAGTGGTCCTATCTCCACACCATCCGCATATTTCTTTCTCACATGATTGATCTGTATCATAAGGCACCCTTCCTTAGTATCACAATTAAAAAGGTGATTCCGCCAAACATTTCAATAATAATCGATACCACACCTTGAGCATTGAAGACATGATACATAATAAAGTAGGCACCCGTTAAAATTAAGAAGCCTATAGCAAGGGACATTGGAAATAGGTATCGATGATCATAGGTTGGAACGGCTTGATAGCTTAAGGTAGCGACCAGAAACCCAAAAAAGGTGAGTGGACCCACCAAAGCGGTGGAAATAGCCATCAACACCGAAACCAGAATAAGCGTATAAATCACGTTCATTCTGGGATTGCCCCCCAGGGTAGTAGACACATCCTGGCCCAAGGATAATACATTTAATCTTCTGGAGTTCGCAAACAGCAGGATCGCCACAATAATAACTGCCGGGATAACAAATGGAAAATAAGCCGCATCTGCATGATTGACGGAAGCAAACAATCTGGCCTGCAAAATATCAAATTCAGATGGCGCCAGCAACCTTCTCATAAAGGACGATATCGATCTTAGCCCTGTCCCAAGGATGATGCCCACCAATAGCATGAGTTGTAAATTCCCGTATTTCCCGGACAGCAGCCACCCATACAGGATCAAGCACATCAAGACCATAGCGGCTACCTGGATGGCAAAGGATTCTAAACCGCTGAAGTTCACAAGAGCAGCAGTACCGAAGAAAAAAATAGTACTGGTATGAATGGTAGAGTAAATGGCTTCAAAGCCTAACAGCGATGGAGTAATAATCCGGTTATTCGTAATGGACTGGAAAGCAACGGTGGACAAGCCCTGGCATACTACGGCAATCAGCATAGCGGTAAGAGCTACCACCCTTCTTGTCACAACGGGGATAAAAGAAGGAGAAGTTACGGGTACCGGATTGTTGTACACCAGGAGTCCATATGAAGCTAGCGCGCCCAGGGCAAGTAGCCCGGCCAGCAGTATCCAGTAACGTCGTTCTTCTTTTTTCGTGCGAAAAGCTCTGGCTGATCTCTGTTTATTGCTACCTACTACTAATTCGCTCATCTTAGTCTCCCCTTTGACCTCCTTTGCCTCAGCAAAATAGCAATGAATACGACGGCCCCCACGGTCCCAAGGATCAAAGAGACTGGCAATTCAAAGGGCATAATGATGGTTCTGGAAATAATATCGCAAATCGTAATGGCCCCCATCCCGAGCAAACATACCCAGGGCAGATTACTTCTAAGATCATCGCCTCTAAACATGGACACAATATTGGGAACAATTAATCCCAGAAACGGCAAGTTCCCAATCACCGCCGCTACAATGCCCACCGCTAAAGAAATCAGACATGTGCCAAAGAGAACGATTCGATTGTAATTCACCCCAAGGCTTGTAGCCACATCCTCTCCAAGTCCGGCTAAGGTCAATTTATTGGCATAAAAGAAGACAAAAACCGTAATGATAACAATGAGCCACAAGTATTCATATCTTCCTGCCTGGATCGGCGCAAAGGACCCTACAAACCAGTTCTCAATACTCTGACTTGCCTGGAAGACCAGCCCAACGAAGGTCGAAAATGCAGAAATGACAGCACCCAGCATCAGCCCAATGATGGGGACAATCAGGGATGAACGAAGCTTAACTCTTCTTAGAAAAGCAAAAAAAATCATCGTTCCCACAAAAGAAAAAATGATTGCGCCTGTCATTCTCAAGACTAAGGATGGTGCAGGAAAAAATAAATAAACCGCAAGCAGTCCCAAACCCGACCATTCAATCGTTCCCGTGGTGGTAGGCTCAACTAGACGGTTCTGGGTAATCAACTGCATCACAAGCCCAGCCATCGACATGGCCGCCCCCGTGAGCATCAATGCAATGGTTCTTGGTACACGAGTGATGAAGAACATTTCCATTCCATCCTCTTGCCCCCGAATATCATAGACCCCGGTAAACAGGGATAAGATGCCCAGCAAGAGAACAGCTAGAACCGCTAATATAAAAGGTGTTGTCCATATCTTGTTACGGTTATGACGTTGGGGTTGAGAATTCTCAACCCCAGTCATAGGCTGTATAGCATCGTTCGACACTTTGGTTATACTCCTTTACTTAGCTAAGGCGTCAGAAAGGCTTTCAAACAACTCTATAAAAGTCTCAATGGATTCATTGGTATAGGTGTCTTTTGGCGCATACACAATCCGGCCTTCCGTTACCGCAGTGGTGTTCTTAAGGGCAGGTGCATTATCAATAACATCCTCGGCTGGCACGGCTTCGGTCTCTGAAGAGATGGAAGCATCACGATCCAGTACGAACAACCAATCAGGATTGCTTTGTGCGATGGCTTCCACCGATACCTCATCCCCCTGGTGATCTGCAGTCGCACCTTCTACTTCTAACGCCGGAGCCCATCCAAAAATATCATATAACGGTCCCCAAACACGTCCGGAGTGAGGAGCAGCGAATCCGATATTTCCGCCAGAAACGATAACACTCATCACTTTATCCGTGCCATTGTAGGCAGATTTCGCCTTTTCCAAAGCTTGATCAAAATCGGCTACCAGTTGCTCAGCTTCTTTGTTTTTATCAAAAATTTTCCCCAGGTTAATCGTAGAATCCTTGAATCCATTAACCAGGTTCTCACCCGGTGCAGCAGCCTTCTCGGAAACATCAAAATTCAAATCAATAACCGCCGCATTAGGCACAAGCTTCTTCACATCTTCATAGAAGTTACCAAATCTTTGCCCAATAATGACAAGCTCCGGCTCTGCAGCCGCGATCAATTCCAGATTGGGTTCACGATGATTACCGATATTTTGAACAGATTCATCCTTGACGTACGGCGAATCTGCAGGCATAACATCCTTTGGAGCGGCAGCTAATTTTACGTCCCAGCTAGCCAGAGTCTCAAAGGTCCTGCTATCCAGTGCAACAACATTTTTAGGATTCACAGGAACCGTAACCGTGCCATGAGCATCCGTAATTTCGACCGTAGCCGGCGTCGCTACCGCTTCAGTACCAGCATCACTGGCATTAGTATTAGCAGGCTGTGCCGCTTGATTAGCTTCTTTATTTGTATTCGAGCATGCTGCCAGCACTAACACCAGCAGAGCCATCATCATAATCAATTTTAAAGAAAAAGACCTCTTCATATTTACATATCCTCCCCAGAATATATTGTTCTCTTGTAACGGTAATGATAATCATTTTCAATAGAGCGCTCTGTCGGTTAGTATATCTGTTAATGATATGAAAATCAAGACTTTTAAGGGAAAATATCGGGGGAATCGTGAATTTGAGTAGGAGTAAGTCTCCCTATACCTGCTCCAGAGAGCTAGCGCTGTCAACTACTTTTGGCACAGGCCAGAGTATTTTTCCAAACATTATACCCAGCAGGCCGATCATGGCAATCACTATGCCGAAATTCAGGAAGACCCGCGCGGGACCTGCAGCTTGTACAAGAAGTCCTCCAAGCAGGGGCGCTCCAACCATAACCATCCCTAAGACGGTGTTCTGAATTCCAAACACACGACCGATCATATGCGGAGGTGTTTCTTTTTGCAAACAATAGTTAAATGTAACCACGAACATGCCGTTCCCGATGCCTAGCACGAATCCTAGTATTATTACAGGCAACACGGAAATCCCGGCGGGAAGCAATCCCAGCCCTCCAACGGATACACCAATCAACGTATAACCGACGCCAAACTTCCAGTCATAACCACTAGATCGGTTCGTTTTATTCATCGCCACAATAATGAGGATAGCTCCTGCCCCCGATGCCGCCGCCATCCAGCCGAGCAAAGATTCCTGATTCGGCGCAATCGTCCGGAAAAGGCTGGTAAACTGAAAGTCGATCATCTGGATTGCCAGAGTCCCGATTAACCCGAACAACATAGTAATCAATAGCAGTCGGCTGTGCAGGATAAAGCTCCACCCTTCTTTCCACATGGTCCCTACCGGAACTCGCTGCTCAGGCGAAGACACAGACCGATTCTCCCCCTCCATCGCTCTCCTGCCATCTGCCATCTCTGGATTCTTGACGGTCAGCAGCAGCAGATAAGAAACCACTCTGAAGCAGGCACACAGCAAAATGCACCACTGCGGCGACAGGAGTGACAAGACAAATCCGCCTAATAAAGGGCCCGCAATTTTGGAGCCCTGGTTCACGATTCCGTTGAGTGAGGTGGCCTGAATCAACTGATCCTCTCTGACTATGCTGCGTGTCAACGATTGCTGTGCGGGCAAATTTAACGTAGAGATAGCCGCCCGAACCATAAGCAGAGGAAACAGCCATAACATATTTGGAGCCAACAATACCAGCAAGGTCAGGACTGCCGTAAGCAGATCACAAATACGCATCAGTTGCAGCTTGTTCAGCCGGTCGGCAGCAACACCAGCAATGGAGCCAAGCAGGATACTGGGCAATGCATTGGCGACCGGAATCAGAGCCAGCATCAGTGGGCTGGCCTGCCAGCGATAACCCACAAGCACCTGAATAGCCAACATGTCGAACCAGTCGCCAAAGGTTGCTGCGGCAAAAGCGGTATATACTCGCATGAATACTTTGTTACGAAGCAGGCTTGCTCCTGCTTGTTTTGAGCCCATCATAATCATTCCTCCGAATCACAGTAACATCTATAAGTGCGAGTTCAAAAAGTCGGATTTACAGGACCGAGAAGGTTGGATGAAGCTAGGGACTGAGTAGCGCAGCGTACGTAGTGGGTACGTGAGCAACTGAAATGTTTCTGAAGGAAACATACTACGGAAGCATATGCTGGTCCCGGGTGAATTCAAGATTCGACGCCGAATCTACTCCTCGAACAGCTTCGTCCTGGAAAGATGACTTTTTGAACAACCTCTATAAGGTACGATATTACTTTAGCAACGAAATATCAGAGGATGATCAGAAGGAATTAAGAGCGTTCACCATCGTAGCTTCCAGCAAGCCTAACATTTTTTTCAAGCCAATTCGCTCTTGCTCTTTATCAAAAATATCGGTGTATTTCTGCTGCAATGCTCTTTTTGCGGGAAACATGCCACAGTAATGAATAATTCGATACAGGGCATACAGCTTTATCGGCACGAAACCGGACCTGTCTATCACCTGGAGTCCCTCGTCCAGCAAATCCTCTGCTTCACTCCATGCCTGACGCCGTAACCCCCACAATCCCTTGACCACCTTGTAACCGCCGATCTCACGTAGAAAAGGCTTGGTGGACAAAATCCCAACTTCAATAGCCTCCGCCATATTCTCCAGTTCGTGATCCTCCGCTCCTGCAACCAGGTGGACAAACATCTCCGTAATGGCCGTTAGCGGGATGAAATTCTCATAATCTGGTTCGATGATCACGGTATGACTCAGCTTCAAGCGTTCCAGTGCTTTATGCGGTTCTCCCGCCAGCGTATACAAATCAAGTATGTTGAGAATCTCCATCTCTCTATGCTGCGCAGGAGGCAATAATTTCTTCTCAAGCACTTGCTCACAGAATGCCAGCCTCTGCTTGGGGTTCCCCGTAAAAGCATAAAACAACACCAGCCAATATAAGCGTTCGTTGAGCGGAACATCGTCCGTATTCAGCAGCCATTCTATGTCTCCCTGTATAAAACGGACATAGACGGAATAGAACGGGTCCAGTTCATATCCAAGCACATCCTGTTGTCCTGCCAGCGTCAGCATCGAACGGCCCTGACCATATTGGTGGTATATTCCGAATAATCCCCGCATAGTCTCATGCAGTTCCGGGTCCCGGCTGGTGGGGTTCGCTTCACCTGGATTCTGTACGGCCAGACTATAGCCGAATCCACGGACGGTCTTAATCTCCAGAGCTACAAAAGGATTGAGCTTCTTGCGCAGCCTGTATATATGGTCATCTACCGTCCGCTCTACTGGATATTCCAGTGGCCACACTTTATCCAGCAGCTGTTCCCGGCTGAATGTACGACCATTGTTGCGGTATAGAAATTGTAATAGAGCGAACTCCTTAGGCAGCAGCTCTATCGTTTTGCCTTCTGCACTTACTGTATATTCACTTGCGTTTAATTTCAGTTTCATCCAGGCAATCCTTCTTTCCAATGGACAGTTTCATGTCTCATTTTCATTCATAGTTATAGGTTATAAATCGCCATCTTTGATTACCTCCCTCTTGAATTTTGGTTCCTTAAGTAGCAAAATAATTTTATTTTCAATTGTCTCCATGTCTCACCTCTACTTCTACTAAATAATACTTTTTCAGAGAGCTTAAGTGTTGTGGAATCTATCTCTGTTCCATTTGGAATATTATCTTGAGTTACATCATCAAAATAAAGTTTCAGAGCTTCTTTTGCCATTTTCATTGCTTCTTCTATTGTACATCCACATGTTATACATACATCCAGGTAAAACTGGAAAAGTGAAATTAATTCCATCCTCAGCAAAGTTGAAAATTGCATAATATCTAAGCTGCATTATTTCCTCCTAGATTTATAAGTTTACGTGAGAGATATAAATAAACGCTAAAGAAAAACCTTGAATGACACGAGGTCAATCAAGGAATTATTCACGCCCTTCCTTATTTGCTTTAATCACTATTGAATTTACATTATTATTTGCTTGAATAATAAAGTTGTCCTCCCAAACAATTTCGAGATCATTATCTCTTGAATATGGTGGGATTTGAATTTTTCTTTCCAGTCAATCCTCCAAATAGATATGTAGATTTTACTACTCGTCACCGACTTTTTTCATTCAAATTAGTCCATCTGCATTAGTCAATGATGAAATAATCATCTTCAATGATGCCATCAAAATTAAATAAAATTTTATGAATACCTACATTCTTTTTTTTGTACCTAAATAGGAATTGTAATTACTATATGGTTATGGTTAAAATCTGGGTAGTTACCAAAGGTAACTGAAACTGCTTGAATACTTACTTCTAAGTCAAAAGAACCGAAATTGGGAAAATTATCCTCAAACTCTTCCGGTTCCTCTTCTCTGTACAATTGAATGACTTTCCAAAAAAATCAACTGCTTTATTTTCTGCTTCAGTTTTATTCATCCAGTTCTTGATAAACTCTACATCCAAATAATTAGTCATATCATCCCTCTATTTATGAGTTTTTTCATAAAAATCGAATATAATATGTCCCGACTTTTATCATTTCCTAAAGGCCTTTTATATTCACCTGTCCTTTACTTAAACTTTATAGGTATGTGTTCGCCAGATTCTAGCAATGCCATTTCCATCAAGCTATTTTTCAGGGCCATTAGCTGTTTGAATTTTTGTCCAACCTTGTGATTTTGCATAATTCCTCAACTCGGTAGCTGTCATAGTTTTAGATGAATCAAGACCAATATGTTTTTTGTCGAATTTGCCTTATACAAAGTTGTCCCGCCGTAAACAAATATAATAGCTGAGTTCACCTTAAATCCAACACTCGATAGATCAAAACTAATTTTATCTAAATCTCCTATGGTAAGTTTGGATAAGTCTTGACCTTTCTCTCGCATACTTTGCAAATTAAACACAACATAGGAGCTATGGCTCAAAGAAGCCTGATCCAATCTTTGGAACGCCTTGGAGCCATTGTACCATAGTGAATAGTATTGCTGTGCCTCATAGAACGTCTCTTCGTAATCTACAAACTTAAAATTAGGATTTTGTTTTCTAAATTCTCCTAACGTTAGCGTTGTTATATCTGGACTCGATCAAAATCCTGCTCCTGCTTCATGTCTATTCCCACTCGGATCCACATACTTAAGTGGATTATTTACCACATACGAATACCGATTCAAGCTCAGCGGATTATCGATACTCCCCTCATACGGGTCCTTGGAGACGAATCTACCAGCATTCGGGTCGTACCAGCGGGTGCGCAGGTATTGCAGGTCGGTGGTGTCTCTTCCTCCATTTCCGGGTTGCCCCTCCGTATCCATTTTTGCTCGTTTATAGAAAACGAATATCTAAATTAGTTGTCGTCAACCATACCGAATGAAAGTATATGAATATCTAGGCGAATTCCTAATTTGCTCAATAAAATGATAGTTTCACTAGGAAGTTCAAACCCAATTTGACCATACTCAGAATTAATGTAAACTCCGATAAAGCAATCTTCACAATGTTTTATAACATTGTGAATTCCCCTAGCATCTATTCGATTTAATAATCGAGACAATGTTTTGGATACTTGCTCTCCTTCCTGTATAGGCTCCTTATATAACCACCGGCTAGCATCAGATTTTTTTTTCAGTGTTTCACTAATCATTTGCCCCTTCTCTATGGTAGTTGTGGGTAACAAATTTAAACTAGAACTAATTTCGCCTTTAGTTAGATTACTGTTAACAATTCCGAGTGTACAGCTTCCCTTTATATTCAAAAAATTTGCCCCTCTCTTTTTATCATATAGGTCAAGGGATTTTTACTCATAGCTATAAGCTTTCCTGAACCCCCCAGTCGAACTGGGGGGTTTCTGATACAAAGAAGACCTTGAGGATTGCCGCCCCAGGTCTTTGAATCATTCGTCAAATTTGTTGAGCCAATACATCGACTTTTCTGTACTAGGCAAGGATTTAAGTACATCTAATGTTTCTTTCTTTTTTAGTTTAAGTGCATTTTGTAGCTTTTCGGGAGCTATATCTCGTATATCTTCCAACATACAGCACCCTTCAAACAATTCGATTGTTTCCTTATTCGCATTATTTTGTCCCAGAAGTTGTGCTACATAAGGACGGTAAAGATACGCATATGCATCTTCAAATGTTATTGCCCCTTCAATTGACTTTGGAAGTAATGGATAGAGATTTTTTTACCGTTTGCATCCACACCATCCTTGTAAATCTTATTCCACGTTCCAGATTCTATTGCCCGTAATTCCTCTAGCAATTCTCCATTGTTCACTTTATTTTTCACAGTTCCGTTTTTAGCACCTGAGAATCCTTGTGGATATAGAGGTGAATCTTTAATTGATTTGTATACATTTTGCAATGCACAGTTATGAACCCATACCCCAAGGTTAGAAACAAAGTAAGAATTAAAGTCCGCAACCTCAAAGTTATAAACCGTTGCTTGTCTTGGCTCTTTCTCAACCTTATCTATTGCAAGTTTAGAACCATCACTCGAAACAAGCAAGTCTCCAACTCTCAGGTCTTTTACGAACGTCCATCCCTTGCCATCCAAC
>NZ_KB895378.1:79047-371800 GCF_000374825.1 Paenibacillus sanguinis 2301083 = DSM 16941
ATATTCTTGTTCCGATCATACTGGTACGTAAACGAATGCCCGGTAGCTACCCTTGGTGTGGACAACGCATAGGTCGCTTCTGTGACCGTGGGTTCGACCGCAGCCGATTCCACCACCATCATGGCTCCACATGCAAAAAAGAAGCCGCCTAAAAAGGCATTGAGACCTTCTAGACAGCGATAATCAGTTATTTCAACCTGCTGCTAGCCTTCCCTTCCTCAACATGGACAATGAAGGTATGCCAATTTCTTCAATCGTTTGAGCCTTAGGGCATCTTCTTGCGAACTTCCAAGTCACTTAATTTAATTTCAATTTCCACATAATCTCCCAGGGCATGAGGAACTTGCAAACTTAATCCAACTGTTTGCGAATAGTAAGAGAATATCCCTAACGGATTAGAGTCATAAGCTCGATCCGCTTGGTTCAAATATGAAATAAGTTCTTCATCACTATAACTAGTAAATAATTCTCTAACATACGCTTCAATTTCCTCATTAGATTCATCACTAACATAAATATAATGACCATTTTTCAGGAGGCTGACAAACTTTTGATCTATCTTTACTATATCTTGCAAATTCACCTTTTCACCTGTGTCTGTATTAATATTAGTTGTGTAAAAGAGATTTGTTGGATAGGGCATTTCCTCCCCATACATGAGTCCCGAATATTGAATACTTATAATACTATCCATAAATTGAGTAATTACATAATCCATCTCCAAATGAAGATTTGGATCAATTTCGTTATAAAGCTTAGTAATATCCTCTTTAACTATTTCATTCATTTTTTTCATAAACTCCAGGTCATGCACCGTAGTAAATTGAGGATAAAAAACGTTAGTTCCCCGGCTAGAGTAATTCATCTTCTTGACTCCAAGTTCATATTTAAATTGATCTGGTCCAGGTAAAGTTGAATTAGCCATAAACGCTTGAACAGTACCACAAGATGTTAATATTATAATGTATAGAATATTATATATAAATTTCATAAATACACCTCATATACATCAAAGTGAAACATCTCACTTTTTGTAATAATTCATCCTTTATTTCCAGTATCCATATGGCATTAACCCCCAAGAATATTGTAATATCTACACTTGGGGGGTACACCTCACTGCTAATATTTCAGAATAGACTTATTTAATTCTAGTATGATATCCCATTCCTCGAGGGTGACAATTACGTCAATGAGGGTTGTCGCACCCAAGGTCTCTTAATATCTACCAACTTGCTCTGTCGAGCAGTGATTGTAATTGAACTATTCTTTGGCTCATACTTAGGAGAGGGTTTATTTGGGATAGGTCAGTAATAAAATTATCCGTTTTATTAACTACCTCTTCGATAAACTTCTTCTTGTTGACTTTGATGTCTCTCCATTCGGGATAAACTCGATTTTCTATAGGCTTGGTAATGACATACTCACTAATGAAGCTGTCCGACTGAACCACACTCACTAGTAAGTCATTATCAGCAGAAATAAATTCAAGCCATGTATTGTAAGATTCTGTGTCCTTTATGGCTATATACTTAGTATCACCTATTAACAGACACACTTCTAATAGATTTGATAACCAAGTTGAAATAATGTCAAAACCCTCTTCACCCTCTGCCAGTTCCCTATTATGGTAATAACCATATTCTTCTGAGTGTAGGTTTAACTGAAAGAAGCCCTCAATCCCTCCTTCCTTTTCAATTTGCTCTAAGTTCATTTTTCCCCAATAATCCACATCAACGATAATTCGGTATTTTATCTCAAACAAATTTGACTACCTCCCGAAATCAGCCGGAGTTAACTTATGTGAACCAAATGCTGTATCAAAATTCCCATCCTTGAAGAAAAGTTGAATGGTATCGCCTTTATAAGAGTAATTATAGTAACCACTTGTGAATCCCTTACTAATTGCTTCATTTGCACCGTTTTGAACGCCTGTTATGATATCTTCCTTAGTCCAACTAGGGTTAAAGAATGAGTTTTTATTCAACTTTGACGCTAGTGCTTTATCCGAAAGATACGGTACTTGATTCGCAAAATCGCTCGCAATATGTTTTCCAATGTGTTGAATATTGTTACTACTTAAAGTAAAACCATAATCAATATTGTGAACCCAAATACCTAAACTGCTTACAAAATACGTATGGAAATCGGCAACAGTAAAGTTGTATGCCTTTGCTTTTTCATCGTGATGTACGATTTCGATATTGTCAATCTTTAAATGATTTCCGTTACTTTGAACTAGTTCATCGCTCACCTTCAAATCAACAGCAAATACCCATCCCTTGCTATCCACCCTAAATGGATGATTGTCAGTTGTCTCAATAATTTGATTGCCCACCGACAGCTTATAAGTCGTATTCTTTTCATTTCGATGCAGTTGAACTACTTCCATGTAAGCCTGTATTCCGTTTTATTCTTCATCATGCTGTAAAGGATGTTCACAAGCCTTCTCATAATGCAGATGATTGCCTGTTTCTTCTTTTTGCCTTCGCCTAGTCGTTTTTCGTAATACGCATGAAAAAGCGGATTGAGTGGCTTCTTGGACGTTCTAGCGGTTTGAACTTGTCTTACGGCTAGCCCCCACAGAATCTTGTTCAACGCTCGATTTCCTTGCCGCTGATTGCGGTCTTTTCCCCTGCCGCCGCTACTCATTTGGCTTGGTGTAAGGTTTTAGAATCCAAATAAGGTGGTATCTGATGATTTTAAGGCTATGTTGAGGATGTAGATTAAGAGAAAAGGGTTATATTCTCAAGCATTTTGTATGTGCGTACAGTTGTTTCGGATAAATATCATACGGAGGTGATGAGGGTTAAGTTCTTGGGGACGTTGCCGCCCGATTCATTCGGCACTGGGTGGGGTAAAAGAAAAGACCTTGAGGATTGCCGCCCTCAAGGTCAGTTACTGTTACTTTCTAAAGACAATACACTCTTTACTTAATATACTAATTTCTAATGGAGGCATTGTAATTGTACATCTTAGGTATTGTGTTTCCTCGTGAAGATAATCTTCAAGTTCAACATTTTGCAGGAAATACGGAAGCTGCAATCTTGTAAACTCACGAATTGGTTTTTCTTTGTCATATTCTAATGCATGTTTATAGTTTATCTGATAGCAATTCAAAAATTTGTAAACTACATCACCATCAGAATCCTCATACACCAAGACAAGTTCATCACCAAAAAAATCAGTAGACAAACTAATAACCCTCGCATCCCAATAATGCATATCTTCAATTTTTTTTAAAAGCTGTTTAGACTCCATATTAACCTCACTTTTTATACGGAATATGAGCATCAGGACTCTTTCTATCAACAACATTACCATTAATGTCCAATGGATTTCCTTTTTCATCAAAAAGATGAACATGGTCATATTTCGTGACTTTATCAGGAGGGTCTATTCTCATTCGGATAGCACCACTAGCATCTTACACATGAACAAATCCATTATTATCAGTATATTTCCATCCATCAGGAAGATTGCCAAGAAGCTGTGACTTGCTCATGTTGGGTACATCAGCTACTTTGAAACCAAAAATAGAGCAATTATGCACCCATATACCAAGGTTAGAAACAAAATAAGAACTAAAGCCCGCAACCTCAAAGTTATATACCGTTGCTTCTCGCGGCTCTTTCTCAATCTTATCTATTGCAAGTTTAGAACCATCACTCGAAACAAGCAAGTCTCCAACTCTCAGGTCTTTTACGAACGTCCATCCCTTGCCATCCAACCAAAACGGATGCTCACCGGTAACCTCGATGATTTCATCCCCGATGTGAACATAATAGATTTCGTCAGCCTGTTTTTGGAACAGCCCCACGACATCCCCATGATCATTCAGCTCGTAGTATTGCACTCCGCTGGTCGCTTGATCGACGCGGGACCACAGGCGGCCGCCTAAATCATAGATATAGGTATAGCTAACACTAGCTGCGCCACCCTTCACCTCTGCCTCAGCGATCAATTTGGCTTCTTCATCATAATAATAACGGGTCCGCTGATCTCCTTCTACTCGTTCATAGAGCAAACCGTCGCCATTATACGTATAGCTTACTTCCTTGCCGTTCTCCAGCTTCACCTGCGTTAGCTGGTTCAGGCTGTCAAAGGTGAAGTTCGCATCCGTCAGACCACGCAAAGTGCGCCCTTCTACCTGCTGTATATTCCCACGTGGATCATAGGCGTATTTCTTGCTCCCACTAAGCCCACTTTCCTGCTGAATCCGATTCAGCACCTCATACGTGAACACATCTAACCCTACATTTTGCGTTCGTCCCGTTATATTCTTGTTCCGATCATACTGGTACGTAAACGAATGCCCGGTAGCTACCCTTGGTGTGGACAACGCATAGGTCGCTTCTGTGACCGTGGGTTCTGTAGCAGCTTCTGTCTCGGTAGCCTGCGCCCCTGTTGATTTCCCTAACTGACCCTCATCATTGCGCTCCTGACCCATTCCACCCTGACTGAAACCTGGCCGATCCAAAGCCGCGGCTTCGCCTGACAAGCTAGCATCAGTGGCCTCATTTACGCCCGTTGTATCAGCGCCCAACTCCCCGGCTAAGCTGGCTGCTTGCTTGGCGCGAGCCATAGCTCCGGCCTCAATCGTCATTCCGGTCAAATCATAGCCATCATAACGGTAGGAGGTGCCTGGCCCATTCTCTGATGCGCCTTGTTGCAGCAGCCCATTGGCTTGATAATCAAAGGTCATGCGATCCAGAACCCCATTGACCGAAGGAACAGCTCGCGACGCCAAGGATGAGACAGCATCTCCGGCAGACCGGCTTGCTCCCGCTGCCCGTTGGACAACCTCCAGCGCACTGACCCGGTTCATAGGATCCACCGTATAGCTGGCTCCCGTAGCTCGCCCTGAAGCATCGGTAAACGTGTAGCCCGTTCTCATTTGCTTATTGTAGTCATAATCGATCCGGGCTCCGTCCGGATAACGTATGCCTGTCAATGCACCATCGCTTGGATCATAGCTATAGGTCGTGCTGCCCGTTCCATCGGTCATGCCCGTGCGGCGTCCCATGGCATCATAGGTGTACGCGATCGTTTGATCCGGTGTGGTTATCTTCGTCAGCACGTTATCTTTGTTGTATTCATAGTTGGTCAACTTATTGGCATGGTCGAGAAAGCGAACCAGATTGCCCCGGGTATCATAGTAATAGGCCTCGACCCGTCCTTGTTCATTCGTTTGGAGGATTAATTGGCCAACCTCGTTGTACTCTTTCTTGACAGAAGTCCCATCCGGATAGTCCACCCGGATCAAATCACCGGCCAAACTATACGTATACTTCGTCACACGCTGCTCAGGGTCCGTAATGGCAACAACCCGGCCCAGCGCATCTACCTGATACGTAGTCTGCTGCCCCTTACCGTCCGTTACCGTGACCGGATGGCCCTCCAGATTATAGGTGCTTTGCTCCAAGGTGACAAAAGCTCCGCCCTTCCCTTCCTCTACAGCCAGCGTATTTCCCAGCAAGTCCAGTTGCTCGCGATACTGCACCCCGGCGGGATCCTGGTAAGTCACCGTCCGGTTCACCATATCGTATGTCGTCACATCTTGCGAGCCGTCGGCATACAAGGTCTTAGTGGGACGGCCAAAGCCGTCATACGTATATCTCGTACGATTCTGCTCGGCATCGGTATGCTCCGTCAGATTACCAGCTTCATCATAGGTATATTCAAAAATGGCTTCACCCAAAACCTGCTTCATCAGCAACCCAAATGGATTATATTGCTCCAGGGTCGTGATCCCTTCCGGCCCCGTCACGGTCACGGTATGGCGATCATCATCATAGGCTATCTGGGTCGTGCTCTGGTCGCTGTATAACGTCTGAATCATTCGTCCTAAGGCATCATACGTATAAGCGGTGACCGCCCCGGCTTCATCCGCCGCCGTGAGCAGTTCCCCTGCCGGGCCATAGGAAAATTTCTGTTCGGCTTTGCTCACACTGCCGCTGGCAGCATGAACGAGCATGGACTGCTTCGTTAACAGATGCTTCCCATACGGTGAGGCATACGTATAGTTCACTAAATTGGTACGCGCATCATCCTTCACGATCACCGTAGCTGGATGACCATAAGCATCATAGGTCCAGTCCGTCTGCGCCAGCAGCTTGCCACTGGCACTGTTCTCTCTTACGGCCACCTGCAGCAGGCTTCCCTGAGCATTATACCGATAGCGCTCTACTCGTTTTTGCCCTGCGTTCACCTGGGTCTGAGCCTGCTGGGGCAAGGACCAGAAGTAAGGCTCCGCAGAAGCCGTATACTCATAAGCCTGCTCCTGTCCCGTGCTCCATTGCTCAGCCAGCACCTGCCCCCGTTCATTGTATTGATAAGTGACACTTAGAGGCGAGGACTCGCTTCCCCCTTGCTGATAACTCTCCGTCACTTGAATCGGAAGATTCCAGCCGGATACCGTGTCATAACGATATTGCTGTCGATAGGTTGTGGATGCTTCTGCCCTTTGCTGTTCATCCAGGTAAAGGAGATCAGGCTGTCCACTTCCTCCCAATGACTTACGAATTTTCAAGCTGCTCGTGGCATCCGCTTCAACCACCGTTGTTGTCCAGGATGCATCTTGTCCATAGCTGGTCAAGTCTTCTCCCGAGTAGGTGAATGCAGCAGGGTGCAGAGCAACATCTCCAAGTGGCGTGGAATATAGGCTTTTACGCGCTTTGACCTTAAAAACAACCTCCGTGGCATACTCGCCCAGGTGCTTGAGCGCCGGGGTATAGTCCAGCTCCGTTGTCCCCGAACCCGGGTGCATCACCCGCCGCAATAAGGCGGAATGCTTCACAGGCTGGAGGGCCTCCTCCTCCTTTAAAGTAGCCAGAAAGTTGTAACGGGACTCCGGATAATCGTAAACATATTTCGTACTCCGCCCCAGGGCGTCCTTCACTTCACTCAAGACAGGTTGTTCATGAGCTACTGCGGTCACATACTCCACTTTTCGCGGGGTCCCGGTTAGAGCAACGGTCATCCGTCCCGCCGTATAGGTGAAGGTTAGCTCCTGTCCATCGCTATTCTGGATGCTGGACAGCACCGTTGCTCCATGTGACGCTCCCGGAGTATAACGCAACTCGACGCGGTTCCCGTAGTTATCCGTAATCAGTATAAGATGGCCGGAAGCGCTGAAATAATAGTGATGACCGTTTAATACGGACAGCTTCAGGGTACTTTTCAGCTCACCGACGGTTTGCGTACCGTCCTCCATCAGTATGACGTCACCCCAAGGGTATCCTTGCAGCTTCAAATCCGCTGTAAGCCGGTAACGTCCAATACCCGGAAAATCCAGAATCTGCTGGCCTTCCCGCTCCTCCACGAAGGGAAGCGCCCATCTCCATCCCCGGCCCAGCGCAGAGTCCCGCTCCTCCCGGCGCGCTTTCGTCTGGTTGACGTAAGCCCCGTTCTCCAGAGCTACCCCTATCTCTTCACTGGCTCGGCTGCTATCGTACATGCGTGTCAAAGTAAAAGACAGGGAGCCTGGCAGCGTAAGGTCCGCTATGCGAAGCCTCACATCCCCGGTCGAGGCTGCTACCGCATCCTCCCCATACGATAGCTCGTACAGGGAAGATTCATCCAGCAGCGATAGCTGCTCCAGAGCCGCCTGATCATAAATCGCAGCCGATGCCAAAGGCAGAGCAGCCATTTCCCCCTGATCCACAGCATCTGGCACCAGGCTGGACTTGGAAGATAACAGAGCCAGCTCTCGCTCCATGTGACGTACCGGTTGATCGGTCACGATCGCTGACGCATAGCCTTCTTTGCCCTGCTGTAGTGCCTGATCTATTTGATATAACGTATACCCTTGCGACAATTGCCCGTCCACCCAGGCTTCGCTCACCTTAAACTTCTGCATGATCCCGGAAGCTGTGAGCAGATCTCCCTGCAGGGTATTTCGCTCAGCCACCTGCGGCGTCGTTTGCAGCTGGGTTCCTGCACCGAAGGATACGGTTTGAAACATGCCCGTCCCCATCAGCGACAGGGACAGTACGAATCCTATGACCTTCTTCCACATCGTTACATCCCTCCGAAAATTCATCGTCATTGGTTCACAGGTCCATTTCATGCTTCAAAAGGAAAGACCTTCTTCGTGCGATATTGCAAATTTCCCTTCACGTCATATTCATACATCAGCTTATCCCCGGTAGGAAACACGATTTGGGTCAGTCGGCCATCGGGATGATAATTATAGGTCGCCTCGGGTGCTAGCGCCATGATTGAAACCATCAACTCGAGCTCAAGAGGCAAGGCATTTTTCTCGGACAGCTTCAAGTAATAGACTTGTCCAGCTTCCAGGTCCAGCTCCAGCACCGTATAATCAAGACCAAAGGAATCATCCTCCTGATCGGTTGAAGCCAAAGGATGAAGCAGATCAGGCTCGCTATACAAGGTCATGACCGGGTCAAGAGACATCCCGGCAAATTCCTTGGTCACAAAGCGGTAACGCCCCGCTTCAGGCGCCAGGAATCGGTAATATCCGCCCTGTCCTGCCGCCTTGTGCACTTCAAGCACCTGACGGTGCGGCAATTCTTCAAAGATATCATGTTGGACTTCCACAAATTGAAAATTGCGATAAGGTGCGGCAAAAAGGACCGGGTTCGCCGAGGTCATCTTCAGCTCTATGGTCCCGCCAGCAGGGATAGGGGACGAGGTCGCGGTCTGCTCCCCTTCACCCACCACACTTCCACTGGCATCCAGAATCGTATAGTCGAAGTATCGGGCCTCGGAAAGGCTCGCATTGGTCAGCAGCTTTTCGGCAAAGCTGCTCTTGTTCTTGAACCCGATCTGATCCTCTGGCTCCAGCACCCGCTTCAATAACGCGGCCTCTGAGCTTGGGTCGGCCTGAAAACCCTCCCCATAAGTGAAGGTCACCGGTGGGTCTGTCGTCACCGTTACCACCACTTGACTCCCCGTGGGGACGGAGAGATTCCCGACCTGATCGAACCCCGCCTTGTCCACGGCCCCGCTTGACAGGTAGATCGCATAATCAAATAACGCCGCTTGACTGGCCTGTGCATCGCTGCTCAGCGTTTGGGTGCTTGGCTGCAAATTGGTAAACACATAACTTTCATTTTTGTTTAAAGTCACCTGAGGCTTCTCCTGAGGTTCACCCGGTGCACCTGTAAAGGCTGTATACACACCACCGAAAGTAATAGAAGCTGTTAGTGGGGTAACGGTAATGGAATAGCCTGAGGATACGGGCACAGAAGAATAACGTCTGGAGCCCTTACTATCAACAGTTCCATCCGGACGATAGATCACATAAGAGAAAAGCACATTTGTTGAGGCATTACTATATAAACGTTGCATATCTGAACTGATATTTCGATAAGTGTAGGAGGAACCCGGCGTTACGTTCGCTCGAAGCAACGCCGGATAGGCCGCAGGCGTTACACTAATCGTATCGGTATAGGAAATCGTGATTGCACTTGCGGATTGACCTGTAATAATGGCGTACCCACCTGCCGGAATCACCACATCTCCCCTGTCCTCAAAGCCTACTCTATACACGCTGCCATCCTCGGCATGGATCGCCGCATCGAAATGACCCCCTATATCACCAGCATTGCTATTGATAGTAATGCTTTTGGAGCCGCCATTTGCAAACTGATAGGATTCCCCAAAGCCAATAAGCTGCTTGGAGATAGCTTCGCCAGGCTTGCCCTGCCAGGAGAACAGTCGGTAATTCGCCCCAAAGGTGACCGGAGCGGACACAGCCGTGACGACGATCGAATTACCACCAGAGATTACAGGGTCGGTGTACGTGTTGGCTCTCTTGCTCTGCTGGGATCCGTCCGGGTAATACTCCACCCAGTCAAACCGGTTGCTGGAACTGGCGTTGGTTCTGAGCGTACGCCGATTGCTTGATATATTGCGAAATTCATAGCTCTCCCCTTGCGAGAGTGTCACCCGGAAATGCGAAGGCTCACTGCTAGGCTCCGCCGTGAAGTCATCCGTATAATCAAAGGTAATACCCGCCGTCCCCTGCACCGTAATGATGGCAAAGCCGCCTGCGGGTAGTTTTGGCGTACTGATCGCGTCAAAGCCCTGCGAATAATAGCTTCCATCCGCTTTATAGACCGTATAATCGTAGCGTCCACTGACCTTTCTTGCATTATTGTTCACTGGATTGGTAAGCGTGCCATTATTCGTGAATCTGTAAGAGATACCCGGCGACAGAGTCACACGGCTAATTGCGTCATTCCGCCGGTCTCCTCCCATAAAGGTTCGGTAAGGCGCTCCTACCCGAAGCGAATTCTCCGTAATCAAGGTAAGCACGACATATCGGCCTACGGCCACCAGCGGCAAGGTAGTGGTATTGCTGCCTCGAGAGGTTTCTGTACCGTCTTCGTTGTATACTACGTAGTCAAATTTGTCCTTGGCCGTTCCGGAATGCTCCACCCGGTCCTGCTTCGTTCCTACATTGGTAAAGATGTAGCTTTCGCCCTGCGATAAAGGAACACTGTCATAAGCAGGTTCATCCGTCTCGTAACCAAAGAAGCCTTCGTATGGAACAGCGACCGTAACAGGCTCATCCGAAGCTCCAGTCAGGATGATGGTATCTCCTACACTGAAGCTAGGCTTGATAGAAACCTCGAAGTTCGATCTTCTCAAAGAACCATCTTCCTGATAGACCGCGTAATCGTATCTTTTTCCGTTCGCTGCGGTCGCATCGCTCATAATTGACCGGGAGGCATAGGCCTGATTGGAGAAAAGATAGCTCTCCCCCTTGGACAATGTCTTCTTAAGTAGAGCAGGAACCGGGGAATAGGAATACGTCAGCTCCGGACTGAAGCTGACGGTCAAGGGCGAGGCATAGTCCACGGTGATTATAGTGGTCCCACCCCTGCTATATACACTGGCGCTGCTGGTATGGGCTATATCGTCGGCACTCACTTTGCCATCACCATTGTAGGCGACGTAATCGTAGCGGATATCGTTGGTGGTTCTGGCATCCGTCCTGACGGATAAAAGCTTGTTCGTATCATTGGTGAACTGAACACTTTGACCGGGATAGATTACCAGCTCGATTTTGTCTGCCATCAAATAAACACTGTCCGTCACCGTCGTATAAGCAGCCTCCGTAACCGCTGGCTGAGCAGCTTTGAACGATTTGCCAGCTACAACGTCAGCTACAGACCGATACACCGCCGCCGTCGGAATCACTGACTTTGGCGCTCCTTCTGTTGCTCCCGGCGCCACACCCAGACTGCCAAGCCCCAGAATTACAGCCAGGCAAGATAGCAGCGCTCTCTTGATCCTCATACACTTTTCCTCCACTTCCATATTCCGTATTTGCTTACCTCCCCTTTATCGGAAATTCAAAATAGTTGATAAATAGGGATTTTGAACCATAAAAAAACATCTATTGATGTACTATCTTTGAAGTCAAACCACGTTAAGCGGTAGTTTTTCTTGCGATTATAGGATTGTTCAGCTCCGCTGAAAACTTATAAATTCTATAAACTTAAAAAAA
This sequence comes from Paenibacillus sanguinis 2301083 = DSM 16941, assembly GCF_000374825.1. GTDB lineage: Bacteria > Bacillota > Bacilli > Paenibacillales > Paenibacillaceae > Fontibacillus > Fontibacillus sanguinis. The sequence goes on from NZ_KB895378.1 coordinate 90,530, forward strand.
TCCACCTCACAAACCATGAGATGGATTCTTTCACACAACGAGCCAGAAACTCAGAGTCCTCTATTTAATTGAAAATAACTACACCATTGCTATACTAACCTAGCTCCACCTCAATCCGGACAACCTGCCCGTTGCGCACCGCTTCGGCCAGTGGCCCTCGAATAACGGGACCGTCGATCACTACGGGATGTCCATCGGCTTGATACAGGGTTTGCCGCTGAACGGCTGCCCCCTTTTCCCCATACGTGTTTCTCTTCGCTGGATTGTGATAGCTCACCTCGGTTGCGCCGAGGAACCGGAAGGATACCTTACCCGCTTCATCGAACATCCAGCCGGGGAGCAATGGGCTTAAGCGTAGCTGTAATTCTCCGTCCTGAACGCGGAAGATTTGCTGCCCGGCCATCATCGTAACCCACATGCTAAGGAACTCTGCCGTTGAGCCGCTTAGCCGGGCCACGTAGCCACGCCCGTGCGTAGCCGGGTCCGGGTTGACGCTGGTAGCGATGAAGGAGGAATTCTCCAACGTGCTTCGTCCATAGACCGCCGGATCAAGGAATGGCACCAGCGAAGTCTTGATTTCAGCAAAAAATTCATCCGTCAGGCCGCTCTTGAGCAATGCCAACAGATATTTATAGCTCATATGCATGAACACCGATTCCCGCTCCAGCCAGCCTGCGGTAAAGGCGCGAATTCTCCCGATTTCATGTCCTTCCTCAGCCAGGCTAACCGATGTCTTGTACATCCCCAGCTTCTTGTCGAACAAGTCGCTGCTATAGATCAGCTCGTATGTCCGCTTCGCTTCAACCGGGTCCTTGGCCCCCTTCATCCAGCGTGCAGGCCCTTCCAGAAAGTGAGGCAAGGGACGCGCGTGGAAAGCTTTCACTACAGCCTTGGGCAAGCCGTAGCCGCTCATTACCGGCTCTCCTTGTTCATTAACAACCGCCTCAAACTCGGTTGCTTCAAAGGCAAAATAGGTCGGCGTCAGCCCATTGCCCATGTCCACGGCCTGCCTGATACCCCGTTCCAGCTTCTCTAGCATCCGCGCTGTCAGATCAGCAACCACGCTGAGCTGGAAGCTTTCCTCTGTTCCGCGAATACCAAAGCGAATGGCCTCCCTATACCGCTCGCGCACTCCGGCTACCTGATCCCAATAGGTAAAAGCATCCGACACTCCAGTCAAATGATCTTCCAGCAGTACGCCTACATCCTTGAGCAATTCCGCCATTTCTTCCGGCAGCATAACTTCGCGTTCACATTGCTCCAGGCATACCTGATGCACAAACCGCAATAACCACTGCAGCTCGAACGTCTCGCTCATTCCCGAGCCGAACAAGCCCGGCAAGCCGTTCATGGCATCATTCCAGCCCGGTTTATTGCCTTCCATTTCAATCCCCATGCCATAAGGATCAAGGGTGGCGAACTTAATCAGTCCCAACGCCACCAGCTTGGCGATCAGGTTCGTACGGTAGATGTCGCCTGTACCCTGCCCTGTTCTCAGCCAGTTCGTAGCCTGCATGGTCAGTCCCCATCGGCTCAGCTTCTCTTCATCATGGACTAAGGAGCCGAACTGGCGAACATGGCCCCCGCTAAGCACATACTTTTCACTGCGCGGCAGCACCCGGGCCGGACTATCGAAGAACGTATAGTCCTGTTCTGCAAATAACAATTTTTCCTTTCGATCGGGGAAGACGTCAAGGTATGTCTCAATGAGGTCCATATTGTACGTCCAATGATCGGACCAATACCCTTCCCCGAAGGATGCTTCAATATGCTGCTCGGAGAGGGATAAAATCCCGTTTAATAGCTCTTCCTGCTCTACGTTAAGCCCTGTGCCACTGGAGATGACATAGGAAATAATGTTGCCCGGTCTGAACGAATTCCGGCAGATTTCCGCCAGTTCCTTATGCCCTGAGGCCACCGCCCTGTTCAGGAACGCCTCCAGTTCTCCGCTTCGCTCCTCCGGTACGCGGAAGCTGGTGCCCTCCACAGAGAGTGGATTGTATCCATCCGCCTGAATCAGACTAAAGAACGTCCGGATATTGAATGTCCCCACACGGGGATTAAAATAAATATCATTGCGGCGATTCTGGTTCGCATCGCGGAAATTGCCGTTCCCCTGGGAGTAATACTCCGGGGCGATCGAGAAGAAATTATAGTCACGCTCCAGATCGCCATGCTTGCGGGAATAGAGATGGATAACAAAGCCTTCCCGTCCATTCTCAAAAATAAACGGATATCCGCCACGCAGGAAATTGTCCAGATAGCTTTGCTTGCAATAAGCATCAAACAGCGGCAAGGCTGTCTTCGTGGTAATGTCAGCCGTTAGCTCTTCCGTCAGCTCTCTCGCCTCAGCATATTTTCTGGCAATATAAGCTGGATCCGTCAAGGAGGCTGCCTTCGCATTGAGCCGGTCTACACTATCGATGTGCCCAATCAGCGTGTACAAACGTCGGCTTTCTCCCCGGTCAAGCTCTGCCTGCAGAGCGGAAAATCCACATGGCACCTTATTGGTGCAATATTGAGCCTCCGCCATGAGCGCAGCCAGTCCCGCGGAAGCAAGCCGTTCGGGATAAGCCAGCGACGTATTCTCCCCGAAGATCACGGAGAAGTCGGCTATCGTCGGTACTAACTGGCCATCATCGCCAAAGGACAGGTAGAAATGTCCGCTTTGCACCTCGCTGACCTCAGCCTCATCGTGAGTACTGGAACGGACGCGATAATAAGGGATCCCTTTGTCCATATTCCCCACTTCCATCCAGCTTCGCAGCAAATTCCCGACTTCCTTATAACCGGCATTCTCTACACCGTAAGGAAGGATCTCCGGCAAGCCGTCCAGCATTTCCAGCCGGATCGGCGTGTCAGAAATGTTTGTGATCTCGACTTGGCGAACCAATGCAGCATAGTCATCGTTGGGCACCTGAAAATAAGTGATTTTCAACTCCAGCCCCTGTGCCTTGTTCACCTCAGATATCACTAGCTCATTGGGCAGAATACGCATGCTGCGGACAGCCGAATTGTCGGGAAATGCGCTCTGGAAGGGCTCATAAATCCCCTCGCCCCCGGCCACCTTGATAAAGGTCCGAAATCCCTTCATCGCAACCGATTGATACGTAATACTGGCAGGCGAGAACTCCATAATCGGACTGTTCTTGTCCCGTACTCCAAAGCTGCAAATTCCTTGCCCGCGATTGACGTAGAACGTCCACATGGGAATTCCCTTTAATCCGGCAAGCCCGGGCAGGAAGCTGGAGAAGGGCTTGGCCCGGTCGTACTGATCAATGATAAAAGCATTTTGGTCGAAGCTATAGCTAGACATTCGTTTATTCCTCCGTTCTATAAGTGTGTGCAGGCTGCAAGCCCATCAACATATCCCAAGAACCTGGCAACCACGCCGTCCGAAACCGGTTTCGGAAATGCTGGAAAAAAAACGGTCAAGCTGGACTAAATGGCACAGCATGACTCGCGTACCACCAGCTTCACCGGGATGATGTCGCTCTGGACAGTTTCCCCGTCTTCTATGGAATAGATTAACATGTCGGCGGCCCTGCTGCCAAGTGCATATGTATTTTGTCTTATCGTGGTTAGCGCCGGTGTCAAATACCGGGCCATTTGAATATCGTCGAAGCCGACCAGCGAGATGTCTTCAGGCACACGAAGGCCATGCCGTTTGATCGCCCTCATGGCGCCAACAGCCAAATTATCGCCCGCAGCAACGACTGCGGTGGGGCGCTCCCTGGCCCGTAGCAGCTCTTCCATCGCCGCTTCTCCGCTCTCCACCGTATAATCGTAGCTGGCTTGTACGATATGCTTCGGAAGCACAGGCAAGCCAAGCTCCTGCATAGCTTCCATGTATCCGGCTAGCCGTTGTCCCCCCGCAAAGGTGGGTCCCCCGCCCAGATGAGCAATATGCCGATGACCCAAGCCATACAGGTATTTCACAGCCTGCCTGCTGCCCTCCACATTGTCGGAGTACACCGTACTCTTGACCATAGATTGCTGATCAAGCAGCACGCATGGAAGACTGGCATTCAATAGCTCCTCATAATAAGGATCTGTCGCATCCGGCAGGATCACCACAACTCCATCAATGCCGCGAATCTTGCAATGCTCCAGGTAGCCATGCTCCCTGCCTCCAATATCCTTGGACAAGAACATGAGATCATACCCTTTGGCGGTAGCTACCTGCTTGAACCCTTCAATAACGCCCCCGAAGAAGGGATGCAAAATACCCGCGCCAGAAGGCTCGATATATAACACGCCGATCGTCCATGAACGCTTGGTCGTTAATGAGCGGGCATGGCCATTCGGGATATAGCCAAGCTCAGCGGCCGTATCCAATATTTTGCGGCGAGTCTTCTCGCTGACATCGGAATAGCCATTGAACACCTTGGACACGGTAGCCGCAGAATATCCGGTTTTTTGCGCAATATCATAAATCGTAATCATCCTTTTACCTCCCTAGGCTTGTTAATCAAGCTTTAAGCCCAGTTCTCTTGCTAATCATTGGCAATTGTAGCCGCGAGCTTACGAGAAGTCAACCATTTGGACTTAGACAGCAATGGGAACTTAAGGGTTATTCCAGGGAACGAAACCTCTTATGAGTGAAAGACCCGATGATCGGGAACACTCCATTTATATCAGGTGAAAAAAGGAGCGAGTTGTCATGAATTCATACGAGGATAAAACCGCCGCAGATTTTGAATATGAGCGCTATAAGCTGTTGAAGGAATATCGCCCTGAGAACGATATCCCTAACGATGATCTTCTCCCCCATGATACCCAAGTGGTCCAGGGAATCAGTAAATCTCTGCCCGATGCCGAACAATCGCCAAGCGAACGGCAACGCAAGGATTAAAAATGTAAAAACGGACCTTATTCGGCCCGGTATACCCTGTTTCTTCCCGCTTTCTTCGCTTGGTACAGAGCTTGATCCGCTTTTGTCACCAGCTCTTCGCCCGCGATGTCTGGATAGGTGGCGCTCCCCGCTGAAATCGTCAACTGCAACTCTTGTCCATCCTCCAGAATGAATCGGTGTTGCTCCACAGTACTGCGCAACCGCTCGGCAATTGCCGCGATCTGTTCCGCACTGCATCGATCCACCAGAATGAAAAATTCCTCTCCCCCTTTCCGGGAGATCTGGTCTCCCGGGCGGAAGGTCTCCCTCAGAACATCGGCAAATTGTCTCAGCACGGCGTCTCCCGCCGGATGCCCATACGTATCATTAACTTGCTTGAAATAATCGATATCAACGATTAGCAAGGTGAAGGGAATATGATCACAGTTAGTCGCTGCCATCTTCTGCTCAATGATGGCTTCAAACGCCCTTGAATTGAACAAGCTCGTTAAGAAGTCGCGGTTGGCCGCCTCCTGCATCATTTTCACCGAATCCTCGGCTTCCCGCAAATGGGTTAGCATCAGATGAATGAAGATACCGGCAATCAGGAACAAAAATATATACAAAGCGATATCCCGCCAGGAACGATGCTCAAGCAGAACGCTCAGCAAAATCCCCGTGTTCAACGCAGACAATCCCAAAGCCACCAGCCAACGCTTGAACGTAATCGTCTTCCGCCATCGTATGATGATCAGCCCGCACATCAGCGTTATAAACGCATAAAGTGGTCCGATGAGAGAAATGGCGGCCACGCCCTGCAGATAAATCAGTTGGTAGAGGACGATAATAACTGTAGTAACCACTCCCGACAACCAACCTCCCAAAGGAATGGAAATTAGAATGGGGAGTTGGTGGAAGTCTGCAACTATTTGCGAGGATAGAGGAAAATCATAATACATAAGCAATACGCCAAGCAAGCCGAGCACGGCACCAAGCAGCAGACGAGTATATACTGTATTCTCCGAGTGGCTGAACACCTTGCTTCTCACAATATGACCCAGGTAAATAAACGTCGTGATCACCGTGAAATTGTTGAATAAGCCCTGCAGCATCTGAAGTACCTCACTAATGTCCGTTTGACAGCAATGTTAGCATACCATATTGCAACGTCAATTATAAATTTTCGCTCATACTATAATGACGTCTTCCATGGTATAATCGCATAGATGAAAGGGTGAGCGGGATGAGCGACGCAGCTGCACCTCAGGTGCAGGAGCCTGTACAAGTATGCCTGCTGGCAGGGAAAATCATGCTTCAAAGCGGCGCGGAGACCTACCGCGTGGAAGATACGATGACACGAATGGCGGATGCGTTGGGACTACATGGAGCCGACAGCTACGTAACGCCAACAGGAATTTTATTTCAGTCAGGGCAAGCGGAATCGGCCAAGCTGATTCGTATCATAGCCCGCACCACCGACTTGCAGAAGGTATCCGCTGTGAACGACATCTCCCGCAAGCTCGGCAACGGAGAACTGAGTGCGGACGAAGCCTATGCCGCACTCCTGGAAATTGAACGGGTCAAGCCCGCTTATCCCATGTCCATGCAAATTGCAGCAGCCGCTATATCCAGCGGCTGCTTTACCTTGATGTTCCGCGGCTCCCTGGCCGATTTCCTGCCCGGCATCCTTTGTGGCGGTTTGGGCTTTGCCGCTTTTTTGCTATTGCATCGGCTGGTGAAGGTTAAGTTCTTTGCCGAGTTCGTAGCATCGCTGCTCATCGGCCTGCTTGCCACATTCCTGTTGGAGCTTCATCTCGGACATATGCTGGACAAGGTGATCATTGGCTCCGTGATGCCTCTCGTTCCCGGCTTGCTCATTACCAATGCTGTTCGGGATTTGATGGCTGGTCATCTGGTATCCGGCTTATCCAGAGGAGCGGAAGCCTTCCTCACGGCATTTGCCATTGGCGCTGGCATCGCCGTCGTCTTTACTCTCCTATGAAGCTAACCGCGTGCCATGCTAGGATCATTTGACCATAGTCTATCCGGAAGGAGGATCATTGCTATATGTTCTGGATCATCCATCTCGTAGCCAGCTTTATAGCCTCTGCCGCCTTTGCCATCCTGTTTAATGCCCCTAAGCGCACGCTGCTGCAATGCGGGATATCCGGTGTAATCGGCTGGATGATATATCTGTTACTGCATAGTATGGGCATGGAGGCCGTCTTCTCAACCGTAACCGCCACCTTCCTGGTTGGCGTAGTGGGGCAGTACTTTGCCAGATGGTACAAGGAGCCGGTCATCATTTTCAGCGTTGCCGGTATCATTCCGCTGGTTCCCGGCGGCCTTGCTTATGATGCTATGCGGAGCTTTGTGGAGAATGAATATAATCTGGCCGTTCAATTGGCCGCTCAGGCCTTCCTTCTCTCCGGTTCGATTGCCATTGGACTGGTTCTCTCCGAAGTGCTGGGACAACTCCTGGTTCGGCGCAAGCCACAGCGCATTCAAGTGAACCGCCAGGATCAATAAAAGTGTGGTGAACTTATATATATGTGCGTGTTCAAAAAGTCGGGTTTTCAGGACCAAGAAGGTTGAATGAGGCTAGGGACTGAGTAGCGGAGCGTAGACAGATCTACGTGAGCAACGGAAGGCCCGGCTGAATTCAAGATTCGACGTCGAGCCCACTCCCTGTACTGCTTCGTCATGGAAAGACGACTTTTTGAACTACCTCTTTTAATATGTGTTCAAAAAGTCGGGTTTTCAGGACCAAGAAGGTTGAATGAGGCTAGGGACTGAGTAGCGGAGCGTAGACAGATCTACGTGAGCAACGGAAGGCCCGGCTGAATTCAAGATTCGACGTCGAATCCACTCCCTGTACTGCTTCGTCATGGAAAGACGACTTTTTGAACTACCTCTACAGAAAGAAGTGAACAGCAAGAAATGATTGGCGATATAATCCTTGAAGTTGTCTTACCTATTTTTGTGCTGATTGGCCTGGGTTCTCTCATGCAACGAGCGTTCAGGATGGACCTGTACACCCTCGCCAAAATTAATTTCTATTACGTAACCCCGGCCGTAGTCTTCCTGAGTATGTATGAATCGGAAATGTCCCCGGAGCTGCTGGGGAGCGTAACCGGCTTCTATATCCTGTATGTTCTGTTGCTGCTGGGCATCAGTCAACTCGTTAGCCGACGCTTTAAATTCGGCAAGGGTATGCGAGCGGCATTCGCCAACAGCCTGATTCTTGATAACTCCGGCAATTACGGAATGCCGATTAACCAGCTAGCCTTCCGGGGTGATCCTCTCGCCACTTCCGTTCAGGCACTTGTGATGACCTTCCAGAGCCTGGTCACGTTCACGTATGGCGTAATGAGCGTTCAGCGGGCCAAATCCGACGGTACATTAAAGGCCGCCCTGATCGGCTTCCTCAAAATGCCCGTTCCCTATGCGCTTGTGCTTGGCATGCTGCTGCATGTTCTGGACTGGCCCCTGCCTTACTTCATGTCCAAGCCGCTGTCTTATATAGCCGATTCCATGGTCGCCATTGCCCTGCTTACCCTGGGAGCGCAGATCGTCAAGTACCCGCTGAGACTGGACAGGCTGGACGTTTATCTCAGCGTAGCCTTACGGCTGTTGATTGGACCGGTCATCGGTTATCTGCTTATTGTCCTGTTAGGCTTGAAGGGAATCCCCGCACAAGCCTTGTTCATCGCCTCAGGCATGCCAAGTGGTGTTAACAGCACCATTCTGGCCGAAGAGTACGATAATGAACCGGACTTTGCCTCGCAGACCGTGCTGATCTCAACCCTTCTTAATCTTATTACTGTGACCGTACTCATCTCTTTATCCCAATATATAGGTTAGTTAGTCAAGGTCATTCTACAACACCCCCCTCCGCTGGTGGCGAAGGGGGGTGTTGTTAACACATTTCACAGGTACATTATTTGCTATTGCGTTCATGCTCCGTTTGATGCAGCTCACGAATAAATCGTTGCAGCAAATGGCTATCCTGATGGCCCAGCCCATGCTGATTTTCCTTCGCAATCATTTGGCCAATTCGTCTCTTTAGCAATTCACTACGGCGTTCCAACGCTTCACCTTGACTCAATAGCTTCCACTCCCTTTGGATTCTCTCTTCTGTACAAGCAGTAGTTCCAGAAAGTCATCCTGGGGCTGTATCCCCGACTTTCAGAACACGTACTTTAAGTATAAAAGTCCTCGGGGCTTATGGAAAAACCAGAAAAAAACGCTCTATCCCAAGATGATGCAAATTTTCGGCAGTACATAAATTCATTACCTGCCTTACATACATATCCTCTAAAATACTGCCTTATCCTCAACATACCTTTATTGCGATAAAGTTATTTTCCTTATACCACCTTAAATATGAGAAAAAGCCGTCCAGGTCTCCTGTAAGCCTCACTAGCCGCTATCACGACGCAGCCATCTTGAGGTATACTGGGCATTAAGACACAAGGAGGGAGCAGAAGAGTGCCAGATCAGAAGACAAGCCTAAGCAATCATGGAATTTTCTTTGATGTAGATGATACGTTGTACGATCATCTGGAGCCTTTTCGCACAGCTATGGACCAGGTGCTGCTTCACGGGCAAGACTTCCCGTACAAGGCTGCTTATCAGCGAATGCGCTATTATAGCGACTTGCTGTCCAGTGAAGCGGGGGGAACCCCAACGGAAAGCAAGGTTATCGAGGATATGCGAATACAACGCTTTGTCCGCACCTTGGGGGAATTTGATATTACCTTGACCCAGGAACAGGCAGCTGCCATTCAGAAGGCTTATATCGATTGCCAGTTCCGCATTCGCCCGTTTGAGGGAGCGGAGCAACTGATCCTCAGGCTTCAGGAATTGGAGGCCACCGTGGGTCTGATTACCAATGGTCCGGCAGAGCATCAATGGAAAAAAATCCGTATCCTCGGGATCGACCGCCTGATTCCGGCGGAGCTGATCTTTATATCCGGGGCCGTGGGCCTCACCAAGCCAGACCCCCGATTGTTTGAGCATGTTGCCGCCAAGCTCCATTTGCCTGCCGGGCAATGCTGTTATATCGGCGACTCCTGGCGCAACGATGTGGTAGGCGCCAGTGAAGCGGGATGGCGTATGCTTTGGTTCAACCATCGCGGAGTTCAGCCCGAGTCGGAAGGACAACACCCCCACGAGCCAGCTGCCAGCTATGCCGAGCTCTCCCGGCTGCTTCTGGGAGATTAAGACAAAGCCAACACCCAAAGGAGGCAATAGCTTTCTTCAACTTGACATGATAAATTTATTTATATCATGGGCAAGTTAGGTATAAGTCCGTATCCAATAAGGAGATTGCTATGAACGGATTCCTTTTATTAATTCCTTTTGTACTGATCAGATTTGGACTTTTAAGCCTGTTGGGCAAGCAAGCGCTGAGACGTGCCGCATTCTTCGCTCCGCTGATTGGAGGAGAAAGGGCCGCCTACTGGTGTTACCAGATTTCAAACCTTCTAATATTGATCTATCCCTTTTTCCTGAAGGTTACGACTGAAAAACCTTGGCTATATGCTGGATTGACAACCTATGGATTAGGTATCTTGCTGTGTCTTGCAGCTGTTGTCAATTTTGCCAAACCGGCGGCAAATGGCATGAATCTTGATGGATTATACCGGCTCTCCCGCAACCCGATGTATATAGCTTATTTTATTTACTTTTTAGGCTGTGCATTGCTTACACAGTCCTTTCTACTATTTGTCATCGTGATGGTCTTTCAAATATCAGGGCATTGGATTATCCTGGCCGAAGAGCGCTGGTGTCTACAGAAATTTGGACAACAATACAAGCATTATATGAGTAAAGTCAGGCGTTACATTTAGAAAAATAACGGGGAGCATCGGCATCTGGCCAACGCTCCCCTTTTTTTCACCGCAATTGCAAAATATCTACGCCATAAGGCTCAAGCTGCAAGGTTCTGTCCCGATCCAGCCCATGAAGCACGCTGCGGTAGTCCGCATTCAGTGTCACCTGACGTGCCTCGCGGCAGAGATTAAGCACGAACAAGAAGCTTCCGGCTTCCCCGCTTCTGACCGCCACTTGCACACCGTCGGGCAAGTCAGTGGCCGGGCAATCAATTCCCCGCATCTCGGCAATCTGACCCAATAGCCGCTTCAGATAGGCTTCCTCCGGGTGAATCCCCAGATAGTAGACCTGTCCTTGCCCATAGCGGTTGACCGTTACTGCGGGAAGCCCGCGATAATAATCCTCATCATAGAAGGCTATAGGCTCCGCACCCTTCAGATTCAATAGATCGCACCACTGTGTTCCCAAATAGGTATGCCCTTCGGCATCTACAATTTGATGCGCATCCTGTCCGATAGGATCGTACTCGTCCACAGTCACCCCCGCAGCGGCAGCCAGCAGCCCTGGCAGCGGCATCATTACATGTTGATTATTCATATGCTTGGCCCCGGTACGCGTAGTCAAGATGAGTGTACCTCCTGACTCGGCAAAGGCTTCCAGCCTGGCGGCGACCTCAGGATTCATTAAGTACAAGCCCGGCGCAATCACCAGCTTGTAGCCCTGTAAATCCTCGGTCCACTCCAGTGCATCGCAGCCGATCCCCAGTTTCGTCAAAGCCCGGTGGAAGTCCTTGATATTCTCGTAATAATCCAGGCCCTCAGCTTGCGGTTGAATGCGAAGCGCCTCTAACTGCTCATGGGACAACAAAATAGCCACCTCATGGTGTGGTTCTGTTCCCTCCAGTGCCTTAGACAGTGTATTCACCTCGCTGCACAATTGCGAGAATTCTGTAAATCGGCGTCCCAACACATTGCTGTGATCAATAATGCCGTGCCAGAACTGCTCCGCTCCTGCCAGAGCAGAACGCCAGCGGAAATGCACCACCGTATCCGCTCCCTTGGCAATCGCTTGCCAGGCATAGGCTCGAATCAATCCAGGATATGGGGCGCGCCATGTCGGGAACCAGGCGCCTGGAGGGCCGCTAAGCTGCTCCATAATCCAGAATTTGCGACGCTTGACACCGCGTGTCACATCTAAAGACAATGCCCCGCTATATGGGGCCGTAGCCTGCTTGGCCGGATTTGTATTCGGATAGTAATCGAAAGAGACCACATCCAGATCCGCTCCAATTCGGTACAAGTCCAAACGTTGTGGGTAAGAGTGCAGATTATGCGTGACAAAATGCTTTGGGCAATACTTACGAAGAATTTCGATCTGCCCGCGTTGGAACTCCGTAATGGCCTGCCACTGGAAGCGGGTGAAGTCGAGCAGATACGAGGGATTCTGATGTCGGGAGCCGCCATAAGGAACCCCTACCTGACTCCAGTCATTGTACTCCCCGCTCCAGACCACGGTGCCCCATTCCCGGTTAACGTCCTCCAGCGAGCCATACTTGCGTTGCACCCACTCGCGAAAACGCAGGCTGCAAGTATCGCAATGACAATCAATGACCCAGAACTCATTGTCCGTCTGCCAGCCAATGACCGCAGGGTGATCCGCGTACCGCCGGGCCATCGTCTCCACCATGCGCGAGCCGTACAAACGCAGTGATTCGCTGGTGTAGCACCGATGCCCCCGAACGCCGGGATGATGGGTGTTACCGTTGGCATCTATCGGCAGGATATCCGGGGCCAGCTCCGTCAGCCAGCGTGGTGGTGTATTGGTGGGTGTGCCCAGAACGACCTGGATTTGATGCGCCGCAAACAAATCTATGGCTTGATCCAGCCACGCGAAAGTGAACTGCCCTTCGGACGGCTCCAGACGACTCCAGGCGAATTCTGCCAGCCGGACCACCTTCACCCCCGTAATTTCCATCAGCCGAATATCCTCTTCCCAAAGCTGCGATTCCCAATGCTCCGGGTAATAGACGACTCCGATTTGAACTTGATCTGATTTGGTAGTTGGCCGCATAATATCCATTCCCCTTATAATAGGAAGAGCCACCTCTCCCTTCTTTGCAGAGAGAGGTGGCTTGCCTCGTATTACTTCCTGTAAGCCCCAATTTTTGAGGTCGCATTATAATTCTACTTCAACTTGTCCCAAGCAGCTTGCATATTTTTCTGCCAGTTCTCTACATCACTCTTACCTGCCAGGTATTGCTGAATAGCACTGCCGAATTCCTGAGCAACCCCATCGGGATATTTGCCTGCTTGGTGAGCAAAAATTTTGCCTTCATCTATATAATTCACCAAATCAGTAGCAATGGGTCCCATATCCTCTGGAGTAGCTTCAATCGTAGTCATAGCCGGGATGAACTTGAATTTCTTCACAATATACTCCTTACCCACGTCCGAAGTAACCAGCCAGTTCAGGAAGGTTTTCGCTTCTTCCTTGGCATCGGAGTCTTTATTGACGACCAGGTTCACCGGAACACCAATGGTCACTCTGCCCGTCTTCTCAACATCATCATTAATTGCCATAGGAAGTACACCGATATTCATGTCTGGTGTAATGCCATCAATCATGGATTGCGACCAGTTCCCTTGCTGCATCATGGCCACTTCTCCATTAGCAAACATAGTCACCTGAGTATTATAGTCGGTGGTAAGTGGATTTTTGTTGCCATAATCCAGGGTTAACTTCATCAGCTTGGCCCAATCGGCAAAATGCTGGTTGCCAACGATGGAAGAGGTTCCTTCATTCAGCCCTTTAATAAAGCCATCAACATCATCCTGGTTAGCAAAAGCAACACTGATTCCCTGGCTGCCTACCAACCACCATTCCTGATAAGCATTAGCGAAAGGAGTGATTCCTGCGGCTTGTAATTTCTTTGCTGCCTCTTCCAGCTCCGAATAGGTTTGTGGAGTGTCAGTAATCCCTGCCTTGGCAAACAAGTCTTTGTTGTAAACGAAGCCAAATCCTTCAAGGTCAAGCGGCAAGCCATAGACTTTGTCGCCTTTGGTAATCGCTTCAGCCGCCAGCGGCACGAGATCGCCAACCCAAGGTTGATCAGACAAATCCTCCAGCTTTTCTTCCCACATATCCAATTTGGCATATCCATTATTGGAGAAAATATCAGGAGCATCACCGGAAGCAAACTTTGTTTTCAAGGCTGCATCATAATCGGCTCCCCCGCCTACAGTCTGGATATCCAGCTTGATGTTAGGGTATTCCTTCTCAAATTCTACCTTCAATTCATTAAGACCTTCAACAATCTCGGTTTTAAATTGGAAGACCGTCACGGTCTTTTGTTCCTGACTGCCATTGCCTTGACTTTCTCCACCCTTATTGGTACCGTTTGCAGAATTTCCGCTGCCACAAGCTGCAACAAGTAATGACATGACTAATAAAACAGATACCATGACAAGATTTTTAGGCTTTTTCATCCTCTAATTCCCCCTAATCTGTTTTTCATTTTATTGGAAACAGCGGGCCGGGGATCAACCCTTGACCGATCCCGCTGCGATTCCCTCTACAATGTAACGCTGTAAGAACAAGAAGAAGATAACCACTGGTGTAATACCTAACGCCAGAGCCGGGAGTGCAATGTCCCATTGCTTGCTGTATTGTCCGAAGAATGAAAATGTAGCTAGCGGTATCGTCCGCATTTCCGGACGCTGCAAGATCAATGAAGGCAACAGATAATCATTCCACACCCACAAGCAGTTGAGCACAATAGTTGTCATCAGCATCGGCTTCAACATCGGAAGCACAATGCGGAAGAATACACTGATTCCCGTACAACCGTCAACGGTGGCAGCTTCCTCGATTTCCCGCGGGATCGATTTAACAAATCCATGGAAAAGGAAGACGGCCATCGGTGCTCCCAAACCAAGATAAGTCATAATTAGCCCAAAGTGCGAGTTGTTAACTCCCAGTTCATTAACTACTCGTAACAAGGGCATCATGATTGTCTGGAAAGGAATAACCATCGATGCGATGAACAGCATGAACAAAATACGGTTGAACAAGGTGTTGGAGCGTACCATGCGATACGCACCCATCGCACTGATTAGTGCTAATACGCCTACACTGATTACAGTAATGATCAGAGAGTTAGTGAAGGCTTCCGGGAAGCGGGTAAGCTCCCAGGCCCTTGCATAGTTTTCCCATTGAATCACCTTGGGCCAGCTCGCCGAATCAGACATGATCTCCCCGAAGGGCTTGACCGAATTGACAAACAGGAAGTAGAAAGGCGAAAGGAAGACCAAGGCAACAATGCCCATAATAATTTCTGTCGTCAAAAGTCTGCCGTTATATTTCTTCATTACGCTTCGACCTCCTTGCTCTTCGTCAGACGAACCTGGAACATCGTGATGATCGCCACAATGATGAAGAACAGAATCGCCTTGGCCGTTCCCAAACCATAACGGTTATTTTGGAACGCTTCATTATAAATGTTCATAGCCACGGATTCCGTAGATTTAAATGGTCCGCCCTTCGTTAACGAAAGGTTAAGGTCAAACATCTTGAACGCCCAGGAGATAGCCAAGAACAAGCAGATCGTCACCGCAGGCATAATCAACGGTATAATGATGCTGCGCAGCATTTGCCAGCGGCTTGCACCATCAATCTCTGCGGCCTCCATAACCTCGGAAGGAACATTGGTTAAGGAAGAGATATAAATGACCATTAAATATCCGGCTGTATGCCACACAAACACAATCATAATTCCCCAAAACCCGGTTGTCTCATCCCCGAGCCATGGTAGACCGAAAAAGGACCATCCAGTCAACTCATACACCGTGTTAAAACCCTTGATAAAAATAAACTGCCAGATGAATCCCAGCAACAGGCCGCCGATGACATTAGGCATAAAGAATATCGTACGCATAATGTTCCGAAGCTTCAACCTTTTGGTCAAAAAATAAGCAAGGAAGAAACCAACGATATTCGTAAGCACGATGCCTACTACGGTGAATTTGGTAGTAAACCAAAAAGAAGACCAGAAATCAGGATCGTTTGTAAATATAATTTTAAAGTTATCCCAGCCTACCCAATTTACTGTACTTGCCACGCCATTCCAATCGGTCATTGCGTAATACATACCAAGTAAGAATGGAACTACCATGATGATGATAAAGAACAAGAGCACAGGTCCTACGAAAAATAACTGAAGTCCCCATTCTGACGCTCTTTTGTTATTCATGGCGCAGCCCCCCTTTCTTTCTAGCGAATAACTGTTGTATTGTTATTATGACTTGGGGCAGCAACTAAACACACCTACAAATGTGAACACTCAGGTGGAATTTATTGATCGGGAGAATTGGAATACTTATGAAATGGAACAGCATCCGAACCAAACTGATTGTCTTTATGCTTCTGGCCACAACCATCCCCATTGTTGCAACGATGGTCGTTACCTATTACTACACAGCGCATTCATTGAAGGCTCGCGTTGCAGCAGAAGATGTCAACCTTCTGTATCAGGGGGGACGTAATCTGATTAACCTGCTGGATGATATCAACCGTACCTCATCGAATATTTACAACATTTCAAATCTGGTGCAAGGGGGCTATGAAGATGTCCAAAGCAATTCACGGGTATATGCCGTGTTATCCAATATTTCTACATCCGTGCCAGACATCTTCCAAATTTACCTTTACGAGCATAGCAGCCGAAAGGCTACGATTGTATCGCAAAATACACCCCAGCGCAACTTCAACGTGGACCCCTATGCCGATGTTATTGGCGAGGGGCAAAAAAGCGTATGGATACAGCCCAGCCATATGAGCCATACTTACGGGCTGGTCTCCTTATCCTGGCGATACCCGCCCGAGCCGGTGTTTACCGTGCATCGCAAGATTGAAAAAGTACCTTCCACCAGTATTATTGGCTACTTGTCGATCGATGTTAAATTGTCTGCTTTGAGCGACATTGTCGATCAGTTGTATGAGCAAAGCCGGGAAAAAATTTATATTTTAGATGATAACGGTTACATCATTTATAGCGATGAACAGAGCAAGATCGGGAACAAACTTGAAGAGCCATGGTACACCCGGCAAATCGCTGGAGCAAGTGAACCAAGCGGAAATTTTGAAACAGAAGGCAGTGTATTCGTCTACCACCAGATTTCAGGCGTGGGAGCTGACTGGACACTGGTCAAGCAAGTCCCCGTAGCTTACCTGACCCAGACCGCCATTAAAACAGCAGGTATCAACCTGTTACTGCTGGCCGTGTCGCTTATTCTAATCATTCTGGCCACGATCATTATTTCTTTGAGAATCACGGCCCCGATCAAACGCCTATCCAGCCATATGAACGAGGTGCAGCAAACGGGCAACCTCAATGTGGATGTGTTGCCTGCCGGGAAAGACGAGATCGGTCTGCTCACCAAGCGCTTCAGGACGATGCTGGACACGATCAACAATTTCATTCTAAAAGAATACAAACTGGAATTGTCCAGTAAGAACAATCAGCTTCGGGCCTTGCAGGCCCAAATCAACCCGCACTTTCTAAACAACACCTTGCAGATCATCGGTACACTTGCTCTGGAGTTAAAAGTCCCGCAAATATACACCTTGATCTCGGCACTGGCGAAAATGATGCACTACAGCATGCACAATAGCGACCGATTCGTGACTTTGAAGGACGAGCTAGATCATGTCAAAGCTTACATGGAGCTGCAGAAGGAACGCTTCGAGGGACGATTCTCCTTCACAGCGGATATTCCCCAGGAACTGCTGGCTCTGCGCATGCCCAAGCTGATTCTCCAGCCGATTATGGAGAACTATTTCAAGCATGGCATTGATCGCTCCCAGAAGGATGGCCTCGTTGGCTTGCGGGCATTCCTTGGCGAGGAGGGCTACGTGACCATTATTGCTTATAATAATGGAGCACCTATCCCGCCCGAGAAGCTTGCGCTGTTGCAGAGCAAGCTGAAGGAAGCAGCAGAGTACCCCGATAAGGAAACTTCCATCGACCCACAGACCAGGAAGACCGATCCGCCATCTTCCATCGGCCTGGTCAATGTGTTAACACGCTTGCGCCTAGTCTATGGAGAAGAGGCTTCCTTGGCGATCAGCCCGCCTGAGGCGGGCGGCGTTCAAATTATACTGAGAATACCTGCGGTAGAAGCCGCACCGTACGATAGAGATGGAGAGTGAGAGAGCATGAGAGCTTTAATTGTCGATGATGAGGTACGAGTTCGCAAGGCTGTGCGCTTGCTGGTCGATTGGGAAAGCCACGGTATAAGCGATGTTGAGGAAGCAGGCGGGGGCAATGAAGCCATTGACCTAATTAAGGCAGCCCAGCCACAGCTTATCATTATGGATATGATGATGGGATCGGGTCATGGGCTTGAACTGATGACCTGGGTGCGCGAGCATGCCAGGAACGTGAAATTTATCGTGGTCAGCGGACATGACGATTTTGAATTTGTGCGCAGCACCGTAAGGCATGGAGGGGTCGATTATATCCTCAAGCCAATCGATCCCGCAGCCATCAATGCTGCGGTAGCCAAAGCGATAAACCAATGGCGCGAGGAGGAGCAGGAGCGTCTGGATATGCAGTACCAGAGCATTCGACTCAATGAATTCAAGCCTGTATATGGGGAGAAGCTGCTCTCCTCCCTGATTGATGATCCCGGTTCGGCCGAGGCCTCCTTGCGCCGCTTGCGGGAGGAAGGGGTTATTCCTCCATCCGCAACATCTGCCCGCCTGCTGCTCTGCCAGATTGATGCCGGGGATACCATTCTTCAGCAGCGCTTCGGGCATAATAGCGAGTTGCTGCATTTCGCTCTCATTAATATTTGCAATGAATTCCTGCTACCCGGCCGGTCCGGCATTGCGTTCAGGCATTGGGGGGCACCCTTGGAGATTCTCCTGCTCATCTGGGAACGGACCGAGCAGGCCTTCGAGCAAGCCGAGCAGATCAATCAGGGGCTGCACCGCACCTTGCAGCGGCGGCTGCACTTCGGGTTAGGCCAGACAGGACCTCTGCCCTCCAGCCTTCCCCAGCAATATAGTGAGGCATTGACGGTACTGCGCCGTCGTAATTTGCTTGAGCCCGATCGCTTCATTCATTTGAATACCACGGGAGCATCCACTATGGCATCCGGCAAGCCGATCGTAAGCTTCGCCAAAGTACAAGAGGACTGGAAGCTCGCTGTAATGAGCTCCGATCCCGTGCAAATGACGGCTGCAGCCGAGCGATGGATCGATGAACTTTGCCGCAGCGGCAAGGTCACTCCCGAGCTGCTGGGGATTTGGAGAAACGATATTTTGTCGTTTCAGACCAGGCTTATGCAGGAGACCTTTGGCGAGCAGGCAGAGGCCATGCTCAAGGAGGAGCTTCCTGAAGAATCAGGTGCTTCTGCACCAGCAGGTGCAGTCACTACGATGCCCAATCCTGATAGCTACACCTTCTCCCGTTATGTATGGCGGGAATGGTCATTAAAGATTATCCAACAAACAGCAATGCTGCTTTCCCGGCAGCCAGCCAAGGAGAAGCACACTATGGCTGATATCGTGCAATATGTGGAGCAGCATTATCAAGCTGACTTATCCCTGCAGGACATCGCAGCACAGTTCTATGTAAGCCGGGAATACGTATCCCGGAAGTTCAAGCAGGAATTCGGCATTAATTTCTCCGACTATCTGAGTCAATATCGGATTGACAAGGCCAAGCTGCTGTTGGCCAATCCGAATTTGAAGCTGCATGAAATCGGCGAGATGGTTGGCTTCCGCGACGTCAAATATTTCAGCAAGGTATTCAAGAAGCTGACGGGCGAGTCACCGCGGGATTTTCGCGGAAAATAAGCTCAACCCTCCTATTTGAATGAATACGTCAGCTTGTCACTTGGGCATCCGAATTTTGGCCCGAACCATCAACAGAATCCGGGTTGCTTTGCCGTGGCCCCTCCCGCCGCTGCTTATACAGCTCAGGCAGCGCGACGCCCAGCAATACCAGCAGGACGCCAAACCATTGAATGCCGCTGACATGCTCATGAAGTACGACACTGGACAGCAGCACCGCTACCGGCAGCTCGGAAGCACCAAGAATTGCAGCCATCCCTTCGCCTGTCGACGGTACCCCGATGGCAAACAGCAAGGGGGGAAGAAAGGCTCCCAGCAGGCCAAGGAAAAATCCGTAGGGCAGCAAGCCTTGAAGCAGCGTTCCATCGAACAGGAAGGTTGGCGGAAACAGTAGAAATACCAGCAGCATGCCGCCGGTAATCATCCATCCGCTGCGATATACCGGATGAGCAGAAGGTATCGCTTTTCCGCTCAGCAGCACGAACAAAGTATAGCTGACGGCCGCCAACAGGCCAAATACGATGCCACGCCAATCGTAACCACCGCTGCTCCGTTCAAATACGCCGGCGGCCAGTAAAGTGCCTACAAACAGGATGAGCAAGGTGAACATGACAATTTTATGCGGGCGTTTCCTCTGGACTATCGTTTGCAGCAACACCCCCATCCAGGTGAACTGGAACAACAGCACGATGGCCAGTGAATTCTGGATATAATGCAAGGATTGATAATAGAGCAGCCCCGTAATCGCCGTGGGCGCACCCGCAGCGAGCAAAATCAAGCGTTGCTTCCAACTCAGCTTCATGACGCCAGAGCCGGGAACAGCCGAAGCCCTGCCTTTCTGCTCCCTGCGTCGCTCACCCAGTTTAACAAAAAGAGCCAGCAGCCAGATCAACACAAAGCCTGTCAGCAGTTGACTGCCAACCACCTCGCCGAGCGAATATCCCTGACCGTAGGCCTTGTTCACGATAGTAGACAACACTCCATAGCTGACAGCGCCTAGAAATACAAGCCATTTATGTCTCATTACGTATGACAATCTCCTTCTGTGCATAAATTATCGTGCTCATCGCAGGTTCACCAACGCAAAAAAACTCCCTTGCCGGAATATAGACCGTCCAGTTGCTTGAACTGCGATCTGATATTCGTAGCAAGGAAGTTCGGCTTCCTGTAGAGACCCCCGCCCCGTGACTGGCGGAGTTATACGAATTGAACACTGCATGTTATTATCCGTTATTCCGCAGGATGCGTCAACCCCATAAAAATGTCCCCCCATAAAAATGTCAAAGTGGACGCTCATAGACATTTCTCGGGGCACCTATCAATTCCGATTCGCCGCAAAGCTGGAGCTGAAAAACTCCAGCTTTGCGTGCTATTTGCTTTAACCCTTCTTGCACCAAGCGAGGAAAGCATCACTAACGACCTGACCTGCAACTCCATTCGGATGCGGATCATCCGCAGAGCTCATGAATTCCCGACGTTCCAGGTGGGCCTCCGGCTCCGGCCTGGACAGCAAAGCCGCCATGTCAAACACGTGGTCTACTCCCGGAAGTGCGGAGTTGCGAAGTATCTCGTTGACTTTACGCCAATGCTGCTCCCGCTCATCTTTGAAATTAAACGGGGGCACGGTAAATAGAATGATCTCCGCGGAAGGGTCATGACTCCGCAATGCAGAAATGATCGACGTCAAGTCAGCCAACAGTTCCTCCGCCGTCCGCGCCCCGATATCGATGTCATTGACTCCAAGCGCCAATACAACCTGAGTACCGGAGCCCGGAACCTGCCCCAGCTTCACCTTGCCCAGCCAGGCGGCATCTCCCGCGGCATCATAAGCCCGCGCCCAGCCGGAGCCCAGATTCCACACCCCGTAGTCGGCTCCTAATCCCTCGGCGATTCGGGCCACCCAATACTCATAGCCGTCCTGACGCGTCCTGACCCCCTGGGTGATGGAATCACCGAGAAAAATCAGCCGTTGTCGCACCGGCTTCACATATCCGATAAATGCTGGCAGCACAAGCAGGTTGGCGGAAGCCTTAAACTCATCGGCGCCTGCCATCCCGGCCTGATTGCCGGGAGCATCATAAGCGCTGACGAGCATTTGCTCTGTATTGTAAGGCACGCTTGTCCCTTTCGGTGCCGTGATCGTCCAGGTAAAGGCCAGCAGATGCCCCTCCGGCAGATCGATCGATACGGGATCACTCCAGAATTGCTCGCCCGGCGTCACCTCCCTGATAGCGTTTCCGTCAAAGGCAACCTGAACCTGTGAGCCGTTCATAACCGAACCATCCGCCACAGCTCCGCCATCAGCGATATAAGCCGCCTCAATACGCCAGTTGCCGCCAAGCAGACCGCCCTTGGCCACTGTACCCGTATCCCAGGTGGAATCGACCGCATTGCTATGCCAGAACCGCAGCTCAAGCGGCCCGTTTTCCCGTAATTTTAAAAATGTTCGATAAGTATGGGTGAAGCCCTCCTCACGTACCATTATATAATTACACGCCGTGGATACGACGGTGGCCGAAGCATAATTCTTCATCATCCGCTATTCCTCCATCCCGCCATCTAAAACTGCCTTGTATTTTCGATTTTACATCATCCTTCTCCATAAGTGATAGCAACTTTTGACAAGTAAATTGCGTTTAAATGATGTATGGTGGTAACACACTTCTGGAAGGGAGATTTTTATGAACAGCAAATGGATGTCGTTATGTTTGGCAGCTTGCTTAAGTCTCGGAACCGTGGGGGCTGATGCCGCCGAGCAAAAGGACGTAACCAAGACCAGCAGCCAATCTTTGCAGCAAGCCTTTAATACATTGTCGATCATCCCATCTGACTATAAGGGCAAGGCCTTTGTCCGGGGAGAAAAAAGAGAAATCAGCGGGGATTATCAAGTCGTACAAAAAAATGGGCGCGTGCTCGTTCCCATACGTCTGATGGGCTATCTGGCCGAGCAAAGCACAGGCCCTGATGAGGGAATGTGGAATGTCATCTGGGATGCCAAGAATCCGGGCGACATCACTCTCAGCAATCCCACACAGAAGAAGACCGTCAAGTTCAAGCTCAATAACAAGAGCATGCAGGTGAATGGGGAGTCGGTTGCCCTTGACGTTCCCGCTCAAATGATCAATGGGAGAGTCATGCTGCCTCTGCGTGATGCCGGAGTTGCGCTCGGCAAACAGATCACTTGGCTGAACGGGCTGATTCTCATTGGCGATGAAACAATTGATGTGAAGCATCCGCAAACGCAAGCCGTTCAAGCTGCGATCAAGAAGCAATTAACGGATCCCCGCCAGCCGATTGCTTATGATAAGGTAGCAACACCGCTAACCCGGGTTAACAATACTAACTATTTCATGAAGACCTTTTACCGCAATAATGGGAATGCCGTCGAAGATCAATTATTCCGTCAGACCTCCAACAACAAAAATGTTCGTGTTGAGGTCCCCGGACAACCTTTATTTTATTCGGCCAAGATCACTGGAGACGATTTTTATTACTTATCTAAGGTGAACGATGAAGTCTCCCTTTACGCTTACAATTTCTCCACCCTTAAGCCACGCAAAATCGTTTCGCTGGGAAGCTGGGATATCTCGCCGGGCTGGGGTTGGCTGTCCGATGTGCAGATACTGGATGGCGAGCTATATGTCAATCTCCATCAAGGAGACTCGACTATGGGCGGCGATACCCTTTACCAAGTGAAGAACGGCTCACTGAAACAAATGGGATCGATGAAGAGCATGATTGGGTTTGTCAAAGACCGGACTAATCTGTACTATACCGATTTTCAGATGATGGGCGATCCAGCAAATAACTTATATCGGATTGATGCCAATTCAGGCAAGTCGGTCGTGCTTGGAGAACCCGGCTATGCATACGGCATCATACGTCATTCATATGAACACGGAGGTGTCGGCTACACAGGAGATACCTCGTTAATCTTGAAGAATGGCTCGCTGTATGCCCTCGGGTTAAAGGATAGTGAGCCCGACGACACCACTGCCTTATACCGTATCAGCTTGACCGAACGCAAGCATGAGCAGATCATCGCGAACACGCAGCGGTTCTGGATCGTTCAGGAGCAGGTTTATTATCTGGATGGAAATACCGGAGCACTGATGCGTGCTGGCTTGGACGGAAGCCAACCTGAACGTATCACACCAGATCAGATTAATGTATTGAAGGTACACAACAACCTCTTCTATTACACCCTGAAGGGGAACCAGGGCACAGAGCTGTATCGCTATAATCCGGTCAGAGGGCAAGCGACCAAACTGGCCAGATTGCCAGAGACCAGCGATTCCGATCTTGGCCTTTACATCGGAGAGACGGGCATTTACTATATCGCTGAGGGCTACGCCCCCGGTATTTACAAGCTTGGAGCAGACGGCAGCAAGCAGCATCTCGTGAAGGATACCATCGGGCAAGCTGTACTAAGTGATGCAGGCATCGTCTACACATTAAGGTATGAGGAAGGCGTGTATTCGGTTAAGTAACGCAGACATGACAAAACGGCGGCAAGCGCCGAGGCTGGATTTTACCACCCTTGGCCTTGCCGCTGTTTTCTTGTTGCTTCTGAAAGTCTTGCGGCAACCGCCTGCCTTGCTTTCTTCCTCAGCCAGTGATTGGCTTTCCCCACTGCTTATAATACCCGTTGCAGAAAAGAGCGAGTTCGTTCATGCTGCGGATGCTCAAACAATTCCTCCGGCTTACCGGACTCAATAAATGCTCCATCAGCCATAAACAGAACACGATCCGCCACTTCGCGGGCAAAGCCCATCTCGTGCGTTACTACAATCATCGTCATCCGTTCCTCGGCCAACCGCTTCATCACCTGCAGCACTTCACCCGTAAGCTCAGGGTCCAATGCCGAGGTTGGCTCATCGAACAGCAGAATTTCCGGATTCATCATCAATGCCCGCGCAATGGCTACCCGTTGCTTTTGCCCTCCGGACAACCGGGATGGATAAACGTCGGCCTTGTCCAGCAAGCCTACCTTCTGGAGCAGCTCCGAAGCTTTGTCACGAATATCGACGGGAGGCAAGCCCTTCACAAGCCTGGGCGCCAGCTCCAGATTAGCTCGTACCGAAAGATGCGGGAACAGATTGAAATGCTGGAACACCATCCCCATTCGCGCCGTCATTTGCTTGATTGCAGCCGGCCTCGCATACTGACCTTCCTTAACCAGATAGTCCTCCCCAATGCGGATGCTGCCGGCGTCCACCTCTTCCAGGTGGGCAAGACTGCGCAGCATAGTGCTTTTCCCCGATCCTGAAGGGCCAATTACGGCGATAACTTCGCTGGCATCCACACTGAAGGATACGTCATGCAGCACCTCCAAAGCTCCAAACCTCTTTTTGACATTGGCAAGCTCCACAATCCCCATATTCATCCTTCCAGTCCTCTAACGTTACTCAAATTTATACTTTCGCTCCAGCGCCTTAAATAATATGGTCAGCACCAGCGTCATCAGCAAATAGATAACACCGGCCAAGACCAGCGGCATGACTGTAAAGTCACGGTTAACCGCCGTTTGGGCGAAATGCAGCAATTCCGGCACGGCGACCGCATACAGCAGAGCCGTATCTTTCACCAAGGTAATCGACTCGTTGGAAATGGCCGGTAAAGCAATTCGCAGCATCTGCGGCAGCACGATCCGGGTCGTCGTTTGCCAGCGGGTAAGCCCCAGCACTTTGGCGGCCTCATGCTGCCCCTTATCAATGGCAAGCAATCCTCCGCGGAAGATTTCGGCAAAATAAGCAGCATAATTCAGGGTAAATGCCAGGCATGCGGCAACAAAGCGATCCATGACCAGATATTCCCCAATAACCGGAAGCACCGGCAAGCCAAAGCAGACAAACAACATTTGCAGCAGCAACGGGGTTCCGCGCATGACATAAATATATCCGCTCCCCAGCCAGGCAACCAGCTTGATCCGGCTGCGAACCATAAAGGTGAGGGCAAAGCCAAGCGGGATCGAGGTAGCTATCGCCAGCGCAAACAGTAAAATCGTAGTTCGTGCACCCTCCAGCATCGGCCCTGCAATACTAATCATATATTCCAGGCTCATCTGTGTTCTCCTATTTCAGCACTTTATCTTCGCCGAACCATTGCTGTGAGATTTGAGCTGCCGTACCGTCCGCATTCAGTTCATCCAACGCTTGCTGCAACCGGTTCAGCAGCTCCTCATTGCCCTTCTTCACACCGATGCCATATTCTTCGGGAGCCAGCGATTCCTCCAATAGCTGGAAGGTGCCTTCTTCCTTGGACATATAGTATCTGGCCACGACCTCATCAATAACGACTGCATCAAGCCGCTTCGTCTTCAGGTCGCTAAGAGCAAGCACATTGTCCGGGAACTCCGACACCGATTTGATTTGATCCTTAACCGGTGCGGCGTTCAAAGCATCCGCTGCGGAAGACAAGGATTGTAGCCCCACTGCTTTGCCAGCCAGATCAGCCAGTGTATGGATGTCCGAGTCAGCCAAGGTAACAACCACTTGACTGTTCTTCAAATACGGCTTGGTGAAGAGAACCTTCCCCTTGCGCTCCTCTGTAATCGTGTAGCCATTCCAGATCAGATCGATCCGCCCGCTGTTCAGCTCGGATTCTTTGGCCTTCCAATCAATAGGCTGAAAAATGACTTCTGCCCCCATCTTCTCGCCCGCTGCCTTGGCGTAGTCGATATCGAAGCCTACAATTTCATTTTTCTCATCACGGAAGCCCATCGGCGCAAATTTATCATCAATGCCGATAACCAGCTTATTGTCATTTTTGGCAGAGCCGCCACACCCCGCTAACACGGTTAACATCAGTCCCAAGATCAAGCTTAATACTACAATTTTTCTACCCATCATCATGTTCTCTCCCTTATAGAGGTTGTTCAAAAAATCGTCTTCCCAGGACGAAGCTGTTCGAGGAGTAAGTTCGACGTCGAATCTTGAATTCACCCGGAACTTCCGTTGCTCACGTACCCACTACGTACGCTCCGCTACTCAGCCCCAAGCTTCATCCAACCTTCTCGGTCCTGTAAACCCGATTTTTTGAACTCGCACTTTATAGAGGTTGTTCAAAAAATCGTCTTCCCAGGACGAAGCTGTTCAAGAAGTAAGTTCGACGTCGAATCTTGAATTCACCCGGGCCAAGCATATGCTTCCGTAGTATGTTTCTTTCAGAAACATTTGAGTTGCTCACGTACCCACTACGTACGCTCCGCTACTCAGCCCCTAGCTTCATCCAACCTTCGTCAAATTCAGCGACCGACGCTTTAGTTCGTTAATACGTTATCAGACTCTCATAATAACATACTAAGATAAAGTCGTCGATAGATTTGCCGCTGCCCGTCAGCTTCTCCCTGCGATCTGTGACAGTTCCCCGAACATTCCCGGCCAGGTGCTCCCGGCCCTTATCTCTCGTAGAAAAAACAAAGGAACCATACAGACCGCAGTCTGTATGGTTCCTGCAACAAGTAGTTGCTATGAACTTATTGAATGATGTCCAATGCTTGCAGCAAGCGCACGAGAATCACGGCAGCTTGAGCGCGGGTTGCCCGCTCGTTCGCTCCAAAGAGCTGACGCTGATCGCCCTGGAGAATATGTTGCTCCGTCAGCCAAGCGATATCGGCCGCCGCCTCACTCGGAATGGACGCCTGGTCCTTGTAACGGTTCAAAGCAGCCGTAGCCGGTTGTGCCGGTTTGTCATCAGCCGCCTGGGCATAACGCAGGGCACGAGCAATCATAACGCTCATGTCCGCACGGCCAAGCGTATCTTCAGGCGCAAATCGCGTTTTGCCGCCCGCAAGGATGCCCGCTTTGACCGCTGCCCCGATAACCCCAGCCATTTCCCCACTCACATCCGTGTAGGAATTTGCCGCCGCATCCGGCTGCAGACCGAGACCTGCTGCCAGCCAAGAGACGAATTCGCCTCTCTTGATAGCCTGATTCGGTACAAAGCTCCCATGATCTGCAAGGCTCGGGATTTTGGCGCTCAATGCTTCCACAGCAGCTTTGGCCCAATGCCCTTCCAGATGAGCATACGGCGATTCATCGGTTGCTCCGGCAGGCTTCGCTTGCTCGGTGATCCGACCTTCCACCAGTGGATTTACTGAACCGCCCAGCCGCTCCACATGCTCCATAAATATTTCATAATCGGGATATCCCAGATCTTCGTGATACGCCCCTTGCTCAATCGCTTGAGCAAAGGAAGCATAACCATCACCACCCGTTGCTACAAAGCTATTAGTTGCCAGGCGATACTTTGCCGAAGGATTAAGTGGAACATAAGCATCCTCTTGCTTGATCTGCACATCGAACACCCGTTGTCCCTCCGGTTGTGCCGGATCCCATTTGAAAGTCATACCTGCGATTTGCGGGAATTTCCCGGGCAGATCGTCCGACTTGGCGCCGCTCACCCCGTTTTCCAGCCCGTCCTTAAGCTGTTGACCGGTCACATCAAGCACGAACAGCGTGTTGCCGAAAGGCATAACCGTACGCAACTCACCCATCGTAATCTCGCCCTCATCGATCAGGGCGCGAATACCGCCCCCGTTCATCAGAGCCACATCCGCTTCCTTCAATTGACGAGCCTTCTCCAGCATCCCGTCGGCGATCAGGTTCCCTAGATTGGTTTCCTTGGAGCGCACGTTTTCACGTACACCATCCAGCACCACAGCTGCTTGACCTACCGGCTGCTTCTTCAGTTCTTCCAGTTCCTCGTTATAAGGAGCCAGCACTTCCTTCGCTGTAGCATCTTCAGTGACTTGCTTCGGATCAACAGCGATCAGATGTCCGGTTGTTTGTCCCGGGCCTGTCAATACCACTCCTTCACTGTCAAAGACCACATCCACACGTCCCAGGAACTTACCCCATTCATTGGCTTGCACGATAGCCGTTGGCGTACCATGCACATCATCCACCGCAAATTGCGGAGCATCCAGCTTCGTATGAGTGTGACCGCCCACGATCAGATCAATGCCTTCCACATCAAGGGCCAGCTTCTGGTCCCGTGCATAGCCAAGATGCGACAGAGCGATGATGATATTCAAGCCTTCCTTCTCCATCGCGGCCACGGTTGCAGCAGCCGAAGCGGTTGCATCATTGAACTTCACTTCCTTGCCACCGTTGGACGTCTCCGCGGTATCTTCCGTAGTCAGGCCAAATACACCTACCTGATGACCATTCACGTCAAGCACCACGTAAGGATAGACACCAGCTTGCGCTGTTGTTTTAGGTGCTGCAGCATCCAGGGTCGTTGGCGATTTCAGCAATGGCAGCATGTCCTGATTGGTGCTGAAATCAATATTTGAGCTGACCAGCGGGAATTGAGCTTTCTTCACGAACTCGGCCAGCGCGCCCGTTCCTTGATCAAACTCGTGGTTTCCGAAGGTCATCGCATCATAGCCCATCATATTCATGAAGGCCAGATCCGCCAAGCCAAACCATTTGGTAAAATACAAATCTCCCGAGAACACATCCCCGGCATCCAGCAGCAGGCTATCCTTTTCCTCAGCCCGAATCTGCTTCACCAGCGTTGCTCTTCTGGCTACCTCAGCCAGATGGGCATGCGTATCATTCGTGTGCATTACCGTAAGCTTCCAGGTCTCTCCTGAAGCCGGCTTCTGTGCCTTAGGGGCTCCCAATTCCAGCACCGCTACCGTGCCGCTTACCTCATTGGCTACGAGCAGCAATGGACGTTTTGTAGGACTAGCCTCGGCCGGAATAAACTCCAGCCCTTCCGGTCCCGTGTCCGTATCCAGCTTCTTGGTAAAATCCCGTGGATTCAGATAGGCGGCAAATTGCGGCTTCTCAGGGTTGGTTACATCGTAGGCCATCACACCACCGATGCGCTCCAGACCGGTGAAGGCGTAAAGCTTGCCATCCACTTCGCCCACCGTAATATACTCGGGTTCAGGTCCCTTCTTGGGGCTCCGCTTGTCCTTATTCACCTTGCTGTGATTGGAGTTGAAGACATCTGGCAGACGCTCGGAGGTTATCTTCTCAAACTCGTTGCCACTGTCATAGACCTGCTTCATATCATCAGCATTCCAGATTGAGAAGGAGCGGGCACCGTACATGTAAACACCGTTCGGCCCCATATCCGTGGCTACCTCTACGTCCTCATAGGATTCACCTTTGTCCTTCAGAA
Source organism: Paenibacillus sanguinis 2301083 = DSM 16941 (assembly GCF_000374825.1). Lineage (GTDB taxonomy): Bacteria > Bacillota > Bacilli > Paenibacillales > Paenibacillaceae > Fontibacillus > Fontibacillus sanguinis. Next base: position 120,195 of record NZ_KB895378.1, read on the forward strand.
ACTGAGCTGCCCTGGAGTCGGGGTTAAGTCCGGCCAAATCCTTAAGCTTCGTCACCCCAACGCGCCCATCCCATTCGGTGGCATCGCCCTCATTAGCCGTGAAGAGATACGTCTTCCCACCTATCGTATAGGCATCAATCCCATCTGGCATGTACATGCCAGAAAACGGCACATTCTCCAAACGAATCTCTCCGTCCTCCACCAGATCAAGGGAGTTCCTTGGATCACTCAGATCCTTGAAGCCCAATCCCTTCACGGATAGGACCTTTCCTGCAGCAATATCGATTGCAGCCATCGCGTTGTTCTCCTGAAGTGATACGTAGGCCGTCTTCTCATCAGAGGAAAGGGCGATATACTCCGGCTCCAAATCAGTCACAGCATCGGCCTTTGAGCCGCCTCCCGCAATGATTCCGGCCTGATTGGCGGTGCCGCGAATATGCACCTTGTCATCAATTACGGTTGGGTCGTCGAATTTCACATGTGTAATTCGGTTCTCCTTCGTATCTACCACTGTAACACTACCTTCAGGGTCAATGCCCTTCACACGCGGCTCGCCCTCATCAGCAGTCAAAATATAGCGGCCATCGGATGTAAATTTGACCATATCAGGCTGTATCCCGGCTGCATATTCCTTCACCAGCTTGCCGGCATAATCCAATACAAGAATTTTGCCCGCCTTATTGGCGTCAGCTTCCTGCACAGCCACCGCAATTTGCTTGGTTGTCGTATTGATATCGATGCTCGTCAAGTCGCCAAATTTGAACCCTGAGGATTGTTCAGCCAAGGCCTGGACGTTAATCGTTGCCTCTTTGCCAAGTTGACCGGATGTCTTCAGCGGAACGATATCGATGCTTGGCGGCTCGGATGAACCATTGATTACATAAAATTTCCCATTATCCTGATTGTAACGGACAATTTCGGCCACGCCGCCATCCTCGCTAGAGGTTCCTATTGAATAGGAAGCGATTTTCCTGATGCCAAGCGCATCTGATGCAGGGTTCTGCAAAGCGGCTGGCAGCTTGTCCGCAGCAGCATCCTGTGCCAGCTTCGCCGTTTCTGCAGCAGCGGCTCCCCCAACCGGTCCGATCAACGATACAGCAATCGATGCGGCCATACATAAAGAAAATACCTTGCGACTCTTCTTCAACCTGATTCCTCCCCAAATGTTCAAAGATCATTCCTGGGAATTATAACAGGAGAATGTTATCGCAAGTCCTATAATTCATACTGATTTATGTAAAATTTAATCTACTTCATAAGCTTCTTTAGACATCATTTTTCTCGCTTGCTTGTTTTGCCTTTTTTATTCCCACTTATATACCTTGAAAATCAGCTCAATCTAAAAATTAGCGGTTGATCGTTAGCAAGACTTATAAGGCGCATTGCACGAATCCCAAGAATTCGCTGAATACCGCTGGTTCCCAGGTTCTATTCGGGGATTCCTCTTCTTTTATAGGGAAAAACTCCCGTTAATGGCTCAAATCCACTAGAAATCGGGGATTTATATGGATTTCCTCATGCTAATCATCATAAAATGGGCGATTTTTGGGGAAAAGCCAAAAATTAGCATGAGTTTTTCCCGTTATATGTGATATTTGGTGAAATACAGGAGAATTAGCATGAGGATTTCCGGTTAGAGGTATATTCGTTTTTGATTTGCTCCCAAAGAATGGATCATGTCAACCTCTGGTTTTTGTTTTGATTCTGAAAATCTGGACAAATCACGGGCTAAACATGAAATTTTCCACGGAACTTTAGGGGGGATTCCCCGGTCCAGCGCTTGAACTGGCGGCTGAAATGGGCAATGTCTTTATAGCCGAGCCGCAGCGATACCGATTCTACGGATAATTGCGGCTCCAGCAGCAACAGCTTGGCCTTCTTCAGCTTCAGCGCGGATAAATACTGGCGTGGGGACATGCCGTACACACTGCGAAATATCCGGTTGCAGGACGAGGGGCTATAACCCAATCCGGCCGTCACTGCGGCGACCGTCTCCTGTACTTCTCGATCGTCGGCAGCGCTTCCAGTTTCCTGCAAAGTGACTCCCTCCCCGCGAACAGCCGCCTCTTCTACACAGCGTTCCAGACCTGACGCAATCTCTGCCGCAAGCCGATTCATCCGAATGGCTGCACCGCCTTCTTCATTTTCAGCAAGCCCTTCGCTTAGACCGGCGAATAGCTCGAACACCGCCGCCAACGTTCTCATCTTGTCCGCCAGCCTTGCATCTGCCCCATGTGAGGTAAGTTCAATCAGCCTATCCAGACTAGGACGGACAAGCCGGGACAGGGGACTATCTGCGGTGTACAGTGCCGGCTCCTGGCGATACAGCAGCTCTCGCAACATGCGCTCATCGACATCAAAGTGCAAGCAGTAGTATGTCATTGGCTCCGACCCCAGCGCCCGGCTCTCATGAATTTCTTCTGGGCGAAGTAGCAGAAGGTCTCCAGCCTCCTGAACATAACGCTTTGTTCCCACGACGATCTCCTGACAGCCTTCCAGCAGTAAATTCACTTCAAAAAGCGGATGACTATGCTTCGGGTAGGACCACTCTCCGGTGACAGTGCGCAAATGAGCTGCAAATATTTTAAAGGTAGAGTCCATATCCGGCAGCATAAATTCCGTAATTTCAGGCTTTATCATCCTTCTTCCTCCTGCCTGTATATTCATTACGCCTATAGTTTGAGACTTATGCCAGACGCCTGCTCCCGCTATGCTCATTTTGGGTAAATGACTTAGCCGTTTGGGCATGGGTTTAAGGCGAAATAGCTGGTTACAATTAAACTATCATATCTATCACTAAATAGACAGGAGGCCAGCCACTTGGGGAAGCCAAGAAAAGCCCATCAACGCTTGCCGTCCGGCAAATTTGATGGGCTTCTTAATTATCTCAACCGATAGGCTGGTTCTTCTGTTTATCGCTTTGCCTGTAACTCTGGCGGATTACTCTGGCGGGAGATCAGGAACAACGTTCCCCAGATCAGCATAAACCCGATAGCCTGAGCGACCGTAATCATCTCCTGGAAGGCCACCCAGTTGACCAATACGCCAACCATCGGGAAGCTCAGCTCAGCGAGCGTAGCGACCGAGGCCTTGGTCGTAGTCAGACCTTTATAGTATACGAGCAAGCTCAGCAATCCAGGCAGCAGTGCCTGGCCCAGCATATTCAGCGACAATGCAGCCATTTGCGAGGCGCCCTGCGGCAAGTTCCAGGCCGCTCCTTCGTTCCAGGTGATCGCAAGCAGCAAGGGCAACGCCAGGACGAAGCGCAGCGAGGTCACCGTTTCATACTTCATGTGGCCTACCATCAGTCGACCCATAACGGTGGAGCCGCCCCACAAGGCTGCGGCGCCCAGCGAAAGCAAGCTTCCTATCTGCACAAAATCGTGCAGATGGCCGATCGGCATTGTAAATCCGAAGGTAAGCAGATACGTGCCAGCCAATGCGATAACCAGCAAACCGAAGAAATGTCGCGGCAGCTTCTCCTTAAGCAATAAGCTGGCCAGGATGATGGCGAATAACGGCTGCATCTTTTGCAGCAACAGTACAGCATTGACATCGCCGCTAGCAAGCGCTGTGGTGAACAGAATAGTGGCCATGGCCGAGCCGCCCCAGGAGAGGAACAGCAGGGCGCCGCCTTGCCGCCAGCCAATTCCCTTAAAGTCCGAACGATTCCTCCAAAGCACCGGAAAGACGATTAAAGCGATAATTATATGCTCGACCAACACAATCTGAGCCGAGGTGAGCGATTTAAGCAGGATAATCCGGAATAGCGGGTCTACCCCCCACAGGGCTGCACCCAATACCACCAGCCAGAATCCGCTCCGCGATTTTCGTTCTGCAGTTCCTTGAGACGATGTGCGCTGGCCTGCGCCAACCGCACCAGGCAGAGCCCCCGTATTGCCACCAGCCTGCAAGTTGACATTCGCTGTACTAGCTTGGCTTAGGCCACTGATATTTGCCTTCTTCATGATACTATCCCCTTCTTGAATATGGGGTCTACGCAGAAAACCCCCGTAGCGCCATTGCTGGGCTTTGCGGGGGCTGACCAAATAAGCCTGTCAGGAGCGCATGGCTCCTTGTTCAAACTTTGCTTGTTTGATCTCCTCTCATCCGGACTATACCGTCGGCCTTGGATTCGCACCAAGTCAGTCGCAGTCATCCTCAAGGACCACTGCGAGTCGCGGGCTTGAACTGCTTGCATCATTCATATTGCAAACAGCCTCACCGCCGGTCAGGAATTTCACCCTGCCCCGAAGACCATATTCATTTAAATTTTGATTACTCAAGTTGCTATTATCATACCTTATGAATTAAATATCACTCTGTTACAAAAATCACAAACTAATTATATTCCTCTTGCCCATTTCCGGCAAGCCTAATCTTCAGAACATTAGCTCAGCAACGTTTATTCAAAGGCAGGAAGAGCGATCTCCCCATAGTTGTCCTCCAAAAATTGCTTGATCTCCGGACCGGAAAGAGCCTTCGCCAGCTTCTGTATCGGCTCTGAATCCTTGTTATCCTCGCGGGCCACCAATGTAATGGCAAAGGCGGATTCAGTCGTTTCTGTCAACAGCGCATCCTTCTTGGGAGTAAGCCCCACCGGACTGGCATAGGCCGGAGTCATCAGCACCAGGTCGGCATCATCCAGCATCCGGGCCAACATCAGCAGGTCCACTTCTTCAAACTTGAAGTTATGCTTATTCTCCACGATATCGGCTTGTGTCGCTTGCAGGTTGTTGTTATCCTTCAGCTTAATCACCCCTGCCCGGTCCAGCATAATCAGGGAACGAGCCAGGTTGGACGGGTCGCTGGCAATCGCCACTGTGGCTCCGTCCGGCAGCTCATCTATGGATTGATAACGTTTGGAGTAAGCGCCATATACAGCATGATACACCGGCTGAACAGCCACCAGCTCTGTATTTTTGCTGGCATTGTATTGCTCCATATACGGTACGTGCTGGAAGAAGTTCGCATCCACCTCGTTATTAGCAAGTGCATCGTTTGGCTGAACATTGTCGGACAGGACAACGATCTCCAGAGCAATGCCCTCTTCCTCAAGCTGCGGCTTGATCAGTTCAAGCATATCTGTCATTGGCGGAATCAGCGAGGCTACCTTCAATGTCGTCAAGCTATCTGCTGGCTCGGCAGCATCGGCGCCAGTTACCCCGGTGTTCCCTCCCGCCTGCTTGCTATTAGTCTGCGATTCAGCGCCCCCGTTCGTATTTCCGCAAGCGCTAAGCACCAGTATGATCGCCAGTAGCGGGATCAGCCATTTTCCTGTTCTCATGTTGTTTATCTCCCTCCAAATATAATTCGGATCAACGCTTATCCAGCCACCGGGATAGCGTATTGCCGGTAAATTGAATGCCTTGCACCAAAATAATCATAATCAGAATCACCGCGGTCATCAGCTCTGTTTCAAAGCGTTGATAGCCGTAGCGGATAGCGAAGTCACCCACTCCCCCGCCCCCGACCACCCCCATCACCGTCGAGTAGGAGATGAAGCTGATCGTCGAAGAGGTAAGACCCAGCACCAGGCCGGAGCGCGCCTCCACGTATAGAAATTTAAATACGATTTGCAGCGGCGAGGCCCCCATGGAGCGGGCTGATTGGGTAACCCCCCGTGGCACATCCAGCAGCGACTGCTCGACAAACCGGGCATAAATAGCTATCGCCACAACCGCCAGTGGAACAGAGGCGGCCAGCGTTCCAATCGCTGTGCCGACAATCAGCCGGGTAAGCGGAATCATGAACACCACCAGCAGCAGGAACGGGAACGAACGAATGACGTTGACACAACCATTCAAGAGATTGGACCATAGCTTGTTCTCGTAGAGCTGCCCTTTGCCGGTCAGGAACAGCAGCGTTCCCGTCGGAAGCCCTAGCAAGACTGCGGCCAGCATCGCAATCCCGACCATAATGAACGTCTCGCCAATCGCCTCGCCAATCTGAGAGCGATATTGCAGGAAGCTCTCCCACATTAAGGCTACGTCAAACACCGCGCCCCTCCGTTCTCCCCAGCAGCTGCTCCCGGTAAGAAGCAGTAAATGGCAGCTGCTGGCCCGGCTCAAGCTCTGCCGGCTTCAAGGCAAAGGCATCGGTCAGCCGTCCGTTCTCCATCACGGATACCTCCCGGCAGATACTTCGTACTACGTCCATCTCGTGGGTAACAATCACAATGGTCACACCTAACGAATGGTGAATATGAAGCAGCACCTCCAGAATTTCGGCGGTGGTCTTCGGGTCCAGCGAGGAAGTGGGTTCATCGCATAGCAGAAGCTCTGGGCGGCTTACTAACGCCCTGGCAATCGCCACCCGTTGCTTCTGGCCTCCGCTTAGCCCTGCCGGATACTGGCTGATCTTATCCTCAAGTCCTACAAACCGCAGGCATTCCCGCACCCGCTCGGCTCTTTGCCGTTTGGGAACACCGGACAATTCAAGAGGGATAGCAACGTTACCGCCAACCGTCCGGTTGCCGAGTAAATGAAACTGTTGAAAAATCATCCCCACGGACCGCTGCAACTGCCGCAGCTGACCTTCATCCAACCCGGACAACGTCTGACCCATCACGGTTACCAGACCCTGATCGGGGACTTCCAGTCCATTCATCATCCGCAGCAGGGTCGACTTGCCTGCACCGCTGACTCCAATAATGCCGTGTATCGTTCCCTTCGGAATATGCAAAGACACGTCCTGCACCGCCTCCAGCACACCATCCTGCAGGTTATAGGTTTTGCTGACATGCTCCAAAGTGATGATATGCATCTTCCCCTTCCTCAGGAACCGCTATCCTGTATCACTTATTTCAAACCACTGTTACATCTATTTTACACCTGTAAATTATAGCTTATCATTTAACCTGTGTCACCAATTTTTAATATATATTTAATAATTCAATGAAGGAGTAACAACAAAAAAAGCGCAAGGCTTAAGGTATCTCCCTTATCCTTGCGCTACCAGTCTTCCCGATAACCATATTCTGAATTCTAAATAGCTGGCATCACATTGCCGCCGTTGACCGGAATATAAGCCCCTGTAATAAATGCCGCCAGATCGGATGCCAGGTAGGCTACCATATTGGCGATCTCCTGGTCCTCACCACGCCGCTTAAGCGGAACGCCGTCTATATAATCTGCGTCATTGCGTTCCGACAAGTTGCGGTCCCGCTCGCCAATCGTCCAGCCCGGTGCTACCTGATTCACCGTCACCGCATGCTCTCCAACCTCCTTGGCAAGCACGCGGTACACACCATCCATGCCTCGCTTGCCCGCTACATAGGCGGATTGAGTCGGGAAATTCTGCATGGCGCATTCCGTATTAATGCCGATGAATCTTCCCTGCTTCTTGGCGATCATTCCCGGGACAAAGGCCTTGGCTAAAAAGACACTTTGCAGGACACAGGATGCAAATTGACTGACATAATCCTCGGCGGACTGTTCCAGAACAGAGGTCCAACCATATTGAATAACCGCGTTCGCTACCACAATATCCGGGTCGCCAAGCTTTGCCTGAACCTGCCGCCGAATAGCTGCCATGTCCGCTTCCTTGGTGATATCGCCCCGGACCATCATCCCTGCTCCTCCGGACTGCTCCACTTCTTGCAGCAATTCCTGCGCCTTGGCTTCATTGCTCATAAAATGAATGATGACCTTCGCCCCACAAGCGGCTAGCGTACGCGTCATCACCCGTCCCAACTGGCCCGTGGCTCCAGTAATCAGAGCTACCTTCCCTGACAAATCGATTGTAAGCATGAATGTGCCTCCTTTTCTCTTGTCCAACTTCAGCAACTGCCTTCAGTTTATAATGCCTTGGACCTCCCTGCAAAGAAAAAAAGTACAAGCTTGCTCACCTGTATTATTCGGCTTCCCGCAACCGTTCCACCATCGTGGACTTGGACATATTTCGATAAGCGGCCAAGGTGACGATCAAGGCCAACACAGCCAGCACCGGCAGCGTGCCAAGCAAAGGCAGTGGATGCATTTGAAATTGCGTAAAGGCCAGATTGGAGGATATGCCTTTAGCCACCGCATAAGTCAAGCCCAGTCCTGCTGTGCCAGCTACCAGTCCGGTCAAAGCTACGCTATAAAGTCCTTCATACATGAGCATACTCTTCAACTGCTTGCGGGTCATGCCGATGCTCTCCAGAATAGCGAATTCGTTCCGGCGAGAGAGCATGCCCGTAATGACCGTATTGACAAAATTTAAAATACCGATTAAGGCAATAATCAGGCTTAATCCATATCCAATCGTCTGGAAAATACGGATGAAGCTTTGCATTTCTTCCTTGTAGTCCTCCCGGGACTTGACCATCAGGCTAGAACTGGAGTCCAGCATTGATCGAACAGCCACTTCCGCTTGCCCCTGCTTCCCGGCTTCCGCATTAACGGTCGCTGACAAGATCACCGGATCCTTGACTACGTTGACGAATTCCTGGGACGGCCAATACACATTAAACCCGCCAAGCTCGTAAAATTGTGTTCCCGCGGCATACAGCCCGTCTGATTGCAGCACCGCCATCACCTCATAGCTCTTCCCGGTATCTAGCATAAAGCTGTCCCCCGGCTGGTAATAGCTAGCATATTTTTCTGAACCAAGCAGCGCTTCCGTGATCACCACGTAATCGCCTGACGCAAAGCGCTTGGCGTCAAAGCTGCCGGCTACGATATCACGCGGCCCAACTACGCCGTACCATATTGGATCAAGACCATGAAGCTGCAACGGAACCTCGCCTCTCTCAAGGATCGAGGATAATACGGGTGCTTCCGGGTCCTCTCTGGCCGCCAGCGGCTCCAGTATTTGGCGAATTCCCGTATTCAGCTTCAGGGTATCGGAGCTGTAGTACACTTTATCCACACTGACGACCCCTTCGACCTCACTCAGGCGCTGGCACAGTTCCTCTGTTAACGCGATCTCTGCTCCGCCGCTTGAATCAGCGCCATTTTCCTTGACCACCAAATCGCCTGCGATAAAGCTGTTCAGATATTGATTGATACTGAACGAAGAGATGACGGTAAAGATGATATTGAACAAAATCAGGCTAAGCGACAAGGAGGCCAGCATCAGCCACAGCTTCTTCTTCTGCCGCAGCAGATTGCTAAACGCCATGCGGTAAACCTTGGCCCCATGCGTGGACCGCTTGCTTCCCCCTCCTATGCGGCTACCGATTCCGGCGAATTTCACCGCCTCGACCGGTGCGATTCTCGCAGCCATTCGGGCTGGCTTGCTGGCTGCTACACGTACCGTTACATAGGCAAACAATGCCGAACAAGCAAAGATCAGCGGATTCGCTGACAAGGCTGACTCCACCCGCTCCGTAGAAGCCTGCAATACCAAGGGCATGAGCCAGACCCCCAGCCCGTAGCCCAGAGCAAGACCAAAGGGAAACGCCAGAAGATACAACCGGTGTGCCTGAATCGTAATCAGGCGACGCAATTGACGTGGCGTGGTGCCAATGGTTTTTAATAATCCGTAAAACCGGATATCCCTTACTACAGAAATATGGAAAATATTATAGATTAGCAGGTAGCCACTCAGCATAATGACGAGAATGAGGACGATGAACGGCACTACGTTCTCCGGGTCCTCCTGCAAACCTACACTGCTATAAGCCCAGTTGACTCCATAGGGAGCATCCACCCCGGTATCCGCCAAAATTTGTTGCAGCTTCTTCTCGATTCCCAGCGAATTGCTGAACATGACATCCAGTCGGGTCGTATTTTCATAGCTGCCCTGCAGTCGCGATTGTCTGGGGTCAATGTGGGCCAGATTTTTGTCGGCAAATGGCTTTGAGACAAAAGCCAATGCCGCCATGGGCAGATTTTTATCCGAGGGGTATATGCCGGAGACTATAAATTCCTTGCTTACGATCTGTCCGTGGATATCAAGGTCCAGCTTGACCTTGGCCCCCAACTCGGGGATCACGCCAAGCCGCTGGAGGACCCAATCACTGAGAGCAATTTCCTGCTCCCGTTCGGGCAAGCCTCCGGCTGTAAATTGAATGAAGCTGTGCTTGGCCTCATTTTGGTCAATATAATTAATCTCCATCGGGTAATCCCGGAAGCTCTCTCCAACGGCCTGCCCCACCATAAGCGATTTGCCGTATTCCTTGATCAGAGGATGCTGAAGGATCAGCTCGGCCTCCTCGGAAGGCAAATATTTAAAGCTGCCGTGGAAGTCGCTGCCCGACGTCCTCATCTGGGTTCGTTGCATGGATTCGTTCAGACTAAAAGACAGCATGAACACCGACGTAAGCAGCAGCGTCGTCAATACGATGGCACAGATAATAACGATATTCCGGGCAACGTTCGCCTTTAAGCTTTGACCAGCAAGGCGTCGAATGGCCTGACGGTTGTTCGTGGCAATCATTTCTGCCCCTCCCCGGTAACATTGGAGCGATTCTGAACCAGCCCGTCTTCAATCCGAATAACCCGATTTGCCATCAGGGCAATTTCCTCATTATGGGTAATCATCACAATCGTTTGCCCAAACCGCTCGCTTAATTGCTTCATCAGAATGAGCACTTCCTGGCTGGTCTTACTGTCCAGATTGCCGGTTGGCTCATCTGCCAGCACAATAGCCGGCTTGGTCGCAAGCGCACGGGCAATAGCCACCCGCTGCTGCTGTCCGCCAGACAGATTGGATGGAAGACGATCTCTCTTCCCCTCCAGCCCCAGCGCCGAGATAATGCCATCCACATAGGCCTGATCCACTGTCGCCCCATCCAGTTCGATAGGCAACACCACGTTCTCATAGACGTTCAGGATCGGAATCAAATTATAGCTCTGAAAGATAAAGCCAACCGACCTGCGCCGAAAAATCGTTAATTCCTCATCATCCATAGCGAACAAATCATGGTCATCAATCAACACCTGGCCTTGCGTCGGCCGATCCAGCCCGCCGAGCATATGCAACAACGTGCTTTTTCCACTTCCACTGGTTCCGACAATGGCTACAAATTCTCCCCGTTCAACGCTGAGATTGATACCGTCCAGCGCCTTGACCACGGTGCTTCCCTGGCCGTAATGCTTCTTCAACTGTATGGTTTGCACGATAGGCATACCCGCCACCTCCTATGCTTAACAAAGTCTGTCCCTTTCGGGTACAAACCCACTTTAGCAAACCAATCTAACTGTACCGTGTCTCAAAAGTAACGCCCTTGTCACATTCCACATCAGGTCAGAATAGCAGGAAGATAGACGGAGAAGACGGAGCCTTGCTGCTCTTTGGACATGACCTTCATGTACCCTCCCTGGGCCATCACAATCTCCCGGGCCAGATAGAGTCCAATACCGATGCCCTCCACTTGCGCAACCCTTGGGCTTCGATAGAAACGCTGGAAAATATGGGCCCACTCACTCTCTGCGATACCCGGTCCGGTATCGGCAATATCGATACGGACAAACATCTCCCCTTCTTGCACAGTGACCAGGATTTCCCCACCGCTAGGGGTGTATTTCACGGCGTTTTCCAGCAGATTAAACAGTGCTTCTCCGGTCCACTTTGAATCGTGCATGGCATAGATGACCTCAGGGCAGGAAATCTGAATATCCATATCCTTCCTGGCTGCCGCAGCCTGAATTGAGGAGACCGTAGATTTGATCGTGTCCGTAAGCAAAGACAAGCGGGGCTGAATCGTGATTAGCCCTGTTTCCAGTCGGGACAGCTTGAACAGGCATCGAATCAGCCAATCCAGCCTGGCGGCCCCGGCTTGAATTTCAGCCGCATACATTCGCGCCTGTTCCTCTAGCTGTGGAAGCTCTCCCATCAGCTCGCTGTAAAGCCGAATACCTGCCAGCGGCGTTTTCGTCTGATGCGAAATATCGGATACCAGCGTTTGAATTTGTCCCCGTTCAGCCTGTACTTGCCGCTCCCGTTCCTGCATAAGCTGCATGTACCGATACAGCTTATGCTCCAATGATGACAGCTTCGTCTCCTCGTAACCGGTTTGCCGCTTCCGTCCGCTCATCGCCGCATCGATCATCTCGTCCACCTTGGCAAATATGGCGGTGACCTTCGTCTTCAACGCCCAGACGAACAAGGCAGACAGCAGCACCGCTGCAACGCCAAAGGAAACAGCCAGTTGGATAAACGAGCCGCCTGCTCCTGCCAGCATCCCGCCCGCTCCCACGCAACCCGCACATAATACGGCCAGCAGCGCAAACAGCAAGACATAGATTTGGCCAAAGCTTAACCGGATGACTATTCGCTTCATGATCGTCCCCCCTCCTCCGTCCACATATACCCCAGACCATAGACGGTTTTGATCCATTTTGGCGCAGCAGGCTGCTCTTCCAGCTTGGCGCGCAGCCGCTTGATCGTTACCGTTAACGCATTTTCATCCACAAACGCCGAATCCTGCCCCCATACTGCTTCAATTAACTGCTCCCGGGTAAGGATTTGTCCGCGATGAACCACAAGCATCTTCAGCAGCTTTTGTTCTGTCACGCTAAGCGAAAGGCTTTGCCCACTCTTGCGAAATTCCATTCTCCCAAAATCAAGCGACAGTTCCCCGGCCAGCAGCTTATCTTCTCGTCCCGGGTCACATCGGCGCAGCACTGCCATCACTCGTGAGCGCAATACCATTAAGCTGAATGGCTTGGTTACGTAATCATCCCCGCCCAGTTCAAAACCGGTCACGATGTCAGGCTCCAAATCATTGGCGGTCAAAAATATAACCGGTACCTGAGACGACGCTCTTACCTCCGCACAAAAATCAAAGCCGCTTCCGTCGGGCAAGCGCACGTCAAGAACAATCAAATCAATGCCGCCCCGTGCAAACCGTTCCTTCGCCTGAGCCAAAGTGTATGTCTGCTCCGCCACAACCCCGTCGCGGGCCAGTGTAAGTGCAATCCCTTTATTCAAGCTCATATCGTCTTCCACGATCAGGATATTCGTCATGGCTGCTTCATCCCTTCCATTCCACATAACGCGATTGCTAATTCCGCAAACATTATACACAATTATGACGGTAAAAGAATAACAGATATGTTGCTGCGCCAATGCCAGCCATACGCAAAAAGGACCTCCCCTCCATATGAGGTTACGGTCCTGAACGGGAGACAGCCAAAGGCTCTTCCCTTATAGAGGTTGCTTGGAGTTGCGCAGTTCCTTCATAATTTTACGACCGGTTGGTGTCTGGGCCAGCCCTCCCTGAGCTGTCTCCCGGTGTCGGCTTGGCATCGCTAAGCCTACCTCCAGCATCACGTCAATGACTTCATCGGACGGAATGGCGCTGCGAACGCCGGCCAAAGCCATATCCGCCGCGGCCAAGGCGTTCACTGCACCAAAGCCGTTACGCACGATGCAAGGAATTTCCACCAGACCTCCGACGGGATCGCAAATCAGTCCCAGCGTATTTTTGAGCGCCAGCCCTACGGCATGCACCGCTTGCTCCGGGGTTCCTCCTCGCAGTTCAACCATGGCACCCGCCGCCATCCCGATGGCGGAGCCTACCTCGGCCTGACAGCCGCCCTCTGCTCCGGAAATGAAGGAGTTGTTGGCAATAACATACCCTATAGCCCCGGCACAAAATAAACCACGAACCAGATGCTCATCCTCCCAACCAAAGCGCTCCTGTGCACTGACGAAGGCACCCGGTATAATTCCGCACGATCCTGCCGTAGGTGTAGCCACAATCCGCCCCATCGAGGCGTTCACCTCAGATACCGCCAAGGCATAGGCCATCGCCTGACTGGCGCTGTCTCCGACGGAAGCTTGCTGCGCCTTGCGGTATTGATCAACCCGCTTGGCATCCCCTCCGGTTAATCCGCTTGTCGAGGTGATGTCCTCTGTTAAGCCCTTATGCACAGCCGACTTCATAATCTGATAATATTCACCCATCGCAGCAAGCACTTCCGCTTGTGTCTGGCCGCTTTCCGCCGCTTGATCCTCGATCATGATGGCTGAAATGGTCTTGGATTCCTTCTCGCATAAATCTACTAATTCCCGTAAATTCCGAAACCGCATCGGTCCCATCCTTTCTTTACTTCAGATGTATATAGGATACACGACTAACATGCGCAAGTTGCTGGACATCCTGCACAAGCTGCGCGGGGATACCGGAGTCGGCCTCTACAACCGTCAATGCCTCGGTCGTTCTTCCCTTCCGATCTGTCGTGATGTAACCAATATTGACATCAGCATGGCTGAATAATGCCGTGATGCCCGCCAGTACGCCCTGCCGGTCGGCATGAGCCACGATCAGAGTTGGCAGCTCGCCCGAGCTCTTGACCTCGAAGCCATCAATGCTGCGAATTACAATGGTTCCTCCGCCAATGGAGGCGCCAATCACCTCCGATTGCCGGCCTTCCTTGTTCGACAACAAAATCTTGACCGTATTGGGATGGGCCGTGGGCAGGACTCCGGTGGAGAATCGCACCTCGATTCCTTGAGCCTCTGCCGTTTGCAGGGATTCACGAATTCCTTCATTGTCTGTACGATAGTCAAGGATTCCTCCCACTACAGCCAGGTCTGTTCCATGCCCTTTGTAAGTCTCGGCAAAAGAGCCGTAGAAGCAAATATCTGCGATATCCGGCTGACCGCCGAATACCTGCCGCGCAAACCTCCCGATTCGTACCGCCCCCGCCGTGTGCGAGCTGGATGGCCCAATCATCGCAGGTCCAATAATAGAGAACACATTTTTGAAACGCATCGTTGATCTCTCCCGAATGTCGAGACTGCCCTCAGGCCGTCTCCAAATTAAAAGGGACAGGAAAAAAGGCTGCTGCCCTTCTCCCTGTCCCCGTTACCTGAAAGTTTAACGCCACTGACGAAGTTCTCGTTGCAGTGGCACGTACCTCTTGGGTGGCTTAACGCTCTCTCCAGAGTGGCGTCCGATCCTGGTCCTTGTACCTGAGAGATTCGGGTGACGGGTTGCATCGCCGTCTCCTTGCTCCTTCGGTGCCGCCACACATTCGGGCAGACTCTCCCAAGATCTTCATCCGCAATATCCTGTTATAACCAAATCTAAAGTGTAAACCAACAAATGTCAAGATAGCTAACACACATTTGCGAAAGTTTAAGAGAAATTAGTAAAATATCCCTATTTTTATGAGAGAAAATGTATATTTTTCATAAATTAATACTTGTAACCTTGATTTTACAGATATATACTAGCTCTATCACCTCGATTTATACCTCATTTTACGAAAAAAGGAAATTTAACGTTTATTTCATGTTAGAATTCCTTCACAACCAGACTATGGGAAAATCGAATCACTACTCTATGTTTAAGGAGGTGATCGAAAAAAACATATGATCTGCTTCACTGCCCTCATGTCGTTACCCCACATCCAAGTAAAGTCCAAACAAGTCCGCAACTTGATGGAACCATCAGAACATGTCCAAAGCACAAAACCAAGTAAAGGAAGTGGAAAAGTTGTTTAAATTCAGAAAATTCCGCAAATCTTTCTCACTCGGTATGTCGGTCCTTCTTGTGCTTACTTTTCTTCCCTCGACCTATGCCGAAAGCTCCGACGCTGCGGGCCAAATCAATCTGAAGGCAAATGCTCCCCAAATTGCCGAAGCGAAAATCGATAACAAGCTGCAAGCCCTGTTCAAGCAGGATGATTATGTGACTTATCTCGTAAAATTCAAGGAACAAACGGATACAGCCTCCGTTGCCAAGCAGGCTTTGCAGAAGGCGCAGCTAGAGAAGGCCACGCCTTCGGCGGCCAAGCTAGCCGCTAGAAGCTCCGTTGTCAGCGCTTTGCGCGCCACCGCTTCCCGTACCCAGCAGGGGCTGGATAGCTATTTGCAAAAAGCCCGGCAAGCTGGCAAGGTGAAGGAGTACAAAAGCTACTTTATCGTAAATGCCATCGCCGTGACAAGCACCGAGGAGGTGCTGGAGCAAATCGCCCTTTTCCCCGAAGTGGAGAAAATCTTGCCCAATGAAGAGCGCTACCTGCAGAAGGTAGAAATTGATAAATCCGCACCGGACGCCACTTCCTCCAAGGTGGAGGAAGCGACCCATGCTGATCCGGCTTCGCCAAGCCCGGCCAGTGTCGAATGGAATATCGACCAGGTCGGGGCCCCTCAGGTATGGGATAGGGGCATCGACGGAACAGGTATTGTCGTAGCCAATCTGGATACCGGGGTGGATTACAATCATCCCGCGTTGCAGAGCAAATGGCGTGGCTTCGACGCCTCCGGCAATATCGTCGACCCCGAGCTGCACTGGTACGATCCGCATAGCGGCGCATCCCTGCCGGCGGATACGGATGGCCATGGCACACATACCATGGGAACCATGGTTGGAGCAGAGCCGGACGGCTCTAATCAGATCGGGGTTGCGCCGGGGGCAAAATGGATTGCCGTGCGCATCTTCAACCCAAGCACCACGGACGCCATTATTCTTGACGGTGGGCAATGGCTGCTGGCTCCGGTAGATGCTGAAGGCAACCTGCATCCCGAGCTGGCTCCCGATGTCGTCAACAACTCCTGGGGCGGCGGTCCCGGCGTCGACGAATGGTTTCGCCCTATTGTTCAAGCATGGCGGGATGCCCAAATCTTCCCCGAATTCTCTGCGGGCAATGTTAACAACAACAATCCGGGTGGTCCTGGCTCAGTAGCCAATCCCGCCAACTATCCGGAAGCCTTCGCTACAGGAGCCACAGACATTAATGGCAACCTGGCCAGCTTCTCCTTGCTGGGGCCTTCCCCTTACGGAGAAGTGAAGCCTGAGGTAGCCGCTCCCGGCGTTAATATCCGCTCGTCTGTTCCCGGTGGCGGTTACGAAGGCGGCTGGAACGGTACTTCCATGGCCGGACCGCATACCACCGCCATTGCTGCCTTATTGCTGCAAGCCAACCATTCCCTGACCGTGGATCAATTGGAGGATATCATCACCAGTACAGCAGCGCCTCGTACAGACGGGCAGTTCACGCAAGTTCCCAATAACGGCTACGGGCACGGCATCGTTAATGCTCTCGATGCGGTTGGCTCTGTACTGCAAGGAATTGGAACCGTATCAGGCCGCGTAGTTGTCGGCGGTGATGATCTTGAGGAGCCTGTGCTGGAGCATACCCCGCCAACACTGGTCTATGAAGGCTTTGATGTGCCATTGTCGGCGCGTGTCAGAGATAACGTTGCCGTCACATCGGTGGAATTCTACGCCAGAGAAGCAGGCACTAGCCATTATTTATATATTCCGGCCATTCGGGTCTCAGGCAATGAGAAGGATGGACAATATGAAGCCGCCGTGCCGTCCTTCCTGCTTGGCAGTAGCGGTCTGGAATATTACATCCGGGTGAACGATTATGGCAATAATGGCTTTGACAGCCAGCCTTACAAGGTCACCGTATCTACGGGCATCACTCCAGGGTATATTCAGGATTTTGAAGCGGATGTACTGGGCTTTACCAGTGGAGGCACTGGAAATACATGGGCTTGGGGCACGCCAGTCAGCGGCCCGGGAAGCGCCTATTCCGGGGAGAAGGTCTATGCCACCAATCTGAGTGGCACCTACACAGCCGAAGCCAATTCCTATCTGCTGGTCCCGCCGATCGATTTGACCGATAGCCCGGAAGGGGCTCTGCTGTCCTTCAAGCATTGGTATGATCTGGAGCAGGGGCGCGACTTCGGCACTCTGTATATCGCCTCCCTTCAAACGGACTATGCTTTCGTTCCGGCAGCCGAATACACGGGGACAAGCGGCGGTTGGAAGACGCAATTCGTTGACCTTCGCGAATACGCAGGTGAACAAGTTTATCTTCAATTTGGCTTGACCAGCGATACCTCCGCTCAGAGGGCAGGCTGGTATCTGGACGATCTTACACTGCAAGCTCCGGATGACATTGCTCCCGGCGCTCCTTCCGAGCTGCGCGGCTCCGTGAACTTCAGCGGCAGCGTGGAGTTGTCCTGGGCTCCTTCCGGGGATGAGGATGTGAAGCGGTATACGGTATACCGTTCCATCGCTTCCGGCTCGGGATATGAAGTGGTCGGCTCAACGGAGAGCACTGCGTATACCGATACGACAACCGAGGCGGATGCCACTTATTATTATGCAGTCACCGCCACGGATTACAGCGGTAATGAAAGTGCAAAGTCAGACGAGGTCGAGTTGACTATTGAACGTCCAGCAATCATTTTCAGCGATGCTTTTGATGGCAGCGATGATCATGGCTGGACACACGCAGGAACCCGTGATGAATGGGAGCGGGGTGTTCCTGTCGCGCCCGGCCCAACCAGCGCCCTCTCCCCTCCTAACGTATGGGCCACTGACCTCGACAGTACCTATGAGAACAGTGCTGACTACTCGCTGGTCTCTCCAGCTATCGATCTTGGTGCTGAAGAGCATGTGACCTTGTTGTTTGACCATTGGTTTGAAATTGAAAGCAATTACGATTTTGGCTATGTCGAAATCACCGGCGATAACGGGCAATCCTGGAATGAGCTGGGCCGCTTCTCCCACAGCACGACGGGCAAAGCCTGGGCACCTGCTTATTACAGTCTGGACGATTATGCCGGGGAGACCGTCAAGCTCCGCTTCCGTCTGAAGACAGACAGCAGCGTCGTCAAGACGGGCTGGTATATAGACAACTTCCAGGTGCTGAGCGCAATTACACCGGCAAGCCGCATAACCGGGGATATCGTGGCTGAGCCGCTTGAGGCGGGAAAGACAGATAAGGTGGAGAAAGGCAGCCCGGCCTACAAGCTGATGCGTACTGATAAGAGTGAATACGAGCAAGCCGTAAAGCAGGGCGAGCAAGTCGGCGGGCCTGGCCCGAGCAGCCTGCCAGCCAGCGCAACGGTGACTGTGCTGGAGACAGGACGGTCAGTCAAGACCGATTCCGCTACCGGACGGTACAGCCTGAATCACATGGCTGGCGACTTCACGCTGAAGGCAGAGGCCTATGGCTATTATCCACAGACCCAGGCAGTGACGATTGCCGATCAGGTAAATGCAAGGGCCAGCTTTAATCTGGAGGCTATCCCGAAGGGACAAATTACCGGTACGATCACCGATGAACGCAGTGGCGAGCCCATCTCTGGCGCAACCGTGCTAGTCCTTGAGGATGCCGGGGTTCCGTCGCAAACGACCGGACCGGATGGCAGCTTCTCGCTGGAGGTGCTGGAAGGCACATACACCTTGTCGGTGACTGCCGCTGACTACTACGGCGATACCCTGTCATTAACTGTGCCTCCGTATGAGACGGTCGATGGCTCGCTAACCCTCAAGCCGTTCATCGGGTTCCCGGGTCAAATCGCCTATGACGACGGTACGGCAGAGAATGCCTGGTCCTTTAACGCTGCAGGCAATGCCTGGGCAGTGCGTATGACTCCGGAGTACGACACAACCCAAGTAACGGGTGCCTCCATTCGCTTCTGGAATACAGAATGGCCTGTACCAGGCGGAACGTCGTTCCAATATGCTGTATTTGATGCTTCAGGTCCCCAAGGCTCTCCGGGACGGCAGCTGGCTGGACCGTTCGATGCCACAGCATTGCGGAACGACCAATGGACCGTGCTGGAGCTGCCGGAGCCAGTTACCGTAGAGGGTGATTTCTACATCGTCTACATCCAGACCTTGGCTGGAACGAGCGCTCCGGGACTGGCTTCTGATGAGACGAGCCCTAATTCGCTTCGCAATTGGCAACGTGTCAGTGGCAACTGGAGCTTGGCCGAAGAAGACAGCGGCAACTATATGATTCGCGCCATCGTCCGCTATCCGGTTAATGCTCCGGTCATCAACTCACCGGAGCCCGATTCCTTCACCAATGCAGCTTCTTTTACCGTAACCGGGACTTCACCGGCAACCGAAGCCGATGTCAAGCTGTACAACGGTACAGAATTGGCTGGAGAGGGAGCCGTTGAGAATGGTGAATTCAGCATTCCAATCCAGCTGCACGAAGGTGCAAACGAGCTTTCTGCCGAAATCGTCGTGAACGGGAAGACAACGGATCGCTCAGTGCCGATTACCGTCACACTTGACACCACCGCACCCGAGCTGGATGCCATTTCTCCAGCCGACGGCTTCCGAACCAACTCGGAGGTGCTGAATGTAACGGGCTCTGCCCTGGATGAATTCCTCCGCAGCCTGACGATCAACGATCAGGAGGTTCCGTTTGAAGCTAGCGGCGCCTTTGCTTACCGGATGCTGATCGATGCGGGTGAGAATATCATTACAATTACAGCTGCAGACCAAGCAGGCAACACCACCACGGTTACCCGCTCGGTTTATGTAGACGTGGCTCTGCCGGAGATTACGAATCTGGCTCCTGCAGAAGATATTCACCTGAACGCCGGAGAAGTGCTGCCTGTTTCCTTCGACAGCGTTCCAGGACTTGATGCCTCCTTCCGCATTGAACTGCCGCTGTCGCTCAGCGGAGGCGGAGGCGAGCGAGGCATTCCACTTACCGAGACCATGCCAGGACACTATGAAGGAACTTATACTACGCCCGCTTCACTCGTGCTTGATGGTGGGCTGATTGTCATTAGCGTGCGCGATGCCGCTGGCAATCAGGGCGATTTCCAAACCCCGGGACGTCTCTTCGTCAGCGCTCCTGGCGGTGGTCCGGGAGAAGGCCCAGGTGAACCGGGATCAGGCGGCAATGAAGTACCCGTTGCCATCATCAACGCAGTGAACCACGCAGCGAGAAACAAGGTAGTTCCATTTGATGGTACTGAATCCTTGGACCCTGATGGTAAAATCGTTCGCTATAGCTGGAGCTTCAGCAATGGCGGGCAAAAGCTCGGGCCCAAGGTCAATCATCGCTTCACCGCCGCCGGAGCGTATACCGTGACCTTGACCGTCACGGATAACGCTGGCGCCGAGAGCAGCACTACGCATAGAATCGTAATTCGTTAATTCGCCAGCAAGCGGATCTTCATAAATAAACAGCAAGCGCCCAAGGGCAGTTCCATAACACGGACTCCCTCCCCGGCGCTTGCTGTTTTGATATTCAATCACTTAAGCAGTTCCGCAAAAAAGCTCCTATAATCAGGAGCCAGACCATCAGTCTGCTTCTGATTATAGGAGCAAGGATAGCTAAACTCAATCGCTACCTATGCCTGAGGCGCTTGCTGCCGTACCAGCTCCAGAAGTGCGCGGCACCCCTGCTGTACCATCTCATAGACCTCTTCAAAGTTCCCGGTGTAGTACGGGTCCGGGACCTCCTTAAGCTTGGATTCCGGGACCAGATCAAGCAGCTTCACGATTTTGGCATCGGTCTTCCGGGCCAAGGCACGCAAGTCCTGCTCATTCTGATTATCCATAGCGACGATATAATGAAAACGCGAGAAGTCCCCCACCGCCACCTGTCTGGCGGCCAAGCCCTCGTAGGAGATGGCATATTGATCCAGAATACGGCGAGTCCCTTCATGAGGCGGCTTTCCGGTATGCCAATTCCCGGTTCCTGCGGAATCGATCAGAATCCGGCTGCTCAAGCCTGCTTCGTTCACCAAGTGCCGAAAGACGGCTTCCGCCATGGGCGAACGGCAAATGTTCCCCAGGCATACAAATAACACTCCAATTTGTTGATTGTCGTTATCCATGGTTCTCCCTCTTCCTTCGTCAGTCTGCTAACGTCTATTAGAGGTTGTTCAAAAAGTCATCTTTTGATCACGAAGCGGTTCCGAAGTAAACTCGACATCGAATCTTGAATTCAGCCGGGCCAAGTATAGGCTTCCGTAGTATGTTTCTTACAGAAACATTTGAGTTGCTCACGTACCCCTGCTTCCGAAGTCGTTTTCTCCGAAAACGTGTAGCTCCGCTTCTTACGTCCCTAGCTTCATCGGGGCTCAAGCGTTTTGAAAAAACGCACATCGGAAGCCTAAGCTTCGGTCCTGAAAATTTGACTTTTTGAACACGCACTATTAGCAGATAGTACTATAGGATGGGCCGAAGGACAACCAGCAGTTGCTTTTTTGCACTTGGTATTTACACTCCGGTATAAGCCAAATTGACAAGCATCCCCTAGCGAGTACAGCTTCGATAAGCGGTTGGCGAGATTCCGGCATGGCTTTTGAATTGGCGGGAGAAATGCGCCAGCTGCATGCCGAGGCTTTCGGCAATGACCGCGATGCTATCGTCCGTATAGGTCAGCAGCCGCTTGGCCTCTTCCATGCGCTTGCGCTGTACGTAATGCATCGGGGTGATACTCATGATTTTTTTGAAGTAGGGAATGAAGTAGTTCGGATGCAGGTGCACAATGTCAGCTAACGTTTCAATCTCAATGGGCTCACCGATATGCTCCTGAATGTACCTGAGCACATCCCCCAGCTTGCTTTGCTCCGTCAACTGCATGTAATCCTTCAGATAGTCGCTATAGCCCCCCTCTTCCAGACAGCAGGCCAGCAAATTCAACAGGCAGGCCTGCATCTTTAGACCCGCAAACGGCCCGCCGGCCTGGAACAAGTGAATCAAATCGTCAAAGATCACCCGCACGTACTCGGGGTTCTTAACCTGGCTGATATACAGCTTGCTGCCTGCATGGAACAAAGGCCATTCGCCCACCTGGGCGTCAAAATGGCAAAAATAGCGAGTATAGGGATTTTCCGGCGACGTAAAGGTCGTTTGGCTAGTCCCCGCTGGCATAATCATCAACTGGTTAGGCTTAGGATAGTAGGTTACTCCATTGATAATGACCGAACCTTCGCCTTGAGGAATGAAATACAGCCGATTAAAACGGGGGGCCTGCTCCATCCGGTTCCACCCGAGGAAACCGCTCTTCAACTGAGCGTGCGTAACAGTTACAGTCAAGCTCTCGGGCAACCGCCCGGCGAGATAGTCGATCTCGTTCATCTTCTTCACCCTCTAGCTCAAGTGAGCGTTTTCATTTTTTAGAAATCCTGGTTCCATTGTAACATCCCATATTTATCGAATTCACCTTAATTTTGTGCAAAACCTTCTTAATCCTTGCCATTCTCTTTCCCCCCGATTCAAGCTAAGCTAAGAGCGTCAAGTCAAGTTACACAAGAAAGGCAGGGAGCAAAATGAACAAGGTACGATTTGGCATCATCGGTATCGGAAATATGGGGACTTCGCATGCTCGGGATCTGGTCAAGGACATCCAGGGAGCCGAGCTTGCGGCGGTCTGCGACCATAACCCGGAGCGGCTGAAATGGGCCAAGGAGCATCTGCCGGATACAGTACAGCTATTTGGCGATACGGAGAGTCTATTCGCCTCGCAAGCTATGGACGCCGTGTTGATTGCAACACCTCACTACGATCACCCTACACTTGCTGTGGAAGCTTTTGAGAGCGGTTACCATGTGCTGATCGAGAAGCCGGCGGGCGTCTATACCAAAGCCGTTAGGGAAATGAACGAGGCCGCAGCAAAGTCAGGCAAGCAGTTCGGCATCATGTATAACCAGCGGACCAGCCCGCTTTACGCCAAGCTGCGCGATCTGGTGTTGTCCGGTGAACTCGGGACGATCCGCAGAACGAACTGGATCATCACAAACTGGTATCGCTCACAGAGCTATTACAATTCCGGCGGCTGGCGAGCCACCTGGGCGGGAGAAGGCGGCGGTGTGCTGCTCAATCAGGACCCACACCAGCTTGACCTCTGGCAGTGGACGATCGGGATGATGCCAACGCGCGTACGTGCTTTTTGCCATTTTGGAAAATATCGCAACATTGAGGTTGAAGACGATGTAACCGCTTATGTGGAATATGAGAACGGCGCCACCGGACTATTTGTGACCACAACCGGCGAGGCCCCGGGTACGAACCGCTTCGAGCTGACGGGCGATAACGGCAAAATTGTCGTCGAGGATGGCAAGCTGACCTTCTGGCGGCTGCGCGTGCCGGAACCTGAGTTTAATGCCGAATATACGGGAGGCTTTGGCCAGCCGGAATGCTGGAAATGTGAGATTCCCGTAAGCGGAGGCTTGGGCACACAGCATAAAGGCATTTTGCAGAACTTCACAAATGCCTTGTTGCACGGGGAATCACTGCTGGCGCCAGGGGAAGAAGGCATCCATGGTCTGACGCTCTCCAATGCGATGTATTTGTCCTCCTGGACCGAGGATTGGGTGGACCTCCCGCTGAACGAGGATTTGTTCTACGAGAAGCTGCAAGAGAAGATCAAAACTTCCGTATTGCGCAATGAAAATGGAGCAGGAAATGTGCTGGACGTGAAGGGAACCTACTCAGGAAGCTGAGCGCGATAGCGATAAAAAAGGAGCGATATACGTTGAAGCTATCTGTGTTTACCGTATCAACGCCGGATTTAACGCCGGAAGAGCTGGTGCAAGCAGCACGTGAAGCCGGATTGCATGGTGTAGAATGGCGGTTTAAGGAGGTTCCCCCCGAAGTAGCCGGGGAGGCTCCATCGTTCTGGCGCAATAATCGATGTTCCATTGACCCGACACTCCCTGATGAGGAGATTCTGCGGTTCAAGCACATCACCGAAGCTGAAGGTCTGGAAGTAACCGGCCTGGCTCCGTACTTGAACTCACTGAATCTGGAGCAGACAGAGCAGGCGTTCCATGCCGCTCGTCTGCTTGGAGCCAGGATGATGCGCGTCGGCGCAGCCGGGTACGCTGCTGCTACTCCCTATCCCGAGCTGTACGACAACACGGTGCGCTATTTGAAAGAAGCTGAACGCCTGGCCAAAGAGTACGGGGTCAAGGGGGTTGTGGAGACGCACCATCAAACCATTGCTCCCAGCGCCAGCCTGGTCCACCGGCTTGTCAGCCACTGCGATCCTGACCATATCGGTGTCCTGTTCGATCCTGGCAATATGGTCTATGAAGGTTACGAGCACTTCAGAATGGGTCTGGAGCTGCTTGGGCCTTACCTGGCCCATGTGCATATCAAGAATGCGGCCTGGACGCGCACTGGCACAAGCGAAGACGGGACGGCTGAATGGCGCTGCGACTGGGCTCCGCTGCGTGACGGCGTTATTGATTTTCACAAGCTGGTGGCGGATCTGAAGTCCGTCCGCTACGACGGATATCTGGGCATTGAGGATTTTAGCGGACAATACCGGTCAAAGGAAATGCTGCACCAATTCGTCGAGCTTATCCAAGAAAGGATGTAGATAAAATCATGGCAGCTCCCTCCCCAAATAAAGCTTTCCAAACGAGCGACGGAATGAACTACGCCCCTTCGGGGCGGCCGAATGAGGTCGTCAAGCCGGGAGAATTCATCTTTGCGGCCGTCGCCCTGGATCATGGACATATCTATGGCATGACCGGCGGTCTTATTGAAGCCGGAGCCACTTTGAAATGGGTATACGACCCCGACCCGGCTAAAATGACAGCCTTTGCCGGGAAGTACCCGGAAGCGCAGCAAGCGGACAGTCTGGAGCAGGTACTCGCCGACCCGGAGGTACGACTGGTTGCCGCGGCAGCAGTGCCCTCTGAGCGTGGTCCGCTGGGCCTTAAGGTCATGGATGCCGGGAAGGACTATTTTACCGACAAAACACCGTTCACCAGCCTGAAGCAGCTTGAAGCCGCTCGCCAAAAGGTGCGGGAAACCGGCCGCAAATACGCCGTTTACTTCAGTGAACGCCTGCACGTGGAATCAGCGGTATACGCAGGCCAGCTCGTCCAGCAGGGAGCCATTGGCCGGGTGCTGCAAGTGACCGGCTTTGGCCCTCATCGGTTAAGCGCTTCGTCCAGACCGGACTGGTTCTTTCAGAAAGACAAATATGGCGGTATCCTCTGCGATATTGGCAGTCACCAGATCGAGCAATTCCTGTTCTATGCCGGCTGCAAGGATGCCGAGGTTGTGCATAGCAAGGTAGCCAATTACGGAAACCCTGAATATCCGGAGCTGGAAGACTACGGGGATGCAACGCTGATAGGGGATAACGGGGCCACCCAATATTTTCGGGTCGATTGGTTCACACCGGACGGTTTGGGGACTTGGGGAGATGGCCGAACGTTCATTTTGGGCACGGAAGGCTTTATTGAGCTGCGCAAATACACGGATATCGCCCGGGATGCGGCTGGAGATCAGGTGTACTTGGTCAACAAGAGCGGCGAGCAGCATTTCTCCGTTCGCGGACAAATCGGCTATCCCTATTTCGGGGAGCTGATTCTGGATTGCCTGCATCGTACAGAGAACGCCATGACGCAGGAGCATGTCTTCAAGGCGGCGGAGCTTTGTCTGAAAGCCCAGCAGCAGGCCACCCACGTGACTGCGCCCAGCAAGTAATATTACAGTGAGCCAGCTCCCGGAGAGCTTTGATGGAGCTGGTGCAGCAGGGAACAGGAGGAAGGAAGCGCCATGGAAGAACAAATCGGGATGGCCATTGTTGGCTGCGGGGGAATTGCCCCGGTACATGCTGATGCAGTACAAGAGCTGGAGCACGTTCATTTGCAAGCTGTTGTCGACAGCGACCAGCCCAAAGCCCGGCAGATGGCCACCGCTTATGGATGTAATGCATGGAGCGACTACCGGGTCTTGCTGGAACGCGATGATATTCAGGCGGTGCATCTATGCACCCCTCATCATCTGCATGCCGATATGGCCGCCCGCTTGCTCCGGGCCGGCAAGCATGTATTGACCGAGAAGCCGATGGCACACAATCTGGAAGCGGCGGAGAAGCTGCTGGCAACAGCGCAGCAGTGCTCCACTCAGCTTGGTGTGTGCTTTCAGAACCGCTACAACCTCCCGTCTCGCCAAATTTGCGAGATCATTGACAACGGCACACTTGGCCGATTGCTTTGCTTGAAGGGGATTGTAACCTGGCATCGGGAAGCATCCTACTATACGGATAGTCCATGGCGAGGGAGATGGGCTACCGAAGGCGGAGGCGTGCTGATTAATCAGGCCATTCATACGCTGGACCTGCTGCGGTGGTTCGGTGGCGAGGTTGTCTCCGTCCAGGGCAGTGCAACGGCTGATGTTCTTGAGGAAACGATCGAGGTGGAGGACACGGCTCATGCCAGCATCGAGTTTGTCGGGGGAGTCCGCGGGTTGTTCTATGCCACCAATGCATATCTGACCAATTCCCCGGTAGAATTGGAGCTTGTGTTCGAGGATGGCACCCTTTATCAGCGGCGGGATTGCTTGTTCTTGTATCGGGACGGTCAGGAAATCCAGCTTGCCGAGCCTCCCTCAGGCCCGGAAGAACCCAATCCGGTTAGAGGCAAACCTTATTGGGGCTCAAGTCACCGGAAGCTGATTGCTGACTTCTACGAGCATATCCGCAGCGGAACCCCCTTTCCCCTTGACGGCATTGAGGGGTGCAAGACACTGCAATTGATTGAACAAATATACCGCTCCTCGCGTACACGGGTATCCCGGTAGCGAGGAGCGGCCTTCCCGTACTCTATTTTCCTATGATCAAATTTCGCTAGCCCTGGTATGCTTGCGGGTGAGCGGCTGTTGCACAGATATGCCCGCCCGCACGACCACTTGCTCACCCTCATGCCGGAATTCCAGCTCGTCCCCTTCTACCAAAGTATAAACAGCTTGCTTCTGATCAAAGAAGACCTCCAGCAACCGTCCACAGTGCATGACCCGGAAGCGGCAGTTCTCCCACTCGGGAGGCAGCGACGGGCGAAAGCCCAGGAAGCCGCCTTCCAGTCGCATCCCGGCAAACCCGTTGACTACCGCCATCCAGGAACCGGCCATAGCTGCCGTATGCAGCCCATCCTTCGCATTGCCGTTCACATCATCCAGATCCATTCTCACCGTGCGGCCGAAGTAATCATAAGCCGCTGCCATCTCTCCGATCTCTGCCGCCACGATACTATGAATGCAAGGCGACAAGGAAGAGTCATGCGTTGTCAATGGATCATAGTAACGGTAATTGCGCTGCTTCTCCTCCAGGGAGAATTGCTCCCCCATCAAAAACAACGCCATCACCACATCCGCTTGCTTGAGCACCTGATGACGATAGATCACGAGCGGATGGTAATGAAGCAGCAGCGGGTATTTCTCTGGCGGTGTACCCGCGAAATCCCAAGGCTTCTTGAACAAAAACGTATCATCCTGGGCGATAATCCCCAATTCCTCATCCCTTGGAATGTACATCTGTTCTGCCGCCTTCCGCCAAGCCGCCTCTTCCGCCTGTACCAGTCCGATGCTCCGCTTGATTCGGGCATACTCCTGTGGATATTGCTCACGCAGCAGGACCGCCGTTTCGCAAGCGTAATTCAAATGCTCCCGGGCCATCAAGTTCGTATAGGCATTATTGTTCACAATTGCCGTGTACTCGTCAGGACCGGTCACGGCATCAATACAAAATGCCCCGCCCCTGGCTGGATTATAATGTCCCAGATCAGCCCAGAACCGCGCTGTTTCAAACAGCATTTCCGCGGCATGATGCACCAGGAACTCCACATCCCCGGTTGCCTGAACATACTGCCGCAGCCCATAGGCTATGTCGGCGTTAATATGGGCCTGGGCTGTACCCGCCGGGAAGAAGGCGGAGTTCTCCTCCCCGTTGATCGTCCGCCAAGGATACAGCGCTCCCCGCTGCGACATCTCCTCCGCCCGCTGTCGGGCCTGACCCAGCGTATGGCAGCGAAATTCCAGCAGCGCCCGGGCGGTCTCCGGCTGGGTGAAGGTGAAGAAGGGCAACACATACATTTCGGTATCCCAGAAATAATGGCCTTCGTACCCTTCGCCGGTCAGCCCCTTGGCCGCCATGCTGGTATAGCCATCGCGACCGGCCGATTGCAGCAGGCCAAACGCATTGAAGCGCAGACCCTGCTGGAGCGCCGGGTCGCCCTTGATCTCCACGTCGGCGCGCTCCCAGAACGCGCCCAGCCAAGCATGCTGCTGCGCTGCCAGTCCCTCGAAGCCAAGCTCCTCGGCCAGGCGCAGCGTGTCCCTGCTTCGCTCCATCAGCTCCTCTTCCCGGTAATCCCGGGAAGTATGGTAGCTGATGTATTTGCTGAGCGAAGCGGTCTCTCCCCGGTGCAGCCGCATGCGGTACTGCACCGACAGCACTTGCCCGTCGCGGGACTCCGCCGGGCTGCCCTGCCGGGACGGCGGCAGCGTGAGCCGGTGGCTCATCGCCGTGAGCAGCGCGAAGCGGCTGTGCCGCGTGCGCTGCTTGAGCCAGCCGCCGCCGTGGCCATCGCTCCCCGCCTCCTCATATAGGAGGCTGGGCTCCGCGCGACGCGCCCCCAGGCGCGGGTCCCCGCCGCCGGGCGCCGGCCCGGCCGCTTCGGCGATCTCCCCGTTCATCGCCGAGCGGATCTCGATCACGCCATCGAAGTTCAGCGGCGTGATCTCGTAGTCAATCGCTGCCAGATGCTTGTGCGGCAGCGACACCAGACGCCGGATATGGACCCGTATCCGATGTCCGGCGGAGGATTCCCATTCCACCAGACGATGCAGCAGCCCGCTCTGCATATGCAGCACTCTCTTGTAGAAGTGGAGCTTCCCGCGCTGGAGATGGAAGGGCTCCCCTTCAATCGTAAGCTCGATAATGCTCGCATCAGTTACGTTCAGCATCGCGTGGCCTTCGCTTGGATAGCCATAGGCTCCTTCCGGATAATGAATCGGCGCTGAATCATAAAATCCGTTCAAATAACAGCCTCGAACCGAACTCCCCTCCCGGCCATAAAATCCTTCCTCGTATTGCCCTCGCATCCCGATATACCCGTTACCCAGCGAGAACAAGCTTTCACTGCGTTGATTGTAAATGTCTTCGGGAGCTTCCTCCATCAGACTCCATTCCTGCGGGAAATGGAGTCTGGTCCAAGGCTCTTGCACCTGCATGTTCTTCCTGTTCATCCCTTGATTGAGCCTCCCATCAGACCTCTGACAAAATACTTTTGCAGAAGGAAGAAGATCGCCAGCGGCATCAGCATCGAGATGAAGGCAGCAGACGTCAACAAATGCCAGTCATTGCCGCGAGAGCCAACCAAATCGGCAATCTTCATGGACATGACCTGTACGCTTGGCTGATTCCCGATAAAAATCAATGATACGAGATAATCATTCCACACCCACAGGAATTGGAAAATGCCGATAGAAGCCAGCGCCGGTACCGATAAAGGGAGAATCAGCCGGGAGAAAATCGTAAAATGGCTGGCCCCGTCGATAAAAGCTGATTCAAACAAATCCTTGGGCAGCTGGCTGATAAAGTTATACATGAAATAAGTGACCAGCGGCAGACCAAAGGCGCTATGAGCAAGCCATATCCCCAAATAGCTGCCGCTTAGGCCCAAGGCCGTAAAATCCTTGAGCACCGGAATCAGCGCCACTTGCAAAGGAATGACCAGCATGGCGATGATGATGACAAACAAGGTCCGCCGTCCCGGGAACCGGAGCCAGGCAAAAGCATAGGCGGCAAAAGAAGCGATCAGCACCGGAATTACCGTTGCCGGCACGGCGATCGTCAGCGTATTCCAGAACGCCTGGGACAAGCCGCTGCCCTTCTGCACCGACTCGCTGCCATCCGCCAGCTTGAGCTTATATTCCTTGCCCGACAGCACATTCTTGTAATTATCCAGCGTCAGGTCGGGGACAATCTTCCAGTCCCGGTCCTGCACATTCAGGGTCCGGGCGCGGCGATTCTCCCAAATCAGCCGTTCCCCATCCACAACTACACCAGCGCGCAATTGCTCATCACTATAGGTTTGACCATGAACCTCAATCGGTTCGCGCAGATCAATTTCTTTGGAGAGCTGCAGTGTCTCTGCATTCGTCCACTCCCGGTGAGGGAAGGCCTTCCACCAACCGGTCTGCAAAATATCCGCAGCCGGACGGAAGGAGGATACAAATAGCCCCACCGTCGGGACGAGCCAGAGGAAGCAGATGAACCCCAGGATCAAATTGACGATCAGCTTGCCGCGTTTGCGCGAACTGACCTTCCTGGCCGGATAGGAAGCAGCCATTTAGAATCCCCCCTGCTTGCGGAACTGCCGCAGATTAATGATAATGACCGGCAGCACGGCGATCAGCAAGACAATAGCCAGCGTCGAGCCATAACCGAAGTTGCGGTACATGAAAAATTGCCGATAGAACTGCGTTGCCACCACCTCGGTACCGTATTGCCCGCCAGTCATAACCATAACGACATCGAAGATTTTGAGCGTAAAAACAATGATCGTTGTCGTCACCGTCAAAATAGTTGTGGAGATAAACGGAATGATGATACGAAAGAAAATACGGATTTCCCCCGCTCCGTCAACCCGCGCCGCCTCCAGAATATCCTCCGGCACCCCCTTGATCGCCGCCGAGAAAATAACCATGGCAAATCCGGTCTGCATCCAGATCAGGATCAGAATCAGGAAGAAGTTGTTCCACGGCTGCAGCATGCTGGTCCAGGCCTGAGCCTCTCCGCCAAACGCAGTCACAATCGCGTTGAGCAGCCCGATCTGCTGATCGCCCGGCTGGTAATAATAAACGAACTTCCAGATCACGCCTGCCGCAACGAAGGAAATCGCCATCGGCATGAAAATAATCGACTTGGCAATCCGCTCATAGCTGCTGCGATCCGCCAAAATGGCAATCAGCAGGCCAAGCGCAACGCAGGCTAATGTGCCGACAAACACCCATAGCAGGTTGTTGCGCAGTGCCGTTGCCATCAATTTATCGGTGAAGACGGCGGCATAGTTGGCCAACCCGACAAATTGCTCGGAGGAGGCGTTGAAGAAGCTCAGATACAAGGTGCGAACCGCTGGCAGCACAAGCAGCCAGCCTAACAGGATCACCGCCGGTCCTATGAAAATATACGGAAGCACCCTCCGGCGCACCTGCTGCGGGTATTGCTCCACGGCCCAGGTGAAGCTGTAATATAGCAGGTAAACACCC
The DNA here is from genome assembly GCF_000374825.1 of Paenibacillus sanguinis 2301083 = DSM 16941. Classification (GTDB taxonomy): domain Bacteria; phylum Bacillota; class Bacilli; order Paenibacillales; family Paenibacillaceae; genus Fontibacillus; species Fontibacillus sanguinis. The sequence continues at coordinate 151,867 of NZ_KB895378.1, forward strand.
GCGACACCCCACAGCACAGCGCATATAGCCGTAAATAATGGATTTAATGTAGAATCGCGAAAAAAGCGAAAGATTAGTCCATGGCCGGCGATATTCGCCAGCAGCACGGCCAGGGATAAGAGGACGGCCCGAAAACTCACGGTTTGCTTGGCCTCTGCACTCATCATGACCCCTCCTCAAGCATACTTTCGAGACAAAAGAATCTGGCCAAACAGAGAGGGCGCGAGTTGCCGGATGAACAAGCTCGGCCCACGCGCCCCAGCATGACTTAACTTGCAGCTATCAGCGAAGAGAGCTAGTTGCTCCAGCCTGCCTGAATCTGGTCAAGCGCTTCGTCCAACGTCGCCGTTCCGCTGACGTAATCGGTGATTCCCTTCCAGAACGTGCCCGCGCCCACTTTGCCGGGCATCAGGTCAGAGCCGTCAAAGCGCAAAGTAGACGCATCCTGCACCAGCTCTGCCATGCGGCGATCCGATTCCGATGCATACCAGTCGAGCGAAGCATCATTCATGGGAGCGATCACCCCGCCGGACTGTACCCAGGTCTTAATGGATTCACCGGTCGTGAAGAATTCCATAACAGCCCGCACTTCAGGACGATCGTTGAACATGGCATAAATATCTCCGGCCACAAGCACCGGCTTGCCATATTGCTCGTCAATCGGCGGCAAGTAGAACCAGGCGTAGTCCTCGTCAACCTTCGCGGTTTCCGGGAAGAAGCTGGTAATAAAGTTGGCTTGCCGATGCAGCCATACCTTTGGCGGATTGTCGAACATCGGTGTCGGTGCATCCCCGAATGCCGTAGTTAAGATCGATTTCGTCCCACCGTATACATAATCCGGGTTCATCCAGATTTCAGACATAACTTCAATCGCATGCTTCACTTCGGGGGAGTTGAACGGAAGCTCGCCAGTTACCCATTTATCGTAATTCTCCGGTGAAGTCGTACGCAGCATGATGTCCTCCACCCAGTCTGTCGCTGGCCAGCCCGTGGCCGCACCACTCTCGATCCCGATAGCCCAGGCTGCATCTCCATCCTTGGCAATCTGCTCCGTCAGCTCCATCAGTTCATTCCAAGTCTGCGGAATGGTATAGCCCGCTTCCTCAAACTGCTTCTTTGGATACCAGACCAGACTCTTCACATTACTGCGGTTCCAGATCCCGGCCATGATCTCTCCATCTTTGCCTTCCATCGTCCCCATCTCCAGCCAACTTTGGTTGTAGTTGGCCTTCAGCTTCTCCTGATCCAGGATGCCATTCAGGTCGATAACCTTTCCTGTTTTGGCGACAGCCGCCAGCAGCCCCGGCTGCGGGAAGTCGGCAATGTCAGGAGCATTGCCTCCATCGACACGCACATTAATGGTCGCTTCAAATTCCTTGGAGCCCTCATATTGAATATCAATTCCGGTCTTCTCCTCGAACTCCTTGATGCTGGTCTCGAATTTGACTTGGTCGGCATCCACGAACGGTCCAAACATCGTAACCGTTGTGCCCTTATATTCGCCTTGAAGCGCCAGGTCCAGCGCTGATCCCGTTGAGGCAGCTCCGCTATTGTTCTGACCTTGCTCTGCTGCGGTACCGCTATTAGCCGGTGGCGCCGGATCATTGACAGCCTGCTTGCCCCCACCGCAAGCACTAAGCAGCATGGTAAATGACAACCCACCAATCAGCAGCAGTGAAACAAGCTTGGATCTTTTTTTCATAGACCTCTACATCCCCTTCGATTTTATAGATAAGTAAACCCTTGAAAGGTATGACTGAACAGCATATGGTACGGACGGATCACCCCCTTGGAAGATTAGCGATGCCTCGAAGGACTTATTTTTGAATGCGGTTACATTTAGAGGATAAATAAATATATGCTGCCTTCGCGAACAAATGTTTTAAAAATTCTGAAAAGCTTTTCAGAATGGATTGGATGCTGTTCTATGCTGGAATAGGATCCAACACATGTTCAACAGGTGCCCGCAACTGGACGCACCTTATATCTGATTAAGTCATGATGTTTGTGGTGAAATTGCTAGGTGGTAGCAGCTCTCTCCCGCGTAGATTCGCGGACGACAAGCTTATGCTGAAGAACTTCTCGGGGTGTTTGTATCTCTCCGGTCGTCAGCAGTTCATGCAGCTTCTCTGCCGCACGAAAGCCCAGATCGTAGATAGGTTGTGAGATCGTGGTGAGCTTGGGAATGTACATGCCGGCCATTCTGTGATTATCAAAGCCGATAACGGACACTTGCCCGGGTACCAAGATATTTCGATCCTTAAGATACGAAATCGTGCCCATCGCAAATTCATCAGCGACACAGAACACCGCAGTCAGATCAGGGCGTTCGCTGAATAGCTCATGTGCCGCCTCATAGGCATGCTCAAAATAATAGCTGGCATACTTGGTATTGGCAATATTGTCTGTCAGGCCATACTCCTCCATGGCGCGGACAAAGCCGGCATAACGTGGAGGTCCGGCAATCGAATGATGATGATTGAAGCCGATCATACCGATTTGTCGATGTCCCAGCTCAATCAAGTATGCAGCAGCGTCATAGGCCGCAGCTTCATCATCCACCTCCACACAGGGAAGGTCATACTCGTCGGAATGGGAAGATACCATCACGCACGGAATACGGCAGCCCAGCAGCTTCTCATAATATTCCGGATACATCTTGTCGCTGGCGAACACAATGCCATCCACCTGCTTCTCGTGGAACGTATCGATGTAGGATAGCAGACGCGCCTTGTCACGGTCGGTATTGCAGATCATCAGGCTATAGCCCAGTTTATTGCAGGCCTCCTGCATTCCGCGAATCATTCCCGCGTAATACATGTTTTCGATATCGGGAATCAGCAGCCCCAGGGTATAGGACTTCTTGTAAATCAGTCCACGCGCGAAGGCGTTGGGCTGGTAATTCAACTCGTGAATCGCGTCCAGCACCCTTGCCCGCTTGCTCTCGACCACAGTATCCGGAGTGTTCATTACTCGTGATACGGTACTGATGGAGACCCCTGCTCTTCTTGCTACATCCCGAATGGTTGGTTTTATCTTCGTCATAATTCATTCCTTTTTGAAAAGCTTTTCAATGTGATTATAGCAAAGAAAAATTAAAAATTCAACGAATTTTTAAGCGCTTACAAATAAAATGATATACACAATATTCCATTTCATAGTTATATTGTTAAAACGGTCGAATATGCTTGATTTGGGTGTATCCAGAGGTGCACATCCGGGCGCATCCATCACGGTGGACGACGGCTACGCGCAACTGTTATCCGCCAAAATATCATTTGATGAAGGGACGGACGGTATATTTTGAAAAAGGTATTGGGCATTATTCTTTCGGGTGTTCTGCTGGTAGCGCTGTCAGGAGTTGCGCAAGTAGACGCAGCTTCCCCTATTGTCGTTAGCAAAACAATTGTAGTGAAAGCCGGGAAGACGTTCGACGGCAAAGGTCAAACCTACGTCGCCGATCCAAAAGCCTTGGGCGATGGCAGTCAGGCTGAAAATCAAAAGCCGATCTTCAAGCTAGAAAAGAATGCAACCTTGAAAAATGTGAATATCGGTGCCCCCGGGGCGGACGGCGTGCATGTCTATGGCAATGGTACGATCGAGAATGTCACCTGGCTTGATGTTGGCGAGGATGCACTGACTCTTAGATCCTCCGGTACGGTGAATATTACCGGCGGCGGAGCCTATAAAGCCTATGACAAGGTGTTCCAGGCGAATGCGGCAGGCACGATTAACATCAAGAACTTCAAGGCCAAGGACATCGGCAAGCTGGCCCGGCAAAATGGGGGCACCTCTTACAAAGTTAATTTTATTCTCGATAATTCGGATATTTCTGATGTGAAGGACTCCATTTTCAGAACAGACAGCAAGTCAAGCACGGCCAAAATCACAAACACCCGATACCATAATGTACCGACACTGTTCAAAGGCTTTGCATCCGGTAATACTAGCCAGTCCGGCAATAAGAAGTACTGACGCACCTAATTGTTAACGATAACAAAGGAATGGCGGAGTCAGAGAGATCATCCCTGCACCGCCATTCCTGTTTTTTGAATTCTATAGCTACAAATATTTGTCCACCCAGCTCTCCTGTCAGTGCTTCTTTTGTTGCTTCTTTACCACCAGTCCGTTTCCTCACAGCGTTCGATCCCCTTCTCCTATTTGTAACCGGGATTCAGGTCGTCTCATCCAGTAACGCCTATTTTATCCACCACTCAACAGCTTTATGTACGCAAGGTGCTTTCAGAAACATTTGAGGGATATATTAAAAGGAACGCTCCATCTTTCCATGGGGCGTTCCTCATTGCTCTGCAAATATCATTATTTTCCTATTCGGATTAGTCATCCTTCTCCCGAATCATCTCCAGAAACTCCAGAATAATATCGGAAACCGCATCTTCTCGTGACGAATGGATAAATTGACTGACGTGTGCAATATCCCCTTTGAACAGATCAATAAGCTCTAATATAGAATCGGGATCATTTTCCTTGGCCTTTTGCAACAAACTCAGGAACTCTTCATCATTCGGGACAGCTCTTTGATCATTTTTCGTTTCCATTTGTTCACCCCTTGCTGACTCATATTCAACTCGCGGGCGACTTCCCCCTCGGTTTTACCCTGAAGGTATATTTTAGATATGATGGTTTGCCCCGTCGTGGAAGGAAGCGCACTGATCATCTGTCTTACAACAATTTTATTATCAGAAGATGAGGTGAAGCAGGTGACGGACGGCTCAACTCCATTGAACGAACATTCCCGTTGTCTTACGGCCCTTGCTCTGTATTGAACTCTCCAGGCGATTCGGTACACTTCCTTCTGGTATTGCTCGTACACGGTATGATGTTCTTTCAAAACTACCTCCCCCTTTCAATTTCATCTTCTATATATAGGGAAAATCAAACGAGCCTTTAACAACCTTATTTTTGTAATTATTATAACATTTTTTCCAAATAAAAGGTTGTTTCTCCTTGTCTTCCATCTCCCTATATAGTGAAGGGCCCAATACAATCCAAGGAGGTCATACTCATGCAGGTAGCAGATATTGTATCGTTGGTTACCAATGTAGGGTTTCCGGTTACGCTTTGCTTCATCTTGATCAAATACGTGCTGCAAACCGTCGGTGATAAATTGAGCAATATTGATGCTTCGTTGCAGACCCTTTCTGAAGAGATACAACGACTTGACAACCTGATCGGCGAAGATCGACAAGGTGCATCCCCGCCCTCCAGCTCTGGCAAGCAAATCTAGGAAACTGTGAAAAGCAGCCCGACAAATTGTACCGAATGCACGGCGAAAATGGCACCGTAATTATACTTATTCGGTTTACCTTCCAATTAGAACACCTTGGCCTGTCTTTTTGGAAAATAGCTTAAACAGCAAAGGAACCTTCAGTGGATTGAAGGTTCCTTTGCTGTGCAACTCCTATATCATTAAGCTTCCGAAGGATAGCGGAGTCCCCACTGTCCGCGAATCTGATCCAGAATACGCATAATTGCCAACGACTCATCCAGCGGTATCTCCTCGCATTCCTTCAACCCGGCACGCAGCGCCTTGCTTACTGCTTCGGCTTCAAAGACATAGCCCCTTGCTTCACGGTCATCCGTAAAGCTCTCGGGTTCCTCACCATCCACATAGAGGGTGGCTGCATTGGCACTCAGGAAGTTAGGGATATGAATCTTCCCGTGGGTCCCGTGAATATAGGCATCATTGCCCAGGTTCAAGCGTACGGCTCCGTTCAAGGAAGCGGCAACCCCATTCTCATAGGTCAGGAGCACCGAGAAGTGCTCATCCACCCCCGTCTCTCCAAGGTGAGCGGTACTTTGTATTTGCTGCGGATTGGCTCCCAGCACCATGGAAGCAAAAGAGATTGGATAGATGCCGGCATCCAGCAAGGCTCCGCCTCCTAATTGGGGATTCAGCAATCTTCCTTCCGGGTCCCAGCCTATACGGAAGCCAAAATCAGCCTTCACCAGGCGGATTTCTCCGATGCGGCCTTCTGCCAACCACTCGCGCACCTTGCGAATTGGCGGCAGGAACCGTGTCCACATGGCCTCCATCAGAAACAGCTTGTTCGCCCGAGCGTAGCCGATGATTTCCTCCAATTCGGAAGCATTAATAGTGAAGGGCTTTTCACACAAAACAGGCTTGCCCGCTCGCAATACACTCAAGACATTCTCTTTATGGTAAGGATGGGGTGTGGCTACGTACACAACATCTACATCGGGATCCGCCAACAATTCTTCATAGCTGCCGTAAGCCCGGGAAATCCCGAATTTATCGGCGAATGCCTTGGCCTTATCCAGGCTCCGGGAGCCAATAGCAAAAGCTTCCGCATGCTGTGCAAAAGCCAAATCCGCCACAAATTGTCCGGCGATTCCCCCGGCAGCCATAATACCCCATTTGATTTTCGTATCTGCCATGATTTGCCTCCTTCTAATCATTTAATAGATTTATCCTTTAGATAGCTCAAACAGTCATCTCTTGTCTTGGGTCACGAAGCGGTTCAGCCTGACGATTTGAACACTCACCTTTAGTATAACCGTTCTTGTCAGGCGTGGAAATCCCACCCAGTCAATCTATGCTTTTATGTTATAATCGATGAGTGCATTTGCTTCTGCACGCCAATTATGAGGTTGAGAGGTTGAAGATATGCTGACGTTTGAGCAAAAACTGAACATTCTGGAGTCCATCCCGGACCTGGAGCGCCGCAATGTTTCCCTAGGACGTGTAAATTTCCATTTTGAAGGCAGCGCTTATGATAAAAAAACGGTGGTCTACCACTTGCACCCAAATGGTAACGGATTCGTATATGCCGGTCTTCTGCAGCATCCTGACGCGGATGACAAAGGGTTCGTTAACATTCGTGATTTTGAAGAAAAGGAATTGCTTGACCTGGTCAAAGCTTCGATGGCTTCTCTATCCAAGCGTGAGGATAAACCGGAGGATTTTGAAGTTGCCCCTACAGCGGCTCAAGCCACCTCCTATGCTGCTCCCTCGGGAACTGGGGGTCTATGGATCAATGATAAGGGCGAAACGCTGACGCTCAAGTACGAAGATGATTTATGGTATATCTATTCCGGGCAAAGCCTGGAGATGGCCTTTGAGACTCGCGAAGAGGCGGGAGAGTATTTGAACGAGGAAGGCTTTACTCCTCACAGGGGCTAAGCAGGTCATCATCCATCGCAGCGCACAAGCGATATTTCCCTTTTTTGCTGGAGAGAGCACCTTAGCAGGCGCTACCGTTTATCAGAACATTTCAAACCATGCCGTTCAAAAGGTATGGTTTTTTGGCATGTACGGCCTTATTCCCAGCCTATTTTGTAAAAATAATATAAAATCGTCAAAAAAGTGTTTGAATTTAGACACAAAATGTTCAATAATTAAGAAAGACACAAAATGTTCACATTTGGCCAAAGCAATGGAAAGGAGCGATTTCTATGTGGAAGCCCGGCAACAAAATGAATGGCAACGCTTTTCTATGGATCATTGCGTTAGGCACATTTTACGCGCTGTTCTACACTATATTTACCCTTTTCGCTATCCATGGCCAGTAATCTCTGCACTATTGCAACCGCTAACAAATGCCGCTGATTATTCGGCTCAATCTAAAAATTAGCGGTTGATCGTTAGCAAGACTTATGAGGCGCATTGCACGTATCCCAAGAGTTCGCTGAATACCGCTGGTTCCAGGTTCTATTCGGGGGGTTCCTCTTCTTACTTATAGAGGTAGTTCAAAAAGTCGTCTTCCCAGAATGAAGTTGTTCAAGGAGTGGGTTCGACATCGAATCTTGAATTCAGCCGGGCCTAGCGTAGGCTTCCGTAGTATGTTTCTCGCAGAAACATAGGAGTTGCTTACGTACCCATGCTTCCGAAGTCGTATTCTCCGAAAACGTGTAGCTCCGCTACTTACGTCCCTAGCTTCATCGAGGCTCAAGCGTTTTGAAAAAACGCACATCGGAAGCATCAGCATCGGTCCTGAAAATTCGACTTTTTGAACACTCACACTTATAGGGAAAAACTCCCGTTAAATGGCTCAAATCCGCCAGAAATCGGGATTTATATGGATTCCCTCCTGCTAATCATTATGAAAAGGGAGATTTTTGGGAAAAAACCCAATATTAACATGAGGAATTCCTGTTATATACCCTATTTGGTGTAATACGAGCGAATTAGCATGAGGATTTCCCGTTAGAGGTATATTCGTTGTTGATTTACTCCCGAATGGATCATGTCAACCTCTGGTTTTTGTTTTGATTCGATTATTCCCCCTTGTGTTTCTTGCCTGTTGCACTATGAACCATGGATGCCGTATCCTTCAGATAGCGTATAATGAGCTTAAGCATAGCAATTGTGAGAGCACGTTCTCCATTGCTTCTTTGCATAAATCAGAAGCTAATTTATGTAAGTGCAAGTTTAATCCGAAGGAGTTTTAGCTTGAAAAATATTCTTGTCACCGGCTATCGTGCACATGAACTGGGCATATACAACCAAAAACACCAGGGCATCCCCTACATTCGTCAGGCTATTATAAATCGTCTTATTCCACTTCTGGAGGAAGGTCTGGAGTGGGTAATTACGCCAGGACAATACGGCGTTGACCTCTGGGCCTGTGAGGCCGTATTTGCACTCAAGCAGCAATATCCCCGGCTAAAATGCTCCATTATCACCGCATACAGTCATCAGGAAGAGAAATGGAGCGAAGAGAAACGAGACTATTACACTCAAATTCTCCGCCAGGTTGATCATTATGCTTCCATCAGCAAAGAGGCTTATCTGGGTCCGTGGCAGTTCAAGGCCCGGGACGAGTTGCTGTTGCGCAAAACGGACGGGATCTTGCTCGTTTATGATGAGGATGCCGGAGAAGCCAGTCCGAAATATATGAAGGCGCGAGCTTTGAAGAAGCAAGCCGAGGAAGGCTATGGCTATATTAACATTGGCTCTGAGGAGATTCAGTCCCTGGCGGATGAAGAGCAAGCTGCTTTCTATGAGGAACAGGAAGCCCTCAGCGTAGATCCCAACGGCTACAATTAAACGACAAGAGACCTGGAACCCCCCTTTACAGCGGAATTCCAGGTCTCTTGTTGGTATCACTATACAAGGCATAACAAGCAAGCGAGAAAATGATTCTGAAAAAGCTCAACTTATCTAGTTGGTATTTTTTGAATAAAATCCGTGTAATAGTTGTTTCCGTTGCGCAAATCAAATCGTTCAGCGGCTGTCAGCGCCTGATCCATGAAATATTTGCCAAGCCAAGCTACATTGCCCGCTTCTTCCCGATGTGGAAATTCGGCAGGCAGCTTAACCTGGTAAGACAGGCTTTCTTCGGCCAACCGCTGGAACATCTTGGCAGCATAGGCATTAAACATCATCACATGAAAAGGATTCTCATGATCCAGAGCCATAGGGATATGCTCCTCAAAAACCTCTAGCGCTTTGATTGGGTCTGTGAGGGTCAAATATCCGATATGTTCCCCGTGGTACAGCAGAAAATCACGATTCCCCTTCACCAGACGGTAGCCTCGACGCTGAAGCTTATCAGCTTCTTTCTGGCGGCCCAGGCGAAGCAGCGGGAAGAGAACCTTGGTAATCGTAACGTGAGGCACCTCGCCACAGCTCATACCGCCATCAATAATCGGCTTGGCTGCTTCAATAATTGCCTCATCATCCCCTTGCTTGACGGCACACTCCACCACCCGATTCTGCTCACAGGCCGGGCAATCACTCATGTCGTCCCGTTCCATCGTTTGAATTCGCTTCATATAATCCGCAGCAACCTCAATCTCACCCATTTCATTGGCGGTTACCATCTTATAGAAGTAGTAGGTACGATCGCTATAGCCATATTGCCCAAATCTTTGCTTCATATCCTCCAACAACTGTTCCACTTGCTCGCGAGTAATATCCGGGAAATTCGGCGCTTGGTCGAGAATCCACTTGTAGGACCAGAACAAGCTGAACTCGTCAAAACGCTCAGGCTCTTTGTCAAACTGTCCAAGCTGCCAGGAGAAGGCAACGAGAGCTTTCATAGGATAACCGTTAAAAACGCCACATTCCACAAGCTCCGCCCGAGCTTCATAACCTTGATCAACGTCCCCCGCAGCATCAGCCAATTGAATGGCTTGCTCCAGCATCTCCACCTTGGCCCGCCCATTTGGCAGCATAAACGCCTGCTCCATCAAATCATCGAAATCACCATCAAAATTCATGGTATTTATGTTATTCATGCGAAGTACCTCCATTTTGATTGACATCCATGCCCCAATCGATGAACCGAATAATTCCTTGATTCAGAAGGGCGATTTCCTTGCGATTCATCGGATAATGCCCCATTAACAAGGCATTACAATACAACATCTCTATCGCAGTCGGCAGCATCCCCAGATGCCCCGATGTGAATATACGGGCTACTACTGGATTGTCCAGGTTCAAATAAATCGTCGCGTATGCTGTAGCCTGATAGCTGGCACCCAAATTCCCCAGCACAGAGGATAGCAATTCCGTACTCGCTTCCTTGGCTGTCTCTAAAGTACGCAGGTCTGAGGATTCCTTCGACAACGTATAAAGCGCAGGCAAGTCGACCGGCTTAAAGCGTCTGATCTGAACGCGGCAGCGAAAAGGCTGCAAGGTTGCATCAGCCAGCTTGACAGCTTCATAATACTGCAATCGTTCCTCTGGCGTAATATCCGTGAAGGAGAAGGACACATCCTCAGGCAGCAATCGCTCCACGGTAATACGGTCATCCACTAACGGCAGTCTGGACAACAACTCGGCATCGTATATGTAGCCACCGTTCACCACCAGCATCGTTTGCGCTGAGGCTACGTGTGTAATCTGGCGATACTCATCCAGGCTAAGGGTATAGTAAAAATGCTGATGATCCTTGAGCAATTCATCAAGCTCACGGCTCCCATATGTCGTCTCGAAGGGGAGCCAGCGGTATATAATCGAGAAGAACTTGTCGTCCTCCACCGCCAGAGCCTTCATGGACAAGGCATGCAGATTGATAATGTGCTGAAGCCGATCCGGATCATATTCCGCCATTCTCATCAATTCGCTGCGAATGGATTCACCTAGCTGCTCGCGCACCTCTTCCAGCTTGTCGTTCTCGTAGAAGCTCTCCCGGGATGCTGTCGGCTGAAGCTCATCCGTCCACACTACACACTTCACGAAAAATGCCCAGTCCGGCAAAATATTCTCCGCTTTCTCCGATACAAGCATATGCTTGAGGTAGACACGGTGACTCTTCTTGGCATTGAGATTGACGGCTTGGGGAAGCACATAAGCAATCCCCCCCGTACGGCCTTCATCAGTCATCAAAGGAATAAAGTCACGAAATTTCTCCCCTAATAGCCGCTCGCCAAGCTTGAGCACTTCTTGCCGATGGCTTCGTGCCAATCCCGGGTCTTGAATCCATACAGGAATGTCATCATTAATGATGCGCTCCCCCTGACTGGATTGCAAAATGATAGGATAAGGCAGCAAAGCTCCGTAATAATGCAGCCATTCCGCCAGGCTAGCTTCTTCAAAGTAAAGCTCACAGCCCGGCTTGCAGCGTAAATATACCTTCGTTCCGGGGGACAGATCTCCCTCAAGTGTGCGAATACTATAGGTTCCGTCAGGCTTCCCTCGCCATTCGAGTGCCGGACCACCCTTGGCAGACCGTGTAATCATCACGATTTCATCGCTAACCATAAAGCAAGACAACAAGCCAATACCGAAACGGCCGATGAAGGATTCCTCTTTAGCCAGGAAGTCCTCACCACGTTTGGAGGATTGCCCGATCATCGCCAGGAATTCATGCACCTCGGCTTCGGTCAAGCCCACTCCGTTATCTTCAACGGTCAATGTGACGTTATGACCCGTGCCCGCAACTTCGACCACAATGCGGCCTGTATACCCCGGCTCCTGCAGCCCATTTCTGGCCGTTACTGCATCAACCCCATTTTGCAAGAGCTCGCGCAAATATACTTTAGGATTACTATACAAATGGTTTGACAGGATGTTGATCATCCCGCTCAAATTGACCTGAAAACGATAGTTTTCTTCTACACTCATCGTAAATCTCCTTCCTAGCTATGCAACACGTATTACTCTATGTAAGCTCAACATACCTAATCATAATTTCCGGTTTCCATGAAAATAGCACAAACTTCCATCTATTGAAAGAGACCTCAGCCCCACCTTGCCCGAATCTGGAGACAACAGCTGAGCCCGCTGCATACGATATCAAGATTAATTCCGCAGCAATTGCTCAGATCCTAAGGAGGTATTCTCGTGAACAATCAGCACCTTCCGGCGGTGGCTTATTTCAGCATGGAATACGGATTGCATCAAGACTTCAAGATATACGCAGGTGGACTTGGCATTCTTGCCGGCGACTTCATCAAAGGGGCCAAGGACCTCGGCGTCCCTCTGATCGGCATCGGAATTCGCTGGAAGCAAGGTTATACCGAGCAACGCATCGATCACGAAGGCAAGCCCTATGATACGTTTGTTGATCAGGAATATGACTTTTTAGAAGATACGGGGGTTAGGCTCACCGTAACGGTCAAGGATGCTGAGGTCCCTTGTAAAGTATGGAAAACCGAACGCTTTGACAATAATCCGCTTTACTTGCTTGATGCCGACGTTGATGAAAGCCCACATGGCTGGATAACTGCACGGCTATATGGAGGCTCAAGCGAAGAACGCATCGCCCAAGAGATCGTTCTCGGCATCGGCGGGGTAAAGGCCATCCGGGCGCTTGACCTTGAGATCGATGTCTACCACTTCAACGAGGGCCATGCAGCTCTGGCAGCTACAGAATTGATTCGGGAGAAGATGGCTGGCGGCCTCTCCTTTGAATCCGCTTGGCGCAAAACCCGCGAGGAGGTTGTATTCACTACCCATACTCCGGTCAAGGAGGGGAATGAAGCCCATGCCCTGGACCTGCTGGCTGCGATGTCTGCCTATAATGGACTGAGCCGTGAACAAATGGAGCAAATCGGCGGCAATCCGTTTAACATGACCGTTGCCGGCTTGCGGCTCTCCCGCCGCTCCAATGCCGTTGCCGCACTCCATGCCCAAACGGCCAACCGGATGTGGAAGGATGTGCATGGCCGCTCGGAAATCATCGGCATCACCAATGCCATTCACTTACCTACCTGGGCCGATCCGCGCATAACTCAAGCCTATGAGAATGGGGGAGATCTTTGGGCAGTCCACACTGAGCTCAAGCATGAACTGATCCACTGGATACGCCAGCATTCCGGCGTAGCTCTGAATGCGAAGCGTTTGCTGATTGGCTTCTCCAGGCGCGCTGCGCCTTACAAGCGAAGCGATCTGATCTTCTCTCAACCCGAATTGATAACCCCTTATCTGGAGAGCGGGCAGCTTCAAATCGTCTTCTCCGGCAAAGCCCATCCTAATGATGAGACCGGCAAACAAATCGTCAGCCGACTGGTGGCCATGATGAAGAAGTATCCCGGCAGCGTCGTATTTCTGGAAAATTACGATATGCTGATCGGTGCCAAGCTTACACGGGGCGTAGACGTATGGCTGAATAATCCCCGAAGGCCACTGGAAGCCAGCGGAACCTCGGGGATGAAGGCCGCTGTCAACGGTGTCCTCAACTGCTCCATTCTCGATGGCTGGTGGCCCGAGGCCTGCCTGGACGGGGAGAATGGCTGGCAGATTGGAGACGGGTTTGAATCGAATGATATTCACGAATTGGATCGCCATGATGGCGCCGCTCTTTACGACACTATACTCCAGCGGGTATTGCCCACGTATTACCATGATCAGACACGCTGGGTGCAAATGATGCGCAAAAGCATCGAAACAACTCGTGAAGCCTTCTCCACTCGGCGGATGCTTCTAGATTATTACGAGCAGCTTTATCAACCGTTGCGCAAATAGACACAAACTGTGCTTATAAGACTAATGATTCTGTCAAACATAGTTCATTATTCCTTTCCTTCTTCCGATAATATATAGATATTAATGCCTATATCAGAAGAAGGAGAAATATTCATCATGATAAACAAACATAACAAGCACAGTCTGGGCAAGCTGCTGGTGCTAGCCCTGGCCCTCATCTGTCTCGTCCCGGCAAGCCTTGATGCTGTCGCAGCAGCGCCAGTCAAGGTCAAAAATGTGGTTTTGCTGGACGCCAATACTAACCTTGCTTATATCCCCGGGCGGGTATTAAACGGATTCGCGGAGACCCGCGTACAGTGGAATCCTTCGGAAAAGAAACTGCATATTGCTAAAGGCGAATTGCGCATCACCCTGCAGGCGGGCAGCACCATGGCCTATGTGAACGAAGAGACCCGCATCTTGACGAGTGCCCCCTTTACAGAAGCGGGTACCGCCTATCTTCCATTGCAAGTCGTTAAAGATATTCTGCAAGTTCCTATCAAATGGAACAAAGAAACGGCTTCCGTCAGCTTCGGTCAAGCAGAGAAGCAACTCACCCTGCCCTACATGACCCGAAGTACAGCAGCTAATCAGGGAAAGGCCATCGTCAGCGAACGCAAAAGCTTCAAGATCGGCAGCCGTTCCTTTAAGGTACAGACAGTGACCATCTCGTTGATGGATCCTAAAGTTCAGCTTAAGGTCGCTTTGGCCGGAGATGAAATTGGCAAAGTTGAGGATCTCAGCAGCCTGGCCAAACGCCACAAGGCGGTTGTAGCAGTTAACGGCACCTTCTTCAACGCCTACACCTCCGAGGCCCATAAAGCCCCTTATGGTTATATCGTGAGTAATGGCGAATTAAAAATGATAGCCGGCGGCGACAAACGCACCATCTTCGCCTACGACTCCAATTTGCTGACACAGCTAATCCCTGGCACAGCATTTACAGATGCATTTGCTGAAGGCAATATAGAGGGTGCCTTACAGGCCGGGCCACGCCTTGTGGTGGATGGCAAGGTAGCCATCGATGTGAAAACAGAGGGCTTCAAAGACCCGAAAATCCTTACCGGTGGCGGAGCACGGAGCGCACTGGGAATTACCCGTGACCACAAGCTGATTCTGCTGACGACCGGGGGAGCCACGATCCCGCAGTTGGCTGAGATTATGAAGCAAGCCGGAGCCTATCAAGCCATGAACCTGGATGGCGGAGCTTCCAGCGGGTTGTACTATAATGGCAAGTATCTCACCTCGCCAGGACGCAAAATCAGCAATGCCTTGCTTGTCACCTATCCTTAGAAGCAGGTTAACAAGCTCGCTAGAGAACGAATAATTAGTAAAATAGAAAATGAGTATAAGACTTATAAAACCTCGAGGGTGTTTGGAAGCAAACAGATAGAAGAGAGTAAACTGAAAACTATGAAAACTATTTTAAGATATCCTGTTCTCACACCTCATCGGCAGCATAACGCAAACCAAATTGATGTCTGGCTTCCTCCATCAGCTCCGCCACGGCAAGGGACCGGGCATGTGTGTTGATATCACTTTCTCTCCGCCCGCTCTTAATCAAATCAATGAATTCCAGCGCCTCGTAATACATGGATTCCTGTGGCTGGGAGCGGGTCAACTCCTCCGTCGTCCCGTCACGATACATAATTTTCACCTCATAGGGCTGATTGATTCGATCAATGACAATCGTTCCATTCTCCCCTTGAATCTCGGTGGGCAAGTAGGAATCCGTAATTTTCGAGTACATAATAATTCCATCCATATCGGGATAGCGAACCATGAGGCCACCCTGCCCATCCACTCCGGAGGATAACATGACCGCAGAGGCCTGCACTTCTTCCGGCTTGCCAAATAATGTGACCATCGGGTAGATGCAATAGATGCCCAAATCCATCAGCGCCCCGTTGGAGAAGGCCGGGTTAAATGCATTCAGCACTTTCCCCTGCTTGAAAGCATCATATCGCGAAGAATACTGGCAATAGCTTGAAAAATAACGGCGCACCCTGCCAATTTTGTACAAATTATCATGAACCGCCCGGAAGTTGGGCATCAAGGTCGACTTCAGTGCTTCCATTAGCAGCACATCGTTACGCCCCGCCGCCTCAATCATCCGCCGGACCTCCGCCGCATTGGAAGCCATCGGCTTTTCGCATAACACATGCTTGCCATGGTCCATCATCAGAATGGCCTGCTCGGCATGCAAGGAATTCGGGCTGGCGATATATACGGCGTCGACCTCCGGGCTGGAAGCCATCTCTGCCAAATCCGTGAATACCTGCGGATCTCCAAACTTGGCGGCAAAGTCCCTCCCCTTCTCAGCAGATCGGGAGTAAACGGCAGTCAGCGCAAATTGCTCTGTTTCCAGAGCGGATTGGATAAAACGTTCTGTGATCCAATTCGTCCCAATGATGGCGAAACGTATCAAAGTGATGTCATCCCCTTTTTCGTATATGAATCAGCTACCCGTATTCTCTCATTCCCCGTCAGCCTTGTCCACATTCCTTTTGCAAAACCTGCTTTATTCGTGCATAACTTACTTGCATGGGCTAAGTCAACTCCATTACAATAGAAGTTGAAGAGAGGTGAGAGCCATGAATGAACATAGTCGCGCTTGGTTGAATCAAGACTTGAAGTACATCGTCAGCGGAGATTCCATATCGAAGGGCGTCATTTATGACGAGACACGCAGCAGATACGTCGTACTGGAGAATAATTACGTTTCCTTGCTGCAACAGAAGCTAAAGGGAGCGATTCACAACACCGCCCGGTTCGGTAATACGCTTGTTAAGGGGTTAACCAACCTGAAGAGGGATGTGGAGAAGGATAAGCCCAACATCGTGCTAATTGAATACGGTGGCAATGATTGCGACTTTAACTGGAATGAAATTGCCCTTAATCCGGATGCAGAGCATAGTCCAAAGACGGATTTTACCATCTTCGAGAAGAAGCTGACAGAAGCGATTGAGTTTGTGAAGAGCCAACGCATTATTCCGGTGCTGATGAGCCTTCCGCCGTTAAATGCCGACAAGTATTTTAAATGGGTCAGCAAAAGCGATCCTGAGGCGGAGAAAAACATCATGAAGTGGCTAGGTAGCGTTACGAAGATTTATTGGTGGCAGGAGCGCTACAACTCAACGATTCTCAAGGTATCCGCTCAGACCAAGACGAGATATATCGATGTGCGCGGCGCATTTCTGGAGCATCCCGATTTTACTCGCTTCCTTTGCTCCGACGGGATTCACCCCAATGAGGACGGACATCGCCTTATCTGCGATAAGGTGCTGGAGTTCATTCGCAACCATTACCGGCAGCTCTTGCGTGAGAATGGCGAAGGACACCTGGTTATAGAATAAATGGCGTGGGAATAGCGTTAGCCTTGGCTACCGCTCCCGCGCCATATTTTGTACCTGCTGATTTCAACCTGCTTCCGGCTCGCCAGCAACTCAGCGTATGGGACAGTTATTGAAGCTGCTGCAGGTCTGCCCATACCTTCTTGTTGCTATATCGCTTATCCGTGCTGATATCTGGTCCAAACCATGCTGGAGGAGCAAAGGCCAGCGCCTGTTCCTCGGACTCGAATTCAACCTCCAGCACGATGAAGTCGATCTGATCATAACGGTCAATCTCTAGAACGATTCCTTTCCATTCTGCGGTCACTCGGCGTTTCGTCAACGCTACCGCCCCGTGTACCTCCGTAATCTGACGGTACAGCCCCTCCGAGATCGAGACTTCAACCTCTTCCCGTGTCAGACCAAAACCTCGTTTGAATGTATGCGTATAATCAATTTCTCCGGTACGCAAATTTTCAATTCTACGAACGCGCAGCTCCTGATCCTCATGCAAAGCCAGATAGATCTGGTCGATGGCATGCTCCGATTGGATGCGTAATTGCCCCTCCTTGATTAAAGCCTCCGGGTAAGCCGGCAGCAAAAACTTTCGTTCAATTTCTAGTGACAAGGGAACATACCTCCTTTTGTTCATCCCCATCAGTATAGCGAGCGCGGCTTATCTCTACAAGCAGATTCATCCATCTTGACCTTGCCGGATGGCATCCAGCTTGAGGGCTTGAAGAGCTTTTGCTTTGGCCACATTGTAGCTTTGCCAGGACGTATCCTGGTGGCTCAGCCAATCCCAGCGCTCATGAAGCTCGCGCCTCAGGCTCTCATTTCCTTCCTCGCGGCTGAACTTTAATAGCGATGGCACCGTATCAAGCGAAAGTCCTGCCAAGTATTCCGCATCGATATGTCCACTCACTTGGTAACGCTCTATATTTTGCTGTAAAATAATCCGGTCCATATTCACGTAATTGACGAGCAGATATGCCGCCAGACTCACCACAATCATACACTTCGCAAGAGGAAGCGAGTTAACATGGATGCGTAAACCAGCACAAGCCAGCAGTACCGCCAGATAGAGCATGAAGCCATGTGACAGGAAGCGAATATAGGTATAGCCATAGGCCTCCTCATACAGTATAAGCCGGGTGAAAGCGGAGACCAGCATTACTGCCGAGCAGCCTACCACAACATAGAGGAGGACTTGATTGAATTGCCGCAAGCCTTTCCCCGACTCCCCGGTACATGTCAGCACAATCGCCAACAGGGCAAAATTCTGGTTCCCGCCCTCCAACTAGCCTGTTTGCCCGTTGCAGCTATTAATTAAATATGGGCTCAATCTAAAAATCAGTGCTTGCCAACAGACATCACGGAAGAACCCTACGGATTCCTAGCGCCTCATCGTCCACATAACAAACACTGAGTCTATATTTATTAAAAAAATAGTCAAAAACTGAAACATCTGCCCGTCCTCCTGCGTCAGAAAACTAAATAATCATCATAAGGATAGGAGAGATAGCGATGAATAAGAAGAAACGGCTGGTTAAAGCACCGAAATTAACCCTGCTGATGGTCATTGTATTGACCATGGTTTTTGGCTCTAGCGCCTCCGCGTTTAACGACATCAAAGGGGACAAGGAACAGAAAGCCATTGAACGTCTGGAGCAGCGGGGATTTATTAAGGGGGATTTGAACGGCCGATTCCATCCGTTCGAGAAGATGAACGGAGCCGCGGCTGTCACCCTGATCGTAAACGCGCTAGACCTTAATATAGATAACATCGATTACGTCAAAGAGCCAAAAGCCAGCGATTACTTTACCCATGTCAAGGATAATGTCTGGTATTCTCAGGCCTTCGTGATTGCCGCAGTGAACCAACTCGATATTTCCAAGGATATCAAGCCTTCCAGTCCGGTAACCAAGGAGCAGTTCACTCATTGGCTGTTCAAGGCGCTGAACACGAAGGGTGAATTCGCCTGGACCCTGCAATATACAGAAATTGCGGATAACGAACAAATCAACCCTGACTATGCTAGCAGCATTCAGACAATGCTGAACGGGGGAATCATCTCCCTGGACAAGGATCAGAAATTTAATCCGACTCAGTCTGTCACACGCAGTGAAGCAGTAGGCATGGTTTATCGGACGCTCGAATTTATTGAGAACATCCAGACAATCGAACCTGCGCCAGTTAATCTATATGATCCAAGTCTGAAGACGGAAGCCGTCTCCAAGGAAATTACAAAGGTAACGATTTCCGGCATGGCTCCACATCCTGGCTATGCTCTGGAGATTGCCAGTGTGGAATATAGCAAAGGCACCGCCCTGGTCCATTGCCGCGTGCTGCCACCAGACCCCGATATGGTCTACCCTCAAGTGATTAGTGAAGTTACCGCTGTTACTTACATCCCGGCAGGGTATAAGGCCGAGCTGGGTACCGTATCGGAATAATACACACAACCAAAAGAATGGACAGGAGCGGCACTTCAAGCCGCACACTGTCCATTCTTTTTGTGTATTCACACCGCATACAGGCGTGGAACCCGTTGGCTGATCAAGCATATTACTTCGTAATGAATGGTGTTTATCCAAGCCGCCAGCTCATCAAGAGGGATCCCCTCGCCCTGCTCGTTACTGCCGAACAGAATCACCTCATCGCCTGGTGATACCCCCTGAACTCCGGTGACATCCAGCATCGTCTGGTCCATGCAGATTCGGCCAATGACCGGAACTCGCTGCCCCCGCACCCAAGCAAAGCCGCAGTTCGACAAGTTGCGCGTTAAACCATCGGCATAGCCGATAGGAAGAGTGGCGATGAGACTTTTATCCACGGCTCGATAAGTACGTCCGTAGCCCACGGTTTGGCCTGGCTGAACAGAGTGCAGCGCCGCTATCCTCGTCTTCAGCGACATGGCCTGCCGGAGTGGATATTCAGGCAAACGCAATGGTTCCGAAGGGTATAATCCATACAAGGCAATGCCTACCCTGATCATATCCAGATGCATTTCGGGGAAACGCATCGCTGCCGCACTGTTGCAGCAATGCTTGATCGGAATATGGAAGCCCCTGCTCTCCAAGGCTTCAATGCAAGCGGTAAACCGGGCGAACTGTTGCCGGGCAAAGTCCGTATCAACACCATCGGCATCAGCAAAATGAGTAAACAAGCCCTCCACCAGCACATAAGGAGCAGCCGCTGAAGCCTGCTCCATCAGCTCAATTACAGCCGGAATGGAAGCTATGCCAATCCGGCTCATGCCCGTGTCGAATTTTAAATGAATTCGAGCTGTATTTTGATTCCGCCGCGCACAGATGATAACCTCCTGCAGCACTTCTTCAGTGAACACGGTAAGCGTGATGTTCTGCATCAAGGCCGCTTCCACTGCATGGGGCGGCGTGTAGCCGAGCACAAGAACGGGCTGCATGATCCCTGAATCTCTTAACTGCAATCCTTCATCGACAAGCGCTACACCAAGGTATTCGGCCCCCGCATGAATGGCTGTGCGGGCCACCTGTACGGCCCCATGACCGTAGGCATTTGCTTTAACGACCGCCATCAGACGACAGTCCCGAGCCTTCTGTCTGCTGAATAACCTTGTGTTATGAGCAATCGCCGGAAGTGAAATCTCCGCCCACGTATCCCGGCTTCCCGTGGGGGAAGTGAACTGAGCTGCTATGGTCTTCATTGACACTGCCTCTTTCCGGATAAAAATGTTAAATTTAATCCATGTCAGTATTTTCCCATAATTTTAGAATTTTTTGTGATTTTTCTTGAAAAAACTTTAAATATCCGCTCATTTAACGTCATATTAATTGACAAACTCTGCCGATCAGAGGATAAAATAGAAGCGAATTCAGATTTATATGTTAGATAACATGACAGGAGGAAGCTATATGATCGTAGGCGTACCCCGGGAAATTAAAAACAATGAGAACCGGGTGGCAATGACCCCCGCAACCGCACATCTGCTCATCAACGCAGGTCATGAGGTATGGATGGAGAAGGATGCCGGAGCGGGAAGCGGCTTCTCAGATGCCGAATATGCAGCGGTAGGCGCCAAATTGGTGGCCACAGCCGCCGAAGCCTGGTCCACAGACATGGTTATGAAGGTCAAAGAGCCGCAACCCGAGGAATACCGTTTTTTTCGCCAAGGACTTATCTTGTTTACGTACCTTCACCTGGCTTCAGAGCTGGAATTAACCCTTGCCCTCAAAGGCAGCGGCGTAACTGCCATCGCCTATGAGACGGTCGAGGTGAACAAAACCCTCCCATTGCTTACGCCAATGAGTGAGGTCGCCGGGCGGATGTCTGTACAGATTGGCGCCCAATTCCTGGAGAAGCCCCACGGTGGCAAGGGTATCCTGCTCGGTGGTGTTCCCGGCGTCAAGCGAGGCAAGGTTACGATCATCGGCGGCGGTGTGGTGGGGACGAACGCCGCACGAATGGCTATGGGCCTGGGCGCAGATGTAACGATTATTGATCTGAGCGCTGACCGACTGCGTGAGTTGGAGGATACCTTTGACAAGGGCGTCCAGACCTTGATGTCCAGTCCGCAGCATATTGCCGAAGCGGTCCGGGAAGCCGATCTTGTCATCGGTGCGGTGCTGATCACCGGGGCCAAAGCGCCCAAGCTTGTGACCGAAGAGATGGTCAAGTCCATGTCTGCCAGGTCAGTCATTGTTGACGTAGCCATCGATCAGGGCGGCATATTTGAAACCGTAGACCACATCACAACTCATTCCGAGCCAACCTATGTGAAGCATGGTGTCATTCATTACGCCGTAGCCAACATGCCTGGTGCCGTTCCCCGCACCTCCACACTGGCTCTTGTTAATGCCACCATGTCATATGCGCTTGATATTGCCTCCAAAGGCGTACACTTGGCGTTAAGTGAGTCCGATGCCCTGAGAAGAGGCGTGAATGTTGCGGGCGGTTCCATTACCTACGCCTCCGTTGCCCATGATCTTCATCTGGAATACACTCCGGTAGAACAGGTCTTGAAGCTATAAGATCAATCAGCGGACCTGCCGCCTGACGGCTTGAGAGCGAGCAGTCTTGCCGCCGTTTCGCCAATCAGGCGGATCCCCTGGGTAATGTCCTCATCCTTGACACGGGAAATTCCAAGGCGCAGCGTATGACGTCCACCCCCATCGGTGAAGAACATATCCCCCGGTGTAAAAATAACCCCCTGTGCCGCACAGGCTTGCAATAGCTCCCACGTGTCAAAGCCCTCCCTGAATTCCAAAAACAGATGCAAGCCTCCACTGCCCGAGAGCCGGGCATAAGGGACAAATTCCTCACAGCAGGCCCGGGCCAGCTCATATTTCCGCTTATATTCCGTCCTGGCTTTCTTCATATATTTCTCCAGATGGCCGTTGTGTAGATATTGATACAACACGGATTGATCCAAGGTTGAGGTGTGGATGCTGCGCGCCCGCTTGACACTCTCAAGCACCTCGATTAATTCCCGGTCCGCCAGCACCCACCCGATGCGAATGCCGGGGAACAGGACCTTGGAGAAGCTGCCCAGATACACCACGCCGTTCCCCTGCCCGGACATTGCAATCAGCGGAGCCACATGAGCGCCGGAATAGCGCAGCTCTTCATTGAACCCGTCTTCAATGACGGGCACGCGATAACGCCCCAATAATTGCAGCAAGGCCAGCCTCTTTTCGGCCGAGGTTACGATGCCCGTGGGATTATGATAAGAAGGAACCAGGTACGCGCAATCATAGGTTTGCTCCTGCAAGGCCCGCTCCAATGCCGTCAGGTCGAGCCCATCAGGCTGCATCGGAATTCCCGTGATGGCGAATCCATGCCTGCGTAAATTCTTGATGGCCGTATGATGTGTTGGATTTTCACACAGTACCCGACCAGTAAAGCGTGGGCCCAGGCTGCCTGAGCCACCCGGTCCGTTCTGAACCAGGCCACGGGCAGGCTTCGCTTCCTCCGTCCCGCCAAGAGAAGACAATACAATGTCCAATCCTTCCGTAAACCCGCTGGTGATCAGCATTTCCTTCCCTGTCAAATCCACACCCTTGCGCTCCATATATTTCATCAAATAATCGATGAGGGGCTTGTAGCCCTTAGCATAGCCATAATTAAGCAGCACGCGCCCTTCCACCGCCATACGGTCCAGAAAGGCACGCTTGACATGATCCAGGTCAAACAATTGTTCATCAGGGGCAATGCTTGTAAAAGAGATGGTTGCTTGCCCGCCGCCCGGGATCGGTTGCTTCCGCTTCATATGGTCCAATTCTACGGCAATTCGAGCCTGGTGGTTCATTCGGTCCAACCAGTTCATGTGCCAGGGCTCCAGGTCGGCTCCTTTTGCTACCGAAATACCAGTGACAAAATTTCCTTTGCCCGTAACGGCATGAATGACCCCTTCGTCCTGTAAGGACTCATAGGCGGCAACTACACTGCCCCTGCTCACGTCCAGCAAACCGGCCAGCTCGCGGGTGGAGGGCAATCGCTCTCCTTCCTGCAAAGCGCCTTGGGTAATGAGCCAAACGATATAATTTTTTACCTGCAGATATACCGGCGTCCCGGCTGCAAGCCTGAATTCGTTAAACATAATGAACTCGCCCCCACTCTCATGATGGCATACCATCCGCTGAAAAGAAAAGAACCACTCTGCTGCTTTTTCTAGCAGAGAGTGGTTCGCACCGTTTGTGGAACATTACTTTAGATTATACCATCACTTTGCAAATATCATTCGTAAATTCAACCGGGTCCCCCACCGGCAACCCTTCAATCAATAAGGCCTGATTGTATAGCAGGCTGGTATAGAGACTCAGCTTCTCCTTATCGGTCTCATGGGCCTTCTTCAGGGACTGGAATACGTCATGGTTGACATTGATCTCCAGGACCTTGTCCGCCTTTACCGCCTGTCCGCCAGCATTTGGCATGGCATTCAATACCTTCTCCATCTCGATGGTCAATTCACCTTCTGTGGAGAGGCACACCGGGTGAGATTTCAGACGTTTGGAAGCCTTGACTTCCTTAACCTTATCGCCCAGCAAGTCCTTCATGGCGGTGAACAACTCCTGGTTCTCCTCGGTGTCTGCCTTCTCTTCAGCCGTATCGGCCTCGATGCCCAGATCCCCGCTGGATACAGATTTAAATTCCTTATCCTTATATTTCAGAATGACCTTGATGGCAAATTCGTCAATATCATCGGTCAGGTACAGAATCTCGTAGCCTTTATCGGCCACCAGTTCAGTTTGCGGCAATTTCTCCAGACGTTCCACCGATTCGCCGGCTGCATAATAAATATACTTCTGATCCTCCGGCATACGGGATACGTATTCATCCAGCGAGATCAGCTTCTTCTCCTTGGACGATGTGAACAGTAATAGGTCCTGCAGCACTTCCTTGTTCATGCCGTAGTCATTATAGACACCGAACTTAAGTTGACGGCCAAACGAAGCATAAAATTTCTCGTATTTCTCCCGGTCGTCCTTCAGCAAGCTTTGCAGTTGACTTTTGATCTTGCTTTGAATGTTCTTTGCAATGGCTTTAAGCTGACGGTCATGCTGAAGCATCTCGCGTGAAATGTTCAGCGACAAGTCCTCGGAATCCACCATCCCTTTGACAAAGCTGAAATAGTCCGGCAGCAGGTCGGCACATTTATCCATGATCAGCACGCCGTTGGAGTAAAGCTCCAGGCCCTTCTCATATTCCTTGGTATAGTAGTCGAACGGCGTATTCTCCGGAATGTAAAGAATAGCATTATAAACTACCGCGCCATCCGCTTTGATATGAATGTGGGATACCGGCTTGTCAAACCCGTAACGCTTCTCCATATAAAAGTTCTCGTAATCCTCGTCCGTCAGCTCGGACTTGTTCTTGCGCCAGATTGGCACCATGCTGTTAACCGTTTGCTCTTCCGTGTATTCCTCGTATTCGCCTTCAGCGCCTTCTTTTGGACGACTGCTCGTCACATCCATCTTGATCGGATAACGAATAAAGTCGGAATATTTCTTGATGATGGATTTTAAACGATACTCTTCCAGGTATTCATCGTATTGATCATCCTCGGTATTCTCTTTGATCTGTAAAATAATATCCGTGCCGACCGTATCTTTGTCGCAGGCTTCAATCGTATAGCCGTCTGCACCCTGCGACTGCCACTTGTAGGCTTCCTCGCTTCCCAGCGCGCGGCTGATAACGGTAACAACATCAGCCACCATAAAGGCGGAATAGAAGCCCACACCGAATTGGCCAATGATATTGTGACCGTCCTTCAGCTCATTTTCGTTCTTGAAGGCAAAGGAGCCGCTGTTCGCGATAATGCCCAGATTGTTCTCCAGATCATCCTTGGTCATGCCAATCCCCGTATCGGAAATCGTCAATGTACGCGCTGCCTTGTCCACCGAGATTTTAATGAAATAGTCATCCTTATTGAATACCAGATTGTCATCGGTCAATGCGCGATAATAGATCTTGTCAATGGCATCACTGGCATTGGACACCAGCTCTCGTAGAAAAATCTCCCGTTGGGTATAAATGGAGTTAATCATCATTTCCAGCAATCTCTTGGATTCGGCTTTAAACTGCTTCTTGGCCATTAAGCTAATCTCCTTCCACAGATCATAATCTATAACCCTATATTAGCACTCTATTAGCAAGAGTGCTAATTCCCAATTTCAAGTTTATCGATACACCCTTAACGTGTCAATACTTGCTCTATGGATTTAGTGGCGTATAACCGGTTAGCTCCACCAGCTCCTGCCCTTGGGGCGACAAAATCCATTCGATCAAGGGATCAATATTGGGGTTGTCGCTTCCCGCCGTGACCGCATAAAATTCAGTTGCTAGCGGATACTCGCCATTGGCTATAGTAGTTCGTTCAGGCATCACACCATCGATAGACAAGAGCCGGATGTCCCCGTCCCGCACCATCTCTGTGGCATAGAACAGAAATGAAAAACCCAGCGCATTTTTGTAATTACGATAATCCGCCGTTTGCTTGATGATTCCACCCATGCCAGAAACCCTGTTCTCACGAGGGGGATCGGTCAACTTACGGCCGTCCATTATCCGCTCAAGCATCGTCTGGCTGCCACTATCCTCCGGGCGCTGGAAGGCGCGAATCGCCTTATCTCCTCCACCCACCTGGTTCCATCGGGTGATCTCCCCGGAGTAGATACCGCGGATTTGCTCGGTTGTCAAACCTTCTACCGGATTCTCTCCGTTAACGAAGAATACGAAGGCTTCACGGCCGATCGGGGTTAGCTTAAGCTCGCGGCCGTTCCTGCGAGCCATAGACTTCTGTCCTTCGGAAGGTGGAGCTACAAAAATGATATCTACTTCACCCTTGATCAAACGCTTGTAGGCTTCCGGGGTTTGAGTAAGTGAGACCTCGCTATCATAGAGAGGATAATTCCTGTTGGGATATACCTCCTGGGCAAAAGCGGCATAGAGTGGGTACAAGGCGGTCGCCCCATCCATTCGCGGCAAATCAGAGGTTAGCTTCAAGGTCGAAGGCTCCTCTAATTCCGCCAGATTTCCGTGATCCATGAAGGGTCGATACTGTTCCATATCCACCTCCTGATCGCTCACAACAGGGATACTGTTATGATAGGCTAGACGAATCTCATAGCCCGCCGACGCTAGGCCCATCAGCAGCACAGCAGCCATTAACGAGATATGCAGCTTGCGACGATGCCAAGGGGGAATGAACAGGTAGAAGAAGGTAAACAGAATAGCTACTCCGGTCAGAGCTAGCATCAACGCTCCATAAAATAAGGCTCCGCCAAATAAGGAAACAAAGATGGAGCCCACCAGTCCAAAGACCAGAATGACAAGCCCCAGAAGCAAGGCTATAATTATTTTGACTACCAGTGACCCGTAAGATGTATTCATGCTTCCAGTTCCTCCTTGAGGTTCTCATCACTCCGAGCATAAACTGGCAGGCTGATGTTGAACTCCGTCCCGACTCCCGGTGCGCTCTTCACGGATATGCTGCCCCCCAGCGACAATATAAGCTGATAAGAGAAGGTCATCCCAAGCCCTGTGCCGCTTGCTTTGGTAGAGAAATAGATAGAGCCCAGCCGCTTGGCCTGTTCCTCCGACATGCCAATTCCATTATCCCTAATGGTCAACGTCACCTTGCGAGCCGCCATTTGCAGATCCAGGGACACCTTGCCTTGACCTTGCGGCACCTCGGCACAGGCCTCCACGGCATTCTTGATAAAATTGACGAGCACCTGCTTCATCTTGTCAGGATTAGCCAGTATCCATACCCGTTCCTCTGGATGCTCGATCTCCAGCAGCACATTATGCATGTTGGCATAGGGGCTCATCACGTCCTTGGTAATGCTCAGCAAGTGCCCCAAATCCGTTGGAAGCAGCTTGTTCCCAATCGGCTTGGAAATGGCCAGATACTCCGATAAAATATACTCTGTCCGGGCGAGCTCACTCATGCAAATCTCAATATACCGTTCCGTTCTTCCTCGGTCAGTGGCTCCCTCGCGAATCAAGGTCAGGAAGCCTTTGACAGCGGTTAACGGATTGCGCACCTCATGCACCAGCGAAGCTGCCATATGACTTACCGCGCGAACCCGCTCATTTTGTGCATAATTGATGAATAGCTCTTTATCTGCTACTGCTTTACGGAACAAGCTGATGAGCAAGCAGCATCCCAGCATATTGTGCAAAGGAACCCAAACTAGATGAAAGAACAGATGGTTGTTAAACAAAACTGGATTTTCCAAATATACCAGAACCATAGGGACAATCGCGAAAAGCAAACCCGCGCTGGAGGTGACCACCCGCTTACGCTCCACACGCGCATAGAATCTGGACAGAAGATAGGAGACGGGAAAAATAACCAGGATCGTCAGCAAAGCCAACAACGTTCCCGCGCCCCCGAGATACAAGCGGTACAGAATAAATTCCGCAAGCAGCACAAGCCCCGTTTGCAGCCCGCCAAATATCAGACCGAAGAACATAATAATGTAGCGAGTATCGTAGAAATAGCCTTCCACCACACTCGTTCCGAACGTCATGGACAGAAACAGGCAGATCATACTTGTGACTACAATGAAATTGGGTGTGTAATTCCGAGGCTGATCACGATAGAACACATGAAACATCACAAACGGCATATGGGCAAAGAACAATTGCAAAATTAATTCCTTCAAATAAAACATGCCATTCACCCTTCAGGGGCAGAACAAGTTCTCGCCCGTTTATGTATATCCTGTTTATTCCATATTTCCTCCCCTAAACCCTTCTTCCAGCCGCTACAAAAACTAAAAAAGGCTGAAGCCGGTCGGGACCCCCTAGGAACCGTCATAGTCTTCAGTCTTTGCTTTCTTCGTTATCCACCTGTAACAAAAAATGTTCTTGTAAAGGAAGGTGTGTTATCTTACATCAGGACTGGAGTGAACAGATCATTCTCCATAGACGAGACGCTAACCTGCGGCCGACTGCCACGAATAAAATACTCATAACGTCCAAAATGCCGTAGTGCCTGGTCATCTCGCTGCCATACCCATTCATCGATCTCGGACTGACAGCGATGAGCACGGAATGCCGCCAATTTAGCCTTCAAGCAAGCCTGTACATCTACGGCAACGATATCTTGAGCGGTATAACCATATCTTTCCGGCTGCAGCATGCGATCCCCGAAGGAGATAAAATACAAATTTCCTTGCCCTGCACGGCGGAATGCCTTTGTCGTAACCTTGCCGATGGCACAATGATCCGGATGGCCACCCAAAGTCTCGTGAAAGGTCAACACGACATCTGGCCGAAAGTCCTTCATCAGTTGCTCAATTTGGCCAACAAGCCATTCCTCATCTATGAATTCAACGGTCTTGTCTCGGATATCCAGGAATTCCAGTCCACTAACGCCTAAATGATCGCAAGCCTGACGCAGCTCCATTTCTCTTGCTGCCGCCATCGTCTCGCGATTTAGATAAGGAGGATTGCCCATCCGGCGCCCCATCTCTCCACGAGTCGCGCTAACTAGCTTAATTTCCACACCTTCGGAAGCATATTTGGCTAATGTGCCGCCACAAATAAATGTCTCATCATCAGGATGAGCAAATACAGCAAGCATACGCCGGTGTCCATGTTGCATTTTATCCATATTCATTCCGGGAACGGCTCCTTTCCTAAATGCAACGCCACGTCCATGCGGCCTAGATTATCAAAGCCCTCCAGCAGAAGCCGCCCCTGCTCATCCAATTCGGCATGAGTAAGCCCTTCGATCCGCAACCAGCCGTGACCATCATAGCGCAGCGCTACACGGTAAGGCCCCTCTCCTGCAATAAAGGCTTCCGTCAGCTTGATCTTGAAATTACGGACAAACATATAAGACGTTGCCTCGCTATGCACATAGACATCCGCCCCTACAAACTGGCCTAGCATCATTTCTACTTGTTTCTTCTCGATAGGATTCATTCTTCCATACAGTCCTTTTCATCTTCATTCTGAAAGTCTGTTGAGCATCAGTTATTATATTAAGCGCGCTGATCCGGATACACAAGCGCAAGGGAGCAGGTTGCACTCTCGTCAGCTTGAAACGCATCCACCTTCTGTGTCACAATGAGTAGAGTCAAAGCTGCTTACACAATTATTACATAACGATAGCGATGCCTGTAAATCTACTATTTCAGGAGGACAATAAAATGAAAACTATGAAACTTGGAGCCACTTCCCTGGAAGTCCCGGTTGTTGCCGTCGGCTGCATGCGGATCAATTCGTTGGACCAGGCCGAGGCCGAGCATTTCGTGCAAGCTGCGCTTGAGGAAGGCGCCAACTTCTTTGATCATGCCGATATTTACGGAGCAGGGGCATGCGAAGAAATATTCGCGAACGCTATTCAAATGAACGCCCTTATTCGCGAAAATATCATTCTGCAATCAAAATGTGGTATTCGCCATGGCTTCTTCGATTTCTCCAAAGAACATATCCTGAACTCCGTGGACGGCATCCTGCAACGCCTGAGAACGGAATATCTGGATGTATTGCTGCTCCATCGCCCGGATGCTCTGGTGGAGCCAGAGGAAGTAGCCGAGGCTTTTGATCAATTGCATAGCTCGGGGAAAGTCCGGCACTTCGGGGTATCCAATCAGAATCCGATGCAAATTCAATTGCTTCAAAAGTACGTCAAGCAGCCCATCGTAGCCAATCAATTGCAACTCAGCATTACAAACGCAAATATGATCTCCGCAGGCATCAATGTGAATATGGAGAATCATTCGGCCGTGAACCGTGATGGCAGTGTGCTGGACTTCTGCCGTTTGAACGATATCACGATTCAACCGTGGTCTCCGTTCCAATACGGATTCTTTGAAGGCGTCTTCCTCGGGAGCGACAAATTCCCTGAGTTGAACCAAGCTATTGACGGCATTGCCGCTAAATATGGCGTATCCAACACCACGATTGCCGTGGCCTGGCTGCTGCGTCATCCCGCTCAAATGCAGCCGATCATCGGAACGATGAACATAGAGCGGTTGAAGGACTGCGTCAAAGCCGGTGACATTCGCTTGACCCGTGAAGAATGGTATGAAATTTACCGGGCAGCCGGCAATATTTTGCCATAAATCCACACAAACGTTCCTCCACAACAACCGTTTCGGGGTTGCTTGGAGGAACGTTTATTTATACTACATAGCTTGCGTGATGTTAAAACTTAAATTGGCCTACCAGTCGATTCAAGTCATCTGCCACGCTCTTCATGCCTGCAGCCGAATGCTTCACCTGATCCATTCCGGCCAATTGCTGCTGCGTTGAGGCAGAAATTTCTTGAGTCGCTGCTGTCGATTCCTCAGCAATGGCAGAGATATTTTCGATGGTAGTAATGACTTCATTTTTGTCAGTATCAACCTGGACAATGCCATCGGTTACTCCTTGGATTTCTGCAATGATCTGATGAACCGTAAGATCAATCTTTTTAAAGGCATGTCCTGTTTCCCGAGCTACCTCGCTGGTTCGCGAGATAACCTCCGCCCCCTGCTGCATCAGATCTCTTGTCTTGTCCACGGCCTCAGCCACCTCATGCGCCATTTTCTCAATACCTTGCACAGAGCCAGTCGTTTGATCGGCCAGTTTGCGAATCTGCTCAGCAACCACGGCAAAGCCTCTACCTTGCTCCCCTGCCCGCGCACTCTCAATCATTGCATTCAAAGCCAGCAGGTTGGTCTGCTCGGCAATTCCCTTAATCACCGTAGTCACCTCGGTAATCGCTTCGGATTTGGCGCTGAGATCATTCACTTGCCCTTCAATCCCCAACGTGACCTGTGCATTATCACGAATAGCCTGCTGCAATGTCTTCATACTGCTCATGCTGGTTTGATTGGCTTCACGCGTCTCCTCCATACGTGCCTTCATCTGGTCGGCGCGCTCCGTCAAGGCATGAATTTCCGCAGCAAGCCGGTTCAGCCGTTCCAGGCCCTCCTGCGAGTTCATAGCCAACTCCCCTGAGCCACCAGCTAAAGCATCCGTAGCCGCTGAAATTTCCTTGGCCGCTGCCGCACTCTCTTCAATCATAATCGCTAGCTGTTCCGAGCCTGAAGAGACCTGCCCGGCACTAAGCTGGATATTCTCTACCATGCCCCCTAGCGTTGTCCGCATATATGCCAGATCTTTAGCTATTTTACCGATTTCATCCTGACTGTCATGTACGAACTCAGCAGTAAAATCTCCTGTCGAGAACTCTTTAATACGTGCTGACATCATGGAGAGTGGACGAACCATCTTGCGAGCCATCCATAACCCCAGACCCATGGCAACCAGCAAAATCACTAAAGAAATCAGTATCGTCTCCAGCAAGGCCTCCTGAATTTCCGCATACATGCTCTCCAGGGATATCCCTACATTCAAAGCTCCTGATAATTCCTCATTGTAAGTAAACTCCGTAGAAATGTTGTAGACCTTCTCTCCACTAGCCGTTTCCAGAATGCTGCCCTGAATTTCCTGTCCTGTAATGACTGCGGATAAATCCGCTTCTGTACTGGCCGCCGAAGCCGAAGCGGTCGCATCTGTCTGCTCACCCGATTCCTGCTCCACCCGGCTATCATTAGACACCATGAGCTGACCGCTGGCATCGGAAAGTGAAACATAGACAATATTCCCGGCACTTTCTGTCTGAATGGTCTGAAAAATCTGTTGCAGTCCCTCCAAACCGGCAATCTCATTGCCGGCAATTTCCCGCTTGATGTTGGTGACCAGGGTCGTTCCGTCGCTCTTCATCTGACTGGTCATGGATCTCTGCACCTCGTAGTAAGATACCAAGGTAAATGAAACGGCACATACCGCCATCAGCAGCACAATCAGCGCAAGTAGTTTAGTCGTCAATGATTTGAACCTGAACAGCCTGAAGGAGCGCAACTGATTTGAATTAGACATGAATATATTCCACCTTTGTAAATTGTTTTCCATATCGTTGTGCGTTTATACCAAATCGTTGTACGTTTATGCCAAAAATTGGATATTTTTTCATAAAGCTACTTCCTAATTTTAACAATGTTCAGCGGAATTACAGTGACTATTTTAATAGCTGCTTTTCAATCGTTAACATTCTTCTAACATAAAAGTGGTGGGCTATAGCCACGAAGTAAAATTTCCGCATAATTGTCCGTAATTCGCAAACAATAACCAATGAATTCCACAGCGAAAGGAGCAAGAGACATGACCCAACTTAATCAGCAAGAATTGCAAAGCTTACGGCACCTGATTGGCGCCCATGAAACCGCTAACCAAAAGATGCTGACCTATGCGCAGCAATCTAATGACCCTCAAGTCAAAGCCTATTTTCAAAAATCGGCCCAGGACGCGATGAACACTAAACAACAGCTTATGTCATTTCTAAACTAGGGAGGAACTACCGAGATGATGCAGGACAAAGATATGGTTAATGACACATTAGATATGGTCAAAAGCAGCCTTACCACGTATAGCAGTGTAATTACAGAATGCTCCAATCCGCAATTGAGATCGACCATTCAGCAAATTCGTGACAATTGCGAAAAGTCTCAATTCGAGTTGTATCACCTGGCGCATTCCAAAGGCTATTACCAGCCAGCCGAAATGGCGGATAACGAAGAAATTCAGATGGTCAGATCCCAACTGAGCGGCCAACCTCAACCTCACTAAGGCACGCATCACAGCAACGGATAACAAGATAACGAGTACAACAAGGGGCTGTCCAATAGTCCTAAAATAGAAATGCTGAACGAGGAAATATAAAGATTCTCGTTCAGCATTTTTGTTTGTCCGGTTTTGCAGAAAGCAGCGAGACGGATGCCCGGCACCGTGACCGTCACGGCAACCACCTATGGCGGCTTGTCCGATACGGCAACAATGACTGTGGTGGCATCTCCATCCCCACCGGAGGCAAGGCATTGTGAAGTATCGGGCAGAAATTGGGCTTGAACAGGCTCAAGCAAACATACAGTCCAGGGATGCACGGGTACTTCGCCTGGTATACCCGGCAGAAACAGCAACGGCGGAAGCTCATATGAAGCTTTCAAGAAATGCAGCATTATACTTAAACCATCAACAGGCGAATTTTTTCATAGATACAGCGCTAGCCCAATTGAAACTGCCATCCGGGGCCTTCGCCGGGGCGACAGAGGAGGTATTTGTTAGCATTACTCCTGTCACGGGGGAGCCTTACGACACGGTAGATGCGAAGGCGCTGTTAGATGAACAGCTCGAGCCAGCATGCCAAGGGATAGGACGGTCCCCATTTCCAGGCGGACACCCGCACAACAGGCTCTGTGGATCAAGCTGTGTTGACAGACAGACAGGTCGGTGATTTCATAGGAATTATTAAAGGGACAAAAAGCAGTAGCCATAAAAGGCAAAAGGAGAATGAACTTGACTTACCATGTTTTAATAATTGACGATGATAAAGAGCTATGTGCCTTAATCAAGCAAAGTATAGCGAGGGAGAACATCAAGGCGGACTATTGCTACTCCGGTGCAGACGGACTTGCACGGCTTGAGAAGAACAATTATCAGTTGGTTGTTTTAGATGTGATGATGCCGGGAATGGATGGTTTTCGCACCATGGAGCAAATCAGACGCAGCAGCAGCATCCCGATTCTGATGCTCACCTCCAAAAATGACAGCAAATCCAAGGTACAGGGGCTGCGTGCAGGCGCAGATGACTATTTAACCAAGCCGTTTGATATGGAGGAGCTGATTGCCCGTATCATTTCCTTGATCCGCCGATACACCCGCTTCAGCTCTCCTGCGAATGATTCACAGCCGCTGATGTACCAAGGGCTAACCATCCACTTTGACAGCCGGAGTGTTACTTCGCCTCACGGTACGTTTGAATTGCCGCCAAAAGAATTTGATCTGCTGTTTTTTTGTGCGAAAAATCAAGGAAGAATTCTAACAAAGCAGCAGATTTATGAAGAAGTTTGGGGCGAGCCTTATGTCTATGACGACAGCAACATCATGGCTATTATCAGCAGGCTTCGCAAAAAGATTGAACCGGACTCCGGCGCCCCTTTGTATATTCAAACGGTAAAAGGCATTGGCTACCGCTTTAACAAGGAGGTGTAGACGATGCTTCTGAATGTCATTTTGGGCCTGCTGCTGTGTCTTGCCCTCGTGTTTGCTATAGTGTGCGCTGCTAAGCTAATCGGTGTAAAGCAGCAACTTAGCGACATGACAGAGACGCTGAGTGAAATCCAGACTGGAAACGGAAACCGCAAAATCCTTGCGGCAGAAAATGCGGTGACCGCGGAGCTTTCTTTTAAGATGAACGCGATTGTTTATAAATACGAGGAACAGCTTGCCCAGCTCCGAGCAGCGGACGAAGCCAATCGTCAGCTCATGACCAGCCTGTCTCATGATGTGAGAACCCCCCTTACCACGTTGCTTGGCTACCTGGATGCTGTGCACAGAGGGGTTGTCGCGGGACAGGAGCGTGAGGATTACCTTGAAATTGCGCGGCGTAAAGCACATGATCTCAAGGACTATATCGACATTTTGTTTGACTGGTTCAAGCTGAATTCCAGCGAGTTTACTTTATCCATCGAGCAGGTGGAGCTTGCAGAGCTGACACGTCATCTGCTGAAAGACTGGATTCCCCTTTTTGAAGAACACAATCTAGGCTATGAAATCGACCTCCCGGAAAAGCCGCTGCCCGCCCTAGTAGATTTGGACGGCTATGCCCGCATCATAAATAATCTAGTGCAAAACGTTATAAACCATAGTCAAGCTACAGAGATTAAAATTGAAATGACGCAACAGGAGCAGGAGGTTGAAATCCGCATCACCGATAACGGGGTCGGAATTGAAAAATCCGAGCTGCAGCATATTTTTGAAAGACTGTATAAATGTGATAAAGGGCGCTCGGATAAGGGCAGCGGCTTGGGTCTGGCCATTGTCCGCCAGATGGTGGAAAAAATGAATGGCCGGATCACAGTGCAAAGTGAGCTAAACCAATATACGATTTTCACTCTCTTCGTTCCTTCTGGTACTTGAAAGAATCCCTGTCAACCGGCAGGGATTTGTTTTTTGGAGATTGAGATTGCAAGGTTGACGCAAGGTTGATGCAAGGTTCTTGCAAGATTGGCATGATAAAGTGGTTCCAGTAAGCAAAGGAGGCTCTTCCTAATGAGTGATTTTATCATTGAAACCAAAAATCTCACCAAGCAATATGGTGAACAGAAAAGCGTCGCCAATCTGAATATCCATGTAAGAAAAGGCCGGATATACGGCCTGCTCGGCAGAAACGGTGCCGGAAAGACCACGACCATGAAAATGCTGTTGAATCTGACACGGCCTACCTCCGGAGAGGTGCAGATATTCGGCAAAAGTGTTCAGGGAAATGAAAAAAAGATTCTGCCCCGCATCGGCAGCTTGATTGAAGCTCCAGGCTTCTATCCCAACCTGACAGGCACCGAAAATCTGAAGATATTTGCTCAGCTCAGAGGGGTTTCCAAGCGAACTGCCGTCAAGGACGCATTGGAGGTTGTCGGGCTGCCCTACGGCGATAAGAAGCTGTTTGCCCAATACTCTCTAGGCATGAAGCAGCGTTTAGCGATTGCCCTGGCTATTATGCATGATCCGGAGCTGCTGATCCTGGACGAACCGATCAATGGGCTAGACCCGATTGGCATTGCCGAGGTGCGCTCCTTTATCCGGGAATTGTGCGATGCCAGGGGAAAAACGATTCTGATCTCCAGCCATATTCTTTCCGAGATATCCTTGCTGGCAGATGACATCGGTATTATCGACCACGGCGTATTGCTGGAGGAAGAAAGTCTTGCCGAGCTGGAGGAGAAAAACGGCAAATACATTCATTTCGTCGTCTCCGACACAGCGCAGGCAGCCAGAATTGTGGAGAAAAGCTTCGGAGCCAAAAACTTTATCGTGGAAAATGATCACAGTCTGCGCCTGTATGATAACAAATTGTCCGTGGCTGCCCTCAACCGTGCTTTTATTGAAAACGGATTGGAGGTATCCGAAGCACACACCTGTGAAGATACTCTGGAGGATTACTTCAAGCGTATAACCGGGGGTGAAGGCATTGCGTAACCTGCTGGTCTGTGAATTTGTAAAACTGAAGCGGAAGAAACTATTTTCCTTTGCCCTGCTGGCTGCCTTTATTTTTCCCATTTTGGGAGCGGCTTTGGTTACGGGATTTGCAGAGGTAAGCTTTGCTGATATGCTCAGCTTTGTTCGCGAGGACAGCGGCTTTTTATTGCTGATGCCTTTGCTGGTTATACTGGCAGCTAACCTGTTTTTTTTCGAGCAGGACAGTGATACTCTCAAAAACCTGCTTTGCATCCCCATTTCACAAAAACGACTCGTGTTGGTCAAGCTGCTGGTGCTGCTGATTTTTTCTGTTGCATTTCAGATCGTCGGATTTGCCATCAGCATGGGGATTACGGTTTTACAGCATATTCCGCTGACAGATTTTCTGCTGCAACTTGCATTAACAGCGGCGACGGGGGTGCTTCTATGGGCTGCGGCGCTCCCTTGCATCATTTTGGTCATCTGGTTCAACAAGAGCTATGTCCTTTCCGTCATTATTGTATTCTTCTACACCCTGCTGAATTTTGGCATGCATTTAAGTGATGCCATTCTGATGAAGCCTCTGGGCTTCAATGCCGGAACGCTGATGCCAATTCCCATGATTTTTCGCTGGCTTTACCAATTTGGTGCTCCGGTTGGTGAAATACAGACCGCATTTTACCATCGTTTCAGCCCATATTTTGCACCAACATCTGCCTGCTTTGGCGTCCTGCTGATCGAAGCGGCAATTTGTATATTTCTAATGATCCGCATCTATCAGCGCAGACAGATATAAGAGAGGGGGATTTATGATGCTCAGCCTTGTCAAAACAGAATTCAGTAAATTAAAACGGCTTCATATTTTGCTGATCGGGTTGATCGGCATGGCCTTTCCTGCCATTCTGTCCGTATTTACGCAGGCCGTTATAACCGAGGAAGGCAAGGTGCAGAATTTTGATTTTGCGGCCTTGATGAACAGCTCGATCTGGAACAGTGTGACGATCTTCATGCCCGTCATTTTTACGTTGATCGGCGGTTCGCTTATCCATCGGGAATACACGGACAACACACTGAAAAGCATTCTGCCTGTCCCGGTAAGCTTCCAGCGTTTGCTGTTTGGGAAGCTGCTGGCTATGGGGATTTTAAGTATGCTGTTTGGCTTCTATAGCTATGCAGTCACCCTGCTTGTCGGCTTATTTTCCGGTATTGCCGGGCTTGATGCGGGGGTTATATTTACTGGGCTTGTTCAGATGCTGGGAATATCATTATTCACCTATATAGCCACCCTGCCCATCATCGCTTTTACCAGCAGGAAACCGGGAATTTATATGGGGGGTGTGGTCGCTGCATTTCTCTTCGGCTACTGCTCCATGTTCATTAAAGATGTTACGTTGCGCAGCCTGTACCCAATCCTGTCTGGACTGACGGTGATTGGATTCGACACAGGAACGTTCATGAATACTTCTGAACCGGGGAATCTTGCTTTATCCGTATTATCTTTGACTGCCATGCTTGTGCTTTCAATCCTGATAGCAGCGCTCACAAGCCCGCCGCAGACAGCCTCCAGGCCTAAAAAAGCCAAGTCAGCCGGGCTGTTCCTCCGAACGGGACAACGAGGCCGATAATCCCATATCAGCAGAATCAGCATTAAGGCTCTGTACGCAGAGGAGTGCTCTTCTTCATCCTCACCTTTCTGGAATCTATACCCTCACTTAAGTTATAATTGTCTTAGCTACTTATTTTGATATTCTAAAGCATGAAGGACGGAAGAGCACATATGATTAACCAAACCGGTTCCACTCCCTTGGAACAAATGAAGGCTTTGCAAAAATCGCTGACCCGGTTCATTATGTTGTACAAATTCGCCTTGCAGGAAGTAGAGACCAAAATCGAGATTTTGCAGGAAGAATTTCAGCTATTGCATGACTATAACCCTATTGAGCACACGAAATCGCGAATTAAATCGCTCGAGAGCATTATGCGAAAAATTTATCGTAAAGGTGGCGCCACCTCGCTGCAGGATATCAAGAGCCACGTTCATGATATCGCGGGGTTGCGAATTACCTGCTCGTTCGTATCGGACATTTATCGTATTAGCCGCATGCTGCAAGCGCAAAAGGACTTAACGATCATCTCCATTAAGGATTACATTAAGAATCCCAAGCCCAACGGCTACAAAAGCCTGCATATGCTGGTGGAGGTTCCCGTGTTCATGTCCGACCGGGAAGAAATGGTCTGCGTAGAAATTCAGATTCGTACGATTGCCATGGATTTCTGGGCCAGTCTGGAGCATAAAATTTTCTATAAATATAATGAGTCTGTTCCAGAGCGCCTGCTCCAGGATTTGAAGACAGCGGCTGACACCGCCTATGAACTGGATATGAAAATGGAGCAGCTTCAGCGCGAAATGGAAGAGATCAAGCTGGCTAATCAGCCTGACAATGACAGCGAATTTCAGTTGCTGATCGACAATCAGAAACTGAATATTCCACAGAATTTGTTGCGCCTGCTATCGGGGGAAGAATAGGGCCGGATTTTCGGCCATAACACAAAAACAAGCAGAGCCATGAGCGCTCTGCTTGTTTTTTGTGTAAGTTGCGTTTATTTATTGGAGAAAATCATGCGATCCAGGTTCCCTACATAAGACAAGCTACTGGTAGTGGAGCCTTTCAGCACAATACAAATCGTCTGTTCGCCGGTCATCAACTGATTGAGCGAGGCTTCAGCTATTTTGTAATTTCCCCAGCCTCCGCCTGTGTTGGGCAATGCAACTTCTCCAATCAGCGCTCCATCCTTATCATTGAGACGAACTTCTGCGACTACATCCGCAGGAACCCGATTTGTAGGGGCATCATATTCGATTCCGATATGATTTACACCCTCGGTCCCAAAATCAACCTTCTCGTAAATAAGCCACGCCCCGGTAAAGGTGTTATTCACCACAGTGCCTCCGTTATTGGGTTCGGTTTTTAAGCCGCCCTTACCGAAAGTGCTCTGTTCGTTAGACCAACTGCTGCGTTCCTCAAATTCTACAATGGTTTGAGGCGGCGGTGTCTTGAAAGAGAAGCTCGCGCTCTCGAAATTACCGATGTATTTATACGTACCGCTGGTTGACCCCTTCAGCACCAGATAGACATCTTGGACTCCAGTCAGGGTCTGTGTCAGTTCAGCATTTACTGTTGCATAATTTCCCCAACCGCTGCCGGTAGGCGGCGTAGCTACCGTGCCCACAAGGGTACCGTCTATTCCACCCAAGCGAATCTCAACGCGGGAATCGGCAGCCGTATTTCCTGAGTTGCCCACATACCGCACAGAGAATTGATTCACACCTTCTGTGCCGAAATCCATACTCTTATAGGCCAGCCAGGCGCCGTCAAAGGTATTGGCCACTTGCTTGCTTGAGTACCCGCCCCCCGCATTTTCTGTCTTCAAAGGCCCGTTATTGTGCGGATTGACATCAGTGGACCACTCATCGTAATTCTCCAGCTCTAACTGGGCATAATCCGTTCTGAGCTTCTGGTAGCTCCAGATCAAGCGGTCAAAGTTGCCGATGTACGGGTGATCGCTTGTTGTGCTTCCCTTCATTACAATGAAAAGCTCCTGTGTGCCTGTGATCACCTTGGACAAGGTTGCTGTAACCGTCGAATATTGATTCCAGCCACCGGTATGCGGCAGATTTACCGTCCCCACGATCTCTCCATCCAGGCTGCCTAAGCGGAATTCAAGCATGGCGTCCGCCGGAACCCGATTGGATGGAGCCGCATATTCCACCTTGATTTGATTGGCTCCCTCGCTGCCAAAATCAATGCTGTAGGACAGCCAGGCGCCGTCGAAGGTATTCTTAACAACATCCCCGGTATTGCCTTGTTCTGTACCAAGGCCATTGTTATTGAACGTATTTTTGTCCGAACTAGCCGAACTGTATTTTTCAAACTGGATGATGCTTGGATCTTCTACGGGTGCCGGTGGCTCCACGGCTTCCTCTGGAAGTTCAACCTCCGGGATCGGCACCGGAATTGGCTCCGGCAATCCTTCCTCGCCCGGCTCACCAGGCTCAGGGTTTGGATTCGGATTTGGATTCTCCTCCGGCTGTGAAACAATGGGCTCTGCCAACCACACCGAATTATAAATGTTGCCCTTATAAGCATCGACCAGGTATACGTTCACCTGATATCTGTTGGAGCTTACGTTAAATGCCTGCGTTAAATCAAAGGCGCCCGTCTCTACAGGAACGGCACTGGACATCACTGTCTCACCGTTATGCATCAGTTGAATGACCGCCACGGCTTCATCCACGTAAGCTCCCTTCAGACTGCCGGCAATATCCACCTTCATGTTGCCCTTCCGATTCACCTGTGCTGTCAGGTCAAAGACATCCCACAAGATATCAGAGGTATATTTCTGATCGGATACCAAGCGTTCACCAGGGCCACGACCTGTATTTACGTCACTTCTGACCCGAACCTGCACTTGTCCAGCTTCATAAGCTCCCGGACCCACGATTTGTGGATTGGCGGAAGCCGCCGTCCAATTCTTGCCGCCATCGGTCGTGAACTCGTAATCCGCAGCAGCCTCAAACCCAGGTACTGCCGTCCAGCCAAAGGTGTTCGCCTGATCATCCACTACGGGATGCGTTGGTGCCGGAGAACTAACCAATTGCTTCAGCGTTTCCAAGCCCAAATCAAAGGCAATATCCGAGCTAGTGCCCCCGGATTGGTGAATTTCCACAGCGATAACGTTAGTCCCCTTCACCAGCAACGAAGGGTCAATACGGAATGCCACACGGTCGCGCTCATTATTGACCGTCACATTGGCATAGGTTGAATAACCAATTGGGCCGTCAGGCATGTTGGTGCGGAACACCTCTTGCCCGTTCAAATACACCACTCCGCCGTCATCGCGAATAAGCGTACCGTTTAGCTCCAATATATCCTTAACGTTTTGAGTATCTGAAATCTCAAAGCTTTGGCGGAAATACGTTGCTGGATATTTATTTCCTGCATCCGGGCCGTATCCTACCTTTGTTTTGGCATAGCCAGTATTATCGTAACCAAGCGGAGCTTGTCCGGAAGCCCAGGCGCTATCATCATAATCTACAGCATTCCAGTTATCCGCAGGCAGTTGCCCTTTATCATAGTACTTCCATTGCGAACCAGGAGCTAATAGCTCTTGGCGAGCCAGCGTATCATCCACCGCGTTGCCATAGTCGGTCATCGGCGGAGCTGATTTGCTCAGGGCGCCCCAAGCCATGTTCGGCTCGGAACCCATTTCAAGGTTCAAGGTCCCGCCAGCCATGAGATCCTCGTAGCTGATCCAAGCCTGGTCATGATCCTTGCCGTTGAGTTGGGCGGATTGAATAAACCGGTTCTGGCTGGACACCCCGTTCGCCCGAATCGTAAACGTTTTGCCGCTGCCTACATGCAGTTTGACTTCCGAGAAGATCGGTGATCCGATCAGGAAGGCGGCATCCCCCGGGTTCGCCGGGAACAGCCCCATGGCACTATAGACAAACCATGAACCCATTGCCCCTGCGTCGTCATCCATAGACGGCAAATAGCCTTCCGGATCCGCCCGGTATACCCGAGATTTTAGCGGATAGTTGTAAGCCCCGTGGTTATGATACTTCTGGGTCACTACCTCCGTTGTGAACTGGCGGGCATAATATTGGGTCAGATAAGGGTAACCCAAATAGTTAAACAAATAAGGCGCATCCAGATCCGTTTCGTTAATGGCCATATATTCATCGCGTTCAAAGAAATCTACCAGCTGCTTGGCCATTTCCGTCTTGCCGCCCATCAGGCCAGCGAGACCTTTCATATCCTGCATCGCTGACCAGCGATACTGCCACAGATTGCCTTGATAAGCATATTTGCCCACAGAGGTAACCTCTTGGCCTTCAACCATCATTCCATTAGGGGTAAAGAAGCCTAATTTCTGACCGTTCTCATCTACTTGCTCCGGATTCCACAGATCCTGATAGGACTGTGCTATACGCTTGTACTTCTCATACGTAGTCTTATCGCCAACCATTTCGGCCAGCTTCATCGGGAAATAGCCGCTTCTGGCTTTCTCCAATTGACCGGATACTTTGTCCTGATCACCGAAGTTATCAGCATCCACGCCCATCCCTTTTAGCGCCGTGTAAACATCAAAATCCGTAAATCCTTTGGCGTACGCATCAAGTACAACCGCCCCGTTAAACTCATTACGGACGGTAGGGCTAGGCCAATAACCACTGCCCCATTGCGAGTATTCGCCACGAGTCTTATACAGATCAACCAGCGATTTGACCATATTCTCGTATTCTTGTGGATTTAGTACAGAGAACAGGGCATATTTACGGAAATCATCCCACGTTGCCCAGCCATTGTAATATTCAAAATCATCTCCAAGCTCGGAGGCTTGACGAACATTGTTCTCATCCCGGGCTGCCCGGAACGTGCCTTGAGAGCTAGTTACGTTCTTGGGATGGAGATAAGTGTGATATAACTGCGTGTAGAAGATCCGCTTGTTCTCTTCATCCGCATCAGTCACTTCAACCTTACTCAGCAAGTCATTCCAGGTCGCTCGAATCTTGTCATGCTGCCCTGCAAAATTCCAGTCAGCAATGTCATGATCTCGCTCGTATTTGGCTTGCTCCATACTAACTGGAGACAGGCCCACTTTGGCTTGTACCACGTTGCCGGAAGCTGCCGGATCAAAGCTCACCCACACGCCGGTATTGCTGCCGGAGCGTGAGGCCACTTGTCCTTGATCTCCATCCTTCCATGACGTATAGGATTGGAAATCCTGATCGAACTCAATCGAATAATACATCGTATAGTAGCCATGTCCACAAACATTTTTGGACTTGACCATACCCGAAATTTCCCGGTTATTCTCTACATTGAGGTCAGCATCAAGCATCCCTGCATAGGAGTTGGACAAATCGACGAGTACAGATCGGGAAGCTGCGCCATCCGGGAAAGTATAACGGTGAAAGCCCACATTGTCGGAGGCGGTCAGTTCTACTTTAACACCTGACTCCAGGTTCACTGCGTAGTACCCGGCAGAGGCCTGTTCGCTTTTCTTGTCGTAGGGCTGCTTGTATTTCGCACTGTCATTCGTAAAATCGCCAGTCTGAGGCATCATCAGGATGTTCCCGCCTGCCCCGCTGCATCCGGCGCCGCTAAAGCGCAGATGAGAGAAGCCTTTCAGATTCTTGTCCTGATAATAATAGCCGCTAAAGGCTCCCCCATCGCCATCCGGACCCAAGGATACCAGCCCAAATGGGGTGGAAGGACCTGGATTGGTTTGTCCATTATCCCCCAGTGTGTTAATGAACGGATCTACGTAATCAACCGGATCCAGATTAACTGGCGGATATGCCGGGGTTTGGCCGGACTCTACCCCATACAATTCCAATTCATATAGACGCGCCGTGTTGGAATCATATGCTCCTTTGCTGATGTATAGCCGTACATATTGAGCCGTAAACGGCTTGGGCAGGTAACGGTCTACAATCGTTTGGGCGTTGTTTTGCACCACATCAACATCAGTCCAGGTTACGCCATCGGTACTTTTTTGCAATCGAAAATTTTTAGTGTTCAAAAAAGGGCTGTTCCCCTCATTGATTCCAGCATTGACGACCACCCACTCGTTGATCGTATAGGGCTGGCCCAAATCCAGCTTCAGCCATTTGATGTCCGCATTGGTATTGTCGCACCATTTCGTAGTATTTTTACCATCAACGGCAAATCTGGCGTTCTCATTATTATTACATTGACCGGAGGCCGTTACCTTGGCATTTA
The DNA here is from genome assembly GCF_000374825.1 of Paenibacillus sanguinis 2301083 = DSM 16941. Classification (GTDB taxonomy): domain Bacteria; phylum Bacillota; class Bacilli; order Paenibacillales; family Paenibacillaceae; genus Fontibacillus; species Fontibacillus sanguinis. The sequence goes on from NZ_KB895378.1 coordinate 196,387, forward strand.
ACGCTACGTTCTCCGTAGCTGTCCCTCCGCCGGCAGCGGCGGCCGCGACCCGTAGATCTGCAGCCGACATGATACCATTGGCAAATAACGATTCCGTCAATCCATATAACAGCATCATCGTCATGAGTACCGAGATTATCTTCTTCCCCATTGCGTTTCGTTCCCCTCGCTTTCATTGTTGTCCATACGCAATACGCGTTTACAAAAGCCGCTCTACCATCACTGCTACTTCTGCACGGGTTACCGCATTTTTCGGGTTAAATCGGCTGCCGTCGCCTTGAATCCAGCCTTGGGTGAAGGCACAACCCACCGCTTCAGTTGCCCAGGCCGAAATCTGGCTTGCATCGGCAAAGGACGGAGCCTTACCACCCTCTGCTCTAGCTGCTGCTTCCATCACTTCTGCCGCACGAACCAAAGCAACCACGGCTTCCTCCCGTGTAATAGACTCATTAGGACGGAAAGCTCCGTTGTAGCCCGTCACGATGCCCAATTTCACAGCTTGCGCTACAGGCTGAGCATAATAGCGGTCGGATGAGACATCTCTGAACGCGTTGGCCTGCGCAGCATTCATCTCCACCGTCTGTCCATCAGCCGCTTGCTGAACGGTGACAGCGCGCACGATCAATGTAACGAACTCGGCGCGGGTGATGCCGCGGTTAGGGGCATAATGTCGGTCGTCCACGCCTGTGACGATATGCTTGGCGGCCAAGCCCTTCACGGCTTGCTCTGCCCAGTGTTCACGCAAATCAACAAAGGATTTGTCATATTCCAAGATTGTATAATACGAGAAATGCTCAGCCATAAAAGTATAAGTACCATTCTGCAGCTGGCCTGGCACATATTTCGCACTTTGGCCGTCCACATAATAAACGCCAGCCAGTCTTGCAAAGATCTGTTGCTCCTGCTCCGGCGTTAATTGAATAGAAACCTTGGCAGGACGGTCAAGTTGATGGATTTCCTGAACTCGATCTCCCGAAATAACCTGTACAATGACAGACAACACAACGCCCGTAGCTTTATAATCCGTGACGGATTCAAGCGACTGATTGACCGTCGCTTGGGCTTCCGTCGACCAGGAAGCATTCACTACGATGCGAATCCGGGAGGATGCATCCCCGGATACAGCTAAGGCTCCAGCCGGAAGGCTGACTGTCCGGTTGTCTGTCGTAATGACCAGGCCGATGTTGCGCTTGTTCAGCTCGCTAACCGAAGTCGCGGGCAGCTCCAACGCTGTGCCGGCTTCCCCTGCCGCAGCAGGCAGCAAGATGGTCACGGCACCGCCTTGTGCTTGTTCGGCCGCTTTGGCGAGTGTGTCACGACCAACGAGATATCGCCCATCTGCCGCAAGCTCTGGGCGTGTCGTAGAGCCGCTGGCTTCGCCCGCTTGAGGCGGAATGCCCGTGTCATCCGGCCTCGGAGCCTGTGGAGGACTCGGGACTGAAGGGGTCGGGGCTGATCCCGAATCTCCTCCCGAGCCTGAACCTGGTGAAGACCCACCGCCGTCGCCAGGTTTGCTTCCACTGACGATAGAGAAGCTTGCCGTTTGATTCGCTTCACCGTAGCCCGCTATTACGGTATAGCGTCCCAGAGGAGCCAGGTCCTGATTGTCGGGAATCCCTACAGTTGCGGAGTACATGCCATCCACGGCAGAGAGTACATCCACATATAAAACGGTCTGTGCAGGACTGACAATCTTCACATTCACATTGCCCCCGGACTGTTCCGGGACCGTGCCGGAGAGGGTAAGCGTTCCACCCCAGCGTACTTCATTAGCGTTAAGCGTCAGCGTAAACGCATCTGCCGCGAACACAGAAATCGGTGAAAGTGCGAACAACAACACTAACAAACCTGCGATATATTTTTTCACGAAGTTTTGTCCTCTCTTTCTGTCCCTTCCTCAAGCAGCAATGGCGCGGCCAGTTTGTCAGGCACATTCAAATCCCCATCAAACCGATCGAATACAAATACCTTCACTTTATAGTTGTCTCCACGGACGTTGAAATACTGGGAGACCGTTATTTGTTCCGGCTTGATCGGAATCGCATTAATCAGCTCTGGCGTATCTCCGTTCATCAATTGGAACACCACAATCGCATCTCCGTCGTACTCCGTGAATCGATCTACCGTTACACTGGCCTTGAGTTGATCCCCCGAAGTCAGCGTACCTTCCAGACGATAAATGTCATTGGTAAATGGCAAGTCGGAGAAGAGTGGCGCACTGGCCTTCAGCCCAGACACAGCCCCGGCTTTAACACGGACTCCTACACGACCCGCCGGATACTTTCCTTCACCGATCAGTATCGGATTAGCTGAAGCCGGTTGCCAGGTTGCCCCGCCATCCTTGGTGTATTCATAATTGGAGACCTGATTGAAGCCCGGCGCATTCCCCCAACCAAAGGTATTGAGGGCATCGTCGACTACCGGATGAATTGGAGAAGCTGCCGCATTGCCTTCGGTTTTAACCAGCATCGGCTCCGAATTATCCCGCTGATCCACGGCCGTTACAGCAAATTCGTAGACCTCATCGGCATTGATGTTCTCGAAGATATACTGGTATACACTTTTATTGGCTTCCGCCGGGATATACAGACTCCAGTTCATGCCAAGCTTGCCGTTGACCTCATGGATTCGGTAACCGCGGACGGCATCCTTCGCATCTTTCAGCTTGGGCTGCATCCATGTCAAAGCCCATTTTCCATCCCCCGTTTTCCCGGCGTTCAAATTCCTTACCGGATTCGGCTTCTCATCGGTACGAACAATTGTATAACTATCGAAGGGTTGTTCTTCCCCAGCACGGTAGGAGTCAATAGTAAAGCTGTCCTTCGTCATCTTGATTCCTGAATATACCGGTAAATTGCGTTGCTCAAAATAAGCTGCATAGGATTTGTCGATGCCTTGGTTTACCCCGTAATATTTGGTCCCGGATGCATTGTTGACGATATACATGGTACCGCCAGGATTCACCGGATTGCCGTCCTCATCCAGGGTCAGATCCTTAACAGGTTTATCGCCATACATTTGATGTGATCTCATATACGTATGGTCATGCCCTTGCAGCACCACGTCGATGCCTAGCTCATCAAACACGGGATATAGCATATCTCTCAGCTCATAAATCTCTGCTTCATCAGAGTGTCCGCCTACAGAATAAATCGCTTTATGGAAAGCAACGATTTTCCACTTCTTATCTGTTTGCGCAACTTCCCGTTCTAACCAAGCGATTTGCTGCTTGAACGATTCGCGCTGCCGCTGATCCCATCCCATATCCATCGTGTTAAGCACCATAAAATGAGCATCTCCGTAGTCAAATGAGTAAACACTGCCCGGAGGAAGCGGGTCATCAATAGAATCGTTAGGATAATAGAAATGATGATAGTAGTTATCGTTGTAAGGACCTTCATGATTCCCGACAGCCGCCATGATCGGCAGGTGCATTAACGTATCCTGCGGCTTGCCAAAGTAGTCAAGCCATTGACTCTCTAGCGAACCAGCATCCACCTGGTCACCCGTCATGATCATGAACTTGGCATTGGGGTAATCCCCTCTGGCTTGCTTCAATGTATCCGCCCATACTTGATAGTCATGACTACTAGCACCTTGCGAGTCCGTGAGATAGAGGAATTCATAATCCAGTTCCCCTTCCCTCTCCATCGTAAACGTCCCGATATCGCTCCAGTTCCCGTCACTGCCAACACGATATTGATAGGAAGCGCCTGGAGTCAGTCCCTCCAACAGTACTTTATGGCTGATAAACATCCCTCTTGTGGAACGAGTAATTTCCAGATCTAATACCTTCGTATCCTCGGGGTCTCCCACAAAGCGCATCACATCAGGGCTGCCGAATTGGCCTCCTGCGGGAACGACCTCCACAATACTGTCCTTGGCATTGTCCGGGGCATGTTCCGGATTATCATATTTGGTATACCAGGCAAAAGAACGCTTGGTCATAGGGTCCTTGTAGAAGGACATAGCAATGGCGATAGGCGCATAGTTGGCCGCCCTATTTTCAGGGCTAAACGTAAACTTGGATATGCTGGCCCCCGAAATATACTTCATCCCGCCTTGACCATCATACGTGACGTCAACAAAGGCATTTTCCTTGACGGGCTCCACTAACTTAAGTTTCAATTGGTCAGGATGATCGCCTATTTCCACATTTTGAACAGCTATTTTCCGTTCACCTGACTGAATGCTCAAGTGAGAATGCAAATTTGTTGGCAAGCTGTCCAGCTCGGATGTCAGGCTTAATGTCAAGTCCAGCCCGTTAATGCCAACTTCCCCGGCAATTGGACCATTGTAGCCTTCTGGTAAATAGAAAGCGGAGGCCGGAACGATTTCCTTGGACAGGTTGTCCGAGGACCAGCGCAAATACAGGTTAGAGCCTCCGAAATCTTCAAAGTAGTCTACCCGGAAGCTATATTTCTTGCCTGCTTCAAGGCTGACCGGTGCACTTGTTTGTTCCTTGTCCCAATCATTGACCCAATGATCAATAACGGTCTTATCATCAATCCAAAGCTTAAACCCGTTATCACCCATCATATAGAATGTATAATCACCAGTCTCCGGCACCATCAGCTGTCCGGTCCAGCGAATATTCGCATTGTCCTGCACACCTGTTCTAGTCTGCAAAATCGGGTCCAGATTGGTAAAATTAATCTGCTGATCTACTACGGTAGACTTGAGGGCGCCAAATGCAAAGTTATCCTCTTTAATTCCCAGGTAATATTGGCCCAGCAGTCCTTGATCAGCCGTGATCACCGGTGGCTCGCTAGTATCGCCACGCAGGTCCAGCTCGAAGAATACATCCGAGCTTGCTCCACGGTCCTGATGTACCTCGACGGCAATCACGTTCGTGCCGTTAACCAGCAATGAGGGATTGATCGAAAAAGGAACTTCATCCCGCTCGTCGCCGATGGCATTGGTAGCCGTTGTGTTATAAGTAATTTCCCCTGCGGGCATATTCTCCGTACGGAACACTTCCGTCCCATTCAAATACACCACTGCACCATCATCACGAATAATATTGCCTTGCAACTGCTTGATTGCTGTAGCATCTGCTGCCTCAAAGCTTTTGCGGAAGTAGGTGGTGATGTATTTGTTGCTGCCGTCCGGGCCATAGCTGATGACCGTATTGGGCTGTGGCTTGCTGCTGCTGGCATACCCCAGAGATGCCTCGCCCTTGTTCCAAGCACTATCATCAAAATGGCTGGCTCTCCAAGCTGTTCCTTGATCAGAACCGTCATCCAGATAAGACCATTCGCTATTTTTGGCAATCAACGTAGATGCATCAGTAACCGCTGCAATCGGATTCCCAACCGTAACCAGGGCGGAGTCCTTGTATCCTCCATCTACAGAGGTAACAGTGATGCCTGTCGTTCCTTCCTGGACAGCTGTCACCAGTCCGTCCGCGTCTACAGCGGCAATCGCCGGGTTGTCCGAGCTCCAGACATACGTTGCATTCGTAGCCGTTGCTGGCGTAATTTGCGCTGTCAATCGTTCTGATTGCCCTATTTCCATTTGTAAACGTTGCTTATTGAGTGTAATTCCTTGCACAGGAACGCCCGATTCATCGACCGCTAATGTGCCATAAGCTGCAAATTCATAAATATTTGCTACATCCTTTGCGTTCCCGTCTCCGTCCTTGTCCCCAGGCTCGGTGATATTCAATTTGAAATAACGCGCCGTTACCGGTGCATTCAATTCATGCGTGGATATGCCGCCGGATACACCATAGGTGGTATCAGTCACGGTAACGACTGGCGTCCAGTGCACATCGTCGGTGCTTGTCTCAATGGAAAAGGCCCGGGTATCGGCTTCCTGCTCCTCTCCGCCCGCACTTGCATGCGCCAGTACAAATTGATGTACTGTAGCAGCTTGTCCAACATCAATCTTCAACCAATAGGGACTTTGACTATCAGGCAGCTGCTCCCCCTCATAGCTCCATTTGCTGTCCAGGGCGCCGTCAATAGCCTGATCGGGGCCATAGCCAGGCAGTTCCCCGATCGACGTAGCTGTTACGTCCGTACCGGCAAATACATTCATTTCTCCATTCCCTGCCTGAACTCGCGGAGCAGGGATATACCCCGCAGACAACAACGAGGTTACCAGCACGATTATGGCAAGTATGCGACTTGCCAATGTGATCCTTCTTTTCACTCCCTATTCCCCTCCAATAGTAAACTGTGATGACCTAAGAATGATAAGCCTCCTTGCATTTTCATTCAATTCATGCTTCGTAAAGGACAGGTTAACTTTCTGTAAAAACAAACCCTGCTTAAGAGTCACTGTTGGGTTCTCTACTCTACAGAGACCCGCTTGATAATTCCTGTATTCCTTGTTTTCGTCACTTCAATCCATTTTATGGGTTATTTCCTTCACCAATGGATTCCCTCACAATTACGGATGAGTCAATAGTTTGAACGCTTACAAAATAAGCAATATTAACCTTTGCTGATCTCTGTGCGGGTTGTTGTTCACACTGTTAAATACATGTAAACAAAGCTTGCTTATCTCCTAATTTATGGTATAAATATTCAAAAAAAAGAATGACAATGCAGAGCTCGCTCTGACATTATCATTCTTCGTTCAATCTGTTTTTGGGTGGATTAATGCTTGTTGCCCTTATAAACGGCCGCCCGCTCCTTGTCCGGGTCCCTTCTCGGCGTTCGAGAGGCAGCTGGAGGCCCTGACTTCCTGGATGAGGGCTTGCGTGGCGGTTCTGCTGTTTTGGGCGTTGGGGCCGTTTGCTGCATCGGGTACGGGTGATCCTTCACGATCTTAATGCGCTTGCCGATCAGCTTCTCAATCGACTTGAAATATTCCTGCTCCTCATAATCACAGAGTGAAATCGCTACTCCGCTATGACCAGCCCGGCCCGTTCTACCGATGCGGTGAACATAGGTCTCCGGAATATTAGGCAACTCGTAATTAATAACATGGGTCAGCTCATCAATATCGATCCCGCGGGCGGCAATATCGGTAGCTACGAGAATCCGCAGGGTTCTATTTTTGAAATTAGCCAACGCTTGCTGACGAGCATTTTGCGACTTGTCGCCATGAATCGCCTGCGCGCTAATGTTAGCTCTGTTCAAATAGCGTACCAGTCGGTCCGCACCATGCTTGGTTCGCGTAAATACAATCGACGACGAAATGGAAGCATCCTTTAATATATGAAGCAACAGGTCCCGCTTGTTGGTCTTATCTACAAAATATAAATACTGCTGAATCGTCTCTACTGTGGAGGATACCGGGGTAATCGCTACTTTTACAGGGTTGATCAACAGGGAATTGGCCAGCTTGGCAATCGCCTCGGGCATCGTCGCCGAGAAGAACAAGGTCTGCTTCTTGGGTGGCGTCTTGGCAATGATCTTCTTGACATCATGAATAAATCCCATATCAAGCATACGGTCTGCCTCATCCAGCACAAGCAGCTTCAAATCCTTCAAATCCACCAGCTTCTGCTGAATAAGATCGTTCAACCGCCCCGGTGTGGCGACCAGAATATCGACGCCCTTATGCAGTGCGACCTCCTGGGGTCTTTGAGACACCCCACCAAAGATAACTGCCGAGCGCAGCTCCAGAAATCGACCATAGCTGTTGAAGTTCTCAAAAATTTGCAAAGCCAATTCCCGGGTAGGGGTAACCACAAGCGCCCGTATTTTACGACGGGCAGCTCGGGGAGCTTGGTCTTCATTTAATAGTTGCAAGGTAGGGATAGCAAAAGCGGCGGTCTTCCCTGTCCCGGTCTGTGCGCAACCCAGCAAGTCCCGACCGTTTAGAATAGGCGGTATCGCCTGCTCCTGAATAGGAGTCGGGCTGGTATACTGCTCGCGCTCCAGCGCCTTGAGGATGGGTGGAATCAAATTTAATTCTTTAAATAGCATATGGGCTCCTTGCCTTGATTTATTATTTTTGAAGAGGTAGTTCAAAAAGTCGTCCTCCCAGAATGAAGCTGTTCAAGGAGTAGATTCGACATCGAATCTTGAATTCACTTGACGTATGAAATGCATCATTTCACTATACCATGGGGCCGGGTAGCGGGCAAACACCCATTGTTTTTTTGATCAGGGTGATAAAAATAGGTGATAAACGCCTCATATTCTAAATAATATAACGAAATGAAAGTAAAGGACCGATCCCGTTGAGAAAATGAAAAACTACGTGATTATAGGCTGGAATACACGGGTTTTACCTGCTGACGGTTATGGTATAATCACCATGATTTGCGAAATGGAAACCCTTTTTTGCAGCTCGAACGCAAGAACAAACAGAAACTAGGTGATGAAATGTTCGAACTCAAATGGCTATGGCAGAATTTGGAGGGGAACCGGACACGATATATTGTGGCCATGATCCTTTCCGTGGTGGGCAGCTCGCTCATGATCATTAATCCGTACATTGGCCAACGCATCGTCGACACGTTTATAACTGGCGACAATGCAGTACAGAATTTAACGCAGCAGCGAGGGCTGCTTATTATGCTCTGCTTGGGGATCATCGGCTTCTCCCTGCTGCGTACAGGTCTGGCCTATATTACGACCATGCAATATGAACGCGCCTCACAGAACATGCTTTATGATGTTCGGGTGTACCTGTACAACAAAATTCAAGGACAGGATATGCATTACTACGACCACAATCGTACAGGGGATCTCATGACGAAAATGACCGGGGATCTGGATATGGTACGACATTCCATGTCCTGGATCATCAAAACGATCATCGAATCGCTGACGATTTTTGCAGCCGCCGTGATCTACTTTTTCACGATTGATACAGTATTGACCCTGTGGTTGCTGGTCCTATCTCCACCCATCTTTGTGGTGGCCAACATCTTTGCCAAACGCGTACGTCCCATGTACGTAGACCTGCGGGAGCGGTTATCCCAGCTCAACACAACCACCCAGGAGAACATTTCCGGGAATCGTGTGGTCAAGGCTTTCGCTCGCGAGGAGTTTGAAATTGAGAAATTCACGGAAAAGAACGTCAACTACTCCCAGGCAAACAAGAAGGCAGCTCTGGTATGGCTGGACTACTTTCCTTATCTGGAAACAGCGGCCCAGGCCTTTAACGTCATTCTGATGCTGGTCGGCGGCTACTTTGTTATGAACGGCCGAATTACCTTCGGGGAATTCTCCGCGTTCTCGGCGCTGATCTGGGCCGTATCCAACCCGGTGCGCAACATTGGTATTATTATCAACGATATTCAGCGGTTCTTCGCCAGCTTGAACAAAATCGTGGAAATTTACTATGCCAAACCTAATATCGTCAACGAGCACAAGCCTGCGGAGATGCGCCGCTACGAAGGCCGCATTGAGTTCGATCGGGTCAGCTTTAAATATGATGGTAAAGAAGTGCTTCACGATATTAGCTTTACCATCGAACCTGGAGAAACCATTGCCATCATGGGTTCTACAGGCTCCGGCAAAACATCGCTTGTTAACCTGATTTCCCGATTTTATGACGTGTCCGCAGGAGAGGTACGCGTGGATGGAGTCGATGTACGCAAGCTGGAGCTTGATGAACTCCGCAGCAACATCGGCATAGCCACTCAAGACGTACTCCTGTTCTCCGAAACGATTGATGGCAATATTGCCTTTGGCGATCCCGAACTGCCGGAAGAGCAAACGGTAGAATACGCCCAGCTTGCTGCGGCCCACAGCTTCATTACCAAGATGCCGGAAGGCTACGATACCATTGTCGGGGAACGAGGCGTTGGCTTGTCCGGCGGACAGAAGCAGCGGATTGCGCTTGCCCGGGCCTTGGCTGTTCAGCGCCCCATCTTGATCCTGGACGACACTACGTCCGCAGTCGACCTGGAGACAGAAGAGCACATTCAAAAAAGCTTGCGTGAGCTGCACTACGGCTGTACGAAGATTATCATCGCCCAGCGGGTATCAACAACAGCCGAGGCCGACCGTATTCTGATTCTCGATAACGGCCGAATTATTGAAGAGGGAACGCATGCCGAACTACTCGCCAAGCGGGGTTATTATTATGATGTATTTATGCTTCAAAATGAAGGCATCGGAAGGCAGGTGAGCGCTCATGGCCAGAAATAAGTTTGATGTGGACGAGAATTTGGAATCGCCCTTTGATATTCGTCATTTCCGGCGGGCGATGGTCTACATTCGCAAGCAGAAAAAGCCGATGCTGATCGCCTTCATTCTGAGTGCTCTCTCGGCTGCGATCGCCTTATCGGCACCGCTTATTTTGCAGCATGTGGTTGACGTGACCATTCCGGAGAAGGACTTTCCTGCTCTCATCGGCTGGTCGCTGCTGACCTTGCTGACGATTGTGGTCAGCGTGGTATTCGCCACGATTCGCTCGCGCATCATGACGCGGGTGGGGCAGGATATTATTTTTGAAATACGTACCGATTTATTCAAGCACTTGCAAGAGCTTCCTTTCAAATACTATGATGATCGCCCGCAGGGGAAAATCCTGATTCGCGTCGTCAACTATGTCAATTCGGTATCGGATGTTCTGTCCAATGGGATCATTAACTTTATTTTGGAGATTATTAACTTGATCTTCATTGCCGCATTCATGTTTGCCGTGGATGTAAGACTGTCACTGATTACGCTAGCTGGCTTGCCAGTGTTCCTCGGCATCATGCTGATGATCAAAACCCGGCAGCGTCGGGCCTGGCAAGCGGTCTCCAACAAGAGCTCCAACCTGAATGCCTATTTGCAGGAAAGCATCAGCGGGATTGGCGTAACCCAAATCTTTACCCGGGAACAGCATAATGCAGGGATCTTCACTCGGCTTGCCGGGAACTTCCGTACAGAGTGGATGCGGGCCTTGCGTTATAATGCCCTGATTCCCTTCTCCGTCGACAATCTGGCAACGATTGTAACGGCTCTGATCTATTTGATCGGCTTGCTGGCCCTGGGTCCAGGCGAGGTTACCTTCGGGGTCATCCTGGCGATGAGCAGTTACGCAGCCCGTTTCTGGCAGCCGATCCTGAACTTGTCGAACTTGTACAACAGCTTCATTAACGCTGTAGCTTATCTGGAGCGTATCTTTGAAACGCTGGATGAGCCGGTAACGGTCAGCGACGTGCCCAATGCCAAGCCGCTGCCTGCGGTTCAGGGCAACGTCAAGTTTAACCATGTGACTTTTGCTTATGATCCGGGTATGAATATTCTGGAGGACTTAAGCTTTGACGTGAAGGCCGGGGAGAGCATTGCTCTCGTCGGACCGACAGGAGCAGGTAAAACTACAGTGGTTAACCTGATCTCACGGTTCTATAACCTGACAGGCGGACAGATTTTGATTGATGGTCATGACATTTCGCAGGTCACGCTAAAATCGCTGCGCAGTCAGATGGGCATCATGCTGCAAGACAGCTTCATCTTCTCCGGGACCATTATGGATAATATCCGGTATGGACGACTGGATGCTACAGAGGAAGAAGTGATTGCCGCAGCCAAAACCGTATGTGCTGACGAGTTCATTCGTGAATTTGAGCAAGGCTATTACACGGAGGTGAACGAGCGCGGCTCCAAGCTGTCGCAAGGGCAACGCCAATTGATCTCGTTCGCTCGCACCTTGCTGGCCGATCCACGCATCCTGATTCTGGACGAAGCTACCTCGTCCATCGATGCCAAGACAGAACGCTTGCTCCAACAAGGCCTGAACGAGCTGCTTAAGGGCAGAACCTCGTTCATCATTGCCCACCGCTTGTCTACGGTCAAGAATTGCGATCGCATTATGTACGTCTCTAACAAGGGAATCGCCGAATCCGGCTCCCATGACGAACTGATCGCAAAGCGTGGACTGTACTATCGGCTGTATACGGCGCAAAAGATGGAAGTCGTGTAAAGGAAGTCGATAAGGCGGCAGCAGAAGGCCGCCGGGTAGAGCGCACAAGTTGAAGTGCATTAAGCGAGTAGAATACAAGGTAAAACGTGAGTATTAGAAGCCATCAATTTACTATAAAAAGTGAATTGATGGTTTCTTTTGTGTGTGCGGGCGGGGGTGAGATGGTCGGGCTGGACTGGCCAGGGTTGGGCTGGCCGGGGTTGGACTGCGATGGCCCGGGCGGGGCGGGGCTGGCCAGGGTTGGGCTGGCCAGGGTTGGACTGGCCGGGGTTGGACTGGCCGGGGTTGGGTTGGCCGGGGTTGGGTTGGCCGGGGTTGGGTTGGCCGGGGTTGGGTTGCGATGGCCCCTCTGGATTATGAGTTTAATTGCCCCTCCAAGCCAGTTTATATGGAAAAACTCCTGTTGATTAGCCTGAAATGGAGGAAAATGATCAATTAGCTGGAATTTCTCCCTATAAAAACGACGAATTCGCCATTATAGCCACTGTTCGACCTAATTAACTGGAGGATTTCCATATAATCTTAAAATATGGATGGATTAATCAAATTTAGAGGGAGAAATTCCCTATATATTTTCGGTTGGCAACCAAAGCTCTTTAACACTTTCAATAAACCTGTCTGTAACTCCAACCACGTGCCACCTGCCAAACAGGCCAGCCTATTACTCTACTCCAGCGCCCCTGGCACTTCAAACTAGTTAAACTAATCTTCTCCACTTCTACTTCTACCTCCACTTCTACTTCCCTTCCACTTCCACTTCTACTTCTACTTCTACTTCTACTTCTACCTCCACTTCTACTTCTACCTCTACTTCTACTTCCACTTCTACTTCTACTTCTACTTCTACCTCTACTTCTACTTCCGCTTCTACTTCTACTTCTACTTCTACTTCTACTTCTACTTCCGCTTCTACTTCTACCTCTACTTCTACCTCTACCTCTGATTCTGCTTCTACCTCTACTTCTACTTCCACTTCCCCTTTCACTTCCTTCTATAATTATCGCCTGTCCCTCGAATGGGCTTTCTCCTGCGAGATGTGTGTGGATTTTGAGTAGATTCGTTGAATACCCAAAGAAAAATGCATATCTTGGTCGATATTTAAAGAAGAACCATGACAACAAGAAGAATGGGGGGTGTAATTATGGAAAAGGCGATCGTACATAAGCTCGTGGACGAGGTTATGGAAGAGCTGCACCTGATCAACCACGACGCGCTGGAAAGCGAAAACATTTCTAAAGCCAGCGTGGAACTGGCCGTCCGTTTATCTGCCATTACAACGGTGAGAATTTTGGAGAAGCTTGAACTGATCGAAAAAGGCTGATCATTTTCCTGTAGATGCTGGAAAGTGGTAGCCGGAGTGCAGGTATAGCGGGTTGAGCCGAATGTGTGCAACATTGAAGCCCAAGTCAGCGATACCTGCCTCTATCCTTTTTAGCCCTGGCTTTCAGTCCGTACTGGACTCGCGAGGTTTATCTTCAATTAGAAGCTGACCTCAACACCCAAGCCAGGTTGCTCCGGCAAGGTCATATATGGGGTCTCAAAGGAGATGCCGCCTCTGATCGCTTCATGCTCGGCGAAGTGTATAAAGCTGTCCAGATCGCCGTACTTAAAGTTCTGCCGGGACATGACCAGAGCCGCACCCGCAGAAATGCCCAGCCTGCTCTCGACCATGCAGCCAAGCATGCAGGAGAGACCGGCTGCTTCAGCGATCGCATTGATTTGCAACGCTTTGTACAAGCCCCCGCATTTCATCAGCTTGATGTTAATTAAGTCTACAGCCTCCTTCTTGATCAGGTTCATCGCATCCTGCGGTGTAAAGCAACTCTCATCGGCCATAATCTGAAGCGGGGATTTGGACCGGATATAACTCAGTCCATCCACATCCCAATAAGGTACAGGTTGCTCGACCGCTTCTACGCCGTGTTCCGCATAATCCCGGATGACACGGAGCGCATCGCCTACCGACCAGCCCTGATTGGCATCTACCTTCAAGCGGATGGCTCCGCCTACGGCTTCCCGAATCCGCCTGATTGCTTCCATGTCATCGTCAGGATTCAGCCCGGCCTTCACTTTAATCTGGCGGAAGCCTTGCTCCACCAGAGACAAGGCCTCCTGAGCCATCTGAGACGGATCGGCAATGCCGATGGTCTTGTCCGTCTCCATCCGGTTAACCACCCCGCCCAAAAAGCGATATAGCGGCAGCTTGGCATATTGGCTCATAATATCGTACAGCGCGATATCAATAGCCGCCTTGGCCGCACCGTTATGAACAAGCGTCCGGTCCATGATGCTGTGAATGGAATCAATCGCATACGGGTCACACCCAACAAGCTGCTCCTTGAGCAATTGTACAGCATGCAGAATCGTATCCGCCGATTCTCCGGTGACAAAGGTCGCCCCCGAGCCTTCACCATATCCGATGATTCCCTCATCCGTCTCGACCTTGACGAGAACCGTCTCGCAATAATGCAGGGAGCCGATGGCAATACGTACCGGCTCACGCAGCTCCAGACTTAGCTTCTTGGCCGAAATCTCCTTAATGATCATCTCGCCCCTCCGTCCCATCGTCGTCCTGCTGCTGCCAATGAGGATGAAGGCTGCCTAATACGCCAAATAGCTTGGCTTCCTTCGGACCCGGATTATACAGCAGATGGGACACATTTTTCTGGATATAGATCCTATCTCCTTCTTCCAGCCGATAGGTCCGTTGACGGGTCCGATATTCAATGCAGCCCTCCAGCACATAACAAAACTCCACAAATTCATGGGACACCATCTCATCGTAATCCGTTTTGCCAGCCTCAATCTTGACGACCATGAATGACATATCCGGCTTCTCCCCCGTCTTCAGCATGGCAGGTGTTCTAAGCTGGTATTTGGCATGCGCCTGTGGAAAGGTCCGCTCTTCCTCCTGCTCTCCTGTGCTGATAAACACACCTTCGGGAGCGCCGTATTCCAACAACGCCAACAGCTCTACATTCAGAGCCTTGGCCAGCTTGCGGAGAACGGACAAAGACGGCTCCACCAGGTTGCGTTCAAGCTGCGAAATATAAGCAGGCGTCACCTCGATGTATTCGGCCAAGACCGTTGAAGACCATGCCCGCGCCCTTCTAAGCTCACGGATTTTCTCCCCGTTCAGCTTGAATGAACTCTCCTGTCCCATTCGACTCAACCTCCTATCGTGGATTTGACAACCCACAGAATCGTTGCCGGACGGTCACCGGGATTGAGCAAGTAATGCCCGGTCTTGCGGGGGATGAAAATGCTGCCCCCTTGAGGAATGAGCACGCTATCGTTCCCGAACCGGTATTCAAGCTGTCCCGCAACGACATAGATGCCTTCATCAGAGTCCGTAGATAAATCCTCCGAGGAGATTCGCTCCTGCGGAGGCACTTCCAGCCGTAGCACCTCAATCTCCGGCGGATGAGGGCTTCGCCAGGCCAGCGGGGTCAGCACTTCACAGGTTCCGGGCAGATTCTGGAACTGAATCCCGCCCCGTTCAGATTTGCGAAGCACGGTCACCTCCTCGTCAGACTCTTCCGCAAACAGGAGAGTCGCCGGAAGCTCCAGCTTCTCCGCCAGCTCCCGCAACACAGCTAACGACGGCTCCTGCCGGTTGTTCTCCAAATTGGATAAATACCCCGTAGTCACCCCAATACGCTGCGCCAGCTCCGCCAGGGTGAACCGTTTGGCCTTCCTTGCATCTCGTAAAATATCTCCTAGCATAAGCTCGTCCTTTACCGTTTATTTGAGATTGTCCGGGTTCAGCCCTTGCAGCTCCGGAAGTACAAATATTCCATCCTTGCGAATCAACACATCATCGAAATAAATCTCTCCGCCGCCATATTCCTTGCGCTGAATATTGACCAGGTCCCAATGAATCGCCGACTGATTGCCATTTGGGGCCCCGTCATAGCATTTGCCTGGTGTAAAGTGGAACGAACCGGCAATTTTCTCGTCAAACAACGTATCGCGCATCGGCTCCAAAATATACGGATTTACGCCAATAGCAAATTCACCAACATATCTGGCTCCATCGTCCGTATCGAACACTTGATTGATCTTCTCCGTATCGTTAGCTGTAGCGGAAATAATCTTGCCGTCCTTGAATTCCAGGCACACATGCTCGTAAGTAAAGCCTTGGTACAAGGAAGGTGTATTGTAAGTGATCTTCCCGTTCACCGAATCCCTGACCGGCGCGGTGAACACTTCGCCATCGGGAATGTTCATCTCTCCCGAGCACGGGATAACCGGAATATCCTTAATCGAGAAGCTTAAGTCCGTCCCCGGTCCCGTGAGCCGTACGCGATCTGTACGTTCCATGAGTTCAACAAGCGGCTTCATCGCTTCTCTCATCTTTGAATAATCCAGACAACACACATCATAGAAGAAATCCTCGAACGCCTCGGTGCTGGTGGTTGCCAGTTGGGCCATATAACCATTCGGATATCTCAAGGCCACCCATCGCGTATTTGGCACGCGAATGCCCAGATGTACGGGATAGACATAATGGGTCTCATACATGCTGAGCTTCTCCAAAGGAACATCGGCCATTTCATAGAAATTTTCGGAGCCGCGAATAGCAATATAACAATCAACACTCGACATTTCCAAAGAATCAATCTTGGCCATGAGCTGGATCTGTTCCTCTGTAGCGTGCATCAGCAGCTCTCTTTGAATACGGGGGCTGGTGTGATGACTGATCGGAATCGCTTTGGCGCGATACACCTCTTTGATGACAGCACGGGCCAGTTCTTCCGTGCTCTCACCCATGTGGTGTGCCAATACCTTGTCATTCTCCTTCACTCCGCAGGAGTAATTCACCAAATTAGCAGCCAGCTTCTTCACTCTCTCGTCCATACTCCATCATCCCTTCATGCTGATTGATTATTTTTGACAAATACAAGTGGATCTATGGTGGGCTCAAGCGGAATGCTCACCGAGGCGATGCTTCCGTCCACTGCGGTGGCGAAGGATGCCGGGTAGGTATCCCCAAATAGCTCAAAGATAAAGATATCGTAATGCAGATGCTTCAGTTCCATATGGTTATTGTTAAACTGCATATGCAGACCCTCGTCCTGCAGCATGATTCGGATCGTGCCATAAGCAGGGTGTTTGTACTCGCCTACATATTCATCAAGTGCATGGCTATATGGCTTGTTCTCTAGCTTGGTGTCATAGATGTCCGTCTGCGTTCCCTTCATTGCAGTTAACAGGGAGTTCATGCCCTCCTGATAAAAGTGAAACCAGTTCTTTCCGTCGTCCACGCCTAGACAGCGGTCATAGATCTCCATGGATAAGGCCGTGCCAAACAAATTGCCGTTGGCATTGGTCAGGATGGCGCAGCCAATCTCCTGATCTGGCAGCAGAGAGATCAGTGCAGAGCCCCCGTTCACGTTCCCCCCATGATCAACCAGTTTATGTCCCCGGAAATAATCCACCATCCAGCCCAGGGCATAGCCGGCGTTGACCCGTTCGGGAAGCTCAAAGGGAAGGAGCTGATAAGGAATGTTCGGCGTATGGAGCTCCTTGAGCAATGTTGCATCGAGCAAGGCCTTGCCGCCAGCTTGTCCGCTGTTCAGGTTGAAGACCAGCCATTTGGCCAGCTCTTCGGCAGGCAGGTTAATGGAGCCCGCAGGACCCATGGCATCAATGATCAGAGGAACATTTTCCTGATTGACGCCCTTCTCATCCGGGGTGTACAAGCTGGCGTATTTGCCGCTCTCATCCGGATAGGGAATACGGAAGCTGTACTCCTGAATGCCTAACGGGGCAAAAATTCGCTCTTCAACAAATGTCTCCCATGGAAGTCCGCTCACCTTCTCAATCAGATGGCCCAGCACGGAATACATGGAATTCTGGTATTGCCAACGGCTGCGGAAAGGAGCATTGGCTGGTAAATGACGGATCAGATTCTCCGCCAAGTCCTTGCGGTCCAAGTCATTCCTGTTGAACCATAACATCTCGTGACGAGGCAGCCCCGTTCGATGACATAATAAATCCCTTGGTGTCGCTTGCAGTGTTGCCACAGGATCGGCTAGCTCAAATTCCGGCAAGTAGGTGCGCATCGGCATATCCAAATCAAGCTTGCCTTCCTGAACCAGCATGGCTATCGCCGTTGCCGTAAAGGATTTGCTGGAGGAACCGATGGGCAGCATATGCCCTGGGGTTAACGAAATTTCTCTCTGCAGATTCGCATAGCCAAACGCCTCCGAATAAATAACCTCGCCATTTTTAACAATCGCTACCTGAGCCCCTGGCACGTTCATCTCGGTCATGGCCGTCTGAATCGTTTCCCCAAGCCCCTTCAACATGTTCTTGCTCATATGAGCCCTCCTATCCATATAAGTTGAACTTACGATCCAAGACTGAGAAGCAGACGAGAAAATGTTCTGACGATGGCTGCCTCGCATGGATTTTCCTTATTTAATAAATCTTATAAGGTAGAAATCCATTCTTAAAGGCGAACCAGCATCTGCTTAAGGGTCCAGCTTTCGTGCAGAAAGCTCTGAGCTTCTTCAGCATCATTTTTCTCGCTTGCTTGTTATACCTTTTCTTTGGTTCGACTTATATCATTACTTTCATTTTATAACAATAAATTTAATTGTAAATATAAATGTAAGGTTTTTTATTTATACAGTAACATTTACTGTTTTTACTTTTGAACTATCCTGCTAAACTGGACATCCTGTTGTCACAGGTCTATGGTAAACTTACGAAAAAAAGGAGTGAACGGATGTGGCAAGCTTTGAATACAAATCGAAGCAGGAACTCATGGAGACTATTCATGCTCTGTACTTGCTATTTGCCGGGGAATTTGATGATGTGAAGCCCGAAGATAAGGATGTACGAATTACCGAGGTAGATCGGACTCCTGCAGAAATGATTGCCTATCAGCTAGGTTGGATGCATTTGGTGATGGGCTGGGATGAGGATGAATGTAAGGGCAAGGAGGTAAGTATGCCCGCTCCCGGTTACAAGTGGAATCAGCTTGGTGGAATGTATCAATCGTTCTATGATCAATACGCCAACTTGTCGTTGCCCGAGCTGCTGCTCCAATTCCAGCAATTGGAGCAGCGTTGGCAGCAGTGGATTGACACATTCAGTGAAGAGGAGTTATTCACCCAGGGCCACCGCAAATGGACAGGCAGCAAGGCTAATTGGCCGGTCGCTCGCTGGATTCACATTAACTCGGCGGCGCCGTTCAAGACGTTCCGGGCCAAGATCAGAAAGTGGAAGAAGCATCGCTACAGTCTATAGCGGTTTGGGAGCTGAGTGCTCTGGGACTGGCTCCGTGAGCGCTGAAGGTCTGCGCCTTGTGGTATGTATTAATCATCATTGTTTCGCTCGTTAACAAGAAGCGATGTGAATACCAGGGACAACAGAATCATTAATAATATCCCAATGAGTGCATAAGGATAGGGTATGCTTAAGTAACTCAGAATGGCGGAGAAGATTTGCAGCAAACCCCAAAACACAAGGATGGATACAATCCATTTTTTTATCCGTTGTTTCATGAAAAATCACCTGCAATTCTTTGTTTGGTACATCCTGCAACATGAACCGCAATTAATATGATGCTAGCTCGATATATTGCTATTTGGTTTTTGTATCTTTTTGCGACGTCTCTTGGCTGTTTGTACAGAGGGTCCCAATAAGATCTGCCACTATAAAAGACCCCAGGAGTATGGGGGTAAAATATCCCCAGTTCAAGCTCGGAAACAGGAAGTACACTGCCAGACCGGCAATCAGGAACAAACCTTTTAACATGTAAGCCAGTTGTTTGCCTTTCGACTTATAAGTTCTTGCCATGAATTTAGTCATCCTTCCAAATTATATGTCTATCCATATTTCGACAAATGTTCCTGTATTTCCTTCGTCATCTCCTCTAGCTATATCTATTATCCACTCTTGTAATTGAGAATAATTTTCATTAGTATATACTTAAATTTAAATTAAACACCCGCGTGATAGGGCGATTAAATAGAGAGATTTGGGAGGAAATCATGAATATTGAGGAGCATATTCGCATGTGGCAGCAATCCGCATTTCGCATGCTGGATATCCGCCATGTGGCGAGCGGCGGCCACGAGCAGCCTAAGATATTTCGCATGCCGGCCAATGCCTTTATCGCCATCCTTCAAGGGGAAGCAAGATTGCGCATGGACGAGCAGGAGCATAGAGTGGGCCCTTTTCACATCATTCATGCCTGCAAAGGGATGAGCATCAGCCTCGCCCCGCTGGAAGCTGCGTTGGAGTATCAACTTATGCTCTACAAGCCGGTCTATACGCTGGCCGATCCGAAGGGTATCCAACGTCTGCTGGAACGGCGCAATCCGCTTCAGCAGCCTTATATAACGGTCGTGGATCATCCCGTGTTGATTCATCAGTGGTTGGAGCAAATTCGAGAGGCATGGGCAGATGGCAGCCCTTTGCACAAAATACGCGTTCAAGCTCTGTTTCTGCAACTGGTTCACGAACTGCTCGGGCAACTTCATGTTCAGGGTAAAAACGACGAGCCGGGCATAGATTTGACCTCCCAGGCTCTCCGTTACATTCATGAACGTTATGCCGAGCCTATTACGATCGAGTCGATGGCGGCCGACCTTCATTGCTCAACCCGCCATCTCTCAAGAGTTTTTCGCCAAAGCGGCATCGGATTAACCCCCTCGGATTATTTGATGCACGTCCGAATGAACGAAGCAGGCAAGCTGCTGCGCAGGACAAAGCTGAATTTGCAGGATATCGCTGCCGGAGTGGGATATTCGGACAGCTATTCCTTTAGCCGAATGTTCAAGAAATACAGTGGATTCTCTCCCCTGGCTTATCGCAATCAACACTCCATTCTTGCGACATGTCCGAAAATGCCATCTTCCGGTTCCGAATATCCCATTGTTGACGAACAACCCCATGATTATATTGATAATAATAATCAATACCATTTAGGGGGTAAGTCCAACATGAATCACTACATGGTCACACGCTATAAAGTCATGATGCTGCTCGTTAGCACCTTTTTGCTGCTCAGCGCCTGTTCCGCACCGACGAATAGCGTCAACAATGCCGCACCTTCACCTGTCGTCAAAGAAGCGGCCGGGCCAGAAGATACTCTAGCAACCAGTGAGGCCCGCACGATTACCCATGATTTGGGGGAAACACGGATCGAGGGCATCCCGCAACGTATCATTACGCTGGAGCAAGGCTTCACCCAGGTCCTTGCTTCACTGGAGATCAAGCCTGTAGGGGTAGCCGATGATAATAAACCCGAGCGTTTCCCGCAGGACACTTTGGCCTATATCGAAGGCTATACATCCGTCGGCACCCGGTCCGAGCCAAATCTGGAGATCATTCGCACCTTGAAGCCGGATCTGATTATCGCCGACACAGGCCGTCATGCGGAGGTATACGGCCAGCTGAGCGAAATTGCGCCTACCATCGCATACAAAAATGATGGAGGCAACTATGAACAAGCTATCCTGGCCACCCAAGCCATTGGTGATGCCCTGGACAAATCAGAGGAAGCTGCCGCTTTGCTTGCTAGCCATAAGGAGAAGGTTGAAGCCTTGGCACAAGCCATCAATCTGGACCAAAGCGTGCTAATCGTTGCCCCTCAAGAGGATGACGGGAACACCTTCCAGGTACGCACCGACTCTTCATTCCATGGTTCTTTTCTCAAGAGCGTAGGCCTGAACTACGCGCTCAGCAATGAGAAGGAACACAACGAGTTGATGACCATTGAGCAACTGCTGACGATGGATCCGGATGTCCTGCTTATTCTGATTAACGAAGATGATGAATCCATTTTGCCGGCACAAGCGAGCAATCCGCTATGGAACCAGCTTCGTGCTGTTCAGAACGGACGGGCGCATGAGGTCGAACTGGCCACCTGGTCCAGACAACGCAGTATCCCTGCCTTGGACAAGGTGATTGCCGAAGCGCCTGATCACTTCTAAGATGATAGCCTTGTTCAAAAATACTATATCAGGCCGCTCCAGGTTCCTGGGATATAGCCTGCTTGGTCTTATGGTGTTGCTGCTGCTCTTTTTTGTGTCGCTACTGGTCGGCCCTACGGGGTACGGCCTTTCTCTTCTTCGTGAATATGCATTTGATTATTCGATGACAAACAAAGATCATCTGATTCTCCATCTGCTGCGCCTGCCGCGTGCCGTCGCCATCATACTGATCGGGGCCAATCTGGCAGTAGCAGGCTGCATCATGCAGGCCCTAACTCGCAACCCGCTCGCTTCTCCCAGCCTGTTCGGGCTGAATGCCGGGGCTTCCTTTGCAGTGGTCCTTAGCATAGTTGTCTTCCCCGGTGTGGGCGGCTGGCTGCTGGCCGGAGCCAGCTTTGCCGGGGGACTTCTCGCTGTACTGCTTGTTCTGTCCATGAGCGCAGCCACGCGAGGTGGCCAGATGGAATTGCGCATGGCGCTCGTCGGCATTGTGATTCAGGCGGTGTTATCTTCCTTTACGCAGGGATTGCTTATTTTCAATGAAGAATCTTCTTCCCGCATCCTGTTCTGGCTGGCCGGATCAGCGGCTGGAATCAAGTGGGAGCAGGTAACGCTGCTCGCGCTGTTCAGTCTGGGTGGCTTGTTAGGTGCGGTACTCATTAGCCGTTCTTTGTCCTTGATGAACCTGGGAGATGAAATTGCGCGGGGACTCGGGCAAAAGGTCTCGCTGCTGCGAATCGGCGGCTGCGCCATCGTCATTGTGCTGGCGGGTATCTCTGTAGCGGTAGCGGGGCCGATTGGATTTGTGGGCCTGATCGTTCCTCATATCAGCCGTTATTTGCTGGGCAATAATTATCGGGTATTGATCCCTTTTTCGGCTATTGCAGGCGGTGTTCTGTTAACCGCGGCCGACATTGGCTCACGGTTCGTGAGCTTTCCCGCCGAGACGCCTGTCGGGATTGTCACCGCCCTGATCGGGGCGCCCTACTTCGTTTACCTGGCACGCCGCCGGAGCAGGAGGTCCACATGAACAAAATATCTGTTGCGGTTCGCATTCGGGTTCGAAATACCTCCGTTATATTGCTGCTTGCGATCATTGCCGCCGTGCTGGCCGTAGTTAATATAGGTATTGGTGCGGTGCCCATATCTGTAGTCGATATATGGCAGGCCCTTGCGGGTCAAGGTGACCCGGACCTGACGCATATCATCATCCATTACCGCATGCCCCGCATCCTGCTGGCTTTGCTGGTGGGCAGCGCCTTGGCCGTATCCGGGCTGATTGCCCAGACGATTCTGCTGAATCCGCTGGCTGCTCCGGATACGCTGGGCATCTCTTCCGGGGCGGCAATCGGCGCCGTGCTCCTGATGGTCAGCTTGCAGCCGGAGCTGCAAAGCTATGGCCTGTCCTCCATCGCGGCCTTTGCCGGGGGCGCCCTCGGGGCGATGCTGGTGTATGCCCTCGCCTATCGCAACGGACTGAACCCTGTCCGACTCGGACTGGTGGGCGTCGCGGTCAGCGCTTGCGGAAGCACGCTGGTACAGCTGCTGGTTATCCATTCCTCGATGAACACCAACACGGTGCTGCTGTGGCTGAATGGTTCACTATGGGGGCAAACGTGGGCGCAGGTATCGCAGCTTGGCCCTATCGTGCTGCTGCTTATCCCTGTGGCCTGGGCGCTGGGCACTCATCTGGACATTCTCCATCTGGGCGATATTTCGTCCAAAGGGCTAGGCATGCGCGTGGAGCTGGTACGCTTCTTCTATCTCTTCCTGGCCGTGCTGCTAACCAGCAGCTCCATCGCGGTAGTGGGCATGATCGGCTTCGTTGGCCTGGTCAGCCCCCATATGGCCCGGCGCATGGTCCGGGGAGGCCATCGCATCTACATTCCCGTCGCCGCTCTGATAGGCTCCATTATGCTGCTATTGGCCGATACTCTCGGCCGCTCTGTAGCCCCGCCCATTGAGTTCCCCGCCGGACTCATCACGGCTCTGATTGGCGCTCCTTACTTCCTCTACCTGCTGCGGCGTGAGTTCCGGCGGCAGCGGTAGTGATGGTAGTGATGGTAGTTATGGTAGTGATGGTAGTTATGGTGGTTATGGTGGTTATGGTGGTTATGGTGGTTATGGTGGTTATGGTGGTGATGTTAGTGGCAGTAGTGGCGGTAGTGGCGGTAGGACCCCAAGCTTATAGGGAATTTCTCACTCTAATTCATCTATCTCCCTAATATTTCACTAATTATAGGTAATTCCTCCAGTTAATTCAGCCATATCATCTTAAAAACGGGGATATCAGTGATTTTATAGGGAGGAATTCCATATAATCACTTATTTTCGGCAATTATCGGCCAATTAACATGACAAATTCCAGTTAACTTTATTCTGCTGACTGTGGAACAACAGAGTTTGACCTTGGAACAATGTTTGCGTTTGAAGCCTGTTTACCGCACAAGCCACTTTAAGCAGTTGCCTGAGGTGATTCGATTATAGATTCAAGCCGCGGCAAAGAGCCCTCGGACTTGGCGATAAGTCCGAGGGCTTGTTTTTGACACGCGCAGGCGCGAAGTCCAGGCCCGCCGCTTTAGCTTTAATAAACCCGTACCTCAATGACTTCAAAACGGCTGCAGCCGTTCGTTTCCTCCAGCACAATTCGCAGCTTCGTACTCGCAGCAGGCTGCTCCAGACGATGTACACGCTTGCGTCTGCGGTTGTCTGTTACAGCACAGACCGTTTCCCAGCCATCCTGATCCCAGATTTGCAGCTTATAGCTTTTCACCAGCTCAGGCATCACCTCGTGTGGTGTCCGATGATGATGCAGATTATTGAGATCCTCATTCACATCGTCATTAAATATCAGGTGAACCTCATGGATCATTACCGGCTGCGGCCAGTGATATTGCAGCCACTGCTCATCTGACGTCTTCTCCGAGATCCACATATGGGGTCCCCCATAGGGACGCGAATACCCGTCAAGCAGCTTGCTCACATGAAAGACTCCGGTAGGCATTAACAAGCGCAGGCACGCCGGCTTCCGCACGCAACGGCTCATCGTCCACTGCACGACCGGCTGTACGACCTGTTTATCGCCAAGCTCCGTGACCGCTCCGGCCGAGTCTGTTTTTACAAAGCTCAGCACTCCTGTATGCGGCTCATGAGACAAGTGCAGGGCAACAGCCGCATTGGCCTTTATCACAATAAACGCGTTCTGTTCAGCCGCCGGATGCCATTGAAGCGGGATCAGGCTCCACTGCCGATCACCCGCCGACAGCCTGACCTCAACCTCTGACTGCTTCGCATACGGTATATAGTTCTCCGGTCTTCCTGTCGCCCATAGCTCAACCTGAAGCCTGGTATCCTTATGCACATCCAGCAGCAGCTCCAGCCCGTCAAGCTGGTCTACCGGGAACAATATCCCAAAATCTGTTGCCAGCTCATATGCCTCGCCGCTCTGCTCGATTTTAATCTGCGTCATGCAGCTCGATGCCTCAACCTGAGCCTGACGAGCGAAGTCCCGGGGATCCTGATTTTTCAAGCCAATCACGGAAGCATCCTGCCGGAGCAAGGTTTGCTGCAGAACCTCCAGATGCTGCTGCTGCAGCTCGCGCGGGGTTACAGCAAGCTGCACACACAGCGCCGCCCCGGTACCGGCCGCTTCTCCGTTTGCGGCACAGGTAGCCATAACCCGCGTCGTTCCGAAGGCTACATGCGATGCACTGATATTCCGTCCGGCCATCAGCATATTGCGCACATTTCTGGAATACAGGCTGCGAAAAGGAATGTGGTAAATGCCATCCGTATGATAATGCTTGGAGCCATCCTCCTGGGCATACATCCCCTGCGGAGGATGCAGATCAATCGACCAGCCTCCAAAGGACACACGATCTATAAATTCGCGCTGTGCAACAATATCATGCTGAGTGATCATATAGTCGCCTTCAAAGCGTCTATACTCCCGTTTGCCGGGAATGCTGCCCACCCATTCCAGCGTCATTGTATCTGCATCAAACTTGCCCGAATTTTTAATATAGTCCCATACCCCATAAATAACTGCCTGAAGCTCATCGCGAATACGTTCATTTTCGTGCACTGTATCCAGCTCGCCGCCCCACTCGATCCACCAGTAGGCACAGCCGTTGTCACCGCTGCGAATAACTCTTCTGATGGGGATGGAGGTTTTGGAAATATCCCTGGCAAAAGCAGGGGCTACATACTTGACCTTCTTCCCTTCGTCGCGTGTATAAAATAGCAGTGTACTGCCAAGGGTGATCGAATCCGGATTTTCCGGCGCCCATGGCTCTTGAAGCTCTTCCCTGCCCTCTCGGCCAATACGGTAATCCGCCCCGGCCAGATAACCGACCAGACCATCGCCCGTACAATCGATAAACTGTTTGCTCTCAAACCGGATTTTTCGCTCCGAGCCCATCATCCAGCCAATCACCGCTTTAATGCTGCGCGCCTCAGGCACTCCTTCGGCTTCTACTTCATGCACATCCGTATTAAGAAATAGTTGAATGTTGGGCTCTGCGCGAACCGTCTCCAGGACAACGCTATCCCAATAATAAGGATTCCCTTCCGCATTGCGAAATTGGTTCTCGACCATCATCTCGCCGATGATGCCTGTCTCCCTGGCGTAACGGTGGATGCCATGGGCGGTTGCCCCGCACACCCATACACGCACCTCGCTGCTGGAGTTGCCGCCCAGCACCGGTCTGTTCTGAACGAGCGCCACCTTGCAGCCCAGCCGGGCGGCGGCCACCGCCGCACTCACGCCGGCCAGGCCTCCGCCGATTACCGTAATATCTGTCTGGATGCTTTCAAAGATCATCTCACACCTCCTGATCATCCGCCTCTGATCCCATGCCATTATCTTTCATTAGCTGTAGCAGCGAACCTCATAAATAGCTGCCGGCATCTTGCCGTTGGTTGCTTCAATCACACAACGAACGGTTGACGTTCTTACAGGCTCCGGCAGTACAATGCGCACCATCCTTTGATAGTTGTCCTGCACCTGAGCAACCATCGTCCAACTCCCGCTCGTCCCGGCCTCGATCCTGATGTCCCTGGCACAGCAGGGAGCCCGATAGAAGGGGGGCGTATGATGATACTCCCTGAACAGATGTCCCGGAAAAACAAGCTGCACCTCGCGAATCGACTGTACGGTATCCCAAGTCAACTGAATAAATGCTTCCGCGTCAGGCTGCCCCTCCGTATCGGCCATCCACAAATTCGTGCTTTGATAAGGCCGGGTGACACCGCTTATCACCTGCTCTGCCCTGAATACAGCTTGCTCCGGCTGAATGCGGTAAGCCAGTGTTTCGCCGTCGCGATAGCGGCGCATCTTGCCATTGCCCATATCAAAGGCGGCGGTATGTCCGGGAATAAGTGAAGTGGCGGTATGCCACTCCACCTCCGGATTAGCTGACAGCTGCAAACGAACATATGCCGAGGGAAGCTCGCCCAGCTCGATATTTGCAGGCCACTCGATCCATTGCAGGGTGCCTGGCGGAACCTCCAGCTCCTGCTCGCAGAGTAAAGTCCCGGTATTTAAACGATAATCCCAAACATGATCCACCGGAACCAGGCTGGCTATCACACGCTGATTCGTTCCGGAATGATTGCTCAGACAGACAGCAACGGACGCAATATGATCCGTGCTTACCGCAATCCATTGCCCTCTCGCCTGCACGAGCGGCTCTGTCGGCATCTCCGTGCGGTATACGACCTCCGCTCCGCCAATCAGCGCTGAACTGCTGGCAGTTATCTTGGCCTTGCGCGCTATGTCCAGGGCATCCTGATTTTGAACATGGGGCAGGAAGCAGCCGTCTCGCAGCAGCTGCTGTTGAATGATCGCCATCACCGGACTATCTGGCAAGCTGCGCAGCTGAACGCCATGCTTTAATGCGGCGGAAGCTCCGGTTCCGGCAGCCTGCCCGAGCAATGCCGTTGTCGCCATGACTCTGACGGTTCCCAGCGCCACATGCGTCACACTGACATTGCGCCCGGCTACCAGCAGATTGGATACATCCCTGGCTACCATAATCCGAAACGGAATGCCATAGGGTCCGCAATAGCTTTTTTGGGCATAATCACTCGTCTGACTGTAATTTTCAGCACTAGCCGGTTCGGCATGCCCGGCAAGCAAGCCGCCGGGGGTATGCAGGTCCAGAAACCAGCCGCCATAGGCGATTTCATCCGGGAATTCGACCGGGTTCTGGATATCCTGCTCTGTCATTAAATATTCGCCCATAATACGTCTGCTTTCCCTTTTCCCAGGAACCTGGCCAATCCAGTCGAGTGCAAAATGAGCTGTCTTTTCCTTGAGAACCGGGTCATGATTTTTCATCCAGTCCCATATCCCGAGCGTATGCCTGGTCAATTCATGGCGAATGGTCTCATTGTCGTAGATGGTATTCCAGGGGATACCGATTTCAATCCACCAGTATCCCGCCTCCATATCGTAAAAGGAGCGTCCACCTTCGTAAAAATAGGCCGGATTATCGTGCTTGATTGCCCAATCCGGCGCGCGAAAGGGAGCTGGCCGACCAACATTTCTGGCCCGAAAGTGGATCGAGCTGCCCATCGTATCCTTGCTGGCATGAACAGGCGCATGCGGCTCGGCAAATTCATCGCGGCCCTCCGATCCCCAGCGCCACTCACAGCCCGCCAAATCGGCCACGATACCGTCGCCCGTGCAATCGATGAAAATTTTGCCTTGAATCATCAATTCTGTTTCCGCATTTGCTATCACTGCCCGAACGGCACGAATACTCCCGTTAATCACCTCGGCCCCCTGAACCGAAGTGTTCAAATGAAACGTCAGCCCAGGCGTGCTGACTGCCATATTGTACATGACCAGATCCCAGACACTGTTCGTCCAGCCGTTCTCCCGCACCTTCTCATGATTGAAGGCGCGTTCTTCAATCAAAAGCTCGGATATGATGCCGGTCTCTCGGGCATAAGCATGAAACTGAGCCGCACCATGTGGTGTAACTCGTATCTCTGATGAGCTGTTGCCGCCAAACACCGGACGATCCTGGATCAGGCATACCTGATGGCCTTGCCGCGCAGCTGCAACAGCGGCGCTGAAGCCGGCAAGCCCTCCCCCACAGACGACAATATCGAACGCCTCTTCCACTTGTTTCAACTGAAATGCACTCCCGTTCTCTACTGTGTTTATTGACCGTAACCGAGATTGTTCAGTTGCTCTGTTGCCGATTGCACAAACGCCTTGTAGCCAAAGCTTCCTTCCAGTGTAGACAGGAACTCGTTATACTCACTCAGATCGCGCTTGCCGTAGATAAACTTGATGAGCTCTTCCTCAATATAACGCGCCGCATCGGCATTGTTATAACCGGGAGGGTATTCCACAAATCCATCCAGATTCTCGATGCGGGGCAGCTCAGCCTCAAAATCAATATATTCCGAGATATTGGAGAATTTGGTTTTTAAATAATCGGTTTCTTCACGTCCGGAAAATTGATAGAGCCAAGTGAAGCCTGCTTCCTGCGTCCCTTTTTCCGTAATGGTGACCTGATCATCTGCAAGGGTAAAGTGCTCGCCTTCCAAGCCATACAGAACCATCAGATTGCCTTCCTTGGTCGAAACATAATTAAACAATTCCAGCACCTTGTTCAGCTTCTCCGGTTCATTCTCCAGCCGCTTCGGCACGGCCCATAACCCGCTTGCCGCGCCAATATTGATCGGATTGGCATATTTCTCGCCCCGCGGTCCTTCGATAGCGCCAAGCTGAATCCACTCTGCATCCGGATTAGCCGTTTTCCACACTGCAACCTGATCATCCTTGATCATCTGGGCCCAATCGATGTTTATAATCCCTACCTTCCCTTGGAACGCCTTATCCTTCGCCATCGTTCCTTTATTATTAATGACTTCAGGATCGACAACCCCGGCATCCACAAACGCCTTGATCTGGGTTAATGCATCGACCATCTCCGGTTCATAAAACGGATTAACTACCTTGTTGTTCTCCAGATAAAATTGCGTCATTCCCGTCCCGCTCGTCATGCCATTTGCGCCAAAAATCATTTCAAAGGCCTGCAGCCCTGAGCCCGTGATGCCAAAAGTATCTGCCTTGCTATTGCCATCCGGATCATGATTGGTGAATGCGACGGCCGTTTGCAGCAATTCGTCTACCGTCTTTGGCATCGGCAATCCCAGATTGTCGAGCCAGTCTTTGCGAATCCAGTACGTATGATTGCGGCTCTCCCCCGACTTAGGCAAAGCATATTGCTTTCCGCCGACGATCCCTTTCTTAAGCACATTTTCACCCGCTAGTGCCATGTAATCGGGCATCTTCTCTACATAGGGCTGAAGATCCAGCAGCATCCCGGAATCCGCCAGCTTCTGCAAATGCGCCTTGGTGCTTACCATGAACAAATCAGGTAAATTGTTGGAGGCTGCGCGAACATTGATTTGGCTTTCATAATCTGCCATATCGCCAACCAGCGTCTGCTTCAAGTCCATATTCAGCTCTTCATCCAGCTTGGCTTTCAAAAAATCATTTTGAGGCAGGCTAGCTCCCCAGCTGATCTGCGCCACTTCAAGCTGAATGTTGGATGCAGGTCCTGATGAAGCGTTTCCAATTTTAGACGATGAAGAGCCGTCCCCATTGCCGCCGCAGCCAGCAAGCCATAAAGTACACATGACTACGGAAAGCACCCCTGACCAGCCTTTTTTGTTTAACATTTGCTATTCCCCCTGGCTTTTTGAAGTCTATGAATGAACCAAAGCTGCGAAGGCTCCGGTTCGTTCCAAAGTAATCAGCCTTTCACCGCACCTAACAGCATTCCTTTTGTAAAGTGCTTCTGAATAAACGGATACACCATGATGATCGGCAGGCTTGCAGTTACAACGGCAGCCATCTGCATGGCGGCAGTCGGCACTGTAACCTCGGCCTGAAGCTCATTATTTTGCGTCATGAGCAGCATATTGCGGATGATCACCTGCAGCGGGTGAAGATTAGTATCCGTAATGTACAGGACTGCCGAGAAAAAGGAGTTCCAGTGACCTACCATATAAAACAGACCCACGGTCATCACGGACGGAACCGACAAGGGCAACACAATTTTCCACAGAATGCGGAATTCCCTGGCTCCATCGATTTTGGCAGATTCAAAAATTTCCTCCGGCAAGCTCTCGAAAAAGCTTTTCATCACCAGCACATTAAAGGTGGCTATCGCCCCCGGCACAATCAACGCCCATACGGTATCAAGCAGGTTTAGCGATTG
Organism: Paenibacillus sanguinis 2301083 = DSM 16941; assembly: GCF_000374825.1. Lineage (GTDB taxonomy): Bacteria > Bacillota > Bacilli > Paenibacillales > Paenibacillaceae > Fontibacillus > Fontibacillus sanguinis. The sequence continues at coordinate 227,411 of NZ_KB895378.1, forward strand.
CACAATCAGATAAGTCGGGATCAGTCCGCCGCTGAACATCATGGTGATCACAATGTATAGCAGCAGGCCCGACCTGCCCGGCAGTCCCTTGCGACTCAGCGGGTAGGCTGCCAGTGTCGTTAACAAAAGATTGATGGCAGTACCCACTACTGTAACAAAAACCGTCACCGACATGGACCGGAGTAATGCCGGATCTTCAAATATGCGGATGTACGCCTCAAAGGAAAGGTTTTTGGGAATGATCACAAATCCGCCATTTTTAATGACTTCGCTGTAAGGTGTCAAGGACATGGAGACCACATACATGATTGGAAAAATAGCTACAACAGCTACAAGGGTAAGCAGAAGATAGACGACCATGTCAAACAGCTTATCCGATTTTCCCTTTACCATATGCCACCATCCCATCTCTTGGCCAGCTTATTTGCTCCTACGACGAGCACAAAGCCAATAAGCGATTTAAAGAGGCCGACTGCTGTAGCCAGGCTGAAATTCATTTGCTGCAAGCCGGTCCGGTAAACCCATGTGTCAATGATGTCCCCTACCGGATACACCCGCGGATGATAAAATACAAACACTTGCTCAAATCCTGCATCCATGATTGCCCCGATTTTCAGAATGAGCAGCAGGATAATGACATTGCGGATGCCAGGCAACGTGATATGCCAGATCATTCGCATGCGGCTGGCTCCGTCTACTCTCGCCGCTTCAAACAAAGTAGGGTCAATCCCGCTAATCGCGGCCAGATAAATAATAGCTCCCCAGCCGAGGTCCTTCCACATTTCCGAACCTACAAGCAAGCTTCTAAACCATTCCTGCGAGTTCATAAATGGAATGGCTTCCATGCCCGCCTCCGTCAACCAACGGTTGAACAAGCCTGTCGTTTCGGATAAGAAGGCCACCGATATCCCATAGATAATGATCCAGGACAGAAAGTGCGGCATGTAGCTTAATGTCTGAACCCAGCGCTTCATCCAGGTTGCCCGGCATTCATGCAGCAGAATCGCCAGGATAATCGAGGGCAGCATGCCAAATACAAGCTTGTAGAGGCTGATTAGCAGCGTATTGCCCAGCAACTGGGTAAAATACGGGGATTCAAAAAACATTTTAAAATACTTGTACCAAGGGTCCGCCCAACGGCTAAAGAAGATCCCATCGCTGAAATTGTACTCTTTGAAGGAAATAATGACACCGTACATCGGCAGATACTTGAAAATGAAATACCAGATCACACAAGGAAGCAGCATTAAATAAAACGCTTTCATCTGCCAGACCTTTTTCCACGTGTGGCTGCCATACGATACACGGCCTGATCGGTCGGCTTTCACTACTCGTTGGTCACTCATGGATGCACCCCTAACTATGTTCAAGAATTAACTTAAGTATAGATGCATCCAAGATGACCTTTAATCAACAAATCACAGGCATTTGATGAACAAATCTTATGGCTTTCCCATGGTCTGTCCAGCCGCAGCCGGATGTGTCCCACCATAGGGATCGCTGTCATCAAGCGAGAATTTCACGGCATCCGCAATGGATGTTTTTCCTTTATTGGCTCGCAGAGTGACCGAACCGCTCATCCCCTCCTCAAAGTTATAACGCCCCAAATATACCCATTGATTATCGGAGAGCTTCTGGTTCAATGTCAGTTCTTCCGCACCATCCGCATGCGAAATGGTGACCGGAACCGCTCCATCGCGATCATTGCTGGCATTCCAGATCATATAAACATTGTAGCTTCCGGCAACAGGTATGTCCGGTGTCCACTTGGCCCAGCTATTCGCTTCTTTCCCACTGTGAAAATAATTCTCTCCGTAACGTGATGCTGAATACGTACTGGCTGGCCAGGATCCCTCCTTCTCAAAGCCGGCATCCAGATTATCCACAATGATGTCCATAGAAGTCATTTTGTCCGTTATAGCTTGAACACTGTCTGTAGGTCCGGATGCATTCCCGGCCTTATCCATCGCTACAAGTTTGTAATAGTAGGTCTGGCTCTCCTCAATGTCCATATCTATATATTGAGTATCTGTTGTAAACCCGATTTGATTGGACAAATCCGGTGTAAATGCCGCCAATTGACTGCGATGAATGGAATAACCGGCCAAGTCAACCTCGTCATTAGGCTGCCAGGCAAGTTTGACCAGAACCGAAGAGGACTTATCCACCTTTAACCCTGACGGCACTCCCGGAGGTACTTCATCCTCTGCTCCTGTCCGTTCTGTTACCACTGCACTTGCTTCTGATTCATTGCCAGCATTGTCAATGGCCGTAACAAACAACTCATACTCTGTATCTGGCTCCAGTCCAGCAAGGCTGTAGGATGTGCCCCAGGTGCTGGCAGCCCACTGATGATTCACATAAATGTTATAGCCTTTTATACCGCTATCCGCGTCCGCCGATGCCGACCAGCTAAATGTTAGTCCTGCTGGCAGCCTCTCCGTTAGCGTCAAATCCTCCGGGCTATCCGGCGCATCCTGGTCCTCATATTCCGGTTCATGTAAAGGCGATGTCAATGCTCCGTAACGAATGCCGGAGCCATTCGTTCCAATGTATACCCGTCCGTGCACCTGCTTGTCTCCTGTCATCGCATTGGGATCGTTTCCCGGGAAGGGATTGGCTACGTTGATTCTCACCCAGGTTTCTCCCATATCATCGGAGCGGAATACCCCTTCTGTCTCATCGCCGACAAGTGTACCATAGACAAATACGGCCGGATTGAGCTTGCCGGGGGCATGCTTGCCAAAGCTGAACATAAAGGCTTCCTCCACGCCCTCTACAGCCTGGAAGCTGTCTCCTGCATCCGAGGATCGATACAGGCCCGCTTCGTTCAGGCTTACCCATACCTCACCCATGACGCCCGGCGCAGCCTCGACATTATGCCAGGCTGTTGCCTGCCCGGGAAGACGGGCAGTCTCCTCCCAGGTCGCACCGCCATCCTCGCTGCGATAAAATTTCCCTCCCTTGTCGTACACATAAAACCAGTTGCCGTTTACTGTATCCGCGGCTAAAGGCGTGTAATAGTTCGCAAAAATATGATCGCCTGATAACAGGCCGGAAGGAACTCCGCTGGCCTTGACCCATGTATCGCCACGGTCAGCTGTGTAATAAACCCCTCCGCGTTGAGGCATCCATACTATGCGGTTGGTGTCCGTAGACGACACGGCAACTCGTCCTCCCTGTGCTGTCGCATAAGGCAAAGCTGCAAAAGCTGTATAGGTCTGACCGCCATCGGTGGAATAACCGCCATTGCCCGGATGGGCACGTCCGTCCCCATTCCAGCCATAGGTGCCAACCCGCACAATAAACTCCGGATGGCTCTCCGACACAGCGATGCCCGTTGTTGTTAATTCATGCAAGCCATCCGATCCCGTGAAATAAGTCGAGTCGGGAAAAACGTGCAGCGATTTGTGATCAAAGCCGCCGTTGTCCGCAATGCCGGTGTGCAATAGATATTCGCCCGATGAAGGGCTCACCATGTTGCTGACATTGACCACGGTCTCTAATCCTTGAGCATAGTTGACAAATTCGGGGGAGCTGCCATCATCGGGAGTGATATCCTCAGTACGCCAGGCGTAGTACCAATCGGTGAACCAGAGCCTGTCGGGCTTGAACGGATCAAATGCCATAGCGGCTGTAGCGGAGGACCAGTGCCAGCCAGGTGTCCATGGTACAAGTCCATGTTTATCCGGCACTACCCTTGTCCAGCTTGCCCCACCATTATCAGACAGATAAATAGGATTGTTGTGAGCATCCTGTCGCCGGGAGACAATCACCCTCTCATTATTGTCCGGCGCAATAGCTATTGCCGAGAATGGCTGACCAGAGCCATTATTGTTGTCAGCCGACTCCGGCTCAGGTGTAATATCGATAAAGCCATCGTCAGGCATGCCCGTATCCAGTCTCACAACCCCTTCATAGTGCGTCACATATAATTGACCGCCATCGGAGCTAATTGCCCCGCGAAGGGGACGAAGCGGGCTATTGGGCAGCAGCTCCCATGTTTCACCAGCGTCGTAGCTCACATAAACACCGTAATAATAATAACCGGCGTAGATGGTCTGCGTTCTTCCTTCGATGACATCCGATTCCGGATCAAACATCACAAAGCTGACACCCACGGGAGCGCCATTGACCTGAGCACCTGTTGGCGCAAGACCTGCGACCTTCTCCCAGCTGCCTGGAGCTGCCCCTTCTTCAGTACGGAACAATCCATCATAACGCGATCCGAAATAGACGATATCACTATTGTTCGGATCAACAGCGAGCCGCTCGCCAGCAGTCCGCTGGGCGCCATTCGCCGCCATTTTTACATAACTCCCGTTGTTCCTCAAGCCGGTTGCTGTCCAGGTCTCTCCCCGGTCGGTCGATTTAAAGATATCGCTGGGTGTCCAGTAATCCTGTTTGCCAAGCGCAGCATAAAGGACTTCCGGATTTTGCGGGTCAAGGGCAATGCTTTCTCCACCATACAAATTGCTTTCACTCCGATCCGCAAATCCGATAAGCTGGTTCCATGTCTTTTCTTCCTCCTGCCAACGAAAAATACCGCCAACATCGGTTCTGATATATACCAGGTCCTTCTCCGCAGGATGAGCGATAATGCCGGTTACATATCCCCCTCCGCCAATCGCAACAGACCCCCATTCATATGGATCGGTGCTGTTCACTGCCCCATGCGCCACATTCGCTTCAACATTCATTCCTGGATACAGGATTATAAAAGATCCAAGCAAGACCATGACTAATGCTGTCATTCGTGCTTTTGGCCAAACCCGTTTGTGCACCAAAAAAATCACGCTCCTTTATCCTATCTCATTTTTATGAAACGCCTTGAAAGTTATTTGGATTATAGCAAATCATGCGCTGACACATCATCTACAAATCTTGTGATCTTACTCCACATTTCTTGTTTTATATAAAAAACCGGCAGCTATTATGCTCCGCTGTCGGTCTGCTTATTCGCCGTTCGATATTCATTAGGCGTCAAGCCGGTCCATCGCTTGAATATTTTGAAAAAGTAGCTGGGGTTAGCGAAGCCCGCGCGTTCGCAAAGCTCGTTTACCGTCAAATCGGTATGCGCAAGCAAAAATTTCGATTCCTCTACTCTGATTTTTTGCAAAAAGTTGATAAAGGATATGCCCGTCTTTTTCTTGAACAGTCCGCTCAAATAATTCTCATCCATGCTGACATATTGAGCCATCGCCTGCAAAGATATATCCTGATCATAATTTTGCTGCAAGTAAGCAATCATTTTATTCACCTCCGGGTGGTCCGTTACGGGGGAACTGTGCTTGCTCATCCCCTTGCTATACTGCTGCATTCGTGCAATCAAGGTGGCCAGCAGTTCCCTGTGACTGACAGATCGTATCAGGTCCAGTGTAGGGAGGGCTTGCTTGCGGCTGATTCGGGATATAATCAGATCCAATCGAACGGCCGTTTCCTTAACAACCGGCATCGGCAGAGCCTTGCCTTCCATAAAGCTCCACAGCTCGGTGAACGCCTTTTCACATTTTGCGATTTTCATCCATTCAAATGCCCGGATGACCTCTTGCTCCTTCGACCAGGGAATAGCGGGCATCGCTCCAGCTGTCAGCTTTTCCAGCTCATGACCCTTTCCCTGCCGCTCGTAGCCGTAAAAACGATGATCCAGTCTACGCAGCACCTCCAGCCATTCCTGTTCAATAGGTACGTCCCTGCTGACCCGTTTGCCTACCAGCTCTGTTTCGCCATACTGCACAGCCAGCCAGACGAAGGGCGATTGCTCCGTATGCTCCGACCACATAAACCAGGTCTGCTGACCTGAAATATCCAGGGATAGCATCATCTCCGCTTTGGGCAGGGATGCGCCGCCCATTCGGATCAACGAATCATATGCAATGGGATGGCTGCCCGTCAACGAAGCCACAATGTAAAGTTGGCCATATTGCTGCTGCGCCTGTCTGAATTCCTCCAGTCTCTGGGTTTCAGCTAAAGTCAGCTCCTTGCCCAGCATGCGGCGCCAAAGCAAGGACAGGCAGTCCTGAAAGCGGCTTCGCTCTTTGCGAATACTGTCGGCCCTTTTCTTCAATTGTGCTTCTGCCTTGGAAAGGGCGCGGAGCAGATCATTATCACCCATCGACAGCTTAAAAATATAGCTTGTGGCTCCATACTCCAGCGCCATTCTGGCATGCTCGAAATCATTGGCACAGGTTAACATAATAAATGCAGCTTCCTTGCCTTGGGATCGCGCAGTCTGCAACAGCTCGATCCCATCCATATAAGGCATAAAGATATCCGTGATTACGATATCCGGATCAAGCTCTTCCATAAGCTCCAGTGCCTCCCGGCCATGAGAGGCTTCCGCCACCACGGAAAAACCGGATTCCTCCCAGGGGATCGCATTTCTAATCGATCTTCTAACGTAGGGCTCATCCTCAACCAGCAGTATTTTCCACATCTATGTGTCCCTCCCCATAAGGCAGTGCATCTAGCAGTGGGATCTCCATTCTTGCCAAGGTCCCTTGTTCCAGCCCAATCAGCTGCAGCGAAGCTTCCTGCCGGTACAACAAAGCGAGGCGCTCGCGCAAATTGCTCAACCCGATTCCCTTCCGTGTGCGACGGCTCCTGTTCTCCTGCTGCAAGCCGCAGCCATTGTCCTGAACTTCCAATAACAGCATCTGACCGCACTTGGCTGCTCGCACCATGATTTTCCCGTTTTCTTTCATATGGACCAGCCCGTGATGAATGGCATTTTCCACTAGCGGCTGAAGGCTCAGCTTCGGTACAAGGACATAATCCAGCCCTTGCTCCAGTTCATATACGGATTCAAAGGAATGCTCATACCGAAATGACTGAATATGCATATACGCTTGAATCAAGCTGATTTCTTCTCGCAAATGCACCAGATCCACTTCCGAATTGAGGCTGTGCTCCAGAATCATGCCAAGGTTCTGACAGATTTCCGAAGTGTCGGCGTCGCCGTGATTTCTGGCGTTCCATTTGATCGTATTCAAGGTATTCAACAAGAAATGAGGGTTCATTTGCGCCATAAGCATCTGAAAGCGGCTCGCCTCCCGTTGACGTTCTTCCGACCGCAGACGTTTGATCAACTCCTGAATATCCTGAATCATCTTATTGAATGCCTTGGCGAGTGTCAGCACCTCGCCCCGATACTTATGCTCAGGCAGCCGCACCTCCAGATTGCGATCCACCAATTGGGACATTTGCTTCTGCAAATGCCGGAGCGGCTTGACAAGCGTGGCCACCAGCCCGAAGGTAATCGCGATAAAAAGAAGGGAGAAGCCCCCCAATACGAACATAATATCTTTGAGCATGGACTTTATATTGCCTGACAAAGCCTCAAGCGGGAAACGGCTGATCAGATACCATCCTGTATTGGGCATATAAATACCATTGTACAAATACATGCCGCTCGCATCCTTAACATAGCTGTCCGGTTGAAGCCGGAAGCCGGTCAGCATCTGCTCCAGTTGCTTCGCAGAGTCTATATGGCTAGCCGTCAGATTCACCTGATTTCCGGAGGCATCGAGCACGTAATAGTTCTGTTTCACCTGAAAGTTGTTGGTGACGGCAGATAGCCATGCATTTACATCCAAACTGATGCGCAAATAAGCTATGAACTGTCCATCGCGGGATTCAAGACGGGAAAGGTTGGAATAGATGACCGGATGCTCAAACACAGCTGTAAACGGCTCTTCGGTCTGATGAATCTCCCAGCTATAGGGCTGATTCTTCTTGTCAAGCATTTGGCCCTTATCCATCAGCATTTGCCGCAGCATAGGAGAAGAGTCATATATATCGGGCAACGTGGAATAGGTGTGGCCTGCCTGATCGGCCAACAGCAGATGAACAGGCATATTCGAGTCGCTGCCGAGGGTTTGCATCATGGTATAAAGACGATTTTTCAAGTAAAACTTACGTTCTTCTTCATGAAATCGCTCAGGATGCTGCAAATACGCTACGATCTCGGGGTCTCTCTCAAGCTGGAGCATAGCGCCTACCACACTAAAGCGGATTCTCTCAAAGCTGTTTTTAATCGATTCCAGCTGCGCCGCATTTTGTGATGAGATATTGTGTATCATCATCGTTTCCATACGATTCACATTGAATATTTGCAGCAAAAAGGAAGGAACCAGCACTAGCAGCAGAATGGACAAAAACAGACGATTCTTCAAGCTTGAAGGCCATATCCAGCTCCACACCCTTCTCATGGCTAATCCTCCCGCGCCTTACTTATGTATGCCTCATATTTTACGCCTACCCTAAATATTTCTGCAAGCCCTTTCATTTTTACATGAATCTATTTTGGCTCAAAACCGAAATCAGTGCTTGTCATGGGGACGATGAGGTGCTGTAGGTTCGTAGGGTTCTTCCGATCGCAATTGTTCATGGATTTTCCTGATTCAATAAATTCTTATAAGGTTGAAATCCACTCGCAAAAGTCGACCAAGCGTAGGCTTTCGATGTAGCTTTCTTTCAGAAAGCTTTAAGTTTCTCCAGAATCCCTACGCCCCTCCGCTCTATAGATCCCTGTTGTCAAGCACTGATTTTTAGTTTGAGCCTCTATTTTTATATGTTTTTTACCCGAACAGAACAAAAAAGAGGCCGTCCTTCCAGCCATGGTTCATGACTTCCGGTCCGGTCTCTTCAACTGTCATTTTGCTCTATTCCCTCCAGGGGCAGCCGCTCAGAAGGCTGAGTTGCTTGTTGGCCTGCCACCTCGTAGAGGGTCGGATCGGGGCGCTGCGACTCTCTCGAAGTTTAATACATGCACCTACGTAAGGTGCGACATCCTTTAAAGAAGCAAAATAGCCTTCCTTCTCAACATTTCAATTCACGCACCTGCGTAAGGTGCGACATGCCATTGTTGGAGTTATCGTGCTTGTTGTAGATATTTCAATCCACGCACCTACATAAGGTGCGACTTCTTTCGTATCATTTAGATTCAAGGCAGAACCTATTTCAATCCACGCACCTACATAAGGTGCGACGCGATAGCCGATGCGTGACCGCCCCCGACGTTCAATTTCAATCCACACACCTACATAAGGTGCGACATTATCAAAACATAAACCTCGCCCTGGACAACGTTATTTCAATCCACGCACCTACATAAGGTGCGACTGTGCTGTCTTCACATTAAGTTGGAGTTCTTTTGCATTTCAATCCACGCACCCACGTAAGGTGCGACAGCGGTACAAATGAGCCCAGGCCCAGCAAGGGCTCAAAGGCCCTAAAGTACGAATCTCGAAAATAAGGCTTGAAATTTCGAGCAAAAACTGGCTGAAAACCCGGGAACCCTTGTGGGGCGCGTGGTGCGAATCTCCCAGGGAAATCATGTGAGCTTGGGGTTCGCACCGCTACTTTTTTACCCAATGGCATCAGACTAACGATTTAAACTACCTATTTATTGCTGTCCCTTGGCAATCATTTGGTTTACGGCACTAAAGAGTGCTTTTACCGAGGAAGTCATAATATCCACATCGATGCCGCAGCCCCAATGGATGTGTCCATCGGCCGCAGTCACTCCGATATAGGAGACGGCTTGGGATTTGGAGCCCGTTTCCAATGCATGTTCCGTGTATACCAGATCCGTATAAGCTATACCGAGATACGTTTGCAAAGCATTACTGATAGAGTCAAGTCTCCCGTTCCCGCTACCCGTAATCTCCTTGATGCCCTCTTCCGGGGTCCCGATCGTGACAATGGTCTCGAAATGCTCATCGTCCTTGGAGCGGTATTTGATAAACTCAATTGGCGTTTTGATATTAACGTACTCGTTGATAAACAGGTCGTAAATATCCTCAGGCAGCAGTTCCTTCTGCTGTTGATCGGATACGTTCTTTACGAAGTAACCGAAATGCTCGCGCATTTTCGCTGGAAGATCCAGTCCGTATTTCTGTTGCAGCACATAGCCGATTCCACCTTTGCCCGACTGGCTGTTAATACGGATAATATCGCCTTCGTATTGGCGGCCAATGTCTTTGGGATCGATGGGCAGATATGGCACGGACCAATGGGACGCCTTCTTCTCCTCGCGCCACTGCATTCCCTTGGCAATCGCATCCTGATGCGAACCGGAGAAGGCGGTAAATACCAACTCCCCGCCGTACGGGTGTCTTTCGCTCACATTCATCTTCGTCAACCGTTCATAGACGGCAATGATTTCCGGAAGATGCTCAAAAGACAGCTTTGGATCAACCCCATGCGAGTACATGTTCAAAGCCAGCGTAACAATGTCTACATTCCCTGTTCTTTCCCCGTTTCCGAACAAGGTTCCTTCTACCCTTTGAGCACCGGCTAACATGCCCAATTCCGCATCGGCTACACCCGTGCCCCGGTCATTATGAGGATGAAGCGATAAGATCACGTGCTCCCGGAAGCTCAGATGCTCACTCATGTACTCGATTTGGCTGGCATAAACATGGGGCATTGACATCGATACCGTCACCGGCAAGTTGATAATGACCGGATTGTCCGCCGACGGCTGCCACACCTCCAGCACGCGATTACAAATTTCCAAGGCGAACTCCATTTCCGTACCCGTAAAGCTCTCCGGCGAATATTGGAACTGGAAATTCCCCTCCGTACTTTCAGCGCACTCCTTCAACAATTGGGCTCCGGTTACGGCGATGCTAACAATCTCTTCCTTAGACTTGCGGAATACCTGCTCCCGCTGCGCCACGGAGGTCGAGTTATAGAGATGGACTACCGCTTTTTTGGCCCCCTTCAGGGATTCAAAGGTTTTCCGGATAATATGCTCTCTCGACTGGGTGAGTACCTGAATGGTCACATCGTCCGGAATCAGATTTCGCTCAATCAATGTGCGCAAGAACACAAATTCCGTCTCCGAGGCTGCGGGAAATCCAACCTCAATCTCCTTGAAGCCAAGCTTCACCAGCATTTGAAAATATTCCAGCTTCTCCTCCAGGTTCATCGGCACCACCAGTGCCTGATTTCCGTCACGAAGATCCACGCTACACCAGATTGGCGGCTTGGTGATATACTCCTTTTGAGTCCATTTCAAGCTCGGCTCCGGCGGCATAAAATACCCTCTGGCATACTTCTCAACATTCTTCATAGGTAATCTTCCCTTCATCAATTTACTGTGCCGACCTGCCCAGGACAGAAAGCGCAAAAAAAGCCTTTCATCTCCACTAACAGAGACGAAAGACTTTGACGTCTTACGCGGTACCACTCCGAATTCATGCCATCGTCGGCATGCCCTCTACGGAATCCCGGCTGCAAAAACAAACAACCCGGCATCCTCCTGATGATAACGGTCAGGCTCCGGCTCCGCTTACTTCGCACTAGCATTTCCTGATCTTCAGGGTTCAGCGGGCAACTCCAAGGCGAGTTCCGATTTCCTCCACGGCTGTTTCGCACCATCCAACAGCTCTCTGTTCGTTTGGAAAACCGTACTATTCCTTCTCGACGTATTTGAATGATTTGAATTTATGCTATCTCACCAGCAGGATAGTGTCAAGTGAAATCTGTATTTTCATCCGCAGGCGGGTCGAACAGGATGTTGTCCTCCATCGGGAACGGACGGATCGACGTTGACTAGGGAAAGGGGAATTCGCTGTATAGTTTTTTATCCCAAAGAGAGATGGAGGCAGAACGTTTAATTTTAAGCAACTCAAATCGTATACTATTTGAAAGATTGTTAACCAATAAAGTAATTAATTCTGTAGAGCTTTTTAATAGACTACTCAAGATTGAGAATATGCCCGATTTAGCAAGTTATTTTAGTTTGAAGAATATTAAGTATCGAACATGCATAATCACATAAACCATTAAATTAACCTGTAATCTTTTTTTAAACTTTTATATCTTTCGTTAGCAAAGAAACGGTCCAAATTTGCATTGAAGACGCGAATTCGCTCGCGTCCTTTTTAGGCACTAGTCTTTTTGTATTTGACTCTTGCCTATATTCATTCTGAAGTGACTTTAATGGTCTCATTATCTTGCGTAGTACCATCGCTGCCCAAGGCTTGAATATTAATACGGTCGTGAAAAGTCCGGTTGCCAAAGCTCCATATCAAAGACCATCCGTCACTTCCATCTTTATCATAACCAATCAACTCTCTTTCGCCCCATGTTTCCGTACCTGTCGGAGTAATCCAAAATAAAACGGTATCGATGTTTTGGGCCTTCACGTCAATGGTCAGCGTATTCACATCTTCGGAGACAATCCACCAATCGGCTTTCTTCTGTAAATCCGTGGATACCTCTAAAATCTTGGCCTTCTCGTCCATGACTTGAGATTCTTTTAATGCGTTTTGGTGATTGTTACATGCGGATAACAGTAAAGTAAATGAAAGAAATATACTAGTTATGATCATTTTAGTCATAATTTCCCTCTTTTAAAAGAATAGCAAAATAATGATGTCATTGAAAAACCAAGATCTATTTGTATACATCACCACGAGATCCTATCTTTACAATAATTATTAATAACTTATGGTTTTGAATCTCATAAATAATTCTATAATCCCCTACACGTAATCGATATAAATCACCATTGTAACCATGCATTTTCCTTGTTTGAGCATTTCCAAAAGGGGCATTTTTCAATTCTTCAATAGCTTTTACAATTCTTCTGGCTGTGGATACATCTAATTTACTTAATGTTTTAAATGCAGCCTTTGAAAATTCCACATTATAACTGGAACTCACGTTTTATGTCCTCCAGCGATATGGTTTTCCCTTCTTGTTGATCTTTTCGGGCCCGTTTGATCGCCTTAATTTCTTCTTCTGTAAGCATATCCTCTTCATCAAATTGCTGATCTAATAACCACGACAAAAAACTCTTAGCTAATACTTTATTCTTACTATTCAGCTTCTTGACCAATACTTCAAGCTCTTCATTAGGTACACTCATAATTCGTACCTCCTTTGTACTCACATTATAACTTAATTTATGATCGCATCTCCATGTGGTTTTCTTGATTTTATCCTACCCTGATTAACTTCAGAAATATCTGGTTGAACAAATTAATTTACCTCCACCATACAAAAACCTTCTTGTAAGACACATGTGTCATTTGCTGCTGCAACCACCCGAGTCCTCTTTCAATTCTTCAATCAGTTGTTTATCTTGTTGTGATTACTTATCCTTTTATTTAAATATATCGTTCTTGTATTCACGAACCCAAGAGACTTAAGGTACGACAACACCAAGTCGAATAATTAGCCTTGCAGTGGGGTTGTCGCCTGAATTGGCTTCCCTGCTATTGAATTAGCTTCATTATGAATCCGCTTATTCTTCTCCGTGGTGACCCAGGGCCTTGTAAGGACCCGCAGCGTGAATACGTTGCTATATGTTGTCTTACCTCTCAAACCCCTTCCCCTCCCCGCAAAACACCTCAACCATTACCAAAGCCCCCATCCTAAACCCCTGTACAAAAGCTTCACTTGTAACCATGGAACTAGACTCACCGTTCATATCCAAAATTTTCTCAAGGGTTGCGAAATCGTCCTCTGAAAATCTCTGTTTGACTTCCTCCATCAAATCGGAAACCTTTCTATTGAGCAGACGATATTCGGGATCAGTAGGAACAACACGTTCTTCAGGGTTGAGGTTGCCATAATATATTCTCTCCAAAATACTTTTCATCCCATTCTCCCCTTTAAAGTATCATTAAGAGTTTTGAATAATAATCAATGCTATCTCGTACAAGTAAATTTTATGCGAAAAATGCATAAAACTCAATATGCATTTTTCGCATAATTTAAACTTAGCTTGGGTGATGAACGATGTATAAGAGGATACGGGATTTACGAGAGGACAGGGATTTGACTCAACAGCGATTAGCTGAACACTTAAACATTTCACAAGCAACCTATTCCCGATACGAAAGCGGGAACTTGGATGTGCCAAGTTCTGTGTTGATTAAGCTATCCGAATTTTACGACGTAAGTATTGACTATATACTTGGTCAAACGAATATTTCCAAGCGATTCAATGAAAAATAACCCTGACAATCCTCACTCTTGATTCAATGAATAAAGACCAACGGCATGGGTCATATCCCCATGTAGACGGCAATCGAGATCCGGTATCTAACCGGAAAGTGATCGTCGATTTTTCCTTCCAGATCTACGTCCAAGTCTTTTAAGTCTCGAGTGTCGATAAAATCCATCGTTTTGACAAAAATGGGCAACTATAACCATAGTTGCCCTGCTCACGGCTGAGGTCATTATCCTATGTATGCTGCAAATCAACCACTTCAGCACCATAGATAAGCCATGTTAACAGAGGCTATTAATCAGCTAGTCCCATCATCCGGCTTAAAACCTCATATGAAATGGGCAACGTTGTAAACCCATCACTTTCTAAAAAATGTCCGCCGTGTTCAACTTCATAGAAATCGGCATGAATTTCTCCAGCTAGGTCCTTGCTGAATGAAAACGGTACAATGGGGTCATCCTTGGAGGCGATAACTGCGCGTTTATTCACCTTATCTGCGACTTGGCTATAATTAAAGCGTTCTTTCGTGAATTCATCAAGCACTGGCAGGCTAGGCAACGCCTTAGTAAACCCGGATACCAACACCAAACCACCAATTTGCTCTTTTAGAGTCGCTTGTTGTAGATAATTAAGCAACGAAACGCAACCCAAGCTATGTGCAACAAAATAGGTGCTTCGGGCCAGGATATCTGCATGCCGAGATAAATAGTCAAGCCATTCAGGTAAGCTAGGGGATAATGGAGTTGGCATCTGCAAAATATCAACCTCAATCCCATCCTGTAACAGCTTGTTTTTGAGCCAAGAAAACCAATGACTTTGAGGTGAAGCGCCATAACCATGAATAATATAGACCTGCTTGCTGCTGTGTATTTTGTTCATATAGTATAGCATCCTCCCTAATTGATACCTGTATATGATTGATCAGGCTTATTATAAAGCCCCTGCCTTGGGCCAACAAGTACGCAATTCTTACTCTATATAGGAAAAGGGATAGTTGCTACAAAATGCAAAAAAGCCATCCCCTGCAAAGGGCAAGTGATGGCTTCTTGAATGGGCATTTATCTCATTGATCTCAGTTTCTTTATCCTACAATTGCCATCCCGGAGGTCGGCTCGTTCTCCCCTACCCCTCCTGCTGCAGCTTCAGGAACACCTGATAGCTGCGCTCCGCCAGAGAAGAAATGGACACCGGATCATAGCCAATTAGATCGGCATAAAGCGTATCATGCAACGGCTCGGTCCAGCTTGAAGGCAGCTGGCTTGCGCCAAGCTTGGCTCCCATAATGGAGCCGACGGTTGCTCCGTTGCAATCGGTGTCCATTCCGCCATACACCGAGGTGGTGACTGCCTTTTCAAAATCGTTCCCGCCGTAGATCAGCGAGGCCGCCACCAAAGCCGCATTATTGATGCTGTGCACCGGGTCATAATGACTAAATTCATCCCAAATCCGGCTCACCAGCTCACGCTCGCTTTTGGCCTGATGGGCGATCTCGATCCCCCTGACGACAGCTGCCGCCAAGCGGCTGGTCTTTGGAATTTCGCTTAGCCCGATTTCCAGCAGCTTCTCATTATCCTGCTCTGCAAATGCCGCAGCGATCACCGCTGCATTGAACATGGCTGCATAGATGCCATTTTTCACATGAGAGAAGGACGCATCCCGGTAAGCCAGCTCCGCGGCCAATTCCGGCTGCCCGGCTGCCCCATAGGCCAGGGCATCCACTCGAATCGCCGCGCCGATCCACTCCCGGTAGGGATTCAGGTACATGCGCACACGCTCCTGTCGAACCTCCCAGTCCGCTGGCTTGTACCCTTTCAAATGAGAGGTTTCCTGCGCAAAGTTCAGGTAAGCCTGTGTCTCCGCAGTACACACCTGGCTATAGGTCAGTCTGCTGTGCCACAGCTTGCCCACATCCCACGCATCAAAGCTCAGGCCCTTTTCCTCCAGCAATAGCAGGCCAAGCACCGTATAACGCAAATCATCATCACTTTCCATATATTGAATCTTGTCCGAGGTGCTTACAAAAGACCATTCGCTTAGTCCCAGCCCGTATTGCTCTGCTGCCCGGGAAAATCCCGGTGTATAGCCCTTGATCGGCCAGGCATCCGCGCCGCGGAACCACAACTCCACATTCTCCCAGCCCGGACGTCCGTCCTTGCCGTACAAATAATCCCAATATTCCAGCGGCTTGCCCAGCGCACAGCCTACCGATCTACCAAGCCAGGCGCCGTAGAATTTGTTGCGCCACTCTTCCTCACTCCAAACTGCCTTCAGCTTGCGTGGTCCTTCCGGGCGCAGCCTTTTGATCTCGGCAAACGCAGAGGGTTCCTGATAGCGAAAATCCGGTGCAACAGGAAGCTGCATCAGTTCATGATAAAATTGCATCAGCTTCACTTCGTCCTGGCCCGCCAAAGCAAGCTTTTCCTGAAATCCGGTCACATCGCAGCCTTCTTCTCTTCGCTGCATCAGCTCGAAGGCCATCATTTGCGGTAATGCTTCCCAGCCTGCCATCGGCTACACTCCCCTCGCAGCAAGAAGCTGCTGATCCAGACGGGCCAGAGAATCAAACAGCAGATTTATAAAAGCGGCCCGATCCACATCAACCAACACCTCGACATTAGGCGCGTGTTCTGTTTTTTTGCGTTGGTCGGCTACGGTCATTCCTCGGGTCAGCCCGCCTTCCGTCTCGACGGTAACATGCAAGTGTCTGGATTGAAATAATTCGGGATGCAAAAGCCAGGCCACAGCACACGGGTCATGGAGCGCATTGCCGACGAATCCCATCTTTTTTCCATAGATCGAATAGAAATCCAGCAGCTCTCCCACGAGAACAGATACCGGGCCGCGTTTTTTTAATTCCTCAATCTCATCCTCAAAAATAGCCGCCTTATCCGTCACATCCAGGCCGCTCATCGTCATCGGAATCCCGGATTCATAGACTATTTTCGCCGCTTCCGGGTCCACATAAATGTTGAATTCCGCCGTCGAGGTCACATTGCCATAGCTGATCCCGCCGCCCATTAACGATATTCGTTCGATCTTCTCCTTCACCTCCGGGTAAGCCGTAAGCAGCAAGGCGATATTGGTCAACGGAGCAAGCGGAACAAGTGTCACCTTGTCCTCACTGGCTCGGATCAGCTCCAGCATAAACTCCACGGCGCCCTGGTTTGTTGGACGAAAACGACTTGGGGGGAGAGCCGGGCCATCCATTCCCGATTCGCCATGCGCTTCCTCCCCCGTTACCAGCTTGCCCAGCAAGGGGCCTGCCGCCCCCATCGCTACCGGAATATCCGCATCTATAAAGCTTAAAATGCGCAGCGCATTGTCTGTAATTTTCTCTAAGGTCTGATTGCCGCCTACCGTCGTAATCCCCCGGATGTCCAATACATCCCGGTGTGCATAAGCGAGTAAAATCGCAATAGCATCATCATGGCCCGGGTCGCAGTCAATAATAATCGGTGTTGCCATATCTGTCACGCTCCTCGCTAATTCTTTACCGTTGACTTCGCGTTGATCTTCCGCTTTTTCTTGCGTGTCTCCGAGACCGCATAGATGATTAATCCCACGACCGTGGCTACATAAGGCAGTGTGGCGATGAGCTCCGCCGGGATCTTCAATACCTGGAAGGCATTGGACAGCGCATCTGCCGCACCAAATAGCAAGGAGGTTAATGCGGTGCCCACCGTCGTGCTGCGTCCCATGGACTCGGCGGCGATGGCAATCCAGCCGCGTCCGGCGATCATATCTCTGGTGAACAGAGACAAATAGCCCATGGACATATAAGCTCCGCCTAGTGCGGCAAAGAAGCCGCTAAGCAGCAAGGCTGTGTATTGGATGCGAATCACACTGACCCCTACGGATTGGGCTGCATGCGGATTCTCGCCAACCGAGCGGATTCGCAAGCCCAGCGAAGTGCGATTGAGCAAATAGTAGACCACGAATACCGCGATAATCGATACATAGGTCAGCACATGATGCCCTGACAGGATGGGTCCCACTACCGGGATGTCCTTAATCAGGGGAAGCTCAAGGCTGGGCAGCACCTTGCTGGGCAAGGAGGTGGACGAGCCCTTGTCCCCGCTCAGCAGATACAGAAAAAAGACAGTGCCGCCGGAAGCAAACATATTAATGGCAATCCCGCCGAGAATAATATGCGTCTTGAATTTCAAGGTGAAAAAGGCCAGCAAGCCCGCAATGAGTGTGCCAGCGAGCACGGCGCCCAGCAGTCCTACCCAGGCATTTTGGGCATAGGCGCTGACGATTACGCCGGTTAAGGCGGACACAAGCATAATACCCTCCATCCCGATATTGATAATACCGGCACGGTTGGAGATTAATGCGCCTAATGCTGCAAATAAAATGGGTGTGGTAACCCGCAAGACGGAGAAGGCAAAATCGGTGGTCAAAATTACATTTAACAAGCTCTCCAGACCATTCATGCTTCACGCGCCTCCTTCAGCAGCATCCGATTCTTCCAGAATTTCAGGAATTGCTCGGCCGAGATCAACAAGATAATGACAGCCTGAATAATGGAGATCATTTCAGCAGGCACATCGGACAGACGGGCCATCAGATCAGCGCCAATCCGAATATAGGCCAGGAACAAGGCCGAGCCGATCACCGATAAAGGGTTGTTCTTGGCCAGCATGGCGACCAGCGCGCCATCCAGACCATAGCCCGGCAAGGCCGTCCACTGGAAGCGGGTATACATCCCGAGCACTTCCACCGAGCCGCCCATGCCGGCGATAAAGCCTGCAAGCAGGTGAACGAGGATGATCACCTTGGCCGTCTTCATCCCGGAGTAGCGGGCAAAGCTGCGATTGGCTCCCGTCATGCGAAGCTCATACCCCCATTTCGTTTTGTACAGAAAGAAATGGGCGAGCACGATAAGCACCAATACGATGATCAAGCCGGTGTGAATCCGGGTGCCCGGCAGGATTTTATCAAGCAGCGCCGTTTTTTCAAACTTGAATGATACATTGGCAAACGCCTTTGCATCCCGTAATTGATAATTCAGCAGGTACAAGCCAACCCCGAATAAAATATTGTTGAACATCAAGGAGGTCACCAGCTCGTTTGCATTCCATTTCGCCTTCAATACCCCCGGAATCGCCGATAAAAGCGCACCGACGATTGAGCCGACAAGGATCGCTACAACAGGATGCAAGATGCCGCCCAGCGACCAGTGAATGGCAACCGCAGACGCGACAACACCAGAGAAATAAAAAATCCCTTCTGCGCCCAGATTGAACATGTTGGCACGAAATAGTAGGGAGACTGCAAGTCCGGTAAACATCAGCGGAATCGCCATCTCAATCACATTCCCGATATGTCCCTTCGAGTTGAGCGGTTCAAACAGGAAAATACCAATTGTCTTGACCGGATTATCGCTGACCAACGCAATGATCAGAAAAGCAATCACCAGTGAAATGAGTATAACTGCTGTTGTGCGAATGGCATCGAAATATTTGGATTTAAACATGACTCAAAGCCCTCCTGATTTGCTGTGCATCCTGTCGCTTGATTCCCAGCATGTACAGTCCAAGCTCCTCTTCGCTCATGCCGGAAGGGTCCTCGATATAGGCAACAATTTGCCCTTCATACATGACCAGCAGGCGATCGCTAATTTCCAGCACTTCATTCAAATCGGCGGATACGAGCACAATCGCCCCCTGCTTCTCCCGCAGCTCCAGCAGCTTCTGGTGAATTAACTGCGCCGCCCCGACATCAACCCCG
This sequence comes from Paenibacillus sanguinis 2301083 = DSM 16941, assembly GCF_000374825.1. Classification (GTDB taxonomy): domain Bacteria; phylum Bacillota; class Bacilli; order Paenibacillales; family Paenibacillaceae; genus Fontibacillus; species Fontibacillus sanguinis. The sequence goes on from NZ_KB895378.1 coordinate 247,116, forward strand.
CGGGTAGGCTGTTCAGCGATTAACAACTGGGGATTAGCCGAGCATTCTCGAGCTACTACAACCTTCTGCATATTCCCCCCAGAGAGCATGCCAATCGGCTGCTTGGGGCCTGAGCACCGTATTTTAAAGTCCTCAATCAAGCGCTTAGCCGATTCCAGGATACTGGAGCCGCTCAGCAGAAACCCTTTATTCAGCTCCTTGGAGCGATAACGTGTGGAGATCAGATTATCGGATATGCTCGCCTCAGCGGCTGAGCCCTGGGCCATCCGGTCCTCAGGAATATAGGCTGCGCCCAGATTCCGAATACTCAAAATATCCGCTTCGCGGATTTCAATTCCCTTGATTTGAACAGAGCCGCTGCTGGATTTCCCTTGAAGCCCGCCCGTCAGCGCCTCAATCAGCTCGTGCTGTCCGTTGCCCTCAACCCCGGCAATCCCGACAATTTGTCCCCCGTGAACTGCAAAATTCACATCATGCAGCAGGGCGTTGCCTTGCCAATCACTTACATTCAGCTCACGCACAGTCAGTACAGGCTCTTGAATGGCTACTTGAGGCTTGTCGTATTTCAACACAACATCACGCCCAACCATCAGGCGGGAAATTTCCTGCTCGCTGACATCGGCGGTCTGGAATACACCTTCACTGCTTCCGCCCCGCAAAATCGTGATGCGGTCGCAAATTGCCTTGACTTCCTTTAGCTTGTGCGAGATAAACACAATAGTATGACCGTGCTCCTTAAGCTCCCGCAGCTCGCGAAACAATTCCTCCGTCTCCTGGGGAGTCAATACGGCTGTGGGCTCATCCAGGATCAGAATTTTGGCGCCGCGAAGCAAAGCCTTCAGAATCTCCACCTTTTGCTTCAAGCCTACCGTTAAGTCCTCAACCTTGGCTGTCGGATTTACCGCCAGGTTATATTTGCGGGCCGTCTCCTCCGTCATGCGAATCGCCTCCGCATAATGAATGCCCAAGCCTTTGTGGGGCTCCATGCCCAGCACCATATTTTCCGCAACCGTAAAGGAGGGAACGAGCATAAAGTGCTGATGCACCATCCCGATTCCCCGATCGATGGCATCCTGAGGGGATAACAGCTTCACCTTTTCCCCGCGGATATAAATTTCGCCCTCGCTTGGCTCCTCCATGCCAAAAATCATTTTCATTAAGGTAGATTTCCCTGCGCCGTTTTCACCTGCCAGAGCATGAATCTCTCCTTCGCGCAGAGAAAAATTCACATCCCGGTTAGCCACAACTCCATTGGGGTACACCTTTGTAATCCCGCGCATTTCCAATAAAGGAGTTTCCATTGTCGAGCTTCACATCCCTCTAAACTGAAGTTTCATAAAGCTTGTTCAAAAAATAAGCAGCTTGAAGCCCCTCCTGTCGAAGGACTTCTTGCTGCGATCAAATGATAGATTGTACGCTTAGTTAGGGTTTAACGGCATTACGGATCGCTTCAATCTCAGAGGTTTCCATCCCCATGGCGTTATCCACCTTAATTTCTTTGTTAATCAGCTTTTGCTTGACTTCTTCGAGCTTTGCTTGAATATCTTCTGGGAAAGCGGCCGTATAAATCTCATTTTCCGCGATGCCCACACCGTCTTCTACAAAGCTCAGAACGTCACGCTTGCCCATTTCCAAGGTGCCCTCGCTAAGTTGCTTCACGGCGCCCAGAATGGCGGAATCAATCTTTTTAATCGCCGAGGTAACGATCAGATTGGCCTTCTCAGGGTCCGTATCCTTCAGCAGCATCGCTTGGTCGGAATCGACGCCGATCGCGTATTTCTTCTTTTCTTTTGCCGCGTCAAAAATCCCCAGGCCTGTACCGCCAGCCACATTGAAAATAACATCTACGCCGGAATTATATTGAATCAGAGACAATTCCTTGCCCTTCGCAGGGTTCACAAAATCACCCGCATAAGAGACGGCTACTTTAATATCAGGATCAACATACTGAGCGCCCTGGATGTAGCCAACAAGGAAAGCATTAATGCCAGGGATGTCCATGCCGCCGACAAACCCAATCACATTGTCTTTATTGGCATGCTCCATGTCAGACTGGGTAGCGTAAGCCGCCGCAGCCCCCGCCAGGAAGGAGACCTCATTGGTGGCATAGGTCATGCTGTACACATTCTCTGGAGCCTCTTCAATATCGGTGTCATAGTTGATGAATTTTTTATCAGGATTTACTTCTGCAACCGCGTTGAACATTTCTGTAATCTCAGAGCCGCCGGAAATGACAACATCCCAGTCCTGTGCGGCAATATCGTTATAGGTAGGCTCCCATTTGGTCTTGTCCGTGCCCATCTCAACCACTTTAGTTTCCGCGCCAAGCTCTTCTTTCACCTTGTTCAGACCGCTATTAGCCGCATCAAAAAACGATTTATCTCCAAGCGTGCCCGGAATCAGCAAAATAACCTTCAGCTTTCCCTCTTCGCTTGTACCGCCGTTGGAATCGCTGTTTCCTGTTGCTGCCTGATTGTTCGTGTTCGTGCTGCTGCCGCATGCTGTGACCAGCACCATTACCATCGCTACCAGCAAAACCAGTACATTCTTTTTCATTTCCGTCTCATCGCTCCTATTTCCGAATAAAATTCTCTGTTTCATGGGATTTAAGCCGATTTTCACCACTTATTTCCGAACATGATTACCAAGCTGGTTGAAAAACTTCCGTCTAATTGATAAGATCATAACAAAAATAAACACAAAAAATTATAAGATTTCGGTCAATTTCTTATACGATTCGGCTAATCATGCCGCTCGGATTCGACAAGACCTTACATTTCAAGCTTCCGGGAGGTGCTTTATGGATCGTGTTCTTTATATTGTAAATACTGTGCATGAGCCTAATACGCATATTCCCCCGCATCAGCATGAATGCTATGAGCTTGTATATTACATCAATGCCTTGGGAACCTCAAACGTAGGCGCGAAAAACTTTCATTATCGTTCATCCTCATTTGCGATTATTCCCCCTGGCTACAAGCATGATGAGAAGCATACGCCGGATGCGGAGGCCGAGGTGCTGTTCATTGGCTTTCTCTGTGACAATTCCCGCCTGTCTAATCTTGCAGGTGTGTATGATGATGATAAAGAGCACACTGTCCTGCAAAATCTGCTGCGCATCAAGCAGGAATTTCAGCGGAAACGGGAAGGCTTTACCGAATTGATGAACCTGCAGCTCAGCGAAATCATCGTTCATTTGCTGCGAAATGTGGACGATGGCTTATCCTCTTTACCTGCTGAGGATCGCATGCAATACGTCTTGAATTACATGGATGAAAACTTCCTGCAAAGGCTCACGATATCCAGCCTGTCCGAGCTGTCCGGCTACAGCTACGATCGCTTTCGCCACCTGTTCAAAGAACGTTACCAACTATCACCGCTTCGTTATCTTTTGTTAAAACGTCTGGATTATGCCAAATCGCTACTGCGCCATACGCAGCTTCCTATCTCGGAAGTATCGGCCGTTTCCGGCTTCGTGAACGACGCCCAGTTTTGCAGCATTTTCAAAAGAGAAACCGGCCTGACCCCGCGCAAGTTCAGAATACAGCACAAGGGGCTGGACCCGTTGCAATAGGCAGCCCGGCCTGACTTGCATCTGGCGATGCAAGCGATGTTCTGTACCAGCACATCAGAACCCGTCAGATTCGGCGCAAAAACGGGGAGTATCATAAAAAACCCAAGAAGCCAAGCGAAAATACATCGCTTAGCTCCTTGGGTTTTGGTGTATACCGTTTTATATAACCTTTTGACGTCCATTGTTTGGTGTCTACCGTTTGGCGTATCCTTTTTTTCTGCAATGGTTCTGTTGCATGAGCTCCTCGCCAGTAATCCAAATGCTTTTCCTTATTGCTGAGCCAGCCGAAGCAGCGTCTCCGCCAGAATGTCCGTGCCGAGGGCGATATCACCGCAATCCGTATATTCCTCCGGACTATGGCTGATGCCGTCCTTGCTCGGCACAAAGATCATGGCGATCGGGGCAAATCTCCCGACCAGCATGGAATCATGGAACGCGCCGCTGACCATTTTATGATAGGGAATTTGCCTTTGCTGACAGGCCGCCTCCAGCAGGGCAACGATGCCCTCATCCGAGCGGGTAGGCAGGTCGTCATTGATCAGCTCCAGCGAAACCTTGACACCACGCGCCGCTTCCAGTTGGAGAATAAATTGCTGCAAATCCCGAACAAGCAGAGACTTGCTGTCATAGTCGCTGTCGCGAATATCAATCGTGAACTGGACATGGCCCGAGATCACATTGGAGGAACCCGGCAGCACCTCAACCTTTCCTACGGTAGCGACGGTATCCACACTGGCGGATTCCTTGGCCAGCCGCTCCAGTTCCAGAGCGATTTCACAGCAGGCCAGAAAAGCATCCTGCCGCAGGTGCATCGGAGTGCTGCCAGCGTGACGTTGCTGCCCGGTGACCGTCACCAGAAAGTTGGTAGGCGCCGAGATCGTATGGACGATGCCCACGGGCAAATCCAGCGATTCCAGCACCGCCCCTTGTTCAATATGCAGTTCAACTGCTCCATAAACCTTGCCTTCGGAGATAGGGATTTCAGCGAAGCGGGTCAGATCGTACCCCAATTCCTCCAGCACCTGTGGAAGCGACTTGCCCGTCTCATCGGTGAGCGCATACGCCTGCTCCAGCGTCAGCTCACCCGCTAGGGCCCGACTGCCCAGACAGCCTAGTCCGAAGCGAGTCGGTTCCTCTGAGGTATAGACCACCACCTCAATACTTCGCTGGCGGGGAGCGCCGGAAGCCTGAATCATCCGCACAGCCTCCAATCCTGCGACCACACCCGCCATGCCGTCGAACATCCCGGCGTGCAGAACGGTATCGATGTGGGAACCGGTCCATACGGGAGGAAGATCGGGCCGTGAACCAACAAAGGTGCCAAAAATATTACCGATGGCGTCTTCCCGCACCGCCAGTCCCAAGGCGGCCATCTCCTCCTTGATATACTTACGCGCCTCCAGCTCTGGCGGCGTAAACAAGACGCGTGTCGTCCCTCCCGCCGTATCTGAATTGTACGTATTCAGCTTCTCCAGCCTATCGCGAATCCGGTTAGCCGATGCGCGCTGCGTTAACATGACACTTGGGCTCCTTTCTCCGGCACGACGACATTTTGCGGACGATGGTCCAGCCAATTGACAATGTTGGCAAAGCCAATTTCTGCCCGGGTCTGCAAGGCTTCCCGGGTCGCAAATGCGACATGGGGGGTCAGCACCGTGTTGCGTGCGGTAACCAGCGGATGATCTTCGGGGAGCGGCGGCTCCATCTCGAACACATCGATTCCGGCTCCGGCAATTCTCCCGTCGTTCAGCGCCTCAGCCAGTGCCGCATTATCAACGATAGGGCCGCGGGCAGTATTGATCAGGATGGCGGACGGTTTGAACAGCTTGAGCCGTTCCCTGCTAATCAGGTTGCGTGTATCTCCCGTAAGCGGAAGATGCAAGGAGACGACATCACTTTGAGCCAGCAACTCGTCCAGCTCCCTATATTCTGCTCCAGCCGCAATCAGTTCCGGCCGACGGGTTCGGCTATAGACCAGCACCCGGCAGCCAAAAGCGGCGGCGATGCGGGCAACGGCCAGGCCAATCGCGCCTGTGCCTACGATGCCAAATGTCTTGCCATATAGCTCCCCTCCGGTCAAGCCGATGCTGGTTCGCCCGGAGCGCGCGGCCTCGTCGCAAGCTGTGATCCGGCGCAGCACGGAGATGGTCAGCCCGAACACCAATTCCGCGACTGCGCGGGTGGAATAACCGGCAGCATTGCAAACGGTTATGCTTCGTTCCTTGCAGTATTCAGTGTCAATATGATCAACGCCAGTAAAGGCAACCGAGATCAGCTTGAGCTGAGGACAACGGGCGATGACCTCGCGGCGAAAGGGAAGATGGGTTAACAGCACGACATCCGCTTCAGCGGCGCGAGCGATTAATTCGGCGGTCTCCTCCGTCCGGTCGGCATAGCTGGTAAAGGTATGCCCTGCCTGAATCAATCGGGCGGCCAGCCGCTGTGCCTGTTCTTCCGGGATGCCCAACGGCTCCAATGCAATAATCTTCATAAGGATCGACCTCCTGTGATGGGTATCGTTGTGACGTTAAAGACAAAAGGAACTAGAGCAGCCCTGTTGCCTGCCAGCGGTTCAGAGCGCCGCGTCGCGGTTGCAGTCCTTCGAGTAAATATACGTGAAGGCGCCGCGCCCCACGCCATAGCATGCCTGCGGCACGTAAGGCCCAAACCAGATGAAGTCGTCCTTTTTTATAGGCAGCCAGCGATCATCCAGCAAATAGACCCCTTCCCCCTCCAGCACGTACGCTCCGTGCTCCTGAACATGCGTCTCGGCAAAAGGATGGCAACCCCCGGGGGCAAAGGATAATATATGGAAATTGAGATCAAAGCCAAGCTCCGCAGGCAGCAGGTCCTTAATAAACACATTGTCCATGTCATCATAAATCCGGTAGGCGATATCGTTGCTATTGCCCCAGTGCGCCCGCGGGGCGAAGCTCGGAAGCGGGATATACTTCTGTTTGTAAAGCAGCAGAACCGTCCCCTCCAGACACTCGGCAAAAGCCAGCCCGCTGCCGGGCGGCGCATAGGTGTAGCCGCCAGCGGACAGAGCTTGCGTCTCGCCCTGGACTGTAACCCGGCAACCGCCTTGGATACAGTACAGGAACGCTTCAACCTGTTCCTCTTGCGCCCAGGCCGCGATCGTATGTCCTCCCTGGCGAGCGTGGACGATATATTGCACAAACCCTGCTCCCAGCTTGGGTGAAGCGACGATGCTGACCCGGCAGTCCTCGATGCCGGGAATCACATTGTTGACCAGCCCCGCGGCCGGAATGACCGCATACAGGCCGGGCTTGACAACCGCCCGGGTAGATAACAAATCGTTCGGATAGCTCATCATGACCTCCAAATGGTTATTTATCGGCTAACTCACACATCGGTGTAGCCGTAGTAGTAAAGCCATTCCGTCAATACAGCAATGCCTGCGGCCAGCTCCTTCGCCGCACTGTATTCATGTGGGGAATGGCTGATGCCGGAGCGGCTGGGCACGAACAGCATCGTCGCCGGGCAGAGCTGGCCGATCACTTGCGTGTCGTGTCCGGCGCCGCTGAACATGGTGTGAAAGGGCAGGCTGCGCCTGTGACAGATGGCGGCAAGTGTCTTGTTCATCTCGTCGTTCATCCGGAATGGATTCATGTTCATCCATTCCTCGATCTCTATCTTTAGTCCACGCCGCGCGGCAATCCGGGCAAAGGCTTCCGGAAATTCGCCGCTGAACTCCTGCAAGGCGGCAAGGTGCGCATCCCGGATATCGACGGTAAACGAGACATCGCCCGGAATCACATTGGAGGAGTTCGGCTTCACGTGCAATTGTCCCACGGTGGAGACAAAGGGCTCGCTCTGGTGAAGCGCCTTCCGCTCCAGCCACTCGATCATTTCACACGCGCCAAGCAGAGCATCTTGCCGATATTTCATCGGCGTGGTTCCGGCATGGTTGGCGCTGCCGCAGACGCGCACGGTATAGCGGCGTTGACCAACGATGCCCTGCACGATGCCAATGGAGGCGCGCTCTCGCTCCAGGACGAATCCTTGCTCAACGTGCAGTTCGATGAAGCGGGCAATATCGCTGCGCCGGGGCGAGGAAAAGGTGCCGAGGCCAAAACCCGCGGCATTCATAGCGGACTGCAATGTCGTTCCATCCGCATCGGCGATATCGGGAGGCGTGTGAACAGCATAGCGCCCGGTCAGGTTCCCTGAGCCCCAGTAGGTCAGCGGGAAGCGGCTGCCCTCCTCTTCGCACAGGGAGACCACTTCCAGCGGCCGGAGCGGTTGGCCAAACTGCTTGCGCAGAAACTCCAAAGCGAGAATCCCGGCCAGTATGCCATAGGCCCCATCGTATTTGCCCCCATGGCGAACGGTATCCACATGGGAGCCAGTCAGGATTGTCTTCTGCTCCGCGCGACTGCCTTCCAGCCGACCAAATAAATTGCCGCAATCGTCCAGGCGGGTTGCCAGACCCGCTTTCTCCATCCGCCCGGCCAGAGCGGTCTGCGCCTCCTGCCAGGCCGGAGAGTAGAGCAGCCGGGTGACGCCTCCGCCCGGATCGCTTCCGTATGCGGCCAGCCAGTCTATGGCTTCCGCAATATCCGGCTCGAACCATGCCGGATCGAAGCGCAATTGAGTTTCACTGATTTTATTCATCCCGAGCCCTTCTCTCTATTTAGTCGGTTGAGGTGAGCGCGCTTCTGCTAGCGGTTTGCAGGGACTCCGGCTTGCAGCCCAGCTGGCGGGCTGGTTGTCCGAGAGGCGGCCCCGCCACCTGGTGCTTCAGGTCATAGACCGTCTTGCCCCGCACCAGGGTGCGCGTTACGCGGCAGTACATCTGTCTGCCAGCATAAGGATTATGCCGATGGCGATCCAGCAAATGCTCCCGCTGCAAGCGGTAGGCGGTGAAATCGACCAGCGCCAGATCGGCATCCGCCCCCGGGGCAATGGCGCCCTTGGCAGGAGCCAGCCCGAAGCGGCGGGCCGGATTCGACGACAGCAGCCGGCAGAGCAAGGGCAGCTCCAGGCCGCGCCGCACATGGCCCTCGCCCAGCAGCAGCTCCAGGGAGCTCTGGGCTCCGGAGATGCCGCCCCAGATCGCAAACCAGTCGGAAGAATCCTTCAGCTCAGGCGGGCAAGGGGAATGATCCGAGGTGATCATGTCGATGGCGCCGCTGCCGATAAGCTTCCAGAGCCCCTCCTGGTCTTGCTGCGAGCGTAAAGGGGGCGCACATTTGGCCAGAGGGCCGATGGCTTCCAGTTCTTCCGCAGTCCATACCAGATAATGCGGACAAGTCTCCAGCGTGACATCCTGCCCTTCCAGACGGGCTTGCACGATCAGCTCCGCCGCCTCCGGGCTGCTGATATGCACGAAATGCAGAGCGCAGCCGGTAAGCCGGGCATAGAACAGCGCCCGCTTGACCGCCTCTACCTCGGCATAGACCGGCCTGGAGGCCAGATAAGCCTGGGCAGAGCGCGCGCCGGAGCGAAGCTGGGCGGCGGTGAGCGCCGCGGTAATCTGCTCGCTCTCGGCATGCAGGGCCAAGATGCGGCCCAGCCCGGCGATGTGGCTCATCCCTTCGTAGAGGGTGAGGTCATCGGCTTCGCGGAATGCGCCCTCCTGCTTGCCTCCGGCTGCGGACATAAACGCTTTATACCCGATGACCCCACCATCCGAGAGCGGAGCTAATTGCGGCAGATTGCCGGGAACCAGCCCGCCCCAGAAGGCGTAGTCAATATATGATCTTCGCTCGAACAGCGCCAGCTTGGCCTGGAGAGCCTCCACCGTGGTGGTGGGCGGCAGGCCGTTCAGCGGCATGTCAATACAGGTGGTGCACCCGCCGGCCGCAAGGGCTGACGTGCCGCTGGGAACTCCCTCCCAGTCATCCAACCCCGGCTCGTTCAGATGAACATGCGCGTCGATCATCCCCGGAACAACGACCTGGCCTGTCGCATCAATCTGCTCATCCGCCGTAGCCAGCCCGGTAACCTCCAGTGCGGCGATTCGGCCATCCTGAATCCCGATATCCAGCGGGAGTACGCGATCGGCCAATACAACCTGACCGCCGCGAATGACGGTATCATAGTGTGCCATAGACAGGTTCCTCCAAAAGCTTGGATTCGTATTATTCAAACTCCGCCTTAATCAGTTCAGGGGCGACTTCCTGCAGCAGGCTCAAGTCATGATAGAGCTGGGGATTCTGCTCGGCCTTGATATTGCCCGTGCTCTTCAAATATTGGCCTACAGCCGGGCCGTTGCTGCCGGACACATAGCTGTCGTTCACTTCCATGCTGTACACATTGCGGTTCATAATTTGCGTCAGCTCTTCTTCGCTCAAGTGAAGCTCGGGAGCGAGAATGCGAATGGCTTCCTCCCGATTATTGTTAATGTAGTCGGTGGCCTTGTACAAGGCGCGCAGGACGGCTTTGATCGTATTCGGGTTCTCGGTCAGGAAATCATCGGTGGCCTGGATGGTGGTATGCACGCTCATCCAATCAACATCTCCCGGATTGTCGGGCAATTCGCTCTTGGTACCGCTGAACAGGAATTTACCACCGCTCTGAATGGCCTTGGTGATAAAGGGCTCCCAGGCGGCCATCGCATCAATATTGCCCTTTTCCAACGCAACCACCGCATCGGAAGGCGCCAGGTTCACGTATTTGATCTTCTCAACGTCAACACCCAACTCCTTGCCCATGTTGTTAATGGCGATCACAACATCGGCTCCGCTGGGAACGCCGATCGTCTTGCCCTCCAGGTCTTTGGCGCTGGAGAGATTGAGATTTTTGCCGCCGACCACCGCCTGGGTTCCGGCAATTTGCGCCAACGGGGCAACGATTTTCACATCTACGCCATTCGACGTCAGAATGATATCCATAAAATTAGTCTGAATGCTAAGCGGGGCGCTGCCTCCGGCAATCATCGGGGCGATATCCGGGCCGCTCTCGATAAGCTGATTGGTAATCTCAAGCCCTTCCTCTTTGAAGTAGCCCAGTTTATCAGCGATAATCTGCTGCGAGGAAATTTGCGCATCGCGGACGCCGACGAGGGTGAAGCTGGGGGTTTCGAGGGTTTCATTGGCTATTTCGCTATTGCCGCTGGAATCGGCGGCGCCATTCTCCGTAGCGGCATTTCCCGTAGCTGCGGCTGCCGGGGCGGAAGTATTTGCGGTATTCTTAGCGGCTCCACAGGCCGTCAAAAGAAGAGAAAGCAGTAGAAACAACGTGATACCTGTACTCAAAAGACCCTTGTGATTTTTTCTCATCATCGTTTAAAGCCTCCTTTATTTTTCCACAGCGCTGCGAACGCCGTTTTTTCTCCAGGTAATAGTTCTTCGTTCCAGGAGCTTCAAGAGGTAGGACATGATGCTGAACTCCAGGCCAATTAGTATGATGGCTACAAACATATTGCTGATCTTGAAGTAGTTGCGGGCGTCCACAATAATGTATCCGAGCCCCGATTTGGCCCCCATCATTTCAGATACAATCAGGGAGGAAAAGCCTAACCCCAGACTCACTTGCGCACCGATAAAAATGCTAGGAATCGCGGAGGGGAAAATAACCTTCCAGAACACATGCCTTTCCTTGGCGCCCAGACATAAAGCCGAGCGAATCAACGCGGGATTGACCGACTTCAGGCCGTCCAGCGTATTGGTCAGCACCGGGATAAAAGTCGTCCAGGCGATCAGCAGCAGCTTGGGAAATTCGCCGATCCCAAACCAGATAATGAGAATAGGCAGCAGCGCCAGGCTGGGAATCGGACCCAGCAGGTTCAGCACCGGGCTGAGCCAGTATTCGACTTTGGGAAATTTGTTCATGGCCACGCCGACAGCGACAGCTAACACGAGGCCAATCACAAAGCCGGACAAAATGCGAAGGGTGCTGGCCAGAACGCTCTCCTGAATCACCCCTAATTCCATCAGCCGCCAAAGCTCCTGCACAATCGTGGTGGGAGCGGGCAGAAAGTTCGGATTGAACAGCTCCCACTGCTCGTTCAAGCGGCTGAATCCCTCCCAGAGCAGGAAGAAGACCAAGATGGGCAGCAGTCCGGCGCGATCCTGCCATCGCCAGCGTAAGCGCGGCGCTCTGGACGATGAGCTGACGGCTTTCCGTCCGCTTTCAGCCTCTACTTGCACGTGGGCTTTGTCGGCGGCGGCTTGGGCTTTGGCTTGGGAGGAAGTCAGGGAAGATGCCAGTTTGTTCATATAAATCCCTCCTTTAATCTAAGGTCAGCAGTTCCTCGATTTCTCGCGCAAGTGCAATGAATTCGGGGTGGTCAGCAGGACGGGGCCGCTCCATAGAAACAGGATAAGAGGCGGCAACTTCGCCATGCTTCATCACCAGGATCCGATCCGCCAAATGGATGGCTTCAGAGATGCTGTGGGTAATGAACAGCACGGACGGCTTCAGCTCCAGCCAGATGCGCAGCAGCTCGCGCTGCATCATTTCCCGCGTCAGTACATCCAGCGCGCCGAAGGGCTCATCCATTAGCAGAAAATCGGGGTCGCTTGCTAGTGCTCTGGCAATGCCCACCCGCTGCTTCATTCCGCCTGACAACTGATCAGGCATGCTGTCCGCATACTCCTCAAGCCCTACCATCTGCAAGTATTTAGCGGCGATGGCCCGCGCCTGAGCTTTGCTGTTTCCCTGCACGACCGGCCCGAAGGCGACGTTGTCAATCACTTTGTACCAAGGGAATAAGGCATGATCCTGAAAGACAACACAACGGGATTTAGAGGGTCCGGTAATCGGCTCTCCATTAACCGAAATACTGCCCCGGTCTGGCTGCAGAAAGCCAGCCACCAAGTGAAGCAAGGTGGATTTCCCGCAGCCACTGTGCCCCAGGATGCAAATAAACTCATGTGGCCGTACTGTAAAGCTGACGTTGTGCAGCACTTTTTTGCCGTTGTAGCCTTTTTCTACCTGTTGTACAGCCAAAGTCATTCTGTCCCCTCCACTCCGATTTTTTTAATGTAAGGTTTCTTTACACAAATTTGATTTGTGATTTTATGATAGCATATCCTTTCGGGGATTCAATAGATATGATGCATAATGTTATGTAAGGTTATTGTGCGTATTGCACATTTTGAGAGAAAAGAGGTATATTATTGATAAAAATTATAGATATTTGAGTTACTTTATATAACATTGTACGTTAATTAAGGAGAGGTGAAAATGAAGTTACAGGAGTTGCTGCGTTTGCCTGTGTATCGCGAAACTCGAGTGCTGGCGGGAGAGGGCGGGCTGAATCGTCCGGTGAAATCGGTAAACATGATGGATGCCCCGGACATTATTGATTATTTGAAAGCAGATGAGCTGTTGCTCACGACGGGGTATGCGCTTCGCGACAAGCCGGGAGAATTGCTGCAGCTGGTGCGCCAGATGGCAGGAACAGGCTGTGCAGGACTTGCTATCAAGACCAAGCGCTTCCTGAAGGAGATTCCGACATCGGTGCTAAAGCTGGCGGATGAGCTGCATTTTCCGCTGATTGAATTGGCGCTTTCCCCTTCCTTGGGAGAGCTGCTGCAGGAGTCGCTTAATTTTATTCTGGAGAAGCATAATGATGAATTACGCTACGCGCTGCGCATGCACCGTGATTTCTCAGCCTTGATTATGAAGGGAGAAGGACAGGAAGCCATCCTTGAAGCCTTGTCCGATCTGGTCGGCGGGGCGGTGATGCTGGTTGATTGGCGAGGCAACCGGATCGGCGGATTGGCTGACCGCGTCGGAACATCGGTGGATTCGATACGCCTAAAGGAGCAGCTACAAACTGCGGCAGCCAGTATACGCGACTTCGCCAGCAAGATGGCGGAATTCTGCCTGCTGCCTGACGGAGACGAGACCCATGAAGCCCGTTGTGAGGTGATTATGCAAGCGATTGAGCTGCCATACCAATCCGCGTTCCTGACCGTGGTGAACGGGGTATTCGGCGATTCCCCCCTGCCCCGGCTGGCTCTGGAGCAAGCGGCCAATGTAATCGGCCTGGAGCTGGTTAAGCAGCAGGCCCTGCAGGAACGGTTACGGCGCTATAAGGATGAATTTTTCGAGGAATGGATGAGCGGGGTATTTCAATCGCGGCAGGAAATTTTGTCGCTAGGCAAAAGATACGGGCTGCGGGAAGCTGGCGGTTATTTGTGCGTGGCTGGCAAAGTGGATGAGTCGGGGCGGGGAGAGACCGCTGGCAGGCATGCCTACCAGCAGCGCGACCGGCTATATGAATTGCTCGAAGCCAAGCTGGCTGAATTTGAGCTGCCTGCGCTGTTGTTCAACAACAAGGAGATGCTGGTGGTCGTCATACAGCGGGAAGCAAGCAGCATCTCAGGGGCAGGAAAGGAGTATCCGTTGCTTCCTTGCCTGGTGGCGTTTCAAGAGCAACTGCAACGGGAGGAACAGCTCACTTTCTCGTTCGGCATCGGCAATCAGACAGAGCAAATTACTGGACTGCCCAATGCTTATAAGGAAGCGATCAGCGCTCTGCATATGGGCCAGCAGGCTCGTCAAACCTCCTTCATTCATTTTTACCGTGCCAGGGAGGTGCTTGAACTGCTGAAGATGGTTCCCGAGGTGGCGCTAACGGATTTCTATCAGGAAACCTTTCAGGCAATTATGCGCATAGATGCGCGGGAACGGACGGATTTAATGGATACCGCCCGCGTCTTTCTGGAAACACAGGGTCAGATCGGAGAGACGGCCAAGCGCCTGTTCGTTCACCGCAATACGGTAGCTTACCGCCTGGAGAAATTTGAACACCTAACCCGCTGCCACCTGCGCGACCCGGATGATTCGCTGCGGCTCCGGCTCGCTTTTCTGGCGGAAAAGCTGTTACAACGGGCAAAAAGGATAACTATCCAGTCACCTGGTGGATTCACATGAACCCGGCGACTCGTTAGCTGCAATCTTTCAATGCACGCACCTATATCAGGCACGACTCCGCCCCAAATGAGCCCGCACCCAGCAAGGACTCAGGACACCAATAGTGCGAATCTCGTATAAAGAGTATCTCAAGCATAGCAAAAAAAGGATTAATATGCCATGAGCCCTTCTGGGACGCGGAGTGCGTGGTGCGAATCACCGAAAAAAATCCTGCGGGCTCGGGGTCAGCACCGGAGTATTTCTTTCATTCGCTGTTCACTACTTTACGTTCAATCATCGATCACACGCTAACGCTATGGCTGCGCAGACCAGATACAGCCTTCTCCAGCCGCTTCAACGCTTCGACGAGCACCTGCTTCGGACAGCCAATATTCATGCGGACAAAACCAATTCCCTCCTGACCAAAGCTGGCTCCATCATTCAAACCCAGCTTCGCTTGCTTCTCCATAAAGGAAAGCAATTCTGGTTGATCCATCTGCAACGCGCGACAATCCAGCCAGACCAGGTAGGTCGCCTCGGGACGAATCGGCATGATCTCTGGAATGTAACGAGCGAAATAGTCCAGTAAATATGCCAGGTTACCAGATAAATAATCGACAAGTTGCTCTGCGTAATAATCACATTCAGAATAGGCCGTTTCTAAAGCCAACAGCCCGAATATTGTGCGACCATCAGATTTGTTCTTGATTAGACGGTCATGATAGGCCTCGCGAAGTTGGGCATTCGGTATTACAATTCCCGCCGTACGCAGCCCTGCCAGGTTAAAGGTTTTGCTGGGATTCATGCATACCAGGCAGCGATTCGCTATCTCTTCGGACAGCATAGCAAAAGGCAGATGCTTGCGGCCGGGGTAGACCAAGTCTGAATGTATTTCATCAGATACAACGATAACATGATGCTTCAGACAAAGCTCGCCGATGCTGCGCAGCTCTTCCTCGCTGAACACCCGGCCTGTCGGATTATGAGGATGACAGAGCAGCATCAGCTTCGTCTTGGGATGGCTGAGCTTCTCTTCCAAATCCGTAAAGTCAATTTCATAAGAGCCATTGCGCAGCACTAGACTGTTGGTCACTTTGACCCGATCGTTGTTCTCAATCACTTGATGGAAGGGAGGATAAACCGGGGTCTGAATCAGCACCTGTTCTCCCGGTTCCGTGTAGGCTTGCACCGCCATCGCCAAAGCAGGAACTACCGCCGGTGAATACTCTACCCATTCCTCCTTAATCTTCCAGCCAAATCGTTTCTCCGTCCAGCAGCCGAGGGCTCGACCCAAAGTGTTATCCACATGAGGATATCCATAAATGCCATGCTCGACTCTATTCATCAGAGCCTGAATGACCGGCTCCGGACACTTGAAATCCGTATCGGCAATCCACATAGGAATGATATCATCTGTATAGACGCTGTATTTTTTCGCTTCAGTTCCGCTTCGATCCATCATCTCGTCAAAATCATGCTGCAGCAGATGTCTCCCCCCCATTACATGACCTCCCTTGCTTCAGACAAAATTACGGATGGCTCCTGATTCAGCACTTGGCGTAAAAACCTCTTTGTTCGCTCGTGCTTCGGGGCCATGAAAATTTCCTGCGGCGTACCTTCTTCAATAATGCTCCCCTCCGCCATGAACAAAACCCGGTCGGCCACATCGCGAGCAAAAGACATCTCATGAGTCACGATGATCATCGTCGTATGCCTTGCGGCAAGAGTACGAATCACTCCCAGCACCTCGCCTACCAGCTCCGGGTCCAGCGCCGATGTAGGCTCATCAAACAAGATGACATACGGATCAACAGCCAGGGCACGGGCGATGCTCACCCGCTGCTGCTGCCCACCGGAAAGGGCCGCTGGGTAATGATTCTCGCGCTGAGACAATCCTACCTGCTCCAAAAGCTGTTTGCCGATAGCGGCAGCCTTGTCCGGCTTCATCTTCTTTGTCACAATGAGAGACTCCGTTACATTTTGCAGTGCCGTTTTATTTTTAAACAGATTATAATTCTGAAATACCATAGCGGATGCCTGCCGCAGCCGATGAGTGTTCTTGGCAGTCAACTGCCTGGCATCTACAGACACATCGCCGATTTGAATTTTGCCCTTCTCCGGAGTCTCCAATAGATTAAGGCAGCGCAGTAACGTGGATTTCCCGGAGCCGGAAGGACCGATAATCACGACAACCTCCCCTTTGTTCACTTCAAAGCTGACGTCCTTTAGCACGGAAAGCTGTTTGAATTGCTTGCTCAAATGCTCCACTTTAATCATTGCATTCGCCTCCTAACGATATGGCATGCTCAGTCTGACTTCCAATTTGGATTGTAAATAACTGAATACAACGACGATGAGCCAGAAAATAATTCCGACCGCAAGATAAGTCTCCAGAAATTTAAATGAACCGCCCGCCATCAGCTTGGCTTGTGCAAACATTTCCGGAACCCCTAGCGAGAAAGCCAGAGAGGTCTCCTTCAAAATAGTGATATAAATGTTTCCCATCGGCGGAACCGCGATGCGAAATGCCTGGGGAATAATCACTCGCATCAAGCTTTGCCGCTTGGTCATACCGACCGCCAAGCAGGCCTCCATTTGTCCCAGATCAATCGCATTTAGCGCAGAGCGAAATATTTCGGACAAATAGGCAGCATTGTACAAACTTAAACCTAATACTGCAGCCGTAAAGGCATCCATGCTGCTGAATTGGGGAAATAGCTGCGGCAGGCCATAATAAAAGATGAATAATTGCACTAGCAGCGGAACCCCTCTGAATACCGAGACATACAGACTGCAAAATTGGATGAGTACCCGCGACTTGCTGCTGGACAGCAGGGCAAGCCCTAGGCCAAGCAAAATAGCTATAATCATGGAAATTGCCGACATACCCAGGGTCAAGTGCAGATACCGCAGGAGGATAGGAAAGGAATCTAGAAAATAATTGAAGTCGAATTTCATCACCGATGCACCACCCGCTTATTTTTGAGTTACATCCTCGTTGAACCATTTTTCGGAAATTTTCTTCAGCGTTCCGTCTTCTCTAAGCTCATTCAATGCCTTATTGAAATCCTGAACCAGTTGCTCATTTTGTTCGTTCCGTGCAAAGGGAAAGGAATGCTCGAATTTAGAAATATTTGTATCCGTAACCTTCAAGGCCAGCCCTGACTGCTCTATTTTGCTGGCGCCGCTCACCTTATCATTAATCGTGGCATCAACCCGGCCGAGAGCCACATCGTTCATAATGCCGCCGATTTCCTCATAAGGAACAATCTTGACGGGATTAGCTGTATGCGTAGCGTTATACTCCTTAACAATGCTTTCATAGAAGGAACCCATCGATACGGCAATGCTCTTGCCCTGAAGATCATCCAGCGTCTGAATGGCAGTATTGTCCTCCGGCACGATCAAGCGAATATCCGAGTAGATGTAGGGATCAGCAAACAGGTATTTCTCTTTTCGTTCATCAGTAATCGCTACATGCTCGGCAACCGTAGCAATTTTGCCGATATCCAATTGACCCATTAAGCCGGTAAAGTCCGTAATTGTCCATTCCACCTTGTAGCCGAGCTTCCCGGCGACTGCCTCCGTTACTTCGATGTCGTATCCTTCCAGCTCATTGCTGCTGTTCTTCAATCCATAAGGATAGGAAGCAGCGTGAGTGCCAACTTTCAAGGTTTTGAACTGCCCTTCCTCGGCAGTCTCGGAGCCGGAACCAGGATTGCTGCTGCAAGCGGTTATGAGCATTAGACAGGTTACAACCCCTAAAACAGTAGTCAACAATTTTACTTTTGTTCGCTTTGTCATGGAAATCCCCCCGCGTATTCAAATAATTAGTCTTCTATTCCCAAGCTGTACCCACAAAGGCCACCCGATCTCCGGTGTCTACCGGAGGATTACGACGATGAGCAAGGATATAGCAATCCTGCTCGGATCGAACCTCCTGAACCACGTCTAGCATATCGACAATCCGGCAAATGACCTCCCCTTGCTTGACGATGCTTCCAACAGGGGCAAAATCCGTGCAGATTCCTGCACCATCAGCATATAGGAACCGACGACCGGTAATTCGGATCGGCGAGGAAACGGGACAAGGCGAAGGGGCAGTTGGCCACATTCCCAATTGATGCAGGACAGCCATAATCCCCCTTTCACCCCAAGCCATCATTTCCGGCTGCAATTGCCCTCCAGACCCTATTTCAACCATTACAGACGGAATATCATGAAGCTGACACTGCACATCGAGAAATCCATTTACATTGCCTGGAAGCTCGTTAAGGCTGCCGCTGAAATCTACATAGCAATTCGCATAGGCCCCAAAGGAATGTGCCAGCTTTTCCGCCTGCATAAACACCGCCTCATGTCCGGGTAATTTCTTGATGACATTGTAAGGTTGGGAATGATAGGCAGTACTCAGAGTATGAAAGTCAATCAAATAGGAAGCGTGCTCCTTAATTAGCTCAAACAGCAGATAGGCCATGCGCTGGGATAACGTTCCTCTCGGGTCCCCCGGAAACTGCATATTCATATCCAGACCGTCTTGCGGCGTATTCTTCTGTCTGGCATGGAAGGCAGGCGGGTTACTGATCGGGGTAGCAATAATGCTGCCTGACAGCTGGTGCGGAT
Source organism: Paenibacillus sanguinis 2301083 = DSM 16941 (assembly GCF_000374825.1). Taxonomy (GTDB): domain Bacteria; phylum Bacillota; class Bacilli; order Paenibacillales; family Paenibacillaceae; genus Fontibacillus; species Fontibacillus sanguinis. Next base: position 266,146 of record NZ_KB895378.1, read on the forward strand.
CAAGCGTTGGCAACAGGTTTCTTATCGCCATCGGACCATTCAACTCATCCCCATGAACCGCGCCATTCAGCCACAAGACAGGCCCAGGACTACTCCCACACACTACGAGGAGCGGGATGGACATCTCACCGCGATGAGATAATTCAGCCACCTTTATTGTCCCTGCAACAAAATGACCCGGTTCAACTCTCACCCCCCCAATTTCTATACTCATCGCTTACCCTCTCCTTTCCAAATGCTTTAATGGTAATTCCGCCTTATTCCCTGCCGCCCCCTCATGAGCGCGGAGCATGATCCGCTCCTTTTTCCGCAGTTGTATAGCCAGGCTTACGGAAATCGCCAACGCGATCAATGCACCCGCAACAACCCCCGGCCAGCCCAACCAGCCCCAGAACCAGCCGAGGTAAATGCCGCCCAGACTCCCCCCCATATAATAGGAACAAAGGTACAGGCTGGCCGCGCTGGCTCGGGCAAAGGCTGCATTGGAATTAACCCAGCTTGTGCTAGCTGAATGGGCAAAGAAGAACCCAAAGCATTGCAGCGCCAAAGCACCTATAATAACCCATAGGGATGAGGCCATCGTACCAAGCAACCCAATCACAAAAATGCCCGTTCCCACCAAAATAGCTCGAACCTTTCCATGTTGTCCTCCAAGACGGCCACTGATGATTGAACCCATCGTCCCCCCCAGATACGTGATAAACAAGAGACCCAGCACGGAGGCAGGCAGGTTAAAGGGAGCCTCGCTCAAGCGAAAGGTAATGTAGTTAAAGCTGCCGATAAATACGGCGAAATTAATTCCGCCAAGCGCAAACGCATAGCTCATTTTCGGGTCCATCACATGCCGCTTCATGTCCTGGTAGCCTTGCTTCCAGCGAAGTGGCTGTGGCTTGAAGCCCTCTGATTTGGGCAAAATAAACGCAAAAGCAACCAAGAACAGCAAGCTGCCGATACCGATCACCAGAAAGGCGACTCTCCATCCCCACAAATCCGAAAAAGCACCACCCAAAATTCTTCCCACCATACCGCCCAGCGTGTTCCCGCCGATGTACATTCCCAATGCCGAGCCAAGCGCCTTCGGCTCAAGCTCTTCGCTCATGTAAGCCATGGTGACCGACGGCACACCTGCTAGAAAAATCCCTTGCAATCCCCGTAGTACAAGCAATGTCCAGAAATGGTTAGTTAGCGAGATTAGCAGCATACAGGCTACCGATCCAAATATCGTCCCTACCATGATCGGCTTGCGACCTACAGCATCAGATAAGGGGCCGTAGATTAACAAACAAATACTGATGCAAAACACGACAACAGAAAGGGTCATACTGGACCAAGTCTCACTAACAGAAAACTCCTTTGTAAACGTAGGAAGTAGAGGCTGCGTCAAATAGATCATGGCAAACACGAATAATGAAGCTGCACTAAGTGATAATGTAATTTTCCAGTAAGCTTTACTTCCATACAATATCATGTTACTTCCCCTTTACAGTTCGGTATCGCTATGATAGCATGCGACTTATAATTAATAAAATATATAAATATTATCAAATCAATAACTTCAAGGAATAGTGATGGGGTGAATAGATGGAATTTAGAAAAATTGTTTATTTTGAGAGAATAGCTGCGTTAGGAAGCTTTATGCGTGCAGCCGAGCAATTGATGGTGGCACAACCTGCGCTGAGCAAATCTATTCGGAATTTGGAGGAAGAATTACAATTGACTCTTTTTGATCGTTCAGATAAGTCAATTTCTCTGACACCAGAAGGGAGAATTTTCCTTAAACACGCCCGTTCTATTCTGGAAAAGGTAGATAATGCTAAAAGGGAGATGGATGAGCTGCGGGGGCTGGAACGAGGGAAGATTCATTTGGGGATGCCTTCTATGTTTGGCAGCATCTATTTTCCGCAGATTATTAAAGAGTTCAAGAAGTTGTATCCGAAGCTTCACATCAGTGTCGTAGAAGAGGGGACCTATCAAATCAGAAAAATGATTGAGAACAAAGAAGTGGATTTGGGCTTCATTATGATGGAGCAAGCTGGACCCGATCTGGATATAACCCCACTGTTTAAGGAAGAGATGGTCGCGTGCTTTCCTGTGAACCATCCGCTCTCCGACAAGCCCGCGATTTCCTTGAAGGAGCTTGTTAATGAACCGTTGATTTTGTTTAAGGAAGGTTATTTGCAACGTAAATTACTTATTGAGGTAAGCCGTCAATACCTTGGAGAAAACCAGACTCATCCCGCCAATGCGGAGCCTAACATTACACTCACCTCTAACCAATTGTCATTGATTCAGTCCTGCGTGGCTGAAGGGATCGGGATAACGCTGTTTCTACGGGATATTGCCCAGAATTCCCCCCGAATCAAGGCGGTTCCCCTGAACCCTCCTATTTTCCTGCAATTAGGCATTGCCAGCAATAAAACCGCCTACCTGTCGAAAGCGGGACAAACTTTTCTTTCCTTTTTAAAACAAAGTGTAAAAGAGAAGCCCGCAAAATAATAATTCCTGCTCTGGTATCTAATTCACGCACTTGCGTAAGGTGGGTAGAAACACAAAGCCAGCCTCCTGGAAGCCAGGAGGCTATTTATCCATACGTTTACGTGGGGTGGGACTGAAGGATCAGAGCATCGGGGAATCTGATTAATCCACGGACCTACGTGAGGTGTGACAGAAATTAAAATTAACCCGTACGTTTTTGAGGATGTCTTTCAATCCAGGCACCTGTGTAAGGTGCGACAACCACATCTAAGCTCATCCGCCGTCCCCCCTAATGATTTCAATCCACGCACCTGCGTAAGGTGCGACACATCGGATCAATTGATAGCGTGGATGCTGTCCTGATTTCAATCCACGCACCTACGTAAGGTGCGACCTCCATTCATTTCTATCAAAGACCAGGTAAGCGTTATTTAAATCCACGCACCTACGTAAGGTGCGACAATTACCTCTTTTTCAAGCCCCAAGTCTTCCAAATTTAAATCCACGCACCTACGTAAGGTGCGACTCATGTTGATTCAGACAAGGAAATTTTTCCTTGTTATTTAAATCCACGCACCTACGTAAGGTGCGACTGTTCATGTACGGGCAGCTTGACATTCATATCGTTGGATTTAAATCCACGCACCTACGTAAGGTGCGACATTGCGGAAATCAACGTGCAAACAATTCAAAGTATTTAAATCCACGCACCTACGTAAGGTGCGACCCGAATTTAAAGACATCTCTCAAGAGATTTATCAGATTTAAATCCACGCACCTACGTAAGGTGCGACGAAAACTTTCGGCTATCATTTTTATAACCGTACATTTAAATCCACGCACCTACGTAAGGTGCGACGGATATAGCCCTGTCCACATAATGAGGCGTGAGGACATTTAAATCCACGCACCTACGTAAGGTGCGACGAGTTCTTCTTTCATGCTATCCTCTGGCTTATTATTTAAATCCACGCACCTACGTAAGGTGCGACTTAATAATCTAGCTTGTCTGACACGAGAGCCAGATTTAAATCCACGCACCTACGTAAGGTGCGACGACTTAAGGACGTTACCCAATAGCATGACTTCAATTTAAATCCACGCACCTACGTAAGGTGCGACTTTGTGCGGGGAGAAATTTTACTCTCACCCGAAAAATTTAAATCCACGCACCTACGTAAGGTGCGACCTTCAAACGAATAACGTTCATGATTAGCCTAGGGATTTAAATCCACGCACCTACGTAAGGTGCGACTCCCATCGTTTACTACGCGCTGGCAGAGGGGAGTATTTAAATCCACGCACCTACGTAAGGTGCGACCAAATCAATTCATCGACAATCGGCTCTGGCAAGATTTAAATCCACGCACCTACGTAAGGTGCGACACGATCCGAAACCGCTAAGCGCAGCGGTAGCGCGATTTAAATCCACGCACCTACGTAAGGTGCGACGTGCCGCAACTGTCGCACCCCACGCGGGTGCGTGGATTATTTAAATCCACGCACCTACGTAAGGTGCGACTGCGGAAACCCCAAAATAGTTAGCCATCTTGAAAAATTTAAATCCACGCACCTACGTAAGGTGCGACTCCGATTTTTAACATAATAAGGGTATTATGCTGCCTAATTAGCCATTCATAGCCTTACTTTAATTAAAAACGGCTCGAAAAAATTCTATATTTTTACATATAACGAAATGAAAGTAACTTATTTTGGTGCGAATCTCCCAGGAAAATCATGTTCGCTTGGGGTTCGCACCAGCGTATTTATTATAAGGTTACACAGATGCGTCGTCTATATTCTCTCTTTTCCGTAGGCCAAGTCACTAATATGATATACTTCAACATCGGTACACTGGAAAATGTCCGGATAAAAAATCGCCAGATTATACCCGTCCAACTTAACTGTACTGTTGTATTCAATCCCGGCGTATTCCGGCTTACCTTCATACCTAATACTTTTGATATAGTCAGCAATATATTGCGTTGGGATATAATCCAGTATACTATCATATCTTCTCAAAGGTCGACCAATTTCTAAGTTAATTCGCTTCAAATGTTCTTTATTGATTGCATGTTCCAGCGGGTCCAGTTGCTCGATGAACGGGCTGATATGATCGATAGCTTTCAAATCGACAACGACGATATCCTCTGTTAATTCAAAACGTCCTATTGTAATATAGTCAAACACCCCAGCCCGAATTTCATGGATCGTGGTATCCAAATCACTGGCCAAATACAAGCTTTGAATTCCCGCTGAGTTGGCGCGTCCCGCTGATGCTTTATCTACTGGAGGAGCCCCCATTTCTTGCATCAAAAAGCCATCCACCTAGAAAGCCTCCCTCTGTAAAACACCGTCCCTTTCTTATACACTTTTCTAATATAGGAGCAATACCGATCCAAAATGGGCAGTTGGATATGATTAGTATGGAATCTGTTTTGCTCTTTCAAAAATGTAACGAAATCATTCCAAGAGTTTGAACGGAGCAAGGAGTGGGCCTGGAGAAACTCACTATCCGTATGTTCAGCAATTGCAATAGGGGCATCGAATAGACTGGGCATGCTTACATATTTGTCGGCACATATGGCACGAACTATACGATACACATCTGTCGGATTGAGCTTATCACTGAAAATATGCCAGCGATCCGTCAATTCTGTGACTAACAGCTTCTTCTCTTCTGGTGGAAAATCAGGAGGGAGCATGGATTCAGGAGTATATATTTCTAGTAGTTGCTCAAAATGTTCTGTGAACTTGAAATGACATTCCGTATTATAAATGAAAACCTTTCTCTTCCCACAAACAGGACAGAAGCTCTCTGCTTGTCCAAAGGTCTCTATGATCGGCTGCAATTCCCCATCGACGATACAGGAGTTACAAAATTTCATGGGCTTTCACCTCATCTAAATACCGACTCATAAGCTCTAGATGATGCATAATAGAAAGCTTCTTGACTGTTCCGAGTCCTGGATAAGTACGGTCTTGATACATTTTCTCAAAACACCGGATACCATAGGTATCAAGCTGCTGAACTTGATTCCACCGCACCAGCTTCTCTAATGCCTCGGCAAATTTACCGGCAGGGTCTGTGATGTCATCATTGGTATCGGATACAAAATGTCGAACTCGCAAACTTTGGTCTTCGGCAAAATAAACAACATGAATAGCTACCGCGTATGGGGCAAAGCCTGTTTCAGTATACTCATTACCAACGATGGAGTATCCGCAAAGCCTGAATATCCATCCTGCCGATAATAAAGATGGTCCGATGAGAAGGGTTCGTCATCGGGTTTCAAATAAGCTACGTTATTCAAAATTGTATTTTTATAAAAATATTCGTTGCGGTATTCTCTCTTCAAAACAGAGTAAATGTCATGAATAAGCTGCCGATTGTTCTTGCCAGCAGGATCTTCCACATACCTTTCAACTGCCATAGCATAAGCATCGCTATACTCTCTCTCTACAATGTCACGCAATGTATTTCGTGTAAACACACGATTTAATAGCAACGCGTTATCCGCATTCATGAGTTTACACCTTCCTTAACGAGTCTTTCTATTAGCGATTGTAGCAAGGCACTGGAGGGGAAAAGGCTCACCCCACCATTACCGTAACCTTTCGACTACCGTCTTCTGCGCTGTTGAAATTCTCACGATTTTGAGGACAACGGCTCGAATCAGCAGCATAACTATTAAATACATGAGAATGGGGCTCCACGGAAAATGATATTGTATAAAAGAAAGCCCCCCCACGTTTCCTAAAGATTCGCTTAGCCCATATCCAATAAGGTTCCCTATAATAAGAGAAATCACGAAACTCCCCACAATGAAAAAACCAGCTTCGTAACCTAACATGGCGGATAATTGTTTATATTCCATGCCTATAGCCTGCATGATTCCCAATTCGAATTTCCTCGCATTAATTGAAGTCATCACCGTGTTTAACAAATTAATAACACTAAATAAAGCTATAAATATCATAAAAGTGTACACAGCAATCGTGATTGTCCGAAAGGCCGCCTTATTGGACTTCGCCATGTCAGAAAATGAATTTAACTTTAAAGTGTCCTCATTTTGAATTATTTTTTCCAGTTCATCCTTCACCATCTGCTCATTCGTATCTTGTGTAAGAATCACTTCATAGCTTTGATTTGGATTAAAGGGAGTGATTGACTCCATAACTCCTGATGGCAAGTAGAACAGAACACCCAAATTTTTATCTGCTAGATCGCCTACAATTTCAAACTCATGTTCAATCTTGTTCTTATCATCGCCAATTATAAGTGAAACACGATCTCCAACCTGGTATCTGATGTCATAAAATTCAAAGTCACCGCTTGAGCTATTCATGAGAATCTGAAAGTTATTGGAGGAATTGGGTTCGGGTATGTCCCCTTGTACCAGACGCTTTCTTAATGACTCGATATTACTCGCCGAAATATCCTCGATGCCTACTACCATAGGACCTTCACTTTCCTCCGTCCCGTTAACCCTGGCTTCAATATATTGACGGTCTACAACATTTTCAACTCCGCTAATGGAAAGGATGTCGTCTTTTAAGGCTCCAGAGAGTTGATCTTCGCTTTGCAAATCGCTTAAATTCACCGTTTCAGAATAGAGCTCGTTATTGACTTGAATTATAAACTTGCCGTTATTCGGAAAATAATGCCGTGTTTTAGCTATGGAATCAACCGAACTTAACAGTGTCGCAAAGGAAATGAAAAGGACTCCGCTTATAACCAATGACAGTAGCGTTAAGGTTGTTTTTTTTCGGCTTCTTGTTAAACTCATCCCTGCTAATGTAAAGGGGGTTAGCCGTTTTGAGCTTTTCTTCTCTTTCTTCTTGAATGTATAGGTCTCTGCCCCAACGTATCGAATGGCTTCGATCGGGGAGATTTTAGCTGCAAAATTGGCCGGCGAATTCAATGAAAAGCGGACCGTTAATTCAGTAAACAAACCCGCTGCTAAGGCGAGAAATATGCTGGGAAGGAGGTTCCAGGTAAAAGGATTCATGGCCCAACTTATCAAACATCCCAGGAGAACACCAGCCGGAATAAACTTGCGGGATAAGTATCTCCCTTCATATTTCACCAACTTCTTGATTTGCTTTCGCGTTGCGCCCAATGCCCGTAGTTGCCCGTATTGTTTGATTTGTTTGATAATCGATATATAAAAAATATTGTAGATGACGACCCAGCATGCCAAGGCGATGATAAAGAGGATACAGAAAATCGTCAGAATCGTATCGCTAGATAGATTGTGGGTATCTACGTTCTTATGATTGATCTGGATGTTTTGCTCAGAAAGATCGATTTGCTTTCCGATATCTTTAATTGTGGATTTCAGTTCTTCGTTGGCGTAACTGCCTGCATTAAGAATTCTAATAGCTGCGGAGTATTTTTCCTTGGAAAGGTGCGGGTCGGCATCAACAAACGCTTTTGATACTAGAGCGTTATAGCTGATGCGATTGCCCTCTCCAGACGCAGTTGTATGTAAAAGGCCTGAAATGACAAATTCATTCATTTGCATTTGTTTGCTGGCATTGTTTCTAAATTCCACGACGATACGATCACCAATACCCGGTTTATAAGAAGTCTTTGAAAAGTAGTCCCTTTCTATTACAATTTCATTGGGCTTCGTTGGGAATTTGCCTTCATCGATACGAGCATAGGATAAATCCATCATCGTTTGATCTGTATACAAAATGGATAATAAACGCTCCTCTTGCTTCTCTCTGCCAACCTCCAGATACAACCCAACTTTGTCAACCTCGTTTACTTGCTCTAATTGAATGCTCTTTGCCTCACTAACATCATTGAATATTGCTTGGAAATCGGAATCCTGCTGCATGTTAGTGAAGGAGTTATAACCAAAGGTAAATACAACGGTTAATAAAACTGCTGCCAAAGCAATAATGCTGCCTGCAAAATAGAGTTTGACATTGTCTGCCTTTAAGTTCGCTTTGGATAATTTTTTGATCATCATCAAATTCTGTCTTGACATAGTTCCACGTTCCACCACCTTATCTTTTAAGAACTGCTAAACTATTTTTCCGTCCTCAATGCGTACAGTACGATCGGCCAGCTTGGCTATTTCGGGATTGTGAGTAATCATAATGAGCGTTTGCTTATACCTTTGGTTGCTTAGTCTCAAAAGTTCCAATACGGTAGAACTTGTTTTGCTGTCCAGGTTTCCCGTTGGCTCGTCGGCCAAAATAATGGCCGGTTTGTTTGCCAGTGCCCTTGCAATCGCAACCCTTTGCTGCTGCCCTCCAGACAATTGATTTATTAATTTCGTTTGTTTGTCTTGTAAATCGAGCATCTCTAAAATACTTGTTACATAATCTTCATCTATGCTGCCATGATCCAGTTCTACCGGAAGTATCACGTTTTCGTAGACATTTAAAGTTGGAATCAAATTGTAATCTTGAAAAATAAAACCGATATTCGTTCTCCTGAACACCGTGAGCTGATCATCGCTAAGTTTAGATAGTTCGCATCCATTGATGACTACGGTTCCTTCCGTAGGTACATCGAGTCCACCCATCAAATTTAACAAGGTTGACTTGCCGCTTCCCGATGTTCCCTCAATAGCGACAAATTCTCCACGGTTCACCGTTAAATTGACGCCATCCAAAGCTCTAATTGAATTAGAGGCTACTCCATAGTACTTTTTTAAATCCATAGCTTTCAGGACAACCACAATATGACACCCTTCCTCGAATTACTTAAACTTTAATAAAATACAAAATAAAAGGGTTTAAACTACTGCTTTCAAGTCTGTAGTTTAAAACCTTTTCACCTATCGTTTTGATTAAATGTACTTTTTCACTGACTCACTGATCATTTCACTAAAACTACGTGAATTTTGGTTAAAGATAAACGCTTTGCACGGAACCTTGAAATCTTAAAACATTTGGAACTAATGGTAAATACTATCAAATGTAGTCATCACAATAATAGCATAAAATCACGATGTCTATCGAATTGATTATTTTTCCTTCTGAGATTCACAATACAGCTTATAATGATTGGTGTCAAAAAACAGTTTTCCTGCCTACCGCATTTCTATAATAATCACCAAACAACAACTGAAGGCAATTTATATCGCTATTTCTTATTGTTTTTAAGTAACATATCTAGCCTTTTAATTATTTCTTTGCTGTACATATTTTGCATACGTAGGCTTCTATCGATCCCTATTAGAAAGGCAATGACAATCACAGCAATTATTATTATTAATAGTTCCATAATTCACTCCTACACGTTCACAGAATAGAGTTTGCAGTGGTTTTATTAGCACTTGGGATTATAGGATAAAATTGGTGATCCGCGTATCCCCAGTTTCTGTTTTACAATTTTCAAGCCTTTCTCTTACTTCTTCCCGATAAGGTTCGACCACTCAATTCCCTTTGCTGTTACATGCCCTTTATGAGCGTGATGATCTATATCAATGACACGGTAAAATAATAATATGACGGTGCTTAAGCAAAATATGATCAGATCCACTTCTTCCAAGCCGATGTTTACATAACGCTTCTAATCCACGCACCTGCATGAGGTGCCACATTATCTTCGAGCTACCAAAGCAATCAGTGATGGCAGATGGCTCAATAACGAATTTTCTAGGAATAATCATTTCAAAGAGCTGTGCCCAGATCATTTCGCGTTCCGAACCGATCGTTGTACCATGCAAATCATGCTTCATAAACAACTGACTCACTATAGACTTCTCTACTTGGCGGTAATTCTCTCTGATGTTTTTTACAAGTTTATTCTTTTTCTGTTCAACGGATAGTTCTTTAGACATAACAGAGACACCTCTATTCAGTAGGATAAAATGGTCGAATCCACCATTATTGTATCATATTTCCCACTGAACACCCTTTTACATATCGACAAAATACCTAAAAAAAGTACAAGTGTTATATTTTCTTTTTGATTACAGGGGGAGATTTGTCGTGTTTGATACGATTCGATTGAAAGCTTGGAGAAAGATAAGAAGGGCAAGCGACGTTCTCAAAATGAGGTGCGTGAATTGAAATCCGCTGTCCTCGTGTTATAATAAGGGCAGAAACAGCGTAAACTGCAAAGAGAGCCGTGCGCTAACACGACTCCCCTAGCAATAGCCGCTTTTAAGGGCGGCGGCTTACAGGTTAGGCCTCAAGAATAGACCGTATCCTTACCCAGGGCGGTCTATTTCTTTTTGAGGTAATTGAGCAGAGCCAGAATGAACATGCCGAACATGAACATAAGGGACAATGCTTGATAGACCTCCATGGCATCACCTTCCTTCCGGGAGATTAGCCGACCGCCCATATTAGCCTTTCTATTGCTCTTGCGATTATAGCACAATCACGCACCTTTCAGGAATATACTCTCATTAGTACACCTTGCTTCAACTGACGTGAGATCCCTATGAATGCTATCGATAAACAACATCTAACTGTCCGCAGCCAAAGGTTGTGTTTCGTCCAATATGCAAGATACGCACTGCGTTTAGCCAAGGTGTAAAAGCATTCAATTCTCCTTCGAAAGTCATAGCCCCCAGCATCCCGCTCCAATCAACCGACTCACTTTTGCGATTTGAATATCTGTGCATCTCATTGAGATATAGCCCAGAAGAGGTTTCTTTCACCTCCGTCGCCAAACTCACCAAATTCACAGCCAGATCCCTATTAACGAACCCGCCATAACGCTCGGTCAGCGTCTCTATTCTCCGAATTCCGCCTCGTATAATCGTTGGAAAATCAATATGGCGCACCAGTTCTCCGCCTCTTCGAATCCGAACAGGGGTCAAAAGATGGATTGAACACCACTGGGCAAGCTCCCTGGCTGCAACAGAATGAATATTGACAGGAGTTATAGAATTCAGATGATTATGATCTTTTTGCCATATGGGAGAAAGGTGTTCAGCGTGGAGAATATCCATCAATTTGAAGCTTCTTCGTTCGGCCCCCACCTTAAATGTATTTGTTTTTGCGAGCGCAGTTACCATTCTCTCTGCATAGTTTATAGCATGTCCAAACAACACAAGCTTGAAGGACAGCTCATCTCCGGGATGATAAACACTTCGCGGTCTCGGCGGTTCGAGCATATAGGGGTTCACAATATCCTGCTTTGCTCCACCCAAACGGCGATTCTCGAACAAGTAAGTATAAGTCTCCCTATTACTCTGCAACGCCCACCCCACAACACCATGAAGAGTTGAACCAAGAAAAGCGGGTAATCTGGCCGTCTCCAGACAAGTTAGGCGGACAAGCAAAGGCAGGTATTCCAAGGAAAAAATAGGGTGTCGTTGATCCATACGTTTCTCCAAATCTATAGATTATTTGATATATAGCATGATAAACAGCTAAAAAGGTTTAGTTCTCAATCCACGCACCTATGTAAGGTGCGACATGGACCTGCTCGGCGTAAACATCCAAGACGCTGCGGATTTCAATCCACGCACCTATGTAAGGTGCGACTCTGTCAAAAGAGGATCGAGACCCACCAAATCAATATTTCAATCCACGCACCTATGTAAGGTGCGACGATAATCGCCAATCCGAACGCTTCATGTCGTCAACAAATTTCAATCCACGCACCTATGTAAGGTGCGACCTTGAAGAAATGGTTGGTTACACGATGTTCAGACGATTTCAATCCACGCACCTATGTAAGGTGCGACAAATTAGTGCATTCCCATCCGTAAAGGTTGTCAGCATTTCAATCCACGCACCTATGTAAGGTGCGACATGACATACCAGGCTATAATGTCGCTGCCTTCGGATTTCAATCCACGCACCTATGTAAGGTGCGACGTAAAACTTGTCAACGTAACGAAGTCATTGGCAGAGATTTCAATCCACGCACCTATGTAAGGTGCGACGCTGTGTTCCAGCGCTTCAATTTCCGCCCGCCGATTTCAATCCACGCACCTATGTAAGGTGCGACTGCCAGTGCGACTTTTTCCTGTTCCCATCTCCATATTTCAATCCACGCACCTATGTAAGGTGCGACGCAATCTATGACGTCTGGTAGTCGTTTCCCCCGCAATTTCAATCCACGCACCTATGTAAGGTGCGACTCTGAGCAAGATTACGAATCTCAACTAGCCGAGAAATTTCAATCCACGCACCTATGTAAGGTGCGACCCTTGCCATTTACGCTCCCGGTCGGCAAGCATGATCTATTTCAATCCACGCACCTATGTAAGGTGCGACCCAGTATCAGTGATCCAAGGCTTTCAGAATTAAAATTTCAATCCACGCACCTATGTAAGGTGCGACGTTGCTCAGTGTGATTGACATGATACCGGACGATATTTCAATCCACGCACCTATGTAAGGTGCGACGGTTCATGTGCGTTCCCCCTTTTTCTCAAAAGTATTTCAATCCACGCACCTATGTAAGGTGCGACTTTGATTACGTTCATTTTTAATCTTCCAATGATTTATTTCAATCCACGCACCTATGTAAGGTGCGACGGCAGCTACAACCGCCATGGATGGTGCGATCCGGCAATTTCAATCCACGCACCTATGTAAGGTGCGACAAGGTTAGGCGGCAGGTGAACACCTGATGGCCGGATTTCAATCCACGCACCTATGTAAGGTGCGACGTTGAGTTCTTCTTTCATGCTATCCTCTGGCTTATTATTTCAATCCACGCACCTATGTAAGGTGCGACGGTGGAGCTCACGGCACTGGTCAGCGTCGAAATATTTCAATCCACGCACCTATGTAAGGTGCGACAACGTCAACGGCGAATCTTAGATTCCGCGTTAACGATTTCAATCCACGCACCTATGTAAGGTGCGACAATAAGCCGGAGATACTGGATGAGGACGGAAGGAATTTCAATCCACGCACCTATGTAAGGTGCGACGGCCGAGGGGGCTAATGGCATCATTGCGGTTAGTAATTTCAATCCACGCACCTATGTAAGGTGCGACGTAAGGCTCATGGCCTTAAAATGCATGATGCAGCAATTTCAATCCACGCACCTATGTAAGGTGCGACTCCGATTTTTAACATAATAAGGGTATTGTGCTGCCTAATTAGCCATTCATAGCCTTATTTTAATTAAAAACGGCTCAAAAAAAATTCTATATTTTTACATATAGAGAAATGAAAGTAACTTATTTTGGTGCGAATCTCCCAGGAAAATCATGTTCGCTTGGGGTTCGCACCAAAATGATTTTCACAATACAGTTACCCTAATTATTGTTTTATTTTTCTAAAATTGCAACCACAAGTGCAATACCATTTTTCTTCCACTCGTTCTTCCAGCAATGCTGCTGTCTATCTCGCACATCAATTACAATATCAGATACCTTTATCTGGGAAACACAATGTCATACGCCCCTCCTTTCAATCCTAGCAGGGCGTAGCTCATATTCTCATTATTGTAATTCCTATGATCTATTTAGAGTTTAAAGGGTGGTATTTCGGGCTCAAAACGAAAATCAGTGCTTGTCATGTGGACGATGAGGCGCTGCGGGTTCGTAGGGTTCTTCCGATCGCTGCCCCTCATGGATTTTCCTGATTCAATAAATTGTTATAAGGTTGAAATCCACTCGCAAAGGCGATCAAGCATAGGCTTTCGATGTAGCTTTCTTTCAGAAAGCTTTAAGTTTCTCCAATATCCCTACGACCCTCCGCCCTATACATCCCTGTTAGCAAGCACTGATTTTTAGATTGAGCCGTATTTTTCCGTTTTTCAAAGGAACCCCTTCCCACTGCTTATGCTAAAATAAACCTATCCTTACCTACTACGAACACCCGGAGGACAGGCTATGATTTCAAGAACGAAGGACCACGAGGAACAGGATGTGATGCCTACGGTTCAAGCCATTGTTGATGCGCTTGCTCAAGGAGACTTGGATCGCATCCCCGCCCTTGTGGATGATATGGGCAGTTATACACCTGAATGGCTACAGCAAATGAGAGAGCATATTGTGGAGGAGACCGGGGGAATTGATGTCTATGGTGTGCCTTGCACCTTCCGTCCCAACTACGAGTATAAGCAGTTGCAGTTCTACCCTTTTACCGACGGTTCGGGTATGGCTTGCGAATATGCGCTTACCGTGAACGGGGATTTGAACGATTGGACGTTGCTGCTGCGTTTCTATTACGAAGGGGATTCAATCAGAGTCGAGTTCGAAGACTTGCATATACAATGAAGATGTTATGCAGTTAGCAAAAGGCGCTGCAAATCCGCAGCGCCCCTCCTGCCTTAGTAAAAGCATCAATCTACCAGACTGTACCTCCCGGCTTGCCCCAGCTCCAGCGTGACCATAGCGGAATCAAAGATGATCTCATAGAGCACCAACGCCTCCCCGCCCAGTTCTATTACTTCATGGTAGCCGGGGATTTTCTGATTAAATAGCTCTGCTACTTCGGCCACAGTTCGGCGGCTTCTCCGCACCTTCCCTTTCGCCTTAATATGCTGAGTTCCCTCATGGGGAACCGTGGTAAAGGCCACGTTAGGGTTTTCTTCCATTTCTTTGACCTTGGAATTGTGGGCGAAGCTGGTAAACATAAGCACCTTGACGTCTTTGTCATAGTAAAAATTTACAATTCTTACGTTAGGCTGGTCATGGATCGACGTCGCCAAAGCAAGCTCGGTCTGGATGTCCATCATACGCATAAATTCTTGTTCGGTGTTCATACCTGCTATTCCTCTCCTTTATTAGCGTTCTCAGTTGTAGTATAGTATTGAATGGTGTCAATAAGTGAAACCTTTTAATCAGAAAGAGGAACCCGGATGAGAAAGTCAGAACGTATTCATGATATGCTGATCTACCTCAATGATAAGAAGTCCTTCCAGCTTAAACAGATCATGGAGAGATACGCTATTTCCAAAAGCACCGCCCTTCGCGACATAGGGGCCTTAGAAGAAATCGGCATGCCTATTTATTCCAGACCCGGACGCAATGGACATTATGGCATTCTCCCCAACCGCCTGTTGTCGCCCATTGTGTTCACCGTAGATGAGGTGCAGGCCATGTATTTTTCCATGCAAACATTAAGTGCTTATCAATCCACGCCCTTTCACTTGAGTGTCGCCACCTTGAAGCAGAAGTTCGAGGGATGTATTTCCGAAGAACGGAAGAAAAGTCTGCGCAAGATGGAATTGATCTTCAGCTTGAGCAGCTACCAAAGCAACAATGAATGCCAATACCTGGACCAAATTCTCTACATGGCTATCGAGGAAAAGGTGTGCAAGGTTCGTTATACCAAAGGGGATACCCGCAAACGTTATTACGTGCAGTTCTTTGCTATTACCTCCGCCTATGGGCAGTGGTATGCGACAGCTTACAACTTCCAGACGCAGAGGCCGCTAGTCTTCCGCTGTGATAAAATCCAGACCGTGGAGTCATCTGATCAATATACGGCCAAGCCGCTTGCCGATTTTCTTGGGGATTCCAGAGCGATGTATCGTGAACCGGATGCCACTCACTTTAAGGTTGAAGTGTCTGCGAAGGGGGTAGACCAGTTCCATAAGGAGCATTATCCGTCCATGGAGTTACACCATGAGCAGGGGAAATACATCATACGAGGATTTTACAACAAGGGAGAAGAGCGGTTTATCGCCAGCTATTTCCTGGCTTACGGGGAAGCCCTGACCTCAGTCCAGCCTGCCAGCTTGAAGAAGTTGATGCTTGAGCGATTAGCTGCCCTCAGCAACCGTCTCCAAACTATATAAAAAAGGCAAAAAAGAGAGCGCCAACTTCGCGTTCTCTTTTTCAATTTACCTGGGCACTACTTTTCTCTCTTAGACGCAGCCATTTATCATTTCTGAATACCAAACTCATGGATCAGCTTTACTTGTCTTGATTCATCCTTAGATAAATCGCCATACACCTGATACACCTTAATGGTCAATTCATCGTCATTAAATTCATAGACAGCGAAGTTTTGTTGGGAGGAATCTCTGTCATTAGAATGAGATTTTTTGAATTTTTCACTCTTTTGCGGCTGACTGCCAAAGGCAAACAATGAATTATAATGATCCAGATTCTCTTGAGTAAGCCAGCTCAGCTTAGGTCTGACTTGCTTGATATGCTCCAAAGACTTGCCGTAGATATCGTCATATGCCTTGGTTCCGCCCGTGTTTGGCAAAATAAAGACCGTGCCCTGCGGATTTTCGTAATATTCTACCTGATCGGCCCCGGTGATGATGTTCGCATAATCGATCTTGGCATTCGCAAAGCTCTCGGACTTAGGTGCATATTTCAATGATTTCGTGACCGACAGCACATGATCATGTCCTTGCATGGCCACATCAATGTCCAGATCATCGATCAGCTTCATAAAATCTTCTCTGACATTTTGCACATCTTCATCGGATAAGGAATGATACGACTTGGAGAACAAGGGTTTGTGGTATTGCAGCACAACCCATTTTGCGCCATTCTTCCTGGCCTGCTCTACGTCCTTTCTAATCCAATCCAATTGTTCCTTGCCAAGCGCCTTCTTGTCTTCATTTTTATAATCATTGGTGTTAGCGACAACGAAATGAACACCGTTATAGTCGTAGGAATAATAAGAGCCTCCATCGATTTTCCCCTGCGCTGCCGGCACATTAAAGTGATTGTTGAAGGCTTCCGGGAAATTCTCACCCGTATTCAGACCATATTCATCGTGATTGCCAGAGGCAGGAGCCAAGGGTCCCATTAGCAAAGATTTTTGCGATTGTTTAAACAAATCAACCCATTCATCCTCCACCTCGGCAACCTCAACAACATCACCCGTATGAACCACAAAGCTGGCATCCTTTGCCGTTTCCAGCGCCTTTTGCAATGTGCTGGCTCCATAGGCTGCTTCATTTCTCGCATGCTCGTTCCAATACGCATTTTGTGTATCCGTATATTGGATGAACTTGAAAGCATCCCCGGACGAGCCGGAGGTCTTGAACTGACCTACTGCGCTTTTTTGCCCTTTATCCGAACCCACCTGATAGTAATATTGGGTATTTGGCTTTAATCCTGTTGCCAACGCTTTGTAGGAGACTTCCTTCACCTTCTGCACTCCTACTTTGTAGGAAAGGCCTGTATCTTTGCCAAGCTCATCGCTGGGATTGAAGCTTTTTCCTGCCTTGCCTTCATCCGTAAAGTAGCCTACGATCGATTGCTTCTTATTTTCATCCGTTTTTACCTTGGCAAAGATCAGAAATCCGCTTTTGTCCCGCTCTATGTAATGAGATTCCACGACTTTAGCCGTAGCTTTGAAAGAGACTGGTTCAGCCATCGTATTCGATTCGCTTACCCAGACATAAGCATCTTGAACCGGGTCGGAGGTGTACCAGTTGAAGCCCATCTGCGTCCGTGTATCCCCATTAAAGGTAGCTACAATACGATTGGGGGCATTATTCTTGACGTGGGCAGCTACTTCCGGCTTGCTTACACTGGAGCTTGAAGCGGCTAAGCCAATCGAGGTCAATTTGCCAATTCCATCCGGCCGATGCAGCTTGGCGTTTTCCTCCAGCACATTGGGAACGGACTTGTTGGCTGCCGCTTCCTGCGCATAGGCATTCCCGACAGACACTGGAGCAATCAGCATTGCACCTAACAATAAGCCTGCTATTATGGTTTTGACCTTCTTCATAGTCATTATCCCATGTCTCCTTCACAAAGATATTTTTTCTTCATTTAATCATGCCTATTGCCATATTAGGTGCTAAGTATTAGAGCAAAACAACATATATGTTAAAACCATGAAAATATTGTAAAGAAAAGAGTATCGTTTATCTTGATACCGCAGTGATGGGATTTATTACGTCACAAACAAAAGGTGCGTCTTCCAGGGAAGTTTTGTTCCCTTGGGAGTCGCACCTCGCAATAAATAGAGAGTTTATTTTAGCCTAAATTCATGGAGATATATTTGGTTTCCAGGAACTCGTCCAGGCCCCAGTATCCGCCTTCGCGGCCTAGTCCGCTTTCTTTCATCCCGCCGAACGGGGCTTGGGCTGTGGCCGGGAAGCCGTCGTTCAGACCGATGATGCCATAATCCAGGGCTTCGCTCAGGCGGAAGGCTTCTGTCAACTGCTGGGAGAATACATACGCGGCCAAGCCATAGGGAGTGTCATTTGCCTTTTGGACGACTTCCTCCAACGTGTCATAGGTCGAGATCGGCGCAACGGGCCCAAAAGTCTCTTCGTTCATGCATAGCATATTCTCTTGAACGTCTACTAACAGCGTTGGAGCTACAAAATACCCCTGCTCCGGCAAGGTCTGCCTGGTGCGAATCACCTTGGCTCCCTGAGCCTCCGCATCCGCGATATGGCGTTCAACCTTTTCCTTGCCTTGCTTATTAATCAGCGCGCCGATAGTCACGCCCTCCTCCAGGCCGTTGCCTACCTTAAGACCTTCCAGCGCAGCCGTAAGCTTGCTAACAAACGCTTCCTTCACGGTGCTATGCACATAAACGCGGTTTGGACACACGCAGGTCTGTCCCGCATTTCTGAACTTGACACCGATAAAATGCTGCACCGCCAAATCCAGATCGGCAGACGGCGTCACAATAAAAGGCGCGTGGCCGCCAAGCTCCAGCGATATGTTCTTGACCGTGGCTGCGGCATTAGCCATCAGCAGCTTGCCGACCCGGGTTGATCCGGTAAAAGAAACCTTGCGCACCCGCGTATCATCCATCCAGAGCTTGCCGATTTGCTCGGGATCACCCGTGATCACGTTCAGCACCCCTGCCGGGATGCCCGCTTGCTCCGCCAGCTCGGCTAACAGATAAGCCGTTAGCGGCGTAAGCTCACTAGGCTTGATGACCACCGTACAGCCAGCGGCAATCGCCGGGCTGATCTTGCGCGTAATCATCGCCGCCGGGAAATTCCAAGGGGTGATGGCTGCCACCACGCCTACCGGCTGCTTGATGGTGATAATCCGCTTGTCCGGATGCGAAGCCGGCACCGTATCTCCGTAGACCCGCTTGCCCTCTTCCGCAAACCATTGTACAAAGCTGTTCGCGTAAGTGACCTCGCCCAGCGCTTCCGGATACGGCTTGCCTTGCTCCTCCGTCATCGTGCGGGCAATCTGCTCCTTATGCTCTTCAATCAGCGCATACCATTTGAGCATCAGCACCGCCCGCTCCTGTGCGGTGCGTGCTTTCCAGGCTGGCAGCGCCGCTGCGGCGGCATCCACCGCAGCCGTTACCTGTGTCGCGCTGGCTAGCGGAGCATCGGCGATTTTCTCCAGCGTCGCCGGATTGAACACGTCGATATGCTGCTCCGTCTCCAGCCACTGACCGCCTATAAATAGCTTGCCTGCTTGATTTTGCATGGACTCTCGCTCCTTCTAGAGGTTGTTCAATTCAAAAAGTCGACTTCCCAAAGCGAAGCAGTTCGAGGATTAGATTCGACATCGAGTCTTGAATTCAGCTGGGCCTAGCGTAGGCTCCTATAAACCCGACTTTTTGAACTCTCACTTTTAATCGCAAATATCTTGAGCCTGGTCAGAATCCTCCGTCAGCTTCATTTCACATAAACTTCCAGCATATAGGGCTGCTTCCGGCTTTTCGCCAACGCTCGCTCCAGCGCAGGAGCCAATGCTTCCCTGTCTTGTACCGTCTCCCCTGCAACACCGAAGGCTTCGGCCAGCTTCATCATATGGACTGCCCCCGCCAGCTCCAGAGAAGGAATCACCTTATGTCCCAGCGGCTCGCCCATCGCCTGAAGTCCTTGCTTCAAGACGCGGTAGGCTTCATTCTGTACGATGAGAAACAGCACCGGAATATCATAAGTCACCGCGCTATATAAAATCTGCGGATAATACAAGAAGGTCCCGTCGCCCACGGCACAGACCACCGTACGCTCAGGGTCGGCCAACTTGATGCCAAGCGCCTGACCGACGCCATGCCCAAGTCCGCCCCCCTTGCCAGCGGTATATTGCTGCGGCTCCCACAGGTGCATGTACTGAATGAAGGCCCCGGCATTGGAGACCGCTTCATTAACCAGCGTGAATCGTCCCGCAGGCAATGTCGCCAACTGACGATTCAGCTCAGCAGCCAGCACCGAAGCCGTAATACGCTCGACCTCCCAGTCTTGCTCCAACTGCACTTGCAAGCTCTGCCGCCTGCGTGCAGCGGCTTCCTCTGTTTTGCTCCTTCTTTCCCGCACCACTTGCTGCAAGGCATCGGTCAACAAACCGGACGTTGCCTCAACAAGCTGCTGCAGCAAGCCATGAACCGAGCCCTGCAAGCCGTAGGCAAGGCCTGGATTCTTGGCGATTTCCCAGGCGTCCTGCTGGATATAGAACACCGGCTTCCGATCGTCGACCAGAAATCCCTGCCCATCGGACAACGCTGCTGGCAATTGGACCGTTGTACCGACCATCACCAGAGCATCACATTCCGCATATACCTGCCTGATTACGCCCGCATTCATGGGGAATGTGCCTAAATATTGCGGATGCGCCGAATCAATATTTTGCCGCGTTGGCATACCTTCCGCCATCACCGGCGCTCCTAGCAGTTCTGCCCATTCCTGCAAAAGACCAACCGCCTGCTGATCTCCGACCTGGTCCCCGCTGATCAGCAAGATGCGCTCATGGCTCAATAATTTTTCCAGAAACAGCTTCACCGCTGATCCAGATACAGAAACGGCCTGCTCGAACAACTCCGGCTTTCCAATACGTGCCTCGGTTGGCGTTAATGAAAGATTATACGGAGCAGACAAGAATACGGGGCCCTTCGGCTCCGTCATCGCTACCTTAAAGGCACGCTGCATGGCCACAGGATATTCGGCCATATTGCGAATTTCATGCGCCCACTTCGTCATGCTCTCAACCTGCTTCACGTGATCCCCCGCCAGAATCGGCTCTCCCAGCAGCCACTCACTGTGATGCTGCCCGGCGATGATCACCAGCGGGATACCTGCCCGGTAGGCGTTGTAGATATTCCCCATGGCGTTCGCCAATCCGGGGGCCACATGCACGATAGCCACCCCTGGCTTGCGGGATTGCCGGGCATAGCCCATCGCCATGGATACCGCATTCGCCTCATGCAAGGCGGAGATATATTCAATATGTCCGTACTGCTCGGCACCGTCGATGAAAGGCAGCTCCGAGGTCCCCGGATTCCCAAATACATAAGGAATATCATATGCCGTCAGCATATCGAACAAGAGATCGCGACCCAGTCTTACCGATGCTTCCGATGTTTGCTTATTCATGCTTGAGCCCTCCCTTAGAGGTATTTCAAAAAGTTATCTTCTAATCACGAAGCAACTCAAGAAGTCAATTCGACATCGATCTTGAATTCACCCGGGCCTTCCGATGCTCACGTACCCACTACGTACGCCCCGCTTCTCTGTCCCTAACTTCATTCAACCTTCTCGGTGCTGAAAACCTGACTTTTTGAACAAATAATAAAATCTGAACCTTTTCAGACGGGGAGTATTTACTTTAATGTAAATCCATGCTCCGTCAAAAATGGGGCCAAATCACGGCGAAAATCATTTCCTCGCGCCATGCGTCTGGCCGTATGCTCGATCCAGCCGTAATGCTCCGGCTCCACTTCCGGGGTGACTCCGGGAATATGAATGCGCCGCCCCTCATAAATGCCCGTATTCGCCATCTTGGCATCATAGGCCTGAATTCCCTCTTCCAGCACAGCCGTCGAATATTCCTCACGATGCACGATCACCTGCTGCGGCAAGCGCGGCTTCACCTTGGTATCGCGGGCAGGATAACCTACCGCCAGTCCCACGGTTGCATAGCATAATGGAGGCAGCTTCAGCAGCTTGGCCACTTCACGGGCCTTGTTCCGAATAGCTCCTACCATGCAGCAGCCGAGTCCCAGCGATTCCGCAGCCGTTGAAGCATTTTGCACAGCCAGCATGCTATCGAAGCTGGAAACCAGCAGCAGCTCCAAATAATCCGAATTGAACGGATAGCCCTGACGATCTGTCACATATTTATGCCGGGAAGCATCCGCGCAAAAGACCAGGAACACCGAGGACTCCCCAATAAATGCCTGATTGTCGCATAGCTGCATCAACTGCGCTTTACGCTCCTGATCCTCAATGACAATAACGCTCCAGGATTGAAAATTCGAGGAATTCGGGGCACTTTGCGCTGCGGTCAGCATCGTCTCAATGACTCCTTCTTCCAAGGGGCGGCCCGGCTCGAAGCTGCGGACCGATTTATGGCGAACCAATTGATCAATCACTGGATTACGCAGTCCTTCATATGGCGTGATGCCATCGATTTCGTAACGATCTCCACTCATTTAATGATCCGCCCCTTCTAAAAACGCAGGATTCAGCACTTTTTTCATAAACACAGTCATATGTCCCCGTCCCAGCGCTTTCTTATGCATAATCTCATAGCCGCGGCGCTCATACATCTCAATCAACCACGGGTGCTCCTCAGCCGTGCCGAGAGACACCGCAGGGGATCTTAATGTATCACGGACAAAGCTTTCCTCCGCCCAGGTAATCATCTCACGACCAATGCCTTTGCGGCCCACATCGGGGTCCGTCGCGAACCACCAGACATGCGGCAATCCAAACGGTCCAGGTTGCTGACCCCAGGGCAGGCGGACGGAGATCGTCGAGATGATCTTGCCGTCTTCCTCCATCACCAGACAAATATTGTTGCGAATATTCTTCTCCACGGTAGCCAAATCGGCCGTGGCTGCGGCAAAATTAATCCCCAGCTCTCGAATGGAGGCGTATGCTTTGTGCGATAGGACTTGAATTTCCGCTGCATCCTGGACTGTTGCAATTCTAAATTTCGTCGTCATGTTACTGGTCCTCTCTCCATTCCACGCCAACAAAAGCAACTCGGTCCCCGGCGTCTACCGGCGGGTTTTTGCGACTGGCGATAATATAAGTGTCTTCTTCGGCCAGTACCTCTTGCACCACCGAGAACATGTCAATGATGGAGCAAATGCGCTCGCCTTTTCGCACGATGCTGCCGCTTGGCGCTTGCTGAATCACCAGCCCGCCTCGATCCGCATAAATGAATTTACGCTTTGTCAATGTCTTGGTCTGCGTATGCACCGGCGGCTCAGGCGCTTCCACCCACATGCCAAGCTCGTGCAACACAGCCCAGATGCCCCGCTGGCCATAGTCCACCATATCCTGCTGAATCTGGCCACCTGATCCAAGCTCCGTCATAAAGGCCGGAATCCCATGCATCAGGCACTGAACGTCCAGGAAACCAGCGACGTTGCCCGGAAGCTCATTCAAGCTGCCGTTCAAATCCACACAGCAATGTACGGAGCCGCCAAAAGCACGAGCCATCCGCTCACCTTGCTCGCTAGCCCCGACTTGATCACCTGGCACTTTTTTATAAACGGTATAAGGCAAGGCATCATAAGGAGTCCCCAAGGAATGAAAATCAATCAGGTGCGTCGCATAAGTCTTGATTTTCTCGAAAAGATAATACGGCAAGCGCTGGGACAAGGTTCCCTTCGGGTTGCCGGGAAATTGCATGTCCATATCCAGCTCGTCCTGAGGGGTGTTCTTCCGCCGGGCTTGCCAGGCGTAAGGGTTGGAGACCGGCGTAGCAATGACAGCTCCCTTGAGCTTGGCCGGATCCAGCTGCGGGAAAATCTCCCGAATGGCCATTGGACCGTTCAACTCATCGCCATGGATGGCGCCGTTCAGCCAGAGTACCGGACCTTCCTCCACGCCGTTAACGATCATAACCGGCATTTCTACCGTTGCCCAGTTGGACAGCTCTCCTACCTTGACATAGCCGCTAACCGATTGGCCGGGCTCCGCAATTAGATGATCCCATTGTATGTTCATTGCGCATCCTCCGTTAAATAGCCTGTTTGTCTTGCTGCTGCCAATACGCGATCGACGGTTTGCGGGGCGCTGCCCAGATAGGTGGACGGGTCCATAATCTCTTCCAGCTGCTCTCTTGTAAATACAGCGGTAACCCGGCCATCGCCCATCAACACATCGCGGAATGGAATATTCTTCTCTACGCTCTCCATACATAATTCATATACCACTTCATGAGCCGTTTGCTTGCCAAGCGGCCCGGCCAACACGAACATCACGCGTTCGGACAGCAGCAAGCCTCCAAGTGCATTCAGGTTGCGCAGCATATGGTCCGGCTTCACAATCAAGCCTGCTAATATGTTCTTCATGGAAGCGAGCTGCGCTGACACATAGATGCAGTTCTCCGGAATGGCAACCCACTCACCACGCCAGGACATGGCATCCCGTTCATGCTCCACGATCATGCACTCCTGAGCCAAAGCAACATTATAGCGGACCGGCTTCACCAGGCTGGCCACACCCTCAAGCGCAGCAGGATTCCGCTTGTGTGGCATGGTGGTCGAGCCAATTTTCCCGGAGGTGAATGGCTCTTCCAGCTCATCGATTTCCGTGCGCATCAAGTTGTAGAACTCATTTGCCAGCTTGCCTAATGTGGCAGAGATCATGCCGACAGTTCCGGCATATTCCGCCGAGCGGTCACGGGACGAATGCCAGCAAATGTTCGCCGTGTTAAGGCCCAGCTTGTCCATCGTCCTCCGCTCGATCTCCGGTCCTTGCTCACCGAAGGAAGCATGCGTCCCCACGCCCCCGCCAAGCACACCTGTAAATACTCTGGCTTCGGCTTCCTTCAACCGGTCCAGGTGACGGATAATTTCATCCAGCACAACCGCCATTTTAAAACCGAAAGTCGTAGGCAACCCTTGCATCCCATGCGAGCGTCCGGCGATCGGGGTACTCTTGTAGGTTTCGGCTAATTTGGCCAACTCTGCCGCCACAGCCTTGGTATCCCGCACCAAGATATGATGGGCTTCCTTCAATTGCAGGATGAAGCCGGTATCGACGATATCCTGAGTCGTGGCCCCATAATGGACCCACTCGCCATGTTCTGGACCTGCGAGCTCTTGCAGGCGCTTGATAGTTGGGATCAGGGAATGCTTCACCTTCAGCACTTCATTCGCAATGGCCTGAATATCCATGTTCTCGACCTTAGCGGCATCGGCAATGGCCCGAGCTGCCTCGGCAGGGATCAGACCAAACTCCGCTTCGGCCAAAGCCAAGGCCGCTTCGACGTCCAGATGCTTCTGCAATCGGTTCTCGTCGTTCCATACCTCGCGCATTTCCGCTGTTCCAAAATTGTTCTGCATCATGATCATATCTATGACATGTGATGGCATAATTGTAGTTCCTCCCCTATTGTAGTCGGTGTTCCCATGGTGTATGGGCTAATTTCGTGGCGCAGTTCACGGTCATTCAAGCTGAACAATCAGCAGTTGTTGATGAACGGCGCTGCTTATAGGTGCGTGTTCAAAACGTCGGGTTTACAGGACCGAAGCTTAGGCTTTCGATGTGCGTTTTTTTAAAACGCCTTGAGCCTCGATGAAGCTAGGTACGCAAGTAGCGGAGCTACACGTTTTCGGAGAAAACGACTTCGGAAGCATGGGTACGTGAGCAACTCATATGTTTCTATAAGAAACATACTACGAAAGCCTACGCTAGCCCCGGCTGAATTCAAGATTCGATGTCGAACCTACTCCTCGAATAGCTTCGTCCTGGGAAGACGACTTTTTGAACTGCCTCTATAGGTCAATTATTAATCAGCAGCCGATGAGCCGGCCATCCTTAATAGCGCGTAATTCCTAAATCAGCAATTGATGCTCCAGCTTTCCTATAGATCAAGCCATAAATCAGCTGCTCGTGCGAGCTTGTCTAGCTGCCGTATCCGCTGGAATGCTTCGTTCTCATTTTGAACATATCCCTCTGCCGCAAGCTTGAACTTGTAGGCCATCTCCTCCGGTGTCAGCGGCTTGCCAGGTGAGCCGTTCGGTACGTCGCAGCGGGCCGAAGCCGTTGTCCCGTCCCGCTTTGTCACCTCAACGATGGTGAATCTCCCCTTTGGCATCGCTTCAGGAGATGCCAGAATGTCGGATCGGTATTCCCGATGAGACCGCCCAATCAACTGCAATATGGCTTCGTCTACAGGCTGTTGTTCCTCAAAATCTTGCAGGGACAGCTCCGAACGTGTCAGCTTCAGAGCGGCAATATACTCAGCGCTAAAGCGGCCTTCCATCCCGTTTCGGGGCTGACGGATGACTAAGGCAGCATCCCCGCCTGGCGGATAAATCAGCTTGACGCTCTGAATATCCTCGGGAGCATAACGATGCTGCTCCCAGAGGCTATTCGCTGCCTCAATGGCATGATATGAGGCTGAGCAGCATGGGTACTTCTTGAACCACAGACCTGGGGCCTCAAGCCGCCAAGGCTTGCCCCAGCCGGATGTGTCCAAGGCTTCGCCTTCCCGGCCGTGGCGATACATACGCAGGAAGCCTTGCTTTCCCTGCAGCACCTCCTCGGCACCTTCCACGCCCTCCGCCGCCATTCTGGCTGCGAGCACTCCGGCTCGCGCAGCCAGTCCCGCATGCAGCGGCTTGACCGGGGTGCCGAAGTGGGCGCGCAAGCCTCCCGCCTGCGTTGCCGCCAGCCCGATGGCATGCTGTAGCTGCCTTGTGGTCAGCCCCCGCATGCGCCCGACGGCAATCGCGGCGCTGATACCTCCCACGGTGGAGGTGGTGTGCCAGCCTTGCTCATAATGGGCAGCGCCCAACAAGCGTCCTAGCTGACACATCGTCTCCATCCCGATGAGGTAGCCTTCCATCAGGGCCAGACCCGGGCTGGCCCCCTGCTCGGCTTCCGCCATCAAGGCGGAGAGCAGCACCGCGCTGGGATGACCCCTCACATCCTCATGGGCATCATCATAATCAAGCGCATGAGCCAAATACCCGTTGATCAAAGCCGCATCCAACGCTGAAACGCGCTCGCTTCTACCGACAACTGTACAAGGGAAGGGCTGGAGGAATGATTGGCTTGATGTTGGTGTTGGAGTTGGTGTTGGAGTTGGTGTTGGAGTTGAAGTTACAGAAGCTGATAGAGATGCAGCCTCACCATTCCCCGCATTCAAAACCCCATAACCTAGTGACCGCAAAAGCTGCTCAGCCACCGGGTCCTGTCTAGCCGCCAAAGTCGAAGAAAGCCAGTCCGTGATTCCGTCATAAATTTTATCCTTTAGCCCACTTGTCCATAGAACAGGAGCGTTCGCGGCAAATTCGGCGACTTGCATTGTCCACCCTTCCGCATACGCTTGATGAGCCATTCCCCCGCCTCCTTTGGCCTAAGTCTCACGCTGCTTGCAAAATGCGATAGTTTAACTACACATTTTCCAGACGCTTGATTCTTCCCTAGCTACTTAGCTGCCTAGCTACCTTGACTACTACTTTTATTACTTTACTGCCTTAACCACTTTGTTCCCTTGACTACCTTACTGGCTTGATTACGTTGCTACATTGCTGCCTTGATTACTTTACTCCCTTCAACCAGCTAGCCTTTACGCCAACTTCTCCAGCGCCAGCAAAGCCGTCTCCGCAAACAATGCCGCACTCACCTCAATGGCTCCCTCATTCAGCGTGAACTTGGGATGGTGCCACTGCTCCGTACCACTGGTTCCCATCCAGAGGAAGTTACCCGGTACAAGCTCCTGATACAAAGCGAAATCCTCGCCGCCCATCGTTGGTTCGGCTTCAACTACGGTTAGCTGCTGCAAGGCAGCCGCCTCGGCCACAAGCTCTACCAGTGCCGCATCATTCTGTACCGCGGACAACATCCCATGCCAGATCAGCTTCGCAGTTGCTCCGAATCCGTTGGCTACCTGCTCCACTACCCGGCGCATCTGCTCGGGAATCGCCGCTCTCGCTTCCGGTTCAAAGGTACGGACCGTCCCTTCCATCTGAGCCGTATCCGGGATCACGTTCCAGGTTGTACCGGACTCCAGTCGAGTCACGCTGACCACGGCAGAGTGGCGTGGGCTGGCATTCCGGCTGATTACAGTCTGCAAGGCTGAAACAATCGCAGAGCTAACCACAATCGGGTCCACCGTTGCATTGGGAATCCCGGCATGGCCTCCCTTTCCGTATACCTCGATCTCAAAGCGGTCCACGGAAGCCATCAGCGGACCGGGCTTCAGGCCAATCGTACCCACCGGCAACTCCGGCTTGTTGTGCATACCAAAAATCGCCTGCACACCATCCAGCACCTTGGCTTCAATGACCGCCTTGGCACCAACTGCGATTTCCTCCGCAGGCTGGAACAAAATGCGAACCGTCCCCGCGATATCCTCACGTCTGGCCTGCAGCAGGGTAGCTGCGCCAATCATCGATGTGGTGTGAAAATCATGTCCACAGGCGTGCATCTTGCCGTCTACCTTCGATTTATAATCCACATCTGCTTCCTCAAAGATAGGCAGAGCATCGATATCCGCACGCAGCATAATGACCGGCCCCGGCTTGTCACCTTTAATCTCGGCAAGCACGCCTGTCGGCAGCGGGAAAGGCAACAAGGTCACCCCCGCTTGCTCCAGCCAGCTGCGGATTTTCTTCGTCGTTTCG
Source organism: Paenibacillus sanguinis 2301083 = DSM 16941 (assembly GCF_000374825.1). GTDB lineage: Bacteria > Bacillota > Bacilli > Paenibacillales > Paenibacillaceae > Fontibacillus > Fontibacillus sanguinis. Next base: position 295,006 of record NZ_KB895378.1, read on the forward strand.
AACTCCTCATTCGAGAGTTCCGGATACTGATGCAGTTCCCGCCGCATCGCTGACCAGGTTTCACTGTGCTTGGCCGCCTCTTGCTTCAACCACTCGCTTCTGCTCATGTTTGTTTGATCCTTCCTTTCTTGGTTATACCTCTATATCTATTTATCCATTTTTGGATAATAGTCCTTATCTACTTTTAATGCGGGCTTGATCACCTGCTCTTCCTGATCGGAGGGCAGGAGCGACCGGCAACTTAACAGCTTCTTGCCATCTACCTGAATCAGACAGGCCCCGCAGAAGCCACGCTTGCAGCTATGCTCATAGAAGGCAAAGCTCGGGTCCAACTCATCCGCGATGAAACGCAAGGCGTCCATATGGGTCATGCCTTCCTCATAGGGAATTTCATAGCAGGCTGTATAGGGCTCTGCATCGGCGTATTCTCTTCTCTCGACATACAGTCGTTTATTTGTTAGCCTTGTCTCCGGCATGCGTTCACCCCCTGTTCGAGTAGTTCAATTGAAATACTCCAAGCAACATGTGGATTCTCTAAAATTCGTAATGTGGGAATGAGCGGTATCTGCTGAGTCTCATGGAGTTCCTTGGGTTCCTTGGATTCCTTAGGTTCCTTGGGTTCATGGAGCTCATAGAGTTCCTTTAGAGTCATTTGAGAATCTCATTCGTGACGGTCACTCCCATAAGATTAACTGGAAATTATCTCACTAATTCTCTGGTTTTTAGCCAATTTCACTAATTAACTGGAAATCCTCCATCTAATTTAGCCATTTCAGCTATCAAACCGTAATATCGCAATAATTAGCGGGAGAAATTCCATATACATGCGTTATTCTGCCAATATCCAGCGAATTAACATGAGTTTTTCCTGCTAATTCCCCGTAAAGCCCAACTTTCCTAGAAAATTCAGCGTACCAGCCACAAGTAAAGTATGAGCAGAGTATGAGCAGACTGTTCTAGAACTCCAAAGTTCTACTCCCAGTTGATAGTAATTCAAGTCAGAGCTTTCGTATGCTAGTTAGTTCTTTCTGATTAAACTTGTTTCTGTTACGTGTTCTTGTTACGTGTTCTTGTTACGTGTTCTTGTTACGTGTTCTTGTTACGTGTTCTTGTTACGTGTTTCGTTTTCCTATTTCTCTCATTTATTCCTGTTTCTCTGTTAATGGTTACGTTCGCTCATTACTGTTTAGTGTTACTGTTATTGGTTCTTGTAAGTATTACATCTACTTGTTTCCGTTGCTTGTTACTGTTACCTGTTTCTATTACTGGATTATGCTCCTTGTTACGTTCGCTCATTACTATTTAATGTTACTGTTATTGGTTCTTGTAAGTATCACATCTACTTGTTACTTGGTTCCGTTATCTGTTTCTGTTACTTGTTTCTGTTATGTGTTACGTATTCTTGTTACCTGATCTTGTTACTTACTTGCGTACGGTGTGCTGTGTGCTCCTTCTGTTCCTGTGCCATGCTTATGCGTTCCCTGTAAAGTCACTCCATCTCACGTGCAATCCAAGTGTGTGACCACGGGCGAGGGGAATTACTATTGAAGCTCACTGCAATGCTCGCTTGGTATTCAGGCCGCTTGCCGGGAGCATCGGCCCGGTTGTGGGCCCCCCGGCTTTCGCGCCGCTCCAGCGCGCTGTAAATGACCGCCTTCGCCACCAGCAGCATATGCCTGAGCTCAATCGCCTTCATCCGCTCGCGGTTATACGGCAGTCTTGAATGCGTCACCGTGAACTTGCTGCACAAGGCTGCTTCGATCGCCTCGCATTCCGCAAAGGCCAAACGCAGCCGTACCTCCGAGCGATTGACACCTACATCGCGCTGCATCAGGCTCTTCAATTGCTTCGTCCAGGCCACAATATTGCCCTCTTTGTGGCCATGCTTATGGATATGCTCGCCACTATTAGCTCCGTCTTTATGAACTTGGCTATTATCGCTTCCGCCCTCACTGCCAATTGCTGCCTGACGTTGGTCAAATACAAACCCCCAACGAGCCTGAAATTGACTAAGTGCTGCTGCCAAACTTTCAACACTCTGCTCTTCAACACTTCTCTCACTCATGTCTCCTAAAAATCTCTCACTCTGATCTACAGCGATTCCTTGATTCCGATCTGGTACGTTCCCATCATTCCGGTCATCAATACTACTTCTTTCAATCGGATCTATTATGTTCCCATCAGTTCGGTCAGCCATGTTCTCATCGTACCTGTCTACAATACTTCCTTCACTCCGATCACTTCCGTCACCTTGGCCCGCTATCTCCGAATTGGAACTCACTTGCCTAGTCCCCTGCCCGCTTAACGCATACCGGGCCGCTTCATATCCGGCGATAGCGCCGAAGACCTGATTCTCTGACAGGGCATTACCGGCCAGTCGGTTGGCGCCATGCAGGCCACCTGTACATTCTCCGGCGGCGAAGACGCCTGAAACCGAGGTCCCTGCCCAGGGATGAATGCGGATGCCGCCCATGAAGTAGTGAGCCCCGGGGGCTACCTCATACCGCTTGGAGGCTCCATCTACCCCCAGGTCTGTTAAGAGCTGCTGCTGCAATTGCGGCAGGTCGCTATCATCCACAGCGGAAGCATCGACAATCAGGCCGCCTTGCTCCGTGCCGTAGCCTGCTGCAAGCTCGGCGGCCATCACCCGGGACATCGTGTCCCGAGTGGCTTGCTTGAGGTCCCCTGCCCCGTTCCGCTCCCACACATCTTCGCCACGGGCATTCTTGATCGTCGCCCCACGGGGAATGACAATGCCCGAATTAAACATCAGACCCCGCGTCCCTTTCGGAGCTACCAACACCGTAGGATAGAACTGGACGAACTCCATGTCCACAAGCTCCAGACCTGCTTGCAGCGCCAGGCTGTATCCATCGCCGGTAGCCTCGACGGGATTCGTATTTAGCTCATAGAGCTGCGAGCCGCCGCCGGTGGCGATAACGACCGCTTTGGAAGCGTAATAGCGCAGTTCGTCCGTTGGCAGATGATAAGCAAACAGGCCTTTATACAAGCCTTGGTGCACGTGTAATTGAAGCACCTGGGTAAAGGCATGGATATCGACCTGTTGCTTGGTGAGCCGCCGCATCAGCACCCTAGTCAAATCACGGCCGACCACATTGCCGGCATGAAACGCTCTGGCATGCGTATGTCCGGCCAACCAACCCAGGTGATGCTCGTCCCCCTCCTCGGTGCGATCAAACTTGACACCCAGGGCTTCCGCATAAGCTATCGCATGATACGCTTGCTCTGTTAGTACACGAACAAGCGACGGGTCACTGATCCCCTCGCTTGAACGAATAATATCTTCTGCAAATTGTTCCGGGGTATCTCCGGAAGAGGAGACAGGAGGGACCGCGCAGAAGGAGTAATGTGCGGACAAGGTTCCGCCCGAACGCTGTGGCTCGCCCTTGGTCAAGACGAGCACCTTGGCCCCCTTCTCGGCGGAAGCCAGCGCTGCTCTCAGCCCGGCCCCCCCACTGCCTATTACGATAACATCATATACGTTCTCTACCTTTTTCATATCGCGAGCCCTCTATTCTTTAGCTGCTGTCTGCTTGTTTTTTGAAGTGAGCATGCGAACCAGCTTCATAATCAGCGGCCATACCGTGACCAGAATTCCCACGGATAACAACGTTCCGGAAATCGGACGTGTCAGGAACATCGTCAGATCCCCCTTGAAGATCAGGGTGGATTGGTTGAATGAATTTTCCAGCGTTGGACCAAGCATCACACCCAGCACTAACGGGGATGGCTCCATCTTGGCCTTGCGAAGCAAATAACCCAAAGCACCGAAGATCACCATAATGACCACATCGGCCATGCTGCTTCTCACTGAGAAGGCGCCGACAATACAAAAGATCAGTACGATGGGCATCATCACGGCAGAACGCAGGTGCGCAATCTTGGCAAAGATACCTACCATAGGCAGGTTAAGAACCAGCAGCATCACGTTCCCGATATACATGCTGGCAATGAGCGCCCAGAAGATCGTGGGATGATCCTGAATCATCATCGGTCCCGGCGTAATCCCCTGAATCATAAAGGCACTCAGCAGGATAGCTGGCAGTGGAGAGAACGGAACCCCCAACGACAGCAAGGGAACCAACGCCCCCGTACTTGCGCCATTATTGGCTGATTCCGGTCCGGCTACTCCTTCGATTGCGCCTTCGCCAAATTCCTCCGGATGCTTGGAGATTCTCTTCTCCAGACCGTAGGACGCATAGGTGCTAAGAATACTGGCTGGTCCAGGAATCAAGCCCATAATGAAGCCTAACAGCCCCCCGCGAACCATCGGCCCTGTGCTGCGTCTGAATTCATCTTTGGTAGGGAGCAATTTTCGCAATGACAAGTCTGCCTTGGCCGGCTTCGTATCATTGTTTTCCCAAGAAGACAGCACCTCGCTCAAACCATACAGTCCCATAATAATAGGGATAAAATCCAATCCATCGAACAGGGAGGGCAAGCCGAACGTCAATCGTAGGCCGCCACTGACCGGATCGATGCCAATCACGGAGATGACGATACCACAAGCGATTAGCAAGTAGCTGCGAATCAACGATTTGTCGGTCATCCGGGACAAGACCATAAGGCCGACAAGCACAATTGCGAAGTATTCAGGCGGTCCGAACTTCAAGGCCATTCGCGCCAGTGGCGGGGCCATAAAGGTTAAGAGTATAACTCCAATGGTACCGGCCACGAATGATCCAATGGCTGCAATGGATAAGGCGGCGCCCGCCCGACCCTTCTGCGTCATCTTGTACCCGTCCAGGGTCGTGACCACTGAGGCCGCTTCCCCCGGAACGTTCACCAGGATCGAGGTGGTCGATCCGCCGTACATCCCGCCGAAGTAAATGCCTGCAATAAGAATCAAAGCCGCCAAGGGCTCCATGGAGAAGGTGATCGGCAAAAGCATGGAAATGGCGCCCACTGGCCCGAGTCCCGGCAATACGCCAACCAACGTTCCCAAAGCGACGCCCAGCAAGCAGATAAGCAGGTGCTTGAAGGTGAGGGCCGCCAATATACCTTCTATAATTTGTTCTGACATGTTGCTGCTCCTTCCAATCGCAGTTGCTGTGAGGTTAAGAGAACCATATTCCGGATGGCAATGATAGCATGAGCCACAGATCGAACACCAGCCAGATCACAAGGGTCGTTGCCACCGTCAGCACCCCCAAGCGCCAACCCTTTAACCCAAGCGCATAACCCGCCGCGAATACAGCCACCAGAGAAGCGATAACAAAGCCAGCAAAATGATTGATCAGGATAAAGCCAATAAGGATGGCCATAAACACGCCAAACCCCTTGAGGCTAGTAATAATATCTTCTGTCTCTACTTGGTTGACTTGCCCACGGCGATAGGCCACAAATAATGAAACCAGCATACATAGGCTTAATATAATCATTAAATTGCCGAATAGCGTCGGGAAGAATCCCGACCCTATTCGTTTGAGAGTCCCAAAGGGCAAGCCTGCTGTTTGTATTCGTGTAACGATTCCTGCTCCCAGCATCAAGAAGGCAGTCAGGATACGGGCGAGGAAAACAGGACGGCTCATTATTTTGTTTTTCCTAACTTCTTATAGATTTCACCAGTGGCTTGATACCAAGCTTCAACCTCGGCGCGTGAATCCTCCGCGTTCTTGTAGCCCAATTGGTAGCCTGCCTGCGCCATAAGCTCCTTGAATTTATCCGACTCATATACCTTCTTGGTCAATTCGTCGATCTTCGCTACGATCGCTGGATCTACGTTGTTCGGAATGACGATAAAGTGACCTGCGCCACCGCTCACCCCTTCTACACCCGCTTCGGCAATCGTTGGCACGTCAGGAACCTGATCCACACGGTTCTCACTCAATACAGCCAGTGCGCGTAACTCACCTGCTTTCACCTGAGAGGCTACCTCCGGTACGTTCATAATCCCTGCGTCCACATGTCCGCCCAGCACGGCTGGAAGCAATTCGCCGCTGCCCTGGAATGGAACGTGTTGCAGCGTTGTTTCGGTGCGGTCCTCCAGCATATAAGCCAGCATGGCTACCACCGTAGCTTCACCCGGGTTGCCAATCGTTAGCTCGCCAGGATTAGACTTGGCGTGGTTAATCAGGTCTTCCAGCGTTTGGAATGGAGAATCCTTGGGGACGACGATGATTCCGACCATGTCCCCGATCTTGTTAACGATGGTGTAATCCTCCATGGTGTACTCGGCTGGCGTAATATGCAGCGCCGAGGACAGGTGACCTGTCGCGGCCCACAACCAGGTGTATCCATCCGGCTTCGCCCGAACCAGCTCGTAGTTGCCGACGGTTCCGGAACCCCCATTAACGTTCTTGACGGTAATTGTTGTATCAATAATGCCCGTCGCGGCTTCAACGAAGCTGCGTGTTAAAATATCCGAGACCCCGCCTGCACTGAACGGAACGATAAATTCAATATTTTTCTCCGGGTAGCTGTCTGCCGCACTAGTATTAGCCGCTGTATTTCCCCCGGTATTGGTTGCTGAATCATTCTTGCCAGCCCCATTTCCGCAAGCAGCAAGCAATGAAACCACGGTAATTACCAAGACGAGACTGAACCATTTTTTAGCCATATCCTTCTGTCCCCTTCACATGTTGAATATTTTTGCCTCTGAGCTGCGTTAAATCATTTTATCCAAGTGGTTTAGTATGTTTTGAATATAAAAACTTTGCAGAACTTTGTCAACAAAAATTTTATCGGTGTTAGCTTTGTATGTTAAAAATCACCTCCCAGCACATAGGCTCAGAGTTTTCAACTCATGCCCATAAATTGGGGCCATTTTCAAACTATGGGTTCTACACCAACACCAAAAATCCCCCCTCGCTCAGGCGATAGGGGGGATCCAGGACATATACTTCCGACTACAACTTCATATCAAGCATGGAGGAAGACGGCAAGCTATTAAACGCTGGGAAGCTGCGATAGTTGCGGCTAAACGGCTGCTGCAACTGCATCCTGTATGCATTGCTTCCGGTATCCCCCAATCCAGTTCCTAGCAGTAAGGACAGCATTGTCAAGGTGTTGTAATTCATAGCACTGGAGTCAAATGAAGACAATGAATACGGTGAATATGGAATTCGGGGCAGTAATCTCGATGCGCCGGTAGCGGACAACCCGTTGGAAGGAGCATATGAAGATGTCAGCCCTGTAAGGAGCGGAGTTAAATACTGATTAAAGGACAGGGAGCTCCTATTGGAACTGGCATTTAACTTTCCCCCGCCAACCTCCATACAGGTATGGGTCCGTCCAGTTCTCGATGCTGATTGCGCTAGTATAGGTGACAGGCAGAAGAAGCTTTAATAGAAGCAGACACCAAATCCAGCATATAACACGGGGACTCAGCCAGTTGCGGCCAATATAGCGGAACAGCAGAGCGATCAAGGCGATAATCGAACCTGCCAGCGTCAGCTCCAGCCCTTTGAGAAATAACATGGGCAACAACAGCGTCACTCGTTCCCATCCTCTCCTTTGGCCTCATAGAGCATTTGGCGAAGCCGTTCTGCTTCAGCGCTAGTCAATCCGCCATCCTTCAGGAAGCCAGCCAGCAGTGCGCTTTTATCTCCGTCGTAATACATTTGCAGAAATTGCTGCCGTTCCTGCTGAAGATACTGCTGTTCACTTACTATCGGAGCATAGTAATAAATCCGGGCATCCTGAGCATCCACCGTATAGTCGACAAAACCTTTGGCTACCAGCTTGCGCAAAAGCGTCTTTACAGTACGAAAATGCCAATCCGACTGCTTCGCCACCTGATCCACGATGACTCTAGCCGAGCTGCGTCCCTCCTTCCACAGAACCTTCATCACGATGAGCTCGGAAGGACTCATGCTCTTCTCTTTACGCTTCACAATGATCCCTCCTTACTTACAATGGTTCTATTTCTACTATCGGCAGAATAATAGATTATAGTTATAGTCTTTTCTATTTCTGAACAAAGACATAAGTATGCTCATCGGACAACATCTCGTTATACTTAAACTCCATCCGATCAAAAAGTTTAATCTCTTCCACAGAAACAACCTGTCGTTCGGTTATGTAGCGAACCATTTCGCCCCGGGCCATCTTGACCAGCGTTCCCTTCTCTACGACCTTTCCACCAATAAGCTGGCCGAACACGCAGGTCACGAAGCGAATGGAATCGCTCAAGTAAGGGGTAATGCATTTGCTATACTCCTTGGAAGCCAGATTAACGATGCAATCGGTCTCAGAAAACAACGCATCAGCCAACCTTCGGCCCCAAAATTCATATAAGGAGCGGAAGCCTGGCCCGGCCAGCTTGGCCTGCATCTCCAGCCGGTAAGGCACAACACCATCAAACGGCCGTAACATTCCATAAAATCCTGATAAAATCCGCAGATGCTCCTCCAGATAATCAAGCTCTTTCTTACTGAACACGCCCGGCCCCATATATTGATATTGAATACCTTCATACGAATAGATCGCCGGGGTCAAGCGTTCCGTTAGCTTCATATGCCGAATCCGTTCATTGTTTAACTGCGCAATAGCATCATTGCATTTCCAAAGGGACTTGAGCTGATCATAAGACATCCCTTGAAGTCGCTTCAGCAGTTGCTCGGTCTCAGCAAGCCAACCCGGCAGTTGACGAAAGTCCAAACTATCTGTATCGGCATTCATCTTCTTGGCAGGTGAAATAATCATTCTCATAAGTGCTTCTTTCCTTTTCCTATCATATTCCGATTTCAATTTCACGCCTCTTCACTGTAACGGCTCTAATTCTATCTTTCATATCATGACCTGTAATCATGTGCATGTCTACTCCTTTATAGAGGTTGTTCAGAAAGTCGCTTTCTGCGAAAACGTGTAGCTCCGCTACTGACGTCTCTAGCTTCATCGGGGCTCAAGCGTTTTGCAAAAACGCACATCGGTAGCATAAGCTACCGTCCTGTAAACTCGACTTTTTGAACACGCACTTATAGGGTGAGAATTGTACAGGCTCTGTTTTTTGGGTAAACTTCTATCAAGCGCAGCTGTAGCTAAAGAACCCATCGCCTGAGACACAAGAGGAGGACTCACATTGGTCAATAAAAAGGAAGCATTGTCTGTGGAGCAAACCGAGGAATTGTTAGACCTGTTAAAGTCCCGGTTCGAGAGCAATATGAAACGGCACACGGGGTTGGAATGGTCAAAGGTGCAAGCCAAGCTTGAGGCTAACTCCGATCAATTGCGAATCATTCATGAAATGGAAAGCACCGGCGGAGAACCCGACGTGATTGGTTACGATGAGACCTCCGGGGAATATATCTACTGCGATTGCTCGGCAGAAAGTCCAAAGGGTCGCCGCAGCGTGTGCTACGACCATGACGCGCTGAATGCCAGAAAGCAGAATAAACCTGAAAACAGTGCCATGCAAATGGCCGCTGAAATCGGCATCGAGCTGTTAAACGAAGAACAGTATCGGGAACTGCAACAGTTCGGCCCATTTGATACGAAAACATCAAGCTGGTTGAAAACCCCTGACGACATCCGCAAGCTCGGCGGGGCCATCTTTGGCGACTACCGCTACGGCCAGGTCTTTCTCTATCATAATGGTGCGGATTCTTACTACGGAGCTAGAGGCTTCCGGGGATTGCTCAGAGTTTAAAAGAGTTAGTTTGAGCTTGCAGCCAAAATGAAAACACAAACAACGGCAGGCCCCGGCGCATAGTGATATGCCGTCCAGGACCTGCCGTCTTATTACCTTATAGAAATGCTAGCATTGCCACCCACCTACGGATTAGGGCTCTATCCCCCATACCAGGCTGCCGCCCAGGTAGGCGGTCACCTTGTCCCAATCCGCATAAGAGGTCTTTGACGCATCACGGGAATAATCATCCGCTTCGGCAAAATTGGTCCAATTCGATTTATTAATGCGAATCTGGATATCCCCGGAATCCTCTCCCGGTGCCAGCGTCCCGGCAGTTGGAGCGAAGGCTATTTCAAAATAATTGTCTGCTCCAGGCAACGCGGGTTCCAGCTTTACGAAAGTGCCGCTTACGTTTCCACTGCCCACGACCGCGTAATCCACATTAAACTGCTGAGACGCATCTCCATCAATCGTATAGTAGTAGCGTACCTTTACATCGCTCAGCGACACCGTCTCGGTTCCGTTGTTCACGACCTTGAATTGGGCCCGAATCTGGTTATCGTTCTCTCCCATGTCATCCGTACGGTACTGAACCTTCAATTCACCCGTCGGGATCGGCTTGGAGGTAGGCGTGGCACTGACCTCGGCCGAATCCGGGCTGGTCCCTATCGTGTTGGATGCACTAACCACATAGTAATAGGTGGTATCGTTCACTACGTTAGGGTCCATGTACGTGGTCGTAGTTACCGTAGCGATTGGGCTATAAGCCCCACCGCTCACCTCGGCGCGCTTGACCGTGTACTGTTCCGCCCCGGAGGATTTGCTCCAGCTTAACTCCACTTGGGTATCCCCGGGGGCGGCCTTCAAATTGGCTGGAGCCTTGGGAGCCACCGGCTCCACCGGACCTCCGCCGCCGCCCTGAATCAAGCGGTCATATTCCGCATAGGCGGTTGCCATATCCACTTGAGACCAGAAGCGGTGGTATACGAATTCAGGGGCGCCATCGTCCCAGGTTTCTGTTTGCGGATTCCATGAGTTCGTATACTTGTCCAATAGATAGGCCCATTGCGGATCATTGACAATGTTCGGGCGTACATCGGTGTAGCTCGCATAGACCCCATTACCGCCCCTTGATGGATCGGATGGCACCGTGTCATTGCCTGGAATAGTATTCCCTTGGCCAAACGTGCCCGTCCAACCGTCAGGGAAATAAATTTCCTTCTTGAAATAACGGCTATAATCGGAGTGTTCCTCCTTCGTAACAATGCCGATGCCGTCATTGTAATCCCATGCTGTATCCAGCAACGATTTAGCAAGCCCTTCCGCCTGCGAGCCCAGCGTCGTGAAGTCGCCCTCTTCGGCCTTGGTGGCTGCTGCGTAGAAGGTAAGCGCCTTGATATAACTGCCGAGCACGCCGATATCCTGGCTCGGGTTCTTTGTCACTGCATGAAGATTGGCATTGCCGGTGTGATTACTAAAGCCGCTCCAGTTGTCGGGCTGGCCGGACCATTCCAGATTGCCTGGAATCCAGAATTCACCCGGAGTCGATACGGTAGCGATTTGCGGATCGTCTCCACCCAAGACGCGATTGCCTTGCTGATCCAGATAGTAGCCCTCGCTATCGGTGACAGGACGCTGGTCAGCAAAGACGTAATCCATCGACCAATCAACCCAGTTCTCGGTGATTTGCTTGGCCATCTGGAAGTTCTCCGAGCTGGTATCTCCATTGGAGGCCAGGATATAGTAAAGCTCAGCGATACGCTCTACCCCCCAGGCCTGCATGCCAAACCAGTTGTTGGATGGCGGGTCATGATATACCGGAGCATCGTCGTAGGCCATGTCATAGAACGTGCTTGTCCCGGATGGATAGGCCTTGTAAGCGCCGTCATAACTGTTGGTGGCTCCGCCGGCTATCGCTCCCTCGCTGGATTGCAGCCAAGTATAGAATTCAAGCTGGCGTGAGAGTGAAGTCGCCCAATCCTGACCGGCTGTTGGCGAATTCGGGATCAGGCCGCTGTCAGGATCGGAGAGTGCATACGCGGCAACCACGTTCTGGTAGCCCTGATGAGCGTGACTGGCCCCGATGCGCCATGCCCAATTGCCTGTATTGCCGAGACCGCCGCCCCAGGCCGTATACCAGGCCATCAGATAATGGCTGGCATTTTTGCCGTTGCCTGCGGAGGGACTTCCGTCCGCAGCGCTGCCGATTTCCTGAAAATACTTGTCATACATGCCATAGCGCAGATAATCGCCCATTTTCTTCGCTTTTTCAATATAGACCTCATTGTCATACCCAAGTGACTTGGCCCAATACATGGCCTGAACCGCACGCGCGTCAGCATCGGTGGCGTTGGTGTAGCGCCATTGAGCCGCCGGAGCATTCGCCTCCTTGGTGAACAGGGACATAAAGCCTTCCCCCGCCTTGCCAAAGCTCTTGTCATCCTGGGAAGGATGCGGCACGGCCTCCCATACTGACTCCTGTTCCCCTCTTTGGAAGGTATTCACATAGGTAGCGGTATGATCTGGATTGAGCAGATTGCCGAATTCATACCAGTCGTCCACGTCGAGAAGCCAATGCATCAGATACGTCTGGTTATTCCCGTAGGTGGCCTTTAGTTCAGCGTCCAGCGGGTCTTTGCCCGCGGCATATTGCCCGCTAAGCTGGCTTGGATATTGGTCAGGTTGACCATATTCCGCCGCATAGGTGGCCGGACTGTTCGGATTGTAGTAGCTCATGGTCGGCTGCTCTTCCTTGCCGTCGCCTTCATTGACCGGGATAATATATTTCTCCATGTTGTCCCAAGCGGCCTCTAACGGCTCCCAATCTGCCGTGTAATGCCCATACAGCACCTCCAGCCACAGCCAGTAGCTGTATGCCTCGGAGGTCGTCATATGTCCGTAATCCGGGGCTTCGCTTATCAAGGTCTCGATCGAATGATAAGGTATGCCTTCCGAAGAGAAGTAACCGTTGCCTGGATCTTTCAATTGCGTATACAACTGCAGAAAGCGCGCTTGTTCAGGTGAAGCGGCCTCAGCCTGCGCAGTAGCTGCTCCGAACATCCCTCCTGTAAAAAGCGAGAACGTCAATGCTGTCGATAACAGGAATGAAGCTGATTTCCTGAAAGCCTTGGACAGTATCATTTGTGATCATCCTCTCAAATATAATTAGGGTTCAATGCCCCATACCAAGGACCCGTTCTGATAAACGGTCACCTTATCCCAAGCAGCATAGCTTTGCTTGCTGCCATCATAGGAATAATCGTCAAGCTGATTGTAAGCGGTCCAATCGCTCTTATTGATGCGAATCTGGATATCGCCTGTGCTTGCGCCCGGCGCCAGAGAGCCTGCATCCGTGCTAAAGCCCACCTCCACGTAATAATCCGCACCAGCCACTGGATCAGGCAGGCTGACAAAGCTGCCTGTTACATTGCCGCTGCCAACCGCAGCATAATCGCAATGAAACTCCTGGTCCTTGTCCCCATCAATCGTATAATAGTAACGCAGCTTCACTTGGTCGAGCGGGATCGCTTCTTCTCCAAGATTTTGAATTCGGAATTGGGCCCGAATCTGGTTATCTTCGGCCTGGGTGCCGCTGGTGCGGTATTCAAGTCCCAAATCCCCCTCCACCGGAGCCGGAAGCTCCCGTGGCTTGGCGCTCACCTGGCCCGAAGGGGAGCCTTCACCAACCTCATTTCTCGCTGCAACTACATAATAGTAAGTCACATCGTTAGTTAAGCCGCTGTCCGTAAAGGAGGTACTCGAAGTCACTTCAACTTCGGTGTAGGGGCCACCGCTCGTTTCCGAACGTTTGACCACATATTCATCCGCACGGCTTACCGCATTCCATGACAATTGAACAAGCCCGTCTCCTGCCGTCGCCGTTACGCCCCGGGGAGCCGCCGGTACGGAGGGGATGCCGGGAGTACCTCCGCCGGATGGAAGCTCGCCAAACACTTGAACTCCGCCATCAAACACCGGCATATAAGGCGTCTTGACCGTCGATGAGCTGTTCGTAGATAAGCCTTGATACGAGAAGTCATTGCTGTTGTCCCAGAAGGTGGTATTCAGCGGAGCCGCAATCCGGAACTGCACTTCCTTGCGGAATGCCGACTGTCCGCCCGGATATATTGAGGTTCCTGTAAAATCGACCTCGGTGTAATAAATATGGTTGTCCTCATCAAAGGGCAGCAGTTGCGATACGGTGGCTCCTTGATTGTAGCCACCGGCCGTTACGGTGACATCCTCCGGACCATACCCGGCTGCAATCACTTCCTCGAGGTCAAGATAATAATGGAAGGACATGTCGCTGCTGGCCCGCGCCGGCCAGGCTGAACGGTTGTTGAGCAGCGCACGAATTTCAACGAAATTGCTCCCGCTCGTATTCACCGAAGCTTCGACAAACATCTCGTCTTCGCGTTCCTCAGGTGCCGGGAATGAAGCTAGCGGCTGATCGCCTTCGCCATGCAGCAGCATCATCTTTGCTAATGCTCCGGTAAATCCGCCGTTGTAATCCGTGGCCACCTCATTGGAGACATAGTCGCTAATGGAGTCGGTGTAGTCATCCGTGATGGACGGTCCTCCCACCAGCGCCCCATACAGAATATGGCGATGGTAAGGCGGCTCGTTCTGACTGTCGCTCCAGGAGCCGTGAGAGGTGCGATGATGCGGATGCTCCGGGCTATTGTTGCCGTAGCCGATGACATAGCTGCTTTGTCTCGGGTTATCGCCCAGCATATATAAAATTTGTTGTTCTGCAAATGAGCTGGCCGTCTGCTTGCTCACCGGATCACTAACCCAATCGGAATAGACAAAAGCCAGGAAGGCCTGATTTGCAGCATATCTCAGTGCGCCCCATTGGTCCAGATGAGCCAGGCCGCCAGGCGTATAGCTGACGCGTTCACCGGTTCCGCTCACGCCCGTTGTCCAGAACTGCATATTCTTCTCGGTAGACTGAACAAAGCGGGGATCGTTGGTGATCCGTGCCAATAGCAGTTGAGCGCCGTAGTGCTTGTCGTCCCAGGCATGGGTCCACTTGTAGTCCCAGTTGCCCTGCTGATCGGTTCCCCATTCGTCGCTGGCCGCAATCGCTTGATCCAGATAATCTGGATCATCGGTAGCCAGATAGAGCCACACAGCAGCCCAGCTTAATTCATCCGCATAGCCGCTCCAGGATTGATAGAAGGCTCTGGCATCCGTGATGCTATCCGAGTATTTGCCCCGGTATTGGTCGGCGAACTGATACAGTTCCTTGGCATGCTGAAGCAGCAAGGCCGAATATCCCGGATCACTGTCTTTGAAAATAATCGAGGAAGCAGCCAGCGCAGCGGCCGTCTCCCCGGCAAGATCAGAGCCCGGATTGGCAGCATCGATCTTGTAGGCTGGCCGGTCCATCGGCATCACCTCTGCCGGTCCCCACCAGTTATGATCCGCCGTGCCATTGCCTACCTGTCCCCACAGCTCATTCGGGGCCGTATGCGCTTTGATGAAATAATCCGTAGCCCAGCGAATGTTATCCAGAATTTCATCCAGCTGGCCCGCTTGTTCATAGCCGTCACGATACTCATACACCGACCAGGCGAGCATCGTAGCCGTGGAGGCCATCGGTAAGCCAAACTTCACATGATCCCCGGCATCATACCAGCCGCCCGTAAGATCAACCCCCACGTCCGCACCGTCCTGAAGTCCCGAATCCCCGCGCCATTCCACCCGGTTATCCTCCGGCAAAACACCTGAACGCTGCGCCTCATAGAAATAAATCGATTTTTGCAAAGCCTCCGCATAATTGTAGTCAGAAGCCGATGATGGCGATGAAGTAGAAGCCAAGGTTGAGCTTGTCCCAAAATTCAGAGTTGTAAGCGCTAACAAAATACTGAGAACCAGAACACTTCTTTTCCTGAATCTTTTACCCATGACAGTTCTTCTCCTTTCTGAGTAAAGGTTTCTTGACCTAAAGCTTCTACTCACCTCCTGTTTTTAAAAGTAGAGGAAAGTCTTCTAAATTTTAGAAGAATTAACCTCTGTTCACAATATAACATATAATGCTAATAAATTACATAAATAACAGGAAATTTATTGTAAATATTTGTGTCTTTTTCTAGTCACCTGCGTTGCCTTAGCAGGTGGTACTATTTAAGGAGAAAACAAAATCAGCGATATCTCACCTTTAAACAATGGGAGATATCGCCGCATAACTTTAATAATTATTTTATATTATCGCCGTCCAGCTCCGCCACCCCGCGTAGAGCCACCACCACCTGAAGAGCTGCTGGAATCGGAGTTACTACTACCCCAACCACTACTACCCCAACTACTACTCCCCCAACTACTCGTAGAATTACTACTGCTAGAGTCAAAATAATTACTGGTACGTCCTGCTCCACCACCACTGGTATAGCCACCGCCACCTGAATTGTAACTGCTTCTTGAGCGATTGCCAAAAATGCGTTTAAACCATCTATTACCCTTGTCACTGCTGTCTTGTGTTTTAAAAATACTTGAGCTTACTGGCGGATTGGGCTCATCAACATACGGGTTACGATAAGCACGTTGGCCAAAGCTAACGTCTCGATTATAATCATACGTAGGTGAAGTCCAGAGCTCTTGCTCTTCTACCGTTATACGGGTAGTCCTACTGTGATAATTAGCCTGCTGACCAAAACCATTTCCCATACTCCCTCTGGATCTGTAAGTAGGCGACGAATACAGCTCTGGCTGACCCATTGGCATCGATGTATAAGGGCCAAATTTACCTGGGAACCTTCGTGGTTTTCTATTAATAAAGAGGTATAACAACACGTTCAAGGCGCAGATGAAATGAATTAATAGATAAGTTCCCATAACCGGAAAAGTTTCCTCACTATCGGAAGCATTGGCCAACTCCTCGGTACCTGCCAACGGTCCATTATGATTCGCGGGTTCATCTGTGGAAATACTATTTGCCCACGTGCCTCCAAGCTGCTGGACAAAACCTGAATAAACCTTTGTGGCACCAGCACTGTATCGCTTGTTGGCAAAGTCTTCCTCCAAATAATCAAATAATATATTTGAGATAGTGCCACTCGTTAGCGTTGATTCCAATCCACGTCCTTGAACTGCCCAATAATTGTCATCTCCTATTGACAGCAGAATCAGTAAGCCATTATTCTTCTTCGCATCACCTATGCCCCATTTATTAAACAATTCGGCCGCATAGTCACTTATTGAACGAGTTCCAACAAAATCAACCGTTACAATAACAATCTGGGCACCATTTAAATGGTTTAGCTCCTTGCCGTTCTCAATCATTAACAATTCATCCGCCGGATCAATGACATTAGCGAAGTCGTTTACATAAAAAGCGTTCGTTGGCTCTGGTAATGCTGGTGCGGCATAGACTGTAAAGGGTAACAACAACACCAATGCCAAAATCACAAAAGACGCTTTAAAAGACCAATTGCTCACTAGCCCACCTCTTTTACGGAGTAAAAAGCTCAAGCGGTTTTACCAACACAAGCTTACTCAACATACTGGCTGGAAACTGCTTTAGAACATCGTTAAATTCAGATGCTATCTCATTATAATTGTTTCTACGGAGTATCAACCAGCGGGATTCAATATCTGCCTTAATTGTTTTGTTATAATGTGCATCCCGAGTTTCTAATTTCATTTGCCCAAGCCTATAAATCAGTGCTGTACTTTGGGTGACAAGTCGATCAGCCGCATCATATTTGGTCTTTGGCGAAGTAGCAGATTTCAGCTTCGAGTTCGCCTCTCTCACTGCTGCCAACTCAATATCTCCTTCATCTATATATCGACTTGCAACGACGATTAAGTTGGTACTTAGCTCTATCAACCAATCCAGGTCGTACTGGACACCAGGCTCGGCCTTGGAGATACCATGAATAAATGTTTCAGCAGCATCCGCACGCAAATGATTAAGAGATAAAGAAGCACCCAGCACCGAGGATACTAATATGAGAGCTAGTGTAATTGTCCAGGCCACTTTACGTTGCTTCAGCAATTGCATTGTTTGCTTGCTCCTATCGTTGAACTGCATTTCGCACTTCAAGCAATTTATTCTTCAACTCGTTTTCAATTTTAACAAGTTCTCCTTCTGCTTGACGACGCTTGGTGAAACCTTCATTTTGAATAGCCAACACTTCGTCTAGCGTTTTAATTAACTGCTGATTGGTGTGTCTAAGCGTTTCAACATCCACAATGCTGCGTTCTGCTTCACGCGCGGCATCTACGGTATTTGATTTGAGCATGTCTGCATTTTTGCGTAACAAGTCATTCGTAATATCTGTTACTGCCCGTTGTGCTTCAATCGCTTTTTGGGAATGGGCCATTCCCAGGGCAAGTACCATCTGATTCTTCCAGAGCGGTATTGTGTTAACGAGCGATGACTGAATTTTTTCTACCATGATGCTGTTTGTATTTTGAATTAATTTGATTTGCGGCCCCATCTGCAAGCTGATCGTGCGGGTCAAGTTCAAATCGTGCAACTTCTTATCAAATCGGTTACACATGTCCGCAAATGAATTGGCTGCTTGGGCATCCTCCGGCTTACCACTCTGTCTAGCCATCTCCTGCAGACGTGGTAATTCCGTCGTGGTCAATTCCTCCAACTTCATACGTCCGGCCAAAATATACATCGTTAGTTCCTTGAAATAAGACAGATTCAAATCATACATTCTATCTAGCAAAGCGACATCTTTAAGCAGAGTAATATTATGCTGTTCCAATACATCGACGATTGAATCCACATTTCGCTCCACCGCGGCAAACCTGGCCCTCAATTCCTCAATTCTACGACCAGCGCGACGAAACAACCCAAAAAAGCCTTTATTATCTTCCGCCGTGGAAAAACCCTTAAGTTCCACTACCAGACCGGAAATCATGGACCCTACTTCACCCATATCTTTCGTACGTACATTTGAGAGTGCATTTTCGGAAAAGTCTGCAACTTTTTGCTGTGCTCCATATCCATATTGCAACACATGAGTGGCGTTGGTTATATCGATTTTTTGTACAAATTCACGAACCTTGGCTTTCTCCGGTTCGGTTAGCCCATTACCATCAGAGTTCAATAATGCATCCACGTCCGACAGCTTGGTTGAGATAATTTGATCCGTCAAATCAGAATTAGAATCTTCAAGCTCAAGCATCAGTTCTGGAACCTGCAGTATATTTTCATTTTCTTTTGCCATTGTCACGTCGCTCCCTTAATTATTTTCTTATAATCGGGCCCATCACGTCGCCCAATCCATCCTTACGCAACATCTGCTCCATTACTTCCACTTCCACATCAGTATCAAGTGTTTCATCCTGATAAAGTCGATCCAAGGCATCTCTGAACGCTGTCTCTATGGTGTTAATCGCCGTTTCAATTTTATGTATCGCACTCTTTACATTAGGCCCCTGACTCGTATTATCTTCATAGTCTTCATACCGTTTTATTAAGGAGATCGTCGTTGGAAAATAATAGGTTGAAAAAGTTCGAATGAGACCAAACTTACTAGCGTCCGCTTTCAATAAATCAAACATATGATTAGAGGTTTGTAGGATTGAGTCAAGCTTTGCAACGATTGCGATATTAGCAATCTGCTTACGCAAATCGTCTAATTCATGCCTGTATGCTTGCCATTGCTGAAGTTGGGCATCGTGCGCAGCATTTCCCGTGCGAATAGGCTCCGGTTCTTCCTCAACAAGCACAATCTTAGGAGGTATGATTCTCCACAAAACGAGATACACAACGCTGGATAGTATAGCTGCAATTAAAAAATCCAGCCAACGATACATTGGAAAAATTAATGCATAGATCATCCAAGTACCACCTAAAGCATAAATCGGCAAAACCGACATAATTTTCACTTCACGCACTTGTGTTCACCACCTTCCCTGGAAATAGTTTAACACAGTCCTACTTATTTGAAGACCTAAAAAAATGAAGCCCTTAAAGCATTATCGCAATATTTTCAAACATTTGAATCACTTTACCTCACCAATTTATCGCTTTCACCCCTTCCATATTCTCTTCTCATCTTTCTCTAAAAAGACAAATCCTTCTCCAAGAAGACGTCACCTGCTTTTCATTCGCCTTTACCTATAGACTAATCAATTTTTACGGATTATAATAGCAAACAATCCTTTCAAATACGAACGTTAAGGAGGTAAAGATGGGACAATATATGCAACTATTTCAAGGGACCGCGTTTTCCAGTCAATCTCCCAAAGAAATTCAAATTTTAAAAGACTATTTGTTTGCGGTGAACGCCGACGGGATGATCGCGAAGGTAGTGGCACCAGAGGACGCGGAATACCAGCCTTTATTGAAGGCTTATGAGGGTAAAAGCAACTTTCATCGCCTGGCCGAAGGCCAATATTTGTTGCCCGGATTCATCGATTTGCATGTGCATGCCCCGCAATGGGCACAGTCGGGAACGGCTCTGGATATTCCTCTCTACGATTGGCTGAACACATACACCTTCCCGCTGGAGTCCAAATTTGCAGATTTGGATTTTGCCCGTTGGGTCTATGAGGATCTGGTCAGCACTTTGCTAGCGAACGGGACCACCACGGTCCTGTATTTTGCTACGGTGCACAAAGAAGCCAGCCTATTGCTTGCCGAAATCTGTGCGAGACAGGGACAACGCGCTCTGGTTGGCAAGGTCGTAATGGATGATCCGGCGCAAACACCGGAATATTACCGCGATGGAAGCACCCATGCAGCCCTGGCGGATACAGAAGAATTCATTGTTGCCGTCCAGGAGCTGGCCAAGACGGTAAAGCAAGGTATTTATCCCGTCGTCACCCCGCGCTTCATTCCGAGCTGTACCGATGAGGTCCTGCAAGGTCTGGGGCAGCTTGCGGCCAAATATGATGCCTACGTGCAATCTCATTGCAGCGAAAGCGATTGGGCTCACGGTTATGTGAAGGAGCGTTGCCACAAGAATGATGCGTTCGCACTGCATGACCATGGCCTGCTGCGGGAGAAATCGGTAATGGCCCATTGCAACTTCCTGGAGGAGCCTGACGTGGAGCTCTTTGCGAAGACCGGCACGGCAATTGCCCATTGTCCAATCTCCAACGCCTTTTTTTCCAATAGTGTCATTCCTGTGGCTCACTTCCAGGGCAAAGGCATTGATATTGGCCTGGGCACGGATGTCTCGGGGGGCTTCTCACCCAGCCTGTTCGATAATGTAAGGCAAGCCGTCATCTCTTCAAGAATGCTGGAGGATGGGGTCAACCCTTCTCTGCCGGCTCATGAACGCGGTGTCCCCCAATCGCGAATAACGATTGATGAGGCCTTCTATCTGGCTACAGCCGGGGGCGGAGAAAGCCTGAGCTTGCCCATTGGCCGTATTCAGCCGAATTACGCCTGGGATATACAGATTATCGATACCAGGCTCCCTGTCGCCAAATTGCCCATTTTTGATGAGCACAAGGACTTACACGGAATTTTTGAGAAGATCCTCTACCTGGCAAGACCTGAAAATATCCGTGAAGTGTGGGTACAGGGCAAGAAGGTTCATTCCCGGCAGTAACTAAAAAACTAGATATAAATAGAGGTGTGCACCACAGTGAAAACAGAAGCCGTCAAGTCTAATTCTTCATCCGCAGCATCCCAGCAACTCACCGTATTGCCCGATCAGAAAATATCGTTTGGTCAATCCGCAATCCTCGGTTTGCAGCATGTATTGGCCATGGATGTGTATGTCGTTCCCTTCTTGGTCGCCATGCTGATCGGCTTGCAAGCGGACCAGTCCGGCGCATTGATTCAGTCTACATTCATCGCGGCAGGTCTGGCCACGATTGTACAAAGCTATTTCTGCATGAAGCTGCCCATTGCTCAAGGTCCTTCCTATGTTCCCCTTGGAGCAATCGTTGGTATCTATGCTGCGAGCGCCTACATTTGTACAATATTTGCTGGGCTCGCCGATCCTGGCTGCTGCACTGGCGGCAATTTTGTTGAACAAGTTCCTGCCGGGTACAAAAACTGCATAACTGAGGGCATTAAAATGGAGTACCTGTAGAGTATATGAATGTTCCATTCCTCTACGGGTACTCCTTTATTTATTTTATAGCTTCAATCCTTGTATCCAATTCTCCATGGCGAGAATCACCTGCTCTAGCTGTTCGGCCTCGGTAAGTGCAGGTACCTGATCTCCCTTTTGCATGCCATAAGAGCCAAATTGACCGTGATTTCCTCCCTCTATGCTAATATACAACGTATTTTCCGGTAAATGAGCTTTGGATTCTGCCCAGGCTTCCTGGTTCAGAACTCCGTCCTGACTGGCTGTAATTTGCAAAGCAGAGAGGTTCACATCCTTTAACGAGCCTGCAGTATCTGCATAGGAGGCCAGAAAAAACACCCCTGCCAGCTGGTCGCTATGCTCAGCAGCATATCTTGCTGCAAACACCCCGCCCAAGGAATGCCCGCCGATAACATAGGATTCGCCTGGATGCTCCGCCAAGAAAGCCTCCGCCCGGTTCTGAACGAAGAGGGCCAGGTTTAATGGCATTTTCGTCAAGTATACACGATGCCCGAGTCCAGCAAGCTGCCTGGCAAACGGCGCATAGCCCTCCGGCTCCACCAGGCCCCCGGGGTAAAAGACCACGTTGGGCTCAAGCACCTCCGCGCTCACCGGTTCAAACTTATAACCATGCTTGATCTGCGTTACTTGGACTTGCGCATTACCTTCCATCGCTAGCCTGGCTGCTTCCGAAGGCTTATAGGTCTTGGCATCCAAATAAATGAACAGGCCGACTATGACAACCGCAAGCAGCAAGCATGCCCCTAATGTGAATCTGATCCATTTGAGTTTGCGTGATTGGTTCATGGGAAAGCTCCTTTTGTTTGTTGCTAGGTCCCCTGGTCAAAAATCGCTGATGTGCAAGATGGTCTGTCATCAAACAGTATACAAAAACTAACTCAATCTTAAAACTCGGAGGGGTAAAACCAAGGGCCTGCTGCTTGAATTATTCGATATCTCGAAATATAGTATCTGTACAAGACGGTATTTGCATGAATAATTAACAGTGAAAGAGGCCGGAGAAAAATAATGAACAGGCTATTACTGCTTGAGGACGATTTAAGCTTGATTGACGGACTTTCCCGTTTATTTAAACGCCAGGGCTTTGCATTGGACATTGCCCGAACGGTCAGAGAAGCCAATACCCTGTGGACAGAGGGAAAGTACGATTTATTGATACTGGACGTGTCGCTGCCGGACGGTTCCGGGTTTGAGGTATGTCAAAAGGTGCGACAGATATCCAAGGTCCCGATTCTCTTTTTAACCGCATCGGATGAAGAAATGAATATCGTGACAGGGCTCGATATCGGCGGTGACGATTATATAACCAAGCCGTTCAAATTGGGGGTACTCCTGTCGCGAATAAATGCTTTGCTGCGGAGAGCAAAGAACTTTGGAGCAACGGCAGATACCGAGCTCCTGTCCAATGGAATTAAGGTTTTATTGCTCCAAGGACAAGTGTATAAAGACAACCGGCTTCTGGATTTAACAACAGCCGAGTATCGCCTGCTCTGCCTGCTTATGCAAAATCCCAACATTATCTTATCCAAAGAAACTATTCTGGATAAGCTATGGGACGGAGAGGGGAGCTATGTGGATGACAACACACTGGCGGTATATATTCGCAGGCTCAGAATGAAGATTGAACACGATCCAGGCGACCCGCAAATGCTGCTGACCGTCCGGGGAATGGGGTACAAATGGAATGTATTGAATTGAGGTGGCCAAGTGAAGCTTTTTACCAATAAGGATATTAGAAATCTCTTTCTTGCGCTGTCAATCGTCCTGGGCGGCTTGGTCTTTTTATTGCAGCTGTTTGTCTGGCGGGTTTACGGCACAGCAAGCCTTGGTGTCCTGCTTCTGTCTTTGCTTGTAGCATTGGCTGTCCTGGGGTTCTGTTATTTCTATTTTCGCAGGCAAAATCAGATTATGGAAGAAGCGGTATCCCAGATCAATCTATACCTCTCGGGAAATACAGATGTCCGGATAGATTGCGACAGGGAAGGCAGCCTGTACAAGCTGTTTCATGCAGTGAATACACTGGCTACGGCGCTCAATGCCCATGCGGTCAAGGAACAGAACGTCAAAGAGTTTTTGAAAGGGGCGATTTCCGATATTTCACATCAGCTAAAAACCCCGCTTGCCGCGCTCACGATCTATAACGGACTTCTCCAGGATGAAACCGAGGATAGGACCGCTGTCAAGGAACTGGCCGCAAAGTCAGAGAAAGAGCTTGAACGGATTGAAACGCTCGTGCAAAGCCTCTTGAAAATTACCAAGCTGGACGCCGGGGCGATGGTTCTAAATAAAGCCCCTGAACATGTAAAAGAGCTGATACTAGATATCTACCAGCACT
Source organism: Paenibacillus sanguinis 2301083 = DSM 16941 (assembly GCF_000374825.1). Classification (GTDB taxonomy): domain Bacteria; phylum Bacillota; class Bacilli; order Paenibacillales; family Paenibacillaceae; genus Fontibacillus; species Fontibacillus sanguinis. Next base: position 318,968 of record NZ_KB895378.1, read on the forward strand.
TTGAGTTCCGCGCTCATGAGGAGCAGAAAACCATCATCCTGTCCGGGCCGGACGACACGCGGCTGTTTTGTGATAAAGCCTGGATCACAGAAGCCATCAGCAATCTTGTTAAAAATGCGCTCGACCATACCAAGCCTGGAGATCGGATTATGCTGGAGTGGAACAAGCTCCCGACGGTGACGCAAATCACTATAAAGGACAACGGCAGCGGCATTCACCCGGAGGATATCCACCATATTTTCAAGCGGTTTTACCGCAGCCGCTTTTCAAAGGATATACAGGGGATCGGTCTGGGGCTGCCGCTGGCCAAAACCATTTTAGAAGCCCACGACGGCACGATTACCGTGGATAGTGTGTTAGGACAAGGCAGCACCTTTGTTCTGAATTTTCTCAACCTTACTAAATTGTAAGCGGAAATTCATCTGGGAGTAAGATCAGCGCATTATCCTGCCTTTATAGAAAGGTGGGATGGATGTTGAGAACATTATTATTTGAAAGCTATGCAAAGTACGCCCTGCTTCGGGCGGCATATTGGGGAGTCATGGGGATTCTTCTGTTTGCCGTGCCGAGCTTTTTATTTATGGGAATGTTCTATGCCATTATCGGGTATATGCTTGTGGACGGTATCTTGCATGTGGTGAACTTCTATAAAAAGAAGACCGGTTCGCCCCTCCGCTATGTTAGTCTGGTGATTGCTGTTTTGCTGATGGCGGTAGTCATCCACTCAATTGTATTCAGACATTTGCTGATTGAACTAACTCCTGTCTATCTTGGCGGATTGCTGCTGTTGGAGAGTCTCCTTTATGCTGGTATCACCCTGTGTGCACATCCCTATCGGAAAAGGGCACTTCTGGGTGCTCTTTCTGGAATGGTCTTACTGAGTGGCGCGGCTGTCCTCGTCTTTACATTCGGATTTGGCGTGGGCGGTATTTCCGGACTGGCTAAGGTTTCCGGTGCCGCCTTGCTGCTCGTCTGCTTATATGAAGGGACAGCCTATTTCGTCTACCGAAAGAATGCAGAGCAACCGCTCAAATAAGGAGGATAACCAATGAATTTATTAGAGGTCCATGCGGTTAGCAAAACCTATGGTACAGGGGAAGTTGCAGTCAATGCATTACAAAATGTCAGCTTTTCCGTTCCCAAAGGGGAGTTTGTCGCCATCGTTGGTGAGTCGGGCTCCGGGAAAAGCACGCTCTTGAATATGATCGGGGCGTTGGATACGCCTACGTCCGGAAGTGTACGCATAGACGGGAAGGATATCTTTGGCATGAATGACGAAAGACTGACCATTTTTCGCCGCCGCAACATAGGGTTCATTTTTCAGGCATTTAACCTGATTCCTGAGCTTAGCGTTGAACAGAACATTACTTTCCCCCTATTGCTGGATTATAAAAAGCCGGATAAGGCATATGTAGAGGAAATACTTACGGTGCTTTCCCTGCAGGATAGACGTGGACACCTGCCCCGGCAGTTATCCGGCGGTCAGCAGCAGCGTGTGGCGATTGGCCGCGCCCTGATTACCCGACCCATGCTGATCCTTGCGGACGAGCCAACTGGCAATTTGGACAGCCGGAACTCGAGCGAGGTCATTTCGCTTTTGAAGACCGCATCCAAACGTTATCAGCAGACCATCATCATGATTACGCATAATCGCAGCATGGCTTCCACGGCGGATCGTGTCCTGCAAGTATCGGACGGCGTATTCACCGATCTGGGGGGATACGCTCAATGAAAAGCTATCTGGGGCTTGTTTCGGAATCTGCGAAAGCACACAAAAAGAAAAACAGGCTTACGGTCATATGCATTGCGATATCCGTCATGCTGGTCACCGCGATTTTCGGCATGGCTGACATGAGCCTGAGGGCGCAAACAGAGGAAGCCATCCGCCGGTATGGCAACTGGCACGCTATATTTACGAACATATCGGACATCACCGCGAACGCCATAAGCGGCCGGAATGATGTGAATATATCAAGCTGGTTCGGTATGGCCGAAGCCACCACCTATCAGGGAAAGGAATTGGTGGTGCAAAGCAGCAGCCAGGAGCTTGCCGAGCAAATGAACATGGTCGTGACCGAGGGCCATTATCCGGTTGCCGCGCAGGAGGCCTTGCTTGACAGAGAAGGGCTTGAACAGTTCGGCCTGGCCATTGGCGACACGATTGAGATTTCTTTTCTTGATGGGTCAGTGCGCCAATATGCAATCACCGGGACGTTTGGGGACTATTCTACCCTGAAGGGATCAGATGCTCATGGGTTGCAGCTATCAACCGAAGGGATACGCGCGCTTCCAGCCAATTTATATAAGCCATATTATTATGTACAATTCGACGAGAACGTGAACATCAATGGAGCGATCGCAGATATTAAGGCGAAATATCATTTAAGTGATGAGCAGGTGTCCACAAACGTCATGCTGCTGGGGTTAATGGGGCAGTCCAGCGACACGACCATGCAGGAAATATACCTTACGGCGGGAATCCTGTTCATTCTTGTCGCTATGACCGGTACGTTTATGATTGCAAGCAGCTTCAATATGAGCCTGTTGGAGAGGACGCAATTTTTTGGCCTTTTGCGTTGTCTTGGCGCTACGAAAAGACAGGTCAAACGGTATATCCGGCTGGAGGGTTTGCGATATTGTGCGGTAGCCATTCCCGTTGGACTCTTGGCAGGGTGCGGGGTATTATGGGCGGCCATGCTGGTCATAAACCAGCTTAACTCGCCGTATTTGCCTGCAATGCCGACATTTCAGGTAAGCTGGCTTGGGCTTGCAGCGGGAGCGATCCTGGGAGTGCTGGTCGTGATGATCGCTTCCAATTCTCCCGCGAAGCGCGCTGCCAGGGTATCCCCGCAGGCCGCCATCACGGGAAATCTCAAGCAAACGAATCAGCACGCGGTAAATAAAGCGTCCAATACAAGACTGTTCCATGTCGATACAGCCATGGGGATTCGCCATGCTTTTGCCAATAAGAAGAGCATGGTATTAATCGCAGGTTCTTTTGCCATCAGCATCGTACTGTTCCTGTGCTTTACGATCTTGATTACTTTCATGAACCATGCTTTAAATCCCTTAAAGCCTTATGCGCCGGATCTGTCCATTGAGGGAGTACAGGACACTGTGCTGCTCAACCGTTCGCTCAAGCAGCAAATTAGTGCGCTTCCGCATATCAAGAATATATATGGGCGGATGTTTTACACGGACATTCCTGCTCGCGACAAGCAGGGGACCAATAAGGCCACGCTTGTGTCCTATGACGAGCCGCAATTTGCCTGGGCGGAGGATTCGCTTATTTCCGGCAGTATAGAAGACGTCAAAAACGGTGGCGGGGTATTGATTGATTACGGGTATTCCCAGGAATATAACTGGCGGGTTGGCGATACGATTACCCTGCACCTCAACGGAAAAGCGTATGAAGTGCAGGTTGCCGGGATTGTATCGGATGTGCCCCTTGAGTCAGCCCATGGCGAATGGATTATCCTTTGCTCTGAGGACACCTTTACGGCCTTAACCGGGATAGAAGGCTATAAGATTATTGATATACAGGTCGAGCAGGATATTTCTGATCAGGTTAGAAGCCTGATTACGCCGGACTTGAAGCTGCTGGACTTTCAACAGCGGAATAGCGAGGTGCGTACAGGTTATTTTGCCATGGCGGTATTTGTCTACGGATTCCTGCTGGTGATTGCGCTGGTCGCTCTGATCAATATTATCAACACTGTAAACGCAAGTGTCTCCAGTCGTATGGGCAGCTATGGCATGATGCGGGCCGTGGGCATGTCAGGGAAGCAGCTTAAAAAGATGGTAACCGCCGAGGCGGCTGCTTACGCTATTTCCGGCAGTTTGACAGGCGGTATTTTAGGGCTGATTCTGCATCGTTTCTTTTTTGGAATGCTGATTACCGCCAATTGGGGAGAGCTATGGCAGCCTCCACTTGCCGTTCTGATCGTCACCATTTCTGCGGCTATCCTGACGACCTTTATCGCGGTGATTTCACCAACCAGGAAAATCGAGAACATGAGTATTGTGAACGTTGTGAACGCAGAATAGTTCATTTACTTCATGGAGGTGGATTAACGCCCGGGTTAGTTGGCCCCTCATGAATACAAAAAGGCGGCTTTAGATATATGGAAAACCTCCATTTCAAAGCCGCCTATCTGGAAATGCACTCTGTCCATTACCACCGGGATATGCTAGTTTCTGCCACCATAACTCTTGTATGTGGCATACACAGAGTTGGCATACTGATCGGCCAAAATAGGACGACCATAGGAATCAGTAGCTCCCGGATACCAGTTGTCCCCACCGTTATAGCGCAGTAAGCCGTTATAAATGCCGCCGAATCTATTAATCTTCTCTTCCAAAATCAAGGCGCCCATGCATACCTGGTCTTGTTCACTACCATGATTATAGGCACGGCCAAATCTTGAGCTAAACTGCGATAAATAAGCATTACGTGTGTTAGGTTCTACCTGCATCAAGCCATCGCCAGCCGACGGGCTGCCTGGCAAGCCTGCTCCGAAGCTGCTTTCCTTCTTGATTACAGCGCTCAGCAATAACGCAAAATCTCCGCCTTTACCAAACTTATTGTCCACATTCATCACATAGTTCCAGATGTGGCTTGGCACTTCGCCAGGCTTGGTTACCGTAGAAGGTGAACCGGTATAAATCTTAACCGAGGACATTTTATCATTGATCGCATTGCCAACCCAGGAGGAGCTTGCCGTAAAGGTCCATCTGGTTCCTCTAAAATTATCATTCTGATAAACTTCCACCGTCCAGCCACTAGGCACCTTAAGCGAGGACATCCAGTCATTTGGAATTCCCTTCGCATTCAACTGAGACAAAGTATAATTGCCTACTCCCAATGTTACAGCCTTCCCGCCATAGTTGATATCTGCATAGAAGATCGCTCCGTTAGTTGGAGGTTGGGTTGGAGGTGTAGTTCCGCCGCCACTGCTGCCCTTTCGCCATAAAGCAGGGGCACTGGTTGGCTCCCAGCCTACGAGGGAAGTATGTGCCTGAAGACAGGTATACGTGCTCCCACTGTAAGTTACCGTATCATTTACGGCATAAGCCGTATTTGGAGCCCATGCTCCTCTGGCGGCTGCACTGGCCGAAGGTAGAACGGCTCCAAACGTAGATAAAAATACCGCTAAAATCACCAACAGAGAGATGCCTTTAAAAGAAAACCGCTTGCTTTTCATTTTCAAACCTCCTTGTTTTTATTAATCTGCGACACACCCATTAGGCATATCACAGGTTGAAACCGTACTATTTCAATGCATATGAATAAGCACGATAACAAGCATCCAAGGTTCGACAATGCCGACAAGACTCTCATTTCCAACATCTATCTGTGCTAAATCTCTAATTTTTACAAATTTTTAAGTTAAATTTATAATTATAGTAGGTTAAACATATTATTACAATTCAGATGATATAGTAACATGAAAATAATTCCAATAGGACAAAGGTCCTGGATTTTGATCATTGCATTTATCCCACATACTCCACATCTTAATGATGTCACTCATTTATTGCTCGACTACCCCAAAATCATCCACATAAACATATCCTGTACCAGGATTCTTGTAGGCATACACTGTTGCTCTGGCAGCGTCTGGTCCGGTGGTAAAAGGAATGTTTACCCTTGTCCAGGATGTGCTATCAGATGTCGCAAATGCATCCGTTCCTTCAAAGCCACTAACGCCAATCTGAATCTGCTCTCCTTGATCTGCCTTAACCCAGGCGGTACATATATAGCTGGTATTAGGACTTAGCCCCGTAAGTACCTGCTCGATACCATCTTCTCCGGTTCCCAGTCTTACACTCTTGGAGCCGCTTCTTGGCTCCGATACACTTGCAGCATTCTCTGAATATGTTGCTGTCCATGGTGAGACTATTCCTTTTTCAAAATCAGATTGCCTTACGTTATTAACATAAGATAAGCTGATACTCTCAAAAGCCGGGTCCGGAGGTGAAGAAAAATCATGCCCAGCAGTCCAGTCAGTTCCACCAAGCTCATATGCTCCAATATCCGGTGCCGCACCAACATAATCATCCGTGATTCCATGTATTACAGCCCCTGCATCAATAGCTGGAGAACTGGACTTCAGCCTGAAATCATTTGCTGTGGGATTTGCAAATAACGGATTGGTCTCTGAGGTAATATTATTGCCCTCCGTATGAGTACCAGGCAGTGTGAAGGCTGTAGTAAAGATATTGTTGAAAATTCTGTCGCCGTACATATCTGACTGAAAGTTACTTCCCCAATATCCTACATTTCCGTTACTGTAGGTGGTATTGTTATAAATCAGGTTAAAATTGCTGGGTGTATTCAATCTTATCGCTGAATAGTTCCCCCAAACAACATTATGATGCACAATATAGCCCTTGCTGCCGTTATCCAAATAGATACCAGTACCAGAATAATTCTTTGCAAGATTATCATGGATGTAATTATGGTGGATTTCCGTCCCTTGCCCATCCCAGGCAAAATCATAGAGTGTTCCCAAGTCTCTTGTCAGCTTTCCTGCATTGTACAGATCATTATATTGGATCTTGCTATTTTGGGTAGGCATAAATATCAGATGACGTCCGGCGTTATATACCGTATTATGGCTGATTAAATGGTTGGCCCCGAGTAGATAGATTGCTGGAATGTCCGCTGCCGAATAATTTGCTTCATGAATAAGATTATTAATTACCTTGTTTCCTGTTCCCTGTATACTCACCAGATTACCTGAACTGTAGGTCAAAGTACTGTCTCTAAGCTCATTATTGGTACCGGACATAAATATTCCTGTACTGTATTGGCGGGTAACATCCGAATCATGACTGACATACTCCGCCATCATATTAGACACTTTACAGTAATTAGAATTAGACATTTTAATGCTGGAGGCAAAGATATTAATTCCGGTAATATTTATGTAAGAGCGAGAACTTAAATCAAATGCATAAGTCCGCTTCTTGGCTTCTACGGTCAAAGTATTCGGATCAGCTCCACCAGGTGCCCATAAATAAAGCCTGCTAGTATTGCTGTCATAATACCATTCTCCCGCACTATCAAGATCTTCAAGATTACCAGTAATATAATAGCTGTTACCGCCTGTCGCTGCAGTAGCCATTTTATCAAAGGTAATAGAGCCATTACTTGAGCTGGTAATAGTACTTTTATAAGATTTGTAGCCTGTACCCGGAACACTCCATACCATTTTCCCAACCCAGTACCCTGGTGCTTGAGTTAAGTCCCCATCCTTGATAGTTGTAGTGGAGCCGGAATCAACTGTTGCCAATGTTGAATTTAAGGGATCAAGTATGGGTGAATTGGGCCATCTGGCTTCAAATTGCATCTGCTGATCAACAAATATCTGATCTTTTGTCCCAAGGGAATCCGTCATTTCCGCATAATAGATGGACCCGGAGTAATTGTTCCAGCCAGTAACCGGGTCGGCACCGGACACCGTTACGGTCTCTCCTGTATAAGCCTTAAAGTTTATGGGATTTGCAGAGGTTCCAGAAGTACGAAGTGTTACCGTTTCCCGGTATGTACCACCTCGTATAATGCAAGTATCTCCGGCCTTCATAGTATCTGCTGCCTTTTGTATGGTTTTCCATGGATTTGATAGTGTACCGGTTCCGGTGATGTCGTCTCCCGTTGTAGAAACATAATATACGGAATTTGCCCTTGCAATGTTCCCATCCAGATTAAAAATGAATACATAAACCATCATAATTACCACTAAAAATTTAATGCCTACCCTCTTACTCATAGCTTGCCTCCTGTAATGAATTCTATGTTTAGATACGGCTCCTGCGCCTGGGCTTAAATTACTGCTAGGTATGTTCTAATATAGAAATTTATGTATATCAGCCCTGATTATTTTATCGACTTATACCAGCTTAAAGTTTATGTTTCTATCGGAAAAATTTTCCTTCGATGAACAATCCAGCCATTTTATTAGTAACCTCTTCTTTGTTGAGTAGAAGGATAGTGGAATCGAGCTGTAATAGGGGGCGTACTAAACTGTAATCAGAGACTTGAACTATTTATATAATGAGCTGAGGGCATGAGTTGATTCTCATGTCTGTTTTACCGTGGATTTATTAAGCGATATTTATCAATCACTAGGGGAGATTATAAGCATAACGTGAACCTGCACCCAATTTGGTGAACAGGCTGCAAACTAACAGCTGTCAAAGACGCCGTACTGGATGGGCACAGGGTCTTGGCAGCTGATTTGAATTTCATATATAGTAACATGGACTTGCAGCCGTAGCTGCAAGCACATTATAAGCCCGCAGGGAGGGGCAGGTAATCTATTTGAACTTCATCGGCGGATTCAAAGAACGCTTGACGCCAAGCTTCATATTCTGCATTATCAAAAATATCTAGTTGATTTTCATAGGATGCATCCATCAGATAATAAACCACACCATCTCCATCCACATCTATATTGTCTGGGAAGGCTGTTTCATCAAGAGATTTCTGCCATGCATCTACGTTTGCGATAAAAATATATTGATTTTTTTCTGAATCAAATTGGAATAAACTATATGGCCAGAAATCATCTATATTTGATTTGCCCTGGTTATGCGATGCATCTATTGTGACCATACCATTGTCATAAAAGGAAGCTGCTGGAGAGCCCTTTAATTCAGAAATCATACGAGCTGTATCGCTTTGATACTCGTATACATCTAATCGCATACCTGCAGTGTAAATTGAATTATAATTAATAATCAACTCATCTTTTCCATCATTATCAATATCTATAATTGCATACTTGTTATCCTCCATTGGATAGGTTTCATCAAAGGGAGCCTCTGTACCATCCGGAAAAATATAATTTTGCACCAAATTCTGTATAGCTGCTGCATATGCTTGATTCCTTTTATTCGAGCCAGGATCTGAACCATCTGATAGTCTATGTTCCGCGATATAATCACAGATATGATCGATTGTATACTGGTCCTCACTTAATTTTGAATACAATTCATCCGACAAGTCCTTTGCAAGCACAAACTCTTTATTACCTGCCATGTAAATTCTTGCATAAGCTCTTGGAATCGCCCCTTCCGGTCCTGCACCACTATAATACGTACAAATGGCGATGACATCTTTTCTCCCATCTTTATTAACATCTCTAAACCCAATTGCCTGAACGTTATCAAGCAATCCTTTATCAGCTTCTTCGGTTGGAAGCTCATACAGAACATCCCCATTTTTTTCTATGTAAAATGCTAGATCTCTTGTTCTGCCTTCGCCATAATATCCAGAAACAAAGTTCACTTTTCCCCATTCATTCAATTCAACCTGAAATGACTGCTCCGAAATAATTGTAAAATCATTTCGCAATTCATCCTTATTTGCCCGATCAATATCCTGCTGCTCCCTTATAAATACATAGGCTCCGCTGATGCCATAGCCGGATGCATTTTTATCTGACATATGATAATCAGATACTTCAACGTTAATTGAATCCTTTGAAAATTGAAACTGCAAGGTTCCACTATTTCCAAAGCCATCATCTGTAAAATGGTAGGATAGTTTATTATCCGTAATCTCGCCTGTTATGTTAGCAATACGTGCAAATCGTTGTGTAGATGCCTGCTGCGTAAAAATGGAGCCTTTGAACACATTCTTCTCTTCTATAGAACCATTCAGTTCGGCTCCTCCCAATGTAACAATTTCCTCATGTGATAATCCATCCACTGACCAGTAGCCATTATAAATACTGTAATCAGCTTCTGTTTCTTCCGGAATACAACCGGTTAATGACAATATTATTAGTAGTAAAAAAAATATTATTTGAATTTTCTTTTTCATTTTCATCCTCCAGTTGTAATTCACTTTCTGCATTGCTCCACAAAATCATCACTACCACATGTGTATAGCAAAATAGAACCAACAACAGAACTACAACTTCGGATTATAAATGTTAATTTTGGTTGTGGCTCCACTATCAAATGAGTTTAGCAGCTCAGGGTAGGACAAGAGCATTTCCTCTTTATCCTCATACAAAATAGGACTTATATTTATCAAAAAAACGGTAAAAAAACTGTACATTCTCTAATTGAAACCATTCAGCTGTCTGAAGAGGGCTGACATCTAAATTATAAATTTTTGCATTTAATGTACCTAAAACAAAGGGTGAGTGAGTAGCAATGATAAATTGATTATCAAAATATCTCGCCATCTCATTAATTTGCTCAGCCAATTTGATCTGATTGGCAGGGGAAAGTGATGTTTCTGGTTCATCTAATAAATATAAATTCCCAGGCAGCAAATACTCCTCAAAAAACTGCATAGAAGTCTCCCCATTAGAATATTTCTCCTGTGAGAAACGAATGTTTTCTAATTTCCTTTTAAAATCATACGATGCTTCATATGTTTCTATTTGTTCTTTGCTCAATCCCTTACTAGCCTTTTCGTATAATAACCCCTCGCGCAGCACAGCGGATTGTTGTATCTTTTTTATTTCATACAATATATCTTCGGATTTCATATATCGGCTTTCTTTAGGAATTCGCCTTATTTCCTGCTCTTTTTCATCATTTCCAAGCTGATAGCTACTCAAATCTAAAAACCGCTGCACATAGCTGTTGGTTCCATAGCTTACCATCTTCTCAGCCCCAGTGATCTCCAGCTTATTAGCTATTATATTGAGCAGACTGGATTTACCACTACCGTTGTTACCATATAGAACCGTAATTCGATCAAATAAAAACACTTCTCCTGCCAAATGCTTAAATACATAGTCAGGATAAATATTAGGATTGGAACTCGTATGGTTAGAAATCTGAAAGCTTCTTAAATAAATCATTACCGCGCTCCTTTTCATGTCTTGTGCACATAAAACTATCTTACCAGAAAAAAAGACATGCGTTCTTAGAGTTGCGGGGATTTTCATATTCCTTATGCTATCCCTGGATTGAATGCATTAACTCGTAGAAATATCATACTAAACAGCAGTGGGGATTGAATAAAACGGTGCAGCAGGCTATACCCGCCATTGTGCCCGGTGTCCGATATAATCGGAACGCCACTGGCACACAGCGCATCCATATACCGATAAACGGTTCTTATATGGATCTCTAACTTTTCCGATATCTGCTTTGCGGTCCACTTCTGCCCCGAATTCAGCATCCACAGAATGGCTAGCATATGATCATTTTTTGACATAACCTAATCCTCACTTTTGAATACCACTATACTTAACTTTCAACTAGCACTTTAAGTAATTTGCATTTCATATAACAAAGAGCGCAGCCTACCTATTTAGGCTCGCTCCTCCATCAATACTACGCACTCCACATGGGATGAATGCTGACGGTAGAAAATAATAAATATGATGTGGCTGATATTAAACTGTACCAACTAATACGTAAAACGATCCACCAAACTTATGCAAGGTGGATCGTTCTACTATGACTCACAACAGCCCTGTTTTAATCATGTCCTGAAAATTTGTACTTAATAGCACGCCTGTTTTATTGACTCTATGTTATATACACTTCACATTAAAATATTCCTTGTAAGCTTCTTTGATCGTAAGTTTTCTTCCCCACCAAGACTAAAAAGTCAAAAGTGATTTCCAATTTATTCTTACCCAGAACTTGTTGTATAAGTTCTTCCGATGCTCCCCAAGACAAGGGGGTCATATGAACCAACTGCTCCATGTACTTATTTTCCATTGTTACACCGTACTGAACACGCTGGATGTCAACAAGATCAAAATTACGATTGAAAAGCTCTAATGTATTTTCATTTGAATATACAGTTCTATCTGTTTGATTGTAAAATATCCCTCTTAATTCTTGAAGATACTTACTTTCGGGGATAACTTTTATAACCATTCCATCATCCGTAAGCATTCTATGGAACTCAGAATAGTTGGATGGCGATAATATATTCAATATGAAATTGAATTGTTTATCAATGAATGGACACTTTGCAAGATCCGCTACGCACCAGATTGTTTTGGAAGGACTCCTTGAAGCAATATTGATTCCCTCTTTAGAAATATCAACACCTATTCCCAACATGTTACATTGCGATTGTTCAATTATCCTATGCTGTATATTGGACAAATGTGAACCTTCACCGCATCCAGCATCTAATATTTTTATGAATTTACTCGCTAGTTTCAACTCTTCTAACATATTGTCGCAAATCTGAGCAATCAACGGGTCAAAAAAGCCACTTTGGCTAAACATTTTTCGAGATTCAAACAGTTTTTTATCGTATTTTGTTTTAAGGGGATGGGACAATAAGTTAACATATCCTTGCTTAGATATATCAAAGCAATGATGATTGGAACAAATTAAACTCCTTAAATTTACTACCTCAACTGGATTTGAACATATTGGGCATCTAAAAATGTTTTCATACTCTGAGAGAAGACGTGCGTTTGTAATTTTTCGATTGTTTTCGGACAAATTAAAAACACCTCATTCATTCATTTTAGTAAATGAAAAAGGTACAGTTAAATAAACCCAAGTCATAGTTTTAAAAAATGACGTGAGTATAAATAGCCTGTACCTTCCATTAACGTAAACGAATGAATTTGATAATCAAGAAAAGCATCTCCTCATAACAGCTTAAAACTATGCATGAAATATCTATTCCATGTTTTGCAAAACCTTTTGCCATCTTATCAAATAAACTGGGCTTTAGCAACGATGCGATATTTACAATATCAGATATGCACCAAATTTCAATTGACAAACAAATGTATTGTTGTTACAATTTTTGTATATCAATTCGATATATAAATAAACGTTATGGGGATGCTTATGTTAGAGTATATAATTTTAGGGATGCTTATGCAAAAAGAAATGAGCGGATATGATTTGAAACAATGGATGTCAGAGTGTACCTCTTACTTTTTTGATGCAAGCTTCGGTAGCATATACCCTGCTCTGAAGAGAATGGAGCAAAAAGGTTATATTATTTATCGGGAATCAGTAGAGGACGGTAAATTCAAAAAACTGTATTCTATTTCCGATCTGGGAAAAGAATATTTTCTTCACTGGCTTGAGCAGCCTATTGAGTTCGTAAAAGCAAACCATAATTATTTGGTAAATATTTATTTTTATAAGTACTTATCTACTGAAGTGGCAATTAAAAATCTGAAAGAATTTGTTAAAGTTTTAGAACAACATTTGAATCAACTGAATGGGCAAAAAGAATACGCGGAAAATAATTATAATATAAAACATAATTTTGCGTATTCTACTGTTACTTGTGGCGTTCATTATTTTCAAGCAATAATTATTTGGTGCAATGAATTGATTATTCAATTAGAGGAATAGTTGAGTGTATGTTTCTTAATGTTCATAGTATCGAATCGATATATATAACAATGATATAATTTAAGGAGAATCAAGATGAAAATTTTAACCATTTTAGGAAGTCCCCAAAAAGCAGGAAAAACAGCAACGGTATTGAAATTTGTTGAAGAAAAGATCATAGCAAAGGGGGATGAGATCATTCGGGTAAATGCTGCAGAAAAACAAATCAGTGGTTGCCGTGGTTGCTATGCCTGTATGCAGGTACAAGATTCACCAGGTTGTGTTCTTCAAGACGATATGTATGATGTTTATTCAAAAATGATTTCAGCCGACGCAATCATAATAGCTTCTCCTATATATTGTTATGAATTAACTTCACAAATCAAGCCTTTGTTAGATAGAAGTTTTGCACTTATGTACACACCGTTACTTGATGAAAAAACCGTTGCAGGTCTAATTACCTGTATGGGTGAAGAAAATGGCAATGCCGATCTCGTAACACAAGCTTTTCATAGAATGTTCGACGCCTCACAAAAAAGTATATTCCAAACAAAATTAGCAGGAACATATGTTGTTTCAAACAGCCGTGCAGAAGACTTTGAAAGTAGGGCAAAAACTGTAGCAGGCAAACTTGCTGATGATATTTTGTCTACGCTCCAAAACAGGAGCATTACACTATGAAAATATATATACACGATTTATCTGAACAGGACTTTAAAGATATTGTTCAAGTACAAAATTGCGATACGGTTATTTCATCAAAAGACAAAGTCCAGAGTTGTTTAGGGTGTTATGGTTGTTGGCTGAAAACACCAACAAAATGTGTGATAGGTGATAAATATAGTGAGTTAGGGAATATGCTTACTTGCTGTGATGACATCATTATTATTAGCCGCTGTTATTACGGTGGTTTTAGCCCTTTTGTAAAAAGCATCGTTGATAGAAGTCTATCCTACTTACTGCCTTATCTTGAAATGCGTGATGGAGTTAGCCGTCATAAAATGCGATACAAAAAAAGAATAAATGTAATCCAGATATATTTTTATGGCGAGGACATAACACAGGAAGAAAAAGAAACTGCGGAACAAATTCTATTAAACAATAGCCATCAATTTAACACAAAAAATAAGCCGATTGCAAAGTTCTGTACATCGATAAGTGAATTGAAAGGATTGAAATTATGAGACTCTCGTTCGTTAATGCAAGCCCTAAGCCTAATGGGGGCACATCAGGGCTGCTCTTACAATATTTGAAAACCAAGCTGTCGTCAAATGCTCAAATTGAGGAATTCCATATTAGCAGTCAGGAACTTTCTACTGAGAAAATCGAAAAAATTTTAGACGTTGATGCGGTCATTTTTGCATTGCCAATATACATGGATTCTTTACCGTCCCACTTCTTATATTCATTATCTCAGATCCAAAACTATGCAAGAGGCAAGTCCATCAAAAAACCTGTTATCTATACAATTGTCAACGGCGGGTTTTACGAGGGTGAACATTCAAAGATTGCAATTGACATGATGAAGCATTGGTGTAAAAAAACGGGACTTACATGGGGCCAGGCTCTTGGAAGCGGTGCCGGCGATATGTATGGCTCCCTTTCAAAACTGCCAATAGGAAAAGGGCCAAGTATAAATTTAGGGAAAGCCCTTGATGAAATTGCAAAAACAATCAGTGGCTTGAATAGCGGTAATAATATAATAGTATCTCCCAATATACCATGTTTTGCTTGGAAAATGGGAGCCTTAATTTTAGTGTGGAATAAACGAGCCAAAGCAAATGGTTTATCTAAAAAGGATTTATGTTATAAGGGAGACGTGAATTAGTATGAAAAAGGTAATATCGCATACAACAGCTTAAAGAAAAAATATACATCCAAGCGTATCATGGAAGTGATACTATGGATTTGCTGATAGTCAGAAACATTCAAAGAGTCTTCTTATGCTTTCCCCCTAATGTCTTCAAAAATAAACTTTCTAAATTCCGCTTGAGAGATACGAATAGAACCACCGATTTTGACAGCATTGATAGTGCCATGACTAACCGGTACACGATGTTGTAAGAAAGACCCAATATCTCTTTGGCTTCTTTAATAGAAGACATCTTTTCCAAACTCTTTCACCTGCCTTAGTTCATTTGATATCAATTGGGGGTTTCTTTGTGCGTACAAATGATATTCGCTAAAACTTCAGGCGGGTATGACAAACCTTAACTTCGGCTCAGAAGCAATAATTACGGAAGTAAGGCTCACTATCCTGATGAATGTTTATTTGTTACTTGCTTATTGTCACTCCAAATAATCAGTAGGCTATTTCGTCGTTCAACTGGTGGTTGAATATTAAAAAAAATCAAATATGAAGTTATTGTTCATTTCCAGCAGTTCCAATAAAATTGGTTTACATGAAGGAGTGAGAGATATGAAGGAGAAATTAGCAAGAAATATAAGCATATACCGCAAAGAGAAGGGACTTACACAAGAAGAACTTGCTCAAATACTGGGGCTTTCTTTTCAAGCAATATCCAAGTGGGAAAATGCTCAGACAATGCCTGATATCTCGCTATTACCTACGTTATCAAGAACCTTAGAAGTAAGCATCGATAAACTTCTTGGGTATGTAGCGCAAGACAAACGGATTACTATTTATGAAGAAGAATATAAAACACAAGAGTATTACTGGGGTACTGAGCCTAATAGTGCATGTTATCAAGTCCTACAATTTATGCCGCCAACAAAACACTTAAAATTACTAGATGTCGGATGTGGCGAAGGGAAAGACGCAGTATTCTTTGCACGAAATGGATATGATGTTAGCGCATTTGATGTTTCGGACGCAGGTATTGAGAAAACAAGAAGTCTTGCTGAAAAAATTGGGGTTCATGTTAATGCCTTTAAGGCAGATATTTTAGATTATCGTTTAGATACTCATTATGACATTATCTTTTCTAGTGGGGTGCTGCACTACATAAAACCAGAATATCGTAAAGACATATTCGATAATTATAAGAAGTTTACAAATGAAAACGGCATGCATGTCTTTAATGTGTTTGTAAATAAACCGTTTATTGCTCCCCCACCTGAAAAAGAACCAAATGCCTTTAAGTGGTACTCTGGTGAATTACTCACACACTATCACGACTGGCTAATTAAGGATAGTTCAGAAATTGTTTTTGACTGCAATTCATCAGGTATTCCTCACAAACATGCCATGACTAAAGTGATTGCACAAAAGATAACCTCGTTAGGCTAAAGTTACTACATACTATATTAAGTCAACAACAAAGAGGGGTTCGCTACACCTCTTTGTTATTTCCGCCAATACATCTCCGATTTAATTGTCCTTTCGCACCAACAGTGAGCAACATTCCACATGTGAGGAGTAAACAGAGTCAACACACGCATTATTCCAAAATAACGGGATACCTAAACCACGTTGTCATGTTTATAACCGTATCGGGATCGAGTGACCCACAAGAATTATTTCTTTAGATTTCTTGCTCCCGGAACAAATTCATCCCGACACCATTTAATAAAATTACCTGTGTGAAGAAGGTATGTCTTAGCAGTATTTTCGGCAATCAAGCCACTGCTCAATTTATCGGACACTTCCTTTTCATACTCTTCAAATAATAGTTCCAGTCGCTTCATAACATCCACCGATGCTTTCATAACTTCGCCTCCATATCACTTTTCTCAATTCTCCGTAATACATATGAAGCTAACGTAAATAAATCGATGGCATCCTCTTCTGACATGTTCCATTCGACTTTTGCCGCATGAGCCGTGGGATTTCTAAATGTTCCAAACAACCCCTTGGTAAGGCTAACGAAACCTTTCTGCTCACTGATCTCTGACTCCGTCCGATATGCATTGATTATTAGCCGCGGACTGTCTCCAGCAAAAGCTTCATCTACAAGCTTTGCTCCGTCGCTTGTTAAACCTGTTTTCATCCTAATCATCGATGCAATACTCTTGGTTGCTTCAAGAACTGCGTGGAAGTAATTATTCTGGAGAAGCTCCTTTTTACAAAAATTAAGTAAGTGAGGATGTAGCTTTCGAGACGAAATCCTTTCAGTCAACTTAGACGCTCTCATTTCTGCCTCAGACAATGTTTTTGCCGACTGTACTGAATGAAATTTACCATCTTCATTAAACTCTAGACCATGAAACAGAAGAATGGCGTTAATTTTTTCAAGCAAATCATGATAAAAATCCAACTTACCTACAAACCTACTCGGTGCCAAAGACTTGCTAATGAACGATAATACGCAATTGCCCGACTGAGTTTGGTTTTGACGATTAGCAAGGGCATTATATAGTCGTTTCCACTTTGTCATCATAGGATCTACATCTCCGAACTTCAGTACATTCAGAAAATGTCCGATTTCTGAGCCTGTTAGTCCGTCATTTGTATCCGCAATTATTCGACAGAGCGTTTCTAACTCACCCTCATTAAATGGTCGTCTATTTTGATTTGCCATACTTCTCACCCAACTGGCTTTTTCTAACTTCAAGCTCGCGCTTTCGCTCCTCTAGGACTTCTTCGACAGTCATATCCTTATTTACAAGCGAAAAGCCTTTTTGTTGCTTACGTCTTCTAGTTTCATTGATATCGAACAACTTAAACTCCCGTTTTTGTTCAGGGTACAGTACATAGGCAACATGATCTGCAGTCGCCGCTAACCCCATCATATTAAGCTTATTTTGAGTAAACAAGTGATCTGGAATTCCTCTGGTAAATATCTTTTCAAGTTATCACTCATTAGCATCACACCTCCAACTTGATATATGTCGCCTAAACCTTCTTGCGGGCTAAACCACTCTGCTTTTTCACGATTTCCTTAATACCCGATTTCATCTCATCAGCATTTCGCTTCTTACCCTTATCCGATCTTGGTTTCTGTTTCATCAGCGGCGCAAACCGTGCATACTCAGGCTTTATCTGCCAACCATTTTCTCCTTTTTCGTCAATGTCAATCATGGATGATTTGATACTACTTCCACCCCGTGTATGATATTGCACAAATGGAGTAGGGAGTACAAACTTTTTGACTCTCCTGTCGCCTACATCCTCGACTACTGACTTTAATCCCCAAGTGCCATCGGTATATTGCTCCATTGCATCTATCCATTTAAACTCAATTTTCATTCCCCAATCATCGTCAGTGTCATCTCTCCTGAAGACCCCTGAATACTCATCTCTTATCATCAGAAACAGAAACTCATACATTGATAAACAAAAGTACTCTCCAGCCTTTACGCTTCTGGTGCTGACATCACCTTTTGGATCAATATAGGTTGGCTGTTCATCAGACTTTTTTACTCTCATTAATTCGTTGACTAGATTCATATCGATTACTGGAACTTCAATATCAATATCAGAGATTAGCTCAACCCCAACAGCTTTTGAAGCATCAGTATATCTATCAAGATTAGGATTGTCGCTATTAAGGTCATAGCCCTTCTTAGGTCTTAAAGTCCTTTTTGAAGCAAGTCCAAGTAAACGTACAAAATGCAAAGTGCCCGACAAGCTACCAAGTTTTTTACGCTCATCTGCAGTTAAACCACTATAGATTTGGTCTGCAATTACATTTATCGCTTCATTGGGAATAGCTATACAAAATGACCTTGAGCATCATTTTCGGATGGTAGGAGCTGCGGCCCCGCCTGTGTAGTGGGCAAACAGTGGCTCATCCGGGATCGCTTCGATCATCTCATCAATGACTCGAGCGATATGATGGGAAGGGATGAACATTTCGAGATTCAGAATCATATGAGCCTGCTTGTTGTCGTAGGGGTTGAAGGTCGGGATAACGGAACGCTTCACAACCTCTTTTTTTCCATTTCCCCTAGTGGAAGTGTCTCCTGCATGATATACTCTTTAGTAGTAGTCGTTAGATTACGCAAAAAAATCACCCTTTCTGTAATTGGTTGTGTGGTAACTCCCATTCTACAAGAAAAGGTGATTTTTTTGTATGCTTTTTAGCTATTCATTGGATCGGGACTGCCCAAATCTTCAGTTCTTACTGACTTTTCGGACAGCCCCTTGAGCCGCGAGTGACTACCTTCAAGTATTTCTTTGTATTTTATGGTTTCATCATTCCAAATCATAGGCTTGGCCATCATTTCCGGTTTCATAGGACGCTCCTTTCACCTCTCTAGCTCTCAAAACAGCCCCAGCTGATCCACCCGTGAATCGATCCGCTCCAGCGTTTCGGGAGCATGATCTCTGAAATAGGCGTACTGTACACGCTTGGTCTGCTCTATGATTTGCTTGGAGGCGTCGATTGTATTGCGTAGACGACAGCTGTAGACGATTGGAAAATAGTCCTGCAGGAATTTCCCCTCCGCAAGTGCAGTCAGGGCGATAATCTGGAAACCTAGCTGCTCGGCGATAAAAAATACAGGGCTTAGCACATGGTCGCTAGATGCTTTGCCAAACGGATTGTCCAGAATAACCGTACGGTGCAGTTTCATATTGGCTTTAATATATTGGCGGCGCTCAGCCACATAGTTCAAGAGACCAAGGAACAGTGTCATATTCTTGCTCCACTTTTCCCCGCCGGACCAACGATTCGATTGCTCCCAAGAGTAGGAAGCCTTCGTAACCTGGTGGTTATTCATCACTTTGCGGCAGGTGACCTTCATCGCTTCACTCTTCAATACAACCTGCAGCAGCTGTCTGGAATCAAGCCATTTTTCCAGACTTTTGCGTATATCACCTTGCTGCGTCTTGCCCTGGTCGTCCATATATTGCCTCTGTTCCAGTTGGGCCAAAATCCATTCAACATGGCTGCGGATGCGGTCCTTGCCGTCCTGATCCTCCCATTCAGGAATCGAGAAACTAAATATTTCTCGCCAGCCATCGGCAGTTTTTATTCGTGTCTTCTTCGGAAGCTCTCTCAGCTCCTGCACGATATGCTTCAAATGCGTGTGAATCCGCTGAATAAATTCCTGCAGATCACGATCATAGGTCTGAATCGTCTCCTCCATAATATGAATCGCCTTCTGGATTCTCGTCTCCATCGTCTGCCTGAATTCAATGACTTCAGCATAGGATTCCTTCAGTTCAACCCCTTGGATCGCCATTTGCCGAAGCTTGACATCTTTTACATGTGTGCTGCAATAATTTTTGAAGCTGTCCCTGCCTTTATGAACCTGATTCCGTTCTTTCTCCAACCTCTGAACATGGGTCTGCAGCCCTGCGATCGAACGTTCACTGAGGTCCATACGCGCATAGGCAAAATCCATTGATAATTGCTCCCCCAGGTGAGCCGGACTCAGCCGTTCATCATCCAGCCGATGCAGCAAGGTATACCTGTCCCAAAGCTGCAACACTCGTTCAAGCTCGTGAAGCTGGCGCTCCACCGCATCACTCCGTTGCTGCCATTCTTTCCTCTCTTGCTGAAGCTTTGCGGTCTCCTCCTGTAAACGCAGCTGTACCTGTTCCAAGTCCCCGTCAAACCGGACCGGCGATTGATCCGGAAATTGATCGCTAAATTGCTGCAGCAAAGTCGCTGTGCGTCCTTCACTCTTTTGCAACTCGGCTTGTTGCTTCTGGAGCTGTTCCGCCGCTTGTTCCAAATCAGTGCGGTATTGTTCAATTAGCTGCCACAACGCCTGCTTCTGCGATTCCAACTCGAGAGGCACTGTCATCTGCATATCCAGATCATGGTACTCGCGAAGCAAGTCCTTCATTTCCTTATCTGCAAAGATGACTCTCTCCCGTTCATGTCCCTGCTCCATCTCCAACTGATTCCGTTCTTTCATCATGCCGGCGCGCTCATACTCCAGCACTTTATACTCTTCCTTAAGCTCTGTCATCGAACGGTCTGAATCGACATAAGTAAAGCTTTGAACCTTATTGTATAAATCATCGTTACGCAGCAATTGCAGCTGGGTATTGGTATCACTATAACCCTGCTGCACCTCCTTCTGTTCTTCCTTAACCCGTTCCAGTCCGTATTGTTTCATTCGAAGCTGTCTCTCCAGACCGGTTAACTGCTCCTTGATTGGTGCAAGCTCCTCCTCCAGTTTATTCCTCTCCACACCAAGCATTATAAAGCGCTGTCCTTCCTTCAGCCACACATCAAGTTGATGAATCAGATCCTTCATCTCGCTCAGTTCCGCACGATATTTATCCATCGTCTCTTCAAGCTGTTTTAATCGCTGTTCGCCTCGCTTGTGTTCTTGTGTATTACTAATCTGCCGTTCACGGCTTCTTTGAAGCTGTTGCTCCAATGCCTGGGAAGCCGAGAGCGGGAATTTCGAAAGAAACTGCTGGAAGCGATGTTCGCCCCTCTCCCAAAGCGTTAGTTCCTTTTCTCTCTCCACACGCTCTTGCCGGACCTGCTTGGCGCGCTCAAGAAGCCCTGTCTTCCACTTTTGGAAAACAGATGGGTCCTCATTCTCTTGCCATTGTGTCGGAACTATCCACTGCTCCGTCGCCTTAACTTCCGTTTCTTGCATGCTCATCGCCGCTTCCGCTGTGCTAAGCACGCGAATCGGATACGCAAATTCACTTCCTGCGGCAGCAAGCTTCTGCATTAGGAGTTTCTTTTCCCCATCGGTGGTCACCAGAGTAACAGACCATAAACAGTCTTCCGATCGATCTCGGATTCCATCGTTCAAGTTTAGCGATCGCACATATTCGGTCCCGGTTTGCAACAAGCTGAATTGTCTTCCCCACGCTTTTACTAATCTCTCGACGACGGAATCCGCAAAGAAAATCTCCTGCTCGTTATAGTCATCCACATATCGGTAGGCGAGCCGTTCCTTTTGCAGGAAAATCGTTTTCTGTTCCTGTCGCTTCTGAATTCCTTCACGGAGCCGTTCAGAGATCGAGGCTTCCTTCTCGTACACAGAAGACAACCGTTCCCAATTCGGGCGCAGTCCAGCCAATTCAGCAACAAGAATACCCTGCTCCTCAATAAGTTGTTTCTGCTGCTGTTCAAGCCTTGCCTGCTCCCCTTCCATCTTGCGAATTTCCTCCTCCACCACCCGCTGGCGGCTGCGAATCGCTCCCTGCTCCTCGGTCATCCCCTTGAGCTGGCGCATATGCTCAATCCGTTTGTCTTCCAATTGCTGCTGCCGTAGAGACCAGATTGGAATTTGCTCCTCCACCTTCTCCAGCGAAGGATTGGATAGAATCGCCTGCGAGATTTTGAACCGCTGCTCCTTTTTCTCATCCAGCTGGGTATGCTTCTCCTGCAGCTTCAACTCCCACATTCGAGTTTCGGAGCGAAGCTGTTCTATGACCTTCTCGATGTCAGCCTCTTCTTTCTTCAACTTGTCCCGCTCGGCTACATGGCCTTTCAATATTTCGGACATTTCGTGTTCACTCCGGGCAAAAATAAACCTTAATTCCCCGCCATTCTGCTCCCAACGCTCCTGAAGCTGCTGTTCATCCTCGCTTTGCTCCAGCCTTTCCAACTGCTGCTTCAATTGCTGCAGACGCGCCTCCGCTACTTCCCGGCTCACTCGATGTTCAGCATATTTCAGCGAATACAGGGTCCGCTCCGCCTGCTTCAGCCGTTGATGCAGAACATCCACTCCCTCCTGAAGCTGAGACAGTTGATTCATCAATATGGATTGCTCCCGCTCGGCCTCCGCAAGCTTAAGGGACTTCAGCTGTAATTGCAGCTTCTCGTTCTGCTTCATCCATGACTGCAGTCGCTCGGCAAGCCCGACCTGCTCCGACTTATACTCCTCGTGCTGCTGTAAGGCCAATCTCTGATATGCCTTCGCATCGGCGCGAGCCCCATCATACAGCTCCTCCGCCTGATTCAGGCCTTCATATAAACGCACGTACTGGCCTAATTCCTGCAGAATCCGTTTATTTTCCTCAATTTGCTCCTTCAATTCCTTATACCGTTTAAAGCCCTCTCGATGAGACTCGAAAAGACCCGCAAAGCTGCCTTGCTCGAAACCTTCCATTGCTTCCTCTACCGTCGGGATCAGCAGTCTGTCGAACAATTGGGAGGTCGTTTTACATTCATCAAAGAAATTCTCAATCCCGCCCTCTGTACTATTTATTTTAACTACAGCATCCCATTCTGAAGCAATAATATGGAAATGCTCCTCCAAATAGGCCTTGTACTCCTTGATCGTACCGAAGGTCCGCGCCGTCAATGGAAACCGCTGCGCCATCGATGAATAATACTCCTGAATTTCCCCCTTGTCGGCCGGCCGGGCCTTGCCCATGTATTCCTTCACGAACGGAATGTGATCCAGCCCATATGCATCATGCTCCCCGTATTCATAGACATACCGATAGGAGTCCACTCCGCTGGCGCTCAGGAACAGACTGACACAAGTTACCGCATATCGGCGGCGCGGCTTGTCATTTAATATCCATTCAATCGCGATATGAGCGGGACCATTTTCTAACAGAAGCGTGTCCTTAAGCTTGCGTCCGGCCAGTTCCGAATGCGGCAGCATCGCCTGCAGCGCTGTCTGAATGAACACGGTTTTCCCCCCGCCGTTCTCCAGCACGATCGCACCGTTATGACCGTCGAACAGAAATATTTCGTCATTATATCTTTTATTCCCGCCCTCATAGAGCACATGGGTAAACCTAATTTTCGAGATCGAAGGCATGATCCCCCTCCCCCCCTGCATTCTTTTTCCGTTCATCAAGACTGTAAATAAAATTCAATATCCCCCGGTTATACTCCAGCTCCATAAAATAACGCTGCACAATTACCTTTGTCTTTTCGGTCAGCGCCAGTTCTCCTGAGCCCACTTCATCCGCCAACTGTTGTTCCAGCAGGAAGCGTCTCACCGTATCCAGAAAACTGAGGCGGCTGATCGTATTTCCTGTTTGCCGTTTTGCAGTCTCTTTGATGTCGTCCATCGTGTCCCATTTTTCAATGATTGCCGACCAACTATAAGAGAATTCACCCTCATAACGTTTCAATTCTTCCTCATCATGCTCCTTGAGCGATTCGATTCTGTCTTGCACGAGCACTGCCCACTCATCCAGCGGGAGGAAATTCCGGGTAGGCTCCAGACTCTGGTAGCTGTCATAAAAAGCGCCGATAAACACAATGATAGCCAGGTACATGAGATACAGATCTGCATTGACGGCAGAAGCGCGCAGATAGGTTTTCTTCATAAAATCATTGCTCACATGGAATGGCGATAGCCGCACAAGGGGAATCATGTATAACTCATCCCCCGCTGTAATCACCGCGCTATCCACTTCAGCCGCAAACTGATCAACAATTCCCCTTACTTCATCATCCGCCATATATTCTTGCAGACGGTCCTTCGGGGCCAATCCGCTCATTGCCAGCTGTGAATACAGCCGGAACGCCTGCATTACCGTTTCATTGCTATAGGTATGGGCCATTTCGCTCTTCACCCCACTTCAGCTTCATATTCTGAATTTGATATCTCGTACCCGTCTCGACAATGCCCGGGGCCTCCTGGATCAACAGTACCCTTTGACCAAGCAGGCCAAAGACTTCCTCCAGTCCGGTATTGTTGTCGTTATGCTCTTCCTTGGAAAATGCTCTTACCGGACTTCGCTGATGCAGTATGAGCCAAAAATCGTAGAAACTACGCAATTCCAGCCATTCCTGATATCCATATTCGCAAACCTGCTTTGTAAATTGACGGAGTTCTGTCTCCGATACCTTATCAAGCTCCTGAATGAGCAGTCTCATAATTCCCCTAAAAAAAGCACCCCG
Source organism: Paenibacillus sanguinis 2301083 = DSM 16941 (assembly GCF_000374825.1). Taxonomy (GTDB): domain Bacteria; phylum Bacillota; class Bacilli; order Paenibacillales; family Paenibacillaceae; genus Fontibacillus; species Fontibacillus sanguinis. Next base: position 343,960 of record NZ_KB895378.1, read on the forward strand.
CCGCATCGTAAACTGTAGCCCCTCTTCATGATCCCCTGCTTCCAGAAAGCCTTCTTCCCGTGGTTCCGGCTCGCCTGAGCCGGCAATGTTTTGTTCAGCAAATAGGGTCAGCGGCGACCAGCTTCGCATCTGTTCCAGCCCTATAAACGGGGATACAATTCCTTTCATGGATTCAAGCGGAAGCGGCAAGCCGAATACAACACCCGCAACATCCTGCTCAAAATTGAACGAGCTTAAGCCCGTGTAATACAACGATTCTTTCGCGGAATACAGCGCCTGATTTTTCAAGTCCATACTCTGCTGCAATAATCCTGAATGTTCAAGATGCACCTTCTCCAGTTCATTTGCGATTCGCAATATATATTCGTAAGCTCGTTCATGCTTATCCTGATTGTTGTCGACGTACAGCCGGGCTCGTGTTTCCTTCACAAATTGCCTTAACTCGTCAAATTCTTCATTTTCACGCTGGAGTCGAGTATAAATATCCTCCAACAGTCCACTGTACCGCTTTAATGTCTCTTCAGATACAATGCTGCGCTTGATTTCATGCTCCAGCTTCAGCATTCGCTCCTGCAGGGACTCAACATCCACCCTCATTTCGTTGATCTGACGCAGTGCCCCTTGGAACTCGCCCTTCTCAAGCTGTTTGCGCAGCACTAACTGATGAATCGACAGCTGGAATTCCGAGTAAAACTCCTTCGTCGCAAACACCAGTTCAAGCCCATCCTCATCCAGCGCATAATATTGAGTATTGGTTTTTGAATCAAAAGCGTTCGCCCGCAAGATTGAAGTATGTACAGACTGATACTCGCGCACTTCCCAATTGAAGAAAGTAAACTCGCGTTTTTTGCCGGAGGCTGGTCTAAATACCTGGATGATATCACGAGCTAGGTCTTCGCATTGGGAGATGTCCACGAGCAGCTTATCTCCGATGACATGAAGCAGATAAAGCGCCAGATCCTTTACGCCCGCTTTCATATTTCTTACCAGCTTTTGTTCGAAAAAGAACAGCAAGGAAAGCAAGCCAAGTTCCATCATATCAATGGGATTTCCGTTTCCGTCGGTTTGCTTTTTTCGCTGTAATTCGAATAAGGGGTCGAATAGCGCCACCTTCGATATCCGTTCCTGAAAGCCGGACAACGTGCCTTCTAATTCAAATTGGTCCATAGCTTCCATTCTTCGCTCCTCCATATTTCCTGCAATTGCTGCGATGTCAACGTTTCCTGGGGATAGTAACCTCCCGCATTAAGGAATGTTTCAATCTGATTCTGTTGATCTTGGGGGAAATACTCAATAAACGCCTTCACCGCATCCTCATTTCTTCGCTGATTGCTCTTACCCAGAACGTACGGTTGTGCCAGACATGCCTGGTAGAACGGAAGAGCCGGAACCATGGTCTGTTGCTTGTCTACCTCGTGCCAGATTCGGATTCCTTCTTGATCCAAATCGCCAAAATAATAGAAAAGGTGCTCGCGATCCGTCACGGGGTACTGCAACGAAAACATATCCAGATTTCCTATAATTTTATTGCCACAGCCGTAAATTAACGTACTGAATGAACTGGATGGCAGAGCGGGAAGCAGCGCTTGATAGGTTGTTTTATTCTCTACAATCAGATGCAGACAGTGAGAGGACTTATCCATCAGGGATTCCGGATTTATAGCAAGCATTAACGGGTCAGAAACCGGATGAATTCGGAGTAGCTCCCACAGACCAAGCCGCTTTAGCAGCGCATGTCCACCTAGGTCCGTAATCCACTTCTCATTGCCTGTGAGTTGAAAGCTCCGTTCCGGGGCAGGTACCGCGGTTGACGGCAGCCCTTGAGTTTTCAGGACACGATCGATCTGTTCGATCCATAATTGATCCTGCTCAAATTGATGCTCCGGCAACGAAAAATAGCTGTCCAGCTGGATCGCCGGATGAATTCTCAGGCGAAACTGCTGCAGCCGATGTTTGTGCTGTGCCGTTAAATACTGTTTATTGATACGGTAACGATAGGCTAAGGCCTGTTGTCTCATCGTGCGTCCTGCCGACTTCACAGCCTCCAGTACAGAGGCTTGCTCCAGCTTAAGCAGCACCTCCGCAAATTCCCGGGGATCAACTTCGAAATTTGTAAATAATGATTCCAGTTCCTCAAGCGCAATCGTTGATTTCCTGCTGCGACCAATGTGCTCCTCTATTATTTGTTTGATGTGCATATGAAAACTCCTGCTTAATTTGGATTTAATATAGTATATCAGAAAAAGCACTACGGTATCTCAAAGGGTTCTACTTCCACATATATCTATTTAAGTATTTCGAGGCTGATATCAAAGAATTATAAGAACTGGCTAACAAAGAAGAAATGGCGGTCAAAGAAGATAAGACGTCCAAAGAAACGCTTGATGTTTTTGGCAATATCTTGACCAGGTCTATCGTAGCTACAGTTAAGGCAATGAATAGAAAGAACAAAATGGATAATGTACCTATATTCATTGATTACGATAATGTCTAATGGATCCTTATGAACAATTCCAACCATGACCCATTGTCATTCCCGGGTTGGTAAGAGACAGCATATACTGGTGCTCCTGTAGTTCGAATAAAGCCCTTGTGCCCCCACATTGTATTTACAAGCGGATTACTTTCTCTTTCAGTAACCTGATAAAAAAATGGAGTCACGATGAGAATAATAACCATGGATTGCCTGATTTTGATCTCCCAAGGCTGTTTTCAAACAGTTTCATAATAAGGAAGGGGCCTTGCAAAATTTTCTTAGATCTTTGTTTGCCTAATACATCATGGCCGACAGGTAAATCTGCCGACAAAGTTTTATTCCACGTTCCACCTAGTTCTTCCTGCCTACAAACAATTTGAAAACGCACCGTCTTTTGTCGCTTGGATAATGTACATCTCTTCGATCTCTGGAGCCATCTCAACGATCGCTGTATCCTTCACAACAAATCGTACCATTCCGCAAACATGATGTTCGAAGGTATCGTAGATCCTGCCGGCACTCCGGCACCCTCTTGGAACTGTATGTGGACTGTTGGCGACATAGCCGATTTTCCCCAGCGGAACCATATCCACTTTAATGGCTTCCTGATCATGTAAATTATCCGGTTCTTTGATTAAATGAACAATCTGGCCAGGTTTTAGAAAATCCGCCCCAAAGTAGTGTCGTGTACCTGTGATTGCAATAAATATCGGTTGTTCCATTCTGCTCCCCCGTCTCATGGCATTTTCTCTATTATGAGGGGTTGTAACGACAATAGATTGCCAGCGAATGTACGTTCTGTATCAAAAAAACACCGAAGGTTCAGATGTGAGAACCTCCGGTGAATATTTTTATACTCCAATTATCCGACTTCCAGTCCAGCTTCAGTCTCCTCAGGCTCTATAACTTCTATCTCATCCTCAAATTCATCCTCATAGAAAATCTCGTTCCCTGTAAGATACTTTGATAAAATCCTCATTACTCTCATCGGATAAGGATCGACAGTATGTTTATCATAAGTCAATCCAACTCTGCGAAGCTGGTCAACCAAATTCGCCAAATCATCACGCTCTACTTCATCAAGCGGGCCTAATGGAATGCACTCTACTGCCCGTTGCTGCAACATTAGTTTAGAAGGCTGCAAATATTTGATATCTCCGACAAAGGCCTTCCTCATTGTAACCGGCCTGCCTCCAACGCCATAGTAAATCCCTAGAGGGTCTTTAAATACTCCCGATGACTTAGTCGGTCTTTCTTCATTCTCCGTATAAAAAATCCGATATTGCGGAACATCTTGCATGGTGTTAATTCTGATAAACTTTACTCTAGACTCACTCATCAAACGTTCATTCAAAAACGGCACCACATCATACTGAATTCGACCATTTTGAATGGCGGGGAGCCATCCTTTCCTTAACTTTGCATGGATCATAACGATGATTTCATAATTATGCCTGTCTAGCTCATCCTCAATAACTTGTGTCAAAAAAGAACCGAACACCGCGCTGCTGTTATTAAATTTATTCGGCTGTTGTTTAAGCACCTTTACATCTTCCAGATAAAACGGAGCCTCCTCTACAGGTACCCACTGATCTACTCCCAACATCTTAACCATAACTTCCGCTCTATTCATCTTGGATGCAACCGGCAGAAAGCCATGATTAGCTTTAAGTAGATTAAATGAAAGAATGGGACGAGTCTCCTCAAGTTTGGTTACGTTAAAACTAAGAAAACCTGCATCATTCAGCAAATCCAGCAATGCATTAATTATGCGCGGCCTATCTGCTTCAAGTCCTTCCGTCCCAAGAGGTTCAATAAACTGTGTTAACCTGCCCGACTGCTTCATGGCATCTCGAATCGCAAATTTTGGATCGGCACCATTACTCCAATCCTCCTTACCGTTGATTTCAATGAGTGCCAGTTTTTTAACCGTTGGATCAACCTTTTGTGGAGCCAGCCTGCTCTTTATTTGAGCTACTAAACTATGATAAGCGACATCTGCTGTGCAACTTCTTATCTCAAGCTCTTGAACAATACCGTCCGGATTGCAGTGGACAAATTCCACGACGACCTCTTTATTACTATCCAGTCTATAAATTTGCTCGGAGATTGGCCTAAAGATCACTGTGCCTTCTTCCTTCTTCCCAACCATATCAATGGATTTCTGCGGCGTCGTATAGAGCTGCTTCATCGCTGCAAACATCTCCTCACTGCTATACACTTCAATCCGAATCGCTCGATCTTTTTCAGAGATGATTGGAAAACGCTGATCATTCATTTTGGGACCCGAAAGCTCTATAATGTGAGGCAGGGGCTCAAGCTCGTACTTGGCGAGCGTCTCTTTAAAACTGCTAAATAACCCTCTTTTCTCCGATACTCCTAACCCAGGTTTAACCCAGCTATTGACATTACGAAAAGAGTTATGGTTAACAACCCAAGCTGTTATATCTCCCTTTCCTTCCAGATAGCTGGCAGGCGCTGACATCAACAAATCAGGTTCAAAGCTTTCTCCATAGAGTACATCCCAATACAGATTGTCCAGATGTGTCTTCCAACGCGAAAAAGTACCTTTGCTGGTATCTACATACCTTTCAAATTGCAACTGCGAAAATGACATCGTTTCTTGAACATAGTCAGGATTTCGGACAGAAACAAGGACAGAACAAGCCGGATTATCCTTTAAATAACAGACCCGCCCACTCTGCTCTGTTTTAATTTTGGATTCTTTTAAATAGCGACGTATCCCCACCGAAACGGACAATAACAGTTTATTGGCATCACCGCCACGGTTTTCAAGACTAATTTTAAGTACATAGGAAAAGGGATCATGTTTGGCTGACTTTTGATATGGACTTGTTATGCACTCGTGCTTGTGGTTAAACACGGTATGAAAAAATTGAAATTCCTTAACGATCCCATGTCCCAGGTCCACCTGTCTGGGTTCAGCACAGAATTTAATAACAGCAAGGCCCGGTAGCCACTGATACTTGTCGACCGCCTTTTTGTCTGATGCCGCATAAAATTCTCCAAAAGTGGTTGTATGCCATGATAACTCTACTTCTTTAAGTTCTGCAGGCAGATCTGAAACCGTACATTTTTTTAGGGACGCTAACCAGCCTAAGGTCAGCTTTTTGATCAGTGAAGTTGACAACCTTTCCGTTGAGACGATCCATGGCCAATCATTAGCCAAAGACATATAATTCACAGCTACATGGATCATTTCAGGAAAAATACTATTGAGCTTTTGCCCCAAGGGCTTGACTTGATATTTTAACTTATACTCTGAATGAACCAGATAATCACGCCAACTTTCCGGCATATGCATAATGTGAATTGCTTCATCGTAAAAGGATTCTTCTTGTACTTCAAGATAAAATAACTCCATCATTTTAGTCTTCATCGTCTTCATCCTCCATTTTCATCTGTATGATCGCTTGAATAAAAGGCCCGTACAAACTTTGGAACAAGATATCATTTCTATTACCAGTCATGATCTTTTTCCATACACTCAACATAGAGAGCCCACTTTTATTCCTGGCAGGTTTGGCATTAAATTTAGCATCACAGAAAAAAACACGAGCATCCCTGCCTCCTCGCAGCAATCGTCCGATCATCTGCCAGACAGGAACAAATGTATACCAACCCATCATCTCACGTTCGTCATCATGAAGGAGCGACCAATAGTCCGGCTTCATATACATGCTTTCAAGTTTACCGCTGCTTATCTGGCGCAATTTATTTATGGCCGGTTCATACCGCAATCCTTCATTCTGTATCCGCTTCATATACTTCGGAAGAAATGCATGTAGAATCTGAACAAGATATTTTAAATCATTAGGGATTGGATATGGCCTCACAAGAAAATAAACGCTGCCGAATAATGCCCCACCTTCTCGATCCAAAATGTTATATCCCCTGCCAACTGAGAGCAACGGAACAATCAGGACTTCTGCAGATTGTTGACAAAAGCTTTCTATGAGGCTTCTCGAAAGTTCGTCTGCTTTCAGTTCCGCATCTCTTCCAAGCGCCATATACCGCTTATCCCAGACGGGATCATCTGCAAATACCTGGCGAACCGTTTCAACATCCTCATAGGAATTAACAACAAGAAGCACTCTTCTTGATGGACATTTATTTCCCCAGTATTGCAAGTCGAAGTTAATATCGGACTTTAATTTTCGAACCATTCCGGAAAGGTTTTGACTTCTTTGCTCCTTGTCTTGAATCCCGGAAACAGCATAAAATTCTCCATTCGTCATATCGAGCACAGGTTTATAGTAGAGTTGAATGTTGGAGCTTGAACGTCCTGCGCTTAGCAACCAACGAGCAGAAGTTTCCAAATCATAATGAGCCGATTTGGGTGCATGGCTTGTCCCTGACAGAAAAACCACAGCTGGCCCTTCTTTACTATCACTATCTCGGTATAACTGATGCCACTCATTAAGCAGTAGACGTCCAATCGCCGTATATTCGATCAACTTAAACTTTCCGGATTTTTTGCCTTCAGGAAGTTCATACCTGTAACCCAGCGTAACGCCGGTCATCGCCTCTTTCATAAATGCCTGGTAATCTTTTTGCATGGTGAATAATGGAGAGAAGTTAATCGATAACCCCAACTTCACCTGGATCATAGGAAAGGCGGTTAAAATATACTTGATATTTTCCTCAACTCGACACAAATAAATGAAGAACTCAAATTGAGCGTACAGCAATGATTTCTTTACCCGTGGTTTAATGACTCCCTTCAGTTTAGAAATCAGCTCATCAATCCACAACTGCTTTCGTTCAGGACTGTCCGTATCGATCAATTCATTTGCAATTACTGATAAGCGTTTATCTTTATACGGGTCTGAAGCATATTCCATCAACCATTTGAAGATCTGTTTCTGCTCATTTGCTTCAGTGGCTAATTTTCCGCTTATAGTTCCTGCTACCCCTGCGACTCGAATTAGATTGCCTTCAAGATGAGTTCTTAAAGTATGGGAATCATTTAATTTTGCATAGATGCGCCAAACCATATGCTCCAACATCCGGAGTCGATCATTCCATTCAACAATGGCTGGATCCCCGGCGTATTGCCCATATTCTCCATTGGTAAGTTGATTGGAATCGGTTCTCAGTTTTTCAAAAATGTCTTCTGTAGATCCAAATACGTTATATTCCGTCAAAAAAGCCTCGTCAAATTGCTTCTGTACCTGATCTGCCTCATCAACAAAGATGACATCCAACAAATCATGCATTGCCTCAAAGACAGTTCTTGCATAAGGATCGATAAGTTCGGGGATTCGAGATTTTAACACACTTGAAGCCGTTGTTACCCAAACTTCTGCATCTCTCAATGCGGCAAAATCGCGATATACACCACATTTATGAGCCAGCGGGCAAAGAACTCTGTTATCATCTTGCTGCAATTGAAGACACGGGTATGGTTTATTCCGTTCCTCGTCAATAGGTGTCGTTAAAGACTTAATCAAACAGACATCAGAAATATGTCTAAGGGATTCATGGTTGGAGTTCATCCAATCGCCGATTTGTTGAATCTGATGCATATTGGCAAACAAATAATCTTGCTGGTGTTTGCTTCTGCTTGACCGACCGATCACAGGAACCGCATGGACGCCAAGGCGGCGCAGCTCTTTGACCCGCCCAAGCACCTGGGCGACACTGCCTTCAATAAATCCAACCTTTGCCCCATGTTTCTTCACTAGTCGATATGTCTCCAGCATCATGAAGGTCGATTTCCCTGCGCCAAGTCCCCCACCAATATGGATATTGCCTTGATAAGTCAACTCCCGCTCATCACCTGCTACAGGTTCAAGTATGACTTGTTGAGCACGCGTTTCCCACATACCATCCCTATTCAGGCAAGCATCCATTTCCTGTGCTAGGGAGGACCCATCATAGGGTAACGAAAGAGTCAGTAGTTTTTTTGAATGGTAGATAGGAAACGACTCCGTTGTATCTTTCAATAAAGACCCAGGAATGGTACCTTTAAAGTCAATCGTCTGCCCGCCCCGGATTCTGCGTGAGTATTTGAAATCCCCACTTACGGCCAAAGGTCTCGTACTGAGTTTGAAAGGAATATTTTCTTCTAAGATCCGTCGATATATAGCAGTTCTATCGGGTTTAAACTTAGGTGAAAGACAAATAGCAATTCCCTCAGCATTAACGTTAAACATTCTGTAATCCGGGTTCAATTCACGATATCGAGACAATCTCCGGAGCAAAACCTTCTTATGACGGAGTTCAGGAAAGAGAATGCGCATCCGGGTGATGGTTGTAATTTCGACCAAATTCGGCAGAAAGGGCTCGTTATAACCAACTAACAGCGACCAAGCTTGTTCAATATTGAATGAAAGATCAATTTTATGACAACCGATGATCAGTAGCTCCACACTTACCAGTATCGAGATGTCCGATTTGCGGAGGTGGAAAGTATCAAACTCTTTTACGATGTCCTCTGCCAATTCCCAATAGCTCTGTCTCAAAAGAACACCTCCTGCAATCTTTGCTCCAATTCATTCTCCATAATGATCCTGATATATCGTTGTGCCGTATCATTCAGGTACACTTCAGCTCTCTTTGTATAGTTTCGAAACATCAGATCTCGATATTGCGGGATGACAATGTAGCATTGATTCAGGTACTTTTCTAGATAAGAGGAGCTTTGTTCATTAAAATAATTGGCAAGTGTTTGCGGGTCCTTAAAGTCCTTTACATCGAGGAAAAATTGGCGACCACCTTGTCTAACGGACAAGTCGAAGGTATCGATATTGGGATAAAGGTCCACCTCATAGCCTTTCTTTTGCAAACGTTCAGCCATACGAAGTTCCGACATTCCTGGCAACAATACGAATCGTTGAATGCCCGGTATAAGACGGAAAACACGCTGTTTTCCAAAGTCGAACGGTTCAAGCACCTCCATATCAGCAAGCGAGCGGCAAACATCTTCTTTGTTGCAACGCCATTGATCATGCTTGTATTCCATTGTCCAACCGCAGTGCGGACATTTCCGGTAATTAGATACTTCTTCAGTAATCTCCTGATAACAGGCTGTAATTAACTGAATTAGATCAACATCTTGAAAACGATCAAGAAAATCCGAACGTTCACGCGAGGTAATAACTGCATGACCAGGATCAGATAGGAAGGTGCGAATTGTCGTGTATTCCTCTTGCAGACATCTACTTTCCTCCCTGGAATATTTCAGAATTTCGTACATCTGCTGCTGCTCTGCTTCCTGTGGAGAAATAAAACGATTCAAAAACTCATCGGCATCGGTCACTAAGCCAACGAAATTGTCTAGTAGCGGGGCTTGTTCAGGATAAACCTTCTTGAGATCGGGTATCCCCCATTCTTGTGAGGGTTTGTGAAGAATCTGCATCAAATGATAAAGATCAACCGGCGGATTGGGATTCATTTCAGAGGATAGTTGAATAAACATCAGCATACCTTTGTATAAATCATCAGGAATGACCCCATAATTATTCTGCCATTGCTGAATGCCCGTAATGAGATAAAAGAGCATTTCCGACGTCTTGGTCTTTCCCTCGTTAACCATAACAGCACCCTCCTTCGCAGTAGATAACTAATAGGATACATGATAGAAGTGACGCCAGGATGCCAGCGAATGTATGTTCGTCACCTTGAGACTTTGAGAGTTGGTTATTAAACCACACAAAAAAGAGAAACCTTTTAATTAGCTTCTCTCTACTCCTAATTATTCACGGTACGCAATATCATTTTAAATCCAAGATACGATAATCTCTTATGGATAGGTCCACAATTGAATCTCACTCTCTTAAAAAGTTTGGCGTTTCAATTCATCTAGTCTCTGCTGCAGTGACCTGATTTCCAATTCAGATATAAACTCCGGCAATCCTAAAGCTTGATGGCTAGCTTTACATGCTTCAATAATTTCTTCTGTAGCTTTAATTTGGTTCGTTAGTTCATCGAAGGCGTTCATCGTTTTACACCTCCTGTAATGATTGTTAATCAATTCATGTTGCCCTATTGACCCCTCAGTTTGTTCATATTCAAATGTCAGTTCATAAATCAACAAGGCCGTTAAATTTAAATTCTCATTTTTTTTCTTATTTTCTGAATATGTCTCTTTTTCACTAAGTTGACTCTTTCCTTAGGACCAAATCTTGATTCTGCTCTACCAACATACGTTAAGAAATTTCGGTTCTTACTATTTCCACCTTGAAGCCCGAATTTCTTATATAAACGGATACATTTAATAATTCTTTTAGTTTCTGTATCATATTCGTTATTAACAATTTTTCTTATATTTCTATTAAGCTTGTTATAATACTTTGAAATTGTTTTGTCCCTAATTGAAACAATATTTCCATCAAAGGAAAATCCTAAATAGTCGATTCGTTGTTTCTTTTCTGATCTAAAAACAGTATTATCCTGGATTTCTAATGAGGATATACTCCCCGCATCAAATTCAAAAAGTTTTGTTTTACTAGGCTCTAGCTCTATTGAAGGGGTTTCATTAATTATTGTCATTATAGTCTCGTAGTCTTTTACAAAAGACTCATCTCCATTTTTGGGAACAACAATAATAAAGTCGTCGCTATATCTCATGTATAATCCATTATTAGGAGATACATACGTATTCATCTTGGCATCAAATTCAAGCATGTATATGTTCGATAAAACAGCACTAATTGCTGAACCTTGAGGAATTCCAAAGGAATTCTTATTAGGTTTGATCTGTTTACTTTTTAAAGTCTTAAACTTCGCTAAAGAAAGGGCTATGTCTCGTTTATTGAATTGCCTCATCCCATAAGAAGTATTAGGCAACCCATTTTCTTTAAGCAGATCAGATAAATCCCAACAAGAAAATTTAGTTATATTTTTAAAAACTGCATAATAATCATCCGGAAGTTTCTCTACTTGCAACAAATCACATATTCTTGTCTTTAAATATTGATGGTCAAGATTATCAAAAAAGCCAGTAAAATCTCCAATTATTATGTAACACGAACCCAATCGTTTGACTTTATCAAACGCTGCCTTTGCAAAATCTATATTATTCTTACCTAGATTATTCCTGTATGCTATCGCACAACAATTTAAATCGCCATTTTGGGCTCTCTTGTTGTATTCATTATTTAAAAGATAAGAGTAATATTGATAAATATAACGGTCTTTATGGGCTGAATAACAAACTACTCGTTTTTTGGTCGTTCTTCCTCTAGTTCTGCTATATTTTCTTATAGTAATTGTATAGCGAATAAACGGATAGAACCCATGCCTTTTAATTTTGTTAGAATCTGAAATATAATCCCATACTTTTTTGGCAGATAGTTTTCTATCAAAATGTGTATAGCCTCGATATTTTGCTATCTTCATCCATTCATCAATATTCATTTTACACCCCATATAAGTGCAATACCTGCCAACACGGAGGGTAGCATTCCTAAGTTGACAGGTATGATGTAATTGAATAACAGCCACCCATAAATTACGCATGAACAACTATGCTATGATAGTTGAGGAGGCGTGTTCAATGTGGAGTGCTTGTTGCCTGATATGTGAGTTCGTGTCCACGAGTGAACCTTGTCAATGTGTCTTGTACTTGCTACTGCTCGCGAGACCCTTGACTTCAATCTCCCACCCTTACAACAACTTGTAAGGCGATTTTACAGCTTCATATTATCATAGATTAGTAGATTTAGCAAACGAACGTTCGTATAATTGATATTTAATTCTCCTCTGCTCCTGTTAACCATTCCCTGACCACAAACCGCTCACACTCCGCAAACTCCGTCAACTTCCCAATGATCCCGGCTTTATGGTATCTACAAATCTCGCCAAGTTCTTCGGGTACCCTGTTTTCTATATAAATCTCCTGCAAACAATAAGCCGTATCTTCTTTATCGAACCACAAATCATAACATTTCTCGCGACCGTCAGATTCAACATAGGTAATGGTATAAGCTAAACCATATTCAAGCTCGGGCAATATACGCGCCAATTTCTCTATTTACTCCACCCCTAAAGCTTTAAATACCGCATCTTCAGCCGTTTGGTAAAAAATAATATTGAAGCAGCCGATCAGCTCCGAGGGGACAGTTCCGAGATCGACAGCCGACGTAATAGGGACTAATACCTTTTTGGCGCCACTGTCAAGACAAACCTGGAGAGTATTGGCCAGCTCCTCTACCTTGATGATCGTGCCACCGATGCATAAATCGCCGAGAATAACGGTACTGCTAAGTATCGGCTTATTAAGAGCAACAGAACAGATAGCTACAACTGCAGGTAAAGTAAGATATTTGGTCATGCCAATGCCGTTCAGATCCTGAACATGCATCAGGTAATCTTTCGTTGTTGTACTCAATAATCCGCTGATATTTCGTCCATTCGCTTTCAGATATCGGTAAGCAGTGTCCACGGCTTCTCTTGCTTCCCGATCGGAACCGATCCCGGTCTTTTCAAATTTACCGGTTCCCGCCGTCATCTGTGTCTCCAATTTGTACACGCCGATCATCCCGGACTTGCCGTGCGACACGGTATAGACATGTCCCGGTTTATTCATCCCTTCCGGAATCAGCTTGCCGCCTCCCTGCTCGGGAACGGAGACGTATTCTTCATTAAATGTTTCCTGATCGATATAGGAGAAGTTCACGTCATAGAACTCCATTCCACCGATCTTCTTCAACTGTTCCTTCACCCGACGGCGCATTTCCAGCGCAAATCGGAGTATCTCCTCCACATTTTCTTTCGTAAAACGTCCGTCGGGATGGACCAGTTTGATCAAACCGGAAACGGTCTTCCTTACGGCAATAACATCGCGTTGGTTCAAATTGTTGCCCAGTTTGAAGTACTTATCAAATGCATCGCCATAAGATATTTTGCGCAGTTCCCGCATCATTTCCGCGAAATAGTCCGTAATAAAGCCATAGGCGTTCGTAAAAAACTCCGGCCGATATTTCGGGATTTCCCAACCCGGAATGTAGCAATGCATCCGATCCAGGAATGCGGTATCATTCGCCATAGCGGCCGGAAACGGATCAAATAAATGCGATGTTTTCAGGATCACGTCTACACTTTGATTAATATTGCCGACAAAAGTCATCGAGGCATAAGCATTTTTCTCTTCTTTGCCGCGGGCAAACGAACCGGACGCCATATAATCCTTCATGATCTGAATTCCGTCCTGATCCTTAAATTTAATTCCCGCAACCTCGTCAAAAGCAACACAATCCCATAACCCAACCAGACCAACCGTCTTGTTCCCCATATTGTAGAACAAATTCGCTACCGTCGTCTGCCCCCCGGAGACCAAGATACTATTCGGACTGATTTCCTTATAAATGTGGGACTTGCCCGTACTTCTTGGTCCCAGTTCACACAGGTTATAGTTGTTCTCGATCATCGGAACGAGTCTGGCCAAATGCAGCCATTTCACCCGTTTCGTGAACTGGGATGGCTCCATGCCCGTACTTCTCAGGAGCACATCAATCCATTCTTCGTCCGTGAAATAGCTTCTCGCTGCCTTGACCTCTTCCAAATCCAGACTTGGCATTTGAATCGGATCGAGCTTACGGATGATGAACGGGCATCGGTTCTTATCCGCTTCGTCATAGAAATACTCCATCTGAACAATACACCAGATCCCACCAGCGAGTAGGCGCTCATACTGGGATACATATTTCTCCCCGATCGGTACGTTTCCAATCCCGAGATTGGAAAATTCGGCTTCGTATACGTCATTCTTGTAATTCAACTTGACGGATACTTTATCGATTACCGTGTAACTACCCTTTTCCCGAAGTTTGGAAATGATTTTCTGTGCTTCATCCGGGCGAACATAATTCTCCGCCAAAATGCTCTTCACATTGCGAACACCGGCTTCAATCTCCTCCTCATCCATGGAGGAACAGTACATGCCGAGCAAGTATTCCAATACATATACCGGAACGTTGGCGCCTTCTTTGATTTTCTTGGTTAAATCTTTTCGGACAATTTTGCCGGCAAAGTAAGTGTTCAACTTATCGATGAGCCCGGATTCACCTTCTAATCGGCCAGAAATTTCATTCATCTTGATCCCCTGCCTCACACATTAAATCCAAAATCATTGGCAAACGCAACATCCATCACTACGGGATGCCGAAGCACTTCTACATTTTTATCATCGATCACTATGAGATAATATGGCTTTGACTTGTCGTAAAGCTGGTTTTTGAAATTAAAACGCAGACGGAACATCCGCTTATGCGGTTCGGTATCTTTGCTATCCGCAACATAAGTGTTCTCGTTCGATATTTTCTCATTGTCCTCGGATACAAAATAGATTTTATAGGTCATTCCTTCCACGACATCGCTGACCGGATCCGATTGAATAAAATCCAGCGTGGTAATTAAATTTGTAATCTTTTGCACCATGCTGACGAGCATAATCTGAACAGGGCGAGTTTCCTTACGCCCCTTCTCGGTCTTGACTTGAATCACCGGAACAATCATCTCCTGCGGCGAAGACCCGCCATGAACATAGTTCTGACCGCCGCCTGCGACTGTGAATACATGGGAACTGACCGGAACAGAAACAAACTTGGGATCGACATGGCCAAGGACCATCCCCAGCGGCACGGAAATGATCCCGTCTTCCTGAACGGCGTTCTCTGAAATCATGAACCTGCGATTCACGAATGCCTCTTTGCCAGAAACACCCGTAATCTTATCGCTTTCCTGCAGCTTGTCCCGCTTGTATATAAATCCGTGATCCGCGGTAACGATAAAATTTGTTGCACTGAGATCTTCAGTCATTCTTTTAATCAGGCGATACACTTCATCTATCGCCTCATCACATGAGAAAAACACTTCATTTTCTGTTTTTGGATTATCACCACGAGCATCAACCTGATTATGATAAATATAAATAACTTCTTTACCGAAAAATAATTGCCGAATCGGCTCACGCTTCATCTCCTTGAGAACATCATACTGAATACAGAGACTATTGGGATTGTATTTTCGCAAAATAGCTTCCCTTTGTTTAAGATCATCACAGGTGGCCCCATCCACCAACACCCGATAATCCTCAGTCATTTCCAGTGTCTTATGAGGAAGGAGTCCGGCCATCCCCAGAGAAGTATACGACGGAAGTACACTCAACATTGCCTCAATATTTGCAGTACATTTCTTGTCATCTTTCAACTTATTCAAAAGTGACTGCCCGGTTTCGTAACGCATTCCGTCAGAAATAATCACGATTACCCGATCCTTTGCATCCCGAACATACTTTGAGTAGAACTGGCGCTGCAATGGAAGAACGGCCATCATTTCCCCTTGAGACCAACCTGCATTCCACTTGGGAAGAAGGGTGCCTAGGTATTCGTTGCTGTAGATGTTCTCCACCAAATCACGCAACGCTTCGAATTCTGCGTTGTCTTCAATCCGATCATAACTAGCGTAGAAACAACGATAATAAGAATCCAACTGATGATCGTTTTGAAGATATTGATTCACGATTTCGTGGACATCGTTTGAGCAATTGTAGTTCGCATGCCCAATCAGATGCCATGCCTGAATCAATAGTTCATAATGCAGTTTATAAATATCGCCGAAATGCATTTTCATTCGCTGCTCGCATAGCTGAGGAATCGTCAGACTGCCCAGCTTGGCGCCTGAGTCTTCAGACAATAAACGTTCAGCAATCCAGCGGATAAGAAACCGATCAATGACCGCGAAGGTTTCACAATCGACCAAAACCTCCGGATCTAATGAAGCAAACTTCTCTTCCACCCGAAGGGCTTCGGCCACATGACCGGAAAGCTCACGATAACGTTCTCGATAAAGCACACTATTCATCAAATTGTCCAGGAAAGCAATGATGTTGCCGGATTTATAGGAAACCAGGCTTACCCAAGCCTTGGGTAGCTCTCCTTCCATATATCGATCCGTATACGTTATGAATAACGAATAGACCAGTTTTTCTAAACTAGGATCCGAATCGGTGTAACCGAATTGTTGTTCACATAGCCGCCAAAAAGCGGGCAGAAGATCGTATTTATCGAACTCGACCAAAAACTTGTTCTGCTCCAGATCATCATCCGTAAGCACAACCCGAACCACCTCTTCAAAAGAAGCGGTCCGGGTTTTACAACAGGCGCTCATTAAGGCGATCTCGATGACATCCTCTGTGAAATTTTCGATCTCGAGGTCATAGAAGCGTCGGGTGCGGTCTTTAGCTCCGAAAAATTTGATATATTTTTGGATGACCGGCTTGTACTTCTCATCGATGCCCAGATCCACAGCGAGCAAGGAAGCACGATCGGCATAAAACTGTTTAGAATACTTGACCGTATCGGCCAAATGATTGTCCCTAACAGGCGGCTTCGGAAACGGGGCGTAAACGAGGTAATTTGTCGTCCGATCCAACCGCTCCAGAAAATATTTCGTATAAAACTGGTTATCGGGCTCCAAACGATACACCTTGGCATTTTGTAGCTCAAGCGCATCAATATCCTCGAAAAATTCCCCTTGGTCATCGTACCAGAACACCAATTTTCGGGTATCTCCCGTAAATTCATTATTTAATTTATCCGCAATTTGCTTCAAATTCAGTTCAGCCATGGCTCTGCTCCGTTAAGTTAGTTGTTGTCTTTATCATACATTCGTGGTAAAATGAAGATACTAATAAGGCTTCAAGAGGCTGATGGCAATCCACTCCGTGGGTTCGGCGTCAGTCTCTATTTATTTTCAATAAAGTCGTAAATCGTAAGCAATCTCCTCATCGAAGTCGATACACTTCTAATCCCATCAGCCTTAAATTTCTCCAACTTCTCTTTCAAGTACGCTCCTACTTCCTGCTTGTCCAACTTCAGCGCATTATAAGCAATAAGATCGTATTCTTTATCCGGCTTTAGTTGTTGTTCCAAAATTTCCGTTAACGAATCTGCCTTGATCCGGTTGGATGGATTAATTGAATCCAAACAAATTTGCGGACCGGTAAATTTCGCTATTCTTTGGTTAATTTTCTCGATTTCAACGGGATGAAGATTGGTTTTATCCAGATCAATCCCCTCAACATATTTAATAAACGGAATCCGTGAATTGCTGTTCTGACTCGCAATAAAGCGAAGCGCAATATCCGTATGAATGGAACGGCCGCCAAAGAAATAATCCAATAAATAAGTGAGAAGGTCGGGCATTTGAAAGATATAGGTGGTATCTCCTAACGCAACAACCAGTTTTTCATCACCAATTCGCTTCTCGATATCTTCCAATTCTTCAGGTGAAACCAAGAGCGTGTTTAGACTTCCCTTTTTGCCTCGGTCAAGGATCAGCTGCTTAATAACATGCTGGTATTTCCGCACTTCCGAAGGATGGATCCCTTGATCAATCTCAGACAGAATTTCATACAGCAGTTTATAGTTATCGGTTCGAAGTACCGTGTACTCACAACCTAAATCCGTATCAAAAAAGGTCTGCTCGACAATTCCCCTCTGACCTTTCTCCCATTCTACAATGATAATTTTCGAAGCTAATCGTTTGAGTTCCTCTTTCGACAGCGACGAAGAAAAGTCCCGCAGTATCTTCCGTACATTCCCGTCGGTTAACGAATAGCCAAAGAAAATAATTGGCGAATTCAGGAGCAGCGAAATAATCTTGGCGCTGATGAGAATGGAATTTTTCGAAAACTGCTCATAATCCGCTTTAGAGATTACGATCGATTTCGGATTTGTTGCACAACCATGTATTTTATAAATTTCGGCCCATCCATAGGTAGATTCAAAAAAACCTTTTTGACCGATATATTTTTTCATACCAAGGGGATTAACCGAATTAACGGAATCCTCAATAAAGGTATCATAGTTTGTTGTAATCACAATTTGTGTTTTATTCAAGAAGGTTTTAAAGGACGCATACTCCTCTTCCATCCCGCTCTTTACCTGGTAGGATGAAAATTGATGGGCAATGGCCATTTTAAATGGCGAGATATCAAATTTGTAGGCTTTCTCGGTATCAAACCCTGGAATTTCTATTTCCTGATGAAAGAACTTTTCGTTAAACCGATCTTCAATCTCCGATCCGGCTTGAATATTCGTCAAGAAATCCACATCATATTCCGTATCCGAAGTTCTTTCTGACAAATGTCTTTTCAGTGTACTCAAGAATCCGTAGAAATCTTTGCCCGTGTTTAATTGGTCCCAGAATTGTTTAAGCATTTCCTCCCATCCTGGAAAGGATTGAAGATATCGCCTCGACATTCCGGAACCGATAAACACAATCGGGTATTCATTATTTTTCTTTAAAAGCTCTAATGCGACACTCATCGGAACACCTCCCTCAACCGAACCTTGTACTTAATACATTCGATAAAAGTTTGCGTCCTCCTGTCGGATTAGAGCTCAAGTGATTAGATCTTTGCTAAAATTTCGTACTTTTTGCCATCTCCTGCCGTTTGCACTGTTTCATAATTGACTTTGACCCCGTCATCCAAATCAATTTCTTTCCGGGCAAGTGCTAGGTGAGCAATTTTCTCATCGTATTCTTTCGTTTCCTTCAACTGCTTGGTCAGCTTTTCTTTTCGTTTCGTTGCTGCAGCGACCTCACGGGCATTTCCACTGTTGTCGATCGTCTCCTGCATCCGGGCAATCTCACTATCGTAAACCCGCTGCATCCGATGCAAATAGTCAATCCGCAGATTCCCGATCGTATCGGCATTATACCGATGCATGTATACTAGTGCTTTGAAGCCATCCGCTTTCCCGCTATCAAACAGCCAATAGATTGGCCGCTTCTGATAAATTTTGCAGTGATCCTTGAAGAAGTCCTTCAGGAAGTAGTTCCGAATCACCTCACGGGATGTGTTCCCTTTGTTGCCTAGCGCTTTTGCGATGAAATCAAGATTTTCCTCCAGCGTCTCTTCTCCAAACGTCTTCTTGAGAAAGGCACAGAACAGTCCTACAATATCATCCTCAAAATACTCCTCATCCGTAATAGGTATCACATTATCCTTATCCGGGATGAAGGTCTTGTATTTGCTGCTATCCCACTCTCCACCGGCATAGGCAAGTCCATCCACATCCAGGCTGTAACGGCCGAACATGCAACCGACGGCATAAGAGAGGAAAGAGCGAACATCGCGACCGAGATCGGCTTTTCGGACGGTGACGTCTTTGTCGTCAACTTCTGGGGTGAGTTCGTCTTGCAGTCCGTAAATCTTGATGAAGATACGGTTGAGTTCTTCTTCGTTGGATTTGAGTTTAATAAAATGCTTAAGAGTATGTTTTTCCCATTCCTCATAAGAATTAACAAGAAGCTTAATGTCCCCGATTCTCCTCAATAAAAACGGATGTCTCCTAAAGTCCCAACTTGTTTCAAAACTATCCCAATCATCCTTTGAAATTTTAACTAACTCTTTGGAGATTTTATCAATAGAATCTTTAGCTTGCCCTTTCAATGATATAAAAGGCAGGTCTCTCATTGGTCCTTGGTTAAAATCAGTAGTACTAGAAAATACCTTCATGAAGTAGTTTGTTAATTTCGAGTTTAGAAACGCTAATATCGAATAAATCATCCCGGTTTCATTTGGAAAGCACATTGGCCCTTTCCCTGCAAATACAAATCCGTTTAAGGATAGTCTTCCCGAGAAAGAGGATGCAGTCAAAGCTGACCATGTTATACCACTTTTAAAGTAATATTGTTTAGAAGGTAAATGATTGCCAACCTTCGACAATTTCTCGTAATGATTTCTGTCAAACTTAATAACAAGAAGATTATTTCCATACCACTTTCTATATGCCCCCCCCTTATTAAAGGGCGCATATTTCTTTTCTGCATTCCATAACATCTCTTTGCTTAACATATCAAATCCAATATTTTTGAAGTCAACTTCACTCCAAGTTCTTAAATAATATTCATCATTTCCCGTGGCTAATCCTTGACGCGGATCGGCAAATCGCCCGAAATTATCATTCTGCTTAAAAAGACTAATTGCTCTATCACTTAACCAGTACGCAATCGGAAAAGAGGGAATATTTACAAATGACTCTTTACTTTTAGTATATAAGCCGTATTTCGAAAAAAACCATTCTTCTTTTTGTACAAGTGTATCAACATCCCCTACATTATTATGTAATTTGCGATATAAAGCTTTATAATTTTTAATATCTCTCTTAGCCATTGCAAATGCAGTTGTTCCAAAATCCGACCCGAATACACCTCTTCCAAAATGCAACATATTTAATATAGTATTATTTAAAATAATTTTCCGTCTTAATTTTTCATAACTCGATATGGACATCCAAACAGGAATGTTAATCATTGATACAGTTCCAACCTGACTGCAAAACTCAATACATTTGTTCATAAATACTGTACTTAAATCAGATTTTTCATCAGGGTACTTATCTTTAACATAATTTAAAAGTTTTTCGCTCATTCCACTACTCCCCATATAGGGAGGGTTGGTTACAACTACTTCATATTTCTTTGCTAAAGTTACAGTAATTTCGAGTAACTGTCTTAACTTCTCTTTCGTAATGTCCAAGTTAACGGTTCCAGACGTTACTTGTCCACCAAGATCTACTCGTTCAATAAACTCCTCCAGCAAGTCCCATTTCAGTTCATCAATAATCAAAATGGATCCATACTCTTTCGCATCATGCATCGTATCGAGCAGGTACTCCATTTGATGCAGAGCCATGTTTCGATCAGATTCATCCATTCCCACACCGAAGTATTTTAACTGTTCCCGGTTGATTCCGTTGCTTTCCTGGATCGCATAGAGATGGCACTTCGTTTCACCGTTCAGGATCCGCCGGTTGTATTGTCTGGCTTTCATCATGACGGCAAAATAAGCCAGTTGATACGCGCGTTTGTCGAGGTCGAGACCATACAGGTTATGTTCGAGAATATTCTTGGCCGCGTCACGCTGGCTGTAACCATAGCTCTCATATATTTGCAGCAATACATCAAAAGCGTAGACCAGGATGTGCCCGCTCCCCATACAAGGGTCGATCACTTTGATCTCTTCCGGTTTGATCGTTTTATATTGCTCGCGAATCGCTTCCAGCTGTGCCTGCACCTCGGGCTCTTGCTCCGCTTCGTCTAAATAATACTTCCATCCAGCCCGGAGCTCGTTATTGGGATGGCCATCCAACCAGAGGCGGCCGAGACTGTTTTCAACCATATAACGGACAATCCAATCCGGGGTAAACAACTGAGTCGCTGCCGGAATCCGCTCTTTAGTGATCTTGACATTCTTTTTGAGCAGGGCAAAGGTTTCATCCTTGAGATCCGTGTTGTAATACTGATACAACCATCCGATGATTTCAACCTGACCTTCCTTATTCACGTTGAAGTCACCCTCTGGGATATCATGCACCAGATGATAGACAACACCTTCTTGATCCGTGAAAGACACGTTGAGCAACAGCTCGGTATAGTCGCTCGTTTGCTCAAACAATTCAGGCAGGATGGCGTTCAAGGCATTACACTGCTTGATAAACAATATTTGAAACAGTTTGTCCAGTTCATTGTTGTTTTTCAGCTTGATGATCTGTTCCTTTTCGACATGACTAAACTCCAGGTCCGCGTCAAACGGTGAAGTGACCAGGTCTGGTTCGGATTTGCCATTGCTGTCCGACGAGAGCAAGCGTACCCGTGACGGAAGATAATCGTTTACCTCCATGAAACGAACCGCAATCAGACGGTTGAACCAGGTATAGGCAACTTCTTCTATCACATTGTTAAACGCGGACTTATAATCAGACCGCTCCATTCTCTCTTGAATGACTTCGGCCAATTTTCTGCGCTGCTCGATTTCAATGCCGCTGATCGAATAAGGTTCCTTTGTGCCTATATCATAAAACTCGACATCGCGGGTAGATTGGGGCAACGGAGATTTTATCTCCTTGTCCGTAATCCCCAGCAATCCGGCTTTATAAGAAATATCCGCGATCAGCTTTTTGCGGGCCCAGATCGCAAAGTTCTTGATGGCTATCTTGTTCATTACATGCTGCTCCTTTTAAAACTCAATATTTACAATCGTGTTCTCTTCCAATTCCTTTAAGATCCTCTGTTTTAGTTCTGCTACATACTTCTCGACATCCTGTGGCGATTCAATTTGCCAGGAGGCGGAGAGACTGACCGATTTAATGCTGATGTTTTTTCTTTTCTTCAACTTTGGCTCCGGAGCAGGTTTTGGAATTGTTTGCCCTTCGGATTGGTCCACAACGAGTTTCGCTTGTTGTTCCTTAACTCGGTCAAGGGCGATCAATTCATCTTTACGAGCCAATTCATTTAGCAGCCTCACCTTCAAGGCATCCGCTTCGATCTTGATATTTTGCAAGGTCGCCACATTGTTGCAGGTTTCTGCTTTTTCGGAAATTTCTTTAAATAACATGAGGAAACGCGACATAAACTGCTCTTTGTATTCCTTCGTCTCCAACACGTCGAATACTCTTTCACGTGCAGTATCAATCGCCGCTTTCACGGGAACGACCATCTCTTCCAATAATCCGGCGTACAGCTCGGCAAAACGATCCAGCAATTCCGGAAGCTTCGGAATATCTCCGTATGGGGCTTCTTTTCTCAAAATGGCTTTTATATCAGATACCACTTGCTCGACTTGTTCATGAACGATAAACGTTTTACTTTGGTCATAAATGCTAATCAGGTTCAGTGCCTTCTCATAGATTGCCTTCTGTTCACCGCCAAAGAATAATTTAACGGGTTCAAAGGCTTCCGCAAAATCGAGCAATTCTTCCCGTTCAGTATGAATTTTCTTGTAGAACTCTAACTGGAATTCCACTTGCAAAATCGAGCGTAACAAGTTCTTCCCTTGAACAACCACGTTTCGGCCAGGAAAAGACTTCGCCTGGTACCTAATTTCATACTTGTCCAGTTCATCCAGCAAATTGCGGCTGTACGTTTGGAAGCTGCGCATTAGGGCATCGTCATCTTCATGGCTACCCGAAGTACCGAACAGCTCTTTCATCACTTCGCGAACCGACTTCTTTAGACGCTCATCCGGCTTTTCCCGCTTTTCGGTCAGCAGCTTCTCAACATACTCCCGCTTCGTAATATAACGAACAATCTCCTCATCCGACTTATTAAACAAGGTCACGTTGGAACCGTTGACCGTAAAGGATATATCGCCATTCTTGAACAATTTGGCTACAAGCCATTCGACATCATCTTCCACAAAGCCGTAAGGAGCTTTCATAAATCGATCCATCAAGCTTTTCATCGACGTCTTCATGTGCATCGAAGAATTGGTGGATATATAACTAAGCATATCATTCAACGCATGCTGGTTGGGCTCCGTACCATTTTCCAGGGACAGAGACATCTGATCAGTGCTTTTAAACAAAGCGCGAATGTTAGTTTCGCTCATGGCTGTATCGATATAGGACAGTTTATGGTACACCGTATTCACAAGTCGTCCCAACGCTTCATTAATCCGGGAAGAGACTTCCTTGGAACCGATCTGGGACTTATCCCCATTGACATAAATATCCGCCTGCTTCAGAGACTCCGTCAGGAACAGCTTGGCATTATCGTTCCGTTCCCGCATTTCAATCCGCTTGGCTTCCTTGATTTGGTCAAATTTAGGCAAGGCGCTGGTCGTATTCAGCCGCAAATATTTCTCAATTTGCAGGGCACGACGAGTTTCACCCAGGAAAGCGGAATCGTTTGGCAACACGACAAGAACTTCTTTTTGTTGACCGGACATGATGCGAAGTGTCGTTTCATCATCGCCGAAATCAGAGTTTGGCGTAAGAATCCGAACTCCGATATCATGGTTCTGATTCGCTTTATACGGCCGGTCATCAATCACTTGATTGAAGGCAAAGTTGTACCTGCCGTTAAAGGCGGGATAGCGGTATTTATTTTCCTTGAAAATATCTTCAAACACCAGTTCAGACACCTTGCCGATGACTTCCGACATTTCCACATTCAAATGGTCAATTTCCTTATTGATTTCCTGCTCTTCATCCGTCAGAAATACGTAAATTTCACCGTTCTTCTGAATGAGAGTCTGGCTGGACAAAACTTTCAACGCTTCCTCTACTTGCGTCTTTAACACGATTCTGTCCGTATCGATATCGGAAATCATCAAGCTGGTGATGTTATCGATGTTAGCTGTAATTTCCTTGACATATTTAATCATAAACAGGGTCTTCAATACATTGACCGCAAAACACTCTTCAAGCTTGTCCGGATTAATGATTTCATTATCCATTGCCTTGCTGATGACACCCTTATGGCTATGATCAAGGAATTGATGCAGGGCATCATAGAACAGGTTAAATGGGACAAGCGTCCCTTCCGCCCGTTCCATCAATCTCATCGCAGATTCCTTGAACAAGGCGATCATCGAGCGCTCGCCCTCAGCGAGGTGTTTTCCCGAAGCACCATGCGTCCGAATCGAAGTGAGCACGCTCCCTAGCAGGTTAAACTGATAGGGAATAAACGGGTATACGGTCGAAAAATCCTCTTTATCGGTATAAAGTTTTTTCTCAACCCCATCATTGAACACAATCAAATTTTTGATAATGGTTGCTTTTTGTTCGTAGAGTAATTTTAGGGTTTGATCAGCAGTCGTGTTTTTCTCCAATATTCTCTTCTTGATCACTTCATCGACATTCGCGGACGACAAGGACAGACGGGTATCAAACCGACCCTGGATTTTGGAGAAGTCATTGCCTTTCGCCTTCGTTATCGAGTCGATATCCTGCTGGCTGGTGACGACGATCCAGACTTTCCCTTTGCAAGCTGTCCCCAAATCTTCTGTAACAGTTTGCAAATTCAGCATCAATTTGGAATCATCGCCAATGTATTGCCCGATTTCGTCGACGAGAAAAACAATATGATGATTGTTGCCCCGGCGCTCGATGTATTCCTTTACGAGACGAGCAAAATCATCAATGCTGATATTGTAAGGTTCGATCGCTCTCTCACACCAGTTGCGCGCCGCTGCTTCGCTCATAAAGTTCATCTGGACCAATACATCGACAATGCTATCCTGGATGAAGTCAAACTTGTGGCGGGAGGTTTCCCATGGTCTACCGTAGTCTGCTTCAAACAAACGTTTGAATTCAACATATCGTCCAACTTCAACCAACTGTCTCTCCAGATCCGCCAAAATCGGGATCGACCCGCAAAATTCCTGCATTTCATTAAATACCTTCAAAAAGACGGAGACAATTGCATCCTTGGACTGCTTCCCCGACATTTCGCTCTTGGAATCAATATTGAATAGGACAACATCCGTCGTAACGCTGGTAGCGAGTTTCATGTCTGCCAGGACCATCGGATCCGTGATTTTACGGTCATCAATAAAATAATCCAGCGCTTTCTTACCTTCGACCTCACGATTTTCAAGCAAATACGAAAGAATTTTCAGGAAGTGAGATTTACCGCTCCCGAAGAAACCGGAGATCCAGACCCCCATTTTGTCCGTGTAACCGTTGATCCCTTTTTTGTAACTGGCAAAAAAATCAGCAAAATGCTTTTGCAATTCCCTCGTAA
Organism: Paenibacillus sanguinis 2301083 = DSM 16941; assembly: GCF_000374825.1. GTDB lineage: Bacteria > Bacillota > Bacilli > Paenibacillales > Paenibacillaceae > Fontibacillus > Fontibacillus sanguinis. The sequence continues at coordinate 369,941 of NZ_KB895378.1, forward strand.
CGACGTATTCATCCAGCTCCTGCTTGACGTTGGCCTCATCGCCTTGTCCGACTTTGATAACCCCTTTAATATCCCTGTCGATTTCCCTGATAAACATGTCCTGTATCTTCATTGTTTAACTCTCCCTGTTATTCCACGAGCCTGAATGCCCGATAATAATTGTCGTCCTTGATTTCCGAGAAAAGTACGAGTTCCTGCCCATCGTAGGTTCCTGGGAAAAACATGACCACCGGCACGTGATCTACGGACTGGTGCAGATTATTCAGTACTTTGTGAGAACGGAGCAGTGGATAGCATTTGCCGACCCCGGTCAGGAAAACAACCGCGTTCTGCGGGGTTCGTTCCCGGATATGCTGAACAATCACGCTCGCATCATCGCTGATTTGAAGCAATCGCCCAACGGACTCCACGATCCGCTCCATCCCTTTCTTTTTCTCGAACCGAAAGCAATCTTCCATGAAGTCTTCCTGCTCCAACGTGTCGATAATGATGTCATACAAATCAAATACTAACAATTCAAAGTCATGGTAAGACTTTGTATATTTCGCCTCCATATACCGGGTCCATTCTCTAATTACCATTTCCTGCTCTGCCGGATAATCAAATACGTAGTAGCCGACTTCATTTCCCAGGCCTTTATTCTGGCGAAAGCTCGGTTGTTTAATAATCTCTTCTGCTTGTTCCAGCCGTTCCTGAAGACTTGCCATTATCTCACTCCTGTCAATGCGTGTATCATCAGGTCCATGCCATGTTTTTGCAACCATGCTACCAATTCAGGATCCATAATGGGTTTAAGTATTTCTCTGCTCCCGGGAGTTCGATCCGTCAGACCAGCCTCCATCAGCATTGTCTTGTAGCACCTTCCAAGGCGTTTCAATGTATATTCCGTCCAAGTAGCCACCTTGTCGCTTTGGAGTTGTTTCTCCTTAAAGAAAATCCGAATATCACTGTCTGCCAATTCGTGGCTTCCGACAATCATCTTCTCCCGAACGACCTCATAAACAAATTCAAAAAACAATCGATCTGTCTGCATAATAGCTACCAAGGCAATCAGTTTCTGGGTTGACACATCACTCTGCTCAAACAAAGGATAAATGGATGGGTCTAAACTGGCTGCCCGTGTGGCTATGGTATTCATAATTTGCGTAGCTCTTTCCTGTGTTGGAGCTGCAAAAATATTTTGTTCCTTATTCAATGCCTTAATGTCCGTTAATGTCATTCCTTGACCCAACAGGTGAACCACCTTGCGAAATTCAGAAAACCAGAACGATTGTTTTACAGTTCCTGCGCTGTATTCGGCTATTCGCTTCATTGTTTATTTCACCCGTAGCTTTCATTGGTTTTAGGGAGAATCCCTAGTTTCTCATAGTAATAAGATACCACATTTACGCTCCTTTCTTAATAATGCGTTAAAGGCACTTTGCTTACAATGATACCTTTCCAAAGTGACCGTATATGGTCAGCGAATATACGTTCTATACTCCTCCGTCCCATCCCATTGAAAATAGAACTCCTCTTCAGAATTGTTCACTTCATCAAGGATTCCATCATCTCTTCCAGATTCTCTTCATCAAATCGAGTAGGAGGGGGCGGCAAGCCCCCGTCCTCTCACACCACCGTACATGCGGGTCCGCATACGGCGGTTCCAAAAGGTTAACAAAGCTCTAAGTAACGTGAAAGCAAACTTTTCAGCCCTCTCGCTTCCCAGTAGGAAGTGGGAAGGGCATTATTTGTGTTCCGAGACATTTCCCATGCGCCTCGCCGCGAGTTTGCCATCCTAAAGCAGGCCCATTCGGGTACTCCAAGCGCTCGGAGTTCGCGGATTCGTGTGCGTACTCGTTTCCACTGTTTCCATAGACA
>NZ_KB895379.1 GCF_000374825.1 Paenibacillus sanguinis 2301083 = DSM 16941
TCGAAGCCGTTCCACACTGGAGATGGACTCATTCTTGAACTCGCGATATTTGGCTTTCCAGGCATGCAACGTCTTTGCTGGGATGTCCATCTCTAAGGCGATTTCCTCCACCGATTTCGTCTGTTCATGGAGATATTTAGCTGTTTGTCTTTTAAATTCTTCGTTATAGCGATTCCGCTGCTCACCCACGTGAACACCTCCTCAGTTAGTTTTATTATCTTTTTCTCTTAACGAGGTGTCCACTTTTTATTCTAGCTCTAGAAATCCATATAAATCCCCGATTTTTGGCGGATTTGAGCCATTTAACGGGAGTTTTTCAGACTGTTGAGAAAGTTGGTTTTCCGTACATCTCGGATAAAAGGGCCCTTAGCCTATAAGGGTTCTTCTCCATATAAATGGTACGTCACGCCCTTTTCTTAACAATCTGAGATTTTCCCTATATTAAGAAGAGGAATTCCCGAATAGAACCTGAGAACCAGCGGTATTCAGCGAATTCTTGGGACACGTGCAATGCGGCTCATAAGTCTTGCTAACGATCAACCGTTAATTTTTAGATTGAGCCGAATTTCAGGCTCTAAACCAAAATCAGCGGTTGTCATGTGGACGGTGGGGTGCTACGGGTTCGTAGGGTTCTTCCGATCGCTATTGTTCATGGATTTTCCTGATTCAATAAATTCTTATAAGGTTGAAATCCACTCGCAAAGGCGAACACTCCGTTTCTCCAGAATCCCTACGACCCTCCGCTGCATTGGAGGCTAGGCGTCAACCACTAATTTTAAGATAGAGCCGAATTTCAATTATTATTTTTTCAACATTGGAATCCCTGAAACTAATTCAGCATGCAAGGAATTTGATTGTGTATTTGGGCAATACGTTATTTTGCATTTTTAGAGCCGATCTACCAGCCCGCAATCTACGGAGCTGCCCAACTCTTCAAATAGACGTTGCGCTGCTTCATCTGCGGGCAAGAAGACTTGAATTCGCGGATGCATCAGATTTCCGGTGGAGATCGTATACTGCTTGAAGCGAATCGGCACCCATTCTCTCCTGCGCTCGCTTCGAGCCAAAATGGTCTGGGTCAGCTCAAACGAAGCATCCTCCATGGCTTCCATGTCCTCCAGAAAGGCCTGTGATGCGTCATACTGTCCGAAGCGCTTGACCACGTCTTGATACCAGGCATCGTACCGGGATAACATATAATTCTGCTTGAACATCCGGATTCCCCGGGCAGCGTGAGCCTCCCACTGCTGCTGAGATGCTTGATCAAACGTAGAGCGAGGACGCACCGGCAGAGCCAGATTAAAATGCAAGTCCACCCGGTTCATCAAAGATTGATAAGCCGAACGCTGAGGAAAGTCAAACAAACGGCTGCAAAGCTCATTGTATCCCCGGATATCCTCCGTATGAGTAACGACCATCGCCGGATAAGGCAAGGCCCTCATCGTATGCTGCGCTTGTTCAATTGCTTGCCCCAGCATAGCTGGAGACAGCTCCGTCTGTACCGGCAAATACCCTGCAGCCAGCAGCAAATCATTGCGTTCACCGGAGCTGCACTCCAGATAATCCGCGATATTCAGCATCGTTTGCCGGTCCGGGATCCGGCGAGAGCGACCGACCAGCAGGTTTTTATAGGTTGGACACGCCTCATCGTTCAGTTCCTGTTGGGTAAATCTTTTCCAGGGCGTATAGCGATGATGGGATATCTCGCGCTGACGCTGCAGGCGAAGTCGTTCGATCTCGTACAAAGTCTGCTTTAATCCAGCTTCCTCCGTTTCCATATCCCACTCTCCTTTTGGCATAAGTTCGCCTTCTATCTATTTCTTGAACCACCGTTTGCGCTTATAAAGCATCGACTCACGCTAGTCTAATCAAGTGATACTAATAAGGTGTAGTTCTACACTTGGTTGGAAAAACCGCCTTAAGTATACTCTTGAATGAAAACCACGGTCAAACATTCCGCTCCATAATCATGGAACTCGTCACTTACGTAAAGGAATGATCAAGCAGGTTCACTTCAACAAACATGCTAAAGGAGAGATCCATAGATGTCAAAAAATAAAATCCAAGCTATCGTGACCGATCCTGCATCTTCATCTTATCTAACGATTCAAGAGGTCGAGCCGCCCGCAGCCCAGCCTTGGGAAGCTCTTGTGAACGTTCATGCCGTCTCCCTCAATCGTGGAGAGGTGATCGATGCCAGCCACCAGGACGCCTACTCCCGCCCGGGCTGGGACTTCGCTGGCATCGTCACTCAGCCAGCCAAGACTGGCGACGGTCCCGCCATGGGAGCGCGGGTCGTTGGACTGCTAATGCACGGTGCATGGAGCGAGCAGGTAGCGGCCCCGGTCTCCATGCTCGCCGAAATCCCGGATGAAGTAAGCTTCGCTGAAGCAGCCACCCTGCCCGTATCCGGCTTAACCGCCCTTAATGCGCTCCGCAAGGGAGGATTGCTGCTTGGTAAGCGCGTGCTCATCACAGGCTCAACCGGCGGTGTCGGCCTGTTCGCACACCAGCTTTCCGCCTTGTCCGGAGCCTACAATGTTGGAGTAGCCAGCACAGAGGATAAAGCCCGGTTCGTGCGAGAAGCCGCGGCGAATGAAGTGCTTGTCGGAGCTGCAGCATTAGCCGAATCAGAAGCCAGCCGCTTCGGTCCCTACGACCTGATTATCGATTCGGTTGGTGGCGAGACACTAGCAGCACTGCTGCCTCAGCTTGCTCCCCGGGGCATCTGCGTAGCTGTAGGCTTCTCGTCTTCCCCAACCGCAAATCTGGACATGATGAATCTTGTCACGCGCGGTGGCCGCTCGCTATACGGCTTCTTCCTTGGCGAGGAGCTAACCCGCATGACGGCGGCCTCCGATCTGGCTCTGCTCGCTCGCTTGGTCGCAGACGGCCGATTGACTCCAAGAATCGCCGTCGAAGCGCCCTGGACGGAGATCGATAGCGTTGCCCGGCAACTTATAGATCGCACCTTTGCCGGTAAAGCCGTGCTGCACATTCAGGGATAAGGCTAATTAGTAGCTGCACACGCGCATCTGTTATCCAAATTCTCATTCAGAGTTCTGCTGCAAGGTTCGGTTTAGAGTTCAGTATGAAGCTCTATTCATGCTCTCCCCTCAAAGCTCCACTCCAAAAAAACACCGCACAGGCCTTGGCCCATGCGGTGTTCCCCATCCTTCATCAATACGTGCTTACTGCAACTGCCACAACGCCGGCACATTGGCCGGTTCCCATCCGGGGAGGGAAGTATGCGCCTGGATACAGCGATAGACGCCACCATTGTAGCTTACTTCGTCATTGACGCTATAGGAGACATAGGCCTCCCAGGGCTGCGCCTGTCCCGGTTCCCCGGGCCCGCCCGTCGACGTTGTCGTCCCTTGCACGGACACGGCACCAGAGACATTGCCAGCAGCATCTCTCGCCGTCACGGTGAAGGTATACGTTGTATTTGGCGACAGGCCGCTGACCGTTGCCGTTGTACCGCCGACATTCAAGCTGCCTGTATCATAGGCGACCGTGTAACCGGCAACGCCCACATTATCTGTCGAAGCGCTCCAGACCAGTGTAAGGCTATCTGCTGTAGCCGCCGTTACGCGAAGCTGGGCTGGTACAGTTGGTGGTGTCGTGTCAACCGGATCAGGGTCAGGATTGGGTCCCGGACCCAATCCGTCCAGATAAGCACGGTGTGCTCGCGAGAACTCATAGTTCGCCGCTTTATCCCAGTTGATTGACCAGGTCATGATTCCTTTAAAGCCCGGGTAACCTTGAGGATTGCGCAAGGTATAGCCGCCGCCATAGGACTGGCCTTTCATAAGATAATTTAGCGCCCTATGCACGTTGTCTGCCGTGGTGTAGCCGCCGCCTGCTGCCGATGGCGTGGCTGGAAGACCGATGAGCAATTGCTCGGGACGAAGCGCCGGGAACGGATAGCTTGCATTCCCGCCCACGTTAAAGCCTTGCAGCAGCATTTCTGCCATGGCCACCTGGAAGTCTGCTGTTCCTTGCGAATAGGATTTGCCGTCAAGCCCTGTCATCGGGCCGGAATTGTAATGCTGCACATGCAGATAGTCCATATCATTGCGCAAAGCGTAAATGACCGGCAGATAGGCCCCCCAAGGACCGCCATAGGCCACATAGCCCCCTTGCACATACGCCGTCTCCGGTGCCATGGTCAGCATAAAGTCTGAGCCGTAGCTGTCAAGAATTTCTCGTACCCCCGAGATTAGATTGACGATTTTCGGGGTTGTTGGGTTCTTAAAGTCCACATCTCCACCGTTAAGAGACAGCGAACTTCCTTCCAAATCAATATCTAATCCATCAAATCCATAAGTATTAATAATGCTCTTCATCGTGCTGACAAAATTTTGCCGGGCTTGGGCACTAGCCAAATCTACAGTGCCATTGGCTCCTCCGATCGAAATCAGCACCTTTTTCCCTTGCCCTTGCAATTGCTGCACATCCGCCTGGAACTCACTCACGGAGGCATTATAAGGCTGAAATTCCATCATACCCGTTGTGGGACCGCCCACCGGCTCGGCAAAGGCTACCTGAATGACATCATAATCCGGCGAGACATCACGAAGCCGAATCGTGCTGGACCCGTTATCGAAGTTATGCCAATAACCGATCAGCTTGTGATCTGCAGCGGCTTGGGCCGACTTGCTATCAACCCATGAAGAAAATGAAAATAACGGAACAATCAGAGCCAACGCCAGCAACCACTTGCTAGATTTGCGCAAAAGATTGGCTTGAATCACGGTTTATTCCTCCCCGCAGTTGAAGATAGAATCTCTTACTAGTAAGCCATGAAATGATCGGTCTGTCGGCTAACCTCCTTTTTCAGAGATAATTCATCCCGCATCTGATATATTTTACATAATTCGCCAATCTTCCTGCTATATTTTTCATAATTATCATAGAAATGATCAAAAAAGAAGAATTTATCCCTCTTATTCTATGATAGTTTCCCTTTGCCGGCCGCACCTCAAAAAGCCCCTATCCGCAGTAAACGGCAGGGGCTAATCTCTAATCTATTCGAGTATTTCTAAATCTCTTATAATTGTGGATAACGAGCGCCCGCAGCAACACCTTTCGGTGAGATGCGTTCAATCTCTCTCAATTCCTCGTCAGAGAGCTGGACATTCAGAGCGCCAACATTTTCGGCAATCCGTTCCAGCCGCTTGGTGCCGGGAATAGGAACGATTTGCTCTCCTTTGGCCAGCAGCCAGGCCAATGCCCAACTCCTTTAGCACAGGCAGCACCTCATCCTCGACTTCGCGGCTCCATAGCGAGAACTCCGTCTGCACCGCCGTCAGCGGATGAACAGCATGGGCGCGGCGAATTTGCTCAGGTGTCGGCTCCGACAAGCCGATATAGCGAATCTTCCCCTCCTGAACCAGATCAGCCAACGCCCCACGGGCATCATCATGGTACCAAGTCCTAAGGCTGACACCTCTAGTCCCTGATTTCCTAATTTACGTGTGGCTATGGGTTTTTGCATCTCAGTTCCTCTCTTTCTTCAGCTTAAATAGAGATGATCTTGCATAATCTCAGTCTAGGCTATGTCCTTAGAGGTAGCCACCGTACGCTTATACTAGTAGTCGCAGTAACAGGCAAAATTTCCTGAACTGAAAGGCTCTATTCCGATACAGGAAAAAAGATACACAGGTGGAGGTCCGGATAATCGGTCGTAAATGCCAGTGAATCGCTGTCATAAGCCTGAGGATGTGTCCAGCCTGGGGCCTGATAAAGTACCCTGGTGACCTTCTTCGCCTTCACATGGTGCTGCTTCCACAATTCCGCAAATTCATGGCTTTGTTCAGATAATTCTTCCACGAACTGAGCAAACCACGGGTCAAGCGCATATTTGTCATAAGCGGTACGGAAGATCCCTACGGCATGAGCTGTCATCTCCTCCCAGTTAATCAGGCGTCTACGCATCTCTGGCTCCGTGAACTGCAAGGCTAGCATGTTGAGCGGGTGGTTCTGAGCAGTCGCATTCGTTAAATCTCCCACAAGCCCTTCTATCTTTTGATTCCAGACCAATAGCTCCGTGCGGTCATTGGTTATAAAAGCGGGATAAGCTATCCCATTCACGATTTCCTTCCATTTCGGCTGCACCTCTCTGGTGACGGTCAGCATAGTCTCCGGTTCGTTGCCATTCCACAGCCCAAGCAAGTGCTTGTACTCATCGTCGGTCAGTTGCAGCGCCCGGCCAATGCTTTCGATCACTTCCCGGGAGACGGATACCTCTCGGCCCTGCTCCAGCCAGGCATAATAGGTTGCGCTGACACCTGCCAGAATCGCTACCTCCTCCCGTCGCAGTCCCGGTGTCCGCCGGATTCCACGCGTCTTGGTCAACCCTGCCTGCTCAGGCTTCAGACGCGAGCGGCGCGACTTCAAGTAATCCCCCAGCCGCTTGGCCCTACTCTTATCCAACTCTCTATGTGACAGCTTCTCGCCAATATTAGTGTCTTCCTTGTTTAACATTCCCTTCTCCTCTCTAGCCTGGGCTCATGGTAATTCAGCCGCATGAATTTGCGGTTCTTGCCCCTTGGCGGCTTGCTCCAGACCTTTCTGGGATTTTCGCTGCACATGACGGGTCCCCCAATCATGCATCGCGTCCAATATCGGCTCCAGGCTGCGTCCATACTCTGTCATTGAATACTCGACTCTTGGCGGTACCTCGGGATATACAATCCGCTCAATAATTTCCTCCGCCTCCAGCTCGCGCAGGTTTTGCGTCAGCATTTTCTGCGAAATCTCTGGCAAATGACGCTTTAATTCGCTGAACCGTTTCGTTCCCTCCTGAAGCAGATACAACAAAATAATCGGCTTCCATTTCCCAACCAAGATCTCCAAGGCATTATCCACACGGCAAAATCCAGGATGCTTCTGCATAACTTGGCAACACTCCTTCCATTTATCTCCATGGCTTTATGGCTCGATGGCCGATCCTGTTGCTGTTGCTTCTGTTCGCTGCCCTAGGTTACCTATAAGTAACTATACCACTTTTAAGTGCGTACTTACTAAAAGTAGGTGGTATGACTATAATAAAAGCATGAAATATCATTCCTGCAGCATCCATTTCAAATCCACCAGAGGTGAAGCAACCTATGAATAAATATCGTCTTGATTCAAGCAAAGGACTGGAATTTGGCATCTACACCCTGGGAGATCATCTCCCCGATCCCAACACGGGCGAGCGCATTTCCGCCCAGGAGCGCATCAAGCAAATTATTGAGTACGCCAAGCTGGCTGAGCAAGCCGGATTGGACTTCTTCAGCATCGGCGAGAGCCATCAGGATTACTTCGCCACACAGGCCCATACCGTCGTGCTTGGCGCCATCGCTCAGGCTACCCGCACCATCAAGCTTGGCAGCTCGGCAACCATCATCAGCACCTCCGATCCCGTACGGGTCTATGAGGATTTCGCCACCATTGATCTGATCTCGGGCGGTCGGGCCGAGCTAGTGGCCGGACGAGCCTCCAGAGTAGGACTCTTCGATTTGCTGGGTTACAACATTCGCGACTACGAGGAATTGTTTGAAGAAAAATTTGATCTGCTGCTGCAGATCAATGAACATCCTGTCGTGAACTGGGAAGGAGAGTACCGTGCTGCGCTCCGCAACGCCAAAGTGCTGCCTCGCCCGCAGGATGGTTCCTTGCCGATTTGGCGGGCCGTGGGTGGCGGACCTGCCAGTGCCATCAAAGCAGGTTATGCCGGGGTGCCTATGTATATGGCTCATCTGGGTGGACCGGCTTCCGCATTCAAGCAAACCGTGGATGCCTATCGGCAAGCAGCTCGTCAAGCTGGTCATAACCCGGACGAATTACCGATTGCTACCGCCGGATTCTTCTATGCAGCAGACACCTCGCAGCAGGCGCTGGAGGAACTGTATCCCCATATCAACGAGGGCATGAAGAAGACTAACGGGCAAGGCTTTTACAAGCAGCTATTCATGCAAGGCGGCGATCCCCATCACATTATGAACGTCGGCAGTCCTCAGCAGATTATTGAGAAAATATTGTATCAGCACGAGCTATTTGGCCATCAGCGCTACATTGCCCAGATTGATTTTGGCGGCATGCCTTTTGACAAGCTGCAACGTAACCTTGAATTAATTGGTACGAAAATTCTGCCTGCCATTCGTAAATACACAGCTAAGGCTTGATCGCTAAAGCTCCAAGAATAGAATTAGGAGGAATCCCCATGTTAGCCGTTGGATTATCAGGAACCATCGTTGGTTCCAAGACTAAAACCGCCGTCGAACAAACCTTAACCGTCTTGCGCGAGAAATATCCCGACATCGAAACTACCCTGCTTGATCTGGGCGAATACGATGTGCAATTCAGTGACGGCCGCAACTATCTGGATTATGAAGGCGATACGGGAGTCGTCACCAAGACCATTATGGATGCCGACATTTTAGTGATCGGTACGCCGATCTTCCAAGCCTCCATTCCCGGAACGCTCAAGAATATCTTCGACCTGTTGCCACAAAATGCATTCCAAGGCAAGGTAGTCGGCATCATAGCCACCGCTGGTTCGCCTCGCCATTATCTGGTCCCTGAACAGCAGCTCAAGCCGATTCTAACCTACTTGAAGGCCCGCATTGTTCAGTCTTACGTCTTTGCCGAAGAGCAGGACTTCTTCCGCAAGCAGATCGTCAACGACGACGTGAAGTTCCGCATCGAGCGACTGGCAGAGGATGCTGTCTTGCTGGCGAAGACCTGCCATCACCTTGAAGAGACACAAGTGTAACAAGTAAAGTTCAAGCTGACCTGCTCGAAACAGCCGATCCAAGACACTCAAGGGATTGGCTGTTTTTTATCCTATCTGCGTTCGGTAGCTCCCAGCTTCACGATATCCGGTGATTGGAAATGGCGCAGTAGCATCTGTTTCAGTTGCTCTACCATGGCCAGCGGAGGATACGGAATTCCTTCGCCTACCCACCATTCCATCAAGCCAACCACGGCTGAAGTAACAAACTGCACCTCCACTTCCAGGGCCGCCTCGGGACCAAGTCTACATCTCTCCAGATATTCCTGCACCCCCTCATTTATCATCTCCATCATGCGCTCCCTGAACACGGGAATGCCATTTCCCGTAATCATTTTCATTTTAGCTAAATCTTTTGACTCCCTCCCACATTTTAGCTAATATGTATATGTATAAATACCTAAAATGGGGTGGTTTGGTATGCAAGTAACCTCAACAGATATGCAGAATAATTTTGGCAAGTATTTAAAATTTGCCGAGGCCCGTGAAGAAATCATTATTACCAGGAACGGCAAAGCAGTGGCTACACTAAAGGCTCTTTCAGATAGTGACCCAGATCTGCTTCAAAAAAAGGCATCAGCCTATGCAACGAGCTATACCCGGGTAAGTCATGAAGAGTTCCTGGAACTAAGCGAGGCCTCAGATCAACGCTTTGAATTGATTGATGGCATCCTGTATAATCTGGCATCTCCTTCCTTCCAGCATCAGCATGCTGTTCACGAGTTGCACGGCGCATTTTACGGCTGGTTCAAAGGCAAACCCTGCACCCCGCTGACAGCCCCCTTTGATGTGACTCTCCAAAAGAGTGTTGGAAATACTTGCGTAGTCCAGCCTGATCTCGTTGTGATTTGCGACAAGGAGCATATGGATGAGCACGGTAAATACCAAGGCATCCCTAAGCTGGTTGTCGAAGTGCTGTCTCCGTCCACGCGAAGCAGAGATGTTATACAGAAGCTTGATCTATATCGGGCCTGCGGAATACAAGAGTATTGGGTCGTGGACCCGATGAAGCAGCAGATTACAGTGTACATCTTTCGGGACAAGGAAATAGCCGATATATGCTACTACACAAATGCTGCAGATTCATTTGCCGCATCTCAGGTATTTGACGGCTTGCACATTTCCATGTCTGATTTTATTTGCTTGAGCAGCCACTGAAACCAATCCTCCAAGGCATGCGTATCAACATACAGTGAGATATTCCATTTTCAGGAGGGCAAGATCCATGATTATTACAACCACACCTACCATTGAGGGTTCACCGGTTCAGCAGTATCTGGGCGTCGTGACAGGCGAGGTGATTATGGGGGCCAACTTAGTGCGTGACTTTATGGCTTCCATTACGGATATGGTCGGAGGGCGCTCCGGCGCTTACGAGAACAAGCTGAAGGAAGCTCGGGATACCGCCTTTGCCGAAATGCGGCAGGAGGCCTCCCAATTGCGAGCTAACGCCATCATTGGCGTAGACATTGATTACGAAGTCATCCGCGAAGGGATGATGATGGTTACCGTGAGCGGTACAGCCGTTATTATTTAATCTTAATAACAACAATGGCGGTATAAGAGTCTGGTTTACTCTTATACCGCCATTTTCTTTTAGCCCAATCTTACAACAGCCTGGTCATGAACACGCTATTAGGGTCTTTCTCATAATTGGCAAATGGACCACAATAGCGAAAGCCAAAGCTTTCATACAACCCGCGAGCCGGGGCAAAAGCTTCCATTGATCCGGTCTCCAGGCTTACCTGCCGATAACCGCGGCGCTCTGCTTCTGCCAGAAGATGTGCCAGCATGTGCTTGGCGACCCCCTTGCCACGATGCAAAATAGCCGTACGCATCGACTTCACCTCAGCATGCTGCGAATTCAGCTCCTTCAATGCACCGCAGCCAACCAGTTCCCCCTCCAGCCATAGGCTCCAGAATGTCACTTCCGGCTGCTTCAAACCTTTAATATTCAGAGCATGCACGCTTTCGGGCGGAGAAGTCTCAGACATATTCATCAGATGCTCCCCGATAAATGCTACAATTTCTTGGCCGCTTAAATCATCCAGTCTGATCTCCATAGCATGCTTCCTCCCTTATTTGGCTTGAATGTACCCTTCAGCCTTCAGCAGTTCGGCAATGAGCACCGCACCGCCAGCTGCTCCACGCAACGTGTTATGGGACAGTCCAACGAACTTGTAATCATACACGGAGTCTGCACGCAAGCGGCCTACGGACACGCCCATTCCCTTCTCCAAATCACGATCCAGCTTCGTTTGCGGGCGGTTTTCTTCTTCAAAATAAGTAATGAACTGCTTTGGCGCACTTGGCAAAGCAAGCTCTTGAGGTCTGCCTTTAAATTGACGCCAGCACTCGATGATCTCTGCTTCCGCAGGCTTCTTCTTAAAGGAAACAAATACAGTTGCCAGATGTCCGTCCGTAACCGGCACCCGGATACATTGTGTGGTGATCAGCGGCGCGCTAGCCTTCACGATCTGCCCGCCATCTACATGGCCCCAAATCCGTAACGGCTCCTGCTCGCTCTTCTCTTCCTCTCCGCCAATATAAGGAATAACATTGTCCAGCATATCCGGCCAATCAGTAAAATTCTTGCCGGCTCCGGAGATCGCTTGATACGTGGAAGCCACCACCGTCGTTGGCTCGAAATGAAGCAGCGCATTCAGGGCTGGAACATAACTCTGAATCGAACAGTTTGGCTTGACAGCGATGAACCCCGTGGATGTGCCCAGACGTTTCCGTTGAGCTTCAATGACCTCAATATGCTGCGGGTTGATTTCTGGAATAACCATTGGGACATCCGGTGTCCAGCGATGGGCCGAGTTATTAGAGATTACTGGCGTACCGGTCTTGGCATAAGCTTCTTCCAGCGCTTGAATCTCTGCTTTCTTCATATCCACAGCACAAAATACAAAATCAATGTCAGCCGTCACCTCTTCCACCTTGGAGGCATCCTGAACAACGATGCCCTTCACACCCGCAGGAATAGGACCTGACATCTTCCAGCGCCCTTGTACTGCCTCTTCGTAAGTCTTGCCTGCCGAGCCTGCGCTAGCCGCGATGCTTGTCACTTCAAACCAAGGGTGTCCGTCCAGCAACTGAATGAACCGTTGCCCCACCATCCCCGTACCTCCGACAATGCCTACCTTTAATCTTTCTCCCATCCGTGCTCCAGTCCTTTCCCTGTTGGTAATATGTGTACCTTTGGCGAAGTCGCTGTCAGGCTGTGGTTAAATAAAAAAATCCCACCTCCAAGACCGATTCCGTCTTGGGGGCGAGATTGGTATGCTCGCGGTACCACCCCAGATTCGCTAAGATGTCGCCATCGTAGCCTCTTCAAGTACAGCCTCCCTGGCCCTTGGCCCAATAGACTTATACTCTAGCTCTGTAACAGGAGCTCCTGTCACACCATCCCGGAGTGATCCCCCGTTCCGATGTGCTGCTCAGAGTCTTTATTTCAGTAAATAAGCGCTATGCTCCTTTTCAGCAACCGGAGCTCTCTGGGACAGGCCGTATTTACCTACTCGTCTCATCACTGCATTTCATGTTCAATTTATGTTGCGATAATATTACCAAATAACCTGCTTTACGTAAACCTATTTCGTAAAATTTCCATGCCGCTCTGTTTTACCATATGACAAAATGACTTGTAATGTGCTAGCATCCGCCTCATATCGGCGGCCGTATTACAAAAGCAGGCCAACCTTATAGGCTGGCCTGCTGCTGATCTGCAATGGCTTATTGAACTTCAGTTGCTCCAGTAACGGTACCCTCAATTACAGCAGTACCTTTTACATCTTCGCTGGCGAAGTACAGATTGCCGTCGATCGTTGCTGTTTTGTCCAGGCTGAAGCCGTTAGCTTCTACATAAACATCGCCTTTCACTGTACCACCTTGAATCTTCAAGTTTTCACTTTGTACCGTCAATTTAGGAACAGTCAGCGTAAACGAATCAGTGATATTGTGATCTGCATCCTGCGTGTACAGAGCTATTTTACGGTAAATGTCCTTGGTTTCATCGTTTTTGTCATGGAATTGTCCGGCTACGACCACATCCTGATCCACCGTCAAATCGTTAAGTATAGCAATAATCCAAGTTCCCTTCTCGCTCACAGCATTAACGAAAGCGTCCGATTGATTAACAATCGATGCTGTTGTCGTTGCATCCGTTTGCTCAGCCTTATTGCCACCTGCGCCTGTATTTTCTCCGGCTGCCCCATTATTCGCTGCACCGCACCCTGCCAGTAAAACTGCTGCGAGACCTGCTACAACTAAACCTTTGACCATTTTCATGTTGTTTCCCTCCTGAATTTTTATATCTTTGTTTTAGATTATAAAAAAAAGTGCAAACTATACATGTGACTTAATTCACATTAATTGTGTATTTATTCACACAATTTATTCACAAATTTATTTACGGTCCTTTTTCTTATAATCTCTATCTTATATAAACCGAAAATGCAACCTTCAAACAGCCTGTGTCCATGTTTTTTAGACACAGGCTGCTTGAGATGGCTTCAAGTGCCTGTTTTAAGCTCTAGCGGTACAATTTTAACTCCGAAATAGACCACCACCATGCGGGCATTTCCTTCGTCAGGACAATTTTCATATACCGGGCATTTTGTTGCGGGAAGACCTCTCTTACCAGCGGGGAAGCTGCTTCCTTGTCAAGAACAAGCTCCCACTGGTTCCCGTCACGGGATACGTAAATTTGATATCCCCGGGCATAGTCGTTATCACTCCCGGTGGAATCCATCAACAGACTGCTGAAACGCTGCTCCCGTCCCAGATCAAGCTGAATCCACTGTCCCGGACGCTGTCCTTCAGAGGTCGTCCAGCGGCTGTGCATATTGTCATCAAGCAGTGCGTCAACATCAGCGTACGTGGAAGCCGTAACCGTCCAACTCGTCCGATCCAGTTCATCTGGTAGGATAACCTCATCTTGAGCAGGCACCCACCGCTTTGAATCGGCTGTATACAGCTTCACCTCAGCGATTGACCACCAGTGGGAATCCGTGCCCGTTTGCACGACCTTGACAAAACGGACAGGCTCCAGCGGGAATGCTGCGGTAACCAACGGGCCCGCTGCCTGACCGGAAGCTACCGGACTCCCCCAGGCATCGCCATCCAATGAGGTATACACCTCATAGCCTCGCCCGTAATCGTCACGGCTATGCGCGCTATCCAACACAATTTGATCCACCGGCTGTGCCTTGCCGAGATCGAGTTCGATCCACTCGCCACCCGTTTGCTCCCGGCCGGAAGTCCAGCGCGTCTCCTCGCGGCCATCCAGCATGGCCGCAGCGTCCTCACCAGAGGAAGCCTTGACCGTCCAGTCCTCAGGGACAAGCTGCTTTTGCCGACCTATTCCGTAATTATGAATGGCTAGCTCAGAGATGGACCACCACTTGTCAGCTTCGCCGATTTGCACGAGCTTCACATAACGGGCCCGCTGCTGGGGAAAGGTAATCGATAAAGCCCCCGGCTCGCCATGACCGCCGATCACCGGTTTCCCCCAATCCTCCCCATCGTGAGATACATATAACCGATACTCCCGGGGATAGTCATCACGCGAGTTGCCCGGGTCCAGCACGATTTGGTCGAATGCACTGACCGAGCCCAAATCAATTTTGATCCATTGATTGCTGGCCTGTGGACGCCCACTACTCCATAGTGTGCCTTGTTCCCCATCCAGCATGTTGTTCGCCACATCTCCTCCATAAGTAGAGGAAGCCGTCACAACCCACGAGGAACGATCAGGCAGGGGACCGCCCACCGGAAGCGGCAACTCCACGTTCTTTCCAGTGCCGAATTTAGCCAGCTTCAGCTCAGAGATGGACCACCAGCTATCTGCCGGTTCCGTTAATACAATTTTAACGTATCTCGCTGATTGTTCTCCCAGCGATACAGCCAGGCTTGGCGAGGTTCCGCCAGCTGCGACTACCGCTTCCTGCCATTTCTCATGATCATTAGACACGTACACTTCATATCCATGAGCGTAGTCGCCCCAATTCGTCCCTGAATTCATGAACAATGTATCAAAGACCTGTTCCGAGCCTAAATCAACCGTCAGCCAATCACCGGGCACTTGGAGTTGTCCCGAAGACCAGCGTGTAGCTAAATCGCCATCTGTCAGATGCTCGGTTGGCTCTGAACTGGAGGAAGCTGTAATCGTCCAGTCGCTGCGGTCCAGATAGCTAATCCACTGGGACGGATCAGGACCTTCCAGCACCGTGTTCTCCAGCGGATTGACCTTGACCTGTGCTTTGGGATACACCGTAGCTGATCCCAAAGCCCCTTCCGAATTATAGAAATGCACTGTCTTTGGTTCATTCGACGGATTCCAGATTTGCGCGGTGTAGACGCCGTCCTTCTGATATACGGTTACGGCTGGATCATCTGCCCAAATGTCCATTGACCGCGTTCCTGTGGATACCATGCTGTGAATGAACCAGTAGGCATTAAACACTTCATTTTGCTGCATATTTCGCGTATCCCACTTGGCCAGCGCCCCCTCCGGGTTGCCAATCGACTGGAATGGCCAAATGATATGCTGCCAGGAACGCTCCTGCTGACCGCCAAGGTCCTTAATCAGACCGGCATAGAGATCATTTGTTTTTTGAGGATCACGACCATAATAAGTCATCCATTCGGCTGGCGGCAGCCAGTGTATTCCATAAATATGCTCCGGGTCTCCGGAAAAATACGTGCCATATAGATAAGCACTGCCAAACACCATACCTGCTGTCGCGTGGTTATATCCTTCTACCCAATTGTCACGATCATAATTGAACCAATATTGCTCAGCGGCCTTCTCTTCGGTCACAAACCCCCAAATCCCGGTGTCCCGGTAGGCATCGTTACCTGTGACCTCACCCCACATATACTGGCCTACCCAACTGAACAAGGCTTCCCCTGCCGCCTCCTGATTATTGCCGCTACGGTTGTCGGCATAGCCACCTGCCCAGGAATGTCCTTCATACGGATCGAAATTCCGTAACCATGGGAACAGCTCATCCGTCTTGGAAGGGTTGGCATAATCACGAATTAGTAATTCGACCATATCTCCATAATCCTGCAGGAATTCCTCATCATACGTAGCAAGGACCGCGGACGCGAAGACATAATAACCATAGGTAAAATGGTGGTCCGTCAACCCGGTGTTCAAGCCAAAGCCACTGCCGTAAGGAAAGATTGATCCCCATTCATCATCATAGTGAAAATAATAGGAGTGGAACGGTTCATCCGGCGAATGCGTGTACCAGTCTGTCAGAATCGTCTTCAGGAAAGACAAGTAGCGGTCTCTGCGCTCCGTATCGCCCAGTTGATCACTGATCAACGTAGCCAATCCCAGCGGGTGCAGCTTCTTGCCTTGCCAATACGGCTCATCACTCATCAAGCCGTTAGCCATATCTGCATCAAGCTGATCCAGATAAGCTATTAATTCCGCACGCGAATATGTCGGATCATTCGGCTCCACAAATTGCGGAATAATACCGTAGAAACGGTCCTGCGTGGTAAACGAATTCCCTTCGCTCACCCGCATCAGTCCGCGAATCGATGGATAAGTCAGCTCCGTCAGCGGCGTAGTAGCGATTTTCCATTGATGAGGAAGCAATGCCATCAGCGTGTCCCCGGAAAATCCCGGGCGCTTTACCTCCGTCGTTGAACGGAAGCTCGTCGTAACCAGTGACTGTGACTCATCATAATTATAGTCTACAGTCGTATCCGTAACGAAGGCATAGGCATGGCGATAATAGTTGGACAACTCCTCGGCTGCCGGCAGCGTGGCCAGCGACAAGTAATTTTCACCTTGCCCAAACTTAATCTTGATGGTATTGCCCAGCTTCATGAATAAGGTACCCTCGGGTGCATAAACGCCGTAATTACGTACAAATGTTTGCGGTGTTGGCGCATTGTCCTGGTTAGTGACTTCAATACCGATATGGTCGGCTGTCAGCACATCCCCATCATTTAGCAGAATGGGCTCATTGTTGTCATCGAACAATCGGGTAATGTTCGGCGATTGCAGGACCGCCGCATCCGGTTGCTCAAACGTGTTATACAAGAATGGTGAACCCTTGACAAACGTTGTTTTCATTTTGGCCGTCTCGTCATCGCTCATAACCACCGTCGCGGAATAATCTCCGTAACCGGCAATCTTCGTCACCACCTCGGCCGGGTTCATATTGCTTGTGGACAAGATCAGATCCGCGGGACCATCCGCATCGATGGAGCCTCCATCTGCCGAAGCGTACCCTGCCCCCGGATTGAGGATATTTAACCCTTGTCGAGTGTAACGATTCTTGAACGGAAGCGTCACCAGACTGTTCCCATCTCCCAGGTTAGCAATCAGGATAGATTGCCACCAATCATTGGACGGGATGGGGGCCTGAACCTCAGAAGTCCGGTATTTCGGATTTTTGGGCGACAACATCGTTATATCATTGATTTCATAGCTCCCCGCCCCAACCGGTACGGTAGCGATGTCAGGAATAGCCGGAATGTGGTGAACTGGCTTGGCGTCCCCTTCGCGATAAGCATACACGCCAAACTCAAAAAGCGAATAGCCATTGGTAGAGCCGCGGCCATGTCCGGCCAGCTTGACATAACGCGCCCGGGCATAGACCGGAATGTCATCCCGACCACCGGACCCGTTCATCTCACGATACACAGTTGTCCAGCTTTGAGCATCATCGGACACCTGAATATCATAGACGCGGCCAAAAGCGGCTTCCCAATGCAAAGAAACGCTGCCGATCTCGCTCACGGCTCCCAGGTCCACATAAATCCACTCATTATCCTTGTAAATAGAGGACCAACGGGTGTCAAGACTTCCGTCAGCAGCATTCTTGGCCAAGTAATTGCGCTGTTCCATCTTGGCCTTGTCTTCATCCGAGCGGCTAGGCTCATCAATTTCCAGTGAAGAGGCAACAACCTCCTTGCCGAGCGCCAAATTCACGGCCTCAGGTTTAGGCGGCTGATTCGCTCCCCCGGTTCCATATACGTTAAATTCAAATAGCGAAATTCCGTAGGGCTGCTGTGCACGTTTTGTGCTGTACAAACGGACAAAACGCGCTTTTGCAGAAACGTCCGCCTCCGTTAATCCTCCCTTGCCCTCTGCAGTGGCGTAAACAGGAGTCCAGTGAATTTCATCATCGGATACCTCAAAGGCGAATTCCGTAGCGTATGCGTTCTCCCACTGAACAGAAATTTTGGAAATGTCTGCACTCGCGCCCAAATCCACATAAATCCATTGCGGGTCCTTCTGCCATTCGCTTTCCCAGCGGGTATGCTCGCTGCCATCCACCGCCAGATCTGCTGTATTACCGCCTAATACCGAAGAACTGTAAACGGGCCTGTGTAACGATAGTAAATAATCCTCTTCATCTGCGGCTTGTACAATTGGTGCAGGGAACAAAGGAACACTGCTCACCACCAACAGGACAACCATCATCAGATGTGCCCAAGTCATACGGGCCTTTCGGTTTCGGCCAAACCACTGCTGCATAATTCCACTCCTTTTGTCTGTTGTCTGCAAAAAATAAACCGGTCTTGCTCCACTTTCTTGACATTCACACCTCTTTCATCGCCGATCTTCCCACTTTATGTAAGAGTATGCTGGAATGGCTGTGCTTGTGGGAATTTGTGGGAAATAAACCACTCCATTTGGATTATCGTCCATATGTCCTTAATTTTTAAGAGTTAATCCCATGAATTTTATAAAATCAGGATATTAGAACTACATTCGTCAATAGAATATAATCCTAAAGTTTCATTTTTCTTGATATAACAGCGAACTTCTTGTGTCAATGCCAAAAAGGCAGTGCCAAAGCCCTCTCTCCTGCTCCAGCTACTGCCTGTTCACAAAGCATAACCAACCCCCTTTGGCTGGTTACTCCTGTTATTCCAAGCTATTCAAATATTCTCTGACCTGCCCCGGTGTTTTGGCAAATTTGCTATGAAGATGTGCGATCTTCTCCCCGTTGCGATATACCAGCAAACTTGGAATCCCCCGTACCTCGTTCGCCTCAGCCAACGGTTGGAATTCCTCCGCATCCATGGCATAAAAGTCCTTATCTCCATGCTCCTCCACAATATCGCCAATGAAGCGGTCAAGGTTTTTGCAATCCGGGCACCAGGTCGTATCGAACTTGATGACCGTATACTTATCTCTTTCCACTAATTCCTCAAATTGCTCCTTCGTTTGCACTCTATCCATCTTGATTCTCTCTCCTTCACTCGAATATGATCAGATGATATATTAAAATTTAATATTTATATTATATGAGAACTGCCCGGAAGGCCATAGCTATGATAAAGGTTTTATCTTTCGGGAACCATGATACAATCAAGGGAACATGCCATGAAAGGAATGAAAAATATGATATTTGCCATTATATTATTTGTCGTAGCCGGACTGGCTGAGATTGGCGGCGGTTACTTGGTATGGCTCTGGCTGCGCGAGTCTCGCCCCCTCTGGTACGGGCTGACCGGCGGAGCGATCCTGATGCTCTACGGCATTATTCCAACACTACAGAAATTCCCGGCCTTCGGACGCGTATACGCCGCCTATGGCGGAGTATTTATCATTTTGGCCGTACTCTGGGGTTGGTGGGTCGATAAGAAGACGCCGGACTCCTATGATTGGGCTGGAGCGGCGATCTGCCTCGTCGGCGTTTCTATCATGCTTTGGGCCCCCCGCCATTAATACGCTACTCATTCTTCCGCAGATAACAAATATCAGAAAGGGGCAACACCATGAATCTGCCGGCCATTTCCGCCGCTCTGAAGCCGCTGCACCTGAGAAGCTGCTTAATCAGCAGGCAGGGGCAGCTTGTGCTGGAGCATTACCGCGACATACATACGGCGAATGAAATCGCCAAGATCAATTCCTGCACGAAGAGCCTTTTATCGGCGTTGATCTGTATCGCCATGGACTTGAAGCTATTGCCTGGGCCCGATATCCGCATCAGCGAATTTTTCCCTTCGTTAAAGGAGGATCGGGATGAACGCAAGCGGAATATTACCTTGCGCCATCTGCTCACCATGGCCGGTGGGTGGAACTGGACCGAATTTGGCGGGCACAATTCATTCCCGCGTATGACCCGTTCTCCGGACTGGGTCCGCTTTGCGCTGGAACAACCCATGGCCGATCAACCCGGGGACCGGATGGAATACAATTCCGGCGGCTCGCAGTTGCTGTCGGCTATGCTGGTCCAAGCCTCCGGGCTGCCAACCGCCGAATTTGCCGAGCGTTATCTGTTTGGCCCTCTGGGCATCGACGCCTACCATTGGGAGCAGGACCCGCAAGGGATCCATACCGGCGGCTTCGGCCTGTCGCTTCGCCCAGCCGACCTGCTTAAGTTCGGGTTGCTTTATTTGCACCAGGGAATCTGGAAGGAGCGTCGCCTGATCAGCTCCGAGCTATCCACATTATCCGTGCAGCCCGCCATCGACGTGGAAGCACCACGCCGTGGCTGCTATGCCTGGCATTGGTGGACGGACATTTATGCTCCTGAGCTACAGGAAGCAAAGGTTGAAGAACGTACTGGTTTTGACTATTTTTTCGCCCAGGGCTACGGCGGTCAGTTCATTTATGTCATACCCCGGCTGGATACGGTTGTTGTGCTTACTGACGATAAACGAAAAAAAGACCGTCCTCCGGTCCATGTGTTTCGAAGCTATATTGCCCCTTACCTGTAAGGGCTAGCTATTCAGCGCTTCCTGGGTGATACGTTTGATATCAATGGCTGACATCGTCTCTTCATTGACCATGTCAGTCAGTATCTCACGGAGAAAGTAATCGACGCAGTGCAGCTTAATCTGCTTGATCTTAATCAGAGCGTCACGATACATTTTGACGAATTCCTTCTCCGTATTGCCCCGCAGCAGTTCGGCAAACGCCTCGTAAACTTGATCAAGCTTGTCGGCGACCTCCAGAATCAGCCCTTCAACGGAATCATCCTTACCTTCGCGCAATTGGCGGCGGAAGGTTGACTTAAATTCCTCCGGGATATGCTCCTCAATAAAGTTGTGAACCATCCCTTCCTCCACCTGGAGGATCAGGTTGCGCAATTCAAGGGAAGCATGCTTCACAGGTGTCTTGATATCACCGATAAATATTTCACCATAATCATGGCTGCTAGTGATCTCGTACAGCTTCTTCCAATCGATAGCCGTACCATGCTGCTCCTCAATATCGGCCAGCGTCTTTGCATACTGCACAACCTTCCAGGAGTGCGCTGCTACACTGTGCACCTCGAACTTGAATTTGCCCGGACAGCGATAAATGCGTTCCAATTCGTTCAACGATCGAAAGTACGTATGAATGCCCATCACATCAGCCATCCTTTTATAGAGAGTATAACCCTGATTATAGACAACGAATGTTAAGGGCGAATCAAAATTCTCCAGGTAGATTTAGGCAGCGAATTTGCTTACGTCTCTTCCGCATCGCGAATTAACGAAGCAAATCTTCCTCTCACCTGGTTAGCAAGCTCTTGCGGGGCAAGCTCCATCTGTGCTCCAATTTTCCCGGCACTAACCAACAGTGTATCGAGATGCTCCGCCTGGCTATCCATGAACGTCGGAAACAGCTTCTTCATGCCCACCGGTGAGCAGCCCCCGCGAATATAGCCTGTTACAGCCTGCAGATCCTTAAGCGGAAGCATTTCAATCTTCTTGACCCCGGCTGCCTTGGCCGCTTTCTTCAAGTCCAGTTCCTCTGCTACCGGAATGACAAAAACAAAATAATCCGGACCATGATGGGCAACCAGTGTCTTATAGACCTTCTCCGCTGCTTCACCGATTTTTGCCGCCACCTGAGTGCCGGACACAGGCTTGTCCTGCCCCTCGTACATATGAACCTTATATTGAATTTTAGACTTATCCAGAATGCGCATAGCATTTGTCTTTATTTCTGGCATAACCGTCACACTCCTATCCCTATATCGTAGCACTTTCCCCGAAAATACATCAACCAGAGACCTCGTTTGCCGCGCCAAAGCCTTCTAATTCTTAACACGAAGTCGAATCATTTTTTACGCTCCCAAAATATCTGTTCTTTATGCTGAGATGAGAACCAACTGACCCATTTAACGGGAGGAAAGCCGATGCCAGCCCTGTGGATGCACATAGAATACGGTCAACAACTTGCGGCGGAATTCCGGGAGCTTCTGCCCTTCTTAAGCGATCTTCACCTTCAGCGGGAGCTTTATCAACTTGGCTGCCAAGGGCCTGATTTCCTGCTTTTTCACGGTTTCCTGTCCTGGCGCAAGTCAAGCAGCATGACTCTTCTTGGCAACCTGATGCACAGCCAAAGCTGCGGGCCTACTCTGATTGAATTTTGGAAAAGAAGCCTGCGGTACAGCGAGCCGGAACGTACTTTGGCACAGCTTTATTTCCTTGGATTTCTAACCCATCATTTGCTAGATCGCAATTTTCATCCTTATATTAACTGGAAAGCAGGTTATGAGCGCCTGAACCATCAACGCTTTGAAATCGCCTTGGATGCCTATTTCTTGTATCGCTACAAGCGAGTAGATGTCTCACGTGAGCAGGGCTGGAAGCAGATTAAGCTAGCTAACGGAATACCTCGGCCAATTCTCCAAATCCTGCAGGACACAACGCTAAGCCTTTATCCGGAAGTATCCCGGTTGTCTTTCCAGGGCTGGCAGCAATCCTATAAGGACATGGTGCTCGCACATCGACTGCTTTACGACCCGAGTGGCTGGAAGAGATCGTTGGTTCCTCAGGCGTTGGGACAGCTTCTTTATCCTGCCGCCTCACTCCTATCCACCCAGAATATCCCCGATTATTTGAACGAGCAGCGAAAGGAATGGAGACATTCCGCCCTTTATTCCGAAGTACGCCGGGAAAGTGTGTGGGAGCTGTGGGAGCAGGCTTTAGAGGATGGGCGGCAGGTCCTTCATGCCCTTGCCGAATGGTTGCATAGCAGCCAGGAAGACCCGGCCACCCTTGCAGTCAAGCTGGAGGACTTTCAGCAAGTGCTTGGCAACCGCTCCTATGATACCGGCAAAGAGTGCAGCAGCCACCTGGTTAATCTGTATGCCGAGCCCATCTGGAGCCGTCAAAGAACCAGCTAAGCCCCGGCCACGCCCCGGAACGTGACAGCGGCTCCCCCACATAGTAGAATATAACCCTGAAGTCTGTACAGAAACAGGGGGATTTAACGATGGCCGAGACATTAAAGTCCATATATAGCGAAGCCTTTTTACGAGGATTCGGTGAGAAAATCCATATCGTATATCCACGATTTGATGCCGCGCAATTTGTGGCGGATACGATGGATGACACGTGGGAAGAGCGAGAACTGAAGGCACGGATACGGCAAATTACGCTCACGCTGGGGCAGCAGTTGCCTCCGGGTTTTGGCGATGCCATTAAAATATTGTATGCGGTGGCTCAAGACTGCACAGGCTTCCCTTATTTGTTCTTCCCTGATTTTGTGGAGGTGTTCGGCAGCAACGAAGCGGACTGGCCGCTGGCGATGCAGGCGTTAGAGGACTTTACATCCAAATCCTCGGCCGAATTTGCCGTTCGCTCCTTTATTCTCCGCGACCCTAAACGGATGATGCTGCAAATGGAGGAGTGGTCCCGCCACTCCGATGAACATGTTCGGCGACTAGCCAGTGAAGGCTGTCGCCCCCGGTTGCCTTGGGGACAAGCTTTGGGGCCATTCAAACAAGACCCCACGCCTATCCTGCCCATCCTGGAGCAGCTTAAGGCTGACCCTAGTCTATATGTGCGCAAGAGCGTAGCCAATAACCTGAACGATATTGCCAAGGATCATCCGGAACTGGTGCTTGATCTTGCCCGGCGCTGGAAAGGCACGCACCCCCACACGGACTGGATTGTACGCCATGGCTGCCGAACTCTGGTCCGCAAGGCCGGTCCGGCTGCACTGGAGCTGTTCGGCTATGCCCAGGCAAGCGGAGACGAACCGTTGACTAAATTCGCTGCTATTGCGACAGACCCGGCTAGCTTGCAAATCGGGGATAGCTGTGAGCTGCACTACGAGCTGGCTATTCGTCCAGGCCAGCCAGCCAAAGTGCGAATCGAATATGGCATCGACTTCGTTAAGTCAGGCGGACGTACTTCCCGCAAGCTATTTCTGCTGTCGGACAAGACGGTTCCGGGTGGTACGAAGCTGAGCAGCTCTCGCCGTCACAGTTGGGCCGACCTTACAACCCGGCGGCATTACCCTGGCGAGCACCGGATCGCCCTGTTGGTGAACGGCGTCGAGGTGGCCCACACACTGCTTCAACTGAAGCGAAGCTAATGCAGACCAGCCATCCAGGCTATAGGCTCAGAAGAACGGAATGCTGCGTCACCGTATGCAAATCCCGCCAGGTACGGTTCAGCGGATGTTCTTGCAGCAAGCCCGTCATGCCAAGCAGCGGGAACACGGACTGTGCGCCGCTGCGCGTTGTGCTGGCTGCCTGCTGGCTGATCTGTCCCACCTTATGCCAACGTTCCGGGGGCAGCGCGCCCTCCCGAACCAACGCTTCCCAGGAGGATTGAACTATAGCGTGGAACAGGCTGCTCGCTTCGGTCAGCCTTTGTTCTTCCCTGCCCACCGCCTCAAGCAAAGCCTTCAGACGACCAGGCTGACTCTCGCCCCATTCCACAGCCTTCCGGTCAGCCAAGGTTCGGCATTCCTCCAGAAAATGGTGAGCAATCCCCATCGATACCGCTGCAAACGAGGTTTGAGCAAATGGCAGAAACGGAACACGATAAATCGGATCACCATAGCGAGGTTCGGTAGCGATATCAAATGCCATGCTCTCCGGTACAAAGGAGTTCTGCACCTTGATGGAATGGCTTGATGTGGCCCGCAGTCCAAGCGAATTCCAGTCGCGTATCACCTCAACCTGCTCCGGAAAGAATGCGAAGGAGCGTATGTGCGGCTCTCCCTCCCCTTCAATGATACAATTGGCCGTGTAAAAGCTCGCATACGTCGATCCGCTACAATAACCAATCCTCTATCTCTCCACGCTGCTCCCTTTCCAACGCGTAATCTCTTATTTTCTCCACCTGCGCGTAATCGTACAAGAACATGATGCTAATCTTCCTTTCTATGGATGAGATAGGTAAGAAGGCGTTTAAATAAACAACCTGAGCCCAGTATAATATAAAGCCCGGAATCATGTCATATTGCGAGTTCAATTAGCCGGAACTGCAAAAAAGACCACAGGGCACAGCGTAACTTTTGCACTTGACGTTTCTTTGTTTTCGGAATAACATGAAGTATACTTCTGGTGAAGTGAACTTCATGTTTGTGGGGGAGGATTATGAAAACAAGGGTAAAAGAGCTCAGGTCCAAGGCCAATATGACCCAGCAACAGCTTGCGGATCTGGTTTATGTCTCATCAAGAACCATCATTTCAATTGAAAAAGAGCAGTACAGCCCTTCCCTGATGCTGGCCTATCGCATGGCAGAGGTATTTGGAACAACGGTGGAGGATTTATGCTGTTTGCAGGAAAATAAAGCATTGGAGGATCAACAGCGTGAAAATTTATAACATAAAGGGGTTTATTGGTGGAATCCTGTTTACAGCACTTGGCATCATTAATTTAAGCTTTACTATCACTTCGCCAGAGGATTTTTTACCAAAACAGATCAAAGATCTAGTCATTGCTGTGCTGTGTATTCTGATCGGAATCGGCAGCTTTATCCGGGCATTTTCAAAGCAGGCAACAAGACAGGATATAATAAAAGATCATGATGAGAGAAACAAGCTTGTAGCACTTAAAGCGAGCTCACTAACCCTTAAAATTCTATATGGATGCCTTATCGTCTCTATGGTTGGGGGCGTGGTTGGACACAAGCTGACCGCTAACACGGCGTGGATTCCTGTTTATACCGTATCAGCCCTTTTGTTGGGATTTTTAACTTTAGTGCAATTGATCGTAAGCTTCTATTATGAGAAACGAATTTGAGAAGGAAAAATGATGGCATCATTTCAATTCTATAATGAGTCGGCGGCTCACTTTGAAGGGGTTCTAATCAAGGGAGCCGTTGGAAAACCGTTACAATCAATATTTTCTTTCACAAGCTTGAATTCCTTTATGACGAAGAAGGAGCGAATTGAAAATGCAGAAAAACAACTTACCGAAACGTCCATTCAAGGATGAACGAGATCAACAAATAGAAGTGGCCTCTAAAAGTTATGCGCTGGAATTGATGATCACTGCCACGCAAATTTTGACGTTGATTTGCCTGGTCAAAGGCAACCCCGCTTGGAAAGGCAGTCTCGCATTGCTATTTATCGGCGGTGCGACAGGTTTATTTTACAAGCACAAGGAATATAACGAAAAGGCGTATTTTCACATTGCTCTTATTATAGGACTAATTGGAATCGCCTTGCTGATATGGTTTTGCTTTAGTGGGTCGTAACTTGTTTGTATATTGAATTTTCTGATGCGCCGGGAGTCAGTAACGCATCAGAATAATGAGCCAAGTTATGATGATTCTTTGTGGACATCGCTTTGTTAAATAAACACCTGCTCCAGATCAATCGAACGTTCTCTGGACAAATCCCGGAATCGCTCCTCATCAACCTGGACAAGGGGCTTGAAGATATCCATCGGATTGTTCCAGACAATTGTGACCGTTTCTCCATTGCTCAGCTTGGCTCGCTTGCCAATAAAGTTAGGCAGCAGATTAAGCGTTAATGCTTGCACAGCTTTTTCATTCAATTTTCCAAACCCAAGCTCATAAATCCTCCGCAGCACTGTCAAGAGGTCCTGACGATTGCGGTTTTCATCCGGCGAGGCCAAGCCAATATAGGCATTGGCTACAGCCACGATTTCTGTATAGGGATGAATCTTTTCCTTCGACAGATGGTTCGGATAACCCGAGCCATCCTCATATTCATGATGCTGTAACGCGACCAAAGCGGTAACTTCCTCACCGGTCGAATCACGAATGATCTCATACCCGTAAGTCGTGTGGCGCTTCATTTCCTCGCGCTCTTCTTCAGTCAATTGATGGCTGCTGTTACGAATGGACTGACGAACCTTACTCTTGCCGATATCATGCAGATAACCCGCTTTACTGATCTCATAACATTCCTCGGCAGAATAACCCAGCCAGGTAGCAATGTAATAGGATAGAAGCCCTACCTGCAAAGAATGATTGTAAATGGTGACGTCTTCTTCGCTAAAAGCTATGAGCAGTGACACGACATCCTTATTGCGATCCAGCACTTCAAGCATAGGAACTAAATGACGGTCAACCATCGACTGGTTGAATTTTCCTGTCGTGAGCGCCTCCAAAAACAAGGCCTGATAACCCTTGAGCGTAAAATAAAAGTTATCTCTCAACCGCTGAGTGAATTCCTTTGGGTCCTTGGAAGCAGGCGCTGCCTGTCCCTCACGTAGTTCAATATCTACATAATCAATGCTTTGGCGAATCAAGAGGGCAATTTCTTCCGTATGTATACTAGTTCCCTTGGGAAGTATGTGCAGCCCAGCCCGGTTGAAAATATCCGTCTTCAACCGATCTCCTTCCTGTAATTCCA
Source organism: Paenibacillus sanguinis 2301083 = DSM 16941 (assembly GCF_000374825.1). Lineage (GTDB taxonomy): Bacteria > Bacillota > Bacilli > Paenibacillales > Paenibacillaceae > Fontibacillus > Fontibacillus sanguinis. Next base: position 27,331 of record NZ_KB895379.1, read on the forward strand.
TGACGTGGGTTCTCATGTTTTCCCCTCTCCTCTTCTCGAACGTCAAACGCCGAATCAAATTCTTCTTACCTATAAATATCGAGCGTATTCATCATTTCCTTAATAGTGCTTAAGATGGTATTTATGAATCATAGTGCACCTAAGAATCAATATCCATTAGGCATTTAGACCTTAAATTATGCATTTCCCTGCAAGTAAATCCATGCCAATCCAGCTATCCGCACAAAGAACCGCCGGGCCTGTGGCCCGGCGGCAGATGCCTGAGTCTGATGGAATTATTGTCCGGTCAAGGACTGGATATCTATAAACGGAGTCGCTCCACCCGTGACTTGCGGCAGCTTGCCATCCCACTTCTCCAGCGCCTTCTCCTGGACTTCAATTTGCTTCAATTGGACTAATTCCGGCGTCACTTCCTGCTTCTTCAGCTTGAGTGATTCCGCCTCAGCCTGCGCCTGGGCGATCTTCTGCTTGGCTTCAATCTCAATCCGCTTGAGATCATTGCTAGCCTTAAGGGCCTGTTGCTGAGCAACCTGCTTGGCTTCAATCGATTGGTTAAATGCCTCAGAGAATTTAAAGTTGACGATATTGATTTCGTTGACGATCAGATCATATTTAGCCAACCGTGCGGTCAAATGCTCGCTGATCTCGCCAGCTACCACATCCCGCTTGGCAATCAGGTCCTCAGCTTGATAACGGGCTGTAACCTCCTTCACAATTTCCTGTACAGCCGGATTTATTATGACGCTATCATAATTGCCGCCAATGTTATTCATCAGGTTATACGCCGATTCCTTGTTCACGGAATAGTTCACCGAGACATGGGTCGAGACTGGCTGCAGGTCCTTGGAGGAAGCCGTTGTATCCGTCTCCGTCTTGGTTACCTGCGTATTCACTTGAATAACCGTTTGAATAAAAGGAATCCTCAAATGCATACCGGGTGTCAAAATATTGCTATTGAGCTTACCAAACGTTTTATACAAACCAACATGACCGTATTCCACCTGTGCGTAGCTGTTTACCCCAATAACAAGCAAGACGACGACCACTACAGCAGTCGATAACATTTTTCCTATCGGCATATTCGCCTTGGGCTTCTTCGCCGTTCCAGTTCCTTGTTCCATCTACCTGATCCCCCCACATGATATATTCTGCCTCTTTGTTGCCCGCTAACTATATCATGTAATACGGGAGAGTAGGGCCATTGGTAGCAAAAAATTATTTCCGCGACAGCCAGGCTCGTCCTTGATTCCAGTGCAAAGCTACAGGAACCTCAAAAAATTCAGATAAATGCTGCTCACTCAGCACCTCGGCTGTTGGCCCTTGCATAAAGGCTGCTCCCCGCCGCAGCAACAAAGTTCGGCTGAAGATGGGCAGAACCTCCTCCGTATGATGCGTGACATACAGCATATGAGGCGCCTCTGGCTCGGCAGCCAGCTGCGCGATGCTTTCCAACAGCTCTTCACGAGAGATAAAATCAAGCCCGTTAGCTGCCTCATCCAAAATTAACAGCTTGGGTGAGGCCATAAGCGCCCGTGCGATCAACAGCTTCTGGCGTTCGCCTTGCGAGCAGGTTTGATAGGTACGCCCCCGCAAGTGTGCACATCGAAGCCGTTCCATCAGTCCAAATGCCCGCTCGTAATCTTCAGGACTCGGCTGCTCGTATAATCCGATGGTTGCGAACTTGCCGCTCACAACCAAATCCTCGCCCTTCTGTCCACCGTGCAACCGCTCCTGCAAGGACGAACTGACCCAGCCAATCCATTTGCGCAGGTCCCGAAGGTCCACTTCCCCAAATCGATTGCCCAAAACGCTGATCGTGCCTGACGTTGGCCACAAGTAGCCGCATAGCATATTCAGCAGCGTTGTTTTTCCCGATCCGTTAAGACCAAGCAACGCCCAATGCTCCCCTTGCTGTACTGCCCAGTCGATTCCCTTAAGCACCGTCTTGCCCTCGCGTTCCCAGGTCACGCGTTCCATTTCGATGATATTCATCCCTCTATCTCTTCCTTCCCTCAAGCTTAACTGTTTAATTGACCAAACTGCGCCTGATGCAGCCGGCTATAATGGCCCCCGGCCGCGATCAACTCCTGATGGCGGCCCTGCTCGGATATCCCTTCCTCGGTAACCACAACAATCCGGTCCGCATTCTTAATGGTTGCCAGCCGGTGTGCGATAATCAGCGTCGTACGACCAACCGCCAATTCGGATAATGACTGCTGGATGGCCAGCTCCGTCTCTGTATCCAGCGCCGAGGTGGCCTCATCCAGAATGAGAATCGGCGGGTTCTTCAGGAACATGCGGGCAATGGCCAAGCGTTGCTTCTGTCCTCCGGACAGCTTCACGCCACGCTCTCCAATGACCGTCTCCAGCCCCTCCGGCTGGGAGCGGATGAATTCCTCCAATTGCGCTCGCCGAGCGGCCTCCCACACTTCCTCCTCCGTCGCGTCCAGCTTACCGTAAGCGATATTTTCACGAATGGTGCCAGAGAACAAATAGACATCCTGCTGCACGATTCCGATATTACGCCGCAACGAGTTTAGGGTCATCTTGCGGATATCCATGCCATCGATGGTGATCTGCCCCCCATCCACATCATAGAAGCGCGGCAGCAAGCTGCACAGTGTGGTCTTACCTGCGCCCGACGGGCCAACGAAAGCTATAGTCTCGCCAGGTCGTATCCTCATATTGATTCCATCCAGGACTCGGGACGAGCCTTCATAACCAAAGGACACCCGGTCAAAATGGATATCTCCCTGCAAGGAGCCGACGTGGACCGCGTCAGGTGCATCCGCCACGTCCGGCTCCGTATCCATAATTTCCAAATACCGCTTGAACCCGGCAATTCCCTTCGGATAGCTCTCGATGATTGCATTGATCTTCTCAATCGGGCGGATAAATACGTTAGCCAGCAAGATGAAGCCGATAAATTCCCCGTAAGATAGCTCCCCTTGAATCACAAACCAGGTCCCACAGACCATAACAAACAAGGAAACGAACCGCATCAGCATATAGTTGATTGACAAGCTGCCCGCCATGATTTTGTAAGCACGTAGCTTGGTAGCCCGGTAAGCATTATTGTTCTCCTCGAACAATCCCTGCTCATGCTGTTCGTTAGCAAACGCTTGAACTACGCGGATACCACCGATGTTCTCTTCAACGCGGGAATTAAAATTACCGAGCGCCGAGAATAAACCACGGTACGTCGAAGTCATTTTCCTATTAAAATAAAGTGCCGCCCAGACTATAATCGGGACAACGAGGAAGGTCAAGACGGCCAGCTTCCAGTTAATAGTCAGCATCAGCACAAATGAGCCGATCAGCGTCATTCCGGCAATGAACACGTCCTCCGGACCGTGGTGGGCAACCTCGCCGATATTGTCCAGGTCATTAGAGATGCGGGACATCAGATGCCCCGTTTTATTGTTATCGTAGAAACGGAAGGACAATTTTTGCAGGTGGTCAAACATCTTTTTGCGCATATTGGTCTCAATGTTCACCCCGAGCATATGTCCCCAGTAGGTCACAATATAGTTCAGCCCCGTGTTGAGGACGTAAATACCCAGCAAGGCTACACATGCCCACATAATGAGCGACCAGTTCTGCCCTGGCAGCAGCTTATCGACAAATTGATTGACCGCTATGGGGAATCCAAGCTCCAGCAAGCCCGCTACCACGGCACAGGTAAAGTCAAGTACGAATAAATGTTTGTACGGACGGTAATATGAGAAAAAACGGCGCAGCATCTCTCTGTCTCTCTCCTATCTTTCAGCTATGTAAGTTGCATTCATCACGAGCAACTACGGCTTAGTTGGTTTGTTGATCAATCTATCACAGTTTTCACATAAATTGAAGAAGTTTTCTCCAAGATGGTGGCATGAGCCCAGTTAAATAAGGTACAATAACTACCGAATGAACCGACCTATGGACTAGAAAGCCCGGCAAGGGCTGTTCGCTTTAGGCGCACGGAAGGAAGGATTAATACATGTACGTAGCCAACGATTGGCAAGATTATGAGGTGCTGGACACCGGGAACGGAGAGAAGCTGGAGCGCTGGGGGGACATTATTTTACGACGTCCCGATCCACAGATCATCTGGCCGATTGCCCAAGAGGATCGTCAGTGGCGTGAGGTGCACGGACACTATCACCGCAGTTCTTCTGGCGGAGGACAATGGGACATTAAGAAGCAGCTTCCCGAACGCTGGACCGTTTCCTACGACCGGCTGAAATTTTATATTCGCCCGACCAGCTTCAAGCATACGGGCTTATTTCCTGAGCAAGCGGCCAACTGGCGGTGGATGATGGACAAGATCTCCGGAGCGGGGCGGCCGATTCAAGTGCTGAACTTGTTCGCCTATACTGGCGGAGCTACCGTGGCAGCCGCTTCGGTCGGCGCTTCCGTCGTCCATGTCGATGCCGCCAAGGGCATGGTGCAGTGGGCCAAAGAGAACGTGGCCCTCTCCGGCCTGGCTGACCGACATGTCCGCTTCATCACGGACGATGTGTTCAAGTTCGTACAGCGCGAGCAGCGGCGGGGCAATCGGTATGATGCCATCATTATGGACCCGCCGTCCTATGGACGAGGGCCTGGCGGTGAAATGTGGAAGCTGGAGAGCAGCTTGTATCCGTTCGTGGAATCCTGTCTCTCCATCCTGTCGGACAACCCGCTGTTCTTCCTGATCAACTCCTATACAACAGGGATTTTGCCGACGGTGCTGAATAACATGTTGTCCATGACCGTGAAGCAGCGGTTTGGCGGACAGATCTCCGCCGGGGAGCTAGGGCTGCCGATTACCCGTTCCGGGCTTCATCTGCCTTGCGGCATACTCGGACGCTGGGAGGAATAGTCATGAACTCCCGGGCCATGCGGACGACCTGTAAGCCGGAAATGGCTATCCTGTTTGAAGACAATCATCTCCTGGGCATCGAGAAGCCCGTGAACGTCCCTACCCAGGAGGACGCCAGCGGCGATCCCGACCTGCTGAACCTGCTCAAGGCCGATATTAAGGAACGCTACGGCAAGCCCGGCAACGTCTACCTGGGCCTGGTGCATCGGCTGGATCGCCCGGTCGGTGGCGCAATGATCTTTGCCAAGACGTCCAAGGCCGCTTCCCGGCTTGCCGACACAGTGCGCACCCGCAAATTTGGCAAGTCCTATGTTGCGATTGTACATGGCATGCCTCCGCAGCCACAAGGGACACTCTCCGATACACTGCTGAAGGATGAGCGGACCAATACGGTTTCCGTCGTCCCGGCAGGTACTCCCGGCGGCAAGGATGCCCGTCTGGATTACCGGGTGCTGGGCAGTTCGGCTGCAGACCACCTGAGTCTTGTTCAGGTAGAACTGCATACGGGCCGCTCACATCAAATTAGAGTGCAAATGAGTCATCTCGGCTGCCCTCTCTATGGGGACCAGAAATACGGGGCATCTCTGAACCAGCCCGGGCAACAAATTGCCTTATGGTCGCTGTATGTGGGATTTCCCCATCCGGTGACCAAGGAGCCTGTCGACCTGGTCTCCCTTCCTCCGCGTCAGTATCCGTGGGACCTCTGGGAGGAACGAACATTTAGCCATTTGGCCGATATGCTGCGGGCGGGAGAGAACGGATTCTAAAAGTGTGGTGAACAATTCAGACCTACGACCGGTATGGGCTTCCACTCGCTGTTAAACCCAGATTTACCTGAACTATTAGACCCCACAGGGTTAAAATCCGGGTTTAAAGGCGACCGCATCCGCTGTTCCAGCTCCATACCGGCTCTCCGGTGACGTTCACCACACTTTTTATAACATAAAGGCGGGAGTTTTGGAGCATCTGCTCCGGCTCCCGCCTTTGTCATTAATCCGCTTATTTGGTTCCGGAGATCTTCCCCAGCAAAAAAATGAGCAACTGTTGATTATGGGTGGATATGCGGTCAAGCACTCCGCTCAAATAAGCATTTCGGACAGCCACGCCCCGCTCTACCTCAGCTTGCCCTTTATCCGTAATGGACACCCACACGTTCCGACGATCATGCTCATCGCGGTCACGGCGAATCAATTCTCCGCGCTCCATCCGGTCCAGCAGCATCGTAACCGCCGCAGGCGTGGTGGATAGAAACGGAATGAGATCGGACGGTTTCAGACTCCCCTGCTGCTCCAGCAATTCCAGCACAGTGAGCTGGGACGTGGTCAACGTCGGAGCCAGCTCCTCTTCCATATGTGTCTGATAGTCCTTGACAATAAGGTCCAGCAATCTGGAAAACTCGGCGGTATGCAAATCTTACCCCTCCTTGCCTAACATCACCATCCTTCCTAATTCGCTGTGTTCCTATGGAATTCCTTCTCAGGCTCCATCATTTGTCTTCATGGCTTGCCCGGGCCGCCTTAAGCTTCACAAACTGTATATCTCCAGCCCCTTGGGTCCTCCTGATCCCCCCGCTGGACGCCTGTGAGCGTATCATAAAGCCGTTTGGACAGTTCTCCGGTCTGTCCGCCGCAAATTTCAATCTCACGACCCTCCCACTGCATACTTCCGATGGGAGAGATAACCGCAGCCGTCCCTGTGCCGAACGCCTCCCGCAAGGTTCCTGCCTCATGCGCCTCGAACAGTTCGGAGACAGAGATTCTCCGTTGTTTAACAGGGATCCCCCAGTCCTCCAGCAAGCTGATTACCGAATTTCGGGTAATTCCGGCCAGAATACTGCCATTCAGCTCCGGCGTAACCACCTCGTCCCCAATCTTGAAGAATACGTTCATACTGCCAACCTCTTCAACATAGCGGTTCTCAATCCCGTCCAGCCATAATACCTGTGAGAAGCCAAATTCCTTGGCCACTTCCTGGGCCTTAATCCCCGCGGCATAGTTCCCTGAAGTTTTGGCTTCCCCGGTTCCTCCGCGTACCGCCCGAACATATTGGTCCTCCACATAAATACGGACCGGATGAATCCCTTCCGAATAATAAGCTCCGACCGGCGAGAGGATAACGATCAATTGATATTCACTGGCCGCGCGCACGCCAAGTCCAGCTTCTGTCGCAATCATAAAGGGACGGATATACAGTGAATTGCCTTCACCTTCCGGCACCCAATCCTTCTCCAGCTCGATCAGTTGCCGGATTCCCTCCAATACTTCCTCCGCATCCACCTGGGGCATGCTCATCCGGGCACAGGACTCATTCATCCGCCGCAAATTCATCTCAGGACGGAACAGCGCAATCTTGCCTTGCGGTGTCCGATAAGCCTTCATGCCCTCAAAGACCTCTTGACCGTAATGCAACACCATAGCGGAAGGATCAAGCGCCAGCGGTCCGTACGGAACGATCCGTAGATCATGCCATCCCAGCCCATCCGTATAATCCATCAACAGCATATGATCAGTAAAATATTTCCCGAAGCCCAAATGATCGGGGGCAGGTTTAAGTTTCTTTTCCGTAGCAAGTGTAATTGGCCATGACTTCATCGTTTAACATTCTCCTTTATCTATTAAATCCGAATTGGTAAGTTGACTTAACTATACCGATTCTGTATTCATTGATCAATAACATAATTTCAATTATTATCATTGATTAAAAACTATGGTTAATGAAGGAGATGGCGTGTTGGAGCATCGCTTGCTGGAATATTTCATTGCCGTTGCCAATGGAGTCGGAGGGGCCATTTTTTGATATGATTTTTTAAAGCGATTCAGAAGAAAGGCTTCTGCTACATCTGGCCGTTACGAGAAAGCAACGGCCTCTCCCAAACATAACAAAGCGGCTTTGATTTAATCTCAAAACCGCCGTTTATCATCGGTGCGCATGATACAACTATTTATTCCGCCGCAGAAACAACGTTAAATTATGTATGTTGTTGGGAGTTAAATAATAGGCTCGGCTAGTTATAAGGTATAAGTTGCGTTCTGCTTTCTATAAGCATCGTTATCTTTAACACTTAATTCCGATTCAACTTGTAACAACTGCTTTTCAAGATCTTTACGCTCATTTCCATCCTCGCCAGTACCTTTTAATTGTTGTTCAATCTGCTTTTTTTCCTCTTTCAGCTTCTTAATTTCAGCATCAACTTTATCGGTATTGACAGAGGATTGCTGCTTATCCTCATTGTCACTATTTTTTTCTGGTTCATCCTTTTTTTCTAGCCTTTTACTATCTTTTATTTCATCGGGTGCCGCTTTAGGCGAATCTTCCGATACTTTTTTCTCTGCGGTATCCGCTTGTTCGCTTTTTTCGGGTGAATCAGGACGGTCAAATACGATTCTTTGCAGGCCATTTTCAGCTTTTTCCAGCCTGTAAATACCGGAAGGTTCATTTGGCTTTTGATTACTTGGAATATATTCATCGTGCGGTTCAGTTAATGCCCTTGATACTTTCTTCGATTCCACTTTAAAATCATTATCTGCTTTGTCAGCAGCACCTGCCGTCTGACGGTTTTCAGATTTATTTACATATGGGTTTTGCTGATGAATGGTGTTATCTACTGCTCCTATCAACATGGGAATTCTCCTTCTTCATGTAAAGTTGGTAATTACAATCCCAATTTTAAGAATAAAATAGTTTTTTTCAACAGGTTTGTTGCGGAATGTCTTTAGAGTGTTGTGGAATGATGAACAATATGTTCAGTTTAAAAATGTTATCTGAAATCTCAATTTCCATTTTTCCGTTGTACTTTTTTAAAACAGCCCTTATGTTAGATAGTCCTATTCCCTCTAAAGGTAGCTTTGTGTATTGGAGACAGCAGTTTTCAATATTAAGAAGGTAAGCATTTCCTTTCTGCTTTCCAGATAAATAAATCCATCTATCCTGACTGGCAACATCTTCACTGGCACTGATTGCATTATCAAGGGCATTTGACAAAACGATACACCAATCCATATCAGCTATAGAACTTGGTTGGGGAATCCGTATCGTGCAATGCGTAGGGATTCCCTTTTGTGTCGCAATATCTAACTTACTACTTAAAAGTGCATCTACTGCACCATTACGAGTTTGCACCTGAAATGACAAAGAGTTAGACACAACTTCCATATTTCTTAAATATTCTTCTGCCTCATTTGTTTTCTCACCCTTGATCAACTGATGTAAAACAAGTAAATGATTTTTAATATCATGCCGAAATGAACGGGTTTGTTCGTATCTTAGCTTAGCTTCTCTGACATAAACCTCTTGGTTCTGTGTCTGTTGCTCCAGCAAACGTATTGTTTGCTCATGCTCAATTGATACTGTCATTTTTTTATAAACTGTCAAAATGGAAAACAATCCACCATAGGCGAATAAACGTAAAAGTAGCATCTGCATATTATTCACAATTGGAGATACTAACCCTGTTTCTGTATTCCATATTACCGTGTTGCCATATATAGAATCAGATACCACAGCTTCTACTAATGTAATAAATAAAATGGGGGTTATAAGAACTAATAGCATTGATAGGCGCATATTTTTTACACTGTCTGAAAAAGTCTTTTTAGCAATACGGAATGTAAACAGCAGTAATAGAATTACCAATGTATACCTAGCGAAATCAGCGTACATCAGAACAAATTTTGCGTTGATTAGAGAAAGAATCCAGTGTATAAAAGATTGCATAATTCCGTCTACAATGCTGTTTATAGAAATCACCAATGACGATAAGGTAAACGACTCTATAAATCTACATTTATGGAACAGTGCCCCACAAACTGATAGTAGTAAAATCCCTAAAACAACATTTGTAATTTCTCCCAGTCCCACTACTGCGTTACAATTGACCAAAGCAGATGATATAACAGCATATAATAGTGCCCCATACCATCGGAACTTTACATCACAAAAGCGACAAAAATTAAAATATAGCAATACTGGAATAATACTCGAATATAGTAAGTTTAAAATGAACCACTCCACTTTAAGTTCCTTTCCTTTTCATATACAACATCATAGCATCCATAAAATCCTGATGACGAAGCCTTGAGGTTGGAATACTTTCTCCATTTTCTAATATAATCTGTCCCCTTGCGTATTCCAGCAAATAATCCAAATTGACGAGATAACTACGGTGACAGCGAACAAAACGGAAATCAAGTTCCTTTTCAATATCCTCTAATTTAGAATAATACTCAATCACGCCGTTTTTTGTATGGAGATAAATCTTTCTGTTAATTACTTCGCAGAAATAAATATCATCCAATTTAATGGACTTGCACCAGTTCATAGTCTGAATGAATAAGCATTTATTTTTATTTGTCCGTAATTTGTTTAATGCTCGATCAATAACTTTATGTAATCGAATGTCCTGCATAGGCTTACAAATATAGTCCAAAGCTTCAACTTCAAAAGCTTCATAGACATATTCTGCTAAAGCGGTTATAAAAATTATTATGCTATGACTTTCTTTTTCCCGTATCTTTTTCGCCAACGTAAGTCCATCTTGTTCTGGCATCTGTATGTCTAGAAAAAACATATCGTAAGCACAGGAAGTCTGTAAAAGCGTAGCGGCACTAAAAAAACATTCAATTTCGTAATGCTCTTTCTTTTCTTGCATATAATTAAGTATTTTATCTTTTAAAGCTTCACAGGCGTTTTTTTCATCATCGCATATAGCAATTTTTATCATAATTTTATCCTAACCATTCTGTATGGTTCTGCATAACGAAAAGCAAATCTCAATATTTAAGACTTGTTTTTTATATGTAACCCATCTTATTATTTTTTCAAATTATACAATTGATTTCAATGGAATTGTTGTGAAATGCTTTGCCATTGTTGTGTAATGTTAAAATGCGAATTTGACATTATCCCCTGCAGGCATTTATAGAACATTTGACAGCGTAATCACATCCTATTGGCCTATCTTCTTGCATGACAAAAGAGGATGTCCCGAAGTGAATATCGGAACATCCTGCCTGATTCTTTTGCCGACACTACTTCATATTCACCATGATCCCGCACGTACTGTATTTAATGATGGGTTCGCATAAAGATGGCGTCATGGTTCGTTAGTGATGTTATTTCTTCCACCATGCATCAAAGGGGGTAGCTGGAAGCTCACGTTTGTGTGTGGTTGCCAGGTAACGGCGTTCAATATTCGCCTTTGCTTCAGGAGCAACCTCTTGCCCTGTTAAATATTGATCCAATATATCGTAGGATAATCCAAGCTCAGTCTCATCAGCTTGCTGCGGCTTGTTATCGAGCAGATCAGCCGTAGGTACTTTAAGGTAAATACGCTCTTCTGCTCCCAACACTCGCAACAACTCACGACCTTGCCCTTTCGTAAGACCACTCAATGGAAGTACGTCTGCGCCACCATCCCCGAACTTCGTGAAAAATCCGGTAATGGCTTCGGCTGCATGGTCTGTTCCGACAACCAGACATCCATGCTCTCCAGCAATCGCATATTGCGCAATCATCCGCATTCTTGCCTTTACATTTCCCTTGTGATAGTCTGCTAGCGGCGCAGATGCGGTCTCCTTGTAGCTATTAGCCACTGCATCTACACTATCTTGAATGTTAAACACAAGTGACTTATCCGGCTTAATAAAGGCTAATGCGGCTTGTGCATCGTCCTCATCCTGCTGAGATCCATAGGGCAAGCGTACGGCATAAAAGGTAGCCTCAACCCCTTCCGCACGCAAACCTTCCACCGCTAACTGAGCCAATCTTCCTGCCAGCGAAGAATCCTGTCCACCACTAATGCCTAACACTAATCCTTTAGCTCCTGCGGATTTTAAATAGTCCTGCAAAAATTGTACACGCTCTTTAATTTCTACCTCTGCATCAATAACCGGCTTAACATGCAAGCTACGTATGATTTCTGCTTGTAAACTCATCTCGATCCATCCTTTCCTATACTAAATTTAAAGGCTAAACACCGGAATCAGTGCTTGACATGAAATCCATTCTCAAAGGCGGCCACTTCGTTTCTCCAGAATCCTACGACCCTCCGATCTTTAGATGTTTTTTGTCAAGTACTGGTTTTGAGCGAGAGCCAAATTTAATTGATTTAAATATTTAGTACAGCTCATGCTGTTTAATATACTGATAACAAGACTCAGGCAATAAATATCTTGGCTCTCCTCCACGCTGAAATTCTTCCCGGATATACGTAGAGCTAATCTCCATTGCCAAGCCTTTATCAATCAGATGAAACGTATGTCCGTCGTCTGCATTGCGCAAGATCGGAGACTTGCTGATGGCCGCTAACATGCTAATTCCCTCTCGGGCCATCACTATAAATTTATTTTCCTGAATGAGTTCCTCGGATTTTTTCCATTTTCCTTCACCAATATCCAGCAGTAAATCGGCACCCATAATAAAGTAAATTTCATCATCAGGATACACGCTTTTAAAGTGCTTTAAAGTTAAATAAGTCGCAATTTCCCAAGCAGGTAAATCCATTTCATAACGTTCGCTAGTAAACTTATCATTTCCACGAATGGCAAGTTCAATCATATTCCACCGATGCTCATCAGAGATCATAATGGTTTTATCCGTCCGCTTGCTAGAGCAAGGCAAGAAGATGACCTGATCTAGCTTACAACGATGAGCAATCGTGCTTGCTGTCCATAAATGTACATTCGTAATTGGATCAAATGACGAACCATAAATCCCGATCTTCCCCATGATGGATGACACACCTCTCCTAAGCCTCCAGGCTCCCATTCACCTTTTCTCGTACCGCTTCAATTAATTTCATCTTATTATTCCAACACCGCTGACTCAAGTTCACAGGATATTCCGCAGGATTCAACATCCGCTTGTATTCCTCCCATAACACTTCAAGATTACTGCTGGCAAATGCTTGTATGTCAGCGAGCGCAGGAAGAGCATACACTAGCTTTCCTTGTTCAAAAACAAGCTGATGAAGCTCCTGTGCTTCAAAGTTTGTTACAAATTTAGCAATGTACGTATGCACAGGGTGGAACATCTTCAGCTTCTGCTCGGCTTGCGGCTGCTCACTCGCAAGTGCCACATAATCCCCTTCGGATTTACCGCTATTTCGGTTAATAATACGGTATACCTTTTTGATGCCCGGTGTCGATATCTTTTCAGGATTAGCGCTTATTTTAATGGTATCCACCATTGAGCCCACTTCATTTTCAATGGCAATCAATTTATATACCGCACCCAGCGCAGGCTGATCATAGGCTGTAATGAGCTTTGTTCCCACGCCCCACACATCTATTTTAGCGCCTTGTGTCTTGAGATTCATAATCGTGTACTCGTCAAGATCATTGGAGGCATAAATTTTGGTGTTTGTATAACCTGCTGCATCTAGCATTTTACGTGCTTCCTTCGACAAATACGCCAGGTCGCCACTGTCCAGGCGAATCCCGCGGAAGTTGATCTTGTCACCTAGCTCCCCGGCTACTTTAATCGCATTAGGCACACCGGACTTTAAGGTATCATACGTATCCACCAGAAAGACACAATCCTGGTGAACCTCTCCGTATTTACGGAATGCCGTATATTCATCCTGATAAGCCTGCACAAAAGCATGCGCATGTGTACCTGCCACTGGAATATGAAATAGCTTCCCTGCTCTTACATTAGACGTCCCATCGAAGCCCCCGATATAAGCTGCTCTCGTCCCCCAGATCGCCGCATCCATTTCCTGCGCGCGCCTAGTCCCGAACTCCATACTGATCCCGTCCCCAATCACTTGCTTGATCCGCGATGCCTTCGTAGCGATTAACGTCTGGTAATTCACAATATTGAGTACTGCCGTTTCAATGAGCTGGGCCTCGGCTAAAGGGGCTTCTACACGTAAAATCGGTACATTGGCAAACACAAGCTCCCCTTCCCGCATGGCATATAAATTACCTGTAAATCTTAACTCCTTTAAGTAGGCAAGATAATCCTCGGCATAGCCCTCATCTCTTAAATAAGCAAGATCACTGTCACTGAAATTGAAATCATGCAAGTATCGAATTACACGCTCAAGTCCTGCAAAAATAGCGTAGCCATTCTGGAAGGGCATTTTACGAAAATACACTTCAAATATCGCCTTGCGGTTATGAATCCCGTCTCTAAAATAAGCTTCCACCATGTTAATCTGATAACGATCCGTATGGAGTGCCAAGCTATCGTCGGCATAAATATTTTGTGGCAGCGTAACCTCTGTTATATTCATCTCCGGTTGCTCCTTCTTCATCTTGTCGTGTTGCTAATCATCGTGTTGAGGAATGACTTATCTTATCTCGGCACCTAATGACCCTTTGAAATGACGTAATGCCCATGCGTGGCCTTCTGCGTCAAAGCTTGCAATCGCTCCTTCATGAATGACAATCTCAAAGCCTTTATTATAAGCATCTACAGCGGTATGCAATACACAAATATCACTACACACCCCCACTAAATGCAACACTTCAATTTTACGTTCACGTAGTCTTAACTCTAAATCCGTCCCTGCAAACGCACTGTATCTCGTTTTATCCATCCAATATACATGTTCGTTATCACGGTTGCCGTCGTACACTGTCTGTAATTTACCATATAAATGACGTCCACTTGTACCTGCAAGGTTGTGAGGAGGAAACAGCTTTGTTTCCGGATGCAATTCATCTCCCTGCTTATGCAAATCAATCGCAAATACAACATAATCCCCACGTTCGATGAACTGCTTGGTAATGGCTACAATCGTATTTTCAATGGCTTGCCCCGGCTCCCCACAAGTTAAGGCCCCATCTGTAGCCACAAAGTCATTCGTATAATCAATGTTGATTAAACCGTGCTTTTTTCCCGTGTTGTTCTCCATATTTGTATTCATAATGCTTCCTCCACCCTGTTCATTTTTAGTTCATGAAATTGATTTTACTACCGTTTATTATGATAAATCGAGTGATTCACTGGCATATCTACAAAGCGATACAGCTGTGTTGGCTTCTTAGAGGTTCTTGTTGTCTTCTCTCCTTTAACCTCTTCGATAAAAGGTAAGGATTTAATTTTTCTGGCAAACGCCGCATCAAGAGTGATGGCTGAATCGTCACTTACCGTGAGCAGTACGGCCTGCAATTCCGAATACGTAAATTGTTCTGGCAAAAAGGCTTGTGCTGCCGTTGTCTCTAGCAGCTCACGTGTAATGACTGCAATGGCATCTTCAATGATGATTCTATGGTCAAAAGCAAGGTCTAGCTGCAGCACATCTTGAACCGAAAACAATTCGACCTTGCTCGCATCATCATTTGCCTTACGCTCCTGTAGCTGATGTTCTGGCACAATCGCATAATGTGCATTAGAAATGATCCAACCTCTTGGGTCACGCCCCGGAGTATCATATACCCCATAATGCTTGAGGTGAATATCTTTAACCCCTGTCTCCTCCATCAACTCACGTCTAGCGGACTCATATGCCGTTTCATCAGGGTTAACAAATCCCCCTGGCAAAGCCCATTTCCCTGCTTCCATATTGGGCCTGCCTTCACTATCCGTCATGCTGCGCTGAATGAGCATCAACTTTAAATCCATGACTGGAGGCTTAAATTCCTGATGTGATGAAACAATTGTAAATACCGCGATATCCGAAGTATAACCATCCGGCGTTCTATACTTTTTCACATCATATTGCTGCAATGCCTGTTCATTGGACACGTAGGTAACATCCTTTCCACTAATAAAACCTAACATTTAACACTTTGTTAATTGTTATTATAGATGAATGTTTTCACTTTGTCAATTCATACTAACTGTTCTTTTTATTTGACAAAATGAAGAGGACATCCCTTGGTCGTTTACGATGACTTTTGGGACACCCTCTAGCTTCAAACAGATTATTCTTTGACGATGAGGTCGATGATCTCATCGTTTTTGTCTACCGATACCAACGTCTTGCCAATAGATTTCCGCTCAGCCAGCGGTGCTGATTCGGTACTCAAGCTATGGGAGTGCCCTTCGCGGGTTACAACCTCTAGCATGACCGGCTCCCTGCAATGAATACCACCGATCAAGCGGCTCCCATTAGGTTTCACTCGCTTGCCTTCCTTGAATTCAAACGTCTGAAGACCCTTGCCTCCCCGGCTCTGCAGCGCATAGTCCAGCAGCAAGCTTCGTTTGCCATAGCCCAGGTCGGAAAGTACGAAAATTTCACCTTCCTCGCCCTCAACCCACAAGGCGGACACGATCTCATCCTCATCCTTCAGGTTAATGCCCCGTACCCCGGCGGATACCCGGCCCATCGGATTCACCTCGTTCTCGGCAAAGCGAATCGCCATGCCTTGCTTGGTCAACAGCAAGATGTCCTGCTTGTTCTCACTAAGAGTTACACTTAGCACTTCATCATCTGCTCCAACCTTACAGGCCGCTACGGCCCCGGTACGCTTGGTTTCATATTCCTTCAGCTCCGTCCGCTTAACCTGTCCCCGCTTCGTTACGAAGACCAGGCTATGCGCCTCCTCAAAGCTCTTGAGGGCAATCATGCTGACGATACGATCTTCCTTGGCAAGTGGAATGACGTTAACGATAGCGGTACCGTTATCCTTCCACTTGAACTCCGGAATTTGATGAACCGGCAAGAGGAAATACTGCCCGCGCTGGGTGAAGATGAGCAAATTCTGCAACGTATCCACTTCAAACAAATGCTTGATATAGTCGCCTTCCTTCACTCCCGAGCCGTCCCGTTCCCCACCAGAGCGGGTGAACGACAGCATCCCGGTGCGCTTGATGTACCCCTCGCGGGAGATCGTGACCAGCACATCCTCCTGAGCAACCAGCACTTCCAGGTTCACCTTCAATTCCTCTACCTTGTCCTGAATCAGGGAACGACGGTCAATTCCGTATTTCTCGCGAATTTCTAACAGCTCTTTCTTGATCAGAGCAATCAGCTTCTTATCGCTCTCCAGAATACCGCGCAATACCGTAATCTTCTTCTGGATTTCATCCAGTTCTTTCTGCAGCGTCACGATCTCCAGATTGGTCAAGCGATATAACTGCAACGTCAAAATGGCATCGGCCTGCCGCTCGGTGAAGCCAAACATCCATTGCAGATTGTTCTGCGCATCCTGACGGTTCTTGGAGGCCTTGATAGCATTAATAACTTCATCCAGGATGTTCAGGGCTTTTACCAATCCTTCCAGGACGTGGGCCCGGTCCTCCAGCTTTTCCAGCTCGTATTGCGTCCGCAGAGTCACAATTTCCCGCTGGTGGGCAATATAAGCATCCAGCATCGGCTTGAGGCCAAGCTGGCGCGGCGCCTTGTTCACAATGGCCACCATATTGAAATTGTAGGTCACCTGAAGATCGGTCTTCTTCAGCAGATAAGCCAGAATTCCCTGGGCATCTGCCTCCTTCTTCAGCTCAATCACGATACGTAGCCCATTGCGTCCACTCTCGTCCCGAACCTCGGCAATACCATCGACCTTTTTCTCCAGCCGAATATTTTCCATCGCTGTCACCAGCCTGGATTTGACCACCTGATACGGAATTTCTGTAACGACAATCTGCTGCTTGCCCCCGCGAAGGGTCTCGATCTCCGTCTTGGAGCGAACATAGATACGTCCCTTCCCGGTGGAATAGGCCTCCTGAATACCTTCCTCGCCCATAATGATGCCCCCGGTCGGGAAGTCCGGCCCCTTCACGAACAGACGAATCTCGTCCAGCGTCATCTCGGGCTTCTCCATCAGTGCGATGCAGGCATCAATGACCTCTCGCAAATTATGCGTCGGAATCTCCGTGGCAAAACCTGCCGAAATCCCGCTAACCCCGTTGACCAACAAATTGGGGAAGCGCGATGGCAGCACCACCGGCTCCTTCGCCGTATTATCAAAATTGTCTTTAAACGGGACGGTACGCTTCTCAATATCGCGCAAAAGCTCCATAGCAATCGGGGACAAGCGTGCTTCTGTATAGCGCATGGCCGCAGCCGGGTCATCATCCTGCGAGCCCCAGTTGCCATGACCGTCAACCAGCACATGGCCCATCTTCCATGGCTGTGCCATGCGGACCATGCCTTCGTAGATAGACGAGTCGCCATGAGGGTGATAGTTCCCCATTACGTCCCCCACCGTCTTGGCCGATTTGCGATAAGGCTTGTCCGGCGTATTCCCGGAGTCATACATGGCGTACAGAATTCGTCGCTGGACTGGCTTCAGACCATCGCGCACATCCGGAATGGCCCGGTCCTGAATAATGTACTTGGAATACCGGCCAAAGCGGTCGCCAACCACCTCTTCCAGAAACGCCGGCAAAAAGTTTTCCAGCATACTCACATCAATTCACCTCCTATTCCTCAAACTCCGTGAAGTCCACGTTCTCCACAATCCAGCGCTTGCGCGGGTCAACCTTGTCTCCCATCAGCGTAGACACACGGCGTTCAGCCTTGGCGGCATCCTCAATCTGTACCTGCAACATCGTTCGTGTCTCTGGATTCATCGTCGTCTCCCACAACTGCTCGGGATTCATCTCGCCAAGCCCCTTGTAGCGCTGAAGCTCAAAATTCTTGCCGAATTCCTTCAAATAATTTTGCAGCTGCTCATCCGTCCACGCATACCGCACCGTCTCCAGCTTGCCGGAGCGGCGGGCAATCTTATACAGCGGCGGCTGGGCGATATACACTCTGCCCGCATCGATCAGCGGCTTCATATAGCGATAGAAAAATGTCAGCAGCAGCACCTGAATATGCGCCCCGTCCGTATCGGCATCGGTCATAATAATAATTTTGGAGTAACTGCTGTCCTCCACTGCAAAGTCTGGCCCGATGCCCGCGCCAATCGCAGCAATAATGGCCCGGTATTCATCATTTTTCAGGATATCGGCCAGTTTGGCCTTCTCCGGATTCATCGGCTTGCCCTTCAGTGGCAGAATCGCCTGAATCTTGGAATCCCGCCCCTGCTTGGCCGAGCCTCCCGCCGAGTCTCCTTCGACGATGAACAGCTCGGTACGGGTGAAATCCTTCGATTGCGCTGGCGTCAACTTGCCGCCAAGATTGGAGCTTTCGCTCCGCTTCTTGCCGGTACGCATTTCATCACGGGCTTTGCGGGCTGCTTCACGAGCCTTGGAGGCTTGTACCGCTTTCTTGATCAGCGTCTGCGCCACCTGCGGATTCTCCTCCAGGAAGATCGCCATCTTCTCTCCGACAACCGATTCCACTGCACTGCGTGCCGAGGCGCTGCCGAGCTGATCCTTGGTCTGTCCCACGAATTCCACCTCGGACATCTTCACGCTGATGACCGCCATCATCCCTTCGCGCAAATCATTGCCCTCCAGGTTCTTGTCCTTCTCCTTGATCATGTTGTTTTTGCGGGCATAATCGTTCATCGCCCGAGTGTAAGCCGTCTTGAAGCCCGTCTCGTGCGTCCCTCCGCCCCTTGTCGGAATCGAGTTGACGAAAGAGGCCAATGTTTCCGTGTAGCCCGCGTTATATTGGAGCGCCACCTCAACCTCGATATCCTCACGCTCGGCGTAAAAATGCACAACCTCATGCAGCACATCCTTCCCATCGTTCAGGAACTCGACGAACTGGCTGGCTCCGCCCTCGTAAAAAAACTCGTCAGAACGGTCGGAGCGCTCATCCTTCAAGGTCACCTTCAGGCCCGAATTCAGAAAAGCGATCTCCTGTAAACGTTCCGCGAGTGTATCATAATTGAGTCCAATTCCGCCGGTGAACACGCGAGCATCCGGCTTAAAAGTTACTTTCGTGCCGGTCCGGTTTGTGTTGCCGATGACCTCAAGTCCCGTCACCGGTTCGCCGACATGCTCCCGGCCTTGGTCGTCCACCCAATATTCGAAGCGCATCCGATGAATCTTGCCATCCCGGTAGATATGAACCTCCAGCCATTCCGACAAGGCATTGGTTACCGACGCGCCCACGCCGTGCAGACCGCCAGATTTCTTATAACCCGATCCGCCAAATTTGCCGCCGGCATGCAATATCGTATAAACCACCTGAGGCGTCGGGATGCCCGTCTTGTGCATCCCCGTTGGAATCCCCCGACCGTTGTCGACCACGGTGACCGATCCGTCTTTATTGAGCGTGATGTCGATTTTGGAGCAGTATTTTGCCAAATGCTCGTCGACGGCATTATCCACGATCTCCCATACCAGATGATGTAGTCCCGACGAGCTCGTGCTGCCAATGTACATCCCTGGCCGTTTGCGTACCGCGACAAGCCCTTCGAGCACTTGAATGTCGTCCGCGTCGTAACCCGAAGACGCGCTTCCGGAACGTGCGCCGGGTACGTCCTCGAACAAATCGATTTGTTCGGCCATTCATGCTCCCCCTTTTACCTCTTTTATGTAGTCTTTTTGCAGATCATGATCAAAAAAATGCAAACAGATGTTTTGTTGCCTTTGTCCATTTTAATTCAAAATGTCTTGTTTCGTAAAGACAAGGAATGAAACGAGTATTGAACAAGCGCCCCATACCGCCAGTACAATCAGTGAAAATCCCAGCGTCATGCCCTCGATCGGGGCCGGAGTCCCGGCCAAATATTGGGTAAGCCCCAGGTTGACCATAAATAAATATTTGGCACTCGTCCACGAAGCTGCCATATTTGTCAAGATATTGCCTGCAATCAGCGCCGCCATCATAATCACGATGCTGGCTGAGGTGCTCCGCACAAGCACGGAGACCATAAACGCCAGGCAAGCCACCACAATGCTGACAAACCAGATCAGCCCGGCCTGCATAATGATATACTGCCATTGCGGCACGGCATGTACCCCCGAGATGTCAACCTCGGCTCCTTGCAGCTGGAAGCCGGTGAACACCGGCAGACTAAGCCCTCTGTAGCCGAAGAACAAGCCGGACATCAGGTAGCAAATAACGCAGGTAGCGATGA
This sequence comes from Paenibacillus sanguinis 2301083 = DSM 16941, assembly GCF_000374825.1. GTDB lineage: Bacteria > Bacillota > Bacilli > Paenibacillales > Paenibacillaceae > Fontibacillus > Fontibacillus sanguinis. The sequence goes on from NZ_KB895379.1 coordinate 48,052, forward strand.
TGATCAGCGAGACGAACATCTGCAGTGTAATCAGCTTGCTAAGCAGAACCTTCCATCGCCTGATCGGGCGGGTTAATAGCATCTTGATCGTTCCGCTGGTCCGCTCTGAGGAGACGATGTCCGACGCTATGCCCATGATCAGCAACGGAATAAATAAAGCCGCCGCGTTGTCCAGGAACTCCCTGGTAAAGGAGACCCCACCGGGTTCACTTGGATTGACATCATGCTCCAAATAATATTTCATCTGTTGAATATAAATCTGGCGGTACTTCTTCCATTCCTCCGGTACCCGGTCGCTGCCCAGCGAGTTCTGATTATCCGTAATGGCCTGCTGCACCTCGCGCCGCCAGTCTGTACCGAACTTCTCCCGCTTGTCCTCCGCCTGTCGGAGCTGCGCATAGGCAAACATCGGCACAAGCACGATCAGCACCAGCAAGATCACATAGAACCGTTTCTTCTTAATCATCTTGATCGTTTCATTTTTTACTAAAGGAAGAATGTTATTCAATGGTCTCACCTTCCGTCATCTCCAGAAACAGTTGCTCCAGCGTCGGATTTACCTTCTGTACCGCTCCTATCCGAATGCCTTCCTGCACCAGCCGGGGAATAAGCTCGGCCACCCGCTCGAAAGGCATTTGGGTCACCAGGGCTTCACCACGAATGCCCGCTACAACAGAATCGTCCAGTATCCGCTCCACCTCATCCACAATGCGCACCTCCTCCATGGATCGGAGCAGCGCTTCCCCCTGGTCCCGCGGCTCCAATTCCCAGACCACCACGTTGGAGCTGCCTTCCAGCAGTTCCTGGACTGCACCCACGGCGAGAAGCCGTCCACGGCCGATAATGGCTACGCGGTCACAGAGCAACTGAATTTCGCTTAGCAGATGACTGGAGACAAAGACCGCCATCCCGTCCTCAGCCAAACGGCGAATGAAGCTGCGCATTTCCTTAATGCCCTTAGGGTCCAGGCCATTCGTTGGCTCATCCAGGATCAGCAATTTCGGGCGTCCAAGCAGCGCTTGGGCGATGCCAAGACGTTGCCGCATACCAAGGGAATACGTCTTCACCTTATCATCAATCCGACTTTCCAGACCTACCGTCCGTACCACCTCGTCTATCCGCCCTGCAGGGATGCCCGGAGTCATGCGGGCAAAATGCTCCAGATTCTCGCGCCCCGTCAAATAAGGGTAGACCTCCGGATTCTCTACAATCGAACCTACATAGCGTAGTGCTTGCTCCGGCTCCTGCCGAACATCATGACCACAAATAACTACCTTGCCTGCCGTCGGGCGCGCCAAATTAACCAGCATCCGGATCGTCGTTGTTTTCCCGGCACCGTTTGGCCCCAGAAATCCAAAGATCTCTCCTGCATTCACTGTAAAGTCCATCTCATGCACAATCCACTTGCGGCCGATTTTCTTCTTCAAGCCTTGAACGACCAGAACCGGGGTTGTATCCAGCACCGCAATCTCCCTCCTTATCCTTGACTGCTTGATCTGCCTGTTCTGCCTGTTCTATTCCCGATTCAGGCCCTGAACCATCCGCAGCGCGATAGCCTGATAACCATCTGCATTCGGGTGGAAATGATCACTAGCCAAATACCGCGTGGGGTCTAATGTAAATAAATCATAGGTAGGTACAGCCAGCGTACCTGCATATTCATCCAGTGTTTCCTGCGCCATCCGATTCCAGCGGGCCACGGCATCATTCCCCGTCTCCTTGATTCCCTCCAGATCGCTAAACGGATTATACAACCCGACATACACCAGCAATGCTTGCTTGTTAATTTCCTTCAACTCTGCAACAATCTTGCGGAAATGCTCTGAATTCGCGGAGACCGCTTCCTCAATCTCTTCCGGAGTAGGTATATGCTCACTCGAGGCCATACGCTCCGCCCCATTAAACAGATCGTTGCCACCGATGGACAAGACGATAATTCCTGCCTGCCGAAGTGCATGTCTCACTCCCGGGTCATCCAGCATAGGCAGCAATTTCTCTGTATCCAACCCATTGATACCTAAATTATTGATCAGTTGGGACTTATGGCCCCGCTCCTGAAGCAATTCCACGCTGCGGCGGGCGAAGCCCTTACCCGTATCGTCACCAGTCCCTTTGGCCAGCGAATCTCCAATGGCGGTCATATCCCAGGCTCTCGCCTGGGCCGCATGCTCCTCCAGTGCCGGAGGAACGCCCGAGCTTTCATGATTAGCGGAAGGATTTGCAATATCAGTGACCGCATAAACAAACCCGCCAAACAACAACAGGGTAGACAGGGCGGATGCAGTCCCCGCCAACCTCCATATCCGGGATGCCGACTTCATGTCAATCTTCCCCCTGTTTCGTCATCATATCTAAATAAACTCTCCAACTTATGTAAATAACATAAAACTTCTTGTTTGCGGATGCAAATTTTTTTCAAAAAAAGACTAGCTTTTTTAAATTGGCTGATGTATAATAATTTCTGTTCCCAAAAAAAGTACACATTGTTTTGTGGGTTATTAGCTTAGCTGGTAGAGCAGCCGACTCTTAATCGGCAGGTCGTAGGTTCGACCCCTACATAACCCATCTATTAAATATCCTCCGCTCTTTGCAGCGTGAGGATATTTTTATATTAACAGCATGACAAGCATGAAGAAGCGCGAGAAACGAGACCTTCCCCCGTTCCCCGCGCTTTTGTCTATACGCTATTAAGTACCACGGATCACCTTCACATCCGCCGGGATGACCTTTACGCCCTCATAGAGCATAAAGCGTCCATGCTGCCACTCGATACGCATCAAGTGTCCATCATCCGACTGATATTGCCAGACATGCTGCTCCCCACCCTGCATGAAGGGCGTCTTGCCAACCACCGCAACATGGCCGTCATATTCCTCTTCCAAAAAATAATGAATTCCGTCCAGCTCCATTTGTGCAGGCACCAGGCTAGGATCGTCAAGCCGTCCGTCAATCGGTCGATACAACTGATACTGCAAGGACTCACGTTCCTCTATAAGCAGATAGCTGATATGGCTGCCGTCCTGCAAGGTTAGCACTACCGCATTGCGTCCACGGTTGCCTACCCGACCGGTTACCTCATAAGAAACCAGGGACACCTCGCAAATGTCCCCTGGGCTCAAATCCAGCATGCTCTTCTGGGCAACCGGCGGAGCCGGCTTTGCGAACAGGTTGCTTATTCTCTTCAACACGCTCATATCCGGTCAAGCCTCACTTCGCAAGAAATCACTTATTTTTTATCTTCGTATTGCTTCATCAACTCAGCCAGTTCAGCTTCTACCGCAGCATCCTTGCTTAAAGTTTCAAATTCATCATCCAGAGACTTGCCTTTGGAGCTCATTTCATTGCTGGCTTCCGCCTGAGCTTCCATTTGCAGCATCTTCTCTTCCATCCGCTTCATGCCGCCTGCCGCTGAATCTGAACCGAATCCGTTCATAGCCTTATTGATTTCATTTTGCGCTTTGGCAGCATTATAACGAGCTACCAATGTTTCGCGCTTATTTTTCATCTCCGTCAGTTGTTTACGCATTTCATCCAGCTTCAGACGGAGATTGTCTGCAGATGCTTTATTTTGCTCATAGCTGACTTTATATTCAGCCATCTTGGCTTCTGCCGCTTTCTTTTCTTCCAGCGCACGACGGGCCAACTCAACGTTCTGAGCTTGGGCTGCTTGGTGAGCCTGCTGCGTACGGCGTTCAACCAATGCCTCCTGCTCCTCGTACAGGCCTTTGAATCTCTTCTCAATAGCGATTTGCGCGGCTACCGCTTTCTCGGCGTCCTCCAAATCCTCCTGCATGTCCCGAATATATTGATCCGTCAATTTGATAGGGTCTTCCGCTTTGTCAATCAAGGCATTAATATTGGACATGGTCAAATCACGTAATCTTTTGAATATAGACATTGTTATATTCCTCCCGAAATAGAAATTCAGATTATGTTTATGTTTACGCTGCAATCGTCTGGAGGTTTCAAATTTAAGTTATTTATTTCCCGATAAATTCCTGAGCCCAGTGACCATTGTAATAACCAACACCAATAAGCTTGAAATCCGGATTCAGAATGTTCTTCTGATGGCCGGGACTATTCATCCAATCCTTGACCACCTCTTCGGCGGACCGTTGTCCTTTGCCCAGGTTCTCACCCGCATATTTATATGAAATGCCAAAGGCATCCATCATTTCAAAGGGAGAGCCGTATTTCGGCGAGATATGGTTGAAGTACCGATTATTATACATATCAATCGCTTTGATTTTTGCCATATTGGTCAAGTTAGTATGGACCATAAGCGGTTGCAGGCCCACGGTCCTCCGCTCTTTATTTATAAGTGCAACTACTTTAGACGCATTTTGTGTCTGAATTCGCGCGTATGCTATCGCCAGAGCTTTCGATGTATTAGCTTCCTTCTTGGTTTGCGCTGCTGCTGCATGGGCTGTTCCCGTTCGCCAGCCTTCCCCCGTTGCCATTGTCGATCCAACCAGAACGGATAATAATAAGCCGGCTAACCCGATTTTTTTCCCCCATGGTTTCATGATGCTTGCTCCTCCTCGGCTGATTTCCCCCACTTCTCGTTTCTTGTCACATTTTAACATATTTCCAGGACAAAGGCTTGCTAAAAAAAATGGAAACATTTTGTCGCCACGGTACGTACAAGACCTTAGTCCAGTACAAATTCCGTCTTCGGTCCGTTTATGAATGGGTTCAAAACAAGTACGATATTTATGTCGCAAACGCGTAGTTCTTATCATAATGTAACGGTGGTTAAATCATGAACAACACAATGAAAATCTACATTTTGCTAAGCAACCCAAATACGATTGTAGCCAAAATGATTGGCTTATACACAAAAGCCCCTTTTAATCATGCCTCTATTTCCTTTGATCACGAGCTTCGCGAGGTATACAGCTTTGGGCGCAAGCACCCGCTGATTCCCATCATTGGTGGCTTTGTCAAAGAAGATGTGCGATGCGGAGTGTTCAAAAAAGCGAGTTGTGCTGTGTACAGTCGGACTGTCAGTAAAGATACTTATCTACACATGCGGAGCTTCGTGCAGCAGATGGAGGCGCACGGTGAGCTTTATAATTATAATTTCCTGGGCATTCTCGGTATTATCCTTAACATGGAGATGGGGGGAGAAAGATCTTATTTCTGCTCTCAATTCGTCAGCCAGGTGTTTCAGGAAGGGGGAGTCAAGCTGCTGGACAAATCGGCCGGACTTACAACGCCCGCTGACTTCTCCACATGTGCCTCCCTTAAGCTTGAATTCAGCGGCTCACTGGAAGTCTATCGGAAAATGCATCGATACTCCGCACTTTCACAATCAGTCTTTGAACCCAATCACTTTTTTGTTGCCAACTAGGAGCGTGGCAAACAATCGGAGCCTGCGGGAGCTTGTACGCCTCACTTGTAGAGCGTAACCGCAAACCCTATAGCAGCACCGCCTTACTCACTCCCCTTAAACGTGAAAGAAGCCTATCTGGTCAAGCCAGATAGGCTTCTTTCACGTCTTCGTTGGCAAGCAATACTGAAGCTTCATTCTCCATAATAATCACTCCGGTCTGCATCACATAACCCCGATGGGCGATCTGTAGCGCCTGATAGGCATTTTGCTCCACAAGCAGCACAGTCATCCCTTCCCGGTTCAACTGTCCAATGATAGCAAATATCTGTTCCACAATAATCGGAGCCAGCCCCATGGACGGTTCGTCCAGCAGCAAGATTCTCGGGCCCAGCATCATGGCCCGCCCAATGGCCAGCATTTGCTGCTCTCCGCCGCTCATCGTTCCTCCCACTTGTGTCAGACGTTCCTTCAAGCGCGGAAAGTGATCGAAAACCGTATCCATGCGTTGCCTGATCAGCTTCTTGTCTTTGACGGAGAAAGCACCCATCTCCAGATTCTCCTTAACCGTGAGTCTGGGAAAGATACGACGTCCCTCGGGCACATGAGCTATTCCCTCGAGCGCCGCCCGATGCGGAGACAGCTTGGACATATCCGTCCCGCCGAACCAAACATGGCCGCTGGTATTCACCTGGCCACAAATGGCCTTGAGCGTTGTCGACTTGCCCGCCCCGTTCGAGCCGATCAGCGAGACAATCTCACCCTCATTGACGGTTAACGACACGCCCTTCAACGCTTCAATGGCCCCATAATAAGCGTGAATCTCCCGCAATTCCAGCAAACTCATGCCATCTTCCCTCCCTCCGCCGTCGGCTCCTCCACCGCACTCGTTCCCAGATAGGCTTCAATCACCTTGGGATGTGAACGTATCTCATGCGGCTCACCCTCGGCAATCTTCATTCCGTAATCAAGAACTAAAATGCGTTCAGACAACTCCATCACCAGCTTCATATCATGCTCAATCAGGATGACCGTCATTCCGGTCTCTTCCTGAATTCTTCGGATGAGTTCAATCAACTCGACCGTCTCTCGTGGATTCATCCCCGCCGCGGGTTCATCCAGCAGCAGAACCTTCGGTCTTGCTGCCAGCGCCCTGGCAATTTCCAATCTCCGCTGAGCTCCATAAGGGAGACTCGCTGCCTGCTCGTTCAGCAAATCTTCCAGCCCTACAAACTCCAGCAAACGGTAAGCCTCCCGGTGAGCCACCTCCTCCTCATGGCGAAATGACGGCAAAGAGAGCAAGGTGCCGAAAATGCCTGATCTCAAGTGAATATGCATGCCAACCATCACATTTTCCAGCACCGTCATACTGCCAAACAAGCGGATATTCTGGAAGGTTCGGGCAATCCCGCGGCCCGTAATCTGATGCGGCTTCACACCAACAATCGAGTCCCCATCCAGTTCAATCATCCCCTCATCCGGTGTATAAATGCCCGTAATCATATTAAAAAACGTCGTCTTCCCCGCACCGTTGGGACCAATCACAGCCGATATCTTCCCCCGCGGAAAGGAAAAATCGACGCCCCCCACCGCGGTTAACCCGCCAAAGCGCTTGACTAATCGGCTGACCTTCAGAATTGTCATTTTGCTGCACCTCCGCTTTGTGCCTTGGCCGCGGACTGAATCGCCATTGTCCCGGACGAATCATTCGCAGCCTTCAGCCGTGCGGCATCCACCTTTTTATTTTTCGCCGCGATCAGCCCGTTTGGCCTAAAGATGGCAATTAGCACCAGTACCAATCCAAAGATCATACGCTGCATTTTCGAGGGAGATACTGAACTGGGAATATGGATGACTCCCTGCAAGGTCAGTTGATTCAGCCAGTTTGTCACCTCGGTAAGCACCTGCAAATTCAGGATTGTAATCAGCGCGGCACCCAGTATGACACCAGGCACACTGCCCATGCCGCCTAGCAGCACCATGACCAGAATGGTGATGGATTCCAGCAGCGTAAAGCTGGTAGGATCAATGAAGGTCTGCTTGGCTGCAAATACAACGCCCATTACGCCTGAGAAGGAAGCGCCGATGGCAAAAGCGGACAGCTTGGTAAGAATAAGCGGAATGCCCATGGACTGAGCGGCAATTTCATTCTCCCGGATCGCCTTCCATGCTCTGCCCAGCCGGGAATGCTCCAGCCGCCGCACACTAAATATAACAACTGCCAAAATGCCGATTACGATAAAATAATATTGATTGGGAAAAGCAAACTGAAAGCCAAACAAATTGGGAGCCTGAATCGAGGATAACCCCATCGCCCCACCCGTAATATTCACCGGCCGATCCAGATTATTAAATATAATCCGGATGATCTCTCCGAAGCCAAGAGTCACAATGGCCAAATAATCACCCTTCACCCGTAATACGGGAAGCCCCAGCAGAAGCCCAAACAAAGCCGCCATAAATCCACCCAGCAGAAGGAAAATCCAGAATGCCCCGCCTGATAAGGGGAACAGCTCTCCGGCAATAAACTGATTGGCCTGCGGTGTAGCAAAGATGGCATACGTATACGCCCCCACGGCGAAAAACGCTACAAATCCAAGATCCAGCAGCCCGGCAAAGCCAACGACGATATTAAGTCCAAGCGCCATAGCGATATAAATACCGCATTGTGTAGCTACTTCCATATAGGACTGATGTGCAGGTCCCCCGGAAGTCGCAAACGGTATAATGATGAGCAGCAGCAAAGCAGCGGCCGACCACTTGACGGTGGTCGGGAACGTCGTATAGTGCAACAAGAGCAATGAGCCCAGCAGCAACAGAAAGGAAAGCACCGATTTATCCGAAAAATAAACACCTGCGGCTGTGACGAGCACAAATAATCCGAGTAACAAAGCCTGCGCGCCTTGACGGCGCTGTATCCATTGCGTCATTTGATTCAAGGCACTCACCTACACTTTCTCTTTCACGGCTTTACCGAATAATCCTTCCGGCTTGAAGATCAATACCGCGATCAGAATCAGAAATGCCACCACATCCTTGTATTCTCCACCCAGCACGCCACCCGTCATGACAGACAAATTCGCTGAAGAGAACATTTCCAGCACACCGATGAACAACCCGCCGAACATGGCCCCACGAATATTCCCAATGCCCCCAAGCACCGCTGCGGTAAAGGCCTTCATTCCCAGAATGAAACCGATGTACGGGTCAATGGTTCCGTACTGCTGAGCGAATAACACTCCGGTGCCTCCCCCCAGGGCAGAACCGATAAAGAAGGTCAAGGCGATCATTTTGTTCACATTGATCGACATCAAAGCGGCCGTTTCCCGATCCTGGGCCACCGCCCGCATCGCTGTGCCCCATTTTGTCTTGTTAACGAAGAAATCAAGACCGATCATCAGAGCCACTGCCACCGTTACAACGATGATAGTATTGGTCTTCAGAAAGGCATCATCAAACCCGCTCCACCAGGAAGACGCTCCCAGCTTTACGTTGCCTCCATATAGCGAAATGCCAGTAACGACAAAGTTCCCAGTACGAATATCCGCAATAAATCGCACGATATCCTGAAGCAAGAAGGAAACCCCGATGGCAGAAATTAATGAAATCAGCTTTGGAGCCTTGCGGAGTGGCCGATAAGCCACCCGCTCGATTCCAATACCCAATACACCCGTGAACAGCATGGCCGTGACCAGAATGAGGAAGTACGTTACCCCACTCGGCAGCCCGCCAAGCCACCCTGCTGAGCTCATGGTCAGCAGCACAGCCGTTCCTACGAAAGCGCCAGTCATGAAAATTTCCCCATGTGCAAAGTTGATAAATTCAAGGATTCCGTACACCATCGTATAACCGATGGCCACGACGGCATAGACAGCACCCAACGTCAAACCGTCTACCAAAACCTGGGGGAGTGTTTGCAGGATTACATCCATAAGTCCTTACCCCTTCTACTTTAAAATCCGCTGCTATGATTATTTGGGCTGTTCAATTTCCGATACCAAAGTGCCAGGATAGGTTGGCGTTTGAAATTTATAAATGAACACTTTGGCAAATTCATTGTCGCCCTTATCATCAAAACTGACCTTGGTGGCAATGCCCTCAAAATCGCTCGTCGCTCGAATCGTTTCGCGGACCAATTCGCGAGAAGGTAATTTCCCTTCCCCCTCTTCAATAGCTTTCTTAATGCCATCCAAAATAATATTCATGGAATCATAACCATAGGCGGAATAGTTCTCGACCGTTTTACCAAACTTCTCCTTATATTTATCCGCCCATGCCTGATTCGATTTTGTAATATCTGTAGACACCGAACTGTAGGCCACATCCAGCACCTTGTCTCCTGCAATGTCGATCATCCCCGAGGAATCCAGGGCATCTCCACCCATGATCGGAACTTTAATCCCCTTCTCCCGCGCCTGCTTGACAATTAAGCCCGCTTCCGCGTACATTCCGCCAAAGAAGATGAAGTCCGGCTTCTTGCTAAGCACCTGATTCAGTACCCCGTTGAAATCCTTCTCTCCAACCGTAATGCCCTCGTATCCCGAGATTGTGGCGCCAAGCTCTTCGGCCGCGCTTCTAAAGGCCTCAGCCAGCCCCTGTCCGTAAGCCGTTTTGTCCTGGATAACGAAAATATTGCTGGCTCCTACCGTCTTGACCGCATATTCAGCTCCCGCAGGTCCCTGGAAGTCGTCACGGGCTACAATCCGGTTGGCAATTTTGAGCTTGCGGTCGGTAAAATCGGTCGCCGTACTAGCCGGAGATACCATCGGAATATCGTATTTCTCATAAACGACCGAGCTCGGGATAGATACCCCCGAATTCAGATGGCCCAGCACGGCAAGAACTGCCTGATCCGCACCAATCAACTCGGCATTGGCTACCCCTTTCTTCTGATCCCCTTGGTCATCATAAGGAACAAACTGCAAATCAAACCCCATTTCCTTGAATTCATCCTGACGCTCTTCAAGTGCCATTTGTCCGCCAAGCTTGATTGATTCTCCTTGAATAGCAGAGCCTCCGGACAACGGTGATTGCGAGGCGATCTTAATGACCGTTAGGTCTCCGCCCCCTGAGCCTGACGATGCACCTTCTCCTGTAGTGGAGGAGCTACACGCCGAGAGCAACCCGATGATTAAGCAAGAGATTGTGAGTGATGCCAGTAATTTTTTGACCTTCATAGAAACGTCATCCCCTTCATTAATAGTTGCGCCGTCCTTCCTGACATCAGCCAGTTCGAGCTTGCGCTCTGCCACATGTTCCTCATCTGTCTCTCGGATGTGTTATGTATGTCAGTAATCATGACATTTGAGAATAACCTTACTGCTCAAACTACCAAATACTATAATTTCCGACCTTTCCATTTTGTGAACAAACGATATTTTTTTAATAACTTCTTATTTATGTCATATTTAGTGACTTAAAACTGACAAAAGTCTTCACTATTCATAACATAAGATACTGTCGTCTAATATAGGGGTGTAAGATGAGAGGGGAAATACAGCAAACTCCAAAGGAAGAATCCAGCAGATAGGTTGATCAAGATACAAGAAAGAGGAATAAGCTTGGGGATGATATTATTAAGCGAATGATCGCTTAGCTCTGGGTTAGGTTGTGTTCCAATGCCTTTATTTTACTGAGAAGAGCGTCACGGACACTTTGCGGCTCAATATGTTCCAAAGTGGCTCCAAAGGACAGGAGGTAATGGTACAGCCATTCGCCATCAGGGAACGACGCGGTCACCGAAAAAGACCCATCTTCATTTTGCATGACGTTTTTTTCGTAGAATTCATCGTATATTCTAAATGCTCCCGAAGGGGACACTCTCAATTCGATAGGAATCAAGCTGCCGGAAAATCCGCTGTCTATATGAGCTGGTGGCTCTGATCTTGTTGCAAACAATTCATTCGTCATTTCAACATCATATATACGAGTTACCTTGAAGGTCCGATAGGCCTTTTTCTCAAGCTCATAAGCGATCAGGTACCAGGCTCTATGCTTGAATACCAATTGCACCGGCTCAGCATAACGTAGACTCTTGACGCCCGCAGAATTGAAATAAGCAAATTTAATCACCCGAGATTCAGTAATAGCTAATCTCAGCAGATTAAACTTTTCTTTATGTTCCTCATGACTTCCCCAAGGAGAGAAATCCACTTCAATCCAATGGTTATTCTTTTGTTGAAAAAGGCTGCTTAGGCGCGATAAAACATCATCCAAGTCAGGATATTGAGTGGCGGAAAGGTTCTGTAAAGCGATCAAAATCTGTTGTTGCTCCTGCTCGGAAAGCACAGATTTGTTCAGGACAAAATCCTCAAGCAGGGCAATGCCGCCGCCTTTGCCTTGATTCGTATATATAGGTATGCCCGAGCTGCTAAGCGTATCGATATCCCGATATATTGTTCTGACCGATACTTCAAAATGGCTAGCCAGCTCCTTTGCAGTCGTCGTTTTTTTGTCAAGCAAAATATAGACGATTTCAAATAGCCTGCTTATTTTCATAGAACCTCCTCGTTGGACAAAAAAGCTTCCCCTCTCTCTCAGGAAAGGCGAAGCTATATAGGTATATCCAGGATACATTCAGCGTGTATTAGTGTCTAGGCTTCTGATAACAGCTTGTTCATCCGGTAGCCGGCACAACGGAAACCGCAATGCTCGTAGAAGGCTTTCACCGAACGATGATTCTCTCCGGCAGTAGACAGGATCAGCTCAGAACTGCCGCGACTGCGTGCCCAGCGTTCCGCTTCTTCGATCAAACGTCTGCCAATTCCTGAAGCACGATGCGCTTCGTCTACGATCAATGCCGTAATTCTTGTTACCGGCTTCTTCATATCATGGGTTTGATACTGCTTGAGAAATGCCGTTCCTACAACAATACCGTCCAGTTCTGCGACCAAATTGCCGAATAGCGGCTGCTCTTCCAGCATCGCCAGCCTCTCCTTCAATACGCTGGACGTCGTCGGGTAACGAAGCTGGCGCATCAAAGGAAGCATGTGGGCAACATCGTCACAGCATCCTTTACGAATGATCAACGCCGGAGCTAACACCTGTGTACTCACTTGGACCAAACCACCTTTAATAAATTTGCCGCTTCCTTGGCGCGGCTGCGTGCCGTTTCCACATCTTCCGCCGCACTCAGGGCAACGGCCATCCGCCGACCCGGCTTGCAAAGCGGCTTGCCGAAGACTCTGACCTGAGTTCTCGGCAGACTTAACGCTTCCTCAATTCCTGCAATCTCAAAATTCTCGCCCTCCCGGTCTTCCGCGCTCTTCAATGTCGCCGAAGCCCCGGGCGTCAGCAAGGATACGGAAGGTACGGGCAAGCCCAGAATAGCCCGCACATGCAAGGCGAACTCTGATAAATCCTGCGTTGCCATAGTAACCATACCGGTATCATGAGGTCTTGGAGAGACTTCACTGAAGACAATACCTTCATCCGTAACGAACAACTCCACACCAAACAGGCCATATCCGCCGAGGGCATCCGTAATTTTGCGGGCAATGTCCTCCGCTTCACGAAGCTGGGCTTCGCTCATCAAATGGGGTTGCCATGATTCTACATAATCCCCATCGCGCTGCACATGACCCACCGGAGGGCAAAACACTGTACCGGACACCGAGCGCACGGTCAGCAATGTAATCTCACTGGTGAACGGGACAAACGCTTCGACAATGACCCGTGTATTTTTGGCCCGGGCCCCTTCCATCGCTATTTGCCAGCAAGCCTCAACCTCTGCCAGGCTGCGGCAAACACTTTGTCCCTTCCCCGAAGAGCTCATCAGCGGCTTGATCACACAAGGCACGCCGATGTCGGCCACCGCGCTCTCCAATTCCGCCAAGCTGTTCGCAAAGCGATAAGCCGCCGTAGGCAAGCCAAGCTCCTCCGAAGCCAGACGGCGAATCCCTTCGCGATCCATCGTCAGTCTGGCAGCAGTTGCCGTAGGAATTACCTTGAAGCCTTGTTGCTCTAGCTGGACCAGGGCCTGGGTCGCAATCGCCTCCACCTCCGGAACAATCAAGTCCGGCTTGGTGCGAAGAATGAGCGATTTCAAGGCCTCCTCGTCCAGCATATCCATGACATATGACTCATGAGCCACTCCCATCGCCGGTGCATGCGCATAACGGTCAACGGCAATTGTACGGACGCCGAGACGCTGCGCCTCAATGACAACCTCCTTGCCCAATTCGCCGCTGCCCAGCAGCAGAATCGTCTTAGGACTTTTTGATTCAGGAGCTCCCCACATAACGACGCCATGTCCCCCTTAACGCATAGTTAACAATCCTACTCTATTTTCGGGCTTTATGTCGAATATTGCAATAGGAGTAATTAAAAAATAGGATATATATTAAAGAAAAAGTTACAAATCTTTAAACGTCCTTTACAATTGCTGTGTTTCTCCACCAAGACGGGCGGAAATCTCTTGCCAATAAGCCAATTGCTGGTAGGTCGCTCGCGTCCCCTGAATGCTCTCCTCCCATTCCTGCCAAAGACCCCCAAAATAGATAGCTGTACTCTCAAGGACTGCGGCGATTTCCCGAGTATAATGCTCCCGGAACATTGTTTCATGTTCGCTTACAACCTCCTTGATCCGGGTCATCAGCGGCTTTTCCAGCTTATCCCGAAGTATCGCCCTCCCTCCTTCTTCAAAGAAAGCCCGCGGGTTCTTGAACAAGGGCCAATACATCTCTACCGGGAAGGAACCGTCAGCAAGCAAGCCTTCAAGAATGGGCGGCGTATGCCAATGGGCGTCGGCTTCCGGCGGGGACAGCGGCATATCCAGCATGGGTTCATGCTTGCGGCACCAGGCTTCCGCCGCCTGATTTAGCAAATCCTGTGCTTTGCGTTCCAGACGTAGTGAAGTCGCAAGCAACTCACGCTCAAGCTCGGCGGATACCTGATTGAGCCAACCTCGCAGGGCTATAGCGAAGTTGCGCTTCATCGGACCGTGATGCTCCTGAAGCAGTGAGGGATGGAAGAACTCAGCGAACATATCCAGCGCCAGCAATCTGAGCCGCTGCACCACGTGGTAGAGCAGCTCTTCATTCTCTTGATTCCATTCCCGGCTGATACTCGTCTGGCGATATTCGGATAGCGCCTGCTCGAAGAGATGCCGCTTGTCTGGCAAGCCGGACAGCTTCCTTCCTGCGTCCTCGGCATTTTCTCCGGCAGTCGCAATCCATTGCAGCAGACGTTCCTTCATTTGCCTCAGCAGGGATTCGGCAGAGACAGCCGCCAGTTGCCCCAGATCATGCTCCAGGAATGCAGCGAAATGGCTACGGAACAAGTCGAAGCCTTCATCAGCAACAGACAAGCCTTGCTCTGCCTGAAGGGCCCGCAAGCTGGATACGGGATATACGCTGGGCTCCCGAATACCTGCGGCATACAGTCCTTCCTGCACATGCTCTATTACAGACGCCAATTCCTCCACCGAGGCAGCGAGATCGGCGGCATTGACCAGGAAGAACATTTTATCCAGAGCAAAGCTACCTTTTATTCGTCCGAGTTGGCTTAATAGCTGCTTGTCGGCCCGTGAGAAAGCATGATTATAATAGGTCACAAATAAAATCGCATCCGAGGTTTTCATATATTGAAAGGCTACTCCCGTGTGCCGGGCATGTATGGAATCGGCTCCCGGCGTGTCCACTAGCACAATTCCCTGACTGGTCAGTGGTCCTTGGTGGTAAAGGTCAATCTCTGCTACAAAGCAAGCCTTCATCTCCTCCGCGGCATAGCTGCGGAACTCCTCCAGCTCCACCAGCTCTGTCTGACCAAGCCTGGAAGCCAAGGTCTTCCAGCCTGCCATTGCGGCTTGCAGAAAGCTAAAGTGCGCTCTGCCCGCAGCCGGAATATCCCCTGCCTTTAAGCGGCGAACACTGTCCATCCATTGCTGCTCCTGCCAGGGCCCCAAGCCCAGCGCTTGAAAGGAGAAGGCCAGATCCTCCCGCATCGCTTCGCTGCTTTTAAAGCGAATGCTAGCGGTGCGATGGCGGTTCTCTACGCCGGGGGCCAGCACGCGGATGATCGCCGCGGTGGTCGGATGCGGCGATACCGGGAGCACGGCTTCGCCCAGCAAGGCGTTGGCGAAGGACGACTTCCCGGCGCTGAACGCTCCGAACAGCGCCACGGTGAACACGCCGCTGCGCAGCTCGGCCGCGCGGCGGAGCAGCTCCCGCACCCCCGTCCCGAAGGCGGGGTGGGGAGCCAGCAGTTCGGCCGCGGCTTCCAGGTTCGCGGCCGCCTGCCTTGCCCGCCCGTGCGCCTCCGCAGGCGGGCGCACGAACCCGGCCGCTGCCGGGCCCGGGGCTGTGCCCCCGGCTGCGGCCCGCTCCGGCGGCCCTGCGGGAGCCGCCGCCTGCGCCAGCGCCGCCTGCGATGCCGCAGCAGCGGCGGCGTCACCTTGCGCTGCCACGCCGTCCGCTTCGCGGCGCGGCAGCGCAAGCTCAGCCCTCACCTCGGGCAGCAGCCCGGGGGTGAGGGGCACCCGCGCGCCAAGCTGCGCGGCAAAGCGCGCAGCGCGCTTGCGGGCGGCCGCGTCCAGCGCAGCCAGGGCGCGGGCCGCGGGCAGGCGCTCCGCCAGCTCGGCGCGGCGGGTGAGCATCGCCGCCGCATCTGCGGCACGGCGCGGCGAAGGCACGGCCAGCAGCGCATCCAGCATGCGCGCTGCGGCCCGCCGGTAACGCGCTCCGATCCCGGCGGATACCGCGGCCGCGTAATGCAACGTCGCTTCGCCGACAGCAGCGCTCCGGCAGGCAGCGGCTCTTTAATCCACTCCGCTTCAGGCCGGGGCATCGCTTCATCCAGCTGCCCCTCCCAAGCCTCGCTCCAGATTTCCAACTCCTGACCAATCCGCCGCAACTCCTGGCGGATATGCCAATCCAATCCCGCCTGAACCTGCTCAGACAAAGCCAGAAGGAATCCCTCCCGCCGCTCCGCCTTCTCCGCTTCCGTTCGTCCTCCGCTGAACCAGCCCTTGGCCTTGAAGCCCGGCGCCTGACTTTCCAGATAACGGCCTGCCAGCTCACGAAGGGGCGGCGTCATTAATTGTACTGTATCCGCGATCTTGCTGATGCGGTCAAGCCCATCCCGCTTCCAGGCTTCAACATCCCCTGCGACAGACTCGCCCCTCTCTTCCAAGTCTCGCAGCTCGTTCTCCAATGCTTGAGCATCAACTTCTCCGCCTGTTGCTTCCTCAAGCCGCTGGTGCTCCTCCTGCCCGGCATTCTGTAATCGCTCCAAATGAGCCTGTACCGTCCGTTCCGCTGAGGCAAAGATCCCATATTCGATCAAGTCTGGCCCGCGGGACAATAAAGCTGCTATCGTCTCTGTAAGCCCGTTCAACATATTTCCCGGGGTCTCCGGATGCTTCAGTGAAATATAGAAAATCCCCTGGGGCTTGATGTTCCATATATCAAAGCTTTGGGCCGCAGAGTCCTGAAACTTGCTCCAGGGCAGCTCTTCCTCCCGGTGCTTATCGATCTGATTAACAACCATATATAGAGGCTTGCCATAATCCATCAATGACTGGGCAAAGCTCAGGTTCGTCTCGGAGGATACATGATTGTAATCCATGACATAGAAGACAACATCGGCCAAATGCAGGGCCGAATACGTAGCAAGCGCGTGACCCGCATCATTGGAATCAACCCCGGGCGTATCCAGCAAAGCCCCTCCATGTAACGGAAGCTCAAGCTCCTCCCACAGCTCGACTCGTGTATAGGCTTGGCCGTCACGACAATAGTCCGCCACATCTTCAAGCGGCACCTCTAAGCAAGGTTCACCTGAAACCGCCGGGGTCAATAAAGCCCGGGAGGCCCCTTCACGAATAAGCACCACATTGGCGCTGGTTGGCAGCGGCCCTGTTGGCATAATCGTCTTGCCGCACAGGGTATTAATCAGACTCGATTTACCTGCCGAGAAATGACCGCAAAAGCCTACCATAAATTGTTGTCCTTCCAGCTTCTCTTCCAATTCCCGAAGTTCTGCTGCCGCAGGGCCTTCTTCTCCCACCATCTCCCGCAACAGCCGCAGCCGCTCCTGCAAGGAAATATCCGTCACCATTCCACTTAGACCTCCACTCTCCTTGCATCTATATGCCTGCTTATGTATAGTTTCGTTTTGAATTATTAATATTTTAACATTTCCAATTCGCCTTGCAAACGGTTTCTCTATGCTTCTACATACAAAAAACTCCCCATCAGGTCATGCCTGACAGGGAGCTCTTGCATCATGTGGATTCTCGCCACATCAATCAGCGGACATTACCGCATAGTCATCGGCCAGATTAGCTCACAGCACCGGCTGCTTCGGCAGGAAGCAAAATTTCAAACACCTTGCCATGCTGCAAAATCGTAATGCCGCGACTCTTGTCTTTCATAACTACAACCTCAGGCTTGGCCGACATTCTTTCCAGATAGTGCTCAGGCACCTCGCCGGAATCGCTAACTACCAGGCCTTCCACCTCGCGCTCGTCGTTCTCGCCAAGCTGCAAATCAATGACTTGCTCAAATACATCGGAAAATTGTTCAAAGTTGTCTGTATAAACAGAAATGCATCTCATCGGGTCTCTCATCCTCTACTATCATTATCTTTTTGGGGCCATACGTTCCTTATTTTTTCTAGGTTGTGGCGATTTCATACGTTTTTTACCTTCACGGCATACCTCAAGAAGCGGACAAATTTCGCAACCTGGCTGTTGTGCCTTGCAGTGATACCTTCCGAAGAAAATAAGACGATGATGCGTCAGGGTCCATTCATCCCTTGGCACCCGTTTCATTAGCTTCTTCTCCACCTCAAGGACGGAATCATTCCACCCCGCCAGACCAAGCCGCTTGCTGACACGCTCCACATGCGTATCGACCGCAATAGCCGGCACATCAAACGCATTGGATATAACCACGTTTGCGGTCTTTCGGCCAACGCCCGGCAGCTTAACCAACAGCTCGTGTTCTCTGGGCACTTCACCGCCATATTGCTCCAGCAATATTCGGCACATGCTTTGAATATGCTTGGCCTTGCTACGGAACAATCCGATGCTGCGAATGTCTTGCTCCAGCTCCTCCAAGGGAACCGCCACGTAATCTTCCGGCGATCTATACTTGCGGAACAAATCGGCCGTGACTTTGTTCACGGTTGCGTCGGTACACTGCGCGGATAGCAGCACGGCAATCGTAAGCTCAAAGGCATTGCTATGGTTCAGCTCACAGTGCGCATCCGGAAACATGTCCCCAATGGTGTCCAGAATATGACGGACATCTGCCGCATTCATGCCTCCTCACCCCTTCACCGGTTAGCTGGCCAACAAGTAAAGCTTCTCACTCGAGAGAAAAAACCGCCTTGGTCCGGGAAACATCCCGCATCAAGACGGTTGAATTCACGAAAATGATTATTGCTTTTCCACTTCAACCAACTTGTCCCCGTTGAAATACAAAACAATTTTATCACTTTCTTGTAACGATTGCACGGATTATGTCGTGTCACCTTGGTGAATATACGTATTCCTTGTGATTACGAACCGATATTAATAGCTTAATTTCTTGTTAACGGATGCTCCAATTCAACATGTCCCATCAAAGTATCAACCTGTTGTCCATCGACAAGTAATTCAATAGCCTCGACTTCATTGAATTGAAACATCGTATTACGCAACGCATCAAGAGCAAGCGCTTCTCCGCCTGCGCCAAGCCGTGCCTCGTCAGGCAACGACAGATCAACTGTCAGCGTTCCGTCTTTTAGCTCCGCCTTGTGAAATTCCACTTTGTCCCACAATGACAATAGCTGCGAGTCGCCACTGACTTGCAGTGCCTTCAGCGCCTCGAGATATTTATCTCCATCCGCTTGAAATGAGATTTCGCGGTTGAGCTTGGTCAAATCCATCATCTGCTCATCGGCAAAGTATACCTCAATGGCTGCAGATGACTGACCAGGCTGATCCACGTCACCGGCTCCTTGGGACGGATCCGTGACCTGTGGATCGGTTACCCCGCTTCCTTGATTCGTCCCGGTGTTCGCCGGCCCCGGAGAAGCTCCGGGCTTTTGGCCGCAGCTAGTGCTAAGCATTAGCACTAGCGCAAGCACACCCAAGATCATTCCCTTTCTGTTCACGGTTTGCTTCCTCCTTTATCCAGCAATCAGTTATAACCGAGATATTCCTTGATGCCATCTGCAATGCCCCGTGCCGCCTTCTCCCGAAATTCCGCGGTGGCCAGCAACGCATCATCATCCTTATTGCTCAGATACCCACATTCCAGCAGTACAGCAGGCATACTTGTCTCCCGCGTTACATGAAGGTTCTGGATACGAATCTTGCGATCCGGCGATCCGGTGGCTTCCACCAAATGCTGATGCATGACTTGAGCCAGGCTCAAGCTATCCTTCCGGGTATAGTAAGTTTCTATACCGCGTGCGGTAACAGAGCCTGCGTTAGCATGAACAGAAATAAAAATATCCGCATCTGCATTTTCTGCAACCTTCACCCGCTCAGGCAACGTAGGATAGGTATCGTCGGTACGTGTCAATATGACTTTCATGTCGGTTTCTTGCTCCAGCAGCTTCTGCACCATGAGCACCACAGCCAGATTAAAATCCTTTTCCCGTTTTTTAGTTACACTAATGGCTCCTGGGTCTTTGCCGCCATGTCCTGCATCCAGCACGACTGTCTTCTTGCCGTCATCTGCTCCTGCCCCAGGGTCCGCATTCAATTGCACAATAATAAGTCCATCGTTTTCATTAATCAACTGATAGTTGACTTTATTATTCAAATCCAGCACAACCCGGATGGTAGATGGGTCGTTGCTAAACAAGGCATATCTTACCTTGGATACATCGGGGTAATCGGTAACTTCAATTGATCCGTTCTGATTCGCGTCCAAGCTAGGACTGTCCATCATTGCCTCGGCAAATTGCGCTTGCGGCAAATCGATAACCAGACGTTCAGGTTCCCCCATTGTGAATATACTGGGGCTCACGCTCTTATCCACTGCGATCATCAAGCTGTTGTTGCTAAAGGTAATCTCTTGAACAGTTGCCAGTTCATTGTTTGCCGGGGGAGTCTCCGTTCCAGACGGGTCTGTATCACTCCCCTTATCTGGAACCGGAGTTTTCAGATCAACGGACTTGGACGTGTTGTCCCAACTTACCTTGAGTCCCATCTGCTCCCCGACAAAACGCATAGGCACCAGTGTGCTGTCCTTGGCAAGTGTCGGAGCAATAGGGAGCTTTACTTCACTGCCGTTGACCGAAGCCACCGTCTTGTTGACGTTTAAAATAAGCGTTGTACCCGCTTGCTTTATGGTTACCGTGCCCGTCTTTTTCTCCCAGTTGACTTGAAATCCCAGCTCCTCCGCGACGACACGAATCGGAATCATCACATTTCCATTCACATTTTGTACTTGTCCGTTCTCGGGTAGCGCGAGTGCTTTCCCGTCCAGATAAATACTTGTACTACCCGCCGCTGCATGTCCCATTTGCGCAAACGCAAACAGCAATATCCACGCAAACATGAGCGTCGCCAATCCTTTTTTCTTCATCTGTCACCCCTACCATCCTCAATTTTTTGACTCATGACGACGAACCAAATCCTTCCTGACTTCGACATCATCAGACGACATATTAGACGTGCTTTCCTGTAAAAAGTTGCGAAATTATACCATTATTCGCCCAACTTCTTCTGATCTGCTTTTCCCAGCTTTTCTCTCCTTCTTAACAAAAAGAAGGCCCTCTACATCAGTGTATGATGCAGAGAGCCTTCTCTTTTGTCTCTTATGGTTTTATCTTGTCATGGGGTGCTCCAGATCGGCGTGACCCATCAGTGATTCAACCTGCTCACCATCAACAGTCAATTCAATTTGTTTCACTTCCTCAAATTGGAACATGGTTTGCTTCAATGCTTCAATCGCCAACGCCTCACCGCCTGCTCCCAAACGAGATGCAGCGGGCAGCTCAACATCCAGCAGCAATTGCCCATCTGCTTCCGAGTAATTCACACTGCTCAGAGCAACGTTCTCCCATAGGGACAACATACCGTCCTCTGCCGTTTGCAGCGCTTTGAAGGCTGACTCGTATTTGGAGTGCTCGCTTGATACCTCAATCTCCCGGCTTACCTGCTTGAGCTCCATCAAATCATTATCAGTGAGGTACACCTCAATGGTCTGCTTGCGTGTAGAGTCCACGTCTTCCTTCGTATCTTTTATCTCTTTGTCCTCAGGACTATCGTTCTCTGAATCAAGGTTCTGTGTAGAATCAATGTTTTGGGCACCGCTGCCTTGAATTTCAACATTTGTTCCATTTTCTGGCGGGGCAGCCGCTGGCTTATTACCGCAGCCCGCAGCAACTCCCAACAATACTATCAAGGCTAGTAGCATTCCTGTCCTTTTCATTCTGCTCCCCCCTATCATCATTTCAGTCTCTCCTGTTATTATAACCCAAAGTACTCCTTGATGCCCGCGACGATCCCCTCGGCTAGCCGCTGCTGGAATGCTTCGGTGTACATTAAGGCCTCATCATTCTCGTTACTGAGATACCCTGCCTCCAGCAAAACGGCAGGCATCAAGGTCTCCCGCGTCACATGCAGGCTGCTGTTTCTGACCTTGCGATCCGTCAGACCTGTAGCTTCCACCAAATGCCGATGCATGATATTGGCCAGCGGGAGGCTTTCTTTGCGGGTATAATACGTTTCTGACCCGCTTGGATTGCTTGGCGGGTCAATACTGTTGCCATGAATGGAAACAAAAGCATCTGCCCCCAGTTCGTTGGCAATCTTTACTCGGTCCTGCAGGGACATCGTAACATCCGTGTCCCGCGTTAATACAAAATCGATGCCGGACTCCTGCTGGAGCAAGGCTTCTACCTTTAATGCCACCGCTAAGGTAAAGTCCTTCTCCGGCTTCTTGGTAAGACTGATAGCGCCAGGCTGTGTGCCGCCATGGCCTGCATCAATGACGACCACCGGCTTGCCGTCCAGCCCGAGGTCATGCCCGGGCGCTGTGGTGTCGGCCATCAATTCGACGGTCACAAGCCCACTTCCGTCATTATTCACGCGATATTGCATTTTATGATTGAGGTCAAGAACAATTCGGACTGTTGACGGGTCTGAGTTGAACAAGGAATGGCGAATTTTAGACACATCGGAATTTTCTAACACCATTTCTCGCTGACCGGTGACATCCGAAGGAAAGTTATTTTCAAAATACTCGGCATAATTTGCATTTGGAAGATCCACCACAATTCTATCCGGCTCCGTCATGACAGATACATGGGGTTCTACCGTCCCGGAAACCACCAATAACAGTCGATTCTCGCTGAAGCTGATGCCGTGAATCAAGGCCAGTCCGGAGAGATTGCTCTCCTCGTCTGAACTGCCTGAGTCCGGAATGGAGACATCGGTATCATCTGCAGGAGGCTCATTCACGGGGACAGTGACAGACTCATCGACCGGGCCGGGACTGCTCGTCCCCGGAACGATCTCACTGGATTGCCCGCTGTTGGGATGGTTCAGGTAAGCTGACTTTGTCACATTATTCCAGCTAACCTCCAGCCCCATCTGCTCGCTGACAAAACGAAGCGGAACCAGCGTACGCTCACTCTTGATTAAAGGAGCCTCGTCCAGTTCAATCTTCTCACCATCCACAAGTCCTGTTGCCTGCCCTACAACCAGCTTGAGTTCGGTGTCGTCTTGCTTAATAGTGGCTGTACCGCTTGTCTTCTCCCAGGCTACCTCAAAGCCTAGTCCCTCTGCCACTACACGAAGAGGAACCATAACTTTGTCACCAACCAGCCCCGCCTCGGCACCGGCAGGCTGCTCCAGAGCCTGTCCATCCAGGTAAATATGCGTTTGCGCCGCCGCAACCGCTTCCCTTGCTGCTGCCGGAAATACGATTGAGCATATCATTACAAACAAGATCAAGCTGAGCTTCTTCATGAATTAATCCCTACCTCATCCTCATAATTTGCCGGATCAATAACTCACTGACGGACGAATACATTACATTACATCATCATCAAAAAACGCCAATAATCGCAGAACGTTGCTAATTACTTCCATAGTACCAGAAAAAACACCAATCTGATAGACTTATATTTTCATAGAATGACAAAAAAAGCCCCCGGCGCATTAACACCGGAAGCAGGCCGAAGTCAAATTATAAAGGTGGTTCAAAAAGTCGTCTTTTGATCACGAACTTATAAAGGAGCTTAGGCAAGGCGAGCAAATTTCTTGCTCTCATAAGCCGAAATCAAGTCCTCATGCTGCAGCGTCAATCCGATATCATCCAGACCTTGCAGCAAGAACTGCCGACGGTGCTCATCCAGATCAAAGCTTAGGTTCAGACCATATTCATCAGTGAGCATTTTCTGCTCCAAATCAACCGTCAGCTTATAGCCCTCATGCTTGGCTGTCCGCTGGAACAGGTCTTCTACCTGCTCCTCGGACAGCTTGATAGGCAGAATACCGTTCTTAAAGCAGTTATTATAGAAAATATCTGCAAAAGACGGTGCAATAACGCAGCGAAAGCCATAATCCAGAATAGCCCACGGCGCATGTTCCCGTGACGAGCCGCATCCAAAGTTGACCCGTGAGATCAGGACAGAGGCTCCTTCATAACGTGATTTGTTCAACTCAAATTCAGGATTCACATTGCCTTCAGTATCAAAGCGCCATTCATAGAATAGAAATTGGCCAAACCCGGTACGCTCAATGCGCTTCAAAAATTGTTTAGGTATAATTGCATCGGTATCCACGTTCACGCGGTCCACCGGACCGACAATCCCCGTATGCTTCACAAATGCTTCCATGGATCGTTCTCCCCTTTTTCGCCTAGATTAGCTTACGACTTCGCTTCTGACATCCCACTCGCGGACATCCACAAAACGGCCTTTAATTGCTGCCGCTGCCGCCATTGCCGGTGAGACTAGATGGGTTCTTCCTCCACGTCCTTGACGACCCTCAAAGTTTCGGTTGGAGGTTGAAGCACAGCGTTGACCAGGCTTAAGAACGTCAGGGTTCATGGCCAGACACATACTGCATCCGGCTTCCCGCCATTCAAAGCCAGCTTCCGTAAACACCTTGTCCAAGCCTTCCTTCTCCGCTTGCAGCTTAACCCGTCCCGAGCCTGGAACGACAATTGCCGTTACCTTGTCGGATACCTTATGGCCTTTCGCCACCTCTGCGGCAGCTCGCAGGTCTTCAATGCGTCCGTTGGTACATGAACCGATGAATACATAATCAATCTCGATTTCTGTTATCGCTGTACCTGGTGTCAAGCCCATATATTCCAATGCTTTCTCAGCGGCCTTGCGCTCGTTCTCACTCTCGAAATCAGCCGGATTTGGCACCTTGGCGTCAATGCCGGTACCCATGCCCGGGCTGGTTCCCCAAGTGACCTGCGGAATCAGGGAATCCACATCAAATTCCACGACCCAATCATAAACAGCACCTTCATCCGAGACGAGGGCCTTCCACTCGGCTACAGCCTGCTCAAATGCTTCGCCTTGAGGCACATGCTGACGACCACGCAAATACTCAAAGGTCGTATCGTCAGGAGCAATCAAGCCCGCTCTTGCTCCGCCTTCAATAGACATGTTGCATACTGTCATCCGCTCTTCCATGGACAGTTCCCGAATGGCTTCGCCGGTGTACTCAATAACATATCCTGTCGCAAAATCGGTTCCGTATTTGGCAATGACGCCCAGGATCATATCCTTTGCCGTAACCCCCGGCTTGCGCTTGCCGACAAAACGCACTTCCAGCGTCTTCGCCTTGGCCTGCTGCAAGCATTGGGTAGCCAGCACATGCTCTACTTCACTCGTTCCGATCCCGAAGGCCAGAGCGCCAAACGCACCATGCGTTGAAGTGTGGCTATCGCCACAAACGATCGTTTTGCCTGGATGGGTCAAGCCAAGTTCCGGTCCCATTACGTGAACAACGCCTTGATCAATCGTATCAAGATCATACAGGGTTACACCGAACTCACGGCAGTTGTTGGAAAGCGTGTCGATCTGTTGCTTGGAGATAGGATCAGTGATGTTGTAACGGTCTTTAGTAGGGACGTTGTGGTCCATGGTCGCAAATGTCAACTCCGGACGGCGAACCTTGCGGTTGCTCAGACGCAGGCCTTCAAAGGCCTGCGGAGAGGTCACTTCATGTACAAGATGCAAATCGATGTACAGGATGCTCGGCTTGCCTTCTTCCTCAAAAATAACGTGATTTTCCCAAATTTTCTCATACATTGTTTTCTTGTTGCTCATTTCATTCACCCCACACAAGGATTCGAACTATTTCTCAAAGCACAAATTCAGAACCTCAAATCCAGCCGATTTGGCTTTGATTGCTGAAACCAATATAACATGACGGTGTTAATTGCTCCAAGATATAATATCTATAATGGCAATAGGAAATGCCTATAAGAACCTATGGAGCCGGATTCACTAGCGCCAGCAGCACCGGAAGGGCAATAAACGAGGCCAGCGTCGTCCAGACAATGCACCGGGAGATCAGACCAGGCGAGGCATCAAATCGTTCCGCGAGTACAACTGCATTTACAGCCACCGGCATAGAAGCCAGAATCAGCAGGACCGAAAATAAGGTTCCGCCAATGCCGAGCATCAGCAGCCCCGCACAAGCAGCCAGCGGTGCAATCACCATCCGGATGATAATTCCCATCCAGAAGGCAGGCGGTTTAACCTCTTTGACCTCCGGGCGACCCACTTTGACCATTTGCGCCCCAAGCACAGCCAGGACGACCGGTGAATAGGCTGCCGCTACCATGGATATGCCCTGCTCCACTGCTGCGGGCAAATGAAGCCCGCTTATCTTCAGCAATGATGCTGCAATCGCGGCATAAATCGCCGGGAGAACAAACACTGACCGAACAGCATTTCTTATAGAGAATCGGGAACGGGCCGCAAAGTAGACCCCCACCGTATTCACGATGATCATCTGTGTGACCACGTAAACGGTCGCCTTATCGAGCCCCAGTTGGCCAAAAGCGAGCAGGATAAGCGGTAGCCCGTAATTGGCGCTGTTGGTTAGCGTCGAGATGAGGGTTAATCCTGCTGTCTCCGGCTGTCCCAGCCTTCCAATGACAGCAAATGCTTTGGCAATCATCCACATAATTAGCAGATTGACGAAGGCAAAGGTGATGGTAGCGTACATTTCATCCAAGGAGATACGGGCATTTCGCAAAGTATCAAAAATAATGGCCGGGCTAAGCACATACAAATACAAGGTTAACAGCGGCTTGGTATCCCAATGGAGAAAACGCGCCAGCAGCGCCCCCGCGATCACCGGAATCGATAAGGGTACAATAACTTGAAACAAGGTAGATATCACCATTTGCAGCATAGCCAGCTCTTCCTCCACTCGCTTTTATATCTATCTAATCGCTCTCCATATTGTAACGTTCCCGCGAACTTCTCGTCCAAGATTAGAAAGCAATATCATTAATAGACATAGCCTATATCAGCTCTTTCATCTGCGCTCACCTTTGCCTTGTTCCAGCCTTTGGATAAAGCTTTGACATACACCCGCCACATCATCGCTGCCAACGATCTCGCTAATCGCGCATACCCGCGTCGCTCCCGCTTCGATCACCTCATTTACATTGTCAAGCTTGATGCCGCCGATGGCCACAAACGGTATCGTGATTTGCTGTGACACGGCACGAATATAGTCCAATCCGACCGGATCCACCACGTCTGCTTTGGTCTGCGTCGCATAAATCGGACCCACTCCGATATAATCCGCTCCCTGCTTCTGTGCCAACAGAGCCTCTTCAATCACGTGAGTCGAAATGCCAATAATCCGGTCTCCGACCTGGCGCCGCGCTTCTTCCAGCGACAGATCGTCCTGCCCCAGATGCACGCCGTCCGCATCCACTTCCAACGCCAGTTCAACATCGTCGTTTACGATAAATGGCACGTCGTACCGTCTCGTCAGCTTTCTTAGCGCTTGAGCTTTGCGCAACCGGTCTGTCCGCTCTCCCGTTTTATCGCGAAACTGAACAATATCCGCACCTCCCACAATGGCCTGCTCCATCACCTGGATCAGATCTCGTCCCGGATGAAAATTCTCTCCGGTAATCACATATAGTTGAAAGTCCTTCATACTTCCCGCCCCTTCTTTCTTTTACACATCATAAGCACGCCCGCTCAGTGACAATGCTGTATTTTCCTCGCGGGCAAGTGCCGAATAAATTAACCGTATAAAAAAAGCCATTCGAGAATACACGAATGGCTTAACAATTCAAATGAGGTTCTCTACGCCAGCATTACCTGGATCAGATTAACGGTCCAAAGACACAAGGCCTTCATCTCAGCCGGACTTCATCCAGCACCCGCATTCTTATTCAGTTTAAATACAGCATAACGAATCGCTTGGAAAATCGCAACCGCTGATGCCCAGACTGTGCAAATACTATTTAGAACGAGTCGACCCCCATGACATGATCAAGCGGCACCGGACCGATGCTGCGGCTATCATTGCTGTTGTTCCGGTTGTCTCCCATGACGAAGACATGCTGATCGGGAATTTCCCAGATTTGCGGGGGTGCATCGACATCCATCGCTTCCTTGATATAGGGTTCCTGAAGTTGCTCTCCGTTGCGATAGACTTGTCCGTCCTTCACCTCAATCGTATCCCCCGGCAAACCGATAACCCGTTTTACATAGAAAACATCGTGATCCTTGCCGGAAATCCAGGTAACGATTGGATGTTCCTTAATATCATCCCAGAAATTGCGATCTCGGTCCACCCGGCTATCGATAATGACAATATCGCCAAATTTAGGGGCCTTCTCCAGCACATGAGCAAATTTCCAGGCGTAGATCCGTTGTTTGTCGCTGAGGGTAGGCTCCATCGAATGCCCGTCTACCTTATAAGGTTGAATAATAAAAATACCGATAATCATACTGAGCACAAAGCCGAGTACAATGGAGATGCCCCAGCCGCCAATTTCTTTCCACCATTTGTTCATGTTCAAACCAACTTCCTCCAAGCCTTTGTTGTTTGACCCTATTATACTGGGAAATAAGGCGGCAAGACAAATACGCTCATATCCTCCTATTAAATATGTTATACTTATAGGTATACGTTATAAGCTTAGCTACATTCCCGGATTCGACGCCAAATCCACTTCAGGAAGCCGCTTTGTGATCAAAAGATGATTATTTTGAATTACCTCTTTATAGATAAAGGAGCTAGTACCATGGAATTACGCCAACTTCAATATACTTTGCAAATTGCCAAGGAGAAAAATTTCTCGCGGGCAGCCGATAAGCTGCATATTGCCCAGCCCTCGCTCAGCCAACAGCTATCCAAGCTGGAGCAGGAGCTTGGGGTTAAGCTGTTTCAGCGCAATACAAGCAGCGTGGAGCTAACCTACGCTGGAGCCAGCTTCATTGAGCATGCCCAGCGAATTATGGATGCCGTTGCCCAGCTGCGTCAAGAGATGGATGATATCTCTCAATTACGCGCTGGACGTGTCGTCATCGGCAGTATGCCAATCACTGGCTCTCACCTGCTGCCCTATGTGCTGCCGGCATTCAAGCAGAATTATCCTGACATCCGCGTAACTTTGCTAGAGGACACTTCACTCAATCTGGAGAAGCTCACCGCCGGTGGAAGCACCGATCTGAGCCTTTTGTCCCTGCCTCTGCAGGAACCAACGCTCTCCTACGTCCCCATTGGTGAAGAGATCATCGATTTGGCTGTACCACCGGATCATCGGCTGGCAAGCATCCCCGATGTTCGGGAACAAGGTGTCCCGCTGGAGGAATTAAGGGACGAAGCATTCATCGTACTCAAAAAAGGGCAGGGCTTCCGCAAGCTCACCGTTGATCTGTGCCGTAGCGCCGGATTTGAGCCAAATGTAGTATTTGAGAGCAACAATATAGAGACTGTACAATCTCTTGTAGCCGCAGGGATGGGGATTACCCTGGTCCCGCGCTTTATTGCCCGGGCGAAGCGCAGCGAATTGATTCCGGCCTACCTTCCATTAGCTCAACCCGTTCCCAGTCGCACCCTCGTCATTGCGTACCGCAAGGGGCGGTATTTATCCAAGGCGGCCGAAGCTTTCATCGATACCTTCAAAGCAACGATGGAACAGCGGGAATCGCTCTACAATTCGTAAGTTGCCGGACAACGGTCGTTAAAAACAGGGATGCTGCTGCGCACCTGCTCCACCAGCGACAGATCAATCACCCCGCTGACGACCGCTTCGTCCTCCCCGCCTTCCGCGACGATTTGCCCCCAGGGGTCAATAATGAGAGAATGCCCGAAGAAATCATCCTTCCCGCTGCTGCCCGTGCGATTGCAAGCGATAACATACATCTGATTCTCAATAGCCCGGGCCATCAGCAGCGTCCGCCAATGATGCAGCCGGGGATGAGGCCATTCAGCCGGGACGAACAACAGCTTGACTCCCTTTAATGCCAAGGTGCGCGCAAGCTCCGGGAAGCGGATATCATAGCAAATGGCTGCTCCGGCCAGCATGCCGTCCATCTCGAAGATGACGCTCTGCTTCCCCGGCTGCAGATGCTTCTCCTCCTCCATTAAACAGAACAAATGAATTTTGGAGTAGCGGCCAATTTCTCCACCCAAACGATCAAAGACATACATCGTATTATACATATGTTCGCTTCGGCGCTCGGCGATGGATCCTCCCACAATATGAACGCCATGACGACGAGCAAATGCAGAAAGCCAGGCCCGGCTCTCCTGTCCGTCAGGATCAGCCAGTTGCTCCAGTTCAGCGAGGGCATATCCTGTGTTCCACATCTCCGGCAGGACGAGAATATCCGGCTTCTCTGCAGCCGATACCGCAAGCTTCATCGCTTGCTCCAGACGCTCCCGGTTCAGCTCCGGCTTGCCAAGGGCGATATCACTCTGTATTAATGCAATCCGCCAGCTCATGGCCTGCTTCACTTCATTCCTCATCTTCTTCCCGTCCCTTCATTATGTGCTTTGCTATCATCATAGGTGGATTAAGCAGCTTCCGCAACCGCTAAGGATACCCCCATTTTGCCCAACCTTGCGTCTTTCCTTTGCAAAGGCGCCGAACGCGTGGTATTCTAGCATTAATTACTATCGCTGATATGAGTCCAAACGCAATGACGGGACCAGTACGAAAGAAGGCGGCACAAAGAGAGTAAATTCCAGCGGCTGAGAGAATTTACAGGCTTGCCCTTTCCGAACCCTACCCCCGAGCGGCCGGCTTCCAGACCGGACAGTGCCCCTGTTACAGGCATTCGAGTCGGATGAGAACCTCATCAATTAAGGTGGTACCGCGGAAGTCATACTTTCGTCCTTTGCATGCAAAGGCGGAAGTTTTTTTGTTTTTCGCGAAATCCTCCAAAGAAATGCATTAGACATCATCTAACCAAGTAGTAGGAGTGATTACCATGCAGCGTCGCATCGTTGTCAAAATTGGAAGCAGTTCGCTGACTTCGGCGGAAGGAGCGTTGAACCGCAACGCCGTGGTCTATTTTGCCGCTGAGCTTGCCAAGCTGATACAGAATGGCTATCAACCGCTGCTCGTATCCTCAGGAGCGGTTGCGGCCGGCTTCCGGGAAATCGGTTATCCGGAGCGCCCCAAGCTGCTGCATGAGAAACAGGCGGCCGCCGCCGTCGGGCAGGCCCTGCTGATGCAAGCCTACCGGGAAGAGCTTGCAAAGCACGGAATATCCGCAGCACAGGTTCTGCTTACCCGAGCCGATTTCCAGAACCGCAAGCGCACTGGCAACGCCAGCATGGCTATAGAGGAACTGTTGCAGCGAAACGTCCTGCCCATCATTAATGAGAACGATACCGTTTCTCTAGATGAGTTGAAATTCGGGGATAACGATACCCTCTCCGCACTCGTAGCCAACCTGATTCGCGCCAATCAATTGCTGATTCTTACGGATATGGCCGGCTTATATACCGGCGATCCCCGCAAGGACCCTACGGCAACACGTATTAGTCGCGTTCCTGAAATTACGGGCGAGATTTATGCCATTGCCGGGGGAGCAGGCTCATCTGTGGGCACAGGTGGCATGCGTTCCAAAATCGATGCGGCCAAAATTGCCTCTATCGGTGGAATTCCTATCTTCGTTGGTAGAATTGCTCAGGAAGGCGACTTGCTGGCCGCCGTGCTCGGCAACGGGCAAGGAACCTATTTTGAGGCGCATGGATCTGCCATTCCGCGAAAGAAGCAATGGCTGGGCTTCTTCTCTATCCCGATCGGCACGTTAACCATTGATGCCGGAGCGGAGGAAGCCATGATTCATGGGGGATGTAGTCTACTGCCCGTAGGAGTAAAGGCGGCCCAGGGACATTTCCACACAGGTGATGTCGTTGAAGTTGTCAATCTTGATGGCGAGGTGCTGGGACGCGGAATTGTCAATTACGACACAGAGCAGCTTCTGCAAATTTTGGGACTTCCCAGTGCAGAGGTAGTCAAGAAAATGGAAATCGTTCATCGATTGGAGGTCATTCACCGGGATGAATGGATTTCATTGAAAGCCTGAATTCATTAGAGGAGGTTATAACATGAGCGAAGTGAGACAAAAAGCGATGCAGGCCAAAGGAGCTATCGCAGAACTGAACCGGTTGACTACGGAACAAAAAAATGAAGCGTTGCTTGCAGCAGCCAAAGGCCTGGTGGATGGAGCTGCTGCCATCATTGAAGCGAATGCCGAGGATCTTCAGCGTGGCAAAGAGCAAGGCACCTCGGCCTCTATGCTGGATCGGCTAACCTTGACCCCGGACCGGATTGCAGGCATTGCCGAAGGATTGCGACAAATTGTCGCCTTGCCTGATCCTGTTGGCGACATATTGGAAACTCTGGACCGGCCCAATGGCTTGCACATCGTAAAGCGCCGTGTGCCGCTCGGTGTCATCGGTATTATCTACGAGGCTCGGCCTAACGTTACAGTTGACGCTATGGGATTGTGTCTGAAGACGGGAAATGCCGTTGTCCTTCGCGGCGGGTCCTCCGCCCTGTCCTCCAACCGCAAGATTGTGGAGATCATTCATCAGGCTCTAGCCGGAACCGCGCTTCCGCCTGATGCCGTACAGCTCATTGAAGACCGGAACCGTGCTTCCGTCGACGAGATGCTTAAATTAAACGGCTTGCTTGATGTAATCATTCCACGTGGCGGCAGTTCATTAATCCAGAATGTTGTACAGAACGCTACGGTCCCAGTCATTGAGACAGGTGCAGGCATCTGCCACACCTACCTGGATGCCACCGCCAAGGTGGAGATGGCCACGGCTATCGCCCTGAATGCCAAGGTACAACGGCCCTCCGTCTGCAATGCGATGGAAACCCTGCTTGTCCATGAAGCCTTTGCCAAGCAACATCTGGTCGATTTGGCCGAGCGCTTCAAGGAGGCTGCTGTTGAACTGAGAGGGTGTGAAGAGACCACACGCCTGATTCCTTGGGCCATTCCCGCCACGGAACAGGATTACGCCACAGAATATAACGACTACATTTTGAACGTCAAGATTGTCCGTAATCTGGACGAAGCTTTGGAGCATATCGCCCGGTATGGCACCAAGCATTCGGAATGCATCGTTACAGAGGACCATGCTCTGGCCGAGCGCTTCCAGCAGGAGATAGACGCTGCAGCCGTATATCATAATGCCTCCACTCGCTTTACCGACGGCTTTGAATTTGGCTTTGGCGCCGAAATCGGCATCAGTACACAAAAGCTCCATGCCCGGGGACCTATGGGCTTAACCGCATTGACTTCAAGCAAATACATCATTCAAGGGAACGGCCAAATCCGGCAATAGTGCCGGAGGCCCCCTGTTCCTATTCTTACGCCTAAGGAGGTTATCCATCTATGAATTCCAATGAATCACTGGCTTCCGCTTCAATATGCTTCTACGGAGCGGGCTCCATGGCTGAAGCCATCGTACGCGGACTGCTGCACAAGCAGGTGGCCCGTGCCGAACGCATCATGATGCAGAACCGTTCCAATCAGGAACGGCTGTCCTTCTTAACCAAGCAATATGGCGTTATTACCGCCAACGATGATGAGAGCAAGCAGCAGCAATTACGCCAAGCTTCTATCATTGTTCTGGCCATGAAGCCCAAGGATGCTGGTGAGGCGTTAAGCGCTCTTGGCCCGCTGCTCCGCCAAGATCAACTGATCGTTTCCTTGATCGCCGGATTGTCCATCTCCACCATGCAAGCGCTGCTGGGCAACAAAGCAGCCATCGCTCGCACCATGCCCAATACGTCCAGTTCTATTGGATATGGGGCAACGGGACTGTCCTTCTCGCCAGAAGCTACGGAGGTACATCGGGCTCAGGCGCTGTCCATGTTCGAGGCTGTAGGTATCGTCAGCGTCATTCCCGAGCAGCAGATGGAGATTCTGACTGGCGTATCCGGCAGTGGACCAGCATATGTATATTATATGATGGAAGCTATGATCGCCGCAGGAATCGAAGGCGGCCTGTCGCCGGAGCACGCCCGCGAGCTAACCGTGCAAACCGTGCTTGGCGCGGCATTGATGATGCAAGCGACCGGCGAAGAGCCCGTTAAGCTTCGTGCGGATATAACTTCCCCGAATGGTTCCACACAAGCTGCCATTGACGTGCTGGCGTCTAGCGGCTTCCAGACGAGTATCAAAGCAGCCGTACACCGGGCTGCCGAGCGTTCCCTGGAGATGGGCGAAGCCGTGAAGCAAGCATTGCTATAAGCTTGATCATTCAAGCAATGACGGGAGGAGGAGACCGATGGAGTTTGAAGCCATCACGCTGGAAGAGAAGCAGCAGGCTCTCAGTGATCTGGAAGACGTCAAGGAGCAATTAACCGCCCGTGGCCAGCTTCCGGCGGCTAGCGGCAGCCTGTCAGTTCGAGTTGGGGATTACAGGCCAAGCAAGTTCTATTTCGCGGTTACTGCTCAGCAAGATGCCCGGGAAAAGTCCCGGTTGCCCTCACGGGGACTTTTTCTGTTTGCCGATTCCACCGGCTCCCCCTGCCATTCAACCCTTCTGCTCCCCAGCGACGATGCACCCCTGCATGCCAAGCTGTACCGCATAACAGGCTGCACAGCGATCATTCATGCACATACCGTATTCGCTAGCGTTCTGGGCGATTACTACGGGGATAACGGATATATCCGTGCCCAAGGTCTGGAGTTGATTAAACAGCTTGGGATTTGGGAGAAAACGGCCGAAGCTCGCATCCCCGTATTATCTAGCAACGGCTCCATTTCAGCCATAGCAAAACAACTCCCCCAGGTCGTCGATACGCGTATGCCGGGGCTCATACTGCGAGGTGGCGGGCTGTATGCCTGGGGAGATGGAATCCATCAAGCCAAACTGCGGCTTGAAGCTATGGAATTTATCTTAGAGGCGCAGTACCGGTCTCTGCTGC
The DNA here is from genome assembly GCF_000374825.1 of Paenibacillus sanguinis 2301083 = DSM 16941. Classification (GTDB taxonomy): domain Bacteria; phylum Bacillota; class Bacilli; order Paenibacillales; family Paenibacillaceae; genus Fontibacillus; species Fontibacillus sanguinis. Next base: position 82,738 of record NZ_KB895379.1, read on the forward strand.
TGCCTGCCAAGCCTTACCCTGGCAAGTAAGAGCCAGAGTTAATGCAGCACCTTTGTGCAAGCCAGGCAAGAGGTCCGTCTCTGAGGGTGCTGCTCACCCGTGAGACGGACCTCTTGCTAATGGCCTTCCAATTGAATGCTTTGCTTTGGATTATCTATCAACAAATGCCGCATAGGCTGTGGCATCCATCAGTCTGGACAAGGCGATGTTCGGGTCTTCCTTCAGCCGAATATGCACCATCCAGCCCCCATCATAAGGCTCTTCATTGACAAGCTCCGGCGCACTCTCCAGTTCCCCCCATTAATCTCAAGAACGATCCCGCTAACCGGTGTGAACAAATCAGCCACCGTCTTGACAGATTCAATCGTCCCGATGACATCATCCATCTCGATTTCTTGCCCTGGGTCCGGTAATTCCACAAACACGATGTCGCCCAGGCGATGCTGAGCCAGATCAGAAATCCCTATCTTTACAGTTCCATCACCCAAGTCAAGTACCCATTCGTGCTCCTCACTGTACCCCACCTGTTCCCTGATCTCATTAGCCAAGCGATCTCCTCCTCTACCGACTGGTCTGCTCCACTCCAAGCCTATTTTAGGTTCAGATTATGATAAACCCGGCCTTCGTGTCAAGAATATTAACATAAATACAGGAGATTGGCATCCGACTGAGATCATTTTCGACCATTGTTATTGCGTTTTTCCTTTTCACTACGTTCCCGATTTTGGAGGGTAATCAACAACTCATACGCATCCTCCGGGCTATGCATGGCCTTTTCCGCCTCTTCCGGCGTTATTTCAATGGTGCGATAGCGGATGAACAAGCCTCCCTCATCATAACTAAGCAAGTATCGTCCGTTCTTCTTGGCAATGAAAATACCACATTTTGAAAACAACGCACTCATCTAAACTCCTCCATCCGTTTCTCGCGATGCGCTTTTGTAATTGTACAGCATGGCGAGCTGCGCCTTGAATCATCGGGCTGGAATCATGTTTGTATTTCATGACGACAGAGGTTATCGGAGTTTCCCCCTCTTCCCTATCTTACTCCCAAGTACAATATACCCTTTTGCTTCACCTTTTGAATCGGCTTTCCTCCAAACATCAACAGCTTCGTGTGAGACAAATTTTGTTAATCTATCAAATCAGCCAATATTACGTTATTAAAATTAACACAATATATGTTCAGTTCACTAAGAAAGCGCTTAAATTTATAAAATAAAATATTTTTTATTATTTTGTGATAAGTTTGTTGACATTAAAACGAAATTTAAGTATTAATGAGATGTATACGTCGCGGTTGAACGCAGAAGGAGAGATTACATGCACAAGTGCATGGTAACGCCGAAGGAGCAAGCCGTTGTACGGTGAATCTCTCAGGCAAAAGGACTTCTGCCGGACGCATCTCTGGAGAGAATTCGCACAGAATGATGGATGTAGGGCGAATCACCCAAGGGGTAACCTGTAGGTAGAAGCACAGTTTTCATGTGAGTCTGACAGGGTAACTCTCAGGTACAAGGGACAGAGCTGAGAAAGACCGTCATGCCCCAGGCATGCGGAATTTCTTTGCCTGTCTTTTTTGTGTTGCATGGCAATGACCGAAAATACGGCCTGCTGGCCCATGAGGTGATGAGAATGAGCAAATCCCAATGGCTGAGAACCCCGTTGTTTCCTCGTTATGCTCGTTATGAGGGGGTCAGATGCATCGATTTCGGCGGTTGGGAGCTACCGGTGCAATTTAGCGGTATCCAAAAAGAGCATGAAGCCGTTCGTGAGCGCGCAGGCCTGTTCGATGTTTCGCATATGGGCGAGTTTTACGTTGCAGGCCCTGAGGCTGGAGCCTTCCTGCAGCAGTTGACAACCAACGATATAAGCTCGCTTCAGCCCGGCAAAGCGCAGTATACCTTCCTGTGTTACCCGGACGGAGGGGTGGTGGATGATTTGCTGATTTATATGCTGGAGCAAGACCGATACATGCTGGTCGTTAACGCCTCCAACATCGATACGGACTGGGAATGGCTGCTCCAGCATGCTCCCCCTCAAGGTGTCGCTCTCCGCAATGCGTCGCCCGATACCGCCTTGCTGGCCTTGCAAGGGCCCCTCGCGGAGTCCATACTGACTTCCTTGTGTGAAGGAGCACAACCTGCTTCCTTGCGTCCCTTCACCTTTATTCCGGATGCGCTGGTAGAGGGAATACCTGCATTAATATCCCGTACAGGATATACCGGTGAAGACGGCTTTGAGCTGTATGTAGCTGCAGAGCATGCCCCAGCGCTATGGGATACGCTGATACAAGCAGGCGAACCTTTGGGGCTGCTGCCTGCCGGTCTTGGTGCAAGAGATACGCTGCGGTTTGAGGCAGCTCTGCCGCTTTACGGCCAGGAGCTTAGCGCAAGCATCTCGCCGCTGGAAGCAGGGCAAGGCCGCTTCATCAAGTGGAATTGCGGGGAATTTATCGGGCGCGAAGCGTTGAGCAAACAACGGGAGAAGGGAATTTCCCGAAGTCTGGTTGGCTTGGAGATGATCGATCGTGGCATTCCAAGGGCCCATTACCCTGTTCATGCTGCTGGTTTGAAATCAGCCATTGGAGAAATCACAACGGGGACCTACTCCCCTACCTTGAAAGCCAACCTTGGCCTGGCCTTGGTCCACCGCGCTTACGCTGATATCAATCAGCTTGTTGAAGTCGAAATACGCGGAAAACGACTACAAGCCAAAGTCATCTCCCTCCCCTTTTATCAACGAAATCGCGGAAATCGCGCTCCCATACATCACTGAAAGGAGTTGTTCCGAACTTATGCCAAAACATCGTTATCTGCCATTAACCGAACAGGATCGCAGCGAGATGCTCAGGACTATCGGAATCGATTCCGTAGAGGCCTTATTCGCTGATATTCCAGAGTCCATCCGGTTTCGGGGGGAGCTCCCCGTGTCCTCCCGCTTGGATGAATATTCGCTGACCCGACATATGGCTGGCTTGGCGGATCGCAACGCCGATAGCGACCGTTACGCCAGCTTTCTGGGCGCGGGAATTTACGACCATTATATTCCTTCCGTCATCCAGCATGTGGTTTCCCGCTCTGAGTTCTACACCGCCTATACCCCGTACCAGCCGGAGATCAGCCAAGGCGAGTTGCAGGCCATCTTTGAATTTCAATCGTTTATTTGTGAACTCACGGGACTCAAAGTCGCCAACGCCAGCATGTACGACGGGGCGACAGCACTCGCTGAAGCCGGATCGCTAGCCGCTGCGGCTACCAAGCGCAAACAGCTTATCGTGGCCCGCACTGTTCATCCTGAAGCTCGTGAGGTACTAGCTGCCTACGCACGTGGCCTAGGCCTGGACATTGTTGAAATAGGCTGGCATGACGGGGTGATCGACCACCAGGCACTAGCTTCTGCCGTCTCGGCCGATACGGCCGCCGTACTGATACAGCATCCGAATTTCTTTGGCTCTCTGGAGGATATCCAGGCTATCGGCGAATTGGTTCATGGCCACGGTGGTCTGCTGGTCGTCAGCAGCAACCCGCTCTCACTCGGTTTATTGGAGGCTCCTGGAAAATTGGGGGCAGATATCGTTGTAGGGGACGCCCAACCCTTGGGCATTGCACCCTCCTTCGGCGGGCCAACCTGCGGCTTCTTCGCCGTATCCGAGGCCAATATGCGCCGCATTCCTGGACGAATCGTCGGACAGACGACCGATCGGAACGGCAAGCGCGGCTTTGTACTGACGCTGCAAGCCCGCGAGCAGCATATCCGCCGTGAGAAGGCCGCTTCCAACATCTGCTCCAATCAGGCTTTGCTTGCTCTGGCAGCCTCGGTATATTTATCGGTCATGGGCAAGCAAGGCATGGCTGATGTAGCGGAGCTGAATTTGCAGAAGAGTCATTACGCTAAATCCTGTCTCACCTCCATCCCAGGTGTCGATTTAGTTTTTCAGGCTGCCACCTTTAACGAGTTCGTCATCCGGTTGCCAGAAGAAGTTGATCCAAGGCTCCTTCAACGTAATTTGCTTGAGAAAGGCTTCATCGGCGGCTATGATCTGGGCCCAAGTTATCCCGAATTGCCCAATCATGTACTGATTGCCGTCACCGAAAAACGAAGCAAAGCAGACATCGACCAATTTGCCAAGGTTATGGAGGAATGGATATGCGGAGCATGAGAGAAAACGATTCGGAGGAAAAATTGATCTTTGAACGCAGCCGGCCCGGGCGAATTGGCTATTCCTTGCCCCCATGCGATGTTCCCGCCACGCCAAAGGAAAATTTGATTCCAGCATATATGCTGCGTAAGGAAGGCTTAGCATTTCCCGAAGTCTATGAGGTAGACGTCATTCGGCACTACACAGCCCTCTCCCGTCGCAATTTCGGTGTGGATAATGGCTTTTATCCACTGGGCTCCTGCACCATGAAATACAACCCCAAAGTGAACGAGGACGTAGCCCGTTATCCGGGTTTTGCCAAGATTCACCCCTATCAACCGGAGGAAAGCGTACAGGGCGCTCTGGAGCTGATGTATACCTTGCAGCAGGACCTGGCCGGAATTACCGGTATGGACGCTATAACCCTACAGCCGGCCGCCGGCGCCCATGGCGAATGGACAGGACTGATGATGATAAGGGCTTATCATGAAAGCCGGGGTGAGCAGCGAACCAAGGTTATCGTTCCCGACTCATCTCATGGCACCAATCCGGCAAGCGCTTCTGTAGCGGGATTTCAAGCGGTCACGATCCCTTCAACAGCCAAAGGAATGGTCGACTTGGATGCCCTGCGGGCGGCCGTCGGTGAAGATACCGCCGCACTCATGCTCACCAACCCGAATACCCTTGGTTTGTTCGAGGAACATATTGTAGAGATTGCCGATATTGTCCACCAGGCTGGAGGATTATTGTATTATGATGGAGCCAATTCCAATGCCATCCTGGGCATTACGCGGCCCGGGGATATGGGCTTTGATGTGGTGCATCTCAATTTGCATAAGACCATGAGCACCCCGCATGGCGGCGGTGGTCCCGGTGCCGGGCCTGTTGGCGTGAAGCAACGGCTGATTCCCTTCCTGCCAGAACCTTTGGTCGTCAAGAACGATCAGGGCCATTATGCTATCATCGGGAGCCGAACGGAGAATCACGGCTCTGAAGGAACAGGCAGCCCGGTATCTACCCACTCCATCGGTCGGGTAAAAGCCTTCTACGGCAACTTTGGCATCCTGGTCCGCGCCTATGCCTACATTCGCAGCTTTGGTTCAGATGGACTCCGCCAGGTATCGGAGGATGCTGTGCTGAACGCCAACTATATGATGAAGCGGTTGGCACCGCATTACAACATGCCCTATCCAGAGCAACGCTGCAAGCATGAATTTGTCATGTCAGGCAGCAGCCTGGTACCCTACGGTGTCCGAACTCTCGATGTCGCCAAACGCTTGCTGGATTTTGGATACCACCCGCCAACCATCTACTTTCCACTAAATGTGGAGGAATGTATTATGATCGAACCAACAGAGACGGAAAGCAAGGAGACATTGGACAGTTTTGTCGATGTCATGATTGCCATCGCCAAAGAAGCCAAAGCAACCCCCGAGCTGCTGCATAATGCACCTTATACTACGCCTGTGACCCGCTTGGATGAAACCGGGGCCGCACGCAAGCCTGTGCTGAACTGCACCTGCGGATAACGTTACAGGAAAGATCAAGGCCCTCCTCGTACGCACAAGGAGGGCCTTGACTATAGTTGGATTAGAAATAAATAACCCAGATCAGAATTGCAAGCACAATGCGGTATACCGCAAAGGGAAATAGCTTGATCCGATCAATGAGCTTCAGGAAGAAGCGGATCGACAATAACGCGAACACAAAGGCGCTAATAAAACCGAAAATAAAAAATGGCAGAACCTCCGGTGTAAAATATTGCAGATTTTTCATTAAGGATAACGCACTGGCTCCAGCCATAATTGGCACTGCCATAATAAAGGTGAAGTCAGCCGCCGCCCGGTAGCTTAATCCAAGCAGCACCCCACCGGAAATCGTCGAGCCTGAACGGGAAAAGCCAGGCCAGATGGATATACACTGGAACAGCCCGATCATTAAGGCCTGCTTGTACGAAATTTGATCCACCGTTTCCGTATATACACGTTTTGGCCTGTATCGGTCTGCAGCAATCATCAACAGTGCGCCAACCACCAGGCCGATCAACACCGTCATCGTAGAGAATAAATGTTCGTCGATGAAATCCTCGAATAGCAAGCCAAGAATCCCCGCCGGGATGAGACCGACAATAACCTGCATCAGCTTAAGCCGCGGCCCCTCAGATGGACGGCGTCCGGGCATAAATCGCGACAAGCCCAGCAAGTCAATAAATCGATTGCGAAATACGACCAGCACCGCCAAAATCGAACCGAGTTGAATGACTACCTTAAACGTGTTGGCAACGTATTTGGAGGCCAGCAGCTGCTCGGTTTGCAGCCACATATCATCTACAATAATCATATGGCCCGTCGAGGAGACAGGAGCAAATTCCGTCAGCCCTTCCACCAGGCCCAATATGATAGCCTTCATGATTTCCCAAAAACTCATTGTTACTACCTCTCCCTTAGACTATCCTTGATTTTCTTGGTTGCTATTTTACTGGGCCATGTTATTTTTGCGTTTACGCAACCATAAAAGCAGCAGGACTATTCCGCCAATGGCAAGAATAATATAGGCAAAATGCGAATAAACGTCCATGAACTCAACGATTTGTTCCCATGAGCCCCCAACAGCAGCCCCAACCCACACCAGCGTAATATTCCAGATCAGCGTACCTATTGTGGTGAATAGCAGGAACAATCGGAATTTCATTTTTGCCATCCCCGCAGGCACAGAGATCAAACTCCGAATCAAAGGAACCATACGACAGAACAGCACCGTCCAATAACCGTAGCGCTCAAACCACCGATCTGCCCGGCGGATATCCTCCTTCTTCAATCGTAAGAATCGCCCATAACGTTCAATCCAGCCCTCCAGCCGGTCTACATTGACCAGATAACCAACGCCGTACAGAATAACAGCACCCAGTATAGAGCCTAATGTCGAGACAATAATGATGCCGGGTACCGTCAGGCTGGTATAGGTGGTCATGAAACCTCCGAATGTCAGAATCACCTCTGATGGAATCGGAGGAAATACATTCTCCAGAGCGATGAGCAGGAACACGCCAAAATAGCCAAACTGCTCCATAAATTCCGTAATCCAGTTATTCACGTTGTACCTCCCATGGGATTTAGCAAAAAAGCAGTCTATTTTGCAGTGTACTGATCGCCTGCAACGATTAACATACGGTTGACTGAGCGGATAAGTTACAAATATAGCAACTATTTCACTTCTTGCATTGTAACAAATTTTGACCTCAAAAATAAATAGAAGTGCGTACTATCAGTAACCCCTTCGTCCTGGGAAGACGCTTTTTGAACTAACTCCATTATAAATTTTCGTCATATCTGCTCCGGCCTTGCCGCTTATGATTAGTCAACAACTTGATGCCTCCCCCGATCAGCAACACGGATACAATGAACGGGCGAAGATACTGGTCGATGCGGAAGTACAAGCGAAGCTCGGGAAACCAGGAATCCAGCCAAGGCACCAGCAACTCCATCCCGATAAAATAAATCCCCAAAACAATAAGAACAATACCCAACCAATGCTGGTAACGTCCCTGCATATTCATTAACGGCTGATCCTCCAGCGGCAAAATTCCGTACCGACTGGTCTGCTGCAGCCCGTCAAAAAAGCAATAGAACCAAATCACCGGAATGACAAACAGAAATACGGAAAGCCGCAGCACATCAATAATATAAAAGCTCCCTAGAAACAGCACCATCATTTGCAATCCCCGCTTCTGCAGACCGAGGTACATCTGACCGGCTCCGGGGAATGCTGATAATAGCGTTGCCAATACCTTGCTGCGCCGCCCTTCTACGCGTCCTAATTCCCATTCATCAAGCAAGGATCGATCAAGCAGCAGCTCCCCGGCCTGCTTCCGATGCACAAGCTGAACGACATCAAACATGCAATAAAGCCAGATGATCGGCAGCAAGCCAAGGAGCAGCAAAAACACAGATTCCCCGGTAATCCCCGTGATGAAAAACATCATGGTGATGACACCGAAAAAGGAAATCAGAAAAGATAACCCCCGCTGCATTAGACCAAGCTGGAAGTGTCCCAAGCCCGGTACAAAGGATAACAGAATGGTGAAGAACTTCTCTTGCTCCATCCCTCCATGAGCATGAGGAATCCCCGGATCATATCCCCCTGAGGGCACTTGCGGATCACGAAGCATCGTAATTAACAAATCCAGCATGGATATCCCCCATAGAATAGCCGCGCAAATCAGCGTAAACAGTATTAGCTCCTCGCTTTGCGCAAAAATACTTGCTATGGTACCGAACAGTAGTCCTCCAAACATCAAAATCAGGTAGGCCGTTCCCTTAACCTTTCTTCCCCAATATAAATGCCCGAAGCCCGAGATTAAATTTAAAATGCATGCCAGCATTCGGCTGCGTTGATAAGGCATGGTTCATCCTTCCTTTCTATGTTCATAGCAATGCTCTAGGTTTTGATTAACGTCTCCAGGTATCGACCCATTTCACGGTCATATCCAGCATCCGTTCACTCAGCGGAATACTCTGCTGAGGGCGATTGATCCACTCACTGGTTCCTGAAGATAATGAGTCAAATAAGCCACATCCCATCAGCAGAACGGTAATGGCTGCCGCCACAGTATAATGAAATAATGGATGCCTGCTCCACGTTTTTCTGCACTCTGTCTGTACAGGCCTAGCTTTCTCCTGCGGGATTGCCCCTAGCAACCTTTGCAAATAAAGCTCCTCTTCTTCCGGCTCCGGCAGCGTGGATTCCTGGGAAGAGAGAACGGCAGCATAGGCCTTGAACACTTCGTCATCCTGCAACAGCAACGCCTCCAGACGCTCTTCTTCTTCGCGGTCCATCATGCCGCTTATATAGCTATCCCACAAGGCTTGTTCGCTATCCTTCTTGCCACTCATCCCCATTCCTCCTTCGGCCAATGATCTCGAATGTAAGCTCTAGCCCGATACAATTTCGATTCCACCGTCTTTAACGTTACTCCAAGCTCTTGAGCAATCTGCTCATGGCTTTTACCTTCCAAGTAAAACTCCGTAACAATGCGGCGGTGTCCCTCCGGCAGTCGTTCGACTTTTTCCCGGAGTTCCTTGTTCCGCTCCGTCTCCAGCAGCCCTGTCATGTTATCATCCGTCTCTCCGGATAACTGAAATTCAAGATCGGCAGGGTCCCATTGCTCCTCCTGACGGCGATCGCGCTTTCGCTTAATGTCAATCGACTTATTGACAGCAATGCGGGTCATCCACGTTTTTAATCCTCGGGATCGGTAGCTCGGGAGAGACTTAAATATTTGCAGGAAGGTTTCCTGGGCAGCATCCTCTGCCTCTTTCGCATCGTGCAGTACGGAATAGGCAACCCGGTATATGTAGGTTCCATACTCACGAACCAGCCACGGAAATACGCTATGCTCGCCCTGCTGGAATTTTAGTATAAATGATGCTTCATCAATGACTCTCCCCTCCTCCCAAATATATAGACGACACCCCTTCGCCTTACCCCTGCATAAACTAGTAATTTTTTTGATCTGCAGCAAATAAGTAGTTTACGTTCTAGTGAGCAGAGCGCTTGCTTCGTTCCCGCACAAATCCGAAATAGATAATCGTAAATAGTAACATACTGGCTGGCAGGACCAGGAAGCTAAGCCCATAACCAACCAGATCAACCATTTTGCCAAAGAAGACGTTAAACCCGATATCGAATAGCGAAGCTAGGCTAATTACAGCCCCCGTAGCCGTGGAGATCATGCTGGCAGGGAAAATATGCTGGAGCATCATGAGCATCGTTGGATACAAAATAGAGAAAAACAGTCCACTTGCGCTCAACAGCCATAAGGTGGAGACCCCTCCTAAAACCCCGGTCACATACAAAAGACTCCCCCCCACGGTAAAGATCGTAATACTTCGGTGAATGCCCAATCTATCAATTAGCGGCGAGAAAATTAATCGTCCTGCCGTTATGCCGCCAAAGAAAATCGCTAGTGCGTTTGCCGCCGTCCCCTTGGCCAAAGACAGATGCTGCATGCCATAAGCCACCAGCCAATTCATAATCCCATGCTCAGCTATAAAATAAAAACCAAATAACAGCACCACAGGTATGAAGGAACGATTGGCTAATACATCCTTGAAACGATACTTGCTGCGTTCATTTGCTCCGATTGCTCCGGCACTGCGATGATCTGGAATTCGACTCATGGCAATGCACAAAAAAGCAGCCACCCCCAGTACAAGCAAAAGGCCATTGGTTAGCTTCCAATCATAGAAATCTGAAGCCAAATTCCCCGTCACGCTCTGACTTCCACTTGTACCCACGCCTTGCGCAAAGAATAAAAAATTAACGGCGAGTCCAGGTGTGGCCGCAAATAACAAGGGGGTCACAATGTTAATTGTTGTGCTCAACAAAGTGGAGGCCCCCATAGCAAAGAACATCCCAATCAGGACAGCATAGAAGTTATCGCTCGCTACAAACAACAGCAAAGCCAGCATCCAGATCAGCAGCATGGCAAGCATCGCTGTCTTGCGTGGGAAGCGGTCTGTTAATCTGCCGCCAATAAGTAAAAAAACAAGATTACCCGCATAGCTGACGGTCACAATTTGAGCCGCCTGGTGTGTCGTCAAGCTAAAGTGATCAGTAAAGATCACAGAAAAGACGCCTCGCAGACTATCGCTGGCGCCCAAGGCTATCATCAGTATAAGAAATCCCCAAAATGCAATATTTTTCTGTTTCACTATAGTCTGTCTCCTATTGAGCGTACCAAATAATCTCTCTCATACGCGATGGTAATATTCGTTATTTATTGAAATACATTCAATCTCACTCGTAAGAAATTGTATATTTCTTCGGCAATATTAACCTGACAGCAAGACTCCAATCCTTCAAATCCCGGAGAGGAGTTAGCCTCACAAATTTTATAGTGATCGCCGTCAAAGAGTAGATCAATGCCAGCAATATCAAGGTTAAGCAAACGTGCTGTCTCCAGAGCAAGCCATTCAATCTCCGGGTTAATCTCATAAGGCTCCACAAATCCACCACGAGAAAAATTAGCCTTAAAGCTATCATTGCCAGAGCTTCTCTTCATCGCCGCTATGGCTCGTCCGCCTATGGTCAGCACTCGCACATCCATGCCTCGGCTGGATTCTACGAATTCCTGCAAGATCATAGTAGCATTTTCCTTATAGGCATTGATCATTTCCAACAGGTCTATGAATTTCGACTTTGTTTCAGCCAGAAATACGCCACTGCCTTGCGACCCTGAAATCGTCTTGACAACCACCGGGAATCCCAGATGCTTCTCCACCAAATCAACATCTACCTTTGAGCGAATGAGCATCGTCTTGGGCACAGGCAGATTATACTCTGCGAGGATTTGCAGGGTAAATAGCTTGTCCTTCACAGTATCGATGCTTTGGGCAGAGTTGAAGGTACGGACTCCCAATCGCTCCAAATGACGGATTAACGCCAAGCCGAAATAGTTCGTATTCGCCCCCATGCGTGGCAGTACAAAATCAGGTAGCTGTACGACTTCCCCGTCAACCATCACGCTTTTACGGTCATCTCTGGTCACAATCAACTCCAACTGCTCCGGGGCAAGCACACGCACATCAATCTCTTGCTTATGGGCCTCTTCTATCAATCGCTGCAATTCGTAGGTTTCCGGCTTCACGTCATTCACTGAGCTCTTATAGATAATCCAACCTTGCATCAACAACTACCCCCAGCTTCAAATTCGCATAGTCTCTGATTTCCTATCCCAGCATACGATGTCAATGCGTGATTAGTATGTTCTGAATTCAACAAGTTTGTAAAATAATCAATGAAAAAACCAGGAACCTCCACTGCGTATTACAGTAGTCATTCCTGGTTGTAGAATTATCGATAATTGCTGCGAAAACGTTGCGTATATGCTTTGGCATCCTCGGCTGTCCGCACCCGGTTGCGGCTCCACTCCAGCAAGATCCTGTCGATGTAGCGAAAGTGAACCTTTCCGGCAAACACCGCTTCCTTCAAAGCTAACAAAATCAGTTCTTCAGGGTAATGGTCCTGATCCACCCAGCCGGAGATCGTTTCGAGCTCCATGGGAGATAGCGTGCGGGCGAATTCCCTCTCAAATATGACAAAAAGGTTGCGCTCTTGCTCCTCTTCGCGGCCAGAATCCCCCGCTGGTTCAGCCACTTTGCGCTGATGAGAGGAAGATGGCCCCTCGGCCAGGAAGCGGCCAAGTTGATCATACATTCCTGTCAAATTATAACGCTCCGAGCGAATGCCGGTCAGTTCGTCGGTAGTCTCATCAATTCTGAGCCAACCATCCTTCAACAAACGGCGCAGGATGGGAGCGATCATACCGGGCTCAGTCCCCATCCGGTATTCCAGTTGCTGGATAGAAGGGAACTCATTATGCTCCATCTGTTGAAAGGTCAACAATTGAATTAACAACATGACCTCTATATCGCTTAGGCCAAGCTTACGGTAATGAAGCAGCAACGGGAAGGGAACCTGAACGGTTCCCGCCGTCAAACCCAAGGCAATGCCTTTGGCCCATGACTGATTGCTCTCATACATAGGTTAACCCCCCTGTGATCCAAATCAAGGATACAGGCGATACAGCATCCGTGGGAACGGAATAGTCTCCCGCACATGATCCAGCCCGCATAACCAGGCTACTGTCCGCTCCAGACCCAGACCAAAGCCGGAGTGAGGCACCGAACCATATTTGCGAAGATCAAGATACCATTGGTAGACCTCCGGAGACAACTGATGCTCCTTGAAGCGAGCTTCCATCAGCTCAGGATCATCGATCCGCTGCGACCCGCCAATGATCTCGCCGTACCCTTCCGGTGCAATCATGTCGGCGCATAATACAACCTCCGGACGGTTAGGGTCCGGCTTCATATAGAACGCCTTGATTCCCACAGGATAATGTGTGATGAAGACCGGCTTCTCGTAACGTTCGGCAATTGCTGTCTCATGAGGTGCTCCAAAATCTTCACCCCAGGGAATATCGAAGCCCTGGGTATGCAAGTAATCGATCGCTTCATCATAAGTAATCCGTGGGAACGGAGCTTGGATATTCTCCAGCTTCGATACATCCCGGCCCACCGCCTCAAGCTCGGTCCGGCAATTCTTCAGCACAGACTGTACGACAAAGGTAATGAAATTCTCCTGTACCTGGAGGCTTTCCTCATGGTCGGTGAAAGCCATCTCGGGTTCAATCATCCAGAATTCGATCAGATGTCGACGTGTTTTGGACTTCTCCGCCCGGAACGTTGGTCCAAACGAATACACCTTGCCCAGCGCCATTGCCGCTGCTTCCATATACAACTGTCCGCTTTGCGTCAAATAAGCATCTTCCTCGAAGTATTTCGTATGGAATAAATTCGTAGTACCTTCAGCCGAGGTCGGCGTAAGAATTGGCGGGTCAACCAGGGTGAACCCGTTTTGATCGAAAAATTGCTGTACAGCACGAATAATTTCGGCCCGGATCACCATGACCGCCCGTTGCTTGGAAGAACGGAGCCATAAGTGGCGGTGATCCATCAGGAAATCAACACCGTGTTCTTTTGGCGTAATCGGATAGTTCTCGGTCAAATGAATGATTTCAATCTCCGTTACCGTCATTTCATAGCCCGATTGGCTTCGGGGCTCCTCACGAATAATCCCCGTTACGTACATCGAAGATTCCTGAGTCAAGCTTTTGGCGTTGTTCCAGGTATCCTCCGATACTTCGCTTTTCACCACAACTGCCTGAATATAGCCCGTTCCGTCGCGAAGCTGCAAAAATTGAATTTTGCCGCTAGAGCGTTTGTTGTTAAGCCAGCTGCCGATGACAACCGTCTCTCCAACATGCTCTTTCACTTGACGAATCACCGTTTTGACCGCCATGCCTTTATCTCTCCTCTAACATCACTATAAAATGGTTTAAAGCTCTTATGTCTACAATTCGCCGCGACTACTTCGATTCCTCCACAATGTTCAGGGTATCACGGGCAATCATCAACTCTTCGTTTGTCGGGATGACCAGAACCTCTACCTTGGAATTCGGCGTAGAAATGCGGCGCGGATCGCCGGAACGCACCTTGTTCAACTCGGGATCAATCTCTATGCCCAGGTAAGTCAGGTTCTCAAGCACTTTCTCTCGCACAATGACCGAGTTCTCGCCAACACCAGCGGTAAAGACAATGACATCGACACCGTTCATGGCTGCGGCATAGGCACCGATATATTTGCGCAAGCGATATTCATACATTTCAAAAGCAAGCGTTTCGTTTGGCTTGCCTTCCTCCCAGCCATCCGTGATGTCACGCATATCACTGCTGCTGCCGGAAATCGCCAGAAGTCCGCTATGCTTGTTCAGCATGGAGTTGACCTCGCTAATCGATAATTCTTCCTTGTTCATGACGAAGGTAACGACCGTCGGATCCAAATCACCGCTGCGCGTGCCCATCATCAGACCTTCCAATGGAGTCAAGCCCATCGAGGTATCCACAGAAACGCCGCCCTTGACAGCTGTCAAGCTAGCCCCATTACCGATATGACAGGTAATAATCTTCAGATCCTCGATCGGACGATCCAGATACTCGGCTGCTACACGGCTGACATATTTATGCGAAGTACCATGCGCACCATAACGGCGAATGCGATGCTTCTTATAGAGCACCTTAGGAATCGGATACAAATACACCTTTTCCTCCATCGTTTGGTGGAAGGCGGTGTCAAATGCCACTACCTGCGGTACACCCGGCATATTAGCCTCTGCCGCGTTAATCCCCATGATGGCCGGTGGATTATGTAGCGGAGCCAGGTCGAACAGACGGCGTATTTCCGCTTTCGCCTCAGGAGTCACCAAGGCTGAACCTTTGAAGTATTCACCGCCGTGCACAACGCGATGTCCTACAGCTTCGATCTCACCGATGGATTGAATCACGCCATGCTCTGGGTCTGTCAGCTTATCAAGCACTTTACGGATAGCTGTTGTATGCTCCAGAATTTCACTGACTTCCGTTACTTCTTCCTTGCCGGTTGGCTTATGGTTGAGGATCGAAGAATCCATGCCGATCCGCTCCACTAGGCCTTTGGCCAAAACCGATTCGTCTGTCATGTCGTACAATTGATATTTAAGGGAAGAACTTCCCGCATTAATGACTAATACTTTCACAGTCGATCACCATCCTTGTCATATTTGAAGAACCCTTCACCCGATTTTACACCAAGGTGACCGGCACGAACCATCTTCTTCAGTACAAACGAAGGACGATATTTCAATTCACCAAATTCACGGAACATACGCTCAAGCGCTGCAAGCACCGAATCCAGACCAAAGCGGTCTGCCATTTCCAATGGTCCATATTGGAACTGGTAGCCAACGCGCATAGCTTCGTCAATTTCTTCGGCTGAAGCGACGCCTTCTCCGAGCACATGCAACGCTTCGTTGATCATAACGCAAATAATCCGGGACGTTACAAAGCCCGGCGACTCATATACCATGACACCGCGTTTCTCGACTACTTCTTCTACAAACCGTTTCGTTTCTTCAAAGGTCGTTTCCGAGGTTTTCAAACCGCGAATAATTTCGACCAGATTAATTTTGGCAACAGGATAAATAAAGTGCATGCCGATCACACGCTCCGGATAAATCGTTCCTCCGGCAATCTCGGTCAGACTCAAAGTTGAAGTATTGCTGGCAAGAATAATATTGCTCGGACATACTTGATCCAACTGCTTGAACACCTCTTTTTTGGCATCCAAATCTTCCGAAATACTCTCAATGACCATATCGCAGGTACCGAGCTCGGCAAAATGAGTTACTTTATGGATTCGGGATAAAATCAATTTTTTCTCAGCCTTCGTAATTGCCCATTTCTCCAGTTGCTTGTCGAGGCTGGTCTCAATCATGCTATAGGCATGGTTCAGCTTTTCGGTTGTTTCTTCCACGAGCAGTACGTCAAGGCCCTTGGCCGCCAGCATCTCACTGATGCCTTGCCCCATTGTGCCACCACCGATGACACCTATTCTTTTGTAATTCATGGTCCTCTCGCTCCATCCTTTCATCTACTGTACATAATATGGTTCCCTGGATGTCGAATAATACATTTTCCTATACCCAACATATAATAATATCTTAGCACGAAGAAAAAGTAAAAAGAATAACCGGCATAGCGAATTATGCCGGTAAATCCATACTGTCACTAAATTGGCAACGGAACTGTTCCCCCGAAAGGCGCTCCTCCTGCAATAAAATTTGTAGCGATTTGTCGAAAACCGCCGCATGCTTATGCAGCATTTCCCTGGTTCGATCCGCAAGCTCCTCTAAAATCCGTGAATTTTCATTCATAAGAACCTCGGTTGTGACCATATCCATATTCACAATCCCCAGTGAAGTCAGGCCCGAACTCATCATCGTCTGCACGATATTGAGCGCCTGCTCGAAGTCATTGCTGGAACCGGTGCTGCGTCCACCGTAATAGATTTCTTCCGCGGCCGCTCCTGCCAGTGCAATCATGATTTGGCCTTCGAGATAAGGCTTGGTGTACAGATATTTCTCATCTTGCGGATTATGCCGCACATACCCCAGTGCCCTTCCGCGCGGGCTAAGCGCAACCTGACTAACACTGCCCGGAGCGACGACCTCGGCAGCAATCGCATGACCCAATTCATGAACCGCAACCCGGCGTTTCTCTTCCTCCGCCGCCTGACGATCGGTTCTCTCACCCATCAGCACCTTGTCAATGGCCATCGATAGATGCTCTGGAGCAATCTGCTCCAGTTTATCCCGCATCGCATAAATCGCCGCCTCGTTCATAACACTCTCAAGCTGAGCTCCCGAGAAGCCAAATGATTCTTCGGCAATCTTGTCCAAATCGACATTATCCTGCAACGGCTTGTTGGCCGCGTGCAGCTCCAGAATGCTGCGACGCCCCTTCTTGTCCGGCAAATCAACTTGAATATGCCGGTCGAAGCGGCCTGGACGAAGCAGAGCGCTATCCAGCATTTCCTTGCGGTTGGTGGCTGCCACGAGTAAAATACGCGGGGTATCCGAAGAATAAATCCCGTCCATCTCGGTCAGCAACTGGTTCAAGGTCTGGTCATACTCTCGTTGCTGTCCTCCTTCCCGCTTACCACCAATGACTTCAATCTCATCAATAAAAATGACGGCATTCTCTTTGCCTTCCTTAGTCGCACGGGTTCGCGCCTCCTTGAAAAGCTCGCGAATCCGGCTTGCCCCTACGCCAACATACATTTCCACGAACTCGCTGCCTGAAGCCGCTACGAACACTGCATTCGTATAGTGGGCGGCTGCTTTGGCCAGCAGCGTCTTCCCGGTTCCCGGAGGACCGGTTAGCAAAATTCCCTTGATCGGCCGAATACCAAATTTACTGATTTCCTCATGACGCACCATGAAATCCAGCGCTTCTCTCAGTTCCTGCTTGGCGCTTTCCTGTCCACCGATTTGCTCGAACGTCAGTTTGGCAGGAGCGCGCTTCTTGCGTTTTCTCTCCTGTCCAGCTCCGATGGCCAGCCCACCTCCACGCATTTTAAATGCCATGAACAAGGCGCCAAGCATCACCAGCAACAAAAGGAGAGGACCCATATTTACAGCGCCGGTTATACCAAGAAATACAAGCAATACCGGGACAAAACCGACGGCGGCTTCCATCATCCATCTACGCATTAGGCCACACCCCCATCCCTTCTGGCTTACGCGGCAAAATAACAAACTTACTGTTTTGCCCATCTGTTAACGTGATATAGACATGCTCATTATCCATTTCTGCAGTAGCTTTGAGCTTAGCATGCTCTCGTTCCATTTGCTCCAGAGCTGCCGTAATCTCTGTATATTGTTTGTTCTCCATCGCCTGAGCGACAGCAAACATCGCATTTTCCCACAACTCGTTCAACACAGGAGAAGAATTGTCCACCACATCGATCTTCAACTTACGACTGCCAATTTGCTTCCTGCCATCCTGCTCCAAATGTCGAACCACGGTGCCCAATTCAGTGCCTGGCGCCAAGTCCAGCTTGACAGCCAACTCGCTCGGCTGTATGTTCAGTTGCACCTCACTAACACCTTCCACACCCTTTAACAAGTTCTCCAGCGGGCGTTCTATCGCCCATTCTTGGTAAAGGAACCAACCACCGAACAGTAAAATCCCGGAAATGACAATACTGGCAGCAACTCGTCCAACACGCAGTTTCACGCGTTTTCCTCCTTTATCTGTAATAAGTGACCCGCCTTAACGCAGATTTCTAATATAGAATTTGTTATATCTTTTTTGTATATCATTGTTACAAACATCAGTATATCACATCGTATATCAAAATTCGAAAAAAAAGAATGGAAAGCAAAAAAGCAGCTTCGAAGTTCAGTTCTCAATCCTGAACTACGAAGCTGCTTAATCCTGTCAGCGGTTGGGCAACGTAAATACTTCCTGTAAAGGCTCGCCGGTACTGAAGCTAAAGAACCGATAATAATGATGTGCTTGCTGTTTGTAGAACAATTGCCATACCAACTGGTTGTCATAAATTCCCGGCAGCAGGCGGACCACCTCAATTTCCGGCAATGTCTCTTTAATGATACTCCTGATCTGGTCCTCAGACTTGCCCTCGGACAACAGGCGGACTTCCGGCTTGTCACCTTCCGGCAGCCAGACCATAATCTCACGTCCAGCCTCATCCTGTCCTTGAATCACGTAGCAAACCCTGTCCCAGACTGACTTCCATACCTCATCGCTCCGTACCAGTTCAGTCTCCTGCTTGGCTTGCTGAACTGCCGCCCTTTCGGCTTTCCAAGCATCCTCGTAAATAAATATGTAGAACCGGTAAAGACCGATGAGGACAAGTAACAGAATAATGATGGAGAGCAGGATCCATTGGGTTCGCTTCCTCAACCGTCTCTTCCTTTCCCTAAGCAGGCAACTGTAAGCCCCTTTTATCATTCGCCATGTATACTCTCAGTGTATACATGTATCTCTATCCGTTGAACGAAAACTATTAACGCGTAATTAACCCGTCAAATGAGGCCTGGGCTTCATAGCGGATGCGCTCTTCATCCAGCGTCAGGCAAGCTCCGTGCTTTACGACCTGCTTCCCATTTACCCAAACATGCTCCACATCTCCTGCACCAGCAGAATAGACCGCATGGGATACGAAATCCGTTTTCGGAACAAAATGAGCCTGTTCCGTGTTCAGCGCAATGAAGTCCGCCTTCATCCCGGCTGCGAGCTTACCCGTATCAGGCAAGAACAACGAACGCGCTCCGTATTCTGTCCCCATCTTCAGTGCTTCCAGCGCAGGCACAGCCGTTGGATCTCCAGACACTCCTTTATGTATCAAGGCAGCCAAGCGAACTTCCTCCAGCATATCCAGATTGTTGTTGCTGGCTGGGCCATCCGTGCCCAGAGAGACCACAATGCCCTTCTTGAGCATATCCGGTACGCGAGCTACCCCACTGGCCAACTTCAAATTACTGCCCGGATTATGAGATACAGCTACCTGATGAGCCTGCAAAATATCCAGCTCCTCGTCTGTTAAATGCACAGCGTGAGCCAATAACGTCGGCCGCGAGAACATGCCCAAATTCAATAAATGCTGAACCGGACGGACTCCGTAATCCTTGACATTTTGCTCAACCTCAGTCTGAGTTTCAGACATATGCGTGTGCATCGGCAAGTCCAAATCATGAGCTGCCTGTACGAATTTTTGGATAAATTCCGGTGGACAAGTGTACGGCGCATGGGGCGACAACATCGTCGTAATCCGCCCATCTGCCTGACCCTGCCAGTTGCGGGCAAAGGCGATGGCCTCGTTCAGCTTTTGATCCTGTACCTCGGGCGGGCATAGTCCAATAGCTCCCCGCATGAGAACAGCCCGAATACCGGATTCCTGAGCGACCTTGGCCACCTCATCCATATGATCATACATATCCAGGAAGGTTGTAGTCCCTCCTTTAAGCATTTCCAGAATCGACAAGGCCGTTCCAGTTCGCACGTCCTCTGCTGTAAACTTGGCTTCCATCGGCCACATTTTCTCTTCAAGCCAGGTTTTCAGCGCCATGTCGTCACCGAAACCTCTCAACAGTGACATCCCTGCATGGCCATGGGTATTGATCAATCCGGGAAGAAACAGCAAGCCTTTCCCGTCAAAGCTCTCTGCCCCTTCCACGCCATCAGGACGTTCTTCCCCAATGTAAGTAATCGTATCCCCCTCAACCAGCATAAACCCTTGAATCACCGGACGTTCCTGGTCCAATACCGCAAACGTCCCATTCTTTATTAACCATTTTCGGCTCATACTCCAGCATGTTCCTTTCCATTCTCCAAATAATAGGCCAGACTCAGTAAGTCCGTTGTAAAGTCAGCCGCATGAATCCGTACTTCCGGCGGAACCTTCAATATGGTAGGAGCAAAATTCAAAATGGCTCCGATACCGGCAGCTACGAGTTGATCTGCAACGCGCTGAGCTTCAAAATCCGGTACGGTGATGATGCCGATACGGATCTTCTCTCTCCTTACCGTATCCCCCAATTCTTCAATCGGGCGTATTGTAATGTTATTGATTTGCGTCCCGATCTTGTCCGGAGAAGCATCAAATACCGCAACGATCTTCATGTTATCCTTCAAATAAGCATTGTAATTGGACAAGGCATGCCCAAGATTACCAGCACCCACAAGGGCTACATTAATCTGTTGGTCGAGATTTAATATGTGTTGAATCTTCTCAATGAGATAAGCAACGTCATAACCGATACCTTTGCGGCCAAAGTCTCCAAAATAGGCCAGATCCTTACGAATTTGCGCCGGATTCAAATCCAGCTTGAGACCAAGCTCCTGGGAAGATACCGTAGGGACCTCCCTCCGGCTTAATTCATTCAAGAAGCGCAGATAGACCGGCAGCCGACGGACCACCGCATCGGAAATTTTATCTGATTTCATACCCATTCCCCCTTGTCAACTTTACTTTATTTCATCAGTCAAATCAGTTTGATCCGCTTCATCAACCTGCAGCCACTCCGAGATTCGCGAGACCATTTGGCCCAGTGGCATATGCTCCATCTTTGGTCCAGGCAAAGAATATAAAAAATACTTTCCGTAGTAGGATTCCAGAATACGTGTATCATAAACAATCACAATGCCGCGATCCTGCGAAGAGCGAACCAATCGGCCAAACCCCTGCTTGAAGCGGATGACAGCTTGCGGCACAGATAACTTCATGAATGGATTCTTCTTCTCACGTTGTAGTCGCTCGCTCTTTGCTTCCATCAATGGATGGTTCGGCGGCTGAAAAGGCAAACGGACAATCGCCAGACTGGTCAGGGCTTCACCGGGAATGTCAACACCTTCCCAGAAGCTGCTGGTACCAAGCAACACGGAAGCATCTTGCCCTTGGAAGCGGCGCGTCAACTTGGTTCGGCTACCGCTATCCATTCCTTGCCCAATGACGGTTATGCCCTCCTGAGAAAGCAAGGCTTTCAGCGGCTCATACACTTGCCGCAGCATCCGGTATGAGGTAAATAACACTAGCATTCTTCCCCGGGTAGCTACTGCGGAATCGGCCAGGGACTGCACCAGCATATTAACGAAATGCTCGTCACCCACACCGCCCTTAACGCTGGGGAAATCCCGCGGGATAACAAGCAGGGCCTGATTCCGGTAATTAAACGGAGAGGGCAGCATCGCTGTCACCAGCTTATTTTCACTTGCCGCCTCCGCCAAGCCCAGCTGCTCGACCATATACTGAAACGATTTATCCACTGACAAGGTAGCCGAGGTCATCACCACGCTCTTTTTCTTGTCAAAGAAATACTCCTTTAATTGGGTGCTAACATCAATAGGCACAGCGTACATCTGCAAGGAACGGCTACGGTAATTGCCGTTAGCCTCCATCCAATACACGGTATCATCACTTTCCAGCTTCATGAAGAACCGCAAAGCTTCCCGTTCGGTTGCCAAATCCTTAAATAAACCGCCTATGTCTGTCAGCAAGCTTTCTGACCCGTAATCATCCTGGTCTTCACGAATTTCACTGAGCATGCGGTCACCCTTGCGCAGGACATCCCCCAACGCAACGTATATTTGATTCTCCAGTGCGGTCAGAGTATCCCAATCCTTCGGCTCCTTGCCCGGCAAGAGGCGATAAACAAATTGTCCCGGATCACCAGGCGCCGCATCACTGCGATCCGGCATCAGCGCAAACAACTGCTCACTTAACTTGTCCCAACTTTCCTTCACTTCAATCAGGTTCGGGTAAATGCCGTCAATAACGGAGCACCATTCACCTGACTTCTCGCCTGGCGAGGCTTGCAGCGCAGCCCGCAAATTAGCCAACTGACCGGTCTTGCTGTCCTTGAATAAACGGGTCAAGGTATGAACCACTGTAAAATATTTCATATGGATCCCCAAATGTTTGCCTGCCACATCCTCCAGATGATGCGCTTCATCGATAACCAGATGCTCGTAACCTGGCAGCAACTGATGACCTGCTTGAATGTCAGTAAACAATTTGGAGTGATTCGTAATGACTACATCGGCCACTCCGGCCTCATGCTTCGCGCGGTGGTAGAAGCACTTACGGAACCAAGGGCATGAACGGCCCAAACAGGAATCCGATTCACTGGCCACCGTCTCCCAGAAATCACCTCCGCGGTTCCCCATATTCAGCTCTTCATCATCGCCATTTTCGGTTTGTGTCAACCATACCAACATCTGAGCAGCGATCATCACGTCTTCTTTAGGGGTAGCGAAATCTTTCCTGCTTATTTTATGTTCAAATTTGCGCAAGCACAAATAATGCTGCCTTCCTTTAAATACCGCTGCCCGAAACGGAAACGGCACGACCTCTGTCAGGAGTGGAACATCTCTCTCCCGAAGCTGTTCCTGCAGATTAATCGTATGAGTGCTGACCATAACCTTCTCGTCTTGCTGAACACTGTGGTAAATGGCAGGCAACAGATAACCTAGCGATTTGCCTGTACCTGTCCCGGCCTCCACCATGAGGTGCTTCTCCTCGGCAAAGGCCTGCATCACCTCTCGCAGCATCAGGTTCTGCGCCTCACGCTCTTCATATTGCGGAAGTCGTTCACGCAATCGGTCGCGCACCTGCTCCAGAAATTGCTCAAAGCTGATATTCTCAAGCGGATTGCCCTCTATAGGATCCCGGGCTGGCTGAATATCCATCCAGTCCTCCGCTTGCAGCGCAAACTGTCGATAATACGTAAAGCCGTCGTCACCAGGAAGTGACTCGCGTTCCTTCTCCTGTACCATCGCGTCAAAAAACCAGCCAAGGTCGCTGTCCTCGCTGGCAAACAAATCATTCAGGCGCTGCAAGGTAAGCAGTGGAAGCCGTTCGCACTCTTCCAGACATTTCAGAAAGATGAGCGCGGTTGCCAGGGCATCGCTGTCCGCCCGATGTGGACGATCATGCTGCACTTCAAATTCAGCCGAAACCATGCCAAGCTGATAGGAGGTCAGGGACGGAAAGAGGATCTTCAAGAAATCCATTGTATCCAGTATTCGACCCGTAAACGGCAGATATCCCGTTTGGTCCAAAGCGCTCTGCAAAAAATTAAAATCAAACGCTACATTATGTCCAACAAGCACAACATCATTAAGAAGCGGCACCATCTCCATCATAACTTCATCCAAGTCCGGAGCGTCCTTTACTTCCTCCTCTGTAATTCCCGTAAGTCCCGTAATGAAGGGAGGAATCGGAACGATGGGCTTGACGAGGGATTGATATACCTGTGAAATGCTCTTGTCTGGCTCTATAATGGCAAGTCCTACTTGAATAATTGTATCAGAGGACTGGTTACCCGTCGTTTCAAAATCAAGCACGGCATATTTCATTGCGATTATAAGTCCCTTTCGTTCCAGTCTCTCTACAGCATAACAGAAGATTGCTGATTTGAAAATTAATACAAAGCGGATTTTGTAATTTAAATCACAATAAAAAAAACAAGCGACACCCCGCTTCGTGCGGATTGGCGTCACTTGATGAAACCTGGAGACATAAGGTAAGTGCGTGTTCAAAAATCAGGTTTTTCCTTTTATAAGTGCAATTACAAGAGGGAAGTCAACTCATTGCCATACGAGAGCTTCCCCTTACTGTGAAGGCAAGCCTCCAAATTTGCCAGCGGTTCCGTCAGAGAGGGATCACTGTGATGAGCCAGAGTAAAATACTCCTTCGCCTTGGCGAAAATCCCCTTCTGGGCTTCAATACAGCCCAGGGCGTTGTAGATAATCGAACGAAGCCGCTTATTCCCCGCGCGCTCCAGCACGAACCAGAAATGCTTGGCCGCCTGCTCACCCTGTTCCATGTGCAAATAACACATCCCCAGGCAGGTGCGAGCCAGCACACTGTCCGGATACTCCCTGATCACCTGCTCAAATTCCTCGAGTGCCTGGGGGAACATCAACAACTTATAATACCCCTGTCCCTTGATAAAACATGGCGCGTCCATTTCGGGAAGCTCCGGCATATCCTTGAAATCAGGATTTCCCAGCTTTTGGCGTACGTCCCCCATCTTCTCTTCAAAGCATAGCCATTCCTCAATGATTCCGTCGCTCATATGCTTGAGCAGATTCCATTGTTGTGCAAGTTCTTGCTTCTGAGCGTCTCCAGCCAAATGAAACTTACGGGAAATATCCTCCAACATTTCATTCATTTCCGCAAACACATGCTGAAACATCATTCGCCATCCCCACCCTTCACGAAAATGAAATCAGTCCGCGCCATACGTTCATTTTTTGTTTCGGGCGGACTTTTCATTCCCGCAGGCAGGAATTGCATTAACGAATCATGGCGTGAAGCTCTTGACGCGCCTTCTCAACGGGACGGTTGTTCTCATCCACAAAGACAATCGTAGGCTTGTGACTGCGAACCTCCTCCGGAGACATCTGAGCATAAGAGATAATAATGACATTGTCCCCAGGCTGCACAAGACGAGCCGCAGCACCGTTCAGGCAGATCACTCCACTTCCGCGCGGCCCCGGGATAACATATGTCTCCAAGCGTGCACCGTTATTATTGTTAACGATCTGTACTTGCTCGTTCTCCAACAGATCGGAGGTCTCCATCAAGTCCTCATCAATCGTAATACTGCCAACGTAATGCAAATTGGCTTCGGTCACCGTTGCGCGGTGAATTTTGGATTTCATCATAGTTCTATACATTAGTCATTCACCTTCTTCGTCAGAATTACGTTGTCAATTAATCGCGTAGACCCAAATTTGACGGCCACAGCTACCAGAATATCACAGGCCTGTCCTTGAGCGTCAGCCCGGTCCTCAGGGGCCAGCGGTTCAAGCCCCGGAAAGCTTACAATTTCTACATAATCAATGACAGCTAACGGCTCAGAGTCAATGCTCTTGCGCAATTGCTCCCGCACGGCAGAGACCGTCAGGACTTCCCCAGCCTGTGCAGTCTCCTGTACTGTCAGAAGGCTGCGTGACAGGACGAGAGCTGCCTGCCGCTCCGCTGCGCTCAGGTAGACGTTGCGGGAGCTCAGAGCTAACCCATCCTTCTCCCGCACAATCGGACAAGGCACAATCTCTACATTCCAGTTAAGGTCTTGGATCATTTGGCTAATCACGGCGACCTGCTGAGCATCCTTTTGTCCGAAATAAGCCCGGTCAGGCTGAACGATATGCAGCAGCTTGCCTACAACCGTCGTAACTCCGTCAAAATGCCCCGGGCGCGATGCTCCGCATAATAAGTCGGTTAAGCCAGATACTTTAATTTGAGTCCGGGTTGGCGTAGGGTACATCTCGTCGACATCAGGCATAAACACCAGATCCACGCCTTCCTGTTCAGCTAAAGCTACATCCTTCTCGGGGTCGCGAGGATATCGTTCAAAATCCTCTCCAGGTCCAAACTGAATCGGGTTGACAAAGATGCTAAGCACTACCAGATCATTCTCTGCCCGAGCCTTGCGAAGCAGACTGGCATGCCCTTCATGCAAATAGCCCATCGTGGGTACCAGCGCCACCTTGAGATGCCGATCTTCCTTAGCTGCCGTAAACCGGGCGGACTCCAGCTCTTTCCGAAGCTCTTTTATTCTCGTTAAGGTCATCATGACCGTGCTTCCACCTTTCCTTTGCCGTACAATGTGTCCAACGTATCTGCAACTGCTTGGTCTGCACGGAAAGCATGTTCTTCGGCAGGGAAGGAACGGCTTTTCACGTCTGCAACATATTCGGATATGCCTCTGCGAATATCAGTTCCAATATCGGCATACGTCTTCACAAAGCGCTTATCCCGGTAGTTCGCCGTGTATTTCAGCACATCATGAAATACGAGCACCTGACCGTCGCAGCCCCGCCCGGCACCAATACCGATGGTCGGAATAGTCAGCTCGCGGGAGATCGCTGTAGCGACTTCCTCTGTAACCAATTCCAGCACCACGCCAAACGCTCCAGCACGCTCTAGGGCCTTGGCGTCTTCCATCAAGCGGCGGGCATCCGTCGCATCCTTGCCCTGCACACGGTATCCGCCAATTTGGTTCACCGATTGTGGCGTGAGTCCAATGTGTCCTAACACAGGCACCCCGGCTTGAACAATGGTCCGCACGGTCGCTTCGATCTCTTTTCCGCCCTCGATTTTAACACCATGCGCATGGCCCTCCTGCATCAAACGTCGTACGTTTCGCAGCGTCTCATCAGTGCTTCCGTGATAGGTCATGAACGGGAGGTCCGCCACGATAAAGGTCTGCTGTGCTCCGCGAGCTACAGAACGGGTATGATACACCATGTCCTCTAATGTGACCGGAATCGTTGAGTCATAACCCAGCACCACATTACCCAGCGAGTCTCCCACCAGCAATATGTCCGCTCCCGCTTCCTCGGCCAATTGGGCTGAAGGATAATCGTAGGCAGTGATCATGGCCAGTGGAGTTCCCTCCTGCTTCATCTTCTTCATCTTCACAATATTTACAGCTTGTTTCCCTGGCATATCTGTCATCTCCTTCGGTTGAATACTGTTGTTCGCTACTCATCGAAAACTGCGCACAACAAAAAAACCTTTTAGTGTGGCACTAAAAAGGTCCGAAATCCAAAGAAGAGTCATTTAACTCGTCCCTTCTGTCTCGGTCCTCTTCGGCTCAGAGCAGAATCCAACGCATTCTGAAAATTAAAATTATAGACGAACGCCCAGAGTGCAGCTCGGATCCTAAGCCGATACCGCCTCCTGAGCACAGTATAACAAATTACGTTATTTTTTTCATCCTCCAAGTTGTACTTCCCCTGAGAAAATCGTACGCGTATTACCGCTATCCTCCCGCAAAATCAGCGCCCCATTCTCCGCGAGTGCGGTCGCCTGGCCGACAATCTCGCCGTCTGGAGTCAGCACGGTAATACGGCGTCCCAGGGTAACAGATAAAGCCTCCCATAAATGGCCAATCGGCATAAACCCCTTCTCCGTATACAGTTGATATAGCTGCTCCAACTCCGCCAAGACAGCTACGATCAGTTCTGTGCGCTCAATTCGGCGACCGCTGGCGATTTGTAGAGAAGTCACTTTGGGAAGAAGCTCCTGAGGAATATCCTCCCGCTGCAAATTCACGTCAATGCCGATGCCGGCAATCGCATATCGGATCAATTCATCCTCGGCGATGGATTCTACAAGGATGCCGCACAATTTGCGTCCATCCACCAAAACATCGTTTGGCCATTTGATGCCCGCATCGATCCCGAATTTGCGAACCGCCCGGCAAACAGCTACTGCCGTAAGCAAGGTCAGTTGAGGGGCGATTGAAACGGGCTGACGGTCGGGACGAAGCAGCAAGCTCATCCAGATTCCTTTGCCTGGCGGGGAATACCAGTGTCGGCCTTGTCGGCCGCGCCCGGCAGTCTGCTCTTCGGCCAAAACCAATGTCCCGTGCGGAGCATCCTCTTCTGCCAGACGACGAGCCTCTTCCTGTGTAGAAGAGACCGAAGTCAGAAGCTTAATACGCTTACCCAGGCTTTGATTTCCTGAAAGACCCTGCAACAAGGCTGGCTGACTTAATCGATCAGGCTGGCTGACCAAACGATAACCTCTGCGGGGAGCAGATTCAAATTTATAGCCTTGTTCCCGCAGCTTGGCGATTTGCTTCCACACCGCCGTCCGGCTGATCGATAAGCGGCGGCTCATTTCCTCACCTGATATATATTGCCCGGGATGCTCCAGCAACATGTCAATCAGATCGTTTGTCTCCATCTTCCCTCACCACCGATTCTACAAATTCCAGGATCGGCCGCCGCTCATTCGGCAACTCGCCAAGTGCAACATGCAACAGCAGCCGTTTCATTAACTCCCCCAGCCATGGTCCACCGGGACGGCTGCTGATCGCAAGCACATCTCTGCCGCTAACAGCAAGCTCGGGTAACTTATGTATAGAAACCTCTTGATGCCACTTCATTGCAAGGGACATCCGTTCTGTTTCTCTCTGTTGCACCATTTCGCCATAAACCGAACCCTGCAATAAGATCGCCTGCCGCTGTAGCCACCAATTGGCTATCTCTCGGCCAAACTCGATTTGTAAATGAATCCACTTACGCCGCAAATCTTGTTCTTCCAACAACTCTGCTCTAGTGGCTCCCCATGCCTCGTCAAAACGAACGATGGCAGCCGTTTCGTCTGCTATTTGATTAGGAAACGTCCAATTCTTCAGTAGTCCGGATACTTCTTCACCAGAAATCTCCAGTCCCTGAAGGAGCAATGACCAGCGCAAGCCAGCGGGAGCAGTCGGTAATAATGGTAACATCTTCAACCATTCAGGGCGCGAGGGGCTACGGTGTAATAATCTGCGGACCAAAATCGTCAACTTGTCGTCTACAGGTTCCCTAAGATTGCTTTCAGCATCGGCCCCTTCTTTTACTGGTAATTGAGCTGCCTTGGCATACTGCAACAGCCCGCTACGCTGAAGCAACGCCAGTCCGCGCAACGGATCAGGACCTAACACAATCTTCTCCAGCTCCACACGAACCCGTTCCGTAGCAATGTAGGACAACTTGCCTCTACCGGCGAGCAATGCTGCCCACAAGCTCTTGACCGGCCGGAAGCCAAAGGTCGACGCAAAGCGAACCGCCCGCATCATACGCAAGGCGTCTTCGTCAAAGCGCTCCTCAGCCACACCTACGCAGCGGAGAATACGACGCTGTATATCGGATTGCCCATCGAACGGATCAGTCAATGTTCCATCCAGCTCCCGGGCAATAGCATTCATAGTAAAATCGCGCCGACGCAAATCCTCAGTGATTGCGTCGACGAACTCCACCGACAACGGGTGCCGATGATCAGCATATTCAGATTCCTTGCGAAAGGTAGTCACTTCGTAAGCGTGCTTGCCCATCAGCACCGTAATCGTTCCATGCTGTATGCCGGTAGGAACGGTTCGCTCGAACAAGCCAATAATCTCGTCCGGCTTGGCCGAAGTGGCAA
Organism: Paenibacillus sanguinis 2301083 = DSM 16941; assembly: GCF_000374825.1. Lineage (GTDB taxonomy): Bacteria > Bacillota > Bacilli > Paenibacillales > Paenibacillaceae > Fontibacillus > Fontibacillus sanguinis. The sequence goes on from NZ_KB895379.1 coordinate 112,270, forward strand.
TATCCAGATCATGTACGGGCTGGCCCATTAATTCATCTCGCACACAGCCGCCAACAAAAAAAGCCTGATGCCCGCCATTCAGCAATGTGCGCAGCACGTTCTCCCCCTGATAAAGCATCAGGGGATCCACCTGATTCCAACGATTCATTTCAATGAATGACACCTCCTGATCGGGCCTTGTCTCAGAGGCAAGCCGGGTCCAATGCAGGCCGACGGTTCAACACGCGATAATAAATCTCTTCATAGGTAGCGGTTGTCAGTTCACTGCTAAATTCTGTTCTGGCTCGCTCCAGGCAAGCCTCCCTTAATTTTGCAGCCAATTCCGGGTCCCTGAACATTTGAAGGCAATACTGCGCCATCTGCTCCGTATGGCCGATAGGAGCGAGGAATCCGGTCTCTCCATGCTTCACAAGTTCAGGAATCCCCCCGGCCACCGTCCCTACAGTAGGAACGCCACAGGCCATCGCTTCCAGGGCCACCAGCCCAAAGCTTTCTTTCTCGGAAGGCAACAGAAGCACATCTGCCATAGAGATGACATGGGCGATATCATCCTGCTTGCCCAGGAAATGCACGCGATCCTCAATCCCCATCTCCTTAATTTTGTGCTGAATTTTTGGCAGATCAGGCCCTTCACCTACGAACAGCATTTTTGCCGGTCTCTCCTGATTTACGCGATAAAATATGTCAACGACATCATTCACCCGTTTTACCGGGCGGAAATTGGAAATATGCATCAAGACTTTCTCGCCAGGTTCAGCAAAATCGCTGCGACATTCCTTGGCTTCGCGCGGGTAATATACCCGTTCATCCACAAAATTGTAAGTCAAGTCAATATCCCGGACGATATCCAATACTTCCCGGGTTTCCCTGGTCAAATCCGAAGATACAGAAGTGACCGCATCACTTTCATTAATCGCCAGACGAATTAAATCCTTTAAAGATTCATCTTGCGCCAGCACGGTAATATCCGTCCCATGCAGGGTAGTTACAACTTTCAAGGAATCACCAACCATTTGCTTGGCCAAAAAGGCGCACACAGCATGAGGCACTGCATAATGCACATGCAAAATGTCCAGCCCTTCGTTCTTGGCCACCTGAGCCATCTTCGTGGCCAGAGACAAATCGTAAGGCGGATAACGGAATACATAATAATCGCTTACCTCTACCTCATGATAGAAGATATTCTTGTGGTAGCTTCCCAGCCGAAAAGGAACGCTATGAGAAATAAAATGGACTTCATGCCCCTTCTCCGCCAACAATTTGCCCAGTTCGGTAGCCACAACCCCAGAACCGCCTAAAGTTGGATAACAGGTAATACCAATTTTCAAAAATCGATCCATATGGCGGGGGCCTCCTTTATATTCAATATAGTCCTCTGCTCATCTTATGAGTGTAACGGACTAAACAGTTGCACTGGATATGCTGTCTTGCTCATAAAGCCTTCAGCAAGTGGAAGCAATAAGCGTTGACCCAACAAAGAGTCGCGGGCCTTCACTCGCTCCACATAGCCTTGATTCAGTGGCGTAGCGGCGATATCCTCGCCAGATACACCCTGCTCGAATTGGGAGCGATAGCAGCGAAGCGCCTGCTCCTTCCGGGGATAATATTCTCCAACATCGACGACCAAGTCCGGCGCTGTCCAATCGTTAATGAAATAGAAGTAAAGCTGTGGAGCAGGCGTCGCAGGCTTGTCCGGCATATAGCGGCGCAGCTTGGCATTAAATACCGCAGCCTCCACCAGACAGCTGCAGTCGATATGATCGGGATGACGGTCCTCCCAATAGGGAGCGAACACTATGCTTGGAGCGAAATCGCGGATGACTCCGACGACGGCGGAGATTTGCTCCTCCGAGCCCGTCAGCCCACGATCCGGCAGCCCCAGATTCACACGGGCAGACAACCCTAGCGTCTCTGCCGCTGCCGCAGCTTCCTGCTTACGCAATACAGGATTGCCATTGGAGGACAACTCCGCCTCCGTCAAATCGCAAATACCCACACGAAAGCCGGATGCGACATGCTTGGCTATTGTGCCGGCCATACCAATCTCGGCATCATCGGCATGAGCTCCGAAGACCAGAATGTCCAGCTTGTCACTCATTTCGACAGCCCCGGTTTATTAAGCTCCACCAGTTCCCGCCATCCGAAATCACCACGATCCAGAGCCCGGACAAGGATCTCCGCGGTAGCCATATTGGTAGCCACCGGAATGCCGTGTACGTCGCATAGACGAAGCAAGGCTGTAATATCCGGTTCATGCGGCTGAGCCAAAAGTGGATCGCGCAGGAAGATAACCAAGTCCATCTCATTTTGTGCAATCATAGCACCAATTTGCTGGTCTCCCCCAAGCGGGCCAGACAGGAAGCGATGAATTTGCAATGACGTATTTTCCATGATTTTCAAGCCGGTTGTCCCAGTGGAGAACAACTTTTTATCCTTAAAGACATGTTCATAAGCAATGACAAAATTGACGATATCCTCTTTTTTGCGGTCATGAGCAATGAAAGCGATGTTTAACATAATCTTTAGTCCCCTCTATTCATCTATAAAGTGTTCAAATCCGTAAACCATGCCTTGGCATTCCAGCACTTTCTTGATGGCCAGATTCACACCGGGCATATACGCGGCCCGCTCATAAGAATCATGGCGAATCGTCAGCGTTTGACCGAAGCTGCCGAAGATAACCTCCTGCTGGGCAAACACACCGGGCAAGCGGACGCTATGTATCCGGAAGCCGTTGTAATAGCCACCACGCGAACCTTCGATGGTCTCTTCCTCGTCGGGGTTGCCTTGGCGCAGCTCTTCCCGGTTCTGGGCAATCAGCTCAGCCGTTTTTACCGCCGTTCCCGAAGGAGCATCCAGCTTCTGATCTCCATGGTACTCGATAATCTCCAGATGAGGAAAGTATTTGGCGGCTTGCGCAGCGAAACGCATCATCAAGATAGCTCCAATCGAGAAGTTCGGGGCGATTAAGCCTCCAAGCTTGCGGGCACGGCACTGCTCGTCCAGTTCTTCGATTTGCCCCTGGGTGAAGCCCGTCGTTCCAACGATCGGTGATACGCCATAACGAATAGCAAGCGCCGTATTTTCATACGCCGACTGCGGTGTTGTAAAATCAACCAGCACCTGGGGCCGGGTCTCTTCCAGTGCCCGCTCCAGATTATCCGTTAACGCAATGCCGCAAGCTGGCAAACCAACCAGCATACCTGCATCAAGTCCCATGTCCGACAAATTCACAGCAGCGACGAGCTGCAGCTCCGAATCCTGGAGCACCATCTTCACGACTTCTCTGCCCATGCGGCCGGCAGCGCCGGCCACGGCTACTTTAATAGGTTGCGACATCTGTAATCTCCTCACATTCTCTACTATGATGATTGTCTGAGCTTGGCCTTGAATCGTTGCTCCATCTTTTTTAATTGTGCAGCCACGGCAGGCTCCAGGGGAAGCGCAGCCGCTTCGCGTATTGCCTGCAATGCCTCTGCATACCGCTCCAGCTCGCCATAAGCCACAGCAAGCCATACCTGCGAGTCTACCGATAACGGGTCCATTTCCACCGCCCGCTTAAGCATCCGTAATGCCGGCTCCGCGGCCGCTGATCGCCGGTTATCCGCCTCCTCAAGCTGCCGCTTGGCCATCCGGGTTAATTCCATGGATTGGAGGCGATCATAATGCAGCCCGTATTCCTCCTGCTCAGGGTCCAGGGCAGCCGCGAGCCGGGCATGCTGGAGTGCCTTATCCAGTTGGCTGCTGCGGGCACAGGTAATGGAATATCGATAATGAATATCTGCATGATCCGGTTGAACGGCAAGAGCGCGCTCAAACCAATACTGCGCCAGCTCAAAATCGTTATCGTAGATGCTTCGGTAGGCCTTATGCAAATAATCCTCCGCCTTCATATGCTATCCCTCCTTACTGTAGGGATGATCCTGCTAACAGCATATGAAGAATACACCTATTCGGTGTTCTTTTTTGTCCAGCGGTCCGCATCACGTGTAGCAAATTTATGCATGACCTTTTCATGGGCCTCTGTCAGATCAATACCCAAAGAGTTGGCAAAACAAATCGTAATGAATAAAATATCGCCAAGCTCCAGCTCGATGGAATTATCCGGCTCGTCCGCTTTCTTAGGCTTTTCACCAAAATTGTGATTCACCTCACGTGCCAATTCCCCGACTTCTTCGGTCATACGGGCCAGCATCGTTAGCGGACTAAAATACCCTTCTTTGAATTGAGATATGTAACGGTCTACTTCGCGCTGCATCTCCGCGAGAGATTTGTCTTTGTCTGGTTCCAAGCCGAGATCCCTCCGTCATATGTCCCGTTTTTCCCTATGTTATCGTAAGTAAGGGGCGAAAACAAATCATTTTTTAATCCGTGCCCAAAAAAGGTATACTAGGAAAGGTGGTTCCGCAGGCCAGTTCTTACTGGCTGGAGAAATTCTATTTTTAACTTATGATGGATGTGAGAATGGATGAATGCAAATCGATTAACCGGTTTTCTAAAAACACTGCTGCCTATATTGTTGGGGACGGCCATCTACGCCTTTGGACTTCTCTACTTCATATTACCCAACCAACTGATGGAAGGCGGCCTCACAGGTGTTACGCTCCTGCTCAACTATGCGTTTGGCATATCACCCTCGCTATCCAACCTGCTCCTTAACATTCCTTTGTTTCTGCTCGGATGGAAAATTTTAGGGAGCAAGCAGATAGTTCTGACAGGCATCGGGATCGGTTCGTTGACCTTCTTTCTTTGGGTCTTTGAGCGACTGATTAGGCAAGGCTGGATCATCCCGTTCGCCACCGAAACGGATTACATTCTCGTTTCTTTATATGCAGGGGTTACGCTGGGAGCAGGCCTTGGCATCGTCTTTCGCTTTGGAGGCACGACCGGAGGCTCGGATATTATTGCTAGAATTTTTGGCCGTAAATATGGCTTTAGTATGGGGCAGGTCATCCTGACACTTGATATTATCATCATTGGACTATCGTTGTTCTATATTAGAAAGGAAAATATTCTATACACCCTTGTGGCTGTATTTATCGCTTCCAGAGTCATTGATTTTATTCAGGAAGGGGCCTATTCAGCTAAGGCATTCACCATTATCAGCGATGAGGCTCCAGCCATTGCCGACATGATCACCAAGGAGATGGACCGGGGAGTTACGCTCATCCCCGCCATCGGCGCGTATTCCAAACAGGCAAAACATATGGCTTATTGCGTAGTGTCCCGGCAGGAGATAAGAAGGCTGCAAAGCATTGTCAAATCTATTGACCCCAGAGCATTTGTCATTATCAGCGAAGTAAATGATGTGCATGGCGAAGGGTTCAGGGAAGAATAGCACCATAAGCTTAGACGAATAAATCAAAAGAGAGGTCCTGAATTCATTCAAGGTCCTCTCTTTTGCCTTCCCTCAATAAGACTATTTCATACGTTAACTATAATCGATACCTGAAGCCTTCTTCCTTCGTGCGCCGGACCGCGGTGACGGTCTGATCGCCAACAAACTTGCGAATTCCCGCATAGCCCAAGGCAAGCACAATCCACAAGCCAATCATCCCACTCCAGTACCAGGGGCTATCCAGACCTGTAATCGGTAAAAAGACGGGCTCATCCCCCCGGCGACCAAACAATTCCTTAAGCATGCCTTCTCCTTGTCCCAGCGCTTCCCGTAGCGCAGCCTCGTCCCAAGTCGGCTCCTGGCTCAAGCGCCCTACATAGGACAACCATGAAGTAAATTGGCTGATATCCGACGAAGAACGACGGATAATAGCCGCCGGGCGAATGATTTCATAATGCTGCTGCAATGTCTGGAGCGCCACGCGAAGCTCGGCCGGCTTGCCTCCGGCGCGGGCCTTGCTCATTTGCTGCAAATCATGAGCCAGCACCGTATAGTATTGCTGCCACAACGCATGATCCGGGTGCACAAGACTATTGACGGCAAGGCGCAAACGAGCAGACGATTCAGCCCATTCCTCCGGCACCACTTCAGCCTTGGCCAGCGTAGCCTTTGTATCCATGATAACTTCCGCCAATGCATGGATGCCTTCCACCGTGGTTAACCCCTGAAAGGATAAACCCTCCAGCGTAGCGGTCAGCACTTCCATATCAGCCGCAGCTTCGCTGACGCTGCCTTGCTGCATATGCGTGTACAGTTGCTCCGCTGCCGCTTCCAGTTGTTTCAGCTTCTCCCCGCGATCAGACTCCTGTGCTAACGAAGGCAGGCTCCATGTCAATGACCAGACCAGCAGGATCAAGACGGTGGCAAGCCGCACCCTTCCCTTAAATTTCACGGACATCCCTCCCTTACCATCATGGTATGGCGGGCTGTCCCACGTTAGAACCGGGAGGTCATAGCCTTTTAGCCGCTCTCAAGGCCATGAAGCCAACCACCACGCTGGCAGCCGTTAATATAACGGTGAAGCCAGCTACCGCTGGCACATCATCCCACAGCGTTCTGGGCAGCCAGGGATACACACCATAGGTGTAATCCACCAAATCATTCAAGAAGGTCCAGACACCGGCACAAGCCAGCATTAATGTTCCGAATTTATACAATCGGACGAACAGCAGCGCCTCCACGGCCATGGCCAAATGAGAGGCCACCAGCATTCCATCCTGCCAAACCAGTGGTCCTCCCTGAAAGGCACCGGCAAAAATCATGGCCACCGCCCATACTCCATATTTCACGCTCGTCACCACCGCCAGACCTTCCAGCAAGGTACGGATACGTATAAATCTGCCAAGCTTTCCCGGAAAGAGCAGGAATAGCAAGGTTAAGGTAAAGAACAAGCTCGCCGTTGGGCTGTCTGGTACAAAAATAATTAGCCAGCGGGGGTAATGATTCCAGGTATCCAGCAGTTGCGCGTCATACCAGATGTAACCATAGATAGTGCCCAGCAAATTACAGAGAAACAAGGTCCACAACATCCCGCGGGAGGACAAAAAGGAGGTGCTCCAAAAATACGATAGCTTCAACAACGTTTTTCCCTCTTCTTCTATGAGAATAGCCTGACTTGAGCTTATATAGCAGGCTGCCCAAGCTTAAAAAAACCTGACCGCAGGCTACGATCAGGTTCTCACATATTTTCTATTTTACTGTTCTGTTTTTTGTTTCGCAAGCCATTCCGCCAATTGATCGATATCCTGATCCGTTAGCCCCGCGCTGATCGCTGCATCATACACGGCCGGCATTTTCCCATTGTAGCCTTCCTTAATAATTGTCAGAATAGCTTCCTTGTCATGCTTATCGCCGACTCCCCGCAAGGAAGGTGCTGCCGCCCCCTTTAAGTCCACCGCATGACAGGATACACAAGTGGCCTTCTTGTAAACCTCCATCGCCGGATCATCCGGCTCGACGATGCTCACTTCCTCTTGGCGGATTGCACTCGAGGTTGGCAAGCCCTTCTCACGTTTTTCCCGGGCCTCTTCCTCACGCTGGATGTGCTCGGGTACTTGCCCACGGGCTTCCAACTCATGCTGATAGTGAGTCCAGGCAAAGTTAGTCAGATACACAACAGCGGCCAAAGACAGAAGCATCAAGGATGAAGCAATCGGGCGCTTGTAGAATCGCCGCTCCTTCCCTCGATCAAGAAACGGGGCAAGCATAAGTCCCCCGAAGGCAACCCCGGGAATTCCCATCGTCCCCAGAATAACAAAGTCTCCAGATGCATAGGGATACTTCAAATATTGATACAGAAACAAGAAATACCAGTCCGGCATCGGAATAACCGAAGCCGCAGGATTAGCAGGGTAACCTAGCGGAGCTGGCTCTGAAATAGTGAGCACCAGGAATCCTACCAGCACTACAACTCCTACCATCCATTCCTTTAGCAAAAAGTTAGGAATAAAGGCTTCCGATTTGCCAGGATAAGCTGTATAATCCGCTGGTGCAACAAAGCCCCTCCCCCTGCGGACGCGCGAATCGCCAACGTATACAACCTTTTCCTTTTCTCTCGAGTTGTCCACATGCGCCATGTCCTTGTTCCCCCTCCCTTCTTCATTCAGAGCTATAGAGGTTGTTGCCTAACATCATTCAAGTCAGTCTTATAGCGGCCCGGAAATCCCTTGTCGGCGAATCATAATGAAATGGCCTACCAATAGGATCAATAGCACGGCCGGAAGGAAGAACACGTGAATGGCGAAGAACCGGGTTAACGTCTCCGCGCCGACAATACTACCGCCCTGCAACAGCTCCTTCATCACCGGTCCAAGCACAGGCACCGAGTTGGCGATCTCCAGGGTGACCTTTGTAGCAAAGTAAGCTTTATTGTCCCACGGGAGCAAATAACCGGTTAAACCCAACCCGATCATCACGAAGAAAATCAGCATCCCTATAACCCAGTTCATTTCACGAGGAGCTTTGTACGAGCCGGTAAAAAATACGCGTAGCGTATGCAGAAACATCATCACGATGACCAAGCTGGCTCCCCAGTGATGCATCCCCCGTACAATTTGCCCAAATGCAACCTGAGTCTGCAAATACTCCACACTGGCATAAGCGTTAATGATGTCTGGAACATAATACATCGTCAGAAACATTCCTGATAGAATTTGTATGACTGTAATAAAGAACGTTAATCCACCAAAGCAATACACAAAAGCGGAGAAATGATGTGCCGGGTTGACATGCTCCGGAACCTCGTGGTCGGCTACATCGCGCCAGATCGGCGTGATATCAAGACGTTCGTCTATCCAGTCATAAACGTTTTTAAACATCTGATTCTGCGCCTCCTCTTCATTTCACGATGGTATTGGGAATAATATCCCCCAGATATACCCAGTCGTCCTTGATCATCACCTTATACTCGTCAAGCGGGCTGGATGCAACCGCCAGTTGCTTGCCTTCTTTGGTATAATGCGCGCCGTGACATGGGCAATGATATTCATCTGGAAAGTTGCGGTCGCTGTTCCATCCCACCGTACATCCCAAATGTTTACAAATCGGTGAAAGCGCATAAACTTTTCCGGTCGCGTCTTTACGGATCCAGGCTGTGAGCTTGGATGTGCTCAAATACCATCCGTCCTGTTGCTTTAATTCAAAATTAAATTCCTTTGGTTCTTCTGTAATCTCCCGGGCCTCAACCACTTTGACGAAGTCGCCTTCACCTTTCTTGTACAGGATTGGATCAACCGCAAACCGAACCATAGGAAGTGCTACCCCACCCATCATAAATGCAGTGGCTCCGCCAAGCGTGTATGTAAGAAATTGCCGCCGGGACATTTCCTTGCGAGTAGGCGGTTTATGTAAAGATTCATGCGGGTCCTGCTGATGGCTCATAAGTCTTCAACCCCTTTGCAAACAAAATTCCTGACAGTTCAATGACATTCATCACAAACAGTGGCGGACACATTTATCATATATTAGGCTTTTAAGACCGTCAAGAATTTGTCACATTTTTCCCAAGCAGCATTACTAGTCCATCATATAATTGTCGTTATTTAGTCACATTTGAATATTGACACGATCTTGCCATAATCGCTGGATTTCGCCCTTCACCCATTCTTCGGCGGCCCCACTGGCCATATCCGTCAAATCGTATGGAGACAGAATAAAATCAGCATCAGGCACCTCATCCCTTGTCCAATTCTCCTCTAGGGCAACCACGAGGCAATAGACAAATCCACCAGCCTTGACATTTCGGCAAATATCGTTAACGATCTTGTTCAAATCCTCGTTCCTGTACTGTATGGCCGGATAGGTAACAACCCTTCCCTTGAAAGGAATTTCGATCATATCGATTAATTTCTGAAGCCTTTGTAATTTCTCTGTGACTTTGGCGGGCATCTCCTGTCCCGTTAATCCAGTTACCGGAAGAAGGCAAGTATCCAAGTAAGGCTGCAACTCTTCCCAGGCAGCAGGCTCAATCTCGCTGAATTTCATAGGACGACCTCTTTTCTGATGTATTTCTTTCCAAATTATATACAGGCAACCAAGACAATACCATCCCGTTGCCAAAAAAACCGCTCCAACCCATCACTTGTCATGACGGTCAGAGCGGTTCACCAAAGCTAATGTTCTTCCAATGTCTTCAGTTCATCCGTCAGGAGCCGGAAGGCAACCTCATCCCCCTGCGCCAAGGCGGCATCAATTTCGCTGTAGATTTGTTCCGAGCGGTGTTTGCGAAGCGCTTCGTCCCATATCATTTCCGCTGCCAAACTGAGCATTGCTTCATAAGTAACCTTCATCTGATCCATAGGATGCACCTCCAAACTATGGTTTAAAGTGCGGGTTCAAAAAGGTGGGTATCAAGTCCCTTAAACAACTTCGTCCTAGAAAGACGACTTTTTGAACAACCTCTTTAAAAGATTTATTTTTGTCTTCCTATGTCCGGCGCGTTATAACCTGCTCATACTAAAGCATATTCACGATTATCCCCACCGTTTAGGGGTAACCGCCCCCATCCTGACGAATATGCCCTTGCCCATCATAACGGACAAACATTGATATGTACTCAGGAAAGCCGGAGCTCGGCAATGACCACCTGCCCAAACGGAGTCGCCTGCACATAACGTTCCTGCTGCTGATCCTCCCCAACACGCACTAGCCCCAAGTGAAGCATCATCTGAATCAGGCGTTCCTCAAAGATGGATGCCGGGGTGTCGTAGAAGAAAGGCTTAATCAAGCATTCCACGCTCTCATACAACGAAGACAACGTCACCCAGTCCTTGGAACAGCATAAAACCCAGTACATCAGGGAAAGCAAGTTAGGAATCGGGCCTTTGTATATTCTTAACCAAAAACGCACGAACTGCATCATCGGCTCCTGGCTCTGCTTCCCAAGATATTCTCGACCAGCATCCGTTAACTCCAGCACCTCGACGTTCTCGCAAATCCAGCGGGAGTGGTGGGCGTAATCATACAGCAAAGCTAATCGATTCGGGTAGTCCCTGAATCTCCGGCCGTACCCAAATCGCCACCCTTTGCCATTTAAGGGCTCGGATACATGCAAAGTCTCCATAAGCTGCAATTGATTTCTGCGATACATCACGCCTTCCCCATTCAAGGGAATGTCATGACCAGCTACGTATTGCAAGAACAGCAGCAAATCCGCAGCAAGCATATCAGGTTCCTCACGGTACATGAACGGCTCCGGGGCGACTTGTATCCCGCTGACAAACCGCCGTTCCAGCATTTCACGGAAGCGACGCTGCAAATCCTCCGGAATTTCAAACAAGTAGCGAGTATGATGGGTAGTCCCGTTAAACAGCCAGCCTCTCTGCCGAAAGCGGGTAATCATGTCTCGGGGACTTTCCCGTTCTTTGGCATCTTCGGTAAACCGGGCAGCCTGGGCGCAAGCCACCAGCTCCTCCAGACTGAATTGTTTGCGGCCATCAAATAACAGGGTGTTCAGGAATCGCAAGTCTTCCGGACTTATTGCACTTACATGACGGTCTATAAAATCTCTTCGGCTCACGGTCTGCAGGATGGACTGAATCAATTCATGCTTGGAATGTCCGCTGCATTCGCACTGGTAATGATTAGCGATTCTGCTAAGCTGCCCAATGTCCGTATACGTCAGCATATCTGCCAGATCCATCTTTCATCCCCTCGCGCCGTTTTAATCCCATTATGGGAAGGTTTTCCGGCATTTATTCCCAAACAGCAAAATTTCTATACAGGATAAGGGATTTCTTCCTCTACACAGCTCTAAGAGGATTGACTTTTTGAGCTCGTATTCTAAAAAAAGACAAAAAAATAAACCGGTCCGCTGCCGGTTTATTTCTTCTCCTCTATTATTTCCTGCAAATGCCGGGTACAGTTGTACAAGCGCATATCCCAGCGCTCCGCCCGCTTCTCCAGAACGGTTAATGACAAATTGCCGATTCGCTCCATATAAGTCTGATCATACAATGCGATATATAGCTGGGCCAGCAAACCGCCATGTGAGATCACAAGCACCCGCTTATCCGGATAACGCTCTGCCAGGTCATGCATAAATGACAAGGCACGCTCACGAATCGCCTCGTCCTTCTCCTGCCCAAAGTCCTGTTGATCCCAATCCAGGCCCCACAGCGTCTCACGTTCCGTTTGGGTCAAGCCCTCAGCTTGGCCAAACGCTTTCTCCATTAAGCGAGAATCGGGGTCATACAATGGAATCTGCAAAACCTCCGCGATGATGCTTCCCGTCTCCTGAGCACGCGACAAGCCGCTTGTAATCACAAAGTCCCAGCAGTATTCAGGTTCTTCCTGCAATCTCCGTGCCAATCTTCTGGCCTGGCTCCGCCCTTCATCGTTCAGCGGAATGTCACTTTGGCCTTGTATTCTCCCGGCCTGATTCCAATCGGTCAAGCCATGACGCACCAACCCTACCAACATAAGCATCCTCCTTAACGTAAACAAACGCCTCTGCCGCCTCAAAAGCGGAAGAAGCGTTTAGCATTCCTGGTTAGGGTCTGCTTCGACGCAGTCCCTTCCATGAGACCAACGCCAGCAGCATGCCGCCCATGGATAACACCATCCAATACTGTGGATAAGCAGGTCCCATCTGCACAGCAAATGGCTCTACAATCCCCCTAGATTCACCGGGCAACGCAAATGTTAAATCACCATATATTTCCGCATTGGAATCCGCAGCCGCCACCGCCGTTGGCAATATGCCGGTTCGCGGTTCAGCCACTTGCTGTCCCGGGCCCACCTGATCCATCAACAGAAGTGCAGAGCTAAACAGGAATACGGCCAGGAAGCTTGCCGCCCAGATCATGACGCGCCGCCGGAATCGTCGGCTTACGCCACGCTTCACACCAGGAGCAAGCCAAGGAGACTCGGCATAGATTCGATCCATAACGCGCCGATTAACCTCTTCTGCCTGCTCTTCCGTGATTTCCATTGGAGTGTACTGCAGCGTTTCCAGACTTTCTTCCCATAGCCGATATTCCGCGGCACAGGAATCACAGCCCAGAAGGTGCCACTCCAGCATCCGTCGCTGAGGATCTTGTTCGGGCAAATCTCGCATCAAGCCGAACAATTCCTGGGCTTCTTTACAATTCATCTGCTTTTCATCCCTTCATATTGCTCATAGATCGGTTCGTAAAAGTAGGGTTCAAGCTGACTCTTGACGCTGGTTCGTGCGCGAAACAACAGCGACTTGACTGCGCTGACGCTTTGCCCCAGGATATTGGCAATCTCCTGATAGTCCAATTGGTCGTATTCGCGCAGAATCAAGGCGGAACGTTGCTTCTCCGGCAAATTGTTGATGGCCTCTCTCACCATACCAACCTTCTCGCTCCGCAGCACCGCCTGCTCGGGAACGGCCTCGCTTGAAGCGACGGGTACATAACCACCCTCGTCCAAAGAGATATTGCCGCTTCTTTGCTTGCGGAGTTCACTTAATACGGTGTTGCGGGCAATGGTGTACAACCAGGTCGAGAAGGAAGCATCCACCTCCCGGAAGGAGTGCAGGCTGCGAAATGCTTTGTAGAACGTCTCCGAGCACAAATCTTCAGCGAGCAGCTCCAAATGAGCGCTCTTCAACATGTGATAAACGAAGGCGAGTATCTTGCGCTGATATCTTCTCATCAATTCCGAATATAGCTCCGTATTGCCTTCCTTAATTTCACGAATCATTTGGGAATCCGTCATTTGGGTGCGATCCTCCTCGCGCTGCCATGGGCCTCTTCCCGTTCGATTCTATATCAATTATTACCGAACAGGGTCCGAAAAGTTGCGGATTTCTATGTAATATCTATATAAATTTTCAGATCATGGCAAAATCCAACTTACCAGCATAACCAGACATTGCACATATTATACCACAGGACTTGGTATTAAAAAAACACTTCTCCGGGATTAATTCAAGAGGAGCAGATTCCTCTGCTCCTCCATCACAGTTCGGAAGCTTGCAGCATAAGGCAGTTCCTGATTTTCCTCATCCAAGAATTGCCAATCGTAACATATGGCGGTACGGACTATATCAACGCGACGCTCCTTGCAAGCGGTAAGCAAAATGGTTCGTAGGCCCATGCCCCTTTCCCAAAGCCAACTCATTCTCGATAGCCGCCTGAATGAAGGCCCGGGCTGTAAAGACTGCCTGCAAAGCCGCCCCTCCCTTGGCCAGCTCCGCCGTAATCGCTGCCGAGAAGGTACAGCCCGTTCCATGCGTATGCTGCGTGGATATGCGCTTGCCAGCAAGCTCCGTAAATTGACTGCCGTCATAATACAAATCAATGACCCGTTCCCCAAGGTCGGCATGCCCCCCCTTGATGACTACCTGCCGGGAGCCAAATTCGCAAATTCGCTTCGCTGCTTCACGTCGGTCTGTCATATTATCAATCTTCATTCCACACAAAGCCTCCGCCTCCGGAATATTCGGTGTCACCATCGTAGCCAGTGGCAGCAAAACTGTTTTTAATGCCCGCATAGCCTCCGGCTGAAGCAAGGATGCCCCGCCCTTGGCAATCATGACCGGATCAACGATGACCTGGCTCCAGTTGAAGGCGCGAATGCGCTCGGCCACCGCCTCAATGATCTCTGCATTGAACAACATTCCCGTCTTAACAGCATCCACCCCCAGATCGTCGCCAACGGCATCAATCTGCTCGGTTGCCGCAATGGGCGGCAACGGGTAAACCTTAGAGACACCCAGCGTATTTTGCACCGTGACGGCGGTCAGCGCCGACATGCCATACACTCCCAACTCCTGGAAAGTCTTCAAATCAGCTTGTATGCCTGCCCCACCTCCGCTATCCGAGCCGGCGATGGTTAATGCCCGGGCAATTCGGCTCATCCTGCCCACCATCCTCCGGCGCCTGCCGCTTCAATCTCGCTCACCGCCACATACCCCTTCAACGAATGGGGATGCAGCTTCGCCAATTCGTCCAGGAAAGCAATCTGGAAGCTGCCCGGACCATATTGAGCCGTCCGCTCCGCCGCTCGGGAAGCAGCGGCCCCGTAGAAGGCTAACCCGGCCGTGCCCGCGAGCAATACATCTTGTTCTACTGCAGTAAAAGCTCCCAGCACCGAGGTCAGGAGACAGCCTGTGCCCGTTACTTGAGTCAGCAAAACATCCCCTCCGCTGATCATACAGCATCGCCGTCCATCGGAAATCACATCCTCGGCCCCAGTTACGGCCACCGTGGTGTTCAAGGACCTGGCAGCCTTGACAGCAAGCGCTGCCGCTTCTTGTCCTGAGCTGTCTCCGGCATCTACCCCCTTGATCTCACGGGATTCCCCTACAAGATGGGCGATCTCTGCCGCATTCCCTCGCACCAGCGACACCTTCACTTTACGCAAAATGCGCAGGGCTGATTCCGTGCGGAAAGAGGTTGCCCCGGCCCCTACCGGATCAAGGAGGACCGGCACGCCATGCGCGTTGGCTGATCGACCCGCAATAATCATTGCATCTACCTGCAAAGTGGACAGCGTACCCAGGTTGAGAACAACCGCCCCGGCCATCTTCGCCATATCGGCCACCTCTTCCGCGGCATAAGCCATCACTGGAGCAGCCCCCAGGGCGTACAAGCCATTGGCCGTAAAATTAGTCACGACGACATTCGTCATATTATGAACAAGCGGCTTCATTTTTTGTACCTTTACAAGCAGATCGCAATATTGCTTTTCCAAAGTATCCATACTTTTTTTCAACCTCTTTTCGGTGTGTAGTATTCAATTAACGGACAGTCAGGTTCTTGATCGGCAACGCTGCTGTCAACGGACCGGCCATTCCTCCAGCCTGTATGCCATCTCCCAGAACTGATACTCCAGTTGACAGCTTTGCAGGAAATGCTCTTTCATTTTTCTCCGCTCCAGCACATTCGACGTTTCCGCCCAGCGGTCCAGTGCCAACCCGAATGCTTCGGCCGCACCGCCCACCCGGCTGCTATAGAACTGTATCCATTCGTAAAAAGGGTGCTCAGGAGTTGGCTTTACCTCAGCAAGCAGCCTTTGCCCAATTTCTACATATGTCCATGGACAAGGGAGCAGCACAGCATAAATTTCGCCAAGGCTGCCTTCATGGGCAACCGTCAGCATGTGGCGGATATAATGATGTGCCGACGGAGCCAGCGGGAATCCTTGTAAATCCTCGAATTGCACCCCTGCCACCCGGCAGAAGTTCTGATGCGGATGAATCTCGCTGTTCAGAATAAACCCGATTTGCTCATGGAATACCGCCATTTCCTCACGGCTGCCGCTCTTGGATATCGCAATACCGTAAATACGCATATAGGCGTTCAGATACTCAAAATCTTGCTTGACATAATGAATTAATTGCTCCTGCTCCAGTTGGCCCTGAGCAATTCCCCTCACAAAAGGGTGATTAAAAATAGCCTGAAAAATATCGTCTGCTTGCCTACGCAGCTCCTGCGCAAAACTCATCATTCCCCGCCTCCCAATGAATGTAGATGCACTCTCTCCACGGGGAGCTTAAACCGCCTTCAAGCTGGCCTGTATTTTCCGCTTCAAACCCAAAGCAAAAAAGCCGCCCCGTAGAGGGAGCGGCTATGAGTGGCAAATAGGAGTAAACTCCAATTAGGCATAAACAACAAGACCGACTCCACTTTCCTACGCTAGTACGAACTAGATCAGGTTCAAAGGGTCCAAGATATTTCTTGTCTCAGCCGTTCACGGCTCCCCTAGTGGATTTGCTATGCAATTTAATATTACTGTACCCATCTCAACCTAGAATGTCAATCCTCTCCAGGAGAAATGAAAGCGCTAAAAAAAAGTTGTTGACAGAATGAAAACGGATACATATAATAAAAGTACAGTATGGTTTCTCTCCACTCCTATCCAATAACTGCATGTTCTGAAAATGAACATGGGACCGCTATAGGGCGGTCTTTTTTTTATGCCCTTAAGCCCCTCTCCCTAAGAAAAACAGCGATGCTTCTGGACGGAAGCATCGCTGTTTTTCTGCCTGTTTATACATATACCGTGTATCCTAACGATTGCAAATGCGTTTTGCCCCGTTCCATCTCCGTCTCCTGACGGAAGGATAGACGCATTACGCCCGGCACATCCTCACGGCTCTCAATAATTTGCATATTGCTTAAGTTGATGTGGCGGAGACCCAATTCCGTAGCAATCTGGCCAATAATTCCCGGATGGTCAGGCACATCGATATAGAGATCAAATGAGGAGGTAATCGCACCCTTACGCCGCTCTGGCAACTCTCCGCGGAACTGATTGGCCGTTTGAAACGCTTGTTCAATACCCTCTCCGTCGCGCTCCTCAAGAAGCTGGATAAAGCCTGCAATCTCACGATTCCAATCCTTAAGCAGCCCTAACAACACCTCCTGATTGCTAAGGAGGATATCCCGCCAAATTATCGGATCGCTGGAAGCGATCCGCGTAATATCACGAAAGCCGCCAGCAGCAAGCATTCGGTAGAGCTCGTTGTCTTCATTGTAGCCGCGCACTTGATTCACCAAGGCTACGGCAATAATATGTGGCAAATGGCTGATGGCACCCACAATTTGATCGTGCATGATCGGGTCAACGCGAACAATTTGGGCTCTGGTATATGTTAACAACTCGGCAAGGCGCAGATAAGCTGCTTCCGGCACGTCCTGCGGCGGTGTCAACACATAGTAGGCATTCTCAAATAATAACGTTGAAGCTGCCTCTACCCCGGAACGCTCCGAGCCTGCCATCGGGTGTCCCCCGATAAAATATACACCAGGGCTAGCAAGCGCAGCAGCACAAGCGGCTACCGCCGCCTTCGTGCTGCCTACATCCGTTACAATACAGCCCGGCTTCAGTGGCAATCCGGTTAGCTTCTGCAAATATGCCTCCAGCTTCCCTACAGGAACACACAAAAAAATAAAATCGGCATCCTGCACCGCTTCTTCCATAGACAGAGTCGCCACGTCGACGACATCGCGTTCCTCCATCCGTGTCAGCGATTCCGGTCGATGAGCATGCCCCACCACCGTGATTCCGGGCTTGCCCTTAAAGCAAAGCGCCAATGAACCACCGATCAGACCTACGCCAAAAATGGCAATTTTCGTTGTCATATATACTCACTCATTTTCTGCGAATAAAGTAGGATTATACCCGGGCCGCCGGCTGGCCGAGCACTTGCTCCAGAGCGGTGACGAATTTGGCATTTTGTTCTGCGGAGCCAACGGTGACCCGCACATAGCTTGGGTATTTGGCGAAACCGCCCCGAATAATAATTCCAAGCTTCAACATGGCCTGGAACATCTCGCTCGCAGGACGCTGAGCATCAACCATAATAAAATTGCCATGGGCCGGGAAATAGGATAAGCCCAGGCGATCAAACTGCTGGTAAAGATAGGAGATGCCCTCCCGGTTTTTGCTTCGGCACTCGGCGACAAAGCGCTGATCGCGAAGCGCTGCTTTAGCCGCTGCCTGCCCAAAGCGCGACGTATTAAATGGCTCGCGCACCTGGTTAATCAGCTTGATAACACCCGGCTGGCCCACTCCATAGCCAATCCGCAGCGAAGCCAGACCGTATATCTTCGAGAAGGTCCGCAATACGACCAGATTTGGATATTTGTTCAGAAGTGAAATACCGCTCAGGTAATTTGAATCGGTCACATACTCTGCATAGGCCTCATCAAGTACGACCAGCACGTTCTCCGGCACCCCGGCGAGGAATGCCTCCAATTCATCCTTGGCCACGATCGTTCCGGTCGGATTGTTAGGATTGCATATCCAGACAACCTTGGTTTTTGCTCCAATGGCGTTCTGCATCGCCTCAAGGTCGTGCGTACCTTCTCTCAAAGGAACTTCAATGGTCAGAGCGCCTTCGATATCGGCATTGCTCTTGTAAACACTAAAGGTTTGATCAGCCATCACAGTCTCATCGCCCGGCAAGAAGAAGGCCCTGGCAATTAATGCAATGATTTCATCCGATCCGCAGCCGAAAATAATTTGCTCCTTGGCTACACCAAGTTGTTCTGCCAGCAGTTCCGTTAATTCCGCTGCACTGCCATCCGGATACAGATTTACATTCGTAAGCTCCTGCGTAATTGCTGCCTGGACCTCCGATGAGCAGCCGAACGGATTCTCATTGGAGGCCAGCTTGATAACTTCCTGAAGTCCAAGCTCTTTCTTAACTTCTTCAATCGGCTTGCCGGGTTGATACACCGGCAAATTTACGATCTGTGGTTTTGGTAGCATGCATAAATCCTCCTCATTACAATTCATATAAGTTGAACCTATGCTTTACGCCCTCTTCGGTTCAACTTATATAGCTCCTATCTATAGCTTTAATTGTGCCACAAAGTCGCGAATTTGCAATAAGCCTTGTGATTTCGTGTCCGGGCTCTCCAGCAAGGGGAGGCTGTCCTCGATCTTGCGGACGATGGCACTCCCCACAACTGCACCGTCACAAAGCTTGGCAAACCGTTCGACCTGCTCCCGGCTGGATATGCCGAACCCAACGGCCACGGGGAGATCAGTCTGCGCCTTGACGGAAGCGATAAATTCATCCACTCCCGTATGGAAGGAGGTCCGCTCTCCCGTTACACCCAGCGAAGATACGCAATAGATAAATCCCCGAGCCCGGTCCAAAATACGGGATATACGTCCGCTTGATGTTGGAGCTACCAACGGAATAAGCTTAATATTTACGGCATCCGCCAACTCCAGCATCTCTTCCGATTCCTCAAATGGCAGGTCCGGAATAATTAGCCCGCTAATCCCCGCCGCCTTAACCTCCTGCAAGAAACCCTCTACGCCCATTTGCAAGACAGGGTTATAGTAGGTAAACAGTACAAAGGGCAAGGAAATCCCCCGTTCCCGGGCCTGCGCCGCCGTCCGGATACAGGAAGCGATCGTAATGCCGTGCCGGAGCGCCCGCTCGGAAGCTCGCTGAATGACAGGACCATCGGCAAGGGGGTCGGAATACGGCACACCCAGCTCTACCACATCTGCCCCGGCCTGCTCTAAAGCCTCCAAAATGTCCAGCGTCGCTCCAAGGTCGGGGTCCCCTACCGTAATAAAAGGAATCAGCGCCGTCCGTCCTTCGGCTTTTAGCTTGGCAAAGGCAGCGTCCAACTCATTCATCTGATTGCTCATCACGCTTCTCCCCCTTCCGTGTAGGCCATGATCGATTCCACATCCTTGTCGCCCCGGCCCGACAAGCAGATGACGATGATATCCTCAGCAGCCATCTTCGGAGCCAGCTTGACGACCTGGGCCACCGCATGCGCTGATTCCAGTGCAGGAATGATCCCTTCGGTCCGGCTCAATAATTGCAGAGCATCCAATGCCTCCTGATCCGTGATCGGGTAATAGCGGGCACGCTGAATGTCCTTTAAATAGGAGTGCTCAGGACCGATGCCCGGATAGTCCAGCCCGGCGGATATAGAATGGGCCGGCTGAACCTGGCCAAACTCGTCCTGTAACAGATAACTCATAGAACCTTGAAAAACGCCCTTCGTTCCCTTGGTCATTGTCGCAGCGTGAAATTCAGTATCCACACCTTTGCCTGCGGCTTCCACGCCAACCAGTTGAACATCCGCATCCGCGATAAACGGGTAGAACATTCCAATGGCATTGCTGCCCCCGCCAACCGCAGCAACCAGCATCTCGGGCAAACGGCCCTCGGCCTGAAGAATTTGAGCCCGAGTCTCATCTCCGATAATGCGCTGAAAATTGCGGACCATCATCGGATAAGGATGGGGCCCCGTTGCCGACCCGAGAATGTAAAAGGTATCCTGTACATGGCTAACCCAGTAGCGAAGCGCTTCGTTGCAGGCATCCTTCAATGTCCGCGTGCCGGAGACAACGGGAACGACCTCCGCACCAAGCAGCTTCATGCGAAATACGTTAAGCTGCTGGCGCTTGGTATCCTCCTCGCCCATAAATACCTTGCATTCCAGACCCAGCAAGGCCGCTACTGTAGCAGTTGCCACGCCGTGCTGGCCGGCTCCCGTCTCCGCAATTACCTTCTGTTTGCCCATCCGCTTGGCCAGAAGGCCTTGCCCAATGGCGTTATTTATCTTATGGGCCCCGGTATGGTTCAGATCCTCACGCTTCAGATAAATCTTGGCTCCCCCCAAATGCTCGGTAAGCCGCTCCGCAAAATACAGCGGGGTCTCTCTGCCGGAATATTGCTTCAGCAAATAAGCGATATCCTGGCCAAAAGAAGGGTCATCCTTGTATTTCAAATAGGATTGCTCCAATTCTATTAGTGCGTTCATTAAGGTTTCCGGTACATAACGGCCTCCGAAAGGGCCAAAACGTCCATGCTCGTCCGGTACTTGCTTCATCTTCCCTTCACCCTTTCTATGAATTCTGCAATTTTGATCGGGTCTTTGACGCCAGCGGTCTCGACGCCACTTGAAACATCCACACCATCAGGCTGAAGCGTCTCTATTAATAATTCAACATTGTCTGAATGAAGACCACCCGCCACAAACAACGGAATACCTTGGGCCATTGCCCAGTCACGGTAAGGGTTCACTGCCCTCCAATTAAAGCTATGTCCCGAGCCTCCGCCGTACTTCGGATCGTAGGTATCCAGCAGCAGCCCGTCCAGTAGGCCAGCATAAGCATCCAAGTCCAGTTTTCCATGGACCGATCCGTCCTCTTTAACAGAGAAGGCCTTCAGTACCCGCACGCCAAAACGATCTTTGACATCCTGGCAGAAGGCTGGATCTTCCGTGCCATGAAGCTGCACAACATCCAGGGGTGCTGCCCGCAGTACATTCTCCAATTCATCCGGGGATGGATTGAGGAACACCCCGACGCTCTGCGGAGCAGCTCCGTTGCTCCAATACTGGAGAAGAGAAAGCAATTCCGCCGCCTGTTCACTGCTGACTTGACGCTTGCTCCTGGCAAATACAAATCCGACATAATCCACGGGTAAGTTTATCATCGATTTTAGCACTTCAACGCTTTGAAGTCCACAAATTTTTACGGCGGTTTCCTTCATTGCCTGACATCCTTTCCAAGGCTGTAATCCGCCCTGTACCGGGCAAGCACCGGACCCAGCAGTTCCTGAACAGCCTCTCCGATATGCTCGCGTCGCATGAAGGTTTCGCCGATCAGCACACCGTTGGCTCCTTTGCCGCTGAGGTATTCTATATCCTGCCGCGAGCTGATTCCGCTCTCGCTAATCAGAGTCACATCGGAAGGCACCAGCTGAGCCAAGGCAGCCGTCGTATCCAGCGACACCTCGAAGGTCCGCAAATTCCGGTTGTTAATGCCGATGAGCCTGGCCGTGCCCAGTGTAAGCACCCGCTCCAGCTCCAATTGGTCATGAACCTCCACCAATGCATCCAAGCCCAATGCCTGGGATAATGCCAAATAATCGCGTAGCTGCGAGTCAGTCAAGATGGCGGCAATGAGCAGCACTGCATCTGCGCCAAGTAAACGAGCTTCATAGACTTGCCGTTCATCGATGATAAAATCTTTGCGCAATAGGGGGATGCCAACTGCCGCACGAATGGCCTCCAGATAAGCGCCACTGCCTTGAAAGTATGTCTCATCGGTCAGAACAGAGATACAATCCGCGCCAGCCGCTTCGTAGCTCTCCGCCAAGGCCACCGGTTGGAAGTCTGGACGTATCAGCCCTTTGGAAGGCGATGCCTTCTTCACTTCAGCAATCAGACCCATCTCCCGCTGGCTTCCTTCGGTCAAGGCCCGATGAAACCCTCGTGTCGGGCCCAACCCGGCAATGCGCTCTTCCGCCTCTATCCGCGAGAAGATTTTGGCCAGCCGCTGAACCTCCTGCTTCTTCGTTTCTACAATCCGTTCAAGATACATAGCTCAGTTCTCCCGTCGTTTGAATAAGCTGCTCCAGCTTGCTGTATGCATTACCCGAATCAATGGCCTCCGTTGCAATATTCACCCCGGCACGGATACTGTCTGCCAGTCCGGCCACATAGATGCAGGCCCCGGCATTCGCCAGTACAACATCGCGGCAAGCTCCCTTCTCTCCTTGCAAGACCTCTCTAACAATCTGTGCATTCTGCAAGGGGTCGCCTCCGATCATTTCATCCAGCGGATAAGAGCGCAGCCCTAACTCCTCCGGGCGCAGATCGTAAGTGGTGATGACACCATCCTTCAGCTCAGATACCCGGGTCGGTGAGGAAAGGCTGATCTCATCCAGCCCCTCTTCGCTGCTCACGACCAGTGCCCGCTTGGAACCAAGCTCGCGCAGCACCTCGGCAATGGTCGCCGTTTTGCTGCGATCATAGATGCCCAGCACCTGACGATCCGCTCCAGCCGGATTAGTGAGCGGCCCCAGCATATTGAAGACGGTGCGAATGCCCAGCTCTCTACGAGGGCCTGCAGCATGACGCATCGATGGATGGTACAACTGCGAGAACATGAAGCAGATGCCAATTTCATCCAGACAACGCTTGGCTTGCAACGCATCCAGTCCGATATTTACGCCCAGTGCTTCAAGCACATCCGCGCTTCCCGAACGGCCCGAGGCAGAGCGGTTACCGTGCTTGGCGACCCGAACGGATACCGATGAAGCCACGATAGCAGCCGTTGTTGATACATTGATTTTATGAATCCCTGACCCGCCCGTCCCGCAAGTGTCCAGCAATTCTCGTGCTTCCGTATCCACCCGGCTGGATGCGCCGCGCATCGCCTCGGCAAATCCAGTAATCTCCTCGACCGTCTCACCTTTGATACGCAAGGCCGTCAGCAAGCTGCCAATCTGTGCAGGCGTTGATTCTCCGTCCATAATGGCCTGCATCATGCTTCGCGCCTCTTCACGCCGCAAGTCCTTTCCTTCAATCAAGCGGCTGATTCCTGCCTGTACCGTCTGTTCCATCATCGTGTTCGCTCCTCTCTTTATTTTCCTGGGATATATTCGTACAGATAATCTTGATTAATCACGTCATCACCGGTAGACGACACTGGAAACATCTGCTCTGCCGTACGAATCGCTGTCAACAGCGCCTTGGCTTTATTAACTGATTCCTGATACTCGTTCTCCGGAATGGAATCCCATACAATGCCTCCACCGGCCTGCACGTAAGCCTTGCCCTCTTTGAATACGATCGTGCGGATCGTAATGCAAGAATCCATGTTGCCGGAGAAGCCAAGATAACCGATGGCCCCGGCATAGGTCCCCCGCGCCTCCCTTTCGAGCTCTGCAATAATCTCCATCGCCCGCAGCTTGGGAGCACCGGATACAGTTCCGGCTGGCAGACAGGACAGAAAAGCATCAAAGAAATCCTTATCCTCTCGAAGCTGCCCGGATACCTTGGATACCAAATGCATCACATGAGAGTATCGTTCGATCTCCATATAGGACTCGCATTGGACACTGCCGAATTCAGACACTCGGCCAAGATCATTACGTCCCAGATCCACAAGCATTAAATGCTCGGCACGTTCCTTCTCATCCTGAAGCAGCTCTGTCTCCAGCGCCAGGTCGCTCTCTTCCGTCGCTCCTCGAGGCCTTGTTCCGGCAATCGGGCGGGTCTCTACCCGGCCATTCTCTACCTTGACCAACACCTCTGGTGAAGTTCCAACAATAATCTCTTCATCCAGCTTGAGATAGTACATATAAGGTGATGGATTCATAGTCCTAAGAACACGATACACATGCAGCGGGTCTACCTCGGTTTCAATATGGAAGCGCTGGGACAATACAACCTGAAAAATATCCCCTGCACGAATATAATCCTTTGCTGTCTCTACGTTTGCGATAAATTGTTCCTTGGTCAGATTGGACCGGACATCCCCAAGATCAGTGATCGATGGCACCGGACGGCGATTGAAGCTCTCCCCTGCTCCCTCCTGCTGGAGCAAGTCGGCAGCTTCATCCAGCTTTTGCTCTGCCCGCTCATAAGCCTGGCGAATTTCTTCATCCTTAGCGCCTGGCTTCACATGCACGTTGGAGATCAGCAATATTCGTTGCTTTACGTGATCAAATACGATGACCTGATCGCAAAACATGAACTGCATATCTTGTAAATTCAGATCGTCGACCGGATGAGACGGAAGCTTCTCATAATACTGCAGCAGATCATAACCGAAAAATCCGATAGCTCCCCCGGTAAACGGCGGCATTTCCGGAAGCTTAGGACTACGGTATCCGCGTAAAATGGCTTTCAGCTCATCCAGAGGCTTATCGGAGCGTAATTGCTCCTTCACTCCTTCCCGCTCGATCGTTACTGCTCCCTTCTTCGCGGAGATTAGTAGAAACGGGTCTGTGCCGATAAAGGAGTACCGCGCCCATTTACTGCCACCCTCGACGCTTTCCAGCAGGAACGCCCGCTCCCGCCGGGCAATTCGCTGAAATATGCGGATCGGTGTCTCCAGATCTGCGAGCAGCGTGCGAGCAATCGGAATTAAATTATATTGACTTGCCAAAGCAATGACCTCTTCAACTTGCGGATTTGCCATGTCTTCACTTCCTTTTCGGATAATAGAGTTCAATATAGATAAACAAAAAAACCTCTACCGAAGTAGAGGTTCTGGATTTGCGGTTTATTTGAAAATGCCTGATCCCCTAAAGTCATGATATCTTAAGAAGCCACACACTTGGGCATTCTGCACGATTTGTCTCGGATACCCGAAACAAACGCGCACAACTCCTCGTCGTGGTCAACATTCATATCATTATACTTATGGGAACTGCACTCACTCAACTAAACTCGGCTCATCTCTGGCTCGGCTCTACTCAGCTCTAAGCAAAACAATCAACTATAACTCACTCAGCTAAAACTAATCTAAATATAACTGATTTCCTACTGGTTTGGCAACCCTGCCTGTCAGCATATTTCTCAGTATCAGGATGAGGATATACCTAAATCAGGCCGGAGAATTCTTGCTTGATTCAAATAGACATGCTTCATTTCCCGCTGCCCCTTCATTGTGTTCACATGAATCAGCAAGCGAATGCACATTGGCAGGGCGCCTTTGACCGGAATTTCAGTAGAACACATCAAGGGCACCATGTCCCAGCCTTTCAGATCCCGAATCGCCCTGGCGGGAAAGGTGGCATCCAAGTCCGGCGTTACCGTAATCCAAACACTGCAGATATCCTCAGGAATAATTTGATTGCGTTCCACAATTTCCTTCAACATTTCCGCCGTTGCCGTCAAAATATCCTGTTCTTCATTGCGTGTGACCGTCGTCGCCCCGCGAATGCCACGGTTATACATGCGGTTCCTCCTCTTTCAGCTCGGCGATGACCCGATGCACTTCCTCCAACGTCACATCATCGACGATTTCTACTTTTCCGATGTCTACAGGCAAAACAAACACCATCTGCTGCTCTTTGAACTTCTTATCATGCATCATGGCCTGAACCAAATCATCAGCATTGAGCTGGTCAGGCATAGAAGTAGGCAGGCCGAAACCGCCAAGCAAAGCTACCGTCTCCTCATAAAGCTTGGGGGCACGGCCCCGGTTCACCGCCAGCTTGGCCGCTGCAGCCATACCGATGGATATCGCTTCTCCGTGAAGGAATTCACCATATCCACCGATAGCTTCAATGGCATGGCCCAGCGTATGGCCCAAATTAAGAATTGCTCGAAGCCCCTGCTCCCGTTCATCTACTGACACTACCTGGGCTTTGATCGAGCAGCCTTGCGTCAGCCCATAACCCAACGTCTCCGGGTTAAGACCCAAAAGGTCGGCGGTATGAACACGGCACCAGTTGGCAAATTCCGCATCCCAGATCAGACCATGCTTGACCATTTCGGACAAACCGGCACGCACATCGCGGGAAGGCAAAGTTTGCAGACTATCCACGTCATATAGCACCAACTCCGGCTGGTGAAAGGCCCCGATCATGTTCTTTGCCAGCCGATGATTGACGGCCACCTTGCCGCCAACACTGCTATCATGAGCCAGAATGGTCGTAGGCATCTGTACAAAGGAAACACCGCGCATGTAAGTCGCTGCCACAAATCCGGCCAAATCGCCAACAACTCCGCCGCCCAGGGCAACTACCACCGAGCGGCGGTCCAACCCGCCCTCAATTGCCGCCGTCATCAGGTTCTCATAGACCTCCAGAGACTTGGACTTCTCTCCCGCCTTGATGGTCACGCTGACCGTACGATATCCGGCGCTTGCGAATGAATGCTCCACAACATTGAGGTATAAGGGGGCCACGTTCTCGTCCGTCACGATCAGCACGGGACTCTTCACCGAAAGCTTGTGCTCAATAAAAAATTCCCCAGAGCGCGCCAGCAGCCCGCTGCCAATATAAATGGGATAAGAGCGTTCGCCCAGGTCCACCTGCAGCGTTCTCATTAATACTCCTCCAACTGTGCCAGGTAGCCCTGCACGTTGCGTTCAATTTCCTGCATGGAATCACCGCCGAACTTCTCCAGGAAGGCCTTGGCGACTTCCCATGCTACAACATGCTCAAGCACCACACTAGCGGCTGGCACGGCACAGGCATCCGAACGCTCTACCTGGGCTGCAAAAATCTCTTTCCTATCAATATCCACACTTTGGAGCGGCTTGTATAAGGTTGGAATGGGCTTCATCACACCGCGTACCACCAGAGGCATGCCGTTCGTCATACCGCCCTCGAAGCCCCCTAGCCGATTGGTAGCCCGGTGATAGCCCCGTTCCTTGGTATAGACAATTTCGTCGTGAACCTGCGAGCCGGGGATCGTGCCTGCCTCAAAGCCAATACCGATTTCTACTCCCTTAAAGGCGTTGATCGACATCACGGCCTGGGCAATTCTACCATCCAGCTTGCGGTCATATTGTACATGACTGCCAAGTCCCACCGGAACGCCTTCTACGATGCACTCAACAACGCCGCCGATGGAATCGCCTTCCTCCTTGATTTTATCAATATAAGCTTCCATCTTCTTCTCGGTCTCACTGTCCGCTACCCGCACCGAGGAAGCCTCCGTAACACGCGCCAGCTCCGACAGCGGCAGATTGTGTGGAGGAGCCTCAATTTCGCCAATTCGAATGACATGGCCGGCAATGCGAATACCGAAATGCTCCAGCAATTGTTTGGCCACCGCACCGACAGCCACGCGAATCGCTGTCTCCCGGGCGCTGGATCGCTCCAGCACATTGCGCAGATCCTTATGATTATATTTCAAGCCTCCGTTCAGATCAGCGTGACCCGGACGAGGGCGATGCACTCTGCGCTTCTCCTCATCCGTACCTTCCATCGGCTCGATGTTCATGATTTTCTGCCAATGCTTCCAGTCGTTATTCTCTACAATTAACGCCACCGGAGCCCCCGTAGTATAGCCATGCCGTACACCCCCGGCAATTTGGGCTGTATCCTTCTCAATTTGCATGCGGCGACCACGGCCATACCCTTTCTGGCGACGAGCAAGTTCGAGGTTAAGCGCCTCGAAATCGAGCTGCAAGTGGCTCGGCAATCCTTCAATAATCGCAGTCAACTGGGGTCCATGCGTCTCCCCCGCTGTTAAGTAACGTAAACTCATGATGTTGCGTTCCCCCTTTAAACTGTTAAACTGTAAAGAGCTAAAATCCAATCATCTTTGCTCATTATAATATTGATCGCCTGCTTCTGTCACGTGATGTTTGCATTTTCCGGAAAAAAGTCCCCTTTAGATGTGGTTCAGAAAGTCGTTTTCCCAGGACGAAGCTATTCTTGTCAACCCTATCTTTTGAACTCGCACTTTTTAATGTCTGCGACCGGACTTCTGACAGCCTCATTACGTGTTTAAAATCCGGTCGCCCCAAATGGAACTAGTTAGCCCTCCACCGTTTCACTCTGCTTAAGAACGGCCAGCTTGCGAATCCGGTGCTGCCCTACTTCACGCACAGCAAATATGTACCCCCGGTATTCAAATTCAGGCTTCTCCTGAATCGTAGGGATTCGTTTCAGCCGTCCGATCATAAATCCGCTTAGCGTGTCATAATCCTCTACCGGCAAAGGGATATCCAGTACAGCCTGGGCATCATGCAGCGACATGGTACCACTGAACAAATAACTCCCCTCCGCCACCTGCTCGAACTCGTGCTCTTCACTATCATGCTCATCATAAATATTACCAACGATTTCCTCCAGCAAATCCTCCATCGTGACGATCCCGGCTGTACCGCCATATTCATCAACAATGACAGCCATCTGGATGCGGTTCTGCTGCATTTCCTCAAATAGCTCATTCGTTTTCCTCGACATCGGCGCGAAATGCGGCGGCGTTACCAGCTCCTGCAAATTCCACTTCTCCTGCTCCCCCCCACGCAAATAACGCAGCAAATCCTTACTGTGCAAAATCCCAACTACATTATCGATGGTCTCCTCATAGACAGGGAAGCGAGTATATTGCTCTTTGTCGGCCAGCTCGGCAACCGTTTGTCGATCAGCCTCCACAGGAATCCCTACGACATGAATCCGATGGGTCATAATTTCATCAACCGTCAAATTATCAAAGTCAAAGATGTTATTAATCATCAGCTTCTCAATCGGCTGAATTGTCCCCATCTCTGTGCCGGTATCCAGCATCATGCGAATCTCTTCCTCGGAAACCTCTTCATCATTGGCATTCGGATCGATTCCGAACAGTCTGACGATCAGGTTTGTCGAACCGGTAAGCAGCCTAACGAACGGCGCGGTCACCTTGGACAGCACCATAAGCGTGGTAGCTGCCAGCATCGCCATGCTTTCCGCTCTCTTCATCGCTACCCGTTTGGGAACAAGTTCACCAAGCACCAATTGGAAATAGGATAACAGCAATGTGATGACGATCAACGAAATCGTGCTAAGTACGGAAGGCGCAAGCGGCACACCGAGCTGAATCAAATAAGCGGCCAGGTCGCCTGCAAAGCTCTCTCCCGCATAGGCACTGGCAAAAAATCCGGCTAACGTAATCCCGATTTGAATTGTCGCGAGAAACTTGCTTGGCTCGCCGAGCAAGTTAAGAATAATCTTTGCCTTGCGATGACCCTGCTGCGCCATTGCTCTTATCTTATTATCGTTCAAGGAGATCAAAGCAATTTCCGATGCGGCAAAAAAGGCATTAATCAAGATCAAAACAAGGATGATGAACAGCTCAACCAATCCTATACACCTCCAAATATTTCCCCGGTTATTTTGCCATAACGAATCCCAGGATATACGCAAAAAGGCATAACCCGCCGTCAATCACTTGACGCAGATTATGCCCGAGCATCCGCCAAAGGACGGATACTAAAGGATTCAATTCAATTTGCTGGCTACTCTCGGGGTCGTCCGAAGCATTCATGGATGATACCTCTTCCTGACGGTAATTATAAATTATTATAGGAAGGCCCTCACCCTGTTGTCAAGACGAACCATCTGGGTTATCCGTTCAACGAAATGCAATTCCCACGCTATTGAACTCCATTTAACCGGAGGCGGGGTGATTATCCAAGGGGCTGGGGCGCCTGCCCTCCAGCGGGATATCTTCCAGCATCCGCTTCAGGTGAACACTTTCAATCCCCAGCACCTGTGCACATTCCTGCGGCGTCAGAAATCCCCGCCGATAAGCTTCGATCACCTTTCGCTTGTCCATGACCTGACCTCCATTGACCGTATGCTTCAAGTATAGGAAAATTCAGGTGATAATATACAATCAGGCCTTCTTGCGATAGAAGAAAGTTTCCGCCGGCTCCAGCCCGTATTGCCCTGGCGAGAAGATCTGCTCTGTACTGCCAACAAACAGAATACCGCCGGGGCGAAGCGCCCCTGCAAATTTATGATAGAGTCCATGCTTGGCTTCCTCGGTAAAATAAATCATGACGTTGCGGCATACAATCAGATCAAACCCTTGTTCGAACGTGTCCAGCAGCAGATTTTGCTTCTTGAAGGTAACCGCTTTTTTCAGCTTGGCATCAAAACGAAACATCGGGCCCTCCGCCGTGAAATAACGCTTGGCTACATCCTTGGGCACATCCTTCAATGAGCGCTCCAGGTAAAGTCCTTCCTGAGCCTTCGCCAACGCCCCCTCGTCAATATCCGTAGCGAGCAGATAGGTACTGCTGAGAAGCCCTAAATCAGCCAGAATCATAGACAACGTATAAGGCTCCTCTCCGGTCGAACAAGCTGCGCTCCATACCCGCAGCGTTGGCCGTCCGGCAGATAGCTCTGGTAAAGCTTCATCCCGTAGGACTTCCCAGCGATTTGGGTTACGCCAGAACTCGGACACATTAATCGTCATCTTATCCAGGAACTCATAAAACAATGGCTTGCTGCCCATCATGGCTTTATAGAAATCTGTGAATTTAGCGTAGCCGTTCTTGTTGCGCAGCGTAGTCAGCCGCCGCTTCATCTGCGCTTCCTTATATTGGGCCAAATCAATCCCCGTGCTCTTCTTGATGCTTTGAATGAATTCAAGGTAATCGTGATCTACGCCCATCTCTGCCTGGTCTGCCCGGGAAAATTCGGGGAAGTTGCGGTTCATATCCATGAGCCCACGCTTCTCGAATATTTCACGAGTTCCCGTTCCGTAAAGAAGTTGGCGATTTCCCGTTCGGCGCTCTGGGTGCCATCCGAACCATGTACAAGATTGAAGGGGGTATGCGCGGCAAAATCCCCGCGAATCGTTCCGGGCAACGCCTCTGTTACTTTTGTCTTGCCAATCACCATACGGGATAACGCAATGATGTCATCGCCTGTCCAGACCATGGCAAATACCGGACCGGAAGTAATGAAGCTCACCAGTTCATCAAAGAAGGGCTTCCCTACATGCTCGCTATAATGCTTCTTGGCCTGAGCCTCCGTAACTTGAGTCAGCTTGGCCGCGATCATTTGAAAGCCCTTATCTTCAAATCGGCTCACGATTCTGCCGACCAACCCACGCTGCACGCCGTCTGGTTTAACCATCAAAAAAGTTCTTTCCATGGGTCCCCTCCCGAAAAAGTCAACATTTTCCATGCATTAGCTGGGCGCCTCATCCGATTTGACGGAAAGAAGACGGTTTCATCTGCATTTTATCAGATATTCACGAAATAGGTAAAGATTAATAGGCACGTTTATTCACAAAGCGGGCAATATCCTGCAAATGAGTCCGTGATGCAGTATCCGCCAGTCCTTCCAACGCCTTGAGGGCCTTGTCAATGAAACGATCAGCCAGCAACTCTGCTCGTTTAATTCCATCACTGCCGCGAATCATCTCGATAGCCCGCTTCTCTTGTCCGGTCCCGTCCCCTGCTTGTATACCGCGAATTTCCTGCAGCAAAGGCTCTCTTAGCTCGGCTTCCTGCAAGGCAAAAAGTACGGGCAGTGTAATATTGCCCTGACGCATATCGCTGCCTGGCGGTTTGCCAATCGTCTTCTCCGTTCCGAACAAATCAAGCAAATCATCACGGATTTGGAAGGCCATGCCTACATTATAGCCATATCGGTAGAGCGCAGAGCTTACCTCTTGGGAAGCCTCGGCCGCCATCGCTCCCAACTGGCAGCTTATAGCAATCAGCAGAGCCGTCTTGCGGCGAATCCGCAGCAAATAGTTCCTGACGCTCTGCTCGGTATTGAAAAAATCGCGGATTTGCTCCATCTCGCCAATGGACATTTCCACCATCGCCTTGGCCAGTATTCGGTGTATGTATGGATTGTTTAACTTTGTTACCTGCTGGAGCGCCTTGGCGTAGATATAATCACCTGTATACATGGCAATTCGATTATCCCACTTCGACTTGACCGTAGCCTTCCCCCGCCGCGTGTCAGCATCGTCTATCACATCGTCATGCACCAGTGAGGCGGAATGGATCATTTCAAGGGGCACGGCGATGTATTGCAGCTTCTGCAAATCGTAATTGCCGAATTTGCCACCGAGCAAGACGAACACAGGGCGCAGCCGCTTCCCACCCGCCTTCAGCAAATGCAAGGATGTTTCACTCAGCAGATCATCCTCGTCTTCAATCGCCAGATAAAGCTGCTTCTCGATGTAATCCATATCTTTTTTTAACGCACCAAAAATATCCAATAGTTTCATTCTTTCACCCGTGTCAACGAATTATGACTCCATATTTCCATGTTCACCCGATGATCCAGCAAACCCATTTCATAAGCATAATCGAAATAAAGCGATAAGCCCTTGCGACGTTCCGGTCCAAAATCATAATGCAGGTTGTGAAAATAATGCTGCCAGTATTCACCGGTTCCACCGAGCTCTTCGCAAGCCTTCAGGACCAGTGGTGCTACATCAGCAAGACTTCTCTGCTTGCTGTCCTCAAAAGCCAAAGTAATCTCCTCCAGAAACTTTTCATGGCCCCAAACAAAGGACTGCTGCACTGCCCACACGGCAAAGGTCATGCCATAACCGGTCCAAGCCTTCCAGATTTCCCCAAGGTCTGTCATGATATAACCGGGGTGATGCCAAGAGGCCTGAATAGCTTGATCCCCAATCAGCAGCGCCGCATCACTGTCTTCCATCATTGCCTCCAGATTGGGATCACTGTCCCAATAGCTTGGCTTCCCGCCATAGGCCTTGTCCATAATAATTTTCAACAGATTTACCGAAGTGGCCGATGTATTCGTTAAGGCAATTCGTCCATTCACCACTTGATGAAGCGGCTTCCGCGAAAAGAGCAGGATAGAGTTGACAGGCCCGTCAGAGCTCACCGAGAGATTGGGCAGCAAGATCAGATGATCACTTCCCCGCCCATAGGCAAACGAGGACATGGGTGATATATCCAGGCTTCCCTCCAGCATTCGCCCATTCAACTTCGATGGCACCTCAGTCACCAGGCGGCTGCCTTGCGAGAGATTAGCCGTCTCAAAATAGTGAAAGACGGGCCACACATTGCTGTATTTTATTTTGCCGATGAGGATGTCTCTATTGCTTGTGCTCTGCATCGTGATCCCCCCATCTATGAAATAAAGCATGTTCGATCCCCAAGTTATCCAGTACCTTGCCCACCATAAATGCCACCAGATCATCAATGGTCTGCGGACCGAAATAAAACGCCGGCATCGCAGGAATCATGCGAACCCCTAAACGAGATAGCTTAAGCATGTTCTCCAGGTGAATGGCATGTAGCGGAGTCTCACGCGGAACCAGCACTAATGGCCGGCCTTCCTTGAGCATAACGTCCGCCGCGCGGGCCATCAAATTGTCGGAAGCCCCCGTGGCGATGGAGGATAACGTGCCCATCGAACAAGGCATCACGATCATTCCGTAGGTAAGAAAAGAGCCGCTGGCGATCGAAGCGCCGATATCGGCAATCGGATGGTACACGAGCTTGCCGGGAAGTGCGCCGAAGCTCGTCCGCAGCACTTCGTCCCGATTTGTCGTATCCCAGCCGAGCTCTTCCTTGATCACCCGCCAGCCCGCATTGGAAATAACCAGATGGACGGTAAACTGCATACCGAGCAGTGTTTCAATCAACTTAATCCCGTAAATGGAGCCGCTGGCCCCGGTCAGGCCAACGACAATCGTTTTGGTTCTGTTCATCTGTAATGGCGCACCACCAAGTCGATCAAAGTAAACGAAAATACCACAATGCTAAGTACACCGTTCATCGTAAAGAATGCGGTCTGCAGACGGCTTAAATCCCCCGGAGACACGATATGATGCTCATAGAACAAGATGAGATAAGCGATAATCATGCCAACAACATACCACCAGCCCAAATCCATCATAAGCAGCATGGCGATGAAGCCTAACGCCGTTAAAATGTGGAACGCCTGGGC
Source organism: Paenibacillus sanguinis 2301083 = DSM 16941 (assembly GCF_000374825.1). Classification (GTDB taxonomy): domain Bacteria; phylum Bacillota; class Bacilli; order Paenibacillales; family Paenibacillaceae; genus Fontibacillus; species Fontibacillus sanguinis. Next base: position 146,760 of record NZ_KB895379.1, read on the forward strand.
AATCTTTAACGATTTGGCTACTCCGAAGCGTACCGGGATAGAATGAAGCCCCTCTTCCTTATCAAACTCCACATCCTGACAGGCATAAATAATATCAAACCCGGCAATCCAGAACGTAATGGTAGCAAAGAAAATCATCGCCGTCCAGTCAACCTTCCCGGTCACCGCAGCCCAACCGCCCAATGGCGCCAAAGCGATCGTCAGGCCTAGCACAACATGGCAGAGCCAGGTAAAACGTTTGGTGTAGGAGTAGAATACCAGCATCACTACAGCAATAGGCAATAACTTAAGTGCCAACGGTTCGAGCTCGGAGGCAGCCCAGAACAGCAAAAGAAAGGAGGCAATAATAAATACGATAACTTCACTAATCTTAAGCAAGCCTGCCGGAATGGCGCGCCCTGCAGTGCGCGGATTCTTCGCATCGCTGACCCGGTCGATCAACCGGTTAAGCCCCATAGCCGCGCTACGTGCTCCAAACATGGCAAGCAGCACCCAGCCAATTTGCGTCCAGGAAGGAAGCGTATTGTTAACCACTTCGGAGCCCAGCAGTGCTCCCATAAATGCAAAAGGAAGAGCGAACACCGTATGCTCGAATTTAATCATCTGCAGAAAAATATTGATTTTCTTAATCATGCCTACTCTCCTTCGTTCCGATGTGCAGAGCAGCAATTCCACCGGTTAAAGGATAGGCTTCGACCCCGGTTAATCCCGTCTCCCGGAAAATTTGGGCAAGCTCTGCGCGCCCGGGGAACTGAACCAGTGATTCAGGCAGCCACTTATATTGCTGGTACCGCTTGGCCACTAGCTTGCCGACCATCGGCATAATTTTCTGGAAGTAAAAATAATAAAGTCCCTTGAAGGGCTGCCAGGTCGGCTTGGACAATTCCAGACAAACAACCATGCCCCCCGGCTTCACAACCCGCTGCATCTCCCGCAAGACCTGACGCAGGTCAGGTACATTTCGCAAGCCGAAACCGATCGTCGCATAATCAAAGCTATCATCCTCAAACGGCAATGCCATCGCATTCCCCTGAATCAAGGAGATTTGCGATTCAAGCCCACTTTCCTTCACCTTGCGGCGTCCAAACTCCAGCATATTCTCGCTAAAATCAAGGCCCGTGATCGTTCCCCCGCTCGCCTGAGCCATACTGATCGTCCAATCACAGGTGCCGCAGCATAAATCAATAGCCGTATCCCCAGGGGACATCTTCATCTTGGCCATCGTAAATTTACGCCAGGCCTTATGGCGTCTAAAGCTAATTAAATCATTCATCATATCGTATTTTGGAGCAATGCTCTCAAAGACGGAGTGTACAAACTGTTCCTTGTTCTCTGATGAAGTCGATGGACTCATTCGCAAATTACCTACCCTTCTTGCACGGAACGGCGCACAGGCGACAAAACGGCGGCAAACGGCTCTATAATCGCTCGCAGTTCAGCCCGCACCGTTTCTTTGTTGCATTCATGAAGCAGTGACTGCACATGGTCCACAGATTGGTGGAGCATGGATGTTAGCTGCTCTCTGATATTGTATTTAGCTAAAAGCAGCGTCCAGTCGCGTTCCCCGATCTTGCGCTCGGAAATCGTCTCCCGTTCCTCGGAGGTTGCGGCTTCCATAATTCGCAAATAAGCGTAACCTTTGCGATCTTGCGGCAATTGTCCAGCCAAGCGAATTTCGTCTGTCACAACCTCGCAATGACTTAATTCCGCAAGCAGATGCTGCCACAAGTTTTGGACCGATTGGTCGAGCAAATGCGTGAAAGAAAGAAAAAGTCCCATTCTCACATGGACACATTCCTTCACATACTCCTCAGCCGGAAGCACCATCCGCTTAAGTCGACTGTAAAGCCGTGCCTTCAGGCGGTTCACCTCGCAAATGGCCCCACTCATCCGGGAGACCATGCCGATCTCTCCGGCCTGAGCCAGCAGTTGATAGAAGACCCCGCTAAAGTAGTCTCCCGCTAGCACCTTGAGCTGCCTGGAACGCATCTCCGGTGACGCCTCGGCTAGCCCCTGCTCCAAATCGATCTGATCATGGGTATCCATCCCCAGCTGCACAAGAAAAGCAGCAAGCGTGCAGGTCTCTGCCGCTGAAGATGAGCCTTCCTCCCGTTCGTTAAGAAAGGTATAAAGCAAGCGAACACGGGGCACCGGAAATTCCGGAAGCGCCGTGTATGCGGTAATCATGTCATAGCTGACATATTTATGTGCCAATTCAGTTATGCGATTAGGTTTCATCCTTTGCCTCCGAGCCGCTAGTCCTTTATCATTCATTGATTCACAATAATTCTGTCACAATCTTGTCTATTATAGCATATGTTATTTCACTGCGCACAGAGGCGAATGGTGATCCACATGAGAAATAGTGGCACTACTGATTCAGAAAGCGAGACTTCCATAGCTGCGTTTCCGTGATATGCATGCTTGACTGCAAATCCTCCGGCAATGGGCCATTTCCCATATCACGTAAGCCAAACAATTCCTCAGTTGATATCTCGTCCCGCCTCACATCGGCCGCAATAAGCAGATATCTCGTACCCAGCCAGCGATCCTCGGCCAGCACACGCAACAGCAGTTGGTCTACATTGCTCGTGTGCTCAAAGGCAAAGGAAATCAGTTCGGCCATCCCCTGATAAACCTGCTCCGTGCTTGACTCCTCATCCGTTACCTTCAAATCGACCGACAGGATGCCCGCATTCAAATCCACCTTGGCAAGCGGCAACGGGAGCGGCAGCACGGACAAGCCATCAACCAGGTTATCCTCGGTTAGCCTGCCAGGCTTTTGTCCAGCAAATACAGTAGCGGCATACGGCTTCTGCTCCCTCTGTGGATGACCAAGTGAAGATATCGCTGCCCACAACACAGCACAGCTCATGGCCAGCAGCATTGCTCGGAAGACTATTTTCCCATACATGGGGCACTCTCCCTTCAGATGCGCTCAGACAGTTTAATATATCCCACCTGTCCAAGAGTCCTATACCCCATTGTACATAGAAAAAAAGCAGGCTATGCCTGCGATTTGAAAAATCATTCTTCCGTATCAATAATTCCATGCTTGGTGTATACGAGTGCTCTGCCGCGGACTTTGACCGCCGACGTATGATCCGTAAATTGGGCGATTAGCACTTCGCCTTTATCCAGCTTCTCCGTATGGTGAAAGCGAGTATCCTTCCCCCGGGTCAGACCGATCACCGTGACTCCTTGCTCCTTGGCTTTGACAACGAAGTAATCCCCGCCCGTAACACCCGGCTCATTACCGCCTGCGTGCTGATTGTCCACCATGGCTGCGCCTCCCTTTGCATTTTTACTCAAGCTGCTCTTTGCTCTATAACAACCTTCTTTGAAAAGAAAAAGCCGTGAACGGAAAGCCCACGGTCTTTTGTACGGAAAGATATATAGAAATCTTTATTTAATTCCGTCTTTGAGCGCCTTACCTGGTTTAAAGGCAGGAATTTTGCTCGCAGGGATTTCGATTTCCTCTCCGGTTTGCGGGTTACGGCCTTTGCGGGCAGAACGTTCACGTACTTCAAAGTTGCCAAAGCCAACCAGTTGAACTTTGTCTCCACTTTGGAGTGCCTCGGAGATCGCTTCAAAAACAGCATCTACTGCCTTCGTTGCATCCTTCTTGGACAATTCCGTGCTTTCAGCCACTTGAGAAATCAAATCGGATTTGTTCATTTCTGATTCACCTCCCTGTCAAGGAAAATTATACCACTTGTTATTTGTGTTTCCGTTTTATCGCAGAATATACGCGAAAAGAGCCCGAGTTGGCATATTTTATGGGGCGCGGAACAAACTTATAGTAATACAGCCCGGGCATAATTTCAAGTAGCGGTATTTTGAGCGGTATTTTAAGCACACCAAAATAACCGCACGCGGCCAGCCTGGCACACGCACGGTTACTTAAAGTGAAAATGATGAAATTAATAGTGTTCATCACGCTTTTAAAGAATGATTGCGATAAGTCCTCCAGAGCCTTCGTTGATAATACGGCCCAGTGTTTCCTGTAGCTTGTAGCGAGCATTATCCGGCATCATGGCAATCTTGCCTTGAATACCTTCCCGTACAATGGAATGCAGCGAGCGACCGAATATGTCTGATTCCCATATCTTGATCGGGTCGTTCTCGAAATCCTGCATCAGATAGCGAACCAGTTCTTCGCTCTGCTTCTCAGTGCCAATAATCGGAGCAAATTCCGACTCCACATCGACGCGAATCATATGAATCGATGGAGCCGTCGCTTTCAGTCTTACACCAAACCGCGAGCCTTGACGAATAAGCTCCGGCTCATCCAGCGCCATCTCTGCAAGCGATGGGGCAGCAATACCATACCCCGTCGTCTTGACCATTTCCAATGCTTCAGCAAACCGATCGTATTCCCGCTTGGCATGGGTGAATTCCTGCATAAGCTGGAGCAAATGGTCTTTGCCGCGAATTTCAACGCCAACCACTTCCATCAGGATGCTATCATACAGGTCGTCCGGTGCGTACAGGTCGATTTCAGCTACGCCCTGCCCCATATTCAGGCCGCTAAGCCCCGCCCGGTCAATAAAGTCATATTCCATAAAGTTGCCCACAACCCGGTCTACATCACGCAAACGCCGAATGTCCTTAACCGTATCGCGAACAGAATTTTCATAATTGCTACGCAGCCAGTGATTCTCATTCAGCACCATTACCCAGCTAGGCAGATTGACGTTCACTTCATGCACAGGGAATTCATACAGAACTTCGCGTAGTACGCCGGTTACATCTTCCTCAGTCATAGTTGCGGCACTTAATGTGATGACCGGAATATCGTATTTCTCGGCCAATTCGCCACGAAGCTGCAATGCTTCCTCACTGTTGGGTCGTGTTGAGTTAATGACTAGGACAAAGGGCTTGCCAACTTCCTTCAGCTCCTCGATAACCCGCTCTTCTGACTCTACGTAAGAATAGCGTGGAATATCGGCGATCGTACCATCGGTTGTCACAACAACACCCAGTGTAGAATGCTCCTGAATGACCTTGCGCGTACCAATTTCAGCCGCTTCCTGGAACGGTATAGGCTCTTCGAACCATGGCGTCGAGATCATTCGAGGACCATTTTCATCCTCATAGCCCTTTGCACCTTCCACGGCATAGCCAACGCAATCAACGAGTCTGACATTCACCTCGAGCCCTTCCGCGACCTTGATTTGCACCGCATTGTTAGGCACGAATTTGGGTTCCGTAGTCATGATGGTTTTGCCGGCGGCGCTTTGCGGAAGTTCATCCACCGCGCGAACCCGATCGGCTTCGCTAGCGATGTTCGGGAGCACAACCGTTTCCATAAAGCGTTTAATAAAGGTTGATTTCCCCGTTCTTACCGCTCCGACGACTCCCAAATAGATATCGCCTCCGGTGCGTTCAGCAATGTCTTTAAAAATGTCCACTTTCTCCAATACCAATGATATCCCCTCCTCAAATTTCGCCGAAGGAAAAATGCCTTGAGAGCATCCGCTTCGTTATTCACCATTCCTTCAAAACCACTGCTACGAACAGGAGCGGCAGCCCCTCTTGCCCGTGTCCGCCGCCGCCATCCAAGGTGGAAAGAACCTGAACGAAGCGACGTTAACTCGTACATGCATTTGGACTAGTAACATCTTATGTACCAGATGCGCAAATATGACGGAAATAACCGTACAAGCCCACTTTTTTTGCAAAGCCGCTCGTTCAGCCCGAACCAGGCGGGCAATGAAACGCCACATTTTTATTTGTATGACTCTAGTGAAAAGAGTATTCCGGGCTAGTTATTTAACTTGTAGAGTCTGGCTTGGAATCAGCAACAAAAAAAGCCCTCCGAATTCCTCCGAAAGGCTTGAAAACATAGCGAGTGAAGCAACAATGACGTTCAGCTACTGATCTGGAGTAATCCGGGCCAGCGGGGCCCCATCTACCCAGCGGTAGGGCAAGGATTTCACAGGCACCTGGGGCGAGCGGTCCGTCAACCACCGCCGCAAATCCTCTTCTCCTTCGGGCATACGGCCCGATTGGTCGATGGCCTGCATAATATCATAGGCATAGTCTACATAGACATGCCCGGCCTGGTCTACAAGATAAGGCAGAGCCTGGCCCGAATACACGCTTAGCAGTTCATATTGCGAAGCCTGGACCAGCGGCAAATCTACTTCGTACAATCCGGGATAGACCTCTCCCTTCGCTTGGGCCGGAAGATGACCTCCATGCTTGGAACGATAGAAATCCACCTGACGCTGCACATCATTAACCTTTTGCACCGTATTCAAATCCATTATTTTAACTATAGGATCGGTATCTTCGTCGATGACCAGATAATAAACATGACCTCCTTGTTCGAAGGCGATGTCTGGAATATTGTCCAGATACTCCAATTGCTTCATTTGATTTAAATTCAAACGAAATTTCTCGTAACGAGGTATCTCTTCCCCTGCCGTAAAGATTGGCAAAATCCCTCGTTCCTCCTGAAAGCGGTCCAAGGCTTGCTGAACACGTTCGACGCTCTCGGTATAGGATATCATCGGCCCGGTCTTCTGCTGTTCTCCGCGATACAGGCAACCGGTAGAGAAAATGAGCAGCAACGTGGCAAGGCTAGACCAGACGAGATGCTTGCTCCGCTTCCGTATGAAACGATTTACTGACGGCATACCAGTTCCCCCTACCACAAGCTATCGTCGCTATCGTCCTGCTGTCTCTCTAATTGTTTGCGGATAGCCGCCTTAAGAGGATCCTCAGGCACCTGAACGACCCCTTGTCCATAAATTTTCGCCTGGCAAGCCAGCCGATAGCCCTGTTCAATCTGGAAGCCAAGCTTCCGTCTTTCTGCCTCTGTAGGCGAGGTCAGCGCTGCAGCCTGTTCCGGTTCCACAAGAACTTTGCACATCAGGCAGCCTGCTTGTCCCCCGCAGCGAGTAGAGATATGAACCTTTGCTTCGCGGGCCGCTCTGAGTACCGTCGTGCCCAAGCGTACCTTAACGGATTTATCCAATGGCTGAAAGGTTATCACTACCTTTTCCATCGCTTAGTCCTCATTTTTCTCGCCATGGTATTCCCGCCATGGCTGAGACAGAAGCGGGCGATCCAGTAGTTCCGCCATCCGCCCGACTAAATCAGAAGTCCAGGCATTTCTCTTCAGGAGCTCCAATAACAAAGGCAAATGCCGGTCCGGTTCTTTACGCATGACTGCAGCGATTGGCAAATAACGGTCATGCCGTTCCCGCAGCAGATTAAATACAAATTCATGGGCCAGCGGCATTACCTGTATCACTCTCTTCTCTAACACAACCTGATGTGAAGCTCCTGCCAGCAACTCATTTACCTCTGTGCGATAGTGAGCACGCGAAGTACGTATTTCAAACCCCCCCACCATTTCCACCTCTAACTCATCCAGTTGGTAATGGCTTAGCAGAGAGGCGTAGCACTCGTTGCGATCATAGACGGGCTTGTCTGTAGCCAGCGAGCTTAGCCGCTCATGCAAGATATGAACTGCCTCCGCATCTGCAAAAATATCTACATCCCTTGGCGGCGCCTCCAGCGGCACACCTTGAAGCCACAAGCCGCTGCTTCCGCCTAGCAGCCAGACCTCCGGCGAGCCGTTCAGTCGACCTGCAAGCTCATGGAGCGCTGCGGTCAGCCTAGCATACACTGCGCTTTGTGATTCAACCATATGGATTCCTCTTCTCTGTTCACCAATGTTTAGATAGCTTATGTGATGGAAACAAGACCAGCCAGAAATCCCGTCAGCATAATGATAAAAGCGATAAATGACAGGATCCATTTTACAATCCCTCTCGTCTTGGTCCGTGCAAACGTAATCAAAAATACGGATATCCCCATAATTAGAACTGCCGCGATCGATAACCACATCTTCGTCATAGCATCCATGGTTCAATTCTCCTATTTTTCTACGGTTTAAGATGATCCATATTATAGCATTTTTACGCTGATGAGGCTACGAATGTAAGCGCAGTCAGGTCAGAAGAAACCAAATAAAGCCCTGCAGCATACAGCCGCAGGGCTTCGGAGTCCTGAGAAAGCATCCTTATTTCTTCATCATCATTTTCATCAAAGCTTCCATATTAGACGGATTCATACCGCTTTTCTTCACGGCATTGACAATTTCCGAAACGGTGCTTTCCGTAACAGGCACTTTCGCCATGGCCGATACTTGCTTGATCAGCTTGCGCAGCTCAGCTTCACTCTTCATTGTAGACGGTTTGACCGTGCTGGCCAGCTTCTTGACCGAGCCTTCCGTAATCGTTTTGCCAGTCTTCTTATTGATGGCATTCAAGGCCTCTTTGGATATTTTACTCACGCTATCGCCTCCTCCGCTGTCCTCTTCAACCAATGTATGAGGAGGACAAGCGAAAGGTGACGATGTCCCGCAAAACAGGCTTATGTGTGCCACTGCTCCCAGGTTTCCAAGGAGATGACTTCCATCTCGGTCTTCCGGTCTCTGCCCATCAGTGCTTCAACAGCAGTACGAGGGTCCATTCCCTCGAACAGAACATGGTACAGCTGAGCAGCAATAGGCATCTGCACCTGATATTTCTGAGAGATAGCATGGGCAGCTTTCGTCGTGCGAATTCCCTCTACCACCATTCCCATGGAGCTCAGCACCGTTTCCAGGGAATTGCCTTCGCCCAGCATATAACCGGCTCGCCAATTCCTGCTATGCTTGCTGGTCGCCGTAACGACCAAGTCCCCGATGCCCGCTAGACCGGCAAAAGTTAACGGATTGGCACCCATTTCGACTCCGATTCTCGTGATTTCCGCAAGCCCGCGTGTTAGCAGCGCCGCCTTGGCATTATCGCCATATCCAAGTCCATCGGACATGCCGGCTCCCAGGGCAATGATATTCTTCAACGCCCCAGCCAGTTCTACGCCAACCCGGTCCCGATTGGTATAAACTCGGAAATACGGGTTCATGAATAAGTCCTGGGCCAGATCAGCCTGAGACTCGTCCTGAGCGGCAACCACTACCGTCGTTGGACGACGTTTGACCACTTCTTCGGCATGGCTCGGCCCCGACAACACAACAATGCCGCCCTCATCGCAGCCCAGTTCCTCGGCAATGACCGTAGACACCCGCTTGAGAGTTTCTATTTCAAAACCCTTTGTCGCATGAACGACCAGCATGTCCTCATGCCAATAGGGCTTCAAGGCCCTTGCAACCTCACGAACAGCCGAAGAGGGAGCCACCATAACCACAGCCTTGGCACCGCTTACGGCGGCTTCAAGGTCGGTGGTCGCCTTCAAACGAGGAGATAAATCGATACCTGGCAAGAAGCGTTCATTGCGGTGCTTGTTATTAATTTCTTCCTTTTGCGTTTCGTTGCGTGTCCACAGAGCAACATCGATGTCCTTGTCGGCAAGCACACTGGCTAGTGCTGTTCCCCAACTGCCCGCCACCAATACGGCAGCTTTATTAGACAACGCGATCCCCTCCTTTAGAACCCAGCTTATTCTCCTTACCATGAACAAGCTTGTCTATATTGGTGCGATGTCTCCAGAAAGCGAACACGCAAATAAGCAGACTCATCCAGAAGTAAGGACCCAGTTCTCCGGAGATTGCTACCAAAAATATCGGCGTAAGCAACACAAAGATCAATGAGCCCAATGATACGTAGCGGGTGAACACGATAGATAGAATCGCAATAATCCCGGCGTACAATGAAGGCAGGAAGAACAGTGTTGCCATCACGCCGATTGTCGTAGCAATGCCCTTACCGCCCCGAAAGCGGAAATACAGCGGCCAGTTATGGCCAATGATGGCGGCAATACCGCATAGCGAAGCCGTCCACGGATTCCCGCCACCCAGCCAGTGGCCAAGCCAAACTGAAACAATACCCTTGATTACATCAAGCCCTAGAACGAGAATGGCCGGTCCCTTACCAAGCACTCGTAGCGTGTTGGTCGCCCCGGCATTCCCGCTCCCATGCTGCCGAATATCAATTCCCTTTAAGCCTTTAGCCAACACTACACTGAAGCTGACCGAGCCAAGCAGATAGCTAATAATAACCGCAACAACAGGTAAAATCACCTTTTTCTCCCCTAACCTTCATCAGACTTGCGACGTGTGAACAGACGGATGGGCGTACCTTCAAAATCAAATGCAGCCCGAATTTTGTTCTCCAGGTAACGCTCATAAGAAAAATGCATCAACTCCGGATCATTAACAAACACCACGACAGTAGGCGGCTTCACAGCTACCTGAGTCACGTAATTGATCCGTAAGCGCCGTCCTTTATCAGTAGGCGGAGGATTGATGGCAATAGCGTCGGACACCACATCGTTTAGCAAATGCGTTTGTACGCGCTTGGTATGCTGATCAGCTACATGCTGCACTACGGGCAACAGCTTATGCAGGCGTTGCTTGGTCTTGGCCGACAGGAACACAACCGGCGCATACGTCATGAACAGAAAGTGATCGCGAATTTTTTGCTCGAACTGGTGCATCGTCTTATCATCTTTCTCCACAACATCCCATTTGTTAACGACAAAGAGGGAAGCCTTGCCAGCTTCATAAGCATAACCGGCAATGTGCTTGTCCTGCTCGATGATGCCTTCTTCTCCGTTAATCAGAACAAGCACCACATCCGCACGCTCAATAGCCTTCATAGCACGCATTACGCTGTACTTCTCGGTTGTCTCATACACCTTGCCGCGTTTGCGCATCCCCGCAGTGTCGATCAGGACGTACCGCTGCCCATCCTTCTCGAATGGTGTATCGATGGCATCACGGGTGGTGCCGGCAATATCGCTGACAATAACCCGCTCTTCACCAAGGATGGCGTTGACAAGCGAAGATTTGCCCACGTTTGGACGACCGATCAAGGCTACACGAATGACATCCTCGTCATACCCATCGTCTTCAAGCTCCGGAAGGTTATCTGCAATCGCATCAAGCAAATCGCCGATTCCGGTGCCATGGCTTCCGGAAACGCCGATAGGTTCTCCGAATCCCAAGTTATAAAATTCATAAATATTATCCACTCGGCCAATGTTATCAACCTTGTTCACGGCCACTACGATCGGTTTGCCCGACCGGTACAGCAGGCTTGCCACTTCTTCATCGGAAGAAGTCACCCCTGCCTTCGCATCGCACATAAAAACGATGACGTCTGCCTCTTCAATCGCCAACTCCGCTTGCATGCGGATCGATTTCAGTATCGGCTCTTCATCATCAAGCTCGATGCCACCGGTATCAATGATGCTAAATGCCTTGCCATTCCATTCCGAGGCCCCGTAAATTCGGTCACGTGTAATCCCCGGCTTGTCTTCGACGATTGCAAGTCGATCACCGATAATGCGGTTGAAAATTGTGGACTTCCCCACATTTGGCCGTCCAACGATAGCCACTACGGGTCTTGCCATAGACATACCTCCTATTGCTGATGATTCCATCCACCCACATTTTGATCTATGTTTTAATGGTTTTTTTATTCACCGTAACACGTAAATCATCATAGCAAAAAAACGTTGGCTTGGCTAACCCCAGCCACGCGTTTATGCATCATTCCTGCGAATGTTGGAATGTATAAGTTGAACTTACGATATATGCAAAGAAGCAAAGGAGAAAGTGTTCTTACGATCGCTATTCTGCATATTCCTTGGTCCAACTATATAGTGTATCTATTATGTTAATGAAAAAACGGCGAACCCGCTTCTTCAGGGTTCGCCGATGTTCGAGCCACAAAAAACCTGATTATTTCAATTTGCTAAGCTTGTCGCCGAAACGCTCACCCAGCGTGATGCTCAATCCTTGGTTATTCAAGGATACGTTAGGATTATCGCCCAAATCTTCTTTTCTCACGCTGCTGCCCTTGGACGGTTTTTCGCTTCTAGGTGCCGGTGCCGGAGATTCTTCTGTTTCCTTGATGCTAAGGCTAACCCGTTTCTCCGAAGTATTCACGTCAAGCACCTTCACTTGAACCGTTTGGCCTTCCTTCAACACTTCATGTGGAGTACCGATATGCTTATGAGAAATTTGAGAAATATGAACGAGTCCTTCCACTCCAGGAGCGATTTCTACAAATGCTCCGAAGTTCACCAGGCGTCTTACTTCACCGCTGACGATATCCCCAGTGTGGAACTGCTCAGCCGCTGTATCCCAAGGACCTGGGAGCGCTGCTTTGATACTCAGGCTGATTTTGCCCTTCTCAGGATCAACCTTAAGCACTTTAACCTTTACTTGATCGCCTTCGGACAGAGCATCGGATGGCTTGTCAACATGGCTCCATGCAATTTCAGAGACGTGAACCAAACCGTCAACGCCGCCGACATCAACAAATGCACCAAATTGAGTCAAGCGTTGAACTGTACCCTCAAGCACTTGGCCTTCGCTCAATTCGCTCATAACCTTCAGCTTGTTCGCTTCAAACTCTTCATCGAGCACATCTTTTTGCGAAAGGATGACCTTGTTGTTCTCACGATCCAGTTCTTTCACTTTGACGCGAAGCGTGCGGCCTTTGTAGTCGCTGAAATCTTCAACGAAGTGACGTTCTACCATGGATGCCGGAATAAATCCACGCACACCAACGTCTGCAACGATACCGCCTTTAACGACATCGGCAACCGTTACTTCGAACACTTCTCCACTTTCAAAGCGCTTCTCGAGCTCTTCCCAAGCGTTTTCACTATCGATAGCACGTTTGGAAAGCACCAGTCTTTCCTTCTCGTCGTCGATGCTAACAACCTTGGTTTCTACTTCCTGACCAACGGCCACCGCATCCGAAGCGTTGTCCAAGTGGACAGAAGACAGCTCGCGAATAGGAATCACACCGTCATATTTATATCCAATGCTTACATAAGCTTGGTTATCTTCGATTTTTACGATCGTCCCTTTGACGGTGTCCCCCTTTTTCAAGGAAACGATTTGTTCCAATTCGTCCTGATTTGTTACTTCTGTAGCGTCTTGAACATTTTTTGTTTCTTCCGACATGTCAATAACAACCTCCTCAATTCAAAAAGCCATTTATTTAAACCCGCTTGAAGCGAAGTTCAAAACTTGCTTGTAACCTATTTAAGGTTATCTTTCCAAATATCCTCTATCTTCATGCATGTTGCGGCGAAACATCAAAGGCTACTGCTTCTTCAGTTCTCTGATGCTTTCCATAATTTTTGCAGTGGCCAATTCCGCTGCATCCGGACCGCCATTCTCCTTGAACTCCGTCAGATCCACCGGTGGACCATATACGACACGCATCTTCCTGAACCATCGGTAATTACCAATGATCGCCACCGGAATCACTGCCGCATTACTGCGAAGGGCAAAGGTAGCAGCACCCTTCTTGCCTACTGTCTCTTCTCCCTTTGAACGCGTGCCCTCCGGGAAAATCCCAATAACATGACCATTTCGCAACAGCAGAAGCGATTGCTTAATGGATTCTTTGCTGACACCGCCCCGTTTGACCGGAAAAGCGCCAAATTGCTTGATCAGCCAGCCAAAACCAACGATATCAAACAATTCCTTCTTCGCCATAAAATGCACTTTACGTTTCAACATAATGCCGATAGTGGGAGGGTCAAACAAGCTAATGTGGTTAGAACACAGCAATACGCCGCCCTCTTGCGGAATATGCTCCAAGCCAATGGGCTCCAGGCGGAACACCAATTTGTAGAAAATGCGCAGCACACCTCGACAAAAATTGTAAATCATCTCTGGTCAACTCTCACTTCCGTAGGTTCTGCACAATAAAAATGATGTGGTCCACAACTTTATCCAAAGACATGTCTGTGGTATCGAGCAATATGGCATCCTCAGCCTGGCGCAACGGTGAAACTTCCCGTTCTTGATCCAGCCGATCACGCTCCGCAATCGAACGCACCAGGTCCTCGAATGAAATTTCTTCCTGCTCCTTCATTTCCTTGTAGCGACGACGCGCCCTCTCCTGGACGCTTGCGGTCATAAAAATCTTTAATTCCGCATCGGGCAGAACCGTGGTGCCGATATCGCGCCCGTCCATCACAACGCCTTTGCGCAAAGCCATTTGCTGCTGCAGAGAGACAAGCCTGCTTCGCAGCCCCTCGATTTGCGCATATCGGGATACCTGAGCGTTGACGGCAAGAGAACGGATGTCCTCCGTAACATCTCCACCGTTCACCCGAACCTGCTGCCCTTGCTCGCCGGGTAACAACTCAATGTCCAGATCCGGTAAAATGTGCATGATTTGCTCCACGTTATCCGAACCAATGTCCCTTTGCAGAAAATACCATGTCGCGGCCCGGTACATCGCCCCGGTATCGACATAGACATAAGCTAATCTGCGGGCCACCATTCGAGCTATCGTGCTCTTCCCGGCTCCGGCAGGACCGTCAATTGCGATGTTGATTTTGTCATAAGCTGTAGACGCCTGTCTTGCCAAAGGGGTACTCCTCCTCAAAACACATCCTCAATAAAAAAGCAGGCATTGCCTGCGACGTGAAAATTATACCACATAACATAGAGGGATGCAAAAGAATCAATACTGGATATTCAAAAGCTTAATTGCTATCTTGGCCCACATCCCTGAGGATGGGCACCCCCTCATATCGGTCCGCCGAAGAGAGATAATATCGCAGTGCAGGAATCTGCAGCAACCCCTGAAACAAGCAAAGTCCCATTAACAGCACCAGAAGCAGCCGCCTCAGCCATCTTTCTATGCCATTTGAAAACTGCAAGAACAATCCGGTAAATACCTCTGCATCTTTGATATCGTCGGCATTTTTCACCTTGATTCCTCCTAGCTCAAGCCTTGTCAGTGATCCTCGAACAGGTTCGTCCTGGGAAGACGAGTTTTTGAACTACCTCTTATATCTTATCCAATTATGAGCAGCAGGAACCGGACTCCAGTGACTATCCATCGCGCTTCAAGTTAAGCCTTTGCCTCTCGAAGCTAAATCGAACCAGCTTTTGCCGTTCCGTGTCCAAAATGGTAATAAAGCTGAGCATAGCCACCATCCGTCCATTCTCCAATTGCTTGGTGCGAACTACCTCGGCCTCAAAAGGGACGTTATCAATAAGTCCATTCTTGAACGGCACGCGCAGCCAGCAGAACATTCGATCTCCTTTGTTGATATTGTAAAAACGATCAAATTTAAAGGACACTCCCCCACCGCCAACATCCTCTGTATAGGTCACAAAGCGCGTCTCATCCCTTAACTCTATTGCAAGCTCCAGTTCGGCTGCCACACGCAGGTAATTGCGCCGCTGCACCTTGGTAATGGACGCCAGCTCCGGTCGCTGTATTCTGACCAGGGCGATAACGTCCTCGGCAAAGCCCAAAACATATGTATTAAAATACTTGAGGCCCGATTCCGTAGTAAAGGATATCATAAGCTCTTCCCCGATGCGCGGCTTCCTCATCCGTCCGCTTCCGATTTCAATTGGCATTTCGATCAGGAACGCTTCTTCTTCCACATCGGCAATCCGTGACTTTCCGACTTTGTCCTCATCTCCCTTGTTTGGAGATACGGATTGCACATGCACAAGGTCGTTCACTTTTGGAAACAAACTGTTCACCACCTGAGTTATATTAAGGCCAAACGCCTTTTCACTGATTATAGCATGGCCCAAGTTATCCAAGTTCGTGAAAATTGTCAAGCGTAAAAAAAAGAATGCTCCGGCAAATCAGGGAGCATTCTTCATATTATCAGGGGCCTCAGGATTGGATGGCTTCTTCCTTGGTCGCCCGAATTTCCTCTATAATCTCTTCATTGCCGTTATCGGCATTAATATAAATTCGGTACTTGGATCCGTTAACCGAACCGCCGAATTCATATGTCAACACTTTCTCCGACTGTTCATTTTCAATCAAAGCCAGCCTATGGTATTTCTCTTTGTATTGCGTATTGAGAAATTTACGGGCTTCCTGCAAAGTAAGCTTGGGCTTGCCAACCTCAACCTGATTCTCCCGCTCATAAACGTAATCACTGGCTTGCATACCGGTTACCTCACCGTTGTCCAATGCGACCCGCAAGGTAACTTTCTCCGGATAAATCAACACTTCCCCCTGCTTGCTAACATACGTAAAGTTGCCTTCATTATCGAACTCATCGAAGGAAACGGCCGTTAGTCCCTCATAGCCCTTGTCCGCTAAAAACTTGTCCGCCTTAGCTCTGGCCACGTTTATGTCCACCGTTTTCTTGCCAACCTCGCGATTGTAGTTATAGGAGATCAGATGTCCGCCGTTTCGGGTAAAATCAAGACTCCACGCTTCCCCTTTCCCTTTATTTTCCACCTTTGCCGTATAAGAAGCCCATTCCGTTCCTTTTCCGTTCTCGATGACCTCGATACCGGAAGCATCCTTAACCCCAACAAATGCGGCTGCCTTCTTCTTGATGTCCTCCATCGTGATTGGCTTGCCACCAAGCTTCTTGACAGAACGCTTGTTATACATGCTGGAGATCGAAGGGCCCCAGTCCAGTTCAGGATACTCCCCCACCTTCTTGTCAACGGTCTTGAACCCGTCGATGATGGTATTATCATTGGGCTCGTTCTGACTGACCAGCGCCGTTTCAACATCCATCCAGCGCAGCCGATTGGAAATGACCTTATCTTGCACCGCAACTAAATCTTTGGAAATCTCTGCCGAATTTTTGTAGAGCTCCTGCAGGTTTTTCATTTCATTTTCGCTCAAGGGCTGTTTTGTCAAATCCCGAATCGCCGTCTGATATGAAAATTTGGCTATCCTCGATAAGAACTCCTCGGTTTTATTGAACGGCAGCAAGGTTAAGGGAAGTTGGTTAATTTCATTTTGCGCTTCGCTTGTAATCCGCCATACATTAACAAGTCCTTTGCGCTGGGATCCGGTCGAAGCCGAATTAAGCGCCAGCGTATTCCCAATTTCGCTGTGAAGTTTGTCTACGTGATAGGACAAATCATGGAACGCTCGCTGATATTGATTTTCCGCCTTGATCAGAATTGTATTCTTCTCCTGGTTCTCTTGATAACCCCATAAGAGGGCACCGATTAGCAAAAGCGCCGCCACCGGAAAAAGAATGGCACTCAATCTTTTATACATCGGCTAGAAGCACTCTCCCTTCTTCAACTAGATTGGCATTAGTTTGACATGAAGGAAGGAAGTTTATGCACGTCCTCTTCGATTTTAAAATGGTCGCGATTGTTGCACAAGCACTGCTTGAAGCCAGTCTCGATTCGTCCGCCCTGCTTGTTGCCCCTTAATATAAAATGCTCGCCACAGTATTTGCAAGTAATCTTTACTTTGACACGCACGAAAAAGGCACCCCTTTCCCAACTTTACAACGGCGAGAACCGCCGATCTAATATTGGAATCAGGATGCCCTATTTTTACCTAAATTAGTCCTGCCCCTTCGCTCCGGTTAATCGGAATGGGGAGCGCTTATTGGCCCGATACATCTTGCCCAAGCCTCCATACCAGAAAAATGCCATCAGCGGAACAATAAACCATATCCAGTATTGCGATACATTGTTCAAAAACCCGTCGTAGACACCATGCCAGAACCAGGGGAACAACAATGAAAAACAGATAAACTTCCGGCTTACCCAACCGGTGGAGAATTTAGCCCGCCCCAGATAATACCCCATCATCACACCGAACATGGCATGACCGGACACAGGAAGCAAGGCACGTACCATCATCGTCCCGATGGAAGCCTGGCTGGCAAAAGCGTAAAGCACATTTTCCACGGTAGCAAACCCCAGCGAGATCGCCGTTGCATACAAGATACCATCATACGGTTCATCAAACTCGGTGTGATTATAGATCATATGGAATAATACAAACCATTTAAGCGTTTCTTCCACGCCCGCCGCAATACCAAAGGCCGTAACCAGCGGACCGTCCCCGAGCCACAAGATTAACCCGCGCTGAATGATCATAACCGGCAAAACAATCAGAACCCCCAGCAGAAATACCTTGATCACCATATGCAAAGGTTCGGCATCATACTTGTCCTTGAGATAAAAATACGTAAGCAGAGCAATACCGGGAGCTACCGCTGCGCTTGCAATCGAGAAAAAGAGCAACGGTTCTCCCCCCTTATTGACCGCTCGTTGTTCCATGTTTCTCTTTTCTATCAGACCCGTGCTACTTCATCAGTTCCACGAGATTAGTCTTGACGTTTGAAATAGCTGCAAACGGTGTCGACCGCATGCTCGGCCATCACCAGGTTACCGTACTCCTCAAGCATAGCAGTGGTAACAGAGGTTGCCTCTCCAAATTCGGCCAGCACTGCAATCAGTGCAGGAAGCTTGCCTTCCTCCAGTTCCTCCGGCTCCAGTTGAAGAATCCATTTTCCATTATATTTATACAATCTGCCGACATCGTGAAGCATCGGCTGCAATACATGTGCTGCTTCGATCAAATTCTCGAAATCGCTAAAGGCGTACAAGATTGTATCGCTTTGCTCCAGTGTGACTTCCATCTCGTAAACTTCTTCCGGCAACTCATCCTCATAGGGTGATCCGACACCATGGTTATGGTGATCGTACTTCCCGCGCGTTACGATGACGACCATTCCCTGAGCAGGGAGGGCGAACACTTCGACAGCCAAAGGCCCGGTGGCATCAAAGCCCACTTCATTGTATGCCTGATCCATCATTTCAGTGAATAAATCATGGACCTTGGGGATTTCCTGCCACATGTCCTCTTTCTGAATACCGCGTTCGCTTAAATCGTCAAACGTGAGGAAAATCCGTACCTTATCCTGGCCAAGTCTTTCTATCTTCATATACAGGATCCTCCTCTCTCTATACCTTTATTATAACAGATTATGAAACCTGCTGTAATGTGTGATGGAAATGGTTCTTTGTATGTATGTTATCATTTATTCCCCTTAATTGCACGTAAATAAAATAGACAGAAAAGAATCATTTTCCACCGTCCACAAGGGAGTGAAAAATGATTCTGATCCGTGTCTGCTTGTACCTGTTTACAACCCGGGAATTACGGTATGAGTCTCCTTGAGAATCGCTTCAACCTCGCGCCGCACATTGGCATCGCTTTTGATAAATTGCAGCAATTGCTTCATATCGTATTCCTTCGAATGATGCGAGTCCGCCGTGGAGCCTGGACTGGGATACACCCGGGCACTCTCAGCCCCGCCTGATGACAGATGTTGATTCGTTTTTGCAGCATCGTCCGCATGGCTCATATTGCCATTGCCTTTAGCCGAGGATATTCCAGCGAATTTCAGCATACTCCCGGCTCCTCCCATAGCTGACATGAGCCCACGTTTCCGTTTGGAAGCCAACATCGTCGCAAATGCACCCACCAGCACACCGCCTAAAAATGAGGAAGATTTCACGTAAACGCCCTCCTTGGATATGTTAAAATCATCTGTAGTGTTCACTTCTTGCTGCAAACTCATGCGGCATAAATACAGGAAAGTGAGATGACCCGTTTGTTTTACAAAAAGCTTCTGCTCATAGTTGCCTTTAGTTTGGCGCTTGCCTCATGCAGCCGGTCCACCACACCCGCTAGGCAAGTTGCGCCTGAGCCACCAGCCCCCGCTTCCAGCGAAGCCAAACAGGAGGGGACTCATACACCCCCCTTGGTGGATTATCAGAAGGACTTTTCCGCCAACGTTAATTCAGAAGAACAGAAAACTCCGCCCGAATTGCTTTATCACATCAATAAAGCCTACCGGGTAGTTCCTAACGACGAGAATATAAACAAGCAGGTTGTGCTGTTAACCTTTGACGACGGGCCTAAAGATCAGGAAATGATTGACAATTTGATTAACACCCTGGACAAGCACGAAGCTAAAGCCATCTTCTTCGTGAACGGTTACCGCGTGAAGGAACACCCTGAATTGCTCCAATTGATTGCGGAACGAGAGCAAATCATTGGCAATCATAGCTGGGATCATATTGACCTGAAGAAAGCAAGTAATGACGAAATGCGCAAGCAAATCGAGAATGTTCAAACCATAGTGAAAGAAACGACGGGCGAGGCCCCTCGCTTCTTTCGCCCGCCCTTTGGATCTGGCAACGCCATGACCCATCAGATCGCAGAGGATAACGACTTGATCTACATGACATGGTCCAACGGCTCGCTGGATTGGGACAGCAAGAATAAAAATCAACCGGACGCCGTTATCGCGAACGTCCTGGAACAACTGCATGACGGCAGCAACATCCTGATGCACGAACTTCCCTGGACCGTCGAGGCGCTGGATGAATTGTTGACCCGTCTGGAGCAGAAGGGCTATGGATTCGTTGACCCACGCAGCATCGGCCCTGTCCCGTCCGAGCCAGCACACTGAATCAAAGCCCGTACTTGTCGCCCCACGGAGAGTCGCTAATTCCCCACCACAATAAATAAATTAAAAGGATAACAAAAATATACAATAGTGAATTGTAGAACCAACGTGTCCACTTAAGCCGCTGCGAAGGGAACAGTTCCTTTCGCGTCGGCATTTTCCCCACATCCATACCCTCCGCCTTAAGCTCATCCAATCCTGGCATCTGAACTGGCAAAGGTTCTGCCTTCTTTTCGCTAACTGCCAATGAGCGGGAACGCGAAGTTTTTGCTTTGTCGCTTCGTTGCGGCTTCGTTCTGTTACGCTGGCCATAGCGGTCCATTCGACTTAAACGTTCGTTCATGACTCCCTCCGAAACTTAATCACTAAACCCGACACCAGGTCAATTAGAAAATGGCACAAAATAGGTGCCCATAGTGTGCCAGTATGTATATAGATAAAACCCAACCCATAGCTGCTGGCAAACACCCAAGCCGTCGGAAGCCAATGCTTGAGATAACGAACATGGATGACAGCGAACAGGATACTCGTCCAGTACGGTCCGAGCCCATGCTGGATAGCTCCTCTAAATAACAATTCTTCACAAATAGCAACTATGGCGGCGATCACCACGATATGCCAAATGGGCCGTCCACGAAATAACAACTCATTAATTCCGCCATCATCCATGTTTTCTTCGGAACCAAAATGTGACAATATCATGTCGGCCAAAAACATGATGACCGCCAAACCGACACCCCAATACAAAAAGTTCATATTTTCGGGCCAATTTAACAAATGAAGCGGGTTTCTCTTCTGAAAAAACAAAATGATTAGACCGATAAATAGAGTAAGGCCCTGTGTCAAATACAAATTGATGAGTAACATACGGTCATTAAGCTGACTTGGGTCGACTTTTTTTACTTTTATGTCCCGCAGATTGAATTTTTTCATAGTTTTGTCAAACCCTGTCCTTTATTATTATTCTAGCTCGTGCAAACGCAAATAAAAATAGTAAGGAGCATAAATGATGACCCGAAAAAGCAACTCCAAACTTGAAATGATGTTTGTTCTTGGCTTTCTGCTCACGCTAATCATCTCATTCGGCGCCTTTTATTTCGGCTTGAATATCGGAATCGAGAAGACGGAAGCCCGCTACGCTTACCTGAAGGAAGTTCCACCTGGACAGGAGACCGCATTATCCTACCAGCAGCAGGATCTGGTCACCTTCTATTATGTCGTATTCCAGCCTTATCAGCAATTTAAAGAGGACTATCTTGCCCTGGTTGATGAATTGGCTCGCAGTAATTCGAACGCCGTCACCAATGAGGCTATCAAGCAAATCAGCGAGAACGCTAACACTCAGTACGCGCAAATCGCCGGACAGTACATCAGCGACTCCTCGCCTCTGCTGAAGCAAGCACAAACGGATTACCTGAAGAGCTTGAAACTGTTTGAAGAAGGAACGACTCAAGTCAAAACCGCAGTCAAAGGCAAGAAAGGCAGCGAATTAATTGAAGCCCTCGCCGCAGATGAGTTTACGAGCAACGCACAAAGCTTTGGACTGCAAGCCCAGCAGAAGTATTATTCGTCCATCCTGAAATGGACGGCAAAGACCAATCAGGAAATACCGGATAGCTTGGTATACAAGGACACGCTCACGATCAAGGAATGGTCGCAGTATCCTCTTGCGGTAAAGAACAAAATCGTCACTGATATGATGGTTAATGACAAAATCTATGCCTCTTATTTGCCGCAGGATTTAACCGTGAAGATCGATCAGATGATCAACAGCAGCACAGCCGAGACGCTTCAGCTCAAATCTGTGGCTTCTATTGTGAAAGTTCTCACAGAAACTCAAGCTGTTAAGGAACAAGAGTTCGTCAAATGGAGAACAGCTTACTATGCTTCCGAGTCCCTTCCCCAGCTTCCGTTCTTTACCGAGGAATAAGTCTCGATTGCAATGCACCATGATGTCGACATTAGTAGAATCATAACTAAATTTTTAGGCGGATTCAAGCATAGCCCGTTGGGACAATACGGTATAGTGCGGATTCCGCCTTTTTTGCAGATGGGGTGTTTTTGCAGATGGGTGTTGACACCTTGACAGGGCCGTGTTACATTATGAAAAATTACATCCAATGAAACACGTTGAAGGAACAAAGCATTCGGGGAACTCCCAGAGAGCCGGTGGTGCTGCAAACCGGTAGTGAAACGAATGGCTTTAGCGCTCCTGAGTAGCTGCGTTGAACTTGTTTAGTAGGCGCAGTCGGCGAACTCCGTTATCGTTCTGTCAGCAATGACAATGAGGCTGCTGCTGTAAAGGCGCAGCGAATTAGGGTGGTACCACGAACAACTCTCGTCCCTTACTACGCAAGTAGTGTGCGGATTGAGGGTTTTTTTGCATCCTTTTTAGCCGCTCCGCCCGTAAAGGAAGTTGTGCTTTTCGTGCTACCCCTATCCTTTGATGCAGTATAACGGTAATCAAACACAGTGCTAATGCTTCCGAAGGGAGTTTTGTACGTAGAACTTTCGAGAAGCCTTGCTATACAAAACTTAAGCTAATGCTTCCGAAGGCAGTTTTGTACGTAGAACTTTCGAGAAGCCTTGCTATACAAAACTTTTAGGAGGGTCAAAAATCATGTTTAAAGTGTTAGTATCGGATCCAATCAGCGATTTGGGAATTCAACAGTTAATGGATGCAGCGGATGTTGAGGTTGAAAAAAAGACAGGGCTTAGTGAAGATGAACTGGTAGCTATTATTCCGCAATACGATGGGCTTCTCGTCCGCAGTCAAACGAAAGTAACCGAGAAAATCATGGAGGCGGCGACCCGCTTGAAGGTTATCGGCCGTGCCGGCGTTGGGGTCGACAACATTAATCTGGAGGCGGCAACGAGCCGCGGGATTATCGTTATCAACGCACCGGATGGCAACACTATCACCACATGCGAGCATGCCTTTGCCATGATGATGGCACTAGCGCGCCATATCCCCCAAGCCTATGCCAAAACCATTAAAGGCGAATGGGACCGCAAGTTTCTGGGTGTGGAGCTGCGGAACAAAACCCTGGGTGTGCTGGGTATGGGCCGGATCGGCAGCGAGGTAGCCAAACGGGCCAAAGCGTTCGGCATGGATATTCTCGGATACGATCCATTCCTTACCGAGGACCGCGCCGAGAAGTTGGGCGTCAAGCTTGCTACGGTTGAGGATATTGTCAAGAATGCCGACTTCATGACCGTCCATACGCCTCTCACACCAGAAACCAAGCATATGATCGCTCGTCCGCAATTTGAGATCATGAAGAAGGGCATGCGCATCATCAACTGCGCTCGGGGCGGCGTTGTTGATGAAATGGCATTAATTGAAGCGATCGATCAAGGTATTGTAGCCGGGGCCGCCTTTGACGTGTTCGAGAAGGAGCCGCCAGAAGCCAACCACCCATTTCTGAGCCATCCGAAGATCATCGTCACTCCGCATCTGGGAGCCTCCACGGTAGAAGCTCAAGAGAATGTGGCTATCGATGTATCCGAGCAAGTGCTGCATATCCTGCGCGACGAGCCGTTCAAGAACGCCGTGAATATGCCTCCGGTGGCCTCCAGTGTGATGAGCAAACTGCAGCCTTACTTCGAGCTGGGTGAGAAGATCGGTGTATTCTTGACACAATTGAACAACCAGGCTGTCAATGAAATTCATGTAGACTACGCCGGAGACCTTGCAGAGGTTGATACTCAGCCATTGACCCGCTACATTATCAAGGGTGTGCTATCGCGTCACTTCGGCAACGATGTCAACATCGTTAATTCCATGCACTTGGCCAAAGTTCGCGATATCAATATTGTAGTGTCCAAGGCGGTAGCAACCAAAGGCTTCACCAACCTGATCACCGTAACGCTGAAGGCCCAGGATGGCACCGAACGCCGTACAGCGGGAACGCTGCTCAACGGCTACGGGGCACGCATTGTCCAAATTGATAAGTTCTCGGTTGACGTAGCACCGGAAGGTCATCTTATCTTTATTTCCCATAATGACAAGCCGGGAATTATCGGCCACGTGGGGACCTTGCTTGGCAAAAATGATGTCAACATCGCATCCATGCAAGTAGGGCGAAAGCTGGTTGGCGGTGAAGCCATCATGGTACTCACCGTGGACAAGGACGTACCGAAGGAAGTCCTGGATGAACTGACCACCCTGC
Source organism: Paenibacillus sanguinis 2301083 = DSM 16941 (assembly GCF_000374825.1). Classification (GTDB taxonomy): domain Bacteria; phylum Bacillota; class Bacilli; order Paenibacillales; family Paenibacillaceae; genus Fontibacillus; species Fontibacillus sanguinis. The sequence goes on from NZ_KB895379.1 coordinate 171,155, forward strand.
CAGAGCTTAACAAAGCATTGCCTATTACCTTTGTCTAATACGAACAGCCTTCTGATCCAAACAAGCCGCCGGAAACCCGGCGGCTTGTTGCTATGTTATGCGTGGTTCTCTAGTGGGTTCACAGCCGATGTTCCACGGTGAACAAGATTTATCTGCGGCATCCAACAAAAAACATCCTCCTCATGAAGGATGTTCGCTTGATTTTACGTAGTTTGTTGCATTTCGACAGGTATTGTAAATCGAAAGGTCGTCCCTTGTCCGATCTCGCTATCGGCGGTAATGGTTCCGTGATGAGCATTGACAATATTTTTCACGATGGATAAGCCAAGCCCCGTTCCACTATTCCCACCACGTACACGAGCCTTGTCCGCCTTATAGAAACGCTCGAAGATAAAGGGCAAATCATCCCGTGGAATACCAGCGCCGTTATCTCTCACATCTACGTGAAGCTCTTTAGCTCCCTGCTCTGTCCCATGCATCGCAGCACTGAATACAACCTCACCGTTTTCGGAGGTATGCCTGAGCGCATTATCCAGCAAATTCGTCAACACCTGCTCCAGACGGTCCTCGTCGGCATAGACCACAAGATCTTCCGTCCCCAGCTCCAGCTTAAGCTCTACCCCGCTATCCTTCGCCCGCACCTGGAATTTGCGGTAGACCCGTTCAGCCAACTCGCGGAAATCCACGGGATGCATGGACATATCCGTATGCCCGGCTTCCATTCGCGCCAAATCCAGCAAATCCCGAACAAGCCGACTCATTCTGAGTGATTCTTCGTGGATAACCTGGGCCAACTCTGCACTTTCCTCCGGCGAAGAAGCCATTCCGTCAAGCAGCGCTTCACTATATCCCTGCATCATCGATAACGGTGTACGGATCTCATGAGATACATTTGCCACGAAGTCACGGCGCATTTTTTCAAGTCGCACCTCTTCCGTAACATCACGCAATACCGCAACCGCCCCCCGAATCTCCCCGTCCGAGGCCAAAGGAGCCATATGAACCGACCACACACCCTTCATGACGTGGACATTCATCTTCTGGTCCCCCTCCTGCTCCAGAACGCGGCGAAACATTGGCAGCAGTGGCTGAAGCACAGATTGCCCCTCTTCCATGGCAACGGCTTGCTGGTCCGCATGCTCCTCAGGAAGGTCACCCCACAACCGCATAATTTGATCCCCAGGGGGATTGGTCAATATGACATAGCCCTCCCGGTCCAGCGTAATGACCGCATCATTCATGCTGCGCAGTACACTGGAAAGATGCTCCTTCTCATGCTTCAAGCTGCGAATGGTATTCTCCAGCTCTGCCGCCATATGGTTGAATGCAATCGCCAGATCGCCAATCTCATCGCTAGTGTGAAGGGACACACGAGTATCATACTTACCTTTCCGTATTGCATCCGTTGCCTTAATAAGCTGCTGCATCGGCTGGGTAATTTTGGTGAAAAGAAATAAGGCAAAAAAGGTCGTAAGAGAGAAGCCAATCATGGCAACAATGACGAACAGCCGTTTGACCGCTCCTGAATTGGCAAAATTTGTATCGATATACGGCAGCAGGAACAAGCCCATCAGCATCATGACGCAAGCTACTAGACAGATGATCGTAATCCATAGCTTGCCGACAAGCGTTCTCCAAAAGTTCACGTTACTTTGCTACCTCCAGCTTGTAGCCCACGCCCCAAACCGTCGTAATCATGGCGGCAGATTCGGGAGATACTTTGTTCAGCTTCTCACGCAAACGCTTCACATGGGTATCCACCGTCCGCAAATCACCGAAGAATTCATAGTTCCATACGTCCTTCAACAGCTCTTCCCGGGAGAATACCTTGTCTGGAGACACAGCCAAATAGTGCAGCAGTTCATACTCCTTCGGAGTCAAGCTGACCTCCTGGCCGCTCGCCGTAACCCGGTGAGCATCATGCTCGATGACGAGATGAGGGAATACGATATTGTTGCTGGTCCCACTTTCCTTGGACAGATAAGCAGTGGCCGAGGCACGCCGCATAATAGCCTTGACCCGATAAATAACTTCCCGCGGGCTGAATGGCTTCACTACATAGTCATCCGCTCCGACCTCAAAGCCCTGAACCCGGTTGATTTCCTCTCCCTTAGCCGTCAGCATCAGCACCGGCGTTGACTTGACCTGTCTGAGACGATTGCAGACCTCAACACCATCAATTCCCGGCAGCATGACGTCAAGCAGAATTAATCCATAATCCCCGGCGGTTGCTTTCTTCAAAGCCGTCTCACCGTCTTCCGCTTCATCGATTTCGTATCCTTCCTTTTCCAAGTACATCTTCAGCAGCCGGCGAATTCTCTCCTCATCATCGACGACCAGAATACGGTTTGCTTGATCTGACATATAACAACAACCCCTTCATCATCTTACCCAAAGCACTTGAGCAGTCCATATGGTTTTGTGATCCTGTTAATCGGTACCCGCGTAGGAATGCAGCCCAGCAATAATCAGGTTTACCCCCACGAGCGTAAACATAACGACCAGAAATCCCAGGACGGCAAGCCAGGAGGCCTGTCGACCCTGAAATCCCCGGGATAAGCGAAGATGCAGATATGCACTATAGAAAAGCCATGTGATCAATGCCCATACCTCTTTCGGGTCCCAACCCCAGAACCGCCCCCAGGCCTGTTGGGCCCAGATCATGGCAAAGACGAGTGCCCCCAAGGTAAAGATGGGAAAGCCAATGGCTATCGCCCGGTAGCTGATTTCATCAAGATCATCCGGATCTATCCCGCGCAACACCGGAGATAATGCCTTGCCTAATGGCTTGCGAGCCAATAGCCGAAGCAGCAAATAAAGCACGGTACCTGTTAGTATTGCCCAAATGACCGTATTCAGTTTACGTCCCGCATTTTGCCCATTCATCCAGGAAGGGGCTTCAAACAACGGCTGCGACATCCCCAAAAAGGGTTGTATCTCCGCAGGCTTGCTATCATGTGGACCTACGATCGGCGGAAGCTTATAAACTTCTTTATCCTCTATTGTACTATCTTGATCTACTTGGCTGTCAATCACTGTCTGATTTTGTATGAAAACAGCTTCATATCCGGCTGCGCGAAAGGCAAACACGGAAACAATAAAGCCCACTACTATAATAATAGAAAAAAGCGTAAATTCAACCCATCTTTTTTGCCTGCGACCTGTACTGTCTTTAGCTCCAAAATCCACGGACCGCAGCAAATACATCAACCCGGCGATAAAGCCCACGGCGAAGAAGGCTTCCCCCGCCGCGGCAAGAGTGACGTGGATGTACAGCCAAATGGAACGAAGAGAGGGGATCAGCGGCTGCACATCCTGTGGAAATACGGCGGCATACGCCATAATCACAATCGCCAGCGGCAAGGCGAACATACCGAGCAAGATTTTGCGATAGATAAGGAATACAATCGTAAAAGCAATCATGATCATCATCGACAAAAACGTCATAAACTCGTACATATTGCTGACCGGTACATGTCCGCTGTAGGCCCAGCGTGTTCCGCAATATATCAGATGAGATAACAAGCCAAGTGAGGATACCGTGAAAGAGATGCGTCCCCACTTCTGCTCATGATGCCTGGGATCGCGGCCTCGCCACGTTCTGCCGGTCACGGCAACAACATATAAGATGAAAGCCGCGCAGTATAGCAAAAAAGCAGTCATAAATGCGGTTCTGCTGATTTCCAAGAAATTCATGGACGCTTCCCCCTGTTTTCCAAAGACTTCTCATCCGCCTCCACGCCCATAGCAGCCAGAAACGAAGCTACCTCTCGGCGCATGCCAAACCAATTCTTGGCGGTATGTCCCCCCAGCGTTAGCTTTCCGTCGTCCACTCGCAGCCAAATCCGGCGATGCTGCCAGTAAAATCCGAGAATTAATCCCGCCATGACAATGCCAAGTCCCAGCCAGACAAAAGGCATAGCTCGATCAATCCGGATGTTCAGATAGCTTGATGAAGCTATAAAGTCTACATTCTCCATCCCTTGCACATCCAGCTCAAGGATAGCTTCCTGACCGCTGAGCTGCCGATTGATCGCCTCCTGCTGAAAGCGCTCCTTGTCAATTTGCTTGGGGAAGTACAAATATTGCACACCCTCAGCGGGTAAGTCCGGACCTTGAATAAGAAATAAGAAAGCGGGTGCATTAGGCTCGCCGGAAAGAGAAACCGGCTGGCCTTGCTCATTCAAGGAGAAATCCATATATTTGTTATGAAGTGTCAGCTTATAGGGGCCTACTTCATATTCACGCTCAGGGTTCTGCATATCCAGCTTGAATTTACCATAGAACTCCCCGGTTTTGGCATTAACCAGCGCTGGCTGCACCGATCTGAGCTTGGGCGTTAAATCAAAATCAAATTGATACGCCTTAAGTCCCTCATAGACCAGAGGATTATTCACCTGAATAGGATGACGCGCTACTTCCTCAAGTTGCGGCGCTTTGGATGGGTCTTGACAATCAGCGACACACTTATACAAAACAGCCTTTGTTTCATACAGCTTCGGAACGATTTTCCCCGTTTGCCTGAAGCTCTCGGACATTTCCTCCTCGGTATAGTATTCCACCGTAAACCGCTCATTCTCCAGATAATAGTCAGTATCCGGAATCCGCGTAGTCTCGCCTTCAGGGAACCAATAATGTTCATCCATATGAAGCCCCGGCAATCCCCGAAACAAAACCGCCAGCAAAAATACAATCAGTCCGATATGGATGACGTAAGGTCCCCAGCGGCTGAACCGCTGCTTTTCGGCCAGCAGAGCATCTCCTTCTGTATAAACACGGTAGTGTCGCTTGCGCAAGGGCTGGGCAGCTTGCTGGACGAAGTCTTTTCCGTCTATCCCTATATCCCCTTGATAAACCAGCTTCTGCCTCGTCAGAAACTCCGGATGCTTGCGTATCTTCTGTTTTGAAAGCGCTTTGTATAATGGCAACACCCGGTCGAGACTGCAAATGACTAAGGAGGCCCCAATCATGACCAGCAGCAGAATGAACCACCAGGATTCATAGGTATGAGACAAGCCAAGTCGATAATAAATCTCCCCGATGGTACCATATTTCTCTTTGTAGAAAGTAGAAGGATCGAAGCGGATAAAATTGCTCTCCTGCTCGAAGATTGTTCCTAACATCGCACCGATCAGCGTAATGATAATTAAATAAATCGCAACTTTGACCGAAGAGAAGAAATTCCAAATACGGTCGACGATATTGGGATTCACTCGTTGCGATCTGCGAGCAACCCCGTCATACCGCATTTCCAGCAGTTCCCCGGTGGTCTCCCCTTCTAACAAGGGTTTGCCGCAGGCTTCGCAAAGAATAGTGCCTACCCTGTTCTGATGCCCGCACTCGCACTTCGTATTCTCAATCAATGTCCGCTCCCTCCTCCCTCACTCAAGGATTCACCAGTTGCCGGATTAGATCATCTAGCGTATCCAGATTAAGCTCACCTTGGTGAATAGAGGATATCTTTCCGTTCCTGCCCACAAAAAAAGTTGTGGGCATCGGTACAATGCCGTAATCTCGCGTAACGATATGATCGGAATCATAGAGAATCGGGAAGCTCACACCTGTCTGCCTGACGAAGCTCTCGACCGTTATCGGGTCTTCGCCCGTATTGATGCCAAGCACCACCACGCCTTGATCGCGCCACTTCTCCCACTGGGCTTGCAAAGCTGGCATTTCCTTAACGCAATAAACACACCAGGTTGCCCAGAAATTGAGCACTACCACCTGATCCTTGTAATCTTTCAAGCTATGTACTTCTCCGTCCAAGCCTAGCAGCTTGAAGGCCGGCGGTGTCCCGCCTTGAATCGGCTTCTGCGCTTCGCCGCCGAATACTGCTGTGCCGATGGCATAGCCTCCCAGCACAACAATGAGCAGTAAGACAACAATCTGGATAGGCCTTCTCGCCTTCCCCATAGTCTTCTCCCTTTCCACGACAATTGTCATAAGTGTTGAACAAATCGTGAACACTCTATGAACATTATAACGAAATGCGTGCTCATTTCAGCCGAAATAAGTGTGAACATTATGTGACATCCGTGATTAACAGATCAGCGTGGAAGACGCCGCAGTTCGCCGCGTGCTCCCAATCGCTGTTAAAGCCGGACATATCATTCATGCGGGTTGCCACTTATTAGCGCTTTTTAGGTGCGGATCGTCTTGTTTTTGCGGGTCGATTTGAAGAGCCTGATTTTCTTGAATTGAGGGGTCTCCCCGATTGATTCACCTTTGTCTCGTTTGGTCCCTTTCTTACTGGCTTTGCTGTGTAGGACGAAGCTGCCGGTTTTGCAGCCGCAACAGGTCTGGCTGGTCTGGTCATACCCGCCAGTTTATAGAAGCTTTCAATTTCATCCTTGGTTAGATGACGATACAAGCCTCTCTTCAAATTACCGAGGAATAATTCGCCAAAGGATATTCTTTTCAGTTTGATCACAGGATGCGAAATAGCCTCGAACATTCGACGCACCTGACGATTTCTTCCCTCATGAATTGTAATGGAGATTGTCGAGGACTTCCCGTCCGTATCCAGATCGTGATACTCTACTTCTGCCGGGGCCGTCATTCCGTCCTCCAGCATAATCCCTTGCTTCAGCTTGTCCAGAGCTGTGCCATGCGGGACACCCTTGACAGTAGCAAGATACGTCTTGGGTACATGGTGCTTCGGATGCGTCAGCAAATGGGCAAACTCTCCGTCATTAGTGAGCAGTAGCAATCCTTCCGTATCGTAATCAAGCCGGCCTACCGGATATACGCGTTCGTCGATTCCCTTTAGATAATCGGTGACAATTTTTCTGCCTTGCGGATCGGATGCACTTGTGATTACTCCCTTGGGCTTGTTGAAGACGAGATACAGCTTCTTCTCCACGCCGATGGTCTTCCCATCCACGGTTATCGTATCCACATCAGGATCAGCCTTTGTGCCCAGTGTGGTCACAGTCTCACCATTCACTTGCACCTTACCGCTCAGTATCAATTCTTCGCATTTGCGGCGAGAAGCAACTCCTGCGCCCGCTAAAATTTTCTGCAATCTTTCCATTTTCACTAAGTCACCTCATAAACATGATACCTACCTGCAAGGAAAATCACAATAGCCGCAGGATGCCAATATAAAAACCGCCCCTGGCAGCGTCTTGGACGCAAGGGCGGCTCTCCTGCTGCTCCTTAGCTGTTTAACCGAACAGGAGCAAGCAAACAGCAAGGGCGGCGACAAAACCAATCACATCAGAGAACAAGCCTACCTTCAGGGCATAACGTCCATTGCGAATGCCTACGGCCCCAAAATAAACGGTTAGCACATACAATGTAGTATCTGTACTGCCTTGGATGGTGGAGGCCATTCGACCGATCATGGAATCGGGGCCATAGGTCTTGATCAAATCCGTCGTGAAGGCCAGCGACCCCGTTCCTGTCAAAGGCCTAAGGAAGCCCAGCGGCAATACCTCCGCCGGAATATGTAGCGCCGCAAGGAACGGCGTCATCCAGCCCACAAGGAAATCAAGGGCTCCAGAGGCGCGGAATACACTGATAGCCACCATCATTCCAACCAGATGCGGGATAATGCCAATGGCTGTCGAGAAGCCATCCTTGGCTCCGTCGACAAACGATTCGTAGACCGGAACCTTTTTGAAATAAGCATACAGTGGAATGAAGGCAATCATCACCGGTACGGCCCAGGCCGATATCACATTGATCCAATCCAGCACGATTCACTCACCTCTTAAACGAAAAAGTTGGCGGTGTTGTTCGCTGTGGTGGCGTACGATAGCCGCTTCGTCCACGATACCATCGGTCCGCCAGAATGGCTGCTGCGGTGGCAATCGCCGTCGCAAGCAATGTAGAGCCCACAATTTCGGCAGGATTGTCTGACCCGAAGTTGATGCGGATAGCAATTAAAGTGGTCGGGATTAAGGTGATGCTTGCCGTATTTAAAGCTAGCAGCGTACACATCGCCGGGGATGCCGTTGTTTTGTCAGGATTAAGCTCTTGCAGCTCTTGCATGGCCCGAATTCCCATCGGCGTTGCTGCATTTCCCAAGCCTAGCAGATTGGCGCTCATGTTCGACAGAATATACCCCATGGCTGGATGATCTTTGGGCACATCCGGGAACAGATAAGCAACAACAGGACCAAGCCAGCGGGAGATGGTCTGAACCAGACCCGACTCCTCCGCAAGCCGTATAATGCCAAGCCAGAACACCAGCACACTGATCAAGCCAAAGCATACCGTTACTCCCGTTGCAGCCCCATCAAAAGCCGCTTGGGTGACTGTGCTGATATCCCCCTTTATTGCCGCAAACCCAAATCCGATCAATATTAGTGCAAGCCATATTTTATTGACCATCTCTATTCCCCCTCTCTCTCACCCTTACCCTGGCCGATAGGTCTCTATGCAGGGATGCCCTTTTTCCCCTAAGCACCAAGCAGCAGGGACTGCAGCACCTTATGCAACGAGCTTGGCCAGATACCGCTACCCAAGGCTCGAAGGCCCCCTTCTAAGGTGGCAAATGCGCTCCTGCCTTCTTCCCGGTCCTTCACACCGGACTTTAAGCTCTTCCTCTCATATACCGGTACCGAGCCGATAAGCTGTTCATTTAAGGTGATAGAGATTTCCCCGCGATAGCCAAACGAGGCCGTCCGGCTTTCCTTCAGCTTCATTCTTTTCTCCACATGTCTGATCTCCTCAGGGGCTAGCGCATACTGAAACGAAGCTCCCGTTACTAGTCCTCCTTGTATCCGCTGCCCTTTCTTAATGATGGTGGCGAGGGGATAGTTGGCAAAGCCGAAATCCAGCAGCTTGCGATGATCGTTCCAATCATCTCCATCATTCAGGGTCACCACAGCAAGCTGCTGCCCGCCACGGGAAGCAGAGCTTACAAGGCAACGCTTGGCGATCTTCGTGTAGCCGGTTTTGACTCCGTCCGCTCCTTCATAAAATCGCAGCATTTTATTTTTATTAAGCCACTTGTAGTCCCAGGGATCATTGGGATTGGGGGCCGTCTTGTCCGGAGTACGGACGATTTCCTTGAAATGCGGATTCTTAAGAGCGTAAGCGGTCAGCTTGGCCAAATCGTTGGCTGACGAATAGTGGCCCTTGGCATCCAGCCCATGCGGGTTTTGAAATTGTGTGTTGTCAAGTCCCAACAGCCTGGCTTTCTCGTTCATTAGATGTACAAAGCCTTCCTCTGAACCGCCAACATGCTCAGCAATTGCTGAAGCCGCATCATTGCCTGAGCGAAGCATCAGGCCATAAAGCATATTTTCCAGGCTCATCTCTTCCCCCAAATGCAAGTAAATGGAAGAGCCCTCCTTGGCATAGGCATTTTTGCCCACCCTGACTACATCGGACAGCTGGCCATGCTCAATAGCTACAATCGCAGTCATAATCTTCGTCAGACTGGCGATAGGCAGGCGCTCATCCCCCTTCACGTTAAAGATCAAGCGTTCCGAGGTCACATCGATAACGGCGGCAGCCTGAGCATGGATGGATGGTGGAGCTGGCGCGGCTTGTACGGTTTGCGGCAGCAAGAGCAGGGACAGAATCAATAGGCCGGCGGTTGCGCGGTGAATTGCACGCAAAATGCCAGAAAGTTGTCTACTATAGGTCATAAGTCAATTCCTCCGGTAGAGTACAGGCTTCTTATAGAAGTTGTTCAAAAAGTCGTCTTCCCAGAACGTGTAGCTCCGCTAGTTACATCCCTGGCTTCATCCAACCTAAAGCGTTTTAAAAAAACGCACATCGGAAGCATAAGCTTTGGTCCTGAAATTCGACTTTTTGAACACGCACTTATATAACTTATATGCGTTGGCAAAAGGGAGTATGTCCTGCTCAAAAAAAGACCCCTCCCGGTCAAGCGGAAGGGATCGGTACTTATACCAGATTAGCTTCTGATCGGCTAGATGATTGGCCCTGACGGCTCGACCGGCTCTTGATGTGCAGACGAGGCTACATGCACATGATGTTCACCCGGGAACATGGACTGAATTCTGTCGATCACTCCGGGAACCGCATCGATAATTTTCTCGACGAGATGGGTCTGATTATCCAGAGGTACGATGTGTACTCCCGGCTTGCCGACAACGAGGAACGCTATCGGATTAATCGAGACGCCACCACCGCTACCGCCACCAAAAGGTCTGTATGCACTATGTCCTTCCGTGGAAGAGCCCGAGGCATGCTTCGCATGTCCGTCATCAATGTTAAAATCGCTGCCCCCGGCAGCAAATCCAAAGCCCACACGGCTGATCGGCAAAATAACACTACCGTCCGGCGTTTCCACCGGCTCGCCAACAATCGTATTGACGTCAACCATATCCTTGATATTCTCCATAGCCGTTTGCATTAGCCCTTGAATAGGATGGTCAGCCATTTCTTCACTCCTCCCTTCACTTTTAGCACGCGAACTCCAAGCAATAGTCCAGCATATATAGCATAACCGCAGCGAATTTGTGCTATGCAGCGGACTTCCGTGGAAAATAACGGCGCACGGTCAAACACGGGAACAACAAACAACTTAGGACGTTGCTTCAACGAAACATAGCAGGTCAGCCACCCAATCAAAGTGGTCTTGACCCCCCATAAGACCCCGGTCAATGTAGCAGTATGAGCAGCGTCCTGTAAGCCGATATTGGTGGACCAATCCAGCTTGTGGAAAGTAATATGCCTCAGCGTAGCCTTAATCCAAACGCGAAAGCCCTTGGTCGCCTCAAGCACCCGCTGAACCTCATCCATCCATTTTTCTACCTTATCCCGGTTCACCTTCGGCTTACTGCTCGAAGAATCTTGCTGCAAAATGTTCTCCGGACGGTCTCGCTCGAATTGCAGGCCCTCCTTCCAATTTTTCAACCGGATGGAGGGAACCTGATAATGGATATGTACTAGGCCGTACAACAGGTAAATATCGAACAGAATCAGATCGTCCCGGTTCTGCTTCTTCATCGTCAAATGAATCGTAATGGTAGACAGCAAAATCAAAGCAGCTAGAATCAGCAGCAGGATCAGGATGCCTCCGAGCCAAATCCACACGGGAAAGCCCTCCATACCTATCAGATAAAATGCTCCCATATAGTATGGCTTCCCAAAAAGAAAAAAATTCCTGAATTCTGCCTTTAATTATGCATTCCTAACGCAAAAAAGCTGCCTCGTTCCGCTGACCGACGGTGAAGGAAAAAACGAGACAGCTTGGCGAACTTATTTTAAATTTTCTCCAACTCCTCTGGCAACGGCTGTGTCTCATCGTCAACATCGTCGAATGTTAACTGCTGCTCCTCCAGCTTCTGGAAAAGCAATTGAGTCTCTTCTTCAAGCTGGTCGGTACTCTCGTAGTCAGCTAGATCTGGCAAGTCCTTAAGCCCCGCTAGGCCGAAATAATCCAGAAAAGCCTTCGTGGTTCCGTACAAAATGGGCCGACCAATCGCTTCAGCCCGGCCAACCTCCTCAATCAAATCCTTATTAACCAGAGAATGAATGGCGCGTTCCGATTTGACCCCGCGAATCTCTTCAATTTCTACCCGGGTAATCGGCTGGCGATAAGCCACGATGGACAAAGTCTCAAGTGCGGCTTGAGATAAAGACGATCTTGATGGCGAGTAAGCCAGGCGTTCAAAATAGGGCGCATGATCCGGTAACGTCGCTAATTGATAATGACCGGCAATATGAACAATTTGCAAGCCTCTTCCGGTTCGTTTGAAGGAGTTCTTCATATCGAGCAGAGCATCCGTAATCACTTCCTGACGTTGCTCCGTAACTTCTGCCAATTGCTTGAGGCTTAAGCCCTCCTCTCCGGCTAAAAACAATAGCCCCTCAATAATCGATTTCAGTTCCTTGAAGTTCATCTGTCTTTCCTTCCCCTCTCCACTCCATGACAATATCGTCAAACAGCTTGTTCTGAAAGCAAACAATCTGTTTCATCTTCATTAACTCCAGTACGGCTAAAAAAGTAACCACAATCTCATGCCGATACATCTCCGGATGCAGCAGCTTTGAGAATAGCAGTCTACCTCCCTTGCCCGATTGCTCCAGCGCAGATATTACATCCTTGATCCGGTCCTTGACCGAAATCTCGTCGCGGTGAATACGTGCCACAGTGTTGCGCTTGGAGGCTCTGCGCAAAGCTTTCTGAAACACAGCGATCAAATCGCTAGCATGCAGCCCCTTCACCGGATTCTCCTGCACCTCTGGCATAAACGGCGTCAAATCCTCAGGTTCTTTGGAGAAGATCAAACTGCGCTCCCATTCACGTTCATGCAGATGCTCGGCGATGCCTTTATATTTGCGATATTCAATCAGCTTGCGAATGAGCTCGTCCCTAGGGTCCTCTTCATCCTCCAGCAAATAATTGAATTCATCGTCCAATTCAATGACAGGCGGCTTGGGCAGCAATTGCTTGCTCTTGATAGACAGCAGCGTGGCTGCCATGACCAGAAATTCACTAGTCACCTCCAGCTCAAGCTCCTGCATGTCATGCAAATATTCGAGATATTGGTCCGTGATCTCACTGATGGAAATCTCGTTAATGTTAATCTCCGCTTTATCAATGAGATGCAATAATAAATCAAGCGGACCCTCGAAGGTTTCCAGCTTGTACGTTACTGTCGTCAATGAACATCCTCCACCCATAGCCAAACATATATATAACTAATTTTACCTTAAAAAACGGAGTTACAAAAGATGCGATCTCCTTCTCTCCAATATAAGAAGGGTATTACACACAAAAAAAATGTAGTGCCCTGAAATCGGACACTACATTCAAGTAAGCATTATTTTAATTGTTTCGTCAAGTTGGCCATCTCAATCGCGGACATCGCTGCGTCCCAGCCCTTATTTCCGGCTTTGGTGCCCGCCCGTTCAATGGCTTGCTCGATATTTTCCGTAGTCACCACACCGAAGATCGTAGGCACACCAGTCTTCAAGCCTACGGCTGCCACGCCCTTAGCAACTTCGTTGCAGACATAATCATAATGGGTCGTTGACCCACGAATGACCGTTCCCAGTGTAATAACCGCATCGTATTTGCCGCTCTCGGCCAATTTTTGCGCAACAAACGGAATTTCAAATGCCCCTGGAACCCATGCTACATTAATTTCCTCTTCCTTCGCCCCATGGCGATTCAAGGCATCCAAAGCACCCGTCAGCAATTTGCTGGTAATAAATTCATTAAATCTGCCTACAACAATTGCGTAGTTTAGTCCTTCCGATACTAAATGTCCCTCAAATACGTTTGCCATCTCTCATCATACCTTTCTGTATATAAAATAATAATTAACCACTAAATATAGGAAGTCTCGTCTTGCTCCAAATCGTCGAATTTAAGCAAATGCCCCAATTTGGCTTGCTTAGTATGCAGGTACTTGGTATTGTCTTCATTTTCCTTCATTTGAATCGGCACACGCTCGACAACTTCCAGCCCGTAGCCCTCCAGTCCTTTGATTTTGCGCGGGTTATTGGTCATCAACCGAATTTGGCGAACACCCAGATCTTTCAGAATCTGCGCCCCGATGCCATATTCCCGCAAATCTGCCGGGAAGCCAAGCTTCAGATTGGCATCTACGGTGTCTAATCCCTGCTCCTGCAGCTTATAGGCCCGCAGCTTGTTGATTAATCCAATACCACGTCCCTCTTGGCGCATATACAGCAATACACCTCGACCCGCCTCTTCAATTTGACGTAAGGCAGCTTCAAACTGCGGACCACAATCGCAACGGTGGGAATGGAACACATCCCCGGTCAGGCATTCCGAGTGCACTCGCACCAACACTGGCTCATCACCGCTAATGTCTCCTTTAACCAGGGCCAGATGCTCCTTCGTATCCACATCGTTCGTATAAGCAACTGCTTGGAATTCGCCGTAGTCAGTTGGCATATGCACCTCGACCTCGCGGTTGACCAGCTTCTCCTTTTCGTTCCGATAATGAATCAAATCCTTGATGCTGATCAGCTTCAAGTCAAATGTCTTCGCAAGCTCAACCAAGTCAGGCAAGCGGGCCATCGTTCCATCTTCCTTAACCACTTCGCAAATCACCCCGGCAGGGTAAGCTCCACACAGGTGAGCCAAATCCACAGCCGCTTCTGTATGGCCTGCGCGCCGCAGCACGCCACCCTTCTTGGCAATCAGTGGGAACATATGCCCCGGACGCCGGAAATCTGACGGCTTGGCCTTGGGGTCCATAATGGCTTGCACCGTCAAGGAACGTTCGTATGCCGAGATGCCGGTCGTAGTATCTTTATGGTCGATGGATACAGTAAAGGCGGTGCCATGATTATCCGTATTTTGTGCCACCATCGGCTGCAAGTCCAGCTCCTCAGCCCGTTCGGACGTAATCGGGAGACATACCAGACCTCGTCCCTGGGTAATCATGAAATTAATGACCTCAGGCGTCGCCTTCTCAGCTAATGCAATGAAATCTCCCTCATTTTCCCGATCCTCATCGTCCACAACAATAATCACCTTGCCCTGCATCAGATCGTCAATGGCTTCTTCAACACGGTCCAATTTAATAGCGCTCATGCCGGTTCCCTCCTATGTTTTCTTTCCACTGCACATTCTAAATTTTTACATAAATCCATTCGCTGCCAGGAAGGGCACGTCGATGCCTTCCGTCCGTTTCTGACCATCCTGCTCCACTTCATTCTCCGCCAATTGGCCAAATCGCAGCATATGCTCCACGTATTTGCCTAAAATGTCGCATTCCAGGTTCACCGTATCCCCGGGCTTCTTAAAGGCCAATACCGTTTGTGCCAGCGTATGCGGGATAATGGAAATCTTAAAGCTGCCGGCATTTGCCTCCACCACCGTCAGGCTGATTCCGTCCACTGCAATCGAGCCCTTTGGAATAATGTATTTGAACAAGGATGAATTGCTGGGCTTAATCTCATAAACCACTGCATTCTGATCCCGGTTAATACTCCGGATCGTTCCCGTCCCGTCGGCATGCCCCTGAACGATATGACCGCCAAAACGGCCGTTCGCTGCCATCGCCCGCTCCAGGTTCACCCGGCTTCCCAGCTTCAAATCCTTCAAATTGGTATTGCGGTAGGTTTGCGGCATTACATCTACGGTGAAAGAAGTCGCGTTAAAAGAAATCGCGGTCAAGCATACGCCGTTAACGGATATGCTATCGCCCAATCTCAGCCCTTCTGTAACCACACTTGCCGAGATGCCCAGCAACATCGCTTCACCCTGCCGGTTGATCGATTTCATCGTTCCGATCTCTTCTACGAGTCCCGTAAACATCAAGCATTCCCTCCTTCACGGAGCCGACGACCCGATTAGCTCCAGTCTGTCCTAAAGCCCGCTCAGCCATATCCAGCGCCAAGCCCATGTAATACTCGTCATCGATGACCTTCATCCGTCCCACTCCTCTTTTCCCCTTACAAACCCTAACAAGCAAAAACAACCCTGCCGTAATCCGGCAGGGTTGATATGAGAGTGATTCTACGCAAGTCAAAAATTAGCTGTTGTCAAATCTTATCCTATCTTAAATTAACAAGACGGATCGACAAATTCAACAAAGCAAAGCTGTTACTCCACCAGCTCACTTCTCCCATTGTGAAAAGTAGAACTTTGCCGAGTAAAGCCCTTGGTTCCTGACACATCGACGGTTTAGCCTATGTGTCACTTGCGTTTTCCTTCTCCCATCCAGACTATACTGTCGGTCCCGGAATCTCACCGGCTCAGCCGCATATGCTTGCTTCAAACATAATACGGGTCACGGACTTGTGCTCAGAAGAGCCATCACCGTCGGTGGGGAGTTGCACCCCGCCCCGAAGGATTACAATTATTTTGTTAGTTGCTTTCGGGCTAATGTTATCATCCCGATACAGAAAATGCAAGGGCTCCTGTCGCAATTTGCCTAACCAAGCCAGTGACTTGCAAGGCAAATTGCTATCATTTATTGGTTAAAACTCAAACCTGAAATAAGTATGATACCGTTCATGATGAACTTGGTGAAGCGGAACAAAACGAATGCCATCCACAGTAAACTCAGGCCCCGTCATACTTGGCTCTAGCCGCCGGACAAACTCTTCGGTACTACAAGACCAAGTCAATAATTGTTGCCCTTCGTGAAGAGCAGCCATAATGTAAGGCCCGTAGCAAACACTCTTTATGCGAGCATCATCCGGTGCCGCCATCCATCTGATCGCATAGGGAAACAACAACTCAATTCGATCTCCATCATGAGCTTGCTGCAGTACAAGATAACCGTCTTTGATGTCTACCTGCTGCCGCTTACCGTTAATTGTGACCTCAGGCAAGCCCTTTATCCACTCCGGAATTCGGAAATGAATCCGTATTTCTCGTCCTCCCGATAGGATGAATGCCGCCGTGTCTGCCAGCTTCTCCCGCTTCCGGGTTTGAGAAAGTGTTATGCCTTGCTCCTCCCACTCCAGGATGGACGGAATGTACAAATTGACATATAGCGTATCACCATCATGGAAATATATACTCTCCTGATACTTAAAGTGGTTTTCCAGTCCAGTGCCATGGCAGCAGGTATTCTCGTGTGTGTCAAATTTCTTGCAGGACCCCGGCGCCAGCGGCAGGAAATAGGTGCTCCCCCCCTCAGCGCACTGATTATTTTCTGTGGCCAGGATATGATTGTAGAGCGTCCTTTCGTAGTAGTCCATGTACTCTGGCTTTGGCTCAAAGCTGTACAGCTCCCTTGTCAGCTTCAGCATGTTGTAGCTGGCACAGGTTTCCGCCGTTTTGTCTGTCAGATAGGCAGCAATTTTGCCAGGCTCACGGAACATTTCCGTCTCCCCCACGCCACCGATCGAATAGGCATGATCTTCGATAACCATTCGCCAGAAGTTCTTGGCGGCCTCATAATACGCTGCATTTCCTTCCGCCTCGTATAGCTTCAAAGCTCCGATGATTTGCGGTATATGCTGATTCGCATGCATATCGCCCAGAGTGTCCATGTTTGCCTGCATTGGAAATAGCAGCTTTTCGTTATCGAAGTATTTGGCAGCTTCCACGTAGTGTGCCTCATTTGTAATCAGATATAGCTGGGTCATCACTTCATTCATTCCGCCAAATTCTCCGGCAATATAAAGCGACCACATTCGCTGGAGCTGCTCCTGGGATAAGCGGCTAAGCCGATGATGCACCCAATCTCCCAGCCGGGCACATATTTGCAGGGCCGCTTCCTGACCCGCCAGAACGTAGCATTCCAGCAGGCCAGCCATAATTTTGTGCAGGGTATAATAAGGCGCCCAGATCGTGGGATAAGTCGAATATTGCTCCAACAAATCAAATTGCTCTTCCGAATAGGCGCTGAGAAATCGCGAATGCACCCCAGGCATCGCCGACATCGCCTGTTGGCAGCAGTCCAATTGCTCAATCATATATTCAATCTTCGCTTTGACCGCCTCGCTTCCCCCCGTAGCATGGTAAGCCAGGGCCAAGGCTGACAAATAGTGACCTGTTGTATGACCTTTCAGGTTACATTCCGGAGCGTCCCAGCCGGTCATGGGCTTGGCCCCTTTGACATCTAACCCGGCAGCTATGCGAAAATTATATAGCATTTGATCATCGTCAACGGAACAGATATACTCCAGAGAACGGTCCATCGCATCAGCAAATTCCGTGCCTGGTTCCAGAGATACGCTTTGCCCATTAAACACATGAACCTTCTTCTGGGGCAAAGCAAGCTGATCGACGGCTTCCACTACAGTAATTTTCGCTTCTGTCTCCCAATTGCTATTCTCCAAGCGCCCCTTGACAATATACCTACCATTCAGAATCCATTTGGTCCAATCGGCTTTCTCCCAAACGACATTATGAACCGTACGACTGCCCGTATCATTTCTGACTACAACAACACCGGGCAATTGGGGAACCTCACCTTCTTGCACACGCAAATCCACCGGATAAACCTCAACAATTTCAGCTTTATATTCTTCTTCCAGCACGGTAGCCTCAAACGTCTTCTGCACGCTTTCCCCTTCATAAGTGACGGTCGCCACTAGCGGAATGATACGATTGCCTACTCCATGAGAAGGCCTGGTTACCTTGCCCGTATGGCTGATAAACAAAGTTTCTCTGGACTCCCAAGTAATTATTGAACCATTTTGCCCTTTTACCGGAAGCTGCAAGTCGGTATCCACCGTGTACAAATTGCCGATATATATACCTTCACAGTCAAGCCGCGCTATCTCTAGCCGCCGCTCCCTAGCTGCATTCCTATCCATCTGTGTCATCCTCTCTTTTCTCTAAGCCTGCTTCAGATTTCCCAGCTTGTTCTTCACCCAATTCTTGCCTTCAACAATTCGAGACATTGCCATGCAAATCGCCGGATCGCCCGTTACGTTAACCATAGTGCAGAGCGGATCTGTAATCGTCCCCATAATTACGAGAATTGGCACCGCTTCCATAGGAAAGCCGAAGGCTGTGCAAATAAACATTTCCCCGATAAAGCCCCCGCTAGGAATGGTTCCGACAATAATGCCGCTAATCAAAGCCACTAAAATGGCTGTAACCATATCCGCCGGGCCCATGGTCAGGTTGAAGATGCCGAACAGGAAAACGATTTTAATGATTTGCACAGCCACGACACCATTCTTGTGCATGCTGGCCCCTAGCGGAATGATAATATCACTGATCTCATCAGGAATACCCATATCCTTCACAGCCAGCCTGTTCACAGGGATACAGGCAGTGCTGCTGCAAGTCCCCATCGCTGTCGTCATCGGCAACCAGATGTTCTTCCAATAGCGCTTCAACCCGGTTCGGCCCCCGCCATAATACGATACGATTACGGAGAACAGGATGAAAAATAAAATGCAGAATATAGAATAAATGATTGCTGCCCGCCCAACGGACCATACCACCTGATTGCCCACATTACCGATTAATGTCGCAAAATAACAGGCAATACCGACCGGAGCATAATACATGATGATGGATACTACCTTGTTCAAAATGGCTGACAAGCTATGAAGCAGCTTGGCAACAGGTTCCCCCGCTTCTCCAATTGAACTGACGGACACGCCGAACAAAATGGCAAATACGATCAAGGCCATCATATTTTTTAAAGAGAGCAGTTCCACAAAGTCAGGAACCGTAAACAAACGAACAAAATCCAGAGAAGTGCCATCCACCTGTGCCGCTTCCCCAAAGGTGACGTCCGAATTCAGCGCAGGATTAAACACCAGGCCGCTGACTAAGGCCAGCACAGCAGTAATTAATCCTGTTACGACGATAACCATGAAGAAGAGACCCAAAATCTTTCCGAGCTTCTTCAAATTAGTCATGCTGGCGATAGAACTCGCAATGGAAACAAAGACAAGCGGAACAATGATACAGAACACCAAATTCAAAAATACATCCGCAAAGGGCTGCAGAACGGAGGCTCGCTCACCGAGAATGGTTCCGGCAATTCCGCCTATCAGTACACCGACCAGCAAAATGATTGAAAATCGATAACTTTTCAAAACTTGCAACATGTTGTTCTCACCTCAACCAGGAAGTAAAATGCTTTCGTAAAATAATTAATGCGCTTTCAAAACTTTTTCATCGTCGACGGAATGAAAGTTTATACGTTAAGTATGCCGTGGCGAAAAGGAATTTAAAATTAGCAAAATGAACATAATATAGGTCAATATTAACCTGTAAAATATAACATTATGCGCATTTTACATTTTTCAATGGATTGAATATCCCCCCACATCTCCCTTGTATATTGCTATTTCTACATTTCTCATGTAACATTTTATATAATAAAATCAGCACAGGAGTTTTAGAAATGTCATATATTAATTTCAGTTGTCCGCCTCTGCCCCATTTGATCGTGGGAGGATTATCGCTATTCCGCAAGGGCGATATTCATGAGCGACGTATTCTCAACAATACCTTTGACTTGATCTTCGTCTTCAGCGGGACTCTGTACCTGGAGGAAAATGGGCAAAAGTATATCGTCGAGCCTGGCCATTTTCTTATTTTGCCCCCTGACCATCTGCACAAAGGCTTTAAGCCATGTACAGAGGACACGACCTTTTCCTGGATTCATTTCTCAACAACAGGCAGCTTTTCTTATTCGGAAAGCCCCCTATACTCCACGTCCACAAAAATGAACAAGCATAAGTATTATAAAAAAGATACCTTCTACATTTCACTGCCCCATTACGGGATGATCGACAAGAGCCTGCATGATGTGCTGAAGAGCCATATGGAGGATATATCTCAAGTTAAAATCGATAAATATCATAATGAAAAGCTGTTTTACGCCTCTACCATTTCGCAGATTCAATATCAACAGCTCTTTCTTAAAATTCTGACTATTTTTTGCGAATCCAATGAGCATGCTCAAGATAAGGATGTCGCTGCCGAAATCTACGACCTGTTCATGCTGAATTATCAGCAGGGCTTTAATTTGAATGAGCTGGCAGCACAATTCTCCTTCCATCCCGCTCATATTATTCGCTGCGTTAAGAACAAGTACGGGATGAGCCCGCTGCAATTGCTGCTATCCATCCGATTGAACAAAGCAAAGCAACTATTAGCGGATCAGGATCAGACCGTGAACTGGATTGCCGCTGCCGTTGGCTTCTCTGATACTTCGTATTTTTGCAAGCAATTTAAGAAAGTCATCGGCATGACTCCACTGGAATATCGCAAAGCTGTCCATACCCGCCAGTCTGGTGAGCAATCATAAAAAGTACTGGGCCACGCACATAGTAAATTCTTGATTCTCTTACAAAAAAAGCAAGGGTGTCTCCGCTGCCAAAGTGGCAGTGAAAGCACCCTTGCTTTATGATTAATTTGCGTATTCAAAAAGATCGCTTTTTGAACTCCCTCTTCAAAAGTTATGCCTTAAGCTTCGTCCCAAACCGTAACTTCCTTCATTTTGTCGCCAGGACGAACGTTGTCTACATGATCCATACCGGAGGTTACTTTACCAAATACCGTGTGGACACCGTCCAAATGAGGTTGTGGTTCATACACGATGAAGAACTGGCTGCCGCCTGTATCCTTGCCGGCATGAGCCATCGACAATATGCCGCGTCCGTGCTTCGTCACATTCGTAGCTGTTTCACATTTGATGGTATACCCTGGTCCACCTGTGCCAGTTCCGTTAGGACAGCCGCCTTGAGCTACAAAGCCCGGAATGACGCGATGGAAGGTAAGCCCGTTATAGAATCCCGAATTTGCCAGCTTCTCAAAGTTGGCAACCGTTCCCGGCGCTTCCTCAGGCAGAAATTCAATTTCTACCTCTCCGCCTGTTTCCAATACAATCTTGCCTTTTTTCATATCGTACACACCTTTCTTATTAACAAAAACTTTGACAAACCTCTTACAGTGTACTAGAAAATGGGGTTGCAAGCAAAAAGCAAGGCCGAAAAACTTACGCCGCAGCGGAAAGTTCCTTTCAGCCTTGCCGATTGCTTGATATTATGAAAGGGCTGCTTATTTCAAGGATGGTTCCTTGGCGATTCGTTCCGGAATCACATCGCATGAAATCAAATCCTCTAGCGACTCCCGCTTCACAACCAGATCGCTGTGTCCCTCTTGTACAAAAACAACAGCCGGACGGCGAATCCGGTTATAGTTGCTCGCCATGGCATAATTATATGCCCCGGTACATGCAACAGCCAACAAATCCCCGCTGTTCGTCTTCGGCAACTCAACATCCCAGATAAGCATATCGCCGCTTTCGCAGCATTTACCAGCAATGGAGACCGTCTCTTCGTTGGCTTCATCAGCCCGGTTGGCCAGCATCGCTTCATATTTGGAGCTGTACAAGGCCGGACGTGGGTTGTCCGTCATTCCGCCATCTACGGCCACGTATTTACGCACACCAGGGATTTCCTTGCTGGTTCCTACCGTATAGAGCGTCGTTCCGGCATCACCTACGATACTCCGGCCCGGCTCCACCCAGATCTCCGGCAATTGTGGATAAGAGGCAAAATGCTGCTTCACCGCATCCGTAATAGCACCAACATAATCGGATACAAGTAGCGGGGTATCTTCCTCGGTATAACGAATACCGAAGCCACCCCCTAAGTTAACTACTTTGAATAAAACATCCAGCTGCTGCTTCACCTGCATAGCAAAAGCCGCTACCCGCTCTACAGCCAGCTCAAAGCCACCCACCTCAAAGATTTGCGAGCCGATATGGGAATGGACTCCCAAAAGCTGCAAATTTGCACTTCGGTTGGCCAGATCGACGGCTTCCAGGGCCGAGCCGTTCCCGATGTCAAAGCCGAACTTGGAATCCGTTTGGCCTGTAGACATATATTCGTGTGTATGAGCTTCCACCCCAGGGGTTACACGCAATAGGACATTCACTGTAATGCCTTTCTCAGCGGCGATCGCTTGCAGCATGTGCAGTTCAACGAAGTTGTCCGCTACAAAGCAGCCGATTCCGGCAGAAATCGCCATTTCCAATTCTTGAGGCGTCTTGTTATTGCCGTGAAAGTGGATTCGCTGTGCGGGAAAACCCGCTTGAAGAGCCGTAAACAATTCCCCCTCGGAGACGACGTCCAAGGACAGGCCCTCCTCCTCGGCCAGCCGGCACATCGCCATGACGCAAAATGCCTTGCTCGCATAGGCCACCTGAAAGGTCAGACCCGACGCACGAAAAGCATTCATATATTCACGGCATCTTTGCCGAACAAGGGCTTCATCTACGACATAAAGCGGCGTGCCATAGGTTTGTTTCAATTCTACCGCATCGCAGCCGCCAATCTCGAGATGGCCATTTGCATTAATCTTGCTGGTACCGTGTAAATACATCCTAAGTCCTCCACTTTTAAATTTTACACCAGTATAGCAAATAACGACGAATGTGAGAAATGGATTTTTCGGAATAACATTTGTGTTATTTGTAAGACAGGCCGGAGTCCTTTATTTTTTGCCCGGCATTCTGGTATCATCCCTTGGCTTGTTATACGACGGTCTTTGCTTCGAAGTCATCACCGGAACGCGCAGCAGGACAGCGGCCATCGCCTTTGCATTAAAGGGTATAAATGGCCACAAATAAGAGGAGTTATTGGAACGCCGCAAGGTCAGCAGTACGATAAATGCTGTAGTTCCAATCACAAAGCCTGGCCCCCCGAATATCGCCACGACCAATAGCAATCCAAGCCGGACAATGCGATTAGCCAGGCCCAATTCATAGCTGGGTGTAGCGAACATCCCGATAGCAGCTACGGCCATATATAGCACCACCTCATTGACAAATAGCCCCGTTTGCACGGCGATATCGCCAATGAGAATCGCAGCGATCAACCCCATAGCGGAGGCTAACGGAGTTGGGGTATGCACTGCGGCCATCCGCATCAGGTCAACACCGAACTCCACCAGGAGAAACTGGGCGATCAACGGAATTTCCGCTTGCTTCTCCGGACCGATAAAGGCTAATGAGGCGGGCTTAAACTCCGGATGAACAACAATCAACAGCCATAGGGGCAGCAAGAATAGCGAGGCAAATACACCAAAGAAGCGCACCCAGCGCAGGTAAGTCCCCATAAACGGTGTTTGCCGGTTCTCTTCAGCATGTTGGCATAAATCAAAGAAGGTCGTCGGTAAAATCATGACACTTGGCGAAGTATCCACAAATACCACCGCACGCCCCTCCAGCAAATGAGAGGCGACCACATCAGGCCGCTCGGAGTAGCGAACCAATGGATAAGGGTTCCAGCCCCGGTTGATGATCGCTTCCTCCAATTGTTTGTCCGCCAGCGGAATGCCGTCAATGTTGATTTCCTTAATTTTTTCACGGATGGAATCCACCAGCGTCTTATCTACAATATCATCAATGAAGGCAATACATACATCCGTTCTAGTCCGGCGTCCCACGCCCATCATCTCGAATTTGAGCCCAGGGTCCCGCAGGCGGCGGCGAACCAAGGTAATGTTCGTCACCAAGGTCTCCGTGAAGCCATCGCGTGAGCCACGAACCACCCGCTCCAGTGACGGCTCTTCCGGGCTGCGGACCGGATATTGCCGTGTATCCATCACCAAGGCTGTCTGCTCGCCCTCCAGGAACAGTACGCTATTGCCTGTCAGCACTTTGTTAATGGCATCGCTGAGCTTTTCCGTCTTATCCACCTGAATGTGAGGAATATATAGCTCAAAGAACGAGCGAAGGGCCCCTGTTGATAAATCCTCGGGCGTCAAATAAGTCAATCGCTTGATAATCTCTACCATCACATCTGATTGGGCGAACCCGTTAACAAAGAACAACCCCGTCTTCTTGCCGCCAAAGGTCATCTCGCGGAAAACAATATCAAAGCTACTCCCGAGTCCAACCACTTCTTCAAGCGTATGCCTTGTGGTCGACAAACTGCGGCTGATGTTATCGCTCTTCTGCCAATACCGTACCGATTCCTCTACGGAATCGGACATTTCCCGCTCCCGCTTTTGTTGGGCTGATTCTCTTCCCGAGGAGTCGGCATTGTCCTTCTCCTGAGTACCCGGCTCTTCTCCCGAATCAAAGTCCGGGATGCCTTGCATATGCTTTAGTTCATCCTGAGAGCTTTCATTCGTATCGCGTTCCATCATACCGCTCGCTCAACCTCCATCACTTCCATATTTACGGCCTGTACCAAAACCATTCAAATAACGATCCTGCTGTCTTGCCAAATACCATAGCCAACAGCAACCCGAATAAATACCGCTTCATATGCAGCCTCTTGGCCAGGATAGGCAAGACATTCAGCACCTCGGTCAATGCAGCCGCCAGCATACCGACGAACACACCGTTGAACATGCCAACGACCCCGGTCAAAATCGGGGGACCTGCCAGTCGCCAATCCCAGAAATCCGCCACAGTACCAAGTACCGCGCCACCAATCATCGCGCCTTCGTACCAATGGACCCTGTTGTAGCTTCGTGTCACCTGTGCCAGCCGGGGGATCATGTCAAGCACGATGAACAGGGCAATCACGCCGGCGCCAACAGCAATGCCTCCGGCCAACCCCAAAAATATGGAAATCGCCGCTGCTACACCTGCCATCAAGAACCCTTCTCCACAGCTTCGGCTTGCTGCATTTTTTTATATTCCTCAGCAACCACATACTGGTTCAGATTCTCTTGATAGAGGAACATCTCCACCTCCAGCGGGGTTGGCTCCTCATTCCATTTTTTCTTGAACAAATGATTGAAGAAGACGATCATCCCGAAGCCGATGCCCAAGGAGTAAGCAGCCTGAAACAGATAGGGATGCTCATCCCGCTCACCCGTAATCATTTCGACAATCCGTACCTGTACCTCCGGCATGCTGACATCCGCATGAAAATTCATGATCGTCAAAGCCGCTCCAAAGAACAGCAGCAGCCATACGAGTACAAACAACAGCAGGGAAGCCGGCTTCTCCTTGCGGATCATTTCCACCAGTACATGTGGTTCTCCAATCCACTCGATGCGTTGCCCGGGGTAACGATTCCGCAGAATGGAGATAACCTGGAGCATATCTATGACAATCAGGTTGCCATCCCGCTGCTCGGGTTGAACCAGCACCAGTCTCAGCAGCTCGGATTCCAGCTCCGGCGCCGCCAGTATCCGGGCGACGTCGCCCAGCCGAATTGGCACTCCCGCCGGAAGCCCTACCTGCTTGCGGAGTCGCAAATATATGATGGGCACAGGCACAGCCTCCCGCTTCATATGCCCCCTCCTTCCGCTTCGTATTGCCCATAGTATGCCAAAGCAGGGGCGCCTTTACTCCCGTTCGGTAGTCATGCACGTGAAGAGATGCCCTAACATGCCTAAGGACCTCCCATACCACAAAATAGCGGGTATTGAAGGTCCTTTATTGAACGTATTCATTATTGTGCGTGGTGAACAAGCTGAGACAGGCTCCCCATTGTTCACCACACTTTTATTGTTGCATCTACAACGTAACCGCTGTATCCAGCGCAACCTCCATCATTTGCTTGAACGTTGTTTGTCGCTCCTCCGAAGTAGTCTCTTCCCCCGTTAACAAATGGTCGCTTACGGTCAAGATCGTCAAAGCATGAACACCATATTTGGCTGCTAGCGTATAGAGTGCTGTTGTCTCCATTTCGATACCAAGCACCCCGTATTTCATCAGCAGTTCGGTGATGCGGGTATCATCACGGTAGAACATGTCGGAAGTGAAGATATTGCCGACATGCAACTTTAGTCCTTTCTCTACCCCTCGCTCGTAAGCGGCCTTCAACAGCGGAAAGCTCGCAATTGGCGAGTAGTCAAAGCCGCCAAAAACATGGCGGTTCATGCTGGAATCGGTACATGAGGCCTGAGCCAAAATAACGTCCCGCACGTGCACATGCTCCTGCATACCACCGCAGGTGCCAACCCTAATCAGATTCTTCACACCATATTCCCGTATCAGCTCGTTTACGTAAATGGAAATGGAGGGAACGCCCATCCCCGTCCCTTGCACGGAGATCCGTTTCCCTTGATAAGTACCGGTAAAACCAAGCATCCCGCGCACTTCATTGTAGCAAATCACGTCGCTTAGATACGTGTCCGCGATAAATTTGGCCCGCAGCGGGTCCCCTGGCAGCAGAATGGTCTCTGCAATATCTCCTGTCTTCGCCGCAATATGTACACTCATATGATAATAGTCTCCCTTACACAAGATTAGTCTCCGCCTCTATTATAAGGGATGAGCCCTCAAAGGGAAAATCCCCTTCGGGCGACAACCCAGCCATAGCCGATTGCCCAAAGGGGACGTGCCTCCACTTCCGCTCCGCTGCTGAAGTCCCTAGCTTCATCGGGGCTTAAGCGTTTTGAAAAAAACGCACATCGGAAGCTTAAGCTTCGCTGCTGAAAGCCTGACGTTCGTACTACAAGTACACTTGTCACATCACTGTGCAATTTGGTCGCGTATGCTCTGCAGTATTTTTTTCTCCAGCCGGGACACCTGAACTTGAGAAATACCAAGCCGCGTGGCCACCTCGGATTGTGTCTGATCACGATAATACCGCAGATAAACAATCAGACGCTCACGTTCCGACAGACCGTCGATAGCTTCATGCAGAGCCAGCTTGTCAAACCAGCGCTCCTGAGATTCATCGGCAATCTGATCCATAAGTGTAATCGGATCACCGTCATTCTCAAACACCGTCTCATGAATCGATGCCGGTGGCTTATTGGCCTCCTGAGCAAATACTACATCCTCGGGAGTGACTCCAAGTTCCTCCGCCACTTCCTTGATGGTTGGCAAACGGCCCAGCAGCTTGGATAACTCATCTTTTTTCTTGCGCACCTTATTCGCCATTTCCTTGAGTGAACGGCTTACCTTCAATGTCCCGTCATCGCGTAAGAAACGCTGGATTTCCCCGATAATCATCGGCACCGCATAGGTCGAAAACTTCACATCATAGCTGAGATCAAACTTATCTACCGACTTTAGCAGACCGATGCAGCCGATTTGAAACAAATCTTCGGGTTCATACCCCCGGTTCATAAAGCGCTGTACGACAGACCAGACCAGACGTATGTTGCTGTTCACCAATCGGTCTCTGGCGGCACCGTCCCCCGATTGGCTCAGAGCAATCAGCCGTTTCACTTCCGCATCTTCCAAAAAATCTCGCGAGGTTTGCTTCACTTCGGCATCCATAGACCCAACCCCTAATTGTATAAAGCTTTCTTGGATACAATCCTTTTCTTCATCCGAATACGGGTGCCACCGCCCATTTCGCTATGCACATCAAACTCGTCCATAAAATTCTCCATAATCGTAAACCCCATGCCCGAGCGTTCCAGTTCAGGCTTGGAGGTATACAGCGGCTGCTTGGCCAGCTCCAGGTCCTCGATACCGCGACCCTGATCCTCAATGATTAAGGTGATTGTATCCCCTTCAATCTCAGCAGAGATCGATACAACCCCCTCCGGATTGCCGTCATAGCCATGAATGATGGAGTTGGTAACGGCCTCGGATACAACGGTCTTCAAATCCGTAATTTCCTCCATCGTCGGGTCCAATTGCGAGACAAAGGCTGCGACAGTAACCCGGGCAAAGGATTCATTCTCGGATTTGGCCGCAAACTTAAGCGACATGAAATTGCCGGCTTGATGATCTGCGCTCACAACGCCACCTCCAAATCCGTCAGTGCCAGTTCCTCGTTCTCGAAGATCGGCATAATTTTGAACAATCCGGACATTTCAAACAGACGATAGACCGGTGGGTTGACATCGCAGATTACCATTTTGCCGCCCTTTTGCTTAATGAGCTTGTATCTGCCGAGGATGACGCCAATGCCGGAGCTATCCATAAACAGCAGCGATTTGAGGCTTAGAACCAGGTTCCGGCAATTGCCGCGCCCAATCTCTTCATCCAACCGCAAGCGGATATCGTCCGCAGTATGATGATCCAACTCCCCACTTAAGCGTACGATCAACGTCTCGCGGTGTCTTTCCATTTCCACTTGTAAATTCAACTCTGTTCACTCTCCTCCCTGACATGAACACAACAATTCTACGATCTCGCTTTCGATTCCTGCTAGCTGACAAAACTAGAAGAAAAACCCTATGAATCTACAAAAAACAAGTGAGCTGCGGTCCGCTTGAAGAGCGTCCACCACCCGGCCTTATCAATATCCGCAGAGGCGGTCAACTCAAATTCTGCGAGAACCTGACCATTCTGATACACCACCAGCTTGCCGACCACCTGACCAGCCTTGATCGGAGCAGCCAATTTGTCAGGAGCAACCAGCTTGTGCGTAATGCTGTCCGGCCCCGCTCCCTTCTTCACCAGAACGTTCAGCGGCTTGGCCGATGCCAGTTCCAGCTGAGCACTGGTTCCCTTCTGTACCTTCACCTTGCCGATAGCTTCCCCTGCTTGATAGATCGGCAGCAATGAATATTGCGAGAAGGCATAGTCGAACATTGCGGATACCTCACTATTGCGCGTTTTGGTATTGGGTTCGCCCAGCACAACTGCAACAAGACGCAGACCATCCCGCTTGGCTGTAGCAGCCAGACAGAACTTGGCTTCGGAGGTATAGCCTGTCTTCAGGCCATCCGCTCCACTGTAGAAGCGTACAAGCTTGTTCGTATTCACCAGCCAGAAGGGCTTCTCGCTGCCCTGCCGCAAATAATCCTGATAGGCCCCCGTGTACTTCGTGACCGCCTCGTGCTTCAGCAGCTCCCGGCTCATCAGGGCGATATCGTAGGCAGAGCTGTAATGGTTCTCCACGGGCAGCCCATTGCAGTTGGCGAAATGCGTATTTTTCATGCCGAGCTCCTTGGCCCGCTTGTTCATCAGGTTCACGAAGCCCTTCTCCGATCCTGCGATCTTCTCGGCCAGCGCTACAGAAGCATCGTTGCCGGAAGCCATAGCTACCCCTTTCAGCAATTCCTCCACCGTCATGGTTTCCCCTGGCTCCAGGAAGATCTGTGATCCCCCCATGGAAGCGGCGTATTCACTCGCTGTCACCTTATCGGTCAGCTTAAGTGTTCCGTTATCAATAGCTTCCATCGTCAGCAGCATCGTCATAATCTTGGTGATACTGGCGGGCGGCAAGGACTGATGGCCTTTTTTCTCATAAATGACCGTACCCGTATCTGCATCGAGTAACACGGCGGATAAGGCATTTTGAGCCAGGGCAATTTGATCGTCCCCCGCACGGGCTTCGCTCTCCTCGGCATAAACGCCGGGCGCCCAGACTGAAAACGCCAATACCAACACGGTCAACCAGATAAATCCCCGTTGTTTCAAGATTAGTCCTCCTTTTAGACATAAGTCTGGATTCTGCTAACCTAGTATCGGCTGAATGATGGAATTTTATTCCTAGGAAACGCAAAAAACGCCTTGCGGCGTTTTTGGCAAATCTATTATCATGTGATGAATTCGGTTAGAAGCGTTTGACCCCCTCTGGGGTTACTAGCGCAAATACAAGCGGTCTTCTTGGCACTTTGGTTCCCGATATGCCGTAAGCCTGAAGTACCCGCCGCGCGGCTTCTGCTTGACCAGATTGATGAGCGGGGTTGAAGTGCAGAACAGCAAGCGTCTCGCCCGCCTTTACCGAATCGCCAATCTTCTTCCGCAGCTCTACTCCGGCAGCAAGATCGATGACAGAATCCTTCGTTTCCCGGCCTGCCCCGAGCAGCATAGCTGCAATGCCGATCTCCTCAGCCTGTATGGATTCAATGTATCCCTCCGCCGGGGCTTGCACCTCGACCACAAGCTCTGCTTGAGGCAGCAATTCCGGGTTATCGATCTGAGCGATATCTCCACCTTGGGCCGCAACCAGTTCCTTAAGCTTCTCCAAGGCCCTGCCGCTATCCAGTTGCTCCATCAGCAGAGCACTCGCTTCTTCTTCCGTCTTAGCCTTGCCGCCCAGAATCAGCATATGGGAGGCCAGAATGAGGCAGACCTCCTCCAAGTCAGCGGGTCCCTGTCCCCGGAGGGTCAATACCGCTTCCTTAATCTCCAGCGCATTGCCAATCGCATGACCCAGCGGCTGGTCCATATCACTGATTACAGCAACTGTACTGCGGCCTACCTGGGTACCGATATCAACCATCGCTTTGGCCAAACGAATAGAATCCTCCAGCGTCTTCATAAACGCGCCGCTTCCGGTCTTGACATCCAGCACAATCGCATCCGCTCCGGCGGCAATCTTCTTGCTCATGACACTGCTGGCGATGAGCGGAATGGACTCCACTGTGGCTGTGACGTCACGCAAAGCATATAGCTTCTTGTCGGCAGGGGTCATATTCCCACTTTGACCTACTACTGCAAGCCCGATATCATTGACCTGACGGAAGAAGTCCTCCTTGCCAAGCTCCACGGAGAAGCCCGATATCGCCTCCAGCTTATCGATCGTCCCTCCGGTGTGTCCCAGTCCCCTACCGGACATCTTAGCCACAGGGACACCCGCTGCAGCTACCAAGGGAGCAAGAACTACTGTAGTCTTGTCACCAACACCTCCAGTAGAGTGCTTGTCTACCTTAATTCCGTGAATCGAACTAAGGTCAATCATATCGCCGGAATGCGCCATCGCCATGGTCAAGTCTGCCGTTTCCCGCGCGCTCATGCCCTGATAAAATACAGCCATCGCCCAAGCCGACATCTGATAATCAGGAATATCTCCGTTGCTATAGCCATTGACCAAGAAGGCAATCTCATCTCCGGTCAATTCCCGGCCCTCTCTCTTCTTGCGAATCAGATCCACTGCTCTCATCGTCCTTACCTCCATTCCTCAGGCTGTTCTACATTTTGGGAATGATAGACAATACAAGACTCAGAAATTTCTCACGTACGCGGTCCGTTGTCTCCATGACCTCATGATGGGACAAAGGCTGATCCAGAATTCCGGAGGCCATATTGCTGATGCAGGAGATGCCCAACACCTCAAGACCCGCATGTCTGGCCACGATAACTTCAGATACCGTCGACATCCCTACAGCATCCGCGCCCATCGTCCGCAGCATGCGAATCTCCGCAGGCGTCTCATAACAAGGTCCCAGAAGTCCGGCGTATACCCCCTCCTGCAACGGCACATCCTTCTCTGTGGCAATTCCCTTTGCCAATTCACGAAGCTTGCGGCTGTAAGCCTGAGACATATCCGGGAACCGCGGACCCAATTCCTCATCATTAGGTCCAATCAGCGGATTCCGTCCAGTCAGATTGATATGATCGGAAATCAGCATCAGATCCCCGGGCGCGTAAGCTGTGTTTACCCCACCGGCGGCATTAGTCACAAGGAGTGTGGCCACGCCCAGCTCTTTCATCACCCGTACGGGAAAAGCGGTCACCTCGGGACCATAGCCCTCGTACATATGGAACCGACCCTTCATTAGCACAACCGGTGTGCCTTGCACTGTGCCGATTAACAATTCCCCGGCATGCCCTTCAACGGTAGACTGCGGGAAGAAGGGAATGTCATGATACGCAATGCTGACAGGCTGCTCCAGGTGATCGGCAAGAACTCCCAGCCCAGAGCCCAAAATCAAGCCTACCTTCGGCGTAAGTGTCGAGCGAGAACGGATATATTGTGCCGCTTCCCGAATCATACCTATTGTTAAAGTTGTCGTCATTGATGGAATCCTCCTGTTATGGATAAATAAATTGAATATAGGCAGAGCTTATGATCTAGGCAAAGAAGCAGACGAGAAAATGTTCTTACGATCGCTGTTGCTCATGGATTTCTCCTATTTAATAAATTCTTATGAGGTAGAAATCCATTCCCAAAGGCAAACCAGCATATGCTTCCGATGCAGCTTTCTTGCAGAGAGCTTTGAGCTTCTTCAGAATCATTTCCTCCCTTGCTTGTTATGCCAATTCCTTAGCTCAGCTTATAACTCACGCAAGAAGCTGCGTCCATGCTGCGGCGCCTTCACGCCGAAGTTATCGGCGATGGTCGCCGCCAGGTCAGCATAGGTGCTTCTCACGCCAAGACTGCCCGGCTTGGTTAGCCCTGGGCTGTACACCAGAAGCGGCACATACTCACGGGTATGATCTGTTCCGGCATGAATGGGATCATTGCCATGGTCTGCGGTAATGATCAGCACATCGTGCTCGCCTACCTTCTCCATTAAGGCTGGCAATGCCGCATCAAATTCCTCCAACGCCCGCGCATATCCCTGTGGATCGCGACGATGTCCGTAGAGCGAATCAAAATCAACTAAATTAGTAAACAGCAAGCCCGTAAAATCCTCACCGAGATGTTCTAAAGTTTGCTCAATACCGTGCGCATTGCTCTTGGTTGGATAAGAAGCAGTAATGCCTTCTCCGGTGAAAATATCATTGATTTTGCCGACAGCCACAACTTGCTTGCCAGCATGCTTCAGTGCGTTCAGCACCGTCGGTTCCGGTGGCTTCACCGCATAATCATGACGGTTTGGCGTGCGTTGGAAGTTCCCCGGCTCACCAACAAATGGCCGGGCGATAACACGGCCTACGGTGTGCTCAGGCTCCAGAGTCAATCGGCGGGCAATTTCGCAAGCCCGGTACAGCTCGTCCAGTGGGACGACCTCCTCATGAGCAGCGATCTGGAATACGCTGTCCGCCGAGGTGTAGACAATCCAAGCGCCGGTCCGCATATGCTCTTCACCAAGTTCTACCAGGATTTCTGTGCCGGATGCCGGCTTGTTGCCGATGATTTTACGCCCCGTCTCCTCCTCGAAGCGAGCGAGCAAATCACGTGGGAAGCCATTCGGGTACGTCTGAAACGGCGTCTCGATTTTCAGTCCCATCAGCTCCCAATGACCGGTCATTGTATCCTTGCCAGCCGAAATTTCTGCCATTTTCCCATAATAGGCTGCCGGCTCTGCTACCGAAGCCAAATGGGGCAGCTCCGCAATGTTTCCAAGGCCAAGCCGCTGCAAATGAGGCAGCTTGGTGCCCGGTACAGTCTGCATAATATGACCTAAAGTATGTGCACCTTTATCGCCAAAGTCAGGGGCATCGGGCAGCTCGCCAATTCCTACACTATCAAGAACGATGACCGTCATTTTGTTAAAACGAGGTTCGCGTTGCATACATAAATCACTCCTTATCGTATTACCTCTTTGATAGAGGTAGTTCAAAAAGTCATCTTTTGATCACGAAGCGGGTCAGAAAGTGGACTCGCACTTATAAGTCTTTGCAACTTAGTTATCCCTTGTGAGACGATAAACCATCCGCCTCTCCAGCCCCTTCGAGCAAATCTGCTTCCGAATCGCGTTGCCTTGCCCTGGGATGAAAGCTGTCATACACCGCTTTCAGGTTAGGCTTGGTCCGATTGAGGTACATCTGAATGGTTGCAGCATCGGTATGGCCCAACATCTCCTGTACTGATTTGACATCTGCCCCACGCTCCAACAGATGAACGGCAAAGGAATGGCGCAAAGTATGCGGCGTAATATCCACCCCGATTCCTGCCTCCAGCCCGTACTTCTTGATGACCTTCCAGAAGCCTTGACGACTAATTTGTCCCCCCCGGCGATTCGGGAATAAAGCTTGATTGTCGTCGGACAGATTGAAATGAGGCCGTCCCTCCTCTATATAACGGGCCAGCCACTGTGCTGTCACCGGGCCAAACGGTATAATGCGTTCCTTGCCGCGTTCGCCGGAACAGCGCAGAAATCGCAGCACCAGGTCCACATCGCTGGCCTGAAGCTTGACCAATTCAGTTACGCGAATACCTGTCGCGTATAGCAGTTCCAGCATCGCCTTGTCCCTAAGGCCTAGCGGAGTCTCACCATCAGGCGCATCCAGCAAGCGCTCCGTGTCCTCCACACTCAAAATGGGCGGCAGCTTCTTCTCAAGCTTGGGCAGTTCCACCATCACCAAGGGATCTTGCTCAATCAACCGCTCCCGCAACAAATATTGAAAAAAAGCGCGAAGCGTGACGGATACCCGCAGAATGGTCGCCGGAGCCTTGCCCTGCTCCTTCAGAGATGCAAAATAGAGCATGATTCCCGCTCGGGTCACCTCGTTAAAATGCTCGATCCCGCGTTCCCGCAAATACCGCAGATATTGCTTCAGGTCATGGGCATAGGATTGCTGCGTAGCTTGGCTTAGCCGTCGCTGCTCAGTGAGAGACGAAATAAAAGAGGCGGCATCCCGTTCCATGTGCTGCGCCCCCCTTCTTCATTATCACAAACGATCATTGCGTTGATCTCCATTTATTGAATTCCACGTCAAGGTTCCATTTCCCTGCTGCTTGGAACAGATTGCTCACTCTCCATACCAGAAAAACAGCACCAACCGATCCGTTAGCGCCTCCATCCGGCTGCTGCTTGCGTTTCCTTCATGAAAGGCTTTAACCGCCGCGCCTTCCGGCACCCGATATTTATCTGCACGGAAGACGTACTCGTCCAATAGTCCCAGCCCTTTATACAGAGTATATGCGAGCGCAATGAACAGGAGCAAATATTTGCCGCTTCGCAGCCATTTGCGAAGTGAAATGACCATCTGGCTTCACCCTCTCCTTCGATCCGTATCCCTACCCATAACGGCTTGGACACCTCTATACTTCAAGTATATAGGTCGAGGGCAATGAGTATTCCGGCTAGCGCATTCTCCACCAGCAGAACGTAAAAAGCTCCTTACGGCATGAGGCCGTATGGAGCTCTGCTTCCATCATTTATTGCTTATTTCCAGGTCCCGACGAATCATTGTTCTTGTCCTTACAGCGGTAACAAATTCCCTGAAAGTCCAGCCGGTGATCCAACACCGTAAAGTTGAATTCTTTCTCCAGACGTTCCTCCAGCGGACCCAGCCAATCCTCACGAATCTCATCCATCGCCCCACACTGCACGCAAATCAAGTGGTGGTGATGATGTTTAGTTGTATCCGTGCGCAAGTCGTAACGAGCTACCCCGTCGCCGAAATTAATCTTCTCCACCACATGGAGTTCGCTAAGCAATTCCAACGTCCGATAAACGGTGGCCAGCCCAATTTCCGGAGCTTTGTCTTTAACGAGCATAAAAACATCTTCCGCGCTGAGATGATCGTCTTCATTTTCAAGCAATACGCGTACCGTGGCTTCCCGCTGGGGCGTCAATTTGTAACCGTGGGATTGTAACTGTTGTTTAATTTTATCGATCTTAGCTTCCATGTTCTCCCTCCCCCAGCCATGCCGCACATCCAAAAAAGTTCTATGACCACTTCCTTCATTATAGGGGGAGTTAATCAACAAAGTCAAACATTTTGCTAGAGCAGCACCGGGTTCGCCATTCTACTCTATAGCATGGGGGCAACCCAACCCATCAACACGGGCGTCACCCATGTTTCAAAGGAGGAAATACCAAGCAGGACCGCCGCCATCACCAATGTAAGCGTGGTGTACGACAAGAAGGGCCGGGCAGCCTGACCTTTGTGATTCATCAACACTCGGGAACGAATAATGCCCAGGGAGAAGCCAATCGCCGCCACACTGGCAATCAGTAGAGCGGGAATAACGACGAGGTTGTGCGGCGCTACCGATACGAGCGCAAACAGGAGTCCCTTCCATGTATACTGGCCCACAAGGCAGCCGACAGTGAAGCCGATCAATACCCCTTTCAGAAAATCCAGAATCAGAATGCCGGGTAATCCGATCACCGATAAACCAAGCAGCCAGATCAACCCCAGCCATTTTAAATGCAAAGCGGCCACGCTCCAAAATGTCATCGGCTGAAAATCGGCGCCTTCTTCATGTATCGAGAGAAAGAAGTCGCCAAGATAGCGAGATATATCCTGTTGTTGCTCTAAAGTCAAAGCATTCACCATCAATGCGCCAAAAACGACACCCATAAGAAACAGGACGGAAACGAACACGTATAACGGGGTTTGATCCTTAAGTGTATGGCGAATAGGTTGCAGCATAACGAGCCTCCTTGCTTGTTCGTTTTGGTTCCTACCTTAAACTATGAACAAGCCTGGCTCCCTATGCGCATTTCGCCCGCTATCTTAAGATTTCACGACTTTGCCGTATACACCGCCGCCGCCCGAAGCTAATTCAAGCCGTCCGCTGCGCGCAGCGGCAATCTGCTCCGCCAGGACCGGGCCTACCGCATCTGCAAGGCTCGCTTCCGGTACTCTGTGCAGAATATTCATCTCTGTGCCGAAGGTCTTCAGCAATAATTCAAGCTTGGCCGGCCCCAGACCGGGAATAAATTCAAGCGGCACCTGATAATGATACGGCGGACGATGGTCAGGTACGCATGATTCCTGACGATCCGCGATAGAGCGGATACGATCCAGCACGCCGCGTACTAGCTTGACACTGCCGCAGTAAGGACAACGTTCGACCGTCGTCGCCGCCTCGTCAATAATATAGCTGCAGCCGCTGCAATAGGTCCGGTGGTACTTCCCAAGTCTTGGATTAAGACCATAATTGCCTGCCACCTGCCGACCTTCCTCGCGCCGCAACGCTTTGGCAAATTCCGTAAAGCTGGCCTCCTTGAGTAAAAGCTCATTGTACTCTCGACCGATTTTTCCCAAGGAATGGGCGTCCGAATTCGTCAAGATGGTATATGGATCAAGTTCACTGAGCAATCCGGCCATCTCGGTATCCGCACTGAGTCCCAGTTCCACGCCTTGAATAAGCGTTGGGTCCAGCACATCCGCCATTCGCGGAGCACAGCTTCCGTAAATGCTGCGATGCGGGGTGAAAATATGAGCGGGGATCAATAGCCCACCCCGGGCGACAATCTCTTCCTGCAACAGCTTGGCCGGAGCATACACCCGCTGCGAGCTCAAGTTAACGTTCTTCATTCTGGTGCTCAGCCAGTGGGTAAAGCCACGGATCGTCTCCAGATGGGGGAAGAAAGCCAGCACATGTGCCGGGCCCATGCCAGGCTCACGAATTTCCAGCTCACTGCCGAGCAGTAGCGTGGTCCCCTGATAGGCAATCCCACCGTCTGTGAGCTCCTGCATCTCTCCATGGCGCAGAGCTTCCTCAATGTCCTCCTGTACACCTGGAGACTGA
Organism: Paenibacillus sanguinis 2301083 = DSM 16941; assembly: GCF_000374825.1. GTDB lineage: Bacteria > Bacillota > Bacilli > Paenibacillales > Paenibacillaceae > Fontibacillus > Fontibacillus sanguinis. The sequence goes on from NZ_KB895379.1 coordinate 208,481, forward strand.
CAATCAATAATACCGACCAGTCCGATACCTTTCCGCTCGGCTGCCTCCTTCGCTATACCGGCAAATGTAAGGTCCTTGCTGCCGCTGATTTTGACAGGCGCCCCGCCTCCGGTGCGTCCGATATGGATGTGCAAATCGGCAAATACAGTACTGAGTTGAGTGCTCATTCGACCACTTCCAATGCCTTCTGCGCCAGTTGCGCTTGCCAAATGTATACCGCCAGAATCGTCTTGGCGTCAGCGATCCGCCCTTCTGCTATATAGGCAAGGGCTTGCTCCAGCTCAGCCTCATGCAATTCGATAAATTCATCCTCATCCAGAGACATCTCCCCGGCTGCCAGATCTTCGGCCAAGTATAAATGAATGATTTCATCCGCAAAACCCGGGGAGGTGTAGAAGGAATGCAAATGGGTTAGCTTGCCGCTGCGAAATCCGGTCTCCTCCTGAAGCTCCCGTGCCGCTGCCTCTCTGGGGTCTTCCCCCTGCTCCAGCTTGCCCGCCGGAATCTCTAATTCGCAACGCCCCATGGCCTGACGGTATTGATCCACCAGTAAAAGGCGCCCTTGATGTATCGCCAGTACGGCCACGGCTCCGGGATGCTTAACAACCTCCCGGGTAGCTGTCGTTCCATCTGGCAGCATTACGGTATCGATTTGCAAGGAGATGATCTTGCCGCTAAATATCGGTTGCGTAGACACCGTTGTTTCCCTTAATTGATCTTTTTCTTTCATGGCACAATTCCTCCCTAATTTATAAGCGTTCAAATATAGCTCATAACTTGTCCCGCTCGGACATATGTTGTTATTATATCAAACCCGTCCGGGAAAGGAGCTTAAGGAGCGTATGAAAAGTTATATCGCGCAAGACCGCATTCACGCCCAAGGAAAAGCTTGGCAAATTCGCATTCTCTTATCCCAGTGGATGAAGGAGGCTGGAGGCGCCGTTCCTCTGTCTGAGTTCATCCATACGCGTACGCGGCAATCAACAACAGCCCATGGCGGCTCCAAAGCAGGGCGATAGTATGACAGGCCCAACAGAGCTGCAACAGCCCTCAAGCCTTGACCGCCTGTATGAACAGATCTCCGAGGCCATCTCTGCAGACCAACCCGAATTGGCCGGGCAGTTGATTCAGGACAGCGATCCCTATGAGTTCAGCCTTTTCGTACAAGCCTTATATCTCTCGGGTTATACCCTGCTTGCCAAAGAAAAGCTGCTTACGCTAAAGACTTCACTGCTGCGGAGACCGCATGCCCCTTATCTGGAGCTTGCTTTCATCTGGGCAGACATCTGCTATGAGGAAGGCAGGTTTGACGAAGCTGCGCCGATCCTCGAAGCCATTGCCGAGCAAAGCCCTCACTTCGCCGCGGCCAGATTCGGGGCTGCCGCCTGTCAGCTAAGACAAGCGATCGCCCGCCTGGAGCGAAGAGTGAAGCTCTATCATCCCCCGCAGACGGAAGCAGAGAAAATCGCCAAATATATTGAACAGTGCCATGATATGCTGGAACTGGTTCAAGAGTCAGACTGGAGGGTTTGCTGGTCCGGTTCACGAATCCAAACCGATCGTTTTTCGGCATAAGACTACCCCGACCTGCTGATATCTCCGGGAGCTCCGGGAGATGCTGACTATCAACAAAAGCCCGACGCAAGCGAATGCACCGGGCTTTAAGCAAGGCATGACGTTTAGACAATAACGGATTGTCGAACGATTTCCAACGCATATTCCGCCGTTTTTACGATATCGGCCTGTTTGATTTTTTCCTTGGTCGTATGAATATCCTCGTAGCCAATCGCTAAATTGACAGTTGGGATCCCCAGACCGTTTAATACATTGGCATCGCTGCCTCCCCCGGTCGTAAACGTCGTCCCTGGCAAACCGAGGGCCGCTGCTGCCTTTTGCGCGATCTTCAGCACAGCATCCTCCTCAGAGACGCGGAATGCGCGATACACGATATTCCCGTGAAATTCACCCTTGGCTCCATAATCACGGCAGACCTCCTCCACCACTTCCTTCATTTCGCCAAGCTGCTTCTCTACCTTCTCCTGAGACATGCTGCGAGCTTCCCCGTACAAGGTTACATGGTCCGGTACAATATTGGTGGCTCCGCCACCTTCAAACCTGCCGATATTAGCCGTGGTTTCGTGATCGATACGCCCCAGATTCATACGAGCCAGCACTTTGCCAGCTACCTGAATGGCACTGATTCCATCTTCGGGATTGACACCAGCATGCGCCGCTTTCCCAAAAATCTCAATTTTCACACTCGCTTGCGTAGGGGCTCCGACACAGATCGTCCCCACTTCACCGCCCGTATCGATAGCAAAACCAAATTTGGCGTTAATATGCTTGGTTTCCAGCGCTCTCGCCCCGCGCAAGCTGGACTCTTCACCAACGGAAATAACAAACTGGATGGCACCATGTGGTATTTGCTGCTCCTGAAGTGTTTCAATCAACTCTAACAATACCGCTACTCCAGCTTTGTCATCAGCGCCAAGCACGGTCGTTCCATCGCTGCGAATCCAGCCATCCTCACCGACGATTGGCTTCACGCCTTTACCTGGCGTTACCGTATCCATATGGCATGAGAACAGGAACGGATCAGCAGATATCCCTTCGCTCGCCTGAAGTGTAGCGATAAGATTGCCAGCGCCATGTCCGGTTTCCGCCTGCGAATTATCTTCGACCACTTCAAGTCCCAATGCAGTAAATTTATGAGTCAACACATCGGCTATTTGCCGCTCGTGTTTGGTTTCACTATCGATTTGCACCAGCTCCAGAAAGTGCCGGATCACTCTTTCCTGATTGATCATTAGACTTTCCTCACTTTCTTCTTTACGATATGATAATAAGGACAACATTTAACGTGAAAATAAAGGAGTATCGTGATGCGTAAAAAATGGATGAGAATTGTTGTATATCTGATGCTGTTCGCCATGGTGGGTTCCACCCTGCTATTATTCCTGGAGCCTCTGCTCATCCCACAAGGCCGCTAAGCTGCGGCTACGTTCTTATTCATAGCCTGCGGCTTTGAACGCTCCGTCAAGCTTGAACAACTCATTGAAATAAGGTACGATTTCCCGCGCAACCTCGCTTACACGAAACGTTCGACCTGTAACGTCCTCCAGCGACGTCACCCCGTATTCCTGAATGCCGCAAGGCACTATCCCCCGGAATCCTGCATCCTGAATGCCTGACTTTACATTAAAGGCAAATCCATGACTTGTAATAAAACCTCTACTACGACGGCATTTATTAAATTTCACACCGATCGCACAAATTTTGACATTCCCTACCCAAACACCGGTATATTCCGGTTTTCGCGATCCTTTAATTCCTAAGGAATCCAAATAATTAATAATGACCTGCTCCAATTGACGCAGGTAGCCATGAAGATCGAGACCCCGCCCTGCATCCAGCTTCAACAGAGGATAACCAACTAGCTGTCCCGGCCCGTGATAGGTAATATCCCCGCCCCGATCGATTTCAAACACAGCGATGCCCTGCGCCTGAAGCTGCTCGGGACTTAGCAGCAAATGCTCGGGATGGCGCTGAGAGCCGATCGTATAGGTCGGTGGATGCTGAAGCAGCAGCAGGTGCTCCTGCTGCTGTCCTTCATCAATTTGTTTGACAAGCCGTTTTTGCAATTCCCATGCTTCCCCATACTCCAACGTCGGATAATAGCAGATTTTCAAGCCGTTCTTGCTCATCGCGCTTCGCCTCTTTATAGGAAATCTAGGCATCAGGCTCTCGCCCCGCCATGCCAAATTTAATAGACTTGGGTATCAAGCGAGTAGCTTTCCATGTTTTCCTTAACTCGCTGCATAAAGCGTCCGCAAATGACTCCGTCCAGAATCCGATGATCCAGTGACAGACAGAGATTAGCCATGGAACGGACCGCAATCATGTCGTTAATGACTACCGGCCGTTTCACGATGGATTCAAAGGTTAATATAGCCGCTTGCGGATAATTGATAATCGGCTGTGTCAGAATCGAACCGAAGGAACCCGTGTTGTTCACCGTAAATGTTCCGCCCTGCATATCATCCAGCTTCAGCTTGCCTGCACGAACCTTGCTAGCCAATTCTTCAATCTCCCGAGCCAGTCCGGCGATGTTCTTCTGGTCGGCCTTCTTGATGACCGGGGTCAGTACAGAATCCTCTGTGCCAACTGCCAGCGAAATATTGATATCTCGCTTGACTATAATTTTGTCTACTCCCCAGACGGAATTCATAATCGGGTAATCCTTGATTGCACCCACTACGGCCTTCAGCAAAAAGGCCAGGTAGGTCAAGTTGACGCCTTCCTTCTGCTTGAACTCTTGCTTCAACTTGTTGCGCAGTTGAACCAGATTTGTGACATCGACCTCAATCATCATCCAGCCATGCGGAATTTCAGAGACACTCTGACGCATCCGGGTCGCAATCGTGTTGCGAATAGGGGTTACATCAATAAAATACTCGGAGCGATCTCCACGCTCTACCTCAATCGTTGGAATTGGCGGATTTTCCGTCAAATGCAGGCCGGAATGACGCACAGGCTCGGAAGAGACCGCCGAAATGGCTGCCACGGGTGCAACTGACTGTTGTGCAGCAGCCGAAGTAGAAGCTGAGATAGATGTAGCCCCAGTTCTTGTACTGGTTTGACCTCCATGTTCTATATAAGCCAGTACATCCTTGCGGGTCACTCGCCCTCCCAGGCCAGTACCGGCAATTTGCCGCAGGTCAAGTCCATACTGGGCAGCCAGCGTCTGGACAGCCGGCGAATAACGGCTGCGCTGCCCGCTCTCCGGTTCTATTGGTGGTGCGGCCGGAGCCTGCGTTGTGCTGCTGAAAGAAGCCGTCGCTTCAGCGCCCGATTCACCGGCGCCAGATGCTGCTGCTGACGTTTCAATACGGCAAATGATGGCCCCTACCTGGACTTCCTCGCCTTCCTTGGCCAACAGTTCACCCATCACTCCATCCAGTGTCGAAGGAATTTCGGCGTTCACTTTGTCTGTAATGACTTCGCAGATAGGCTCATATTGCTCCACCGGGTCTCCGGGTTGCTTTAACCATTTCCCAATGGTAGCCGACACCAGTGATTCAGCAAGTTGCGGCATGACAACATCGGTTAACGTTTTATTGGATGGCATATTATGGCTCACTCCCTAATTAATAAAGCGCCAATTGAAGCATGGCTTCCTTGACCTTGTCTTTGCTAAGCATAAAGAACTTCTCCATCGGCGGGCTGATCGGCATCGCCGGAACATCGGGGCCGCATAAGCGCTGGATAGGCGCATCCAGATCAAATAAACATTCCTCGGATACGATCGCCGACACTTCAGCGCCGATCCCCCCGGTCTTGTTATCCTCGTGGATAATAAGCACCTTCCCGGTCTTGCGAGCGGCCTCCACAATAGCCTCGCGGTCTAAAGGCTGCAAGGTACGCAAGTCAAGAATATGCGCGCTTACTCCTTGCTCTGCAGCCAGTTCCTCGGCAGCTTGCATGGCAAAATGCAAAGGCAGACTGTAGCTGATTACCGTAATATCGGAGCCTTCGCGAAGCACCTTTGCCTTACCGATGGGTACTACATAATCGTCCTCTGGAACATCCTCCTTGATCAGCTTGTAGCATTTCTTGTTCTCGAAGAAGAGCACAGGATCGGGATCACGAATTGCCGCCTTTAGCAAGCCTTTGGCGTCATAAGCGGAATAAGGGGCCACAATCTTGAGCCCTGGTGTTCCGAAGAAGATGGATTCGGGGCACTGCGAATGATACAGTCCGCCAAAGATTCCGCCGCCAATTGGAGCACGAACCACGACCGGGCAGCTCCAGTCATTGTTGGAGCGATAGCGGATTTTGGCTGCTTCGCTAATAATCTGGTTTGTAGCTGGCAGCATGAAGTCTGAATACTGCATCTCTGCGATCGGCTTAAGTCCGTACATTGCAGCACCGATGGCTACGCCCGCAATCGCTGACTCGGCCAAGGGTGTATCGATGACGCGCGTTTCCCCAAATTGCTCCTGCAGACCCTTCGTCGTTGTAAATACGCCGCCCTTGACTCCGACATCCTCTCCTAAAACAAATACATTTTCGTCCCGCTCCATCTCTTCCTTCATGGCCAGACGAATAGCATCGATATACTCCATAACCGGCATAATTACAGCCCCTCCCCTTCGCTGGCATACACATGCAACAACGTATCTTCCGGACGAGGGAACGGTGCATTGTCAGCCGCTTCCACCGCTTCTTTCAACTGCTGGTTGATCTCTTTGAACAGCTCTTCATTCTGCTCTTCGCTCCACAAGCCCGCTTCCACCAAGTAGGCTTTCAGCTTCGGAATGCCGTCCTTCTTCCAGTTCTCGTCAACTTCTTCCTTGGTCCGATACGCTAAATCGTTGTCTGAAGTGGAGTGAGGGGACAAACGATACATCATCGCTTCAATCAGAGTAGGCCCTTCCCCGCGGACAGCCCGTTCCCGTGCTTCCTTCACGACCCGATAGACCTCAAAGGCATCATTACCGTCTACGCGAATGCCCGGGAAGCCATAACCCTGGGCACGGTCACAGACGCGACCACCCAATTGCTTCTTCACAGGTACAGAGATAGCATACTGGTTATTTTCGCACATAAAGATTACCGGCAGCTTCTGTACCCCGGCAAAATTAAGTCCCTCGTGAAAATCCCCTTGATTGCTGGAGCCCTCGCCAAAGGTGACAAACGAGACGATATCCTGCTTCTTCATCTTTGCGGCAAGTGCCACTCCGACCGCATGAGGAACCTGCGTAGTCACCGGGCTTGAGCCCGTCACGATCCGCAGGCGCTTGCTTCCGAAATGCCCCGGCATTTGCCGGCCTCCGCTATTAGGATCATCCGCCTTGGCAAAAGCGGACAGCATCAGTTCCGTCAGCGACATGCCCGCCGACAGAACCAAGCCATAATCGCGATAATATGGCAGGAAATAATCACGCTGCCGATTAAGGGCAAAGGCTGCTGCCACCTGAGCGGTCTCCTGACCAATGCCGGAGACGTGAAAGTTAATTTTCCCCGCTCGCTGCAATAGCATGTTGCGTTCATCGAATTTGCGGGCAAGCACCATATATTTGTACATCTCAATCACTTCAGCATTCGATAAACCGAGTTGCTCGTGCCTTGATTTTGTTTGAATTGAACTTTTCGCATTCATGGGAGTTACCTCCTTTAATTGGGTTTTCTTTACCTAATCTTAAAACCAGGTACTAAGACTTGGAATAAGTTTATTATAACCGCTTTTGCGCGAAAAGGAAAACGTTAACTCCAGAATCAAGTATTTAAAGACTGCCCATCTACAGCCAAGGCCGCCTCACCGATAATTTCCGCCAAGGTAGGATGGGCAAATACCGCTTGTCCAATTTCCCAAGGCGTGGCATCAAGAAGCTGTGCCAATGCAGCCTGACCAATCAATTCGGTAGCATGGGGACCAATAATTTGTACGCCCAGAATATCGTTTGTTTGAGCATCGGCTACCATCTTGACGAAGCCCTCCGTTTCGCCGTGAACCAACGCCTTGCCAATCGCGGAGAACGGAACTTTGCCGATGTTGACCTTCAACCCCTTGTCCTTGGCCTCCTTGGCCGTAATTCCCACCGAAGCTACCTCAGGCCGTGTATAAACACAACGTGGTACCTGGCTCTCCTGATATGCATAAGACGTTGCACCCGCCAAATGATTCACGGCCGTCAACCCTTCATGGCTGGCTGCATGGGCAAGCTGTAGCCCGCCGATGCAATCGCCAATGGCATAAATATGCGGCTCGGTCGTCTGCATATACTCATTTACTCGAATGAAACCACGTTCTAAACCTACATCGGTATTCTCCAAGCCAATGTTCTCTACGTTGGCCTGGCGCCCTACGGAGATCAGCAGCTTGTCGCCGGATAGCTCCAGCTTGTCTTCCCCCTGACGGGCAGATATCTGTACACGGTTCCCCTTGATTGCATACGTTTCAGGCTCCACTGATACACCCGTCAATATGTTGACGCCCCTACGCTGCAACTGCTTCTGCAACTCATGCGCCACGTCCTTGTCCTCCGCTGGAAGAAGCTGATCCGCTGCCTCTACCAGCGTCACCTCTACACCGAAGTCGCTCAGCAGTGAAGCCCACTCCACACCGATGACCCCGCCTCCAATAATCAGGATGGAACCGGGCAGCTCCTCCAGTTGCAGAGCTTCATCACTGGTAAGAATATGGATACCGTCCGGTGTTAGCCCCGGCAATATGCGTGGTCTTGAGCCCGTTGCAATAATCAGATTTGTCGGTACAACGGTTTCCATCTCGCCGTCCGCAAATTCAACAGCTACCGCTCCACTCTTGGGCGAGAAGATAGATGGGCCAATCACTCGTCCTTTCCCTTCGATAATGCGAATCTTATGCTTACGCATCAAATATTGAACTCCTTTATGGAGTTGATCTACGATTCCTTGCTTCCGCTCTTGAACCTTTGGAAATACTAATGTTAATTCACCCGCCTCAATACCAAAGCTGGCGCTATCCTTCATTTGGGCATAAAGCTCGGCACTACGCAGCAGAGCCTTACTTGGAATACAGCCACGGTGCAGACAGGTTCCTCCCAGCTTGTCCTGCTCAATGATGACAACCTCTTTCCCCAATTGCGCCGCACGAATCGCCGCTATGTATCCTCCAGTGCCTCCGCCTAATACGGCTACATCACATGTAATTGTCATTTAACCATCTCCATCCATCTATCAATATGCTCATCCATAATCAATCATTTATATTTTACCTTGTTTCTCTATGATTACAAAAGAGAAACCAACCATGGACATCCCTGGGTGAAATAGGTATGATATTTCTAACCGTCGCCTCAATCTCGGTTGTATGGCAGAAAGGACGATGCTCTTATGAAGCTAAAGCTGTCCAGGTTCATTGCGATCCTCATGCTGGTTCTGCCTGGTATTGCCGCAATGACGGGCTTTCTGAAGATGAAGGACGCCTTGTTTAACTATATGTCCGACCATGGCAACGATTCTCTCAGCCGTGTCACCTTTGACTGGCTGGAATTCGGGCTGGGCTTCGTCCTCTTTCTTGCTGGCGCCGGTTTCTTGGGAGGCTGGATTTTCTTCCGTGACCGCAAGCGCAATTATTTAGGCCCCAGATTTCGCAACAAGCAAGCAACGGCAGAGGAGAATTCCTCACAGTCCTGAACTTGAATATGTCAAAACCTATATATTCTATACATCTCAAAAAAACCTCTTGCCCCAAGCTTTGGTGTAAGAGGTTTTTGTCTTATTCGTATAAAGCATCCTTCAGCTTGGTTGACATCCGCGATCCGCTATGTCCTGACACCCGCAGCAGCGCCTTGCGCAGCCTAAGATTCTCCGCCGTGACCTGTTCAATGCGCTTTAGCAGTTCCTGAACCAATTGCCGCTCATTATCCCCTAATGCAGCCTGCTCCAGCCTATCGCTATATGCAGACAAGTCAAACTCGTTTGCCATGTTGTTCATTTCCTCTCTTAACAATCTAATGCTTGCATGCAGCATGCTCAACAGCCTGGGTCAGCAAGGAAATGACATGCTCATCATCGCAGCTATAATATACCGTATTGGCTTCTCTGCGAAATTTCACCAGCCGCAAATTGCGTAACAGGCTTAATTGATGCGAAACTGCCGATTGTGATAACCCCAACACTTCCGATATATGAGTCACAGAACATTCCTCCTCTGACAGCAAATAAAGGATTTTGATCCGTGTTGGATCGGACAGTGTTTTAAAAATAGTGGAAACTTGCTCAAGAATCTCCGGACTCAAAAAATGATGGACCTCTTTCTTCACCAGGGCTCCCCTTCCATGCCATTGTTTCAATAGTCAATATGAATGTATGCTCACGCAAAGAATAATCTTGTACCTCAGAATTGTCAAGCTTGTCATGATCGCCTGTCATGATCGCCATGTTATGATCGCCAAGCCTTCATAAGCTATTACTATTTCAGCTACGTATTGCTGCCACCTCAATTTCGGATAAATCTTGATAAATATATATAAGGTATTAACTCTTCTTTCCAGCTTTCCAGGTTACAAATGTATTAATCAGTATTACAATAATTAATCCTAATAACAGGATATTAGTCATACTAAGATTTGAATCTATCGCTTTAATATCATTTGATATTTGATGAGAACCACTACTTACCGTAGAACTAACACTACTTACTTGATTAGAAAGATTTATTATTTGCTGTTTGTAATCTACTTCGGGATTTTCCATTGAAAATCACCCTCTCTCCGCTTAAGATTCTCAATCTGAAAGAAATTGCTCCTCTACTGGTTGTTTAACCTAACCAATAAAGGAGCAAAATCTATACATATTTACTGTAAAAGTTTAGAGGTATAGAGTAAGTAATTTGCCAAGCCCTATTCCTCATCCCTTCAAGAAACTTTATGCTCAATCCGCAGCTTGTCGGCGACCATCGCAATAAATTCACTGTTGGTGGGCTTCGATTTGCTGATGTTGATCGTATAACCGAACAAATGACTGATGCTGTCGATGTTGCCGCGCGTCCATGCGACTTCAATAGCATGACGGATGGCACGTTCGACACGGGAAGGTGTAGTCTTGAATTTTTCAGCAATTGCAGGATAAAGCGTTTTGGTTATGGCTCCAAGAATCTCAATGTTGTTGTACACCATCGTAATGGCTTCGCGCAGATACTGATATCCTTTAATATGCGCAGGTACACCGATTTCATGAATGATCGAAGTAATGTTCGCGTCCAAATTCTTTCCTTTGCCAAGCGGAACTACATTGGATTTCACAAATGCAGCGGATGCTCCACCACTCGTCAGGCTTTGTACGCCTACAAGCTGGCGAATCCGGTTAGCCAGAACCTCCATGTCAAATGGTTTCAGAATGTAGTAAGAAGCGCCAAGCTGAACGGCACGCTGCGTGATGTTCTCTTGACCGAAGGCGGTCAGCATGATGATTTTGGGCTGTGGATTCAGGTTGAGATCACGTATACGTTCGAGCACTCCCAGTCCATCCAGGTGAGGCATGATGATATCCAGAATCAGAACCTCCGGCACCTTGCCAGCCGCATTATCGATCATCTCCAGCACTTCTTCCCCATTATATGCGATTCCTGAGACGATCATATCGTCTTGTTCTGAGATGTATTCCGCAAGCAAATTTGTAAATTCTCGATTATCATCCGCCAACAACACTTCGATTTTATGCACTACCGACTTCCTCCTTCAAAATGAAAAAATGATGATCTCCTTCTCTTTCCCAAGAATAAGGATTCGACATGTAAAAGTAAATTCCTTCTGTCGAAAATTATTTTTCTTTATTTTTTTACGGTGTTAAGTTATAATAATTTATTTGTTTACATAAAGTGATGATGTTCGTAGCCATTCGACAAATGCATACATATTTTGCTTGATGGGTGTCGACATTGGTCATATCCTAAATATAAAAAAACCTCAAGGCAGCAATTAGCTAGCCTTAAGATTTTGGGTTGGTTCTGGGTGACCTTTTAATATTCCTGCATCCTGAAGCATCCATTCAATGAAGCAGCCATACCCGGATCGTGGGTCATTGACAAATACGTGGGTAACTGCACCAATCAGCTTACCGTTTTGCAGGATTGGACTGCCGCTCATCCCTTGAACAATCCCGCCCGTTTTTTCAACTAAACGTGGATCTGTGATGCGCAGGACAAGCCCTTTGGTTTCAGGAACGTTTTGTTTGGAAACATGCACAATTTCAACCTTGAAGCGTTCTACACGTTGCCCTTCCACCACCGTAAGTATCTCCGCCGGGCCTTCCTTGACTTCCTCGGCGAATGCGACTGGAACAGGCTTCTGGAAGACGCTGTGCTCCGGATTTTGTGACATCTTGCCAAAGATACCGAAATGCGTATTGCGCTCAATGTTGCCTAATATTTTGCCCTCTTTCAAAAAATGAGCCCGTTTCTCGCCGGGTTCTCCACTTTCGCTTTTCGATATGGAAGAAACACTGGATTGAAGAATTTGACCACTTCCCACCACAATGGGAGTCTGAGTGTTCATATCCGTGATGATGTGTCCAAGCGCACCATATACCCCCTGATTGGGCGCATAGAACGTTAATGTGCCAACCCCGGCAGCGGAGTCCCTAATATACAAACCCAATCTCCAGGCGCCGTCCTGCTTGTCAAAGGCTGGACTTAACGAGGTATTAAATTCCTTCTCCCCTCGTTTGTAGGTAATCTTCAGCGGGCGCTTGCTCTTGCCCGCATCAGCCGCGATATTAGCTACATCACTAATATCCTTGAGTTTGACCCCATTGATATGCGTGATTAAATCGCCAGCTTGAATACCGGCCTGCTCTCCGGGGGATACCTTCTCCGCTTCGGTAATCACCTGATGATGCCCAACGACGAGAATACCGGCAGATTTCACCTTAACTCCAATCGTTTGTCCCCCGGGTATTACCTTTAACTCGGGAATGACATTCACCTTGACTGTCTTGAGAGGAATTTGACCGAATAATTTCATACGAAGCTTGGCTTCTCCGCTCTGGAGCGTCGAAAGCTTGAGGGGATTCCCCAAAGATACTTTCATGGAGGGGTTGGCCTGATCATTCAACCGAACGACATCAGGGCGATCAACACTAATTTCAGCTTGTACCGGTAAAGCTAAAGAAATCTGTGTCCCCTGCCCTTGGAACAGGCGTAATTCGTCCGGCATGGCGGGCAAATGCCCTTCAGCGGCGGACGTACCGATAAAACAAAAGAAGAAGGCAAGAAAAAGACCGAGCATTCTTTTCCTGAGGTTCGGGTTCAACGGCTGTCACGCTCCCTTAACTTCTTCGCTTGACGAAAAGGTGGTCGCCAATTGCGTACCTATAAGATACCCCCGGTCAGGTGTTTTATTACTGTCAATCATTGTGCCGCACGGAATAATCCATCCTTTTGTTCCTGCGCCAGCTTGAGCATTTCTTGTGCATGATGTTGCGTTTTCTCCGTTATTTCAACCCCTCCAAGCATTCGGGCCAGCTCATTCACACGTCCTGCTTCATCAAGCGCTTCAACTTGGGTCATCGTCCGGCCATCGACAACAATCTTCTCAATAAGATACTGACGATCCGCCATACACGCCACCTGTGGCAGATGGGTAATGGCAAAGACCTGACACATCGTAGACAAGCGCATCAGCTTATCAGCGATGGCTTGTGCGGCCCGGCCGCTAACTCCTGTATCGACTTCATCAAAGATCAATACCGGGACCTGCTCGTGGCGGGCAAAAATGCTCTTGAGCGCCAGCATAATCCGCGATAACTCCCCGCCGGAAGCAATTTTACCCAAGGGACGCAACGGCTCGCCCGGATTAGGAGAAATCAGGAATTCTGCTGTATCAATACCATTCCTGCCAGGACGAACCTTCCGCCCTTCCCATTCAAGACCTTGACGATCCTCAGCCCATGCCAGCTTCACCTGCATGCTGGTCCGCCCCATTTGCAAGTCCTTAAGCTCCCCTTCAATTTGGGCAGCAAGCTCATCGGCAATCTTACGTCGCAAAGCGCTCAGCTTGACGGCTTGCTTCAATAGCTTGGAACCCAGCTTTTCACGCTGAGTCTGCAATTGCTCCAATCGTTCATCCTTATTCTCAAGCGCATCCGTTTCCTGTCGTATCTTATTGTAATATTCTAAAATGCCGCCTATATCATCGCCATACTTGCGACGCAGGGTGGAGATAAGGTTAAGACGTTCCTCCACTTCATCAAGCCGCTCTGGATTAAATTCAATATGCTCACGATAACTTCTCAAACCAAACGAAACATCCTCAAGCTGATAATAAGCCGATTGCAATTGTTCCAGCAGCGGCCCAACTCCCTTACTGTCGTAAGCAGCCACATCGTTCAAGCGGGAGACCGCTTTGGCAATGGCGTCAAGACCATGTGGACCGTGCAGTAAATCATAAGCCCCCGATATTGAATCCATCATCTTCTCGCTGTGGGATAGTTTCACCTTTTCTTCCAGAAGCCATTCATCTTCACCGGGCTTTAACTCGGCAGCGGCAATTTCATTTAGCTGAAAACGATACAAATCCAGCATTTGCAACGCTTGCTGGCTAGTATTACGCAATTCATCATATTCCTTGTCAACGCGCACAAACTCATTATAGGTGGTCCGATATTCCGTTTTCACCGAAGCAATTGCCTCCGCACCATACGCATCAAGCAGCTCTAAATGGAGCTCGGGCCGAAGCAAGGTTTGATGCTCATGTTGGCCATGCAAATTGATCAACCCCCCGCCAACCTCTCGCAGCATGGACAAATTGACCAGTTGACCGTTAATACGCGCCGAGCTTTTGCCTTGCAGGCTGATCTCACGGCGGATAATAAGCAATTCCCCAGGATCAGCGGCTATGCCCAATCCATTCAGTATAGTCCATACCGGATGCGTCTCAGGAACATCAAAGGAGGCCTCCATCTCTGCCTTATCGCAGCCATAGCGAATCAAATCCGCAGAGCCACGACCGCCAGCAATCAAGCCCAGAGCATCAATGATAATCGATTTGCCCGCACCCGTCTCCCCTGTCAACACGTGAAATCCGGAACCAAATGAAACCTCGACCTCTTCAACCACCGCCAGATTGCGAATGGATAAATGAATCAACATGCGAGGCACTCCTCCCTACACCGAATCCGTTATGATATGTAACCCATAATTTGTTCGATTACAAAAGCACTGTACTCCTCATTTCGGCAAATTAACAAAATGGTATCATCGCCACTGATTGTCCCCAGCAAATCCGGCCATTCCATATTATCGATCAGCACAGCTACGGAATTCGCTGTCCCGGGCAGACACTTCATAACCACCAGATTACTGGTATGATCAATATGCACAAAGCTGTCCACCAGCGCCCGCTGCAGCTTATGCACCGGATTATAGCGATTAACAATAGGCATGGAGTATTTATAACGCCCATCATCTGTAGGAACCTTGATTAGCATTAACTCCTTGATGTCGCGCGACACTGTCGCCTGCGTCACCGGATATCCCGCTTCTCTCAACGCCTCCACCAGTTCATCTTGAGTTTCAATCTCCATTGACGAAATAATATCACGAATTTTGATTTGTCGTTGACCCTTCATTCTGCCCTCCATAAGCCCTTCAAGGCTGCTTCTTCTTCATCTTCGTCCGTGGTCAGGACGATTTCCTTCACTTCTCCCTGGTCCGGGTCCACGTACAGAACACCCGCGCACTCGGGATATAACAGTAAATAAGGCAGTAATTCCCTGCGAACACCACTGCCTGTCCATTCGATGGGCAAACGCTCCCGTGCAGTTCTTACCAAATAGAATTCCCCGTTCTTGACCGCAATATAGTCGATGAACAAGCGGCTATGCACAACCTCCCGATTGACTCGGAAAGCAAGAGGCACCTTCAATTTATCACTAATCACCTCATAACCCGCTTGCTCAAGCAGTTCAACAGCAGGATGCTCCAAAATCTCTTCATTCATTTTAAAGCCGATGCCTGATCTTAACGTAAACGGCTTACGGACCCAAATACGAAAGCCGCGATACAATAAATAAAATCCAATTCCCGCAATCAGCAGCATGAGAAGACCATCTGAGCTTGCACCCACCGCAATCACCTCAACCCTTATTTCGACGCAACTGCGGAAAGCTCCTTCTGCCTCACTCATTCTATTTATCGGATTTCTAAAGGCATAAGCAGCCATTTTTCTATATTATAGGGAACTTATGTTCGTTTTTCAAGCTGTCATTTAGCAAAAAAAGACCCATCATTTTGATGAGCCTGTAAAAGTATTCGCCGCTTCCTGTACAACAGCAGCAGCCATATCATGAATCGCCTGCTGCTTCCCGGTATTTTCCGCCTCTTGAATGGATTGATCATCTTCCAATTTAAGATGTGCCAAAAATTCAATGTTGCCTTCACCCCCGGTAATCGGTGAAAACGTTAATCCGGCAACTTTAAATCCGTGTTGCACTGCAAACCCGAGAACGGTTTCCAGCACCTCCTGATGTACCTTCGGGTCGCGAATCACTCCGGATTTGCCAACCTTCTCCCGCCCTGCCTCAAATTGCGGCTTGATGAGTGCTGCGATATCCGCCGGCCGCTTAAGCAAGGTTAACAAGGGCGGCAAAATAATTTTGAGCGAGATAAAGGAAACGTCAATGCTGGCAAAATTAGGCACAGGACCGTCCAGATCCTCCGGTGTCATATAGCGAAAATTGGTTCGCTCCTTTACGTTGACCCGCTCATCATTGCGAAGCGACCAGTCAAGCTGATTGTAGCCAACATCAATGGCGTATACATAGCTTGCTCCATGCTGCAAGGCACAATCCGTAAAACCACCGGTTGAGGACCCGATATCGAGCATCGTTCTACCCTCAAGCTTGATCTCAAAACGCTTTAAGGCCTTCTCCAGCTTAAGTCCCCCACGGCTGACATAAGGGTGTACCGCCCCTTTGACCGACAGGACCGTATCGCGGGAAATCTTAGTCCCCGCCTTCTCCAGACGTTCCTGTCCACCGAACACCAGTCCAGCCATAATCGCGGCCTTGGCCTTTTCCCTGCTCTCAAAAAATCCCTGCTCCACCAGCAGGACATCTAGTCGTTCCTTGGATACCGACATGCCAATCTCCCGTCTGCCTTAATAAGGGTTCACCTTTTTGCCATATGCCATATGCTGCTTGGCACGAAATTTTTGCACCTCTTCGACTACGCTCTCTGCCGTCAAGCCCACTTCGGCAAGCTGATCCTTGATGCTGCCATGCTCGATAAAGCGATCCGGCACTCCCATCAGACTGATATCCACTCCCGTAATTCCTAGTTCGGCATAATGCTCCAGAATGGCACTGCCCAGGCTTCCGGCTTGCGAGGCTTCCTCCAGCACAACCATTTTGCCGCCCATTTGCGCCAGCTTTGCCAACATTTCACCATCAAGCGGCTTCAAAAACCGTGCGTTGACAACACTAGCTGTAACTCCTTCGCGCTTAAGCAGCTCTGCCGCTTCCTCAGCAACCTGCACCATTGGGCCAACGGCGATAAGGGTTAGGCTTTCCCCTTCTCGCAGCATCTCCCATGTTCCAATCGGAATCGGCACTAATTCCTCATCCAGAGGAACACCAGGCACATTGATGCGAGGATAACGGTATGCGATGGGACCATCGTTATATTCAAGCGCTGTCTTCATCATATGACGCAGTTCATTTTCGTCCTTAGGCATCATCATCACCATATTCGGAATATGACGCATGAACGCGATATCATAGACGCCTTGATGTGTTTCACCGTCCGCACCAACAAAGCCGGCACGATCAATGGCGAACATAACGTTGGCATTATGACGGCAAATGTCATGCACAATCTGATCATACGCCCGCTGCATAAAGGTGGAATACACCGCATAAACCGGCTTCATTCCTTCCATTGCCAGCGCCGCGCACATCGTTGCCGCATGCTGTTCGGCAATACCCACATCAATCATGCGATCAGGGAAGCGTTCCGCAAAGGGCACAAGACCGGAGCCGCCCGGCATAGCTGGCGTAACCGCAACAATCCGTTCGTCCTGCTCAGCCAGACGGATGAGGGTTTGCCCGAAAACCTCAGTATACATCGGATTCCCAACAGCCTTAAGCACTTGACCAGATTCAATCTTGTACGGCGAAATTCCGTGCCATTTATGAGAATCCTTCTCCGCCGGCTGGTATCCCTTGCCTTTGGTTGTTAGGACATGGACAAGCACAGGACCGCTAACATTATTTGCTTGCTTGAATGACTCGATCAATCCAGGCAAATCATGGCCGTCAACGGGGCCCAAATATTTGAAGCCGAGCTCTTCAAACAGCACACCCGAAACCATCAAATATTTCAGACTGTCCTTCACTCGTTCCACCGTTTTGGCAACCTTGCCTCCGATGGCTGGAATCCGCTTAAGCAATTGCTCCACTTCATCCTTGGCCCGTAAGTAATTACGATCCGAACGAATTTTAGTCAAATAATTGTGCATCGCGCCAACGTTGGGGGCAATGGACATTTCATTATCATTCAAAATAACCATCAGGTCCTTCTTTTCATGCCCGATATGATTCAGGGCTTCAAAGGCCATCCCACCGGTTAACGCACCGTCACCGATCATGGCTATTACCCGATGAGACTCACCCTTAAGATCTCTGGCAAGCGCCATCCCCATCGCTGCGGAGAGCGATGTGCTGCTGTGTCCCGCTTCCCATACATCATGCTCACTTTCGTTCCTCTTCACGAAGCCGCATAAGCCCCCATGCTTGCGCAGTGAGTCAAATTGGTCCATCCGTCCGGTCAGTATTTTATGGACATATGCCTGATGGCCCACGTCAAAAATAAATTTGTCCTGCGGACTGTTATAACAATAGTGCAGGGCGATCGTCAATTCCACCACACCCAAATTAGAAGCCAAATGCCCACCAGTTATAGATAATTTCTCGATCAGAAACTGACGTATTTCGGCAGCAAGCGGCTCCAACTGCTCCATGGACAAGTTTTTCAGATCGGCAGGCTCATGAATTTGTGAAAGCAGCACAGCCATTCCCCGCTTCCTTAAATAAATTTCTCAGACTTTCAGAAGGTTCAAAACCTTTCTTAAAGGTCTAATCTCTCTTGTTGATAATAACCTTCATTATACCATATGTGACGATGTTGTCGAAAACAGAATCAATTTAGTGATCACGGTTTAGCAGGAAATCGGCAATTTCCAATAAGCGCTGCGGATAAGGAATGCAGCCCTCCTGTAAAGCCTGCTTTGCCTCGCGGGTAAGGCGATTCACCTCTGCACGCGAGCCCTCAATGCCCAGGAAGTAAGGATAGGTAACCTTCTCCTGCTTAATGTCGCTTTGCGTCTTTTTGCCCAGCTTGCTTTCGTCTCCAATCAAATCCAGAATATCATCCTGAATTTGAAAGGCATGGCCCAATGCCCGGCCAAAGCGCTCCAAGGCATCAAGCTGAGCTTCTGTGGCAGAAGCAATGCGTCCGCCTGCCTTGAGACAGAATACGATTAAATCGCCTGTCTTATGCTCATGGATAAAGCGAAGTTGCTCCAGGGCCGTTAGTCCTTGCTCGCCCTCCATATCAGCCACCTGCCCGCCCACCATCCCGGCAGGCCCGGCAAAGCGAGATAATTCCCCCACGATAGCCAGCACGTTTTCGGCGGGCACGCCATGCTGAGTTCCCGCTTGAACTACACTGTAGAAGGCATGCGTCAATAGCCCATCTCCAGACAAAATAGCCATCGCTTCGCCGAACACTTTGTGGCTGGTTGGCTTGCCGCGACGGAAGTCATCATTATCCAAGGCTGGCAGGTCGTCATGAATCAGTGAATACGTATGCACCATTTCCACGGCGCAGGCGACGGGCAAGGCAGCTTCCCGGCTCCCGCCCAACGCTTCCGCCGCAGCCACGACGAGCAGTGGACGCAGCCTCTTCCCTCCTGCCATCAATGAATATTCCATCGCTTTGCGCAGGCTCTCCGGAACCTCCCATGTCGCGGGAATGCTTAAGGTCAGCCCGGATACCACGACGCGGCCAACCTCTTCCATATATTCGTCTAACGCTGTCTGCTTGTGCTGCTGCAAAAAGATCCCCGCTCTCTGTTCAGAAATCACTTGGCTCGCCCAGCGGCGGCTGAAACGGCTGCTTGCTAATCTCGCCATCCTCTTCAACAATCATCTCGATTTTGCGTTCAACCTCAGCCAGCTTCTGTCCACATAATTGCGAAAGCTGCATTCCCTGCTGAAACAGGTCGATCGCCTTCTCCAAGGGTACGTCGCCCCGCTCCAGCTCAGATACAATATTCTCCAACTGTTGCATGGCTTCCTCGAAGTTAACCTGTGCCTGCTCTGCCACAGGATCAACCTTTTCCGCCTGCTTCTTCATCTTTACCAGCTCCTTCCGCCCTCATGCCCCATACTTGGCAATCCAACTCTCCATCCGTAATAGCCACCCGGATTCTGTCCCCCAGCTCCACCTGGGCTAGTGATTTAACCAGTTTCGTGCCTGTTTCGTCATAAACGAGACTATACCCACGCCCCATTACCTTCAACGGGCTTAGCGCGTCCAGTTGGCGGATATGTGCCGTTAGCTGACGCGAGCGATCACGCAGCAGACTGAGCATCGATTGCCGCAGCAAACGGTCCGCGCTCTGCTGACGCCGCAGCGCGAATTGCAACGTCTCCTGCGGATGATAGCGCAGGAGACGTTGACGCAGGCGGCCATGCGCCGCATCCGCCAGTTGCAGCCGCAGCGCGGCGCGCTCCTGTAGCCGCGATGACAGCCTGTCCAGCCGCTCCGCGTGCTGGAGCAGGCTGCGCCGCGGCTGCAGAAGCGCCGGCGAGCGCTGTATGCGGCTGAGCCGCTCGCGCGCTTGCCGCAGGCGATGCTGCAAGCCCTGCTGCAGCATCTGCTCGCGCTGGCGGAGCTGCGCGCGCAGCTCCGCCGTGTGCGGCACGGCCAGCTCGGCGGCCGCTGTGGGCGTTGCCGCCCGCAGGTCGGCGACAAAATCGGCGATCGTAAAGTCGGTCTCATGGCCAACGGCCGAAATGACCGGAATCGCCGATTCGTAGATCGCACGCGCGACCTGCTCCTCGTTAAACGCCCACAGCTCCTCGAGCGAGCCGCCGCCGCGGCCGACGATCAATACGTCGGCCTCACCCATGGCGTTCAGCGTGCGGAGCGCCTTCACGATCGAGGGCGCTGCCCCTTTGCCTTGAACCAGCACCGGGTAGAGAACAACCGCCGCTTGCGGGTAACGTCGCGCCAGCGTGGTCAAGATATCCCTCACCGCCGCCCCCGTCGGCGAGGTCACCACACCAATCGTGCGCGGAAAGCGCGGCAATGGCCGCTTCCGCTGCGGCGCAAACAGGCCTTCTCCCTCCAGCTTCTGCTTCAATTGCTCGAAGGCCAGGTACAGGCTGCCAATGCCATCGGGCTGCATATGTGTTGCATAGAACTGATATTGCCCATCCCGTTCATAGACGGAAACATTTCCGCGGGCGATAACCCGTGCGCCCTCCTTCGGCTTGAACGGGAGCCGCTGATTATGCGAAGCAAACATGATGCATTTGATCCGGCTGTCCGTATCCTTGAGCGTAAAATACATATGTCCGCTGGAGTGATGCGTGAAGTTGGAGATTTCCCCGCGAATCCAGACATCCGCCAGCGTCGCGTCGGATTCCAGCTTCATCCGCATATAGCGGTTTAATTCCTTGACCGATAAAATTCGCTGCGGCTGCACCAGAACACTCCCCTTTCCTAGTATATAAGTTGAACACAAAGAAGCAGACGAGAAAATGTTCTTACGATTCTTTAATTCAACTTATATAATAACGCCCGTCCTGTAGCCTTTGGCTCATTTATTCACCACATCACAATTTCAAGCCAGACCTTGAAGTCTCTTGGCCGCAATCAGCGTATTTTGCATCAGCATCGTAATGGTCATCGGGCCTACGCCGCCGGGAACAGGTGTAATCGGTCCGGAGATTTCCCGAACACTCTCATAATCCACATCTCCCGCCAGCTTACCGTTATCCAGGCGATTCATCCCGACGTCGATGACAACAGCTCCCGGCTTCACATAAGAGGCATCCACAAAATTGGCTCGTCCAATAGCAACCACAAGAATGTCTGCTTGTTGGGTCAATTCCTTCATATTGGTGGTACGAGAATGACACATCGTAACCGTCGCATTCTCCCGTTGCAGCAGCAGGGATACCGGCTTGCCAACGATATTGCTGCGCCCGATTACCACCGCATGCTTGCCCGAGATTGAGAGACCTGTACGCTTGATCAGTTCAATAACGCCCGCAGGAGTGCAAGGCAACAGACTATCGTCACCAATGACCAGATTCCCCACATTCACGGGATGGAAGCCATCAACGTCTTTCTCTACTGCGATAGCGTCAATGACCGCCTTCTCCTCGATATGCCCCGGCAAGGGCAACTGGACCAGAATCCCATGGATATTCGCCTGCTGATTCAGCTTATTCACCAGAGTCAACAGTTCATCCTGTGAGGTCGCGGCTGAGAGACGGTGAACTTCGGAATAGTAGCCCAGATCATGACAAGCCTTCTCCTTATTGCGTACATAGACTTGAGATGCCGGATCTTCGCCAACGAGCACGACGGCCAGCCCCGGTGTGAAGCCCTGCTTCACCAGTTGCTGCACTTCCTCTCGCAAACTTCCCCGAATATCCTCTGAGATTTGTTTCCCGTTAATGATAGGTGCTGACATGTCATCTCTCCTCTGCTCTGTGTAAGGTAATTCAAAAAATCTGCTTTTGATCACGAAGCGGGTAAGGCAGCGCGTTCAACGTCGAGTCTTGAATTCACCCCGTGCCAAGCGAAAATTTTATCGTTTGCTCTTCAACTGCTCGACATCCTGAATCATCTTGCCAAGTACGCCATTCACGAATTTACCGGAATCTCCGGTTCCGAAGTGCTTGGCCAACTCAATGGCTTCGTTGACGGCCACTTTGCCCGGAACATCATCACGAAATACCATTTCGTAAGTAGCAAGTCGAAGCACCTGCCGATCCACTTTGGACAATCGGCTAAGCTGCCAGCCCTTCAAATAGTCGACCAACAATTCGTCAATGGCCTCTTTATGCCCCCAGGTCCCCTCAATCAGTTCCAGCACAAACGCTTTGGTTGCATCGATGTCGGACAATTCCACTTCACTTTCATTTTCCCCCGCCGCTTCCGTCAGCAGCATCATCACCGCTTCTTCCGCATCCACCTCATTCATTTCCATCTGGTACATGCTCTGCACCGCAATTTCTCTGGCTAATCGCCGTTTCATGGTTTTCCTCCTAAAATTAATCTCAAGCCGTATATCCTTGGTTGCAAATCGCCCTACCCGGACAAAAAAAGACCCGTAACAGGCTTACTCCACAAAATGGGCAAGAAGGTTCCTCAGCTCTTTTTCTGGAGAAAGCATATTACAGGGATCATTTAAAAGGGCGCCAGCGTGAAGACAACCATTCCCAAATTCGGCCCCAGGGCAAGAAAGGGCCTTCCTCCAAGTCCTTCTGTTTGCCTACAGTATATCCGATAAACAACAGTAAGGCACAGAACAGCATATTCCAAAAATCAAAAAACATATAGATTATCCATAAGAACAAGGCCGTCGCTATTCCGAGCAAGCGTCCTCTATAATTCTCCCATAATTCCTTCCAAAACATCCCGCTGCTCACCTCTATTCAACCCGGCTTTTGATCACCGGTGAATGAACCAGATTGGCGATGTATACCGAGACATACGTTACGGGAATCCCCGTAATCTCCTCTACATGGTCATGAACCTGCTTCTGCACTTCTTCCGTCAGCAACGGAATAGAGCTTTCTCCATCCACCATGGCACGAACTACAATTTCCAGGCCAGCTTCTGTAATGCGAATACGTGTCTTGACTTCCTTAATACCGCGAACACGGGATGCCGCCTTGAACGACAAGTTCTCAATCGTCTCTACCGAAATTTGAATATCGCCGTATTCCGTCCGCTGGTCGATCGAAGACATCGACGTCCGATCTCTGCGCACTGATATGTAGAAAAAGCGGATGCTCAAGAGCAGCAAGATAATGATGACCGTCCACACACTGATGTAATAAGCTTGGTGCTTCAGTACATCGCTATCCAGAGGTATGGCCTTCGTCAGCAAAAGAATCGCGAACAAGGTTAGTATAATAATGCTCAAGCTATAGATAAACAGCAACAATCGATCTAAAATTTTGGCCACGGCAAGTATAGCCTCCTTGGTACAGCGTGTCCACGCTGAAAATTACAGTAAACCCCTGACCCAGAACGGTCGGGGGTTTATGAACCAACATTATTTCACCCGGTGAGCCGGCTCCAATTCTTCAACACGCTCCGTTGCTTTGAAGATGACGTCGTGAATATGTACGTTCACTTCCACTACGTTCAGCCCCGTCATCGTTTCGATCGAGCGTTTGACATTGCGTTGAATTTCGGAAGCTACTTCAGGCAGACGATTGCCGTATTCCACAATCACCGACACGTCCACAGCCGCTTCGCGTTGTCCAACTTCCACCTTGACACCCTTGGACAGGTTCTTTCTGCCAAGCAGTTCAGCAATGCCTCCAGCAAAGCCCCCGCTCATTCCGGCAACACCTTTGACTTCAACGGTAGCCAGACCAGCGATAACTTCAATAACCTCCGGGGCAATCTGAATTTCACCGATCTCCGTGCGTTCAAATTCCGTAGGCAATGTGCTCATTCTATTCATCCACCTCTCAATAAGTATGACGCCGCAATAGCGGGTATAGCTGCGCACTTATTATACATACTATATCATTTCGGGTTCATTATGACAAACGAGCAAGCAGCTTCTTAAATCTCGTTTTCTTCCAGAAATTTAATATCAAAATCACCCTTGAGAAAGGCAGGATGCTCCAGCAATCTCTGATGAAAAGGAATGGTCGTATGAATGCCTTCAATCGCAAATTCGGATAAGGCCCGCTTCATCTTGGCAATAGCTTCTTCCCGCGTTGCTCCCCAAACGATCAGCTTCGCAATCATGGAATCATAATGCGGAGAGATCGTATATCCCGGATATGCCCCGCTGTCTACACGCACGCCCGGACCTCCTGGCGGCAAATAAAATCCGATTTTCCCAGGGGACGGCATGAAGTTGCGTGCAGGATCTTCGGCGTTGATACGGCACTCGATGGACCAGCCGTTCAGTTCAACATCCTCCTGATTAAACGAAAGGGGATTGCCCTCCGCTACGGAGATCATCTCCTGAATCAAGTCAATACCTGTAACCATTTCTGTGACCGGGTGCTCAACCTGAATTCTGGTGTTCATCTCCATAAAGTAGAAATGACCATCCGGGCTCAACAGAAATTCCAGCGTACCCGCCCCCGAATAATTCACAGCAAGCGCTGCGCGTACGGCAGCTTCACCCATTTCACGGCGCTTCTCCTCCGTAAGTATAGGGCAAGGCGCCTCCTCGATCAGCTTCTGGCGGCGGCGCTGAATCGAGCAATCCCGCTCGCCCAGATAAACCGCGTTGCCATGCTTGTCGGCAATGATTTGAATCTCTACATGCTTCATGCCGGTTAAAAATTTCTCCAGATATACGCCAGCATTGCCGAAGGCCTTCTGGGCTTCCTGCTGAGCTGTTGTAATCTGCTTGATCAGCGAATTCTCGTCCTCCGCAATGCGGATTCCCTTGCCTCCGCCCCCGGCCGTAGCCTTGATGATGACGGGATAACCGATATCACGGGCGATCATGATTGCTTCATCGATATCCTCAACGAGGCCATCCGTACCTGGAATAACGGGTACTTTTGCATCCTTCATCGTCTGTTTGGCTACCGCCTTATCTCCCATTCGCGTAATCGCTTCGGGAGAGGGGCCGATAAACGTAATATTGCAGGAGCCACAGATTTCTGCGAAATCGGCATTTTCGGCCAAAAATCCATAGCCTGGATGGATGGCATCACATTCTGTCAAAGTAGCAACGCTCATCAGATTGGTCAAATTCAGGTAACTGTCCTTGGACAGGGTAGGCCCGATACAATAGGCTTCATCAGCCAAACGCACATGCAGCGAATCCTTATCTGCCTCAGAATATACCGCCACCGTGGAAATGCCCAGTTCGCGGCAGGCGCGAATAATCCGAACCGCAATTTCGCCGCGGTTTGCGATTAATACTTTGTGAAATTTCATAAGTGTCTCATGTCCTCCTTTGGAAAGCGACGCCCCTCACTCTTGGACAGGTGCGGGTGCGATACAATCTAGCTACTCCGGCTTCACCAAGAAAAGAGGTTGTCCGTATTCTACCATTTGACCATTTTCCACGAGAATTTCAGCAATTTCACCCTTGACTTCAGCCTCAAGTTCATTCATCAGCTTCATCGCTTCGATAATGCAGACCGTTGTTTTCTCGCCTACCTTATCTCCGATGTTGACAAAAGGCTGGGCTTCCGGGGAAGAGGAACGATAAAAGGTCCCTACCATCGGTGAAACTATCGTATGTAAATTAGCGACCGATGCACTGGCTCTCACCGATTCCTCTGCTTGCTGGGTTGCGGTCTCAGGGACAACAGGTGCGTTGGCGGCGGTTGAGAAATGCGGCATTGCTGCCGGTACGACCGAAGATTGCATGTGAACAACCTCACTGACTCCAGGCTTACGAATACACAAACGAGCGCCTTCATTTTCAATCTCCAGCTCTTGCACGGATGTCTTGTCCAGTAGTTCGATCAATTCTTTGATTTCATTCAGTTTAAACATGTTTTCACTCTCTCCTTCAGCTTTATAGGGAAAGCTTTAGCCCAGTGACAAGCATTTACAGTCCATAACTTTATGTATTATATCACAATCGATCAAAATGGAAAGAGCCCAAGTTTACCCGGGCTCTTTCCAAGCAATTATGGGCTTGCCGCTTCCAAGCTCACCGCTTTCGTTACTGTGTCACGTACTGCACGCTGACCTTGTCTTGAGTGATGTCCAATTCCTTGATAATCAAGTCCATGATGCCAACCGCTTCCTTGGCCTCCATCTTCTCGCTGACAACGACAACCTTGAACTTATCATCCGCCTCGGTCACGACGGCATTGGCATATTGCTGTTTAAGCTTTTCTTCGATGTCATAAATCTTGGCTTCCTTCTCCTCAAGTGCGTTCAATTGCTGCTGGGCCATTGCGGATTCACTCACCGGTTTGTCCGTATCGCTGATGGTTTGCATCAGCTCTTCCTGCTTCTTCATGTTCTCTTGTGTCCGCTCGAATTGATAGGCTGTCAAAGTATCCATAGAAGACACACCCTGAGCTTCCACTTCGCTCAATACATCTTGGTCGGTTACATTTGGAGCAGCGCTCTTTGTTGAGCTTGTATCTGCCTTCGCAGTCCCGGTTGTCGGTGTTTTCTCAGTGGATGTGGTCTCTTCCTTGGTCACCGCGGAATCCTCCGCGCCTTCCTCCTGACCTTCCGGCAAGATTGCGGCATCCTCATCTGTAATTGCGTTGCCGTTCTCACTACTGCCATCCGTTGTTACTTCTGAAAGAATAACATCGTTCCCCAGCGTTTGATCCTCGTTGCTTGGCAATACACCGCTGTCCGCCACCTGTTGCCCGTCAACCGGAGCGGATGGGGAAGGTCCATCTTCCGTAAACAGATAATAAGCGGATAAAATGACCATCAGGCTGAGCATAGACACTAACCAAATCGTTTGTCTTTTGGATTTCATGTTTAAATTCCTCCTAGATAATGGGGTTGTAATTTATTGAGACTGCTTGCGCGGCACGACGGAAATCCGGTAGGCGGGAACGTTCAGACCCTTCTCGACGGCATCCACAATCAGCCCCTTAACCGTCTTGTTTTCCGCCCCTCTGGCCACGACCAGCACTCCTCGAACCTTGGGCTTGATCTTCTTGGTGACGATGGGCTGCTGCCCCACCGAAGCATCGTAAGTGACAATCTGACCGTCTCGTGTATATTGGGTAATATGCCGTTTGCCTCCGTCCGCGTCGCTTTCCTCCGTAAGTTCCTGCGAATCCTTCATATTGCGCTGGACCACGATTTCCTCAGTTGAATCAATAGTCACCAGCACATCGACAGCGCCAACGCCGACAATTTTCTCCAAAATCTCCTTAGTCTTGTTCTCCAGGCTCGACTCAATTCCGACAAAATCATCATTTTCCGGCTCGCCCGCAAGCCCGGGCAACTCTTGCATTACCGGAGGCTCCCTGCTGCCCCCTCCCTCGGTATCCACCTGCTTCACGTTGACAAATGAGTTGAACAACATGATGGCGACACCCACTAGTCCGAGAATCAAGAGCAAACGGAAGGTATTCACCGTCTTCTTGCCTTCTGCTCCGCGGCCTAACCATTGTTCCAGCTTCTTCAGCCATCCCGGCATATGTTTCACCTCCCTGACTTTTTGAACTCTTACTTTTAAGCGGGCGAATCCATAATCGTAACCGTCTCTTCCTCCACGCCCCATTGCTGCCGAAGCAGTTGTTCGATTTGCCGAGTCAACTGATGATCCGAGGTTTGGCTCGTTCCTTTGGAAGCTGCTTCATCGGTTTCTACCGGATCTGTGTTCGCAATCGCTGCCTTGCTGTCTAACGGTCTGCCTGCATCGTCCTCGGTCTGCTGATCGAGTTCGATCTGAATCTTTGGCACCGGTGCAATCGTCACTTGTTCCCGCCGCTTTGCAGCGCGTTGCCCTTCTTCCTCATTTGGCACGATCTGGGCCATGACAACCTCCACCGAAGCGATGATTGGCTGCGGGGGATTAGAATCCTCGGTCCCCGGCTTAGTAGCCAGCTTAACGGTTACGCGATCTACGAAGCGCCCTGTCTCCCGTTCAATCTGATCCTTCATCTGCCTTGCAGCTTCCTCTCCAGCCCAGACCAAGGCTTCCTCTTCCCGTTTTTGCTTCAGCTTCTCTCCTTGCTTTAGAATGGCCTCGGTGCTCTCCCCCAGTTGCTGATCGTCTAGTCCGTCCATGCCTTGGGAGAATGCCACCTTCAATTGCTGTGCTGCATCCGCCGAGAATAGCTTGATGATCGGTGAGAGCAGGGTTAATAAAACCAGAAGGCTGACGACGAACCTGACGTAACGCTCCATAGCGCGGTTAGGCAAGAGCAGCTCGATAAAAACAGCAATCAACACGATAGAAATAATTTCCCGCAGCCATTCGGCCAGCCAGTTCACGTGCTCACCACCTTGTGTTCGTGCATCAGAATGAAGAGGTCTATCTCATCATGACCGTGATGTTCCCCGCTGTAAGCATGATGGTAATGGCCAAGAAAAACATCAGGCCAACCGCCGCCAGGGCGGCAAATACATACAGCATGCTCTTCCCGATGGTCTCCAGGCAGGTCACGATGGGGGAATCCCCTAACGGCTGCATCACCGCTCCCGCCAGGTTAAAGAGAAGCGACAAGGTAATGATCTTAATAGCCGGAAACGCGCAAAGCAGCAACAGAATAATGACGCCCACCAGACCTATGGAGTTCTTGACCAGCAAAGAGGCGGAAATCACTGTATCCGTGGCATCCGCAAACACCTTGCCAACCACCGGAATGAAATTTCCGGTTAAATATTTGGCGGCCCGCAGCGTTACCCCGTCTGCCACCGAACCGGCAATGCCCTTCACGGAAATGATCCCAAGGAAGACGGTCAGCAGGATACCCAGTAGAGCCATGCTAACTGTACGTAACAGATTGGCAAGTTGGGTCAGCTTGTACTTATCCGATAATGAGCTGACGATATGCAATACGGCTGAGAAGAACAACAACGGGAAGATCACGGTATGTACGGCTGTTCCTACCATATGTACCATGAACACTACCAAGGGATGTGTCACCGTAACCGTCACCGCGTTCCCCATGGAGGCCAGCAGGGTAAAGAGCAGCGGGACCATGGCCATCATAAAATCAATCATGCCGCTGATTGCATTCGTCGCATAAGTAATCGACACCCGGAAGCTGTTGATGGCCAACACCAAAATCACCATATAGCAGATGGAGTAAGCCACTTTGCTGACCTGTTTGCGCTCGAATGCGGTTTGAAGCGTCTCCAGAATCAGGCTGAAAATGGAGAGCAATACGATGGTGACCAGAATATGTCCGTTGTAGAGCACCTCATGCCACATATACCGCATTAATCCCGACAAACCGGATTTAAGGCTGAAGCTCTGATCTTGCTGTAACAGCAGCTCCATAAAGGTAGGGACCTTCTGATCGGGGAAAAATCCGCCATACTCCTTCATGAGCTGCTGCCAGTAAGCTTCGACTTGATCAATGGGCAACTCTTCCGCTTGACGCTCCATCCAGTTATCATCCGCTCCCGGAGCGGCGGAGGCCAGAAACGGCACATTCCAGAACAAAATGAAGCCCAGAATGAGCAGGAATAGCGTTTTTCCATGCCCACGTCCGTTGGTGGTCTCCATCCTCTCTCCCCCATTCTCATGCAGTGTTTATTTATCCGTCAGGCGTTCAGCATTCGGGAAGATTGGACGAGCGCTAAGCCGGCAGCAGCTTGATAACAGTTTCCACAATGATGCTGATAATCGGAATGGCAAGCACCATGATGAAGACCTTTCCGGCCATTTCAATTTTGCTGGCAATGCTCTCTTGTCCGGCATCCCGCACAATTTGTGCCCCGAACTCAGCGATATAAGCAATTCCGATAATTTTCAGCAGCGTCTTGAGGTAGATCATCTCGACTCCGGATTTGTCGGCCAAGTCCTCAAGCACCTCGATAATGCCGCCAATTTTACCGATGAGATATAAAAAAATGAGAATTCCGGTACTTGCGGCAATCAGAAAAGCGAAGATCGGCTTGGTTTCTTTAATGACCAGAATCAGTACAGTTGCAATCAGGCCAAGCCCGACAATTTGGATGATTTCCATAGGAATTCACCTACTGAAACAAGAAGATCGATTTAATTTCCTGAAACAGACTGTCAAGCAGCCGGATGACCATGAATAGAACAACGACGAATCCGATCAGCGTCACCCAATGCGCCATGTCTTCCTTGCCCATCTGCTTCAATACAGTATGGATCATGGCGATTATGATACCGATGCCCGCAATCTGAAAGATGGCGTTCACTTCTATGTTCATTGATTTGGCACCTCGCTAACGATTTCACAGGCGGCAATCGGCCGTGGAGGAAATGGGTAATTTAGTAGAATAAAATGACAATGAACGCTCCGCACAGCAATCCTAAACTTCGATACATCTTCTCATAACGGGCCTGGTCTTCACGCGCTGCGGATTCCTCGCTCTCCAGTTGCCGGACCGCTGTGGACAGATGACCCAATTGATCCCGGCGGTCGCTTGTCCCGAGGGTGTAGCTTAACTGCCGGATCACCTCCTGCTCAGCCCCTTTCATAGCGGTATTCCCCCATAGCTTCGCAGCGGCATGCTCCAGACTCTGTTGGGCTGTCCATTGCTGACCTGAATCCATGTTGTCCGCTGCCTTGACGAATAGGGATCTGATCGGCTCTTGGGCTTGCTCTCCGATACGGCGCATCGCATCGGGGAGCGGTGTAAAACCATACATTATCTCGGTCTCCAGGCGTTTCAGAGCCAGAATCAGACGGCGAATCTGATGAGGACGCGCTGCATATTGCCTGGCATGAAGCCATCCGGCCAGCGTGGCTGCCAACAGAACGAGCGCAGCTCCGAACATTTTAACCATGCTCTTCCCTGCCCTTCCACTCCGTTCCCGCCAACGGTATCTCTCTTCGCTTGCTATCCCATAACTTGAATGCCAGTCCTTTCTCCGAGCGCGAGAGCACCACATACATCTGAAAAAAGAAGGTATCCGTTAACTTAGCCAGTGCGGGCCGGGAGGATAAATCGTCAACGCTTGATCCATGCGCCGTAGCGATGACCCGAACCCCGGCATGAAGCGCTTCAGCCAATGCTTCCACATCCTCGGGCCGCCCGATCTCATCCACAATCAACACATCCGGAGACATGGAGCGAATCATCATCATCATGCCTTCGGCCTTGGGACAGCCATCCAGTACATCGGTCCGCGGACCCACATCAAAGCCAGGCACCCCCCGCTTGCTTCCGGCAATCTCAGAACGTTCGTCGATGACGCCTACCTTGCGGCCGGGCCAAGCTGCAGCCGGATGCCCCCAGGTTCCGCTGCTGATCTGACGGGCCAAGTCGCGGATCAAGGTGGTTTTACCATGCTGAGGTGGTGAAAGAATAAGCGTGTGATGCACCGTTCTGTACTTGAAATCCAGCAACTTCGGCAGAAGCGGGTTGGCAATTCCCTTAATCTCTCTGGCGATTCGTACGTTAAATCCACTAATATCCCGTAAGTGCTCTACTTTTCCTCCACTTAGCAAAGTCCTTCCCGCCAGCCCAATCCGATGGCCGCCCGCGATCGTGATGAAGCCTTTCCGAAGTTCCTCCTCCATCGTATACAGCGAATGGTTCGTAATCAGATCAAGCAGACGATTGCTGTCTTGCTTCTCAGGCTTGTACGCCGACTGAGGATTTCTTGTGACCTCTCCCGAAGGTGTCAGGAAGTAATAGTGGCCACCTGTGTTAATCTCAAGCGGCCGCCCCTCTCGGATGCGTATCTCTTCCAATTGGGGAAAGATAGAAGACGGCAGCTTGAGCAGTAGACTTTGGAGGTTGTCGGGAAATACAGCCAGCCAGCTTGGGCCCATGAACACACCCCCTACCAAGCTTGATGTTCTTGATTTTGCTATATCTCATATGTATGCCTGTACTTTGTCTTTATGCTAGGGAATCTATCATTTCTTCAAAATGCCAATTAAGAGACACACAACCCCTAAGCCAATCCATAACATCTTCCCAAGCGACAATCTATCAGCCATGCCGGCAAGTCCGATAAGGGTCGTAACAATCAGTACGGATGGCCCAACAAAGGCTAGTGCCGAATTAACAACCAGGGCCTTGTCGACTCTTCCCAGCTTGAGCATAAGCAGCGCTGCAATAATCTCTATCATTCCTGACGTGATACGCAAGCTTGCCATGCTCGCCACAAACTTATCAAGCATATGAACCTCCCCCTTGTCCCATCTCTTAAACGATATGCCTGGTTTCCCTTATTTAGCATAAAAAAAAGAGCCCGCAGCTCGCGAGCTCTTTGAATCCTCTATATCGTTTACCGGCGATCCTGTGGACCTCCAACAAAAGCCGTATTCTCCGTATCCAGACCATAAGCGCTGTGGAGCGCAGTAATGACCTCGTTCAGCTTGCTTCCGTCAATGACACAAGAGACTTTAATCTCCGATGTGCTTACCATAACAATGTTAACCCCTTGCTTGGAGATAACTTCAAACATTTGGGCAGCCACCCCCGGATGGCTCACCATACCGGCACCAACGATGGACACCTTGACCAGCCCTTCTTCCGAAGTTACCTTATCATAAGGCAGTGCGCCGCGAATCTGCTCCAGAACCTTTAATGCCTTGTCGCAATCGGACAAAGCCACTGTAAAGGAGAAATCCGCTTTGCCGTCCTGTACCCCGCTTTGGACGATAATGTCCACATCAATCTTGGACTCGGCCAATGAACCAAATACCTTGGCCAATACGCCAGGAACGTGCGATACACCCAGAATGCTGATTCTGGCTACGTTCTTATCGTAGGCGATCCCGCTAACTACTACGCCTTGCTCCATCTTGACTTCCTCCTTCACAACCGTTCCTTCATTATTGTTAAAGCTTGACCGTACCACAAGACGAACCTGATGCAGCTTGGCGTATTCTACCGCACGGGGATGCAGCACCGCCGCCCCCAAGTTAGCCAGCTCCAGCATTTCGTCATAAGAGATTTCGTTCAGCTTGCGTGCATTTTTGACGATTCTCGGGTCGGTGGAGTAAATACCATCCACATCTGTATAAATTTCGCAGCAGTCAGCATGGGTAGCTGCCGCCAAAGCAACTGCAGTTGTATCGGAACCACCACGACCGAAGGTCGTGATCTCGCCCTCCTCGGTCATGCCCTGGAACCCGGCTACAATAACGATATTTCCCGCCTCCAGCGATTTCAACACCCGCTCCGGCTGAATATCGGTAATCCGCGCCTTGCCGTGCACCGCCTCTGTACGGAAGCCTGCCTGCCAACCCGTATAAGAAACCGCTTGAGCACCCATTGCCTGAAGCGCAATCGACAACATCGCAATGGAGATTTGCTCACCGGTAGTCATTAGCATGTCCATTTCCCTTGCCGGGGGTTCTTTACTTAACAGCTTGGCCTGATCTATCAGATCATCCGTCGTATCTCCCATAGCAGAAACAACGACCACCACTTGATTTCCTTCCTGCTGCTTCTCGATAATGCGCCGGGCAACCCGCTGCATCCGCTCCGTATCGCCTACGGAACTTCCTCCAAATTTCATTACATATAAAGCCAACTCCAGACCCTCCCTAATGATGCTCCACTTATGTGCGCAACCACTGTTTGAACCAGTAACGCTTTAAACCAGTATAATACGAATGACCCGAAGGTCGTCAATGGTTTACAAAAAAATTCCTCCACCCCAGCAAGGGTGGAGGAGCCTGCGGCAAGCTATGGGCCCGCTAAGCAAGGACCTGCCTGCATTCGCGTAAATTCATGAGTTATGCCCGCGAAATATATTTACCTTCACGGGTATCAATCAGAAGCACATCATCTTCATTGATAAAGAGAGGAACCTGAACGTTGAGTCCCGTTTCTACCTTAGCATTTTTGGTAGCACCGGTTGCCGTATTGCCTTTGATGCCCGGCTCGGTTTCAACCACCTTAAGCTCTACGCTGTTCGGCAGGTTAATGCCCAAAATTTCACCTTGATAGCTAACGATCTTTACATTCATATTCTCCTTGAGGAAATTCAGTTCCCATTCCAGTTGCTCTTCTGTCAGCGAGAATTGATCATAGGTTTCGTTATCCATAAATGTATGCTCTTTCCCACTAGCATACAAATACTGCACATCGCGGTTCTCGATCATGGCACGGCCAATCGTTTCCCCAGCGCGGAACGTTTTCTCCACGGTGTTGCCGTTGCGCAAATTCTTCAGCTTGGAGCGAACGAAAGCTGCACCCTTTCCCGGTTTTACATGCTGGAACTCCAGCACCGTAAAAATGTCACCGTCTACTTCAACGGTCAGGCCTGTCTTAAAATCGTTTACTGAAATCACAAAAGTACCTCCTCAAGTGGGTTAACAACATTTATTAAGATTGTGGATTTAACATACCATAAATACAAGGTTTAGCCGAGTGCTATGAAATCCTTGGTGGATTCTGTCAGCCGACGGTTGCCGGTCTCCGTAATGACGATGTCGTCTTCAATCCGGACGCCGCCAATCCCGGGCAGATAAATTCCCGGCTCTACGGTGACAACCATCCCCGGTTGCAGCACGGTATCGCTGGCCTTCGACACCCGCGGTGCTTCATGAACCTCCATGCCGAGCCCATGGCCTGTGCTATGCCCGAAATACTCCCCGTAACCATAGCTGGCAATACAATCGCGGGCCAAGGCATCCGCTTCCCGCCCCGTCATACCAGGACGTATCCCTTCGACAGCACGCAATTGCGCCTCCAAGGTAATATCATAAATCTCCCGCAACTTCTCGCTTGGAGTCCCGATCGCCACGGTACGGGTAATATCAGAGCAGTAATCATTCATAAGTGCTCCGAAATCCATCGTCACCAGATCGCCAGGCTGCATGATCCGCCCGCTGGCCCTTCCATGCGGCAAGGCCGAACGTTCACCCGAAGCCATAATCGTATCAAACGATGGACCTGTGGCGCCGTTCTTGCGCATGAAGATTTCGAGCTCAAGAGCTGCATCCCATTCACTAATACCAGGCTTGAGAACATCAAGCATGTGCATGAAGGTTTGATCCGCCAAATCAGCGGCTGCCTTCATCAGTTCCAGTTCACCATCGTCCTTGAACATCCGCAGTTCTTCTACCAGACCGCTCACTGGCACAAGTTCAACCGGCTTTAACTCACGCTCATAGGACCGGTAGGCGGCAAATGACATTAACTCCTCTTCAAAGCCCAGGCGTTTAATGTTTGCCCCGCTCAGCACGCTATGCAGCGCTCCGGTAACCGATGCTCCATGGTCTACGATTTGAAAGCCTTGCGCCTGGTCGGCTGCCTGGATTAAGTAACGAAAATCCGTCAACAGCCAGGCATCCTGCAAGGTCACTATTACATAACCTGAACTTCCTGTAAAACCCGTCACATAGCGGCGGTTCACTTCTCCGGTAATCAATACGGCCTCCAGGTTCTGCTTGTTCATTGCTTCACGAAGCCGGATAACACGAGTGTTCGCCATCGTAAACTCTCCCTTAATATATGAACTTTATCAACCGGTCTCCAGATATCCTAGCTCTGGGAATGGGCTTGTTCCAAGTGGCGCTTAAGCGCCATTAAACCCATTTCATAGCCATAGGAACCAAAGCCGGCAATTTGTCCAAGCGCTACCGGGGCAATGACCGACGTGTGCCGGAATGCCTCCCGCTTATGGATGTTGGACAAATGCACCTCAACGACAGGAATGTCTACCGACGTCAAAGCATCGCGAAGAGCATAGCTGTAATGCGTCAGTGCACCTGGATTAAGTAAAATTCCGTCCGAACTGCCATAGGCAGCATGAATCCGGTCAATCAGTTCGCCTTCATGGTTCGATTGAATAAACTCCAGCTCCAGGCCGCTAGTCTCAGCTAGCTGAACCAAGCTTGCTTCAATGTCCCCAAGCTTCTCGGCACCATAGATTCCGGGCTCGCGTACGCCGAGCATATTCAAATTCGGTCCGTTCATCACCAGGATGCGATACATAGCAGCTCCCCCTTCCGAAAATAACCAAAAGTAATTTTAACATAGAAGAGAGTCGCTTGAGAAGCTTTTTTGTCCGTTATTGGAGCGCATGCTTCGTTGTTTTCTTTGGCTCTCTGGCCCGCTCATCCGTATATTCCTCGGCAGCGGTGTAGCCGATAAACAATCCCCATAACAAATAGAGACAGAACTCGCTGATGATGGTCATCACAGGCAGCTTTTCAAATGGAGGGACCATATTTAGCCAAGGACCAAGGAGAACGAACAGCAGCACCCACCAGACCACACCGTATATAAGTCCCGGTATCGGCCCCCTTAGCTTGCGAAGAGCAAGCGTATAAATGGTAGTCGCCAGCAAGGACAGCCCGATAAAAGACGCCCAGCCTACGTAATATCCGGCCTGCGTATGCAGAAATGCATTTTTAAAAAACGGCTCCACCAGATACCCTGGAACCACCTCCGTAAATCCCATGTAAAAAAATAAAGCTTTGACGCCACCCCAGATCAGTCCTGCAAAACAACCAATCTCCAGTGAGAACAACCAGATATTCGTATTTTTTCTCCGCTGCTGCCTCCATGGCTGAGTACGTTCCTTAGCTGCTTGCTTCTGTTGTTTCAACTAATAATCTTCCCTTCTAAATTAGAGGTAGTCCTGAAAAGCTGACTTTTTGAACTCACATTGAAGTTAATTATGTTGGCATTAATTTTTGAAGATTAGTATGCTCATCTCCAGAAAGACTAAACAAACTAGAATTTGACCGTAAAGTCCGTTACAATGGAATCATTACAGAATTCAATAGGAAGGTGACTTATTTGCCTGAGCAAACTGCACCCGTTATTTACGGCGGTCAAGCCGTTATTGAAGGCGTTATGTTCGGCGGCAAGCATGTGAACGTAACGGCCGTACGCCGCAAAAGTGGCGAAATTACCTTTTTGGAAGTACCCAAGCAAGACAAGCAGTGGGTTAAAAAGCTGCGCAAGATCCCGTTGTTGCGTGGGCTGGTCAGTATCATTGATTCGAGTGCCAAGGGCTCCAAGCATCTGAATTACTCGGCGGAAGCGATGGCTGACGATGAGATGGAGCCGGAGGAACGAGCTAAGCAGAAGGAAAAGGACGAGTCGGGCTTCTCCCTGACCATGCTGGTTGGCGTAGCAATCGCCGGGGTCATTTCCTTTATCGTCGGCAAGCTCATCTTCACCCTGGTCCCAGCTCTGCTAGAACAGTACCTGTTCCAGTACGCATTCTCCAGTCAAACCATGCATACCCTAATCGAAGGCGTCATCAAGATTGTATTGCTGCTTGTCTATCTATGGCTGATGTCGCAGACCCCGATGATCAAGCGTTTGTTCCAGTATCATGGCGCAGAACACAAGGTCATCTCCGCCTACGAGGCTGGAGAAGAACTGACACCCGCCAATGTGCAGAAATATAGTCGCCTGCATTACCGTTGTGGCAGCAGCTTTATTATTTTAACCGTTATTGTGGGCGTTATTATTTACTCATTGCCTATCTTTAGTTGGGATAACGTTTGGGAACGGATGTACATTCGTGTATTGCTGCTCCCATTAGTGATTGGTCTTTCCTATGAATTGTTGCGGCTGACAAATGCAGTCCGTGAAGTGCCTGTGCTCCGTTTTCTCGGATATCCAGGGTTGTGGCTGCAATTGTTAACAACCAAGGAGCCTAGCGATGAGCAAGTGGAGGTATCCATTGCTTCATTTAACCGCATGCAGGAGATGGATGCTCGACTGGAGCAAGCGGGTGTTGCGGAGGCAACAGTCAATGCTGCATGGGATCCCTTGAAAGGATGAGATGGGCATGAGAAGACAACGCATCTTTTTATGGATTATCGCGTTTTTGTCGGTATTCGGCCTTATTGACGGCTTGTTTCTCAGCAAGCAAATACCCATAGGCCGTGTAATTATACCTTTAGGGGTAGTTGCCATTGTATTTCTATTGTATAAGTATCCGCCGCGCCGCTACCGGAAGCAACATCCCAAGATCAAACCATCGGCCCGTACGATGGCCAAGGTAGCTGCACAGCGTCGCTCTACTGGCACTGAGAAACGTAAGGCTTACCCGTTTCAGGTCATTGAAGGGCAAAAAGGCAAAGCTGATGAGGATTTGCCCAAATATCATTAAAGCTCATAAGAAAAACATCTATTGATGTACTATCTTTGAAGCCACGTTAAGCGGTAGTTTTTCTTGCGATTATTGAATCGTCCAGCTCCGCTGAAAACTTATAAATTCTATAACCTTAAAAAGGACGGCCCGTGAAGCACGGGTTCCGTCCTTTGCTTGTTCTTCCCTGCCGATTAAACTCGGGGCCTATAGGTCTGCTGATATTTCTGGAACTGTTCCTCATACAGCTTGCTGCTCCATCCCTTAAAGAAACGGTCCCCCGCACGAAAGCCCGACTCGTATAGCAGCAGACTCTCCTCATCGTCGATATCAAATTGCGTGGTGCTGATCCCGAGCGTAGGAATCTTGATCGTCCGATATCGATTGGATTGCTCGATGTACCGTTCATCATGCGCTGATAGCATGGACTCCACGATGGCTTGAAGCATCGAAAATGGACCATAAATATCATGTGGTTTATTCGTATTTTTACCAACCATTTGAAAACCTACCGTAGGCACCCGTCTGCCGGGGGACTGAGACTCCTCCCGATCAAATAACCACAATGGAAAATTGCTGAGCAGACCCCCGTCCACAATATGCAGAAACTGATTGACAAAAGGCCTTCCTTTCTTCAGCCTTGTCGGCAGACGAAGCAGCACCGGATCAAAAAAATAAGGGATACTGCAGCTCATGCGCACGGCGCGTGCCACCTCAAACGATCCCGAGGGAATGCCCATTCTATCCAAGTCATCGGGGAGTACCAGAATTTTGCCGTTAGTAATGTCAGAAGCAATAATCGTCAGCTTCCCCGGCTTCAGATCTCCAAACGTCCGTACTCCCTTGAGTCGCAGGATGTAACGGACCCATTCTTCCAGGGCTTCACCGGAGTACAAGCCCTTGCGAAGCAACACCCTTAGGGCAGGACCAAGGACAGCCAAGTTGAAAATTGGGGAACGCTTCAGGAACCGGGAGAACGACGTATGCATGATGACCTCTTTCATCTCTTCGGCGCTATATCCGGCGGCAAGCAGCGAAGCGACGATGGAGCCAGATGAGGTGCCGGCCACACGGTTAAATTTTCCCCCGTTCACTTCCGCAGCCCGAACCGCACCTGCCAGGGAAATTCCCTTGACTCCACCACCTTCAAACACTGCGTTCATCAGCATCAGGCTAGCAGCACCCCTTCCTATCCATAAGGTCTACTGCTTATGTATGTCGATAGGGGCGTGCATATGCCTGTCCTTGCTTACTGGCCGTAATAAGCTTGCAGCAACGGAATTAACCCTAGCGGGTTCTTACGCAAATCCTTGGCACTGAAGAAGATGCTGCCTCGTATTTCCGGAACCTGACGATTATAGTCCAGTTGGTTGATGATCTCCTGCGCACTCGACCAGCCGATCTCCGGCGTCCCTAGCTTGTATGGCGCGTGTCCGATGTACAGCTTGACGTTCGTTCCCTTGACCTCGCCTGCCCACCAGTCGGCCAGATGGTCGTATTGGACCTCCTTGCGTGACATACTCCAATAAATCTGTGGAGCTACATAATCGATCCATTCACGTTTGATCCACTTGCGAACGTCCGCATACATATGGTCATATGTTGTGACTCCGGCCTTCGTGTCCGAGCCGGTAATATCTACGTCCTTGTTGCGCCATACCCCAAACGGACTGATTCCGAAGGATACCCCCGGTTTGGATTGATGAATGCGTTGTCCCAGCTTCTCTACAAAACGGTTGATGTTATCCCTTCTCCAGTCGCCTTTATCTTTCAGGTTCTGAGCATTATAGGTTTTGTAGGTTGTATCGTCGTTAAATTTCTTGCTGGCGGTCTCACCGGTTGGGTAGAAATAATCGTCCAGATGAACACCGTCAATATCATATCCGTTCACAACCTCCATAATGGCGGAGATTACGTGTTCACGGGCCTGGGGCACTCCAGGATTAATATACAATTTCCCGTTGTACTTGACAGTCCAGTCCGGGTGCTCCTTGGCCACATGATTGGCGGGCAGCTTGCTGACATCTGCCCCGGTACTGGCACGGAACGGGTTAAACCAGGCATGGAACTCCATTCCTCTACGATGAGTCTCCTCAATAAGAAATTGAAGGGGATCATATCCCGGGTCCTTGCCCGCCGTTCCGGTGAGGTAAGCAGACCAAGGAACCAGCTTGGACGGATAGATCGCATCGGCCTCCGGGCGAACCTGTACAAACACAGCATTCATCCCCATGGCCTGCACCTCGTCCAGCAGCCGGATATATTCCGCTTTCTGTACATCTGTCTTACCGTAAGAGCCTTTGGTTGGCCAATCGAGATTGAATACGGTAGAGATCCATACACCGCGCAGCTCGTCAGCAGAGCCACCGGGAGTGGATGGCGGTGACGGAATATCAACGGGTGGAGCATCCGTGCCCGGCTCAGGCTGGGTTACCCCATCACTCGATCCGGAGTTCAACGTAATCGTTCGGTTTACGTTATTCCAGTTCACTGTGAGTCCAAGCTGCTCACTGACAAATCGCAAAGGCACCATTGTCCGTT
Source organism: Paenibacillus sanguinis 2301083 = DSM 16941 (assembly GCF_000374825.1). Lineage (GTDB taxonomy): Bacteria > Bacillota > Bacilli > Paenibacillales > Paenibacillaceae > Fontibacillus > Fontibacillus sanguinis. Next base: position 249,460 of record NZ_KB895379.1, read on the forward strand.
CCCCGCTGACTTCTACGGAAGCGTCCAATTGGATGGTCTCTCCGTTGACCGTGGCAATTGTGGCTCCACTGGTCAGAACCAGCATATTGCCGTCCTTCTCAATGATGGCTGTCTTGTCCGATTGGGACCAGTCCACTCGTGCTCCCAGGCCTTCGCTAATGACGCGAAGCGGTACCATCGTTACATCGGCTCCAGGCTTGATATACGGGGGAGAATCCGTGGACAATAACGCCCCGTCCAGATAAATGCGAATGTCCGCTGTACCAGCTGCTTCCAGCTTTCCGGTATTCGGCCAGATCAGCATCAGAATGAAGATAGGAATCCACCAAGCGCGTAATTTCATGAGTAACCTCCAAAACATTTTATATGTACAAGCAGAATGCATGCACCCATATTAACGCTTTGAGACACCCAAGAGTTGCGCTTTTTCCAGAAAAAGCAGGTTAACCGAGCCAGCTACATAAGCGCATAGAAAAAGCATCTGCCTTGGCCCTAAGACAGATGCTTCTTCTAGGATTCATTTAATAATTCCTGATGAACATTCTCAAGCTCATTCATGCGGGAGGCATCACGTTTGAAATATTCTACCAGCGTAGCGATACGTGTGATAGAGTCCCAGCTCAAATGATGCTCAATTCCTTCGACATCTTTATAAATATTCTCATGCTCCACACCGATCATGCCAAGGAACTCCTCCAGCAATTGATGGCGGTCCACAAGTCGTTTGCCGATTTTCTTCCCTTTGCTGGTCAGGACAAGACCCCGATATTTCTCGTAAATCAAATATTCATCCTTGTCCAATTTTTGAATCATTTTCGTAACGGAGGAAGGATGAACCTCCAAACCTTCCGCAATATCGGATACACGAGCGTAGCCTTTCTCGTCGATCAGCTTGTAAATCCGCTCCAAATAATCCTCCATACTGGGCGTTGGCATCTGATGATTCCCTCTTTTCCATGAGTTAACGCGGACTTAATGTACGCAAAACATTACTCTGTTAATGATACATGTTATGATTGTCCATTGGCAAGTGCACTTCAGACACTACAATCGTCCACGCCTAGAATTTTAGCCATTCCGGAGTGATCTGCTGAAGCCAGATGGTAATCTGCGCCATACGGTTTGTGAACAGCAGCACACCCATCAGCAACATAAGAGCTCCTCCGATTTTCATAATCACCGCAGAATATTTCAGAATCCATTTGGTTGAGCCGATAAAAAAGGCCAGTATGAAAAATGGCAGCGCGAAGCCCAGCGTATATGCTGTAATAAGTCTGATCCAGGTGTTTGGTTCCGTCACCGCCATAGCGATAATTGCAGCCAGAATCGGCCCCACACAAGGCGACCATCCCGCCGAGAAGCCGATTCCAAAAATAAATGAACCAATATATCCGGCAGGCTTGGATGTCAGGTTTATTTTCCGTTCCTTCATCAGAAATTGCGGCTGGAACAAGCCTAATAAGACCAAACCCATGACCATGATTAATATAGCTGATAATTGCCGAATCAGCACGCGGTATTGATTGAAGAACTCTCCGAACAGGCCGGCCCCAAACCCCAGCGTGTAAAATACAACCGAAAAGCCAAGGATAAACGCCAATGTATGCGTCATCGTCCGGAAGCGAACTTCCCGCTTCCCCTGCTCTGTCTTGAGCTGCTGCACGGACAATCCCGTAATATAAGACAGGTAAGACGGATACAACGGCAGGCAGCAGGGGGAAATAAACGACGCTATCCCCGCACCAAAGGCAATGCCGAGATGAATATCAGCCATTCAGACCTCCTATGTATATCCCGGGTAGGGCTACGCGGAGAACCCCCGTTTTCCCAGCAGGGTTAATATAAGCATCCCAATCAGCAGCAGCACAATCGTCGCCCCGGGGGCCAAATTCCAGATACCCGCTACCATCAGCCCTGCGACTACAGCGATTTCTGCAATAATGACCGAGAAAATCACCGAAGACCTGAAGCTTCTGGCAATCAGCAAGCTACAAGCTGCCGGAATTGTCAGCAAAGCGGAAACAAGCAGCGCCCCCACAATTTTAATGGCTGTACTGATAACAAGAGCCGTCATGACAGTAAGCAGCAGATTCAGCATCTTGACCGGCAGGCCGCTAACCGATGCCGCATCCTCTTCAAAGGTAAGCAAGAAGAATTCCTTAAAGAAGGCAAATACGATGACAATCACCACGATAGTAACGGCAAAAGCTACATATAAATCCATCGTGTCCAGTGTAAAGATGCTGCCAAATAAATAACTGGTTACATCTGTATTGTAGCCCATCCCCAGCGTAAAGAACAAGGAAGCCAGAGCCACGCCGCCGGACATAATGATGGCGATGGATAGCTCGGCATATCCTTTGTAAGCCTTGCGCAGCTTCTCGATGGCAAAGGAAGCCACCACGGCAAAAACCAAGCCCACCCCAACAGGATATGCCCCAACCAGCAGCCCCAGGGCAACCCCGGCAATGGTCACATGAGCAAGCGTATCTCCAATCATGGACAAGCGCCGCAGCACAAGGAAAATGCCAATAAGCGGGGCCGTCAGCCCAATCAGCAGCCCTCCGGTCAGCGCTCTTTGAAAGAAATCAGCAGTTAAAATTTCCAAAAACCACAACTCCTAAAGGTTTTGCCAAGCAAAACCAACTTCGTATGTCTTTTTTGCTTTGATTGCTTTATTCAACTACACCAAGGAATGCTGCAGGTCCGGTATCGCACAGTCCTGATCATGCGAATGCCGCACATAGAACTTGATTCCGCCGCACTGCTTGCGAGGCTCTTGTCCCAAGCGCCCTTCGATCAGAGCAATATCATGGGACACCATCAGAAAAGTCATATGATGATGAGCATGCAAATGGAAGATTAACTCAAAAAAGTCGGCCTGCGTCTGCGCGTCAATCCCCACCGTCGGTTCATCGAGGATCAGCAAATCCGGCTTATTAATCAAGGCTCTGGCTAAAAAGACGCGTTGCTGCTGTCCCCCGGATAGCTGCCCGATCCGCTTGTCGGCAATGCTGCTGATGCGCATCACTTCCAGAGCATCTTCACATTTCTTGTGCTCTGCACGACCAACTCGGCGGAAAATTTGCCGGTTATGATAAAGACCTGATAATACCACCTCACGCACCGTTGCGGGAAACAGTGGGTTAAAGGCATTCTTCTGGGGCACATAGCCTATTCGCTTCCAATCGCGAAATCGCCTGATGGGTTGACCAAACAAGCGAATCTCTCCCTGCGTCGGCTGCAGGAGACCAACCATCATACGCAGCAATGTCGTTTTCCCGGCTCCGTTGGAACCAATCACGCCAACGAAATCCCGTTCATGCACCTCAAAGCTAAGATCAGTGATGACCTTCTGATCCTGATAGGAGAAGGACACCCGATCCAGTTCAATGATGCTGTCATGACAAACGGCCTCTTCGGCCGCGTTAACATTGTATTTGATCATTAATAGCATCCTTCCACATACTGATGTCTACTATCTATTGTAGAGCCAGCACCAGATTTTGCAAATTATTCTCCATCAGTGTGAAATAATTATCCCCTGCCTGCTCCTGATCCTTCGTTAAACCTTCTACCGGGTTCAGGACAAGAGTTTCGACACCCGCTTCAGCAGCCAAGGTCTTGGCCAGCTTATCGGACACCAGCTCTTCAAAGAAAATATAGCGTATGCCTTCTTCCTTCACCTTCTTCGTCAGCGCGATTAAGTCCTGCGCTCTAGGCTCTGCTTCGGGGGAAAGCCCCATAATAGCATGTTGAGTTAAGCCATAATCGCGGCACAGATAACCAAAGGCCTGGTGAGACACGACAATTTCCTTCTTATGCAAAGACGCTAGCTGTTCAGTAAACTTAGCATCCAATGCCCGCAGCTTGCTGACAAGCTCTTCGTAGCGAGCTTCATATAACTCCTGATGTACAGGATCTGCTTCAACATAGCTGTTCTTGATATTCTCCGCCATGATCATCGCCGATTTCGGACTAACCCAAGTATGGGGGTCAACAGCATGGCTATTCGTTTCTTTCTCGGACTCATGATTGGCATCATGCTCCTCATCCTCGTGGTCGTGGTTATGTCCGGTCTCTTCCCCCTCCGGGGCGTGCCCGTGGCCATGCCCATCATCGCCAGCAGCTTCAATCAACTTGATGCCCTGGCTGACCTCAACCGGCTTCACAGCCGCATCGGCATTCAGTCCCTTTAAGAAATTAGGCACCCAGCCTTCCAGACCTGCCCCGTTATAGAAGAACAATTGCGCCTTGGACGTATTTAAAATATCCTGACTCCGCGGGGTCCAATCGTGAGGCTCTACACCTGTGGGCAGCAGATTGATTACGTTGGCTTCCTCACCGCCAATCGTCTTGGCAAACTCATATATCGGATAAAAGCTGGTAATGACATTAACCTTACCCTCTACGACGCCCCCGCCTGCGCTTTTTCCACAAGCAGACAACACCAACAGCACCGCGAGCAGCAAGGCTGCAAAGCCAGCTCTCCGTTTCAACTTGGGCAAAACCATTTAAAATCCTCCTCGTTACAAATCGTAATGATTACCAAAAGGATTATAGGACTTTTGCGCAAGCCTTGTCAACTTAAAATATATTCGGCGGCGGTTATACTGGCATTATATGTTTGATACCGACGCAGTTGGGCTTTTACCCTGGCAATCAATTCAAGAGGTCGAAACCGTTGATCTCCGGCATGATAATATCCAAAATGGCAAGGTCAAGCTCGGTGGTTTCTATGCAGGCAAGCGCCTCACTTGCAGAATACTAGTGATTTTTACCTGAAGAAATTCCTAAGATTTTCATAAGGTTAATCTAGGCTCCAAGCTAAAATCAGTGGTTGACGTTTGGACGAAGGGGAAGCTGCGGGCAGGGTTCTTCCAATCGCTGTTGTTCATCGATTTCTTTATTCCCTAAATTCAAATGATGTAGAAATCCATTCACAAAGGCGACCACTCCGTTTTTCCAGAATCCCTACAACCCTCCGCTGCATAGAGGCCTGCTGTCAACCGCTAGTCTTAAGATAGAACAAAAAAACCGCCGGAATGGCTATTCCTGGCGGTCAGCTAATTAAACGCTAAGTATGAATATGGAATGTCTATTTCACAACTGCTCCATTAGGCATGGAATCCGGGACCGTAGCCAATGTCAGCTGATCACCTTGAGAAGCGGCCAAAATCATGCCTTGCGATAGCTCCCCACGCAGCTTGACCGGTTTCAGGTTGGTAACACAAATGACTTTGCGGCCCACCAGCTCTTCTGGCTGATAGAACTTGGCAATGCCAGATACGACCTGGCGTTGCTCATAACCCAGGTCGAGCTGCAGCTTAAGCAGTTTATCAGCCTTCGGAACAGGTTCGCAAGCTACTACCTGCGCTACGCGAAGATCGACCTTAGCAAAATCGTCGATACCGATTTCTTCCTTAAGCTCCGGCTTCTCCACCACATCAGCAGAAGCTGGCGACGCCGCGGTCCCAGAAGAGGAACCCGCTGCTTCCGCCGCTGGAGCTCCGCCCGTCATCGAGTCGGCAATAAACTGGATTTCCTGGTCTACCTCAAGACGCGGGAAGATTGGATCGCCCTTCACCAGCTTTGTACCCGCTGGAAGCTGGCCAAAGGTCTTCAAGCTGTCCCATGAGGTTAATTCCCCTTGAGCAATCCCAAGCTGAGCCCAGATTTTCGCCGGAGCCTGGGTCAGGAACGGCTGCAGCAGGATCGAAGCAAAACGCAGCGATTCGGCAAGATGCGCCATTACAGACGCCAATTCTCCACGCTTCGCTTCCTCCTTCGCCAGCAGCCATGGCTGCGTCTCATCAATATATTTATTGGTGCGGCTAATGAAAGCACCAATATGGGTAAGTGCTACAGAGAACTCCATATTCTCCATCACTTCCTCAACCTTGCGAACCGTCTCATAAGCCACCTTGACCAATTCCCCGTCAAAAGCGGTCACATTGGGCACATACGCCGGTGCCAGACCATCAAAATACTTGTCTATCATCGCCACCGTACGGTTGAGCAAATTACCAAGATCATTGGCCAGGTCCGAATTAACCCGTTGCACAAAGCTTTCCGGCGTAAAAGAACCATCTGAACCAAAAGGTACCTCGCGCAGCAAGTAATAACGGGTAGCATCCAACCCATAACGGTCAATTAATACGTTAGGGTCCATCACATTGCCTTTGGATTTGGACATTTTGCCGCCCTTCATCAACAGCCAGCCATGGCCAAAAACCTTTTTGGGCAGAGGCAGCCCCAACGCCATCAGCATAATTGGCCAGTAAATCGTATGAAAGCGAACGATCTCTTTTCCCACCAGATGCACATCTGCCGGCCAATACCGTTTATAATTCTCGGCGTGCTCCGTGCCATAGCCAAGCGCCGTAATGTAGTTGGTTAAAGCGTCGATCCATACATAAACTACATGTTTGGGATCACCCTTCACCTTGACGCCCCAATCAAAAGTGGTGCGCGAGACGGCCAAATCCTCCAGTCCCGGCTTAATGAAGTTGTTGATCATTTCATTCTTACGCGATTCCGGCTGAATGAAATCCGGATTCTCTTCATAATATTGCAGCAGTCGGTCCACGTACTTGCTCATCCGGAAGAAATAACATTCCTCCTTGACCAATTCAACGGCATGCCCACTTTCCGGGCTTTTCCCACCGATGACCTCGTTGTTGTCATTACGAACGACATCCACAAGCTGCGATTCCGTATAATACGTCTCATCGGGGATGCTGTACCAGCCTTCATATTCCCCTTTGTAGATATCTCCCTGCTTCAGCAGTTGGTCGAAAATTTTCTCAACAACCTGCTTATGCCGCGGTTCCGTGGTACGAATAAAATCATCGTAGGAAATGTCAAGCTTCCCCCACAATTGCTTGATTCCGGTCACGATGCCGTCGACAAATTGCTGAGGGGTCTGCCCTTTCTCCTTGGCCTTCTGCTCAATCTTTTGACCATGCTCATCGGTTCCCGTCAAATAACGAACATCAAAGCCGCAGAGCCGCTTATAGCGCGCCATAGCATCTCCCGCCACCGTCGTATAGGCATGGCCGATATGCAGCTTATCACTTGGATAATAAATCGGTGTTGTGATGTAAAAGGTTGGTTTGTCAGACATTACACTTCAGCTCCTTCTGTAAAATGACAACAAAAAAAACTCCCATCCCCTATGGGACGAGAGAGTTCTCACGTGTTACCACCCAAATTCCCTGCTTCTTCACAGAACACAGGCTCCGTTGGTCATGACGACCTGCCGTTAACGCCGGCCCATGCGCCACTCCCTTACCGATTGTTTTTTGCAGACTTGTCGGCTCGAAAGCAGTTCCTCCCGGACCATCTTCCAAAGAAACTCCAGGCCGGTTTGCAGCTTCCCCGGCTCTCTGTAGCTGGATTATCCCTTGTACTCATCCGTTCACTGGAAGTATATAGATATCCCTTATAATAAAAGTTGTTCCATGACGTGTCAAGCCGCCATCTGCTCAAGGCTTATGGCTTGGCCTGATCACTCCTCAGTGGAGAGGTTATCTCTCCGCCCTGCCGCTTCTCTGCCTTAGGGGGGAACCGGATCAATCCCTCCAGGATGAAACGGATGGCATTTGGCAATCCGCTTGGCGGCCAGCCATGAGCCCTTCAGCGGCCCATGGACTTCAATCGCTTCCAGAGCATAAGCCGAGCAAGTCGGATAGAACCGGCAGGTCGGCGGTTTGAGCGGCGATATCAGCTTGCGGTAAACATAAATCGGAGCTTGAAAGGTCTTGCGAACAATGCCCATCTTATGCCCCCTCGTGCTGCTCCGGCGACGGCTGTGCTTTGCCGTCCGTGCGGCAGTTTTTACAATACCCGAACACTTCGAACTTATGCTTCACCACCTGGAATTGCTCAGGCGCATCCGTCAGTGGCATCGGGCAGAATTGAATGGGGTAAGTCTTCTCACATTGCAGACAGATCATATGGTGATGATGATGCCCTTCGCTGCAACCCGCTCGAAACTTAAGACCATCCTCAAAAACAACCTGTTCAAGTACACCCAGCTCCTCCATGACCCGTAAATTGCGGTACACGGTATCAAAGCTAAGCCCACTATATTGCTTGCACATATATTGGTAAACATCTCTTGGCGTGAGGTAAGCATCCCGTTCCGCGAACAGCTTGGCCAAGCTTCTGCGCTGATCGGTAATTCTCAATCCCCGGCTAGACATTACTCTGATAATTTCCTCTGTCGACAGCATGTGACATTCCTCCCGTCTACATCCTACCTCCATGCGTCTTATCTAATAATGCCCCAAATTCGCGGCTGCGTCAATGAAGGGGGATGTCGAGACACTCATTCATCTGGCGGATAGACGCGTAGGCATCTTCCAGGCTGCCTGTCTCAATTATAATCGCTCCTGAGTAAGCCTTTTGCTTAACCATATTCATCAATTCCAGCCACGGCACATTTCCCATACCCAGTCCGACATGATCATCATGGACGCCCTGATTGTCACTAAGATGAAGGCCAATCACATAAGGCAGCATCTTCTCCAGAATGGCCTGGGCTTGTCCCTTTCCACATAGATAAGCGTGTCCACAATCATACATAAGGCCAACCCGGGGTGAGTTCAATTGCTCAGCCAGCTGTACCAGGAAACCTGAATTCTCCACCTCTGGATCTTCCGCGATATTGAGCGTGCGAATCACCATCTTCATCACTTCCTGAACCAGGCCTGCCCAGTAGGTAACTTCGCCCGGACAGCTTCTATCCGATCTGCCCGGGCGACAAAGTATCAAATAGCAACATTCATTAATTTGCGGCGACGATAATCGTTACTGGCTCTGTATACAAATCATAGGTATCCTTCTCGGCAGTCGCGGTATACCGAAGCACAACATGTGCCACACCCGGCCCCTTGGCAGTAATTGTGTCTCCGTTAACTTCAATGAACTCTCCACCATCCAGTACAACAACCTCTGGAGCAGCCTCACGGACCGTACGATCATACGTCTTCACTTCAGCCACTAACTGCTGCTCCTGGCCGGAACGTAATGTATAAAGATGATCCTGGGCATTTACGGAAGCCGCCCAGTCTGACATCCACAACGCGTAATCCGTAGTCAAGCCATAGGCCCCCATTTTGAAATATTTAATTAATCCGGATTTCGTGTTAAGTGTCCATGGCGATACCAGCAACCCCCGGTGCTTGGAAGCCTCCAAAAACTTCTCTCCAAGCCCGGAATAGCTTGTGTTGAAGGTGGCATTAAGGGGCTGTACCAATTTCAGCGTTTCCCGCAGTGAATTAAGTACATTGTTTTCGCTTGCATAGCCGCTGACCAGCAGACCTAAGGGCATCTCCGGCATAAGTGCAGCAATACGCTGAAGCTGATCCTTGTTAAAGGACATCAAATTGACGGCAGACTCGGCGTCCTTCTCCCGGACAATTCGGACAAAGGCTTCCGTGCCTTGGGGTTTACTGGTTTTGATCTCCGCATACAGCATGATATTATTATCCTTCACCAAGTCCAACTGCTCTCCGAGTGTAGGTATTTTCACATCGGGAAAGCCCCGTGGATAAGGACGGTTGGCATTCAGCTTCTTTAATTCCTCCACCGTATAATCCTCGACATTTCCCCAGCCATTGGTAGTCAAACTCAATAGTGAATCATGGATAATGACCAAATCCTGATCCTTGCTCAAGTACATGTCGTTCTCAATAAAATCGGCCCCTGCCTCATAAGCCAGCCTATTGCTCTCAAGGGTATTCTCCGGAGAATTCGCCGGCATCCCCCGGTGTCCAATCAAATATGGCTTGCGTACCAGCGTAGTATCATGATCGTAAATCTCCAACGCCCTGAACCCGGCTTCCGGACGGGCTGTCACCATGCCGTTGACTCCAGCCGTAATTAAACGATGCAAGGAAAGTTCTCCCGCCAGCTCTTGCTCATCCTCCTGTGCCCAGACGACAATCGTCCGTTGCTGCAGGTATTCGGTGTTATAACGGGTTGCCGCGCTTGACGAAAGCAAGGCGATCTTGGCCCCGCTGACCGTCACTGTTCTTCTGACATCCAGCAGTTCTTCCTCGCTAAGCAACGCGCGATCCCGATAATCTACAATCCCCCGAAGCATCGGCATCGCTGATCGAGCCTGCTTGACCAGGTCACCATCTGCCGCTATAACGAAGGCATCCTCAATACGCTGACGAACGAGATAATCAGTTAATGGCGATACAGCACGTTCATCTTTTAAATAGAATGCCGGAATCATACGGTTCCCTATCAGGTCCAATACCTCGTCCAGGCTGCCGATGATATGGCTTTCGGATGCGTCAGTGACTTGCAGCTCCCGGTTCACATGGATGATCAGAGTAGCAGGTAAAGCTTGTCCTTGAACCACAGGCGCGATGTCTTTACTGCTTTGCAGTTCCGTAATCACCGATGGAGCCATGGCTATCTGTGTATCAGGCTCCATCACCTGCACGAACCGCTGACCTGTCAACGGCGGCAAGGGAGCCTCCAGTAAAGTGATGCGAATGTTCTCCACCCGCAAGGCACTGCCATTGGCTTGCAGCCCTATTCCTCCTTTGGTGTAAGCAGTAGCCGTATCGGTATCGATGATCAAATGGTTATCAATCGACTCCTGAACGCGATTACCTTTCACCTTGACCGTATATTGATAGGTTTGCTCATATTCCATGGGTGCTTGGTAAGCGCCCCGTTTAATGACATGCCAGTTATTACTGCGATTGCGCTCGGCGAACTCCACGCCATTACTGGCCTTTGCATTTTTGCGCACAGCCATTTGATAATAAGGGTAATTATTATTTTGTATACGGAACATCAACGAATTCCATCTCGTATTCTCATTCGCCTTCAGGAAAGCCATATCCGCCTCGATCTTGTAATCCCCAAATAAGTGAAGATAGTCTGGGAGCAATACCCGGGAAGGATTATCAGGCGAAGCCGTGGCATCGATCTCGAAGCCCCCCGCCTTGACTCCGGCATTGGCAGCCTTCTCCAGCCTTGTCCATCCCTCCGGCATTGTCCCATCAGCTAATTGCTCGAAGTCTTCTTCATAAAGCACATAATTTAAATCATTGGCATTTTTTGCTACCAGGAGAACTTGGGCCGTTGCCTCATCTCTAACCACATCAACTATATAAACCCCTTTACGGTGAATCTCCAGATAACCGTCCACGATCGAAATGCCATCCCCCTTCAATTGCCACTCCAGATCACCACCGTTCAATTGAACCTGTGATGAATCTGCTTGTTGCGCTTGAAACGTTAAGGATTGCAGCTCTACGGGCTCGCCCGTTGTTGCCAGAACGTAAGGCTGGTCAGGCGTTAGCGAGACAACTGCAGCACCGTTGTAAGCTTGCCCCAGCAGTGGAGCAAGAGAGCTTGCTCTAAGAGAGTCAAAATACACGATACCGTCCAGTCCACCTATCCCCGCTTGTCCCTTGGGCCATGCCCCCTCATTTGCCTGATAATCCAAAATGACCGCAAGCTCATGTTCACCCTCCCTGCCCAACTCAGCAGTAAGCCGATGGTCATAAACGTTAAGCCGCAGCAAGTAGTCCTGATTTAAGCTCAGTGGTGCAGTTGTTCCCTCAGCGATCACCTTCCGCATTCCTTCTGCTTCCAGGGTTACAAGCTGATAGCTTCCCGAGGGGTGAAGAAGCAGCGCATTCAGGTGCGAGTCCTCTCCTTCAGAGCCGCCAAACAAAATGGCAGCACTTCCCGGTTGCTCCTCGGCAAAGCGAAACCTAGTCTCAATGCTATACTGCTCTGCCTGTATGGGAGTCAGGATCGCCTCCAGTGTATCAGCCTCTGGTCTTCCTATACGCAGCTCATTATGACCATACGTATTTTGAGTTACACTAACAGATTCATCTGTATAACCACCTATAAATATCCATTTATTAGTCAAATCAAAAATACCTTCAGGGTAAGCATTAAAATTTTCCTCAATAAGTACATGAGCTTGTTTCTCTTCAACGCCCCCTTGCTCGGCTTGGGCATAGACCTTCATCATACCTAATTCCGTACTCAGTAAACCGCAGATCAACATCATAATGATTAGTAGCTTGGTTCCACTCACCTTGTTCTTCACATTCTTCCTCCCTTTCCCTTTAAAATAGGACTACGCCAATTCAACAAGACAATGTTGTGCGCCCTCTGCCACTTCCTCCCTCGTCGGGTCCATACCGGGGGGGAATCTTACGAAACGCAAATAACCCTCTCCTTAAGCAAAGGAAAGAAGCCAGCGCTGCACTTGCAACGCACTTCATTTGCTTAAGAGAGGGTTTTCTCCACGACTCGTACCCCGTATATTCGTTTATCTTGTTTCAGGGTAACTATAGCAAAGAATTGTTAGGGGAAAACTTGAAAACTATGAAATCTGTGTAAGTGGACTTAATTACTTGCTTTGCGAAAAAAAAAAGACACAGCGCAACTCAACGCTGTGTCTTGGTTGTTACCTAATTAATTCTTTTTCTCCGGCATTTGCTCAAACAGCAAATTCACAGACAAGAAGCTACCTGGTGCAGCGGTAAATACCAATTCGACCGATTGCTCCTGTTGGCCTACGCGGAAAAGTACCGCTGTTTCACTCGGTGCATTTAATGGAGCACCATCTGGTACATTCACAATACTTCCATTAACCATAATCACTCCTGAGTAAATGCCACCTCGCGGATTAAACGTAATCAGCGTATTAGGGGCCACACGCTGCAGCTTAATTTTATACAGCACACCAAAATTCCCGGCATTCATCCGGTATTCTCCAGTCGGGCCGTCATAACCTAACAAGAATGGATCACTGACATTGTCTCCAAGCAAAAATCTGGAAGTTTTGTCGCCAATAAGATCTGTATACTCTATATTGCGGTTTGCCTCCATATACGTACCACGATTATGGATGTCAGGGGCAAGTACACTCAGGTACGGTAAAGCTGCGAACGGATCCTTATCCTGATTAATTATAATGACAGTATAATCCAAAGTTTGGTCGCTACTTACATCCGCAAACAACGAAATCACTTCACTAGGCTTCAACGGTCTTTCGCTTAATTCATCAAAGATAATTTTACTCTCACCCGGGGCAAACAAAGTTTCCTTATACTTGCTTCTAGTTTGCATAGATTCAAAATAGCGTTGCACCGACATTTTCCCGGCTGCCGTAGCAAACTGGCTTGGGCCGGCAAAACCCAGATTGCTTTGTACTAGACGAGCGCTAGCCTCATTATTATTCGTTGCAATAACATACATTTTCATAGGGCTACCTGTAGCATTAATATGGTGAATCATAAAACGTGTATTGCCGGCAGCCTTCTCCCGGTACACAATTCCTTCCTGATACACATTTTCAGGACTGTTGCTGCGAATCAGGGTAACCGGTTCCGAGGTATGAGAATATTTAATACTTTCCAAGCTCGGCACCTGCGATCCGTCAAAGCTGTACTTCTCACCGATCGGAATAAACAATTTGTTAAAATCATCCTGCGTATACAAGGTTTCATCCGTAATCGTAATCGTCTTTTCAACGGTCGACTCCAAACCAAATGGGTTCACGACTCTCAGACGAATGGTCACCGGGCCAGGCGTAAAGTAAGCCCATTGCTTATTTTCCCAACGACGCTCGGTAATACTGACCTCATCCGTACTCAAATCCGCATAGGTGATCAGTTCACCCATTTTGTACGTATCTTTATCCGTCGTAAAGTTGGCCACCGGCGGTGTATGAGGCTTGTTCACGCGAATCGTTAACGTGAAGGGCTTACTCCATTGACCGCTGGAATCCTGGACCCGGTAACTAACCGTATAATCGCCTGGGGTTTCAAACATTTCCTGGCGTCCGGTCCATTCTTCGTTGACAATAGCAAGGCCGATTGGAGAAGTGGCATTGGTAAGATACTGTACCTGTGTTTCTCCCGCTATAATTTCTTTATTGCCAATCGTAAAAGAAGCTTCGGGCAGTGTGGACACATCAACGATGACCTTCTTCCCTACCGCATCATACGAATAAGTGATATTTAAGGCTTTAGTAATTGCCGTTAACGGCACCATGAAATTATCATTCGCCGAATAGGATTTACCTCTCATCGTTTGCACAACACCATTAACTTTGTAGCTGGTGGTATCTAGTTGAAAGCGAAGCTCGTCTGTCCCCCGCGTGATAATCGTTTCTTTAGTTGTATTGTCAAAAGAAAGATGAAATCCCGCGCGCTCTACAATGGCACGAATCGAGATATAAGATACACCGTCCTTCACTTCCATCGGATGGCCGGCAAGATATTCCTTACCGTTCTGGTACATCTTATTGCTGTTCACCATCAGGACGAGTTGGCCAGAGTTGCTGGTACTATTCTCATCTATATTGGTAGGCACTTCGGGCGGAAGCACGACTTCGCCATTTTCCTCAGTTCCTTGCTGAGTTTCTTCGGTTACCCCTTCGCCTTCGTGTTCCCCATTCACGTCAGCGTCAGGATCATTTGCGCTTTCTCCGGCCTGTGTTTCACCGGTAATCTCTTGCTTTGGGCCTTCTTGATTTGATGCACCGGACTCTGTTCCTTGATCGGTCATGTGGACCTCCGGCTGGTTCCCCTGGCCCGATTCTTCCGCACTTGCCGGAAGAACCATGGCAACTTGCGATGCTGCCAAAATCGTGGTGATTAACAATCTTTTAAAATTCATCCTTAAACTCCTTTTGCTCTCCCATTTTGTATATCTAATTTACTCACAATGTATTAAACGCAGGTAAACTCGAAAAGTTTCTAGCTTAGCCGACAATAATCAAGTGAATCTCGCATATTATTTATTTAGCTCTTCTTTTGAGTCAAAACCGAAATATGTGCTTGCCGATATCATTAAAATTAAAGGAGGTCCTTAAAATCATCCTGTGATGATTTTAAGGACCTCCCTTTTTTGGAACTACCTCTTACTTGCCATTCATAGTCAGGCTGACTGGCAAAACGCCTTGCGGCTGCAGGCGGCCGACGAGCACTCTGGCAACGGCATCAAGTGCGGGTGGCCGATTCTCGTACAAGCACAAATAAGTGCCCACCTCCGGAAATGCCCGTAGATCATAAGGATTACGTGTGGAAACGACAATGATCCGCTTGCCCCCGAATTGCTGCAGCAATCTCTGTACCAGGGTTTGTTGTCCCTGATCCAGTTCTCCTACCGCTGTATAGGTAGCTATTACAACCTGGGCGAACTCAGCGCTCCGTTCCAATACGGTATTGATCTCCTGCTCTGAAGCGTACACGCCGATGACCGCCACCTCTACCTGGTAATGCAGTGGTTGTAAAGCCTCGGCCAACGTATACGTATACACCGCCGGCTCATCTACCTCGGTCGTATGCCGAAGCTCAGGCCAGACCACCAACACCGGCTGATCCAGCCGAATTGGCAGACTCCCATCATCACGCACCAGCGTGACGCTTCCCTCTGCCGCACGGCGCAGGATATCCCCGCTCTCTGCTTCCGGCGTTAACGGAATGGTTGCCGCACCCGTGCTAGCTTCCAGCGGCCGCGAGCTGCCTAGCCGCTGCTGCTTCAAGGCCAGGATACGTTCGACGGAGCGGTCGATGTGCTCTTCGCTAATTCGTCCGCTGCGTACGGCTGCGGTCACCGCTTCAATCGCAGCGATCTGGTCTGCCAACGTATGGCTTACCAGTACCAGATCGGCTCCAGCTTCAATGGCCCGTACCGCTCCCTCTCCCACACCGAAATGGCGAGCGATGGCCTGCATTTCCAGACAATCAGTGATGATCACTCCATCATAACCTAATTCACCGCGCAGTAGATCCGTCAGAACCCGCCGCGACAGGGTAGCCGGAGCCTCCTCCGGTTCAAAGGCCGGGAAGATGACGTGAGCGGTCATAATGGCGTCTACCCCTGCCTCAATAGCCGCACGAAACGGCAGCAATTCCACCTGCCGCAGCCGTTGCCTATCATGAGGAACACTGGCCAGGCCCAGATGAGAATCCACATCCGTATCCCCATGGCCGGGAAAGTGCTTGGCCGTCGCAATGACCCCCTCATGTTGATACCCGCGGATGGCCGCCGTACCGTGAGCCGCCACCCGATTGGGATGCTCGCCGAACGAGCGAACCCCGATTACCGGATTAGCCGGATTATTGTTCACATCGACACAGGGAGCAAAGTTGAAGTTAATGCCCAGCGCCAGCATTTCCCGTGCCGCAAGTCTGGCAACCTCCTCCGTTAACATGGGGTCATTCGCCGCTCCCAACGCCATATTGCCGGGAATCCGGCTCATCCCTTCATGATCCAGCCGGGCGACCATGCCCCCTTCCTGATCAATAGAGATGAAGAGCGGCACCTCCTGATGATGACGCGAAAGCTGCTGCAGGCTTTGCGACAAATCGGCAAGCTGAGCTGCGGATTTAATATTACGCCGGAAATAAACGATCCCCCCAACATGATAACGTCCTACCAAGGTCTGGATTTGCTCGTCGGGCTCCGGACTGTGGAACCCACAAATAAATAGCTGGCCCAGCTTCTCTTCCAGACTCCATTTTGTTAAATTCACCTGCATCCCCCATTCCTTCAAGACACGCTTGTTTCCTTGATCCGAAAGTCCGATGGGGTCATCCCCGTATACTTCTGAAAAACCTTGGTGAAGTAACGACGTTCCTGGTAGCCAATCGAGCTGCCGATTTGGGCAATGGAACGCTCACTGCTGCGCAGCAAGCACTTGGCTATCTCCATACGCTGTTTCGTCAAAAACTCGACAAAGGTTTCGCCAAAATGATTTTTGAACAGCAAGCAAAAGTAGCTGCTGCTAATTCCTAAATAATCGGCAATATCCTCAATTCCGAAGTCATCGCCCAAGTGATTTTGAATATAGTTCTGCGCTGACATCATCAACAATTCGGAGGATTTCTTGGCTGAGAGAGAGCTTCGGGACTGATCAATAAGCGACACAATCAGGGATAGCAGCTCCTGAATATCCAGCGGATGCTGCAGCCTTTGCCATAAGGCCGCCTCCTGTTCTCCTGACAGCATATGCAGTTCGCGCATCTCCCTCAGCAAATGAATCAGTAAGTAGTGCAGCAGCTTCTCCGCCGTCCCTGCCCCCTGTTCTTCCAAGCAACCGACATAAGTTCGCAGCTCTGAGGCAATATGCTCAAGCGCTTCATGGTTGCCGTTACGCAGTACGGTCCCAAGCTGCTCAATCCATCCCCAGCGGACCTCCGTTCGGCTTGATTCTGACGGTTGTTCGTCTATCCCATGGGCTTTAATTTCCACTAGCCAATCCTGGTCTTTGTTCAGAATTAAATTCTTTCTTAATTGATGATAGACCATGGATAATTCCTGTAAAGGATGGGGGCGGGACTCCAGACAGATGCGAACCGGAAAATCTTCCTTGTCTCGAACCACGCGTTGTATCCGCTCATAGCCGGGGTATAGAATTTCCTTAGTCAAAGGCTCGTCTCCAGGCTGCATGGCAAATACGAGACACCATTCGCCCTCCCGAATTTGCAGAACTGTCATACCTGGCAGCATTTCCCCAAACCGCTCTCTGAGCGCATGCCTGATGTGCAGATTCCACGCCTTCCGCTCATGAAGCGTCCAAGTGATGGAACGATGGGAGTACCCCTCCAGATCAATGAGCAGCATGGCGTAAGAAGGTTGCAGCATCACTCCATCCTCTTCCTCCCAAAGCAGGTCCTCCCGATCCGTCTCCTGACCCAGTAAAGAATGCAGCAGAAAATTCTCGTTTGCCAAATCGACAACTTGATTCAACCGCCGCTCCTTATTGAGCGTTTTGCGTTTTTCCCGGATTTGCCTGGCAATGCCGCGCACGGTGTCCTCAAGCTCCACATAATTGATGGGCTTGCATATGTAGTCCTTGACGCCATACCGTATCGCCGTACGCGCATATTCGAATTCCTGATAGCCGGTCAGCAGCAGGAACTCGCAGGTGATCTTCCGCTCTCTGACCTGCTGCAACAGCATGATTCCATCCATAATCGGCATACGAATATCGCTTAAGATCAAATCGGGATGATGCTCGGAAGCCGTTTCCAATGCATCCCTCCCATTTTTCGCCAAACCAACGATTTCAAATCCCATGTCTTCCCAAGGCAGCACCTTTGAAAGGTTGCTCAGAATATGAATCTCATCGTCAACCAACAGCGCCTTCAATCTCATCGGTATCACCCGCCCCATATCTAGGTATTACACACTGTATTATCGTTCCCTGTCCAGGCTGCGAACAGATAAACAAGCCGTATTTCGCCCCATATTGAAATCTCAGTCGATCGTAGACACTGCGAAGTCCAAGCCCTCGCCGCTCGTGACTCGGATAGGGGGCAAGCGTCTGATCTGCCGACTCGTCTATCTCCGCATACTGAATGCTGGCCAACTGCTCACTGGTCATCCCGATTCCATTATCTTCGACCCGCAGTAAAATTCGCTTCGGCTCCAGCGTTCCAGTCACGATGATTTGCCCTTTATAATCAATCCCCTCAAAGCCATGTTGAATCGAGTTCTCTACCAACGGCTGAAGGGTCAGCTTAAGCAGCAGGCAATCCATCATTTCGGCCGGCACATTCAGCTTGTAATCAAACAAATCATCGAAACGGAATTTTTGAATTTCCAGATAGTTGCGTAAATGCTCCACTTCCAGCCGCAGTGCGATCTCTTCCTTATCCTGAATGCTGATACGCAAAATGCTAGCCAGACGCAACACCATCTCACTTACCTTGCGTCCTTCATTCTGCACGGCCAGCACATTGATGGATTCCAAGGTATTGAATAGAAAATGCGGCTTGATCTGCGCTTGCAGCACCCGTAGCTCCGCATTCGCCTTTTGCAATTGCTCACGCTTGACCTGCTCGAACAGTTTATTAATTTTGTCCATCTGATTATTGAAGCCCTTTTGCAGCAGCAACAGCTCGTCATCGCCCTTTTCATCCACTCGTGCGCCCAGATCACCGCTTTCTACCTTACGCATGAAGCGAACAATTACACCGATTGTCCCGGTAATTCGATTCATGAAAATAAAGTTGAACAACATCGCCGTCAACACACAAATACAGATGATCGCTACGAACCATTTGGCAAAGGTCATCACCTCCTGAGATAAATAGCTCCAGGAAGTAATGGACACCAGGCTCCACGAGAAGTCCTGCAATTTGTAAATGGAGACTACGCTCTCCTGACCGTTAAACTTGCTCTTAAAGCTTCGATAAGCTTGACCGGACTGCCACTCTCTAGACATATAAGCGCTTAGTTGCTGCCCGTCCAGTTCATCCTGATAGTCGTATAGAATCAGTCCATCATTGTTGACCAGCATAAAACGGGTATCCCGCATATTGCTGCCCAGCTTCAAATTCGTAAAAATCTTCTCAAGCTCCCAATTCTTGATTTGCACCACTAGTACGCCAACTCGTTCCAGGTTGCTGAGCTCCTTGATCAGACGAATTTGTGTAAATACCTTGTCAGACCCGGTAAATTCGGGATATTCGTGCGGAGCAATCCACTTCGGCTGACCATTTAAAGACATAACCTCATGGTACAAAGGATGCTCGCGAAATTGCTCAAAGGGAAGTGTCGCAAAATTTTCTTTATTAAAAATGGCTGTTACATTCGACTTCCTTCCCCCGTGGATATTGTACAAGAAAGCGTAGTCAATAGCAGGGTGGCTATAGAGCAGAGAGCGGAAGTTTTTTTGATTGGCATTTAGCTCTAACTGAGTTGTTGCCGTCAAGTCCTGAGTATCAGGGTCCTTGGCGGATAGTGCAGCCTGAAACACTCCCTTGGCAATCCCGTTATCCGTCACATTATCCATCTCTTGAAATACATTCTTGATGCTATAGCCAATCGACTTAAGTGAATATTCCGTCTGCTGGCTATATTTCGTTTCGATCGAACGGAATGTAACAAAGAAGGTAATAATACCCAGGATGAACAAAGGAATGATAACCAGGCCCAGAAAAGCGGTAAATAATTTAATCCGCAGGTTCAATGGCAGCAGCTCCCCATAGATTGTAACTCTATTTTATCACGATGCCGCTACCCTTTTACGCTGCCCGCCGTTACACCTTCAATAAT
The DNA here is from genome assembly GCF_000374825.1 of Paenibacillus sanguinis 2301083 = DSM 16941. GTDB lineage: Bacteria > Bacillota > Bacilli > Paenibacillales > Paenibacillaceae > Fontibacillus > Fontibacillus sanguinis. The sequence continues at coordinate 269,530 of NZ_KB895379.1, forward strand.
TTTTTCCTGCAATATCGCGTAAATCACCATCACGGGCACCACGCTAAAGACAATTCCCGCCGACATTTGCGCATAGTTGGTATTGTAAGCGTCGCGGAAGCCGACCATCCCCACCGGGAGCGTACGCAACGCATCATCGGACAGAAAATAGTTGGCGAGCAGGAATTCATTCCAGTTGCCGAGGAAATTGATGATAAACACCGTGACAATAGCTGGAACCGTGAGCGGAATGATGATGCGGACAAACACCCCTGCCGAACCAAGTCCATCCATGACAGCCGCCTCCTCAATCTCGCCCGGAATTGAACGCATGAAGGCCGCCAGAATAATGACGGAGAAGGGAATGGCGTTCGCCACATAAGGCAATATCAGCGCCATATGCGTATCCAGCACACCCAGCTTGCTCATAATGCCGTAAATTGGCAAGAGCAAGGAATTGTTCGGAATCAGCATCCCCAGCAATACGAGTTGGAAGACGATGGCACTGATCCGGTTATAGCGCATTCTTGTGACCGCAAAGGCCAGCATCGCCGCCAACAGAATCGAGAGACATGCAGACAATACCCCAATATACAAACTGTTAAAAAAGTAAGTGCTGATCCGCGCATTCACCCACGCATTAACGTAATTGTCAAAAGTAATGGATGATGGCAAGCCAAAGGGGTTAGAGGCAATTGCCTGGTTATTTGTCTTGACGGATGAGAACAACACAAACAGAAAGGGATAGAGGATAACGAGCAGATATGCCATCAGAAATATATGCGGAATGGTCTTTTTCAGCACTCTCATCAGTATTCAATCCTTTCTGTACGTCGTGCTACAACTATCTGATACACTACGGTAATGATGATGGTGAACAAGAAGATTAGCACGGCAATCGCATTGCCAAAGCCATGTCGGAAGCTGGTGATCGCATACCGGATCATATAGGTCGCCATGACATCTGTGGAGCCAGCCGGTCCCCCCTTGGTCATAACCAACACAATATCCGCTGCTTTCATCGCTCCGGCCATCGACAGCATAATGACCACCGAGATAATCGGCATGATCAGCGGAAGCGTTATTTTCCAAGCTCGCTGGATACCGTTGGCACCATCAATAGCTGCCGCTTCATCCAATTCCCGTGGAATCGATAAGATCGCAGCCAGTACCATCACGATATAGAAGCCGGTCCATTGCCAGGCATTGGTGATCAGAATGGCGATCATAGCCCAGTTCTTGTCGGAAAGCCAATAGATGGGATCAATACCAAAAATACCGAGCACTTCATTCATCAAGCCGAAGTCAGGATTGTAAATAAAGCCCCACAAAATACCGATAACCGCTGTAGACATAATGGATGGCATAAAAACAGCCGTCTTGTATAGACCTTTGAATTTCTTGACATTAGCAATCAATAAGGAGAAGAAGATAATCAAGGGTACCTGAATCAAGCATGAAAATAAAATGAAATAGACATTGTTGCGCACCGATTTCCAGAAGGCCATATCCTGAAAAGCCATCACATAATTATCCATGCCGATGTAGGTTACGTTCTTGGAAATCCCGTTCCAACTAGTGAAGCCGTTGTTAATTGCTGTAAATATCGGATAAATAAAAAATGCCAAAAACAATATAAATGCCGGAAGAACAAACAAGCTGTAAATCAGCGGGTTCCTGAGCGCCTTGTTCATGCCATAACCTCCGTGGTTGGAAGTAAGAGCGTCCCCGCTTATGGCAGGTGACGCCCTCGCTTCAACTCATCAATGTAATTGCTTTATTCCCCTGTCGCATTGGCAGCTTCTTGAGCTGCTTGCACATTCTCCAGCATCTTGGCCGGTTCGATTTCACCGCCAATGATTTGTTGAATCCCCATGCTAAGCGCTGTATTTACTTCCGCCTGCACCAAAGCATCAAATGCCGGGAAGGAGGTGCTAATTTCACTGACACCCTTGAAGATATCTTGCATGAGCGGATCATCCGATGCCGTCTTCATTTGCTCCAGATCCATCTTCATCGCTGGCAATACGCCATCTTCCTTCAATCCACGCAATTGCATTTCCTCGGTCCACATATTTTTGATGAACTGCTTAACAGCTTCCAGCTTACGAGGATCTTCCGATACGGCATTCGAGAAGCCATATCCGTTGTTAGCGTCCTGCATAACCACAACGGGGTCGCCTGCGTTAACCGGAGGCATACTAAAATAACCAATCTTGCCTACCATATCACCAGCTTGCTCCGGATCACGGAATACCGAGTTAGCCCAGGAGCCATCCATCATCATCATGGCTTCTCCAGTAATAATCTGATTTCTCATATCCGCATATTCAAAGCCCAGTTCACCTTTCTTATAGTAGCCCTTCTCCACCCATTCCTTATGTTTGGCAATCGCCTGAATCATACTGTCGTCCGTCCACTTCGTTTTCCCTGTCTTGAAGCCGTAAGTAATTTCCGGCCCGGCATAATACGACCACAGGTTGTTGGTGGTCATTAACGGAATCCATGCATCCTTGGACGATTGCGCAAAAGGAATCTTACCGTCAGCTTTGATCTTCTCGGCGATTTGTTCCAGCTCGCTTAACGTCTTTGGAACAGTCAAGCCTTTTTGCTCAAAGTATTCTTTATTATAGAAATAGCCTTCAATCGATCCCCCGATCGGCAAGCCATAAACCTTGCCTTCATGAGTAAAGGGATCCAGTGTCGTAAATTTATCTTTGATACCTAATTCCTCAATAATTGGTGTGAGGTCCAGCATCAGGCCTTCCTTGGCATAGAGAGCAGCATCCGGGCTACCGAATACATCGAACACTTCCGGTGGTTTGCCAGCAGCCATTTCACCACGCAGCTTCTCCTTGCGGTTAACTTCGGAATCCACCGCATCCAGCTTGATCGTCAAGCCAGGTACAGCCGCTTCCGTCTGCTTCACAACATCTTCAAGCAGCGCCAAGCGGAATTTCTTGGATTCCCCCACTTGAGTGTGCCGAATCGTAATCTCGAACGGATCATCCTTCGCTGTGCTCTCACCTGCCCCGCTGTTCGTCGTCCCCTGGCCTTCATTGGCAGGAGTATTATTTGTTTTGTTTCCGGAGTTTCCACAACCCGCCAATATCGCGGATGCGATGAAAACAAGAGACAGCAGCAATACTAAACTCTTCTTCATGTTTCTAGACCCTCCTCAAAAGAACAAAATATTGGAATACCCTCATTATAGGAAGCACAAGCGCCTTTGGTAAGGAGGACATTTTTCTATTAAGGGGATAATATCATCTAAAATACAAAATGAAAACGGTTAAACCTGACATATAAATGAAAGGTCTAACCGTTTCGGCTAAAAATATGAGGTTTTATGTTAGAATACATTACATTCTTATTTATTGATAACGGCTTGTTTTTCTCCCTCATGGATCAGTCGGTATGCCCGCTCCACCTCTTCATCCGTAGGAGAAGGTACCCCTTCCAGCGGATAATCCCAGCCTAATTCCTGCCACTTATAAACACCCATTTGATGGTAAGGCAGTATTTCAAATTTGTCCACGCCACGAAGACTGCCTACAAAACGTCCAAGCTCCAGCAAATCCTGCTCATCATCATGAATGCCTGGCACGTATACATGGCGAATCCACATAGGATGATCGTGATCAGACAGCCAGCGAGCCATCTTCAACATCCGATCATTGGGTTTACCCGTCAGCTTGATATGCTTCTCGTTATCAATATGCTTCAAATCCAGCAATACCAGATCAGTCACATCAAGCAAATCCTTAATCTTGTCCCCATCATTGTAGCCGTTGGTATCCAATGTAGTATGCAGATTCCAGCGTTTCTTCACTTCCCGGAACAACTCCGTTACGAAGGGAGCCTGCAATGTCGCCTCGCCCCCGGAAACCGTGATCCCTCCACCGGAAGTACGATAATAATTCAAATAAGGTTCGATCTCCGCTAATACTTCCTCCACCGTCATCTCGGAGCCTTCAGTCAAACTCCATGTGTCCGGATTATGGCAATATTGGCATTGAAGCAAACACCCCTGCATAAAGAGCACGAAACGAATCCCTGGCCCATCTACCGTTCCGAATGTCTCCAATGAATGTATTCGACCTTTGAGCATTCTCCGTCACCCTCTCCATAATCATTCAAATGATAAGCAAATGAGGAGAAAGGCACGCCTGCCACTCTCCTCATCCCTTTATTTGAACTATTTAACTGCCTGTCAACGGACAGGTTACTTACATTTTACCGTGGAATGTGCGGTTTACAACATCCAGTTGTTGTTCGCGAGTCAGCTTGATGAAATTAACTGCATAACCCGAGACACGAATTGTCAATTGCGGGTAGTTCTCAGGATGATCCATCGCGTCGAGCAGTTGCTCCCGGTTAAATACGTTAACGTTCAGATGATGCGCATGGCTACCGAAATATCCGTTCATCATCGATACAAGGTTTGATTTACGGGAATCTTCATCTTTACCCAGTGCTTTCGGTACAATGGAGAAGGTATTGGAAATACCATCCAGACTGTGCTCGTAAGGCAGTTTTGCAACAGAGCTCAGGGAAGCCAGTGCACCCTTCTTATCGCGGCCATGCATTGGGTTCGCACCTGGAGCAAATGGTTCGCCCGCTTTACGTCCATCTGGCGTAGTTCCTGTCTTCTTACCATATACAACGTTAGATGTAATTGTCAAGATCGATTGTGTTGGCAGAGCATCACGGTATGTTGGATGTTTACGAATCATACTCATGAATTTTTCAACCAGATCAGCGGCAATTTTATCAACACGGTCGTCATTATTACCGTAGCAAGGATATTCACCCTCAATTTCAAAGTCAACCGCGATTCCGTTTTCGTTGCGAATCGGTTTAACTTTGGCATATTTGATCGCGCTCAGGGAGTCGGCTACCACTGACAAGCCAGCGATACCGCAAGCCATGGTACGCAGAATGTCGCGGTCATGCAGCGCCATTTCGATACGTTCGTAGTTGTATTTGTCATGCATGTAGTGAATTACATTCAGCGTGTTAACATACAGCTTAGACAACCATTCCATCATGGGAACAAAGCGTTTCATGACTTCATCGTAGTCGAGGTATTCAGAAGTCACGGCTGGATATTCTGGAGCTACTTGCGTGCCGTATCTTTCGTCCTTACCACCGTTAATCGCGTACAGCAAACATTTTGCCAGGTTCGCACGAGCACCAAAGAATTGCATTTGTTTGCCGATTTTCATTGCAGATACGCAGCAGGCAATACCATAGTCATCGCCATAGATTGGGCGCATCAGATCATCGTTTTCGTATTGAATTGAGCTGGTTTCGATCGATACTTTAGCGCAATATTTCTTGAAGGCTTCTGGCAATTGTTCGGACCAGAGAACCGTAAGGTTTGGTTCTGGAGCAGCTCCCAAGTTGTCGAGCGTATGCAGGAAGCGGAAGCTGTTCTTTGTTACGCGGGTTACGCCTTGAACGGACATCCCGCCGATAGATTCAGTTACCCAGGTAGGGTCACCACTGTAAAGCTCATTGTATTCTGGAGTTCTCAAGAATTTGACGATACGCAATTTCATGACGAAGTGGTCAACCAGTTCTTGAGCGGACTCTTCAGTCAACACGCCTTCAGCCAGATCACGTTCAATGTAAGCGTCAAGGAACGAAGATACACGTCCAAGGGACATTGCAGCGCCATCTTGTTCCTTCACAGCAGCCAGATAGCCAAAGTACAGCCATTGGAAAGCTTCTTTCGCATTGTTAGCTGGTCTGGAGATATCGAATCCGTACATTTCACCCAATTGCTTCAACTCGCCCAAAGCGCGAATTTGCTCGGACAGCTCTTCACGTTGGCGAATTACCGCTTCGTTCATCACGTCAACTTCAAGCTCTTTAAGTTCTTGTTTCTTTTGTTCAATCAGGAAGTCCACGCCGTAAAGAGATACACGACGATAGTCACCAATGATACGGCCACGGCCGTAAGCATCTGGCAAGCCTGTGATAATCCCTGTATGACGGGCATTTCTCATATCTGCAGTATAAGCGTCGAATACGCCTTGGTTATGTGTTTTGCGAACATTGGTGTAAAGGTCTACAATCTCTTCTGGAAGCTCGAAGCCATAGGCTTTACAAGCGGTAATAACCATCCGGATCCCGCCGTTAGGACGAATTGTCCGTTGGAAAGGAGCAGAACCTTGTACGCCAACGATTTGTTCTTTTTCTTTATCCAGATATCCAGCAGCATGAGAAGTAATGGTGGAAGGTGTATTCACATCAACATCCAGCACACCGCCAGCTTCTCTTTCTTTCTTCGACAAGCTCGATACGATTTCCCACAGTGCTTTCGTGTTGGCAGTTGCACCTTTCAAGAAAGCTTCGTCACCATGGTAAGGCGTGATGTTCGTGTCAATAAAATCTTTAGTATTTACTTCATTCATCCACTTGCCGGGTTTAAACCCTCTCCATGCAGCTTGCACATCTTTAACTTCTTTTTCGATCACCGACATCTTTATTCCCTCCATATTATATAGTGGTCGCGGACTGAAGGATTTATTCCGCGCCTCATGATCCCTTAAAATTTGTGATACTTTTCACAACTTTTACAAAAGTTGCGCCCGGATATCACTTCCGGGTCCAGTCCGTCATAAATCTATGAGGGATCATTTATACTGTAATCATAGCTTAACTACCCAAAAAAGATTGTGACAAACATCACATTAAGTGATATTTGTCACGTTTCCAAACAGGTTTGTTCACTTATTTTTCAAATCTTCCGTAGAAGGCATCGCGGTAGACTTCAGCCAGTTCGGTTACGAGTGGCAGCTTAGGATTGGCCGTTGTACATTGGTCTTCAAATGCACGGTCTGCCAGGTAGTCAACACGCGATTCGAAATCCTTTGGATCAAATCCAAGCTCTTGGAAAGTTTCCGGAATGCCCAGCTTCTTATTCATATCGCGAATAGCTTTGATCAGGCTCTTGACGCCTTCTTCAGTAGTCCGGGCAGGCAGACCCAGAATACGAGCAATCTCTGCATAACGCTCATCAGCAATAAAGTTGGTGTACTTAGGCCAAGCGGCAAATTTCGTTGGCTTCATAGCATTGTAGCGAATGACATGCGGCAGCAGAATCGCATTGGTGCGTCCATGAGCCGTATGATATTGGCCGCCCCATTTGTGCGCCAAGCTGTGGTTAATGCCCAGGAATGCATTCGAGAAAGCCATCCCGGCAATAGTTGAAGCATTATGCATTTTTTCGCGAGCCAGCTTATCTCCAGTCAATGCTGATTGTTCCAGATATTCGAACACCAATTGAATCGCTTTGATGGCTAACCCGTCTGTATAGTCATTGGCCATTACGGACACATAAGCTTCAATAGCATGAGTCAATACATCCATACCGGTGTCAGCCACGGCTGTCTTCGGCAAGCTGTAGACAAATACAGGGTCGATGATAGCCACGTCTGGCGTCAGCTCGTAGTCAGCCAAAGGATATTTGGTGTTACCATTGATTTTATCAGTGATTACGGCAAACGAAGTTACTTCGGAGCCTGTACCGGACGTTGTCGGAATCGCTACGAATTTAGCTTTGCGTCCCAGTTTTGGATACTTGTAAAGACGTTTGCGGATATCCATAAATTTTTGTTTCAGGTTAAAGAAGTCTTCATCCGGATATTCGTAGAACAACCACATTCCCTTGGCAGCATCCATCGGCGAACCGCCGCCGAGTGCGATAATGCAGTCCGGCTGGAACCTTGCCATCATCTCAGTACCACGTTCTACCGTTGTTGTCGATGGATCAGGCTCGACCTCGGAGAATACTTCGATAGCGACTGGTGTTTGACGTTGACGCAGGTAATGCTCCAATCTTTCTACATATCCCAGCTTAACCATCATTGGGTCAGTAACAATCAATACACGCGAGATATCCGGCATTTTGGCAAGATACTGAGTCGAGTTCTTTTCAAAGTAAATTTTGCTTGGCACTTTAAACCATTGCATATTCACGGTACGACGATTCACCCTTTTCACATTGATCAGATTGACGGCTGTTACGTTTGACGATGTGGAGTTGCGTCCATAAGATCCGCAGCCCAGTGTCAACGACGGCAGGTTGGAGTTGTAGATGTCGCCGATACCGCCTTGCGAAGAAGGCTGATTGACCAGGACCCGGCATGTTGGCATCCGATCAGAGAAGCTTTGAATGATGTCCTCGTTATTCGAATGAATGACCGAAGAGTGACCCATGCCTCCGAAATGAACAATCTCAAGCGCACGCTCGATGCCTTGCTCGGCATTTTTCACTTTGTAGCAAGCCAGAACCGGGCTCAGCTTTTCGGCAGACAGCGGGAATTTCGTTCCAACACCTTCGATTTCAGCTACCAGAATTTTAGTGCCTGCCGGTACATCAATGCCGCACATTTCGGCAATTTTGCTGGCTGGTTGCCCAACGATCGCCGGATTTACAGCACATTTCTCAGCAATGATAGCGCCTGCGGTTAATTTAGCTGCTTCATCCTTATTAACGAAGTAACAGCCATTAGCGATCATTTTCTTCTTGACTTGATCGAAGACAGGCTCTTCGATAATTACCGCTTGTTCAGAAGCACAGATCATGCCGTTATCAAATGTTTTGGAAAGGATCAGGTCGTTAACCGCTTGGTTAATATCGGCACTTTTCTCAATGAAGCAAGGCACGTTACCAGGACCTACGCCAAGCGCCGGTTTGCCGCAGCTATATGCCGCCTTCACCATCGCCGAACCCCCGGTTGCCAAAATGCAAGCCACATCAGGATGATTCATCAACGCATTGGTACGGTCCATCGACGGATTCTCAATCCATTGGATGCAATCTGCAGGAGCGCCATGCTTCACCGCAGCTTCCAGCAATATTTTAGCGGCTTCCGCGCTACAAGCTTGTGCGGATGGATGGAAGCCGAAGATGATCGGATTACGAGTCTTGATTGCAATTAAGGCTTTGAAGATGGTCGTCGAGGTCGGGTTGGTTACCGGAGTAATCCCCATGATGATTCCGACGGGCTCGGCAATCTTCTGGAAGCTGTCGAAATCGTTGTCTTCGATAACGCCTACCGTTTTGTCATATTTGATGCTGTGGTAGATGTACTCGGTAGCAAACATGTTCTTGATGATCTTGTCTTCGTAAACACCACGTCCGGTTTCTTCAATCGCCAGCTTTGCCAGGTGCATATGCTTGTCGAGTCCAGCCAGCGCCATAGCTTGTACGATGCTGTCAATTTGCTCTTGGTTCATGCTCATGAAAGCCTCGGATGCTTTTTTACCCTTGTTGATCAAAGTTTGAATGTAGTCCTCTGCAGTGGGTTGAGTTTTTGCTGCCACTTCGTTTTTAACGGCCATCTCTCTCATCCTCCTAAAAGTAGTAAGGAAGTGCCTGCTGTGGGTGAAAGTTTCTAATATAGTGAAAATTTTCACTTACAGGTCCAACCTTCGGAAGCTGATGTGCTTCTCTTTATGGTTTGATCATATCACAGCGTTTTTCGTTTGTATAGTGAATTATTTCACATACTTTAAAAAGATTGAAACTTTTCACTTGTTCTGATTTTATTTTCATATATACTTTACATTAGTGTTGTTTTTTCAGGTCATTCAAGCAGCCTTTTTCTGCCTTTATTTTTGCCGTTGGGATTGCGTATGCTTTTTTTTATAAAGTGAATTTTCTCACAATGTTGAAATTTCGACACTTTTTCAGCCTTTACGAGTCCCAAAAATCAAAAGAAACGTTATATAATTAATTTAAAATTTTCAGAAAAATTTGGAGTACAAAGGGGAAATCAATGATGAGTGAAATTGTAAGTGCCACCCTGCCCCGCGGCAATACGAGCTGTTTCACAGAGCAAAACTTCAACCGCCTTCTTGTCACAATGAAAGACAAAGCATATCCCGAGGGAACGCATTTGTTCTGGGAAGGTGATTTTTCCGATAAACTGTTTTACATCAAGCGTGGCCGTGTGAAATTGACCAAATCCACCGATGAAGGCAAGGAATTGATTCTTTATATGTACGGTCGCGGCGATATGGTTGGGCAAGCCGACCCTTTCTTCAGTACGAAGCACAGCTTCACCGCCGAGATTATTGAAGATTGTGAAGTTGGCGTGATCGAGCAGAAGGATCTGGAGATTATGATTTGCCAGCATTGCGATTTTGCCATCGACTTTATGAAATGGATGGGTATTCATCATCGGTTGACGCAAACCAAGTTCCGTGACTTGATGATGTACGGCAAGCCGGGTGCGCTCTGCTCCACACTGATTCGCCTCAGCAATACGTATGGCGAGCCGCATGGAGACAACATTTTGATCAACAAGAAGATAACGCATACAGATTTGTCTAATATGATTGGCGCTACGCGAGAAAGTGTTAACCGTATGCTAAGTGATCTTCGCAAGAAAGATGCATTGGAATACGAGAACGGCATGATTGTAATCAAAGACCTCGTTATGCTGCAGGATATTTGCCACTGCGAATTGTGCCCTAATGAAATTTGCCGCATTTAATCCATCGGCTTTGCTATAGCTCTCAGCCTGTTACAACCGTCCCCCCGGTTTGTTGGTGACGGTTTTTTTGCTGTGCAGTGGTTCTTAGCTGCAAGCTGCGATTAATAATCAAGGCTCCGCTGCTAAATGCAGAGGAGCCAGATTCCGTTCTATTATAACTTGGCCTTATAGCTCATTGAACATAGGTTGATACGCTCTATGGTCGTTTACGCAGCGGAGAGACAAACCAGTAGGCCATGCCTACGAATACAGCGCCGCCGACCATATTCCCCAGCGTAACCGGCACCATATTATGCGCCCATCCCGCAAGCGTAATTGTCTCTGGATGATTGGGCAACAAGAGTGACAGGCTTAATAATGTCATGTTGGCTACACTATGCTCGTAACCACTCGCGATAAACGCATAGAGGCACCACCACAGCAGCACCAGCTTCGCGATATCTTCCTTTGTCCGATTAGCCATCCATAAAGAAAGACATACCAGCCAGTTACACAGAATACCCCGGAAAAACAACTCCGTCACAGGCGCGCTCATCTTTTTAGCAGAAGCGGCAAATATTAAGTGCTCCGGTGTGGCGCTCTTGAATAGTCCGCTACCGACAATTAACAGGCAGAGCAATACTGCCCCGGCCAGATTGCCCAAAAATACGAGACTCCAGTTCTTGGCCGTGTCGCGCACCGTCGTACGTCTTGCCAAGGTGCTTATGGTAAAAAACATATTATTGCCCGTAAACAACTCAGAGCCAGCAAAGACAACCAGGGTCAATGCCAAGCCAAAGGACATCCCCATCAGCATCATTTGATAGGGGGACTTCTCAGCCGCAAGTGGAGCCCCGATGCTAAAGATTAAAATAATGGCTAAGCCCACATAAGCACCGGCCATCATTGCCGATACAAAATACCTGAGCAAGCTTTCATTCATTTTATCCTTCTTTTTGACGGCTGATTCCACTAGCGCTTCTATATTAGAAGAAAACAATGGCTTCCCCTCCCTGTAAATATACATAAGCGCGGTGTTCCGATTCTTCCCACCGCGCCCAGATGATCGCTTTTAAACCTGTTCCTGCAGCGCTGCTACCCAGACCTGATCGTTCTCCACCTTGACTGGTACTATATGAAGCTGCCCGCTATCCGGAGCTTGAACCTGGCCGCTTGTCAAATCAATCTTCCAATCATACAGCGGATCGTATAAATAATGACCTGACACGATTCCTTCAGCAATAGGCCCTCCCTTAGGATGCGGGCTTTGATTCAACGCGGCGAAGATTTGATCATTCGAGGTGCGGAAGACTGCAATCTGCTGTCCTTCTACTTCAATTACTCGCCCGATTTGTGGCAGGAATTCCTCTACCGGACCTGCCAGATAAAATTGTTCTTTCATCTCCCGACTCTTCATCGTCATGCTCTCCCTTCGTATCATTAGTTCAACTGGTTGCTGACTTCCAGGCTGTGGAACAATTTGTCCCGGCTTCCTTCATCCTTTAACATCTTCTTCCATGGGTCAGTCACCTGCTCCAATGCAAATTCGATCCGTCCCATAAGCTGCTTCCGATTCTCGATATCCTCAACTATTACGGCATGGATATGCTCCAACCCCATGCGCTCTACCCATTCCGACGTTCTTTCCAGATAATTGCCGGTTTCGCGGTAATATTGCATGATGGCTCCGCATAATTCAATCAGCTCTTCGTCCGTCTTGACCTTGCAAAGCGAATCGGCCAGTCGCGCCTTGATGCCACCGTTGCCGCCGATAAAGACCTCCCAGCCCCCATCGTTACCCACAATGCCAATGTCCTTGGTACATGACTCGGCACAATTGCGTGGGCAGCCGTTAACAGCCATTTTAAACTTCGCAGGAAAATCAAGCCGCTCAAATTTACGCTCAAGCAAGGCTCCCATCCCCATTGAATCCTGGGTACCGAATCGGCAGAACTGGGAGCCAACGCAGGTTTTCACCGTCCGCAGCGACTTGGCATAGGCGTAGCCTGAAGGCATGTTGAGCTCCTCCCATACTTTAGGCACGTCTTCCTTCTTCACTCCGATCAAATCAAGGCGCTGGCCGCCCGTAACCTTTACTACCTTCACGTCATATTTGAGGGAAACATCAGCAATTTTTTTCAAGTCCTCCGGTGTCGTAACCCCCCCATACATCCGCGGCACAACCGTATACGTACCGTCCTTCTGAATATTGGCACTCATTCGTTCATTGACAAAACGTGATTCCTTCTCGTCCTCATGCGTATCCGGATATACCATGCCCAGATAATAGTTGATGGCCGGCCGGCACTTGGAGCAACCCTCCGGTTGATCCCAGCCCAGTACATTCATGACCTCTTTGGTCGTTTGCAGACCCTTCTCCTTGATTTCCGCAACAATCTCATCCCGGCTCAGTGTTGTGCAACCACAGATGCCCTGCTTGGCCGTTTGCGTGAAGCCATCGCCCAATACATATTGCAATATTTGCTCAACGACCGGTTTACAGCCGCCGCAGGAGCGGGTAGCCCCTGTGCAAGCCTTAATTTCATCCACCGTCGTCAAGCCTTGGGTCGTAATGACCTCGACAATAGTCCCCTTTGTTACTCCGTTGCAGCCGCACACAATTTCATCATCGGCCATCGCTTCCACAGAAGCGCCCTTCTTGCCGCCTTCACCACAGCAACCGGTTCCCATTAATGAGCCGTATAATTCCTCGGTCATCTCCGCCTGCTGCTTGATCAGCTTTTGAAGCTCGGCTGAATCGGAAATATCTCCAAAGAGCACCGCGCCCACCAGCTTGCCATCTTTCAGCAATATTTTCTTATAGGTACGCTTCCACTCGTCCTTGCTTACAATTACCGTATGCTCTGGTCCATCCAGAAACTCTCCGGTAGAGAACACGTCAACTCCGGAAATTTTCAACTTGGTCGATACGACTGAACCAACATACGGAGCAGTCTCGACCCCACTGATATGCTTGGCCATCACCATGCCCTGCTCGAACAACGGAGCAACCAGTCCATAGCAAATTCCCCGATGCTCCGTGCATTCTCCAACCGAATAGACGCCTTCCAGCGACGTTTGCATGAAATCATCGACTACGATTCCCCGATTGACCGCAAGTCCGCTTGCTTGGGCAACCGCTACATTAGGCTTGATGCCTACCGCCATCACGACGAACTCGGCTGCAAGCTCAGTTCCATCGGCGAACCGCAGACCAGTTACCCTCACATCCCCCAGCAGCTCCGAGGTTTGCGCACCCATCTTGAATTTAATTCCCTGACGTTCCAGTTCAGCCTTCAACATGCTTGAAGCTTGGGGATCAAGCTGACGTTCCATCAGGTCGTCCATCAAGTGGACCACCGTTACGTCCATGCCCAGCTGAACCAGCCCTTTGGCTGCCTCTAAACCAAGCAATCCGCCACCGATAACCGCAGCCTTCTTGTAGGTTTTTGCCGCATCCAGCATCTGCTCACAATCGGCGATATCACGGAATCCCACAACTCCTTCTTTATCGCTGCCGGGAATCGGTAATATAAATGAATTTGAGCCAGTAGCAATCAATACCTTATCATAAGGTACGCGTTGCCCATTCTCCGCCACAACCTCCTTGGCCTCTGCATCTATACGCTCCACAATTGTTCCGAGATGCAATGTAATGTCATTGTCCTTATACCAGTTCAAATCATTCAGTACAATATCATCCATTGTCTTACTGCCTTCAAGTACATACGAGAGCATAATCCGGTTGTAATTGGGATAAGGCTCACTACCAAAGACGGTAATATCGAACTTTGATGTCAATTTGAGTATTTGCTCCACCGCGCTCATTCCGGCCATTCCGTTACCAATCACTATCAATTTCTCTTTGTCTTTATTCATTGATTTGCCTCCTCCTGTTCAAACTGACTTCACATCATGCAGCTTAAAGCTTCAAAATGAATCCTATACTAAAAGTGTATAACTCCAGAAAGAAGTTATTGTGATTCCATTCACAACTTTTGTGAAACGAATCATAATATACTGTCATACTTTTATCGATTATTGTGATATTAGTCATTGCTTTTCTCGACAAAAACTTTAATATCAGCGATGAATTCAGAGCAAAATAAAGAGGCCTCCCTTTCGGAAGACCTCTCTTGCAAGCGTAATAATTAAATCATGTATAATGAATGATCATTTAAGTACATCATGGTCCACGTAACGTTCGCCATTTAATTCGCTGATCAATTCAATCGCAACCTTGGCGCCATCCCCGGCGGTAATGATTGTATGCACACTCACACCAGCCACAGTTCCTGCTGCCCAAACACGCGGTATGCTGGTACGGCCTTCACCATCTGTAGCAATCACTTTCTTGATGCGAGGTTCGCGACCTTCCTTAAGCTCCAGGCCGGTAGCGCTTGCAAGTTCCGTGATCGCACCTGTTGCCAGAATGATATGAGAGGCTTCGTAGCTGCGGCCAGATTCCGTCTTCAGGGTGACCTTGGAGCCACCATTGGTATCGATCGCAATTACCTTTTCCTCAATGAATTTAGCGCCGAATTTCTCAGCCTGTTCCCGTCCGATCTTCAGCAAGTCAGGTCCGGAAATCTCCTTGGCACCATAATGATTTTCAATCCATGCCCGTTTAGTCATGCTGGCGTTGCCGTCCAGGACGAGCGTCTCTTTCCCCGCCTTGGCCAAAAAGAGTGCTGCACTGGCTCCGGCCGGCCCTGCTCCAATTACAATAATCTCAGCCACAAGTACACCCACTTTCTATATTATTCATGCCGTTTCAGCTAGCCTGAAACGGCATGCCAATCACTTAATCCATTCCGAAGCCCAACTCTGAACCTCTTCCATAACCGGACGCAATGCTCTTCCCTTGTCCGTCAATTCATATTCAATCCGCACCGGCGTTTCGGGATACACATGTCTTATTAGAATTCCTTCACATTCCAAATCCTTCATCCGTTCCGATAGCATCTTATCACTCATGGAAGGAATCTGATTGGAGATATCCTTGAATCGCTTCGGCCCGCTCATCAGTGTCCTAATGATCAACCCGTTCCAGCGCTTGCCCAGAAAGGAAAAAGCCGATTCGAAACGCGGACACATCGCATGAGAATGCTCTTCCATAACATCACCTCATTAATCATGGCCAGCTAAATGCTTACATTTAGTTAGTATATATCATATTAGCATATTTAAACGAATAAAGTAAGGGGGAACCTTTCGGTTTAAAAAAACGGCCGCCTTGGCGACGGCCGCTAATTACTATAGTATATTACATTCGCAGTGACTTATACCGGGCATACTTCAGGGCGAATTATCACCGCGAGGCTTGTGATGCTTGAGCAGCCTGAAGCGCATCCTGGCGCAGCTTCTCTCTTCTTTTCTTCATTTGCGTACCCAATCCTACAACAGCGAGGATAACCAGGATTTCAAAACTGTATTTAAGCCATCCGCTGGCAAACCATCCATGAATTATCGGTTCGGCCACAATCATCTTGGATGCGGTCCAGGCCAGCACAGCAGCACCGATAGTAATGACGACCGGAAAGCGTTCCGTCAGCTTCAGGATCATCGTACTGCCCCAAACCATGATCGGAACAGAAACAGCAAGTCCCATAATGACAAGAAGATTGTCACCATGGGCCGCACCAGCCACAGCCAGAATATTGTCAAGCCCCATCATGGCATCAGCAATGATAATCGTGCGAATGGCTGCCCACATCTGGTTACCTGCTTTGATATCATGACTTTTCTCGTCGACCAGCAATTGATAAGCGATCCATATCAAGGCAAGCCCTCCGGCAAGTCGCAAGCCAGGAATCAAGAGCAGTTGTACCACTAGCAAGGTCATAATAACCCGGATGACGATGGCACCCACCGTCCCCCATACAATAACCTTTCTCTGGTCTTTCTTCGGAACATTTCTGGCGGCAAGGCCAATGACAATAGCGTTGTCCCCGGCAAGGACGAGGTCGATCAGAATGATGGATAATAACGCCATCCAAAACTCAGGTGTCAATAATTCCATATTTTCTCCCCTTTCTATTTCTCCATGCTGGGAACCCTTCTTAGTCGGAGGAATTCTTCTGTGCGAAGCCGCCACTACCGCAAACAGAATTAGTTTTGCTGTCAGCAAAGCATTTCATGCAGCCAAAGCTACGGGAAGAAACTCCAGCCTTCCTCCAAAAAAATACGCCGTGTCCGTATCGGGCACGACGCAAAATCCGCATCAAAAAACCCTTACCCAATACTCGCTAGGGCAAAGGTCTCGCTAACAACTCATTGGTTGCCAATAAAGCCGGGGTATGTATGACTCCCGTATTGACGACTTTATTGTAACAGCTACTCCCCTTTGGGAACCATGCATGATCAACGGGATTATTATAGCACGTGCCCCCCAAGAGCACCAGCCTTTTTAAAACGCATTTTGGGTTTTCAGGAAAAGCCGCTATAATGAAAATACGAAACGGAGGGATCTAGGCGATGAATTCAGAATCAAATTCCCACTTTAAATTGGCCACTTTTGCAGGAGGCTGCTTCTGGTGTATGGTCTCCCCATTTGAGGAACTGCCCGGCATTCATGCCATTATTTCCGGTTACACGGGCGGACACACATCCAATCCGACTTATGAGGAAGTCTGTGCCGGTAACACCGGACATTATGAAGCCGTACAGATTACGTATGATCCGGCTATATTTCCTTACCGCAAACTGCTTGAGCTTTTCTGGCAGCAGATTGACCCCACCGATGAAGGAGGGCAATTCCATGACCGCGGCGAATCCTACCGTACGGCCATTTTTTACTACGACGAGCAACAACGAATTGATGCCGAAGCTTCCAAGCAGGAGCTTGCGCAAAGCGGTCGGTTCGATAAACCGATCGTAACCGAAATTCTTCCTGCGGCAACCTTCTACCCCGCCGAGGAATATCATCAGCAATATCACCACAAGAATGCAGGACATTACAAGCTCTACCGCAAAGCTTCCGGTCGCGAGGACTTCCTGGCCCAGCATTGGTACGGCCCGTCCGATCCCGAAGCATTGAGGAAGCAGCTAACTCCTATTCAATTTGAAGTTACGCAAAATAATGCCACCGAACGTCCCTTTACCGGAGCATATTGGGATACGGAAGAAGAAGGAATCTATGTCGATATCGTCTCAGGCGAGCCCTTATTCAGCTCCCGGGACAAATATGATGCCGGTTGTGGCTGGCCTAGCTTTACCCGTCCTCTGCAAAGCTATGCCATCAAAGAGAACACCGACACCAGCCACGCCATGATTCGCACTGAGGTGCGCAGTAGACTGGCAGATTCCCATCTGGGTCATGTGTTCGAGGACGGCCCCGAGCCAACCGGGTTACGATATTGCATCAATTCGGCCGCCTTGCGGTTCATATCCAAGGACAACCTCGTCAAGGAAGGATACGGAGAATACCTGTATCTGTTCGAGGATTAAAGCACCAGAAAAACGGCACAAGCCCGATTAGGCTCGTGCCGTTTTTTCCTTCACCCGTTGATAGGGTAAACGCATGGGTGCCATTTGTGCCTGCCCATAGTGTACCGTCCAGGTAATCACCTTACCGGCAATAACAATGGCCATAATCGTGAACATCGTTTCCTTAAATGGCAGGAATAACAATGAGATCATTAACACTACGGCATCCATCAATACAAAAACAGTGCCGATTTTTAGCCCGGACCATTGGCTGAGCATCATGGACAAAATATCGTCTCCTCCGCTAGCCGCGCCCGCCCGAAGCACCAGACCTGCTCCAAAGCCGGTCAACAGGCCAGACAATAAAGCAGCGAGCGGTAAATTGTCCTGCATGTTCATCGTCAGGGGCGAGTATCTTTCGCATAAATCGTATACTAAGGAGAAAGATAACGAAGATACCAATGTATACACAACAAATTTGTAGCCCTTCAACCAGCAGGCCAATGCCATCACTGGCAAATCCAGCAAAATAATGGTTAATGCCGGCGGCAAGCCAAACAAATACTTTCCAAGCAAAGCCAGGCCTACAAAGCCGCCCTCCGACAGTCCGTTCTGAAAGTTAATATGATAATACGTAAATGCCAATAAACAAGTGCCCGCTAACATCATCAACAACCGAATTCCGTCAACTTGCCATTTTTCTTTTGTCCTCATTTAATATCCCTCTTATTCGTAGGTTTGGTTGACCTTTCGGCAACACCTACGGAGGAAAGTTCTCGAGGAGTTCATCCTTCGCATAAATTCACTCTTCTTTCGTAGGTTTGTCGCCTTTACCGACTAACTACGAAAGGAGCTAAGTATAAGAGAGATCACAACGTTTCCAAATCGTCCTTTGGGATTTCGTCCTTCGGGGACACATGGTATCCTGATCCTTTCTGTTTGAATTTCTTCTATAATTATATTATAGCACAAAGCCAATCATGCCTGCACGGCTTACGCCGTGGGAAATCATATTTTGAGGCTACAATCTAAGATTTGTCATGGCCGTGGCCCCGCAGCAACCGGTTCACTGTCTCGCGACGAACACCGATCAACTGCCCAATTTCCTCCTGCGTCAAATATTCTGTCAATGGAACACCATGTGCGTGCTGATCCAGCCATTTGCTAAGCAATTCCATACGTTCAGCCGGTGTACCCACCGTCAAATGATCCAGGCGCTCCTGCATGAAGCGGAACTTATCCTGGAGCATCTCGGCAATCTCCAGCGGCTTCTTGGGGTCCTCCTGCAACTCCCGATACCAGGTTTTCGCAGGAATAACCTCCACCTCACTACGCATCAAGGCAATGGCCGTTCCATGGATTTCTTTAGGCGAAATCAGGGAATGGTGAGGGACCGTTTCTCCCGGATATATAATATTGAACAATACCATGTTTCCGTTCTCATGCAAGCGCATCACTTTGAACAGTCCACTCTTGATATGATATAAGTAAGTACCTTCGTCCCCTTGCCGAAACAGGATCTCGCCTTTATGTAAAATCATGCCTAATCTCTCCATTCCATCATTGCAATTACATTTATTATAGCAAAAATAAAATGGCCTGTCCCCGTCCTCGTGTCCTCTCTTGAAAACAAGTCAAACCTGCCATATGTGACTGCCATACCCATAAACAAAACTGCAGGCCAGAAGGATTAAAAACGGCCTTTCAGGTTTTGTTAAAACCCGAAAGACCACTTTGACATTCGTGTTATCCAGCTTAATGAGCCGTCAAGATTAGTGGACCGTCTCCAGTAATAGCAATCGTATGCTCGTATTGCGCCGACCACTTGCCATCGGCCGTTCTCGCGGTCCAACCATCATCATCGATCTTAATGCGGAAGGTTCCTTCATTAATCATTGGCTCCACCGTGAAGACCATACCTTCTTTCAGACGAATCCCCTTGCCCGCTACACCAACATGCTCATAGTTGGGCTCTTCGTGCAGGCTACGGCCGATCCCGTGTCCAAGCAAATCACGCACCACAGAGAAGCCATTAGCTTCCGCATGCTGCTGAATGGCCGAAGTCACATCCCCAAGCCGTCCTCCGGGAAGGGCCTGAGCGATGCCAAGCTCCAGGCATTCCTTCGTAACACGCACCAGCTTGGCGATTTCGGGACGCAGCTCCCCAATGGCAAAGCACCAGCATGAATCGCCGTACCAGCCATCATATTCCGCAACGATATCTAATTTGAGCAGGTCTCCCTCCTGCAACTTGCGATGGGACGGAAAACCGTGAGCCACCACATCGTTAACAGAGGTACACGTTTCGGCGGGAAAACCCTTATAGCCCTTGGTGAACTGCTTGCCTCCCAATTTTGTAATATGTCTCGCTACGAAATCATTAATTTCCTGCGTTGTTATGCCCGGGGCAATTAGTTTGGACACTTCACGATAGCAATCAGCCACAATTTGGCTGGCCGTCTTCATCTCTTCAATTTCCCTTGGTGATTTCAATATAATCATTTCCGCTTCTACTCCTCCGCTACTTCTATGTCCAGACTACCAAAATGGCCTTGACAATGCAAAGACTATTCGAGTAGTACATAATTAATGATTGCAACACTCTGAAAGAAAATACCTGCTTATCAGCATCAGGTTATTCCCCCCATATTATCTGCCCGGCCATCCTCTCCCAAGAATAAGTACAGCAGCAGGAGACAACAGAGCTTATTCACAAAGTGCTTTGGCGGCTCTACCCATCTGCAGTTCGCTTCTCCATTCCCAAAAAAACAAGGACCTCAGGTATATACCCTGGCCCTTTTGTTAGCGTGGCTTAGCGGAACATTCCCCACAGCCGAAGTAAATGCAATGTATTACGTGGATCAATCTTCTGGTCAATAACAAAATGGACGATCTGCTCCTCCTGAGCTGTGCTGAGCCGTTCCCCAAGCACGGAGGCGGCTGATTTTACCAGCCTGCGGACCTTGGCGCGATCCTGTAAATCCGTGCGGGTCAGGCCGTCCACCATTTTTTTAATCCGGTCCTTAATGGCCGGATTTTTCATTTTCAGTTTAATGCGCTCTACCAATTGCGGACTAATTCCATATTGATGATAACTCGGCACCGTAACAAGCACCTCCTGTTCCGTCATACGGGCTCTAATCCTAATATATGACGCAAAGGCTGTACATAGTGCAGAGCAAGCCTTGCTAATCAATCAGTTCACCTTGAAAAATCTGCTCCCGCCGCAAAAAGTCCCGCAAAGCCTCATATTCGGGAGATGTCCAGAAGGACTCGTCCCTTACCAAACGGGTAGCATCCTCCCTCGCTTTCTCCAGCACCTCATAGTCGCTCACCATATCCGCAATACGAAAGTCAGGTACACCGCTTTGCTTGGTCCCGAAGAAGTCCCCTGGGCCACGAAGCTCCAGGTCTCGCCTTGACACCTCGAATCCGTCATCCGTCTCGGTCATAACCTTCATTCGTTCCCGACCAATCTCCGATTTCGGATCGGCGATGAGCACACAATACGAAGCATGTTCCCCCCGTCCTACCCGTCCGCGCAACTGATGCAATTGAGACAAGCCAAACCGGTCGGCATCCATAACAATCATCAAGGTGGCGTTCGGCACGTCTACGCCTACCTCGACAACCGTAGTCGATACAAGGAGCTGCACCTCGTTGTCATAGAAGGCCCGCATTACTTCATCTTTTTCGGCTGCCGTCATCCGGCCATGCAGCAGACCCACCTGAAAATCAGGAAAGGCTTGCTGTATCGATACGTACAAATCAATCGCATTTTGCACGTCCAGCTTATCCGATTCCTCAATGAGTGGGCAAATGACATATGCCTGACGTCCCTGGGATACCTCTCGCGAGATAAAGCCCAGCACCCGATCCATCATGCTGTGCTTGACCCAATATGTCGAGATCGGCTTGCGGCCCTTCGGACGCTCCGACAACGTAGATACATCCATATCGCCAAAGGCGGTAATGGCGAGCGTACGCGGAATCGGCGTCGCCGTCATCGTCAGCACGTCAGGGTTAAAGCCCTTGCGCCGCAATATGCTGCGCTGGTTCACCCCGAAGCGGTGCTGCTCATCCGTTACGACCAGGCTTAGAGAACGGAAGAACACATCCTCCTGGATCAAAGCGTGCGTACCCACCACAATATCGGTCAATCCCATCTGGAGCGAAGCCAGCAAATCCTTGCGCTTGCGCCCTGTCACGCTACCGGTCAGCAGCCCTACGGTGATGCCGAAAGGCTCAAACAGCCGGCTTAAGGAACGAACATGCTGCTCCGCCAAGATTTCCGTAGGCACCATAAAAGCTCCCTGATGACCTGACCTAACCGCAACATACAATGCTATAGCCGCAATAACCGTTTTCCCGGAACCAACATCCCCTTGCAGTAGCCGGTTCATACAATAGGGAGAGCGCATGTCGCCTAATATTTCAAGCTCCACTTTCTTCTGAGCATCCGTTAGCTCGAAGGGTAAACTACGCACAAATTCACGAATTGTCGCATTATCCACTTCATGTGCCACTCCGTCCATACGCTCATGATTCATCGCCCGGTAGGCCTGCAGCTTCAACTGGAACAGGAAGAGCTCCTCATACACCATGCGGCGTCTTGCACGCTGGCCTTCCTCATTGTCCTGAGGCTGATGCAGCCGCAGAATCGCCGCCTTCCGAGGCATCAGGTCGTACTGCCTCAGCAACTCCTGCGGCAGTATCTCCGGGATCATTTCTCCATATTGCTGCAAGGCTTGTCCAATGGTTTTGCGAATCCACGCCTGCGTGATTTTGCCACCTACCGAGTATACCGGCTGGAGACTTCCGCTGCGCACCGTTCCACGGTCGGGAAATTCGGAGTCCGTTGCGGTAAGCTGGCTACGACGCATATCCCATTTCCCGGTAAGAATAATCTCCCGTCCTGCCGTCAACTGATCCTTCAAGAAATGACGGTTAAACCAGGTTGCCGTGAACATCCAGTCCTCCGCAATCATCTTGCAGGTCAGCCGCGATTTGCGCCCATACCGCTGCAACACCGGCACTCCCATGATTTTAGCCTGAACGGTCACCTTCTCCCCATCCTTCGCCTCGCTGAGAGAGCGCAATCGATAATCCTCATAGCGGAAGGGATAATATTCAATTAGATCCTTTACCGTAAAGACGCCAAAGGCGTGAAGCTCTTCTTGCTTAAGAGCGCTCACGCCGCTAACTTGCCTTACGGGGATGTTGTTCAAGTCCATAGAACATAAACCCTCGCTCATCTTATAGTTACGATGCAGGCCATATGAAGACCGCTACAGTACCATGCCCCACATGTGAACCAATAACGGCTCCGATACTGGTGCGCACCACCTCATGCAATGTAAAGTGCTGACGCAATAGATCGATCATTTCATCAGCACCTTTTGAATTAACACTATCGCACACAGCCACATTGATATCCTTGATGTCCTTGAGATCATTTACGAATAGTTCAATTACCCGTGAAACTGCCTTTTTGCGACCACGAACCTTATCCACGGCGAAAATGACGCCCTCTTGATCTACCGACAAGATAGGTTTGATATTCAGCAGCGTCCCCAGAACTGCCGCCGCTTTACCAATCCGCCCGCCCTTTTGCAGGTATTCCAGTGAGTCCACCAGAAAATACAATCGCCGTTCCTGTCCAAGGCGCTTAACCTCAGCTACGATTTCCTCCAGAGGTGTTCCTTGCTTGGCCAGTCTTGCCGCATGCACAACCTGCAGCCCGAAGCCATAAGTGGCACAAAGCGAGTCAACAACGGTAATATCCACCGTCTTCCCTAGTTCCTCCTCCAGCATCTCCTTCGCAAGCAGCGCAGACTGGTAGCTACCGCTCATCCCCGAGGAGAGATGAATAGAAATGATCGGTGATCCGGGATAGGCTCCCAGCAAATTGCGGTATACCTCTACATATTGGGATGGAGAATTTTGAGAGGTCGTCGGCAGCACTTCGGACTCGGCTAATTTGTCGTAAAATTGCTCAACCGTGATATCAATACCTTCAATGAAAGACTCATCGCCAAAGGCGAGCCTCATCGGTATAATATGAACACCGTACTTCGACACCATCTCCTGAGGTATGTCCGCCGTACTGTCGGCAACAATAACAGCCTGAGTCATGGAGTCTCCATCCTCTCATTAGTTCAATTTCAATCAGGGTTCTACCGAAAATAAGTAATAATAAATCGGTTGTCCACCATGATGCACTTCCACTTCCACATCCGGATATTCCTCGTTAATCCAGGCAACAAGTGCATCTGTCATTTCCGCGTCATTCTCCTCACCCACCAGAATCGTGACGGTCTCGTCGCCAAATGTCAGCATCTTGCCAAGCAGGCCCTGACTCGTTTCCAGCAGCCCTTCCTCCGTAGCTACGATCTTGGAGTCGGCAATGCCGATATAATGTCCGGCAGTGATCTCAAGATCATCGAACGTCGTATCACGAACGGCATAGGTTACCTGTCCCGTTTTTACATGCTGCACGGCGTTCAACATATTCTCCTCGTTGCTGTCCACGCCTTCTTCTTCCTGAAAAGCAAAGGCTGCAGCGATTCCCTGCGGAATGCTCTTACTTGGAATTACAATGACGCTACGCTGTTCCTTCAGCAAATCGCGAGCTTGCTGGGCAGCCAAAATGATATTCGAATTATTCGGCAACACAAATACATGTTCCGTAGAAATCGATTCAATCGCTTTAACAAAATCCTCCGTGCTCGGGTTCATCGTTTGTCCTCCAGACAATACAACATCTACACCCAAGCTAGTGAAAATATCCGAGATGCCTTGCCCTGAGGCGACTGCAATGAAGCCGTAAGGGGCCAATTCATCCGCTGGCACCTCCGCGGGGTCCACCGGACGAGCCGGTTCCGCAGGAATGTCGGCAAACAGCTCCGGCATGGACGCAGCATCCATCCCTGCCGTCAGCAGATCCCGATGCTGCTCACGCATATTCAGGATATGGATCTGCGTAATTTCTCCATAACGAAGCGCCAAGTTTAATACATCGCCCGGCGTTTTGGAATGAACATGTACTTTAATAATTTCATCATCCGAAATAACGATAATTGAATCCCCATTTTCTGACAACGCTTTCCGAAACTGTTCTTCATCAAACGGTGCATCCTTGACCTCTCCAAGCTTCCGATTAATGAAAAACTCCATATCATACAAAAATTCAATATCTTCTGTGTCAAGCTTGGCTTGTGCGGAGGCAGGAGCATACAGTGCGGCAGTCGCCGCTTGAGTATGAAGCTCTGTCTGCGAATGTACAGAAGCTTGTCCAGGCACATCTGACGGGTCCGCAATCGCATTCCCGGCCAGGTATTCCAGAAATCCTTCATAAATATATACCAATCCTTGACCACCCGAGTCTACGACACCTACCTGCTTAAGCACAGGCAGCAGGTCTGGCGTGCCTGCCAAGGCTTCCTTGGCCTTTGTCAGCACCTCGCCCATCAATTCCGTGACATCCGTAGTTCTGCGTGCGTAAAAAGCTGCGTGTTTGGCGGCTTCCTTCGCTACCGTCAGGATCGTCCCTTCCACCGGTTTGACGACCGCCTTGTAGGCCGTCTCGACACCGCTTTGCAGCGCAGAGGCAAATTGCACCGTATTCAATTCCTCCAACGAAGCCGCATACCGGCTAAAACCACGAAATAGCTGGGATAAGATTACGCCCGAGTTCCCCCGAGCACCCATCAGCAGTCCTTTGGACAGCGTAGAAGCCCGGCTTCCCAAGCCTCCTGATCCATGATTTTTCAATTCGGTTACACCGGCCGTCATCGTTAAATTCATATTTGTACCGGTGTCTCCATCAGGGACCGGAAATACGTTAAGCGTATTGACATGCTCGGCTTGCTCGGCCAACCGTTGCGCTCCGGCCAAGACCATCGCGGTGAAATCTGTTCCATTCAAAGAACGCTTACTCAATGAAGATTCCCCTTCCTAGCTTGATACACATACGCGCTGAACAAGGCAACTATAATATCTGTGCCAAGTCCTGGCGGTTCATTTGATACATTACATATTGATTATAGTATAGTATAAAGTCATATCGCTAATGGACGATCGAAGCTGACTTTCACAACTCGGGTTCTTGCTTGTTGACCCGGCATATTTGACAACACCGGCCTTGATCTGTGTCGGCTTGCCGCTCCTACCATCCATAATATTCTTGGCGGTTGATTCGGCGATAACCTGGAATCGCTTCTTACCGATATGCTTGTTCGTCCATACTCGGTTGAAAGCCCTGCGGCCACGCCTGTACTACTCCTCCCTAGAAATATTATGGACTGAACTATATTGTACTATAAGAACAAGGAGAAATAAATAAAAGAGTCCGCGACATATCAGTTGACGAGACTTTTTTTACTGTGATATTATATTTAAGTATTGTCAATAACCGTGGATAAGTAATAAACTGTTATTTTCGAGACAGGTGTATTTGAACAGGAGGTGTAACGAATGGCTCGTAAATGTTATGTAACTGGCAAAAAGCCAAGCAGCGGTAACCATGTATCTCATGCGAACAACCGCAATCGGCGCTCTTGGGGCGTAAACGTGCAAAAGGTTCGTATCTCGGTAGACGGTAAACCAAAACGCGTATACGTCAGCACTCGTGCTTTGAAATCCGGCAAAGTGACCCGCGTATAATGACCGGGACGAGACATATAGACAAAAAGCACCTTTTCCAATAGAGGTGCTTTTTTATTGCGTTCTTTTGTTAAAGTGAACTGCTATGGCGGGAAAACACCGGGCGTGCCTATTCGCTGCTATGGCGATGGCCAGACGCCTCTCCCCGCTAGTTTTTGTGAAACGTGTTTAATATGGCCTTAACGAACCCTCCCAAAAACTTAGGCAGCTTGAATGTGTAAAATTTCATTCGTTCACCCTCCCCATCGTACTCATGCCTTCACCCTATTTTATGTCCGCTGTCATTTGTCCGTGTATTCCCGCCACAAAAAAAAGGCTACATGAGAACCCTGCTCATGTAACCCATTCTATGCGCATCATCGCTCACCTATGCCAAACCGGCTACGCTATCCCGGATTTCCTTGATCGCCGCCTTGCGATCAGGCCGGCCAAATACAGCGTTGCCCGCGACCAATACGTCTGCGCCGGCTTCTACTACTAGTGGAGCAGTCTCGGCCGTAATGCCTCCATCCACTTCAATACGCAGTTCAGACAGGCCTAATTCGTCCTTCCAGGTTTTTAGCTCCCATATTTTACGCAGCGTTCCCGGGATAAAGGCTTGTCCGCCAAAGCCCGGGTTCACGGTCATCACTAACACCAAATCAAGCTCCTCCAGCACTTCCCTGACAGCAGAAGCTGGCGTAGCCGGATTGAGGGCTACCCCCGCCTTGATGCCGTGTTCGCGGATCAGATGCAGTACCCGGTGCAAATGCACACATGCCTCCGCGTGTACCGTGATCAGATGCGCCCCCGCTTGGGCAAATGCAGGAATATATAGCTCCGGCTTCTCGATCATCAGGTGAACGTCCAATGGCAACGAGGTATGTGGCTTCAGCGCAGCCATGACAAGGGGTCCAAAGGTCAAATTCGGCACAAAATGGCCGTCCATGACATCGACATGTAACCAGTCAGCCCCGCCGCTTTGCACATCAATGACCTCTTCGCCCAATTTGGCAAAATCAGCGGATAAAATGGATGGTGCTATATAAATCTCGTTCATGAAGTTAATACCTCCGCTTCTTCTCCTTCATTTCATCCTGAAATTGTACATAATGCTCGTAGCGGCTGGCCGCAATCTGTCCAAGCTCCGCCGCCGCCCTTACCTTGCATCCTGGCTCATGCAGATGGCTGCATCCCCGGAACTTGCAATTCTCGGCATACTTGACGAACTCGCGAAAGCACTGGGACAGCTCTTCTACACCCAGCTCAAGATAGTCCAGTTGACTAAAGCCAGGGGTATCCGCCACATATCCGCCATTTTCCAATTCAATCAATTCCACGTGCCTCGTTGTATGGCGTCCCCGCCCCAGCTTGAGGCTGATTTCGCTCGTTTCCAGTGAAAGGCCAAGCATGCGATTCAGCAAGGAGGACTTGCCCACCCCGGATTGTCCGGCAAACACACTAATCTCACCGGCTAAATGCCGCATGACTTCCTCTGTGCCCGTTCCGGTTAATGAGCTTGTTACAATGACTGTGTAGCCGATATCTTCATACAATTGCTTGATTTGCGCCAGGCTCTCCGTATTTTCCTCATCCTGATCTTCCAGAAGCAAATCTTCTTTGGTCAGACAAATTAACGGCTTCAATCCGGCATGCTCAATATGAACAAGGAACTTGTCCAGCAACTGCAAATTCATATCCGGCTCCCGAACCGAAAACAACAGGACGGCTTGCCGCGCATTAGCTATAGGTGGACGGATCAATTCTGTCTCCCGAGGTAAAATTTCATCGACGGTGCCTTCCCCGTTCTCAGTCGGCGTGTACAGCACCTCATCACCTACCAGCGGCGTTATTCCCCTCTTCTTGAAGATGCCGCGGCCGCGGCACTGGACGTAACCGCCCTGTGCCTCAGCCTGCGATGCCGCGGGCTTTACATAGTAGTATCCGCTTAGTGCCTTTACAATCATGCCTTGGGGCATATATGCCGGCCTCGCTTTCTTCAGCTATTGCTCAGAATCATTCTCCGAGTACATGTCCTGCCCTTCCTGATCAGTGCTCTCAGGTTCTGCGATTACCGGGAACTCCGGAACCGGAACCGTCCCCTGCTTCGCGTCAATATATGTGATTGGATAGGTATCCAGCAGGGCGCCGTCACGATGAACGGAGACATAACCATTTTTATTCGGGGCCAGGACCAGGTCAACGGCAAGGTACTGCGCCTTGCCAACCTTCTGACTTCCCCATTCCCGATTCTCCCCGCGAGCGTCACCGTATACGATCCGAATTTGGCTGAGCTTGCCCTCCTCGGCCGGAACCACCGGCACCTGGAACGTATACTGGATCGCTTCCGGCGGATATCCTGTACTGACAAACAAGGTGATTTCCGAGCCCGGAGCTACCTCTTCATTAGCTTGATATGGCCATTGCTTGGTTACCAGACCCGATTCGACCTCATAGCTGGCCTCCTCTTTAATTCCGTCTTTGGCCAGCTTGAGACCTGCCTCTTCCAGGGCTTTCACCGCTTCGGTCTGTGTTTTATTCACCAGATCCGGCATCGTCACCTCAGCCGGCCCCTTGCTAACCTTCAACACCACATTGATTGATGCAGCGTCAAACTCGGTATCCACATCCGGCTTTTGTTCAAACACCTTGCCAGTTTCAACATCATCATTATTCTCTTCCGTCTTGGTAACCTGGGAGTTATCCACCCCAAGGTTATCTAACATTTTCAAAGCTTCATCATAAGTGTAATTGCTTAAATCGGGCATCCGGGACAACGGCTTGGCAACACTGACCTTCAAATCGACGGTCGAGCCTTTCTTGACCATCGTACCTTCGGGCTTGCTTTGCTCATAAACGATACCTTCATTAACGCCCTCTTTATATTCACGGGCAATAGTGCCCACCTCGATGCCCGCTTCGGTCAGCATATCGATCGCTTGCTGCTCCTCCAGATTCAACACACTAGGCACCTTGACCTCAGGTACAGTGACCAGACTGTTCACGTACCATGCCACCCCTGCCATTGCCAGCAAGACGATCAGCGTCAGACTGATCCATAGTGCGGCAGACTTGCCTCCGCCTTTCCTCTTGGGCTCTTTCCACTGCGGCTCCGATGAGGCTCCGGCATCACGAGTTAGCTTGGAACCACCAGATGCGGATGACGATGAGGAATTTGACGGACGAATGGCCGGAATGATTCGGGTACTATCTTCATCCTCATCTTCGATGAAATCCAGCTTGGATTCTGACCTTCGCTCCGGCAACAGACAGGTCTCCAAATCGTGCAGCATCTCCTTGGCCGACTGATAACGCTCGGCAGGATTTTTGCGCATCGACTTGAGTATAATATTCTCTACGCTTTGCGGAATCATCGGGTTAACCATTCGCGGCTCATCAAAATGCTCCTGCAAATGCTTCAACGCCACACTGATCGGACTTTCTCCCAGAAATGGCAACCTTCCCGTCAGCATTTGATATAATACGATGCCCAAGGAGTACAAATCCGATTTCTCACCTGTTACGACTCCTTTGGCATGCTCCGGTGAGAAATAATGCACCGAGCCCACGACCGAGCCCGTTTGAGTAATCGTCGTAGAGGTTACAGCCCGGGCAATCCCGAAATCGGTCACCTTCACGCGTCCATTGCGCCCTATTAAAATATTATGTGGTTTAATATCGCGGTGAATAATTTGGTTCTGATGGGCGTGATCCAGCGCATCGGCAATTTGCGAGGCAACACGGACAGCTTCGTCTACCTGCAACGGCGCCCGTTCTTTAATGATCTCGTTCAGGTTCTGCCCTTCAATGTACTCCATGACGATATAATGGACATCCTCTTCTTGTCCTACATCGTACACGCTGACGATATTTGGATGTGACAACGATGCCGCAGACTGCGCTTCGCGGCGGAAGCGGCGGATGAATTCCTCATCATTCACAAATTGCTGCCGCAGCACCTTAATGGCTACGTTGCGGTTCAACAGAATATCCTGCGCTTTATAGACAAGCGCCATGCCTCCTCCGCCGACCCGTTCGATAATTTGATACCGGCCGCCCAATTCGTGTCCGATCATGAATTCCACTCCTTTACGCCTGACGCGGCATCCCCATGTTGCTCCAGCAAGGCGACACTGATATTGTCATCGCCCCCGGCATGCAGCGCCAATTGGAGCAAATGGTCAGCCCGCTCGTCCAGACTCATGTTGTCCGACCCCAGCGTCAGAGTCATCTGCTCCGGTGTCACGCAATTACTCAGCCCATCGCTGCATAGCAGCAAAATATCCCCCGTTTTCATGATTAGCGGGGTCATGTCAACCTCGACCTTCTCATCCGTGCCAAGCGCCCGGGTGACTACGTTGCGATGAGGATGCACATCGGCCTCTTCCTTGCTGATTTGCTTATTCTTCAACAGCTCATTCACCAGAGAGTGGTCATCCGTCAATTGGGACAGCTCGCCTTGGCGGTACTGATAAGCCCGGCTATCGCCGATATGAGCGATCATGCCTTCATGATCAGCCAGAATAGCCGCCACGACCGTCGTCCCCATATTATGATATTCCGCGTGCTCCATCGCTTTGCGAAATACCACCTCATTGGCGTGGAGAACCGCCTTCTTAAGCTGTTCTCCGCAGGCATCCGCCGGCAAGCCGGCTGGCAAAGCGCCAAGATCCTGCTTGATTGTATCTACCGCAAGGCGGCTGGCGATGTCTCCTGCCTGATGTCCGCCCATCCCGTCAGCTACGACGGCCAACGTATAACCTGGCTCCAATTGCTGCACAAAGGTGCAGTCCTCGTTAACAGAGCGTACTCTTCCTACATCACTAACCGTAACCGTTCTAATCAAATTCGCTCACCTCGCACCAGACTCCATGTGCTTGGCCCGCAATTGTCCGCAGGCTGCCGCAATATCATGACCTTGCTCACGGCGAATCGTCACATTAACCCCTTGATCCGCCAAAATGCGCTGAAATTGAAAAATATCATTGCGGGAAGTCCTGACGTACTTCCGCTCAGGAACATAGTTTACCGGAATCAGGTTCACATGGCAAAGCATATCCTTAATTACACTCGCCAGTTCCTCTGCATGCTCCGGCTGGTCATTGACCCCGCCGATCAAGGCGTATTCGAAGGTAATTCTGCGCCCGGTCTTCGCAATGTAGTAACGCAGCGACTCCATCACATCATCGAACGGAAACCTCCGGTTCACCGGCATTAGCTTGGAACGCAGCGCATCATTCGGCGCATGAATGGAGATCGCTAGATTAATCTGTGTCTCTTCATCCGCAAAACGATAAATATTCGGAACGATGCCGCTGGTAGATACCGTAATATGCCGTTGTCCAATACTCAGGCCCTTCTCGTGAATCATGATTCGCAAGAACTTCATCGTTTCATCGTAATTCTCGAACGGTTCTCCCGTTCCCATAATAACAATGCTGCTAACCCGTTCGCCTCTCGGGTCTAAAATTTTCTGCGCCTGGACGACTTGAGCCACTATTTCCCCAGCCGTCAGGTTGCGCTTCAGGCCACCTAACGTCGAAGCACAGAAGGTACAGCCTACTCTACAGCCTACCTGCGTCGTCACACAAATGCTATTCCCGTAATTATGCTTCATGATGACTGTCTCAATCGCATGATCATCGTGGAGTCCAAACAGGAATTTTACCGTGCCGTCCTTGGATTCCAGCTTGGTGATCTCCTTGAGCATCACGAAGGAAAAATGCTCCTCCAGCTTTTGCCGAAGAGGCTTGGACAGGTTGGTCATCTCTTCAAAGGAAGACACTCTTTTGACGTAAAGCCAGTCAAAAATCTGGCCGCCGCGAAAGGCAGGCTCTCCCTGAAGGACAGCCCACTCCTTCAACTCTTCCAACGTATAATCATATATAAAAGGTTTCATTTCGCGCACCTGTCCTATCTTATTTTCATTTTTGCCAACTCATTCTTCCCATTTTAACATAAATAGCTATACTACTAAAGCATAGCTGGGTCAAGGGGATTCTCACACCCGTTAATTCTCGCTTGCAGATCAGGGAGTCGATCCGTTCGCAGCTCGCAGCGACTCCCTCAGTTGCTGAACATCCACCATGGGCGGCTTCCCAAACAGGCGAGCATACTCGCGGCTAAATTGCGACGGACTTTCATAGCCCACCCGGAAGGCGGCATCCGCTACCTGGGTTCCCTCCGCCAGCATGATACGTCTGGCTTCATGCAAGCGAACCGATTTCTGGTATTGCAGCGGGCTAAGGGTGGTAACCTGCTTAAAATGCTTATGAAAGGCAGATACACTCATATTTACCGATTTAGCTAACTGCTGCACAGTCAGCATGTGGTCGTACTCCCGGTTAATGATGTCGATGGCTTGAGCAATATTGTAAGCCTGACTGCCGCTGACACCAAGCTGTTCAAGGGAACCTGACGGCTGATCCTGAACAATTCGATACAGTATCTCACGTATAATCAACGGTCCCAATACAGGAATATCCCCAGGTGTGTCCAGCAGACCTACAAGCCTCACGGCAGCATCCAGCAGCGCTGAAGAGATTTGCTGTACCGAAAGGCCTGGATGGCTTTCCGTCCGGGATGCTTCCTCATGAGCTGTACGGAGCGAAGCTGCTTGTCCGGCAATCTCCACGATCACTTCGGGCTCGAAGCACAGCTTCAATCCCAAATAGGGAACTGAGGGTGACGCTTCAACGATGCTGCTGGCCACAGGCAACTGTACAGAGGTGAGGAAGTAGGCCGAGGAATCATACCGATAGGGCTGACCCGCGAGTGTCGACAACTTGGCTCCTTGTGCCACAATACAAACCGATGGCTTATAGACCGATTCAAAGGGGGTCGATGGCTGGATTGCACGCATTAGTGACAAGGAAGGAATCGCCGTCTGATACGTGCCCGCAGCAGGGGCATGACGGTACAACAACCGGGTTAACTGCTGTAGCGTTTCCGTTCTGACTTGTGCTTCTTCCGTTATCTGGTTCATCATATCGGCTCCTTTGCTACCGAAATCATTTGTTGTTTTATTATAGAAGTGTGAAAGAGGATTAGGCAAGAACAGAAGATGAATGAGCTAACAGACACCACGCCTTTCTGGATATAATGATTTCACAAGGTCCGGGAAGACATCCTTAAGCTTGGCCTACATTATCGAATCGGAGGAGAAGGATTATGCATGGAAAAGTAGCTATCATCACCGGGGCCTCACGGGGCATCGGGAGACAAACAGCCATTCAACTGGCCCAGGCGGGAGCCAAGGTCGTAATCAATTATTCAACCCAGCAGGAAAAGGCGGAAGAAGTGGTGACAAGCATCGTAAAAAGCGGTGGCGAAGCCTTGGCCGTTCAAGCTGATCTTAGTCAAATTAGTCAGGTGGAGGCCTTGTTCGCAGAGACGATGAGCCGATTCGGCCGCTTAGATATTCTGATTAATAATGGGGGAATTATGAACAACTACCCTCTTGAGCAGGTGACGGAAGAGATTTTTGACAAGCATTTCTCGATTAATGTGAAAGGGACCTATTTTGCTTGTCAGCAAGCTATGAAGCATATGGCGCCGGGCGGAGCCATCGTGAATTTCTCCACCTCCGTATCCGGAGCCATGCTGCCAACTTACAGCGTCTACGCAGCCACCAAAGGAGCCGTCGAGCAACTGACACGACAACTGGCTAAGGAATTTGGACCGCGGAATATTACGATTAACTGTATTGCCCCGGGTCAAGTAGCGACGGAGCTGTTCCTGACCGGAAAATCTCCGGAGCAAATCGAATCCTTCACGCGGATGAATGCGTTTGGCCGTCTCGGAGAACCTGAAGATATCGCCAGCGCTATCGAACTGCTTGTCAGCGATAAGGCGCGTTGGATCACAGGACAAACCCTGAGAGTGAATGGCGGGTTTAATTAACCGAAATTGTACCACAGGAGAAGTCAGGTCTTGCCGAGCAGCACACCAATAGCTCCATACAGTCAGTGCTGTGAGAACTGACTGTATGGAGTCCCCTTTTATATGGCAGCCGTTAGGTATTTCCCTATCAGCATTTCCAGTTATCAATGGCTAGAGGGTTTCAAATCAGCCTTGCGGGATAGGCGCTTGAACCATTGGTGCAACAGGATCAAAACAATTGTGACTGCAAGGCAGGACCAGAAGTTAATCGGAATGGTCCAGATGCCCTCAAACAAGATAGTTGCGTACACAAATCCGCCAACGGCTGCCACATAGGCGGCTATGCCGACAATAAACCACGATTTATTGCGAAATATAGAAGCTTTAAGCGCGTACAGCACAACCAGGATAGCGATTGCTGCTACAGCGATAATGACCAGAAAGGGCAGTAAACTGAGGCTTTCCATTTTGAGAGAGGGGATGAAGTAAGAGAGCAACTGGACGATTGTATAAACTGCAAAGAGACTTCCAAGCAAGACAGTTGTATTTCTCAATATATCCAGCAGCCAGGACTGCTTGCTTTGATGGGGAATATCAGCAATTAAAGTATCGCAATAGACATGCAGATCGTCACCAAAAACATCCTTTGCAGATTTGCCATGCTGCTGAGCTTCAATCAGATGTTCCAGCAATTCCAGCAGGATGCTTTCTGTAGCATATTCGGAGCGAGCATTTAGCCGAATGTATATCATGGCGTCTTCATAAACCTTCAGGTTTTCTTTATTTAGAAGCTCACGTCGTTCATTGTTGAGCTTAATCATTTCCGTTGTGTTCATCACGATTACGGTTCCTCCTTAAATAAGTGATGGCCTGAGACAACTGGGTCCAGCTTTCGTCAAACAGCCGCAAGGCCTGTTCTCCTTGCTTAGTAAGATGATAGTATTTCCGGTCCGGCCCACTTGCCGAAGGCTTCATCGTTCCTTCGATCAGCCCGTTTTTCTGCATGCGCAGCAGCAACGGATAAATACTGCCTTCCTTGACCATAGTCAAGCCTGCTTCATGCAGCTTCTCACTCAATTCATATCCATATACTTCCTTTTCTGAAATGATAGCAAGCATACAGCCCTCAAGCAGACCTTTCAGCATCTGGCTCTGACTATCCAACTCCCGACTCCCCTCTCTCTATATTGCAATGCAAGATACATCGGCGTAAAACAACGCTATATTGCATTACAAGTTAGGTGATGGCTAAATTGTAGCACACGCTACTTTGCAATGCAAGCTAGTAGCGCCATATGATGAATGATGAATACAGTGATGTATACAGACTTAGAATAAGCAACACCGCCGACAGGATCGCCCGCTTCACCCTGCTAGGCACAGAAGAGAAGGCCAGGCTCGCCGAAAACGACAGAGACCCGGCCCTATTTTCCTTGCTTTAGCATTATAGCAACTTCCTTCGCTATACTGTTACCGTCATACTTGCCCCTGCTTCTTGCGTAACCGCGCGATATAAAAGCCGTCGGAATGGGCATCCTGAGGCAGAATTTGCAAGCCGATGCTCCCGCGATCCGCCGCCGCTGCCAGCGACTCAGTCTCCCAGGCTGCCGGCTTGTCTGCCGCCAATTCAAACTCTGAGTGGCGACTCAGGAAGCTGCTCACCATGTCCACATTTTCTCGCGAATCAATGGTACAGGTGCTGTAGACCAGCAGACCACCCGGCTTCAACAAGTCTGCAGCCGTGTCGAGCAACATCCGTTGAATGCCGGCAATTTCTGCAATATCGCCAGCCGTCTTGGCCCATTTCAGGTCCGGCTTGCGGCGAATCACACCCAGCCCGGAGCAAGGGGCGTCCAGCAAGACGCGATCAAAGGAATTCAGCTCCAAGCGCTCGGCCAGCTTTGAAGCATCCCCTGTCGCAATATCAATATTGGTCAAACCCAGCCGGTTCGCCTGATCCTTGACCAGCTTCGCCTTATGAGGATGAATGTCGTTG
Organism: Paenibacillus sanguinis 2301083 = DSM 16941; assembly: GCF_000374825.1. Taxonomy (GTDB): domain Bacteria; phylum Bacillota; class Bacilli; order Paenibacillales; family Paenibacillaceae; genus Fontibacillus; species Fontibacillus sanguinis. The sequence goes on from NZ_KB895379.1 coordinate 305,950, forward strand.
GCCAGCACCCGACCGCTGCCTTGCAAGATCTCGGCAATATGACAGGCTTTCCCCCCCGGAGCTGCACAGCAATCCAGCACGGACAGGCCCGGTTCCAGATCCAGTGCTTCGGCTACCAGCATGGAGCTTTCATCCTGTACAGAAATCAACCCCTCCCGGTACCAGGGAGTAAGGGCCATATTGCCCCCGTCTTCCACTACAATTCCATCCTGGGCAAGCTTGGATGGAGTGGCCGAGATCCCTTGTTCCTTTAGCAATCGCAGCATGTCTTCCCGGCTGGTCTTTGCCCGGTTTACACGAATACTGATCGAAGGCGGTTCGTTATTGGCACAGCAAATCGCCTCCGTCGTTGATTCGCCGAACTGCTCCAGCAAGCGCGCTACCAGCCATTCCGGATGCGAATGCTCCAGAGCGATGCGCTGAACAGGACCAAGTTTCTCCGGCAGCTTCAGCTCCTCCTTACGGCGGAGTACGCTGCGGAGCACCCCGTTAACCATGCCCGAGATCCCTTGATGCCCGCGCTTCTTCGCCAGGTTCACCGCCTCATTGACTACCGCGTGCGGGGGAATGCGATCCAGATAATAAAGCTGGTAGAAGCTCATGCGCAGCAAATTGCGAACCCAGGGAGCGAGCTTGCCCATCCCCTTGGTCACAAACGGCTCCAGCAGGAAGTCAATCGTATTCAGCCGCTGGATCGTCCCATATACCAGCTCGGTAGCAAGCCCGGCATCAGGCCCGGAAAGGCGAGATTTCTGCAACGCCCCATTGAGCAGCAGATTGCTGTATGCGCCCTCCTGTTCCACCGCGGTCAGCACTTGCAGCGCTATGCTTCGAGACGTAGCCTTGAGCGGACTGCGCCCGCCGCTGCTCATAAGAGGACCGTCCCTGGCTTCATGACGCCGCCGCGAATGAACTCTTCCGCTTCCATCGCCTTTTTGCCAGCAGGCTGAACCCGTGTCAGCCATACAGAACCATCCCCGGTTCTCACTTCGATGCCTTGCGGTGAAAGGCTTAGTACGGTTCCAGGAGCTTGTCCGTTAGTCTGACCACTAACGGCAGCAGCGACCTCTTTCGCCTTCCCTTGTCCTGCATCAGGCTTGGCAACCGCCCAGACCTTGAACACCTCGCCGTTCCAGGTTGTAAACCCGCCGGCAAAGGGAACCAGCCCTCGCACCTGATCGTAAATAGCGCGCGAACTAGCTGACCAGTCAATGCGCTCATCCTCGCGCGTCAGGTTGGAAGCATAAGTGGATTCCTCGTCATTCTGCGGAATGCGATCAGAGGTTCCTTCGATAATGGCCGGCAGCTGTTCCAGCAACAGCTTGGCCCCGGCTTGACTCAGTTTCTCAAACAGCGTCCCCGAGGTATCCTCGTCATCAATTGGGACAACGGCTCTGGCAATCATATCGCCCGTGTCCAGCCCCTCGGCCATATACATCAGGGTGATACCCGTTTCCTTCTCGCCATTAATGATAGCACGCTGGATTGGTGCACCTCCCCGATACCTGGGAAGTAGCGAACCATGCACATTCAGGCAACCGTATTTCGGGAGCTCAAGCACACCCTTCGGTAGAATCTGCCCATAGGCAGCCGTCACGATCAAATCAGGCGCCAGCGCAGCCAGCTCCGCAACGGCCTCCGGCGCACGCATGCGCACCGGCTGCAATACGGGAAGACCATGCCGCAGCGCGGCTTCCTTCACCGGCGTTGGCGTTAGCACCTTCCTGCGCCCCTGCGGGCGGTCCGGCTGGGTAACTACGCCCACGATGTTATAACCTGCGTCAAGCAGTCCTTCCAACGAAGGCACGGCAAATGCCGGGGTTCCCATAAACACAATATTCATCGCACGCATCACTCCTTCTCTTCACCCTCAGGGGTAATTTCATACACGCGCTCCGCTATGTCCGTGTACAACACACCGTTCAGATGATCAATCTCATGTTGAAACGCCCGAGCCAGCAATTCTGAGCCGGTATAGGTCACTTTCTTGCCATTGCGGTCAAGTCCCTTTACCGTCACCGTTAACGCCCGTCGTACTTCTCCACGATATCCCGGGATGCTCAGGCAACCCTCGGAACCAAATTGCTCTCCCTCAGAGGATACAATTTCCGGATTTATCAATTCAATCAATCCATGCTCATCGCCTACATCCACTACGATGACCCGCTTAAGAATACCGATTTGCGGCGCAGCCAGTCCAACGCCTTCGGCGTCATACATCGTATCTGCCATATCCGTAAGCAGCTTCTGCACGTTGGGGGTTATTTTCTTCACTTCCTTGGCAACCTGATGCAGTACCTCATCCGGTTCCTTAACGATAATTCGTATGGCCATGCTGGCACTTCCTTTCCGTGATCGCCTTGCTTCTTTAAATATATATGTTTATGGTTTGTTATCAGTGTATGCTACATCAGCATTTGCGGATCAACATCGATGCTGATCTGCAAGGTGGCATCCTTCAACTGCTCCAGTGTGGCTGAAGCCACGTCCCGAACAAGATCTACAGCATCCAGGTCACCACGGTATTTTACCATGCATTGAAAGCGATATCGGTTCTTGATCCGCGGAATAGGTGAGGCTACCGGTCCCAAAATATCGAGAGCAGCCGCTGCAAAACGGTCCAGGCTGCCAAACCACCCTTGGCGCTGGGCCTTGGCTCGCAAATCGCCGGTAAAATTCTCAGCCATCCGTAGCAGCAAAGGCAGCTTCTCATGCGAGAGCGTAACCAGGATCAGCCGGCTGTATGGCGGATAATGCAGCGCCTTGCGGTGTTTCAGTTCATCGCGCACAAAGGCAAGATAATCATGCCCGCTTGCATGAATGATCGAGTAATGATCCGGGATATAAGTTTGAATGAATACCTCCCCCGGCAATAAATGACGACCTGCTCGTCCGGCCACCTGTGTCAGGAGTTGGAACGTCTTCTCTGCCGAGCGAAAATCAGGAAAGTTCAGCGCAGTATCGGCAGCGATTACTCCCACTAGCGTCACATCGGGGAAGTCCAAGCCTTTCGCTACCATTTGTGTTCCCAGCAGCACATCGCCCTTCTTCTCCCGGAAGGCTTGCAGCAGCTTCTCATGCGAGCCCTTCTCGCTGGTCGTATCGACATCCATCCGTATCACACGGATGCCGGGGAAGAGCTTTGCCAGCTCGTCCTCTACGCGCTGAGTCCCTGTTCCGAAATAACGAATATGCTCACTGCCACACTCCGGACAAACCGCCGGGGCATTCTCGGCGTAACCGCAATAATGGCAACGTAAATTATTTGATTTCTGATGATAGGTCAGTGAAATATCGCAGTCCGGACAACCCGCCACATAACCGCAGCTGCGGCACATAACAAAGGTCGAGTATCCGCGACGGTTGAGGAACAGCACTGTCTGTTCCTCTCGCTCCAGCCTTGCGGCAATGCCAGCGTGCAATGAACGGCTGAACATGGAGCGATTCCCTTCCTTCAGTTCCTCACGCATATCCACGATATGCACGGCTGGCAGCTTGCTTCCCGATGGACGCTGCTTCATCTCCAGCAGAATTGGCGCATACTCCCCAAGATCGCCTCCCGCCGAACGCGCGGCATGGTAGCTCTCCAGCGACGGAGTGGCCGAGCCAAGTATCACGGCAGCCCCATGCTGCCGCGCTCTGCGGACAGCTACATCGCGCGCATGATATTTGGGCGTTTCCTCCTGCTTATAGGAGGTCTCATGCTCCTCATCCATCACAATGAGACCCAGTTGCTTGAATGGAGCGAAGATGGCCGAACGCGCCCCAATGGCCACCTCCACGCGCCCCTCGCGGATTTTGCGCCATTCATCATACCGCTCCCCGCCTGACAAGCGGCTGTGCATCACGGCCACCTTGCCTCCAAAGCGACCTTTGAACCGCTCCACCATCTGCGGAGTCAAGGAAATCTCGGGGACGAGCACGATCGCCTGTCTGCCCGAGGAAATGCAACGCTCGATCGTCTGCAGATAGACTTCGGTTTTACCGCTGCCGGTAACGCCATGCAGCAAGAAGACTTCATGATGACGAGCATCCAGCGCTTGTGCCAGTTGGTGATACACGACCTCTTGCTCCGGTGTGCGAGTCAAGGGCTCACTGCTCTGGAAGCGCCGTCCAGCATAGGGATCACGAAATACCTCCACATCCTCAAGACGAATGTACCCCTTCTCCGCTAGCTTTTTGACGGTTCCCGCAGTTACCTGCAAGGTTGACAGAACCTCCTGCAAGGACAAGGTCATTCCCGCCTCCAGCAGGAACTGGAGCACTTCCTTCTGTCGACGCGCTTGCCCGGAGAAGGAGGCCAGTGCATCCTGAGCAGCCTGGCCGCTCACGGCAGCCGTTACGCTTTTCATCGTTTTTTTGTTAACTTTATCCTTAATGGCCTGGCTCTCCGTTAATACACCACGGCTTATCATATCTTTGATTAATTCCCCGGACTCAGGATACTTGCTCCCAAGTGAAGTCATCGTCACCTCGCCGGAAGCGGTAATATACCGAATGATGGCCTCTTCCTCTGCCGTAAGCAGCTCAGGGAGCGCCATCCATGGAGCCTCCTGCACGGCACTGCTATCTCCGGCCGCCTTCTGCCCCGTTTCTGCAGCAGAGACCGCAGCAACACGAATGTAGCGCTCGGCCTTGCCCTTTAAAGCAGCCGGAATCATAGCTTGCAGCACCTTGATCATGCTACAGGCATACTTGTGACTCATCCATTCCGCCAAGGCTACCAGGTCCGCCGGCAGGGGCGGCACCAGGTCCAGCAGTTCCTGGATAGGCTTCATCCGCATGCTGTCCATTTCCAAATGCTCATGCAAGGATACCACGAAGCCCTGCACTGTGCGGCGACCAAACGGAACACCCACCCGACTCCCAACCTCGATCCATCCCGCAATGGAACCGGGGATTAAATAGTCAAAAGGCCGGTCGGTTTCCCGGCTCGGCACATCGACGATCACCTTGGCCATTCGATAAGTCATCGGCTCGTTCCCGCCACCTTGGAAGCGGCTAATTCCATAATACGAAGAGCCACTTCTTCTTTGGCCATCCGGGGCAAAGATTGTACCAGACCGGAAGCATCATAAATATTTACGATATTGGTGTCTGTGCCAAAGCCCGCTCCCTGCGCCGTGACATCATTGGCGACGAGGAGATCGCAGTTTTTGCGCTTCAGCTTGTCCATCGCATGCTGCTCCACATTTTCTGTTTCCGCGGCAAATCCGATCAAATATTGGGAGGTCTTCAGCTTGCCTAGCGTTTCCAGAATATCAATATTCTTTACCAGTTCAAGTACCAGTGAATCCCCGGTTTTCTTGATCTTTTGCGCTGCAGTTTCTTTAGGGCGATAGTCTGCCACCGCAGCAGCCTTCACCATGATGTCCGTATCCGCCCACACGGCTTGGACCGCCTCATACATCTCTTGGGCTGAGGATACACGAATCAAGGGAATTCCGGCAGGCGGCTCAGCCTGCGTATTGCCCGCGATCAGCGTTACCTGCGCACCTAGACGCTTGGCCGCTCTCGCAAGGGCGAAGCCCATCTTGCCGGAAGAATCATTCGTGATATAACGCACCGGGTCGATCCGCTCCACCGTACCTCCGGCCGTAATCGCTACCCGCTTCCCAGAGAGCGGCTCTTTGTCCAAAGCGGCTTCCCGGTTAAAATACTCATCTACAACCCGTACCAGTGTTTCCGGCTCTTCCATCCGCCCTTTGCCCGTATAGCCGCAAGCCAGCAGCCCTTCTCCAGGCTCAATCATCATAACTCCACGCGATACCAGCTCCGCCAGATTTCGTCTCACTGCAGGGTGCTCGTACATATGCACATTCATGGCTGGCGCTACCATAATCGGCGCCTGGGTAGCCAAAAGCGTTGTCGACAGCATATCGTCTGCAATGCCCGCTGCCATCTTGCCGATGATATTCGCGGTGGCCGGAGCTACCAGAACCAGGTCAGCCCAATCAGCCAGACTGATATGAGCAATGGAATTAGCGTGCTTCTCATCGAACGTGTCAGTATAGACCACATTTTTGGACAAAGCTTGCAGCGTTAGCTCTGTAATAAATTGAGTGGCGGATTGGGTCATGATGACCTTGACCTCTGCCCCTTCCTTCACCAGCTTACTGCACAAGGAAGCCGCTTTGAAGGCGGCAATACCGCCGGTAACGCCCAGAAGAATTTTCTTGCCGGTTAACATCGCTACCCCTCACTTTCCGAACAGAAAAAAAATAACAACCTCGCGGTTGTCTTCAAAAAAACGTCTATCGACGCCCCCCCTAAGGGGACAGACCGCGTATGCGGCAGTGGCTTCTTTGCAATCTCAGAAGGCCTTCGCCCGATTCAGAGGATCGCCTTCTGATGATTCACAAAAAACAAAGCCGTAAATACTACTTCTCATTACTTCTCATTCTCAGGAGCGGGCTCCTCATCCAATTTGAGCTTGACGTAATCACCATAGATTTCTTCCAGAGCCACGCCAACCTGCTTATACGATCTTGGCTGCTTGAGGTCACTTCTCTCTCCTTCGCGAAGTTGTCTTGCACGCCGCGAGGCAGCTACAACCAGGGAATATTTACTCCCTACCTTGCCAAGCATTTTATCAATCGATGGATACAGCATCTTCACAAACACCTCTTCTTCATTTGGTCATTGCCGCGAGCTGTCGCAAGACTTTCTTATCTTGCAGTGCTCAGCAACGATAATAGATTGAATTCTTTGGCAGGCCAGATCGATCTCATCATTCACAACGGCATAATCATAATTTTCCATCAGCCCGATTTCATGAGCCGCCACCGTCATCCGATGATCAATCGTCGCTTGATTCTCCGTTCCCCGCCCTTCAATCCGTCCCTTCAGCTCGTCAAGCGACGGCGGGAGCAAAAACACAAACACGCCCTCAGGGAATTTCTCCTTAACCTTCAGCGCGCCCTGAACCTCGATTTCCAAAATAATGTCCCGGCCGCCGGCAATCGTCTCTTCCACAAAATCACGAGGTGTTCCGTAAAAGTTACCGACATACTCGGCATGCTCCAGAAGCTGATCTTGCTCAATCATATTCAGAAACTGCTCACGGCTCTTGAAAAAATAATTTACCCCGTTCATTTCACCCATACGAGGTTGCCTTGTGGTCGCGGAGACTGAATAAATCAGTTCAGGCATCCGTTTGCGAAGCTCGGCGCATACCGTCCCTTTTCCCACGCCTGACGGCCCGGACAATACAATAAGTAACCCTTTTGCCATTGTTCTCTCCATTTTATTCGTCGTTGTCTTCGTCTTTGGTGGACAATCGATGAGCAACTGTCTCCGGCTGCACCGCCGACAAAATAACATGGTCGCTGTCCGTAATAATTACGGCGCGCGTCCGTCTGCCATATGTAGCATCGATCAGCATATGACGATCCCGCGCCTCTTGAATGATACGTTTGATCGGTGCAGATTCGGGGCTTACAATGGAAATGATACGGTTGGCCGATACAATATTTCCGAAGCCAATGTTAATAAGTTTAATTGCCATATTCAGGTAGTTCCCCCTAATTAATTTGACTCACCCTGTGCCCTTAGCGTAGCCTTATTCCAGGTTCGCGGCCTGCTCGCGAATCTTCTCCAACTCAGCCTTCATCTCGACGACAAGGTTGACTAGAGCCAAATGATTGGCTTTAGATCCAATGGTATTGGTCTCCCGGTTCATTTCCTGTATGAGAAAATCCAGCTTGCGCCCCACCGGTTCAACGGATTGCAGCAGACTGTGACATTGCTCCAGATGGCTCCGCAACCGAATCAATTCTTCATCGATATTGGAACGATCAGCGAATACGGCAACCTCCATAGTAAAACGCTGCTCGTCGAAGCTGCCCTCCACGAGTTCGGCAAGTCGGCTCTTGAGCCGGCTTCTGTACTCGTTCACGACCTCAGGAGCTAATCGAACCAGTTCAGCTTGAATGCCTTCAAGCCGGCCTAAACGCTGCTCCAGATCAGCAATCAGATGCCTACCTTCCCGCTCTCGCATCTCAAGCAATCCGTTAACGGCTTCTTCCAGCCCTTCCGACAGTATCCGCTCCCACTCCGTATCTGCATGTTCTTGAGAAGAAAGTGACTCGGGAGCCGCAAGCACGTCAGGAAGGGATAATAAGTCCTTGGCAGATATAGCAGCGTCAATCCCGTAAAGTTCTCTAAGCTCCTCGGCAGCCCGCAGGTAAGCTTCTGCCACCGTACGGTTTAATACAAGCGGCAGCGCACTGGATTCTTCATGTTCTTTGCTGATATAGACATCAATACGCCCCCGCTTGATGCGAGTCTGCACCAAACGGCGCAATGAGTCCTCATAGCACGTCCACTCGCGCGGCATCCGCAAAACAACTTCGGCATACCGATGATTGACAGATTTTATCTCAAATTGCACGGCATAACCGCCATGAGATCTGGCGGCTCCGCCGTAGCCTGTCATACTGTGCGACACAAGCATCACATCCGTTATCCTATTGTAATTGATTATGTGAAGCGAGACAAGTGGGACACGCTTCGTTTTGCCTTCTCCGCAACATATTTTGTCAGAGCCACATTCATTTCATAGAACATAAATGGCGTCATCAAATAAATCCCGTTGAAATGCTCCATCGCCGTGTCCAGCAGCTCCTTGGCAATTTCCACCCCCATCGCCCTGCCTGCTTCGCCCTGCAAGCCATCCATTCGGGCCCGAACCTCTTCAGAGAGCTGAATTCCCGGTACTTCATTGTGCAAATATTCGGCGTTTTTACCACTTGCCAGCGGCATGATACCTATAAAAATCGGAATATCCAGATGAGCTGTCGCCTGTTTGATCGCCACGATCAGCTCGGGATCATAAACGGGCTGGGTCATAATATAATCCGCTCCGGAGGCAATTTTCTTCTCCAGACGCTCAACGGCTTTGTTCAAATGCTTGACATTAGGATTAAATGCCGCGCCAACCACAAACTTCGCCTTCTGCTTCAACGGCTTGCCGGAGAACGATACCCCGGTATTCAACTGCTTGATCATCCGAATGATCTCAAATGAAGTCAGATCATAAACAGAGCTTGCCCCGGGCAAATCGCCAAATCTGGCAGGGTCGCCTGTGACGGCCAGAACATGGTCAATACCAAGTGCGTCGAAGCCCATCATATGGGACTGGGTGCCGATCAGATTGCGATCCCGACAAGCGATATGAATCAGCGGACGCAAGCCGAGCTCCAACTGTACGAGATGGCCAAGCGCCATATTGCTCATCCGTGTGACGGCCAGAGAATTGTCCGCCAGCGTTAACGCATCGACACCCGCCTGCTTCAAGGCCGCAGCCCCTTCCATAAACTTGCGGATATCGAGATCCCGGGGCGGATCCAATTCAACAATAACGGTATGGCGCTCCTTCACGAGCTCCGTCAGGCTAGGTGGAGCATTATGGCTACCAGTGCCTTCTCCCTGATCCGTTTCCGACACTTCCGGAGTCCGAAGCGAAATGCCAACCGCCTCCCGAGGTTCCGGAAGCGTCCGTTCGCTAGCCAGCGGGGGCGCAATAATATGCTCAAGCGCCCGTACAGTGGCGGCGATATGCTCCGGCGTCGTACCGCAGCAACCACCGATTAATCGGGCCCCCAAGTCGACAAACGATCCGGCGCACTCACCAAAATATTCGGGAGTGGCTCCATATACATACTCTCCATCCACATAATCCGCCAAACCTGCATTTGGAAAAACAGACATCGGCACATCAAGCGGACCGTGCAAATCTTCCATTACGCCCATAATGCCCTTAGGACCGGAATGGCAGTTGAAGCCCAGCATATCGGCCCCCTCTTGCAGCAAAGCGCTGAAGGATTCGGGCATAGTAAAGCCATCCAGCGTCCGGCCCACCTGATCCACAGCAAATTGGCAGATGGTTGGAATATCGCTTAGCTTGCGGGCCTGCACCAGCGCAATCCGCAGCTCTCGCAGATCGTAGAAGGTTTCAAAGAGCAGCGCGTCCACACCTTCCGTAAGCAGTGCGGCAATCTGCCGTTCAAAGTAGTCCTCAAGCTCACGCGAGCTGACATTGACCCGCTTCCCGCCACGAATTGAACCCACAGCACCGGCCACATAAGCGCTTTCTCCTGCCGCCTGCTTGGCGATACGGACTGCGGCGCGGTTGATCTCCTCCATCTTGGATTCCAGCCCAAATTTGGATAATTTATAATAATTAGCGGAGAATGTATTGGTCTCCAGCAGGTTCGCCCCTGCTTCTATATACCGGCGATGCACATCGCCTATCACATCCGGACGCAATAAATTGAATTCTTCATAGGAAATGCCGACTGGAAACCCCAAGTGGTATAAATAGGTTCCCATCGCTCCGTCGCCAACGATCACATCCTGCTTCCAGGCCGTGCGCAAATCCTGCTTCATCAAAGATACCCTCCCGCCTGCCTCTATAGTCTCTTCATGCCGGTCAACTTACCGCATCAAGTTATAAAGCTAGTAGATTATCGTATTAATGTATCATAAATCGATCAGATTGATAAGATATGTGTTTGAATATAATCTGGCAATAACAAAGAGCCAGGTGTCCTCGTTACGGAACACCCGGCTCTGCACCAAGTCCTAGCCCTTCAATCAGATATGAACTTCTCCTTCATATACTGCTGCTGCCGGCCCGGTCATGTAGACATGGTTATCGCGTTCATCCCATTCAATGAACAGGTCGCCGCCCTTAAGCCCCACCCAGGCAGCCCGATCGGTCAGCCCATTCAATACCGAGGAGACGAGAGTAGCACAAGCACCCGTGCCACAAGCAAGCGTAGGTCCCGCACCCCGCTCCCATACCCGCATCTCTACACGGGAGCGGCTGGTGACCGTAGCAAACTCTACATTGATTTTCCGTGGAAAATAGGGGTGCACCTCCAGCTTCGGTCCCCATGTCGTAAGCGGAAAGCTTGGGGCATCCTCTACATAAATCACACAATGTGGGTTGCCCATGGACACGGCGGTGAACTCAAATTTCTGGTCATCCACTGTAATGTTGTGCCTGAGAACAGGATTGCCTTGCAGCGTGGTTGGCACAGCCAAGCCATCCAGGACAGGTTCCCCCATATCAACCCTCACTGTCTTGACTATGCCGTCTTCCACCTGCAATGTCACCTGCTGAACGCCTGCACCCAGCGTCTCAATCGTCACGCTTTCTCTATTGATCAAGCCGTTATCGTACACATACTTGGACACGCAGCGAATGGCATTGCCACATTGCTCAGCTTCCGTGCCATCCGAATTAATGATGCGCATTTTAAAATCTGCTCGTTCCGAAGGAAGAATGAATACGAGTCCGTCTCCCCCTACCCCGAAATAACGGTCACACCAGGTCACCGCTAACTCGGCTACGTTCTCCGGCAACTCTTGATGTCCGGCAAATACGAGGAAATCATTGCCCAATCCATGCATTTTAGTAAATTTCATCTTACCCCACTCCTGCATCGTCAGTATATATCAAGGGAGAACACTTCCCCCTCAGCAAAGCTTGCCTATGGGGTAAGTCTATATTTTGCAGAGGTGAAAGGGTATTGATTTTATGCACGAATATTTGTACTTTTCGCGGTGATCATCGGACGCGAGCCCTTGGAACGACGCCGCTTGCCGGACCACACGCTGCCGGCCCCCATCAGGAAGGTAGGAATACCTGCCGCTACCAGTGTCAAAGCCCATTCCCGCGTACCGAGGGGCACTGTTTTGAAGATCGGCTGAAGCGGCTCCACATAAATGACGACAAGCAGCAAGGCGATCGAAGATAGAACCGCAGCTACCAGGTATTTATTTTGCAAAATATTGCGATGAAAGATCGATCTTGAACTCCGGCAGTCAAATACATGGATAAGCTGGGCGATAACCAATGTCGCGAAGGCTACGGACTGCGCTTTGATCAATTGATTGGCATCATCCGGAGCCCATTGCAGCGTAATCCAGAAGGCCCCCAGTGTACATAGGCCAATCAAGACGCCGCGGCTAATAATCTTCCAGCCCAGACGGCGGGCAAATATATTCTCGTTGGCTCCCCGCGGCTTATGCTCCATCAGATCTTTTTCCGGCTGATCAACGCCCAGTGCCATGGCAGGCAAGCCATCGGTCACCAGATTGACCCAGAGAATTTGAATCGGCAGCAGAGGCAAGGGCAAGCCGAACAGCATAGCGAAGAACATCGTTAAGATCTCGCCCACATTGGAGGCCAGCAAATACCTGATAAACTTGCGAATATTTTCATAAATATTGCGGCCTTCTTCAATCGCCGCTACGATGGACGTAAAATTATCATCGCTCAAAATCAAGGAGGAAGCCTCCTTGGAAACATCTGTGCCCGTCATTCCCATGGCAATGCCAATATCGGCAGCCTTGATAGCCGGAGCATCGTTCACGCCGTCCCCGGTCATCGCAACGACATGTCCGTTCCGCTGCAGGGCCTTGACAATTCGCAATTTATGCTCGGGAGAGACCCGTGAATAAACGTAAGTATTCTCCACCTGCTTCTCTAATTCTTCATCATCCAATATCTCCAATTGCTGTCCTGACATCGAGGTTCCGCCACGTGGCAAAATGCCAAGGTCGGCAGCAATCGCCTCTGCGGTGAGACCGTGATCTCCCGTAATCATCACCGTCCGGATACCCGCACGACGACAAACAGCAATGGCTTCCCGCGCTTCTCGCCGGGGTGGATCAATCATGCCCGCCAAGCCAATGAATATAAGCTGCGATTCCACCGCGTTCTCCTGAACTCCCTCTTCATGCGGCTTTAACTCACGATAAGCCATGCCTAGCACCCGCAGGGCACTACGGGCCATTCTCTCGTTCGCGGCCTGAACCTTCTGTCTTAACGTGCCCGTCAGCGGTACAATTTTGCCTTCCCATGAAATGTAGGAGCAGCGCTCCAGCAACATATCGGGCGCTCCTTTAACGAGCGCCATCCTTCCTCCTTGATGGGACACGATGACAGACATCCGCTTGCGCCGTGAATCAAACGGGAACTCTTGCTCTCGCACATAAATGCCATTCAAAGAGGATGGAGACAGGCCCATCTTGGAGGCCAGCGTGACTAATGCCCCCTCGGTCGGATCACCTTTGAGCTTCCACGTCGGAGAAGCGCTAGGCTCTTCCTTTGCTTTGCGCCGTCCCCGCATGTCCGAATTATCTTCATAAATCGTCGCATTACCGCAAAGAGCACTCACCTGCAACAGGCGACGCAGCCCCTGCTCCTTGCGCAAATCCACGGGAGCTTTCTGATGCAAAATATTGCCGACAGGCTCATATCCTTCACCTGTTACCTCCAGCATTCGCCCTTCCAGCCAAAGCTTTGTCACGGTCATTTTGTTTTGCGTTAATGTTCCGGTCTTATCCGAGCAAATAATAGAAGCGCAACCCAGTGTTTCTACTGACGGCAGCTTGCGAACAATCGCCTTGCGCTTGATCATGCGCTGCACGCCAAGGGCCAAGGCAATCGTTACAATAGCAGGCAAACCTTCCGGTATTGCAGCAACCGCCAGACTCACACCGGCGAAAAACATGGCGCTGGCCGGCTGGCCTTGGATAATCCCCAGAACAACCACGATGACAGTGAGCGCGAGTGCCGTATAGATAAGAATCTTGCCCAACTGTTCCAGCCGCCGCTGTAGCGGAGTCTCTTGAACCTCGGTATTCTGAATGAGGTCGGCAATTTTTCCCATCTCGGTGTCCATTCCCGTTCGTATGACCAACCCTCGGCCCGTGCCGCGCGTAATCATCGTTCCCATGAAGCCCAGATTTTTCTGGTCTCCCAGCGGGACATCGTCTTCCGTGATCACTCCGGCATGCTTGCCCACCGGATGGGATTCACCGGTTAAAGCCGACTCCTCTACATCCAGGCTATTTGTCGTTAGCCAGCGGATATCCGCCGGAATTCGATCTCCACTCTCCAGAAGCACAATGTCTCCAGGAACCAGCTCTTTAGCCAGAATATTTTTGGAGACACCTTGACGCAATACGTTGGCATGCGGTGCGGAAAGCTCCTTTAGTGCCCGTAAAGACCGCTCTGCGCGAAATTCCTGAATAAATCCAAGCACCCCGTTCAGAAGAATGATCGCAATGATCGTGATGGCATCCAGATATTCGCCAAGAATGCCGGATATGAGTGTAGCGCCCATCAATACCAGCATCATAAAATCCTTGAATTGATTCAGGAACAACAGAATCGGGGAGACACGTTCCCCTTCCTGCAATTCGTTCCAGCCGGATTCCTCGCGTCTTCGCCCCGCTTCTTCATCGGTCAGCCCCTGTCCAAGGGCAACGCCGAAGTGCTCCATAAGCGCGTCGCTACTCCACTGGTGCCAGTTTTTTTGTTCCATCCTCCCTCTTCCCCTTCCGTTTTTGTAGATACGACAAGTATGCTTATCCACGCGTCGTCAGCATGAAGGCTTTTCCACCTAGGGTAAATGTATTCTGGCCAGTCCCAAATTATCACAGCGCTCCTCTTAAGTTTTTGCCGCAAGTATGGCATCATAAAGGAAACGTCTATTTTTTGACGCGAGCGGTATCATTCGTTATGATTAGCCTCATCATCATTCAGAAGGAACAGGAGAATTACACAATGGCACTTGACGGAATCGTGACAAGAGCGATCGTCCATGAACTGCAGCAATGCATTGGCGGCCGCATTCATAAAATACACCAGCCCGCAAGCAACGATCTTATCTTCCACCTGCGTACCCAGGCTGGAACCAGGAAGCTGCTGCTATCGGCTAATCCAACCTATCCACGTATTCATTTCACCGAAGCTGCTTTTCCCAATCCTATGGAAGCACCTATGTTCTGCATGCTCATGCGCAAGCACTGTGAAGGCGGAACCATCGAGGCCATTACTCAGGTAGGCATGGAGCGTATTATCCATATCGACATTCGCACGCGCGACGAGCTTGGAGACTTGTCTACCCGAAGAATCATTGTGGAGTTGATGGGGCGGCACAGCAATATCATCCTCATCGACCCGACCACCGGAACGCAACTTGACGGCATCCACCATGTAACCCCGGCGATATCCAGCTTCCGTGTCGTTATGCCGGGTTTTGCTTACAGCAAGCCGCCGGAGCAGCACAAGCTTGACCCCCTGGCAGCGGATTTTGATTCCTTTATTTCGGCTTTGCGAAAGGCGGAGGAAGCGGGCAAAGGGAGCGGCTGGCTCGTAGAAGCCTATGAAGGTTTAAGCCCTTTGATCGCAGGGGAAATCTATGCGCGGGCCAAGCTAGGGAATAACGTTGTGCAGCTCGGACTGGGCGAGATAGAAACAAAGCAGCTATGGAAGGCCTTCTCTGGGTTGATGGAGGAGATTCGCCAGCATCAGTACCATCCCATGAGCGGGGAGAATGCCAAGGGGAAGAGTATTTTTTCTGCCATTCCGCTAACCTCTATCCATGGAGAAGTTCTAACCTATCCTTCTATCAGTGCTTGTATGGAGGACTATTACGGAGATAAAGCGCTGCGAGATACAGTGAAGCAGAAGACTGCCGACCTCCTGCGCTTCCTGCAAAACGAGAAGAGCAAAAATATCAAGAAGCTGGCCAAGCTGGACCAGGACTTGAATGAAGCCGAGGATGCGGAACGCTACCGAATTTGGGGAGAACTGCTGTTGTCCTCTCTCCATACGATTCACAAAGGCGATACTTCCGTGGAACTGGTCAATTATTATGATGAAGAAGGACGCATGGAAACCATCCCGCTCGACCCGTTACTGACTCCTTCGGAGAACGCTCAACGCTATTTCAAGCGGTACAATAAATTCAAGAACAGTCTGGCTGTCATTGACGAACAGAAGATGCTGGCCCAAGCCGAGGTTGCTTATCTGGAAGGACTTCTACAGCAATTGCACGATGCCAGCTTAAGCGATATTGATGAAATTCGCGAGGAGTTGACGCAACAGGGGTACTTGCGTGATCGGGGCAAGAAAGGCAAGAAAAAGAAAAAAAGCGACCGGCCTACCCTGCATCTCTATACCTCTTCCGAAGGCATCGAGATCTACGTTGGCAAAAACAACTTGCAAAATGAGTATGTCACCAATCGGCTGGCCAAGCCCAATGATACCTGGCTGCATACCAAGGACATTCCCGGATCGCATGTGGTCATACGCAGCGAATCCTTCGGTGACGCGACCTTGAATGAAGCTGCCCAACTCGCCGCCTACTTCAGCCAGGCCAAGCAATCCAGCAGCGTGCCTGTCGATTGCACCTTGATTCGTCATGTTCGCAAGCCAAGTGGAGCCAAGCCGGGCTTCGTCATTTATGATCATCAGCGCACCCTATTCGTAACCCCTGATGAGCAATTGATCAAGGGGCTGCCTAATACGGTCAAGAATGGCTGAATTTTCTCGTTCATAGAACAACAAGAACCGGAGCATACCCGACTGAGTTAAAGTCGCTGCTCCGGTTCTTTATTTTCGCCACTCTTCTATTCAATTTCCGCTTGTTTCCGGGCATCCGTGGCTGCTTGTCGAAGCTGCTCCACGGCTTCAAACGGTGTAATACAGCTGCCCAAATCCCCATGGAACACCACTCCCTGGCGGACACCGTGGTAATCAGAGCCTCCTGTTACGATCAGCTCATATTGAGCCGCTAGGTCCAGATAACGCCGTTCTTCCTCGGGACCATGATCGGAATGGTACACCTCGATGCCGACAGGCCGCCCTTGCTCCAAGATTGCCTTCACTAATTCGTCATCACCATATAATCCGGGATGAGCTATAACCGGGGCTCCTCCGGCCTCACGAATCCACTGGATGGCTTCCTCGGGCAAGATTCGCGGGAGAGAGGCATACCCCGGCTTGCCCTCCGCCAAATACTGATCAAAGGCATCCCTCAGGTCGGACGCATAGCCTTTGCGGACCAGACAATCGGCGATATGCGGCCGACCGATGCTCTCGTCCGGGCGTAACGTCCGGCCCAAACCGTCCTTGACCTCCTGCAGTGTAATCTCTATCCCCAATTGCTGCAGCTTTCCAATCATAAGCTCATTCCGTTCATTCCGTACCGAACGAAGCCGCTGAAGCCTGTCCCGTAATTGCCTGTCCTCCGTATTCACAAAATAACCCAGGACATGAATATCCTTGTCTTTGGCGCGGGTGCTAATTTCAACACCTGGAACTACGTCTATCCCCAGTTCCTTCCCGGCCATGGCGGCCTCGACTACCCCTGCCACCGTATCGTGATCCGTAATTGCCAGACCCGTTAGGCCCTTAGCCTTCGCCAATTCCACATTGGCTCTGGGGCTGTTCATTCCGTCCGAGGCTTGCGTATGTGTATGCAGATCATACCCCATTGTTTTATCAGCCATAGTTATTCCCTCTTTCCGTTTCGGTTAGCAGGTATTCACCATTCATCTATTTGTAGCTTTGCGTCTGCTTGGAGTATTCCCGTAAAAAAGTCAGAAATGTGACCGCCGTCACGGGCAGTAGCGTCGATTTTAGATGAATCGAATAAAACATGCGCTTAAAGGATACATCCTGAATATCCAGTGTCTTGATCAAGCCCAACGCCTCCTCATGCTTGATGGATGAAGGCGAAATGATAGTAATGCCGATGCCCGCTTCCACGGCAGACTTTACGGCTCCAGTGCTTCCCAGTTCCATCACCGTCTGGATCTGCTCCATGTGAAAACCCTGCCGTCTTAATTCATCTTCCATCACCTGACGGGTCCCCGATCCCTTCTCGCGAAGCACAAAGGGATAGGCGATAATCTCTTCTAGCGTAACGGAGGATTTATCAGCGAGTGGATGTGCTGCTGGCACGATGAGCTTTAGTTCATCCTCCATCACAGGCTCGGATACCATATCCGGATGCTGCACCGGGGCCTCGACCAGTCCGAAGTTAAGCTGGTGATTGACGATCTCTTCGATAATTTGCGTCGTATTGGTTACTTTCATCATAATCGAAATATGGGGATATCGTTGACCAAAGGGGGCTAGCAGACGAGGCAGCACATATTCGCCAATGGTCAGACTGGAGCCAAGCTGCAATCGCCCTTGAAGCATGGAGGTATATCTGGACATCGCCTGCTCTGTCTCCCGGATCAGTTCCACGCTTTGTTCAGCAAACGGGAGTAAGGCCCTTCCCGCTTCAGTCAAATCAATCCTCTTGGTTGATCTCACCAAAAGCTTGACCCCGAAATAATCCTCCAGTGACTGGATTTGCATCGTTACCGCAGGCTGGGTCATATGAAGCGCCTGAGCCGCCGCCGAAAAGCTGCCCCGCTGTGCCACGTTATAAAAAATATGAAGCTGATGGTAGTTTAACGCCATCACACAGCCTCCTCTCTTGTCTAACCATAGCACGCACAGCGCAACAAAAAAAGCATGCCTTGTACAACATGCTAGTGTATGCCCTTCTAAATTCGTTCAGCTATTATCTATTAGGTCTGATTAACCTTATCGACGTTTACGGCTGTTCTTCAGCAGCGTCATACGACGGGAGTGCCGCAGCCACGAATAATATGATTTCAAATCCCGCAGTTCTATGGTCTCGGACATCCGCCCAAGGAAGGTCACAATGATCATGCGGTGCAGTGGACGACCAGCAAGATCAGACTCACCGGGGATCTCCGCAAACTCCGCAACCATCACTAAATCATCATCAATCAAATAAACATCTTCCTCTTTGCGATAATACGGAGTGATTCGTCCCTGCTTCAAGCAATCCCAAGCCCAACTGGCAATTTGCTCAAATTCCATTTGATCCCGGTCAATTCTGTCATGATATCTGAGCTTGGCATGGTTGGTCACTACGATGTCGGCAACTCTCTTGTCTCCCAGCACAATATGAAAAGCTTCGTAGGTCCCCCAACGTTTTGTCGCTCGATCTCTCATGCCACACCTCACATTAATAGGTCTTTTTAACTAAGTAATTTTACCTATTATACTACAACATTCTCCATCTATCTACAAGATAAGCGCTACCATTTTCCAAACAGAAGAGCCTTAAGAGCCATAAAATTATAAAATCACATCCCTGTACCTACCAAAATAAGACAAAAGAACGCCTTGGCAACCATTATGGCTACCGAGGCGTTCCTGCTGATCTACTCCAGTTCCCTGCTTATTATATGCCATAGTACTGTGTCTTGTCGGGAACATTCTTGCTGTACTCCGTCTTGATCTCCCCTCGATAAGAGCGCTCGATCTTGCGAACATAGGATAGCTTCCGAACATTACGCATGATATCCTCTGCCCGTTCGGCGTTGACATACATCACCACGTAATGCATGCGGCGGGATAAATAATGCACGCTTCCGTATTTATCCAAATTTCTTGCTGCCTTCAAGTCACTGACCCATATAATAAAGCCTGTACGCTCCGGAAACATGAATTGCCCCCCTTTCCTATTGCGCATCCCTTTGCGGTGTTCATCTTACCCACAACTGCATTTCCCGCCGCTCCCGCACCCTCCTTGAGGATGGGGATCATTGCTGGGTACCTTGATGGAATCAGAGACGGCAAAGGCAATCATTTCAGACATCTGATGCAGGATGTCATCCAATTCACTCTCAGCAGCCTTAAAATTGCGAACTGCCTCGATCTGCTCCAATTCACGCTCCACTTCGGCGACCCGATCCTTCGCTTCATGGTAATTCGGGTGAAAATGGCCGAAACGCTCCGTTTCGCGGAACAGTTCCTTCTGTGCCTCCAGCTTCTTGACCAAGATCTGGACATCCGCACTTTCATCTACCTGCTGCTTCCAATACAGATATTCAGAAACCGCCGTAGACTGATTTATCATATCGCCTAATTCATAGGCGTATGTTAGCACTTCGGCCATATCGACCGTGTTCCTGGCAATTACGCTCATGAATTTCAACTCGATTCTATGCTAGTATTCTACCCAAAGTAGACGTCATTATCATAACACAATCCTTTAGCGAGCAGAAGAGTTTCATTCTTCCTAATGATCTGCCTGCCGGATTCCTTCGGGCAATACAAGCTGAATCCCCTGCCATTCTTGAGGAGCAAGCAGCCGCACAGCCTCTTCATTCCCGTCCTCCAGAGATATAGATAAGCAGCGCACCTTGAGCCGCCACATTTCTTCGCCTTCGAGAGAGAGCGGCAGGCAGATCAATCTTTCGCCGCCTGTATTCACCTTCAATCTGGCTTGCCATTTCAAGGCCAATTCTACCAGCTTGCGTGCCGTAGACAAGTGATATGATCTGCTCTCCTTCCACCAGATGGACGGTAAAGAAGCCAAGCCCGGGAACAGCTCTTCCAGGTCAGGCATCCTATGCTCCGGTTCATAAAAATGCAAATCAGCGCCCTTATAAATCCAGCCCTGAGTTTCAGATGTATGGTCGAAAGCAAGGTGATGCGGCCTCTTATTCTCAGCAAATACACTGTGATCGTCCAACAGTCTCGGGTAATCCCTGCGCTCGCTGCCGACCAGCGCAGAAGAGACAGGCGCCAGTCGTTCTGCCTCCAGCCGCTTGATAATCTCCACGCTCTGCCCGCCGATGACTATGAAGTGCAGCGGCCCAATCCGCTCAAGCTTCCCGCCAAGCTCAGCCATAGATGCGATCCGCTCAGCAGCCTCCACGTCCACACAGCGCAGCAATTGCGCCTCTACAAGCTCTGTGCGCCCAATCTCCTTACCCCACTGCTCAAGCGCATTACGAACGGACTCCGGAACGGTGACTGCATATCTGGAGAGAAAGTCCAGCATATCCTGTACAGAGCGTCCCAGCCTAGCTGCTTGCTCTACAGCACTGCGACTGATTCGGTAGACACTCATGACATCCGTTGTAATATGCTCGGCACAGGCCTCCAGTTCGAAGCGTACAGTGAACGGAAGTTCAGGCGGCACGAGAATTTCAAAATCCGGCTGTACAATGATCCGAATAGGAAGACCATGCTTTCCTTCAGAGCTTGAGTCGTCAGCAGGGCTACCTGTCCGGGTAAGCTCAGACACTACCATACTTCTGCGGCCAAGCAGCGCCAGGCCCTCCCGGTCAAGCAACCAACGGAATGCCGTTCCCTCTGCCATTATTCCTCCCAGCTCTATAAAGCCAAAGCCGCATAAGGCTTCCAGCCAAGCATCGATCCAGCTTTTCTGCTCCGTCGTCAACTCTTGATCCAGCAAGCCATGTTCCTGAAGCGAATTCAGCAGCTCATCGAGAGAATACCACTGACCGGACTGGAGATCAGCAGCGACTAGCCGAAGAGCTACATGCTGTAGCCCAGTATCCGCAGGCACATACCGCTGCAGCAACTCTAGCAGTAATTGCTCATTCATCTCCTGGCTGTCCCGGGATAGCCAGGATGAGAGCCGCTCAAAATGGAGCTGCCAATTAGGACGATCCTTGACAATTAGTCCCCCGGCCAACAGCATGTCCAGCACAACTGCAAATGCAGGCGGGTAGACATCGGCATGGGGATAGTTAAGTCCAAGACCCGCTACATCTTCATCACACAAACCGATTAACCCTTGCAGCCTGCTTCGTTCCTTTTGGTGAATCGTTCCTTTCGCTGTAATACGCAAACCGTGCTTGGCAATCCAGGCCAGGCAGTGGAACAAGTCCAGGGCAAGTCCTGCTCCTGCCTCACGGCGCAGCGTAATTCCCTCCGAGTCCTGTTCCCGGAGTGGAGGATAGGCTTCTATGTATGGGATGCCCAGCAGCCTGGGGAGCGGCAGATAATACAATTTCTCTCCCCAGGCTTTGCGCACGGCTGACACTACACCCGAGTCAAGCAGGAGTGGGAGCGCAGCCAGGATATCTGCTCCGCCGAGGTTGCCCGATGCCGCTTGGCGGGCCTGCTCCAATTTAAAGGGTTGTCCTGCAAACCGGGAAAATAGACAGATTAACGCAGACCGCAGTATAGTATCTTCTGTCTGCTTGCTCGTTCTCGTCTTCATGCGTTAAGTACCTCCCGCTCTTGCTGCACGGCATATTCATAACCTTGCTCCAGCAAGAAAAGCTGCCTGCGCTGGGCAAAATCCTGCTCCCTGGTATGCTCTGATACCAGCGTGTAGAAGAAAGCTCGGCTCCCATCCGCCTTCGGCCGCAATATGCGCCCCAGACGCTGAGCTTCCTCCTGTCGCGAGCCAAAGCTGCCCGAAATTTGAATAGCCACCGAGGCATCCGGCAGATCCACTGCAAAGTTAGCCACTTTTGACACAACCAGAACAGGCAGCTTGCCTTCCCGGAAGGCTTGGAAGAGCCGCCCCCTCTCATTTTGCGGCGTGCTTCCCGTAATGAGAGGAACTCCCATCTCCTTGGCAACGCTCTGCAACTGATCAAGATATTGTCCGATAATCAGCACCTGACGGTCCCGGTGTCGATCCAGCAATTGTTCGATGACCGGCTGCTTGCCGGGGTTCTCTGCAGCCACCCGGAATTTCTCACGCCCCTCAGCCCGCACATATCGCTCCAACTGGTCTTCCGGCATGGAAACCCGTATCTCCCGGCAATCTACCTCGGCGATATGCCCGCTCTCTTCAAGTCTTCGCCATGGAGCTTCATAGCGTTTGGGTCCAATCAGTGTGAAGACGTCTCGTTCACAGCCATCCTCACGAACCAGGGTGGCTGTCAGCCCTAGCCGCCGGGTAGCCTGGATATCTGCTGTCGCCCGGAAGATCGGAGCAGGGAGAAGATGGACCTCATCATATATAATCAATCCCCAGTCCCTTTCCTTGAACAAAGACATATGGCGGAACTCCTCATTCTTTCGCGCGCGATGGGTCAAGATTTGATAAGTCGAGACGGTAACCGGCTTGACTTGCTTCTTCTCCCCTGTGTACTCTCCGACCTGTTCGACGGGCAGCGTTGTTTTGGAGGTTAATTCTGCTACCCACTGACGTACTGAGGTCACGTTAGAGGTCAAAATCAGCGTTTCACACTGAAACTGTTCCATGGCGGCCAGACCAATCACCGTTTTGCCAGCTCCGCACGGAAGGACGACCACTCCACTCCCGCCTTCTCCTTGCTCGCCCGCAAAAGCCGTTACTGCCTCCCTCTGATAAGGCCTTAGCTGGAAGGCGCGTCCGGAATCCGGCAGCACAGTGCGAAGCTTGAAGCTGAGAGGACGACCCTGGTGATAACCCGCTTCATCCAACACAGGATAACCAAGCTGGCCCAGTTCCCGCTTGAGGCTTCCCCGAAGTGCAGCACCTAGGCGGCAATGCCGTTGGTCCTGAAGAGAAAGGCGCTCGTCAGACCAGTTCAGCTGCGGCAGCAATTGCTCAAGAAGCGTTTCATCCGGTCCGCAATTCTCCAGTTCAAGCAGATCAGCTTCGTCTGGCACCGGATACAGCTTCAACTGTCCGTATCTTCCCATCCATTTGCGGATATCCTGAGCTACTCCGCCAGGCAGTGGATAACGGGCAAGTTCAGCCAAATCCTTAAGGATGCCTTCCGCATCAATGCCTCCTGCTGCTGCGTTCCATAAAGTTAGCGGGGTCATGCGGTAGGTGTGGTAAAAAGCCGGAGTTTTTACTAATTCAGCAAATGAGGATAGTCGCTCCCGCGCCTCTTCAAAACCGGGATGCTCCCTCTCCAGCAGCACCGACAAATCACGCTGAACGATACATGCTCCGGGTTTATTCATCGGCTCACCTCATTTAATATATTTAACCCCGAGTTGTCCCTAAGGTCATAGCTTGCCATCGATGGAAATATTTATGCATGCTCCTTGAAGTAGGACTCTGCCATCGCTATTAATAGCCCGGCAGCGTGCAGCATCGCTTGTTCATCGATATCAAACTTCGGATGATGATGCGGATATATAGCATTTTGCTCGTTACCTGCTCCAACCAGCATGAAGCAGCCCGGCACTTTCTGTACATAATAGGCGAAATCTTCCGCCGGCATAATCGGAGGCGACAATTCGGCACGCAAGGTGAATACACTTGGTGCCGTCTCCATAAAGCGTTGGTATTCTCGTTCATGATTGATCAGGCTTGGGTAGCCGGACATATAATCAATAACCGCATCAGCCCCGTAGGCCTGAGCCGTCCCCTCAGTCAAGGCATGGATTCGTTCACGAATCAATGTCCGCGTCTCCTCCTGAAAACAGCGCACGGTCCCGGATAATTTGCATCGATCAGCAATGATATTTTGGGCTGTCCCTCCCTGGATGACCCCAATTGTGACCACTGCAGGGTCCAACGGATCCACCGAACGACTGACCACACTTTGCAATTGCAGAACTAATGCCGAAGCGGCAACGATGCTATCTACGGATTTATGCGGCACGCCACCATGACCACCTTGACCGTGTATTTCAATGAAAAATTCATCTGTAGAAGCCATGAAGGCTCCCGGCCTGCTCGCTACGGTCCCCACAGGCAAAGGAGTCCAAAGATGAACGCCATAAATGACATCAACCCCGTCAAGCGCGCCCGCCGCAATCATCGAAGCTGCCCCGCCCGGACAGACTTCTTCTGCTGGCTGAAAGAGCAAGCGAACCTCTCCGCTCAGCTGCTCTCTGGTCCTGGCAAAATATTCACCAACCGCCAGCAGAGTTGCTGTATGTCCATCATGTCCACAAGCATGCATAACCCCAGGCTGCCCTGAGGCATATTCACAAGTTTTCTCGTCCTGAATGGGCAAAGCATCCAGATCCGCTCTTAGCGCCACGGTCTTCCCCGGGAGAGCTCCGTAAATCTTGCCCACTACCCCATAGCCACCCACGTTAATCGCAGTCTCTATACCTAGCTGCTGCAGCTTCTTTACAATATAAGCCGATGTCTGCTCTTCCTTGAAAGAAAGCTCCGGATGGCGATGAAGGTGCCGTCTCCGCTCCACCATTTCCGGAAATAACTCGTATAACAAACTCGCTTCCATAGTCTCCCCTCTTCCCTTTCCCCGGAACCTATTATTGCTTCATAAATCCTCGCCGTCCATCCGGTACCCTGATTTAGCTCTATTGTAGCAGAAAAAAGCCAGGTGAATCATTATGAACAGAAAGGGCAGGCGGACAAGGCTTTCTCGGCTTGCACAAGCGCTGGAAACATAATATCATGGGGGAGGGAAGATTTGAGAAAAGTTCACAATTTAAGGGGGCAAATTACCATGATCGTGGAAAATACCGGCTTGGACGGTTTGCAAAGCGATTTGGCCTATTTGGATGAATCAGCGGAGAAGCTAGGTTTCGTACGCTGGCAATGGGAATATTACCGCGCTACATACGATTACAAAATTGAATATAACAATAGCGATTACTTCTTGCGCATCAATACGCGGGCATTGGAGGGCAAGTTGGAGCGCCCGGATACCGTGCTTGCCATCGAAGCGGTCTATATGGGGCGGGCCACTTTTCCACACGGGTTGGAGTACGAATCGGAGATTCCTCCGCTGGTGATGAAGACTGCCAATTATAAATTGACGGAATTGAAGGAACTTCTTGAGTCCTAAAGTGACGCGATCATGAGAGAAGAAACCGGAAAACCAAGACGCGGAGCCCCCGACTTTCAATTACTCATCCTGACACTGCTGCTCGTTGGTTTCGGAATCGTGATGGTGTTCAGCTCCAGTTCCAGCATCACGCTTGTCAGCAAGCTGTTCGATAACGATCCCATGCACTTTACCAAAAGGCAGATTATTTTTAGCCTGCTCGGTATCGTCGCCATGTTTATCACCATGAATATTCCTTATCCTAAATTTAAAAAGTTATTTGTGCCTATTTTTATCCTTGCTATTGCGATGCTCATTCTTGTTCCTTTCATTGGAGGACGCATTAACGGCGCCACCAGTTGGTTTGCTATCGGGACACTTGGCATTCAACCCACAGAGCTAGCCAAGATTACGACGATCTTGTATCTCTCGGCTCTCATCTCCAAGAAGGGGGAAAGGTTCCGGGACTTGCGGACCGGATATATTCCCGTCATGGTCATTGTCGGGTTTATCGCCGGACTCGTCATGCTTCAACCGGATTTGGGGTCCTGCTTCATTCTGGTTGCCACGGCCGGCTTGATTATTTTCGCCGGAGGAGCCAATCTCAAGCACATTGTGGGCTCCATCGCCTTATTGATTTTTGGTGCAAGCATCGTGATCGGCATCGGGGCCTTGTGGGAGCAGATCAATCCGCCGGACCCGGCTGCCGTTACGGGAGATAACTACAGACTTGGTCGCATTCAAGCGTTCCTGAACCCATGGGAAGATACACAGGGCACAGGATACAATCTGATTCAGTCCTTGACTGCAATTGGCCATGGAGGCATCACAGGCACCGGGTTTGGGCAAGGCATTCAGAAGCTGCATTACCTGCCTAACGCTTATAATGATTTTATCTTTGCGGTCATTGGTGAAGAATTTGGACTTATTGGCACCTTGATTTTCCTGATCGTCTATATTTATTTTATTTGGCGCGGACTGCTCGTCTCTCTTCGCTGCAAGAGCACATTCGGCACCTTAAGCGGCGTTGGTATTATGGGGCTCATTGCCATCCAGGCGTTCGTCAATATCGGTGGCGTTACCAATACGATTCCGGTTACAGGAGTCACCTTGCCATTTATCAGCTATGGGGGATCTTCGCTTCTGGTTATGATGGTAGCGATGGGGATCGTACTCAGTATCTCACGGGAATCATCACTGCCGGTCAAGCAAGAGCGCACGAAGTCCGTTGTCGTCCGTGAACCCACCCCATTTGAGGTGCGCAGTCAGCGCACTCAGCATCGGCGGCATAAGTAACCTGACCATAAGCAAAAGACTACGGAGCATGCTCCGTAGTCTTTGTTTTGTTCATCAATTATTCAGCTTGCTTGAGGCTGAACATAAAACTTCTATCGCACCGTAGTCTTCAGGCTACACCTCGTCATCCTTAAACGCAACGCCCTCAACTTTAACATTCACTTCTACGATCTTCAGCCCTGTCATACTTTCTACGGCTTCACGCACATTTTGCTGGAGCATCCGGGAAACCTCATGGATCGGCGTTCCATATAACACGATGATGCGCAGATCAATCGCCGCCTCCAATTGACCGACCTCCACCGTAACGCCCCTTTGCACATTCTTACCGCTTAACCGTTTGGCCCAGCCCTCAGACAGTCCTCCGGACATCGCAGCGATTCCCGGTGTCTCTAACGCAGCCATCCCGGCAATCTTGGCCACGACATCGTCTGAAATGCGAATCATTCCACTATCTAATTGCAGTTGCTCGGTCATGGTTATTCCTCCTTCAACCTCATTAATTTCATTGTAAAGCGTAAGCCCATTTAAAGCAAATGACATGCCCCCTGGCCCATGTATGATGAAACAAGCGTATGCTCCTTGTAAGAAAGGAGTATACGCTTGCACTATTTGAAGACAAACCAGTTCACTGTTTATTGTTCATGGCTTCGTATAGTGAGGCCAGGTTCCGTTCAAGTCTGCTAAGAATTTGTTTGCCTACCATTTCATCGATAAGTCCAACGCGAGTCGCGTAATCCACTTGCCTGGAGAATCCATACATCTGGGTATCCAGCACTTCCTCATAGAGAGGACAGTAACGTGTAGCCAAGTTCTCCATCTGTACTTCAATCAGCTTCTCTATTTTATCTGCATCTTCTTTCAGAAGATTAAGTGCTTTCTGGTTCAGTTGCTCCTGCAACTCAGATGAAGTCATGCCTTTCCCCCCCTATGTCCAAAAATCGTCACACCTCTGCTCTATCCTAATATTAGACGAAATCGAGGACCAATACAAGAACCTGTGTAAATTAACCTTGTACCTCCCCGGCAAATTTGCGAGGCGAAAAGAGCATAAAAAAAACACCCCCATACTGCGGGAGTGTTCTCTCATCTTCTATTCTGCAACAACCTTAACGTCCAGCCCATGCTTGACAAAAGCTTCGGTCACAGCTTTCTTAGCTTCATCTGCATCCGGTCCATGGACATGAAGCTCATAACTCTTGGTGTTTACAAGCGTAGTGAAGAGACCAAGAATGCTCTTTACATCAATGTACTTATTGTCTGCCTGAAGCACGATGGATGAAGTAAATTTACCCGCGATTTGGGCAATTTCTACTACTGCTTCATTATTCGTAGCCATATGGATCCCTCCGTGATCAACTTTGAAAATAATACACTTTCATCATACATTGAATCCGCTTTCCTAGCAAGGGGATTTCTAATTATTTCAAGTTCTCCGGATTTAAAGCCGCCAGCTCAGGTATTACAAAAATACCATCCTTGCGAATTAATACGTCGTCGAAATAAATTTCGCCACCGCCGTAATCCGAACGTTGAATTAGTACCAGATCCCAGTGGATCGAAGAACGGTTGCCATTATCGGCCTCTTCATAAGCTTGACCTGGCGTAAAATGCAGGCTGCCGGCAATCTTCTCGTCGAACAAAATATCCTTCATCGGGTGCAGAATGTATGGATTAAAGCCAATGGCAAATTCCCCGATATATCTTGCCCCTTCATCGGAATCCAGAATATCGTTCATACGCTTCGTGTCATTGCTGGTCGCTTCTACAATTTTCCCATGCTCAAAGCGGAATTTAATATTCTCGAATGTAATGCCGTTGTATAGTGTGGCTGCATTGTAGCTGATTGTGCCGTTTACGGAATCCCGCACTGGAGCACTATACACTTCTCCGTCAGGGATGTTTTTTTGCCCAGAGCATTTGATTGCTCCAATACCCTTGATCGAGAACGATAAGTCCGTACCTGGCGAAACGATACGTACTTTGTCCGTTCTGCTCATCAGGTCAGCCAAGGCATCCTGGGCGCGGTCCATCTTGGCATAATCCAGGTTGCATACGTCAAAATAGAAATCCTCGAAGGCTTCGGTACTGGTATTGGCCAACTGCGCCATACTGGCATTAGGATAACGAAGCACTACCCACTTCGTCCGTTTTACCCGTTGTTCACTGTGCACCGGATGAGAATAAAGCGAGTTGTACAATTTCATCTTATCCTCAGCCACATCCGATAGATCATTGACATTGGCACCCGCACGAATGCCGATATAGCAATCCATCATTTGCATCCGCTTCATATCATATTCGGCCCATGTCTTGATCCCTTCGGCTGTTGCATGTTTCAATTGCACCCGTTGCACGGTACGGTCGGTAATTTCTACAAAGGCATTTCCGCCTTTTTTCCCTATTTCTTCCACGATCGCCTTCAGCAAATCACGTTCATCGCCAATCATTTCGACCAGCACGTTCTCGCCAGGCTGAACGCTTACGGAGTACCCCACGAGGTTTTCCGCCAGTTTTTGAATTCTTGGATCACGCATCTGACTCACTCTCCTCATTATGTAACGGGAATCTGGCACAACTAAATGCTTGAAAGACTCCCGCTCGTTAACCATTGGTTAATTCTTCTTATATTGTAGCACGAAATCAAATGCAGCGTCAGCCTGGGCTTGACAGGCCACGGTCTATCTATAGCCCCCGAACCGATTATCCGTACGCAATACTTCTTGCCGCTCCGTCCCGTCCACCGAGAGGTAGGTAACCGCAATCTCTGAGGTCAATCTTGCCGGAAGTCCGGATTTACGATCGATAGTTAAATGATATACTTTCTGCGCCTTCATATTCCTTAGCATACGTTGCAGTTGCTCATTCCCGCCTGTCCAGACAAGCGAAAGCTTATTCCTTAGCGCCTCGCGCTGATTTGACGGTACATCTGCCAAGCGTTCCTGCCAATCCTCGCCAAGCCGGTTCATCTCTGACATTAAGCGTTCCTTTAAACGAAGGGCTGCTTCATCTGGATCCATCTCAATTCTTAGCACCATCGTTCCCCGGGCAGCCGCGCTTTCTGTAGTGATATGCTTGCGCGAGGTTTGCCTGATCTCCTCAAGCTGATCCAAAGGATTTAATCTTGCTACCCCTTGGCGTAATACATCCTCCTGAGGGACTGATGCCTGCCAGGTTCCATCGGACCAATAAAGCTTGGCCTCCCAGCCTGAAGCTCCGCTCATCCCGGCAGCTCGTAATGAATTTCCAGGAATTTGGGAATCCTGGCTAGCCGGCTCAGCGCTCATATGCAACTCCCGATGCGCACGCAGCTCTCCGATATAGCGCAAGCTCTCCCCCGGCCCCGTTCTGTTCCCCCGCTGCAAGACAGCCAAACCACGAAAGGTAAGCTCATCACAACCCGCCAGTCCTGACCAGGTAAAGTCGAACCACTGCTCCGGCGTCTTCGCCACCGGACTGCAGGCAATGAGCAGGCACAGAAATAGCAAGCCTACGGTGGCGACTCGTCCAGCATTGCGTATCTGCAGCAATTCCATCACCAAGCACTCCTTACCCGATTTATTAGGTTATCCGACTAACCTGTTCTCACTTGGCTTCAGCAGGTTGGGCTTAAGCTCCAGTTAACTGTATGCTCCCACCTCGCCCTCTAAACTATGCGTAGCAAGCACGCAAAAAAGCACTCTGCGGCAGGGGGTTCCACCGCAGAATGCTTTTCTTAAAAGCTCGACTATAAACCCTGCTCTCCGGTAGCTGTATGTGTCTGATTGCGCCCATTGTTCTTGGCACGATACAAGGCCATGTCAGCTTGGTAGAACAGGGATTCTACGCCAAGCTTATCCTTACCACGCTGCCATTCCGCAATCCCGCAAGATACTGTAACCTTAGGTTCTGTTTCCATCGCTACTCGCAGTCGAACCATCTCCGCAATTTTGTAGGCACTGCTGGCTGCGGCCCCTGGCAAGTATACCGCCAATTCCTCACCACCCCACCGGGCAGCGATATCTGTTTTGCGAATGGTCCCCTTCACGATTTGGCATACTTGCTTGAGTATTTTATCGCCTACCTGATGTCCGAAGGTATCGTTGACCTGCTTGAACTGATCGATATCTACGATAATCAGCGATCCGTTGCTGTCTTTCATCTGGAACTCCTGAATGGCATTATCAACGTAATGCCTTGCGTATAGCCCTGTCAGCATGTCCCGATTAGCCATCCACCGCACCTCTGCATGCAACTGGGCATTGGCTACAGCCAAGCCAATATGAGAGGAGAGCACCTGCAGAAGCTTGTAATTATCGTATGAGAAAAAATGGGGTTGCCGATGAGCCAGCATAATCCCCCCAATAGCCTCGCCACTAACGATAACCGGCGCCGTAATCAGTGAACGGGATTCCGTCTCCTCCATAAAGCGCGAGTTGATATTACTCCCATAAGCGCGATAGTCAGATAGAATAATAGGCTCATTGGTAGCATAAAGCTGACCACTGAAGCCATAGTCACTTGGAAATCGTTCATTTGCCAAACCCGGAACATTGCTGGACACAATCTCGAAAGTGCCATGCTCCCGGTTCAATTGGGAAATACAACAATATTCTGACTTAAAAATGGACAACAGCTCTTCCATAGCAAATTGAAATACGTCATCTATTTGAAGACTTTGATTCAATCGCTTGGTTAACTCGTTAATCAGTCGCAGTTCATTGATCAGCAGATTGGATTGCTCATACAATCGAGCATTCTCAAAGGCTGTACCTGCCGTTTCGGCCAGCATATCAATAAGCTGCAAATCGATTTCGTCAATTAAATCGTGCTTCATGGATAGATGAAACACTCCATAAATGCCCTGCTTCCCACTTAGCGGAACAGCGATTTCCAAGCCCGCCTTCTCGCCTTCCCGCTCGCCGTGGAGCCTTCTAACCTGCATACTTCCTTCTATAAACGCCTGAACGCAAAGATCGTCTTCTTGATCGTAGATCTGCAAGGACTTGATTCTAGGATCACGGCTAAGGTGGTCCTGAGACATCAATAATTCCAGCCGGGCGGCCGGATACATCCCGGACAGCCGCTCAAATAATTCCGTCAGTACGGAATCCACGTCGATCTTGTCATGCAGCTTCTGTACAACGAAGGATAGCTTGGAACGACGCTGTTCCTCCCGCTTGGCCCGCTGCTGAGCAAGTAACAAATCAGAGACTAACAGAGCCTCAAAACATTGGTAGAAGCAAGTGCGCAGAAGCTCCGCTGCCATCTTCATGAATAAATCGGCTGCCGCAATATCATAACCGGTCAGGCGGCAGCCGAATATGGCGAACCTCTCGCCATACAAGCGGGTAAACATCGGTACCGCGGCATAGATGCTTCCCGCCACCTCCTTGATGATGGACTTCTGCTCATTAACAGCAGCCATAATCATATTCATCATAGGACTAGGCTGCGTAGTATCTCCAGCAGCAGAAAGCAGAATTTCCGGGTCAGCTGCCAACGCCTTGCCAAGGTAATCCGTAATCATAAAGCTTGCTTCGTCTAACCCGGGTAAGTCGGAGACCTGTTTGCGCCAATCACCGTAAGCATCCATTAGAAGGGGATCAATGTAAGGATAATCATAAGTAGTGATGTCGAGCTGCCGCAACCAGTCTGTATAATGGGTAGTTTCCTCAAGCTGCGGCAGAAAAGAAGCATGATTAGAATTCATCGTTGGTTGCCTCCTGATCGATTGGCCATAAAAAAGAGCTCTTTTACAAAAGCTTTAAATTTTGCGCCATCAGCTTGTCCGTTTCTATTACTCGTGATCCGCTCTTGATCAATACATTTATTTTACTATCTCCACAAAGGTTTTGCACTACATTTCCCGTGTTTGGAACTACTTTTTTAGGACAAAAGACCTATCGACAAAAAGCAACAATATCATACAAAAACACCTGGTTGACTTCCATCAATTAAATCGTATAATATATATTGTTGAAAAAGACTGGATAGAGTCTTTGCATAGGGCGTAACGCATGCGACCACCCTCTCGGTGTTTTTGTTGCTGATAAGACAGCGGCTGAACTTTCTTGTCAGAGAACGTATTTATCTATCCTTACGTTCGACGAAACAAAACCCGCGCAAGTAGAACCCTACACGAAATATAATTATAAAGGAGTCTACCTATACAATGGCACGTTACACTGGTCCTAAATTTAAACTCAGCCGCCGCCTTGGCATTTCCTTGAGCGGAACAGGCAAAGATTTGAAGCGTCCTTTCCCTCCGGGACAACATGGCGCTAACCAACGCAGAAAAATCAGCAACTACGGTGCGCAATTGCTCGAGAAGCAAAAATTGCGTCACATGTACGGCTTGGGTGAAAAACAATTCCGCACCCTGTTTGAAAAAGCTCAAAGCATGCCTGGCATCGCGGGCGAAACTTTCATGTTCTTGCTTGAAAGCCGTCTGGACAACCTGGTATACCGTCTTGGCTTTGCGAACTCCCGCGCTGGCGCTCGTCAGCTCGTATCCCATGGCCACGTAACCGTTAACGGCAAGAAGGTCGACATCGCTTCTTACCGTGTTAGTCTCGGCGACGTTATCAGTCTTCGTGAAAGAAGCCGCGGTCTTGCCTTGGTAAAGGATGCCCTGGAGAACCGTTCGCATCTTCCAGCTTACCTGGAATTCAACGACACTTCCCTGGAAGGCAAATATATCCGTTTGCCTGAGCGCTCCGAATTGTCCCAAGACATCGACGAGAAGCAAATCGTCGAATTCTACAATCGTTAAGATTAAGTACACCCAAACGGGCCCAAGTCGATATCGACCTGGGCCCGTTTGTTTCGTTTTATTTTATCGTCAGCTTGGCGAACTTGCGCTTGCCTACCTGGATGATCTCGCCACCAACCAGTTCAAGCTCGGCATTCGGATCGGCCAGCTTCTCTTCGTTCAGCTTAACCGCTCCCTGTTGAACACTGCGTTTGGCCTCCCCATTGGAAGAAGCAAAACCAATCAGAGTCAACAGCTTGGTCAAGCGGATTTTACCGTCTTCCAGTTCAGTCCCGGGGATTTCCTTATCCTCAATATCCTCAGGCAATGCCCGCTGCTGGAATACAGTAACAAAATGCTCCTGCGCCCCTTCAGCTGCTTCTTTACCGTGATACATGCGTACCAGCGTATAGGCCAGCTTCATCTTGGCATCACGCGGATGGACCTCTCTCGACTTCACCCCTTCAGCCAAAGCCTCCAGTTCTTCGTTGGACAGATCCGTTACAAGCTCATAATATTTGAGCATTAGCTCATCGGGCACCGACATGGCTTTACCATAAATTTCGTTAGGCTCCTCATCGATGCCGATGTAGTTGCCTAAACTCTTACTCATCTTCTGTACGCCATCCAAGCCTTCGATAATCGGCGTCATGATAGCAACCTGCGTCTCCTTGCCATATTCCTTTTGCAAGGTCCGTCCCATCAGCAAATTGAACTTCTGGTCTGTTCCCCCCAATTCAATATCGCTCTCCAGCGCCACCGAATCCATCCCCTGCATCAGCGGGTAGAAAAATTCATGGATGCTAATCGGCATGTTGCTCGTGTAACGCTTCGTGAAATCGTCGCGTTCCAGCATACGTGCCACCGTTACCTTGGCGGATAGCTTGACCACATCTGCAAAGGTCATTGGCGCCAGCCATTCCGAGTTAAAATGAACATGGGTTTTCTTTGGATCAAGAATTTTGAAGATTTGCTGACGGTAGGTCTCAGCATTGCGCTGCACATCCTCTTCCGTAAGTTCCTTACGGGTTTCTGACTTCCCTGTAGGGTCACCGATGCGCCCCGTAAAATCGCCGATAATCAGTTGAACCTGATGCCCTAGCTCCTGGAACTGGCGCAGCTTCTGCATGACAACGGTATGGCCTACATGAATATCGGGCGCGGATGGATCAAGTCCAAGCTTTACCTTCAACGCTTGCCCCGTCACGACCGATTTGATAATCTTCTGCTTCAATTCATCCTCGGGTACGATTTCTACAACACCTCGGGAGATCACCTTGAGCTGGCGCTCCACCTCCGCTTGCTGCGCTCCACTTAACTCTTCCCATTTCATAAGCCTGTTCCTCCAATATATTGATGTCTCGCCGCCTACGCCTATATAAGAACACAAAAAGCTCCTTCTTGTCCGAAGGGACGAGAAGGAGCGCTCGCGTTACCACCCTAATTAAAACCGCTGACCTTTATTATTTCCTGGCAGCCTCAAAAGGCGCGGTTTTCACTTCATTAGCATAACGGATTATTCCGGTACTGGACTACTGACACATTACTTGCGTATCATGCTTTCCCCCAGACGGCTCCAGACGGTAATTCAAAAGCGATTCGCTCGTTCGGTTCGCAGCAACCACCGATTCTCTGAGCAGCGAGAGCCCGCCTTCTACTTAGTCTTTCCAAGCCTTTGTTGATATGTAATTAAAATAATATATATCACAGATGTATTTCTAAAGTCAAACCTCGCGACACTAAAACAGAGGCGATCCAAAAGACCTAAATTTGTCGAAACCGTCGCGCAAAACAGCTAAAACAGGCTGAAAAAGCATCCAAACTCCCTTTTTTATGCTATAATGTTGCTGTTTATAAAGGAGGATCATTTATGGCTCATGAGAACGACAACGACTCCAAGCAGCCTCAAACCGAACCCAAGCGAAGATCTCGGAGCAACAAGTCGGCCGATAAACCGGCCCGGAAGCGCAAGAAGGGTCGAATCGTTTGGGCGATTTTTGGATGGCTTGTTTTGCTGGGGGTTGCAAGTGTGCTATTTGTGGGAGGCGCCGTATTCGGCTACGTATCCTCCATCGTCAGGGAGGAGCCAGTACGCTCACGCGCAGATATTGAAGAGAAGATCAACCATAACGAGATGACAGGATTCGCCTACTTCCGCGATGGGCAGCCTATCGGCCAGTTGCGATCGGAAGAAGACCGGCGCCCTATCTCTTATAAGGAAATTCCACAGAACGTGCTGGACGCGGTGATTGCGATCGAGGATAACCGTTTTGAAGAGCATATGGGGATCGATTTCAAAGGGACCATGCGCGCTGTCAAACAACGGGTACTTAAAGAAGCAGTACAGACCGGCGGCAGTACGCTGACACAGCAATTGGCGCGACGTGTCTTCCTTAATCTCGATGTAACAGAGGACCGTAAGGTGAAGGAAATTTTGCTGGCCCTGCGGCTCGAACGTTTCCTGTCCAAAGAAGAAATTATGATCGCTTATCTGAACAAGGTTCCCTTCGGAAATGGATCGAACGGCTATCAGGTCTATGGCATCAAGGCGGCTGCCAAAGGGATATTTAATATCACCAATCTGAAGGACTTGAACATTGCCCAGGCCGCTTATTTGGCTGGCTTGCCTCAATCGCCTTCCTCCTATTCGGCTTTTAATGGTAAAGGGGAATTCAGAGAGGAAGCTTTCCAGCGGGCAACCAAACGCCAGCAATTAGTATTACAGCGTATGCTGGAGGAGAACAAGATTACAACGGCCGAGTATAACGAAGCCGTGGCCTTTGACATCAAGGGTTCACTGGCAAAGTCAACCAAGAAGGCCTATGATACCTTCCCTTATCTGATGTTGGAAACAGAACGGCAAGGGGCGATCGTCATTGCGATGATGAACAATCCGAAGCTGACCAAGGAGGAGGTCTCCGGCAATACGCAAATGCTGGAGGAAGCTCGCCAGGAGCTGTTAACGGGAGGATACCGGGTATTTACAACCATTGATAAGAGAATCTATAACTCCATGCATAAAGTCTCCGAGAATGCCGAGAACTTCTCTCCGTTCAGCGAGCAGAAAGGGCTTGAGCAAGTAGCGGCAATGATGCTTGACAACCGCTCTGGAGCTATATTAGGCATGATTGAGGGTCGTGACTTTTATACCGAGCAGATGAACTACGCTACACAAATGAAGCGACAACCTGGCTCGACAATGAAGCCAATCGCCGCATATCTGCCGGCCCTCGACAGCGGCTTGGTTCAGCCGGCCAGCATTCTGGATGACTCCCCGATTATTTTGCGGGATTATCAGAAGGGCTATCACATTCCAGGCAATGCCAGTGGCGGATATAAAGGACTTGTCACCGCCCGGACAGCTCTGAATGAATCACGAAATATCCCCGCGCTGAAAGTGTTTAACAACGTCGTGGGGATCGATAAGGCTTGGGATTTCAGTAAAAAGCTAGGGATTACCACACTTGAAGAAGAAGATTACGGCGCACAAACCGGGGTGCTTGGCGGTCTCAAGTATGGAGTAACGGTAGAGGAGCTTACCAATGCCTACAGTACCATCGCCAACGGAGGTCGGTTCACCGATGCTTACATGATCGAGAAGATTATTGATCACAAGGGCAATGTCATCTACAAGCATCAGGTTGAGCCGCAGCAAGTGTTCTCGGAGCAAACCGCTTATCTTATGACCGATATGTTGAGAACCGCCTTAAGAGACGGTACCGGCAAATCGATCAGAAGCGACTTCAAGAGCTATAGCAAGATTCCTGTAGTCGGCAAAACCGGATCAACACAAAACTATGCCGATGTCTGGTTCATGGGATATTCACCGGATGTTACGCTGGGCGTATGGGTCGGCTATAAGGAACCGAAGAATACGCTCTCCAATGCGGGTAAAGCACGTGCCCGCAAAATATGGGCGTTGGTTATGAATGAAGTTGCTGAGAACGTAAGCGATGCATTCAAGACGGATTCGTTCACCAAGCCGGATGGCATTGTCACCAAGACCGTGTCTGGCTATAGTGGCAAATTGCCCACTCAATTAACGCAACAGGCCGGGAAAATGGTTACGGATATCTTTAATGCCAAATTTGTGCCTACTGAGCCGGATGATGTTTTAATCCGTGCCAAGTATGTCACCTACAATGATGTTAACTATGTCCCGCTGAAGACTACGCCTTCCGACATGCTGCGTGAGAAGGTCGTCGTGAAGCGCGAGAAGCCGATTGCCGAGCTGAAGGAAGAGCTTGAAAAGGCATTTGCCCGTATGTCAGGAGGTCATAAATCGCTGGGCTTCTACATGCCAAAAGACATTGGCGAGGATGCTCCATATAAGAAGGATCCTCGGACGGATGATGGCAAGGCACCAAGCGCCCCTGGTGGCGTTACCCTGACCAGCAATGGCGATGGATCCAATATCAGCTTTACCGCAAGTCCAGAGAAAGATGTTGTGGGTTATCGGTTGTACCGTACGGATGACGGCGTGAAATTCCAGTCCACAGGCAAAGTTTCACTTACCGGAGATTCCACCGTGATTGCGGATGCCAGAGCTGCAAGCCTCGGTACGGCCTACTACGTAACTGCCGTAGACGTCGCCGGCAAGGAGTCGGAACCAAGCGCTGTGGTTAGCTCTCTAGACAGTGGCGTCATCCCTGACGGCAATGAAGGTGGGCAAGACATTGACGGCAGCGGAGATCCTCAAAACAACAGCGGCAGCGTTAATGAAGACGTTGGAGTCAATGCTCCCTCCTCACCATCCGGTGTCTTGATGACGAAGGATGAAGGCGGATTTACGGTCAGTTGGAACGCTAATCCAATGTTGGATCTCGTCACGAGCTACAATATTTACGTTTCTGACAGTGAAGCTGGCTCCTATTCCAAGGCTGGATTCACGTCCGATACGCATTACTCTATCAAAACAGATTACAGCAGCGTTTGGGTCAAGATTAGCGCAGTTAGCGTGTTGGGCGAATCTGGCCTCTCGGCTCCAGTACAATATACCCCTTAAGCTGCAAGCAAAGAAGCCTTCGTCTCCACTATCAAGTTGGGGACGAAGGCTTTTGATTTATATCAGATGCATACCTTGATCTTCAATCGTCGATAAGTCACCTGCCGGCAAAGGCAGCCGTGCAGGATTATCCTTAATACAACACTGCCGAGCAGGGCTGCTAGACCGGTTGGCCAATATGCTTCATCATATCATCGACAATAGCGAACGAGCGTGCAGCCGCCATCACGGTAAACTCGGCAAAGTTCACTTCTGCTTCCCCGTCAGCTTGATCCGAGATGGAGCGCAGCACAATGTAGGGCACTCCGTTCATCTGGCAAACCTGAGCCAAGGCCGCTCCTTCCATCTCTACGCAAGCCCCACCTAACTGGCGATATAACACCGTCTCCACATAGCCCGGGTTTGCGATAAACTGATCCCCAGACAAGATGCGGCCAAGGAGATGCTTATGATCCGTACATTGACGCTTGCATGCCCCGCGGGCCAAAGCGATCAATGCAGGATCGGCCGGAAAATCCGACACAGGCTGATAAGGCGTAATCCCACGCGCATATCCAAGTGGAGCCACATCCATATCGTGTTGCTGGCAGGAAGAAGAAATTACGATGTCCCCAACCACCAAATCAGGATGGACCGCTCCCGCCACCCCGGTGAACCAAATCTGCTCAACCTGAAAGCGATCGACCAGAAGCTGCGTCGCTATCGCCGCATTGACCTTGCCCACGCCTGATTTGCAAACGACAACCTCGTGCCCATACCAGCTTCCCTGTATAAAACGAATACCCGCAATGACAGACTGCTCCTGATGCTGCAGCACCTGCAAAATCTGCTTAATTTCCTCGTCCATGGCCCCCATCAGCCCTATTTTCATGCCATCCCTTACTCCCTTCCACCATTTTGCAGCAATAAGGCTGGTTCTTCTTCTGCCTAATCACTCTTGACACTCAAAAAAGCCCCTTTGCAGGAGCTTTTTCCGTTTCATAACCTTTTTCATATATATGTTTCTCTTTGTTTATAAACTTTCTAACCATTTAAGGTTGTCCATTAAACATGGCTAACTGATAAGCGCAGGATAGTCTCATGCGGCAAAATAACCCGCGGATTCTCCACGGCTTCCTTCTTCATTAACTTGGTAAGCAAGCGCATTGCTACAGCCCCGAGATCATACATCGGCTGCGCCACGGTCGTCAGTTGAGGACGCACCATGGAAGCCATGCGAATGTTGTCCACGCTAATAATGGAGATATCATCCGGCACCTTCAAGCCTTCATCCTGAATGCTATGAATCGCCCCGATTGCCATCTCATCAGTGGCGGCAAAGATCCCTGTTGGGCGTTTCTTCAAGCCAAGGAAATACTTCATCGCTTCCACACCCGACTCATACCGATAATTGCCGATACGAACCAAGTCTTCCTGATATTCAATGCCTGCCGTCTCCAACGCACGCTTGTACCCTTGGAATCTGGCGTAACCGTTAGCCGGGTCTTGCAATGTGCCGCTAATCATCGCAACCTCGCGATGACCATGACGAATCAAGGTGCTAACCGCATCAAAAGCCGCAGCTTCATGATCGATATCGACGGACGGGTATTGCCCGTTGTCATCTCTGGTTGCACATA
Organism: Paenibacillus sanguinis 2301083 = DSM 16941; assembly: GCF_000374825.1. Taxonomy (GTDB): domain Bacteria; phylum Bacillota; class Bacilli; order Paenibacillales; family Paenibacillaceae; genus Fontibacillus; species Fontibacillus sanguinis. The sequence continues at coordinate 345,956 of NZ_KB895379.1, forward strand.
ACACAATCGGCACCGAGGAAGTCCGGAACGCCTGAATATGCTCTTCTGTTACCGTACCGCCCATGAAGAGAAGCCCGTCCACCTGCTTCTCAAGCAACGTGTTAATGACGCGGATCTCTTTCTCCTTGCGCTTGTCAGCATTACACAAAATGATGTTATAGTGGTACATGTTAGCGATATCTTCGATGCCCCGGGCAATTTCCGCAAAGATTGAATTCGAAATATCAGGGATCACCACGCCAACCGTGGTGGTCTTCTTACTGGCAAGTCCTCTCGCTACTGCGTTAGGACGATAACCTAACCGTTCAATCGCTTCGTAAACCTTTTTCCGGGTCTGCGGCTTCACATTCGGATTGTTGTTGACAACCCGGGAAACCGTGGCCATCGAGACGCCTGCTTCACGTGCCACATCGTAAATGGTAACCGTCACATTCTTCTCTCCATTGCCATAGATTTTCACTCATTCATCCGGTAAAGTTCCAGAGCTCCAATTAAAGTTTATGATACGACAAAATACTTCTTTATGCAATGACAACGCTTCAATGTGAATTCAATGCCTCGCCTAAAGCCGATTTTGTAAGCTTGGAGTGGGAGGTATGCCAAACGGCTACCCCATCCTTAACAAGAATCGCCTGCGGCGATTCATGTCTGACCTCAAGCCGATCTGCTGCTTCATTCGACACGTCCCGGCTTTGGATCACCTGTATCAATCCATATGTAACATCTTCGCGCGGCTCTTCCTGCAAATAGGCCTCTACTGCTTCATAAGCCTTTGCGCTGATGGAACAGCGGGTACTGTGCTTGAAGAGCAACAATGGCTGACGGCTGGAATCCGCCAACGCAGTCTGGAGCTCCTGGATCGTTTGTATTCTCATCATATCGGACATATCACATATCCCCTTCTTTGAATAAGAATCGCCAGATGTTCTGATGCTCTGTTGATATCTTAACAAAAAAAATTATGAAAACACAAGTTCATTTACAAATTCATTTGCAAAATACGTCAAAATACCCGTTAATTCGTGCTGGATATTTTGATATTTTTAACAAATTTAGATAAAGGTTGCAGTCTTTTGGAAATATCGTCCATCCATTCCAGATCACCTATATTTTTAGCTCCACCATATAAATCCAACAACAGGTTAATCTGCTCCTCACATTGCCGTTCCAGAACACTCTCAAAAGAAGCTTCCTCCGCGCCCGTCCATCTGTCCGATAGCGCAAGTATCAGTCCGGCAAGCTCATTTTGCTCAGCGAAATCAACCCATTCCTTCACACCCTCCTCCTTCAGCCCGGCTAGCAAATCCGTCACATCTGCCTTCACCTCGGGAAGCACTTGATAATGACTGCATTCTTCACACTCATAAATAGGAACATTATCGATTTCATAGATTCCTTCAAAAATGACCGTTCTAAAGCCAAGGTTCATCATTTGCCCGCAATGGCAGTGCTTACGCACAGGATCACCTCATCCCAACACTTCATAGATTACTATGTTTGATGTTTAAGAAACTAAAAATTTGTCTAAGCATAATTATAGGGAGTTCAAAATCTGATTTTTTGAACACGCACTTTTAGTAATTATTTGTTTCCATTAAAATATTTGAGCGGGCTTTCGTCAAGAGTCCGTCTGGTAAGGAGGAGCTTTATTTGAGACTTTCTGGAAAAAATATCATTGCTTTGGTGGATGAGGAATTCGAGGATTTGGAGCTATGGTACCCGATCTATCGCCTTCGCGAAGAAGGTGCCGAGGTTCATTTAACCGGCCTGGAGAAAGGAAAAAAGTACATTGGCAAATACGGGGTGCCTGCTGAGGCGGAATATGTCTTTGAGGAAATGAATGCCAGCGATGCCGATGGAATGATTATCCCCGGAGGATGGGCTCCCGATAAGCTGCGGCGTTATTCCGAAGTGTTGGAACTGGTCCGCAAGCTGCATGAAGCAAGGAAGCCCATCGGGCAAATTTGCCATGCAGGATGGGTACTCGTCTCCGCCGGCATTCTCGAAGGCGTAACGGTCACTTCCACGCCAGCGATTCGCGATGATATGCAAAATGCGGGGGCGATCTGGAAGGATGAGCCTACTATCGTAGACGGCCATATTATTTCGGCCCGTCGTCCAGCCGATTTGCCCATTTATGCCAAGGCTGTTGCCGATGCACTGGCAAAGCGCGATTAACCAAAATACACAATCATCAGGGAACTCCTCCCTAAATGGGACAGGCCGCCCGGTCATATGGACCTTGGGCGGCCAGTGTTACTTATGCTTTATGTTATTTGCTTAGCCGTTCCTGCTCCAGCTCGTAACCATAGCGAATCAATTCGGATTCAATCTCGTCGCTGGTTGTCAGGCGATAGCAGGCAGCACCAATCAGCTTGCCCTCTTGCGCATGAGAATTGAGCACGCGATGCTTCACTCGCAGTAAAGCTTGTGGGGACATGCTAAGCTCTGTCACGCCCAGATGCAGCCACAACGGAACCGCCTTCTCATCTCCTGCCATCTCTCCACAAACACTTACGGAAATCCCGGCTTCATGAGCCGCTTGTACCGTTTGACGCAGCAAGCGCAGCACGGCCGGATGAAACGGATGATACATATGAGCAATCTTCTCATTCATACGGTCCACAGCCAGTACGTATTGAACCAGATCATTCGTACCCACGCTGAAGAAATCCACTTCTCTGGCAAGTAAATCGGATATGGCCGCCGCCGCCGGAACTTCTATCATAATACCCACTTGAATATCGGGATCGTAGGAAATTCCCCGCCGCAACAAATCCCGCTTGGCCTCTTCCAAAACTTCCTTTGCTGCCCGAATCTCCTCCAGCGAGGAAATCATGGGAAGCAACATTTTAACCTTCCCATAGGCACTTGCCCGCAAGATGGCGCTCATTTGTGTTTGGAACAATTCCCGGCTATCCAGGCTGATCCGGATTGCCCGGTACCCCAGCACCGGATTATCCTCTTCCGGCAAGTCAAAATATTCAAGCTGCTTATCTCCACCAATATCCAAGGTACGAATAACGACGGGATGCGTACCCGCCTTCTCCACGACTTGACGGTAGACCTCAAACTGCTCATTCTCATCGGGAAAGGTAGCGCGGTCCATATACAGAAACTCTGTACGGAACAGCCCCACTCCCTCTGCGCCATGCTTGATCGCCAGTTCCAAATCCTTCACGGAGCTGATATTGCCGGCCAGGCGCAAGCGCACACCATCCTTGGTGACCGCCTCCACGGAAGCCAGCAGTTGAAGCTGTTCTTTACGCCGCCGCTGTTTCTCGGCAAGCTCCGTGAACCGTTCGACTAAAGTTGCCTCCGGGTTCAGGTAGATCAAGCCCTCATCCCCGTCAATTACCAGCAGATCGCCGGTCTGCAAAGGCTGGGACAGCTTGTTCTCCAGGCCCGACACAAGCGGTATGCCCAGAGCACGCGCCATGATTGCCGAATGCGACGTCTTTCCGCCAGCCATTGTTACCATGCCAAGCACGTTATCCGGATTCAGATGGACTAACTGTGAAGGCGAAAGCTCCTTGGCCACCAAAATGTACGGCTGAGTATCTGCTGGCAGTATAATGTCCGGGGTTCCCAGCAAATGCTTCAACAAGCGATTGCCAACATCCTTAATGTCGAGAGCCCGTTCCTTCATATACTCATCGTCCAACAGGTCAAACATCGTCACAAAATGATCGATCGCTTCTTTTACTGCTACTTCGGCCGCCTTGTACTGACGTTCGATAATCCCCTGGATCTCGCTCATAAAAACGGGATCCTCCAGAATGGCCAGATGAGCATCGAAGATACCCGATTCCTCTGCCCCTACCGTCTCCTTGATTTCCCTCTTCATTACTTCGATTTCGCTTTTGGATGTACGAATGCCCTCGTACAACCGTTCAAACTCTTTGGCCAAGTCGACCTTATCCATGCGCCGATCAGGCACATCCCACTCCCAGGCGGGCAGAACAAAGGCTTTGCCGATAGCAACCCCTGCTGCTGCTCCGATCCCCTGTATCATGTAGTGACCCCCTAGTCTTGCTTGTGAGTTCCTTGTCTGAAGCTTCCGTTACCAAGTACCTTCTATCTATCTCATAATGGTAAGCCCTGCCCGTCAAATTTGTCAAAGGAAAAAGCGCAAAAGCCAAAGAGACCCCTCCTTAAGGACGGGTCCTTTGGACGTTGGAATAGGCCACTTAGCTGCGTTTTCCAATCAAGATGCTATCCTCAACCTTGATGCAGCGGTCCATAATTACGGTGAGTCCACCTTGGGAAGCAATTTCATACGCTTCCTCGCTCACAATTCCTTGCTGTAGCCACAGCACTCGGGCCGCGATCTTGACGGCTTCCTCGGCTACCGGAGGCGTCTGCTCGCTGCGGCGAAATACATTGACGATGTCCACTGGCTCGGGGATATCAGACAAAGAGGCATATACCTTCTCGCCCAAAATTTCACCGTTCACTGTCGGATTTACCGGAATAATTCGGTAACCATTGCTTTGCATTGCCTGGGCCACCATATAGGAGGTCCGGTCCGTTTTATCGGATAACCCTACCACTGCAATGTTGCCTGCGTTCAGTAAGATTTCCTTGATTTGCTCACGACTTGGATTCTCGAATGCCATGCTAGTTCCCCCTCGGATGCGGATGGCGCTTCAGCTTTACTCCACTCGTTCCACGGCTGCGCCAAGCGCTGTAATATGATCAAAGAATTGTGGATATGATTTGGCGACATGATGAGCGTCTTTGATAACCAGCGGCTGGCGGCAGCGAAGTCCTACTACTGTCAAAGCCATGATAACCCGGTGGTCGTAGTGAGCGTTAATCTCCACTCCGCCTTCCAGCCCAAGCGGACGGCCATGCACGATGATCTCGGCTTGACGCTCCTCCACCTGGGCTCCCGCTTTCTTCAGCTCAGCCAAATAATCCGTAATGCGATCACATTCTTTATAACGCAAATTCTCAACATTGTAAAATCGGGAAGTGCCGTCAGCAAATACAGCGGCCGCTACCATCGCCAGCACCGCATCCGTAGCTGCGTCGCCATCGAATTCTACCGGACGAAGTCGACCGTTGCCGCGAACATGCACCGTACCGTCCTGATGCGTCAACGGGACATCCATCATCTGGAGAACATCGACGATAGCCCGTTCCCCCTGCTTGCTCCTCTCAGCAAGACGATGTACCTTGATATCGGATTTAGTAACCGCAGCAGCAGCCAAAATCGCTGCCGACCCTGGATAATCTCCCTGTACGGTATAGGTCTTCGCTTGATAGGATTGCCCACCCGGCACACGGAAATGCATATAATCACTGCTGGCATGAATCACGATACCGGCCTGCTCCAGCACTTCCAGCGTCTGACCTACCACCACCTTGGATTTCAGGTCATCCAGCACCTCAATCTCGCTATCTTCCGCCAGCAATGGCGTCAGGAATAGCAGAGCGCTCAAATACTGCGAGCTAACCGCGCCAGATACCTTAATCTTACCGCCCCTGGGCGCCCCGCCGCGGATGGTAATCGGTAACCGCCCATCTTCATGCATTACCTCCACGCCCAATTGGCCCAGCGCATCAATCAGGTCGTCATGCGGACGTTTGCCTAACGAATCAGGATACGTGTTCACAAAGGTTACCTCAGGGCAAAGCGTTGCGATGGCCATCAAGAAACGAAGCACTGCCCCCGCGTTGCCCACATTCAAGGTCTTGACATCCTTTGGCCGGCGTCCGAAGCCGGTGATGACGATCTTCTCCTCATCTTCCTGCAGCACCGCCCCCAAATCAGCGATACAGCGGCGAACAGCATCGCTATCTTCGCTATGAGCCGGATAATATACCGTGCTGGTGCCCTCCGCTAGTGCGGCAACCAACAAATAACGGGTCGTATAGTTTTTGGAGGATAACGCTCCAATTTCGCCTTCCAGCCGCGCCGTTGGCCTTACGATAACATCCATATTCAACTTCCCCTTTTATCATTATTAATCTTTAACCGCGGTAATGCGTTAAAATCTCGGCAGCCACGTGCGCCGCATCTTTGCCTGTCGTGTCTATCGCATAGTGGGCAAAGTCATAGGCCTGCTTCCGTTCATCCAGCAACGTCCTGATTCGCTGCCCGGCATCACCTGCCAGCAAGGGGCGATTGGGATCCTCGCCTACGCGAGCGATAATCTCCTCGGCGGTCGCCTGAAGAGCAAACACTCTGCCACCCGCTAGCATCGTCTGGCGATTAGCTTCCCGGAGCACAGCCCCTCCGCCCGTAGATAATACGATGCCTGACTTGCTGAGCACTCTGCTAAGGAGAAGCGATTCAAGGTCGCGAAAATAGGCTTCGCCTTTAATGGCAAAGATCTCCGGGATGCTCAGCCCTGCCTCCTGAACGATCTGCTCGTCCAGATCCACCATCTTCATGCCCGTCTCGACAGCCAAAAGCGCACCCACCGTTGATTTGCCGGTACCCATCATCCCGATCAAGACGATGTTGTTTATTGCCTTATGCAATTTTCTCCACCTACTTAGTATGTTCAAATGATGATTTTTTGAACTGCCTCTTATAGCAAAACTTTTTCATATCATAACACAGGCCGACACATTTTCAAGAGATAAAAAAGAAAACCGGAGGAACGTAAACGTCCCTCCGGTTTCCGGGCCGACCGCCCGGGGTTTAGAACCATTGATGATGGAATACGCCTTCTTTGTCCACACGTTTGAAGGTATGGGCGCCGAAATAGTCGCGCTGTGCTTGCAGCAGGTTAGCTGGCAGACGCTCTGTCCGGTAGCTGTCGTAATAGGACAGGGCGCTGGCAAAGCCGGGAACAGGAATCCCGTTCTCCACGGCTGCGGAGATCACTTTGCGCCAAGCTCCTTGGTAGCTTTCGACTACATTTTTGAAGTAAGGGTCCAGCAACAAATTCTTAAGCGCTGCGTCGCGGTCGTAAGCTTCCTTGATGTTTTGCAGGAATTGGGAACGGATAATGCAACCCCCGCGGAAGATCATGGCGATATTACCATATTTCAGATCCCAGCCGTATTCATCCGAAGCCGAGCGCATTTGCGCGAAGCCTTGGGCATAGGAGACAATTTTGGAAGCAAACAACGCCTTACGCACATTCTCGATGAACTCTTGCTTGTCCCCGTTGAAGGCTTGCTTCTCAGGGCCGTTCAAAATTTTGCTGGCGGCGATGCGTTCTTCCTTCATGGCAGATAAGAAACGGGAGAATACGGACTCAGTGATCATGGACAACGGCACACCCAGGTCCAGCGCGCTTTGGCTTGTCCATTTGCCAGTACCCTTCTGTCCGGCTGCATCCAGAATGACGTCAACCATCGGTTTGCCCGTCTCTTCGTCATATTGGGAGAAGATATCTGCCGTAATCTCGATCAGATAGCTATCCAGTTCCCCCTTGTTCCATTCTGTGAAAATTTCGTGCAATTCCTTGGCGTCCACGCCCAGCACGTCTTTCAGCAGATGGTAAGCTTCGCCGATCAATTGCATATCGCCGTATTCGATGCCGTTATGCACCATTTTCACATAATGGCCTGCCCCATCCGGACCAATATATGTACAACAAGGATCGCCATTTACCTTAGCGGAGATTGCAGTCAAAATAGGCTCCACGAGCTTATAGGCGCTCTCTTGTCCACCTGGCATAATTGCAGGGCCCTTCAATGCGCCTTCTTCACCACCGGATACCCCTGTCCCAATGAAGCGGAAGCCCTTGGCTTCAAGCTCTTTGCTGCGGCGCTGTGTATCCGGGAAGTGAGCATTCCCGCCGTCGATGATGATATCGCCTTGATCCAGATAAGGCAGCAATTGCTCAATGGTCGAGTCAGTAGCAGGGCCAGCTTGTACCATAATTAATATTTTGCGCGGAGTTTCCAGGGAATTAACGAATTCCTCAATGGAAAATGCCCCTACCAGGTTTTTACCTTTGCCTTCGTTAGCAAGCAGGTCATGCGTTTTCTCCGGAGAACGGTTGAACACCGAAACGGTGAAGCCCCGGCTTTCAATATTAAGGGCTAAATTCTTGCCCATGACAGCTAAGCCAATAACGCCGATTTGTTGTTTTGACATGGTCTCCATCCTTTGTCATTCATATTTTTTTCAATATTATCATTTTAACTCTTTTGTGTACAGAAGTGAACCCTGAACCAGCAAGCCAAAAAACAACCCCCAACGTTGTGGGGGTAATCAGGCGGCGCATTACCATTCCAGCCTGAGAAGTTCAAGCCGAAGCATCCGCAGCCGCTCCTTGCACGCTTCCTTCGTTTTATCATCGCCTTGCTGTATGGCCTCGAACAACCTTTCAAGCTCTACATCCAGTTCCTCCTGTAATCGCTCCAATTGCCGCTCTGCCGATCGTGAGGCGAACATCTCTGCCATTTGCACCGTATCGATCAAGTGACCCTTCTGATAAATGACCCGATGCTCCATCCCGGAAATTTCCACCAGGCGGATAACTTCGCCAAACAGGATATTCTCGACGAGAATTTGCCGGTCCTTGAACCGTTTCACTACGGCGTGGCCCCGGAGATCGCCAATCAGCTTCTCCAGCCACTCCGCCAGCTTGGCATCGCGGATGACATAATCTCCCGCCAGCTTATATCCCCGGGCCAGACGTTGAAAACGCAGCTTGGTGAGCTTTCTCCCGGTACGTACGGAAATGATAAAGAGCACTTCATTTTCGCTCCAATATAAAGAATACCCATCTTGGATCAAATCACGAATCAGTTGTTGAATGTGCCGGCGGTCGAATCGGAGTTCCAGGTTACAGTATTCCACCTCGTAACTTTTATTCACGGCACTCCCTCCTTAAGTCTCTTATACTCCATCTTATGTAAAGCAACTTGGTTTATTGATTATTTTTACCCTTAACGGGCCTGGCTTGACGCATGAAATATGATATACTGTCCATTATTCATAAAGAGAAGCAGATTTACCATTAGGCTTGGAGGAAGGATTATGACCTTTGCAGGATTTGCCGAACAGGATTTCGAGGCGTTAGCGGTTCCAGGGTTGCGGCCTCGAATGGAAGCGATCAGCACTCGGATCAGACCCAAGCTGGAAGGGCTGGGCGCAGAGATCGCCCCTTATCTGTCCGCGCTCTGTGGAGAGGATATGTATCCTCACGTGGCCAAGCACGCGCGGCTCCTGCCGCTATATCGAAATGCCTTCTATACACGCTGATTCAACATATACAGCGCTAACCAAATCCGTAAGGCTCCAGGGCCGTCCCGGTTTACGTTGTCGGGGCGGCCTTTTGCTTGCTGCGAACAAGACCGAGATGCAGAAAGAACAGCAACAGCATCACTGCGGAGCTGACAAGGAAGGGTGCAGATGGACTAATCATGTCCCATAGCTTGCCGGAGATGATTGGACCGGCTACCATCCCCGAGCCCTGAATTGTCAGGAACAGGCCCCACACCGTTCCCTTCTCCTGCTCCGGCAGCATATGAGAAACCATAGTGTCCCAGGTAGGCAAGATAAAGGCATAGCTTAATCCAATCAGGATGACGAACAGCCAAATCAGCGGAAGCTCCCGTGACAAGGCAAACAGCCCAACCGAGGTAGCCGCCAAAGCGAAGCCAATATGGAGAAACCAACGCGTGCCCAAACGGTCCACCAGCTTGCCAATCGGGATCAGGCCAGCTACGGTAACCCCTCCACCGGTAACCAGCATGGCGCTAAACATCTCGGGTGACAAGCCTAGCTCTGAGCGAACATACAAGGTAATAACCGGCGTAAGCAGACCTACGGCAAAGGACTGCAAGAACAAGGCGGGATAGAGCAACGGACTGACATGAAGCTGGCTGCGAATATGGCGAATCGAGGTGCGCATACGACTCCATACGCTCCCCTTCTCTTCCTGACGAATAGCTTCCGTGGGGATTTGATCCGTTGCAACTGTATGCCCCGCGCTCCCCGCTTTTCTTTTCCCCGGCAAGGTAAGGGACACGATAACCAAAAAAGCGATACAGCCTAGTAAGAACCAGAAGATAGGCTGATACGATCCATGCAGAAAAAAATTAATGATAACAGGTCCAAGTCCTGTGCCTCCCAAGCTGGACATTTGAATGACGCCCATCGCTGTCGCGAAGTTGTTGTTCCCTTCAGTTACAGCCGTGATCCCCATCAACACGCTAGGCCAAAGTGGTGCGGTTCCGATGCCAAGCAGGGTGCAGCCCAATACCAAAAAGCCCAGCGTTTTGAGAAAGGCAATGATCGCCACCGCCCCAAGCGTAATGCATAAGCCGAGGGTCATAGTCAGGCGGAAGCCCAGCCGTTCAATCAGCCAACCTGCCGGACTGCGAAATACGTTATCTCCTATGTACATCAGGGAAAAGGACAATCCGATTGCAAAGGCCCCCAACATCAATACATTTCCCATATAGACTGGCAAAATCGAGACAATCAAAGCACCCTTTACGAATTCTACCAGAAACATAATGACCCATAGGCCGATGAATGTGGGATTTAATAGTTTCTTGGATGCTGCTACAGAAGTCAATGACACAAGTAAGCCTCCTTCTATTATTTCAAAAATACTCCACTTAGCCCGATACTTTCAGTTTGTCCGCTTTCGCTTGGGATTTAACCTCCGCATTGTCAAATTTCTGTAAAGCTCGCAGCTGCCGCTTGCATTCCGGGCTCTTTTTGCTATACTCAAGCTTGTTTGAAAATTATCTCGACGAAAGGCAGGGATGGCCCGCATGGATCATCAAAATACGCCGCTTTTTACCGCTCTCAAAAAACACGCGGCCGGCAATCCCGTTCAATTTCATATTCCCGGGCACAAAAAAGGGCTTGGCACTGACAAGGAATTCCGCGAATTCATTGGCGATAACGCCTTATCCATCGATTTGATTAACATTGCGCCGCTGGACGATCTTCACCAGCCCAGTGGAGTTATTGAAGAAGCACAGAAGCTGGCTGCCGACGCGTTTGGTGCGGACTATACCTTCTTCTCCGTGCAGGGCACAAGCGGAGCTATTATGACTATGATACTCTCCGTTTGTTCTCCCGGTGATAAAATTATCGTTCCGCGCAACATTCATAAATCCGTCATGTCCGCCATCATTTTCGCCGGAGCGAAACCGGTCTTCGTCTCCCCGGCTCAGGATACCAATCTCGGTATTGATCATGGTATTACGACAAGTTCTGTAAGACGGGCGCTGAAGCGCCACCCTGATGCCAAGGCAGTTCTTGTGATAAACCCGACTTATTTTGGCGTATCCGCTAATCTGAAGGAAATTGTTGAGCTGGCCCATAGCTTCCATGTGCCTGTATTGGTCGATGAAGCGCATGGCGTTCATATTCATTTCCATGACAAGCTGCCGATGTCTGCTATGCAAGCCGGCGCCGATATGGCGGCAACCAGTGTGCATAAGCTTGGCGGTTCAATGACGCAAAGCTCCATTCTGAACTTGAACACAAAGCATGGCCATGTCAACCCGCAGCGGGTTCAAACGATTATCAGTATGCTTACGACGACTTCTACTTCTTACCTGCTGCTCGCTTCCCTCGACACCTCCCGCCGCAACCTGGCTCTGCACGGGTACGAGCTTGCGGAAGAGGCGATGAAGCTGGCGAATTACGTGCGTGACGGGATCAATCAGATTCCTGGCTTGTATTGCTTTGGCAAGGAAATTCTGGGCGGAGAAGCTACCTATGACCACGACCCCACCAAGGTTACTGTTCATGTGCGTCATTTAGGCATCACTGGCTATGAGACAGAGAACTGGCTGCGTGAGCATTACAATATCGAGGTTGAACTCAGCGACATGTATAACATCCTGTGCCTGATCACACCAGGCGACACGCAGGAAACGGTCGATATCTTGCTAACGGCTCTACGTGAGCTTTCGCACATTAATTATACGGAAGATCATGCGGGAGAGCTGGTCGTTAAGGTTCCGGAAATCCCGCAGCTTTCCCTGATTCCACGGGATGCCTTCTATGCTGAAACCGAGGTTATACCCTTCAAGGAATCCGCCGGACGCATCATTGCCGAGTTCATCTATGTGTATCCCCCAGGCATTCCAATTCTGCTGCCGGGTGAGGTCATCTCCCAGGATAATATTGATTACATCGTAGACCATGTGGAAGTAGGCCTGCCAGTGAAAGGACCGGAGGATCGTTATATTCAAAACGTGAAGGTTATCATCGAAGCCAATCCTATTTTCTAAAACTGCATTAGCAGCTAAAGAAGCTCCCCGGCAAGGCAACCCGGGGAGCTTCTTTAGCATATCGTACTATCTATTTCAGACGACCACGCGTTAAGCCTCATCCAGTTGGGATACCAACTCGTTGTAAGCTTCTTCCACTTGCTGCCATTCCTGCTCGTCTTCGATGTTATAAAGCACCATTTCTTCATTTTCTTCTTCCATGCGGAGAATAATACCGTCCGCATCTGGATTGTTGCGTTCAAGCAGCAATGCGTATACTTTCTCACTGACATCGAACGTCTCGACAAGAACCATCTCCACGTCGTTACCTTGCTCGTCCGTCAGTGTCAGCACAAACTCTTCATGCTCATGATCGTGATCATGGTCGTGGTCATGTCCGCAGCCGCACGCTTCGCCGTGTTCGTGATTGTGGTCGCTCATGAAATTACCTCGCTTTAATTGTGTTTTTAACCCCTCCGTATCGTATCATTTTCATATGGACAGGTCAATTTGGATAAACACAAGCGTACAGAGGGCTAAGCTTATTTCAGCACGTTGATCCCTTTTTCCGTGATTAGAACAAAGTCAGAGCCTGAAGATGCCTTCATATAGAAGCCAACTTTGTAGCGGCCCGCAGCTTTGAAGTCATAGGTGAAATCCTTGGTACGGAACCAGAAATTGTCGCGCTGATCCTTGATTTCATCGGTTTGGATCTCCTTGGTTGTACCGTCCGGAGCCGTAATGGATACCCGCACCGCTGAAATGTCAGTCCGCAGGTTGTCAATTTGCGAGAACACGTTGAATTTCAGCTTGCCCGTCTGCTTGACGTCACCGAATACTCCCTCCTCGGTAAACAGAAACATATGAACGTTCGGCTTATAATAACTCACCGTTTTGGTGCTGTCGTTGTATTCAACCAATCCTTCAAGATGACGTACAGGCACATAGGTTTTTCCATCTACCATATAGCCGCCGTCTTCCACCTCATGACCGTTGAGCATCAGCTTTACCTTTTGGGTCGCCTCGTCAGCAAACAGCAGTGATCCTCCCATTAGAGAAAAAGCAACTACCAGTAATGCAACTCTTCTCCATCTCATTTGATATGAACCTCCAATTTGATTCATGTTGATGTAAAGTTATACTCTTCGGCAGGACGCAAGTTGCGGTATTTTCCAGTAAAATCATTTCTTTTTTTCATTAAGGGGACAAGACTTTTGTTTCTACCGTAATTTGAGTACCTTCAAGAAAGGAAGAAAGACCGAATTATGCAAGGAGGATTATCCACCCCCTATTCCTGGAAAACCCAGCTATTCGCTGTATCTGAATGATGAGATTTTTTAAGAAGGGCTTTTGATGCCAAATGTGATGTTGAACTCGCTGCCACAATGAATAAAGAGCGCCCCACAGCATGGTGGACGCTCCTTATTTAGGTTAGCACTTGATGTGCCTGTAAAACTCTCTTGTTCAAGTTCAATCAAAGCTTGGCAGATTGTCCAAATTGTTCGATGGATCTCCGTCAGCGTCGCCGCGCAGATACATTTCCCCGTCTTTGCCTTTGAATGTATTCACGCCAGCAATTGCTCCCGCATTCACCTCTTGCAGCGCTTGCTGGTAATTCAGCACACGCCCGCTGGATGTTTTGAATGCTTCCAAATCTCCGTCACCGTTCTTGCGTACGGCAATAATCGTCTCTCTGCTGTTCAGAGCCATCTGAGATCACTCCTCTTAAAGGTTTGATCTCAGTGTGCCCCGAAATTTTACAAACTATGATTTCAGCGATTTTACCATGCGCACATGCGGGATTCCTGCGTCATCAAAGGGCTCGGTCGAGATGGTCTGATAACCCAGCTTGGCATAAAATCCCTCCGCCTGACATTGCGCATCCAACACAGACCGGGACAAGCCCAACTCGCGTGCCAATTCCTCCAGGGCCAGCAGCAGGATCGTTCCCACTCCTTTCGTCCGAAAGGCCTTGTGAACCGCGATACGCTGAAGTTTGGCACTCGTATCCTGGTAATAAATCAGCCTGCCGGTGGCCGCATATTCCCCGTCCATCTCAATCAATACATGATATACATCCGGTCCCAACTTGTCATACTCGTCTATTTCGAGGTCTGCCGGAACCTGTTGTTCCTTGACAAACACTTCTTTCCTGATGTCCAGACATCGTTCTAGTTGTTCTTTGGTCTGAACCCGAATAATTGTTGCCGCGCCCACTACGTTCTCCTCCCACCATGATCTGTATATGAATCGACAAACAGAAGCTTCGGTCCTGTAAACTCGACTTTTTAAACACGCATTATTATACAAAAAAAACGTTTTCCTGCATAGTTGAGCTATGAAATGGGCTATAAAAATAGATTGTTGAAGGATCTGACAAAACGGCTATGGGCATGGGGATTACGATCGCTGCTGCTATATTGATGCGTGTAGTGTTGATCGCATCCATGTTCTATGTGACGAAGAAAGGCTACTCTCGCAAATGGGACGAGGAATAACGGCGGATTACTCCAACGAATAAACATTCTCCACAATCGTGGGTGAATACACCTCATCCGCTACCGATTTCGAGCCAAAGGGCCAAGGAAACGCCTTGGCCTGACGATTCATCGTCTCCGCATCCGGCTCAAGGGTACAAGCTGTGGTTAGAGTGAGTGAGGTAATGGCTAGCGTCATCACTATGAATAATAAAAGTTTAGTTCCAAGCCTACCTCTATGCAAGTGCTCTGATAATTTTCCAATGGCTTTCATTATTGATTCATCCTTTCTCTACTCTGCACTTTATTTATATATTGTTGGCAGTGGTATGCAAGGATATACCGGGACAGACACAGGACAGACGCAGAGCTGTCAATCGTCTGTGAAAATGTCACCTTAACTGTGCTATGAAAATGTCACTTTATTCGTTGGAGCCTCCTGCTTCACCAGGAGGTCTCCGAATAGCTGCTATGCTGTGAATACATAGCATCTTGGAATGAGCTTTGTTTTGTGCTATGGTTAGTTATGGTGTTTACCGTGGATCTCCACGGATGGTTAGGAGCGGGTTTGCGTGGCTGCGCAGAACTCGCTTTTTTTGTTTCCATAGTGGCTGGTATTGGTTTTTCCGTCCTCTTTAAAGGCAAAGCTTGTCC
>NZ_KB895380.1 GCF_000374825.1 Paenibacillus sanguinis 2301083 = DSM 16941
CCTCCCCAGATAAGAACGCCATCTTTCCGCCCGTGCCTGCCCAAGTCTACGGCTACAGCCCTTGGCAGCTTTGGATTTCGTCATGTATTGGTGACTCATCCGACTGCGACCGCCTCCAATTGGATTCGTGTACCTCAGGCCGTGCTTTTGCCTCCGGCTTCCTTCAGATTCCACCTCACGGTGGACACCCTTGCCCTTGGCTAACGGTAGGCGCTTGCCAGCCCCCGCTCGGGACTTTCACCCTAGAGATGACGCCCATGCTGGGCGTACAATCAAAAACGGCCCTCCGCATAGGAGAGGCCGTTTTTTAAAATTAAAGTGTATTATTTGACCACAGGCTTCAAAATATCCGTCATATAACGAATGAGTTCATCCCGCAGCTCTGGATTTTCTAAAGCATAGTGAATCGTTGTTTTGATGAAGCCCAGTTTCTCCCCAACATCATGACGTTCCCCGTCAAAATGATAGGCCAGTACCCGCTCCATTTCGCCAAGTGTTGAAATCGCATCCGTCAACTGGATTTCTCCATTCACCCCAACTCGTTGCTGTTCTAATATATCAAAGATAGCCGGAGTTAAAATGTATCTGCCCATAATGGCCAGGTTGGAGGGAGCGGTTCCTATCTCGGGCTTTTCAATTAGTTGATTAGCCAGATATACCCGTTCCTGTATAGCCGTAGGATCGACAATTCCGTAACGAGATACTTCACTGCTCTCAACTGGCTGTACACCAACGATAGAAGCCTGATGTTCATCATAAACCTGAATCATCTGTTTTAAGCAGGGAACCTCGGATTCAACAATATCATCGCCAAGTAACACCGCGAACGGTTCATAGCCAATAAATTTACGGGCGCACCAAATCGCATGACCCAAGCCCTTGGGTTCCTTCTGCCGAATATAATGAATGTCGGCCATATCTGAGGATTTGCGCACCTCTTTGAGAAGCTGAAATTTCCCCTTCTCATGCAAATTGTGTTCCAATTCAAACGAGGTATCAAAATGATCCTCAATCGCCCGCTTACCTTTACCCGTGACGATAATAATATCCTCGATCCCGGAAGCCACAGCTTCCTCTACTATATATTGGATAGTGGGCTTGTCCACGATTGGCAGCATTTCCTTGGGCATGGCTTTGGTCGCTGGCAGGAAGCGCGTACCCAGCCCTGCTGCCGGGATAATGGCCTTGCGAATTTTCATACAACGATCTCCTCATTTCAGGATTGTCCAATGGCTGCTGTCATTATATCACATCCCCCTGGGCGCCTGTAATTATGATATGTGAAAAAGCGGACCGGAGAGAAACTCCGAATCCGCTACAGCTTATTTTATGCGTAATAAATAGGCCAACTATTGAACAGTCACATGCGCCATGATCCGATCCTGTTCATAAGTGAGCTTAACGTTATACCCCTCAGCAGTGACAGCATCAAACTCACCTTGAACAGCCTTGGCTGTCGCCACCACCATATCCCGGGAGCCTTCCAGCTTATCGTTAGAAAAGTCCAGCTTCAGTGTTCCGCCGTTAACTTGCAGTGTGCCGCCGATTTTCAACGTACTATCGGCGTTGACTACAAGCGTGCCAGCTTCCACGCGAACATCGCCTGTGCCAAACGCAGTCGCAGATTTAGCCTCCAGCGTTCCTGCTTCCAGCACGGTTCCGCCGCTGTAGCTGTTATCTCCGGTCAAGGTCAGTGTTCCGTTGCCCTTCTTCGTCAGCCCGCCGCTGCCGGAAATATCATTTCTCCACCAGTCCTGCGCATTGAAGCGCCCTTTGGAAGCGTCCATATCTACCGTTACATGGTCCCGGAACGCCCCGTAGCCATCTGCTGCCGTTACCAGGTCGATTCGGCCCCAACCGCCGGACTCGTCCAGCACAGGGTAACCTGAGTCAATGGAGGTAGTATATAATACCTCTCTGCGCTGCTCATCGGTCAAATACGGCTGGCGGGTCTCCAACAGTGCTTCTGCGCCTTCAGGAACGACAGGCTCCAGCCCCTTTGTTCCTGTTTGTGGCAGGCCGTAAGTCAGCTTCGCCCGATAGAAGGCTTTGTTGGCGTCATGATCTTCCCATTTTTTCTCATCATATGCGCTCTTGAAGGTATAATCCTCGGTGACCGTATGCGCATATTCATACAGGCTCATTCCATGTTCCTGAGCCAATTTGCCAAAGACCTCGCCTGCATTCGCATAGGCCTTCTCCAGCACTTCCTTGTTCTCTGGCTTGTTCAGCGCATAGGCCGTCATCGCGGTCGCCTGGATTCTCGCGCCAATCACATCCAGCGGTGAATGCATTCCGGTGACGATGCGGTTTTCTCCCATTTGGGCTGCTCTGGTCAAAAATTCAGCATATCGTTCCGGCGTCGCGTAAGCAAAGGCAAATGTAGTCAGGTATGCCGCACTAGTATGTCCACTTGGATAGGCTCCGTCCTTCCCCCGACCGTCTTCAGCAATTCTTCTTACATAGCGTAAAGCAGGAATTACCTCAACCTTGGTCTCATATTGCTGATAATGCTTCTCTCCCGTTGACTTTTTCCCTCCAGAGGCCAAGGGCTCCTCTGTCTTCTCCCCTTCACCCAGGGTTTCCCATACCGCTACTCCCTGTTCGTTAACAACCTCTACAACCTCGCCCTTGGAATTCATTCTCCAAGGTCTTGGAGAAGAGAAGAAATATTTAGAAGGATTGGAGGAGGCCGGTGTCTTAAAGCGAATCAAATCGACCAAGCCAACCATATCCGCAAGCTCCGAATTAGCCCAATCCTTGCCCAACCCTTGACTTTCATCCTCCACCGTCTCTTCGGTCAATACAATATTCATTTCATCAATGCTGCGTTCCACACTTGTCATTGGCTTGATAATATCCACATAGGTATTAGCCAGGGGACCAAAGGCATCCATCAT
The DNA here is from genome assembly GCF_000374825.1 of Paenibacillus sanguinis 2301083 = DSM 16941. Lineage (GTDB taxonomy): Bacteria > Bacillota > Bacilli > Paenibacillales > Paenibacillaceae > Fontibacillus > Fontibacillus sanguinis. The sequence goes on from NZ_KB895380.1 coordinate 2,901, forward strand.
ACTATAGATTTTATCTCTCTGATCATCATAGTAGGCGGCAAGAGCCTCTTCATCGGTGCGATTTTGCGTAACATCCTCCACATATTTAATATTGGCCACCCATGCCGCTTGATTTCTGATCTCTTCCTTGGCATAGGTCTTCTTATCGGCAACTTTGGCCTTGGCATCATTTTTATAGCCATCAAAATAAGGAGTTGGTCCATCTCCATATTTGGCAACCTTGCCATTCGCCCCTTCCTTGGTTAACGCCGTTCCATCTCTCCAATCCGCCTGATTCATCGACCATATCTGATCAAAACCGTCTAGAATTTGAACAAACGGATTAGTGGCAGCGATATTCTTCAAAGTATCGTCATCCGCGTTCGCTCCATGCCGAATAGCCGATAAAGACCCTTGACCTTCAACCATCCCATTCGCATCCACCGCATGAACTAATGCAACAACAGCCTCGGCGCGAGTCATAGACTGCAAAGGCTTGAAGCTGCCATCCTTATAGCCTGCAAGCAAATTTTTTGCTACAACTGCACCTACAGCCCCCTTGCTCGACGCTGCGATGGAACCAGCATCCGTAAACACATCGGCGGCTCCCTCATTCTCTTCCAGGTTCATCATACCGGCGATGATCCGGGCTGCCTCCTGACGTGTTAAAGGCGCCTGTGGCTTATTCGTCTGATCCGCATAACCATTCGTATTGCCAAAAGCGCGATTCACCAAGCTCATGAACTCCGCTCTCGTAATAACCTTGTCCGGTCTGAAGGAATGATCCGAATATCCGCGCACCCATCCCTCATTCATCCAGGCCTGTATCTTGGCCTCTGCCCAGTGTCCCTTAATATCAGAGAATGAAACCTCCCGATCGACTGCCAAGGTTTGACCCGCAAAAGTTGGACTGGCCATAGATAACAACAAAAGAGCTGCCAGTGATTTTTTCCATGATATTCTCATAACTGCAACAACACGCTCCCCTTCTCACAAATAGTTTACGGCGTTACTTTAGCATCCGGGGGCGTCTGGCAGCTATAGAACAAATTCCGCTTTATATCAAATTCGTACGTTCTGTCCCTTGATCTACAGAGAAAATCTGACGAATAATACATTCGTAAAATGGAGTGTAGATGTTTGTAAAAAAACATTAACATGAGGTAAATTTTTATTCGGTAGTTTGTTAAATTTTGATCAAGCTGATTTGGCGTCACAGCGCTATTGTATAATGATGAAGTCATCTGGAAGCCAACAAAGAAGGAGGATACAAGATGCAGACGCCCTTCCAGTCAGTAAAATTCAGGATGGTTTTCTCCTATCTCACTATCGTTCTTGTCATTGCGCTTCTGTTCGGTTCGGTCCTCTATCTCTTCTTTTCTCATCAGTACAGGAAAGAACTTCGTATCAACAAGCAAGTCATGTTAAAGGGCACCGTCAATTATATGGAGAGCTCCGTCATCGAGCGAGTTAATCAGATCTATCTGTCTCTGGCCTTGGGTGGCCCTGTCAATATCGATATAAATAGCTTGAAAGGAAATCACAGCAAAATCCTGGATATCCAGCAGATGCTTAATCATCAGGTGCAGAGTCATGCTGATTTGATTCAGGCTATTCATGTATACGACGCGGAAAATCACTTCATGATTTCTTCGGTGTATGGGCTGCTGCTCTACGAGAATATGCCAGCAACAACGGATTATAGGGCTGATTGGATTACTGCCATGAAAGAGACAAAGGATAGCTCCTTATGGATGCCAACACGCCTGGTGCCTCAGGATGCTTATACAAGACTGTCTGAACAAAGCATGCTGAATCCGTTAATCACCTATGTTCACAGCTATCCGTTCCAATCCTCAGGACAAGAAGGTAAAGTCTTGATTGCTATTGATATCAAGGAATCGGCGATCAGTCAGATCATGAAGGATATGCTGCCAACAGACTATGAGGGCACATTTATTGTAGACCAGGATGGAACCATCCTGTCTGCTGCCGACAAGTCTTTGCTGGGGACTCCCTTGAAGAAGAATTTCGCACGATCAGAAAAAAGCCATGTTATTTCCAAAGAGCCATTCATGGGGAACAACTGGACCATATACACCAAGACGCCTAACAAGAGCTTTTATACTAAAATAGATAACTTGAAGACCGCTTCACTCCTTCTTTGCTTGTTGGCTGTCCTGGTCGGCATTGCCATGTCATCCATCTTCACCGCCGCCAGCTACAGTCCTCTAAGACGCATTCTAAATAATATCAAGAGCCGGACCAACAGCCAGGACAGTTTACGGCAAAATGAATACCGATTCATTGATTCCGCGATCGACAACCTGTCCAATAAAGTCAATAGTCTGGAGGAGACCCTGCAAGCCAATCATAAGATTATCAAGCATAACATTATTCTTAATATGTTAAATAACCGGTTTACAGCCGAGGAACTAACAGAGCAGCTCCAGTCCATTCATGTCTCGACAGCTTATGTCCGCTTCCGTTGCATCGTGATCGACCCTGTCAGTGAGAAATGGAAGGAGCTGCAGCCCCGGCAGCTGCAGCACACGTTGTACAGCATGATTGACCAGTTGGAGACCGCAGAATTCGGTGGAACCCGGCTGCTTGCCGAAGAATTGCAGGATCACAAAATAGCGGTCGTTATCTGCACCAACCAACCCGAAGAGCCGCTTACCCATCAGATTGCAAGCTTCATTCTTTCCGAGGTGAAAAGCAGGTTCGGTCTTGAATTTGTCTTAGCGTTAGGGAGCTGGGTAGCGCAACCGCTGGAGATACACACCAGCTATCGTGAAGCCAGCAGTTTGATTCAATACAGCTACTTTCTATCTGATCCTTCGGTCATTCAAGACCTCAAGCTGCTAGGCAGAGAAACCAGCCATCTGGAAATGCCGGACTCCTACCTTACGAACTATGAGAAGAAGCTGCAAGCCCGAGATTTAGCGGGGACGGTTCAGGCCATTCAGGAGATTGTACAAACGTTGAAGGAGGATATGTATTCTGCAGAATATAGCCGCATCATTTTGTTGAAGATGGTGTCCATCTACGCTGACTGTATCAATCAAGTGCGCCTGCAGCCTGCCGAGACAAGCTCTATGAATTTATATAAGCAGTACATGTCGTTCTATCATATTGACCGATATGCGGAATGGATGATTCAGCAGGTAACCGAATTTATCCGGCAGATGGAGAAGCGAAGCGAGGCCAGAAACATCGACACCATCTCCGCCGTCAAGGCCTATGTGCAAGAGCATCTATCGGAAGATCTCACCCTGGAGCATGTATCGGAGCAAGTATTTATCAGTCCGAAGTATCTCAGTAAAATGTTCAAGGAAGAAACCGGCATCGCCTACTCCGAATATGTTACGAATCAGCGGATGGAGCGAGCGCGTGAGCTGATGTTGCACCGGGAATTTACCGTTGAGCAAATCGCCAATACGGTCGGCTATCGCACCCCTGCCTATTTCATTAAACGATTCAAGGAAATCCACGGCTGCACACCCAAGCATTTTATGCGCAGCCTGATGAATTAATAAGCTTACTGACCTCTCCCTGCTATGATGGAGCAGGTTTTATCATTCAACATAAGGAGGTAGCCGCCATGAACCTTAAACTAACAAGAATCCTGCTCCTGCTGATCACGGCGCTGCCTCTGATTGCATTTACTGGCGGGTGTTCCGTTTCAGAGCAGGCAGGAGATCAAGTCCAGCCCCGAAACCCCGCCGCCAGCTCCGGGAAGACTGCAGCCGAGCCGCCACGCTATACGATTTCATGGACGATGCATCAAAATGTGCCGGTTCCTGAGAATGCCGAGATGCTGACTTATGTTGAGCATTTATTTAATGTCGACCTGGACGTTTGGAATCTGCAGAACAACCGCTATGAGGAATTGCTGGACTTGAAGCTGGCCCAGGGCCAAATCCCAGACCTGTTCCGAATCAGGCAGCCCCAGGATTTGCTTAAATATCAAATGCAAGGGGTATTGGCAGAAATTCCAGTGCAGCTGCTTAAGCAGCACGCGCCTGACATTGTAGAGCGAATCCGTGAGTTTAATCCACGTTATCTGGATTACGGACAAATCGACGGCAGCTTGTATGGCATTCCGGTCATTAATTCCACCAATGTGTATCGAGTTCCTGTCGTTTATCGAGAGGACTGGCTAAAACAGCTCGATCTGGAGGTTCCGGAGACATTAGATGAGCTGGAGAACGTATTATACGCCTTTGCTAAAAAGGATCCCGATGGCAATGGGAAGCAGGATACGTATGGTTTGTCCAAGGAAGGCATGAACGTCGTGTTTGGCGCTTTTGGACAAGCTGTTTTTACGGAGCAGTTGTATTTTAATCGCAAAAATGATCAGCTTGTGATCGGTGCTGTAGAGCCTGAGATGAAGGAGGCGCTAGCTTACTTGCAAAAGTGGTACAGGGACGGGATCATTGACCCTGAGTTTATCACAGGGGAAAATAAAGGCGGCTATAAGCATTTATCGCATGCCTTCATCAATGGCAAAATCGGGATGACCTCGATGGGCAACTATTACCATTGGATTCAAGAGGGAGACTACCAGGTTCTTAATGAATACGGTCAAGAGGTCCCGATTGAAGCCTCGTTTAACGTAGCTGAGCTTCTAAAGAAGAACCCGGCTGCCGATATTGTATTTGGCTCTCCAGTAATTGGCCCTGAGGGGCATAGCGGTTCAAAGGCTTACAATTTGCTGATGAGCTTCATGGCTATCGGAGCAAATGCTGTGAACGAGCCAGGAAAGCTGGAGCAGATTCTTGAGATACTGAATGATGTCAGTGCCAATCCCGACCCCGTGGAACAGATCAAAATGGAATATGGTCTCCCGGGAAAGCACTGGGACTGGAGCGATGCAGACTCAAGGGAGTTCCACCTGCTATCTCCCTATAAAAGTATGGATAACTACACCAACCTGATCGGCTCCCGTATCGGTATGGAGGTTCCAGGCTCGGGTCTGGATCGGCGGGAGAAGTGGGCTGCCTCCATGGGCCTGGAGGAGCATGGTATTTATAATCTTCTGGAAGTGGCCACTCCTTCCCTGATTCAATACTCATCCGAATTGATCCGTATGAGAGATAAGGCGTACATTTCCATCATCACCGGCGATCAGCCTGTCGAATACTTTGATACCTTTGTGAATGAGTTTATGGAGGCAGGCGGAAGACAGATCCTGCATGAAGCTAATGAGTGGTACAAGCCCCTGAGCACCGCCTCCCGGTAAATCTCTGCATTGACAGATTGCCAGCTATACGGCTGGCTATTCATTGTAATCGCAAGAAGGGTGGACCCGGAATAGCTCCGAATCCACCCATAAATCTGACCTGACTTTATCTATTTCGTTTTCCGTTATTTCGAACCATTAATGACTACGCCATTTCCCTGACACTCTTGTCCACCAAGGCTGCTCTTCTTCCAGAAACAGTGGCGGACGATCCAGATCCGGGGCAGGCAATCGATGCTCATTGCCAAATTCGATCTTGCGATACTCGTGCTCACCGTCCAGACCTAATCGGCCATGAATCCGGGTTACAGCTGATTGCATTTCGAGGAATCCTTCAAACATCACGATCACCCTCCTGGGAATGTCGAGCGATACTCTCAGACTGCCTCTTGCAACATTTTTAATGGATGACCCTAACTTACTTGCCTCATGGCTGGATGTTCAAGCAGCACCTCATCACACGGTTCTACCTTCACCAGCCATTTATGCAATCTGCCAGGATCGCTCTTTAATTTTGTTTACGTTTACATTATATCATATTGGAATGGTTTGATGCAGCCTGGAGGCTTGATTTGGCGCCTTTTCATGCCATCTTCACAAACCCTCCACATGTTGTCCTCATTGGAAAAACGAGTGTCTTTGCCAGGTGCATCTTTTGTGCCTGCGTCACGAAAAAGAGTCTTTATGGGCCGGCATTTTCGGCCATAAAGAAGGCTCAAAACGAAAATCAATGCTTGTCATGTGGACGATGAGGCGCTGCGGGTTCGTAGGGTTCTTCCGATCGCTATTGTTCATGGATTTTCCTGATTCAATAAATTCTTATAAGGTTGAAATCCACTCGCAAAGGCGACCAAGCGTAGGCTTTCGATGTAGCTTTCTTTCAGAAAGCTTTAAGTTTCTCCAGAATCCCTACGACCCTCCGCTCTGTACATCCCTGTTGGCAAGCACTGATTTTTAGATTGAGCCATAAAGACTCTATCATTATGCATACCTATCTATTTCACCAGTTGTCCACGGGTAACGCCTAGCTGATTAGTTGCTTTCAATGTTTTCCACACCTGGGTGCCGCTAATTTCACCACGTAACGCCCGGTTGTACAAATCAATAACCTCATGCACCTGCTCCGGTGTTTCTTCCAGGAACTCTACCCGGTAACGAGAAACACCCAGCTCCAGAAAATGACTCAAATATTCCGCACCCGATTGCTCAATCGCATTGTACACCGTATTACGGCAGCCTTCATCCACACGGACCGGGTGGGACATACCGATACGATCCTGCAACGAAGCCCGCTGCTCCTCGCACGGACGACCGCAGTTTGTGTAATTCGTCCCTTCGCTGAGAAAGGTACAATACACACAATGCTCGGTGTGGAACATCGGCAAGTGCTGATGGATGACAATTTCCATCTCACCCGTCGGGCTAACCTCCAGCAGGTCTATCATCTGCTGAATATTAAGATCATAGGATGGCGTTACGAGGTCACAGCCGGCTTCCAGGAACAGCTCCGCTGCCTTGTGATTGGCGATATTAAGCGAAAAATCGCCGATCAATTGCGGGTGCTGCGCAGACGGATTCTCCTGCCGATGACGCAGATAATAATAAAGCGCCCCAGTGTTGCGCACCAGTACCGCGTCTGGCGCAAGACGCAGGATATTGTTGTGGTAGCCGTTCTCGCCCGGCATATGGATGCGCGGCGTAGCCAGCGCAATACGCTTGCCCGCGGCCCGAACGGCCTCCACTGCTGCCGGGAACTGCTTGATAAACTCGAAGTCGGCGTAGACCCAGGATACGCCGGCTTCCAGCGCAGCCTGCACCTGCGGCAGGCTGCGGCACAGCGCGGTGAGCTCTGCTTCACCGCGCGAACGCGGCGCGCGGCGCGTGCCTGCGGCAGCGCTGGCGCCAGCCGGCGGAGCAGCTACGCGCGCTCCGCCCTGACCAGCGTCGGCTTCGCCAGACGCTGCGTGCCCCTCGGCGCGGAGAGCTCCCGCGCCGGGCCCAAAGCCCCCGTCCAGCACGGGGGCTTGCTCCAGCGCTGCCCCGCCCGTGGCGGGGGCAGCAGCCCCGGCCGCCCGCGTCCACACGGGCGGCTTCGGCCGCTCGGCAGCGAGCAGCTCCACCGCGCGCCGGCGGATGCCGTTCAGCTCTCGCATCGGCAGGATCACGTCGCCATGCAGCTCCGCATCCAGCTTCTCGAGCTGGAACACCGTGCCGCCCAGACGCCCTAACTGCTCTTCGAGCAGGGCAGCGTCCATCGGCCGTTTTTGCGCGATCTCGAGCTCCAGCTCCGAGTCCACACGCACCGTCGTCCCCTTCTGCATATCGGTCCAGAAGGTGGAGAGCAGCCCCCCGGCATGGCCTACGGCCCGCACATGCACCGGGAACACCCGGTACGGCTTCTCCGTTTCATAGGTCTGACGCAGCCGCTTGTCCAGCGCCGGATCGCTCGTTTTCCAGATGCGATCACCTACATGCACACGGCGTAAATCCACATCATTCCGGCCCGGCACAATATCGATGATCCAGCCCTCCCCGGCTTCGCCCTCCTGCTTCACCCCTTGGCGACGCCAGTCGTACACACGCCCGCCTTCTTCCTTTTTCGTCGGGTCCCCGGCATCAAACACAATCCCGTCCCCCCGCTTCAGCGGAGCCTCAAGCTTGCAGACCACACCATCGCGCAGCACCTTCTCCACCCGTCCAAGATAAACACCACGACTTTTCGGAAATGTGCCCTCGACCAGCTGCTTGTTGTTCGTCCCTTCCAGGAAGCCATGCGTAAACCCACGCGAGAAGCTCTGCTGCAGCTCACGAATCTCTTCCTTTGAAGGCCGCGCATCATCACCATCAAAATACAGATCAATCGCTTTACGATACTTGCTCACCACGTTGGCCACATACTCCGGACTTTTCATCCGACCTTCGATTTTAAAAGAAGTCACGCCCGCTTCAATCAGCTCCGGCATAATATCGATGGCGGCCAGGTCCTTAGGGGACAACAGATAAGCCACATCGCCCATCGGCTTCTGCTCGCCATCCACGATCAGATCATAAGGCAAGCGGCAAGCCTGCGCGCACTCGCCACGATTGGCCGAGCGACCGCCCCACATCTCCGAGGTCAGGCACTGACCCGAGTACGAAACGCACAGCGCCCCATGCACAAAAACCTCCATCGGCAGCTTCGCCTGCTCCCCGATCACCTGAATCTGCTTCAAATTATTTTCCCGGCCCAGCACCACACGCTCCATATTCCAAGGCTTGACGAACTCAACCGCCTCCGGCGATGTAATCGTCATTTGCGTTGACCCATGAATCGGGAAGTCCGGCGACAGCTCGCGGATCAGCTTGACCAAACCCAAATCCTGTACAATGACCGCATCCACACCGCTATCGATACACACCTCGATCAATTCCTGAGCATCGCGCAGCTCATCCTCAAAGACAAGAATGTTAAACGTCAGGAAGCCCTTGACCCCATAGCTATGCAAAAAAGCCATGATTTCAGACAGCTCATCCATCCGAAAATTGTTTGCTCTGGCACGGGCATTAAACTTCTCCACTCCAAAAAATATCGCGTCCGCTCCATTTGCCACCGCGGCCCGCATGCAGTCCCAATCGCCAGCCGGTGCCAACAGCTCTACGTCCTGTCTGGTTAATCCTGTATTACGGCTACTCATATATATCCTCCCAAGCTGGCTTTGACCAGCGTTTCATCTTTCATAAAGCTTCAAAATTAAATCATTCATTAACTTATTTATTCTAGCAGACATTGCGGACGTACTCTAGCTTTTCCAGCCATTCACCATAAAAATACTTAAAGAGGTTGTTCAAAAAGTCGTCTTCATAGGACGTAGTTGTTTAAGGAGTAAATTCGACATCGAAGCTTGAATTCAGCCGGGCCTAGTATATTGCTTCTGCAGTATGTGTCTTTCTTGCAGAAACATTTGAGTTGCTCACGTCCCCCTGCTTCCGAAGTCGTTTTCTGCGAAAACGTGCAGCTCCGCTACTGACGTCCCTGACTTCATCGAGGCTCAAGCGTTTTGAAAAGACGCACATCGAAAAGCATAAACTTTGGTCCTGTGAACCCGACTTTTTGAACTCTCATTTAAATCCACCAAGAAACATGCGCATTACACGCGAAAAAGCCCCTGGGAGCGATTGTTAATGGCTCCCAGGGGCAATACACGGATCTTTTTGTTCTAGCTTCTATAACTTTTCTAACTTATGAACATTGAACTTCCAGCCCGGCTACACCGCAGACATTAGACATTCAGCGCAGTGAAGAAGTTTCACCTCCGTTATGCAGCAATATCGCCGCATCCGGGCCTCCAGCCTCTGGTGCGCTCAATGCGTCACCATAGACCGGAAATCATCCCTGCTGGACAAGTCTGCATGATAAAACGCGACATCCCCATCCTGCAAACTGAAGTTCCGCCCATACGGGTCCAGCACCTGCCGAGCAAATCCCTCCATGTCATGCCATTGATTCATCAAAGGCCCATGAATATATTGCAGATAGGGCCGGTCAAGCTCCCCGTTTCGCACCGTTTCCACATTAAAGTTCACTACAATATAGCCATTTTTCAAAAAGATTTCCGCCCGATCCGTCAACCCTCCATGCGTACGTCCATACTCTGCTACATTCGTTCCAGTCGGTACGGCAAACAATTCTGCCGGCAGGCTGTATTCTCCATACCATTTCTGAACGGCTGCATTGGCCCGCGCCAGGTCTACCGTTGCCGGAATTTCCGACTTTGGCCCAATCAGCGTCCGTACGCCCTCGGGCAACCGCAGCAGACTCAAGCTTCCTACCGCTGTCTCCCGAATGGCTTGCCGCTTCATAAAGTTCTGCACGAACTGGCTCCGCCCGATCCCAGCCACCTGACTAAACGTATACTCATGATCATACTTATACAGCGCTGTGTCTCTCAGTTCTTCCTCCGGTACATTTCGCAGCCGCTCATTCAAAATCACGTACCGTTTCACCTGATCTGATGGAGAACCAATCCGCACATAACTCCGGCTCCCGGTGTGATAATACAAATCCACCGCTTGTCTCGCTCCACTGTCCCCGTCGACAAAATGAAAGCTTGGAGTTATCACAATTTGATCCTCCAAATCAAACATATTCCCCTTCGTCTTCAGATCAAATTTGAAATGATAACCGGTTTTGATGACAGCATTTTTATAGAGCGGATGGCTGCCCGGGCGGATTGGCAAGGTGTACCGCTCTTCGTTCCCCCGTAGCGCCCCATCGATTCCATTTAAACCTACCCAATACGAGACTCCTGTAGGCGTACTGCTACCATTCTCTGTCCGGAATACGCGCTCCCAATTATAGTCGGCGATGTCGGTAATCCGGAAATCATAAACCCGTCCGATCGCATCCACGGGCACGGTATCATAGGCGATATGATGCTTCAAATTCAAGTTGGCATTCTTCTGGTGAGATGCGCCCGAAGGAGCATTATGCGCAATCGTCCGGAACTCCACATCGTAAAAGCCTTCGTCTACCCAAACCGGAAGGAAAAACTTGAACGACTCCTTGGCCTTATCTACTTCAATCCAGGTGTTTTTCGGATAGAAGGTAGATTTTGTGCTGTCGTACACGTCAAATGGAAAGCGCACCTGCTTGCTGCCAATATATTTCAGATAGTTGCGGTTACCGTAACCCAGGTAATTCGTATGCTGTCCGCTGTTTGGCATCTCTACCGTAAACGAACGATCCAGGATAATCGCGGAGCGCCCTGCCACTGGCTTGGTCTTCTGATTATGCGCCTTGTCGTTTGAAACGCTCGGATAGATCACCACTGGCGTATGCACCGTTACCGAATTGATTCCGTAGATGGGAAAGCTTTTATCACTGTCTTCATCCGTACTCCCGTCCAGGATGGTGTAATAAATCGTTCCGCTGCTCGGTTGATCCGCTTTATTCATTTTACTGACCGGGATCAAATGGTTAGCGCTGTACAATACATTTTTATCAATAAGACCCGCTCCCGGAATTTGCCCGGGCGTAGATGGTTGCTCCACCCAGTCATCCTTCATAATCGTCTGGCCGGCAAATTCCAGAAAATCATTCCGCACCAGCAGCTTGGGAGCCTGTCTACTGGCTGCCTCCTGCATTTCCCTTTGCTCATCCCGATTGTTCTCAATATCCGGACGTTCATTTCCTCCATCCACACTTTTCTTCCTCAACTCAATGGTCTTGATGGGAGGGATGTCCATATGGGTAGAGTGAGAGGCTAACGCAAACTCCGGCGGATCATAACCTTGGGGCAAAATGGAGATTCCACCGCCCTCAAAGGCATAGTTCAGCAAGGCTGCCCGGGCTATACCATATACCTGGAAATCCTCTACCGACCAGTAAGCATAAGGTTTTGTTACCTCAACCTCATCCTTCCATGTGATCTCCTCCGATTTATACCTATAACCGACGCCAAATACATATTCTGTCCAATACAGCAAAAAGTCTCTTTTTACGGGCACCGTAAAGGTACATGTTCCCACCATCTTTGTATATTCATAGTTATATAAATATTGTTTAGTCTTTACATTGCCGTATAGACTCTCCGAGGTAGGAATGCCATCCAGTACGTTGAATTTCTCTCTGCCCCGTGCATCCGCTCGAATCACCGCACTAACATTAGGATCAAAATCCTCGCCCACCATAGACTGCTCTGGCCTAGGATTTGTACATTTTACATCCGGCTGCTCTTCCCCATCCTTTTCTTCGTAGTAGAAATTAACATAGTACGTTGAAAAATCACCGTTGTATGTAAATCCTGGGGGATCACCTGTGGATTCGCTAGGCCCACCAGTCGGCACCTGATCAATCCGCTTTTGATACCCCTTGTACAGATAGTTTGAAGGTTCCGTTCTATGCGTATAGGCGTAAGACTGGCCTTTCACCAGTTTTTCCGTTCGATTCTTAAAGCCATCCACCCCATTCAGGGACTTTCCTGTTGTGGTGAAATACTTAATGATTGCCTGGCCTTCCTCGGGTTCCAGTTCAATCGTCAGCATGGAAGGAAAGTAGTAGCGGTAGCCAATAACGCCGCCCCCCAGGCCACCACCGCCTTCTTCTGTTATATCCATTCCCGCATTTCCTGGATTTTTGGTCGTTAAAGTCCCTTTGACCTGAACTGTAAAAGAGACGGAACTTCCGTTATTTTTCAGAGTTAGAACTCCTGATCGGATAGAATTAAAATTATCACTCATGAAATATTCCATGTCAGCCCATTTCATTGAGTTGTACCGCGATGTATTCCATATATTTAAACCATTATCCCAATCGCCAGGATCTCTGAATCTAGTTACTTGCACACTCTTTATCTTTCGTCCAGGAAAATCAAAGGAATAAGGGAACGTTATATTTACTGACCCTCCTGGGCTACCATCACCTGTCCAGGTTACTCCGTCCGATCTACGCCAAATATCTGAACTAAATAATGCAACAAAATAATATCTATTAGGGTTATTCTTATCTTGAGTAGTTGGTAATGTGCCGGCCGCTTCCACCCTTGGAGGAAGTGCGAAGATACTTACTACTACTAGAACAGCCAAAATGATCATTGAAATCCGCTTTAGCATTGGAACTCTCCTCTTATTTAAACGGATTCTCAATGACCGTTAAAGCATTAGAAGACATAGCTACCACAATATATTCAACCTGTGCTAGTTTGAAATTTTTAAAATTCGGGTCGATATCTACATCATGGCCACTTCTGACCGCATAGGTCAAAGTACGAGTTTTATCTGTATTAGTTACTGAAAGACTTGTTCTAGGATTTCTCGATCTTGCATCAAATTGAGAACCAAGAAAAACTAAATTAGGACTACCATCTGAAGCATGTATTTTCAATCCTTCGATGCTTCCCTGTTTGACTGGCCATATGTCATAAATCACCCGATCCCCAATCTTTAGGGGGAGCTGATCCGCTTTAATCACGTTGACAGTAGTGTACTTTGTTCCCTCAACACTTGTTAAAACCCAGGTATGATCACCAATCAACTTAGTGAATTCACTAATAGGTACATTCTTCACCCCTGCCTCTTCCGGGCTCGGAATTTCCTTCTTTCCTACCCAAACCCAATTTGCGGCCTGGTCCCATTCCACGGTTTCCCCCAGGTTTTCGCTAACAAAACGCAGTGGCACATAGGTACGCCCTTTGACCGCCTTGGCTACCGTGTCCATCGTCACCGCGCGCCCGTCTACCGTGGCCTGCTTGCTACCGATGGCGAGCACGATTGATTTGTTGTCCTTGGTATAGGTCACCTTTTTCCCAGACCTGTCATACTCCACATTAGCTCCAAGTGCTTCGCCAATTCCCCGAAGAGGCACCTGTATACGGCCATTTTCCGATACTGGATCACCACCCTGAAACTTCACCTTACGTCCATCCACAAGTACAGCCAGTTTAGGACTGCCCACGATGGCTTCTTTTGCACCCGCTGTCTGGAGGTATTGTACTTGCGGAGCTGCTCCTAACCCCATTCCCAACGCACCACATAGCATTAAAATGACCAGCTTTTTCATCCCCATCACTCCCACACATTTTGCTGATTTCCTTCACGTCCTTAACGGATCCAACTCCTCAGATATTCGCCATCCTCTTTCCTTCACCCTCCTTTCTTCTCTCTAATTTGTGAAATTAACCCATTTTAATGCGGCAAAAAAGCACACCTCACCATCTATTACGATGCAAGGTGTGCTTCACCAGTTACTAGTATAAGTGAATTTCTTCCATTTGGGAAGGACCTTTCACTCTGGCAATGGCTTACCGACTATATGTGGGGCAGAATGTTGAACCTGCCCTTGGGCCTGCTCCTTATGCTTTGCCCCTCGATTTCACCACAGTTATGAGATACGACTCGCCCCAGCCCTTTCCAGCATTCCCCGAGCGATCCAGACCCCGGCGGCCCCGGCTTGAGCCAAGCCCCGGGTGATGCCGGCACCATCGCCACCGCAGAAAAGGCCGCTGATTTCCGTTTCCAGCGATTCGCTTAGCTTGGGGCGAGCTGAATAAAATTTGGCCTCTACACCGTAAAACAAAGTGTGCTCCGAGGCAATCCCCGGTGTGACTTTCTCCAGCGCCTCGACCATTTCAATCAGGCTTTTCATCGTGTTATAAGGAAGGACAAGCCCCAAATCTCCCGGCACCGCCTCCTTCAGTGTTGGCTCCAGGAACCCTTCCGAAATTCGACCTGCGGTTGAACGACGGCCTCGCAAAATATCCCCGTATCGTTGCACGATCACTCCGCCATTAGACAAATCATTGGCCCGCTGGCAAATCTCACGTGCATATTCATTGGGCTTATCAAATGGGTCCGTGAATTTATGGGATACCAGCAAAGCGAAATTTGTATTATGGGACCCCAGCTCCGGATTTTTAAAAGAATGCCCGTTTGCCGCCATAACACCGCTATGATTTTCCACAACCACATGTCCCGACGGATTACTGCAAAATGTGCGCACCCGCGTGCCAACCGAGGTGTTATAGATAAATTTCCCCTCATACAAATGCTCGTTAATTTCCCGCATCACCACATCGGATGTCTCTACGCGCACCCCAACGTCCACCTGGTTATTCATCATCTTTAGCCGACGCTTCTTCAAAATTTCCGTCAGCCATGCCGAGCCGTCCCGGCCGGGAGCAACCATTACCCAATTCGCCTCATGCGTGTCACCATTTTGCAGCGTAATCCCCTGCACCACATGGTTCTTATCCTGTTTAACCGTGATCAGGTCGGCTACTTCCGCCTTGAATAGCATATCGATGCGAGTCTGCAGATATTCGTAAATGGATTTCAAAATCTCCAGATTTTGCTCCGTTCCCAAGTGACGCACCTGCGCACGCAACAGCTTCAAGCCCGCTGCATATCCCCGCTTTTCAATATCCTGCACCTCTTCGGTCAGCGGATCCGTAATCGCATGAGTAGCGCCATGCTCCAAATTAATCGAATCCACGTACTTGATCAAATCAAGCACCCGGGATGGAGCAATATAATCACTTAGCCAACCGCCAAACTCCGTAGTGATATTAAATTTACCATCACTATAAGCCCCCGCACCACCGAATCCGGCAGTAATGGAGCACGCAGGCAGGCACCCCGCATATTCCTTACGTCCGGCAGCAGGCGGACAAAGCGTAATCTTATCCTCTAAAATCGGACATCTCCGGCGGTAAATATCATGCCCTTTGTCCACCAACAGTACCTTCCAATGCGGAGCCTTACGAGTTAACTCATAACAGGCAAATATGCCAGCAGGACCCGCTCCTACCACGATCACATCATATTTACTCATCTGTACCTCCAGAAATGAATAGTATAAGTGAGCCTTCAAAAAATCAGGTTTTCAGCATCAAAGCTTATGCTTGCGATGTGCGTTTTTTTCAAAAGGATGAAACTAGGGACGTAAGTAAGGAAGCTTTTCGTTTTCGCAGAAAATGACTTCGGAGCATGGAGTACGTGAGCAACTCCAATGTTTCTGCAAGAAACATACTGCGTAAGCTATGCTAGCCCCGGCTGAATTCAAGATTCGATGTCGATCTACACCTCGAACAGCTTCGTCCTGGGATCACAACTTTTTGAACTACTTCTTTAAGTGCATGTTCAAAAAGTCGGGTTCTCAGGACCGAGAAGGTTGAATGAAGCTAGGGACTGAGTAGCGGAGCGTAGACAGATCTACGTGAGCAACGCAAGGCCCGGCTGAATTCAAGATTCGATGTCGAATCTACTCCTTGAACAGCTTCGTCCTGGGAAGACGGATTTTTGAACTACTTCTTTAAGTGCATGTTCAAAAAGTCGGGTTCTCAGGACCGAGAAGGTTGGATGAAGCTAGGGACTGAGTAGCGGAGCGTAGACAGATCTACGTGAGCAACGCAAGGCCCGGCTGAATTCAAGATTCGACGTCGAGTCCACTCCCTGTACTGCTTCGTCCTGGGAAGACGACTTTTTGAACTACCTCTAAAAAAAAATTCCCGGCTATTCATAGGTATGCCAAAGCACCCTATTCGTAGCCAGGAATTTGTGGTTCCTTGTAGAGACCCTCAATCCATATTATCGAGGTTATACGAACGTTAGCTATCTCATGTATCTCCCTGAAACAACCATAGTATATTGAAAAAAATAGACCAAGTCAAGTTTAAAAACCAATTAATATTCGTATTTAAATTAAAAATACAATTACATTCATTATTAAATCCATATAAACCACAAATAAACACGAACATTAATATAATTAATTACTTATTTTGTTGACTTTCCCTAATTAGCTTTCTCTAGCCAGCCTATTATATAATAAGCTTATGCTTTATCACTTTAATATTTAACAAGGAGTAGATGTAGAGAATGGACAGTGACAGGCTTTTGGTATTGTACTTGGTTTTGGTCGTAATCCTCATTGCGCTCACCGCATTTTTCGTGGCCGTAGAGTTTGCGATAGTACGCGTCCGGGGGAGCCGGGTTGATCAGTTAATTGCGGAAGGGCATAAGGGGGCGCCCGCCGTGAAACTGGTAACCTCGAATCTCGATGGTTATTTGTCAGCATGTCAGCTTGGGATCACGATCACCGCGCTGGGACTTGGCTGGCTAGGGGAACCTACCGTAGAGAAAATACTTCATCCGGTGTTTCAAAGCCTTGAATTACCTGAAGCAGTCAGCAGTGGGCTTTCTTTTATTATCGCATTTGTAGTCATTACTTATTTACACGTGGTTGTCGGGGAACTGGCCCCAAAAACGATGGCCATTCGCAAATCCGAGGAGATCGCCTTGCTTACGGCCAGACCTTTGATCTTGTTCACCAAGATCATGCGCCCGTTTATCTGGACCTTGAATGGCTCGGCCAACCAGCTTGTACGCCTGATCGGCATCAAGCCCGCCTCCGAGCATGAAGATGCTCACTCGGAGGAAGAATTGCAAATCATCATTAACGAAAGCTTTGAAAGCGGCAAAATCAACCAGAACGAATACGGATATGTAAATCGTGTTTTTGCGTTTGATAACTTGCTGGCTAAGGAAATTATGGTTCCGCGTACCGACATGGTGTGCTTATATACGGATAAGACGCGGCAAGAGAATCTGGATATCATCAAGGAACAGCAATACACACGTTTTCCCGTGGTGGAAGGCAGCAAGGATAATATTATTGGCGTCATTAATACCAAGCAATTTTTCTTATCCTATGACAGTAATCCCGACCTGGAGCTTGCTTCCTTGCTACAGCCGGCCATGACGGTGTCGGAGGTTACTCCAATCAACGAATTGCTTAAAAAAATGCAGGCTGAAGGCACTCACATTGCTATTCTGATTGATGAGTACGGCGGGACAGCCGGACTAGTCACACTGGAGGATATCCTTGAGGAGCTGGTCGGAGAGATCCGGGATGAGTTCGACAAGGAAGAAGAAGATCCACTCGTACAACTAAATGAGCATCATGTGGTTGCCTTGGGAACCGTAACCGTTAATCAGATTAACGAAGTGCTGCTGACAGGGCTCAGCACCGAGGAAGTGGATACCATCGGCGGCTGGCTCTATGGCATGAATCCGGCGATGGACGTGGGCGAAACGCTGGAGCATGAAGACCTGACCTTCAAGCTGCTGGAGAAAGAGCCTCACCGTTTCAGAAAGCTTGAGATTATGAAGCAAGGATCGGCCTAACAACCCGTTCCGTTCTATAGATGATAGACTTGTAAAAAAGCGAGCTTGCCAAGCACTTTCCTCTGGCAAGCTCGCTTTATATTAGTATAAGTACGAGTTCAGACGAAAGCACATGCCAGGCCCGGCTGAATTCAAGATTCGATGTCGAAAAATTACGGCAATAGATTGCGGTGCAGCTCTGCCACTTCCTCTTCGTTGATTGGCTTATCGCCATAACGAGCCGGATAATAAAGCTTAAGCAATCGCTGAATAACCGAATCTCCTGGGGCTTGTTCCAAGCCCCAGGGCCCACTTTGGGAGCTTGCATTTCCTTTCCATCTGCGTCCTGACGCTTTCCGCAGCTCTGGCTGCCGTGCTTGCTCACAGCGTATATCCTCTGCTGTTTCCCTTGGGGTCAGTTCAGCCTTTAAGCTATACCCCCGATCCCGCTCTTTGCGTAAGAACTGACGGTATAAGTAACGTACCTGCTTGCGGCTATCCTTCATCTCTTCCCATCGTTCCGGCGCTGCTGCCCTGACGCCGAATAAACGTGAAGCTGCCTGACGCCAGCCTTGCAGCGTATCCTCCCAGCTAAAAATGTTCTTCTCTTCGTCCCGATATACCTCCTGAGAGGGAAGTGGCGACTCCCGGCGCAACAAGGATAATAACCTGGCGATGCTTTTACGCCAGAGGGTTCCACCATGACGGTACAGCCAATATATAGCCCCGCCAATCAGCAATGCGATCACCAAACCGCCAAAAACATAAAAAAGGATGTTTAGCAGCTCTGCCAGCATACCAGGCTCACTGACCTCTTCAGGAAGTGGTGGCCGAGCAGGCATCGCAGGCGGCTCTTCCGGCAGGATAGGTTCAGGGGCTGGCGAGCGCGTCAGCCATTGTATCAGCCCGCGAAGCAGCTCCCATAACACGCCTCCGATCCAGCGCCCAACTCCAGCCGCAAGCAAAAGCGAAGCTGCTATTATAGCCGCCATGAACAGCCGGTTATGCCGTTTCAAGCCAGCAGGCAACCGTTCATGTGAGCCGGTCGAATCCAGATTATAACGTAAATGCTGATGATTCGTTACGAAGAGTACGGCTGCTACGCAAGCAGCCCCGGCCCAAGTCAACAGTGGAACAGTGTCGCTAAGCAGAGGGACTTTGGGAAACACAATTCCGGCGATAAAATAGTTCGCAATTGCCGCCCAGTACAAGCGATATTGTCCCTCGCGCGCCGCAGCGGTTAACCCCTGCATGGTACACACAACGGCAGCACCAAGGAAGGCCGCTGCCTGAACCATCAATAATACCCGGGCAGGCCCGGCCGTAATATCGCTGCCTGGGAATCCCAGACGAGGCAGCCAGATCAACGGCAATGATGCATACCCCGCCCCCAGGCATACAGCCATAACCCCTCGCTGCCATAACCTGCGCATACGCAAGCTCAGCAAAGCTCCAATCAGCGACAAGAGCGGCAATCCTCCTAGCCAAATAAAGGATTGCCCTTCCGGCCACGCATAAACAACGAACAAAATCCAAATGGGGAGAAGCAAAGTGTGCTCCATAAGGCAGGACAGCCATAATCGCAAGGAATTCCGCAGGGAGGAAACGCGCTTTTGATTCGTATCATTCTCTGCGGCATTCCACTTCAGTGAGGCGCTATCTACAGCTTCCCGTTCACTTCCCTGTACGAATGAATCTCCAGCATCTGCTTGAAGCTCTGACCCGTGGCTCCCCTTCTTCTGATCGAGTGGCACCTTTTCCCCTCCCCGTCTATTAAGCATCCCGCCCTCATTCACATTGTGCGTATGTACATAAACTTACTGTTTCGATCATACCATATCGTCCGGTCAAGCATGTATGCAACGTAAAAAAATCCCCTGCTCCTTTATGGACACAGAGGATTATAATTATAGAATTCGCTCGCTATTCCAACTCATATTCACTCTCCGGACTAACTCGCCTCGCCTTTAAATCACTGAAATAGATGCTTCACTATAACCCAACCGTTCTACTAGCAGAGGATTCTGGCGGGCTTCCATCTCGAACTCTACCATCTCCCGCAGGCCCTCGTACAATGTATATTGTGGCTCCCACCACAACACATCACGTGCCTTGCCATTATCCAGTACACTATGTCCGATATCTCCCGCCGAAGCTGAATGGAACTGCGGCTGCAGCTGACGCCCGGAGAGTTCCTTCAGCAGCTCCACCACTTCCAATAGCGAGGTCCCCTTGCCGCTGCCAATATTCATGACGTGATTCTGATTCGTCCGCAGCGCAAGTACCGTTGCATCCGCAATATCCTTAACATAAATAAAATCACGAGTCTGGCTGCCATCCCCAAAAATATCCAGGGGCAATCCGGCCAGCATCCGCTCGACAAAGACCGTGAGCACGCCGTCCTCCCCGGTCCGGCGTTTCCGAATGCCATAGACATTGGCATATCTCAGGATTGTATAGCCCAGCCCGTAACGTTCGCCAAACGCCTTTATGTATCTCTCCCCCACCCGTTTGGACATCCCGTAAAAGGACAACGGCTCCGTTCCATGCGACTCCTCGATGGGAAGTTGCAAGGGATTGCCGTATACAGCAGCCGAGGAAGCAAACACAAGCTTTTGCACCCCGTAGCGGACACATTGCTCCAGCACATTCACCGTTCCCAAAATATTCGTCTGCGCATCCCCAAGCGGACGATTTAAGGAATGCCGAACACTGGTCTGTGCGGCCAAATGAATGACCCCATCCGGCCGCTCCTGTGCAAAAACATCCTCCAGTTCTTTAGACGCCACATCCACAGCATAATAGGCCACTGCCTGATCCGCTTCCAGGCTATGCCTTCCTCCATGCCGGACTCCATTATCTGCGACAACTACCTGCTCACCTTGCTCCCTCAACCGCTTTGCCGTCTCACTACCAATGAATCCCGCTCCCCCTGTTACCAACACCTTCATTCTTCCGACTCTCCCATTCCCCAATATAATGGCATTATGACGTTAACTGCCGCTTCAACACCGTATGTAGGCTTGGGACGAAATAGACTAGTTGGACAATGACAAGCATTAAAAATTCAAATTTTTCGGCTATTGATTTTGAGAATGATTATCATTATTATGGGATTAAGGATATCTTGTGATAAATGTCACAGCGACGCGAGGTGAACAACACAATGAAATTACTAGACAGGCTGGAGACCTTGCTGACACTCGCTGAATGCAATTCCTTCACCGAGACCGCCAAGCGTCTTTATTGCACACAACCGACAATCACCAAGCATGTTCAGCAGCTCGAGGCCTACTTTGGCGCCACTCTGCTCATTCGGGATGGCAATGGCATTCGCTGGACTGCTGCTGGCGAAATTGCACTGAATTACAGCCGGAAAACTATTCATCTGCTAATGGAGGCACAGGAGAAGGTACGCCATTCCGTGCTGCAGCATAATCAGATTTGTTCCATATACACCAGCCAATATATAGCTTCCTGCCATTTGCCGGAAATATTAAATGCCTATCACCGCAAATTCCCCAATCAGTTACTGGAAATTCATGCACTGAATTATGCCGATCTTCGTCAGGCCCTGCTCGCGGGCCAAGCCAGATTTGCCCTGATGCCCCTTTACGAAGAGGATGAGCAATTACAGGAGCACTTCACCTCCAGACAGCTGTTTGAGGAACAGCTTGTTCTTGTCATGCCTGCTGATCATCCCTGGGCATCCCGCAAGCGAGTTGCGATGCGCGAGCTGAACAGGCAAACCTTGCTGCTCTCGCAGAGCAAATATATGAATCAGCTAATTTCACAATATCTGCAACGCTATAATGCACGGGTACAATTTTTACAGATGAGCAATTTTCAGATTATAGCTCAGGCGGTTAAGGCCCATCTTGGGTTGTCTTTCCTTCCTGCGCCTGTTGTGACCGAATGGCTGGCTCGCGGCGAGCTGGCTGCCGTGCCGCTTTCCTCACTGTCGCTTACCCGTTCCAACGGGCTGCTCATACCACTGAAGAGCCGGCTTACCGAGCCCGAGCAAGACTTCATACGTGAGACCGCAAGCTACTTCAAGAGCCGGTTTCCGAAAATCGTGTAAATGTGCTGATTTCCAGGCTCTAGGCAAAAAAGCTCGCTTCAAGCAATTTTCTGGTGTAGGCCTGCTGCGGGTTTCGCAGCACCTGATGAACCGTGCCCGTTTCGATAATTTGCCCTTGCTTCATTACCACAATGCGATCTGCAAAGCCATCCAGCACATCCAGTCTGTGGGTAATATAAAGCATCGACATCCCTGTCTGAATCCGCAGCGCCAGCAGCAATTGCATAATGCCCTTCTCCGTCTGCGTATCCAGCGCCGAGGTAATCTCATCGGCAATCAACAGCTGCGGCTTGGTGCACAAGGCTCGAGCAATCGCCACCCGCTGCTTTTGCCCTCCGGAGCACTCATTGGGACGCCGCTCAAGCAGCGCTTCCGGCAGGCCGGTCTGACGCAGCAGGCTTGCCGCCTGTTGCCAGGCCTGCTTTTTGGGCACGCCAGCAAGCCGCAACGGCTCCGCTACGATCTCCTTGATCCTCCAGTAAGGGTTTAATGAACGATCGGGATTTTGGAACACCATCTGAATGCTTTTATGATGCTGCCTGGATGCCCTGGATGTTGTGGAAGTCACGAGCGCGCTCCCAACCTCCGGCGACCAGAGAATTTCACCTTCTGTTGGCTGCTGAAGACCGCTCACAAGCTCAGCCAGAGTTGATTTTCCAGAGCCGCTTTCACCAACAAGCGCTACAATTTCCTGATCGGCCACCTTCATATTCACTCGGCTCAACGCCTCGAATGAGGATTCTCGCTTGCCATAGCGCTTGGTTATCCGCTTTATCTCCAACATAGCGTTTTCCCCCTATTTTATTCCTTGCTCCCCCTGCTGGAATTCCGATAGTCTCCCATCCTCCAGCCACAATATACGGTCCGCTGCATGAGCAGCCAGCTTCCAATCATGCGTTATAAGCAGCAAAATCATTTGGTGCTCCCGAACCTTACGCAGCAGCAGCTCTGCCGTCTCGCGCCCGACAATCGGGTCCAACGCGGCGGTTGGCTCGTCCGCAATCAGCAGTGACGGCTGGTTCAGCAGGGCTAGCGCAATAGCAACCCGGCTCAGCATTCCGCCGCTCAGTTCATGCGGATATCGCTCCAACACTTCGTCACCAAGCTGTACCTCCTGCAATGCCTTCTCCGCTTGTCTTCGCCGCTCCTCCTTCGGCGTTTTGTGATTCAGCACCTCATCAAATTGCTTGCCGATCTTCAGCAACGGATTCATGCTGGCCCGCGGGTCCTGTGGAACCCATGCCGCATCCCGCCAGCGCCTTAGCTCAGACGGCCCATCATCCCCCAGGTAGATGATCTCCCCTGTGAAGGCATCTCGCGGAAGCAAGCCATAGAGCGCCCTCGCCAGCGTCGTCTTGCCCGATCCGGACTCGCCAACAAGCGCAGTCACCGAGCCGCTTGCCAGGATAAAGCTGCTTGGCTGCACTATTACCGCGCCTCCCAGCTGAACCTTAAGCCGTCTGGCAACGAGTCCACGAGCAGTGTCGGCGGCAGCCCCGGTTCCATTGTCCCATCCTTCCTCCATTTCCGCTTGGTCCGGCTCCCTTTGCTGCACAATTGGCTTAAGCCGTCCATGAATCCCTTCCGCGAGCAAGGCAAGCGAGGTTGTAGCAACCAGCAACGCAATCATGGGCGGCAGTACCGTCCAGCTCCACACATTCGTCAGCCACGTCTCATTGGCCTGAAAGGCCTCCTGCAGCATTTTCCCCCAGGATGCCCGGTTCGGATCGCCGATGCCGAGAAAGGATAGACTGGCTTCACTCAGTATCGCCATGCGGAAGGAAAGAATGAACTTGGCCGCCAGCAACGGCTTCAGAAACGGCAACAGATGCTTGAGGAATATATATCCGGCCCCCGCGTTATAGAGATATGCCGCCTTGACGAATTCCCTCTCCTTAAGCGACAGCACGGAGGCTCGAATCAGCCGCATATATCCCGGCCAGGTAAGGAGTCCCAACGCTGCAATCAGTTGCAGCGTGCCCCCGCCAGTGAAGGAGGTCACAATCAGAATCAACAGCAGCGAGGGCAACACCAGCAGCAAATTCGCCAGGCCATTCAACAGTGGATCAATCCGTCGCCAGTACCCGGCTGCCAGCCCTAGCAGGGCACTCAATACCGTGCTGAGAAGGCTGACAGCAAAGCCAACCAGCAGTGAGGTGCGCGCGCCATGAACCAGACCGCTGAACATGTCCTGTCCCAGCGAGTTGGTGCCCAGCCAATGGGCCGCCGACGGCGGAGCGAGACGATCGCCAACGCTGGCAAACGGCGAATAAGGCGTTAACAGCGGCCCAAGCAGCGCCAGGGCCAGAAGCAGCAGAAGCATACTGAGTCCAGCAAGACCTGTTTTCCTCATACGACAACCTCCCTGGAGCCCGAAACACGAATACGCGGATCCAGCAACGGATAGATCAGATCAGCCAGCAAATTCAATAGCAGGACAAAAATCGTCATGATCAAGAACAAACCGTGCAGCAACGGATAATCACGAGCAAGAATAGCTTCCTGCAGCAGCTTGCCTATCCCGGGATAGGCAAAGACCGTTTCCACCAGCACCGAGCCGGCCAGCAAACCGCCGATCCGCAGAAAAATCATAGTCACGATCGGCAGCAGCGCATTGCCAGCCACATGGCGCAGCAAGACAGTGCGTGCAGACAGTCCCTTGGCCTCGGCAAATTCAATGAAGGGCTCGCGCCGAACCCGGATCGCCTCATTGCGCATCAGCAGATACAGGCTGGCCAATTGTACCAGCGTTAGCGCGGCCGCCGGCAAAGCGGCATGATGCAGCACATCCAGCCAGCGCTCCCATACGCTGTCCGGCCTCAGAAAGCTGGTCTCCGCTCCGCCAAGCGGAAATATCGGCCAGTAAACAGCCAGCAGAATCAGCAGCGCCATACCTAACAAAAACTCGGGCAAAGCGCCCATCCCTAGCAGACCCAGGTACAGCATGCGGTCTGACCTTCCCGGGTATCGCCAAGCCGATAACAGGCCAAGCAGCAAGCCCAGAGCGATGGATAGCAGTGTCGCGATGCCAACAAGCAGCAACGTCCACGGCAAGCGAACCAGAATCACATCGAATACCGGCTGCTTATACGTAATTGACAAGCCGAAGTCGAAGGTGAACACACCCGTCCAGTAGGAGACAAATTGTTCCCAAAGCGAATCCTCAAGCCGGTAGTAGGATTGTAGCGCTGCCTTTTGCGCCTCGGTCAGGAAGATGCTCCCTTCTGCTCCGCCACTGCTTAAATAGTCAATCGGCCCCCCCGGCAGGAGCCGGGGAAGCCAAAAGTTGAGCAGCAGAACGATCAATAGCACAATGGCATAAACAGACGTCTGCCTAATGATTTTCATCGATAAAGGCTGCCTTGTTATCCCAGAGCGGAATGCCATCGCCAATGCCGCCTGAAGTGTTGAACCAGCCGGCAAAAACCTGCGGCTGATACAAATAGTAGAATGGACGGTGATAGAGCACCAGTGTCGGCAATTCATCCGCAAGCACATCCTGCATTTGATCAATGATCAGCTTGCGAGCTGTCGGGTCCAGCTCTTCCTTCTGGCTCACTGCAAGCTGCTGGAAGTTTTGCTCGTCAAACACCTTGCCGCGCGCCGCATAGGCATTGCTGGCTTCACCCAGAAACCACAGGCGCAGGAAGTCCGGATCACCGCTCAGCCCAATATGTCCCGTAATCGCCATATCGTATTGATTTTCCCCCATAGCCGCTGTGAAGGCGGCGCCATCCACCTGCTTGATCGTCAGCTCGATCCCGATCTTCTTCAAATCCTCCTGTACAAACTGAGCCTCCTTGGAGGTCGAGGATACCATCACACTCAGTCTGAGCTTGTCGCGAATGCCCTTGCTATTCTTGACGTAGCCAAGCTCATCCAGCAGCTTCTCCGCTTCTTCCGGTTGATAATCGTACGATTTCACCTTCGTATTGAACCAATCGGAATCCGGTGGAATGATGCCAGCGCTGCCGACCATCGGCTCCGCACCCGTAATCTTCTGCGCCATATCTGCGCGGTTAATCGCATAAGCAATAGCTTGACGCAGCTTCTTGTCCTTTAATTGCTCATGCTGCAAGTTGAAAGTAATCCGCAGCGCACTGCCGGTGGGATCACTCTGGATCACATCCAGGCCAGCCTGGGTCAGCTGCTCCACATCACCATAGCTCGTCGTCATCGTCGCATCGATTTCACCGTTTTGCAGCGCCAATATCTTGTTGGACGGATTAAGGTACTGGATTTCCTTCACTTTGACGTAACCTTTGAAGTAATTCTCATTAGCAACGAAAGCATACTGCCCAGACTTCTCATCGAATTCCTCCAGCACGTAAGGACCGGTGCCCACCAGCGCCGCAGGATCACGATATTCCACCGGATTGTCCACCGTTTCCCATACATGCTTGGGAATAATCGGCACAATGCCTACCAGGTCACTGAGAAATGGTGCATATTTCCCCTTCAGTCTAAACGTTACCTGCAAATCCCCGGAAGCCGTCACAGACTCAATCTGCGAAATATCCCCCGTCCACATAAATGGATGCTCTTTATAATAATCAAAGCTGAACACAACGTCCGCTGCAGTCAATAGCTGACCATCATGCCACTTCACTTCCGGCTCCAACTCAAAGGTATAGCTCAGGCCATCCTCTGATATTTTCCAGCTCTTGGCGAGCCATGGAATAACACCCGTGCTGTCCTTCCAGGTCAACGTATCGAACAGGAAGGAATTTCTCAGAAATCCTCCTGGTCCCGAGGCGCTGAAGGCAAAAGGAGATGGATAACCGGCTCCGGCCCAGGCCAGACGCAGCAGCGGTACATCCGCAGATGCCGGGCTGTCTTCAGCAACTGCGGGTGGCGATGATGTCTTATCCGCCTCCGGCGGAGAAGTGCTGCTGGCACCGGACGAACAGCCGGCGATTAGAAGAACAGCAGCAAGTATGGCAAGCAAGCCGCTTTTAGATAAAGAAAATCGCATATATTAAACACACTCCCGATTGATAATGTACAAAATAGTAAACCAGCCTTTGACTTCTACCATTCTCCATGGGCGAGCCAAGGAAAAAAACCATTTAAGAAACGTTCCGTGGCAGGCATGAAATACGAGCCATAGTGATACTCCGGGTCAAGCGTCATCATAATCAGCGTCCCCGGTGTCGAAGACTTGTCCACATAGAAGATGGCCCCTTCCCCCTCTGCCTCAATAATGATCCGCGCCTCTGCCGGGGGATGAAAAAAACCATGATGATGCCAGGTCGCATCCTCCAACGTCACATACTGAAATAGACCAAACTCCGGAGCTGTCAGCACAAGTCCACTCTTTGGCTCCGGCTCAAGCCACCACCAGAAATTCGTTGGACGAAACTCCCAGCCATGGCCAGGAAGCAGCGGGGTAGGCTGCGCCCCCCATGCTACAACCGTCCCGCCCCGCTTCAGAAAAGCATCAATCGCCGCCTTATTGCAAGCCATCAATCCGGTATGAAGCTGGGAAGGGACAAGCAATACCTCTATTTCATCCAGAGCAGCATCGTTCATCTCGGGCAAATAGATTATCTTCTCCAGCCAACGTCGGTATCGGGGCTGATTGAAGGTTCGGTGCTGATGGGCATTACCGCCGTAAATCACGGCTATTCGTCTCATTCCTGCTGTCCCCTCTCGTCTATTCGGACACATTCATCCGCGAGCCAGTGCAGGAGCTGCTCCCTCACTTTGTCCATCGGTTCCCCTTGACCCCAAAGGGCGCCTCCTGCATGCACCAGCAGAGTACCGTTCGTGCTTCGCCGATCAATATAAGTTACCGGAGCATCGCCGGGCAAAGTAATCAGCACCTCTGCTTCGGAGGGAGCCGGATGATACCCTCTGGCAAAAAAGCCTGCCACTCCCTTGCGGTATGTTAACTCTTCAGCGCTAACCGTTGAAAAAATCGGATGAGGCGTTGTTCCCATCAGCTTAATTTTAAAATCCTTCACCCCGCCCCTCTCTAGCGGCACGAACAAACCGGCCCCCGGCAGCCAGGGAAGACACTGATGTCCGCAAAAGACAACCACGTTGCCGCCCTGCAAATAATTCCAGATGACGTCCTTGTGCCGATAAAGGAACTCCTGGTCTGCCATATGGTCAATGAACATGCAGCGGTAGCCGTCCAGCTGCCGATCCGCTAATTCATAAATGTCCACCACATCGCCCTCCGGCAGGCGATTGGCCAGAGGATCCACTTCATCTTTGGTCCAACTGCTGAAGTAGGTGCCCGACGCTATCAGCGCTATACGCAGCGGCCCCGGTAAATCACAGGCTGCCTTCATAAGCTATACCAACCTCCTCACGATCAGCAGTTCCGACGCCGGCAACGCCAGCGCTCTCTCCGATAGCTCAAGCCTCAAGTCAGCGAATGCCTCGTCATCCTTCACCGTCATCCTGCCGTCGCGCCCTTGCTTCATATAATCAAAAAAGGCTTTCGGCAAAAAGTCCGGCCGCAGGATGAGCTGAACAGCCCGGCCGTTGTCACCGGTAACCGTAAAGGCATAGCTCTGCTCCCGATAGGGATCGTACTGTCCTTCCGGCTCCGAGGTATCAATCATATAAGCCCCTCTTGTATAGGCCCGGGTCACATATTCAAAGGCATCCCGAAAGCCCGGACCAGCGTGTCCTGAACGAATAGAAAAAGAACGGCGTTGCGGCACCTCTCCGGGATAAAGCTCGGCAAAGGCCGTCTGCTGCATGCGAAATCCTACCGCAAGCGCCATCAGTGCCCCGCCGCCATGATATTTGCAAAGATCCTCATAGGTGAGAATCAGTATCTCTTGACCTTCTTTCACACTAATCGATGTCATACTGTCACGCCCCTGTTGATATCAGATTGACGCTATTCGCTTTTTTTGATCACGTCCCTACTATCCTATGTCCATTGAGAATAATTATCAATATCATTTACAGCAAGCGATTGTCCTCTACCTCTTGCTGCGCAAGGGCTAAGCGCTAGCTATTCCATTTTAGAATAGGTCAGAACTATGAAGTCTATGAAGTCACACCCCGAATACAAACGACCTGGCGATCATATAATGCTACGAAATAGCAACTTGGCTATATCCCCTTTTCCTGGATGGAGACGAATGAACCTATGAAAATGAAAACCTGCAAAAAGATGATCATTCCTGCCCTTGCCCTGCTCACCGTAGCAGGAGGACTGCTTTGGGCCGGGTTAAAATACGAGCCGTCACGGCATTTTCGGAATGTTGAAATTCCTGTGCTGGCCACTCCGCAGCCTATGAAGCTGCCCAGCGTTTCCGGACAGGGGCAGGACAAGCTAGCCCCTTCCCCCGCTTCCGCTTCTCAAGCACCTTCAACTAAAGCCAACCGCAGCACCGTAACTGTAGAGGGCGTAGAGGAGAACAATTACAGCTCACCGGGGGCAGATTCACAAGCTGCACAAAGAAGCTTTAATCTGCTGCTGCTCGCTACGGATGCCAGAGCAGAGGAAGCCTCGCGTACCGATGTCTTGATTCTTGTCCATGTCAATTCAGACCATAACCGGATTCAACTCATCTCCATCCCCCGGGATACTCGGGTGCATTTGCCCCATGTGGGCTGGACCAAAATCAATCATGCTCACGCCTTGGCGGAAAGCAAAGGCCAAAGCAGCCATGCCGGAAGCAAATCAGCCATCCAGGCGGTAAGCGACCTCTGCCGTTGTACGATTAACTACTATGTCAAAACCAACTTTGAAGGCTTTGAGCATTTCGTCAATACGATCGGCGGTGTAGATATGAACCTGGAGGCTCCCGTTAAGCTAACCTACTACCACAAGACTTTGCCGAAGGGACAGCAGCATTGGGACGGAACGACCACCCTCCAGTTCGTACGCGAACGTAAATCGCTGGAGGATGGAGATCATGCCCGGCAGCAAAACCAGGTCCGGGTGCTTAAGGCCATAGCCAAAAAAATACTCGCGCCCGATAACCTGCGTCAGCTCCCCACGCTTCTAACACTGGTGAAGGAGGACATTCTCGACACCAACCTTACCGATGCCGACATCCTGAGCCTGGGTTGGCTGGCCAGTCAGCTCGATACCGAAGAGATAGATTATGTGCAATTTCCCGGCCGCAGCGGCAGAGCCTATGACCCGCTTGTCCAAGCGGAGCTATACTACTGGATTCCCGATATGGAGGCCTGGGAGAAGCTAGC
Source organism: Paenibacillus sanguinis 2301083 = DSM 16941 (assembly GCF_000374825.1). GTDB lineage: Bacteria > Bacillota > Bacilli > Paenibacillales > Paenibacillaceae > Fontibacillus > Fontibacillus sanguinis. The sequence goes on from NZ_KB895380.1 coordinate 33,023, forward strand.
TCCGAAAGCCCTGGGAGCCAATTCATATGAGTAAATTCACGGCCCCGCGTCGAATCTTCCGCTGGGTATTCACTCTGACGATTGGCTCAGGCTTGCTGCTGTTAGCCGCTTCTCTCCTGTTCGGCCCTCCCGTCTACAACGTCAAAGAAGCCGGCGCCAAGGGCGACGGCATTACCAATGACACTCGCATTTTTCTGCGAGTATTAGAGCAAGCCGCTGCCAGCGGGCGCGGCGCAACGATCATCGTACCCCCGGGCACTTACCTGCTCGCGGTCAACGAACCTCTTCCCCTCGCGAGCGGTGTCACGCTGCGGGGGAAAGGGCAACCCGTCCTTTTATTCCGGGAGCTGGCAGGGGCCACTCATGGCTTCGAGGGCATTTCCATCCATGGGCGGGGTATACGGATGGAGGGTGTCACCGTGGATGGCGGAAACCGTCTGAACAGGGGGGTAGGCATTCATGCCGGTTCCTCCGACGTACAAATCACGAACAGCCACATCCGACAGCTCAGCCAGCCTGCTAACTCACTGGACCCCCTCCATTCCACCGTCGTTGCCGGAGTGATGATTTACGGGAATACTTCCGATATCGTTATCCAGAACTGTGAGGTTACGAGAATCGCAGCACGCTCGGGAACCCCTGTAGCCCGAGGAATCATGGTCTGGAACGAGCCGGGACAGACGATAGCCCGCCGCGTACACATCCTGAACAACCAGATTACGCATATCACGCCTAAAGAGGATGCCGATGCCATTTTTTTCGACAAGCCCCCGGCTTCCTCCCCTTTATCCCGTTCCGTTATCGCCGGGAATGTTATTTACCATGCCGCCAAACGGGGCATCAAAATCGCCACCCCCGGAGTGGAGGTGCGAGGCAACCGCATTCACAATATGTATCAGGGCAACAACCGCTATGTCACTTCGCAGAAAGAACCCTTGCCTCAGGATATGTATGCCGCCATTTCCATCTATGCGGATGCAGTGACGGTTACGGACAACCTCATCACTGGAACAGGCAGCTATTATAATGCAATTGAAGCGGATATCGGCGTTAGCAGCGGATACTTGCGTAGCGTCGTTATCACAGATAACACCATTTACCGTGGTGAAAGCCCCAGGCCGGTACATAATACGAGCGGCATTTGGCTTGGCGCCGTGAGAGAATTTCGCGTAACGGGCAACCGGATCAGCGGAACAGAAATAGCCGTACGGCTATCTGAGGAAGCACGTACAGCTATTCGTACCGGGGGAGGATACCTCTCTCAACCATAAGGGCTATTAACTGCGTGAAACCATCGTGCCATTTTGCTTTCGTGCTATTGTGCTGACAAGCTTCTACGCTTCAAGAGCCTGAGCCTCCGCAGCCACTTCCGCTCCAGCAACGCTCGGGAGGCTTTCTGCACTAGGGTTTCCTCCCCTTACTTCAATCTGGTTAGTCGTCTCTACCCCTGCGGCCTGTTGCCGCTGGAGCATAACCCGGACGGTTTGGAACAAGATTTTGATATCGAGCAGCAACGAATATTGCTTAATATACATTAAATCATAACGCAGCTTGTCGGACGGCGTGGTCGCATAACCAGCCATAACTTGAGCGTAACCCGTCAGCCCCGGCTTAACCCTGAACCGATAGGCATAATGCGGCAGTTCCTCCTTGAAGCGGGAGATGAAGAAAGCCCGCTCCGGCCGGGGTCCTACCAGGCTCATCTGCCCAAGCAGCACATTGAACAACTGTGGCAGCTCATCCAGACGAGTAGCGCGGATGAACTGCCCCAGCGGCGTAATTCGCGCATCCCCGCGCCCTGCCAGTACGGGCCCGGTGTCATCCTCGGCCCCCTCCACCATGCTGCGGAATTTGAACAGTTGGAACGACTGTTCCTTGAAGCCAACCCGCTCCTGAACATATAGCGCTTTGCCACGCGACGATAGTGGAATCACTAGGAACAGGGCCAGCAGCACAGGAGAGGCCAGCAGCAATAACAGGCTGGATGCCACCAGATCTAATAGACGCTTGCCACATCGCTCAGGCAACGATAACCTTGGCGGCAACAGCGAATATACCAATAGATCATCAAGCTGCTGAGGCTCCGCATCGGCCATATACAGCTCATAGAAATCAGGAATGATCACCACCTCCATATTTCGCTCGCCCGCCGCTGCCGACCACTTCTCCTTCTTCTGTACGGACAATCCCGGCCCGAGCAGCAAGGCCTCCATGCCGCTCCATTCCTCCTCTTGAAGCGCCCCCCGAAGCTCGTCCTCCCGAACAATCCGTTCAATCTGGAACCAAGGCTCGCCCTTACGCAGTAGACTGCTTAGTGCCGAGTCTCCAAAGCCGCAGGAGGCCCCGCTGATCACAGCGATCGTTCTTTTGCGGCCAAACCCTTGACGCTGGATGAGGAACACCAGCAGGCGCAGGCTGAACGACAAACCCAACTGAATCGCAAAGCCCGCCAATAAAGCGTAAGGGGACATCACCATGCCTCCCATAAGGTAGCTCAGCACAATGAACTCCGCACCAATAAACAGATGGGCCAGCAGCAAATTCCACAGCATTTGCGATGGCTTCCTGCGCCCTGCCAGATCATACAAGTTGTAAAAATAATACGTCGTCACCGTAAAAAGAATCATCCAGACCATCTCCCAGGCAAATCCATACCCTGAGCTATTCCCGGCCCATAGCAACCTTTCGCTTGGGGTGAATATCAGCTTTGCCAACCCATAGCTATCGTAGATGAGCAGTCCGTCAAGCAACAACAATACAAGCTTGGCTTGTTTATTACGAAATAATCTGATCATACCGTTCCTCCTCTCCTTGATGATCTTCCCCCTGAACAAATGTCTGCCGCCTATCCGACGGGCCGAGCAGTCCAGCATAAATAGCGGCAAGCTCTTCGCGTATCTCGCCAAGATCATATAGCGCCGCCAGCTTGCGGCTGTACTCCCCCATCCGCCACCGCCGCGAAGCATCGTGATGCAACCGGGTCAACGCCGCCGCCGTAGCAGACACATCACCAACTGGAACCAGGTACCCGTTCCGTCCGGGAGCTACCAGATCGCGACTGCCTCGCACATCGGTCGCCACCAGCGGCTTGCCAGCCGCCATCCCTTCCAGCAGCGCCTTCGGCAATCCCTCGCGCTGCGATAGTAAGGCCACTACATCTGCCGCATGCAGCAGCCGGGGAATATCGCGGCGGAAGCCAAGCAAGCGGACCTCCCGTGTCAAGCCATATTCGGCGGCCAGCTTGCGGTAGGAAGCTTCACAGCGGCCCGTGCCCGCCAGCAGCAATACAGCGGGAATTCCGCGGCGGCGAAGCTCGCGAACCGCGGCCAGCAATTGGCCCTGATTTTTGTTGCCATTCAGCTCAGCCGTGCACAAAATGACAAAGTCCTCCGGGGCCAGATCAAGCTCCGCGCGATAGCGACAGATTTCATCCGCCTGCGGGGAAGCATATCGTTCCATCTCCACGCCCACGCCAGAGATATAGGCCACATGGCCCCGAACCGGAAAAGACCGCGCCCGCTGCTCATCCTCCTGATTGATCGTGATCAGCACATCAGTCAACCGGGCCAAGCCTCGCTCCAGCGGGTAGAACAACCAGTTGCGCCAGGGAGCCCCGCGATAGAAATGGAACCCGTGAGCGGTATATACCAGCCGGGTTCTTTTGACCTCCCCGGGTCTGAACAAGCCGGCCAGCCAAACCGCCAGGCGCACAATCACCGCGGCATTGGGAGTATGTACATGGACGAATTCATATTGCTCCTGACGCAGAGAGCGGATCAGTACCCCTAGCGCCTGCCAGTTGCCGGGGGCTAGCGGATGGCGGCTAAAAGGAAGGTCCCGGCAGTCAAATTCAGCCGCTTTCACTTCCTCACGGCAATGATCCGGAGCCGCGTAAGCGTGGACTTCAACTCCATCCCGGCGCAAATCCGCCATGAAGGGGAGATGGAACGCCGCCAGATGGGAGTAGACGGTGGCGATATACGCTGCTTTTCGTTTCATCCTTCGGAACCCTCCCTTTTGCTGTAGAACGTCGCATTTTCCTCAGCCATTTTGCAGCCAGAGAGCTGTTCGTATAGAGCAAACCATCGCCCGGCTGCACGTGACATGGCATAATGAGCCTCCACATGCTCTCGGCCACATTGTCCCAATGCCCGCCGCTTCTCTGCGGGCAGTGCCATCACCCGCTCCAGCGCTTCCGCCAGCCCTCTCTCTTCCAGAGGCGGCACGACGTAGCCGTTCTTGCCGTCCAGCACCACCTCGGCATTGCCGCCCACCGCCGTAGCCACGATGGGCAGCCTGGCCGCGCAAGCCTCCAGCAGCACAATCGGCAACCCCTCCCAGCGGGAGGACATCACGTAGCCATCGGCAGCCGCCATCAGCCGGGGGATATCCTGGCGAATTCCCAGTAAGGCTACGCTATCCGCCAGCCCCAAAGCGGCCGCCTCCTGCTCCACCCGCTCCCGCTCCGGGCCTATTCCGGCAATCCATAATCGACTTGCCGGGAAGCCCTTGCTCCTGGCAGCAGCAAAGGCGCGCAGCATCAGCGGATAATCCTTTGCCGGGACCAGACGGCCCACCGCCAGCCAGACGAAGGTGTCACGCCCTGCCTGCTCCCCGGCTCCCAGCTCGGCGCGTATCGCCTTCCGCTCCCATGGCTCTACACCGGAGAATCGGCCAAGATCAATGCCGTTCTCCATCAGGCGGATTTTGCGGGCTGGAGCTATTTGCCGAGCTGTATAGGTCCGCACGGCTTCGCGGCTGACATTGGTCAGTACATCACAGAGCGGGTCGGTGAGCCGGTACAGCCATTCCCGTACTTGTCCCCCCTCACGGATATTGTGGGCCGTGCAGATTAATACCGGCATATGTACAAACAGGCGAGTTACTCGGGCAAGAAGGTTGGCATGTACCAGATGACTATGCACCACATCAGGCCGTTCAGCGCGAATCAGGCGAGCCAGCCGAAGGATGGCGCGGGGATCAGGAACCCCCCTGGGCATCCCCAGGCTGTAAACCTCTACGCCCAATTCCCCAAGCTCCTGTAAATACGCCGTTGGTGGAATCATCGTCACCAGCCTTACGCGGCAATGTCTGGCCCGTAACTCCCGACAAAGCTCCAGCACCTGATTCTCTGCGCCGGCATGGTCGAACCCGGTAATGACAAACAAGATATTCATGGCTTGCAGCCCCTCTCTCCTTGCGCCTTGCCGGAAGCAACATCAGTGCGGCAAAGGCGATCATCACGTACTCAAAGTTATAACCGAAGTCCCCGCTTGCCATGGCATAAGCGATTGCCTGCACCAGCAAAATAGCCAGCACAGGAGCTTGTCGCAGAGCAGCAAGCCCTGAGAAGAGAACGGCGAGCGTCCATAGGGCCAAGCCCAGAAAGCCCCCCTCCGCCGCGATCTCCAGTGCCAGATTATGCGGGAAGTCCCGTGCTAACGGCGGGGTTACACTGCCAAGGCCCGCCCCTAAGAACGGCGAATCCTCCAGCTTTTCCATGGCTTTGGCTTGCAAATCCATCCGTCCAATGTAATTATCGTCGCCTTGCAACTGATTGCGATCGAACAGCACCAGGAATCGGCTGCTCTCCACCCAATCTGCCAACGGCTCCGCATAAAGCGTAGCCGTCCCTCCTGCCGCAAGCAGCAGGAACAACAGCGGGACAGTCCACTTGGACAGATGTCCCAACCTCTTCTCTCGATATTTGCGAATCAGTGAATAACCAAGGAAAAGGGCATGTGCTATCAGGAAAGCGACCAAAGGGCCGCGGGACTCTGTAGCCAGAGCCGAGGCCACTGCCGCGCCCAACGTCAACAGTCTTAATGGGAGCGGAGCTTTCCCGGCCCACAGGCAAACCGTTGCCGTAATCAACGAAGCTCGGGCGTTGAAGATGGGGTTGCTCCCCGGCAAGGTAAGCCGTCCCGGATACTCCGCGGAATATACGCCAAGCAGCAAATGCGCCAAGGCGTAGGCCAGACCCGTCCAGACAACCACACTCCATGAGAACCGGCGATGTTTCAAATACAAAATGTACATGTAAATGGCAGGAACAATACCGCGAGCCAGCAGCAGAAACTCCTTCATTAGCCCATCTGAATCCACAGGCGCCCACAGCAGCGTAACCAGCATGTAGGCAAGGAACACCCCCCACAGCCAGACACCCTGATTCGCAAACATCTCCCGCAGCAATTCCGGATGAAGCAGCAAGGCTATGACAACGGGCAGAAGCGGAACGGCAAGCAATAACAGCAGGGAAGGTCCCGGAAGCACCAGCTTGCTGAAATAGCCAAACAGATCGAAGTATAGGCAAAAAGAAAATATCCAGGCGCTATCCACCTTCATATTCAAGGTCAACAAGCACTGCAGGAGAAATACGATGATCGCTCCCCCCAGCAGTGCTAGCCACAGCAAGCTGATATCCGGCATTATCCCTTCCCTCTTTCCCAGGTATCCACACCTGTAGGTTCCCCCTGCCGGGGCCTTTGTTCCATCCAGCCCTTCCAGGTGATACATACGGGCAGCTTCGGCCTCCACTCCTGAAGGGTGCGCTCCATATAAGCCACTCTGGCCGCCTCCTTGACCGTGGTATCCAAATGCTGCACAAGCGCCCGGGGCACACGTCGCCCCTTCCACCTGGCGGCGAACTGCTCGATCTCCTCTAGGTGATGAACAGCACTGCCTGGCTTATTGGGCAGCTCCAGTATAAACGGCACGGATAGGGGGAAATCCGTCTCCTTATAGGCAGCAATAACCGGCAAGCCATTCGCCAGATATTCTCTCACCTTGAGTGGTGAGGCCTCTTCCATGCCTTTTCGATACAGGGCTAACGTACCGATGGCCAGATCGGCCTGGTCCAGCAGCGGTTGATACTCCAAGCGGGTGAGTATCCCGTGGAAGAACAGATTTACAGGCACTTCAGGCCCATCATCAGCGAGCAAAGTGCTGCCTGCCCCTCGTTTTGGCAGACGTTTATTTGTCAACTGCTCCAGCTCGTCCTGTTCAGGTCCGATGATATCAAACCGCCAGTTAGGTTTAGCTCTTGCCCACCCGGCAATCTCGTCCAGTCCTTGCCAGGGCTGACCGGGCGAGCCTATAAACACCAGCCGCATGGAACCAGCCACACCGGCTGCCTCCCCCGTATCATTTTTCTCCTTTAGCCCAGCCAGCCCAGCCAACCCCGTCCCCATATCGTCTGCACTTACTCCCTCTTGCCTTTGCGCGGACACCTCTGGATGAACGCTTTGATTATTTGATCCAGCGGGCAGCGGGGGGAATTCTGCCAGCCCGATGCCATTGCCAATAACAATTGCTCTCCTCGCATAACACCGGAATACCTTGGCCTTCGCCAACTCGCGACTGACGAAGACAAGGCCGCCGGCTGCCCGCAGCACCCAGCCACGCGTCAGCCGATGATAGGTATAGCGCAGCCAGCCCCTGCCCCGCCGCTCCAGTGCCAGTTCAGCCACATCGTTGGTGTTAATCTCCAGCACAGAGGGGAACGCTCTCAGCAAGGAGGGCAGCTTGGCATAATACAGATCAAAGCGATGATATATAATGTCCGGCTGCCAGGAACAAAGCCGTTCTGCCAGCGCCTTGAACCGGGCCATTCTCCCCCAGCGTCCTGAATACATCTCACACACCACGGAAATACCAGCGGTGTCTGCTACGTTCCATAATTTTGCCGTTTTTCGGCTGAACAGGAACAGGGACACCTCATGCCCCAGCGCCCGCCAGGCTGAAGCCTGGGCCACCACTTTCTTGAATACCCCACTCTCCGGCCCTTCGTTCCAATGAATCAGGTAGGCGATCCTCATCCCTATCCCTCCTTACCGAAATCCGGCTTCAGCAGCTCTAGCAGCAATTTGCGATATAAAGCCCGGTGAGAGCTTTTCAGGAGTTGGCTATTATGCCATAGCAACGTGAATTCACCGTTATATTTCCGGCACTGCCTGTACAAGCGGCACAGTGCTTCATAGGCCTGGCCCGGTGTCAGTCCCATGTACTCCGGGTGCAGCAACGTCTGGTCCATCGCAATGAGCGGCCGCTCCCGCAGCGCCAGCTCGCGGCGGGTTTTCAAATTAAACACCGGATATTCGTAGCACACCCCTGCACGGAATCCGGCATGCTCGGCGTAACCCAGAGTGCTGTCGTAAGCCAGACCGGCATCCTCCCAGAACTGCCAGGTCTCCGGGGCCCGCCAGCGCAAATAATGCTGCCTTCCTCCCCAGCTTGAGGAATGAATTCCATGAGCTGCGGCAACCTCCTGCAGCCTTTCAAATTGCTTGCGAATCAGCGCCGGATTCAGAAAGGTCCGATACCCGGGGTGAAGTCCGATTTCGTGCCCCCGTGCATGAATATCCCGCAGCAGTTGTCCTACAGCCGGGTCATTCACCGCGTAGTTGCCATCAAGGCCCGAAGGAGAGTACCTGTCCCTGGCAATAAAATAAAACGCACTTCGTAAACCGGCCTGCTCACTCAGATCCATCAGCCATGTGAACGTATTGTATGGGTCCTGGTCCAAGCGGTCAGGACGGAGCAGCATAGCAGCCTTATGTCGCGCAGCTTCCGTATCCTTACGGCGAATCAAGTCCATGGCCACCTCCCGGAGCATGCTGATCCGGCTGCGACCATATACATAAAAGGGGAAATCGACATCATGAGTGAGACGAACGGAAGGCTCTCGTCTCTTGCGCACCAGTCCTGGCTCTAACCGGGTCAGCAGCTTCCACATGCATTCCACATAGGCGTTCACAATAGGCAGGTGTAGGAACGACTCCCGCCAGGCCAGAGAGTTGCTGGCCGGGAATCGCCCGTGACGGTCGAATTTTCTCTCCCCCTGGACCACCTCCTCATACCTGGTCAGCATAAACAGGCTGCTGCCGAACACGTCCAGTCCCAGGTAAAGATCATTAGCCTGCCACTCCATATAGCGACCCGAAGCCCCCTTTCGGCCATAAATCACAGGTAATTTTTCACCCTCGGCTACAAAATCGCCGCCTGGCGGCACAAAACGATCCAACGGCAGCACCGGTAACGAAGCTGGCTTAAGCCAATGCTCCTGCGGGATGCTAAGCAGCACATCCGGCATACGTAATCCTCGGCGCGGCCCTGCTGCGGAAGACCCAGCCTGATCCAGAACAAGGAGGACTTCATTTTTCCGGTCTCTTTCGTATACGATTCGGTAATCAAGACCAAGGAATTCGCCCAGCAACACCCGGCAAATATATTCTCTTTCCGCGCTCCGCGCAGGAGGCGCATGTACAATCAGCATTCGTTATCCCGCTCCTTGCTGGGTAGTGATTCTCCTTCCGCCATTTCTTCGTCCGCCTTCACCTTGTATTTGCGTACAGAGTGCCAGGATAATCCCAAATGCAGGGCATATCCCAGCGTAGAAGCAGCGCTGAACCATCCGATCGCGTGATCAGCGGATTGATTCGTTCGCCAGGCCAGGTAAAGCGAGCCCAAAATAAGCAATGTACGGATAATTTCACGGTATAAGTGCAAGTCCTGCCTCTCCATCACATCGATGGTCGAGCCAACCGAGTTGGCCACAAACTGGCTTAGGTACATGACCGAGAGCAGGCGGATAAAGCTGCCCGACCTGGCCCACTCCTCACCGAACAGGAAAGCAAACAGATAAGGTCCCACCGCGACAATCAGCAAAATAGCAAGCAGGCCAAACAGGAAGACATTTCGAACCGTCTTTCGGAATAAGGGGTACAGCCGACTGGGATTATGGATCATATGATCCGCTGATTCTGCCAGATACACGCTGCGTACCGAAGTCATAATCAATGTCATGGGCGAACCGAGGATGCGCTGGCATAAGGCAAACCATCCCGCAACCTGCGGCCCGTAAAACGAAGCCAGCAAAATCGTTGGCACGTACAGGCCAATACTGTTCAGCAGCCCCGCCGACATCGATAAGATAGGAAAGCGCCGATAGCGGTAGGCCGTCTCCTTCAAATCTGTCCAATCCGAGGCGATGTCCTGGCGTTTAACATCTCTCCTCCATAATCGCCACTGCGGCAGCAATCCGCCAAAACGGCCTACAATGTCGCCGATAATCAAGCCCAGCGGGCCCAGTTGAAACAAGCTCAGTCCAATTTGGGAGGAAATCTGGCTCAGACTCTGTGTATATTTCGTTCGCGCCAGTTGCTTGAAATATTTTTTGCGAATGGACCAGAAGTTCAGAATTTGATAAAATCCGGCTCCAAACAGACTTACGATGAAAAACATGTAATAGTGGGTCAGATAAGACTCATGCAGCCAGGAGGACAACGGTTCCTCCAGAATATGAATGCCGATCCCGCTGGCAATGCTGACCCCGATACAGATGCGCAGAGACAAGGACAAGACGCTGGAGGCCGTTTGATCATCTTCCGGCAGGGTGATGGCGTTCTCGTAGGAGAAGGAAATGACCATGAGCAGAATGCCAATGATGGAGAGGTACATGGAGTAGGTGCCGTACTCGGTCGGGGAATATAGTCTGGTCAAAATCGGCAAGGTGGCCAGTACGATAATTTGGCTAATAATCGTTCCTCCGGCCAGCACGAAAACATTGCGCAGAAATCCATTATTTCTGAGCTTGTGCCAGAGAACAGGCAGGTTCGCGGAGCGCAGCAGCTCGCGGAGCTGTCCGGTACGGCTGTGCATGAAGCGGAGGATGAGGCTTATGGAAGCTTTCTTCGGCATATTTCACATCCTCGTCCCTTTTGAAAAGTCGGTTGACATAGGTTCAAGTGCACAGCACATTGCGAATTTGCTGCGCAACCAAGCTTTGTACAGCTTCGTCCATCTGCGGCCAGATCGGAAGAGACAGCACCTCTTGTGCTAAAAGCTCGGCCAACGGCACAACAGGCTTGCTGTCAGCATAAACCGGCAACCTGTGCAGCGGCAGCGGATAGTAGACCATCGTGCTGATGCCCGCAGCGGCTAGCGCGGCTTGCAGCTCATCCCGACGTCCATGAAGTACCCGTACCGTATATTGATGGAATACCTGCTGTGCTGAAGATGGTACCGCTCCCGGCAGCATGAGACCGGCAATATCCCCAAGCAGTTCGTCATAACGGGCTGCGGCCCGGCGGCGTTCTTCATTTTGCACATCAATCCGGGGCAGCTTCACTCGCAGAATGGCCGCCTGCAACTCGTCCAGTCGCGAATTGAAGCCTATGGCTTCGTTATAATACTTGCGCTTCGAGCCATGGGTCCGCAGCATCGCTGCCGCCTCGGCCAGCTTCGGATCATCTGTGGTCAGGAGTCCGCCGTCTCCGTATGCGCCCAGGTTCTTGGATGGAAAAAAGGAGTAGCAGCCGATATGGCCGATCGTGCCTGCCTTCTTGCCATTGACCTCGGCCCCAAAGGCTTGCGCGGTATCCTCAATGATGATCAGACCGTGTTGATCAGCCAGGCTCATCAACCTGTCCATGTCAAGCGGCCGACCAAACAAATGCACCGGAATCACCCCCTTGGTCTGCGGAGTCAGCACTGCTTCCACGGCGTCCAGGTCCAGGTTATACGTCAGTGGATCGACATCGGCAAAGACCGGAACCGCCCCGACGCGGCTGATCGCCTCGGCTGTGGCGAAGAAAGTGAACGGAGTGGTAATGACTTCATCTCCCGGGCCAATTCCAGCCGCAAGCAAGGCAATTACCAGGGCGTCTGTCCCCGAATTCAATGTAATCGCATGTTGGGTCCCCAGGTAGGCGGCAAGCTCGGCTTCCAGCTGCTTTACCTGAGCCCCCATGATGAAGGTGCCTCCATCCAGCACGTCCTCCATTGCTCGCAGAAGCCGGGGCTTCAATTCAGCTATCTCCTGGCGTAAATCCAGTAAAGGGATTCGCGTCATTTTCATTAGGCTTCATCCTCCCCTTTGATGGTTACGGCATCCCGCTGCAGGCCGTATTCCCGTCCGCAGTCACCGCATTTTGCATCCCCGCCGCTAAATCCCAGCCTGGTCCCGCAGCGACAAGCCCAGCCGATCCGTCGTCCGGGTACCCCTGCAATGAGCGCGTAAGGCTGAACATCCCGGGTCACGACGGAGCCGGCCGCGATCATTGCCCACTCACCAACGGTCACGCCACATACCACCGTGGCATTGGCCCCGATGGAAGCGCCTCGTTTTACCCGTGTCGCCAAATAGTCTTCGCTGCTTGCCCGCGGAAATGCTGACCGCGGTGTCCTGACATTTGTAAATACAATGCTTGGCCCGCAAAATACGTCATCCTCCAGGGTCACTCCCTGATATACGGACACATTGTTTTGAATCTTCACACCGTTGCCGATCCGCACATGGTCAGCTACATATACGTTTTGCCCCAGGCTGCACCTTGCTCCGATAACCGATGTCGCAGAGACATGGGAAAAATGCCAGACCCTTGTTCCTTCCCCAAGCTGAGCACCCGGGTCAACGATGGCCGTCTCGTGTATATATCCGTTCATTTCGTCTACCTCCGTCTGAATTTTGTCTAGGCAACTTATTCATCGCACTTCTCTTCTAGAGCAAATAATAACGTTCCGGCTTGCCCATATCCTTCATCGCATTGCGGGTGTCCAGCAAGCTGCGGCTAGTTCGCGCAATTAACTCATAGTCGAAACCGGTATGATCGGTCGTAATTACAACGACATCCGCTTCGGAGAGACGATGTTCTGTAACTGCCTCGCAGGCGTACCGGATTCCCCGATGCTTGAACTCCGGAATATGGGTATCGCTGACTCGCACCATGGCTCCCTGCTCTTCCAGCAGCGTAATCATTTTCAATACCGGAGATTCCCGATAATCATCGATATCCTTCTTATAGGCCACGCCCAGCAGATGCACGACAGAGCCCCGCAGCGCCTTAGCTTCACCATTTAAAATATGTGCGATCTTCTGCACAACGAATTCCGGCATGCCGTTGTTAATTTCACCCGCCAGTTCAATCAGACGTGTATGATAGCCATATTCCCGTGCCTTCCAGGTCAGATAAAAGGGATCGACCGGGATGCAATGCCCGCCTAGCCCCGGACCGGGATAGAAGGCCATAAACCCGTAGGGCTTGGATTTTGCCGCTTCGATAACCTCCCACACATTGATGCCCATCCGGCTGCACAGAATGGCCATTTCATTGGCCAGTGCAATATTGATGTGCCGGAATGTATTCTCATAAATTTTCTCCATCTCCGCCACAGCCGGGCTGGACACCACATGTACCTCCCCGTTCAGCACCTGACGATACAACGTCCTGGCGACAAGAGAACAGGCCTCCGTGACCCCGCCAATGACCTTCGGAGTATTTTTGGTGTTGTAGGTTTTGTTGCCTGGGTCCACTCTTTCCGGCGAATAGGCCAGGAAGAAGTCCACCCCGCAGCGCAGGCCGGTGTTCTCCAATATAGGCCGTATCAGTTCCTCTGTTGTACCAGGATAGGTCGTGCTTTCCAGCACCACCAACATGCCCGGATGCAGGAAGCGGGCCACTTCCCTGGCAGAGCTCTCCACATAGCTGGTGTCCGGCTGCTGATAGATATCAAGCGGGGTAGGCACACAGATAGCCACCGCATCTACCTCGCTTAAGAAACGATAATCGGCGGTGGCCCGCAGTCTCCCTTCCTCTATGATGCTGCGTAAATCCTCATCCACTACATCGCCAATATAGTTGTGGCCGCGATTAAGCAGCTCGATCTTGCGGCTTTGAATATCAAAGCCGATAACCTGATATCCCGCCTTGGCTTTCTCAACCGCCAGGGGCAAACCCACGTAACCCAGGCCAATGACCCCAATAACCGCTGTTTTATCCTCCAGCCTGCGCAGCAGCACAGCCTGCTCGCTGCCGTTAGCCTCCTGATTTATAAGCCCGGCTCTTGTTCCTGCCATCCTATATCTCCCCTTTTAGAGGTTGTTCAAAAAATGTCTTCCCAGGACGAAGCTGTTCCAGGATCACCACTCACCCCAACGATCCTGCCAGCTCGTCGCTGCTCCCGCCGGTCATGTCCAAAGCCAGCTTGACCGCCCGGATTCCGTCCTCCAGTGTAATTTCCGGGTCTCGTCCGTCCTCTATCGCTTGTACGAAATCAGCGATGATGCACTGATGCCCGGGGATGCCAAACGGGTCAGCTTCGACCCTGCGAATTAAGGCCTCCGTCTCTTCCTGGGACATGGAGGCACATACCCAATGCTTGATCCAATTGGCCGTCTTGCCGCCAATGACCGCATATCCGTCCTCGCCAAAGACCGATATCGTCTCCTCCAGATTGTGGCCGTACACCGTTGTTGCTGCTTCGATTACACCTAGTGCCCCGCTCTCCAGCCTTAGTGCGGCAATGGCGACATCCTCCGCTTCAATAGGCTTCAGGCGCGTAGCCACCAATGATTTGACCTCTTCCACCGGTCCAAACAACCATTGCAGCAAATCCAGACCGTGGATGGCCTGATTTAGCAGCACACCGCCGTCCATCTCCCTTGTTCCCCGCCAGACAGCCTGGTTATAGTACTCATCGCTGCGGTTCCAGCGAACGGTCACATTAATATGGCTTAGCTTGCCAAAGCGCTGTTGCTCCAGCGCTGCCTTCAACTCGCGGATAGCTGGACGGTATCGATTCGGATGAACGACGGTGGCCCGCAGACCGCTTTGGTCCAAGGCCTGACGCAGCAGATTGGCCTCGGCCAAGTCCAGTGTTACTGGCTTCTCCAGCACCAGATGCTTGCCTGCACGAATGGCCTCCAGCGCCAGCGGCACATGCAAGCCGCTTGGGGCACAAATACAGACGGCCTCCACCTGCCGCTCCTGCTCCAGCAGTGTACTGAAATCCGCATACAGCGAGACAGAATCTGCCCCACGCCAGGCTGCCAGCCTGGCCGGATCGGGATCACATAACGCTGCAAGCCTGGCGCCCTCTGTACGTTCAATGGCCTCCATATGCTTGGCCGCGATATGACCGCAGCCAACAATCGCGAAATGAATCATGATGCTGAACCTCCCTTTTGATTCTGTTCAATGCGAAGCAATATTCCTTCAAGCTCCTCATCATCGTGCGGCAAGTGCCGCTGGGACTTCTTTCGTGCCGCTCTTCGCTCCATGCTGAGCGTTACGCTTAATGCGGCAAACAGCCCGGCAAAAGCAGCGAAAGCAATATTAAGCTCTTTGCGTGGACTTACAGGTATCGAAGTCTCTTCCAGGCTGGCGCTGTCCAGTATCGACACATTGGCACTAGTAACGATTTCCCGCGATTTGGATATAAATGTTTCGGCAAAGGCGTTGGCAATGGTCACCGCTTCCTTGGCATCGTGACTGGTATAAGACAGCATAATGACCAGTGTGCCGGGGTCTGTTCGGACCTTGATGTTCTTTAATAATTGCAGGACGGTATCAGAGACGCCCACCTGCCTTCTCACCTGCATCGCAATAGATCGACTCTGAATAGCGTCTTCATAGGTCTTGGTCAGCATCTGGCTGGCCAGGAACTCGTTGTATGTGCTGGATTCAGGGTTGGAGGTTATATTAGCAACCAAGCTGACATTGGCCCGGTAAGCAGGAGGCATCACCTCATTCACCAGCACCGCCAAGCCAATACAGCCTGTTACAACAAGCCAGAAAGCTAGCGGATGGCCTCTGACCGACCGCCATAAAAAATCCATATCCACGCCTTATTCACCTCATTCATTTGTATCCTTCATCTCAAGGCCCGTTCGTCCTTGGGCCTATCCTTGTCAGGAAGCATAGTACCTTCGGCAGCTACCCGCACCTGTCACTATGGCAGCATGGCTCTCATCTTGTTGGCTTGCCCGTAAATGGTTGGTTTTCTCATAAATGCTTGTCAATCAATCTCCGCTTCTCTCCAATATAAGGTCGGCCAATTCCTCCATGTTCAAGCTGGTCATCCCGTATTGCGCAGACAGTTGCGAATAATGCCGCATCAGCGCTTCCAGCGACTTAAGCCCCGATCCCACGGCATTGTAGGGATGCAGCCAGAGATGGTACACCTCACCTTGCTGTGCCGCGTGTATCATGCTCTGCTTGATCCTCCTCAGCCGCAGCGGCTCAAGCCAGCGCAACAGACCAGGTGGCGTACGGAAGAAAAAACTGGCTGGCAAGTTAACCGGAATGGTAGCGTCAAGATTTTCAAAGTTATAGGTATGGTGTCCGGTCAGGTTGAAATAGCTGTCCGCCAGGCGAAGCGCTCTGTGCCAAAGCGAGTCGCTCGTTGAATACCCTTGCTGGTATAGAGGGTGTTCAGGATTGCCACGGTAGCTGAGGAAGCCATACTCCCCCAGTTCGTCCATATAACTGGGTTGCCACTGATTGCGTGGCAGCACCAGGCTGCGGAGGGTAATCCCCTGCTGCCAGGCCGCTTGCTGTGCCGCCCGCAAATCACTATAAAATTGCTCCGTCGTCTGCCCAGGCTCCCGGCAGTAGTAATGGGAGAAGGTGTGCGAACCGATGGCTTGCCCCGGAGTGGCGCAGATTTGCCTGATCAGCGAGGCCGCATAGCTGTAGGGCGCTGCCTGTTCTCCTTCTCCGATGAATCTCTCATCCATATCCTCATAGGGTGACAAACGGTGGTCCGTATAGGTCGGGCGAAGCCGGGGCAGACTGGTCGACAGTTCTGCATAGTTGTTAAAGAACAACAACCCCACCGTAGCCCAGGTTGCATGAACTCCCGCCTGCCGAAACAAATCTAGTATGCGAGGAATCGTCTCCCTTTCTCGCAACCACTTCGCTTGGTATTCCTCCAGGCTATACAGATCGCGAAGCCCCCAATACAATTCGAAATCCAGCGAGATGACAAGGGTTCCCTTCATTTCCGGCATATCTTTTTTCCTTTCGTCAACGGTTCTATCGTCTACCAAAACTTTTGCTATTATTGTGTTTATATTCGCGGCCTGTCCGGTTTAGACCGCGCAACGTTGATTTTCATCAGATTCTCAGTTCAACCCAAAATAAAAGTGCGGCGAATAAACGACCGTTAGGCTGTTTTTTCACCGCACTTCTGAACTCCATAGTAATGGTACGTTACGCCCTTTCTCAACAGTCTGAAATCCTCCCACTAATTTTGCGCAATAAAGCTGCATTTAAGTGCTTAACTGGAAAAAATCCCATAAATCCTCATTCTAAGACCATTTCTGGCGATGTAGGCCAAATTATATGGAGGAATTCCAGAAAATTGCTTAGAATCGCCGAAAAAGCCAATATTAGCTGGAGGATTTCCCGTTCAAGTTAAATCATCGATTCTACCATTTCCGCGCGCCCCCCAGCTTTGTTGCGTCAATCAATTTCATCTCCCCCTTTATCAGGATAAGCGAGACTATTGTTCTCTTAGTATAGTCAATGAACAAATCCCAAGAGAAGCGGTACTTATACTATTTAATTATTGGCGGCTGCGCACATATTCAGGAGGACAAGATCATAGATTGGCAATAACGTCTTGATGGAGGGAGCGAATTCAATAACGATGGATACATGGGAACTATGGGGAAAATGGGCTGAATTTCATGCTGGGAAATGGGGTTGCCGTGCAGAAGTGGCCGAGTGGAATGCCCCTAACTCGGCGGCCAACGGAAGGGGCATGTTATTTTACGATAAAAAGGGACGACTCTATCTGCCGCCCCTGAACCCATATCACCCCTTTGCCTTCCACTCCACACCAACGGACAAGCGGTTCAAGCTGGATCGGCAATGGCATGAGGTGGCAGGAGCTATGCTCCCGGACATGCTGGCGGGGCAGCGGGGGGCCAGCTTTGTATTCCCCCCGGAAGTCACTGATATCCGGCCGTTTCTGTGGAACGGCTTCAAAGGCGAGGTTAAATACACGTACATCACCAAGCTGCCCTTCGACCTGAGCCAGACCAGTACAGAGATTCGGGCCAAAGCCAAAAAAGCCCAGGCTGCCGGCTATCGAACTGCCATCACCGAGGACATGACGGAGGTGCATCAATGCCTGGAAGGCACCGAACTGCGCCAGGGCTTCAGCCATCAGCTCAGTCTGCAAGACCTTGAACGCGTGCAAAGTTTGCTGGGGAAACAGGCCTTTCGCGCGTATGTGTGCTATGCTCCTTCCGGGGAACCGGCAAGCGCAAGCGTTATTGTTTCGCTGGACGGCCAGCGTGCCTTCGGCTGGATCGCCGCCAGCAAAACAGAGCATCTGAATCGGGGGGTGGTCCAGCAATCGCAGAGCTTTGCCCTGCTGGATTTATCTGCCAGCGGTTTTGCCGAATTCGACTTTGCCGGAGCCAACATCCCATCTGTCGCTCAATCCAAGACGAACTGGGGGGCTGTCGTGACCCCTTATTATCTCGTCCGCCCGCCGGGCTACAAAGAAATTTTGCGAGCGGGAAGAGACTGGCTCCAATTTGTTCGTCGTAAAGCTCTTGCCCCAGGCAGCAAATAAACATCTTGCTTCCCGATGGCTCAAGCTTGTCTCAGTACCTGCTCGGATTCGGGGATCACCATCCATTCGACCCCATTGCCGTTCAGACGCAATTGGTCGGCAAGCTCGCGCAGCTTCTCGCCCTGATGACAGGAGATGATCAGATAGTCCATATCCGTGCCGCCCGCAGCCAGCTCCATCTCCAGCAGGCGAATCATCGAGGCCGTCTTGTCCAGAACGAGCCTGGCCATTGCTTCCAGCAGCAGGGTAAGCTGATCGGAAGACACCGCCGGGGCGATGCGCACAGGCTCACGTGGACCGTCGGCCAGACGTGCATTGCTTAGGAAGCCTGCAGCCAGGCCATTGCGCTGGGCGTATTCAGCAATTGTGGCCGCATAACGCAATCCAAGCTCGATGCGCTCGGGATCGGTAACCGTTCTCCACATGGAGTCGCTCACTTCGAGATTCAGACAGATCATCAGCCGGTGGTCGGCCGTGTAGTCATGATGATGCACCTGCAATTCTCCAGTACGGGCCGTTGCATTCCAATTGATGCTGCCTAGCGAATCACCGGGGCGATACTGACGAATACCCGAAATGAGAAACGGGTCCTCGCCGATCCATCGCCGCACAGGTAGCTCCCCCAGCCAGCTATGATTGGGCAAAGGCAGCTTGGGCAAAGGTAAAATTTGCGGATAGACCAGCAGCTCCAGCTTCAGAGGGAATTGCTTAGATTGCCTGCTGAGGCCCAGCGGGTCTCCTGTCGTCATCGTAGCCGTGTCCAGCCGGTATTGTCCCCGGCGAGAGCAGATAATCTCATGGCGGCGGGTAATTTGCCGATAGGGGCGCAGGTAAAACAAGCTGCTATGATTCTGATAGATATCCCCGGCATGGATGGTCAAATTGCTCTGTCGACCAAAGGTCAGAGCCGCCGACATGCTCGATTCAAGCCGCAGCCAAGGCAGAGGCAAGAGCTTGGCATTGGCGATGACCTCCACCATCTCCACGGTATCCCCTTCAAAAACGGTCTGCTCGCTAAAGAAGCGATTGTAATGTATCCCCTTGAGCGCTCTGTAACGATACAAGAGCGCAACTACGCCAAAGATCAAGGCCACACTTACGATAAACCACGTAAGCTGCATGAGTCAGTTCACCTGCTCCCCTTTACCGGAGCCAGCGTCTCGGCTGGAACCGTCGTTGCTGCCAGCACCTGACGTACCGCTTCGCCCGCCGGATTGTCCGCAGGCGCCAGTCCGTGGCGCATCAACAGCCGGTGTGCCAGCACAGGCTCCGCCACCGCCTTGATATCATCGGGCGTCACGTAATCCCGTCCCTGAACCAGGGCATATCCCTGGGATGCGCGCAATAGCGCCATACTGGCCCGGGGGCTGGCTCCCAGCTTCACATCCGCATGCTTGCGCGTCGCCTCCGTGATCGCGACGATATAAGCAAGCAAGTCGTCCTGCACCCGCAGGGAACGGGCATACGCCTGAGCTGCCGCCACTTCTTCTGCCGAAGCTGCCGCCTGCAGCCCTTGCAGCGGCTGATGCTCCCGGAAGCGCTGCAGAATGGCAACCCCTTCATCAGCCGTAGGATATCCCATCGATATGCGCATGAGGAACCGATCTAGCTGCGCCTCTGGCAAAGGGAAAGTTCCTTGCTGATCAATGGGATTTTGCGTAGCCATGACCAGAAATGGAGCCCTCAGGATATGGGTGTCCCCGTCAATCGTTACCTGACGTTCCTCCATACATTCCAGCAGGCTGGATTGCGTTCGTGGAGTCGCCCGGTTAATCTCATCGGCCAGCAAAACATTTGTGAACAGCGGGCCCGGACGAAATTCAAATTCCCCCAGCTTCTGATTGTAGAAATGGATTCCGCTGAGGTCTGAAGGAAGCAGGTCGGGCGTGAACTGGATACGCTTGAACTCACCGCCCAGCGACTTCGCAAGCGCTTTCGCCAGCAGCGTCTTGCCAGTACCGGGCACATCCTCCAGCAGAACATGTCCATCCCCCAGCAACGCGGCCAACAGCAGATCCACCACCTCGCTCTTGCCCACTACCACCTCGCCGATATTGCGGCGAATTCGTCCAATTGCCTCTACTGCATCACGAAGTTCCATCAGGTCAACCACCTTCACTACCATTTTCTTTATTCTATCATAAGGAGCCGTGTCCAAAAGCTATCTTTCGCTCACGAAGTGTCTATTGCTCCCCGCGGTTACGATAATTTCGTGGAGAGACGCCGGTAATCCGCTTGAATACACGCGAGAAATAAAACGTGTCTGTATACCCCAGCGTCTCTCCGATCTCCTTAACGCTCAGCTCTGTATTGAGCAGAATTCGCTTGGCTTCGGCCGCCTTCAGCCGATGCAGAAATTCATTTAACGGGTAGCCGGTATATTCATGAACAATGCGCCGCAGCGTGGAGACGGAGATATGATGCCGGGCCGCGATCTCCTCTGGCGGGGGATTGGTGAAGATGGAATTGGAAATATCCTCAATAACCTTAAGCGCAAATCGCCCCCGATTCCCCGCTTCCACCTGATCAGTCTGGGACATTAGTTCATAGAGCAGCGATTCCAGCAGCAGAGCAGACCGATCCAGATTGCTGGGTATCCCGCTATCAATCAGCATGAACATCAGCTCCATCCGGCTGACAATAGCATCATCCACCTCCGCCTTCTTGACCAGGGCAGGCTGCTGCAGCCAGCTATTCAGCCACTCCTCAATTCGCTCTCCCTCTACAGTGAAATAATATTCATCCCAAGTCCCTCCCTTATGAGGTCCGTAATGGAAGGTCTCCCCGGGGTAAAGGCAAAACCATGAGCCCGCC
Organism: Paenibacillus sanguinis 2301083 = DSM 16941; assembly: GCF_000374825.1. Classification (GTDB taxonomy): domain Bacteria; phylum Bacillota; class Bacilli; order Paenibacillales; family Paenibacillaceae; genus Fontibacillus; species Fontibacillus sanguinis. The sequence continues at coordinate 54,203 of NZ_KB895380.1, forward strand.
GTAACTTCCTGTTTCTCTCCGTCGCCCACCCGGTAATCACCGCTGCCGTCAGCAATCATGACAAACGCCCAGTAGCGAAAGCTCGCGGCTTCACGCCTTAAAGTTCTCCCGGGCAGATGTCCCGCATTAACCAAGGCCAGTGACGGAATTTTTCGCTTGCTGGCGTCCACCACCGGATTAAATAGGCGTATAGGCTGAGAGCTGATCATATAATCCATGTATTTTATCACCCTGCACATTCTCCCTTTTATATGCCTATGTTAAATTAATGGTGTTTGAACAAATAAAGCATATCCGCACAGAATATTTTTCTCATTGTAGCAAAATTGTGTGGACAACGAAAGGATGTCAGGACAGAATATGAGCGAACTGTATATCGGCGTAATCGGAGCCGGATCGATTTCCGAGGCTCATCTCGCAGCCTATCAAGCCAACTCTCAAGCACGCCTGCATGCGATTTGCGATTTGAACGAGGAACGGGCGCGGAAGCTCGCTGCCAAATATGAAATCCCCCATGTTTACACCCATTTTCATGATCTGCTTGCGAACTCCGAGATTCAGGCGATCAGTATCTGCACCTGGAATAACTTCCACGCGGCCATTAGCATCGCGGCGCTGGATGCCGGCAAGGATGTGCTTTGCGAGAAGCCACTGTGTATGACCGTGGAGGAAGCACTACAGGTACAACAAGCGGTGGAACGTACGGGCCGCTGGTTTGAGGTCGGCTATGTGCGCCGCCATGCCTCCAGCATCAGCGTATTGAAGAAATATCTCGATGCTGGCGATCTTGGTAGCATCTACTATGCCAAGGCAAGCCTGATTCGGCGGCTGGGCAATCCCGGCGGCTGGTTTGCCGACAAGGCCCGCTCCGGCGGTGGACCCCTGATTGATATCGGCGTGCATGTGATCGATCTTTGCTGGTACTTAATGGGTCGGCCCAAGGTCATCTCCGTCAGTGGCAACACCTACGCCAAGCTCGGCAACCGGTCCAATATCGAAAATTATGCCTTCTATCAGGCGGCAGATTACGACGCTTCCTTTAATACGGTTGAAGATATGGCGAACGCGCTCATTCGGTTTGAAAATGGAGCTTCGCTGATGGTAGACGTCAGCTTCTCGCTGCATGCCAAGCAGAATTCAGCGTTGATCAATATTTACGGAGACAAGGGCGGCGCAGAGATTGAGCCTGAATTGTCCATTGTGACCGAACAGCATAATACGATAGTGAACATAAGTCCGCAAATTACCGCTCCAGCCTTTGATTTTGCCGAGAGCTTCCAGAACGAGATCAATCATTTTGTAGCAGGGTGCCTGGGTGAAGTCCCAGCTATTAGTCCCGTTGAGGACGGCGTAGAGATGATCAAAATATTGAATGCGGTTTATGAGTCTGCGGCCGAGGGCCGGGAAATCCGTTTCTAAGAAACAGGAAAGAAAGGTGGCAGGAATCATGGGATTGACCAATAAAATTGGTGTCATTGTAGATAGCTTTAACGTAGGGGTTAAGGAAGGCTTGCGCAAGGCCAAGGAGGTTGGAGCTGAAGGCGTACAAATCTATGCTGTATCCGGAGATATGGACCCCGCAGTTCTAACAGGAACAGCCCGCAAGGAATTGCGCTCCTATATCGAGGACCTGGGGCTGGAAATATCGGCGTTATGCGGCGACCTGGCTGGTCATGGCTTTCAGGATGCGGCGGCTAATCCAGCGAAGATTGAGAAGTCCAAGCGCATTCTGGATTTGGCCGTGGAGCTAGGTACGAACATCGTAACTACGCATATCGGCATTGTGCCGGAGGATAGCAGCAGCCCGATTTATGCGGCAATGCAGCAGTCCTGCGAGGAGCTTGGTGTATATGCCAAAAGCCTGAATGCTTATTTCGCGATTGAGACCGGACCGGAGCCTGCTGCGCATTTGAAGAGCTTCCTCGATACACTTAGCACCAACGGCGTATCCGTTAACTTTGACCCGGCCAATATGATCATGGTTACCGGAGATGATCCGGTTCAAGGCGTGAAGATGCTTCGTGACTATATCGTCCACACGCATGTCAAGGACGGTATTCGTCATCGGCTGGTGGACCCACGCAATGTATACGGCTATTTGGGTTATGAGGCCATGGATCATCAGAAGATTGCCGACATGGCTGCTTCCGGTGCAGACTTCGACGAGGTACCACTTGGTCAAGGCGGCGTGGACTTCCCGGCTTATTTCGCTGCCCTGCAAGAGATCGGCTATACCGGTTATCTCACAATTGAGCGCGAAGTAGGCGACCATCCGGAAGAGGACATCCGTCAGGCCGTTCAATTCGTTCGTTCCTTCCGCTAACTATTACCTATTACTGTAGAGGAGTTGCTTGTCCATGAAGCTGGGAATTAGCTCTTACAGCCTGTACCAAGCGATGCGCAGCGGGATCCTGTCCATTCTGGATGCCATCGATTGGGTAGCCGATCTGGGGGCCGAGCATATCGAGATCGTACCACTCGACTTTAACTTTAATGACAATCCGGAGCTGGTTGGCGCTATTAAGGAACGTGCGGCCAAGGTCGGCATCGACTTATCCAACTATGCCATCGGGGCCAACTTCATCACTGAATCTGCGGAAGCCTATAAAGCGGAAATTGAGCGGGTCAAGCGCGAGGTAGACCATGCTCATGCCTTGGGGGTCAAGCTGATGCGCCATGATGTAGCCTCCCGTCAGGACACCTCTATTATCCGTTTTCAAGAGGACTTGCCCCGAATTGCGGATGCCTGTCGTCAAATTGCGGACTATGCTGCTGAGTACGGCATCACTACCAGTCTGGAGAACCACGGTTATTACGTGCAAGCCAGCGACCGGGTACAGGCTGTGGTGCATGCCGCCAATCGGCCCAACTACAAGACAACACTGGATGTGGGCAACTTTATCTGTGTAGATGAAAACCCTGTTATGGCTGTGAAGAACAATATCAGCTATGCTTCGATGGTGCATATCAAGGATTTCTATATTCGCCCGGAACACATCAATCCCGGCGAAGGCTGGTTCCGCAGCGCGGGAGGCCAATATTTACGCGGGGCCATCGCGGGCCAAGGCGATTTGGACCTGTACGAGCTGCTGCGCATCGTGAAGCACTCCGGCTACGACGGCTACCTCTCCATTGAATATGAGGGGATGGAGGATTGTCGCCTCGGCACGCGGATTGCCTACGACAACGTTCGCCGTATCTGGAATGAGGTTTAAACAGTCTAGTTTAGAAGAGTCCGGTAAGGACAGTCCGGTAAGGACAGTCCGGTAAGGACGATCTGGTAAGGACGATCTGGTAAAGAAGCGGTTAGTCCAGAATGCTCTGGCTCAATAAGGCCTACGGTCGCTCCTAAAGAATGAGCATACCGCTCACCCTATACAATCTAAAATCCCCCTGCCACGGCGCTTGCTCCTGGCAGGGGGATTTATTTATTGGATGAATGTTTAACCCTGTTGAGGGGCTTCTGTAGTGGGGCTTCTGTAGTGGGGCTTCTGTAGTGAACAGTCCTGTCGTAAACACACACGCCAGTAGTTCACATGATGAAGCCCTCACCAGGAACCTGATCAGAAGGCCTGACCATGAGGTTCTCATCACTAAGCACTACTTGAAGCATTCACCATGAAGTTCTCATCACGAAGCCCTCATCACGAAGCCCTCATCACGGAGCGCTCACCACGAAGCGCCCACCAGGAAGCCCTAGTCACGGATTAACGGGAATTCCTCATGCTAATTAGTCCATTTTCCCAAAAAACTAAGGATTAACTGGAAATTCTCCTGCTAATCTTACTGTTTTCACTGAAAAAGGTGGGTTTCCCAAATATTATATGGAGAATTTCCATCTAAACGCTAATATCCTCTAGTTTCCAGCAAATAACGGGACTTTTTCCCGCTAAGTTTCATTTCGAGCTCATAAATAGCTAGTCAAACACAACCATCTTAACTTCGAGTCTATAACCAGCCACTTAATCGCAACCATCTTCATTTCGAGCCCATAACCAGCTACTTAATCGCAACCATCCTCTTTACGAAACCCTTTGTTGTTCTTACGATATCAGCAGCCTGTCAGCTTGTGATATCAGCCTGTCAGCTTACGATATCAGCCTGTCAACTTGTGATATCAGCGGTTGTTCTTAAAGTACCGGTTGGCATCCTTGCCATGCCAGTTTGTCATTCTTACGGTACCCGTTTGGCTGGCTCCTTACGATGACAATAGCCTTTGCACTTTCCGTTTAAGCTCGGCGAATGCCGACCGTTGTAATCTCACACGGAGCTACCGGCAGCGACAGACAACCAGCCGCGCTCTTGGATAACGGCGCAGCCGCTTCTTCAAGAATCGTCGTCTTATAGAAATGTTCATGCGGGATGTCCGTACCGAGCGTTAACTCAGCCGCTTCGTCGCTCATATTGTACCAACGCAGCAGCAGATCGCCTGTCTCTTGGTTCATTTTGAGGGAGGAGAAAGCCAGCTCCGCCCCTTCCCACTGGAACGGCTTGTATACCGGTGCCAGCGGTCCTTCATGAACCCCGGTCTGGCAGACCGTCCAAGGAATCTGGAATTGGTAGGCCTCCGTATAAGCTCCAGACAAGATACCATCACCACTATGCGGAATCAGCTCCATCCGAGCGGTGTAGGTATCCAGGCATTGCGCCTCCGGTGTCGGGAACAAGCCCCAGTCGCCAAGCTCGCCAACCGCGCGCAACAGCGTAATCGCAATCGTGTTGCGGCCATCGCGCAAAACTTCGTATTCGTTCAAGCCCAGATTGGCCACCGTCAGACCGGCTCCTTCTCCGCTTACGTCGACGAAGGCTTGCTGATGCTGGGTATTGCTCGGGTTCTCCCATTCCGGCGCAGGAACGATATCGCGCTCAGCCACTTCAAACATGGAGTCGACGCTTAACGTTGAAGCTTCAATATCGGTCGGGAACAAGGCGCGTACACGGTGATCCTTGGCCGTATTGTTGATCGTCGTTTCGATCTGTACGCCCTTGCCTGCGGCTTCCAGAGAAATCACAGTCCGCAGTGCAAGTGTCGTCAGTTCATTGCTGCGGCCTGCCTTGCGGTGAGGGAAATAAACCAGCTCCCGTTGTTCCTCATCCAGCTTCTCATCCGCAGATACAGGAACATTCCAGGTATGATTGACCTCCAGCGATGCGCGGTAAGGCGTATCCTCCAGTACACGGATGTCCGCTGTCAGACCTTTGGTTGTCAGCGGAGCTGTCCCTTCCGGCTGGCGGTACATATACTCGTTGCCGATATCCCCGGTATCCTCGTAGATGCCCAGATCCCGGTAGGTTTTGCCATTAGCCTTGTCGGTTAGCGTAAACGATCCATCCTCAGCCAGTTCCACCTTCAGGCTCCCGTTCTCCAATACCTTGTCTCCGGTGAGCAACGAGGAAGGCTTGTCCGTTGTCTGCCCATCGCGGCGCACCCATGCGTAGGCGCTCAGGCCCAGCGCCGGGATATCCTGTGCCAGGAAGGTCAGCTTCACCTTACGGCACATGTAAGGCTGGCGGAACTTATCATCCGGCAAGTCATAACCGAACAATAACCCCAAATCTTCAACAGTACAAGGCACCGTGTTGCCTTCGGTATCAACCAGTTCACGTCCAGACAAATCGACAGCCTTCATGCGGCTGCCTGTTTCTTCTACGCCAAGCCCTTCACGCAGATACAGACGGGCGGCATCCAGCTCCACCGTCACCGTTCCTGTACGTGTCCAGCCGGTTGTATTCATCGCGATCACAGGCAACGGCTCTTCCCCGTAAGCTGCGAATACCGAGGTATTCACAGCATCTGCTATAACTTGCTTGCTATCGTCGATCAGAGCTTCTGCTACATGGCGGCTCTTCTCAAAGCGCGTCACCATTTCGCGGTGAACCTCGTCCACGCTGCAGCCGCAAATGCTGTCGTGCGGATGATTTTGCATCAATGTCTTCCAAGCATAGGTGAACAAATGATGCGGGTAAGCCTTGCCCAGCAAATGCGCAACCGAAGCGAGCGGCTCGGCTACCTTCTCCAGCAAGGCTTGGCCTTCCTGATTCATTTGCTTCAAGTACACGCGAGCTGAAGCCGTGTTCACCAGTGTTCCCCAGCCATCATTACGCTGGCTGCGCAGTTCGCCCTTCACCGTCGACAGCTCGCGGCCATCCAGCGCACGGTCCAGTTCATTCAGATAGTCCGGGAAGTTGGAATGAATAAACTTCGTATCCGGGTACAGCTTCTCTGCCGTACGGATTGCCTCAGGCAGATCCAGTTGCAGCGGCTGGTGATCACAGCCGTTCATGAACAGAAGCTCTCCCGTTGCCGCATACTTCTCCGCATCGGACAGCTTGCGATCCCAAAATGCCTTCGCTTCCGCCTCATCCACCGGAACTTCATTCCCGTTGGAATACCAGTTGGCGAACAGAATGCCAAGCACCTTGGAGCCGTCGGGACCCTCCCAGATCAGCTCGGAGAAGGAGGATTCATAATCCCCCTCGGAAACGGTGTTATTGAACCCCGTGGGCTTCACGCCACGGCCGAAGAAGACATTGTTAATACCTGATTGCTTCATCAATTGCGGTGTTTGTCCCACCAGACCGAAGGTATCGGGGAAATATCCGATCTTAGCTGGCGTGCTGTACTTCTTCGCATCCTGATGACCAATTTGCATATTGCGAACATTGGCTTCTCCACTGGTCAGAAAGGCATCCTGCAGGATGTACCATGGACCGATCAGGATACGGCCTGCGCGAATATGCTGCTCCAGCCGTTCCTTGTTCTCCGGGCGAACTTGAAGATAGTCTTCCAGGATAATCGTTTGTCCGTCCAGGTAGAAGCTGCGGAACGCCGAGTCTCCATCCAGCTTATCCAGCAGCGCGTCCACCAGCTCAACGAGCCGGACATGATGCTTCTCATAAGGCAAATACCATTCCCGGTCCCAGTGCGTATGGGAGATGATATGTGCGGTTCTTTGCTTGCTCATTTGCTGATCCTCGCTTTCTTAGCCGTCTAAGTTCGTCTTAAGCTTCGATTTCCAAAGGATACTCTTCCATGTAGCTCAGCAATTCGTCGACAGTTGTAAATGCCAATCCGGTCACAGTGTCGGCACAGCCGTAGTATATAGCGATACGGCCAGTATCGGCATCGGTCAAGGCCGCGCAAGGGAACGTTACGTTCGGTACATCGCCAACACATTCATACAGCGTTTCCGGGCCGAGAATATAGTTGCGGGAGCGAGCCTTCACGATCCATGGCTTGTCGATATCGAGCAGAGCGCAGCCCATGCGATACACAAAGCCGTTGCAGGTATTGATTACGCCGTGGTAGATCAGCAGCCAGCCCTTGTCGGTTTCAATCGGAACCGGTCCTGGGCCGATTTTTTTGGATTGCCAAGCCGAAGCATCACCATTAATCGTACCCATCACATAACGATGTTTGCCCCAGAAGGTCAAGTCCGGGCTAATGCTATAGAAGATATCGCCAAATGGCGTATGGCCTGTGTCACTCGGGCGGCTCACCATAGCATAATAACCATCGATTTTGCGTGGGAACAACACACCGTTGCGGTTGTATGGCAAGAAGGCATTTTCCAGTTGATGGAATGTCTTGAAGTCGGTTGTCCAAGCGATCCCGATGGTTGGGCCATGATAGCCATTACACCAGGTAATATAATAGCGGTCATCAATCTTGATGACGCGTGGGTCGTAACGATATTCACGCTTGGTGATTTCCTCGTCACCTTCAAATTGAATCGGCTCATGGTTGATGTTCCAGTTCACGCCGTCATCACTGAAGCCCGCGAAGATGTCCATGCTGACCGAACGGGAATCACAGCGGAATACGCCGGCAAATCCACCTTCAAAAGGAACCACTGCGGAGTTAAATACACTGTTGGAGTTCGGAATAGCGTGACGCTCGATAATCGGATTTTGCGAGTAACGCCAAACTGGAGCATTCAAGCCTTCAGGCTTGTCTTGCCAAGGGATGTTTTTCAGAGCTTCACCGATAATTTTAGACATAATTTTGTCTCCTTTTCTTTGTTAAGAGATTAGCTGATATAAAAATCTTGGATTGAAATTACAAAATGCCTTCTTTCATCGCTCTGTATACCAATTGTGAGAACAGGCTGTTCGACCAAGCAAACCATTTGCGGGTAAAAATCGTCGGGTCATCGGCATGGAAGCCTTCGTGCATAAAGCCAGTTCCCGCGTCTGTGGATTCCAGCATCGCGATCATTTCCAGCTTCTCTTCCTTCGATTGCGCCGTGATGCCCTGCATCGACAACGCCATATGCCAAATGTAATCCTTTGGCGTATGGGGACTGCCAATTCCTTTGGCCGCTTTTCCTTCAAAATAGAACGGGTTCTCCTTGCTCAGGGCAAAACGACGTGTATTTTGATAAATCGGATCGTCCGCGCCCACATAACCAAGGTATGGAATGGACATCAAGCCCGGTGTACCCGCGTCGTCCATCAGACAATAATTGCCGAAACCATCAGTCTCGTAAGCATAAATCGGCCCAAATTCCGGATGGCGATAGATCCCATACAGCTTGATGCCGTGATCGACTTCAAACTCCAGCTCCTTCAATTCCGCCAGGAAGTCCAGGTCGCGGAATACCCATTCCGCAAATTCCTGCATTTGACGCAAGGTTACAACGGCGAACATATTGCCCGGAATGTTGTAATGGAAATCGCAAGCATCGTCACTGGAACGGAAGCCGGACCAAATCATGCCTGTATAGTTCACGGGCATACCCAGGCCGTTATTGCGCAAGGAATCCTCAGGAATGCCGTTGTTGCGGGTGAAGCGGTAAGGCGATTGTTCAAAGTGATGTTGCTCGGTCTTGAACAGGTCGTATATTTTACGCATCGCGGCTTTGAACCCGGCGTCAAAAATATCGGTTTGTTCAGTTTCTTTCCAATAGGTATATGCCAAACGAACCACAAAGCACAGGGAATCAATTTCAAATTTGCGCTCCCATACCCATGGAGACATTTCGGTCACGTCCGCCGTATTCCAATGCCAGTCATTAGCGGACTCGTTAAACGCATTGGCATACGGGTCAATGTGAACGTATTGAATATGACGCTTGATCAAGCCGCTGATGATGCGCTGCAAATCGGCATCTTCCTTGGCAAACGGTACATATTGTATAACCTGTTCCACGGAATCTCGCAGCCATGAAGCTGGGATATCACCCGTAATGACAAAGGTTGTACCGTCATCCATCAGTTTGGTGGTTGTTTCAAGCGTGTTCGGGAAACAGTTCTTGAACAGCTCCAGCAGCTTCGGACGATGGGCCAGCTTGGTCTCTGCTTCAGCCAAAACGTCTTGAATCGCTTGCGGCAGCTCCAGCTTAGGCATAGGTATTTTAGGAAGTCTGAATTGTTCCATGAGTGTTGGTTCTCTCCTTTATTAGGCGATGTCAGAAGTGTGGTGAACTATGAGGCCTGCGGCCGATCTGGGCTTCCACTCGCTGTTAAACCCGGATTTTTTGAAGCATTTGAACCTGACAAGGTAAAAATCCGGGTTTAAAGGCGACCGCTTCGCTGCTCCAGCTCCATATCGGCTCTCCGGCAACGGTTCACCACAATTCTAAAAGTGTATGTTCAAAAAGTCGGGTTTTCAGGACCAAAGCATATGTGAATTCAAGATTCGATGTCGAATCCACTCCCTGAACAGCTTCGTCTTGGCAAGACGACTTTTTGAACAACCTCTTAAAGTTCGCAAGAATGTCTCCCGTTATCTGCTGCACATATTAACGGAAGACATTTTTTGCAGGTCAGACTTTGCTCTCTGAGGACCGGATGATCACAGCCCCCATGCAAGTCGCGATTACTTAATCTTCAAGGTCTTGATCTCATATGGAGCAAAATCCAGGATGATCGGGCCGCCGTCAACGTTCACAGGCTCAAGCTCCTGCTCAAGCGCATTGGACAATAACGCGGACTGAAATGGCAAGCTCCAGGTAAGCTCCACGCGCTCGCGGCCACCGGTCGACTCGTATAAACGCAGAACTACACCATCGCCATCCTCGGCTGGCTTGATCGTGTCCAGCACGACATGCTGGCTGGCAAAGCCCAGCAACGCATGTACCGCAGGCAACGAGCCTTCATGGGCGTCAGCCGCGAGGATCGCCGCTCCGTGGTTCAGTTCTGCCGCTGCGCGTACCGTATGTGCCGCTTGCCAATTGCCCTCGTGCGGGAACAGCGAATACGTAAATTCGTGTTCGCCCAGGTCAGCCGTCATGTCCGGCCATGTTGGCGCCCGCAGCAGGGATAGACGAATTGTGCTGCCTTGCACATCGTAGCCGTACTTGCAGTCATTCAGCACGCTGACACCATAGCCGCGCTCGGAGACATCAGCGAACCGATGTCCACACACCTCGTATTGGGCCTGCTCCCAGCTTGTATTGCGATGCGTGGGACGTTCCAGAGCACCAAACGGAATTTCATAAGTAGCCTTGTCGGTAACCACGTCGATCGGAAAGCCAACCTTCAGCAGCTTGTGATTTTCGTTCCAGTTCACCTTCGTTTGAAAATCAATACGACGATTATGATGATACAGGATCAGGTCTTGCTCGATCTCTGATTGCCCTACGCTCCAGCGGAACCGCAGCACATCCTTAATCGCACCCCTTGCCACAATGCGGCTCTCCAGCAGCTTCGCTTCTCCAGCCGGTTGCTGCTCGTAACGTTGATCAATGTCCCAGGCGTCCCACAATGTCGGACGATCATGGAAGAAGTGGAAGCGGTTCGCTGCCTCATCCGCTTTGATGATTTCACGGCTTGCCTGCTTGTCCCACAGGCTGACAATCTCCCCGCGTTCGTTGAAGGACAGACGGTAGAACACGGTATCCCATTCATCAGGAATTCCTTGACCCGCCTCATTTGCAGCAGTCGTCTCAGCAGTTGTCTCGCTCCGCAGCCAAATCGTTTTGTAACCAAAGGCCGGAACTTCCGGCACACGTACCCAAACTGCCGTCCCCTCCGTTCCCGGAAGCACATCCAACTCAAGCTTTGCTCCCTTGTCGTCATAAGCCGCCAGGCCGCCAGTTACATCAACGCCGTGCAGCTCGGCGACCAGATCGCGAGACCAGCCGAGGCTGTTGAACATAATATAGGGTACGCCTTCGCCCTTGGTCGCGATCTGTCCGCTTAATGCTTCCAGACCGTGTTGAAGTCCGGCATGACCTTTTTCAAAGATATCCTCATATTCCTTCAAGGACGTCACATAGGATTCTGTAATCGCCGACCCCGGAATAATATCGTGGAACTGATTTAGAAGAATCAGCTTCCAGCCCTCTTGCAACGTGGCCTGAACCTCACGCTGACGATCTGCGGAGACGGACGGAGCTGACAATGCGCTCCAAATCTCTGCTTCGCGGTACAGGATCTCTGCCTTCCGGTTGCTGCGTTTATTGCGTCCGTGGGTGGTATATGTCCCCCGGTGCAGCTCGAGATACAAATCGCCATGCCATGCCGGCAGCTTCGGCTGAGCCGCTTCAATACCAGCGAAGAAATCGGCCGCTGTGCTATAGGCGCTTGACGGCTGACCTACCATCAATTCAGCGCGATTAATGTACTCCAGCATCTCCCGGGTAACACCGCCTCCGCCATCGCCATGACCGTACAGCAGCATTTGTTCAGGATGAACAGCCTTCTCCCGATAGGACTGCCAGTGATCATGAACATCCTTCGGCAGCGTATTTTCGTTCACACCATGATTCAGATAGGACAGCATTGGCGTTCCGTCAATGCCAACCCAATGAAACAGGTCGTATGGAAATAAGTTGGTGTCGTTCCAGCCGAGCTTTGTCGTCATGAAGTAGCGAATGCCACCATGCTTGAGAATTTGCGGCAGAGAAGCGCAATAACCAAACGTATCGGGCAGCCACTCAATCTCCGAGGTTTGTCCGAATTCTTCCTGATAGAAACGTTGACCGTACAGCATTTGCCGCATCAGCGACTCGCCGCTTGGCAGGTTAAGGTCCGGTTCGACCCACATCCCGCCGACCAGCTCCCAACGGCCTTCCTTAATCCGTTCTTTCACTCGTTCATATAATTCAGGATCATTATCCTTCAAATAAGCAAATAATTGCGGTTGGCTTTGAGCATAACGGTATTCCGGGTATTCACGCATCAACGCGTCCACTGTAGAGAAGGTCCGACTTGCTTTACGCACCGTCTCGCGAGTGGGCCACAACCAGGCAATATCAATGTGGGACTGGCCCACCATATGAATAAGTCCTTCGGCATTGCCGCCGACTTCTTTGATCCTATGAATTAAAGCTTGCTCAATGTCAGCAATAGCACTGCCTTCTCGAACAGCCTGCTGATCTAACCTCATAAACGCATCCATCGCGCTATATATAGCTTCAATTAACCGGGTACGCCGAAGATCCTGTTCTGGCAACAGTACCGCGGAATCTCGAATAATCGTTACGGCATACATCAGGCTTTGCACGGGCTGATTCACCAAGACCAGTTGACTCTGGATATGGGTGATCGGAGGCTGAATATTTGCCTGATGGTTAAGCGGGTCCACCGGTTCCGGCACAGGATCAAACAGTTCTATTTCCAAATCAAGCGACCGGGCGCCATCAACTGCAGGCAAGGTCACAAAGCTGTGATTGCGATCCAGGCCCTGAGCCGACTTGCCGTTAATCCGCAATAACCCTTCCCCGATAGAAGCAAATATTAGCCCTGTCTGGCCGTGCCAGCTTGCGGGTATCTCCAGCTTCTTCCGAAAGAAATAAGTCGTGCCTTGCGTACTTGGAAAGCGCTCGAAGCTCTGGCCCTCCGGGTATGAAGTCTCTTCTGTGTAATTTCCAGGAACCACATAGACTGAGGTCGTAATGTCCCAATCCCGCAGCGCAGCCACTTCAAGCCACTGCGCCTCCGACAATTCCCGAATAAAACGTTTGATCCGTTCCATTTGTATTAGCCCTCCCTCACAAAGAAGTTGGCACTCAGTGTATCATTCACGTTCTTGCCGACGTGAACTCGGAATTCTCCCGGTTCCACCACTGGTTTGAAATCCCGGCCAATATACTGCAATTGCTCTGGACCTACGTTGAATTCAACAAGCTGCGATTGCCCCGGCTCCAGAAATATTTTTCGGAAGCTCTTCAATTCTTTCGCTGGTCTTGTCACCGTACTAGCGACGTCAGTCAGGTATAACTGTACCACCTCAGCGCCTGCCCGGTTGCCGATATTCGTGACTTCTACCGTGACCTTTGCTTCGCCGTTTCGCCCAATCATCTCAGGAGCCACTGCCAGCTTGGCATAACCAAATTCGGTATATCCAAGTCCAAAGCCAAACGGATATTGCGGCTGCGAATCAGCCTCCAAATACCGTTTTCCTCGTGAGCGCTTGCCGTTGTAGTACACCGGAAGCTGTCCGACATGCTTGGGAATGGAGATGGTCAGACGTCCGGACGGATTTGCATCGCCGAACAAAATATCGGCCACAGCATGCCCACCCTCTTGTCCCGGATACCAGGCTTCCAGAATCGCATCGGCATGTTCATCAATCCACGGTTCTGCAATAGGTCGCCCATTAATGTAGACAACGATTAGTGGCTTGCCCAGCTTGTGAACCTCCTGGATCAACTCCAATTGAACACCAGTTAGAGAGAGTGACATCCGGTCGATGCCTTCACCACAATCCATGTCGCTCTCCGAATTCCCTGTCACCTTCGAGGCACCGGTCTTCAAATCAATGCTGCCTTCACCAAAGTCTCGGGCGCTTGAGCCGCCAACGACCATAACGATCGTATCGGCTTGTTCTGCACATGACAAGGCCAGATTGAAGCCTTCTCGCGAATCTCCTTTGATGCGGCAACCCGGGGCATATAATACTTGCTCCGGTGTGTTCGCCAGCTTGCTGCGAATACCGCCAAGCACCGTCGTAACCTTGGATTTCGGCTGTGGCGATGTATAATCGCCAAGCTGATTATAGCCTGCATCCGCATTGGGTCCGATGACGGCTATTTTACCCACCTTCGGGGAAAGCGGCAATATGTCATTTTTATTCTTCAGTAAGACAATGCCTTCTGTCGCCAGCTTCCGCGCCAGAGCAACATGCTCTTCGCTGGCAATCACTTGCTCGGCCCGATCCGGATCAGCGTACGGAGATTCGAACAAGCCAAGGCGGAATTTCAGAGTTAACACACGAGCAACCGCGCGATTCAGCATCTCTTCCTCCAGCACCCCGGAGCGAACGGCATTCACCAGATGCTTGCCGAACATCTCACCGGACATTTCCATATCGATACCCGCTCGGATGGCTTGAACGGCGGCGTCCTGTCCATCAGCAGCTACGTCATGACCGGACGCCAGCATATCGATGGCTCCACAGTCCGTGATGACCATGCCGTCGAAGCCCCATTCGCCACGCAGAATATCGTCCAGCAATTCTTGATTCGTTGTGCAAGGTACACCGTCAATTTCATTGTAGGCCGGCATGATCGAAGCCGCACCGGCCTCTACCGCCTTGCGGAATGGCAGCATATCGACTTCCAGCAGCTCGCGCCGCCCCATATGCGCCGGACCGGCATTACGTCCACCTTCGGAACTGCCGTAGCCGACAAAATGCTTCAAGGTCGCAGCAACACTATCCTGTCCATCCAGGCGTTCGCCTTGCAGACCTTCCACCGAAGCCACCGCCATCTCACTGATGAGATGAGCATCCTCGCCGAAGCATTCCTCTGTCCGTCCCCAGCGAGGATCACGCACTACGTCGAGCACCGGAGAATAAGTCACTGCGCCGCCTTGACTACGCGTCTCGCGGGCTACGGCCCGACACATTTCGCGGTATAAATCCACGTTCCAGGTACTACCCAACGACAAAGGCACCGGATATACCGTGGCGCCAATCGCCATATGACCGTGGGAGCATTCCTCCCCGATCAGAATCGGAATGCCCAGCCGGGAATTTTCGATGGCATAGCGCTGAATCGCGTTCACCGCTTCGGCCCCCTGACGTGGCGACAAGCCGCTCTCGAGCGTCACGCCCGTCCACGGGTCGGCGCGAAGAACGCCATACAACGAACCAACCCCGCCATGCTCAACCTGTGACTTAAACGATTCCGTTAATTCAACTTTTCCATCTATATGTTCATAGGTCTGCCAGCCGAACGGCTGAACAAGCTGACCAGCCTTCTCTTCCAATGTCATCAGATCGAGCAGGTGTTTCACTCGCTCCGGAATGGGTTTCGTGCTGTCCTTGTAAAGCAACATCGATACTCGCTCCTTTTCTAACAACCTCTATAATTATTCTTTAACAGCGCCTACCGTAAGTCCCTGTACAAAATAACGTTGGAAGAACGGATAGGCAAAAATAATCGGCAAGGTCGCAAGCACAACCATCGCCATCCGGGACGTATCCTGTGGAATGGATTGCAGTGCTGTTAGACTAAGCGAGCTGTTTTGCGAGTTCTGCTGTATGAACGCGATACTCGATTCAATCCGCATCAGCATCGACTGCAGCGGCACCAAGCTTGGTTTATCAATATACAGCAAAGCGTTAAACCAATCGTTCCAGTAACCTAAAGTGCTGAACAATCCAATCGTAGCCAGACCAGGCAGAGATAACGGCAATACAATGCGCAAGAAAATGTAGAAATCGCCAGCTCCGTCGATGCGCGCTGATTCGATAACCGGTTCAGGCACACTGGTGCTATAGAATGTACGTAGAATCATGATGTAAAAGGCATTCATAGCCAGCGGCAAAATCAAAGCCCACACCGTGTCCTTCAATCCGAGCAATTGGGAAACGACCATATACGTCGGGATCATCCCGCCGTTGAACAACATCGTTACAATGGCAAAGATGGAGAAGAAGCGCCGGTAAGGGAAGCTCTTCCGCGATATGGCATAGGCGTACAAAGAAATCATTATCAAACTGAGAATCGTGCCGACCACCGTTACCAGAATAGTTACTCCATAAGAACGAAGCAGCGTATCCCCAGTCTCAAATACGAAACGGTACGCTTCCAGGCTCCACTTGGCCGGTATTAGCTGATATCCGTTTGTAGCTAATGTCTTCTCATCGGTTAACGAGATAATGACAACGAACAAAAACGGGAATACACACAAAAAGGAGAATATGCCCGCAATTAAATGCAAAATGAAATTCCACCCACGGGAAACCTGATGGAAGTCCCGCTGTTTCTTAATTACCTTCGCCATAGCTTGACACTCCTCTCGCTGTTTTAGAATAAGGCACTGTCTTTATCGATTTTGCGCACAACAAAGTTGGAAATCATAACGAGAGCAAAACCTACTACCGATTGATAAAGACCGGCTGCCGTACTCATGCCGATTTCCCCGGTCGTCTTCAAACCGCGGTATACGTAAGTGTCAATGACGTTAGTAACCGAATAGAGCGTACCCGAATCCCGTGGAACTTGATAGAACAGACCAAAGTCTGCGTAAAAGATTTTGCCGACGGCCAGCAATGTCATAATGATAATGATCGGGGACAGCATCGGGATTGTGATACTCTTGATTTGCTGCCACTTGCTGGCACCATCAATCATGGCTGCTTCATATAAGGATTTATCAATCCCCATAATGGAGGCCAGGTACACTACGCTGTTATAACCGATCGACTTCCACAAGCTGACGAGTATCAGAATGTATGGCCAATATTTCGGCTCAGAATACCACTGAATGGGATCCACACCAAACCAGCCCAAAATCTGATTAAGCATCCCACGGTCCATGCTCAGGAAGCTGAATGCAAAGTATCCGACAATAACCCATGACAAGAAATAAGGAAGGAACATACCGGTTTGGTATACCTTTGCCAATTTTTTGCCAACCAGTTCAGACAACAATATGGCCATAGCCACAGAAAGAACCAGACCGATGAAGATAAAGGCCAGGTTATATAACAATGTGTTCCGTGTAATGAGGTAGGCATCGTCGGTGCTGAACAGGAATTTGAAGTTGTCCCAGCCCACCCACTCACTCTTGAAGATACTGGCCCAGAAGCCCTCTCTCGTAAAGCGATACTGTTTAAAGGCAACAATCGTACCCACAAGCGGCATATACGAGAAAAAGAAAAACCATAGCGCACCGGGCAATACCATAAATAACATGACTTTGTTTTTAATCACGTTCTTGAAGAATGCGGTCACCTTATTCCCCTCCTATCAGTAAATAACGTAAAAAGATCGGGCGATACAGATCACCCGCCCGATCCTTGCGAATTTCTTTGATTATTACTTATTGTCAGCTCTCCAGGCATCGAGCTGAGCCTGGGCTTCGGCAATAACCTCATCAAGGCCAGCCTCTTTAAATTTCTCAATAGCTTTCGGAAGGTAAGATTCAGGATCAACAGTACCGGTCATCAGCGAGGACCAGAATTGTTCCTTGACGTTTTGAACCGCCGCCATTTGTGTAGCTACCTTCGTGCTGTCAAAGTTGAAGCTCAGGATTGGGGAGCTTACGCCTGCGGCGTTAAATTCCTTGAATTGCTCCCATTTGTCGTCCGGATCCGTCGGATTTAAATAGAGCAGCATGTTGTTGCCCAGGGAATAAGAAGGCATATCATAATTTTTCGATTCCGGCAGGTTTTCATAATGGGTGTCATCCAGCTTCTTGTAGTGAACCCCTTCGATACCGGAGTCAACCATGTTGCGCAATACCGGATCCGTGTTCAGCAGGTTCAGGAATTCCATCGCTTTTTCCGGATGCTCAGAGTTTGCGGAAATCGCCATAATCGAGCCTTGTACCGAAGTGTTCGTGATGATGGCATCACTTGCCGGTGTGGAGACAACCGGGTAGCCATAACTTGCGGACCAGAGATTGTCTGCGGACGGTTGAGTTTGCGCACGGTCCATGAACCATTGGCCGGAAGTCATCAAGTCGTTGGTAGAACCTGTAGTAGCTGCTTCAGGAGCTACATAACCCGCTTGATAATATTTACGCATCGTGGTCAAAGCTTCTTTCATTTCAGGTGTTTCCAAAATGTTGACGATTTTATAATCGGTTGTGTCCAGCTTTACAGCCAGTGGCAAATTCGTGATCACATAGTCGTAAGGAACATACGGGATATAGTTCTTGTCCATTGCGAACGCTGTAATCGTTGGTTCATTTTCTTTGATTGTTTTCAGCAATGGCTCGATGCTGTCCAAGCTGCGTACATTCGAGATATCCAGGTTGTATTTATCCAACAGACTTTTATTGAAACGCCATACTTCTTGCTGTGGCAATTCCTTATTAGCCGGAATACCGTAGTTATGTCCGTCCACTTTAGAGCCTTCCAGGAAGGCAGGGTCGATTGTGGCTTTCAGCTCTTTACCGTATTGCTCAAGCAGGTCGTCAAGTTCCAGGAATGCGCCTTTTCTTGCGTTCTGCACATAGTCAAAACCACCAGCAGCAGTAAAGAGGATATCCATCGGCTCACCGGAAGCTACGTTAACTTGCATCTTTTGCTGATAATCGCCCCAGTCAACCATTTTCATTGTAATTGTGGCATTGATTTTTTCCTTGGTGTATTTGCTAACCTCTTCCATGACCCGGTCTACGTCTTTTTGCGGAGTACCAATGGTGTACCAGATCAGGTTGACAGGTGCTTCGCCATTGCCGTTACCGGCTGCCGAAGAGTCGTTTGTTGCACTGTTTCCGTTACCGCCGCAAGCGCTAACAACTAACGCGAGTGCCATAAGGGAAACCAGCAACAAAGAAAAACGTCTTCTCTTTTTACTCATTGAAAATTTAACCTCCCTTTGATATTTACGTTGAGAACTATTTATACTGTAAGCGATGAAAGCATTTTCAAATAGAAGTGAAAACTAATAAATCATGTCTAAAGTAAAGAAAGCTCGGAGAAGACTTAACACGGATTTGACACGGTTAGACAAGTCCCTTGAATTCCGTCGGGGAAACCCCTACATATTTACGAAATTGCTTGTAAAAATAGCCCGGCTCCCAATACCCTACGTTTCGAGCAATTTCGTGAACCTTCAAATGTGTTGTTTTCAATTGCTCCTTCGCCTTCTCAATCCGGTAATGGTTAATGTATTCAGTGAACAGTTCGCCAACCTCTTTATGGAAAAGCTGACCAAGATATACAGGGTGAACATGATACTGTGCCCCCAGCGTCTTCAAGGACAAATCTTCGTTGTAGGAGGTATGAATCGTATTGAGCACCTGCTGAATTACCGGACTCTTCAAGTCACGTGTCAATGCCGTCATAGTATCCCCGGCAACCTTCTGCATCAATTCAATTAACTCCTCAAGCGATTCAGCGGTGCGAATTCGAGCCAGGCCCTCATTGAAGACATCCGGTTCTTCCGTATGACGAATCTCCTTCAACTGCATCTTGAAGCGGATTAACCATTCCATAACCACAAGCTGCACATGCTCAGGAGTTACTCCCTTCATCGCCGCTAATTGATGAAAATCCTCATCGATCGCTGCGTCCATTGCTTCCTTGTTTCTGGCCAGAAGCAGCTTGGGATATTTATCCCAGTCCATCGATAGACCGGGTCCAAGAGCCTGATCGGCAACACCAAGGTCCTTGAATCGAATCAGGTCGCGATCCTTAAAGATCAAGAAGTACTCCAAGGCCTTCTTCGCATGATTATAGCTGACAGATGCCTGGCTATCCGCCGCTTCGCTGCTCCCTACGGCAATACGCACAGGACGATAGGGCTCCAATTGCTGCTCCAGTTGCAGCAAGCCTTCCTCTGTACGGCTCACTTCTTCCGCAGTGTCGTCAAGGTTAAACACGATAGCCAGGTCTCCATCCATGTCATGGAAGACGACGACACGGGGTTGCTCGGCAAACAGCTGAGTTACCGCCTCGTAAGCCTCCTGATGGGAATGCTCAAGCCTTAGCAATGCAACTAGCACCTTGGGCAGGTCCAGAGTAATTCCCAGCAGCTCGGCACGTTCATGAAATTCAGCCGCTCCAATCTGCTGCCGCATCCAGCGGGTCATAACATGATCTCGCAGGATGCGAATGCTATGCTCATCAATTAAAACTTTAGACTCGTCCAGCTTCTCGATGACCGCTTGCAAGGTAGCGTTGAATTCCTCGAGATTAATGGGCTTAAGCAAATAATTTTCAATCCCCAGCGCCATGCCTTCCTTCAAATAAACGAAGTCATCATATCCGCTCAGGATAATAACCTTCAGGTCAGGTTGGATTTCTCTGGCCTGACGAATCAGGTCCAGACCGTTTAATCTCGGCATCGAAATATCTGTGATCAACAAATCCACAGGAACCTCCTTCAATGCCTCCAGGGCGGCAAGCCCATTCTCTGCCTGGCCCACAATCTCCATTCCCAGCTTGGCCCAATCGATAATGTCGTAGAGTCCCTCCAGAATAAATGGCTCATCATCTACCAAAAACACCTTATACATGGCTTGTCTCCTCCTTCCAAATTTCCGGAAAGCTGACTGCCACGGTTGTCCCTTGCCCGATCTCGCTTTGAACCTCCAAACCATATTCAGGTCCATAAAGCAATTTCAACCGTTCATGGATGCTGCGCATCCCGAATGAATCCGAACCCATTTCCGGATTCTGCAAGGTAGCCTTAATTTGCCCCAGCCTTTCCGATTCAATACCTTTTCCATTGTCCTTTACGATAGCTTGCAGCACACCCTCGCGAAGCCGATCCACTCTGATTTCAATCCGATTATCCGCAGATTCCAGCCGCATGCCATGCAGGATATAGTTCTCTATAATCGGCTGCAAAGACATTTTCATCACCAGGCTGTTCTCGATATCCTTATCGCAGGATATGACATACGCGAACTTGTCCTTGTAGCGGATACGGAAGAGCTCCAGGTAAAGTCGGCAAGCCTCCAGCTCATCCTTTAACGTATACCTCGCCTTCTGCTGAACATAGCTCTTGAATAACATGGAGAGGCTATAAATCATCTCCCCAACGTCGGCGGCTCCCTGTGATATGGCTCTCATGCGGATAACCTCCAGCGTATTATAGAGGAAATGCGGATTCACCCTTGCCTCCAGCGCGGCCTGCTCTGTTCTTCGCTGCTTGATTTCAGCCTTAAGCACGCGGTCGATATAAATATTCAATTCATCCAGCATGTCGTTAAAGCTTTTGGAGATTTGACCCAGCTCATCCTCACGGTAATCGGCGATTCTCGCCTTAAGGTCCCCGCTACGCACCTTTCGAGTGAACCGGATAATCCCGTACATCCGCTTGGCAAAATTACTGATAAACAGTGAGGGAATTAGCGTGGCAAAGAAAATACAAATAATACTGACGGTTACAATCGTATTTCCCAGACCTCGATAGGTCTTGGCCAAATCCTGCTGAGGCACAACACTCACCACC
This sequence comes from Paenibacillus sanguinis 2301083 = DSM 16941, assembly GCF_000374825.1. Lineage (GTDB taxonomy): Bacteria > Bacillota > Bacilli > Paenibacillales > Paenibacillaceae > Fontibacillus > Fontibacillus sanguinis. The sequence continues at coordinate 75,511 of NZ_KB895380.1, forward strand.
GTGAACCCGCCTTGATTTTGCGTCAGCTTGGTAATTGTCATGTTCTCATTCAGCATCCCGTCACTATAGAGCGTATTATTGATCTGCTCGGCATAAGGATATTTCTGACCATAATATTCGCCAGAGGAGTCGAACAACACTTGACCATCCTTCGACAGGACCAGGATCGTGCCCTTCAAATCCTCTTGATAGGGCGCAAGACTCTTCCATACGCCGTCCGTGTTGAAAAATACCATCAACTGCCCTATATTTCGCAGCCATAGCTTGTCATTAACCGGAATACGAATCGAGTACATCGGCTGATTATTTAATCCAACAGCCTGACGTACCCAGGTGTTTGCTTCTGCGACATCGGCGCTTTCCTGCTGATACATCACCTCGGGGATAAATGAACGGGCCGCATTTGTGGAGATGACTTTAAATTGAAAATTGTCATTGTAAACGAAGAGTTGCTGCTGCTCTGCGCTGTACAGCATCAAGCTGCGAATATCGGCATCCTCTTCAACCTGATTGCGGAAATAGGTGACCGGATCTGTAGTGGAACTATAGAATCGGTCTAACCGATATTTTACATAGTCCTGATAAGGGTACTGAAGGAAATAGGTGATGTTGTTCGCCAGCTCCTCATCTCTATACAGTCCGCGAACCATATCCTGTACAGCTTCGTATTTGTTGCCGATGTAGCTGCTTACACTTTCGATCGCTTGCTTCTGAATCCCCATTTGTCTCTCAACAGCCGACTCCGACATGAATTTGAACATTAAGTAGGAGAAGGTAATGATGGTTACAATCGTTATAATAGAAAAGAATAAAATAATCCGCATAAACAGGTTGTTTTTAAAATAGTTGCGGTAAATATTCCTGATGAACATAACTTCCCCTCCTATGCATGCCCCAATTATAGCATGCCTCGTAAGCATCCAGCAGACAAGCCGGAATGCGCTAATTCCACATAGGCAGAAGGTGTGGGCGTCGCATCCGCCTGCATCTTGCCGACCCAAAAAGTGCCTGTTCCCCCGGGGAACAGGCACTAAAATTAACGCGTGTGAGCCATAAGATGCAACAGACTACTCTCTAAATTCCTGCAATCCTTCATTTAATGAACGAGTCGCTGCATACACCTGCTGATACAGCTTGAACAGGCGGGTATATCTCTCGACATTGGCCGGAATCGGTTCATAGGTGGACGCGTAGCCAATAAAGGCATCTGCACACTCCTTCAGGCTGCTGAACCAGCCGCTGCCCACCGCTGCCATCATCGCCGCGCCCATGGCTGGGCCTTGCTCATTCTTTAATGCTACGACGGGCTTGCCGAAAATATCCGCCTGCATTTGCAGCCATGTCGGATTCTTCGCGCCACCGCCGATCGAAATGACACGTTCAACGGCGATCCCGGCCTGTGCGAACAGGTCAAAGGATTCTTGCAGGGAGAACGTGATACCCTCCATAACGGCGCGAGCCAGATGCTCACGGCGATGCGTTCCCGCTAAGCCGATAAAGCTGCCGCGAATTACGCTGTCAGCATGGGGAGTACGTTCCCCTACCAGGTAGGGAGTGAATAACAACCCCTCCGCTCCCGGAGCGATGTCCCCCACTGGCTCCAGCAACTCATCGAAGCTTAGCTCGGGAGCTAGCGACTCCTTGAACCAGCTTAGAGAATACCCGGCCGCCAAAGTAACACCCATCGCATAAAAAGCGCCTGGATGCGCATGGTTGAAGAAATGAACCTTGCCGCCAAAGTCTTTGTGTTTATCCTCTTCATACGTTAATACAACACCGGAGGTCCCTACGCTGCATAACGCGTCGCCCGGGCGAACAATCCCTGCGCCCACTGCACCACAGGCATTATCAGCTCCCCCGCCAAACACCTTGGTTCCGGCAGATAAGCCGGACAAGGCAGCAAATTCCGGCAGCAAGGCACCGGTATCCTCTATGCTGCCGACCAGCGGCGGACAGAAGTTAGCAGGCAACCGAAAGGCGGTGGCGATTTCTTCGCTCCACCGGCCCTCCGGCACGTTCAGCAGCAAGGTACCCGCTGCATCAGATATCTCCATCTGAACCTGACCGGTCATGCGGTAACGCAAGTAGTCCTTCGGCAAGACAAACCGCGCGGCCTTCGCGAACAGTTCTGGCTCATGCTCCTGCACCCAGAGAATCTTCGGCAATGTAAAGCCTTCCAAAGCCGCATTGCGGGTAATATCCAGCAGCTTGCCGCCCAGCGTGGCTTCAATATCACGGCATTGCTTGGTTGTCCGTGTATCATTCCAAAGGATGGCATTACGCAACACCTTGTTCTGCTCATCCAACAGTACCAGGCCATGCATCTGCCCGGAGAAGGATACGCCGACGATCTCATCGGCAGCTGCGCCACTCTCTTTCAATAATTGCTGCAAGCAAGCTATAGTGCCCTTAACCCATTCCTCCGGATCTTGCTCACTATATCCCGGACGCTCATGGATGAGCGGGTAAGCCGCAGTCGCTTCTCCGGCAATATCACCGTTTTGGTTGACTAGCAGGGTCTTGACCGAGCTGGTTCCCAGATCGATGCCAATTACATACTTCATCGCGATACTCTCCCTTCACATGTGCCCGCCAGGGCCTTAGACTACAAAAAGGGACGGCTGGCGTCCCCTTTTGGTTCATACATTAAAAAACTTATATAGTGAATCGTCTACTCTTGGCTTAAGCACTTATTTGGTGTTGAAGATATATTCGTTCAGGCGAGCCTTCACCAATTCAAGATGGTTGGATTTATTGACAATCTTGCTGTTTTGCAAAGCATAAGCTTCCAGCGTCTTGAAGTTGGCTTTGCCGGATACGATGTCCGCACCGATGCCCGTCTTGAAGCTGGCATAACGTTCTTCAAGCAGTTGTTCAAAGAATTTGTCTTCAACCAGCTTGCCAGCCACTTTAAGGCCTCTGGCGAAGGAATCCATACCTGCAATATGGGCATAGAACAAGTCTTCCGGCTCGAAGGAGCCACGTCTTACTTTGGCGTCAAAGTTCACACCGCCGGAGCCGATGCCGCCATTTTGCAGAATTTCGTACATAGCCAATGTTACAGCATACATATCTGTAGGGAATTCATCCGTGTCCCAGCCCAGCAATGGGTCGCCTTGGTTGGCATCGATCGAACCCAGCATATTGTTGATGCGAGCTACTTGCAATTCATGCTGGAAAGTATGTCCGGCCAAAGTAGCATGGTTGGCTTCAAGATTCAATTTGAAGTGGTCTTGCAGACCATATTTTTGCAAGAAGGAGATCGTAGTCGCTGCATCAAAATCATATTGATGTGTAGTTGGCTCTTTTGGTTTTGGCTCGATCAGGAATTGACCCGTGAAGCCGATTTCCTTGGCATAGTCGATAGCCATTTGGAAGAATCTAGCCAGGTTGTCAAGCTCAAAACCCATATTCGTGTTCAGCAAGGACTCATAACCTTCACGTCCGCCCCAGAATACATAGTTCTCCGCACCCAGTTCAACCGCAGTCTCCAGACCTTTCTTCACTTGTGCTGCTGCATAAGCATAGACATCGGCGTTGGAGGTAGTAGCCGCACCATGAACATAACGCGGATTGGAGAACATGTTGGCCGTATTCCACAGCAGCTTCACACCGCTGGCTTGCATGCCCTCTTTAATTTTGGCCACGATGACATCCAGATTTTCGTTTGATTCTTTCAAGGTTGCGCCTTCGGGAGCAACATCGACGTCATGGAAGCAGAAATAAGGAGCGCCAAGCTTCTCCAGGAATTCAAAGTTCACTTCAACACGAGCTTTGGCCAGATCAAGACCCGATACCGTTTCCCAAGGACGAACCATGTTGGCTTTACCAAACGGATCACTACCGTCCATCGTCAACGTATGCCAGTAAGCAACCGCAAAACGCAAATGCTCTTTCATGGATTTGCCGAGTACAACTTCATTCTCGTTATAATGTTTAAATGCCAGCGGATTGTTGGAACCTGCACCTTCATACTGAATTTTGCTGATGTTTTTAAAATAACTCACATTAAATCCTCCCAGCCTGATTTTAATTAAAGTAAGCCTTTACATTCTGTTGCTAACAAGTAGCATGCCTAGCAAATAATAGCCGCATGCTGTTTGCATTTTGATCTTAACACGTTATACTTAGTTTGTCTAGTAAACTAACTAAGTTATAAATTAATCATTTTACGACCTGTGTTATGATGGATAGGATAAAATTCCATGACTTCAGACATGGATGGAACGAGGAAGATGTTATGAAGAAGACCGGTGACCAGCAGCTTATTAAAAAAATGAATAAAACTATTGTCCTCGATACCATTCGGCAGCGGCATCCGTTATCACGAGCCGACATTTCTGCTGCGATCGGCCTGAACAAGGCAACCGTATCCTCTCTTGTATCCGAACTGATCGAAAGCCGTCTGGTTGCCGAGATCGGGCCAGGGGCCTCCAGCGGCGGGCGAAAGCCTACGCTGCTTCTGTTCGAGCGAAGCGCCGGATACGCAATAGGCATCGACATCAGGGTCAATGACCTGCTAGCTGTACTTGTAGACCTGGAGGGAAATGTCCTGCAGGAGCAAACAACAACGCTAAGCGATTTTACACCTGGCACGGTACTGAATCATCTACGCCAAGCCATTCTACAGCTTAGTCAGTCGCTTCCCGACTCCCCCTATGGCATCGTAGGCATTGGCATTGGTGTGCCTGGACTGGTAGATGAGAAGAACCAGGTAATTTCCGCACCGAACCTGGGCTGGAATCAAATCGACCTGCTTGAAGCCTTAGCCCCGGAATTCGGTGCCAATATCCATGTTGATAATGAGGCAAACGCCGGAGCTATTGGAGAGAAGCTGTACGGAGCCGGACGAGAGGCCCAAAATCTGATCTATCTAAGTATCGGCATCGGGATCGGCTCCGGCATTATTGTGAATGGAGCTTTATACCGCGGTACGTCGAACTTCTCAGGAGAGGTCGGACATATGACCGTAGCCGAGAATGGGCCACTCTGCCGTTGTGGCAACCGTGGGTGCTGGGAGACATTAGCCTCCGAAAAGGCAATGCTGGACCGAGCCGCCACGCTGTGGAGCGATTCACTTCCCGGGTTGGAGGAGATTATCGCCCTTGCCCGCAAGGGTGATCCTGAGGCTATCAACTTAATGAACGATACCGGCAATCAGTTGGGTGTGGGACTTGCTAACCTGGTCAATATACTGAATCCCGAGCTGATCGTCATTGGCAATCGCTTGTCTCTGGCAGGCGAACTATTGCAGGACGAGATGCTTCGCACCATTGAAGAACGCAGCTTATCCTATCATCGCAAGAAAACGACAGTCGCCTTCGCCGAATTGGGAACCCGCTCTACAGCCCTTGGCGCAGCCTCCATGCCAATCACGATGTTCCTTAGCGACCCCGACGTTCTGCCAGCTTCTAAAATTGGCTCATAACAAGCAACCCCCTCCGGAACAAAAGTCCCGCGGGGGGTTTATGTCATCATTTCTTTAGTTGGTCCAATGGGTCCTGAGTGTCGAGATAAGGTTTATTGACGAAATAATACATGACACCCATTAGCAGAACCCCGCCCACCAAATTGCCGAAGGTCACTGGAACAAGGTTATGCACCACCCCACCAAAAGATATCGTCCCGGGATGGTTCAATACCAGGGCGATCGCAAACGTACACATGTTGGCAATGCTATGCTCATACCCAGAGATGAAGAAGCAGAAGACGAACAGCATCATGGCGAACATTTTAGCCCCATCCCCCTTCAGAGACATCGGAATGAAGAAAGCCAGACACACCAGCCAATTACAGAGAATCGCCCGAAAAAACAGCTCCGAGGCCGGGGTTGTCATCTTGTGCTCCACCACATTCAGGAGAAAACCATTCACCGCCCCATCAGCGAACAAGCCGGTAGAATAGATCAAAAGGGCAAATGCTCCGGCACCGAGCAGGTTGCCAACATAGCTGAACACCCATAGCTTGCTGACATCCTGCCACTTCAATCGCTTACGCAAGGCTGCGTATGTATAATAGAATGTGTTTCCCGTGAAAAGATCTCCCCCTCCGTAAGCAATCAAAATAATAGCGGCGCCGAAGGTTAATGCAGCCATCGGATAGGTTAGCGGGGAATTCTCCAGGTAGAAGTAGTTCCCCGTCTTGAACGCAACGATAACTCCAAACCCAATGAACATACTGGCCAACATCGCTCTGGCAATATAACGAAGATGGCTTTGCTTAAAAATTTTGTATTTCTTGAGTGCCAATTCCTCAACCTTTAGCAACGATTCTGTTTCCATAGCGCCTCCTCAGCTTGCTGTTCTGCATTCCTGTTAGCATATCCTGTGTCATGACCAGACATCCTTGATAAAGAAATGTTCAAATTTTAGATTAAACGGTGTTGCATCTATTTACAAGAGGACCAGAGATATGCATAATAAAAGTAAGGTTATTATTGATAATGATTATCATTATTATATGATGCTGTTCTGCAAGCATCGGCACAGAGGAGACGAACGCGATGAGACTGTTAACCGCCCGGAGGCTGCCCCGGCTAAGTACCGACGATTACCTGGATCTGCTGAACCTCGCAACCCGTTTGGGTGATCAGCAATGGCAAAAGGAAATTATACGCAAGCTGGAAGCCAAGCAAACCGACTTAAGTAATGTTAGCCAGTAGCTAATATATGTAAATACAAGCTGAACAAGCGTGAGCAATCGGGCCCTGACCCGGAAGCTCACGCTTGGTGTTGAAAGAGGTAACCATCAAGAAGCATATGCGCTCGATCCTGCAAAAAGCGTGGCCCAGTAACCGGGCGCAACTACTGAAGTTATTAATGGACTAATGCCTCTAATTGATTAAAGATAGCCATACGAAAAAAACCGTCCTAAAACGGACGGTTGATGTAGCTAACTATCTCAGGGAAGCCGCGTGCTGCCCATTAAATATCGGTCAATCTCACGGGCTGCTTGTCGGCCTTCATGTATAGCCCAGACGACCAGACTCTGCCCACGCCGCATGTCCCCCGCAGCGAATACCCCTTCCACATTGGTACGGAAATCCCCTAATTCAGCCTTGATATTTGTTCGTTCGTCAAGCGCTAATCCCAATTGCTCCGGCAAGGCTTGCTCAGGCCCCGTAAAACCAAGAGCCAGCAATACCAGGTCAGCCGGGATGAGCTTCCCGCTATCCGGAACTTCACTCAGCACCCGCCGACCCTCAGTTTCCTTCCACTCCACACGCATAGTCTCCACACCGGTCACCTGGCCGTGCGCATCGCCCACCAAACGTTTGGTTGAAGTCTGAAATGCTCTTGGATCTTCGCCAAATAACTCAGCCGCTTCAACTTGACCGTAATCGGTCTTGAGAATCTTCGGCCATTCTGGCCAAGGATTGTCAGGCTGCCTCGTTGCCGCAAGCATCGGCATGATCTCTAGCTGAGTGACACTTCGGCAGCCTTGACGGATCGCCGTAGCAACGCAGTCTGTTCCCGTGTCGCCGCCACCGATAACCACAACGTGCTTACCCTTTGCAGATAGAAATTTACCATCACTCAAATGGGAATCCAGCAGGCTTTTCGTATTTCTCGCTAAAAACTCCATCGCTTGGTGAACCCCGGAAAGGTTCCGGCCCTCCACGTTCAAGTCACGAGCTTGCGTAGCCCCACCGCACAAAACGACGGCATCAAATTCTGCACGAAGCTGACTGGCTTCAATATCTTTGCCAATTTCCACACCGGTCACGAACTGGATACCCTCGGCGGCCAGTAAATCGACGCGGCGCTGCACTATCGATTTGTCCAGCTTCATGTTGGGAATACCGTACATCAGCAGCCCGCCAATGCGGTCGGCCCGTTCATATACGATGACCTTATGGCCGGCTTTATTCAACTGATCTGCACAGGCCAGACCCGCAGGACCGGAACCGACGACAGCCACCCTCTTCCCGGTGGACGCAGCTGGAATCTGCGGCTTAATCCAGCCCTCCGCAAAGCCGCGGTCAATGATGGCCTTCTCGATATTTTTGATCGTTACAGGCGAGCCACTCTTGCCGACTGTACAGGCTCCTTCACATGGAGCCGGGCAGACCCGCCCGGTAAATTCAGGGAAATTATTCGTCTTATGGAGCCGCTTCAACGCTTCCCGCCAGCTTCCGCGATAAACAAGGTCATTCCATTCAGGAATAAGATTGTGCACCGGACAGCCGGAGGCCATCCCGGATAACAGTCGCCCCACATGACAAAATGGGGTTCCGCAATCCATGCAACGGGCCCCTTGCGTTCTTAACTTATCCTCTTCCAAAGGTATAGAGAACTCGTCCCAGGATTTGATGCGCTCCAACGGCTCCCTCTCCCCTGGGACCTCTCGACAATACTCCAAAAAACCAGTCGCCTTTCCCACTCGTATCCTCCTCTTCCGACACCACGCCCCCATGAATGCCCATCTCTATCCAACTACGGATAGCCGATATGCTTGGTGCTTTAACGTGCTGCCGTCCTCAAGTAATCCCATGTTATCACTTGAACCTGACATTTCAGAATGAAGAAGATCACTATCGTGAAAAAAATTACAAATTAAAATCCTACAGTCCTCCACCATAACTGATGTATTGTTTCAAGTTGAAGCAGAATATCTTTGAAACTTTGATCAGAGCCGATACGTATTAGTAGAGTGACCTGAATTTAATCTAGCATGATACCCAAGAGAGGAAGCAATCTTAATGAAGCAGTTTACCCTTAAAAAGGTCGTTATCATCGGCACTATGGCCCTCGTTATTATTATAAATCCCAATTTCACCGGTTATTTGACCAGCCTGGCCTACATCGCCAATTCCTCCAAGGAGCCCAGCTTGTCCGAGCCGGCAGGACATGAAGATAATGAGCTGGACCGTTTGCTGGGCGTCTCCTCCGAACGGGAGGTATATGATGCGCTGCTAGAGGGACAATCGCTGGCGGTGCTGGCCGAAGCGAACGGACAGCCCCCGCAGCATGTCGTTGACCTGCAAGTCAAGCAACTGCAAGCCCAGCTTCTCCAGCGTGTGAACGATGGATCGCTTACGCAGGAAGCTTATGAGCTGCAGATGCGTGAGTTGCCTGACCTTCTGGCAAGCAGCGTTTATGGAAAATATACAATCTACAGCTAAAATCCAAAAAGCTTCCGACTCCACCGTGCATGGAGTTGGAAGCTTTTTTAGTTAGCTTGTTCATTTTAATGACCGGGCGCTCGTTTGGGCAGCAGCTTGACGTACTCATCGGAGAGACGCATCAGCTCCGTAATGTATTCATAGTCACTTCGATAAGGCTCTAGCTCGGTCACTGGCTGCAAGGTATCCAGTGAAACCGCAGTGCCGTCGTCGAAGCCGGCCCCCGGCACGAACATGACCTCATCGTTGAAGAATGAACCGGTCGGAAGATAGTAGCGCATCCCTACCACATTGCGGTCAACGCTCAACAAATCCTGTCCTAGCGCGACAAATCCCTCATCCTCCAGAGATATGCCCAGCAGGCTGGCGATGGTAGGCAGAATATCCACCTGTCCCCCGGTACGTGGCGATACTTCGCCAATCACTTGACCCGGAACATGGATAAGCAAGGGGATATTGAAGCGGCTAATCCGCTCATCATAAGCGATCCCCAGCTTCGCCTGAATCTCCGCAGCAGATACATCCTTCTCCTGCAAGCCGAAATGATCGCCATAGAACACCAGCACGGTGTTGTCCCACATCCCCGCTTCCTTCAAACGTTCAATCAACGTACCAATCGCATAGTCCGTATAATTAATGGCCGTGATATAGTTCCCGAGCATCGTCCCCTCCAAATCTGCAGGGAGCTTGATATGACGTTGATCCTCGGGTACGACAAACGGATTATGACTTGAGGTAGTAACGAACTGGGCGTAAAAAGGCTTCGACTGGACCTTCAGTTCAGATAGCTTCTCTACGCCCACCCGGTACATCTCCTCATCCGAGGCTCCGAAATCATTGAAATGATCATTCGTATAAAAGGGCTTGTCATAATACTGATCGAAGTTCAACGCCGGATACAAGCGATTGCGATCCCAGAAGCTCACATCATTGATATGAAAAGTATTCGCCGCATATCCATGAGCTTGCAGCAACCGCGGCAGACTGGGAAGCTCACGATCACCGAAGCTGGTCGACATCGCTGCCGTCGCCGTGGGATAAATCGAGGTATTCGACATAAACTCGGCATCGGATGTATTGCCTGGTCCGATCTGCTGATAGACCTGCGGGAAATAAACCCCTGCCTGAGCCAGCTCATTCAAGACAGGCGTGACCTCCTGACCCTCTATTTGCAAATGGATCGGAAAGTTCTGGAACGACTCCAGCTGTACGACGATAACATTCATGCCCTCGGCTGCTCCAAAATAGGGTGAATTCTGCCCTGGCACAGCGCGGTATGGATAGCTACTTTGCCATTCCTTGAGCTTGATAACCGTCTCCTGAAGATTACCCGCTGCAATCATCCGTTCTTCCTCTTGATTGCGTATGGCCGCATCTACCTGGAAGTTGAAAAAACCAACGCTCTCGGCCCGGACCAGCTCGTTATCAATCCCTTTACCGATGTTGATGTAAAGGCTGGAGAGCAGCAGACTAACCACCAGCGCAGACAAGACAGCGGCTTTCCGCCACAAGACCTTCCTCAACCGATCAGTCCGGAAGCTGAGGCCCTTCATGTAACGCAATCCGACGATCCTATCTCCCCGTCTACGATGGGAAAGCGCATAAGCAACTCTGATAACTACCAGCACCAGGATGTCCAGAAAGTAAAGAAACTGTTCCGGCCGCAACAGGGAAGCTACGCTGGCTTTGACCTCAGGCACTTGATTGAGCCCGCTTAATACAGCATAGGTCGGCACGGTCCCGAAGTAGGCAAAGTACACCGTGGCTGCAAAGAAGACCAACGACATTATCAAGTTAAAGGCAAGGTACACCCCCCATTTGACCCGAGCAGGTGTGACCAGTTCCAGCAGGCATAACAACGCCAACACCGATAACCATTCCGCAGGAAGTCCCTGAACAGCAATACCGCCATAAAAAAAAGCTCGTAGTAATAACAATTTTGCACCTAGTAGCACAAAGGTTTCTAAAAATTTGTATCGGCTGATCTCAATCATGTTCCCCATCTCATTTCTCTGAATTCCCGTGTTTACAAACTTCTCGATTTTCTATTTGTTTATTATAGCACGGTAAAATTCAGAGTCCATTTAGAGCGAGTTCAGGCGTACCGGGTCTCGTCAAGTCAACGCAACCGGTGTTCAGACAATCTTTAGAATGTGCTGAGCAAATAAGGACCTCCCGACAACCGATATGAGCTTACCCTCGCTGTTGCAGCTACTAACCGGCTCATCCGGCAATTGTTCACCCCGCTTCTAAATGAAGTCAGCCATGGAACGCACAATCAGCTTCCCAGGAGACCCTGTCACAAAAGCTTCCCGGCTATCTGTTCCACCACGCCGCCGGAATTCGACGGTCGCGGGTACGCCAGGAATCAGATCAAAATAGTTGTCTGAGAAAATGCCTTCCTCTTCAGCGGACAGCCAGACCTGGCGTGCCAGCACATCGCTGGATAACGTATAACGGCTGCCTCCGCTGCCCGGTTCCTCCCGCACAGAGATGGAAGCCGGGTAAACCGGCTGCTCCTTGGCCGTGACGAAATAGTATGGCTTGCTGTCCAGAACGAGCCCGGCTACTTCTAATACGGAGTGCAGCACGACCTGATAGGGATCACAGCCTGCCAGCCATACTTCACGGTTCAAAGCCAACACCTCCGTGACGGAATCAGCCGCGATGGCTGCATCCACCGTTTCCTCCTTCAGCAATCCGCCGCGTATATCGTAGAGTGATAGCCGAAGCGTTGCTTGTAAAGGCTCGCGAAGATCGGACACCACTTGAACCGTGAGCGGTCCGTTTTCGGGCTCATGAATAGCCAGGATGACCTCGCGATAGCTGCGGCGCACGGTATATTGCAGCGCCTTCCAACGCCCGTAATAATCTATGCTTGCCCAGGAGGCTACCGGCCAGCAGTCATTTATTTGCCAGTATAAGCTGCCCATGCAATAAGGCTTATTACGCCGGTGAGCTTCGATTGCCGTCCGGATCGCCTCTGCCTGAAGCACCTGACTCATGTATAAAAAGGCCTTGAAGTCCTTGGGCGAGGGCAAATACAAATCCATATATTCCTTGATTAACTGGTTGCCCCTCATATTCTTCTGATGGGCCAGCATTATTTTCGATTCCAGGGCCAATTCACTTTCGGGTGCATATTTCAGCACGCTATCCAGCTCCGGGAAGGATTGGAAGCCGTATTCACTCATGAACCGTCCGACCCGTTTATCGTAGTTGGAGAACGGCTCAACCGAATGCCATACTCCCCAGTAATGGACATCCCCTTCTCCTGAAGGCTGATAGGCATGCTGATCGCTGTCCCCCGTCAACCGGCGCAGTGGCGACGAAGGCCAATAATCAACTCCATCTGCCAGCCGCTCTACGGCCTCCGGCAATAGCTTGTGGAATACCGCTTCATAATCCGACCAAAGCTGCTCCCGCTGCTCCTGTGTATAGTCTTGCTTCCAGCCCCAGCCGACATCTTCAATATAATGAGCCCAAGCCGAATCAATCTCATTATTGCCGCACCACAAGGCTAGGGACGGGTGGCGACGCAGCCGCTTAATATTGTACTCCGCCTCCTGGGCAATGCTGTCCAGGAACGCCTCATCTCCCGGATACATGCTGCATGCGAACATAAAGTCCTGCCACACCAGCAGACCATACTCATCACAAAGATCATAAAAGATGTCTTCTTCATAAAATCCACCGCCCCATACTCGCAGCATATTCATACCACTTTCGGCGGCTGAAGCAATTTCGTGGCGATAGCGTTCGGCGGTCACCTCGGTAATGAAGCTATCATTCGGAATATGATTGGCCCCCTTAGCGAAGACGGGGACACCGTTCAGCTCAAAATAGAAGGAGGCCCCGGCTTCATCCTTCTCCCGAACGAGCTTGATTGTACGCAGCCCTGTCTTAACCTTGGCGGTGGCAGCAACAGTGTGATCCGGACCAAGCAATTCCGCCTGGAAACGATACATTGCTTGCTTGCCCAGCCCCCGGCACCACCATAATTCAGGCTGCTCGATGGCTGCACGGAGTGTCACCTCCTGCGTTCCCGCAGCAAGGACAACCTTACGCTCCCAGGCCAAGCTGCCTGCAGTTAACCGCAGCATTCCCTCCCAATGTTCCTCGGCTTCTACTTCCAGCACGGCTGTAAAATCTGCCAAAGACGCATCTACGCTGTCCTGACGAATATGAAAGTCGCGGATAACCGGGCCTTCCCAGGCCTCAATGCGGGCATCACGCCAGATCCCGCTGGTGACAAAGCGCGGTCCCCAATCCCAGCCGTAATGATACGGTGCTTTGCGGGCAAAGATACTGACTCGCCGTTCACCCAGGCCCCCTAGCTCGGATTGGTCATTGGATGCCGGAAGAGCGTACCCCAGCCGCTCCAGCTTGGGCAGATCCTCCTGAATCGGGGAGCGGAAGCGCACTTGCAGTGTATTCGCTCCCGGTTGCAGCAGCGGCTTAATCTCCACACGCCACGCACGGAACATGTTGTCGGCGGATAATACATGTACGCCATTGACTGAAACATCGGCATACGTATCTAGGCCATCAAATACCAGCTCGACCCGCGGCAACGCAGACCAGACAGGATCAAATTCAAACGTCGTTTCATATTCCCATTCCTTCTTGTCAATCCACTGCAAATCGTGTTCATGAGTTCCATAGAACGGATCAGGAATCAGCCCATTTCGCAGCAAATCAGTATGTACTGTGCCAGGTACTTGGGCGGGGTTCCATTGGGTTTCATCAGATGCTCTAAATCTCCAATCAGTCAGCAAATAACAATGGTTGCTCATAGATCCTCCATCTCTGTGCTTAAGATATGATCATTATAGAACACATACGTTAGTTTTTGTTATAATTCTGTTATTACTTTTTAGAAAACAAATTCAACATAACTTGTAAAGAAGGCAAGGCAAGACAATAAATGACAATTCAGTCCATTTCCATGTGCAGGTGAAGACGATAGACTATATATGTAAGCGCTAACATATATTTATGACAAGGGGTGACACGGTTGAAAAAGAAGGCTGTGATTGCGTTGGTTTGCAGTTTTGTACTAACTGCCGTGCTGGCAGGCTGCGGCGGAGGAAGCAATAGCACTGGCAATAATGAAGCTGCTCCTAACAACGGCAAGGCTAGCGGAAATAGTAACGCTACCGGGCAGGATTCAGGCGGGGATGCCGCAGGCAAGCTGAGTGGAAAGGTCACGTTCCTGACGAACAGGACAGATATGATCGGCAAGGAATATGACGAATACGTCAAGCGGTTTAACGAGGTGTACCCTGATATCCAAATTGAATTCGAGGCCAGCCAAACCGATTACAACCAGCAAGCGAAAGTACGCATGGCTAGCGGCGAGCTGCCTGATCTGATGTTTGTTCCGGACATACCTAACTCCGATTTGCCCAAGTATTTTGCACCACTGGACGACCTTGGCCTAAGCGCAGAGATTACCTTCAAGGACTTTAAAGCTCACGAAGGTAAACTGTACGGCATTACGACGGGTAATTCCACCTCGGGCATCGTTTACAACAAGCAGGCCTTTGCGGATGCAGGCATTACAGAGCTTCCGAAGACTTGGGATGAATTCCTGGCGGCTTGTGAGAAGCTGAAGCAAAACGGCGTCATCCCGTTATCCTCCAACTTCAAGGATAAATGGCCTCTCGGGAGTTGGGTATATGATATGCCACGGGTCATTGAAAATAACAAGAATTTTTCTAACGAAATCATTAATACCGACACTCCATTTACCATGGATAATGGCTACGGAAAAGCCATGTCGCTGCTCAGAGAGCTAGCCGATAAGGACTACCTGGAAAAGGATATCAACTCTACCAACTGGGAGCAGTCGAAGAAGGATCTGGCGAATGGCAAAATGGCCATGTATTTTCTCGGCAACTGGGTGATTAATCAGGTCATTGGTGTAGGTGCAGAATCGGATAATATCGGCTTCTTCCCGCTTCCGTTCGATAATTCGGGCGATGTCCGGGCCGCCTTCAACCCCGACTTCTTCTATGCCGTCAACAAGGACAGCAAGAATCTGGATGCCACAAAGGCCTTCCTGAAATGGATGCTGGAGGACTCGGGGTATGAGGACTTTGCCGGGTTCATCTCTCCGCTTGAGGGCCGCGAATCCAAGCTGGCTCAATTAGCTGAATTTCAGGCTACTGGGGTAGACCTTCAGGAGGGGATGCCGGATGATCCGAAGGTGATCGAAATTCGCAATAAGGCTCAAATCGATCTCCCCGCGATTGCGCAGGAGTTCGTACTGGCCAAGGACCCACAAGCCGTGCTGGATAAATGGAACAAAGCCTGGGCCAAGGCTAAGGGCGAGTTGGGCTATTAGGGCGAGTTGGGCTATTAGGGCGAGTCTGAACGCTAAGGATACCGCATCACCCTAGTAGCAGCAAAGGGACAAAATGGGTTATCGCCCTTGCCGATAATCCATTTTGTCTTCCAGCTCAGTATTGCCAATCCGCCTTGATCAGCCTATAGAAAAGAGGGAAGCTCATGTTTGGAACCCTGTCCTACAAGACGCAAAAAAACTTAATCATCCTTTCATTCCTGCTGGTGCCAGTCAGCTTGCTCCTGCTATTTACTTATTATCCCGCTGCAAAGCTGGTTATGTTCAGCTTCACCGACTGGGATGGATATAGTCCAGAGAAGCCTTGGGTTGGCTTGGCCAATTACAGAGAGGTGTTCTCCAATCCGGACATCTTCGGGGTATTCACCCATAATTTTGCTTATTTCGTCATGGGTATTCTGCAAAATATAATCGCTATCTACTTTGCGGTCATTCTGAACGGACGCCTGCGCGGACGCAATGGCTTTCGGCTTCTGCTGTTCCTGCCCTACATCATGAATGCAGTCGCAGTTGCGTTTATGTTTGGCTATGTATTTGATACCACGCAAGGCTCGCTGAATCTATTTCTGCAAAGCCTGGGCCTCAACAAGCTAGGCGAAACCAGCTGGCTCGGAACAGCCGGGCTTGTCAACTATTCGCTGGCCTCTACCGGCTTATGGCGGTTCATGGGCTATAATATGGTTATTTATATCGCGGCACTGCAAGCTATTCCCAGGGACATCTACGAAGCGGCCCGCATCGATGGAGCAAGTGGACCACAAATCTTCTGGCGAATCACCTTGCCGAATATGAAGCCGGTCATTCAATTGAATTTGTTCCTGACCGTGACGGGGGCGCTGGAGGTCTTCGATCTTCCGTTCGTGTTGACCAAGGGCGGACCCGCCGGAGCGAGCCAAACCTATGTACAACGGGTCATCGACACCGCCTTTGCCTATAACCATTATGGTCTGGCCTCGGCCATGAGCATTATCTTACTCCTATTCGTCATTGCCGTAGTGGGTCTGCAACAATTCGTGCTTAGCCGGGGAGGGAATAGTAAATGAACATTCGCAAGCTTTCACTGGTAGATGGTCTGAAATATCTGACATTGCTCATCGGCGTTTTCGTCGTGCTCTTCCCTCCTTACGTGGTCATTGTTAACTCGTTTAAATCCAGCGAAGAATTCAATACCTCCAGCACTATGGCATTACCAGAAAGCTTCTTTAACTTCGAGAACTTCCGCATCGTGTTCGAGCGAGGTGGTCTGCTGAGTGGATTTGGCAATACCTTGATCATCATATGCGTCTCGCTCGTATTCAATATTTTATTCGGGACCATGGTGGCTTACGTACTGGGACGGTTTTCTTTCAAGCTAAAAAAGGCGGTATTCGCCCTCTATTTGTTCGCCACGGTCATTCCCAGCATCACCACACAGGTAGCTACCTTCGGCGTCATTAAGTCGCTGGGACTGTACAATACTTTAGGCGCGCCCATCATTTTGTATATTGGAGCCGATGTCATTCAGATCATTTTGTATCTGCAATTCATTCGCAACATTCCCGTTGATCTCGACGAGAACGCGATGGTAGAGGGCGCATCGCTGTTTCGGATTTACCGTTCAATCATTTTCCCATTGCTAACACCGGCAACAGCAACCCTGATTATTTTGAAAACGATCAGTATTTATAACGATATGTACACACCTTATCTCTATATGCCCAAGCAAAGCCTAGGCGTGGTGACTACGGTACTCATGCGCTTCCAGGGAGTTAACGTCGCGGATTGGAATTTGATCAGCGCTGCTATTCTGTTGATCCTGCTGCCTACCGTCATCCTTTATTTCTTCTTGCAAAAGTATATCTTTGAGGGCGTCACCAGCGGTGCGGTAAAATGAAGCTTTGGCGAAAATCCTGGCTGCTCTTTGCCAACCTGTCTATGCAGAAGAAGCTGGTCATTATTTTCGTCTTCCTGCTTTCTTTGCCGATTACTTATTTCAGCTATAGCTCCTATCGATCCAGCTTTGAGCTGGTGCTGGGCAGCACCAAGGATGCCGCCAACCTGATGACAGACAATGCCATGGATAAGGTAGACCGATATATTGCCGACTTGAAACGCTACACCCTGCTTCCGCTGTATAATAAGGACGTCCAGAAGTACCTGGATCAGCAAGGAACCGATTGGGATAAAACTACGACGCTCGATATGTTTCTAATGTACGTGAACAATACCAAGGAAGAGATTCTGTCCACCTATCTGGTGGATCGGTACGATACCGTGTTCTACTATCGCCGGTCCGGCATCAACGTATTGTACCCGGACATGCGCATTGCCGAATGGAAGAGCATGATCGATCAATCCGGCTCCGCTCCGGTGCTGTCAGGTACTCATCTTATTCGGGCAAACGATACGGAAGAGCGCGAGGTATTTACGGTCGTCCGCTCGATCCAGTCCACTAGCACACTGAGCCATATCGGCATGATTGCCATTGATGTCGACAGCAGACTGTTTGAGGATATTGTCGCCCCCTTGGGAACGGTCACCCATGGAGAAGCCCTGATTATCGACGAGGAGGGCGATGTCGTGTATAGCAGCGCCCCCTCCAGGTGGGTAGGCGATTTGAGTGCAAGCCCCTGGCTTGCCGGAGCAACCGGAGAACGCGGCAGCTTTGAGCTGGACATCGACGGTGTGCCCTACATCGCTGTGTACACCTCATCCGTGCAGACCGGCTGGAAGACGCTTGTCTACATTCCGTCGACCGAGCTGCTGGCTCCGATGAAGCAGAACCGCGACAAGCTGATGATTACGTCGTTGTCGATTATTTTGCTGGGCCTGCTGGTGTCCATAATTTTGTCTTACGCGCTAACTAAGCCGCTGAAGGCTACCGTGCAGTTAATGAAGCAAGTACAGCGCGGCAAGCTCGATGTGGCTGTTCAAGTGAAATACAATGATGAAATCGGGCTGCTGGGCAGTCATTTTAACCGAATGATCTCCCGTATCAGGGAGTTGCTTGAAGAGGTGGCTGAAACGGAAAAAAGCAAACAGCAGGCGGATATGCTGGCTTTGCAAAACCAGATCAATCCGCATTTTATCTACAACACGCTGGAATCGATCCGCATGCTGGCCGAATTAAATGATGATGATCAGGTCGCTGACTTGACCTATCTGCTCGGCCTCCTGCTGAGGTACAGCATCACTCGCAGCGCCGACGAACGTTCCACCATCGGACAGGAGATCGACCATGTTCGCAATTATTTACTGCTGCTGCAGATTCGATTCCCGGGTAAATTCAACTTCAGGTTTGATATTCCTGTCGACTTCGCTCCCTTGCCGATCATTAAGCTTGTGTTCCAGCCCATCGTGGAGAACGCCGTCTTCCATGGCCTGGAGAAGCGGGAAGAGTCGGGAACCATCACCATTCGCGCCCGGCGAGAGTATAAGGACGCGATCTTTACCATCCATGATGATGGCATCGGAATGACGGCGGAGCGGTTAGAAGCTCTGCATCGCAGCCTTAGAGACGGCAAGACGGATAAATTCGGGATTGGACTGCGCAATGTTCACGAACGCATCCGCCTTCATTACGGCCCCCGTTCCCAGCTTGTGGTTAGCAGCCGACCCGGCGAAGGCACAACAGTAACCCTGCGGATTGCTGATTTTATCACAGAATGGTCTGAGGAGACGACTTCCTGAACATGTAACGCTATATTAAGCTATATACATATAATTCAGCTTGGACGGCTAATAGAAAGGAGGAGAAGGCGCTTGCTGCATATCGCTATTGTGGATGATGAGGCCTCTATTCGAGAGGGCTTGGGAAGAATCGTCAGCAAAGAAAGCGAACGGTTTGTCGTCACTGGATTATTTGCAAATGGGCAAGACCTGCTGGACCGTTTGCATCTTCAAAATATCACCGTCGATGCCATCATTACCGATATCCGCATGCCCGTGGTGGACGGTCTCGAACTGATTAAGCAAGTCAAGGCATTGTATCCTGATATCCGCTGTATGCTGATAAGCGGGTTTACGGATTTTGAATATGCCAGACAAGCGCTGCGTTATTCAGCCGTAGATTACTTATTAAAGCCCATTAACAAAAATCAGTTATTCACCTTACTGCACAAGCTGGAGGAAGAGAAGGAGACAAAGCACCATCAGGCTCAGCGGCTGCGGCAAGGGCTGCTGCTATCCTTTCTTAAGAATGCGCCGGACCTGTGCTCGAAGTTGCCGGAGCTAACGCTGCCATTGCCTTATTTCGTCGTGTTTGCTCTGAAGGGGGCCTCGGTACAGCTATTGCGGGATAAGCTGGAGCTGCTAACATGCCCTTCATTCCCCTTCTGGGACCTGGTGGAGATTGGGGATCCAATATTCGCACTTATTGGGTACGCCGAAAATATACCTGAGCACAAGGAGTTGCACAATATCGCTTATCGGCTGCAAAGCTGGTTGCCCGTGAACAGACTTCTGATCGGAACAAGCCCGGGCTACCAGGAGACCGCCCTGCTGGGTCAAGCCTATCATGAAGCATTGCATGCCTGCGAGCTAGGTATCTACGAAGCGACGAGCTGGAGCTATCAGCCATATGAAGCAATGGGCCAAAATGCAGTAGGCCAGGAGGAAGCCCAGGCTGGGGCCATCTTCGCCCAAGGCCGGGAGGAGCTTATTCAGAAGCTGCAAATATTGGAGCTTTCACAAATCGAGGCTTGCTTGCAGCGCCTGTTCTCCCTATCCCGGGAACCCAAACTGCCACAGAAGGGCATCGTTCTTCTATGCCGCATGGTTCTGGACTCGGCTGCGGCCGAGCTTCAGGAATGGCATCAGTATAGCGGACCTTCATTGGCCAAAGAGTTGGAAGAAGCGCTGAGCGCCTCCCTCTTTTTTGATGAAATGCAAACGATGTTTATCGCCGGATTCATCGACCTATTGGGAGTAATTCGCAGCGCTCGTCTGGAGCAGGCTGGGAAGTCCGTTGAAACCGTTAAACGCTGGATTGCCGAGCACTATGATCAACCCGCCGAACTGGGACATCTCGCCGGATTGGTATTCCTCACCCCCACCTATCTGAGCAAGCTATTCAAGGCCGAAACCGGCATGACCATTACCGATTATCTAATCGAGGTCCGCATCAACCAGGCCAAGCATTTATTGCGGTCAGGCTGTAGCCTCAAGGTTCATGAGATTGGGAGCAAGGTGGGTTACCCCGATCCTGCGTATTTTAACAAGCTGTTCAAACGCATGGTAGGTGTGACGCCTAACGAGTATAAGCGAATTTCCCGATAAATCCAGACTCTTTTAAAGGCTCAAACTAAAAATCAGTGCTTGCCAACAGGGATGTATAGAGCGGAGGGTCGTAGGGATTCTGGAGAAACTTAAAGCTTTCTGAAAGAAAGTAAAAAATTAATGAAATTCCCCTGTGAATCATAGTATGATGATGGCGAAAGTCTATCATTTACGCATTTATGAAAGGGGTTTCATATGCGGAAAATCTGGATCATCTATTTGCTGCTGATCGCCTGCTTTGCCTTCTATGTGCTGAATTACCGCGCGCAAAGCCAAATTAGTGATCAACGAAATGCCGGCGGCTTACGGGGCAGTATGGACGAAAAATACGTCATGGTCACCTTTCAAATGGGCATCGACTATTGGAAGAGTGGCCTGAAGGGCTTTGAGGATGCGGCTCAAGCGTTGAACGTATCCGTTGAATATCGCGGAGCAACCCAGCGCGATGTCCATGAGCAGCGAACTGTTCTGGAGCAGGTCATTGCTAAAAAACCGGCCGGTATCGCCATCTCCGCCATGCACGCCGCCGAGCTGACAGCCACGATTAATAAGGCTGTAGAGGCTGGCATTCCGGTCGTTCTCTTCGACTCGGATGCCCCCGGAAGCCGGGCGTTCTCCTTCCTCGGCACCAATAACTACGCGGCAGGGGCCCGGGCGGCGGGCAAGATGGCCGAGCTTACCGGCGGAAGAGGCAAGCTCGCCATCATCACCGTCCCGGATCAACAAAACCATTTAGATCGGACGCAAGGCTTTGTTGACACCATCGCAGCCGAATTTCCTGAGCAAAGTGTAGTGGTGATCAAAAATGGCAAGGGCGACCCGCTCTTCTCCCGCCAGGCCGCAGAAGAGATTCTGCAGTCCTTCCCCGATGTAGCAGGCATCTTCACCACAGAGGCTAACGGGGGCATCGGCGTGGCGGAGGCCGTACGCGAATATAGCCCCTCTGTAGCAGGACCTAGAATTGTCAGCTTTGATACAGATAAGGGGACACTGGACCTTGTCAAGAGCGGCGACATTGATGCTACCATGGCTCAAGGCACCTGGAATATGGGGTACTGGGCCATGCAATTTCTGTTCTCGCTAAATCATGGTATGAACGAAGCCTGGAATCCGGGTTCTTTGCCCGTGCCGCAGCAGGTAGATACCGGCATTACCGTCGTCACCCGGCAGAATGTGAATGATTATTATGCGAAATAGACGAATGAAACAGCCCTGGGAGCTCCGCCGTTTTCTGCTAAATAACTTGCCCATTCGCTATAAGCTGATCGTCCACTTTCTGCTAATCAGTATCCTTCCCTCCATCGGGCTAGGCCTGCTAACCAACTGGACGGTGAATCGCATTATCGAGCGGCAAATTACGGACACCACCCTGCAGCTGATCAGCAAGGTGAACCATTCTCTGGAGACCTATGTGGAGAATTTGCAGAACATGACTTATTTTATCTCGTTTAATCCCGAGGTACAGCGGTTTCTTGAAGCCCAGCCGAGCACCTCTGACAGCGGTATTCTGACGACAACCGCAGAGGAGCGAGCCAGCATCGCGGCAAGTTTGCCATCTCGTCTGGCTGTCAGCGATACAAATATTCCCGAGCAGCTGCTGAAGGCGGGCAACGAATACTACGAAATCCGCAAATTTCTGCAAGGCTTCACGACCCTGCATTCCGAGGTAGCCGGTATTCTGATCGTGAACCGCCAGGGCCAGTATATCAGCAATGAAATGTATGCACGCACCGAAGAAAGCTTGACGCGGGAAAGCTGGTATGCGGAGGCTATCCGAAACAAGGGGATTTTTAAAATTATTGGTCATCCCCATAACCGCAATGTCACCACACATGTCAATTATCAGGATAACGAGGTCGTATCGGCTGTGCGGGCCATCCTTGATCCCGACACCCAGCAGGTCAAGGGCGTCATTCTCATCGACCTCAAGCTGCGCGTCATTGCGGAGACAGCCCAGGACGTACGCCTGGGCAAAACGGGATATTTAACCGTGGTAGACGGCGAGGGTGAATTAATCTATGCTCCGCCCGACCCCTATATTGAGCAAATCCCGCTAGAGCATCTTGACCCTTCGGGAGCGGGAACTTATTCAGAGCGTATCGGCGGCCGTGACTTCCAATTCGTTTATCGGCACGCCACGTTCCCTGACTGGACCACGGTCGGTATCTTTCCCATGGCGGAATCGACAGCCGAGATGCGGGAAATCCGCTTCTACGTCGTCAGCTTCGTCTTTATCGTTTGCCTGCTAGGGATGACGGCTTCCTTTTACCTGGCCCATTCTATCTCAAGGCCCATTGGACAGTTAGCCTCCTTCATGCAGAAAGCTCAGTCCGGTGACTTGACGATTCGCCATTGGAGTGATCGTACCGATGAGGTCGGCTTGCTGGGCCGCCAGTTCAATGCGATGCTGCTGCAAATTCATCGCCTGCTCTCCTTGACGGAATTGCAGGAGCGGCAGAAGCGAGAAGCCGAGCTGCGCAGCCTGCAAGCTCATATCAAGCCGCATTTTCTCTATAATACGCTCGACACCATTCATTGGATGGCTCGCCGCCGTGGGGCTGAGGATATCGCCGAAATGGCGGAATCGCTCTCCAGGCTGTTCCGGATCGGACTTAGCAAAGGGAATGATATTATCCCGTTAAACGATGAAATTGAGCATATCCGGAGCTATTTGCAAATTCAGCATGTTCGCTATCAGAATAAGCTGGATTATACGCTAAGTATCGATCCGAAGATTCAAGATGTTCACGTGCTCAAGCTGATCCTTCAGCCGATTGTAGAGAACGCCATTTATCATGGAATCAAGGAGCGTCGCGGACCCGGACATATCACGGTGGAAGCCGTCGAGGAAGACGGCATACTGGTGATGACCATTCGGGATGATGGTAAAGGGATTCCTCCGGATAAGCTCGCCCTCCTGCAGAGAAAACTGCAAGCAGCCGCTGCCGTCCGTGTCGAAGGGCCGGAGAAAATAGCGACGTCTCTGGATAGTACAGGTGAGGATCAGCAAGGCTACGGCATGATGAATGTCCAGGCGCGCATGGCCTTGACCTTTGGCAGCAAATACGGAATAACGGTCCAGAGCGAAGTGGATCAAGGAACAACCGTGACTGTCCTGCACCCGATGATTCGGGAGAACCAAGTATGGAAGAGAGGAATGGAGCATGAGTGATTTCCGCTGGAAGGTGCTGATTGCTGATGATGAACTGATTATCCGGGAAGGTATTCGGGAGAGCGTCAATTGGGAGCTGTTGGGAATGAAGGTCGTCGCGGAGGCCGAGGATGGCGAGGAAGCGCTCGAATTAGCCCTGCGTCACAGGGTGCACATTCTGTTGGTCGATCTGAATATGCCGATTATGAACGGTATTGAGCTGATGAAGCAGGTGCGCGAGAAGCTGCCGGAAGCCAAGCTCATCATTATTACCGGACATGATGAGTTCACCTATGCCCAGAAGGCCATCCGTTTGCAGGTGAAGGATTATATTCTGAAGCCAGCCAATCCGGCTCAGCTAGAGAAGGTCCTGCGACAGGTTCGCAGCGAACTGGAGGAAGAAGCCGCGAAGCAGCAGCATTGGAAGACCACATCCCGCCAAATCTCGCGAAGCTATCCTCTGCTGCGAGAACGGTTCTGCCAGGAATGGATGGAAGGCGGATTGACGGAAGCGGAAATTTTGGAGCAATTGCAGTTCCTGAAGCTGCCGGAAGTCAGTCCCGACTGGCTAGGAGTCATTCGTCTGCCTGAACCGGGCGGCTCTCCCGCCGCTCTGAAGGAAGATGAACGCCAGCTATACTGGTTTGCAGTAGAGAATATCGTGAGCGAGTGGCTCGCGCCCTATCCCAAGGTCATGTTCCACGATCCGTTCGGGCTGCTGGTCATCCTGCTCTGGGACTTGGAGGCCGAGAAGGACTTCCACCGCATTGAAGCCTCGATACGGACGCATCTGAAGATTGCCGCGGAGGTTCATTTTGCGGAAGGCACCCGCAGCGTATTGGAGCTCCCGTCTGTCTATCGGGCCAGCAAGGCCATCGTGATGAAGGAGGTCGTGATCTCCCCTCTGGTACGAAGAGCCAAGCAATATATCCTGGAGCATTATGCCGACCGTCAGCTTACCTTGGAAGCCATGGCCCAGGATTTGCAGGCCTCGCCCGCTTATTTGAGCCGGATGATCAAGCAAGAGCTTGGCACAACCTTCGGCAGCTATCTCACACAAATCCGGCTTCGCCGGGCCAGTCGTCTGCTCACATCCACCCTGCTAACCATTGCTCAAATCTCCGAGCAGGTAGGATACGAAACACAGCATTATTTCAGCACCGCGTTCAAGCGTGCTACCGGCACCTCTCCACTGCAATATCGCAAGGGGGCCTTCGAGAACGAGTCTGAGGAAGAAAAATAAGGCGCGAGGAACGGCGTACTACAAATCGACAACCTATTATTGTTATTCGGCAGGTATTGTTGCAATAATGTCTTTCCCTTTATTATTAGGAAAAGACTTCTCACCTTCATAGATGATATTGCCGTTTTCATCAAAAGTTCCAAATTTCACTTGCTCTGTCTTCCACAAATCCTTAAAAAAATCTATTTTCCCTGTGAAGGAAGGTCTGTCTCCCCATTCCTTTTCACTTACTTGGAGCACATTTGGAATCACACTCTTGTTGTTTGGTTTACTTGTGCTTATCTGGCCTTCCCATTTAACCCAAGCCGCCCCATCTTTAACCTCAGCATATTGAGCGATTCCTCTATAGGCGTAAATAAAGCTGTTGCTCTTTTTATTAGGGAAGTAATAAGTGCCTCCATCGCCTCCTTCCTCATTCCCGGCGAGTTCCTCCTGTAGTGAGATTCTTGGTAATTGGATAGCTGCGTTTCTGGATTCTTCTAGTTTATTGCTGGCAAAACGTTGAAGTAGAGTTTGACTAGGCTTATAAATAACAACTGTTTTGGTATCAGGGTTCCAAAGTACTTTTGCATCTAATGCTTCCCCTATAAAACGAAAAGGCACATACACAGCATCTTCTTTTACAGTAGGATTTACCCCGACTGAAACCTTCTTATCGTTGACATACGCAATATTACTACCTACCGTCAGTTTCAGTTTATTTTTCGTATCTGAATCGCTTACCGTAACCGTCTTGGTTTTGTTGTTCCAGTCCACTTTTAGATTTGGAATAAGGGAAACTGTTCGTATTGGAACTAATGTTACATTGTCTATGACAACGGGATTCTGTCCATTGGCCACGCTACCATTAATATTTAGAGAAAGTCCTTTCTGACTTGAAGCTGCCATTGCACCGGTTGCCGTTTGCATTGACAAACTTAATATTAAGCTACATATAAATAAGCTCTTTTTCATCACTTTGACACCTCCATAATAGTTTGTTTCAGTAAGTTGACGCTATAAGATAGAAAATGTTGCGATAATATCTAGCAATTCAGTGTTGGAGTTGACGCTGAATAAGAGCCAAAAGTTTCTTCCCAGCTTTGGTAGCGACCTCATGGATCAATCAACCAGTTGTTGCAGGGCCAAGGCTCAGTCGAGCGTGCTAACTTCATCGCAAAGCAAATAAAGCAGACCGCCGAACGAACAGGCGTCCGTACTTTGCCGACGCTTGTAACCGTGGATTCGTTTGTCGATCCCGTCTGCTATTTCTGTAATCCCAGACTTGGAAACGTCTACGGGGACAAACGAGACCCTCCGACCACCCCATAGTCAATATGCAAAAGCCTTTGTAGAAAGCGCCTGTGGCATGATCTTTAAATCGTGCCAGTATCTCTATAGCTTTGCTCCGGTTGCGTTCAAACATGGAATCATCAAAGATAAAAGCTTTTCCCTGGCTTACCGAGGTCAGTGGTAAGTAAAAAAATTATAAAAAGAGTAGTTTCTATGTAAATACGACTTCCTCTTCCCCTTGTTATACTCTCTAGTGAAAACGCATTCACAAAACATGTAGGGGGAATGAGTTTTGAAGAAATCATTAGCAATAATAGTGACAGTGGTGCTTATGCTCAGCCTCGCGGCTTGCGCCGGCGGAAGCAGCAGCGGCTCCGGAGGTAAGGGAACGGTAGGTATTGCTATGCCAACCAAATCATCAGAGCGCTGGGTTGGCGACGGCAACAACATGGTCAAGGAATTTGAGGCACTCGGTTATGACACCGATCTCCAGTACGGAGAGGACGTTATTGAAAATCAGGTATCGCAAATCGAGAACATGATTACTAAAGGTGTTAACATTCTCGTCATTGCCTCCATCGATGGTGGCGCATTGACCGAGGTACTGCAAAAGGCGCATGACCAAGGCATTCAAGTCATTGCCTATGACCGCCTGATCATGAATAGCGAGTATGTCGACTACTACGCTACCTTCGACAACTTCCAGGTTGGTGTGCTGCAAGCTTCCTACATTGAAGAGAAGCTTGGACTTAAGGAGGGCAAGGGACCCTTCAATATCGAGCTGTTCGGCGGATCGCCGGATGACAACAATGCCTATTTCTTCTTCGATGGAGCCATGTCTGTTCTACAGCCGTATATAGACTCCGGCAAGCTGGTGGTGCGCAGCGGGCAGACCAAGATGGAGCAAGTCGCTACGCTTCGCTGGGATGGAGCTACGGCTCAAGCACGGATGGATAATTTGCTGAGTGCCCACTACTCCACGGAAAATGTGGATGCGGTCCTCTCTCCTTATGACGGCATCAGCATCGGCATCCTCTCCTCGCTTAAAGGCGTAGGCTATGGCTCTGGCAGCAAACCTCTGCCGATTGTAACCGGACAGGATGCGGAGCTAGCCTCCGTAAAATCCATTCTCGCCGGAGAACAAACGCAAACGGTATTTAAGGATACACGGGAGTTGGCTAAAAAGGCGGTTTCTATGGCTCTTAGCATCTTGGAAGGCTCGGAGGCCGAAGTCAATGATACTGAAACCTATGACAACGGCGTAAAAGTGGTTCCATCCTATCTGCTGGAGCCTCAATCGGTAGATAAGGACAATGTGGAAAGCCTGCTGGTGGAAAGCAATTATTACTCGCGGGAAGAACTGGGCCTCTAAAAGACTATCAAGGAAAGGCCGGTGACGGCACTTGAATAAAACGATTTTGGAAATGAAGGACATTACCAAGACGTTTCCGGGCGTTAAAGCGCTCAGCAACGTCAACCTCAAGGTAACCGAGGGAGAGATTCACGCCCTGTGCGGGGAGAATGGGGCTGGCAAGTCCACGCTGATGAAGGTGCTCAGCGGAGTATATCCGCATGGCTCTTACGAAGGTGACATTTCCTTTGACGGGCAGCCCTGTGAATTCAAGGACATCAAGCAAAGCGAGCAGGTTGGAATCGTCATTATCCATCAGGAATTAGCCTTGATTCCCTACCTGTCGATTGCGGAGAACATATTCCTGGGCAACGAGCAGAGCAAACGCGGACTCATCGACTGGAACGAGACCACACTGAAAACAAAGCAGTTGCTGCATACGGTGGGGCTGGATGAATCGCCAGCTACCCGTGTACTGGAACTGGGAGTAGGCAAGCAGCAGTTGGTGGAGATTGCCAAGGCTTTGTCCAAAAAGGTCAGGCTGTTAATTCTGGACGAACCGACGGCTGCGTTAAACGAAGACGATAGCGAGAACCTGCTCGCACTCATTCTGGAGTTAAAGAATCAGGGCATCACCTCGATTATCATCTCCCACAAACTGGGCGAGATCAGCCGGGTAGCAGACTCGATTACCATTTTGCGTGATGGTCAGACGATTCAAACGTTGGATATGAAGGCCGATCAGGTCACAGAGGACATCATTATTAAAGGTATGGTCGGTCGGGACTTGACTCATCGCTATCCCGTGCGGACTCCCCAAATCGGCGATATCATCTTTGAGGTGCAGGACTGGGCGGCCTATCATCCTCAGCAAGGAGAGCGCAAGGTGCTGGACAACATTAACCTGAACATTCGTCAGGGTGAGATTGTCGGCATCGCCGGACTGATGGGAGCAGGCCGGACGGAGCTTGCGATGAGCATCTTTGGCCGCTCCTACGGGCGGCATATTCAAGGCAAGCTGTTCCTGCACGGCCGGGAGGTTCGATTTGATAACATCAGCCAGGCGATTGAACACGGAGTGGCTTATGTTACTGAGGACCGCAAGCAATATGGTCTGATCCTGATCGACGATATCAAGCGTAATATTTCGCTCGCCTCGCTGGGCAAGCTCTCTCGCCGAGGTGTTATTCATGAACAGGAGGAAGTGCTTGTCGCTGAGGAGTACCGCCGCAAGCTTAACATCAAAACACCAAGCATCTTGCAAAAAGCGGTTAATCTGAGCGGCGGCAACCAGCAAAAGGTTGTATTAAGCAAATGGATCTATTCGCAGCCGGAGATCTTGATTCTCGACGAGCCTACCCGCGGGATCGATGTCGGGGCCAAATACGAAATTTATTCCATCGTGAATCAATTGGCTGACGAGGGCAAGGGCATCTTGTTTATCTCCTCCGAACTGCCGGAAATTCTCGGGATGTGCGACCGGATTTACGTCATGAGCGAAGGCCGGATCACCGGGGAGGTTCGCCGCGAAGAAGCCACGCAAGAAGTATTAATGAAATCCATGACTCGAGGCAGGGGGGAGACAGATGCAAGCAGTCAGCGAGCTCTTTAAGAAGAATATTCGCCAGTACGGCATGATTATTGCTTTAGTTTTCATCACCATTTTATTTCAGATTTTGACCGAAGGTATTCTGCTTAAGCCGCTTAACATTACGAATTTGATCTTGCAAAATAGCTATATTCTGGTGCTGGCCATTGGGATGGTGCTAGTCATTATTACCGGACATATCGACTTGTCCGTCGGCTCCATCGCCGCATTCATCGGTGCGCTATCCGCCATCATGATGGTGAATTTGCAGCTTCCGGTGTATCTCGCGGTCATTTTATCCCTGGCAGCCGGAGCACTGATCGGGGCCTGGCAGGGCTTCTGGATCGCGTATGTTAAAATCCCGGCTTTTATCGTCACCCTGGCCGGCATGCTGCTATTCCGCGGACTTACCATGATTGTGCTGGGAGGCCAGTCGATTGCACCGTTTCCGAAAACCTTTCAACGCATCAGCTCCGGCTTTCTCCCGGATTGGCTTGGCGGCGGCGAAATTCACCTGCTTACGGTGACGCTCGGCATATTGCTGTCTGTTCTCTTCATCTGGCAAGAATTCAGAGACCGCCGTACCCAGATTAAATACAATTTCGACACCGCACCCATCTGGATGTTCGTCACGAAAATGGTGCTGCTTGTGGCCGTGATGAACATCTTCACATTTGTGCTCGCTACCTATAACGGACTTCCTAATATTCTCATCATCCTGTTCTTCTTGATTGTCATCTATTCGTTTGTCATGAACCGAATGGTGGCCGGACGGCATATTTATGCCATCGGCGGCAATGAGAAGGCCGCCAGCCTGTCGGGGGTCAAGACGAAACGGGTAACCTTCTGGGTATTCGTCAACATGGGCGCCTTGGCCGCCTTATCCGGATTAATCTTTGCAGCCCGCCTGAATTCAGCCACGCCCAAGGCTGGCATCAACTTCGAGCTTGATGCCATTGCCGCCTGCTTTATCGGCGGCGCCTCTGCTTCCGGCGGAATCGGTACCGTCATGGGTGCGATTATCGGCGGCCTGGTCATGGGTGTGATGAACAACGGCATGTCCCTCATCGGGCTTGGCGTCGACTGGCAGCAAGGCATCAAAGGCCTCGTCCTGCTGTTAGCCGTCGCGTTTGATATTTATAATAAATCGAAAACGAATTAATGAATCGAGGAAACACTAAAAGGGAGCTGGGCGAGAATTGATCGCCTAGTTCCTCTTGAGTTAGTTAAGCGTAGCTCACGAGCTGTGACTGCTGAATAGCAATCAGCCGTCTCATCTACACCGCATACATCTAAGTAACAGAAGTCCAGACTATCGTCCACCTTCAAAATTACCCATACGATGTACGCATCTTATTGCAAGAATTGTTACTTCATTCCGTTCATCAGGAATTGACCATAGGACAAAGAAACCGTCTTTAAGCGATGGGTTTCTTGAGCTTCATATCTGCATACATGACCTTGTTATACTGATTGATCAACCCGTCCAGAAGGACGGACTGATGAATGACTCGGCCGCTCCGCAGGCCATATACTTGAGCTAGACGGTTTAATTTTTGTCTTTCCGCTTCTATACAAATTTTGATTTTTTCGGAATTATTCATAGCTATCACCCTATGAATATATTAGAATATGTTGCCAAATATTTCATAATGAAACATACTGCAAAA
Source organism: Paenibacillus sanguinis 2301083 = DSM 16941 (assembly GCF_000374825.1). Lineage (GTDB taxonomy): Bacteria > Bacillota > Bacilli > Paenibacillales > Paenibacillaceae > Fontibacillus > Fontibacillus sanguinis. The sequence continues at coordinate 106,533 of NZ_KB895380.1, forward strand.
AACAAAAAATTCCAATTTTACAAATAGAAAGAGGGACCAGCTTACGCCGGACCCTCAAATTATACCTTGATATCTTTTAGAACCTAACCCCAGCCATGGAAAAAGGTCGTAAACAAATCATTACCCGAAACAAAAATAAAGCTAAACGTAAGCATAGCCAAAACCACCCAAGACATTTTCTTCTTCATTTTCCCACACCTTTCTACATACTTTATTGTATTCTTGATATTGCTGCTTGGAGGCAAACTCTCTGTGAAGCTCAAAAAGAACCATGGTATTTGCTAGTATAGATTTGTTACTCAACTTGATAGACATCTTCATGCTGTCCAGGAGATTATCAATTCCCTCTGTATCAGCATTTCTTCTAAAGTGATAAACAGCATAGTTCTGAAAAAACAAAGAGTAACGGAACACATAGGGAGGTTCTTTTGAGTTAACTGTATCCACGGCCCTGCTAGCCATCCAACTGTCCTCCCTGCCAACTTGTCTATACTGCTCAATGTGAGCAGAGAATCGCAACAGTACATCATCAATATAAAATTCATGTCTGTTGGCAGACTCGACTAAAGTAATTAGTCCTTCAACAATTTCATCTGGATGTGAATTTAGAAAAGCAACATATTCAGGTATCCTCAAACGATTGCCCGCTTTCACATCAACGCACATATAATTAGCTTCTGCGAATATCTTCAACATCTTAATCTCTGCTCTACCCTCATCATCAAGGCCCTCAAACCAAGATAAATCTGCATATTTAGCAATCCATTTCCTGGACTCCTCATACATACCTCGAAGCTCATAGGCACCTGACTTATATAGATAGGCTTTACCATAATAAAATACTAGGGGACGGATTGGCTTGAAGTCTGGCTGTGCCCACATTCTGCTTTCATATAAAGTCCACGCTAGCTGGGCTAATTCATCAGCATAGTTCTCAACTTCAACCCAGTTAAATCTGACCGCGTATACCTCGATGAGCATTAATATTCCATCCAGCGCCAGGTACTCTGGTAAACGATATCTATAGGGTAGAAATTGCAAAGCCGCAGTGAACCCCTTAAATCTATCTTTCTGGTAGATTTGGAATATCCGATAATAGCTCATTGCCAGCCGTTCCGAGTGACTGCATCGCTCACTCTCGATCACACTCTCATAGAGAATAACGGCCGCTTCCTTCCAGCCCTGCTCATACATCATTTCAGCGGTATCGAAGATGCTGGCAACCTGCTTCAAATCTTCAAGCAGATGACATAGCACCAGCTTGATGCAATCATACTGCTGCAGCTCGGCACAACGAAGCAAGAAGGGGCGCACTCTCCGCCAATGCGGAGCATTTGGAGTGAAGCATTCCACAGCGTACAAATTGTAAAAGTGTCCCTCCGGCAAGCCCATCACTTCGGTCACCCGGTCAAGCTGACTGATCGCAATCAGACGATTGCCATTGATAATTCCGCTTAATGTTCCGACATTTACCCCAGAACTTTCGGCAAAACGCTGCAGGGTTGTCCCATTATTCCTAATGTAATCTTCCAGTTCTGCCCGAATCGTGGTAGTGGATATCAAATAATTATCACCCCCAAATTCGATCATTTTGCTTCTGCCAGTCAGCTTAGCTAGTCTCTTCACTGTAGCAAATCACAACATCCATCGACAACAAACATAACCACAATTTACTAGATTTAAGTTATGTATTTACATAATAATCCTTATTTTTACATCCGTCAACGTAAAAACGAGACTCACTAAACACCTCTATTGCCGCTTAGGAGTCTCGTTATAGTAAAAACCCCGGAAATGCCGTGATTGCAGCATTCCTGGGGTTTTTGACGCACGATATATTTTAATCCTGAATTTCAATCCGCTTCGACTGTGTTGGCTGCCGCTTAGGCACTTCCAGCTTCAGCAATCCATCCTTCAGGGACGCCCGAATGCCGTCCTCGTCGATGTCCTGCACGTAAAATCTGCGGACATACTCGCCATAGCGCCGTTCCTTGCGGACCACTTGTTGATGATTATCCTCTACACTACCATCTTCCTGATGAACTGCCTTAATCGTCAAGTAAGGAGCGGCATAGCCGATATCGATGTCCTCTTTCCGAAAACCGGGCAACTCGGCTTCCAGCAGATAGGCCTGATCCGTCTCGCGCACATCCGTCTTGAAGGACAGTGCCTGAGGTCTCATCGAGGTGAAGAAATCATCGTTGAACACATCGTTAAATGCCTTTGCCAACTGACCCCATGCATCCTCTCTACGTCTTCCAAATGGAACCAAATCAAACATCACACATTCCCCTTTCTTTGACTTTATTTGACCTTACGCCTTTATTATAGAGCGACTCCTTCCCCTTGATCAAAAACAATCTAAGGCCAAATTGAGCGATTATCGGCCATTTTAACTGATTTTTCATTATTAAAAAGTGTTTTTCTTTTTGTTTGACCTTTTTTGACTTTTGAGTTTTTTACAATCAAACTTAATAGTTAACAGACCATCTTGTACCCCGATGACTACCCATTATGATCTTTTTAATAGACGCTGTGACAAATCTTATAATGCTTGTCTCATTAATCATGCTAATATAAGGGCGCACAACATTGTGAAATAATACACAAAGGGGCGTTGCATAGTGAAAAAGAGTTTATTGGCAATTCTTATGGTGGGACTGATTATGCTACTCGTCGTAGGTTGCAACCAAGAGAAGCCAGCCAATGAAGGTGCTGCTGCAGGCGGTAAATTTACGCCAGGCACTTACGAGGGCGTTTCAAAGGGGCATGGAGGAGAGATTAAAGCTACGGTAACCGTATCTGCTGACAAGATCGAGTCAATTGAGATTACAGCTGATGGCGAAACCGGCAGTATCGGTGACGGCGCTGTTGAACAGTTGACAGACGATATCGTCAATACTCAAAGCCTGGCGGTCGATGCTGTATCAGGAGCTAGTGAATCCAGTGCTGGGATTATCGAGGCAGTTACCCTCGCTCTGGAAAAAGCCGGGGCCGATATTGCTGCTCTGAAGGACCCAGCTAACAAGTTAGCCGTTGAGGAAGCCAAGCAAGAGGATCTTAACGTTGATGTCGTCATCGTTGGCTCAGGCGGAGCTGGCCTCTCAGCTGCGATCGAAGCCAAGGAAGCGGGGAAATCCGTTGTGATCCTTGAGCAGATGCCGATTATCGGCGGTAACACCAACCGTGCAACCGGCGGCATTAACGCAGCTGAAACCAAGATTCAGGAAGAGAACGGCATTAAGGATTCCAAGCAAACGTTCTACGATGACACCATGAAGGGCGGCCATGGCATCAACGATCCGGAATTGCTTCGCACCTTGGTCGATCATGCGCCGGAAGCCATTTATTGGCTGAATGACATGGGCGCCGGAATTTCCAGAGTGACCCTGTCCGGTGGAGCCACAAATCCGCGCATCCATACTCCGGCTGACGGGGCAGCTATCGGTCCAGTCGTGGTTGATGTGCTGTCGAAGAAATTAAAGGAGCTTGATGTTGATATTCTGCTCAACTCGAAAGCTGTGAAGCTTATTCAACAAGATGGTGCAGTTGTAGGCGTTGAAGCTGTCGATAAAAATGAAAATCCATTTAAAGTGAACGCCAAAGCGGTTATTCTCGCTACCGGCGGCTTTGGAGCCAACAGCGAAATGGTCGTAAAATATCGTCCTGAGTTGAAAGGATTCTCCACAACGAATCATGCCGGGGCAACTGGTTCCGGGATTGTCATGGCTGAGGAAGTTGGCGCAGATTTGATGCAAATTGAGCAAATTCAGATCCATCCGACCACTGATCCGAAAACTGGCTATTTGTTCACTGAAGGACTTCGTGGTGATGGCGCCATCCTTGTAAATAAAGAAGCTAAACGCTTTACTAATGAGTTGCTTACAAGAGACGTTGTATCGCAAAATATCTTGAAGCAAACGGATAAGATAGCCTATCTGATTACAAATCAGGAAATGGTTGATGAAAATGCTTCGTTAGCCAAATATATTAAAGAAGGTTACGCAACCAAGGGAGATGACATTTCCCTGCTGGCTGGCGAATTGAACCTTGATGCTGCTACCTTGGAAACTACTTTGAAGACCTACACACAATTTGTAAAAGACGGTAAGGATACCGAATTCGAGAGAGCTCACTTGACTCAAACCCTTGAAGCAGGCCCTTACTATGCTATCCCTGTCACACCAGGTATTCACCATACCATGGGTGGCGTGAAGATCGATACGAAAACGCATGTATTGAACAAGGAAGGACAAGCGATTTCCGGTCTGTATGCAGCCGGTGAAATCGCTGGCGGCGTGCACGGTGGCAACCGTATCGGCGGTAATGCTGTAGCCGACATCATCGTCTTTGGACGTATCGCAGGCCAAACAGCAGCCGCAGAATTAAAATAGTTAAATAGATATAACCCAGCTCCTCCTCGCAAAATGAAAGAAACCATTTTGCGAGGAGGGGCTTTTTATGCATATTTTACGAGAATATATCGTTGAGCTAACTGGCTAAATTAGAAAATAGTTTCATTTTAAAATATAGTAGGCTCAACCTCAAAATCAGTGCTTGATTATTAGCGCAACATTCGATGGCGGTTACATTCGATCAAAATACCCGCCTTGTAGCGACTGCGATTGCGTGTGAAATAATGACGGCGTTGAAAGGCTTTAATGCAATTATGGCGGCCTTCTACGATTGCGTTTGTCCTCGGCATTGATGGTAGTTCACAAAGCCCTGCTGAGGGAATCCAGCGTCCTGCTATTCGACGAAATTGCCGCTCATTTGGACGATGAGACCAAAAGGCTGATGAATGAGCTCTTGCAAACTGCGCTCAATGACCGCATTTGTATCTTCATCGACCACAGCCATTCCTTTGATATTCTTTGTAATAAGTCCTTGCGATTAGCTAAGCCAGCCGTGGAGATGGCTCACTCCTAGAGCTGTTGGATGGCTTGATATCAGCAAAATGAGCAAGCCTTCGATTCTGTGATACGAATCGAAGGCTTGTGTTCGTTTAAACTCCAACCGTCCCTCTTCCGGCTACCCTTCACTAATTACGACTTTACATTGCTTCAACCTCTTGTTCGAGCTTCTGGAGCCGTTTGTGCATCTTATAGAAATAAGGGGTTGTGCATACAATCAGAATAATAAGGATGCCGATAACCATCAGAAAACTCCCTTTTAACCCATTCATTGGAGGGTTCATCTATAGAGGAAGCTATCTAGCTCTACTATTACGCAACAATCGCCAGACTTAACGGGAAATCCTCCATATAAAAGTTACTTTTAGAGTAACAACAAGCCATTATAGGGAAATGCTCCATATAATTCGGGCTAAATCGCCCAATATGGGCCTAAATCGTGGATTTATAGGGAGTTTTTCCAATTAAATCTCTATAATTAACACTTTTCCACAAATTAACGGGAGTATTTCATACTGTTGAGAAAGTTGGTTTTCCGTACATCTCGCATAGAAGAGCCCTTAGCCTATAAGGGTTCTTCTCCATAGAAATGGTACGTCACGCCCTTTCTCAACAGTCTGAGCATTTCCTACTAATGTGCCCCAACGGCATTAACAGTAGGTTGTAGAAGTATGCTCCCCGTTGAATGACGTCCCTTGAATGTTTACTGCCTCTTGGATATGAGGCCCATGTCTGTTATCGGCAGACAGTTGCCATGATCGTTATATCACTGTATCACTATATTGCTAATTCAGTCACTATATTGCTATATCGCTATATCAGTCACTGTATCACTATATCGCTAATCATGATTAGTAATCTTCCCTTCAAAATGAAACATTTACTGCCCGCCTTCAGCAGCCAACGCCGCCTCAACAGCAGCAGCCAATTCCTCGTAGGAAGAGCTCGGCAGCAGCTCGCCGTTCACCATGAACTGCGGCGTGCCGTTGACGCCATAGTACCCGGCCGTCTTGAAGTCTTCTTTCACGGCCAGCATGTAGGTACGGTCCTGCAAATCCTTGGCGAATCGTTCATGGTCAATGCCGTCGATGTTCTTCTTGACGAAGTCGAGCAGGAATTCAGGTGTAGCCCAGATTTTCGTCTCGTCGCCTTGGTTGGCGTATAGCTTCTTCTTGAATTCCCAGAACTTGTCGTTGCTTTGCGCGGCGATCGCTTCACCTGCACTGGCTGCCATAATAGAATCCCGGTCGATAAATGCATAGTTGGTGAAGAAAAATTCCACCTTCCCGGTATCAATAAACTCTTGCTGGAATCGATCCATGTTGGCCTCTTCCCATTTCATGCAGGCCGGACATTTGAAGTCAGCGAATTCCATCACCTTGACCTTGGCCTCGGGACTGCCCAGATGGGGTTGCTTCTCGTATTTTAATCCCTTGGCTTCATAATCTCCTCTAATCTCAGTGTAATTCGGCAGGTCCTGCAGCGAGGATGCCTCGGGTTCTTTGGAATCTCTCAGTAAGAAAAAGGACAACACAATCACGACCACGCCTATAACAATTAGCGATAGTACAAATAAAAAGTTGGATTTTTCTCCACGTTTCCCTTGATTTTTCGCTGCCTTACCTTTAGGGGCTGGTTTGCCACCTTGATTTCTACTCTTGCCTTGGGCCATGCGCGCTCATACCTCCAAATGTTGGTTTCGTCCTCATTCTAGCGTATGGTCCCGGGCCAGGGACGTAATGTTAGTCACAGCTTGATGATATTAAGTATCATTTAGCCGCATTAGTACAGCTTCCCGGGCAGCTTTGCTAAGCCCCTTCAGCACCAGATCATAGGAGTGGTCGATCATAGCCCGCAGATCATCCATCGGCAGGCTGCCGTCGACAATGACGGTGTTCCAATGCTTCTTGTTCAAATGATACCCGGCAGTTACACTGGCATGCTGCTCTCGCAAATTCTCTGCAATGACCGGATCACATTTCAGCGAGATGGATACCCCTGAAGAATCCCCTGGAACAGGCAGCAATGCAAACATTTTGCCTCCTACCTTCATAACCGCCGGATCGGGTCCAAAGGGGTATTCCTCGACCGCTCCCTTTTTGGACAAACAGTATTTTCTCAATTGCCTGTGCACGGACACCTCTCCTAACCTTGTCTTATTCTGGTGTAACTATACCATTTGTGCTAACACTCTGCACAATTTCACGGAGTTATCTAAATTACCCCAGGCGAATGAGCATTCAAGCTTACATTAAACAAGCACAAACTTTTCGCAAAAAAATGACGGCATCGGGGTTATCCCCTGCCGTCATTTTCAACTTTCTTATTGGCAGAAAAACATGCCTTAAGCCTGCTGTCCTGCTCCAAAGTAGCGATACACCGAAGTGCCGATTCGTGCATACACGCCCTGAAGCCGGCGAATATGATTATAATCGGGACGAATGACGAGGTCGAGCAGGTAAGCCGATCTTCGCGCGCCTGGCTTCCGCCGCTGATTCAATGCGGCAATGATTTCCGCCGAAGTGCGCAGTCCTATCCCATGACCATAGTAGAGATCGTCCCCCATGACGATAACATTTTCCCCTTGCCACTCCGGAGTCTGCGGATTATGGTCGGGGTTCTTGAAATAGAGGATATCTCCCGGATACACTCCCAGCCTGCGATTCATCTGCGTGAACCCAAGGTCGCTGTCATAGTGCCAGTCAAATAAATACAAATTAGTAAAATACGTATTGAAGGACTGGCTGCCAATCTGTTCAAGCACCGCCTTGTACATCACAATCATCATGGCCATGGAGCACTCAAAGCCGTAAAGCGGTCCATTGATATAGATATCTTGAATAGCAACCGAAGGAGCGACGCCCTCTCTCAAGCGGAAGCCCCCTTCGTCCGTACGGGACCAGTACATCTCGTTACAATGCGATTTGCGATATACGGCAAACTTGGCCCCACTCTGGTTCAGCGCCAAAGCCGACTCAACAATCGATCCCCGTAAGTTCAATTCGAAGAGAAGCTCATCCAGCGAGCTATACCGATGGGGCACCGGACTCCTCTCCATAGCCTGCACAATTTCCTGTTGGAACGGAGGCAGGCTCATTTGCGATAGCCGGCTCTTGTCGCTCGGTGGCAGAACAATCAACCCATTCCCCTCCTTGTCATGTTAGGGTATTCAGGTTATTGTACGTGCGATCGCCCGGTTTGGTGATCATTCACCCGTACACCCAAGCCTACTTTTGCAAATGGAAGGGCACGGTGGCGATAACGACGTCCTTATGGTTGTACAAGTAAGCTCTTAACACCAGACTGGACTGGTTATGCAGCATATTTTGCCACCAATGGCGTGTAATGAATTGCGGAATCAGCACCGTGATATGATCGGTCTCGGACGTCTTCCACTCTACGGTATCAATAAACCTCATAATCGGCCGGACAATGCTTCTAAAGCTCGATCTCAGTGTAATCAACCGTACCCCCGGATTCCATTCCGCCCATTTCTGCTCCATCCGCTTGATCTCCTCATCATCAAAGCCCACATATACGGCTACCACATTATCAGTCAGCGATTTGGCATAACCCAGCGAATTCATGACGACACGTGTAATTCCGGCCACCGGTACCACGATCGTGCTTCCCTTCATTACAGGCTTCTCCACATCCATGGATATCCGTAGCTGCTGAGCAATATTCAGATAATGGCGATGAATCTGGAAGAACAGGAACATGACCAACGGCAGGAAGATGAAGACGACCCACACATGCGAGAACTTGGTAATGATAAAAATGAGTGTAATTCCGAGCGTCGTCAGCATCCCCACTGTGTTGATTGCAAACCGGAGCATCCAGCCTTTGGGCTTCAGCTTCAGCCAGCGAACCATCATCCCGAGCTGTGACAGGGTAAATGGGATAAACACCCCTACGGCATAAAGGGGAATCAAGCTCTCCGTATTCCCGCCGAAGCCAATAACCAGCAAGGCCGAGGCCACTCCAAGAAAAATAATGCCGTTCGAGAAGCCCAAGCGATCCCCGCGAACCATAAAAGCATGAGGCATATATTTATCCTTGGCCAGCATAAACGCCAGCAGCGGGAACGCCGAGTACGCTGTGTTGGCCGCAAGGAACAGGATCAACGCCGTAATGCCCTGGATGATGTAGTAAAGTGTGCCACGGCCAAAGGTGGACTCTGCGATTTGCGAGACAACCGTAGCCTGAGGGTCCGGCTTGATCCCGTACCAATACGCCAACAGGCTAATACCAATAAACATCGTGCACAAAATAATGCCCATCATCGCCAGGGTAGCCGCTGCATTACGAGCTGCTGGCTTTTTGAAGTTGGGAATGGCATTGGACACCGCTTCTACTCCGGTTAAGGCCGAACAGCCAGAGCTAAACGCCTTTAATAACAAGAATAAGCTAATGTTGGATACGGTAGCCCCCATCTCCGGTGCGGCAGCATGAATACCGCCCATAGCATATTTGATGACTCCTGTACCAATCAAGACGAAAATGGCTATGACAAACAGATATACCGGCACCGCCAGCACAGAAGCCGACTCTGTCACTCCGCGCAAGTTCATCAGTGTAAGGAGTGTAATCATTATCAGCGCAATTAGAACCCGGTGATCATACAGTCCAGGAAAGGCTGAAATAATGGCATCCGTCCCGGCGGATGAACTCACCGCTACGGTCAGAATGTAGTCTACGAGCAGCGAACCCCCGGCGAGCAGCCCCGTGGATCGTCCCAGATTATCCATCGCCACAATATAAGCCCCACCCCCAGATGGATAGGAAAAGATAGTTTGTCGGTAAGATAAGATCAATATGAGTAAGAGTCCCAATACAGCGAAAGAGATCGGAATGGAGTACCACAAAGCGGAGAATCCCGCTGCCATCAGGACGAGCAGAATTTGCTCGGTCCCATATGCCACAGACGATAGCGCGTCCGAAGACAGAATGGCCAAAGCCTTCAGCTTGCCTAGCTTCTCCCCCTCGATTTCCTTGCTTTTCATCGGCCGCCCAATGAGTACCCGTTTGATTTTGTTTACCATGTTATATCCCCTCTTCTTGCTTCAAGATGCCTGATGACAACAGAAAAAGGCCGCAGGAAAGTTGGACTTTCCCGCAGCCGCTTCTTTTCGGAGCGTACACCACGACAATTCCCTCTTTCGGACGCTTGCGGAGTTAGCTGACGGATTCGGGCACGAAAGCAGCCCTACGCTTGGTTGGCGAGTATGCCAGCCCAGCGATTCACCCCTGAAACGGGCCAAGCAAGGCCCTTTTCGATGGTTCCCCCGTTTCTGATATGTCAGAATTCAGCGATCAGGTATTTATCATTTGTTAACTACTGCTGAATCATACTCCTCCGGCCAGGAAGGTGTAAAGGCAGGTTAACGGTCAAAAGAGGAAGGTTTTATATCAACATGGCTCAGATAAGCGGTTACACGCTTTCCCCTCATCGATTATTTCGCATAATCAACGAAATTCACGCTCTTACGTAAATATCGGTTCAAAGTTCTTCACGATCTTTCCGTTTGCAACTTTTGATTCAGCAGCCGAAATGCCAATTGCAGCTTGTCCTTGGGAACCTCGGCATACCGATCACCTATATTCACCTCGAAGCTGCACCCGCCGCTACTGCGTTCTTTCACCATAGGCGTCAGTCCAATCCCCGTCTCCCGATATACCTCAAGGAGGAGTTGCTCCAATTGCTTCTTGGGCAGGTCTGCGTGAACGTGGAACATATTAGACACCGGAACTTTTGGCAGGGTACTGATATGACGACAACGATTATAGAGCTGAGCCAGCTCACGGGCTTGCTGATAATATTGCTCCATCTTGCCCACTCGTAATTCGTAATAGTAATCTGCACTTAAAAAATAGGGATACAAGCTGATCAAATCCCCACCGTGGCGGCGTTTCCATATCCTTGATTCGTCTACCAACTCATGGCCCCCGGCCAGAATGGCTCCGGCAATCCCGCCAAGGCCCTTATAAAATGAGATATACACACTATCGAACAGGGCGCACACCTCCGCTGCGGTCCTTTGGTAGTAAGGGAGAATTTCAAATAAGCGCGCACCATCCAGATGCAGCTTGATTCCGTGCTCCCGGCAGTAAGAAGAAATGGCCTCCAGCTCGGCAAATGGCGGCAACTGCCCACCGATCTCGCGTTGTGGCAGTTCCAGCAGCAAGCAAGCGATCTCCTTGCCCACCAGACTATGGACATCAGGCAAACGAATGAGCCGATTCGGGGATGCCAGCAGGGTAGGCTCTATCCCATGCAATTTCTTCAAGCCGTCCTCTTCATGGATCTCCAAATGGCAGAGAGGATGATACGCCACTCGCTTCGTTCCCCTCTGATCGCACCAAATTCTAAGCGCAATTTGCTGTGCCATCGTACCGCTAGGGAAGAATGCCGCTGCTTCCTTACCTAGCACACCCGCCATTTTGGCTTCAAAGTCCTCGATGGCCTGTCCTTTTCCATACATATCGCTATCCAGTCCGCCGTTCACCTTCTCCAAGGCTTGCTTCAACACATCCACATTTCGCTTCCCATGCCCCGGCACTTGATATACCGTACGCTTGAATGCGTCCGACAAGGACTTTTTCTCCCTCTTTCCTTGATTGTCAGCCATCATACTTATCTCCTCTCCGTTTCCTATCCCCCTGTGATTTATGATTTATTTTATGCTCTATTATAGCGGACTCTCGGGAAGTTGGAATTAACCGATCCAGAAAAAAAAGTGCGCAGGCTTCTTCACCTGTGCACTTGAATCCACTTAACCATAATTAGGCTGACGCTTCTTTTCTCATCCGGACGAACACCTTGATGATTTCGTTAAGAATTAACGGAATCAAGGCAAGGACGAAGACCAGACCCCAGTCCAGCAAGCTCAGGTTCTGTACCTTAAAGGCAGCGGCCAGGAACGGGATGGAGATCGACGCATATTGCAGCACCAGGCCAGCGATGACCGCACCGACCAGCATCTTGTTGGAGAACAGGCCGATGGTGAAAATGGACTTCGTGGCGCTGCGCTTGGAGAACGAGTAGAACAATTGGGACGCGGCCAATACGACAAAGGCCATCGTCCGGGCGTAAGTCATAGCCTCTTCGGAGATATTCGGCGACCGCAGGCCATATCCGTGTTCAGCCAATCCAATGTAGAAGGCAAAGAGCGTCAATACCCCGATCAGCAACCCGCCCAGCACCGCTTGCAGCGCTGCACCTCTGGCGAAGAAGCTCTCCTTGGGGTTCCGCGGCTTGTGCCTCATGACATCCTTCTCCCCCGGATCAACGCCCAAGGCAATCGCCGGAAGCGTATCTGTCACCAGGTTGATCCAGAGAATTTGGGTAGCCAGCAGCGGCAACGGCCAGAAGAACAGGATCGATGCCAGAATCGCGACAATCTCCCCGAAGTTACAAGCTAACAGGAAGGTGACCGTCTTGCGGATGTTGGCGTAGATGTTGCGCCCTTCCCGAATTGCCTGGACAATGGTCGTAAAATTATCATCCGTCAAGATCATGTCGCTGGCGCCCTTCGAGACATCCGTCCCGGTAATTCCCATCGCTACACCGATATCGGCATTCTTGAGTGAAGGTGCGTCGTTTACACCGTCCCCGGTCATGGAGACGATGTTGCCTTGGGCCTTAAAGGCCTTGACGATTTTCACCTTATGCTCAGGGGAGACGCGGGCAAATACGCGAATGTTGCGAATTTTCTCAGCAAAGTCCTGGTCGGACAAGGTATCAATCTCCGCTCCGGTCATGCTCTGGTCTAAGGAATGAGCAATGTCCAGCTCCTTGGCAATAGCCACCGCCGTATTCCGGTGGTCCCCCGTAATCATGACCGGTGTAATACCAGCCATCTTCGCTTCCCGAATCGAATCCTTGACCTCGATCCGTGGCGGATCGATCATGCCGACGAAGCCCAGCACGGTCAAATCCTGCTCCATTTCCTCCGGTGGCAGGATGCGATCCGTGTCTTTGTATGCCGCTCCCAGCACACGGAGGGCATCATCCGACATCGCTTCCGCCGCCTGCAAATAACGCTGCTTCAGTTCCTCGGTCAACGGCACAACCTCACCGTTCACCACGGCGGAGCTGGATATTTGCAGCAGCTGGTCGATGGCCCCCTTTGTATGTACCCGGTAGCCTTCTCGGGTCTGATTCAAGGTAGACATAAGCTTCCGGTCGGAGTCAAAAGGCTTCTCCCCGACTCGCTTATATTCTGCTTCCAGCGATCTCTTAAGAATATTATGCTGCTCTCCGTAAACCACAAGCGCGATCTCTGTCGGGTCTCCCGTGCCTTCCCCATTCTCATAAGTCGCATCGGAACAGAGCACAAAAGCCTTGATCATTTCAACGGGAACATCATCTTCCAGCGATTCGGCCGTAAAATGCTTCACTACGGTCATTTTATTCTGTGTCAGTGTTCCGGTCTTATCGGAACAGATGATATTCACAGAGCCCAAGGTTTCTACGGCTGGAAGCTTTTTCACGATAGCGTTGATGCGTGACATGCGCGTCACGCCCAAGGCCAGCACAATCGCTACGATTGCAGGCAGTCCCTCCGGGATTGCAGCCACAGCAAGACTGATAGCTGTAAGGAATAGCTCGAACAAATCGCGGCCCTGGAGCAAACCGATCAAGAAGATGACCAAACAGATGCCGATAGCGATATAACCAAGCATTTTGCCCAGTTCTTCCAGCTTCTTTTGCAGCGGGGTTAGCTCCTGAATGTCCTCATCCAGAATCTTGGCAATTTTGCCCATTTCCGTATCCATCGCCGTAGCCACAACAACGCCTTCCCCACGTCCGTAGGTGACCAGTGTAGACATGAAGGCCATATTGCTCAAATCACCGATTGGTGTCTTGGGATCTTCATACAGATCCTCGGCTTGCTTATCTGACGGAACCGATTCCCCTGTAAGCGCCGATTCCTCAATTTGCAGGTTAGCACTCTCCAGCAAACGCAAGTCCGCCGGAATATACCGGCCAGCATCGAGAATGACGATATCTCCAGGCACAATATCGACGGAATCGATCTCCTTCACTTCACCGCCACGTCGAACCAATGATTTATTAGCCGTCATTTGCTGCAATGCTTCAATGGCCTTCTCCGCTTTCCGCTCCTGAATTACGCCGATGGCTGCATTGAGAATAACGACGGCAAGAATAATAATAGCATCTACATATTCTCCAACAATCAGCGTGACCACAACCGCACCAAGCAATACGTAGATTAGCATATCCTTGAGTTGTGCGAAGAAGAGCTTCAACAGGCTTGGCTTAGGCTTGCCCTTCAATTGGTTGGAGCCGTACTGCTCCTTCCTCGCCTTGACCTCTTCAGAGGATAAGCCGGATGTAGCATTTACCTTAAGCTCTGCCAAGACAGCTTCCCGGGTTTTGGTATACCACATGCATTCAACACCTCTTCCTTCAAATTAGAGACAGCCATACCAGTTTCGCTACCTGTATTGTAAACCTAATCGGGCATAAATTATCAAAAATTCAGCCCCTCTTTTTTATACGAATAATTGTACAAAGGGTGTCCGTATTTTGTAATTTTATCCTCTAACGCTACCGCACAGATGAAAAAAGAGGACCCTTGTGCTACAATACTGAAATGTTAACGGGATCTTGTCTAGGAGGACGTGGAATTATATGCTAATTATAGGTATCGCTGGCGGCACCGGCTCGGGGAAGACCACCGTAGCCCGTTCGGTTATCAGCCAGCTCGCAACCGATAAAATAACTTTTATCTCCCAGGATAATTATTATAAAGACCAATCCCATCTGGTGATGAGCGAGCGGGAGAAGACCAACTACGACCATCCCTTCGCCTTTGACAACGAGCTGCTGGTACAGCACCTCACCCTGCTTAAGAACGGTGAAGCAGCGTACGCCCCCGTGTATGACTTCCCGAATCACACCCGCTCCGACAAGACAATTCAACTGCTGCCAGGTCGCATTGTCATCGTGGAGGGGCTGTTTGTGCTGTACGACGAGAAGCTGAGAGAGTTGCTTGATATCAAGGTATTCGTCGATACGGATTCCGATGTGCGCATCCTGCGACGCGTTCTGCGTGATATGGAGGAACGCGGGCGTTCGATCCACTCCATTTATCAGCAATATTTGGCAACGGTAAAGCCCATGCACGAAGCGTTTATTGAACCCTCCAAGAAATATGCCGATCTGATCATCCCTGAAGGCGGACATAATGAAGTAGGTATTCAACTGCTGACCATTTTAACCGAGAAGCATCTGACCGGGGGTATCGGTCAGAGCTAAAATAGAACCGTTTCCGCACCAAAAATGACATAAAAAAAGCGGCTCCTCCCTAGTAGATCATCTCTACCGGAAGGAGCCTCTTGATGAACTTGCGCTTGCCTTATCTGGCGACTTCGTCTTCGGTCACATCGCCAAAGAACTTGAACGCATAAATTGCGCAAACCCCCACAATGACGTAAATGATTCGGGCAAGGGTGGAATCTTGTCCTCCAAAAATACCGGCAACTAAATCATATTGGAACAGTCCCACCAGCAGCCAGTTCAATCCCCCTACAATCAGTAAAGTCAAAGCTACAATATTTAACGTCTTCATTCGGTATGCCAACTCCTCAATGGAAATGTGGTTATTTATTAGTTAATTTCCCACATTAGCCGGGGTTTATGCATGTCCGTCAATAAATCGTTATTGATTCTATCACAAGTTCATCGCCAGGAACTCAAATTCTAGTGAGCCAAGATTATCTTCCGCAACCGATGAACAAGCACAGGCATTTCACAGGCGGCTACGTACAATAGAATCAGGTATGTAGGTTAAGTAGGTAAGTTTGTGAAAACCCACAAATGAGGTGATTCTTATATGGCAAATTCGGCAAAAATCCGCCAACGTGCCATACAATTAAAAGATCGGCCGGTCTGTATCACGTTGCGTAACGGGCAAACTTATGTAGGATGGATTAGTGGATTTGATGAGAACGGGGTGACCTTGTCCGGTAAGCCAAAAACAAAGAAATCTCACAAAAAAACAGCCAAAAAAACCTCTTCTCGTCGTAAAAAAGCTCAAGTCAGAGCCTTGTCCCCCTCGTTCAACGGACTCTCAGCCCCCCCTTGGGATACGACAACTGGTTCTCGACCGCTGCCCCCGGAAATTCCATCCCCCACGGCCTTTGGCAACCCCTACATGGGTATGGGATGGAACGGCGGAGAATATGGTTACGGTAGCGGAGCAGGGAGCCTGGTCAGCCTGTCCCCCACCACCGCTATTCCTGTACGACCACGTATGAGAGAACTTATTGAGACCGCCAAGAAGTATATGCCAGTTATGAAGTTGGGTTACAATGCCATCCGATCCATCATCCCGTTCTTCAACGGTATCAAGGCCCTGATGGTCTGAATCAGGGCCTCATGGCCCTTAGTCTTCAGATTCAATGCGCTTCAATTCTTGAATCGCTTCCCTGGTCTTGTAGACCTTATCAAGGGATGCTTCCGTATCCAGGGAAGCATAAGTATAATACAGAACGTCAATGATGAAGAACTGGCTATGCTTGGAACCTGTCGCGGCACTACGCACCTTCGCTTCAGGCGCGAGGGACGTGAATAAGCTGATATCGCTTAATTCCGACAGCTCGCTTCGACCAAAGCCGGTGAAGCTAATCGTCACAAGCCCGGCCTTTTGGGCAAACTTCATCATCTGCAGGACTTCCTTGGTCGTAGCGCTATAAGACACTCCAATAAAGACGCTGCCTTTGGGGGCATTCGCCAAGCTCATCGTTAATACATGCATATCCGAAAACACATATGCATTTTTCCCTAATCGCAGCCATTTCTGTGCGATATCCTCGGCCACCAAGCCCGAGGCTCCCACTCCGTAAGCAAATATGGACGGCGCATGATATAAGCTATGCGCCGCTTTTTCGATGGTATCAATCTGGATGAGGCCGACGGTGTCTCTCAAGGACTGCACCGCATTGGATAGAATTTTGTCGATCAGATCGCTTGTATTCTCATTTTTGTTCAAGTCATAGTACCCGACCTTTTGATCTTGTGCCAGATCGGCCGACAGAGCTACCTTCAATTCCGGAAAGCCCTTCAATCCCATGGAACGGCAGAACCGAATGACAGAGGCGCTGCTGGATTGGGAACGGCTGGCCATCTCTTGCACTGACATGAACACAACATCCTCAGGCTCGGATAGGACAAATCGTGCCACCTTTTGTTCAGATTGCGTCAATTTAGGCATCACATTTTCGATCCGCGATAAAATTTGGCCCCCGGCCATCTCCACGCCTCCCTTCTTATTTTACTCAATACTACTATATTAATGAACGACCAGCTATCTGGCAAGGAAACGGAAGGGGTAGCCTTTCATCTGCAAGAACGGCAGCAGCGGGAGATCGTTCTCCACTACATATCCAATGACATTCACGCGTTCATCGGCTGGTAAAGGGTTAAGCACAATTTGCAGTTCGCCTTGGTAACGCTTGTAATTTTCATTATCCAGGGTGACAGCACCGCGAGGGCGGGAGATGCACCGATACGGGGCAATCGTTCCCTTAAAATGACTGCGTGCGTTCTCCGAACGGATGACATCTCGTGCGATATCAGGCCGGTTATGGTGAGTATCGTCCCAGACATGGGATGGCTGCTGATCAGCTACTCTGACCAGGACCACTCCCTCCTTCCAGGCCACGAACTGCGACAGAGTCCATTCGCTAAGCGATAGGTCCCCAATAACAACCAAGTCCACAGCTCCCTTGGTCATGAGCTCCAAATAGCTGGCGAACGGTGCTTGATGTCGATGGTGCTCCAGCGTGGGAAGTCCCTCATGCAAAGGCCCCCGCAGCCGTCCATCCCCCGGGATGAAAGCGCCTACCTTCAGTCCTTCCGCTTGCAGCCATTTGTTCTGAGCGCGAAACGTGCTCCACTCCAGACCGGTCTCCGGTCGGGGATAATAATTATGCCAGGCCTCCAGCGCTGTGAAATTGGCCCCTTTCACTCGCAGATCGTTCAGTAATTCCGCGTCAATGGTGCTGGCGTTCAGGGCAACCTGCCAATCCCGGGTAAGCTCAGCAATTTCGGTATTGTCCATGCCGCTATCTATTCTTAAGCCTGTCACGCCATGCTCCTTCAACTGGGCCAAGGAGAAATTATGGAACGTCCTTGGAGATACATCGACCATCAGCTCCATCTGATGCTCCCCGGCAAATCTGCCGATTCTTCCCAGCGGCTCAAGCAAATCTTCCGGTGCTTCTTCAGGAATCTGCAAAGACGTAAACATGGTGAGAAATCCATGCTTGCGCATTAAATCCATATACTCCAAGGTATCCTCAATGCTTTGCTCTGTTAGTGAAACTAGGAAACCACCCATGCTCGATCCACTCCTTTTTATTTTCAGGGGTTTGTACAATTACGCCTCCTGAGGTTGTCTTGCTTCCTTCGGTACCCCGAAGAACCAGGTGAACAGGAAGCCAAAAAAGTAAGCAGACCCATTAAATAAATCCACCATTTGCCGTCCGCAATGAGCAAGAGCATTTCAATACCCGTAGCCCCGATGGCAATTGCTCCGACATTTCCAAAATAACCAATAACCCCTCCGCCAAATGCAGCACCTATACAAGCTGTTACGAAAGGTTTGCCCAGTGGCAGGGTGACCCCGTAAATGAGTGGCTCTCCAATCCCCAACACACCTACAGGCAATGCGCCCTTGATAATGTTGGTGAGCGGCTTGTTCTTATAACAACGTATCCACAAGGCAAGGGCAGCGCCGACTTGTCCCGCTCCGGCCATGGCCAGAATCGGCAACAGAATGGTTACACCGGTCTGATTGATCAGTTCAATGTGAATAGGGGTCATAATATGATGTAGTCCCAACATGACCATCACGAGCCAGATGCCTCCCAGAATGAACCCGGACAAGGCTCCCCCGACAGACAAAATCCAGTTGACCGCATAAAGCAGATTGCTTGCTACGAATCCAGCAAAAGGCATGATGAGAAAAATCGTTAACAGACCGGTAATCACAACGCTAAAGAAGGAAGTTACGATCAAGTCGATGGAATTGGGCACGATCTTGTGCATTTTTTTCTCTATGACCGATAGAATCCACACTGCGAGAACGACACCAATAATTCCGCCTTGACCGGCAATCAGCGGATCACCTGTAAACAAGTTGATGATCGGAAAATCCGGCTTCATCCCGGTTAGCAGCGTAGCCCCACCAATGACACCGCCCAACGATGGAGTCGCCCCGAATTCTCTGGCTGAGTTAATCCCTACGAAGATAGCCATGTAAGAGAAAATCCCGTTCTTCATTACGCTCAAAATAAGGCTAAATTGCTGCCAGCCCTCCCCTGACAAATGTCCCGACGTGATGAAGTTGCCGATAACGGAAGTGATCCCTGCCAACAAGCCCGCCGCTACGAAAGCCGGAGCTAACGGAATGAAAATATGAGCAATCGATTTCAAAAAATTCTTGATTGGCGTGTTGTTCCGTTGCTTGTACTTCTCCTTGTTCTCTGCCGCGATGCGGGCAGCTTCTGCCTTATTGTTCGTCGACTGACCGGAGGCCGCCGTATCCAGTGGAATAATCTCCCCCATCTCCACACCGCTGATATCAGCAATTTCCTTCGCTACCTTACCCACAACACCGGGACCTACAATAATTTGAAGTGTAGACTCAACAATGACACCTAACACCCCGGGAATTTTCTTCAGTCGCTCAATATCAGCCACATCTTCATCTCTTAAAGTAAGGCGCACGCGCGTCATGCAATGGGTGACTAATTCGATATTTTGGATGCCGCCAACCGTATTCAGAATCTCTAATGCCAAGTCCTGCTCTTTCCCCATGTTCAACTCCCCCTCTATACTTGTTCTAAGGCCTTTCTGATAAAGCCGTCTGACTGTTCAAGCCGCTGTCTCGCTTCTTCACAACTCACTCCTGCAAGCAGCATCGTGACGGCAACCTTCACTTGATGCCCGCTTAACTCATAATAATTGGAGGCGGTTGCAAAGTCGCAGCCCGCAATCTCGCTGATGATCGATTTTGCCCGTGTCACCAACTTCTCATTCGTAGGCTGCACATCCACCATCAGATTGCTGTACACCTTGCCGATCCCGATCATGGCTGTAGTAGATATCATGTTCAGCACCATTTTTTGTGCTGTCCCAGCCTTGAGTCGGGTGGAGCCCGTTAATACTTCCGGCCCGGTGACAATCTCTATCGGGTATTGAGCATGCTTGCTGATTACAGCATCCTGATTACAAGCCAGGCTGGCCGTGGTGGCTCCGATTCCAGCCGCATATTGTAATCCACCGATGACGTAAGGCGTGCGGCCACTGGCTGCGATCCCGAGAACCGTATCCTTCTCGCTTAGGCTTAGTTTTGCCAAATCCTCCATGGCAAGCTCCGGCGAATCTTCCGCTCCTTCCACAGCCGTACGGATGGCCTTCTCGCCGCCAGCAATGACTCCCTGTACCATCTCCGGGTTCGTCCCAAAGGTCGGCACACATTCCACAGCATCCAGAATGCCCATGCGACCGCTGGTGCCTGCTCCTATATAAATGAGCCGTCCTCCCTGCTTAAAGCTACGAATAACGCACCTAGCCACACGTTCAATCTCAGGCAGCTTCGCCTTGACTGCCAGAGAAACCTTCGCATCCTCCTCCTGCATGAGCTCCAGAATCTTTCCTGTCGACAACCTGTCCAGGTCTGCTGTACTCGGATTCCTCTTCTCTGTGTTTAAATGATTCAGCATCCTATCATCTCCTCTCCTATCTGCCCTCAGTGTATATCATCGGAAATAAAATTTCAATATATTATAAATTTATTTGTAATTTTATTTCAAAGCATGATAAAAAAAGAACCCACCGGCCATCAACCAGTAAGTTCCCCTTTTCATTTCCGCCTCAGTTCTATCCCGTTCCCACACGTTCACCGTGCCGCTGGCGCTGGCTACCTCTGCCGATTCTTCGTGAACCGGACATACACCAGAATCGCCGCAATTATCATGGCCAAGAAGCCGACATTGGTCGCCGGCTCTTTAGCCATTCCCAGCAGCATACAAAGGTTGGTTACCAAATTATTAGTCAGGATGGCAATCAAAATCAGAAAAATCGGCCGCCACAAATTAAATCTCATTTCCCCACGCCACTCCCCATAATTGTGGCTCAAAACCGAAATCAGTGCTTGTCATGGGGACGATGGGGCGCTGCGGGTTCGTAGGGTTCTTCCGATCGCTGCCCCTCATGGATTTTCCTGATTCAATTAATTCTTATAAGGTTGAAATCCACTCGCAAAGGCGAACAAGCGTAGGCTTTCGATGTAGCTTTCTTTCAGAAAGCTTTAAGTTTCTCCAGAATCCCTACGACCCTCCGCTCTATACATCCCTGTTGGCAAGCACTGATTTTTAGTTTGAGCCGTAATTGTTATGCGCTTTCTTGAGTTCGACTTATATAGCATCATAACATAAATCAAGTTCCTGATCGAAGCCTGACAATCCGGGCCAACTTACTTACGCCTCACTTGAGTGCGCCTCGTGTTATGCCAGCTTCTGTCCGCAATTGGAGCAGAAATTCGCCCCTTCATTTTTTGCTCCGCAATTTGGACAGAAATTCGGCTTTTTGGCACCGCTATTCCCACTACCGGACGCAGATGGAGAAGCGGACTGCCCCTCATTCATGTTCTTCATCATTTCCTTGGCTATGTTCATGCCCATCATCATACCAGCCATATCGGAAGCGGCCCCGGCGCCTTGTACTTTACCGGAAGCCATGCCATCGGTCATGCTGACCTGCTGGTATTTGGACAAATTGCCGATCATCTCATGTGAAGCTGTCTTGTTAATCATATCCTGAATTTCCTTCGGATAATTGAAGCTCATCACCTGGAAGCCGGTAATGGCAAGCCCGTCATCCATCACCTGCATATCCAGATCCTCACGAATACCTCGGGCAATCTCCGCACTGTTCGCTTGCAGGTTGAACATATCCTTGCCTTCCCGACTAATCCACTTCATCAGCAGCTGATCCAGCACAGAAGTTATCCGGATTTTCACGTCCTCTACCAGATAACTTTGCTTGATGCCCGCCACCTTATCAATCATTGTCACATAATCATTCACCTTGAAGTTAAACGTTCCGTTGGCCCGGATGGGCATTCCCCCCGGCAATTGCGGCGTCGGAATCAGCACCGGATTCTGGGTTCCCCAACGAACGGTGAATTCCTTCGTATTCACGAACAGGACCTCTACTCGCATTCCGCTGTTAAAGCCAAATTTGAAGCCCTTCAAGGTGGAGAGGAACGGCACAATTTCAGATTCCACATTGAACTCGCCATCATCCTTGAAGATCCCCTCAATCTTGCCATTGTTGAGGAAGATCGCATCTTGTCCCGGGCGAATAATCAGCTTACTACCCTTCTTGATCTCTCGGTTGTTCCATTTCCAGAAGATCATATCGTCCCGGAATTCTTCCCATTCGACTACGTTGGCAAACTGATTTTTAAAAAAGCTCATGCTTCCCACACCCTTCTGTTAAAATGACCCCCGGCTGCCGCTATGCGAATGCCCGCCTCCGGTTGTTCCACCGCCGCCCCCACCGCTGCTGCTCTTCTGAATCTTCGTCTTTGTGACCGTCGTGCGCAGATATTGATCTTGTCGACCTAATATGCCAGACTTCCCTCGATCCTCATACGTAGCTCCACTGACCGTCACCCGTCCGCCGGAGCGATATGCCATAACCCCAACAGCAACCACGCCAATCACCAAGGCCGCACCAAGCTGGAACCAGCCATCAAACAAAATATTGTCGGGATTAACCCCCGGCTTGAAGCCCATATAACGATGTGCCGTCAGGATATATTCCTCAAAGGCTTGTCTGTAATCCCCCGCCGATAGCATCGGTGTAATGTGATTGCGGATTTTATCCAATCGCCCATCATCCAAGTAGTCCTCTGCCTTATAGAATCCCGCCAAGTAAATGTCCCGACTCAACATATCCAGCGTCAGTATAACCGTGTTGCCGTGGGCTTTATCATACCCCGGTGCCCGCTCGTCATAGAAATCTTCAGTGAGCTTCACCACGTCCTCGCTCTCGGGGTTATTGGTCGTGTAGACGATAATATCTGTCTCCCGCTCAGCTCCATAGCTACGGGCCATCTCTGTCAGCGCAGCAACATCCGCTGCACTAAGCAACCCGGCCTCGTCGTAAATCAGTCGCTTATCTGCGCCGCCAGCAGCACCCGCTACCCCGGCTAATAAGGGCCCGCAGGTGAAGCTAACCAGGAGCAGCAGAAGTGCTGTAATTGCTATCAGACGCTTGCTCCAGCCATAAGGATATCTTCGTGCACTCACAGGAATCCACCTCCCATTAGCCAAGAGACCATTTTAAGCAACAGAAGAGATACACCTGAAATACCCGCAAACCAGGCGGCCATTTTCCCTTTGCTAAGTGGAGGCTTGCCCACAACCTTCCCCGTCTGTCCGTTCATGGCGAAGGTATACTCCGAGCGGTTGAAATCATAGATGAACATCCACACCGGGAGCAGCACATAATCATTACGTTTCACATCCGTATCAATTCGCTTGTCAGTAAAGCTTACGCTGGCATATCCCGAAACCGTGGAAGACAAAAAGGATTCGATATAAGGCCTAACCTTCTCCTTGACCCGAGGGAACAATTGCTCACCGGTATAACTGTATTTTTCCGCAATATACCCGGCAAGATACGGAGTTCTGAATTCTTTGAGCTTATCATATGGGAAGGGCTCCAGCCGATCCATCAGCTTGTCATTCATCTTCTCCGATGCATCAATCGGCACCCGCACGTAGTCAACATTCAGTTTCCGATAGATGGCGAAGTGATCCGTCTCGGTATAGCGGTAATCACCTCGTGTATAGCTTCTCACCTTGGTTGCATGGCCCTGGGCCTCTACCCGATTATGCAGGTCGTATAACCAGAACGGGACGTAAATCCCGGTAATGCCCTTGATCCGATTCGCCGCCATGAAGGCCCGTGGCGTCAGCAAACCTCTTCTGCACCACTTCCTGAATGCCTCCTTGGCTTCTTCCTTACTGATCGCAAAAGGAATGACCTTTACCGGGGCCAGTGTTCCGCTCAGACGATCGCTCAGCACGACGGCCGACCCGCAAAAGGTGCAGGTAGTCGCACTTGTCTCCGGTTCCGTCACAAGGACCGCGCCGCAGCTTTCACAATGATATTCCTTAACCTCGTTGTCGGTATAGACCTGCTGCTTGAGCGGATCAGGAATTTGCTCGATATTGTCCTGCCGCCCGCAGCTTGGACAGCTTAGCTGCCCTGTCACGCTATCAAAGCGCATGCCACTGCCGCAGTTGGGACATTTATACTCGATGACCGGCATTTACTCACCTCAATCTATAAGTACGTATTCAAAAAGTCGGGTATACAGGACCGAGAAGGTTGGATAAAGCTAGGGACTGAGTAGCGGAGCGTAGAGATATCTACGTGAGCAACGGAAGGCCCAGCTGAATTCAAGATTCGATGTCGAATCTACTCCTTGAACAACTCCGTCCTGTGAAGACGACTTTTTGAACAACCTCTATAAGTAATTCTCAGGATTCCTTATTCAATTTCGCCTTCAAGGCCGCAAGTTCTTCCTCGGGCGAGACAGCTTCAGGCTCGGCTTGCCCTGAGGCTTGGTTGACCTCCTCTGGAGCAGCTTGAGCTTCTTTCGCTGCCTGGGTGTCGCGCTCTAGCTGAGCCATCAGCTCATCCAGATCATCCTCACGTGTGCCCCCTCGAAGCTCGGCGAGTGCCAGGGCTTCGTTCAAGGCAAGCTCGGCCTTCTCCTCCATAGCCCGGAAGCTGGACCGTTCGCCAGCCACTGCATTCTTCCGCTGCCATGCCTCCGCCTCTGCAAGCTTGCCCTGTAGCACAGCGCGCCGCGACTCCAGCTCATTCACATCAGCCTCAAGCTTTGCCTGCATTTGTCCTAGCTTGCTTGCCTGATCTACCGCCTCTTCGTAAGCGGCTTGCCGATTGCTGCGTTCCTCTGCCTGCGCAGCCTTACGCTGCAAGAACTTCAGCGCTCCCTCATCATCACCGGATTCCGCCGCTTTCTCGGCATAACGCTGCAGCTTGCGGATATCCGCCTCGCATTCCTCAAGCGACCGCCTGGCCCGACCCACCGCTGCTTTAAGTGAAGCCGATTCGGCCCGTACCTGGCCCAAATCCAGATGCACCTGCCTCATATATTCATCTACCGCTGCCCCCGGCTCCTTGGCACCCTCTAGCATCGAGCCGATATTGGCCCGCATAACATCCCGAAACCTCGATAAGATTCCCACGTCCGTTCCTCCTTCGATGGTTGTGTATTTACTTAATAATACATGACAATGAACCAATTGGTTTCATCAAGGCCGGAAAAGAAATTTAATATATCAAAAAAAGCGTCCTTCCATCCGCTATTTGCGGTACGAACGACGCTTCTCCAGCTTCTGCGCTCCCAGTTACTCCATCATGCTAATCAGCAGTGCCCCTGCTACGCCAGGACGTTCCTCTGAATACCATACGCTCACGGTCGGCGGCTGGGCCGAGCCGGCGCCTTGATCTGCACCCTCACGCTCAAGCCAATGTGCTGCTTCCGACCATGACCAGCTTACTGCTTCATAGCGGCTGATCACCTGCTTGCCCTCATCATGAATGTAACGAATAAAAATCTTCGTCTTTGCATCGACGGCGAAAGTGACCTCTTTGGGCTCCGTCTCCAGTGTGGTCGCAGTCTCCCTGTCCGACCCCTCCGTCGATTTCCTTGTCATCACCATATAAGCAGGGTTGGTCCGCACCGTAATTGCATCCTTCCCTACGCCCTCCAAATCGCCGAACAAATCCCGGGACGCTTCCTCCCATCCGGCCATTACTTCTTTATTTTCGTCGGCATAGACAACCTTGGCATCCACAAAAGGAATTAAGCTCGTATCATAGGCAGTAATAGAAGCAATTCCCCCAGCCCCTACCAACAGATAAATTCCGGTGAGCATCACCACCAGCTTTCTCGGCGTACGGGTCCGATTCTCCAGCCACAGATACAAGCCTATCCCCAATACCCCGCCCGTAATATTCAAGAGAACATCATCGATATCGCTGCTGCCGAGGGCAAATACGTATTGACTGATCTCAAATAACAAGGAAATGCCCAGCACTACGGCAATTTGTCCCCAGAACGACCAACGCCTGGCTATGAAGGCCACAAATAATCCCAGCGGAATAAAAATTAAAATATTTCCTCCGATGTTCTCCATCAACTGCCCCGAGTCCATCGCACCTTGAACCAAAGATTGCCCGATCGTGCGAAAGGGAATCATGTTTACGCTTCTTATCGTATTAAGCCGTTCATGAAATAATGAATCAAGGGGCAGTGTCTTAAACAAAATAACCTGTCCCATCAACATCACGTAGATCCCAAACGACAAGTATAGCAGTCCATACCAGCCCCGGCTGGCTTGCCTTTCGTTCTTCCTGTAGCCGGACGGCCCGCCGAGCTTCCGCGCTAACATTGCACCATCCTCCTGTCCTTGAAGAGGCAGTTCAAAAAGCCGTCTTTCGATCACACAGAAAACCTGGCTTGTTGAACACTCACTTGAAGAGCACCCCGCCCTTATAAAATGAATGATTATAAAAAAAAGACGAATGGAGGTGAGTATTTGTTACCACGTGCTATCCAGCTTTCAGCGACTTAAGGGGTAATTGGCACCATTTGGCGTTTCCGGTTCCTGAATATGGCAAGCTCTGTATAGCCATGCTCCATAGCATCAGCCAGAGCCCCATCCAGTAACATGCCAATATCATCAGGATAATGCGCATCCGAGGATAATGTCAGGGGTATCCGATGGTCAGCCAATACCGAGAGGAACAATGGACTTGGACAGCTCTCGGCAACCGGATAGCGATAGGCCAATCCCGTATTCATCTCCGTAATCACGCCACTGCGATTCATTTTCTCAGCAATCTGCCTGTACAATGGCAATAACTCCCGTTCATCAAGGGGGCGAAAGCCAAACAGCTTCAAATTGTCCGGATGTGCAATAATCTGGAACAATCCCGAATCACAAGCTTGCCCGAGAAGATCATAATAAGCCGCATAGGTGGCTACAATGTCCCGTCCGTCAAAGCCCTCCCTCGCCTGAGGATTATCGAACCCCCAGCCTTCCAGAAAATGAACGGAACCAATCACGTAATCCCAATTTTGCCGAGCAAGCAGCTCGCCAAGCTCTGCCTCCCCACCAGGGAAAAAGTCCGCTTCCACTCCTAGCGCCAGATCGGACCTTGTCTTCTTGGCTTCCGTAATGAAATCGGCAAATTCCGAAAGCGAAGCCACGCACACCTGATCCAGCCAGGTGCGTTGCAGCTTGCCTACCGGACTATCGTCAAGCAGCATATGCTTCTCATAATAAGGGCGACATTCACGAAAACGGTACAGATGATCCACAACGCCAAACTGCTGAATTCCCCGGCTGCGGCCCGTTGTTAAATAACGGTCCAGCCACTCTTCACTGTAGCAGCCCTGCTGTATCCGCCTGGATAACAGCCCGGACAGCCGCTCTGCAAAGGCAAGCGAGTGATCATCATCCATCCCCGAAGCGCTAGCAGACATGGGCTCAGTGGCAGAGAGGGCCTGCATGGTGCGCATAAGCCAGCGCAACGAATATGGGCCTTCCTCTAAATGAAAATGCATATCAACCTTCACCGGCTAATCCTCCTGTCTATGTCCAGTTCACCATCGCTCCGGAAGGCTTAATCCCCAAGTAATGACACATTAAGGGTGCAAAATAAAGCTGCGATATCCCCCGCTCACGCTCCAATGCTGCCGAAGGAAGCGGCAGCTCACCGAAGACATACAGTGGAACCTGCCGCTCCTCCGGCTCCGTACCACCATGCTGCCCCTCCCCATTCATCCCATGATCAGAGGTCACAATGACCTGATACCCTTGCGATCTCCATAACGGGACCAGGGAGGCTAACAAACCGTCCGCCATACGCACCGTTCCGGCATATTCCTTGCTCTCTCCTCCATGCTTATGGCCCATATCGTCAATATTCATCGAATGGATATAAAGGAAGTTCGGGTCATAGGTCGTACGCAAGTATTCGGCATCCAAGAATAGATGGCTGTCCGGGTAATGATCCTCAAAGTAGAACATGCCGTGCTGAATCGGCTGGCTCTCATCATGCTGGTGACGGTCTTCCACTAAATGGAAGGGAGCCCGGTTATATAGCTCGCTCACCCAATGATAAGCCGCTGCCGCCGTTCTTAATCCTGCGGCAGTAGCCAGATGGAATACGCTCTCCTCCCGGCTCAGACGCGCAATATGGTTAGCATTGATGCCGTTTCTGGCCACGGGTGTTCCGGTCAGCAGCACCTCATAAAGTGGACGGGACAGGCTGGGAAGCTGAGACTCCACACGGTAGCAAGACACCTCCCCTTGTTCAACTAAATGCTCCATATAGCCCAAATATTTACGTGCCGCATCATACCGCAACCCGTCCAACACAACGACAACCAGC
Source organism: Paenibacillus sanguinis 2301083 = DSM 16941 (assembly GCF_000374825.1). Classification (GTDB taxonomy): domain Bacteria; phylum Bacillota; class Bacilli; order Paenibacillales; family Paenibacillaceae; genus Fontibacillus; species Fontibacillus sanguinis. Next base: position 134,994 of record NZ_KB895380.1, read on the forward strand.
TTGGTTTCTATTGATGACATCTATTCTTCCTCCCTTATGCTAATTGGCTTCGATCCATTGAATATGCTGGCTGCGAAGTGGCTGTATCCACTCCTTCGGAAGCGGAGTATTACTGACAATAATGTGCAGTTTAGCGAGCGGAGCGATCTCCACGAAGGCTTCCTTGCCGAGCTTCGACTCATCCGCCAACACGATGGTTCGGGACGCTGCATCAACCATTCTCCGCGACATCCCTGTCTCGTTGATATCATAGTCGCTAATGCCACGTTCCGGAGAGATGCCTCCCACGGAGATGAATGCCTTATCTACGCGGAACTGCGATAGCATACTTTCCCCCATAGGTCCGGACATCGATTGCTGCTCCGGGTTCAGCTCTCCGCCAACGACAACAATCTTCCCGGAGAATTTCCCGCTGTTCAGCGATTCCATCAGATGATAGGCGACGGCCAGGGAATTGGTCAGGATCGTCAGCCGTTCGCGGCCAGCAATGGCCTTCGCCATCTCCAGCGTGGTCGTGCCAATATCAACGGCAATCGTATCACCAGACTCGACCAATTCCGCAGCCGCCCGGCCAATACGCTCCTTCTCCTCCATCCTCACCTGCTGTCGCTGTAGATAGGGTGGCTCATAGCTGGTCAGCTTGGTGAGGACCGCACCTCCGTATACCCTTTTGGCCAGCCCATCCTTCTCCAGCAATACCAAATCACGGCGAACGGTCTCTTCCGACACCGTAAATAGCTGGGATAAGTCGGGGACCTTCACTTGTCCCTCCAGTTTTAACTGTTCCATAATGACACGCTTGCGTTCCTCGGATGAAATCGACAACTTTCCTAAACCCCTTCCTTCTCCAAATGCAGCAATTGCGCAGGATCCAAGGCCAGCTTCACCGTGCTGTTCTCTTCCCTGCGCAAGGACCGTCCATCGTTCAGTTGATCAACGGTCAGCCGAAGTCCCGCAGCATCCACGGCATAACGAATGACATTGCCCAAAATGGATGCAGAATGCACGGTCCCCTGCACGATTTGCTTGCCTGATGCCAGCTTCGTGCTCTCTCGTTCCTGATCCAGAAGAGCGAGCGCCTCCGGCCGTATGGCGAAGCTCTCGGCTTCCCCCTCCAACGTTCCGAATAAACGCAGCGCCTCAGCCCGGGACAATACGTTATAGCTGCCCATGAATCGGGCCACGAACTCCGTTTTTGGGGCAGAATAGATTTCTTCGGGTGCTCCTTGCTGCACGATGTTGCCCTGATTCATCAGGCACACCCGATCCGATAAGGTTAATGCTTCCTCCTGATCATGGGTGACAAAGATCGTCGTCATATTAAATTTTTTCTGAATTTCGCGAATCTCGCTCCTTAAATTTCTGCGTATCTTGGCATCCAGTGCACTAAGCGGCTCGTCGAGCAGAAGCACCTTGGGCCGTACCGCCAAGGAACGGGCCAAGGCGACGCGCTGCTGCTGACCTCCTGACAACTGCTGCGGGTACGCATTGCGCTTGTCCACCAGATCGATAAGCTCCAGCAGTTCCGTCGAACGCTGCCGCCGGGCCTCTCTGGATGCCTTCCGCATGCGCATCCCGTATTCAATATTCTCGCTGACCGTCAGATTGGGAAATAGCGCATAGGATTGGAATACCATGCCGATCTCCCGGCTGCGTGGCGGCAGTTCTGCAATAGGCCGATTATCTAGCCAGATCTGCCCCTCGTCCATCTCCGTCAAGCCGGCGATGCAGCGAAGCAGCGTGCTTTTTCCGCATCCAGAGGGTCCTAACAATGTGACCAGCTCCCCCTCGCGAATCTCCAGATTCACTTGGCTCAGCACGGTATTCCCGGCAAATTGCTTGCGAATCCCTTCCAGCCTCAAATATGGCTTCATTTGGACATCCCCTTGTTTACTTTTTTGCCAAGCTGCATCAACACCATAGACAAGATCAGAATGAACAAGAAATAAGAGATGGCAATGGCGCTGGCCAAGTGCCCGCTTTCGTTCATTCTGCGCATCAGGTACACCTGAATCGTCTGGATGTGACCACCGACCAGCATATTTGTCAGCACAAACTCGCCAAACAATACAGAGAAGGACAGCAGGGTTGAAGTCATGACTCCGGGCCAAATATTGGGCAAAATCACCGTGATGAAGGCCTTGATCCGACTCGCCCCTAGCATTTCAGCCGCCCCTAGCAGCTCCACAGCGGATACTGTCAGCAGGCTATTGCGAATTCCCTGATACATGTAAGGCAGAATAATGACGAAATAGGCTCCGATCAAAATGTAGGCCGTCCCGGAAATATTGATGGGCCCGGAAGAATAGGCACGAATGAGACCCACGGCTGCAACTACGCCGGGTACCGCATAGGGCAGCACCACAACGCCCTTCATGAAGCTCTCCAGACCCGGCAGATACACCGTGATAATGAATACCGCAGGAAGCATAACCACGAGGCTCAACGCCACACTGATCAGGCACAAATAAAGAGACTTCCATAAGGCGTCCATAAATCGTACATCCGTGAACATCTCGCTGAACCATTCCAGCGTCCAGCGTTCCGGGAGGATTGTGGTTTGCCAGTCCTTGGCAAAGGCATAGATGAAGGTTGCCAGCAATGGAAGGAACAAGTAAACGAGCAGCACCAGTATTAAGGTGCGATGTCCCCAGCCTGCCCGCCGCTCTCCGGATGCGTGCATTATAATTCCTCCTTCAGTGCAGGCGATTTCAGCTTGAAGCCCTTGCGGCGAATAGAGGCTCTTGCATCCGGGGCTCCTGGCTGAAACCGCTGCGCACGCTGGATCATCTTATGATTCAGATAGACGGCGAGCAGGGTGGATAACGCCAGAATTACGGCGAGTACATTGCCAAGCTGCGGTTCACTCACGACATCGCCCGAGACCAGATTGCCGATTCGCACGGCAAGCAGATTGAAGTTGCTTCCTACCAACGCATATGCCGTGGCGTAAGCTCCCATACTGTTGGCGAACAGAATGCCCAGCGTGCCGAAGACGGCCGGAAGCAGCACCGGAATACCGATCGTTCTCCAGAATTGCCACGTGCTTGCGCCTAACAAGGACGCCGCCTCCTTCCACTGCTCGCGAATGCCGTAAAAGGAGGGATACAGCAGAAGCAAGGCGAGGGGCACCTGGAAATAGACATATACTAGCACCAATCCCGACCAGCTATATAGATCAAAACCGGCAAAGACATCCCAGCCCCACTGCTTGAACAGCAGTGTAAATACCCCATTGCTGCCCAGCAGGATAATATAAGCGAAGGCCAGCGGCACACCGGCAAAGTTGGAGGTCATATTAGACAGCATGATCAAGCGATCCCGCATTTTGGGGGAGAAGCGTGTAATGGAATAAGCAAATACGAGGCCCGCTATCAGCCCGATCACACTGGAAAATATCGAAATCAACAGACTATTCTGAATGGCCTTGAGATAATATTCGCTTTGAAAGACACGACCGTAATATTCCAACGTCAAGCCCGATCCCGAGCTGATGCTCCCGGTCACCATCGAAACGATGGGAACCAATTGGAACAACGCCACCATAGCTATGAAGGGCAGCAGCCCCAGCCAGAACCAGCGATTTTTACGCTTCACCTTTCTCACTCCTCTGCTTCGAGCAAAAGGTGCGCCATTCGTCCGGGACGGTTGACGCACCGCTGAAGTAACTACCGTGTGGTTAGTTCATGGATTAGTTCATGTGTACCAGCACGCGCTCTTGCCACAATTGAGGCAGCTTCTTTGCGGCTTCTTCCCATGCCTGATAGTCTTTCACAGGCTTCACGCTTGTGTAGGCCTCGGCAGGCAACAGCTTGGCCGCCACATCTTCGGGTAGTTCTACGCTCTCGCGGATAGGTCTGGCATAGCCCTTCGCCAGATTAATTTGACCCTCATCACTCAAGATGTACTCCCGTGCCAGCTTCGCTGCATGCGGATGAGGCGCATATTTATTAATAATGGTGGCATATCCACTCACAACACTGCCTTCCTGCGGGATGGCTACGTTAAATTTATCCGGCCCCAGTTGGTCCTTGAAATTAAGTGCGTTGAAGTCCCACAATAAAGTGACCTCGACTTCGCCCTTCTCCATATTTGCCAGCGAAGCTTCTGCGTTCGACAAACGGCCTTGCTTAGCCAGCTCTTCAAAATAGGCAATCCCTGGTTCCAGATTGGTCTCGTCTCCGCCAAAGGCTATAGCTGCTGCGAGCACAGCCATTTGGGCCTGGGCTGCCTTGGTCACATCGCCAACGATAATTTTGTAGTCACCGTTCTTCATATCTTCCCAGCTTTGTGGCGGAGACTTCACCAGATCCGTATTGGTAAAGATAGAAATCGAACCTTGATAGCCTACGATCCAGTGTCCATCCGCATCCTTGGCCCACTCGGGAATCTCGTCCCAATAGGAGGTCTTGTATGGCTGCGTCACGCCGCGATCCACTGCTACCGGACCAAAGGCGATCCCTACGTCGCCGATGTCGGCCGTCGGTTTGTTCTTCTCCGCTTCAAACTTATTGATCTCGTCCGCGCTCGACATATCCGTGTCCGAGTGCTCCAAGCCATACTTGCTCTTCAAATCCTCCCAGGTGTCTTTCCAGTTGGCCCACGTATCCGGCATTCCCACGCTAACGACAGAGCCTTCCTCCTTGGCTTTAGCCTCCAATTCAGCCAGTGTTAATTCCTCTGCAGGAGCTTCAGCATTTCCGTCCGCAGTGGGGGCCGGTGTGTCGCCCGTCCCTCCTCCACATGCTGCCAACGTCAACATCAACAAACACAGAACTAGGCCAAGCGACAACATTTTCTTTACTCCATATTTCATGTTCTCTCGCACTCCCTGTGGATTATTGTGGGTTTATCATGTATTTATGTTGTTTTCAACCCAAGTAGAGTATAGATTTTGACTATTTACGCTAGATTAAGAGAATTGCCTAGATTTATTAAATCCATTGAAAGCCCTGCTATTGGTTTTAAACCAGCTTTACATGCAACATAGCTTAGATGGGAATGCACTAATGTCAAAATAAAAAGGACGCCTCCCTCACAGGATTTGTCCTTAGATACGCTTCTTAATTTAATAATTGTATATTTAAAGATTAACAATACGAGACTGCTTTAGTTTTGGCTTTAGTTGTACAGGTTTTAGTTACTGGCCGCGTTAGCACCGGCAATCCGTCCGAAGGTGAATATATCGGCAATCGCATTCCCGCCCAGACGGTTAGTGCCATGAATGACGCCGGTGACCTCGCCTGCCGCATAGAGTCCTGAAATGATGCTTCCGTCTTCCTTGATTACATGGGCCTGTTCATCGATTACAAGGCCACCCATGGTATGGTGAACAGAAGGTACTGCCTTTTGAATGTAATAAGGTCCAGTCTTCAATGAGACCAGTCCACTGCGATGATGAAAATCAAGGTCATCTCCTGTACTTGCGTATTGATTTACCTTTTCCACCGTAGCCTTCAACGTGTCTACATCTACATTAAAGAATTTCGCAGCCTCCTCTATCGTATCGGCCTTATGCAAAAGCCCCTGCTTCACCAGCATATCGTATTCATCCTGGTGCGCTTCAATGGTCTTGCCTATATCGGCAATCGTTTGATTCCAGAATTGGTAGGCGTAGCCGCCCGTTTGCGCAAGGATCGCCTTCGAGATGACATCTCGGCGCTCCAGTTCCTCTACAAAGCGTTCTCCCTCCTGATTAATCAATATAGCACCGTCAAAGCGAGAATCAGCAACCAGAGAGATGACCCCGGTCTCCGGATTGCACACCGGATAGGTCTGGATATATTCCATATTCGTCAGCTTGGCGCTCAACGCCTGAGCCATCACAATTCCGTCTCCCGTGGTTCCCGGGGTATCGGTGGACATGTACTTCTCGTCCATTTCGGGATTGTATTGCTTGCGCATCTCTACATTGGAGCCAAAGCCGCCCGTAGCCAGCACAACCCCTTTGTTCGCATGGAAAATAATTTGTTCTCCATTTCCGGAAGTAGCCGCCACTCCCGTAACTCTGCCTTGATCGTTCGTAATCAGTGTGTTTGCCTTCATATTCGTTTTAATGGCAACACCTTGTGCCTCCGTCTTGGCCTTCAGCTTAGTAATCAGTTCCGCCCCCGTATGACCTACCGGAATCAAGGCACGCTTTCTCGAATGCCCACCGAATTGGAACAGATGATCCGGGAGGAACTCAACCTTAATCTCATCACGCAGCCACTCGGCGGAAGCAAGCGCGTTATCTGCTAAAATCCGCACCATCTCTGGCGTCCCCAGGTTATCTCCGCCCTTCATCGTATCTTCATAATATAGATCCGCTGAATCATCGGTAATACCTAGCTTTTGCTGTACCCAGTTGTTAGGCGCGTTCATTTCCCCACCAGATATAAGCGTATTGCCGCCGACAGTTGGCATCTTCTCCAACAGAACCACCTTGGCACCAGCCAAATTCGCTTCAATCGCTGCGCTAAAGCCAGCTCCGCCTCCGCCGATAACCACGACATCAAACGTCTGCTCTGCTTCTTCCTGGTGCTGGGATGTATTGGATACAGCCCCTACCGCAGCAAGCGTCAGTCCTGATTTGGCAATGGCGTCCTGAATGGCACTCAAATATCCCTTACTGGTGACTGTAGAGCCACTAATGGCATCCACTTCGACACTATTCGAGGCCATGACCACTTCCTTAAGCTGTGTATAAACTGGCTCTGCCAGCACTTCATTCTCTTGATGCTCCACTACCTGAATATCGGTAATTTTATCATCCGCAAAGGTAACCTTTACTTTAATGTCTCCGTGCTTCCCCTGCCCGACACCTTCAACTACTTGAGTTCCCCCGCTGCCTTCATCAGAAGATTCCTGCTGTCCACAGGCAGCCATGGCCAATACCAAACCTATGGTTAGCAGCATGGCTAATACTTTGGTTGTGAAATTTTGCTTCATGTTCTCTTCCCCTCTTCATAAAGATTCTAGCCAGTATCCAAAGACAACTAGACACCAGTAGTATTTAATGTGAAAATATGCACAAGAGCTATTATAGAACGAATCTAGCAAGCTGTATTTGCACATTCCTGATTTTCCTTGTCTTTTTCGGACTTTATCCGATAGATCATAGTTAACAGCTAGAAAGGGACGATCAACTCCCGATGACTTCTATTCAGAACAAGCTTCTATTTTATGCAGGCGGCTGCTTTGTGCTTCTGTTTCTCGCCCTGCTCGCGACGATTTACATGGAGATGAACCATACGGTGATCCCTTTGAACAAAAGTTTAACTCAGCAGGTGCTCGATGCCCGCAGCGATCAGATCGATTACTGGTTCAAGCAACGTATTAGTGAGATTGATACACTCGCTGCTTTGGCTTCGGATCATCAATGGTCAAGACAGCAGCTTCTACAGGAGACTCATCGGCTGGAAATGAGAAAGAGGGAGGAGTATGAGTCGATTCGTGTGGTTGATCTGAAGGCCTATTCCTGGGGAATCTCTGGCAAGCCCTTTTCGATCATGAATCGCCCTTATTATCAGCACTTGATTGAATCCAAGGCCCAGTATGTGGTTAGTCACCCGATCGTCTCCAAGGCGAACGGCGTGGAGATTGTTGTGATTCTTTATCCTATCCAGCCAAGGGCGAACGATGAGGTTGCCTACATTGCTGCTGGTGTATCGCTAGAGAAAATGAAGGCAATCGCTCATAATATCTCCCTGTATGATCAACTTGGCCAACTGATTGTGAATGGCGCCGATGAGCCGGGAGGAGAGCCTGACAACGAAAGCATCTACCAACGTCAGGCTAGTGACCATAAGGCAAGTCTGTTTGAAGCCCCCATCGGTAGTGTGAGAGGCTGGAAGCTAGTGCTGGAGGTACCACATTCAGAATTGTCACTTGCTTTGGTAAGGACACAGCGGACAGCCCTGTTTATCGGCGGTCTGCTTGGCGCCGTATTTATTGTGCTGCTGATGGCGCTGCTGTCCTCTATTATTCGACCCATTCAGGCTTTGCGGCAGGTCATGAAAAATGTGCAGCAAGGAAATCAGCACATACGCGCTGATGAGTCGCGGAATGATGAGATTGGTGATCTCGCCCGAAGCTTTAACGAAATGCTCGTGCAGCTATATCGCTCCAGGCAGGAGAAGCAGGATATTGAGCTCAGGCTTGTACATGAGCAGATCAAGCCACATTTTCTATACAATACGCTAGATACCATTCAGTGGACAGCCCAGGAATACGGTGCAGACAATATTGTGGAAATGATAGAGGCACTCAGCACGTATTTCAGGCTTAGCCTTGGCAATGAAGAGCCCTTTATTTCACTTGATCAGGAGCTTCAACATGTTGAGAGCTACCTGTATATTCAATGTGTACGGTATCAGGATATTCTGGATTACGAGCTGAATTATGAGGAAAGCTTGCTGCCATGCGGTGTCATTCGCTTTATGTTACAGCCCCTTGTCGAGAATGCCATTTATCACGGAATCAAGCCTTTGGGAGGACATAGATGCACCATTGCGATCCGCGCATATCGGGACAAGGATCGGCTCCTGATTCATGTGGAGAATAATGGGTTGCCCATCCCGCCAGATAAGCTGACCCGCATTAATCAAGCGCTGCGGGAGGACCTGCATGACTCCAAAGCTGCCGGATTCGGCTTATACAGTGTGAACCACCGGATCAGGCTGTTATGCGGGAAAAGCTATGGTCTGACCATACGCAGCAGCGAGGCGCTAACCTCCATGACTATACAGCTGCCCTGCCAAATCCAAGAGTCAGAGTAACAGCCTAAACTTCAAAGCATGGGAGTAGAATAAGATGTGGAACGTAATCATTGTAGATGACGAAACTATTATTCGCCGTGGCCTGAGACAGTTTGTTGAGAGCAGTCCATACCCGTTTACCATCACAGGAGAGGCCCGGCAGGCGAGTGAAGCATTAGAACAGTTAGAGCAGCAATTGGCGCATGTCTGCTTCATCGATATAAATATGCCGAATATGAATGGGCTGGACTTAATCAATCTGCTGCAACAACGTCACCCCTCCACGGTAGTGGTCATTATCAGCGGATATGACAATTTTGAATATGCCCGGCAGGCGGTAAAGCTGCAGGCCTTCGATTATATTCTAAAGCCTGTTCCCAAGAGCGACCTGAACCAATTACTATATCGCCTGGATAAGCACCTGCAACAACGCTTTCCCGGGAAGCAGCACGCAAAGCCACAGAAACAGCCAATCTCCACCTTTAGTGGGAATGGGACAGTCTTCATGCATAAGGTCACCGATTACATCAATGACCATTACCAGGATCCTGAATTAACAGTCGGCAGAGTAGCCTCCTTGTTCCATATGAACCCGACCTATCTGAGCAAGCGTATGAAGCAGGAAATTGGCCAATCCTTTCTGGATTATGTAACCGAGCTACGAATCAATAAAGCCAAGGAGGTGCTGGATGAAGCCGCCTCCAATATCAAAATTAACAATCTCTCCGTCAAGGTAGGGTATAAAAGCCAGTATTATTTTAGCCGTGTCTTCAAAAACAAGGTGGGCTTGTCCCCTTTGGAGTATAAAAATAGCCGCAGAGAAAGCTAATCCTGGATAATCCTGGCTTTCAGGCACACTTGTAGAGCTAAAAAATCCCCCGTCTCTCTCCGCATCAAAGCGGTTAGAGCAACGGGGGATTTATGCCCATGAATAATACTTACTCAATGGCTGTTGTGCTATTTGATTGCACGAGTTAATTGCTGGCTGCGCTAGCCCCGGCAATCCGTCCGAAGGTGAAGATATCGGTGATGGCATTACCGCCCAGACGGTTGCCTGCATGGACGCCGCCCGCCACTTCGCCCGCTGCGAACAAGCCTTCGATGGGGTTGCCCTCTGCGGTCAATACTTCAGCCTTTTCGTTAATTTCCAGACCACCCATTGTATGATGCACGGACGGTGTTCTTGGCGTTGCGAAGAATGGAGCTGTCTCCAGCTTTTGGCCAAAGTTCTTCTTGCCAAATTCAGGGTCCAGTTGGTTTTCTACATAAGTGTTATATTTCTTCATTTCTGCTACAAAAGTGTCCACTGGCACGCCCATTTGCTTGGCCAGATCTTCCAGTGTATCGGCCATAAAAATATTTTTATTCTTAATCAGATCCTGATAGTTGTCGCCCCATACGGTTTTCCCGTTCAAGTCAGGATTGCCGAGCGAGGTTTTATCGCTGATGATGAAGAAGGTTTTGTCGGTTTGCTCTAAAGCTGCAGCAGCCAGTACGTCACGTTCAGCATACTCGTTCACATACCGTTTACCTTCCTTGTTCACGAAGATTTGCGTCTCCGCACTACCCCATACGCCGCCAGACAACGCGCCAGTTCCCGGTTGACCACTCGGCATCAATTGGATGAAGCCCATGCCCCACAGATTCGCTCCTACTTCCTTACCCATCTTGATCCCATCACCAGTAGCATTTGCCGTGTTGGTCGTCATGATATTGGCGTCCATCTCAGGCCAATAGTTGTTGTATTCTACCACCATGTCCGGATTGGCGCCGAAGCCGCCTGTTGCCATAACTACACCCTTGGAGGCGTTCAAAGTAACTGGAGTACCATCCGATTGCTCGGCAGTTACCCCCACAATGCGGTCACCATCTACAATCAGCTTGGTCGCTTTCGTGTTCAGCATGATTTCTGCACCAAGCTCTGTTGCCTTTTTCTCCATATTGTTGATGTAACCTGTTCCAAGCGGCTCAGCGTTATGGTGTGTTCTAGGCCACAAAGCGCCAAGCACGGTACCGATGCCATCTGTAAACTGTACACCATTGCTTTCCAGCCATTCAATTGTGCCATAGCTGTTAGAGGTCAAGGTTTTCACCAACTCAAACTTGCCCGAAATTTCTTTCCCGTCCAAATCCGTTCTCTTCCCGCCGATATAAGTATGAATCATATGCAATTCAGGGGAATCAAACAGCTTGGTTGTATCGCCATTCGCCAAATATTCCTTAATCTGCGCCTTCACCGTCTTAAGGGTGTCAGCATAATCTCCAAATTCCTTCTCGTCGTAAGTCAAGATTTCTTTCAGATCGTTAATCAAGGCCTGCGTCATTTCGACCTTTGGCTGTCTGACCGGGTCATAGGAGTTGAACTCCCCGCCCGCACGAAGTGTATTCCCACCCAGGGCTGGGGATTTCTCAATCAGAATCACCTTGGCACCGTTCTCGGCTGCGGATACTGCAGCGGCAATACCTGCTCCGCCCCCGCCGACAACCACTACTTCGGTATCCTTCGTAATGGCTTCCTTCGCTGCTGCCTTTAACGGCTCTTTGTTCTTCAAGGCATCAACGTCCGCTCCGGCTTTGGCCAAAGCATCTGCAATCGCATCAATCAGACCATGGCTGGATACGGATGCCCCGGATACCACGTCAACCTTCAAGCTCTGTCCTTCAACGACCTTCTCTGGAATCGTAGTAAATACCGCGTCACTTACGCCCTCGGTATCCTTCTGCTCCAATACCTTTACCGACTTAATCGTATTTTCGTCAACCGTGACCTCTACTTTAATCACGCTGTGCAAGCCTTGGGCTTCCCCGGTGTAAGTCCCTGGTGTATACAGACCTTGGGTAGCTGCCGGGGCGGCTTCCTTGTTGCTACCACTGCAACCGATTAACCCCATCATCAAAATAAATACCAGTGCTACCAGAAAACCCGATCTTGCGTACCTGCTACTTAGATGTCTCATGTACTCTGCTCCTCTTCAACATTGTGTTTTTTTTCACAATATAAGTGAAAAAATTCACGAATTATGCCGAAACAAATTCGCTTATCGTAGCTATTATACGCGTCCACGTATGCGCTTTCCCGTGCCTTTTCTCACAAGGCCGGTTGCGGGTGCGCGTTCAGCGATAATTTTTATGGAGGACTTCAACCATCAGCCCGGCCCCTAACCGGAATCCTTGCGTAAAAGCTTCAGCCATCTCTATCCCTTGTACCTGCTGCTGCAAGTCAATCAACGCCTCCAAGTCGGCGAAGTCAGCGCTGCTTAGCTTCTTTTTCCATACAATCATTGCACTGGACAGTTCTCGGGTTAGCTCACGATATTGCGGGTCCTGCGGGACGATCTGTTCCTGCGGAAGCAGATTTCCGTGGTAGAGGGATTCGAGAAGGGACATGGGCGGGGCCTCCTTTTTATATATAGATTAGCATGTTACAAATTTTTTGAATTGTATATAAAATTCTTTTTGTTACGCATATAAGTACCAGAATGAACATCATTATACGGTACGCTTATGCGTATAGTCAAGCCAAACTGAACGGAGTGGTGAATCAATGGCTAAAAAGGTCGTCGTAAAAATAAAGGAGTTGACCAAAAAACATAATATTTCTCTACGGGAATTATCTCGAATGACTGATGTCCGACATGCAGCATTAAGTGAGTTGGCTAATGGTAAACGCGAGAGTATTAATTTTGGTCATATTGAAAGAATCGCAGAGGCGCTAGACATTGAAGATATTCGGGAGATTATTGAATTATATAATAAAAATACCACCTAGATTAGGTGGTATTTTTAAACGTACCCATACAATTCAACTGTATAACGTTTCTATCTCTTCCTCAATTTCCTCTTGTTCCAAACCTGTAAATTGATGCTGAAGCCAATTTCTGTATTCTTCCAATTGCGCGAGTTCATCCAAAGTGAGAGTTACTCCAGATGATGAGTGTGCTACGGCATTTCTTTTCTCATTAACAAAAACCAACCATGAGGTTTTAGCTTCTTTATTACCAGTTTTTCTATAAGAAAATAAGTCCTCAAAGATTTGCCAATTATCTAAGATTATTTTACGGTAATCCATAAGGTCAAAGTAAAACTCTTTTTTCCCTCTCTGTCCGTCATCTTTCTCAAACCGCTCCGTAACTTTAACTCTTACTGCTTGAGGAATACCATTAATCCACCAGTTCGTTTCTTCTCCTCCCAATTCTACTTGGAGTTCCTGAAGTACGTATTTCTGCATATTAACCTCTATCCAATCAATTATGGTTTTTGCTTTATTGTTAGTTTGGGCCTTCTCTAAATTAATAAAGTCATCCAAACCAGGTGGATTAAATGTACTCTCTCTATCTCTTATTGCTTGTTGACATCTTCTAGTTCTGGTGGTTTGACCTTGACTCCCGCGTAAATCTCTAAATCTTTTGCGCTCCTCTTCTGTAAGGGAAGACAGGTAGTCAACAAGAAATTGACTATAGGGCATTATCATTTGGATTAATTCCTTGTTATTCAACTTTGATAAATTGCATCCCTTTGTCTCTAAATGCTGGAAAACACTTTTAAGAACTCTAATGCATGTTATAACTCCATCATTCATTGCGAGTCCTCCGCCTTCAGCTGATCCCTTATCCCACCAATCCCTCGTTCCCTCACGGATTGTATTAAGCCATCCTTTCAAAATATAAAGGGTCCTTTTAAGAGTTAAATCATTATCACCTGCCCATAAAGGTCCATATTCTATGACATTCCCATTCTTAGTTTTAGATATATGAAATCCTACCTTTTGTAATTCTCCAAAAATACTGGTCAGAGATATACACCTTATTGTATCCTTTGGGAAATCTGCCGATTGTATCCTATTATGCAGAGCACTGTCAGGATCTGCTCCAAGGTCTTGAACTGCTTTTGAAATTATAGCACTTACTCGGGTTTCTGGGTCAGCGGCATCCCAGTGAAGTTCAGCATAAAGTTCTTCTAAAAGAGATTGCTTTACTTTCTTTTGCTTAGCATTAATGTCTATAAATAGTTCAGCTTGTTTACTAGGAGGAAGACCTTCAAACGCTAAAATTGATAACTTTGAATTAGATGCCTTCTCATGTCCTGAGTATGCGTACAGCCTATGTTGACCATCAATTATCCAAGCAGACTTATAAGTTGGGCGGATAATTAACCACCCTAAAATCCCATTTTCAATACTCTGTTTATCATTAAAATCGTTTCCTATTTTTTCGAATTGGACCTGTTTTTGATCTAAATTAAGAACTATATTACTAGGAAATATCCCATTATCACTTACATATTTTTTTATTGTTGTAAGCCTTGACTTACTTATCATTCTCTGATAAGTATTAACATCTGAAGCTTTACCTTTCGCTCTATGAGATATATACGAAATTTTAAGCAAATATTCGGGTGTAATTGAAAAAGTATAACAATTTGTCCCCCCCATCTTTGTCTTTATGGCAGGAACCCTTATTTCTAAACCTGGAACTCGTTTACCAGGAATCATATCAGCAAAAAATTGATATTTTGAGGCTGGTCCAATATGAGATACTAGATTTTCATAATACTGAAGGTCTTTTTCATCAAGTAAAATAACATTTGACTTTTCAGCCAGATCTTTCAATTCTTCAGGTACGGACACATTGAATAAAAATTCAACAAATACAATCTGACGTTTATGATTAGAGGTGAATTCCTTATTTATATAACGAGAAAAGCGTTCTCTTATTTTACTAAAATTACTAATTTCTTCTTGTAATTGATGATCTAACGTTCGCTTATAAGAGTACTTACATACAATACCTAAAGCTATTTCATTATCTATTCCCACAATGTCAATTAATTGACCTGGCGTATCAGGTTCTTTGGGATTTATTAATGTAAAACCATTATCTAATGATAAAAATTGAAAACCCATTTTAAATAATAGAGTCCAGACACGGTCTTCAAATAAAATTCCTGACTCTTTGGCTTTTTTTAATCTTACTGATGCTTTATTCTTTTTTTCTATTACCCACCCTTCATGAAGATATTTTTCTAATACAGCTAATTGGACTGTTTTAGTCTGATAATTTTTTGACTTAGCCCGGGCAGCAGCACCCAAATTATTTCTAGGTTCAATATTATTAGACATTGTTTTCACCACCATTATAAAAAATGCATTCCGTAATCTTCTTTCGATGCTCTCCCGAAGCAGCTATGACTGATGGTCTCTCTAGAATTTTACAGTTAAATCCTCTATATAGTTCCCTAATCTCTGGAACATTTGCATTACTGACAATAACCTTACACCCTTTGTCTACTAATTTTGTCGCTTCATTAGCTAACCTTACTTGGTCATTCCAAGTGAATACTTTTGAATTGTATTTTACGAAACCATTGCCTTGACTTATTGCATATGGAGGATCAAAGTATACAAAGTCATTTTTTCCGGCTCCATCTACTGACTGGCTAAAATCACAACAATCTAACTCTGCGTTCCTAAGAGCCTTACTAACTGCTATAATTCTAGCGTCATCACACGGGTTTATATGTACCTTATTACCATATGGTACATTAAACTCGCCTTTTAAATTGAGTCTATACAGTCCATTAAAAGATAACGTAGTTAGAAAGATTATCCTTGCAGCACGTTCGAGCCCATTCTCTGGTAGATTATTTCTTACTTTAAAATAGTTATCTTTAGAATTCTCCATGTATCTAAGCTTATCTATAACTTCTTGTGGTGAATCTTTAACAAACTGATAACATTCTATTAATTCTTGATTAGTGTCTGATAGAATAGCATTTTGCGGCTGAGTGGCAAAAAAAAGCGCACCTCCTCCAAAAAATGGCTCGTAGTATTTTTTATAATTCTTTGGGATTATCGGCAATAAGTGTTTTAAAATTCTTCTTTTTCCCCCTGCCCATTTCAACATAGGCATGCACTTTACTTGGTAATTATTCTTCTTTTTAATACTTTCATTAACCGTTGCCTTGGATTCTTTTTCTAATAATAATGTCATTATGTGAACCTTCTTTCGGCTTAACTTCATCACTATATAAGTCTTTAGAACCATACTAAGGCAGTACATTCGACAATCATACCCATAATCCCTTTTAAATATATAATTTTCTCAGTAATTTTAAATTTAGTACGATCATTGGAAATAGAATTGATATGATAGAATTCAGGAGTTGATCTTTCATGATACTATTTCAAAAAAACGCTATCTGCTTCCAGGCTTGGGACTGCTGTTAATTGCTCTGCTTATGGTACTTGTTCCCCTCTTGCAAAGGGACTCCTATAGCCAGATTTCTGATCTCCATATTCAGCAGTTTAGTGAACTGGAGGTTCTAGAGGTGTTGGATTATAAAATCAACAATGAGGTGGACCAACCCTTTGCTTATATCTTCTACAAGCGGGGTGTGAAGATCGGGGCGTATTGGCTCAGAATCATGAACGATAAAATGGTATACGGTGCTGATCTGGTCGTCAACGAGAATAAGGAGCAGCCCGTTGAGATTCTTGGCGTTCAGACAGGGTTCCCTTATCTAATGATCCAAGTTCATGATGAACAACTGCTCCAAGAGGGAAAATACATTTATGCTACCTTTGATTACAGGAAGTGGCATCGGCTAGACATCGAGGAAGGAAAAAGAGCCTATGCCGTAGTTGGTGACTATGGCGAAGGAACCATGGGCGACTCCTCCGTCCTCATTTATAATCAGGAGCAACAAATCATTTACGAATAAGACCTATTCCTCCTCCAACCTCTCTACAGCCGTGAAAAACACATCCAGCAGCTCCGTGCCGAATTGAGTACGTACATACTCAGCAATCGCGTCTAATTGGTCAAGGTGGTATTCCAGGCAGGGGCGCCCTTCGCTCCATAGAACTCGGCAGGCGAAGTTCTCCAGCACGCGCTCAAGAATATAGTCCATCTCTACTGCTTTTTGGGGGATTGTCATAATCCATTATGCCTCCTGTCTTTATATATATTATTAGGATAGTATTTTGTTATGTCATGACGCATTTTATTAAGCAGTTAACGAAACATCATACTTGTCGCCAGCCGCCGCCCCGACCGGGAATGGAGAGCAAACAACCACAAGCGATGATTTATATCGCCTGTGGTGAGGAATAAAAACAAATCACAGCACTTCCTACTATTTATTTAAAAAGTGCTTTAAATCTTGACTTTCGTGAATGTCCATAAAGTCCGTATAGTTTAATCTAAATTTATTTTGTTTATTAAAGTCTACCTTGATAATATCAAAAGTAAAACCATTCTGTTTAATATGCTGAAAAATATCGTAGATGTCCGTGTACTCTTTCTCAATATTTTGCAAGTCCAACTCTCTTCTAAAATCGATGAAAATATATGTCCCATTTTTCAATTGATCCTTGACTTCATCATAACTTGGAGGGATGATTTTTGAGTTTATATAATTATTCAAACCAGGTTCATGCTGTATGACTACTTTACCTGAAATCGTATTATTAGGTGATGCCACAGTTAGAATTGAGTTCAAATGATTACTAGCTTGATAAGCCCAATAATTAATAAAATAATTATCCCCTAGTTTGCCTTCTTTCCCTTGAGTTTGCCATACTGAAAATTGAATATCTTTTATGTCCCTTGGGCTAACACTAATGGAGTATGTTCCCAATTTAAAACTATAATGAGCATCTGGATTAATAATCATCTCCTGCGAATATTTTTCATTTAAGTACTTAATCACATCTTTTTTAAATTCATTTTTTCCCCACGGCGTTCCATAAAAAATAACATAAACCATTGACAATACACCAACAGTTATTATGAAAAGAATCAAGCCCATTAACTTTTTTTTCAATTATTCAACTCCAATCAAAATTTTTAATATTTTCCCTTGACTTAATTGCTTAATAATGAATTTATGCCCTTAATATTTGTATTAAAGTAAAACGTAGTAAACCAGTTGCTTTCATAAAAATCTAACTTGTTGTTTAGTTGTTCTTTATAATCATCTAGCGTAAATGAATTGTTATAGAAATTCGCTTCAAATAAAATACTTGCTGAATTTGGAATAACCTCCCCCGACAGAACAGGGCTAGTTAGAAAACGTTTAACTGATGTGCCATCATATAAATTTCCCAATGACAAAGCACCGGATGTAACCTCTAAGCAATTATTGGTTATTAAATTGTAGTCCTTATTTTTTGCTCCCATCTCTCCATTAAAAATTTTCAATTTATCTTCAAAGTAATCAAGAGATTTTGTAAAATCCCCTTCAATGTAAGTACTACTTGTGTAACCTGTACTACTCCAAGCGGAAAAGGATTTACCTTTGATCCAATCATTCAGTTCTTCTAGTGAGCTCACGTTTCGGTTTACCTTCTCTGCTATCACTCCTTTATCTCCCCAATACGTATAAAACCAATCATTATTTTTATCTTGGAAAAGCGCTGAAGTATGTCCTGCACCAAAAGCAGCAGCCTTTGCAGTTACGATAATAGCATCGTTTCCACTTGGGTCTATGAATTTGATCGGATTATTCTCCACATACGTATACAAATTCAAACTTAGCGGATTGGTAAGCTCCCCCTCATACGTATCCTCATTTACAAATCGACCAATCGACGGATCGTACCAGCGGGCTCTCAGGTACTGTAACTCTACCTCATCATCCCATAGCTCACCAGAATAACGGAATGGATTATGGACTTTCTCTTGTTCCGAAATGATATTTCCCCATATATCATACTGATACTGGTTCAGTAGCACTCCTGCTGAGTCTCTCAGCTCAATTAAATCCCCGTGTCCATTATATAACGGATAGGCTTTGGTTTGATCTGCATATTCTATAGCTTCCAGCTTCAGACCTCTTGTGTAATTTGCAACCAAACTGGGCTTTCCGTTTTCTATGGTTGCTTCGGCTATAATTTGTTCACTGTTGCTGTCATAGTAATAGCGGGTTTGTACTCCGCCTTGAATTCTTTCAACCAGCAGACCGTCTCCATTATATCGATATTCGACGGTTTGACCATTCACACTCACCTTAGTTAACCGATTTTGATCATCATAGCTGTATTCTCTTGGTTTCGGCTTTAATTCTTGATCCGTCATCAAGGTAAGACGGTTGCCTCGGGAGTCATAGGTGTAAGTCTCGTTATTTTCTGTCGAGGTGCTTATGCGATTTAGCTCATCATACGTAAATAAATCATTAATGCCGTTCTGCAGACGCTCTCTGATATTTTTATTCTCATCATAACCATACTCGAAATGATTGGTAACATTTTCAGCCAGCACATGATTTAACTCCGTCAATTTCGAGCCTGTATACCTATTTTGAGTTTCGTATCCATTACTGGAAACTGCGCCTTGAACCAGTCCATTTTTATAATACTCATACGTTGTATCCGGTTGCTTTTCTACACTTCCTACTGTTTTCAATTGGTTCAGGTTGTCGTAAGTGAAGAATGTTTCGGCTCCGAATGGACCCACCATATGTGTTCGATTATTTCCTGCATCATATTGATTGGTAAGAGTTAATCCATCCGGGTAAGTCATCGTCTTCAGCAGTTCCGTGTATTTATCGTACTCGTAAGCAGTTGTTCCAGTTCCATCCGTCATCGACAGACGTTTACCGGCTGCATCATAAGTATAACTTACCGTTTCACTGCTGTTTTTCCATGTTTTCAAACGATTGCGGCTGTCATATTCAAAAACTGTCGAGTTCCCGTTTCGATCTACCACACGAGTTACATTTCCACTAGGATCAAAATACTGCTTTTCGGACTGGCCAACTTCGTCTTTGGTCTGAATAACACGTCCAAGCTCATCGTAACTCTTCCACTTAACGTTGCCATCAGGATAGGTGGTTTGAATTAGATTCCCAAGCATATCATAGTCATACTTGGTGATGTCTCCGTTAGGATCCGTAACCGAAATTACTTTGCCTGACGAATTATACTTGTAAGAACTAGTGTTATTCAGAGCATCATATTCTTTTATAACCTGGTCGTTGACCCGATCGTATTCGAATTTCGCCACAACCGTGCTTTTATCCTGATTAGCAGGCTGTTCTTCCATGGTCTCCATTCTGTTCCACTTGTCGTAAGTGTTAATCTGTTTATTGCCTTCTCCATCAGCTTGTATTACTTGTCGAAGAGCATCATTGTAAGTCGTTGTAGCCATAGAACCATCGGGGTAAGTTGTTGATGTCAGGCGATCCAAACCATCGTGGACATATCTGATGAGATTTCCCAATGCATCCTCACTCGAAACAAGTCGGCCATTGTGATCATAAGCCGATTTTGTTTTAACTTGATACTCTGTAGCATTATACAAGCCTGTCTCAACGTTCCATCCGAGAGCATTCCAACGTGTCTTAGACTTCACTCCCAATTCATTCGTTACGATTACCGTATTTTCCTGATCGTCGTAAGATGCGCCTATGTTGGTTCCATCCGCATAGGTTACCTTTTCCACACGTCCAAGTGCATCATACTCATAAGTGGTTTCATGACCATTTCCATCTGTTGAAGCACTGACCAGTCCCGTTTCTTTGTTATAGCTGATTTTTTTGCTGACTGTTGAGATATCTCCATCCGCATTCGTCACTTTTACACTTTGCAAAGTAGGGAATGCATTACCATACTGACTGCTGAACTCGCTAAGAGTAGTAACCGTTTTATCATCATTAGTAATGATTTGCTTGGTTACATTCCCGTACGAGTCTCTGCCTGGATACTCCACCTTTTGCAGCAATTTGCCGCTCGCATTGTTCTCGCGGACAGTAGTTTGGAGAATATCGCCTTGCTCATTTCGTACAAACTCAACATAGCCATTAGTGCTGGAATCAAGAGGTTCTAACGCTGTTTTAACGAGGTGATTGCCATCATACGTATAGTAAGATTTTGCGCCCCGATCATCCGTTGACTCCGTAATATTCCCGTAATCGTCATACATCACACTTGAAGTATATACATCTGAATTTTGATTATTACTTGATGTAGTAATCGTTGGAACCGACGCCGCATACGACTTGTCCTGTACCTGTTTCTCATACTGATATCCGGTTACCTTCTCGATATCCCCTGCTTGAACAACGGCCTGTTCCAGGTAATATTTAGAGCCAACTTTATTATCGATATATTTTTTATTGTATTTATACGTAGAATTCGTTAATCCATTATTTATACTGGTTGAAAAACTTATATTATCGTTATAAGCCGCAGCCATGTCGGAGGTATAATGCATCGTTTCACGATTAAACTCCTCAACAAGGTCATTGCTATATATAATTTGATCCACTCGCGAGACGGCGCGGTAAGCCTCGTTAACAGAATTCGCACCAATATAGCGCCGTACCGGTTGGTCATCGTAGTTGTAGACGGTGGCAGCTCCGGTAGGATGGTACACTTTGGTCAGAAGCGCGTATGGATTCGATAGCTGTCTTCCTGGCTCTGAGGCATTTAAATTAAATTTTGCAGGAGCCAAAGTATAGGAATACGTCGTTTTCCTTCCCACCGCATCTGTTACCGAATCGAGAAGTTCAACTCCTTGTTCCGCATGCTTTTTATAAACAACTGTCTCATTTCCTTTAACAACTGTAACCTCAGTCCCAGAATACGAAATTTCTATTGTGTTCCCAATGGCGTCCTCAATTTTGCTTAACAATTTGCGATTATAGGTGGCATTTTGTTCATAATAAAAGCGAATAAAATTGTTATATGCATCCGAAATCTGCAGTAATCTACCGTCTTTTGAGAAATAGTGTTTTGGCTGGGCATCGGTTGACTTTAGTACATAGGCTGATGCATCACCATTTACGTTTACGCTCTCGTCCGCTACAAGGGTAAGTCCCTTCCAATCATAATTTTTAAGTTGGTCTCCCTCAACTTCATAACTTCCACCCTCGGAAAGATGAATATATTGTTTGTCATCTTTGGTTTCTATATATGGAAGATTCCAGGTCCACCCTTTGCCTAATGGAAAAAGCTGTTCGCTCAGCGGCGTATGAACCGTATTCTGATAAATAAATTTTGGCTGATATTCTACGGTTACTGCACCTATAACGGGATGAGCTCCTTCTGCAATATAATAACGATAGTTAGGTTCAGCTCCTCCTTCTGAGTCGGTAAGCTCTAAACCGGGATTGCTGGCGATAATCTCTTTCCACGCTTCAGCTTCTTCCAGTGTAGAGTAAAGCTGAGTCTGCTTCTTAACCTTACTTCCATTTCCTTCAGTTTCAGATTTATCGATCCATGGTAAGCCGTCAGCGGTATAAGCGTACCTTATCCTTCCTCCCTGCCCATTGTCGCCCCATGCATCATAGCCGGTATCACTGGTGTACCCGGGTTTGGTAACTATACCTTCGTAGTTCTGACCCCATATACGGGTATCCTCAGTTCCCCTTGAAAAGACTGTCCCCGAATAATAAGCATCGCCTCGAACATTGCATATCGAATTACGTTTTGTGTAATTAGGAGAAGGACAACCTAACCATATAAAATCATTCCAAAGTGACAAAGTTCCGCTATAGGTACCATCGTTATATTCTAGACTTGATTTACCACATGAATCGCCAGGATTATATATATAAGAAGACCAGTATCCATAACTATCGTAACCCCCTGGTTTATAGATTTCACAACTATAGGATGAAATATATTTAGAGCCCGGAGGTGTATATGAACCTGATTTCACTTCCACTTGTCCTCTAGGTTCAAGACTCCCAACAAAGCCATCTTTATTATAACGAATGGATTGTGGTAACGAATCTGGATTCCTGGCCGTTCTGTAATCAGTTACTGTTTTGGACTCTGCAGGAACCTTGTACGTTATCTTTTGACTTGCCGCCTGATTTGCCTCTTCCAATGTTGAATAGGTTCCTACAACTTTGGTTGTGGAAGGGAGATCGTATGTACTGCGGTCAACAACCCCATCTCCATTTGTGTCTTCCTGGATCCATTTCTTCTCGTTATAGCTCACCTTATATTGTCTTATGATAGGCTTCTGAATTACATTGAATTCGATGTAGAAATTTTGCTTTACTTCACTTACATCAATTAATGTAGCTCCCATACCATAGAATTGAGCATCGTTGGAATTGTATTGCCGGGTAAGTGAAAATCCAAGACCATTTCTCCCCGGCAGCGAGATATCGGAACTTTGGACATGCAAGTTACCCGAAAGAGTGGAGATGCTTTCTTTTTCATTTCCCACAGAGTAAGGAGCATCGTTAAACGATGTTTTATCGTAAACCGGAGCTTCTTCGGTTATTGGGGGGAGTACAGGAATATCGTCGACTTTATTTAAGGAGTTCGATCTAGCCTTACTAATCGAGTACACATCTTCAGTAACCGAGCTACGGTCCTTTGTGTTATTCGCATAGACGTCATCCGTAACATTGAATATGACGATGTCTTTAGCAGGCGATTGATTTAACCGATTATAAACATCACTCGTAACGGTTTCTGATTGATTTAATTCCTTAGGAAACAATTCCGCCAAGGCTTCTTCATAAGTTTTATTCGACTGTTCTGCATGAAAAAGGACCGTATATATCTGATTTAAAGAGTATCCTTTTTGCAGCTCGTTCTGAATGAATGAGTCAGATACCCCAAAGCGGGAAGCGATTTGTTCGTATGTACCCGTGTTCTCAGAAGCGCTTGCGATGTCAGGAATATAGGCACTCATTGTATTGAAAAAAAGGATTAACAGCAGGAATATAGCAATGTTACGTGTACTCAGTTTTCTCTTCATCGACCTTTTCTCCAATCTTAAGGATTGATCAGCGTAATGATTTGTAAGAGATTCCCGTTCTTGTCATATTGGTAATCAAAAATCACTTTGCCATTCGACTCGATATAGTCCAGTCTTCCAGCGGCATCATACTTGTAGTTATAGTTTTTAGATACACCTTTAGTGACCGTATTGCTCGGACCGGAATAATTTCCAGCGACATCCTTGGCCTTCACGGTAAACGTATAGCTGGTTTGCGGATCCAGGTTTGTGATTTCATAAGCGAGTTTTCTTGTCTCACCTATGAGCTGACCATCCATATAGATTTCGTAGCTGACGCTGCCTTCATCATCGGTAGAAGCCTTCCAGGACAGTTTCATGCCGGTTGGCGTTGCATTTGTACCGACCAGGTTGGCAGGGGTGGACGGGCTGTTTTGATCACCTGGCACGTCCGGAATCACTTGGATAGCATTCAACCGGTTCAGCAGAGATTCTTGATCGAGTTCCTTTAATTCACTAATTAAGGTGACGGCCGCATTGACATCCGACTGAAGCTTTGATGCCTCAGCTTTTTCAACTGCTTGGATGGCCTCGACCAGTGTTTTCTGGTATGAATCTGCATCGATTACTTCTACTGCTTCAATGGATATATTCCCGACCTGATCTATTGTTCTTGCATAGACGATCACCGCATTCTGACGGTTAACGGTAAATGGTGTCTCATACGCTGTCCATGCACCCTGATCCCCCATTTTGTATTCCGTCCGGCTCACTCCGCTAAGTATATCCGTTCCCGGCGTTACCGTGATATTGGCCTCTGATCCGCTCGGATTCAAAACACTTTCAATCATTGGTTCCGTCGGAGCTGTCATATCTATTCTTGGTTCAGCCAAGACCTCTTCACTGATGTTACCTGCTGCATCAACAACCCTCGCATACACCTTTATGCCTTCATTTAAAACGGTGATGGGAGACTTATAATCAGCCCATGCCCCGGTATCCCCGATCTTACACTGAATCTTATAGGAGATACTTCCAGTTGAGTTGTTCGGATTGTTGATAGTCGCGGTAACATTCTGGCTTGTCCAGTCCACAGGGCTTAACGTGATAGCTGGCTCTACCGGCTTGGTCCTAGTAATTTTAGCCACTGCGGTTGCTTCTCCGCTCACATTCCCTGCTTTGTCCATGGTACGGGCATAGACGGTCGTTGCCCCTTCATTAGTCACTGAAAAGGGCATCGTATAATCGGTCCATGCTCCTGAACTACCAATCCGATACTGTGATTTCAGCACGCCACTCATGGCATCTTGCCCACTAGTTACAGTGACCGAAATATTTTTGGACGTATATCCGGTCTCACTCAATGTAATGGAAGGCTGCGTTGGAGGTGTACGATCAATATTTCCATTGAATTGAGCAACCTTTCCCGTATTACCGGCATTATCTATCGTCCTGGCGTAAACGACGAGGTTCTCCTGGTTTACGGTTACCGGATCGGTGTAATCGGTCCATGCCCCACTATTTCCCAGCTTGTATTGGCTTCGGTTTACTCCACTTCCTCCATTATCTGTTCCGTGTTGGAGCGTAAAAGTTTTATTACTGCTGCTCCAGTTTCCATCCATGCTAATTGTTGGCTGGTTGGGCGCAAGTTTATCGATGTGGACCACGCCTGTACTAGCTGAACCCACATTACCAGCATTGTCTATCGTTCGGCCATGGACGACACTCTCACCATTAGCCGATATGTTGAACGTTCCCGTATAGGTTTGCCATCCTATATTAGTCGCTCCTGTCACGGCGATTTCACTTCTTAATACGCCGGACTGGCTGTCAGCCCCGTGGCTGCTGATGCCTACCGTGACGTCCGTATTACTCCAACCCGATCGGCTAATGTATACGGCTGGTCCTGTTGGGCCTGTTTTGTCTATGTACGCAATGGAAGTGCTCACCCCACTGACATTACCCTCTGCATCCACTGCCCTGGCACTAATCGTAGTCTGTCCGGGGTTGGTAATCGGTATCGGGTTGTTATATACTGTCCATCCCAAATTATGAGCTCCTTGAAGGCTGTACTCATACCTGGTAATTCCACTGGTGTCCGTACTCCCACCAATCGAAACAGAGACATTGCCTTGGGTGTATCCCGATGGGTTAACAGAAATTACAGGATTAGTAGGAGGGGTTACATCTCTATGATAGATTTCCACAGTGATAGTCTTTATAAGATTAGATTCATTGGTTCTAAAGTAAGTTGTAATCCTTTCTGTGACAGAAAGATCATTGTTTGTGGAGAGCAAATAGGAAGCAGAACCGCCCCTGCCCCCTCTTTTAATTGTTTTTCTCACCATAACATCAGTGTCACCAGACTTTACTGCTTCAACATAATAACTACCAATATCTCTATCCGTGTAGTCGTATATAAGATATGAGGTATAAGTCCAAGAGAGATCTATCCTGTAATTCTTCAGTTCACTTCTGGGGATATTTGTTGAATAATGCAAGTACACTTTATCTTTGTAGTTCAATAATTTATGAGTTTTTTTATAAATCGATTTCCACTCACCTGCTGCTTCTGCTTTATTGCTTGTCATATATAATGAAACTAATGATATACAAAATATTGCGATAAGCATGAGGCACACTTGTCTGTTTATTCTTTTTCTAGTCATACTGCTCCCCTTTCTAATCAAGACTCAATAAAATTGTAATTTTGTTCAATTTCGATATGCATGCCTCCAATATAATCCAAAGACCTGCTTCTTTAGATTTATTTATGATCCACTCCCACCATCATCTATCCTCCTAATTTCACAAAATATAAATAGTATTATTATCCCATTTTTTGCTTTTGCATATAGCGAAAAATGTCGACACTTGGTTTAGATATATGAAGTTACTAATTTTGTCGTTTTTTGCAACATGAAAACAATCAAAAAATGGATAGAGCTCAGACCTTGTCTGAAACCTCTATCCAACAGTTATTTTGCACTAAGTCGCTTAGCTTCCGTATCTATTTGACTGAAGACCTGGTCCACGATCAGTTGATCGCTTCTTGAATCATAGTCCCCGTCCACAACAAACAAAAAGCGACACTCATCCTCTCAGGAGATAGGTGTCGCCTTTTCTAGTAGATTGCCACATAGATAGTATATTTTGCGGTCACTGCACCGGAACATCCAGCTTATCGCGGAAGGTCTGAATTTGCGCTGCATTGATCTGTTGCTGGCTATAGGCTACCGAGGTGCCTAGCACGAAGACGTTGGCCCCGTACTCGCGGCAGAGCCGGGCACTGTCCAGACCGATGTTGCCATCGACCATAATGTCCTTGTCCGGACCGAGCAGCTCGCGAATCTCCTTGATCTTCAGCGCCGTGTGCTCCAGGAACTTCTGCCCGGCAAAGCCAGGCTCTACCGTCATGACCAGGACGTAATCAACGTACTGATGAAGATGCTGCAAGAAGTCGATCGAGCCGTGCGGATTAATGGCAATCCCGGCTTGCTTGCCGCTCTCGCGGATTTGGCGTAAATAACGAATCGGCGTATGAGTCGCCTCGATATGAAAGCAGACATGCGTACAGCCTGTATCCAGCACCAGCGGAATGGCCATATCCAGATTGCTGACCATCAGGTGAGCATCCACTGGAACGGACGACTTCTCGGCCAGCATCCGCAGTTGGTCAAAGCCCAGCGTAATGTTATGCACGAAGTTGCCATCCATAATATCGGCATGAATGAAGTTCGCCCGAATGTGCGCTGCATCCTCCAGCGCTCCCTTCAGGTTAAGCTGATCCGCACACATGATTGATAAGGATAATTTGTTTGTCACTTGACGTAACCCCCTTCCCGAGCTTTGGCGAACATCGCATCCGCCTCTGCTCCCGTTGGCAGCGAAGCAGCCGCACCGGAGCGGGTCACTGCAATGGCTGCTGCCACGTTCGCATAATAAATGGCCTGATCCAGCGGCATGTTTCGGGCCATGCCTAACGTCAATGCGCCCATGAAGCAATCTCCTGCCGCCGTGGTATCGACCACATGCCCCGCCTCGCGGTAGGCAGGGAAGTTTCGGATATCCTGGCCATCATACAGCATCGCGCCATGCTCTCCACGCTTGAGCAACACCCGCTTGCTCCCTGTAGCCTCATACAAGTAACGGCAAGCTTCACGCGCCGCTGCTTCCGTATCTACAGCAAAGCCCGTCCACTGAGCCGCCTCCGTCTCATTCGGGCTGAACACGTCTACATCCCGAAATTCACTAAGCTCGATCTCACGCACAGGTCCTGCGTCCACGATGATGACCTTGTCCTGCTTTCGGCCGTGATATAGCAGTTGCTCAATTAAGGAAAGGCTGCATTCCAGCTCCATGGATAAAAAGGAGAACGACGACAGTTGATCGACAATTTCGTTAATATCCGCCTTGGTAAAAGCATTGTTCGCACCCAAGTACGATAAAATCGTATTCTTGCCACCGGGTTCAACCATGATATAGGCTGCTCCCGTACCAACATGCTCGTCCCGCTTCACGAGCCGGGTTCCGATTCCTTCAGCCTGTAGCGCACTTAATACAAGACCGCCGCTGCTATCTTGTCCCAGCTTGCAGCAGAGCTGCACGTCCAGACCCAGCCGCTGCAAGGCAATAGCCCGGTTGGAGCCCTTGCCGCCAAGTCCGGTACGCTGTCCCGCCACTACCAGCGATTCACCCTGATGCGGGATGCGCGGAATCTGGAGCACGACATCGATGTTCGCACTTCCAGCCACCAGCACTTGATGCCGGGCTGACATCAGAGCTGCTCCAGCTCATCCACGGCCTGGATGAAGGACTGTGCTTGCTCCTGCACCAACCGTTGATAGGCTCCGTACACATTGGTCGCGCTGACGACGAAGCTGTCCAGCTTGCTGTAGCCTTCATTTAAGCACTCGAAGATGCCGTCATTCACAAAGCTGTCTGCTACATCCTTCAAGGCTTGCGCTGCAAGCTTGCCATCCTTCTGAGCCAGACACCAGATCACCCAGCCGCTGGCCGTCGCCCAATAAGCTCCATTTTGGTATTCCTCATGCGGCACATCGATGAGCAGACGCTCCCAGTATTCCCCTTGCAGCAGATGGCGAATTTGGCCCTTGTAGGCATAAGCCTCGTAGTTATCATGCAGGAAGGTCAGGAGATCCTCATAGATGTCATCCGCCGGGAAGCCAATGTACAGCAGATACGCGATGCCCCAGATGTCCAGTTGCTTGCACTCGTCGGTAGCCGCATAGAAGCCTTTTCGAGACGAATCGTAGAGCTTGAAGATGCTCTGTTCAATCGCAGCCGCCCGCTCACGATAGGACTTGGCTACAGCCGCTTGTCCATACTTCTCGTGCAATTCCTGCAAAAAGCGGCAGGCCCGCCAGAAGAGCAGCGATTCCATGAACAGCTCGCCCGTCTTGCCAATGGTATCGGTAAATCCATATGGAGAATGCGGCTTGGCCGGATCATTGTAGACAAGCCCATCGCCACTAAGCGGAATCAGCGACATGCCTTGGTCCAGAGCCCTGACCCACTTGCCGAACAACTCCCGAGCTTCCCCTTCCTCCAGAGCTTTAAGATAGAAATACACCACAAAAGCCAGGAACGGTGTATTATCCAGATTGGCCTCCCCTACCGGCTTCTCTACCACACCTGCGGCATAGACCCCTAATCCGTCCGCATAAATACGGTCAGGCAGCCACCCGTCCTCACGCCGCCCTCCTATAACGAAATCTACCGCAGCCCGGATATCCTCCGGCTTGAGGAAATCGAAAGCGTATTCAACCATATAAGCAAAATCGCGCACCCACAGCGCATCATAACTAGCAATCCCGTCAGGGGTAAACAACTTCGTACCATCATGAGCCACCTTGATACAGCCTTGAATTAATTGATCGGATTTCTGCGCAAGTAATTGCGCCAGTTTGTGATTACTCATCTAGTCACCGTCCCAATGATAGCGTTTTAGGCCTTACGAGAGTCATTGTAACATAAACCAAATAGTTTTCAATAACACATTTAAAAAACACTTTAGTAAAATGTATTTACAAAACTTTTTGTTCTTGCTATACTGGCATCATCAAGCCCGATCAAACACAATGCCGCAGTAAGAAATGAGCCAATGAAAGCGTACCTAAAAGCGAAAAATAATGCCTGCTCTATAAGAAGAAGGTAGATTTGCTTATAATTAAGAGGGCGTATTATTTTTGCAAAGGGTGAAATGGATTGGGAAAGAATAACTCCAAAATTTTAAAAGAAGCTAATAAGTATTTGGTCTTGCAATGTATATCCAGCTACCAGCCAATCACCGTTGAGGATATTGTGAAGAAGACGAATTTGAGCCGGCCTACGGTTATTAATTCAGTTAAGGAATTAACCGATGACCATATCATTATCAAGGGTGGACTTGCTGAGTCCACCGGAGGCAGAGCAGCGGCATTGCTCGCTATTAATTCAGATGCATACTACGGCATCGGGGTTGACTTTGAATTCCCGCAAGTTCGGATAGCGATGGCTAACTCCAATGGCAAAATTTTAGCCTCGCACCACTATCATTGTCCGCTCGACAGCTCGGTGCAATACATCACCGATCGCCTATCCGATGAAATTGCCCGGTTGATTGACGAATCCGGTGTAGATCGGCTGAAGATCGAAGGTATTGGCATCGGTATGTCCGGCGTGGTTGACAAAAATAACGGCTTGTCTATCTTTATTGAACGGATTAACGGTTGGCATAACGTAGACATCAAATCCATTCTGGAAGATCGCCTTCATCTACCAGTTTATGTGCGCAATGATGTTCATTTGATGGGACTGGTAGAGCAGCGCTTCTATCTATCTGCAGAGAATCAGGACTTTATCTATATCGGGCTGCGCTCTGGCGTAGGTAGTGCAATCTTCATGAAGAACGGAATCTATGGCGGAGAGAATGGCAACGCAGGCTTCATTGGTCAAATGATTCTCGATGTCAGCGGACCGGAAGGACTTGGCGGCCCCAAGGGCAGCTTGAATGTATTTGCCAGCGAACTTAATCTGATTCGTCGTTATCGCGAGGGAAGCGGGAATTCCGCTTCGGCCCAGCAGTCTCCACTACGGCTGGAGAACTTGGTTCAGCTTGCACAAGAAGGAGATGAGCGGGCCTCCTCCCTATTGCAAGAAGCAGGCCATTACCTGGGACTTGCTCTGGTGAATCTGGCACGCATTTTTGAAATCCCTAACTTTGTAATTGGCGGCTGCCCGAACCTGGAGGGTTCGGTCTTGCTCAAGTCCTTGCAAGAGACGGCCGGCGAATTATTGAAGGAACACTTTAATCGACTAAGCATCGTGCCTGGTCAATTACTGGAACACGAGTATGCGTTAGGCGGCTGCTATTTAGTGTTTGATCATATCTTCCATAAACCAAGATTGAAGCTCCAAATATAACAGTACGTTATATTTGGATGCTGACCTAACGACAGCAAGGAGACATCAGTGATGGATAATAGAATTCGAATCGGTATCAGACCGGTCGTGGATGCTCGGGTCGGCAACGTCAGGGAAGCGCTTGAACCGCAAACGCTCTCAATGGCTCAAGCGGTAGCCCGGTTGCTAAGCGAACAGCTTCATTACAGCGACGGTTCACCTGTAGAGTGTGTTATTGCCTCTACTTGCATCAGCAGCATCAAGGAAGCTCGCCAAGCGGACGAGCAGTTCCGGCTTGAAAATGTATGCGTTACCATATCAGTAACACCCGCTTGGGCCTACGGTAGTGAAACCATCGATATGGACCCGTATCGCCCGAAGGCAATTTGGGGATTCAACGGCTCCGAGCGCTCCGGTGCCGTTTATCTGGCGGCAGCACTAGCCGCACATAATCAGAAGGGGCTGCCTGCCTTCGGCATTTACGGCCGCGATGTACAAGACAAGGATGACGACAGCATTCCCGAAGATGTACAGGCCAAGCTGCTGCAATTCGCTCGCTCGGCCATGGCCGTCGCGCAAATGCGCGGCAAATCATATCTGGCTATTGGCTCTGTCAGCATGGGTATTGCCGGCTCCATCGTCAACGAACCCTTCTTCCAGCAATATCTGGGCATGCGCAATGAATACGTAGATATGAGCGAGATCAACCGCCGGATTCAACTGGGAATCTTCGATCAGGAGGAATTCGAGCATGCACTCGCTTGGACCCGACAGCATTGTCTGGAAGGCACCGATTACAACGAAGCAGCTACTCAATTCTCCCGTGAACGCAAGGATGAAGTCTGGGCGTTCGTCGTGAAGATGACCTTGATTATGCGGGATCTGATGGCTGGCAATCCGCAGCTGGCTAAAGCGGGCTTCACAGAAGAAGCATTGGGACATGAAGCCATTGCCGCTGGATTTCAGGGGCAACGACACTGGAACGATTACTTGCCCAATGGCGACTTTTCCGAAGCGATTCTAAACAGCTCGTTCGACTGGAACGGCCGCCGTGCTCCTTATGTGATGGCTACTGAGAATGACAGCCTGAATGGCGCCTCCATGCTGCTGGGGAGTTTACTGACCCATACTGCGCAGGCCTTCGTGGACGTCCGGACCTATTGGAGTCCGGAAGCCGTGAAGCGGGTCGCTGGATATGAGCTTGAGGGCTTGGCCGCTGGCGGCGTCATTCATCTGAAGAACTCTGGCTCTGTTGCACTGGATAGCTGCGGTGAACAACAAATTGATGGCCAGCCGGCGATGAAGCCACATTGGGACATTAGCCAGGATGAAGTGGACCGATGCTTGCAAGCCACTACCTGGCATGCTGCCCATCAAGGATATTTCCGAGGCGGCGGCTTCTCCAGCCGTTTGCTGACCAAGGGCGGGATGCCGATTACCTTCTACCGGATCAACCTGGTTGCCGGATTAGGTCCGGTGCTGCAAATTGCCGAAGGTCATACGGTAGATTTGCCAGAGCATGTACACGAGCTGCTGGATGAGCGCACCGACCCATCCTGGCCAACCGCTTGGTTCGTGCCTAAGCTCACCGGAAAAGACGCTTTCCGCGATGTCTATGCCGTCATGGATAACTGGGGCGCTAATCATGGCGTATTCAGCTACGGGCATATTGGCAGTGATCTGATTACCCTCGCCGCCATGCTGCGGATTCCGGTCAACATGCACAATGTACCGGAAGAGCGGTTATTCCGTCCAAGCTACTGGAAAGCCTTTGGCCTGGAAAATAGCTCGGTGGGCATGGACTATCGCGCTTGCTCGCAATTAGGGCCACTCTACAGCTAAATAAGCTAACATAGCTCTCTGAAGTCTTGAAGTTTCCATCATCTAAATCATTACGGTGTACTTTGCGGGCCAGCGTATCGGCCGAGCGCAGCCCGCAACTCACATATATGCTTTGCTCACAAAAAGGGAGGAATCGCATCATGAAGAAATGGTTATCTGCACTCATTGTAGTTATGCTGACCGTCACAGTGTTAACTGCATGTGGAGGCAACAGCCAGAACGCTGCCGAACCAGGCAATCATCAGGGCACACCCAGCAATGAGAACATCAAGCTTGAATTTCTGTCTTTGAAGCAAGAACAAGCAAGCCAAGCAGCATTCACAGAAATTATCAAGCGTTTTGAAAGCGCAAACACCAATATTAAAGTCGAAATTCAAACGATGAACGCTGATCAATTGAAGACGACGCTGCGTGCCAGAGCCGCTTCCGACGAAATGCCGGACCTCGTAACCTGGATGAAAGAAATCGATACGGAATATTTGCTCGACCTGAAGGGAGAAAGCTATCTTGGCAATCTTAATGCCGAGAGCATCAACGCGGCTAACGCCATTTATAATGATCAGGTTTATGCGATGCCTATTGATAATGGGTATATCGGCTTCTACTACAACAAGACTGTCCTTGCTGACAACAACCTGGAAGTACCAACTACCTTGACTGAAATGAAGCAAGTTGTTGAGGCTCTGAAGGCCAAGGGGATTCCTGCCTTCGCTACAGGCTCGAAAGACTTGTCCGTGGCCTACATGCCACTGATTGCCCTGTTCGCCGAAACGGTCTTCGGACGCAACCCGAACTGGTCGGCAGAACGTGATGCCGGAAATGTAAGCATCGCTACCGACGAAAGCTGGAAGCTGGCATTCGACCTGCATAAGGATTATGTATACGGATACAGTGATGTCAATGGTTCCTTCAACATCGGCTACGATGATGCCAACGCCATGCTCGCTCAAGGCAAGGCTGCGTTCTATGGCAACGGTTCATGGGCGCTGGAGCCGATTCGTCAGGTAGGACCCGACGCAGATATCGGCCTGATGGCCTTCCCGATCTCGGATAATCCTGACGAATCCAAGCTGCTTGTATTCCCGGACACTTCCTTGTCCATCATGAAAAATAGCAAAAACGTGGATGCCGCCAAGAAATTCCTGGAGTTTGTAGCTTCGCAAGAAGCAGGCCAAATCTGGTCCGAGAATGTAAAAGTATCTTCCACCGTCAATGGCGTCAATGTGGATTATGATCCGATTGCCGCTGATATCAACCAATACATTTCCAGCGGTCAGTTCACTCCATATGGCGACCGTGTACTGCGCTCCGTGTTCACAGACAAGCTGTGGGAGGATTTCTCCAAGTATATGCTGGACAGAACGGACTGGAATACGTTAGCCAAAGATTTGGATGCCGCATGGGACAGAGCCAAGGAAGTTGAAGCTTCCGGACAATAAAACTACAACAACACCATGTTTGCGCGGATGCTTTTCCGGGGGCCAGGCATTATTCTTTCCCGCCCCCGGGGCATTCAGCTTTAGGCCACGTACAAATGAATGCTAGTGGCAAAAGGAATGATACTGATGAAGCTAAAAGGCCCGAATATGTTCTATTTTCTCATATTGCTGCCCGCCTTGTTGCTGTTTACTATCTTTTTTATCATCCCCGTAGTGCAGAGTCTGGCCTTGTCCTTCACAGACGCTTACGGTATGAGAACCAACTACAAGTTCATCGGCTTGGACAACTATATTGCTGCCTTCAAGGATAGAAGCTTCATCGATACGATTAGTGCAACGCTGAAATTCACCATCACCGCCGTGCTTCTCGGCAACGTGGTATCCCTTATTCTGGCCTTGTTGCTGGATACGAAAATTCGTGCCAGAAGCTTCCTGCGTTCCATCTTTTTTATCCCGAACGTAATGAGCTTGCTGGTGGTAGGTTATGTATGGTCGTTTGTGTATAGCGATGCCTTGCCGGACCTGTTCGCCGCGCTCCAATTGCCGGCTTCGTGGCAGGCCTCGATTCTGGGCAACCCCGATATTGTTATCTATGCGCTGGCCGTTACGGCAGTATGGAACGTAGCCGGTTATTACATGATCATTTATCTGGCAGCGCTGCAAGGCATATCCGATGACCTGATGGAAGCCGCTAAAATCGACGGAGCCCGCACCTCGGACATCCTGTTCAAGATCAAGCTGCCGCTCATCTCTCCGATCATTGTGATGTGTTTGATTTTGTCAACCGCAGCTCATATCAAAATCTTCGAATTGCCGTTCACCATGACCTCCGGCGGTCCGGCGGGCTCTTCGATGACTATGGTGCTGAAAATATACAATACGGCCTTTAGTGCCAACCAAACCGGGCTTGCAACAGCGCAATCGACCATCTTCTTCCTTCTGATTGCCGGCATTACCTTGATTCTGACCAGACTGATGAAATCCCGGGAGGAGAAAATATGATGAAAACTGCCGGCGAGAGCAAAAGACAAGGGTGGCGTCAAGCAGGACTGTACGCATTAGTATGGCTATTGGCAATCCTTTTCTTCGCTCCTATCGTAATTGTGGTTCTGAATTCCTTTAAGACGAAGCCGGAGATCATGGTGTCCACTATTGGACTACCGGCGAAGCTCAATTTCGACAACTATATCACGATCTTTACGAATAATGATTTCCTATCCTCCCTATGGTTCAGCCTTGTTGTAGTGGCCGCTACCACCACACTTACCGTTGTGGTCTCATCCCTGGCGGGATATGCGCTGGCCCGTTGGAAGAGCAAATTCTCCAGCGGCATCATGCTCGTCTTCATGACCACCTTGTTCGTACCCTTCCAGGTCTATATGGTGGCCCTGATCGTCATTGCCCGTCAGCTCTCGCTCACTGGTTCGCCCGTGGGGCTGATCCTGATCTATATTGCCCTCGGGATGCCCGTACCGATCTTCTTGTACCGGAGCTACACCGCCACAATGTCCAAGGAGATTGAAGAAGCTGCCGCCATCGACGGATGCAGCCGCATTCAGATGTTCTTCCGGGTTGTATTCCCGCTGATGAAGCCGATCACGGCCACCGTAGCTGTGTTGAATGCGCTATGGGCCTGGGGAGAATTCCTGGTTGCGTTCCTCGTCTACGGCAATCACAAGCCGATGACCATCCCGCTGTCTCAGCAATACTTCTATGGCAGCTATAATCAGCAATGGAACTTGATCATGGCCGGATTTGTGATCTCCACGATTCCGATCATCATTTTCTACATTCTGATGCAGAAACATATTGTTAAGGGCATCGCCGCTGGCGCCGTCAAGGGATAACTTTACAAGTTGAACTAAACGATAGGCATATCAAGCAAGAGAGGAAATGATTCTGAAGAAGCGGAGCGTTTGCCTTTGCGAATGGATTTCTACCTCATAAGAATTTATTAAATTAGAGAAATCCATGAGCAACAGCGATCGTAAGAACATTTTCTCGTCTGCTTCTTTGCCTCAATCATTTGTTCAACTGATAGCACATTGAGTAAAGACAAAAGGAGAGAACACAAATGTTCAACGCTATTTCACGTCAGATAGAGACAACGGCAGCCGAGCTACAGCAGATTAAGCCTGAACTCGCCGAGCTATTCAAAAATGGCTACAGCAACACACTGGATACAACAGTGGAACGCATGGAGGATGGAACGACCTTCGTCATTACCGGCGACATTCCGGCCATGTGGTTGCGCGATTCGTCGGCCCAAGTAAGACCTTACATCCGCTTGGCCCACGAGGATCGGGAATTAGCGGAGATGATTCGGGGCTTGATCTGGCGGCAGGCCCGCTGCCTGCTGCTGGACCCTTACGCCAACGCCTTCAACCGGGAGGGCAACGGGCATGGACACCAGCAGGACCACACCGAGATGGGCCCATGGATTTGGGAGCGCAAATTTGAACTCGATTCGCTCTGTTATCCGGTACAATTGCTTCAGGATTATATTGAAGCTACTAGTGATACCAGCGTGTTCACCGAGGAAGTTCATGCAATGCTGAATGTCATCGTGCGGACGATGCAAACCGAGCAATATCACGATGAGCGCTCTTCTTACAGCTTTGAGCGCGATGATATTACGTTGCCATCGGATACATTGCCCATGGCAGGCCGGGGAACAAGAACGAATGTGACAGGCATGGTGTGGTCGGGATTCCGTCCCAGCGATGATGCCTGCAAGTTTGGCTACCTGATTCCTGCCAATATGTTCGCGGTGGTCATTCTGCGTCACTTGGCCAGCTTCGCCGAGACCTACTATGCCGATGCCAAGCTGGCTGAGCGCGCACGCGAGCTGGAAGCGGAGATTCGCTTCGGCATCGAGACCTACGGAACGGTAGAGCATCCTCGCCATGGCACGATTTATGCCTATGAAACCGATGGCTTCGGCAATTACAATTTGATGGATGATGCTAACGTGCCAAGTCTGCTGTCCATGCCTTATCTTGGTTATTGCAGCTATGACGACCCTAAATATCTGCGCACGCGGCAATTTGTACTTAGCGAAGACAACCCTTATTACTACAAGGGCCGTTATGCCGCAGGGGTAGGCAGCCCGCATACGCCGGAGGGTTACGTCTGGCATATTGGATTGATTATGCAAGGCCTGACCTCCACCGACAAGCAGGAGCAGCTCGACTTGCTGGATCAACTGCTGGCCACCACCGCCGGAACTGGTCTTATGCATGAAAGCTTCCATCCAGATCATCCTGAGCAATTCACACGCGAGTGGTTCGGCTGGGCCAACAGCCTGGCGGGACAATTCATCTTGCAGTGGCTGGAATCCCGGTAGGCTCAAAGATAGCCAAAAACTCCCCATCAGCACAGGATCGATACTCATTCCTGTAGGCTGATGGGGAGCAAACATCTTATCTATGACTACTCATTATTCCTATTTATTCAGCTTGAACGCTCTCGTCCGATCCAGCAGCAACGGTCTCATATAGCCGCATAGATTGGATAAGGGCAGAACATCCGGATGCAACCGAATCCCCAGCGTATCCTGCATATAGCGGCGTCGCTCGCAAATGCGCGCCCAGACCTCTGGATATTCAGCCTCCAGCTGCTGGCGCAGCGGCTGATCCGCAAGTGCAATGCCATCCTCGGCGTTGGCGCCGCCATAGCCCGGCACATGAGGTATAATGTCCATTTGCAGCAGCATGCCGCTCATTAGTTCGATAGATGAATTTTTAAAGACAGGCGAGGACATCCATTCTTCTCCCGAGGTCAAATGCCCGGGGTTCAGCTTCCAACCGAACTTCTCCTTTGGCAGAACACCTTCAATACGCTCATACAATTCACCGGCCGGCAAGCCTGCTCTCACTGTAGAATACCATGTTGCCGCTGCCGCATAATAGGGGATAGCCACTTGATGTAAATAATCCTGCAGTCCGTCCGGCAGCTCACTTTCCTTGGCGGCTACATACCCGGACCGGCTTGTCAGCCCGCCGCGCATTCCCATCGTCATCGAAAACCTGTCGCCGAGAGCTACCTTCTTATGTCGGGGCGCTACGACCGCATTGGTAAACCGCTCGCCCGTTGCACAAATCGTCTGCACATTGACGGGTTGACCGTAGGCGGCCAGCTTATCTGCGATTTCCAGCTCCGTCCTGCCCGGTTCAATCGTATTCAGGGCGTTCAGAACACAAGCTGATGCCAACGATGCTCCAAACTCATAATGGGCAATTTCGTTTGCATTATTGATGACGCGGGCTCCCCGATCAGGATGGATGAACAGCTCTGTGGCATTCTTCACGAAGCCCAAGCCGCCGACCAGCCTCCGAACAGCGTCTACGATAAAGAACGGCACATCATATAGCTGCTCATTGTCCTCCAGTGCACTTGTGAACATTTTCCAGCCCACCACGCCAACCGAGCTTCCGGATTGTATTCCGCTTGCCGCAAGCAATTCCGCAAACGGCTTGTCTGTCTCCATCGGTTGATTGGGCAGGGAAAAATGCGGCACATGAATGGCTTGTGCAGTAATTCGGCAATATTGCGCCATTCTGAGAGACTCGTTGCCCAGCATAATATAAGCCTGCCCATCTTGGTGCAGCACCAGCACCGACTCCTCGAACCGTGGCTCAAACCCGGTCAGATAGCCAAAATTCGTACCGTGCTCCCGATCTGCGTAAATGACCAGCGTATTCAGCCCGGCATCCAGCATACGCGCCAAAACTTTCTCCTTATGCTCGATCATCGTCTCATCTTGCAAATCGACCGGAACAGAGGCAGGCTCCAGTTCTGGCGGCGCAACTTTAGTGTATTTTACATCCTCATAAGCAATATTCAACACCTATTCACCTTGCCCTCTTGTGAAATTTCAAACCTTATTTCAAAAAGACCTATACCCCTGGCACAACAAATTCCTGCTCCAGACTGCGCAATACCAGGTAAGCGGCTCCAATCATCCCGGCATCATTACCCAGCTTGGCAAGCTCAAGCTTCGTTGTTGCGCCAATTCGTTCCAGCGCATATTGCTTGAAGTAGGTGTCCACGAGCTGAAGAAATGACTCGCCTGCTCGCGAAACTCCTCCTCCGATCAGTATTTTGGAAGGATTAACGAGCGCAGCAGCATTGGCCAGAGTAATCCCCAGCATTCGAGCGGAATAGTGGATGGTTTCGAGGGAAGCAGCATCCCCTTGACTCGCCAGGTAAAACACATCCTTGGCACTAAGTGAACCGTGAGTGCGATAAAACTCAGTCAGCTTGCCAGTCGGGTCAACGCTCATTCGTTCCTTCGCTTTCCGCACAATACCGGTTGCCGAGGCAATCGTGTCCAGGCAGCCCGTCCGGCCGCAGTTGCACTTATAGCCGTTATAATCCACAATAACATGACCAAGCTCCCCGGCCGTGCCATTAAAACC
The DNA here is from genome assembly GCF_000374825.1 of Paenibacillus sanguinis 2301083 = DSM 16941. Classification (GTDB taxonomy): domain Bacteria; phylum Bacillota; class Bacilli; order Paenibacillales; family Paenibacillaceae; genus Fontibacillus; species Fontibacillus sanguinis. The sequence goes on from NZ_KB895380.1 coordinate 174,536, forward strand.
ATGTATAATTTGACCATTTACAATGATACCGCTTCCGACCCCGGTTCCGAGCGTCACAAAGATCAGGTCCGAAACCCGGTTCTCATCCTCTCTCCAATATTCGCCCAGCGCGGCCAGATTGGCATCGTTCTCGACAAATACAGCCTGCTCAAACCGTTCTTGCAACATCGCTTGCAGCGGCGATCCTTTCCAGCCCAGATTGACGGCTTCAACTTTACCCTCATTAACGAAGCCGGGAGCGCCCACTCCTATGCCTAACACTTGCTGATTCAGTTCATCTTGGGATATTTTCGCCAAGATCGACGCGTAGATTGTTTCGACTATTCCCGGGCCATGCTCCGTAGGAATCTCCCACTTTTCAAGCATGTCGCCTTCTCTATTCAAAAGCCCTAGCTTGACCGTAGTACCGCCAATATCAAGCCCAATGATCTTCTTGTTCATAGCTGTCTCCCTTGTTAAATGAATTGCTTCCCGTTAGGGATATGCCGATAATCCAGTGAATCGATCTTCAAGTAAGTCGCTCCCGGTGTCAGGGCGAGAATATGCTGACGGGAGACCTCGGCCAGCTCATGGAAGAGATATCCTTGTTTGATTACGATAACATCATAAGCCCGCCAATCCAGCCCGGCCCGACTGAAGTGATTGAGCGTAATGAACGATTCCCCGCTGTTCGCAACGACGATATCTACATTTCCGCTCGATACAGTACACACCTCGCCCACCTTGTTGTCCATAGCATTCAAATAACCGAGCAGGTCGCCTTTGGCTTTCAGCACCCCGCGAATCTGGACGGGCCGGCTGTGGTTGTCATAATCGCTGCCAAGCTGAAAGGATACCCCATCCCCCACCTCGTGGCGATTCAGCTCAACAAAAGCCTTACGGTCATAAATCGCCGCAATCAGCACCTTCTTATCCTGTTCCGTGGCAAGATACCGTTGCAGCAGCTCCGTGTTTCCACCCGGCGCGCCAGCCGTGGTATTATCTCCCGAGTCCGATACAAATAGCGGCTTCAGCGGCTCGGCCAACGAGCGCTCGACAGCAGCCGCAGGCTCCAGTGCAAGCGATGAGAAGACGAAGCGATCCCGGTGCTCTTGCACAAATTTCATTAAATTCATCCCCGATTGACGGGCAAGCGGCTCGAATTCCGGGGATTCAGGTACAATCATAATGGAAGCCCCGGTATGCTCGGAATCACTCCAGGCATGCCCAAGGAAAAAGGAAGCAGTTAAAATGCCCTGCTGGGCTTCGATCTCCGCCAGTTGATTGAAAATATCGTTCAGCGGGAACTGGTTGCCCAGCGCCTTTTCTCCGCAGATAACCAGGGGCAGCGGAATAAATACGGGATGCGTCGCCGAAGCTGTTGCGATATGGGTTGCCAACAGTTCAGCCGTAATGCATTCGGTCTCAGGCTGGTCGATATGCGGTACCGTTCTGTATGAACGGACAATGTTGATATGCTGTGCGAGTTCCCCGGACAGATTGGCGTGCGGGTCCAGCGTGACCGAGATCGGAATATCATATCCGATATGCTTCCTGATTTCCCGGACCAGATCCAGCTCACCCGAACCGATCTCCTCAACGATCATCGAGCCATGCAGATGAAGCCATACACCGTCCAGCTCTTGATCGAGGCAGGCGAGCATTTGATCTCGAAAGAACTCATAGGCCTCCTTCTTTACAATGCCCGAGGACAAGCCGGTGGCATAAATACCTGGTACGACCTCTATCCCTTTCTTTTGAAGCAGAGAAGTGCAGGCAAGGCGATCCAGCACTTCTGCTCCTTCCACATAGACAAAATCCTCCCGAGAAGTAGGGAACGGGTTAAATGTATTCGTCTCGTGATACAGACATCCTACTAAGATTTTCATAGTCGGCTCCTTATTCATAGATTTATCCTTTTACTGACCCGGCAAGCATCCCCCGGATGAAATAACGTCCAGCTACAATGTAAATGAACATCGTCGGAACAGCAGCTAGCAATGCTCCCGCCATCTGCACATTCCATTCCACCACCTGGCTTCCGGCCAGGTTTTGCAGCGCCACCATGACAGGATACTTGTCAAACCCGGTAATAGTGATGGCAAATAGAAACTCGTTATATATGTTTGTAAACTGCCAGATTCCTACCACGACAAACGAGGTAATCGACACAGGCAGCACCACCTTGGTATAGGTGCGGAAGAAGCCGGAGCCATCTACCTGAGCCGCTTCGATCATCGCCTGAGGAATACTGACATAGAAATTGCGAAACATCAGCGTCGTCATGGGCAGGCCATAGATGGCATGTACCAGTACAAGGCCTGGAATGGTATTGTAGAGGCCCAACGCACGAATGGTATTAATCAACGGAATCAGAATGCTTTGGTAAGGAATAAACATACCGAACAGCAAGATATTGAACAACACTTCCGATCCTCTAAACTTCCACTTTGTCAAAGCATATCCATTGAGCGATCCCAGCAGCGCCGAGATAACCGTGGCTGGCACAACCATTAGCAAACTGTTCCAAAAGTTCTTCCCTAGCTTCTCAAAGGCAGCTGCGAAGCTGCTCCAGTTCAACGACTCAGGCAAGTGCCACATGGTCATGACTGATACTTCATCAAATGATTTGAAGCTGGTGACAATCAGCACGTAAAACGGCATTAAAAACAAAAGGCTTAACAAGATTAAGGCCGCGTAGACCATCAGCGATGAAAGACGTGAGGGTGTTTTTAACATTAATCTTCACCCCTTTGTCTGGATAAGTAAGGAATAATAAAGATCATAACGATCAAAAGCATAATCATGGAAATTGCGGCGCCCTCCGCGTAGTAGTTGTTCCTGAACGTTGTCTCGTACATATAAACTGCCGGCATATCTGTGACAAAGTTAGGCCCGGAGCCCGTCATGGTATAGACTAAATCAAATATTTTCAACGAGATTTGAAACATAATTAGAACCAGGCCGAAGGTGATCGGTCTAAGCTGTGGAATCAATACTTTGGTCATGATTTTCCACTTGCTGGCTCCGTCAATAGATGCGGCTTCCTTCAATTCCTCCGGCACATTCCCAAGCCCCGCTACATACATAGCTAAGGAAAATCCTGTCATCTGCCAAATGGCAGCTACGAGCACGGGAATCAGGGCTACAGGCAATCCAAATTCGACTTTGAACCACTTCCATCCCGGGAAAATAGAGATATCTGTGTACCAGCCGGGCGCAATGCCAAACTTGCTCAGGAAGAGATTAATTCCGGATTGCGGATTAAAAAGCCATCTCCACACCACGCCCGTAACGACGAACGACATCGCCATCGGAAACAGAAAAATGTTTCTGAACAACCATTTCCCCTTTATTCGGGCTTCCAGAAGCAGAGCAATGCCTTGACCCAGCACAATGACTCCAGCTATAAACAGAATAGAAAAGAAGATCATGTTCCTCAGGTCCGATTGAAACCGGAACGAGTCAAACAAGCTCACATAGTTGCGCAAACCAACAAACGTAAAGTCCGGGTTGACCGAATTCCACTTTACGAGCGAGACAATGCCGGTCCACCCGATAAAGCCATAGACGAAGATGCCCACCAGCACAACAGAAGGCACCACAATCAGCAAGGAAAACAAGGTATCCGTTGTGAGAGGCTTTCTTCGTTTGCCCATTGCACTTCTCTGATTACTCAATAGTCCCACTCCTTGCCACTTTTCTGAACTCACTAATCCGATCACTCCGCAATAGAAGAGAGAGCAAACACACCACACATCCCGTAACTAGCTGCGAATTGTCTCATGGTGTCAAGATTGAGTGGAATGTTTGCTCCAATTGCGTAATGCCGCTTTAATTTCCCTTCAGGATTGTTTTGGCCTCATTCAGTGCTTGAACAAACGCATCGGCATCCTGTTGATACGTCAGCATGTTGATCAGCTCATCAAATTTGTTAATAAATGCAGCAGGTGTTGCCGAACCACCCGCAAGGCTTAATACAATCTTGGAATCCTTGAAATCTTGTGCCGCTGACTGACTGTATAGGCTATAATCCGACACATCTACGTCGGTCCGGGCAGGAATGGAGCCCTTTAGCTTATTAAATGCCTTTTGTCCTTCTACAGAGCCAAAGTATTCTACTAATTTTTTCACAGCTTCTTGGTTGGCAACCCCTTTAGGCATACCCATGGAATCGTTGACGACGTTAAAAATCTTCTCTTTGCTCGGGGTGGTAATCCATCCGTAATCGACATTGGGCTCCATATTTTTGCTGGCGAAAAATCCGGAGGCCCAGTCCCCCATGATCATCATCGCTGCATCTCCACTGACAATTAGCTCAGCGGCATCCTGCCAATCAAGGGCACTATGATTTTCGTTGGTGTAGGTAAGCATCTTTTGGTAAATACCGATGGCTGCGCGGACTTCCGGCGTATCAAAATCCACATCCCCGGTCCACAGCTTGGCTATGCCATCTGCTCCAAGCTGATCCAGCAATGCCGTCTCCAGCAACAGCGTTGCCCATCTTGGATTTTTATCACCCAGCGCCAAGGGAGTGATTCCCTTGGCTTTCAGGGCTTCGGCCGTAGTGAAGAACTCGTCATAGGTCGTTGGAGGCTGCAGACCATTCTCGTCAAGAACCTTTTTGTTATACCAGATCACATTGTTTCTATGAACGTTGATCGGCAATCCGTAGATTTCATTATCGACGGTATTCATTTGCAGAAGTGTCTCCGGAATAACATCCTTCCAGCCAAACTCATCATAAAAGCCGGTCAGCGCTTCAAGCGAATCGGACTCTTGCCATCTCAGAAGATCGGGTCCACCCTGCGCCTGAAAAATAGCGGGCGGATCTCCCCCGGCCAGACGCGTTGCCAGCACGGTTTGGGCATTTGATCCCGCCCCTCCGGCCACAGCGGCATTTTCTACAAGAATATCAGGGTGGGCCGCATGAAATCCGTCCAGCACAGCATTCAAAGCATCGGCTTCCCCGCCTGCCGTCCACCAGCTTAAAATGTCCAACTCCACTTGCTGCGAAGCGTCTGCACCGCTCCCCTCATTGCTGCTAACGCTATTCGTATTGGATGAACAACCGAACAGAACGAGCGGTAACAGCAGGACGATCCCTATAATTGAATTGAATTTATTAATAGATTTCATATTATGCCTGACCTCCATTACGTGGTGATATAGTAAGTTATCGTTTGTTTGTGGAAACTTGCATTTATAAGCTTCGTTATTTATAATTTTGTATGGTATGTCTTTATACTTATAATCTGTCATTTGCCGATGATCAGATTATATAATCGATGTGCATGTGCCTCCCCCCTGTTTATTGCTCATAGGTATCGTTTTATGAGTAAATCACCTTCTTTCTTACAAACAAACCTGCATTATTTATGTGAAGTTGAATTCAGGGTGGGAGCCCCAAATCCAACGAAACATCTAGGCAACCGCCCCCATCTCGGGGCTAAACTTAGAACTCCAGCGTAGTCAGGTTGTGCTCCTCTAAAGCGTTGTTTTTTTTCAACGGCAGCTTGAGCTTTTCGTTAAGCACCAGTGCCGTACCGCCGATAATTCCGCTCTCACTGCCAAATTTGGCCAACCGAAGATCACAGGATTGATTTAACGGCTCCCACGAGTATTGGGCCAGATAGCGTTTTACGATTTGAAACAGTTCAGGGTAATGCTCCATCATCGAACCTACCAACAGAATGCTCTCGGGATTGTACATGCTGATTACATTGGATACGGCAATAGCCAGGTACTCTCCCGCTCTCTCCAACAGCTTTAGCGCCGTTGGGTCCTGATTGTTGGCCGCAGCGATAATATCCGCGATTGATTTGCCCGCTTGCTTCTCCAATGCCGTTGAGCAGATAAAGGTCTGCAAGCATCCAAATCGCCCGCAATCACATAATTGTCCCTTCGGGTCCATAATGGTATGTCCAATTTCCCCCAAAGCATTGCTGACTCCACGCAGAATATCGCCGTTCTCTATCACCGCGCTGCCCAACCCGCTGCCGATATGAATGCTGACAATATGCTTCATACCCTTCACGCTTCCGAATAGATACTCAGCAAGCAAACCCGTCTTCACATTGTTATCGACATAAACCGTATGATTAAGCTTGCTTTCCAGCAGTTCTCTAAGTTTAATATCCTTCCATTGAAACTGCGGAATCATCGCAATATTTCCATCCGGCCAGGAGACTAACCCCGGTATGCAAATCCCAACGCCAATAATATTCTTTGCTTCGGCATGAAATTGGTCCGATAATTCATTAATGGATTGAACAATATCGTCGACTACAAATTCGGGATTTTGCTTGAGATTGATCGGCTTCTCTAATTTACTGACAATCTTTCCGTTCAGATCAACAACGCCTAAGGCAAGCCGCTCCAGATCGACGTCAACACCGATGACGTAAGCCCCCTCCGGATTAATTTGCAGCAGAGTTGGCTTGCGCCCCACCTTTCCAGAGGATTGCCCGGTCTCAATGACCAGCCCCCGATCGATCAAATCCTTCACAATTTTGCCAATACTCGTACTGCTCATTTGCGTTATTTTAGAAAGGTCTACCCGTGAGATTTGCTGCGCATCCCGAATTAAATTAAACAGCAACAGGGAATGATGTCTGCGCATCATGGTCTGATCGTAGCCTTCACCTTCAAACATGACCGATGACCTCCTTTACTAAACCAAAATGGCGACTAATTAATAAATTAAGTTTACTAACTCATATAAAAAACCCTGTATAATCTAAAATTAACTCCATAATCATTGTTGAAATCAGCTAAATTAATAATCATCATTTAATTATTAATTAATATACTAGACAACTTTTACCTTGTAAATATTTATGTCAGCTATTTTTACGTGAATTCTATGTATAAATTGTTCTTTTCACCCCCTAAAAGTGCTATTGTAATTAAAAATAGAATAAAATCATCAGTAAGTTAACAATTAATGTTATATAAAGTGACGTATTTTGCGGAGATTATGCCAGGGAATAACGGGAGAGTATCATTTCCCAGCCCTGGACAAAAAAATAAGACCAATGCAAAGCCGCCCCCAAGCAGGACCGCAACACTAGTCTTAAGACAAGATTACTATATTCACTTCATAAACGCCTTCGCAACCTCAACCAAACCGCTGCGTTTTGTACCACTGGTTGCTCTGCCGTCCGGCCAGCTTGTCTCCGATAATCGAAATAAAGGCTTTGACCGAAATAATCAGGAACAACTGGGCGTACGTGAAATAAGAAACACAAGAAATGACAAAATTCTCGGTATTGCTCTGGCCGATATCCGAAGCAAGCGCCAGATTGATCTGCAGCACATAAATGAAATACATCAACGCCCAGGCGATCACCAGGTACACATAGACATCCCCGGAGAATTGAAAAGGTGAATTGATGTTTGGCGCAAATAAATGGACAATCTGATAAACAATATTGGTGAGAAAAATAATGTCCGAGATTAAAATCGCCAGCATAAACCAGAAGTAGCTGGCAGCGTAATAGAGCACATGCAGCTTAATCCGCCAGCTTGTACGATCAAACAAGTGATGGAAATTATGCATAACGACATGAAAATTTCCTTTGGACCACCGGCTGCGCTGTTTGGTATAAACGCTTAGCTTCTCCGGCTCCTGCTGATAGGCCTCAGCTTGCGGAGCCAACGCAATCAGCTTGCCCTTCTTCATAATTTCAAAGGATACGGCGGTATCCTCCGTGATCGCATTCTCATCCCAGCCGCCAATATCCCGAATCAGGCTGGTCTGGATAATGAAGTTGGTTCCCGGAATCGTCCCAATTTGGAATAACTCCCATAGCCCGGTATGATGCACACGCTGGACAGTAACAAGCTCCTGATTAATCGCTTTGGACAGAAAGTTCTGTCCCCGGTTGCGGGCTTTGTTGCGGCCAAACACCGCACCGTAAAGATCCGGCTTCTCCAGCGCTTTCTGCACCAGGAACATCAGTGCATTGCGTTCCGGAGCCGCATCGGCATCATACACACAAATCCATTCTCCCTTAGTCAGCTTCAGGCCATCATTCAGCGCCCCCGATTTCCCTCCGGTTCCTGATCGTTCCATAATGGTGAAGTCGCGGTGTCTGTAACTCGCACGATTCTTCAAATCATATAACTTTTCTGCGGTTTGGTCCGTACAATTATCCGCAATCACAATAATCTGAACCTTGTCCTCCGGATAATTAAGGCGCAGGATATGCTCTACGGTAGACACAACTACGATTTCCTCATTATGAGCAGGTACAAGCACGGTAACACTAGGGTAATGCTCCATCGTCTCCGGGATGACAAACCGGTTGCGATTCTGCTTGCTCAGGAAACGGATTGCCCCAAACATGATGATCAGCGACTCCAGCACAGCCACCCAGATACTAATAATCGTAACCAGCAGGATGACATCAGACACTTGGCTTCCCCCGATCATAGCTGCGATTGACCTGAGCGCGAAATACCAGCGTGGCTATGGTCAGCCCTATAATGGCAAGCGAAAAAAATACACTGATAACAATACATAACGGAATGAACCAGCTCAAATAGCTCCCCAACTTGCCGTGCTCCTCTCCTATATATATTCACCGATCAAATCGGTCTCAGCATTTCTTTCCAGTGCAGCAATAATGCTGTCCACATTGGCGTACTTCTCAAATTGATCAGGCTGGAACACAAGGGCGCCCGTGCGAATTACCAGCTTCAGCGGTCTCCCCTTCAAATCTGCAAACGGAACAGCCATCATGGCTTGCTTGATGCGCTCAGTAAGAGGCTCCAGAAATTCAGCGCGAGTCATTGGGCATATAATGACAAACCGGGCATGATCGACGAAAAATTTGGAATCCTCGTGGCGAATCTGCTTCTGAATCGTATCTGACAACTCCTGCAGCAATGCTGTATACCGCTGCGAACCCAGAGATTCCTGCACCAACGGCAAGAAATCAATTTTAAACAGGGCCAGGCTAAAGTTGTATTGCTCCGGGTTCCTGCGGGCCAGGTTCGATTGATTAATGATGGCATCAGCCAACGCATCCTTGTTGCCCAGCGAGGTATACGGGTCTGTCCTTGGAATCTTCCGTTCCAGCTCTCTGATCCGCTCCAAATAACGCCCGCTGCGAATTAAATACGTCTTAATCAAGGTTGCAACCAGTATGTTCGCCGGAATAAGCAACAGCCAGGAGATCGTGATCACCTGCGGTGGAGCATAGGTAGCCAGCCACACCAGGTAACCAACAAAAAACACAAATACACCCACAATCGAGATTCCGACTGGCAAGAGCAACCCAGCGAGCAACGCTAAAAGTGCAGCAGCGTTAAGCAACAAATCCTGTACGGTAAAAGCTTGGGTTGTATAAATGTGCCAGAACACAAGCTGTTCCTGCAGCAAAGCTATCGCGATCAGTAAAGCGTACCCCCAAACCAGCCTGTGCAGGGGCGTTTGATCAGCAGGGCCCGCACTCTGTCTTGCAAGCATTGAATCACCTCCATATTTTGTCCCACCAACTCTGCTTGCCCCTGGTTTGTTCTAATAACTGCTGCTCGGCAATCAGCGGATAAAGGTTGTCAAACAGATGGGTATTCCGGTCAAACACATATCCTCCGGGATATGTGTGATCCTGACCTCGGAATTTGAGCATCCGATCATATAGCTGGCTGGCAAATTCCACATCATTCAGACGCAGCGCCAACAGGATGGACAGGCCATATACAGCAGGCGATTCATAAGGCGCAACCGGCTGCCCTGCCCGGCTATAACGCCCCATAATCTGCTGTCGCTGTGTAAATTCGGTTTGAATAAATGTGAACAGCGGCGCAGGGTCCCCTCCATTATCCACAACATTCAAGGCAACCAGCAGCTGGTCAATCAGATTAATGGTATCATCATAAGTATAACGATTTGCGACAGGATCATAGCTTTTGGGGTAGAAGCGTCCATCATTGGGCATATCCTTAAGCAACGCCTTATGGCGCTGATAGACAGACTGCGCCAGTTCTCCACTATAAACCATATGCGCCATGGCAGGCATATTCAGGTAGGATAGACTGATGTTGCTGCCTGAATCCTGCAGAGAAAAGTCATAGTAATCGACGAAGGTCCCTTCCCGCAGCAAAAAGTCCGTGACCGTGCTCGACAATTGATCAGCCAGTGTACCATAGGCTTCTCTATTCCATTTGTATGTAGCCTCGTACAGCGCCTCGATAATCCGAAAATCATCAACCAGCGCATTGGTGTGCACCATAGATTGCCCATCCTCTGTCAGCTTCCAGGCTATATATCCCTCCGGTGCAACAAACCACTGCTTCAAAGTCTCATAGCCTGATTCAAACAGCGCCTTATCGTCTTTTAAAACCGCATACTGCATCCACAGTCCAAGGGACTCCGACAACGCCTCCCTGCCTGCCGGAATTTCCGGCGTATCGGAGACGCCTTCCTGAAGAAACGTGGCCAATGTTCCGTTGGCATTCATCATATGCCGCTTGATAAACTGCTCTGTGGGCGATGCTTGCAAAGCAAAATAAGACCTCCTTCCCTCAAACATCACCGCAACAATAATGATGATCAGGAACAACAGCCACAACCCTTTCCTTTTTGCCGCCTTCTTAAGCATGGTTTTCAATCTACCTCACAACCCCAAGCTCTTTAGACTCAATCTAGCTCTAATTGTATATTACATTTTTATTTATTATAGTGGTAGTTATATGTATTTAAGGTTTAATTATCTTAAAAAGCATATATATAGAAATTAATATAGTTCCTTAGTCTCCATTATATCATCCGTTATTCCTATTATCTACTATGTAAATGGTTTTTGATAGGATTAAAGACCTATTATTTATATATTTCCCCGCTTTTTCTACAGGTTACTTCGTTTCACTAAAAATCCCCATACAGCACCAGTTTAGAGGCCCCCCTGTCTGCTGAATGGGGATACACACTTAATACCTTTGCAAAATCAGTTGTGTCTTCAAGCTGTCTGCAGGAAGCAGCCAGCCGCTGAATTCCAGCACGTTCTTGAATTCAGGACGCAGCTCTGCCGCAACGTCATAATCATCCGTCTTGAAAGAGAGCTCTACCAGATGTTCGACCCCTGTACCTGCACTATTCCGAATCGGCCATACTTCCAAAGTGAGCTCCTGACCTTCCCATTCTCCGCGATAACGCTCAAAGACCAGTGGGCCATGGGCGCGCAATTGAGACAATATCTGCTCACCCCAATCTGGAGCAGACCACTTATTTAGCTTGCCTGGAAGCTCGTCCAGCAGAAGAGCCAACATCTTCTTGTCAGCAGGAAGCTCAGGCCCCTTTGCCTTCGTCTTTTCCTTCTTCGTGTTCGAGAAGCTCAAGGTCTGCTTGCTATAACCCCAATCAACTTCCGCTTCGTAATTATCATCAGACGCGTCAAAGCCTTCCTGATTAGCCAAAGTCAACGCAGCATCAACATCTCCATTCAAGATGGGGTAACGTTTCTTGTAAGTCAACTCGTAGTTGCTCTTATCTTCCTTCTTGCGAAAGCGCACACTCCAACCCTCCTCATTTAGAGCAAGATCGTTTGTGTCATAATAAGCTACGCCAATCAACTCAGGTGTTGAGGGGAGATTGAACTGCTCCCTGACGTTCTCTTGCACTTGTCCCTCCGAGGTCAATACAGCTTCAGGGCTGGCAATAAACTTCACCTCGTACGACGGGACAGCATTGGGTGCTGCTGACACAGGCTCCAGTACAGCACCGGAAAACAGGCTTCCCCATGTCGTGAGTCCAACAACAGCGGCCAATATGATGCGTTTCCAGGCTTTCACGATTCATCACTCCTTAAGATGTATTGAATACAAATCCACTCTAAAGGAGAAGTACAAGCATGCTGTTAAAAGAAAGGGAAATATGCATCAAATTTCCATAGATTTTATGATGGTCAACCTCTAATTATTGTTGTTTCACTTCTCTCTGCCCCAGCTCTGCCTGAGCACCAGCCTCTCTTAACACTTCACAAAAGCGGTTGACCTGGACCGATGGCAAGCGGTCCACGTTATGCACACTATAAATATACCGTGAGGTCTGATGGCCCGGAATCGGAAGAACCCGCAGCCACCCCTGCTCCTCTTCCCTGTATACTGCCATACGGGACAGAAAAGAAACATGATGCCCCAACAGGACCAACTGCTTGATAGCCTCCAAGGAATCCATTTCGACCGTGCTGCGTAGCTGCAGCCCATGTTGCTCCACCCACTGGTTGGTCAACTGTCGTGTGCTCGATTCCGTTCCATGCAGCGCGAATGGTGTACGAGCAATCTGCTCAGGCTCTAGCGCCTCTCCTTTGGCTAGCGGGTGATTCAGTCCACATACGAGCACCAAGTCATCAGAACACAGTGACTCGGCCAGCAAGTTCTTGTCGGTGAATGACTCCGATGAAACAACTCCAAGGTCGATCTGGTGACGGGCAAGCATATTCCGGATAACAAGTGAAGGCTTGACCGACAGCGAGATCCGAATACCGGGAAACTCCTGGGAGAAGGCGTTCAGAATACGTGGGAGCAAGTAGGTTGCCGGAACATAGCTTGCCCCAATATACAGCGTACCGCGATACAGATTGTCATATTCTCTCACCACACGCTTGGACTCTTTGGCCAGAGCATTCATTTTGACTGCATAATGCAGCAAAGCTTGTCCGGCTTCCGTAAGAAAGGTCTTCCCGTTACGTGCTTCAAACAGCTTGACCCCCATCTCCTTCTCCAGAGACTTCATATGAAATGTCACCGTCGGCTGCTTAATGCCCAATGTCTCAGCCACGCTGGTCATATTATGATGTCGGTCAATCAGCTCAACAATTCGCAATTTCATCAGGTTCATTTCATTACTCTCCTCTATCTATCCTTTATATAGGGCTCACTATAGATTTACTCTATGAACATCAACAGAATTCAAATAAAAAGTTAATTCCTCATTTACATAAGTCTAATACTTAGCTAGAACCCAACCATTACACTAAAAAAAGTTAAATAAGGATAGGCAGGGATCAGTATGGAGATCGAAATCAATGGGATCCATAAATCATTTGCAGGCACGCCCGCACTTCAGCCTACAGATTTGACACTGCGGCAGGGCGAGTTTACGACATTGCTGGGTCCATCCGGCTGCGGCAAAACCACCCTCCTGCGCATGATTGCCGGGCTTGAACAGCCCGACGGCGGGGAGATTTACTCAGCGGGAACATGTATCTACTCGGCAAGCAGGCGCATTGATGTACCTGCGCATAAGCGCAAGTTCGGCATGGTGTTTCAGGATTTTGCATTATGGCCCCATATGACGGTATTCGAGAATGTCGCCTTCGGCTTGAAAGCGGCCAAGCTTCATCACAACATCAAGGAAAAAGTCCGTGAAGCCCTGGCTATGGTTCGGCTCCAAGGGATGGAGGATCGTTATCCTCATCAGTTGTCCGGTGGTCAGCAGCAGCGAGTAGCCTTTGCCAGAGCGGTTGCTATTCGCCCTGCGCTGGTGTTGTTTGATGAGCCTTTAAGTGCCCTTGATGCCGTGCTGCGTGAGGAGATGCGTGTGGAAATGATGTCCCTGGTAAAAGACATGGGCCTTACAGCGCTTTATGTCACCCATGATCAGATCGAGGCGATGTCGATGTCCGACCACATTGTCGTGATGCGTAAAGGGGAGGTGCTGCAGCGGGGAACTCCGGAGTCCATCTACCAAGCGCCGAGCCACCCGTTTGTTGCGTCCTTTATCGGGAAATCCAACTGGATTGAGCCGGACAAGACCATGTTCCGCCCGGAGCAGGCCCGGTGGCATAGAACCTCAGACCATGACCTGAGTTACTTGGCAACCGTCCGACATATCAGCTATGTCGGTGAGCGCTATGAGATTCGTCTCCAGGTGAATGCACTTCTGGAATGGACAGCTTACTCGCATAACCGATTGCCCGTTGGCGAACAGGTAACCTTGTATGTGTCCCCAGAGTCCTTGTGCCAGGTCCAGGACCGTAGTGCCGCTTCAAATATAAATGGACAGCAAGAACTCAGCCGTGAGCTTATAGCCTTGGGCTAACTAATAAAAAGGAGCGATTTAATATGACAACAAATTTGCGTAAAAAGGGAACCATGCTGCTGCTGGCTTCTCTCATGAGTATCAGCCTGTTTGGATGCGGCAACGTATCTAGCAGCAATTCAGCCGTTGAATCTGCTAATAGTGGACAAGCCGTGCAGACAAATGCAGAAGCAGGCAAAGAAAAGGCTGACACCTTAGGCGGAAAGCTTGTACTGTATAGCGCTGGCCCAAAGAAATTGGCGGATAATCTGATCAGCAGCTTTGAGGATAAGACAGGAATCAAGGTGGAGATGTTCCAAGGGACAACAGGGAAAATTCTGGCCAGATTGGAAGCGGAGAAAGCCAATCCCGTTGCGGATGTCGTCATCCTCGCTTCCCTGCCCTCGATGCAATCGATGAAAGCCGAAGGACTGACGATGCCGTATCCGGAAGCCGTGAATAGCGATAAGCTGAACAAAGAGTGGTCGGATGCTGAAGGACATTATTTCAGCAGCAGTGCCTCGGCGCTTGGTATTGTATACAACACGAATCTGGTATCCACCCCGCCTAAGAGCTGGAGCGACCTGGAGCTGGCGGAGTGGAAGGATGTCGTGAACATCCCTGACCCCACATTGTCAGGATCGGCGCTTGACTTCATTACTGGATATTTAAGTGTACACGGGGAAGAAGGATGGTCCTTGTTTGAAAAATATAAAGCCAACGGGGCAGCCATGGCCGGAGCTAATCAAGAGGCCCTGGACCCTGTCATCACCGGAGCAAAAAGTGTGGTTGCTGCGGGTGTGGACTACATGACTTATTCGGCAAAAGCAAAAGGTGAGCCGGTAGATATCGTATATCCGGCAGAAGGAACTGTAGTCAGCCCAAGACCGGCAGCAATTCTAAATACGAGCCAAAATGTAGATAACGCCAAGGCATTCATCGATTACCTGCTGTCTGATGATGCCCAGAAGCTGGTTGCCCAGGCTCATCTCCTTCCTGGTCGTGAGGACATTGAGGCTGAAGGACGTACGAATCTCAAGGACATTCCGCTGCTGTCTGTAGATTGGAAGTGGATGAACGATCATGGCGATGAGACTGCGGCTCGGTTCTCCGAGGTATTCAAATAAGCAACAACAAGTGTGGGAAGGCAATGTGAGGTGAGCATAGTGAGGCCTGGCTTCAAAGACAGTCCCGGGGTTTTTCGCAGCATCGGAATCATACTTGCTTTATTTCTTCTAATCATTGGCATTGTAGTACCGCTATTGATGATCTTCTGGCAAAGCATAGCTACAGAGCAGGGATTAGATTTGTTAGCTCCGATCAGAACGATTGCCGGACATGAACTATCCGGTGTGCTTATGCATACGATCGGGCTTGGGATATGTGTAGTGGCAGGGACAACCCTGCTCGCTCTCCCCCTTGCCTGGATCATGTCCAAGACACGGCTCGGGCAACATCGCTGGATTGATGTCGTGTTGATGATTCCCTTTATGACCCCTCCTTATATTGGCTCGATGGGCTGGATTTTGTTTATGCAAAGGGGAGGTTATCTTCAGCAATGGTTGCCGGGAAGTGTTGCTGTAAGCGATGCCTTCTTCAGCTTCGGGGGAATGGTGCTGATTATGTGTCTGCATCTGTTCCCTTTCCTTTATTTGCTGCTGCGCGATGCCATCGTACGAATCGGCGGCAATCTGGAGGAGGCTGGCGCCGTTCATGGAGCCAGCAGCGGCTACCGCTTCAGGAAGATCATGCTGCCGCTGCTGCTATCCTCTTATGGCATGGGGGCGATGCTGATCTTCGTCAAGACGATCGCCGAGTTTGGAACACCTGCGACGTTTGGCCGACGCATCGGCTACTATGTGATGACCTCAGAAATTCATAAGTATATATCCAGCTGGCCGATTGATTTTGGGAAAGCTACCTCGCTGGCTTCTGTACTCATGTCTGTATGTCTGGTGATGTGGTATATGCAATCCATCATGAGTCGGCGGTTCACCTATCGCCTCGTAGGGGGCAAAGGGCAACGCAGCAAGCGGTACTCTCTACGGGGACTTTCTAGCGTAGCATCAATTACTTACCTCCTCCTGCTGCTGGTTTTTTCGGTGGGTATCCCTTATTTTTCGGTGATTGCCGCCTCTCTTATGAAGCTTCGCGGGGCAGGGCTGGCCTGGGATAACCTGACTCTGGAGCATTATAAGGAGCTATTGTCCTGGGGCTCGGTGAGCCTGAAGGCATTATGGAACAGTCTGGGCTTATCGCTTGCGGCATCAACCATTGCCGTCGTTCTCGGCAGTGGCCTGGCCTTAGTTATCGGCGAGTCGCAGCAGCGAACACAACGATTCATTGATCTGTTCAGCCTCTTGCCGAACACCGTTCCTGGCATCGTCATGGTGGTAGGCCTGGTGCTATTCTGGAATTCCTCATGGCTGCCGGTCACGCTTTATAATACCTATGGCATTGTAGTACTCACGTATGTGGTGCTCTTCCTTCCTTATACGGTGCAATATGTGAAGTCGAATTTCACCCAAATTGACGGAACGCTGTTTCAAGCTGCTCAAGTGTTCGGGGGCAACCCCTGGCTGATTGCCAGGAGAATCCTGCTGCCGTTAATTATACCGGGAATGCTGGCGGGCTGGATCATGACCTTTACCATCTCGGTTCGAGAGCTGGTTGGTTCCTTGCTGATCCTCCCTCCTTCTATGCAAACATCAGCTACCTACATTTTCGCCGAATTCGAGCAGGGGCAGGTATCGCTTGGTATGGCGATGGCCGTCGTCTCTGTCGGCATGACTGTAATATTACTGCTTATTGTAGAAGCTCTTAAAACAAACAGAAAGTGGAATGCATCATGATGAAGCTCAAGGTTTGGGGCGGCGCTGGTGAACATGGCCGCTCCGCTTATGTATTAAGCAGCAACCAAATCCATCTGCTGCTGGATTGTGGGGTCAAACGAGAAGGCACGGGAGAATATCCACTCATGGAACCGGAGCTGGTTCCCAGGCTGACTGCCGTATTTCTCTCCCATGCCCATGAGGACCATTCGGTAGCGATTCCGCTCTTATATGGCATGGGCTATGAGGGAGAAGTCTGGACGACACAGGAAACTGCCAGCCAGGTGGGGGGTTATTTTGAAAGCTGGAGAGCATTTGCCAAGCAATGCGGCACTGCTCTTCCCTATACAGATGCAGACTATCGTTCCATCCGCTACCGCTTCCTTGACAAGGAGGCCGATAAATTGACATGGTTTGAAGCAGCTCCCGGTGTTCAAGTGATGTGGGGACGGAGCGGGCATATGGCCGGATCCGTATGGTTGTTGCTCCGGGTCGAGGGAAAGACCATCTTCTATTCAGGCGACTATACCGCTGAATCAATGCTGCTCGGGGATGACAGTCCAGGTTCATCAGCCAGTTATGCCGATCTGGCGATCATCGATGCCGCTTATAGCACGGACAGAGACTCTCAGCAGGACAAGCTGAACACACTGGAGGCTGCTATCAGCAGCACTATTCTAGGCGGAGGCAAAGTTCTCCTGCCGGTACCAGCCACAGGACGGGGGCAAGAAATGCTCCTGTGGGCTTACACGACTTACCGGGACTGCCCCATTGTCATTGAGCAGGGACTGCTAGACGGCATGGAGCGGCTGCTTCGTTATCCCGAATGGCTGCGTCAACATGCCGATTGCACCGGTCAGGAAATAGTGGACCAACTGGAGCCGTTCCTACATCGAAATGACTTGCTGGTCCCGGAAAATGAAGGCCAGCGCAGCTATTGGCTGAGAACGCTGAATGCCTCCATATGGTTCACCACCGACGGCATGATGCAATCACAGCTTGCTCGTTGGTATTATGATCAGTTGCGCGATGATTCTCGCAATCTGGTATTGCTGACAGGTCATGCAGCCAAAGGAACCTTCGCTGAGCAACTGCTGCAAGAACCCTCGAAATACGGAGACTGTGATGTACAGAAGCGCAGATACAAGGTCCATCAAGGCTACGAGGATGTACGCCGGATGATATCAACGATTCCCGCGCGGCACAACGTACTGGTCCATGCGGCCAAGGAAGAAACAGATCAACTGCGGCAGCAATTGCTTCAGGACGTAGCAGCTCAAAGCACTCAAATACAAATTCATTCTTTGTCCGCTAGTGAAGAGCTATGGTTTTAACAGTCTGGTGAACTCCTACTCACATTCGTGAAGAAGCCTCCCCACTTTTAAGGTGGGTAAGATGGCTTCTTCTCTTATTGGGGCATCAACCTTGAAAAGCTCCTTTATCACCTAAGAAAAACACGGGTTCACCTTTAATTTGTAGAAAGTCTGCCCATCATTAAAATGGTATCATCTGGATATAAAGGAGGGATGCTTCAATAAAATGTAAGCGTTTTATAAAATTTGACCAAATACCTGAGGGGAAGTGAGAATGTTGAAAAGCATGAAGCATGCCGTCTCGCTATTACTCGCCGCAGCTTTGCTAATTCCATCAGGATGGCTGGCGACGGCGGCTCAGGCCGGGACGGACCTGACCCCAAGTGACAAGACAACGGTGTATCATGAAGATTTCACGAGTGGAAAAGGCGCTGCCGTTCAGTCCGGTGGAGCATCCTTGAGCGCAGTCACGGGCAAGTTCTACACAGGCAACGAAGATGGAGCCGCTCTGTATGTTGACGGGCGAACCAACAACTGGGATGGTGCTGACTTCCGATTTGCTGACATCGGGCTGGAACATGGCAGCACCTATACAGTAACCGTATCCGTCTACGTAGACGCGGTAGTCAGTGTGCCGGACGGGGCACAGGTCTATCTACAAACCGTCAACAGCTACGGTTGGCTGGATGGCAAATCCTTCCTTGCTGGCAGCCCTCTGACATTGACCAAGGAATTCACGGTAGACACCGGTAAAGATATCGCGCTGCGGATTCAATCCAATGATGATGGTGCCGGGGTACCCTTCTATATCGGGGACATCCTGATTACCGCGGAGACTGGCTCAGGTGGAGAAGAACCCCCCAGGAAGCCTGCTCTACCGTTCGAGGCCATTACCTTTGAAGACGGTACCACCGGCGGCTTTACGGGCAGAGCCGGGTCTGAGACATTGACCGTCACCACGGAGGACAATCACACTCCGGGGGGCTCCAGGGCCTTGAAGGTGGAGGGACGGACCAGTACCTGGCACGGGCCTGCGCTGCGGGTAGAACAATATGTGAACCTGGGCGAAGAATATAAAATCTCCGCCTGGATTAAGCTGATCGAGCCGGAAAGCTCGCAAATTCAACTATCCACCCAAATCGGAAACGGCGACTCGGCCAATTACGTAGCCTTGGCAGCCAAAACTATCCAGGCTGACGATGGCTGGGTGCTATATGAAGGGACATACCGCTACAACAGCGTAGGAGGGGAATTTTTGACGATATATGCCGAAAGCTCAAACAACGCCAACGCTTCTTTCTATCTCGATGACATCCGCTTTGCCAGCACAGGCGCCGGGCCGATTGGCATCGAGAAGGATTTGCTGCCGCTCAAGAAGGCTTACGAAAATGACTTTCTGATCGGAAGCGCAATTTCAGCAGAGGATCTGGAGGGGGTCCGGCTTGAACTGTTGAGCATGCACCACAACACGGCCACCGCAGGCAACGCCATGAAACCGGATGCCCTGCAACGGACCCAGGGCAACTTTACGTTCACCGAGGCCGACGCCATGATCAACAAGGTAAGGGGCGCCGGGATGAATATGCATGGACATGTGCTCGTATGGCATCAGCAATCCCCTGCCTGGATGAATACAACGACCAATGCGCAAGGTCAAACCGTCCCCCTGGGGCGTACGGAGGCACTCCTTAATCTGCGAACCCATATCCAGACCGTCATGGAGCATTTTGGCGATAACGTGATCTCCTGGGATGTGGTCAACGAAGCCATGAACGATAACCCGTCTAACCCAACCGATTGGGAGGGAGCGCTCCGCACATCGCCATGGTTTCAGGCCATCGGCCCGGACTACGTGGAGCAAGCGTTCCTCGCCGCCCGGGAGGTGCTGGATGCGCACCCCGAGTGGGACATTAAGCTGTATTACAACGACTATAACGAGGACAACCGGAACAAAGCTGAAGCCATTTACAGCATGGTGAAGGAGCTAAATGACCGCTATGCGCTGACGCATCCCGGAAGGCTCCTGATCGACGGAATAGGCATGCAAGGACACTACAATGTGAATACGAATCCGCAAAATGTCAGATTGTCTCTGGAGCAGTTCATCTCCCTGGGCGTAGAGGTCAGCATCACCGAACTGGATATTCAGGCAGGCAGCAACTACGAGTTGCCCGAATCTCTGGCGAATGCTCAAGGCCTCTTGTATGCTCAACTGATGAAGATCTTCCGGGAGCATGCCAATCAGATCAGCCGCGTTACTTTCTGGGGGCTGGACGATGCCACAAGCTGGCGGGCCTCCTCCAATCCGCTGCTGTTCGATAAGAACCTGCAAGCCAAACCGGCTTACTATGGCGTTATCGATCCGGACAAATTCATCGATGAGCATCAGCCGGAGTTGCCGGAGGCGCGGCAGTCAACGGCCAGCTACGGCACCCCCATAATCGACGGAGTCGTGGATGCCATATGGAATGAAGCACCGGTCATCCCCATCGACCGTTATCAACTGGCCTGGGAAGGAGCAAGCGGTACGGCCAAAGTCCTATGGGATGACCATTACCTGTACGTGCTGATCCAGGTGAACGACGCACAGCTAGACAAGACCAATGCCAACCCTTGGGAGCAGGACTCCGCCGAAATTTTCCTGGACGAAAATAACGCCAAAACACCATTTTATCAAGCCGACGATGGACAATACCGGATTAACTTCGTCAACGAAACCTCCTTTAATCCGGAGAGCGTTGGAGAAGGCTTTGTCTCATCTGTCACGGTATCGGGCACTAATTACACGATCGAAGCCAGGATTCCGTTCAGATCAATCTCCCCGGCCAACGGAGTGATCATTGGATTTGATGCACAAATCAATGATGCCAAGAATGGCATGCGCCAAAGTATCGCCACCTGGAATGACACGACAGGCAATGGGTATCAGGATACTTCGATTTACGGAATTCTGACCTTGACTGGCAAGCCCGATCCTGCGAATGATGAGTCGTAAAAGCATGTGTTCGGGCTTATAAGAAAAACATCTATTGATGTACTATCTTTAAAGCCAGACCACGTTAAGCGGTAGTTTTTCTTGCGATTATAGAATTGTTCAGCTCCGCTGAACACTTATAAACTCTATAATCTTAAAAAAACGGCGGTGCCGGGGATGATATGCTCCCCACACCGCCGTTCCTCTTGCTATATCGTTATGACTGAACTTGAAGCTCTGCTCTTGGCTTACTGGTTGCGAATCATATAATCGAACGCGCCCAAGGCTGCCGTTGCTCCAGATCCCATGGAAATAATGATCTGCTTGTATGGCGAGTTGGTGCAGTCGCCTGCAGCAAATACGCCAGGGATCGTGGTTGCCCCGTGGTTGTCTACGATGATTTCACCCATCTTCGTACGTTCAAGCACACCATCCAGCCAATCCGTATTGGGCACAAGACCAATCTGTACAAATACCCCTTCAAGCTCGATATGCTTCTCCTGGCCACTCTCGCGCTCCAGATAGGTCAATCCATCCACCTTGCTGGTGCCGGTGATTTCCTTAACCTGAGCATTCTTGATAACCGTGGTATTGGACAGGCTATTCAGACGGTCCTGCAGGACAGAATCTGCCTTCAGCTCTGGCATAAATTCCAGGACGGTCACATGCGAAGCCACACCTGCCAAATCGATAGCAGCCTCGATACCGGAGTTCCCTCCGCCCACGACCGCTACATGCTTGCCAGCGAATAAAGGTCCATCACAATGCGGGCAATAGGCCACACCCTTGTTCTTGAACTCCGCTTCGCCAGGAACGCCAATGTTGCGCCACCGGGCTCCCGTTGAGATAATGACTGTCTTGCTCTTTAGCACCGCGCCATTCTCCAGCTCAAGCTCAACGAGTTCCTTCTTCTCCAGACGTTTGGCAAGTTGGCCCTTCATGATGTCGATGTTGTATTCCTTGGCATGCTCTTCCAGGCTCGCCGCCAGCTTGGGTCCTTCTGTATATTTCACGCTAATGAAGTTTTCAATGCCCAGCGTATCATTCACTTGACCGCCAAAGCGTTCAGCAACGATCCCTGTACGGATGCCTTTGCGCGCTGCGTAGATCGCCGCACTCGCTCCAGCCGGACCGCCGCCGACCACCAGCACATCATACGGCTCTTTATTCTCAAATGCGGAAGCATCGGAGGTTCCCAGCTTGCCCAGGATATCCTCGATGGTCATCCGTCCATTGCCGAACAGTTCCCCATTCAGATAAACCGTAGGCACGGCCAGAATTTCTTTGCTCTCGACTTCTTCCTTGAAAGCTGCACCATCAATCATCGTATGGGAAATGCCAGGGTTCAGCACACTCATCAGGTTCAGAGCCTGAACGACATCCGGGCAGTTATGACACGTTAGACTTACATAGGTCTCAAAGCGGTATTCGCCTTGAATGCCCTTGATCTGATCGATGACATCCTGCTCCACTTTGGGTGGTCTTCCACTAACCTGAAGCAAGGCCAGAACCAACGAAGTAAATTCGTGTCCCAATGGAACGCCGGCAAAGGTAATCCCCGTATCCTCGCCTTTACGGTTTACGCTAAAGCTTGGAGTTCTGGGCAAGGAGGCGGTCTCAACCGTGATCTTCCCCGACATATCGGCCAGTTCATGAACCAGGTCTAACATATCCTGGGATACCGAATCGCTTCCTGCACTGACCTTCAACAGAATGTCGCCTTCCAGAAGCTGAAGGTATTGCTCCAGTTGTTGTTTGATATCCGCGTCCAGTTTCATAGTAAACTCTCCTTAAATTTTGCCAACTAGGTCAAGGCTTGGCTTCAGCGTTTCGCCGCCCTCTTTCCATTTTGCCGGGCATACTTCCCCTGGATGATTATGAACATATTGAGCAGCCTTGATCTTGTCGACCAATGTACTGGCATCGCGGCCGATGCCGCCAGCCGTAATTTCGATCGCTTGAATCACACCGTTCGGGTCAATGATGAATGTACCGCGGTCAGCCATGCCGTCTTCTTCAATCAGTACGTCGAAGTTGCGGGAGATGACGTGGGATGGGTCACCAATCATAATGTAAGTTACTTTGCCAATAGCTTCAGAGCTATCATGCCATGCTTTATGAACATAGTGAGAATCAGTGGATACCGAATATACTTCAACACCAAGTTCTTGCAGCGTTGCGTATTGATCCTGGAGATCCTCCAGTTCAGTAGGGCATACAAA
Source organism: Paenibacillus sanguinis 2301083 = DSM 16941 (assembly GCF_000374825.1). Classification (GTDB taxonomy): domain Bacteria; phylum Bacillota; class Bacilli; order Paenibacillales; family Paenibacillaceae; genus Fontibacillus; species Fontibacillus sanguinis. The sequence continues at coordinate 197,884 of NZ_KB895380.1, forward strand.
GGTGAAGTCGGCAGGGTAGAAGCACACGACGCTCCATTTCCCCTTAAAGTTCTCCTCGGATACCTCGATGAACTTCCCATTGTGATAGGCAGATGCGTTAAACGGCAATACTTCTTTTCCAATCAAAGACATAAAATAAACTCTCCTTTCGGAACATTTGGTTTTTTGTTTATAATCATTATATTATACCAATGATTATCGTTATCAACATATTTCATCAACTCTTCATCTAAGTATTTACAGAAAAGCCTGCTTTCGTACATACAATTTTCATATTTTTACTTAAAGTTTGGGTTCAAAAGGTTGGGGTTGCAGGGCCAAAGCTTATGCTTTCGATGTGCGTTTTTAAACGCTTAAGCTCTGATGAAGCTAGGGAATGAGTAGCGGAGCTACACGTTTACGGAGAAACGGCTGTGGAAGCAGAGGGACGTGAGCAACTCCAAACCTCTATCGCCCTTTAGCATGAAATCTTCAGATTGTTGAGAAAGTTGGTTTTCCGTACATCTCGGATAGAAAAGCCCTTTAGCTTATAAGGGTTCTTCTCCGTATAAATGGTACGTTACGCCCTTTCTCAACAGTCTGAAATCTTCCTGCTAATTCGCCTGTATTTCATCAATTATTATATATAGCTGGAAATCCTGATGTTAATTTTATGCTTTCTCCCAAAAATTGACCATTTCACAAAAATTAACATGAGGAAATCCCTATAAACCTCCGGTTTTGGCGGATATGGGCGATTTAGTGGGAGTTTTTCCTGATAATAGGAGAGGAAAGTCCCCGAATAAAACCCGGTAACTAGTGGTAAGAGCTTGGGAACTCGATAAGAGCCTGGCCACCGGCGGTTTTTAGCTAGTTTTGGCATACTTGCAATTCAATGCGCCTCGCAGGTCTTGCTTGCTAATGGTTAACCGCTAATTTTTAGCTTATTTTTAGATTGAGCCGGTTATTCTTCAATCTATTTAGAAATGTCCAAAAATCCTTCGCCAAAGACGTCGCGCACATCATGGATGGTAAGGAACGCTGCGGTGTCAATTGACCTAACAATCCTTTTCAATGTAGACACCTCTTGCTTGCTAATCACAATATAGAGGACTTCCTTCTGCTTCTTCGTGTAATAACCATGACCTGACAGAACCGTTACACCGCGATCCATCTGTGTAATGACCATCTCAGCGATACGGTCCTGCTTCTCGGAAATAATCATGACTGCCTTCTTGGGATTCAGCCCCTCAATCATAAAATCCATGACCTTGGTGCCGACGTACAAGCAAACAATCGTCAGCATCAGCTTCTCTGCCCCAATAATGAAGTAAGACGAGAAAGCAACAATCAGATCGAAGAACAACAGCCCATAGCTAATATTCCAGTCAAGGTATTTATTCGTAATTCTCGCGAGGATGACGGTTCCCGCCGTTGTTCCCCCGACACGTACGATCAAGCCGATGCCGACCCCGATTATTACGCCAGCAAATACGGCGTTAATCGTGGGCTCCTGCGAGTTGATTGTCCATCCTTCTGTTACATGCAGAAATAATGAGTTGAAGGCAACGGCAATAATGGTATACAGCGTGGTTTGCCGATCCAGAAATTTATATCCAACGATAAGCAGCAGTCCATTAAGCACGATGTTGACAATGGATGGTGACCACTGGAATAAGTAATACAGAATAATCGTGACCCCGGTCACGCCACCCTCTCCGAATTCATTCGGGATGATGAATAGATTGACAGCCAGCGCGAACAGGAAGGCCCCCAATATAATCGTTGCGATATCCGCTAATCTCTTTTTCACCATGATCATGATCCTCTCTAAGCAAGTCTCCCCGCCAGGATTGGCAAGCACCTGAACTCTTTGCAAGCCATTACGGCCCTGAGCCAAGCCACTCCTCACGGAAGTTACGAGTACCCCGCAACCAGATCATAGTATCCACTTCATTATATAAAGTCAATATGACTTTGACACTTTACTTCGCTATCCCATTCATACGGAAAAGGACTTCTCGGCTCTGGTTAATCCTCGAGTCCATCCCACTCGGTATCCAGCACCAGCACATCGTCTTCATTGCGGATATAGGCCGTACCCGGCGGCGATTTAAGGAATGGAATGATATCCTGGTCATAATTGCAAATCGTGTTCACCAAATATACTCCGTGCTGACCTGCTACCCAGGACCTTTGATCGTTGTATTTGAGCAGCGAATTCTATAGGCTAGGATTAAAGCATCAATTGCCCGGGATATGCTTCCGGACACAGCCAGAGCACGGGAGAGGATCAACATGCAAGATCGTAAAATAAAAATATTAGGCACGGGGAAATACTTGCCCAGCCGCATTGTAACAGATGAGGAATTGGACCAAAGGTTAGGTGTACAGCCAGGTTGGGTGCATAAGATGACTGACGTTGGATTCAGGCATTATGCCACCGACGAAGAAACGGCCTCATTTATGGGCGCCAGAGCAGCGGAGACCGCGCTAAAAAGTGCCGGGCTGCGCTTCGAGGATATTGATTGCCTGGTCTGCACCAGCGGAACCAAGGAGCAGCCGCTGCCGTCTACGGCGGTATGGATACAGCGGGCAATGGGCCAGGATATGTCCGGCGTGCCGGCGTTCGATATCGATGCGACCTGCCTGAGCTTCCTTGCTGGACTGGACGTGATGTCCTACATGGTTCATGCCGGAAGATACCGCAATGTGCTGCTCGTGGCCACAGAAATTGCCTCTGTCGGCTTGAACTGGAAGGACAAAGAAAGTGCTGCCTTATTTGGGGACGGCGCTGCGGCGGTTGTTATCGGACCCGCCGGAGAGCAAGAAGCTGCGCGTATCCGCCAGGCCTCACTCCGAACCTACAGCAAAGGGGCGCACTATTCCGAAATTCCCGGAGGGGGAACCAAATACCACCCAAATCAACCGATTCCGGTGGAGGACCCTTTCAAATTCCACATGGATGGCCAAGGCATCTTCCGTCTGGCCTCCAAGCTGCTACCCGGGTTCGTTGATGAGCTGCTTGGCGGCTCACATATAAATATGAAGGAATTTAAGGTCGTTATTCCCCATCAGGGAAGTGCCATGGCCATGCGACTGCTGCAAAAGAAGCTGGGCATTGCTCCCGCTCAATTTATGAATATTACGCCAGGCCACGGCAACACCATTGCCGCTTCCATTCCGATGGGACTGCATGAGGCAATTCAGCAGCAGCGGCTGCATCGTGGTGATCCCCTGCTCCTGATCGGCACGGCTGCCGGTCTCACACTGGGAGGCATGGTTCTTGATTATTAATCAGGACGGTAAGTGGAACCCTGAAGATTCAGCACAACTACAGAGCGGGCAGCGAATTCTGATCACTGGAGGGAGGGCACCGGTTGCTCTTGAACTGGCCCGGCTCTTGCATCGTGCCGGGCATACCGTGTACGTGGCGGAAAGTCTGGACTATTATCTATGCCGCAGCTCTAACGTGGTGGAGGGTTCAGCCGTCCTGCCTGCCCCAAGGCCACATACGCAAGCCTTTCTGGCCGAACTGGAGCGGCTGGTCATTCAGTGGCGCATCGATTTGCTGATACCAACCTGTGAGGAAATTTTCTATGTCGCCCAAGGGCTGAAGCAACTACGGCCCTTTTGCCGGGTGTTGTGCCCAGAGCTTGCGGTATTGCACCGCCTCCATCACAAAGCTGAATTTATACACTGGGCCGCCGAGCTTGGGTTTCAAGTTCCCGCTACGGCACTACTTGAAGATGAAGCCGCATGGAGAGACGTGGAGGAACAGGGGATTGGGGCTAAGGCTAGAAATAGAGTGGGAAGCGTCAATACTCCCGCTTCTTCCTTGCCTGTTGACCCAGTCATGGACCTGATGGACCTGAGCCAGTCGGCTTCTCTCATGTCGCTGCCGCTAGTATTCAAGCCTGTCTACTCGCGGTTTGCCTCGCGGGTGATTTTGCCGGAGAGAAAAGGGCAGAACCAATATGACGAAAGAAGTCTCTGGACGGGTAAGCAACAAGATACGAGGTTAGGGCAGGTTCGGAGATTAAGCAAAAAGGCAGCCCGCTACCGGGCCGAGGCTATACGTGAGCTGTCTCCTTCCAGACCATGGGTCGCTCAGGAGTTCATAGCGGGCCAAGCCTGGTGTAGCTACAGCATCGTACATGAAGGCAAGCTGATTGCCCATGCCGCCTATGCTTGTCATTACCGCACAGGGCAGTCCGGGGCCTGCGTTCATTTCCAGCAAGCGGAGCAGCCCGCTGTATTGGATTGGGTGAAGCGCTTCACGGCCAAGATCGGGTATACAGGCCAAATCAGCTTCGACTTCATCCTGGCCGAGAATGGCACGCTGTACCCGATTGAATGTAACCCCCGCGCTACCAGCGGGGTGCATCTGTTTGAGGTAGCGGATGGACTGGCAGAAGCCTTGACCCAGTCGGATATAGTGGCCCTCTCGGGCCGCGTCGTGATGCCGAGGGCTGGATCAGCGGCGATGATCCAGCTGGCCATGCTGGGCAGCGGCTTCAAGCATGTCCGTGGAGTGCGGACATGGCGTCGATGGATGGGGGCACTGCGCGGAGCACGCGATGTCATCCGCCGCCCTGAAGACCCTGGACCCTTTACGGAGCAGCTTCGTATGATGTATGCCATATGGCAGCGGAGCAGGCGGCTGGGAATTACCGTCACCCAAGCCTTGACCGAAGATATTGAATGGAATGGTGATTCAAAATGACAAAGGTACTGATCACTGGAGCAACCGGATTTCTGGGAGGACATGCGGCCCGCAGACTAGCGCGAATGGGCTGGGAGGTATACGCCATGGGCCGTTCCCTCGATGCCGGGGAAAAACTGAAGCGGGACGGCATCCGCTTTATAGAAGCGGACTTACGGGACGCGGCTGCGGTGGAACAAGCCTGTGCTGGACAGGAGGTTGTCCTGCATTGCGGCGCTCTATCCGCGCCATGGGGACCTTACCGCAGCTTTTACGAATGTAATGTAGAAGCTACGCGTCACGTGCTGGCAGGCTGTCGCAAGCACGAAGTTTCGCGGCTCGTCCACATCTCCACGCCAAGCGTGCTGTTCGATTATCATCCGCGCCGATCCGTCCGCGAGGATGCTCCGCTGCCCCAGCGGCCCGCTAACGCCTACGCCGCTACCAAGCTGCTGGCGGAGCAAGAGGTGCTGTCCGCCTGCCAAGACGGAGTGCCGGCATTGATCCTGCGCCCGCGGGCTATTTTTGGCCCGCAGGATCGGTCGCTCTTCCCCCGGCTGCTGGAAGCCAACGCCCAAGGAGGCGTTCCGATGATTGGCGAGGGTCAGGCCAGCATTGACCTGACCTATGTTGATAATGTCGTGGACGCCATGGTCCTCGGCTGTCAGGCCGGGCCGGAAGCGCTCGGACGAGCTTATCATATCTCGAACGGGGAAGCGTACACCTTCCGCGAGCTGATGGAGAAGCTATTTGCCATGCTGGCCATCCCTCTGCAGACACGGAAGCTTCCCTACAAAGTAGCCTATAGTCTAGCTGCGTTGCTGGAGTTAGTCTACTCCGCGCTCCCCCTGAAGGGTGAGCCTCCATTGACGCGCTATACCGTTGGTTCCATAGGCGTGACGCATACACTCGACATCTCGCTGGCTCGCCAGTATCTTGGCTATACGCCACAGGTTTCTGTCGAAGAAGGCTTGCGCCGCTTTGCCGATTGGTGGGTGAAGTCATGCTGACCTCCCTTCCCATTAAGCTGATGATTCGCTCAGCCGGCTATTGCGTGCATCCGGAATGGCTGACGCTGAAGGGCGGAAGCTTGCGGCCTGTACCGTTCCCGGCAGGCTTTGCTTGCCTGCTGCATCCGATGCACGGGCCAATCCTGTTCGATACGGGCTACAGTAGCCGCTTTTTTCGGGAGACGGCCACGCTGCCAAGCGCGTTGTACCGCTACATTACCCCGGTGCATTTCCGGGAGGAGGATAGCGCAGCGGCTCAGCTTGGACAAGCAGGCATCGCCCCGGAGGACGTGCGTTACATCATCCTCTCCCACTTCCATGCCGACCATATCGGGGGCGCAAAGGACTACCCGAACGCCCGCTTCATTTACCTGGACAAGGCCTATGCCGCTGTTCGCGGGCTTGGCAGGTTGGCCCGGGTGAAGGCAGGCTTTCTGCCGGGGCTCCTGCCAGAGGACTTCGCAGAGCGTTCGCTTCCGGTGAGCGAAGCATCTGGGAGCCGTGGGCTGGACGGCGCCATCAAGCCCGCAGCTCCCTGGGCTGCTTCGTTTAGCCCGGGAGCCCCGTTTGCGCCCGAAGCGGTCTATGACTTGCTGGGCGACGGAAGCGTGCTGGCCGTAGAGCTATCCGGCCATGCCGCCGGGATGATCGGTGTGTTCATCTCCACCACCGCCCACGATTATTTGCTATGCGCGGACACGGTCTGGTCGAGTCGGGCATTTCTGGAGCAGCGCCCACCCCATCCAGCCGCCGGGCTAATCATGTCCGACAGGCTGGACTATAAGCATAGCTTCGAGCGTCTGCAAGCGCTAAGGGCATGGCATCCAGCTTTGCGCATTGTTCCCAGTCATTGCCGAAGCGTTTTGGACAACTGGGGAAAGGGAGTGCTGGAATGAAGCTGCATCAAGTCATTTATCATTACCTCAGAACAAAATATCTGGAGAAGCGGTTCACCCAAATAAATGCTAAGTTATCTTCCGGGCGGGCCGTACATGGTCACCAATCTTCTTCTAGCCCTGCGAATCTAAATCCCCAGCCCACTGCCGATCAAGCAACATTCCTGCGGGATCGCCTGACGCGCTGGCAGGAGAAGCAGGTCATTCGCCATGTGAAGTGGGTGCGTCAGTCTTCGCCTTTTTATCGAAAATGGTGGAATGATCTGCCTGCCGACGATTGGCGCAGCTTCCCCATCATTGAGAAATCCGGCATGATGGAGCACTTCGATGAGCTGAATACAGTTGGCATCCGCCGCGAGGAAGCATTGGAACTGGCCGCCCGCGCGGAGCAGACCCGGGATTTCAAGCCATTGTTGAGCGGCGTGACCATCGGGCTGTCCTCCGGGACGTCGGGCAACCGGGGACTGTTTGTGTTGAGTGCTCGGGAACAGGCTGCTTGGAGTGGGACCGTACTAGCCAAAATGCTGCCGGGCGGGCTGCTGCAACAAGAGAAGATCGCTTTTTTCCTACGTGCCAACAGTAATCTATACGAGTCCGTCCAGCGCGGACGCTTGCAGTTTCAATATTTTGACATGCTGGAGCCTATAAAGCGTCTGATCCAACGGCTGGAGGATTATCGTCCTGGCATCTGGATCGCTCCTCCCTCCATACTGCGCCTGCTGGCTGAGGCCGTTGTCTCCGGCAGACTTACTACGCGACCACACAAGTTGATCTCGGTAGCAGAGGTGCTGGATCCACTCGACCGCAGATATATTGAGTTGGCCCTTGGTCTGTCTGTGCATCAGGCTTACCAGTGTACAGAAGGCTTTTTGGGCTACACCTGCGAGCATGGCACACTGCATTTGAATGAGGATCTGGTTCTGGTGGAGAAGGAGTACCTGGATGCCGAATCCCGTCGCTTCGTGCCGATTATTACGGACTTCTCCAGAACCTCACAGCCGATTGTCCGCTACCGACTGAACGATATTTTGACCGAAGCGGCGGAGCCTTGTCCCTGCGGTCTGATCTACACAGCTATTGAACGGATTGAGGGCCGTTGCGATGATATCCTCTATCTGCCACATATCGTGAGCGGCCAACCTGTGCCCGTGTTCCCGGACTTCGTTAGCCGTGCGGTCATTGGGGCTTCACCCAACATCGAGCATTACCACGTGGTCCAAACCGGGGCGGAGCAGTTCACCATCGGGCTGATGCTGCGCGCCGGGCGAGAGCTGGATGCGACATTGGAGGCAGCTATCCGGGGGGAGCTTGGTGGCCTATGTGATCGGCTGGGCTGCAAGCTGCCGAAGCTGGCTTTTTCCCCATATAATGTTGTCCCTGGACTAACGAAGCTGCGACGGGTAGAGAGGAGATGGCAGATGTGAGTGGCGAGACAGGGATTAGTTTTTACGACAAGACTAATATCTCTGACCTGGAATGGCCGGATACGGCATACGGGCAGTATGCCAAAAACTATCTGCTGCCACTCCTGCTTACCCCCTCGGTGGAACAGTATATAGATAATGTGCGCACCCGTCTGCTGATGGTCACTCTGGATGGGGTACCGCTGCCGGTGACCGTCAATGACGAGGAGTACGGCAATTCCTATGTCTGCTCCCCTTACACCCACTTTGTGACGTATGCGCGCGAAGAATTGGTTTTGCTCGGGAACCGCCCCGTCGAGATTATGCTTGGCGGCCTACTCAGCGGGATGGGCTGGATGCTGCGGCGTGTCCATTTTAACCGGGTGGTTCAGGTAAACAATTGGCTGGTATCTACAAACCTCCTCCCGCCTGTGCCGCCGGAACGACTGAAGCAGCTTGTTGAGGTATTGCAGCAGCGTTACCCTAAGCATGTGGTGATCTGCCGCTCGCTGAACGAAGCGACGACCGGGCCCTACCTGACGGTGCTGCGCGAACAAGGCTGCAAGCTGATCCCCAGTCGACAAATTTATTTGCTGCATGGCTCAGGACACCAAACGGCTATGTCAGGGGATGCTGATGAGCGGGCTAACGGAAGGACGAACCAGCCAATTTCTCTTGAGAACGGGGCCACAAGCGCCGGATATCCTATTTCCCTTCCCCCTGTCCCTGCCAAAGCCCGCTGGCTGGTGAAGCGCGACCGGGCATTGATCGCGAAGCAAGGATACATTGTGTGCGATCCCAGGGAGATAGGCTATGAGGATACAGCGCGCATTAAGGAACTGTACGATATGTTATACATTGACAAGTATTCACCCTGCAATCCACAATTAAATGAAAGGTTCATCCGCACAGCCATCGCTACAGGAACGTTGGAACTGCACGGACTACGCAAAAACGGCCGGCTGGATGCGATTCTTGGCTTCTTCAGCCGAGATGGAATAATGACTGCTCCCCTCTTCGGCTATGATACCTCCCAGCCCCAAAAGCTGGGCCTGTACCGTATGCTGTCTGCGGTATTGATCGGAATTGCCGAAGAACGCAGCTTGCTGCTTCACGAGAGCTCCGGAGTAGGACAGTTCAAGCGCAACCGCGGAGCGGTGGCTGAACTGGAAGTGATGGCCGTGTATGACAGGCACCTACCGCTGGGTGTCCGTGTATGTTGGACATTGCTGGAGAAGCTTTTGTACAGCATAGGTGTACCGATAATTCAGCGGCTGAAGCTATGAACCAGGCGGCTGATGCCCCACAACTTCGTCCCTGACTTTCAGATTTTCAAGAAGGAGAGATTTTGATGATGGCTGCAGGTCTGATCTCTAATGGACAACCTCTCGTTGCACTCATCACCGGAGCCTCCAGCGGCTTTGGCCTGTTGACGGCCATAGCGCTGGCCCGGCAGGGCTATCAGGTTGTCGCCACAATGCGCGATCCCGGCAAAGCCGGAGAACTGCTGGAGCTGGCGCAGAAGGAACAAGTCGCTGATGCGGTGATACCAATGCGGCTGGATGTCACCGACCGTGAGTCCATTAGCCAAGCCGTGGAAGAGGTCATGGCCCGGTTCGGCCGGATTGATCTGCTGGTGAATAACGCAGGCTTGGCCGTGGGTGGATACATCGAGGAATTATCGCTGGAGGATTGGCGACAGCAGATGGAGACTAACTTCTTTGGTGTTGTCGCCATGACCAAGGCTGTTCTCCCACAAATGCGGGAGCGCCGATCAGGCTGCATTATTAATGTGGGCAGCGTTAGCGGCAGAGTTGGCTTTCCGGGATACGGTCCTTACGCCGCGTCCAAATTCGCCGTCGAAGGCTACAGTGAAAGCCTGCGCCATGAGATGTCTCCTTACGGCGTACGGGTCGTGCTGGTGGAACCGGGGGCTTTTCGCACAGCGATCTGGCATAAGGGCCTGGCTCGAATCGTCAGCCACGAGAGCTCGCCTTACCGCGAGCGACTGGAGTCTGTGCTGCGTTACTCCAGGCTTGCCGGGCAGCAGGCCCCCGATCCCGGACAAGTGGCTAACTTAATAGCCCGCATTGCCGCCAAACGTTCCCCCCGCCTACGTTACCCGGTCGGCCAGGGTGCAAAAGCTATGCTTTGGGGGAAGGAACATCTGCCTTGGAAGTGGCTGGAGTGGGTTGTGGCACAGGCGCTGAAATTGAAATAGATATTTTCAGAGACTACGTTTCAATCAACAATAACACTATTCCAATGAGTTCAGCGGGTAGACCTTGATACAATCCTCTAGCTTGGCTACTTCATCCGTACTGATATAGATCTCAGCACAATGCAGCAGATCATTGTTTAAAATAGGATGCTCCCTAAAGCATTCTAGCACCCTTAAATAATCACGCTCAGCATTCATGCAGCTCAGCCAGATTCCTATGCTATGGTTAGAATCATTCAAATAATCATAGCCTTGGTACATAATACTATTATCCGTATAAGCCTCCACGGTATCCGGCAAAACATACCGTATATCCAAATCGGGATTCCTCATCAGCACAGGATTCAATCTAACAATAATCGTCTGCATGGCTTCCCCATTCTCCCTTCTCCCTCACGAAAAAAAATCTGCTATACTGCATTTCAATTAAGCACTCGCGTGGGGTGCGACTTATCTCGCTTTTAATCGCTCAAGCTCTCCCTGAGCGATTTCAATTCACGCACTCGCGTGGGGTGCGACTGGCGGCGGCCTTACGCGGGGAGGGATATGCAAATATTTCAATCCACGCACCCGCGTGGGGTGCGACCTTGGGCCGTATCCATGGATGCTATCTTGAGTGATATTTCAATCCACGCACCCGCGTGGGGTGCGACATTTTAGACTTCCCATTAAATCCTCGAATTTTTGGATTTCAATCCACGCACCCGCGTGGGGTGCGACAAGGGGCAGCAAGGATTATGGAATTGGGACGGTGATATTTCAATCCACGCACCCGCGTGGGGTGCGACAAGCCAGACCACAAGCGCCGGACCTTAAAGCGTGATTTCAATCCACGCACCCGCGTGGGGTGCGACGGGTTCTGCCAAGTGAGTCGGGGATGCCCTCGATTATTTCAATCCACGCACCCGCGTGGGGTGCGACATTCCGTGGCCCTAGTGCTGCATAAGACCCATATTGCATTTCAATCCACGCACCCGCGTGGGGTGCGACTTGAAGCCGCCCTTTGTGTAGATCGCTTGCAGGATTTCAATCCACGCACCCGCGTGGGGTGCGACCGTATCGGCGATATTACGTGACGGCAGTTCGGGTGATTTCAATCCACGCACCCGCGTGGGGTGCGACGATAGAAGCAAGAAGAGAACAGCGGGCACACCAAATTTCAATCCACGCACCCGCGTGGGGTGCGACGACAGGTTTCGGCGCAGTAACGTGATGATCTTCTGTATTTCAATCCACGCACCCGCGTGGGGTGCGACACGGCTGTATCGCGGGCGCGTAGCAATATCGAGCAGGATTTCAATCCACGCACCCGCGTGGGGTGCGACTACCAACGCGACCAGGCTAAATTTAAAAAAACTTATTTCAATCCACGCACCCGCGTGGGGTGCGACTGCTGATTGACATACTCGCGAGTTGCATATATGGCAATTTCAATCCACGCACCCGCGTGGGGTGCGACTGGGCAACCTCGTTGTATTCGTCTTCGATGTAGATATTTCAATCCACGCACCCGCGTGGGGTGCGACTGTACACGACGCATCACCCTGCGTGGGATGCCAAATTTCAATCCACGCACCCGCGTGGGGTGCGACATTCGGGCATTAATCATGCTATCTCCAGAAGCTTATTTCAATCCACGCACCCGCGTGGGGTGCGACCAAGATTTAAGATCCTGGAGCGTCGCTATCAGTTTATTTCAATCCACGCACCCGCGTGGGGTGCGACGAGTGGCGGAGGCGTTGCAGCGGGTAAGCGTGGTTATTTCAATCCACGCACCCGCGTGGGGTGCGACGAGCAGCCGAAAGGCTACTGTATTTGATATCAAAAAATTTCAATCCACGCACCCGCGTGGGGTGCGACCCAAGTACAACAACCGTAAGCAGCTTCTGTTCGAATTTCAATCCACGCACCCGCGTGGGGTGCGACAGGGAGCGAAGCAAAAATGACGCCAGAGAGATTGATTTCAATCCACGCACCCGCGTGGGGTGCGACAACGTTCCCCTGAGTATCTATACTGATCTCGCAGTTATTTCAATCCACGCACCCGCGTGGGGTGCGACCGTACTTTGATAGCGTTGGTAAGATGCCCGCAACGATTTCAATCCACGCACCCGCGTGGGGTGCGACTTGTGAGATTTTTCCTGAGCAATGAAGAATTACTAGATATTTCAATCCACGCACCCGCGTGGGGTGCGACCGTGGGCTTACGCGCGTCTTACTTTCGTCGCAAAATTTCAATCCACGCACCCGCGTGGGGTGCGACGCCGGAAGTCCGGCCCGATATATTCTCTTTCTTACGATTTCAATCCACGCACCCGCGTGGGGTGCGACTGGAGCGCTACGGGACAAAACATCACCACTTTTATTTCAATCCACGCACCCGCGTGGGGTGCGACTGAACTTCCGACAGAAATTCCTATCGACACTACAATTTCAATCCACGCACCCGCGTGGGGTGCGACTCCGATTTTTAACATAATAAGGGTATTATGCTGCTATATTAGCCATTTATGGCCCTTATATCATCAAAAACCGCTCAAGTAATTGAATATTTTTACATATAACCAAATGAAAGTAACTTATTTTGGTGCGAATCCCCCGGGAAAATCATGTTCGCTTCACATTCGCACCAGCCTATTTTTTCAATTTTGGTCGTTACAGAATAAGTGGCCCCTCCAAATCAAGGGATGATTTGGTACCCACATGCTCTATCTTGTTCTTGTACTGGTTGCCCAATTGATAGAAACGGATACTATCCTGCTCCGGGTCAATGAGTTCTAGCAGACGTAGTCTCAAGGATGTCCATTCGGCAGCATCAACGATGCACTCGAATACAGAGTTCTGCACCCGTTGTCCACAATTCAGGCAAGTCTTGGCTACCTGGCGCAATCTACGCTGTCCGGCCGAATCCGTAGTGCTCACATCATAAGTGATAAGTACCAGTATGATTCAACACCTACTTCCAAAGAAATGGCGGGTATTCGTCCAGATCGCCGCGCAAATACCTGGCGAGCAATAGAGCCTGTACATGCGGGAGCAGCCCCCAGGAAATGTTCTCACCAAGATAGGGATGCTTGATCTTCTCTTGCTTGCGGGTCTGCCAGGCGGACAGGAACGTTTTGCGGCCTTCCTCGGTAAGCAGCACCGCCCCGTTCTCTTTATGGACGAAGTCCCCGGCACTAACCAGCCTTTTATTGATAAGTGACAAGACAAACCGATCCGCATAAATGCCCCGTAGCTCCTCCATCACATCGAGTGCCAGCGAGGCACGCCCGGGACGGTCACGATGCAGAAAGCCCACGTAAGCGTCCAGCCCAACCCCTTCGAGGGCAGAGGTCATATCATGAGACAGCAGGGTATAGGCCAAAGATAACATGGCATTCACCTTATCGAGCGGAGGACGGCGAGAGCGAGTATGAAATTGAAAATCCTCTTTTTGCTGCAAAATCATATGATCCCACAGCTTATTATAGCTAAGTGCCGCCTGTCCCTCCAGCCCGCGTAAGCGTTCCAGATCATCGCATTCCCAAATGGCGTCCATTGTAGCAGATAACTGGGCTGAAGCCTCTTTGAACTGGTCTACATCAACACGCAGCGGATAATCCCGCGTCATTCGTTCGAGCATCCATTTGTGATTATATATCTTGCCAAGAATAAAGTTGCGAGCCACCCTGGCCGATTGCAATTCGTTCTCGGATATGGCGTATTGCTTCTTACGCAACACGACATTACCTCGGCTTGCTCCAATGACGCGGGCGAGGAACCGTCCATTCATCGTCATAAATGTGATGGATATATTCCGTTCAGCGCAATAACCCATTAGTGCGGGGCTGGCACCTGTATAGCCAAAGGCAACGATAGACTCCAAATTATGAAGCGGAAGACGGCCCAACGTCTCCTGATCCTTCAGCAGCACAATGTTATCTCCATCCAGAGATAGATAAACGTCCGGCTGATTCACGAAGAGCGTATTCAGCAGCTTTTTCATTCCTTGATTTTCCCTTCGATATAGCTTTTGACGGAACGTTTATTCAGCACTTCAGGCACACATACGGATTGTAAAGAGCATTTAGCGCAAAAAGCCCCCGTCTTCACCTTCGGCGTATGTCTTCGGTGGTAATACTCACGCATCTCCCCGAAAATAGAGCGAACCCGGCCCTTTAACTCCGCCGTCAGTGGCACTTCAATTCTGCGCTTGATTTCATTATAGAATAGGTAGCCAACGGGAACCGGACATAACAGCATCTCCTCCAGACACATCGCTTGTGCGGCCAACTGGAGAATATCGGCTTCATCCTTCTTGGGCTTGCCTCGTTTATATTCAACTGGGCAAGCCGTGTATTTACCCTCCGCTCCCTGAATCTGTACGCCGTTATCATCCCGAGTAAATTCAACAACATCACAGATTCCCGTGATACCCAGTTCAGCAGATTTAACAGGTAATGCCCGAACAATCAGCTTGTCCCCACGCTTCTCCCGCACGAAGGGCTGATCCGCCTTCCGGTGCAAATACTGTCCTTCGATCGTGCCAACATTCTCTTCCCATTGCTGTTCAATATGAATCAGCGCCCACTGCCGCTTACAGAACTGAAAATGCTGGATGCCTGAAAGCATCAGCTCATCTTCGTCCCGATTACCGTCCATCCAGCACTTCGGCCTTCAGCCCGTCGAGTGCAGACAGTTCAATGACATAATCGTCAAAAGACTGTGGCTCGTCCACTTTGGAGCTGACCGCCAGCGAGCGATGTACTTGAGCCGATGAATATTGCCCCAGCTTCGAGCTATGTTCCCACCAATACAGCTTCCGCACCTCCATGCTGCCTTCGGGACGAGCAGAGGACAAATCATTTTCAAACAAGGTCAAGAGCGCCTGCTTCAGTTTGTCCGCGTCCTCGTTCGTAAATCCGGTCTTCTCTGCTAATTGTGTGTTGATACTTCCGTAGAAGACGTACACGCCAAAATCTACCCGGTGCTTCATCCCCATAGTGTCGGAGCTACGCTTTTCTCCTGGCTCGGAATTGACACTCTTGGTGATCTGCGTACTCGTAATATCAATAGGGGCTACGCTCCGAGCTGCGTGAATCGAGACAGGACCTCTTACCCCGACGGACACACCGCCACCACTTGATGCTCCCTTAAAGGCAAATACTTGCCCAAAGCTGCGAACATCGATCCATTCCTGACAAGCAATTTCAGCAAAATCATCACTAGTTGCCTTCTTATTCTTGGCTACTTCGCTAAGCCGCGCATTTCCTTCTGCCCGCTCTCTCAAGCTGCTATACTCGTCATTCTTGCGGTCATTGGATTGCACAAAAATGGCTTCTCCCAAGTCCTGTAGACGATTGCGAATCTTCCGTTTGATTGCTACATCCGAAATCTCACCATAGCCATCATAATTCTGGCGTGGGCGATTGCCATTGAGTGGGTCACCGTTAGGGTTAGCACCTGTTACTGAAAGAACTACGGCAAAATCAATTTTATGATCCAAGCTACTCATTTTCGTTCACTCCTTATTGGTTGGATTCATGCTCATCAGCTTCATATTCATCTGTGTCAACAGCAGCATCCTGTTGTTTGCCTTGATACAACTCATGTCTTTGACTATAAAACCCTAGCAAATACTTGCCGGACAAGGACTGATTATTAAAATCCTTGGGGTCAAATTTGTAAGCAATCTCATCTATAATTTTGGTCAGATTCGTTGCTTTACGCCCTAATCGGGCCTGATAAGGCTGTAGGGCAGCCTGAATTACCTTCCAGGTTCGCTCCGGATGCTGAGAGAATGTATTCATATAGCGAATAGCATTAGTCGCCCGATTCTCTTCCCTTCCTAGCGCCCGTCTCTCCAGCACGTCGGCTACAGCGAGCATTCTTCCAAATAAATAACTGCGATCATCGTTTTGTTCATCCAGTGGCATGCCGATTCCCTCCCGTCGATCATATAAGTGCTTGTCAAACAGTGCACAGGCAATACTCAGCGTCTTTTCCCATTCCCAGCGCTCCAAAGCTACCGGGTTAGAGGCCCGGTTCACCAGGCTCCTGATAATATCAAGCGGTACTTTGGAGCCATCAACGATACAGGGCAGCATCCGCTCCATGAGGCCCTTTACCACTTTGTCACTTGCACGTGGACCATAGGCTGCAAAGGCAATGTCGCGTGTCGCCGGAGCGCCATAGAAGGCCGTGAATTCTCCCTGCTCATTCTTCCGATACCGATGGAGCCAGGCACAGGTGGTATGCCAATGCTTAAGCCGATCCAGGTATAGCTCTTTGTCCATATTCCGGTAATACAGCACCGCCATACGTCCGGTTGTGGCAGAGTCAAGAATCAGGATATTCACACCTGTCCGGGCCGAACCGACCTCGCCTTGCACCATTTTGCTTCTGTACCCATCAAGCGCCTTGGCTACCTCGGCAGCCAGCGTCTCGTGCGTATTGGACTTACGGACCACCTCTGGCATCGCCTCCGGATCAAGAGCAAAGGTGTCCTCGCCAGGGTCGGGAATATACAAGGAAGCATTACCCCACACTAGGAAGACGCGATCATCAATCGTCTTTCCCTGACGCTGAATGAGCCACTTCAAGGCATTATGGGCCTTCTGCGATACCTCGTAGCTTATGCTCGCCGCATCTCGGCTATCTGTGAACCGTCCACGATAGGTAAAGCCGGTCTTGTCGTTGGCCGAGATAAGCTTGGCTTTATCAGCCGCATTGCGGATCTTGTTGGCGTGCTTATCGGTACTAGGCAATCGTCGCCCGGTCACATAACAAAGGTCTTCATCTCCCAGCTTCTCTTGATAATAGGCGATGAAGGAAGCGTGAACCTCAGCGTCCTTCCAAACCTCTTCAAGTCGATCATCGTCCGGCGAATAGACGGTGAAGCGAACAAAGGCGCTGGTCTGATCCCCTGCAATTACGCTAAAAATCTCAGGCTTCACCGGGTATCGATCGCTGTACTTGTTGTCCCATTTGACAATAAGTTGTTGCTGATCATCCACAGCCAGAATGCGACTGACTTCGACAAGGTCACGAATTAACGTTCTTTTCCTTAAGTAACGATAAATGCTCATTACCTTGGGATGTGTATGTGGGGACTCGGCCCAATTTTGCAGTTCTTGTATGTAGGTTGCGAAGGGCTCTTCTCCTTTAATTTGTCCGCCATAAGCGACATAGTCCCCTGCGACATAGCTTAACTTGTCATGCAGCGGATAAGGGGCAATGACAGCGCCAGCCCGACTGGCTGACTTTTCTGTACAAGGAATCAAGGTGCTGGCTTCACTCTTGTCAATCACCTTGGCTGAGTGAAACTCTCCTTCCTTGGTCACACGCACTTCTATATGAGCATTCTGTGTGGTATGCGCAACAGGGAGCAGCGTATATTCGCGGTTGTATCTTAATCCAATCTCGCCTACTCTATCTATATTGGACTCATAGGTCTCATATAAGTTAAGCAGCCAGCTCACTGAACCTCCTCCTCTCCCCAACTGGCCAGTAATTGCTCGGCAGATTGAACATTGCTGTCGTCAAATACCTTGGCCTTCATTTGTGAAATTACACGTATCTGATTGCAGTTCTCGGGTCTGGCAAAAGCGATAACCCCATTCTTCATCACCGGCTGCCAAAGCCGTACCTCCATCTGATCCCGTCCTGTCTCATCCGGGTAGTTGATACCGTGCACCATCGTACCTAAATGAAGTTCTCCGTAATGATCGTAGAAGCTATCGCCTTCCCCAAATACGCAAGGCTCCACATAGCCTTGACACTCGCGGGTGCCGAGAAAAATGTCCCGCCGTCCTCCTGCCTTGACGCTTCGCTTGAGGATATTGTGATGTTTATTTTCGTTCCGATCAAATTCCATATCTGGACGATTAAGATTAAACTCAAAATGGCATTTAACCTGATAATATACATCCTTGAGGTAAGTGTAATTAGCCAGTGTATTGCCGCCGCTATAATCAATAGGCCGTACTCCCTTGGATTCCATCCGGATCGCGTTCATAATCCGGACCTCATCCACAACCATCAGCAGCGTTGGCTTCCAATAGATGCTTTCCACGATGCCCTTGAGCGCCTGATAGGTTGGCACCTGATAGCTGAGCTTCTCACCCCCAAGCTTGGTTAACGGGTCCGTGAACAAGGCGTAATCACCGTAAACGGCAAACTCCACAGCATTTCTTATCATCAGTCATTCACCTCCTTTCCCATGGGATCATTCATGCACCTGGACAAATTAGCTAGAGACTAGTAAATAGATGGCGCTCCCCAGCTATCATTTTCTAAATCCAGCCCAAACTCTTCATTGTAAGCTCCCTCTCGCAGCACAAGGATTTGTCCGTCCAGACAGGCCTCCAGTCCTTGATTCTGGTCCAGCCTGATCTTATCATGCGGGAACAAATTAACGGTATATTGCTGTGCCTGGCGCAGCAGACGACCCAAATCCTCAATGCGGCTTGCTCCGTTCAATTCAGCGATAATATTAGCACCTTCCCCATAGGGAGCAATAACCGGGGTGGTCAAATCCTCAATTACGTGAAAGTGATCGGCCGCTGTCCGGGGGCTGTTAAGCAGATATTGGGGCGGTCGCTTGGCGTAACTTTGACAGTAGTCCTGAAAGTAATCATTCTCCTGGGGTTTAGCAAATAGCAGCTTCACCATATTCTTCTTCAGCTTTGGAATTTCAAATTTCAATAATGGCTCAACATCCGCATAAAATCGCTTGAAGTAAAATCTCATCGCCTTGTCCGATAATAAATAACTACCATGAGCCGACTCATCCCGCTGCATATCCGTAAGCATTCGTTTGGTGATGTCTTTCCCTTTGCGAATCTCGTTAAGATGCTGCAAGTTCTCCTCGGCATGATCAATCATGTACACCTGCTGGAGCGACTCTTCCCCATGACGGTTACAGCGCCCAGCCGCCTGCGCCACAGAGTCCAGCCCCGCTAATGAGCGGACTACACACTGGAAGCTAACATCAACTCCGGCTTCAATAAGCGGTGTGCTGATGCAGATGATCTTTTCTTTCCTGTCCAGGCATCCTCTAATTTTGTCCAGTTCCTGCTTGCGATGGGCCGCACACATGGACGTGCTTAAGTGATACACGACAGCACCGTGCTTGATTCCCTTCAAGCGCTCGTACAAATCCTTAACTACAGCCTTCGTATTCAAAATAATCAGCATATCCCGCTTCTCTTCCAGCCTATCCAGTACCCAGTCGGTTAAGCTCTCATTCGTGAACACCCTGGTGGTTGCCTCATCGCTTAATTCCACCCGCTTGAATGCCTTAATCACATCGTCCAGGTTGCCGACAATTTCAGCATCCGAGGGTAGATGCAATTGATGCTCCACCTCATCTAGCGCAGGCTGGGTAGCCGTGCATAACACGATGCTGGATTGTCCATAGTGCTTCAGGAAGTTCAAGGCCTCATTAAATAGAGAGACACAGGACACCGGAACCTTCTGCACCTCGTCGAATATGATGACCGATTCCGCAAGGTGATGCAGCCTGCGCACATTCCGGTTGCTTTTGGCGTAGAACACGTTCAAAAATTGCACCATCGTCGTAAAGATAATCGGGCAATCCCAATTGTCCTTGGCCAGCTTTAATTTTTGCCGAATATGAATCAAGCCATCGTCCATCTCATCATCATGGAGTTCGTCAATCACATTGGAGTGATGCTCCAAAATGTGAATATCATCCTGCAAAATTTTCCGTACCTCGGCAGCGTTTTGTTCTATGATAGTGGTATATGGAAGGACATATATAATGCGCTTCTTGTGGTGCTCTATCGCATGTCTGAGTGCATAGCGAAGACTGGCTAACGTCTTGCCCCCGCCAGTAGGGATGGATAGGGTGTAAATACCGGAAGGCTTATACGCAGAACGCTCGCATTGCTCCGACATTTCCCTTCTTAGTTGATTAATCGGGGTAGTAGCCGAAGCATGGTCCGCCAATCCCTCCAGCTTATCCATTAATTTAGCATAATAGCTCTCGAACAGTTCCTTCGTGTTGGGGGCTTGCTCTTCGTTCTGCGCAATCTGCTCCTCAAATCGCCGTGTATCTGTGCGGTCAGCATCAATTAGAGCGCTAAATACATATTTAGTCAGGTAAAGGCATTTCATTTCCTTGGTGAAAGTGGACGGAAGGGCAAAGTAAGCATCAATCTCTTGTACCGCTTGCTCCACGTATTGTTCAAATGCCTCACGGTCCATCACACGCTCAAAAAATAGTTTAGTGCAGGCTTCGTATTCAGGAACATCGTCCTTATCCCGAACTCTTCGCAAATAAGGGGTTTCCAGTTCTGGACTGATGTAATCATGCAAGCTGGAATGGTGTGAAATGATGGCGTTGCCGACGATTTCAGCCAAGATTCCTTTGCCCGGCTGCTTATGGTAAAGATCATATAGCAAGCGCCCACCGGCTGTAGAATGATCTACACTCCCCCGCTTGGGAGGAGTTTCCGGGTGAGCTACAGCTTCGCGCAGATAGTCTTGAAATGCTATTGCGTATTTCCCGAGATCATGGAGTAGGCCTGCCAGACCCGTAATATGCCGAATACCAAGTGCCTCCCCAGCGAACTCTGCCAATCGCTTTGCTCCTAACAAATGATGCTCCACTAGCTGTGGCGTCCCATCATTTTCCCGCACGTGTGCAATATAATCCAACTGCCTGACCTCCTAAACCTTTTCCGATAGTTCTCGAGAACTATCTCCATATACTCATGTATTTCTCCGAAAAATCGCCAATACCTTCCATGATTCAACATTTTTTATGATTTGTGGAGTTGTTTTATGTGAACGGCAAAAAGCCTTCCGAAGATGGGAGGTCTTTTCTTAAAAAATGTTATACATCGCTTTTTACAAAAATAAGCAGTTCATGATAATGTTATGAGATGGAGGAATCAAAGGAGGATTTAATTTTGTTTAAAAGCTCACCGGAAGGGGTTAATGCTAAATCTGTAGCTGCTTTAATTTTAGGGGTTTTATCTTTAGTAATACCACTTTTTGGCTTTATTTTAGCAATAATTTCAATTATTCTAGCAAGGCAGGCATCCAATGAAATTACTAGATCCAATGATGCCGGTAAAGGCTTGGCAATTGCAGGACTTGCTTGTGGTACACTTACCCTATCATTTTACTTCTTACTACTTTTGAATTATATGATTTATTGGTAGTCTGTCCGATTTACTGGACAGGCTTTTTTATTATTTCCCTGTATGCCGTATATTCAAGTGCACCCCATAGAATAGACATTGGTCCCTGCTCCAGCGTGTAGCAGAGAACCGCCTGAAATCAATAAATTGGAAATTGAATTTCAATCCACGCACCCGCGTAGGGTGCGATAAAATGTTGAGCAGCACTCAAGAAAAATACTATTGATTTCAATCCACGCACCCACGTAGGGTGCGACGTTCACGAAACGGATCAAAATAAGGAAAGCAACCAGATCAATCCACGCACCCCGCGTAGGGTGCGACCATTGATAGATTTAATGCAGGCCTTATATCACCGATTTCAATCCACGCACCCGCGTAGGGTGCGACATTCATGGAGCAGATCAACTTAAGTCAAGCAACCATTTCAATCCACGCACCCCGCGTAGGGTTCGACCTGTTTCAAGCTCCATCTTAAAGGTGCTTGTTATGATTTCAATCCACGCACCCGCGTAGGGTGCGACTGGCACGATCACATTTAATTCTGGACATCCAGAGACGATTTCAATCCACGCACCCGCGTAGGGTGCGACTCGGAGTTGGTTTGACAATATGGATGGCGAACTTATTTCAATCCACGCACCCGCGTAGGGTGCGACACATTCTCCATTTAGGCGACCATGACCCAAGCGGATTTCAATCCACGCACCCGCATAGGGTGCGACGTTCTTGCTCCCTTCTGCGCCCATAACCCGATGTGATTTCAATCCACGCACCCGCATAGGGTGCGACGAAGGCAACTTGCCGAGCCCGTACAGATCACATGCTATTTCAATCCACGCACCCGCATAGGGTGCGACGGCACGGGCGGGGCAATCAACACCCAGACGATGAGTATTTCAATCCACGCACCCGCATAGGGTGCGACGCAGCAATATATTATCGGCTGCCAAGCTGCGGGAATTTCAATCCACGCACCCGCATAGGGTGCGACGCAGCAGCTGGAACTTGTGAAAAGAACCAATTCAATTTCAATCCACACACCCGCATAGGGTGCGACGCTGTAATGATGATACCCAAAGGTTTTACGCAAGATTTCAATCCACGCACCCGCATAGGGTGCGACGTTCATCGTTTAAAACCTCACTTTTCATTTTTATTAATTTCAATCCACGCACCCGCATAGGGTGCGACGTTGGTATACGCGCGCTGATTGGGTGGACGAATACATTTCAATCCACGCACCCGCGTAGGGTGCGACGTCTAAGTTTTTCGACAGCTCCAGATCAGGACAAGATTTCAATCCACGCACCCGCGTAGGGTGCGACGGGAGACGAGCTGGGAAGATGCAGATAATGAATTAAATTTCAATCCACGCACCCGCGTAGGGTGCGACTAACTACCTTCTCCTACTGCCATCAAGGCTACTATTTCAATCCACGCACCCGCGTAGGGTGCGACCTGGATGAGGCTGGCTTCACCGTTTATCCGGATCCATTTCAATCCACGCACCCGCGTAGGGTGCGACATGATGTCAAGGGCACGATTGATATTCCAAGTTGATTTCAATCCACGCACCCGCGTAGGGTGCGACTTCACGGATGACAACTCCCAGGAGGCGGGTGCTCCAATTTCAATCCACGCACCCGCGTAGGGTGCGACTTACATAGGGCATCAGTTCTCTTTAAGACGGTTATTTCAATCCACGCACCCGCGTAGGGTGCGACGCTACTTTAATTATTTTCACCTTAACATTGTATATTTCAATCCACGCACCCGCGTAGGGTGCGACGCATAGGCGCGGCTGGTGTCACTCGGGAGCTTGCGATTTCAATCCACGCACCCGCGTAGGGTGCGACTCGGATTCCCTTCTGATGGGATATCCATTGCATTATTTCAATCCACGCACCCGCGTAGGGTGCGACTCCGATTTTTAACAGAATAAGGATATTTCAAGGTATAAACAGCCACCTATCCCCCTATTCAGTGTTAAGAATCATCTTTTCATATCCTTATATATACA
This sequence comes from Paenibacillus sanguinis 2301083 = DSM 16941, assembly GCF_000374825.1. Classification (GTDB taxonomy): domain Bacteria; phylum Bacillota; class Bacilli; order Paenibacillales; family Paenibacillaceae; genus Fontibacillus; species Fontibacillus sanguinis. The sequence goes on from NZ_KB895380.1 coordinate 221,274, forward strand.
TTAATACAAATGAAAGTAACTAATTTTGGTGCGAATCTCCCGGGAAAACCATGTTCGCTTCACATTCGCACCAGTCATAAATTACGTCATGGCGCTCTTTTATCATCTTATTATGTAAGCTAGCAAAGCTGCTACTTCTACCAATACACACTCAATTGAATCAGATAACTTGTAATTAAAAGTATCTCATAATTTAATTAAGGTTTCTAGCTTGGCTTTTCCTACGCAAGTACAATATGGCATTTTGGGGTTTCCTTACACTGAAAAAACGACCCCTGCATCATGCAGGAGTCGTCCCTTCAGTGCGCCCTATACAGGGTCCGATTTGTAGCGACCCTTTACTACTTTGCAGCTATTTTGATGCGGAGAGAAGGAACTTCTCCAGCATCGTGAGATCGGTGATGCTATGGTTACAAGCTGTTCCACTTAAGCATACGTACTGGCCAATGGAAGAAAGGTGATCCGGTGAGCTGCTCTTGGTCTTTACATTAAAGAATCCAAGTTCCTGATGACGATGACAGAACATACAGTAGCCTTTTTTGTTAGTAGCCGTAATCCGTCCCTCAATACCGAGAAATCTGCCTTCGTATGGATACACGATAAACAGGCGATTGGCAGCAATGTCAGTCCATCTCAGATAGGTGGTACGTGCATAATCGACCATTTCCAGATCAGGCACCTTGAGCTTCTTGACTTTGGGAAACAGCTTTTGAATCTGCTTCGCCGTTACTTGTGGAAATGAAATCAGGTAGGTCTCCATTCGGTCCAAATATTCCTGGAATTCATGTGCAGCCTCACAGATAGTTAGCTGCTCCAGTAGCTGCCTCTGTTCGGCATTCAATTCGTCAAAGACCTCGACCATGTTGGTGATGGCTGTATAACGAACCGTTTCCAACACTTTTTGATCCGCAACCGTCCGCAATGCTTTGAGCAGGAAATCAGCTTGTTTTTGAATAACATTAAATTGGTGATTTTGAATAAACGGTGTTTGCATGGCTGTCAGCCCCTTATTTTTATTGGATAAACAAATAAGGTGCAAGGCCTGCAGGTTGAAACGTTATGCTAGATTCAGGGCGATCCATGCTACTCTCGTCGCGCCCTACACAAAGTCGGCCCCTAACAGGCTTTGCGTAAGGCCTTTCTAGTGAACGAGCAATCCGGCGCTGCCCATATTGCCACGGTATAACCCCCCATGCCATTGATATATCGGAATTATAGCAGGATTGTAGCGGGAAAAGCAACGAGCTTCCACTCCCGCCCTACTCCTTAATCAACTCATATGTGCTGATATCTCGATATTCATTTGGGCTCTCGTAGCTGGGCTTTTTCTATTCCATCATCTACCACATGGTTTTCCAGCTTGAAGCTTGTCATGCTCTGCTATATAATTTTACAAAATAGAGGAGTCCGGCTTCGGCTGAAGAGCTCCATCACGAAGGAGAGCTGATTATGTGGAAAGAATTTAGGGCCTTTGCGCTCAAGGGCAACGTCCTCGACCTTGCCGTAGGGGTTATCATCGGTGCCGCCTTCGGGAAGATTGTCACCTCGGTTGTTGAGGATTTGATTACCCCGATTATCGGCTTGCTGCTGGGGGGCATTGATTTAAGTGGACTTCAGTTTACATATGGGGATGCCGTACTGAAATACGGTAATTTCCTGCAGACGGTTCTTGATTTCTTTATTATTGCTATGTCGATTTTCCTGTTCGTCAAGCTGATTAACAAGTTCAAGCACGCGGAACAGAAAAAGCCTGAAGCCCCTCCTGCTCCCAGCAAAGAAGAGGTTCTATTGGCCGAGATCCGGGATTTGTTGAAGGAAAAATCCTTAGGAGAAAGATAGTTTCCGGAAATATTTTTAAAGGTTTGTTCTTATTAAGGATAGCAGTAACAATTTAATAGCCCCCGCGCCCGATAGTCTCCTAGTTGCTTGAACTGATATAATAAGTTAACTTATTGCACTCCTGTAGGGAGTCACTGCAAAGGAGAAGATTTGATGACAGTACAGCAGCAAGCAGCTATGGAGTCTATGGTGGAGTGGTTGGCCCACGAGAACGAGCTTGGGCGCAGACCTCACAAAATCGAGGTAGCGGGGCAATTCGAGCGACATGACATGCAATATTACATATTCAAATACAAGAAGAACATGCTGGGGGGCTGGCTGCTGGGGGTATGTGGCGGTTACGAGACGCCTGAGGATACAGAGCATTGCGGTCACATTTTCAGTGAAATGCAACCCTATCATCCGGATACCGCAGAGAATGAGGCTATCAAGATGGTGGAAATGATCCGGGAGTATTGGATGCAGCAGGCCAGGGCTTACGAGGCCCCCCAGGGTACTGCCATCGGGGAAGGCGATTCCGGGACAGAGGATGATCGCACCGGCGGTGTTTTTAATGGCTTTATACTTCTGAATTCCTCGGAATTTGATATTGAGCAATTGAAGGCCTATTTGCAAAACGACTGGAATATCACCGTATCGGAGACGGAACAGGAAGAAGCCCCTGCAGAAGCCGATTCTGACGGCCCTCCTCCCTTGGTCTTCGAGGCTGAGGGCTGCATGCTGGCAGTCAGCTTCATCAATGCTCCGGTGCCGGACGATGAGGCCGTGCGCAACGCAGCGACGAACTATCTCTGGCCACAGGCCGTTCAAGTCACAGAGACGCATGTGGCGCAGCTCATCGTTGCCGTATTTAAACGGGAAGCCTCGCAATTGGACGCTGCTGCCGTCTATACCAAGCTGGTCTCCAGTTGTCTCAAGCTGCCCAATGCCATCGGCATCTATACCTCCGGCACCGTGTTCCAGCCTGAGTTCTTCCAGGAAGTGACGGAGAACATGAAGCAGCATGAGCAATTTCCATTGCTGAATGTGATCTATTTCGGCTTGCTGCGGACAGAGAACGGCATCAGTGGATATACGATTGGGCTCCAAAATTTCGGCAAGGACGAGCTTGAAGTGCTGGACAGCTCTTACGAGCCAGCGGAGCTTCGTGATTTCCTGGCCGATATCGCCTGGTATATTATTAGCGCGGATGTTACCTTGCATGATGGAGAGACCATCGGGTTCTCAGAGGATCAGAAGCTGGGCATTACCCGTTCGGCCGGGGTTAACCTTCCGCATGATACACTGAAAATCCAGCTTTAAACTTAAATCAACCCATAGCAGGCCATGTACAAAGCTCATTTCTGCGTCAAACGGCAGACGCTTGAGCACCCCCGCCTCCTTCAACACATCTATCGCCGTTATGTGATACAAGCAGTCATGCTGCTGCGAGTTTTGTCGGACAATCCCGAAACCCAGGGCGTAATCCCGGGTTTCGGGCACATTGTTCGCTCAGCGCGCTTTACTTCCCTTCGCTTCAGGCTTCTTGAAGTGTCATCCGAAACAACTCATCAAGCTGATCCGGCGGCATAGGCTCTGTAGTTTTCATAGCAGACGTGTTCTGCTCGTAGTAGGCGATACTCTCCTTCAGAAATTGATCAATCGCTGGAATTTGCGACTCATAGTCGAGTTCATCCCCCGCCTTCTTCCGCACCAGCAAACGCTGAATCTCGTCCATCAACTCGCTATCCCGCGGAACCAGTTCGTCAACAAGCCGATCAAATTCTACCGGCGGCATCGTCTCATATTTCTCAATCCATTGACAAGCCAGCAGTGGTCTTAACACGTAAAAGTATTTCTTGATCTTGACTTGTTCCCCTTGCAGATATCCCCGATAATTCCCGGAAGCCATATGCATATAATGATAAACGCATGACTTGGGCGAGAACGTCCAGGGGGAAATGTCTCGCATCCGCCGGGCCCATGCTTGCTCTTCCTTGTAAACAATCGGTGAATGCAGCCACTCCAGCAGCTGCGGGCTGGGCTTGCGGAACAGGTTCAACGCCTTCTTCACGTCCCAACCATGTATATCCAACATTTCACTGATTGGGCGTTCAATGACATCCCGCTTCTCCAGAATGGATAAATACCAGTCCTGCGGCCGGACATAAACGAACCTTACATCATAATCACTGTCCTGTGAGGGGAATCCCCATGCTCGACTGCCCGATTCGCAGGCGTACAGGATTTTAACATTTTCCGTTTGTTCGATGCGGTCTAGCTCTGTTCTGATTTGCTCCTTCATGTTTGGCATGAGGAAGCCCCCTTCCTTGGTGTGAGTTGTCTTACCCTAAAACTTCTTAATATCGATTATCACGGATCGCGGAGCGAACGAACATGGCATAAGTATGACGAATAGCCTAAAAATACCCGTAGCGGGCGCTCTGTTTACTTCTCCTGTTATAATGGGAATAAGACCGAATGACGATTCGAGGGGACATTATGGCTAAGGAAAGTTTCGATAAGGAAATTCAATTCCTGCGGATGCTGGTGTTAACGAGCGGAGCGTTCAACCGCAAACAATTTGCCGAGCGGCTGGGCATTTCTGTACATACCTTTGATAAAACCACGCGTAAGCTGAAGGAAGCTATCACCTCCCTTCATGCTTCGGTGTCCGAGGAACAAGACAAGGAATTCGCCGAACTCCTTCATTATAGTTATCATGACTCCACCGATCCTTTATTGTTATTTTTGTTCCGCACCAAGTCGGTGAAGGAATCCGAAAGTGAACGTATTTCGCTACTGCTGAGCGCAATGAATGAACAAGCTCTGACCGCCATGGAGCTGCTGGATCTATGCTGTGATAGCTTGACGTCTGATCTTGCTCTTCCTGACGAGAAGACGATTCGCTCGGATCTCAAATATTTGGAAGCGGTGGGTGTCGTCAAGAAGGAGCCGGGGCCACGCCCCTACAAGTATCGCATTCAGGATGACTTGGTGCGCTGCTTATCGGACGAGGAATTGATCGACTTGTATGACTTCATTGATGTTATGGCCAATACGCAGGTGCCCTCCGTTCAAGGATATTTGCTACGCGATGGGCTGAAGAAGCATTTGCTGCAAAACCAGCAAATCACAAGTGCGGTGGAACCCGAGGTCTTCCTGTATAAGTATCATTACTATTCACGAATTCTGGATGAAGCACATTTGTTCACCCTGTTACAGGCGATTAGAGAACACCGCAAGGTACGCTTTGAATATTTCTCACCCAAGTCGGACCGCAGCTACAATTCGCAAAATACCAACCCTTTATTTGAGCGGAATACGACCTCCAAGCGAGAGATCACCCTCCCGCTGAAGCTGGTATATGATCATCAATACGGTAGATGGTATCTGCTCTCCCATGGTCGGCAGGGCATTCGCAAATACCGTATGGAGGGCATCACCCAACTGGAGGGAGCCGAGACCGTTGAGAGCGCTTGGCATGAGCAGAAAAAGGCAGAGCTGCTCGACAAGCTAAAGTACAGCTGGCTCATCGATACCGGCAAGCCGGTTATGGTTCGCGCCCGCTTTTACAACCCAGGGGGCTCCGAGCCTAACTTCATCAAGGAACGGGTACTGCTGCAAGGCCAATGGGGACAGATCGTTGATGAAGATGATGCTTCGTTTATCTATGAGATCATGGTCAACGGCACGACGGAAATCAAGCCCTGGCTGCGCAGCTTCGGCTCGAGTTGCGAGATTTTGGAGCCCCGCCGTTTCCGTCAGGACATGATTGCCGAATGGAAGGAGATTCAGAGCTATTATGAATCTATTTGAAAAGCTGTTCAGCCATCAGATTATTTCGCGTCTGGAGCATAGTGGAACCATTATGATTACCGGCCATGAACGGGCCTGGCTGAAGACGATGCTGGAGCACCCTGCGGCCCAGGATGCCTTCACGCCTGAGACCCTCACGAAGCTGCAACAAATTCTGGAGCCTGAACAGGCCATGGATATCTCGCTTCACCTCATTCAGAAGGCAGGAAGCCTGGAACGCCAGGTCATTCATCCGCTCCTGCGGCCTTTACGTCGGCTCATCATGAATAAATCCGGCATTCGCTTAAGCTATAAGGTGAAAAATGGGGAGACGCGAACAGACCACCGGGGCATTCCTTTCAAGCTGGAGTATTCCATGGTGAAGCGAGAATGGTATTTGCTATGGTACCGTACCCGTAATCGTGTCCTGATGAGTACCCGGCTGGCCAAGATTCATGAGTTGGCGGAGGAAGCCGTTCCCCCCGAGGCCGTAGAGGCTATGGTGAAGAGAATGGGGACCCTTCTGGACTCACGAAAAAACCATGTGCTCATCGAAGTAGTCCAGCTCTATAACGAGGAACTATCTCGTATCCTGTATGCCTTCTCCAGCTTTGAGAAGCAGGTAGAGTACGATGCCGAGCAGGATATCTATCGTATCCGTGTTGTCGTGTTTGGTGATGAAGTCGAATACCTGTTATCCAAAATCCGCTTTCTTGGCAAACGTGTCCGTGTGATCGAAGGGGACTACCTGAAGAAGCGCATGCTGGAAGCCGCAACAAAAGCTCTGGCGCGGTATCAAACCACCGAGGCGGAAAGCGAAGAGTTGTCTTCATAATCAAAGAGCACCTTCATCGGAAAGTTCATCCGACAGGTGCTCTCTTCTTTTATAAACGTGTAGTTATTCTTTATTTGCCTTCCTTAATGGCATGAGCCGCATTCGCACCACTCAATCTACCGCTTGTCAATGCATATTGTACCGCGCTGCCGGTCATATACACCTGATTATAAATATAACGGTTGGCTGCTTCCCCACCAGCGTATAGATTCGGGATGGGCGTCCCGGTTTCCGTTAATACCCGGTATTGCTCATCCACCTTCACACCGCCAAAGGTCCCCATGGTTTTAGGATAAAATTTGAAGGCATAGTAGGGGCTCTTAGCCACTGCAACCAGAGTTTCCTTCTCCTTGTTAAAGGCATCCTTACCGGAAGCAACCCCGTTGTTAAAGGTGTCCATAGTCTCCGTCAAGGTATCTGCTGGCACCTTCATAGCTGCGGCCAGCGCCTGCAAAGTCCCGCCTGTGGCGATCTCATCGTTAGGGAGAAGGTCTTGAATCGAGTCAATGATCTTGGCATTGGCCTCACTGGAATCGATCACCATCCACACTTGTTCCTGATTCACCATCTGGTTTGTAACAATAGCGTAATGGCTATTCTCGTTGAAGAAGCGCTGCCCCTTTTCATTCACCAGAATCTTCGTTGTATCCCAGCCCAGTCCGTCCAATTGCTGGATGCGGCTGCCCATGCCAAGGCCAATGATCCAGGGGTCTTCATACAGCGCTGCCCCGATCTTCTCCGCCATCAAAATACCATCCCCGGTACTGCCTGCTGCCGCTGCGCTAATATCCATATCTTCTACGAACTGGGGCAGGAATTGCTGCATCATTTCCTCATTCTTGGCAAAACCGCCCGAGGCAATGATCACCTTCTTGGCATGCACAGTCAGTGTGCCTTCCCCATGCTCTGCCTTGACGCCAACAACCGCGCCCTGCGCATCCGTCAGAAGCTCGGTTGCTCGGGTCTCCAGCATTATGTCGATGCCTTTCTCCCTCACCGACTTCTCCAGATTAGAGATCAATCCTGCCCCACCCTTCTCGGGAAAGTGCAGACGTGCAACAGGGTCCACACCGTATCCCTCTACCCGGGCATATTTATGATTCATATAGTCTACCAGCCAGTGAGTGGTATCCACGGCATCATCCATATATTTCGCAACCCGGTCATAGTCAGGATATTTGCTGTCAGGATTGCTAGTGCTTTGGCGTTTTTTCCACAGCTTCATCCAGTCCTCAGGCGTATCCTTCACGCCGATCTCCTCCTGAAAGCGGGTACCTGTCGCTGCAATTGCCCCGCCGGACAGCGCAGTAGATCCGCCGACATTACTTTGCTTCTCCAGGACAACCACCTTGGCGCCTTGCTCAAAAGCTGAACCTGCTGCCGCAAGCCCGGTGCCGCCCGCACCAATAATAACGACATCCGTAGACATTTCCGTCTCTACCCTGTCTTCTTCATGGACTATAGCAGCTACTTTTAAAGCATCAATATCGCCACCCGCCTGCTTCACACAGTCTTCAACTGCCGTCAGAATAGCATTAGAGCTATTCGTCGCGCCAGAGACAACATCAACTGCCAGCGTCTGCCCCGTCACGATACCTTCTGGTATCTTTTTCATCGCCGGGTCACTGATTCCTGGGGTTTCTTTATGATCCTTCACAGTAACTGATACGATCTGATTGGCATCAAATACGACTTCAACCGTAACGTCTCCGTTATTCCCTTTAGCCACTGCCGTATACGTCCCTGCCTTGTAAATGCCGGCTGCGGATGCTTCGCTGGCTGCTTTATTGCTGTTGCTGCTCTCTCCTGAATTCCCGCAAGCGGCCAAGCCCAAGCTGAATACCAGCAAAACCCCCATCATTACAATCCATGTCTGCTTCCTAACCCTCTTCATGATCGTTCCCCCCTATTGCTGTGCTCATGCTACAAGTCAAGTGTACATAGTGGGGTATTCACCAGGTCAATTTCTATTTGTGAAAAAAATAACTTAATAGCTCAACCTAATCGTCCCTACCATGGGGTTAACCCCATGTTTGCCGTAGGATTAGGCATTCGGTGCTTCGATAGCTGAACCTCACGACTTGCAGGTCTGGAAAGCACCTCATAGCTACAATGCTTCACACCGGCATAGAGCATTAAATACTGCTCCTGACCCCTGAAGATCAGGTAGGGGCTGCAGTCAACTACAGGCCCTAACTCCTCCACGTCCAACGGGGAAAGATCAAGCTTCTCAATCTCTTCTGTGATCTCCTTCCGGTCAATATATACCTTTGTCTCGACCGGGAAAGACCTATTGGGATTTTGATGCGCTCCAAGATGCCAGAAGGCCCCGGCGAACAACCCTTGCGGCTTCAACAATGGTGAGACCAGGGCGGGGAGAAATTGATGATCGGTGTGCTCGGATTTAGGCAACATGCCTTGGCTTACAATCCGGTCAATGGAGCCTTGGGCCAAGGGAAGCTGGGTCAGATCGCAGCAAAGAAAGATAAATTGATTGTCTGCGTACTCCCGCTCCAGATTATGCTTTAAGGACGTCAGACGCTCCAAATCCGTACTGAGCAAAATGTAGGTTGTCCCTTCCTTTAGATGCTCAATGTACCGCATCAAAAAGCGGCCAACACAGCTATCCAGCTCAAGAACATAATCTAATGAACCGGTGGGAGCTTGAATATAATCAATCAGTGTCGTTGTACCGTTATACAATAAATTAATATACTGCGGGGAAGCCGACTGTACAAACTCCTTCTTGGTTGGCATAATTCTTGTCTTCACCGCTCTGCGGTCAATGAAGATGCCATCTTCCACCATGGCTTGATAACCGCACCCGCAGAAGACCTCCGCCTGAAGCAGCATATGGTGTTCAATGGAGCCATCTGCAATTTGCAGCGGCCTCCGGCAAGCAGGACAACGCAGCATGGAAAGCGAGGAGAGCGGAAAGCCCATCCGCTTCGACCTGTCATACTCTTCGACATTCAACTCCTCAATTTTACGTCTTAATATTTGTTCAACCTCAACAAATTTTTTAAGCTTCTCACTCACCCGTTCCCTATTCCGTTCCAGTAAGGACAGCAGGAAGCTGCGAAAATCATTCGAGCGTTGCCCTTCGAGCCGGTTAAAACACAAAATGCTCTGAATTTCGTTCAGGCTAAAATCCAGCTCCTTCAGCATCAGAATGTCTTGCAGCTCGCTATTGTTTTGTTCAGTAAAATGATAACGCGAGCCTCGTTTATCTACCACCAGCAACCCCAGGTCGATGTAGTGGCGGATCGCATCCTGGGTGATATGGTTCCTCCTGGAGAACTCCCCGATTTTCAAGATTAATCCTCCCTTAAATTAAAAGATCAGTTTCAAAATAGAAAAAGATCGAAATTATTGTGAAAAATTTCACTTTATATAATAGGTACCAGATAGGTATCAGCTCTGTTACGCTGTCGCAACGTTCTGTCTTCATCGTAGCTGAAGCTTTCGAGCGTCACAATAGCTTCTTTGAAAAAAATTAAAAAAAACAGCTAATCCTTTGTCATAGAGCATTTAGATGGACAAAGGATATAGCTGATCTTACCTGCTACAGACGAGGGTCGATCTCCCGTTCCTGGGCTACCTCAAATAGCAGGCTGGCGGCAATCTGCTTATAAGCCTCATGATCAGGCGTGATTGCGCCATGAGGTATGGCAAGCATCTGCTTACCCAGCTGCGCTTCGTTCAGCGAGGTGCGGAGCTTTTTGCTTATATTTTTTTGCTTCAGCAGCTTGCGGTATTTATGCTCGAACTTGTAGTCATAACCGTAGACAATCGACAGGTAGTCCGGGTTCCGCACCTTCATATAAGGCACGATCTTGCCATTCCACCGTTCCGGCTTAATGACGATGCCTTCCATCTGATTCTCCAGGGTCAGCTGCGAGAAATATTGCTCTGCGCTCTCCAGCGCTCCCGGCTCGGACAGGTCAAGCGACCGCGCTTCATCCTCGGACAGGAACCGGTACATCCGCGATGTTCCCCAATCAGGCAGTTCCTCCCGACCATCGGCATAGACGAGCTTCAGCAGAGCAAATGGCTTATATTCCATATCCGCCTCTTCTCCATAAAGTTCAAGCTGTCTCTGATAGGTCTGGTAAGCCTGGACATGTTCGGACAATGGCACAAAGCTCTTGCGCAGATCATGCAAATGCTTGTAGTTCTGGTACAGGGTGGTTCCATACTTGTCGCTTAATGCCGACTTGTTCACGCGATACTGGTCCTGCTCGAACCCGCTGGCATCATAATCCGAGACCAGCTTATTCAGCGACTCCTCGAACCCGTTCTCTTGCAAGAAAGCTAATTCCGTCGCCAAAGCCTGCTCAATAGGCTTGAACTGCTTGTCGATCAGCCCGGCCCCAAGCGCCTGCCACGGCAGAAGCTCTCCATCCAGAATCATCAGCTCGATCTGGTTAGCTTCCATATAGCCACCAAACTTGTGAAGCAGCTTCCCATAGATTTCGGTCAAGTCTACTCGCTTGATCTTGTAGCCGTTACGACTGACCGCATAACAGTCCTCTATATTGGCATGCAGGTAGACGTTACATCTGGAGCCCATATACTTGGGCTGCAAAACCACCTGCTGAATCCCCCGCTCCCGGAAATAGTCCAGTCCAGCCTTCAGGGACTCCAACTCTTGAGTTTGTTCATTCTTGTCAGCCGGGGACATCGTACCGGATATAAAATTGATCTTGTTCGCGGAGCAATAACGAAGTCTACGCAGGTCCTCTTCCTCCAGATCGCGAACAGCTACTTTACGCTCTTGCTGGAATAAGGTAGGTAAACTCTCTTCAAATACACTCTGCCGTGATTTATGCGACTTCAGGAACGGCTTGAACGAGATGCTAACCGAAGTTAACTGGTTGCCATGCACGGCCCCCGTATCGATATGGAGCTTGTTGCCTATTTTAAAGGCTTGCTTAGCTGCGATATGGCCAAATATATGATAAGGATGATTTCTGACAGCCTCCTGGCTCAGGAAGGCAAGCTGACCTTCCACCTGCTCTTCTCTGTCCAGTCTGAAATTACGCTGATGCCGCCGGGAATTAGAATCGAGCTTACCGATATACTTGTTCCGGCACGGAGCATGGGTCACATAAAAGGACGATCCGCTGCCGCCGATATATCGATAGAAAGGCTGAGAAATCTCGACCAGCCGCATGAATTTGGAGAGCAGCTCCGAATCCTGCGCCAGCGCCTGCGTAGAATCAAAATACGTATGAACCAATTCCTGATCGACCCCTTGCAGCTCGCCCTTCATGTATTTGGAGACAAAGTTCTCATGGTTCCCCAACACAAAGTAGAAATGCTCTTGGTGGTCGTAAAGAAATTCAATGATCTCCTTCGTATGCTTCCCCTTATCAATCCAGTCCCCCACCAGAACCAGCTTGGTCTGCTTCAGCTTCTCAGGGACCACCAGCTTGCCCTCGGCGAATTGGTAGCCGTGATCCATCAGCAGCCCCTTCAAGTCATCCACACACTCATGCACATCACCGATCATGATATAATGCTGATCCTGTGGAAGATGGGTAGCCAGATAAGCATCCCAATCCTCAATGAGGATGTTGTATTCCGGATTTGCCGTGCCCTGCTCGGGCAAGTAGAAGTCCTTCGCACGCACCTTGTGAACTTGGCCGTAGCCTTCCCGGGCCAGGGACCCAAGCACTTCCTTTTTCAGACGGTTAATATGATTTGTTATCAGCTTCTTGGAGCGTTCAGAGGCGTAATAATCCTCCCGCTTGCGGTAGTCAAAAACGATCGCCTCCAGGTTATAGTTGTTCTCGAAGGCAACCTCCTTCACTTTAGCCCGGAAATCCTCGGACAACCCGGTTGTGTCAATGATGACAAACTCGGCATTCACCGGGAAAGAGGTGACCATCTTCAACCTTGTGAATAACAGATGAAATGCCTGTTCACTGGCCTCCAGCATGACTTGCTCGTATTTATCGTAATCATACCCCAGCACCTCTTGCCGGATCTGATCCGAAGACAGGTATTGAATATTCGCTCTGACCTTTCTGCCTTGGTCCTTAAAGCGCAGCCTAGGCATCAGCACCTCTTGGGCAAACGTTGTTTTACCACATTCCGTCGGACCAATCAGCATAAATATGGTATGCACCCGTGTTTGAAGTTCCACGATTCAGTTCCCCCTTCTCTGTAAAATAACACCTTGCGTCGTTTGAGTCCCATTGACCCGGTCACCCATTGCTACAAATTCAGCCCCCAGACCGGAGCCTGCTGTCACATGCTGAACCCATTGCTGAAAGGCATCGCTTCCCATTTCCCACTTGTGATCATCATGGCGGAAATTCTCCAGCTCGTAATAACGGTTGAAATCCGCATTAGGGGTCGTGATGATAAACTGCTCGAAGTCCACCTGACTGCTGATTTGGCGAATCAGTTGGGCCGCTTCGTCCTGGCTCATATGCTCAATGACCTCGGTAAGAATGATGTCGACTCGTTCCCCGTTATAGTCCTTCAAGAACCCATCAATGGAAGGGAACGTAACAATGTTGTCCACCTCTCGGGTCTTCGCTTTACTATTGACCTTCTCCAGCGCTTCTTCGTTAATGTCCACCGCATAATAGCTGCCTTCGATCTTCTTCGCATACGGAAAGGCATAAAATCCCTCCCCACACCCCACATCCAATATCGACTTGTCAAAAGCAAGTCGGCCCGTAATATAGTTCCTCCGTTGCAGCGCCGTTCCTCCATACGCAAACTGGATGTCGTAGCGATCCGTCTTCTCCACGAGGTTCTTATATTTATTGAACCGATCCCGGGAAGAGAGGAAGTTGCGGACAAACAGATGCCGGATATAAAAGGGCGCATCCATCACATGCAAGCTCTTGATGTATTTATCGAGCACGCTTTCCGAGATATCGATAAACTCATTGCCGAACATCGACAGGAACAGACATAATACGCTGACCACATGAAGCAACTGATACAAGCTCGTTCTTGTCGTCACCTTGAGCGAATAGCTCTTATGCGCCAGAGGGGTCATTTCAAATGTAAAGTCCGGAAGATGCTTCGCAAAAAATTCAATGTACCGCGGCAGCTCAATATGGATCATATTGATGAAGAAAGTGTGCTCATAGCCCTCCACATCCTGCTCATGCGCTGCCTTCAGCGGCGAAGCGAAAAATTCATTAATCACGTTGAGCGGAAATAACGGTGTATTGTACCGGGATACGTTCAAATACTCGAAGCTCTCCTGCTCATGCTCCTTATATGAAATTTCATTATCGGCATCCTTGAAGTAGACGTTAAAGGTCTGCTCATCCGTGTACCAACCGTAGGCCATGCCCTTGCGGATGGAACGCAACATCATGCCGGAATTGGGATTTTTACGAATCAAGAAGGAAAACTGCGGATGATTGGATTTCACTTGCACAATAGCCATTTCTCTCGACTCCTTTTCTGAATCAATTGCAGGTCATCATTTGTGTAGGGAGCAGAGTAAAATCATTTTTCTCTCCTGCGATCTCCGCATATGCTCTTCAACACATTGTTTCTAGAAATTACTCTAGCCCAATGGCCGGGGCAGGAACAGGGTGAAAGTATTACAAAGCGCCCAGCCTGAGTCAGGCTGAGCGCTTTGCGTTAGCTCTTATCCATTCAATTTATTGCAGCTCGATGTAATAAAGATTAAGCGAATCCGCCTTGGTGATAGTATGCGCGCCAGGAGCAAGCGGCACGCTCACCACACCGTTCGTTAAAGTATAGTTCGTGCCATCGATTTTGATCTCTTTGCCGCTTTCTTGATTAAATACCAGCGTTAGAGTCGAAGCATCTGCGGTGGCAAATTCAATACGTGTAGCTGTCTCGATCTTCAAGCACTGCGTCAAGGTTAGCCCCTTGTAAACGACCGTGCCCTTGCTCGTAGACAGATTCCCCTGAATGTTGAAGAAATCGCTGCTGGTTCCGGCCGTTGTGAAGTTATGTGCGTGCTCCCCGGTAATCGGGCCTGTACCCGGATTCGGTTCCGGCTCTGGCTCTGGCTCGGGCGATGTGGATGAATTGCCGCCAACGGAAACAAGCTGCGAGGTATAGCCTCTTATTTTATTCATCAATCCCGTGTTCATTGCATAGGACGTATCGTCCACAGCGTTATTAAATTGCCAGTCAAAATCCCCGCCATCCAGCCGTCCCGCTTCCTCCGTTACGATTTGCTCGACTACATCCACGCTATCGATATTTGAACTGGATACGCCCAGGTCAACACGGGTATCAAAGTTATTGTAAGCCGTCCCTCCCTTTAAGGCTTTATACGAGCTGGGTACGCTTTCATTTCTGGATGAAGCCAGATAAGCGTCAAAGGAGGTGGCATGGGCCGATGTCGTACCACTGTTGGAGTTGGCATAGATCAAGCTGTCGGCAGCCACGATAATATTGTTGTACGCCTTGATGACACCGCCATTTTCACCGGAAAAGGTACCTTCCCCTAAAGCATCGGTGCCCTGCAGTGAGCTCATCATTGGATATTTGGCATGTCTGAAGTAATTGGCCTCTACAAACGCCGAAGCCCTGGTGGTTACGCCAACCCCGTATTTTGATATACCATCATAGAAGTTGTTATAGATATGCACGGAAGCCACCCGAATCCGCGGATGACGGGAATCGGAGTGATCAAACCAGTTATGATGGAGGGTGACGAAGAACTCGGCACTCTCGCTTAATCCCACCAAAGCGGCCTTGCCTGATTCCCAATAATGGTTATAGGAAATCGTGATGTAGGTCGAGCCCTTCTTCAGGTCGGTGGAGCCATCTCCTTTGGCCTGGTCCGCATCGCTCCCCGCAGAACCATAAAAGATGTCGTTATGATGAACCCAAACATTGACGTTCCCGGTATCCATGGAAATGCCATCATCCGGGAAGAGCATCAGCCCCAGGTTTCTCACTTCTACATTGCCAACTGCCCGCAGCAGAATCCCCCAGCCATACGCGTAAGCATCGTTGCCGATGCCCTCCAGCGTCATGTTCATCTCGGCGTAGTTGTTCTTTCCCTTCACCTGAAGGTAACCGCCGCTGTTCAATTGTCCGCTCAAATCGCTAGCTGTAATTTTGCCAATAAAGCGAATAGCTAACGGCCTCGTATCGTAGCCCTTTTGTCTGAGGTTCAGAATTTCTCCCAAGCCTACTCCGGTCTGGATGCGACCTGAGCTATTAGTAATGACATCAAGGGTGACGGTGCGTGCATTCTGAGAGGTAATATACAGCACTTGAGCTCCATTCTTGAGTGTCCCATTATCCTGATAGGCCCCTGATCCGGTCCCGAAGGGCGAATTCGAGGAGAAAGCAAAGCCCGATCTATCATGTGAAGCTACGGACAGCGAGTTAGACACAACCGCCGTAGACGAGCCATCGGCCCGTCTGGCCTCCACCTTCATGACATAGCTCCCGGCGGTCAGGCCTACGGCATCCGCTCTCCAGTAAGCAGGATATTTTCTAATTAATTCATTGTCTAGCTGCTGATAGCTGGAATCGGACGCATTCGCAGGCTTCACATACACGTTGTAACCTATGGCATTGCTCTCCGGCGCCCATTCTACATACGCCGTCTCGTTCCAGCCCCCGCTCTTGGTGATGGTGAGCCCCGCAGCATGAGCGGTATGGCTCGGCAACCCTGTTGCCCCTAAGGAAATCGCTAGGGAAAACATTAAAACCAGACTTATCGCAAGACGAATCCGTGTATTCACGCACAATCCTCCCGATTCATTTTACTTGCCTTTCTTAAATGTAAGCGCTATCTAAAAATCGGTAAAACTTCCTGCTCTCCCCTCCTTCCTCTCCAACTCATCGCCATGACGTTCCGGGGAACGCACAACGAAGCAATACAGATTATATGTATAACGGTCTAAATTATATTTTATTTACCAAAAAATTCATAAATCGATCATGGAATGGCCTGATTGTGAGGGATAAAGGTAAAATACTCCCACTGCCAAAGGCAACCAAAGACGGCAAAAAAGCGGCCGATTCAGGCCGCTTCCGTGGTTAAGATGTATGATTCTGAAAGATGAGATCACTAGGACTGCAAATCCTCAATGGAGTTCACATTCTCCATATACGCAGGCACAGCCAATCCCGATTTCACATTAACCATATTGGCTCCAAGGTCCTCCAGACGGTCACCATATTTGCTCCAATAATCCGCATGGGTCACTGGAAGCCAGGCTGCTACAATCGCATCCACATCTCCGTTAGCGACACCGATCCACATGGGCCCAATTTCCACCTGCAGGGCTTGTGCCTCATATCCAAGCTTCTCCTGAAGCACATAGCGAACTACGTTGGTGCTTGCCACTTCGGAATCCCAGGCAACATAACTGAGGGTGAAGGCTTCTCCATCCACAGGCTCCAGCCCCTCTGTCCATTCCAGAACCTGGGCTTCATTTTCCTTGACCCATTTCTCTGCGGCGGCTTCCGGCTCCAGGCCATTCTGAATATCTATCATAACCTCTCCCATATCCTCTGACGTCCAGAGGAACCGGTCCAGGAATTCGTAAGCTACGGGATGATCGTCTTGCAACCCCAGGCGTGCTATAGTACGTATCTCCTCGGGCTCCCCGTAAGTCAGCTTCGGATCGTCCAGATACTTGAGCTCATAGGTATTAAACATCCAATGCGGAGACCAGGCCACAATGACAATGGGCTCTTCTTGCTTATATGCTCTGTCCAGCTCTGCAGTCATGCCTGCTGCCGAGCTCTCTAGCAATGTCCAATCTGATAACTCGTAATCTTCCATAGCTTGAGCCGTCAATCTCATGAGGCCCGACCCTGCATCCGTTCCTGTAATTTTATAGTCAACCTGTTCGCCAACAGACTCATTCCCTTCACCCGTGGCCATAGTAGACGAACATGCTCCTAATATGAGCACCACCATCAGACTAATAAAAATCAACCATATTCTCGTTTTCTTCATGTTGTGTTTTCCCCTTTGACAGTTGTTAAGTCAGCATTACATTCTGCAGAAGTGTAAAACCACATTTGATGAAACACGACAGTCGCTTTTCCAATTCGACAACGTTATGATAACAAACAACGACATTAATCACAAATTGAAAACAGCGTTTATTGCGTACATACAGAAAAAACGGTATGAAATTAGCTCTGGTATGATTTCTATTTCTCTTGCATGCTCACTTATCCTACAAATTCGTCTTCTGGTAATGCTAGCTTAAAAAAAATATTTTGGGGGCCATCTGCTTCATCTCATTAAGCCTCATCTGGTTAATTAACTGGCAGGCATCAAAATAAGCACAATAATGCTAGTATCCGCAGCAAAATCCCAATCTACGAATACATCCACAATTGTCGTATTGAATATTTGTTCAATGGACGTATTATTCCGCAAATACTTCTTCTCCAGGTGATTAATGGCTTGCTTCAGTGGCTCTTCAAGCTGAAGCCCCATCAATTCCTTGCTCAGATCGATGAGCACACCGGAGCGAGTGATCAATAACGTTCTATCATTAATCATAAAGGAATCGATTTCATCAGGCCTTTTCTGAATTTGATCACTAATCCAACCAATTTCCTGATGCAATGGCTCCTTCCCTTCATAGGTCATCGGTGTCGCCAGCTCCTCAGCCCACTCTTCCGCCTGACGTGCGACTAACACACCAGAACGATTGTGCAGTTCCCAATCATAATAGAATTCCACCGTATTTATTCCGGTCAGAAGTGTGAGATAAGCCTTTATTTCAGGAATTAGTGACGCCATTACGATATCTCTGGTATGCTGAACCGTGCGAATTTGTCCTTGGCTGAAAAGAAGCTTCTCTGTTGGCGTCAGAAAGTTCCGTAAATAAATCACAATAAACGTATGGTCTATGCTCACATAAATAGACTGTGGGCCCTTTCCAAAGGTATCGCGGAGCATTTTCCCAATATGGCTTGCTATTTTATTTTGGAAACTATTCTTGTTCATAGTTAGTCAATTCATCCTCAGTCTGGGTAACACAAGCTCCACCCTCATAGTTTTGGTTATTTTTA
Organism: Paenibacillus sanguinis 2301083 = DSM 16941; assembly: GCF_000374825.1. Lineage (GTDB taxonomy): Bacteria > Bacillota > Bacilli > Paenibacillales > Paenibacillaceae > Fontibacillus > Fontibacillus sanguinis. Next base: position 239,740 of record NZ_KB895380.1, read on the forward strand.
TAATCTCGTCATCAATTCTGATTCAACAAAAAAAAGCCTAAATAAAAGGTTGCTAAGCAACTTTTATTTAGGCTTATGTCCAGCGCTATCTCTGGTTCATTACGACCTACAGTGTTTACGGTTAATGGGGCGAACGTGGCCATTGCGATATCTTTCTTAAGGCAATAGCATCATATCTGTTGCCCTCACCTATTTTAATTGATTTCATTTATGCTTAGCAATGTTAAATGTTATTTAAATTACATATTATCCAAGAGCCTGTTGAACGGTCCCCCTCGTCTCGACCTTCTCATGCAAATTTATCCCCAGTTCCATTATCATACTTGACATTTCCGGACACATGCCAGTAAGCGTCACTTTGCAGCCCTGCAAAAAGGCACCCTGGACAATATGATTGAAACGGGAGACAAGCGACTGGTTAATATAGGAAATTCCTGATAGATCAATGATCAGCTGATGCAGCTTTAACTCATAAATGCGGCCTAGAATAAAATCCTGATTCTTCCGATCCCCTTGAACATCCCATATCCCTGCAGCCGGAAGCAATGCCAGGCCGTCCGCAAGAGGAATAATCTGTGCAAGAGATTGGCTACTCATCTCACACTGAGCATAGAACTGCTCATTTTTACATTCCATATAGCTCGAAGCAAAGTGCTTCTCATAAGAATCTATATGATCATTGATTTCCCGCCCCAGGTCAAAGAGGGATTGTTGCTGTTGTCCACTGTCCTTGTAGTAATGAAACAAAAGGTCCCAATAAGCCCGACGCAGCATTTGAATCCATTCCAGCTTCAGGATTAAATCCAGATTATGCTTGGCCCAGTTTCTGCCGTGCTCCTTGGCATGCAGAATCAAGCCATTTACATTTTGTTCATTAAGCAAGCACACCACGGCATGAGTAGATTCGAGAATATATCCTGCGTCCAGATCCGCCAATGTAACCATATTCAAGATTTTCTCCCCTTGCTGCTTAAGCAACTGAAAGAAAACATCCTGGTTAGACTCGTAAAACTGTGAAAAACTTTGACCCGGTTCATACTTCAACTCCACAGCAACCCCTCCCCGTTCTTTATAAATCGGAAGATGGACGGTAAATTCTGTGCCCTTCCCAACTTCACTTTTTACCCTGATCATGCCGTCGTGCTCGTAAATAGTAGAGAACGCCTGCGTTAATCCCATTCCTGTTCCTTCGACCTTGGAGGTGTAAAACGGAGTTCCCAGCAGCTTTAGCTTATCCTCCGGTATGCCAATCCCCGTATCCGAAATGACAATGACTAGATGCTCCCCTGCCTCATAGTGTTTAATCCTGATGGTTCCCCGGTTAGAAATGGCCTCGAAGGCATTTTTCAGAAGGTTGAAGAAAGCCTTCTTTAATTGATTCCGCTTCCCGTACACTCTAGCATCCGTATTCAAAAAGTGACGTTCAATCGCAATCTGGTAAGTCTTTTCCTGAAATAAGTATAATAAAGATTCCAATTCAGCTGTAAGGTCAATGATGTCAAAGGGCTCATCTTCCAAATCCGGCTTGGATACACTCAGCAAATTTTGCAGGGTGCTAATAGCGTTCTCCAACTCCGAATAGGCATAGTCCAGATATTTATGGTTGGATTCTTCTTTAAGCAGTTGAAGAAAGCCCTTCACAGCCGTCAATGGGTTTTTAACCTCATGCGCAATCCCTGCGGCGATTTGGCCAACTGAAGCTAATCGATCCAATCTAAGATCGGATTCACTTACCTCCTGGTTTCCATTGGATACAGGCACAAGAAGCACATCCTTTCGATACATAGATTGTTTTATTTTTAAATATAAAAAAAGCCTAAATAAGAGCCAGCAAGCGCAGCTTTTATCCAGGCTTATGCCCAGCATGATGTCTGGAGCATTAATACCTCTTTAGAGATTAGGACTAAGCGCAAAGACGATTACGCTTTTGTCCGAATGTACATCCCAATCCACAAAAACATCATTAATCCTCGCATGTAATAATGCTTCAAAACGGTTGTTATTATGTAAGTACCTCTTCTCCAGGTTTCGCTTAGCCATCTTCAACTGACTCTCGCAGCCAAGCCGAATGAGTTCCTTCTCAATACTGATCAAGATTCCACTACGGATAATTAGCAAGGTATGGTCATTAAGTCGGCACGAATAGGTCTCTTCCGGGGATTTCTCTACCCAGCGACTCATTTCTACAATTTCCTGATGAATTTCTTGTTTCCCGCTATATTCCTCCTGCTTGATCGCTTTAACCCTGCCGTTATCCTCTTCCATTCCCACAAATACTCCGGACAAGTTATGTAATCCCCAGTCATAATAAAACTCCTGCAACTGAATACCAGCAATCAAGGTGGTATAGGCTTTAATCTCAGGGATAAGCGTATTCATCAGCAAATTCCTTGTATGCTGAATAGCATATATCTCATCCTGCTCATATAAAATTTTCTCTGTAGGAGACAGGAAACCTCGCATGTAAAATACTACAAACGGTCGACGAATACTTACACGAACCGAATGCGGACCCTTGCCGAACGATTCTCGCAACAATCTTCCGACATGACTTGCCAGTTCCATCTGGATATTCTTCTCTTGATCCATCAACACTCATCCTTGCCTTAAGGTAAAAGCATCACATCTTTTACCCACTTTTATTGTATCTTTACCCGGGTAAGGGTTCAACCATTCTGACAAATTTCCTCCTTTGCATTTTGTCTTATTTTGTTTGGATTTATGCGATAATCCGTGAATATAGGAAAAAAGAGCTATCCACCCGATATCGGGAGAATAGCTCTTTTTAAGATGTCTAAGCTTTACTTACTCCAATATTGCTTGGCAATTTTTTGGCCTTGGTTAATTTTCGCCCATTGCTCGTCTTCCGTTAGTTCATTACCGCCATCGCAGGAGGCAAAGCCGCATTGATGGGACAACAACAGCCGATCCTTATCGATAATGCTCGAAGCTTCATCCAGCAAACGAAGGACACGCTCTTCATCGTCCAACGTATTGGTCTTGGAGGACAACAAGCCAAGTACGATTTCCGTGTTTGGCTTATCCTTGAATACAGCCAACGCTTCCAGCGAACCCGCGCGTTCATCATCCCATTCCAGGAAGAAGCGGTCATACTTAAGCTGCTTCAAGAACAGGTTGGCAACCTTCAGGTAAGAGCCACCGCCCATATTACGGGAATCATAGTTGCCACGGCAGTTGTGCGTCCACATTTTCAAGCCCAGGCTATGTCCAAAATCAATCAAAGTATTATTAATGTCGATGAATTCATCCGCTAAAGCCTGTACTTCCTCTTGGTTAATATTTTCGCCCGTATATGGAGAGTTCGGATTGTCATCGGCAAACAGCTCCCACAAGCAATCGTCAAATTGCAAAATTTTCCCGCCAGCAGCAACAAAATCCTCGACAAATTCCTTGTAGGCTTTAACAAGACCTGCTTTAAGCTCCTGACGCGTTTGATAAACGGCATCCGGGCCGCCAATATTGTCCGACCAGTACAGCTCCCCGAAGATATGGGATGGAGAAGGGACACATAACTTCGTTTCCCGTTCACCGGCAAGAGTCTTCAATTGCTTGAATACTTCAATAAAGTGATGATTTTTTCCGCTCAATTCATCGGTAATACGAAGGCCAATGTCTTTCCGTGTCTCGTATTTCGAGGTTCCATCGATATCCCGGAAGAAATAGCCATGATCGGCAATGTATCGGCTAACGCCCTTGAAGCCCCAGACAAAATCCAGATGCCACATCGATTTGGAATACTCGCCATCGGTAATGACCGCCAAATCATTTTCGATTTGCTTGTTAACTACATGCTCAATAGCCTTGGCCTCGCACTCTTTATAACCTGCAAAATCCTGATAAAAAGGATAACTAATATCATCCCGATGCTCAATTTGCGTCTTGTATGCTAATAGCTCAGACGGTCGCAGCAAGCTCCCTACTGTCTGGAATCTTTCGCACATTTCAATAACCTCCTCGGGTGGCTCTCATGCTCACGTGTAATGCCTTGATTGTAGCATAACAGACCATTCGGGGTGTAATACTCAAAAGCCATATCTAGTTATAGTTTTTAGCTATATCCAATAATTAAACATTATAAATTATCTATCCACAGAAAATTGTTTCAAAGTGCTCGCCACAACCTCCAATGAGTGGAGGCCTTTTGCCATATCGACTATTGAATAATGTTCAGATTGATGTTAGCTTCATGATTTGTTACCAGCCATACGCTTAGCCAGCGCCGTTGCAGCCGTATAGCCGGAGCTCCAGGCCCATTGCAGGTTATAGCCCCCGCAATCACCATCGACATCCATCACTTCACCGGCAAAATAAAGCCCAGGCACCAGCTTGGATTCCAGCGTTCCTTCTTGCAGGTCTGTCGTATCAATACCACCGGCTGTAGTCTGAGCGTTCGGGAATCCGTTGGTATCCGTCACGATGAAATCCCAATGCTTCATCAGGCGGCATAAGACCTTTTTGGTCTTCCAAGACATATCCTGACACAGCAGGTTCTGGTCCTCATCGATTCCCGCCTCCTGCAAGAGAACAGGGATCAGCTTCTTGTTCAAGATGCCGATCAGAGATTTCGCAACCGTCCGGTGTCCAAACATCGCCCAATGTGTATCGAGAAAATCGACAACCTCTTCATCCGTCCGGTCCGGCATCATATCCAGCGATAAGATCACCTTGTGTCCTTTGGCAAGCTGAGCCGCAGCCTTTCGGCTTAACTGGAGAATGGGCGGGCCAGAGGCGCCATAATTCGTGAACAGCACCTCGCCATATTCACTGCGGATGACCTCACCATTAACGATGATGTGACCCCAACCCTCAAATTTAACGCCAGACAACTCCTTCAGATACGGACTATCCAGCTTTAACTGGACAATCCCGGGCACCGGGTCGATCAAGGTATGCCCCAATCGCTGGGCTAGTGTATAACCGGAACCATCCGTTCCTGTCTTTGGAGCCGTAAGGCCGCCTGTACAAAGGAAGAGATAATTGCTGGTATAGGTGACCTGTTCTTCAGCATCTGTCTGGCACACCATCGTAAATCGCGGGTGTCCCTTCGATACGATTACATCTACCACCTTGGTCTTGAAATATATCGGAACATTGCGATCCTCCAGTGCAATCTGAAAAACCCCCAACACAGATGCAGCCTGTAACGACATTGGATACATCCGGCCATTCTCAATAGCCACCAGAGGGAGACCAATCACAGAGAAAAAATCAACGGTTTGCCGGACGCCAAATTGCTGTAACACTGGCAGTGGGAATTCCGCCTGATTGCTATGGTATTTGGTCGATAGATTAGCCGCTTCGTCCCCGCCCGTTGCCGTCGATTTATTTGTAATATTGCAGCGGCCATTCCCGGTGGTTAATACCTTTTTGCCCACACGGTCATTGCCTTCAATAATAGCGGTATCGATCCCCAGATCTCGCGCAGTAACAGCGGCCATCAGGCCAGAAGCGCCCGCACCGATAATGAGCAGCTCGTGATGCTTGGAAGGTTGAGATTTATTCATAGGTGGTGAAACCATTCCTTTTTATCGATATTTTCATTAGAAAAGATGCTTGCCCAGCGCCATCGCAGCCGTATAGCCGGAGCTCCAGGCCCATTGCAGGTTGTACCCGCCAAAGTCTCCGTCCACATCCATGACCTCCCCGGCCAAATACAACCCAGGCACGAGCCTGGATTCCAATGTACCCGGGTTAAGCTCTTTGGTAGCAATCCCGCCTGCTGTCGCTTGCGCGTGCTCAAAGCTATGGGTTTCGGTGACTTTGAACTCCCAGGACTTTAATAGCTTATAGAAGATTTTTTTCGTTTTCCAGGAGAGATCCTGGCACAGCAGGCCCGGCTCTTGATCGATCTTCGCTTCCTTCAGCAAGACGTTGACCAGCTTCTTGTGTAAAAAGCCGATGAAGGATTCCGCGACCGTACGGTGCGCGAACAATCCCCAGTTCGTCTCCAGAAACCGGGTAACCTCTTCCACCGTCCGGTTCGGCATCAAATCGATGGATAGCGTCACGTCATCTCTTTTGGCAAGATTAACCGCTGCCTCCCGTCCAAGCTGTAGAATGGGTGGGCCGGAGAAGCCATAATCCGTGAAATGAATTTCACCAACTTCGCTACGGACGATTTTGCCATTGACAAGGAGGTGGGCTTGTCCCTGGAGCTTGATGCCCGATAGCCCCTTCTGATAGGGATACTTCACCTTCAATTGCACGATGGCCGGCAAAGGCTTGATCAAGGTGTGCCCCATTCGCTCTGCCAGCGTATACCCGGACCCATCCGTTCCAGCGTTCTGCCCGGTAAGACCTCCTGTACAAAGAAACAGGTACTCGCTGGTATAGAACGTCTGCTCCCCGGTCTCGGCCCGGCATGTGATTCTGAATCGCGGATGATCAGCCGATACGGCAACATCCATAACCTTGTTGTTGAGGTAAACCGGAATGTTCCGTTCCTCCAGAGCAAGCTCGAAAATATCCACCACAGATGCAGCCTGCAGCGACATCGGATACATTAAGCCCTCTTTCAATTTTGTCAGCGGCAGTCCAAGCACATGAAAGAAATCAATGGTTTGACGGATCCCGAATTGCTGCAACACAGGTAGCGGGAACCCTGGCTGACTCCCGTAATACTTGCGTGACAAAGCCATCCCTTCGTCGTCTGTCCCCGTCATCGTGGATTCATTTGTAATATTGCAGCGACCATCGCCAGTCATGGCGATCTTCTTGCCAATCCGGTCGTTTCCCTCCAGAATGGCGGTATCTATGCCCAAATCCCGCGCCGTAACGGCAGCCATAAGTCCTGATGCCCCTGCACCGATAATAATCAGCTTGTGGTGCACAGCGTCCCGATAATCGTACATGATTGTTCATTGCACCCTTTATCCAATGGATTTATATATTTTCTAATTATAGCATAAGTGGAAGCGCCTCTTAATGCTGGCAAGGAAGCACGTTTCTATGCCACGGCCCCCATTTAGCTTAGAACCATCCTTCACGAAAGATCGAGGAATTATTCCTGTTAGAGACTTCATAAAAGAGAGATAGGGGCTCTTGCAGATACGGCAACCAAATAGCACAAAAAACCGCAAGCCTTGAGGTAAATCCTCTTTCGCTTGCGGTTTTTTTCATATAATGTAAATTGATCTTATGATTAACGTGAAGAAGCAGACGAGAAATATGCTCTTACGGCCTTTCTCTAATACCATTTATAAAGCAACAACAGCTTTTTACGGATTTTCAGATTTGCTATCTTAAGGTAATCGTTGCTTTGTCCTCATCCTGCGCGAGTTTTAATACCAAGCCATCTTCCGATTGAGCTACGGTATCAGGAACTTCCATGACCACAAATCCCGTTTTTGAAGCTAGCGGCTTTACGGTTTCATTGCTAAGGTCTTTATCAATCATCGTAATCGTATAATTGTACTCATATTTGTCGTTAAAGAGAGCCTTCATCTCAACTCCGCCTATCATGGCCGTAAAGCTGTCTGCTTCCGTTCCTTGATTGGTCACCGTATAGTTCAGAATCAAAAGCTTGTTCCCTTCATCTGCGCTGGAAGAAAAATAATCATCACTGACTTTTTGATTAAATTCAAAGGAATTCAGCACAATTTCCCAATCACTCAGGTTAAACTTGTCCCCTACTTTCAGGCTAACTTCCTCTGTTTCTTCAGGCTCCTGAACCTGCTCTTCTGCAACAACCTCTTCTGTTTGCTCATTACTTGCATTACCTGAATTATTTGCAGCACCTTGATCCTGTGTAGCGGTATCAGCCTTCTGCGCTTCTGGTGGCGTAGAGGCAGCACCTCCACATGCAGTAACCAATACCAACAATACCAACGCTAAAATGCCTAAGCTTATTTTTCTCAAAACATTCTCCCCCTCTTTTATCTATTAGTACATATTACCATACAAGAGGGTTATTTGGTTGCTTACTTTCGTCTTTTTAATGACGGAACATTACCTCTGCCAGCTACCCTTGATTAGAAGGCAACTCACTTGTTAAATGGAAATGAAAAGGGAGCCTTGGTATGCCAAATGCATAGCCAAAGCCCCCCATGATTCGTTACTTCAACACTGCTTAAGCTATCCATACCTTCTCTTGTCCGGGCTGATCTTCCGGAAAGTCCCCATAAGGTGACTCGGCAGGCGTATAAAATTGCGGTGCTTCGACGGGCTCGGGCGACGGCTGCTGCATGTAAGATTCATCCACATACATCATTCTGCGCTGGATCTGCATCAGACCATTCACCACACGAAGAGCGCTCCAAAAGAGCACTACGCCGAGGCCTACATAGAGTAAATACTGCTGATTATAGGTCCAATTGATGTGGAAATACTGGAACAGGTTATTTTCTAAAATATCCAATTGAAGTTCATTCATCAAAATGATATGCACCACAGGTAGAGCAATGAACCCGATGCCCAAGGCGAGGGCTGTCACCATCACAACAAAGAAAACAATACCTGTGACAAACCGGAGCAGGACAAGCAGGACATTTCTAGTAAATAATGCACCGTCAAACCCCTTTACCATACGCTTGAACCCATTTTGCCCGGCTTCGGCCTGTGAATGTTGTGGAATTGAAGGAGGAGTCGGCAAGCCCAAGATATGTCGAATCACACCTTGCTCAAAATTTACCATCCCCTGAAGCAGCTTAGCCACTCCAAAAAACATCGGTATTCCGATAAATATCGGTGTCAAAGCTACGGATAGAACCAGCCCCGTAATCGCGAGTGTCAAATAAATAATCCCCATCGGGAGAGACAGCAGAAAGTAAAGAATCGTCGCATAGGTTTTGGAGTTAAAAAGAGCCCAACTCACCTTCCCCATCTTGGCCATTGCAGGCGCTTCTGTTGTTGCCTTCATCATCAAACACTCCCTTTAGCTCATAAAGTCACGCTCTAAGTTTATAAACCCATTATAACTACCTTAGTTACGTGACATAACCGTCTTAAGAGGTGGCTGGGCCTAGACTTTGGGCTAGGATTGGGATTGTTCTCAGGTAGGGCCTCCTTCCCCGTAAGTCTCTTGCTCATGCTTCTGAGGGCTGGGGGCAGCGGGTGAAGTCTGCTTACAAGTGTGCGTACAACTGCTGCTGCGCCCTACTTACTCACGACAATCTTGTAATCCTTCTCTAGATACTGATGAATTCGCTTGAAGTCGGCTTGGGTCAGCTCATCCAGGCGTCTGCCCTGTTTCAGCTCCCGACCCAGAATGATGCCGATTGTCTGACCCGCAAGAGCCGTCGTGGGCATGATTCGGGCACTGCCATAGGCCTTGATGGTTGCTCCGACATTCTTGCCTGCGACAAGTACATTGTCATACGATTTCAGCATGAAGGAACGCAGCGGAATCCCGTAGCGATCCGGCTTGCCATATTCGATCCCCTTCGTAACAACCCGTGTCGCCTGCAGGTCAACGGCATATCCACCGATCGTGACATTATCCCAGAACATCCGGCTCGACATCAGGTCATGGTAATCCAGCACGTATTTTGTCTCATATCGGTTGTAATCGCGAATGTATAAATATTCTGGAAGCTCGCCCAATTTCGCTTTGGCAAACCCAGGAATGTTCTTCTGCAAGAATGCAAGGATATACGGCGCTTCCTTCTTCGCCTTGCTTACCGCGTTCTCTACCGATTTCGGATTAGAAGGATCGACATCATACACGAGCAGGGCATTGATCACAACATCGCCGTCCTTCTGATACGTTGCATTGAGTCCCCGCAGCATAAACAGCTTGTCCTTCGGCTTGTATTTGTAAGTAATGTTGCTGAAGCCTGCGGCAAAATTCCAGTCCACATAGGTGTTAGCACCGTATTTCTTACGGACATTGGTCAACGGGTAATCCTCCAGCACCGCTTGATGCAGCTTGCCCCAATTCACATTTTTAAAATTCATCATATATGTAGCAGCCATATAATCAGGCTTCTGCCCGGCATATATGCTTTCCATCCCCGGGATGCGTTTCTCTCCAAGCTTACTGCTAAGCGCGTTGAAGTCCGTATTCTCCACCCAGTAATCCGCCTCAACCGTAAACTGGCCGCCGAGTCTGTTCTTGTAGGTCAGTGACTTCATCGTCTTATCGCTGCCAACTCCCTGAGTCTTCACCGACTCAATGGTGATCCCGCTTTTCAGCGGAATGCCCTGAAGCAGCTTCTGATAAAACCGCTTAAATGAAGCCAGCTTGCGAACATCCCCTGCTTTATAATTGGCATACAGCGGCTTCAACGCCCCTTGAACCAGACTACGCCCCTTATTATCATTAGGCTCGTCCAGCACGATCATCTGACCCTGAATCAGCTCCCCGCCCGGCTTGCTGCGCGGGTCAAGAATCAGCACATCCAGCCCCTGATCGCGGGCGGACTTGGTCAGCAGCACCCCCTGAAGCTCACTGCCGATAACCACCACATCATAATGAAGAACCCCACCACTGGAGGTTTTGGCCGAAGCAGCCTCCTTTGCCGCAGTCCCCCCCTTTGCTGCCAAAGAAATACCCGGTACCTGCACAAACAGCACCATCACCAGCAGCAACGCCATGTACCTTGAAAGCTTCTTCATGCCCATCAACGTCTGTTCCACTCCCTATGTGTAATTAGTTCAACTGTATTATCGGTAGAAAAGGGGGAAATTAACAGGGGTGTTTGTGTGGAAAAAGGCGGCCGCCTAGAAGGGGGGGGCCACCGGGATGGCTATAGACATCACTCAACATACACCTCAACTGCCATCCTTGCCCACAGCTGAAATACCATCAAATTTTTTAGCAGGCGACTATGATAAAATAATCGAACTATCCGTAGCTGATAGAGCTGTTTATGTATCGGGCACCTAACAGCCTTCTTTTTACTTACAACCTGTTCAATCCATTTGTCTACAATTGGCATGGTAAGATACAGACAAGGCCGGAATCGACTCATATCCCGGCTCGTAATTATGTTGCAAAGCATTATCGTCGCTGGAAATCACCTGACCATCCTGGGCAAATATAATCTGACCATATGTCATCTTGTTCTCATAGATAAACTTGCCTTCCCAGTTCCCTTTGAACTCCATCCACCCTCACACGGTGCTTTCATGTCCGACCCATATATTGGAAATCCATCATATCATCAACGATTGATCTGATCCAGTTCATCCAAGAAAGCCGGGCGATTAGCGTAACGCTGTCTCAAGCTGCTCATGATTTGCTCTACTGGTTGAAGAAAATGTAGCGAAGAGCGCAACACTCTGATTTTTGATGATTTGCTTACCTGCCTGGATGAAGGCCGCTCTCCATTGCTACTGGTTGAAAGAATTGCTCATGCTGAATATTTTGCAGAAAGACTACAGCCTTTTGCCAAAAATGTAATTGTGTTAAAGGGTAGAATGGGCAAGAAGCAGCGTGAGGCTCTACGCGCTAAAATTGCTGCTATTCCGGATGATCAGGAGCGAGTAGTGATTGCTACCGGCAAGTTGATTGGCGAAGGTTTCGATGATGCTAGACTCGACACCCTTTTTCTGGTTCATCCTATCTCTTGGTCGGGCACTTTACAGCAATATGCTGGCCGCCTGCATCGCAGTCACGCAAATAAAGAAGAGGTGCAAATTTATGACTATGTTGACCTTCAGGTCCCTATATTGATGGCTATGTTCAAGAAAAGAGCGAAGGGCTATAGGAAAATGGGATATACGGGAGCGGAATTGTGATGCGGTGACTATGAACCCAAAAAAACTACCTCAACAGAAGGCTCTGTTAATGGTAGTTTTTTCGCATACAAAAAATATAAACATTTTTTCAATCCACAGATATATTTATCTGACAGTTACTACTTAAGGATATTATAAGTGGCTCATAATAACAATATATCGAAATTAGAAATTCAATGTATATATTTTATTAATGCAATACACTGATAATTGTCACAGCAGAAATATATAGAGGCAAAGTATATTGGGCTTAGCAACTAAATCGAATGGAGATGAAGTCATGATCAATTATATCAATGAAAAACAAGGACCTGAATTTGATGAAAGTCAATTTGATTGGTTTTTACCTGGACCTCCAAAACCTGTTCTTCTGCTGAATGTTTCTAAGGAAAGGGGAATTTATTTAAATAGTAAGCTCTGTGAATGTGTTCCTAAGCGAATCACTATAGCAATAAAGAAGGATGGAGTAGAAATTCTATTGAAAGAGATGCCTGAGAAAGGATTCCAGGTCCTTAAAAACGGAAAAATTAAGGCTTCTGAGCTATTGGAAATAATCAGAAGACGGGGAGTATCACTGCCAGCTAGTTATACTGTTGAAGAGAAGGAGAATCTGTGGTTTGCTAAATTAATTCCTACTATAACACCACTCCCCTCCAGAAAGACCCCTAATAAACCAAGAAAAAATGGATTGCAAGACATGATTTCAAAGAAGGATCAGAATGATGGCTAAAATTACCGAGGCCGATGTAGTGAATCATTATTTTCCTGTAATTGTTCAAGAATGCAGAAACTCTTATAAAGGTATAGAACATGAGGATCGAATTGCCGAAGGTGTTTTAGCACTTATTCACGCCATCCGTACTTATAGTACGAAATACGGAGGATTTGAAAAGTATTTTATAATGCAATTTAAAATAATTATGGGCCGAAAGAACAAAGAAGCATGGGCGATGAAAAAAGCTGAATCTCATTTCTCGTTAGATGCTTCATCTCATTATAATGAATCTGGCCCAGGATTAGATTTTTTTAAATCTTTTTCAGATGATGCAACTATTGTTGATGCAACTATTGTTGATGTGAACTATTTCATTGAAGGTTTGCCCTCAACAGAAAAGCAGATACTATTGCTGTTGTTAAATGGAGGAGAACTAGATGAAATTTCTAATGAATTGAGGATTCCCGTTCAGCAGATTCAGTCTTTAATAACACAACTCCAAAAAAAAGCAACCGAGTATTGGACTAGAGATGAATGAAGGAGGTGATTTACAATTACTTGGTTTATTCAAATTTTTTCAGAACAAGGTTGTATTTTCTAATCACCCAAAAGCAGTACCTACCATCAATGAGAATCACTAGTTACTTCAACCCTACATCGCACGAGCCCAATGCAACATGCTATCATAGTATTTAACAACCATTATTTACAGGGCGAGGTGAGGCTGACATGTTTGAATTTTGGAGGCGATTCTACCACGCATGGCTGGATTATCCTCTACAACAAGGGAGCTTCATCGGTCGTGGGAGATTTAAGGTACAATCGCAAATTGGTGTGGGCAGCTACGGTATTACTTATCGTTGTGTAGATGAAATTACACAGCAGGTGGTTGCGGTCAAACAGGCCAAGCCAAGCAAGAAAAGCGTGGGACAAGCTATGCTGGCATGGGAACGTGAAGTGCTTTCCAAAATGGATCACCTCTTCATCCCGGGTGTGCTTGATTATTTTCAAGAGAATCGTTCGTGGTGGTTAGTCACTGATTATGTCGAGGGTAGTACCGTAGAGGATTTAATTTTCCGTGACGGCTATGTGTTCAGCCAACAAGAAGTAGTCGAATGGACCCTCCAGCTGTTAAATCGAGTACAGCATGTTCATGCCAAGGGATTTGTTCATCTGGACCTGCGCATTCCTAATATCATCATTAAAGAGGGCGAGCTTTACCTCATTGATTTTGGACTTGCCCAAGCCTTAAACGATCTGCCCTCGGCAAACCATACTTCTATAGAAAAAACAGGCCCTGACAGCTCAAAGCCGCTAAAGCCTGCTACGATTCAATCCGATCTGTTCGATATCGGGCACTTTATGTTGTTCATGCTATATTCCCAATACACTCCTGAAGATGATCGTAAGGAGATGAGTTGGTCGCAGGAGCTCAACCTATCTCCCTCCCTGCAACAGGTGCTTCACAGATTGCTGGAGGAACAAGAGCCTTACCGTTGCTCCGACGATTTGATTGAAGATTTGAAGGATATGCTGGCCGGCTCAGAGCTCGGCTAAACTAAACCTTAGCTCTTAGCTAGAGCTGCCACGCCGATTTTTGTAGTATTTATGCCCCCGTGGATCTCTGCTATAACGGCGGTCTGAGGAAGAGTGACTGTAGATGGGTCTTCTGTCACTGCTGGAATAATGTCTTGGCATCCGGCGTCCTCTGTGATCAGATGAGCTATAGTGATATTGACGTCTCCCCCTGCCTCTGTGACTGCTGGAGTAACCGTGGCCCCGACCCGTTTCAGCAAGGGTGTGCTTGATTTTTGCGATTAATTTTCTGAACATAATTAGTATCCTCCTTTTGGATCGGTGATTGATAGATGGTTTGTACGTCCCTATTCCAAGAATATCAGCTATGCAAGCTTTCAATTCCTTGCAAGCTGATCATGGTGCACAACAAAAAGACTGGAGCCATCAACGGTCTCGATGAACTATATAACCCAAAATATGCTTTAAATAAACCGTACTTATATGGAATTGCTGCAGGGCTTCCATCGCCTCACAATAATGCTCCCACATTTCCCGCTCAGCCTGAGCTTCGCCCAAAATCGATACGAAGGTGGAGCTGTTATTGCGCCGATCCTGGCCGACGGGCTTACCAAGCTCTCTCTCGCTACTCTGAGCATCCAACAGATCGTCTTTAATCTGAAAGGCAATACCGGCGTGATAAGCAAAGCGCTTGATTTTTTTCAGCTCTTCCTCCGTCGCCTTCGCTAAAATGGCCGGCATGACAAGCGAAGCTTCAAATGCAACCCCTGTCTTGAGAAAGCATAATTGGCGAAGCTGTTCCACAGTAAGCAGCTGTCCTCGCGATTTGAGGTCCATCCCCTGTCCGATACACATTTCCTCGGCTTTTTCGGCAGAATATCTCATCAATGATAGTACGGTGCTAGGGTCAAACTTTGTGAGCATGGCCTGCTCCTGCACCCCTTTTTGAATTAATAACAACGCACTTAGCTCCGCTGTCGCACTGTTATATTCCTCATGCAGCGTCATTCGACCTCGGCGTGTTGCCGCATTGTCCTGTGAAGGCAGATCATCAAAAATCAAGGATGCAGTATGCATATATTCCAGGGATTTCAGCAGCGGCATCATAGATTCCTCCGACAGCCCATACGCCTTAACCCCCATCACCCAAGCAAGCATCGGCCGCAGTCGTTTGCCATCTCCTGCAAGACTATAGTTAGCTGCTGCTACCAGAGAGGTGGAGCCGCCGTTTGCCTTCTCTGTGCTGGCTTTAGCCAGAGGCAGCTCTTGGTTAAGTCTTTCCCTAACCTCGCTAGATAGACGCCAGAATTCTTCCTGCTGCACCCGATCAGAATTTATAGAGTTCAACAGTTCGTCTCTTAGAAGCTTATCGAAAAAATCTACATCTGATGCCGTTCGTACCAATCGCTGCAGCATGACATTGAACCTGGAGATCCGCTTGGTCAATAAGCCCATAATCTCCTGATACTTTTGAGCTCCAAGCCGAACACGCGCCCGCCTTAATCCGTTAATGACACGGTCCAGAATGACTTCCCTCGTCTTGAAATCAGACTGGTACACATGATGGATCAGATGGAAAATAACGGCTAAATACATCTCAAAGGGATTTACGATATCGTTCCTTTGCTGATGATGCTTCAAAAAATAGGTGTAGGGAGTAACCGCGCCATTTTTCAGGTCATCAAACATATCCGCAAAATCGTCGGCAAGCTGATTGTATATCCCGTAATAAAACGTTCGGTCATCAAAACCTTCATCCAAGGGGGCGCTAAGCACCGATCTTGCAATTAACCGCGAGCTGGCTGATTTCAAGATTACTGTGAGATACAATTGTTCATTGGTATAATCCGGATTACCCAGTTTTTTTCTGCGATCCCGATCCTGAGCTTCAAAAAATACATACGATTGCTCAAAGAAAATGTGCCGGGTGCTTGGGGACTGGTGCTTTTGAATATACAAGAAGGCCTCACTGAGCTCAGCATGAATGTAGGTCATAAGCTCCACTTGCTGACCGCTCCATTCTTCCAGATCCGATACCGTTCCCGTCAAAAGCGCACTGCGAATAATATTGGAGTACCGCTCTTTTTCCTCCTCCGTAATCAAGGTTGAATCAAGAATATCATCAATAAACGGGTAGGTCAGCCCATAATAATAACCCAGACGAATCGCATGATCGAGCCTGCAGCTCCGCTCTGCCCTTGGCAATTCCTCCTCCAAATCATCCAGTTCATCCATGACATGCAGCAACACACCGGCGATAATTTTAATCAACTTTCGTTGAGCCTGGGCTGGATTAAGCTCCTCCGGCAGCCGCGCATGGACCGTCTTTAGCTTGTGGCTCAGCCAGATAACCGTATCCTCGGTGCCTTCCTTCTGTCCCCAGCGATACCAGCCGCTCAAACTGACATAAGAAAGCTCAGCATCCTGCGAAGTCTCCAACGAACGAATCAATTGCTGCTTCACTTCGGCCACAGCACTACTGATCCGGACGCCCACCTTTGGATCAGCAAGCGTTTTGCCAAGATCACGCATATAAATGTAAGATAAACTGCGGTCTAAATAGACATCTAACTTTCCTTGTTTATTCAAATGATGGATATACTGCTTGTAGTGAAGGGAATCGCCTGGACTGCTTTTCTTGTGAAGATAAGGTAACCAGCGTGACATGAAAGGTACATGGCTTTTTTTCCAAACGGAAAAGTCTTCAGTCAGCCCAACCTCATAGCTCTTGTCCATGACATGATCATACAGCCTGCGAAAATAATCGGCTGCCTTTGACTCAGCCGCTTGGTAGGCCAATTCTGGCTGGTTCAAAAAATGATTTCCTTTTGCTTCCTGAAGCATGTTTTTGACACCCTTCTTGTTAGATACGCTATTATACGGACTTATCCGGATTAGGTTGCATCAAGCCCCGACGCCCACAAGACTCAAATCATTCCCTCTATATCTTCATTATGAACCCCTGTGATTAAAGATATAATATAATGCCGCTACATTCAGACTCTGAATGTTTGAGGACTATAAATGAAGGGTTAAGGATTTAATTCTGTCCATTGTAAAACCCTCTCCATGGACAAAAAAGGCCAACCCGTAATATTTGGTTGACCTAAAGTACAAAGAGACTGTCCCGAAGCCGCATAATGTGACCGAAGAATACCCTCTCTAGCAAGTACATTATTTATTGAAGCACCTAATAGCTTAGCCTTTAAAATTTCTAAAGAAATCAATCGTTTCCAGCAAATCATCTTCATCGGCGTAAATATTAAAAGCCTTTCCTATCTCTATAGAAAAATCAACATATCCATTAGGCTTGGCTGTAATTATATGTTTATCCACTCTTACCAGGTCAGTATTCCCCACATTCCCAACATGTTGTCGATCCGCCAAGATCCCAGCATGCTCTAACAAATTCACGGCTGAACAAATCGCCGCAATACACTTCTGCTTGGCATCCAGATTCTGAAGGAAAGAGATCAATTGAGGATTGGATTGCAAATCCGTGTGATCCCCTCCGGGAATTATAAATAAGCTTACTTCGTCACTATTGATTTGGCTCAGCTCAACTTTAGGGACAACATCAAAATCCTCATACGACCTAACAGGATTAGCATTTAAACCGACGGTAATGATTTCCCCCTGAGTTTTCATAAGATACGTTGCTAACATGATTTCAAAGCTTACAAATCCATCATATATGAATACATGTGTGTTCATTCGCTTACCTGCTTTCCTTATTTCTTCATAGCCAACGCACTGCCGGACATATTCCCAGACTCATCACAGTCAGCAGAGCTAAATTAATTCAATGAATCGCAGACCATTCATATTGTCACTCCTTTGATACTCACAATATTGATCTCAATTATATAAGATTTAGGTTACAGCTGGCTGCTTCATTTACCAGATTGAATGAAAACAATATATCGTCAATTCATCGGAATAAACTCGATTTAAGTAGGATACTGTCTCCTCTTCGCCTGTGACGAATCGAATAAGACAAGCAGTCTTGCCTGAGGGGAAAGCGTTTACGGGGAGTTCCTAGGTGACATCAAAACTTCTACATAGAGAGGTACCGCCACGTACATCATCAAAGATATTTTGTATTCGACATCAGAGAAGCCCAAAGCCCTAGAGCCGAAGCGGTTTATCCACCCCTTCGAGTACAAGCAAGCAAAAATGGACACCGAATGGTATCCGTCACTGGTGCTACATATGGAGGCGAGGGGATGGATTCCGCTAAGTACTGAAATTAATTGCCCTGTTAATTCTACGATTGGTGGGGCTTTTCAAAATCCCAAGCGCTTGGGATTTATGATGGCGATTCTTATAGAAAGATTTTCCTAGTTCTGATAGACTTGTTTCTGTAAACTATTATATTTGGGGGATAATTATGAAAAAAAGAATGTTAATATCGGCTGTCATTTTAACTGCTGCCCTATTAGGGGGATGTTCTGCAAATAACGAACCATCAAGCGCAGCTGGTAGTCAGGTCTCTTCTGAATCAAATTCGACTAAAGTTGAGAAGGAAAAGAAATTAACTCCGGATGAATCTCTGGCGCTGTCTTATGTCAATGACTTCTTGAATGGGAACAAGGAAAGTAAAGAGAAATTTGTGGAAGAACACGTTCATCCTGAAGTAAAGGCCATTTTCCAGTTAGTTTCATCTGCTGAAACAACAGATGAAAATAAACTACAAAATCCTGTTGCGGCTGAGTCTGTTCCGTTTGAAGAAGAGGGGAAATCGGGATCATTGGTACTCATACAGTCAGATACTAAAGAATTGATACTTCTTGTTGTAGATGGGAAAGTGGCTTTTGGATATAGCCCTTCAGAAGTCGCTGAAAACCAAAATAACTTTGACCAAATTAGATCTAAATTTAAAACAGCAACCAAGTAATAATTTTTCAAAAAAATCCCGTCAACCTTAAAGGTCAGCGGGATTTTTTATCTATAGGTTATATCCACCGGCCGTCATCCAGAGATTATTGGCCAGATTGTGGAAATGAGTCTTGCCGACCTGTAAATTTAGCTGTCCCTACTTACGTATATGAGCTTGTTGGGCGCTCGGTGCTGCGGTGATAGATGGCAGAGCAACGGCCTTCTTGATGCTGTCAATGTTGCACAATTGTTGGCATACATTGAAGTGCGAGCAGCGTTCATTCGGCAATCTGAGAGACAGCTGGAATCTACTCGATACCTCGAATCAAAAGCAGATTATTCAATCCCTCTTTCGTAAAATCACCATAAAAAAATCAGACGCTTGGCATATCGTCGATATGCTCATCGTCTGATTTTCCCTACTATTTTCAGTACTTAAATGGAGGCGAACCGTGGCTGTTCAAAACCACAATTCGCCGTCACGTACTGCTGAGGTTGTTTGGAGGGGTAACTTAGGAATCCAATATACTGTAGTTGTTACCCAAGCAATTCCAATAACATATTGAATTGGTTCCGAAACCGACTAACCTGTCGAGAGGGATGTATCAAATGACCTGCTGTTTCAACCTCTAGGTGAAAGCAAGCTTCTCGAGCATGGTTTCCAACGGTTACCACCTTAATTCCAGGGAATAAACTAAGCACTTCGTTTAAAATGGTTTTTCCCCATTCCTTTTCAGCCCGATTTGGAGCTCTGTTTTCCAATTTCTCTTCAATGATTTTATATGGATGGAGTGGAAATACATTCCAAAGGACAGGCGGTTTAGGCATTAAAGCAATGCATTCCCAAATAAAGCCCGCCGATCGTTCATAAGTATTATCGCTTACTTCAAACTGAACCGTATTAAAATGACGTTCAACAAGACCGGTCTTAATCAGACGTTCGGACGTAAAGGGTATGCCTGTATGAAAACAACCTTTGATACCTGGGGCCTCACCAATAAACATAACCGTAGGCTTAACCCAAAATAGTTCATTTAAATATTTCATTAAATTACGCTGTTTATGTTCTGAATCTGCATAAAAGTTATTAACATTAGGAAGTCCCTGCTTTAGAATCAGCTGATTTATTATGTTGCGGACTTTCTCTTGAAACTGCCCTTCCTCAGTTACCTCAGGATGTAGCCACGAATCGTCCCCGTCCGATGAGTGTCCTTCTCCCTTTTGAATGACGCGTTTAACCGTAGGCCTTAATATGATTGGTTTGTTTTCCACCGAACCACCTCCATAAATTGATTATGGATAAACTATCTAAATATGTAAACCCGCAAAATGAGAATTATTCCCACACCGATCTTAGTATACTCTTTTGAAATTAGCCTTTTTCACTACTTTACGTAAGAAATATTGGATTCAGCACGTCGAGCTTATCTTAAAGCTGCATCTCCCTGAAACGCAAAATCCACAACCGGATTGGGTTGTGGATTTAACATATGGAGGCGAGGGGAGTCGAACCCCTGTCCGAAGGCAACGCCACATAGGCCTCTACGGGTGTAGTTGTAGTTTTGATGTCACCTGAGGGGACCCCCTACAACAAGGTTCTCTTCAGGTCAGCCTGATTGTCTTCTTCAGCACACCCCAGGCGGAGATGTGGCAGCGTATCCCACTATAGGTTAGCCCCTACATCCGGCACATGGGCGATGCAGGAGAGGAGCACGCTCACAGGTTATTAAGCTGCGAAAGCGTAGTTGTTTTGTTGTTTGCCATTTAATTGGCTTTAGCGTTGATAAAGCGGACGCGTCCCCACTACCCGCAACCCACGCTCGATCTACCCCCGTCGAATCCAAAAACGCCCCCGAATTTGGAATGGACGGCTGAGCACGGAATGCTAACCATCGTCTTGATTAGAAACATGCTTAGTATAACACATTTTCAGTCCCCAATACCTTGTGGGTTGCTGGAAAATCTGATAGACCAAGGAACTTTATTGTACCAAATTCCACATTCCAAAATCAAGCCAACTATCCTTGGGCAGATGTATCACTGTTTCTTCTCCATTTCGGCCCTCCGACAAGGTGCTGACCACATTTTTAAATAAAGTCAGCACACGCCCACTCTGAATCTAAAGTCTTATAATGTCCTCTCCCCCTCAATTTTCTGCAAATAAATTCCGATGATAAAAAAGATAGGAAATTGACAGTGGAGGGAAGTTATGAAGAGAAATAACGTTTATAGCAAGCTCGGCATGCTGCTCATGTCGCTCTTGCTGATCATCGGCACCTTGGCTTTACCAGCCAGCGTTAATGCTGAACAAGCCGATCCCCAATTGGATTGGGTAGAGGGGCACAGTCAGGAGGTTTTATTGGGAGATATCGCTAAGCTCACGCTGCCAGAGAACTATTTCTTTCTGGACGCAGACAATACCATCGCGATGCTAGAGGCCATTAAGGAAATCCCTACGCAGTCCGAGATTGGTTACATCGAGCCCGCGGCCGAAGATCAAAATTGGGTCGTATACTTTGAATACGAGGAGTCCGGACATATCTCCGATGAGGACAAAGCCGACATCGACGCTGATGATCTGTTGAAAAGCTACAGGACCGGGCAAAAGGAGGCGAACAAGCAGCTTCCTGAAGATCGCCAATTAAGCATCGAGGGGTGGTTTGCACCTCCACACTATGACGAGAGCCTGCGCAGTCTGACCTGGGCCCTGCTGCTCAAGGATTCTCAAGGAGAACCCTTCATTAACTACAATTCACGCATTCTCACTCGTTTAGGATACATATCCGTAATTCTCGTGTCCGATGAAGATCATCTGGATGCTGACCGCAAAGTTCTTGAAGCGGAAATTCTACCGTCGTTGACCCCTGTATCAGGTCAAGCCTATACAGACTATGACCCGTCCATCGACAAATCCTCCTCTACCGGATTATCGGGGTTGATCCTGGGCGGTGCCGGGCTGGTCGTTGCCAAGAAGGCCGGATTAATCTCTATTCTGTTGGTAGTCATCAAGAAGTTTTGGTTCTTTATCATTATTCCGTTTGCTTGGTTATTTAGAAAGCTCCGGGGTAAAAACAAAAATAACGATCAAGCTCCCGAGACCTTCTCCCCAGATGCTACAGCTTCTACCCAAGCTCAAAACGTAAGCTCAACGCCGGAGGAAGATCGATTCAAATCCAAGTTTGATATTGAGAAGGAACGCAAGGAACCACCAACCTCAATGTAAACCAATAGCCACAAGTACAACAAATAAACCTCAGTTTGAACAACAAAGGATGGGAACATCATTGTCGTTCAAACTGAGGTTTTCTTTTATCATTCGGTATTGCTTTTCCAAAAAGTATGGTCGCCGAGGCAACCTACCTGGCCACCTTTTGCTTCTCACGCAAAGCACGCTGGATGTCGCGCTGGGCATCTCGCTTCGCCGCGGTGTCTCGCTTGTCATATTGCTTTTTCCCTTTGCCCAAGCCGAGCAGCAGCTTCGCGTACCCGTTACGAATGTAAATCTTCAGCGGGACGATGGAATAGCCATCTTGCTTGGACAAACCAAGCAGCTTGCTAATCTGCACCTTATGCATCAACAGCTTGCGCGTCCGCGTCGGGTCCGCAGGGTTGCTGCGATTTCCCTGTTCAAACGGGCTAATATGCATGTTATGAATATGAATTTCGCCGTTGCGAATGGTCGCAAACGCATCCCCAATGTTCACCCGGGCATTCCGAATCGACTTAATCTCCGTACCGGTCAGCACCATGCCCGCTTCATAGGTATCCTCGATGAAATAATCATGGGAAGCTTTTTTATTCTGTGCGAGCACCTTGCCATCATTTTTTTTACCCATGTCCATCCTCCTTCTGAAGCTGCATCAGGCAGTTGATCAGACATTTATTGTAACAATTCAAAGCTGCAAAAGCAAGGTCAGAACACTAGGCTAAAACACCTGCGAACTGCCCCACATCAACCAATAGCAGCTTATCACAGCGTCTTGTGTCGGGTCATCCTCATGCCCAGTAGGCCTCCATAAATGCGGATAAATTTGTCGTTTTCAATGAACAATAAGAACAGGCCTTCGTCAGGAAAATCTCATTCCAACTATCTGCCCGTCATACTATCTGAGATCCATTACGAACGAGAAAGGAGCCCTACGCTTGGAACTTCTGCCTACGCTTGGCTTGATAGCAGTTCGCATCATCACGATCTACCCGTTCCTGTTGGCCATTACTTTATTTATGGGCCGCAAATCGATCGGGGAAATGCCCGTGTTCGACTTTCTGATCGTGCTGACACTAGGCTCTGTAGTCGGAGCTGACATTGCCGAGACCGACGTGAAGCATCTTGGGATCATGTTTGCGGTGCTCATGATTGGCCTGCTGCAAAAGCTATTTGCGCACGGTACGATCCGATTCCGCCGATTCGGCAAGCTTATTACCTTTGAACCCCTGGTCGTTGTGCATCAAGGCAAAATCGTACATACCAATCTGAAAAAAGCTCAATATTCTGTAGACAGCCTGCTGCAGATGCTGAGAGAAAACCAGGTGTTTGACCTCAGTACAGTAGAACTTGCCGTCCTGGAGGGCAGCGGCAAGCTGAGCGTGATGGAACAGCCGGCCCAGCCGTTGTCTTATCCGCTGATTAAGGAAGGTCAGCTCAACACCCCCCTGCTAAACAGGCTTGGCCTTCAAGAGCAATGGGTTCAGGAGCAACTCCGGCGCCGCAAGCTGCAAATATCAGATATCTTTCTGGCTACCATTGACGAGCAAAAGATGCTACACATTACCCTGACGCAAGAACCGGACTTGGAGCAATTACCTCCGATATTTCATTAGATGACTTCAAAGGGAGTTGTCCATCTCAATTCTTTCAGCTTACTCCGACACTCGTACCCACAGTGAACACGCAAAGGCCGCCAATAAAATACCGGCAAAGACAAGGAGCGGCAGCGCAGTCTGCCCGTTTCCCAGCAACGATGCGGCTAAAATCGGGCCCACGCTGGCCCCGGCAAACAACACAAAGGTATAGACCGAGGTCGCCACACCCCGATTCTCGTTGCCAAGTTCCCCGATCAGGGAAATTAGGGCTGGCACCACCACGGCAATTCCCGCTACAAACACTACGCTCATGGCCACATACAGCACCAGCTGCTGTACTAAGGACATGACAACCAACGCCGCCAGCGAACCGCCTAATCCGACGCGAAGCACCTTAAGCTTGCCCCATTTTCGGCACATTCCGCCCGCATAGAAGGACAACACCATCCCAATCATTCCAAGAGAACGAATACCCAAGATATCCATCTCTCCAAGTTGATACGGAGCCTGGCTCAGAAGTGACCCCAGCACACTATACATCCCTACAAAGCAAAGCAAAATGGTCAAAGTAATCCCATAGCACAGCAGCAGGTCCCGCCGCAATAGCACCACATACCAGCGTGGAGTTTCTACCTTATCCTCTCGCCGTCTCAAGCCCGGCTGTATAGGAGAAGACGGCAACCATAATGCCAGAAGCATCAGCACCAGCAGATATAACACTGCCAAGCCTTTGAATACCCAAGGCCAGCCGATCAACGAAGCCAATGAGCTTGCCCATACCTGTCCAAAGATCCCGGCCATGAGAAATCCCGAGCTGATGAAGCCAATTGCCGTCACTCTTTGCTCAGGGGGAAAGGTCTCTCCCGCATAAGTCAAAGCCACAGGCGAAAATGTGGCTGCCGCTGCCCCCTGTAAGGCTCTAAGCAATACCAGGAGCTCGAAGCTTGTTGCATAACCGACACAAGCTGTAGCGACGGTCAATACGGCCAGCCCTATAACCATAGTACGTTTGCGCCCTACTCTACTGGATAAGGGCCCATAGACCAGGCAGCCTGTAGCGAAGCACAAAGAAAAAGCACTTCCCGACAAGGCTGCCTGGCCTGCACCAATATGGAATTGATCAACAAATACCGGAAGCAGCGGAACCGTTACATAGAGGGAAGATAAAATAAACAAGGCTGCTCCAAACAGTAAAAGTCGAATCATTAAATAATTTGTGTGCACCCACGGCAGGCTGCTTAGTCTAGTTTCCATCCTGTCTCCTGTCCTCACAATATGACTTGCAGTTCCTGCAAGTCTCTTGCAACATCGTATTATCTTTCACCTTACTCGTATAACCTTACTCTCATAACATCAGTCATCTGATGTTTCCTCGCCATTTAGAATACGCCCATTTTAAAGCTTATGTCAAGTTTTGATGTCAGTTTATCTTACACAAAATAAAAAAATAGCTTGATTTTTTACAAATAGCCCCCTATACTGTGAAACATCATATGAAAAACGAGCAGAAAAATCGAAAAAAGTAATAAAACCTGACATGAAAGGAGGCTGATGATGGCATACCCAGAGTTTAAAGCCATTCCACGCCGCAAACTGGTTGATGAAGTGCTGGATCAAATGCAACGTCTCATACAGTCTGGTCATTACAAAAGCGGGGACAAGCTGCCCCCGGAACCGGAGCTCATGAAGCTGCTGGCCGTAGGAAGATCAACCATTCGGGAAGCTGTAAAGGTATTGACCCATGCCGGTCTGCTGGAAGTGCGTCAAGGCGATGGAACCTATATCCGCTCAGTATCCTCCAACCTCAAAGGTGTAAGCCAGACGATTACTCCAAAGAACTATACGCAGGTCATGGAAGCTCGCCGCATTTTAGAAATTGAGCTGGCCGGGTTGGCTGCTGTGCGAAGAACTACTTCTGATCTTACCCTTATGCGATCCGCTTTGGATCAAAGACAAGAAGCTTTGGAGAAAGGCCACTACACTGAATATGTGGAGGCTGATATCTTTTTTCATATCACGGTGGCAGAGGCTGGGAAGAACGAAATTTTGCTCGAAATGTACAAGGTTGTAGTGGAAAGCTTGAAGGAAATGCTAAGTCAACTCCTTCTGGATACCCGGCAGTATGAAGACAATACGGCTTATCACGAAGCCTTGTACAACTCTATCGTGAACCAGAACAGTGAAGAAGCCAAGCAAGCCGCCGCACAAAATATTGATGTCGTAAACATCTGATGATCTTGTCTTTCCACAAACATCTGATGATATGTTGAATATTTATCCATTTCTATTTTTTAAAGGGGGACTAACCATGAATCACGAACACGAAGACAACCAAACCCTGCAGGTCGGTATCGAGGAGAAGCTTTCCTTTGGCGCCAACGTTCTTTATGGCTTTCAGCATTTATTAGCCTTAACCGGGATCTTTCTGTTTCCGGTTCTGATCGGTCAAGCACTGGGTCTCGAATTTGAAGTTGTTGGTTATTTGATTCAAGCCTGCTTCCTGACTACGGGATTGGTGACGATCCTGCAATCGGGTAAAATGCTGCGACTCCCGGTGGTTCAAGGCCCTACCGCCGCCTTCTTTGTGGCCATCCTTTCCGCCAGCGCCAGCGTCGGACTGGGCACAGCCTTTGGATCCATGGCTGTAGCAGGTATCATCTTTATGCTGCTGGCCATTCCCATTCGCAGGTTCGGCCTCATCGGCCACATCAATAAATTTATTGCCCCTCCGATCGTTTACGGCACCCTGCTGGTCATCATCGGGGCTCAGCTTGCCGACATCGGCCTCAAGAACTGGTTCGGCAGCGCCAACATCGGCATGAACTTTACTGCCTCCCTCATTACTGTGGTCTGTGTACTCGTCTGCATGATCTTTGGGGGGAACACCATTATCCGCCGCGGCGCCCTTCTTTGGGGAATTATTGCAGGCACGATCTTCTTCTCCATCTTCGGCTCCGTAGATTTCTCAGCCGTTGCCTCCGCGGGATGGTTCCGTCTGCCACAGATTTTTCCATTCGGATTCGGCATCTCCATTCCCGTCGTCATCCTGATGCTGCTGGCATTCCTGCAAGCCTCTGCGGAAGCGGTGGGCATGTATACCCTTCTCACCAAATGGGGCAAGCAAGAGCTGGACAGCTCCCGCGTCAACCGCGGCCTGTTCGGCGAATTTCTCGGCTGTACACTGGGCGCCGTATTTGGTGGGCTCGGAACAACCTCCTATCCTGAAAATATCGGGATCATCCGCGTTTCCGGCATTGGCAGTCGTTATGTTACCATGACCGCGGGTGTGATGTCCGTTATTTTAGGACTCATTCCCAAGGTTGGCTTGTTTATTGCCTCGCTCCCCGGAGCCGTCCTGTCCGCTGCCTCCACCATCCTGTTCGGGATCATTGCCATTAGTGGAATTCAGATGGTGAGTAAAGTCAAATGGGATGAACTGAATCTGGCTGTAGCCGGTTCTTCCTTCATTATCTCCCTTGGCACCATGTATCTACCGGCAGAACTGACCGCGGGACTCCCGCTCGCCATTCAAAGTATTGTGACACAACCCATGCTCGTCGGCGTTGTCATGCTGATTGTGCTGAATACAACCATCAACGTGTGGATTCGTCCTATGCTCGAACGCCGCGAAGCCGCACTGAAGCCACAAGACCCTATGCCAACAGAAGCTGCTTAACCCGGCGACACACCATTAACAACCAATTCAAGGAGAGTGCTACTGATGAGTATTAATAATAAAGTCAAATGGGAAATAGACCCGAAGCGGACAGCCGTCATTGTCGTGGATATGCAAAATGTATTCTGCAAGGAAGGCGAAGCACTATACGTGCCTCGAACTGCAGGCATTATCGAGAACATCCAGGAGCTTAATACCGCCGCCCGGGCTGCCGGCATGCCTGTAATCTACCTGCGCCACATCGTCCGTGGCGACGGCAGTGACACCGGACGCTTCCTCGATATGTATCCGAATGCTAATGAAATTCTCAAGAAAGGTATAAGCGGGGTTGAAATTATTGATGAACTGGCTCCGGAACCGCAGGATATCATTGTAGACAAGCTGTTTTATAGCGGCTTCCACGATACCGATTTGGATACCATTTTGCGGGCCAACGATATCAACACGATCATCATTTGCGGCACGGTAACCAATGTGTGCTGCGAGACTACCGTACGAGATGGAGCGCACCGGGAATACAAGGTCATTTTCCTAAGCGATGCCAATGCCCCGATGGATTACCCGGACATGGGATGGGGGGCCATCTCAGCCGATCAAATTCAACGCACAACCCTCAGTGTGATTGCTTACGAATTTGGCCAAGTAAGCCCAACAAGCGAAATTATTGATGAAATTAAAGCCAAGATGGCACTGTAATCTTCTATACATCTTTACAAATAAACTATGACCAGATGGAGGCCTGCAACAATGTAGGTCTCCATTCGCTGTTAATGCTGGCCTAGCTTTCCCGAGAAGGTTAGCTCACTTCATTTTAAGCCTTCCCCCGCGGGAGCCGATCCGCGTATCTGGCTCGCAGTTCACTCAATACCTCCAGCTTCAACAGCACCTGCTCCTTGCTCAGCAAGCCTATGCTCAAGATCATCTGCTCCACCAGCAACAGCGGGGTCACCATGGAATGGAACTCTCCCATCTCACCCCGGCTGACTAAGAAGGACGCTGCAAGCTCCGTAGCATAGCAGAACTCCTCCCGATCCGTAATCATAACCGAAGGACAGCCCGCCCGCTTGGCGCAATCCAGAATAACCTCACTCTCCGGCAAGAGCCGGGTAAAGCTAAATAGCAGCACCACATCGTCCGCCTGCAAATGAGCCAGCGACTCCAGCAGCTCATGGCCACTTGCCGCCATCATTCGCACCGACATGCCAAATCTGGATAGCCGGTAGAACAACAGATCGCCAAGTGCTACAGAAGGTCCCGGTGCATACACATAAATTCGCCTGGCCCCAGCCATCAGTGAAGCCGCCATTTTCAACTCCTCCGGGTCTGTCTGCTCCGCCGTTTCCCGTAAATGAACACTCGTCTGCTCCAGCATCTTGATTGGCAGACTGGAGGGGTCCAGCCGCGAGATCGTCGTTTCCAGCTTATGGGCCGGTGTGGTATCCATCAAAGAACGGAGCTTATGTCTGAACTCCTTGCCGTTTTCATACCCCGCCGTACGCCAAAATCGGGATACCGTTGCGATACTCGTGCCGATACGGTCTGCCAGCTCCTGCTCTGTCATGAACAACACCTCATCCGGATGCCGCTCGACGAACCCGGCGATCTTTAATTGGCTGGATGAAAACTTCTCCTTATCCGAAAATACCGAACGTTGAATGAAAGTCATGACCTTCAGGTCTCCTTTACGGCCTGTTTCCTGCCTTTTCTAGCAACTCCACTCCATTCTAGCTCGCTTTTGTTATGCAAATTTTATTACATTGTTTTCATTATGTAAAAAATATTACGATGCGTTGACATAAAGGCTCCTCTCCCTTAATACTCCGCTACTAGACTGAAAGCACTACCTCATAAAAAAATATGCCAAGGAGGCTCTTCCCATGAGCAGTAAGACCGTGTACACCCTCACGTCTTCGCAGAAAATGATGATTTTTGTGCTATCCATGTCCCTGTACGGCTTGTCCAACATGTTTACCGAGCTCATCCCCAGCTTCCAACTGGGACCGATTGAACTATCTGTAGAGTACTTCGCCTTTATTCCATTGACACTGTGCATCTTGTTTCATCCCTTGTACGCAGCCATTGGCGCGGCGCTGGGCGAAGTCATCTTCGGCGAGCTGATGCTTGGCCAATTCGGAGGTTTGGGAGAACTGGAGAAATTTTTGACCTTCTCATTTGCCATGTACGTCGCCGGGCGCCTGGTTCGTAATCCGCAGAACCGGATGCAGGTTGGGATCGCCGCTATGACGGGTGTAATTATTCACCAACTGTGCAGCAGCCTGGTCGATATCGGGAAAGTATGGATTGGCGTAGAGGAATTTGAAGCCGTTCCCGGCCTGGCTGAAAGTGTCGTCATCGTCGAAGGCGTCAGCTTCCTGAACGACGTCCTGTTCTCCGGCATTCTGTTCGCCTTGCTCCCGACTCTTTATTTGGTACCGCGGCTATATGGCAAAATCGAACCCTTGCTCGGAATCAAACCACGTGTATCCACTACACGTTACGAAGCAGGCGGCATTATTTCACCCAAGCTGGTAATTACAGGCATCGCGCTTGCACTAGTCGCGTTTGGTGCTGAATCCCTGTCGGAGACCGACTGGAATATCGGGGAATGGGACAGCGGCTTTGCTGATCGCTTTGGCATCGGAGCTATTTGGCTGAGCCTTGGCGTTGCCGCTGTCATCGCGGTTGTTACCCTGCTTGTATTGCGCTCCAGAAAGAGCCGAAATGACCGGTCCGGCAATAAAATCGAGAATTCGCCGTATGCCTGATACTACTATGAAGGCCACACGGTCAGAAGAAGCGCTATACGCCATTGAAGTATCCGATGTGACCTTTACCTATCCCGGCTCTGGACAGCCCGTGCTGGATCACGCTTCTCTGACCATCGAGCACGGTACCTTTACGGCAATCATCGGCGGCAATGGCAGCGGCAAATCAACCTTATGCAAATTGTTCAACGGATTGATTCCGCATTATTATTCCGGAGATTTTGAAGGCGAGGTACGGGTTCAGGGCCTGTCTACCTTGCAAAAAAACGTCGCCGTCCTCTCCAAACACGTAGGTTACGTCTATCAGGATTTTGACAATCAACTGGTGCGCCCTACCGTGCTGGATGAGGCCTGCTTCGCTCCACTGAACTACGGACTGGGCGATTACCGGGAACGGGCGCTACGCGCTCTGGAGCTATGTGGCCTAAGCGACCTGCAGCACCGTTATATCTGGGAGCTTAGCGGTGGCCAGAAGCATCTGCTTGCCCTGGCAGGCGTGCTGTCGCTGGAGCCGGAAATTCTCATCGTCGACGAGCCCGTATCCCAGCTAGACCCCAGCCATGCGCGGCAGGTTTACGAGGTGCTGCGGCAGCTTCACCAGGTTCATGGCAAAACCATCATTGTCATTGAGCATCATACCGAGTTTATCGCTGATTTTTGCCAGGAAGTCTGCTTGCTAGAGCATGGCCGGGTGCTGTGGAAGCGCCCGGTCGCGGCGGCGCTGGGCAGTCTGGCAGACTTGGAACGTCTGGGTATTCAGCCGCCCGAGGTCACCCAAGCCGCAGCACTGCTGGCTACTCAGTCTTGGACCCGACTTCCCATCACGACTGAGGAAGCGATCGGTTATTTTGCCGATCTAATGCAGCCATCGCAAGGCCTGCCAGAGCAATTGCAGCAGCAGGGCCGCCCCATCCTAATCCCGACCGCCAGGGAGCAGGCACGAGCTGACAACAACCCCAATACCGTTATTCAATTTACGGGGGCCAGCTTGAAATACCGCACGATTCGCAAAGCCGAACAAAACGTGCTGCACGATATTCATCTCCATATCCATGAGGGAGAACGTATCGCACTGGTCGGCAACAACGGGGCGGGCAAATCCTCGCTGATGAAGCTGATCGCCGGAATCGCCAAGCCCTCGAAGGGAGTGGTAACCGTGCTGGAGCAAGAGACCGGCAAGGTATCGATGGAACAGCTTTCTCGCGATGTCGCATTCGTCTTCCAGAACCCGGAGGATATGTTTATCGAGGACAGTGTGCATAAGGAAATTTCCTATTGTCTCAAAAGACGGGGGTATTCCGAAGCAGACGAGATTCTTCAGCGCATGCTGCAGAGCTTCCGGCTGGAGGACTTGCAGCAGCGGGATGCCCGTCTGCTTAGCGGCGGCCAACAGCGCCGGGTATCTCTGGCGATTGGAGCAGCGATCAGGCCTGCCATCATGCTGTTGGATGAGCCGACAGCCAACCTGGATATGGCTACGCGCGAGGAACTGCTCAGCACGCTGGAAGAGCTGGGACATCACGTCCGCACCGTTATGATTGCTACCCATGATATGCAGCTTGTGCATCGCTGGGCCACGCGCGTTATCGTGATGCATCAAGGCCGCATCCTTGCTGATGGAACAGCGGAAGAGGTCTTTGCCTCGCCGCATCTGGTACAGCAGGCGGGACTCGCTCTCACGCAAAGCATGCAGCTTTCCTTGGCCCTTGGCCTTCGTCCGGCCTGCGGCTCCCCGGCAGAGCTGGCTCAGCAGCTAAGCTATAAACTTGCAGGAAAGGAGTCCCACTCGGATGGAGCTTGTGCGCAACTGGTTTAACAAAATATCGCTCGACCGTATCCAGCTGGAGCTGATGAACACTGCCTACGGCAGCGGCCACGCCTCCTTGTCCCGCTTGGACCCACGGGGCATATTGATGTGGTATCTGTTCTTCGCCATCGTACCGTGGTTCATTAGCAGCTACCTCATCCTGGGCGGCATGTGTCTCTTTATGATCGCTACCACTTGGCTTTCCCGGGTATCTCCGTTCATCATTCTCGTGTTATGCCTGGGCCTGATTGGACAGGTCGGCTGGCTGTTCATAATCTCATTATTTTTTGGTGGAGATATCTCGTCGGCTCTGCCTCTATTAAAGCTGACCATGAAGCTGTCTGTCGTCTCATTAGCCAGCATCACTGTCTTCTCTGGCATGGACCCGGAGAAGATTAGCGACGGCCTGCTTGCCCTAGGCGTTCCGGCAGCCTTCTCGTTCAGCTTATCCTACGGCTATCGCATTCTGCCGGTGTTGTTCGAGGAGTTCCGCAACGTGCTGCTATCTTACCGCTTGCGGGGCCAGGCACCCGAACGCCATGGCATACTCTACTGGCGGCTGGGGGTGCACTACCTCAAGCTGCTCGTCTATGCCTTCTTCCCATTAATGCTGGCCACAGCCAAGCGATCACGTACCACGGTGGAAGCACTTGAGACACGCGGCTTCTCCTACGGCATGCGCAATCCTGCCGCCAAGAAGCTCAAGCTGGCCCATCTCAAATGGCAACGTCATGATTTTGCGTTCCTGGGCGGCAGCGCCCTGTATATTGCAGTTCTATTTTGGCTCAACCAAGGAGTGTTTTAGATGAAAATTGACTTGCATACCCATGCCAAGTTATCCAAGGCCACCGATTTTTCCCCGGCCTATTACGAAGAAATGATTGCCGAAGCCATCGCGAACGGACTGGATGCCCTCGCTTTGACCGAGCATTTCAATACACGCCGGTTTTATGACGTTTATGATCATCTCGACCGCCTCTACCCCTTCAACGGGGAATACTATCAGGCTGGCAAGCTGCGCATCTTCCCGGGCATGGAGGTCGACATCCACGAAAACGGGCATATCTTGATCATCGGACGCAAGGAGCATGTTCTCAGCGTACGAGAAGCTTTGGAAGACTACACGAAAAAAGGCAACTTCATTCCCTTCGACGATTTAATGACCTTGGCTGAGCGCTATCCGCTGCTGAAGATCGGAGCTCATCCCTTCCGCAAGTCCACACCCCTTCATCATCTGAGCCGGGAACAGTTGGAGCGGCTGGACGCCTTTGATCTGAATGCCAAGGATATGTATGAATATGGCAATGAGGTCAACCAAGCCAACGTAGAGCAGCTTGCTGCCGAGCTAGGCAAGCCAGTTACAGCTGGCAGCGATACCCATCAATGTCTGCAATACGGCAGCATATATAACGAGCTGGCTCATGCCTGTGAGACCGTAGCCGAGTTGAAGCAAGCCATTCTTAGCCGCCTTCATACGGTTCATGTATCCGATAGCCTGACGCTTCGTGTCAAAGCCTCCGTTATGCTGAAGAAGCTGCTCAAGCGGCTGGTTAAGCTGGAAGGCCCTGCTGCTCAGACCACTACTTCTGGCTCCATCCCGGGTTCTTCTCCCGGAGCCTCCGCTGCTTCGGCCGCATCACAGTGATACTCATGATCGTCTCTCCGACGAGGCAAACATGCTTTACAGGCCATGCAACTGCTATCACGGTAAGCAAAAAAAACAGCAAGTGTCCGGTCCCGGCACTTGCTGTTTTTTTCTTTCACTATAGCTGGCCCTCCCTACTAGCTTGGGAAAACCGCTTAGAGCGGCGCCTTCGCCAAAGGGTGTTATCCTAAAGCGAGGAATGAACCCGGCAACTTTCAGCTTTACTTTTTCTTCTTGCGGACGAAGGCTGCGGTGGCATTCCCGCCGCCCGCCTTGCTCTTGCCTTTGCCCTTGCCGCTCCGCTTGCGTCCCGGGGCGAACTCCCCGGCCACCTCCTCACGAGCGCCGCCGACCAGGCTCCCGCTTGCGGACGGCTTCTTCCGCCGCGAGCCGCGTTCCTCGCCGCTGCGATACCCACCCCCGCCATCGCGGGCCACGGCCACCGTCCCGGAGGCATAACCTCCCTTGCCGGAGCCGAAGCCAAAGCTTGCTGCTGCGGGAGAATCCCCTACAGCCTCGCGGGCGCGTGCAATAGCGCCTTCCGGACCGGTAAGCGCAATGCCCCCGCTACCGCGTTTGCTGCGCTTACCGCTTCCCCGCGCTGGCTCGTGGCCCGGTTCAGCCAAGCCGCCGCCGGCAAAGCCACGGCTTAGCTCGGCCTCACGACGGCCTGCCTTGCCTTTGCTGCCGCTTTTTGCGCCGCCTTTGCTCTTGCCGCCTGTTTTGGCGGCCTTCCCGGCAGCCTTGCCTGCCGCCGCCGGCTTGCCTTTCCCGGCGCGCTCCTTGCCGCGCTTGCCGCCGCCCTTGCCCGGCTTGCCGTCCCGGCCGCCGCCGAACCCCTCGCGGGCGGCAAAGCCGTCCCCGCGACGGCGCGGCTTCATATCGACCATCTCAAAGTCGATGGTGTGGTCGTCCATATTCACGCGGGCCACGCGAATCTTCACCTCATCGCCGATCCGATAGATCTTCGACGTCCGCTCCCCGATCAACGCCATATGCTGCTCGTGGAAGTGATAATAATCATCCGTCATCGCACTAAGCCGAATCAGCCCCTCGACGGTATTTTCCAGCTCGATGAACATCCCGAAGCTCGTCACACTGCTGATCATGCCCGGGAATTCCTCCCCGACCTTATCCAGCATATACTCCGCCTTTTTCAACTGCTCCGTATCCCGTTCCGCTTCCACCGCGATACGCTCCCGCTCCGACGATTGCTGAGCAATGTCCTGCATCCGGCTGGCCAAATACTCCTGCCGCGCTTCGCTTAGCGCGCCTCCGCCTTCGATCACCTCACGAATGACGCGGTGAATCACCAGATCGGGGTAACGGCGAATCGGAGAGGTGAAGTGGGAGTAGAATTCGGCAGCCAGTCCAAAGTGGCCCGTGCTCTCCGCATCATATTTGGCCTGCTTCATGGAACGCAACATCATCGTGCTGATGACCGTCTGCTCCTTCGTGCCCTGAATATTCTCCAGCAGTGTCTGCAATGCCCGTGGATGTACACGGTCACCCTTACTGCCCTTGACGGTATAGCCAAAGTTGGCCACAAACGCCATGAAGTTCATCAACTTCTCCTGATCCGGGTCCTCATGGATCCGGTAAATAAACGGAACCTTCAGCCAATGAAAATGCTCAGCCACCGTTTCGTTGGCTGCCAGCATGAACTCTTCAATAATCTGCTCGGCAATAGATCGTTCGCGTTTGATAATATCAACTGGCTTGCCATCCTCGTCAACGATAACCTTCGATTCCTCGAAATCGAAATCAACCGCCCCACGCCGCATGCGGTTGGCTCGCAGCCGCATAGCCAGCTCTTGCATCAGCTTGAAGGTATCCACCAGATCGGCATAACGCTCTGTGACCTCAGGGTCTTCCTCCTGCAATATTTTGCGAACATTGGTATAAGTCATGCGTTCTTTGGTCCGAATAACACTCGTATAAATGTCGTGGTTAACCACCTTCATCTGTTCGTTGAACTCCATCTCGCAGGACAG
The DNA here is from genome assembly GCF_000374825.1 of Paenibacillus sanguinis 2301083 = DSM 16941. Classification (GTDB taxonomy): domain Bacteria; phylum Bacillota; class Bacilli; order Paenibacillales; family Paenibacillaceae; genus Fontibacillus; species Fontibacillus sanguinis. Next base: position 275,259 of record NZ_KB895380.1, read on the forward strand.
CGCAAATCGGTCCACCTTCGGATTCAGCGAACAAATCCCGTTGGACAAACGATGCGGAAGCATCGGAATAACCCGGTCCACCAGGTATACGCTGCATCCCCGTTGATAAGCTTCCTGATCCAGCGCTGAATTCTCCCGCACATAGTATCCGACGTCAGCAATATGTACCCCGAGCCGGATATTGCCACTTGGCAGCCGTTCTACATGAACCGCATCATCCAGATCCTTGGCATCCTCACCATCAATGGTGACAATCACCTTGTCCCGCAGATCACGACGACGCTGACGAATAATTTCTTCTTCGGCGATGGTCTCAGGTGTAGCCTGAGCCTCAGCCATGACTTCATCGGGGAAAGTCTCCGGCAATTGATGCTTGCGAATAATCGATAAAATATCAACGCCCGGATCATCCTTATGCCCCAGAATTTCGATAACTTGTCCAACGGCTGCAGACCGTCCCTCGGGATACTCCACAATCTTGACTACAACCTTCTCACCATCAACCGCACCGCCGAACCCTTCCAGCGGGACGAAAATATCCTTGTTGATCCTTTTATCATCGGCTATAACAAAACCATAGGTCTCATTATGCTGGAATACACCAACCACCTGTGTCACAGCGCGATTAACGATGCGAACAACCTCACCCTCCAGCTTGCCTCCGCCCGCACTTTTCGAGCTGACGCGTACCAGCACGGTGTCTCCGTTCATCGCACTCTTCAAGTCATTGGCGTGAACATACACATCGGGATGTTCCTTATCCTCAGGAATAAGAAAAGCAAAACCCTTGGCATGTACTTGCAATCGTCCGCGCACCAAATCCATCCGTTCCGGCACACCATACCGATGCGTACGGGTTAAAATAATCTCACCCGCCTGCTCCAAACGATTCAGCATTTTCAGAAAGCTTTTAAATTCCCCGGCATCGTGGATACCGAAATGCTCCTCCAGCTCTTGATACGTCATTGGCTTGTAGGCAGTCTCCCGCATAAAGTCCAGCAAATCCGTGTCTGTAATTGAATTCAAATAATTTCACCTCAAGCCCGGCCCCTCATCGTTCACCGGTAATGTATTTAGTCAATTCGTTTCTATATTATTCCTCTAGTTGTATATACCCCTAGTATACACGAATTTAACGCGGTACATCCGTGTTTGCCATGCCCCGACTCTGCACAAATTTACCACATTGCTCCAAAGCCTATGAACTAATCTAGGGGTTTGGAGGGTAACATCACTATGACGCACCACTGCAATTGTTCAGCATATTGGCTGCCAGTTCACCAAACTTGCAGCTGCATCAATCAAAAAAAGCCTGCCTTCCCCAAAGGAAAAGCAGGCTTTGCCTGAATTCGATCTACTCCAATACAACAGCAACCACGATTGATAAAACGAAGAAGCCGACGGCCAAGCCGATCGTTACACGCTCCAGCACCAGTTCCAAACCACGGGCTTTGGTCTTACCGAAGAGATGTTCAGCCCCCCCGGAGATGGCACCCGCCAGACCTGCGCTCTTCCCCTTCTGCAACAATACAGCAACGGTCAAGCCGATCGAGAAAATAACGAGCAATACCTTCAAGAAAATATCCATTCAATCCACCTCCTAAGGAAGAATCATTTCATCTATGCTTTATACTTCGAGTTTATCATTCATTTAAAAACAGCATTATTATTGTACCATGACACCCGTAAATTAACAACTGTTCTCCATTAATATTGCATCAAAACTTCCCGCTTCAAGCCAATACTCCTAATTACCTGTTCACTCCAGATCAGCCAGCAGTTTAATTACACTACAATTCATTCAGCGTCAACGAGGTTTCTCATTCCAAGGCCCAGTAATTCCCAACTTAAGTGCCAAAATTCTACATATTGTGCCAATTTGGCCCTTTTATTCATGGTAATATTTTCTTAACTCATATTTTATACACAAGTCAGTCATTGGAGGTTAATAATATGTCTAGCAAAAGTAAGCTTACAAGTAAGTCGATGTCCTTTCAGACCAAGCTACTGTTGATTGTTCTGGCGACATCTCTGATCCCTCTGCTAGCCGCCAGTATCTTCTTAATCAACTACTTCGGCGGTGTCACGAAGGAAGACAGCAACGAATTGGCCCAGACAACACTGCGTATGAACATCGATAAGATCGATGAATGGGTATTGTCCAAATCCTCTGCGGTGGAACAGTTAATTGAGCAAAACCCGAAATTTCAATCCGGCAAAGCCGAGGATATATTTCCGCTGCTCAGTATATTGGAGCAAAGCGACAGCCAGTCGGAGGGTTACAGCCTCATCGACAAGAACGGGCAGCTGTTGAATATGCTTGGCATGACGTCCGATATATCAAAAAGCGACTATTTTCTTAAAGCTAAAGAGAGCCGCAAACCAGCCATCGGCGAGATGAATTATCTTAAGGCGCTTGATAAATATATAATACCGGCCATTGTGCCCGTCAATAACCAATCGGGCGAATTCATGGGCGGTGTTGCTTTTTCCATCACCCCGGATGTATTGACTGCGCAGAGCAACAAGATCAGCATAGCCGAAACCGGTTACGGCTATGTGATCTCCGATACCGGAGTCTACTACAGCTACCCGGATGCTGAACGGTTTGGCAAGAAGATGGAGGACTACGCCACCACTCCAGATCTGCAGAAGGCAGTAACCACCATTCTGGGCAACGAAAGCGGGTCCATGACATACCAAGACGAGACGGGTCAGGAAGTGATTGCCTACTACGGCACGATCCCCAGTACGCATTGGAAAATGGTCATCACAGTACCGACCAGCGAAATTTTTGCAAAAGTCACTAAAGCTCGAAACTTGTCTATCGTACTCGTCATAGCCACCATGCTGATTGTTTCAGCTGTTGCTGTACTGCTGGCCAGACTGGTCGTCAAGCCCATCAAGGCCATTTCCCAAGTCATGACCAAGGTGGCTGCCGGCCACCTCAGTGAACGAGTCTCGGTGAAATCGCGGGATGAAATTGGGCAAATGAGTGAAAATATCAATTTGATGATCGACTCGTTATCCGGGATGGTTCGGCAAATTAATCATACCATCAGTCAAGTTGATGTCGCTTCCCATGAGCTGCTGAACAATACGCAGAAATCTTCCCACGCAACTGCGGAGATCACCTCGGCAATTCAAGAAGTCGCCAGCGGCACCCAAACTCAGCTTCAAGGTGCACAGCAATCCGCACAAGCTACCGAAGAGATGGCGGTTGGGGTACAACGGATTGCCGAAGCTTCCGGCAGTGTATCGGAACGGGCAGAAGCTGTGTCTGGAGAAGTGGAGCACGGTTACCTGGAGGTCCAATCGGCGATTGAACAAATGGGACAAATCCAGTCTACCGCCAACCAGGCAGCGGCCGACATTGAGAAATTGGCGGCTCACTCCAATCAAATCGGCGATATCGTCCATGTGATATCCGATATTTCCAATCAGACAGCGCTATTGTCCCTCAACGCCTCGATTGAGGCTGCACGTGCAGGCGAACAAGGACGAGGATTTGCCGTTGTGGCTGGAGAAGTGAAGAAGCTGGCGGAGCAGACCAACGAGTCCATCTCCCATATCGTTGAATTGATTCAGTTCATTCAGGGCTCCACCGCTCAGGCTGCGGATTCAATCAAGAACAGCATTGGTGAAATCGATACCGGGATTGAACGTATGGAGAAGGTAGGTACTTCCTTCAGTCAAATCCGTGGTTCCATACACCATGTCTCTTCCGAGATTCAAGACGTCTCGGCAACAACACAAGAGATATCCGCCGGTACTGAGGAGATTGCTGCTTCGGTGGGAGACATGCTGACGATTGCCCAGGATTCCGCACAAAGCGCCCAATCCGTGGCTGCTTCCTCCACAGAGCAGTCAGCCATTATAACAAGCATTGAAGCATCTGCGCAATCCTTGCATCATTTAATGAATGAGCTGAAGGAACAAATCAAAGTTTTTAAAGCTTAAAATCTTTAGAAAACAGAAACAACATACTATGACCTGTGAAAATATGACTGAAACAAAAATAAACCCCTGCGGTCCGCAGGGGTTTATTTTATGTTTCATACTGTAGATGGGTTGATTCTTGAAATCTTAACGATGCTCTTTCAGGTTGTAGAAAGATTTCAAGCCGTTGTATTGAGCCAGGTCAGTCAATTGGTCTTCAATGCGAAGCAATTGGTTGTATTTGGCGATACGGTCTGTACGGGAAGGAGCACCTGTCTTGATTTGACCTGCATTGGTTGCAACAGCGATGTCAGCAATCGTGCTGTCTTCGGATTCACCGGAACGGTGAGAGATAACAGCCGTATAACCTGCACGTTTTGCCATTTCGATAGCATCAAAGGTTTCAGTCAAAGTACCGATTTGGTTTACTTTGATCAGGATAGAGTTACCGATACCTTCTTTGATCCCTTTGTAGAGACGCTCGGTGTTGGTTACGAACAAGTCGTCACCCACGAGTTGGATTTTGTGACCCAATTTATCAGTAAGAAGCTTCCAACCATCCCAGTCGTCTTCAGCACAACCATCTTCAATCGTGATGATTGGATATTTTTCTACCCAAGAAGCTAACAGGTCAACAAATTCTGCAGAGGTGAAGGATTTGCCTTCGCCTTCAAGATGGTATTTGCCATCTTTGTAGAATTCTGTGGAGGCTACGTCCATGCCCAGGAACACATCTTTACCTGGAGTGTAGCCTGCTTTAGTGATGGCTTCCATGATCGAGGACAATGCGTCTTCGTTGGAAGTAAAGTTAGGAGCAAAGCCGCCTTCGTCGCCAACAGCCGTGTTCAGGCCTTTTGCCTTCAGAACAGATTTCAGGTTATGGAAGATTTCTGCGCCAGTACGGAGAGCTTCCTTGAAGTTAGGAGCGCCTACAGGCAGAATCATGAATTCTTGTACGTCTACGTTGTTGTCGGCATGCGCGCCACCGTTCACGATGTTCATCATCGGAACTGGAAGTTGCTTGGCGTTGAAGCCGCCCAGGTACTCGTAAAGCGGCAGGTCCAAAGCGTCAGCTGCAGCGCGGGCAACAGCCATGGATACAGCCAGGATTGCGTTCGCACCCAATTTGCCTTTGTTAGGTGTGCCGTCCAAAGCGATCATCAATTTGTCGATGCCGAGTTGATCCAGAGCGTCCATACCGATTACTTCTGGAGAGATCAGCTCATTTACGTTTTTAACAGCTTGCAGTACACCTTTGCCCAGGTAACGGGACTTGTCATCATCACGAAGCTCTACCGCTTCGTGAGCGCCTGTGGAAGCGCCGGAAGGAACGATAGCGCGGCCCATTGCGCCGGACTCAAGATATACTTCAACCTCGACAGTAGGGTTGCCGCGGGAGTCCAGGACTTCGCGAGCGTAGACATCAGAAATAATTGTCATAAGAAAATAGTCTCCTTTTAAGTGGTTATTCAAAAAGCCGTCTGTTGATCATGAAGCAGTTTCGACTTTTTGAACCCTTATTTTTGGTTTGGGATTATGCTTTACTAAGCCTTGCGGCTGGCAATCATGGAAGTACCGGTCATTTCAGCGGGTTGCGGCAGACCCATCAGGTCAAGCAGCGTCGGAGCTACGTCGGCCAGAATCCCCTTCTCGCGCAGCACAACATTTTCGTCAGTAACGATGAATGGAACCGGGTTCGTGGTATGTGCCGTAAATGGACGGCCTTGCTCATCCGTTTCCATGTCAGCATTACCATGGTCGGCAATAATGACAGCTACGCCGCCCTTAGCTTTAATAGCATCAACAACCTTGCCTACACATTCGTCGGTAACTTCAACCGCCTTGATCGTTGGCTCCATCATTCCGGAATGGCCTACCATGTCAGGGTTGGCAAAGTTCAGGATAATCGCATCATGCTTATCCGCTTCAATCTCCTTCACGCAAGCCGCAGCTACTTCGTAAGCACTCATTTCAGGTTGCAGGTCATAGGTAGCTACCTTCGGAGAATTGATTAATAGGCGAGTTTCGCCCGGAAGCTCAACGTCGCGTCCACCGCTGAAGAAGAATGTTACGTGCGGGTATTTTTCCGTCTCCGCAATACGCAGTTGCTTCTTGCCTTGTTGAACCAGCACTTCGCCAAATGTGTTGTCCAAATTTTTCGGCTTATAGGCTACATAACCTTCCACCGTTTCTGCGAACAACGTCAAGCATACGAAATGCAAATCGGTTGGGAACTTCGGACCACGATCGAAGCCTTGGAAGTCTTTGTTCGTGAACACGTTGGACAATTGAATCGCACGGTCCGGACGGAAGTTCAGGAACACCACAGAATCTCCCGATTCTACCAAGGCGATCGGTTGATCATGTCCGTCAACAATGACAGTCGGCATGACGAACTCGTCAAATACCGATTTCTCATAGGATTCAGTGACTGCCGTAATCGGATCGGTATATTTAGGACCTTCGCCATAAACCATCGCACGGTACGATTTCTCTACGCGATCCCACCGTTTGTCACGGTCCATCGCATAGTAACGGCCTTGCACCGTAGCGATTTGGCCTACGCCAACCTCGTTGATCTTTGCAACCAGTCGTTCCAGGAAGCCCTTCGCGCTATCTGGAGCCACATCGCGACCGTCCAGGAAAGCATGGATGTAAACTTCATGCATTTCTTCCTTCTTGGCCAGGTCCAACATAGCAAACAAATGGTCGATATGGCTATGAACGCCACCGTCGGACAGCAAGCCGTACAGATGCAGCTTCTTGCCCTTCGTTTTCGCACTGCGAACCGCTGCTACCAGCGTTTCGTTATTGAAGAATTCGCCTTCGCGAATCGACTTGGAAATCCGGGTCAGGTCCTGGTACACAATCCGGCCGGCACCGATGTTCAAGTGTCCAACCTCGGAGTTGCCCATTTGACCTTCCGGCAAGCCAACCGCTTCACCGCTGGCTGTTAGTGTTGTGTTTGGATATTGCTTCAAGTAACGATCATAGTTCGGCTTGTTCGCTTGGGCTACTGCATTGCCCTCTACTTGCTCGCGAAGTCCAAAGCCGTCCATGATGATCAATGCTACCGGTTTGGGTGCTGTCATTTACTTCGCCCCCTCAACAAGCTCGGCATATGATGCCGGCTGCAAGCTGGCTCCGCCCACGAGCGCGCCATCAATATCGCTTTGCCCCATATACTCCTTAACGTTCTCCGGCTTCACGCTGCCGCCGTATTGGATACGGATTTTCGCAGCAACGTCGCTTCCATACAGTCCTTCAACCAGACTGCGGATATAGGAAATAACTTCATTCGCATCTTGCGAAGTAGAAGATTTACCTGTACCGATCGCCCAGATTGGCTCGTAAGCGATAACGACTTGTGCCGCTTGCTCTGCTGTCAAACCTTTTAGCGCCGCTTCCGTTTGCACCTTCACGACATCTTTGGTTTGGCCAGCTTCACGTTCTTCCAATTTCTCGCCAACGCAAGGGATTGGAGTCAAGCCATGCTTAAATGCAGCATGAATTTTCTTGTTAACGATCTCGTCGGTTTCGCCAAAGTATGCACGACGTTCGGAGTGTCCGATAATCACATAATCCACGCCCAGCTCTTTCAGCATTCTACCGCTGATTTCGCCTGTAAACGCGCCTTCGTCTTCAAAATGCATGTTTTGTGCACCGATCTTGATCGACGTGCCTTTTGCCGCTTCCACCAAAGCGGGTAGGTTTGTAAACGGAGCACAGATGACGCTTTCCACGCCTGCTACTTCCGCTTTACCTTTAACCGCTTCAAAGAAAGCCTTAGCTTCGGAAACCGTTTTGAACATTTTCCAGTTTCCTGCAATGATAGGTGTTCTCACAGAGCCCACTCCTTTAATTCGTGAAATCCCGTTTTTTTGAACGTTTAAACCTTTGTTCTTACTTGTCGTTCAGGGCAACCACGCCTGGAAGCGCCTTGCCTTCCATAAATTCAAGAGAAGCGCCGCCGCCAGTGGAAATATGGTCCATTTCCGCTGCCAGGTTGAATTTCTCTGCCGCTGCTGCGGAGTCGCCGCCGCCAATGATCGTGTAGCCTTCCGTAGCCGCGCAAGCTTTAGCTACTTCCTTCGTTCCGTTAGCAAAGATGTCGATCTCAAAAACGCCCATCGGTCCGTTCCAAACTACCAGCTTGGAGTTCTTGATGATGTCTGCATACATAGCGCTTGTCTTAGGTCCGATATCCACGCCTTCCCAATCGGCAGGAATACTGTCGATATCAACGGCCTTGTGATTAGCTGTTGCGCTGAAGTCGTCTGCTACTACGCAGTCTACAGGCAGCACAAAGTTCTTGCCGAGCTTCTTGGCTTTTTCGATGAAGCCCAGCGCAGCATCCAGCTTCGAATCGTCCAGCAAGGATTTACCGATCTCATGGCCTTGGGCCTTGAAGAAGGTATAAGCCAGACCGCCGCCAATCAATACGTTGTCCGCAATGTTGAGCAGATTGTCGATGACATCGATCTTATCTTTTACTTTCGATCCACCAATGATGGCTGTGAAAGGACGATCCGGGTTCGACAAGGCCTTGCCAAGAACGGACAATTCCTTCTCCATCAGAAGACCGGATACAGCTGGCAAGTGATGAGCAATCCCTTCTGTCGAAGCATGAGCACGGTGAGCCGCACCAAATGCGTCATTGACGAACAGGTCAGCCAATTCAGCAAATTGCTTCGCGAGTTCAGGGTCATTTTTCTCTTCACCTGGATAGAAACGAACGTTCTCAAGCACGAGGACGTCGCCGTTATTCAAGGCGCTTACTTTCGCCTTTGCTTCTTCCCCGATAGCTTCATCAGCCTTGGCTACCGGCTTGCCTAGCAACTCGGACAGACGCGCAGACGCTTGGGTCAAACGCATGTCTTCATTAACTTGGCCTTTGGGACGACCCAAATGACTTGCGAGAATAATCTTTGCACCGTTCTCGATCAAATATTTGATCGTAGGCAGTGTTTCACGGATCCGGGTATCGTCAGTGATCTTGCCGTCTTGCATCGGTACATTGAAATCTACACGAACAAACACGCGTTTGCCGGTTACTTCCACATCACGTACACTTTTCTTGTTCATATCCACGTTCCTCCTAAGGGTATGCGCGGCGGTTTCCAGAACTTGCGGAAAAATGCGCATATACGGCTTGGTTCTAGATTTCTCTCCTAAGCGTCTTGCGAAAAGCTATCTCTATTTATAAAAACGGGGTGTGTGTGAATGCCGTGTTTCTTGCATGAACCAAAGAGGAGTCCTTCTAGGCAGGTCACTCCTCTTTGGATTGTTTATATTAGAGAAGGTTCACAAATCCGGCTTCTCATTTAACGTTGCTATATTACTTAACTTTTTTTGCGAAGTATTCCAGGGAACGAACCAATTGAGCAGTGTAGGACATTTCGTTGTCGTACCATGCTACCGTCTTAACGAGTTGTTTGTCGCCAACGGTCATTACTTTCGTTTGAGTCGCATCGAACAGGGAACCGTAAGTGATGCCTACGATGTCGGAGGATACGATTTCGTCTTCCGTGTAACCGAAAGTTTCTGGATCGGAAGCGGCTTTCATTGCTGCGTTTACTTCTTCAACTGTAACTTGTTTTTCCAAAACAGTCACAAGCTCAGTCAAGGAACCTGTTGGTACAGGCACACGTTGAGCAGCACCGTCGAGTTTACCCTTCAGCTCAGGGATAACCAGGCCGATAGCTTTAGCTGCGCCAGTTGTGTTAGGGATGATGTTTGCTGCTGCTGCACGAGCACGACGGAAATCGCCTTTGGCATGTGGAGCATCCAGCGTGTTTTGGTCGCCAGTGTAAGCGTGAATTGTAGTCATCAAGCCTTCAACGATGCCGAAGCTGTCGTTCAGCGTTTTGGCCATAGGAGCCAGGCAGTTCGTTGTGCAAGATGCGCCGGAGATAACCGTTTCGGAACCATCAAGGATTTCATGGTTAACGTTGTAAACAACGGTCTTCATGTCGCCAGTAGCTGGAGCGGAGATAACGACTTTCTTCGCGCCACCTTTCAAGTGAAGCTCAGCTTTTTCTTTCGTTGTGAAGAAGCCTGTGCATTCCAACACGATGTCAACGCCGAGATCGCCCCAAGGCAATTCTTCAGGGTTGCGGTTAGCCAGAACTTTAACTTCTTTACCGTTAACTTTGAAGAAGCCGTCATGTACTTCAACTTCACCGTCAAAGCGGCCTTGAGTCGTATCATATTTCAACAAATGAGCCAACATCTTTGCATCTGTCAGGTCATTGATCGCTACTACTTCAATACCTTCCACGTTTTGAATGCGGCGGAAAGCCAAACGTCCAATACGTCCAAACCCGTTAATCCCTACTTTTACACTCATTGAATAGTTCCTCCCAGTGTTCGTTTTTTTTATTATTCAAGACAGGCCGAAAAGCCCGCCATGAGTAAACGGTAGTTAATTTAAAGCTTCCTCTTGAACGGAAAATTATTTTAGTCTGCTGACAATTTCCTCTGCAGCCGCCTCATCGGTCACCAGAATATCCTCATGTCCAAAGCGCAGCACTGCATGAATTGCTCTTGCCTTCTTTTTGCCGCCGGCAATACCGATTACCGTCTCCGTCTTCCGAATATCCTCCAGACGAAGGCCGAGGGTCAGCATCTTATGCACCACGACACCATCTTGATTAAAATAGTAGCCAAACGATTCAGCCAAAGCACCCTCATTACGAATTTCTTCAACCACGGCCTGCTCCAGCTTGCGCCTTCGAGCCATCTCCATGGCGTCACCGATGCCGTGCACCACAATTCGCGCCTGGCGAATCATGTTGACAATGTCCTGAATGTTCGGATCATGCACCAGCGATTCATAGGCTTCCTTGCCCAGCAAATCGGGGACATGCAGCAGACGGTAGCCTGCTCCCACCCGCTTCGCCATACCGGAAGCAATGGTATTCGCCTGAATTTCCAGGCTTTCGCCAAGTCCACCGCGAGCCGGCACGAACCAGCTCTGCTTCATGGTCACACCTTGGGACGGATTCAGTTGATCCGCAACCTCGGCCAGCGTAGTACCGCCAGTGACCGCCACCACATCATTTCCGCACATCGCTCCAAGCAATGCCTTGGCGCCTGCTCGGCCCAGCTCCCGCTTGACCAGCGGCGAAGTTTCGCAGTCTCCGGGTACGATCACGACCTTGCGCAGACCATAATGCTGACGAATCTTCTCTTCCAAATTGGAAAGGCCAAACAGCTCATTCACAATCGGCTCGAGGTCCTCCAGCAGTTTCCGACCTGCGTCGCTGATTCTCATGCCAATATTCTCGATCTCAATCAGGCCTTGAGCCTTAAGGAGATCCGTTTCGGCACGCAACACACGCTCGGTCATGTCCAGTGAAGTTGCCAGCGTTCTACGGCCAATGACGTCGGATAACATGATCTGGTGAAGTATGGTGTACCTTTTCTTGAGAATGTCCATGAGATCAGGAAGAAGCTGCTTTTGAATATCTAATACATTTCGCATGCTTTCCACTCCTGCAAGCTTCGTCTTCTCTCTCCATCTCCTGGTCTTAAAATGTCCCGGGTTAACTTTTTAAGTCCCACCAATATTCTAACCAATTTTTAGCTCTGTTGCAAGCATGACTGTCCGTATAATTGGCATAATTCAAGGCTCTTATACCTTCCTATTTGAAGAAGCACCGAAACGGCGCTGTTTTGAACGGATTTTGTCGAAGGCAAATCCATAAAATTCCTGCAGTGGTAGGGACGGGCGGGATCTAATACGAGCTTTTGCTTGCAATTCTCTTCTACATAACATATAATCATTTTTGTTCGCTAAATTTGCGCCCGTGGTCCAATGGATATGACGTAGGCCTCCGGAGCCTGAGATCGAGGTTCGATTCCTCGCGGGCGCGCCATTTAAATTTTAACACAGCACAATGATGATTAACCAAAACAAGCCTCGGAGACCCCGCAGTGCTTTTTTTATTTCTTTGAGTTTGACTTTCTTTGACTTTCTCAAGCAAATTAGTGTATGATGAGGTTAATCTTTTTCGTTTCCGTCTATTCTGATATAGATGGATGGCGAGATTTGAATTATACATCCCACAAGAGAGGTTACCTGTGGCCCCCGCTGGACCTTCCCGAAGCGGAAGCGTTCCTCCGGACCAAGCCCCTAAGTAACCGCTCCAAATTCAAGGAGGTTTTATTGGTGAGTTATATTCCTATGGTCGTTGAACAAAGCAACCGCGGGGAGCGCGCATATGACATTTATTCCAGACTGCTCAAGGATCGGATCATCTTTCTGGGCTCCCAAGTGAATGATGTCGTCGCCAACTCCATCATCGCACAGATGTTGTTTCTGGATGCGGAAGACCCCACGAAGGACATCTCTCTTTACATTAATAGCCCGGGCGGTTCCATTACAGCGGGCATGGCTATTTATGATACAATGCAATTTATCAAGTCCGATGTATCCACGATTTGTGTAGGCATGGCCGCTTCGATGGGCGCCTTCCTGCTGAATGCCGGTGCTCCAGGCAAACGTTATGCCTTGCCAAACAGCGAGATTATGATCCATCAACCCCTTGGTGGAGCAGAAGGTCAAGCTACAGATATTGAAATTCGTGCCCGTCGCATTCTCAAAATGCGCGACAAGCTGAACCAAATTCTGGCAGAACGGACCGGCCAACCGCTGGAACGAATTGAGAAGGATACCGACCGCGACTACTTTATGAGTGCGGCTGAAGCGAAGGAATATGGCCTGGTTGACAAGGTCATCGAGAAAATAACTCCTGCGGCGAACGCTTAATTCACGCTGCTATAAGGCTGCCCGAACAGAAAGACTGTTCTCGGGGCAGCCTTTTCTTGCTAAAATGAACTAATAGATAAAGAGACAGATGCCAAACACAAAGGAGCAAACCGAAACATATGAACAAACAAACGGAGAGAAAGAAGCTACACGAGGTTAGCCAAGTGCTGGCAGATGTCGCCAAGGGACAGGTGAAGGCTGACTTGGTGGTCAAGAACGGGACTCTGGTGAACGTTTATACGGGAGAATTGCTGCCCCACACGGATATAGCCATTGCCGCCGGAAGAATTGCTTACGTGGGCAACGCCGCACATACGATTGGCGAGAAGACCAAGGTCATTGAGGCTGATGGCCGCTACATCTCTCCAGGATTGCTGGATGGTCATATGCACGTCGAGAGCACAATGCTATCGGTCACGGAATTTGCCAAGGCCGCCCTTGCCAAAGGAACGACCGCCATCTTTATGGACCCTCATGAGATTGCCAATGTTTTTGGCCGGGACGGCGTCCGCTGGATGCACGAGGAAGGACAAGGCTTGCCATTGAAGGTATACACCACCTTCCCCTCCTGCGTGCCGGCCACGGATCATCTGGAGGATGCAGGTGCTGCGCTTGGCGTCGAAGACATCGCTGACGGTATGACCTGGCCTGGTGTAGAGGGGCTTGGTGAAGTCATGAACTTCCCTGGTGTGGTCGATGGCGACCCCAAGATGCTAGGCGAGATCCGGGCCACTATGGAGGCCGGCAAGACGGTCACCGGGCATTTCCCCAGTGATGACGAAGCCCTGCTTCAAGCCTACATCGCTGCCGGTGTCACCTCCTGTCACGAGACCGTTACGCGGGAGCAGGGCCTGACCAAGCTCCGGCTTGGCATGCATCTGATGATCCGGGAAGGCTCTGCCTGGCAGGATGTCAAGGAAGTCATCAAGGTTGTGACCGAGGATCACGTCAATCCGGCCCAAATTCTCCTTGTAACCGACGACGTCTATCCACAAACGTTGATCGAGCAAGGCCATATTAATCACGTTGTCCGCCGTGCCATCGAGGAGGGCGTCGACCCGGTGACAGCCATTCAGATGAGTACGATCAACACGGCCCGCCACTTTAAGGTAGACGGGGATGTCGGCGGTCTCGCGCCCGGCAAGTTCGCAGACGTGCTGCTGATCGACGATCTGACCCGGATGGAGCCTTCCACAGTTATTACGGATGGTGAGGTCATATTTGATAGCGGAAGTCTTTGCTTCGACTTCCCTGTCTACCAATATCCGCCGGAGGCTCGCCAGTCTGTTCATCTGACGCGTACGTTAACCGTTGAGGATTTCCTTTATCGTAGCAACGGCAGTGGTAAAAATGAAACTACCATTCACGTCATCGATGTCATTGAGAACAGCGCTCGTACGCAAAAGAGTACGGCTACCATAAAGGTGGACAGCCAGGGTATGCTGCGTCCTGCTCCTGATCAGGACATTGCCACACTCGCCTGCATCGACCGCCATCGCGGCTCCGATGATCTGTCGCTGGCATTCGCCCGGGGGTTCGGCCTGAAGCGTGGTGCCGTGGCCTCCACGGTTGCTCATGACAGCCACAATCTGCTGGTCATGGGGACCAGCGCCGAGGATATGGCCTTCGCTGCAAATGAACTAGCCAAGCTGGGCGGCGGCATGATCGCTGTCCTGGATGGCCAGGTGCTCGCCGCCGTTCCCATGGTTATTGCCGGGCTGATGTCGGACCAGCCGCTAGAGAAGGTCGTAGCTCAGGTGAAACAACTGGAGGAAGCCTGGAGAACACTTGGATGCCAGCTGAACGCACCGTTCATGACCTTCTCGCTGATTGCTCTGCCCGTCATTCCGGAGCTGCGCATCACCAACCGTGGCTTGGCTGACGTGAATACCTTCCAGCTCATACCTGTCGAGCTCCAGTAGAGCACTCTTCTAAAAAAATAGTTCAAACAACAAACTCCAATCCCGGGAATACTTTCCTTTCCGCAGGATTGGAGTTTGTTTTGAGTCTCTTCACACCAGGGATCTTGCCGATTCCCGACAGATGAATTGAGTATCCATGAGCACCCGCTCACCGGTGCCTGTCCCTTGCTCAATCCACTCCAGCACTTTGCGTGCCCCCATGAGAGCTAACTGCTCAATCGGCCGTTTCACGGTCGTGAGCGGAGGCGTAGTGTAGGAGGCGAAGCCGATATCGTCGAAGCCCACGACGGAAATATCCTCCGGGATACTCACCCCTGCTTCGGCTGCTGCCTTCATCGCACCGATGGCCATATCATCATTGCCGCAAAATACAGCAGAGGGACGTTCCGGCAAGGAGAGCAGCCGCCGCATGGCCTGATATCCACTCTCCACGTCATAACGACCTTCCACAATGTACTCTTCACTTGTCGAAAGACCTGCCGCACCCATCGCCCGCTGATAACCCTCATTCCGCTCCGCTGTCGATTTATATCCCGAGATTCCCTTGATCAGTGCGATTCGGGTATGCCCGCCCGCAATGAGATAACGGGTTAGCTGCTCGGCCCCATCCCGATCATTTGAGGCCAGATTTACAATCCCGGAATCTTGCTTGCCCATGTCACGGTTCAGCACGACCAGGGGAATTCCCTGCTCACGTACATGCTGGATGAATGCATCATCGCGTTCGCTCTGGCTCATCAGCAAAATGCCATCAAAGGCGCGCCGGTGAATCGGAGTATAGTGCTCATAATCATCAATACCACGAAGAACTAAATTATACTGGACACCGATGCCTTGGTTCACACCGCGAAGTACCTCGGCCAGAAAGCTGGAGGATGTTCCCCGGGCCATGCTTGTAAAGAATAGACCAATCGTATGCGAACGCTGCAGAACCAGACTCTTCGCATTCACATTCGGAACGTAATTCAACTGCTCGGCAATTTCCTTAATTTTGCGCCTGGTCTCCTCCTTGATAAGCGGGCTGTTGTTGAGCGCCCGGGAGACCGTCATATGTGAGACATTCGCCAGCTTGGCGATGTCCTTGATCGTTGCAGACATCAAAAGCGCCCTTTCTACCTTCTATTCAGGAAATGCAAAATAGCGTTCGGCGTTACCATAACATATATCCGTAACGATCTGGCCGAGCAGCTCGTAATCCTCAGGCGCTTCTCCCCGATCCACCCAATCACCCAATACATCGCATAGGATACGCCGGAAATATTCGTGGCGCGGATAAGACAGGAAGCTCCGGGAATCGGTCAGCATGCCGACAAATTGAGACAACACACCCAGATTAGCCAGAGTCTTCATTTGCTCGATCATGCCTTCCTTCGTGTCGTTAAACCACCAGGCCGTGCCTAGCTGGATTTTACCCGGAACACCACCGCCCTGGAAGCTCCCCATGATGCTCGCCAGAACGGCATAATCGTTAGCATTCAGTGAGTACAAAATCGTCTTGGGCAGTGTCCCGGCCTTCTGAATGCCGTCCAGCAGCCCGGCCAGCGCATCAGCTACCTGACCATCGTTAATGGCATCATAGCCGGTATCGGGTCCAAGCTGCTTGAACATCGCCGTATTCACATTCCTCAGGGCATGGATATGCAGTTGCATCGCCCAGCCGCGTACCGCGTACGCCTGGCCCAGGAAACGCATCGTATACGATTTGTATTTTTTCTCCTCCAGCGGGGTTACCTTGCCTTTGCTCAACACCTTGGCGAAGATAGCATCCGCTTCCCTCCGGGTCGTCTCCCGATACTCAATCGTATCCAGCGCATGATCCGACACCCGACCTCCCGCCTCGTGAAAGAAGTCGATTCTGGCTTCAAGCGCCGCAAGCAAGTCCCCATAGCTTTTGATCTCCTTGCCGGTCGCGGCTTCCAGCTTACCTAGCCATGGCTTGAAGGTTGCCCGGTTGATCTCCAGAAATTTATCGGGACGGAAGCTAGGCAGCACCTTGGCCGTAAACCCCTCCAGCTCCTTGATTTTGAAATGATATTCCAACGAATCCGCGGGGTCATCCGTCGTGCAAACCACCGTTACCTTTGACTTCATAATCAGGTCTCTGGCTCCAAAGCCTTCCCCTTGCAGCTTGGCATTGGCTTTCTCCCAAATTGCCGGAGCAGTCTGCTCATTCAACAGTTCCCGAATGTCGAAGAAGCGCTGCAGCTCCAAGTGCGTCCAATGATACAGCGGGTTGCCAATCAGCTTCGGCATGACCGAAGCCCAGGCCAGAAATTTGTCATAATCCTCGGCAGCCCCGGTAATCAACGACTCGTCCACACCACATGCCCGCATCACCCGCCATTTGTAATGATCTCCCCCCAGCCAGGCTTCCGTCAGATTGCGAAAGGTCTTGTTCTCATAGATTTCCTGCGGACTCAAGTGACAGTGGTAGTCAATGATCGGCAGCTCCTTGGCATACTGGTGATAGAGCACCTCAGCCGACTCACTCTTCAGCAGAAAATTTTTACCCAAAAATTTCTTCGCCATTTCCCTGCTCCCTTCAATCTAATCTCAGATTTTAACTCAATCATTTCATGTTCACGTTAACATTATGATAGCTGATATTTATTGTAAACGTTTTACCGCAAAAAGCAAGGAGGTTTGTCGCCTTCTCCCCATAAGAAAAACATCTATCGATGTACTATCTTTGATGCCAGACCACGTTAAGCGGCAGTTTTGCTTGCGATTATAGAATTGTTCAGCTCCGCTGAAAGCTTATAAATTCTATAATCTTAAAAAAAGCTGCTCACACGACTGGATGCCATGCAAGCAGCTTTACTACATCTTTTAGCGTGTCTTGAAATTAAATGGATCGGCCCCTGGTGGCAGCAGCTTGGAGAACGGGAAATAATACTCGGGGAACCCATAGACGTAAGGCAGATAATCATACAGCTGGAAAAAAATTGTGACCCCCTGATCCTTGACATAATACGAAGGATTAGGTCCCACTGTTTTGAAATTGCCAAAGTAGCCTTCCGTTTGCTGAAGCTGCTTGGCAATCTCCGGATCAACGATGCTGCGATAATTAGGATTTGCCCGCAGCAGCTCATCCAGCGTAAGCAGCTTGCCATCGCTAAGACGGAAGGTTAAGCCCTCGCGGTAAGTCATACCATGGGCGCCGCCTGTGTACGAATAGGTGTCCTGATACAAGCTGAGCACCCCGTTGGCGTTATAGGTCACCTTGTAGGTGCCTACATATTCATAAGGATTCCCGCTTGGCGTGCTGGGCTGGCTCGCTTTGGCTTCCTTGAGCGAGCTGGCCACGAATGTCTCAGCTTTTTCCTTCAGCAAACGGTTGATTTTCTTCTGCACCGACTTGTTCTTCAACCCGCTGATCTGCGGATAATCAACTTTAATCGACGCCTCGGGAATTTTCTTCTCCATCGTATGATTAGTAATGGTGACATTGGCTTGCTTAGGTGCAGCTGTCGGAAGGACTCCTCCCATATTCACACCCGTATGCAGGTTCACCGCCATCCCGGAGTCTATTGCCATTGCCGCAGCAGACACTACACTTGAACTGGATAACAGCAGCACTGCAGTTATAAACAACGTCATCCATTTAACAGTTAGCTTCATCTGTAATCGCCACCCTTTTGCTTTTGAATACTTTAATTATGACCCTGCTGGAAGATTTTCATGTACACAGCCAGAATACAAAAAAGCGCCGTAATTCTCCACTAATCATGGGGAACCACGACGCTACCTATTCCATTTGCTCTGTCTTCCCCGAAACGCTCTATTCCCGGCCGCTCTTCAGCTCTGTCCAAAGACGGTCATAAAGTTGCAGCTTATCGCCCACATCCCCAAGCCATTCGGTACGGGAAAGTTCCTCTTCAGACAAGTTAATCATTTTGTCGTTTAAATATTCTTCACTATGGAACTCGGCTGCCTTCGTATTCGGGTCGCTGTAGCCAATCGATTCATAGTTCTTGGCACTGATCTCCGGCGTCATCATGAAATTGATAAATTTTTCAGCCAGCTCTTTATTCTTCGCATCCTTCGGAATGGCATAGTTATCCGACCAGATGGTCCCGCCTTCCTTTGGCACGACATAAGCTACATCCGGATTATCCTGAGCAATGAAGGAGGCATCGCCAGACCATACGGTAGCAATCCAGCCTTCCTCCTGAATCATCTTCTGCTTGATGTTATCTGTATCAAAGGCTAGCACGCTAGGCAGCAGGCTCTTTAAGTCAGCTACAGCCGCATTAATCTGGCCTTCGTCCGTAGAACTGTTGGAGTGACCGTTCTTCTTGAGCGCCATTCCGATGACTTCCCGGTTATCGTCCAATAAGATGACTTTGCCCTTATATGCAGGATTCCAGAGGTCTTCCCAGCTATCAATCTCGTCTTTAACATATTTGGTGTTGTAAGCAATTCCCGTGACCCCTGACATATAGACGATGGAGTATTTGTTCCCCGGATCATAGGACGGGTTCTTGTACGCTTCCGCCAACCCCTCAAAGTTCGGGATATTATTCATATCCAGCGGCGCCAGCAGGTCCTGTTTAATCATGGTAGCTACCATGTAATCCGACGGTTGAATCAAATCATAGCCGCCGCCACCTGCCTTGATCTTGGCCAGCAAATCCTCGTTGTTGGCGAACACGTCATAGTTGATCTTTACGTCAAACTCTTGCTCGAACTGCTCCAGCACTTCCTCGTCAAAGTTATCGGCCCAGCTATAAATGTTGAGTGTTTCTTTGGACGATCCGCACCCGGACAACAGTCCTGTTACCATCATTCCCGCCAGCACCAGGCCAGCCCATTTCATTTTTTTCAATTCTCGATCTCCCTTCTTGTCTTTACAATATCTTGCTTATTATGCATGCTCTTTAGTTCATCTGATAGCCTTTCACTACAAGAACTCAGAATGGCAGCATAGACTTTTTCTTCTGGCCTTTGCCACGATTCAACATAAATTGCGCCAGAAAAATCAAAGTCACCGTCACCACGATCAAAATCGTACACAGCGCGTTAATTTCCGGGGAAATACCCCGTTTGACCTGCCCGTAAATATATATGGGCAACGTCGTCGAATTCGGTCCACTGACAAAAAAGCTGACCATAAAATCATCCAGCGACAAAGTGAACGCTATTAGTGCGCCGGATATAATACCAGGCGAAATTTGCGGCAGAGTCACATAGCGGAAGGTTTGCCACGCGCTGGCACCCAAATCCTGAGCCGCTTCCTCCAGTTGTCCCCCCATCCCCGACAATCGAGTCGTTACGACAACATAAACATAAGACAAGCTAAAGGTAATATGGGCGATGATAATAGTTATCTTGCCCAGCGGCATGTTGATTTGATTAAACAAGACCAGCAAGCTTAACCCCATTATAATGTCCGGTATGATAATCGGCAGATACAATAATCCGCCCATTCCCGTCTTCAAGCGTCTCCCCAGCTTACGCATAGCCAGCGCAGCCAACGTACCCAATATTGTCGAAACGATAGTCGAGACGGCAGCCACAATCAAGCTATTGGTAAGTGCCTCCATAACATGCCGGTTCTGAAATAACGAGATGTACCATTCAAACGTAAAGCCGCTCCAATCCGCAGCCAGTCTGGAGCTGTTAAACGAATACGCCACAATGAATCCAATGGGTACATAAATGAAGATCATTACTAGCAAGGAGTGTATGCCCAGGATTGAATGATCTTTTGTCCTCATGAGCGCACCTCCCGCGACGATTGATATCGTGAGGTCATCGCCCGATTAAAGAGCAGGATCATAATCAGCGACGTAATCACGAAAATGACCGACAACGCCGAGCCAAACGGCCAATTGCGAGCACCCAGGAACTGGCTTTGAATAATGTTGCTGATCATCGCTGCTTTCGCGCCCCCAAGAATGTCCGTAACCACGAACATCCCTGTTGTCGAGACATAGACTAGCACCGATCCGGTCATAATACCCGATTTGGTCTGCGGCAGCGTGATATGCCAGAACGATTTCCATCGGGTCGCCCCAAGGTCGGAAGCCGCCTCCAGGAGCTTCTTGTCCATTTGCTCCAAAGCGACATAAATCGGCAGCACCATGAACGGGATAAAGGTATACACCATCCCCAGCAGCACCGCTCCTTTGGTATACAGCATCTGCAGCGGCTCCTGAATCAAGCCAGCTCCCAGAAGAAGTTCATTCACGACGCCCTGTGTCCTCAGTAACAGCACCCACGCATAGGTCCGTATCAGGAAATTAATCCAGAATGGCACTGTAATGAGGACAAGGCCCCAGGTTTGCATTCTCGGGCCGGCGTTAGCAATATAGTACGCTAATGGATAGCTTAGCAGTAGACACAATACCGTTGTAAGCACCGACAACACAATCGTATCCCAATAAATACCCAGATACAGTGGATCAAAAAACAGCTTGTATGATTCCAGATTAAAGCCGGGCACTACATTGCCGAGGTCGTCCCGGCCCATAAAGGAGATGCCGACAACAATCAGCATGGGAACGACCAGAAAGAGGCACAGCCACAAGAGGACCGGCAGCATATTCAAGCTTGATCTTCTCATGAGCCGATAACCACCTCATCTTCCGACTTCCAATTCACCCCAACCGCTTCTCCAACTTGCCAGGATCGCTCATCTTCACCGCCAAGCACGACCGATACACGCATCGGCTCATTATCAAGCTGAACGACCAGCTTATGGACACCGCCCAGGTACAGCACATCCAGCACCTCGCCACTGCGCTTGGCTCCACTGATCGCGTCACCACTAATCGCCTGTAGCTTCTCCGGCCGAACGGCAAATAACTCGCCATCTCGTGAGAATACATTGTTCTCTCCCACAAAGGTCGCGGAGAATAGTGTCGCTGGCTGGGCATAGATTTCCTTCGGAGTACCGATCTGCTCCACTCGGCCGCTATTCATAACGACAATGCGATCTGACATCATCATCGCTTCCTCTTGGTCATGTGTCACATAAACAAAAGTGATGCCCAGGCTTCGCTGCAACTGCTTCAGCTCCGCTTGCAGGCTCTTGCGAAGCTGCAAATCCAGCGCGCCAAGCGGCTCGTCCAACAGAAGGACCCTCGGCTTATTGGCAATGGCCCGCGCGATAGCGACCCGTTGCTGTTGTCCACCGGATAATTGATGCGGGTAACGTTTGGTCAGCGCGGTCAATTGCGTCATTTCAACCGCTTCCTGCACGCGCTCCCGCTGCTGCTGTGCCGGCATTTTTTTCATTTTCAGCCCGAAGGCGACATTTTCTTCCACCGTCATATGCGGAAACAAAGCATAATGTTGAAACACAAGGTTCAAATCCCGGCGATTCGGTGGCAGATTCGTCAGGTCTTGCCCATCCAGCAGGATTTTCCCTCCGGTGGGCTGTTCAAACCCGGCGATCATACGCAGAATCGTCGTTTTGCCGCAGCCGCTTGGGCCCAGCAAGGTAAGGAATTCACCTTCCTTAATGGTGAGCGATAGCGGATGCAAGGCGACCTGTCCGGCAAAGCGTTTCTCTACAGCGGCCAGTTCAATCATCTTGGCATCAACTCCTGAATTTAGTACTTACTTCACTTAAGAAAAAAAAGCCATATCCATTGGTATGGCTTTAACCTGTTAAACAATTGATTTTTTCGCATATTCACTATACCTTGTTTTCCCGAGGGTTACAATAGTTTATTCACTGATACAATCTTAACTTTTTCAAGATTAAATCAGTGAAGATAACCACCTTTTATGTAAAATAATTTACACATATGTATCTGACCTCAAAAAATAAAAAGAAGTGGCATATACTCCGCGAAGAATAACGCCACTCCTCAACTCAGACTGCATAAATATCTTAACATCTGCTGTTCAACTCTACACGGTTGCTCAACAAGTTCTTCTGAAGCTATTTGATGTCCACAGCAGGTCCATTAGACCAAATATTATTTTTAGTTATACCTTTTGCATTAACCGTTTTGCTCATTTCAATATAAACAATATTTCCATTTTCGCGTTCCCAGAATAAAATAGCATCATCTAATGAATCGCTCAAAAGCAAGGCAGGAAAGCGATCACCTATTTGCAAGGAATTTTTTCTTTCTTCGCTGAAGAAAGCTTTATTGAATGAATTTGCTTCCTCTTTCGCCAGATTTCTAACAAATTCAATATCAACATCGCCTGCATTGATTAATTTCCAGTTTTTTATATTTTCACCTTTAATCTCAATTAATTTTTCTCTTCCCTTATTCCAACTCTCATTTAAGAAATTTAAAACTTCAGGTTTAGTGACCTCAACAAAAGACTTATGATCATGAACAGTTGCCTTTTCATCCAATATTAAAGGCTTAACTTCAGAACTAGGCTTATGATCATTGCTAGCAAATGAATAAGAAGCAAAAGTCGTGGCAAGTACAGCTATTGCAGAAAATATAATTGCCTTTTTTTTGAAATTCACTTTCAATCATCTCCTTATCACCAGTATACGTTACCACCTAAATCATCACCTACACCTGAATCCGTCTCTCGGTATATGTTATAAGGCATCCAATAGCTTGAAGAACTTGGATGTTTACAATATTCTGTCTGAACTCCTGAGGCAGGGTAGCCATCATCTTCCTTAGAACCTCTGAAAATACCATCCTCGTAAAATTCCATATATACACGGGTATATTCAAATACTGGTGCTCCAGGAGCATCATCTGCAGACACAGTACCCTGAACATAACTTCGGCTACATCCATAATCAATACTAGCATTGACCTCTAAGTAAGCATAACTGGTGGACCCAAAGAAAAAGCTTAAGAGAAATACCAACATCGGCAATGTAATCAACTTTTTTGCTAGTAATCTCATTAGACAATCACCTTTCCCATTTATTTATAAAAATCGGAACTAGCCCATAAAACCTAAAAACAGCCCCCTTCCATTATTTAAAAATGGTAAATATGGTATAATTTATATATCAAATGATTTTTTTGATGTCAATACTTCAAGAAACCTTAAAAATGAAAAAAGTGCCCCCAATTAAATTGGTAAGCACCTTCTTCAAATCTATTGGAAACTAATGTTCCATTCCATGGCTGTTTGTAGTAAAAATAGTTGTATTGGATAACACAGGCCCCGAAACTACACTAAGCAGGCAAAAAATGACCATCATGGATACATATGCTTTTTTCATTACTCAATTCCTCCTTAAGAATTTGATCAATAATCATAGAATATCTCTCTTGCTGATCTGCACTGGCGTACATTCTTGTTGATTCAAAAATTACAACAAATCTTTTAAAGGCTTTATTATCTTCAAGCATATCAGAAAATTCCAAACCTTGTAATATTGTATCTATTGCAACAATTTTATCTGCTCTCGTGAGATAGTATAATGATAGTTTATAAAGAGCTTTCATTATGTATAAAGCCCTTTTATGCTTATAATACTCGATGGCTCTAGCAATTTTATGTTTAAACGACGCTAGCAAATCGTCAATTTCAAAACCATGAATTAACGAAGATTCAATAATGTTAAGTAAACCCGGCATTAATTCATCAATTCTGGATTCTCTTAAAAAATGAACATATGGTTCAAGGTAGTCAAGATCTCCTTCAAGGATGTTTACGGCCAGCATATTAGCTTTGGCAAACATACGGAATGAGGTTATTTCCTTCTTTGCCTCATCACTTCCATCATCCAACCAGCTTAGGTCGCTATACTTTTCTATAAGCGCTTTTGATTCACGATATAATCCCTTATTTTGCAACGCAATTCCCTTGGCTAATTGGCTATGCCCGATGTAGTAAATCATATGTCTTTCACATTGGGATTGTTTAAATTCAGTATTTTCCTCGAGCTTCTGAGTAGCCTGATAAAGCTTGTCTGAAATTTCAATCATTTTGTCCCAATCCTCTAGCGTATAAGTGGCCTTTAGTAAGTCAACTAATGAATCGAGCTTCAAATCATCAAGATACGACGAATTCAAGGATATACCTCCAATCCCACATTTTTCTTTTTTTAATCACTATATAGAACAATTTACCATATGTCAATTAAAAATATTTCTCAAATCATTAAGAGCTTTGAGAGAACTACACAATTCTACAAATTTAATTACTTATTGAGTTAAAATATTCCAACATTTTAGTCCCCTTCATACCATACTATTAATGAAAGCCCTAGTTACCGCTCAGCAGCGTTCTACAAAAAACAGCAAAAAAGCCCTGGGTTCGTTCCATGTGCTACCCAGCCTACGGAATCAACCCAGAGCCTAGAAAAAGTTTTTAACTTGACTCGAAATCAGTAAGAAATGCCGCTCCCCTATTTTTATTTCAATTCGTAAATCACCGTCAGTGTCGTTTGCAGATCAATTTCACCCGGTTCAATCGCAGTGCTTTGACCTGCCATTTTTCCGGCGCTTTCCAGCATGTCATAGCTCTCTCTGTACATCGGCGTAGCCATGCTGCCTTGGCTAACACTTATGACTGCACCAATTTGGCGCCCGGTTGCTTTAGCAATAGCCTGCGCTTTTTTGCCAGCATCGTCCACGGCCTTCTGAATCACTCGCTCTTGATACTGATCAGGGTTTTCGGTACTGAAGCTGATATTATCAATGCGGTTGGCCCCGGCGGCTGAGGCTGCATCAAGCAATTGACCAACCTTCTCCAGATCGCGATAAGTGACCTCTAACGTATGCTGAGCCGAATATCCCTTGATTTGCTGTCCTTCCTGTTCATTATAGCTATAATTCGGTTGTACATAGAAGCTTCCTGTTTGAATGTCCTTGTCGGCAATCCCCCAAGTCTCCTTCAAGAGCTTCGTCAATGCTGCAATCTTGGTTGCATTAGCGCTTTGCGCTTCCTTCGCCGTCTTCGCCTCCGTAGCCGCTCCTATCGATAAATAAGCGATGTCCGGCTTCACAGACAACTTACCGCTTCCTTCAACCGTGACAATATTTCGCTGAGTGGCTCCATCAGCATGCACCGTCTTTGGAGAGTTCAATCCTTCGGGCAGGAAGGCACCTCCCACTATCATTGCTCCTGCAATTGCCAACACTGCGGCGGGCTTCACCCATGTCTTCATAATATATGACCTCCATTTTCATTTTTGATGTTGCTACATTTACCTTCTAGACGTGGTCACTGGACAAATGTTGCAGCACACGCAAAAAAAGGATGAACCCGTTATTCAAACGGATACATCCCTTCGTTTTCCTACGTCAGAAAATTATTGATTCTCCAACTCTTCCTTGCTGACCAAGCTGATTAAAGCACTTGCTGCTTGTTCGGCATCTGCACCTTCCGCACTGATATAAATCTCGGTGCCTGTGCTGATTGCAAGACTCATAATCCCCATAATGCTCTTGGCATTGACTTTTTTATCGTCCTTCTCAACGAAAACTTCGGAAGAATATTTATTCGCTTCCTGTACGAAAAGCGCAGCCGGTCTAGCGTGGAGCCCCGTCTTCAAACGAACGGTAACCGGGTGTTTGACCATGAAAACTTACCCCCTATACGAATTCAATCAACATAATCACATTCGTGGACATATAATTTATATCATTATAGCATACAGAATAGGCAACACACTAGCGAAAAGCAGTTTAGCTACCGCGAATTTTTTCGGCAAGCTCATCAATCTTGCGTAAACGGTGGTTTACACCCGATTTGCTGACCGTTCCCTTCAACAGTTCACCCACTTCTTTCAGGTTGATATCAGGGTGGGCTAGGCGAACCTCCGCGACCTCCCGCAGCTTGTCGGGCAGATTTTCCAGGCCTATTTCCTTTTCCAGCAGCTTGATGTTATCGATCTGTCGCACGGCGGCCCCAATCGTCTTGTTCAGGTTGGCCGTTTCGCAATTCACGATCCGGTTCACGGAATTACGCATATCCCGCATAATCCGTACGTCTTCAAACTTGAACAACGCCTGATGCGCTCCGATAATACTTAGCAGCTCAATAATTTTCTCGCCCTCTTTGATATAGAAAATAAACCCTTTCTTCCGCTCGATGCAACGCGCATTCAAATGGAATTCATTAGCCAGGTCCACCAGTGCCTTGCAGTGCTCCTCGTACATTGACGCGATCTCCAGATGATACGAGGCCCCCTCCGGGTTATTGACCGAGCCTCCAGCCATGAAAGCCCCTCGCAGGTATGCCCGTTTACAACAGTTTTTCCGGGTAAGCTGCGGATTAATCCCCGTGGTGAAAATAAACCCTTCGGAGACGATCTTCAACTCCCGAAGAATTTCCTCCACCCGTCCTGGAATCCTCACAATGTACACATTGTTCTTCTTCAAACGCATCTTCTTGCGGACCAGCAGCTCAGTATGAATTTGGAAATGCTTCTTCAGCAAGGAATAGATTCGCCTTGCAATCGCGGCGTTTTCCGTCGAGATATCCAAAATCACCTTTTTGTTCGAAACCTGCACCGAGCCGTTCATGCGAATCAGCGCGGACAATTCAGCCTGCTCGCAGCAAGCTGAGGCTTCGACCATGGTCAGTTCTTTTTTGGTTTGCGCCGCAAAGGACAAGGGACTCACCTCTTTCTTAAAATCCAGTTTTGCACCAGTTGGTAAATATGCTGGCTTAATTTATCAGCATCATGCCGTAAATAACGGCGGAACATCACCAGCGTATCCGCAATCACCTTATAGCCTTGCCCGGTAACATTGTCCCAATCCACTTGTACAGGCTTGGCTCCCTTCTCAGCGTAAAAATCTTGAACCTGTGCAGGTATTTCTCCGTCATTCACAATAACGTAATCAAATAAGTGCTGCCCCACGTGATCATAGACCGCCTGCAGATGATCGCTGACCGTATAATTATCCGTTTCACCCGGCTGTGTCATTACATTGCAGATGAAAATTTTGATCGCAGACGTATTCTCCAGGACCGCTTCGGCCAGTTTAGGCACCAGTAAGTTCGGGATGATGCTCGTATACAGGCTTCCGGGTCCGATCAGAATCGCATCGGCTTCCTGGATGGCCTGCACGGCCTCCGGCAAAGGCTCCACGATCTCCGGCTCCAGAAACACTCGCTTGATTTTACCACGCGCCTCGGGAATCTTGGATTCTCCGGTGACACAGACGCCGTCTTCCATCTCCGCATGCAATACAACTGCCTGTCCGGCAGCAGGCAACACACGCCCGCGAACCGCAAACACGCGGCTTAACTCCCGAACAGCGGTTACAAAATCACCGGAAATATCGGTAATAGCCGCCAGGATCAGGTTGCCCAAACTATGCCCGGCTAATCCCGAGCCTGTTGCAAAACGGTAATTCAACATATCAGACAGCAAGGGCTCTACATCAGCCAATGCGGTTAACACGTTCCTAATATCGCCAGGTGGCGGCATTTGCAATTCATTACGCAAAATCCCGGAGCTGCCTCCATCGTCAGCTACAGTTACGATAGCCGTGATATCAAGCGGTTTCTCTTTCAAGCCGCGAAGCATGACGGATAGTCCGGTTCCTCCGCCCATCACGACGATCCGTGGAATTCTGGGTTCCTTGGCCCGATGTGTCACTAGGTTCACCTCTTAACTCGAGTTCACAGGGTCTTGTTACCGATCCCGGCCCTCGTCCCTGTGGCTGACGCGAACCGTTTCCATCTCGCTTGCACCGAGCATTCGGCCCAGATATTCAGCTATAGCGACAGAGCGATGCTTCCCGCCGGTACAGCCGATAGCGATGATGACCTGACTTTTGCCCTCTTTGTGGTACTGCGGAAGTAAAAAATGCAGCATATCCAGCAGCTTGGTCAGGAAGGTTTGCGTCTCTGGCCACTTCATAACATATTCATATACATCGCTGTCTTGTCCTGTGTGCGGACGAAGCTGCTCAATGTAGTGCGGGTTCGGCAAGAACCGCACATCAAATACTAGATCGGCGTCAATAGGAATGCCGTATTTGAACCCAAACGAGGTGATGTTCACCGACAGATTGCTGCTCTCCAGATGCGAAAAGCGAGAAATGATTTTCTCCTTGAGTTGGGCTGGCTTCATATTGCTGGTATCGATAAGCTGAGTAGCGGACAAGCGAAGCTCATCCAGCATTTTACGCTCCAGGCGAATGCCGTCCAGCGGCATCCCCTCAGGAGCCAGCGGGTGACGGCGGCGGCTCTCCTTGTAGCGTTGCACCAGCACAGAGTCCATGGCATCCAGAAACAATATTTCGCATTTTATCGTAAAATGCTCTTTGATGTAAGCCAGGGACTCCGATAACGCTGTAAAGAACTCGCGGCCACGCAAATCAATGACCAGAGCTACCTTAGCGATCTTGCCCTTGGACTGCTCGATCAATTCGGCAAATTTGGGAATCAATACCGGTGGCAAGTTATCTACACAGAAAAATCCGAGATCCTCCAGGCTTCGTACAGCCAGGGATTTACCCGCCCCTGACATGCCTGTAATAATAATCAGATTGGCGACCGAGCCTACTTCTTTATCCGGCATCATAGTTCCCTCCTCGTGAGATTCACCTTGTCCCATCGTTGATTCCACACCATCCATTTATCTATTTTATTGTATTAAGACCGCAAGAACAGACCGGCAGCTCCAACTATACCCGCATCATTGCCGAGCGTGGCAGGAACAATCTGCATACCCGTTTGGACAGGTGCTGGGGTTAGTTTGGCGAACACGCTGCGGACCTCGTTGAACAGGATATCGCCGGCTTTGGATACTCCACCGCCTACGATGAACAATTCCGGGTTAAGCACAACAGCCACAGCAGCCATTGATTTACCTAGATAGAAGGCCGCACGGTTGACAATGCGAATGGATGCTTCGTCGCCCGCTTTCGCTGCATCGAAGACATCCTTGGCTGCGATCGTCTCCACCTGAGACAGGGAAGTGCGATCGCCACGGGCCACGGCATCGTTCGCCATACGAATAATTCCGGTTGCCGAAGAGACCGTCTCCAGGCAGCCCATTTGACCACAGCCGCAGCCGATAGCCTCCAGGTCAGGCACAACGGACATATGTCCAAGCTCTCCAGCCATGCCGGAGAATCCTTGATAAATTTTCCCGTTAATGATAATTCCACCGCCTACGCCAGTGCCCAGCGTATAGCAGACACAATTGTCGATGCCTTTGCCAGCGCCGCCCCAAGCTTCGCCCAGCGCCGCCACATTGGCATCATTATCTATTTTGATCGGCTTGCCGAGTCGCTCTTCCAGAATCGCGCGAATCGGAAAATCTTTCAAACCTACATTTGGCGCCAAAATAATAACCCCGTCACGAACATTTGTAAATCCCGCAACACCTGCGCCTACCCCAGCTACCTGCTCCCAGGCAAAAGGAGATTGCTCCACCACGGTGCGGACATAGTGTTCGATATTGGCAACGATGACATCTGCACCTCTTGCCACTTCAGTTGGGCCTTCATAGGTATGAAGAAGTTGACCTTCCTCATTGCAAATGCCGACTTTCACTGCGGTGCCGCCCAGGTCAACGCCAATGTAGATGTTTTCAGACATATTTACAAGCCACCTTTTTCTCAAATAATATGCTTCTCCTACGTTACCAACTATAAGCGAACCCTCCTATTCGGTCAAGAGAAGCAAGCTGTGGCAAATCCCAGCAGGAACAGGGGTTCAGCGTATGTTATCGCAGGAAGGAATGAGGAAAACCCCGGCGCGCGCTGGGCACACCGGGGTAGGCGAAATGCATAGATTTAACAATATCGGCACAAGCCAGCTCAAGACATGATCCGCTTCTGTCCTTCCAGTTCACGAATCGGCGCAATATTTTGCGTGAATTCCAGAGTGCCCAGATACCGGCCATCTTCACTGCGAACCGCAAAATAGCGAATATAAACGAATTTATCCTTGAACGGAATCCAGAAATCCTCGACATCTTTAAGCCCTGCCTTAAAATCGGCCAATAACTGGTTGACGATGTGAACGCTTTGCGGAGGATGGCAGTTCTGCACGGTGCGGCCAATGACCGCCTTCGTCCGGGCAAATATCCGTTCCTTGCCATGAGAGAAATAACGAACTATATCGTTCTCATCGATAAATGTCAGGTCTACAGGCAGGTGATTCATGACGGCCTCCAGTTGCTCCACGGACAGCAGCCCGGTCTCGAATTTGACGAAACCCTGTGACGGCTGGTCCTCCTGTTGGCCCTGTTCCGCCCCCGCAGCAGCATCCGCGTTCATATCTTCCCCTGGAGTGGCCTGTAAAGGTACCCGTTCAGGAATCCATTCCTGCTCCGGAGCCGTCAAGCAGAAGCCGATCTCATCGCTCTCCTTAGCGATGCTGAACCACTCGTCCTCGGTCAGCTTCTCCAATGCCATCGGCAACAGGATGTTCTCTTCCTTAAAGATCATTTCATTAACTTCCTTGATGATCCGCTCCAGGTCAAGACACACCGTCTCCTTATCGGCACTCCCGTCTGTCAGCTTGCCCTTCGTCTCCTTAATCATCATGCGGATTCCATCATCCACGCCCCACATAACCGTTGTTGGCCCGTAAATTCCATACTTCTCCAGATACGGGAACAGCAAATTCTCCTTGCGACTGTAATGTTTATCCAGGTCCATCAGCAGATTCAAATCCTCCAGCAGCTTGAAGGTTAATTCCGCACCACCATCCTTGCGATATTTATCCAGGTGCAATTGCAATTTAAAATTCACCAGCCGTTCAATCTCCCGGTTCTCCAGCTTAAAGGTATGAACTGGATGTCCGGGCTGCTCCTCTGGCTTCGATGAGCGGTGGAGCTCCTCGATCGATCCCTTGAAGATGGAGGTATGCACGGAGCAAAGCCGTTGTACCTCCTCCACCGGGATGCCTTCTTCCTCCATCAATGCATGTTCCATGGCTGAAATTTCCGTAACGGTCACATCACCCACCGCTTCTTCAAACCGCGCCTTGACCTCTTCCACGCTTTTACCCTGGTGCAGTTCTTTGATGATCTCCTTCAGCAGCTCCTGACGGCGGCCTTGACTCTGCGCCCCAAATTCACGGTTATTGATCAACTCGCTCATTGCGTACTGCTCCCTTCTCTATAGAAATCATAAGCTTTTTCGTCTCCCTGCAAAGACATAGAACCTTCACGATCGTCTTGATATTTTTTAATGATAACCATTCTCAGGTACAATGTAGCATGAGGAAAATTCACACTTTGTGATTGCAGTCACAAAAGAAATGAGTAAATCTTGCCTACATCCCGTTTCTTTTTTGCCTCGTATTTGCCAAAATAGAAAAAGGGGGGAATTTACCTATGCCTATAACAAGCTTGCTATATATTGAAGATGATATTGAAATCGGTGAATGGGTAAGTGAGAACCTGCGGGAGCGAGGGTATGATGTGACCTGGCTGACCAGCGGCGAGCAGGCGGTGGAGCAGGCTGCCCATCAGCACCTTGTGATTCTGGACGTGATGTTGCCCGGCCTGGACGGATTTACGGTTGGAGGACGTCTGAAGCAGCAATATCCCGATTTGCCCGTGTTGATGTTATCTGCCAGAACGTCCATCGACGATAAGCTGCAGGGACTGAAGTTTGCCGACGATTATTTGACCAAGCCCTTTCATCCCGACGAGCTTGCCGCGCGAATTGAAGTGCTGCTGCGCCGCAGCGGGGAATCACCTGCCGCAGAGCCCATCCGGTTGAAGCACCTGCTAATATATGAAAAGGAGAACCGGATTATCGACGAAGCCACCGGGGAAGAGATCGTCCTGACCGGGAAGCAGTTTTATATATTTACTTTTCTGCTGCGCCACCTCGGGCAGATATTAACCAAGGAACAAATCTACGAGGCGGTATGGAATGAGCCTTATCTTGATGGAGACAAGACCTTGATGGTCCATATTCGCCATTTGCGGGAAAAGCTGGAGCGCGACCCTGCCAACCCGGAGGTCATTGAGACCATTCGGGGGATCGGCTATCGGGTGAGAGCATGAAGCCATTGAAGCTTCGCAAACCCCGCAAATCACTGCTGACCCGCTACGTGCTACTGCTGGCAATTGCACTGTGCTTCATCCCGGTGCTCATTCCCGTCAGCTTTATCGCTTCCTGGGGCGTCAATCTGCTGCTTGACCCCAAGGGGACGGCCCCCCCTATTCGCCCGTATGGTAATGGTTCCGAGATTGAAGCGGATTGGCATCAAGCCTCTGCCAAGCTACGGAATGCCACACCTGAAGTGATTGGGGACACACTGCAGACAATGAAACACAAATACCCCGATGCCGCCATGTATTGGGTGGACTCGACGGGGAACACCCAATTGCAGCTCCCGGAGCAGGCTGACGTTCCTGCCCACTGGACGCTGGAGGATACCATCGCTTTCATGAAGGCCAGGGTGAACGCAGACCCGTTCACGGTGGTCGCCTTTATTGGCGGAAGTGAAGAAGCACAGCAAGGCTTTATGGTCTTCGAGTTGCCCCGCAAGCTTATGGTGATTACCAATGAGGGGCGGGATGATGGGCGCTTTTATGGCGTGTTTCTGGCCATCATGCTTGGTTCCTTCGTTTTGCTGTCCGTCTTGTTCTTCAGCGATATTCGCAAGCGGCTGCTGCGGCTGGAAGCGGCCATGAACCGAACGGGAGCAAGCGGGCTGCCCTCACCGATCCAGGAGGGACGGTCAGATGAGATCGGCCGATTAGAACAAGCGTTTAACCAGATGCTGTACAAGCTGGAGAGTAGCCGACAGCGTGAGCAGGAGGAAGAAGGGCTGCGAAAGAGCTTGATCAGTCATCTCTCTCATGACCTCCGCACGCCGCTTACCGTGCTGGGCAGCCATCTCTATTCACTGCGGCAAGAGCCTCTGACGGATCGGGGCAGACAGTCGCTCTCTCTTATGGAGACCAAAATTAGCGATCTCTCCGGGCTGATGGATCACCTACTCTCCTATAGCCTGCTCACCAGCAAGCGTTACGCCTTGTCCATGGAGCGGCTGGATGTGCTGCGGATAGTACGTGAGAGCGCTGCGGCCTGGTATCCGGTCTGGGAGAAGGCCGGCATTAGCGCAGACATCGAGTTGCCGGAGCAGCCTTTGTATTGGACCGTAGATGCCCAGGGCTTTCGCCGGGTGCTGGACAATCTGTTCCAGAATCTTGTCCGCCATGCTGGCTCCGGCGGATATGTGGGCATTTCGGTGAAGTCGGAGAACGGAGCCGAAGCCCTTGTCATTAGCGACCACGGGCCCGGCATGGAGGTTGTCTCCACCTCTCACGGCTCCGGCCTGGGCCTGCAAATCGTCGACCTGCTGCTGCGCGAGATGTATCTTGCCTGGAAGACACAAACTTCCCCAGCGGGCACGGCAATATCAATCTATCCTTTGAGAGCGTCCGATTAAGGGGCGCTCTTTCGTATTCTTCTTGTGCTCCTTCTGTCTTCACACTTAATTTAAACCAATCTTAAACTTCCTCCCTCTTTGCTTTTAACCTCAAGACGATATGATCATCCACGAGGTGATAAATTGTGAGTGAGATGATCATTCAAACGAAGGATTTAACGAAGACATATCGCGGCCGCATGGCGGTTGATCACTTGAATCTGGAAATTGCCAAAGGGGATATTTATGGCTTTCTTGGACCTAATGGCGCCGGGAAGACAACAACGATCCGGATGCTGCTGGGACTGATTCAGCCAACCGGCGGGTCCATCCGCATCTTTGGGCGTGACATGCCCAAGGACAAGCTGGAGATCCTCCGGCATATAGGCTCTCTCGTCGAATCTCCTTCCTACTACGGCCACTTGAGCGCTATAGACAATTTGGAGGCCGTCCGTCGCATCCTACAAGTGCCGAAATCACGAATCCATGAAGTGCTGGAGATTGTGTCGCTGACCAGTGAGGCTCGCCGCCCAGTCAAGGGCTTCTCTCTGGGAATGAAGCAACGGCTAGGCATCGCTTCCGCCTTGCTGGGCAGCCCCGATCTGCTCATTCTCGATGAGCCTACGAACGGGCTGGACCCCTCAGGCATTCACGAGATTCGTGAATTAATCAAGCATATGCCGGAGCAGTACGGCATTACCGTACTGGTATCCAGCCACTTGCTAGGCGAGATGGAACTGATGGCCAGCAAGGTAGGCATTATTCGCGAGGGTCAATTGGTGTTCCAGGATACCATTGATAACCTCCGTCTGAAATCCGCGCATAATATGGAGTTTACTGTATCGGAGCCGGATTCTGCACTGTGGATTGCCCGCGACCTTGGTGCGAGCGGAACAGCGACGAACGGCGTGCTCACCTTTCCGGGAATGGCCGATGCCCAAGTTGCCCATCTCGTCAAACGGCTGGTAGAGAACGGGCACAGCATCTACAGGGTGGAGCAGAAGAAGAAATCGCTGGAGGATATTTTCATGCAGGTCATTGGGGAGCGTGGACAGCTATGATGTTACGTTCTCTATCTGCCGACTTTCTGAAAATTCGCCGCAAGGGGATCTGGTTCCTGATTGTTTTGGCCCCTGTGGGGCTCGTTGTCATGCAGGCGCTTAATTATGGCCTGCGCTTCGACTACTTGAGCGTACGGTACGCTGATGACCCTTGGGGTGGGCTGCTGACTAATATCTGCGCCTTTGTGCCAATTGCCTTGTACCTGGGATGCACACTGGTCAGTTCACTGGTGGCCAACGTGGAGCATCAGCTCAGCTCCTGGAAGCAGTTGCTGGCCCTGCCCATCTCCCGCATAGCAGTGTTCAGCGCCAAGTTCCTGCTATGCTTCCTGCTGCTGTCGGTATCTTGCATTCTCCTGCCCATTGGCACGGTCATCTTGGGATTATGCTTCGGATTTGACAGCCACCTGATGCCTTATGCTGATCTGGCACGGATGGGTTTTTATCCTTTGCTGGCAGCCTTGCCGCTGTTAGCCTTGCAGCTTTGGCTTTCGCTCACCTACCGCAACCCGTCCTTGCCGGTTTCGCTGGGGGTGACCATTTCGATCATTTCTCCGTTTATGATGAGCTTGCCTGCACA
Organism: Paenibacillus sanguinis 2301083 = DSM 16941; assembly: GCF_000374825.1. Classification (GTDB taxonomy): domain Bacteria; phylum Bacillota; class Bacilli; order Paenibacillales; family Paenibacillaceae; genus Fontibacillus; species Fontibacillus sanguinis. The sequence goes on from NZ_KB895380.1 coordinate 310,791, forward strand.
GTTCCCGCTTAACTGGCCCGTCTTCGGCTTCACCGGGCCACACCGGGAATGGTTCATTCTGGCTGGCCTCCTGACAGGAGGCTTCATCCTGCTCATGGGAATGATTCACTTTAACCGAAAGGATGTGGACTAACCTATGAAGACATTCCTTCATGTGCTCGCCGCAGAACGCCTGAAAATGGCCCGTTCCCATCTTTGGATGGTTCTTCTGGCAAGCCCCGCCCTCGCCGCATTGATTGGCGTCCTTGCGGATTTGTCGCATACGCCGGACAACGAAGCCTGGAGAACCTTGCTTGAGGCCATGGCCATGCTGCACGGACTGCTCTTTCTGCCGATTATGGCCGGCTTGTTCCCTTCATTTATCTGTCGGTACGAGCATATAGGCGGCGGCTGGAAGCAGCTTCTGGTCCTGCCCATCTCTCGCAGTGCGGTTTATTTCGCCAAATTGCTCATCGTATTCTCTCTGCTAGCCCTATCGCAGCTGCTATTCCTTGCCGCCCTGTTGATTGTTGGGTTCGTTCAGCAGGTGAGCGCCCCGATCCCATGGGGGATGATCGTCACAAGCCTGCTCGGGGGACTGATCGCCTGCCTGCCGCTGGTGACCTTGCAGCTTGGCATCTCACTGATATGGTCCAGCTTTGCAGCTCCTTTGGCCGTCAACGTGTCGTTGACGATTCCCAATTTGCTGATTGTCAATTCTGCCCGGATCGGGCCGTTCTACCCTTGGGCCCAGCCGCTACTGGCGATGATGCCACGCGGAGGGGACGGCAATTATGTGGCCGTCAACCTTCCCTACGAAAGTCTTGTCATTACAGTCATCGGCAGCTTTATCGTCTTCTTGTCTGCTGGCTTGCTTTATTTCCGCCGCAAGGCGATATAACCTATCCGCCGTCTCCCCCTAGGCGTACCGGACTTGGCTGTTATAAGTGACACACTGTCCGGCGGATGCAAGCCTAGTCTAGGCTTCGCCTTGGCTCTGTCGGGCAGCCTTGAGCTGATTTTCCTGAATGTACGAGGCTGTTTGTACCAAATATCGTATACAAAAAAGGATGCGAGGCCCACCTTCTAAGCTAAAATGTACCCTACAAGATGACCTTTTTAAAAGTGTCTATCTTATAGGGTACATTGTAATACGGCCAGCATCCTTTTTTACTTAAAAAACCTTACGAGCCTGCCAGTCCACTCCAGTCATGGACCATACTGCCCTCCAGAAACTTCTCACAATCCATGGCCGCCATACACCCTGACCCGGCTGCGGTAATCGCTTGCCGATAACGGGTATCCTGCACATCGCCACAAGCAAATACACCCGTCACATTTGTCTCCGTCGTTCCCGGCTTCACAACGATATAACCTAGCCCGTCCGTCTCAATGGCTCCGTTCAGGAACTTCGTGTTCGGCGTATGACCGATGGCCACAAATATGCCATCCGCCTCCAGCAACTCCTCTTGTCCGCTCTCGTTATGACGGACCTTCAACCCTTTGACAATCCCCTCTGCCGTGACCACCTCCAGCGGCGAGCGGTTCAGCGCCCAAGAGATTTTTTCGTTGGCCCTGGCGCGATCCTGCATAATCTTCGAGGCGCGCAGCTCTTCACGCCGATGCACCACCGTAACCTCAGAAGCAAAACGCGTCAAGAAATTCGCTTCCTCCATCGCAGAATCGCCCCCGCCAATAACCAACAGCTTCTTCCCGCGGAAGAAGAAGCCATCGCATGTTGCACAGGTGCTGACGCCTCGACCTACATTTTCCTGCTCGCCAGGAATGCCCAGATACTTGGCCGAAGCCCCCGTAGAGATGATGACGGACGAGGCCTCCAGAATTTTGTCCCCTTCCAGCTTCACCTGAAGCGGTTGTTCGGAGAAGTCCACACTCTCCACCCAACCTGTGACAAATTCAGCGCCAAACCGTTCCGCCTGCTTACGCATATGGTCCATAAGCTCTGGCCCTTGAATCCCCTCTGGAAATCCAGGGAAATTCTCAACCTCCGTGGTGGTGGTGAGTTGCCCTCCCGGCTCCAGCCCCTCGATGACGATGGGGCTCAGGTTCGCCCTGGCCAAATAAATCGCTGCCGTCAGTCCAGCAGGCCCGGTGCCAATAACCACTGTCTTGTGCATCTTCTATACCTCCTCAGGATGGTCTCTCACAGGTCAAAGCCAAGTCAAAAACAGCTAAATTTGTATCCTGCATAGATACTACCTATCAAGTTTTCCCCAAGTTGGAACAGCTTTACCCACATTCATCTACTGAACAGACGGGAAAATAGCCTCTATCTTCTCCCTCACACCGCATACTTCATCCACCCGCCGCACATAACGGCTGGCTGTGGAGGCAGATATATTGTACCGCTTAGCCACCTGCTCATAGGTGACAGAACGCCTGTGCATCTTGGCCGTCAAGTATTCCAGCGCTGCCGCCCAACCCTCCAAATGAGTGATAGCAGGCGCCTCGGGATAAAGCCTAGTAATGAAGTCCACCCACAACGTCTCCATATCATGCTGTTGCTGGAGATCAAAGCTTCGCTTCATATGTTCTATGGCCAAATCCACCACAGCTTGCCACTCGCTGCGCCATACCGGCAGCTCTGTAGAAACCCGGCTAGGGTCTACCATGCGAGTCGTACTTCCCGAGCGAACAGGCAACGGCTTGCTCACGCCGAGGCAGCGGAGGACAAATAAAGCCATCTCCTTCAAATAGGCATCTTCGTCAGGCTCCAGCAAGAAGGCTTGCAGCGCTTCCTCAACCTCTTGATCAGCAATCAAGCCCAGCGCCTGAATGACCTGCAGCTTGGTGCGAGCGTCGCCGTGACGCAATGCCCAGAAGAAGGAGGAGCGAATCAACGGATTATCCTTTACCTCAGAAGGCAGCCCTTCTTCTTCCGATTCCCAGCGCTTGAACTGCTCCTCAAAAGGCAACAGATACTGGTAATTGACCGGCAAGGAATCCACGGCTTCCCCTTCTTGTTCAGCAGCAAGGCGGTTCAAGTAGAAATCGGCCACCCCTGCCTGCGGGTCGTGCCCCTTGGCCTTACTCCAGAGCTTGCGCGCCTGCCAGAAGCGGCCTGTATGATAAGCAGCAACCGCTGCATAATGAAAAAGGCAAGCATCCTTGGGAATATCCCGGCTCTTCAATAAACGGTCGAAGTGGTGAAAGGCTTCCTCATGACGGCCCAGAATTCCCATGGTTGTTGCCAGCTTGAACACATGCTCCTGGTGGAATGGAACGATACTAGCTAGCTGATTTGCAAGCTCTTCCAAGGCTTCGGTCTCTCCGGCATGCTGATAAAATATAGCCAGATTGCACAAGCCATGCAGATTGCCGCCGTCCTGAGTCAGGACCTCCTCCACCGTATCCAGTGCCTTACGGAACAGGCCAAGATAATAGTAGCCCAACGCCAGATTGTTACGCGCCGCCAAGAAATCCGGGCGTTGCTGTACCAACTGCTCTAGCAGTTTCACCGCTTGCGTGAACTTGCCATCCTCCAGTAAAGAACGAGCTTGGTCATGCTCGTATACCCCCTGCCGGGACTTAATCCCGCGCAGTCTAGCCGGCCGATCCAATTCAACTTGCAGCAGATCAATCATCTCTTCTGCTTCATCCAGGAACTGACCGCTCTCATCCTGCTCCAGGTAGGTAACTAGCGCTTCCTCTGCGGCTTCAAACAAATCCAGATTGGCATAGTTATTGGCCATGTAGAAATAGCACTCCGTCATGCCGGGGTCTATCTCTTCCAGTACCGTCTTCAGCACAGCATTGGAGCCTTCGTAATCTCCCATTTCGGACAATATCCCTGCCATATTGCAGTGGTTCACCGGATTGCCCGGCTCATATTCTACAGCTTTACGAAAATACTTCAATGCCTTGTCATAGCGATAGCGATCCAATGAGAAAACGGCTCTCTCGAAGAAAAATCCCGCATCCATCGAGATCGGCAGCACTTTCCCCCGTTTATTTCCGGCCGGTCGCTTGTTTCCCTTCAAGCAAGGCACCTCCCCTTTATAGCGTACTTAATCTTCCATCACCCCAAAGTATACCATAGTATAAGCTGTCCTCCCACGAGGAATCCTGTCGGAAAATAGCGGACTTAACGGAAGAGGAAGGAAAATAAATCAGCCGGGACGAATATACAGAGGACTATATGCGGGATTGTAGAGCTTATACGAGGGGAGGAACCTATATCCTTTATGACTATTTTATGGGAAAATATTGTGATTACCGGCATCTTTCTCGGATTGTTTATCGCTCTGGTCTGGTTTTTGTTTAGTTATAAAAAGAGGGGGAAATAAGGCAAACGAGATACGCCCAGGGATGGGCACAGCTTCCGCTGAGCGAGTCGCTCCCTCTGGATTTAATCGAAGAATACAAAAGGGGGCGCTAAATTTATGTTCAAAAGTAGATTTACTAAACATACCCTTTTTCTTATTTTCGCCCTATTAGTGATAGCTATAATTCAATTTTGGCCTGATACTACACCAACCACTACTTTTGATAATCTTGTAACAAACACGTTTAGTTCTTCTGAGGTATCATCTATAAATATTACAAAATTTCATGACAAATCGTCAGAAGTAGAAAAGGAAGCTGTACTAACCGTGAGTAACAGCGAAAAACTGATGCATAGCTTATCAAGTATTGAATTAAAAAAAAGTAAATTTTTCCAATCTAAACCCTTATAGAGTGTATCAAATTTCCATAAATTTAGCTCGTGGTGATAATGTTAAAATTAATATTTATGAGGAAAATTATATTGACATATATAATACCAAAGAAAAGACGTTACGCTCTTATCAGATTGTTGGAGATTATGACCTGAATGCAATTCAAATCCTATTTTAAATACAAAAAAGACATCCACCTCACAAAAAAGACATCCACCTACTTGTTAAGGAGACAGATGTCTTATTTTAATTTTTTTGATTATTCCAAAAAATGAAATATACGCAAGCTAAAAACTAAATCCCCCGATCCTTAAATAAAGCTGCGATCGACCCGCCCTCCATGATGAACTGCGTTGCTCGGGCCAGCATCGGCGCAACCGATAGTACCTGGATATGAGCAGAATGCAGTTCGGGCTGGGCAATGGAGTCTGTGACCACGACTTGGCGGATGTTGGGGTGCTGCAGCTTCTCCAGTGCTTCCCCGGAGAACAGCCCGTGAGTAGCGCACACATAAGCATCGGCAGCCCCGCGCTCCTTTAAGCCTTCTACCACATTCACGATGGTCGTGCCTGTATCGATCAAATCTTCAATGATGATTGGGGTGTGACCGGCCACATCTCCAATAACATGTGTGATCACTGATTCATTATGCGAGGGGCGCTTCTTGATCATGATCGCAAACGGCGAATCCAGCCCATTGGCCAGCTTCTCCGCCATGGAGGCTCGTCCGGCATCAGGTGAAACGATGACAGGGTTAGGAATATTTTGCGCCTTCAGATAATCGGTCATCAAATCCAGGGCCGTTAAATGATCCACCGGAATATTGAAGAAGCCTTGAATCGCCGGAGCATGTAAATCCATAGTCACCACTCGGCTGGCCCCTGCCGTAGTCAGCACATCAGCCAACATCTTCGCCGAGATCGGCTCCCGCGGTGCCGACTTGCGCTCCTGCCGGGCATAACCGTAATACGGCATAATGATGTTCACCGTACGAGCAGAAGCCCGCTTCGCCGCATCAATCATCACCAACAGCTCCACAAACAGCTCATTAATCGGATGTGATAGCGACTGCACCAGGAATACATCGGAATTACGGATGCTCTCCTCATAGTGGACATAAATCTCGCCGCTTTTGAAGCGCGATAGCTTGACCTTTCCGGGCTCCACACCCAGGCGTTCACAAATGTCAGATACCAGCCTTGGGTTGGACGAACCGGAAAAAATACGCATCTTGGAACCCACCTGCTTCACTCCTCGAATAAATCGAATTATAGTGCGAGTTCAATCTCTGACCACACATTCTCGTCTTTATCGTACATCCATTTCCAAGCAGCGTCCAGCACAGCAAGCCCTGATTTCCTCCGTCCTCAGTCACATTCCAGGGCAACCATCGTTCTTCGTCTTCCCTCAAATGTGGCAACCTCTCGTACGCCTAATCGGTACAATAGCGCCCTGGCTGTATCCAGATGTTCTCCCAGCTTCTGAGGATCGTGAGCGTCCGAGCCTAACGTCAGAGGAATGCCCAACTCGATCGCCCTCTGCAAAATCCGTTCGCTAGGGAACATCTCCGTGCAAGGCTTGGATAATCCGGAGGCATTTAATTCCATAGCAACGCCTGCTTGAGCCACCGCATTCAACGCCGTACGCTCCAATTCCAGCACAGCTTGCTCTGACCCCGCTCCGGGCTTATACCCAAATCTTTTTATCACATCCAGATGTCCCATGATATCGTAGAAGCCCGTAGCCGCAGCCTTGGTTACTGCTTCATAGTAGCGCTGATAGATGGCCAACGCATCCTGGCCCTCCCAATGGCGCACCTGCCGATAATCCGTAACGTCCCATTCTCCGAGAAAATGAACCGAACCGATCACATAATCCCAGGGATACATTTCGATCAGCTTGCTAATTGCTTCCTCCCAGCCCTCCACATAATCGCCTTCCAGACCAACTCTAACTTCAATCTGTCCCCGATATTTCTCCTTTAATGCGAAGGCTTCCTCCACGTAACGTGGCAATTCTGCCAGCGGCATTGCCATCTCCGGATAGTAGGTGGCCGGGTCTACATGCAAGAGCGGCATATGATCGGATAAGCCGATGTGATCCAGGCCCCTGGCTATGCCTTGCTGAATATATTCCTCCAGCTTACCGACAGCGTGTCCGCACCGTTCATGATGCGTATGATAATCGATCAGCATGAGACTAATGCCCCCTTAATCCCGGCGCGGCCGTTCGTGACGCCGCTCCAGCTCTTGCATGACCTCATCTAGCGGCAGCTTGCGTTCGCGCAGCAGCACCAGCAGATGATAGATCAGATCGCTAACCTCGTAACGAAGCTCATCATTATCTTCATTTTTGGCAGCAATAATGGATTCAGCCGTCTCCTCGCCTACCTTCTTGAGAATCTTGTCAATGCCCTTCTCGAACAAATACGTCGTATACGCTCCTTCCGGGCGCTCAGCATCACGTTCGGCGATTAATTGCTCCAACTCGGCCAGCACCTTGAACCGCGCCATAGGGCTTCCTTCAGCGGCTTGCAATGCAGTATCGTCGGCAACGGCCGCCGTACGGTAGAAGCACGTCCGCTCTCCGGTGTGACAGGCGGGACCCGCCGACTGGGCCTCTACCAGGAGAGTATCCCCATCGCAATCATAGTGCAACGCCGTAATTCGCTGAGTATTGCCCGAAGTTGCTCCTTTGTTCCAAAGCTCGCTGCGTGAGCGGCTCCAGAACCAGGTGAACCCCGTCTCCACGGATTTGCGCAGCGATTCCTGGTTCATGTAGGCCATCATCAACACTTCCTTGCTGCCTGCCTCTTGTACCACAGTCGGGACCAGTCCGTCCGCATCCCACCTGATCGCCCTGTTCAATTCCTCCAACGACACCAGTAACTGCAATGGTTGTTCATCCGCTACGCTCATCGTATCTCCACCCCTTTGACCTTCAAGTCTTTTTTCAAATCCGGTATCGCTATCTCCTTATAATGAAAAATCGTTGCCGCGAGTGCCGCATCAGCCCGGCCTTCCGTAAATACATCGTAAAAATCCTCCATGTTCCCGGCCCCGCCCGAAGCGATCACCGGAATACCCACGGCCTGGCTGACAGCGCTTGTGAGTGGCAGATCAAAGCCATCCTTGGTGCCATCCGCATCCATACTGGTTAGCAGAATCTCGCCGGCCCCCCGCTTTTCTACCTCCCGCACCCAATTCAGCGCACGGATACCTGTAGCCTTTCGTCCGCCGTGGGTGTACACTTCCCATTCTCCCCATTCCGCGTTATACTTGGCATCCACCGCCACCACGATACACTGGGCGCCGAACCGGCGCGCACCGTCTGCGATAAGCTCCGGGTTTAGCACCGCCGCGGTATTAATCCCAATCTTGTCCGCACCGGCGCGCAGCAGGCGCTTCATATCCTCAACCTGAGAAATACCGCCACCTACCGTAAAGGGAATAGCGATCTCCCCAGCAGTTTGCTTGACCACTTCCACCATCGTCGCCCGCCCTTCATGCGAGGCAGAAATATCAAGAAATACAAGCTCGTCCGCCCCCTCACGGTCATACAGGGCCGCTAACTCCACCGGATCTCCGGCATCGCGCAGATTGACGAAGTTAACTCCCTTGACGACCCGGCCATCCTTCACATCCAGACAGGGAATGATTCGCTTTGCGAGCATCTGGTTCAACTTCCTTTCTCTAAGAGGTTGTTCAACAAGTCATTTTTGATCATAAGTCGTGCAACTCACACTGTAAACTAACTAAAGACAAATCAGTTCAGAACCTATTCCGTTATAAAAAAAACTTGGCAAAAGCCACCTTCCTGCACCTTTACCCGCAACTGCTCAAGAGCGACTTTAGCTCCCGGCCTGAACGGCCTTGATGGCCTCGGCCAGTTGAATATTGCCAGTGTACAGCGCCTTGCCCACAATGGCACCGCCGATACCTTGATCGGCATATTTCGCTAGCCGCAGCAAGTCCTCCTGAACCGTAACGCCCCCGGAAGCAATGACAGTCTTACCCGATGCTATCGCAAGAGAGCGGATCGCTTCGACATTAGGTCCCTGCATCATGCCATCTCGGGAAATATCGGTAAAGATAAAAGTCTCGGCTCCCTTCGCTGCCAGCTCCTTGGCTAATACCTCCGCCTGTACCTCGGAGGTTTCCAGCCAGCCGCGCGTAGCCACCAGCCCATTTCTTGCATCAATGCCAATAGCTACCTGGTCCCCGTATTCACCCAGCACGGCTTCGGTGAAAGCGCGATCCTCAATGGCTGCCGTGCCGATAATCACCCGGCTAACGCCGAGTGACAGCAGATGCCGCACATCCTCCAGCGTGCGAAGTCCGCCGCCCACTTGGACCGGAACCTGAACACGGCTGGCAATGCGCCCGATCAATTCGTCATTTACGGGATGGCCGGCCTTAGCCCCATCCAAGTCCACCAGATGAATAAACGAACCGCCTTGGGCCTCCCAGGAACGTGCTACCTCTAGCGGATCGGCATTATATACCGTCTCACGGTCATAGTCGCCCTGAACCAGTCTGACACATTGGCCCCCGCGAATGTCGATGGCCGGGTATATGATAAATGATGACATCGTGATTCCCTCCTGTATGTTTTGCTCTCATAATAGACGTGTACAGCTTGGTTTGCGCGCATGCGGCATGCAGCCCAGGGCTCACCCTGGACAAGCACATCCCGCCTGCTGCCAACCAAGCTGTCATGAACGTTGCTACGCAGTACCGCAACGCACGTTAAACTCCGTCCTCTTGACGTTCCACCAATGTCAGGAAGTTGCGCAACAGGGCCATTCCCAGCGCTCCGCTCTTCTCGGGATGGAACTGCATCCCCAGCACATTCTCACGGCCTACAATCGCCGTGACCGGCTGGCCGTAATCTGTCACGGCCAGCAAATCCTCCGCCTGCTCCGGCAGCACGTGGAAGGAGTGAACGAAGTACACATGTCCTTCCTCCAGGCCCTGGAGCAGCGGGCTCTCCGGCTGGCGAAACTCCAGCCGGTTCCAGCCCATATGCGGCACCTTATACCCTTCTGTGCCGGGAAACCGGACTGCCTTGCCCGGCAGCAGGCCCAGCCCCTCGTTCCGCCCGTACTCTTCGCTCTCCGCGAAGAGCAGTTGCATCCCGAGGCAAATGCCGAGCAGCGGCGTGCCGCTGGCGGCTACCGACCGCACCACGCGGTCCAGCCCGGTGGCTCGCAGATGCTCCATCGCATCGCCAAAGGCTCCGACGCCCGGCAGAATCACGCCGTCCGCTGCAACAATCCGGGCCTCATCTCCCGTTACGAAGCCCTCATAGCCAAGGCGCTCCACGGCTTTGCCTACGCTGTGCAGGTTGCCCATGCCATAATCGACGATGGCGATTCTCATGGGCTATAGCACTCCCTTCGTCGACGGCACCCCGCTGACGCGCGGATCAATACTCGTCGCTTCATCCAGCGCCCGTCCAAGCGCCTTGAAGACCGCCTCGATCATGTGATGCGTATTTTGTCCGTAATGCACAATCACATGCAGCGTAATCCGCGCTTCCAGCGCCAGCTTCCAGAGGAACTCCTGCACCAGTTGCACATCGAAGCTGCCCACCCGGTCCGACGGATACTCCGCCCGATATTCAAAGTGGGGCCGGTTACTGATATCAATCACCACTTGGGCCAAGGCTTCATCCATTGGGATAAAGACGCTGGCATACCGCTTGATCCCCTTCTTGTCGCCCAACGCTTCTCGAATCACCTGTCCCAGACAAATTCCGATATCCTCCACTGTATGATGGTCATCGATCTCAATATCTCCCCGGGCTTCCATCGCCAGATTGAATTGTCCGTGCTTGGTGAACAAATCCAGCATATGATTCAGGAAAGGTACGTCCGTCTCCAGCTTGGCCTCGCCAGTCCCATCCACAGCAAAGCTAAGTTTGATATCCGTCTCATGGGTAGTCCGGCTAACGCTGGATTCCCGCACGAGCACCTTTTCATTATTCGTTGTCATTGCAATCCCCCTGCCTTTCCTTCTTGACGCAGCCGAACTTCAATAGCACGAGCATGACCCTCCAGTCCTTCCCGTCGGGCCAGTTCCATGATGGTAGCCCCGTTCTCCAGCAGCGCTTCCTTACTATAATAAATAACACTGGACTTTTTGATAAAATCATCCACATCCACCGGTGATGAAAATCTGGCTGTACCGTTGGTTGGAATGATGTGATTGGGACCGGCAAAATAGTCGCCCACCGGTTCAGAGCTGTAGGGACCAAGGAAGATTGCCCCGGCGTTCTCCACCAGCCCCAGATACTCCATCGGATTGTCTACGATCAGTTCAAAATGCTCCGGCGCCAGCTTATTGATTACATCAATGCCAGCCTCAATGGAATCGACCAGCAGGATAGCACCGTAATGCTCGATGGATGCCCCGGCAATCTCCTTGCGCGGCAACTCGGCCAACTGGCGCTCCACCTCGGCCTGACAAGCCTTGGCGAACGTCTCGGACGGGGTCACGAGAATCGCCGAAGCCATCTCGTCATGCTCCGCCTGCGACAGCAAGTCCGCCGCCACATAGGCGGGATTTGCTGTATCGTCGGCCAGGACGGCGATCTCACTGGGTCCGGCGATACTGTCGATATCGACGACCCCATACACCTCGCGCTTGGCGAGCGCGACGTAGATGTTGCCCGGTCCGCAGATTTTATCGACCGGGGCAATCGTAGCGGTGCCGTAAGCCAGTGCAGCCACCGCTTGCGCCCCGCCGACCCGGTAGATCTCATGTACGCCCGCCTCGGCGGCGGCGACAAGAATATACGGGTCGATCCCCTCCTTGCCGCCGGTCGCAGGCGGCGTCACCATCACAATCTCCGGCACGCCCGCCACCTGAGCCGGAATGACGTTCATCAGGACGGAGGATGGATAGGCCGCTTTACCTCCGGGAACGTAGACTCCGACCCGCTTTAGCGGCCGAATGATCTGGCCGAGCAGACTCCCATCGGCTTGCAGGTCCATCCAGGAGTTGCGCTTCTGCCGGGCATGGAATTGCCGGATATGCTCCGCTGCCGCTCGAATAGCTGCCACGAAGGAAGGCTCAACCTTAGTATAAGCCGCTTCCAGCTCCTCCGGCATCACGCGTAGCTGCGAGGCCTCCAATGCCAGCCCGTCAAATTGTTTCGTATAACGAAGCAGTGCCGCATCTCCTTCCTGCTTGACTGCCTTCACAATGGCTTTTACCAACTCATTTTGCTCTGGCGAGCCGTATTCCACGTCCCGCCGCAAATCGAATTCCTCTGCCGATACCAGCTTCATCTCGCATCCCCCTGCTCTATTTAAAGTATGGTGAACCCATAGGGAGCCTGCGACCGGTGTAGACTTACACTCGCTGTTTCCGCTCCATACCGCTCTTCGACAAACAACTTGTTCACCACGCTGTTCGTTCCATTTGCTTAGCCTTGCTTGACCTGATCCCGCTGAATCACTCTGCTTAGTGCATCGCAAACCGTCTGAATCTCCGCATTCTTCATCCGGTAGCTTACCCTGTTGGCGATCAAACGGCTGGTAATTTCAAAGAGTTGTTCCCGCTCAACCAGTCCGTTTTCTTTTAAAGTTTGTCCGGTTTCTACCATATCAACAATCCGATCTGCAAGACCAATCAGCGGTGCCAATTCGATTGAACCGTTCAGCTTGATTACTTCCACTTGCTGGCCTTGCTCACGGAAGAATCTTGAGGCCACATTCGGGTACTTCGTCGCTACTCTCTGCTGTATGCCCGGCTTCCAATCCGGCAGTGCAATAACGGACATACGGCAACGGGCAATACCAAGATCCAGCAGTTCGTATACGTCCCGTTCCTCTTCCATTAATACATCCTTGCCCACGATCCCGATATCAGCCACACCGTATTCAACATAAGTAGGTACGTCTACCGGCTTGGCCAGGATGAACTCCATGCCGATCTCCGGCAATGGAATAACCAGCTTGCGCGAATCATCCACATCCCCTGGAATGAGAATGCCTGCCTCGCGAAACAAGACCGATGCTTTCTTATAGATACGCCCTTTGGGCATGGCTACTTTTATAATCTGGCCCAATTGATGGCCTCCTTTCTGACTGGGAGACTAGATCCTTGACTGACACTTGGTTACACCTCTTTAGAAGCTCACAAAGTTCAGAATGTCTCCATATAAAGGCCCTAACGGTCCCGGCCGTCGTTCCCCAATTTGTCCTGACACCAGCAAATCCGCTGGCCTTTCTGCACGTCGCATCAAGACACTTTTTCCCTCCCGGCGAAGCCGCTCCGCTTCGGTAAAGGCGCGTTTTCGATTCGCACCGTCATATTGCAATACCACAGGTAGTTCTGCTTCGCTGTCCAGACCGTGAACACCGTCAAGAATTCGGTTCGTCTTCAGAGAAAAGCCCGTAGCCGGAGCAGGTCTTCCAAACTGCTGCAGCAGGTTATCGTACCGCCCGCCGCTGCATACCGGGAAACCCAATTCGGCTGCATACCCCTCAAAGGTCATGCCCGTATAATAAGAAAAATCGCCAATCATCGTTAAATCAATCATCACATGCTCGGCTACCCCGAAGTCCTCCAGCGCATCCCACACCTGACTCAAATGCTTGACTGAGGCTTGGGCAAGCGGGTCGGCGCTGAGGTCCAACGCTTGACCACACACTTCCTTGCCTCCACGCAGCCGAAGAATTCCTTCAAGCTCCTCATGCTGCCGTGGTGATAAGGACAACTCAACCAGCATCTCCCGATAGCCGACATAATCACGATGCAGCAGTCCTTCCTTGAGCGCCTCCCGAATATCATCACGCCCTGGCACCGCTTCGGCTAGCAAACCGTTAAGAAATCCGACATGACCTACAGCGATTTTAAATGACTTGACGCCCGCTGCCTGCAACGAAGCTACAGCCAAGGCGATGACCTCGGCATCCGCATCGGCGGAATCATCTCCAACCAGTTCAACACCGGTTTGAAAAAATTCCGCCTCTCTGCCCGCTTCCTCCTCAATAGCCCGGAACACATTAGCATGATAGGATAACCGCAACGGAAGCGGCTCCTCCTTTAGTAAAGAGGCAACCACCCGGGCAATGGGGGCTGTCATGTCTGAGCGAAGCACCATTGTCGTCCCCCGATTGTTCAGTAGCTTAAACAATTTTTGATCCGATGTGGAGCTTGCCACCCCAACGGTATCGTAATACTCCATGGTTGGCGTCATAATCTGCCGGTAACCCCAGCCAGCCATGCAATCCAGCACACGACGCTCAATCGCACGCAGCTTATCGACAGCAATTGGCAAATAGTCGCGAACGCCTGCCGGTTTTTCAAATCCTTTTGGTTTCGACAAGTAATTCACCCCTTGTATATCTCCAAAATTAATTTATCGCATTAAAGTGCTACCAATCTACCAAATTAAAGAATATCACATATCTTATCATACTTGCTTTCAGACCGTCAACGCCTCCGAACACCGTTCCATCTGTTGCGAATGAGTCATTATGGAGAGATGGACTAGCCCTCTTGCTCCCCGTTGCTTCTTAGCCGCAATGAGGCTGGCGTATTTCCCAGGAACCAGGAAGCAAAGGGCAGCCAACGGAAGCTGAGCTGTACAAAAATCCAAGACCCAAAGAGCGACAGCAAGGAACCCCCTATAATGTACAGTAAATAGCCCAGCGATTCACTAGCTGGCCCCTGCTTGTTGTTGTACAACCACCGATAGACCAGCAGCACGAATGGGTGAAATAAGTAAATGCCAAAGGACAACTCACCTAGCCGGGTAAGCCATGCCACCAAGGTGTACGAACCTTTTCGATATATATAAAAAGCCAATTGCAGCAGGACCAGTGCTGACAGCATGCAATGAATATTCCAGAATAATTCAAACCATAGCGAGTCGGGCACCCCCATTCCCTTCCGGTATATTAGCCAGAGATGAACATGGGCAAAAGCGACTATCAGCCAAGCCATCCACAATACCGCAGAACCAGCTCGCTGCCGTCCCGACATCTCACCCCATTTTGCAGTAAGCCAGCTCTTGATCGTTGGGAAATAAATAGCCATCACGGCACCCAGCATGTAGTAAGCCATGTACGTCAAAGCAATGCTCGCCTTATTCGGTAGTTGCAGACTGTATCGGTTCCAGAAGAAGAATCCCCACTGCACGGCAACCCCTACGGGGAGGATCAAGCTCAACAGCAGCCTGTTTTGACGGAAGGATTGAAATAACCACAAGAGGAAGGGAAGGAGCACATAAAATTGAATGCTGATAAAGATGAAATATAGGTGGGTATAAGCTGTTCCTGTAAGTAAGGCGGTACCCAATGATTTGAGATCAGCGAGTGTAGGGTTTTGGAGAAAACCGCGATAGAGGATGGCAATCAGAAAAAAATAGCAGCTAGACACTAAAACATAAGGCAAAATGATATACGTCAAGCGTTTCTTATAGAAATTGCTTACCAGCTTGCGGCTCATTGGCCGATCATAGTAATTGTAGAACAACACAAAGCTGCTCAAAAATATAAAGCCCGGAGTACCGATCTTGAAGAAAATGTTCATCCAGTTATAAACATAATAAAAAGGCGATTCCAGCGCCTGTTCAGCGGCAGCAAACGAAGCTGCATGAACCTGAATTACACTGAAAATAGCCAACGCACGGAAAATCTCCAGTTGCGGCAGCCGCTCCTTGACTATCTTGTTCAAGTCATCAACTCCTAAGCTAATTTAAGAAGAACCCCGTAGCTATGTATAAGATGTCTACCTTAAATTATATTCATCCCCCCCTGGTTGTCTATTATATTAAAGCCGCAGAAACTCATCACCAAGCTCAAGCGAACCGGCAAAAATAAAGCTGCCAGCAACCCGAGAAATATCGGCTGTTAGCAGCTTTATTTATGGCTTTGATAATCACAGTAAGGTGTAGAGGGATCTACGGGTAGCTATGCCCCTCTTGTTCCAAAGGTTCTGCGTTTTCCATACTCCTGCGTTTCAATGGTTGTAATGGATTGCCTCCGACAAAGGTGCCAGCCTCTACATCCTTATGTACCACCGACCCAGCAGCCACCACGGCATGATCCCCAATCGTCACGCCTGGCAAAATGGTGCAATTGGCTCCGATCATAACCTCATCGCCGATCTTCACTTCACCTAGTCGGTACTCCTTAATCAGATATTCATGGGCCAAAATCGTCGTATTGTAGCCGATTACTGAATTCCGGCCTACCGTGATCAGCTCGGGAAAAAATACATCCAGCATCACCATCAGGCCAAAGGCCGTATGATCCCCAACCTTCACACCAAGGATGCGGCGATAAATAGCATTTTTCACCGACAATACAGGACAATACCGGGCGATCTGAATGAATATGAAGTTGCGGATGCCCTTCCATGGGCTGACTGTCCGGTACAATTGCCATAATGCATTGGGGCCTTCTACCGGATAGCGCCTTACCTTCCTCACGGCTTCACCGACTCTCCTTCGAGAATGGCATACAGGTCGGTCATATCCTGAATAATGTAGTCAGGATTGTACTTACGAAGCTCCATCTCGCCCTTTAGAGACCAGGCTACGCCCGCAGCTTGCACCCCTGCCGCTTTGGCACTAAGAAGATCTGCCGCACTATCACCCACCATTAATGTTCGGGCAGGATCAGCCTTTAAGGCTTTCAAGGCAGTCAGAATCGGTTCTGGGTGCGGTTTGGGATGACTGACATCGTCCACTGTAACGATGGTCTTCATATAAGCAAGAAATCCAAACCGTTCAAGCGCCAGCATAGTCGTTTCCCTTATCTTCGTAGTCACGATTCCCATTGTGATACCACGTTGATGAAGCTCAGCCAATACTTCCTTCACATGAGGGAACTCGGCGATCAGTTCATCGTGCCGCTTCCGGTTATATGTTCGGTAGTCCGCAACCAATGCATCCACGTTCTCCTGTCCGGAGAAGGTCCGCAACTGGTGCTCCAGCGTGGTACCCATATGCGGAATAATCTGCTCCCGCGTGAACGGCCCGAGGCCATGCTTGTCAATGACATGCATGAATGTGGTAATAATTAGCTCGTTCGTATTGATGATAGTACCATCCAAATCAAATAACACGGTGTCGATCATGTCGTCTTTACTCCTTCTTCTCTTCCTCTTCCTGATTGTCTTGGTTTGCTATAATCTCAGCAGGCTCGTCAGCCACTTGTACTTGTGCAGCTTCTTCAGTCGCTGAAGCAGCTGGCAGAACCGTAGCCGGAGCAGCCTTTGTACATACAATCGGGTCGCTATAATAAGGCAGATCAGCTACAGTGCGGCGGCGGATAATGATAAACGCAATTGCGGCCACAATCAGGCCGATGGCTACCAGTTGGGAGATCCGAACATTACCGTAGGATGGGGCCAAGTAACCTTGTTCAAATCCAAGCCAGGTCATTGGGGCCCACAAGCCATTTATGAAGGACGCCAGCCATGAGGCCCCTTGGAAGGCCAGGCTATCCGTCCGCAATGCTTCAATGAAGAACCTGCCGATAGAATACCAAATGAAGTAAGAAGCAAATAGCTCACCAGCGCGCAAAAATTTCTGTCTACGCAATAAACACAACAGGACCAGACCTGCCAGGTTCCAAAGTGACTCGTATAAAAACGTAGGATGATGGAAGGTCCCTTGCACATTCATTTGATTAACAATGAAGGACGGGAGGTGCAGATTCTCCCGTAGGAAGGCTTCTGTTACAGGACCGCCATACGCTTCCTGATTCACGAAGTTCCCCCAACGGCCAATCATTTGACCTGCAATCAGGGACGGCGCACAAATATCCGCAATCCGCCAGAAGTTATAGCCCCGGCGCCGGAAGAAAATGACCGCACAAATAATGGCTCCGATGAGAGCTCCATAAATCGCAATCCCACCATTCCAAATTTTAAAGATATCCCAGAAATTATTTTTGTATTCGTCCCACATAAAAGCCACGTAGTAAATACGCGCGCCAATAATAGCCGAAGGTACACCAAACAGCAGCAAGTCCATGAACAGCTCCTGTGGAACCTGGAATCGCTTGCCCTCCCAGATGGCCAGGAGAAGCCCGAATAAAGCGCCACTTCCCAGAATCAAACCATACCAATGCACGTTTATACTCCCGATAGAAAAGGCAATCGGGTCCAATAGCAAGGTGCTCATTATTCACGCTCCTAATCCAAATCGTCGATATCTTCTGCGATCGTCTCCGTCAGCTTGGTGGTAAATTGCAAAGCCGCATTATACCCCATGCGTTTGAGACGGAAGTTCATGGCCGCCACCTCAATAATGACCGCCAAGTTTCGTCCCGGACGTACCGGAATAGTTGCTAGAGGCACATCGGTATCAATAATCCGCGTCGTCTCCTCATCCAGCCCTAACCGGTCATATTGCTTCTCTTGCTGCCATGCCTCCAACCTTACCACTAACGAAATCCGCTTATTGTTGCGAATCGCTCCAGCGCCAAATAAGGTCATTACGTTGATAATACCCACTCCGCGAATCTCCAGCAGATGGCGAATAAGCTCTGGCGCCGTACCATGTAGCTGATTATCGGAGGTCTGTCGAATTTCTACCGCATCGTCTGCAACAAGACGGTGTCCACGTTTGACCAATTCTAATGCAGTTTCACTTTTCCCAATACCACTGCTGCCGGTAATTAGCATACCTACACCATATACGTCGACCAGAACACCATGGATTGTTGCTGTAGGGGCAAGCTTCCGTTCCAGGAAGCTAGTAATGCGGCTTGATAAGATCGTCGTCGCCATGCTGCTGCGCAACACTGGAATTTGCTTCTCTGCACTGATAGCTACCAGCTCATCCGGGACTTCCCAGGAACGTGTCAGAATGATGCATGGTGTTTCTTCACTGCTGCACAAGCGTTCCATACGATCTTTACGCTCATGAGGCGGCAGCATTTCAAAGAAAGCCATTTCCGTTTTGCCCAAGATCTGAACGCGTTCCGGCGGATGATATTCAAAGTAACCCGCCATCTCCAGACCGGGACGGTATAAATCATCCACCGTAATCGTCCGTTTCAATCCTTGCTCTCCGGAAATCACCTCAAGCCCGAACTGATTGACCAGTTCCGACACTTTTACTTTTTTAGCCATCTGTTCTTCCTTCCTACCGGCACTCCGGAACCTACAATGTCCGATTGTGTCTACGGTTGCAAATATAAGCTGCGATAAGGCATAAATTCATCCTGTTTCTGGATTGCTCAATGTATTCATCGTAATGGAAAATGTTCCGTAAATCAATCTTCACCGCCTGAATGCTGCGGTTTGCTACTATATATCGATGACATTTTGTTTGCCTATCCGCAAAAAAGCCGCCCCGAAGGGCGGCTTTCGTAAAGATCAAAAAATTAATTGTAGAATACGTTGCGTTCGGTTTCCTTGTCGAAGATATGAATCTTGTTCATATCGATTGCCAATTTTACATTGTCGCCTTCGCGTGTATTGGAACGTCCGTCTACGCGTGCGATCAAGCCGTCGCCGCCTGCACCGTTCAAGTACAATTGCATTTCGTGACCCAGGTTTTCCGTCAGGTACACGTTAGCTGTGAACGCAGTTTGCGGGGAAGCTTCCAGGAATACAGGCTCTTCATGAATGTCCTCAGGACGAACACCCATAATCACTTCTTTGCCAATGTAGCCTTTATCTTTCAGCACAGCCGCTTTACCTTGAGGCACAACAACATCCAAATTATCAGCTTTCAGGCGAACAGTGCCTGCTTCTTCTGCCAAAGTACCATGTACAAAGTTCATCGTAGGGGAACCGATAAAGCCTGCTACGAAGATGTTGCTTGGTTGGTTGTACAGCTCTTCCGGAGAAGCTGCTTGTTGAATGATACCATCATGCATAACCACGATCCGGTCACCCATTGTCATAGCTTCGATTTGGTCATGTGTTACGTAGATACAAGTGGTTTCCAGACGTTTTACCAATTTAGTGATTTCCGCACGCATTTGACCGCGCAGCTTAGCATCCAAGTTGGAAAGCGGTTCATCCATCAGGAAGACTTGAGGATCGCGGACAATAGCGCGGCCCAAGGCTACCCGTTGACGTTGACCACCGGAAAGGGCTTTTGGTTTACGATCCAGCAAATGCTCAATATCGAGAATTTTAGCAGCTTCACGTACACGTTGGTCGATTTCTTCTTTCTTCACTTTGCGAAGTTTCAAACCAAACGCCATGTTTTGGTACACATTCATATGTGGGTACAAAGCGTAGGATTGGAATACCATCGCGATGTCGCGGTCTTTCGGAGCTACGTCATTCACAACACGGTCGCCAATATACAATTTACCTTCTGTAATTTCCTCCAGACCAGCGATCATCCGCAGCGTTGTCGATTTACCGCAACCGGATGGACCTACCAGTACCAAAAACTCTTTGTCCGCAATATCGAGGTTAATATCAGCTACAGTTGCCTTATCCGCACCCGGATATGTTTTGAAGATGTGTTCTAAGCGTACGCCTGCCATTTGTTATTCCTCCCAAGTCATTTAAATTAGTTGTGTTTATGTTTTATGAAATCGGATACATTCTATAGTTATATAATAAACGATAGGGCAAAACCCATCTATGCACAAACTGCACAAAAAACTTACGCCCTTTTCGTGACTTTGTACAATAAGAGCTCAAGCTTGACCAATACCGCGTCGGCAAAGGTTCGAACATCCAGTCCGGTCTCCTGCTTGAACTTATCAAGCCGGTATAACAAAGTGTTACGGTGAATATAGAGCCGCTTGGCTGTTTCGCTTACATTGCAGTCCAGTGAAAAGAATGTTTCCAGCGTAGTAAAGGTCTCTTCTTCCTGCAGCAGGGTGCTGCGATCTCTTCTTTCCGCGATATACCTCTCCCGCTCGATCTCGGGTATGCTTGAAATGAGTCGTTCCAGCTTCAGCTCCCAAGGCAAATGAATCTGATTAGTTACATTAAACATTCGGCCCAATGCCAACGTTTGCCGCAATGCCAAGGTGGCAGCCGTTAACTCAGCTTCAGCAATCAATGTATCGCCCACGGACAAGTGTAGACCGCCAACCCATTCATTTGTAATCAGCTCATATAACCCCTCGCAAAGCGCACTCAACATCTCTCTTTCCGTTTCGGCAACCTCTTCGCTATCTTCCCTAAGGCTGGTGAGCAACTCCTCTCCGAGTAGAATCAACCAGTCCTCTTTAAGGGGAACAAGTACGATAGCACCACCAAAATAGCTCTTAAGCAGCTTGTTCAGTTGATTAAACGAAATCGCTTGCCCCTGATGCTCCCAACTCAGCAAAAAGGGTAAAAGTCTCCCACGTAGCTTCGTCTTGATTGGCATATTGTCCGGAATTGACTGCTCCAATTCTCCCTGCTCCAATCGCTCCTGCAACCACTGCCCCAATTGAAGACTTCGAGCTTCTTCATCGCGCTTTAAGCCAATTGGGGACACAGGAGGATGCATGGAGGACAAGACCATTTGAATCAGCTTCGCTTCTGCTTCAGTGATAGCCTTCGCTTCCGCCTCAAAAGCAAGCACGGAAGAGGACTGATACTTCAATAGCCAAATCCAGCGCTGCCCCTGACGAAACGGCCCAAACTCATTTCCTCCAGATTGCCGTATCAGCCCGTTCCATGCCTCAAGCTCCCAGTTTGATTCCGTCAAGGACGTATCCACGATGTTCTCCACTTGCTGCTTCAGCAATTTGATATCCATGAGCTGACTTTCCCTCGATCCTTTGTAGTGTTAAATATTTTTATTTTATCATACACTTCACCATAAGCGTAAATCTTGCCATTATTCCGGGGCCATCCAAATACAAAAAAAGCCGTTAACCGTAAAGTTAACGACTTCCAGAGATGAGCCATGAAGGACTCGAACCTTCGACACCCTGATTAAAAGTCAGGTGCTCTACCAACTGAGCTAATGGCTCATAAAAAAACTGGTGGAGGCTGATGGATTCGAACCACCGAACTCGTCAGAGAACAGATTTACAGTCTGCTGCGTTTGGCCACTTCGCTAAGCCTCCATAATAACTATGTTACCCGAGTGAATCACAAATGATCCAGATATAACATAGAAGTGGCTCGGGACGGAATCGAACCGCCGACACGAGGATTTTCAGTCCTCTGCTCTACCGACTGAGCTACCGAGCCATATGCAATTGGTCAAAAAAATAAAGTGGTGAAGTTGTCCACTTTCCCACTTTGTGGTGAAAATAAACTTAATGGAGGAGCCGATGGGATACTCTGCGCTTCGCTCCGAGACTGTGGTGTTTCGCTAACGAAGCTTATCCTTCGGCGAACCCTTTTAGGGTTCTCATCCTTAAATCAAGAAGTAATGGCGGAGCCGACGGGATTCGAACCCGCGGTCTCCTGCGTGACAGGCAGGCATGTTAGGCCTCTACACCACGGCTCCGCAAGAAAAATGGTGCCGGCGAGAGGACTTGAACCCCCAACCTACTGATTACAAGTCAGTTGCTCTACCAGTTGAGCTACACCGGCACGGTGTAATAAAAAAGAAGATGTATAGATGGTGGAGGCTGAGGGGCTCGAACCCCCGACCCTCTGCTTGTAAGGCAGATGCTCTCCCAGCTGAGCTAAGCCTCCGAGATAATATGGTAGCGGCGGAGGGGATCGAACCCCCGACCTCACGGGTATGAACCGTACGCTCTAGCCAGCTGAGCTACACCGCCATATTAAGTTAATCTTATAAAAATGGCGGAGAGAGAGGGATTCGAACCCTCGCACCGCTTACGCAGTCTAACCCCTTAGCAGAGGGTCCCCTTATAGCCACTTGGGTATCTCTCCAAGCCATAAATTCAAGGTATTAATCCTTGAAAACTGGATACGAAACGTATTTGCGTGTTAGTTCTCTTGGAGTGCTCTTCACGGCTTGCTCAGCCTGACGCCACTCTTCCGAGTGATTTTTGGATAAGCCCTCGACCGATTAGTACCTGTCAGCTCCATACATTGCTGTACTTCCACCTCAGGCCTATCAACCTCGTCGTCTTCAAGGGGTCTTACATACTGGGAAATCTCATCTTGAGGGGGGCTTCACGCTTAGATGCTTTCAGCGCTTATCCCTTCCGCACTTAGCTACCCAGCTATGCTCCTGGCGGAACAACTGGTACACCAGCGGTGCGTCCATCCCGGTCCTCTCGTAC
>NZ_KB895381.1 GCF_000374825.1 Paenibacillus sanguinis 2301083 = DSM 16941
TATTCGGAGACCTCCTGGTGAAGCAGGAGGCTCCAACGAATAAAGTGACATTTTCATAGCACAGTTAAGGTGACATTTTCACAGACGATTGACAGTGAGGAAAGATCTAATCGAAATATTCAAACGATTAAGTAAGTACAAGGGAATAGAGATCATAGAAGGGCATATGATGCCTGACCATGTACACATGTTGGTAGCCATACCACCCAAAATATCTGTATCGACATTCATGGGATATCTGAAGGGGAAAAGTGCGCTAATGATCTTTGAGAAGCACGCGCAATTAAAGTATAAATATGGGAATCGAAAATTTTGGGCTGAAGGGTACTATGTAAGCACCGTGGGATTAAATGAGGCGACCGTAGCAAAATACATTCGTGAGCAAGAAGCACATGACCAAGCGGTAGATAAGCTGAGTGTAAAAGAATACGAAGATCCATTTAGCAGCAATAGGAGCAAAAAACCAGTTTAACTGGTAAGTGAAAGTGACAAATAACACTGAGCCTGAACAGATTTGCTGTCAGGCTAGCGTCTTTAGGCGCATTTTGGCAACAGGGGGTTATACCCCAAGAGCAAACCACCCGTTGGACGGGTGGTCATGATTTTTATTACTTCATTCGGTTTGCAAAAGTGACCTTGGAATTGGATTCCAAGTGAGTATAGATGTTGGCTGTGGTGGAATAGACAATGTGACCCAGCCAGCCATTCATGTACTTCTTTCATGCTAACGCCAATTGCTATGGCACGAATATAGCATGCTGAAAAACAAAGAAGCTCACCTAGAAGGCCCACCCCAAAAACGAGCAAGTTAATTCAATAGCCCTCTACATCCGCAATTGTAAGACTGACCGTCACAAGCATAATTACTCAAGCGCGCAGCTTCCCGTTAACCTGAGCCATGATTAGTGAATTCGCACCATGTTATGCGGAGGGCCCCCGCCTATTGATAATAAGGGACGGAATCCGCTAAATAATCATGCCCTCTCTTGACGCCGGGCCGGAGCAGCCGTATGGTACAAGTGACAAGAACTGACAATCGTAGGGGGATACATGCTCAAGAAGGGGGAACTATGAATACATTCACAGCCTATGGCCGGCAGCTCCGGCGGCAGATTGCTGGCAGGTATTACCGGATATCCATCAAACAGAGGATTCTGTTCTCGTTCATCGTGCTGATCACGTTGTCCATCACTGCAATGGGCAGCTTCTCGTATTGGATTGCCGCGCAGGAGATCGAAGACAATGCCTACGCCGGCAACCGGGAAACTGTAAGCAAAACTGCCCAGCTTCTGGATTCCCGCCTGAATGATGTAGCGCTGTCCGTGCAGTCCCTGATGCTGAGCGATGCGTACCGCAAGATGATGATGGATGTACTGAGCCATGATGTCTCCAATTATTATGTACATCTGTCCGATCTGCAGTATGTCCTCTCGCAGGCAACGTTCAATCAGCCGATCATTGAGAATGTGCTGATCGTTACCCCGATTGGCGACTTCTATCCCACTACGCAGATCCGGGCGCAGGACAACTCGTTCTACGGCTCGGAATTATATGATCTGAGCAAGGAACAGCCGGGCGGCTACTGGGCCAAAGGACATTATGATCGGTTGTTCACGGGCAGCCAGCGGGTGGTCTCCTTCGTAGTTAGGGGAATTTATGAATACCCTTACACGCCGATCAGCAATGTATTTATTGTGGTCAATATCAGGGAGAGCCGGATAGATGAGCTGCTGAATAAAGGCGGTGAACAAGCAGGATGGAATTATTACCTGGTGAGCGGGGAAGGAGAAGCGGTGGTGGAGTCCCGCTGGCCGTTCCGGGGCAGGTTCCCCTGGAAGCCGGTGCTTGCCGAAGCCGGAAAAGGGGTCAATCCGCAGAATCATAACTACAGCTATGGCGGCAAGGAATATCTGGTGAATTATACAAGCTCAGCGGTATCACCCGACTGGATCATCTCCGGTATGCAGTCGCGGGACCAGTTGCTGGGTAAGCTACAGCGGGTGCAGCGCATTACCCTCTATGTCATCGTTGTCTTCCTGCTGGCCACCTGGCTGATCTCCAATCAGCTGACATCTGTGCTGCTGAAGCCCCTGTTCAAGCTGCGGCGGCTGATGCGCAGAGTTGAAGAGAACCAGCTCAGTGTAGTGTATGAGAGCCGTTATGAGGACGAGGTTGCCCAGGTTGGCTTTCAGTTCAACCGGATGGTGTCGGAGATTAAGACGTTGATCGAGGATGTGAAGACCAAGGAGGAGGGCAAGCGTCATGCAGAGATCCGTGCCCTTACGGCGCAGATGGAGCCGCACTTTCTGTACAATACGTTGAACACCATTTATTGCAAATCGGTCATGGGCGAAAATGACGATGTAAATGAGATGATCCTGTCTTTGTCGCAGATGTTCCAGATCGGGCTCAGCGGCGGCAAGGATCTGATTACCCTGGCGGATGAGCTGTCCCACATGCGGCAGTATTTCGCCATTCAGCAGAAATGCTATGAAGGGCTGTTTGAGTACACGGTGACAGTAGAGGACGAGGCTCTGCTGTCCTGCCTGCTGCCGAAGATTATCCTGCAGCCGGTGGTGGAGAACAGCATTCAGCATGGATTCAGCGACCGGACAATAGGAGGCAGGATAGACATCACGGTCAGCCGGGAGCAGGGGCTCCTGCATATTTGCATTACCGACAACGGCCAGGGGCTTGATGCTGCACAGGTCAAGCAGGGGATGGTCAGGGCTCCGCAATCCAGAAAAGGCTATGCCCTGTTCAACATCAGGCACCGGCTGGCCTTGTATTACGGGACCGAAGCCCGTATGGACGTTAGCGGCGAAGCATGTAAGGGATCACGGACGGATCTGTGGATTCCGCCTAGGGAGGAGAGATGAAGGATGGACCAAAAGCTGGAGTCGGAAAGCTTCAAATTAT
The DNA here is from genome assembly GCF_000374825.1 of Paenibacillus sanguinis 2301083 = DSM 16941. Classification (GTDB taxonomy): domain Bacteria; phylum Bacillota; class Bacilli; order Paenibacillales; family Paenibacillaceae; genus Fontibacillus; species Fontibacillus sanguinis. Next base: position 2,920 of record NZ_KB895381.1, read on the forward strand.
GTATAATCGACGATATTAAAAGTGTGGTGGAGATGGTCTCGCGCAAGCCGCCGTGGCAGGAGCACGGGATTGAGGTCACAGGTACGGCGCTTAACGGCGAAGCGGGGCTGCAGATCATCCGCGAGACCCGGCCGGACATTGTGCTGACGGATATCCGGATGCCAAGAATGGACGGCCTACAGATGACCCGGGCGATACTGGAGGTGCAGCCGGACTGTAAGATTATTATCCTCAGCGCTTACTCAGAGTTCTCTTATGCCCAGGAAGCCATCCGGCTGGGGGCGCTTGATTTCGTGAAGAAGCCCTTTTCCCTGGAGGAGATTGTGAATGCAGTGCTGAAGGCCAGGGAGCTGTGCCGGGAGGAGCGTCAGGAGACCGCCAGACTTGCTGTAATGGAGGCGAGAATCAGGGAAAGTCTGCCTATTCTCCGCCAGGAATATCTCACCTTCCTGCTGCACCATCAGACGACAGAAGCGGATGCTCGTTCCCGCTGGGCCTATCTTGATATCCCGCTGGACCAGCATGATTTCTTCGTGTTTGTCGCTGAGATCGATCATTTTGCGGAGAAGCTGGACGGCCAGCCTGTGCAGGAGGTCGAGCTGCTAAGGTTCAGCCTGCACAATATTCTCGAAGAGACGATTTCCGCCTGGACCCGCGGTGTTATTATCCGGGAGGCGACAGACCGGTACGTCTGCATCATGAACGGATCGGACCCGGAGACTGCCGCACTGATTACGGAGGCCTGCTGCATGAATGTAAGCCGCTTCTCGCGTCATACCATTTCTATTGGCGTGGGCCTGGGCACAGTGGCGATTCAGGAGCTGGGTACGGCGTACAGGCAGGCGCTTAGCGCGTTGGCGTATCATTTCTATACCGGGGGCAACGGGGTATATCATTATAGCAATATCGAGAATAAACCTCTCTCGCTCCACAGCTATTCCGCCGCCGCCGAGCAGGAGCTGCTGTTCGCCCTGCGTTCCGGCAATTCCGCCAAAAGCCTGCAGGTGCTGGACCAGCTGTTCGCGGAGCTGCTGGACAGCGGACTTTTGCCTGAGCCGCGTTATGTTGAAAGCGTCGGCTATGAGCTGAGCTCCAGAATCTGCCGGGTCCTGCTGGAGCAGTTTCCTTACGGACAGGTGGAGCCGCTGGAGCTCAGAATTGCCGCCATGAAGAACCAGGTGCATCCTTCCCTGCAGGATATCCGGGACCTGCTGTCCTGGCTGTGCCGGGAGGCCTGTGCGCTGGTTACGGAGGCCCGTTCCCTGGAGTCCACGCGGATTATCCGCCAAGCCGTCGAATATATCCATAGTCATCTGGACACGGGGTTGTCGCTGGAGCAGATGGCGAAGCAGATTAACCTTAGCCAGGGGTATTTCTCCAATCTGTTCAAGAAGGTGCAGGGAATTTCGTTTCAGCAGTATGTGATGCATGAGAAGATGGAGAAGGCCAAGGCGATGCTGATCAGCGGCCGGCAGGTTCAGGAGATCGCCCAGGATCTCGGGTATGAGCACAGGCGCTATTTCAGCGAGGTGTTTAAGAAATATACTGGCATGACCCCGTCCGAGTTCAAATTGGATTATATTGGAAAATAATAGGAATCAGCAGGGGAGGGATTTCCGCAGGGCGGAGATTACCTCCTTTGTCTGTATAGAACTCCTGCAGAAATCTGCCCTTAATGTGGGCTTACCCGCCTTATCTGGATGCGCCTATCGAACTATAATCAGGTTGTAAGCGAATACATAAGGGATATATAAGGGGGTACTACCAATGATGAAGCGTATGCTAATGACATCTCTGAGCCTGGTCCTGGCACTTGGCTTGGCAGCCTGCGGCAACGGTAACAGTGGCGAAGGCAATGCTGCGGAAGGCGCGGGAAACGGGGCGACAGCAGGCTCGGGAGGGAAAACTAAAATCAGCTACTGGACAGGCGACCGCCACGATGCGGATTTCGTGAAGGAGAAGGTAGCCGAGTTCAACAGGGCCAATACTGACGGGATTGAGGTGGAGCTGGTCGTCAAGGGCGACGACTTCGATACCGCGCTCGATCTGTCCTTCCAGACCTCCGATGCACCGGATGTGATCCGGGTGAAGGAGAATACCGTCCAGACCTTCTACAAAAAAGGCTTTCTCGCTCCTATTGACGAGTTCCTGAACGATGAGCTGAAGGCGAAATTCCCGGCCATGCCGGATCTGAACGAATTCGACGGCAAGCGTTACAGTCTGCCAAACTATGGAACGACCATGCGTCTGGTGTACAACAAGGATCTGTTCGCCAAAGCGGGTATTGAACATCCGCCGACTACCCTGCAGGAGCTGGTGGATACAGCCAAGAAATTGACAGAAGCCGGCAAAGCGGACGGCGCTTATGGCTTCGCCCTTAACTTCAAGAGCCCCGGCAGTGCGTTCGCACGTTCGGCACGGGTGGTTGCGGAGATGAGCGGCTATGGCGGCTTCGGGTATGATTTCAAGACAGCCCGCTACGACTTCAGCGGCTTCGAGCCAATCATCAATGCCTTTAAGCAGATCAGGGACGACGGCAGCATGCTGCCGGGTGTAGAATCGCTGGATATTGATCCGCTGCGGGCGCAGTTTGCGGAAGGCAAGATTGGAATGTATATGTCCTACTCCTCAGAGCCTGGCGTCTACAAAAATCAGTTCCCGGCCAAGATTGACTGGGCGGCCGCTCCGGTTCCTACCATCGACGGCACCGTGAAGGGGGCTTCCGGCTTCCTCGGGGGCCAATGGCTGGCGCTGAGCTCGAAATCAGAGCATAAAGAAGCAGCCTGGAAGTTCATGGAGTTTATGTACGGCGATCAGGTACTGACGGATTATCAGGAAAAAGGCTTCGGCATCTCCATGGTTCCATCCATTAGCGCAGCAGCCAAGACACCGGATGTGAACGGCATTGAAGGCTTCCTGCCGAACAAGCACGATGGGGTGTGGCCGGTCTACCCGTCTGTAGCACCGGAAGGGATGAAATCGGATGATGCTTTCTTCAAATATATGTTGAACGGCGGCGACCTGAAGGCGGTTATCGCTGATCTGAACAAACGCTATAACGCTGCACTGGACAGTGTGATTGCGAATGACGGTATAAAGGCAGAGCCGGATACCGGCTTTGATCCCGCCGCTCTGGGCGGCAAGTTCGCCAAGTAGACGGAAGGTTAGGATACAGATATAGGCCGGGATAGCGGGGGATGAGGGAGCAGCTCCCCCATCCCTATGCTCTGGTCGTAAAGGAAAGGAGCCGGAAGAAACCAGATGAACAAAACGAAACATGCCTTATTTTCATACAGTTTTATCTTTCCAAGTGCCTTGCTCACGTTGGTTCTCGGGATTTACCCGATTGCCTGGGCGTTCCGCTATATGTTCTATGATTACAAAGGGTTCGGAACGGCGCGGTTTACCGGTCTGGCCAATTTCAGCCGCATTCTGAAGGACACCCAGTTCTGGGATTCAGTGGTGAATACATTTGTCTATGCTGGCGGCAAGCTGCTGATCACCATTCCGCTGGCCCTGCTGCTGGCAGTCATATTGAACCGGGGGCTGCGGGGCAGACAACTGCTGCGGGGGATTTTCTTCATGCCGACCGTCATCAGTACCGCGGTAATGGCCGTAGTCTTCTTCACGATTTTCAACTCATATAACGGGATTCTCAACCAGTTTCTGATCCGCCTGGGCCTCTCCGATTCCGGCGTGGACTGGCTGGGGCCGAAATATGCCATGCTCACCGTCATTCTGGTTGCGGCCTGGGGGGCGGTCGGCAATTATATGCTGCTTTTCCTCGCCGGTCTGCAGAATATTCCGGAGGATGTGTATGAGGCGTCTTCCCTGGACGGGGCAGGCAGAATCCAACAGTTCCGCTATGTCACCCTGCCTATGCTCGGACCTGTGATGCAGATGGTTATTATGCTGGCGATCATTACAGCCCTGAAGGGCTACGAGAGCATCATGGTTCTGACTGAAGGAGGTCCTGTAGGCAAGACAGAGGTCATGTTCCTGTATTTGTACAAATTATTTTTCCCTGTCGGCGGGAGCAGCGCGGCGGTTCAGGTCCAGGAGTTCGGATACGGCAGTGCGGTCGCCTTTGTGTCTGCGGTCATTGTAGGGATGATATCACTCATTTATTTCTACGCATCCAGACGCATGAATCAGACCGATTGAGGAGAGAGGCTATTATGAGACTAAGAACCATACTGGGCAATATCATCCTGTGGATTTTTTTGCTGGCTGTTGCTTTTATTACGCTGATTCCGGTCGTTATCACCATCCTGGGCTCCTTCAAGACGAATGCTGAGCTTACTGCGGGAGCGACCTTCCTGCCGGCGAGCTGGCACTTCTCGAACTATGCCGAAGCCTGGGCGCAGGCCAATTTCTCCAGGTATACCCTGAACAGCCTGATTGTCTCCCTGGCGGCGGTGGTCGGCACGCTGCTGGTATCATCCATGGCGGCTTATGTGGTGGATCGGATGGATTTTGCCGGTAAAAAATTGTATATCGGACTGCAATCCTTCACCATGTTCGTGGCTGTAGGGGCGGTCGTGCTGCGTCCGCAGTTCGATCTGATGGTTAAGCTTCATCTGCACAGCAGCCTGTGGGGCGTTATATTGATTCTGATCTCCGCTCATGCTTCGATCTTCTTCATTCTCTCCAGCTTCATGAAGGGGATTCCCCGCGAGCTGGACGAGGCGGCGCTGATGGACGGCAGCTCTCCCGGCCGCACCTTCTGGCGGATCATTCTGCCGCTGCTCGGACCCGGACTTGGCGTAGGTGCCCTGTTCACCTTCCGCGGCGCGTGGAATGAATATCTGCTGCCGCTTGTGTTCACGATGACGAAGCCGGAGCTGCAGACGCTGACCGTCGGGCTGGCGAACCTGAAATACGGGATTTCGGCCGCTTCTCAGACCCACTATATGATGGCGGGCGCTTGCTTGTCCATTCTGCCGATTCTCGTGGCCTATCTGTTCGCCAACAAATCCTTCATGCAGATGACGGCCGGTTCCCTCAAAGGGTAGAGGTCCGGCCCTGCGCAATTCATATTCCATATTTAACATTCAAGGAGGTACATCCCATGACTCAACACGCTCCGGCAATTCTGCAATCCGCCCCGTTCATCCGACGGTATCCGGGCAATCCGGTGCTGGATGCAACGAAGGTTCCTTACCCCACCGCACTGGTCTTCAATGCCGGTGTAACGAAATTTAACGGCAAGTATGTGATGATCTTCCGTAATGATTACGGCTCACTGGTGGATCAGACGCTTGAGCCGCACCATACCACGGATCTCGGCATTGCTTACAGTGACGACGGGCTGAGCTGGACCGCCGGCCCGAAGCCAGTGTTCAAAATGCATGACGAGGAAATTATCCGCGCCTACGACCCGCGCCTGACCGTGATCGGCGGCCGTTGTTATATGTGTTTTGCCGTGGATACGCACCATGGCATCCGCGGCGGAATTGCCGTTACCGATGATCTGGAACACTTCGAGGTGCTCAGCCTGTCTACACCGGACCTGCGCAATATGGTACTGTTTCCCGAGCCCATCGGCGGCAAGTATGTCCGGCTGGAGCGTCCCTTCACGGTATACAGCCGCGGCGGCCGGGATCGCTTCGATGCCTGGATCTCCGAGTCGCCAGACCTGAGGCATTGGGGCAACTCCAGCCTACTGCTCGCCGTTGAGCAGGTGCCGTTTGCCAATGACAAGGTCGGCCCGGCCGCACCTCCGGTCCGGACGGATAAGGGCTGGCTGACCACCTTCCATGCGGTGGATGTGGACCCGGCCAGAGGCAAGCACGGTTGGGAGGACACCTGGAAGAAGCGCTATACCGCCGGAATTATGCTGCTGGATCTGGAGGACCCCCGCAAGGTGATCGGCATGAGCAGGCAGCCGCTGCTGGCACCGGAGACAGACTATGAGATTGGCGGGGGCTTCCGCAATCATGTGATTTTTCCGGGAGGGATGATTCTGGAGGATGACGGCGAGGTCAAGATCTATTACGGCTCTGCGGATACGGTGGAGTGTCTGGCAACGGCCCATGTGGACGATCTGCTCCGGCTCTGTCTGGAGCCGGAGCATAGATAAGATTGGGAGCAGGCTGAGGGCGGAAATGCGGAGTAACAGCGGGGCCATGTGCCTTGATTGGAGCGGAGTACTAGAGCAGCACTGGTGAAATCATTATTCACTAATAACAGAGTATTTTCTGAAAATATGAAAGGGGTGTTTATTTATGCTAAAAAAGTTAAGGTTATTAAGTTTGATTGTTTGTATGCTCGCCAGTATTATAGCGGTCGTTCCTTTGACAGCAAGTGCGGCGGGTACAATTGTAAGCTATCCATTACCGTCGATCTATACTACGACCAGTCAATACACGGTAACAGCAGACTCTACAAATATACCGGTAATCGACACTTCGGAGGTATTTGTAAACTATAATTATTGTAATTTCTCTTTTTCAGGTACGACTACAATCACAATAACAGCAAGCGAGCCAATCAAAACTTATAATATTTCTCCCAAAGCTTTGGGAATCACTGCAACAAAGAGCGGAAATACACTTACATTTACACTTTCATCACCAGCCTATCTTATAGTTAAAATCAATAACCTGAAAGATCTGGTTATTGCAGCAGATGCTCTTGAAACTGATGTTCCGGCTTCATCCGGTACAGGGATATACAATGTTAAAACCGGGTACGGTGCCGACAGTACCGGTGCCGCTATGGCTACAACTGCAATACAAAACGCCATCAATGCGGCTAACGCAGCAGGTGGCGGTATCGTATACGTTCCAGCCGGAGTTTACAAGAGCGGAAACCTTGTTCTAAAAAGCAATGTTTCGGTTTATCTGGAGGGTGGTTCTGTTATAAGGGGTTCAGGAAATCCAAGCGATTACACTACCCATTTTCATAAGAATTCTCTGAATAAGGATGGAACATGGTTTATTTATACCGAAACAAATGCAAACAATATTAAGATATACGGCAGGGGGACTATTGACGGCAATGGCCATTATATGAGAAATACAAACAATTATTTGAACAATATTCTTGTACCCTTGCAGTGCAGCAACTTTACGGTTGACGGCATAACCATAAGAGACAGCGGTGGCTGGGCTACAATCGTTACAAGATCTAATAACGTAACATTCCAGAATACAAAGCACTTCAACAACAATGAACTTGATTATGAAAATGATGCAATAGACATTCAAGAGAGCCAGAATGTACTTATAAAGCACACGGTAGCCGTATCGGAGGATGACACCTACTCATTTAAGACATGGGATGTAGCAACTACGGATATAGCTGCAAACTGGCCGGGAAGTCCTGAAAAACAGTCAAATGTAGTTGTGGATGATGCTTTGGCTTGGAGCAGATGTGGAGCATTCAAGGTTGGAGATGGAGTGAAGCAGCTTCAGGATGGCATAGTTGTTAAAAACTCTTATGTATACAGATGCTGGCGCGCTTTAGCGGTAGGTCATCTTTATGGGACTCCAGCAGCACAAAACATCATATTTGACAATATAGATGTAGAAGGCTTCTGGCCAAGGTCCGGTGTTCACTCCAGATGGTTTGATCTTTCTGCAAAAAGTGGTCCGATCAAAAATGTGGTCTATAATAATATCAATTTACGCGCTTTAGGTGAAGTTTCCATAATGAAGGGTTGGAGTGACACATCTACTGTCTCCGGAGTTACAATAAACAATGTTCGCGTTGGTGGAGTTCCGGCAGCTACACTCGCAGAATTGAAAATAACAGATACGAACAGCTATGCTGCAGCTCCCAAATTCAACACATTGAAATTTGAAGCGGAAGGCTATAACCTTAGCTCAGGTGTTATACACTATGAGGCAAGCACGGATGGTGGGCTGGATGTTGGCGGAGGCAGTAATGGCGACTATATCGCATTTAAAAATGTAGACTTTGGCAGTACAGCTAAAACAAGTATTGATTTGAAGGTTGCATCCGCTAATTCCGGCGGAAGAATCGAATTCCACTTGGACAGTCCTACAGGCACTATGCTGGGTTATTGGGCGGCAGAAAGCACAGGCGGATGGCAGAAATGGTCAGTCAAAAATATCCCGCTTAATGCCGGGACAGCTGTAGGAACCCATACGGTCTATGTTACTTTTGTTAAGTCAGATTCAACCACAGTTGCAAATTTAACTTGGTTCCAGTTTAAATAGAATGGAAAATGTTTAATTTAATTGCAATAAGATGGATAAAGGGCTGTATCAAATGATGCCTCTTCATTCAGCTAAAGTTTTTTTCTACGATTGACCAACTAACACAAGAAAACAGCAAGTCTCCTAAGTGAAATAGGGACTTGCTGTTTGAGGTTTCAATTAATTCTTAGGTTGTAGAATCTAAGCGATGAACTACCATGATCTAGGCTGTTTGCACGACGGTTCCATTTCGTCATACGTACTTAACAATAACTGGAATTACTTTCCAGAACCAACAAATTGATTTCTAGCCGCACCTAGACCAACGATACCGAGTAGAGCTGAAGCGCCAACCAATATCAGGAGTGGAGCGCTCCAACTATGACTGGCATCATGCAAGTATCCAATCAGAGCTGGTCCAATTGCTGCTAATAGATATCCAATCGATTGGGCCATGCCCGATAATTCAGCCGCCTGATGGGCACTTTGGGTACGCAAGCCGAAGAACATCATGGATAAGCCAAAGGCAAAGCCTGATCCAATCCCCAGAATAATAACCCAAACCAGAACCAGATGGATGCTGCTATAAAGAAGGCCAAGTGTTCCGATCAAAAGTAGAATTGTTGTAATAACCACTAACCACCGTTGGCTAGACATGCGACCCGCCATAACTGGAACGATAAATGCAAAGGGGAGCGAAGCCATAATCAGAACCGAGAGAAACCAGCCGGATTGACTTGAACTGATGCCTTGATCTTTTAGTATTTCAGGCAGCCATGCCACCAGCACATAAAAAATGGCCGATTGTATTCCCATAAAAAGAGTCACTTGCCAAGCTAATGGAGAGCGCCATATATTGACCTGATGGTTGTTACCTAGGCGGTTGGCAACAGCGGCTGGGTTCGCTGGAGCCTTGAGTTGCGGTATCCAAAAGAGAATGGAGATGACGCTAAGTATCCCCCATACTCCCAAGGCCCCTTGCCAGTTCAAGCCTGCCCCCACAGCTAAGGGAACACTAATACCGGAAGCAATCGCCCCGCATAAATTCATGGAAACAGAATAAACCCCTGTCATAGTACCCATTTGTTGTGGAAATTCCCGTTTAATCAGGCTAGGTAGTAATACATTACATATAGTAATAGCAAACCCGAGAACTGCTGTTCCAACATACAAGGTAACTGCTCCGGATAACGAGCGAACAGCAATACCAATGAACAAAAAAATAAGGGAAATCAGGATAATACGTTCTACGCCATATTTACGTCCCAATTTTGGTACAAATGGTGATAACAATGCAAATGCAATTAGTGGAACTGTGGTAATCAAGCCTGCTAAGGTATTTGAAATATGCACGTTCTCGCGAATAAGACTGACTAATGGTCCCACCGATGTGAGGGGAGCACGCAAATTCGCTGCGATAAAAATAATTCCTACGATCAAGAACCAGAGTGTCGCTTGCTTGCGAATGCCGGTACTGGATATGCCATCCTGGTTTTCCAACAATTGTTCTGGTGAATTCATATGGGATCCTCCTACGTTTTAAGTTAATAATCATCAATTTCATCCCTGTGGAGGAAGTACCCTTAAGAAGGGGGCATTATATGGTCGGTAGTAGAAAAAAATAACGTCACAGTATGTTGATAGGCTCAAAACCTGATATTCATGGGATTAGTCGTATCCGTACATTTGAATGCTTGATTTAGCACAGTTTAGTATGAGCCTTTTCAATGTATAAACGAACAGCCACCTCAGCTTGGTGACAATCCTGATTGGCAATGGCTTGATAAAGCAAATCATGAGAGTCGAGATAAAAAGCCGTATTTTTGAAGTCCTTCGTTTCCAAAACCATGTTTTGCAGTGCCTCGGAAATGTGATTGAACAAATTAGCCATCAATTGGTTATGTGAAGCAGCAATCACCATTTTGTGAAACTCGACATCCCAGTGAGCATAAGCTTTGAGATCATGCTGGCCTGCTGCTTGTCTGCACTGGTCCAAGCATGTTCGAATCGCCTCCAAATCTTCCTCGCTTCTCCTAAGCGTAGCCAGGACAGCAGCCTCTCTTTCCAATGCATATCGGACCTCCAGGCTCTCAAGCTTATCGGTATGCTGAATCACTTTTTTAATCACTGACCCCAAAACACTTGAGGAGCAGACATAGGTCCCGTCCCCTTGTCTGGTCTTCAGCAGACCCGCATACGTTAAAGCCCGAATAGCTTCCCTCAAGGTATTACGGCTGACTTTAAGCTGTTCCATTAGTTCAGGCTCTGGAGGAATACGCATCCCAACTTGCCATTCGCCATTTTCGATCTTCCCCTGGATCTGGTAGGCGACCTGTTCAACCAAAGTTAAACGTTGAGTCTGAGATAACAACAGCATCATTCCTTTATTAAACGTAGGATGTTTGGTATTTCGGTAGTATTATATCAGATTAACTTTGACTTGAAAAGATGAAAATGATAATTATTATCATTGATTTTTTCAGAAAAATCAATTGGAAAAGACAATGGTACAGTGTAGAGGTACTAGCATTGGCCGGCGGGCATCCATAGTCTCCGTGGCGAAACCATGCTGGATGTACTGCCAGGTCGTTAACATCCAGATTGCTCTATCCGATAATGAGAGTTTGTTGCTCATTAGTACCCTCCTGTTTCTGTATCGTTTTGGAACAAAGTAGGCATCCTGTCCGATGCTTGTTGTTGCAGCTCCGGCAGAAGAGCTGTCATGCGAAATAAAAAGCCTGCATGACGAAATCTCTAATGAGGTCATTGCCAGCAAGATCATGGAGCGATTGGGGATACCACATGTTCCTTACACGTTGATGGAGCAGGAAGATTACCCTTATAGCGTGTGTGAAAATTTCATTACTCCTCAGACAGAACTTATTACTGCTTGGTATGTGATGCATACTAGGCAAAAGCCGAACCAGCTTTCGGTGTATCAGCATTACGTGAACTGCTGTGAAGCGCTGGGCATTACCGGCATTGTGGAGGCCCTTGACCAGATGATAGTGGTTCATCACTCTGGTTTTCCAAGCCGCTTGGTCTGATTCGCGCAGATGGCAAGCTGACTTGCAAGCCATTCAAGCCTGATCACAACGAACAAATCAAGCTGGTGACCTCCTTCGATTGGCTAGACCTATCTCGACTAGACGGAATTGAAGATGAGGTGCGGACTATTTTTCGTGGTTCGCTCTTTGTTGACGAGGCCCGTTGTCATGCGATTTGTCAGGCTCTGCGTGGGCGCATTGAACGTTTACGGGAAATTATGCATAGTCGTGAACCGCAGGTGTGGGTGGACGATCACAGCACCGATGTGCAAGAGAATATTGCGTACAGTGGTTTGCAGGAAGAAGACGAATGGGAAAGATAAGATAGACGGTTTGATGTTCAGTTCTAACTATAACGTCTCTACGAAGATTGAAATCGTAGAGGCGTCTTGTTGTTCTGCAAGTTCGCTATTATCGCTAGCGATAGTAAAACAAGATCAGTTCCTTCATCTGCCAAATGCTTTCGGCAAGAATATAAAAGATGACCACATTCCGAGCCCGTTTTTTGTATTTACTGGCATCCTCATCTGCACCAGACAAACGAATCATGGTGTAGATGAAGCGGAAGATACAGCCTACCCGAATGAGGAGAACAACAGCTTGGGCTAATTCCTCTAGGGTAACCATGTTAGCCTCCCTTGCTCAGCTTTCGAGCCATGCCGATCAGTTTGACGCTCTGATAGACGTTGTTCACTACATCGCCTCCACCGCCCGTTGTAATCAGGAAGTCGGACAGGAATCGTGGCGTGCGAATGGTTAGCATCATGCAAGCCATGCCCCAAAATACATGGCTTTGCAGCATTAGACCAACACCTAGCTTAGCTAAAGCGATTTGAATGACGACAGCCAACATGGATTGGGTGAATTTTTGAGCATAGGCACGGAATACACCTTTATCGTTGTCCAATAGTCCCGCGCAAGCTAAGGGAACACCAACTCGGAGTATGAACATCTCTAGCCCCCGCATCAAAAACTGGAAATAGAGTATAAAGAAGCAGACAATGAAAATCAGACCGAGCACGGCCGTAACCAACCCGGCTGATTCCAGCGCTTCGATTCATGACGAATATTCAAAGGACAAATATCAAAAGTAAGTATACAAGGGCAAGGGATTAATGATAATTCCCGCTTGTAGAGGACTTGATTTTTAACTTGGCGATTTAATTATATTAAATGATGATAAAATAGCTTTATATAACTATCTTTGATGATAAAATTATAAAAAAAGATAGATTTTATTATCAACAGGAATATAAAGAACTAGAGAGGATGTTTGTTATGAAAATTCTGAATTTTAGTGGTTTTAAATGGCTTAATGAAAGCAACATGAGATTTGATGGTGAAAAAATAGTGATGTATGCGCCTGCGAAAAGCGATTTTTTTTGTAGTGATGGAGTAGCTTCGGAGGGAGGGATTATACCTGAATCATTGGATAATGCACCATTTTTCTATACCGATGTTACAGGCGATTTTGTAATGCGTGTTAAGGTACAGCATGATTTCAAAGACATTTATGATTCCGCGTCGGTTATGGTAATGAAGGATAAGAAGATTTGGGGAAAACTGTGTTTTGAATATACTGATTTCAGAACGCGTGCTGTAGTTAGTGTAGTAACAAATCAAATATCCGACGATGCTAATGGAGTAAATATAGAAGAAGATTCTATATGGCTGCAAATTGCTAGAGTGGGTAACTCGTTTGCCTTTCATTATTCTTTAGATGGTAACAGTTTTTACATGGCAAGATTTTTCAACCTTCCTGTTGATGAAACGGTAATGGTAGGACTTCTTCCCCAAGCTCCTACTGGAGAAGGGGGAGAGAGAATTTACTCGGATTTTTCCTTAGAATATAAAACTGTAAAAAATATTAGAGTTGGTGATTGAACACTCGATAGTGCTTGGTCTGAGTCTATAAGTTAAGAGTGAGGTTTTTAGTTGGTTGGACACAGTGGTTGATAAACAGACACAACAGACTGCATTCGCTCATTTGACTTCAAATATCGTTGTAACTATAATGGTTTTATTGAAAGGGGGGAGACCTATGGCTGTCGTAAGTCGGTATACGATAGCACTTCACAGTTTATCGTGGATTGCGATGATGACGAAAGAGAAAGACGAGTTTGTGGCTTCAAATCGAATTGCTGCCAGCGTGAATACCAGCCCTGTTTTCATCCGTCGAATATTGGGACAGCTTCGCAAAGCTCGCCTGGTCATCGTACAGCATGGAGGAACCGATACTGGCTGGAAACTCGCAAAAGATCCGGATACCATCTCACTGCTGGATGTATATGAAGCGATTGTGCAAAAGCCACTGTTCGAACTCCATCATACCCCGCCTAATCCAAAATGCTTGATTGGCATCGGAATTCAGCCGGCATTAAGCCGTATTTACAGTCAGTCTGAAGATTCAATGAAGCAACAGCTGGCTCAAGTGACCATTTCCGATCTGTTACAAGAAACGCTCGCTCAGAGCAATGTAAAACAGTAGTGAGGGTTCTTTAAAGTGAAGAAACGAGAGAGGGCTGGAAATGGTAGATTTTCCAGCGACTCTTTTTCGCTCTTCGATGTAACTGATTTGATTATCTTGAAGGGGTGGACGTTTTACTTTTACGTTTATTATTTTGTTTATCAATGAAACTATGATGGTTACATTGAATGGATGAAATCTTTGAAGGGAGTTTACTTTTATGGGGTTTCGACTACTTTTACTGACATTGGGCGGATTTTCCATTGGAATGGAAGGTTTTATGATTGCCGGGTTACTTCCAGCGATTTCTCAGGACTTAAATGTTTCGTTATCTGCCGCGGGGCAACTTGTTACGGTTTTCTCGATTGCTTATGCCATCGGTTCGCCGATCTTAACGACATGGACAGGAAGGGTCGAGAGGAGGCGTCTCTTAGTGAGAGCCTTGCTTCTATTTGCTGCCGGAAACCTTCTCTGCGGATTGGCAAACACGTACACTGCTGTTTTTCTAGGAAGGATAATCACGGCAGCAGGTGCGGGGATATTTTCTCCAGCTGCCGCCAACGCTGCGTCTGTTCTAGCGCCTCCCGACAAACGCGGCCGCTCACTGTCCGTGGTACTAGGGGGTCAGACGATTGCTCTAATTCTTGGAGTTCCTATAGGGACGTGGATTGCATATACCCTTAATTGGAGAATGCCATTCTGGATTGTTGGCGTGCTAGCGGCCATGGCAGCAGTTTCCATACACTTGTTTTTTCCAAAGATCGATCCGTCTGGTACGGTTTCTTTGAAGAACAGATTTTCTTTACTTAAACGTCCTTCGATCATATCTGCCTTATTGACAAGTTTGACCTGGGGGATCGGCATTTTTCTCGTCTACACTTACGTAGCTGATATTTTCGGACAGTTTGGAGCAGGAGGGCAAACGATAACTCTTGTTCTCTTTTTTGCAGGGATCGCAAGTTTTGCCGGGGTGAATTTTGGCGGATATGCTGTTGACCGATTCGGTTCAACACGAACGATCGTGCTTAGCCTGTTCTTGTTGCTCGGCGCGGTCACAACGCTATCATTATTACGTTTCATTCACGGTTTCGCGGATCCATTGATCGTCGGAATCACTGCAATGGCTTTATGGGGCTTCAGCGGTTATGCTTTCAATCCTGCCCAGCAGCATCGGTTGATTCATTTATCCGGAAACATGTCTGGGGTTGTTCTCTCTTTGCATAATTCGTTCATCTATTTGGGAAGCGCGCTCGGAGCATTGTTCGGCGGACTTGGGCTCAAATATGGATCTGTTAACAATCTTGGATTCTTTTCGGGGGCTGCCGTAGTCTTAGCATTAATCATTTTTGGAATTAGCTATCGTGTATCTCGATTGAAATCGAGACAACGAAATTATAATTGAAACAAAAGATTTGACGTTGATTTAAAGGGAAATTGTTATTTTTTCAGTTAATGTTCTATATAAATCCATTTGGTTATTTTGTAAGCTTATAAGCACTGACTTGTATGATTTAAGTATAGGAGGGTGCTTACAGAATGAACCAAAACATCGTTGTCCCACAGGATGCCAGTCATCCATCTTCCGCTCGTCTGCCATGGGCGGGTTTGCTCGCCTTGGCGATGGCGGGATTTATATGCATTCTAACCGAGACGCTCCCTGCGGGCCTATTGCCCCAGATTAGCGAGGGATTTGAAATTTCCGAGGCTCTCGCAGGGCAGCTCGTGACCTTATACGCTCTTGGCTCGCTTGCTGCTGCAATCCCATTGGTTGCTGCGACACGAGGATGGAGACGACGGCCGCTGCTGCTGATGTGTATAATCGGTTTTTTTGTGTTTAACAGCATAACAGCTTTCTCTTTTAACTATGTATTAACGTTGGCGGCACGTTTCTTTGCAGGGGTATCCGCCGGGGTAGTATGGGGAATAACGGCGGGTTATGCGCGGCGTATGGTTCACGATCGGCTCAAAGGCAAAGCTATGGCAGTGGCTATGGTCGGCACGCCTCTCGCTCTGGCGCTTGGTGTCCCTATCGGAACGTTTCTCGGTGGTCTTATGGGCTGGCGCACCGTGTTCTGGATCATGTCGCTGCTCACATTGGCGCTTATCGTTTGGGTGCTATGGAAGTTGCCCGATTTTCCAGGACAAGCAAGGGATAAACAACTTTCTTTTCGTAAGGTGTTCCTTATACCCGGAGTACGCTCCATACTTTTTGTTGTATTTGCCTGGGTGCTGGCGCACAATATTCTCTACACCTATATCGCACCGTTTCTGAATCAGTCCCCTCTTGCCCGACGTGTCGATCTGGTCTTGCTTATTTTCGGCATCACATCGATTGTCGGCATTTGGATAATCGGTGTGGGGATCGATCGCAAGCTTCGAACATTAGTATTGCTGAGTCTGTTCGGTTTTATCCTGTCGTCTGTTCTGCTGGGCATCGGAGGTAGTCAACCTATAGCAATCTTTATGGGGGTTGTTGTGTGGGGGCTGACGTTTGGCGGAGCGGCGACTTTGCTGCAAACAGCAATTGCAGATGCTGCTGGAGAAAGTGCTGACATCGCTCAGTCCATGCTGGTAACGATATGGAACCTGGCCATCAGCGGCGGCGGGGTGATCGGCGGGATTTTGCTCGAAAAGCTGGGGGCTGAAAGTTTCCCTTGGGCCTTGTGCGTAGTGCTGCTTCTCGCGTTCTTCGTCTCCTGGCGTGCCAGAGAAAACGGTTTTCGTAACAGAAACATCTAGCTTAAACATAGACAACTTAGCACAGCAGAGAACCTGGTTATGCTACCGGATTCTCTGCTGTTCTTTTCTCCACTTCATCCCCATTAGTTAGGGTTCATGCATCTTCAGGGCTTGGAATGAGAAATTTATGGTCAATGGGAGACGACATTACGATAAGAATCGTATGATTCCCGTATTTGTTACACTTATCTCCGAATTCCTCTAGAGCGTGCGTGGAATCGGTCATGACTTTTAGCAAATAGTTGTGCTCTCCGCTAATGCGGTGGCACTCGATCACTTCGGGTGAGGAACGGCAAAACTCAAGAAAAGCATCACAGTCCCTGGTATGGAAAAGCATGTAGGAGGCGGCGTGTTTTCCGATTTTCTCGGGAGAAACAATCGTTCGATATTGTTCGATAATTCCTTTTTCCTCCATCCTTTTTACTCGTTCCGTCACGGCTGGTTGCGACAGTGCAACACACTTACCAAGCTCTGTCATGGAAATTCGCGCTTGAGATTGAAGGTGATATAGAATATTCAGGTCAATTTGATCCATTGGATAAGCCTCCTTTGAATTAAAGGTATTTCAGATAAAAATCGTATTTTTCATTTGTAAACACCATCATATTCATAGATAATTAATGCAAACTACCTAGAGTCATAATTATAATAAACTTATCCCATCGAGTAATCAATACTTACCCATAACCGAAAATACTCGTATGGTATCTATCGCAAAGAGAATGTGTCGCTAACGTGCAAAAAGGTGGATCGCAATGCCTTCAATGGGTAGCCGATTACAACCAATGGAAAGCAATAATTATTGACTGGTCATTACAAAATATATATACTGTCTTTATTAGCACTTGATGAAAGGAGAAGACGTGTGAAGAAAAGCGGGAGACCTCGCGAATTTAGAAGGCCTGAGGTATTGGATGCGGCAATGGATGTTTTTTGGCGAAAAGGATATGAAGCCTGCTCTACAGAGGATTTATGCAGTAGCACAGGACTTGGAAGAGGCAGTCTGTATAATGCGTTTGGCAGCAAGCACGAATTGTACGAGCAGGCACTTCAACGCTATCATGAGCAAGGCATTCAGGAGCAAACCGCCATTCTGGAAAGCCCGGCACCCGCAAAAGAAAGACTGCGCGCACTGCTGGAATGGGCGGTGGAGCAGGATTTTGGAGATACGGACAACAAAGGCTGCATGTTGATCAATGCTACTATGGAGCGTGCGCGAACGGATTCTATGGTTGAAAGAATGGCCAGTCGTCATGTTATTCTGTTAGAACAGCTCCTCTGCCAAGTGATCGAGCAGGGAATCGAGTCTGGAAAGATTTCTTCCGACAGACCCGCATTGGAGCTGGCCAGGACATTTCTAAGCAGCTACTATGGCATGCGTGTTCTCAATGCCTCTACGCGAAACCGTGATATGGCAAGCAGCATTGTCGAGGGTATCTTGGCCTCTATTTTTAGCCGGTAGAACCGGCCATTTTTTTGATCTAATTTTGTACTGAACAATAAAAAAATAAATCAAGCTATTCATACCAGCCAAAAGGAGATTTTTACATGCCCTTTATTATATACGTGCTCAGCCTGACTATTTTTTGTATGACAACCTCTGAATTCATGGTCGCGGGGATGATGAACACGCTCTCTTCCGAGTTTGATGTAACGGTTTCTGCTGTCGGGTATTTAATTACCGCTTTTTCCGCAGCAATGGTAATAGGCGGCCCTTTGCTGACTGCAGGATTATTGAACGTACCCAAAAAGCAAGCGTTCCTATCCTTAACTGCTGTCTTTTTAGCCGGTCAGACGCTCGGCGCGCTTGCCTGGAATTACGAGGCCATGATGGTATCGCGGATTGTAACCGGTGTTGCATCTTCGGCTATCTTTGGGATATCCGTCTCCATGTGTGCAATGCTAGTGAACGAGAAATCGCGTGGAAGAGCCGTATCGAGCTTATTCACGGGGATGATGCTAGCTTCTGTACTTGGCACACCTTTAGCAACCGCAGCTGCCCAAGCCTATGGATGGCGTTTTAGCTTCTGGGCGGTTTCCGTGTTGACTCTGTTGTCCGGAGTCTTGGCCCTATGGCTCATCCCTTCTTCCCCCAAGCCGATGCAGGCTCAGCTTTGGAAAGAGTTGGCGGCATTTCGGAACCGCCACCTCTGGACAGCTTATAGCACAAGCTTTCTGATTATCGGGGCTACATTTGCAGCTTTTAGCTACTTTTCCCCTATTTTCACTAATGTAACGGGATTCTCCTCCGAGGTCGTTCCGTTGCTGCTTGCCGCTTATGGCGCAGCCACTGTCCTCGGCAATTTCATAACCGGGCGACTGGCTGATCGCTATACCATGCAGTTGCTCACAGCGGGGTTGGTTATTCTAGCTGCTGCCCTTTTATCCTTTGCTGCAGGCGCACATTTGCCTGTAGTCGCGATTTCAGCCATCCTGTTCATTGGCCTGGTTGGTTTGCCTATGAATCCTCCTATGGTCGCGCGCGTCATGCGGGTGGCTGAAGGAAATACGATGGTTAACACCGTTCATACAGCGATTGTAACGTTTGGTGTGGCGGTTGGCTCCTCGGTAGGCGGACTTCTGATCAGTGCGGGATATGGATTGCGTTCCTCACTCTGGCTCGGGTTTGGGCTGGCCACAGTGGGGCTCCTGTCGCTTTTGCCTTATTTAAAGAGAAGCAAAAGTCAAACAAGCATAGCTGAATGATACTTTCTAACTCGGTAATATCGCGATTGCAATAAACTAGCGTGGAGGAGGCCGTAGCCCATTCCAACCTCACGCCACCTGGACAACGGATATCGACAAGTAGCAAAGCATCCATCTCAAGTTATGGATAGATAGCTATTGCAAATCGAGAAGTATAAATAGCGTACCCTTATCGGTAGACAACCGATAGGAGTACGCTATTATTTTAAGACGCGTTCCTTATCACAGACCGCTTTTGTCCTTAGGGAATCAGCTTCTGTTTTCTTAACTCATCCAAGACTGCGAACAGTTCAACTTCGCTATCTACAACCTCATGGAAACCGAACTGCTTCACTTTGGTTGTATCTGAAATGACATCATATTCGCAACCAAACACAAAATCGCCAAAAGGCCAGGCCGCAACTTTTTCATAGGGAGTGGGTAGCAAATCGTATTTTTTAATCATGGCCATCCATGTTTCTTTTTGCAATGGCATTAATTCCGATAATGAAATGGTCTGAATAGGGCCTTCGTCCATATCGAAGTATTTAGCCAATTTCGGCCAGAGATTTTCCCAGCGGAAAAGGTCTCCGTTCGTAATATTGAAAACTTCAAAAGCAGTGTGCTCCTGAACAGCCGCCCATGCTGATGCACGAGCAAGCAGAGAAGCATCGGTGAATTGTGCCAACGCTCGGTAGGCGCCTTCTTTGCCGGGAAAGCGGAGCGGCAGCCCCAGTTCTTTGGAAATGGAGGCATACACAGCAATCACCATCGCGATACTCATTGGATTGCCAATCGAAACTCCGGTCACGACGTCAGGCCGCAGAATTGTCCATGACCAGCTTTTCCCGTTCTGATAGGTGCGCAAAAAGTCCTCTTGATTATAATAAAAGTTTGGAGGAAGATGGCGCGGATCATTTTCTTTAGCTGGTGTTTTGAACTTGCCTAGATGTACACCGTATACCTTAGCCCCCTGCATTAAAGTTACCCGTTGCAAAGAGCCTGACGTTTCTTCAACGATTTGTACAATATTGGCCAGCATACTTGTATTCACATCAATCTGCTCGATGGAGTGAGCCGGGAAATCCTGATAGGCCGCATAGAAGATATGGGTGATCCCCTCGATCTTGCCTAAGGCTTCTCTCAGCTCTTCACGGTCTAACAGATTCAGACGGATATAACGGTCAGCGTGCTTCTGTGGAATTGTGCGGGCTGCGCCGATGGCGTCCCACTGCTCCAAACCGGTCAAATGATCCAAAATGTAACTCCCGATAATTCCTGTGGCGCCTACAACAAGTGCTTTGTTTTTAGACATAAGCTTTTAATCCTCCTTACGAAAATCTGAATGATACCGGAACCGAAACTCCAATTATCCCAGTTGTGCAATAACTGCGTTGGTTGCAGCAATCGTAGATTGCGGATTTTGCCCTGTAATCAGATTTCCGTCCACCTCTACATGAGAAGACCACTTAGGTCCGGCCACAAATACAGCACCTAAATCGCGAAGCTTGCTTTCCAGTAAAAAAGGAACATGTTTATCCAGCTTTGCACTTGCCTCTTCCTGATCTGTAAAAGCAGTGACACGCTTGCCAGACACAAGCGGTTGTCCATCTGCTAAAGTGACACCAACGAGACCTGCAGGACCATGACATACCGCGGCAATAACCTTTTTGGCTTGGTCAAAACGGGCAATTAAATCATGAAGCGGCTGATGCCTAGGGAGGTCATACATGGTTCCGTGACCGCCTGGAAGAAAGATCGCATCAAATTCAGCCTCTGAAACTTCATCTACGCGCAAAGTATTTTTCAGGTAGGTTTGGGTGGCTAGTATTTCTGATGTCGTACCGTCATTTATACTTCCAGGATCGATGGGGCCGATTCCTCCAAGCGGACTAGCTACGGTGATCTCATATCCTTTGTTGGCAAAGCCAATATATGCTTCTGCAAATTCGGACAGCCAAATTCCGGTTGTTCTTCCCTCGTGAATTTCTGTATGATTAGTAACAACGATAAGCACTTTTCTGGTCATTACGATATCCTCCTGTAGGGTAATTTGTACTTCGTTGTTATTGTATGTCTGTCTTTTGAATAAAACAAATTATGAAATAGTGATATATTGATAAATATATTTATAGTTATAATTCTAATTAGCCTCGGATATAGACTTCACGATCTGCTGTATGAAAGACAGGTGCTTATGCTTATGTTTGTACTTATATGCGATAAACAATTCATTTTTCACTTTTAGTTCCGGAAAAATCACTTTCGATTTTGATGTATCCGCTGCATGCTCTAATATGTAAGTGGGCATTACTCCTAAACCTGCGCCGCTTTCAATCGCTCTCAAAATCAGGTGGTAATCAGGAATGATGTGTAATGGCCGAATCAGGGGACGCTTCTTAAAGTGCTCTCTCCACATTCTTCGTATACCCGGCAATTCCAGACCATAGCTCATCCAGTTTTGAGCGGCTAACCACTTTTCCTTGGCGATCAGACTGGTGGTCTCAGGTATTTCATAATGCTCAGGCGCAACGATAACGAACGCCTCCTCCATCAATTTAAGATACTCTATGCCTGCTTCGGGAATCTTTTTGGATGTAAGGATCAAATCCAGCTTGTCTTCGTTCAGAAGCTGCAGCAGTTGATCCGCCTCGCTGAAATGTACGACTGTACGCATGTCGTAATTTTGAATTTGCGGAAGTACTTTTGCACTGAAAAATTCGTGATGGGTGCCAATCCTCACGACGGCCAGTGTAGATAAAGAAGCACAATTCAGATTTAAGGTAACTTCATCCAAGGACTCCATTAAGGGGGCCAACTGTGAGTACAATTCCTTTCCTCGTTCGGTCGGTATCATTTTTCTGGAGGTTCTCCTGAATAAAGCTTCTCCCGCCTCTGCTTCCAATGCAGCTAAATGCTGGCTCATCGCCGGCTGGGTCATCATTCGTGACTTTGCAGCTTCAGAAACAGAATTATGCTTATAGATTGCCATAAAGCTTCGATACCATTCGTAATCAGCCATACACCTTATCCCTTCATGTTAACTTCATTTTCTCCATTACTATTACCATACACATTTCGTTGAAACAAGTCACATTACAGCTAATTTATGCGCCGTAAAATTCTATGACGGGATAGACTGTCAGCATCCTGTCCGCTGCTAGTTGTGGCAGCTAAAACCTCTACATATTGCAACTCCGGCAGAAGGGTTGTCGTGAGAAACAAAAAGCCTGCATGACGAAATCTCAGCAGACTTGATATAATAGAAATCATAAAACTCTAGCCTGATGTCGCCAGACAATACCTCTGATGGCTGGTTGAAAAAGAAATGGGCTATTATAGATGGAAAGCTTTATTTAGTGAAAGGCGGAAGCGGCGCGACCCAGCAGGAGCCGTACAATGAGGTCATTGTCAGCAAAATCATGGAGCGACTAGGGATTCCTCACCAAGTCTCCCTCGCGTTCGCTAGTTCCATGCTGTACCACGACGCAGACATCCATACGGTGAAGCCTGACGCTATACCAACGGTCGCAAGCCCCACGATAGCTTGCAGCGCGCTGACTGTCCATCTCCTTGAACCCGCGGCGACCGCCTTTTGGCTAGCCAGGAACAATACGATCCCGGTCACCATGCTGCCGATCCACATGATCTGGGTCAAAAAAACCCGGCGCATTCCCCGATGCATTATTCGCCCCAGGGGAATGCGCGACTTCCTCCTGAACGTTCACCGGTGACATTAAAGCTTTAGCCGTTTCAACCGGAATTTGCTCCGTTTGCTGCCCGATCTGCTCAAGCAGCAGTTGCAACAGTTTCTCGTTTATCATTTGCATCGCTTGCCTCATTCCCTGTCTTACGACCAACGAGGCTTGGTTGTTCATCCCTTCGTTGGTGATGATCTTCACATCAGGATGAATCGGTGAGGGAGTTGCTAACGAGAGTAAACTGCTGCTCAGATCCGCCGGTCGGTCAAGGATAACGAGGGCCACCGGAAGCTCCTTTGGCCTCGATCCCAGCACCGATCCCATCATCGCTACCCCGAATATGGTCAACACGATCAGGACGAGTACTAATCCAAGCCACAGCATTTTTTGTGTCAATATTTTCATGATTCTCTTCCCCTCAAGTGCATTCGTGAAGCGAAAGACATCACCGAAATTAAAATTGGCGATGCCTTTCTTGCAATTCAACTACATAAACTTCAAAATCTACGGTTCGTATTTTTTCGTTTTTCTTCCGGAAGAATGGCCTCGATTACGTCCCAATGCTCGGCAATTTTTCCATCCTGTACGCGGAACAAATCGTAGAATGCGGTAGGTTGACCATTAAATTGACCTTCACTCATGGTAAGAACAAAATCGCCTTGACCGATGACTTGATGGACATGAGTATATTGAAACTCAACATTTCTCTCCTTCAGCGCCTGCAATGCAGCGTGAAGACCGGAAAGGCCACCAGCAATATGCGGACTATGCTGAATGTAGGTATCTCCATCAAAGTAAGAGGCAAGCAGGTCAGGGTTCTTCCCGAGCAAGATATTCTCAACATAGCTTTTGACCAATGCTTTATTAGCCTCCGTCTTATCGATATCTTTAATCGTAACCGGTCCGTCAATCATCGTATGATGGCTTGGTGTTTTCTCCACCATCTCTTGCAAATTGTCCCAATGTTCAACGATGAGTCCATTCTCAAAACGGAAGATATCAAAAGCGATTTTAGGGCCGTGAAAATAATATACCGAATGAAGAGCCACAACATTTCCGTCAACTAAAGCCCGCTTAACGCTTACCTTTGTCCCCATTTTCTTTAAATGATCCAGTGCGCCAAGCATGGCTTCACGACCATCGAGTAAAGCCTGGTTATGCTGAATATATTGATCCGGATGAACGTAAGCCGTAATCGCTTCGGGATTGCCGCTCTCCAAACTTTCCAGTACGGCGACTGCCTTACGAACAAGCTCATTTTGTTGGTTGAATGTCATTGAAGTATCCTCCTTGGATTTTTGGTCATTAGAAAAATAATGAACAATTTGTTGTTTATTTATCTGCTGCTTATTATAATTGAGGTTAATAAAACGCTCAATATTCAATGTTTTTAGTTATGCTAGATAACAGACACCTCATAAAACTTTGTCGCTTAACGACTTAAACAAATTTAGGGGGAACGAAAATAATGACTAAGAAAACCGACCTAAGAATACGGCGTACGAAACAATCGATTCGAAAAGCGTTTTATGAGCTTATTCAGGAAAAAGGATATGAAGCGATAACGATTCAGGATATTGCCGATCAGGCAATGATCAATCGAAACACTTTTTATCTTCACTACCAAAACAAGCCTGATTTATTGGACACATGTATGAATGAATTGTTAGGCGAATTGAAGGAGGCGGTCGTTCTTTGTCCGATCAGCATGAGTCCGTTCAGCCTTTCTTTACTCGAGACCGTCATGCAAACGGTACTGGAGCATATTTCGCTAAATATGACCTTTTACCGTTCCATGTTAATTGAAGAGAATCGAATCTATCCTTTTCAAGCGAAAATGGAGAAGATTATTAAGGATAAATTAATGGAGGGGTGGAAACCTGCTCAGGAAAACTCCGTATTAGCGATATCCAAGGAATTGCTGATTGAATACCTCGGATCGGCTTTCATGGGGATCGTAATTTGGTGGATTAAAAAAGATAAGCCCCTTCCTGCAGATGAAGTTTCGTCTCAGTTTAGCAGAATCGTTGCCTATGGGCACTTAAGAACTGCTGGCATCGCCGTCGAGGAAGAAAATTAGCGATTGTCTGATGATTGACAAAAGTGGCTTTCACAGAACGGATATGTATAAAGGAGGGGAGGACGGTGACAAGCTTCGAGCCCGAATTATGGATTTATCACCGCGGTGTTTCTTTAAATGCAGTGTTGAAGTAGGCTTAAAACTTGGTTTATGGGAGCATTAAAATTAGCATTAAAAATTAGATTGACATATCGCAAAATGTAGATATAATACAAAACATGGATCCAATTGAAGTGTTCAAGGCGTTGTCTAACGAGTCGAGGTTACAGATTTTACAGTGGCTTAAGGAGCCCGAAAAACATTTTGTGCCCCATGAAGGAGTGGATATGAGGGAAATCGGGGTGTGTGTCAGTCAAGTGACGGATAAGCTGAACATGACACAGTCGACAGCGTCGCAATATTTGTCCATTCTGCAACGGGCCGGACTGATTCAAACCGAGCGAATCGGCAAATATACGTACTACAAACGTAACGAAGAGAAAATAAGCGAACTAGCTGATTTCTTAAATCAGAAACTCTAATCTGAACTGAATACCTCAAATGTATTCAGTTTTTTTTCGGCCCAATAGATCGACATATTGCGATATATGAATTTATAAAAAGGATCCTCATGTCGGTAACTATTCATACAACAAAAAGAAGGAGAAGTGAACGAATTGTCTAGCACGTGGAAAGTCTATTTATTGGCATTAGTTACTTTTTTGGTAGGTACTTCCGAGTACGTTATTTCCGGCATCTTGGATAAGATCTCGGATACACTGGGGATTTCCGTTACTTCTGCGGGGCAGTTGGTCACGATATTTTCCTTTGCGTATGCCATTGGCACCCCAATCCTGATGGCGTTAACTGCCAAGGTGGAAAGACAAAAACTGCTGGTTTGGGCGCTGGGTATCTTCGTTATCGGGAATGTTCTGTCTTTCGTTTTACCTGGTTATGCATCGTTTCTCGCTGCTCGCGTCATCATGGCTCTAGGCGCGGGAATGGTTGTCGTAACCGCATTGGACATCGCCGCGAAAATTGCCGCCCCCGGCAAACAAGCCAGTGCGATTGCTACCGTGGTGATGGGTTTTACGGCCTCCTTGATTATCGGCGTTCCTCTTGGACGTATCGTTGCAGCACAACTCGGATGGAAATCGGTTTTTGGTATATTGGCACTAGCCGGTCTGGTGGTTATGTTCGTTCTGTACGCCATCATCCCTCGAGTTCAAGGGGATAAACCGATGCCGTTGTCCAAGCAACTTGCCTTTTTGAAAAACGGCAAAGTAGCGCTGGGGCTTGCGATTACCTTTTTCTGGCTCGGCGGATACTCGATCGCCTACACCTACATTTCACCGTATCTGCTTGATGTTGCCGGGCTGAACGAAGGGATATTGAGCGGAGTGCTGTTGGCTTTCGGAATCGCCAGCCTGCTCGGATCCAAATTCGGCGGTTTCAGCGCGGATAAATGGGGGGTGTTCCCGACACTGTCAGGGGGATTGCTCTTGCACGTCATCGCGCTGCTTCTCCTCTCTCTATCCGTTGCCTATACGCACTCGTGGCAGCTGATTGTCATCCTCCTGATCTTGTGGTCGTTTGCGGCATGGTCCTCCGGTCCAACGCAACAAGTCAATCTGGTTCGGATTGAACCGAATTATTCTGGAATCATGCTGAGCCTGAACCAATCCATGATGCAGTTGTCCATGGCTGCGGGGGCTGCAATCGGCGGCGTCATGATCGAACGGGTATCTCTGCCATCAATTACATGGGTCGGGATGATGGGTGTCGCTATTGCGATCGTGGTGGCGTCGCTCTTGAAGGTGCGAATGAGTGCCGGCAGACAAGGTGCCGGAGAAATGAATTGAAGTTGCACCTCGTTGTAGATGATGCATGACAACTAAACGACACGAGGAGACCCGAATTATAGACCAAGGCCAGGTTGTTAAGCTCCTCGATATGATTCAGTCTGTCAACTGCGGCAAGCCATGTTCCTGTTTTCCTTGTTCTTCAATGGCTAAGCACGGCATGACTACAATCATGCTTGATTTAGCACAGTTTAGTGTGAGCCTTTTCAATGTATAAACGAACAGCCATCTTAAATGAAAAGCCTGCATGACGAAATCTCTGCAGAGTTGATATAATAGAATTAGAATGAAATAAGACAATCAACAAATGGAGGAAATGATAGTGGCTGAATCCTGGAACAAATCCTACACACTCATGCACAAAAATGAACCCGTGGCTGAGATTGAGTTGGATGAAGCAACAGTCTCCATTTCAGCGATTGGACAAGTCTTTGCAGCGCAGCATGTACCAGTGGGCATACCTGTTAAAAAAGGGAAAATAGATCGCGCGGCACTCAATGAATGGTGGAGGGGACGAGCGATTCCGGCCAGTCGTGACGGAATTCAAGAAGCGCTGCTTGAATTGAACCTGTCTGCGACACAAAAACTGTTAGATAAAAGCTACGGACTTAGTTTGTCCGATCAATATTGGATTCGTCCATCTGCATCACATTTGGAATGGAGTGCCATCAACTTCTTTCATAATCCTTTTTCGGAGGACGTAGGGAATGTATTGTTTGGGCAAGGTTCGTCTGATGTGATGAGTCTGATGTCGCCAGACAATACCTCTGATGGCTGGTTGAAAAAGAAATGGGCGATTATGGATGGCAAGCGCTGTCTGGTGAAAGGCGGAAGCGGCGCGACTAGGCAGGAGCCATACAATGAGGTCATTGCCAGCAAGATCATGGAGCGATTAGGGATACCACATGTTCCTTACACGTTGATGGAGCAGGAAGATTACCCTTATAGCGTGTGTGAAAATTTCATTACTCCTCAGACAGAACTTATTACGGCTTGGTATGTGATGCAGACTAGGCAAAAGCCGAACCACGTTTCGGTGTATCAGCATTACGTGAACTGCTGTGAAGCGCTAGGCATTACCGGCATTGTGGAGGCCCTTGACCAGATGATAGTGGTAGATTATCTGATTGCCAATGAAGATCGGCATCAGAACAATTTTGGTGTGATTCGCCATGCAGAGACCTTGGAGTGGATGGGGCCAGCGCCGATTTACGATAGCGGTTCGTCACTCTGGTTTTCCAAGCCACTTGGTCTGATTCGCACAGACGGTAAGCTGACTTGCAAACCATTCAAGCCGGATCACAACGAACAAATCAAACTGGTAACCTCCTTCGATTGGCTCGACTTGTCTCTACTTGACGGAATTGAAGATGAGGTGCGGACTATTTTTCGTGGTTCGCTCTTTGTAGATGAGGCTCGTTGTCATGCGATTTGTCAGGCTCTGCGTGGGCGCATTGAACGTTTACGGGAAATTATGCATAGTCGTGAACCGCAGGTGTGGGTGGACGATCACAACACCGATGTGCAAGAGAATATTGCGTACAGTGGTTTGCAGGAAGAAGACGAATGGGAAAGATAGGATACACGGTGCAATGTAACTATAACGTCTCTACGAAGATAAAATCGTAGAGGCGTTTTTTTTAGCGGGTCTTGCTTTAGCTTTATTCAAAAGATACTTACGTTAATAACGTCTCTTTTACCATGACCTTCTTGTACATGTAAAATCCCAATAAATCTGACAAAAACCATCCAACAACAATAGCCCAACATATTCCAGAAAAGCCGAGAGTTGATGCAAATGAATAAGCTAGTAAAACTCTTGTGCCTTGTGATACAACAGTCATTAAAATGGATATTTTTATGGAGCCGATTCCACGGAAAAATCCATAAAACATAACGATGAAGCCAAGCAGTACATAAAAGACACATACAATACGCAAATAGGATACACCAATAGCAATAACATCAAGAGATTCTCTTTTTACAAAGATAGCAATGAGATCGGGTGCAAAGACAAAAGCTAACGTGCTGATTACTGCTGACATCATAATGATAATTTTAGTCGTTGCCCGGAAACCATCCCGGATTCTCTGTTTATGCCCGGCGCCTTCGTTTTGGGCAGTATACGTAGAAAATGCGTTGCTTAAATCCTGCAGGGGTCTGTTGGCAAACTCGTCTATTTTGGAAGCTGCTGCAAAAGCGGCCATAACGGTTGCACCAAATGTGTTTACAAGGCCCTGTATTAACATCATGCCTAAGCTGGAGGCTGACTGTTGCAAGGCCGTCAAAACAGAAAATTCGGCTACATCTTTTAGAATTTTTCCATTAAATACAATGTCTTTTTTCTCGAATTCCAAGAACTTCATTCGCTTTATGGTATATATTCCACAGCCGATAGCGGCAAGTCCTTGGGCAAGTAAGGTTGAAAACGCCACACCAAAGACGCCCATGTTCAATACGATTACAAAAACCAAATTGAGTATTGTATCTAACACGCTTGAAGCAATCAAAAAGTATAACGGCGATTTGGAATCCCCTATGGAGCGAAGCAAAAATGCACAGGCATTATACATTCCTACAAAGATTAGAGAGGCAAAAATGTATTGTAAATATTCGCTGGCATAAGCGGCCGTTTCTTGCGGCATCTGATAGAATCGGATGATTTGAGGTAAAAATGCTAATGTAGCTATAGTTAACACAGCACTAATAGCAAATATAAAAATGAAGGCTGTGGATATTGTCTTTTTAAGTTTATCGTAGTTCTTTGCCCCATAGAGTTGTGAAAAAAGAGCAGATGCTCCCATGGAAAGTCCCGTAAGAATCGATGTCATAAATACAATGACTGCACTTGCGGAGCCGACTGCCGCAAAAGCGTCTTTGCCCACAAACTGACCGACTACAATGGCATCTACAATGTTATACATTTGCTGAAACAGGTTTCCAATGAACATAGGAATAAAAAATCGGGTAATGACCATCATAGGCTTTCCCTTGGTCATATCAAGTTGCATTTCGCAATCCTCCTTCATGCTAGTTGTCTAAAGGCAGATATGCAATTGCCAAATCTCCGGTGATTGGGTTCGTGTATATTTCGCAATCAATTTCATAAACCTGTCTTATCAGTTCTTTGGACAATACGTCCGTTGGACTTCCTGAAGCCACTATGCTTCCATCTTTTATTACATAGAGCATATCGCAGTAAGCAGCAGCCATAGGAAGATCATGGAGAGCAGCAAGCACACCAATGTTTAAAGATTTTACAATCGATAAAATCTGAATCTGATATTTAATATCCAAGTGGTTTGTCGGCTCGTCCAAAACCAGAAATTTAGGCTCTTGGGCAATTGCACGTGCCAGTATTACCCTTTGTTTTTCCCCGCCAGATAAAGTCAAGTAGCTTCTATCCGCATATTCTGTCAAATCCACCCGCTTTAAAGCGTCTGCAACAATTTTGTAGTCCTGCGTATGATCAGCTTCCATAAGATGCTTGTGGGGAGTGCGTCCCATCATCACCATTTCCTGAACTGTAAAATCAAAGCTTAAGTCATTGAATTGTCCGACAACTCCCATATCCTTTGAAACAATACGGGCAGATGATCGGATTACGTCTTTATCCCCTAAAAAGACCGTTCCCTTTTGAGGCTTAATGACCTTATATATACTTTTCAGCAAAGTAGACTTTCCGCATCCATTCGGCCCTATAATTCCTACAAACTGTTTATTTTCGACGCGAATACTGATATCTTTTACAATGTCAGCACCTGTTAAGGATACCGATATGTGTTCCACATTTAAATTCAAATTATCTCCCTCCGAACCCGTAGCTTTTCTTAATCAAGATGTACATGAATACCGGTGCACCAAGCAGGGAGGTTACGATTCCAACAGGAAGCTCCCCATTAGGGATAATTGTCCGTGCGAAAATATCTGTCCATATCATAAATAAGGAGCCGAACAAAATGGACGTTGGAATGAGACGCTTATGGTCGGAACCTACCACACTTCGCACAAGGTGGGGAACAATAAGACCTACGAACCCGATAATTCCACAGGTGGACACTAAAATACCAGTTACCACAGAGGATATGACCATATACAAGCGCCTGTAAAAATTCAGATTCACTCCCAAAGTAATTGCAGCTTCTTCTCCCATGAGCATGGTGTTCATCACTCTGGCCTGAAACAGAAAAAATGCAATTGCTGCAATGACAACCGCTGATATAAGTGGCAATGTACTCCATTCAGCCGATGCCAGGCTGCCCATCGTCCAGAAGGACACAGAACGTATGCCTTCTGAATTTTTTGCGAAATAGATGATGAAATTTGAAAACGCATTGCAGAGGGCGTTGATTACCGTTCCAGCTAAAACCAGTTTGACCGAAGATGTTTTCCCGCCGATACTGGCAAGACCCAAGACTAATGCGGCTGCTCCAAGCGCACCGATAAAAGCCCACGATGCAACACCAAACTCCCCAAGCAGTCCTCCCACACTAAAACCAAGCATGATTGAAAAAGTTGCTCCCAAAGCAGCACCGGACGAAATTCCCAAAATATAAGGGTCTGCCAAAGGATTTTGTACGGAAGCCTGCATCACCGTTCCGCAAAGCGCAAGCCCTGCGCCCATGACCATTGCCAGCAAGACCCTGGGAAAACGAATCTGCCAGATAATATCTGTATACATACCGTCTGAAACCCCGTCTAAACTTCCAAACGTTCCATCTGTTATTTGATTGAGCAGTATCTGAAAAGACTGATGAAATGGAATGGATACTTGTCCAATAGATACTGAAAGTATTACGGATATCACTACAGCAGAAATCAAAATCATAAAGATGATTGAGAATACGGAGCGTTTTTGAGCAAGCCCCTGATCGATTTGGGAAATATGTTTATGCTTACTGTTATGTGATGACCTCATACTTATTCTCCCTTAACTAATTCAGGATGAATAAATTCAGCCACATCCATATACAGGTCTGAGAGGCCAAGACTTCCCCGAACAGCGGTTGTATATTCAACAACCTTTACGTTTCCAGTCTTAATTGCCGTTGCATTTTTTAGCTTTGGATTAAGGAGATATTTATTAATCAATGCCTCGCTATCGGACTTCTGGAATCCGGTAATAATAATCTTGTCAGGATTAACCGATAAAATAGATTCCTCAGACATATCGACATATGTTTCTTCTGATACCTTAATGTACTCACCGCCTGCACCTTCAATCATTTCGTCTATGAGGCAAAGAGATGGGCCATAGTAATAAGTTGTATCTCCACTGGTGCCAAGCAGTAAAATCTTAGGTCTGTCGTTCGCCTGTGCTGCCTTAGTCTGAATTTCACTGATTTTCTCTTTTTGTTCGTTCACAAATGCATTAGTCTTTTCTTCAATATGGAGTACCTTACCTAAATTGGTGATATCATCAAAAAAACTATCGATGGTACGGCCAATGGTATAATTAATACCTGCTAATACCGGAATTCCTCGTTCATTCCAAAAAGAAATATCCCCGAGACGGTCCTTTTGAAATGCAGAAGACATTGAAATAATCAAATCAGGTTCGAGTTCTAATATCGATTCTTTTGATGGCCACATATCCGTAATGATTGGTAGACTTTTGATTTGGTCCTCATATTCGGAGAAGGATTTGTCCAGATAAGCCAATCCCACGATTCGCTTTTCTTCTCCTAGTCCAATCATCCACTCTGCAAAACCTTGTCCAATGACAACAATGCGCTGCGGCTCTTTTTCAATTGTCTGCTCCATTTCATTCCCTTTGTCATCATAAATGGATAAGGTCAGCGGATAATGCTGGTTCTGCTGTGAGGTGCTTTCTCCACTACCCGAAGACGAATTAGAGATTATATTTTCAGTTGTGTCCTTTTGTGAGCAGGCAGTCAATGCGGACAAGCAAAGAACGATTGCCAATAAGATAGCTATTTTTTTAAACATGTATGATCCTCCTATGTTGAACTATGAACGCATAACATATTGTCCCGCATATTGGCTTTGAGACTATACTGCTTGCAGTGCCCAATTATGTTGAGGAAAACTCATGTTTAAATTAAAAAACCACAGGCCTAAACCTGTGGTTAAGATGATATATTTTCTTTTATTCGGCATTTCTTAGCAAAGAGGATTCTCTGTATTTTAGTGGAGTAACACCGTATTGTTTCTTAAATGCTGCACAGAAATTGCTAGGACTGGAATAGCCGCTATCATAAGCGATTTCGCTGATTGTATGATCTGTATTTAACAGCATTGATGCAGCACGGCTTAAAGCCAGTTTTCTGTGATAGCTGAAAATGGTATCTCCATAAACTTGTTTGAAACCCTTAGTCAGTTTTTTGGGACTGATGACTAGCTTTTCCGCTAATGAAGGAAGGTTTGGCAATTCAAATGGCTGCTCCAACAGCATTTGTGGAATTTCTTTGATTTTCTGTAATTCGTATGGGCTTAGAGCTACTACATCATATCCCTCATGCTTAATCACTTCATTTGAAACAATTAACGAAAACACTTCCATGACCTTGCTTTCATAAAACAAGGTACGTGATTTCACAGGGAGTCGGCAGTTAAATATTTGCAGGAAAATATTGGCTATCTCTGGTGGAGTATTTAGACCAAGGTAATATTCAGAACGAAGTTGATCTCCCAATTTTTCTATCGTATCATGCCATACTTCGATTCCAGCACTTCCGAAATAAGACGACAGGGCGTGTTTATTCGCCGTGATGGAAACGCCTTGATATTTCTGTTCAGCGCATCGCCTTATTGTTCCTTTCATATCCTGTGACAGGGAAACAGACAAATTATTGGGACCAAAGCAGGTACCACCCACATTTTCTTCTTCAATATGCATACATCCATCGATACAATATTCGATTTCAAAATAATCCTCTGTTAAATCAAACACCGTTATTATATCTTCAGAAAACACAAAGTCATACACAAGCAGCATGACATTGCCAAGCAAATGATACATTTGTATTGTTCCCTTACCATACTCAGGCTTTATGTCATACACAATACCTTTATTCATATCCTGGTTGGGCCAAAAACGAACATTCCCAATTTGTTCATGCATGGTTTTATATTGTTCGAGCATGGCGCTAAACCCGTTTTTTGAATTGATGTGAAATTCTTTTCTCATGAACAAGTTCCTTTCCGGCCTTAATTCTAAGTAGCTACATATAAACTTTGAGTTGGAATAGGGGGGCTGTCCAATAAGCCTCGGTAAACCAGACGCCGCCAATTGCTACATTTGCCGGATGAAGCAGCGCGTATCGGTGGGACAATAGCTCGTCCATCAGGGCTTTCATACGTACGCTGCGAAAGTTGGTTGTGTGGTAACTCCCATTCTACAAGAAAAGGTGATTTTTTTGTATGCTTTTTAACCAAATTTCAACTCATGAAAAACGGGACTGCCTGAGAGTCAATTTTACTGACTTTTCCGACAGCCCCTTGTTCTATTGCTAAATGGAGTTAACGCTCAGTAAAATTCGTCCCCGTCCATGTCTGGCTTCACTTTTCTCCAGTGCCTTATCCGCTTGGTTGAGGGGGAAGATGGAATCAATTTGGGCTTTGATCTGGCCGTTGGCTATCAGATTCGTCAGGCTCTGCAAGTCTTCCCGGGTAGGGAATTTCGTGTTGAATTTAGCTGTAACGCCATGTATTTCAGCTTGTTCCTGGGAGGGGTCCTGGGTTATAGAGACGAAGATGCCCCCCTTTTTCATGACGGACCAGGATCTGTCTTCTATCTCGCCTCCAACAGCATCAACAACCAGGTCTACGTCCTTTGCGACCTCTTCAAATTTTGTTGTGGTATAATCAATGACCTGATCGGCCCCCAAGGACTTGACGAAATCCAAGTTGGAGGTCGAAGCGGTGGCGATGACGTGGGCCCCCTTCCATTTGGCCAATTGTACTGCAAACTGTCCGACACCGCCTGCTGCGGCATGAAGGAGGACGGTCTGCCCGGGCTGGAGTTCACCCTCGGTGAACAAGACTTTCCAGGCGGTTTCCGCTCCAGCTTTAATCGTTGCGGCTTCCTCAAAGGTGAGATGCTCCGGCATCGCCAGCAGCTCTTGCTCCTTCGCAATACCGTATTCTGCATAAGCTGCGTTGATACTGCCAAAAACGCGATCCCCTGGCTTGAACTCCGTTATGCTTTGCCCCACCTCTTCCACAACTCCAGAAGCATAGAAACCAGGGATGTAGGGGAAGCTTACCGGAAATACACTTTGCAGCCAGCCATTGCGAATTTTATAGTCAAGCGGGATAACGGCTGCATATACAATGCGTACCAGCACTTCATCTGCTTGCGGTTGAGGACGCTCAACCGTTTGAACCTGCATCACTGCTGGACCGCCATATTCGTTAACCAGAATTGCTTGCATCGTCTTTTTAGACATCATTTTCTCTCCTCTAATCATTTTTTAGTGGTTATTTTTCTTTAGTTCTCCAAAGCTTGGGCTATTTTTTTGGACAAGGCGACAAACAATGCGCTTTCTTCCTCATTTAGATTTTTCGTTGTGAACTCTTCCACCTTGCGCCAAGCCTGGTTGACTTTAGCTTCAATTTCACGCCCGGCTTGGGTAAGTGATACGATAGTCACTCGTTTATCGTCTTCGGAACGACTGCAGGTGACGAGACCGGAGGCTTCCAGACGGCGAACAGATTTCGCTATGGTCGAATGATCAAGACGCAATAATTTTGTGAGACTATTCTGAGACTGCTTATCCCGATGCCATAACTGCATCAGCACCAGCTCCTGACCCGGGTATAAGCCTGCTTCGCGGAGCAGTTGGCCTGCAAGGCGATGATGGGAACGGGCCAGACCAAATATAGAAAAGCTAACGGGAAAATCAGTGACTGCACGAATTTCATCCGACATGGATTCTTTATTGTCAGGGTCCTTCAATCGATGAACTCCTCTCTACTTATTATGTGGTCGTCAACATATCGACACGCTTAGATTAACACGATAATATGTGGCCGTCAACATAAAATAATTAAAAGTTGAAATACCCCCCTTTTTGTTAGGCGGTGAATTGCATATTGAACAGAGCTTGAGCTATGCAGTAAACTCTAAGTTAATAGGCTTGACTGGAGGAGAAGGAAATGTCCACAATTAAAGAAATTTCAGAGCAAACCGGGATTTCCCCATATACGTTGCGATTTTATGAGCGTGAGGGAATTCTGCCGTGCGTCAAGCGCGATTCAAGCGGCAATCGATTGTATGACGAAGAGAGCATGGAATGGCTGAATTTTATCCTGGCGCTGCGAGCAACGGGCATGCCGCTTTCCGAAATCAGGAGATATGTAGAGTTGTACCAGGAGGGAGAGAGCACACTTGATATCCGCAAACAAATGATGCTGAGGCATAAGGAAAAAGTGGAGAAGGATCTCTCGGAAACGATTAAACATTTAGAGCAAATCAATTATAAGCTGGCGCTTTATGATATGCAGGGAAAGGGATTGGGCAAGATGCTGCCCTAGATCTCTTTGTTTGCAATAATTCACACCAATATGAAGGGCGTTTCCAATCCGGGGACGTCCTTTTTAATGCTTACTTTCATATCTGAATTAGAGTTAACTCTAATATGAATACGCATTGTTGCTGCCTACTTATTGCCGTCCACTGCTGAAATTTCTGCAAAAACGGCGGATTTATCAGGGTTTTTCCTGGATAAATGAAACAAATTACGAAGGCTTGACTTATAGATTACTGTAATTGATAACCTGTAATCAAGCCAACGATAAGTGGCTGATCAAAAAACAAAGGGGATGTACACATGGATACAAAGGTAGCAATCATTACAGGTGCAAGTAGCGGAATGGGGGCGGCTACGGCTAAGCTCCTCGCCCAAAATAACATTAAAGTCATGCTGGCGGCTCGCCGGGAAAATCGGTTGCAGCAGCTGCAAGCAGAGATTCGCAACGCTGGAGGCGAAGCAAGCTACAAGGTGACGGATGTTACTTCGCGTGCTGACATGGAGGCTTTGGCGGATGAGACCATAAAGGTCTATGGGCAAATTGACATTTTGATCAATAATGCAGGGATCATGCCCCTTTCCTTCTTCAAACATTTGAAGGTTGACGAATGGGACAGAATGATCGATGTGAATATTAAGGGCGTCCTCTATGGGATGGCGGCAGTGTACAAGCATATGGAAGAACGGAATGAGGGACATATTATTAATTTTTCCTCGATTGCAGGACATATTATCTTTCCTTCAAGCTCTGTTTATAGTGCGACCAAGCATGCTGTACGAATCTTGACCGAGGGGATGCGAACGGAATTGGAAGCCTCGCAAAATATCCGGACGACGCTTATTTCCCCGGGTGCGGTGGAGACTGAGCTGTACGATACAATAACGGACAATTCGATTTATGCGGCCTTGGAGAAACTAGGCAGCAAGGAGTGGAGTCAGCTTGATCCAAGCGATATTGCGAGAACCATTCTGTTTGCCATTCAGCAGCCGACCAACGTCACCATTAATGAGCTGATTGTTCGCCCTACATCTCAAGGCTTATAAAATGGCCGTGTACGGATGCTATAACTTGTCCAACTAGTTTACAAGAAAATTTTTTGTGGAGGCTAGCCCTCCCGCTGATACTATCTATGATATTAGGCTCTTGGGATCCATCCCAGGGGCTTTTTTTATGATCAGGCATAGCCCTAATCATTATACGGTAGCATCCACAAATGATATTGATAATCAATATCATTTGTGTTACTATATTTTTGTTCAGTGGTGAACAAAAAATATAACAATCTAGTACCCGACACGGTCGAGGGGCTAGTTTGGAGCATGAAGCTGCTTTGTAACTACTCGGGAAAGGGGAGATTAAGCCATTGGAGTCTCAGTATCATTTTAAGCATCATCTTTATGAGCAATATATCAAAATACTGCATTTAAATGAATTGCATACTGAACATGAATTTAACTCGTTTCGGGAGCAAGCTAGAAAACAGCAGATTGACATGCTTTCCAACAATATTACTAGTGTACACGTCATTGATTGCATAGGTGATCATGAGCCAATCAATCATACAGGGATTGTGAAAAAAATGGATTTGTCCAAAGCAAGTATTACAAATATTAGTTCAAAGCTGCTGGAAACGGGCTTTATTCAAAGAAGTCAGTTGAATAACAATCGCAAGGAGATTTATTTTAGCTTAACGGATAAGGGCAGGTATGTTTATGATTTGCATAAAAAGCTGCATGAAGAAAGGGTAGAAGAATTTTACCGATTTTTTGAATCCTATTCAGAGGCTGAGCTGCAGATCATCGGGAAATTTATGAGTGATTTGTTGGCGCGTGCCGAGGAAAATTACAGAAGGGAAGTATGGGAGAATGACGACGCTGAAGATTGAGGAATTGAGAGCCCAGATTGAAGGGAAAGAGATTTTAAAAGGGCTCACGCTGGAAATCCATGGTGGAGAGATTCATGCGATTATGGGTCCTAACGGGACGGGGAAAAGTACATTGGCTTCGGCTTTAATGGGCCATCCCAAATATGAGGTTACTGACGGCAAGGTGACATTGGATCATGAAGACCTTCTGGAGATGGAGGTGGATGAGCGCGCTCGGGCAGGCTTGTTCCTCGCGATGCAATACCCGAGTGAAATTGCCGGCGTAACGAACTCGGACTTTCTGAGAAGTGCCATTAATGCACGACGCGAAGAAGGCGAGGAGATATCCCTAATCCGGTTTGTTCGTGCCATGGAGAGCAAGATGAAGGGGCTGGAGATGAATCCTGAATTCGCGCATCGTTATTTAAATGAGGGCTTTTCCGGTGGTGAAAAAAAACGGAATGAGATTTTGCAAATGATGCTGCTTGAACCCAAATTTGTGATTCTGGATGAAGTAGATTCCGGGCTTGATATTGATGCCCTGCGTATTGTGGCCAATGGTGTAAATGAGATGCGCAGCCAGGATCGAGGCTTTTTAATCATTACTCATTATCAACGTCTGTTAAATTATATTACCCCGGATTTTGTGCATGTCATGATGCAAGGCCGGATTGTCAAATCTGGAGGCCCGGAGCTTGCCCACCGCCTAGAGGCTGAAGGGTACGATTGGGTGAAGGAGGAGCTTGGGATTACGGATGAGGCAGTAGTTGAGGAAGTTTAAAAGCTGAGGGGGAAAAAGCAAGTGGGGACACAAGCAATAAGTTTAATGGATGTGAACACGCTGCGCGCTTGGTCAAGTGCAAAGGACGAACCTCATTGGTTGCTTGAACGCCGGGTTCATGCACTTGGGCTGGCAGGGACGCTGGAGCTGCCGAAGGTGGAGAAAATCAAACTTGAAAAATGGGATATCTACGAAAGTGGAGCTTACAAGGCTGAACATGCCTGGTCCGGTATGGATGAGGCGCCGGAGGTTGTTCAAGGCCTGGTTGCTTCACCAGTGCAAGGCGGATTGATCGTTCAGTTCAATTCGGATGTAGTGTACACGGAATTGTGTGCTGATTTAGCCGCACAGGGAGTGATTTTAACTGATCTGCATACTGCGGCGAGAGAACACGGGAATTTGGTTCAGCGGTATCTCTTTCAGTCCGTAAAGCCGGAAGAACACAAATTGTCTGCTGTGCACAGTGCCTTATGGAGTGGCGGGATTTTTCTATATGTTCCAGACGGTATCGAGGTTGAGGTTCCCATTCAAGCGATCTTTTATAGCGATACGAGCGGGGCGCTTTTTGCTCCTCATATCTTGATTGTGACTGGCAACAACAGCAAGGTCAGCTATGTGGATCATTGTATATCGAGTAGAGATGATATCAAGGTTTTGCATGATGGTGTGGTAGAGGTGTTTGCCGGGGCAGGCTCCAGGGTGCAGGTCGCTTCTGTTCATCAGCTTGCTGCCGCAACAACCGACTTCACCCAGCGGCGGGCGATTGTGCTTGCGGATGGAGGGGTAGAATGGATTGTCGGCGAGATGAATAATGGCTATACCGCCAGTGATACCAAGACATTACTCCAGGGCAACGGATCCATCTCTGACGCCAAGGTGATTGCGATAGGGTCCGGAGCTCAGAAATTGAGCTGTACTACGCAAGCCCAGCATTTTGGCAGAAGCTCGGTCAGCCAAATGATTACGCGTGCAGTTATGCGTGAAGAAGCTACGGCGATTATTAACGGAATTACAAAAATTGAAAAAGGCGCCACTCATTGTGATGGTCAGCAAACAGAACGTGTACTGATGTTAAGTCCAAATGCGCGCGGTGATGCCAATCCGATCCTGTTGATCGATGAGGATGATGTAACCGCCGGTCATGCTGCCTCCGTAGGGCAAGTCAATGCGGAACAAGTCTATTATCTAATGTCGCGCGGGATCACGCGAAGTGAAGCCGAATATCTGGTTATTTTCGGATTCCTTGCTCCTGTCATCTCGGAGATCCCGTTGGAGGGAGTGCGCAGCCGCCTGCAGGATGTAGTGGAGAAAAAGCTTGGCAGATCATAGATCATAGGGAACCAGAGCCGATCCAAGCGAGTCTTATGAAGGTTAAAAGGAGCGATAACAATGGCCAAAAAAGCGCCGGATATGGGTGAATATAAATATGGGTTTCGCGATGAGCACCAATCTGTTTTTCAATCTGGAAAAGGTCTGACTGAAGAGATTGTCCGGGAAATTTCCCGCATCAAGGAGGAGCCGGAGTGGATGCTCGATTTTCGGCTGAAAGCCTTGAAGCAATTTTACAAAATGCCGATGCCTAAGTGGGGAGCGGATTTGTCCGGACTAGATCTTGATAATATCCAGTATTACGTTCGCCCTTCTGAAAAACAGGGAAAGACCTGGGAGGAGGTTCCCTCCGAGATTAAAGCAACCTTTGACAAGCTGGGGATTCCTGAAGCGGAGCAAAAGTTTCTGGCAGGCGTATCCGCTCAATACGAGTCGGAAGTCGTCTATCACAGTATGCGGGAGGAGCTGGAGGCTCAGGGCGTTATTTTCCTGGATACGGATACTGCTCTAAAGCAATATCCTGAAGTGTTCAAGCAATACTTTGGAACGATCATCCCGCCCGCTGACAATAAATTTGCGGCGCTTAACAGTGCGGTTTGGTCAGGCGGCAGCTTTGTATACGTCCCGAAGGGTGTTCAGTGTGAGGTTCCTATCCAAGGATATTTTCGGATTAATTCTGAAAATATGGGCCAATTCGAGCGGACATTAATTATTGCCGAAGAGGGCAGCTTTATCCATTATGTTGAAGGCTGCACAGCGCCTATTTATAGCACGAGTTCTTTGCACAGCGGAGTGATTGAAATTATTTGCCGGAAAGATTCCCGTGTTCGTTACACGACGATTCAGAATTGGGCTCCCAATATCTACAACCTGGTAACCCAAAGGGCTGTGGCAGAGGAAAATGCCACCATGGAATGGGTGGACGGCAACATCGGCTCCAAGATAACGATGAAGTATCCGGCCGTAATATTGAAAGGAAGGGGAGCCAAGGGGTCCGTCCTTTCAATTGCCGTAGCCGGTAAAGATCAGCATCAGGATGCTGGCGCGAAGGTGATTCACCTTGCTCCCGAGACCACATCTACGATTATTTCCAAATCCATCAGCAAGCAGGGGGGCAAAGTAAACTATCGTGGATTGTCCAGCTTCAGCCGTGATTCCGCAGGGTCGAAGTCCAATATTAAGTGTGATACGTTGATTTTGGACAATCTGTCAACCTCAGATACGATTCCGTACAATGAAATTAAGAACGATCAGATTACTTTGGAGCACGAGGCTACCGTATCTAAGGTATCAGAGGAGCAATTATTTTACTTGATGAGCCGTGGACTTACGGAACAGGACGCTACGCAAATGATTGTCATGGGCTTTATTGAGCCGTTTACCAAAGAATTGCCCATGGAATATGCTGTTGAAATGAATCGTCTGATTCAATTTGAAATGGAAGGAAGCATCGGTTAATTCATCAATTAATGATCAAGCTTTTTACTTTTAAGAGGCATGGGGTATGTTTTAATGAAGAAAAAAAACTCGGATATCTCAGAATTAGAGCAAATTACGCGAGAGAAAAAGAAGGTTCAGTTCTACCTTAATATGATGTTAGGACTCGGGGCAAGTTGTGGTGTGGTGATACCTACGGATCCTATTTATTCGATTTTAATGGAACTTTCGGCTCAAGAAGCCTCACTTATACAAAAAGCCAAGGAGCAATCAGACCGTTCGGAATGAAACAGGGATGAATTAAATGTTAGGTAAAACACGGAGAGGAGTTTAGTATTATGGAGAATAATGAGGTTTTATTTGAAGAAGTATCGGAAGTGCTTTTCAAACTACGTCCTTTCTTATTGCGTGATGGTGGTGATGCCGAATTGGTCGAGGTTGAGAACGGTATCGCGAAATTAAGATTTTTGGGGGCTTGCAACGGTTGTCCCAGTGCGACGATTACTTTGAAGGCTGCTATTGAACGCGCAATTCTTGAAGAGATTGAAGATATTAAAGAGGTTGTACAGGTATTCTAAATTTCTTTTCACCAAAGCCATTGCACATATATAAATCCTTAACCCTATGCGGGCAACTAAATATCCTCCCAAAATGAATTCATGAAATCAACTTTTCCCATTCATTTTAGGGGGATTTTATTTGTGCTTTTAAGTATAAAAAATCATCTATTTCTGTTTAACTAATATAACCCCAGTTATGATGACAATGAGGCCAACCCATGTTTTCCAGGAAGGGGTCTCCTTCATGAACCAATAACCCATCCAAATTGAAATCAGTACTTCGATACATTTTGCAATGATAAGTACATAGCCTAATTGATCCACGGCCTTCATCCCGAACTTAATACCGTATCCAACACTTAAATTGGCAGCGAGAAAGAGTGGAAGCATCATGAGCTGGAATTTGAAAGTTGACCAGAAATGCGGGTCAATATGTTTGCTCTGATAAGAAAAAATAATATTGATACAAGTGAGACCAACAAACATGAGTGCAAAACTAATCAAGTACATCATAACACCCCTGGGAAAGTAGTAGGATTAATGTTTACTTAATCCAACATTTTTATCCGCAGGCATTTTTGTGTTCCGTTTGAGGATCAATAAAATCTCCATATGGCTCAAAGGCAGACTTTGATTTTCTTTGCCGGATTGGTTGCAAAATGGTTTAAAAGAAAAAATTTTTCCCATAGGAAAAATAAAAGATATTGTTATTCTATCTAGAAATCCAATAATTTTCAATGGCGAGTTAATAAAAAGTGTTGACAAGATAAAAGAATAAAATTAAGTTATACCTAACTAAAAGTTTTGCCTTAGGTAAAAACTATTGGTACAAAATAAAATTGTTTGGGAGGAGAACGACAGTGGAGCATGTACGATTAAAGTCTAAAGGGATTATCTTGGGGGTTTGTTTATTAGCTTTTGCTATTTGGATGGCGGGGTGTAGCACTAAGGAAAAGTTGGATGAGACAGCAAGCGGGGAGAAGCTAAACGTTGTGACAACTATTGCACAGATCGCAGAACCTATCTCTGTTATCGGAGGAGACCGAGTGACTGTACAAAGCTTGATGGGACCCGGGGTTGACCCGCACTTGTACAATGCGACGCAAGGTGATATCGGTAAGCTGGAGAAAGGGGATGTGATTTTCTACAGCGGACTTCATCTGGAAGCCAATATGCTTAAAGTATTCGAGGAAATTGGAAAAACACGACCGGTGCTTGCCATTAGCGAGTCGATTCCGGCAGAGCAACTGCTGAAGGATGAGGGTGGGGCAATTGATCCGCACGTCTGGTTTGATATTGACCTGTGGAAACAATCGCTGACTGCGGCAACTGATGAATTGAAAAAAGCTGCGCCTGCAGATGCCGATTACTTTGAAGCCAACAAGCAAGAGTATTTTAAAAAGCTGGATGAGCTTAAGGCGGATGCTAAATCCAAATTGTCGCAAATTCCGAAAGAAAAGCGCGTGTTGATCACAGCGCATGACGCGTTTGGCTATTTTGGCCGCATGCATGATATCGAAGTGGTTGGCCTGCAAGGATTAAGTACGGAGGATGAGGTTGGCTTATCCGATATTGACGACACAGTAGAACTCTTGGTGAAATATCAGGTGCCTGCCGTGTTCGTGGAAAGCAGCATTAATCCGGCTTCTATCAATGCGGTAATTGAAGGAGCCAAGAAGCAAGGACTGGATGTACAGGTTGGCGGTGAATTGTACTCTGATGCGATGGGAGACGAGAGTACACCGGAAGGTACATACCTAGGCATGTACGCTCATAATGTGAATACCATTCATCAGGCTTTAAGTGCAAAAGGAGAGTGAGCGGCGTGCTTCCAGTTCTAAGTGTTGAAGGACTATCTGCTTCTTACCGTAAGAACAAGGTACTGGACAATGTGGTGTTTGATGTCCAGCCAGGAACGATGACAAGTATTGTGGGGCCTAATGGTGCAGGGAAATCAACCTTACTTAAAGTCATACTTGAGTTGCATCCACGTTTAGCTGGGAAGGTTGCGTTCTTTGGGTCTTCCTATCAGAAAGTGAAATCACGAATTGGCTATGTTCCGCAACGCGGCTCCGTGGATTGGGATTTTCCTACTAATGCACTTGATGTTGTGTTAATGGGGCTGTATGGGAAAATAGGCTGGCTAAAACTGCCAAAACGCTTGCACCGTGAAAAAGCGATGGAAGCCTTGGCGGAGATGGGGATGGCAGATTATGCTTCGCGCCAAATCAGCCAGCTCTCAGGTGGTCAACAGCAGCGAGTCTTTTTGGCCCGCGCACTCGTTATGGACGCGGAGTTGTACTTTCTCGATGAGCCGCTTGCGGGTGTGGATGCGGCAACGGAACGCGCTATTATGAAGACGCTCAATTTGCTGAAAAGCCAGGGAAGAACGGTGCTGGTTGTCCATCATGATTTACAGACGGTTGAGGATTATTTTGACCATGTACTGCTTTTAAACCGAACTGTGATTGCACATGGCCCGACGGCAGAGACCTTTACAGAAAACAACATTCATCGAACTTACGGGGGAACGCTGCGCTGGAGGGGAGCGAAGTCGGTATGATGCTGGGATTGTCGCAAAACGCTCAATGGGTGTTGCTTAGCACCTTGATTTTGGGAACGGCCGCCGGT
Organism: Paenibacillus sanguinis 2301083 = DSM 16941; assembly: GCF_000374825.1. Taxonomy (GTDB): domain Bacteria; phylum Bacillota; class Bacilli; order Paenibacillales; family Paenibacillaceae; genus Fontibacillus; species Fontibacillus sanguinis. Next base: position 47,742 of record NZ_KB895381.1, read on the forward strand.
ATTATCGGTTGCTTCGCCTACTGGAAGCGGCAAAGTCTAATGAGTGATGCATTATCTCATGCTGCGTTGCCAGGCGTTATTATCGGGTTTGTCATTCTTGGCGAAAAAAATCTACCCTTGATGATTGCTGGTGCCGCAGTTAGTGCATTATTTGGGGCTCTGCTCATCCATTGGATACGTTCCTCAAGTCGCGTCAAGGAAGATGCGGCGATGGGCATCATTTTGTCCGTCTTCTTCGGCCTTGGCATCATGCTGCTTACCTTTGTCAATCGTATGGCCGGAGCTAGTCAGAGCGGATTGGATAGCTTTATCTATGGCCAAGCAGCTTCAATGGTGGGCAAAGACGTATGGCTTATGTCGGGATTGGCTTTACTTGTTTTGTTTATTTCTGTTATTGCCTTTAAGGAATGGAAGCTGTTTTTGTTTGATTCGGCATTTGGTAAGGGATTGGGGTTGTCGAGTCGGTGGATGAACAGCCTGTATATGTTTTGCCTGGTACTGGTGATTGTCATAGGCATTCAAGCCGTAGGGGTTATTCTCATGGCGGCGCTTCTGATTACACCCGCTGTTAGCGCAAGGTACTGGACGAACTCCTTCAAGTGGATGATGGTGCTGTCCGCTGTGTTTGGAGGCAGCTCGGGTGTCATCGGCACCTTGCTGAGCGCCTACGGAAAGGGATGGCCAACCGGTCCATTTATTGTGATTGCTGCAGCTTCCCTATTCGTTGTTTCATTAGCACTCGGTATTCGTAAAGGTTTGCTTGTCATCGGAATTCAGCAATACCGGCAACGAAAGCTGCTTAAAGAGCTCCCCGTTCATGGGAGCGGTGCGTTGGAAAGGGGGAACTAAGCATGAGCTATGCCGGTTGGATTATACTTACCGCCTCGCTGGTTGGAGTCTCATGTGGACTGATCGGTTCTCTGCTTATTCTGCGCAGAATGGCAATGATGGCGGATGCGATTAGCCATACTGTATTACTTGGTATTGTGATTGCGTTCTTGATTACGCGCGAATTGAGCGGTATTCACATGTTGATTGGCGCTATTGCTGCCGGGTTATTGACAGCGATTTTAGTTCAGTGGTTTCATTCGCTTGGCGTACAGCAGGAAGCTTCCATTGGTGTGGTATTTACTTCTTTATTTGCCATAGGGGTTGTATTAATTGCAACCAAAGTAGGAAATGCACACCTGGATGTCAAGCACACCTTGATGGGAGAAATTACATTTATCCCTTGGGAAAAAATGAGCTTGCCTTGGATCGGCGAAATTCCAGAAGCGGTCTTCATTTTATCAATTGTACTTATTATTGTCCTGATCGCAATTATTGGGTTTTACAAGGAATGGAAAATCACTTCGTTTGATCCTGCACTCGCTGCGAGTATTGGTATTCCAGTTGTACTCATGCACTATGTGTTTATGGGACTTGTTTCAGTAACAACGGTCGCGGCTTTTGATGCAGTTGGTGCGATTATGGTTGTGGCTATGCTGATTACGCCAGCGGCAGCGGCTTATCTATGGACTGACCGGCTTGCCGTTATGATGGTTTTGAGTGGTATTTTTGGCATTGTCGCAGCTATTTCCGGATATTTTATTGCCGTTTGGTTGGATACCTCTATCTCCGGATCTATGGCTTTTTCCACGGGTCTTGTATTCATGATCAGCTTCATAGCTTCGCCTAAGCATGGCATTGTGGCAAGGTGGATGAGACCCAATTTGAAATCACTATAATCAGGAGGGAACGAGATGACAACGCCGGGCATGGAAGATCATTTAGAGCGAATCTATCTGCTATCACTCGAAAAAGGCTATACCCGAGTATCTGATGTGGCCGTTGCGTTGTCTGTCCAACCTTCATCAGCTTCCAAGATGGCGCAAAAGCTGGGGGAATCCGGCTATATCGAATACGAGAAATATGGCCGGATATCTTTAACCGGGAAGGGAAGGAAAGTTGGCAAACAACTGCTCGACAGGCATCTGTTGCTAGAGCGGTTTTTACGACAAATTGGTGTACCTGAACAACAAATCGCGGATGAAGTTGAACAACTTGAGCACCATATTAGCTGGAATACTCTGGAATTGCTTCGAAGTTTAGTGCATGACCTGGAGGAGGTGCAGGAATCATCCAGAGATAATTATCACAGAAAACAATCAGCAAGGTATTGACTTAAAACGTTATAGTCCTTATTTAATCCCTCGTTACATAGAGATCATTTCCTTCCACAACATAAGCGTTCCCCAAAATAAACCGAGTTGAGCAGCGGCTTCAAAGTCATGAAACCGTTTGCTAAACACGGTTTTTTCAGTTATTCTAAAAATGTGATAGTCAAATTATTGAATTAAAAAATTTTAATAATTGAGGTGTTCTTATGAGACTTGCTGACAAAGTCGCGATCATTACCGGAGCCGCGGGAGGCATGGGGAGAGCGGATGCACTGCTGTTCGCCAAAGAGGGCGCAAAACTGGCCATTACGGACATGCAGGAAGACAAACTTCAAGAGGTTGTGCGCGAGATCAAGGAATATGGCGGCGAAGTGATCGGCTTCAAGCAAAACGTGGTTTCCGAAGAGGATTGGATTCGCGTCGTAAGCGAAACGGTTGCGAAATTCGGTAAAATCGATATCCTGGTCAACAATGCGGGGGTGTCCGACTCGACGCCGTTTCTGGATCAGACCGTCGAAAACTGGGAGAAGATTATGAAGATCAATGTGACGAGTGTTTTCCTCGGTCAGAAGCATGTTATTCCTTATATGATCGAGTCAGGGGGCGGTTCGATTATAAACATCTCATCGATTGCTGGGTTAACCGGCGGCAGCGGAACGGGCCCCTATACCGCAAGCAAAGGCGCCGTCCGCTTGCTGACCAAGGCGACGGCTGTGGACTACGGCAAGCATAATATTCGGGCGAATTCCATCCACCCTGGCTTCATCGAGACTCCGATGACGGTCGATTTGTTCAAGGACGAGAGCATGCGGCAATGGTTCCTGTCCCAAACGCCGATTCCGCGGCTGGGCAAAGCGCAGGATATTGCTAATGGCGTTCTGTTCTTAGCATCGGATGAGTCTTCCTACATTACGGGCATCGAGTTGCCTATTGACGGCGGTTACTACGCGAAATAATCAATCCAAGAACAAGCGATTGCGCCCCGTGCAGCCAAGGTCTTAGCGCTCAGCCCATCTCATAGTGCACAGTGTATAGTAAAAAACGAACAGAGGGCAAACCAACCCTCTGCTCGTTTTTTTCGTACTTTCTACTTTATGGTTTGTGTTTCGGTTTCAAGTACTCCATAAACACATTTTTTAGAATTATGAATTGTTTGGAGTCGTCCACAAATGTTTGTAGCTCAGTGGTATCGTGAATCATAGCCATTTTTTGAGAAAAATGACCAAATGTATTCATCATAGTAAGTAAAGTATCGACGATGTCGATATCCGAGCGGATCGTTCCATCACGCACTCCCAGCTTGCCAAGTTCAGAAAGCAGCTCCTGCATTTGCGCGTAAACGGTTTGAAAATGCTCAATATCTTCCACGGGTGAGCCGACCATCGCAATATAACCTTCAAAGGCTTCAATCAATTTGGAATGCCTTTGATGGAGATCGTCTTCATAGAAGTTCAATGCGTCAAACAGCCTGCCAAGCTTCTCGTAACAGCTTCCTTCACTGTACACGATGTCGGCGAAAACCTCTTTTTGGGCACAGACGATCTCCGACGCGACGGCTACGATCAACTTTTCTTTTTTGGAGAAGTAGCGGAATACTGTAGCGATACCAAGGCTGCATTCATGGGCGATGTCCTGCATGGTAGAATTTTCAAAGCCCTTTTCCCAGAATACTTTTTGGGCGGCCTGGATAATACTCCGCCTGCGTAATTCCCTTGTGGTGATCCGTTCCTGTTCCAATCTGAGTTTCGGTTGCATGGCGAGCTCCTTTCTCTTGAGTCGGAATTTAAAGCCCCAATATTAAGATTAGGCAATCCTATCAAAGTTCATGGAGCCTGTCAATTTGAGAACAATGAGTGAAATTTGCAAGTATTTCGCATGAGTGATAGTATAACTATCAAGTTGATATTTATCATATCAAAGAAAGCAAATAACGTCAGCGAATTTACGTTTTGCGACTATGGAGCTATAAAAGACGGGAAGAGAGAGGTGTCATTATTAATGGGGAAGAAAAAAACGATTTTTTTGACAGGGGCATCCGGAAACATGGGGCAGGAAGGGTTAAAGCAACTGCTTGAAAGGCGGGATAGGTTCAACATTGTTACGCTGGTCCTGCCAACCGCCAAAGACAAGGAAATCATGGCGAAATACGAAAAAGAGCCGGGACTTAGGATTATTTGGGGGGATTTGACCCATTACAATGACGTTTTAAAATGCGTGACGGGTGCAGATTACGTTCTTCACGTGGGCGGTATGGTATCTCCTGCGGCAGATTACAAGCCTAAGTTAACAACAAAGGTAAATATAGGGGCTGTTGAGAACATTTTGAAGGCCATTAAGGCGCAACCGGAACCGGATCACATCAAACTGGTTTATATAGGAACTATCGCCATGACGGGAGACCGCAATCCGCCTATCCACTGGGGAAGAACGGGCGACCCGATCAAAATCAGCATTTATGACAATTATGCGATCACCAAAACGATTGCCGAACGGATGATCGTCGAGTCGGGCTTGAAATACTGGGTATCCTTACGGCAAACCGGGGTATTATTCGGCGGTCTTTTACATGGAATGGATCCGATTATGTTTCACGAGCCGGTAAATGGTGTCTTTGAGTGGGTTACGGCCAGTGATTCTGGCCGGATGCTGGCGAACGTTTGTGAGGAGGACGTCCCCGAAGAGTTCTGGAGAAGATTTTACAATATCGGCGGTGGGGAGAAGTTTAGAACGGTCAATTACGATTTTATGCAAAAAAGCTTTGGTGTCCTGGGGATTAAAGACTTTAGAAAGGCTGTCGATCTCAACTGGTTTGCGACTCGGAATTTCCATGGACAATGGTACGAGGACTCGGACGTGTTGGAGAATTATCTACACTTTAGAAGTGGATCGATGGATGAGTTTTTGGAGGATTTGAAAAAGAATGCGCCATTTAAGTTGAAACTGGCCAAATTTGTCCCTTCGTTTGTCTTGAAAAAGCTTGTCATGGAGCCTGTGGCCAAAAAAGAAATGGGCACCCTCTACTGGATCAATCATAATGTGCAGGATCGCATTACGTCTTTCTTCGGCTCCAAAGAGGAATGGGCGAAGATTCCTTCATGGGAAAATTATAGCTATCCGAAGCCTTCCCTCACTCCCAGACGCCTGAATCACGGATATGACGAGAACAAGCCCAAGGAGGAGCTGGATCTTTCAGATATGATTGAGGCGGCAAAATTCAGAGGAGGCGAATGCAAATCGTCATCCATGAAAAAAGGAGACCTCTTCACAAAGCTGAGTTGGCGCTGTGCGTTCGGACACGAATTCGAGGCGAGTCCAACCCTCGTATTGCTTGGCGGGCACTGGTGCCCTCATTGCCTGCCATCTCCATGGAACTACGATGAGGAAGCAAAGCGCAACCCGTTTTTTGCTCAAGTGTGGGATCCGCTACATGACAAGAACGAAAACAATTATTACGATGAGCGCATTTTTGACGGACTGGAGAACTAACAAAAATCTATAACTTTGCTGCTGAATTTGCTGCAAAATATTCCGGGCTGGAGCTTTTTCCTGCTGGAAGAAATTGATCTCAAAATGACCGAATACACTTGAAATGAGGTTGAACAGTGAATACGAAATATAACCGTTTATTTGAACCCTTCACGCTAAAAAATGGAGTGACACTCAAAAATAGAATGATTATGGCTCCAATGACAACTTGGTCCAGTAATGATGATTACACGGTATCGGATGAAGAAGTGAAATATTACAAAAAAAGAGCTGCCGGAGTAGGGCTTGTTATTACGGGGTGTACTCATGTCCAGCCCAATGGCATAGGTTTTACGAATGAATTCGCAGCGTATGACGATAAATTTATTCCGAGTTTACGCAAATTAGCTGAAGCTGCAAAAAGCGGCGGGTCGCCTGCATTGCTTCAGATTTTCCATGCGGGCAATAAAGCGCTGCCTGCTTTAACTCCGGAGGGTGAGGTGGTTAGCTCCAGCGCTGTAGAAACTGAAGCTTCTGCATTTGCTCCATCCATTTTGTCAAGAGCACTTACACATAAGGAAATTTTAGAGGTGATTCAGGCGTTTGGAGAAACAACAAGACGAGCTATTGAAGCTGGCTTTGATGGTGTTGAAATTCATGGCGCACATGGATTTTTACTTCAGAACTTCGTTTCTCCTTTTTTCAATCGGCGTGAGGATGAGTGGGGCGGTTCTCTGGAAAATCGTTTGAGCTTCTCGCTTGCGGTCGTTCAGGAAATTCAAAATGTAATTAAAAAGCATGCCCAAAAACCATTCATATTAGGATACAGATTTTCTCCTGAGGAACATATAGAAGGCGGATTGAGAATGAAGGACACCTGCGAGCTAATCGATCGTCTTATTGAAGCAGACATTGATTATGTCCACGCTTCGTTGGCTAGTGCTCTTTCCTCAAAGCCGGTCGATAACCAGAGTGAAAAAACATATCTGGAATTAATTGTTGATCATGTCAATGACCGGGTCCCGGTCATTGCAGCTGGCTCCATGGTGACCCCGGACGATGTTAAAGCAGCTCTGGATAAAGGGATATCTCTGGCAGCGATTGGCCATGCATTAATCATGAATCCAAATTGGGTGGAACTGGTTAAGGATGGAGAAGAAGCTGGAATTAAAACATCACTAAATCGGTCCAAAGTAAGTGATCTTGAACTTCCGGAGAAGCTTTGGACATTAGTTCAGGCTTCCGGACCATGGTTCAATATCACGGATTAATTATGTGTGTGCTTTCATAATCGCCGATTATACGCCGGGAAAAATGCATTGTACAACGTTCATTCTTGAGCGTTATAATTTTTCGCGGCGTATGATCCTTTTCAAGAATGACCTCATCAGCTAAACGGATCCACTAACGATTGCCACCTTAACAGAAAATGCTTATTTGGACTCTTGATTTTGCAGCCTGTACTTAGAAGGAGATACCCCTATTTTTTCCTTAAACACCCTGCTCATATGGGAAGCATCCGAGAAGCCTGTATGCTCCGCGATATGCTCTAATTTTAAGTTGGATTCAATTAAATATACTTTTACCTTGCTAAGCTTGATCTCCATAAGGAGCGTTGAGAAATTGCTTCCTGTCATCTGATTGATGATGCGACAGATGTACTGCTTGCTTAAATGCACATGATCGGCTGTAGAGGTGAGTGTGGCCGATCTAAAATTATTTGTTATATAATTCAATATTTTATTATAGTGTAGTTCCGTACTGGAAAATGAGACTGATGATTCTATATTCGCCACATTGTACCTCAGTAAAAAGCTGAACAACAACTGCAAATAACATTCCATGACGTTGTTCCGAATTTCATCTCCCCATAAATATTCAATATATAAAAGTAAAAATGTACGTTGGATATCAAGATTCACACCTGTATGAAAAAGAATATAGTGATTGTCAGTTTGATTTGAGAGCACGTTATTAAAAAAACTCGCTAAATGGAAGTTGTCATTAAATAATTCCAGAAACTTAGAACTGATGTATTTTCGTCGGATCATGATGTAAATACAGATGCTTCCATGGTCCATCGCGACGGAGTGGTTGACGTCCGGAGGCATAATAAGAAAATCTCCTTCTATAAGACTGAGTTTCTTATTTTCCAAATTCAGCACTCCGGATCCTTCATAGATATAAATACATTGAAAGTATTTATTTGAATGCATAAGATTCAGCGAGAAATTAATGTGCTTGCTGAGAGCAAGGTTGAGATCCGCCAGAATCAACAAATTTTCATCTAATTCCTTGTAACTGGAAATAGAGTGGGGGTCTGCTCCATAAAGTTGCGGCCAATACACACCCACCAGGTTATTTTTTTTAATATAATTGATATCCATATAATTTCGATAGGTTGAATATTCATCCAATGATAAGTTACCATCCGTATATTCTTTGTAGAATTCCTCCAGATTGGTTAAGGTATGCAAGATGTTGTTCATTTCTTCGATATTCATAAAAATCCCCCTGTACACTTCATATACCACAAGTTTGATCAAAGGTGATTTGATGTTTTACGTAAAAGTGTTGGTCTATAAAGTAACTTTACCTGTTTGTTTCGTATTATACAAATAGCTGGTTCGGTTGATGCATTTATTTCTCAATAACCTCCTGATAACCCAATTTTTTCACATTTAAGATGTGACAAAGGATGATTCGTAGATTTACGACTAACAAATGGTTAAGTGAGACTTCAGCCAAGAGGAGAACCATGACGGAGAAGAAAGCGGATACGACTCTAAGGCTATGTTTCATATTATACAAATGAAAGCGTTAACGATGTTCATGTATTTTAAGTTTATAAGTTATTACAATTAAAACATCCGGTAACGAAGTCTAGGGATGCCCAAGATCCTTTAGACAGTGGTTCTGGCGATGTTGTCGTTAACTTCAAGAAGACCATTAATATAATGGAGAAATTTTTTAACTGCTTTGAAAGCGATTGCACAAAAAAATAAGGTAAGGGGAAATTTACAATGATTGCTGAAAACGAGATAAAAGATGTACATTCAACTGAAACTTCAGATCAAATTCCATTGCAGCTTCGTAAAGGGCAGATGTTTGGTGATTCTCTTGGGATGGCTGGAAATACATTAATTGCTCTTATTTTTGCTTCTTTTACGATGTATTATTTAACGACGATTGTTCATTTAGATGGAATTATCTTGGGAACACTGGTATTGGTGGGATCCATTTTCGGCTCTGTAGCCAGCTTTATTACAGGGATCCTGATTGATAAATTAAATTCAAAATATGGCAAAGTAAGACCATGGCTATTGATATCTCTGGTGCCAATGGCGGGGGCTCTCCTTCTGTTGTTTTCCATTCCCGAGGGTTTAGCTACCTCGACCAAAATGGTATGGGCTGGTGCATGTATTATCTTTTTCAATATCGGTACTTCTATGTTTGGTTCAGCTTCGGGTTCTTTAATTCCCATGGCTACCCGAAACCCGGTCGAAGTAACTAAAATGGGCTCGGGACGTGCAATGGGCAATATGGTCGGAGCTATGGTCGTAAGCATGGGATATGTGCCGTTAGTAGGACTGGTAGGCGGGGATCAGAGGGCGTACTTTTTAGTAACCGCTACCATAATTATCATAGCGTCATTGCTCATAATCAACCAATTCCGAACTTCTCGCGAGAATGTCAAGAGCGTTAAAAAAATGGATGAAGCCGGAGTTGAACAGAAAGTCCCGTTTAAGGATGCCCTATTGTCCATTCTGAAAAATAATTACTTCCTCGTAGCTGCCCTGGTTCTGTTCGCATCAACGTTTATGCTTTCATTGAATAATGCAGCTACCGTCTACTATGCCCAATATGTCCTTGGGAATATTAATATGCAGAGCATCCTTTCCATGATAGGAGCCATCCCGGGGTTGATTATTTTTCCTCTTCTTCCCACCCTCGTGAAAAGATTGGGGACCCGGTGGGTCGTTGTCATCGGTACTCTGCTTGTGATTGTTGGCTGTGTCATTCGTTTAATGAGCCCAAGCAACATACCTCTTGCGATCGCGGGCTTCACGCTTTCCGGAGTAGGCTCTATTCCGCTAGCGGCTCTTATTACCGTTCTGGTGAACAGCACGATAGATTATGGAGAATGGAAAAGCGGCATTCGCTCGCCTGGTTTAATGATGAGCTTGGTGGGAATAGCTACCATGTTGGCGAGTTCACTAAGTGTTTCCAGTATAGGTTGGATTTTGGGGGCAACCGGTTATGACGGAGCAGCCGCGCAACAATCCGCTTCGGCCATGCAGGGCATACTTTCCATCAGTATTTATCTTCCGATTATTTTAGCGGGTCTGTCCTTTGTATGCATGCTGTTTTGGAGACTGGAAAAGAAACTTCCGCAAATTGTCAGTGAACTTAGAGCAAGAAATGGAGAATAATGATGTTCTACACTCACTGATTCAAGTGTGTATGGATATGGAGTAGGAGGCAAACTAATGAGAACTCAATTTGAGATGGACGAAGCTATAAAAAATAAATTTATTACATTGGCTATGAATAAAGCACCCGCACATTCGTTAAGACCAGAGCGATTCATGCGTAAAATGCTGAAGAATAAAGGGACTTTAGGGAAGTTCAGCCCCAATGGACTTGATGAGAAAGGATTAGAAAGAAGAAATCCGGTCATTGTTGCGCTGGGGGACAGTGTAACAGCAGGACATTTCGAGTGGACGATTGATCCGGCAGAGCTGTTCAAAGGCGCGGGAGAGGGAGCGACAGAGGATTCAACAGCTCCTCCTCACCTTTCCGGTCCCCTGGAAGTTACAGATGCCAGAGAGGTATACCACGAGCGGTTTCGTCTGAAGCTTATTGACAAGTATGAGGAGACCTCGGTTTCGGTTCTTAATGCAGGGATTGCCGGGGATGATCTTCTGGGAATGGAGCGCCGGCTCACCCGCGATGTTATTAACTGTCAGCCTGATCTTGTGTTGATCAATGGGAGCCTGAATTGGTCTGCGGACTTGTCGTTAACTGTCTTTGAGGAAACATTGCAACGTATTGTTAAGCGAATACAAGCAGAAACGGATGCCGATATTATTCTGATGACACCTAATGCGGAAGGACCTAGTCCATTTAATCCTGATGGCTCAACATTGCCTGAACGAGTTGAAATTGTTCGTAGAGTAGCGGCGGAGGAAGGAACCTGCTTGTGCGATACCTATGCCGTATGGACAGAGTTTCTCGCAATGGGGCATGATGTCACTCAAATGCTGGCCAACAAAATAAATCATCCCAGTATTGCCGGACATGAAGTATATGCTATCGAGCTCATGAAATTATTTGAATAGAGCGTTATGGAAATCTCTGAATCATATCGGAGAGGGGAGATGGGGATCGTGTTGAAAGCAGCCATGGTATTTGGCAACAATATGGTGTTACAGCGGCAGAAGAAAATTAATGTATGGGGGACCGGTTCACCCGGCCGCCCCATTTCCTGTATCCTGAAAGGGAAAAAAACAGAAGTTGTACACGGAGTAATCGAGAGTGATGGCAGTTGGATGCTAAGCTTGCCCCCCTTTGAAGCCGAGCGGGATGCAGAGCTGATCATAACCGATGGCTCGGAGACTTTATCATACAGCAATATTGGCATCGGCGAAGTTTGGCTGGCTGGCGGACAATCCAACATGGAATATTATCTCCGGTTTGATGCGGAGCGGGAAAGTGTTTTTGAGGGAGAAATGAATCCGGATATCCGTTTCTTTGATGCTCCGAAGGTATCGTTTGAAGGTCAGCTTGAAATGCATGATTACTCCAGATTTGGCTTTTGGAGAGGGTGTACCAAGGAGGATTTGCCTTACTTTTCTGCCGTAGGGTATTATTTTGCGGACAATCTGCACCAAGAGCTTGATATCCCTATCGGCATTGTGGGCTGCAGTTGGGGAGGGACGCCTGCCTGTGCATGGATGGATCCGGCTTATCTGGAGGATAACGAAGGCAAAGCGTGGCTTGAAGCCTATGAAGCAGCCATTAAAGACCTAGATGTGGAAGCGTATAAGACTGAATTCATCTCTAATCCTGTAACTGACCGTTCCGATCCATTTCGCGATGAAACGGCCAACAGGATGATGTTCCCGGGATTCTCACGGGAGGAACAGCTGGAATTCATTCAGAACATGTTGACTGGCGAGCAGCCGGGATTGAATTTGCCTCAGCCCGGACCTTATTGGGAGAATAGACCCGGAGGGCTGTATGAAACCATGCTGAAAAAGCTTGCGCCTTATACGGTTCGCGGAGTCATCTGGTATCAAGGGGAAAGCGATGAGGAAAAATCCGGGCTGTACGGCACCGTGTTCAGTAAGCTGATTGAATGCTGGCGGGATCTTTGGAGTGACAGGCTTCCATTTCTGTTCGTACAGCTTGCCCCCTTTGGAGAGTGGATGAAGAACCTTCCGGAGGTGCGCGAGCAGCAGGAGCTTGTAGCTAAAACAATCCCTGATACCTGGATGATTAGCTCCTCCGATGTGGGGATGGAGTGGGATATTCATCCAAAAGTCAAGAAACCGATCGGCACACGTCTAGCCTTACTGGCAAGAGGACATATTTATGGTGAGGAGCTTATGTGTGATCCGCCTGAATTTCTAAGCGCCGCCAGAGTTCCGGGAGGAATAGAAATTAACTTCCGGCATGCAGACGGCTTGCATGTGAAGGGCGATGCGGTGAATGCACTGTCCATCATTTATCCGGACGGAACAGAGTTGGCTCCGGCAGAGGCTGCAGTGGTCAAGGATCAGTTATGGATCAAAGGAGAGTTTCCAGAGCGGATCAAGATTTCTTTTGCGAGACGCGGATATTATGAAGTGAACGTTTACAATAAGCGAGACAATCCATTAAAGCCTTTTGAGGTCATCGTGTAGTCGCAGTATAATAACTTATTGGAGGCATGGTTGCATATGAAAAAGCAGGCGTACAATCCGTTTTTGCCAAGCTATGAATATATTCCGGATGGGGAACCCCATATATTTGGAGACAGAGTATACCTTTATGGTTCACACGACAGGTTTAATGGAACGGAATATTGCATGAACAGCTATGTGTGCTGGTCCGCACCGGTAGACAATTTGAGCGACTGGCAGTATGAAGGCGTAATTCTGGAAAAAGGCTTGGATCCGCTGGACCCGAAAGGGGACAAAATGTATTATGCGCCTGATGTTGCACAGGGGAAGGATGGCAGATATTATCTCTATTATTCGATCGAAGGCTCCTGCTGCATTTCAGTTGCTGTATGTGAGACTCCGGCGGGGAAATATAAATTCTATGGACATGTGCAGGATCAGACCGGCCATGCACTAGGTTCAGCGGTTGGAGATGCTTATCAGTTTGATCCAGGCATTTTCATAGATGACGATGGAAGGATCTTCCTCTATTCTGGAGGACATTCGTTATTTGCCGATGAAGACCAGGGACGTAAACGAGTTGGAGCCATGGTCATGGAATTAGAGGATGATATGATCACAATCAAGTCAGAGCCGAAAATCATCACCGACAACAAAGAGAAGGCTTTTGTGGAAAATCAATACTTTGAAGCTCCATCCATGCGTAAAGTCAATGGGCTGTATTATTTTATCTATTCTTCCTTTCCAAATGTACACAATCTCTGCTACGCTACCAGCGAATATCCGGATAAAGACTTCACGTACCGTGGTGTAATTATATCGAATGCCGACATATTTACAGACAGTGAAGAGCGAAATCAGGCTATGAGCTATTGCGGCAATAATCATGGAAGCATCATTCAGATCAAGGAGCAATGGTACATTTTCTATCACCGCCATTCCAACAGGAACGCTTTTAGCAGGCAAGCGTGCGCGGAAAAAATCTTCTTTCTTGAGGATGGAACCATCCAGCAGGCAGAGCTTACCTCTTGTGGATTAAATGACGGTCCTTTGGAGGGCATCGGCAGGTATGAAGCCCGGATTGCCTGTAATATGGCGAGTCAGTCGGGAGTGCCGCTGCTGGTGCTTACCTATGATGAGAGTCACCCTTATTTTACGCAGGAGGGTGAGGATAGAGAAGGGGACGGCAATCAATATATTGCAAATTTCCGGGATGGTGCGATCGCAGGCTACAAATACTTTCAGTTTGCCGAAGCGAATCGCTTCAGTATCACAATACGCGGAGAGGCATCCGGGACGATCCTGGTGACCCATGATGTAAACGGGGAAGCCTGTTCTTCTATTGACATTACAGCGTCAGAAGCCTGGAAGGGATATGAAGCCGTATTTCAGCCGAATCCAGGAAAACAGCCTTTATATATCACGTTTCATGGTACAGGAGCTATTGATATTCTTGAATTTGAATTTAAAGCAGTATAGGCTCGGAAGGAGAGGTTGACATGCTGAAAGCTATTCTACTAAAAACAGAGTATTTGAGAAACCCTGTCGGTATTGATATTATTCATCCGGAATTCGGATGGAATCTGGAGGGAGACAGTAAAAGGCAGACTGCGTATGAAATCAAGGCGGCGCATACAGAGGACGAGCTGAACACAGGAGCCTGTGTTTGGGAAAGCGGAAAGGTAAGCTCGGCCAGTATGACGCATATTCCTTATGGGGCGGCTCTCAGCAGTAGAGAGCGGATTTACTGGAAGGTTCGCATCTGGGATGAACATGATGCTGTGGGCGAATGGAGTGAGGCGGCCTTTTTTGAAATGGGCTTGCTGGAAGGAGAGGACTGGAAGGCCAAATGGATCAGTGGGGACTATGAGCCGAAACCGGGGGAACGGTACCCGGTCGATTTATTCAGGAAGACATTCCAGGTCCCGGCATTTGTGAAGGCCAGAATGTACATTACAGCCTGCGGCTTGTATGAAACGAGCTTGAATGGGGTGAAGGTGGGCGATCTGGTGCTGACCCCGGGTGTAACCAGCTATGAAAAAAGGGCGCAGTATCAGGTGTATGATATCACTGAGCAATTGCATAGCGGCGAGAACCTATGGAATATCTCTCTTGGCGATGGCTGGTTCAGAGGGAAATTGGGGGTTTTTGGCGCGACCAATGTGTTCGGAACACGGACCTGCGTTTTGGCGCAGATTGAAATAACAGATGCGGATGGAAAAATCACTTATATAGCAACGGATGGCAGCTTCAGCTGGTGTAACGACGGCCCTGTGCGTTTTAATGATATGAAAGACGGAGAAACGATTGATGCGGCGGCTGTGCCGTCTTATCAAGGTCAGGCTCGCGTGACGGAATGGGATACCGTGCTGTGCTGCTCCAACAATGTGCCGGTAAAGGAAAAGGAAATATTGCAGCCGACGGTACTGACAACCCCCGATGGAAGCACAGTCCTGGATTTCAAGCAGGTGATAGCTGGCTACCCGGAATTCTCGATCCAAGGCACGAAGGGACATACCGTTGTTTTGACCATGGGAGAGATGCTGGATGAGGAAGGGAATTTCACCCTTTCAAATCTGGTGCAGGAGCATGATTTTGCACCCGAGTATTGTGATGATTCCAGATTCCAGACGATCGTCTATTCCTGTGGCAGTGAGCATAGAGAGACCTGGAAGCCCAAATTTTGTGTCCAGGGGTTCCGTTATGTCAAGCTGGACAACTGGCCGGAGACGGTGAAAGCAGAGAATTTCAAAGCCATCGCCGTGTATTCAGATATGGAGGTAACAGGGAATTTCACCTGCTCTTCCCCGGATTTGGAGCAATTAGTGAAAAATACGTTGTGGAGTGTCAAAGGTAACTTTCTTGATGTGCCTACAGACTGTCCGTCGAGAGAACGAGCAGCTTGGACAGGAGACGCCCAATTGTTTTTTAATGCCGGGCGTTATCTTACGGACTTTTCGGCGTTTTTTAGAAAATGGATGCAGGATGTGTTTGACGATCAGGCGCCCGATGGGAAAGTATATAACATTGTTCCCCGTGTCGCTCCACATGGAGAACAATTCGATTATGTAGAAGGCTCAAGCGGATGGATCGATGCGGGTATCCTGATTCCCTATAGATACTGGAAAACGTATGGAGACCTGAGAATAACTGCACGTTTGTATGAACCTATGAAGAGACTGGCAGACTTTATGGTAAGCAGAATGGGCGATACCTCTGATCCGGATCTGGATCAAAAGTTAGAACCAAGCGAGTATCGCAAGTATATTGTAACGACAGGTTTTCATTTCGGCGAATGGAATGAGCCGGACGTAGATATGAAGGCTGTAACGCTTCCCAAATTTGAAGAAGCAACGGCTTATCTAGTGTATTCTCTGAACTGCTTTTCAGAGATGGCGGAAGTATTGGGCGAGCTTGAGGATGCGAAGAAATATCGGGAAATTTCCGAGCGGGCCAAAGAAGCATATCAATATTACTTTGTAGAGCAGGGAACGATTTTATCCCAGAAAATGGCCAAATTCGTAAGACCGTTGGCACTTGATCTCCTGGATCCAGCTACGAAGAAAAATGTAGAAAAGGACCTGGTAAAATTAGTTCGTGAACGGGAGCATCATGTAGGTACAGGATTTCTGTCCACACCATTCATTCTGAAGGTATTAAGTGATGCCGGGGCTTTGGAAGATGCCTACCAAATGCTGGAGAAGGAGGATTACCCAAGCTGGCTTTATGAGATTAAGCAAGGAGCGACTACGATTTGGGAGAACTGGAATGGCCAGGCCTCAAGAAACCATTATTCCAATGGCGCTGTTTGTGAGTGGATTTTCAACACGGTGTGCGGTATCCATCTTGCGGGTGAGAACCGGTTTGTGATCTCGCCTCAACCAGGAGGAAGTCTGACCGAAGCTGCTTTCACGTATCAGAGCATATATGGCAAGGTATCCTGTTCTTGGCGTAAAGAAGGCAACCGCTATACGTATCAAATCGATGTTCCGGCCGGATGTCAGGCAGAAATCAACATCCCGGGAGTGGAACCGGGGAATATAGAAGCTGGCAAGCATTATTTTGAGGGTAGCGCTGCGGTCCAGTATGCACCGGAATGACACAGATCAGCCCATGCTGATCAGAGCATAAATGAACGGATTTTTAGAGAACGTCCATGTACGACACAAGCCAGTCGCGATCATCATTCGCGGCTGGCTTTTTCATGTTGGATCGACAACAACTGTAAATCAAGCACTGAACATGCAGGAATACAACATTGCCATCTTTGAGCGAGCACAACATGCGTCTGAATGAACAGGAGAGCAATTGCCGTTTGAAGCGATTTTTAAGCAAGTGGGCTATGAGAGCATGAGCTTTTTCTATAAAAAATTCAAGCGGGCTTACGGAGCTACCCCGCAGACCATTCGCAATAAAGCGATGAAAGTCCATGAAAATGAGTGATCTACATCGTTTTCTTTTTTGACTTCCTATACAACATTGGCGTCATACGGTAGGTCTTCTCAAACAGCCGATAGAAGTAGGTCTTGTTCTCAAATCCCAGATCCTGAATAATTTTTGCAATGCTGGTGTCCGAATTACGGATACGGCTGGCGGCCTCCCTCATCCTGTAAGACTGGACAAGCTCAATCAGAGTCATGCCCCCTTGCCTTTTGACAATTTTATTCAGATAATCCGCACTGTAGTGCAGCTCTTGTTCTATATCTTTTCTTGTAATCCGTCCATCTGTCCGGGAAATATAAGCACATACTTGCTCAAATATATGGTCATATAACTTAGAATCCAGATGGTATATATGAAATTGGTATTCTTCTGAACTCGCAAGATGAGACAAAAGACGAACCAGCAGTCCGTGAACCATGTAGGTATACCCAGGATAGTGTTCGGACAATTCTTGCATCATTTGCTTTATAAAAAGTTCAGAAGATGTCTTCACTGAGCTGGTGTCTTCATTTACTTTTTTACGGAATTCCAGAAATTTTTTTTGGTATCCGCTGCCCTTCTCCAAATTATTGTTAAAGAAAGCAACTAACTCCTTGCAATTCTGAACTTCTGCCACTTCCATCACCAGGGTATGGGCTAATTCCTCAGAAATGCATAAAAACGCAATAGAGCAGTCCTGGTCAAATAATTCAAGATGCTTCACAGCCCGATTAACCAGGCAGACATCTCCACTTTGATATTGATGCAATCCTGTCTCTATCCTCACGTTAACTATTCCATCCAAAACGATCATCATTTCAAAATAATCATGCTGATGCAGATAGTCAGGAGTATCAACATAATCATGCTTATCCAGTATAATCTTTTGGCAACCTGAGAAGCTCATTAAGGTGCAGTCAAGTAAAAAATGCTTTCCTCGGTAGGAACATTCTTCAACAAATACTCCAAAAGCAGAGTTTAGAGAGCGAATCTTTTTATTTCCTCCATCAGGGTCAATAAAGTAAGCACCTAATTGAGATAATGAAGTATAAAATTTATCATTGGCAGTCTGATTTCGCGTCATTATTTCTCATCTTCTCCTTTTCTCAGAAGCTCTGAATAGGATACCATAATCAAAATAAAAGCGCTTACAGATATCGTAAACAATAAACAGGTTGCTATACACTCATCTTATTAAAGTATTTCATGAAGATCAAATCTTATATATGAAAGGAAGTCGTAGAGGATGATAAGACAAAATTTTAACGACCACTGGATGTTCTCCAGGGATAGCAAAAGCATGATGGGTGCTCTTTACGGTCAGTCCAATGTACCGGTAGAGGTAACTCTACCTCATGATGCCATGATTCTGGAGAAACGAGCTGCAGACAATCCCACAGGCAATGCCGGCGCTTTCTATCCAGGGGGGAATTATGTATATACCAAAACCTTCCAGGTAGCTGCCGAGGATGCTGGTAAAACAATGCTGCTGGAATTTGAAGGAGTTTACAACCGAGCGCGGGTTTTTATCAATGATGCTTTTGCGGGATCATGCCATTACGGCTATACAAATTTCTATATCAATATGACACCTTATTTGAAATTCGGAGCGGAAAATACAATTACTGTTTATGCTACTAATCAGGATGTGCCGAACAGCCGCTGGTACACCGGTTCCGGCATCTACCGTCCCGTCCATCTGCTGATAGGCAACGCCGCGAGAATCAAGGAGGATGGCGTAAAAATTACGACACCGATAACAGCGGAGGATGTTTCTACCGTAGAAATTGCCTGCACCGTACAGTACGATGACATGCAGACTTTACAATCTGTTCTGCAAACCCAGCTCATTGGTCCAGATGGCACGGTGGCAGCCTCTGAAAACACCCCGGTAACTTTATATCATGGAAAAGAACTGGTCATCCGTCAGCGTCTCTTTATATACAATGCCCAACTGTGGTCCTTGGAAAATCCCAACCTGTATACCTGCATGACGAAACTAGTGATAGATGGCAAAGTTCAGGATGAATCTATAGAGACTTTTGGCATACGTCATATCCAGGTGGACCCTTTGTACGGTCTGCGTCTGAATGGAGTACGTGTACTGCTGCGTGGAGCTTGTATCCATCATGACAATGGCGTCATTGGCAGTGTCACCCTGGCACGTGCAGAAGAGCGTCGGGTAGAACTCCTCAAGGCAACTGGCTTCAACTCCATTCGTATGGCTCATAACTCTACATCCAGGGCTTTGCTGGATGCCTGCGACAGGTTAGGCATGCTGGTTCTGGAGGAAAGCTATGATATGTGGAATCAGAGTAAAAACCCTTATGACTATGCCATGGACTTCGCGGATCACTGGGAAAAGGATATTGAGGCTATCGTGGCCAAGGATTTCAACCATCCTTCCGTATTTATGTACTGTGTAGGCAATGAGATCGGAGAAATAAACCAGCCCGCCGGCGCAGCTATAAACCGTGCCTTATGCGAGAAGTTCCGCACCCTGGATCCTACAAGGTACACCACCAATGCAGTCAATGGTCTTGTCGCCACAATGAGCAATATCATGCCTGTGATGTCTGACTTGGGCCTGATTCCTCCAGAGCAGCTGCCAGCCGCAGCCGACCTGCAGTCCGAGGGAGAACAAACTCAGGGCGATATGGACATTAACGATATGATGACCAAGCTCATGGGTCAAATGAACTATCTGAGCATTCATCCAAAGGTTGGTGACACTCTGGATGAGTCCTTCTCCGGTATGGATATTTGCGGATACAACTATATGAGCGGACGCTATCCCTTGGACCCGAAGCAATATCCGAATCGAATTTTCTATGGATCGGAAACGATGCCTTCAGATATAGATGTAAACTGGAAATATGCCAAGGAGATTCCTCAAATGCTGGGGGACTACACCTGGACCGGATGGGACTACATCGGTGAATCCGGTGTTGGTGTACCCGGATATGGCAGCGAGTCAGGATTTTTCAGCCCGTACCCTGTTTACCTGGCTCATGTGGGAGACATCGACATCACAGGTTTCCGCCGTCCTATGTCCTATTATCGGGAAATCGTATGGGGGCTAAGAAAGGCCCCATATATAGCTGCTCAACTGCCCCAGCATTATCATGAAAAAATGAACGGCACTCCATGGAGTGTCAGTGACTGTATTGAAAGCTGGACCTGGCCGGGATATGAGGGACAACCCATCAAAGTTGAAGTATATTCTGATGCTGAAGAGGTGGAACTCTTCTTAAACGGTAAATCTGTAGGAAAGCTGCCTGCCGGAGAAGAAAACCGTTTCAAAGCTATCTTTGATATGGAATATCAGCCAGGCACCCTGGAGGCCGTGCAATATCATGGAGGCAAGGAAACTGGACGTTTCAGCATCCACACGGCTAAATGTGAAGTTCAGCTTTCCGTCGCAGCGGACCGCCAGACCTTGCGTGCAGGTGGGCAAGATGCTGCTTACTTGATGATTTCGCTGACAGACAGATCCGGTGTGGTGAATACTGCTGTTGACCGCAAAGTCACTGTCGAAGTGTTGGGTGAGGCAACCTTGCAAGGCTTTGGCAGTGCTGATCCCAAAAGCGAGGAAAATTTCTATGATTCCGAGCGTACTACCTATCATGGAAGAGCATTGGCAGTCATCCGTTCAGGGTTAGCAAAAGGCTCTGTTAGAGTGACTGTCAGTGTAGAAGGGTGCGAGTCACAGACCATGGATATTAATGTAGTTTAGCAAATCATCCATTTGAGGGGATGGAACGATGAAATATCTTTACAAAAAAGAATTGATCAAATATACAGATAATTTACCTATAAAGATGTACGTTTGTCGAATTGAATCTGTACCTTTGCATTGGCATCAGGAAATGGAGATTCTTTTACTGGTCAAAGGCAAACTCCAAATCAATGTGGAAAATAATAATTATGTTATGGAAAAGGACGACTTGATGCTCATTAATTCCAATCATGTACATTCTTTTGTGGGGGCCGACCCTCAGAACCTGGCCGTAATTATTCAGTTGGATATGAATATGTTTAAGGGCCTGCATCCCCAAATTGAAAAGATGGAGTTTACATGCAATAGCATGGCAGATGCAAGAGCACAGGAGAAATATGCTATTCTAAAAAAATTATTAGTCGATATTTTAAAGGCTTTTGATACTAAAGAAACAGGATACATTCTGGAAATATATATCATTCTTCAGCAGATGATCCTCAACCTGGTGAGGAAATTTGAACAAAAACTAATTGATGAAGAGAATATGGAAAAGTCAAACGATAATCTAAAAAGGTTGGAGCGAATCTTGCATTATATTGATCAAAACTGTGACCGCAAAATCACGCTAGATGAAATATCCAAACGGGAATACCTGAGCACGTATTATTTTTCCCATTTCTTTAAGGACAAAATAGGGATGAGCTTTCAATCCTATTTGAAACACATTCGCTTGAAGAAGGCATACGAGATGCTGTTATATACCGATGAGAAAGTAGTGGATATTGCCATGCAAAGCGGATTCGCAAACTCCCAGGTGTTTGGCTCCAGCTTCAAGGCCCAATATGGAATGACTCCAAAACAGTGCAGAGTTGAGTCCAAGCGTGGGAAGCTGGAACTGAGGAATAGTGAAAAAGAAAAGGATCATAAGTATGTAGACGAAGATTTCAGACAGGTTTTTGATTCGCTGCAATTCGATTAAAAGATCAACAATATTTAATGTATGGTTCAGCAAGTTATAGCAAGAATCTGTTCAATCGATTTTCTATAATAGAGAAGCCTGGATGAAAGGAGGAGAAAATGGATTTAATAGGACTGGATATTGGATCAACCGGCACAAAATGTTTAATTGTTGATCAGGATGGCAAAGTGTTGGCCCATGCATATAGGGAATACGAAATGGAGTGCCCGGATACTGGATATTTTGAATTAAATCCTCTAAAGGTTTGGGAAGCTGTGCATCGTGTTCTGAACTCCGTAATGAAACAGTATCCAAAAATAAATAAGACGCTTGCAGGCCTTTCGATATCTTCCTTTGGAGAAGCGGCGGTTTTACTTGACCATGAAGGAAAGGTATTGGGAAACAGCCTGCTGTATATCGACAGCAGAGGGCGCGAGCAAGTAGAAAAGCTAGTGGAAAAAATCGGAGAAGAGACGATAGTTCACAAAACCGGCCTTAAGCCACATTCTATGTATACGCTTTCAAAATTGATGTGGTACCGCGAGAAACAGCCGGAGTTGTACGAAAGGATCCATACTTTTCTTCCATTTGGCCCCTTTATTCTTCATAAGCTGGGTGCAAGACCTGTTATGGATTACTCGTTAGCTTCAAGAACAATGGCGTTTGATGTCCACACGCTTAAGTGGGATAAGGATATTATCGAGGCGGCGAGTTTGAGTCCGAAGATATTCCCGGAGGCTGCGGAGCTGGGAACAGTGGTTGGGCAGATTTCGCATGAGGCTGCGTTGGAGTTCGGATTGCCTTCCGAGCTGAAATTGGTATTGGGTGGACACGATCAGGTATGCGCTGCGATTGGGGCAGGCATCACGGAAGAGGGTTTGGCTGTTGATGGAATTGGCACTGTGGAGTGTATTACTCCGGTATTTAGTAAAGAAAAAATCAGCAGCAAAAAAATCGCATCCAACAACCTGGCTTTGGTTCCTTTTATGAATGGGAAATACACAACATATGCGTTTAATTTTACCGGAGGCTCCTTGCTGAAATGGTATAGGGATCAGTTTGGATATGAAGAGAAGCTTGAAGCAGAGCTTTCCGGAAAAAGTGTCTATGACATTATGGGCGAGAAGGCTGGAGACAATCCGACAGATCTTCTGGTGCTCCCGCACTTTGCAGGCGCAGGAACACCGCATATGAACCCATTGGCTAAAGGCGCCATATTAGGCCTGGATTTCAACACCACGAAGTCTGAGCTGTACAGAGCTCTGATGGAAGGCGTCACGTATGAAATGAGGCTTAATATAGAGTATCTGGAGCAAGCCGGCATCCTGGTAGATGAATTGCGGGCATGCGGCGGCGGAGCCAAGTCTGATCTGTGGCTGCAAATCAAAGCGGATATTATGAATAAAACCATTGTAGCCCTGGATATAGAAGAAGCCGGAATTTCAGGCGCCATCATTCTTCTTGGAGTAGCGCTTGGTGTGTTTCCTTCCTTCAAGGAAGCTACTCGGCGGTTGGTAAAAGTCAATAAAATATTCCATCCACAAGCCCGGTACAAGAAGAAATACGATGAGAATTATGCAAAGTACAAAAAATTATATAAGGCAGTATGCGAAGTGATGTCCAATGAAGTTTTAGAAGAGCGGCCTGTGAAGTGAATGAAAATTAGATAGGAGATGCTAAAAATGTCATTGGTATCCTTGAAAGAACTGATGCAGGATGCGGAAGCAAGGTCATACGCTGTCGGGGCTTACAATGTGATTAATTTGGAGATGATCAGGGGGATAATCGCAGGGGCGGAGCAAGCGAAGTCGCCCGTAATTCTTTCCTTCGCAGAGGTTCATATTCCGCTTGTTCCGCTTGAAGTCATCGGCCCGATTATACTGGATGCCGCCAGACGAGCCAAGGTTCCGGTTGCTGTGCATCTGGATCATGGACAAGATCATACGATTCTGATCCGTGCCATGAAGCTT
Source organism: Paenibacillus sanguinis 2301083 = DSM 16941 (assembly GCF_000374825.1). Taxonomy (GTDB): domain Bacteria; phylum Bacillota; class Bacilli; order Paenibacillales; family Paenibacillaceae; genus Fontibacillus; species Fontibacillus sanguinis. Next base: position 71,324 of record NZ_KB895381.1, read on the forward strand.
GGCTTTTCCTCGGTGATGTTTGACGGTGCGTTGTTGCCGCTTGAAGAAAATATCAGGCAGACCAATGAGATCAGTAAAGTTGCCAAAGCTCTGGGTGTTTCCGTCGAAGCCGAACTAGGTCAAATCCTTCGTCCTGAAGGTGGCGGAGCTGAGGAAGAGATGGAAGAGTACGATTCGGATGATATCTACACCAACCCGGAAGAGGCTAGAAAATTTATTGAGCATACAGACATCGATGCTCTGGCCGTGGCTTATGGTACTGCACATGGTGTGTACCTCAAAGAACCTGTTCTCGATTTTGACCGCCTGAAACTGATTAAGGATATAACGGGTATGCCGCTGGTCATGCATGGAGGCTCCGGTCTGGATGAAGCGGCCTATGTCAAATCCATACAATGCGGCATTCGCAAGCTCAATTATTATTCCAATATGGCTTATGAAGTGGCCAATACCATCCAGTCGAAATTAACTGTAAACCGTACGCAAAACAAAAAAAATTATTACCATGATATTTCCAAGTGGGCCATGGAAGCTATTCAGGCGGATATTGAGCGAACCATGAGAATATTCGGGAGTGCGGGAAAAGCCTAGAGCTTTTTCTGTCTGATTCAGGGGGAACTGCGAGAATGGTAAAACTTTATGGCAAGAAATGGGCTCGTCGCGAGTTGGAGTCAAGGGTAGGCAGGATTGAACAACTCGGGGGAGTGCAGGCATTCGTCATGAGAGAGGGGCCGGAGGACGGGCAAGCGGTGTTTCGGGTGCGGACTGGATCAGGCCTCTCCTACTGGGTTCATCCCGGGAAGGGAATGGATATCTCGCTTGCCGAATTTGGCGGTATTCCTGTTAGCTGGTCTGCCAGCAATGGCGCCCCTCATCCTTCCTTCTTTAGAGAAGAAGGAGATGCTTGGCTCCGTACCGCTTCAGGCGGTTTATTAATGACATGTGGCTTATCCCAGGTGGGAGCAGCCGGCGAAGATGAGTATGGAGCTTATAGCTTGCATGGACAAATCCATCATATGCCAGCCCGCCAGGTATCCTGTCTTGCCGAATGGCAGGGGGACGAATATGAAATGCGCATCCGTGGTGTATTGGATGAAACCTCAATTTTTGGTCATGTACTCCGCCTTACGCGGACAATTATCAGCAGGCTTGGAGAGAACAGTCTAAAAATTATTGACATCGTAGAGAACCTGAGTTTCAAGCCGGTACCACATATGCTGCTGTATCATTTCAACTTCGGTTTTCCTTTGCTGGCGGAGGATACCAGAATTGTGCTGCCGGCAAGCAATTGCACCCCGCGTGATACGGATATGGATATGTCCAGCTTAACGGAGTGGCAGGCACCTGATCCATTGTTCAAGGAACAAGTGTATTACCATGAACCGATTGAGCAGCAAAAGAACGTTGTTGCCCAAATCATCAGCCCCTCTTTTCCTTTACATGGTGCAAATTCCTCCGGGAATGGTCTTACTGTGGAGCTGAAGTGGAACCCGGAGACATTGCCGAGATTAGTGCAGTGGAGAATGCCAGGGGCCGGTGAGCATGTACTGGGATTAGAACCGTCCAATTGCTGGACAAAAGGGAGAGCGGAAGAACGCAAGGCAAAGACACTCAGGATGCTTGAACCTGGGGAAGCCATTCGATATGAGCTTGAATTGAATTTTAAAATTGATTAATGGAGGAGAGCAATATGCTGAAAGCTAGACGCTATGTATTTTGGTTCGTGACAGGAAGTCAAGAACTGTATGGTGATGAGGTATTGGCTCAAGTGGAGAGCAACTCCAAACAGATGGTTGCAGAATTGAATCAAGAGGGCGGCCTTCCTTATTCCATTCAGTTCAAGGAAGTGGTGACTACCCCGGAAGCCATTCGTCGTGTTTGTCTTGAGGCCAATTCCAGTGACGACTGCGCGGGCATTATCACCTGGATGCATACCTTCTCTCCAGCCAAAATGTGGATTTCCGGATTGACCCAGCTCCGTAAACCGTTGCTGCATCTGCATACCCAGTACAATGTAGAAATTCCTTGGGACAGTATTGATATGGAATTTATGAACTTGAACCAAGCGGCGCATGGCGACCGTGAGTTTGGTTTTATCTGTTCCCGTCTCGGCATTGCCAGAAAAATCATTGCTGGTCATTGGCAAGATGAAGAAGTACGCATAAAATTGGGGGCGTGGATGAAAACCTCGGCCGGCTATACCGAGAGCCAAACCATGAAAATCGCCAGATTTGGTGATAACATGCGTAATGTGGCGGTCACTGAAGGCGATAAAATCGAAGGTCAAATCAAATTTGGCTGGACAGTTAATGGTTATCCCGCTGGCGACCTGGCTGAACGGGTTCAGGAAGTGAGCGACAGCAAGGTGCGGGAACTGATGGATGAGTATGCTGAATTGTATGACTTCACTGAAAATGGCCGTGTTGAAGGAGCAGAGCGGGAAGCAATCCGTGAACAGGCAAGGATGGAGATTGCCCTGACTGAATTCCTGAATGCAGGCGGTTATACAGCGTTCGTAACCAGCTTTCAGGATCTGCATGGCCTGAAGCAGCTTCCGGGCCTGGCGGCACAACGGCTGATGGCTGCAGGCTATGGATTTGGCGGCGAAGGAGATTGGAAAACAGCCGCTTTAGTACGGTTGATGAAAATAATAGCCGACAACAAAGGAACTTCTTTCATGGAAGACTACACTTATCACATGAAAAAAGGCAGTGAAATGGTATTGGGTTCGCATATGTTGGAGGTCTGCCCGACTTTAGCTTCTGATAGACCTAGGATTGAAGTACACCCGCTTTTTGTAGGCGGTAAAGCTGATCCGGCCCGCCTTATCTTCAATGGGGGGAGCGGCAAGGGAGTTAATGCAACAATAGTGGATATGGGCAACCGTTTCCGTTTAATTGTCAATGAAGTCAGTGCAGTACAGAATGAGAAGAAGATGCCTAATCTGCCTGTGGCAAGCTTGCTGTGGCAGCCGGAACCTTCTCTGACCGGAGCAGCGGAGGCCTGGATTCTGGCCGGCGGCGCACATCATTTTGGCTTCTCGTTCCATGTATCCAGCGAGCAGTTGCGTGACTGGGCCAGAATGGTTGGCATCGAGTGCTTGGTCATCAATTCTTCGACCCAGTTTGAAGCACTGGAGAATGAAATTCGCTCGAATGATCTATATTACCGCATGAACCATTGATAATAAGCTTATTATGAAAAACAGCCAGATGATGGTTATCCATCATCTGGCCGTTTCCATGGAGTGATTAAATTAAGGAGCGTTGTGTTTCAGCATTTCCTTCAAGGTTATTTCCGGATGATGATATTGCTCTGACTTTGAAAGGGTTCGCCCTCTTAGCTGAATAGCAGCATTGGGGCACCAGTGAACGCAGGCTAAGCATTGTACACAGGCTTTCCCGAATTCGATTTTCCCGGCTTCAATTTTTATATTATTTTGGGGGCATATTTTTTGACAAGTCCCGCAATGTACACACAAATCATAATTAACCGATTTTTTTAATAATTTATCCAAGACAAAACCGCTGATGGCGGCATGAGTCAACGTGTTTTTTAAACCGTAGCTGATTGTACTTGTATCGATCCGGTTTTGGGAAATGTCTGATGCGATCTGTTCCGCTAAGTTTTTTTGGTTGCTTATGCTGCTACCATAATATACGGTGGGAGGGGAGATTAATGGCGTACAGTTATCCGTCATAGTTATCTCTCTCCCATAAGATAGCTTGAGGTTTTTTTTGGTCAGAAGCTTGCTAAGGGAATACAACGCATTCCCGGCATCTCCTCCACATGTGGCTATGCCGTAGATATAAGCGGATGGATTAAATTCCATCTTTTCCACAAAATGCGCTACTGGATCGGGAATATCGCAACAATATACGGGGAATATAATTCCTATTTTGGCCTCATCCATTTTGGAATAGCGTTGCAAAGCTGCATTAATATGCAGGATTGGTTCATTAAGTAGTCTGGATAAAAGCTTTGCCATGCTCAAAGAATTGCCTGTTCCTGAAAAATAAATGATCATAAGAAACCTCCCCTTTGAATGAAGACCGTTGTTGACAGTTTGATAATGCCAGTATCCATAATCAAACCTCCGGAAAAATACTCTGAATGCATATTATTATACCTTATAACTTAACCTAATAATGAGCTATACTAAATATAGTGAAAATATTCACGAAGCTATTTCGGCAAGAGAAATAATCGAAGCGAAAGGAATGGGTTCAGACATGAAAAAGGTATTCGTATTAGGCGGTACAGGATTTCTTGGTTTCTATACTACAAAGGAGTTACTGAAACGCGGGTACTCGGTTTCAACCGTAGCTTTGCCGCCTATGCCGGCAGAAACCTTGCTTCCGAAGGAAGTGGACTGTCAGCTTGGCGATATTACGAAAATGAGTGACGAGCAGGTTCTGACTTTGCTGGACGGTTGTTACGGATTTGTATATGCGGCGGGTGTGGACGAGCGTGTATTGCCGGATGCGCCTGCTATGAAATTTTTTTATGAACAGAATGTGCTTCCCACTCAGCGGATGGCTCGTCTCGCCAAGAAAGCGGGGGTTAAGAAGTTTGTAATTTTTGGTTCCTACTTCTCCCACTTCGCAGAGGCCTGGCCTGATCTGGAGCTGAAGAAGGTAAATGCCTATCCAAGAACAAGACTGCTCCAGGAAGAGGTAGCTTTTATGGAAGGAGAAGGAGGTATGGATGTAATGTCTATCCGCCCTTCTTACATCTTTGGGGTTATGCCCGGCAGACTGCCTTTGTGGAGCGTTTTCGTGGATCAGGTTCGGAACCAGGAGGTTGTTCCTGTCTTTGGTGGAGGTACCGCTATGGTAACTGTTCAACAGGTAGCTGAAGCGGCGGTTGGAGCTATTGAGAACGGAACTCACCGGACAGGCTATGCCATCGGTGATACAAACATGAAATTCAAGGATTTCTATCAGATGATTGCTGATGTGCTCGGCCAGAAAGAGACCAAGATTACTGTTGTGCCATTGGAGCAAATGCTGCCGACGATGGAGGAACTCGATGCTAAGTGCGCTGCGGAAGGAAAAGAGCACGGGATTCATATGATTTACAGCGCAATGATTCAAGACCGGGATGCTTATCTGAATCCTGAAGATACGATGACCGTTTTGAATATTAAAAAAGCGGATATTCCGGCTGTGATTAAAGAAACAATCGCTGTGTGTGTATAAGGTATAGAGAAAGATAAACAGAAGGTACGTAAATGGAAACACTAACTTTGCGTGCCTTTTTATTTTTTTGTAATGATGATGCGAGTCGCCGGGCTGCGCGATGCTTGCCACATTTCCTGCTTGTTTCATATTGTACAAAAAATTAGTTCACATTGTGTATTCAGTATTCAATGATAATCGCCTAAAATTGATGATAAAATGATTCTATGAAAGGATGAGATAATTCATGATCAGAACTTCATTTAATGATAACTGGACAGTTGGCCCCAAAGCGGGATTTTTCTCGGAAATTGCGACTGCATCGGTAGCTCCCAAAATGGTTACGCTTCCGTATGACGCGATGATCGGGAACAAGAAGCTTAAACCCGAAGAAGGCGGGAATGCCGCAATCGGTTTCTTTCCGGAAGGAGGCTACGATTACAAGAAAAAATTCTTCGTGCCTGCAGAATACAAAGAAAAGCGAGTTACCATCGAATTTGAGAGCGTATACATGAATGCGATGGTGTACATCAACGGCGATTTTGCCGGACAGCATCCAAACGGATACTCGAATTTCTACATTAAAGCGGACCCGTTCCTGAAATACGGTGAAGAGAATGAAATCAAGGTCGTTGCCATGAATTATAAAGACGCCCGTTGGTATTCGGGTGCGGGCATCTATCGCAACACCAAGTTGATTGTCGGCAATCTGGTGCATATTGCCCTTGACGGTGTGAAAGTTGCGACACCGGATGTTCAGAACGATCGGGCTGTAGTTACTGTAGCTACTATAATTGAGAATGAGGGACTCCACACACAAACAGTTAACGTACAGACTGAAATCATTGACGCTGACGGTAACGTCGTAGCTCGCGAAATATCGCCAATTACGACCTTTGCAGGGGAAAGCGCTACCCTTCGACAACGTGTATATGTCAGACAGCCGTTGCTTTGGAGCGTTGAAAAACCAAACTTGTATCGGTGCCAAACTCACATCACATCCTTGGATGGAGAAATGCTGGACGAGGAAATGACTACCTTTGGCATTCGTACGTTAACATTGGATGCAGATAAAGGACTCTGTATCAACGGTGAGGCCGTCAAGCTGCGTGGAGCTTGCATTCATCATGATAATGGGGTAATTGGGGCCGCGACGATTGATCGCGCCGAGGAGCGCAGAGTGGAGATTCTGAAGCAGGCAGGCTTCAATGCGCTGCGCAGTTCGCATCATCCCATGAGCAAGGCGCTTCTTGACGCTTGCGACCGTCTAGGAATGCTGGTGATGGACGAAAGCTTCGACATGTGGACTTCTACAAAGATGGATCATGATTACGCGCTTCATTTTCCTATATGGTGGGAGAAGGATATCGAGGCGATGGTAAATAAAAATTACAACCACCCTAGTGTCATTATGTATACGATTGGCAATGAAATTCCGGAAACCGGAAGAGCGATCGACTCGGTTTGGGGCCGTCGTATGGCCGAGAAAATTCGCACCCTCGACAATACTCGTTACATCACTAATTCTATCAATTTCATGGTTTCTGCTCTTGACGATATCATCAAGATGATGAAAGCTGATCAGCCGGATGACAGTGAGGGCAGCAGTGAAGGCATCAACACGATGATGAATAACCTGGGAGATCACATGGCTGCGGTTGTTGCAAGCGACCTTGCGAAGGAAAAAACGGCTGAATCATTTGCCTATGTCGACATTGCTGGCTATAACTATGGGGAAGCACGTTATATGATGGATTTGGAGCAGTTTCCGAACCGTGTGATTGTTGGTAGCGAGACAAATCCCAATCAAATAGACATAAATTGGAAGATGGTAAAGGAGAACAATAGAATCATTGGCGATTTTACCTGGACTGGCTGGGATTATCTTGGTGAGTCGGGAATTGGCCGAGTCGCTTATGATCCTGCTGAATTGGCCTCCGGTGTTGTAGGCGGATATCCGTGGTTTGTGGCCTGGTGCGGAGATATAGATATTATAGGTAACCGGCGGCCCGTATCCTATTACCGCGAAATTGTATTTGGGCTTCGCAAGGAACCCTACATTGCCGTTCAACGGCCGGAACATTATGATAAGCAGCCGATCCCGATGATGTGGAGCTGGAGTGATTCCGTGTCTAGCTGGTCCTGGAACGGGTATGAAGGTAAACCGATCAAAGTGGAAGTGTACGCCGATGCGGAAGAAGTCGAGCTTCAGGTGAATGGCGTATCGGTAGGCAGAGCCGCTGCAGGTGAGCAGAATCGTTTTAAAGCGGAGTTCGAAACGGTCTATCATCCAGGTGAAATTGTAGCGGTGGCTTATAACGGTGGACAAGAAATTGGTCGGATGAAGCTCCATTCAGCCACTGGAGATGTCATGTTGAAGGTGGAGGCGGATCGAACGAATATTGCCGCAACAGACAGTGATCTGTCGTTTGTTATGATCAGTCTGACAGACGAGCAAGGTAATCTGTATAACACTGCTGACAGGAAGGTCTCTGTGAAGGTAGAGGGCGCAGGTGTGCTACAGGGCTTTGGCAGCGCCAATCCGAAGTCGGAAGAGACCTTTTTTGAAACTGAACACACGACTTTTGACGGGAAAGCCTTGGCTGTTGTGCGTCCGACCAGCACTGGATTGATAACAGTCACGGTCACCGCGGAAGGCTGTACTCCAAAAACCGCACAGATAAACGTTTCTTGATATAACAAGTATCGAAGCGGTACGTTCGAGGAGTTAATAAAACAAAAGCAGCCTATCCCCGGATTGAGGATAGAGCTGCTTTTGATTGACCAGAGACCTACATTTATGCTCTTTTCTTCTCCATTATCACGAACAGGACTCCCGTGAGAATGAGGGTGGCCCCTATCCAAAACATGACTCCTATCGTTTCTTCCAATAGAAGCCAGCCGAGGAAGGTTCCGACCAAAGGTTGAAAGAAGAAAAACAGTCCGCCGCTTGACACATTCAGAAGTTGTAGTCCACGATTCCAAAGGAGAAATCCCCCGGCAGTTGACACAACTCCCAGATATAAAATGCCGCCCCAAATTTTGGGGTGTGCCAATTGAGCCATATCCAAGTCAGGCAAACGCGGTAAGACAAAGGGCGTCAATAGGATAAGGGCTACCAAAATGGAATAGGTAATGATTACAATCTGCGAATAATCACTGGGCACACGCATTACAAGAACCGACATAAGCGCCCATGTTAATGCTGCAATAAGCAGTGCGATACCGCCAAGTTTGCTGGAAAGCTCAAAATTCCCAACGCCTATAATGAGGAATACACCCATTGTCGCCAAGACAATAGAGATGCCTTGCTTTAGAGTCACCCGTTCCTTTAGGATGAGCCAGGCGAAAATAACCATAAAGACTGGTGTTGAAGACGTGATGATGGCTCCCATTTGGGCTGTGGAAAGCATGGTTCCTATCTCCTGAGCCACAATCGAGATGGCATAACCAATGAACCCGATAGCGACGATGAGCATGATATCCCGTTTACGAATACGCCAGTTCTGCTTGGTAATCAAGCCAATCACCAACAAAGCGATCATGGCTACCAAGTAACGCAGCCACACCAGTTCCAAAGGAGGTATGACGGAAACGACTACTTTCACAACAACGTACATTCCACCCCAGATACTGGACGCTACAGCTAAATAAATTGAACCTAATAAGGTTTTGTTCATCATTTTAGTCCCTCCGTATAATTCAGGTCACGAATACCCTAACGGAGAGAGAGGTAATCCCCTTCACTCCATTAAGGGCGGAAGGAGTTCGCAGGAACATCGTTTTCAAACAATGGAGCACGATACATGTAGTTTCACCTCAACTTTTAAATAGAAAATCAGGATGATATGGAAATGGTTGCCGCTGGCGTTCACTTCCTCTATGCAATATTAACATAGGATTAACTAACGTGCTAACGACTAGAATTCAATATTGATTAAGTTGTTCAGATTTGTCATATCTAAGTAGCTGTCGCAACCTTTCATACCCGCATGTTGCTGCGAGACCAATTACTGTAAATGGTAAGCAGTGATCCCACGAGAATAATGACGATGCCAATGATCAAATGCATGGTTAATTGTTCTGATAGGATCAGGAATGATAATAGCGGAGCGAGTCCCGGTTTTATAAAAAAAGGGATAGAAGCCATCGAAACGTTCGATAGCTCCATAATCAAGAAGTACATTACAAACGCAGCGGCGCTGTTTCCAATACCGGCAAGCAGCAGCAACGGCACATTTTCCCAGGCGATTCCCGACCATATAGGGATACTAGCGAATGCATCCAAACCGGGAACACGGGAAAGGAAGGCCGCAGCAGATTGAAAATGCGTAAGCAGCATCAGTCCAAGCAATTCCAGACTGCCGATCAGAAGCGTAAACCCGGTAACGGAAAGTCCGTTTAATCCAGTACGAGTGCTCACCAGGCGAGAAATCATGCTGTAGACGGAAAAGGCAATTGCGCTGAATAGCGCGAACGTCAGACCAAGCGGTTCGTTCAAATTGACGGGGTTGACGATGACGAGCAGCCCTGCCATGGAGAGAACGACAGAAAGCAAGGTCAGTCTGGTCAGCTTTTCCTTTAAAAACAGGTAAGAAAACAGCAATGTAAATACGGGATTGCAACTAAATATTACCGCGACAGTAGATGCCTTGGCATGATCTACCGCCAACTGAAACAAAATCATGCTGACCGTGACTACTACAAACCCGTTAAGTGCCAGCAACATCCAGTCATTTAGTCTTGGTCTGATGTTTTTCTTGCGCATGGAGATCACGGATGGAATGAACAGTGCCAGTCCACCGATAATGAAGCGGAGAAACGTAAGCTGTACCGGATGAAAGGTATTTCCCGCTATTTTTAAAGTGATTTCCAGTGAACTGATTAACAAGCTGCTTATAAGAAGATAGAAAATAATTTTTTTGTACGGCATAGTTCCGTCTCCCTCTGTTAATTTCTTTTGACTGAGTTATATAATAAGGTACAAAGGAAGATAACTAAAATGAATTTTAGCATGAGGGGGTATGAGTAAAAGGTTATGAACCTTCACAACTTGCACATTTTTACGGTCGTGGCAGAGAAAATGAATATTACGGAAGCAGCGAGAGAGCTGTACATCACTCAACCAGCAGTAAGCAAAGCCATTAAGAACCTGGAGAACCAACTGAATCTCCGACTGTTCTGGAGGGATAAGCGAAACGGATTAATGCTGTCTGAAACGGGCAAGGAGATTTTGATTCTGGCACGGCAACTGCTCATGATTGAAGAAAAGATTCGTCAAATTGCCAACCGAGAAAATGGCCTTGTGGATTGTATTGTAAAAGTTGGCGCGCTTCCCTCAATATCCAGCTATTTGATGCCTACGGCAATGTCGCTGGTCAAATCCCGGTATGAATCTCTCCGAATTCAGCTTGCTGAAGGATCGTCAAACGAGATCAAAAGCTGGGTGGAAGAACGATCGGTGGAAATCGGGATTGTATTGGCTCCGTTTGACTCTTTTGATCGTCAATTACTATATGAAGATGATATGGTGGCGGTACTGCCGCAGACGCATCCCCTCGTTTCTTCTGAGGAAATTGATCTGATGAAGCATCAGGAGGAGCTGATTTTTTGCCGAAGCGGATATGAAGGGACATTATCCAATTTGCTCGCAGATCGGTATAAGGAGATTACTAGCCATTTGATTGTGCAATCCGCCGAAACGCTGGTGAATATGGTTCAGCATGGTTTGGGTATCGGAATCATTAGTCGCATCTCTCAAGCTACGCTCCGCCACAATCTGATCGTCAAACCTATTTCTCCTTCTATTTCTCAACAAATGGGGATCATTGTTCATTCGCTTGAAGAATTGACCCCCGCAGCCCGGGTTGTTCATGACATTTTGGCTGGATTAGGGAGCGATTATGGCTCAAACCATAGATAATTCCAGACAAAACTGCGGGATAACAGCTAGTTTGTCTGATCCATATTGGAAATGGTATATTTTCTTGTAATACCCAGCGTGTGGTGCTGGATTTTTTAGCATCATTATCAATGTAGAGGAGTGATCATGTGACTAGAAATCTTGCTTCGCTAATTACACAAATGACACTTGAAGAGAAGGCGGGGTTTTGCTCTGGCGATACATTCTGGACAACCAAGGCCATTGAGCGCCTGGAAATTCCGTCGATCATGATGACGGATGGCCCGCACGGCCTACGCAAGCAAGCCGGAGAAGCGGATCATTTGGGGCTAAATGAAAGCGTTCCGGCGACTTGTTTTCCGTCAGCTGCCGGGCTGGCCAGCTCCTGGAACCGCGAGCTTGTCCGCAGGGTGGGGGAAGCACTGGGCAAGGAGAGTCAGGCCGAGGGCATTTCCATCCTCCTTGGCCCAGGAGTGAATATCAAGCGCTCCCCGTTGTGCGGCCGCAATTTTGAATATTTTTCGGAGGACCCCTATCTTGCGGGAGAGCTTGCGGCAGAGCATATTGCAGGCGTACAAAGTCAAGGTGTCGGGACGTCGTTAAAGCATTTTGCAGTGAACAATCAGGAGCACCGGCGAAATACGACCGATGCCATTGTGGATGAACGAACCTTGCGGGAGATTTATTTAACCGCGTTTGAAATTGCGATCAAGAAGTCGCAGCCGTGGACGGTGATGTCGGCCTATAACCGGTTGAATGGCACATACTGCTCGGAGCATAAAACCTTATTGACAGAGATTTTGAGAGACGAGTGGGGCTTTGAAGGAATTGTCGTCTCCGACTGGGGAGCTGTCAATGAGGCGGTGGCAAGTGTAGAGGCAGGCATGGATCTGGAAATGCCGTCCAGCCATGGTATCGGTCAGCGGAAGATTATCGCAGCGGTCGAGCAAGGACAGTTGTCTGTTGAGGCTCTGGACCGGGTAGTCGAGAGATTGCTGACGGTTATTTTTAAGGCGGTCGACAATCAGAAGCAGGATGCTTCGTATGATCAGGATGAACATCATCAGCTTGCCAGAGAGGTTGCACGGGAGACGATGGTGCTGCTGAAGAATGACAGTCAACTGCTTCCGCTGCCGAAGGCGGGAAAAATTGCGATAATCGGAGCCATGGCAGAGCAAGTTCGCTATCAGGGAGGCGGTAGCTCCCATATTAAGCCGACAAAGCTGATTAGCATTCGGGAGGAAATTGAAAAGTCTGCGGGCGCAGCGGAAATCCGGTATGCCAAGGGCTACCAGCTGGAAGTTGACGACAATGACGGGCTGCTGCTCGATGAAGCGAAGCAGGCAGCCGCGGGGGCGGATACCGCGATCCTGTTTGTGGGCTTGCCCGACCGGTATGAATCCGAGGGATATGACCGGACGCACCTGGATTTGCCTGCTAATCAGGTCGAGCTGATTGAGCAGGTGGCAGCGGTTCAACCCAATGTCGTCGTGGTGCTAAGCAATGGCTCGCCGGTGGTTATGCCATGGCTGGGCCGCGTAAAGGCTGTGCTTGAGGCGTATCTGGGAGGCCAGGCGCTTGGCGGAGCCATTGCTGATCTGCTGTTTGGCGATGCCAACCCAAGCGGCAAGCTGGCGGAGACATTCCCGCAGAGCTTAAGTCATAATCCTTCGCATCCGTTTTTTCCTGGAGAAGGCGACCGCACCGAGTACAGAGAAGGCATCTTTGTCGGGTATAGATATTACGATATCAAGGATATCGAGCCACTGTTTCCGTTCGGATACGGACTAAGCTATACGACGTTTGCCTATTCCGACCTGGAATTAGACAGCGACCAAATGACGGATCAGGGGACGGTACAGGCAAAAATAAAAGTGAAAAATACAGGCAGCAGATTTGGTCAGGAAATCGTTCAATTGTATGTTCACCGTTCATGTTCAAAGGTGCTCCGCCCGGAAAAAGAGCTAAAGGGCTTTGCCAAAGTTGCACTTGAGCCGGGAGAAGAACAAACCGTCACGTTCCATTTGGATAAGCGAAGCTTCGCTTATTACAACGTTGATTTGAAGGATTGGCGCATTGAGTCTGGGGAGTATGAAATTTTGATCGGAAGCTCCTCACGAGATATCACGCTTCGGACGGTGTTGAGGGTGCAATCCACGGAGGAAATTGTTCCGACATTCCATCGGAATACGACACTTGGCGAGTTGATGGAGAATCCTGCTGCCCAGTCGATTCTCGCTCAAATGCCGGGAATGTCGCCTTCGACAGAAGCAACGGAGACATCGGAAGCTGTGTCAGAGGATATGATGATGGCGACTATGCGAGATTTGCCGCTGCGGGCCTTGCTTCCGTTCTCCGGCGGCGCCATGACAGAGGAGACGCTGACGGGTCTGCTGGAGCAGCTAAACCAGGCTGTGCGCGTCTCCAAAAACCATGAATCAGAGTAATCTGTCACTCAGTAATGAAATAGGTTATACTTTGAAGATATGAGGTCCATTTGCGGCCCTATTTTGAAGGGAGTGAAGATTATGAGCTTGTTGCAGCAACGAGTGGCGATTGTAACCGGAGCAGGAACAGGGATTGGAAGGGAAACAGCGCTGCAGCTGGCAGCCGAAGGCGCGTTGGTCATACTCGTCGGTCGACGAAAAGAAAAGCTTGAAGAGGTTGCTCGGCTGATTGAGCAAAGGGGTGGCCGCAGTCTGGTTTGTCCAGCAGATGTTACAAATTCAGAAGAAGTACAAAACTTGAAACAGCTTGTGCTGAGCCAGGTAGATCGAGTAGATATTTTGGTCAATAACGCAGGTGGAACCGGGCCGTACAGCCTGATTCATGATATGAGCTATGAAACCTGGGATCATATTATTCAACTGAATCTATATAGTGTATTTCTAATGACGAATGCCTTTTTGCCTGTGATGCGTTCTCAACAATACGGTCGGATAGTAGGCGTTACTTCTTCGCTTGCGACTTCAAATTTTGAAAGTCTGGGTGCTTATTCTGCGGCGAAGGCGGGGATGGAAGCTTTTATTCGAGCGGTAGCCTTGGAGGAAGGGAAGTATGGGATTTTGGCCAACTTGTTTGATCCAGGCAACCTCAAAACAGAACAAAACCCTTATGGTCAGGGCGACCCCAGTACGGTAATCCATAAGCTGGTTCCACTGACCTGCTTATCTTCAGATGGCCCAACGGGACAAACGGTACGAGCCTATTAAAAGAAACAGCTTCCAAAATGGCAATAAAGGAGCAGGATGCTTATTAGCATCCGCTCCTTTATGTTTTGGGTCGCTTGGACTAGAAGATAGCAGGTGTTCACTCCATGGCTTGGCCATTGAGAGAAGCTAGCTCTATGGATGGGGGCTATCCGCTTGTTCAGCCCTGTACCTGGAAGGCGGAATGCCAGTATGTTGTTTAAATATGCGGCTAAAATGGGAAACATCCGAGAAGCCAGTGAAGTCCGCTATATCCTCTAGCTTTATATTTGACTCCAACAGGTATTGGGTGGCCTTCTTCAACTTCACATCTATCAACAGCCTGGAGAAGCTGGTTCCTGCTGCCTGTTTAACGATTTTACAGATATATTGCTTGCTTAGATGCACGTATTCTGAAGTCGAGGCCAGCGTCGCTGTTCTGAAGTCTTTGTTGATATAATTCATGATCTCATTGAAATGGACCTCTGCATTTGTGAGCGCGACAGGCGTCTCGATCTCGGATTGCTTGTGGCGAAACAAGAAGCTGAACAACAGCTTTAAGTAGCACTCCATAATATTGTTGCGGAACTCGTCCCCCCACAGATATTCGCTGAATAGGCGAAGGATGGTTTCCTTTACGTCCTTATTGCTGCCGGTATGAAAAAGGATGTAGTTCGCTTCTTCCTGGCTGCTTTTCTCGAACAGGACCTTGTTAAAAAAGTGGATGAGTGGGGGATTATGATGAAACAACTCAAAAAAGAGAGAATTAATATACTTGCGTCTGATCATCACATAAATACAAATACTGCCCTCCGTCATTTTCACTGAATGCATCGTATCGGGCGGCATGACAAACAAATCTCCTTCGGTCAGTGTAAATGTCCTGTTTGTCAGGGTTAGAATGCCTGTACCTTTATGGATATAGATACACTGAAGGTAATTGTTGGAATGCATCATGTCCAGTGAGAAGTTGATATGCTTCGTAACAGCCATATTGAGGTCTGCCAAAATCAGCATGTTTTCATCGAGTTTTGTGAAATCCGTAATGTACTTGGGAGTATCTTCTGTATAGTGTGGCCAATATAAACGTATCAAATGATTTTTTTTAATATAATTATTCGATAAAAATTTGATATAGGTTGAGTACTCCTGTAAGGAAAGCTGCCCATCGGCATTCTCCTTGTAAAATTCCTCCATATTCGTCAATACATAAAGGATATGATCGATTTTCTCTGTAAGCATCTTAACCTCCTCTTCATGAAACTTCTTCTTGATCTATAGTCTAGTCCATTGTTTCATCCTGTTCAAGCTGCTGGTTAACCCCAGCCATTCCATCCCTCCGCCCAAAGGTATAACCTGAGCCTTATAGGGTGACCCTAATTCAACAGAAAGAGGTGTTTTTTATGAAAGCGAATTTTTCCATAGATCTCGCTGCAAATACAGTGGAATTCCCTCACTATTGGGAATTGTGTGTAGGGAGCTGTCACGCTTATACGGCTCTTCGCGCAGATTATCAGCGGATGTTAAAGAAGGCACATGATGAACTTGGCTTCCAATACGTTCGTTTTCACGGCCTGCTGGATGACGATATGTCTGTCTATACCGTTAATATGCTTACGGGGCAAGAGCTGTATTCTTTTCATAATATCGATGTGATCTTCGACTTTCTGCTGAGCATCGGGATGAAGCCGTTTATCGAGCTCGGATTTATGCCTTCCGCATTGGCGTCCGGTGAACAGACCTGTTTCTTGTATAAAGGGAATATTACACCACCTAAAAGCTATGACAAATGGTCTGAATTGTTGGATGCGCTTACCAGACACTTGGTGGACCGCTATGGCATCGAGGAGGTTCGCACCTGGTTTTTTGAAGTGTGGAACGAGCCGAACCTGAAATTCTTCTGGGCCGGAACCCAGGATGAGTATATGAAGCTGTATGAATATTCGGTTAGGGCAATTAAGCAGGTAGATCCCTTGCTGAAGGTTGGCGGGCCGGCTTCCTCCGGCAATGCCTGGATTCCCGACTTTATTGAATATTGTCAAAAGAACGAGGTTGCGGTTGACTTTATTTCAACCCATCATTATCCGACCTCCGATCCGCTGAGCACGCACCATGAAGTCGATATCGAAGCGATGATGCGTCTGGGCGAGGAAGAAAGAATGCAGGCCTTTGCAGCATTGATGGACCCGTACTATGAGCGGGGAGTGATGGCTGTGATGGCGCAAAAGGCCAAACAGGAGGCCGGAGATCTCCCGCTCTATTATACGGAATGGAATTCGGCTGCATTTCCGTACAAGCAGGATGATCCGTATGCCGCTGCTTTCATTGTGAAGACGTTAGCTGATAATGCCGGCCTTGTTGAAGGCTATTCGTTCTGGACGTTCTCCGACATTTTTGAAGAGTCTGTGCAGCAATCCCTGCCGTTCCATGGGGGATTTGGGCTGCTGAATATTGACGGTGTTCCCAAGCCTTCTTACCAGGCGTTTCGCATCATGCATGAGCTGGGAACGGAACGAATTCCTACGGAGACCTGTGAGGTCAAGACGCTGGAGCTGCTTGCCACGAAGAAAAATGGCGGGCTCTCTATGGTGCTGCACAATCATAATGCGCCGGAAGCGGATATTGCGGCTGTGGAGGTGGGCATTATATTTAAAGGGGATTTAACCGGGAAACAAGCCATCGTAAGGACAGTCGATGAATACCATGCCAATCCCAAAGCCAAGTGGCTGGAGCAAGGCAGCCCGGAATATCCTTCACCGCAGCAACTGGAGCAATTGTTCCAGGCTGCGGAGATGCTTGCTGTACCTGTCGATCTGAAGCAGCTCCCAGGCGGGGAATGGCTGCTGGAGCTGAATGTGGAGCCGCATAGCGTAACTGCTATTGATATTCAGTAGAACCATGAACTGGAGGATTTCAACCATGGAGATCATAATCAAAAAGGTGCCGGACTCCCCTTTGGCGGGCGGACTCGATCCAAGAGTCAGACAAATAGCAACAGAGCAGGCCGAGAAGCTGGCTTCCTTGGGTCAGCAGGATATGAAAGAGCTTAAAGCTGATTTTGCTTCTTACATTGAACAGGTCAGGGCAATGATGGGCTGGCCGAATCAGGATATCACAACTATGGAGGTCACAACGGAGGAGATCCGTATTCCCGGACGCGATGGAGAAATACGTGCGAGAAGTTATACGGTACAAGGCAACCGGGATTATAAACCGGCTGTCGTATTCTTTCACGGCGGCGCCTTTATTGCCGGAACGATCCAGACGGTAGAAAATGCATGTAAATATCTTGCTGAACAAAGCAGTGCAGTAGTTGTGAGTGTCGATTACCGCCTTGCGCCGGAGCATCCCTTCCCGGCAGGAGTACATGATTGCTTTGACGCAGTGAAATGGGTATACGAGAACTCGGCAAATTTGGGGATCAATCGTGAACAAATCACAGTAGCTGGCGATAGTGCAGGCGGAAACCTGGCGGCAGTATGCGCGCTAATGGACCGTGACCTTGGCACAGGAATGATTAAATACCAGGCGTTGCTCTATCCCACAGTCAATATGGCCGGTACTGAAACTGATGATTTCAAGTGGAGCATTGATCAGTACGAGATCAATAATAACCATGAGCTAACTCTCGGCACCATCTATGCTTTAAGCAGTGTAGCTGGAATAGCGCCTTTGTATGTGCCTGATAATGTGCAGGCCGCAGACCCTTATATTTCGCCGTTGCATGGCCATCTTGAGGGACTGCCCCCGGCGATTATTATTGTCGGTGAATTTGATTATCTTCGCCTGGAGGGAGAGGCTTATGGCCGAAAACTGGAGCGCTCTGGCGTACCGGTGCGGATGATTCGTTACGCCGGCATGGATCACGGGTTCATAGATAAAATCGGTTTGTATCCTCAGGCAGCAGATTGCATCCAAGAAGTTGCACAGGGCATGAAGGAATTATTTTCTTCGGATTAAGAATAGAAATGTTAACGGTCTCAAAATGATTTCATTGCCGACGCACCACATAATTACGGAAGGATGATTGTAGTCTCTCAGGATCATCGAGGCCAAATCTCCTTGCCAATCGTGCTCGTTTAATCCGATTTTACCAAGCTACGAGTATATTCCTGATCCCGAGCCGTATGTGTTTGACGGGCCGGGTGTACGTCATTGGTTCACATGATGAGCTGTGTTATGCCACAAGCAAGCATTCGGACTGGGGCTTTCAATATGGCGGAACCATCATCTCCAATGGAGATATTTATCTGGATGGCAGACCCAAGAAGGCGGCGCTGAATTACTTTGGCCATAACCATGGAAGCCTGGTAGAAATTCATGGTGATTGTCTCCACCAAGCTCGGCGGAGCCGCAATCGCTGAAATTGAAATAAAGGTTGCAGATCATTGGACAACTTTTGGCAGAAGCATGAATCCGCTAACAGGGATTTTTCCGCTCTACTTGAGGTTTGAAGGAACAGGGAAGCTGGATTTGCTTGACTTTGAATTGGAAAAAATTAGGCAAGGAGAATTCACACCATGATAGAGGATAACGAGATTAGGGAAGAGCAGTCGGCTGCCAGCTCTGATGAAATCCCTTTACAGCTTCATAAAGGACAGCTGCTTGGCGATAGCCTTGGGATGGCGGGCAATGGGCTGATCGCCATCATCTATTCTTCTTTTGTCATGTATTATCTGACAACAGTCGCTCATCTGGACGGAATTGTGCTGGGGAGCCTGGTGCTGGTCGGCTCCATAATAGGGGCTTTTGCAAGCTTTGCTACGGGAATTTTGATTGATAAACTTAACTCCAGATACGGGAAGGTACGACCCTGGTTGCTGGTAGCGATCCTGCCGATGGCAGGATCGCTTCTGCTTCTGTTCTCCATCCCGGAGAGCCTGTCAGTATCCGTGAAGATGATCTGGGCCGGGGCATGCATCATCTTCTTCAATATCGGCAGCTCCATGTTCAGCTCAGCCTCCGGTTCGCTAATCCCGATGGCCACCCGCAACCCGCTTGAAGTAGCCAAAATGGGCTCGGGACGCGCATTGGGCACGATGGCCGGAGCAATGCTTGTAACCCTGGGTTATGTGCCTGTCATCGGGTTGCTGGGCGGAGATCAGCGGGCTTACTTTATCGTAACCGCTGTCCTGATTGTCATCGGAACGGGGCTTGTTGTGAATCAATTTCGCACCTCGCGAGAAAATGTCAAGACGATTAGCCGGGATGAAAGCGGAACGGAGAAGAAGGTTCCCTTCAAGGATGCCATCCTCTCGATCTTGAAAAATCCGTACTTTCTTGCAGCTTGCCTGATTATGTTTGCATCAACCGCTATGCTTTCATTGAATAATGCAACGACAGTCTACTATGCCAGGTATGTGCTTGGCAATATCAATCTGCAAAGCCTGTTGGCTGTTGCGGGGGCGGCTCCGGCACTGCTGATCTTTGCCATTTTGCCCAAGCTGGTCGAAAAGCTGGGCACTCGGTGGATCGTTGCCATAGCAACTCTGCTGGTGATCGTCGGTTGCCTGATCCGTACGGCAAATACAAGCAATGTACCTTTGGCCTTCATCGGCTTTATCCTCTCCGGAGTGGGATCTATCCCTTTATCGGCTCTAATTACCGTGCTCGTCAACAGCACGATTGATTACGGCGAATGGAAGAGCGGGATCCGCTCCCCCGGACTGATGATGAGTCTGATCGGGATCGCCACGCTTATGGCAAGCTCGTTGAGTGTCTCCAGCATCGGCTGGATCCTGGGCGCAACCGGGTTTGATGGAGCTGTCGAGCAGCAGTCGGAGCAAGCGATGCAAGGCATCCTTACGATCAGTCTTTATCTGCCTATCATCCTGGCGGCTCTGCCCTTCGTGTGCATGCTCTTCTGGAGACTGGAGAAGAAGCTGCCGCAAATTGTCAATGAGCTGAGAGCAAGAAACGGAGAGTAGGAAAGGAGAGCGAGATGATACACGCACAACAACTAAAAACCGAGTATCTGGTGAACCCCCTTGGCATTGATATTGCTGAGCCACGCGTGATGTGGACGGTGGCAGGGGCCATCAAGCAGTCCGCTTATGTCATCCAGGTGAAGGTGGAGGGTGGAGAGACCTATACCAGTGAGAAGATCGAAACGGATGAAATGTTTGCCCCGATCCCGCTTGTGCTGAACAGCCGCGACAGTGTTGCCTGGCAGGTGAAGCTTTATGATGAAGCCGGGGAAGAGGGTCCCTGGAGCGAGCCTGCGCTGTTTGAAATGGGGTTGCTCCGGCCTTCCGACTGGAGGGCGAAATGGATCATGGGCAATTATGAGCACAGCAAAAAGAAAAAGGTGCGTTATCCGGTCGATTGCTTTAAAAAGGAATTCAGCACCTCCGGAGAAATCAGCAAGGCCAGATTGTATATTACAGCAAACGGAATCTATGAAGCGAAGCTGAACGGCAAGCGGGTGGGGAATCAGTATTTTACACCCGGATCTACCAATTACGATGTAAGGACCCACTATCAGACCTTTGATGTCACCGATATGCTGGCACAGCATAACACGCTGGAGGTCGAGTTGGGGGATGGCTGGTATGCCAGTAAAGCAGGAGTTTTTGGAGGAAGCAAGGTGTTCGGGTATGAACCCAAGCTTCTCGCCCAGCTTGAGATCACGGATAAGCAGGGGGAAATAGCCACGATCGTCTCCGATAAGAGCTTTGCCTGGAGCAATGACGGCCCGATCCGTTATGCGGATATGAAGGACGGAGAAATCATTGAAGCGTGGAGAAAGCCCTCTTACGCTTCCGTCGCTCTGGAGACGACCTATCACGGAATCGTCTGCTGCTCCAACAATGTCCCTGTTGTAGAGAAGGAGCGCTTGAAGCCTGCAGTGCTCCAAACACCGGACGGACAAACTGTGCTGGACTTCAAGCAGAATATTGCCGGTTATGTTGAGTTTCGTGTCAAGGCGCCCAAAGGGCATAAAATTACACTGGTGATGGGAGAAACGCTGGACGAGAACGGAAATTTTACGATCAAGAATATTTCCTATGATGGGGAGTACACCAAATCACATCTGCAAAAATTGGAATATATGTGCAGCGGAGACGGCGAAGAGGTCTACAAGCCCAAGTTCTCCGTTCAGGGCTTCCAATATGCGCTGGTACAGAATTGGCCCGGGGAAGTGACCGCAGAAGCCTTTACGGCCATAGCCGTCTATTCGGATATGGAGGTTACGGCCGACTTCAGCTGCTCTCATGAGGGAATCAACAAAATCGTCGAGAACACTTTATGGAGCGTTAAAGGAAATTTCCTGGATGTGCCGACGGACTGCCCGACCCGGGAGAGAGCAGGCTGGACAGGGGATGCGCAGCTGTTCTTTAATACGGGGACGATCTTTATGGATCAGGCGGCCTTTTATAGAAAATGGATGAGAGATGTCAGCGATGAGCAAGCAGAATCCGGACTGGTCTATAACATTAATCCGCGGGTAAGCAATTTCCGCACTTCCTTGTCCATTGAAGGCTCCAGCGGCTGGGGCGATGCCATGATTCTGATTCCTTATCGCTACTGGAAGCGTTACGGAGATGACAGCCTCATGAAGGCGCAATATGAGGCTATGGTAAAGTGTGCCGAATTTTTCATCAGAAGACTGGGCAAATATAATCTGTTCTCCACCTTCAAATTCCGCAAGAATCGGGAGCAGCGCAAGTATATCGTGGGTGTGGGCCGTCATTTTGGCGAATGGACCGAGCCCAAGGGGACGGAGACCAAATTGGCGCTGGCACTCCCCAGACCGGAGGAAGCCTCGGCTTATTTGGCCTACTCGCTGACCTGCCTTGGGGAGATGACCGAGCATCTGGGGAAAACGGAGGAAAGCCGCAGATACAACGATCTGGCAAAAAAAATCAAGGCAGCCTACCAGGTTTATTTTACCGAAAATAATACGATCCAAACGAAAAGAATGGCGAAGCTGGTGCGGCCTGCGGCTCTTGACGTTGTGGATGACAAGGTGAAGCAGAACCTGCAGCAGGAGCTTGTGAGCCTTGTGCGCGAGCGGAACTACAAGATCGGAACCGGATTTCTGTCTACTCCGTTCCTGTTGGGCATGCTGTCCGATGCCGGATATGCCGAGGATGCCTACAAAATGCTGGTTCAGCCCGAGCTTCCCGGCTGGATGTACCAGGTGAATCACGGTGCTACAACGATGTGGGAGAACTGGACGCCGGATGCCTCGCTTAATCATTATTCCAAGGGAGCCTGCTGTGAGTGGCTGTTCAGCAATGTATGCGGAATCAACATTCCCGGGCAAAGGAATCACTTTCTCATCAAGCCCACGCTATGCGAAGACTTGAAGCATGCCAGGCTGGCCTATTCCAGCGTATATGGAAAAGTAATCAGCGGATGGGAAAAAGCAGGCAGTAGAGTCACCTACACCATCGTGATTCCCGGGAATTGCAGCGCAGATATTTTGCTGCCTGATGGCGAACAACATCGAGTGGGTGCAGGGACCTATAAATATGTGAAATGAAAATGAGTGATCTGCACAGTACAGGCGATGGTAATCCGGGAAATTGCGAGTTTTCTGCTGCCTTCGGTGCAGATTGACGAGTTAAGACAGCCGTGGTAGGATGACATTGCCAACCAAATAGATATAATCAATGTAACTTGACCGGATCACCGGAAACACAATAGTTGCCAGAAACAGCTGGCTTCTATCGTGTTTTTTTATTTTGGAGGAGGCTGGATTCTATGACTTTACCATGTTCAGTTGACAGAGTAAGCGGTTCGTTAAGCATTATGTGGAAAACGGTCTCAGAGGACTGCAATCTGGCTTGTGATTATTGCTATTACAGCAGTTGTGCAGGCAAGCCAGGCCCCAAAATCAACCGGATTGCCCCTGAACTCCTGGATAGCTTTATCAGGTCCTATATGGCCCGCACTAGTGGAGCAGCTTCTTTCGCCTGGCAAGGGGGAGAGCCGCTGCTTGCCGGACTGGCTTTTTTCCAGGAGGTTGTCTCCCTGCAGGCCCGGTACGCCAAGCCGAACACCATCATCGCCAATTCCCTCCAGACCAATGCTACGTTAATTACAGAGGAGTGGGCTCGCTTTTTCAGACAATATCACTTCCTGATTGGAGTCAGCCTGGACGGACCGGAGCATATTCATGATAAAAGGCGCGTGTACAGCAATGGAGCAGGCAGCTTTGATCGAGTGATGGCGGGGATTGAACAGCTCCGGCGCCAGCAGGTGGAATTCAATATTTTGACGGTAATCCACGAGGGGAATGTTGGAAGGGCGCGTGAGCTGCTGGATTTTTATAAGGAAAACGGGTTTGGCTATATTCAGTTTATTCCGGCGATGGATTTCATGGCGCAGGAAACAGGGAAGCAAGCTCAATTCCGTATTACACCAGAGCAGTACGGACAGTTTTTGTGCGAGGCATTCGATGTTTGGTATAACGAGGGGAATCCTGTCCTGTCGGAACGGTTCTTTGACAATCTTCTGCATGCTTATGTTGGAAGACCAGGCGGGCTTTGCATACACCAGGCGACTTGTCCTACAACGATCATTTTGGAGCAAAATGGTGATGCATATCCCTGTGATTTCTATATTGGCGAGGAATACAGGCTCGGCAATGTGGCCCGCAATTCGCTTGAAGAAATTCTTGCTCACCCCGCTTATGCCAAGTTTCTGGCAATGAAGCCGGCGCTGCCGGATGCATGCGCAAGCTGCGAGTATTTGCAGGTCTGCCACGGTGGATGCCCGCGAAATCGAGCGCAGAACCGGCAGGAGGGCGTGCCTTACCCTGATTACTTCTGCGAGAGCTATAAGATGATCTATGCGTATTCGAAAACCCGGATGGAGCAGCTAAGCATTCGCTTGCGGCAGCGCTGGCTGGACGATTATCGAAAAAGCGGGCGTCCTCTGCCAGGCCGAAACGAGCCTTGCCCATGCGGTAGCGGACGTAAATTCAAGGTTTGCTGCGAGCGGCTTGCCTCAGCACAATAGGCAGCTTGCTTGATGTAACTCGAATGAGACACCAGGGTCTAGATAGTGATAGAAACAGGTCGGAAAACTGATAGATTATATCCGATAATTCCTATATGATTACATAAAAGAGGAATAGGGAAGGAAGATTGGAATGAGTCAAGCTGCGACTGCCCGCGGGATTGCAAAGGAGGCACCTCAGAAGCGTCGCTTTCGCAAATATTTACCGCTCACGATAATGGTGCTGCCAGGTGTGCTGTACTTTTTGTTAAATAATTATCTCCCTATGTTTGGACTCGTGATCGCATTCAAGGATATAGATTTTTCACAAGGAATTTTGGCTAGCGATTGGGCAGGGCTGCAGAACTTCGAGTACTTATTCAAGACTTCGGACGCTTATATTATTACTCGCAATACGCTCCTTTATAACGGCGCCTGGATTATCCTGACGGCAGTGAGCGGCATCATGCTTGCAGTGCTGTTAAATGAAGTTCGTCAGAGGTTTTTTGCGCGATTTTACCAGAGCATTATTCTGTTGCCGCATCTAATCTCGATCATCATCGTTGCGTATCTGAGTTACGCGATGCTCAGCCT
Source organism: Paenibacillus sanguinis 2301083 = DSM 16941 (assembly GCF_000374825.1). Taxonomy (GTDB): domain Bacteria; phylum Bacillota; class Bacilli; order Paenibacillales; family Paenibacillaceae; genus Fontibacillus; species Fontibacillus sanguinis. Next base: position 96,136 of record NZ_KB895381.1, read on the forward strand.
GGATACCGGATTCATCAATACAACGATTTTGCCGGCTCTGGGGATAGACAAAATAATGTTTTATTTTGAAGCAAAGTATTGGCCCTTCATTCTGACCGTCGTTCATATGTGGAAGGGTCTTGGATATTCCGTCATCATTTATTACGCTGCGATTATCGGGATTGACGAAGAATATTACGAAGCCGCGCGATTGGATGGAGCCGCGAAATATCAGCAAATCCTGTATATTACAATCCCGTTGATCACTCCGGTTATTATTATGCTGACACTTCTCGCAATCGGGAGAATCTTCTATTCCGACTTCGGATTATTTTATCAAATACCAATGAACTCTGGTGCGATTTATGAGACGACTAATGTCATCGACACCTATGTCTACCGCGGTCTGCTTGGCCTCGGAGATATTGGAATGTCGGCGGCAGCCGGGTTCTACCAATCCATCGTGGGCTTCATTCTTGTCCTTACCGCCAATATGATCATACGTAAATTCAGCAGAGACAATGCGATGTTCTAGGAGGAATAGTCATGACATACGAAAACCGCATCTGGCAATGGCTTGCACACATGGTCTATCTACTATTGACGATCGCTTGTGTGGCTCCTTTTATATTGCTGCTCGTGTCTTCCTTTACGGATGAGACTGAAATTATGCGCAACGGCTACTCCTTCTTTCCAAAAGTGTTCAGTACAGCAGCATACGAATACCTGCTCAGCGGCAGCTCCAGCATTTTCAGAGCCTATGGGATTACCCTGTTTGTAACCATTGTCGGAACGACGGCTGGACTTTTGATTGCAGCGTTGCTGGCGTATCCTCTCTCCCGTGCGGATTATCCGGCAAGAAAGGCATTGGCCTTCTTCGTCTTCTTCACAATCCTGTTCAATGGCGGACTTGTTCCGACGTACCTAGTGTATACTCAGTTGTTCGACCTCAAAAATACACTGGCCGGCTTGATCGTACCTGGCTTGTTGACGAACGGATTCTATGTACTTTTGTTACAGACGTTCTTCAGAACATCTGTTCCGTTGGCTGTCATCGAATCTGCGAGTATTGATGGTGCCGGTGAGTTTCGGATATTTTGGTCTATCGTCTTGAGACTATCCACTCCGGTACTGGCAACCGTTGGTTTACTCCAGACCTTGTCGTACTGGAATGACTGGATGAATGGTACGATTTATTTAACAGATGTCAAGCTGTACGGGATTCAAAATCTATTAAACCGCATTTTGTCTGATGCCCAGTTTATAGCCAACAGCAATTTCGGCTCGGAGATCATCAACATAGCGGCAGCACCGCTGGAGACCGTTAAAATGGCAATCGCGGTCATCGGGATTATACCGATTCTTGTTGCGTATCCATTCTTCCAGAAATATTTTGTAAAGGGCATCTCGATTGGAGCAGTGAAGGGATAGTAGTGTATGGCAGCAGTGTGAATAAGTGAGCCTCGTTTTTGTAACAGCAAAAACGGGGTTTTCCACGTTATGGGCGGGAGGATGAAACGGATGCTAAGGGGATGGTCTCTCAATTCGCTGCAGGTCAAACTGGTTACAGGTGTGCTGATTCTGACCTTGCCTTTAATTTCAATGTTCATCGTTGGCAGCCATTATGCGCTTGGTGTGGTACGCTCTCAAGTTAGTGAATCTTACCGGAGCATGATGACATTGTATATGAACCAAATTGATAAAGGACTGGATGATGTCGATCAATACATGAACGTTCTAGTCGGAAGCGGGCTGGAATTGTCTGCGATTAGCCATGCAACCCATCCTGACGATTATTATCGTGCCAAAATATCTCTCTTTGGCCGATTGCGCGAAGACATTGTATTATATCAGGCCATCGACAGCTTCTTTATGTATTCGCCAAAACAACGCGACTTTCTCCCGGTCCAGAGTAAGCAAGCAGATTACAATGAATCGTTGCAGGTTCAGGAATATATCGTCCGACTTATCAAGGCATCACCGAATAGGAACGGCTTTCATTCAAAGAGCTGGGAAGCGCATCAGATCAATGGGAAATATTATTTGATTCACATCATGCGCGCGGACGGTGTGTATTTCGGAGCTTATCAAGCGGTGGATTCGCTTATGATCCCGCTGGAATTCATTCGCATCGGAACCCGTGGCGCTTCCTTGTTCGCTACATTGGACGGTACTCCGATGACAAATGCCGAGATCGTTCGTGATCCTTCTGTCCGTTTCCTTCCAAAGGAAGAGGGGTACCAGCTGTCAGGCCGGGAGGTCAAATTTCTGATTGTTGGCGAAGCGTCGCAGAAAGGAGACTTCAGTCTAATTGCCGTCATTCCTGATGAGCAAATTTTGGAGAAGCTGCCTTTATTTCAGCGGCTTTCTTCTTTCGCGCTTTTGCTGATGCTCTTCATTATCCCCATCGGCCTGTTCTTTCTTCGGAGGGTCGTGTTACTGCCTGTCGAACAGCTTCTGCTAGCGATGGAACGAGTTCAAGCAGGAGACTTAGGTACACGGATTAACCGCCGTGCGACAGCCGATGAATTTATTGCCGTTTATCGAAACTTTAACAATATGATGAGCCGCATCCAGGAGTTGACCGTTAATGTATATCAGGAGAAGCTTAACAAGCAGCGGGAGGAACTGCAACGGCTGCAACTCCAGATTAATCCTCATTTTTTCCTGAACTCCCTGAATATCATCTATCACTTGGCGAAAGTAAAGAATTTCGAGCTGATCAAGGAAATGTCCCAATGCCTGATCCGGTATTTCCGCTTTATGTTTCGCAGCAACATGACCTTTGTGCGGTTAGAGGATGAATTGGAGCATACCAGAAATTATCTTCGAATTCAGGAGCTCCGTTATCCCGAGCAACTGGTGAGTACGATCGAAGTGGCTGATGGGATGCTGGAGAATCTTGTGCCGCCTTTAATTATTCAAACCTTCGTCGAAAATACGATCAAGCATGCCGTTACTTTGGACAATCCGATTCAGCTTTTTGTGCAGGCATATACATTCATTGAGCGGAACGATACCTTCATGAAGATAGTTATAGAAGATACGGGCAACGGGTTTGATGAGCTTGTGCTCAGCGAGCTGAACGCGAACCATTCGCTTGAAAATGAAAATGGGGAGCATATCGGCGTCTGGAATGTGCGCCGCAGATTGAAGCTGTTATATGGCGATACGGCCAAGATCGAATTCGCGAACCGGTTGCCTCACGGAGCCGCGGTAATCATTACCCTGCCCTTGCAGCAGATGGACAAGAGCGTAACGGAAAAGGAGGCTGCCTATGTTCAACCTGTTGATCGTCGATGACGAGCTTCATGTCGTGAAAGGGCTGTTGGCTGATTTAGATGCAGATCAACTGGAGCTTTCGAATGTATTCACGGCCCATAACATCAGGCAAGCGAAGAACGTGCTGAATCGCGAGGCGATCGATATTATGATCAGCGATATCGAAATGCCTCAAGGCTCCGGGTTAGAGCTGTTGGAATGGGCCAATGAGCAGCTTCCACAGCTGCAGACGATATTTTTGACCAGCTATGCAGACTTTCATTACGCAAAGCAGGCGATCCGGTTAGGAGGGCTAGAGTATCTGCTCAAGCCTGTTCCGGACGAGGATTTGAAGAAGGCGATCGAGAAAGCGAAGGAGCGAATCCTTCGCCTTCGCAAATCCAGTGCACATGAACGGTTCTGGAACTATAATATGCTCTCCGTCATCGAGCATTTTTGGACTGAATTGCTGCAGGGAAAAATCGCTCCTTCTCCTGCTGCGGTTCAAATTGCGCTGGAGACCAGAAACCTCCCCTATACAAAAGACACGCTCTTTTTGCCTGTTCTTATCGGGGTTAGGAGATGGCATAAGCCACTATCCGCACGCGATGAGAAGCTCATGGAGTATGCACTTAAGAATAGCGGAACAGAGCTTATCTTAGGTGAGGAGCTTTCGGGACAGATCATGACGATGGATCGCGGCTGTTTACTTCTTGTCATAACTTACGAGCAGCTTGCCGCAGAGGCTGTAGAGAATGAACTATTGCTTGAGAGATGCGAAAATTATGTGGAAGCGTGCCGTCGTTATTTTTATTGTGATTTATCCTGCTATATCGGTTATACGGCTAAAGCCGACGGGATGGAAGCTGCTTTTTCCCAGCTTCAGAGCTTTGAACGAAACAATGTTGTTTATGATCACGGGGTATTTCGGATTACCGGGGCAGCACCGTTGCCCAAGTCAGAGGTGCCTATGCCTGATATGAGCGTCTGGGCGAATTTGCTGAAAAATGGAATGAAGGACCGGGTTGTGAAAGAGATTAGAGAATACCTGGAGGAGAGAGTCGCCTGTTCGGAGGTTCATGCCATGATGCTGCAACAATTTCATGAAAATTTTTTGCAAACCGTGTATTTCGTCTTATGGTCCAAAGGCCGATTGGCGCATGAACTGTTCAGTGACTCTGATTCTATGGAAATGTCCCGAAATGCCGTGAAATCCGTAGCTAATATGCTGCGATGGGTAGAGCATGTAGTCTGCAAGGCTATATCTCAGGAAAAGGCGGAGCTTCAGCATAATCAGGTGGTTGCAAATATAAAGCAGTATATCACTGCCCATCTGGATGAGAGCAATTTATCCAGAAAAGAAATAGCGCAGCACGCTTTTTTGAATCCGGATTATTTGGCGCGGCTTTTCAAGAAGGAGACGGGGCTGTCGATGATGGAATATTTGCTGCAGGAGCGAATCAAGCTTGCCCAAGAGCTGCTACTGAGCTCAAATTTGTCAGTAGCGGAAATTGCCTCGTCCGTGGGATACTCCCATCTCTCCCATTTTTCAAGAATGTTTAAGAAGCAGACGGGAGTTAATCCGAACGAGTTCAGGCAGCAAACTTAATGTTATAAATAAGTATTAATAATGATATCGGAATAGTCGGAAAAGTGATAGAGGGTATCTGCTAAGATCGCTATCATAAATCTAATGATAAAACTATATCGTAGAAAAGGCGGTCGAAACAAGTGAACAAATCAAAACGGTGGTTTAGGCCAATTGTTGCGGGTATTACGGTGATGTCGCTGCTGCTTACAGCGTGCTCAGCGGAAAGCGCTCCTTCCGCCTCCAGCGAGAAAGAGCGCAGCAAGGAGACCTCGGATAATTCTTCCGAGGCGTCTGAGCTTGTAATCGCCATTCCGATCTCGCAGCCAGAGCCTAAAGATATGGAGCTGGTTCAGGAAGAGGTCAACAAGCTCACAAGCAACAAAATCAATGCCACCGTAAAGCTTGAGTTGATCCCGTTCAGCAACTGGCAGCAGCAAATGAACCTGATGATGAGCTCGGGAGAGAAGCTTGATGTAGTAGTTACAATGGGCTCCTCCGGGTATGCTACCCAGGCAGCAACCGGCAAGCTCGCTCCGCTGGACGATCTTCTGGCACAGTATGGACAAGGAATTGCAGACCATCTGGATCGGCAATATTTGAATGCCGCAAAGGTCAAGGGTTCGATTTATGGAGTTCCGGTTATCAAGGCATTTGCCAACAGCTTTAGTTACTTTCTACGGAAGGATTTGGTTGACAAGCACAATATCGATGTCGCCTCGATCCAATCCTTTGCGGATATCGAACATGTGCTGCAAATCATTAAAGATAAAGAGCCAGGTATCACTCCGCTAGTGCCGGGGGGATCGGGAAATCTGGGTGTTCTGATGGGTTATAACTATAATTACGATGGACTTAGCGACGGAATTGGTGTACTCACAGATATTGATACGTTGCAGGTGTCCAACTGGTACGATTCGCAGCAATATAAGGACCTGGTCGGGATGCTCCGTAAATGGTATCAGGCAGGTTATATTCTTAGCGATGCCGCCACGAACCAGATTTCATCAGTACAGCTTGTCAAAGCAGGGAAAGCCTTCAGTTATTTTAGCAACAGCAGACCTGGCTTCGTAACGCAAGAAACTATAAATTCTGGGACAGAGATGATCGAGGTTGAATTAACTCCGCCAGTGTCAACCACAGCGAATGTAACTATGTTTTTATGGTCGATCGCAAACCAATCGCAACAAAAGGAGAAGGCGATGCAGTTTTTGAACCTTCTCTATTCGGATCAGGAGCTTGTCAACCTGCTTGATTGGGGAATCGAAGGGAAGCATTACCAGAAAATTGCTGATAATGTGATTGATTTCGCACCTGGCATAGACGCTGCAACGTCAGGATACCTGCCGAGTTGGAGCTGGTTGATCGGAAACAGCTTTCTGAGCTATGTCATGAAAGGGGACGATCCCGATATTTGGGATAAACTGAAGGCATTCAATAGCAGCGCAACGAAATCCAAGGCGCTTGGCTTCAATTTCAATCCTGCACCTGTAAAAAACGAATATACCGCAATTGCAAACGTTTTGGAGCAGTATACGGCCGCCCTTGAAACGGGTACTCTTGATCCGGAGAAAATATTGCCTGAGCTGAATGGAAAATTGCAGATATCAGGCATCGACAAAGTGGTTGCAGAGAAGCAAAGACAACTTGAAGAATGGGCGGAGTTGAATCAAATACAGTAATGATTTCATTCTGGTGATGTAATCAGAGTAAGGAGATCTAAACATGGAAAGTCCAGAAAAGTTATTAGAATTTGGAATGCAAATTCTTCATATGCAGCAAATGCAACAGTTGAAATCTTTTGTTGATTTGAATCGGATCGCCAAGAAGGGCGGAATTGTGTTCGCTGGTGATTCCATAACTGCAGGTTTTCCGATCCATGAGATGCTGATCTGCAAGGCGCCGATGTTTAATAGAGGGATCAACGGATATCGCACGGATGATGTCAAGAACGGGCTCGAGGAACTTGTTTTTAGTCTGGAGCCGGAGAAGGTGTTTCTGTTAATCGGTACGAATGATTTGAATAATGGAAGCCACCCGCAAGAAATTGTGTCCTCTATCGTGGAGATATGTCAGCAAATAAAAAGAAAATTGCCAGCAGCAGTTGTATTTGTTCAATCCGTTTACCCGGTCAATCGAAGCAGCGAGTTTAGTGAATCCGTATTCCCGATGGTTGGAATTCGAACAAACGAGGCCATCTGTCAAGTGAATGATGGTCTGCGTAAAATCTGCTCCGAGATGAACCTGAGCTTCATTGACCTTTACCCCAGATTAACGGATGCGGAGGGGGAACTTAATCCCGGCTTTACGTATGACGGACTCCATATAAACATTAATGGTTATATAGTCGTTCGTGAGGAGCTCAAAAAATATGTATAAAGCTCGCGGGGGTGAACACCCGTTTTGTTACAAACTGCAATAAAAAAATTTTAAGGAGAGGGGTTCGCGGCAGTGAGCGGTAATCGTGCAAAACGTAAAAATGTTGTTTTCATTTTAACTGACGATCAGGGTGCATGGGCAATGGGGTGTGCCGGGAATAGCGAGATAAAGACACCGAATCTGGACCGTTTGGCCAAGGATGGCATTCGATTTGATAATTTCTTCTGCGCCTCGCCGGTATGCTCGCCGGCCAGAGCTTCTATCATGACAGGAAATATTCCGTCAGGACATGGCGTTGTCGACTGGATTGCCGGCGGGAATATCGATCCGGTCAAGTATCCGGAATTAGTCGATAAAGCAGCATACAGCGCTGAACGGGTCCCCATCAATTATCTTGAGAATCAGCTCACCTATACGGATATTTTAGCCCAAAACGGGTATACCTGCGCATTGAGCGGGAAATGGCATTTAGGAAACAGTGCTGAGCCGCAACACGGATTTTCCGAATGGTTTACTGTCCCGTATGGTTATTCCCCTTACCTGCGGCCTAAATTTATCGAGAACGGTGAGGTTATAGTCGGCGACAAATATGCAACGGACATGATCACGAACAAAGCAATTGAATATATTAAGAAGCTTGCGCCAGACGCCAGGCAAGGAGACAAACCGTTCTATATTTCGGTTCATCATGTTGCGCCGCATAGTCCCTGGAGCATATCCAGTCATCCGCAAGAGGTCTTGGATGTTTACAAGGACAGTGAATTCGGCTCCGTTCCCAACCTGCCCATGCATCCGAATTCCATCCTCACCTCGGAGTCTCCTTATATTTCGTTCGACCCTAATAGTGAAACAGACCCGGAATTGTTGCGAAAAGAAATGCTGAGGGGATATTTCGGTTCCATTACGGCTATGGATGAAGGCATCGGTCATCTTATCATGGAGCTGGAAGCACAGGGGATACTTGATGACACGCTGGTCATTTTCACCTCGGACAACGGGATGAATATGGGGCATCACGGAATTTGGGGGAAAGGCAATGGCACCTATCCACAGAATATGTATGATACTTCTGTGAAGGTTCCGTATATCATGTCATGCCCTGGCCTGCTGCCGACCGAACGAGTCAGTGATCAAATACTCAGTCAATATGATATTTTCCCCACACTGGTTGATCTGCTCGGATTGCAGCTTACTGATGAACAAAGATTAGCTCTGAACAAGCTGCCTGGCACCAGCTTTCGTCCACGGACCGAGAAGAATGAAGAATCGTCAGAAGACAGACCGGTCATCGTCTTCAGTGAATATGGACCGGTTCGGATGATTCGCAACAAGCGTTGGAAATATATCCATTGCTATCCGCATGGTCCAAACGAATTTTACGACCTGGAGAAGGATCCGCTGGAAAGCACTAATCTGGCAGATCATCAAGATCATCAAGATCGTATTCTTCGGATGAAATGGGAGCTGGACAGTTGGTTTGTAAAATATGTTGATCCAGCGCGAGACGCAACCAAAGATGATAATACAGGAACTGGGCAAATCAATTTGAACGGATTATATTCAGAAGGCGAGAAGGCATTTATTCAATCCCCATTTGTTGGAGTTCCATATGATGAAGTTATCGGAACATTACGGAAGCAAAACAATGCCATGCAAGAAAAGAAGGAATAGACTCTACTTGCAAGTCCCCCTCAAAAATCTGTTTTTTTGAGGGGGATTATTGATGATAGATGCTGCCTTTTTCATGAAGTTTTCAGGAAAAGGTTCTTTGGAGCTTTTAGAAATGCCCTTTTTAATTTGCCATTCTTGCAGAACCGGCTCTGCTTTTACGGAAGAGCAACAGCCGGTTCTAATTATCGGTGCGAAAAATGTGATTGGGCAAGCTGCCTAAGTTCCTTCTATATGACTGAAAGCGATCAGGGAATGATCCGCCAAAGAGAAGATAAGCTGTGCCACCTCATTGCTGGATAAGCTGTAATTTTCACGGATCCATTCTTGTATAATAGCCAGGCATCCATTGACCAAATATGCATAAGTATAAGGTTTTACTTTTTCAGGTACACTAAGCTGGAGGTAGCTATCAATATTTAGCAACACTTCATTAATTAATCGCTGTGCGAATGATACGGGCTCATTTGTCTTGAACAGCATAATGGTAAACAGCTCATCATTTTTCTTGATATAATCCAGAAATGCAAGTATATACCTGATGTCGTGGTCATGGGCTTCAATTTTTGCCAAGTATTCATGAGTGTTATCGATGATTTCCTTCTCCACTTGACTGAGCAGTTCATATACATTGGCATAATGCAAATAGAAGGTGGAGCGATTGATGTCAGCGGAGTTACATAGCTCCTTGACACTGATCTTGCTAATATTTCTGTCTCTCAGCAGCTTGATCAGGCTTTGCTTCAGCAGCAGCTTGGTCAGTCGTTCGCGTTGATTCATTACGGGCGCACCTCTTTCAAACATAAAAATTTAATAAATTTTTATATAAATCAACAGATTATTTATTAGTGTCTAGACTACGACAGATCAGAATGAACTGATGGTTGTAAAATAGACACCGTGTCTGTATTGTGAAGGTAGACAATAAATTTGTCAATACATGTATAGTGAAGGTGAATAACATTATGAATAAAAAGCGCGTGCTAATTACAGGAGCTGCAGGTGGTATGGGCAGTGAAACGTTGAAGCTGATGAAGAATGAATTAGAGAAATGCGAATTGATTCTCTTTGATCTGGATAATGATAACAGTCGAAAAAAGCTGGGCCCTTATGAAGGAATGGCTGGAGTGAAGGTTGTCTATGGCGATTTGCTGGACTACGACCTGGTTTTTGACTGTGTTAAGGATACCGACATCATTCTGCACATCGCAGCTTTCGTATCTCCTGCTGCCGATGAGTTTCCAGAGAAAGCGATGAGAATTAATTACGGATCGGCCAAAAATATTGTTTCTGCTATCAAGCAAAGTGGGCGTGAGCAGGAGATACGGTTTGTATTTATCGGTACGATCGCTGAGACAGGGGATCGTATGCCGCCAATTCACTGGGGAAGAGTGGGAGACCCGATCAAGCCAAGTGTGTTTGACTACTATGCAGTGTCGAAAATTGCTGCCGAACGCATGGTGATTGAATCCGGGCTGACTTACTGGGTATGTCTCCGTCAGACCGGGATTATGGGACCAACGATGAGTCAGATACAAGATCCGATTATGTTCCACAATTGTTTGGAAAATGTACTCGAATATGTATCTGACCGGGATTCCGGCCGCCTGATGCGAAATTTGTGCATAAAGGAAATTGACGGAACACTGGACAAAGACTTCTGGCAGCATATCTACAATATTGGCGGAGGAGAGAGCTGCCGGGTCAGCACGCTGGAGATGTATGAGGTGCTGTACGGCAAGCTTGGGATTACTAATCTCGACTATGTACTCAACCCGAAATGGTATGCCACGCGCAATTTTCATGGACAATATTATCTGGATTCTGACAAGCTTGAGAATTATCTGCATTTCCGCACGGACTCGATGGAATACTTTTACCAGACCTACATGGATAATTTGGGAGCGCTTGTGCCTGTGGCCAAAGTCATTACCAAGCTTCCAGGAGGCCAAAAACTGATGGGCTCGCTAATCAAGCGTACATTGAAAAAACAGGCTGTCAAGAAGCGGGGAACGATCCGTTTTATCGAGGATAATGATATAGAGAGCATTGATGCTTTCTGGGGAAGCAAGAAGAACTGGGAGGAAATTCCCGCAAAGCTGTCCGACATGAAGAAGTTTACCGAGTGGAAGAAAGTGATCAAGCTCGACCATGGATATGATGAGGATAAGCCGGCATCGCAACTAAACCTGGAGGATATGCAAGGGGCTGCGAAATTCCGCGGTGGAGAGTGTCTCTCTGACCATATGACTACCGGAGATTGGGGAAGCAAGCTTGACTTTAAATGTGCCTTCGGGCATACCTTCACTGCTAGTCCCAAGCTGGTGCTGGAGGGTGGACATTTCTGCCCGGTGTGTGAACGAGAGAGCTGGAATTACAGTGAACGTGCAAAGCGGGAGCCGTTTTTTGCTCAGGTATGGAATCCGCTTCATGGTCCAAATGAGGGGCGGGTTTATAAGAAAGTCGTTTCCGAGTTGGACGTTGATGCGAGGGGAGAAGCAAAGGTTTAAATACACCCCTTCAGGGTGTATTGTTCAGCAAAGGGCACGCAAGCTGGAAAATTCCATGCTTGCGTGCCCTTTGTATTAACGCGACAATTCAAAACAAGCTAAATTGTTTGGTAAGCGGTTTCAAAAAACCATTGAAACGTTTCCAAAATGATGGTATCATAACCTCATCAAATGATGAAATGGGGGGGCAGATTGCCAAGTATTAAAGATGTGGCCACCTTGGCGGGTGTGGCTGTGGGGACTGTTTCTCGTGTCATTAATAATTCGGGCGCTGTCAAGCCGGATACACGCAGAAAAGTTGAAGAAGCCATACAACAATTAAATTATACGCCAAATGAAATTGCCCGAAATTTTAAAATGCGCAGATCGAGAATGGTTGCTTTACTACTCCCAAGTATCTGGCACCCCTTTTTTTCGGAGTTGGCTTATTACATTGAGGACGAATTGGACCGTGAAGGCTTCAAATTAATGTTATGCAATAGTGGAGGCAAGCCTGAGAAGGAATTGTATTATTTGGATATGCTTCGCCAGAATAAAGTAGCTGGCATTGTGGGGATTACGTACAACGACATTGAAAGTAATGTAAGCATGGATATTCCTATTGTGAGCATTGACAGACATTTTAGTAAAAAGATCACTTGTGTTACTTCGGATAACTATGAAGGGGGACGCCTTGCATTAAGGGAGCTGGTCAGAGCAGGATCCAGAAAGCCTGCATTTTTGGGAAGCGTCACCTCTGTATACAGTGAAACGATGAAGAGGAGAGAGGGATTTATTGATGAGGCACGGGCATTAGGGGTAGATTATGTAATCTATCAGAAGCCCGATCCTGTAGTGAACGATGAAGCCTATTTTGAACCATTTTTGGATCAGCATCTTGATATCGACGGGATTTTTGCTATTACTGATATGTTTGCAGCCAAATATATAGAAAGAGCCAAGCGACGAGGAATTCGTGTTCCAGAGGATGTTAAAGTTATTGGCTATGACGGGATTCAGGATCATCCCTATTTTCATCCGATATTGTCAACGATTCGGCAGCCTGTAGAGGAGATGGCTCGCAACACAATCCGGCTTCTCTTCAGAAAGATTGAAGGCGAGACATTGGATCAAGAGGTGTACTGTTTTCCTGTTTCATTTAGACCTGGTGAAACCACTTGATTATTTCCTTGTTTACGATTTCAGATTATGAGAAAAACATCATCATTCATGACGTTTTTCTTTTAATAAATTGGAAACGTTTCCAACTCTTAATGCGGTATAGAAAGGGGTAGAAAAGATGAATTCAAGCCGCACTGATCAATCTGTAGTCAAGGTAAAACGTAAAACATGGATCCAAGTAAAAAGAAACTACGAATTGTATCTCTTCCTGCTGCCTATCATGATCGTCTATCTTGTATTCAGGTATTACCCGATGTATGGCGTGCAGATCGCCTTCAAGGATTTTTCACCGAGTTTGGGCATCTGGGGCAGTGAATGGGTAGGCTTCCAACACTTTATCGATTTTTTCAACTCTTATAACTTCTGGGACATTATCAACAACACGCTGATATTAAGCTTTATGTCGCTCATATTCAGCTTTCCGGCCCCGATCATCATCGCCATTATGCTCAATCAAATGATGGGCAAACGGTACAAGAAATTTATCCAAACGGTTATTTATGCGCCACACTTTATTTCTACCGTAGTGCTGGTTGGCATGCTTCATGTTTTCTTGTCACCCAATAGCGGAATAGTTAACCATCTCATTGCCTTCTTTGGCGGGGAGCCAATTCTGTTCATGGCTGACGAGGGCTGGTTCCGCCCTCTCTACGTTTTGTCCGGAATTTGGCAGGAAACCGGATTCTCCACGATTATCTATCTGGCTGCCCTGGCAGGTGTTAACCCTGAGCTTCATGAAGCCGCCATTGTGGACGGAGCGAGCAAATGGAAGCGAATATGGTATGTAGATATCCCGAGCATCTTACCTACCATTGTGATTTTGCTTATTCTTGCACTTGGGAACATCATGAGTATTGGCTTTGAAAAAGCTTTCTTGATGCAGAGCGATCTAAACTATGCTACCTCCAATATTATCCCGACTTATGTGTACGAACAGGGGATTCAAAAAGCACAATATAGCTTTTCTACAGCGGTAGGGCTGTTTAATTCCATCATCAATATCCTTCTGATTGTTACCGTCAACCGGATTGCCAAAAAACTAACGGAGACCAGCTTGTGGTAGGAGGGATTATCTTGAACCGAATATTGAAGAGAAAAAGCAAGGGAGATATCCTGTTTGACACCGTCAATTATTTGCTGCTAACCATCATCATGCTGCTTGTGTTATTTCCGCTTTATTTTGTATTAGTTGCTTCATTCAGCGACCCCAATCTGATTTATGCCGGAGAAGTATGGCTGTATCCCAAGGGGTTTACGCTAGATGGCTATGAACGGATTTTTAATGACTCTTCGATCTGGCTGGGTTATGCCAACTCCATTCTCTATGCAGTCGTAGGTACCCTGATCGGCGTTGCGGTTACCCTATTTGCCGCTTATCCGCTAGCTCGCAAGGACTTAATCGGAAGATCGGTCATCATGTGGTTTTTACTGATCACTATGTTTTTTAGTGGGGGCTTAATTCCTTCTTATTTGCTAATTAAAGATCTGCATATGCTCAATACGATTTGGGCGCTGGTTATTCCGGGAGCAGGCGCCATCTTCAATGTCATTATTGTAAGAACCTTTTTTCAGTCTACTCTCCCTGATGAGATGTGGGAGGCAGCCTCAATGGATGGATGCTCGAACACCCGATTTTTTTGGAGTATGGTGTTGCCTTTGTCCAAATCGATTATTGCAGTGATGGTGCTGTATCATGTCGTTGGCTTCTGGAACGGGTTTTTCGATGCTTTGATTTATTTAAATGATGAGAGCAAGTATCCGCTTCAATTGGTATTGCGCAATATCCTTGTACAGAATCAAGTCAGTTCCGGCATGATGATTGACGTGGAATCCTATGCGGCAAAGATGCGAGTTACTGAATTGATTAAATATGGTGTTATTATCGTCTCTTCACTTCCGTTATTGATTTTATATCCATTTCTCCAAAAGTACTTTGTTAAAGGCGTCATGATTGGCTCCATTAAGGGATAATGCTAACGTTTGCTTTGAGGGAGGTGGTGCATAAATTCAGATTCATGAAGCAGAACGCGGTGAGGAAATTCAGCTTGCGGAATGATCAAAGGGAGGGGAATATATGAAGTCGTTATTCACAGGTGCAGGTGTTCTTATGCTGGTTGGTGCATTGCTGCTTAGCGGATGTACGGGAGATAGCGCAAGCAACCAGGCAAAAAAATCAGAACCGGATGCAAACTTTAACAAAACGGGTCTACCCATTGTAAACGAAAAGGTATCTTTAAGAATGGTATCTCCCAAGGCTGCCTTGGCCCCCGTGTATTCTGAAATGGAGATATTTAAACGCCTGGAGCAGCAAACCAATGTAAATATTGAGTGGGAGAACATTCCGGATACGGATTATGCAGAGAAGAAAAACTTGCTGTTGGCTAGTGGAAATCTACCTGATGCCTTCTATGCTGCGGGATTTTCGGATTACGAGCTAATTAATTATGGGCAGGATGGTACAATCATTCCGCTGGAGGAGCTTATTGAAGCGTATGCACCAAATTTGAAAGCGCTTTTTGAACGCCGGCCTGACATTAAAGCAGCGATCACAACACCTGATGGACATATCTTTGGTCTGCCATCATGGGAGGAAAATAATCTCGGAACGAACCCCTTCTTTCACGTAATTAATAAAAAATGGCTGGATAACTTGGGATTAAAGATGCCTGAAACCCTCGATGAATATACAGAAGCGCTAGTAGCCTTTAAAACCCAGGATCCGAACGGGAACGGCAAAGCTGATGAAATTCCGTTAAGCTTTATGCATATGCAATGGTGCATGGATATTGCCGGGATCTTTGGCGCCTTTGGAATGCCGGATAATATGGAGCATCGGATTGTACGTGACGGCAAAGTGATTTTCACCGCTGTGCAGCCAGAGTACAAGGAGGCCTTAACCTATTTTCATGAGAAATGGTATAAACAAGGTCTGATCGATCCTGAATCTTTCACCCAGGATGCGGCTCAGTATCTGGCCAAAGGAAAATCACCTGAAGTCACGCTTGGGTCTTATATCTGGTGGGAAGTAGAAGAGGTTGTTGGCTCAGATAGGGGGAAGGATTATGCCTTGCTGTCCCCGCTTAAGGGTCCAAACGGGCATCAATCCATCGGTCGTGGGAATGGTGGAGGACCAGCAAGAGGCGCCTTCGTCATCACCAAAGAAAACCGCCATCCCGAAATTACAATGAGATGGATCGATCAGCAGTATGAGCCGTATCTGGCTGCGCAAATTCACTGGGGACCGTTAGATATTGTGTTTGAGAAGGATGAAAACGGAAAATTGGTCAATTTGCCATTGCCTGAGGGGACCTCTGCCGGTGAATTTCGGCAGCAAGTGGCGCCTGGGGCCGGGGGGCCGGGTGTTATAACCATTGAAGATTTGGGGAAGGTCGTAGATTTGGAGCCTCGGGCCCAGCAACGCGTGAAAGATTTGGAGAAGTACTACGATCCTTATATGGAAAAAGAGAACTATCCGAGCATCTTCTTTGAGCCGGATGAACTGGATCGAATTAATCGAATTGAGCCTGAACTGCTGAAATATGTTAACACTCAAAGAGGCAAATTTATTGTTGACGGTGGTGTGGAGCAGAGCTGGGATAGCTACGTCGCAACGCTCGAGAAAATGGGTCTGAACGAATTGATGGAAATTTATCAAGCGGGCCTGGACCGCTACAATGCGCAATTTAAGTAAATATCAGACTATGGCGATACGAAAGGATGCTCTTTAACTTATGCTTACGACAGATAAAAATAATCAAATGGCTGAATCCAATAAGCGGCAGGATGAAGATAAATTCAGACCAGGGTTTCACTTTTCACCTCCATCTCATTGGATGAATGACCCGAACGGGTTAGTGTTTTACGAGGGTGAATACCATCTGTTTTATCAGTATCATCCCTTTAGCAATCAATGGGGACCAATGCATTGGGGACATGCGACCAGTCCGGACTTGATCCATTGGGAGCATCGGCCGATCGCTTTGTTCCCGGATGAACACGGGGCTATTTTCTCCGGGTGTTGTGTGGTGGATTGGAATAACAGCAGCGGACTGTTTGAAGGTTCGCATGGCCTGGTTGCCATCTTCACCCATGCGGACACCTGCCCCAAGACAGGGCAATCTCGCCAGCGGCAGAGCTTGGCTTACAGCAGCGACAAAGGCCGAACCTGGCACAAATATGAGGGGAACCCGGTTCTCGTCGACGAGTCCCTGATCGACTTTCGGGATCCGAAGGTGTTCTGGCATTCGCCAAGCGAGCGGTGGGTGATGGTGATTGTAGCGGGAGACCATGCCCGTTTTTATGGATCGACCAATTTAATTGAATGGACACAGACCGGTGAATTCGGCAAAGGGGAGGGCTCGCATGACGGTGTGTGGGAATGCCCGGATCTCTTTGCATTGCCTGTGGGTGACAGCGGACGCTCCAAATGGGTGCTGATCATCAGCATTGGGGATAATCCGTCCGTTCCGGAAGGGTCGCGCACGCAGTATTTTATCGGCGAGTTCGACGGAAATACATTCATCAATGACCATCCGGCTGAGCGGATTCTGTGGCTGGATGATGGCCGAGACAACTATGCGGGCGTGACCTGGTCGGATATGCCTGAGCAAGACGGCCGCCGTGTGCTGATCGGATGGATGAGCAATTGGAAATATGCGAATGAGACGCCGACCGGAGCCTGGAGAGGCGCAATGACATTGCCTCGGGCCTTGTCGTTGACGAGCCGTGACGAGGACATCGTGCTGACGCAAATGCCGGTTCGGGAGGTCGAACAACTGCGTGAAGCCTCGGTGAGCCGGGAGCATGTCACCGTGATGCCGGAGGAGCCGTTCACGCTGCAGACGAACGGGGAACTCCTGGAAATTGAAGCAGACATCGATCTCCGGTACGGGAATGGAGTTCTCATTAAATTGAAATCCTCCGGGGAGAGCGAAACGAGGATTGGTTACGACGCTGAGCGCGAGAGGATATTCATTGACCGCTCAAGCTCGGGCTTGACCGATTTCCATCCGTTGTTCGCCTGCGAGCATGGGGCGAGGCTGGCACCGGACCATGGACAAATCAAGCTCCATATCTGGCTGGATCGCAATTCGGTTGAGGTATATGCGAATGAAGGGCTCGTTGCGCTAACGGATCAACTTTTCCCTGATGCTCCGCTCGAAAGTGTTGGGATAAGCACCCATTCGGGGCGGGTTGTATTGAACTCATTTCATATGCATTCGCTTAAATCCGTTCCATTTCCTAATGGTGCCGCCGAGCAGTCTTCAAGGGGGAGTGACGTGTGAGTCCATTAACCGCCAAGCGGGGGCCAGTAATGTATTGGGCTTTCGACGAAGGAAGAGGGGACAGCGCTCTGGAGAGTTTGTCCCAAGCTCGGGATGATATTCAATACGTATTTAAGCATGCGGAGTTTGCCGAGCCACGCGATCCGCAATGGAGACAGGGCGTATTGGGCAGCGGGCTCCTGTTCGACGGGTACTCGACTTATGTTGCCCATTCGTTAAATGAGGATAATTCAGATGGCGAGTCAGCATTCCTCACAGAGCTAAGTATTGGAGTATGGGTAGCGCCCCGTTCGTATGAATGGGGGGAAGGCGGCAAGCTGGCCGCGATCGTAAACCGCTACAACCGGGAGAGCAAGCAGGGATATCTGCTTGGCATGTTCCGTCACGGCGCTTGGTCGTTTCAACTCGGGCTGGAAGGCGGCGAATGGAAAGAGCTTTGGTCCCCTGACGGCTATGAGCTGCCCAAAAATGAATGGTCATACGTAAGTGCGGTGTTCGATGGATACCGGGGCGAAATGAAGCTGTATTTGAATGGCCGCGAAATCGCTTCGTCTCCCGTGCCGCGCGGTTCCCGTCTGGCCGAGGCGTCGGGCACGGAGCTGCTTATCGGCAAAAACAACCATGGCAGCCAGTTGGTGAGAGCATTCAGCCTGCACATGTTTAGCGGAATGATCGATGAGCTTAAGCTCTATCATCGGGTTCTAAGCGCGGAGGAAGTAGCCGCCTCTTATCAGGAAGTACTGGATACGGCCCACGGAGGTGTCCATCCTTCCTTACAGTATAATGAGATCAAGCTTGACCGGACACCGCTGCTCTCGGATCGGCATCGGCCGCAATACCATGTCAGCCCGCCAGCCCACTGGATGAATGAACCTCATGCGCCAATTTATTTTGAAGGGAAATATCATCTATTCTATCAGCATAACCCGCTAGGGCCCTTCTTTTATCATATCCACTGGGGACATTGGGTAAGCGAAGATCTGGTGCATTGGCGCGACCTTCCCGTGGCGCTCGCGCCGGAGAAGGATGAGCTTGCGCCGGACGGAATCTGGTCGGGAAGCGCGACTTATGATGCCGATGGCCTGCCTGTCTTGTTCTTTACGGCGGGAAATGACAGCGCTTCGCCAAACCAAAGCGTGGCGCTTGCCCGCAGCACTTATACTCAAGATGGAGATTCGGATCTGGTGCATTGGGTGAAGCATCCGGAGCCTTTGATCGTGCAGAAGCAGGGCATGGGCGCCTTCGGCGATTTCCGGGATCCCTTTGTTTGGCAGGACGATGACGGCTGGTATGCCCTGGTCGGATCTGGAATCGAAGGCGAAGGCGGGGCCGCCTTGGCGTTTGCCTCAAAGGATATGCTGAATTGGACGTACAAAGGGCCGTTTTATCAAGCGGATCTGCAGAGGTTTCCTTATCTTGGGCCTATATGGGAGCTTCCCGTGCTGCTTCCGCTTGGCCCCAACAAGCAAGGAGGGAGCAAGCACCTTCTGCTGGTCAGCCCGGTGGGGAAGGGGGCGGATGTCGAGGTGTTTTATTGGATCGGCCAGCTTGACAAGCAAAATCTAACCTTTGTTCCCGATCAGGAGGAGCCGCAATTGATCGATGTCGGTGATTTCCACTTTACCGGCCCAAGCGGAATGGTAGATCCGAAAACCGGCAGAAAGATCATCTTTACGATCGCCCAAGGCGACCGGACGCCCGAGCTGGAATACCAGTCGGGTTGGGCCCATAACGGCGGCTTGCCGCTAAGCGTGTATTTAAGGGATGACGGACGATTAGGAATCGAACCCATTGAGGAATTGCAATCGCTGCGCGGGAAGAAACGGCTATCTCTTCAGAATAAGTCACTCGCTGAGGCGAATGAACGGCTCCGGGAGATTCAAGGCGACATGCTTGAGATTCAATTGGAAATTGAGCCGGACGGTGCCCGGCAATTCGGAATCAAGCTCCGGTGTACCCCGGATGGGATGGAAGAAACACGGTTGTATTATGATGCCAATCAATCGATGCTCCGGGTTGACCGGACAAAAACGACGTTACATCCGAAGGAAAAATGCGGAGGGATTCAGGGCGGTAAGCTGGAGCTGCCGTGTGAGAATCTGAAGCTGCACATTTATTTGGACCGTTCCATGGTCGAAGCTTATGCCAACGGATTGAAAAGCCTGACGACCCGGGTGTATCCAAGCCGTAAGGATGCTATGGGGCTTGAAATTTGTGGTGACGGCAAGCTGACTGTCACCTCGCTGGAAATATGGGATATGAAGCCGATCTGGCAAGAAGGGAGATTCTGACATGAATTCAACGCAACCACAATCTTATTCCTATCAAGACCTCGTGAAGAGATTATACGACCTCGAGGCGCTGGCAGTGCCACCGCAGCTCGGCGAGAAAGCGGGCTGCTTCTCCAGTTTTGACCGAAGCTCTAGTTATAATGCCGAGACAGGCCTGTACGAGAACTGGGGAGCCAATGATGATGGGGGAGGCTTTATTCGCAAGGAAGGGGACAGCATCATTGCTATGGAGCTGGACGGACCCGGTGTGATCTGGAGAGTCTGGTCCGCGCTTCCCGAAGAGGGCCATATCCGGATTTTTATAGATCACTCGGATACCCCTGTAATCGATCAGCCTTTTCGCGATTATTTTGAAAAATTTAATCAAGAAGGGCCACCGGCCAATTTTCCGAATCTGTCGCCTACGTTATCCCGAGGCAGAAACTGCTTTATTCCCATTCCCTTTCAACAGCATTGCAAGGTGCTGCTGGATAAAGGTTGGGGGGCTTATTATCACATCACATACACTGTCTTTCCTGCCGGGTCCATTTTGCCATCCTTTGACGGCAGCTTCGACAAGGAGTCGGCCATTGCGCTGGCGGAAGCAGACCGGGTATTACAGCGAAGGGGAACCTATTCTTTGATGAAGGAGGAAGGATTATCTGACGAAACCGTTACGGTAACGGTACCGGCAGGCGATAAAGCGGTGCTTCTTGATAAACAAGGGGCCGGCGCGATCTCCATGATCCGAATCAGGACGGACCTGGGACGTAAAAGCGAGGAACAGCAGCGGGTGTTGGCCAGACAATTAACTCTGTCGATGAAATGGGACCATGAAACAGACCCTTCAGTATGGGCCCCATTGGGTGATTTTTTTGGCAGCGCGCCCGGGATCAAGCCGTACCGCTCTCTGCCCCTTGGGATGAATGAGCATGAAATGTACAGTAATTGGTACATGCCGTTCTCGGAAGGCGCGAGGATCGAGATTGAAAATGAAGGGACGGAAGCATGCGAGATTACGGCGGAGATCCGGTTTACATCTCTACCTAAGTCTCATGCGGAAAACCTTCTGCGTTTTCATGCCAAATGGCACCGGGATGAGTACCTGGATCTGGATGTGAAGCGATACGAGGAAGAAGGGGATCGTTGGCCGGATTGGCCTTTGCTGCTGGCGAAAGGCCGGGGAAGATTCTGCGGCGTCCACCTGCATGTAAACAATACCTGGGAGAAGCCGGCCGAGGAGGCCGAAACCTGGTGGTACGGGAAATGGGACCGAAAAACGATCGACTGGTGGTGGGGAGAAGGGGACGAAAAATTTTTTGTGGATGGCGAGTCCTTTCCATCCACGTTCGGAACGGGCAGCGAGGATTATATCGGTTATGCCTGGGCGGCCGAACCGCCGTTCCCGATGTTCGACAGTGCTTACGCCAATCAGCCGTTTATAGAACCAGATGCGAACGGACATACCTCGGTCAGCCGCTTCCACATTGGCGACAATATTCCATTCATGAGCTCTTTTGAAGGCTTTATGGAGAAATATAAAGGGAATCACTGGGGGCCGGGCAACTGCTGTTTATATGCCGCTACCGTTTACTGGTATCAGGAGCGAGGAACGAGTGATGCGTATAAGCCGGTTGCGTTAAATGAACGCTTGAACCACTTGAAGCTTGGGGATGAAGGAAACTGAGGGGCAGCACCCATTCCTCAATTTATACAAAGGTCTTCCATTTGCTCTTGCGAAACCGGCACCCGTTCAGGTGCCGGTATCGTCGTATGATTTGGCCCTTCCGCCAGGCAGTTTTTTTTCAGTTGATTCCCGAAAAATGATCTGTGTGCGAATATAAGATATCTCATAAGGGAGTTTGGGGTTTTGAATCCGTGCCAATAGCTTTTGGGCGGCTAATAACCCTATTTCGGTACAAGGAATATGTACTGTAGTAAGTGGAGGGTCTATGATACTTGCTTCTGG
Organism: Paenibacillus sanguinis 2301083 = DSM 16941; assembly: GCF_000374825.1. GTDB lineage: Bacteria > Bacillota > Bacilli > Paenibacillales > Paenibacillaceae > Fontibacillus > Fontibacillus sanguinis. Next base: position 118,206 of record NZ_KB895381.1, read on the forward strand.
AGCATTATCGAATCCGCAAACCATAACATTTCCTGGAATTTCAATATTCATTTTCTTTAAAGTAGTAATTAGTTGAACAGCAAGATAATCGTTGGCACATACAAAGGCTTCAGGTAACTGAGATAAATCTTTTATTTTATTGGCAAGCCATTCGTTTTCCCAGTAGAGCGCATCATTGTCAATAATACAAATGGATTCATCGACTGGCAGCCCGGATGAAGCCAACGCATGACAAAATCCTTCCCATCGTTCGTAAAAACTAAGACAGTGATAGCGATCTCCTACAAATCCAATCCTGCTTACTCCTCTTTTGATCATACCTTGAACCATTTTGCTAATGCTATATCGGTTTTCCATCATCAAGATGTCCGCCGAAAGATCATGATGGGATTCTTCATAGAAAGTGTCAGTAAACAAAACGGGCTTCCCTAGTGAACAAAGCATTTTGCTATATTCAGAGTCAAATAATTCAACGCAAATGATCGCGTCGATTTTTTGGGGATCAAGTGTAGGTGGAAGTGCCAACGAACGAATGTCATTGTCTTGTAAAATGTGAATCATTAGTGAATACCCATGTTGACTGAGTTCCTTCTCGAAAGTGGTAAGCAGCATGGAAGCAAAGTGAACTTTGTTCGGCATCAGGCGGGTAATCATGGCAATATTTTTATTAGGAGTTACAGATTTATGTGCTGTATCTGAATCAAGTAAGGCAAACTTTTTGTATTTCATCTCTTTAGCAGCTTTTAAAATGACATTGCGGGTTTTGTCAGGAACTTTGCCTGTCCCATTCAGCGCTTTGGAAACAGTGTTACGGGAAAGACCAAGCGAATCGGCAATGTCTTGAACAGTAACCTTCTTTTTATTTATTTTAATTCTCTCCTTAAGATGAAGTTAGATTAACACGTAAACCTAATGTTTTGTTTACAATTGTATTTTAGCATATAGAAAAGTAAAAACAACTGAAGCAATAGATGTCAAGAATGGAGATAAAAAGTGTGCATAATTTTTGAACTATGCATAAAATGTAAATGTATATTTTTTCATTCTTAATGATAACTATTGATTATGAAAACAAAAATTGCTATATCAAGTGATTTTTACATTTTTATTAAAGGTATTTTAACAAAAAAGCAAAAAAATATGTTGACATGATAATGGGTGTTTGTTAAATTGTAAACTAAACAAATGAATAAAATGTAAAATTGTAATCGCTTTCTGTGGGGTGAAAGGAGGCTCGGATGAATCGGACATATTGAGGAACAAGATGGATACGGAACCCGTTAGCACTAATAATTCAAGGGGTGAAAAAGCTGATAGCTGTGCGAGATAAAAATTGGTTTGTGCGCTTTGGATTATATGTTAGGTTGAATTGGCAGCTTTATCTTATTTTTATGATGCCGGCTTTCATACTGCTTGTTGTTTTTAAATATCTCCCGATGGGCGGTATTTTGATAGCATTTCAAGATTATAGCGGAATTAGAGGACTGCTTGGAAGCGAGTGGGTCGGGCTGGATAACTTCAGCCGCTTTCTTTCCTCAACTGAATTTTGGCGTTTGTTTGGGAACACCTTGCAACTCAGCGTTTATAATTTACTGTGGAGTTTCTTTCCTCCGATAATCCTGGCCCTCTTGCTTGCCAGAATCAGAAGTAGGGGTATTCGCTCGAAGATTCAGTTATTCATTTATGCGCCCAACTTTATTTCGATAATTGTTCTGGCTGGTATGGTGTTCGTGTTCCTGTCTCCTGTTGGTCCGATTAATCAGTTTTTCGGTACGCAAATCAACTTTATGGCCGAACCTTCGGCGTACCGTACGATTTACATTGCAAGCGGTATATGGCAGTCAGCTGGATGGGCATCTATCATTTATACCGCCGCATTGTCTGGAGTCAGTCAGGATTTAGTCGAAGCCGCCAAAATTGATGGTGCAAGTTTATGGAAACGTATTCAACATATCGAATTGCCTACTTTGAAACCTATTATGATTATTCAGTTTATTCTTTCGGCAGGACATATCATGAGCATTGGCTTCGAGAAGTCATTAGCGCTGCAAACGGATTTAAATTTGGCAACCAGTCAGATTATCCCGACCTATGTGTATCAAATCGGTATTAATATGGGTGACTACGGATACTCTACGGCTGTTGATCTGTTTAATTCGGTCATCAATATTATTCTGCTGTTGTCTGTCAATAAGATTGTTTCAAAACTGAATAATAATGAAGGGTTATAAAAGGGGGTGTGTCGATGAAAGCAGCGGTTGCAGACGGCAATAACACAGATAAATATTTAAGCTTGAATGAAAAAATATTTCTATATTTCGGCTTTCTCTTACTTGGGCTATTTGTGACGTTAATTGTTGGACCACTTCTATATGTATTGATTGCCTCATTTATGGATCCGGTTACCTTGGCGAACAGGGGGATTACCTTTGATATTTCCAAGTGGAACCTGCTTGGTTATAAGCGAGTACTGGGCGATGAAATGATGTGGCGTGGTTTTGTCAACTCGATTGCTTATTCCATCGGGTTCACCGTCGTATCTGTAACAGTTACTCTATTAGCGGCTTATCCACTTTCACGCAAAGATTTTATGGGTAGGAAATTCTTTAACACGTTGTTTGTGATTACCATGTTTTTTGGCGGGGGTCTGATGCCGACCTACTTGCTGATCGAAAAAATGAACTTGATCAACTCTCCCTTGGCTGTAATTTTGCCAAACGCAATTAATGTCTGGCACATCATTCTTGCCCGTGTTTATTACCAGGGACTTCCAAACGAACTGCGAGATGCAGCGCAAATGGACGGTTCTTCCGATCTTCATTACTTTATTCGTATTATGATGCCGATTTGTAAACCGATTATTGCAGTACTTGTTTTGTATCAATTTGTTTGGCAATGGAACAGCTATTTTGAAGCAATGCTTTATCTTGAAGATCAAAATCTCCAGCCGTTACAACTGATTATTCGCTCTATCCTAGTCCAGAATACGATTCAATCCGGAATGATGACAGACGCAGAGAGTGTTGCGGATGCTGCTAAGCTTGGCGAACTCCTTAAATATTCTACCATTGTAATCTCCAGCTTACCGTTACTGGTTATGTATCCTTTCTTCACGAAGTACTTTGACAAAGGGATCATGGTTGGTTCAATCAAAGGGTAATAAAAGAGAATGCTTAAGGAGGTAAAATATGAAAAAACGATCATTACCTAAACTTGCTATTCTTGCGATGGCCGGAATTCTATCCATCGGAGTTCTGTCTGCATGCAATAACAACAAGAATATAACCAACTCCGCTTTACAAGATGCTTCTGACATCAAATTTCCGTTGGAAAACACAGAAACTATCCGTATTCTTACTCATGCATCAGCAGATTCTCCGAAGGATTTCAATGAAAAGAGACTGGTTCAGCGCCTTGAGGAAGAAACAAATGTCCGTGTGAAGTGGACAGTGTACCCCGATGAGCAGTGGGGGGAGAAAATGAGACTAGCGCTTTCCAAATCCAATCTGCCTGACGTTGTCACCAATATGTATATTGGGCAGTATGATGTGCTCAATTACGCCAAACAGGGAGTTTTCATTCCGTTAGAGGAATTGATCGAGAAATATATGCCCAATCTCACTAAAATTTTGGAACAAAGACCTGAGGTGAGAGCGGCGATTACTGCATCTGACGGACATATCTATACACTTCCTTTTATAGAAGAGACGGCTCGTGACAAAGAAGCTCATAATGTAATCGGCGCGATTCCTTGGATCAATAAGAAATGGTTGGATGAATTGAATCTTCCTATGCCTGCGACAACGGATGAATTGGAAGCGGTTTTGAAAGCGTTTAAAGAGAAAAATCCTGAAGGTCGCCAGGACGTCATACCGATGTCATTTCGGCTTAATCAGGTCAATGAAGACCCGGGTATTTTGCTGGGATCATTTGGATCTGGGGAAAATATGGATCATTATATGGTAACTAATGATAAGAAAGTCATATATACGCTCGCCCAGGAAGATTTTAAAGAAGGGGTAAACTGGCTGCATAAGTTATATGCCGAAGGATTGATTGATCCGGAGGCGTTTACCCAGTCTGACGGTACTTATATTTCCAAAGGACAGGGGGGGCGTTATGGCCTGTTCTTCATGTGGGATAAAGCTGCGATGGTACCAAATCCGCAAGACTATGTTCCCTTGCCGCCTCTCCAGGGACCGGATGGAACCGTGAATGTGCCCAGACAAAACTACTATTCATTTGACATGGGAGTTACCGCCATTACCAGTACGAATTCTAACCCTGCCCTTACTGCGGTATGGTTAGATAAAATGTTTGAGCCGCTTCAGTCGATCCAGAATGTTTTTGGAACTTATGACGATCCTAACAATTTCAATATTTTAAAGAAAAAAGATGATGGCACTTTTGAATTTCAGCCGATCCCTGAGGGCAAGTCTTATTACTCATTAAGTGCTAAACAAAACATCCGCGGCTCATTTGCAGTTTTGGCTGATTATTATGGCAAGTATGTGAATATGCAGAGCAATACAGCAGAGCGCGTTGAAATGATCCGTACGATATATGCGCCTCACATCAAGAGCGACTACTATTATCCATCGGTATATTTAAATGCAGAGGATATTACTCGTGTCAGCCAAATTGAGACGGATTTAAGACCTTATGCCGAGAGCAAGAAAGCGGAGTGGATTATGAAAGGCGGGGTGGATACGGACTGGGAGTCATATCTGAAAAAATTGGATGATATGGGTTTGCCGGAATTACTTCGATTAAAGCAACAGGGCTTTGATGCCTTCCAGGCGGAGCTGGATTCAAGCAGTTCCTCTCAATAACAACATCAATCAATCCAAAAAGGGAGAGATGAATATATGAAATTATTTTATACGGCGGAAAATGCCAAGATCGGTGATGTCATCCCCTATTATAACGAGGAAGAAAAGAAATTTGATTTATTTTATCTCAAAAATTGGAACGCTGATTACAAAGGATCGGATATTGTCTATGGCTGGCATCGGTTAACTACAGCTGACTTGCTTGAATTTAAGGAACAGCCAAGCGGTATACATGGCGGGACGGGATCGATCATAAAGGTGGATGGCGTTTATCATATGTTTTACTGTACGTTTGAGGACAATCCGCAAAGACAATACGTACGGCATGCGGTAAGTAGTGATTATGAACAATGGACAGATATACCGGAACATCAGTTTACAGCCGATGGTGAGATTTATGCTTTAACCGATTGGCGTGATCCATACGTTTTTTGGAATGAGGAGGAAAATAAGTGGTGGATGCTGCTATCTGCGCGAGAGAATGCCCCAACCGAACGGAATGGATGTGTGGGTCTTTGTGTATCTGAAGATCTTATACATTGGGATTATCGGAAGCCTTTGTATGCCCCTGCCATCCATCAATCGGCTCATGAATGTCCGGATCTCTTTAAAATAGGAGACTGGTATTATCTTGTATATTCTAATTATACCGACGGTTTTTGCACCTACTATCGGATGAGCCGTTCGCTTAATGGTCCGTGGCTGCGACCGGAGGTTGATACCTTTGATGGCCGTGCATTCTATGCGGCTAAGACAGGAACGGATGGGGAAAATCGTTATATCTTCGGATGGAATCCTACGCGCCGCGAGAATGGTTGGAAAATCGATCCGCCAACCGATCTTGGGTCCGATTATCGAACATGGGATTGGGGCGGTGCGATGGTTGTACACAAAATCTTGCAAAACCCGGATGGGACTCTTGGCGTAACGGTACCGGATACGGTCGCATCGGTCGTTCAGAATCCGCAGTCTGTTGAATTAAAGCCTTTACGGGGAGAGTGGAATGTAGTAGGAAATACCGCTTCAGTCATTTCTGAAGGCGGATACGCGAGCTTATTGGGCAGTAAGCTTCCTGAGCTGTGCTGCCTGGAGGCGACGATCCGGTATACCGGGAAACCCACCCGTTTCGGGATTGCATTACAGGTAGATGAGAAGTTTGCTGAAGGGTATTATCTTTGTTTTGAGCCATGGTTTAACCGGCTGGAGTTTCGTTCCGGCCTGCGGATGTACGAGGCGGGAGGAATGATGTTTCCTTATGCTGTGGAGATGGAACGCCCCATCGCGCTTATGCCGGATACACCGTATCAAATAAAGATATTCATTGAAGAATCCGTGATGGTTATGTATATAAACGACCAAACCGCTTTTAGCTCACGCTTGTATAACTACAAAGGGCGTCAATTTGGATTGTTTGTTTCAGACGGAGCAGCAGAGTTTAGTTCGATACGTCTGTTGGGTTAGATGTTAAGATTCGACGTCGAATCCACTTCTCGAACAGCTTCGTCCTGGGAAGACGACTTTTTGAACTATCTCTGTAAGGGCTTATCCGCAAATTTCATGGGATAGGCCCTTCTACTTTGAATCAAACGGCAGGAATAGTTTCTTTCACCGGCCGCGGACATTAAAGATAAGGAAGGGGTTCGGATGAAAGATAAGCTCCGCGAGCACCATCTTGTATTCAGCATATTATATAAACGTTTCCTGCTGATTATCTCTGCCATTCTGATGGCCAGCATCATCTTCGGGGCCTTGCTTTTCCTGCGCAGCCAGCGGTATTATTCGGAAATCATTCCTCTTTTTTCATTATATTCACCCCGGATTGATTCCCGGACGGCGATCTTGCTTGCAGCATTCAGAGCTTGGGATAGTACACAGAATATAATAGAAAAAAACGAGCAGAGGACGATCCTCCCGCTCGTTTTTTTTCTGGTGTTTCTCCTAGGTACAGTCCGATATCAACTGGTGCGTCGCACCATCAGTTCTGTCGAGAAGACCTCTTCGGCAAGTGCAATTGGCTCCGTGTCTGACTCAATTGCCTGAATCATCAGCTTGGAAGCCGCTTCAGCTAATTCATTGATAGGATGTCGAATCGTCGATAGGCTCAATAGCTCGGAGATTGTTGGCATATCATCGACACCCAGAATGGCAAGTTCTTCTGGCACTGCCAGATCCAAATCCTTGCAGGCCTTTAAGGCTCCGATGGCAGTGATATCGTTCAGGCAAAATAGGGCCCGTGGCAGCTGATTGTTCTTGGCCAGATTAATAACAGTGTTATATCCGAAAGCTTCTGTCATATCACCGGTCATCACCGTCGTCAACTTCCCATGCTCCTGCAGCGCATCGCTAGCTCCGTTCAGACGATCGTCGAAGCCAGGAACATGGCCATGCGGATAAGTGAGAATGATCAAGTGCTCATAACCACGGGACAACAAATGTTCAACCCCGAGTTGACCACTTTGGTAGTCGTTGACACGCAGGACATGAGCGCCATAAGCAAGATTATGACGTCCTATAGTAATGACCGGAACATGAAAATCCATTAATTTGGGCATAAATTTCTCAGTATCCATCGTTGCTTTGACAATAATGCCATCGACCATTTGAATATTCATGAAGATCTCTTCGAAATCCAGCAAGATAATTTTATAGCCCAGTGTTTTTAGCTGTTGCTTGATGACTTTGGCAAAATGCAGAAAATATAAATCCTCAAAATAACCTTCTCCATCGTAGATGCTGTCCGACAGGATAAGCCCGATGGTGTGCATTCTACCAGTAATCAAGCTTTTGGCTACCGGGTTTACTTGATAATTTAGTTTCTTGATCGAGAGTCTGATCTTTTCTTTAGTTTCCGAGCCCATCTTTTGGAAGTTTCCATTCAAAAAGTGAGAAACTGTCGTAGGAGATACACCTGCATCTTTTGCCACTTGCACTAAAGTAACCCTTTTTTTTGCCATTTTCGGACCTCTGCTTCTTTTGAATTGCGAGTGCGGCTACCAGTACATTAGCGAGGGCGTCGATCCAATACGCTTGGCAGGGTAGGGAATGCCTGATGAGGCTCGGTCTGATACCAGTAACTCACAGAGCTAATATCATCGCTTCTTTCAAACAAGGCCTTTCCGTCATGCCCGATCTGCTGCACGGTAACCCGTAAATCTTCCTCGAATAAAATAGGGTCAAGAATATGCCAACGATAGAACCCACGCATCGGGCAGGCCGCCCCATCATAAATATGCGCCCTTGTCGTATCCTTTACAGCAAAATAAGGAAAGCCCATAAATGGAGTGGAATAGGTCTGCTCCTCAACGGGGTTGCCGTTATCGTAATTGACAAAACCCCAGGCTCCGCCAAAGTAGTCCTCCGTCCCTGTACCGCAAATCGTTGGCCAGTCCTGATCTCCATCGAGATAAAATTTGACCTCGCCTTCACCATACCAGTATCGAGACAAGGAAGTCCAGGCCATATAGGTACCGATGTACTTCCCTCTTCCTTTAATTCCATCTAAAATAGTATAATCCTGCTTAAGCCGGGTAGGATTTTCACGGCGATATTGAGCATGAAAATATTCTGTATCCTCCGGAAGTTCATCCACCAGCATATAGTCAAATTGATAGAAAAATGCTTCAAGTTCTTGCGGATGCTCATTCGTGACCGTAATCTTGGCTGATTTGTGGAAAGGCATCGCAAAATAACTGTTCATCCCGCCAACCGGGTTAACCACGATGGGAACCGAATTTACAATAGCTCTGGCGCCAAACCCGTTACAGAAAAAGTCGCCGAGTGGAACCTCCACAGATGGAGACTCTTCGCCGTCCCAATACATGCGCAGCACCAGGTCACGCAAAACAAACCATCCTGATTCCGTCTTGTCCGTTACCGTCATCCAGATATGTTGAATTATACCGGGTCCTTCAATATCAACCAGGGTAGCTGTTTCACCCTGAGCTAACGAAATATACGCCTTTCCTTTTCGGGCTACACCCAGAGGGCCGGCGGCTTGTCCGCCCTCCCCCTTCAGGCCGTGCGGGTTTTCCGCTGTAATGGCTCTGCTCTTGCCTTTCATTCTTCCAAAAAGCTGATTCATGGATTGCATTATGGATCTCTCCTTTTTCTTTTTATCCTTTGACTGCTCCGTCAGAGACGCCAGCCATAACGTATTTATTCAGGAACAGGTAAATAATGATAATGGGAATGATACTGATAGAAATAGCTGCAAATGTCTGGCCCCAATCCGTTGCACCAAACGCTCCGATAAATTCTTGGAGCCCGACAGCAATCGTCTTATACTGCTTGTCATTAGTGAATGTGTTGGAGAAAACAAAGTCGTTCCAAATGAGAATAAAGTTGATAGAGGCTACTGTAACCGTCGTATTGATCGTCAGCGGTGAAATAATTTTATAGAACACCTGATAAATATTGCAGCCATCAATGACGGCAGCCTCAATCAGCTCATTGGGAACATAGCTGTAAAAGCTGGTGAAGATTAATATTGACAACGGCAGAGCGAATCCGACCTGGGGCAAGATCAAGGCAAGATAGGAATTTAGCAGTCCGTAGTCTTTGTATATGATGAACAGAGGAATCAAGGTAACTTGAATGGGAATCATGATTCCGACCGTAAAGAACAATAGCAGCTTGGAGTTCATCTTGAAATTCATTTTAACGAGCGCAAATCCTGCCGTTGCACTTAAGAAAATAATTAGCGCCAGGCAGCTAAAGGTAACAATCGCTGTGTTCTTGATGTACAGGAACAGATCACTCTCCTGGAACACGGATGCGTAGTTTGAAAATGACCATGATGTTGGTAGAGAGAAGGGCATGTTTGTCAGTTCAATACTTGATTTGAAGCTGGACAGCATTAGCCAAACAACAGGATAAATCTGAATGACCAGAATGGCAATTACAATAAAATACAGGAGAAGGGTTAAAGCTGTTTTTTTCGATCTCATATCAGGCTTCTCCTTTCCTGGATTTGAATATCGTCCGAATGATTAGTACCGCAAGCAAACTTTCAATAACGATGAATACGGCGATTGCACTGCCATAACCATATTGAATTGTAGAGAATGCCTTCTTGTACATATAAGTCGTAACCAACTCGGTTGTCGAGCCGGGTACACCGATAATATAAGGGATATCAAACCCGCGTAGCGCTCCGGTCGTACACATAATCAGCGCAAGGCTCAATACATGCTTGATGCTTGGCAATTTGATATAGCGAATGAGTTGCCAGCCATTAACGCCGTCAATGGTGGCTGCCTCTTCCACTTCCTTGGGAATGGCAATGAGTGCGGCATAAAAAATAACCATGTACATCCCGGTAAAACGCCAGCCCTCAGGTATAGAGACAGCAATTAACGCCGTGTTTGGATCGGATAGCCATGCGCTTTGCAGATGTCCCAGGCCTATCCATTGCAAGAACATATTCAGTAGGCCAAGGGGTTGTAAGGAATAGAAATTACGGAACATTTGTGCGATAGCGACAGTAACTACAACCGCCGGCAAGTAATACAACGTTCTGAATATACCGCTGCCTTTCTTGACATACGACAGCAATAACGCAAAGAACAGTCCTATAAATACCTGCATGAGCACAACGATGACAACATAAATCAAGTTGTTTTGTACTGAATTCCAGAAATAAGGATCCTGGAACAATTTCACATAGTTGCCCAGCCCAATGTATTTGGCTTCTTGAATTCCGTTCCAATCCTGAAATCCGTAATTCAGTGACTGGATAATCGGGATAAAGACGGTTCCCAAATAAAAGAGCAGGGCAGGGGTAATAAACACCAGCCAAGCTTTTTTGTCCTTGAGTACATTCATAATAGGATCTCTCCATTGTTTCAGATTGGCAAACTCAAAATGTGAATGAACCGCCCGAACCTTGGCAGTCCGGGCGGAAAAGGCTGTCTGAAGTTACTCTTTAGTTGCTGACATTTTGAGCGATGGTATCGTCGACTTGCTTGGCAAATTCCTCAGGGCTAATAACTCCCATAGCCAGCTTCATGATCAAATCGCTCATAATGGAGTTGGAATTGGCGTCCAGCAAAGTGTCCCAAGGCTTGGCAAACTCTGAACCATAGTTGTCCATATCCTTTTTAATCCGCAGGAATAGCTCGGAAAATTTAGACTCGTCCTCAATCGTAAATTTAAGCGGTGACATTTGTTGCTTGGCTACGTATACATCACTGTAGTTCTTTAAGACGTAGCTCAGGAAGTCCTTGGCTGCTCCGTCAAATTTGTCTGCAGTGGCGGCTAGACCAATTCCGCTATTGCCAAAAAATTCGTTATCCGGGGTGCTTGCGTTTGGTATTGTCGGGAGATAGAAGTAGTCAACATTTCCTTTCATATTTTCCGGAAGGTTCTCTTCCAGGAATGAGGAAATCTCCCACGTTCCCATGTTATACATCGCTGCTTCACCATTAAGGAACATGTTCAAGGCTGTTGTGTAATCTGTGGTTGCAAATCCTTTTTGGAAGTACTGCCCGATATTGGATACGAAGTTCGCGGCTTCCATACCAACCTCGTCAGTTACCTTAGCCTTCCCTTGGCTCAGATTGCGAGCAAATTCATTTCCCGTGGCTCTAAACGGAATCATCGCTGCGTAGCGAAGCACAGGCCAGATATCAACTCCGTCTACGGCGATTGGAGTAATGCCTTTATCCTTAAGTGCTTTGCTGACGGTAAGCAGGTCGTCGATGGTTTTGGGAACGCTTAAATTGTTTTCCTCAAAAATTTTCTTATTAAACCAAGTCATCTCAAGATGGTATTCCAAGGGGAGAAGATAGAGACTTCCATCCGGCAGCTCTTGATATTTTAAAGCCGGTTCATAGAACTGATCATATAAGCCCTGCTCATCAAGGAACTGCTTCATATCGACAAGCATACCGGCGTTGGCTAATTCCTGTGCGTATGGATCCGCGTCGGTATCAATAAATTCCGGAACCTCGCCAGAAGCGATAAGTGTTCTGAGCTTGGTCAGATAGGACGGTCTGTCCGCAGTGACCTGAATATCCAATTCAAATCCGGGATGATCTTCCGCATAGCGATCGGCTAGTTCTCTGACAGTTTGGATAATAGCTCCGTTTTCTGGCCGGGCTGTTAACCAGGTAATCGTTGTTCCGTTATTTTCTCCTCCTTCTTTGGGTGTGGCGCTTTCAGCATTTTTGTCGGCTGCACCGCCACAACCGGCGAGAGCGGTTGCAAGCAGTGCGGAGATAGCAATTAGCGAAAATGCCTTAAATATATTCCGTTTTTTGGCCATAATTTAAACTCCTCCATTTTTCTTAATTTCCATTAAGGACCTTTAATTTAATTCACTGATTAAATCGCTTAAGCCTCGGAAGCTACTTTCAAATGAACATTGTGTACGGCAACAGAACCTTCATTGGCAAAAAAGCCAAGATGCCCGTTCTTAAAGTTATAAACCCTTGTTGTCATAGCGATCATGTCGTTCACATAGAGGCATAAAATATCGTCTTCCAAGATCAGCTTGACGGTAATCTGATCATGATTCGCAAAGCTGAACGGACGCTCCAGTTCAATCATTTGCGGCTTGTCGCCGGCAATTTGCCATTGGAAGAAGCCGGGCTCGGTTCTTGGCCACATATCAAATGCAATACGATTGTGAAATGGATCAAACTTGATGAAATAGCCGTTATCAAGTGCTTTGTCAGAGTGCAGTGCTATACCGAAGTCTTTGACTTCTTTCCAATCTGTAAAGACTGCTTCCAGTAATACTTGAGAAGGCAGCTTATTGCATACACAATAAGCAAGTCCATCGGGAGACGCCAGTTCAAAACGGCCTCCATTGGCGATGCATTTATTTTGCACTTCCGAGACAACATCAAGTTCGGTGTCAAAATGATCATAGATCGCTTGCGGCATCCGAACCAGCAGGTCCCCCTCTTCATTTGGATAAGTCTCGTGTACCACCAGGGTACCGGCCCATTCCCAGCTTCCGTAATCATGATTCCCTTTTTTGGAAGGAACCCAACCAAATGCAAATCTTTGCTTACCATCTGAAGCGGTCTTTGCTGCATAAAATCCTCTACCGTCAAAGGTATCTAATACTGGAGATTTGTATACGCCATCATAACTTTTGCTTTTTTTATAATGAGTTACAAATTTCTCACTGAAGGTGGAGTATACCAGGTAATGCCATTCTCCTATTTGGAAATAATCCGGGCATTCCAGGGTAATGTACTTGTCAGGACTGTAAAACGGCTCTTGATATTGCCAGTGTACAAGATCATCGGAAGTGAGCAGTGCAATGCAGCCGCCCTTCTTCTCAGAAGAGTTCATGAGTCTTGAGGTGACAAGCATCCAGTATTGTTGTTGGTCCTTATTGAAAAATACAAAGGGATCGCGCCAATCAAACTTCTCATAGATCACTCCATCTCCATAAAGTTTGAAATCGGGGTCCTTCGTCCAGTGGATCCCATCGGGACCCGTGGCCTTCAGCACAACCTGTAGGGGTTTTCCATTTACACAAAACTCGGGATTGGGATTATGCCCAGTATAAAAAAGGTGATACATCCCGTCTTGATCCTTGATCACGGAGCCTGTGTAGGCATTGCGGTCAGGATCAGCTTCGCCGCCGTTTGGCAGAACTGTGCCGTAATTCTCAAAATCCAGGCCATTTTTGGTAGTGATCAGATTCCACGTCGTATGATTTCCGTAATCTCCACCTACTCTTTGATCATGGAGATAGTACAACTTGTACTCCCCCTGGTCATAAAAAGGGATTACATCTCCGACCCACCCATCTTTTGGTTTGTAAAATACTTTTTTCATTTTGTCATCTCCATTTAGTAAAACGTTTTACAAATATATAATAGCAAAATTTAATCCATTGTCAACGGTTACAATGTTGATTTGTATGAAAAAATAATTGTTGCAAATTTCAATGTGGTAAAACGTTTATCAAAATAGTAAAATAATATGGAAGCACTTACAGCATAAGAGGCCAGCACGTTGGTTTCTTGGGGTCCGTCAGCTTGGATCACCCCGGCCCGGGTTGCGGATATGTTGCTTCTCCGGCAGTTCTTGGGGACATAGGCAATTTTATTGTTCCACCGGGTCTGGTGGATTATACGGGCTTATTTAGGCATTGGCCTTAGGAATTGAGGCGCAATCGACATTGGCCTGAGAAGGGAGAGGGTATGATGCATCATGTGCTGGTAGCGGATGACGAGCCTCGACATCGCCGAGGCATAGCGGAGATGATCAGGACATATCGGCCGGACTATCGGTTGTTCTTGGCCAAGGACGGAGCGGAAGCCTTGCGTATAGCGATGAATACCCGGATTGATATTGTATTCACAGATATTCGGATGCCTAATATGGACGGTCTTACGCTAATTGAGCATCTAAAAGAACATAATGAGTTGATGAAAATTATCATACTCAGCGTATACGGGAACTTTGATTATGCCCGGCAAGCCTTGAAGCTTGGTGCGTTTGATTACTTGCTTAAGCCCTTGGAATTAAAGGATATGACGGAGATGCTGGACAAGCTGGAGGTTGCGATTGCAAAAGAGCGTGAGCTGGTTCAAACACGAGCAAACCTCAATGAGCAGCTCAACTCTTCTCTCCCCGTTTACGAGCAACATCTGCTCAGTCGTTGGATACGTTCAACCGCGGACGAAGATGAACTTCGGGAAGTCAAGCGATTGGTCCCGGAGGGGCAGGTTGGCTTTGTGATCGCCGTCAGAATTTCCGCATCATTTAACAAGTACCTGGACGAGGAATTCACTGAAGTCAAAGCTAGTCTCAAAGAGCGAATGAGTCAGATTGCCCAATCCATCGGGTCAGCTCTATCTTTCTATATGGATGGAGACGAGCCTTTGCTTGTCTCCGTCATCACACCTGTGCATTCCCTGGAGTGGCTGATGAAAAGGGATACGGAACGGTTAACCCGATTGATTGAACAGGCTTATATGGAGTTCGGGCTTACCTTATCTATCGGTGTTGGCGATAGTGTAACTGATCTCTACAGGGATGGAGCCCGCTCTTTCAAACAGGCCATGGATGCGCTGGAATATACCTTTTATTGTGGAACAGGAAAGCTGATTGTCAATATTGAAATCGCTTACAACCCTTTCAAGCCATCATTGGAATCCGTTCTCTCCGAAACCGGGATTGCGGAGGCTGTGGCGATCAGGGATAAGGGGCGGGCGATGGAGGCTCTGAACTTGTTGATCCGGCAACTACTGGAGGGGGACTATCCTTCTCCCACCCACTTGAAGCACAGTATTTTGTATGTTTTAGTCAATTTGGTCAAGGCAAGTGAATTCTCTTTAAGAAGCGAAGAGGCTGGCAACTTTATTTCCGAGATGGAGTTTCAAATCCCGGCTTGCGTTACGCTCGAAGAGGTCAAGGAGAGAGCGGCCCATTATCTCAACCGGATCATTGACAGTATTGAAAACCGCAAAATCCATAAAAATGAGCGAATTATTGCGATGTGCAAAGCATATTTGGCAGATCATTATATGGAGGAGCTTTCTCTCGAACTGGTTGCCAAACGATTCTTTTTCAGCCCTGCCTATTTCAGCAGCCTGTTCAAGTCACAGACCTCAATGACGTTTACCGAGTACGTGTTGCAGCTAAGAATGGAGAAAGCCAAACAGATGCTGGAGAGCGGCAATCGAAAAATTGCAGAGATTGCCTTGAGCGTGGGCTTCAGGGATGCAGGTTACTTCACTCGAGTCTTCAAGCGGGAAACCGGGCTATCGCCGGAGGAATTTCGCAAGAAAGACCTTATGTAGGTGGCGCTATGAGATTAACAAACAAGCTGATCCTGTCTTATATTGTGCTAATTACTCTCCCTCTGGTCACTTTAGGAGCAGGTTCTTTTTATGCCAGTAAAAATATCATGCTTAAGCTGGCTCAAGATAACGTGACAGAAATCGTGCAAAAAAACAATCAGATTATCGACGAACGACTGAAAATTATTCAGGACGATAGTCTTTCCCTGATGGTCGAATGCGATTTGTTTGAAATTTTCGACAACGCTCCTTCATCATCAAGTGAACTGCTCGCAGCGAATAAACGGGTCACGGAAATCTTGAATCGTTACTTTTCCCAATCCAGGGATTTGTACTCGGTGGAGCTTGTGACCCGGGCATATGTTTATGGAAGCAAAGCACGCAATACGTATCCGCCCACCCACTTTTATGATTCCGAGCTGTATAGACAGGCAGCAGCGCAAAAGGGGCGTTTAGCGTGGGTGCCTACTTATGATTACAGCCTGATGCATCAACTGCCTGATCTGGCGCAATCCGATATTGAATATCGCTTTTTATTTTCAGCTGTTCGGCAATTAAACCCTTCCTGTGTGCGGAATGATGTGATTGTGAGGGCCGAAGCAGGCTCGGAAAAGCCGATTCTGGTAATGAACTTTCAGGATCGTCTGTATGCCGATCTTTTTCGGAACAGCATTCCAATTGAAGGCGCCACATTTTTAGTGGTCAGTAAGGAGGGAAGAATTATTTCGCATGAGAATGCGGAGCTCGTGGGGCAGCGCCCGGTTCTTCCCTGGTTGGCTGAAATACAAAATCGCGGCAGTGGAGCCTCCTATATTACAGAGGACGGGCAACAGATGATTGCCTGCTTCGTGACATCAACCGTCACAGGCTGGACTTCGGTGGCACTTATTCCTCCCGATGCGCTGACAAAAGATATCGCTCAAACCATCATCTTTTTTATCCTGACATTAGGTGCTTCGCTCTTGCTGCTCTCACTTTTGTTTGCTTACCTCATCTCCATCAGGATCACCTCGCCGATCAGAAAGCTGCTGCTTGCCATCAAGCGGGTCAGCGGCGGTGACTTCAATGCCAGAATCAAGGTGGAGGACAAGGACGAACTGGGACATGTGCTGCTGAAATTCAACAGTATGAATGAAGAGGTCAAGCAACTGATTGAGGAGAACTATGTGGTCAAGCTAAGAGAGCGTGAAACGGAAATCCTGGCCTTAAATATCCAGCTTAATCCCCATTTCTTATACAATACATTGAATATCATCAACTGGATGGCCCTGTATGGAGAGAAGGACCAGGTTAGCCGGATGGTGGTCAGTCTCTCACGGATGTTGCACTATACGACAGATAATCGTAAGGACTTGATGCCACTATTCAAAGATCTGGGCTGGCTGCGTGATTACATCTCCATTATGTCCAGCCGATTTGAGAACCGCTTTCGGGTTGATTACGACATCGAACCCGAACTGCTGGAGTTCCCGGTACCCAAGCTGTTTCTTCAACCACTCATAGAGAATTCAATCATTCATGGCCTCAGAGATATGGAAAGTGGCGGGCTAATTACGATCTACGGACGTAGGCGGGAGGAGTATATCGAATTTTGTGTGGAGGATAATGGCTGCGGAATGACTCCGGAGCGCTTGCAGGAGGCATTAGCCGACAGCTCATCTCACATTGGAATCAAAAACATTGACAAGCGAATTAAGCTACTTTATGGCCCGGCTTACGGCGTTCATATTGAATCGGTTCCTGAGTTTGGCACGCGAGTCAAGCTGATTATTCCTCAGCATAGTTATAAAGAAAACGGATGAGCGAAAAATCATACAAAAAACGAAAAAACCTCCCATAGGCTTTCATAAAATATAAATTTACAATAAAGGCAGGCGACTGCAGCGCTTACATTGTAAATCAGGGGGAGCGGCATATGGTAGGTCACAAGGGTAAATGGAAGCTCGCATTTATATTTGTCATCATTACGGCTTTATTTGTAACCGCTTGCGGAGTAGAAAGCAGAGACGCAAAGACGAATGAGAGTCGTGAGGGCACTCAAAATAGTGGAACCGCGCAGGATAAGAAGGTAACCTTGAAATTCACATTCTGGGGCAGTCCGGAAGAAAAGAAAGCGGTGGAAGCCGCGATTACGGCGTTCGAACAGAAAAATCCGAATATTAAAGTGGATTCCATGCACATTCCGGGTACAGATTTTCTACAGAAGCTTAATGCAATGATCGCCGGCAATGAAGCGCCTGATGTTAGCTACTCGGCTGCGTGGAAGTTGAAAATGGGCGAAGAAGGCTTGATATACAACTTCTTTGATTTAATGAAGGATGATCCGAGCATCCACAAGGAGGATTATCTGGAATATGCCTGGTGGAACTGGGATCAGGATAAAAGTGCCGGACCTTATCAGGCATCCGTCGTTCCTTCCCTGATGTATAACGCCGACATGTTTGAGGAGGCGGGAGTGGAGCTTCCTCCTATAAAGGCAGAGGAGGCCTGGACCTGGGATGAATTTGTGGAAGTGGCCAAGAAGCTGACGGTTGACCGCAATGGCAACCATCCGGACGACCCGGAGTTCGATCCGAAGAACATTAAGCAATATGGCGTCAAGCTGAGCCTTGGCTGGTCGTCTTATATGCCTATGGTTCTGTCAAATGGCGGGGATTATTTAACAGCGGACGGAAAGGAGCTGGGTCTTGCTCAACCGGAAGCGACTGAGGCGCTACAAAAAATAGCCGATCTGATCAATGTGCATCATGTCTCGCCATCACCGATCCAGGCTAGCAGTATTCCTGCACCAGCTACGGCGTTGCAGTCTAAAAAGGTAGCGATGATCATTGATGGAAGTTGGAATCATCTTGATTTGAGCAAAACCAATATCAACTGGGGCGTTGGCGTACTTCCCGTGATTAAGGACTACAAAACCTTTTTTCTCGGCGGTTCTCTGATCATTTTCAAAAGCTCTGAGCATCCGAAGGAAGCCTGGGAGTTCACCAAGTTTTTGACGGACCCTCAGAACGTGCTTGATTTGCACCAGGGCTTGTGGATGCCGCAGCTTAATAAATGGTATGAGGATCCGGAATTGATTGACAAGTGGGCAAGTGAGGAGCTTCCGGGCAGACCAGCCGGATTTCAAGACGCTGTGATGCGGTCCACCTACGAGCATGCGGAGCCATCGCCGGAGAACAATGTCAAGAATTTCGTTGAAATCGATGCCGCAGTTTCTGCCGCATTGGACCAGGTTTGGCTTGGTGAGAAAACAGCCGAACAGGCCATGAAGGAAGTGGAAACGAAAGTGAAGTCGCTGGTACAAGGCACTTATTTGAAATAACGAGCGTCTGTCCGAAGGAGGCGCACGAGGTTTAAAGTGTTGCCTGCCTTCGGGCAAACGTTCCAACGAAGGGGAATTTGCTTATGGAAGTCGTCTCTTCCCGTACCGGGATCGGCATGCGCAGGAAACATCGCTCCCGGAGCGAGCTTTCCGGTTGGCTGTTTGCCTCGCCGGCCATTTTGGGATTGCTTATTTTTACACTTGGGCCGATGGTTTACAGTTTGTATATGAGTTTTACCGATTATACCGGCTCGAACTCACCGACCTTTATCGGGCTTGATAATTATAAGCGAATGTTTAGTGGTGAAGACCAATATTTTTACAAGTCATTGGGTGTTACGTTTTATTTCGTTATTTTGAGTGTGCCTAGCGGGATTATCTACTCCTTTCTGCTGGCTATTCTTTTAAATCAGAACATCAAAGGAAAGGCCATTTTTCGCACCATCTTCTACCTGCCATCGATCGTGCCGGTCATTGCTATTTCGTTCATCTGGTTATGGTTGCTTAACCCTGATCTGGGTCTGGCTAACGAACTGCTCCGGTCTCTGGGTCTTCCGGGAAGTCAATGGATTTTTGGAGAGAAATCGGTAGTGCCTTCCTTAGCTTTAATGAACCTGTGGACTACTGGCGGAACAATGATTATTTTTCTGGCGGGATTACAGGATATTCCCCGCTCATTGTATGAAGCCATTGAGATGGATGGGGGAACAAGGCTTGCCAAGCTACGGCATATTACAATTCCCTTGATGACACCGACGATTTTCTTTAATTTGATCATGGGGATTATCAACGGCTTTCAGGTGTTCTCGCAGGCTTATGTTATGACCAATGGCGGGCCAAACAATGCCAGCTTGTTTTATGTATTTTATCTGTACCGGGAGGCGTTCCAGTTCTCGCGAATGGGGAGTGCAAGTGCCATTGCCTGGGTGTTGTTCGTTATTATTATGGTATTAACCTACATTGTGTTCAAGACATCAAATAGATGGGTTTACTATGAGGGAGATGGTACGCGATGAGAGCCAAGGTTTGGTTAGGAAAGGGACTAATCTATCTGGTACTGACAGCCGGGGCCATCTTCAGTTTGCTGCCGCTGGTCTGGCTGATCCGCAGTTCACTGATGAATATGGGGCAAATTTTTGAATTGCCGCCAGTGTGGATTCCCCGGCCCATTCAATTTTCCAATTACACTGAAGCGCTGACCATACTTCCCTTTGGTCAATATTTTGTCAATACGGCCATCATTGTCATCTTTTCGGTACTGGGCGTTATAGTTACCAGCTCGATCAGTGCCTATAGCTTTGCTCGGATGAAGTGGAGAGGCAAGAACCTGGTATTTGGGCTGTTGCTCTCCAGCATGATGCTGCCGTACGCCGTTACGCTTATTCCGACATTTGTCGGCTGGAGCCAAGTGGGTCTGACCAATTCTTTTATTCCGCTCATTGCACCAGCCTGGCTTGGTGGAGGAGCGTTTAACATCTTCTTGCTTCGCCAGTTTTATCTGAGTATTCCCCGGGATCTGGATGAAGCGGCTTATGTAGACGGTGCTGGACACTTGCGGATTTTTCGGTCGATCATTCTGCCATTGACCAAACCTGCTTTAATTGTCGTTGGCTTATTTTCCTTTCTAGCTGCTTGGAATGACTTTTTGGGTCCGCTGGTTTATCTGAATGATGAGACCAAGTATACATTGGCTCTGGGATTACAACAGTTTAAAGGGATGTATTCAGCCGAGTGGCATTTGATGATGGCAGCCGCTACCGTCGTGCTTCTTCCTGCCATTATCGTATTTTTCATCGGTCAACGCTATTTCATTGAAGGCATTACGTTAACAGGCATCAAAGCCTGAATTTGAATATCGGGCGAACAGCAGCGATTAATCCGGGGCATGCATGCCTATGGATATGTCGCTGCTCTTTTTAATGCCTGTAATCCTGATATGGCAAGGCTAATTCCGATAAAAAGAAGGGATTACATCTACTGTTTCCCCTCTGTGAGTAGATTTCTCCCTTGCTATATTAGCAAGTGTTTTTTGGACAGCCTCACTTTAGGACGCCCTCTCTATTTGTATTTTCAATGCAATTTTTCATTCCTTAAAAACCTACTTGACTAGTTGGAATAATAGGAATATAGTATAAAAAAGCTTTTACATAGGGTTCTAAATAAATTGTATACAATTGTACAATTCCCCTCGAGATTATCAAAGAGGAGATGGATAGCGAGTGATGAGATCACGAAGGTTGTCAAAGGACAATGCTTATTATGAATTAAAGCAAAAAATTATAGATAGCGAGCTGAAGCCGAATCAAGCTGTACATGAAGAGAATTTGGCAGCATTGCTCGGGGTCAGCCGCACACCGTTAAGGGAGGCCATACAGAGGCTGGAGCATGAGGATTTTCTCGTTCGACAGCCCAATGGGAGACTGAGGGTTGCTTCCATAACGGCTAAAGAGGCCGAAGAGGTTTTTCTTGTTCGCAGCATGCTTGAAGGCTATATTGCGAGGAATGCGGCGAAGCATGCCACCGATGAGGATGTGCAAAAATTAACAGCAATTCTTGAGAATCTAAAACGGTCCTTCCAGCTAGGCGATAATCAGAACTTTGTATCCTATGGCTTTGAATTTCATGATTATTTATCAAAAATGAGCGAGCTTGTCGTTTTCGAGAAGGTTTTGAATCAATTAAGAGGCCACTCGCTTCGCTACTGTCGATTTGTTTCCTTGCACGGAGATTGGACAAAGCAGGCGGATGAAGAACATGGCTTAATCCTGCAAATGATAGCTGACAGAAATGAAGACGGCGCTGAGAAAGCCATGCGAGAGCATATTACAGGCAGTCTGTCTATAGCAATAGAGACAATAAGAGGAATAGAAGAAGACAAGGAGACATGAGTGCAAGCGCAGGCTTCATCCTAACTTTAGAAAATGATTGAGGGGAACCAACATGATTGAATTAAAGAATGTGTCCAAGACGTTCACTCGGAAAGGAACCACGATCGAGGCTCTGAAGGGAGTCAGCCTAAAGGTTGAAAAGGGCGATATCTTCGGGGTAATCGGCTATAGCGGCGCCGGAAAAAGCACATTAATTCGTCTCGTCAACTATCTGGAACGACCGACTGAAGGACAAGTCCTGGTAAATGGGCGCGACTTGGGAACCTACAGCGATAAAGAGCTGCGCCTGGTCAAGAAAAATATAGGGATGATCTTTCAGCATTTCAACCTGCTGGAGTCGAAGAAAGTGTTTGATAATGTAGCGATTCCCCTCGTCCTGCTAAAAAAGAGCAAAAGCGAGATCCGTCAGCGGGTGCAGGAGCTGCTGGAGTTCGTGGGATTAAGCGACAAGGCGGGGAGCTATCCGAGCGAGCTGTCCGGGGGACAGAAGCAGCGGGTTGGCATCGCCCGAGCGCTGGCCTCGAATCCGTCGATTCTCTTGTGTGACGAAGCCACCTCCGCGCTTGATCCGCAGACCACGCAATCTATTTTGCAGCTTTTAAAAAGAATCAATGCGGAATATAACATCACGGTCATGATCATTACCCATGAAATGTCTGTCATTCAAGAAATCTGCAACAAGGTAGCGGTGATGGAGGAGGGGCGAATTATCGAGCAAGGGAGCGTGCTGGAGGTGTTTGGCCATCCTCGGCATGAGACCACGAAGAATTTTGTGAAGACCGTGGTTCAGACCAGCATGACGCCTAGTGTTGAGCAATCATTAAAGGCAGAGCATGGAAGCCTGCTCTACAAGCTTCACTTTGTGGGCAGAAGTGCTTCCGAGCCGATTCTCTATGAGATGATCCGTTCCTTCGAGATCAAGGTCAATATCCTGTTTGCCAATATGACTGAAATTCAAGAGACAACGTTGGGAACAGCGATCATCCAATTGTCGGGTGATCGACAGACGGCAAAGGATGCCCTGGCATTTTTAATACAGCATGGAGTCAGTGTGGAGGAGGTAGAGTCGCATGTTTTCGACCGCAATCACGAGTGAACAATTTTTGAAGGCCATTGTAGAGACGATTCAGATGGTGGGGGTCTCTCTTTTCGTGGGTTCCTTAATCGGGATTCCCTTGGGAATATTACTAGTCACAACCCGCCCGGGCGGCGTACTGGAGAACAATTCGCTCTATGCCATCCTGAATCCGATCATCAACATCGTTCGCTCCCTGCCCTTCATTATTTTGCTGGTCGCTATTACTCCATTTACCCGGCTGATCGTTCACACCTCGATTGGGACGAGCGCGGCGATCGTACCGCTGATCATCTATATCGCGCCTTATATTGCCCGGTTAGTAGAGAACTCTCTGCTTGAGGTGAACCCGGGAATTCTTGAAGCCGCCGAGGCTATGGGGGCGACGCCCTTGCAGGTGATCTGGTATTTCTTGCTGCCGGAAGCCGTGGGCTCATTAATTCTGTCGCTGACCACAGCAACGATCGGCTTGATCGGGGCAACCGCCATGGCCGGAACCGTGGGCGGCGGGGGAGTGGGAGACTTGGCGATCGTATACGGCTATCAACGCTTTGACACTGTAGTCGTGGTAACCACCGTGATCATACTTGTCATTTTAGTCCAGGGAATACAGTCTTTAGGAAATATGCTGGCGAGAAAAATTCGCCGTTATTAAATAACAACAGATAAGGGAGAGACCTACAATTGAGTAACTGGAGCAAGCAAGATCGATTCCATGCCCTGTTATCCGGAGAGCGGGCGGACCGTCCTATAGTCAGCGGGTGGCGCCATTTTATTGACAAGGAACAGAATGCGGAGGATTTGGCGGACATTACGATTTCATTTACGAAAAAATACGATTGGGATTGGGTCAAAATTAATCCGAGAGCGACTTACTTGGCGGAAGCCTGGGGCAATCAATATGATTTTACCGATTATCAAACCGTATTTCCCCGGCAGAAATCAACGGTGATCCCAGTGGCGGAAAGCCTGTGGGAGCTTGAGGTAAAGAAGGCGGCTCGGACGCCATCCCTGCAGGAGCATCTGGAGGCAGTTAGGAAGGTACGTCAAGGGTTACCCGATACCCCGCTAATTCAGACGGTCTTCTCCCCCTTAACGGTGCTGCTGTTCATTGTGGGACGATCGGCTTATGTAACCAAGACGGTATTCGGGATCGAGCAGCCCGTTACTTTGGACTCGTTGTTCAAGGAGCACCGGGCGGCCGCTCACCACGCGCTGCATGCCATCGCATTAACCTTGGCCGATTATGTGCAAGAGCTGCGGCAGGCCGGCTCGGACGGCTTGTTCTACGCGGTGACCGGCACGGCGCATCCGGGATTGTTTGATGAAGCCAGGTTTGATGAGTTCTCCAGACCCTATGATTCCATCGTTCTTGAGGCCGCCAGCTATGGCAAGAATATTCTTCACACCTGCGGCGCCCATTCGCAGCCGGAGAAATTCAATGACTACCGCATTGACGGGATCAGCTGGGATACTGCGGCCGAAGGCAATCCAGGTCTGGATGCGAACCTCAAAGCTACTAAAGTAGGCGGGGTTGATCATGAATTGTTCGCCGCAAACGATATTGCACAGATTCGCAAGCAAGCGAAGGAAGCTTTGACATTAATGAAGGACCAACCGTTTATTCTCTCGCCTAATTGTGCCATTCCATTGAATGTAACCGATGAGGCGTTGGAGCAATTTAAAAATATAATATTGGAATAGGAGATGGGTGTATGAAAAAGCTCATGTTGGTTATGTTGATCGGTGTTCTGGCGGTGCTGACGGCTTGCGGCAGCAAACAAGCGGACGAAGGCGGAGATAAGAAGAAGCTCACGGTCGGGTTTGGCGTCGGCACCTATGAGGAGCAGTTCCGGCAATCAATTTTGCCTATTCTGGAGAAGCAGGGCTATACTGTGGATATCAAAACCTTCTCGCAAAATATGCAGGTCAATCCAGCGATGAAGGAAGGCTCCATTGACGCAAGCGTGTTCCAAAGCACCGCCTATATGGAAGCAATCAACGACGAAATCGGCGCGGACATGGTAGGGATTGCTTATGTTCCGGGTGCGCCGCAAGGTCTGTACTCTGTCAACCATACTTCGCTGGATGAGGTTAAGGACGGCACCACAGTAGCTGTTCCTAACGATCCGGTCAATCAGGAGCGCGCCCTTCGCATCCTGGAGGAGCTGGGCTGGATCAAGATTAAAGAAGGAGCAGGAGTTGCTGATTTCAACATCAATAGTATGGAGCCGGACAAGTTTAATATCGATATTAAGATTTTGGACCCGGCACAAATTCTGGTATCGCTTCAAGATGTGGATTATGGGGTTGTAAACGGCAATTACATTGCCAATGCGCCGGACAGAAAGATTACTGATGCGCTTAAAATCGAAAATACACCGATGCAGCATAGAATCATCGTGTCGATTAACAAAAAAGATGAGAACACGCAATGGGCAAAGGATTTGAAGGCCGCCTATGAATCGAAAGAGTTCGAGGAATACATCCTCGCGCAGGACAAATATGATGGCTTTATTCTGCCGGAAGCATGGGCGAACAACTAACGAAGGAAGTGGCCGACATGACAAGAAGAATTCATTTTATTGGCGGCGGACAGATGGCGGAAGCGATCATTCGGGCATGTATTGCCAAAAATACGCTGTCCGCAGAGCAGATCAGTGTATCCGATATTAACGAGGCGCGCCTCCAGCTGTTAAAGACCAAGTACGGCGTGAATACGGAGGACAGGCAGGAGCAAACCCTCTCCACCGCAGCGTTAATCGTGTTGGCGGTTCGTCCCCAGGATGATTTGGCAGCACTTGGGCACATCGTACAGCAATTTGCCCCGCCGTCAGCCGTGATCGTGTCGATTGTAGCGGGCGTGACGATCCAGCAGCTGGGCGGCTACTTTGGCGCTGAACGCCCGATCGTCCGGGTCATCCCGAATACGTTGACCGATACGGGATATGGCTATAGCGGCGTAGCCTTGAATGCGTTCGCTGCCCGGGAGCAGGTTGAAGATTTTCTGCTTGGCTTCGGCAAGGTACAATACCTGGAGGAATCGCTGATCGACGTCTTCACCGGATTTGGCGTAGCTGGACCTAACTATATCTATTACTTCATCGAGTCGCTTGCAGATGCCGGCGTGCTTGCCGGACTGCCGCGGGAGCAGGCGTGGAAGGTAACACTGGAGAATATGCTGGGCGCAGTTGCAATGCTGCAGCAGACCGGCCTGCATCCGAGACAATTGCTTGATATTAACAACTCGCCCGGCGGAGTGGGGATTAACGGCCTGTATGAGCTGAACAACAGCGATTTCGCGGCCGGATTGCAAAGAAGCGTCCTGGCGGCTGTGAAGCGGACCACAGAGCTGGGAGTGAAGAAATAATGGCAAATTTCAAATGGGATCATCTGGTGCATTACATGAATGATCTGGACAAGCCGGTGGAGCTATTTAAAGAGTACGGTTTGAGAGCCTCCAAGGGAGGCGCTCACAAGGCTTGGGGAACCTATAATGCCTTAAGTTACTTTGGGTTAACTTATATTGAATTCCTTGGCATTGAGAACCTGGAATTAGCCAAGGCAACCGAGCATAATGTGGTAGTGAGAGATGCGGTCAAGGCTCTTCCCGATCATGAGGCTTTAAGTCGGGTTGTGCTGCGGACGGATGATATTGAAGGGGCGGCTGCTTTGCTAAAGACGGCGGGACTAACGTTGTCCCCGATCATCGATGGGCGGCGTCTGGATCAGGAAGGTAGATTAATAGAGTGGCGAATGCTGACTATCGATGGCGACTTCCAGGGCCTGGTCTACCCATTTATCATTCAATGGAGCGGGAATGATGAGAAAAGGCTGGCGCGCCTGTCCGCTTCCGGCGTCATCCGTCCTCACTCTTCGGGACAAGCAGCCATCGCAAAGGCTGTATTCCGCGTCACCGATCCCATAGCTGTTGCTGCCCATTGGGGAGCGTTATTTCAACTGCCTGTTATAAGAGCGGACGCTGAACAAGCTGCTTTGAAAATTGGAGATCAGTCCTTTGACTTCGTGCAGGGAGACGAGAATCAGTTCAAACAGGTCATTATTGAAACAGATTCAGCGGTCTTACAAGGGAAAACCCTGCGGATTGGTGAAGGAGAATATGTCTTTGTTTGATCGTTGATGTCTATCAATCAAGCGGGTATCCAATCAGGCTAGAGGTTGAATTAATCTTACTGGAATCGCCCTTTTTCTGACTGCCGGGTCAGAGGAAGGGCGATTTTTATTGCCCGAGTCCAAAAAAACCTACATATCGTACTAAAAAACACCCCGTTTTTGAATGCAAATGCC
Organism: Paenibacillus sanguinis 2301083 = DSM 16941; assembly: GCF_000374825.1. Lineage (GTDB taxonomy): Bacteria > Bacillota > Bacilli > Paenibacillales > Paenibacillaceae > Fontibacillus > Fontibacillus sanguinis. Next base: position 145,400 of record NZ_KB895381.1, read on the forward strand.
AGTGTTATAGTTGAAGTGCCCGCAAGGGATACTTAACAATTCAGAACATGCGAAATTGATCGCTATAGGAGGCTGGCAGGTGTGGAGAGTGGAACAGCGGTGCAAACCCGTATAAAGAGACGCAAAGAAAGCTCAGGTTTTGTCGATGAGATGAGAAAGAACTACTTGCTATATTTGATGGCTTTGCCTGGTATAGCCGTTATCTTTATCTTCGCTTATTTACCGATGGGAGGGCTTGTGATTGCCTTTCAGGATTTCAATCCCATCAAGGGGATTACCGGAAGCGAGTTTGTTGGCTTCTCCAATTTCCGTTTTTTTGTAGAATCGAACGATACCCTTAAAGTTATTGCCAATACGCTATTTCTGAACTTGTTATTCATTTTCTGCGGTATGATGGTGTCCGTCCTGATCGCGGTCATGTTCTCGGAGATTGCCGGCAAGTGGTTCAAGCGAGTGACTCAAACCCTGGTTACACTGCCGAATTTTCTCTCTTGGACCGTCATTTCCATGTTCTCGGTATCATTGCTTTCTTACGATACCGGTATGATTAACAAGTTTTTGGGCTTGTTCGGCATGGAACCGATTTCATTTTATAGTGAACCTGGCTACTGGCCGTTAATTCTGGTGCTGTTGAAGATCTGGCAAGGCGCGGGCTTCGGTTCGATTGTCTATCTGGCAACGATTACCGGCATCAACCCGGATATTTATGAATCCGCATCCATTGATGGAGCAAGCCGTTGGCACAAAATCCGGTTCATCACCTTGCCGCTTTTGAAGCCTACCATTATATTGATGCTGCTTCTGGCCATGGGCGGGATCTTCTACGGAGATTTCGGAATGATCTATGCCTTGGTTGGGCGGAACGTCTCTCTTTATCCGACCACGGATGTCATCGATACTTATGTCTATCGTGCGCTGATGGATTTAGGAGATATGAGTATGGCAGCCGCAGTAGGCTTTTTCCAATCGGTCGTGGGCTTCATCTTAGTATTCAGTGTGAATATGATAGCGAGAAAATTCAGTCCGGAATCGGCACTGTTCTAACCCCCAATCTTCAATTAAGGTAGGTGTAAAAATGACTATTAAGGAATCAAGGGGAGATCGACTGCTCAAAATCGCCATGTACGTCTTCCTGATTATGTTTGCCATGTATTGTCTCTTTCCGTTTATAACTGTGGTCAGCAGCTCTTTTTCTACGGAAAACAGCATTTTGAAATATGGCTACTCCATCTGGCCCAGAGAATTTTCGCTGGATGCGTACAAGCTGATTTTTAAGGATGCTACGATTTACAGATCCTATGCCGTAACGATTTTTGTGACTGTAGTCGGCACGGCACTGGCCATGCTCTTTACCTGTTCGTTAGCCTATCCGTTGTCGCTGAAGCATCTGAAATACAGAAACGCCATTAACTTCTATGTCTACTTCACGATGCTGTTTAATGGCGGTCTTGTGGCCAGCTACCTGCTGATCAGCAAGTACCTGGGGATGTCGGATACGATCTGGGTGCTGATTATTCCGGCACTGGTCAGTCCCTGGAATATGTTCCTGATGCGGAATTTCTTCAAGTCCATCGATGAGTCGCTGGCGGAATCAGCCAAGATCGACGGAGCTAACGATATTTATATTATGTTTCGGATTATCCTGCCCATCTCGATGCCGGCGATCGCCACGGTCGGATTATTTTACGCACTGGCTTTCTGGAATAAATGGTTTGAGGCTATGCTTTATATCTCTGACGAAAATCTTTGGCCACTGCAATATTTGATTATGCGCATCATGAACAATACGCAGTTTGCAGCCGAACTGGCTTCAAAGGTGAGTCTGCCTAACTATGTGGTGCCTACACTGACAACACGATTGGCTACGACGGTGGTGACGATTGGCCCGATTATTTTCCTTTATCCATTCCTTCAGAAGTATTTTGTCAAGGGACTGATGGTGGGAGCGGTTAAGGGCTGACATGTATGTGTTATTTTCAACTAAATTCGCCTAACAGGCAGTTTAGCATAGAAACATAGGAAGAAAGGGAGGTATTGAAATGAAAAGCAAACTTAAATTTACTGCTTCGTTAGTAGTATTTGCTTTACTGGTAGGTTCCCTGGTCGGATGCTCCGGCTCCAATGGAGCCGCTTCTTCGCCAAAAGCCGAGGGCTCCAGCACTGCTCTCGACCCGACTACGCTCAAAGTCATGTTATTTGGTGATAAGCCAGTCGATATGGACAAGGTTTTGAACGAATTTGAGAGCCGGACCAAGGATACGCTGAATACACAGCTCAATATCGAATTTAATCCGGCCTCCGATCACAATCAGAAAACCAAGCTGAAGCTGGCGGCGGGCGAGGCCATCGACCTGATGTTCGATGCGCCATGGATGAACTTGAATCAGAACATCTCACAAGGGTTTTATCATGAACTGGATAAATATTTTAATAACGATGATTATCCCGGACTTAAGAAAGCGTTCTCAGAAGAATTCCTGAATGCTAACAAGATTAATGGCCATCTCTATGCCATCCCGATTACCAATATGTACTACGATTCCGAGGTGGTGTATATTCGCAAGGATCTGCGGGAGAAGTATGGCATGGAGCCTGTTCAGTCGTACGATGACTTGAAAACCTACCTGGACAATGTGAAAAAGAATGAGCCAAGTATGATTCCGTTTGCTCTAATGGGGGATCGTGGCTTCTTCAAAATGTTTGGCACAGAGGATAAGCAGACACAATTGCGTGCTGAGCCTTACTCCATTGCCGGAACAGGGGTTAACTTCAATCTGATCCTGTCGGATGACGGCAAACAGGTGCTGGGTGCGACAACACTGGGTGATCCGGCAGAGGAATATGCGAAATATCCGGCGCCGTTCAACGATGCTGAATATTTCTACGACTCAAATGATATCAAGGTGGAATGGAACCAGTATGTTCAGAAGGATGTGCTTAACGAGAAGGACCCCGCCGCTTTGTTCGTAAGCGGCAAATCAGCGGCCAACGAGAGCACGATCAACGCCTTCGCAAGTATGAGAGATCGGCTCAAGAGCGCTGTTCCGGGCGCCGAGCTGGAGTTCTTCGTATATAACTCTAAAATCCGCGGTTTGGAGAAGGAAGCGATCGGCACGGAGTACAAGGCCTGGAACTATCTTGTTGTCCCGGCTACCTCCAAAAATGTGGACCGTACCATGAAATTTCTGGACTGGTTGTTCGGCAGCCAGGAGAACCATGACTTGTTCGAGCTTGGTATTGAAGGTACTCATTGGGAGAAATCAGGAGATCGTAATTACAAGACGACAGCTAACACCCAAAATTATGCTTTCCCGGGTTATGAGCTAACCTGGAATCCAACATTGTCCCGGATTAATGCGGAGAACAGTGACGAGGCCTTGAAGATCATTAATTATCAAACTGAAGACAGCACTTACTATAAGCTGCCGCTGACCGGCTTTGTGTTCAATACGGAACCGGTCAAGACAGAGATTGCGAAGATTCAGCCAAAGGCCGCCGAGCTGGATCCGATTTTGAAGAATGGTCTTGAAAAAAATTGGCGTCAAAGCGCCGAGAAGCTCAATAAGGAGCTGCGCAATCTGGGATTGGAAAACGTTCGCGCCGAACTGGTGAAGCAAGCCCAGGAGTTTCTGGATCACAATCAGTAATAGCTGTATAGAAACTGTCCCATACGAGTTAGCCCGGACCTTGCTTTTAGGAGGTTCGGGTTAATTTGCTAGAAATGAATAGAACTTATGCCCTTTTTTTTCACAGCATTAAAAGGTACACTATTAGCATTCCGAACACCCGGTCCCGGTTATGGGGGAGGCAGAATGGCTTGAAATACAGAAACCGTCTGTTCTTTAAATTTTCGCTGGCGTTTATCCTGGTAGGCCTGATTCCGGTCTTTATCCTCAGCCTGTTGTCTCTGTACCAGTTCACCGGCCAGATTGAACGGCATACCGTGAATAATATTCGGCAGATGATGGTCTATATGAGCAATAATGTGCATGATATTTTCGCCGAGTATGACGAGATTTCCAGGACAATGTATACCAAGACCGACGCCTCGGAAATATTCGGGGAGGCCTCGAAGTCGCTTCCTCAGGATGAGGTCAACCTGTCCGCCATGGATAACTTTATTAAAAATATGTTGTTTAGCGATTCCCATATCCAGAATGTGCTGTTTGTTCGCGGCGAAGATGAGGTGCTGTACCAGCAATCACGCGGCAACAAGCGGCTTAATCCCTATGAGACCTATCCGCCTGTGGGCTGGCAATATCGGATGCGGGACAATCCGAAGGAGCTGGGGGTTTTCGCTTATCATATGGAAGGCTATTACAATTCTCAGGATTTGGTCATGACCTTTGCCCGCAACTGGATTGACACCAGAGAAGGCGTCCAGAACCCGGCCAAGCTGTATGGCACCTTGTATCTTGATCTGGATATCGATGTGTTTGACAACCTGCTCAATCAATCCAGGCTGGGAGGGAGTGACGAAATCTATATTGTGGACCGGAATGATATTATTCTGTACTCCAACCGACGCGACCGGATCGGCGGGAGGTTTGACGAATTCTCCACCAAGTCCCGCGGGGACATGATGGTGTTTACCGAGCCTATTCCGTATATTTCGGGCAAGGTTGTAGGTCTGATTTCCAAGGAGGATATTTATTCTCCTATTCTGCGAACCCGCAACACGATATGGCTGGCCGCAGGCCTCAGTCTGGGAGCTATGCTTCTGCTGGCTCTGTTATTCTCCAGAAGATTTACCAAGCCGATTCTGCTGCTGATGCGGCAGATGCTCAAGGTGGAATCAGGCAACCTGGACACGGCGGTTGTGCTCCGTCAGAAAGACGAGATGGGCAGACTGGCCAACGGCTTCAATCGGATGGTGGAACGGCTGCGGGAGTTTATTGATGAGGCGTATGTTCATGAGATCAAGAGGAAGCAGGCGGAATTGAATGCGTTAAAGAGCCAGATTCGTCCGCACTTCTTGTACAATACGCTTGAGGTGATTCGCATGAGCGCGCTTGTAGGCGGAGACCGCAAGGTTGCCGATATGATTCATTCGCTGTCCGACCAGCTTCAATATGTTATTGATTACGGCGATGAGTCGGTTACGCTCGGGCAGGAGCTGGAGCATCTGCGTCATTATTTTCACCTGATTGAGGTGCGTTTCTACAACCAGATTGTGCTGGGCATAGAAACAGAAGACGAGATATTGCTGCAGGCCAAAGTGCTGAAGCTGATTCTTCAGCCGCTGGTGGAGAACGCGGTGCATCACGGCATCCGTCCGAAGGGCGGAAAAGGCATGGTGCTGATTACTATTGAACGCCTCGATCCGGAAATCCTGAGCATTACCGTATATGATAACGGAATCGGGATAGAGCAAACGAAGCTGGAAGCGCTTCAATCATCTCTGGAAGGGCAATCGGACCACAATAGCAGAAGCATCGGCATGACCAATGTGCACGAACGGATCAAGGCTGCATTCGGAGAGTCTTATGGTCTGGATATAGAGAGCAACCCGAATATCGGGACTTCAGTTCGTCTTATACTTCCTTTGAGGCTGGAGGCGGAGCATGAGCAAGCTAAAGATGATATTGGCCGATGATGAACCGGTGATTCTGAACGGATTGAAATGGATTGTGGACTGGGCGGGCCTTGGCATTGAAATCGTTGGCGAAGCCCAGGACGGACAGCAATTGCTGCGATTGATTCAGGAGAAGCAGCCGGATCTGATTGTCAGCGATATCTGTATGCCCGGCTTGTCCGGCATTGATGTGCTGCGGGAAATGAATGCTTCGGATAAACCGGGCAAGGTGATCTTTATCAGCGCACACAAGGAATTTCAATATGCGCAGGACGCCCTGAAGTATGGCGCGCTGGATTATCTGGTGAAGCCTGTTGATACAACGGCGCTGGAGCAGGTGGTGCAGAAGGCGGTCTCAATCATTCGCAATGAATCGCTGGAGGAGCGCAATCGCGGGAAGCTGGAGCAGTTGGAGCGCAACATCAGAGCGAAGACAACAGAAGAATTGCTGGATCGGCTGACTGACGGAGACCGGAGCGTGGTTGCGGAAATCGTGCAGATCAGCGGAGAGCGACCGGAGCGGAGCGTGACTGTGTGTGTAGCTGAATGGGGGCGCGCAGCTCTGGAACAGAATCGCTGGCAGGAGCGGGAGCGCAGGCTGATTGATTTTGCCGTGACGAATATTATGGGCGAGATCGTTCGAGACATGCGGGGGAGCTTTTTCTTTCGCAAGAAGGAGGCCTTCTGTTGTCTGCTTGCGATTGATGAGCTGGAGCAGGCGGTGCAGGCTGCTCAGGCGATTCGGGACAATGTCAGGGACTATTTGAAAATTGACCTGGCTATCGGTGTAGGCGGGATAGTGACCGGGATCGGGGAGGCTGTCGTCTCCTATAAACAGGCGCAGGAAGCCTTGGAACGCGCCTATTTTATCGGTCCGGGCCAGATTCTGGCCTATCCTTCGGTGCAGGAGCAACCCGTTCGGCAGCAGGTGACCGAGGTTCAGAACAGGCTGCTGCAGGCTATACTTGCCGGTTGGTCTGACGAAGAGCTATTCCCTGTCGTGTCAGAGCTGCTACATGTTGTCCGGCAAGCGTCGGCAGGGAGCAAGCATGCGGTTGTCTCTGTATTATATTCTACCTTGATGCGAATCCGTCAGGAACTGAATAGTCTGGGATTTGCTGTTGAGTCGTCGGAGGACTCGGCGCACATGCTTCTGGAGAGATCAGCGGGCCTGGAGACATTGCCTGAGGTGGAGGCCTGTTTCAACGAAGCGCTCAAGGATATTGGCTATCAGCTCAAGGTCGGGCTCGGCGGTAGAGAGCTGCAGCAGATTAGGCAAGTGAAGGATTACATCCAGAAGCACTATGCGGAGAACATTACACTCGAGAAAATTTCCGGTCTGATTTATATGAATTCCTCTTATTTCAGCACATTTTTCAAGAAGCACACGGGGGAGAATTACAAGCAATACCTGACAGAGGTGCGTATGAAGCATGCCAGACGCCTGCTGCTGCATAGTGAACTCATGATTTATGAGGTGGCCGAGCAGGTCGGTTACGGCAATGCCCGGCTGTTCAGTGAAATGTTCCGCAAGCATGTTGGGCAAACTCCCCAGGAATTCAGACTGACGAAAGGAAAGCTGGCCTATGATGGCGAACAACAGAATTAAATGGTGGAAGCGGCGGCTTTCTCTGGCGGTCAGACTGACGCTTATACTTGCTGTTCTCTTAAGTGTGTCTTCCTGCGGCTTGCCGGACAAGGGGCACCATGATCCGCTGCTTGTGGGAGAAGGCCCCGATGCGGCTCCCGTTGAAATCTCGATCACTTATGCGATGGGAGACAGCGCTCATCAGAAAGGCATGCAGACGATGATCAACAATTATAAGAAGTCTCATTTAAACGTACAGATCAAAGTCATTGGCAATACCTACCAGGCCAAAGGCTATGCGGATGATCTGACGCTGCTGGATGCGATGGGGACCTTCCCTGACCTGGTAGAAATGCGGGATACTCAAATGTTCGCAGATGCCGGTCTGCTGGCCGAGCTGCCAGCGTCCGTGCAACAGCTGTTTAATGATATTCCCCAAGTGAATGGCAAAATATATACAGCCCCGATTCAGGCAGAGCTGCCTCAGGGAATCATCTATAATCAGCGGCTTTTTGAAGAGCTTGGGCTCAAGGAGCCTTCTACGTATGCTGAATTTCTGGAAATTTGCGAGACGATCAAGCAAGCGGGCATCTCGCCGATCATCGTGGGAGGCAGGGATTTATGGCATATGGGGTTCTGGATTAACCATTTTCTGCTGGATGATGTGTATGCCGACGATAGCGAGTGGAACCGCAAACGAAATGAGGGCTTGGTGAAATGGACGGACGCGGGTCCTTCCGCAGCGCTGAAGGATTTAAAGGAGCTATGGGACAAGGAGTATGTAGCACCCGGTTTTTTGAACGTGTCTGACAGCCAGACCGTCGGTTATTTGACCGCAGGCAAGGCGGCGATGCTGATGTCGGGTCCCTGGATGTTTACTCAACTGAAAGAGCTGGACCCGTATTTCAAGATCGGTTTCTTCCCCGTACCTGACCGGGAGGGAAATATTCATATCACGGGACTGTCTTTGCCGACAGGCTGGGCTATTTCCGCTCAAGCTGCTGAGGACCCGGCCAAGCTCAGAACGATTGAGCAGTTTCTCCATTTTTTCTACAGTGCCGAGGAATATTCCAAATATTTGACCTTGACCAGTGCATTACCGGCAACCAAGGCTCCTGTTCAACTGGAGGCCGACCTGCTGGTGAAGGAGGTTCAGACCTTGCTTGCCGATCCGCATGTCATCAAGCTCCGCTCTATGGAGAATCATTGGGGAGCCAATCAAATCCCGCCCGGCTTTCGCAACGAGCTCTATGCCTTTGTTCAGGATTATCTGTCCGGCCATATCTCGATTCAGCAGGCGCTGGAGCAAGCTGATGAGGCATGGGACACCAGGGACAGCAAAGATTAGCAAGCTCAAGAAAACTAAAAAAAACTGCATAAAGAACTGGAAAAACAGGATTCTCCTATGGCCGAGGGTCAACTACAATGATGAAGAAAATGAAAGCGATTTCTTTAAGCCAAAGGAGGAGCGTATGAAGCAGAAGAAAGGCTATTTACGATTCTGTCGTCGTTTGTTAGCCGTGACGGTGGCACTCGGCATGGTGCAGGGTTTAGTTATTTCACAGGGAGGGGAGCAGGTCTTTGCTATGGAGCTTTCTAAAGCAACAAGTACAATGTATGAAGTCAAAATTTCAGAGACCGTAACCAATGGGTTCACCCATCCGGGGGTAGGTCTCACCAAGTCAACGCTGGAGACTATGCGCTCTATGGTGCGGGAGCACAAGGAGCCCTGGCATTCCTATTATCAGGCCATGACAGCCTCTGCCGCCGCGGCCAGGAACGTAACCTCAAGCAATCAAAGCCCAATTGATCCCGGCAAGCCGGAGAGCGATGCTTTTAACAGTCAAGGCATGAATTCCAGATTTATAGCTGATGGATTGAAGGCATATACGCAGGCGTTGATGTATTACACTACCGGGGATGAGGCTTATCGGGCCAATGCCTTGCAAATCCTTCGTATCTGGTCGCAGATGGACCCTGATAAATATGCTTATTTTAGCGATGCCCATATTCATACCGGTATTCCGCTGAATCGAATGGTGACGGCTGCGGAGATTCTGCGTTACACCAGTTACGAGACGGCCGAGCTGGCCTGGAGCGAGCAAGATACGGCGGACTTCACGAATCATCTGATTGTTCCGGTGATCGAGACATTCCAGCACGATAACAACCACTTTATGAACCAGCACAATTATCCATTGCTGGGGGCAATGGCGGGTTATATTTTTACTAATAACCAAGAACGTTACAATGAAGCTGTAGAATGGTTCACCGTGAACAAGACCGCAAAGAATCAGGGCTTCAACGGTTCGATCAAGCAATTGTTCAGGTTGGTTGATACGAATGCAGCAACGGGAGAGAGGCTGGCTGAGCCGGTTGTACAGCATGTAGAGATGGGCCGGGATCAAGCGCATGGCGGCGGGGATTTGACGAATGCGGCGATTATTTCCCGGATGCTGCTTGCCCAGGGCACTAAGGTAGATCCGCTTACTGGTACTGTATCTGATGCGGATAATGCGGTAGGCCCTTATGAATTCTTGAATGATCGTATTTTGGCGGCAGCCGACTATTTTTGGAAGTATATGCTGGGCTATGATACCTCATGGGTTCCCGTTGTGTTCAGCTCTGACGAAAATGGCAAGACCAAGGGGATTTATCACCGGATCGCTGATTCTTACCGGGGCAGAATGACGACGGCAAATTTCTGGGATCTGTACTATTACTATACTTATTCAAAGGGAGTGGATCTCAAGGAGAAAGCGCCTTATTATCACGAGGCATTCACCAAGCGGATTCCATCCAACTATTATTATCAAGGCCGGTTGCAAATGAATTGGGATAATGTCGATGGCGGCGGCGACTTCTGGCTATATCTTCCCGAAGCAGCCGAGTCCGAGGGGACCTCTATGCTGCCGAAGGAGCAATCTAGCGCCGCATTTGTTGAATTGGAGGATCGGTATACGGCATTTGATGCCCGGATTGCCACGAAGCAGGAAGATGAGCACTCCTATGTTCGGGTACCATCTACCCTGTCGGGCAGCCAACTGGTTGTGCAGAATCTCTCCTATGCTGATCGCAGCAAAGAGCGGCTTATCGGCTTGAAATTCCGTACAGACGGCGCGGCGGTTGTCGAGTTAAGCAAGGAGCGCAATTCCACCCCTTATCATACGCTGACGTTGCCGGACACCGAAGGGCAATGGCATTACATCATCTATGATATGGGCCTCAGCCATGTGTCGTATGGCCAACTGGATAAAGATTATAGCCTGATGTATCTCAAGATCGTTGGGGACGGAGTAACGGTTGATCTGGATCATCTCAACGTTCTGGCTGGCCAGCAGCTCACACCGCCGGTATTTGCAAGTGGAGCAGGAAAGGTTGAGGAAGTTGGACTGGAGGGCCATCCGTTAGAGCTGGATTTCTCGGCTACAGATGCTAACCCTGAGGATCAGCTTATTTATAAAAGCTCCCTATTGCCAAGTGGCGCCCAATTTGATCCAGCAACAGGGAAACTCCTCTGGACGCAGCCTGTTGCGGGCGATTACATCTTTATCGTCTCGGCTTCGGATGGGATCGCAGTGACAGCCAAGCAGGTGCAGCTTACCATTGCTGATTCGCGAGAGTCGGCTGTACAATTGGCAACTCAAGCGTATAAAGAATCGACGATTTACACTTCTGCTTCATTGCAAGACTATAAGACATCACTCAGCCTGATCAACACTTCGTCTCAACACGTGGATAATGACAGCTTCCTGGCACAGCTAAGCAAGCTGAAACAGGCGGCGGACCATCTGGTGCCATTAACCCCGCGACTGCCGGATGGAAGCATGGATTACGCTGGGCTTGTAGCTTCTTCTACCTTTGGCGATTCGATTTCAATGCTAACGGATAACAACAATAATACATTCCCGGTTTATTCGCTGGCTCCGTATCCCGATCTGTATCATATTTTTGATTTTGGCCCGGATTATAAAGTTTCAGCCACTGCCTTCAGTCTGCAAAGCCGAATGAATTTTGTGGATCGGATGGCTGGATCGGCGGTGTTTGGCTCTAACGATCGAGCCCACTGGACGCGCTTGACTCCAAAGGAAACCATCTTCACGGATGATTTCTCCAGACTGGAGGTCGATCCGTCTCTACAAGAGCAGCAATATAGATTTATCAAAATTCAGATGTTGAATCCTCAACCCGATGCGCTGAGGGGAACGGTTAATAATCTGCTGGAGCTGGGGGAATTCCGTATTTTTGGAGAACGCCACGAGGCGGTGAACAAGCTGGCATCCGTATCCATCCAATCTGAGCAGGCCATCGAACAAATGGTGACGATTGGCGATACGGTGAAGCTGATCTTTCAGGCCAATGCACCGATTCAAGTGAGGACGGCGGTCATTCAAGGACAAGAGGCAACTCTGCAAACAGATGATCAAAAGAACTGGAGCGCTACGGTTGCCACTTATGAAGGGATGACAAACGGACCGATTCAATTCCAATTGGAGTATTTGACAGCAGAGGGAGTAGCAGCGGACCCCGTTTCCTTTACAACCGATGATTCGGTTTTATATCTGCTTGACCACAGGCAGTTCATCGATGTTAGCAAGCTGGGGGAGGTCACCCTGTCTGATGCTCCGTTTGGCAACGTCACCATGGAGCAGGCAGGTAAATTCATCTTTGATGGCGATCCTGCTACTTTTGGAGACCTGCAGAGAGGTCCGGGCTCCTACTATACGATTGATTTTGGTGAAGGCGCTGCTATACAGCTCCAGCATATCATGCTGCTGCCGCGTGCCAGCCATCCGGGGCGGATGAACGGTCTGGTTATTCAAGGCTCCAATGATCTTGCTTCCTGGATTGATTTGACGCCAAAGGCTTCAGGCTCGACGGTCGGTAAATGGCTGTATATGGGCGGTTCTCAGCTCGTGAATCAAGGGGCTCACCGGTATATCAGACTCTATAATGGAAGCAATTGGTATGGAAATGTCGCCGAGGTCAAGCTATATGGAAGCATTGAGATTGAAACTAAATAAAGCAACATACAAGGCTAAAAAAACTGGCATATGCCTTGCCACAGGCAGCGATACAATGAGAGGGAGGGAAAGTTGGAAGGGAGAACGAGGTAGTGAATAGACTGGTATCGTATGAGGCGCCCTCGGGCACCCCTTTACGTCATGAATTCAAGGTGCGGGCCCGGATTCCGGGCGGGGCATGGCAAGAGATAGCGGTGTATGAGGCCAAGGTAGACATGCACCAGGTGAACCTGGCATCTATGGCTTATTTTGATATGGAGGGGACCGTCGAGGTTGAGGTCGAGTACACCGATAAATGCGTCGAGGAAGTCATGATTCGCCCTTTATCAGCCGGGGTCGGGCATGAAAAAACAGGAAATGTCATTCATCTGACCTTGAATCGGCCCTGCAAGCTGTCGATTGAGGTGAATCAGAATCGGTTCAATAACCTGCATTTGTTTGCTAATCCTGTGGAGACGGATGCTCCGCAGCCTGAGAATGCGGGGGTGCTGGTGCTGAAGCCGGCGATCCATCGGACCGAGGATATTTACCGCCTGGCGGCTGAGCTGCCAGCTCTTGATGATGCGGCGCCGCGAGTCATTTATTTTGCTCCGGGCATGCATTATCTGGAGGAGACGTTGCTGAAAATCCCTTCAAATACAACGGTATATGTGGCAGGCGGTGCTGTCGTCGTCGGCTCGTTCGTCTGTGAGCGTGTGGAAAATGTTCGCATCTGCGGCAGGGGGATTCTGTATTTGTCTGAATTCTCGCGCTTCTCTGCGTTCCGCGGTGTGCGGATTGTGTTCTCTCGCCATATTGCCGTAGAGGGAATCATTTTGCTTGACCCGCCGCATTACAGCATCTATATCGGCAAGTCCGAGCAAATCACGATCGACAACTTCAAGTCGTTCAGCACGCGCGGCTGGTCTGACGGCATCGATATGATGGCCAGCTCGGATGTTCAGATTCGCGACGTGTTTTTGCGCACCTCGGATGATTGCATTGCGGTGTACGGGTCCCGATGGGATTATCGCGGCGATACACGGCGGGTAAGCGTGGCTGACAGCATCCTGTGGGCGGATGTCGCACATCCGCTGATGATAGGAACACACGGCGACCATGAGCATGACGGAGATACGATTGAGGATATTGAATTTTGCAATATCGACATCCTGGAGCATCACGAGCCGCAGGAGAATTACTGGGGTGCGCTGGCGATCAATGCCGGAGACCACAATACGGTTCGTCGTGTGACCTATGACAATATCCGGGTAGACGACTTTGAGCTGGGCCAGCTTGTCGATATCCGGGTGGTATGGAACAAGGACTATAACCCTGCTCCGGGGCGATGCATTGAGGATGTAACCCTCCGCAACATCCAGTATCGGGGAAGGAACACCAACCCCAATCGTATCTATGGATACGATGGGCAGCGACAGGTCAGCAACATCATGTTTGTGGATCTGATGATCAACGGGGAAGTGATTCTTGATGCGGCTCAGGGTAATTTTGCAGTTAATGAATTTGCGCAGAACGTAGTATTCAAGAAATCAGATGAAAATACGGTCACCGGAGGTGAGTACAAATGAAGGATACAGCAGGGATTGACCTGCTGCCATGGATCCGATCATCTTCTGTGGCGGCCGCTGACGATCAGACCTCTCAAAGCACCTGGCTAGAAGCTGGCGAGAGAGCCGAGTGGCATTATCCCGGCGTTCATCTGGATAACCACTGGTTCAAGCACGGCTTTGTCAGTATCAATTCACACAGTGTAGATTTGCGGGATTGGTACGGACTTGAGGTTGAGGCGGAATGGCAGAGCCGGCCTTTTGCAGAGCAGGAGGCGCTGGAGCTGCTGCTTGAAATCGGGCTGCTCCGAGACCGCAGTCCTTTGCCGGAGGAACTGGAGTATGTCACGCTGCGTACCCTTGTGCCGCCGGGAGCCTTGGATCATGAAAAGGGTCATGGCCTCGTTAGAGCAAGGCTTCCGTTTCAGAGCTTTGATGATCAGAAGGTGCTGGCGGGCAAATGGAAATTTGTCCGGAGTGTTCGGCTGACACCGCGCTGGACAGGGGAAGAGCAGCCACCGTTAAAGCTAGCCAAGCTGCGCTTTATCCGCCGGCCAGCCCTATTTGCCGAGCTGCCGGTACGGTCGATAGCGGCTGCCGCAGGCGATTTGGCGCGCTATACAGTGAAGCTGCACAATTGCACCGAACATACGCAGCCTGTCGTCATTTCCTGCACGCGCTACGGCTGGGAGACGATGAAGGTGACCGTCACACCCGAGAACTGTGTGCTCAAGCCTTGGGAGTCGCGCGAGATTGTGGTGGACGTGGAGGTGCCGCCGCGTGTTGCCCCCGGTGGCTTTGAGCTTCAAAGGCTGGTTCTAGTGCCTGGCGGTAGAGGGGAATGGGCGGAGGAACTGACGCTGTATACCGTGCGTGAGCTGCCGCACCCTTATATCAAGCATAAGGAAGCAGGCTGGGAGCAGGTGCGTCAGAAGGTTGAGAAGCATCCATGGGCTAGGGAGCTGCGTGACATGTACGTGCGGCGTGCCGAGCAGTGGGAGCTGCCCGAGCCGCAGACCGGGCCGTATTTATTTGAAGCGCATCATTCCCATGAGGCGGAGAACGCGGTTATTGCCTGGAAGCTGACGGGTCGTCAGGATTTGGCGGACAAGGCTGTCCGCTTCCTGCGGGCTACCGTGGACCCGGAGCGGGGATATCCGACCACCCGGCGCGCCTGTCATCAGGAGCTGGTGCATGAGGGTGAATATTTCAAGCATACGGCGGTGGTGTATGATTTGCTTGCCGCGTCTGACTTGCTGACTGCCGAGGATCATGCTCATGTGGCGAGGTCGTTCCGCCTGTTCATGGAGCTGATAGATTGGGCGCTGAGTGTCGGGGGCATTTCCAACTGGACGCTGGCGGAAATGATCGGGGCGCTTTATTGCAGTCAGGCGCTGCAGGATTATGAGCAGATGAACCGCTTTTTGTATGGCGCGGGAGGCTTTACGGATCATCTGTCCAAGGGCACACTGGATGACGGCTGGTGGTATGAATGCTCGGTTGGCTACAATTTGATGGCTGCGGGCCTGTTCTCCGAAGTGGTGCAGAGCTGTCGACCATGGGGGATCAATCTGGACGGGGTGTGGGTGCCGGCTCAATATCATCATCAGATTACGCCGGAGACCGGAGACCAGATCGATGGGCTTTGCCTGGATGTCTGGGGACCAAACCAATCCAATCATCGCTCGATCACCCAGTTATGGGATAGTCTGCTGCCGTATGCCGATTACCGGAGCGTTCTGTTTGGCATTAATGATTCCGCAGAATCCAAGCTGCCGGGCATCGCGCCGAGAGGCTATATGGATGCCCGCTATGACTTGGCCTATTATTTGTACGGCAAGCCGGAGTATGCGGATGTGCTGCTGAATTGTGAACTGGCTGACCGCGATTTGCTGTACGCAGCGGAGCAGTTGATTCCAAGCGAGACCCAGCCTTATCTGACCTCCGGTTATTCCGATATCGCCGGGGTAGCGGTGCTGCGTTCGCAGACGCCGGGGCGCAAGCCCCGTGAGCAGCTTCAGGCGGTGGTCAAATACGGAATTCATGGCGGGGCCCATGGTCATTATGACCGGGTCAGCCTGCTGTCGATCATGAGATATGGCCGCAGCTTTTACAATCCGGAAAGCATCTGGTACAGCTATCATACCTTTATGTACAAATTTTACGTGCAGACCTCCATGACCCATAATATGGTCGTTGTGGATCGGAAGCAGCAGGACCCGGCAGAGGGCCAGCGTCTGCTGTTCTACAGCGGCGATTCCTTTCAGGCCTGCGCAGTAGAGAATACGGCTCGCTGGTCCTATCCCCCATATGGAGGCTGGAGAGTAGCGGGAGACACAACGCTGGCCGAGCGCGTCTGGAATGAGGGGAGGTCCTTGTCGATACCGGCCGATCCGCCTGAATATACGAAGCGAACCGGCTTTACGGAACCTGTCCAACAGCGGCGCTTAACGGTGGTGCTGGACGACTGTCTTATTCTGTTCGACTATGTATCCGGTGAAGAGGAGCATGATTATGATTGCCTGTTTCACTGTAAGGGACTGCGACAGCTTGAGGCGATCGGGCAAAGGCTGATCAAGCAAACCGACCAGTTGGACCCCGATCCGCTAGGGACGGGTCAGTTCATTACCTTGTGTGACTGGTATGAAATGGAGGGACCGGTCAAGGCGAGCTTCCGCATGGAATTCGGCCCGGATTCAGACTCGGCTTGGGGGAACCGGACTGCCTTTAACGAGCCAGGCCCGCTAAATATGGATCACTATACGTTGTGGCCCCAGTCCGTGCAGATGATTGTCGGCAATGATCCCGAGATGCACCCCGTGGACAAGAAGCTGTATTACGAGGTGCGTGGGGATGAGAACACACTGGCGTCCGGGAAGCTTGGAGCCTGGATTTTTGGCCGGGATGATCTGGAGCTATCGGTTGAGGGGGTAAACACGCTGGAGCTGCGAATTCGCGTAGAGCCTGGCATAGGAGACAACGAACTTCCTAAGCCATTAGAAAAAACCGTTTTCTGGGGCGATCCTTATCTGGAGACCTCCAAGGGACGAGTCTACTTATCCGAGCTTCCGCTGGAGATGGAGAATACGGACCCGGGCAACGGTCCCGGCACAGATTATTTCGGAGGGCCTGTACGCATTCAGATGAAGCAGTTCGACCGGGCCATCCCCGCCAATCCGCTGAATGCGGAGCAGGAGGGAATCATCCGGATTGATCTTGCGGGAATGGGTGCGTCGCGCCTTGTCGCCTCCATTGGCGGCGATTATCCGCTAGGCGACGAGACGGAACGGCGCAAGCTGATCAGCGCTCGCAGCACAGGCAAGCAAGCCAGATTTGTTACGTTGATCGAGCCTTATGAGCATCAGTCGATGATCGTCTCGGCCAGCGCGGAATCGGCTGACCAGGTGTCTGTTCACCTGGCGGACGGCCGGGTACAACGGGTTACGGTCAAAGGTCTGGAGGCAGGCGGCGATGAGGTAGCGGTTGTCCTGGAGGAACGGGACGCTTCAGGAGCGGTGCTGCGAAGGGAGGTCTCGCGATGAGCAATCGCAGCCGCACAGGCCTGATGGAGCTGCAAGGCGAAGCCAGAACTGGAGATGTGGCATTGTATTATGAATATACAGCGCCGGATCGGCCATGCGACTCAACGCTTGTGTTCATCCATGCTCACGCTGTGAACCACAGGATGTGGGAGCCGCAGGTAAAGGAATTCGCAGCGGACTATCCCGTGTTGCGTTATGATTTGCGCGGCTATGGCTATTCTTCGTTGCCCAGGGAGGGCGAGGATTATCTGCACGCCGAGGACCTGCGGCAATTGCTGGAGCGGCTGAGCATCGGCAAGGTACACCTGATCGGCTTGTCGCTGGGTGCTTTTGTTGCCCTGGACTATTGGGCTTTATATCCGCAACAGGTGGGCTCCGTCACGGTAGCGAGCGCCGGAATTCCGGATCCCAGACCAGAAGCGGTGACGCCTTTTACAGGCGATATAGCCGACTTCAAGCAAGCGTGGTACAACAGCCTGCTGGCTCATTGCGGTCCCGATCGGAACGGCTATAGCCAGCGGTTGTGGGCCATGATTGCAGACTGGACGGCCTGGCAGCCAACTCATGCCGAGCCGGAGTGCCTGCTGCGGGAACGGCTGTTGCCTATGTTGAAGCAGTGCGGGCCTGTTCCGGTCTGCGCAATAGCAGGAGAGCGGGATTCGGAGGGAGCGAAGGCTTCGCTCCGCTTGCTGCTGGAGCATGTGCCGCAGGGGGAGCTGGTCAGCATGGCCGATGTTGGCCATTTTTGCAGCATGGAGTCTCCCGAGAGGTTTAACAGCCTGCTGCGATCGTTCTGGAGCAGGCATGCAGTGCTGGAAGGTTAACTGAAAGTGTGGTGGAGGATGGAACAAAAGAAGGGGATGTTGCGCATGACTTGGGCAAAAGAGCTGCTATTTCAATTATCGGGATTCGAGGATGAATGATGGATAAAATGACAGAACATGTGATGAATTGGACAACAGACGCTTTTCTAAAGAAGCTTTATGAAGATACGTCAGCCGAACGCTTGCAACTGGCAGAGGCAACATCGCTGCAGGAGCAGCGGTCCCGCTTGGCGCAGGCGTTAAGGCGAGCGTTAGGAGCTTTTCCCGAGCACAGCGGTCCGCTAAATCCTGTGTTGCTGAAACGACGGGATTATGGGGATTATACCTTGGAGAAGGTCGCTTACACTACGTTGGACGGGGTTAACGTTCCTGTTCTGATTCTGATCCCGAAGGGGAAAAGGAAACGCTACCCGGCTGTGCTGGCCTGTCATGGCCACGGGAATGGTCAATGGGATGCTGTCGGCATGGATCCTCAGGGCCAAGAGCTGGACGATCCGGGCATTCATAACCGGGTTGCCGTGCGATTGGTCAAATTGGGGCTGGTCGTAGTCATTCCCGAAATTATGGGGTTTGGTGTGCGGCGCATGGCAGCGGAGCTGGAAGAAAATCCGAATTACAGCTCGTGCGCCACGTTGTCCTCTCAATTGCTGATGTATGGTCGGACGCTGGCCGGCATGCGTGTATATGAAGCGATGAGGGCCCTTGACTATATAAACAGCAGAAGCGATGTGGATGCCAAGCGTGTTGGCATCTTTGGCTTCTCCGGCGGCGGATTGATCGCTGCTTACACGGCTGCGCTGGATGAACGAATCAAGGCTGTCGCGCTTAGCGGCTGGACGAATACTTTTCAGGGAAGCATTCTGGCTATGCACCATTGTATTGACAACTATTTGCCGGGACTGCTGCTTGATGCGGAGCAGCCGGACCTGATCGGGGGATTGCTTGCACCACGTCCGCTATTTGTGGAGGGCGGCGAGCAGGACCCTATCTTTCCTGTAGCTCATACGAGACGGACGGTGGCGGAGCTGGAGAACAGGTATGCCTTGTGGAACGCCTCCGATCGCTTTCAGTATGAGCTTCATGCCGGAGGTCATGAAATTTCGGGCAAGCTGTCCTTTGATTGGCTGCATCGACAGCTAAGCGAAGACGAGTGAAGAAAAGCCCGGGGAATGCAGTACATGGCATTCCCCGGGCTTTTAGCCACGCCGACCTCTTGGCTTAGTTTATCGCCGATACTCCGGTAAACGCATAGCGGACTCCTTCATAGCCCCCGGTTCGCTGCACGGTCGCTGTGCCGGCTTCGTCCAGTGAAACGTCCACCCAGTTCCATTGTCCATTCTGATAATTAAAAGAGTGCCCGTCATCTTCATATAATCGGCAGCGGGAAGCCGTTGTGCCGTAGCGGCGGAACGAGATATTGAAGACGGCATCCTCTGCAACATAAGGAAGCGGCTTAGCCAATGGCAGCAGGGTTCCGTCCTTCACAAAGACCGGAATGCGCTCAAGCCCAGGGGTCAGATGGTAGCTTTGTCCTCCCTCGTATTGCTTGCCTGTCCAGAAGCAGAGCCAGGTTCCTTCGGGCAGATAGACATCGCGTTCAGCTGTGCCGGTCACAATTGGCGCTACCAGCAGCGATTCGCCCATCATATAAGCGTCCTCGATGCCATAGGTATGAACATCTTCAGGATAATCCATGACCAGTGCCCGGAACGGCGGACGCCCCTCCAAAGCATATCGGGCATACGCTGTGTACAGGTAAGGTATGAGACTCATGCGAGTTTCAAAGAGGGAACGGCAAACCTCTCGCACGGCTTCATAATCGTCGGCAAATTCACCCCGGATGTTCTGCTCGCGGTTGGTCTGCATCCAGGGCGGATTTGGAATTTGCCAGCAGTTCAGCAGGGCCATTGGCGAGAATACAGCGGTCTGAACGCGCCTGATTAAATCCTCAGGAGATTCAGCCTGACGTACCTCCGGCGACCAGAGCAGTCCCGAGAAGCCGCAGTTAACGACGCCGCGAATAAATACCTTGTGGTCATACAGATCGCTGTAAAGGACGAACGGGTAAGGGGATGCCAAGGCCCCCGAGGCTCGTACTTGAGAGAGCGTGCGTCGTCCGGCTTTTTCAAATGCCTTCTTCAGTGTGGCCTGATACAGAACCCCGATGCTGTTGTGCATCTGTTCGCCGTCCAGACCTGACGGGAATTCAGTGGCATCTGGAAAGGACCAGTTGGAATGCACATAGTCGGAGTTGTCGCATTCGTCCAGCTTGAAGCCGGCAATGCCTTGATCGATAAACTCCTGAGTATGATGCGCCTCAAATATATGGCGCGCCTCCGGTAAAGCCAGGTCCGGGACCAGTCCTTCCCAGACCTCATAGCTGCCCGAAAGCGGCTTGAGCCCCTCATAGATTGGTGATGATGGATGAACAAACAGATGCTCCCACAGATTGACGCGATAGTTCATGCCATAGAGCTGCTCCAGCATGCCCTGATGATCGGGGAAGCGCTTGTCGTCCCACAAGAACGAACAGGAGTAAGCCCGGCTCTGCCAGCCTGGCTCAAAGCCAAACACATCAACTGGCATCCGGTCCTCCCGGAAGGTGCTGGCCAGCCGCATAACATCATCCCGAGTAGCGGCGCTATAGGCCCGATACCAGATGCCCAGTCCCCATGCGGGCGGCAGACAGCCTCCGCCAGAGAAGAGATTGTATCTTTGCACGGATGTGCCCATATCCGGGCCTTCAAACAGGTATAACTCGATGCCGGCGGCAGCGGGGATATCGATCATTACAGTTCGATCTCCTTCAGTGACTTGATAGCCGTACAGCTCGATTTCAGACGTGCCCACCTCCTTGGCCACCTCCTTTTTATGCTCGGAGGCTCCCTTCTTCAGATTGGTTCCGCAGTAGAAGGCCGCATAGCGGGAGGTATCTACATAGACGCCATAGCCTGCTGTTGATACGTAAAAAGGGACCGGAGCATGGCTGTCTCCAGTATCGGCAACAGGATCACTGTTGACACGAATCACTTTTTTTCGGCTGGTATGATCTACACTATGCAATTGTAGTCCGAATCCATACAGATGCTCCTCCTGCATGAGGGGAAGCTCAACACGCACACCTCTGGGGGTTCTGGTGGCAAAAATGTCATCGCTGTTAATGGGTGGTGCTCCCGAGCAATCCAGTGCTTCTAGCTCTTTGTACTTTATAGTTATATCACCAAGACTAACCGGAGTATGAGCTTCCGGCTCCCCAAATCGAAATTTCCATACACCATTGGCTACTTTCTGCATGCTTTTGGCTCCTTTATCGATATGAAATATAACGGCATATAGTATATTGTAGGCATATATATGTCAGTAAAGTAGTGCTAGAATATGATGAAATATCGGTCTGCTATCTAGATACTGGGGGATATTTATGAAAAGATTGTTTGAGCCAGTTAAGCGTCTTCAATCTGGATTTTGGTGGGATTACAAGGTTAATATTGAGCGGGATTATAAAGGATATTACCATTGGCATCAATGCTGTGAATTTATGCTTGTTCATAAAGGTAAGGGCACGGTTGTGGTTAATCAGCAGACATATGAGATCAAACCGGGCATGCTTTTTTTATTTGAGCCATATCAGCTCCATCAGGTGTATGCGGAGGTTTCCTCGGAACAGGTTTATGTACGCTCCATTTTTTATGCTGACGCGCAACGGGTTCGGGCATGTTTACTGCCTTTTCCTGCTTTGAAGGGACGATTCGACCATATGCTCACCGCAGCGGGTACATCCCATGTGTATGAATTAGGCGCTTCTGCGATGCTGGCGCTTGAGGAGATTTATGAGCGATACAATACTTCTTCCCAAGGTGGAGCTGTAGACCATGCGGAAGCTGTAGCTCTGTTGCTCATTCAATTATTCTATTGGCTGCCGGAGGATACCCTGCATTCTGATTCCAGGGAAGAACGGACGAAGAGACCATTGCGTTATGCTGAAATTGTGATGAACTGGATTGAGGAGCATTATGCAGAAGAGGCTATCATGGAGCGATTGGCCAAGGAGACGCATCTGACTCCCAACTATTTGTCTAGAGTCTTCCGTCAGGAGACGGGTAACAGTATTACCAGCTACTTGATTGCTAGACGAATCGGGCAAGCATGCCGATTATTAGAAACAACCGACCTGGCTGTAGAGCAAATTGGTCAGAAGGTTGGTTATGCTAACAGTTCTTATTTTATTCATTTGTTCAAAAGTGAAACCGGACTTACGCCATTGAAGTATCGTCGCCTGCATTTTTGAGCATAGCGAGATGGATATTATCCAGGGGGATCAGCTTTTCAATGTCTTGATTTTATTCGCTTTAGCGTATAAGTTAAAAGTTACAGATGTAAAATGGAGAACGATGAAAATGGATGAATACATTCTTTTGGTTGATGATGAAATAGGAATTTTGGATATGCTGGAAACCATCTTGAAAAAAGAGGGATTTTACAATATAAAAAAAGCTCAGTCAGGAAAGGAAGCATCAGAGATGATTCGGGAATTCAATCCCAGACTCATCGTACTAGATGTCATGCTACCAGATGTTAACGGACTGGAGTTTTGTATGGAACTGCGTAAAAAGACAGATGTGCCTGTACTGTTTTTGACAGCTAAAACATCGGATTATGATAAGTTGACCGGTTTTGCAATGGGAGGCGATGATTATATTACCAAGCCATTTAACCCGATGGAGGTAGTCGCACGAATAAAAGTACAACTGAAACACCAACACATGTATTCAGAGGCAGCGCACAACAAGATTCTGAAATTCGAAGATTTTAGCATCAACAAGGATTCTTGCGAAGTCAAGCGAAATAATGGAAATGTTTTAGAATTTACCGCCTTGGAATATTCCTTACTGGTTTATTTCGCTGAACATCCAAATCGCATATTTACGACTGCACAATTATATGACAATGTATGGGGACAGATGAATCTTGGGGATGAAAAAACAGTTGTCATGCATATTTCCAGGATACGTAAGAAAATAGAACCTGAAGCAGATAAGGTGAAATATATTCATAACATTCGAGGGCTAGGTTATAAGTTTATTCCGCATAAAAAGGAGACACTGTAACATGAAAAGTGTCTTAAAGATAATTGGGAAAATTTTACTTTTAATGATCATACCTCTAGTTGTTTACCTATTAAGTCTTCGCATGTTTGGAGAGTTGTTTTCATTGCTGCGAAAGACATCTCCCCTGGTAGGAAATACAAATGAAGAATTTATGCGCCACGCAGCTGTTTTTCTTTCGGCAGTACTTGTTGCCAGTCTGTTTTTTATATTTGTATTGCAACCTGTAATCTATGTGATTCATTGGATTCAATTATTAGCGAAAGGAAATTTTCATGAACCAGATATACGTTATCATTGTGGAAAACTTTTATTAAGCAGATGGTCGCGGTTTCTATACAAGGAACTTTTAGGACAAATGCAAAGCTTAAGCAATAAACTAAAACAAAGTGAAGCTGATCGAGCTGCACTAGAAAAAAACAGACAGGAATGGCTTGCCGGAATCACACATGATTTAAAAACTCCGCTAACTTATATTCAAGGGTATGCCTCTATGATTTCCTCACAAGAATACAAATGGACTGACGAAGAAATGATCAATTTCGGGAGAAAAATCGAGGAAAAATCCAGACATATCAAAGATTTGATTGATGATCTTAATCTTTCCTTTCAATCGAAGGATGGGAAAATTTTCGTGCATAAAACAGAAGTGGAAATCGTTAGCTTCATACGCAACTGCGTATTGGATATTGCAAATTCTCAACAATTTTCTGACTATGTCTTTTCTTTTGAGTCAAATATAGATAGCTTGCCTCTAGCTATAGATACCACTTTGATACAAAGGGCACTGCAGAATATTCTTATTAATGGAATTATACACAATCCTCCTGAAACAGAAATTATCGTATCTGTAGAAAGACAGCAAAAAACATTTTTAATTAGAATTGAAGATAATGGACATGGAATGGATGAAGAAACAAAAAGAAAGCTTTTTGAAACCTATTATCGCGGAACACCAACGGATCGCCCTACGGAGGGGTCTGGCCTTGGCATGTCTATTGCGAAAAAAATTATTGAACTGCATCATGGGTCAATTCGCGTAGATAGTATGTTAGGAGAAGGCAGCTCGATATTCATTGAACTTCCTATTTCATTTATTTGAATGATTTTATCTACATTTTATTTTCGTTTACCTGAACATTAGACAAATTGTGTATCCTCCTGCTATGAAGAAAATACAGGAGGATTTGTTATGTCTGAATATATCATTGAAACTAAAGGATTGACACGGCGCTTTGGCAAGCATGTTTCTGTAGATCATATTGATTTACGGGTTCCGGAGGGGAAAATCTACGGTTTTTTGGGTGCAAATGGTGCAGGAAAAACCACAACAATTCGTATGCTTCTCAGTTTAATTCGCGCAGATGAGGGGTCTGTCAAGATTATGGGGCGATCTCTGCAGCGCGACCGTGAAAAAATTCTGAGAAATGTAGGATCTCTAGTGGAAGGCCCCTCTTACTACGGACATCTGTCGGCATATAAGAATCTTAAAATAATTTGCAAGCTGATGGATTTACCTGAGAAAGACATCGATAAGGTCCTTGATATTGTACGGCTGGCTCCTTATGCCAAGCAAACTGTAAAAGGCTACTCCCTCGGCATGAAGCAGCGTCTTGGTATTGCTCAAGCATTGATTCGCAGACCGAAGCTGCTCATTTTAGACGAACCAATTAACGGGCTTGATCCAGCCGGCATTCAAGAAATCCGTAATTTAATGTTATCACTTTGTCAGGAACAAGGAATCACCATTTTTTTATCCAGCCATATTTTGAGTGAGATTCAGTCTATTGCGGACGAAATTGGCATTATCCAAAATGGCAAGCTTATTTTTCAGGACAGCATACAGGAATTGGAGAAAAAAAGCCGTTCCAAGCTTTTGGTACGGACTGAAAATCAACAGGAAGCATTGCATGTATTGTCCTCTGCCGGTGCTGATGTAGCTTTGCAGCAGGGAGAACTGCTTATATCTCTGACAGAGCAAATGAATCAGTCAAGAGTTTTCCACATTCTTCAACCCTTCTCTATACAGCACATGCAGGAATCAAAGCCTTCTTTAGAAGATATCTTCCTGACCTTGACTGGAAAAGATGGTAGTTTATGATGAAGAAATTACTCTTTGCTGAGTTTTATAAGACACGAAAAATTTGCTATATCGTTCCCATAGTTAGTGCGGTGGTGTTAATCTTATTCACTTGTCTAGAGTGGTATCTGTACTTCAGACAAGGAGAAGGAGGAATTTATGCAGGCTTAAATATTATTTATATGTTTCTATCTTTTACCATGTTGCTCACAATATCACTACTTTGCAGCATGGTATCTGAAACGGAACATCAATCGCAAGGCCTTAAGTTTCTGTTTGCCACACCGGTAAACCGTACAGCCTTTTACTTTGCTAAAGCAGTTTGGGTAGTTGTTTTAATGCTTGGATGCAGCATATTGATTTTAGGAGGTTTCTGCTTGATATGGATTATGTATACAGATAAAGTATTGCCGTTTGCATTTTTGGTGAAACAAATTTTTGGATGTTTGGCGGCTTCTTTTCCTATACTTTCTATTCAACTGTTTCTTTCCCTTTACTTTCCCAATCAAACAACTCCTCTTGGATTAGGTGTGACTGGAGCGATATCCAGCCTTTTTCTTCCTCGAATTACACAGGAGTTCTTATATGTTATACCTTGGTCATACCCTTCTATGGCAAGCCCCTTCATTGAAGGATATACAATATGGATTGCAATCGGTATCGCATTAGGCCTGATTTTGCTTATAGCAGGTGCTCTGCGGTTTCGTACTATAGAAATAAAATAGGAGGCTGCAATATGTACAGATTATTTAATTCAGAATTCCAAAAAATAAAATGGCCCATTATTCTAGTGATGATTATATTGGAAGGGGTTGTAACATGGGCACTTGCGGCAGGCAATACAAAGTCTTTGTCTCAATACTTCCCCTACAATTGGACAACACTCTATTTTCAGGCAGTATCTTTTCACGGAATGTTTTTTTTACCGTTGTTTACCGGGATTTTTGCCACATACCTATGTTTTTATGAACATAAAAACGGAGCATGGAAGCAGTTACTTACGCTTCCCTATCCTCGTTGGAAAATACTCCTGTCCAAATTCTTGACCTTAATCACTTTAATTGCTTTCATGCAGGTCCTGTTCTTGGCAGGATATTTGATTACAGGAAATATAATTCATGTAGAAGGTTTGATTCCACAGAAATCTATTTTACAAGAGATAGCAGGGGGCTGGCTGGCATGTTTTCCTATTGCTATGCTACAGATTTGGCTAGCTACTCGCTTTCAATCTTTCGGTATAGCCTTGTTAATTTGTATTTCATCTGTAATTCCCAATATTGTGCTAACAGGGCTTCCAGCTTCATTAGGGGCATGGTTCCCCTTTACCGCTCCATATTACGCCATGTTTCCTCAAGGGTTACCTCTTTCTCCTCGAATGGAACTTATTCCATTTATTTTGATTCTCGTGTTCACGTTTTTCGTCTATCTTATATGTAGTGTACGGTCTTTTGTTCATAAAGATTGGATATAATTAAAACCTCTACAAAAAAAGCCTTGAAGTATAATGAAATAAGCGAAGAGCTTGGCAAGCTTGTTCAATGACTGATTTTAAAAGCGTGGTGAACAATAAAGAGCCTGCGGCCGATATGGGCTTACACTCGCTGTTAAACCCGGATTTTTGGAAGCATTTGAACCTGACAAGGTTTAAATCCGGGTTTAAAGGCGACCGCTTCGCTGCTTCAGCTCCATATCGGCCTTCCGGCAACTTGTTCACCACACTGTTGAGAGGGTGCTCCAAAGTTATTTGTGGAACACCCTCTTTGCAAATATGAATAACGCTAGCTATCCAATTTTAAAAATTGAAGACCTTGCTCCAATCAAAGTCGTCTGATGTCTCAACACTTTTGGGCCAGCTGGCACACCAATCTGGTACAATGGGATCCTCCACGCGGTCAAAGCTTGGGGTGTAGGGCTTGATGTCGATCACCGGGCTTCCATCTTCAGCATCAATATAAGCCAGACCTATAATTCCGTTATCCGCATCCAGATCAGTGATATAGGCACAGGTAAGAGCGATTGGATTTGGACGTTCGGGAGAACGTGTTGCAAAGGTCCCCAATTGATCCGGAGAATCCTTGTAGGGACTGTTCTCCACCAGCTTTGAACAAGCCTCCTCCGTATCGCTTTGATGAAACCACCAGAGGATATTAATATAGCCGAAGCCCTCCAGATTCGTTAGCGCCGGAATAAACTCTTTTTCCAGTTCAATACGCATTCCACTCTCATCAGAACGTACCTTGCCAATTGATTTTACCGTGAACATTTCCATTAGATAATCTCCTATTCGGTTGGTTTACGGCGCCGTTACATCTCAGTATATAGATGTATTTTAATACTACAAGTAGTGATTTACCGCTCTTTTTCGCAAGTAAAATCAAGTAGCGAGATTTCCGTTGCTCTACAATGATTGCAGGGTGGTTGAAACGAGGTGATTAGACGAATGTACGAGTGGCATAAGCAAATTCAAATCGTCGTTGATGAAATTGACGAGTGTATTAAACGTCATAACGGTGAAGCCATAACGCTAAAGCTGCTTGCTCGCAAGTTAGGTTATTCTGAATTTCATACGACGAGAAAGTTCAAGGAAATATCGGGTATGCCATTCAGGGATTATCTGCGGCTTAGAAAACTAGCTTTTGCGCTAAAAGAGGTTCGGGATTGTGAAAAAAGTATTCTGGATATTGCCTTTGATTATGGCTTTTCCTCCCATGAGGCTTTTACCAGGGCCTTCAAGGGAGCCTATGGCGTAACTCCAAGCGAATACCGAAAACAGCCCAAGCCGGTCGTTCTTCGCACAAAAGTCACCCCTTTTGACCGCTACTTTTTCGGATTGGGAGAGATTGGAATGATCAAATCAACCGATGGTGTTAACGTTTATTTTGTAACCATCCCCGCGCACAAATTTTTGCATATCAAAAATGGTGAGAGTAATGGGTATTGGGATTTTTGGCAAAAGCAAAGTCTTATTCCCGGCGAGGACTGCGAAACCATTTGCGGCTTGCTCGATAGCATCAAGGGTAAATTGGATGACGATGGCGGGAGTGAAACGAACAGCGGCAGCGGTCAGATTATGGCGTACATCATAGACCCGGACGGCAGACTCTGCGATTGGGGGATTCCGCGTACAGAGTGCTATGGTGTGCGACTTCCTTTGGATTTTCAAGGCGAAGTACCGCCACAAATGCTGATGATGGATGTTCCCGAGGCGGAGTATATTGTTTTTGAGCATGGGCCGTTCGATTATGAGCAGGAAAATCGCAGTGTGGAGGAAAGGCTTGAACAAACAATGGCAACTTTTGATTTTGCAAGCACCGGCTACTGCCTGGATGCTTCCCCCGGCAGAATCATTTACATGTATCATGATCCGGAGCGGTTTTTTAAGTATATCAGACCGGTGCGGAAGTCATAATCGTTAGAAGCACCTGACCAATGCGGCATCCTCCATCTTTGGCGCCGTGACTATGACTTGGACGGGAACCATTGCCGCAAATGCTGCGATGGTTCTTGTTTCAATTGTAACCGCTGTGATGTACTACACGAAGCACAATTGAATCCCTTGACATTGACGTCGTGTCGCACTTTATGATCTGTATGAGAAAGGAGATCAGGCATGAGCCATTTAAAGACGATAACACAGGTTACAAAATCGTTTGGGATTTCCACCCGTATGCTGCGCTATTATGAACAACTGGGTCTGATTCAAAGTCAAAGAATTCAGGGCTACTCATACCGGGTATACGATGCAGAAGCTTGTACGCGCATAAATCAAATCCTTATTCTACGTAAATTGCGCCTCTCTTTGAAACAAATAGGCATGCTATTGGCTAACCCGGATGCTGTTTATGCAACAAATATCCTTATTCAGAACATTCACGCTATCAATATCGAAATCGCCTCATTATCAACCATTCGTTCCATTTTAAACAAATTCGTGGATGAGCTTCGCGAAAAATCAGGCATCTGTCTGATGACAGAGCTTTTGGAAAATACCGATATACTGCCGATCGCTGCACCCCTTTCTAACATAAATCATCATATGAAGGAGGAGAAAATATTGGAGGATTTAAATCAGGCAAGTGAAAATTTAGATAGACTTAGTGATCGGGATGTGCGGATTATTTACCTGCCGCCTGCTGTTGTGGCTGCCTATCAATATGAGGGAGATGAACCGGAAAGCACGGTCTCACGAATGATAGATAAGTTTGTGTTAGAGCATGCTTTGCCAAAAATCAAACCTGATTTGCGTCATTATGGATTCAATGCCCCGAATCCGGTCGACGAAACCAATTATCATGGTTACGAAATGTGGGTTACCATCCCGGAGGATATGGAAGTGCCGGAGCCTTTGGTAAGGAAACGCTTTAACGGGGGATTATATGCCGCGTACATGATTCCGTTTGGTCACTTTGAAGCATGGGATCGGCTTGCAAGCTGGGTTAGAGATAGCGAAAAATACGAGTATGCTGGCAGCCGGGACTCTGAAAACATGTTCGGCTGGCTTGAAGAATCTTTGAATTATGTGAATCGCGTGTATCTTCCTGACCCGCAAGGCGAAGGCTTTCAGCTTGATCTCTTAATTCCAGTCAAAGAAAAAAAGGGTGAGATTCATGAAGGCATCAGAGATTCAGAAGGCAAGAATAGCCGAGATTGAAAACCAGGCGGATTTGATGATTAAAGAGCTTAAGGTTACAACACTTACTTCAATCAACGAGCAGGGGTACCCCAGAACTTGCTTAATGACTAAAGTAACCAATATCATCGATTCTTTCGAAATTCGGTTGGAGTCATATTATATTTTTCGCGGATCATTTTATAGATGACGACGGCATTTTTATACCCTACCCGATCAGCAATTTGTTCAATGGATAGATTCGTATATCGGATTAAGGTCTCGATTTCTTCCATCCGTATCTCTCTTACTATTTTCTGAAAGCTTTCTCCAAATTCCTCGGAGATTAAACGGCTAAGGTAACATTTATTATATGAAAATTCATTAGCCAATTGGTCCAGGGTAATGGTTTGCATATTTTCTCTTACATAATTCAGCAGTTGATCCTGTTGTAATCGTTTCGTTTTTATATCAAAATGCACACTGTTTAGGATGGAATTACTTCTGCTAAGTTCAATAAATAACAGCTTCAAATAGCAGCACATGGCATCTTCAAAATAATTTGGCTTTTGATAGTATTCAGTTACTATTCTCTCAACAAAAGTTCTGATTAACGGATTTGACGCCGTACGAAAATGCAAATAGTGGTAGGATAAACTCCTTTTCATCACTGATTTGGTTAAAAAATCAAGCATGGAGTCCTGAAACTCCTGACGTTCACCAAATTCAAACCCTAAGTACCTAGGGGGAATAATCATCTTGATGATGATGTCTTCGGGATTTGGCTGATACAATGCGTGCAGCACATTCTGGTTAAGAATAAATAATTCTCCTTCATTCAGAATCATGAGCTGATCCTGCGATTCAATATATTGATAACAATGGCCTTTGTAGACATAGATAATTTCGATAAAATCGTGCCGATGAAAATAAGGCGCCGTAGAATAGTGATGCTTCTTAGCGCTGATCGTATCTTGCGTTCGGATTAACATATCGGGTGTAGCGTGATCTTGATTCAATGAAGGAAACACATATTGTTGATCCTCAATAAGATGCTTCATGTTGTCGTTTAATTGATACTCCTCCTCCATTAACTCAACCAAAGGACGGTCAATTCGCATCTTCTCTTCCTGATCCGAAAGCTGCAGGATCTTGTTAAACGAATGATTTAAGTTCATCTTCTTCCCCCAATGAAATAAGCATAAAAAAAGTAAACCGGAGATAGTAAAGGTCTAAAGTGGGTAAATATGTTTTTCTCTGCTTTGAAACTATACTGGAGTTAAGCTAGGTGAAAATGGAATGATAACATCATTGACAAAGGGTGGGGATTAGGTGTATTTAACCAAAAACACACAAAGTAAAGCTGCACTTGAGAAGTTGATTCAACACGCGTTTCCAGACAGGAAGCTAGATCATCTGCAAGAGTTGACGGAAGGATATTTTAATATCGCCTACGAGGTTTCTTTCGATGATGGGACAGCAAGTATTCTCAAGATAGCGCCTCATCCTGAAGTCACGGTCATGACCTACGAACAGAATATCATGGAGTCCGAAGTGCGTTCAATGCGATTGGTTACACAGAAGACCCATGTTCCCGTACCGAGGGTCGAATTTTATGATCCTTCCTGTGAATGGTGTAGTGCGCCCTATTTTTTCATGGAAAAGTTAAAAGGAGAAAGCTTGTCTTCCAGGAAATCAGGATTGACCCCGCACGAGGTAAACGATATTTATGCTTCGGTAGGTTCACTGACTAAAGAAATTAACCAAATTACAAACGCTTTCTTTGGATATCCTGGCCTACAGAGACTTCAAGGCGAAAACTGGTATGAAGTGTTTTGTGAAATGCTGAAAGCCGTCTTGATGGATGCAGAAAAGGAAAGCATTGATCTTACGCTCTCTTCGCGCGAGCTATTGGAGTCGCTGGACAGGGATAAAGGCTTGTTTAGCGATGTCGCAACTCCGCGTTTAGTTCATTGGGATATATGGGATGGCAATATTTTTATTGAAGATGGGAAGATTACAGGATTAATAGATTGGGAACGATGCCTGTGGGGCGACCCGCTGATGGAGGTTGGATTCAGATCCTACGCGCAATCGCCTGACTTTTTGAGAGGCTACGGAATGGGACAGCTGACAGAGGAGGAAAATCGAAGAATTCTTTGGTACGATCTTTATTTGTTAATGATCGTTGCGCAAGAGCATGTGTATCGGAAGTATGAAACGGCAGACTTATATGACTGGGCGACAACCTTATTAGGGAAGAAATATATCGAGTTGAACCCTAAATGATAAAAGACATGAAGTGTAGTCTATATATAAAGGAGAGGGACATGAATATAGAAATTATACCTGTATACAAATACCTCGATGCTTACATCACAGACGTTGAAAACAGGGTAGATACGGTGGAGGCACTGTGGAGCAAATATGCAATCGACCCTTATTGGGAAACGCTATGCCAATATGCGCCGCACGATTTATCTGACAGGAAACCAAAGCCAATTACAGATATTGCAACACTGAAAAAGCAGATTGATTTACTGAACCCTATCGATCTTGCCAAGCTGAAAGACGAATTTCAGAAGGTTGCGGATTTATTACCCAATTATGATGACGATCCTATATGTGTAGCTCTATATCCTTTGTCTGATGATAATTCTACTGTGAACAAATTTCAAAACGGCATCATAGGCAGCTCAACCTTTGGACATATGCTGATAAATATCAATCCATTGGCTGATAGCTTTCTTCAGTGGATACCGTATGTTTTTGCACACGAGTATCATCACACCGTTTGGGGAAATTACTGGTATGCGATTTACGGAGGCCAGTTGGAAAACCAATTTGTTAATTCTTTGCTGATTGACGGAGAAGCTGACAGCTTTGCCTTGTCTGTCTATCCCCACTTAAAACCTAAATGGCTGTTTGACATGTCGTATGACTTGGAACAGTCTCTTTGGAAAAATCATTATTCAAAGATAGTGCTGGAACAAGACGTTGATTATGGCAAATATATGTTTGGCGATCATCATTCGGGCATACCGTGGTGTGCCGGGTATGCGATCGGATACAGAATGGTTCAACAGTTTTTAATAAAAAATCCTCAGATTACGTTCAAGAGGCTTCTTGAAATGCGTCCAATTAACATATTCCGGGAAAGCGAATATGATGTTTTCTTATGATGAGCAATAAACCCAAGAAGGATTTATCGTTGGAACAGCGAAAAACAGACGTAGATTTATGGGCTATTGCCTTGATTTCTTTTGTGGTGCTTGGGATAACCTTGGGTTATCATGAGAAGTTTCCGGATGGTACATTTATGCATGCGGCATTACTTAAAGACGGACAAGAAATATTTGCTGTCAGTGAATCACATAATGACGCCTTTGTTGATGTGATGCTCGCATCCTCCTTAAAAGCGTCACGCCCCACCATGAGCTACGGGATCAATTTTGATAGTGAAGATGAAGTGAAAAGAGCATATGAGATGTTGAAGAAGGATGGAACGGTGCTGCTACCAATGCGATTAAAAACGAGAAAGCGGTGAAAGGAAACATGGTACATTTAGTCTATTGCGATCATACAGGCAAAAAGGGAGAGCGGGTTTTAGATCGAATTTTAGCGGGAACCAAAACGATGGTTGTGAGAGGAGCTGCCGGGCGCAAAATACCGCATAGCCGGGTGTTTGAGGGCGAGGCTCTTTATTTTATGGAGAAGGGTTCGGCGTTAATTTCTGCCTCCGCCATCGTTAAATCCGTTCAAAACTATGTGAAGCTGACAGAAGACGAAATTGTAAAAACGCTGAACAATAATCAGGGCAAACTGAACTTATCCGAAAAGCAAAAGGAGCGTTGGCATAAGAAGTGTTTATGTCTCGTTGAATTTGAAGAGGTGCAGAACATAGAGCCGCCGCTTGCCTTTGATCATCAAGGGAACATGGACGATTGGCTTATGATCGATAGAATTGAGGATGTCGTGGTCGGGACGAGTATACCGTTTAATTATGAAAAGTCGAAGTTTGGAAAGTAAGTGGGTGAGGAGCGTGAAAACAGCAATACTGGGGTTAGCGGAGGTTGAAGCGCAAACTGGCCAAGGAGATGAGAAATGGTACTTGATAAACGCAGATTAGTTGGTTTTGTAATTTGTACTTTTCTTTTTACATATTCAGCATGGGGCCTAATCATTGCAGCAGACCGCTTCATACAGCAGTTGCTTCGTATCCCTCATTGACAAGTTCGGCATGCGATGGGAACTGATGACCGAACAGGCGAAATGATAGTTGTGAAAAGGATAACATTGTGGAGAGTGAGTAAGATGAAGCTGGGAGATTGACTGAGCAAATGGAGAGGATATGCGATGTTAAACGAACTTCAATCTGTACATAACGCATTCATAACAGCCATGAAAGCTCAACAAGGTGTGCTGGGAGCATGGTATTTTGGCTCTGCCGCTCATGGGACAACGGACGATCATTCCGATATCGACATTGTTTTTCTCGTGAAAGAAGGCGCTTATACGGCGGTAGATGAAAAACTCACCGTTATGCTTGAAGACGTGTGTGATGAAGTCATTCTTTGTTGGCCGGAGGATTTTAACAGCCAGGCCATCAAAAACTATGGCTATATTTTGCGACAGAAGGAGCATTTGTTTCAGTATGATGTGTTCCTATTAAACAAAGGAAAGATAGACGACTATATGTGCCGGATTCATTACACCGAGTTGCAAGCAAAGGATATCGTCTTTGATCGGGATGGCAGTGTGCATGCGTTGGCGGATTTGGGAGTCAAGGGGCATTTGTGGAAAGATGACATTCGGAGGCTGATTACAACTTATTGGTTTCATGTGCAGATGTCAGCCAAATATTTTGCGCGCCAAGACTTTTTTAAGTTAAACGGGGTCCTGCGCATTTTGATGGATACGCATAGCTCTTTGCTGTTGACGGCATATGATCAAATCACCTGGGGCGGCTCGGCCAGCAAGCTGCATTATATAGATGAAACTAAACAAAAGCATTTGATGAAATATGGCTGTACAGAAGATTTGGTGATGGTCAGAGATAACCTCCTGCAAGCCATGGAATGGTTTGAGGACGATGTCAGAGAAATCACAGAGCCGCATGAAAGCATACTCAGCCCAAGAGCCATTGAGCTTATCAAGCAGGACTGGATTGTAACAACCGGATCGATTGTTAATTTGTAATGGAGGGGGAAATATGCTATGCGGAAATGGGTTGCCAATATGAAAGCCATTGTCAATAAGGACCTGGCCCGATTGCTGATGGCGGACAAGAAGTCTGCGGGGGCGAGCATTTCTCTGGCCTTCCTGTACACCATGCTCTTCCCTGAGCTGGATATAGAGCCTGAGGAGTTCTTCACTCCTTTCATCCTGCTTCATCCTTTTGGTATAGCTGTCCTTACTCAGCGGAAATGAATGTGAAAGGAGCAACTAATATGGACCATGTGGAAAAAGTAAGGTTTTTTTATGAGTCGATTACATCTGAGCATTTGATGGATGAAGTTCCTCATTATGTATCAGACCAGTGTGTGATTAGAACAGGGGAAAAAATCATTCCGGTTGGGATCGAGGGCATGAAGCAACACATGATTGAAGTAAGGCAGACCTATCCTGATTTAAAAATGCTCATTACGGCTCAATATTGTGACGGTGATTACGTCATTTCTGAATTTATAATGGAAGGAACACATCAAGGCGAGTGGCTCGGCATGAAGCCTTCTGGCAAGAAGTTGTGTATTACCGGAGTCAATATTGACAAGGTACTAAACGGAAAGATTGTGGAGCATGGAGGGGCGGCCAATACATTTGAAGCTTTGTTTGCGGCCAAAATTATTTGCCCCGCTCCGTAACAAGGAGCTGTGGTTCCACTATCGGGCGAAACAAGCAATGATAAAAAATAGCGACATTTTTGAATATGGCGACTTTGCGGCATCATATAAAACAAATGGAGGAACAGAGATGAAACTTCATGGAGCTTGTATTCAGACTCATAACGCGACAGAGCTTGTTAATTTTTATCAGAAAATTTTTCAACAAGAACCGGATGTAGACGGTGGAGTCGATTTTCGTTTTTATGATGCTCAACTTGTTATTTTTAAGCTGACTGATGAAAATGCTTCTTCAACCAAAAATTTAGCTTTAATATACGCTGTTGATGATGTGGATGTTGAATATCAGAGAGTAATTGACCTTGATATAAGTGTGAACTCTCCACCAACGGATAAGCCTTGGGGTGTAAGGTCATTTCTGGTTAATGACCCTGACGGGAATACAATAAGTTTTTTTGCGTACCTGATTGAAGATCATGCAAAGAACTAAGTGCATCGCTCTTCTAGTGGGCTTCTCTATCATTTGGCCACAAGAAGATAAGAGGAGAAAGCCGAAATCAGACAGCGTTCATTTATCCAACTGCGGTGTGGCCGGTCAAGAAGGTGCTTGGTCGTACAACTTTGGGGTAACACAATGAGGGCGGCGATATCATCTAACACGTCGATATACAAGGAGGCTCTTTATGAAAGGTGGATTGCCCAAATGGATGATGTTTGAGCTGACCAATACTTCTTTATTTCCTGATATGGAAAAGCTGCTACAAATCAAACGGAAGCCCAACAAAAAGTACAAGTGATTTGAATCTGTAGCAGGTTAGGTACTGGAATATCCTTAAAAAGGGGAGAGAGCATGGAGAAGGAAATATTTCTTTCTGTGGACGGGCTAAGCAAATCCTACGGAAGCGCACGGGTCGTGGATCAGGTAAGCTTTTCGGTATTTAGAGGAGAGGTGTTCGGATTGCTTGGCCCAAATGGCGCCGGCAAAACGACGACGATCAGTATGCTGTGCGGACTGTTGAAAGCGGATGCCGGAAACGTGGCTTATGGCGGAATTTCGATATCGGCACACTATCCTCAGGTTAAAGGGATGATCGGATTATGTCCTCAGGACATTGTGATCTGGGAGAAACTGACCTGTTCCGAACAGTTGAAATTTGCCGGGATGTCCTATGGATTAGCTCCAAAAGAGGCCGGCAAAAGGGCAGGGTACCTGCTGGAAGCCCTTGGACTTACAGATAAAAGGAATAAGCTTGCCGGGACTCTTTCCGGAGGCATGCAAAGAAGGCTGAATATCGCGCTTGCGCTTGTCCATGATCCGGACCTGATCATCCTGGATGAGCCTCAGGCAGGGCTTGATCCGCAGAGCCGTGTTCTTGTGCGAGACTTTATCAGACAACTGGCGGCCCAACAGAAAAGTGTACTCCTTACGACGCATGACATGGATGAAGCTGATCGACTATCCAATCGAGTAGCTATTATTGACCATGGGAAAATACTCCAGATCGACACGCCTGAAAGACTTAAAGAAAAATCAGGCAAGGGAGATATTTTACAGGTCAGACTCAGCGGAATACCCGCGGGGCAAACCGATAAACTGCTGGAAGCCTTTCCGCCCGTATTCACAGAAAAAAAGCTGGTAGACGGTCTTTTATTGCTTGGCGCAAGCCATGTGGTTGAGCACATTCCCATCGTTAACCAGACATTAAAAGCATTTCGTATCCAGATGGTGGATATGACGATCCGCAAGCGGACGCTTGAAGACGCATTTATTTCTATGACAGGAAGGGGGCTTCGGGAATGAAACTGATAGCGGCTGCAATCAAGTCATGGAAAGAAAATATTCGGGACTGGAAAGTACTTGTGATGGTGCTGTTTTTTTCTCCGTTTTTTCTGCTGATCATGTACTTGTTTTATGGGGGAGAGCCGACTACATACCCTATCGGAGTTCTTAATCTCGATGGTGGCAAACCGGCGACTGAACTGGTTGAAATGATCCAAGAGAAGAAGGGACAGAATGGCGAGAATATATTCGATTTCAGCCCTATCACCGAGCTTCCTGAATTGGAGGCGCAAGTAAAAGAGAAAACAATCGATATTGGAATGGTTATTCCTAGCGATTATTCCAAAAGCCATGCCGATGCCATCTCAAAGAAAGCGATTGTCCCGTCGGAAGTCCATTTTTACGGGAGCATGAATAATCTGCGATATCCCGTTGCGGCAGTCATGGCCGCTGATGAGGTGAATAAACAAGGGATCGCGGCCGCCCAAATTACACTTCCCGCTTCGATAACCGAAACCTTTTTGGAGAAACAACTTCCCTTAAATGAGTTTGACGGTTATGTTCCGGGGTTGCTGGCTTTGGCCATCTTAATGATCTTGTTTACCGCATCCGCATCCATTGTGAAGGAGAACGATAAAAAAACACTGATCCGGCTGAAGCTGAGCCGTCTCGGAGCCGTTCATTTCCTTACGGCTATTGGTATGGTGCAAGCCATTATCGCTGTAGGTGCGCTTGTTCTTTCTTATTGGACTGCATTGGGGCTGGGCTACAGTCCGGCAGGGAATTTCGGGCCTGTTCTTCTGATTGGCATCCTTTCCAGCCTTTCGATGGTTTCCGTAAGTCTGGTAGTGGCAAGCTTCCTGAATACGGTTTTTGATGTGTTAACCGTGGGCTGTTTTCCATTCTTTATCCTCATGTTCTTTTCAGGCGCGATGTTCCCGCTGCCGAAGTTGAATATGCTCTCCATCCTTGGGCATTCATTGGGGCTGACGGACATTTTGCCGCTTACGCATACGGTGAATGCCTTTAATAAAATATTGAATTACGGAGCCGGCTTCTACGAGATCCAATTTGAGGTTTTCATGATGGTTGTGCTCACACTCCTCTATTTTTTGGCAGGATTAGTTCTATACCAGAAGCGCAAGCTATCCAAAGCGTAAATCTCTCCTGAATTCGATATATCCGAATCGTCTATGAAAGGATGATTACAGGTGATAATTGGGACTCAATGGTATACGAGGGGAGAGTGGATCAATAAGAGGATCCCATTCGGTAATTTTGAAGTTGTGGATCATGGGTTTAGGGAAGGTTTTTTTCATACTCGTAACTGATTGAATTATTTTCTTGCTACGGATAATTCTCTAATTCTTTTCCCGATCCAGTGCCCAAATAGGCTAAAGGAATAAAGGACCAGTGTATTTATGATCACCATGGCTGGTGCTGACGGAAGTTCATAGAAATACTCTAATCCTGATAAAGGGCCTGCGAAAATAAACACGGCAAGTATAGGAAGCAACTCAAGCCACTCTATTTGTAACAAGTAACCCAATAGATATATTGACATCCCGATCCCCCAATAATACGTTAAGAACCTGATGAACCCTATCCCTTTCCTGCCTAATATAAACCCGTAAACGGCCCAAAGAATGACATAAATAACAGATAGCAGAGCTTGCTCAGAGCTCGGGTCGCCTCCCTTCAGATACGTACTAAAGTTTACAATGCTTATAGGGATCGAGGTGACCAGAGCGAATATAATATGCATATTTTTGGAGGTCATGGATACCATCCTTTCATGAAAACATATTCATACTAGTTTAATATACCAGAAGTGCAACGAGTTTACGATAATTTCCCTCATCTTCCATGATGGCAAATATATGACATAAATTTTAATGTATCCGCTTTACCATATCAATTTATGTAATGTTTATGTTAGATATATGTTGTGAAAGCTGATTGACAGGTCAAATCAAAACGCATATATTATTAATAAGTCCAATGGACGTAATAATTATATTTTGGATGAACAGGAGGATCCGGGCGGTTTTTTGGCGGTAAGTAAATGGGTTAGATTCCAATCTACTATTTTCGAGGGGGCATTTCAGGAATGCGTTCAAAAGCGATCTTGCCATTATTTTTTTGTTTTGTAATCGTTTTCGTAGCTGCGTGTGGCAATAATTCTTCCAAAGGATCTCAACCGTCAACGGGTGATACTTCATCCGAAGTGAAAACCATTAAATTCTGGCAATTCATGGGTTCGATGGACGACAGTACGGATATTAACATTGCTCCGATTATTGAAGAATTTGAAAGCACCCATCCTGGTGTGAAGGTGGATGTACAGCAGCTCACCTGGGATAACGGCTTGGATAAAATCACAACGAGCTTTGCTGCCGAAGAGGCTCCTGATGTGGTAGAGCTTGGCAACACCTGGGTTACACAGTTCGCCTCCCAGGATGTGCTGCTCGATCTGTCAGACAAGGTGGCCGACATCAAGAGCGAATACGTAGGCTGGGACGGTGTAACCTATGATTCCAAAATCTATGGTGTGCCTTGGCTGCTGGGGACACGTGCTTTGTTCTATAACAAAGCGCTGTTCGAGCAGGCTGGTCTGGACCCTGAGAAAGCGCCGGCGAATTGGGAAGAGCTGAAAGCGGCTGCGGCTAAAATTTCGGAAAATACGAACGCTAAGGGCTTTGGAATTGCAGCGGGAGAAGCGGAGACACCTTGGACGCAATTCTCTATGTTCCTCTGGAGCAATGGCGGGGAATTTCTGAATGAAGACCAAACTGCCAGTGCATTAAATGAACCGGCTGCTGTCGAAGCGCTGGAATATGTTCAAGAGCTGTCGGAAGTATCACTTGTCGCTCAAGATGGCACAATTGGGCAGGAATTTGCGGCAGGCAATGTAGGGATGTTCATTTCAGGAGCCTGGAATTTGCGCGGATTAACGAAGAATGCCCCGGATCTGAAGTGGGGAGTGGCGGAAATACCGGTAGCGCCGACAGGGAACTCGGTGTCCTTTTCCGGAGGAGAGATTTTGTCCATCTCCGCCAAGACAGAGTATCCGGATGAAGCCTATCAATTCGTGCAATTTATGACCAGCAAGCAAAATGCAATGAAGGTGACAGAGATTTCCACCTCCGTATTTCCGGCCTTTCCAGGCATCGAAACCGATCCATTCTTCGCGGATAAGCCGGAGATTGCTATATTTGCCAAGCAGGTTGCAACTGCCCGGAATTCACCTTCTCTGAAGGCGTGGCAAAAAATTTCTGAAGAGGTTACGACTGCGGTAGAGAAAGCTGTATTGCAGCATGCTCCTGCAGCAGAAGTATTACAGACTGCCTCCGACAATATTAATAAATTGCTCACAAGATAAAATTCTAAGGGCAACGGGACGTTCATCACTTGCCCATGGAGGTATAACATGAACACAGCACGCCGTAATAAGCTGCGCCAAAACACCACAGCTTACCTGTTTTTATCGCCGTGGCTATTATCGTTTCTGGTATTTAGTTTGTTCCCGATTATTTTCTCATTATATCTTAGCTTTACTGAAACCGGATTGCTCAAGCTGGAGCCAGACTGGGTGGGGATTACGAACTATTTGGATACGCTAACCGACCCTGTATTCAACAAAGCCTTCTGGAATACCTTGTATTTCGTGGCCGTCACAGTTCCAATTACGACGATTCTGGCGATGGTGTTGGCCATTGCTGTGAACAGCCGCATCCCAGGCAAAATATTTTTCCGGGTGTCGTTCTTCATGCCGACCGTGACTTCGGTGATCGTCGTATCCATGATGTTCATGCTGCTATATGCGCCTTCCGGCATCTTGAACTCGATTTTGGGCACTTTTGGTATTCAAAAGGTGCAATGGCTGCTGGATATTCGAACAGCCTTTCCTTCGATTATGGCTATGTCGATCTGGACGTCTGTAGGCTTCTATATGCTGATGTATGTAGCGGCCCTGCAATCGATTCCTGCCACCTTGTATGAAGCGGCCATTATTGATGGCGCGGGACCGTGGAGCCGGTTTATTCATGTAACGCTGCCCCATTTAAGACATATGAGCATTTTAGTCATTGTCATGAATACGATTAACTCACTGCAAGTTTTCTCTGAGGTATACGTCATGACCAAGGGTGG
The DNA here is from genome assembly GCF_000374825.1 of Paenibacillus sanguinis 2301083 = DSM 16941. GTDB lineage: Bacteria > Bacillota > Bacilli > Paenibacillales > Paenibacillaceae > Fontibacillus > Fontibacillus sanguinis. The sequence continues at coordinate 187,069 of NZ_KB895381.1, forward strand.
CCCTCTGAACTCAACCACCACGATGGTCCTGTATATGTACAATACGGCATTCTCCAGCTTGCAGTTGGGGAAAGGTTCGGCGATTGCCTATATCTTGATGATCTTCATTATGGCGATGTCGGCTATTCAAATGTGGCTGATGCGCATTAATAAGGGGGTAGGAGAATGAGTCACCGGCAATCAACCTTGCGCACCTCCATCATCTTTGTAGTGCTTCTGATCCCCCTGGTCATTATGATATTTCCGTATCTGTATATGATCAGCATGTCATTAAAGGGCGATGGCATGATCATCAAGAGCTTCACAGATATTTTCCCTAAGGAGATCACGTTACAGAATTATGTGGATGTCTTGGGAAGCGGGCCGTTTGGACGCTACTTCCTGAACAGTACGATCATTGCCGTATCTGTAGTGGCAGGTAACATTTTATTTGCTTCTATGGTGGGATACGCTTTTGCGAAGCTGACATTTATCGGTAAAAATGCCCTCTTCATGGTAGTCCTGTCTACAATGATGATTCCATTTCAGGTTACCTTGATTCCCCTCTTTCTGCTGATGAGGGAGCTGGGCTGGATCGATACCTACGCAGCACTCATTATTCCGAACCTGATCGCTCCCATGAGTATATTTCTCATGAGGCAGTACATGTCAGGCTTGCCCAATGAAATTATAGAGGCGGCCAAGATGGACGGTGCAACGGAATTCGGCGTATTCTGGCGTATTATCCTGCCGCTGGCCAAGCCAGCGCTGGGTGTCCTGATTATTGTGCAATTCCTCGGATCATGGAATAACTTTATTCTTCCCCTGATTCTGACCAACTCCGAGCATATGAGAACATTGCCTCTGGGTTTGGCGCTGTATAAGGGCTTTAATTCCATTGACTGGGTGCACATGATGGCGGCATCCTGCATCTCGACGCTGCCGGTACTATTGGTATTTATTATTTTTCAGAAATATATCATAGCGGGGATGACCAGTGGGGCAGTGAAAGAGTAAAAGCATTTAAGATAGCCTGGAGGTAACCATATATGGAAGTCAATAATGAACACATGGCTGCAGTAAAGCTGAGCCTGCAAGAAAAAGTAGGGAAACTGTGCGTGATTGGAGTGCCTTCTCTGGAGGCTGGAGCACCCTTTCAGGGAAGGCAGCAAGCGTACGGGTTTGGCGGTGTAGGCATTTTTCCGCATAACATTAACACGGAATCACAGGTAACACAGCTTGTTGCCGAGTTTCACCAGCTTCATGAATCGCAAAATGAGGCGGGTCCTTATTACATTTCTGTGGATGAAGAAGGGGGCAGCTTATCCAATTTCAAAGCCTTCTACCCCTACATTCCCGGCAATCGGGCCATCGCATCCAGTGGTGATCCGGAAACGGCCTATATGCAGGGACGGATTATCGGCAGCCAATTGCATGCACTTGGCATTCCGATGGATTGGGCTCCTGTACTGGACGTGAATACCAATATTAACAACCCTGTGATTGGGGTCAGGTCCTATGGCGAGGACCCGGAGACCGTGGGCAAGTATGGTCAGGCATTTATTCGCGGCATGCATGAGTCCGGTGTGGCAGTAACGGCCAAGCATTTTCCCGGGCATGGTCAGGTTAGCGGGGATTCCCACTATGTTTTGCCTGAATGTCCGCTGACGTTGGAGGAGCTTGGCAAGGGGCCTCTGTTGCCATTTATCGCTGCTATTCAATCTGGCATTGATTCTATCATGCTGGGGCATCTGGTCTTTCCGAATATCCCTGAATCCCAGGGGCTTCCGGCTTCACTTAGTCCCTTTTTTGTCCAGGAGCTGCTTCGTGGGCAATTGAACTATGAGGGGGTCATCTGCACAGATGATGTGGAGATGGGGGCAATTAAGGATAATTATTCACCTGAGGAGATTGGTATCATGGCGATGAAGGCGGGTGTGGACCAGATTCTGATGTGCCATACGCCTGAATTTCAGGAGCGAGTAATCGCGGGGATCGTCGGCGCCATCGAGCGAGGTGAGCTGTCGGAGGAACGAATTGACCAGTCACTCGCCAGAATCAGACGTCTGCATCAAGCATTTAAGCAATATCAGCTTGAAGCCAAGCCACTTCCTCGCGAGGAATGGGAGTCAGAGTCTTTGAAGCTGGCCATGCGAACAGTCATTGTAGAACGTGATCCACAGGGATTGCTTCCTATGAACAAGAACCATCGTTATCTGTTAATTTTACCGAAGCAAGAGAAGCTGACAGTAGCCGATAATTCCAGCGATTCCGAGATGATTCTCGCTCGTTTATTAGATGAAGCTGGCTTTCAGGTACACTCAAGCACGTGCTCGCTGGACCCGCAAACAGAAGAAATATCCCTACTAACCAAGCAGACTGAGGATTACGATTGTATTATTCAAGGAACCTTAAATGCTCATTTGTTCTGCGGTCAGGTGACCCTGGCTCAGCAATTGCAGGCTACCCGCAAGCCAATACTACATCTGGTATTAAGAAATCCTTACGATGCAGCTTGTCTTTCGGAAGATGCGGGAGTGGTTATGGTCGGCTCAACCTCGGACTATTCAGTAAAGGCTTTAACCCGGATTCTCGTGGGCGAAGCTTGAGCGGTATAAATGTTAGATTTTGAAAAATATGATAAAATAGACGCATCATTGCAAGAAGAGAAGAGGTATTATGGCTGTGACGATGAAAGGTAACCTTCAGTTAATGAAGGAAATTAATACCGCAACCATACTTAATTTATTGCATCGCAAGCAGCGGTTGTCCAGAGCGGAGATTTCGAAAATAACTCGCCTGAGCGCCACGACGGTATCCGGTCTTGTGGAGGAGCTCATTGCGAGCAACATGGTCGAGGAAGCCGGGGAGCAATCGATGGTTGGCGCCGGCCGCAGAGCTATGAGCCTGCAGATTAAGCCTAATGGAGGTTACGTACTGGGCGTCTCTGTCGGGAATACCTGGTTAGTATGTGCTGTGTTTAATTTGATTGGTGAGAAAATATCCGAGTATAAGATTGAAGTCGGTACGGGAAATGAGGCCATTATTGCCCAGATCGATAGCTCCATCCAGGCCTGTATGGCCAGGGTTCCTGGACTCAAGCTGGAGCAAATCAAAGGGATTGGGATTGCGGTTCCCGGGATTATTAATGAGTCGGGCGAAGTAATCACACTTTCTAACTTTCTGAAAATTAAAGATCTAAATGTAAAAAGTGAGCTTTCCGCCAAATATCCAGACATTCCGTTTCAAGTAACTAACGACTCCAATGCTGCTGCCTTTGCCGAGATGCATGGGGGGGCTGGCGAGAATAGAAACCATTTGCTGTATCTGACGATTAACGAAGGAATTGGCTCCGGGCTGGTGCTTAATAAAGAAATCTTCTCGGGATACATGGGGGCCGTTGGCGAAATTGCTCACATTCCGATTAACGCCAATGGCGGGAGCATCGAGACAATCATTACAACCCCCTTTATTATGGAGCGCTGCAAGCAGGAGGCCAAGGCACTAGGCGTAAAGATTCCGGATTCCATGGATGACCTATTGCGGAGATATGAAGCGGGAGAAAAATGGCTGCAGCCTATATTCAAGCAAATTTTGTATGTGACGACGCTGCTGGTTGCTACGGCTGTTAATTTTATCAGTCCAGAGCTAGTGGTGATCGAAGGCTGGATGATCGATTCAGAGATGTTCTTCGATAAGCTGCGTGAGAATCTCGTGCAATTTCCGTTCCCGTTGCCATTTGCACCAGAGCGTTTGATCGCTTCTTCTTATCGAGAAGCTGGTTCTTTGCACGGTTCGGCGATGCTGATGCTTCAGAAGCTATTTAAAGCCCCTTCTTTGTTACAGTAAGGGTGCGGAAGCAGTAGTGCTATGAGCTGCATAAATATTTTGTCCATTGAACCAAATAAATTAGGAAAGAAGGCGAAGGGATGAAAACGAACGTGGTTGGAAGAGTACTCAAGGTTTGGGTGGCATTGCTATTACTGGTTGGCGTGATGCCTGCGCTGAAGAGCTATGCAGCAGGTACTAACCTAGTCACTAACGGAGGTTTCGAGTTGAATCTGCTTGGCGGATATGGCTATATCGACGAAATTTCCCTCACTCAAGATACTCCTGATCAGGGCACTGGCGGGGAGATGAATGCACTCTGGGTGTGGGAGTATTCTGACATAGCTACTTCGGCGGCACGTTCTGAACTGATTGATTTTTCATTGTCTAAAGGGATCAACACGCTTTACGTAAATACGGGAACCAATTTGACGGCGAATCCCGGCCATTATCGTGCACTGATCGCACAGGCTCATGCTAACGATATGCAGGTAGAAGCTTTGGATGGTCAGTCAGATTGGGTGCGTGCGGAGAACCACTCTATTCCGCTTGGCAGACTGCAGGATGTGATTGATTACAATGCGGCTTCTGCCGTGAATGAACGGTTTGATGGTGTGCATCATGATAATGAACCTTACACCCTGCCCGATTGGTCGGAAAATAGACAGGAATTAAGTGTAGATTATCTTGATTTGGCGGCGAAGTCCCAGCAGCTTCTGGCTGACAGCGGCTCTTCCATGACCTTCTCGGGAGATATTCCGTTCTGGTATGACACGTTCTCCATCACTCATAACGGGATAACCAAGGAAATGCATAAGCATGTTCAGGACGTTATGGACTATGTAACCATTATGGATTACCGTGACTTCGCTGAAGGACCGGATGGCATTATTCAGAACGGGCAAAACGAAGTTGACTACGGAAGCGCCATTGGCAAGAAGGTGGTTATTGGCGTAGAGACCTACGAGGTGCCGGGTGATCCGGAGTTTGTAACCTTCTATGAGGAGGGCGAGGCTTACATGAACCAGGAGCTTGAGAAAGTAGAGGCGTACTTCGCAAGCGCTGACGGGTATGGTGGGCAGGCCATCCATTACTACACCACGTATAAAAATATGCTGCCTTAATATCGATGTAATGCATCCGTTAAGCGGCCTGAGTCCCAAGCTCCATTGGACTCAGGCCGCTTAATTTTGCTTGCAATCGTTCATAATTATAAAAAAAGATATACAGGTAAGCAGATCATACTTCTCGTTGGAATAGGCCCCAATTCCCTGATCATCAGTTGAATCTAATTTGAATGAATCATGTTATTCTGTTAATAACTTTACTGGGAGATGGTGTAGATGTTTAGCATTTTAGTAGCTGAAGACGACAAGGCTTTAAGGGCACTGTTTTGCACGGTATTGTCCAAGAACGGCTATGCCTGTTTTGAAGCAGAAGATGGCGCCCAAGCATTGGATATCCTGGATAAGCAATACATTGATCTTATGATCTCGGATGTTATGATGCCGAACATAGATGGATATGAATTAGTCAAAAATATACGCGATATGGGGCATCATATGCCGGTATTGATGATTACTGCCAAGGCTGCTTTTGAGGATATACAGAGCGGATTCCGGGCGGGTACCGATGATTATATGATCAAGCCGGTTAATGTTAATGAAATGATATTGCGAGTTCAGGCATTGCTTAGACGAGCGAGGATTGTGAATGAGAAGAAGCTGCAATTTGAGGGCATGGAGTTATTTTATGATGATCTGACAGTGAGCCTGAATGGAGAAAGTATGGTTATTCCTCAAAAAGAGTTCTATTTATTGTACAAGCTGCTGTCCGATCCCAACAGAGTATTTACTAAGCAACAGCTTATGGATGAGATTTGGGGGATGGAGACAGAGAGCAGTCCGCATACCCTGGATGTGCATATGAGCAGAATTCGGGACAGGTTTAAGGATGCGCCGTTTGAAATCAAGACGATTCGGGGACTCGGATTCAAAGCGGTGAAGCGAAGTGAATAGGATCAAGAACAAACTAACTATCTCACAAATATTTGCCCTGATTATGGGAGTTATTATTACAGCGTCGATGGCGCTTACTTACCTGATTATATATGTTCTGCTGCGGGTGACGGAAAGTCCGTTAACGGGAGTCATTACCTCCTCCATGTTCATTGCTATTGTGAGTATTGTAGTCGGAACCCTCATCTCTTCCTATGTATCCAAGAAAATGCTGCGTCCTATTCTAAAGATTAATGACGCCGCCAAAAAAGTGGCCAAGGGAGACTTCACTGTGCGTTTGGAGGAAGCCAGCATCGCCAATGAGATTAGAGAGATCGCGGAAAATTTTAATCTTATGTTACGCGAGTTATCCAATACAGAGACGTTAAGAAACGACTTTGTCAGCAATGTTTCACATGAATTCAAGACCCCTCTTTCGGTCATTGAAGGTTATGCTATGTTGTTGCAGGATGAGACGCTGACCAAGGAAGAAGAAAGAAAATACGTGAAAACCATTTTAGATAATACTGGAAGACTGACCGAACTCACGCAGAGTATCCTCTCCTTATCCCAGATTGAGAATCAGGAGATCGTTCTGCAGAAGGAGCGATTCCAGCTGGATGAGCAAATTCGGCGTGTTCTTTTAACCTTTGAAAGCATCTGGGAGAGCAAAAATCTGACTATAGACCTTAACATGGATGAAGTCTATATATATGGCAGTCAGTCTTTGCTGGCAAGGGTGTGGAGTAATTTGATTGATAACGCGATTAAATTTTCCGAACAGAATGGGACGCTATCGATCGAATGCCATGAGGAAGGCGATCACATTGTTGTCATCGTAAAAGATACGGGTATCGGTATGGATGAAGTGGTTATGAAGCATGCCTTTGACAAGTTCTATCAAGGAGAGCGATCACACCATGTGAAGGGCAGTGGACTCGGGCTAACGTTGGTTCATCGAATTGTCACATTGTGTGGTGGTAAGGTGTCCCTGCGGAGTGAAAAAGGCAAAGGTACAGCGGTAATCATAAAGTTACAGAAAAATTGAGTCATCGTTGAAAGAGAATTGAGAAAAAGTTGAGGGAACATTGCTAAAATGTATGCATGGATTATACTGAATGGAAGAAACAAAAATGATGGGGTGGAGCGTTTGAACCATAAAATTGTAGTTGATAGTTGTTGTGATGTAACTCCGGAGCTAAGTGAAAGTTTGGGGATTGTTACGGTACCGCTAACCATAAACCTGGAAGACAAGAGCTTTGTTGATGATGAGCATCTTGATCTGCCAAGCTTTATGGAAGAAATGAAAAATTGCAAGGGCAAGGTGGGCTCTGCATCTCCTTCGCCTATGTTATATAAAGAAGTTTTTCAAGGTTCACCATCGTCCTTTGCCGTTACGATTTCCAGCAATTTGTCCAGCTCATATGCAAGTGCTGTGCTCGGAAAATCTATGATTGAGGAAGAGGATACGGGCGCAGAGGTACACGTATTTGATTCAAAAAGCGCCTGTGCCGGTGAGGTGCTGATTGCCGTGAAGCTGGCTAAATTAATCAAAGAGGGCCATCAAAGGTCTAAAATAATCTCCACCATCGATCACTTTATTCATGATATGAAGACATATTTTGTGTTGGACAATTTCGATAATTTATTGAAAAACGGACGATTAAATAAAATCACCGGCAAACTAATCTCTGTTCTCAACATCAAACTGATTATGAAGGCAGATAAAGAAGGAACTATCGGTCTGCATGCCCATGTACGCGGGCAGAAGCAAATTGTTGAGAAGCTGGCGGATACCATTGGCAAGAGCGGCAAAGACACCCGGGGGGAAAGTATGGTTATTGCCCATTGCAACAATCCCGGACTTGCCGAGAAGCTGAAGGAAAAGATCAGAAGCCGGTTCCATTTTGATGAAATCCTTATTGTACCGACAAGAGGAATCAGCTCGGTGTATGCCAATGAGAAGGGCATTGTCATGGCATTTTGATCAGCCGGCTGAATAAATCAGGAAGTATTGTCTTATAAAAAGGAGGGGCATCTATGATGATGCAGGATAAGCAGAGCAACGTTCATATTTCCAAGCAGGTCATTGCCAAAATTGCCGCCAAAGGAATTCAAGAAGCTCAAGAGATTATAGCGCTCATGGATGGACGAATTAAGCGAACGGACAAAAATAAGTTCTATAAGGCGGTCCGGATTAACATCAGAGAAGTAGAAATTGCTATTGAGGTTTATCCGGTTGTACAGTTTGGAGTGCCTCTTCACCTGATCTGTAGAACTCTCCAGTTAAAATTGAAGCAAATGGTAGAAAAAATGACGGGATTAATCGTGTCAGAGATAAATATCAATGTTGTAGGTGTTGAGGCCGTATAAGGCTGGAACGACAATATCAGCACCTCCCCCCGGTGCATAGAACGGCTTCTATATTCAGATGGACCTTCTAAAGCTCCGGGTAGGGTGAGAATTGCGTTAAAAATCGTAAGCAGGGCCTGCCCCGTGCAGACAGTGACATGACTGCAGTTGGCAGGCTGCCTGCGCTTTAAAGATTGAATCCAACGATGGCGGCGATGACGGGGAGCGTGAGCACGGATAACAAGGTCGTAATAAAAATAAGCTGGGCGGCTAAATAGGAATCCGCCTGATATTGCTCTGTTAATACCGTCAGGTTAGGCGGAGTTGGCATAGCAGCGATGATGACGGGGATTGCCAGTACAAGTCCGCTAAAGCCCAACGCCTTGAGCAAAATAAAGAAAAGCAGAGGCAGGGCAAGCAAGCGTAAGCTGGCGAATACAAACGCCTTGCGATTAGCAAATACCGCTCTGAGACTGAAGGAGGCCAGCATCATTCCGGCTACAGCCATCGCCAGCGGCGTCGTGGTAGCGGACATTAGATCGATAGTCCCGCGAAAGATGGGAGGAACCTTCACTGAAAATAAAAACAGCAAAATGCCCAGGAAAGTGGCTATGTTAGGTGGCGTTAATAGAATCCGCCAAGTGACGCCGCGCTTGTCTCCGTTAATTTTGGAGAAAATAAAGCCGCCGAGAACATAAAAGACAATATTGATAGGAATAGCAAAAATGGCTGAATAGAACATGCCATCGTCACCAAACAGGGCATAGCTCACCGGCCAGCCCATAAAGCCGTAATTGGTAATAATAAAGGTGAATTCATACACGGTCTTGCGTTTGATATCTTTCTCACCGAGCAGCTTGAGACCAACCCAGCGCAGGACAAAGCCGAAGGTTAGGAAGGCCACACTCATGCCAAGCATCATGAACACATCATGCAGCTTAGCCTGGGAGAACTCCTGGTTCATGGAGTGAATCATTGTGCATGGAATGCTGACATAAAACAGGAAGTTGCTCAAATCCTTGCGAAAGGTGTCTGCTACAATATGGTATTTAATTACGGCATAACCGATCAGCATAATGAAGAACAAGGTAATAATTTCGTTGTAGGCTGCAAATAGGCTCATAGCTGACTCCTTTTTATCTGCGCTAGTGGCTTAAGAAGTAATTCTTCTCAAGAACTGCTTTGTGCGTTCTTCCTGGGGATTTGTCAACAGTTCATCAGGATGGCCCTCCTCGATAATATTTCCCCCGTCCATAAAAACGACATGGGAGGCCACTTCACGGGCAAATGAAATCTCATGGGTGACAACGATCATCGTGATTCCGGTGCTTGCCACGGCTTTGATGGTCTCAAGCACCTCTCCCACCAACTCGGGATCGAGTGCAGAGGTGGGCTCATCAAACAAAATAACATCCGGGTTCAACACCAATGCACGAGCAATTCCGGCGCGTTGCTGCTGTCCGCCAGAGATCTGATTAGGGTAAAAGCCGGCTTTTTCTTTAAGCCCAACCTTCTGGAGTACCTCCAGGCTTATGGCTTCGGCCTGGTCCCGCTTCATTTTCTTGACGGTAATCAAGGCCTCCATCACGTTCTCTACCACCGTTTTGTTATGAAACAAATTATAGTTCTGAAATACCATGGCGGTTTTGCGCCGTAAGGCTAACACATCTCGGTTGTGGGGGTGCTGGCATTTGACAGTAAATTCATTAACGGTCACGCTGCCGGTATCGGCCTTTTCAAGAAAATTGATGGTACGGAGGAGTGTCGTTTTGCCTGATCCACTGGGACCAAGAATGACCACGACCTCGCCTTTGCCGACCTGTAGGCTGACTCCCTTCAAAATATGATTTGCTCCAAAAGACTTGTGAATGTTGCTCAACTGCACCATTGGTATTTGTGTCATGCGCGAGCCCCTTCCTTTCGTCGTTATTCCTCTTCCAGGAATTGCTTGGTATAAGCCAAGGTGGCCAATGTGCCTTGCATCAAGCAGGCCTCATCCAGATCATATTTTCGCGTGTAGCTATCTGCTCCCATGCCAAGCTCCGGGTTATTGATGCCCAGGAATACAAATACACCCGTAAAATCCTCAATATAGCTACCAAAGGTATCGGAACGCATTTGCGGCGACAAACTCAAGTTGTGGTCCACTACTATTCCCGCTTGGCGAATAGCCTCACGGGCTCTTGCCACATCGGCAGGCTGATTGACCACAGGCATGCCCCGGCCGAAAAAATCAATGCTGACCTGGCAACGGTGGGCCGTGGCAATGTGGGTAACCCAATGTTCAAAGGAGCTTTGCAGACATAAGCCAACATTCTGATCAAAGAACCGCATCGTTCCTGACATGGTGCAGGTATCTGGAATGATATTGGTTGTGCTTCCGCCTTCAATCTTGCCGAAGGACAATATTACATTTTCATACGGGGTGATCTCTCTGGCGATCATGCCTTGGACATCTCCCACGATTTGTGCGCAGCAGTCAATGGGATTAATCGTTTTATCCGGGCGGGAGCCATGGCCCCCTTCGCCGTAGACGGTGATTTGAAAGCCAATTGCCCCTGCCAGGCGTGGTCCAGCCTCGACAACAAAGCTGCCCGTTGGCAGGGCCGATTCCAGGTATAATCCCCAGGCCCCATCCACCCGCTCCCGGGCGAGTGCATCCATCATGGCTTGCAGCCCTATGACTTTTTCTGCGCCTTCCTCGAAGCAGAACAGTACCCGGCCCTTCAATTGCTTCTGCCGCAGTGACAGCAGCTTCGCGGCCCCCAGCAACATAGCCATGTGTCCATCATGACCGCAAATGTGGGCAACGCCTTCGCGCTCGGAGATAACCATCTTCTCCTTCAGCAAGTTGAAGGAGCTTTCCTGAACGGGCAGAGCATCCATATCACTGCGCAAAACAAGGGTTTTGCCTGGAAGCGCGCCCTCAAGCTCCCCGATAATTCCGAAGCGACCGACCTGGCGTACCCGAATCCCCATCTTTTGTAGTTCACTGGCGATCTTGGCGGAGGTTTCCTTCTCCTGACCGCTCAGCTCAGGAAATCGATGAAAGTGGCGGCGCAGGCTGAATACATATTTCTCACAGTCCTTTAATTCATGGTCTTCCCACATTTCAGGCAACATAAAGTGTCTCCCTTTTCATTAATTACGTAGTGACTTTCGGAAGTATCCAACTCGTGTCTCTATTCTGGACAACCATTGTTCAAAGCCGATGCACATTCCCCAGTAGATTAGCGAAAGGATGATATAAATTTCCATAAATCGGTATGAATCAGTCGCCTCGATGTTGGCCATGTTCATCATTTCTACTACCGCGACAACGGATGCGAGGGAGGAGCCTTTGACCCCCCCGAGAAACAGGTTCGTCAGGTTGGGCAACGCAACGACCAGTGCCTGAGGGAACACAATTCTTAAGTAGGCCTGCGCTGTCGTCATCCCGACGGCATGGGCAGCTTCTAGCTGTCCCTTAGGCACTGATAGCAGCGCGGACCGTATCGCCTCGGTCAGATAGGCGGAGCGTTCAAGGCTGAGGGCAATAATTGCAAAGATGATGGGGGGTACGCTATTAACGGAGAGCGGGAGTCCAGTAGCTTCAGCTAAACCGTCAGCCAGCTGGGGAATTCCGTAATAGGCAATAAAAAGGTGCACTAACAGCGGTGTTCCCCGCATGACGGATAAATACAAGGTCACTAATTTAGAAATCACAGGTATTTGATAGATTAGCATAAATGCACAGCATACAGCGATCATCATTCCGATTATCATGGCACTGATACTCAGCAGCAGTGTAGTCGGCGCAACTGATACAATTTTCCAGAAATGCTCCAGGTAAAAGTCCATTCTCTTCTCACTTCCTCTCGGAGCTTTAAACAGCCAGACCCATTTTGCGCTTGTAACGCTTCTCCAGGCAGTTTGTTCCATATTCCAATATCATGCATGAGATCCAGTACACAATAGCGGCGGCAACGAATACCTCCAGATTTTTCGCGCCATAGCCCGCTGCGCTGATCAGCTTGGCCTTGCCCAGCAATTCCACGATGCCAATACTGAATGCCAGCGAAGAATCTTTAAATACAATGAGCAGACTATTGCCGATGTTGGGAATAGCCACTGCCAGAGCTTGCGGGAAAATAATGCGGCGAAATGCTTGAAACCCGGTCATCCCGACGCTTTGAGCGGCTTCGTGCTGCCCGGCAGGAATCGCCAGATAGGCGGAGCGCATCGTTTCTGACAGATATGCAGCATTGCTTAAGGTAAAGGCGATAATAGCGAACACTAGTTTATCCCAGCTATCAACGCGCATGCCAAGCTGTCCCAGCAGGTTCGGCAGGCCGTAGTAGATTAAAAATAATTGGACGAGCGGCGGAGTCCCGCGCATAAAGGAGACATATACGCCCACGGCAGCCTGAAGCCCTCGAGGGGCCTTCATTTTGGTCCATGTCAGCAGCCCCCCGAGCAATAAGCCAAAAATCATGCTTAGTACAAGTAGCAGCAGCGTGATCGGGAGCGCCTCAATGACCTTGGGAATAGAGCGCAGCATAAATTCAATATCAAAGAATGTTTCCATAAAGTCACTCCCCCTTCGATGTTAACCGCCAAAGGATTGACTACCCGTAAAGGATTCATATTCGGCGAAATTGTCCAGACCATACCATTTTTGCGACAGCTCCGACAGGGTTCCATCCTCGCGCATTTCCTTCAGCACTTTATCGAAGGCCTCTTTGATATCTGTGCGGTTCTTGGGAAGAATGTGATACACCGGATAGGCATCAATCGTCCCACCCAGGCGGGTGTTGAGCTGCATTTCTTCATTGATCTTGTTGTAAGTGCCAGCGAGAGCCAAGGTTCCGTCAATGCGCCCCGATTCGACCATCTTCATCGCATCGGCCACGGGGAGACTATCGACGGTTTGCACATCGATTGCCTGATCAGGATGCTCCTCGTTATATTTCTTCAAGTAGGTATAAAAGCTGGAGGTCGGCATTTGCGCCATTTTTTTCTTCGCCATATCGTCAAGCGTATTAAGCTCGGTTCGCTCACTCTGCGTGATCAGCTTCAGTACGCCTATATCATAAGGCTCATCGGGATATAGAAATTTTTCTGCCCGCTCCGCGCTTTTGCCAAACTGCCAGTCCGCTATTTGAATTTTGCCCGATTCCAGCGCGACCAGAGTTGCTGCCAGTTCAAGCTGCTCATATTTAAATTCATATTGCGGCAATCTGGCGTCAACCTCCTGCAGGACCTCGTAATCGTAACCGGTAAGCTCGCCATTCTCATTGACAAAAAATTGTGGAGGAATGACGTTGCCAATTCCAACGGTCAATACTTCTAGCTCCTGATCGCTATTTGCTGCTCCGGTATTGCTCGGACCCGAGGAGCAGGCAGTCAAGCCAACGGCGACTGCAATGGCAGCCATAAACGATATAATACGCTTCTTGTGTGCTTTCATTTCTCATCCACCCCTTGAAGTTATATGAACGCTGAATGCTTTGGCAACTGGTTATTAGCCTAATGTACGGACAGGTGTGCTCCTGTTTTCCACTGTTCTACCAAGTCTTCCGAATCTACAACAATCCCGAAATATCTGGAAATAATCTGTAGTGCAGAATTCTCCAGCTCAAGATATCCCCGGCATAAATCCTGCGGCACAACTACCCGAAAGTCTCGATTGGCTCCATCGGCGGCAGCGTTTAATACACAGCAATCCGTCAGTGCTCCCGTCAACACAATGGTATCCTTCTTAAGGTTGCGCAGCAGCAGCTCAAGGTCGGTGGAGTAAAAAGCACTTAACCGTTTTTTGCTATCTACGGTGTAGTCGCTCTCATCCACATGTACAGTGAAGCGCGTCCAACGGCTGCCCTCCAGTGCATGCTGATCAGCGAAGGGCAGAGGCTTGTCGCGCATTTCCGACAGTATTCTCCATGCGCTTTTGTATCCGCGAATATCGTCAGCTCCGTCCTTGCGAAGCACGGAGCGAACATGGATAACAGGAATACCTAATGATCGGGATATTTGGGTGAACTGGTTAATCGGCTCTACAATTTCCCTCCCTCTTGGCGCCGGAGATGGGCATTCCGGGTCATCGGCGAGATGACCATCGTGCATATCAATAGTAATTACAGCGGTTTTGGCGGGATCAAGAAATAGATCGTGAAAGATACCATCCTTCAATGCCTTGGGAACTCCATCAAAATAAGCCTTCATTGTCATAATACCTCACCTATCCTGTTGTTTTTATTTACTGTATATGGTCGTTTTCATCACAAATTCAGTATAAAGGATAGTGAGGGTGTTGATCATCAGACGGAATGCACAGTGTTTTGCGAGGTTTATTGTTTATTGTGCACACTAAGAAAACGATAGAGCAGGATGGAGAAGAAAAGGGATTGATAAGCTGCTGTATCATCCGGCTTCTTATGGATTAACTCTTCGATTTTCTTGAACCTGTACATCAGTGAATTGCGATGGATGAACAATTCCTTGGCGGTCTGGTTTAGGTTGAGCTTGCATTCGTAATACGTTTGCAATGTCTTCATCAGTTCTCCGTCATTGATCTGATCGTACTGCAGCAAGGGGCCCAGCTGTGACTGTACATAATCATCAAGCACCGAAACATCCGGGAATTTATACAACACCCGGAAGAAGCCCAGATCCTCAAAATTCGTTATAACAGGGCTGCCCTTGGTGGCTGAGGCCATCTGGAGCGCTTGTTCCGCTTCCTTGAGGCTTTTTTTGCAATCCCATACCGCTGTCGAAATGCTCCCCATACCGGCCTTGAGTTGCAGGCCGTGGAAGGTGTTCATCATATATTGACAGAATTGCTCCACTTGCTTCGCTCTGGCGCTTTTATCCTGGCTTTGTTCAATGGGGATAAGCAATACCGCTTCATAGCTTCCCTTGGGGATGGCCATGACATTTTTGATATAGCGGGCGGCGGCGCTGAGAATAACTTGATTGAGGTAGCTCTTGAACTCAGCCTGTGCATCGTCATCTGTATAGTTTAGGCTCAAGGCAACCTCCTGGAAATTGATAACCCGGGTTACACAGGCCTGATGCGCCGTGTTCAAATTATATCCGAAAAACGCCGCCTGTCTTTCGACAGCCGCGACGTTAAGGTGTGTTCCGTATAATATCTCGTAAATGATATCATAAAGATGTCGGCGTTCATGTTGTTCCTTGAGAATCATTTCGCCGATATCACGCATGACTTCGGTTGTTTTGATATTTCCCGGCAGCCGGAGCAGCGGGAGGGCCAGTCGGTCTGCCAGCTCCGTTATTTCAGCCCTGAGCAGGGTGTTATCCGATGGATCGAACAGCACCAATCCTGCCAGGTTTCTCGAGGCGCAATCGCTGAGGAATTTGTCCAGACGATCGGGTTCCTCGCGGCCTCCGGTATTCATGAGAAACAGTAGTTCGCCGCCGCGTGTCCACTCTAGCGAGAAGTCCTCGCTGTTGCCGATGTACGGCCATGTCACTACCCGACTCAGTCCTGCTTTGCCTCCAAGGAGCTGTATATTTTTGAGTATAGGCAGTTGGAGCAAGTCCGAAATGGATATGGCCATGTTCATCTCCTCCTAGTGCAATAACAAATAGCTTTATGTGTGTTATATATAGTAACATATATAGTTAAAATATGTGACTTATTTTTCGCGCTATGTGTTATTGCAAGGAGTTAATACTTGACATTATCGCTCTCAGGTCACAGACAGCATGTTATAGAGCTTCATTTTTCGAATATCGTCCTTGGAGATCTTCAATTCGTTGATCAGTTCCTTCGTTTCGTCCAGAGGAGTTCGCGAAAATAGCATTTTCAGGGCGATGGGCATGAAGGGGCGGAAGGATACACCGGACATCAGACCCCACTTCTGCTCTGATTCCAGAAAGGAAGCGAGAATATGAATAGTAAGCTTCTCCAGGGGGGTTGCCTGATTCGTCAGAATCAACGTGGTTAGCGTGTCGTAGTGCACAGTGTAGCCGGAATATGAATTTTCGCATTGCAGGTAATGCTCGAAATCCTTGACGTTCATGTATAGCAGCGTTTTATAGCCGCCCCCTTCCGTTTCTGCCAGCATATCCACCACACATCGGACCAGCTTGTTAATTCGGCCATCGTAGAAGTAGGAATAAAATCGCGTCGAATTGCGGAAAAAGCTGGCCGGCAGACTGGGGGTAAGCGGCGAAGGGGTGCGCGGCTCCATATACAGCAATTGCTCTACCTGTACATTCAGCGCTTTGGCAATCGCGTACAGCGTCTCAACGTCCAAAGTAATGCTGCCGCGTTCATATTTGGATACGGTGGCTTTGCTCTTAAATATCAGGGTAGCCAAATCCTGGGCGGAAAGTCCCTTATACTTGCGAATGCTCCTGATCTTCTTGCCAATTTCCTCATTAATCTGCATGGTCGGTGACTGCTCCCTCCAACTGTTTCGTTAGAATCCACTATACTGCAAAAAAACACATACATTGATTTTTTTCATGATTATAGCATGTTTTTCATGAAAAAGTTTATTCAGAAGAAACAAATGTAAGGTTTTGTTTCTTCTAACGATATTATTGTCTCGTGAGGCGATTCTGAAAATATGGAATAATGGCTCTAAGAGATTTGAAGCAGGAAAAAGGAGTCGAGCAGCATGAAGTACAACTTTGACGAGATTATCGATCGAACAGGCACCAATGCGTTGAATACGGACGGATTTCGCGAATTTATATTTGGCGATTATGATCCAGCAATCTTGAACTTTCCATTTCCGGACGAAGAGCTGACACGGATGTGGATTGCTGATATGGAGTTCGCCACGCCGCCGGAGATTATTGCAGCGATTAGCAGGCGTCTGAACAGAAGAATCCTCGGCTACAGCCAGGTTTTTGATCCGGCTTATTATCAAGCGGTGGTATCCTGGACCCGGCGATATTATGATTGGACCTTTCCCGAGGAACAGCTCTGTACTTCCCCGGGAATCATTCCGGCCCTTTATGAGCTGTGCGAATATATTTGCAAGCCGGATGAGAAGGTGCTGTTCCTGACCCCATCGTATGCTTATTTTCAGAAGGCTGCGGACCATCACGGCCTGGAGTGGGTGTCTTCGGAATTGATCTATGAAAACGGACAATACTCCATTGATTTCCCAGATTTGGAGCGGAAGGCCAGCGATGAGAAAGTAACCCTGTGTATCTTCTGCAATCCTCATAACCCTACCGGACGGCTGTGGACCCAGGAGGAATTGCAGAGAGTCGGAGACATTTGCCTGCGCCACAATCTGTGGGTGATCTCTGATGAAATTCATTGTGATCTTCTGCGGCAGGGCCTGACACATACGCCTCTGGCCAAGGTGCATCCGGCCTCGGACAAGATTATTACTTGCATGGCCCCCAGCAAGACATTCAACATGGCGGGCCTGATGTTCTCCAACGTAATCATTCCCAACAAGGAGCTGCGGGAGGTCTGGTGCAAACGCCATTATGCCTTCAAAAACCCATTAAGCATTGCGGCGACGCAAGCGGCTTATGAGCATGGGCATGATTGGCTGTCCGAGCTGAAGAGCTACCTTGATGAGAATTTCAGGTTTACACAGGCTTTCCTGGAGGAACATCTTCCGCTGGCCGTGTTCCAAATTCCCGAGGCCACCTACTTGGCCCGGGTTAATATTAGCCATTATGTGAAGGCCGGCGAGGACTTGCGTTTACTTTTTGCCCTGAAGGCAGGCGTCCTGCTGGAGGATGGTTCTATGTTCGTGGCTAACGGGGAAGGATGTATCCGGCTCAATCTGGCCTGTCCAAGAGCTACCTTGCAGATGGGCCTGGAGAGAATTGCCGCTCTTCTGAATCGGGAAGCTCAAGCCCGGGAGGAAGCATCGCTGGTGGGGCAAATATCGTTGACCTGAGGAACGAATAAAGTGATAGAGAAAATGAGCCAGTTTGGCGATTATTTAAATGGACACGGCTTCACTCTACAGACATGGTCCCGGCTGAAGGTCAGAAAAGAGAATAGCCATCCTCGCCTTTGTTGTGATAGCCCAGCCTACGGCACTCGTCGGGATTCCCGGCGGGTGCTGTATTTGGTAGGGAGACCCCTCCTGAGGATTGTTGACAGGATAAAAGGGTTTATGTATTATTCCTATTAAACAAATAGGAATAATTTTAATTTCTCTACAAAAAGGAGAGGGAATCTATTGAGAGACACATGGCTTGAAATTTCGGGTCTGGAGAAGAAATTCGTTAGCAATCAGGGCGTGGTTCACGCTCTTCATAATCTTTATCTGAAGGTGGAGGAAGGCGAATTCATTACGGTAATCGGCCCCAGTGGCTGTGGCAAAAGCACGCTGCTGCGCATCATTGCAGGCCTGGATACGAAATATGAGGGGCAAGTCCGATTGGCCGGAGAACCGATTAAGGCCCCGGGCATCGATAAAGGGTTTATTTTTCAGGAGCCCCGATTGTTTCCGTGGTTAACGGTGGAGAAAAATATTGCCTCCGACCTCTCCTTAGGCAACGCCGAGGTGCGGAGCAAGGTAGGGAAGCTTATCGAACTGGTTCGCCTTCAGGGATTCGAGAAGTTGTTCCCGAAGGAATTGTCCGGGGGGATGGCTCAGAGAGTGGCCATTGCCCGGGCGCTGCTGCGCAATCCGCGTATCCTGCTGCTGGATGAGCCGTTTGGAGCGCTGGATGCCTTCACACGGGCTCATATGCAGGATGTCCTGCTGGACATCTGGCAAGCGAACAAGACGACGATGATCTTCGTTACCCATGACATCGATGAGGCGGTATTTCTTGCTGACCGGATTGTGATTCTGAAACCTCGTCCCGGAGAGATTCAGAAGGTCATCAAGGTGGATTTGCCTTTCCCACGCAAAAAAGCAAGCACAGCGTTCCAGGAGTTCCGTTACGCTGTGCTGCGCGAGTTTGAACAAATTGATGAATTCAGACCGGGCGAGGCCGGTGCTGGCATTTAAATAGGCTATTGAATTTACCCGGAGGCTTTCATTTATACAAGTGACGAATGTTCAGTACGAGTTCCTGAATGAAGGCCTCTGTGGCTACGGATTCGCTTTGCCTGGAGCGAATCCAATATAACCTGACATCCACCTTCTCCTTGATGGGAATTGGTAATATCCGCCCCATCAGCACATAAGGGTCCTTCACCAGAGAGATATCCAGATAGAAGCTGGTCGCCATGCTTTCGGATATAAGGTGCTTGGTTGCTTCCGTTCGAGTTGAATGGAAGATTTCCTTCGGCGTACCGTACTTCATCAATTCCATCTTGATGTTATCGGAGATGTTCACCAGTGGGTATTGAACGACATCGGCCAGCGAAAGCTGGCTGTTGCCCGCCAGGGGAGATTCCGGTCCCACACAGGCTACCAGCTGGCAAGCCAGAAATTGCTCCGCCTCCAAATGCTTAAACTCATGCTCTCCCAACAACCCTACCAATCCCAGATTCAGCTTCCCTTGAGTGACATCTTCCTCAATCTCATCGGAGTTGGCTTCGATTAGCTCCAGATTAACATTAGGATATTTGTCTTTATATCGAGATAATAGCTTCGGCAGGAAGCTATTGCATACCCCGGGGACCGCCCCGATCCGGATTTGCTCATAAATAAGCGAAGATTGATTCCTGGCCGTCAGCTTCAGCTTATCCAATCTTTTCAGAATGTCCTGAGCTTGGGCAATGAGGGCCTTCCCGATTTCCGTAGGCTCGGTTCCCCCACGCTTGCGATGAAATATCTGCACGCCCAGCTCTTCCTCCAGGGTATTCAAAGCATAGCTAATGTTCGGCTGGGAGGAATGAAGCTTCTCCGCTGCCAGTGAAATGGAGCCGGTATGAGCAATTTCCACGACATATTGCAGTTGTTCAATCCGCACAGGCTATCGCCTCACATTTTAATAGTATAAATTTCATTTATGCAAATATAAAAAAAATATAGTTTACATTATACAGATTTATATGTTTAAATAAATGAAAATAATTCATAGTATTCTTGTAGGATTAATAAACAAAAGAAAGGCGATGGTCGAACATGCGGTTTCAAGAGGCGGCAACCGCGAAGTACAATGTGGCAAAAGCAAGCAGGCAAAGGCAGTTAAAAGCAGGGCTTGGCAGGCACCGTGGAAACCTCAGAACGGTGAAGGGGCTGGTTCTTCCCGTGTTGCTCCTGGCGGTGTGGGAATATCTGAGCGCTCACGAATATATCTCCTATTTGCTATTCCCGGCACCTTCCCGCATTGCAGAGACCTTTATTGTTCTGGTGCAGTCGGGAGTGTGGTGGAGCAACCTGGAGATCAGCTTGCAACGTGCGTTGTTCGGGTTCTTGCTGGGAGGAGGCTCCGGTTTGTTGCTGGGGATCGTAGTCGGTCTGTTCCGCTGGGTGGAACGAACGATGGACCCAGCAGTGCAAATGCTGCGGATGGTGCCTCATCTGGCGGTTACCTCCTTGTTCGTGCTCTGGTTCGGCATAGGTGAGACGTCGAAGGTACTGCTGATTGCCAAGGGAGCGTTCTTTCCTTTATACATTAATGTTTTCCTTGGCTTGCGCAATGTGGACAACAAGCTGTTCGAGGTGACCCGGGTGCTGGAATACGGCAGGCTCCGTCAGGTCATCCGGCTTATGCTTCCGGCTTCCCTGCCCAATCTCTTCCTCGGAATTCGGATGTCGGTCGCTATAGCCTGGCTTAGCTTGGTGGTTGCGGAAATGATGGGCGCGTCCTCAGGCATCGGTTATTTAATGATGGATGCCCGGGCGATGAGCAAAACACCGGTTGTCTTCGTGGGTATCTTCACCTTCACGATCATCGGCGTATTGAGCGACTGGCTGATCCGGCGGATAGAGCGTTATTTCCTTCGCTGGAAGGACTAGGCCAGGCGGCAGAAGCTAAGAAATGCACTGCAATAGCAAAGGAGCGAATGATCGTCCCCTGGATTCCCTGGAAAGGAGGAGCTGGAATGAGCAGGCTGACAAATTCACTGAAATGGCCAAGACGCAGCAAGGACCTGCACGGAAGCAGGCCGATCTGGAAGTGGAAGCTTTCCTGGTGGGAGATCGCGCTGGGTGCAGCATTGCCAATCGCCATCCTTGCCATCTGGCAAGTGTTGTCCGATTTAGAGATCATCGATGACTTGTTCATGCCATCGCCGCTGGTCATTGTGAGAACCTTGGCCGAGCTTGTGATTACAGGTCAGATCTTCGGGCATTTGGGCATCAGCCTGTGGCGGGCCGCTATTGGATTCTTGCTCGGCGGCGGGCTTGGTCTGGTGCTTGGCCTCCTGGTTGGATTCTCTAAGCGTACGGAAGAGTATATTGATCCGTCCTTGCAATTGTTGCGACTGACGCCTAATCTGGCGCTCGCCCCGTTATTTATTCTCTGGTTCGGCTTTGGAGAGATATCAAAAATCGTGATTATCGCCAACATTGCCTTTTTTCCACTTTATATGAACGCTTACGCCGGTATCCGCCATGTCGATCCCAAGCTGGTCGAGGTTTCCCGGGTGCTGGAATTCAGCCGCATTCGGCAAGTAACGCGATTAATTCTTCCGGCCTCAGTTCCGAGCCTGCTGTTGGGCCTGCGCTTATCGCTGGCCGGCTCATGGCTGGGCCTGGTAGTAGCTGAAATCATCGGCTCCCAGGAAGGCATCGGTTATTTAATTACCTTTGGTCAATCGAATAACCGTACAGACATTATCTTTGCCGGTATTTTGATCTTTGCGCTGGTCGGCAAACTGGTGGACTCCTTCGTGCGCTGGCTGGAACGGCGCCTGTTAACCTGGCAGGACAGCTTCAAGGGATAGTGGATCGATGAAAAGCTTGGAATAAACAATATGAATCAGGCCTGACGAGGAGGAACAATCATGAAGAAAAAGAAATTCGGGTTCAATTTGGCTCTAATCGCTGTATTTGTCCTGCTGCTGCAAGGTTGCGGGGCGGGCGCTGCATCCCCGGGAGGCGAAGTGAACAAAGCAGGAGCGAGCGGCGGTGACATACCTACTGTCCTTAACTTTGGCTACGTTGGTGGAGCAACCAAGCTGCCAGCCGATGCAGAAGGCTGGGGATTCCATACCGGCATCATTCAGGAACATCTCAAGCAGCATGGTATTGAAGAGGTCAACATTACTGGATTTCTGACGGGTCCCGATCTGAATGAATCGCTAATTAGCGGACGCCTGGATGTAGGTTTCTCAGGAGATGCTCCTGCGATCAACGCGAAGGCGGCGGGTGCCAAGACCAGGCTGATTACGCTTCGTACGGTGAGAGGGCGGAGTATTCTGGTCGCTCCTGAGAATGGGGCCAAGTCGCTGCAAGACCTGGAGGGCAAGAAGGTGGCCGTTGTCAAAGGCTCGGCCATGCATCGTTATTTGCTAACGATCCTCAGTGAGGCCGGAGTTAACGCGGAAGTTATCAACATTAACTCCACGGGAGACTCGCTGGCTGCCTTGAAGCGGGGCGAAGTCGACGCGGTTGCGACAGTGCCGTATCTGCTGGTGGTGCATCAGATTTTGCAAGAGGGATTCGCAGTCATTCATGATAGCGCCAGTGATCCGGATCTGGCCTCTGCTTCGGCGAATGTGGTGACAGAGAGCTACCTGACAAAGTTCCCTGAGTTCCCGCGAATCTGGAATGAGGCCAGAGAGAAAGCCATCGCGGACCTGAAGGCCAAGCCGGATGAATATTATGCCTGGCTGGCAGAACTGACTGGAGCCCCAATAGATGTTGTTCCCGAACTGTATCCGCTTGAGAATATTTCCGATACTGCCATCACGGATGAGGGGGTTCGCCTGATTACCATATCCAAGGACTTTCTGGTGAAGGAAGGCGTAGCCGCCGGAGATTTTGATGTAGAGGCCTGGATTGCCCGCTAATTTTATCATCTGCCAACCAAGGAGGTATCAATTATGACTACTCAGTCAAAACAACGTCCACGCCCCCAGCCGCCCGTCTTTGCAACGCTGGAGGAGGAACGGCAGCATCGGAAGGAACGGCTGGCCGCCGCCTTCCGCATTTTCTCGAAGCTGGGCTTCGATGAAGGGGTGATGGGCCATCTGGTTGCCCGCGATCCGATTCTGACGGACCATTTCTGGGTGAACCCGTTTGGTGTAAGCTTCGCTCTGATCAAGGCCAGCGACCTACTCCTGCTGAATTATAATGGAGATATTGCTTATGGGGAGGGCTTTGTGCATCCGGGGGCGATGCTGCTGCATCCCAAATTGCTCAAGCTTCGCCCGGATATCGTAGCGGCAGGGCACACCCATTCGGTATATGGCCGCATCTGGTCTACTTACGGAAGGCTGCTGGACCCGATTACCAACGAATCGGCTGTCTTCTTTGAGCGGCATGATATTTACGACAGCCATGCGGGCGGCGAAGGGGAGAACCTGGTCAAGGCGCTGGGCACGGACAATCGTGGATTGATTCTCAAAAATCACGGCATTGTCACCGTAGGTCACAGTGTGGATGAAATGGCCTACTGGTTCCTTTCTCTGGAGAAGAACTGCCAGGTGCAGATTCTCGCAGAAGCTTCGGGGACCCCGCAGCGGCTGGATGCTAAGGTTGCCCGCGGTATTGCTGCACGGACCACGCCTGCATCGGGCTGGCTCAACTTCCAGCCAATGTATCAAAGTATCGTCAAGGAGCAGCCGGATTTATTAGACTAACTGAGGTTGTTAAGGCAGGGACCGAGTAGCGGAGCTACACGTTTTCGCAGAAAACGACTTCGGAAGCATGGGTACGTGAGCAACTCCAATGTTTCTGCAAGAAACATACTACGAAAGCCTACGCTTAGCCCGGCTGAATTCAAGATTCGATGGCGAATCTACTCCTCGAATTGCTTCGTTTTGGAAAGACGACTTTTTGAACAACATCTTATAGAGTCAGATAAAGGAGGAGATTGAGCATGGCAGAGCGTCAGTTGAAATTGGGTATTTTTCTTCAAGGAGGAGGCGGACACTGGAAGGACCCGAACGTACGGGCCGACGGCGCAGCCAATATTGATGCCTATATCGAATCGGCACGGATTGGTGAAGCGGGCAAATTTGATTTTGGCTTCATTGCTGACTCGGCATACATTAGCGAGGATTCAACATGGCCTTTCTTAAGCCGATTGGAGCCAATGACGGCGCTTGCTGCCATTTCATCCGTGACCACTCATCTTGGCCTGGTAGGAACGTTCACTACCTCCTACAGCGAGCCGTTCACCACGGCACGGCAATTGGCCTCTCTGGATGTAATCAGCCGGGGGAGGGCGGGGTGGAATGCCGTTACCTCCGCGCTGGAGGGCGTCGCCCGCAATCATGGCCATGACAAGATTCACGATCATGCGCTACGCTACCGAATTGCCTATGAATATATTGAGGTGGTCAAGGGGCTGTGGGATTCATGGGAGGATGATGCCTTTGTCCGTGACCGGGGGAGCGGCGTTTACGTGGATTTGCATAAAATGCATACGCTGAATCACCGGGGAGAATTTTTTTCTGTCCAGGGTCCGCTAAATATGGAGCGCTCCCCGCAGGGACGGCCGATCGTCTTTCAGGCCGGGGCTTCCGAGACTGGCAAGGAGCTGGCTGCCAAGCACGCCGATGCCGTATTCTCCACGTGGACGAGTACAGGCGACCTTGAGGAAGCTCAGAACCATTATAAAGACTGGAAGCGTCGTGCTGCCTCCTATGGCCGCTCCCCGTCGGAGCTGTTGATTTTCCCGGCTATTGAGCCTATTGTGGGCGACACGCAGGAGGAAGCTGATGCGCTATACAAGAAGTCCCTGGAGTATATCGAAATCGATTTTGCCGTGAAATATTTAAGCCGTTATTTTAGCTTCTTTGACTTCTCCCAATTTCCCCTGGATGAGCCGCTGCCTGATCTGGGCGATATCGGCAAGGACAGCTTCAGGTCGACGGCTGAGTATTATTTGCGTATTGCCAAGGAGCGAAAGTTGACCTTGCGTCAGCTAGCGCTGGAAGCGGCTAACCCGAAGGGGGATTTCGTGGGGACGGCGGAGTTCATTGCCGATAAATTCGAGACATATTTTACCGGAGAAGCGGTTGATGGATTTATTCTCAAGGGCACCCATTACAATCAGCGACGGTTTGTCGAGCGGGTCGTGCCGATTTTGCAGGAGCGCGGCTTGTTCCGTAAGGAGTACGAATCCGATACACTTCGGGGGAATCTAGGGATTCCTTATCCAGCAAACCGCTATACGGAAGGAAAGGTACTATCATGAGCAAGCATACAGAGGAGAAGCAAGTCGCTGAGGCTAAACAAGGGGCTTCGCGGGTCAAGGTTGTCCAAAATATTACCGAACTCATTGGCGATACACCGGCTGTGCGGATTCATCGCTTGACCGGACCGGACGATGCCGAGGTCTACGTGAAGCTGGAATACTTTAACCCTAGCGGCAGTGTCAAGGATCGGGCCGCTTATAATCTGATCGCACAGGCGGAGCAGCAGGGCCGCTTGCAGCCGGGCGCGACGATCATCGAGCCGACGAGCGGCAATACAGGCATCGGCCTGGCGATGAACGCCGCTGCGAAGGGATATCGGGCCATCATGGTTATGCCCGATAACGCGACGCCGGAGCGGATGAACCTGCTCAAGGCTTATGGAGCAGAGGTGGTGCTTACCCCGGCCGGGGAACGGATGCCCGGGAGCATCAAGAAAGCGCTGGAGCTAAGCCGGGAAATTCCCGGCAGCTTCATCCCGCAGCAGTTTGAGAATTCGGCCAATCCGGATATTCATCGCATCACAACGGCAGTGGAAATTCTGGAGCAGATGGAGGGCCGGTTGGACGCTTTCGTGGCGACCTCAGGCACGGGAGGTACGATTACAGGAACCGGTGAAGCGCTCAAGGAGCAATTGCCTGAGGTTCGTGTTATCGTGGTGGAGCCGCAAGGCTCCCCGGTATTGTCCGGCGGTGAACCGGGACCGCATAAGCTGGTAGGGACGAGCCCGGGATTCATCCCGGCGATTCTCAACACGAAGGTTTATGATGAGATCGTGCAGGTGGCGGATGAGGCCGCCCTGGAGACGGTTCGGCAACTGGCGGCCCGAGAAGGCATTCTGATCGGCCCGTCCGGCGGCGCCTCTGTCTGGGCTGCATTGCAGGAAGCCCGTCGTCTTGGCCCGGGAAGGCGGGTATTATGTATAGCGCCGGATACGGGAGAACGCTATTTAAGCATGAATTTATTCTAAGGGGAGAGGTGCAGCATGCCATTTGATCCGCTTTATCATCCTTACCCGTCTCATCGCGTTCCGGTCTACGGGGCGCGGGGCATGGTTGCTACGTCCCAGCCGCTGGCCGCTCAAGCAGGGCTGGATGTGTTGAAGCATGGCGGTAATGCCATAGATGCGGCCATTGCCACGGCTTCGGCCTTGACCGTGCTGGAGCCTTGCTCCAACGGCATCGGCGGCGATGCCTTCGCGCTGGTATGGAGCGAAGGCAAGCTGCACGGTTTGAATAGCAGCGGCCCGTCGCCCGCTGCTATTTCGCTGGAGGCGGTGCGGGCGCTGGGCCATGACCGCATGCCGCAGTACGGCGCGGTGCCGGTGACGGTGCCCGGTGCGCCAGCGGCCTGGGCTGAGCTGTCGCGCCGCTTCGGTCGCTTGCCGCTGGCGGAGGCGTTGCGCCCCGCAGCCGATTACGCCGAGCGCGGCTACCCGCTGTCGCCGACGGCCGCGCGGATGTGGCAGCGGGCGGCGGAGTATTACGCCGCCGCCCAGCCGAATGGTGCAACCTTCGCCGAATGGTTGCGCACGTTTGCGCCGGCGGGCCGGGCGCCGCGTGCCGGAGAGATCTGGCGCTCGCCTGCGCACGCGGCGACGCTGCGGCTCATCGGCGAGACGGACGCCGAGGCATTCTACCGCGGAGCGCTGGCAGTACGGATTGAAGCGTGTATCGCCGAGCATGGCGGGTTCCTGGACGCCGGGGATTTGGCGGCGTTTGCACCCGAGTGGGTGGAGCCGATCTCGACGAACTATCGGGGATATGACGTATGGGAGATTCCCCCCAACGGTCAGGGCCTGGTAGCGTTATTAGCCCTGGGGATTCTCAGGGGCTGGGAAAGGCATGAGCGGGAGGACGTAGAGACGGCTCACCGTCAGATCGAGGCCATCAAGCTGGCCTTTGCGGATGGGCAGCATTATATCAGTGATGCCCGTGGCATGAAGATCAAGCCCGCCGATCTGCTGCATCCGGCATATGCCGATACCCGCCGCTCCCTGATCGGGGACAGGGCAGCTTTGCCGGAGGCGGGGAAGCCGCCGGGTGGCGGCACGGTGTATTTAGCTACCGCTGACGACAAAGGCAATATGGTCTCGTTTATTCAGAGCAATTATACCGGCTTCGGCTCGGGACTGGTCGTAGAGAATACCGGGATTGCCCTGCAAAATCGGGGTTACGGCTTTTCCCTCGACCCGCTCAGCATCAATCGCCTGGAGCCAGGCAAGAGAAGCTATCATACAATCATTCCGGGCTTTCTTACCCGGGATGGGGAAGCGGTTGGCCCGTTCGGAGTCATGGGCGGACTCATGCAGCCTCAGGGCCATGTTCAGGTACTGATGAATACGCTTGACTTCCATCTGCATCCTCAGGCGGCCCTGGATGCTCCGCGCTGGCAATGGACAGGGGGGAGAACTGTGCTTGTAGAGCCGGGCTTCCCGGCGCATATTGCTCAGGCATTGGCCCGGCGGGGCCACAATATCCAGGCTGCTGCCGATGCGAATAGCTTCGGCCGGGGCCAGATCATCTGGCGTGATCCAGGCACCGGAGCTCTTGTCGGAGGCAGCGATAGCCGTACGGACGGGCTGGTAGCAGCTTGGTAATCGTTGGCGGCGGATACCAGGCTCTCTGGCAATTTTAAGAATCTTCTTTAGTTTTTTGCTCCAGTTTGTTGTTCAAATCATCACGTATGGTATTTTCCCACAAGGGGACTCCCGAACGATAGGCTGCTCTTCCACTTAAATGTCCTGCCACGGGTGAGGTTAAAAATACAAAAGCGATACCAAGCAATAGTTTTAGGCTAGTATGCTCTAAATATAAAGTGAAGTAGAAAAATACACCGGACAAAATCAACAGGACACCTAAAGTTGCGCTTTTAGTTGCGGCGTGTGCTCTCAAATACAAATCCGGCAACCGGATAAGGCCAAATACGCTAAGCAAGCCGATAACTGAACCAGCTACAATGACAAGTCCAAGCAGTATTTCACCGATCTGACTGATTATCTCTATCATCGAAGACTTGCCCCCTTTCGATATAACGAGCAAACGCGGTGGTTCCTATAAAGGTTAAAACTCCCATAACAAGGACAATATCCAAGTACATGGTTGTTCGTAGCAAAGCGCAAAGCACAGCGATCATAGATAACAGCAAGATCCCCATGGTATC
Source organism: Paenibacillus sanguinis 2301083 = DSM 16941 (assembly GCF_000374825.1). Lineage (GTDB taxonomy): Bacteria > Bacillota > Bacilli > Paenibacillales > Paenibacillaceae > Fontibacillus > Fontibacillus sanguinis. The sequence continues at coordinate 215,587 of NZ_KB895381.1, forward strand.
CAATGCAGAGATACGGTCAGGCACCGAGGGGCCTTTCAATAACCGATACACACATCCGAGGACAGATATCGCCAGAAGGGTCAGGGCAATGATGAGAAAATAATGAATCATGTTCTGGTTACCTCCATAATGGCTTTCTCAAATGTATCTTTCAGATGTTTGGATAGCTCCTCGGCATCTTGAATATCCATAGCATGAATATACAATGTGTGATTATCCATGGAGACATCCAGCGTGAGTGTACCCGGAGTCAGACAAATCAGACAAGATAGCAAAGTAATCTCCCAATCTGTTCTGAGCTGCGTGTCCAGTTTGATAATTCCTGGCCGCATAGTCATTTGGGGACGAAGTACATGTCTAATCACGTCATAGCTCGATATGAAGAGTTCTTTATTAAAGATAAGAAGCAGTTTCAGCACCTTCCAGACCTTGACCATGTAAAAAGATGAATTCCACCGCCGAAGTCCCCAAAGGATGATCAAGCCTATCAAATACCCAACAACGAATTGTACATTCGACCATGTTCCGTATAGAAAAGTCCAGGCAACCGCAATAATCAGATTTAACAAGATTTGATGGTACATTTCATCGACTCCTTAATATGGCATCAACATAGATAGCAGGGTTGGCAAGTCCATCTCCTGCTATGGATACCCATCCGTATACATATTCGGCAAAAAGGCCGAACCCAATGACTAATACACTTAGCATTATAGCCGGAAGATATGATGTGGATGTAATGATAGGAGCTTGCTTTGAAATATCGCTCTTCTCGCCCCAGAAGGCATGCGAGAATATGCGCAATAAAGAATACAATACAATTAAACTGGAGAGTAGACCGATAGCGGAGAGAGCATAATGACCAGTCTCCAGGCCACCACGAATTAATAACAGCTTGCCGGGAAAGCCACTGAATGGCGGGATCCCGGCTATCACCAGGCCTGTCATTAGAAAGAGGCCACCCAGTAAGGGGTAATGCTTGAGCAATCCGCCCATTTCACGCAAGTTCGTTGTACCTGAAACCTGGATAATCAGCCCGCCTAGAATGAAAAGCAGAACCTTGGCAAGCATATCGTGGATCAGGTAAAAAGCAACCCCGTCCAATGCATCTTTGGATAACACAGCCAGGCCCATCGTAAGCAGGCCTACGCTGATAATGATGTTATAATTCATAATCCGCCGAATATCGGTGTAGGCAACGGCACCAAATGCGCCCAGCAGCATGGTAGCTATAGACATCCATTCAAACCAGCCTTGAAAGTTAATATACTCTGTATTAAAAATAAGGGTAAATGTTCGGATCAGGGCATACACGCCCACCTTGGTCAGCAGAGCGGCGAATAAGGCACTTATGGCTGTGGGCGGTGCGCCATAGGAGCCGGGCAACCAGAAGAAGAGAAAGACCCCTGCTTTTAACGAGAAGACAATTAAAAACAGCAAGGCAATTACATTCAGAATCGTACCTTGATTTGCCTCAGCCACCTTGATTGATAAATCTGCCATGTTTAATGTACCTGTGACACCATACAGATAAGCTACAGCGGCAACAAACAACGTGGAGGATACAATGTTGACCAGAATATATTTTAGTGTCTCACGAAGCTGCAGCTTGGTTCCTCCAAGCACAATCAAGGCGTAGGAAGAGATAAGCATAACCTCAAAGCACACGAAAAGATTGAACAAATCCCCGGTTAGGAAGGAGCCGTTAACTCCAACCAATAAAAATTGAACAAAAGGGTAGTAGTAATGCTTTTCCCTTTCCTCCCCAATGGTCTTCATGGAATAAAGGATACAAGTTAATGCAACGATAGAGGTTGCAAGAATTAATAAAGCAGCAAACATGTCGGCTACAAAAATAATCCCGTATGGAGGAAGCCAGCCTCCCATATAAAGGGTTTGAATGCCCTCCGTACGCACTTGCAGGGCAATCAGAGCAGAAGCGATGCCCCCGAGAGTAATTCCGCATACGCTGACCCACCGCTGAAGTTTGACGTGCTGGTTGATGAACAGTAAAGCGATGCCGGTCAACAAGGGGATGAGCAAGGGAAGCACAATCAGGTTATTCATCCTTTTGCCCCCTTAATTGTTCCATGTCATCTGTGCCAAGCTTTCGGTAGGCCTTGTAGACCAGAACGAAAAAGAATGCAGTGACCCCAAAGCTGATCACAATGGAAGTCAGGATAAGCGCTTGAGGCAGAGGATCAACATAAGTTGCCGCTTGTTCTTCTAATAGAGGAGCGGCTCCGGTCTTCAGCCTTGCCATGGTCAGCAGCAGCAGATGAACTCCATGTGTCAGTAGTGAAGTTCCCAAGATGATACGCAACATATTTCGGGATAATATCAGGTAGATGCCAACGGCAAACAGGATTCCTATCGTTAAAGACATGAATAATTCCATTCCTATTTATCCCTCCCTATCTCTAAAATAATCGTCATTGTAATCCCTATAACCGTCATGAAGACCCCCAGATCAAACAGCACTGCCGTGGCTAATTCGGTTTTGCCCAGGATCGGGAGGTAGAAGTAGCCGAAGGAATGACTTAAAAACGGTAGCTTGAAGAGGAAGGAACCAACTCCAGTCAAGGCAGCAACAAGCAAGCCCGCAGCAGTCAATTTTCTAAAGTTCAGAGGAATGACCTGTTGAATCGTGTCAAGGCCAGAGACCATAGTAAGCAGTATGAGTGCGGCTGAGGTCATTAAGGCTCCGATAAATCCTCCTCCAGGTTGATGATGTCCGGCAAAGAACAGATAAAATGAGAACGTGATAATGATCAATACAGCCACACTCGAAATAGTTCTTAATATGACATTGTTGCTGTATGCCAGCCACGGAACAGGACTCCTTGAAGGCGTCTCATCGTTCTTCTCCAGATTAAGCCGGATCAAGGCATAAATACCTAATGAAGCGATGCCTAGCACCACAATTTCCAACATGGTATCGAAGCCCCGAAAATCGACGAGTATCACGTTGACCACATTTTTGCCACCCGCGAGCTCATAGCTGAATTTCAAATAGTAATCGGATATCGACTCAAACATTTTACTTCCGCTGACTTTAAGTGAAATCAGTGTCATCAATGTACCCACTCCAACGGCGATAAGCAGGTTCATCCATTTAAAGGAGCGTTTAGCCGATTCCAGCTTTCTTTTTGGCAAATGATAAAAGCAAAGGAGGAACAAGACACCCGAAACGGTCTCGATGATCATTTGGGTCAAGGCTAAATCGGGTGCTCGGAAAATCACGAAAAATAAAGTAACGATATATCCGGAGGCGCTTGTCAAAATAATGGCCATCATTCTTGAGCGAACAAAAGGGATGGAGACCACTACTATGATCAGGGCCAGATTGACAATTAGTTCGTAAGCTGACACCGAAGCAAGGGATTCAAACGGAATCGCAAATGAGTCTGTTCTAAATAACATCCAACTGAGCGAGAGGATGAAGAAGGAAAATATGTAAATCAAGTAATGGCGCACAGACCCCGTCATATAGCTTTGTGTTAATGAGTTTGACCCTTTGTGGAAAAATTGAAGGCCGTTGTCAAAGGCCCAATTCAGCGAAATTTTATCTAGCAAAGGCTGATGAAGCGGCTTGAAGCGTTGATGTGCTAAATAGACCATCGTTCCCGCAAGGATAACGCCAAGCGTCATAAACAGTTCAGGTGTCCAGCCATGCCACATGGAGATGGACACTTCAAATCGTTCACCCGCAGTTAACAATCCCGGATGAATAGATGCCATGGCTGGTTCCAGAATCGAATACGACAACAGATTGGGAAATAGACCAAATACGACAGCTAAGGATGCCAAAATAACAGGCGCAAGCAGCAGCCCGATAGGGGCTTCATGTGGAGTTTTGCCAAGCTTGTCAATTTGAGCCGGTCCGGTAAACGTTCTGAATACAAAGATCATGCTATAACCAAAGGTGAACACACTGGCAATCCAGGCAACTAGCGGAATCAAAATACCTATGGTTTGCAGGTTCATCACATCCATTTTTGCAATGGATAACAAAGCGGTGTAGAACATTTCTTTACTTAAAAAGCCGTTAAACGGTGGTAAACCTGCCATGGATAAGGATCCGATCAAGGCGATGGAGAAGGTAATCGGCATGAGCGACATCAGTCCGCCTAACTTGCGGAGATCCCGAGTACCTGTCTCATGGTCGACAATACCAACGACCATAAATAATGAGCCCTTGAATATGGCGTGATTAATAAGATGGAATATGGCTGCCAGCGTGGCTGTGGTATAAACCAGTCCACCTTGCGTTCCGCTGTAGAAGGCTGCAGCAGAGCCTGCTCCCAGCAAGCTCATGATTAATCCCAATTGACTGATGGTTGAGAAGGCCAGAAGCGCCTTGAGATCTCGCTGCTTCATAGCACGGAATGAACCGTACAGCAGTGTGCAAAGCCCGACGGCGGTAACCACCCAGAACCAGGTTTTGCTCCCGGCGAATACAGGGCTCATGCGTGCAACCAGGTAAAGGCCGGCCTTTACCATAGTGGCAGAGTGCAGATAAGCACTGACTGGGGTAGGGGCTTCCATGGCATCGGGTAGCCAGATATGAAAAGGAAACTGGGCCGACTTGGTAAATGCCCCCAACAATACAAGCAGCATAGCCGGAATAAACAAGGCATGATTTGTAACCAGCTCCAGGCTGCCCATCATTTCCCGAATACTGAATGTGCCTGTCATTAGATACAACAAAATAAATCCGGCTAGCATAGCTAGGCCGCCAAACACCGTAATCAGCAGTGATTTGAACGCACCGTATCTTGACGTTTCCCGGTTATACCAAAAAGCAATCAGTAAAAACGAGGAGATGGTGGTTATTTCCCAAAAGCTGTACAGCACCATTAAATTATCGGATAATACGACGCCCAGCATCGCTCCCATAAAGAGCAATAAATAGGCGTAAAATGATTTCAGGGCTTCCCTGGTCTTATCCAGATAAAATATGGAATACAACACGACTAGGGTGCCCATGCCGCTAATCAGCAGAGCAAACAGCAAGCTTAGCCCATCCAATAGCACAGAGAATTCAACACCTAATGAGGGCATCCATGGAATGGTCACGTGCGTGGTGTGTCCGGATTGAACTTCTGGAATCTGCAGCAGGAAATACACAAATAAAACCAAGGGTACAGGAAGGACAAGCCATCCGGTATGGAAAGATTGCCGCAGTTTGTGGAAAAGGGTTAATAATGCGGCTGCCAGAAACGGTAGTAAAATAGCAACATGAAGCAGAGACACTTATTTTCCTCCTTGACCAAAAATTATAAATTCTTACATATTATTCCCGAAAAAACACAAAAAGAGCCCGCTGTTGGCAGGCTCCTCCGATAATCCAATAATTTAGTTATTTAACGTTTAACAACGATTTTAATATTATCGCGAGATGAAATAAATGTCAAACGAAATGGAATAAATAACCTGATTTAGCCTGTGGGGAATGAATGCTGCTTTGCAGGCAAAACTATTTAGCAAAGGAGGCTGATGTTCTGTGCTAAATAGTAAAATAGCAGTGAGTGTATTTGTATTTCTAGGCATTCAATTACTTGGCATGTATATAGCGAGTATGCAATCACAAGCAAGAACCCATGAACTTTTTGAAAATAGCTTGGTACAGTATTCCATTTTTCAAGTGCAGGCGGAGGATTTCTACGGGGATGTTTATTTGCCCTTTCAGCCACGGGAATACATCAGGATCAGAAAATAATGGGGTTGATATTGGATACATTTTCAGCAAGATGTTGAAATTATGAAGCGTAGAATTCCTCAATCGATTGTGATGCGAGCCTTGGCGGTCATGATTATATCGGTAAGTGTGGTAGTAGTCTCCACCTTTATGTTGAGTTTGAGCGAGCAGGGTCTGAATAGCAATTTTATGAATATTCTATTTGAAGTCACTTCGGCCTTCGGAACCGTCGGGCTGTCTATGGGGCTAACGCCAGACCTTTCTACCTTTGGCAAGCTGGTTATTATATTGACTATGTTTATCGGAAGGTTGGGGCCATTAACGCTAGCGTTTGCGTTATCGCAAAGAAACAACCAGGACAAATTCCGATATCCGGAGGAGAAGGTATTGATCGGTTAGAGGAGCTTGTTGGGGATTAAAGGCCGATTGATACGTTCATTCATTTGTTAAGGAACGCTAGTATAATGGTATATGTAAGCTATGAACCCAATGCAGAATAATTGATTCAAAGTAGTAGAAAACCGCTGAGCATTCGGAAATCCGTGCGCTGAGCGGTTTTTTTTGATAGATAATCATACATAGTATTTGGCCATTAAGCGATAAAATCATAGGGCCATGGAGAAGCCGACTCCAACAAGCACCATCTGAATCGGATGGTGATTCGTGACAACCTAGCGAAAAGGCTTGTAAAAATGACCAAATTAATTGATAATGATAATCGTTATCAGTATATTCGACTCACTTTTAACGTTTGGTCTGATTCAATAAATTGCTACAGGAATGAGAGGAATGCCAGATGAAAGCAAAATCCGAGGTGTCAGGACTATTTAAAATAGCGGGAGAGAAAAAGGGTTTGCTTATTGTAGCCAGCTTTTTCTCTGTTATTTCCAGTCTTCTGCAAATGGCTCCGTTTGTTGCGGTGTACAAGATTATTGAGGAATTGCTTATGCATGCTCGCGACCCTGTGAATATCGATAAGGATTTGATAATATTCTGGGGAATTGGTACTTTTGTTGCTTTGGCAGCTTCCTTGATTACCCTGTACATTGGTGGAATGTGCTCGCATATTGCGGCCTTCAACATCTTGTATCAAATCCGGGTGTGCCTGGCTGAACATGTAGCCAAAGTATCAATGGGATATCATACCAAAACGGCTACGGGCGAATTAAAGAAAATTATCGAGGTCAGTGTTGAGAAAATTGAGAATTTCATTGCCCATCAGCTGCCTGATTTGGTTAGTGGGATCGTTGTGCCCTTGCTAATGATCGGCTATCTGTTCTGGCTCGATTGGCGACTGGCGCTCGTGCTGCTTTTGCCGATTGCTGTCGGCTTCTGGCTGCAGGCTCGCATGTATGGCAGCGAAAATGGACAAAAGGCTTATCGTGATTTTCAATATGCGGTCGAAGAAATGAATGCCACGGGCGTGGAGTATGTGCGTGGCATGCCCGCCGTGAAGGTGTTCGGCATTACGGCGGATTCCTTCCTGACATTCAAGCAGGCCGTGGATAAATACCGTGATATTTCCTTGCGAATTACCGATTTGTGCAAGACCTCCTACAGCTTGTTTTTCGTTATTATCAGCTCTTTATTTGTGTTTATTGTGCCGGCGGGCATTTTAATTTTCAACGGAAATCCGGCTAATCAGTCCTTTGCCATTACCTTTATTCTATTTCTGATCGTAACGCCAAGCTTGTCGGCGCCGCTGCTGAAGCTGTTGCATCTGGGCGGGGGAATGCGGGAGATTGTGGAAGGCAATCGGCGCATCGAGGCTATCTTTGCCGAACCCGTTACCGTGGAGCCTGCGATGCCGCGCGTGCCTCAATCCTATGATGTGGTCTTTCATCAGGTGTCTTTTGCCTACGAGAGCCGGGAGAGCGAAGATTACAAGCCAGTGCTGTCCGGAATCAGCTTTACGGCCAGAGCCGGGGAAATGACGGCGCTCGTCGGACCTTCCGGTGGCGGGAAATCGACTATTGCCAATCTGCTTCTGCGCTTCTGGGAGGTTCAGGAGGGGGAGATTACGATCGGAGGCGTGCCGATTCGGGAGATGGGTACGGAGAAACTGATGGATGTCGTGTCCTTTGTGTTTCAGGATGTGCATCTTTTTTACGATACTATTGAAGAGAATATTAGGATGGGTAATACGACGGCTACTCACGATGAGGTTGTTCAAGCGGCGAAAACCGCATGCTGTCATGATTTTATTGTACAGCTTGAGGAGGGCTACAATACGAAAATCGGCGAAGGCGGCACCTATTTATCGGGCGGTGAAGCGCAGCGAATTTCCATTGCCCGCGCACTGCTGAAGAATGCGCCGATTTTGGTGCTAGATGAAGCAACGGCTTATGCCGACGCGGAGAACGAATACAAAATTCAACAAGGTCTCGTTGAACTGGTGAAGGGGAAAACAGTGCTCATTATCGCGCATCGATTGTCCACTATTCGCGGAGCAGAGCAAATTCTTGTAGTGAACCGCGGGAAAATTGTCGAGCGCGGCACCCATGAAGAGCTTCGGGAGCAGCAGGGACTATATGAGCAGCTATGGCAGGCTCATATCAGCGCCGCCTCCTGGAAGCTGGGACAAGCGGAGCGTCTGCAGTCCGGCATGAAGGAGGGTATGGATGATGTTTAAATATTTCCACAATATATCGGGCGGCAACATACGCAGTTTAGGCCCGGCTACGTTTGCTGCACTGCTGGACGGAATTGTGAAGATCGTTCCGGCGGCGCTGCTGGTAGATATGTTTAACACAATTTACCGGTTCTTCGCCGAGCCGGGAGCAGAGTTGAATGTCGGGCGCCTTTGGCTGGTTAGCCTTGTTTTACTCGCCTGGCTGGCTGTGCAGTATGCAGCGTACACCTCGCTTTACGACAAGACGTATAAGGTTGCCTATAGTGTGGCAGCCACAGGGCGCCTATCCTTGGCCGAGCATATCCGTCATCTTTCTCTCGGCTTTTTCGGGAAGCGTGATCCGGGGGATATTACAAACCTGCTTCTTGGGGATTATGGACAGGTCGAGCACACGATCTCGCACAATGTTCCCCAATTAATTAGTGCGGTTATGCTGCCCGTCATTGCCCTGATCGGGATGGTTTTTCTGGATTGGAAAATGGCGCTGGCGATGTTTGTGGCGATTCCGTTTGGCTTGCTGCTGCTTTGGCTTACCGACTCGCTGCAGGCGAGGCTGAGCGAGAATCATGTGAAGGCTAAAAATGAGGCGGCCAGCCGTCTGCAAGAATATTTAGCAGGAATTCGTGAAATTAAGGCGCACAACATTGGCGGCAAGCGCTTTGAGCGTCTGCGGCAGTCCTTTGATCAATTAAAGCGCGCCTCGATCTCCCTGGAAGGGGTTATGGGTCCGATGATTATGGGGGCGATGATGCTGGCTCGTTCCGGCATGACGCTGATGATTCTGGTCGGCAGCTATTTGCTGGTGGGCGGTGAGTTGACGCTTTCCGCATTCTTGCTGTTCCTGCTGGTAGGGACCAAGGTGTTTGAGCCTTTGACTGCCGTACTTATGAATTATGGTGAAATGCGCTATTCCGCCTATAGTGCGCAGCGGATTATGGATGTGCAGCAGGAGGCTCCGCTGCAAGGCACAGCTAACGTTCAACCCCATGCCCCTATTGAGTTTGATCACGTCACCTTTGGTTATGATAACGACAAGCCGGTGCTTCGGGATTTGTCCTTCCGGATTGAACCCAATACGATCACCGCGCTGGTCGGGCCGTCGGGAAGCGGCAAAAGCACGGTCACACGCTTGCTGGCCCGCTTTTGGGACATTCAGGCCGGAGAAATTCGCATCGGGGGCACGGAAATTCAAACGATGGACCCCTCCTGCAAGGAGCCGACAATTGTGATACTACTCACGCTTGTTGGCTCTATGTCTGCTCCTGACTGTTGACAGAACAATGTTCTGTAGATACGATGATCACAGAACATTGTTCTGTTAATAAGGAGGGTGTCATGTCTCGCATTGTCAAAGCACCAGATTTAAGGCGGCAGGAACTGATTGCAATTGCTTTGAAGCAATTTTTAGAAAACGGCTACGAAAAAACGTCTGTTCGCTCTATTTTGAAAGAAGCGGACGGGGAAATCGGCATGTTTTATCACTACTTTAAAGCCAAGAATGAGATCTACGAAGCGGCTTTAGAACACTATAATGAGAAGTACATTTCCAAATGCACTGAAATTATTAACTCTGCCAGCTTGAGCTTTGAAGAGAAGCTAGATCATATATTTACCCGCCTGCCAGAATCTATTGCCGAGTATACTCAGATGCATGCCGAAAACCTGAATCCCGAAATTATGATCGTATTGCTTTCCAGAACATTGCTAAAAATGGTTCCTTTACTTGAACAGATGATTCTTGATGGCTTGGAAAAGAATATCATGAACACGCCAGTACCTAATATTCATCTGTTAAGTCAATTTATTCTGTTTGGTATAAGCGCTGTTGTACACGACACTGAAGTGAATTCTATGGAAGAGAAATTCAGCCATATCAAAGCCCTCCTTTCTAAAATTCTGGATACAAAGATGGGGGAGGTATAAGATGCATATCTATACCGAACGTCATATTTTGCGAAACCCTTCACTCACTGTTTTGATGAAAATTAGCGTCGATGGGCATTTTGATGAACCACGCTTTGAAAAGGCATTACTGAGCTTGAAAAGTGTTCACCCGCTGCTATATTCATCCGTTAGCATGGATCATGACGGAGTAGCTTATTATCGTGAAAATTCTGTTCAACGGCTTGAGTTGCAGTGTGCTATACGTGAGCGGCAAAATCAATGGCTGGAGGTCGCAGAAGCCGAGAACAAGCGTCCATTTAACTGTGAACAAGGGCCACTTGCTCGATTCTTCGTGTTTTACAGTAAAACGGACTTTGATATTCTTGCCGTTGTTCACCATTTGATTGGCGACGGTGACGCGATTGCCCGTTTGCTGAGAGACGTGGTAGCTGCTTATGCAGGCATCGATTTGCCACATCAAGAGCAAGTACTCATTTCAAGTCGAGATGATTTTCCACAGAGTGCAACACCGACTTTCCTTGTCAAAGCATTTACCCGATCCATCCATAAAATGTGGCATAAAGGGAAGCAACCCAGTTTTGGAGAACATGAATATCAACAAATGTTTGGCGATTATCAGCAATTAGTGGATATTAGGTTAGCGTATTTAACGATAAACGCCAAGGAGATAAATAACTTGCATCAAGCATGTAAAGCGCATGGCGTAACCCTAAATGAAGCAATTGTCACAGCATTTATTGGGGCTATGCAAAAAAAATGTGCTCATCCAAGCAATAAAAAAATGGTGGTCGGGATTCCGATAAATATGAGGAAACATCTTTTATTGCCCACTGAGGATTGCTTGGGCAATTTTGCTTCGGCTGTTACCATCAATGAACGCTACGATGCCCGAAAAGATTTTTGGCAAAATGCTGCTCAGGTACGAAGCAAGCTGAGCTCAAAGTTGAAATCAGCCAAGGCGCCGTGGGTGCTCTTGAATTTGTATGCACTTTTAAATCCTTTGCTTATTGATGCTATGTATTTTGCCGCTTATGGCAAATGCGAGGATAAGGCAGCCAAAAAAGCGGCGGCTATGCTTTCACTTGATAATCCCTCCTCTACAGCAATATCTAATCTTGGACGGTTGAATTTTGATTGCCGGATGGGTTCATGCCACATTCGTGATATGGTATTTTTTGCGCCCAAAGCCCCGGGCAGCTATGTTGTGCTTGGAGTTGTTACCTTAGGCAATACAATGCAAATTGGATTTAGCTATGATCGAAAGAAAATATCTTCGGATACGCTGGAAAATGTCAGCTCAACGCTACAAGAATGGCTGAGGACGCTCCGATAAAGTCGTGAAAGAGTAAGCAAAACCTAAAAACCATCCTGTCGGATGTGTTCACGCTGACAGGATGGTTTCCTTTTAGGGATGTATGCTCTTATTGCTTGCTGTACTTACTTCTTGCTAGCTCTGTTGCTTCCACCATGACGCGCAAGGCGGCAACGGTTTCTTCGTATTTCCGCGTTTTAAGACCACAGTCCGGATTGATCCAGAACTGATCTGGACTCAGCACGTTCAAGGCCCGGTCAATCATGACGCTCATTTCCTCGATTGAAGGCACCCGTGGACTGTGAATATCGTAAACGCCAAGCCCGATTCCCTTGTCATAGGTATTTTCTTCAAAGCTGCCGATCAGCTCCCCATGACTACGCGAGGTTTCGATAGAGATAACATCGGCATCCAGCGCATCGATCGAATCGATAATATCGTGGAATTCACTATAGCACATATGCGTATGCACCTGGGTCTCGCTTTTGACGGTGGAAGTGGACAGGCGGAATGCCTTGACCGCCCATTCCAGGTAGGCAGCCCATTGCTCACGCTTCAGCGGCAGACCTTCCCGCAGAGCCGGTTCATCGACCTGGATCATCCCGATGCCGGCAGCTTCCAGAGCTTCTACCTCTTGCCGCAAGGCCAGGGCGATTTGATAGGCTACTTCTTCGCGGGATTTGTCATCCCGCACGAAGGACCAGTTCAAGATCGTGACCGGCCCGGTCAGCATTCCCTTTACCGGCTTGTCAGTCAAGGATTGGGCATAAACAGTCTCGGCTACGGTGATCGGAGCCGTCCACTCGACATCGCCATAGATAATCGGCGGCTTCACGCAACGAGAGCCATAGGATTGCACCCATCCATTCGCTGTAAAGGCAAACCCGGCAAACTTCTCACCGAAAAATTCCACCATATCGGTTCGTTCAAATTCTCCATGTACAAATACATCCAGTCCCAGGTCATCCTGAATCTTGATCCATTCTGTGATCTGATCTTGGATAAACGCCTCGTACCGTTCGTTGCTCCACTCGCCCTTGCGCCATTTTTGCCGTGCGCTGCGAACCTCCGGCGTTTGCGGGAAGCTGCCGATTGTAGTCGTTGGCAGCAGCGGCAGGTTCCAGCGCTTCTCCTGAATACCACGGCGCACAGCATAGCTGTCCGGACGTGATGTGGGCTGGGAAGCCAGTCCGGCAATTTTTGCTTCGACTTGCGCGCGATGGCGATCGCTTGATTGCTGCAACGCCTGACGCGCCTGTTCAACAGCCGCCGCTTCGTTGCGGATCGCCTCGTAACCGGACTGTCCGGCTTTAGCCAGCAGCACAAGCTCCTCCAGCTTCTCCTCGGCGAAGGCAAGTGCTCCGCGCAGCACAGGGTCCAGCTTCTGCTCGCCCGCTGTACTGAATGGTACGTGCAACAGCGTTGAGGAAGGCTGAATGAGTAGCTGGTCGGCAGCGACCGCTTCGGTCAACACATGCAGAACATCCAGCTTGCCCTTGAGGTCCGCCCGCCAAATGCTGCGGCCATCGATCAGTCCGGCGCCGAGCAGCTTGTCTTGCGGGAAGCCATGCTCACGGATCGACTGCAAGTTACGTCCATGATCATGGACGAAGTCCAGACCGATACCATGAACCGGCAGGTCTGTGACTGCCTTATAATGATCCACCGCTTCAAAGTAAGTCTGCAGGAACAGCTTGATGCCCGGTGCTTCCTGGGTCAGCTTGTTATAGATTTGGCTAACTTGCCCGATTTCTTCATCGGAGAGCGAGACGCATAGGATTGGCTCATCTATTTGTACCCATTCCGCGCCCTCTGCCGCCAGTTCTTGCAAGACTTGAATATATAAAGGCAGCAACCGGTCGATCCAGGCCTGGAGCTGGTCTGGACTATAGCCCTTGGACAGCTTGAGGAAGGTGTAGGGACCAACTATGACGGGTCTTCCTTCAATGCCAAGCTCAGCTTTGGCTTCACGATAAGCCTCAAGTGGCAGATTGCGAGTGAGCTTCGGCTGAAGCTCCCCTAGCTCTGGCACAATATAATGATAGTTCGTATTGAACCATTTGGTCATTTCAAAGGCAGCGGCATCCCGATTGCCTCTGGCCATAGCGTAGTACACGGACAAGTCCGGAGTACCGCCCGTATAACCAAATCTTTGCGGAATCAGACCAAACATCACAGCCAAATCCAGGATATGGTCATAATACGTAAAGTCTCCTACCGGAATGACTTCAACACCCTTGTCTTGTTGCAGCTTCAAATTGCCGAGCCGAATGCGCTTTAGCTCTGCGTGCAGGTCTTGCTCCTCCAGCTTGCCGGACCAGAATGCCTCCAGCGCTTTTTTCCATTCACGATTACGTCCTATACGGGGGAACCCCAGGTTTGCGCTCTTCATATGTGTCTCCACTCCTTAGATCGTTATCCTCATTAAATTGATAGGAATAAGATACCACACTTTATCGCTCATAGAGTAAGTCTAATAAGCTATTGCCTGTTATAGCTAAAAGCTATATCAACGTCCTTCATGCTGCACCGTTTCCTCCAACGCTTCAATATAAGCGGCTCCCAGCTTGGTCAACTTGGCATTGCGATGGCAAATCCAGCCGACATTGATCGTTTCATTACTAGCCAGCGGCACCGGAATAATCTCATTACCGTTTAGATCAGAACTGAGTACCCCCGTGGAGATCGTGTATCCGTTAAGTCCAATCAACAGATTGAACAGAGTGGCCCGGTCGTTGACCTTGATGCTTTTGCGGTGAGTCAGTGTGCTCAGAATTTCCTCGGCAAAATGAAATGAGTTGAATTCCCCCTGCTCGAAGTAAAGATACGGATATTCCTCTAATTGCTCCAGCGTTACGATCGGATGCTGTGCCAAGGGATTGCGAATACTGACGAAGACATGGGCTTTGGCTTTGAACAGGCTGTTAAAAATAAGATTGCCATCGTTAAGCAGGCGGTTGATCACCTTGGAGTTGAACTCGTTAATATAAAGGATGCCAATTTCGCTGCGCTGGCTCTTTACGTCATTGATGATCTCATGAGTTTTCGTCTCGCGGAAGGCTAATTCATATTCATCCTGCCCGTATTCATCCACCAGCTTCACGAAGGCGTTGACCGCGAAAGCGTAATGCTGTGTGGAGACGGAAAAATGCTGCGGCGATGGCTTGGCGTTGAGATATTGATTCTCCAGCAGCTCGGCCTGCTCAATCACCTGTCTGGCGTAAGCGAGAAATTCGGCCCCTTCCTTGGAGAGCAGGATTCCCTTGTTCGTCCGCTCAAAGATGGTGACACGAATGTTTTCCTCCAACTCGCGGATCGCATTGGAGAGGCTGGGCTGCGAAATGAACAGGCGCCGGGCCGCTTCATTCATGGACCCCCGGTTAGCTACCTCTATAACGTAACGGAGCTGCTGCAACGTAATCTTCACGCAGATGTCCCCTTTCTTTACTATTGTAGCTTTCCTTCAAAAAGCTTTGAGCTTCTTCAGAATCATTTTCTTCGCTTGCTTGTTATGCTAATCTTTATTTCACTTATTAGACTAGCTTTATAATATCACACAGCGGCAGACTCTTTCCTGGTTCCAGTGGGGAAATTAAGGAGGAGCCAATCAATTTTGTGTTAGGAAATATAACATATAAAAGCGTAAAACCCGTTCATTTTGTCCTGATGGCATAAAAACTACCATACAAAACCTCCATTTTAAATAAAAACGACTAATATATATTGACATGGTCGGAAAACAGGGATATAGTGAGAAAAAGTTTCTTAATGGTATAAGGTGTGAACCTTAGATCTTTCTGAATTTAGATGAACGGGTGTGATGCTGTGTCCTTGAATCTGCCATTGCAATTTGAGAAGGTAACCTCCAAGAAAATTAGCGACTTTATCTTCGGTCAATTGGAAGAAGCCATTATATTGAAGGAACTCAAGAGTGAGGAGCAAATTCCTTCGGAACGGGAACTGGCCGTTATATTTGGAGCGAGCCGTCTGGCGGTGCGCGAAGCGCTGGCCCAACTGGAAGAGCTGGGACTGGTAGAGAAGCGTGTTGGCGCGAAGGGCGGAACCTTTATTTTGCCGCTAACGCTGAATTCACACCGACGTAATCGGGAAGAACTGATTAGGAACTGGAATGCGCTGTTGGAGGTCTTCGAGTACCGGACCATCGTAGAGCCGCAGGCGGCTTATTTAGCCGCCCGGAAGATGACCGATGAGGCCCTCGGCAAGCTGAAGGAATATATTGAGGCAAGTGCCGATCCCGATTGTCCCCGTGAGACCTTCCGGGCGCTGGATGTACAGATCCATCTGAGCGTGGCCAAGGCTTCCGCGAATGCATACTTGTATCGTTCAATCCGGCAGATTCGCACCAAGATCAACCCTGCGCTGGATTTAATGCCTTATAATGATGCGATTCGTTCGCATAATAACGAGGAGCACCAGGCGTTGTATCAGGCTTTGTCCCGGCGCGACGCCGAGGCTTCCAGAGCTATCATGTTCCGACATATCAGTCAGTCGGCTGATGCCATATACTCACGAATATTCGAGGAGCGAGAGGATACTCTCCCAACGCAGAACTCGACACTCACATCAAGATCATAAGGAGGCAGAACCGTTTTGAATATGGACGAGCTGCTGCAACAATCACAACAACTGCAAGAACAATTGATTGCCTGGAGAAGAGATTTCCACCAACACCCGGAAACGGCTTACGAGGAGCTTCGCACTGCTGCTGCCGTAGAGCAGCATTTGCGGGGGCTGGGTCTGGAGGTTACCGCCGGTATAGGCAGAACCGGGGTTGTGGCTCTGCTCCGCGGTGAGGAGCCTGGTCCGACAATCGGCTTGCGGGCTGACATGGACGCTCTGCCAATTCAGGATCAGAAGACTGCGGATTATGCCTCGCGGACACCGGGGAAGGCCCATCTGTGTGGACATGATGCCCATACTTCTATGCTGATGGGGGCGGCCAAGCTGCTTACCGAATACGGCAAGCCGAAGCGGGGCAATATTAAGTTTATTTTCCAGCCTGCGGAAGAGGGGTATGCCGGGGCCAAGGCCATGATGGACGACGGTGTGCTGGACAATCCGAAGGTGGATGTTATGGTTGGCCTGCATGTGTATCCTGGCTTGCCTACAGGCGCTATCGGAGGCAATAAAGGCGTGGCCTTTGCTTCTGCCGATCCTATCGAGATCGAGATTATTGGCAGCGGAGGTCATGCCGCGAGACCCCACGAGGGGATCGATGCGATCGCCGCTGCTGCACAAGTGGTCACGGCATTGCAAAATGTGACCAGCCGCATGGTCGACCCGCTGGAGCCAGCCGTGGTCACCATCGGTACCATTCACGGCGGAGACATGGCGACGGCCATCGCTTCGTCCGTGCGGATGACGGGAACCGTAAGGACCCTCTCTCCGCAGGTACGCAAACAAATGCCGACCCTCATTGAGAGAGCGGTCAAGGGAGCTTCCCAAACATTAGGAGCGGATTACAAATTCTCCTATGAGGCCAGCTATCCGCCGGTTATGAATGACGAGAAGATGGTGGATTTCGTCATGGAGACCAGCGAGAAGCTCTTCGGCAAGTCGGTGTGGACGCCGCTCAAGCCTTCTACAGGCGGTGAGGACTTCGCGTTCTACTCTGAAGCCGTACCTAGCGTATTTTTCCGTCTTGGCGTCAATGCCGGCGAGGAGCGGACCAGCTATCCGCTGCATCATCCGATGTTCGACCTTGATGAGAAGGCGATGCCTCATGGAGTGGCCTTGTTGTCTTCCATTGCACTGGCGTATTTAGAACTTACTTGATAACTAGGGGGCATACACGTGAAGAAAACATGGATAAAGAGTATTACAGCAATCGTGTTGGTGATGTTGGTGGTCTCGGGTTGCGGCAGTGCTGCAAACAATCCGGTGGCAGACCCGGGTGCGAACAATACAAGTCCTAATAACGGAACGCTGACCATTGCGAATGCTACGGATATTGAAAGCTTTGATTTTCACAACAATAACACCACGGTCAGTGAGTCTGTTCTGGTGAATATGTTTGATTACCTGCTCAAAAATGATAATGATGGCAACAAGCTGCCGGTTCTTGCGAGTTCCTGGGAACAGGTAGATGATACAACATGGAGATTTGTGCTTCGTGACGACGTCACCTTCCATAACGGAGATCCGTTTACAGCGGCAGATGTCAAATTCACGCTGGAGCGCGTAGCCACGGATGGCACGCTGAAGCAAAATTCGCTGTACAAGCAAATTAGTGCGGTGAATATTGTGGATGATCATACGGTAGATATCGTGACCGATGGTCCGGACCCCCTCTTGTTAAACCGTTTGTCGCGGATGGGCGCGGGGATGTTGCCTTCAAAATATATCGAAGAAAAGGGCATGGATGAATTTTTGAAGGCTCCTGTAGGTACCGGGCCTTACAAATTCGGAAGCTGGCAACGCGATGACCGGGTTGAGCTCTTGAAGAATGAGAATTATTTTGGCGATGCGCCTAAATGGGACAAGGTGGTCTTCCGTGCCATTCCTGAAGCCTCTACCCGTGTCTCTGAATTGTTGACCGGTGGGGTGGATATTATCGCTTCGGTTCCATCCACAGATGTGGGTCGCATCGAGAGTGAGGGCATGAAGGTGGTAACCGCCCCGATTCAGCGGGTTCTCCAGCTTATTCTGCGCCATACAGAAGGTACGCCAACGGCTGATCCCCGGGTTCGCGAGGCGATTGATCTGGCAATTGACAAAAAGGCGATTGTCGACAGCATTGCCGGAGGTGCAGGCATTCTGACCCGTACCTCGGTGACACCGGGCAACTTTGGCGCCGATCCAAGTCTATACGAGCAATCCTTGTATGATCCGGAGCAAGCCAAGCAATTGCTGCAAGATGCCGGGTATGCTAACGGTGGTCCCGAGGTCTCCATGTCGGTTCAATCACAATACAGCGAATATGCTCAGGTCGTAGCAGCTATGCTGACAGAGGTAGGCTTCAAGGTGAATCTGGACGTATTGGAGGCCAGCACCTTCAGCGAGAAGATGACCTCCAAGACCTTTGGCGAGATGTTTATGATCGGAATTGGCAACTCCATGAACGATGCTTCCAATAACTACACCCGCTATTTGGCGGAGCGCGCCAAGGGTGAAACGGATTATAACAATCCGAAGGTTGAAGAACTGCTGCAAGCCGCTGCACAAAACATGAATCCCGAAGAACGCGAGAAGCAATACCAGCAGGTTCAACAGATCTTCGCCGATGAGCGTCCAGCAGTATATCTGTTCCAGATGGAAGGCATGTATGGCGTAGGGGCGAAGGTGGATTTCTCGCCACGCCGGGATGAAATGTATTTTGTGGATGAGATTGCACCGAAAAACGAATTGAACTAGGCAGCGGGAAGCGGGCGGGAATCTTGATTCTCCGCCTGCTTCCCGTCCATTCACCGGGGAGGACGACGCTGTGGGCAAATTTATTGCGAAATCATTATTGCAAATGATACCTGTGCTCGTGTTGATTTCGCTGATTGTATTTATACTTGTTCGGGTTACCGGCGACCCGGTCGCCTTGATGCTTCCCGAGACGGCGACGGATGAGGACAGGGCTTTGCTTACGCAGGAACTGGGCTTGAACGAGCCGCTTTACAAGCAATACGGATTGTTTATCATGAATGCGGTCCAGGGCGATTTTGGTACTTCCTTTCGCTATAATCAGCCAGCATTGCCGCTTGTGCTGGAGCGGTTGCCTGCCAGCTTTGAATTGGCGGTAGCGGCTATGGTATTTGCCATCGTCATTGCCGTGCCTGCGGGCATTTGGTCAGCAGTCAAACGCAATACCTTCTCCGATTTGTTCATCTCGGGGTTCTCTGTATTGGGCAAGGCCATGCCTAACTTCTGGATGGGGATCATGTTGATTTTGTTCTTGTCTGTCATTTTCAAGATCTTTCCCGTATCCGGACGAGGCGGCTTCAGCCATCTGGTTCTGCCCGCTGTAACGCTTGGTGTAGGTCTGGCGGCGCAAATGACGAGATTAATCCGCTCCAGCATGCTGGAGATTTTGAGTCAGGACTATATTCGTACGGCTCGCAGCAAGGGGATTGTGGAGGCGGTTGTGGTTGGCAAGCACGCCTTGCGCAATGGGCTTATACCCGTTGTAACGATTATGAGCCTGCAATTTACCAGCTTGATTGGCGGCACACTGATTACGGAGACGGTGTTCGCCTGGCCCGGTCTTGGCCAACTGCTGGTATCGGCGGTAAATACCCATGATATGGCGATTGTGCAGGCGGCTGTATTCGTAATTGCCGTATTCGTTATTTTGATGAACCTGCTAACGGACGTAGTCTATCGGCTGCTCGATCCACGCATCAAGTATAGCTAAGGAAGGGGGAGGATCATATTGGCAGCTTCATCATCTTCGTCATCAAATTTACAATTGCCCGGGACTGACGAGCTAGAACCTATCGCTGTGCGGCAGCGCGGCTTCAGGCATGTTCTCAGGCTTCTCTTGAAAAGTAAAACAGGCACCGTTGGTGCGGCATTAGTGCTGATTGTTGTGCTGATTGCCGTCTTTGCCCCTCTCCTGGCTACGCATAACCCGGGGCAGGTAGATCCGATTAATCGGCTTAAGCCTCCATCATGGCTTAACGAGGGAGCCAGCGGGCATTTGTTGGGAACAGATAATCTGGGGCGCGACATTTGGAGCCGGATTGTCTACGGGTCACGGGTATCCCTGATTGTGGGGATAGGCGCCGTCCTCGTATCCGGAGCGATTGGTGCGGTATTGGGCTTGCTGGCCGCCTATTACGGCCGTTGGGTAGACGCTTTGATTATGCGTGTGGCCGATGCCTTTATTGCCATCCCGACCATTTTGCTGATGCTGGTCGTGTTGGCTGTGGTGGGTCCTGGGCTAGGTACACTGATCTTCGTCATTGGATTTACGAATTGGGTGTCTTATGCCAGAGTGGTGCGCGGCGAGGTGCTGAGCATTAAGGAGCGGGATTTCGTCAAGGCAGCCAAGGCGGTCGGCTCCCGCAACAGCCGGGTAATCTTTCGACATATTCTGCCCAACGTGTTATCCTCCTTCATTGTGATATCGGGGATGAACGTGGCCACAACCATTATTCTGGAGGCTTCGCTGAGCTTCCTGGGCCTGGGCATTACGCCGCCGGATGTGTCCTGGGGCGGGATGCTGAGCGATGGACGCCAGTATGTGGCAACGAGCTGGTGGGTAGCCACCTTCCCTGGTATTGCTATTACGGTAACTGTGCTGGGCGTTATATTTCTGGGCGATTGGCTGCGTGATGTCCTGGACCCGCGGATGAAAGCTTAACGACTGAGTGTGAAGCAGAAGGAGGCGATGCGAACATGAGTTTACTTGAAGTAAAATCGCTAAGAACGGTTTTTCATACGGATAATGGGACGATCCCGTCGGTCAATGGTGTCAGCTTCTCTGTGCAGGCCGGCGAGACGCTGGCGATCGTTGGTGAATCCGGCTGCGGCAAGAGCGTCACCTCCCTGTCTATCATGCGGCTGGTGGCCGCACCCGGGAAGATTGAGGGCGGCTCCATTCTGTTTAAGGGCGAGGATCTCTTGAAGCTGTCTCCTCCGAAGATGCGAAATGTTCGGGGGAACGAGATTTCGATGATTTTCCAGGAGCCGATGACATCGCTGAACCCCGTATTTACCATCGGCTATCAAATTGCCGAAGTGCTGCGCAGACACCGCGGCTTGAGCAAGCCAGCGGCCAAGGCTCAAAGCATTGAAATGCTGGAGAAGGTTGGAATTCCGGCCGCGGCCAAGGTAGCTGCACAATTCCCCCATCAGTTATCCGGCGGGATGCGTCAGCGGGTGATGATTGCCATTGCACTAGCCTGCAAGCCGAAGCTGCTGATTGCCGATGAACCGACGACTGCTTTGGACGTGACGATTCAGGCGCAAATTCTGGAGCTGATCGATGAACTGGCCAAGAAGGAAAACACCGGTGTGATCCTGATTACACATGACCTGGGTGTCGTGGCAGAAATGGCTGACCGGGTCGTTGTGATGTATGCTGGCGAAATCGTGGAGGAAGCAACCGTATATGAGCTGTTTGAGCGTCCCGGACATCCCTATACCATCGGCTTGATGGGCTCTTTACCTACGATGACGGAGCAGAAGGAGCGGCTGGACTCCATTCCGGGCTCTGTGCCGAATTTGTTGCAAATGCCGTCCGGCTGCCCCTTCCATCCCCGTTGTCCCTATGCGCAAGATATCTGTCGCCAGATCAAGCCTGCATTGGAAGAGAAACGGGCTGGCCACCGGGTTAGCTGCCATCGTGCCGAGGAGGTTGCTCTATGAATGAACAACAAAGCGAGACGGCCCCTCTGCTGGAGGTGCACGGTCTCAAGAAGTATTATCCAATCACTAAAGGGTGGCTGAACCGGAGCGGTGGTGCTGTTCGTGCTGTGGATGGCCTAACGTTTAACGTATACCCCGGGGAGACGCTGGGACTTGTTGGTGAATCCGGCTGCGGCAAGTCGACGACCGGACAATTGATCACCCGGTTGCTCGAACCAACAGCGGGTGAGGTTGTGTTTGACGGCAAGCCGTTGACTGACATGAGTGGAGAAGCGCTCAGGGAGATCAGACGGGATGTGCAATTTATTTTCCAGGACCCGTACTCTTCGCTTAATCCGCGAATGAAGGTCTTTGATATCGTAGCAGAGCCGTTGATCGTACACGGCTTGGCTTCAGGCAAGGAGCTGCGCAACGAGGTGCTGCGGTTGCTGGAAACGGTGGGGCTGGGTGAGCATCATATCGATCGGCACCCTCATGAGTTCAGCGGTGGGCAGCGCCAGCGGATCGGGATTGCCCGGGCACTTGCCTTGAGACCGAAGCTGATCGTGTGCGATGAGCCAGTATCTGCGCTGGATGTGTCAATTCAGGCGCAAATCCTTAATTTGCTTAAAGATTTACAGGAGCAGTTTCATTTGACTTATATATTTATCGCCCACGGCTTGCCGACGGTCAAGCATATCAGCGACCGGATTGCTGTCATGTATCTGGGTAAAATTGTGGAGATGGCCAAGCGGGATGAACTGTTTGCCAGACCTCTGCATCCTTATACCGAGGCATTGCTTGCCGCGGTTCCGGTTCCTGATCCCCGGCTGCGCAAGAAGCGGAAGCCGCTGTCCGGAGAGATGCCAAGCCCGGCGAATCCGCCGCAGGGCTGCGCGTTTCATACGCGTTGTCCCTACGCGCAAGAGACATGCCGGCAGCATATTCCTGAGCTTGTAGACCATGGAGACGGACATTTGGCAGCATGTCATTTTCCCTTAGATACCGATAAAGGAGGCCTGGAAGCATGAAGAACAGTTCCTTGATGAAGGAAATGAGCTGGACAGAGTTCCGGGAACGTAAGGCCAAGACAGATTTGGTAATCTTGCCAGTGGGAGCCTTTGAGGTATACGGTCCCCATTTGCCGCTCGGTTCAGACACACTGGTGGCTGCAGGGTTGGCTGAGCGTGTTGCCCGGCGGGTTGATGCTCTGATTGGACCTACGCTTGAGGTAGGAGATTCCTCGATGCTGGATGAATTCCCGGGTACGGTCACTATACGTCCTGAGCATTTCAAAGCCTATTTAAATGATGTAGTGAACAGCTTGCTGAAATGGGGCTTCAAGGATTTCCTGTTTATCAACGGCCATGCGGGCAATGTACCGATGATCAGCCAAATTGCCTATTCCCTGCGGGAACGCCCGGACATTCGCAAGGCACAGATCGATGTATGGCGGTTTATGCAGCGCGTTGATCAGAATGTGCTGGAGTCCGGACCGCTGGCCCATTCCCATGCTGGTGAAGCCGGGACATCGGTTATGCTGGCGTTACATCCGGAGCTTGTGAACTTGGAGAAGACCCTGTCTGTCGAGCGCAAGAAGCAGGATGCCTTCCCTGAAATCATGAAGTACGGCAAGCTGTCAGACAATAGCGAATGGGGCACGGTAGGTCACTCGAATCAGGCCTCGGCTGAGAAGGGCCAAATTCTGGTGGACCGTGCGGTGGAACGAATCGTGCAATTTCTAGGTGATGTCTGGGACATTCCCGGGAAATAACGGGTTGTCAGTGAACTGATACGAGGAGGGATTGGCTTGAAGCTTGGAAGACTGGTGATGCCGGATGATCTCTATGCATACCGCTGGGTTAGCGACCCGGTGGTGAGCAGAAACGGAACGGTCGCTTACGTATTGAAAACGATAGATGCTACGAAAAATGAATATGTTACGCAAATTCGGGCTGTAGCTTTGGATGGCAGCCAGGATCGCCCGCTGACGGATGGCGGCAAGGATATGGCCCCGGCCTGGTCACCTGATGGCTCACAGCTAGCTTTCTTGCGTATGCACGAAGGTAGTCGGCAGGTGTGGGTGCTCTCCATGAATGATGGGGAATGTCGCCCGCTGACGGCCGTGAGGCGTGGCGTAAGCGCGTTTGCCTGGTCACCTGACGGCAACCGGCTTGCTTATTTATCTGCCCTAAGCCCGGACCCGGAACGGGAATCGCTGACACTGGAAGAGGACCGCAAGCGGGAGTCGCAGATCGGCAAGCTTTATACCCGCACCGTGCCGAAGGCTGAAGGAAGTGGCTTGTGGAACGGGCTGCATACTCACTTGTTTGTACTTGACCTCCGTGGGGGCGAAGTGGTCCAGCTTACCTCGGGAGCCTTTGATGTTGCCCAGCCTCGCTGGTCGCCGGATGGTCGCTCTGTGGCTTATCTGGCCAAGCAGGTGGAGGATGAGCAAGCCGATCCTGACCTGATCGCTTTCAACGATATCTTTGTTGCGGCACTTGAGGACAAGCAGAGCCGCAGAGTGACGGATTTCACGCTGGCGATTAGTCAATTCGGGTATTCGCCGGACGGAAGTGAGTTCGCCATGATAGCCAATGACCGTGCTTACGGGAGTGGAACGCAAAATCGGCTCTACACGGTGCCTTCCAGCGGCGGGAAGCCGGAGCCGTTCATGGAGGAAATAGATGTGCAAATCGGCAACTTTGTGCTCAGCGACATGAAGGCGGCGGGCCCTTCCCCTGCTCCGCTATACGGGCCAAACGGTGGACTGTATGCAATCGGCACGCGGCATGGCAGTGCGGCGGTCTATTGCTTCCGTCCCGATGGGAGCTATGAGGAGCTGATTGGCGGAGAACGGGATACGTATCAGTTCACTCTTGCACCGGATGGCGCCTTTATGGTGACAGCAACCGCTATGGTGAATGCCCCTGGGGAGCTGTTCCGGGTGGAGCTGGAGTCGGGCCAGGAGCTGCGCCTGACAGATAAGAACGATGAGCTGATGCAACAACTCATTATAAGCCAGCCGGAATCGTTCTGGTTTGAAACGGCGGCCGATGTGCAAGTCCAGGCCTGGATTATGCGCCCTGCAGGGCTGACGGCGGGAGAAAAGGCCCCGCTCATACTGGAGATTCATGGTGGGCCGCATGCGATGTACTCGGGCACGTATAGTCATGAATTGCAGTGCTTGGCGGCTCAAGGTTATGCCATTCTGTTCCTGAACCCGCGTGGCAGCTTCGGTTATGGACAAGATTTCGCCCGGGCTGTTCGGCGGGATTTTACCGGGTGTGATTATGAAGACTTGATGGCAGGACTTGACGAGGCGCTGATCCGATTCGACTTTGTTGATGGTACGCGGCTTGGCGTCACTGGCGGCAGCTACGGCGGGCTGATGACCAACTGGATCGTTGCTCATTCTGACCGTTTTCAAGCTGCGGTGACCCAGCGCAGCATCACCAACTGGATGTCCTTCTACGGCATGAGCGATATCGGAATTTCCTACACAGAGGGCATTGTTGGCGGCAATCCCTGGGATGATCCGGAGCTGCTATGGCGCTTATCTCCGCTGGCTCATGTCCAGCAAATTCATACCCCGCTGCTTATCATTCATGGGGAGCAAGATATGCGTTGCCCTGTAGAGCAAGCCGACCAGCTTTATGTGGCTCTCAAGCGTCTGGGCCGGGAGACGGCATTGGTCCGTTACCCGGGAGCCAACCATATGCTGCTTAAGACCGGGAAGCCAAGCTATCGGACAGATGTGCTGCGCCGGGTGAATGACTGGTTTATGCGCTATTTGCCAAAGGAGGTGGCCCGGTGAGTCGGGTGTTACTATCAATTCCAGTAGGGATGTTGATCGAGAACTGCCGAAGCGGCGGGGCTAGTGATGAGGAAGTGATTGCCTGTCTAAAGTCCGGGGATTTCACTCCGATTCTCGACCGGGTTCATGATCCGAAGATGGACTTTACCGAGCGGCTGAACACAGCGAATGAGCTTGGGGAGGATTGGGAGCGGGCTATTCGCGAGGGCTATAGCTTTAAATTTCTGCATATCGGTGGTCTGAAGCGTCTGCTGGGCTTCCGGTTTGGCAAAGCTGAGGGCACCGACTATGTCCAGGTAGAGGATGCATTAGCCTTGGACGGGGTGGACTTGTCCCAGCCAGAAGCAGAGGAATTGGAGCAATTAATTCATCGCCAATGGAAGCTTGTGCGGACACAGGCAGATTCTTCGTCCGACCGTTGGACGATGCGCATCGAGCTGCGGCATCAGCAATAAAGCAGTCAATTGAAAGAACCTTTAGTCCGCAATTCAGGGACGTTAATAGAGGTGAAAGCAAGTTCAACATTAATACAGGGAACAGAAGCGGCTTGTCTGCTTCTGTTCCCTGTATTTTTGCATGAGCTATGAAACAAGATGAAGTGATGCTCATAGAATGGCGTACTTCGGGGGAGATTAGGGGAAACAATTCACGTAGGGGAATGATTCATGTGTGGTGGTCAAACATGGCTTCTTATATCCCGGATTGGCCGGTTTTTGTGCAGGCCGGAGTTACGCTGCTTATACCTGTCCTCCTCTATTTCGTACATCGCTGGTTCCGCTCGGTAGTGACGAATGGCAGAGGAGCTTCCGGTAAGCTGCCGGCAGTCCCGGAGGAATCTGCTTCTCCACTGACGGGGGACTATGATGCGGATTTGGATTCAATCAAGCAAGCCATAGGCAGCAACGATGACTTGCATTTTCGGGAATATAAAATGGCAGCGTTCAATATAAGGGCAGCTCTTCTCTATATTGATGGCATGCAGGAGAACCAACTGATCGATACCCAGGTCATGCAGGTACTTATGGGCAAGGAAGACTTTATGAAAGAGATGGAGCCTTCGGTTCCCGCCGCAGACAAGCTGGCAGCCTATTTGAAGCAGCATATTTTGCCAGTTGTGGAAATAGAGGAAGTGCAGGAGACACATCGCCTGCATGAAATGATTCTGAATGGATATACCGCCTTGCTGATCGAAGGTACGTGCTCCGCTCTCTTGGTTGGTAAGCCGCGGGGGAAGACAAGGTCCATTACGGAGCCGACCTCGGAAGCGTTGCTGCGCGGGCCGAGAGTGGGGTTTACAGAAGCGCTCAGCGAGAATACCTTGATGCTGCGGCGTCAAGGTCTGACAGAGCTGATGGAAATTAAGAAATACACAGTAGGCAATACGTTAAAACGGGATCTTGCCGTAGTCTACATGAAGACGATTGTCAATCAGGATCTGCTGCAGGAAGTAGAGAAGCGAGTCTCCAAGATCAATCTGGATTTTATCGCCGAATCCGGTTATGTGGAGCAGCTTATTGAAGATGATATTTTAAGCCCCTTCCAGCAGGTACAAAATACCGAACGTCCGGATCGGGTCATCAATGCGCTGATGGGTGGGAGAATCGCCTTGTTACTGGACGGAACGCCCTTTGCCCTCATCGTTCCCGTAACCTTCAGCATGCTGCTGCAGTCTCCGGAGGATTATTATGAACGGTGGCTGGCTGGCTCTCTTTTGCGCATGCTGCGTTTTTTTGCCGCCTTTATGTCATTGATGATTCCCTCATTGTACATTTCCTTTATCTCCTTTCATCCCGGCTTAATTCCTACGGAGCTGGCCATCACCATTATTGAGACGCGCGAACGGGTTCCTTTCCCTTCGCTAATTGAAATTCTGGTGCTGGAGGTATCGATTGAAATTTTGCGGGAAGCAGGGGTGCGCTTGCCCAAGCCGATTGGCTCTGCGATGGGGATCGTTGGAGGACTGATTATCGGAGAGGCGGCTGTGCAGGCCGGGATTGTCAGCCCGTTTCTGGTCATTGTCGTTTCGGTTACGGCCATTGCTTCCTTCTCAATTCCGATGTACAGCGCCGGAATAACTTTGCGTATGCTCCGTTTTGTCGGGATGTTTTTTGCCGCTGTGCTAGGAATATTGGGGACGATTTTGTTTTTCCTGCTGATTTGCAGCCATCTTACCAAGCTGAAGAGCTTTGGTGTCCCTTATGTCACACCTATATCGCCTATCCGTCTGCATGATTGGAAGGATTTGTTCGTCCGCGCACCGCTCACTTTGATGAAGCTGCGGCCGGAAATGATGAAAACGGAACGCAAACGCCGTAAAGTCTAAAGACGCACATCAGGAGGTCCCAAGTGTTCACACGTTCCGATGATAAAATTACAACATCACAAGCAGTGGTGCTTTTGACTGACAGCATATTGGGAGCGGGCATCCTGACCATGCCACGGGATATCACGGAGAAGGTGAAGACCCCGGATGCCTGGTTGTCCGTGCTGCTAGGTGGTATTGTCGCATTGCTGGTGGTATGGTTAATGACCAAGTTGAGCCAGCAATTCCCCGGCAAGACCATCTTTGAATATGCTCGAAATATCGTGGGTAAAATTCCTGGCAGCGTGGTGTCCATGCTCATGGTCATCTATTTTATGATTATCGCTGGCTTTGAGATTCGTATTTTGGCGGAGGTCAACGTCTTCTACCTGCTTGAAAAGACGCCCATTTGGGCTGTTATCATTCCATTTATCTGGACGGCTGCTTATTTGGCTTCGGGGGGAATCAACTGTATTGCCCGGCTATTTCAGATCATTTTCCCTGTAAGCATTTTGATCTTGCTGCTAAGCTTTCTCTTGAGCATGAGATTGTTCGAGCTTGATAATTTGCGTCCATTCCTTGGCGAAGGTCTGCCGCCCGTGCTGGAAGGCTTGAAGTCGTCTCTCCTGATCTTTACCGGCTTTGAAATTGTCATGGTTCTGGTGGGTCATATGCAGCATCCGCAGAAGGCGGTCAAGGCGATGCTGCTCGGGGCGGGCATCCCTGTCATTTTGTATGTATTCGCAACGATGATTGTGGTTGGAGGGCTGTCCGTTACCGCTGTGCTTCGGAGCACCTGGCCAACACTGGACTTATTACGCAGCTTCGAAATCACCGGATTGTTCTTTGAACGATTTGAATTTCCGTTCCTGGTCATTTGGATGATGCAGATGTTTTGTAATTTTTGCAGTCAGTTCTTCGTCACCTCGTTAGGCTTATCGAAAACCTTCGGCATCAAATTCCCGCTGGTTTTGTTTGCGCTGATGCCGATTTTGTTCATAGCCGCTCTTATTCCGAAAACGATGAATGATTTGTTTGCATTGGGCCAAACGATCGGGTATATGAGCATTATTTTGTTCGCTCTTGTCACGGTGCCCCTGTCCCTCATTTACCTTATTCGGAAGAAAGGACTCAGGAAACATGCGTAAATACCGGATGCTGACTTTATTGCTTGTCGTCGGAATTATGGCTACTCAAACGGGCTGCTGGAGCAGCAAGGAAATAGAAGATATGAGCATGTATGTCGGGCTGGCTTTGGATGATGGTAAGCCTACTGCTACCGAGGAGAAGCTGGACAAGCAAGGGGAAGGTTATCCCAAACGCAATCTATTCACTGCGACTGTGCAGATTGTTCCGGTCAAAACAGGCAGCAACAATAAACAGGAGAAGGGGCAGGGGAAAGGAGACGGATTTCTGAATGAATCGGAAACCGGTGACTCCTTGATCCAGTTGATGCGGCAGTATTCGTTGCGACGCGAACGGGCTGTCATTGGTCATCATCTCAAGGTGATTATCATTTCTACGGATCTGATCCGCGAGCAGAACATCGACAAGCTGATGGACTTTGTCCTTCGGGACAATGATATTCGCCCAAGCTGCATCGTATTATTAAGTCGTGGTCTGGCGCGGGATACGTTGAAGGCTGGGAATTCAGAGGAGATTCCTGCGTTCAAGCTGCAGGCGATGCCACGAGGACACTTTCGCACGGGAGAAATCATGCGAGGGGTCAACTTGACCCGGTTGAACAGCTTGATTGGCTCCAAGCAGAGCTTTATGCTCCAGGAGGTGGCGTCAAGCGATGGAGAGACGGAATTCTCCGGCGCGGGAATCATCAAGGGAGATACCGGCAGATATGTAGGCCCGCTGGATCAGATGGATGTACAGAGCGTCTCCTGGATCACGGGGGATATCGAGGGAGCAGTCATCAAGAGCTATAACTGGCATGATGAACCGATGACCTATGAGTTAAAGAGATTAAAGAGCAAGATTATTCCTCGGGTGGAGGGGGATCGGCTTTCGTTCCACGTTCATATTGAGTCCGAAGGACGAATCATGGAGAATTGGGATGTGGACGAGGACCCGTCCCAGTCGGAGTTCCTGAACCGGGCGGAAAAGATATTTGAAAAAACCTTGCTCCAAATGCTTGAACATCTGCTGGAGAAGCTGCAGACAAAATATAAAGTGGACGTGTCGGGATTTGGGAAGCAACTCAGCTTGGATCATCCCCAATATTGGAAGAAGGTCAAGGACCGCTGGGATGAGGTATTTAGCCAGACTCCTGTTACCTTTGATGTGAAGTTCACTATTACAGATTATGGATCTTCCAAAAAATAAGACCCTTTCCTGTTCTCGTTCATCTCGTATCCTTGTCATCAGAAGCTGCTGTTTGAGGTTCTCCTATCCCGTTGGGCTGACGACCTGATCAATCAGTTAACCATGATGAATCAGGTTGCCCGTATCACGGCTTCCGGGAATAATCCGGCCGGAATACGGGCAACCTTTGCTATTGGAAATTTTTATTTTCTTCAGGATTGACACAGGAAAGCTCATGGGAATATACTATATATGAACAAGTGATCATATATAGTCCCCAAAGGGAGTGAGCAAGTGATGGAAGCAACAGCAAGCACTGTTAAACGTAAATTTATATTAGAAGGTTTGGACTGCGCTAACTGCGCATTGAAGATTGAGAACGGCGTTGGCAAGATTGAAGGAGTATCGTCTTGTTCGGTCAACTTCGTTAATAAGACGTTGACGATGGAGATGGCAAGCGATGATTCTGCAGACATTGTGAAGAAAGCCAAACAGCATATTCGCAAGCTAGAGCCGGATGTGACCGTGCTGGAGCATGCCGGCAGTGGAGGCTCGGCAAGTGTAGCGCGTCATGATCATCATGATCACAACCATGGCGATGCTCATGGTCATGATCACAGTCACGGTGATGAAGCCGGAGATGATGGGCATGGACATACGCATGACCATGGCGCACAGGGAGTCCGCAAGATGATTGGCCGCCTGGTTGCTGCCCTTGTCATTGGCGCAACCGCCATGTTCTTGCCGCTGGAGGCGGAGCTTCAGTTGATGTTGTATGTGGTTGCTTATCTCGTGATCGGTGGCGACATCGTCTACAAGGCCATGAAGAACATTGTACGTGGCCAGGTGTTTGATGAATACTTCCTGATGTCTATAGCTACAATTGGAGCCTTCATCATCGGGGAGTATCCTGAGGGTGTCGCCGTTATGCTCTTCTATCAAGTAGGTGAGCTGTTCCAGAGCATTGCCGTCAACCGGTCGCGCAAATCGATTAGCGCACTGATGGATATCCGGCCCGATTTTGCCAACCTGAAATCCGGTTCCGAATACAAGCGGGTTCGCCCGGAGGATGTTCAGATCGGAGATTTGATTCTGGTACGCCCTGGCGAGAAAGTTCCTCTCGACGGGAAGGTTATTGAGGGAAGCTCGGCCATGGATACTTCTGCGCTAACCGGTGAATCGGTGCCGCGTGAGGTAGCAGTTGGCGACAATGTTCTTAGTGGCTTCATTAATAAAAATGGCGTATTGACTCTGGAGGTTGCCAAGGTATTTGAAGAATCCACCGTGGCCAAAATCCTGGACCTGGTGGAGAATGCGAGCAGCAAGAAGGCGCCCACGGAGAATTTCATTACCAAGTTCGCTCGATACTACACGCCATTGGTTGTGATTGTAGCTGCGCTGCTGGCGGTCATTCCCCCGCTGCTTATCAGTGGAGCAACCTTCTCGGAATGGGTCTCCCGGGCTTTGGTCTTCCTGGTTATTTCCTGCCCTTGTGCGTTGGTCGTGTCCATTCCACTCGGTTTCTTTGGCGGTATAGGGGCATCCTCGAAGAACGGCGTTTTGGTTAAGGGCAGCAACTATCTGGAAGCGTTAAATGATGTAAAGTATGTGGTTTTTGATAAAACAGGAACCTTGACCAAAGGAGCATTTAAAGTTGTTGGCATTCATCCGGCAGCCAGCACCTGGACAAAGCAGGAGTTGTTGCGTCAGGCAGCATTTGCCGAAATGCACTCCAGCCATCCGATTGCTCAATCCATTCGTGAGGCCTACGGACAGGAATTGGACGAAGCCCAAATCACTGAATATAACGAAATATCCGGTCACGGAATTCAAGTTCTGTTTGAAGGTAGAGAAGTGCTGGCGGGCAATGCCAAGCTAATGAAACGAGATGGTATTGAGTATACTGCACCTTCTGAGCATGGGAGTATCGTTCATCTTGCTATAGATAAGCAGTATGCCGGTTACCTGGTCATCGCTGACGAAGTGAAGGATGACTCGGCACGAGCTATTCGTTCACTGAAGAACCTTGGCGTCAAGAAGGTCGTTATGCTAACCGGAGATATTAAAGCTGTAGCAGATTCAGTCGGCGAACAACTTGGTGTTGATGAGGTTCGTTCGGAGCTGCTGCCGCAGCATAAGGTTGAAGAGCTGGAGAAGCTGGATCGGGAGAAAGGCAGCAAAGAGAAGATCATATTTGTGGGTGACGGCATCAATGATACCCCGGTGCTGGCCCGAGCCGATGTGGGCGTAGCGATGGGCGGGCTTGGATCAGATGCTGCGATTGAAGCAGCCGATATCGTCATTATGACCGATGAGCCGTCGAAGTTATCCTCGGCTATCCACATCGCCAAGCGAACACGGCAAATCGTATGGCAAAATATTATCTTTGCCCTGCTCGTCAAAGCAGTCTTCCTGTTGCTTGGAGCGTTCGGCATTGCGAACATGTGGGAAGCCGTATTCTCCGATGTAGGCGTGACGTTGCTGGCTGTCTTGAACGCTATGCGTGTACTGCGTACCAAGACAGACCTGGTGTGAGGTTACCCGTGTTTGGTATGCTGGAGCGTTTGCAGGAAAATTTGCTCAATATGCGTATCGTCCAGCGAGTAATATACGGTCTTGCCTACCTTGCGCCGCTTTACAATTCTTAGGTTGCGCAAGTACCTTAGCTGATGGGAGATCGCGGACTGCCCCATCTCCAGAAGCACCGTCAGATCGTGCACACATAGCTCTCTTTGGAGCAAAGCGCCGATGATCTTGACCCGGGTAGGATCACTGAAGGCTTTGAACCAATCAGCAAACTGAATGGCGGACTGGTCATCAAGCATCTCCATCTTGATGGCTTCCAAATCCATTGATGTGGATGTGCCGGAGCAAGTTGTATCGCATTCTTCTGCAGCAGGGGTGAGTCGTGCCATGGATCGTTCGCCTCCAACTTAAACGAAATGATTACTATTAGCATGCTGTCCCCACAGTACCATATACAACACGGATGAGCAAGGCGGAACTCAAAAAGCGTGGTGAACAAGGAAGAGCCCAAGTGGCTCTGGCAATTTGTTCACCACGCTTTTAACGTAATCCATGTTCCGGTCAATCTCGGATTTATGAAAATGTAATTTCACTCTCATGGTCGCAAAGCCGGACGATGGATTTCAAACGCGCCCGTTCTAGAAAGTGGCAGTCACATTCCAGGATGCCATAAGCATCGGCATGTTCTTCCGGTTTTTGCTTGTAAGTGACGTTCATATTCAGGCTTCGCTGCAATTGCTCCTGAATTGCCGGACAATGTCTACTTTTGATGCGGACAACTTGACCAAAGCGAGTACGTCGTATCGGGAACTTGATCGCTTCAAAGGCGAGAATATAGGCGATAACCGAGTAAGCCGCTTGCGTGAAGCCAAAATGAAAGCCTGCTGCTATCAAGATGCCGCAATTTAAAATCAAGAGCAGCTTTTCTGGCGACAATCGCTTATAATGCAGAGTCTCTACGGCTTTGCCGGCAATGTCCAGCGCTCCTCCAAATCTAAGTGCCAGGCCCAGGCCCAGGCCAAGGGATGCTCCGCCCAGCATAGCGGCTGGCAGCGGGTCGCTGGTCAACGCTGGATAAGGATGCAGTACAAGGGTACCCAGGGAAAATACCAGTATCCCGAGAACCGTAAAGATGCCGAAGGATAGATGGATATTTTTGCGTCCGAGCAGTAAAATCGGCAGGTTCAACAGGAACAGGAACAATCCTAGTCGCATTTCAGTCTTCAGGGCAAGCAGCGCCGATAAGCCCGTCATGCCCCCTACGATAATGCCATGAGGCATTAAGAACAATTCCACTCCCACCGAGGCAAGCAAGGCTCCAGCAATCACGCCCAAGCTGCGAGTAAGCAAGGGAAGCAACAACACAGGACTTCGAGCCCAATCTACCCGGGTATGGCTTCGAAAAGAGTGCTTCAAAAAAAGACCCTCCTTTTAGTGCGAGTTCAAAAAGTCAGGTATTCAGCACCGAAAGGTTGAATAAAAGCCAGGGACTGGGTGCAGGGATTAATTCCGTTCAGTCCCCATTCAATAATATTTGTCTGACCTGCAGCTGATGCAGGCGTTCGCCTAACACGACTACTGTAGCGTCAGCCGTCAACATCAAGTCTGGCCCAGGATTAATATGCTTGGTATGACTTTTCTCGATCACGGCGATGATGGTAGCTCTGGAACGCTGGCGAATTTGCAATTCACCAATCGTTTTTCCGATCGCTTTAAATTTCGGTTCAAGTTTGTACCATTCAATAATCAGATCTCCCAAAGCAACTTCAATGTTCTCTAGTGCGGTTGGTTTATAGGTAGCACCGCCGATAATCGCCGATACATATTTGGCTTCATCTTCGTTCAAAGTGACCATGGACAGATTTTCGTCAGGGTTGTCTTGCTCGGAATGGCACAGCTCACGCCGGCCATCATTATAGATAATAATGGTCAGGTTCTCCCCGCTCCGGGTACCCACTACGAATTTTTTGCCGATTCCCGGCAAATCTGTTTCTTTGAGATTCATTGTCTTCAGTCCTCCAGTATATTGGTTCCTTATGTTTTGCGTTCATTCAAGGTAAAGCCTTCATTGAAGCCAGGAACATACTCATAAATTTAATCGGTAAGAGCAATAGCCGTTTTAAGATCAAGCAAAAAAAAGGCCAAAAACGTATCCAGGAAGCAACAAGCACCAGGGAGACCAGTACGGGCCCTGCCTCGAAAGGATAGAACATTTTTTCAAGCGATAGCTTGCCTTTGCCTTGAGATGTAGCGGAATTCAATCGTAGCGGAACTTGGTGAGGGACAGATTCGCCTGCTTCGTAAGCTTCTCTCTCCGGTGTTCCGGCAGATGCAGGAAGCGGAGAGAAGGCAGACAGGAACAAGGCCATAAACAACGTTAATGCTACCATTGCCGCCAGCTTGCCGGATTGATAAGCAACTCGCATCGTTATCCCCCTCGAAGTGTAGCTACCTGCCTTAAGGATAGCACACCCCCTGGTTTTTCACAAAAAATTGCACATGAGATACTACATATTATATATGCATGATATGTGAGAGATAATTTGGGGATTAAGCTGTGACGAACCACAGGGCTGAGGGGTACCTCGACTTAGGTCTAGGTTGAAAAACCGTCCCCGGTCCGTTTTGAAAACTCCGTATCTTACCTAAAATAAAGACATAAGGTTGATTCAATGAGAGGCGGTGATAAATCGATGAAAACCAATCGACCCAATGTATTCGCTTTTGTACTTATTGCCCTGGGTGTTTTGATCTTGCTGGGCAAACTGACCCCCTTTCTTGGGAGCCTGTTCGGACTATTGATCGCGGTCACGATGATCGGTCTCGGCTATTACGGGATTCGCCGGGGCAACGCCTTCTTCGGCTGGCTTGTCTTGATTCTGGGGGCGATCATGCTGATGTCCAAACTGGCTTGGCTAATTGGTCCGCTGCTGGGTATCGGATTAATTGTATATGGTGTTTATACCCTGCGGGGAAGACGGGGTTACTAAATGAGGTATAGATTTGGTTAACTTGAATGAGGACCGAAAGGTTAGAAGGGAAGGTTGTCATGAGTGTATTTCGTCGGGTACGAGACATAACAGTAGCAACATTGAATGAGAAGTTGGAACAGTCCCAGGATCCGGTGCGCTTGATTGATCAGTTTCTGATCGAGACGCGCCAGGAAATCACCGAGGCGGAGAAGCTCCATCATCAGTATGCCGGGCATGCCAAGCAAATGAAGCAGCAGGTCGATCATGCCAGAGCGATGTGCGATAAGCGCGAAGAGCAAGCCCTGTTGGCCCTGAAGGCAGAAGAGGAGCACCTGGCTAAGCTGGCCTTGCAGGAGAAGATGCTATACGAGGAGAAGATCGAGCAGTATTCTGAACTTTACACCCAAAGCCTTGAAGCACTGCAAGAACTGGAAGCCCAATTAAATGAGCTTAAGACCGAATATCAGACGGTTTATAGCAAACGTCAATATTATTACGCGAGAATGGAGACGCTTCGTCTGCAGCAACGCATGAACCAGCGGATGAACGGTGCCGGCATGCAGGATGTGCCGAAAATGTTCAACCGTCTGGAGGATCGGGTCTCCGATATGGAATGGGAAGCCCGAAGCTTGCGCGAATTGCGTAGAGCAGGCCAGGACTTTATGAACCAGGCAGGCTCAGTCATCCAATCCTCGCTGGAGCAAGAGCTTTCCCGCTTGAAGCAAAAGCTGGATAGCAAAAAAGGAGAGTGAGCCGGATGGGAAAGAGACTGTACCGTTCCAGACGAGACCGCTGGATCAGCGGATTAATGGGCGGACTGGGCGAATACTTCGGCGTTAACTCGGGCATTTTGCGGCTGCTTTTGGTCATTAGCTTTTTCTTCACCGGCGGGACTACACTATTTATCTACTTTATCGCCGTATTGGTCGTTTCAAAGGAGCCGAATCCCTATGATCCTTATTCGGGAGGATGGACGGGGGGCGGTTACCAGAATTACGATCCGCAGAATAGAAATTACAATGATGTCCGTGATGCCCGGTTTAGCGGCCAGCCGCCTTACGGGAATAACGCAGGGAATTCTTTTGGAACGCCGCCTCCGCAATATAGCCCCGGTGGCCCGAAAACGGGCTTCGGTACGGGAGAAGCGTCCAATCTGGATTCTATGATGGAAGATATCGAGAAGAAAGCCATGAAGAAAGAACTGGAAGAGCTGCGTAAGAAGGTTTCCGACTACGAGAAGGGAGAAGTGTAAACTATGGGAGTATTCCAAAGAATAAAGGACATTACAAAGGCGTCGGTTAATGATTTGCTGGATAAGGTAGAAGACCCAATTGTGATGCTGAATCAATATTTGCGCGATATGGAGGCTGAAATCCGCGACGCCGAGGTTACAGTAGCCAAGCAAATGGCTAACGAACGCCGGATGAAGCAACGTCTGGATGAAGCTGCACGTATCTCCGGACAACGGGAAGCACAAGCAGAAGTGGCCCTCCGCAATGGTCAAGAAGAGGTTGCCCGCAAAATGCTGGAGGAGAAAATTCATTACGACCAAAAGCAAACTGAATTTGCCGAGCTTCATGCAGGTGCCGAAGCACAAGCTGCTGAGCTTAAGCAACAATTGCATGAGATGAAGGATGAGTTCTACAAGCTGCGCAATAAGCGCAACGAACTGGTAAGCCGTGCTCAAATGGCCAAGGCCAGAAAGCAAATGTCCCAAATCAGCAGTCTGCATACGATTGAGAGCGGCAATGCCTCGCTGGGCTTCCATCGTATGGAAGAGAAGATTATGCAACTGGAAGCAGAGGCCGAAGTATCGGGCATCGTTTACCGCGACAAATCGTCTTCGACTTACATCAGTCCGGCAGAGGCTGAGAAGCAATTGAAGGTAGATGCGCAGCTTGAAGCGCTTAAATCTAAATTGGCTCCTTCCTCTTCGCAAAAGGAAGACAAGGAATAACTACACGTCCACAGGGCATTGTGGTATTCTAAATACTGGCGAAGCCATACGGAAGGGTTCAGTCCCTGCCGGTATGGCTTTTCCCACTTTTGAGCCTGGAAGGAGGTGCGGCATGGATAATCGGAAAAGGTTCCTGGCCATCGGGCTGATTGGACTTGGCGTACTGTTGATTTTCGGGAATTGGTTAAGCTTCTTTACCATCGTCGCCCTCACATTTATCGCTTGCGGCATCCACAAAATACGATCGGGCGAATCGGTCAAACGAGGATATATCTTCCTTGGCATTGGCAGTGGTATGATTCTGTTAGAACATTTCATGCTGGTGGTAGCCATATTGATGATTTCTTTAGGATTTTATTATGCCAAAATTCGCAAGACCCAGCCGGAAGGCAATTACTTGCAGAAGCAAAATATCACGTCCAGCATCCATTGGGATCGTGACCCGTGGACGCTAAGAAATACAAGCATGTGGCATATTATCGGTGAGCTGGATATCGACCTGTCTCTGGCGATGGTGGAGGGCCAGCATAACGTGTTGATGTTCCAGGGCATCGTTGGGGATATAGATCTGGTTATTCCTGAGGATTACGGGGTAGAGATTGAGGCCT
Source organism: Paenibacillus sanguinis 2301083 = DSM 16941 (assembly GCF_000374825.1). Taxonomy (GTDB): domain Bacteria; phylum Bacillota; class Bacilli; order Paenibacillales; family Paenibacillaceae; genus Fontibacillus; species Fontibacillus sanguinis. The sequence continues at coordinate 253,934 of NZ_KB895381.1, forward strand.
TCGTCTTGTTCGGGCAGATCGACTTCGGTCAGAAGAAGGATACAGGCATGATGAACCGGCTATATTGGAAATCGCCCAACTATGAGCTGCGTGACCAAAAGGTGAAAATTATCGTTTCCTATCTTGTAGGCGATGTGGATATACGTTTAACATAAAGACAGGAGGAGCGTCCCGCATGAAATTAAAAAAAACAAGCAATATGATATCCCGCAGCATGCGAGGAGGTATTCTCCTGTCAGTTGTGATTATGGCAGCCACTTGCTACGTGCTGTATACATATGGTTATTTCCGCCCTCAGCCTTCATGGAGAATCGGGATCGGGGCTGGAATTACGCTCTTGTCCTTGCTGGTGATTATCGGCACGGCGTATGGATTGATTCAGGGCTACAGGCCCAAGCGGCAGATTGACGGCTTGCGAGATGCCCTCTTGCAATGGGAGAAGGGCAATCAGACCGGAGCGGTGCCGAAGCTTGGGGAAGATGAACTCGGACGGCTAGCCGAACAACTGGAGCGTATCGGCAAGCGCTGGGAGGAGCAGGTATCCTCCTTGCAGCGGCTCTCTACGCACAATGCCCAGTTGGCGGAGCAAGCTCGCGTCTCGGCTATCATAGAAGAACGGCAGAGGTTGGCCCGGGAATTGCATGATGCAGTATCGCAGCAGCTATTTGCCATCTCGATGACGGCAACGGCGGTCGGACGGACGTTGGATAAGGATTTTGACAAGGCCCAACGCCAGGTAGAACTGATAGAAGAGATGGCCTCTGTAGCCCAATCCGAAATGCGTGCTCTGTTGCTGCATTTGCGGCCGGTCTACCTGGAGGGCAAGGAGCTGTCTCAAGGGCTGCACGACCTGGTGCGCGAACTCAAGACCAAGGTGCCGATGGACCTGGCGCTGGACATCGATGAGGATCTGAGCCTGGGCAAGGGGATTGAGAACCACTTGTTCCGCATTATTCAGGAAGCCATGTCCAACACGCTTCGTCATGCCAAGGCGGATAAGATGGAAATTCGCATTCATCGCCGGGGTGATGTCGTCAAGGTGACATTGCGGGACAACGGAATCGGGTTCGAGCTTGACGATAAGAAGCAAGCCTCCTATGGCTTATCTACGATGCAGGAGAGAATTTATGAAATCGGCGGCTCCATTCAACTGATTACGGCCCCGGGCAAGGGAACCCGAATCGATATTACAGTACCATTAGTCAATGAAGAGATTGGAGGGGAGTTCAGTTATGGAGGTAGAAGAGAAGGAAATTAAGGTGCTGCTTGTGGATGATCACGAGATGGTGAGAATCGGTCTGGCTGCCGTACTGGGTACGGAGGATGGTATCGAGGTGGTTGGAGAAGCGAGCAGCGGGGAAGAAGGCATCCGGCTAGCGCAGGAGTACCGGCCCGATGTGGTTTTGATGGACCTGGTCATGGACGGTATGGATGGGATCGAAGCGACCCGTCAACTGCTGCAACTTCACCCGGAATGCAAGGTTATTGTGCTGACCAGTTATCTGGATGATGAGAAGATGTATCCCGTTATTGAGGCTGGTGCGTTCAGCTACTTGCTCAAAACATCCCGTGCATCCGAAATTGCCGAAGCCATTCGTGCGGCAAGCCGGGGCCAATCTGTGCTTGAATCGCAGGTGGCCTCCAAGATGATGAACCGATTCCGCCAGCCCAAGAAAGAGGCGCCCGCACATGAGGAGTTGACGGAACGTGAGATGGATGTCCTGCGGCTGCTGGCTCAGGGCAAATCCAATCAGGATATTGCGGATGATTTGATCATCGGCATCAAGACGGTTAAATTCCATGTCACAAATATTTTAGCCAAGCTGGGGGTTGAAGATCGTACCCAGGCGGCTATTTACGCATATAAAAACGGTTTGGCGGAGTAAGCTTGCGTCAAGCCTTTTTTTGTCAGGAGACCTAAGACTGCGGGGTGGAGAGCCGCTTTTTCAAAATACTGTGTTCACGGGTGATTTGTCTGTGCTGGCCCTTCCCAGCGGTCTGAGAAATGCAGGGATTTATCCGGGGGGCGAATCATCTCTTCAAAGAGATTTTATTACCGACACCGGAGGTGCGCATGTCGATGTCCAATCGTAAGCTGGGAAAGGGAATTTTGTGGTTAATTGCTGTCCTGGTTGTCCTCCTGCTGCTGTTGGCGGGCTTACAGCGAACCGTTCAGAATGACAAGGAAGTGTCACCTGTTGATCAGGTAGAAGGAGCCCGAGAGCAATTAACGATATTGCATGAGATGGGGCGCACCGCATCGGATCAGCCGTTCCGAATGACTGTCAAATGGCAAGGGGACTGGCCGACACTGCTGTCACCCGAGGAAGCGGCGGGTGCACTTTCAAGCCGATTAGGCTTGCCTGCTCCCAAGCAAGTGCTGGAGATGGCGCATGAAGCATATAAGACAACGGGTTCCCTTGAGGGAGTTCCTGCTCATCTAACTGTGGGAGTCAGGGCTAGTGGAGGATATTACGTTCTCCTGCGCCTGGAAAGTGTGGGAGGAAACGCTGAAGGGTTGAAACGCTTGGAGAATGTTCAAGGCCTGAGCGGAGAGTCTTTGGCGGACGAGGGTGTGGAAGTTCAGTGGAATGCTGCAGTCCAGGGCATAACCTGGACTGGGGCAAATGGCTCGGAGAACGGTAGCGAGCAAAGTCCTGAGCAAACGCTGGAACAGTTGGAGCAGAGGGTTCAGGAGCAGGAGACGCTTCGTTTGAAGCTGAAGCCTGTTGATGAGTTCGCCGAGGAACTGACGGTAAGTCGGACGTATACCGTGAAGGGGTGGAATATCACAGCGATCAGCGGCAAGCAACCTGTGGCATTGCAAATGGCGGTGCATCGCAATAGCGGGACGGGTCTGAATGAAATTTCCTTCGGTTCGCCGCTGCTCACCGTGGAGTATTAATCGCATGGTACCGGCGGAGGCTTCGCTTGGTTCATCACGCTTTTGTTAACGTACTAGGGGAAAGAGGTTTGAAAAAAATATTACTCCGCGCACAGAGTCCGTATGCGGAAATAACGGTCTACGACACCCATGAGCTTTATGGGGAGAAGGGGCAGTTCCGCGTGCTGGAATTTGCTAGCCAGGCGGTACAGGGCGCAATGGACTTAAACTGTCCCGAACGGATCATACTAGAATATCCACGCGCGATGCTGCATCTGTTTAAGCAACATGTGAAGGAAGCGGGCCAAGTTTTTATGATTGGTCAGGGAATTGGTACGTTATCCCGGCACCTAGGGCCTGATACTGATGTAAAGGTTGCCGAAATAGATGAACGGGTTGCCGAGATCGGGAAGGCTTATTTTGGATATCACGGTCCCACGGTTATGATTGGCGATGGAAGGCGTTTGTTAGAGCAAGAGGCAGTGGGAAGATATGATGCCTTGATGGTTGATGCTTTTTCCGAGAAGGGAACACCCCGGCATTTGCTGTCCAAGGAATTCTTCCGATTAGCAGTAGACAAGCTGCGGCCGGAAGGCCTGCTTCTGATGAATGCTTTTGGCCGGGGAAGTGGCGATAAGCTGATGGAGGCGATCGTCTCCACGTTGAAGACCGAGATGAATTGCATCAAGATATTTTCCTTGCCAAGTGAGCATTCCGGGGATGTGAGAAATATGATTATCGCAGCTAGCCATTATCCAATTCACTATCATTTGCGGGAGATGGCGGGGTTTGTGGAGGTTGAACTGGCGGAAGGCTATGTGATCTGGGATGAAGCCTGATTCATCCTGGATGTCCAACGAGCCCTGAATAAACAGGGAACAGAGCTTATCAGCACATCGGACTTTCAAAAAAAGGCTTGAGGCTGTAATGAATTTAATAGCATCCCTGCAGGGAATATGCTAAAATGGCATCACGTCCCGTGATGCCATGTAAATACATGTCCTTGATCGGGAATTGAATAAAAATACACTATATTACATAGAAAGAATGAGGAGCCATGGCTGAAAATATAACTCAGGAAGCGATTCAAACCCCGGGAGCGGTTTTTTTCATATTTGGGGCCACCGGTGACTTAGCGCGCCGCAAGCTGTTCCCTGCTATCTATTCATTGTATCGGGAAGGCAAGCTGGCTGAGGACTTTGCTGTGATTGGCGTAGCGCGGCGGCCACGCTCGGAGGAAGAATTCCGGGAGGACTTGCATCGCTCCATTAACGAATTCTGCCGCTACAAGATTGAAGATACAGCCCATTGGGAGCGTTTTGCCGAGCACTTCTCTTATAAATCGCTGGACATCAACGATATTGACGGTTATCGGGAATTGCGCGAATTGACTGAATCTGTGGAGAAGCGTTTCTCCATTCCGGGGAACCGCCTGTTCTATCTGGCGCTGGCTCCCGAGTTGTTCGGAAGCGTATCGTTTAATTTGCAGAAGGGCGGCATGCTAAGCAGCGAAGGCTGGCATCGCCTGGTCATCGAGAAGCCATTTGGCTACGACCTGCAATCGGCCCATAAGCTGAATGAAGAGCTTAGCCAGGTCTTTAAGGAAGAAGAAATCTACCGGATTGACCATTATCTCGGTAAGGAAATGGTACAAAACATCGAAGTTATTCGTTTCGCTAACGCCTTCTTCGAGCCGTTGTGGAACAACAAGCATATCGCCAATATTCAGATTACGCTGAGCGAAACAGTTGGCGTAGAGGAACGTGGTGGTTATTACGATCACGCCGGAGCACTGAGAGATATGGGGCAAAACCATATGCTGCAAATGCTGACGATGATCGCGATGGAGCCGCCTAGCCGATTGGTTGCCGAGGATATCCGCGACGAGAAGGTGAAGGTGCTGCGTTCGCTGCGTCCGTATACCTCTACGGAAGAGGTACAGGCTCATGTGGTGCGTGGGCAGTATGCTGCGGGAGAGAGCAATGGCAAAAGCTTGCCAGGTTATCGTGAGGAAGATAAGGTTGATTCAAGCTCCAATACGGAAACTTATTTTGCCGCCAAGGTGTTTGTCGATAATTTTCGCTGGGCCGGAGTGCCGTTCTATATCCGGACGGGCAAGAGGCTGCCGGTGAAAACAACCGAAGTGGTCGTAGAGTTCAAGCAGATGCCAACCAACGTATATCTGGGGCAAAAGCATACACTGGAGCCTAACCTGCTGGTTATCCGCGTTAACCCGATGGAGGGCATATATATCAAGATCAATGCCAAGAAGCCGGGCTCGGAATCGAAGATTGAGCCGCTGGCGATGGAATTCTGCCAAAGCTGTCTGGTTGGCATTAACTCGCCAGAGGCGTATGAACGCTTGATTCATGATGCAGCGCAAGGGGATTCAACCTACTTTACCCGTTGGGACGAGGTGGCGACCGCGTGGGCGTTCGTGGATCGAATTGCTGCTGCCTGGGCGCAAAACCCGGCGGATATTCTGACTTATCCCGCAGGCTCCTGGGGTCCGGCGGCGGCCGACGAGCTGTTGGCGAAGGATGGCTTCCACTGGTGGCCGGTGAACGGTCAGGAGGAAGACAACGTGATCTGGATTCGCCAAGGGTAGCAGTGAATAGTAGCATGGCATAGCTTTATGGCCTTGGTATTCAGGGCCTTAAATCCAAGGCCGAGGACAGCATGCCCGAGGACAGCAAGGCTGAGGAGACCAAGTCTCAACGGTATCATAGCCGCGAACACTAAGGCCGAAGACACCAAGGCTGAGGAGATCAAGGCGGTGGAGACCAAGGGTGAAGAGACCAAGCCCCCGACGTGTGAATGAGCAGGTGCACACTTATGAGCACTAGTGGGAAATTCTCCCGCTAATTTGCGGAAATTGGCTCTTTTTTCATATTTAGCAGGAAATCTGGACCTCTGTCAAGAAAGTGGACACTCTTTAACCGACTCTTCTCTTATTGAACTGCGCAGCAAAACGAACCGGTGATAAATAGCCTAGTGAACCGTGGATCCGTTTGCG
>NZ_KB895382.1 GCF_000374825.1 Paenibacillus sanguinis 2301083 = DSM 16941
CAACTTAACACGTATCGCATGAAGGCCAGCATGAGCCGCAAAGGCAACTGTTATGATAATGCTTGTATAGAGTCTTTTCATAGCATTCTGAAGAAAGAGCTGATTTATTGCAAGCGATTTAAGACCAAGCAACAAGCCTACGATGAAATCTACCGCTATCTTGAGTTTTTCTACAATCGCAAACGGATCCACGGTTCACTAGGCTATTTATCACCGGTTCGTTTTGCTGCGCAGTTCAATAAGAGAAGAGTCGGTTAAAGAGTGTCCACTTTCTTGACAGAGGTCCATTCCTCATGCTAATCATTATAAAATGGCCGATTTTTAGGAAAAAGCCCAAAATTAACATGAGAATTTCCTGTTATATGTGCTATTTGGTGAAATACGGGCGAATTAGCATGAGGATTTCCTGTTAGAGGTATATTCGTTTTTGATTTGCTTCCGAATGGATCATGTCAACCTCTGGTTTTTGTTTTAATTCAAATCTAGTGATAAAAAGATGGATAAGAAGGTGAACTGCCATGGATTCACTCGGAGAGTTGCTGACGCAAATGAAAAACCCGCAGCTTAAGCAACGACAGGAGGAGCTTGCTGCTCGGCTGCTGAACGATCCGCTGGTAATGGAGTTGCAGAGTCAGCACCCGGAACTGGACCAAAAAACGTTGACGCGTGGAATGGCCAAGCTGTATCAATATGTGAAGGACAGTAATCATTGTGCCAACTGCCCCGGTCTGGACCGTTGCCCTAATGATTTCTCAGGTCACTTCACCAGGGTTACAGTCGAACAGCTAGGAGAAACCTCGCAATTGGTGGATCGTCAGGTGCCGTGCCCCAAGCAATTGCAATATGAGCGGGAGCTTGCGGTCAAGAAGCGGATTCATAGCTTCTATGTAGATGAGCGGGCGTTGGAGCAAGGCTATGATGATGTGGAGATCATGGCGAAGGATGCGATTCGGGCGCCTGCGGTGAATCAAGTGTTTGGTTACATTGATGGGACGAAGGAGCAGGGGTTGACGGCCAAGGGATTATACCTGGAGGGAGCTTTTGGCACAGGCAAAACTTTTCTCATGTGTTATATGCTCCATGAATTAGCGAAGGAAGGTCACTCCGGCGCCATTGTGTATATGCCGGAATTTGTGGAAGAACTGAAATCAATGATGCAGGATAGCGAGAAGCTGCGCGAGACGGTGGAGACGATGAAGCAGGTGGACCTCCTGATCTTCGACGATATCGGGGCAGAAAACCTGAATCCATGGGTGCGGGATCATATCCTGGGGTCGATCCTGAATTACCGTATGAACCGCAAACCTACCTTCTACACCTCTAATTATTCCCTGAGTGCCTTGGAGAAGCATTTGAGCTTTACGAGCAAGGACGGAGAAGAGCGTCATAAAGGCCAGCGTCTAATGGACCGGATTGCGCCGTTCGTCGATGTCATACAAGTAAAGGGTGCAAATAAACGCGGACAGGGCTGATTATGGCCCTGTGTAGCCTGTGTAGCCTTGGATACCCTAAGCCCTCGTCAAACATAATCAAGAAGCCCCGTTCCCCTCTGGTGAGGGAAGCGGGGCTTGCTAAGTTGATTTGCTGGGAGTGGATGATTTCCAAGCACACTAGCTGCCGAGGAATTTGATGATGACCATGCCGAAGAAAATGATGCTCATCAGCGTGAACATGCCAAAGAAACCGTTCATCAAATCAAAAAAATCATTGCGGGGTTCTTCGTTGATATGTTGACGCGGGTCGTTTGTCTGTATCTTGGCATCCATGGCGATAGGCCTCCTCAAAATAAAGATTATATATTTTGAAAAACATCAATGATGCATGTCATAGACAAAGCCGTTTTTGGTTAATATTAGTATAACCAAAGCCCCTTCCATTTGTAAAGAAGGCTTGCTCACGCACTTTCTTTTTTTTAGTGGGTTGTGGTATAATGACTTGGCAGTCCCCTCGTGGTCTGCTCATATTTACTATCTCGTAAAAAACATGAGTTGTTCGTGGTCCTTGCTGGCATTGCCTTCAGGCCCTGGGCACAAACATAAGGAGGAATTGGTTATGGCCATCGTAAATGTAACCGATCAGTCTTTTAATAATGAGCTTGAAGGGCAAGCACCCGTTCTTGTCGACTTCTGGGCTCCGTGGTGTGGTCCTTGTAAAATGATCGCTCCGATTTTGGAAGAACTGTCAGGTGAAGTGGGAGATGCGGTGAAGATCGCTAAGTTGAATGTCGACGATAACCCGGAAACGGCTTCTCGTTTTGGTGTTATGAGTATTCCTACATTGATTCTGTTCAAGGATGGTCAACCGGTCGATAAGATCGTCGGCTTAAATTCCAAGGACACGCTGAAGAACCTGATTGCTAAACATCAATAAGTCAGGCTATCAGGCACATTGTCTGGTGCCTTGGATGACGCCTCCGGATGGACCGGGGGCGTTTTCTGTGTTAATTTATCGTAATAAGCAGAGGAGAAAGGAGGGGAAGGCATGGATTCCTTTACAAGTGAAGCGCTGGAACAGGATAAGGCGATGGAAGCGATTCGTCATAAGCTGGCGTTGCTGCCTGACTTGCCAGGTTGTTATTTAATGAAGAACAAGGATGGCTTGATTATTTATGTAGGTAAAGCCAAGGTTTTAAAAAACCGGGTCCGCTCTTATTTTACCGGCAGCCATAATGGCAAGACGCAGCGGCTTGTCTCCGAAATCCGCGATTTTGAATATATCGTGACCGGCAGCAATATGGAAGCACTTATTCTGGAATGTAATCTGATCAAGAAACATCATCCACGGTTTAACGTACTGTTGAAGGATGATAAGACCTTTCCATACATTAAAATTACGAATGAACGACATCCCCGGTTGGAAGTAACGCGGCGGGTGCTTAAAGATAAAGCAAAATATTTTGGCCCTTATCCTAATGCCTATGCTGCTCAGCAGACCAAGAAGCTGCTGGACCGTATGTATCCGCTTCGCAAATGCAACGTAATGCCCAAGGAGGTTTGCCTGTATTACCATATTGGGCAATGCCTGGCGCCCTGTGTTCAAGAGGTAACGCAGGAGACCTATGATTCCATGATCCAGGAGATCGTGTCATTCCTGAGCGGTGGACATGAGGAGATCAAGCGGGAGCTGCAGCGCAAGATGCATGAGGCGGCCGAGGAACTGCAATTTGAGCGGGCCAAGGAACTGCGTGACCAGATTATCAATATCGATGCCCTGATGGAGAAGCAGAAGATTACGATGAACGATGCCAAGGACCGCGATGTGTTCGGCTACGCGGTGGACAAGGGCTGGATGTGTGTGCAGATCCTGTACATGCGTCAAGGGAAAATGATCGAGCGCCACGCGTCGGTCTTTCCGTTCTACGGGGATGCTTACGGCGATTTCCTGTCTTATGTCACGCAGTATTACAGCGAGAATCCGGCGCTGCCCCAAGAGATTTTGCTGCCGGAGATGAAGGAGTCTGTTGATACGGCGGACGCTGGTACGTTGCAAGCCGAAGGAGCAGAGGTTGAAGCGAATTCCTCTGCCGATAGGGTGGAGCAAGAAGATACTGTAGCGGAGGCAGCTCTTGACGCGGATAGAGAAGAGGGTACTGGCGGAGAGAACTTCACGCTGGATTCGACTTCCGGAGCGGCTGCCCTACAGCAGTGGCTTGGCGTGAAGACGCTGGTTCCACAGCGCGGACTGAAGCGGCAAATGATTACAATGGCCACGGAGAATGCCCGAGTGTCATTGGACGAGAAATTTCGCCTCATTGAACGGGATGAAGAGCGGACCTCCAAGGCAGCCGAGAATTTGGGCAAGGCTATTGGCTTGGAGAAGGTTACGCGAATTGAAGCATTTGATAACTCCAATATCCAAGGAACTAATCCCGTATCGGCGATGGTGGTCTTCATCGACGGCAAGCCGGCTAAGAAGGAGTATCGCAAATACAAGGTCAAGACCGTGGAAGGCCCGGATGATTATGAAACGATGCGTGAGGTGATTCGCCGCCGTTACGAGCGGGTGCTGAAGGAGGACTTGCCCCGTCCCGATCTGATTGTCGTCGATGGCGGGAAGGGACAAATATCGGCCGCCAGCGATGTGCTGGAGAACGAGCTGGGCCTTGATATTCCAGTGTGCGGCCTGGTCAAGGACGCGAAGCACAAAACGGCGCAACTCATGGCTTATGATCCGCCGGAGCCGGTCCACCTGCCTCGTGACAGTCAGGAATTTTATCTTCTGCAACGCATACAGGATGAGGTGCATCGCTTCGCGATTACGTTCCATCGTGAGCAACGCGCCAAGTCGATGGTCACCTCGCAACTGGATGCCATTCCCGGAATCGGGGAGAAGCGCCGCAAGGCGCTATTAAAGCATTTTGGTTCACTCAAAAAAATAAAAGAGGCCTCCGTCGAAGACTTCCGGCCTCTTTCTATAGGGGATAAGCTGGCTCGCGAGATTATAAATGCCCTTCGGGACGAGGAGCCACCGGAGGAGTCATAAAGTTAAGTTTATCAAGCCGTATTTGCCTTTCTAAAAGGCCTGCAAAATGCCCGGATATCCTCTGCCATAAGCTCTGGTTCTTCCATTGCCGTAAAATGCCCGCCGCGTGGTATTGTGGTTATTGAAGCAATATTAAAGTTCTGCTCTACCCATTTTATTGGTGGCTGCATGATATCAGCAGCGAAAAGAGCAAGTCTGGTTGGTACCGATATATTCCCAATTGGCGGCAGCGAGTGGGTATTTTCATAGTAAATTGCCGTCGATGTTGCGATAGAATTTGTTACCCAATAGATCATGATATTTGTAAGTAGCTCATCTTTACTGAATTTGTTTAGAGGATCCCCGTTGCAATCGCTCCATGTCCTGAATTTTTCCAGAATCCAGGCGGCTAGACCAACTGGAGAATCGGCAAGCCCATATGCAAGCGTATTTGGCTTTGTGGATTGGATTGACATATAAGCTCCCTCATTGGCCATCCAATTTTGGGAGCTTTGTCTATATTCAAGCTCTTCTGCTGTAAGATGATTTACATCTTTTACTTGCAACAAGTCGCGGACAATACCGACATCTGTCAGGTGTATGCCATATAACAGTTCCGGGTGGCTTGCTGCCAGATATCTGGTGACTCCGGAGCCAATGTCACCGCCAGCGCCGACGAATCTTGCATATCCGAGTACCTCGGTCATCAATTTGGCCCAGAGTTCGGATATAATGAAGTTATTTACACCGCCATGATCAGGCATATCTGAGAACCCAAAGCCGGGCAGAGACGGAATAATGACATCGAAAGCATCCTCTGGGCTGCCGCCATGGTTTGCCGGGTCGGTAAGCAAAGGAATTAGCTTTAGGTATCGCATATAACTATCCGGCCATCCGTGGGTAAGGATAATAGGCAAAGGCCGAGGGCCCTTGCCATACTCGTGAATAAAATGCACCCGAGTTCCGTCAATATTGGTTCGGAATTGGGAGAATTGGTTCAATTTTGCTTCTTGTGCGCGCCAATCAAAGTGTTCACGCCAGTAAGAAACGAGTGATTGCAGCCAGGCTTGATCAGTACCTCGCTCCCAATCAACAGGAGTTAGGTTCTCCGGCCATCGCACATGTGCAAGTCGGTATTTTAAATCATCAAGAGCTTCTTGGGTTACTTTAATCTCGAAACGTTCAATGGGCATAGTTCTGCTCCTTTATCTAGTTTGTCAGCGAGGCTAAGAAACTATTGTGCCCGGGATAACTGGGGGCTAATTGTGCCGGCGTGCAATCTACTTGCTTACGGGGCTTCCAGCAGCTCCTCTTTTTGTTGCCTAGGCGGTTCCTTACGCTCCCTGCCTGGCGGGTTGAAGACATAAATGATATAAGCCACGATAGCCGGCAGAGCAATATAGAATACGCCAGCAGCGATATTCAGCGCTCCCCCCATAAACATCAAGTTCAGCGCCATCAGAATACTGTCGAAGATGACGTGGGAGAACACGGCGGCGGCGAAGCCGTAACGCAGGAAGACGAAGCTGAACAACAATCCAATGATGGTCAGTTCGATCGGTCTTGAAAAGACCGGATAGATCGGATACAACGTATGTCCCAGCGCCCAGATTAGCGTGGATAGCAAGCAGGCCACAAGGGTGCTGCGGAACATCTTCTTCAGCATCGGGATTCCAAACAACCGGTAGACGGCTTCTTCTCCGATCCCTGCCACCCAGGCCAAGAGCGGGAACAAGAGCGGATACACCATATTGTAAGGCGACTGGGTCGAATCGCTTGTCGACCAGGTGCCAATGGTCTTCTCCAGGATGAGGAAGATAATCGATTGTACGCCCAGCAGAATCAGGGCCCAGGCATAGCCATCGGTCATCGAGGCAAGCACATGACGTCCATATCCTGCTTCGCCCGCGCGCGGCCACGGATTCATTCCTTGCTGGCGCCATAATCCATCTCCGCCCACCAGTGAGAAGTAGAGGGCTACGGACATGCATAGGGTCGACACACTTTGGAAGACCAGCATGAAGACCAGCATAAACGGCTCGGAGCTTTCCTTCTCAAAAATAGGCAGCATGTTGAAAGCACCTATCATAGATAATACGAAATAAAGCGAGGTCAGGAAAATACCGCGTTTGAATGAAGTATGTCGTCTTGTTAGGACGCTATACACGATGGCAAGAATACCCAGGATAAAGCTCAAGAAGGAATAACCCGCAAAGGTAAGCCAAGTGGCGAGCGTCGTCTGCTTCTTTACATAACTCAAATGCTCGGCCGGAGGGGCAAAATAGCTTTCCAGCGAAGAGACGAAGCCATTTTCGTAATGGATTTGAATCTGCGCTTGGGAATCACCTACGGTATATCCATTTAAAGTATACAACAGGCCGACATCATCTTCTCCGGAAGCCAGCGTCAAATCAGCGTCAGCGAAGCCGAAGATAACCAGGTAAGGCTTGGCCATTTCCTCTTTCTCGGCCAGTGTCAAATCGCCCTCCCAGGACAACATGGTCTCGGGGGTCTCTGTCCCCAACTCCAGCATGTTCTGCTTATTCGTATTGTTGGCGGACAGAATTTCTTCAAAGGCAACAACCTGCCCGGAAGTCATATGTACATCGACGGTTAAAGCACTCAGCAGATCATCGGGCTGCTTGAAGAGAACGCGGAATACATCGTAAGGAAATTGCTGCTCATAGCTCTTCAGGTAGGAGGACAGCAGCTCCGCTTTCGTTAAATAACCCAGCAAATTAGAACGTGATTCGTAGGTAACGAGTGCCTTATCTTTAGACTGTTCAGACAAGTCCAAATGCAGAACGGATTGCACGAAATTCGCCGCTTGTTCTTTGGCTTGCTGTTTGCTGATGATCTCTTTGGATTGCTCCATCTGCAGCTGTTCCGAATCATTCGTAGGAAGCAACTCGACGGCGATAAATACGATTAGCCCTAGCGCAGCCAACAACCAAAGGGTACGGGGCTTCGGTTTGCGACCGGCAGGTTTCATGAAGAAATTCACTTGCACAGCTCCTTTTTGTTTAATAAGAGGTATGATTTCTACCCAAGTTCATCACAGTAAAGATAACACAGGTGAAGTGAACTTCGCCAGAATATCAGGTGAAAATATGAAAAGCGGCAATAAACCCGGCAACCCTTCGTATGGCTCAGATTCAGGGGGGCGTGGATGCAGAGTTCCCGCCTTTTCGCGATTTTCCCGTCTATTTAGGCTAAATGAAGCTTTGTCCTGGCAACAAATAAGGATTATAATCCATTTGATGAAAATGGATATGTAGTTCAAAAAGTCGCCTTCCCAGGACGAAGCAGTTCGAGAAGTGGATTCGACATCGAATCTTGAATTCACCCGGGACTTCCGTTGCTCACGTACCCAGTACGTACGCTGCGCTACTCAGCCCCTAGCTTCATTCAACCTTCTCGATCCTGAAAACCCGAATTTTTGAACGCCTATTGAACGCAATTAAGTGTGTATTGAAATTGAATGAAAGCAAATAATTGAAAATAAAATGGCCGAATTTCGATTGAAAACGGGGGAACCGGTTTTTTGGGGTGAATTTTGCTGAATCTCGCGAGCAGAGGCTCGCGGAGGAAGCAAATAGGGCAACTGTGCATGTCCGAATCCGTCAGCTAACCTCGCAGGCCTTTGCCGCAGGAACCAAACACCGAAAGGCATTGGATTTCCAGTGCTTTTTTATTTTTGCATTCTATCAAGAGGTCGTCACCTTTTGATCATGCAGTTCATGACAACAATGAGGTGAGCCTGTGGGATTACATAAATTGAATTTGTCTCCGCCCCAAATTCTGGTGACGGGATTTGCCCTGATTATTATGCTTGGCGCTCTGCTGCTGATGCTGCCCATTTCCAGTGTTTCCGGGGCAAGCTTGCCATTTATCGATGCCTTGTTCACGGCCACCTCGGCTACCTGTGTAACCGGGCTGGTGGTCGTGGACACAGGCACTTATTTCTCCCCGTTCGGACAAGTGGTCATTTTGCTGCTGATTCAAGTGGGTGGCTTGGGTTTTATGAGTATAGCCACGATGTTCTCTCTTGTATTCAAACGGAAAATATCGCTGCGGGACCGTCTGCTGCTGCAGGAAGCGATGAACCAGAATTCGATGGAAGGGATTGTTCGGCTGATTCGCAAGGTCCTGTTCTATTCCTTGATTATTGAATCCGTTGCAGCGTTGCTCTTCACCCTGCGTTTGGCTCTGGATATGCCTTTCGGGAGAGCTTTGTACTTTGGCCTATTTCATGCCATCGCCCTGTTTAATAATGCGGGCTTTCATTTGTTCGGAGGCAGTCATAGTCTGATGTCGTACGTGGCTGACCCGTTGATCAACGTGGTCTCCATCTTCCTGATGGTCTCCGGGGGCCTGGGCTTTGTCGTCCTGTCTGACCTGTTCGATATTCGCCATCGCCGCAAGCTGTCGCTCCATTCCAAGGTTGTGCTATCGATGACGGCAGCCTTGATCGTATCCGGGGCCTTGGTTATCTTTGTCTTCGAGTTCACGAATGCCGGGACGCTGAAGCCGCTGGACTGGGGCGGCAAGCTATGGAGTGCGCTGTTCCAGTCGGTGGCGCCGCGAACAGCTGGAGCCCATACGCTGGACATTGAAGCCCTCCGTCAGGCTACGCAATTCTTCATTATTATCTTGATGTTTATCGGGGCTTCTCCGGGCTCCACCGGGGGCGGCATCAAGACGACCACCTTCACGATTTTGGCCGGTGCGGTGCTGTCGATGATTCGCGGGCGTACAGACCTGGTACTGTTCCGTTATAGGGTGGTTCAGGAGCGGATCTTTAAAGCGGTAACCCTGACCATGATGTCGTTATTTTTCATCATTACTGTGGCCATCCTGTTGTCTTCCACCGAAGAAGCGGGGTTTCTGGCAATATTGTTTGAGGCGACCTCCGCTTTTGGGACAGTAGGCTTATCTATGGGAGTGACCGAGCACCTGACGACCATAGGCAAGCTCATCCTCAGCTTTACGATGTTCGCGGGACGTCTTGGACCGCTGACGCTTGCTTATGCACTGGGACCGAAGAAGGGGAAAGAGCCTTACCGTCATCCGGAAGGCAAAATGATTATAGGATAAGGGGATATTACCTTTCATGAGAACACAGCAGTTTGTAGTAATTGGGCTGGGACGCTTTGGCTCAAATTTGGCGCTGGAGCTGGTGGGCCTCGGTTATGAGGTGCTCGGCATCGACCGTAATGAGGAACTGGTTCAGGAGCTGAGTGATCAGTTGACACACGCCGTCGCCGCTGATGCCACTGACGAGGAAATGCTTAAATCGTTAGGGGTGCGCAATTTTGACTGCGGCATTGTGGCTATCGGCAATGACATCCAGATGAGCATTCTGGCAGCGATTTTGTTGAAGGAGCTTGGGATCAAGACGGTGGTAGCCAAAGCCATCTCGCTGCTTCATGGACGCGCGCTGGAGAAGCTGGGCGTAGACCGGATTATTTATCCCGAGAGGGATATGGGCATAAGGGTTGCCCACCAGCTTGTCACACCCAACCTGCTGGATTATATCGAATTATCCAAGGAGTTCAGCATTGTGGAAATGAAGGTCCCGGCTCGCATGCATGGCAAAAGCCTGGGGGAGCTGAATACACGCTCCCGGTTTGCCTGCAGTGTAGTGGCCCTTCACAGGGGCGATAGTCTCATGGTGGCACCGACGGCCATGGACCAGTTATGCGAGGGAGATATCATGGTGATTATCGGCGGGAACGAGAAGATGGAGCAGTTTGAGCATATGATCAATGAAGAAGCATAGTGAAGCAGCCGCTTGCATAGGTGTAAATCTGTGGGCGGCTGCTTTTTTTGTCTCTGTTGGATATGAGATATACGCAGGTTGAATGCTTCGGTCTTACGATGAATCACAATGACAAATCCCGAACCAGACGGTGACGTACCTGGGCAATCCATTCCTTCATGTCCCGGCTAAGCTCTGATTTGTCATCGTAGACGAGACAGGTCTCCCGGCGGGTCTGCTCCAGCTCGGGGATGGGGATGCTCAGCAGGCCGTTATCGCGCAGCAAGGACGCGCGCAGGTATGACTTGGGCAGCAACGCGACTGCTTTGCAAATGGGCAGGAGCCTCACGATGGCCTCGAAGGAGTCGATCTCCATCCGGATATCCGGAATGATGCTGTACCGTCCAAACAGATCGTCGATCAGCTTGCGATACCATGTGCCTTTAGAAAACACGATCATGGGCTGGCCGTTCAAGTCCTCCATGATGATGCGCTGATCCTGATAAATGGTGGACAGCTCCTGATCTTTGGGAACGACGAGCTCCAGATGGTCCTGGAATAAAGGCAGGCATTTGAGCCCGGTTTCACTGATAGATGAAGCAACCACACCGATATCCACCTTTTTGTGACGTACATAAGACACAATTTCATGCGTTTTTCCAGTTAACAGCTTAAGCTCAATATCGGGGAGCTTCTCCATCAAGGTGGTGACAAGCGGCGGGAGCGTTGTCTGAATGGTAGTCAAGCTGGCTCCGAGTGTGACCACGCTGCGTTCTGCCGTTTTGAAGCGGGAGACGGCCTGCAGGAAGGTCTGATGCCGCTGCCGCTGCTCCAGTGCATACAGGTAGGCCTCCTGACCGATGCGGGTCAGCTCCAGCCGTTTGCCTTTCCGGTGAAATAGCGCGATCCCCCATTCCTCCTCCAGCTTGGCAATTTTGCGCGACAGGGCTGGCTGCGAGATGTTGAGCACCTTGGAGGCCTGATTTAAACTGGATTGCTCCACAACTGTCGTAAACACCAAAAATTCCTCCAGCATGCTGCCTCCTTTTTATGGCATTTCAGGAATCTACAGGATTCCTTATGCACATTAGTTATAATAATTAATAAGTATATTGCAATTCCATTATAAGATGAAAAGGAGTAACATGAAAAGTGACACAAGTTGTTCACATGTTACCTTTGTTACAAACTATTTTACAATTGCGAAATTTGAAAAGAGATGCACAACCAAGGAAAGGGGTACACGCACTTATGAAAGGGTTTTATTCCAGAAAACTTCATTCGCTTCTGGGTGTCATTCCGTTGGGCGCTTTTCTGCTGGAGCATATGGTCACCAACTTCTCGGCGGTTGAAGGAGGCAGCGAAGGCTTCAAGGAAGCTGTAGCCTTTCTGAACGGCTTGCCGCTTGTATTGTTGCTCGAAATGTTCGGGATTTGGCTGCCGCTGCTATATCATGGCGTCTATGGCATGTACATCGCCTTTCAGGCCAAGCCCAACAACGGACGATTTAACACGGAGCGCAACTTGCGTTATCTGCTGCAGCGGATTACCGGTGTAATCGCCTTTGCCTTTGTGATCTGGCATGTGCTGGAGACACGGGTGCAGGTGGCGCTTGGTCGTGTATCGCATGAGGAATTGGGCGGTGTGATGCATGATATCGTAAATCAGCCTATCTTCTTCCTGCTATATCTGATCGGCATCGTCTCTGCGGCTTTTCACTTTACGAACGGCTTATGGTCATTCCTGGTGAGCTGGGGCATAACTGTGGGTCCCCGTTCGCAGCGCGTATCTTCTCATATTTGCATGGGGTTGTTCGCCATCGTGTCCGTGATGTTCATCTGGTCGCTGATTGCGTTCCGCGACGCGGAGTTCCAGGCGGGGGGCGCAGCGTTGCTGGAAACGATCAAGGCGCTTGCGGCCTAGGCCGCTTGCTCGGATAGTAAGAGCTGAAGTAAGAGACGGACGGCAATTGCCAAGGGCGAGCAGTCCAGCAGCCCGGCCTGGCTATCCGTCCATACGCACTACAAAACGTTTAGGAGTTGAAACAGAGATGGCTAAACAAAGCTTGATTGTTGTAGGCGGCGGCCTGGCCGGGCTGATGGCCACGATTAAATCGGCGGAGGCAGGCGTACCGGTGCAGCTCTTTTCCCTTGTGCCGGTGAAGCGTTCCCACTCGGTGTGTGCGCAAGGCGGTATTAATGGCGCCGTGAACACCAAGGGGGAGGGCGATTCGCCGTGGGAGCATTTTGACGATACGGTCTATGGCGGGGACTTCCTGGCTAACCAGCCGCCAGTCAAAGCGATGTGCGAGGCCGCTCCCGGCATCATTCATCTGATGGACCGGATGGGCGTGATGTTCAACCGTACGCCGGAGGGGTTGCTCGATTTCCGCCGTTTTGGGGGTACAAAGCGCCACCGGACAGCCTTTGCCGGGGCAACGACCGGCCAGCAGCTACTGTACGCTTTGGATGAGCAGGTACGTCGCTATGAGGCGGCCGGGCTGGTGACCAAATATGAGAACTGGGAATTTCTATCGGCAGTAATCGATGATGAAGGCATCTGTCGCGGCATTTCCGCACAAAATTTGCGTTCGATGGAGATCGTTACCTTTGCGGCGGATGCGGTTATTCTGGCCACCGGTGGTCCGGGCATTATTTTCGGCAAAACAACGAATTCCGTCATTAATACGGGTACGGCTGCCAGCGCGGTGTACCAGCAAGGGGTTACCTACGCTAACGGCGAGTTTATCCAAATTCACCCTACGGCCATTCCGGGGGACGACAAGCTGCGTCTCATGTCCGAATCGGCGCGGGGCGAAGGCGGGCGCATCTGGACGTACAAGGATGGCAAGCCATGGTATTTCCTGGAGGAGAAATATCCGGCTTACGGCAATCTGGTGCCGCGGGATATCGCAACACGGGAAATCTTCAGCGTGTGTATTGATATGAAGCTGGGGATTAACGGGGAGAACATGGTGTACCTCGATTTGTCGCATAAAGATCCGAAGGAACTGGACGTCAAGCTTGGGGGCATTATCGAAATCTACGAGAAATTTATGGGCGATGATCCGCGCAAGATTCCGATGAAAATTTTCCCGGCAGTGCACTATTCCATGGGTGGCATGTGGGTCGACTACAATCAGATGACCAGCATTCCCGGGTTGTTTGCGGCGGGCGAATGCGAATATCAATATCATGGAGCAAACCGGCTTGGAGCCAATTCGCTGGTATCAGCTATCTATGGTGGGATGGTCGCGGGACCAAAGGCGGTCGAATACATTCGCGGCTTGAAGAAGTCGGCGGCGGACGTCAATCCCGCGGTATTTGACAGCTTCCGCAAGGACCAGGTTGATAAATATGAGGGTCTGCTGGCGATGAATGGAACGGAGAACCCTTATGTGCTGCACAAGGAATTGGGCGAGTGGATGACAGCCAACATGACGGTGGTGCGTTATAATGACAAGCTGGAAGCGACTATTGGCAAAATTAAAGAGCTGAAGGAACGCTACGGGAAAATCAATATTAACGACACGTCCCGCTGGAGCAATGCCGGAGCTACATTTACCCGTCAGCTCTGGAATATGATGGAGTTGGCCGAGGCGATGACGCTGTCGGCGCTGCTGCGCAATGAGAGCCGAGGAGCCCACTATAAGCCGGACTTTCCGGAGAGAAATGATGAGGAATTTCTGAGAACAACCAAGGCGTCCTGGACGCCGGACGGACCACGGATATCATACGAGGCGGTGGATGTATCCCTGATTCCGCCGCGCATTCGCGATTATTCCAAGGACAAATTAGGAGGGAACACGGATGGCGATGACCGAAGCGGAAGTAAGCGGGAACAAAATGAAGGTGAAGAAGGTTAAATTCATCATAACGCGTCAGGATGAACCTGAGTCCAAGTCCTATATCGAAGAGTTCGAGCTGGACTATCGTCCCGGCATGAATGTGATCAGCGCATTGATGGAAATTCAGCGCAATCCGGTGAATGGAAAAGGGCAGACGACCGCCCCGGTCTGCTGGGAATCGAATTGCCTGGAGGAGGTATGTGGCGCTTGCTCGATGGTGATTAACGGCAAGCCACGACAGGCTTGCGCTGCTTTGGTGGATCAATTGGAGCAGCCGATCCGGCTGGAGCCAATGCGGACCTTTCCGGTCGTGCGTGATCTCATGATTGATCGTACCCGCATGTTCAACGCGCTGAAGAAGGTGAAGGCCTGGATTCCTATCGATGGCACGTACGATCTGGGGCCTGGTCCCCGTATGGCGGAGAAGAAACGGCAGTGGGCCTATGAGTTGTCCAAATGTATGACCTGCGGGGTTTGTCTGGAAGCCTGCCCTAATGTGAATGAAAAGACTAACTTTATGGGGCCTGCAGCCATTTCCCAGGTTCGCCTGTTCAATGCCCATCCAACCGGGGAGATGAATGCCGAAGAACGCCTGGATGCCTTGATGGAGGATGGCGGCATCGAAGGCTGCGGCAATTCACAGAACTGTGTTGTGGCTTGTCCGAAGGGCATTCCATTGACAACCTCGATTGCCGAAATGAACAAGGCCACAACCAAGCATATGTTCAAGCGTTGGTTAGGAGTTTAAGAGCAGCACATGCATACGATGATAAAAATGACATTCAAAAGATTCCGTTTTGAATGTCTTTTTTTTTGGATTAAAACAAAAACCAGAGGTTGACATGATCCATTCGGGAGCAAATCAAAAACGAACCTACCTCTAACAGGAAATCCTCATGCTAATTCACCTGTATTTCACCAAATATGACATATAACAGGAAATCCTCATGTTAATTTTGGACTTTTCCCAAAAATCGACCATTTCATAATGATTAGCAGGAGGAAATCCATATAAGTCCCCGATTCTGGCGGATTTAAGCTATTTAGCGGGAGTTTTTCCCTATAATAAGAAGAGGAACCCCCGAATAGAACCTGGGAACCAGCGGTATTCAGTGAATTCTTGGGATACGTGCATTGCACCTCATAAGTCTTGCTAACGATCAACCGCTAATTTTTAAATTGAGCTTTTTTTTAGAATAAATTCATCAGAACGCCATTAGATAAATAGGAACATTTGTTCTATAATTATGTAGCGTGTTCATTATAACCAATTCATTCAAGGAGTGGAATAGCAATGAGCAATTTAATTCGACATGAGATTAATGAAGAATATGCTTATTCCGGTTTTGTGGAAGCTGGAGATTTTATTTTTCTTAGCTTCTGCGTGGGCAATGTTGGAGGCTCGGTCGAAGACCAAGTGGAAGGTGCGCTCAATAACATGAGCGAGCGGTTAGCCAAGGTGAATTTATCTTTGGATTCTGTAGTGAAGATGGACGTACTGCTTAGAGATGTTTGGGATATCCCTGTCATGGAGAAGGTGTTCAAGCAACGATTTAAAGGGAATTATCCCGCAAGAAAAACCATTTCCACGGAATTTGCCCACGTAGGCGGTCCTGATGGGCTTAAAGTTCAAATTGATGCTGTGGCATATAAAGGGAAATAGCCTGTTATGGCGGCAAAAAGATAGAGAGACAGCGATTTTTGCGGTCTCTTTTTGATGGCTGCCCTTACTGACCCGGGGTGACGCTTGGCCACATCATTGTGTTATAAAGAGTGTCCACAGTTAACTTTCCCCGGTTGACACCTGGAAAACGAACATGTAATATAGTTAAATCGTAAAAATTACGAAAAAGGAGATGCTTTACCATGAGAGTTGTGATTACTTTAGCTTGCACGGAAACCGGAGATCGGAATTACACCACGACCAAAAACAAAAAGACCCATCCTGAACGGATGGAATTGCGCAAATTTTGCCCACGCTTGAGAAAATACACATTACACCGCGAAACACGCTAGGAGGCTTATCGTATGCTGGCGCAACAAACCGAAAGAATACCGGTCACCGTGCTAAGCGGCTATCTCGGGTCCGGCAAGACAACCTTGCTGAATCATGTCTTGCATAACCGGGATGGATTGCGAGTTGCCGTGATCGTCAACGACATGAGCGAGGTTAATGTCGATGCCAATCTGGTGAAGTCAGGCAATACCTTGTCCAGAACTGAAGAGAAACTGGTGGAGATGTCCAACGGCTGCATTTGCTGCACACTGCGTGATGATCTGCTGGTTGAGGTGCAGAAGCTGGCCGCGGAAGGCCGGTTTGATTACATTTTAATCGAATCCTCGGGTATCAGCGAGCCTGTTCCCGTGGCCCAAACCTTTACCTATGCCAACCCGGAATTGGATATTGATCTAACCTCCCTGGCCCGGCTGGACACGCTGGTAACGGTTGTGGATGCGAACCGTTTCTGGCATGATTTTGCTTCAGGAGAAAGTCTGCTGGATCGGGATCAAGCAGTCTCGGCTGCGGATTACCGCGATATTGTAGACCTGTTGATCGACCAGATTGAGACTTGCGATGTGCTGCTGCTCAATAAATGTGATCTGGTTGCCGAAGATGAGCTGGTCAAGCTGGAGGCGGTGCTTAGAAAGCTGCAGCCAACGGCCAAGCTGATTCGTACGGTGAACGGGGTAGTAAATCCGAAGGAAATTTTGAACACAGGGCTGTTTGATTTCGAGAAGACAAGTATGTCCTCCGGCTGGATTTCTGAGCTGGGCAAGGAAGAGCATACTCCGGAAACGGAGGAATATGGAATCGGGTCATTTGTGTACCGTAGCAGAGTCCCTTTCCACCCGCAGCGGCTGAGTTATTTCTTCAGCAATTGGCCGGAAGAAGTCGTACGGGCTAAAGGGCTGGCCTGGATTGCCGCTCGCGGCGACATGGCTGCAAGCTTGAGTCAAGCTGGCCCATCCATTCAATTCGGCCCGGCTGGTTATTGGCTGGCAGCGCTGCCGGAGGAGCAGCAGCGTGAAGTGCTGGCAGAGGAGCCGGGGGTGCGGGAGCGCTGGGATGCGAAGTGGGGAGACCGAATGACAGAGCTTGTATTTATCGGAGTTCAAATGAATCGGTCTGACATTGAAGCCAGACTTGGCCGTTGCTTACTGACAGAAGCTGAAATGCAGCAGGATTGGAGCAAGTTTAATAATCCGCTGCCATGGCCGAGGGAATAGAAGAATGGTAAATAAAGCATCTTTACAAATCGTAATATTTACGATAATATAATTCGGTAAATACGTAATTATTACGATTAAAGGAAGATGCTTTATGGTATTGTCCTCAATGCGCGAGGTGGTGTTTGGATATGGGAGCGAGCCGGTGATTGAAAATCTGTCGCTGGATATCAAGGCCGGGCAATTGATCGGTATCGCCGGTCCCAACGGTGCGGCCAAGTCAACCCTGCTGAAGCTGATGTTGGGATTGCTAAAGCCTTGGAGTGGCTCTGTCCAGTTCAACGAAGCGGACTCGCATGGAGCCAAGCTGGCGGTGGCTTATGTGCCTCAGCAGGTATCCTCCTTCAATGCGGGCTTTCCCAGTAAGGTTAGCGAGCTTGTTCGCTCCGGCTGTTATGCCAAGCTGGGCTGGTTCCGGCGTTTGGGGAGGGAACAGGAACAAATCGTTGAGCGATCCCTGAAGCAGATGGATATATGGGAGTTGCGGGATCGGAAAATTGGAGAATTATCGGGTGGACAAAAGCAACGAGTGTGTCTTGCCCGTGCCTTGGCTCAGGAGCCGCAGGTGCTGGTGCTGGATGAACCGGGAACGGGCATGGATGCGGCCGGCCGAGCCCAGCTATACGGCTTGCTGCGCGAGGATGTGAATCGGCGAGGGAGCACTGTGATTATGGTGACTCATGCGCTGGATGAAGCAAGCCCGTACCTGGATACCTTGATTAGCTTGGAGCGGAAGGAAGATGAAGGATGGCAATGTTCGGTTACGAATTTATGCAACGGGCCTTTTGGGCAGGAGGACTGATCGGAATTATTGCCCCTTTGCTAGGTGTGTATCTGATGCTCCGCCGTCAGGCGCTGATGGCGGATACGCTTTCTCATGTTTCCCTGGCAGGGGTGGCCCTGGGCTCGGTCCTTCATCTTGATCCTGCCCTTTGTGGCTTTGCCGTGGCCGTGGCCGGAGGAATTGTCATTGAACAGCTTCGTCGCTCCTATCGTACATACAGCGAGCTGCCGGTGGCGATCATTATGACGTCTGGTTTGGCTCTGGCGGTGGTATTGATGGGTATGCAGCAAAATTTGAGCAAAAGCTTCAGCTCTTATTTATTTGGTTCAATCGTGGCTGTCAGTGACACTCAATTAAGGTTGATTGCCGTTGTGGCGTTAATAGGCTTAATCTATTTCATCGGTCTGCGTCGGCCGCTTTACCAGCTAACCTTTGATGAAGAGACAGCCGCCGTATCTGGTGTGCGCGTGAAGCTGCTCTCCTTCTCCTTTGCCGTGTTAACAGGTATGACGGTAGCGGCTGCGATGCCGGTGGTTGGCGTGCTTCTGGTATCGGCTTTGATCGTGCTGCCCGCCTCGCTGGCGTTGCGGGTGGCCGGAGGCTTTCTGTCTGCGATATTTATCGCCATAGCTGTGGGCTTGACGGGCGTGTTCTCCGGTCTGACGGTCTCGTATGTGCTGGACACCCCGTCCGGCGGAACGATCGCACTGATTTTACTTGTGTTCCTGCTGATCACCATTTTGTGTCAGCGTGTCATGCGTTACAAGAATCGCCGGGGAGCCGGGAGGCAAGTTAAACAACAATTTAAACCAAAGGAGTCTATCAAACATGAAGTCTTGGAGTCATAGTTTGGCCGCATTATCCTTAGCCGCCATGCTGGTCATAGCCGGCTGCGGTTCAAATGGCAAGCAGACTGCTAACACAGGTGAAGCAGGCAATCAGGTTACGCCTGCTTCGTCCTCTACCGAGAAGCTGCTGGTCAAAACGAGCTTTTATCCGATGTATGAATTTACTCGCCAGGTTGCAGGTGATCTGGCTGAAGTAGAGAACTTGGTGCCTGCCGGAGTGGAGCCCCATGATTGGGAGCCCAGCCCGCAGGATATGGCCAAGATTACAGAAGCGGACGTCCTGGTCTACAACGGGGCTGGCATGGAGGGCTGGATTGAGCAGGTCCTGGATAGCATGACAGGCACGGATCTGATTACGATTGAAGCCAGTCAGGGATTGGAGATTATGGAGGGCGAAGGCCATAGCCATGATCATGGCGAGCACGCGCATGAGGAAGGCGAGCACGCGCATGAGGAAGGCGAGCATGGTCATGAGGAAGGCGAGCACGCGCATGAGGAAGGCGAGCATGGTCATGAGGAAGGCGAGCACGCGCATGAGGAAGGCGAGCATGGTCATGAGGAAGGCGAGCACGCGCATGAGGAAGGCGAGCATGGTCATGAGGAAGGCGAGCACGCGCATGAAGAAGGCGAGCATGCGCACGAGGAAGGCGAGCATGGTCATGAGGAAGGCGAGCATGGTCATGACCATGACCATGGGGGACTGGACCCGCATGTATGGTTATCACCGGCTTTAGCTATTCAGGAGGTCCGCAATATCGAGAAGGGTCTGGCGGAGGCTGCACCTGAACATAAGGATGCCTTCAAGGCGAATGCCGATGCTTATGTAGCCAAGCTGGAGGCCTTGGATCAAGAGTTTACGGATGGATTGAAGGACGCAAAGCGGAAGGACTTTATTACACAGCATGCCGCATTTGGCTATTTGGCCAAGCAGTATGGATTAACCCAGGTTCCGATTGCCGGGCTATTCCCGGAGCAGGAGCCGTCCGCTTCCCAGATGGCCGAGATTGTGGATTTTGCCAAGGAGCATAACGTCAAGATGATCTTTTTTGAGACCCTGGTGTCCTCCAGCGTGGCCGATACGATTGCTTCCGAAATTGGAGCCAAGTCGGCAGTTCTTAACCCGATTGAAGGGTTAACAGAAGAAGACATCAGCAAGCAGCACGACTATCTTGCGCTGATGCGGCAGAATCTGGAAGCCCTGAGGGCCGCGTTGAATGAATAGTTTGAACTGGATAAAGCATCAATGCCAATGAGGAGATGGAGCGGATGAAGAGCCAACGGGATCGCATGGTCCAAACAATGACAGACAAGGGTCTTCGCATTACGGCACAGCGCAGGCTGATTGCCGATCTGTTCTCCATTTCCACCGGCTTTGTGCTGCCCCGTCAGGTTCATACTTATATTTCCGAGCATATTCCGGGAGTGAGCTTCGATACCGTGTACCGAAACCTGCGCTTACTGGTGCAAATCGATCTTATTGAGCAATTTGATTTCCCGGAAGGGGTTCGCTTCAAGCTGCGCTGCGGCCCCGAGCATCATCACCACCATTTTATCTGCCTCAAATGCGATAGAACGTATCCGCTGGATTTTTGTCCAATAGAGAGCGGAATTTCTCCGCCGGAGGCGTTTGAAATTGTGTCGCACAAATTTGAAATCCATGGAATATGCGGGGAATGTGCCCGTAAATGACCGAATACAAGGAGGATTGAATATGGCTAAGAAATCGAAGGTCGTGAAAGAGTTGAAACGGCAAGCCCTGGTAGAGAAATATCAGGAGAAGCGCCGGGAGCTGAAGGAAAAGGGGGATTATGCCGCCTTGCAAAAACTTCCCCGGGATTCCTCCCCTACACGCTTGCATAACCGTTGCGGAATTTCAGGCCGCCCCCACGGTTATCTGAGTAAGTTCAAAGTATCCCGGATCGTCTTCCGTGAGCTTGCCCATCAAGGGAAAATTCCCGGAGTGAAGAAGGCGAGCTGGTAAACGGAACGATTTCCGTATCAATGAAATGACTAAGTGACAAAACCCTCCCTGCAAGGCAAAATCCGCTGGAATGATGAGCGGGCTTTGTCTTGATCAGGGAGGGTTTTGATTTGTATTATACCGAGCAGAGCTGCTCCAGAATCTCGGCACGCACCTTCATTAAATCGAGGTCCTTGAGCGAACGCTCTCCCTGGGGCGAGTCCAGAGCGATGCGCTGGGCGATGGTATGAGATTTTGCCGAGAGGATCACAATTTCGTTGCCCAGCAGCAAGGCCTCATCAATGTCATGCGTTACCATCACGATGGCGCAGCCGCTCCGTTCCCATAAAGCAATCAGCTTCTGCACCAGCTCAAAGCGAAGATGGTAATCCAGTGAATGGAACGGCTCGTCCATGAGCAGCAGGTTGCCGCCGTAATGGAAGGCACGGGCAATGGAGCAGCGCTGGCGCATCCCGCCGGACAGTTGATCCGGATAATGGTTCTGATATGAACCCAGACCCACCTCGTGCAACAGAGTTGAGATGAGGTTTGGCTCCGTTTCTTTTTGGACAAAAGCGATGTTCTCCCCTACCGTGCACCAAGGCAGCAGACAGTCCTCTTGAAAGACATAGGATACCTTCAAGTCAGGGTGAACGGTCATGTTGCCTCCATCCGCAGGCAATGTCTGAGCGAGAATGTTCAGCAGCGTGGATTTTCCGGCTCCCGAGGGACCCAGCACGCAAATGATTTTCCGTTGCTCGACGTTAAGATTGATATCGAGCAGCACCGGCATGCCTGAATAGCTTTTGGTTACATTTTGCAGGTGTACGATCATGTGAGCATGGATCCTCCCATAGCTATTTATTGGAATGGGCTACTCCGCGGGCTTTGTTGCGAAATATCCCTGTCATTAGCCACTTGATGATGTTCCAGAACAAAGCCATGAATAAGGCCAAGGCAAAAACCTTCCCGGTATCCAAATTTGTCCTTGCCTCCGATAATAGCCCGCCGATACCCTGTGAAGAGGTCAGCAATTCAGCCATCACAGCCAGCTTCCACCCTAATCCTGCCGAGGTGATCATCCCTGCTCTTAAGTAGCTGCTAAGGGACGGAAGCACGATCTGCAGCAGGACCTTTCGGCGCGGCACGTTGAATACCTGGGCCATACGAATCAGCTTGGCATCGATGTCGAGGAAGCCTTCATACAGATTGGTGAACAGCACGGGGATTGTCGATAACACTATGATAAAGATCGACGGCATGTCCGTTAGGCCAAACCAAATAATGGCGATCCCCAGCCACGCAATGGGCGGGACGGATTGCATCATATCAATAACAGGCTCGACATAAGGCTTCCAGCGTGGCCGCAGGCCGATCACCAAACCAAGCCCCCCACCTACAAGCAATACACCAAGCATACCTACTACAAGCTTGAGCAAAGTACGACAGACGGCGTAGTAAAAATCCCCTTCCCCCAAATAAGCGATGGAGGCGCGTAGAGTGTCCAGGGGACCCGGCAGGATAAAGGGTTCCATGCGGAGAGCCAGAAGCTGCCAAATCAGGCACAGGAGCAGAAGGGAAAGTCCCCTTTGACTAAGGCTGATAATAGAACGGCTCATCCGGGAGCTTGCCTCCAATGCTGTCCTCACTATAATGAAGCAGCGTCTCGTAATACTTGGTTAAGACTTCCCGGCTCTCCCAGGCAGGGGCAAAGTCCAGTGCCATATGAGGGATGGCTTGCTCTACCACCTTGGCATCCAGCTTCAAATATTGATTCGCCAATTGAGCGGCCTCCTTGGGATGGTCAAGCGTCCACTTAAGGGCCTTGGCGTATTCCTCCTGAAAGCGTGCAACCAATTCAGGAGCTTTGGCGATGACGGATTGCTTGGTAGCCAGACCAGCGTTGGGCAGATCCGTCTCCAGCCCTGTTACTTGCTGCCATTCCAGCTTGTAATCGGCGATGGAGCGCACCTGATCATTTTTCATCTGAATGGCTGTAATTTGCGGCTGAATGCTGACGATAGTAGAAGCTTTGCCAGACAGCAGCAGCTGGGGTCCCTCGGCAAGCTGGGTGTATTGCAAGGTCACGTCTTCTCCCGGAACCAGACCATGCTGCTTCAAGAAGGTTTGGGTAATATAATCGACAGGGGAAGATTTCATAGGGAGATATAGAGTGGTTCCTCTTAAATCCTCCCACTCCTTCACATTGGCATCTGTGGTCACCATCCCCATGACAGACCATGTATTGATGTTCATCAGCGCCAGGTCCATGCCTTTGTTATACATAATGACAGCATTGTTTAGCGGCAGGGCAAGAAAGCTTACATTCTCGTCTTTGGCCAAGGCCCCTAAGGTATCCATAGATTCCCAGACTTTAAAATCCATCTGAACGGATTCGCCCATTGCTTTGGAGTCGATCATTCTTAGAATGGGCAAAGATGGAGGGGAAGGTGGCCCCCCTATAGTCAGTGTTACTGGCTCTGCAGGCTCGGTCGTTGCCGCTCCTTCTGCGGACTCCGTTGTTGCTGGCTGCTGAGCATTATCCGGAGCAGCATTGTTCCGGGTACTGCATGCGCCCAATAGTAAAGCCAAGCCTAGCACGAAGCAGGCCAGGATGAAATTGTAAGGTTTGAAATTAAGCTTCATGACGGATATCCTTTCAAGCTTTTATAGTTAACGATCTATTAATGAGTCAAATCAGTCAGGCTTGCGGCTGCAAACGGCGATATATTGAAGGTCCTTGCCTGAGGTATTAAAGAAGGCATACATTTTCTTGAATTGAGGGAAATTCTCTTTCTTCAAGCCGTTTTTTACGATACGCAGTGCCCCCCAGATTCCTTCATCCCGAATTAGTCCCGTCGGCTTCATAAGCGACATATCACCGGATTCGTGGGCAACCTTGGTAAATCCAATTTCGGAAAAGAGTTCCTCCCATCTTGGTACAGGCAGCGGCTCCACCTGTACATGGATCGTCTCCCGCAGCTCGGCCAGCAGCTCATGCATATGCTCCTTCGTAAAGGTGATGTCATGCGTCAGCAGCAGGCCTCCCGGCTTGAGTACCCGGTAATATTCACGGACTGCCTTCTCTTTGGCAGCCGTATTCAGCATCGTCAGCATCGCTTCATTGATGACGATGTCGAAGCTGGCATCAGCAAAGGGGAGATTCATGGCATTAGCTTGCTGTACGTGAATGTACTCTTCCAGGTTGGCATTTTTAATATTTTGTCGCGCCTTGGTCAAGGCCTTGGCATCCATATCGATGCCTGTAATATGACATTGGTATTGCTTGGCTAGCTGAATCGAGGTTGTACACATGTTGCAGGCCACCTCTAGCACATGGCTGTTCTTAGTGATTCCGGCTTGCCGGATGAGCCAATTGGTAGCGACTACCCCACCTGGCCGCAGGCGCTTTTTACCCAGCTTGGCGAGAAAATTATGACCAACTTCCTTTTTCATACGTAGGCTCCTCCTTACGAATTGGGCTTGACGACCACCAGCAGCATTTGGAAAGCTTCGGTTGCGTAGAGCGCATGTGGCACGTTAGCGGGCATAACGATGGTTTCCCCCGCGCGCACGGTAAATTTCTCATCACCGATGGTGATCTCGGATTGTCCGGACAATATTTGCACCATGGCATCACCCGGTGAAGAATGTCCTCCTATAGAAGTTCCTTGGTCCAGCGATAAGAGCGTCATAGCCAGCTCGGGGCGCTGGACAAGCGTCAGGCTCGATACCTGCTGTTCTTCCACGGTAATAATAGCTTTCAAATCGATGACTTCGGATACGGGGAGCTTCTTAATATATTGGCCTTGTTGCATAGGACATGCCTCCTGTTTCAATATGATATTTGTAAAAACTTGCAGCCCGTAGGCGCAGCGAATTCATGCCAGGTGCCCGCCGGG
This sequence comes from Paenibacillus sanguinis 2301083 = DSM 16941, assembly GCF_000374825.1. Lineage (GTDB taxonomy): Bacteria > Bacillota > Bacilli > Paenibacillales > Paenibacillaceae > Fontibacillus > Fontibacillus sanguinis. Next base: position 24,792 of record NZ_KB895382.1, read on the forward strand.
ATAATAATTGAGGCCCCAGCGGATAAGTGGCAGGCTTGCTGCTCTACCAGCATATTTACTTCTCCCTCCAGCACATGGATAAGCTTGGTTAAGGGAGAGGTCTCCGAGCTGATGGTTTCCTCCCGGTCCATAGCATAAAGCACCCATTCCTGCGAGATAGACGGAGAAGGGGCTGGCAATGATAAAATGCGGCTCGCGATTCGTCCAGGCTTGATCGCTATGAGTTCCTTTAGATCGAACACCGTATGGGTTGGTAGTTTGTTCATGTTTTCCTCCCTGCTGCTATTGAAGGCTGGCCTTCATCTGGTATAATGAGAGATATATAATGAGAATCGTTCTCATTTAGTGAATTGTAACAGAAGAGGCAGGATATTTCTGTTGCCATGGCAACAGGAGGTGAACAGGTATGCAACAGGAATTGAACATTATCGGCAAGACGGCCTTGTTCAGAGGATTTACGGGAAATGAAGTATTTATGGCCGTGAATTGCCTTGAGGGTAATGTAAAGGAATATGCTAAAAAAGAAGTGATCTTTCGGCCCGATGAGGTATTGGATGCGGTAGGGATTATTTTGAGCGGGCAGGTGTTGCTGTGCAAGGAGAATATCTCCGGCATGCGCCTGATCTTCTCGGAGCTGGAAGCTGGGGACATTCTGGGAGAGACGGCGCTCAGGACCAAGCGGGAGCATAGTGGGTACGAGGCGATAGCTGGTGCGGCATGCAGGATCTTGTTCATCCGAATCCATAAAATCGTGCGCCCCGGTGGGCAAACCTGTCAACTGCGGGGGCGCATTATTGAGAATATGATGGCCTTGCTGCTGGAGAATAACCGTTCCATGTATCATAAGCTGGACATCGTCTCCCACAAATCACTGCGGGACCGGATTTTGCATTATCTCAGCTTGCAAGCCAAAAAGAGCAATGCGCTTGCCTTCGACATTCCCTTCTCGCGCAGCGATCTGGCGGATTACTTAAACGTAGACCGCAGCGCGTTATCTCGGGAGTTGCAGCGTATGGCGGAGGATGGCCTGATTCGTTTTGCCAAGAATCACTTTGAATTGCTGGATGCGGATCAAGGGCTGGACTATGCTTGATGTTTAGGAGGCAACGGGCTATAACTAAAGCCTAAAGTCTATAACAACATGTATGCCGAGACCCTTAGGCTCATTAGCCTTTCAATGCTGACCACTGGGTTAGCAGCTTCTGCTCATCAAGCTCATACCCGATGACCACCAGATAATGCGGACCGCGATAGGTGCTGGACTCGTAGCGGAGCTGCTTGCCGACATATTGGATCAGCGTAACGTTCCCTGAGCTGCTTACCGGGAGGTATCCCTTGGCCCGAAGGACCTGGCTCCCTTGGGCCTTGAGGAATTTCCCCAGTTCCCTTAACGAGAAGGCCGTAGACTGAATGACGGGGAGATAAATGCTCTGAATGCGGGAGAAGGACGCGTTGTGTTGATGAGCTTGTTCATTCCCCTGTATATGAGCGGCGCTTGGGGAGCTGTGATGGTGTTGATGAGGTGCCGATACGACCTTAAGCCGGCTGGTAGACCTCGCCGAAAGCTGAAGGGGGAGCAGCCCCTCCAGTATGAAATCTCCCTCGATTTTTGCTTGAACTGTATGATAAATGGAAGCTGAGTCATTATGCTTGCGAATGATTTGCGTCACTTTGGTTAGCTGAGCTGGAGAGATCAGGTCGGTTTTATTGAGCAAGATCAGGTCAGCTACGCTCATTTGCCGCCGCAGCGTGTGAACAAGCTGCTTGTCAGAGGCAAAGATGCTGTTGTAATCCAGCGCATTTTCGCCATCGATGACCGTCACGATCCGGTGAAGGCGCACCTTATCCAGAAGCCCGGGTTCACTCATGGCATCTACAACCTCCTCCGGATTGGCAACTCCCGTGAGTTCCACGATGATGACGTCGGGAGCGAGGGCCAGCAGCCCTTCCAACGAACCGGTAATCTCGCTTTTTTTGCTACAACAAATACATCCGTCAAACAGCTTTTCCAGCGGTACATCCTTCGTCGCTTCCGCCAGAATGCGGCCATCCACATCCGCTTTGCCCAACTCGTTCATAAGAATGGCCGGCTTAAGCTGTCTGCCATAAGCTTGCTTGATCAGCTCCAGGAGCAGCGTGGTTTTGCCGCTGCCCAGAAAGCCGCTGAGAATAATGACCGGTGTCTTCATCTCTTGCTCCCTCCTTGCAATTTAATCTACCGAAGCATTCAGAAAGTCAAAGTTAGGATATATATATGGGTTGTCCGGGGCTTCAATGACACTCGATTCAGATACATCAATCTTGATGATGACGTTGCCGTTATATTCCGTTTGTCCAAGCGTACCCTTCAGCTTCACCCACGTTTCATCCTCGAGTTCAGGGGCACCTTCGTATTCCGCTAATACTCCGTAAGGCGTGGCATCTGCTGTACAGCATTGGACCGCGATGCGGCCAATAACGAATTGATGCTCCGCAAGCCCCGATTCCCGATAAATGAACCCGTTAATTTCAATCTCTTTGCCCATAAAGGCTTCCTTGAAGGTAACGATGGAAGAGAGCACCTCCATATAAATGTCGGGTCTGACCTCAATCATCGGCAGGACGTAAAGACGTTTGGCCAATTCAGCCAAGTCGCGGCTGAAATCGTCCTCGGCCACGAACAATTGGTCCAGATCCTCTTCGGTGGGCGGGGAGGGAGTTGTTGTTTCATTGTTCATCAGACCATCTCCCGCCTCTCCCGCTTCCGTCGATTCGGTTGAATCGGCAGCATCATCCATAGCAACCGCAGGTTGAGCTGGCTGAGCTGGCTGAGCGGGTCCGCCGCCATAGGCGGGAGCAACCGCACTAAGGATGATCCCTTTCTTGCTGGCAAAGGAACCGCCCAAAACGGTATCAGGAAGCAGGAAGCCCAGCAATAGCGGGAGAGCAATCAGTCCGTACAGCAAGCTGGCCCTCGGCCATGACTTAGCTGGAGGTGTGCTGCAGCAGTCGCACTCTACGACAGATCCCTTGTAGGTACGGTAGGCCAGGAAGCCCTGAATGACGGCCAAGGCATACATGAACAGGGCAGATGCTCCAACCAGCGGCCGGATGCGTTCCCCAATATAAAGCTGAAGGCTGTTGGTTTCGACCAGGTAGGCAATGTAGACGGATATGCCTAACAAAATAACCGTTCTGATGCTGTAATGAACTACGGTGGCGGTTTGTGGTTTGCTGTTCATAGCGAACCTCCTTTTTACGAAAATGTTCTGAGGAACAATTGATCCCATCCGATGCTGAGCGCGAGCACCACGATTATGATGATAGCCCCCAGTGTCATCACAAATTTGGTCTTGAACACGGACAACAGCATCAAGGTCCCTTTGAAGTCGAGCATCGGCCCAAGCACCAAAAAGGTAATCAGTGAGCCGGTGGCAAAGGTTCCGGTAAAGGAGGAGGCCACGAAGGCGTCCGAAGTCGAGCAGATCGAGAGAATATAGGCAAATGCCCCCATCATCAAATGAGAGGACAGCGGACCGTTGCCATAAGCCATCAGTTGCCCGGTATTTACGAAGGTATGAATCAATGCGGTAATCAGGGCTCCTAATGTCAAATATTTGCTCATTTCAAAAAACTCATTGGACATATGCATGGACAACGAGGTGATTTTCCCCGTCCAACCCTGATGCTGCAAGCTGCGATTTTCATCCTCTTGGTAGAGGGACTCCAGATTCCAGCGCAGCGGCTGATAACGGATAAAGCGGTAAACGATGAGCCCAATGATCAAGGCTGCGAGAAAGGCCAGCCCCATGCGGGAGTAAAGCACCTCCGGACGGCTGCGGAATGCGGTATATGTAGCGAAAAAAACGACGGGATTGAGTATCGGCCCGCTCAAAATAAAGACGACGGCAATATACACGGGCATGCCTTTAGCGATCAGACGACGAATGACCGGCACCATGCCGCATTCACAGATCGGGAACAACACGCCGAAGAAGCAGGCAAACAAAATACCAAGCACAGGATTTCGGGGGATCAGGCGCGAGATTAACTTTTCCGAGACAAATAGCTGTACCAGGGAGGAGGATAACACTCCCAGCAAAATGAATGGCAGAGCTTCAAGAAAGATGCTGATAAATATAGTCTTGAAGGTGAGCAGGTCGTTAGCAAGACCGTTAGGAAGCGATGACATGAGGTGAGGCTCCTTCATTAAGTAAAGATAAACGATTCGCCTTTCATTTTAATCGTAATGACTACAAATAACAAGAGGATTAAGCGAAGAAAAGTGGCAGGAGAGGCTTTATTAATCGTTAGTTAACAGTTGACAAAGAAAAGAGAAAATTATTATACTGATTACATCGTAAAAATTACGATTAAATCAAATCAGAATAACAGCATTGTGGTAAAAAAGCTGCTGAAGAGCGAGCCTTATTCGCTCATTACTATTCTAGACTGACGGGAGGAACGTAGGGGAATGCGCTGGAGTCCGGAGTTAAAGGTGGATGAATTGACGGTCCGCAGGGTAGAGCGGATTTTGGAGGGCTACATAGAAGCAAAGGTTCCGCGAGAGGTGCGTTCCTCTGTCCGTTTGACCTATGAGTGGAAGGCTGAGGGCTTGACCCTGATGGAAGAAAGACCCGACGCGCAGGGCCGGAGGTGGCATGGCATAGCGGTTGCTCGCTTTGTTCCGGAACAAGGCCGATGGCGCGTATATGCCCGGAATCCCGTCCAGGGCTGGGAACGGGTTCCATCGATTTTGCCCTCTGCGGACTTTGAATGTCAGCTGGAGCAGGTCGAACTGGATATGGACGGCCTATTTTGGCCTGTATTGGATGCGGACGAGGCCGAGCTGATGTAAATGGATTAAAAGTGTGGTGAACCAGTTGCCGGAGAGCCGGTATGTATGGTGCTGAAGCAGCGAGTGTAAGCCCATATCGGTCGCAGGCTCCCCTTAGTTCACCATGCTTTCTAAAGGAGAAGCTGGTAGATGAGCAACAAGAAGACTACAAATTTTCGCCTGCCCCGATCCAAGGGAACGGATGTGGCGACTTATTATACTCCCAAGGAATGTGAACGCAAGGTTAGGCGGATTGTATTTGCCCCGGTGAACCGTCAAATCGTGGAAGAATTCATTACGATCATAGGGATGAAGGAGAAATTCGAGCATTACGAGGTTCCGGTACCGAACAAAATAGTTATGTTTGGGCCGCCGGGAACCGGTAAGACGCTGACGGCCTTCTACATTGCCGCCCGATTGGGTCTTCCGCTGATTGTGGTAAGACTGGACGCCATCATCCATAGTCATCTTGGAGAGACAGGAAGCAACCTTCGCAAGGTATTCGATTATGCCAAGACCACACCCTGCGTGTTGTTCCTCGATGAGTTCGATGCGGTTGGGCGAACGCGGGACAACAATGATGAGGTGAAGGAAATGTCCAGGGTGGTCAACACGCTGCTTCAGTGCCTGGATGAATTTGAGGGCGATAGCATCTTTATGGCGGCCACCAATTTAGAGGAGGAGCTGGATCAAGCCATCTGGCGGCGTTTTGATACGAAGATGACTTATGCGATGCCGGATGATGCCCAGCGCAGCGAATTTCTCACCTTGCTCCTGAACGGGTTCGAGCAGGCAGAGCCCATGCATGAGACGGCCTCCGGGCTACTGGGCGGGTGCAGCTTCGCCGATATGGAGCAAATTGTGCTGAAGGCCAAGCGCAAGGCTATTATTGAGGACGGTGCGTTGTCCGGGCGGCATTTGCAGGAGGCTTATACAGAATACAAGCCGCAATTATGGACGGCAGGAACGTGAGAGGAGGCACAGGTATCATGGAAGAATCATGGGATTGTATCATTGTAGGCGGTGGTGCGGCGGGTATCGGATTAGGGTGCTTGCTGCAAGAGCTCAATATCCCCCGATTTACGATCCTGGAGCGGGGAAGCATTGGAGCATCCTTTCGCATGTGGCCCCGGGAAATGCGCATGATCACGCCTTCCTTTACGGGAAATGCCTACGGCATTCTTGATCTTAATGCGGTGAGCCTGAACACATCTCCAGCGTATACCCTGGGGACGGAGCATCCTTCGGGTGAGCAATATGCTCAATATTTGCAGGCGGTGGCCGAATATAAGCAGCTTCCGGTACGGACCGGGGTTGATGTGGCGGCCATACACCCTCAGCCGGAAGGCGGATTTGTCTTGGAGGCCTCAGCCGGAACGATGTACAGCACGTACGTCATTTGGGCGGCGGGTGAATTTCAGTATCCCGAGCTAGGCGGCTTCCCCGGTGCTGAATATGCTATTCACAGCAGTCTGATTCCGACCTGGGCAGATCTGGAGGGCGAGGAGCATTTGATTATCGGGGGCTATGAAAGTGGCGCCGATGCGGCGATACATCTAGCCCGGCTTGGCCGGAAGGTAACGCTCATTGACCGCAATACCCGCTGGATGGCCAAGGGCAGCAGTGATCCGAGCATGGAGCTATCCCCGTTTACCAAGGATCGCTTACGGGAAATACCGGATGGCCAGGTGGAGCTTATGGCAGGTTATGAGGTGCGATGGATTGAACCAGCCGAGGATCATAAGGGCTATCTGGTTTATGTTGAAGGGGCCTCCGGGGAAAGCCGCATGCTGAAGACCGCTTTACCTCCCATTCTAGCGGCTGGATTTCGGGGCAGCCTGGACCTGATTGCTGATCTGTTGGAGCAGGGTGAGAATGGTATGGTGCGGCTGAATGAGTTCGACGAGTCGACGGCGACACCGGGGCTATTCGTGGCCGGGCCCAGTGTGCGGCATAAGCATTTGGTCTTTTGCTTCATTTACAAGTTCAGACAACGCTTTGGTGTGGTAGCGGGGGAGATTGCCAGCCGGATGGGGCTGGATACTAAGGTGCTGGACGAATACTCTCGTCAAGGCATGCTGCTGACAGACCTGAGCTGTTGCGAAGAGAACTGTCAATGTTAATGGCCAGCCAAGTTATACTCAATAACAATTTTTTTGAACAAGAGAAATTTGTGAACAACAACGATTATAAGAACGTTTTCTCGTCGGCTTCTTTGCATGAGTTATAAGCTCAGCTTATATAGCATGATGAGGATTTTTCCGATAAATTCAGAAAAAAGGAGCTGCATCAGGTATGAACGTACCCGTTCGCGAGGTGGAGAAGGAGCAGGATAAAATCCCGGTGACGGTCTTGAGCGGCTATTTGGGCGCAGGCAAGACGACCGTTCTAAACCATGTGCTGAATAATCGGGAAGGGCTGAGAGTTGCGGTTATCGTTAACGACCTTAGTGAGGTGAATATCGATGCCGATCTGGTTCGTGATGGAGGAGGCTTGAGCCGCACCGAAGAGAAGCTGGTCGAGATGTCCAATGGCTGCATTTGCTGTACACTGCGGGATGATTTGCTGCAGGAGGTGGAGCGCCTGGCCCGGGAGAAGCGATTTGACTATATTTTGATCGAATCGACGGGAATTGGGGAGCCGTTGCCGGTGGCTCAGACTTTTACATATGTAGACGAGGATCAAGGGATTGATTTATCAAGCTTGACCCGGTTGGACTGCATGGTGACGGTCGTGGATGCCTATCATTTCTGGCAGGATTACCATACCAGGGAGACCTTGCGGGATCGCAGCCAGCAGGCGGGGGAGGAGGATACCCGGGGCGTTGTTCACCTGCTGATCGATCAGGTTGAATTCTGCGATGTCTTGATTATCAACAAATGCGATATGGTAAGTGAAGCTGAGCTGGACCAGTTGGAGCAGGCTTTGCGAAGCTTGCAGCCGAGAGCTAAAATGATTCGCACCAGCCATGGCAAGGTGGATCCGAAGGAGATTTTGAATACGCGTCTGTTTGATTTTGAGGCAGCCAGCACATCGGCGGGGTGGATCAGGGAGCTGCAACAGGAGCATCATACGCCGGAGACTGAGGAATATGGCATCAATTCGTTTGTCTATGTCCGGAAGGTTCCGTTTCATCCCAAACGGCTGCTGCAATGGCTCGCCACATGGCCTAAAGAGGTGGTGCGCTCCAAGGGGCTGATGTGGATTGCCACTCGCAACAATCTGGCGATCTCCTTCAGCCAGGCAGGCGTATCCCGCCAGCTTTCGCCAGCCGGATTATGGGTAGCGGCGCTGTCGGAGGAAGAACGGCTCGCTTATTTCGGCAGTGAATACCCCAAGACGCCGGACTGGGATGAGATATGGGGAGACCGAATTACCAAGCTTGTCTTCATCGGCGTGGGCCTGGAGCGGGAGCGGATAATCCGCAGTCTGGATGAGGCCTTGCTGACGGATGCGGAAATGCAGAGCAATTGGCGTGAGCTTGACGACCCGTTGCCGCCGTTTTAGAAGTGCGGTAAACGAAGAGCCGGAGGCGGGTATGGAGCGGAAATAACGGAAACAATAGAAACAATCTCTTTTAAACCTGGATTTTAACCTTCAGGTCGAAATTATTTTCTAAAATTAGAAAAATAAGGGTTTAATTGCAAAGTTAGGGTTCAACAGTAACATTCGGGTTAACAGCAAGTTAGGTTTCAACAGCGAATTCGGGATTTAACAGCAAGTTAGGTTTCAACAGCAACATTTGAATTAACAGCAACATTCAGATTCAACAGCAACATTCGGGTTAACAACAACATTCATATTTAACAGCAAATCGGTTTTAATAGCAAAGTTAGGTTTCAACAGCAAATTCGGATTTAACAGCGAGTGTCAAGCCCGTACCGGTCGCTCCCAGGCTCCTATATTGTTCGCCACACTTCTAGGGGAAGTGATTCCGTGACCTGAATTAACGGGAGGTCCCGTTGGAAAGTCCCGTTAGTTGCAGAAAAATAGAGGATTTATCTGATTTAGCGGGAAATCCTCCATATAAAGCTTGCTGTTTGGAGTGATGATACATCATTATAGGGAGGATTTCCATCTAAATTGTAAATTTTAAGAGAAATGGAATAATTAGATGGATGATTTCCCGTTAATCTATGGAAAGCCCGTGCCGTGCTAGTATGATGATTCGAGCAACCAGCAACCCAAGCTTTCACCTGCCACCGTTTGTTTATAAAAGGCAGGGTTGGATGCCAAAAAACCTGGATATTAAAAAAACTGGGTGTCAAAAAAAACTGGACGCCAAAAAAACCAAGGAACTCAGCAGACCAGACATCTGAACTCCTTGGTTTTTTACAAATATGGCTATTGCCAAAGGTATTTCTGACTAAATTTCAGCTATGGGCTACCTTTATTCTAGCCATGGTCCACCTTGACTTTAGCTATATACTACCTTCACTTCAGCCATAACCCACCTTCACTCTAACTATGGACTACCTTCACTTCAGCCATAACCCACCTTCACTTCAGCTACAACCCACCTTCACTCTAACTATGGACTACCTTCACTTCAGCTATAACCCACCTTCACTCTAACTATGGACTACCTTCACTTCAGCTACAACCCACCTTCACTCTAACTATGGACTATCTTCACTTCAGCTACAACCCACCTTCACTCTAACTATGACTACCTTCACTTCAGCTACAACCCACCTTCACTTTAACTATGGGCTGCCCTCTTGTCATAAGCGATTCTTGCCCAGGCATCATGCCTATGAATAGATTCCTCATTGCGGCATTCCACGGTGAAGGCTTGTACATCTTCCATCTCGTACATATCGGCCGCTACAAGCCGCACCATATCCTCCACGAACCTTGGATTTTCATACGCCTGCTCGGTGACTCTCTTCTCATCCGGCCGCTTAAGAACCGGATGCAGCGCACTGCTGGCATTGGATTCGGCTGCTTCCAGCAGCATCACCTTCCAATCCGTTGCCTGCAAGGCCAGCGGATCAACGACGGCTGTTACTGACACGATGCCCCGTTGGTTATGGGCACTGTATTCGCTGATCTCCTTGGAGCATGGGCATAAGGTTGTAACAGCCACCTGAAGGGCAATCTCGGCGGTATAAGCCATACCCTTCTTGTAGCCAATCTTGATGGTGACATCGGCATGATTAAGACCGCTAAGCCCTGTAACTGGGGCCGAGCGCTCATAGAACCACGGGAAGGTCAGCGCCATCTCGGCGTTCTCCTGCTCCATTCGCTCCGCCAGCTCACGGGTGAAGCTGCACAGCTCGGATAGATGGGTAGACCCTCCTTGCTGGCGGTATAGCTCCAGTTGCTCGGTTAATCGGCTCATATTAATGCCCTTGGACTGCTGCGGCAAGCTTGTCGTTAACGTAATCTCCGCAATGGAAGTTTGAGATGAAGGCTTAAGGTCGGATTCAATCTGAACGGGATGACGCACGCGGCTAATTCCAACCTGGTCAATAGGGAACAGATAATCTTCCCGTTGATTTTGCAAATCAGGCATCTGCTCCTTGACGGTGGGCTTATGACCCGGAACGGGGTCAGAGGAGCCGAAACGACGATGCCGAATTGCTTTGGCCGGCAGGAGCTTGGACGTATAGTTAGGTTGCATAGGAACTCCTTCACTTCAATTTTATTCGTAATAATTACAAATAATTATACTATATCGAAGTAAGCTGGTAAACAACTCTTAATATTTTTCAATCTCGCAATGTCACAAAAATGACAAATAAATGAGGTGTTTTTCCTGCTATATCACTCAAGTGGGCTATATTATGAGACAAAAGTTATTGCTTATGATGATATAGGGGTGTTTCTGATTTTGGAGAAATTAAGAAAATGGAGCTTCTCCACGTTAGCTGCTCTGCTTCTATTGGGCGGTATTGCGCTAAATCTCATGTGGACGGATACACTTGTCTTCGGCGAAGAGAATAAAGCAGTAACCCTTCCTTCTTTGCAGGAATTGATCGATCAGGCTAATCCGGGGGAACGTATTGTGCTAGATGCCCAGAAATACGCGGGGCCCGTCCAGATTGATAAACCGATCACTATAGAGGGAACAGAGGCTGTCCTGGTTAATGATCAAGCTGTCTCTGCCATGATTATTACCTCCGAAGGAGTCGCGGTGCAGGGACTTCGTATTGCGCAACAGCAGGGCGGGGAAGAAGTGGCAGCGGTTACGGTACAAGCCGACAGCTTCCTGCTGCAAGATTTACGCATAACAACCCGGGGCTTTGGCATCGTCCTGCGCGATGCGGACCGGGGAGTGCTGATGAATAATGTGATTGCTTGGGATAGCGGGCAGCAAGAGCAAGGCAAGATCCGCTTGGGAGAGAAGGGGAACGGCATTGATCTGTACAATTCCCACGAGAACCGGCTTGAGGGCAACCGGATACTCAGGATGAGGGACGGTATTTATCTGGAGAATAGCACGAACCTGAGCATTATGAATAATAGCATCGCAGGCTCGCGTTACGGTATTCATTGTATGTATATTAACGGCACCCAAATCATCGGCAATTCCGGAGAGTACAACATGACCGGGGCTATGGTGATGGGAGTCGCAAACGTCAGGGTTGCAGAGAATTCTTTTACCAGGCAGAGCGCCAATGTATACTCGCAGGGCATTCTGCTTTATGATGTCCAGTCCTCTGTAGTAGAGAAGAATGTCGTAGACGGCAACCGAGTGGGCATTTATCTGGAAATGTCCAGCGATAATGAGTTGATGAACAACTCCATTTACCGTAATTTTGTGGGCATTCAATTGGTTGATGCTGAGAATAATCTCATTCATCATAACGATTTTGTAGCTAATGTGATTGAGGCGGAAGCCAAAGACAGTGGAGCCAACCGGATAGAACGGAACTATTGGGATTCCGCACAGGTGCTGGACTTGAACCAGGATGGATTCAGCGAACTCAAGTATGCCATGAACCCGTTCTATGCCCAGCTTGTATCCAAGGATGCCGCTTATCAATTGTTCTTCCAGTCCCCGGGCATCGGCTTCTTAAGTGGCATGTATGAGGGAGAACGCAGTAGCTGGACTACCGACCTTGCTCCACGGATGTCGCTCAATATGCCACGGGCCACATCCGGTGCGCTGGCAGAGAGGGAGTATATCTCGGAGACGGCCTTTATGGCCATTATTGCCTCTATGCTGCTGCTCACATCCACATTAACTATCATTTATTCAGGAGGACGAAAATGATGAAACAAGGAATGCTTATCACAGCTATGCTGCTGGTACTGGTAGTACTGGCGGGCTGCGGTGCGAAAACTTATGCGGCTCAACCAATCAACGAGGATGTAGATGTATGCGTCATTTGCAATATGCAGGTGAAGGATGATGCCTATGCTACGCAAATCGTGACCAAGGACGGCAAGAGCTTGAAGTTTGACGATATCGGCTGCATGAATGAATGGAAAAAGCAACATGGGACGGACGATATTGGCATGGATTATGTGCGTGACTACAACGATAAGACATGGATTGAATTCGACAAGGCCACCTATGTTTACGATGCCTCCATTCGTACCCCGATGGCATACGGGATTGTCAGCTTCAAGGACGAGGCCTCTGCTGAAGCGTTTATTGCTGAACAAGGGGTAGGTACCTTGCTTAGCTCCGCGGATCTGGCTAATCATACCTGGGAGCAAAGCGGAGGGATGATGGATATGCACTCGCATGAAGACGGTGAAGAGGGCCACTCGCACGGTCACGGCGAAGAGGAACATTCGCATAGTGACGATAGTGACGCCGATACCGATCATGAAAGCCAAGAAGGTCATGGCGGTCACTAATTAATTTAAAGGAATGGAGCTACTGTGCATGTCGGATTTGCTTCAAATTGCCCGCAAGGAGCTTAAGGTAGGGTTTCGCAATCCGTGGGCGTATTCCTTCCTGATCCTATTCTCGGTGTTTAGCCTTTGCTTGCTGCTCATTAATGCTCAAACCGACATTAGTGGATATTCGGGAGTTACCGGAGCGATGCTCAGTCTGATTCTGTATCTCCTGCCTTTAATGGCATTGTTCCTTGGCTCCTTCTCGCTGACAGCGGAGAAGGAAGAAGGGAGCTGGTCCTTGCTGGCAACGTATCCGCTGGGCACCATGCCGTTCTTGCTCGGAAAATTTGCGGGCCTGGCGGCTGTGTTGCTGACGATTATCTCGTTTGGCTACGGATTAATGGGTGTCATTGCCGCATTGATGGGCCAGCGGTTTGAGGTGAACACATACCTGTTGTTTTTCTCATTTTCCTGTGGTCTGGTTCTGCTGTTTCTGGCGTTAGCTCTGATCATCGGCGCTTTATCCCGAAATCGCTGGCAGGCGATGACCATTTCGGTCATGGTTTGGTTCTTTGCCGTCATCGGCTGGCCGGCGATTCTCATCGCCGTGCTCGGATTTGTGCCTTATTTGTGGATCAAGCCACTTCTGGTGCTGCTGACCTTGCTAAATCCTGCGGAATTCGTCAGGTTGTTTGTTGTGGTTAAGCTGGGCGGGGGCTCTATCCTGGGCCCGGAATATTATCAATGGGTGACATGGATTCAAGGGCCAGGGGGAAGTCTGTGGTTTGCAGCTTTATTTGTTATCTGGCTGTTAGCTGCGCTGGGGATCGTGTACGCCATTTGGGAAAGGGGGAGAACACATGGCTGAACCGCTTGTAGCCGTATCGAATCTGAATAAGAAGATCAAGGGCCAGACTATCGTGCATGAGGTGTCCTTTGACGTGTCTGCCGGTACTATTGTTGGATTATGCGGTGGCAACGGAGCGGGAAAAAGCACGATCCTGCGCATGATTGCCGGAATCCTTCAGCCGACCTCTGGAGATATTCATGTACGCGGCTTGACGTGGAAAGAGGATAGAAGAAAATTTGCCGGGCAGATGGGCTATATGCCTGATGATTTTCAATTTCCGGCTGGCTTGACGGCGGAAGAAATCTTGTTGTTCTGGGCTTCGCTCCGCCGGGTGCCGGAGTCGCGGGTCCGGGAAGTGCTGGCGATGGCAGGCCTGGACGACAAACGAAATAAGCGGGTTACCACCTTCTCCAAAGGGATGCGGCAACGGGTATTGTTCGCTCAGGCCATGCTTTCGTCCCCGCCCTTAATTTTGATGGATGAGCCCACCAATGGCCTGGACCCGTATTGGATGCAGGAGTTTGTCTCAATCTTGAAGAGCGTAAAGCTGGAAGGCCAAACGGTGTTATTCTCGACGCACCAGCTGGACATTGCGGAAGAACTGGCCGACGAGGTGATCTTCTTGAACGACGGACGTATTTGCGGAGCAGGGACGGTGGAGTATTTCCGTGCGCTTTATGGCCCTCTTCCGCTACACCGCGCTTTTCAGCAAAGCTTGGGACTCGGGTTCCCGGGAGGAGCAAAGATGTAGCTCGGCGCGATAGTTTGCAAAAATCCGCATTCTTCTTTGCAAACTCCTAAATGAAGAGTTAAAGCGCCTTTAAAGCATGTATAAACGCAGCTGAACTGAAATAGTTTGCTGCGTTTATACAGTGAATCATCTTGAAATCGTAGCTGTCTTACTCTTATTGTCCCAATCAACCTGCAACCCAAGAGCCTCTCCAATAGCTCGTAGCGGTACATAAGCTGTACCATTGATCAGTACACCCTCGTCTATATCCTTACCATTTACGATTACCTTAGCTTTGTCCATCTTTTTCGCATCCTCTCCCATCCGCTTTAGCACGGATTGAATCTGTGTTGATGTAGGCCGTTTTCCTGCTCGATATTGTGCAGTCGTTAGCCCAAAGGTCATCTCAAAATGCGGGTAGTCTTTGAACTTCTTCCAATCTCCACCCCATTCAAAACCAAGTGACTTTGCAATCTCGACCACCTGCAACCAAGCCGGACTTACCTCCCAACTCACATTTTTACCGTCTGGTTTAAGCAAGCAAAAATCGATGGCCATCCCAAAATTATGATTACTGTAGCCACCTCGTGCATTGGTAACGATTTTACCCGGCTTCGTGCGGCCCTGCGCGTACAGGGCATCTTGCTCCGCTATGGTGCGTAACCCCTGGGTAATAAGAATCGGCACACCAGCTGCATAGGAGCGCTCAATGAGACGCTCCGTAGCCTGGCGGACGATTGGATATAGCCCTGATAATTTGGGGGTCGATTTTGCCTTTACGTAGTCCAGTGTCAATGTCATACGGCTTTGTCATCTCCTTTGCCTGGTGGATTAATTGCTTTATGTTGCATCTGCCCAGCCGCTGCCGCCACCAAAAAAGCATTAGCGAATGCCAATACATATACACGCCAATCGGCAGCATCAGCATCACCCATTGCTAACTGAGCTAGTGACAACACGATCCAAGCTGTAAGAACTGCATATATATCCGTAGGCAGCCAACGGGCAAAGCGGTCAATTATGCCTTTCGTGTATTGCACAACAAAATAAACAAGAAGGGATGCCCCGGCCATTGTGCCTAGAGCATCCCATGTGAAAAGTTGTCCATCTTCCACTTAAATCATCCCTCCCGGCCCGTCAGTGGCGGGTCCTCTACGTAGTTATCTTGCAGCCACTCCAACCCGCAAACACCTACCGTTCCCGTATTCGTTTTGTAGATAAACTGCCCGGGAGCGGCCACAATGGTGGTTGTACCGTTTTTTAGCGTGATGGATTGAAGATCACCTGTGTTAGAAAAGTCAACGGTGATACCCATACCTGTAAGCTGGATAATCGGCTGTATGGATGAAAAATCAATAAACTCATGAGCCTGTACGTAATCTTTTGAACGAAACATTCTGATCATTTATACCACCTCTCTACTTAAATAGCCCCCGGATCGGCTCCGAGGGCATAAAAAATACACCTATTTGGCGTCTGACTCCTGCGATGATTCTGGTAGCGGAACATCCTCAAAGGTTCCGTCTGCGAGTCTACGCTTGCCTAAATAAGACGAGTCGAATGAGTCAACCTCGAAGATATTATCGGCTACAGGAATGACTTGACTATCACTGATGGCATACACGATTCCACTATTATTAACTTGGATATATGGCATACATTTTCCTCCTATTAATTGTATTCGATGACTTCAAAATATACGTAAATTTCTAGTCCAGTTCTCATATTGTCTGTATTGCGTACTCTGACTGTTGTTGCATTATAAAGATAAACCGCTGGAGTTTGATAATCGGAACCAGCATTCACGTCGTCAAAACCATCAGTATAGTATCCAGTCAGATTGATTGAGGTTTTATTAACGTCCACAGCCGGGATTGTTACCGCCACAATACCATTGTCGTCTTGGGTGTGATAGTACAAATGGGCTGAATACCTCGTTACTTTTTTCACGCCACCACCCCATGTCTGCCAATTTGTCCATGTTCCACTTCTCATTTGCCTCCAATACGTAACTCCGGTATTAAAATTTGTCGCTCTCTGAAGCCGCCAAGCTCCGGGGTTAGCAGAATGCACAATATTCTCGACATAATGCCAATCCGTACTTGGAGCATTAGCCATGCTGGACCCATCGTAAAAACCGTTTTCTGTGATGCTGTTCAGATTGTTGGCAGATCGCGTAGCCCTCGGCAAGCTTGCGTTTTTAGCGTTGTTCTCCGCCGCATTCCACTTCACTCGCTCTGCCGCCGTAATGTGCATCGTCGCATTGTTGGCATGCGTTGACAGGCCAGTACCTGCCGCTGCCGCCGCTAAATTGGCGGCGTTGGCCGTGTTTTGGGCGGCTGCGGCTGCGTCATGGGCGGTTTTGACCGCTAACGGCGTGGCCGCCAGGGTCTCGCTGCTGCTGTTCGCACTGCTGGAGAGCTGCACAATCCCCGGAGTGGTCAGGCTAGCGGGCGGAATCTCAATGTTATCTACCTCGCTACGCAAATCATTGATCTCCTGCCCGATGCTGTTCATGTCATCCGGCTTCACCGTGTCGGACATTTTCCAATCTGTCTTGGCCATCAGTTCACTACCTCCTTAACTTCTACCGTTTGCAGCATAAGCGTGTCCGACGATACTGGAACATTGACCGCATTGGTGGTGAGAATGTTGCCCGCTGCATCCCGCAGCTCGATCAAGCTAATGACGGGAACGTCAGCAGCGGGAACAATATAATTGAGGGCTACCGTTGAATCCGTCACAGCCTTTTCCTCAAACTCGGTAATCTCGTAAGATTCATTCAAAACAACCTTGGCGATGCGCGTATTAACATAGGTTGCTACCTCCTGCTTGAAAGATGCCGTGATCATGTAACTTCAACCTCCGTTCCAAATGTGGCAAAGGACTCTTCGCCTAGCTTCCATGAATCGTTCAGTTTGTAGTTCCAGCCAATATCTCGCCGGATAATATGCTCTTCCAGTCCAATGGTGGTATTAATAGAAGTGTTTTGCTGGTAAAGGATATTGGCAGGCTTGATTGTCTGCACGGTGTGCCGGACTTCCTTGAACAAGTTCGCATTTTCAATGTTGGTCGTCACATACAAAACGAAGTTCGGCGGATCTACCGAAACGACGGTCATACCCGGGCCTACCAACTTGTCCAACTGTTCTTGCAGCCAGCGCACGGTGAAAGGTGGCTTCGTCCGGTAGCGGTTCAAAATGCGCTGCTTGCGGAACTCCAGGGTTTCCGTGGTCGAATCAGCTTGAATGCCCAGCATCAGCTCCCGCCGTTTGATCGCCTGAACGCCAGATGTCAATACAAACTGATCCGCGAAAAGCTGCTTTACCGCCGTCTCCAATTGATTCAGCTCTATATCCTCCGTTTGCCCAAGCTGCACAAACTCCAGCACGTCCTCATAGTAAGGAGGTAAATATCCCATGAAACGATCAGGAGGCATGAACGGTCACCGTCCCCATCAGCGGGATCTCTTCAGCGGCCAGCGTCATGTTGGCCGCTATCCCGCCCAGCATCGTGTCTGATACATCAATCACGCCAGGTACGGCCAATATGGCCGCCTCAATAAGCGCCACCCGCACAATGATTTGCTCCGTTGTGGCCCAAGTTTGCCGAAGCCCCAGCAGATAGGCCGTCACCGCTGACTCTATGGGAGCCTGGACTTGCCCGGCGGTGCTACCCTCGGCCAGAATAACGGTTGTCGTCACATCGACGGCCACACCGCTGACCCCCGCCACCGTGACCACATGCCCAATGGGGGCCGTGCCGTAGCCTTTGCCCTGGTTGGCCGTAGGATCAACGGCGGTCTGCACCGCCGATACAAGGGTGCTTGAAGGTGCTGACCAGTCCGCTGCAATGATCGTACATTTGACTGTCCCGCCACCGTTCCACACCGGGAAGACCTTAGTTGCCCCTACACCATCCATGGCATTTACGGTCTGCTCATAGTCCGCAATGTTCCCGCCAAAGGCAGGCTCATTAACCGTCTCATAATACCGCAGCCGCAGGGCATCGTCCGTCTCCTGATCCTCGCCGGGAACGATCACGTCCGCAAGCTCCGCACGAACCAATCCAGGCACGTAGTCAATGGGAAGCAGCGTCCCAAATTGCTGATTACCCACAATGCCCACCGTATCGCACAAGAGGTTGTACACCCCAAGGCTGATACGCTCCTGGACAACATAAGTTAGATCCTCGATGCCGAACCAGGAACCCATAGGCACATCCAGCGGCGCCTCATTCGCTCCGTAGAATAGCCCCTTGCGTACAGCAGCCGTTGCCGTTGCCCGCTGCACCCCAAACTCCGATGTGCGGCGGCTTAAGTAATCGTCGCTGGCCGTATCGGCAAAGGATACCTCTAGTACGGCATCAAGCTGAATGTATGTCTGGGCCAGCTCGGCGGCACAAGGAGCCAAAGCGTCATAGATGATGCTGCCAGCCCGTTTATCTACGTCATCCGCCACCCGGGACAACATCCGCTGAAGGATTGCCTCGAAGCTGTAATATGCGTCCTCAAACACGCTAGATCACCTCATTCAAAAATAGATTGCCGTACACCGTGACGACCGTGAAAAACACGGTGAGTCTATCCTGCTCCTGGCGAATGTCGAAGTCTTTGACCTCGTTAATACGTTCATCATAAATCAGCGCCTCTGTAATTATTCGGGCCAGCTCTGTGCGCGTGAAGCTTAGGCTGAAGCTCTGGCCGATGATGTTGTCAGCTTCTGACCCGTACGAGTCCGGGTAAATGACATGTCGCCAGCGTCCTGTACCCAAGGTTTTGATGATGAACTGTTTAACCGCTTCTAGGCCATCCACCATACCAGATACACGTCCGGCATCCCGGTCTAGTCGGTAGGTACGGCTGGGCTGGATCTCAGATGCAAATAAAGAGGGAATAGAGGCAGCGGATTCAGGAGTTAGCATAGCGTACCACCCGATCAGCCAAGTAATAGGTTTGACCACCTTGTACCGCGAAAATCAATACTTCATCCCCGGTTCTCAGGCCCGTCTCCAGCCTTTCGGCTACCAGGAGCAGCTCGGCGGGAATGATCATTCGCTGATCCCCAGCAAGCTGTATGGACAGCGCTGGAGGGGGCGAGACCACCACCGCCTCCAGGATGCGCAGCGGCATAGCGGAATCCACCGCCTGGCGGGCGGCTTCTTTAACAACCTGCACGAGCATTATGCGTCACCTCCAAAAAGTTCTTTCTTTAGGCGTTGGGCAAAGGTCTCAGGGTCGTCCTTTTCCTTGTCGCTCTCGCTGTCACCGTCGCCCGCTGCATCGGTTATACTGGCCGCATCAATCTCCGGCAGGTCGTCCGTACGATTGAGCGTCAGCGACATGGTATGTGTGTTACCGGAAAAGCTGTGCATATCCTGGTCAATGTAAAAAGCCCGATGTACTCCCAGCTCCGCCACGATCACATAGACCGCGCCGCCAGATATCACATCAGGTATGCCCAAGGCATCCACGGACAACGTTTCGCCTGGCTTCGCCCTGGCCCGCAAAGCTTGCTCGGCGCGGGCCATTAATTGGGCTTTATTGACGTTTTCCGAGACG
Organism: Paenibacillus sanguinis 2301083 = DSM 16941; assembly: GCF_000374825.1. GTDB lineage: Bacteria > Bacillota > Bacilli > Paenibacillales > Paenibacillaceae > Fontibacillus > Fontibacillus sanguinis. The sequence continues at coordinate 44,545 of NZ_KB895382.1, forward strand.
TTCTCAAAGTATTGCAGAACCCCGTAAGACTTTTGAAGCCAACCCGCATCGACCTTGGCCGTGATGGCTTTTTTAGCTTCACCCGCGACCAGCTTCACCCGGGTGGCCGTCTCTTCTAACGTCTCACTTAGGGAATAGTCCATGAGATTAGCGCCGTCTTCAACAACCCACTTATGAGCCATATCCACACGTTTGACCAGATTGACCTTGCCTTTGCTGGCGTAAATGTAATACTTGACCCCCGTATGCTTGTAGGTGAGCGAGATGCAAGCCAGGATCATGTCAAACAGCGTTTGCCCCTCGAAGCTACGAGTGAGACGGTGAGGCGTGTCGGCAATCGTCCCCACGGGAATATCAAAGTCCTTGCAGATCCGGCGCACGATCTCGGCCAAGGTTTTGCCCACGAAGATGTAACTATCCGTATTTTGCGTGAGATAGATCAACTGGTCATAGGCTGTCAGGGACAGGCTGCCGTCCCGGGTTCGGTCCCTGGCGAAGATGGTTCCGCGAAATAGTTCTTCGCCCTTCCAGCGGAAAATAAGCTGATTGCCCATGTTAACCGGCTGCTTCTGGTGTAGCCCCCGCTGGGTGGATAGCACCGTTGCTGTGAGCGTCCGGGGTGCGGCCAACTTTTCCCCGGACCACTCCACCGATTGCACCGGGAGTTGAAACGTGCCGTCACTGCGCACCACATAAAGCTCCATCATTTCAGCTTCACCACCTGGCCGGGACGAATGACGTAAGGGGCGCGGATACCGTTGAGCTTGGCTAACGTCTGCCAGGCTACGCCGTGGCTTTGCCCAATCTTCCACAAGCTGTCCCCGCTGCGCACCGTGTAGGTGGCAGGCGTAACCCGTTCGCTGGGCCGGGCCGATGCGCTGCTGACGCTGGCGCTGGTTGTCCCGGCTGCCGTGGTCTTGGTCTCCAGCTTGCGGATTTTGATAAATTTGTACTCACGCAGACTCAAGTCAAAATAAATTGTGCCAACATCCCCGGCTACCTCCCGGTAGGTGTAATCTTCGATGGTGACCGCAAAGTTCCAGGTTGTTTCCGTGACCAAAAACCTGATCGGCTTCCCGGTGGCCTTCCAGCGGGATATTGTCGCGGCTGCCGCCTTGGGGTCGGGAATGTCCTTGTATGCACAATATGGACCCCAGGAGGAAGGGAACTGGCTGGAGAAGTCAAACGTCTTTAGCACCGGGTCATTGATAATAGCGACCTCACCGATTCCCGACACGTTAACGACCTCGGTCTGCGAGCTGTTGCCAATGGTGATCTCTTCCGGGTTGACCGGGAGCTGAAGGCGCTCGGCGTTGTTGTTATACGAAAGCCAAAACTCCATGCTCATACCTCGTACACTCCTTCAGGTCCTGTAAACAGTTCTTCGGTCATTTTGTCCTTTACCGCTCGAACGGCGATATATGCCACCCGCTGGGCGTCCATATCATTGCTGTAATGGTTATCGCCATTGAACTGTACCACGATATCCCTACGGCCCCCGCCCCGGCTTGGGTAGCGATGACCTGCCATCGAGCGGATCAGCTCCGCCTCTTCGGCGGGAAGCACTGTCTCGCCTTTGTGGAGAGCGGCGGGGTAGTTGTCAAAAGGAACGTCAGAAATGCCGTTAGCATGGGGGATTAAACCCGTGATAAAGGAGGGCATGGTGATGTCTCCAACGCTGCCCAACGAACCCATGAAGTCACTGAACTTTGTACCAATGTTGTCCAGCCAGCTTGTAATGGAAGCAAATTTGTCTTCGACCCAGTTCAACGGCTTTTCAATAGTCGATTGCAGCGCATCTGCAAAAGCATTCCACTTCGCTTTGATCCAGTTAATACTGTCGTTCCAAGTGTTTTCCAGCCAATCCATGTTACTATTCCAGCGGTTTTTCACATCCGTCCACCACTCTGACCACCAATTCCCCCAGGCGGTCAGGAGGGCGCCGATAACCAGCTTAATCTTGTCGATATTGCTATACAGCCATTCCATTTGGGCAAGGCTGTCAAAAAAAGCAAAAACCACCGCAGCGAGAACAGGAATACGGCCAGCAATGGAGCCGATGCCTTTGCCCAGTTTGACGACCCACGGCCACGCCTTGGCAAAGGCTTGACCGATCTTGACCCCCTTGGTGATCCCGCCGATGGATACGAGTGCCAACAATACGCCCTCTAAGATCGGCTCCAGCGTGTCCCAATTTTCAATGACCCATTGAATTCCGTTTACAAGACCTTCGCCCAGGCTAACGGCTAGATCTGCTATGGATTGTGTGAAGTTGGCAATCGCGACTTGCCCTTCGTCGCTTGCTGCCCAGGCGTTAAAAGCTTCAAAGGCCGGGGCAAGGCCTACCAGCGCTGACTTGCCGATACCCTCAATGAGTGACTTCATGCCGCTTAGTGTGTCATTCATCGGGGTCATGGGATTGGCTGACCTGAAGGTTTCAAACTGCTTCGTAAGCTCTCCGGCTGTGTCGGCCGTTAGAGCTAAGCCGTTAGCCATGTCCAAAATCGGGGTGCTGATGTCTTCGTATTTGGTGCCGAAAAGGTCTGTCCCATACCTTTCTCTATCTGCTGCACCAACTTGAGAGAGAGCGGCAGCGATTTCTGCTAGAAAAGCTTGCCCTGTAACATCTCCATTTAGTATTCCTTTGTACAAGTCCGTTGTTCGGCTTTCTCCCAAAAGCTTGCCCATTGCATTAATAGCATCTTCGTTAAACTCATTTAAAGATTTTATTCCCCACTCACGCAAAGCATCTGCAAGGACATCATAATTCCATGCCCCAGCATCTTGCCCGGCGATTAACCCTGACGCTAACTGTTCTGGTGAGATTCCCAGTTTAGCGAAGGTGGAAGCATATTCCGCATACGTATCGGCCAGATCGTCCGCCATATCGCCGCCGTTACGCCAGACGTATGACATACTGTCATAGGTGCGCTGGAAGTCAGCCTGCATTGAGTTATAGAAGGTGCTGGCAGCCCGGGAGATTTGGTTGACATCCATATCGGGATGCAAGCTGCTGAACATGTTGGCATACAGTGCTGACTCGGCCAGCATCTGATCTCGCAGATCCGTCTGCTGCCCGATCCCAACCAGAGATGTAAGGACATTTTCACGGGACGTTCCCGCTTTACTACCATAGTAGATATCCTGAACCGACTCGGAAAAGTAATCTCTAGGCAAGCCCGTAACTGCCGCCGCTCTCGCATCCATCTCGTACGCACTTTGTCCGGCAAATAACAAACCGCCGCCAGTAATACCAGCGACGGCAGCAACCTTGAGGGCCTTGTCTGCAAGTCCTCTCAGGGCAGTATCTATTTTTTCTATGCCAGGCGTGGCCTGGTCATTGAGTTTGACGGTGGCTGTGGTGATGCGTTGGCCCAGCCTGGATAGGGATGTACGGATTTTTTGCAAAGGCCGTGTGATGCGGTCATTCAATCTCAAACGCGGATTAATACGCATACGATTGAGCTTTTGCATCATCCGATTGGTTTTGTCCGTTTCCTTAGTAATGCGAGCTATGGCCTTCTGGGGTTTCAGTAACTTCTTGGTGATTCGGTCCCTAAAGTCAAAGACCGCCATAATTTTAGCCACTCATTACACCCCCCCAATAAAAAAGACTCCGGTTAGGGAGTCAGGTTCATAAACGTTTTCTTGTAAAGTTCCAAATGGTCACTATCTTTATTCAATACTCTTAGTACGAGATATCCATTAGTGAATGAACGATTTTGAGTTTTAGCTTCTCCCCAAAATTCAACATCTTCTTCATAAAGGGCCTGTGCTTCCTCGACTGTAGAAAATTCAAATAACCAAAATTCATCTTGACCACTCACTACATTATGGTTCTTAAATATCGCCTGCGCGATTAATCCAGGATAAGCTTCCTTATCGCCTTCATCCGTTTCGCGGTCTTCAAGTTCGTACTTATTAAGTTCCTCGAATGGTTTCAGAGCTTTACGGAAGTTTGCTATAGTTGCGCCGTCCCTTTCTGGAAGAGCGGCAGCTTCAGGCTCCTGCACAACAGGCTCTTGCTGTTTCTCCAGCGTAGGCTCTTCTTTAGCTTTGGCCGTATCAACACCCTGCAAGCTCTCGGCTTGCGTTGAGCATCCGGCCAGCAGCACCAGCGCAAAAAATAGTACAAATATTTTGTTCAATGTCTACACCCCCACACCATCATAAAGCAAGGCCATTGGCAAATTCAACCATCATTTTTTAGCTTTGGACTGGATGCGCTGCTGCTCCTTGCGCTGCCGATCCAACTCGACCGCCATACTCGCATACCAGAATGCTTTATGAGGGGTTTCCATATTCCACAAATCTACTAGATCGCGTGGCGAGTACCGCAGGCGATGTATGGCATAATGCGTATACACCGCCTCCCGATCCCCGCCGTCAATCAGTTTTTTGCGTCTTCCACCATTTCCTCGAAGTCGTCGTCAAGTCGATTGACACGCCGCACCGCATCCATCCAGGCCGCATATTCGCCTGGCACAGCCAATACGGCCTGTACCAAGTCAACGGGATCTTGAAGGCCGTAAGAGGCCAGCAGCTCCGCAGACTTAAATACGGGGAACACTGTGGATTCAATGCCTAGCTTGGTTGCGAAGCGGTTGTTATCAAAGGTTTCCGTTGCTGGCTTGCGCTTAGTGGCAACTGTGCGCTTTGTACATTCTGTGCGCAACTCGTCAATTCTGGCTGTAGTAACTGATTTAAAGACAAATGGAATCGCCTTGCCGTCCTTGTCTCGGTACCGATCCGTCACCACTTCCTCCAGTTCTTCGACAGGTTGCGCATTGCCCTTCATAAAAAAATCCATGTTACGTTCGGTCATATAGCATCCTCCTAATAAAATGTGGTACACCTAGCCAAGCACCGGATCGGTGAAGCTCTCTTGCAGATCATAGTCGTCAAACGTGAAGCTAATTTCTTCATCCAGCAGCGAGCTTTCTGTATCGAGCTTCGCCACGGTTACGCTGTCCAGGTTGACATTGCGCAGTACCGATGCCTGGCGCCCGATATTAGTCGTGCTATCGTCATTGATGATCTGAATATCAAAGTAAGTGTCAATGCCATCTTTAATGTACCGGAGCATGAGCTGACGGAAACGGCTTGTTGTGTAATAAATGGTCATTGTACCCGTGCCTGTCCAGCCAGCCGCCTTGCTCTGCGTACCGCGCTTACCCAGCACCTTGACCTCTTCTTTTTGCTTCTCTGCCGTTGCCTCAATTGATTTGACGTAGAACATTTCTTCCACCACGCCATCAAACGTTGCATAGGCTCGGCCCTCTTGACCCGATACAATATCCTTCGCCTGAAGGTATCCCATGTTTACACCACCTTAATCCGCATATAGATTTTCTCGACGCTATCCACGGGTTGGACAGACATCTCAACATAGACGCTATCCGATGCTGATCCAGCCAGTACGTTCAGGTCCGTTTGTGAATTAAAATTTTGGATTGCTCCAATACCCTGATAATTGGTTATTATGTTGGTCAGCTCCGCCCGCAGCAACCCACGACCGTCCGCATTGTTGCTAATCTTACCCAAGTAAAAGCGCTCGAAAGTGCTTTTAAAGTCGGTTGCAAGGCCGTCTAAAACCCGAATAACCCGATTTTTCGACCGCTCTCGCCCCTTAATCGGCGTGAAGCTGGTCAGGGTGTTAATGTCTTGCTCCACTAAGGCACGCCCCTGAGAAGGAACGAAGAGGAATTCTCCTGCCCGAAGAGCGGCAATGATCTGGCTATTGGTGTATCGGATATCTACGTCCACGGCATCATCATAAGCCTGATAGGTCAGGGATGCGTTGACGGCTGCCCCTGCGGTAGCTCCGGCCACCCAGGCCACGGCCTGCACCTTGTCAATCTTGGTTGTGTCTGCCAGCACTACGCCATTTTTGACGCTAATCACACCCTCATAGTCGGCGGCGGGATAATCAGGTAAGACAAGCTGAATCATTTTCCCTTCGTCTTCGCGCTGCCGCTTGATCCAGGCTGTATAAACGGCCTTCAGAGCAGCGTCACTGGACAGCAGCCCTACGGTGTTAAACTCCTGAACCTCAATCGCACCCAGGTACGCCGTATGATCGGCGTTGGTCACTGTGCCATCTGCGCCGCCTGCGAGTGGAGCGCCTGCGGTGGCCTCCAAATCTCCTGTGCCGCTGAAGGTGATCCAATCATTGGCTGCCAGGGCGGCAATGTCGGCTGCCGTCTGCTTATCGACTTCACGGCCCTCCAGTAGCGTCCGTACCTCAAAGCTGCCAGCAACGTCCAGGCTCTCCTGAATGATAATGGACAAATCATTGCCCCGAAGCCCGCCGTATTTGGCCGTGGCCGTCAGCTCACCGACCGTCACCGTTGCAGGCGTACCCGTGTTGAGACGATAAAGCAGCAGGGTAGATGCTCGTTTAAGTGCCTCCCGAACGGGCAGCAGCTCCGGCGCTGACAGATCGTAGCCTAAAATGCCGGATACGTCCTCACCAGCTTGCAGCAAGATCAGAGACTTGGACGGCCCCCATGAGAGCGCCAGCGGGAAGGTGACTGTGCCACGCTCACCGACTCCGGTCTGTAGGCTGCCGACCGATTCAAAGTTGATGTACACCCCAGGGCGCACTTTGTTCTGCGTTGTCCATGTACCTCCAGCCATGCTATTTCACATCCTTTTTGTTGTTCTCGATTTTTGTCAGGAAGCTTTTAACCGTCCCGGCTACCTGATCCGGTGTATAGGTCTTGCCATCGTCCAGCAGCGCCCTCAAGATGTCCTTTTCGCCAGGCGTAAACTTGGCGGAGGAAAGAAACTGCTGCTTGGTGTAGGCTGCTGGCCGTGGGCTTGATGATTTGGCGGTTGCCATTAAATCCCCTCCATGTGTTGCATTTTGTCGTATCCCTCCGGTTGCCGGAGGATCTGAAATTCGTACTGTATAAAAAAATGGAGAACACCATCTATGATCTCATGGCTCATGTTGCTACCCCTGATCAGGTCGTCCTCCACGTTGATTAAATACAAAACGTCATAAAGTTCTTCGGCCATCGCGTGCAAATCCCGGTTACGGGCATCAAAATACTGCACGTTAAAGCTGTGGTTGCGCCGAAATCTCCGATCCAGCAAGTGGGTGTGCGCAACCGGGAACAACTGCACAAAAAAACAAGGCTCCGTAAATCCCTGTTCAACTTCTTCGCCGTTGACCTCTATCGACACAAAGGCTCGGTCAAGCGCATCAATGACCGCTTGCCGCACAGTATTGACTGTGATCATATCCCTCACCTCAGTTAAAATGCTTGTCTAGATAGTCTTGCAGCATGTCATCCAGATAGGCAGGCAGCTCGCGCTCGATCTCTTCCAGGGAGATCTTGAGCATGAAGCGCCCTGGTACTCGGCCACCAGGAGGGCCGACCTGCATCCCGGTCTTGGCTCCCTTGCTGTACACAAAGGTTTTGCCTTGCCAGTACCCTGGGACAAAGTGGCTGCGGAAGCCATACTCCACGTCAGATGCGTATTCCAGGTCATTGATTACTTCGGCCTCCACGACATCCCCGATAATGCGGATCTCCCCAGGCTGCCAATGTTTGCGCAGATCCCCGGAGTTTACCGGAGTGCGGAGCTTAGCCCGGCCAATCAGTTCCTGCTGAAGCTTGGGGAGCAGCCAGCAAATGAAGTTGATTATGTCGCCCTCGGCCATCTGCTGAATACGCTCGGCCAATTGCTCCAGCTCACTCATATCCAGATACATCGACTTGCGCATAAGTAGCCTCCTTATGCCTTGGTTTCCCGGGTCAGCCCAATCTCTTGATGCGTGGCATAGACAAAAGGCTCCCCAGCTACATACCTACGTGTTTGGCCGCCCCGGCTTACATCAATCACACATCCTTGGGCGATGCTGTACGCCGGGCTGCAAAACAGCTTTGCGTCATACCGGATGTCATTTTGTACTGCCGTCTGGTTATTCTTTGCTAATCCGGTCTGACTCAAGAAACAGGGGAGAGCATCATGCAGCAGCTCAAGCTGCCGGATGGTTTCTCCCCCTTGCTTGCTTTTGACATAATGCCAGACCTGGGCGCGATCATTGTAATGCTTCCGGTGCCAGCTCATTACATCATCCTCGCACGGCGGTAATGGTTAAGGCGGGATCTGATATCCAGCGGAATGGTCTCCGCCGTTAATGCGTAGGTTACGCTGGTGTCCCCGATCTTTTCACTCTGGATGTTCGCCCGCTGTTGCCAGGTGTAGGCAGCAAGCTGCTCCACCAGGCTATTAGCTGCAGCGGGGATGTCCCGCCGATGACAATAGTCCTTAAAAAAAGCCTGGGCATCCTCCAGCCGCAATTGCAACTGGAGGTCCCTGGCTTCGTCTACCTCGGTCAATGGGATGTCCGCCCGGAGCTTGACGCGCTGGAGGGGAGTCAGTTCTTCCAGGCTCATTTCTCGGGTTCCTTCGGCGGCTGTTTGTCTGCCTTGGCGGGTTTTTCTTTTTCCTCGGTAGACAACAAAGTATAGCCCTGGTCAATGAGAGCATCCCGCTTGCTTGCGGATTCGGTCTGCTTAATGACGTTGAGACGTTTGAGGGTATACATTACAACGCCTCCTTGATGTTCGCCCGTACCGCAGCGAGCTTATTCTTAGGAATCCACAAGTCATGATACTTGCGGTAATCAATCTTCCAGGCGTGGGCGCTCTGGTTGGTTTCCGGGTCGAATACGCGCGGTACGTCCGTTTTGGAGATGGCAAGCGGCGCAGTCTTCGCTGTAATTAGCCAGTTAATATTTTTGGCTGTATCCGCTGGAGAAAAACCGCCTTGAGTTTGCCCGGCGGTTGAACCGTCATGGAAGATATATTCCGTCTTCATTCGTGCTGAAGGTACAGGCTTCAGGATGTGCCCATCCAGTGCCTTGATCTTCATATCGATCTCACCCTGCTTGAAGTTAACAACATCAATCCGCTTTTGAATTTTGTCAGAAGTGGTGAGAATGGACGCGATAGTAATCGGCAAAGTGATGATCAACTGAGCGCCTTCGCCAACCTCATCCTGCACCGCCGCAATGTCGGCCAAGAGCTTGGCAAGAATCGTGGCTTCTGTGGGGGAATAATCACCCACGGCCTTGCTGGCCGCAATTGCTTTGGATGCAATCGTGCTATAGCGGTAAGCATCCACCTCGGGAATGACCTTCGTCCGCTGGAATTCACCAAGCACCACTCCCGCCGTAGCAACAAAATTACTCTCGTCTACGTCCATGGCATCCAATGTAAAGGTACGGCCCCGGTCCTGTGTGAGCTGCTGTGTTTCCCATTCCAGGCTCACGCTACCCTTTACAAAACCTTCGCCCCGGTCGTAGTCGCCCAAGCCATCCATCAGGATAGAAGGAATCTTAACCTCACGGCCACCTGAATACTTGACCAGGGCGGCATTGGGTTCCATCCAACCGGATGTGGCTTCTTCAATTAACTGCTTATCCAGTTCGGGTTGAAAAATTTCTGCGTAGTTAATGCTGTTTGCCATAATTAGAATCCTCCTTTAAGTGCGCTTGCAAAAGATGATCTTGCTTGCTCGGAAGCGGTCGGCGCTCCTGCTCCGCCACCTGTTACCGGGGTTTTGCCCTTCAGGCGTTCCTCGACGGCAGCCTGTACAGCCTGGTCAAAGGTGGTCTTGAAAGTATCAATTCGCTTAGCGGTCGCTTCAGCGTTCTCGCCTAGGACAAAATCAGCGACCGCTGCGGGTAGGCCCTTTTCGGTGAGTGTCTTGATGGCTTCATTCTTCAGCTCACGGGTAGCCATCGCCTGTTCCTTTTTCTCCAGGTCATCCAATCGCCGCTGAAGCTCATACTGCTTGCGTTCATCCTCTGACATCTTCGCCAACTTCTCGGCCTCGGTCAGCTTGTCGGCCAGTTGCTGCTCATAGGCTGCCTTGGCCTCGGCCTTTGCTGCTTCGACCTGGCGGGCTGCTTCCTCCGCTGAAATGGTTGTCGGATCGGCGGCGGGAGGGGCAGCAGGATCAGCAGCGGCTGCGGGATCAGTGGCGGGTGGCGTTGCTGGATCAGTTGCGGCAGCACCGCCACCTTCTCCGGCTCCAGCGTCTGCATTGAAATTAGGCATAAAGAGAAAACTCCAGAATCGTTTATTCATATCGCAAAGTCACTCCTAAAATTTAATGGTATCTATGTCAACGCCGCCCCCAAGTAGTGGGGAGCAGCGGAAGGGTCTTTAATTACCCTTTAAACGCCTTTAATTTGCTTTACAAGATTCGACCCGGGCAATTCTGCCCCTAACTCTTAGAACGGCTTGTACGGCGTTTCTGGCGGCTCGTTTTCTTAAGCTCTTTAACCTTATCTGCTCCGTGCCGATCCAGAACATGCTCTTTATGCCAGGTATCGTAAGTCATGTTCCCCGGCACGTAGTAGCCTTTGCCCGTTTCGGCATCTCGGGCAAAGCGTTCTGCCGCCCGCCCAGCCCTATAGGGTATCGTGGTTGATCGGCAATTAGGGTGCATAGGTGGGTAGTTTTTTCCGGGCTGCGCCTCGTCCAGCGGGAAATGCTTGCCGTCCAGGCTCTGGCATTGATCGCTTGTGCGTAGATCCAGCGTAGCCAAGAATTGATATTCTTCGATGCCGCTTTCCTTGTACCCCAGCTTTGTTGCCTGATTATAAATATGTGTCGTCTCGGTGCGGATCAGTCGCTGCGCCCGGCCAAAGGTGGATTGCATCGATGCGGCCAACTGCTCCGACATTTGCACTTCGGGTGTCCCCAATAGTACACCCTGGTTAATGATGGAGCGCACCTTTTTGGCAAGCAGCCGCTGGTGCTTCCAGATCCGGCGGGAATAACTCTGCCCACTCCAGGCTGTGGATATAGCCCTGTCTACATAATGGGGAGTCAAGACGAAGAAGTTAGCCCCTGCGCCGATCCCCTTTTGTATACGAAATACAGCCCGATAGTATGCATCGCTGTAGACACCCGTTAGCGTCTCCTTGGCAAGCTGCTGCTGTGTGCCAAAGAGGCGGTCAAAGTCCTTCTCCAGCCGTGCCAGCAGCTCCTGCTGCCTGGTCAGCTTGCCCGTTGCCCGCTTACGCGCCTCGGTAACAGGCACTTTACCATCCTCGCCATAGGTACGATACCAGGCGGCAATACGCTGCTGGACCGTTTTCATTGCCCGCTCGTACTCCCGCCGCAGATCAGCCAGCTTACGCTCGGTATAGTTATAGGCCTTGGTACTATCGGCCAGGCTACGCTGCATCCAATACTGATCCGATGGGAGAGCCATCAGCCATCACCCACACCGATCAAATCCTCATTTACATTCCCCAGCTCATCCTCCTGCTGAAGCTCGTCCAAGAGCTGCTGAAGCTCCGCTGGGGCATCCTTAACAAAGGGCAACAGCTCCAGCAGGGTTTGCTTGGACACGCTGCCGCGCAGCTTTAAAATGACATCTGCCAGCTCGGCCAGGTTGTCCGTCATGTTGCGGTCAAATTTGACCTCCACGCTGGACGGATCAAAGCTGCGAGATAAGCGCAGATTGAGCTGACTGGTGATGAGCCGGATCTTTTTCCTGTAAGCGGGAAGAAATTTATTTTCCTTAATCGCTGCTAACTGCTCCAAGCCAATCAGCTTGTAACGGATCGCTACGCCGGAGAGATTGCCCGCAAAGGATTCATCTGTCAAAGCCGGGACTTTGGCAAGAAAGAAAATATCGTCACGCACTCGGTTTTTAAAATTTTCGACGGCGGTATCATTGATCTGCTTCACAAGCCACTGCGCTTGGCCTTGCTGATCCAGTAGCAGCACACGCTCTTGCTTAAGAGTGCGAATCGCGTCTTGATCGTCATCACTGTCACCCTCTGCCTTGACCAAGCCAGCCCCGGCCCCGATCAGCACCAAGTAAGCATCTGTAAAGTATTCAAAGTCATTGGCCGTGTCCGACTGTGCTTTGTCATAAGCGTCAATCAGATCAATGACATCCTCGTAATCGCCGCTTTGCTCTTCGTTATTCCAATAGACGATCATCGGCACATCACCGAAGTAATGCGGCAGGCGCTCCTGCTCCCGGTAGATGCTGCCGTTCTTGGCATATATGATGATCTCATCCTTTGTGTAGACCTCAGCATAGTGGCTGTTTTTGTTGGTGATCAGATCCCGCTCTGTCCAGATCCTCACGGCAAACTCCAGAAACTCCCCAACAGAAAATGAATACACCGGAATAATATCCTCCGCCGAAAAGCGCTTGAACCGGATGTCTGCCTGTTCGTTAAGGTACAGCAGCTCATAGGAAATACCCTTTTTAGAGGCTTCCTTGGCCGTTTCAAAGTTTGTATCGGCCGCCGTGTTCTGCTCCAGCACCTTCAGCAAATGCTCCTGATACTCTTCATCCTCTGTACTAACCCGGATTCCTTCGCCCATAAAATAACCGGTTGCCATATCTGTGATGTACTTTGCAAATCCATGAGCGATTCTGTTGTTCGGCTTTTCCGGGGCCAATCTCCGGGAGCGAATCTCGTTCTGACTTCTGTAATACCCCTCCAGCTTTCGATAGTGAGGGAGCTGACGGGAGCAGAACACAGATATAATTTTTGTCACCAGCTCATTGGTCGGTGCAGTGCCTGGCCGCACCTTGATACTTTCAATCATTCGTCATTCCCCCTTAAATCCCCAAACGGCGGCGGGACAGCACGGTAGCCTTACGCCGCAGCTTAACGTCACCGTTAACCAGTTCTACTAACCCGGTCAGCGTGTCCGGTGCATCGTCATGCTCGTTCTTGCCCTTGCGCTGGTACTTCATCACCGCTTTATAAAATTCCGGCCATTTCTTTTCCCAGCCTTCTGGCATAATAACCTGTTCCAGTACATTGGATGCGTTGACCAGGATGCGAGTCCGCTTATTTTTCGATTGGTGAAACCAAGTCACTTGACACTTCCGGTTCTTCAGCTTTCGCAGTTGACTCTCTACATTACGAGCAAAGCCCCGGCCACCGTTATTGCTCTCAATGGCCGCCTCCCGTACTTTATGCAAATCCAGCCTCCGGGCGGTCTCTGGCTCCGTGGTCTCCATGCTGTCCTCGGTGTAATAGACATCCTTGACATAGGCATACTTGTCAATCACGTCCGCCGAAATGGAGCAAAGGAAATCCGCGCCCATATCAGCGGTATCCGTGTAGTTAATGACTCGTTCAACGGCATCCTCGTCTACCACTTCATAGGTTTTAAAGCCTGTAGCGTAGAGACTGCCGCGAATATCAATCGGCTCCTGCATGTAGTTGGCCAACCAGATATGTTCATCCAGTGTGGCTTTTTTCATTAACAAATCAGTGGTTGAATAGAGGTCTTCGCATAAACTTGTGCCATCCTCTGTCAACGCTGGCATACGCAGCTCATAGCAGCGGTCCGGGAACTCGGACAGCAGTTTGCCTGCCAGATCGTCCGTTGCCCAGCGTGTTTGTATGATGATTTGTAACGCGCCGTCAAGCATCCGCGATACAAAGGTATTTTTATAAAAATTGAAATGTGCTGCCTTTACATTCTCATTGACTGCTTCAGCAGCGTTTTTAATGGGATCGTCAATAATGCCGATATGCCCCCGCATCCCGGTCAGTGATCCGTCAAATCCCGTTGCAAGGTAGGACATATATGACCCTTCCAGCGCCCAGCGGGTAGCAGCTCCATCTCCGTGCTTGATCTTCAGCCCCGGGAAGAAGCTGTTCACCACATACGACGATTCGTCGCCGTGGATCTCTTCATCTCGAATCGCTTCCCGTACTGCCTTAGAAAAGGTCTCGGCCAGCGTCTGATTGTAAGAGACTTCGACAATCTGACTTTTTGGATTTTGCCCGTAAGCCCAGGTTGCAAACATAACTCCGGTGAAGGATTTGCCAAAGCCCGGCGGGAGATTGATAATGAGGATGTCTATGGGCTTGCCTGTATTTGGATTCAGCAGCCGCTTCTCGTAGGCAGACTGTATGGTGTTACATAATACGTCCTGATACCTACGATGAGATTTAAAAAAATCCGGGTGTATGGTGTTGCAATACTCCCGGAAATTTCTTTTGCCCAGCGAGATAACGGTTTTACGTTCCTGCTGGCCGCTATTCTGTTTGAAGTCTTGAATAATGCTATTCATTCAATCCACCTGCCATAGCCTTTATACAGCCGACTGGCCGACCTTCCCCAGCGTCTCGTCCGCAATCCGGATAAGCTGTTCCACAATTTCCGGATGACTCGCTTCCAGCTCCGCATAGACAGCCTCCTTGAATCGTTTGTGTGCCAGGTCAAACTCGCCTCGCAGATCGGCATATACTTTGTCCTTATACGCTTTAGCCCGGGATAACTTGATCATCAGGTCAATAGCCTTTTCGGGCGGCAGATCATCCAGTTCTTCCTCAAGCAAGGCAATTTTTTCAGAAAGCTTGCCCACCGCAATCTGTAATGCTCCCTCGGTCAGCAGCTCGTCGTCCTGCGTGTTCTTGGCAATCTTCATCATCTCGCGCACTCGGGTCTGTGTCTCCATGAGACGGTTTGCAAGTTGCTTACTCTCAAGAGAATACCTTCCGATGGTAGACTTGGAAACCTCATAGCCTTGGTTCAGCAGCCATACGCTAATATCAGAGTAAGTAATGCTTGTATCCAGCAGGCGGCGATCAACCTCGTCGCGGATCTCTTCGGGCAGCTCGTAGACCTTGTTATGCTTGCGGTACTTCTTGTACTGACTCATAGCAAGATGTCTTCATCCTGTACGCTGCCTTCTACAAGCTTGATCCCCGCCCGGGTGATATAGATTTTGTCATTGTCGTCCAGCTCTCGCAGGAAGCCATCTGTGCGCCGGATGTAAGGAGGAGACTCCTTGTCACTGTCATCCGCCAGATAGTGCAGATGCTTGTCCAGATCCGCGCTATACGTCAGGCCATACTCTTGCAGACCCAGCTTGAGCTGCTTTACCGTCACGGGATCAGGGTAAAACATGGAGACGATCCGCATAATCTGCCCCCGGTACTGCCTGTTTTTAAGAATTTCACGTTGATCCACTAGCTCCGCCCCCCGGATAATTTAATAATCTCGTCGTATATCTTATCAAGCTTCCGGTCCGTTTGAGCGGTGGCCCTGATAAAGTCGTCTTTATGTACGTATTGGTCCGCTGCCAACAGTCGGAATGCCTGGAATTCTGCTTCTGTTTTATCAATCTGAGCTTGCAGGATCTCATTCATCTTGTCCTGCTGGGCTTTGTGGCTTTTGAGAAAAAATCCAATGATACCAATCAATGTTGCTAACGCAAACTGCACCAGCCAATCCGGCACATTCATTCCTCCTAATTACACTACAAATTCCCAAACAATCTCCGACAGGATAAAGGAAAGATAGTTCAGGAGGAATACACAACCTGTAAACCAACTACCTTCGCCGTATCGCCCGCCGCAACGTCTACTTGCTACTTGTGCTAGGCTCCGCCAAATACCCCTACTACCCATCCTGCCTATCCCAAGGTAGTGCTAGTATCCGCATCAACGCCATTCGGTACGTACCGCTATGCCCGATATGGGAGGCGACCCGAAAACCAAAAAAGACCAGCTCGGCCTGATTGGCTTTACTGGTCTATCGTACTATGGTATTCGGGGCGAAAAGTCCGCACTTTATTTTGGCATTTTAAGGGGGTAAAGCGTGGCGGGGAACAAGGTTTTTCGCCCGGAGTAGCACGAAAAGTTTCCCCACGGCTTTGGCTTTGGTCGTAAAGTACAACGTCCGGCCAATGTGTAATTCCTGCTCGTAGATCCGCCACGGTGGTAATCGCACAGGCGAGAGATAGAAGGCCTTAATAATTCGCTGCTCTGCTGACGATAGCTGTCTGATGCAGGACATTACCGCCTCATTATACGCTTTTGCCGATTTTGCATCAAGCACGTAATCGGCCACAACGTCCAACTGACCATCGGCAGCTAAAGCAAAGCCTAGTTGATACTGATCCGGCTGCTCGTTCTGGAGACGCTTCAGCAGTTCCTCATTCTCCCTGTACCGCCTGAAGGCCTCTTTCACGGTTCGCCATTCCAGCTTTTCCTCTGACATCTCCACGTGTTCACCTCCAATTACCAATTATTGATTTTGTTACATGTATTTTAATAATGTGTATTGATTACACTATCGTCGATTAAAATAATCCGAAAGAAAGAGAGCGTGACAGATATGGGAATGAGCTTAATGGGACCAACTAAACAACAAACAATTGATGAAAAAAGAATGTTTGAGTTAAACGTTTACCCCGGGTACAGATTGAAATTGCAATTTGGATTCAATGCTGGACATCACAATACAGTTATCGTTTATAATCAGGAACTCACGGAAGTGCTCAGAAGGGATAATCGGAATGTAGGGAATAGTGATTGGATTTCCGAAAAAAACACGGGTCAAAACCCAATTAGACTCTTTGTTACGGGGTGGAATCTAGATCCACGAGACAATCAATGGAAACAATCCCCATACAGAGAGCTAACAAGATCATATGATATGGCATTCGTTCAAGTGGGTTTTGAAGATTGGAGTGACAATGATTATGACGATGCAGCAGTATTAGCCCAAACTATAATTTAGTTTCACCTTCAGCGATTGAGTTAATGAAGTAAGCCCCTTGCGGGGCTTTTTTCATTATCCCCTTGCTGGCCAATTCCACTGTTCGCAACCATGACCTTGACGTACATTCAAAGCGTTGCATTGCTTGCCGAACTCGCTCCAAACCGCTAAATTCACAATTGCATTTTCTTCATCCATAACAGCTACTACAACTCCTGCAAGGATTTTCCCCTCCATGTCACAGTAATGTACAATACGTCCGATGCTAGGTTTCATAGGATAGTCACCCCCTATCTTTATGCGCGAATGGGCGCTAATTCATGTTCGCTCCCCAGAGCATCATCGCAATGATTGCGATCATCAGCATCACTACTATTCCGGCATCTTTTATCACGGTGCTTCACCTTCATCCAGTCCAGCGTATTCCGTAAGCAGGTCCATATCATAATGCTCACATATCGCACGGATGCCCTGGGCAATATGGTACTGCTTATTCTCAGGGGTACGGGCATCATTGGCCTTCTCGATGCAATCACAGATGCATTCAATAAACTTACGTTCATTCTTTGCCTCTTCGGCCTGATTCCGCTTCATGGCTTCGTATCTGTCTGCCCGATCTTTCAGGCGTTGGAAGCTCTCATAATCAACGGTTACTGTAGCGTTCTTCATTCGCTTCACCCGCTTTTTCCATTTTACTGACCATCTTTTTGAGACTCTCAATAGCCCGCCAGGCTTGCGCCCGGGTGAGCCATTGAGGGGAATCGACCTTGTAGTAACGGCGCAGGAAGGCCTGCAAGCGCTTGGGGTTATCATTCCAGCCCAGGGCCAACTCTAGCTGCTCGATCTTCCAAAGCATTTTCTTAGAGGCCCGATCCCCGGTATGATTCTCCGCCCCTTGCAATTGGCGCAGCGCCAGCACCACCCGCCGCAGCTCCTGATCAGTGCAATCCCTCATGCTAGACTTCCCGGTCTCCCGGTAGAGGACAGCACGGATATCCTGCTCCTGCATATCCAGCTTGCGGCCAATCGTCCAGATCTGCTTTTTAGCGTCACTCATATTCGATACCTATCGCCAATTCCTGCTCCACGGTGATAGATCGCTTGATTTCGTCAAGTTGGAGAGGTGTCAAATTACCGAAGAATGATTCCACAAGCTGGGCGGTGCGATACCTACGGATCGCGTCCAGCTCTTCCTCGCGATCCCCTTCAATCCCAAAGGCCTGAAGCACATCCCTGTCCTTGCCATACACACCCTTGAGGCGCTTGTCTGCTGCCTTGATCTGCTTTTCATCCAGGCCCAAGCCTCGCAAGACTTCCTCCACGGTAATGTCCTTACCATAATCACCATCTGCAATGGCGATTAAAGCCGCTTTAAAAGCCGTTTTCGGCTCATGCTTAATCTCTTCAGTGCGCTTAATGTGATCCTTCGCAATGTCTCCAACTGCCCTGTAAAGTCGTTCATAATTGTTGAGCGAGAATTTAGCCTTGTAGGTGACATTGGCGTGACCGCTCATACCGTAGATACGGCGATACTTTAATGATTTATTTTGCATCTCGGCAAAGGCATGTGACTGAATGCGGGCTTTCAAGGCCTCCAGCTTCTTCTTGCCAGCTTCCAACTCTTTCTCCAGACTTACCGCCTCGTCAATCAGTATGCGTACTGCATCGTGGTTCATATATTTATCCTCCTTGCTTTGGTAGGTTCCAGCATCAATATTTCATCCTCGCCCCTGCGCAAGAAGAGGGCCAGGCAATCCCTCTTGTGGAGCTTGTATACACCAAGATAGCCGCCGCGCTGGGCTACCCAGCTTTCAGCCAAGGAACGGCTCAGCGTGTAGCTGATCCAATCGGTTTCATCTGGTCGGTGCGCCCGGTAAACGGTGAACGTACTCGGAAGCTCCCGGAAGGCTGCCCACTCGCTAGGCTTCATGAGTGAGGTTTGACGGCGGGGCCGCATGCTCCGAAACAGCCGCCGCCACATACGCAAATCCGACCAACCGGAATAGCTAATCCACAGCGTAGACAGCATAAACCAATACCAGTAGCTGCTAAAAACGTGCTTGAGGTTGTCAAAGGCTACAATCGCCCCAGGCGTACCCTCATGCTTCAGTATGCTATCTATAGCCGCCCGCTCCTTTGCAGTGGAGCCTTTCCAATCAGGGCTGATATCATTCATGGTCCTCTCCTGCCTGTACCGCCATACTAGAGACGCAGGAGCGGCAAACCAACCGGCCCAGGTACGGGATCAAATCCTGATCAGCCTGGCAAAACAGACATTGCCCTTCCGTGCGCTTCAGTACGACGTCCCCATGCTGGTTAACCGAAACTTGGAATTTCTCCCCAGCAGC
Organism: Paenibacillus sanguinis 2301083 = DSM 16941; assembly: GCF_000374825.1. Taxonomy (GTDB): domain Bacteria; phylum Bacillota; class Bacilli; order Paenibacillales; family Paenibacillaceae; genus Fontibacillus; species Fontibacillus sanguinis. Next base: position 63,419 of record NZ_KB895382.1, read on the forward strand.
CAAACCATACTCCCGGCGAAGAGCCGAAGGAAGGGTAACCCCTCCACTACGATTCATTTTTTTATCAAATTTCACCTTAATCATCCTTTCCAGGCTTAGCCTTGGTTTTAATCTTCTGTGCCTTGCGCTGATCTGCACCATCACAAAGCACGGCATGACACATTTCAGTGATCCGACTTCCAACGCGCGCCCAGCCCGGTATCTGCTCCAGTATCCGCAGTTCTACGTTGCTGGTCAGGATCGTGGGTAGCTGCTCATTGTAACGGCTATTTAAAATCATGAATAGTCGCTCCGTTACCCAGGTAGATTCCCGCTCGGCTCCAAGGTCGTCCAACACGACCAGTTCACTTGTCTTGAGGGCGGCCAGCCGCTGCTCTCCAAGCTCCTTATCGTTCTTCGGCCGCAGCATCTCCATGAGGTCCGGCACACTGCCGCAGATGGCAGACCGGACTTTTGGCAGTAGGGCGCTCAGTATCGCATAGGCCAGGTGCGTCTTACCCGTGCCGGGCGGGCCGATAAAGGCCAGCCCGTTGGTACTCTCATGCCGGATCTCGTCAAACCGCTCGACATAGCGCACGGCCATGTCATAGGCGCGACCTTTGAGCAAGGCGGGGTCAAAGTTTTGAAGCGTCTTGCCCTGGTATCGCTTGGGTACGTGCAGATCCGCAAACAGCCGTTGCACGTTGAGCCGCTCCCGGCGGTCTGACTCACATTGGCACTCCTTAAAAGTCCAGGCATCTATCATGACAACGCCCGATCCGTCACAGGTCTTATATGGGCAGGGGGTCGTCGTCTCCAATGTATCTGTCATCTCCCTGGCCGTAGTTCCTCCGGCTCGGGACGAATTCCGCAACACTTGCTCCAGCTTTTGCACGTCTCGCTTCAGCTCCTTTCTCCAGCGTCCGCATGATGCCCTGGGTGTATTGTTCCGGCTTGTCAGGGTACTGCTTGATATGCAGCCGTAGGGCCTGCATAACGATGTCCACACTAAACCGCTGCCAGTACACCAGTTGCCTACGAATCACGCCAGGAGAGATTAGCCCCGCCTTGCGGGTCAGAGCGGTCACGGCAAAATAGTCTGCTATGAGTTGCACCTGTTCAGGCGAGTAGCCCAGCAACTCCTCCTCAAATAATTCCCGCTTGAATTTGAACTTAGCTGACATGAGCCAGCACCGCCATTTCAAGTTGTGGGCTGCTTTCTTCAGGAATCTCTCCAAGTTCCAAGGCGTAAGCTTGCCAATGTATCAGGGCAGCCAGTTCCAGCGCATCCGCAGCCAGCGCCATATGTCCGACTTCCTTCGCATATCTAGCAAATTCTGCAAGACTCAAGACAATACAAGCGGCCTCAAGAGCGCTCCAGCAAAATAAACCAGCACCGTACAAATTGTTAACCAGGCGTGTATAGACATCCTGGCGGGCATCGGTAATCTCCATCGCCCGAAACACCAGGCAGCTACGTATGAGCTGCACTTCAACTGTGACAAGCTCCATTTCAACCATGTTGCGCCTCCTTTGCTTTTCTGAATAGTTCCGTCAAATCCGTCCGAACCCGCGGGCGATAACAACGATCCTTCAGTACCCCGCAGGCCCTCACCGTGGATTGCTGGCACAGCCTAATCTCGCTTTCCAACTGCCTATGCTGCTTGATGTAGTCATACAAAGGTTTCAATATCATGTTTTCATCCTTGAAGCGTCTACGCTCCAAACGGTTGTTCCGAATATTCACCGCATATTCAGCAGCCTTTTCCGGGCTGATGTCCAGTAGCTCCAGAGCATGGAGCAAATCATTGCTCTCCTTCTCCAATTCCTCCATCTGACGAAGGTTGGCTTCGTACTTGGCGGGAACCTCAACCACAGCTTTCCAGATGCCATCCACGTAATTAATCAACACCCTGGCATCCGTCATGCTGGCAGCCTCCAATACCACAGGCGTTGCTGCCCTTTAGCCGGGATCGGCTCGGCCAGCCGCATAACCTGGGATATCTCCCAGGCAAAGCGTCCCTCGTCATACCAGCCAAATTCAAACTCATTGCCTTCGATATGCCTTGCAACCTTGCCCTCACTGTCGATAGACCCCGCAAAGGAATCCCCGGCGATATTGATAGGATAGACTTCCTTCAGCTCACCGATTGCCAAGACCGCCCCCGTGGGGAGGGTATCGGCGGTATAGCCCAAGTCAGCCAGTACACTGCGGATCGGTTCCCGTTCACAGGCTTCCCGATCCACGTGCTTACCCGCATGTATGGCGAGCGGCCCCCGGTAGTCGGTAGACCACCCGCGAGACTCCAGCCGCTTAAACTCCCAGGCTAACAAAGTAGCCCAGGGCTGATGCACCGTAATGGTCTTCACCATGCGCAGCTTCATGATCATTCTGCATTCTCCTTCCGGTCAGCCCCTGGAGACTTGGTAACGATGCACCTGATCATATGGCCGTTACCTGTCTGACTCTCGCCATCCTCCAGACGGCGCACCGTATATTTGTAAATCCCCGATATGCTGTACTTATGAGTAACCTCGGCTTCTACAAGCTTGCGGCCATCCCGATGATGTGCACCGCCCAGCAGAACGGCGGGAACGAGCTTCACCACCTTGACGATATCTCCAACATCCGCAGACTCGCGTTCTAAGATAACGGCCTTGGCCCGCTTGACCGCATCCCGTTTCAATGCCGCCTTCTGCTTCACAGGCATCTTTGACACCCGGTAGGCATAGCGGGAGATACGGACCGTACGCAGCGCCTTGTCATACTTGCCGCCGTTGTCCGCCATCTCCTGGGCGATATCCTCCACGGCCCCAAGCCTGTTAAACCACTCGAATTTATTAGAAGAGAGAGCTGCTTGAGCAGCCCCCCTTTGGTCATCGTCTGTATGTTGTTCTAGCAGTTCAGTGTTTACCTGATTCATGCACGTTCCTCCTTCTTAAAGGTGAATCCACGCATTAGCAAGGTTTCTTTATCGGCCAGGACTTCATCATAAATGTCACCGATACCTACTTTAAGACCCAGCCTAAGCAAATCCAGAAACCGCCTTGCATTGGCCTGATTTGGCACGATGCCCTTACGGGCAAAAGCTGCTTTAACCGCCTCGCTGCTAACCTCGACAGGTACATGTATCACCAGCTTTTTACCGTTCATACGGCTATACCCATCGTCCGAGCCATAGCCCGGATGCCTCTCACCGATGTGTCCCCGTTGTTACTGGCGTTGGAATAGACATACACCGCGCCCCGTAGTCCGTATTTGCTATGGCAGATGTTCAGCAGCAAGGACAGAGTTTCCTCATCCTGGGAGCCAAACACACGCTTTACATCTTCGGGGACAAACTGGTCTGTCAGTAGGTGCTTGCGCCAACCAATTCGGGAAAAGAGCTGGGCAAACTCCGCTTGCTGGCGGCCCACCATCTTGCTATAAATCATTTCATTGCCAATCAGCACTATGGCGATGTTCGCCGTCTCCTGGATACCCCGAAGGTTTTCCAAAGTTGTGAGCTTTAAATGCTGCGCTTCGTCAATGATGATCATCTTGTCCGATCCGCTCAGACGGTCGCATAGATCCATGTACAGGTCATCTATGCAGCCGCTCTTCATGGACTTGAGTTCCCGGCCCAGCAGCTTGAAGAATGATTTCGGATTGCCCAAGGCCGGGGAAGCCGTCACCCGGATTACGTCTGTCTTCCCCTTAGACCATTCGCGCATGGTCCGGGTCTTGCCTATGCCTGCATCTCCATAAATGACACTGATATTACGTTTAATCCGTGCATACTCAAGGGTCTGCATGACTTGCTGGGCAATCGTGGTGAGCGCAAAAGGGATGTCCTGCGCTCCAAAGGAGGTATGCCGTAGTTCCTCCTTCTCCAGTAGGTCAGCCACTTTTTTCTCAATGCTCTCCGGGTTCGGGTAATTCCCGGATAAGTACCGGGAGAAGGTGCTTTCCCCGATCCCGATCAACTTGGCAGCCGTGGCTTGTGACAAGCCATGCTCCTGCATATACGCTAATATTTGGTCTTTCATCGTTTCATTCCCCTTTCCGCATTTGCGATCATCCGGGACATATCAACCACATTATCCTCTGCGCCTGCGGCCATAGCTGGGCGATAGTTGTCCAGTCTCACCGGGTCAAGAATCTCCGCATCATAGGTCCGTGACTGTTCCGCTTCAATGTTAAGCTCGGATGCCCGCATCATAACGTCCATCATGGACGGCGCTTCTATATCCAAGTGGCTCTCCAGATAGCCCTGGACATTCTCCCGCTGCTTGCGCTTCATCGCTTCGTTTCGCTTAATGGCTTCCTTGTCAACCTCGCCGCCATAACCGCCAGCGTCCTTCAAGGTGGCCTCCATAATAAAGCGGCCTTCCTCGTCGTCCACCCGTACCGTGGATAAATCCTCGGGATTATAGCGGACAAATACCTTTTGCTTCATATAATGCATGATCAGATCGGCGCTGTAGTACCAAAGCTTGGTTTCGCCAAATTTGAGATAGACCCCGTTGCGGTCCACGCTTTGCAATCGAGCAGTACGCAGCAGCATCAGGTTAAGCTCTTCCTTGGTCGCCACTCGCTTGGTGATCAGGTTACGCTCATAGGCTTCATTACGGGTTAATCCATCCACTCCAGCAGCCGTGCTTGTTCTCGTGTTGTACCAGCCTTCTATGTATTTCCACAGGCTGCTCTCAATCTCTGAGCGTAGCGGGATGTTGTCCGTTTTCTTCAATACACCTTCCAGGCGGTGCGGCTTACGGTCCGGGCTGCTCCCGGTGTAAGTGAGGATCAGCTTAGAGAACTGCTCTGAAAAGGTCCTAAAAGCACGTTCGATAATCTTCGCTTTGGCGTTCGCAACCTTGGCATTCACCATCTTGACACCCATACGCTCCAGCATCGTAGCTCCATAGCCTTGCTTGTCAGAGGTCTTCCGCTTGCCTCGCCCGCCAAAGTCGGAGACAAGAAACTCACGGCCATTATCAAGGTAGACCCATTTCGGGATACCGTAACGCTCCACGGCTTTCCTAAACGAGCTAATGACCCCGTCCGAATTGGAGCTTTCACATACCGTGATTGCCATCATCTTACGGCTGCGTACATCCAACCAGGCAACCACATGGGGGCGATAGACACGCCCCGTGAAGTCGTCCCTGACAAAGATGTCCAGGGTGTGAAAGTCAGCCACCCAAACCTCATTGCTGTCCATCCATTCATAGAGGCGCTGCACAAAGGGCATAGCCTCGTCTTCAAACCGCTTTTTGCCAAATCTAAAATAGTCGATAACAGGCTTAGGGATTTCCTTTGCCTTGCGGTAAAAGCTGTCAACAGAAGGCAGCGGCAGCAGTTGAGGCATGTCCAACTTGGCCCAAGCCTTCAGCAGCTCGTAACAGTGCATGGTGGTCGGCTGTCCTTCATCCAGCCACCACTGAAGAAATACGGACCAGGCTGTTTCTGAAATTGTGGTCTTGCCTTTGTCGGCCCGATCCGCCCGGCCATCTGCCAGGGCAACCTCGCCATACTCACGGTACAGCTTCCACTTATGCCGCAGCGTTCGCTCCGTGAGAGGCATGTCCGAATTCCATCGGTTATATTCCTCGACAAAATCCTTCGTGCGCATGGTGGTCTGCTTCGGGTAATCAGAGATGTATGCCCGCCATTCCTCCAGCACACGCCGCCAATGGGCGGCCTGTTGGCGCTGGCGCTCCGTCAGATCTTCCAGGGATTTATCTTCTAGCCGCTCCGCTGCTGGGGCTGGCTTGGGTATATTGGCTACCTGGTGCTGCTGATAGTACCTAGCTTGTGCCTTGGCAGACAGGTCAGAGAGAGCAATGCGATACTCGTAGCCCTTTGCTGATGTTTGTGCTGGGATCTGCGTGGCTTTCAACTTGTTGTTCTGAATTTTCCTTACGACTGATCTTTTTGCTAAACCTTCAAGTTCCGCCGCTTCTGATGTACTTACTAAAACTCCCAAACGGCTCCCCCTTTCCAAAAGCTACTCTGGCGTGATATACTACCGTTGGTTTATTTCTTAAGAGTCGCCCTCTACGGCGGCTTTTTTCATGCCCATTTCCCTTTCAAATTTTGGTAGAATGTAAATTGTCGAGATTTACAAACACTCCCAATGGAAAGGACTTAAAGAATATGCCAAGAGCACGTACTTCATGGACTAGTGGTATCGTAGGCTTAAAGCGAGACGAAACAGATATCATCGCAGATCATGGCTTAATTTGTTCATCTCTCCAGCAATCCTATGAAAGGTATTTTAAACCGGAGGTAAATGAAAAATTACGGCAATATGTTACACATAGCAATGAACTCAAATTGCCAATATTCCACAATAACAGAGTGTACATAACAACCGATGTCTACCGAGTGTCGCTAATGATGGTGGACCTTCACCCGGCTATCATTGAATATCTAAAGGGTTTCTTTGAGGACTACACTCCCGATCAAGCACAGGAGTTTTATTTCCTCTACGGTAACATATGGATTTTTGAAGGAAGCAACTTAACTCAATGGTCTTTGTTACAACCTCAGCATTTAGCTAACTTAATGGCAGTGTTCTCTAAAGAGAACTTGGTAGATTACAATAGTTCGAGATACTCTTGGAAGACTCAGCCTGTGATTGAGGCTCGGCGTTCTGGCTCTCAATAAATTCTTTAACAGCATCCTCTCTGATCTGTTGCTTAGCTCGTTCGAGCATGTCCTTGAAATTTCTTGATGACTCCTTTTCTTCTTCCCGGGTGTCTACATGTTCAGGAGTTGAAAAAATATCTACCTGGAGGAATTCACTAGTAACCACACTTTGAATGTCCAATAGGTCATAGACTAATTTAAGAACCACTTTAGCGCGGCAAACACTTGCTTTTTCTTCCTCGAAGATATCAAGAATTTGCCGCACTACTTTTTTGTCATCTGGATGAGCTAATTCAACATCTTCCAATACCCGTTCATACTTCTCAACGGTATTAATTCCTTCCATGCTACTTCGCCTCCCCGTGGTCAATATAAACAGATTGTGGTGCTCCATACTTGAGGATCTCACTTGCTAGTTGCTCCTTTGTGACTTCACATTTATTCCGGCCAGCAGTTTCTACCATTCGCCTAATATCAACTGTTTCTTCACCTAGAATAGATGGCTGTTCCAACACAGGCTCCCTATACACGCTGTAAAGATTAGCAACACTATCTGCAATAGCAGGAAGCGCCTTTAACTCGTCTGCCCCAGGCTCTGCAATAGTACGCTGTATCCAATTACAAAGTGCAATAATCGTGCTTTTAATTTCCTTTTCCACGCCTAACCCTCCCTTCACGCCGTTTTACTAAGCTTTGGGTCAATATCCAGCAGCTCACCGATCTTGCGCATATAGCTTTTACCGGAGCGTTCCCCGACCATAATCAGGTACAGATATTTGTAATTCATGCCTAGCTGCTGCGATAATTCATACTGCGTCATTCCAAGCTCATTCAGGCGGGTCTTTATCTGTACCCCTAGTTGCGTCAGTTCCCGCTTCCTCAAGGCTGTCACCTCCTTCACCAAATACCTGCATTAATTTGGCTTCCTCATAAAGACCTTGCATGTTCGATTGCAAATCTCTCAGATGCTTTTCCAGATTAGCTAGATATACAAGCTGGCTATTAGATTTAGCTAAGAAACGCTTTACTTCGGCTTCTAGATTCATACGTTCTTCCCTGACTTGGTTCAGCAGACGGTCATTAATCTCGCCATATGCTCCTACAAGGGTATCTGCTGTCTGCGGCCAGAGGAATTCCACTTCTTCAACTGCGCTCGAAATATGGGAGAAACCTTCCTTATAAAGAGACAACAGACGAATGTCAGTAATTTTCTGCATTGGATCGCTCATTTGATCCCTCCTTTGCAATCTAATATGCTCACATATTCAGTTATCAAAGGGCAAAGTAATACATGCTGTCAGTACATACATGATGTGTGGTAAACTTTGTGTGATATCTTTTTCTATCTTCTATCATTATAGATGTGAATTTACATCAAGTCAATATAATAAATGCTTTTTCACATCAATAAATTTAAAGAGAGAGGTGAATACACATCATGAAAACTATCGGGGAAAGAATTGCTTTTTTAAGGAACTCTAAAGGATTAAAGCAACGAGAACTCATGAATCTGCTTAACTTCAACAATTTAAGTAGATTTGAGAGAAATGAAATGAAGCCTGGCATTGATACAATTATCCAACTAGCCAACTTTTTTAACGTTTCAACTGACTGGATACTTACCGGAAGCGAGAAAATTAATGATGCTAATTCACATCAAAATATTTTACAGCCAGAAGATGTTGAGTTGTTGGCAAAGATACACCAATTGGGAGATCGTGATCGAATTAAAATTGAGGAAAGAATAGATGTTTTACTTGAAATTGCAGATACAGCAAAAGAATCGTATACATCGAAGAATGGAAAGGGCAGAGAGGAAGCCGCCACTAAGCAAGGGGCTTAATTTTTATACCCAAATGATAGACTTTTCTATCATTATCAGCGGAAACCCCGGTCCCACCTAATGAATTGAACTTTATAAATTCCTTGATACTATTGGGTTTTGAGGGTGGGACACTTATTTTGAGTCTGTCCCACATGTCCCACCTAAATTCAAGATGCTTTTTGTCATCCCATCAATATCTGACACCCTACCGCTAATATCGTTTAAAGCCTATGGCAAGCCTTTTTAAAGCTTTTGTAAACCTTTTAAAGCCTCTTGAAATTCAAAAATGAGCAGATTGCGAGTTTTTTTACTCAATCGCAATCTGCTCATTTTTTTGCAAACTATCTCATCCCATATTTCCATCACAAAAGCAGCCCATATCCCACGGTTTCCAAGGTCTTCCCGATCAATCTCAAGTTGTCCCACCTTCAAACGTTTTTTGCAATCTATCCTACAAAGTCACAAAAGAGATGACCAAAGTCAACCGTAACTGGCGCCGTCCCTTCACATGGCTGCTGGCCTTGGTGTTGGTTGGGGCTGCGTTGTGGGCTGTGGCCTCAGCCTGGCGTTCGGATGGCCAGGAAGCGGGGGCCAGGCGACTCGATGCGGGACAGGCCGCTCCACTCTTCGAGGCTGTCGATAGTGAAGGAAGCCGGATTTCGCTGGCCGCTAGTCAAGGCAAAGCGGTAGTGTTGAACTTCTGGGCTTCCTGGTGTGGCCCTTGCGTGAACGAGCTGCCCTTGATCGAGCGGCTGGCGCAGGAACAGGCTTCCAAGGTTAGCGTGCTGTTCGTGAATGTGGGCGAATCGCGGGGCACGGTCAATGAATTTCTGACCGGGCATGGCTTTGAATTTCCGGTAATTCTCGATGCTACGGGCAGAATCGCCGAGCTGTACGGCGTAACTTCTCTGCCAACCACTTACATTATTGATCCATATGGAAACATTGCCCAGCCGATCTTTGGAGAGATTACCAGCACAGCGCAGCTACAGTCCTACATAGATGAAGCCAAGTCGGCCTCTCCGCCCCAGTAATGCCAGGTTGCGGCCTTTTACGTCTGCGACAGAGGACGTGAGGGCTTGGCCTGACCCCTCGGCTGCTTTTTATATTCGTTGGGCGTGACCCCAACTTCTTGCTTGAACAATTTGGTGAAATAGGAGTAGTTGGTATACCCGACCTGATTGGCTACGGCATAAACGGACAGCTTGCTCGTTTCCAGCAGCCGTTTCGCTACGGAGATCCGTACCTGAATAACGTAGCTGCCCAGGGAGATCCCGGTCTCCTTCTTGAATAACCGGGCCAGATAGTCCGGATTCAGATAGACCACCTCTGCCAGATCATTGCGGGTCAAGTCCTCTCCGTAATGATTATGAATATATTGCTTGATCTCTTCGGCGACGGATTTGGGCTCGGCAGCGAAGTCGTGATAAGCCATCGCGGTATGAACCAGGTAAGTCACGTATGTTTCCATATCTTCAATCGAATAAAGTGATTGTGCCAGCAGTTGTTCATTAGCTTTGGCCGCATACAGTTTGTGGGCTTCAATGCCCTTGAGCTTAAGGAAGGCATAAACAAGCTGCACAATGTCCAGACGGAACAAGGCCAGCCCTGCGGTGTCCAGGGTTTGGAGGTCCAAGCATTCCCGCAGATAACGCGAGGTTTCCTTTAGAAACTCCCCGGGGTTGTTCTGATGCAGCAATTCTTCCAGCCGCATCAGATCGGGCGGCTGATACTCCGATTGTTTTGGACGCCAGTCCCGGTCCGCCCAGTATGCGCGGTTGCGTGTTTTGGGCAGGTTATCGTTCATATCCAACAACTGATGGAGTACGGGGCCGATGTTCTCAATCTGGTCTGCCAGCCCGATACAGCAGCAGGCATCACATTTCAAATAGGCGCCAGCTCGCTCGAACCATGAGCTCCATAGCTCCTCAAGCACGGCTGATTCCGGTGCCTGCTTCCATTTAAGAATGACCATCCAATGATAATCGCGGAACTCCAGTACCGTTTCAGCAGTGAACCGGGGGTTCTGTAGCAGCTCATGCAGAACGTTCTGCAGGGCGAAATCGAACAAACCCTTCTCCTCCCGGCCCATGCTGCCGTTATAAGGGAACACATGAATGAGTACCGGCTGAATCAGGTCGTTCATCGAGTAGAAAAGATGCTGGTCCTCCAGGGCTTGCACTACCGCAGCAGGCTTGATAGGAGCGGAGACACTTGCGCCAATCAGCTTGCGCCAGAAGTATTCCACCAGATTAGCCTGATTTTTTTGCCAATAACCTCCCTCCTGAATGGCCTTTTCCCGAGTTTGCAGCTCCTTCGCTTGCAGGATGGCCTTTTGCAGAATCAATTTGAGCTTATCGAATTCTATCGGCTTCAGGAAATATTCAAAGCTTTGCAGCTCGATCGCCTTCTGTGCGTAATTGAAATCGGCGTAATTGGTCAGGAAGATAGCTTGCACTGTGTAGTTTTCCTCCCGAATCCAGGCCAGCAGCTCCAGCCCGCTGCCCTGCGGCATCTCGATGTCGGAGATCAGGATTTCCACCGGATGCAGCTGTAATACCTCCCGGGCTTGCGCCACATTGTTGGCTGTAAATACGTTCTCAATGCCAAGCTCGGCCCAATCTATCTTCTTCTCCAGAGCAGTAACAACGTAGTAATCATCATCAACGACTAATGCATTCATCGGCTACACTCCTGTTCGTTCCGGTATGACCGGGAGAGATAAAGTGACGCAGGCCCCGCCATTTTGGCCATTAGAGAAGGATACATTGGCCAGGCCATGATACAAGGAATTCAAGCGTTGCATTGTGTTCATGATTCCGATATGCGTTCCCGCCGACTGATCCAGTGGCAACCCCTGCTGCAAATCATGCAAAATATCGGGCGGAAACCCTGGTCCTGTATCGGTTATACCGATCGTCATGCGCTGTTCCCCATCTTTCTCATCAGCCCTTACCAAGAGCTTCACCTGTACCTCCGAGACTCGGGATACCGCGTATTTGACTGCATTCTCCACAAAGGTTTGCAGCACGAGCGGGGGAATGGGCGTATCGGTCAATTCGTCCGCCTGCTCAATGTGATAGGCCAGGGCGTTTTGGTATCGATGCTTCTGAATATCAAGGTAGATTCTTACATGCTCAATTTCGTCGCCCAATTTCACAAAATCCCCATCATTCTGAAAAATATAACGAAAATACTTCGAGGTAGATAAGGCCATTTGCTCAATCTCTTCATGCATCTGCATTTGGGCCATGCTATAAATGTTGGTCAGACAGTTCAGGAAGAAGTGGGGCTTGATTTGCAGCTTCATATAATCCAGTTGGATGCGCTGCTTCTCCAGCTCCCGCTCGTACAGATCGATTTTGAATTTCTTGATTTGCCGGACCAGAGTGACAAATTGCTTCCCGGCCCGCTCTAACTCCACAATCTTGCTGCTCTCGAATTCCAGCGGCTCGCCATCTTCCGTCCAGAAGGCCAAATTGTAAGAGAAGCTCTTGATGGGCAGCAGGACCTTGTTGCGAAAATAAAGCAGGATAAAGCCCAGGCTGCAGATCAGAATCACCGCCAACAGGATGATCAGAAGCTGGGCCACCATAATCTTCTCGAACGCTCCGAACTGAATGACCAGTTGGACATGGAAGGAAGCATCGGTGAATTCTCCATCCACCGTCGTGCCGGCCTGGAACAAACTCGGCAGCGAAGAGGGACCTGGCATTTCCTCCAGCGGCTTGCCGTTGTTGGAGACAGGGCTGCTCAGATGCCGGTTGCTGCTGTCAATCAGCGAGACGAATCCGTTCTCCCCTAAGTTGAGCTGCCGCAAGGGGCGGATGAGGTTATCAGCCGAAACGAGACTGATCATGTAGCTGTCGTAATACGGAACGATATTCGTAATGTAGTAGGTATCTTCAATCTTCACCGGCGTCCATTTGGAATATATTTTCTCATATACATTCCGGTCGGCCTCCACATTGGTCATGATCTGCTCTTTAAGCTGAACATAATGAGCGTAGGGAATGCTGATCGGAGCGCAATTGAGGAAAAAATCCTGTTTCTTCAGATAGACAAAAAAGTTGTATTCCTGCCCATAATTTTTTTGCAGCTCGTTAAAGCGTTTATGCAAATTCTCATTCCCCTCGAAAAATTCGATGCTGTTCATGCCGCTTGTATTCATCGCCCGCAGGCTTTCGTCGTTCGCCAGGGTCCAGCCGATATAATGATTGATATAGGCAAAATCATGATTAATCCGGTTAATGTATAAGCTGGCGGTGTCCTGTAAATATCGGGTGGATTGCTGTTTGACGATGGAGATCGCCGAGATGCTGATAGCAACATCCACGATCAGGACAATCAAGGAAATCAGGAACATGATATGGACATAATGCCGAATCGGATACTGTTTGTTTCCTGTAGGTTTGTTCATAGCTCGCTCGCGCTGCAACCTTTCCCGCGCGCAATCCCGGCGCGTCCTAAAATGATGTGCAATGTATTTGTGAATGCGCTTTTATGAGGTGTTGTCTTTATTATAAATCTTTCATTTTAAAATAAAATACGCGATTCTTGCGCCCGGCCCGGAAAGTCCGAAAAGGACATAGGAAGGTCTGAATAACGTTATAACTTGCCTGTTCACCCGCGTCTGGATGTGGCTGGTAGAAGCTGGACTTCAGGCAAAGGTCCGGATTTTTACCGCAAAGGGTCCAGTTTGTAAGATGCTGGGGGTTTATACTAAAAGTGCGGTTCAAAAAGTCAGGTTTTCAGCACCCAAGCGTATGCTTTCAATGTGCGTTTTGACAAAACGCTTTAGGTTGGATGAAGCTGGGGACTGAGTAGTTATTCACCATGAACGGGGGGTTAATATGGAAAGGCTTAATATGAAAATGCCGACTGGTCAGCGATGGTCTATAGCCATGACGTTGGTATTGGCATTAGCCTTGGTCTTGACGGGCTGTGGGGGAACAGTGGGGGATGAAGGTGAACCGGCCAATGAGGGCGATGGTAACGCCAGTATAGAAAGCGGTTTCAATAAAGAGGGCTTGCCGATTGTATCCAAGCCTATTACTTTGAAGGTGTTAACGATGCGCTGGGGCAATATGGGCGATACCTTCACGAAGAATCAGTGGTTGCAGGATCTGGAGAAGAACACCAATGTCAAAATCGAATGGCAGGTTGTTTCCTCCAATGATTGGAATGAACAGAAATCCATTATGCTGGCCAGCGGCACGTTGCCGGATATTATTATCGGTGACCAGACGCTGAGCGATTCGGATATTATCAACAATCTGAACTACTTCCGTCCACTGGACGATTATATCGATACGTATATGCCTAATCTCAAGGCTGCCATGGAACAGTCGCCCGAGCTCAAGAAGATCAGTACGTTCCCGGACGGGAAAATGTATTCCTTGCCGGCGAGCCAGCCAGCCTCTCCGAAGAGCACCCGCCAGCCTGTCATCAACAAGCAATGGCTCGACAAGCTGGGGCTTGAGGTTCCGGATACGATTGAAGACCTTCATGCGGTCTTTAAAGCGTTCAAGGAGCAGGACCCTAACGGCAATGGCAAAAAGGATGAAATTCCGTATACCGAGGCAGGGCTTGGCGCCTTGCTTGATCCCTTTGGCATTACGGACCTCAATAACAACAACATGATGATGAAGGATGGCCAGCCGTTGTTCATTCCGACCTCTGAGGAATACAAGGCAGGCATCGAATGGGCCCATCAATTGTACAGCGAGGGCCTGATTGATAGGGAGCTCTACACTCAGGATGGCAGCATGACATCAGCCAAGCAGCAGAATATGGAGGCGCCAATCGTGGGCTTTAGCTATCAATGGACTCCTGATGCGGTTTTCGGCAAATGGGGGGACCAATATGTGGCGATTCCCCCTCTCAAGGGACCGGATGGTCAGCGTTATCAGAATGGTAATCCCAACGGCAACGGCTTGAGCCGCAACCAATTGCTCATCACAACGTTCTGCGAATATCCGGAGGTAGCGGCCCGGTGGGCTGACCAATTCTACACGGATGAAGCGAGCATTCAGAACTTCTGGGGAGCGATTGGCACCGTCATTCAGAAGAATGAGGATGGAACCTACACGCTGATGGATCCGCCGGAAGGAACGAGCGCAGACGCTTGGTATTGGGAGCAATCGCTGCGGAGCTTTGGACCGAAATATGTCAGTCCATCCTTTGAGGAGAAGCTAGTGCTTAATCCGGAGACCGGGGATGGGCTTAAGCTGGAGATCGATAAGCTGGGCAGCGAGTTCGTGACTACGCCGTTCCCGAGCGTAATGTACACCGCCGAAGAATTCCGTGAATTGCCGACCTTGACCACGGATATTGATAGCTATGTCGCTACGATGCGAGCGGGCTGGGTTACTAAAGGCGGGATTGATAAGGATTGGGACGGTTACATCAAGAAGCTGAACGACATGGGGCTGGAGCGGCTGCTGCAAATCCGCACCGAGGCTTACAACCGTTATGCAGGCGCTAACTGATTGTCTCTGTAACGTTGAAGGCGCCGGTCAGCGGAAAGTCGTTCGTGAAGGCCGGGATTAAGGAGGTTGCCCGCAGAGCTGGGGTATCTCCCGCCACCGTAACACGGGTATTATCCGGCCATCCGAAGGTGGGGCTGGAGCACCGGCAACTGATTGGCGTATTCAGCTTGCAGGGAAGAGCGGCCGAAGTGGAGGTGGGGCTTGCAGACGGTGTATATCTTAATCTGCTTGATCATCGTCAAGTAATGGTAACCAGCGGACGTTTGTACATCTATAATCAACCGATAATGATTGAACTGTAACGCTCCACCACGCTTTTCAGATGATGCTAGAGAGGGGAAATGAACAGTGACAAACCGTTTCAGATCTTTGACAGCGATGATGGTCGCTTGGCTTGTGCTTCTGACGTTTACTGCGGGCAGCTTGGGGGCTGCTTCACCTGTATGGGCTGCAGATGAAGGGAATTCGGCTGAAGAGTTGACCAGTGATATTCCGGCCAATACGATAAGGATACATTACCAGCGGGCTGATCGGCAGTATGGAGATATGGGGTTATGGCTGTGGGGAGATGCAGCCGTTCCGTCTGAAGAGGTGGGAGAGTGGCCCGCGGGGGCGGTCTCCTTCAGCAACCAGCAGACCTCAGACTATGGTGCTTACATTGATGTGCCTCTCAAGCCCAATGCGGCTCATCTTAATTTTATCGTGCTGAACAAGATCAGCGGTGTGAAGGATGCCAACGATAAATATGTGAGCTTATCTGCTGCCAGGCCCCAGGAGGTCTGGATCAAGGAAGGCTCTGATGTGATCAGCCTGGAACCTCCATCGGAACCAAGCCAGGGCCATCTGCGCATTTATTATGAACGTACGGATAATCAATATGGGGACTGGGAACTTTGGTTATGGGATGATGTAGCTATACCGTCCGAAGAGGAAGGCAGCTGGCCCGCGGGAGCTTCCGCATTTTCCGGGGAGCAAGTGGATGACCAAGGGGCTTATCTCGACGTGGCCTTAAGTGCGGGTGCGCAAAAGGTCAGCTTCATCGTCGTCAATCGGGTGACTGGCGATAAGGATGGAGTGGAGCGGACCTTCAACCAATTGGAACAATATCGCACCATCTATCTCAAGCAAGGTGATCCGGGGCTTTATACCTCGCCACCTTCAGATGGCGGGTCTGGGGGAAGCGAAGCTCATTTTCCGGAGTGGTCCAAGGATTCCGTAATTTATGAGGTCAACATCAGGCAGTATACGGAAGAGGGAACCTTTGCTGCTTTTGAAGCCCATCTGCCACGTCTGAAGGACCTGGGTGTAGAAATTCTGTGGCTGATGCCCATTCATCCGATCTCTGAGGAGAACCGGGTGGGCACCTTGGGTTCGTATTACGCAGTAGCCGACTATAAGGGTATCAATCCCGAGTTTGGCACCATGGCTGATTTTCAACATCTGGTAGACCGGGCGCATGAGCTTGGCTTCAAGGTTATGCTGGACTGGGTGGCTAATCATACGGGTTGGGATCATTCGTGGATTCAGAACAAGGCCTGGTATGTAACGGATGGGAATGGTGAAATTGTGGCCCCCGATGGCTGGAGCGACGTAGCGGAGCTTAACTTTGACAATGCCGATATGCGGGCTGCAATGATTGATGCCATGACCTATTGGGTTGATGAGGCGGATATTGATGGATACCGCGCGGACTTTGCCTCTGGCGTGCCTCAGGACTTCTGGGAAGACGCGCGGCAGGCGTTGGATGCTATCAAGCCGGTGTACATGCTGGCGGAGGACGATACCCAAATTGGCTTGCTTCATAAGGCCTTCAATTCAAATTATAATATGGGATTATTTTATAACATTATGAAGGGAATTGCCGGCGGGGGTGTGAGCGCCGAGGCCGTAAAATCCTTCCTGGAAGGCCAGCAGCAAAGATATCCTGCCGGCTCATATCCAATGAACTACATCACTAACCATGACACGAATTCATGGGAGGGAACGGTCTCTGAAATGTTTGGTGCTGCTGAGGATGTAAACGCCGTGTTGAGCTTCACCGTGCCGGGTATGCCATTAATTTATTCAGGTCAGGAAGCTGGACTAAACAAACGCCTTGAATTCTTCGAGAAAGATGAGATTGATTGGAGTGATCTGTCCAAGCAAGCTTTCTATCAGACGCTGGTTGACTTGAAGAAGAATAATCCAGCGCTGTGGAACGGGGAAGCTGGCGGGGCCATCAAATATCTGTCTTCATCGGATAGCCAGGTGCTGGCTTTTGAACGCGAGAAGGAGGGCAACCGGGTTATTGTGCTGTTGAACTTGTCCGGTTCGCCGCGATCTTCTACAGTGCAGCTTGACGATTTGGCGGGCAGCTATCAGGATGTATTCGGATCGTCCGGCACTGTGCTTGGATCAAGCCATACGTTTAGCTTGGCGGCGTGAGGTTATCAGGTATTCACCCAATAGGAGGGGATGTCATGAAAACAGGTGCTTCCAATCCGGGGCGGACCTTTGGACGAATCAAGCGGAACAGCGGACTGTATTTGCTGCTGTTACCCGCCGTGGTGCTCACGCTGCTCTTTGCCTACAAGCCGATGTACGGCGTGCTGATTGCGTTCAAGGATTATAGCCCGGCGCTTGGCATTAACGGGAGCCCCTGGGTGGGGTTCAAGCATTTTGAGAAATTCTTCAATTCCTATCAGTTCTCAACAACGATAAAGAATACGATTATTATCAGCTTGTATAGCATTGCCACGTTTCCGATTCCCATTGTGCTGGCCTTAATGGTGAATCAGATGAAGGCGGGCCGCTTCCGCCGCTTCTTCCAAACGGTTTCCTACATGCCGCATTTTATCTCCACCGTTGTTATGGTGGGCCTGATGCTGATTTTGCTCTCGCCAAGCACTGGGCTGGTAGGCCATTTATACAAGCTATTTGGCGGAGAGGCCCCCGATTTAATTGGGTCTGCCGGGTGGTTCAGCAGCCTTTATGTTTGGTCAGACGTCTGGCAGCATGTGGGTTGGGACAGCATCATCTTTATCGCTGCGCTATCTACGGTGGACCCCAGCTTATATGAAGCAGCGACGGTAGACGGAGCCAGCCGCTGGCATAAAGTGCGCTATATCGATATCCCGATGCTGATGCCAACGGCCATTATTTTGTTGATTCTGCGGGTCGGAGGTTTGCTGGGAGTAGGCTTTGAGAAGGTGTATCTGATGCAAAATGACTTGAATATCACCTCAAGTGAAATTTTGTCTACGTATATTTACAAGATTGGCCTGCTCAGCAGCCAGTATAGCTTCTCTTCCGCCGTTAACCTGTTCAATACTGTCATTAACTTTATGCTGCTTATTCTCGTCAATCAGATTTCCAAGAAATTTAGCGAGAATAGCCTTTGGTAAGGGAGGAGAAGGACAATGAACTCCGTAAACCCGGTAGTGCGTCCCGTCGCAGGGAAAACTCATCCTCAGTCATCCGATAGAGTGATGGATATCCTGCTTTATACTTTTGCGGTGTTATTTCTGATCGTGATCATCTATCCGCTGTATTTTATCGTAATCGCTTCCTTCAGTGATCCATCGGCAGTTGCTGGAGGTCAGGTCTGGGTGCTGCCCAAGGGCTTCACGCTGGACGGATACAAGGAACTGTTCAAGCATGAAAATATCTGGATTGGCTATCGCAACACGATATTGTACACGGTGGTAGGTACGGCCATTGGATTATTCGTCAATATATCTGCGGCCTATGCGTTATCACGCAAGGATTTGGTGGGACGAAAATTACTTTCGCTGTTCTTCATCTTTACGATGTTTTTCAGTGGAGGCTTGATTCCCACCTTCCTGACCATCCGTGATTTTCATATGTACGATACATTTCTGGTTATGGTGTTGCCTTTCTCCGTCATCGTTTATGATATCATCGTGGCGAGAACGTTCTTCCAGTCCAGTATTCCCGAAGACTTATGGGAAGCAGCCCAACTGGACGGCTGCGGTAATCTGCGGTATTTTGCGCAAATCGTACTGCCGTTGTCCAAGGCGATTATTGCCGTGCTGGGCTTATGGATTGCCGTAGGTTATTGGAACTCGTATTTTAACGCCTTGATTTATTTGAAGAATCCCGACCTGCACCCGTTGCAGCTCATTCTTCGCAATATCCTGATTACTAACCAAATGCAATCGGGTATGGGCACCGGGGAGGCAGCCCAAATTGCCCTTCGGATGGCCAATCTGATGCGTTATTCTGTCATTATTATCGCTACGGTACCGATCATGTGCGTGTACCCCTTCGTACAGAAATACTTCAACCAGGGGGTGATGATCGGAGCCGTTAAGAGTTAATCCGAATGCTATGCTATTTCATCAAAACATATGGGGGAATTCAGATGAACAAGAAGGCAGGAAGACGCTCGTCCAGGAAATGGATGTCCGTGATGCTTGCAGCTACGCTGGCGCTGGGATTAGCAGGTTGCGGAAGTGGCGATTCTGCGAATCCGGGCAACACAGGCAATACAGGGCAAGGCGAAACGGAAAACTTCAACAAAGAGGGTCTCCCTATCGTGACCGAACCGGTGACTTTGAAAGTGTTGACCATGCGCTGGGGCAATATGGGCGATACCTTTACCCAAAATCAGTGGCTCAAAGATCTGGAGGCCAATACCAATGTGAAAATTGAGTGGCAAGTGGTCTCCTCCAACGACTGGAGTGAGCAGAAATCCATTATGCTGGCAAGCGGCACCTTGCCTGATATCATCCTGGGGAACCAGACCTTTTCCGATTCGGATATTGTGAATAACCTTAGCTATTTCCGCCCGCTCGACGATTATATTGAACAATATATGCCGAATTTAAAGGCGGCGATGGCAGAAACACCAGAATTGAAAAAGATTAGCACCTTCCCGGACGGTAAAATATACTCTCTGCCAACCCGTCTGCCTGCTCGGCCCAAAACCAAAAACCAGCCGGTCATTAACAAGGCATGGCTTGATAAGCTGGGGCTTGCTATTCCAGACACGACCGATGATCTCTATAACGTATTGAAAGCGTTTAAGGAGCAAGACCCAAACGGTAATGGCAAGCCGGACGAAATTCCATATACAGAAACGGGACTGGCGCCCGATTTCCTGAATCCGTTCGGTATTACTGACATTAACGCCAACAGTATGCTGATCAGGGATGGCCAGCCGGTGTTCTATCCGGTCAGTGAGGAATACAAGGAAGGGCTGAAGTATGCCAGCAAGTTGTATGCAGAGGGCCTGATCGATAAGGAGTTGTTCACTCAGGATGCTACGATGACTTCGGCCAAGCAGCAAAATGCCGATGCAGCCATTGTTGGCTTCAGCAATCAATGGACACCGGATGCCGTATTTGGCAAATGGAGTGACCAATACGAGATGATTCCACCGATAGCCGGACCGGACGGGAAGCGCTACAACCCGGGGAATCCCAATGGCATGAGCTTCAACCGCAACGAAATGCTGATTACGAGTTCTTGCAAATTTCCGGAAGTAGCTGCACGCTGGGCGGATCAGTTCTATACGAATGAAGCAAGCATTCAAAATTTCTGGGGTGCGATCGGGACGGTTATTGAGAAGAACGATGACGGTACTTATACTTTAATGGACCCGCCGGAAGGGACCAGTGCGGATGCCTGGTATTGGGAACAATCGCTGCGTGATTTTGGTCCGAAATATGTGAGCCCGTCCTTTGAAGAGAAGATTGTGTTGAACAAGGAAGCCGGGGATGGCTTGAAGCTGGAAATCGATAAGCTCGGCAGCGAATACGTGACGGATCCGTTCCCTAACGTGATGTATACGGCTGAGGAATTTCAGGAGCTGCCCACGCTGACAACAGACATCGATAGCTATGTGGCTGCAATGCGCGCGCAGTGGGTGACCAAGGGCGGCATTGAAGAAGGTTGGGATGCCTACGTGAAAAAGCTGAACGACATGGGGCTTGATAAGCTGATGAAGATTCGCACGGATGCTTATAACCGGTATATGAGTGTAGATTAATAAGAATAGGTCCTGTCGCCTCCTTGATGTGTGGAGAGCGGCGGGGCTTTTTAATTTGTTCAGGGCTGTTAGTGCGATGGGACTAAGTGTTGATGAGCTAAACGAAGCAGGGATGATGGAAAGGGGCGGCGAACTAGAGAAGAATAAGAGAAACGAGATAAGCTAATAAGAATGAACCTATTGAAGCCTATCCGGTTCAGCAAAAAGACAGGGTATGATACACCAGACATAACTGCATTTGCCGAAAAATTTATAACACGGACAATCAATTGGTTCAAGATGAACCTATCACGGAGAATCATGCGCTGATATGTATCAGCCTTTCTTGATGGCGAGCAATGACAAGGAGGAAAGCGGTTAGGATGGATTTCTTGAATTACGATTACTTGCAGCAAGGGAATGGCCGTCAGCAAAAAGCCTACCAGGTAATAGAGGAATTACAGGTCATGAGTAGACTGGCTCCATATCATCCGGTATTGGCCGGAACGATTCCGCTGAATATTGATATCCCTGCAAGCGATCTGGATATTATTTGTGAAGTGCATGATGCTGAATCCTTTGCATTATTATTGGATCAGCAATTTGGAGCTTGTGACAAATATAATCGCTCCGGGAAGGTGGTCGCCGGAATGCCACGGATGGTAGCAAGGTTCAGCTATAGTAGCTTCTGGTTGGAAATCTTTGGCCAACCGTTACCGGTAACGAAGCAAAATGCCTATCGGCATATGGTCATTGAGCATCGGCTGCTGGAGTTAGCAGGTAACGAGGCGGCAGAAGCCATACGTCAGCTCAAGAAGAGCGGGCTCAAGACGGAACCGGCCTTCGCGGAGTATTTCGGCCTGGCCGGTGATCCTTACCAAGCCTTGCTGGATATGGCGGATTGGGAGGATACCCGGCTAGCCTTGTGGATCAGGGAGAAGGAACGTAGGGACAAGTGTCAATAGTGGGGATAACTACATGTTTAAGCATCCAAGCAGGGTACTGTCAAGTTTACAGAGAAGAAGATGTCAGTTAGGAAGAGTGGACAGCTTGAATCGGCCATTTAGAGGATGTCATGATGATCAACCGCCCCATTGAACGGGAAATCCTCAGACTGTTGAGAAAGGGCGTAACGTAACATTTTTATGGAGAAAAACCCTTATAGGCTAAGGGCTCTTCTATCCGAAATGTACGGAAGACCAAACTTTCTCAACAGTCTGGAAATCCTCCATATAAAGCTTGCTGCTTGGAGTGATGACACAGCATTATAGGGAATTCATCCATCTAATCTGGACTAAATCGTCGAAAAGGGGCTCTAAGCTCGAAATTATAGGGAGCTTTTCCAGCTAAACCTCAGGATTTGCTATTTTTTCAATAATTAGTGGGAGAATTTCCTGTTAGTGTGGATTAGTATTGTTAATTCACATTAGTATCGTCAGTAACAATACCCTCTTTACCCTCAGTAGTAAGGGATTGTATCGACCTTAAACCGTAAGCAACAGTGGGCCAAACATGCGTAATAAGCGGCAGCGCCTATGCTCACCAGTTGAATAGGAGCAGCGTCCGTGCTCATCAGTTGATGGGAGCAGCGTAGTGCTCATCAGCAATTGACCTTTAAGCAGTGCGTCTGGAGGTATGAACCACGATTCAGAAGGAGTATAATGAATCCACTCAATAAAGAGGAGGAATAGCAAATGGACCCTAGATATCCGATCGGCAAGTTTGAATTTGAAGGTGTTGTGACCCCGGCACAGCGGGAGGTATGGATTAAGGAAATTGCCGCTTTGCCTGCCAGGATAAGAGAGGCTGTTGAAGGACTGAGCGAGGAACAACTGAACTTGACTTACCGGGAAGGTGGCTGGAGCCTGCGTCAGGTGGTACACCATGTGGCCGATAGCCATATGAACGCCTATATCCGGTTTAAGCTGGCATTGACGGAGGATACCCCAACCATTCGGCCTTATTACGAGGACCGGTGGGCTGAGTTGGCTGATTCCTGGGCAGGGGTGGAGGTTTCCTTATCTTTGCTGGAGGCGTTGCATCATCGATGGGTAATTTTGCTAGAGACATTAAGTGATGGCGATTATGAGAAGCCGTTCTTTCATCCCGGTACGGAACAGACCACAAGCCTGGCCTATAATTTAGGCAATTATGCATGGCACGGCAATCATCATCTGGCCCACATCACCTCCTTGCGGGACCGGCTGCATATTTAAGGGATGGGAGAGTGAAAATGAAGCAAGCCTTTGCAATAACGGGGAAAATGGTGCTTACTGTGCTGATCTTTATCGTACTCGTTGTGATGGGGGAGATATTGCTGATCATTTCAGGCGGGCAGACGGGCTGGAGTGGGCAGCTAGTGACGAATATAGCGATGATGGGAGCTCCTCTCATCATGTACGCTATCTTTGAACGGAGGCATCGCTGGGGCCTGGGACTGCTCCAGCCTCGGGCGGCAGTGAATGCTGGCCTGGGGATGTTGACTGGAGTCGGGTTAATTACGGTAAGCTTTGCCGCAATTTGGGCTTTGGGAGGATTACAGGTTACTTCCGTCCATGGTGATGCAGCAACCTGGCGGTTGGTCGGTATTCAGTTCGTGGTTTTTACTTTTGTCGCCATTAGCGAAGAGTTGCTGTGTCGAGGATATTTGCAGGGACTTATCAAATACCATTATGGCTTGCGCGCAGCGGTATGGATTCCCTCCCTGTTGTTTGCTCTGCTGCATTTGGGCAACCCAGGTATTTTGGCAACACCGTTGCCGCTGTTAAATATATTTCTCGTTGGTATATTTTTTGCGATGACCCGAGAGATCACGGGGGGACTGTGGTTTCCGACAGGCTTCCACCTGACCTGGAACTTTGTGCAAGGGAATGTGTTTGGTCTAGCGGTTTCCGGTACGGAAGGAGGCTCCTTAATGACCTCTGAAGTGCAGGGCCATCCGGTTATTTCCGGCGGGAGCTTTGGTGCGGAGGGAAGCTTGCTGACAACGATTATTCTTCTGCTGGCCTGCCTGCTTGTGCTGCGTATACATCGGAGACTTGATCGCTTGCCCCGCATGGGGCGGTAAGTCCATATCCCAAAAAGAAGCTTCCCATCCTTACTGAGCTAAGGGGGGGGAAGCTTCTTCAAATTATTTACTCTCAGTCCTAACTCTCTTTAGGGGCTACTCGGGAAGGAGCCGAACGGCAGCCTGCCGGCGCAAGCTCTCTTGCACATCAAGCACCCGTTGATTCTCCGAACCTCGCCATTTTAGCTTCAGGTTCCGCTGCTCCAGAACGAATTTGCCATCGATCAGCACATCGCAATAAGTCAGCAATTCCAGACGGGCCGGGTCAGCTATCAGTTCATCAAAGGTATAACCCGACCAGGCCCAGATGTTCTTGTCCGGGCACTCCTTGCGTACACGCTTGACCAGCCCAAGCAGTCCGTCCACATTCTGAAAGGGCTCGCCGCCGAGCAGGGAAAGGCCTGAGACCCGGATATCCGGAACTCGCAAATCATCAATAACCTGCTGCTCAAATTCTGCTGTGTAAGCAAAACCGTAATTGAAGTTCCAACTGGCCGCATTAAAGCAGCCCTTGCAATGGTGAGTGCAGCCGGAGACGAACAAGGAATTGCGCAGGCCTCTTCCGTTCAGCACGTCAAATTTCTTATAATCCGCTATATGCATGGTCATGTCACATATGCTTCACGCGGGCGAGCACTTCCCGCTGTTTCCCTTCATTGAACGGGCGTTGGCTTGGTTCGGACAAATAGCCGCAGCAACGACGGATGACCGAGGAGGTCTTCGGATTGCGGTTGCCGCAATTCGGACACTCGAACCCGCTGCTGGTTGCTTCGAACTCCCCTTCGTAGCCGCACTCCAGACATTTATCTGTCGGGGTATTTGTCCCGAAGTAAGGCACACGTTCATAGGCATAGTCCCATACGGCTTCCAACGCCTCCGGATTCTGCACGAGTGAGTCGAATTCGCAATAGGTGATAAAGCCGCCATTGGCATAAACCGGATATTCCTTCTCGAATTCAATCTTCTCGAAGGGAGTTACCTTCTTGGCTACATCAAGATGGAACGAGTTGGTATAATAACCTTTATCGGTAATGCCATCGAGTACGCCAAACTGTTTCTCGTCCAGCTTGCAGAATCTATAGCACAGCGACTCCGCCGGTGTAGAGTACAAGCTGAAGCCGTACCCGGTTTCCTCTTTCCATTGCGTGGTCTTCTCGCTTAGATAACGCACGATGTCCAGTCCCTTTTGCCACAGCTTGGTATCATCGTAGATATGTTGCCCGTATAGCGACAGAACGGTCTCATGGATGCCTATGTATCCTAGTGAAATGCTGGCTCGTCCGTTCATCAGCAGATGATCGATGGTATCCTCCGGCTGCAAGCGGCTCCCTGCTGCACCTTCCATGTAGAGAATCGGAGCGACCTTGGCCTTAACGCCCCGCAGGCGTTCAATCCGGTACATCAAGCCTTCTTTACATACATCCAGCAGTTCATCCAGCAGACGGTAAAATTCAGTCTCAGAGCCCTTGGCCTGGATAGCTAGCCGTGGCAGATTCGCCGTCACGACACCCATATTGAAGCGGCCATCATGTAGTTCTTGTCCATTCTCTTCATAAGCGCCGAGGAACGAACGACAGCCCATCGGGAATTTAAAGGAACCGGTAATGGCGGTTACCTTAGGTACAGAGATTATATCCGGATACATGCGCAGCGTGCTGCATTTGAGGGCAAGCTGCTTGATATCATAGTTGGGATCGCCGGGACGAAGATTAACCCCTTGTTCCAATCCGAAGATCAGCTTCGGAAATACAGGTGTCTTCCCATCTTTGCCAAGTCCGCGGATTCGATTGCGTAAAATGGCAATTTGAATTTGCCGTTCCTCCCAGGAGAGTCCACGTCCAAATCCAAAGGTACTGAACGGTGTTTGCCCGTTGGCGCTAACCAAGGTGTTAATCTCATATTCCAGCGACTGGAAGGCATCGAAGGTCTCCTTCTCGGCCAGTTCCTTGGCATAATCGAAGCATTTCGGGAAGCGTTCATGCAAGCTTTGGTTGGTGTATGTGATATCCAGTTCGGCGATAGCTTCCTGATCCAGTGAATACAGCCACTTCAGCCCGTTGGCATAATGCTTGGCGAAGGACTTGGCCACGTAAGGAGCCAGAATCCGGTCAATCTCGTTAATCGTATTTCCTCCATAAATATGGCTGGCTACCTGGGCAATGATCTGCGCCGTTATGGCCGTCGCTGTTGTAATGGAGCGCGGAGTTTCAATCTGCGCATTCCCGAGCTTGAAGCCGTTCTCCAGCATGCCCTTAAGATCGATCAGCATACAGTTATAAATAGGGAAGTACGGACTGTAATCCTGATCATGAAAATGCAGGCTGCCGTTATTGTGGGCTTCCACCACCCTTTTGGGAATCATATAGGTTTGCGCAAAATCCTTGGCCATAATGCCGGCCAGCAGATCGCGTTGAGTTGGAATCGTAGCTCCATCCTTATTGGAGTTCTCCTTGAGCACCTCTTCATTGGTTAGCTCCAGAAGACCCAGCACCTTTTTATCGAGGCTGCTGCGCTCGCGGCGCTTCAAGGTGCGGATTTCGCGATAGCCAATATAGGCTTCGGCGGCATCCTTTCGGCGGCTGTTCATCAGGGCAGACTGTACCTCATCCTGAATATGCTCGATATCGACCTTCTCCAGCCTGGAGATCCTGGCAGTAACTTTATCGGCTACCTTCTGTGCCACATCCATGTCAATTTTCTTCTCTGTGCTATTCATGGCTGCGCAGATGGCGTCGATGATTTTCTGTTGATCAAAGGGCACTTCCGACCCGTCACGTTTTAAGACTATCATACTCATTCACCCTCTATATATTGTTGTGCTACGTGAGTATAGCACAATATATTGATCTAAAAATGTGATCCTGCTCATATTCAATTTGAATATGGAAAATTTTGTAAAAACCTCATTTGGGACACCGAGTGAGAAATTTTACAGTCGCAGGCTGAATTGGACTGGGCACTTATGGTAAAATCTCAAGCAAGTAGCGGAGCATACGTATTGAGTACGTGAGCAACGGAAGTCCCGGGTGAATTCAAGCTTCAAAGTTGAATCTATTCCTCGAACAGCTTCGTCCTGGGAAAACGATTTTTTGAACAACCTCTTGCAGGAGTTTAATTTTTTGAACACACATTTCAAGGAGGCTATTGCAGCTTGAGACAAAATATTCAGGTGCCCTTTGGTTATGAGCCCCCGGTGGCGGATCGCAGAGGCACGTTAATCTTCTATGATTCCTTCGAACATATGGAGGAGGCAGAATTGGAGCTTGCAGCAGCGGAGGCTGTGGCCCGCAGGTTCGTGAAGCTGGTGTTGTACCCGCTGCATGAGGAGACGGTGCGGAGAATGACGAAGCAGCCTGTCTCTGCCTTTTACCGCCGGGAAGACCGCTTGCATGAGTGGAAGAGAGCGCATGGCTCCTCCGCTGTTGCCATTGCTGTAGAGGGCTGGGAAGGCAAGCGCAAGAAATATACGCCTATAGATACGGCGCTCCGCCATCTGACGGAGAAATATCCTGCCCCGCATTTTATATATCTGACGCCTGAGACAGCAAATCAATTTGCTTCCTTTTCTTCCTTTGAGGGATGGATTACCAAGGTGCGTCTACTACTGACGGCGGAGTCTGCGGATCTTCACCCGCGGCTGCAGAGATTCGCACACCGCTGGGAGCTTGCGGGTAATGTACAAGAGAAGGAATGGTGAGAAGCCAGCAACACAGCCTTTAGAAGTGTGGTGAACAAGCTGCCCGAAGGCCGATATGGAGTTGATTAGCGAGTATAAGCCCATGACGCTGTAGGCGCCCTCTATTGTTCATCACGTTTTACGAAAGCGATAGGCAATGCAAGGTCTATGCACGACAGGAGGGGCAGAGGATGAAATCCATTTGCGTATTTGCCGGTTCCCGGTATGGGGAAGATGAGCAATATCGTATTCAGGCGGGAAATTTGGGTACCGTAATGGGCAAGCGTGGCTACCGTTTAATTTATGGAGGTTCGAGGCATGGATTAATGGGAGCGGTTGCGGATGCGGTGCTGGGCGCAGGCGGTGAGGTGATCGGAGTCATGCCCTCCGGCCTGATTCACGGGGAGAAGGCACATCCGGGACTCACTCAATTTATTGAAGTGGTGGATATGCACACCCGCAAAGCAACCATGAGTCAGTTAGCTGACGGGTTTATCGCTTTGCCCGGAGGCTTCGGTACGCTAGAGGAGCTGTTCGAGGTGTTGTGCTGGCTCCAGATCGGAATCCACCAGAAGCCGGTGGGTGTACTTAATGTTAAGGGGTATTATGACCCGTTGATCCAACTGGTGGAATCTTGCGTGAATGCTGGATTTGTTCCAGATGAGCAGAGGTCGCTGCTCAAACGTGCGGAGGAGCCTGGAGAATTGCTGCATCTCATGGAGAGCTTTATTCCATCCATTGCAGAGTCAAAATGGAAGCAGCAGGTGTAATACAGAATGAACAGGAGGCGATTCATATATATTCAAATACGACTCCACAAGCTGGAATAAACGATATGGGACGAATCGTGTTCTGCCTGCTATTGATTATCATGCTGGCCACAGGGTGTTCTTCGGGGGCTCCAGGCTCAGGGAAGCTTCCTCCAGGGGCCAGCTCCGGCGGGGAGAACAGTGAACAGAACACAGGACAATCCGGTCAAGGACTGCCGCCGCTTCCCTCGGAAAATACAGAGAATGCAAATAGCAGCAATCCTGCTTCTTCGCCCTCTGATCCCGTGGAGCAATGGTTGAATAAGCTGAGCACCGAGGAGAAGATTGGACAAATGGTGCTGCTCGGTCTGGAGGGGACGACACCGGATGAGACCGTGCGTTCCTTTATTCAGGATGACCATGTCGGAGGATTTATTTTTTACAAGGATAATATCCGGGATGTCAAGCAGGCCCAGGGTTTATTTAATGATTTGAAGCAGATGAACCGGGAGAATGCACAGGTTCCTTTGCTTCTAAGCGTGGACGAAGAAGGTGGCAAGGTTAGTCGTATGCCCCAGGAGATCGACAGCTTGCCGACGGCGCGCAAGATCGGTGATGCCCATAGCGAAGAACTGGCCAGGCAAATTGGCGGCATGCTTGGACGGGAGCTGGCGGACTTCGGGTTAAACATGAATTTTGCGCCGGTGCTGGATGTGAACAGTAACCCGGATAATCCGGTGATCGGGAATCGAGCCTTCGGCACGAAGCCAGATATCGTTAGTCAGATGGGGATTGCCGTAATGAAGGGGATTCGCGAGCAAGGTGTGATTCCAGTGGTTAAGCATTTTCCAGGACATGGGGACACCTCGGTTGACTCGCATCTTGGCCTGCCGGTTGTAGAGCATGACCTGACCCGGCTGCGGGACCTGGAACTGATTCCGTTCACTCGGGCGGTTGATGAGGGGGCGGATGTAGTGATGATTGCTCACCTTCTGCTTCCCCGGCTTGATTCCGAGCATCCCGCATCCTTCTCGCAGGTTATTATTCACGATTTGCTAAGACAGGAACTAGGCTTTGCCGGGGTTGTTATCTCGGATGATATGACGATGGGGGCAATTACGGAGCATTATGACATTGGGGAAGCTGCCGTGCAGTTTATTCAGGCGGGGGGAAATATCGTATTAGTGGGACATGATTATGATAAGGGCAAGCAGGTGCTCCAGGCCATTCGTACCGCGGTAGAAGAAGGAGAAATCCCACCGGATATGCTGAACCAGCGCGTATACAGCATCCTGGAGCTAAAGCGCAGATACGAGCTTGACGATGAAGCGGCCAAGGGGCCTGATTCCGTGCAAATGAACAAGGATATTCGCAAATTACTGCAAGAGTATCAGCTAAAATAAAGAGCAATATATCGATTGACGTTTTTTTATCCAGTCTCGGGGTGATGCTGATAACGGGTAAGATCAATTTGTCCGTTCGGCAGCACCTCGATGTCTTCTGCCTCCAGATTCCAAATCTGCTCCTGATAGCCCTCCTCGTCCTGCAGAGCGATTTGACCAGCAGCGTTCACCACGCGATGCCAGGGCAAATGATATTTGGCGCTCATGCTGTGCAGGATGCGCACGATCTGTCTGGCAGCTCGGGGGCTGCCCGCGGCGGCGGCAATCTGGCCGTAGGTCATCACTTTGCCTGGGGGAATGGCGGCGATAATTTCCAGGGCTTTCTGAGTGAATGGTTGCATCCGTGAGTCCTCCTAACGCTTCTCAATACATTATCTCTTTGTGTTATATCATATCCGGTGGGCTCCTGACGAGCTTCGGCCCTTGAAGAAGCCTCGGGGAACGAAGAGTAACTATCCACAAGACCGAACCGTAATATAAGTGACTAATCAAAACATGATAATTTAAACTACCTATAGCAGACGGTCGGACGGGAGGTGCGGGTTTTTGCGGCACTGGCAGCAGCTTGGTTACCCGAGGAAGGCGTATATGTACTTGTTCCTGTTCATTTTTACAATGATCGCTATGAATTACGTGATCAGTACCCGCTTGCCTGATGGCGGGAGACCACCTTATCTGTTCCTGATTTGGAACACGTTTTTGGCTTGGGTTCCTTTGGGACTGGCGGTGGTGCTTGATGGCATCAGCCTGCTGCGTTCCGGAACGCTCAAACTTCTTCTTGGCACTCCGGTTGGATTGCTTTGGCTGTTCTTCTACCCTAATACCGCTTATCTGATTACAGATATGCTGCATCCCTTTGCACGTTATCCAATCAATTCGCATGTCCGGTTCTGGCAGGACAATTTGTTCTGGGATCATTTGTTCACCCTGCTCTTTGTCGCTTTACTGGGGATTGCGCTGGGCTGCGTCTCATTGGCTTCAGTGCAACGGCTAATCGATAGAGCCTGGGGACGCATTGCGGGCTGGGTATTCGCTGTAGTGGTGCTCATGCTAAGCAGCTTTGGCATTTACCTTGGCCGATTTATCCGCTGGAATAGCTGGGATGTGCTGAGAACGCCCAAGCGGGTGTTAAAGGAGACGCTGGTATTTCTCGCAGAACCGGCTAATCTTGCTCATGTCATCGGATTTTGCAAGTGGATTTTTTTGATTACATTATTTTGTTATGTATTGCTTCATGGTTTTTACAATGTAAGCGGCCCATTAGCCGGAAAGAAACAGGAGGAATTATGACGGAGTTAAAGGAGCGGTTACGAAGCGAATTTCCGTCACTGGAGAGCGATCGCTTGTGGTTGCGAAGGGTGGTTCAGGAGGATTCTAAGGCATTATATGACTGCCTGGTGGACCCGAGTGTGCAAGCATTTATATCGTTCGCTCACGGTAAACCGTTGTTCCCTGGACGCTTATACCGTTACTTTGAACATTCTTACCAGACTTTGCGTGATCTTCATTTTGCCATCGAAGTCAAAAAGGAACAACGTTTCATCGGGTTATGCTCCTTACAGTATTGGACAGAGAAGGAAAGTAAAGCTCGGCTTGGCTACCTTGTTTCACCTGTATACCGGAACCGGGGATATGCCGCGGAATCGGTGCAAAGTGTGTTGCAATTCGGCTTCAGGACGTTGGGGCTAGGACGGATCGAAGCGGATTGCAGCGCCGACAATCCGGCATCGGAGCGGGTCTTGCAGAAGTGTGGCTTGCGGTACGAAGGTGTAAGGAGCGCAGGTATACGGCAAGTTGCCCCAGGGACTTCGGCGGAGATACGTCATTATATTGTGGAGCCAGCAGACTATGAAATGCTATAGAGAGGTTTTGTTACATAAATGAAATATAGCTGTGATCAAACCCTAATAGAAAGAGGGTACACTTATTACATGACCCCCTTTTGAATATATATTTTCTCTTAGAACCCGGTGCATGACGGCACGGGTTCTCTTTTTTTGTCATTTTACAAAGGCACAATAACCTTCTGCTGTTGCTTGAAATACACCCACTCCCGAAAGCCAATCTCCTTCAAGCGCCGGGCCACGTCCTCCCGCTCGTCACCTACCCGGGCAGGAATATGAGCATCAGAGCCAAAGGTCACTTCTACACCGAAATGCAGGGCCCGCTCCAGTATGGCATCGCTTGGGTACCAGCCGCCGCTTCGTTTCGTTTTCCCGGATGTATTAATCTCAATGGCTGCTCCACTTGCCGCAATGACCTGAAGGGTCCGGTCGATGGCAGATTCAGCCGGAATCTCGGTGAATTCTGGATAGTTGCCCTTCATAGCATCAATATGTCCAAGTATTTGAAACATGCCGCTGCGCGCAGATTGCGCGATTAATTCATAGTAGGCTTCCTTGGCAGCTATTTTTTCGGCATGGCTCAATCCTTTCCAGCGGTTCTCGTTGAAGATGCTGACTCCACCTACGCTGTGCACCGAGCCGATGATGTAGTCGAAGGGATATTGATCCAATGTTGTTCTGTATATTTCCGCATGCTCGGGAAAAAAGTCGGATTCGATGCCGAGCAGAACGTCAATCTTGCCTTCATATTCCTTCTTGAGCTTCAGCACCTCATCCACATATCCGGCGAAGGCCTGCTTGCCCATGGAGATTCGTGGGAAGGGACGGTCTTCGGGACTGCCGAAGTAAGGGGTATGATCACTGATCCCGATGACTGACAGACCGGCGGATATGGCCGCTTCGACGTAATCGCGAATGTTGCCGTCGGCATGACCACAACGGAAATGGTGGGTATGGAGATCAAATTTCATAGGAAGAACTCCTTTCTGCTTGTAATAGGATGGTTGAATCGGATTTACGGTTTTCTTTGATATTATTCCGAGCTGATGAAGTTGGTTTCGGGCATGCCCTTGAGGTCACCTAAAAATTGCTGCATCGCCGAGTTGATATACCGGCTGGACTTGTATATGACCCCTACGGGATGGGTCACTTCGAACTCAGGGATGGGCACAATCTTCAAGGAGCCTTGCCGGAGTTCACGGAGAATCGATTGATGCGAGATCAGCGCGGCACCCAGGTTGATTTCGACCATCCGTTTCACCTCTTCACTGCTGGAGAGCTCCATGACGATATGCGGCTCCATGTCATGCTGCTTGAACACTTCGTCCATAAACCGGCGTCCAACCGTATCAGGAGATAGCATAATCATGGGGACGTCGCGTAGTGATTCCAGCGTAGGCGTGGTTTGATTGGCTAGTGGATGAAGCGGCGAGACGACCAGATCGAAGGTATCGTAATACAGAACCGAGGATAGCACCTGAGGGTTGTTCTCGATCAAATAACCGATGCCGATGTCCACGAGTCCTTGCTCCACGTTTTGGTAGATCAAGCAGGAGGGCATGGATTGAATCGTCGTCTTGATAAGAGGAAATTGATCCTGAAAATAAGACAAAATCCGCGGTAAAATTTGAATGGCGATCGATGTGGTGGTGCCCAGAACGATATGTCCCTGCGGGGTATGTTCCATATCCGACAGCTTGAGCTTGAGCTCCTCTACAATGTCTAGCATACGTTCGGCCTGCTCCAGAAATACTTGTCCGCGATCGGTTAACGTTACCGGTTGGTTCCGATCGACCAGCACCGTCCTGAACTCGTCCTCCAGACTTTTGATTTGAGCCGAGACGGCAGGCTGGGTCAGGTTTAATAGTTCCCCGGCCTTACGGAAACTTTTCGTTTTGGAGATAGTAATCAACGTTTCCAACTGACTGATATTCACCAGATTGCCTCCCTTTCTTTCCCGCTCCGCTGTGTCTTAGCGAACCTTCAGCGGCTTTTGTGCAATTTTATTAATTATAGGTGATTTTCCTTAATTAAATCAATGACGCAACCGTTTCCGGGTCTTTGGATAGATATGAGCGCATTAGTTAGCTTGAATTTCAAATTTCGATTTTTAATGACTTATTAGTAGGAATAAAGTATAATGAGTTTTAGCCAAAAGATGGGTCTTTAGTATGTATCAAGTTATTCTCCTAGTGAAAAGGGGCGCATAAATTTTGAAAGCAGAAGTAATTAATCCCTTTCTTGAATCGGCGCGTTCGGTCATTGAGCAAGTTGTTCAAATATCCCCATCCACCGGGAGCATGGGTGTGAAGGACGTGATTCCTGTACAGGATCATATCTGGATCCAGATCGGCATGACCGGCCACTTTAGCGGCATGGTTGTGTTTGGATTGCAAGAAGCCGTAGCACTCCGCATAGTTTCCGCCATGATGGGCGGATTTGTAATCACGGAAATGGATGAGATGGGTCAAAGTGCGATTTCCGAGCTGGGCAACATGATCAGCGGGAATGCCAGCACGATTTTGTCCAATCAGGGATTTGCCGTAGACATCACCCCTCCGCAAATAGTCAAATCTGAATCTGCTACGCAGATGCCACCACGCAAAGCATTATGTATTCCGTTACTGATGGATGGAATTGGCGAACTGGACATTCAAGTGATGATTTCTTAAGATAGACTTCATAAAGACTTGAACCGCTTTGCGATCAAAAGAGGACTTTTTGAGCTACCTCTGAAGGGAAGTTAGGGATATGTCATTGCAGGACAAAGTTGTGGTTGTCACCGGGGCTTCCAGTGGAATCGGCGCGATGGCGGCTCAGATGCTGTCTGAGCGCGGGGCTATTGTTGTTTTGGCAGCTCGTTCGCTGGACAAGCTGGAGCAGGTGGCACTCAACCTAAAGAGTCCTTACCGTCTGGTGAAGATGGATGTCGGGAACGATGCCTCCGTTGAGTCCGGTTTTAAGGACATCTTTGCCAAGTTTGGGCGGGTGGACTGTCTGTTGAATAATGCCGGCTATGGCAAGTTCGAGTATCTGGATCGGATGCCAACTTCGGAATTTGCCGAGATGATGAACGTGAATTATGTGGGCATGGTTCGGTGCACACAGGCCGTGCTTCCTGCAATGAAATCTGTACGTTCCGGGCGAATCGTGAACGTAGCCTCCATCGCTGGCAAGATCGGGACCGCGAAGTCTACGGCCTATACGGCTACCAAGCATGCAGTGATCGGATTCAGCAGCGCTTTGCGTCAGGAGGTTCGGGAATACGGCATCACCGTTTCGACCATTAATCCCGGCCCGATCGATACGGAATTCTTCAAAATTGCTGACCCGGGCGGAGGTTACGTCCAGAATGTGCGCTGGATGATGCTGAAGCCGGAGCGTGTAGCCCGGGCGATGGTCCAGGCTGTGGAGAAGGGGACGCTTGAGATTAATTTGCCCTGGATTGCTGGAGTAGGAACCAAGTGGTATCATATGTTTCCCCGTCTGGCGGATCGGTTAACTTATAAGATGATGAATAAGAAATAGCCTGTGGACAAACAGGAATATTTTGTGAAATAGATAATGGCTCAATCTAAAAATCAGTGCTTGCCAACATGGATGTATAGAGCGGAGGGTCGTAGGGATTCTGGAGAAACTTAAAGCTTTCTGAAAGAAAGCTACATCGAAAGCCTACGCTTGTTCGCCTTTGCGAGTGGATTTCAACCTTATAAGAATTTATTGAATCAGGAAAATCCATGAACAATAGCGATCGGAAGAACCCTACGAACCCGCAGCACCTCATCGTCCACATTACAAGCACTGATTTCGGTTTTTAGCCTAGATAATTAATCAAGATATTTTAATAAGGCGATTGCTTTTCTGCTTATAACAGAAGGGCGATCGCTTGTTTTTTGGCAGTTGCTTATGAAATTTTGCGCCCGTTTGGTAGAATGAAGTTACCAATGAATCGCGTGCGAGAGAGGTGCCCTATGAGAGATTTAAAAAATATAGAAGAGCGAATAATAGACAGAGCGTTATACCTGATGGGCAAGAAGAAGAGCTGTGATATTTCGGTCAGAGCCATCGCCAAGGAAGCGGGAGTTAATGTTAGCGCTATTAATTACTATTTCCGGAGTAAAGAAGAGATGTTAAGGCTGGTCAAAGAATTTTATATTGAGAACACGCTGGCAGTTCTTTCTATTTTGCGAAGAGAAGAGAGCGCGGAAGATAAACTATTGCTTGCTGCGAATGAAATTATGGAATATTCGCTGCGCTTTCCCGGTAACAAAGTGATACGTTTGCATTCCCGCTATATTGTTGACCATGATGAGGTTTCTAGCCGGGTTATTGCCTTGACCGATGAACTCGGAGTCAGACTGAAGCATGTATTTCGGCAGGTCGTCAAGTCGACGGAGCCTTCCCTTCAATATAAATACTTTATGTTTATCTCCTCCATCAATTATCCGACAGATTACGAGGAGATTGTAGAATTCGACGGTTCAATTCTTGTTGAACCCGAGCATCGAATGGACTATCTTCGGCTACTGCTAAGAACTCTGCAAACGTAATAGTCGCGAATTATTCAAACATTTTGTTTTAATCATATTGTTTAATATTTGCGCTTCCGATATATTTAAAGTTGCAGGTAGGTCTGCACTCTTTTTCTTATTAGGAACTTTGTGATTTTTTTAACAATGCATGTGAATGTATGTGAGTTTTTTCACGTAAACTACGGAAAGGAAGAATGCTAATGAAGTACAATACGCTTTTTAGCCCTGTCCGGGTCAAAGGGCTGGAACTGAAGAACAGAATCTTGTTCCCTGCAATGGGAACGAAGATGCCGTCCGAAGATGGTCAAGTCTCGCAGCAACTGATCGATTATCATGTTGCCAGGGCGCGGGGAGGCTGCGGCCTTAATTTCACGGAGGTTTGCTCTGTTTACAGCAAGGCGGCTCCTCGCAATTTCTTGGCTATTACCAATGATCGCTATATTCCTGGCTTGAAGCGCTTGACGGATGCAATCCATGAGGCTGGCGGCAAGGCGGGCATTCAGTTATGGCTGGGCGGATTTGCTGTATCCAGTGACCCTGAACAGATGATCATTATCCCGAGTTCTGTACCTGTCGGCAATGACGTGACGATACCTGGTGCTGACAGGGAAACCTTACGCGAAGCAGCCTTGGCATTTGGAGAGGGTGCAAGGCGTGCGGTGGAGGCAGGGTTTGATGCCATCGAATTTCATGCTGGTCATAACTATACGCCACATTCATTTCTTAGTCCATATTTTAACCATAGAACAGATGAATATGGTGGAAGCTTGCCGAATAGAGCTCGATTCCTATTGGAATGTATCGCAGCTATTCGCAGCAATATTCCGGATGAAATGCCGCTGTTTATGCGGATTGATGCCCATGATGATTATTTGGAAGGCGGCTTGACCATTGAAGAGGTCATTGAATTTTGTAAAATGGCGGAGAAGGCTGGTGTGGATGCGCTCGATGTGTCTCGT
This sequence comes from Paenibacillus sanguinis 2301083 = DSM 16941, assembly GCF_000374825.1. Classification (GTDB taxonomy): domain Bacteria; phylum Bacillota; class Bacilli; order Paenibacillales; family Paenibacillaceae; genus Fontibacillus; species Fontibacillus sanguinis. Next base: position 100,549 of record NZ_KB895382.1, read on the forward strand.
GGCAATTTCTCAACGGCTGCCATTAAATACGAGGTTCCGCCGATTGACTTGCCTAAGGGCTTTAACGTTGAAAATGCCGCGAGGATTCGGCGAGAGACCGGTATATTCACAGTAGCGGTAGGACGAATTAATGATCCGGGCCAGGCAGAGGATATTCTCGCAGCAGACATGGTCGATATGGTTGTCATGGGACGCGCTCAACTGGCTGATCCGGAATTTTGCAACAAAGCTCAAGAAGGAAGACCAGAAGATATTGTTTATTGTATTGCCTGCAACCAGGGATGCTATGATGGCTTCGTATCCAAGGAAGTACCGTTTATCACTTGCTTGAGAAATCCGGCGCTCGGAAGGGAAGCCGAGTATCAGCTTGCAGCTACCACATTGGCAAAGAGGGTAGTTGTGGCTGGAGGCGGCATTGCAGGGCTGGAGGCAGCTATCGTCCTGAAGCAGAGAGGGCATACGCCGATTGTATGCGAGGCTTCGGGAACACTTGGGGGCCAATTTGCGCTTGCCGGAGAAGCGCCGCGCAAGGAAGAAATGAAAGACGCAGCCCTTTTACGAGGGCAGCAGGCAATCAGGATGGGGATAGAGGTACGTTTGAACACCCCGGTTACACCGGAATTGTTGGACGACCTGAAGCCGGATGAGCTTGTCATCGCAGTTGGCTCCGCACCTATGGCATTGAAAATCCCTGGCGGTGATATGCCCTTTGTATATAATTCTCATGATGTTCTGGCAGGTAAGGTTCAGGTTTCGGGCAAAGTCGCGGTCATTGGTGGTGGTCTGGTTGGTCTGGAAGTTGCGGAGTATGTGCACGGCATGGCAACAGGTATCACTGTGGTAGAGATGCTGGACAAAGTTGCCAAGGATCTGGGTGAACTACGTGCAATTTGCGTAATGGAAAGCCTTAAGGAGGCCGGGGTAGAACTGGTAACGAGTGCCAAATGCCTGGAAATCAAGAAAGGAGCTATCGTAATCGAGCAGGATAGCGCTACAACCGAAATTCCTTGCGATACCGTTGTGGTGGCTATTGGAGCGCGGTCGAGGGACTATGGCCCAATTCAAAAATATTGTGAGGAGCACGGTATTCCTTGGCATGCAATTGGAGACGCTGTACGGGCTCGCAGAGCGTTGAACGCAGTGGCGGAAGCTCACGAGACTGCCAGAGCAATCTAGCGGATTTCTTATTTTTACGTTGTTAGCTAACTAAAGGAAGGGGAATTCTCGTGTTAACAATGCAGCCCATCAAAATAGGCAACTTGAGTTTAAAGAACAGATTCGTGATGGCGGCTATGGGCCCGGAACTGGGGAACTTCGACGATCGGACGGTGGATTATTACTTGCGGAGGGCGCAAGGTGGAGCCTCCATGATTCTAATCAACGTCATTGCCACAGAGGCCATTGAGGGACATGGTCCTTCAGCTACATTGACGGCTGACAGCTTTGACGGCTTTAAGCGTCTGGTTGATGAAGCACACAAGTATGATTGCAAGATCTGTATTCAAATTATGCCCGGGGCAGGTCTGGGGATGAAGGCGAAGGGCAGGGAGAAACCAGCCAGCGCCTCGTCAATGCCATTGTATCCGGGATCAGAGTTGTCCTATGAGGCATTAACCAAAGATGAAATCAGCTTTATTCAGGGTGAGGTGTGCAAGACGGTAAGGCTGGCACATCAAGCGGGCGCTGACGCTGTAGAGCTTCATGCTTACGGCGGTTATCTGACTGATAAATTCATGACACCGCGTTGGAATAATCGTGAAGATGAATATGGTGGCAGCTTTGAGAACCGAATGCGGTTTTTAAATGAGCTTATTGAGGGGATCCAGCAAGAAGCAGGCTCTTCATTTCCGCTTATTGTAAAGTTTACGCCATGTCATTTCATGCCTGCGGAGCTGGGGTACCGTGAGATGGCGGAAGGGATCCAAATTGCCCGTATGCTGGAGCAAAAAGGCGTTCATGCCTTGCATATTGATGCGGGTTGCCATGACAACTGGTATATGGCGATGCCGCCGATTTATCAACAAGAGGCAGTTCCCCAATTGTTGGCAGCCAGAACCATTAAAGAGAAAACATCGCTCCCTATCATCACTAATGGAAGACTTGGAGATATTGGAAAGGCTGAATCCGCGATTAAAGAAGGATACACCGATATTGTTGGGGTTGCTAGAGCGTTCTTGGCTGACCCTGATTTCCCCAATAAAGTGTTGGAGCATCGCACGGATGAAATTCGCTCCTGTATTTATTGTAATGAAGGTTGTATTAAAAGTGTGGTTGAGGGCCAGAGCATCCGATGTGCAGTCAACCCTTATGCTGGCTTTGAGAGCATAAAGAAGCTGGAGCCTGTGCAGCAAGGGCAAAAGGTGCTCGTCATTGGTGCCGGACCGGGAGGATGTCAGGCTGCGCTAAGTGCCGCCGAAGCTGGGCATGATGTGGAAATATGGGAAAGAACAGATAAAATCGGAGGGAATTTTCATAATGCTTGTCTACCCGCTTTCAAGCGGGATGGGGAGAAATTATTACAGTATTACAAGGTAGCACTGAAAAATTATAAAGTTAGAGTGAAATATGGCAAAGAGGCAACAGCCCATGAAGTGCTGGCATACAACCCCGATCTTGTCATTCATGCGACAGGTGCTTCACCTTTGAAGCCGCGATCCATCCCTGGGATAGACAAGCCGCATGTTGCTGCGGCTACGGATGTTCTGCAAAATCATGTATACATTGGAGATCATATCGTCATCATTGGAGCGGGACTGGTTGGTTGTGAAACGGCTCTTGTATTGGCCCATGCAGGCAAGAAGGTTACTCTTGTAGAAATGGCTGAAAAGGTGCTGCCTGAACCGGTATTTATCCAGAATGCCATGATGCTTGAGCAAATGTTGCAGCATCCGGGTATTACCGTTCGCACCTCTTGCCGGCTGGCATCCATTGAAGATCGTTCTGTCGTGCTACAGCATGCTGAGGGGGAAGAATCTCTTCTATGCGATAATGTAGTTTTAGCTATGGGCTTCCGGCCTAATAAAGCGTTGTTTGAGGAATTAGAGGATCAATTGCGAATTGTAAATGTGGGAGACAGTGTACAGGTGCGTAAAGTGCTGGATGCTGTTCATGAAGCCCATGATGCTATTGCCATGTTATAGCTGAATATTGACATTATTTAGAAGGCCAGTTGCCGATAATAGCAACTGGCTTTTGTGTTTAGCGTGCCCGGTATAGGCGTCACCTCTAGTGCGAAAGTTCTGAACGGGGGAACGCCCTCACTCGATAATTTTCCTTGAGGATTTGGAGTGTTTGCCGCTTATCGCATATAATGAAAATAATAGTATATGATGACATGTACTTTTCAAAAACAAAGGATGGAATTCAATGACAATAACAACATTTGCCGATCTGGGTATCGTAGAGGCGCTGACGGCAAAATTGAAGGAACATGGAATTACGGAGCCGTCTCCTGTACAAGCACAAGGAATTCCAGCAGCGTTGGCGGGCCGGGATGTTTTGGCCCAATCGCAAACGGGGACAGGGAAGACTCTGGCTTATTTACTGCCTTTGCTTCAAGCCATTTCGCCTACAGAGAAAACATTGCAAGGGCTGATTCTGGCTCCAACCCAGGAGCTTGCCATGCAAATTCAGCGGGAAGCGGAGAAATACGGAGAAGCGCTTGGCATTCGCTCCCAGGCACTTATCGGCGGAGCTGCGATCAAACGGCAATTGGAGAAGCTGAAGCTGCACCCGCAGCTTGTGATAGGCACACCGGGTCGTATCCGGGAAATTCTTGCTCTGCGAAAGCTGAAGCTGCATACTTTGCGCACCGTTGTAGTGGACGAGGTAGACCAGATGTTCCAACTGGGCGGTACAGCCGACGTTGAGCATATCCTGCGAGGAACACTGAGGGAGCGGCAGCTCCTGTTCCTGTCGGCAACGATTAACGGAGAAATCCGTGCTTTGGCGGCCAAGGAAATGAAGGAGCCGTTGGAGATCGGCATCGAGCCGGAGCAACGGACATCCAAAACCTTGGAGCATGTGTATTTTGTTTGCGAAGCAAGAGACAAGATTGACATGTTGCGCCGAATCGTGAGGCACTTTAACCCGGAGCGCACAATGGTATTCATTAATCATACCGATCAGATTGCCGAGGTTGAAGCAAAGATGAATTATGTTGGCCTGGATGCGGGTGCCTTATATGGAGATGCGGACAAGACGGCGCGCAGCTTGACGCTGAAGCGGTTCCGGGAGGGTAAAATTCGTGTGCTTGTAGCCAGCGATGTAGCTGCCCGTGGACTGGATATTGAAGATTTGGCACTTGTCGTCAATCTGGACCCTCCAATCGATGCCGAGCATTACGTGCATCGTTCTGGCCGTACGGGCCGAATGGGGCGGAAGGGCCTGTCCGTATCGATTATTGCGCCACAGGAAGAATTTATTATGCGCAAATTCGCGCGGGAGCTGGATATTGAAATTGAGCTTAAGCAATTGTATGGCGGGAAGCTGGCAAGGCCTGAGGATCGCCCTGTAGGCAATGCTCCATCGCGTCAGGAGATCCGTGAAAGAGCGAATCAAGGTGGGGAACAGGGTGCTTTAGGCAAAAAAGGGGAATCCCCTCTGACCAAACGCTCGGGCAACTCGGCCCCAGGCGAGAGGAAGTCAGGAGCGGGGCGGCAGGCCACAGCACCAGGTGCGGCACGCAAGAAGGAGCGGTTACAGGACCGGAAGAACAAGGGTGCGCCTAAATGGCTGAAGAACAAGCCGTCACAGGATCAATAGGTAGCGTTAACGCTATTAACGGTAGGAGGAGTTAGGATTGAGTGAATCGCCAGTATTGCGGGTTGACGAATTAAGCGGCGGGTATAGCGTGGGGCGTCCCGTGCTTCACGATGTGACTTTTCAAGTACAGCGAGGGGAGATGGTTGGACTCATCGGGCTGAACGGAGCCGGCAAGAGCACGACCATGAAGCATATCCTGGGGCTGATGACCCCCCACCGGGGTGATATTCAGATATCAGGGCAGACGAGGAAGAATCAGCCTGAGCAATATCAATCCTCGCTGGCTTTCGTTCCCGAGTCGCCACTGCTCTATGAGGAGCTCACCGTCAGGGAGCATCTGGAATTTGCCGCAAGGGCCTATAATGTAGAGCCTAAGGCATACCGCGAGCGATCGGAGCGGCTGCTCAAGCTATTTCATATGGAGGAAAAGGTTGACAGCCTGTCCATGCATCTGTCCAAGGGGATGAAGCAGAAGGTGATGATTATGTGCGCTTTTGTGGCTCGTCCGCCATTGTACGTCATCGATGAGCCCTTCCTCGGACTGGACCCGCTCGGCATCCGTTCGCTGCTGGACTTTATGCAGGAAATGAAGCAAAATGGCTCGTCCATCCTGCTTAGTTCCCATATCTTGTCTACCATTGAGCATTATTGCGATCAATTTATCGTGCTGCACCGGGGCAAGGTGCTGGCCCAGGGAACGCTGGCTGAGCTTGGGGAACAAATACATACGCCGGGTGCCGGGCTGGAGCAGATCTTCTATGACCTTGTGAAGGACGGCGAATAGCTATGGAACTTCGCGCGTTGCATCGACGGCGGAGGGCGCTATTCTGGAGCAAGGTGCTCCCGTATTTGCCCTATGTGCTGCAAAGCGGGGTAGCGGTGCTTCTGCTAATTATTAGCATTGTTTTTGCTGCCTGGTATACGTCATTCCTGCGGGATTTGCCACCTGATCTGCCCATTCGCTGGATTATGCTGTTTCTGTTGGGACCACTAACCGTTCATGCCGGTTTCCGTACTTATCTGCAGCCGGCCGACATTCTGTTCCTGTTGCCCCAGGAAAGTAAAATGAACTCTTACTTAACACCGGCATTTCGCAGCGGCTTGATCTATAAGGTGCCGGGATTGGTCATTGCATTGCTGTTGATCTGGCCATTATATCAGCGGAGCGAAGGGGTGCTCCACCCCTTGTGGCTGATGCTGCTTGTCCTGGTGCTGCTCAAGGCACTGAGCACCTATGGCGCTTGGCAGGAGCTGCGTATAGCGTCATCGCGGGCCCGCACGGGATATCGATTGCTGCGCTGGTGCTTCATTCTGCTGCTTGTAGCCATCTGGGTTTGGCAGCCAGCCTGGAAGAGCGCTTTGTTTATGCTGCTGCTCAGCCTGAATTACGTGCTGCTCTTGCGGTTCCCGTTAAAACACACAGTGCCGTGGGATCACCTCATCGCCCTGGAACGCTCGGGAGCAGCCCGCACCATGCTGGTGCTGGGCTGGTTCGTTGAGGTTCCCGCTGACGGGCAAAAAGTGATTCGCCGCCGCTACTTATCTGCGGTTGGTAATCGGCTGCCCTGGAATTCTGCCGAAGCTTACCGATACTTATTAATCAAGACCTTTACCCGCAGTGAGTTGCTGGGAATCGTCGTGCGACTGACCTTGCTGGGTATGGTACTGACGGGCTGGAACGATCAATCCTGGCTTGGTGCTGCGCTCTATCTGCTGTTTGTGTTCCTGATTGGCACGCAGCTTGCTTCATTGCGGCAAACTCATCAGGATTCACCGGCTGCTTCCTATTACCCGCTGCCCGCAGGGGCACGCAAGGCTGCCGTATTGCGCCTGGCAACCAGCTTGCTGCTGGGCATTGCCGTTCTACTATGGCTGCCTATGCTTGCGCTACCGGGTGGTGATCCGGCGTTAACCTGGGGATCGCTGGCAGGGGGACTTCTTCTGGCCTGGGGCATGCGATCGACATGGGCACGCAAATGGCGGGAAGAGGACGAAGAGTAGGGATACCGGACATCTAGGATTGAGCTTATGAACCAACGCCACAGTTGAAAATGTAAATGGAAACGGACCGCTTCCCGAAGGAAGCGGTCCGTTCTTGTTAGCCGTAGGAAATTTTATAACAGGATGGTGCGACTAATGATGACCAATAAAATAAAGAGAACGAGAATGGCTCCTGTGCTTGTGTACAGGCCACCACCGTATCCACCTCTTACTTCCTCTACACCGCTCATGTTTCTTCCCCTTTCATACACCCTCTCAGGTGTCATATATGTTGTACACCCTATTGTATGAATCCGAGGGGAGCCGTGATTGGGCCATGGTATAGAGCAGAGAGGAGTGCCAGCCTATTTATTGATTCTGCAAATCGTGCACACCTCGGTAAATCAGTTCGAATAGTTCTTCCAGATGCTCTTCAGCGATACAAGAGAACGCAATTCGCAGATCACTTTCGCCAAGCGCAATCGTGCCTACTCCATATTGATGAATCAAGTGCAGCCGAAGTGCTTCAGCCTGAACCGTCTTAAGCTTGAGACACATAAAATACCCCGAATTAAACGGATAATACTCCCATGCCTCATCGTATCTGCCACTATCCAGCAGAGACTTGACCTTATTGGCCCGGCGCTTCATCACCTGGAACTTCTCCTCTTTCTGAGCGTAGAATTCAGGTGACTTTAATGCTTGCAATACAAAGGTCTGCGAAGGGTGCGGGCCGCTTGATATGGTCGAGCGTATGATACCCAATGTTTTCTGCTCCAGGGCTGCGAGTACATCTTTATGATGATCGGAAAAGGTGATGAACCCGACGCGAAATCCCCAAGCGTATTCCTCTTTGGTAGCGCCGTCTACCTTAATGGGCAAGAGACGAGGATGCAGGCCGCTCAGCTTGCCAAACAAGGATTCCTGCAAGGAGTCCTCGAAGAACAGTCCGAAGTAGGCGTCATCCGTGACAGCTACGACATTGATTCCGGCTTCAGCAGCTTCAAGCAGCGCGGAGATAATCTCTTCGCCTTCCTTCGGACCCGGTGTGTAGCCCGTCGGATTGTTGGGGAAATTGAGCAGGACGATCGCTTTGCCCTTATCCTTCTGAGCCAGCAAGACGTCCCGCAAACCAGCACTGTTAAAGGTCATCTGCTCGGTAAATAGCGGAAAATGAACAAGCTCGGCATGGCGGCGGACCCCAAAGGTCAATTCATAATTTTCCCAGTTCTTATCCGGATAAATAACAGCGTCCCCTTCATCAGCGAACAAGTCGGCCACGATGCTCAGGCCATGAGTCAGGGCATTGGTCACGATAGGGTTGCCGAAGCTCTTGTCAGACAACGAAGGGTTGTCCTGCAGCATCTTGTCGCGCCAGACCGAGCGCAATTCCGGCTTGCCTGCCGGCGGGGCATACGGATACAAATCCTGTGGCTTATAGGCAGACAGCGTGTCTTGGATGACCGCAAGATGCATCGGGCCGCCCTGTTCGGTAGCGATGCCGATCGTCGCATTATATTTCTTGGCATGGGCCGAAGCTTCGCTGGATTGGCTCAAGATGCCTTCCTTCGGGAAATAAATCTCTTTGCCCAGCGTGGACAGCATGTCGTACACATGATGATTGCCGGATTTGATACTCTCGTTTAACTGCTCCGCAAGTGGGGTCATCACATTTCATCCTTCCGATCGGTTTTGATATTTTAAGGAGGTAACGTTTTAAAGCTGCCTAACATTATATCATCTCGACCCTCAGGCGTCACGGTCAATTCACGGGCACTGATCTATTTGTCTGTGATGGGCAGGACAATATCTGATTCCATCTCTGGAAGAAAGAAAGCTGCTGGAGGGCATCCGCCGGATGAAAACGGCCTGGAATGATATCCAAGCAGGGCGATATCGGGGTATAATATAAACAACTTAACAAGCGGTCAGCACTTTTTACGGGAGGGAAGGACATGCTACACATTTCACCATCCTCATTTGAATTAAAGCCAGCGTTCGCCAAAATTGTGTGTGAGCCCGGATGGAAATGGCATAAGCGAGAGAAGCCGTTACAGAACTATGATTTGTTCTATGTATGGAGCGGGGAAGGGACGGTTGTGCTTAATGATCAGGCCATCCCAGTGAGCAAAGGCAGTTGCTTCCTGTTCAGGAAGGGAGATTACACTACAGCCACCCATAATCCTCAACGTCCGCTTGTACTGACATACATCCATTTCGATGTTCATGAGCCGGTAAGCGAGGTGCCGGGTTCTTACCGTGTACTGGAGGAGACACTTGATTTTGAATATATGCTCGCCCGCTATGTACGTCTGTTCCTGATCAAGGCGTATGCGGCGGAAGAAGAGGCCCGCTTGATTCTCAAGCAATTGCTGATTTATTTGCTGCGGGAAGAACGGGAAGTGCCCACCGAGCGGAAGGTCAGCAATCAATTGCATGAGGTGATCCATGAGGTAGCGAACTACGTGCTGCAGCATCCGGGTCTTCCGCATAAAGTGCAGGATCTGGCAGCCCGGGCGGGATTGTCGCCGCGTTATTTCTCGATCAAATTCAAGGAGATTATCGGGATGTCGGTTCAAGCCTATATTATCAAGTCACGTATCGATCGGGCCCAGCATCTCTTGCTCCATGCGGGAATGAATGTGACCGAGGTTGCGGATGCGCTGGGCTATCGCGACATTTTCTTTTTTAGCCGTCAATTTAAGCAGTACACCGGGAAAAGTCCCTCCGAAATCCGATAAGCGGCTCGTTCATTGCGACTTAAGTCCAGGACCCTTGCTGGCCTCCCGACCGTGGCGACACGAGATGAGTTGGATATAATGTTGCTTAGGTAAGGCAAGAACAGGGGGACGGAAGAATGAGGAGCAAGTTTGGACAAATCGCTTGGCTTACAGCGGCTGGACTATTGCTGGCTTTGACTGCGGGTTGTAGCAGCGAGCAGGATGCCTTTTCGGAAAAGATAGGAGATATGGCCTTGAATACGGTAGACAAGGTGCAGGATTCGCTGGAGCTTACTGTCGATAATTGGGCGGAAAATATGACATCTAAGCAAGTGACACATGAGCTTAGTCATACAACGGACATCGGCAAAGCTGATAAGCTGATTATTGACAATCAGGTGGGCAGCGTAGAAGTGGTGCAGGGTACAACGGACCAACTGTCAGTGGGCGCGGTGATTACGGTGCAGCAAGGCCGAATTAGCCAGAAGCAGCAGGAGGAACTGTTTGAAGCCAGCACGGTATCGGTGACAACCAAGAAGGGGATAACCGAGGTTCGCGTACACGCGAAGGACGATGCAGGCCAGAGCTTGTGGTCTTGGGCCAATAAGACATTAAAGACCTCTGAATTTACAATCGATTATATCGTGCAGGTTCCGGCTAGCGTGCAAGAGTTTGATATTGGTGTCGCCGTAGGCAACATCAAGGTAGCCGGGGTGACGGGGAAATATCGCTTGGAGGGTGATGTGGGCTCCATTAGTGTGCAGGATGGCGGTATTGTCGGCAAGTCCACGATTGCGACCGAAACAGGCAGCGTGAATTTGTCTCTTGCTTCTCTTGAACCGGACAGTACCCTTCATGTCAATGCTGATGTAGGCAGCATCACCGCCAGTGTGGCCGATTCCATTGGCTATACTCTGGAGACAGCTACCGAACTTGGCCAGATTACCGGAGCGCCGGAGGGAACCAGCGAACAGAACGGCGGCGGGCCACGGGTATCGCTGACGACTTCTCTGGGCAGCATCAAGGTAGAATAAATTAAAGCAGCAACCGGATATGAACCTTCTCCAGGAGAGGGATTATATCCGGTTGCTGCATTTGCTTATTGGTTTGTTGGTTCAGAAAGCCCTGATGAAGCAGGTGCGGCAAAATGGCCTAGCGCTTCACCCATGCATACTTTGCGCCCCACTGCAAGTTCGGATAACGGGGTAAAGGAGGCATTCTGGGTGAGCAGCACCACAGTTGATCCAAATTCGAAGTAGGCAAGATCATCACCTTGCTTCCAGCCTTTGGCGGCTTCGTCGGTATATTTGATACTGCTGACATTCATCGCTCCAACCTTGACGAGCGCCAACTCGCCACAGGCATGAGAAATGTAGGTAATCAGCCGTTCATTGCGAGACAATACAGTCCTCATATGACGCATGCTAAAATCATTAACCGGATAGACCCGACCTTTGATATGATCGCTCTCCAGCTTTATGCCCGTCACGGGCGCATGAATTCGGTGATAGTCGGTTGGGCTTAAATACAGGACAAAGGCATACCCGTGCTTGTAAGCCTCCACCCGGGGAGAGTGATTCAAGAGTTCAGCCAGGGAATAGTCTTGGCCCTTGACATTCAGCAGGGTTCCGTCCTGGATGACCCCCATAAACGTAACAAGAGCATCTACCGGACTAATGAGCACCCCCGGTTCCTCATGGAGCGGGCGCATGCCTGGCTTTAATCGGCGGGTAAAAAATTCATTCAGGGTCCGGTAATCCCCGATTTCCTTCTCCGCTTCATGCAGAGGGATGCCATACGATTTTGCGAAGAAAGGGATTATGAACCGGCTGCCACCCGAATGCGAGAAACGGCCCATCAGCTTGGAAATCCATTTGCGGGAGGACAATTCCGTCATCCATTTCATCCATGTCGCCGCCAAAATGCATCCTCCTCGTCCAAATGTTGCTTTCCGCTTATATTGACACAAATCAGGATTGAAATCAATAAATGGCTGCTTGCCGTCAGGTTATTTTAGCGCTTCCCTTTCCGCAAGATGTCAATACACCCCTGGCAGGATGGTCGAGAAGATAACGTGCAAAGGCCATCGGTTGCCGATACGTATCCTTCCAAATCCCTTCCATCCCCGCCTTGCGGAAGCCGTAGCGTTGATCGCGTCCATTGCATTCAATAAAATAAGGCCGTCCTTCCTGTGTCAGGCCGATATCGAGGCCCACATCGGCGAGTAGAGGCAGACGGTCGGACAAATAGCGGCAGATGGTGAGGGCCAGGGCCTCCACGTGACCGAGTACCGCCGGAACAAGCGGAGCTGGCAGTGTTTGGGCCAGCACATTCTCGGCTGGCAAGGCTTCGCCTCCTTTGGCAATATTGCAGACAAAGCCTCCCTTGGGGGCTACCTTGACGAAACTTCCGGTGACACCCCAATCCCCGGAAATTCCCCGCTGTACCGTAACGCGCAAGTCTACTGGTCGTCCTTCATATTCCACCAATGGAATACGTTCCTGTATCAGGTATGGTACACGCCCAAGTCTTCTTTTGGCCCATCCTGGCAATTCCCCTTTTCTTAGTCTAACAGTGATCCAGTCCCGGGAACTCCCCTTGGAGGGATAGGTTAAGGACCAGCCTGAGTCCTCCCGACATTGCAAACGCATGATGCCATGACCTACCGAGCCGCGAATCGGCTTCAGGATCAGGTCAGGGCAGCGGGACATCATCGTAGATAAAGTCTTGGAGGTTAAGGGCATGGCCGCAGGAAGGTAATGGCGCAAATGCGGAGCGCTCCAGAGCAGCCGGTGGATGGTATCCTTGCCATACCGGTTATTCACGTTAAATACGGTGATACCCGCAGCCATCAGCTTACGAATCTTCTGCACTGCTTCGGCTTTGGGATATAGCGCACGATTATGAATAACTTGCGGCAATGGCAACTCCTGTTTGCTGTAATCAATTCCATTATATACATAGGCTATACAGCCTTCATCTGATAAATCGATATCGGCAAGACGCAGGTAGCAGGGCGTCAGCCCGTACTCCCGTGCAGCTTCTTCATATAATGAGAGCGATTCCTGACCGGTTCGGCATGTGGGAATCCCCCGATACATTCCCGTATTGAGCAATATTCCGACGTAAGTCTGACTCAAGAGACTTCCTCCTTCCTTGCTTCTTCCTCCAATCTATGATTGCCCGGGTAAAAAGCGTGGACGACTGTTCCGCGTCAGCCGCCTGTTTTACAGACGATTGTCTTGGCCCTTTCTGCACATTATTCCTCTGCCTGAAGACGGTTGTACGTTTGCCGTTGCAACACCTCCCTCAGCACATACACTGTGGTATATGCTCCGGTATATCACGATTTGGGAGGAAAGCGATGTGGTCAAAACACGCAAGCTGCACAGCCGGACGCCCCGTAAGCCACTCCGGCGAAAGTCTCCGCTTCCGCGTTTGGTCAATCACGATAACCCTGTAGTCTCCATTATCATCCCCGCGATGAATGAACGGGCCACGCTGGGACGGGTGCTGCACGAAGCTGGTAAGGTGCATCCTCGCAGTGAAACGATTGTGGTGGCGAACGGCTCCACGGACGGCACGCCTGAATTGGCGGAGAAATGCGGCGCCCGCCTGATTCGTGTACCGGATCCGCTGGGACATGATGTGGGCAGGCGAGTAGGTGCGGAAGCCGCCGCTGGCCAGGTCCTGTTGTTCATGGATGCGGACATGGTGATACCAGCTAAAGAGCTAAGACCCTTCGTACAAGCGGTATTGTCAGGGATCGATGTAGCCCTGAATGGCTACTCCGGACCGATACGCCGGCGAGAGGTTCACCCGGTCGTATTGGCCAAATATGTACTTAATGGTTTGCTGTTGCGCGCTGATTTGAAGGGGGCCTCGTTGACGGCGGTCCCGCATGCTTTAAGCCGCAAGGCGTTGGAATGGATACGGCCGGAGGCGCTGGAGGTCCCCCCGCTGGCCTTGACCAAGGCCATCCTGCTGGACCTGAAGGTACAGATTGTCCACACGGTAGAAGTTGGTCGTTTGAATCCGGTGCGAGCCAGGCAAGAGGAGCGAGGCAAGCGCGTTGATCCGTTGACCCGGCTTGTAGCCGGTGACCATCTGGAGGCGGTCGAATGGCTGATCAGGCAGCAGGGAGCACGCGGCGGATATAGCGATCTGGGCCGACAGCGCGACCGGGTGAGGTGAGATATATGAGGATAAAGTCAACCACAAATCGTCAAAGGCATAAGAAGCGTTCCAGGAAGCGTCCAGCCCATCTGCGGCCAAGAGCAGCGGGACGTATGTCCAGCAGAATACGGGGAGACTGGAGCAAGCTGCCTGCCCGGAGGAAGACCATGCGTTCAACAGCCGGGAATCAGCGAGCGACCCGCCTGGTGCTGAAAGCCGGGGAAGCTGGCGTCCTTGCAGGAAAAGCTGATCAGGAGAACCGCGGAGGCGAAGAGCTTTCTTTCCAGATGCAACAAGGATTTCGGGAGTGGTATGCCCGGCACGTTCCGGCTGCTCTACCCATAAAGATGCTCTTGCCCGTAGCCTTGGCTTATCGCCGGGGTTATGCTTCGGCTTGCGGCGCAGAGGACTTATGGATTCCCCTGCCTTTGCAGGGTACAGTGTCAGCCATTGTGACTGCCAGTAATGAAGAGAAAACCTTGCCCGCCGTATTGACGGAGCTGCGCAAGCTGCCTTTGCAGGAAATCATTATCGTACTGAATGGCTGTGAAGACAGAAGCTTTGACGTTGTAGGTCAGGACTCGCGAATGACGAGGATTAGCTTCCCGCAGCGACTGGGTCATGATGTAGGGCGCGCTGTCGGGGCATCGGTCTCATCGGGGGATATTCTGTTGTTCACCGATGGCGATATTTGCGTCGCGGCGGAGGAACTGGCCGCTTTTATCCTGTCGGTTGACCAGGGCGAGGACTTGGTGCTCAATGATCTGACCCCCTATCTTCCGGCGTTTGCAGGTCAAGATGAGGTGACGCGCTGCAAAATGTTCCTGAACCATGCACTCGGACGTCCGGATTTGCGGGCCAATTCACTGACAGCAGTGCCGCATGCGATGTCCCGACGGGCCGTACAAACGGTGGGTACCGCCGCACTGCTCGTGCCACCCAAGGCGCAAGCAATCGCGCTTGCCCGCGGCCTTGCCGCAAGCGCGCCAATCTCCGTCGACGTCATCCGCAGCAATCGGGTCCGCACCGGTAACAGCGGAACGGGCAATGCCGTAGCGCAGATGATTATCGGGGACCATGTGGAGGCGCTGGGTGAAGTGATGAAGACGGACGGCATACGTCTAAGCTTTGCTACGCTTCCGCGCAGCGAGCTGGCGAAAGTGAGGAACGCTTGATGAATGAAGCCGGATTGACCAGTATCATTATTCCTACGTATAACGGACTTCATCTGCTCTCTCCTTGCGTTGAGGCCATTCGTCGCCATACCAAGGCTCCTTATGAAATTATCGTGGTGGATAACGGCTCTGATGACGAGACGGTCTCGTATTGTTTGCGAGAGCAGCTTATTTTGGCCGCTTTGCCACGTAACGAAGGCTTTCCCATCGCTGTGAACCGGGGGCTGTCGATCGCTTCGGGCGATCAGTTGCTCTTGCTGAACAATGATGTGACCGTCTCGCCGCACTGGTTATCCAATATGCTGCGAGCGCTAAAGAGCGCGCCCGATATCGGAATGGTAGGCCCGGTCACCAATTATGCCAGCGGGCGGCAGCAGGTGGATGTTCCATGGACGGAAGGCGAGGCTTTCATTCAGGTTGCAGAGCGCTACAATCGCTCCGATGCTTCCCGCTGGCAGGAGGTTCAGCGTTTGATCGGGATGTGTCTGCTTATGAAGCGGGAAGTGCTGGCACAGGTGGGACTGCTGGATGAAGCTTTTTCACCGGGGCATTACGAAGACGATGATTACTGCTACCGGGTACGTCAGGCGGGATATCGCTTGCTCATCTGCGGGGATACTCTTGTGCATCACGCTGGAAGCGCCAGCTTCAAGGCGCAGCATCCTGAGGGGTGGAGTGGATTGATTGAGCGGAACCGGCAGCGTTTTATGGATAAATGGGGCTTAGACCCCTGGCAGTTTATATAGCATTTATTAACTGGGGGGAGAGTTCATGAAAGGTGTGATTTTGGCGGGAGGCACCGGTACGCGTCTATACCCGCTGACCCGATTGATCAATAAACATCTGCTTCCCGTCGGGAGCTATCCGATGGTGTGCTACGGCATAGAACGGCTGCGTCAAGCTGGAATTACCGATATTCTGATCGTTATCGGCAAGCAGTCTGCCGGGCTTTATGCCGATTTTCTTGGCAGCGGCGGCAATTTTGGCGTTAACCTCACCTATCGGATACAGGATTCGCCAGGCGGCATCGCGGAGGCGCTTGAGCTGGCATCCGGCTTCATCCCGTCCGGCGAACGGTTTGTGGTTCTGCTGGGCGATAATCTGTTCCTGGATGATCTGACACCTTTTGTAGAGAAATTCAGACAGCAGCCGCCAGGGAGTGCCCGGGTGCTGCTTAAGCCTGTAGATGATCCACGTCGCTACGGGGTTCCTGTATTTGATGCCGACAATCCAGACTTGATTGCATACATTGAAGAGAAGCCCAAAAAGCCGAAATCGCAGTTTTCAGTGACAGGCATCTATATGTATGATGACGCTGTATTTGAATTCATTCGGGGCATTAGTCGCTCGGATCGCGGGGAATTGGAAATTACGGATGTGAATAATCGTTACGCCAAAGCAGGCAAGTTGGAATATGATGTGCTGCAGCTATGGTGGGGGGATGCCGGTACGCTGGAGTCGTTGCGAGAGGCCGGGGTTTATATGAAGGGCGTACTCCCGTGACTGCTTGAGACTTGACTTGATGAAGAAAGGAGGGCGGCCATGACGATGCGTAGTTCATCGGGTAAAGCCATCCGCAAGGCACGGCGCCAACCAGGAGGGAAAGGGGCGGCGTCGGCATCCCGTCGAACTCTGAACAGCATTCGCAGCAAGGCAGCCAGCAGGAGGGGCGGGGGGAGAATGCTCCCCCGCCGCTTGCGTTCCCGGCGGGCGGCCAATCGCCGAAAGCGGGATTTGCGGCGGAGCATACGTATGTCGTCAGGCACGGCTGCTGCGCCAGCAGTGCCCTTGCCGATACTGCCCCCGGTGGAGGATGCGGCGTTGCTTCCGGCGACAGACGACCGCTCTCCTGCTTCACCCGAGAATACAGAGGCACTGGAGTTGATTCGTGCCGAAGCCTACGCTCATGGATACCGGGAGGGTTTGTTCGAAGGCGGGGAAGCCAAGCTGGGCCGCTTGATTCCCCACCATACTATGTTGCCTGAAATCACCGTGGATGAGGTTATTGCCCTAGGGTTTCGTTCTGTTGCCGAAGCGCTGCACCCGCTGCTCTCCGCACCCGCTGTATTTCAAGCAGCCGTCATCGCGCTTCAGGAGGGACGACCGCTGTCGGTCGTTCGCTTGGGCGACGGCGAGTTGCTCACGCTGGCGCATGGGACAGTGATCCCCACGGAGGAAGCCATTCGTTGGGGAAGCTTCTTGCCTTATGCAGGCGTGCAATTGCCGGATGCTGGAGCACGGGAAGCGTTGGCGCAGGCGGTTCGCCTGGCAGACATCGTAGGTGTACCGCAGTCCCGGCATCCCTCGTATCAAGGCTTGCTGTTCCCCGTACTGCGTCATTATGGTATGGATTACCACGCGATGCAGCTCGCTACCTCAACGGTCAATTACGAGTTGAATGCCGGAGGGTACCTGGCACGGCTGTTGGAAGGACGGCGTGTGCTGCTGATCGGCAATCAATCGCCAGAGCTGGCGGGTTTGTTAAGCCGACAGGGAATAGTCATCACGGGCTGGGTGGCTCCGGTTCAGGGCGTCGCTGATGTCGAGCATGTTCTGGCAAAAGCCCGCGAGCAGCCCGATTTCGAGTTGGCTTTGGTAGCGGCAGGTATAGCGGCGGTAATGATATGCACACGCTTGGCGGCAGAGCAAGGCAAGCTGGCGCTGGACCTGGGCCATTTAGCCGACAAGCTGATCCGTGGAGAGATGCTTCTAACACGATTGTGAGGGAAGGAGATGAAAGGGTGAAGCAGGAGCAAGGCAAATATGCAAGCGGCTATGCAGCAGGGTATGCCCAAGGGATGGAGGAAGGTATTCGTTCCTTTGGCTCCGGTCTGGATGGCACCAGCATCATTATTCCGACATATAATCGTAGGGATCTGCTGCTCCAGTGTCTGGACAGCATTGAGGCGCATACTCATTTGCCCTATGAAATCATTGTCGTCGACAACGGCTCTGAGGATGGGACGGCGGATGCGATCAGACGTCGCCGCAGACCGGTCCGGATGACGGTGCATGAGCAGAACCTGGGATTTGCCCGGGCGATCAACACAGGTTTAATGATGGCCAAGGGCCGATACATTGTTCTGTTGAACAACGACGTACTGGTGACGGAACGCTGGCTCGATCAATTGCTGTATTGCCTGAGTCAGCGTCCGGATGCTGCGGCGGTGGGGCCGGTTACGAATTATATTAGCGGCGATCAGCAAATTGCCGTACCGTATGGGGAAGATATCGCCGCAATGCAGGCTTATGCTGCTGCACATAACGTTACTGATCCGGCTAAATGGCGGGAAACGGAACGATTGATTGGTTTCTGTCTGGCGTTTCCGCGCAGCACCTTTGAGCAAATCGGATACTTCGACGAGGGCTATGCCATCGGCAACTACGAGGATGATGATTGGGTGGCTCGGCTGCGGCTGCAAGGGAAGAAGCAAATCATCGCCGGAGATGCCTTCATTCATCACTATGGAAGCATGACGATGAAGGGGCTTGGGGAGCAGGGATTTGCCGAGATCAATGCGAGGAATCATGATTTTTTTGCCGAGAAATGGGGCGATTTGCAGTCCTTGTATTTGCGTATGCCAGGATGGCGCTCATCAGGTGTGCTTCGGTCTGCTGATTTTTTCCCGAGCAGCGTATGTGTCAAGGGGTGGAATTCTACGGTGTATTGGCTGGAGCATGGTGTGCGCTATCCCCTGGAGGGAAATGGACTGGAAGCGGCAGGCTCCCCGCCGACAAGGCTATCTGTAACGGACCTGCAGCATCTTCCTCGCGGAGACGGGCGTTTGCTGCATGATGTGTTAGCCCATAGAGCAAGTCTGGCAGCACAGCCAGGACGGGAAGGAAGCGTTACTCGCGCCGGAGACGGGCGCTTGTATCAACTTGATCGGGGGCAGCGTCGGGAGGTTGTATCCGATTATGCCTGCCGGGCATGGGGCCTTTCGGTGTCAGGAGAAGTCGCGGGAACGCAGTGGTTGGAGCAGTACCCGGAGGGGCTGCCAGTCCTCCCTCCTCCCAGGTTGTTAAACGATGATTTATAGAGGTAGCACTTTAAGTGCGAGTTCAAAAAGTCGGGATAGCAGGACCAAGACATATGCTTCCGATGTGCGTTTTTCCAAAACGCTTCAGGTTGGATGAAGTCAGGGACGTAAGTAGCGGAGGTACACGTTTTCGCAGAAAACGACTTTTTGAACAACCTCTTATAGAGGGATTTCCCAGGAACGCACCGGTTTGCAGCGGCATATGCTAATGCAGGGTACCAAGCTGGGCAGTCCGTCCATAGAGGAGGAATCAGGGTGGAGCAGAAGATTACGGAGATTATTGTTCATATGGCCCACTCCCACCAGCACATGGCGCGAATGATCGATGCCGAACGACAGGTTGCGGTACGTATGGCGCAGATTGTTCACGCTATTCCGGATGCCGGTCCGGCCTTTGCCGGAATGTCCGGTGTACTGGAGAATTCAGGTCGCGTCAATAAGAGCGTAATCTCTTATTTGAATGCGATTGCCGATCTGGAGGAAGCCATGGCCGAGAACCTGGGTTATGTAATGAAGGAATTGAAAACCCATGACGAAGAGTGATGTCAAGAAGCGGGGTATGATGCCATGAGCAGGGAACAGGCCTATCTGCACATGTTGGATGCAGCCGCCAAAATACAATGGAATATTGCGATGATTTTGGAGGCGAAGGCGGTCGAAGCGGAGAAGGTGCGCAACTGGGTGCTCAATCATGTAGTAGAGGCCAATTATGACGAACATGAGAAGCAGTTGTCCGATCCGCTGGACGTTCATGAGCAGCTTGTGGAAATGGTTGAAGGGTTGACCAAATTGCAAAATGGGCTTTACAGCAATCTGAAAACGGTGCTGGCCACCGAGGAGGAAGATACGGGCGGTGATGGCGACCTGGGAGGCGGATTTGGCGATTTATTTGGCGGGGGATTTGATCTGGAGGATTCGAGCAAATGAGGTTGCCGCTTGAACTTCACGAAGAAGCCAAACTTCGGCTGATTGATTCGATCAGCCGGAGTCAGGTCGCCATGGCTCGCATTCTCGGCAGTATGGCCGAGGTAGCGGAAGGGTCGCCGGAAACCGCCAGGCACCTTGCCGCCAACATCGAGATTTTGACGAAGCATCAGGAAGCGATGGCCCGTACCGTCTGCGGGTTGACTCTCCATCGCATCAATTATGGAACTCCTTCATCGCCGTGGATTACGGACACTTGCTATGCAGCTCACAATATTGCCCGAGGAGAATAGGAGGAACAGGTAATGGCCAAAACAAAATCCCGGCGGACCCGCCGGGTGAAGCCGCGTGTGATGAAGAAAGGACGCCCGGGAAAGAAGCGGAGATTGGCTTTAAAGCGGGGGAGAAAGATCGGCGTCGCCCGCCGCAAGCGCAGCAAGCTGCGCCCGACACTCCGTTCACGCCGCCGAAAAGGTAAGCTGAGACGCCGTCGCAGAGGGCTGGCTCGCCAATTGCCGGTGAAGGAGCCGGTTGTCGAACCTGACCCCAATGAGGGGATAGTTCATGATCAAGCCGCTTACGATCAAGCCTATAACGACGCGTATCAGGAGGGCTTTAACGGAGGTTTTGCCCAGGGCTTTGAGGACGGGCACAAGCTGGCGTACAAGGAGCAAATCTAACCCAAGCTGCTGTAACAAAAATGTAAATCATCAGAACTCAGGGCTGCCAACCGTTTATGGTTTGGTAGCCTTAGCTATGTATGATCGTTTAATATTTATTTTAAGGTGAATTTGGACTCGCTAGTGCATCGTACAAGGAACTGCTGGTAAATGAATGGAGGTGGCATTATGTTAACTTTTTTTAGGCTTAATGGGTTAAGTGCATTGTATGCCCTCATATTGTTCGTTCAAACGGAACTGATGGTAAATGTTTACCGCATTGAAAGAATCACCGGAATCATAAACGTAAATATATATATTAATTTATTGATCGTAATTATTTTTATTGCGGCTTCTTTTTTATGTTACTTTCTTACAAAGCGTCAGTTTGGAAAAAGTAAAATAAAGTATTTCACTACAGTACTTTGGATTCCTTATTTCTTAATTTTCCTTTTGTCTTTTGCATCTCTTTATCCAATTACCAATCCGCAAGAAAAACCCCTCGGAGGGGTTGGACTTGTAATATTAATTACTTCGATTGTATTTCCAATTTATATAGCCATAATTAACTTTGCTACTTCTTTACGAAGTAATGACGGTAACATTAATTCTGGTGTTATCAAATGAAATACAGGTGATGAAAATTAATCACTTTCGTTAAAGTTATTGTAGTTGGTCTATTGTTCTAAATAGCAATAAATCACAACTTAGTTGGTATGATAAACGAGCTAAAGAACTATTTCGATACCTACCGCTATGACACAGAACTTCCTGAAGATTGGGTGGAAATAAGAGTACTGCTTAAGAAGATATGCGATAAATTATCTTTAGGTTCTTCAGATAGCATGACTTTGTATAATATTACAAGCTCTCCTGAGAACTTTATCATCCAATCTGATTATGCGACACTAATGTCATCTTTAAACGAGGAAATATCCGAGGTTATAAATATTATTCATGAATAGAAAGCAGAAAAGGCCAGAGTTGGGCTTTAGCTATATTGTTTCTCTATAATATGAAGATTCATTCTCACTTCTGTACGAATTTAAGAGTTTTTGCGTGTAGATTATGGGCTCAATCTAAAAATTAGCAGTTGATCGTTAGCAAGACTTATGAGGCGAATTGCACGTATCCCAAGAATTCGCTGAGTACCGCTGGTTCCCAGGTTCTATTCGGGTATTCCTCTTCTTATTATAGAGGTTGTTCAAAAAGTCGTCTTCCCCGAACGAAGTTGTTCAAGGAGTGGGTTCGACATCGAATCTTGAATTCAGCCGGGCCTAGCCTATGCTTCCGTAGTATGTTTCCTTCAGAAACATTTGAGTTGCTCACGTACCCATGCTTCCGAAGTCGTTTTCTGCGAAAACGTGTAGCTCCGCTACTCAGTCCCTGGCTTCATCCAACCTTTCGGTCCTGAAAATTCGACTTTTTGAACACGCACTTATAGGGGAAAACTCCCGTTAAATGGCTCAAATCGCCAGAAATCGGGGATTTATATGGATTTCCTCCTGCTAATCATGATGAAATGGTCGATTTTTGGGAAAAAGCCCAAATTAACATGAGGATTTCCCGTTATATATGATATTTGGTGAAATATAGGCGAATTAACATGAGGATTTCCCGTTAGAGGTATATTCGTTTTTGATTTGCTCCCGAATGGATCATGTCAACCTCTGGTTTTGGTTTTGATTCAGATTATGAAACCTAAAGTTTTGTTGAGGTCCTTACTTCACATACCAAATTGCCTAGCTTCCGTGTTAGCGGAGGCTTTTTGCCATGCATGGAAAAGTTGGTTAAATAATGTGCCATTCTTTCATTAATTCGAACTAAGAGGGCATTCGCCAATTTATCAGGCGGGCGGGTAGTCGTCCATGATGCACGTGCCCCCTCAGCATATATTTATTAAGACCCAGGAAAAACGCATAGTTTGAATCCACAAGGATAGGATGAAGAACTTTGATGAAGGATGAGGAAAATCACACCGGTGATGCTTATTCTGCCGGGTACGGCGAGGGGTATCGTTATGGTGGCTGTCAGGCCGTGCTGCAGCGGGTCTCTCCTGCTGTTCGGCCCAGGATGAACTTGCGGGTGCTGTACGTTCCGCAAGGATTTGAAGCTATTGACGAAGGAGTTAAGGAAGCATTAACAGAGTTGACGGAGCAGTGCATTGTAGCTTCTCCGGAAATGATGGTGCAGGAAGCAGAGCGCTATCGCCCTGATCTGGTGCTGGTCATGAATTCGCTGCATGTCTTCCCAGCGGATCATCCCCAGCAGATGGAACGAATACGCAGCATGGGTATTCGCACGGCCGTCTGGTTCGTGGACGATCCCTATTTTACCGACGACACGGTGGCTTTGGCTCTTTGCTACGATGTCATCTTCACCCATGAGATCGAATGCGTGTCCTTGTATCGTTCCATCGGATGTGCCGAGGTGCATCATCTTCCGCTGGCTGTAAGCCCGAGGTTATTTCGTCCTGTGCCGGCGAAGCCAGAGCACCGTTATGATGTCTGCTTTGTCGGAAATGCATTCTGGAACCGCGTCGAGCTGTTTGAACGCTTGAGCTCATTTCTCCAGAATCGTCGTGTCCTGATTGCGGGCTGGCATTGGGAACGCATGCCCCATTTCCAGGAACTATCGCATTGGATACGGCAGGGGTGGCTTCCAGCAGAGGAAACAGTCAGTTATTACAACGCAGCCAAAATTGTATTGAACATCCACCGTCCGACAGAGGCGGGGCAGGACAATCGGAACGGACTGAATTTACCCGGAGGGTCCATCAACCCTCGAACCTATGAAATTGCCGGTTGCGGCGCATTCCAGATTACTGATGCTCGCGATGAACTCTCTTCCCACTATCGTCCCGGATATGATATTGAGACATTCCAGAACGCGGAAGAACTGGAATCGAAAATCAGCTACTATCTGGAGCATGAAGACGAACGGCGAATTATTGCTTGGCGATCTCTCTGGACGACGAGAAGCGCGCACACGTATACCGATCGGATCAGCCGGCTCCTGGAGACGGCGATGAGAAATTAGCTTGGAACTTATAAAAAAGGAGTGACATTATGCTCACAGGGCAAGCGACAGTACATGTCAATCAGGTGTTAACTTCGGCGGAAAGAGGGAGAGCAGATGGACTCGTCGCCGGATTTGATGAGGGATATCTTAGAGGCAGGGCTAATGTTCTCGTGAATCGGGAGCGCCCCGCATTTGCGGTCAGGCAGAAGAAAGTACTGTACATCGGCTCTGGCAAGGGCTTCCCTTACTCTCCGATCGATGAGGCCATCATAACTACGCTACGAGGCTTAACAACCGAACTGATCGTTGGCACCCCCAGCGATTCCATCCCGGAGCTGGCAGCATTGCATAAGCCGGACCTGCTGCTGGCCCTGGACGGTCTGGAATTGCCGACCGACTACATCGATGCTGTACGGGCGATGGGAGTTCCTACAGCCATCTGGTTTACAGATGATCCCTACTATACAGATATGACGATTGCGATCAGCCCGCACTATGATTACGTATTTACGCTGGAACGGAATTGCATCGAGCCTTACCGGGCGGCAGGTTCCCCCAATGTGCATTATTTGCCTTTTGCAGCCTATACAGAGCACTACCGTCCTACACTGATTCAGTCACCGATACGTCGCAATTTAGGGTTTATTGGCTCTGCGTATTGGAATAGAGTTCATTTTCTGCGTCCGGTCATGCCTGCACTGATCGAGCAAGGGCTGTTGATTAACGGAATCTGGTGGGATCGCCTGCCGGAGTTCTCGCAATATGCTGACCGGATTGAGCTTAACAAGTGGATGGGGCCGGTAGAGACGGCGAAGGTCTATAGCGGAACCAAAATTGTACTCAACCTTCACCGTTCTCCTTTTGAGGAAGATGTTAACCACAACGGGGCGGGTATTTTGGCCGCATCACCTAACCCGAGAACATTTGAAATTTCGGCATGTGCAACACTGCAACTGGTGGATGCACGGGATGATCTGGCTTCCTTCTATACTCCGGGTGTGGAGATTGAGACCTTCTCAACAGCAGATGAATTGGTGGATAAGGTGCGATTCTATCTGACCCATGAGAAAGAGAGAAGGGAAATTGCGCTGCGGGCACTTGATCGGACACTTCAGGATCATACCTATGCCAATCGGTTGAATCAAATGCTGACGGTGATTTTTGGATAACGGAATTCCCCCATCAACCCGCACTTAAGGATGAGCGGATTTATGGGGGAGCCGTCTGCTCATATCAATCAAGCGAAGGAGAGGGCGAGGGTGCCGGGGAAGAGAAAACTGCTGTTGTTCTCGCATGTTTGCAATATCAGGAATGTAACAGGGGCTGAGAAGCTGCTGCTCTTCTGCGCAAGGAAGCTGCAGGCCCATTACGATTGCACGATTGTGGTTCCCCGGCAGGGGAGCCTGACCGTACAGGCTAAGCGTTATGGCATACGGACGATCATTTGCGATAACGGGCTGCTCTATGGAATGTGCTCTCCGCATGCCGGATTGTCAGGTCTGGCCTCGGCCGTGGCCTGGAGCGAACCGGTTCGGCATACGGTTGACCTGCTCACCAGGGAATGCCCGGATCTGGTGCTGGTGAATACCAGTGTCAACGTTTCCCCGGCCATCGCTGCCAAGCAACTTGGTATTCCAGTGGCATGGCAGATTACCGAGGTCATTGCCCAGAACGAACATACGGCGGAGGCAGTAAGCATTATTGATCGGTACAGCGACCTGGTCATCGGGATTTCCAAAGCCGTACTGCATCCATTCCAGGGCAGCGCAGCGGAGGGCAAAACCTTGCTGCTGTATCCCTCCTGGAATCCCGAGGATATCCATCCGGAGGCGTGGTATTATCTGCGGCGGCATAAGCGTGGACTATGGAAGGTGAAGCCCGCGGAGCGGCTGGTTGGCTATATCTCCTCGTACCTAATTCCTGAGAAGGGAGCCGATCACTTTCTGCGAGCTGCCCTCCAACTGGCCGATTCATTCAGTGATGCGAAATTCATCATCATCGGTGCCGAAATGCATCATGAATTTTACCGTAGTTTGCAGGATATGGTTTCGGCTTCCCCCTATCGGGATAGATTTATATTCGCCAACTTCCAAGACCGGATTGAGGCTGTATTTGCTGCAATGGATCTGGTTATCGTTCCTCCTATTGCCCAGGAAGGCTTTGGGCTGACAGCGCTGGAAGGGATGGTCTTCGGCAAGCCGGTTGTGGCATACGCCTCCGGAGGGTTGAAGGAGATTCTTGAGGCGACAGGTAATGCCTCTTATCTGGCGGCTACCCGGGATTGGGAGGGACTGGCGTCGCGGGCTGCGCAGTTGTTATCTTCCCCGGGGCTGGCGGAGGAGGTCGGACAGAGCAATCGCGCTCAGTCCGAAGCGATTTTTGGACCTTCGGCTTATGATGACAGATTGTTGGGATTAGTCGAGCAAATGAACGGCTTGCACGGCAGCGTTGTTCCGCTGCCCGAACCGCAGCAGCCTCCGCTGGATGAAGTGGCGCTTCGAGCTATTGAATCAGGGGCAAAGGAATCGGCTGGAAATAATCTCCCTATATTGGGCAAGGGGATTCGGCTGAATAAGAGTCCCAAGCGACGCGGAGCGCTGAAGAGGCAGCGCCGAGGGAAGGGAAGCACGCAGCGGGGCATAACGGCCCGCCGCAAGCGAAGCCGCAGAGGAACGCAGCGGCTTGCGGCTCGGCGGCGCAGGTCTTCCAGTGTGGGATCAAGACGTAGAAACAAGCGTCACAAGTCTGCAAGGAGATGAGAATGTGAAGATCATGACGATACTCGGAACCAGGCCGGAGATTATCCGGTTAAGTCTGATCATACCTTTGCTTGACCAGTGGGCCGACCAGCATGTCCTGGTCCATACGGGACAGAACTTCACGGCCAGCCTGAGCGATGTCTTTTTTCAGGAGTTGGGTCTGAGACAGCCGGACTATGTGTTTCAGGATCACAAAACAACGCTGGGCACCCAGCTCTCGGCTATGTTCGCCCAGATGGAGCAGCTTCTGGAGCGGGAACGGCCGGATCGGGTTCTCCTGCTGGGGGATACCAACAGCGCATTATGCGCAGTCCTGGCGGAGCGCCTGGGTTATCCGGTAATTCATATGGAAGCGGGGAACCGCTGCTTTGATCTGGATGTGCCGGAGGAGAAGAACCGGAAAATCATCGATGCTGTGTCTACGATCAATATGCCATACACACCGCAAAGCAAGCAGCACCTGATTGCCGAAGGTGTACCGGGGCGGCGAATCGTGTTAACGGGCAATCCCATTTATGAAGTGATGCAGCACTATGATTCACAGGTTGAAGCTAGTGATATTTTGACACGTTTGGGACTAAGCGAGGGGACGTACTTTCTGGTTACTGCTCACCGGGCAGAGAATGTGGATCGGCCAGAGTCCCTGCATGCCATTATGGAAGGGCTGAACAAGGTGGCAGAGGCTTCCTCGCTACGGATGATTTGCAGTATTCATCCCCGCACCCGGTCGCGGATTGAACGGGACTTGAAGCTGGAAATGCATCCTCTGGTAGAATTTCATGAGCCCTTTGGATTTTTTGATTTTGTGAAGCTGGAGAAGCATGCCCTCTGTGCGCTGACGGACAGCGGCACGGTGCAGGAGGAGTGCTGTATCATGCATGTCCCCACGGTCACCATCCGCCGGACAACGGAACGCCCGGAGACAGTGGATTGCGGCAGCAACGTCGTCTCCGGCGTAAATGCCGAGGCCATTGCAGCCGCAGCCAAAATGATGGAGGGAATGGAACGCTCATGGCCATATCCTGACGGCTATCTGGAGAAGAAGGTATCGGAAAAGGTGGTCAAATTCGTACTTGGAGGGAAACTGAATGCTTAAAAACCAAGTCATTCTCGTGACTGGGGGAACGGGCTCATGGGGCCATGAACTCATTCGGCAATTGCTGCCCCAGGAACCGAAGGAAATCATCGTATATTCTCGCGGCGAGGCGGCCCAGGTGGCTATGAGCCGGGCGTTCGACGATAAGCGGCTAACCTTCCGCATTGGGGATATTCGTGATAAGGATGCCTTGACGGCAGCTTGTCGTCATGTAGATATTGTCTATCACCTTGCTGCCCTGAAGCATGTACCGGTATGCGAGGAGCAGCCCGGAGAGGCTTTAAAGACCAATGTAGTGGGCACCCAAAATGTGATTGAAGCGGCGATTGAGAACAAGGTGAAGAAGGTCCTTTATATTTCTACGGATAAGGCGGCCAATCCCTCCAACTTCTATGGCATGACCAAGGCCATTGGGGAGAAGCTGATCGTCTATGCCAATTTGATTCAGGAAGAAACGAGATTCGTGTGCGTGCGGGGCGGCAATGTCCTTGGAACCAACGGCAGTGTCATCCACTTGTTCAAGCAGCAGATTCGGGAGAGACGCCGGATTTCAATTACGGATATGGAAATGACACGCTTCTTCTTCACAATGCCAGAGGCCATCCAGCTGCTGTTCAAGGCCTCGCGGGAAAGCGTTGGCGGTGAAATCTTCGTTATGCTGATGCCAACCTGCCGAATCGTTGATCTGGCGCAGGTTATCATTGAGGAGTCCGGCGTGTCCGGGGTATCGATGGTAGAGTCCGGTGTCCGTCCGGGGGAAAGAATTCATGAGCTGTTGCTTAGCGAATACGAGAGCCGGACCACCGTGGTCTATGATGAGGAATATTTGGTCATCCTTCCTTCACTGGAAATCGCCGGTTTGCGGGAGCGTTATGGCAGCCTGCCTGGTGTAGACTTTGGCGAGCTGAGCTCCGAGCATCATCTGATGGATAAGGAAGCGATCCGCGGCCTGTTGGCCAGAGGAGGGTTTCTTTCATGAAAATATTGATCTTCGGGGGGGCCGGTATGGCCGGCCATGTCCTCGTTCGGTATTTCCGCGAGCAAGGAAAACATCAGGTCTTCTACACTTCCCGGAATACTGACGATACCGAGTCATTGATTGTTGATGTGACGGATACCGTTGCCGTCGATTATGCAGTGCAATTGGTTCGTCCCCAAATTATGATCAATGCCGTAGGGGTTCTCAATCAGTTCGCCGAGCAGGATAAAATCGCGGCTTACCATATTAATGGCTTCCTGCCCCATCGGTTGCGCCATTTGGCTGACAAGACCGGAGCCAGACTGATCCATATCAGCACGGACTGCGTGTTCAGCGGGGCGCGTGGACATTACCGCGAGGACGATCCGCCTGATGGGACCTCCATGTATGCAGTGACCAAAATGCTGGGAGAAGTTCATGACCGGGGACATTTGACTATCCGCACGTCCATCATTGGACCGGAAATTCGCGATCATGGCATTGGTCTGTTCCATTGGTTCATGAGTCAGGAAGGGAAAGTGTCCGGTTATCGGCGTGTTCTCTGGAACGGAGTAACCACACTGCAGTTGGCTAAGGCTATAGATCAGTTGATGGACCAGCCGGTATCCGGCTTGATTCATCTCGCTCATCCGGAAATTGTGAGCAAATACGAAATGCTTCAGCAATTCAAGGAGATCTGGGGTAAAGCGAATGTAGAGATTGAGCCGGACGACGGTCCTTCCCAGAACCGGACACTGGTGAATACCCGGACCGATGTCGCCGTTCCTCTCCCTTCCTTCCGCCATATGCTGGAGCAGATGGCAGAGTGGATGAAGCAGCATGGCTGATCCGGCTGCAATTCTGATTACCGGAGCGGCAGGATTTACTGGACAGCATGCCTGTCGTCATTTTGCCTCCCAGGGATACCGGGTCTTCGCCTCGGTTCGAAGCGAAGCCCCGCTCTCCGAGATGTCCGGTGTCAGCTATTATTCATGCGATCTGACTGATAAGCGGCAGGTCAGGGAGATGATAGGCCAGCTCCAACCTCAATATATCCTGCATCTGGGTGGGAAGAATTCAGTACCTGCCTCATGGAACGAACCGCTTCAGTATATTGAGAGCAATTTGATGACTACCTTGCATGTGCTTGATGGCTTGCATACTGCCGGACTAGGGCAAACTCGTGTGCTTGTTGCTGGCTCGCGGCTCAAATTTGGATTAGGCTCAGAGGGCGCCCCCACGCATCCTTACGGGCTGAGTAAGGCGCTGCAAGAGGCAGCGGCGCTGGCTTGGGGAGAACTGTTTGGACTCCACGTGATGGTTGCCGAGCCGGGGAACCTGATTGGCACAGGGCCTTCGACAGGAGTCTGTTCCTTGCTGGCCCGTTACATTGCCGGGGTTGAGCGTGGACAGGAGCTTCCTCCCTTCAAGCTGACAAAAGGGGATGAACGGCGGGACTTTCTGGATGTGCGAGATGCGGTGAACGCCTATGAGATCTTGCTTAGGCAGGGGACCGCTGGCAAGATTTATCCTGTGTGCTCCGGCCAGGAGCACAGCCTGTCGGAACTGGCTGAGGTTTATGCCAAGCTGACGCCAGTGAAGCTAGACCTTCGTGTCTTGCATCCTGCCCGAAAGAGTTCCCTGTCTGTAACTGAACTGAAGCCCGCCGAGGTTCCGCAAGCCCTATGGGATATGGGGTGGGAAGCAATCTATACTTGGGAGCAATCCCTGGGGGACATACTGAATGATTGCCGCAACGAAGGGAGAGCTTCGTCATGAATCCGCGAGTAAGTATCATTATTCCGTTCTATAATTGTCCCTATATCGAGCAAGCAGTACAAAGTGCTCTCGACCAGAGCTATGCCAATCTCGAGGTCATTGTCGTGGATGATGGCTCGACCCAGCATGCAGAAAGACTGGCTCCATACCGAAATCATATTTACTATCTGGGCAAAGCCAATGGCGGAACCGCCTCGGCCCTGAATCATGGCATCCGTCATGCCTCTGGCGAATATATCGCCTGGCTCAGCTCGGATGATAAATTTCATCCTGACAAGATTGCGGTGCAGCTTCAATTTATGCAAGCCCGAGATGCGGCTATTTCTCATACCAACTTCAGCTATATCGACGAGTACAGCAACGTAACCCAATTCGGCGCAGGAATGCCCCCGATGGAATGGCAGGCCTTGCTTCACACATTTCTGGGCGGCAACCCGGTGAACGGCTGTACGGTGATGATGCATCGGAGTCTGGTGCAACGCGTGGGAATCTTTGACGAGCAGTTGCCGTACACCCATGATTATGACTTATGGCATCGGGTGCTGCTTTCCCGTATCCCCTTTCCCTACGTTGAAATTCCGCTTACCTTTTATCGGAGGCATGGGGGCATGGGAACCTTGCGTCACCAAAGTGCTATTTCAGCAGAAATTCAATTCCTCCAGAACCGCTATAGAGCGGCTCTAACCCATCTTATTGCTACCTCCTGAGGCCATAAAGCAGGTCATCTGTACCCGAAAAGCAGAAAATGAGCAGTTACCTTGAGGAAGTTGTCTATACGAAACACGCTCTTCAACCATAACCTGAACTAGATTACAAGAAGGTGGTGAATGAAGAGATGGGTGTTTTTCTTGATGCCAGAAGCTCCGTGAACTCCAATCAGCCCGGGTTCCCGGGTACCCCACTGTCCGATACTCCTGAGCTGTTCGGAATTATCGGTTTGCAGACGCAAAACGTTCCTAATCCAATCATAATTCTGCAAGGAATTATCGGCATATTGGGGGATGTAGGAGACACATTTACGATTGATATCGTTCGCGGAGCGACATTTGCTCCCGCCAATGTCATCTTTAGCCTGGACGGAGTCGTAACCAGCGCTACTTCTACGCAGGTTACCTCATTTGTTGCTGCCGACCTGCTTGCTCCTGCTGCACCGGAAACGGTCTACACATCGTATATTTCCGGAGCGACAACAGCTATTCGCAACGGCCCAGAGGCCTTTACCGGTATTGCCCAGCAAGGTTAACACAAACAGAAAACCTGCCTCGGGTTTGTCCCGGGGCGGTTTTCGTCTAGGTGGAGCCTTGGTGAATCCCGCCTTTAATAGAAAGGGGGGTTGGATGGGATGAACCGATTGAAGCTATTGTTCATCACCCGAGACTTCAGCAAGTATCTGGAACGCAACTTTTATTACATGCAGATGGAGTTGCAAAAGCAAGCCTTGTTAACTGTAGATCATCGAGGCGGAAGTCTCCAAGAAATCGTTAGGCGCATGCCCGTCAAGCCTGACTTTATTCTGTTAAATGATATGTTCCATGCTGCTTATTGTCCCCCGGTTGAAGGACTCGCCCACCTAAATGTTCCCTGGGGCATGATCATGCATGATCTCCATAGCAAAGTGGAGCAGCGCCGGGAATTTCTGCGGCGGTTCCCCTCTTCCCATATATTTACGATTTATCAGCACGCTTTTCGTAGGCGGTACCCTGAATTTAAGGGCCACCTGCGTTGGCTTCCGCATTTTGTTGATCCTGCTGTATTTCGAGACTATAGGCAACGCAAGCAAATCGACATTCTGCTGATGGGAGCCACCAACCGCAAGGTCTATCCGCTGCGGCACACCATCAAGGCGGCATTGACGGGAAGACCGGGCTTTGTTAGCTATGATCATCCCGGGTATACCGATTTTGCCTCTGAAGCACAGGCCAGGGTTGCTACCGGCTTTGCTGCCGAGGTGAACAGAGCGAAAATATTCATGACCTGTGATTCCATTTACCATTACCCTCTACGAAAATATTTTGAGGTGCCAGCGTGCCATACCTTGCTGCTTGCACCTGAGAATCCGGATTTGACAGAGCTGGGCTTTCGGTCCGGCGTTCATTATGTCGCCATAACCTCGCGGGATTATCTGGCCAAGGTAAACTTCTATCTTCATCCAAACAATGAGGCATTAAGGAACAAGCTTACCCACCAAGGCTATGAATTTGTCAGGGAGAAGCATACGACGGCGGTTCGAACCCGCGAGCTTTTACAGATGATTCGTTCCATCATCGACAACAGGCAAAAACCGTAACATACGGGCAGCATGACCGGTTAACAACACGGAAGGGGGAGATGAGATTTGAGCCGTACTATAGCCATCGTCGGTTTGGGTTACGTCGGACTGCCTTTGGCTGAAACCTATATGGATCAAGGCTTTCACGTCATCGGCGTTGATAAGGATGAGAGCAAGCTAAAGCTGCTGAGCGAAGGACGAAGCTATATCGCGGATGTTCCGGAATCGAAGATCAGGCATTATGTTCAAACCCGCCAGCTTGAGGTGAGTCCGAAATACAGCAGCATTGCCACGGCAGAGGCGATCATTATGTGCGTGCCAACACCGCTCAACCCGCAGCATGAACCGGATATGGACTATTTGATAGAGGCCTCCAGAGATATAAGCGGGCATTTGAAGGCCGGGCAATTGGTTGCTCTTGAGAGCTCTACGTATCCTGGAACGACACGGGAAGTGATTTTGCCCCTGTTGGAGCAAAGCGGGCTACGTATAGGGGAGGAACTCTTCGTCGGTTTTTCACCCGAGCGCGTGAATCCCGGAAGTCGACGTTATACTTTACAGGAGATTCCCAAGATCGTAAGCGGTATTACTTCGGCCTGTGCCGATCGTACAGAAGAATTATATCAGGCTGCATTCCACAAGGTTGTACGCGTATCCTCCACGGAAACAGCAGAGATGGCTAAACTGCTGGAGAATACATTTCGTTTCGTCAATATTTCCTTCATGAATGAATTTGCGATGCTGTGCGACAGATTGGGCATCAATGTATGGGAGGTTGTGGAAGCAGCATCCACCAAGCCTTTTGGGTTTACAGCATTTTATCCCGGACCCGGGGTGGGCGGGCATTGCATTCCTGTTGACCCTTTATATTTGCAATGGAAGGCTCGCCAGCTTGAGGCCGATAGTACCTTCATTGAAGCTAGCACACGGATTAACCGTTCCATGCCAGCTTATGTCGTATCCCGTATCAAGCAAACCATGGAGGATTCAATGCTTGAAGGTAAACGAATAATGGTGCTGGGAGTCACCTTCAAGGAGGATGTCGCAGACATTCGCGAATCCAGTTCCATTGAGATGATTCGACTGCTCATGGCTGCCGGAGCACAGGTGGAATATCATGACCCGCTGGTTCCGAATTTGCAGGAGAGCGGGTTGGAGCTAACGTCGGTCCAACTGGACACCGAACGATTGGCAGCTGCGGATTGTGTATTGCTGGCTGTTCATCATAAGGGATTGCCGCTGGACCGGGTGGCCGCACATGCTTCGTTGGTATTCGATACGAGAAATGCATTGCGAGGTCGTCAAGGAAAGGCAAAAATCATTGCGCTCGGGGATGGGACCTCGGGGCACTTCAAATACTCGGATAAATCCTGATCATGATACAGAAGAAAGGAAGGTAGGGTAATGTTCAAAGATAAGACGATATTGATTACCGGAGGAACGGGGTCCTGGGGCAAAACGCTGACGCGTCGGCTACTGCTGGAGCAACCAAAGGAAATTCGTATTTTCTCAAGAAATGAATATGCCCAAGTAATGATGGCACGGGAGTTCAGCGGGCATGGGGAGCTTCGGTTCGTGATCGGTGATATTCGCGACTATACAGCCGTGGAAGCGGCTTGTAAGGGTGTCGATTATGTGTTCCATCTGGCTGCACTCAAGCATGTACCGGTATGTGAATTCCAGCCGGAAGAGGCGCTGAAGACCAATGTCCTCGGGACAGAAAATATCATTCGGGCCAGCATTGCCCAGAAAGTAGCCAAGGTGATCGACGTATCTACGGACAAAGCTGTTGATCCGACGAATACGTACGGGATGACTAAAGCTATCGGTGAGAAGTTGATGATCCGGGCGAATGATCTGAGCGAGGACACCCGCTTTACATGTATTCGCGGGGGCAACGTGCTGGGAACCAACGGTAGTGTTGTTCCGCTGTTCATCAATCAGCTGCGGGAGGGACGGGAGCTCACTTTGACTTTCCGCGAAATGACCCGTTTCTTCCTGACATTGACCCAGGCCATTGACTTGCTGCTCCAGGCGGCTACAACGGCCATCGGTGGTGAGACGTTCGTAATGAAGATGAAGGCATGCCGCATTATCGATATCGCGGAAGTGCTGGCAGAGCACTACGTGGGACACCGTGTGCCGTTTAAGGAAATCGGAATTCGTCCCGGCGAGAAGCTGCATGAGGTGCTGGTCTCGCGGTACGAGTCTCCGTACACCTTGCAGTACAGCGATCAATATTTCGTTATTTTACCTCCGGGATCAAATGACTTGAATGCCCGTTATGCCGGCCTGAACCCGGCTGTGTTCTCCGAATACCACTCCAACGCTTCCTTGCTGAAGAAGGCAGAGATTGCCCAAATGCTTAAGGAGGGAGGCTTCTTAACCTGATTACGGTCAGCTTGTGCATGATTGTCAAGGATGAGGAAGCCCGGCTGCCGGTATGCCTGGAGTCGGTTAGCGACCTCGTTGAGGAGATCATCATCGTGGATACAGGATCTACAGATCGCACTAAAGAGATTACCCGGGCATACACGGAGCAGGTTTATGATTATGCCTGGCAAGATGATTTCTCGGCTGCTAGAAATTATGCATTCTCCTTGGCTAGCCAGGAATTCATCCTTTGGATGGATGCGGACGATGTCATTACTGAAGCCAACCGCGAAAAACTGAAGGATCTCAAGCAAAATCTGGAGCCAGATGTGGATTCCGTCATCATGAATTATGTTCTCCAGACGGATGAGACCTCGGGCGAGCCTTTGGCCATGACAAGACGGAATCGTCTGGTCAGAAGGTGTCGGGGCTATCGCTGGGTCGGTATTATTCATGAGTATCTAGATGTGGCGGCGGGAAAGCGGCTGCTAACGGATATTGCAATTACGCACCGGGGAACGTCTGGACCAGGGCATTCCAGACGCAATCTTCATATCATTGAGCGATGGCTCGCGGCCGGGCATGAGTTGAAGGGTCGGTTGCGATTCCATCTGGCTTGTGAACTGGCGGATGCGCAGCGCCATGAGGAGGCTGTGGGTCATTTCAAGGATTTCCTGGCAGACGGGGAAGCTTTGCGCGATGATCTGGTCATGGCCTGCTCACGACTGGCTGAGTGCTCTCGCAAGCTGGGGCGGGCCGAGGAGGAATTGCAAGCTTTGCTCCGATCGTTATACTACGATGTTCCCAGATCAGAGATTTGTTGCAGCTTGGGAAAGTGGTTTGAAGAACGCCAGCAATGGCGGCAAGCGATATATTGGTACAGCCAGGCATTGCAAACCTCTGAGTTGTCAGCATGGAATGCAATTGTGCAAACGGCCGCCCGAACATGGCTTCCACATAGCCGGTTATGCCTGTGTTACGCCCAACTGGGTCAGCTTCGCCAAGCATATGATCATAATAAAGAGGCCTTGCATTATCTTCCCGGGGATCCGGGTCTGCAAGCCAACCATCAGAAGCTGGGGGAGGCGCTCAAGGCTTTGCCAGAATGAATAAGTGATTCTACGAACAACGAAGCTTCCCCTACACACTCGGTAGGGGAAGCTTCGTTGTATTTGGGCAAATATAAAAATACGGCTTGATTAAGGTATTTATCTAAAGCTTAGCGCTTAAGGAATGGATGAATCAGGAAAAGACATGAGGGTCAGAGATCAGAAGAACCTACGAGCCCGGGATAAGATACGATAACATTTGCCTGAAGGACCCGGCATATTGCTGTGGCGACATCCCCTGATTAATATGCTGCTGACCCTGGTTACGGATACGTTCACGCAAATCCGTATAATCCATCAATTCAATAGCTTCGTTTACTGCCTGATTCAGGCGAGGGTACTGAAAGAACTTTCCTGTTTCGTTATGCTTGATAAAGAACCGGACCCCCTCTGAATCGGTACTCAAGACAGGGCAACGGCATGCCAAAGCCTCGGCGACAGCATACCCGAAGCCTTCGAGCGTAGAGGTAGAGATCATCAGGCCGCCGGAGTCGCCAATTCGTGACAAATAGAAGGGCATCTCCTGGTTGGGAGTATTCGGAAATAATTTGACGTTGGATTGTAGACCCAGCACCTTAATATATTGCCAGAAAGCGTTTTTGATCTCATCTGAAGGCAACTCATAATCCAAGAACAACCAGATTTCTATTTTAGGGCGGCGACGAATCAGGCTTGAACAAATTTCCAGAAATAGCTCCCAATTTTTATTTGGCTCCAGTCTTCCCACCCAACCAATGATCGGCACAGGATATTTTGGCTGAGACTTATAATGGAAATGCTGCGTATCCAGAAGATTGGGGAAAATGTAATTGGGTAACGTCGGATAATATATGGAGGCCAATTCAACCAAATGAGGCGTTGGGGGCATAAGCGAAGCCTGGCAATGGCGCAAAATTTCTCCCGAGCCCTCCTGAAGCATTTGCATCGCTTGTTCCCTGGTGCCCAGGCCCTGTATTTCAAAAATAATCGGTTTGGTGTATCCCAGCCGGCGTAATCTGCCGGGTAATAAATAATCGGAAGTTGTGATGATCGCGTCGTATTGCGGCAGTTGGCGAATAAGCTGGTCATCCCCTGGAGCGATCATAACGGGAATATTGGCTGCCTGTGTATTGCCAAGCCCATATCCGGATTGAAGATACAGCACATGCCCCTCTATTCCATGCGTTCTGAGGGCGACACAGCGCAAGCGATTTAAAGTTTCTACGCCCCCGCTGGCGACAAAAAACGTAAAAAGCACCTTCATGGGCAAGCTCCTCTTGTTCATGGATGAAATAAGCGATTCTGTAGTTATTGTACGCTTGCTTGCTCGGAACGGTGCGGGTAAGTTTACCTGTATGATGAGCGGACAATTTTGCGCATCCTAAGACCTGTCTCATACATTCATTCTATAGATGGAGGTTGACTACATGCGAGGAAGCAAAATCGTTCATTTATCATTGTCGGCAGCATTGGTCGCGGGGGTTGGCGGTATTGCGGGCTGCGGTAACGCGGACAATAACATG
Source organism: Paenibacillus sanguinis 2301083 = DSM 16941 (assembly GCF_000374825.1). Classification (GTDB taxonomy): domain Bacteria; phylum Bacillota; class Bacilli; order Paenibacillales; family Paenibacillaceae; genus Fontibacillus; species Fontibacillus sanguinis. The sequence goes on from NZ_KB895382.1 coordinate 137,853, forward strand.
CGAACCCAGAGCTTGCGCAATAACCACAATCGGGGCTACAACATCAATTCAATGGACTCCATGGACCGAAATCAGCGTATGAATACGCGAAATACGGGTAATGGGCAGGAACGGATTCAATCGCTTCGCTATAGCCAGGCATTGAGCAACAAAGTGGCTCAGCTTGGCAGCGTGCAGGCGGCACATGTCGTCGTGACTGATCATGACGCTTATGTAGGCGTGACTTTGCATGGCAATCGCCAGAACAATGGCAATGGCATGAATACCGGTCGTAACGAAGGAACAGGCATGGACATGCTGGGGGCCGGTAGCAAAGGCGTGAATATGAATCGGAGTCGAGCTCTGAATTCAACCGATCGAATGCCGGGTGTGGGCATGAATGGCCACAGGGATACATCCATGTATGGCACTACGGGCACAGAGATGATCAACCGGTCGCCAAATGAAAATGGCATCGGACTTGGCATGGGTGACATGGGCTTAGGTATGGGTGTGGATAACATCGGTGAGGATGTCAGAGAACAAATTACAACGGCCATTAAGCAAACAGCGCCGCACATCCGTAATGTCTATGTATCGGGCAATACCGATTTTGTGGATCAAATTGGAAATTACGGAATGCAAAGCCGTGCCGGCAGAACTTTAAACCACTATATTAACGATTTTGAAACGATGATCAACCGCATCTTCCCCGGGGATCAACGATAATCAACAGGGTCGGCAAAAAGCGCGAGAACGGGGTTGAACCCGGCTGCTCGCGCTTTTATTGTAAGCGATAAATGAACGGCTTATTCGTTTGCAGCAAAGAGACGTCCCTTCACCCAGGTTTGGCGCAGCTCCAGATCGCTATCAACCAACAGCAGGTCTGCTTGCTTGCCTGTTTCAAGGGAGCCTGTCAGGTGCTCGATACGAATTAATTTGGCCGGGTTGCCGCTGGCAGCCTGAGAAGCTCGTTCGACTGACAATCCGACCTCCTGCACAAGATGACGGAAGCCCCGGATCATCGTCAGCGTGCTGCCAGCCAAGGTACCTTCGCTATCTCTCAGCGTACATACATTATCCTTAACTACAACGGGCAGATCGCCAAGCATGTAGTCTCCATTGCCAAGGCCCGCGGCGGACATGGCATCCGTGATTAAAATAAGATTATTCTCGTTCTTCACACTTGCGAGCAAACGAATGGCTGCATGGTGAACATGGATGCCGTCGGCAATAATCTCCGTACTGATTCCCGGTGTGCTAAGAATAGCTCCAACGGTGCCGGGCTTGCGGTGGTGCAGCGGTGTCATGGCATTGAACATGTGCACGGAATGATTTAGGCCCACTTCATGAGCCGACATAATCTCTTCGTAAGTTGCATCGGTATGCCCTGCTGCCGCTACAATGCCTTGCTTGCGCAAATAGGCGATCAACTCATGCGCCCCTTCCCGTTCAGGAGCAAAGGTCACCTGCTTGATCAAGCCCGGATACCTGCGATCCCAGGCTTCAACCCATTCCCGGTTTGGAGGGACAACATGCTCGGGATTTTGCGCTCCGGGCCATTTCGGACTGATGAACGGCCCTTCCAGATGCACGCCAACCAATTGAGCATAGGGCATGTCGCCTTCCATATATTGATGCACTGTATCCAGCACGGCGTCGATGGATGCTTTGGGCAGGGTCATCGTTGTGGCTAACATCGAGGTGGTGCCCTGACTGCAATGAAGCCGCGTGATGGCATCTAATCCTTGCTCGCTTGGCTTGGAGAAATCCTCCAGCATCCCGCCGTGTACATGCACGTCGATAAAGCCGGGCAACACGTAGCTGCCGGCAGCGTCAATCATCTTGACATCACTATGGTTCAATCCGCTGATGGATAAACCGGACGTAGAGCCTACATAGGTAATCACTCCATGCTCGACGGCAACAGCGCCATCATCGATGATCCCTTGCGGAGTCACGACTTTGGCATGCACAATCTGAAAAGTTCGTTGTTCCATCACAGATGTCTCCCCGCCCCTGGGTCTACAACGACCACAACATTGGAGTGAGTTTGCAGCAGCGAAGCCGGGCATTGAGTCGTAATCGGCCCGTTCAAGGCTTGGGCAATGATGTCGGCCTTGTCCTCACCTTTGGCCATCAGCAAAATTTGCTTGGCCTTCAGAATGGAGCCGATGCCCATAGTCAGCGCGTGGGTTGGCACTTCGTCAATGGAATTGAAGAAGCGTGCATTGGCAACCCGGGTTTGTTCTTCCAGCTTAACCACGTGTGGAGGGCCTTGAAGCTCTTCTCCAGGCTCGTTGAAGCCGATATGGCCGTTATGTCCAACTCCCAGCAGTTGCAAGTCGATCTGACCGGCTCCATCCAGCAGGCGGGCGTAATCTCGGGCCGCTTGCTCAGGATCAGCAGTATTGCCAAGGGGGACATGCGTATTGTTAAGGTCAATATCGACCTGGTTGAACAGCTTCTCATCCATAAAACGGCGATAGCTTTCCGGATGATCCGTTGGCAGTCCGATATATTCGTCCAGGTTATAGCTGCTGGCTTGTTTGAAGCTGACGGTGCCTGCACGGTAAAGTTCAATCAGTTTCTCGTAGACACCAACCGGGGTACTGCCCGTAGCCAGGCCAAGGATCGCCTTAGGATTGGTTTGCAGAAGGCTGGCGATGATGCCTGCCCCTGTTTCGTTAAATTGCTGCTCACTATTTGTTTTAATGATGTTCAGCATTGCTTTTGTCCTCCTTGGGTTTTGCAATATATTTTTGGATATTTTGATAAGACTGTTCAAGCTTTGGAATGTAATCCTGGAACTCAAGGCTGACCATGCCGGTAAATAAAATGTCGATGACATGGAGCTGAGCGATTCGCGAGGCCATGTCACCGCGCCGCATCCCTTCCTCAAGTGATGAGGAGAACAAGGGGATATCCGCAAGGGTAGCCAGACGATTGTTGCTATATTGGGTGAGCGAAATCGTTAGTGCACCGCTATCCTTGGCACAGCGCAGAGCATCGATGGTCTCGGGGGTTGCCCCCGAATAGGAGACGGCCAAGGCCACATCTCCTTTACCAAGCGAAGAAGCTGAGGTGATCTGCATATGTGAATCGGCGAAGGCAGTACAGTGCTTGCCGATGCGGACCAGCTTCTGGGAGAAGTCCTGGGCAACGATTGAAGAGGTAGCTACCCCGTACAAATCGATGCGACGGGCTTGGCATAATGCTTCCACAGCTCGGGTTAATTGATTCATGTCCAGCAGGCGCGTGGTATCGGTAATGGAAGCCAGATGATTTGCTTCCATAGCCTCCACGATCTTCGGTAGATCGTTGCCTGCGATGATGTCCTGATAATGATTGTCGGCAGGTTTATGGGCCAGCTCTCCGGCCAGCTTCATCTTGAAGTCGGGAAATCCTTTGAAATGGAATGTCTTGCAAAAGCGGGTAATGGTTGAAGGGCTGATGCCGCATGTACCAGCCAGCTCCGTAATTCCTAACCGAAGGACAGAGGCCGGTGCTTGCAAGATGTATTCCCCCAGCTTGCGTTCCTGTGGGGGCAAAGAAGCCAGATGACTGGAAACAGCATGTAAAATAGGTGTGGAAATAATCATTCCTCCCCTTATAGAAGTAGTTCAAAAAGTCGTCTTCCCAGGACGAAGCGGTTCAAGGAGTAGATTCGACATCGAATCTTGAATTCAGTCGGGCCTTCCGTTGCTCACGTACCCAGTACGTACGCTGCGCTACTCAGTCCCTAGCTTCATTCAACCTTCTTGGTCCTGTAAACCCGACTTTTTGAACACATATTAAAAGAAGTAGTTCAAAAAGTCGTCTTCCCAGGACGAAGCGGTTCAAAGAGTAGATTCGACATCGAATCTTGAATTCAGTCGGGCCAAGCATAGGCTTCCGTAGTATGTTTCTTACAGAAACATTTGAGTTGCTCACGTACCCCTGCTTCCGAAGTCGTTTCTCCGAAAACGTGTAGCTCCGCTACTCAGTCCCTAGCTTCATTCAACCTTCTTGGTCCTGAGAACCCGACTTTTTTTGAACACATATTTTCTCTGATGAAAATAATTTTCCTTTTGAAATGGATTATTCATGAAAATTATTTTTATATTACGCCTTCATCATAATGGATATAAGATTGATTTTCAAGGGGGCCCCTCCTATTTTGTCCAGAGAATATCTAACGTTTCCTTGAATTTTTGAACTTTGCATACTAAACTTAAACAAGCTGAATCCTGTGGGAGAGAGGAAGGATTGCATTGACGGTTGATCTTGATGCATATATTGAAAGGATAGAGGTGGCTTGGAGCAATTCATTTCGCAAAATGAAAAGCGAGTTGCTGCACCATCAGGAGCTTGGCCTAACCGGCCCTCAATTCCAGATGTTGGGATTGATTGCTAGAAAGCAGGTTTGCAATGTCAGCTACTTGGCGGATAAGCTCGAGGTCAAACCTAGCGCGATTACGGTAATGATCGACCGGTTGGTTCAGAACGGCTACGTACATCGGCGGCATGATGAGCAAGATCGGCGTGCTGTGTTGTTATCGGTCACTGAACGAGGGGCCGAGGTGCTGGAGGAAGCGAAGAAGAAATCACGCGAAGTGCTGAAGCGTCAATTGTCGGTATTGACCGAGCAAGAGCTGGAAGCGATGATTACCATTATGGAGAAATTTTCAAGTGTGAACAAGCTTTAGCTTGTCAGATGCATACTTAGGGCCGTTCAGGCTTTCCGAGGTTAACTGGCGGTTCTTTGCTTTATATAAAAGTAAGGAGCAAAACATTCGTAAGCGCTATTTCTGCTGCGAGAAGTCGGGAAATGAGGGATAAATAACGAAAAAGTATTTATGGCCCTGGATCAAGGAACGACAAGCTCCCGGGCCATTCTGTTTGACCAGGCGGGGGCCATTATGCATTTGGCACAACGGGAGCTGCCGCAATATTTCCTCACGCCTGGCTCAGTGGAGCAAAATCCCAATGAGATATGGGGTTCGATTCTCTTTAGTCATCGCCACCTGTCTATCCGAGTCTGCTGTGAAGCCTAAGCAATTTGCGGGGATTGGCATCGCCAATCAGCGGGAAATCACCATCGTCTGGGACAAGGATACAGGGCAACTGATTTATCCGGCCATTGTGTGGCAATCGCGACAGGCGGCCCCGGTTGCGAGGCTTCAAAGGCAGCGGAGCATGACCATTTATTTCGAGCCAAGACCGGCTTGTTGCTGGCCCTTTATTTTTCCGGAACGAAGGTGAAATGGATTCTAGACCGGGTCGATGGTTCGCGGGAGCGCGCCCGCATGATGGTTAGCTCCACCAGCTGGTTGCTTGTACAAATGATTACCTTTGGTCCGCATAACGCCAGTATGCCATGGTACCGATCAGACCGCCAGCCCCGGTGACGGCGAGAATCAAGTAACTAATCCAATTCAGTGAAGCCAGTCCACTTCCCGGAGAAGTGAAAGGCAAGGTTTGCAATGTCGGCATAGCCCATGGTATATAAGGTCCTGCTGCACTGCTCCCCAGGCTTAGTGCAAGAATCAAGGTCAGGAAGACGAAGCCGATCGGAGCCAGCCAGCCACGCGACAAGCTTGCCAGCAGGGCTACAACCGTACATAGCAGCACGCTAAATAGAGATGTCAGGGCAAAGGCCCCCAAGGCTTCTCCTATAAGATTCCATGAGAAATGGGGCAACTGGGCGACGGCTCCTAATCCCAGTGCGTAAATGAAGACGGCGATAGTAATCAGAAAGCAAGCTATAATCACGGTAGCGTATTTAGCCAGTACCAGATTAATTCTTGATACCGGTAAAGATAACAAGTCCTTTATCGTCCTGTCCGCATATTCCCGTCCATACAACCAGCTGGTGAGAAAGCCGAACCCAACAGAGCCAAGAATGACAAATTTATAGGTTGCGCCTTGGAGATAGACCTGCCAGTCGGCTTTGCCAACCTCTTGAGAAACAATAAATATAAGGAAGAGCAACGTTAACCAGGGTACTAACGATCGACGTAACTTGTATACCTCAACACCCAGGGTGGACATAAAATGCTTCATTTGCAACCACCTCCGATCACGCCAACCGTTCTGAGAAAATAGGATTCGAGATTTTCTTCTTCAACCTTGAGCAAGGTAGGCGATAAGTCGGCGTGCACTAATAGCTTGGCAATTTGCTCAGGCTGGCGAATGGCTTTTTCGCTCATAATTTCAAGGCCTCCCTGCTCGGATAACCGAACATCATATCCCTCTTGTGTCAGCATCCTCATCGCTTTTTCTTGAGAGGGTGTATCGACATCGACCCATAAATACTTGTTCAGCATTCTGTCCAGGTCCGCGGCACTCGCCTCCTGAATCAGCCGACCTTGATGAATAATACCAAAGCGGGATACCATCTTGGACATCTCTTCCAGAATGTGGCTTGATATAAAAATGGTGACGCCATGATTCAGTGCCAGATCTTGCAGCAGTTGGCGAACCTGATAGATGCCAGCGGGATCAAGTCCGTTCGTCGGCTCGTCCAAAACAAGTATGCTCGGATTATGCATGAGCGCCTTGGCCAGTCCCAGCTTCTGAGCATTGCCTAACGAAAGGTTCTTTGCCTTTGTATGCTCATAGGAGGTCAGCTTAAGCTTGCTCATAACCTCATCGATGCATCGCTTGTCCGGAAGCCTTCTAAGTCGGCGCATCATCTCCAGGTTCTCTCTTACGGTGAAGGAGGGGTAGGCATATGGAGTTTCAACAAGGTAGCCTACATGATCCCATAAGTGGGGGTCGCCATTGACTACCCTTTGCCCATTGAGATACACGCTGCCGGAAGAAGGCAAAACCATACCTAGCAGAAGCCGGATTATCGTGGTTTTGCCCGCGCCATTCAATCCCAAGAAACCGTAAATCTCCCCCTTGTCCACGGACAAGGAAATATCATCGATCACTATCTTGTCGCCATATTGCTTGATTAAACTTTGTGTCAAAATCATTTCAGGCATCCTCAGCACTCCTTACTTGTCATTGATCTGTATCTGTAGCCTCATCTTACAAGTATCGAGTAAACTGAATTTAAATGAGATTTACCGTTTATTTCCTATTGTTCATTTGGCAAAATTACAGTGAATGTTGTACCTTTGTCGATTTGGCTTTTTACACTGATCCTACCTCCATGCAGGTCTACAATTTTTTTGGCAATGGATAAGCCAAGCCCACTGCCTTGATTCGTCCGTTCTCTGGTCGGGTCTGATTTGTAAAATCGCTCAAAGATGCGCTGTATATGCTCTTCCGGTATGCCCTTGCCCGTATCCGAAATCTCCACGGTCAGCCCCTTCTTTCGTGAATGTAGCTCCACACGGATTTGCCCATCCTCAGGGGTGAATTTAATGGCATTATGGATCAGATTGACCCAAACCTGGCTCATTCTTTGTTCATCCAATGTACAGTGTATCTCTTCCAGATCGGCCTCTACGGCAATAGTTTCCCTCTCCACTGGGGTTCGCAAGCCAGGATGAGGTTTCTGAGTTGGTTATCCAGCCTGTATGGTGCTGACTCCAGCATCAAATTTTCTGAATCCAATACAGCTAGCTGCAGCAAGCTTTCACTCAGCCTGGACAATCGCAAGCTTTCAGCTTCAATAATCCCCAGGTAGAGTTGCCTTTCTTCCAAACATATGGTCTGTTCATTTTGCAGAACTATCGCAAACCCGCGGATGGATGCCAAGGGTGATTGAATCTCATGGGAGACGTTAGAGATAAACTCCTGGCGCATATTTTCGAGCTGCTCAAGGTCAGCTGCCATGTTATTAACGCTTTTAACCAAGTCTTTCAGGGAGCCGTTATTTTCAAGCTCATCTCCCAGCCGGGCTTTATAATTTCCATGGGCAATATTCTCTAACACCCGAATGACCGCTGCCAGCAAATTCACCGTTTTGGTAAGATGGCCGTACTTCAAATAATGACCGACAAGCAGCAGCAAGAGAACCCCTAACAGTACCTTCAACACCTGACTCATGAGCGGGAATTGGCTTGGCCCCACTCCTATGGAGAAATACAACATCCCGGTGAAGAATCCGGCCAAGGCGCTGCACCCGATCAAAGCAACCAGGACCATAAGGACGAGGACAATTCCTTGAAGCCAATAATTTTTCCTGAAATTTTCTGTTCCGAATCCGTCTCTTAGCCGCGTATATCTCTTGATCAGGAGCAGTAAGAAGAACCATATGGCCACAACAAGAAGGGAGAAGGAGAACGTCGGCTTCCCTAACATTTTGAAGCCCATAATTGAACTGCTCATCATGTGAAGCATATACGCAATGGTAAAGGAAGCCAAGAAGCTGATCAGCAGGGTAACCCAGACATTAATGCGAAGAAGGTTGTGTCTTCTGGTGTGTCGTTGAGGTATCATTCCGGCGCCTCCAGGCAATAACCTAGTCCACGCGCAGTTTTGATCGCAAAGCCATGCTCTGACGCCGGGAATTTCTGGCGCAGCCGGTTAATGTGCACGTCCAGGGTGCGTTCATTTCCTTCAAACTCATACCCCCAAATTTCTGTAATGAGCTGATCCCGGGACAGAGTTCTATTAGGCTGGCTAGCCAATTTGAATAGCAGTTCAAATTCCTTCAGCGGCAAGAACAAGGTCGAGTTGCCCAAGGTAATTTCATAGTTCTTGCGATCCATGAATAATTCACCAATGCTTACCGTTTGGGAGGATACTATTTGATAACGGCGTAACAAGGCCTTCACCCTCATGACCAATTCCATAGGCTCCACTGGCTTGACCAGGTAGTCATCTGTGCCGGACTGAAATCCTTTTACTTTTTGCTGAATGTCCCCCTTGGCTGTAAGCATTAATAGCGGGAGGCTGTAATGTTTTCGCAGCTCCTGGCACAGCTCCCATCCATCCATATTTGGCATCATAACATCAAGGATGACCAGATCGGCTTTGACCGTTGCCAACAGGCCAAGAGCTTCAAGCCCGTCGTTGGCTTCGTAAGCCGTGCAACCTTCCCGTTCCAGTATCGTCCGAACCAGCCTGCGAAAATGGACATCATCATCTACGATCAGGATTTTATTCATGGGTAGTCTTCACGATCGCTAAGCTTGCGTATGTTTTTTTCATATGCTCACACCTCTTTTTTTGATAAAGTGCAATTTGTACTTTATTTCAAACAAATTATAGCTCTTTTGGATTTAAAGTACAATGTGTATCTTAATTATGCTAAAATAAACGCAGATTCAAGAAGCAGAAACAGGAGGAATAATCCCTATGGCGGCAAAGCGAAGAAGAGGAGAACAACTGGAGACAGCTATTCTGGAAGCTGCTTACAACATTCTGTGCACTTCCGGATATGAGCTGATGACGTTTCAGAATGTGGCCAAGCAAGCAGGAACGAGCAGAACCGTGCTGTATGGCCGTTATAGCGATAAGGTGGGGCTTCTGTATGCCCTGGTTCAATTTCGGTTCACTCAGGCGCATGGTGGGAACATGGTAGATCTGGTGCGGGAGCAAGGCAGCTTGCGCGAAGATTTGCTGAGTGTCGTCAAGCTGTATCAGGAGTTTTTGACTACGGTAGGCGCGGAGTTGATGGGGGCCATTTTGTTTGAATTGAGTGTGAAGAATGTACAACTCCAGCGCTTATCGTTGCTTGGCCGGGACAGCAATATCGAGATGATGCAAAAGATACAGGAATTTGCCAAACGAAGAGGGGAAATCCACCATGAATTTACCAACAGGCAAATGAGCTTGCCCTTTGATTTGTTGCGCTTTGAGAATATGGTTAGAGGAGGAGACGTTACGGAGAACTATTTGATGGAACTGGTGGATGAGGTACTGTTGCCAGTTTATTTGAATACTTAGATAAAGTGGCGATTACTATGCCAGGCAAAACAAAAAACCTTCTCTTTCTCCCGTTAAACGGGATGAAAAAGAAGGCTTGCGGTTCCCCGGAATGAGTTTTGAGGCACCTGTCAGATTTTCAGCTCCCCAAGCTTGATTAGCTCGACTACCGCCTGTGCACGACCTTTGACGTTCAATTTTTGCATCACATTAGAGATATGATTACGAACGGTTTTCTCGCTGATAAACAATTGCCCGGCAATGTCGCGCGTCGTTTTATCCTGTACGAGAAGTTCGAAGACCTCTCGCTCACGATGAGTTAACAGAAATTTGCTGTTACGATCGCTGCTTTTCAAAATGCGTCACCCCTCCTTGCTCGGGTTTTGTGGTTTTAACAAGGTTAAGGGATACAGTCAAGACATAGTATGAAAAGCGAACGAAATTGGTGCGATGACTATATAAAAATAGGCATCAGCAGCTTGGTGGGGGAGCTAGCTCGATCCATTCCGTTGCCCAATCCTGAATTTCGGCAAATACAGGGGCGAGCGCCATGCCCCTGCTCGTCAATGAATATTCTATACGGACAGGCTTCTCAGGATAGACAATTCGCTGAATTACCCCCTCCTCCTCTAACTCCTTCAATCTTTCGGATAACATTTTGCCACTCAAATTGGATAGTGAATTCTCAATTTCAATAAATCGTTTAGGGCCATCCAGCAATTTGTATACAATGAATGTAGTCCAACGTTTGCTAAGCAATTCAACTGCTTTTTCAAACCGGGGACACATGGACGAAGTGTTCATTCTGTTCACCTCACTTAATAGGAATAAAGCTTACCTTTACAAAAATTATATAATTACTTGACGAAATATACAATATAAAATAAACTAAGTTACATAAAGTAACTAAATGATTTGAAGTATGTTATGAAGTATGTTATTGAATTGAATAAATTGGCGTGCTTATGAGCCATGCTTTGGGCAATTTGGATTTAGAGTTGCGGTTTGCCCAGGAGGGACAGCTACTATGAACAAGAATGTGGATGTATGTGTAATTGGTGCAGGGCCTGGCGGGGCGTTATTATCTTATTTATTGGCTAAGTCAGGTATCTCCGTTGCCTTGTTAGAGAAGCAAATGACGCTAGGCAAGGCATTTCGGGGAGAGATTCTGAATAGCGATGGCGTTGCGGTGTTGAACAAGCATGAGGTCATGTCTCGCTTTGAGGACGGGGCCATCTTGCCATTAGAGCATATTGAGTATTGGCTCAATGGCAAGCTTGTTAAGCTGCTGCTGCCCGCTATGTCTGAAGGTAATGTCGGCATTCATGTACCTCAGGCAGATTTGCTGGATGCGCTAATTAAAGGGGCAAGCCAATACCCTGACTTCACATTGCATACTGGAGTGACGGTAAGCCGTTTGGTACAGGATGAGGATGGTTATTACCATGGAATCTTGGCGTTTGATGGAACTGGAGAAGAAATGCTGCTGCATTGCCGGGTGATTGTGGGTGCTGATGGCAGATACTCTACCGTGCGCAGACAAGCGAATATACCTGCCATGATTCGCAATCACGGTTATGATCTGTTGTGGGCGCGCATACCTGCTCCGCCAGGCTGGAAGCCGATCATTCGCTCTGCTATTGTGAACAATCAGCAACTGCATTTGTTCACACAAGCAAGAGGACACATTCAAATTGGCTGGAATATTGAACAAGATTCCTACCCGAAGCTGCGTAAACAATCATTTGAACCTTTTATTACAACGCTAATCCAGGCTTTTCCTGATCTTGAGCACCAGGTAAGGCAATATATCAAGTCATGGAATGATTTTGTGTTGCTTGATATATTCAGCAGCCAAGCGGATACTTGGACCAAGGATGGGCTTGTACTGATCGGGGATGCTGCCCATACCATGACTCCGACAGGGGCATTTGGACTTAATGAGGCCTTGCGTGATGCGGATTGGCTTGCGGATCATTTAACACAGGGCTTGCAGGGGGATCTCCTTGATAAAGACTGGCTCAAGCAGGTAGAGCAAGTGCGCCGTCAGGCGGTAGAGGTATTACAGCAAGAGCAATTAATCATGGAACAAACCTATCAACAGAACTTTTATGTAGGATAAGCAGATAAGAAAGGTGTGTTAAACATGCTACAGAACGATACTCAACATGCACTAAATGTGCTTAAAAATAAAGTTCATACGATTCCTTCGCCCGATGCTACAAGTGTTATAGTTGGCCCGATCAAGCTACCTGTCAATTTGGACGGGGAGACCGTGGAATTCCAATGGTATACCTGGCTGTCTGTTCATGACAAAGCAGAAAGAGAAAGATATGCCTCGTATACTCCAGAAGAAATAATCGCCTTGATGCCGTCACTGCAACTTGCAGAAGGTCAACAATCAAGCGTGCTTGTATATGGAAATTTTGAACAAGATCCATATGCCCTGATTCGGATGCATAGCATTTGCCATACGGGTGATATCTTTGGCAGTAAACGTTGCGACTGTGGATATCAGTTGCGTCAATCCATGAAGCTTATAGTTGAGCACGGAACAGGCGCCATATTCTATCTGGCCAATCACGAAGGCAGAGGCATTGGCTTGCTTAGCAAATCCATGGCCTATATCCTCCAGGAAGAGGGTCTTGATACCGTAGAGGCTAACCTTGTACTAGGCTTTGCTGATGATGCCCGCCAGTACACAGATGCTATCAGCATTTTACAATATTTAAGACAAAAGCCCGTTACTTTAATTACTAATAATCCTCGGAAAATGGAGGCATTACGCGCATCGGGGATGAATATATCGGGTAGAGTGCCCCTTTGGGGAGATATCTCCGAATACAATGTGAAATATCTACAAACCAAAGTGAACCGCTCGGGGCATTATACTCAAAATGAAGGGATACTAAACGAATATGCATGAGTCTGTGAATTCGCATGAGACCTATATGAGATTGGCGCTGGAAAATGCAAAAGCCATGAGCGGACAAACAGCGCCAAATCCAATGGTTGGCGCTGTCATTGTAAATGAGGACAGAATTGTTGGAATCGGCTCGCATTTGAAGCCAGGAGAACCACATGCTGAAGTCCACGCTCTGCGAATGGCCGGAGATGCGGCCAAAGGAGCAACGATTTATGTTACGTTAGAGCCTTGCTCTCATCATGGCCGAACAGGACCTTGTGCTGAAGCTATTGTAGAAGCGGGTATTTCCCGGGTCGTTGTCGCGGCGTTAGACCCTAATCCGCTTGTCGCAGGCAGAGGAATTGCCATTTTGCAACAGGCAGGAATCGAAGTAATTCAAGGTGTATTGGCAGAGGAAGCAACTAAGCTGAATGAAGTATTTAATAAGTATATTGTGACCAAACGTCCTTTTGTTACTCTGAAATCGGCCATGACACTAGATGGGAAAATTGCGACCAGACAAGCAAGCAGCAAATGGATTACTTCAGAGGCGGCCAGAGAGGATGTGCATCGGCTACGTCATGAGTCGGCTGTGATTTTGGTGGGCGTGGGCACCATTGTTCACGACGATCCCCAGCTTACAACACGGCTGCCTGGTGGACGTCACCCGCTTCGTGTGATCCTGGACAGTTCACTGCGAATTCCTGAGCGGGCAAGGGTGATTACAGACGGTGAGGCCCCCACCTGGATTTTTACGGGGCATCGTCCTGATGAAGCTAAGCAAGCAAGGCTGGAGCAGCTTGGAATCAAGGTATTCAGAACAGCGACACCGCAGGTCAATTTGGCTGAGGTGCTGGATGTGCTGGGTGCGCATGAAATGTCCTCTTTGCTGGTCGAAGGCGGAGGACAAGTCAACGCATCTTTTGTAGAACAAGGGCTTGCAGACAAGCTTGTGCTGTACATCGCACCCAAAGTGGTAGGCGGTCAGCAGGCTCCTACGTTTCTGGAGGGACTTGGCGTAGGGATGATGAATGAAGCCAAAGCTTTGCATGATGTCAGCTTTTCGCAGTTGGGTGTTGACTTTAAAATTGAAGGTTATTTTTAAGGGGACCCACTTCCGGGAAGCTGCTTAACCTGAGAGTGTTGTCAACTGCATATCAAAAAATAAGAGGGTGCACTTCAGTCATTCATTATGACTTTAGTGACACCCTCTTTTTACACAGGTGCTATGGACTTCTTATAGCGACTTCAAATAGTGAACAAGGGTCAGCAGACCTTTGTCAAAGTTCTCCAGGTTGAAGTGCTCGTTAGGCGCATGCAAGTTCTCGTCCGGCAGGCCAAAGCCCATCATGACAGCCGGGGCTGACAGTACGCGGGACAACGTTTCGACGATTGGAATGGAACCGCCATCCTTGGTGAACAAAGCACGTGTTCCGTAGACAGCTTCATAAGCATCGGCCGCCTTTTGCAGATATGGATGGTCCGGGCTGCTCGTAAATGCGCGAGCCTTCTCGGTTGCCGTCACCTTAAGCTTGGCTCCAGGTTGCAGATGCTGGTGCAGGTGGCGTTCAATCCGGTCAATGGTCGCTTGCGGGTCCTGATCGCCAACAAGGCGGCATGTAATTTTGGCATGGGCTTCCTTAGGCAGCACCGTTTTGGTGCCTTCGCCCTGAAAACCTCCGTAGATTCCGTTTAGCTCCAGGGTAGGCCGTGCTCCTGTCCGTTCCACAAAGCTGTAGCCAGCTTCTCCGAACAGGGCATCCAGGCCCAGATCGCGTTTGAGCTTCTCTTCATCAAATTGCTGCTTGGCAAACTCCTCATGCACCTGCGGGGTCAATTCCTCTACACCTTCATAGAAGCCTTCTACCGTAACTCGCCCTTGTTCGTCATGTAAAGAGGCCAGCAAGGATACGAGGGCATGCAAAGCATTGGGTACGCCGCCGCCAAAGGTGCCGGAATGCAAGTCGGTATTCGCTGTGTAAACGGCTACCTCCAGTGCGCACAAGCCACGCAGACCGATGCAGATGGCCGGCTTGCCTGGAGCAAGCAGGGCTGTATCGGAGATTAACACAAGGTCTGCGGCCAGCTTCTCTTGATGAGCTTCTAGGAACGCCGGAAGGTTAGGGCTGGTCACCTCTTCTTCGCCTTCGATACAGAATTTGATATTTACCGGCAATTCTTTTTCTTGCTTCAATAAGGCTTCAACAGCCTTGATATGCATAAATACCTGACCTTTATCGTCGGTGGCACCGCGGGCATATAGCTTGCCGTTACGGATGGACGGTTCAAAGGGAGGGGTCTCCCACAGCTCCAGCGGGTCTACCGGCTGGACATCATAGTGCCCATATACCAAAACGGTCGGCTTGCCCGGGGCATGCACATATTCGCCATATACAACCGGATGTCCGGCCGTAGGGTGGACTTCAACATCTTCCACTCCGGCGCGTCGCAGGGCCTCAGCCATCCATTCGGCGGCTTTCAGCACGTCGGTCTTATGCTCGGAAAGAGCAGAGATGCTTGGAATCCGCAGCAATTCGTCAAGTTCCTTCAAATGTTCTTCACGGTGATTTGCAAAATAAGCTTGATACTCCATGGTCGCTAGTTCCTCCCGAACTGGATTTACCAGTATATTCTACACCTTTTTAGCCAAGAACACGAATATTGAAATCTCCAGAAGGCGGACCATCGCCTTTTCCTTAAATTAATCTTAAAAATCCCTCGCATTTTTTTAAAAATATTTAAGGTGTGATGATGTTATTTCTGGTAAAGTCAAGAAAGTAAGATGGGAAAAGAGTCATTCAAGTCGTCCTTGAACAAATGGATGCAGAAAAAGAAGGGAGTCGTCGTTGTAATGGAAGAGAAGGACAAAAAAGAGCAGGAGACCACCGGCAGTCAAGAGGGCACCGGGCTTGAGCAAGAGCAAGGCCAGCCAAAGGCACAACCGGAGCCATCTGTGGAAGAGCGGCCGGAACAGAGCTTGGAGGAATTGCCCCAAGCATTAACGGAGAAAGCAAGCGCCATATCGCCAGAGACAGCAGCAGAAGAGGTGGAACCGGCTAAACCAAGTGAACCAGTGCTTGAAGCGAGTTCATTGCGGGACAACCCTCAAGACGGTGAGACGGTTCCTGTGATGGTCGCCGAAGATGGACAAGCCATTCCAGAAGCTGCCGAAGGGGGCAAATCAAGCAAGCTTTGGCCCATCGTATCTCTCGTACTAGCGGTATTGCTGATCGTTGTATTAATCAAGCCTCCTTTTGCTACGAGCAAAGCAGAAGCGGTTGCCACAGTTAACGGGGTGGAAATTACCAAGGATCGTCTTTATGAGGCGATGATCGCCGGCGGAGGCCATCAAGCTCTCGACACTTTGATCAACCAGGAACTGATTGATCAAGAGGCCGCCAAGCAGAATATTACCGTTTCCGAGACAGATATTGAATCGGAACTGAAGATGTACCTTACGCAATTCGGGTCTGAAGAGAAGCTGAATGAGGCGTTGACTCAATTCGGAATGACCCGGGATCAATTGGACGAGCAAATTGTACAGCAGTTGAAATTAACGAAGCTGCTGGAGCCGCAGATTGAAGTAACTGACGATCAAGTCAAGCAAATTTTTGAGCAAAATAAAGAGTCGTTTAATACGCCTGAACAGGTTCGCGCTTCGATTATTCTGGTAGCTACAGAGGAAGAAGCCAAGGAAATCGTCAAGGAGTTGGATGGGGGAGCGGACTTTGCCGAATTAGCCAAGAACAAATCACTGGACGTCATGACGAAGGGACAAGGCGGGGATACGGATTTCTTCGCTCGCGGAGAACAGGATCCATCGGTTGAGGAAGCCTCGTTCAAGCTTGCCAAGGGTGAGGTCAGCGAGCCGGTAAAAACGAGCGAGGGATACCAAGTCATCAAGGTTACAGACCGCAAGGAAGCTCATACCGCTACACTGGAGGAAAAGCAGGAAGAAATTCGCAAAGCCCTTGTTGCCCAGCAAGTCTCCGGCTTGTCCGGGACCTGGCTGCAGGATATACGCAACGGTGCGGAAATTACCAATGTATTCACGGATACGGATGAATCTGAAGCCGAATCCGGACAATAACTATATGCTACAAACCTGTCAGGTTACGCCGCCGGAGCATGCTCCGGCGGTTTTATCCAGGTGTGGCTCCTTCTCACTTAATTCATACAATGTTTATTGAAGATTATGGAGATGAGGAAGTACAATGTAGGCAATGAGCTAAAGGTTGATTATGTCAGGTATGGACGGGTTGGGAGGAAGGCAAAATGTCGGAGTGGTACGAGCTTAGTTTTGGTGAAGACTATTTGCTGGTGTATAAGCATCGCGACGCACAGGGAGCCAAGCATGAGGTTCAGCGAATGATCCGTTGGCTGGAGCTTCCTCCGGGGGCAAGAGTGCTTGACTTGTGCTGTGGCATGGGGAGACATTCGATGGCCTTGACGGAGGCAGGATACATAGTGACAGGTGTGGATTTATCTGAAGTGCTTCTGCGCGAAGCCAGGCAGGGTGATCCGGAGGGCAAGGTGGATTGGTACCAGGCCGATATGCGCGAGCTGCCACTGACTGGCCCGTTTGATGCGGTGGTCAATTTGTTTACTTCGTTTGGTTACTTCAAGCATGATGCGGAGCAGATCAGGGTGCTGAGGGAAGTGCGCCGACTGCTCAAGCCGGAGGCAAAATTCATTATCGATTACTTGAATCCGGACTATACCTCGGCTCATTTGGTGCCCTATTCCGAGCGAGTGGATGATGGCCGGAGAATTATAGAACAACGGCGAATTGAGGACGGTTATGTGATTAAGAATATCACCATTACCGACAATGGAATACCGGGACAGGGGAATAAGCAGGATCACGGGGCCCGAAAATACATGGAGCGAATCAAGCTGTACTCGCTGGAGGAGTTCAAGCGGATGCTGGATGAGGCAGGATTGGTGCTGGACAAGGTTCATGGAGATTACGACGAGGAAAATTATCATCCACAAAATTCGCGCCGGATGATTCTGATTGGAGGGCGAAAATGACACAGATGAGGGAGGCTCGGCTCAGGGAACAAGAGCTTATCCTGTGCATCCCCGTCCCGATGGCGCCCACGCTGCGCAGTGTGAACAGAATCCTTGCTACAGCAGCAGTCGCAAAGCGGCTTTGAGATATGCGCTGCGCTCTTCGGCACGGAGCCTGGCATCCATCAAATGCGGTTTGCCATGTCGGAGATGTTGGCTCATTTGGTTGAACTGGTCCGACGTGGCCGGGTTATGGAGCACACAATCGGAAGAGGTCGGCATACGATTATACTTTATGAACTAAAACAAGCAGAAGCCACCGGGCCTGTCTACTACAGGCATTGGAGGCTTCTGCTTTTATCGTCTTATGCCAAAGTATCGAATGTCCAGCTCTCTAGCGGTCGTTGTCTGTAGTCTCTTCGCCATGTTCTATCTCCCGCTCCGCTTGCTTGCGGTGAGCGATGCGGCTGCTGGCCGAAGCGGCAATGGCGCCGACAATGTCATCGAGGAACGTGTTGCATGGTCCTAGCTCCTTATCGTTCAATTGCTCCAGAATGCCCGGCTTAAGCTTGTCTATGTATCCATAGTTGGTAAAGCCGATACTGCCATACACATTCACGATGGAAAAGGCCAGAATTTCATCTACGCCGTATAACCCTTCGTCATGGGCAATCATATCCTGCAGCTCGGGGATGAGCAGTCCTTGCTCAGCCATAATGTCCAATTGGATGCCCGTCAGCACGGCATTTTGTACTTCGCGCTTGGTAAGCACCTGCTCGACATTGTGAACACACTCTTCCATCGTCAGGTTGGGATAATATTTATGCTGCAAAAACATGACCAATTCCGCGATTTGCCCGGTTGTTACACCGCGCTTATGCAGCCACTGTCTAGTGGCGTCCGCGACTTTTTTACTATTCAAGCTATAAGGCAATTTGGCATTAGGTTGTTCCTTCCCCATTACATCTACCCCTTGTCTTCGTTTAGTTTAGTCGTGTCCGCATAGATATGAAGCAGTCTGTCCAGTTCTCGGGAAAATATAGTTATTTTTCGAGACAGGGCTCGTATATATAGTAATACAAACTATAGAAAAATGTTAGGGAGGAACGAACAGACAATGAAATGGAACCGACAGATTCGTAATACCGCAGTGGTTAGTGTGCTATCGCTCTCGCTGTTGTTGTCCGGCTGCGGCATATTTGGAGGCAAGTCCTCCGCCCCCATCGATCCTCCGCCTGCGGATATAGAAGCGCAGATGCTGGAAGGGCTGGACCAAGCTGCGCAGCAGACAAGCTATGCCCAGGAGGAGGACTTGTCAACAGTCTATCTGGAGAATGAACATGGCAAGCTGGCTCCTGTAGCCCTGCGCCTGCCAGACGGAGAAGCTTCCTTGAAGCCGAACCGGATGCTGACCATGCTGGTGCGGGGCGGCAAATACGCCGGACTCCTTCCATCCGGATTTGAAGGAGTCCTTCCGGAAGGCAGTGAGGTTAAGGCGGTCACGGTGAAGCAGGATGAGAAACTGGCTATCGTAGAATTTAATCAGGCATTTACCGGATACGAAGCGGCGGATGAGCGCAAAATATTGGAAGCCCTCACCTGGACATTGACCGGGGACCCGGGCGTGGAGAAGGTTCAGCTTTGGGTGGATGGGGAGAAATTAAATGAAATGCCAGTGGGCGGCACACCGCTTGATCGGCCGCTTAGCCGGCAATTCGGAATCAATCTTGAGCTTGGCAAGGAATCAAATCTGTCATTGTCTAGTCCGGTGATCGTGTACTTCTCCGCAGCCACGCCGGATGGTGTCCAGTATTTCGTGCCGGTGACCCGCTTCGTGCCGGCGGGCAGTGATCCGGTGCAAGCTGCCCTGAGCGAGCTCATCAAAGGGCCGGAAAACAAGGATGGCCTGGAGCGGGTGGTTACGGATAATACGAAGCTTGAGCGCGTTGAGATATCGCAGGAAGGAATTATCACCGTATCGCTTATGGATGATATGTTTGAAGCGGGTGAGAAGCTGCCGGCTCAGATGATGCAGTCATTAGTGCTGACTGTCACCGAAAATAAAGACGATAGCAAGGTGCGCATTTGGCTAAACGGCGACAAGGCAGTGTTGGGCATGGATAATCAGACCTATGGCGAGCCGGTTATGCGTCCGGAGGTGATTAACGAAATCCCACTTTAAGAGGTTGTTCAAAAAGTTGCTTGTCATCGCACTTGGCCCTGCGGATCCAGGGCTTTTTTTGCGGAATGAGAAGGTGCTTTTATGACCACACTTTGATAGAATAAGAACAGCAAATGACAGCAAGAAAACGTAGGGGGCAGTATACATGAGAAGTCACGGACGTGAGGCGAATGAACGCCGGTCGATGAATTTGACGATGAACATCAATAAATATGCGGAGGGGTCCGTCTATATCGAGGTAGGAGATACCAAGGTCATGTGTACCGCGACCGTGGAAGAGAAGGTCCCTATGTTTATGAAGGGACAAGGCAAGGGATGGGTAACAGCCGAATATTCCATGTTGCCCCGGGCAACGCAAACCCGTAATCAGCGAGAATCAGCCCGCGGCAAGCAAAGCGGGCGGACGATGGAAATCCAGCGCTTGATCGGTCGGTCCCTGCGTTCTGTGGTCAATCTGCATGCGCTCGGTGAACGCTCGGTGACCATTGACTGCGATGTGTTGCAGGCAGATGGCGGAACGCGGACAACCTCGATCACCGGTGCTTTTATCGCGATGGCACTGGCCATGCACAAAATTTCGCAGAAGCACGCTTTGCCTGTTTTTCCAATTACAGATTATCTGGCTTCCGTCAGTGTGGGCATCGTCGGCGATCACCCACTGCTTGACCTCAACTACGAGGAGGATTCCAAAGCCAAAGTGGATATGAACGTCGTGATGACAGGAACGGGTCAATTTGTGGAGATTCAAGGAACCGGGGAGGAAAATCCCTTCTCCCGCACCGAACTCGATGCCATGCTGGCGTTGGCCGAGAAAGGCATTCAGGAAATGATCGGGCAGCAACGTGAAGCCTTGGGAGCCATTGCGCTGCAAATCGGCAGTGGGCAGCCCGGATCGGCGGTGTAGCATGATCGAAGGACAAATCGTTATTGTTGCCACCGGTAACGCAGGCAAGGTGCGCGAGTTTGCTCATGCCTTGTCAGCGTTGAACAAGCAGGTACATAGTATGGCCGACTACCCGGATATTCCGGAGGTTGTGGAAGATGGGGCAACCTTTGCCGATAATGCCCGCAAGAAGGCGAAAACGGTAGGCGATGCGCTGGGCAAGCCGGTGCTTGCCGATGACTCCGGCCTGTGCGTTGATCAACTGGATGGAGCGCCAGGCGTGTATTCGGCGCGTTATGCCGGAGAAAACGGCAGCGATGCCGACAATAACGAGAAGCTGCTGGCGGAGCTGGAGAAGCACCGGCTGGGCGAGGATACGGAGCAGCCGCTATTAAGCCCGGCCCGCTTCGTTTGCCATCTGGCGCTGTATGATCCAGCCAGCGGGCAGTTTATCGAAGCAACTGGAGAAGCAGAGGGCTGGATTACCTCGGAACCGGCGGGGGGCGGCGGATTTGGTTATGATCCGCTCTTCTATCTCCCGGCCTACGAGAAGACATTCGCCGAGTTGACTCTGGAGGAGAAGCAGGCTGTCAGTCATCGGGGCGTTGCCTTGCGCAAGCTGATGGACAAGCTGCTGTCGTAGTAAACAGCGCAGAGAAGCGTCCTGGAAGGAGCAGCAACTATCGGGCAAACCTGGGGAACAAGCCCTTCAGCATTTCAAAAAAACATCCGTTTAGCCCTTTCCAGGCTGCGGATGTTTTTTTTGGACGGAATCGTTCACCTCTTAAAGCTGCGGCCAAATTTCACTCCAGACGGCTTCAAGAATACCTTGCATATCTTCTTCCTGGCTGTTGATCGCGATCACGGAATCCTTGTCCGGAAGGACGATACAGAATTGCCCAAACATCCCGTCAGCCCGGTAAGCGTTATGTGTACACCTCCAGAATTGGCTGCCATAGCCCACGCCCCAATCTCTTGTTCCCACCGTATTGACCTGCTTGCGGGTAACTGCATCAACCCATGCTGCAGGGATAAGCTGAACCCCTTGCCATTGACCCCGCTGCAAGAGCAGTTGTCCGAATCGGCTCAGCTCCTCACAACTGATCCATAGCCCTGAGCAGCCTAGCGTCACGCCAAGCGGCGATGTGTCCCATTGCACATTCATGATGTCTAGCGGATCAAATAAGCGGGGCTTCAAGTAATCATGTACAGGTTCGCCCACGACAGCCTGAACCATTGCGGAAATCATGAACGTGTCGCCGCTGCTATAGGTGAAAGTCTCTCCAGGCTTGCGATCCAGAGGCAGGGACAGGTAATGCTTGACCCAATCCTTCTCCTGTAGACTGGCGCGTTCTTCGGCCCACAATGGCGGTGAATCATGGCCTGAGGTCATGTGAAGCAAATGCTGCAAGGTCAATTCGCCCGGCGGATAGGGAGAGGACGGAGCCAGTTCTGAATATGCCGGAAAGCAATCGCCCAGCCGGGTATTCAGGGTTAGCTTGCCTTCGGCAATCGCCAGTCCCACTGCCATGCAGGTAAAGGATTTGCTGATGGAATGCTGTAGTCGACGTTCATCCGCATTTTGATCCCAATGTCCTAATAGAAGCCCCCTTTGATGTACACGTATTGATAATACATTGAGCCTTCGGCTATGGATGTTTTCGACAAAACGGGCAATTTGGAATTTCACTATGGAGCCTTCTTTCTTTGTCAAAATAAATAGAAACGTTTCGCAAAATAGAAAATTATCCTGATATGATTATACAGCAAATTCATGGGTTGGACCAATTTCCAAAAAAAGCTGAATACCCTTATATTTTATAGGGTTTTTAACATGCATGCCAGAGATGATAAAAGCGTGAATTCATAAAAAATCCAACAGTTTAAACCGTAAAAAATAGTTGACATAAAGCGCATACAGGAAGATAATAGAATCGAAACGATTCGATAAATCGCTTTCAATCAATGTCGATGCTTGTCGGATTTCCGCCAACATTCATTAAAGCATGACATGAGATATGTGATCAAAAAGCAAAGAACGAAATGAAAGGGGTTGCATATGGCACACCTAACGATTGACATCGGCTCGCCAACCCTGCGGATGACAACTCATGGTTGGCTCTTTTGGGAAGAGCACCTGCAGGCTGCTTTTGAATTTTTGTTTGAAGATAAGACTCAGGAATAGTGAGGAGATGCCAATTGAAACCTGCAATCGTAGGCTCCGGCAAAATGACCAAAGCGCGTTTGCGAAACGGCAATTTATTAACCGAAATATGGAAGCATCGAATGACCTACACCCTGCTGATTCCCGGCCTGATTTGGTTAATCCTGTTTGCTTATTTGCCCACGGGCGGCTTGTCGCTTGCATTTAAGCACTATAAAGCCAATTTGGGAATTTGGGGCAGTCCATGGGCGGGGCTGGAGAATTTCATGTATGTCTTTCGCGATCCGGCGTTTGCCAGTTCGGTGTGGAGGACGCTGTACGTCAATATCATCAAGCTGGTGATTACTTTTCCGTTCCCTATTTTATTGGCGCTTCTGTTAAATGAGCTGCGCATGAGGAAGATGAAGAAGCTGTTTCAAACGATTTTAACTTTTCCTCAGTTCCTATCCTGGATTATCGTCTCAGGTATCGTAATTAATGTTCTTTCTTATGACGGACTGGTGAACAGCGCGCTGCAGCTATTTGGACTCCCGACGATTAATTTTCTGGGCTCAGAGCCTATGTTTTTACCGATGCTTATCCTGACGGATATATGGAAATCAACAGGGTGGGGGGCTATTATTTTTCTGGCCGCCATTTCGGGGATTGATCAGGATCAATATGAATCCGCGCAAATTGATGGTGCTTCACGGATGCAGCAAATATTTAAAATCACCCTGCCGAATATCTTACCAACGGTTACGGTGATGTTCATCCTGAATGTGGGGGGGCTGATGTCCGCCGGCTTTGATCAAATCTTCAATCTGGCTAATGCCGCAACGCAAAATGTATCCCAGGTGCTTGACGTCTACATTTACCGGGTTACCTTCCAGTCCTCTACGGACTTCTCATTTTCAACAGCGGTCAGTCTATTCCGTTCTATTGTAAACATGGTGTTGCTGCTTACCGCAGATCGCGTAGCTAAATGGATGGGCGGAGACGGATTGTTCCGCTAGAAAGGAGAATGTGAGTATGAGTACCCATGCTGTCAAACGGACTAAATACCGCATTGGCAAAATGTCGTTGCTTGACTATATAATTTTGGCTATTCTGACCATTTTAGCTTTGGCTATCCTGATCCCCTTCTTGAATGTTATCGCGATTTCGCTGGCTTCACAGAAGGAATATGCTGAAAATCCCATGATGCTCTGGCCAAAGCAGCCAACACTGGATGCGTATCGAGCCTTGTTTGAGGACGGTCGAATTCTTGTCGGCTTTGGCAATACACTGAAAATTATGGCTGTTGGCTTGCCGCTGAGCCTGTTCCTGACCAGTACGATGGCTTATGGCTTGAGCCGCAATGCCTTTCCGGGAAAAAAGGGGATATTCTTTCTTGTCCTGTTTACGATGATCTTTAATGGCGGGATTGTGCCCTTGTATCTGGTGATGAAGTCGCTTCATCTTACCGGCTCGCTATGGTCAGTCATTCTGGTGGGAAGCTTTAGTGCGTTTAATATGATCTTGATGATGAACTATTTTCAAAGTCTTCCGGAATCTTTAATGGAATCGGCCCGATTGGATGGAGCCGGAGAATGGCGCATCCTGTTCTCCATTATCCTTCCGCTGGCTGCCCCGATTATGGCGACCATTACTCTCTTCTACGGCGTAGCCTTCTGGAATGGCTGGT
This sequence comes from Paenibacillus sanguinis 2301083 = DSM 16941, assembly GCF_000374825.1. Classification (GTDB taxonomy): domain Bacteria; phylum Bacillota; class Bacilli; order Paenibacillales; family Paenibacillaceae; genus Fontibacillus; species Fontibacillus sanguinis. The sequence goes on from NZ_KB895382.1 coordinate 162,455, forward strand.
ATGATGCGATGATCTTCCTGCGCAAAGCGGAGATGCTGCCACTACAGAATGTATTGCGCACCATTATTGTAGAATCAACGACCAATGTGTCCAATGCCGCCAGTGTAGATGCCCTGAACAAATCAGGTTTTTCCACAGGGATGAAAATGGCTTCTGTCTTCGTATCGATGGTACCCATCATGTGCTTCTTCCCCATGCTGCAAAAGCATTTTGCTAAAGGGGTATTAACAGGGGCAATCAAGACCTGATGGCCTAATGGCACTTTTGGCAATGAGAAAATCTATCAAAATTAAAGGGGGAAAAAGATGAACACTCATAAAATGCTTAAACTGCTTTTCGCCGCCGCATTATCTGTAGCCCTGCTGACGGTAACCGCTTGTTCCAGCAATTCCGCATCCTCTGGAGGCAATGAAAAGGATGCAGACGGAAATTACAAGGATAAATTGAAAATTTCTGTTGCGCAGACAACCGAAGTGAAGAGTGGTGTGATGAATAATGAATTCCATAAATATTGGATGGATAAATTTAATGTGGAATGGGATTACAATTATGTACAATGGGACTCTTGGCCGGAGAAGCTGCGTCTATGGATTAATTCGGGGGATTTGCCGGATGTAGCGAGCTGGAATTATGTTCACGGCGACTTTATGAACTATGTCGATCAAGGAATGCTGTACAAGTTCCCGGATGATTGGAAGGAGCGCTGGCCAAACATAGCCGCGGCCTACAAGCTGACAGGTCTGGGGGATAAGCTGGAGGAACTGACAGGCGGAACCTATATTTTGCCCAAGCCTGTGTATTATCAGAACAAGCCTGCTGATCCGCTGGTGAATCAGATCGGTGTCGTTGCCCTGCGTAAAGACTGGGCGGAGGCGGTTGGCTTTGCTCTGAAGGATGCGTATAGCACAAGCGAACTGATGGATTATGCGAAACGAGTCAAGGAGCAGGACCCCGGCAAGGTTGGAGATGATCTCGTACCGCTCTCCTATAATGCGGATGACGTGCTGACTAACATCATGATGCCTAACAGTGCACACGCGCGTGTGGAATCGGCCTTTTACCGAGGGGAGGACGGCAAATTTCATTGGGGCCCTGCCGATGAAGAAACGTTGCTAGGCCTGAAGCTGATAAAGCAGGCTTATGAGGATGGATTGCTTAATCCTGAATTCTATACCTGGAAAAACAATGAGGGCAGCGATAATTTCCGAGTCAAGGGAGTGGCCGCGGTGGCTTCACTCGGCGGTCTGGCCTCTTATCGGCAGGACATGGATACGGAGATGAAGAAGAACCTGGGCGTAAATAGCGATGATTTGGTGCATACCGCAATCGTATTAGGCGAGGATGGGAAATATCGCAATCTGGAGCAGCCTAATTTCTGGTCCGCTCTGATTTTATCACCAGATATCAGCCAAGCCAAGTTTGAACGAATTATGGATATTATTGATTACTCGACGACGGAAGAAGGACAACTTCTGCTGAATATGGGCTTTGAAGGCGTAGATTGGAAATATGATGAGAATAAAGAGCTGGTTAGCCTGCTTCCGGAGGGCACTACGCTTGAGGATAAATATCCGGCACGTTTTGAAGGCTTGTATGTGCTGGGAGATGATTTTAGTATTGTAAACCCTGCAATTAAGAAGGAATACCGTGAGCGGGCTTTGCAACTCTTCCAGGAGAAAGCCAAGCTGGGGACGGAGGGCGGCGAGTTGGCCACTTATGATTGGGACGTGCAATTGTACGATTCCAAGGCGAAAAACCAGGCTGCCTTTGAATATCAAAATGAATATGCCAATTTGATTTTGCAAAACGGAGATTTGGAAGATAACTGGAGAAAGTGGGTTGAAAGCAAGCAATCCCTGGTTCAGCCTTTGCTGGATGAATTAAATAGTAAATTTGCTCAGTAATTAGCGAGCGGGAGATGAATGCTTAAGTGGAGAGGAATCCGGCGTGCAGCATGCAAGATGCAGACTGGGTTCCTCTCTTGTCAAGGGCATAGAGAGAAACAGGTGATAGGAGGATGAACGAGCATGACAACGATGTTGAGATCCAAGCTGCAGATTCAGGCGGGTGACCTGTCCTTTATATTTTGGGAGAGCGGCGATCTGTTCCAGGCACGCAGTGGCAAGACGATGATTAACCAGCTATTAAGCACTCCATTGGATGGAGCTTTAAACAATCTCTATTTGCGAATTCATGAAGGGGAGGAATTACGATTTTATCCCTTGCTGGGCATTCGATCACAAAGTCGGGTGAGCGCCGGGGAAGGGTGTATCCTTTGGACGGGCCAGGTAGAGAGCATTGCTTATAAGGTGACGTTGACACTTAGTCCGCTTGGCGCCTGGTTTTGGGATGTGCAAGTGTCTGGTCAGGATGCCTGCGTGGATGTCATATACGGACAGGATGTAGGTAATGCTGATGCAGGCGCTGTTCGCAGCAATGAGGCCTACCTGTCTCAATATATCGACCATACTGTGTTTGAGGATAAGGACCATGGCTATGTGGTGTGCTCACGCCAAAATCAGCCGCAAGAGGGGGCGTTTCCCTATATTCAGCAAGGCTCGTTAACGGGTGCGGTGGGCTTTTCCACTGATGGGTTCCAATTCTTTGGCCTCTCCTACAAAGAAACGAATGTCCCAGAGTGTCTTGGCAAGCCAAAGCTTGCAAACGAGGTTTACCAATATGAATTTGCTTACACGGCGCTACAATCAGAAAAGCTAATCCTGGCCGGGACAGCCCGGTTTGTATTTTACGGTTTATTTAAGCCTGATCACGTGAATGCAGTTACGGAAAGGGAATATAAGGAGGAAGTGCTGCGGGCCTGGGCACAGGTTGAGGAAGGGATGGATATATCAAGTCAGGCTCTGCGCGAATTGCCGCAGGTCCGTCTGACACCGGCAATTGGCGAGCCGTTGTCTGTGTTGCCGTTTACGTCCAAGGAGCTGGAGGACCGGTTCCCTCGAGCTCAAAGACGGGAAGAGGAGCTGGAGGATGGCCAACTGCTATCATTTTTTACAGATACCTATGAGCATGTGGTACTGAAGGAGAAGGAACTGCGGACCGAGCGCCCGCATGGACATATTTTAATGAGCGGCAATAGCGTGAAGCTGGGTGCCCGGGTCATGACAACCACTTCTTATATGTACGGCATTTTTAATTCCCATGTGGTGGTAGGCAATACGAACTTTAACAAAATGATGAGCAATGCGAGAAATGCCCTGAATGTTCCGAAAACGGCGGGGCAGCGTATCTATATCGAAGTCGATGGAGTATATCGCTTGCTTACCATACCCTCGCTATTCGAGATGGGCTTCAACTATGTTCGCTGGTACTACAAATGGGCTGAGGATATGCTGGTCATTACCAATTTTACAGCCGCAGATGCACCGGAGCTTACTCTTCAGGTGCGTTCCGAGCGCGGCAAAGCCTATCGCTTTCTCGTGACCAGTCAGGTGACGATGAATGTGAATGAGTATGCGGATGAGCAACCTGTGCATATGACGCCATCGGCGGATGGATTGACCTTTCATGGAGGGCAGGACGCCGTTCGGGGGCAGGCTTATCCGGACTTGAAATATACGATGCGCCTTCGTGGTGCTAACAGTGAGGTAGGCGATGAAACAGAGCTGGCTGCTGGTGTGCAAGCCGGAGATGCTTCGCTGGTTGTGCTCAAGCTGGAGGCTGGTAACGAATGGAGTTTGACGATACAGGGACTGCTGGATGGACAGGAGCTACCTGAGATCAAGCGCAGCTTGGAGGAGGAAGCGTTAAAATACAGGGCATTTTTCAGTCAGTTGATGAATGGCTTTCATCTCACCTCCCAAGATGGTGCCGAGGGCGAGTCGTTGTTCAAGGTCAATGCGCTGGCCTGGTGGTATACCCACAATATGCTGGTGCATTACCTGGTTCCACATGGCCTGGAGCAGTATGGAGGGGCGGCCTGGGGGACTCGGGATGTGTGCCAGGGGCCGGTAGAATATTTTCTGGCGATGCAAAAATATGAACAGGTCAGCGATATTCTAAAGATGGTGTATGCTCACCAGTACGAGGACGATGGCAACTGGCCGCAGTGGTTTATGTTTGATCAATATTTTGCGATTCAGCAGGAGGAGAGCCACGGCGACATTATCGTTTGGCCGCTCAAGGTGCTGGGTGATTATTTGCGAGTGACAGGAGATTACGGGATTCTGGAGGAGAAGGTTCCTTATACCGATAAGCAAACCTTCCATTTTACGGAGAAAAAGGCAACCATTCTGGAGCATATGAACAAGGAGATTGATTATATTCGCAGTCATTTCCTGCATAACACCTACCTCTCATCCTACGGGGATGGCGATTGGGACGATACGCTTCAGCCAGCCAATGCCCAACTCAAGCAGTACATGGTTAGCAGTTGGACGGTTGCCTTGACGTATCAGGCGATAAATCAATTGTCAAGCCTGTTGAAATCGGTTCAGCCGCCATTGGCTGCGATACTGCACGAGATGGCACAGAGAATTCGGTCCGACTATGAAAAATACATGCTGGGAACGGGTGTGATTCCTGGATTTCTCTATATGGAACATCCCGAGGAGACGAAGCTAATGCTGCATCCAACCGATCAGGAGACGGGAATCCATTATCGTCTGCTGCCGATGACCCGCAGTATGATTGCGGAATTGCTGGACGCTCAAAGTGCGGAGGCGCACTACAAGCTGATCAAGGAGCGGTTGTCTTTCCCGGATGGGGTTCGACTGATGGATCGTCCGGCGCAATATGACGGAGGGATCAGCACGCATTTCAAGCGGGCGGAGCAGGCAGCCAATTTCGGGCGTGAGGTGGGCTTGCAATATGTGCATGCGCATATCCGATTTGTCGAGGCGATGGCGAAGCTTGGGCATGCGGACGAGGTATGGAATGGTCTGAACGCGATTAATCCGGTGGGCATTCGTAAGGTTGTGCCCAATGCCGAGCTGCGGCAAAGCAACGCTTATTTCAGCAGTTCTGACGGCTTATTTAATACTCGTTATGATGCGCAAATGCAATTTGAGAAGTTGCGCAGCGGAGCGGTACAAGTGAAGGGCGGATGGCGCATTTATTCCAGTGGACCGGGGATTTATATGAACCAGCTGATTTCCAGCGCGTTAGGTATCCGCCTAGAGCAGCAGGACTTGATTATTGATCCGGTGCTGCCGGCGACGTTGCACGGTCTGCACTTTAATTTTCGTTACAACGGTCATAACGTGACCTTTATCTATACTTGGAACGAGGAAGAAGGACGGTCTGTCAAGCTGAACGGACAGCGGCTAGAAGCAATGCCGATAACTAATCCGTACCGTCAGGGCGGATGGCGTATCAATAAGGCGGAATTCGAGCAGGCCATGCAGCAAGGGCAGAATAAAGTTGAGATTTCTATGTAGAAAGGTTACAGTCGATCTAACGAATCTACGCACGGAAATCGTTGGGTATGGAGGAGCGAAGAAAATTGGTTAGTATTAAGGACATCGCTAGGAAGGCCGGGGTTTCCATGTCAACCGTATCCTATGCGCTGAATGGCAGCAGTAAGGTGACAGAGGAGACTCGGGCGAAAATCATAGCTGTTGCCAAGGAAATGAACTATGTGCCCAATGCGGCTGCCAGATCATTGAAGAAGCGTGAGACACGCATTATCGGCGTCTTTCTTACTGATTTCAAAGGCGATGTGTATGGTGATCTGCTCGATGGAATGAAGGAAGTATGCAACACTCATGGATACGACCTGATCGTGTGCAGCGGCAAGCAGGCTCACCGTATGATTCCAGAGCGGATGATCGACGGGGCGGTCATTCTTGATCATGCCTTTACCCATGCCGAGCTGCTGGAATATGCTGAGCGAAATCATAAAATTGTTGTGCTGGATCGCGAATTGGAGCATCCGAATATCAACCAGGTGCTGTTGGATAATAAGGCTGGAGCTGCACTGGCTATGGAATATCTGATCGAGCAGGGACATGAGAAAATTTATGTGGTTACAGGACCGGAGGATTCTTTCGACTCCAATCAGCGGATGAAGGCGGTCAAAATGGTGGCAGATCGTATGGCGGATGTGGAGTGTGTAGAGATTGTCGGCAATTTTAAAAAAAGCGGGGGGGAACGTGCGGCGGAGCGGGTTATTCATGAGTATACTGCTCCGGTCGCCGTCTTTTGTCTCAATGATGAAATGGCGATCGGGTTCTGCAACAGATTGGCAGACACAGATTACCTGATCGGGGAGCATGTGCATCTGATCGGCTTCGACAATATTGAGCTGACGAAGTATATGCAGCCCCGACTGGCGACCATTGATTATTCCAAGCGGAAATGGGGGGCGTTGGCGGGCGAGCAATTGATAAAAATTTTGAAGGGCGAGGTTGTGGAACATGAGCGTATCTATGTCACCCTGGTCAAGGGAGCATCTGTTGGCAAAGCGCCCGGGTACAGCGGTAGATCATAATAATTTGTTTCTCACAAGTAAAAGAGTGAAGGGCGCAGATGATGCGTCTTTCACTCTTTTGGCTTGAACTTGAGCCAATGAATGACCGATTAGGAGATTGAAACACGATATTTGCCCAGCCACAGATTGACCTGTGACAGGTAGGCGAACAACTGCGGCCCTGACATGAGCTGGCCGAACCAGGGCAGATTGGAGGAAGATTCCTTGGAGGCAGCAATTTCGCGGATTTTTTCCGCATTAATCAGCGGCAGAATCGGAGAGGTCGGGTCGTCCAGAATCGCCAGCATTTGATCACGAACGGCGGCAAGATAGTTGGGGTTATGTGTTTTGGGGTAAGGGCTCTTCTTGCGGTAGAGCACATCCTCTGGCAGGACACCCTCCAGCGCTTTGCGTAGAATACCTTTCTCGCGATTGCCGGTCATCTTGATGGACCACGGAATATTCCAGACATATTGCACGAGCCGGTGATCACAATAAGGTACCCGGACCTCCAAGCCTGCAGCCATGCTCATCCGGTCCTTGCGATCCAGCAGCGTTGGCATGAAACGCGTGATGTTCAGGTAAGACATGACACGCATGCGTGCTTCCTCCGGGGTCTCCCCTTCCAGAGCCGGCGTCTCCCCTACTGCTTCCTGATAGCGGTCCTGGATATATTGCTCCGGCTTGATCCATGCCCGAAGCTCCGGAGATAGCAGGTCAGCTCGCAGGCCGGTCGCTATCGACCACGGGAAGGTGCCCGAATTCAGCAGTTCCTCACGATGGAACCAGGGATAGCCGCCGAATACCTCATCAGCCGCTTCTCCGGAGATAGCTACCGTTGCATTCTTCTTGATTTCCCGGCAGAAGAGCAGCAGGGAGGCATCGACGTCGGCCATGCCCGGCAGGTCGCGAGCAATTGTAGAATCCGGCAGCGCGGATACTAGCTCGGGCGTGTCGAAGCTAATGGCATGATGGGAGGTGTTCAGTTCCTCCACCATGCGCTTAATCCAGGGACCATCGGCGCCAGGTTGATAGCTGTGCGCATGGAAATGCTTGTCGTTATCCACGTAATCGACGGAATAGGAGTGGACCTGGCCTTGCCCGGTACGCTTATAGTAGTCAACCGCGAGCGCCGTCAATGCACTGGAATCCAGCCCTCCGGACAACAAGGTACACACCGGCACGTCCGAAATCAATTGCCGATCCATGGTATCCTGCAGCAACCGGCGAATTGTGGCTGCTGTCTCGGTGACATCATCCGCATGGGGTTCTGCCTCCAGCTTCCAGAAGGCATACTTGCGCAAGCCATTGCGGCTGTAAATCATCACATGGCCGGGGCGCAGCTCCTTCAGAGCCTTATATACACCATGCCCGGGGGTTCTGGCCGGACCTATGACGAAAATTTCAGCAAGCCCCTCAGGTCCAACGGCAGGCTCTACTTTGGGATGGCATAAAATCGATTTGGGCTCGGAGCCGAAGATGAGCGTACCGTCTATTTCACTGTAAAACAATGGTTTGACTCCCAGCCGGTCCCGGGCAAAAAAGACATGCTGCCGAATGCTGTCCCAAATGGCAAAGGCAAAAATGCCGTTCAACCGGTATACACAATCCGGTCCCCACTCGATATACGATTGCAGCAGCACCTCAGTATCGCATTGGGTCCGGAAGACCCGTCCTCTGCGTTGCAATTCTGCCTTCAATTCGAGGGCATTGTAAATCTCCCCGTTATATACAATGGTAAAAACCGCTTCTTCCTCGTAAGCGACCATCGGCTGAGCTCCATTGGCCGGGTCCATAACGCTAAGACGTTGATGTCCAAAAGCGCAGGGTCCGGAAATCCAGGTTCCCTGAGCATCCGGCCCTCGTTTTTCCAATTGACGGGTCATATTCAACAATAGATCAGACTGCTGAGTCAAATCCCGGTTCCATTCAATAAATCCGGTTATTCCGCACATGCTGCTGTCTCCTCTCTCTGTCTGTCTTCTCCAATTATCCATATCCAGATGAAAAGTAATAACAAAATATGCCTAGAGTAAGCATAAAATGTCTGTCCTGCATGGAAAACTATGCAGAATTGCGATGAGCAGGAGGATATAAAGAGGAGGCGTGAGCCAATGTACTATATAAAAGAGGCTATTTTCAGACATGTGACTAACCTGGATGGACAGCCCTGTGCCATGGTGCAGGTACTGCCGGGGGAAGCGGGCGGGCCGCAGTTGTATGTCTATCTTGCCCGATCAGAGTCTGCGGATGACGGCTATGAAATTATTCGGATGATTCGCAGTTACGCCGATGAGGAAATCGACTGGTTCAATAATGATATGCATCAAGCAACAGCGATTGTTAGCGAAGAGGAATTCGGGGATCAGGGGTGGCCTTCTCCCGAGCGGCAGCGCAAGGAATTCAAGGCAAGGCTTCTAGCCTATCCAGAGATTGCAGATCGCCTGAGAAAAGAGCTGCACGTATAAAGCTGAGATCACCGTAATTGGGAAAAAATACTTCTACGCCAAATAAGCCGCCCAAAGGCGACTTATTTGGCGTGGAAACGAATCTCACCGTCGGCAACAACCACGGCTTCCTTCGACTGTACCACGTTATTCCCGGAGGCCGCTTCCGGGGTGGCTCCAAGGGGCATGGCGGTGAGGGTATCCCCGGCTTGCTTCGAGCTCACGTTGTAGAGATAGTAAGCTTCATCTCGAATCCTTGATTCCGGGGTTACGTCTGGTCTTCCTTGAATTGTATATGATTTAATGACGGCTACATCTTCATCCATCCATCCAGCAATCTCCAAGGCGGCATTTTCCCGATCCGGGGCCGTCAGGGTTCCCAGGGATTGTCCGTTCTGATCATAGAAATGAAGCTCGCGGGGGGCGATGCACAAGTAATCGATATCGATGTCTAGTATTCGTTCCTGACTGGCTTCGGATTGCTCCATCCAGGCGATGGTGCCGGCAGGGTTCCACTTGATCTTTTGGGAGGGGACGTAATCTTCTTCCGGCAGCGCTATGGAACGAAGTCTTCTTCCTCCGCTGGTGTAAAAGGTCAGCTTCCCGCTTTCGTCGTCGTGCACGAACCGTTTGAAGCTCGGCGACAAGAACAGGGATGGCGCGCCGGTTGTCGAGTGAGGAATGACACGGTATTTTAACAGGTGAACTACATCGTCTCCCGTCTTCAGGTCAAACAACCAGACATTTCCCAAATAGCTCTGCATAAACAATTTTTGCTCGTCAGCGTTCCAATTGAACTGGTAAATATAGTCGTAATCCTCGGTTAGCGGCCAGAAGTTCTCCCGCAGCCGCTTGATTTCCCCTGTGCGTGTGTCGTATGCGGAGAGGTGATATTGCCCGGCAGTCTCCGTCAATTTGGGTTCCAGGAATACCAGTTGGTGCTCGCCCAGTGGAAACAGCAGCATATAACTGTTTATAAACGCGTTGTTCCAGATGTTGTTGGAATCGGTGAGCTTCTCGCTCCACACAACCTCTGCCCGTTCCGTAGAGGGATTTAGAGCAACGATAGCATTAATGAAGTTATGCTCTCCGTAAGATAACTGTGTGCTGACATAGGTGTTGCCTTGCAGCTTCAAGGAAGGACCACCTGACAGACTGTATTGATCCTTTCTCAAGCCTTCGGGCACGGCAAGCAGCTCTCCGTCGGAACCTTGCTCTGTCCGGAAGGTTAATTGCGTTATTTCAGGCTTTGCAAACATAACCTGCTTCAACTGCTCGGTAAGCTGCCTTGAAACGGTGTAGCCTGTCCGGGTATCCTGCATATCCATCAGCATGGCCTGCTCGCTGTTATCCCTGAGCCACAAAGTATAGGTGTATTTCTGGCCATCTGTATCTTCGATATGAAGACGATAATCCTGTTCTCCTATATTCAAGATGCCGGTGATCCGTTCGGCAGTATGGATGGCCTGCATAAATACTCCAATCTCATCCTGATCGGTATAGGGCGTATGAGATTCGCTCCCTAAAGACTCAACCGTAAGCGATTTTGCCACAATTAGCGGCTTGGTATTCTCGTCGATGTTGGTTTCCCGGGTTACAGGGCCTGGAGCAGACGGCTCGTTAGCCTGATCAACAGAGCAGCCAGCCAGCGCGGTCGAAAGGGCAATAGCAACGGTAAACACACTCACATTCCATTTTTTCATTTTCATGATTAGGTACGCCCCTTTTTTATAGATGTTATGACGTATAAGAAAAGGATAAAGTTGCTAATACGGATTCGTCCAGATACATGGATCGAGCAATGCAGGTTCCATTCAGCATTGAGCTTGCTGGGATCAAGATATTCTTGAATGGTGCTTGATAAAATGGAGCTTTGCGGTATAATATTACTGTTGTCTCAAAACGTGTCCCAGTAGCTCAGCTGGATAGAGCAACGGCCTTCTAAGCCGTCGGTCGGGGGTTCGAATCCCTCCTGGGACGTATAAAAAGAACCGATTCAATATGAATCGGTTCTTTTGGCGTCCTACCGGGATGAGAACCCCTAAGGGGTTCGTCGTAGCGAGCCAGTCGATGCCATGGCAGACTGGTGAACGGAGTCTCGCGCCGGAGCGCGAGTACCCCTCCTGGGACGTAAATGATAAAGGCTCCTTTTAAGGAGCCTTTTGCTGTCCCACCGGGATGAGAACCCCTAAAGGGGTTCGTCGTAGCGAGCCAGTCGATGCCATGGCAGACTGGTGAACGGAGTCTCGCGCCGGAGCGCGAGTATCCCTCCTGGGACGTAAATGATAAAGGCTCCTTTAAAGGAGCCTTTTGCTGTCCCAACGGGATGAGAACCCCAAAGGGGTTCGTCGTAGTGAGCCAGTCGATGCCACGGCATACTGGTGAATGGAGTCTCGCGCCGGAGCGCGAGTACCCCTCCTGGGACGTATAACAACAGGTTCATTTGAGACGTACTGCAAATTTAATTAACACGACAAAAACACACCTCCTAAAAGCTTGTTGGCAATTAGTTAGTGTGTTTGATTTTAAAGTCAGGTTTCAACATAGACACAAAATATAAAAGGCAAAAAAACCTTGGAAAGCGGGTGAAGGGAATCGAACCCTCGCCTCAAGCTTGGGAAGCTGGCATTCTACCATTGAACTACACCCGCAAAAGCTAAGCAAGAGATATTATAACTCCAAGTGAACGGAAGTTCAAGCGGTTGCCCAAAATCGGTTGCCCAAAATCGGTTGTCCAAAATTATGTGTTTCCCAAAAATACGACGGCGCATCCGATTTTTATAAGAAAACGCTTGCAGTCATTTTGGAAGTGTGATATAAAAAAAGAGAAATCTAAACGATTAGATTTTAATTTGACTTTGATTTATCAGGTTTCTAGTCAAGACATGGAAGGAGAGGGGCAAGCATGAGCAAGAGCCATCCAAGCATCAAAGATATTGCAGCCAAAGCGAATGTGTCTACGGCTACCGTCTCCTACGTGCTGAACGGAACACGCAATGTTCGTCCGAAGACCCGTGAACGGGTGTTGGCTGCTATAGCCGAGATGAACTACAAGCCCAACAATATTGCCAAAAGCCTCAAGCGCAGGCGTACCGATACCATTGGAGTTATCGCCGAGGATGTCACTGTATTCAACACGCCGGAGATTATCGACGGCATCAATGACTACGGAGATCGTCATGATCTGTACATTCTGCTGACTAACCTCCGGCTGGACAAGCGAATCGGCCGTAATTTCAGCCAGGTGGACAGCTATCGGGGTTATGCAGAGAATGCGGTATCAGAGCTGCTTAGCAAGCAGGTCGATGGAATCATTTACATCGGTGTTCATCCCCGCGATTTAACGGGACTGATTGATCCGGAGGGGAAACCGATCGTCTACACCTATGCCTATACGCAAGAGGATATCTCGATTCAATATGATGACGAGCAGGCCTCCTATGAAGCTATGTCCCATTTTGTTCAGCAAGGTCATCAGAGAATCGCTGTCATCAGCGGATTGATGGATTCCACCCCTTCTCGGCTGCGGTTGAATGGATACTATCGTGCTGTGACCGAGTTTGAGCTTCCGTTCGACCCGTCCTTAATCAAAATGGGTGATTGGGAGAAGGCGTCCGGCTACCGGCTTGCCAAGGAACTTCTGGTTATGGAGACGCCGCCTACCGCGATTTTGGCGATGAATGACGTGATGGCAGTTGGCGTGCTCGAAGCTGCAAAGGAATTAGGCGTTGACATCCCTGGAGATGTTTCGCTGATTGGCTTCGATAACCGTGAATTCAGCAACTATCTGACTCCGAAAATTACGACAATGGACCTTCCGCTCCATGAAATGGGCTACCTGGCGATGCAAACGCTGCATGAGCGTATGCAGGGGAAGGGCTCGGAACGTCCGCCAATGCCGGTATGCCGGTTAACTGAACGCGAGTCTGTAGCGCCTCCGCGTCAGCACAAAGAGATGGGGTAACACCTGAAGTCTCTTTTTGAGCAATAATTTAAACGTTTAGATTTTGATAATGGTGATTCCTTTCCGGGAGTAACCCCAAATCATCATGGTTCACCCGGCAAGCTCACATATAGCACTAACCATACCTTAAAGGAGGGTTCGTATTGAAACAGAGTAAGAAATGGGTGGTTTTTACTTTGATCTCCGTGTTGTGCATCGGATTGTTGAGCGCTTGTGGCAGTAAAAATGAAAGCGGTATCAAAAGTGGCGGAGATGGAGGCACAGCTTCCGACAAGCCGGAGGAAGTAACGCTGCGCTTCATGACCTGGGATTCGGGACAGACACTTCAGCCGTATCAGAACGCGATCAATGCGTTTATGGACAAGCATCCTGCAATTAAAGTTAAAGTGGAGTCTGTGCCGGACAATTACGATCAGAAGCTGCTTACCTCTCTGGCATCCGAGACGGCCCCTGACGTATTTATGGCGTGGAATTATCCGCTGTATGTTCCGGGTGGTGCTTTGGAGGATATGCAAACCTGGGTAGACAAGGATAGCTATGAACTGAACAAGTATTACCCCATTATTATGGACTATATGAAATATGATGGGAAGCTGTGGGGCTTGCCAACAACGTACTCTACCCGCGCTATTTATTACAACAAGAAGCTGTTTGACGAGGCGGGGGTGCCGTACCCGCAGGATGGATGGACCTGGGACCAATTTATCGAGACTGTACAGAAGCTTACCAAGCCGGGGCAATACGGGTTTATTATGACACCCGATGATGTGATGACGATGCAGCCGTATTTCTGGAGTAATGGCGGAGATATGGTCAGCGACGACGGTCAAACCATTCAAGGTGTATTGAACAGCGCCGAAAACATTGAAACCATGACATTCCTAAAGCAATTATACGATGCATCCTCCAAGATTAATTCGGCTGGCAAGTTCAGCACCAACAATGGCCTGGAATCGTTCCAGACCGGGCAAATCGCTATGTTTGATAACGGGATGTGGCCACTCGGCGACATGTTGAAAGAGGGCAAGCTTGATATCGGCACTGTTACTCATCCCCTTCCGGAGGGCGGAAGTCTGAAAGGGATTATCCATACATCCGGCTACTCTATGCCGAAATCCGGCAAGAACAAGGAAGCAGCCTGGGAGCTGATCAAGTTCATGTCCGGGGAGGAAGGGATCAAGATCATTACAGCGGACAAATTCGCCTTCTCACCCGTGATTTCCGTAGATGAGGAGAGCGGGTATGCCGCCGATCCTTATCTGAAGGCCTTTGCCAAGGAGTTGGAAGGAACGGACAAACTGGTCGCCAGCATGCGGCATGAAAGATGGAGTGAAGCCGAGGATTTGATTCGTGCGGCGGTACAAGCGATTTTCTATAGTAATGCCGATATCCAGAAGACATTGGATGAGGTATCCGAACAGGCGCAGGCCGTCTTAAAGTAATAAATGAGGACGAGGGGGCACCTGGCAAGGGCTCCCCATTCTTCATACGACGAGGTGATGGGAGAAATGTTAGCTGAGGCAAAATTGGCAACGACCAACCCGGACTTGGCTGGGCAACGTCGTTCACAGAGAAGGAAGCGGCGGCGTGAGAACTTGGCGGGACTGTTTTTTATTTCCCCCTGGCTGATTGGCTTTATGCTGCTCATGTTTTTTCCACTGGTCTTCTCCCTGGTGATCAGCTTTACACAGTGGAACATGACGGGAAATCCGCAATTCATCGGCATTGAAAATTATATTCATATGTTTACGAGTGACCCGTTCTATTTCAAGGCGATGGGCGTTACGTTCAAATATGTTTTCCTGATGGTTCCACTGCAAGTGGTGTTCGCTATTGTCATTGCCGTATTGCTGAACCGGGCTACTTATGGCATCAAATTTTTCAGAGCCGTCTTTTATTTGCCGTCCTTGATTCAGGGCGTGACCTTGGCTTTGATCTTCAGTTGGATGTTAAATGACGATTTTGGCCCGGTCAACTATATGCTCGAATTGGCTGGGTTGCCACGTGTACATTGGCTGACTGACCCGAACGTAGCATTGTATGCGCTGGTGTTCATTGCCCTTTGGGGCGTTGGCTCGCCGATGGTGCTGTACTTGTCGGCGTTGCGCTCGGTTTCCTCCGAGTACTATGAGGCTGCCGATATCGATGGAGCGGGACCCGTGCGCAAGTTTTTCAATATTACGCTGCCGCTGATCACACCGACTATTTTGTTCAATATATTGACCAGTCTGATTTCGGCTTTCCAGACCATCGTGCTGGCCTTCGTTCTGACGGGCGGCGGACCAGCCAACTCGACCTATTTCTATTCATTGCATGTCTATCGCAATGCATTTACTCATTTTAAGATGGGTTATGCCTCCGCGATGGCATGGGTTATGTTCATACTGGTGGTTCTACTGACCGGGCTTATTCTGAAGTCATCTAAATACTGGGTTTACTATGAAGCGGACG
This sequence comes from Paenibacillus sanguinis 2301083 = DSM 16941, assembly GCF_000374825.1. Classification (GTDB taxonomy): domain Bacteria; phylum Bacillota; class Bacilli; order Paenibacillales; family Paenibacillaceae; genus Fontibacillus; species Fontibacillus sanguinis. The sequence goes on from NZ_KB895382.1 coordinate 177,744, forward strand.
GAGGTGGTCGATGATGCAGACGTCCATAGGGAAAAAGCGGATGCAAACGGTGCTGTTTCAAATTCTGATCTGGCTGACAGCGGCGGCCTTTCTGTTCCCGATTGCCTGGATGTTGTCTACGGCGCTTAAGCTGCCGGAGGACATTTTTACGGCAAAACCGCAGCTTCTGCCGGAATCGTTCCAATGGAGTAACTTCATCAATGCGTGGAATGCCCAGCCGTTTGGCCGGTTTCTTCTCAATACACTTATTGTGGTAGGCGTGTCTACACCGTTTGCCATGCTGTCGGCCACGATGGTTGCCTTCGGGTTCGCACGGATTAACTTCTGGGGCAGGAACTCCTTGTTTTTGCTGGTCATCGGAACCATGGTCATCCCCTGGGATGTGACGGCGATCCCCCTTTATATCGAATACAATAAGCTGGGGTTGATTAATACGCTGTGGCCGATGATTTTGCCGGGTGCCTTTGGCTCCGCCTTCTTCATCTTCCTGGCAAGGCAATTTATTATGGGCATCCCCAAGGATTTGGATGAGGCAGCGGAGATTGATGGATGCAACCGATGGCAGATCTATCAAAGTATTATTTTACCTTTGTGTCGGCCGATTGTGGTAGTGATAGGTGTATTTCATTTTGTGTGGTGCTGGAATGAGTTTTTGACTCCGCTGATCTTTATTAATGACCAGAGCATGTACACCTTGCCACTCGGCATTAACTTGTTCAAGAATGCCTTCAATATTGAATATGAAAAGCTGATGGCCATCTCCTGCCTGTCGGTGCTCTTCCCGGCCACGCTGTTCTATTTTACACAAAACTTGATTCTGGGCGGCATTTCCCTGAGTGGAGTTAAAAAGTAAATGAGCTGACTGACGGAGGATGGAGGAGTCTGATGAACATACTGGAAAATGCAACATTCGCATTGGAATTTACTTCTCGCGGCGCGGTGAAGGGGTTTCGCTTCAAGGAGGACCCCAGCGCCATGAACTGGGTCGTGGATCCGGAATATTTACGCGAAGCCGGGTATTTGGATACGCTTGACAAGCTATTCGGGGAATGGAGCGCTGTGGTCGATGGTAAGACCATTGATAGCTGCGACTATACTCCAACCAGGATTCAGGCCAGCGGGGATGGTCTGATGGTTAGCTTTCAGGCGGAAATGCTGGAGGTTGACTTGGTTTATACCTTAGAAGGGGAGCGACTGCGCTGGAGCATCGCCTGCCGCAACGCATGGGATGCACCGGTCAGTCTGGACGGTCTGCATATATGGTTCTCGTTAGCCTATATCATGTTCCGCGACGAGAATGTACTGCGTAATATGCGAGAGTCTTGTGCGCTATTTGCCCATATTGGCGGGGACTTTGCCAAATTTGCCGCTATCCGTCGAAGTCATGAAGCTCCGCATTTGGCTGTTTACGGACAAGAAGGGATTACGGCGGCGTTTGGCTCCTTCTGCCGTTACGAGAACCGATTCCTGGAGCAGGTGTCTCCTTCGCTGGACGGGATCGTTTTTCACCGCCTGGGATTAGTGGAGAACGGAGCTTCTATGCCGGAATTGGCGGCTACAGACTGGATTTACGGGGATAATTTCTGTTCGGTGAAGCTAGAGGCTGGTCAGCAGTTGCGCTGGGAATATGTGTTTACTGCCTGTCAGGGAAGAGAGGACTTCTACCGCAAGGCGCTGGAGCATGGACATCCTCACTGGTCATATACGCCGGTGCTGACTGAAGGCGGGCCATTTGAAGCGGAATTGTCACTGGCAACAGGGCAAGAGATCGAATCCCTTCGTCTAGTCACGGTTGATACGCATTCTGATGGAGAACGACGTCTGGTCGTGGAAGACGTAACAGGACTTGCAACTATGGATCAGCAGTCCACAGGACAATATCAGCTCCATTACTGGGCGCATGACCCGGGGGAACGCAGGCTGGAATTAGTCCTGGAGGATGGACGTAAAGATATTCTGGTCTGGAACGTGCTGGAGCCGATTGACCGAATCCTGGAGAAGCGGGCAGGGTGGTTGTGCCAACACAGCTATGACGAGACCGGGCAGGCTGGAAGGCCCCACGCCTTTTTACCCCTGTCCAATCAAGGGGAGTCACTGGGCAAGCTGGGCTTCCTGCTGATGAAGAACAAGCTGGCGGCACCGATGGCGGAGCAGGTGCAAAAGGTAGAGGCTTCTGCGGTGCTGGACATGAAAAATCACTGGTTCGAGGCCGGTGACTTCTCGAAACCTCGAGCGTTATATGGATCGTTTTACCGGATTTTCGATCTGGATTATATCGCGCATGTCTTCTATTTGCTCTCGGAAATGGACGGTGCGCTCTTGAAGCTGAATTCACCGCAGACGTATTTGCAGTGGGCCGCTGAGGTGATGAGCGTCCGGCTTGATCCGGCTTGCCATGCCGGGCAACGGGAAAAGGATGAAACCGGGCTGAGTGGAGTGTTTATCCTTTACATCGATGACTTGTTGGCAGCTTTGGCTGCGTCGGGTCTGGAGCCGTGGTATAACAAGCTGAAAGGCCTTTGGGAGAGATTCGGCGAGCGATTGAGTCGTGACACACGCCAGTTCGCCGGGGCAGTAACCGAGCATTTCTACGATAACGCCGGGTTTGGGCCCACCTGCGAAACGCTGTTGCATCTTGGCATGAGCGAGGAAGCCGAGCAATACGGCCAACTGATTCTGGCCAACATTGGCTTCAGCAACGATTACCGGGCACAGAATCCGGATCGATGGTGGGAAGCGTTGTCCTATATGATCCATTCATTGTGGGGAGGATTGGTGGCGGCTTCGTCGCGGGTGGCTTACGAGTACCTGGGCAATCCCGAATATCTTGAAGCCTCTTACCGGGCTACGATGGCAGTATTCAACGGCTATGATTGGAACGTCAGGTCTACTCCCAGATGCTTGCAGCCGGGAGAGGCGGCTTCAACCTTTAGTGTAGCGGCTCCTAATCTGAATATGCCGGTGTTGTCCCGGAACCGCTTCGGTCAGTCGGTGTTCCAGAATGCGGATGATCCACTTTTTGCCGCTCTGTTCTCCAGTGTAACCGGAGATGACTGGGACATGGGCGAGGAACTGGTGGCTTACCTGCTCGGATTTGGAACGACAGCTTATGTGTACCGGGAGGCCTCCGGGAAGCTGCGATGTGTTAACGGGTATTTAACGGAGGAGCATGGGGGCGTTTGCATCACAAGCTATGCTGCATATCCGCAACGAATAGTCATGCTGGAAGAAGGACTTTCCCTGCAAGCCAAGCCCGGAAAGCAGCTACGAAGGGCCTGGCTCGTTGAGGGCGAGCTTCGGGAGATAGATGTGAAGACGAATGCATAGACGAATGCACAACATGCCCTAGTCGAGCCGGATTTCAGTGAAGAGTGGCGTAGCGTAAAAGCTACGCCATTGCTATCAAATAAATGGTGGAAGTTTATTCCCACTTAAAAAAGCGGAGAGAAGCAGTAGTGCATATTAAGGCAATTGCAATCATCACAACCACGGGAACTAATACACTATCTATTGGCAGACCAAGCGAAGCAGCTTTGAGAAGTTTTATCCCTTGTGTCAATGGCAATAGATCCGCGATTTTTTGCAGTGCAACGGGCATCATTTCGTAAGGCAGAGTAGCTCCCGAAAAAATAAGCATCGGAAAATACAGCAGGCTGGCAACGGCACTTGCTATTTTAAGGTTTGGCGCAATTCCTCCTACCAGCAGTCCAATGCTGAATATTGACAGCATAACCAGTAAGTATGCTCCCAAGAATTGAAGCCATGAACCGGATAACTGATAGCCAAAAAATATTGCCCCTGTGGCATAGACAAGGATAAGGGACAGAATCGAATAAAGTGCATAAATGACCACTTGTACCGTCAAGATAAGAGCAGGGCTGGCAGGTGTGACCTTGAACCGCTTTAATATTTTTCTGCTTCGATAGTCAGATATAACCAAGGGAAGCCCCATCACACCTCCGGCACAGATGGCAATGGTTGATACCGCACCGAAAGATTGTTCCAAAAAAGTATATTCTGCACCGTCGAAAGCAGGCTTGCTTCCAAACACCGCTCCCAAGATAATAACGACAACAACAGGCATACAGATAGCGAAAATGAACATATCCATCCCACGGAGGGATAACCTGATTTCTGTTATTAGCAAGGCTCTAAACGCTTTCATATCCTACCTCCTCTTCTGTGTACCAAAGGTATGCGTCCTCAAATTTTTCATAAGGACTGGTAGCGATTGCTTCTTGTGTTGTCCCATAAAAAATAGGTTCTCCCTTTTTCAAAATCATGATTTTGTCGCAAAGAGCTTCTACCTCGTCCATGAAATGAGAGGTTAATAAAATCGTAATTCCTTTCGCTTTTAATTTGGAAAGACTTTTCCACACCTCCCGTCGAGCTTTAGCATCCAAGCCGGTGGTTAGCTCGTCCAAGAATACGACCTCGGGATTTGGAATGAGTGACAGTACGATAGAAAGGCGCTGCTTCTGACCCCCCGAAAGCTCACTGACCAGGCCTTTCAACTTGTCAGAAAGTCCAAATTGTTTTAGAAGAGTGCCATAATCCAGGGAAGTTTTGTAAAGCGAAGCCGTGACCTCACAAAGTTCAGCTACCTTTATTTTGTCCTGATAGTTCGCTTCTTGAAATTGAACGCCAACTCTCTCAAACAATTTTTTTCGTTCTTTCTGCGGATTCATTCCCAAAATGGATATGGTACCGCTATCTTGCTTTTTTGTTCCCAAAATACATTCAATTGTAGTGCTTTTACCCGCACCATTTGCGCCCAGCAAGCCAAATACTTCTCCACGGCAAACGGAGATATTGATATTCTCCGCTGCTTTGATATGCTCGTAGGCCTTACATAGGTTTTTTACTTCAATCGTTGTTTCCATGCGATTATATCCCTCCCTTTTCTTTGTGTAAAAAAATAACACCAGAATGAAGTCTGGTGTTAAGGTGTAGGGTTTTCCTGAAATTGTTTTTTCATTTTCTCAAGCTGAGAAAGCATAATTTTTGCGTTCTGTTCCGCTTGGTGCAATGATGTTAGCAGCTGATCACACACAGAAATAATATCATTATTTTCCTTTGGGGTGTCAATCACTTGCCGAATGTCTGCTTCGGGATTTCGAGACAGGGTATTCAGCATTCGCAAAATTGCTGAAAGCGAATAATTGGCACAACGCAAGGAGCGTATGATTTTCAACCGTCGAATATCTTCGTCGCCATAAACGCGATAACCATTTTGTTTTCGCTTTATTGCAAGTAATCCGTTCATTTCCCAATTTCTCAAAGCATCTATTGAGATTTGTAAATCATCGGCCGCTTCTTTTCTGGTTAAAAACGTAGTGCCTGCTTCCTGCCGGTCGCCTAATAACAGTTTTTCAGTAATCGTTATGGCTTCTACAGCATTTCTTTGCTCTTTTCTAATCTGTTGCAGATAATATTTCGTCAAGCAAATGGCCTTGCCAAAATTACCAAGTGCGGATGTTTTAATAATAGTAATCGCTTGCTTCCTCAGGCCATTTTGCAGGACTTCAACCTTTAGAGCGAGTCTCGCAAATTTAATCTGCTCCATATGAAAATCTGTAAAGACACGATAACCATTTTCTTTACGCTCCGGTTTGGGAATTAGCTCAAGTTCTTCATAAAGCCGTACGGTATTGGGATGGATTCCAATGCTATTTGCTATTTCGGCTGTCTTGTAAGTGTTCATTTTTCACCGCCAATCTATTACATCATAATATCCAAATATATAAGTCTGGTGTTATAGTGGAGAGTTTTAATTGTACCTTACAAAAATGGAAGGACAAGCATGTGGAAACTATGGTTACCCTATAAAATGAAAACAAGCGTGTCGCCCATGTAGAACGATACGCTTGTTTTTAGACATTTTACTTGTCAGCAGCCCTTAATCCATATAGTTTTTTTATACAAGGTCGCAGGCCTCTGCCGGCATCCAGTGGGCATCCTGGCCTTCCCATTTGACATTGCAGCCAATCGGATTTGTTAAGGAGACGGAAATCGGCTTGCCTGAGACCAGCTCGGACAAGGCCCGCTCAAGATCATTTGTCGTCATCTTGCTAGTCTCGCGAGGATTATCTACCCCGCGGCCGGTATATACCAGTTTGCGTTCGGCATCAAATACATAGAAATGAGGGGTGCGCAGGGCTCCGTAAGCTTTGGCCGCTTCTTGCGACCGATCTCGCAAATAAACCCATGGAAAACGCTGCTCCTCCATTCGTTTAACCATATGCTCAAAAGAATCATCCGGATGCGTGATCTCGCTATTGGCATTGATGCCAACAAACGTGACGCCTTGCTCTTTGAATTTCTCGGCTGTCTGCCTTGTTACTTCATCTGACCCAACGACATAAGGACAATGGTTGCAGGTGAAGAACACGACAAGCACCGGGGATTTGGAAAAACTCTGTAAGGAATAAGTTTGGCCATCCGTAGCCGGCAGCAGAAAGTCTGGCGCAGTTGCTCCAATTTCCAACGTAAAACTCAAACCGATCACCTTCCCTATAAAATTTTGAAGCGCTTACTAGCATTGTACTTCATGCCACCTATTATCTCAATTTTTAATTTTAATCCTGACTTTTTGAACACTTTTTTAAAAGAAGATTGTGAATTTTTTTATTAAGGAGAGAAATAGAAAAAATAGTATTGTCTCTAGCGTAAAAATAATGTAAAGTAACTTAACAAATGAACCAATGCATTCTTCGCGTTAGTATTCCTCACACACAAATTGACCTCAGTTCGATTATTTGTCACTTATTTGAGAGTTAATGTGACACATGACATAGCATCGAACAGCGAAATGATTCAATCCGATCCTTTATCCAAACACAGCAAAGAAGCAATTATACACAAATGTCCATATGGGAGAGACGTTTTAGTTTGCCATATAAAGAGAAGCTTTAGCCACTTATGCTTGCAGATATGATTCCACCTTTTTTTCTTTAATGTATTGCAGCGAAGAAGAATTGGTGCACGCTTGTCCATGTATAGTGGATGTTTTGTCTACTTATTTTTGTGAGGAAAAGAGGCTGTGACATGATTCAACCTATTTTGCAGATTGAGGATTTGCACACCCACTTTTTTACCGATCGGGGCGAAATTCCTGCGGTGGACGGGATTAATTTGTATGTCAATCCCGGGGAAGTGCTCGGTGTGGTGGGCGAATCCGGTTGTGGAAAAAGCGTGACCTCCCTGTCCATACTCAAACTTATTCCCCAGCCGCCCGGTAAAATTACCGGAGGCTCTATCTTGTTCAAAGGACAGGACATCGTTGTGATGAAGGAACGTGAAATGCGCTCCATCAGGGGGAACTCCATTTCCATGATTTTTCAGGAGCCTATGACTTCGTTAAACCCGTTGTTCACCGTGGGTCAGCAAATTGGCGAATCGGTCCGGTTGCATCGTCAGCTCAGCAAAAGGGAAGCGCGGGACCATACCATCGATATGCTGAAAAAGGTTGGCATTGCGCGGCCGGAAGCAATGATTGACGAATATCCGCATCAATTGTCCGGCGGTATGCGGCAGCGGGTCATGATTGCGATGGCGATCTCCTGCAGCCCGGAATTGTTGATTGCCGACGAACCCACCACTGCGCTGGACGTAACCATTCAGGCGCAAATACTTGATTTGATTCGCCGTCTGAACGAAGAGAACGGCACGGCTGTCATGATGATTACCCATGATCTTGGCGTAGTCGCGGAGATGTGCCACCGGGTAGCGGTGATGTATGCAGGGAAAGTGGTGGAGGAAGGCGGCGTGCACGATATTTTCAAAAATCCACTGCACCCTTATACGCAAGGCTTGATTAAATCCGTACCTCGTATGGATGAAGACCGTAGACGTTTGTTTTCTATCCCTGGCAACGTGCCGATTTTGAATACGGAACTGACGGGTTGCCGCTTTGCGGAGCGATGTGAGCATGTTATGCCCGTATGCTTGGAGAAGCTTCCTGAATTGCGGGAATGCGAAACGGCGCACAGCTGTCGGTGCTGGCTTCATGAAACGCCATTGGAGGAAGTCATATGAGCGAACCGTTATTGCAAGTCGAACATCTGAAGAAGTACTACCCGATTGGGGGAGGTTGGTTTGGGAAATCTCCGCAGTTGGTCAAAGCCGTAGATGATATTTCCTTTACCGTACAAAAAGGGGAAACCTTTGGGCTGGTGGGAGAGAGTGGATGCGGCAAATCGACGACAGGCCGCTCTATCCTGCGACTGATTGAGCCCAGCGAGGGAACAGTGATCTTCGACGGGAAGGAGATTACGGCACTTTCCCCGGAAGAACTGAGACGCACGCGCAAGGACATGCAGATCGTGTTCCAGGACCCGTTCTCATCCCTGGACCCGCGCCATACTGTTCAGCGGATATTGGAAGAGCCGCTGATTGTGCACGGAATGAGCAATGCCAAAGAACGTCAGGCGATAATCCAGCGGCTTATTGATGTGGTAGGGCTAACCCAAAGCCATTTGCAACGGTATCCTCACCAGTTCTCGGGAGGACAACGGCAACGGATAGGAATAGCCAGGGCCCTGTCGCTGCAACCGAAGCTGATTGTGGCGGATGAGCCTGTCTCGGCGCTGGATGTGTCCATTCAGTCCCAAGTCATTAACCTGCTTCAGGATTTGCAGGAGGAGTTCGGATTGACCTATATCTTTATCGCTCATGATCTTAGTGTTGTGAAGCATATCTGTGACCGGGTCGCCGTCATGTACCTGGGGCGGATTGTGGAAATTGCCGACAAGCACAAATTGTATGCCAAGCCACAGCATCCATATACTCAGGCTTTGCTATCTGCCGTGCCGGAGCCGGATCCCGATCGCAAGCCGGAGCGCATTATTCTGCAAGGTGAAGTTCCAAGCCCGGCGAACGCGCCCATTGGCTGCGCATTCCACACGCGATGTCCCCAGGCGCTGGACATCTGTCACACGCATCGTCCTGAGTTAGCTGAGACGGACCAGGGACATCTGACAGCCTGCCATTTATTCACGGAGATGCGTGTGGCTGGCAAAGCTCATTTAGCCTGATAACAATAGGAGCATGAACCATGGTTTATAGCTGGGCCTCAGGTCTGGCTGCTTATAAACAACCTAAAAATAATCGTGATTCAGAAGGGAGCCATAATTATGAGAGTACAGAGATGGAGCAGTATCGTTTTAGTTATGATGCTTGGTGCAGCCGTTGCCCTTGCAGGTTGCAGTGGCAGTAACAACAGTGCCGCTGGTACCAACGCGGAGACCAACATGGAAGAGAATACATCATCGACATCCGTTCAGGATACGTTGATTGTTGGGCGAGGCGGGGATTCCGCTTCCCTGGATGCAGCGATCGTCACGGATGGGGAGTCGCTCAAGATTGCGCACCAAGTCTATGACTCCCTGGTGGAATATAAAGAAGGAACCACCGAGGTTCAAGGATCCCTTGCTGAAGATTGGACAGTCTCCGAGGATGGCTTGACGTATACGTTCAACCTGCGCCAAGGTGTAAAGTTCCATGACGGAACCGACTTTAACGCCGATGCGGTGGTGTTCAATTTCACTCGTTGGTCCGACCCGGCCAGTGAATACAAGTTTGAAGGGGACTCTTTCGATTACTATGATTCAATGTTTGGCCCGGATGGCAAACGCGTCATCAAAGAGGTCAAGGCTACGGATGCCAACACGGTAGAAATTACGCTCCATCAGCCGCAAGCGCCATTCCTGCAAAATTTGGCTATGACTTCCTTTGGTATTGCCAGTCCAACGGCAATTCAAGAGAAGAAGGAGAACTTCAAGAATGAGCCTGTAGGAACCGGACCGTTCGTGTTCAAGGAGTGGAAGCGCAACGACTCTATCACTCTTGAGAAGAATGCCGACTACTGGAAGGAGGGGCTTCCCAAGCTGAACAGAGTTATTGTTCGTTCTATTCCGGACAATTCTGCCCGCTTCAATGCTTTGCAAAGCGGAGAGATCGATTTGATGGAAGACTTGAGTCCGGATGATCTGGCCACGCTGGAGGCTAATCCGGAACTGCAGAAGATTGAACGTCCTTCCAACAACGTAGGTTATGTTGGTTTCAACCTGAAGAAAGAACCCTTTAACGATGTGAAGGTCAGAATCGCATTGAGCCATGCCGTAAATAAACAAGCTATTATTGATGCTTTCTTTGCAGGTCAAGCGGAGCCAGCCAAGAATCCTATGCCTCCGTCCCTCTGGGGCTACAACGATAGTATTACCGATTACGAATATGATTTGGACAAAGCCAAGGCTTTGTTAGCAGATGCGGGTTATGCCGACGGGTTGCCAGGCGAGTACACTTTCTACGCAATGCCGGTACCTCGTCCTTATATGCCGGATGGTAAAAAGGTTGCTGAAGTCATCCAGGCTGATTTTGAGAAGATTGGCGTAAAAGTGAACATCGAATCTCCGGAATGGGCGACCTATCTGGATGATGCGCAAGCCGGGGAGAAGGATGACTTGTTCATGCTTGGCTGGACCGGTGACAACGGGGACCCGGACAACTTCTTGTACACGCTGCTGGACAAAGATGCGATTCCGTCCAATAACTACAGCTATTATGCCAATGATGAGCTGCATGAGCTGCTCGTTGCCGCACAGACCGAGACCGAGCAATCCAAGCGGGAAGAGCTTTACAAGCAAGCCCAGGAGATCATTAAGGCGGATGCACCCTGGATTCCACTCGTGCATACAACACCACTGTTGGCTGCTAAGGCCAATCTGAAAGGGTACGTTCCAGCGCCAACAGGCACGGAGTATTACAGCAACATCTATTTTGAATAACAGGCGGTCTCTTTACGCCTCTGGCAGGTGAGCCTCAACTTGAAAGCTTATATTTTAAAACGATTATTCATCATGATCCCAGTGCTGATTGGCATGACAATTATTGTATTCTCCATTATTCATGCGATTCCCGGTGACCCGGCCGAGACGATTTTGGGCCAGAAGGCCACGGAGCAGTCTAAGGAGGCACTCCGTGAGCAACTGGGCTTGAATAACCCGTGGTATCAGCAATACTTCACGTATATGGGGGATTTGCTGAAAGGGGATCTGGGACAATCGATCCGTACAAGAGTGCCCATTGCACAAGAGATTACGCCTTATTTAGCGGCAACCGCAGAACTTACGATTGCAGCGATGGCCTTTGCTATCTTTTTTGGAGTAAATGCAGGCATTATCAGTGCATGGAAACAAAACTCATGGTTTGATTACATCTCTATGCTGATAGCCTTGATTGGCGTATCCATGCCAATATTCTGGTTAGGCCTGATAGAACAGTGGATCTTCTCTCTGAAGCTCCACTGGCTTCCTTCCATTGGCCGGATGAACCAGCGAGATCCGGTGGAGGTCGTGACCAATCTGTATCTTGTTGATAGTTTGATCGCGGGCCGCTGGGATCAATTATGGACGGTCATCCGCCACCTGATCTTACCGAGCATAGCGCTTGGCACCATTCCTATGGCGGTAATCGCCCGCATGACCCGTTCCAGTATGCTTGAGGTCATGAGTTCTGATTTCGTTCGGACTGCCAAAGCGAAGGGGTTATCCCAATTCATCGTCGTCTACAAGCATGCGCTCAAGAATGCATTTATTCCGGTGCTGACGGTGATTGGGTTGCAAACGGGGGCTTTGCTTGGCGGTGCGGTGCTGACAGAAACGATATTCGCTTGGCCTGGTGTCGGAAGATATATTTACGAAGCCATCAGCTCTCGAGATTATCCTGTCATTCAATCCGGAATTTTGATTATTGCTTTCCTGTTCGTATTCATTAATCTGATTGTGGATTTGCTGTATGCAGCAGTGGATCCGCGTATTCGCTACCGGTAAAGGAGGGGAACCATGGCACAGGCTACGACGAGCACAAACAATGTACCCGTAATACAGGTCGAGAAGGTTTCCGGACCTTGGCGCGATGCGTGGAAAGCTTTTCGCAGGAATAAAATTGCTATGGCCGGCATGATCATGATTGTGTTGTTTGTCTTGATCGCTTTGCTGGCTCCGGTTATTGCTCCTTATGACTATAAAGCCCAGCAACTGGCTGACCGGCTGAAGCCACCGTCTTCCGCACATTGGTTTGGCACGGACGATTTGGGTCGAGATTTATTCAGCCGGGTGCTCTATGGGGCACGTATTTCATTGTGGGTGGGTACGTTCTCGGTGGTAGGCTCCATTATTTTGGGGACGCTATTCGGCATTTTAGCGGGCTTCTATGGTAAATGGGTGGATATGATCATCTCCCGAATGTTTGATATTTTGTTGGCTTTCCCAAGCATCTTGCTGGCGATTGCCATTGTTGCCATTTTAGGACCCTCCTTGCAAAATGCCTTGTTAGCTATCGCCATTGTCAACATTCCGACCTATGGTCGACTGGTGAGGGCCAAGGTGCTTGGCTTGAAGAACGAGGAGTATATTACGGCAGCGCGCTCCATCGGTATGAAGGATAGTGGCATTCTACTCTGGCATATATTGCCGAATAGCCTAACGCCAATTATTGTGCAAGGGACGCTGGGGATTGCTACGGCAATTATTGAAGCGGCCGCATTGGGATTTCTGGGACTGGGTGCGCAGCCGCCTGCCCCTGAATGGGGCAAGATGCTGTCGGATTCGCGGCAATTTATCGCTACGGCTCCGTGGACAGTTGTCTTTCCAGGGGTATCGATTATGCTGACTGTACTGGCTTTTAATCTGATGGGGGATGGCTTGCGCGACGCACTGGACCCTCGAATGAAGAACTAGTAGATTTGTTCTCGCAAAAGACTGCCGGGGGTGATTGGCCCATGGCAGTCTTTTTGGTATTTTTGCAGAAGAATAGCCTGGTTTATGTGAAATGTCAGTTAATATGACACGGATTTATTTTTCAGTTATAATCAATACATAATAGAGCCATCCAACAGGATGGGAGGAGGCGGACGTATGGCTATAAAAGCAAGGAAGGTAAGCATCGTTGGTTCTGGTTTGGTAGGGACCGCCTGCGCTTACTCCATGATTAATCAATCGATCAGCGACGAGATCATGATGATTGACCGAACCTATGAGCGGGCGGTGGCTAATGCACTGGATCTTTCACATTGTATGGATTTTACCTCGACCCGTACCAAGGTTTCGGCTGGACGGATGGAGGATTGCAGTGACGTCGATGTGGTAGTGCTGACGGCTGGGGCTAATCCAAAGCCGGGGCAAACCAGACTGGATGTGCTGGAGGATGCGGAGAAGATCACGCGTGATATCGTACAACGCATCGTAGAGGGCGGCTTTCAGGGAGTTTTCGTGGTTGCAGCCAATCCCGTGGATATCGTAACACATATTGTACGTGATGTGTCAGGTTTTCCGCGCAATCGCGTAATCGGAACAGGGACCTCTATTGATTCTGCTCGCTTAAAGACGCTGTTGTCCGAGGTTTTTGAAATTGACCCGCGCAGTGTGAACGGGTACGCGATGGGGGAGCATGGAGATTCACAGTTTGTTGCCTGGTCTCATGTTACGATTGGCGGCAAGCCGCTACTGCATATCCTTGAGCAGCATAAGGAGCGGTTCGCTCACGTAAACCTGAACGATATCGCTCGCAAGACAAGAGATGCAGGCTGGGAAATTTTCACGCGCAAGGGCAATACACAATTTGGTATCGGGAATGCCTTGGCGTACATTGTACGTTCCATCCTTAATGATGATCATAAGATCATTGCCGTATCGGCGGTTCTGGAAGGTGAATATGGTCAGTCCGGCGTGTGTGTAGGAGTGCCGGCGATTATTGGAGAGGGCGGCATTGAAGAAGTGCTGGAGCTGCAATTATCTCCGGAGGAACAGCTATTATTTGAACGCTCCTGCGGAATAATTCAATCTGCTATGGCGAGTCTGACGCATTAGTCAGGTCTGACTTGTTAGTTAATGAAGGAACCGATGGAATTAGGCTAGATGGGGAGCGGTAAGAGAGCTGAAAAATTCTAATACAATGGATTCAAACACTTCAGGGTATTCCAAATTTGCAAGATGTGATGCATTTTCCATTATGATCTTTTTAGATGAATTTATTTCTTTATGGATAAGGTTTGCAATATTCTGAAAATCCTCCACATCGTGGTCGCCAATCACTATCAGAATCGGTATTTTAATATTTCTCAATTTTAAGACATTATCCTCTTCTTCAATTTCTATACTTTTGGTATCCGGTTCTTCTTTCATTAATGCTTTCATTTGCATATCTACTACTAAGTCTTTGATATCTTGTCGTACAGCATCCACAGGTCTGTCTCGCAAAATCCAGGTATTGAAATTCAATGCTGCAATTTTCTCAAAATCTTTCGACTGCAACAGTTTATCTTCTTCATCATAATAAGCAAGCAGAAATTGAGAATCATGCCAACCGCTGACTGCAGGTGCCATCAATACAATGCCCTGACAGATGTCCTGATTAGACAATACAAAGTCAAGTGCAATTTTCCCCCCAAAGGATGCGGCTACAATATAGGTGTTTTCAGCTTTTAAATAGTGAAGTAATTCTTTTAATATTTCGTTGTAGGAATACTCTCCACCTGTAAAATCACTTAAGCCATAACCGGGCAGGTCCATTCTGATTGTTCTGTAATAATTAGACATATTCTTAAATTCTCTATCCCACATACGACGATCTGTGATACCTGCATGGATGAAAAGTAAGTTTTCCCCTTCGCCTTGAGCTTCAAAATAAATATCAGCACCGTTGGCATGAAAGATTCCTTTGTTATTGCTCGCGTCCATTTTCCAGCTCCTTTTTGATTTGAACTGCATTCACTCTAATAATACCAGCAACTCGTGATAATGTGCAGGAAGAGTTATTTTAGAATATCTGTATTTCGCTTCATTTCTATAATGGGGGCTTGAAATAATAGTGGAGCCTGTTGGCCTGAGAAAGGGTTTCAGAATTTCGGATGACATCATACAGAAATAATTGCTTCATCTAATAGATGGGATAGACGGATCAGGAAAAGAGTCCCTGTCTATAGATTTGGTTCCTGACGACTACTCTCGAAGTAGGTCAAATAGTTTTAATGCTAGTTGTAATCGGTTAAGGTGGCGGCTACTCGCGCTCCGGCGCGAGACTCCGTTCGCCAGTCTGCCAAGGTATAGACTGTCTTACTACGACGAACCCCTTATGGGGTTCTCATCCCGTTGGGACGACAAAAGGCTCCCTAAAAGGAGCCTTTATCATATACGTCCCAGGAGGGATTCGAACCCCCGACCGACGGCTTAGAAGGCCGTTGCTCTATCCAGCTGAGCTACTGGGACATCTCGATATGAAAATGCAAGCAAAAAATATATTATCATAGGAGCAGGAAAGAAGCAAGGTAAAATATGTGATTTGTTGGTGACCACTGCTTTTTTGTCTTCCTCCAAGACTGTGCTATAATCTCAATTAACTGAAATACGGAGATAGGAGGTGCCCTTATCAGCGGATTACGACCCGAGGAGAAGGATAACGTCGTTTTGTTCCCGAAGACGTTGGATTATTATCAAATTGAATTGACTCGCATGTTGGAAACGGAGCGATACGGAGAAGCGGTGGAATTGTTGCAATTCCTGCTGCAATGTCAGGGTGAAGATCCGCGCCACTATGAGGAATGGCAAGCCTTGCTCGATTGGCTTATCGATGCGTTCCCTGCCTTGAAAGATGGTGCCTATGGAGCCGTGGCTGACGAAGAGGATGAAGAGACCGAGGAATCACTGGCTCGCCGACATGTGGAGGCGAAGCTGGCTGAGGATCCTGCTTATATGGACAAATTGCTGCAAGCTGCCATGGGTCGGCCCTTCTCGGAGCAAACCCTGCTTGCTCTCGATCAACTGGCCTATGTGAATCAGGGGGAAGTTGACGAAGCGTTGACCAACTGGTTAAGCGAGACGGAACTCCATCCGATGCTGCAATATCGAGTGCTCCAGACGCTGTGCCGCCGGGGATATACGGGAACGGTGTCGTTTTTTCGCGGTGGTGAATGGGTCGAGGTGGAGGTCGAGACGGTACCGCTCAAGCCTGAGGACTTTCCTGCGGCGGTACAAGCTGTTCAGGAGCGTGTGGCACAGCAGACGCAAGTGCATGATCCAACCTTGTTTTATTTCGCGCAGGAATTATGGCTGCAATTGGTCATGGCACTCTACGGCACGGCAGATTATCGCTCATTGCTTGGCGATGAGGATGCGGTGCTTGACGTTTGGGCTGCTGCCCTGCATCAAATGGTGGCGGACAGCCTGCCAGGAGGAAAGACGGAGGAAGAAATCCGCTCGCTTTATGGTATTACCGATGAATTGAGGCTCCGTTACGAGCAGGTGTGCCGAACATTTGGCAAATTTATGTCAACAAGCCAAATACGTAATTAATAGCCCGTATTTGAGCCTGCTCTTGTAAAAAAATCTATTGTTGTTTATAATATAGTGGTTATTCTGAACGTGCTCATAGAGACAGCTATACTGATTCCTGATAGCTGCTTTATTCGCGATTCGGGCTCAGTATTTAAAGTATATGTGAAATTTGGAGGGGAAGGCATAAAATGAAAGCAACTTGGGAAAAAATAGAGAAGAACCTCGGCGTTCTTGAGGTTGAAGTGGATGCGGAACGTGTATCCGCAGCACTGGATAAAGCTTTTCAAAAAGTAGTAAAAAAAGCAATCGTACCTGGATTCCGTAAAGGTAAAGTGCCTCGGTCCATCTTTGAAGCTCGTTACGGTGTGGAAAGCTTGTATCAAGATGCGATCGACATTTTGTTGCCGGAGGCTTACAGTGCTGCGATCGATCAAACTGACATCTTCCCTGTGGATCGTCCTGAAGTAGACGTAGAGCAATTTGCTAAAGGACAAGCATTCAAATTCAAAGCTAAAATTACTGTAAAACCTGAAGTGAAGCTTGGCGAATATAAAGGCGTAGAAGTACCGGCTGTTAACGTTGAAGTGAGTGAAGAAGAGCTTGCTGAAGAGCTGGAACGCTTGCAACAACGCCATGCTGAACTTATTGTTATCGATGAGGAGCCTGCTCAAAACGGCGATATCGTTGTTATCGACTTTGACGGTTACGTCGATGGTGTTCCTTTCGAGGGCGGCAAAGCGGAGCGTCATTCTCTGGAACTGGGAAGCAATACCTTTATTCCTGGCTTTGAAGAACAAGTGGTTGGATTGGCTACTGGCGACTTTAAGGATTTAACAGTAACCTTCCCGGAAACCTACCATGCCAAAGAATTAGCCAGCAAAGAAGCGGTCTTCAAAGTGAAAGTGCATGAAATCAAACGCAAACAGCTGCCTGAACTGGACGATGAGTTCGCCAAAGACGTTAGCGAATTTGATACTCTTGCTGAGTTCAAGGAAGATTTGAAGAGCCAACTGGCCAAACGTAAAGAGCAAGAAGGCAAAGCAGCTCGTGAATCCGCCCTGGTGGACAAGATTGGCGAAAGCGTAGAAGTCGAAATTCCTGAAGCCATGATCAGAGGCGAAGTGGACAATATGGTCCGCGATTTCGACAACCGTCTTCGTTCCCAAGGAATGGATATGGACATGTTCCTGGGCTTTTCCGGTCAAACATTGGACGATCTCAGAGCGCAAATGCAAGGTGACGCTGAGAAGCGTGTTCGTAATAACCTGGCATTGGAGCAAATCGCCAAAGAAGAGAAGTTTGAAGTTACTGAAGATGAGGTCAACAAAGAACTTAACAATATGGCGGAAGCTTACAAACGTTCCCCAGAAGAAATTCGCAACATTCTTGCAGCCAATGGTTCGCTTGCCGGGTTGAAAGAAGAAATTCTGATCCGCAAAACGATCGATTTCTTGCTGGAGAACTGTAAGGAAGTTCCTGCTGAAAAAGCGGAAGCGCCAAAGGCAAAAGCAGACAAGGAAGCAAAAGCAGACAAAACAGAAAAAGAAGCAAAACCGGCAGCCAAGAAGACGACGAAGAAAACGGCCAAGGCGGCAGATGCTGACAAAAAAGAAGCAGAAGCAGCCAAAGATGAAGAATAGTAGTTCATTATTCTTCCAGCGGAAGCTTCGCCTGAATACATGATTACAGTTAGGGCACGTATACTCAAATGCGTGCCTTAATTTTTCATCGTTTTGCGATACATATATTTCCATTTAGTGGGTCCAGGCTTCCGGTTATATAATATGTGGAGGCCAACATAAACTGTATGGTGTGAAAAATGACATGACGCTTTGAACATGGTAGAATGTTTCTGTAAGCGCAAGGGAAACTGAAAAGGAAAAGAGGTTGGTCACATGAGTCTGGTGCCTATGGTCGTAGAACAGACGAGTCGTGGAGAGCGTTCTTACGACATCTATTCGAGACTCCTTAAAGATCGCATTATTTTTCTCAGTAACGCAATTGATGATGAAGTTGCCAATCTCGTGATTGCTCAACTGTTGTTTTTGGCGGCTGAGGACCCTGAAAAAGATATTCACCTGTACATCAATTCTCCGGGTGGTTCCGTGACTGCGGGGATGGGTATATATGATACAATGCAATTCATTAAGCCCGATGTGTCCACCATTTGTGTGGGAATGGCGGCAAGTATGGGATCTTTGCTGTTAACAGCGGGGGCTCCAGGAAAACGTTTTGCGCTTCCTAACAGTGAAGTTATGATCCATCAACCGCTTGGTGGGGTGCGTGGTCAGGCTGCGGATATCAAAATCCATGCCGACTGGATTATTAAGACCAAGCAGAAATTAAACCAAATCTATGTGGATCGTACGGGTCAACCCCTTGAAAAGATCGAGCGCGACACAGACCGCGACTTCTTCATGAGTGCGGAGGATGCTGCTGCTTACGGGATTATCGACCGGGTCATCAACAAGCCCACTAATTTGTAAAGGGGTGTTTACATGTTTAAGTTTAACGACGAAAAAGGTCAACTCAAATGCTCATTCTGCGGCAAATCGCAGGAGCAGGTTCGTAAGCTTGTAGCAGGACCGGGCGTTTATATATGTGATGAATGCATCGAGTTGTGTACCGAAATTGTAGAGGAAGAGCTTGGTCATGAGGAGGAGCTGGACCTTAAGGAAATTCCGAAACCAAAGGAAATTCGCGATATTCTGGATCAGTATGTCATCGGTCAGGAACAAGCTAAGAAATCGTTGTCCGTTGCGGTGTATAACCATTACAAACGGGTAAACACACAAAGCAAGATCGAGGATGTGGAGTTACAGAAGAGTAACATCCTGTTGCTTGGACCAACAGGCTCCGGTAAGACGTTGTTGGCCCAAACGATGGCCAAAATTTTGAATGTGCCGTTCGCTATCGCTGATGCTACCTCCTTGACGGAGGCTGGTTATGTTGGTGAGGACGTAGAGAATATTTTGTTGAAGCTGATTCAAGCCGCCGATTATGATGTAGAGAAGGCGGAACGCGGCATTATTTATATCGATGAAATCGATAAGGTTGCGCGCAAGTCGGAGAATCCTTCAATTACTCGTGATGTATCCGGAGAAGGGGTTCAGCAGGCTTTGCTGAAAATCCTGGAGGGTACGGTTGCTTCGGTGCCGCCCCAAGGTGGACGCAAGCATCCACATCAGGAATTTATCCAGATCGATACGACCAACATCTTGTTCATTTGCGGCGGTGCCTTTGATGGCCTTGAGCAAATGATCAAACGCCGGATCGGCAAGAAAGTCATTGGCTTTAATGCGGTCAGCGATGGACAAAAAGAGCTTAAACCGGGCGAATACCTGTCCATGGTGTTGCCAGAGGATCTACTCAAATTCGGCTTGATTCCTGAATTTGTAGGTCGTCTGCCAGTTATTTCGACCTTGGAGCCGCTCGATGAGAAGACTTTGGTTCGTATTCTATCCGAGCCGAAGAACGCGCTTGTCAAGCAATATCAGAAGCTCCTTGAACTGGATAACGTCAGTCTGCAATTTGAACCGAAGGCGCTTGAGGCGATCGCTCAAGAGGCGATCAAGCGCAATACGGGGGCACGGGGACTTCGTGCCATCATTGAAGGCATTATGCTGGATGTGATGTATGAAGTACCATCCCGCAACGATGTGACGGACTGTGTGATTACTGAGCAAGTAGTTCAGGAGAAGGCGGTGCCTGAATTAAGCGCCACAACCAAGAAGAACAAAAAACAAGAAGAAAGCGCGTAAGCTATCGCGTAAAATAAAGACCGGGGTCTCCACCTTTGCGCTTGATCTGCCTGCCAAGGCTCTTCGCAGGGGTGGAGTTTGGTCGTTATGGGAGAGACTGAAGAATGACATACTTGAGACAAGATACGCGGCCCGTCAAGATTGGTAATTTGACGATCGGCGGCAGCAACGAAGTGATCATCCAGAGTATGTGTACGACAAAGACGGCCGATGTGGCTGCTACGGTCGCAGAAATCCTCCGGTTGGAGGAGGCCGGCTGCCAACTGGTACGCGTGACGGTGAACAATGAAGAAGCAGCTGCGGCGATCAAGGAAATCAAGAAACAAATTCATATCCCCCTTGTTGCCGATATTCACTTTAACTATAAGCTGGCTTTGTTAGCTATCGAGAACGGTATCGATAAGGTACGGATTAATCCGGGAAATATCGGACGCCGTGAGAAGGTTGAGGCTGTAGTGAAAGCCTGTAAGGAGCGGGGGATTCCGATCCGTATCGGTGTAAATGCCGGCTCCCTTGAGAATCACTTGCTGGAGAAATACGGTTATCCCACCCCGGAAGCTATGGTGGAAAGTGCCTTGTTCCATATTGGAATACTGGAGGAGCTGGATTTTCACGATATTATTGTATCCTTGAAGGCTTCTGATGTGCCAATGGCGATCGCAGCTTATTCCAAGGCGGCAGAGGTTATTCCTTATCCATTGCATCTGGGCATCACGGAGGCCGGGACTCTGTTCTCGGGGACAGTGAAGAGCGCAGCGGGTATCGGTGCATTGCTATCTCAAGGTATTGGCTCGACGCTGCGCATATCCTTGAGTGCCGACCCTGTCGAGGAAGTAAAGGTTGCTCGTGAGCTGCTCAAGACCTTTGGGCTTATTACGAACGCAGCAACCTTAGTATCTTGCCCGACCTGTGGGCGACTGGATATTGACCTGTTCTCTATTGCCAATGAGGTTGAGGATTACATCGCTAACCTGAAGGTGCCGATTAAGGTGTCTGTTCTGGGATGTGCCGTTAACGGTCCGGGCGAAGCTCGTGAAGCTGACATCGGAATTGCTGGTGCTCGCGGCGAAGGCTTGCTGTTCCGCTATGGCCAGATGATCCGAAAGGTGCCTGAAGCGGAGCTATTAAATGAATTAAAGAAGGAAATTGACAATATCGTGGAGGTTTTCGAGGCGACGGGAGAAATACCTGGACGCAAGGAACATCGTCCCCACGCCAATCCGTAATCATCCATACTAACCTTCTGTAGCCTTGAGAAAGACTACAGAAGGTTTTTTTGCATTTTGTTTGATGATGGAGGGAAAAGGCTATACTACCAAGTAACAGTCAAAGTGTGGGAGGCCTAACGAATATGGAGCTAAATGTCATTTTGATCGCAGTTCAGATGTTTTTTGCGATTGTCATTGGGATGTATTTCTGGAATCAATTGCGCAGCCAGAAAGGAAATCGCGTGGCGATCGACCGGGAGTCGCGTAAAGAAATGGAGAAGCTGCGCAAGCTGCGCGCAGTATCGCTGACCAAACCGCTCGCCGAACGTACACGCCCGGCTACGATGGATGATATCGTTGGGCAGAAGGATGGATTGCGGGCTTTGAAGGCGGCATTGTGCAGCGCCAATCCTCAGCATGTGATTATCTATGGACCGCCTGGCGTGGGAAAGACAGCCGCTGCTCGCGTGGTGATGGAGGAAGCGAAGAAGAATCCAGTGTCTCCGTTCAAGTCGAACGCCAAGTTTACAGAAATAGATGCAACGATTGCCCGGTTTGATGAACGGGGGATTGCCGATCCATTAATTGGCTCGGTGCACGATCCTATCTATCAAGGTGCGGGTGCTATGGGGATTGCCGGTGTCCCGCAGCCTAAACCGGGAGCGGTCACCAAGGCGCATGGCGGCATTTTGTTTATTGATGAGATAGGCGAGCTGCATACGATCCAGATGAATAAGCTGCTGAAAGTACTGGAGGATCGCAAGGTCTATTTGGAGAGCGCCTATTACAATTCGGAGGATACAGGCACACCTGCCTATATTCACGATATTTTCCAAAATGGCTTGCCCGCGGATTTTCGTCTGGTCGGCGCAACAACACGCTCTCCACAGGAGATTCCTGCGGCTCTTCGCTCTCGCTGTATGGAAATTTACTTCCGGCCCTTGCTGCCTGAAGAGATCGCCCAAATTGCCGAAGATGCCGTTGGACGAATTGGCTTTCAACCTTGTCCGGAGGCAGTGGAGGTCATTAAGAAATATGCTACGAATGGCAGGGAGGCCGTTAACATGGTGCAGTTGGCGGCTGGACTGGCCTTGACGGAGTCACGGGATCACCTGCTGTCCTCAGATCTGGAATGGGTGGCTACGAGCAGTCAGCTGGCTCCTCGACCGGACCGCAAAATCCCTGCCGGTCCAGCCGTGGGTGTGGTAAACGGGCTGGCGGTATACGGTGCGAACATGGGAACCTTGCTGGAGATTGAGGCTACAGCGGTGCCTGTGGATAAAGGTAAGGGGGTTTATCATATTACAGGCGTTGTGGATGAAGAGGAAATCGGTGGAGGCAGCCGGACGCTGCGGCGCAAAAGTATGGCCAAGGGCTCGGTGGAGAATGTGCTGACGGTATTGCAGCGCATTGGTCTGAACCCGTCGAATTATGATTTGCATATCAACTTCCCGGGGGGAACTCCGATTGATGGTCCTTCGGCTGGACTGGCGATCGCTACAGCAGTAGCCTCGGCAATCAAGCAAGTACCGGTGAATCATCAGATTGCCATGACGGGAGAACTCGGCATTCATGGCAAGGTCAAGCCGGTCGGCGGTGTCGTATCCAAGGTAGAGGCGGCGCTGCAAGCGGGAGCCTTGACCGTACTGATCCCCAAGGACAACTGGCAGTCCTTGTTCGAAGGTCTTGAAGGCTTGCGAGTCATTCCGGTTGAAACGCTGGCGGAAGTGTTCCAGCATGTATTTGGCCCTGAGGTAGAGAAGAGCCTGGAGGTGTCCATGGGTGGGGAGCATTTTGCCCCGGCATCGACTCCGGCGTCCTTCCTGCATGCGGAGTCGCCTTCGCAGGGTGGAGTCATTTAGCACGGCGCGATGAATCATAAGCTACATGGGGTTGAGTTGACGGGGAGCGATTGCTGCATTGGCAGCCGCTCCCCGTTGGTGTTTTTATAGAACATTTGCTAAAATAGCAATGATATCTACTGAGAACGTTTGGGAGGTGCATAAGTGGTGGGACCCTATAAGTCGAAGGGCCGGCGCTTTCCGCTGTTGCCACTGCGGGGCCTTCTCGTCTATCCGAGCATGGTGCTGCACTTGGATGTAGGACGGGAAAAATCCGTAAAGGCTTTGGAAAAGGCCATGGTCGAAGATAATCTGATTCTCCTCTGTTCTCAATCTGAAGTGAACATAGAAGAACCAAGCCAGGAAGATATATTCCGCATCGGAACGGTTGCGAAGGTGCGGCAAATGCTTAAGCTGCCTAACGGTACTATCCGTGTGCTGGTTGAAGGCATGGAACGCGCTGAAATCATGGAGTATTTGGATAATGAGGAATATTACGAGGTTATGGCCAAAGAGCGTCCGGAAGAAGAGAATGATGATCCGGAGGTTGAAGCGCTGATGCGCACGGTGCTAACCCAGTTTGAACATTATATTAACCTGTCCAAGAAGGTCACGCCTGAGACGTTGGCCGCCGTGTCCGATATTGAGGAGGCGGGGCGTCTTGCCGACGTTATTACCAGCCATCTTTCCCTCAAGATCAAGGATAAGCAGGAAATTCTGGAGACCGTCGATGTCCGCAAGCGGCTAGAGAAGCTGCTCGACATTCTGAATAACGAACGTGAAGTGCTTGAACTGGAACGCAAAATTAATCAACGCGTCAAGAAGCAGATGGAGAAAACCCAAAAGGAATATTATTTGCGCGAACAGATGAAGGCGATTCAGAAGGAGCTTGGCGAGAAGGAAGGACGGGCCGGAGAGGCGGAAGAGCTTCGCGCGCAATTGCAGGAAAAGGAGCTTCCGGATAAGGTACGGGAGAAGGTCGATAAGGAGATTGATCGTCTGGAAAAAATGCCGGCCAGCTCTGCTGAAGGGGGCGTCATCCGCAATTACGTAGATTGGCTGCTCAGCTTGCCATGGAGTGAGCGGACAGAGGATGACTTGGATCTAGCCAAGGCGGAGCAGGTACTTAATGAAGATCATTATGGACTGGAGAAGCCGAAAGAACGCGTCCTGGAATACCTGGCTGTACAGAAGCTGGTCAAGAAACTGAAAGGGCCAATTCTTTGTCTGGTGGGCCCTCCGGGAGTTGGTAAAACCTCGTTAGCCCGCTCCATTGCTCGCTCGCTTGGTCGTGAGTTCGTGCGTATTTCGTTAGGCGGAGTACGTGATGAGGCCGAAATTCGCGGCCATCGCCGCACTTACGTGGGCGCCATGCCAGGACGAATTATTCAAGGGATGAAGGCAGCAGGGACTTTGAATCCGGTATTTCTGTTAGACGAAATTGATAAGATGGCCTCTGATTTCCGTGGCGATCCTTCATCGGCATTGCTTGAGGTGCTAGACCCGGAACAAAACAATACGTTCAGTGACCACTTCGTTGAAGTGCCATTTGACTTATCCAACGTCATGTTTGTCACCACGGCCAATGCCGTGCATAATATTCCCCGCCCATTGCTAGACCGGATGGAAATGCTATTCATCCCCGGCTATACGGAGCTTGAGAAGCTGGAAATCGCAGGCCGCTATCTGTTGCCCAAGCAGAAGAAAGAGCATGGCCTGGAGCCTGATCAGCTTGAGATTGGTCAAGATGTCTTATTAAAGGTGATTCGCGAGTATACAAGGGAATCAGGCGTGCGTAATCTGGAGCAGCAGGTGGCAGCCCTTTGCCGTAAGGCGGCCAAGCAGATTGTGTCGACGCAGGAAACAGAACAAATTGCGATCGCACCTGATGATGTCAAGGATTACTTGGGAACTGGCAAATTCCGTTATGGCATGGCCGAAATGGAAGACCAGATCGGTACGGTGACCGGACTTGCCTGGACCGAAGTGGGGGGAGAGACGCTGGTCATCGAGGTAACGGTTGTTCCCGGAACAGGCAAGCTAACCTTGACTGGCAAGCTGGGTGACGTTATGAAGGAGTCAGCGCAGGCGGCATTCAGTTATACCCGCTCTAAGGCAGGAGAGCTTGGCATTGCGTCAGACTTCCATGAGAAGAACGATGTGCATATCCATATCCCCGAGGGGGCCATTCCGAAGGATGGTCCATCCGCAGGGATTACGATTGCTACGGCTCTGATCTCTGCGCTTACTCATCGGCATGTCTCCAAGGAGGTTGCGATGACCGGAGAGATTACGCTACGGGGCCGAGTATTGCCCATCGGTGGGCTTAAAGAGAAATCCCTGGCTGCTCATCGTGCGGGATATCGCAAGGTGCTGCTGCCGAAGGATAACGAACGGGATCTGGGAGACATTCCGGAGAGCGTGAAAGAAGATATGGTGTTCATACCTGTGTCCCACATGGATCAGGTGTTGGAACATGCGTTAGTTGAACAGCCCAAGTTGCATTGACGCACAAGGTTAGAGGCTGTTTGCACGCAAGCAGAGAGGATTGAATCGATGAAAGTAACAAATGCCGAGTTTGTAATCAGTGCTGTGGGTCCCAAGCAATATCCTGAGGACGGCTTGCCGGAGATTGCGTTGGCTGGTCGCTCCAATGTGGGCAAGTCATCGCTGATTAACCGGATGATCCAGCGTAAAAATCTGGCCAGAACAAGCTCTACCCCCGGCAAGACCCAGCATCTCAATTATTACCGAATCAATGAGGAACTGTACTTCGTGGATGTTCCTGGATATGGTTATGCGAAGGTCTCCAAGACCCAGCGAGAGCAATGGGGGAAGATGATTGAGCAATACCTGCAGGAGCGCGAGACGCTCCGGCTGGTGCTGCAAATCATTGACCTCCGGCATCCGCCGACCAAGGATGATGAGTTGATGTACGACTGGCTGAAGGCGTTTGATCTTCCGGTGTGTGTCGTGGCAACCAAGGCGGACAAGATTCCAAAGTCGCGCTGGCAGAAGCATATGAAGATTGTACGTGAAGGCTTGGCGCTTCGGGCCGGCGATCCGATCGTACTTTTCTCCTCGGAGGAAGGCACTGGCAAGGATGAGCTATGGGCCCTGATTAGCCAGCATGTCAAGGCGGAGGAATCCGGCAGAGAAGAGGGAACGGATGTCTCCGAAGACCCTGTGCGGAATTCAGTGGAAACCGATGGATAGCAAAGAGATTTAGAGCGGTCTAGGTAGGAAAGTGAGCATGTAGCGGGAATGCTATGGTTAAAAACGGCTTAATCCTGTTTTTTCTGGAAAATGGCAGAAATTCACGTTTTGGTTGCTGAGCAAAGGCTTTGGATCGTGGTGTATAATGTTGATAAAGCGAAACAATAAGAATTGAGGAGATTTTTATGGCTCAGCGGTTAGCCACAGAGTATGTTAATGCCAATATGCGTTTGTCGGAAGAACAGATGTCCCAATTTATTCACAAGGTATATGACCCGCATGTACGCCAGTACGTCAAGGTGCTTGATCACGGTGGACAGGAGGTTGTGCTGGAGGATGATGGCGGGGAGGAAGTTCGTTTGCCCTTCGACCGCAGAGAAGGATATTACGTCTGTGAGCTGTCCTTCCGTCTGGAGGCACCTCATTTGACCAATGTCATGAGATTGCTGTTTGCCGCGTTCAAAGGCACCGGCATGGTGACAAGGATTTATAACGGGTTCATGATGATGTATTATTATCAGGGAGGACGGGTCCGCAAAATTGTGGAGTATTCCCGGGATTCCTACAAGCTTGTTTTTGAACAGAAGGATGCGGCTGCGAATTTACAGCAGGTGTATATCAATAATGATATCGAAACAGAAATTTCCGGGATTCACAAGCGAATTAACGCGTTGCTTGATGCCCGCTTCGCTAGCAGAGACGCCCTGGAAACGGCAGCAATTGATGACGAACTGCGTAATTGCTCCCGCCGGCTCTTTGCGCTTGAAGCTTAGCAAGTAGAGTTGGGCAGAAGGGGAAATCAGTTCATAAGGTGAACGTCTCGCGCTCGCCAAGATATCTACAACCTGGGTGCTTCAAGAGAATAATTACTTTCGGACTCAGCCTTCTACATTCACCAATTCGTGAGTGGAGGAGGCTGTTGTTCGTTTAACCGATTAGGAATGCAGTAAGGCCGACTCGGTGGGGGTCGGGTTTGACGGATATAGTCTCAATAACCTACAATAATTTGGAAAGCTGCTTCAGAAGCATATTGGAAAATGAAAACGCATACCTTGGCGGAGTGATAGGAATGGAGGCGGACGATGAGTCGATGGTGGTTCAAAAAGCAGATGCTATCTTACCTTCCGCTGTTACTATTGATCATCTTTGTCCTGTTAGGTGCAACCTTCCTGTCAATTGTCCAGCAATCCAAACAAGATGTTGTTCGTGCCAATGGGGTATTTGCAGAGCATGTTCAGCAGATTGTTGATTTCAATCTCAAGGCAGTTGAGACGCAGGTTCTGAACGCGGCACTGCAAAATGAGAAGCTTGCCACTTATTTTTATGAGGAGGAACTGGGCAAACGTTATTTCTATAAATACGAAATCTCTAAAGAGCTGGATAAGATCAAGCTGTCATTGCCATTTATTGAATCGATCTATCTGTATCGCACCGCAGATGAGACGGTGTTGTCTAATGCGATGCTTCTGCCGTTGAACAAGCATGGCGATCAGGCGTTCATTCGGAGCTGGCTGGAACATAGTGAGCGTGATCACAAATGGTCCAATGCACGATCACTTCGTAACAAATATTCAGATCAGCCTGGAGATGTTGTTTCGTTAGTAAGCGCTTACCCTCCTCCAAAGGGTGAAAGTGGACTTATTGTTGTCAATGTGAAGGTGTCCGAACTGCAGCAACTGGTTGCGGAAATGAATCAGGCAGCGGACATTAGCAGTGCAAGGTTAATTGGCAGTAACGGCCTGGATATCTTCAATTCCTCGCTTACGAGCGACATGGAGGAACTACATCACATTGTATCGGACTATACAGGCTGGACGATTGCGACTGGCATACAGGACAACTCGGTTTATACCTTCGCCTCGGGGATGTTCACGGTGATGCTTGGGATTTCCTTTGTTATGTTAATATTGGGCATTGCCTGGATTGTTTATACAGCACGTAGTCAATACAAGCCAATCCATACCATCATGCAGCGTATTGTTTACTTTCGCTCGGCTCAACACGAGATTTTCCAGCCGCAGTCGCAGCCGACGAAGGATGAACTGAAATATATCGAAAAGGCCTTTCAGCATCTTACTAAACAGGTGCTCGAATATGAGCGTGAACAGGAAGAAAGCTTGATGTTCAAGCGTCGACACAAGCTGCGTGAGTTAGTTGCAGGTACCGAAATCTGGAATCGGGATGAATGGAAGAAGGCAGCTGTCAGGCTGAAAGTTTGCGGTTTCTCCACACAGTTGTCGATTGGAATTGTTGAGATCGATCATTACGCGGAATTTGCCAATCGTTACGCTACACGTGATCAGTATTTATTTCAGTTTGTTATGAACAGTGTATCCAAAGAGCTCGCAGGTCAACATGCCGTGAATATATGGGCAGAGTGGCTGGAGGGATCAAGGATGACGATCTTGCTGGTCGATACGAATGGAACCGAACAGCTTACTGAAGGGGATTCATTGAATAGAGATGATCGGGAGCTTCAGGAGAGGGTACATGTGATTGCTGCCAGTCTGTCTGATTGGGTCAGAAATAATCTTGATTTCACAATTTCGATTGGACTCAGCAGGATAATCTCCGATCCGGAGCAGCTATATTTGATTCATGCAGAAGCTCAGGAAGCTCTGAATGACAAGTTCATTCAGGGCAGCGGACGAGTGATTGCTTATGAGGAATTACATGTTGAGAGTCAGCAAGAAGTTTATAGACTGATCCCAAGGATTCGTTCCCTCACCCATGCCTATCGGATTGGAGAAGAGCGCTGGAAAGACGAGATGCATCTCCTATTCGAGGAACTGACCACCGGAGGCTTCGCCAGGAGTGATGTATACTATTTGATTAATCAAATTGTCCATATGCTGCGCAGAGAATTGATGGAGTTCTCTGAGGAGGGGCGGTCGCTATGGAGCCATGATATGTATCCGGCTCTGGAGCGTATGTTGCAAGGAATGGAGACGATTGAAGAGACCAGGCAGCAACTCATGGCATTATTTACCGAGATGGACGGCCGGTTTGCAAAATATCGCGAGTCGCGCAAGCATCATAGTCGGATGCAAGAGGTGCGACAATATATTGAGCGGCACTATGCGAATCCGCATCTGTCACTGAATATGCTGGAGGAGCGATTTGGCATTAGCGGCAAATACATGAGTGCCTTGTTTCGCGAAGAAATTGGCGATAAGTTTGTTGACTTCCTGGCCAAGATGCGCTTGAGTCATGCGGAGCGTCTGTTGCTGGAGACGAATGAGGCGATTCAGCAGATTGCGCTTCAAGTTGGGTATACGAATCCGATGACTTTTATTCGCAGCTTCAAGAAGCATTATGGCATGACACCTGGCGATTATCGCAAACAGGAAAAACGGGAAGGTCCATTGCTTTGAGCTTGTTCAGTTATCCGTTAAGGATGGCTGGTACAGGCTTTTTTCTGCGTGGATAGTGTTTTTTTGTAAAAACGTCAATCACCTGGAATTAACGCAATTGAGAATAAGGTCAACATTCTACCAAATGGAGATTAGTGGAATCTTGATGATTGCTTATCTGCGGGCAACCGCCCTATAGTCGATGTTAGGGTGGTACCACATCATAACATAAGCTAATTTGTTTTTAATGATCTGATTGAGGATGAAGGAGGTTGCGTGTGGCAAACTCAACTGGCGGTGTACTGAAGTTAAGTAATCAGGGTCGGCGCCGACGTGAGGCCAAGCGGAGATTTAGAGAAAACCTGCCGTTGCTCTCATTATTCGTGCCAGTATTGCTGTTCTACTTGATTTTCAAGTATGTACCGATGTTCGGCGCAATTATGGCGTTCAAAAACTACAACTTTACAGATGGCATTCTTCATAGTCCATGGATCGGGTTGGGCAACTTCGAGATCCTGTTCAATAACCCGCAGACGATTAACATTATTCGTAATACACTGGTGCTTAGCGTATTGAATATTGTCGTTGGCTTCCCAATTCCGATTTTGCTCGCTATTCTGCTCAATGAAGTACGCAGACAATGGTTCAAGAAATGGGTGCAGACGCTGGTTTATCTCCCGCATTTCTTCTCCTGGGTTATTGTTGGCGGGATCGTAGTAACGATCTTTGCTGAGCAGAATGGGATTGTGAATGCTGTTCTGGAACGGATGACTGGCAAGACCTTTCCCTTTCTTTATGACGAGAGATCATGGATTGCAATTTTCCTCGGAGCTGGTATTTGGAAGGAAGCCGGATTTAGCACGATTATCTTCCTGGCTGCCATCACGGGCATCGATCCCTCTCTCTATGAAGCGGCGAGCATGGATGGCGCCAGCAAATGGCGGCAGATAATCAATATAACCCTGCCGGGAATTAGTGCCACCATTGTCCTGCTCCTGATCTTGCAGATGGGCAGTGTGATGAGTGTGGGCTTTGATCCTGTGTATGTCCTGCAGAATTCCGGGGTGCACAACGTATCAGAGGTTATCAGTACTTATATCTACAAGGTCGGTATTCAAGGTGGACAGTTCAGCTTGACCTCCGCTATGGGCTTGTTTGAATCAATCGTGGGTTTCGTGCTGGTGTTCAGCGCCAATGTGGTCGCTCGGAGATTTGGCAATGGCCTATGGTAAACAAGACCATAGGCAATCAGCGGCTGCTGATACAGAGGGAGGGCGAGAGAGACTATGAGAACAACACGAGGTGAAAGATGGTTTTATGCATTTAATTACGGAGTACTGACATTGGCTGGACTCAGTTGCTTGCTGCCGCTTATTCACCTGATGGCGGTGTCCTTGAGTGATAACCATGCGATCCTGTCCGGGATGGTTACGCTGTGGCCGGTGGGCTGGAGCTTTGAGACCTATCGCTCGCTGTTTGAAGGCACGCGGATCGTGGAAGCTTTCAAGAATAGTGTCATTCTCACAGTTGTCGGGGTAGGTCTGAGTATGCTCTTCACGGTGATGGCGGCCTATCCGTTATCCAAGCGGCATTTCTATGCACGGAGAACGTTTACGTTGATTATTGTCTTCACCATGCTTTTCGGTGGCGGAACGATCCCGACTTTTCTCGTCCTGAAGGCATTGGGGCTAATCAATAGCTATTGGGCATTATGGCTGACGGGGCTGGTCAGCACGTACAATATGCTGGTCATGCGAACCTTCTTCGAGGGCATACCTGAAGAGGTGATCGAGTCGGCTAAAATAGATGGTTGCGGAGAGTACAGACAGTTGCTGCGAATTATATTGCCCTTATCTATGCCGGTCATTGCAACCTTGACGTTGTTCTATGCGGTCGGTTACTGGAATTCCTTCTACAGTGTGATGATTTTTATTCATGACACGACCAAATATAACCTTGCCGTCATGGTTCAGCAGATGGTGCAAAGTCAGACGATGCTGCAGGAGATGAATAATCTTCAATCGGAGAGTGTGCAGCAGATGACTCCGGAATCGATCAAGGCCGCTGCATTGTTCGTGATGCTCATTCCGATGCTGGTGGTATATCCTTTTCTGCAGAAGTATTTCGTAAAGGGTGTCATGATTGGTGCGGTTAAAGGATAGCTATAGAATTGTCTTGCTGAGAATTACGGTAAAATATATTAAATGGAGGTTATAGGATGATAGGCAGGAATCCAAGCAAGAGTGCGTTGCTAATCGCAGCGACTATGTTGGTTATGCTGGTGCTCGCTGCATGCGGAACAGGGAATAATGAGTCGACTGCAAGAGACAAGTCTGTCAATGGGGATAAGTCAGCAACCGGCCGCAGTACAATTACCGTTACCTTGTATGATCGCGGTAATGTGCCTCCAGCAGCAGGGACAGTGGACGACAACATCTGGTCTCAATGGATTAATGAACATAGTCCTGTAGGCGTTGATTTCATTCCATTCCCGCGCTCAGAGCAAGTGCAGAAGCTGAATCTGCTGTTTGCTTCAGGGGATGCACCGGACCTGATTCTGGAGTATGACGGTAACTTTCTTAATCAGCTGTATGGGCAGAAGCAGCTGTTGAGGCTTGATGACCTGATTGCCAAACACAGCACAACCTATAAGAAAATGACAGAGGAATATCCACAGCTGCGTACCCTCGGACAGATGGATGATGGCGGTACCTATCTGGTTGGGCGAATTCTGGGTATGAAGACCAATGACTACATGCTGATTCGCAAGGACTGGCTGGATAAGCTGGAGCTCGATATGCCGACCACAACTGAAGAACTTTTTGAGGTGGCCAAGGCATTCCGTGAGCAGGATCCCGATGAGAATGGGGAGCGAGACACATTCGGTATGAATATGGGCGGCAATAATGCAGAGTCTGTTATCAATGCCATGTTTAATAATGGCAGTCGTTTTGTACAGGATGGTAGGCTCGTTAATCCAACGGTAGGCGAGCAGGCAAAGGCAGCGGCCGATTTCCAGAAACGCTTGTTTGAGGCAGGCATCGTGGATAAGGATTTCCTGACAGATAAGACGGGTGAAGTGGCCAAGCAAAGCTGGATAAGCGGCAAACTGGGTATTTATCTGTCGAGTAGCGGGATTGACAATGCCTTACTGCTGGAAGCACACAAATCCTTGTTGCAGAATAATCCGGAAGCGGTGATTGAACCAGTCCCACTGCCAGAAAGCCCATATGGCGCCTTTAATCCCAAATATAAATCACCGATTCAAATGACCGGTGCAATCAATGCCCATGCCAAGGATCCGCAAGCCGTTATGCAATATATTGACTTCCTGGTAGAACAAGACACAATCATGACGTTAAAGAATGGGATTGAGGGTGTTCACTATAACAAGGATGCAGACGGTGTTGCGATCCCGATTGATGTGGAGAAGAATAAGACTGAACTGGTGGGCATGCTGGATTACAATATGCTAAGCTTCATCGGCACATTGCCAGAGAAGGAGCAAGCTGAGGTCAAGCTCAACATGGATGTTCCCGCAGAGAAGGCATTCAGTGAGCTGATTGACTCTGCACACGCAGCATTTCTGAATCCGGATCGGCCATTCGCTCATCCGATTATCAACTGGCCAGGCTTGCCGTCTGATCTGCAAGTGATATCTAAGAATACGGAAACCATTGGTGATATCTGGAGAAAGTCCATTGTTAGCGGTGATAAATATACGACCGATCAGGCGCTGGCTGATGTGCAGGCGCTATGGAACAATGCTGGCGGAACCAAGATTGATGAATATTTCAGCAATTGGCTTGAAGAGAAAGCAGACAATGTATTGTATATCAGTGATTTTCAACAGTAATATGACCAAAAATGAAAGCCCTTACCAGGAGAGAAGGAGAGAGACCGATGCAAGCTAATCTTGGCTTTCCCATTCAATCGAGCAAGCATATCCATCGCCATCCGGCTAATCCCGTGCTTACTCCCAAGGATGTGCCCTATGGCCCGGCAATGGTCTTTAATGCGGGCGTTGTCAAATTTCAGGGCAAGTATGTAATGGTATTCCGCAATGACTATGGCGATGAGCAAGGAGAGCAAGTATACCCAAGTCATACCACGAACCTGGGGCTAGCCTTCAGTGAGGACGGGGTGGCGTGGACGGTCGCGCCGAACCCGTGCTGGAGCTGGCATGATGAGGAGATTCAGCGGGTGTATGATCCGCGGCTTACCGTGATTGAGGGACGCTGCTATCTTTGCTTTGCAGTAGATACCAAGCATGGCATCCGTGGCGGAATTGCCGTTACCGATGATTTCCAATCGTTCGAGGTGCTCAGTCTGTCTGTGCCGGATAATCGAAATATGGTGTTGTTCCCGGAGCGGATCTGTGGTAAGTATGTACGTCTGGAACGCCCGTTCACGATATATAGCAGAGGGGGCAGGGATCGATTTGATATGTGGCTGAGCCGCTCGCCGGACTTACGTTATTGGGGGGACTCAGAGCTGTTGTTGGCCGTGGAGCAGGTACCCTTTGCGAATGATAAAATCGGACCGGGGGCACCTCCGATCAAGACGGAGCAAGGCTGGCTCACTACATTCCATGCGGTTGACCTGGACCCGACGCGTGGCAAAAACGGCTGGGAGCCTGCGTGGAAAAAGCGTTACACCGCAGGAATCATGCTGCTGGACCTCGACAATCCGAGTCGCGTGCTAGGGATGTACAAGTCGCCGCTCCTCGTGCCGGAGGCGGACTATGAGATTGCCGGCGGCTTCCGAAATAATGTCATCTTCCCGGGGGGGATGCTGCTTGAAGATTCCGGCGAAGTAAAGATTTATTACGGTGCTGCTGACACGGTGGAATGTCTGGCTACAGCAGACGTAGATGATTTGATTCGCCTTTGTTTGGAGCCGTAGAGCGGGGTGTAGAATTAAATAAACTGATGTAGAATGAATGCATATAGGCTGTTAATCTGGGCAAATGCATCAGTTTTTGGCGGATATCCTGAAAAAAGGTTGCAATTGCCCGTAATAGATGTTATTTTAAACTTCGTTGAAAAGAATATAGGAACCAGGATTCACTCAGGACATGGAGATGTTGCGAGAGAGTTTTCCCTCGGGAAGTGAATGACGTAGGTCCTAGCGGATGAAATTTTGTGACATATTTTATTCCTAGGAAGGGGGAACCGAAAGGTGGAACATTCGACTTTCGGAAGACACGTTGCTGTTGATGCTTGGGGGATCGACCCTGAAGTGCTGAACAACGCGGGGCTGTTGGAAGCTCACCTGGTGGAGGCCGCAGAAGCTTGCGGGGCCACGATATTGTCTATGCAATCCAGACAGTTTGAGGCACAAGAAGGGGCCGCTGTACTGGTGATGCTGTCGGAGAGCCATCTCTCGATTCACACATACCCTGAGAGAGGGTTTGCTGCAATCGATTGCTATACCTGCGGTGAAATGGTTGATCCGCAAGTAGCGGTGGAATATCTGGTATCCGTATTGGAACCGGAGAAGACGTACGTGAAGAAGTTGATTCGTGGCATGGGCGAGATGCAAGTCGTTGAGCCGAAGATTCAGGCTGCTGAATTCGTATAAACCTGATTGTTGAATTTGCATAACATGATAAATATAGTTTATAAATAACCATGGAGCCAGTCCATGGTTATTTATGTTGAATGAATACGATTTCATAAATTAGTCATAAAATACTCACGGATAGCTACGGGATCAAATAATTAATGTGATATAATTAACACAGTTTGCTTTTTGGTTCATGTTGAAGACATTTCATTTGAGGCAGGTGAACTTTGCAATGCACATTGTCGTGGTCGGACTAAACTACCGAACAGCGCCTGTGGAGGTCAGAGAACGCTTCTCTTTTGCTGATAAGGATATGCCGCAAGCGCTGCAGGAACTTATGCGCACCAAGAGTGTATTGGAAGGCGTGATTATCGCCACCTGCAACCGGACGGAAATATATGTTGTGGTAGATCGTCTGCACATGTGCGGATACTTTATCCGAAGCTTCATGGAACGCTGGTTCGGGGTTCCCCGTGAAGAGTTTACACGTCATTTATATATGTATGAGGAAGAGCAAGCGATTCGCCATCTGTTTAGAGTCGCTTGTGGACTGGACTCCATGGTTTTGGGCGAGACGCAAATTCTCGGCCAGGTGAGAAATGCTTTTTTGCTGTCGCAACAGGAGAAAGGGACAGGTACGTGGTTTAATCAGCTGTTCAAGCAAGCGGTAACGCTTGGCAAGCGGGCTCATTCGGAGACAACCATCGGGGAGAGCGCGGTATCCATCAGCTATGCGGCTGTAGAATTGGGCAAGCGAATATTTGGCAGCTTTCAGGGCAAGCGTGTACTGATTCTTGGCGCTGGAAAGATGAGCGAGCTTACGGCCAAGCACCTAAGCGGCGCAGGTACGGAAGAAGTGTTGGTAGCGAACCGGACCTTTGCCCGGGCTCAGGAGCTTGCCGCCAAGTTCGGCGGGGTGCCTTGTACGATGCAGGAGGCGTTGCAACGTCTTGAAGAGGTTGACATTCTCATTAGCTCAACGGGAGCGGAAGGTTATGTCATAACTTCTTCGCAGGTTGCCCGCAGTATGCAGCATCGTCAGGACCGTCCGCTGTTCATGATCGATATTGCGGTGCCCCGGGACATTGATCCGGCTATCGGAGAGCTGGAGCAGGTTTTTCTTTATGATATCGACGACCTGGAAGGGATCGTGGAGAGTAATATGGAGATGCGCCGTGCCGAAGCTGTCAAGATTGAAGCCATGATTGAGGAAGATATGGAGGCTTTTGGCGGATGGCTGCATACGTTGGGGGTCAAGCCGGTCATTCGAGCACTTCAGGAGAAGGGCTCTGATATTCATTCGGCTACACTCGATAGCCTCTTTAATAAGCTGCCTGAATTGGATGAACGCCAGCGTAAAGTCATTCGGCGTCTCACGAAAAGTATCATAAACCAGATGCTTCACGATCCGATTAATCGGGTCAAGGAGTTGGCAGGTGAGCAGCAGGGGCCAGAAGCGCTGGATTTGTTTGCTCACATCTTTGCTTTGGAAGACCGTCTCGCTGAAGAACATGCCGCTGCTTTGGTTGAAGAGGAGGCGCCGCCTGGGGAATTTCCAGAAATTCCGGTTGCTGAGAATAACCCGGAGCTTGCGGATACCCCAAGTGTAGCCGCAAGCCCGGTCTCCTATCAATCAGAACCTTCATTGCCCATGGTGAATATATAGGCATAGCGACAACATAATGTTTAGGATGAATTTGTGATCCCCGCCCTTGTTCCCTCCTGCGAATTGACTGTACAATTCGGGAGGGAAGGGCGGTTTTTTTCTGCCGAAAGGCAACCCGGAGTTCCTCTTGTTGTCAGAGACGGCATGGAAATATACGGTAGGGTAAGGTATGCTAGAAGCGATGCAACAACGCGATGGCGCGCCGTCGGGAAAGGAGCTTGGCATGCCTCATTACGTACCTGTGATGCTGAACCTGGAAGGCCAGAAATGCATGGTGATTGGCGGCGGGAAGGTGGCCGAGCGCAAAGCTGCGCTGTTGATTGAAGCGGGGGCGCAGACGATTATCATTAGTCCGGCAATTACAGCATACTTACAAAAACAGAGGGATGAGCATAAAATTCACTGGGTTAAGCGTAAGTATTTACCGGGTGATTTGGGGGGTGCTTTTCTCGCTTTCGCGGCAACGGACCAACAAACGGTGAATAGTGCCGTGGTTGCCGAAGGCGCCATGCTGGGAATTCCGGTCAATGACGTTAGTGAGGGCTCGCAAGGCAGCTTTATAACGCCAGCGGTTATTCGCCGCGGTGGCCTTGTTGTTGCCGTATCCACATCTGGTGCTGGACCAAGGGCTGCGCTTGCACTGTGCCGCGAGCTGGATGATTACATCGGAGATGATTATGAGCGGTATATTGAAGTGTTAAGCTCAGCTCGCTCCTGGATCAAGATGAACATATCGGAACCGGGATCAAGAAAACGATTGTTTCAAAAATTGGCTGAGGCGGATATTTTGACATCGATTCGGGCGGGGACATTCCATCCGCAGAGCGGCGAGGATATTGTGGCCTGGATCGAGAAGCAGGAGGAGTAGGGAATGACGAAGCGTACAATAGTGGTGGGAACGAGACAAAGCCAGTTAGCCTTGACTCAAACAGGGCAAGTTATAGAAGAATTGACCGCATTATGCGAGAGACATCATCTTCCCTTTCAATTTGAAATTCGTAAAATCATAACAAAAGGAGACCGGATTCTGGACGTCACCTTGTCCAAGGTGGGGGGCAAGGGGTTATTTGTGAAGGAGATTGAGCAAGCCATGCTGAGCGGGGAGATTGATCTGGCCGTGCATAGCATGAAGGATATGCCTTCAGTCCTGCCGGACGGCTTGATTAACGGAGCGGTCCCCAAACGGGTGGATCCTCGGGATGCCTTCATCTCCAGAACCGGGTTGCATCTGGATAAATTGCCGGAGGGCGCCAAGGTGGGTACGAGCAGCCTGCGCAGAGCCAGCCAGCTTCAGGCTTATCGTCCGGACCTGGTACTGGAGCCCGTAAGGGGCAATATTGATTCCCGGCTGCGCAAGCTTGAGGAAGGTCATTTTGATGCTATTATTTTGGCGGCTGCCGGATTGTACCGAATGGGTTGGGAGGGACGTATCACGGAATATTTGCCGGTGGACGTATGTCTCCCTGCCGTTGGACAAGGCGCATTGGGCATCGAATGCCGCGAGGACGATGCTGAAGTACGTCATTTACTGTCGCTATACAACGATGAAGAGACGGCCTTGACGGTGGCGGCGGAACGTCGTTTCCTCGGTGTACTGAACGGTGGCTGCCAGGTGCCGATTGGCGCTTATGCGACACTGGAGCATTCCTCCCGGCGTATTTCCTTGACCGGTATGGTTGGATCGACTGATGGGGTGACCATTCTTAAGGAGCATGCCGAAGGAGAGCGTCCGCTGGAGCTGGGTGAAGAAGTCGCGGAACGTCTGCTCTCTCTCGGGGCCGCTGATTTGTTAAAGGAAGCCGGGGTGTAATGGAGGATGGCAGGCAAAGTCTATCTGGTTGGAGCGGGTCCTGGGGATGCGCGCTTGATTACGTTGAAGGGCCTGGATTGCCTGGAGAAGGGTGATGTTATCGTCTACGACCGCTTGGCTAATCCAGGGTTGCTGCGGAGAGCCAAGCCCGGCGCAGAGAAGATATACGTGGGCAAACGGACGGAAAGACACACGATGAAGCAGGAGGATATCAATCAATTACTGGTTGACCTGGCACTGGCGGGCAAGACGGTCGTACGCCTTAAGGGCGGCGACCCGACAATATTTGGGCGAGTAGGAGAGGAAGCCGAGCTGTTAAGGCGTCACGGCATTCCTTACGAGATTGTTCCAGGAATTACAGCGGCGATTGCCGTGCCTGCCTATGCAGGGATTCCCGTGACTCATCGTGATATAGCCTCCTCCGTATCGATCATTACGGGCCATGAACGTCCGGATAAGCTGGATTTGGCCATTGATTGGGAAAAGGTAACCCATGCTACAGGCACGCTGGTCTTTATGATGGGGGTTGCCAATATCGGCTATATCACCAAGCAGCTAATACATTACGGCCGCCCGTCGGATACGCCGGTAGCGTTGATACGCTGGGGCACCCGGGCAGAGCAAGAGACGTTGACCGGTACGCTTGAGGATATTGAGGAGAGGGTGCTCGCTGCTGACTTTAAGCCTCCAGCAGTAATTGTTGTTGGCGAGGTCGTCAGTCAGCGGGAGCAGCTTCAATGGGCGGAGGCACTTCCCCTATTTGGCAAGCGAATTCTTGTCACCCGTGCCCGTTCCCAGGCAAGCGA
Organism: Paenibacillus sanguinis 2301083 = DSM 16941; assembly: GCF_000374825.1. Taxonomy (GTDB): domain Bacteria; phylum Bacillota; class Bacilli; order Paenibacillales; family Paenibacillaceae; genus Fontibacillus; species Fontibacillus sanguinis. The sequence goes on from NZ_KB895382.1 coordinate 217,304, forward strand.
ACTGGTGCGGAGTATAGAAGATCTTGGCGGCGAAGCCTACGAGCTTCCGGTGATCGATGTAGTGATGCCGGATCATGCTCAAATCCAGGTGACTGATCAAGCCCTTGAGGCTTTGGAACGCTATGATTGGGTGTTCTTTACCAGCGTTAACGGGGTGGAGTATTTCTTCCGGCACCTGGAGAGACTGGGGAAAGATATCAGAGCGCTTTACGGTGCACGGATAGCTGCGGTTGGTCCGGCTACACAGGCGGCACTTCGCGCACATGGCATCGCTGCCGAGGGGTTGCCGGGACGGTTCCAGGCCGAGGGACTGATCGATGTTTATGGGCCCGAGCTGCTGGTCGGACAGCATGTGCTGCTGCCCCGGGGGGACCTGTCGAGAACATGGCTGCCCGCGGTGTTGCGGGAGCAGGGTCTTGAGGTTACAGAAGCGGTGATGTATCGAACGGTGCCTGCGAACGAAAGCGATGAGGAATTGGTAAAGTTGCTAGAGCTTGGGCGTATTCATGCCGCTACCTTTACCAGTTCATCCACGGTAACTAACTTGCTGTGTGCGCTGCGGGCAAGCGGTGCTGCTGATCCGGCCTCTGCACTTAAGGGTGTGGAGATTGCTTGCATCGGTCCGCTCACGGCCAAAACGGCCGAGGAGGCCGGGCTCAACGTGTCTATTCTTGCCCAAGAAGCCACGATTCCCAGCCTGATTGAGGCATTGTGCGCTTGGAAGCAACGGACTTCATAATAAAAATAAAGCTAATATTGACGGGATGCCCGTTACAGTTGATTACAGGAGGCTCATGATATGAATTTTCCAGTAGTAAGACATCGCCGTTTGCGGCAATCGGCCGCCATTCGGGGCATGGTGCGCGAAACGGTTCTGACGGTGGACGATTTTGTTCAACCGATCTTTGTCACTTATGGAAGTGGCGTTAAGCATGAAATCTCCTCAATGCCCGGCGTTTTTCATTTTTCGCTGGATACGCTGGAGGAAGAGGTTCAGACCATCGCAGATTTGGGGATCCCCGCGGTACTCTTGTTTGGTGTTCCCGATACCAAGGATAGTGTAGGAACTTCGGCTTATGCGGAGCATGGTATTGTCCAGGAGGCTACTCGAGTCATCAAATCACGTTATCCTGATATGCTCGTTATAGCGGATACTTGCTTATGCGAATTTACGGACCATGGTCATTGCGGCATGGTGCATACCTTTGAACGGGACGGGCAGGTATGCGGCGATGTGTTGAATGATGAATCGCTGGAGCTTCTGGTCAAAACAGCGGTCTCTCAAGCCGAGGCAGGTGCTGATATTATCGCCCCTTCCAATATGATGGATGGCTTCGTGCAAGCGATCCGTACAGGACTTGATGAAGCCGGGTTTAGCCATATTCCCATCATGTCTTACTCTGTTAAATATGCCTCGGCTTTTTACGGACCGTTCCGGGAAGCTGCGGATTCTGCGCCGCAATTTGGAGACCGGAAGACCTATCAAATGGATCCCGCTAATGCCCGCGAAGCGCTTCGGGAAGCGAAGTCCGATGTGCTGGAGGGTGCGGATATGCTGATGGTCAAGCCTGCGCTGGCGTTCATGGACATCCTGCGGATGCTGCGCGACCAGTTCGATCTGCCTCTGGTGGCCTACAATGTCAGCGGCGAGTATTCCATGGTCAAGGCTGCGGCACAACAAGGCTGGATTAATGAACGCGCGATCGTGACGGAAATGCTGCTTGGGATGAAGCGTGCCGGTGCGGACATCATCATTACGTATTTTGCCAAGGATATGGCACGCTGGTTGCGTGAAGGGCGTTAAGACAGCTAAGAGAGTAGCCGATTTGGCCATTCTTTTTATTATTGAGGAGGGTTATCGTTATGCAGGAGAAGTTAGGACGACGTGGAGCAGCACTATCACAGCAAGCTTTTGACGAAGCGAAGAAGGTTATGCCCGGGGGCGTCAACAGCCCGGTACGAGCTTTTAAATCGGTAGGCTTGACGCCGATGTATATCGACCGCGGCAGCGGCTCACGCATTTATGATATTGATGGCAACTGCTTTATCGACTATGTTTGCTCCTGGGGCCCCTTGATTATGGGACATGCTCATCCAGAGGTGGTTCGGACCCTTCAGGATACGGCTACCAAAGGAACGAGCTTTGGTGCGCCTACGCTATTGGAAACACAGATGGCACAATTGGTTGCTGAACGAGTCCCTTCAATAGATGTCGTGCGAATGGTTAACTCGGGCACGGAAGCGACGATGAGTGCAATTCGGCTGGCACGGGGATACACCGGGCGCAGTAAAATCATGAAATTTGAAGGCTCTTATCATGGTCATGCTGATAGCCTGCTCATTAAAGCCGGGTCGGGCGTGGCCACGCTGGGGTTGCCGGACAGCCCCGGTGTGCCGGAGGGAGTAGCAGCCAATACAATTGCTGTGCCCTATAATGACCTGGCTTCCGTAGAGTTAGCCTTCAACCGGTTTGGGGAGGAGATTGCTGGCATAATCGTGGAGCCTGTGGCTGGCAATATGGGGGTTGTTCCGCCGTTGCCGGGATTTCTTGAAGGGTTGCGCAGCATCACCGAGAAATATGGCAGCTTGCTGATTTTTGATGAAGTCATGACCGGCTTTCGCGTGGACATGCATTGTGCTCAAGGACGGTTTGGCATCACACCTGACTTGACTTGCCTGGGCAAAGTTATTGGAGGCGGGTTGCCGGTAGGCGCTTATGGAGGCAAACGCGAAATCATGGAGCATATCGCTCCAAACGGCCCGATCTATCAGGCCGGAACGCTAAGTGGCAACCCACTGGCAATGGTGGCTGGCTACACAACGTTGTCGCTGCTGACACCGCAGGTGTATGATCGCCTGGAACACTTATCAGCCAAGCTGGAGGCGGGATTTGTGCGCAATGCCAAGGAGCGGGGGATTCCATGCACGATCAATCGGGTTGGCTCCATGGTATGTCCGTTCTTCACCGATAGCCAGGTGATAAACTACGAAACCGCGAAGAGCAGCGATATTGCTTTGTTTAATAAATATTTTGCGGCGATGCTGGAGCAGGGCATTAACGTGGCCCCTTCTCAGTTCGAGGGAATGTTCGTGTCCGGTGCCCATACAGAAGAAGATATCGATCTGACCATCGAAGCGCACCGGCTTGCGCTACAAGCTTTGTGAGCCGGATAACCTATGGGGCGCGACGGGGAGAATGGCTGGAGCTGATGCCGGGCAAGCTGTCGCCAGCAGAAGGAGAAGAGCGGGTTGACGCTGCTTTGACCTGGCTCTTGGACCATATTGGCGCTCCGCCCAAGCTGATCCGTCGATTACACGCCGAGGGAGGGGTCAAGCTTGCCGGGGATCGCCTGCGGCTGCACCTCTTTCCGCCTCGGACCTCATCCTATGCTCCGCTTATAGCGGAGCTTGATCTTTTGGTGGAGGATGATTGGTGTCTGGTGGTGCATAAGCCGGCTGGCTTGAAGGTGCACCCCGATGGCGCTGGAACAGTCGCCCCTGTTTTACAGAGCGGGCTGACGACGACTCCGCCCAATACGCTGGCCAACCAGGTATCCGGGCTGTATGCGTTGCGCGGAGAAGCGGTTGCAGCAGCTCATATCCACCGCCTGGACGAGTACACCTCCGGACCGGTATTGTTCGCCAAAAATGAATATGCCCAGCTAAAGCTGGATGAAGCGATGAGTCGCAAAGTGATTCATCGTACTTATATTGCCTTCGTGCAAGGGGTGGTCGATCCGGAGCTGAAGATCATTGATCTGCCTATTGGGCGGGACCGTCACCATAATCAGAGGCGCCGCGTGTCTCCTGGCGGGAAGCCGGCGGTCACGCATGTGGAGAGGCTGGAGGTCTTCCCGCAGCACAACCTTAGTCTGGTCCGCTTGACGCTGGAGACGGGAAGAACCCATCAGATTCGCGTTCATCTTAGTCATGCCGGGCATCCGCTAGCGGGAGATACGCTTTATGGAGGAGACACTAGATGGCTGCCTTATCAGGCGCTTCATGGAGAGAGCCTGGCGTTCCCCCATCCGTTTACCGGAGAGATGGTAGAAGTGGCCGATCCCTGGCCGAGGGCACTAAACCAACTCTACGAGCAAATCCAGTAAAGTATTGACCCGCTGGCCAGATGTCCAACTGTTTATGAAAAAGCTGGCATGCACTCTTTTTTGAAGCATATAGATTAAAACGAGGATGATTTTGGATCATTGGCAACCGATGCTAAATCATGTTTTGGATATGCTGAAAGGAGGTAACGTTTTGGCTGATCAGTCCTATGGTCTCAGGTTCGATATTTATGAGCGCGTTCATTTATCGGAAGAAGTGATTGGTATTGAGGAATTGGAGGAAATCGAACTCTATCCAAAAATCCAGGTCATGCCCGGTGATGAGTATGCTGCGCTGCGCGGTCATTTGCTGCTGACGGGCTCTTACCTCGGCGAGGGAGAAAAGCGGGAGCTGGAGCACTATATTCCCGTGGAAATTACAATCCCCCTGAGCCGGGTGAACCGGTTGGAGGATATCACCGTCGAAATTGAAAATTTTGATGTGGACCTTCTAAGCTCACGAAGCTTGAACATTACGGGGGTGTTGTCGCTACAGGGAATTGAGACCTCCACCTTGCTATCGGAGAGCCATAGCTGGAAGGATCGGGAGTTTACGACCGCCCATGTAGTTCGCGGGGAGGAAGACGATGCCGAGGATGGATTGGAGGCGGAAACGTCCAGCTCGCTGCTGGCGGATGAGGATCGTTCCGGCTCGCCGCTTGGCTGGGAGGAAGCGGATACGGAAATATACTCCGAATCATCGGAGCATGAGGAGCAGTCAGCACCTGCCCTATCCACTGCTCCATGGCAAGCATTTCCGGAGGAGCGGTTGCCCTCTCAGGCGCCAACTGGGGACGAGCAGCAGGAATTAAGCTGGTCTGATGATATTGCCGGCTTCCAGAATACCGCCGCATGGGCGGACAAGGAATATGAAGCGGCGGAGGAGCGAGACGAAAAAGCGGACAGTCATGTCTGGTTTAAGGGAGAAGCGCACACCTATGGCGATATTCGTCATGCGCAATCCGACACGGAGGCCCAACAGAATGCCGGATACGCTGATGACGTTCAAGAAGCCGGGACTCTGCCCGATGAAGTTCTGGCTGAGGATGACTATGCTTTAGAGGCTTCCTCTCAGGGGATAACCGAAGAGTACTCCGATCCGCCAACGGAAGAGAAGCAGGAAATGAAGATTGCGCTTGGCGCCAAGAAGAACGGCTCAAGCGACAGCGAAGGCTTTGGCCTCACCAAGCTGCTCTCCTCCTCTTCAAGACTTGCCGAAGAAGGGGAGGCTGATGAGGAGGATCTCGCCGATGAGGCGGGAGCCGAGGTGGGCGAAGGCGAGGAGCTGAGATGGAAGAACCTGTTCATTCAGAGCGAGGACCAAACTCCATTCCGAAAGGTAAAGCTGGTGATCGTGCAGCGTGAAGAGACGCTGGATGATATCGCTGAGCGCTATCATCTTAGCTCCAGGGAGCTGCAATTGTATAATCGACTCTCTGAGCATGAACTGGCCGAAGGGCAAATTCTCTACATTCCCTAGGCTCGTGACTGGTTAGCCGGACTTAGGATTGACTCCGGGAGTGTTCCAAGTTATGATAATATAGATCAACATAAATGGATCTATGGCAAAGACTTGGAATGGGAAGAGTAGGCAGGGTGAACCCTTCAGAGAGCGGAATCAGAATGCTGAGAGATTCTGCGGGACACGTAGCTCGCCGAAGTCGCCCGGGAGTTGTTCGTTTGAGCGCAGCAATCGTTAGAATGAACCGGTAGCAGCCGTTATCTGCATAAGTGTCGTATAGCTCTTTATTTTAATTTGAAGACTTGCGAAACAAAGGTGGTACCGCGAAAGTAAAGCCTTTCGTCCTTTGAGACGAAAGGCTTTTTTTGTTTTTTGCAGCGGGCAAGCGATGTTTGCTTGGCTAGCGATTATCTTCAAAAAACCAAGGCTATGCTTATTGTAACGGAGGTTGAAAGGGATGACAGAAAACCAAGGTCAAGGTAAACAAGCGTCGACGGAAATGCCAACGACGTATGATCCGAAATCGGCAGAACAGAAATGGTACTCCTACTGGTTGGAGGGGGGCTTCTTCCAGGCTGGAAAACGTCCGGAGGCCAAGCCGTTTACTATCGTAATTCCGCCGCCTAACGTCACGGGCGTATTGCATATTGGTCATGCGCTGGACTTCACGCTTCAAGATATCCTGATCCGTGTCAAGCGGATGCAGGGCTATGATGCGTTGTGGCTGCCAGGCTCCGACCATGCAGGTATCGCGACGCAGGCCAAGGTGGAGCAGAAGCTGCGCGAGCAAGGCGTTAGCCGTTACGATTTGGGACGCGAGAAGTTTCTGGAGCAGGTTTGGGAATGGAAAGAGACGTATGCCTCGAACATCAAGTCGCAGTGGGCGAAGATCGGGTTGTCACTCGACTATTCCCGGGAACGCTTTACGCTGGATGAAGGCTTGTCAGATGCCGTAAAAGAAGTGTTCGTCAAGCTGTATAACAAAGGGTTGATTTATCGCGGCAAACGGATTATTAACTGGGACCCGGCTGCACGCACCGCTTTGTCTGATATCGAGGTGGAGTACAAAGAGACGCAGGGACATTTGTATCATTTGAAATACCCGCTGAAGGACGGAAGCGGCTCCATTACGGTGGCTACGACGCGTCCGGAAACAATGCTGGGCGATACGGCCGTAGCCGTTCACCCGGAGGACGACCGTTATAAGGACATGATCGGTAAAATACTCGTGTTGCCTGTTATTGGCCGCGAGATTCCTATTATTGCCGACGAGTACGTGGAGAAGGACTTTGGTAGCGGCGCGGTGAAGATTACGCCGGCGCATGATCCAAATGATTTTGAAGTGGGCTTGCGTCATGATCTGCCGCAAATTATCGTGATGGACGAGAGCGGCGTCATGAACGACGAAGCTGGACCCTACAAAGGTCTGGACCGGGCCGATTGCCGTAAGAAAATTGTCGCGGATTTGAAGGAGCAGGGTGTACTGATCAAGATTGAAGATCACCTGCATCAAGTTGGCCATAGCGAAAGAACGGACGCCGTTGTTGAGCCTTACTTGTCCACACAATGGTTTGTTAAAATGCAGCCGTTGGCAGAGCCTGTTATAAATGCGCAAAAATCGAACGAAGGCGTGAACTTCGTGCCAGAGCGGTTCGAGCGGACCTATCTGCACTGGATGGAGAACGTACGCGATTGGTGTATTTCCCGTCAGTTGTGGTGGGGACATCGCATTCCGGCCTGGTATTCCCAAGAAACCGGCGAGATGGTTGTAGCCAAGAGCGAGGAGGAAGCGCGTGAGAAGCTGGGCCGCGACGATCTCGTTCAGGACAACGATGTATTGGATACCTGGTTCAGTTCAGCCCTCTGGCCATTTTCAACGATGGGCTGGCCGGATGAAGAAAGTGAAGATTTCAAGCGTTATTATCCGACGGATGTGCTCGTAACAGCCTACGATATCATTGCATTCTGGGTATCGCGGATGATCTTCCAGGGCTATGAATTCACCGGCAAAATGCCGTTTAAGGATACGCTCATTCACGGCCTTGTACGTGATAGCGAGGGGCGGAAAATGTCCAAGTCCCTGGGGAACGGGGTTGATCCGCTTGAAGTTATTGAGAAGTATGGTGCTGACGCGATGCGGTATATGCTGTCGACCAGCAGCACGCCAGGACAGGATCTGCGCTTCCGCTGGGAACGCGTAGAGCAGGCGCGTAATTTTGCAAATAAAATTTGGAATGCCTCCCGCTTTGCTTTAATGAATCTGGAGGGCGTGCAGTATGAAGATATTGATATCAGCGGGGACCTGTCGACTTCGGATCGTTGGATTCTCCACCGCCTGAACGAGACAGCGCGGGATATCACCCGTCTTATTGATGCCTATGAATTCGGCGAGACTGGCCGCTTGCTATACAACTTCATTTGGGATGATTTATGCGATTGGTATATTGAATTTGCCAAGCTGTCGTTCTATGGAGAGGATGCTGCTGCCAAGCAGAAAACCCAATCCGTATTGGCCTATGTTCTGGACCGAACACTGCGTATGATCCATCCGTTTATGCCGTTTATTTCCGAGGAAATATGGCAGCATTTGCCGCATGATGGCGACACGATTATGCTGGCCGCTTGGCCGGAGTTCAAGACCTCTCTGGAAGCACCGGATGCTGTTCAGGAAATGAACCTCTTGATGGATGTCATCCGTGCTGTACGGAACATCCGTGCCGAGGTGGGCGTACCGATGAGCAAGAAGGTGGAGCTATTCATCAAGCCGGGGAATGCCGAAGTGCTGAAGGTGCTGGAGCGCAATGCTCATTATATACGCCGCTTCTGCAACACCTCGGAATATGAGGCTTCCCTGACGGTTGCCGTGCCGGACAAAGCGATGACTGCGGTAGTGACTGGCGCCGAGCTGTTCCTGCCGTTATCCGGACTGATTGATATCGGTCAGGAGATCGAGCGCTTGTCCAAAGAGCTTGATACGTTAAACAAAGAGGTTGAGCGGGTAGAGAAAAAGCTGGCGAATGAGGGATTTGTAGCGAAGGCTCCGGCCAAAGTCATCGAGGAAGAACGTAGCAAAATGGCGGATTATGCTGAAAAACGCGATAAAGTGCTGGCCCGGATTGCTGAACTGAAGGGCTAAGCTGGAAAATAATAAATCGAAGGTGACGGAAACATGGGGGATCATACAGACGAAGAATCACGCTCCCCGGGACTGCAAAGCTATGACGAAGCGGTAAGCTGGATTAACGCGCTGCTGCCGTTTGGCATTCGGCCAGGACTGGAGCGCATCGAACTAATGATGGAGCGGCTAGGGCATCCTGAACGGAGACTCAAGTTCATTCATATTGCCGGGACGAATGGGAAGGGCTCTTCCTGTGCTTTTCTGACCCGAACATTTCGCGAATGCGGTTACCATGTGGGGACGTTTACGTCCCCGTATATCACCAAATTCACGAATCGGTTCCAATATGATGAGACGGATATTCCTGAGCAGACACTGCTTGAATTAAGTAATCGTATTGCTCCGTTGGTGCAGGAGATTGCCGATACCCAGCTTGGTTCTCCGACGATGTTCGAGGTTAGCACAGCGATCGCCATTCTGTATTTTGCCGAGGTCTGCTATCCTGATGTGGTGGTATGGGAGACCGGGCTTGGGGGAAGGATGGATGTTACCAACATCGTGACGCCAATCGTTTCGCTCATCACGAATATTGGCTACGATCATATGGATGTGCTAGGTGACAGCATTGAGCAAATTGCCAGGGAAAAGGCGGGAATTATTAAGCCCGGTGTACCTGTCGTAAGCTGCGTGGAGCAACCGGAGGCTATCGCAGTGCTGAAAGAAACGGCGGAGGCCAAGCGCGCCCCCCTATATTTGCTGCAAGAGCAGTTTCATTATAAACGCCTGTCAGCCGGAGAATCGGAGCAGCAAATTCATTTTTGCGGCCCTTTTCGCGAGCTTCCGCTCACCCTTGGCCTGATTGGCGAACATCAATGCAAAAATGCATCCGGCGCTATGATGGTACTGGAATTGCTGCGACAGTATATGGCCTTCGTCCTGGAGGATGAGTCGCTACAGGATGGCTTCCGCACCACCTTCTGGGCAGGGCGGCTGGAATTGATTCGCAAGCAGCCACGCCTGGTGCTCGATGGTGCCCACAATCCGGAAGGAGCGGCATCGCTTGCCCAAAGCTTGCCTGAGGCCTTTCACTACCGCAAACTTCATTTAATGATGGGGATGTTAGCCAATAAGCATCATCATGGCTACTTGAAGCATATATTACCAATAGTGGATACACTTATACTGACCGAGCCCGATTTTCGCAGGAAAATGGATGCCGAGGCATTGTACAACCTCGTGACCCAAGTTAAGGGAACGGATGCGAAAGCGGATTTGAAAATTATCGTGGAACGTGACTGGAGAAAGGCCCTTTCGCTGTTGGAGTCACGGACGGAACGGGACGATCTTGGGGTAGTGACCGGTACATTATATATGATATCCGACGTGCGGGCGGCCCTTTTGCATCAAACCGATTCTGAAAAAGGCTGGTGACCATTTTGTCAAATATTACGGAACAACATGTACACTTTATTGGCATCGGGGGCTATGGTATGAGTGCCATTGCCCGCGTCATGCTGGAGATGGGTTATACCGTCACGGGATCGGACGTCGCTTCCCAGGAATTGACGGAGAAGCTTGCTGCCAAAGGGGCGAAAATTTATATCGGTCATACTGCAGAGCATGTTCATGGAGCTGATCTGGTAGTCTACTCCACGGCATTGCCGCAGGATAATGTGGAGCGTCTGGAGGCACAGGAGCAAGGGATTCCTATCCTGCACCGCTCGCAGATGCTTGCACGATTGCTCAATGAGCGGACGGGGGTTGCCGTTGCCGGAGCCCACGGAAAGACAACAACCTCGTCAATGATCGCGTTGGTGATGGAGCAATGCGGCACGGACCCGACTTATATTATCGGTGGGGAAATTATGGATATGGGTACGAATGCCAAGGCGGGGCAAGGCAAATGCGTCGTGGCAGAAGCCGATGAAAGCGATGGCTCGTTCCTGCAATATCATCCCTCCCTTGGCGTTGTCACCAACATCGAGGCCGATCATCTTGAGAACTATGGAGGCGACTTCGGGCACTTGAAGGATGCATATGTGCAGTTCCTCAACCAAGTGAAGCCGGGCGGGAAGGCCGTCGTTTGTGGCGATGATCATAACGTACAGGAACTTCTGCCCAAGCTGCATTGCCAGGTTATCACCTTTGGCATGGAACCTGTCTGCGAGTATACGGCACACGACATTCAATTGGGAGACCGGTGCGTCAGCTTTATGATGAAGCATGACGATGTTGCGCTGGGGACTGTTGAACTCTCTGTTCCAGGCAGACATAATGTGTATAATGCGATGGCTACGGTCATCGTATGTCTGGAAGCGGGGATCGCGTTTGAGGACATTGCCAAGGCGTTGCCTCACTTCCATGGGGCGAAGCGGCGGTTTCAGGTATTGGGTGAAACGAACGGCATTCTGATCATTGACGATTATGCCCATCATCCGACGGAAATTCAGGCGACCATTGCTGCGGCAAAGGCCACCGGCAAGCGGATTATTGCTGTATTCCAGCCGCAAAGGTACACGCGGACCTTCTTCCTGCTTGATGCGTTTAGCCGAGCTTTTGGAGAAGCGGATGAAGTGATTATTACTGACATTTATTCTCCGGCCGGAGAGAAAGCCATCGAAGGTGTCCATTCCTCCAAGCTGGTTGAATTGATTAAGGAAAACAGCAATGCAGGCGCCCGGTATTTGGCCACCAAGCAAGACGTGCTGGCTGAGCTTCAGCACCGTCTTCAACCCGGCGATCTCGTGCTGACGATGGGAGCTGGAGATATCTATAAAGTAGGCTATGAGCTCGCAAAAGATCTAGCCAATTCATCCAACCACTGAGGCTGGATTCTATTCTGTCCTTCAGGCAAATATAGCCTGAAGGACGTTTTTTTAGCTTGGCATATCCCTCTCTTCTCCTTCATATGGTTAGGATAGATGACTGGACAAGGAGCGTGCGGATGTGAACAAAGCCAAGATGACATTCCGGTTGGATGGCGAGGGTCGGGAATTCAGGCCAGTTCAGCAAAAGGAGCCTGGAGAAGAGCTCAGCGAATGGGCCTTCCGGCAAGAAGGCGATGGCAAGAACGAGAGGCCGTATCAGAGCGAAGGCCAAGCAGGCAAGGTTGTGCCATTCAGTAAGCGGCCTTTGGCGGAACCGCTAAATCAGCAAGGGGGAAATGACAACTCATGGCAAGATCCTCCCGCACCGCAGTATCGCGCTGTAGAGACGGTAGAGGAATGGGGCGATCCTTTTACGGATTATACGGGAATGAATTTAACGGTTTTTCCAGAGGGACAGGAACGAGAGCGCTTGGACCTATCGCCTGAAGAAGATGAACAGGAATGGCGCGAGCCGCATTACTCTCGTCCTAACCGAACCTCATGGTGGAAGGTAGCGGGCTCCCTAACGGGGGCGATTGTAACCGGAGCATTATTTGGCTTCGTCGTATTGTCGCTCTTTAATCAGGAGATGCCCCTGCCTGTTCCCATTCCCGGTTTGGGGACGGAGGCAGCACAGACGAAGACGGGGAACGATACAGTGCTTCCGGTCATGGGAGCGATTGATGATGAATCGGACAAGGCAAGCGGGGATACGTTACCGCAAATCAGGGTGAACCTTCCCGAGCAGACTTACTATTTTCTGCAATATGGCGTGTTCAGCTCGGCAAATGGTGTTGAGCTTGCCCAAGAGGAGCTGCGAGCAGCGGGAGTGGCCGCCGCTAGGGACACTGTGGATGAGAAGCGGGTATATGCCGGAGTCTCAACAGATCGCGAACAGTCCAAGCTGCTGAGCGGGCAATTAAAGGCGGCAGGTGTTCATTTAATCCTGCATGAAATCGCACTTCCGCAGGCCATAAACATTGCATTTTCCGGGAATCCGAATGATCTGGAGACTTTTATGGAGCATAGCGGTGAATTAACCGCTCTGCTAAGCTCTACATCAGCCTCCTTGCTGACGGATACGGAGCAGAAGCCTCTTCGTGCCGAAGACCGGCTGCTGCTGGAGCAGCAACATCAACTATGGACAGAAAGCGTATCTGCGATCCGCGGCAAATGGTCTGAGGAGCAATCTCTTCACATTAGCGAGATGGAGAAGGCCATGAACGGTGCGATAGAGGCCATGGGCGAATATGATAAGAGCGGTGCCAAAGCGCTGCTATGGGAAGTGCAGAATGATATGATGCGCTTTATCCTGGCGGAGCAGGCACTGGTTGCGACAGGAATTGAATAAAGAGAATGCCCGAATATGACAGAGGGATGGAAATCGTTTCCTCTGTCTTTTTGTGTTTGCACCCGGGACCTAATTAATCATATAATAGGTTAGTGTCAAAATATGGCGAGGATGAAGGCGGATAAGTTGTAACCATTCCGTCTATGAAACGTCTTTTACAAAGGAGAGTCCGGCATTGGAAGCAGCAAACTTGCCTCAGATTATTCTCGCCTCGAGCTCGCCTCGGAGGCAAGAATTGATGGCATCCTTAAACATTCCGTTTGAGGTTGTGCCCAGTCATGCCGACGAATCTACTCCGGCGGGTTGGTCTCCGGACCGGGTGGTCAAGGAGCTGGCTGCACGCAAGGCGGAAGCTGTCCGGCTCACGCTGGAGCCTTCAAGACGCCACGGAATTATCGTAGGCAGCGATACCATCGTTGTCAGGGATGGGGTTGTGCTTGGAAAGCCCCGGACACAGGCAGAAGCGGCGGACATGCTTCGCAGCTTACAAGGAAGAAGTCACACGGTATATACCGGTGTGGCCTGCATGGATGCGTCCACAGGAACACACCAGGTTGAATACCGCTCAACCACAGTCACAATGAAAGCTTTAAACGAAGCGCAGATTCAAGCCTATGCCCGTAGCGGGGAAGGTCTGGATAAGGCCGGAGCCTACGCTATACAGGGACTTGGCGCAACAATTGTTACCCGCATTGATGGCTGTTACTTCAATGTAGTGGGGTTGCCTGTCTCGTTGCTTGTGGATATGCTGCATGATTTTGGCATTTCCATCTTGTAACGAAAGGCAGTGGAAGTGATAAAGCATATCCTTCCGAACTAGTTTTGCAGGCCTGCCGGGAAGCCGGGAACGGCCCAAAAACATTCGGGAGCGAGGGATTATTTATGGAACAGATTCCTTATATGCATATGCTGCGCGATCTTCCTGCAGAGGAGCGTCCGCGGGAGAGAATGCTGCAATACGGGGCAGGAGCACTTAGCCATGCTGAACTGCTGGCCATTTTGCTGCGCACAGGTACACGGCAGGAGTCGGCGGTACATATCGCGCAGCGCATGCTAACTGTAGCAGGAGGTCTGCGTGGTCTGGTGGATCTTAGTCTCGATGAGATGGTCCATACGAAGGGAATCGGTCCAGTCAAGGCGATACAACTTAAGGCAGGGATAGAGTTAGGCCGGCGTTTGGCCAAGACAAGGCTGCCTGAGTCGGAAACCATCCGAAGCCCTCAGAATGTGTCTGAACTGCTGATGGAACAGTTGCGTTATTTGCAACAGGAGCATTTTGTTTGTCTTTTTTTGAATACCAAAAATCATATCATTGCTCAGGAGACGCTTTCCATCGGAAGCCTTAACGCTTCCATCGTACATCCGCGGGAGGTATTCCGCGCCGCAATCAAGTGCAGCAGTGCTTCGATTGTTTGTGCGCATAACCATCCAAGCGGCGATCCGACGCCTAGTCCGGAGGATATCCTGTTGACTAGGCGGCTCTGCGAGGCTGGAGAAATCGTGGGAATCGATGTCCTCGATCATATTGTGATCGGCGACGGAAAGTTTGTCAGTTTGAAGGAGCAGGGCTTGATGTAATATAATAGTTTAGATACAGAAGGAAAGGAAGAAAACAGCATGTTGGGTGGCTTTACGAAAGACTTGGGAATTGACTTGGGAACAGCGAATACGTTGGTATATACGAGAGGTAAAGGCATTATCGTTCGCGAGCCTTCAGTGGTTGCGATTCATACGGACACCAAGAGCATTGTAGCTGTCGGTGAATCGGCCAAGAAGATGATCGGCAGAACTCCGGGCAACATCCGGGCGATTCGGCCGATGAAGGATGGTGTCATTGCCGATTTTGATACAACCGCAACAATGATTAAATATTTTATCAGACAAGCGCAGAAGCAGCGTTCGTTGTTTCAACGCCATCCGAACGTAATGGTCTGTGTTCCTTCAGGTATTACGGCAGTGGAGCAGCGTGCCGTAGAGGATGCAACCAAGCAGGCCGGAGCACGCGAAGCGTATACCATTGAAGAGCCGTTCGCCGCAGCTATCGGCGCTGATCTCCCGGTGTGGGAGCCTACCGGCAGTATGGTAGTAGACATCGGCGGCGGGACGACGGAGGTGGCCGTAATTTCGTTGGGCGGAATCGTAACCAGTCGATCTGTTCGGGTTGCGGGAGACGAAATGGATGAAGCGATCATCCAGTATATCAAGCGTCAATACAATCTCATGATTGGGGAACGTACCTCTGAGCAACTCAAGATGGACATTGGCTCCGCGCTGGCACTGGAGCAGGTTGAGACGATGGAAATTCGCGGACGGGATCTGGTGAGCGGGCTGCCAAAGACCATCACAATTACATCGGACGAAATTTCTGATGCCTTGAGCGATACGGTAGGAGCTATCGTGGATGCTGTTAAGGTTACCCTTGAGAAATGTCCACCCGAGCTTGCTGCAGACATTATGGATCGAGGAATTGTATTAACTGGCGGCGGAGCCTTGCTGCGCAACCTGGATAAATTGTTGGCGAGTGAAACGGGAATGCCGGTAATCGTGGCCGAGAATCCGCTTGATTGTGTTGCTATCGGAACGGGGCGGGCGCTCGACAATATTCATTTGTTTAAGGCGAAAAGTAGTTCAGCCCTTCGTTCCAGACGATAATTTCTTGGAGGAAGGCACCCTGATGAATAAAGCGGCGCCGTCCTGGAAGAGGAAGCTCTCATGGGCGGCCTATGCCGTTTTTTTTGATTGAAATATGTAAGGTTGGAGGGTGCTAAAACTGTTTAAGCTGCTTGGCAACAAAAGATTGTTTATTTTGTTGATGGGACTCATTTTATTTATTGCGGTAATGGGTTTTACCCTGGGGTCAAGAATCTCCTTGTCTTGGCCTGAGAAATTTGTCAAAGACACGGTAGGCTTCGTCCAATACGTGTTCTACAAGCCCGCTAGCTTTGTAGCGGGCTTGTTTGAAGATATCTCCAATCTGAGAGCGTTGCAGGAGGAGAATGAGCAATTAAAAATTGCCCTGGCTCATTACACCCGGGATAAAGCTACTTATAACTGGATTGCTCAGGAGAATGAGAGGTTAAAAGAGAAGCTTGATTTCACGGAAGCCCAGAAGCAGCTATACAACTATACCTGGAAAATCGCTCAGGTTATTAGTGTGAATGATGATCCGGTGAACCGTACCATTGTGCTGAACTTAGGGGCCAGGGAAGGCGTAAAGGAAGGGATGGCTGTCACCTCGGACAAGGGATTGGTGGGTGTAATTAGCCATGTAAGCAACTTTACATCTACAGTCAAGCTGGCGACCTCTATGGATGCTCGCGATCCAAATTCCAATGGCATCGCCGTGACGGCTCAGGGCAAAGAAAATGATGTATTTGGGATGATCGAGACATTCGATCAGCAGCAGGACATGTTCCTGATGACGAGAATTGAAGACGATACTCCTTTAAAAGAAGAGGATATCATCGTTTCTTCCGGCATTGGTGGCGTATTCCCTCGTGGTATGGTCATTGGCAAGGTGAAGAGCATTCAGGTTGGTGAATATGGTCTTACGTATACAGCTACAGTAGAGCCTGCCGCTAACTTTACTGATTGGAAGGAATTGTTTATCGTGTTTCAGCCGGAAGGAGAAGAAGAGTGAGTAAGCGGAAAATGGTACTGTTGCTGCTCGTTTTTGTCTTGTTCATTCTGGAGGGCACTCTCGTTCCGTGGCTAGTACCGGGAGCATGGCAGACCCGTATTACCCCACATCTTGTCTATATTGTCATCTTGTATTTCTCCGTCTATGAACACCGCCACACCGGACTTGTCCTGGGACTGACATTCGGCATGCTTCATGATATCGTATTCTACGGAGCGTTGATTGGTACTTATTCTTTTGCTATGGGCTTGTCCGGTTATTTGCTGGGGTTGTTGTCCCGCTCGCAGCGGGCACCGCTTCCCTTGATGATGATCATCGTCCTGTTGGGCAGCCTGTTGCTGGATTCTATTCTGTTTGGCACGTATTCTTTGTTTGAATTGACTCACCAACCATACACATGGGCTTTAACAAATCATATTATTCCTAATGTATTTGTGCAGTTTGTTTTTGCCCTGGCTATCTACGTGCCGATGAGACGGCAATTAGAGATTATCACTCGCAGACGGTCTCCCGATGAGGCGGCTTTATAAATCGTGCAGTTCCCTTGTCGCAAGCAGGAACTTTCCCGCTCTGGAACGAATTGATTAGGAGGGAGGGACAGGCTAATGACAGTGAGATCCAACCACGTGACGATCAAAGGCATTAAGGATGGCCTGGTTTTCCTGCTGGACGATCAATGTGAATTTCCGAGCCTGCTGGAAGAACTTAAATATAAATTGGAGTTTAGTCACCAGAATATTTTAACCGGCCCAATCATCCATATCGATGTGAAGCTGGGCATGCGCATCGTCACGGAAGAGCAGAAGGAAATGATCCTTGATATATTGAAGCAAAAAGGCAACCTGCTTGTTCGTTCCTTCGAAATGCCGGAGATTGTCGGCAATAGTTCAGCAAGCGGCATGACAACGATTGCCGGGATTGTCCGTTCCGGCCAGGTGTTGCATCATGAAGGTCATCTATTATTTGTTGGAGATGTTAATCCAGGCGGGTTGATTCGTTCTACCGGCGACATCCTGATTCTGGGTGCACTTCGAGGAATGGCGCATGCGGGGCTTGAAGGCGATGACAAGTCCATTATTGCGGCATCTTACTTGTCCCCGACCCAGTTGCGAATTGCGGAGACGATCAGTCGACCTCCGGACGAGTGGGAGAATCGGGAGACGAGTATGGAGTTTGCTTATTTGCAGGACGGGAAGATGCAGATTGACAAGATCACGAGGGTAACCCGGGTCAGACCGGATTTTAACGTGTTTAAAGGGGTGTGAATCATGGGAGAAGCTATCGTAATAACGTCCGGCAAAGGCGGTGTAGGCAAAACGACGACCTCGGCCAACATCGGTACAGCCTTGGCATTGCTGGGGAAGAAGGTTTGCTTGGTAGACACGGATATTGGTCTGCGTAACCTGGATGTGGTCATGGGGCTGGAGAATCGTATTATCTATGATCTGATCGACGTTGCCGAAGGCCGATGCCGCCTGAACCAGGCGCTGGTGAAGGACAAGCGGTTTGAAGAGCTTTATATGCTGCCTGCGGCACAGACGAAAGACAAAAATTCAATTTCTCCTGAGCAGGTCAAGGATATTATTCTGGAATTAAAGAAAGAATTCGAATATGTCATTATTGACTGTCCTGCAGGGATCGAGCAAGGCTTCAAGAATGCTATTGCCGGCGCTGATCGGGCTATTGTGGTAACGACCCCGGAGCACGCGGCTGTGCGTGATGCTGATCGGATTATCGGTTTGCTGGACAACTCGCATATTGAATCGCCCAAGCTGGTGGTCAATCGAATCAAAATCAATATGATGAAATCCGGAGATATGCTGGATATTGAAGGTATCCTGCAGGTCCTCAACATCGATCTGATCGGTATTGTGCCTGATGATGAGAAGGTTATCCGGGCGGCCAATAATGGAGAGCCTACAGTGATGAATCCTGATTCGCCTGCTGCGATCGCTTATCGCAATATTGCAAGACGAATTTTAGGCGATACGGTGCCTTTAATGCTGATGGATCAGAAGAAAAGCGTGTTCACACGCTTTAAGAAGCTTTTTGGAATGGGTGGATAATCGTTGCTGTTCAAGCTCAAACAACTGGACTGGCTGATGGTGGGTATTCTGGGGCTGTTTATGCTCTTCAGCACCTTGTTGGTGCGCAGCGCCATTGCCCCTTACGAATCTGAATTTCACAACTATGACATCAAGACGTTGCTGTTTTATGTCCTGGGATTTATCGTTGTTTTTAGCGTGGCACTGGTTGACTATCGTACCTTGTTGCGCTTTAGCTGGTATTTTTATGGCGCGGGTTGCCTGCTTCTGGTGCTGGTCTACCTGTTTGCTCCGGAAATCAACGGCGCACGCAGCTGGTTTCCCCTCGGTGGCCTGCAGTTTCAACCTGCCGAGCTGGTCAAGGTAATTCTTATCCTGACAACGGCTTACCTGCTGGGGAAAAAACAAGGAAAACCTTTGCACTTCCGCCGTGACATCATACCCATTGCTATGGTAACGCTGTTGCCTTTCTTTCTCGTTCTGATTCAGCCTGACTTGGGAAATGCCATTATCTACCTGGTGGTGCTGGTAGCAATGCTCTGGATTGGCAATGCAAGATACAGCCATGTTCTGATCGCCTTGACCGCAGCGGTAGCGGCTTTGATCCTGGCTGTAACGTTGTTCAATGCTTTTAATTCAGAGATTCAGGATTATCTTGCAAAACATCAAAAGCTGCATTGGTATCAACGGATCAATACATTTATTAATCCGGATCAGGCTTCTAGCGATGACAAGCATCAGTCGAACTATGCGAAAATAGCCATTGGCTCAGGTGGATTGCTTGGCGATGGATACATGAAGGGTGATCTGAAAAATAAAAAGTTCATCCCCTATCCGTATTCTGACTCCATTTTCGTCGTGGTTGGCGAAGAATTTGGGTTTGTTGGTTCTTCACTGCTGTTGCTGCTGTATTTTCTATTTATATACCGCATGATTCTGATTGCCCTGCATTGCTTTGATAAACGAGGAGCTTACGTGATCGTTGGTATTGTAGCCATGTTTCTGTTCCAGATTTTCGAAAATGTGGGGATGATGATTGGCCTTATGCCGATTACGGGGATCACGCTACCGTTTATCAGCTACGGTGGGACCTCTCTGCTGGTGAATATGTTATGTATTGGACTGGTGTTCAGCATCAAGCTGCATCAGGAGAAATATAAAGTGAATTAAGCGCGAACCGGTGCAGAGCATCGATTTTTTTGCGTTTTTTTGGGCCTTGGCTAAGCCTGGCTTGTTCATAATCCATTCCGGTGGCTCATAAGTATAAGTACAGGCCCCGCTTGACGGGAAGCGCAGCGGCGAAGCGACCGGAGGGATAAATGATGGATGTCAAAACCAATGTAAGGAAGCGAAGAGAACAACGGATTCGCGAGTTGACCATGCAGGGACAGGTCAAGCTGCCGTTCCCCCAGCAGGACAAGATATCGGATAGACCCACCGCGTCCTATTTTGAACGACTAGATGCCGCGGAGACGGCAGAGGGCATGGAGCGTGACCCGGAGTTGTTGTGGAAGCAGGGGCAGGGCCGCTGGCAGGCTCCTTACGCTAATGCATACGGTAACAGAGCGAGCTTTGGCCCGGATGGGGCTGGTTCTAAATCTTCTATCTGGAGATCAATGTTCGCTCGTTTGATGATTAGCGCTGTATTGTTTGCCAGCTTCTGGGGCATGCATCATTACGAGCCTTCCTGGGCGGCGCCCATTCGTGTCTTTGTTGCGCAGTCGCTCACAGAAGAGATGGACTTCAAGGCGATCGAGACATGGTACACAAGTCATTTCGGCGGAGCCCCGTCGTTTATTCCTATATTTGAAACTCATGAAGAGGATAGTCTCAAGGTAGGAGCGCAAAGCGGATTTACTCCCCCGCTGTCAGGCAGCCTGGCTGGTCCGTTTGCCTTGAGCTTAAAGGGGGTTGAGATTGTTCCCGATGCGGCGCGCAGCGCAGGAGCGGTGCAAGTCAGAAGCGTTGAAAGGGGGAGGGTGCTGGCTGTGGCGAACGATGCTCTGACCGGACTAACTGTGACAATTCAGCATGCTGGTGGATATGTGTCCATATATGGGCGGCTGGACCAGATTACCGTAGACAAAGGCGACTGGCTGGAGGGTGGAGATGTGCTGGGGGCTTTGCCGCAGTTCGTGCAATCTCCGCGTCCAACGCTCTATTTTGCCATTAAAAAAGAGGATCGGTACATCGACCCTGCGGATGTGGTGCCGCTTGATTAGATGCGGCGGCATAACGGTGTCGTTCCATCCCTTCTTTGTCATTCTGATGATGACTTCGGTGCTGACAGGGCATTTTCTGGAGCTCTTGGCCTTGTTTAGTATCGTCTTTATCCATGAAATGGGACATGTCATGGCGGCGCGCCTCTTCGGCATCAAGGTCCTGTCTGTTGAACTGCTTCCTTTCGGAGGGGTAGCCATTATGGAAGAGGCGGGTGACATCACGGCGGTAAGGGAAATGGTTGTAGCTTTGGCGGGCCCGCTGCAAAACATTTTGCTGGTTGCTGCCTCCCTGTTGCTTCATACTGCCGGATGGTGGGACGGGCCCTTTCTGAACTATTTTATTACCAGCAATGTACTGATTGCTTTATTTAATCTGCTGCCTATCCTCCCTCTGGATGGAGGAAAGGTATGCCAGGCTTTGTGCAGTATCGTTTTGCCTTACCATGCTACCTTAATTTGGTCATATCGGATTAGCCTTGTGTTCAGCGTGCTGGTCGTTGTTTATTCTGTACTGCCTCTCTTATTTGCAGTGGGCGGCTTGCAGCTCAATTTGTTGTTGATCGGCCTGTTCCTGCTCTATTCCAACATTGTGGACTATCGGAATATTCCTTACCGTTTTCTGCGATTCCTAATGAATCGGGACCAGCGGTTCGCCAAACATCTGCTGACCGGGTCTTTAGCCCAGCCGATTATTGCTGAGAGAACGCAACCTTTGGACCATATTTTACGTTTGTTTAGAAGAGAAAAGTATCACTTTATCTATGTGATGAACCCACGGGGGCATATCGTGGCGGTTGTCCCTGAACAGCGGGTGATTTCCTCTTTCTTACAGGGGGGCTCGGGTGCTTGAAGCAAGAAAGTCATGTTATAATGGAACGGATGTATTGCTTGACGGCGCCAAGACCTAGTAGCGTAGTGAACAAGTTGGCTCAGGCTTCCCATTGTTCACCACACTTCCAAAGATGACGAACGTATGAAGGGTGAAATTATGAAAAGGATGATTGTTCACTGCGAGCCCGGATCTACCGAGATGGCGCTTCTGGAAGACGGCAAACTGGTGGAGTATGCGGTGGAGCGTTCTCAGCATATAGGCCTGGTTGGCAGCTTTATGAAGGGCAAAGTAGTTAATGTGATTCCCGGCATGCAAGCAGCATTTGTGGATATCGGATTGAAGAAAAATGCGTTTCTTTATATTGATGATGTATTGCATCCCCATCTGGAGAAGCAGCCAAAGCCTAAGCCTTCGATTACCGAACTGCTCAGCCCTGGACAAGAGCTGGTTGTTCAAGTTGTCAAAGAGGCAATCGGCAACAAAGGGGCAAGGGTGACGACCCATTATTCCTTGCCCGGACGCTGGATTGTATATATGCCGACCTCGGGTTATGTGGCGGTATCCAAGAAGATCGCCCCTGAAGCGGAGAAGCAGCGCTTGCGCTCTATTGGTGAGGAACTGCGGACCGAGGAGGAAGGATTGATCCTTCGTACGGTTGCCGCGGAGGAAGATCGCAAATCCATTGAAGAGGATTTGTTGCTGTTACGCAATCAGTGGGCCTCTATTTTGGACAAAGCTGAGCGGTTTACTGCGCCGGTGGTGCTGCACCATGATCTTAGTATGATTCAGCGCCTGATGCGGGATGCTTATAGCCCGGAAACGGATGAGCTGATTATGGATAGCCGGGATCAGGCGGAGGAAGCCTTGAGCTTCCTGCAGGGGATGCTTCCCGGGGAATCCCTGGACATTATTATTCATGAGGGCAAAACGCCGGTATTTGATCATTATGACGTCAGGTCGCAGCTAGAGAAGGACTTCCAGCGGAAGGTTTGGCTCCCCGGCGGGGGCTACCTTGTTTGGGATACAACGGAGGCCCTGACGGTTATTGATGTGAATACGGGTAAATTTACGGGTGGAGCCAGCTTGGAGGATACGGTGTTCCAGACAAACATAGAGGCTGCGGAGGAAATAGCCCGGCTGATTCGGTTGAGGGACACTGGCGGAATTATTATTGCTGACTTTATAGATATGGACACCGAAGCCCACCGTGCGGCTGTATGCGAGCGGTTGGAGAAGGCGATGTATGGCGATCGGACCCAGCATCACATCCTGGGCTGGACAAGACTTGGTTTATTGGAGATGACCCGCAAGCGTATGCGTGAGGAGAATACAATTCCCGGTTGATTTTTTAAATGCCCCATGGTAGTATATTAAGGTATGTGTCATGCGTTAGCTTGTACACATGCTGTAACCGCTCCGGTCGGGTTGACAAGTCCGCTGAATTTTATGGTTCTTGCGGCACCTGAATCAGGCGAGTCTGAGACATGAGGAGGTGCAAGCAAATGTACGCAATCATTGAAACTGGCGGTAAGCAATACCGTGTTCAAGAAGGCGATGTGCTCTACATCGAGAAATTGAATGCAGAAGACGGCACTAGTGTGACGTTCGACCGTGTATTGGCAGTATCCAAAGGCGAAGGTTTGGTAACGGGAGCTCCATTGGTATCCGGCGCAAGTGTAACGGCGAAAGTCGAAAAACACGGTAAAGGCCAAAAAGTTATCGTTTACAAATACAAGCCGAAGAAGAACTACCATAAGAAACAAGGTCATCGTCAACCATACACAAAAGTAACCATCGAGAAAATCCAAGCGTAAGAAGGTGCGGTAATTTGATTATCGTCTCCATATTGCGTCATGCAGATAACAGCATTTCAGGCTTTAAGGTGGAAGGCCACGCGGGCTATGCCAAAGCCGGTGAGGACATTGTGTGTGCCGGAGTATCGGCAGTTACCGTGGGTACGGTTAATTCGGTCGAGACGTTGACGGGAATCGTAATGGACTCCAGCATGAAGAATGGCTTTCTGAGCGCCAGTCTTCCGCGGGAAGTTCGACCTGAGGCTGGCGAACAAGCGCAATTGCTGCTTGCCTCACTTGTTGTTATGCTGAAGGGTATTCAAGAATCATACGGTAAGTATATTCAAATACAGGAACTTAATATTTAAAGAAGGAGGTAGACTACAATGTTGAAATTGGATCTCCAGCTATTTGCATCCAAGAAGGGTGTTGGTTCCACAAAGAACGGACGTGACAGCATTGCGAAACGCCTTGGCGTGAAACGTGCTGACGGTCAAGTTGTTACGGGCGGAAGCATTCTTGTTCGTCAACGTGGTACGAAAATTCATCCGGGTACGAATGTAGGAATCGGTTCGGATGACACGTTGTTCGCGAAAGTTGACGGCGTTGTGAAATTCGAACGTTGGGGTCGCGATCGCAAAAAAGTGAGCGTCTACCCTGTGGAAGTCGCTCCGGTAGCGGCTGCAGTTGAAGCTTAAGAGTTTACGCGAAAGCCCTGGCACTTTTGGTGCCAGGGCTTTCTTTTTTTGAATGACGAGAGCGATATTCGAACAGGTTTTATGCTATACTTGGTAGTGATATCAGGGGCAATAACCTGATCAATATGTTAGGGGAACGGGGAAAATATGAAACATCGGTTCATGGTGCGGGCGATGTTGGTGCTGTTGGCACTGATCTGCCTGGCTATTGTGTATTATCTGAGATCGCCGATAGGACAGGTCTTGTTATTCGGGAGCTTGCTTATCGCATTTTGGGCCTATGTCAGACATATTCGCAAGCAGGCCGAAACGCAGCGGAGGCAACTGCTGGCATCGGTGCAGCGTACCGCCACAGCAACATTGGGTCATCATCGGCACGATTGGATGAACGACTTGCAGATTTTGTACGGATATATCCAATTGCGGAAAATTGATAAACTGGTTGACTGCGTGGAAAGAATAAAAGGGCGCATGGCTGTGGAGAGTAAAATTTCCCGGCTTGGCGTTCCGTCCCTGGTGTTTTATCTGCAATCCTTCCGTGAGGTGAATAGTTCGGTACAGTTGGAGGTTGATATTGAGGATGACCTGCAATTGGGGACTTTATTGACGGAAGCGGATGCGGAGGAGCTGACGGAGGCCATTATGGAAACGGTAAAAGCGTTTCAGTACAGTGGGCGTTCTTCCTGGGGCGAGACGTTACAACTCAAGATGTTGCTGTACCTTGAGAATGAGGAGGTTGTCGTTCGGTTTGATCAACTGGGCGAAGCGGGCAATCGTAAGCTGGTCGTGCAGCATATGGACGGCTGGATGACCGAAGGACGAGTTCGTGCCGAGCAACTGGATTCGGAGTATAGCTCCCTCAGACTACGAATGGCTTGTGCAAAAATGAATGAGGTGAATGCATGTTTGTAGATAAAGCGAAGATTTATGTTAAAGGCGGCGATGGTGGGGATGGAATCGTTGCCTTTCGCCGTGAGAAGTACGTACCGGAAGGTGGGCCTGCCGGTGGAGATGGCGGCAAGGGCGGGGATGTGATCTTTCGCGTTGATGAGGGCCTGAGGACGCTGATGGATTTTCGATATCAGCGCCACTTCAAAGCAGAGCGCGGTGTGAAGGGACGCAATAAGAGCCAGCATGGGGCCAACGCGGAGAACATGATCGTAAGGGTTCCTCCAGGGACGATAGTTATTGACGATGATACGCAAGAAGTGCTTGCTGATTTAACCCGTCACGGCCAACAGGTTACTATTGCACGCGGGGGGCGCGGAGGGCGAGGCAACACCCGTTTTGTGACGCCCAATAATACGGCACCAGAATTGGCTGAACATGGCGAAGAAGGCCAGGAGCGCTGGGTTGTGCTGGAATTGAAAGTCATGGCTGACGTTGGTCTGGTAGGTTTCCCGAGCGTTGGAAAATCAACGTTGCTGTCGGTGGTATCAGCAGCTACACCAAAGATCGGCGCCTATCATTTTACGACGATTACGCCAAATCTGGGTGTGGTTGAAGTAGGCGAAGGCCGAAGCTTTGTCATGGCTGACTTGCCAGGCTTGATTGAAGGAGCCCACGAAGGCGTAGGCTTGGGACATGAATTCTTACGGCATGTAGAGCGGACCCGTCTGATTATCCATGTGGTGGACATGGCTGGATCGGAAGGGCGCGATCCCTTTGACGACTGGCAGAAGATCAATGATGAGTTAAGACAATATAACGCTGATCTGGAGAATCGTCCGCAGATCGTTGCTGCCAATAAAATGGATATGCCTGAGTCTGCCGAGCATCTGGAGAAATTCCGGAAGGAAGTTGCCAAAGTACGTGGCGATTTGGAGATTATGCCGATCTCTTCTTTGACCCGGCAAGGCGTGCAAGAATTATTGTACCGTGTTGCTGATCTGCTTGATCAGATTCCGGAAGCTCCAGCGATTGAAGAAGTAACCGAGCTTACGGAGCGCAAGGTATACAAGCTGGACAAGGAAGAGGACGACAGCTTTACGATCAAGCGTGAGAACGAGACGTTTGTGGTTGAAAGCGTGAAAATTGAACGTATGATGAAACGGATGCAACTGAACTCTCATGAT
The DNA here is from genome assembly GCF_000374825.1 of Paenibacillus sanguinis 2301083 = DSM 16941. GTDB lineage: Bacteria > Bacillota > Bacilli > Paenibacillales > Paenibacillaceae > Fontibacillus > Fontibacillus sanguinis. The sequence continues at coordinate 243,510 of NZ_KB895382.1, forward strand.
GCTATCCTGAAGCTGGCCCGGACATTGCGACATATGGGGGTTGACGAGGAATTGCGTAAACGGGGCGCCAAAGATGGTACTCCGGTTCGTATCGGCGATTTCGAATTCGAATTTGTAGAGGGCAGCAGCTACTATTATTAACAGAGAGGAGCACCTACAGGGTGCTTTTCTTGCTATAGAGGTTGTTAAAAAGCCGACTTTTTGCACTCGCACTCATAGATAGGGCAAAAACCATTGCCTGCTAGTTATCTTTCCGTTATAATGTCCACTATATGAAAACAAAAGTCTCTAAGGAGCGGACGATTGTGAAAGAGCATTACTATTTGGTACGCGAGGACATTTTGCCTGAAGCAGTCGTGAAGACACTCCAGGTGAAGCAGTTACTGGCAGCCGGTGAAGCCAGAACAGTTCATGAGGCTGTGACACAGGTAGGGCTAAGCCGAAGTGCCTTCTACAAATACAAGGATGGCATTCACCAACTGAATCAGATCGAGAGGGAGAGCATCGTAACCATTTCCTTCGATTTGGAGCATCGCTCAGGCATATTATCGAGGGTACTCGCGTTGATTGCCGGTTCAGGGGGAAATGTGCTAACGATTAATCAGAGCATCCCACTGCAGGGGAAAGCTAACGTGGTCATTTCCGTAGAAACCTCCAGACTAACGGAGGAACTGGATGAAATGCTGCAATCGCTGCAAAGTATTCCTGGGGTACGCCGAACGCAAATCGTGGGTCAAGGCTGACCATGGTTGGTAAATAGGTATTCGGAATTGCCAAAGAAAGATAGAAATAAACACCAAGAGGGGAACAATCCCTCAGCTTGGATATGAGGAGGGGACAGCAGTGAAGCCTGTAAAGGTGGGTTTGCTTGGACTGGGTACAGTGGGAACCGGGGTCGTCCGAATTTTGGAAGGACATCAGGAAGACCTCGCAAGTCAGGTTGGATCGCCGATTCAAATTGAGAAAATTGCCGTCAGAAATGTAGAGAAGTCCCGCAATATTTATGTGGATTCCAGCAAATTGACGGAGGACCCATGGGAAGTCATTCGCCATCCGGATATCGATGTCGTCGTCGAGGTGATGGGGGGCGTTGAGCAGACCAAGGCATATATATTGGAGGCGCTGGAGCGCGGCAAGCACATTGTGACTGCCAACAAGGACTTGATGGCGCTCTACGGCTCGGAAATTTTAGCCAAAGCGCTTGAGCATCAATGCGATGTATTCTATGAAGCAAGTGTGGCTGGTGGTATTCCAATCATCCGCACACTCATTGAGGGATTCTCCTCGGACCGAATTGTACGAATCATGGGGATTGTCAATGGCACAACGAATTATATTTTAAGCAAAATGAGTCAGGAAGGAGCCTCCTACGAGGATGTGCTGAAAGAAGCGCAGCAGCTTGGCTATGCCGAATCCGATCCTACCTCTGATGTGGAGGGGCTGGATGCAGCTCGCAAGATGGCGATTCTCGGTACGCTGGGCTTCCGTACCAATGTGGAGCTGAGCGATGTGCAGGTGCGGGGGATTTCGTCCGTATCCAAGGAAGATATTTTGTACGCCAGGAAGCTTGGCTACGAGATGAAGCTGCTGGGGATTGCGGAGCAGCACGACGATGAATTCAGTATTACCGTACAGCCGACCATGGTCAAGAAGACGCATCCGATCGCTGCTGTGCATGGGGTATATAATGCCGTCTATGTTTATGGAGAAGCGGTAGGCGAAACGATGTTTTACGGCGCTGGTGCCGGGGAGATGCCGACGGCTACCTCGGTTGTGGCTGACTTGGTCGCTGTGGTTAAGAATCTCAAGCTTGGGGTTAACGGACTGAAAGCCATCGTTCCTTACAAAACGAAAAAGCTGAAAACCGATGACCAGGTTGCATACAAGAACTTTCTGCTGCTGCATGTGGATGACAAGGCGGGGGTGTTGGCCCAGATTACCCAGGTATTTGCTGAATATGAGGTTAGTCTGGACTCGGTGGTGCAGACACCAAATACCAATCTGGCCGGTGCGGAGATTATGATTGTCACCCATTGTGCCAGCAAAGCGAGTATGGAGAAGGTGCTTACCCACTTCGAGTCAATGGATGTCATTCACCGGATCAAGAGCGTATATCGCGTTGAAGGGTAAGGTTCAATCAGACACGGAATTACACATTTCAGATAAAAGGAGTCATATGCATGAGATATCTCGGACTATTGGAAACGTACAAGGAATATTTGCCCGTCAATAGCAATACCCCGAAGCTTACTCTACAGGAAGGCAATACCCCGCTGGTTCGCGCAGAGAATCTGTCACGGGAGCTTGGGCTGGACCTGTATTTTAAATACGAAGGGCTGAATCCGACCGGTTCATTTAAAGACCGCGGGATGGTTATGGCCGTTGCCAAAGCGATTGAGGAAGGCAGCACAACGGTAATGTGTGCATCCACCGGCAATACCTCAGCCGCCGCCGCCGCTTATGCAGCTCGCGCCGGGATCGATTGCATCGTGCTGATTCCGAACAACAATATTGCGCTCGGCAAGCTGGCCCAAGCGATGATTTACGGAGCAAAGGTGATCGCTATTGATGGGAATTTTGACCGCGCGCTGGAAATTGTCCGTGATATCACAGCCAAGCATCCCATTACACTGGTCAACTCAGTGAATCCCTACCGTATTGAAGGTCAGAAGACAGCGGCCTTCGAGGTGTGCGATCAATTAGGCAAAGCGCCGGATGTGCTGGCTATTCCGGTAGGGAACGCTGGTAACATTTCAGCATACTGGAAAGGATTCAAAGAATATCACGAACGTGGCAAATCAACATCCTTGCCGCGGATGGTAGGTTTTGAGGCGGAAGGAGCTATGGCCATTGTCAAGGGCGAGCGAATCCTTGAACCCGAAACCATTGCCACAGCAATCCGTATCGGCAATCCGGCAAGCTGGAAGACAGCCGTGGCAGCAGCGGAGGAATCCGGCGGACAGATCAATTATGTTACGGATGAAGAGATTCTGAATGCTTACCGGGCCATCGCGGCTAAGGAAGGGATCTTTGCAGAGCCGGCTTCGGCTGCTTCCATTGCCGGTGTTTACAAGCTGCATCGGGAAGGTTATTTCCAAGGTGGAGAGACGGTCGTGTGCGTATTGACCGGCCATGGTCTGAAGGATCCAAACATCGCCATCAAGAGTATTGGCAGTGAACCACTGGTTGTGCAAGATACAGAAGAAGCCGTAATGGAGGCCATCAGCAAGCTGCGGGGAACGCAGGCATGATTCGCCGGGAAGGCGTTTGGGTGAAGGTGCCTGCAAGCACCGCCAATCTCGGCCCGGGATTTGATACGTTGGGGATGGCGCTATCCCTTTACTCATGGCTTGAGCTTAAGCCAGCAGACAAGACGGTATTTCACCTTTATGGCGAGGAATTGAAGGGTCTGCCAAAGGACAAAAACAATTTGATTTATCAGGTTGCGCAGTTGGTATTTGCGGAAGCTGGGATAGCTATACCGGAGCTTCAAATCTCGATGTACTCTAACATCCCGCTTACACGTGGACTTGGCAGCAGCGCTTCGGCAATTGTCGGAGCGCTGTTTGCAGCCAACCTGTTGATTGGCGAACCTTTGGATCAAGCCAAGTTATTTGATATGGCTACGGCTTTGGAGAAGCATCCTGACAATGTAGGGGCTTCCCTCTATGGTGGTATCATTACGGCGGCCTGGGATGGCCGCCATGCGGATGTGTTGCGCATTGAGCCGCCAGCCGATCTCGATGTGCTGGTAGCGATTCCGGAGTTCCAGTTGTCCACTTCCAAAGCCCGAGATGCGCTGCCGGAGCAGATTGCTTTGCAGGATGCGGTGTATAATGTCAGCCGGGCCTCTCTATTGACGGCGGCCTTATCTGCTGGCCGGCTGGATCTGATCTCGGCTGCTATGCAAGACCGGCTGCACCAGCCCTATAGAGCGGCGCTGGTTCCGGGCATGGCCCGGATTTTGGCCGAGGCAGCAGATCACGGAGCGCTTGGAGCAGCCTTAAGTGGCGCGGGACCAACGTTGCTGTGCTTGGTGGATGCAAATTGTAGCAAGGAAGAGAGACAGCGGCTGGAGAGCTTTCTATTGAATACGTTAGGCGAGCAAGGAGTCCCGGCGCAGTTGATGTGGTTAAAATCTTGCACACATGGGGCTATTGAGCTTACTATGGATAAGGAAAGTTCATTTTGGGATTACATCAAAGGGGAAGTCAGGACATGAAGCGAATAGCACTGCTGCCGGCAGGATCGGTGTCTCATGAAGCGGCATTGCACCTGCTTGGCGACGAACCTGCGGAGTTGCTGCATTTCAAGCAAATCTCCGATGTTTTCTTGGCCACCGCTACGGGCAAGAGCGACTACAGCGTCATTCCGATGGAGAATACCATTGAAGGCTCTGTAAGCTTGCACATGGATTGGCTTGTCCATGAAGTGGACATTCCGATGCAAGTCGAGTGGGTATACCCCTCTATACAGAATTTGATCGGCCGGAGGGAAGAGTTTGTCTCTGCGAACCACCCAGATACTGCGGATTATAGTAAGATTACCAAGGTGTTTTCACATCCGGTTGCTATGGCACAGTGCTTGCAGTTTATCCGCTCGCATATGCCTCAGGCGGAATTGGAGCACGTTGGAAGCACTTCGGAAGCCGTGGAATGGGTCATGCGAAATCCTGGGCAAGGCTGGACGGCGATTGGTACAGGACTTGGGGCACAGCGACATGGACTGGATATTCTGGCAAGCCGGGTAACAGACCATGATAACAATTTCACCCGGTTTGTACTTATTGGACCTAAGCCGTTTGAGGTGCGAGCAACTGGAGCCCAGAGCAAGACGAGCGTGCAGGTCACGCTGCCCGAGGATTATCCAGGCGCTCTGCATCAGGTATTGTCGGCATTTGCCTGGCGCAAATTGAATTTGACGCGGATTGAATCCCGGCCAACCAAGAAAAGACTAGGTAATTATTACTTCATCATGGATGTGCTGGAGTCGCTGGATTCCGTCTTGCTGAGTTCAGCAATTAAGGAGATAGAGGCATTAGGGTGTCAGGTGCGTGTGCTGGGGAGTTATCCTAGCCTACCGCCTGGGGAACAAAAAGCGGAGGTGTCAAAGACATGGCAGAGCAATGGATTTATTTAGATGGACAATTTGTAACCAAGGATCAAGCAAAGGTCTCCGTGTACGATCATGGCTTCTTGTACGGGGATGGGATTTTTGAAGGCATCCGTATTTACAATGGAAATATTTTTAAATGCAAGGAGCACTTGGACCGCCTTTATGATTCGGCTAAATCGATTATGTTGAATATCCCATTATCCTATCAGGAGATGGAGGATGCGTTGGTCGAGACGTTGCGTCGTAATGAACTGCGTGACGGATACATTCGTTTGATCGTCTCTCGTGGGGCTGGCAACCTTGGACTTGATCCGGAACGCTGCCCTAAAGCGTCAGTGGTCATTATCGTGGAGCAGTTAGCCATTTACTCGGAGGAAGCCTATAAGACGGGGCTGAAGACAGTTTCCGTATCGACACGGCGGAACATCCCGGATGCGCTTAATCCCAAGATTAAATCGCTGAATTACCTCAATAATATTTTGGTAAAAATTCAATCCAATCTCTCCGGTGCGGGCGAAGCCATTATGCTAAATGGACAAGGCTATGTGACTGAGGGCTCGGGAGATAATATTTTTATTATCAAAAATGGAGTTATTACGACGCCCCCGTGCTACTTGGGCGCTTTGGACGGAATCACTCGTCAGGCAATCATGGAGATTTGCCGTCAAAAAGGCTACAGCCTTCAAGAACAGCCATTTACGCTTCATGATGTTTATGTAGCGGATGAGGTGTTCCTGACGGGGACGGCAGCAGAGGTTATTGCTGTACGCGAAGTAGACGGCCGTATTATCGGCGAAGGACATGCTGGACCGATTACACTGAAGCTGTTGGAGGAGTTCCGGGCCATCGTTGATCAAGACGGCTTGAAGGTTTGGCAATAACGCCTGTGTAACTGTTACATCCATCCTATTTTCCTTTCTAAGATGAGAGGGAGATAGGATTTTTTATTTTCCGGGATGTCAAAAACCGGGCAACTGCATAGGATGTAATAAATGGGCCCCGGGCGAACATCACGTACCGGAGAAGAAACCTAGGAGGTTTTTATCGCGTGAAAATCCACATTGTCAAGCAGGGCGATACTTTATTTGAACTATCAAAAAAGTATAATGTGCCCCTCCAGAAACTGATTGAAGCCAATCCGCAACTGGTAAACCCGGATCAGTTGGATATTGGCGACAAGGTGAAAATTCCGGCCGAGGCTGTACCGATTGCCGGAGAGCCGGGGAATGTCTACAAGCATGTTGTGAAGCAAGGGGATACGCTGTTCAAGCTGTCGAAAGCATGGGGAATGCCCTTGCAGTCTTTGATCGCGGCTAATCCGCAATTAAGCGATCCGAACAAGCTGAAGATTGGAGAGATCGTCAATATTCCTTCAGCCTCGGGAGGTTCGGGAGGCAGTGCTCCGCACGAGAATCCAGGAACGATGCCTGGAGCAGGGGGAAAGAAAAATACAGCTCCCGTTAAGAAGGTCCCTACTGACGTGAAGCCGGAAATGACTGCCCCCAAGCCTGTTAAGGAAGAGAAGCCAAAGGTTCCTGTACAGGAAAAGCCAAAGGAGCAGCCGATCCATGTAGAGCCACCCAAAAAGGTGCCTATGGAAATTAAAGTTGAGGTTGAGCAGATCAAATATGAAACGGCCAAATTTGAGCCGGTAAAATACGAACCGGTCAAGTACGCACCCATGAAGGGAGAATCGCTCAAAGGCGAAAACCTCAAAGGGGAAGCGATGAAAGGCGAGCCTATCGCATATCATCCCTATGCTAATATGCCAATGAAGGGCGAACCAGCCGCGATAAATCCTTATGCCAACTCACCCATGAAAGGCGAGCCGGCTACATTTAATCCATATGCGTATGGACCCATGAAAGGCGAGTCAGTGGCGCAATCATCGCTGTACCCTTCCTCTTATCCTAATCCGCCAATGCCGTACTATGCAATGGAACAACCGGCTTCCGTGCTGCCTGCGATGGGGTATGCACCATCTCCTTGCGGATGCTCAGGGTCCACACCGTACTCATATCAGCCTGAGACCTACCATCCTTTCTATCAACATCCCATTGCTGCCGAGCCGGTATTTTATGACAATGTTCCTTATCCGCAGCAGCCCGCATCCTTAACTGCCATGGATGTCAACTATCCGGGAATATCAAATGCCAATGCGCCCTTGCCACAGGCTCCTGACTTGGGAGGTGCTTATCAGGAGATGAAGGGGGCCCCAGGCTATAATCCCTATAGCGCCTCTCCGCAGTATGTATCTCCGGAGGCCTATGGTAACATGCCCTATCCGCACACTATGGGATGGCAACCTGGCCCGGGTTATGTATCCCCTTATGGATCAGTGATGCCAGGGTATCAACCCGCGGCTTATCCCTATGCGAATCCCAATCCAGTGATGCATGGGTATAATAATCCGCCTTATGCAGGAATAGCCAATCAGGCTCCCCTAGCCAACAAACCCTTAAAGGGAGAAAATGTGGCTTCCGAAAATATGAAGGGGGATTTGAAGAGAGAGTCGGATTATCAAACATCCGGAAAAGCTAAGTCAAAAAAGAATGTCAAAATTTCAGGCAGCCCTGCTACCAAGAGGGAACGAGGTAAATCTGGCGGGAATACATCCAGGTCTCGCAGCCAGACCTCGCGTTCGACGAAAGCTTCAACAAGACATAATCCTTGGATCAATAGTTAAGCCAGCAAAACGCGGCGGGGGAATCTCAGGATTCCCTCGCTTTTTCTAGACACATAAAGCAGTTAAAGTGAGACGTAATTTGATTACGAAGAGAAAATAAGTGTAGAATCACTAGCCGGCAGGGGCCAATCCTGGTGCATTTTTAGTCGGATCATGCTGCTTTTTGCTGCTAAGCTGCTTGAGCAAGCTGCGATATTGTGATATATTAAATGTCCCAATCCACCTATTTTGTATATGGCTATTAGGGACTGATTCTGGGTGTGAGTTGAAAAATTAAGGCTATTAAATTCTTTTGAAAAAAACACTTGCTATTTAAAACCCAACATGTTATATTATTTAAGTCGCCGCTGAAACGCGGTGATGAAGAAAAAACAGGTTGATCTTTGAAAACTGAACAACGAGTGAGTAAGAAATAAAGAGAACGAAAGTTCTCGTCAGCAAGTTTGCATGAGCAAGTCAAACAATACCTTTATTGGAGAGTTTGATCCTGGCTCAGGACGAACGCTGGCGGCGTGCCTAATACATGCAAGTCGAGCGGAGTGATTGGGGAGCTTGCTCCCGGATCACTTAGCGGCGGACGGGTGAGTAACACGTAGGCAACCTGCCTGTAAGCCTGGGATAACTAGCGGAAACGTTAGCTAATACCGGATAGTCAAGACTCTCGCATGGGAGACTTGGGAAAGACGGAGCAATCTGTCACTTAT
>NZ_KB895383.1 GCF_000374825.1 Paenibacillus sanguinis 2301083 = DSM 16941
GTAGCGGAGCGTAGACAGATCTACGTGAGCAACGGAAGGCCCGGCTGAATTCAAGATTCGCTGTCGAATCAGCTTCTTGTATAGGCCACGTGATCTGAAGATGATTTTTTGAACAACCGCTAGTAAAGGTGTTTTACTTGTCACTATTCCCGGACTATGTTATAATTTTTTTGGCAATCATGAAGATAGAACCGTTGTTTAAAGAGTGGGGAAACCCACTCTTTACTCTTTGGTATACAGGAATGAACCTATGGAGGTAATGTACGCTTGAGCACACCGAAGATCAAAGCGACCGTGGAGCAAATGGTCACGCCTTATTTGGAGGAAAATGGCTTTGAGCTGGTTGACGTGGAATACGTCAAAGAGGGGAGCAATTGGTTCCTCCGCGTATTTGTGGATAAGACGGGCGGTATTGATATTGATGACTGCGGCCGAATCAGCGAATATTTGAGTGAGCGTCTTGACGAGAACGATCCGATTCCTTCGGCGTATTTTCTGGAGGTATCGTCACCCGGCGCAGAACGTCCGCTTAAGAAAGCCGAGGATGTATTGAGAGCAGTTGGTAAAGACGTGTTTATTACTACATATGAACCGGTAGACGGCCTGAAAGAATTTGAAGGCCGACTTCTTTCCTTTAACGACGATGAGTTGGTCGTAGAAGCAGGGAAGAAGAGTCACGCCATTCCATATAGCAAAGTTGCCAGCGCCAGATTAGCCATCATTTTTTGATATGAGTTGGCCTTTTTTGTAGCTTTCGCCTGCGGTATTTTTATATCTTCTAGATTGGCCGCGGCGGGCGCGGCTTTACTTATGCAAAGAAATATGCATCTGCAACGTTTAATTGTATGTGATTATGTGTGACCTACAGGGGACTATTGAAAGGGGGAACTCGAGGCAAATGAGTATGGATTTTATCGAAGCCTTGAATGAATTAGAAAGGGAAAAAGGGATCAGTAAAGATATCTTGTTCGAGGCGATTGAAGCTGCGCTGATCTCCAGCTATAAGCGTAACTTTAATACGGCGCAAAATGTACGGGTAGATATGAACCGCCATACTGGAGCAATCAAGGTATTTGCCCGCAAGCTGGTCGTTGAGGAGGTACTCGATCCGCGTACGGAGATTTCGTTGCCAGCGGCCCGGGAGATCAACGCCAATTATCACCTTGATGACATTACCGAAATCGAGGTGACACCTCGGGACTTCGGCCGGATTGCGGCACAAACTGCCAAGCAGGTTGTGACCCAGCGTATTCGCGAAGCGGAGCGTGGTCTAATCTACAACGCTTTTGTCGAGAAAGAAGACGATATTGTTACGGGTATTGTGCAACGTCAGGATTTACGCAACATTTATGTTGATCTTGGCAAGATTGAAGCGCATCTTCCACTGAACGAGCTGATGCCTAATGAGAAGTTCAAGCACGGAGATCGTATCAAAGCCTACATTACGAAGGTGGAGAATACGACGAAGGGACCGCAAATTTTGTTGTCCCGTACGCATCCGGGTTTGCTGAAGCGCTTGTTCGAGCTGGAGGTTCCGGAAATTTTTGACGGCGTGGTGGAGATTCGCTCCGTGGCTCGTGAAGCTGGCTTCCGTTCCAAAATTGCCGTGTATTCCCGCAACAGTGAAGTGGATCCGGTAGGTTCGTGCGTAGGCCCCAAGGGGACCCGGGTACAAACCATCGTGAACGAGCTGCGCGGGGAGAAGATTGATATTGTACGTTACTCTGAGGATGTGGAGGAGTACGTAGCCAACGCGCTGAGCCCTTCCAAGGTGCTAGAGGTGCAAGTATTTGAAGCGGAGAAGATGGCACGTGTTATTGTGCCGGATTATCAGCTTTCATTGGCTATCGGTATTAAGGGGCAAAATGCTCGTCTTGCCGCCAAATTGACCAGTTGGAAAATCGACATTAAGAGTGAGAGCCAAGCGGAAGAGGAATTCGGAAGAGAGAAGACGGAACAAAGCGAATTGCCTCAGGATTCCATCTCCGTAGATTAACCCGGGAGGTGGCGTGATGAAGACAAGAAAGGTACCATTGCGTAAGTGCGTAGCCTGTCAGGAAATGATGCCTAAGAAAGCATTGATTCGCATTGTGCGCTCCCCGGAAGGGGAAGTGTCGATCGACCTGACAGGGAAGAAGTCGGGGCGCGGGGCTTATCTGTGTGGTAAGGAGGCCTGCTTCAAGCTGGCCCAGAAGAACCGTGCGCTGGATCGTGCGCTCAAGGCCCCGGTAGGGGTTGAGGTATATGAACAGTTAGCTCGCGACTTCCTGGCCGTGGAGGAACAATTTAACGCCGCTGGGGCGCAGGAAGAGCATGAAGATGAATAGGCAGCCTTTATCGGGGCTTGGCTTGGCCATGCGAGCCGGGAAGCTGGTGACCGGGGATGAGATCGTGACGAAGGCGATTCGTTCCGGTGAGGCCAAGCTCGTCATTGTAGCGAAGGATGCATCAGACAATACTCAGAAGAAGTTTCGCGACAAATGCGGAACCTACAATATCCCCTTGATGGTCGGATTTGACCGCGAGCGGCTCGGAAACAGTGTAGGGAAGCCGGAAAGGGTTGTCATGGCCCTCATCGATCAAGGGTTTGCCGATATGATTCGTAAAGCGATCGTGAAAACGTCGGAGGTGGAGTATATTGAGTAAACAAGAAAAACAAGATAAGCTCAGAGTGTACGAATATGCCAAGTCGCTCAATATGAGTAGCAAGGAAATTATTACCATTCTTAAACGGCTGGATATCCCGGTGAACAACCACATGAGTGTCATGGAGAACAATGCCGTGACCCGGGTGGAGCAGTTCTTCAAAGATATCAAGAGCAATGCGGCAGCGAAACGCGAGAACTCGGGGCGTTCGGAGGCTTCTGCCAAATCGTCGGCTTCAGCTTCCGCAGGAGGAAGCCAGACACCGAAAACTTCAGCCGGAGAGGGCTCCGCAACACGTGGAGAGCAAGGACGCCAGACCCAAGGTAACCATAGTTCTGCAAGAAACCAAAATCAACAGGAAAAGCAGGTAAGCATGAATAATAGAACAAATACAACTCAAAATGTAACGAGCGGCAGCACGACTGTCCAGGAAAGACAAAACCGTCCGACCAGCAATCAGCAAGGAAGTCGCCCACACGGGCAACAAGGCGGCGCAAATCGTGGCCCTCAAGGAAATAACCGCAGCCAGGGTCAGGGTGGCGCTCCGCGTCAAGGCCAGGGTGGAGGAGCCCCGCGTCAGGGTCAAAGTCAGGGTGGTGGCGCACCACGCCAAGGTCAAAGTCAAGGTCAAGGCGGGGGCAATCGCAATGGACAGCAGCAGAACCGTAGCTATACTTCAAGCAATAACAGCGGTGGAAGCGGCAATAACCGCAGTCAAGGCCAAGGTCAAGGCCAAGGTGCCAGAAAAGGAAACAATAACGGTGGCCGCAGCCAAAGAGGCTTTGATGATCGCGGCGGCAATTACAGAAACAATCGTGGTGGTAAAGGCGGCCGTGGTGGTAGAGGCGGCAACCAGCAACCGCCACGCGAGAAGATTGATAACACGCCGAAGAAAATCATTGTACGGGGTACAATGACTGTTGGCGAAACAGCTAAACTGCTCCATAAGGACGCTTCAGAAGTAATTAAGAAGCTGATCATGCTTGGAGTTATGGCTACCATCAATCAGGAACTGGACATCGATACGATCTTGCTCTTGGCAGGCGACTTCGGAGTCGAAGTTGAAGTGAAGATTCCGGTGGAGGAAGATCGCTTCGAGACACTTGAAGAGGTTGATGAAGAAGCCGATCTGAAGGAACGTCCTCCGGTTGTGACGATTATGGGTCATGTTGACCACGGGAAAACCACACTCCTGGATGCCATTCGCTCGACCAATGTGAGCAGTGGTGAAGCTGGGGGAATTACCCAGCATATCGGTGCTTATCAGGTAGAAATCAACAACAAGAAAATTACCTTCCTGGATACTCCGGGTCACGAAGCTTTTACCGCTATGCGTGCTCGCGGAGCGCAGTTGACGGACATTACCATTATCGTAGTAGCGGCAGATGACGGCGTTATGCCACAGACGGTTGAGGCAGTTAACCATGCCAAAGCAGCAGGTTTGCCGATTATCGTAGCAGTGAACAAAGTCGACAAGCCGGATGCAAATCCGGATAAAGTGAAGCAGGAACTGACAGAGTACGGACTCGTGCCGGAAGAATGGGGCGGGGACACGATCTTTGTCAATGTTTCGGCGAAGCAAAGGATCGGTCTGGAAGGCTTGCTCGAAATGATTTTGCTCGTTGCTGAAGTTAATGAGTATAAAGCTAACCCGAACAAACGGGCTCGCGGGCTTGTCATTGAAGCCGAGCTCGACAAGAGTCGTGGACCTGTAGCGCGCATCCTGATACAGCATGGTACGCTTAAAGTTGGGGATGCCTTTGTGGCAGGGAACTGCTTTGGACGCGTTCGGGCCATGGTCAACGATCGGGGTCGTCGCCTGAAAGAAGCCGGACCTTCCACGCCGGTGGAAATTACCGGTCTGACCGAGGTCCCTCAAGCGGGTGATCCGCTTATGGTGTTTGAAGACGAGCGTAAAGCACGCTCCATTGCCGAGAAGCGGGCAAGCGATCAACGTCAATCGGATCTGGGTGTGAATACACGGGTAACGCTGGATGACTTGTTCCGTCATATCAAAGAAGGCGAGATCAAAGACCTGAACGTCATTATTAAAGCCGACGTACAGGGTTCGGTCGAAGCCCTCAAAGGCTCGCTTGAGAAGATTGAGGTTGAAGGTGTACGCGTGAAGATTATCCATAGTGGTGCCGGAGCTATTACAGAATCCGATATCATTTTGGCAGCAGCCTCCAATGCTATTGTTATCGGCTTTAACGTTCGTCCGGATAGCCAGACGAAGGCGACTGCCGAGCAAGAGAAGGTGGATATCCGTCTTCACCGGGTAATCTATAATGCGATTGAAGAGATCGAACAAGCGATGAAGGGGATGCTTGATCCGGTCTATAAGGAAGCAGTCATTGGCCATGCTGAAGTCCGCAATACGTTCAAGATCAGTAAAGTGGGCACAATCGCTGGCTGTATGGTAACCTCGGGTAAAATCACCCGTTCTGCGGAAATGCGTTTGATCCGCGACGGGATTGTCATATATGAAGGTAAAATCGATTCTTTGAAACGGTTTAAGGACGACGCCAAGGAAGTTGCACAAGGTTATGAATGCGGAATTACCTTGGACAATTACAATGACCTTAAAGAAGGCGACGTCATCGAAGCGTTTATCATGGAAACGGTGCAGCCGAAGTAAGGTAGGTGTGAACAATGGCCAAAAATCGTACCGGCCGTGTAGGAGAGCAGATCAAGAAAGAACTCAGTGTGCTCATTCAAAGTGAACTCAAGGACCCGCGCATCGGCTTTGTTACCGTGACCGGCGTCGAAGTCACCAACGATCTTTCGCAGGCCAAGGTGTATCTCAGTGTATTTGGCGACGAGGAGAAGAAGGATGAGTCGCTGAAGGGAATTGAAAAAGCGACCGGTTTCCTGCGGACGGAGCTTGGCAAGCGAATCCGACTTCGCCATATTCCAGAGCTAATCTTCAAGATCGATGAATCGATTGCTTATGGAAGTCGAATTGAGAAGCTCTTGGGAGATATTACACACGATAAATGAATGTAAAAGGAGACGGCAATGCAGACCATGAATCGGGAGCTGCATCAGAGCAAACAATTTCTGATGGAGCATGACCACTTTCTCGTAGTGTCGCATGTACAGCCGGACGGAGACGCAGTCAGTTCCACCCTAGCGGTGGGCTGGCTTCTGTCATGTCTGGGTAAAAATTACGTTATGGTCAACGAAGGACCTATCCCCAAACGGATGGGTTACTTGTGGCAAGCGGATCAGATACATGATCTTTCGGCAGTTCCGCTGGATCGGAAATTCGAGTATGTCATTTGCGTGGATTGTGCCGATTTCAAACGGGTTGGAAAAACCAAGGAATGGTTCGCGGATGGGGCAAAGCTGTTGAATATTGACCACCACCCGACGAATGATGCCTTTGGAGCCGTCAATTTGGTGGTGTCTGATGCAGCAGCTACGGCTGAAATTTTATATGATTTTGTAGTTTATATGGGGCTTGAATTGAATAAGGAAGTGGCCACAGCGCTTTATACCGGGCTTCTGACGGATACAGGCGGATTCCGCTATTCAAACACAACCCCGAAGGTGATGGAAATTGCCTCCAGATTACTGGAATACGGAGTAGATGGACCGGCTCTGTCCGAGCTGTTGCTTGAACAGATGACGCTGCCGCAGCTGCGCTTGCTAACCAGGGCTTTGAACGGTTTGCAGATAAGCGAAGATGGACTGATCGCCTGGGTATCGATCACTGACGAGGATCTGCAGGTGACTGGCGCCAGCCATGAGGATATGGAGGGTATTGTGAACTATCCTCGCAATATTCAGGGAGTGGAGACCGGCATGTTATTCAAGGTCATTGATGAACAGGCAGTCAAAGTGAGCATGCGCTCCGCAGGTAAAGTGGATGTGGCGAAGGTAGCGAAGCACTTTGGCGGCGGCGGACATGTCCGGGCTGCAGGCGCTCGGATGGAAGGGACGCTGGATACCATAGTTCCTCAAGTTCTGGAGCAGGTGAGGCTGCAATTATGACATCGTACGAGGGCATATTGCCTATTTATAAGCCGACTGGCTTTACTTCGCATGATGTGGTTGCCAAGTGCCGAGGCATCCTGCGAATGAAGCGTATCGGGCACACCGGTACACTGGACCCTGCGGTAACCGGCGTGTTGCCCTTATGCCTGGGACGGGCTACACGGATGGTTGAATACTTGCAGGAAATGCCGAAGGAGTATGAAGCCACCCTTGTACTGGGAATAGCTACCGATACAGAGGATATGACGGGGAATGTGGTAGAACAAGCTGATCATATTATCGTGACGGAAGCTCAGGTACGAGAGGTGCTGAGCCGCTTTATCGGTACAATCTCGCAAATTCCGCCGATGTACTCTGCCTTGAAGCAGGATGGGAAACGTCTTTATGAGTTGGCCCGTGAAGGCAAGGTCGTGGAGCGGCAACCCCGTGAAGTGACCATACATGAACTGGAACTGTTATCGTTCCAAGCAGAAGGGGCTCATCCGCAAGTCTCCTTCCGTGCTCTTTGCTCGAAAGGGACTTATATTCGTACACTATGCGTGGATATCGGTCAAGCTTTGGGGGTTCCTGCCGCTATGAAGCAGCTTGTACGTACGATGTCCGCCGGATTTACAGGGGAGAAGTGCTTGACGTTGGAGGAAGTAGCCCGTCATGCTTCGGCTGGAACCTTGCAGGAGTACATATTTCCGGTGGACTATGGTGCCCGGCATCTTCCCGCTCACACGGTGGTTGCCGAGAAGGTGGCTGGCGCTTTGCAAGGCCAACGCCTCTCCGCTGCGGTAGTTGCCCCAACTGTCACACGTGGGGAGACGATTCGCCTTTATGATCCGGAGCAGCGGTTTCTAGGTATTTTTCGAGCCGAGGAAGAGTCTGGGGCTGTCAGGGCAGTTAAAGTCTTCTTGCCTGAGTAGGCCAAAATGGCGAGTTCAAAAAGTCGGGTTTACAGGACCAAGAAGGTTGGATGAAGCTAGGGAGTGAGTAGCGGAGCTACACGTTTTCGGAGAAAACGACTTCGGAAGCATGGGTACGTGAGCAACTGAAATGTTTCTGAAGGAAACATACTACGGAAGCATATGCTAGGCCCGGTTGAATTCAAGATTCGATGTCGAATTTACTTCTCGAACAGCTTCGTCCTGGGAAGACGACTTTTTGAACCTCTAATAAGTTAAAATGCTAATCCGTGGGAAGTGGCAGGTGATATGATATGCAAACGATCAGATTGGCTTATCCGTTAACTAAACAATTTATAGAACAAAATTCCCGGCCTCAGGTGCTGGCTATCGGACAGTTTGATGGACTGCATTTGGGACATGCGAGTGTTATTCAATCCGCGGTACGACTAGCGTCGGAGATTGGCTTGCCTGCTTCCGTGATGACGTTTCATCCACATCCGAAGGAAGTGATGAAGAAGGGGGATTACGACGGCTACTTGACACCGCCTGGGGAGAAAGAACGCATTCTTCGGGAGATGGGTGTGGAGTACGTGTACATTGTCGAATTTGATGATGCCTTTTCCCAAGTCAGTCCTAAAGATTTTGTGACGGGTATTCTCGTCCCTCTGCAAGTGCATACGGCTGTGGCGGGCTTTGACTTTCATTATGGTTATCGTGGTGAAGGAAATGTCGACATGCTTCGCGAGCTAAGCGGAAATGCTCTGGACGTTCACACGGTCCCTCCGTTTCTAATTGACGGGGAGAAGGTAAGCAGCTCCGAAATTCGCAAAGCGTTGCAAGAAGGGCAAATTGAGCAGGCGAATCGCTGGTTTGGCCGCTCTTATTCATTGAGGGGAACCGTGATGCACGGAGAGAAGCGTGGTCGCCAGCTTGGCTTCCCAACAGCGAATCTTAAGCTGTCGGAGCATTATGTAGTGCCTGCCAGCGGCGTTTATGCCGTGCGAGCAACCCATGGGCAAGACAGCTATGGCGGGGTCATGAACGTAGGAGTCAAGCCTACGTTCCATGAAGATGGCAAAGTCTTCTGGCTGGAAGCGCACTTGTTTGACTTCTCGGGAGATTTGTACGATCAGGTTCTCTCCGTAGAACTGGTTAGTTATATTCGGCCAGAGCGCAAATTCAACTCGCTAGACGAACTCATTGCGCAAATTGGCCATGATGCAGACACAGCCAAGCAGCTGCTAAGTGTATTGCCGTAACGGCATTTACTTTTGTCTGGAGGCTATGGTATACTATGTAACGTTGTTATGCGGAATTTATTTCTTGCTGGCAATAGGAACCTTGGCTTGGTCGTACGGTTTCACCGCCGGCAACGAGGCCAATGGCGATTTGATATGAAGGAGGTGAACAGGATGGCATTAACTCAAGAACGTAAACAACAATTGATCCAAGAGCACAAGACTCATGAATCCGATACCGGATCTCCAGAGGTGCAAATTGCTATCCTTACGGAGAACATCGTGAATTTGACGGACCACTTGCGTACGCACAAGAAGGACCATCATTCCCGTCGCGGTCTTCTGAAAATGGTTGGTCAACGTCGTAAATTGTTGGCTTACTTGAAGAACAAAGACGTAAGACGTTACTCCGCTTTGATCGAGAAGCTCGGATTGCGTCGTTAATATGCAATGTTTGATCGAAGCAGCCTAGTTGCATGGCGGACGCTGGCATAGCGTGCGCCGTGCGGCCAGGTTGTTTTTTACAAATCAGACCTTCCCATAAACTATTGGAACGAGCGGCTCCGTCAGGAGCTTTTGTTACGAATGGGGTTATCTCCCGTAAAGCAGGAAATAATGAACCCAGTACCGAACTTTTATTCAAGATAAGGAGGGATTTCATGGAGAATCAAGTGAAAATGCAGCTAGGGGGAAGAACCCTGGTGCTGGAAACTGGCCGTTTGGCCAAGCAGGCAAATGCAGCGGTCATGGTTCGGTATGGTGATACGGCAGTATTGTGTACCGTCACAGCATCCTCGGAACCGAAAGACCTGGATTTTTTTCCGCTGACGGTTAACTATGAAGAAAAATTGTATGCTGTGGGTAAGATTCCCGGCGGATTTATCAAACGTGAAGGACGTCCCAGCGAAAAGGCGATCTTGGCGAGCCGCCTGACGGACCGTCCGATTCGTCCGTTGTTCCCGGAAGGGTTCCGTAATGACGTACAAATCGTCAATTTAGTCATGAGTGTGGATCAGGATTGCGAGCCGGAAATTGCTGCTATGATCGGGACTTCAGCCGCGCTTAGCATCTCCGATGTTCCGTTCAATGGGCCAATCGGTGGTGTCGCTGTCGGACGTGTGAACGGTCAATTTATCATTAATCCGGACATTGCCCAGCAGGAAGCCAGTGACATTTATGTCGTTGTTGCCGGGACTAAAGATGCCATTATGATGGTTGAAGCCGAAGCCAATGAAGTGCCGGAGGATGTGATGCTTGAAGCGATCATGTTTGGTCATGACGAGATCAAGAACATCGTAGCGGTCATTGAAGAATTGGTGAAGGTAGCGGGCAAAGAAAAGATGCAAGTAAAGCTGCATGCTGTTAATGAGGACGTGAATGCGGCGGTTCGTGCATTTGCTCAGGAGCGGCTGGTGGAAGCGGTCAAAATTGTCGAGAAGCATGCGCGTCAGGATGCTATTGATGCCATTAATGAAGAAACGGTGGCTCACTTCGAGGAGCAATACATAGAGACGCCTGAGTTGCTTGGCGATGTCAAGGAAGTATTGCATGATATCGTGAAGGAAGAAGTGCGTCGTCTGATTACTCATGACAAGGTTCGTCCCGACGGGCGCAAGCTGGACGAAATTCGTCCGATTGAATGCGATACCGGCCTGCTGCCGCGCACACATGGTTCAGGCTTGTTCACACGTGGGCAAACGCAGGCGCTTAGTATCTGTACGTTAGGTGCGCTGGGCGACGTGCAAATTCTCGACGGGATCGACCTGGAGGAATCCAAGCGCTTCATGCACCATTATAACTTCCCTCCATTTAGCGTAGGTGAAGCTCGTCCGCTTCGGGCTCCGGGCCGTCGTGAAATTGGACATGGCGCCTTGGGTGAACGGGCATTGTCCAAGGTAATTCCTTCGGAGACGGAATTCCCGTATACGATTCGTCTCGTATCCGAAGTGCTTGAATCCAACGGATCTACCTCGCAGGCCAGTATCTGTGCCAGCACCTTGGCCATGATGGATGCAGGTGTACCGATTAAAGCTCCTGTAGCTGGTGTGGCGATGGGCTTGATCAAGGACGGAGAACATGTGTCGATTTTGACAGACATCCAAGGGATGGAAGATCATCTTGGCGATATGGATTTCAAGGTGGCTGGTACTAGCGAAGGTGTAACTGCTATTCAAATGGATATCAAAATTGACGGTATCGACCGGCAAATTCTGACCGATGCGCTGTCACAAGCTAAAGAAGGCCGGATGTTCATCTTGTCCAAAATGACAGAGCGGATTCAGAAGCCGAATGAGCAATTGTCTCCATATGCACCGAAGATCGTAATCATGCAGATCAATCCGGACAAAATTCGTGATGTGATCGGAGCTGGTGGCAAGATCATCAACAAAATTATTGAAGAAACCGGTGTGAAGATCGACATTGAGCAGGATGGACGTGTATTTATCGCATCGACCAGCCAAGAGATGAACAGCAAGGCCCAATCCATTATTGAGGGCATTGTTAAGGAAGTTGTTGTTGGCGAAATTTATGTCGGTACGGTAAAACGGATTGAGAAGTTTGGTGCATTTGTAGAAATCTTGCCAGGTAAAGACGGACTGGTGCACATCTCTCAACTGTCTACAGAGCGTGTAGGCAAAGTGGAGGATGTAGTGGCGATCGGCGATACCGTAACCGTGAAGGTTACCGAGATTGATCAACAAGGCCGTGTAAACCTTTCACGCAAGGCTGTATTGACTGCGGAAACGGAAAAATCTTCTTAAATAAGAGGAAGCTGATTTTTGAACAAATACTTGTTTAAATGTAGAAGCTGCGGGAAAAGAGACAGAATATTAATTCTGGCTCTTTTTTAGTACTATTTTTCCTGAGTGTATGGGCGCAGACTTGCCAGGTTGTTGCATAATCCCACGCTTGTCAACATAAGATGGGACAACAACCAAAGGAAAGGGATGGGCCTTTGCATGGATCGGAACAAGTTTGCCATCATCGCAATATGTATTGCCTTGGTGATGATTCTGGGACAGTTCGCGGGAGTTCGTGCGTTTGTGCAGCGGGGGAATGATACGGAGGTTGATAGCTTTGCCTTCCGATTGCTGACGGGTCAGATCGATGGGGAAGCAAATCAGGAGACACAGGAGCCAGGCGACGGTCGCGATACGTTATCCAGGGAGGAAGCCCTGATTCGCCAAATTCGTCAGGCTGCTATTCAGCATCGCATAGAACCGATAGATGCCGTAGTAGACCGGGTATGGAAGGCGATTCCGGGTTATAACGGCCAGGAAATTGATATTGAAGAGACTTATGAGCAAGCAAAGCGCTTGCCCAAGGATACGCCAATTCCCTACGTATATAGGGAAATCACTCCCAAGGTGATGCTGGATGATTTGGGTCCCCAGCCTATATACCGGGGAAATCCGAATAAACCGATGGTCGCTCTGATGATCAATGTAGCTTGGGGCAATGAGTTCCTAACCCCGATGCTGGATACGTTGGACGAGATGGAGGCCAAGGCGACCTTTTTCCTTGATGGAAGCTGGTTGAACAAAAATGAAGCCTTGGCCCTGGAAATTAAAAAGCGGGGGCATCAGATTGAAAATCATGCCTACTCCCACCCGAATATGAGTCAGTTGGAGTCCACGCGGGCCCGTCTGGAAATCACCAAGACGAAGAAGCTGCTCCAGGAGCGGCTTGGTATAGAAAACCGCTGGTTTGCGCCACCTTCGGGAGACTTTGACCAGCAAACGGTAAAGCTTGCTGCCGAGGAAGGCCTGAAGACGGTGCTCTGGACTGTAGATACAGTGGATTGGAGGAAGCCGCCGGCCTCAGCCATCGTCTCCAAAATCGACAGCAAGATCGCCCCTGGCTCCTTGGTGCTGATGCATCCGACAGCTTCAAGCCGAGATGCGCTAAAGGATATGATCAAGGTGATTCGGGGCAAGGGACTGGTGCTAGG
This sequence comes from Paenibacillus sanguinis 2301083 = DSM 16941, assembly GCF_000374825.1. GTDB lineage: Bacteria > Bacillota > Bacilli > Paenibacillales > Paenibacillaceae > Fontibacillus > Fontibacillus sanguinis. The sequence goes on from NZ_KB895383.1 coordinate 12,729, forward strand.
TACTGTAGAGCAAACGCTGTCTTCAGACCGGGTGAAGCAACCGCAAAGTTGAGCTTGCTCGCTTTTTTTGATAGGATAGGGATGCATTTATGATGCTTTTTTGAAACGGGTTTTGCGGGTTGCAAAACTTTGAAGGAGGGCCTTAGATGAACAGGCTACAATTAAAAAACGGCCTTCGGGTGGTGATGGAGCGAATACCGACTAGCCGTTCGGTATCGTTTGGCATTTGGGTCAAGACGGGCTCGCGTAATGAAGTACCGGAACAAGGCGGAATATCTCATTTTATCGAGCACATGTTGTTCAAAGGAACAGAGCGCTTTGGTGCCAAGGACATCGCCGAGCAGTTCGACGCTATTGGCGGGAATGTCAATGCGTTTACTTCCAAGGAATATACATGTTATTATGCCAAGGTACTGGATGAGCATCTGCCAATTGCGGTTGATGTGTTGTCTGATATGTTCTTCCGCTCCTTGCTGGATGAGGAAGAGCTGAGGAAAGAGAAGAATGTTATCGTTGAGGAAATTTCGATGTATGAGGATACTCCGGACGACATCGTGCATGATTTGGTCTCCCAGGCGGCTTACGGTGAGCATCCGCTGGCCTTGCCGATTCTTGGAACCGAAGAGAAGCTTCAGACGATGAGTTCTGAGCATCTGCGGAACTATATGCAGGAGCATTATACCATCCAGAACACGGTCATCAGTGTGGCCGGAAATATTGATGATGGAGTAATCCAACTGCTTGAGAAACATTTTGGAGATTTCTCCAATCGGGGAGTATCCGCGTTGCCTAGTGCGCCGGACTTTTTGGGCGGTTTGGAGTACCGGCGCAAGAAGACGGAGCAAAACCATATCTGTCTCTCATTCCCGGGTCTCCCGATTGGTGATGACAAGCAATATGCGATGGCCTTGCTGAATAACACCCTTGGCGGCGGGATGAGTTCCCGGCTGTTCCAGGAAATTCGCGAGAAGCGTGGATTGGCTTATTCGGTCTATTCCTATCACAGCTCCCATGCCGATAGCGGGTTGTTTACGGTGTATGCCGGAACTGCGCCTCGCCAGACCAAAGAAGTGCTGGATCTGACCAAGGAGATTTTGGCTGATGTGTCTGTAAACGGCATGACGGACAAAGAACTGAGCAAAGGGAAAGAGCAGCTAAAGGGCAGCTTGATCCTGAGCCTGGAAAGCACGGGAAGCCGAATGAACCGCTTGGGTAAAAATGAGCTGATGTTAGGCCGGCATTATACATTAGATGAGATGATAGCTCGTATTGAGGCAGTAACTATGGATGATGTTAACGCAGTGTTAAAGAGAATGTTCCAGCAGCCGTTTTCATTAGCTATGGTAGGCTCGTCCGATCGGGTAATATCGGGAATAAGGAGAGATGAACTTGTCATTTGAAGTACAACTCCAGCGTCTAGCAGGGAACGAAGATATTGAATTGCCACGTAAAATGTCTGAGCTGGCCTCCGGGTTTGACCTGTATGCCGCCGTCAGTGAGGAGCTGACATTGGCACCCGGACAACGCTTGCTCGTACCCACCGGGATTGCGATTGCTATGCCAGGAGGCCTGGAAGCGCAAATCCGTCCACGCAGTGGACTGGCATACAAGCACGGGATTACTTGTCTGAATTCGCCGGGAACCATCGATGCGGATTACCGCGGCGAAATTAAGGTGCTGCTGACGAATTTGGGCCAGGAGGCCTTTGTCATTCGCCGCAATGAGCGTATTGCGCAAATGGTCTTCCAGATCGTGCCTGAAGTAGAGCTTGTTCAGGTGGACGAGCTGACCGAGACGGTTCGCGGCGCCGGTGGCTTTGGACATACGGGAACCAGATAGGGACACAGCTTCAAACTCAAAACCTTCAATGATCGCCTTTGTGCGGATATCATTGAAGGTTTTTTTGCGTTTCACCACATTTCGGCTGTTGGCATAAGATGGTTTATACTGTGTTGCTTGGAAGGAGTGCTATCTGCGAATGCTGACCGGAATATCGATTGTATTCCTTGGTGGAGACGCCCGTCAGGTAGAAATCATTAATAAATGCTTGGAACTGGATGCCGGAGTATCGGTTGTTGGTTTCGACCATCTGGACCCTCCGCTTACAGGAGTATCCCAGGAGAAGATAAGCCCTGCTTTGCTGGCTAACGCTGATGTAATCATTCTTCCAGTAACCGGTTGTGATGATCAGGGGACCATTCCGGCACCGTTCTCGGCAGAGCAGCTTGTCATTGAGCAGAAGTGGTTCTCGTCTATCCGCCGAGGCACCTTGGTGTATACGGGCATTGCCAAGAAGCTGCTCAAGCAAATGGGAACAGAGCATGGCTTTCGTATTATTGAATTGCTGGAACGTGATGATATCGCCATTTACAATTCTATTCCTACAGCCGAAGGTGCTGTAATGATGGCGATTCAGAATACGGATATCACGATTCATGGATCGACATGTATTGTGCTGGGCATGGGGCGCACCGGATTTACCCTGGCCAGCACACTGCAAGGGCTGGGAGCAACGGTGAAGGTTGGAGTACGGCGGGAGGACGATGTGGCAAGAGCTGTGCAAATGGGCTGGAAGCCTTTTGCAACAAGGGATTTGGCTGCGAATATTGGGGAAGTTGACTTGATTTTTAATACAATTCCGACTATGATAGTCACAGCGCAAATCATCTCGAAATTGCCCCGTAGAACAGTTGTTATTGATCTGGCTTCCGCTCCTGGAGGAACGGACTTCCGCTTCGCGGAGAAGCGGGGGATCAAGGCAATTCTGGCTCCCGGCATCCCCGGAATCGTGGCTCCCAAAACGGCTGGAATCATTATGGCCAATACGACGTGTCAGTCGATTTTGGAAGAGTATCATTTACGGGGGGATGAAGAGTGAATTGGCAGGGGAAAACGGTAGGATACGCTATTACGGGCTCGCATTGCACGTTCGCCGAGGTTATGCCGCAGATTCAGCGCTTTGTGGACGGAGGCGCAAAGGTGGTACCCATTATATCCCATACGGTACTAATGACGGACACCCGGTTTGGCAAATCGGAGGATTGGCGGAAACAGTTGAAAGATATTACCGGGAATGATATCATTTCTTCAATTGTGGAGGCTGAGCCGCTTGGTCCAAGCAAATTGCTTGATGTCTTGGTTATTGCTCCCTGTACAGGGACTTCAACAAGCAAGCTGGCGAATGCCGTAACAGATAGCCCTGTATTAATGGCGGCAAAGGCGCAGCTGCGCAACGGACGCCCGCTGGTTATTGCCGTGTCCACCAACGACGGTTTAGGATTTAACTTGGCGAATATCGCCAAGTTAATTGTAGCGAAAAATATCTACTTTGTGCCGTTTGGTCAAGATAATCCGACAGCCAAACCTAATTCGCTGGTCGCGGACATGAGTTTGGTGCCGGAGGCTTGTTATGCGGCGCTGGAAGGTAAACAGCTTCAACCCTTAATTATTGAACGCTTTCATGCTTGAATTTCGTCGCATTCATCATACAGTAGAGTTTCGGAAGAGAGACTACGCTCCGGATGAGCAACAGAACATGAATATCGCAGGGGGAAGCCCTGCGACGCCGAATAGTGGACTTGGAACGGGTGGAACGTGCCTTGTAGATTGCTCTGGGGGCGCAGCTTTGGAATGCTGTAGAATTGCGGAGAGATCAGAAAGCCAGGGGTTCCGGGTGAGATGGGTGTCATTATCCATCCGGTGATCGCTGGTTGTTGAACAAACGGAATGAAGTCATCGCTTTACTCCGCATTTAGTTAACTGGAGGAATACCCATGCGCATTTTGGTACAAAAATTTGGCGGCACGTCTCTATCTACACAAGAAGCCAGGGAGCATGTCGTTTCACACATTCGCCGGGAGCTGAACAATGGTTTCCGGCTCGTCGTGGTGGTTTCAGCCATGGGACGGAAAGGCGACCCTTATGCCACGGATACTTTGCTTGGACTGGTAGCCGAAGGGGGCGGGAGCTTGCCGCTTCGGGAGCAGGACATGTTGATGGCCTGCGGCGAGATCATTTCAGCATCAAAGCTTTGCAGCCTGCTGACGGAACGGGAAATATCATCCGTTGTTCTTACCGGTGCACAAGCAGGCTTCCGAACGGATGGCCAATATGGCAATGCTAGAATTCTGGACATTGTCCCGACCAGGGTGCTGGAAGAGATGAAGCATAAGGATGTCGTCATCGTGACGGGCTTCCAGGGACAGAACCAGAGCGGGGACTTTACGACGCTGGGCCGTGGCGGCAGCGATACGTCGGCAACGGCGCTTGGCGCTGCCCTGCATGCGGAGATGGTCGATATTTATACGGACGTGAACGGTATTCTGACGGCGGATCCGAGAATCGTAGAGGATGCCAAGCCACTGGAATATGTCAGCTATGCAGAAATTTGCAATATGGCGCATCAAGGTGCCAAGGTTATTCATCCGCGTGCGGTCGAGATCGCTATGCAGGCCGGCATTCCGGTGCGCGTGCGTTCCACTTTTTCGGAAGGGGAGGGGACGCTTGTGGCTAACCCGGAAGGCTTTCGGGATGTGCAAATGGGTGTGGTTGACCGCTACGTGACCGGTATTGCTTATGTGGCCAATATTACGCAGATTCGGGTCGAGTCCGAGGATGCGGGAGTTCATCATCTGCAACTTCAGGTCTTTAAAGCGATGGCGGAAAACGCGATCAGCGTTGATTTCATTAATGTGACCCCGTCGGGGGTCGTTTATACGGTGTTTGACAAGGATGCGGACAAGGCGCTGGCTGTACTTCAGACGTTGAAGCTATCGCCGCAAATCTGCTCCGGCTGTGCCAAGGTATCGGTGATTGGGGGGGGCATCAACGGAGTTCCGGGCATCATGGCCAATATCGTTGAGGCTTTAACCGATCAAGGTATTCAGATTTTGCAGTCAGCAGACTCCAATACGACGATTTGGGTGCTTGTGCATAAGGATGATATGGTTGATTCATTACGAGCCCTGCATGCCAAGTTTGAACTCGCAAGGTAATAGACAACAGAGATTATGAGATTAACATAAATTGCACAGCGGGAGATGGGAGGAGGAAATGGCGTGATTGATTTTGGACGAATGATTACAGCCATGGTAACGCCTTTTGACAATCAAGGAAAGATAGATTGGGATCAGGCTGCAAGCTTGATTGATTACTTGGTGGAGGAACAGCAATCCGATAGCCTTGTGGTCTGCGGTACGACAGGGGAATCGCCAACTCTGACGGATGAGGAGAAGCTGGAGTTGTTCTCCTTTGCCGTGAAGCATGCAGCAGGTCGTTGCAAGATCATTGCCGGTACAGGCAGCAATAATACCGCTCATTCCATTCATTTAACCAAGCAAGCCCAGGAGCAAGGGGCCGATGGCATATTGCTGGTCGCTCCTTATTACAACAAGCCGAACCAGGAGGGGCTTTATCAGCATTTTAAAGCGATAGCGGAGGCAACTACGCTGCCGGTGATGTTATATAATGTGCCAAGCCGTACGGCCGTTAGTCTGACCGTGGAAACAACGCTGCGCCTGGCTCAAATTCCTAATATCGTCGCCACCAAGGAGTGTGCTTCCCTGGATCAGGTTGCGTCTGTAGTTTTGGCCGCTCCGTCTCACTTCAAGGTGTATTCTGGTGACGATTCCTGTGCATTGCCCGCCCTTGCTGTGGGGGCTTACGGGATTGTCAGTGTGGCCAGCCATATTGCCGGCCGCTCCATTCAGAGCATGATCCATTGTTACCTGGAGGGTAAGGTGGCAGAAGCGGGCAAGCTGCACCGTGAGCTGCTTCCGTTATTCAAGGGGCTGTTCGAGTGTCCGAATCCGGTAGCTGTAAAATATGCATTGAGTGAAACCGGTCATCCGGTGGGCTCGGTGCGATTGCCACTGGTGCCGCCCAATGAACAGGAAGCATCCCGGATTCGCGACTTATTATAAAGCTAACACTCCAGAAAACAAACCTATGCTGTGCTTCCAGAAACCGATGCCTTTTCAGATGGCATCGGTTTTTTTCATGTCGAGAAAGGAAAGGTTAAATAGAGGTAAACGGTGCTGACTTGTGTTTTGCCAAAATAATCATGTATAATGGTGTCAAGTGACTGGGTGCGGTGAATTTTTATGAAGATAATGACTTTGAGAACGGCAAGACCGTCCATATATTCGAGGCGGTTGTTTATTCCTGCGAATATGTTGTCGCCATGCAGTGATCGGAGCCATTTCCATATGAAATACGAAAACAACGTCCAATAAATTAGGAGGGTTAGATAGACTTGTCTAAAAAAATGAATAATGAGAAATTGACGATTTTCGCCTTGGGCGGCGTCGCAGAAATCGGTAAAAACATGTATGTCGTCCAATATGGCAATGACATTGTAGTCATTGACTCCGGCTTGAAATTTCCAGAAGAGGACATGCTCGGCATTGATATCGTCATTCCCGATATCACTTACTTGACGGAAAATCGCGACAAGGTAAGAGGGATTGTGCTGACGCACGGACACGAGGATCATATCGGCGGATTGCCTTATGTACTGAAGAATTTGAACGTACCGGTCTATGGTACGAAGCTGACTTTGGGACTGGTGGAGAATAAGCTCAAGGAAGCGGGACTGCTCGGCGAGACCAAACGGGTACTCATCCATGCCGATTCCGTAATCGAGCTTGGCTCAACGATGAAAGCGAGTTTCTTCCGTACCAACCACAGTATTCCCGACTCGGTCGGCGTATGTATTGAAACACCGGAAGGCAATGTCGTTCACACGGGAGACTTCAAATTTGATCATACACCAGTCAATGATCAATATGCAGATTTGCACCGGATGGGCGAAATTGGGAAAAACGGAGTTTTAGCTCTTTTGTCGGATAGCACCAATGCAGAGAAGCCAGGCTTCACTCCTTCTGAGAAAAATGTTGGCCTTGTGCTAAATGATATATTCAGTAAAGCGAACCAACGTGTGGTTGTGGCTACATTTGCTTCCAACGTGCACCGGATTCAACAGGTGATCGATGCAGCTTATGCAACGGATCGCAAGCTGACGATCATCGGACGCAGCATGGTGAATGTGGTGTCCATCGCCAGCGAGCTTGGTTACTTGAATGTTCCTGATGGCATATTGATCGAGCCTGAGGAAGTAAACAAGATGGCTGCGGATCGCGTGGTTATTCTTTGCACGGGTAGCCAAGGAGAACCGATGTCGGCTCTGACGCGCATGGCCCGTTCGACGCATCGCAAGGTTGATATTTTACCGGGAGATACCGTGATTATTGCGGCTACGCCGGTTCCGGGCAACGAGAAATATGTAGGACGAACTATTGATGAATTGTTCCGTTTGGGAGCAGAAGTGATTTACAGCGGCTCTAATTCGGGAGTTCATGTATCTGGTCATGGTAGTCAGGAAGAATTGAAGCTGATGCTGAATTTGATGCGTCCGAAATATTTCATTCCCATTCACGGTGAATACCGTATGCTGCGCAAGCATGCCCTGCTGGGTGAGTCTGTCGGGGTAGATCCGGAAAATATATTCCTGATCGACATTGGCGAAACGATTGAAATTCAAAATGGCCAGGCTCGCAAGGCGGGCAAAATTCCCGCTGGTAACGTCTTGATTGACGGTTTGGGTGTGGGAGATGTCGGAAATATTGTATTGCGGGACCGCAAGCTGTTATCCCAGGACGGAATTCTGGTCGTTGTGGTTACACTAAGCAAGCAAGATGGTAAAATCGTGTCGGGACCGGACATTATTTCTAGAGGTTTTGTTTATGTTCGGGAGTCCGAAGGACTGTTGGATGAAGCCAATCGCATCGTCTCCAGTACCTTGGAGAAGCTGATGAGTGAGAATGTGAACGAGTGGGCTTCTCTGAAGACGAATGTTAAGGATTCGCTGGGACGTTTTCTGTTTGAGCAAACGCGCCGTAGACCGATGATCCTGCCGATCATCATGGAAGTATAACGATAAATACAAAATTTTGATGCTATTTACCTGCATACAAAGATTAATGCACACAGTCGCCTCTTCTTCGCACTGGTAATTTTGGACGGTTACCAGCGGGAGAGGGGGCTTTTTTTGTTTATGCGGCGATGGTCAGTTTTTCTTCTGTATAGAGTCAGGAAGGTAGTCGGCATACTAAAGATTACATATCAACTTTTTGAGTTACCTCGAAAAGAAGGCTAATGGCCAAACCGAAAGGAAGGCTTACCATGAATCCTTACTTAAATCAACCAAATTCCCGTGAAGAATCCGAGCTGCCTGCCATTCAGCCCCCACCAGCCGATCCCGGGCCCAAGGAGGCAACGGTTCCCGAGATCATTCAGCAGCTTGGGCAGACCAGCGTGCCCACACAGGGCGAATCCAATGTCTATTGCTTGACGATTATTGGTCAAATTGAAGGACATCTGGTGCTGCCTCCGCAGAACAAGACCACCAAATACGAGCACTTGATTCCTCAACTTGTAGCGGCTGAGCAGAACCCTCGTATTGAAGGATTGCTAATTATTTTAAACACGGTGGGCGGCGATGTGGAGGCAGGATTGGCGATCGCTGAGATGATCTCCTCATTAACGAAGCCCACCGTTACGGTCGTTATCGGAGGGGGGCATAGCATTGGTGTGCCCATTGCTGTGGCTGCGGATTATTCTCTGATTGCCGAAAGTGCAACCATGACCATTCATCCTATCCGAATGACCGGGCTAGTCATAGGGGTTCCTCAAACTTTTGAGTATATTGAAAAGATGCAGGAACGGGTGGTACGATTCGTGACTGCTCACTCACGCATTACGGAGAAAGACTTCAAGGAGCTGATGTTCAAGACAGGTGAGCTGAATCGGGACATTGGAACGGCTGTTGGCGGCAATGATGCGGTGAAGTATGGGCTGATTGACGCGATCGGTGGCATCGGAGAGGGACTGACCCGACTGCATGCTTTAATGGACACCAAGCGGCAAACGAGTAATTCGGGAGGGATGCCACAATGACTCATTACACGATATTGCCAGAGGAAGCTTATTGGGAGAATGCGGAGAATCAAGCGGCCTACAACGAAATCGAGCTGCAGGGAATTTTGATGCAAGTACGGATGGAGGGGGGCAACAGGGCTACGATTATTCGTCTGCTCCGCTGCCAATTAGAGGATTATCTGAATCCCGACCTGGCACCGGGCCGAGAGATTGCTTTCTTCCCGGTACTTATGGCGAAAGAGCAAAATTAAGAACATATGCCCGCATTCCTCCTAGGTTCCCCCTAGATGAATATGGTATAATATTCAACTAGGGGGTGTTTTCGTTTTGGCACGGAAACGGAAGAAGAGGAAAGCTGCCCTGGGCAGTATGCTTAAATATGAAATATACGGAATCATCCTGATTACGTTATCCATTATAGCTTTGTCAGGGGAAGCGGCTGTTGGCAGAACATTGTCCAAAATGGCGGCACTGGTCCTCGGCAAGTTTTATTTTGTGATACCGCTGGTTGGCATTTACTTGGGCCTTTCCGTAATGATTCAACGGAAATGGCCCAATCGCTGGAATACGCGGCGGAGTGGAGTGCTGCTCGGCGTGTTGGCACTTTCACTGATGAGCACTATCTCCGCTATGGGACAGAAGCTGGCTCCTACGGGATCACTCGGAACGGGAAGTATTCTTGGACAAATTCATCGTGATTTGCAAGGCTCATTGTTCCAGTCTCCAACGCCAGACGCTGGCTTTAGCTTGCTTGGACTGGACATTAGTGGTGGCTATGTGGGCGGCTTGGAATTCGCTCTGCTGTTCTCTTTGTTCGGTATGGCAGGGGCCAAATTGATCATGATCGTTATGCTGGCTATCAGCTTTATGCTGATTACCGGCTTATCCTATGTGGATTTGTTCCGCCTTCTGCGTACCAAACTGGGCACGCTGGGAGAGCAGCTTGGCCAGAAGATTCGCATGTTGCGTCCAGTGCCCGTTCGCGGACGGCCGAATAAGATGAAGAAACCGTCACCGGTAGCGTCTATGGCGGAGGAAGACCTGGAGGAAAATGAAGAAGAACTGTACGCTCCCAATAGCGAGGAAGAGGCTCCCGCAGTGGCCTCCGCCGTCCGCAAGAAGCCGGTATTCTTCCAGTTATTTGGTTACAAGGGGCGTCAGAAGCAACCAGAGGTACAAGCCTCCGACTTGGTGGAGACCGAAGAAGCTGCTCATGGAGCAGATATTGCGGTCCACGAAATGCCAGGGAGAGAAATTAACTGGAACGAGCTGAGCTATGCCAGCAAAGGAACAAAGGAATCACTTGGCAACGAAGGACCAGATTTACCCGGGACGGACAAGGGAAGCACGGGCCCGATTATTCGCGATTTCTTCGATCATATTCAGCGGGAAAGCCTGCAAAGCGAGGAAGAGCAGGATGACAGTGAACTGGACAGTATTGCTGCTTCTCCTGTGGAACCGTTTGGCGAGGATGCGGAGCAAAGTCCCGACTTTCCGGATAGTCTAGATAGCAACGAGGGTGGGGCGATAGGCGGAGAGCTGGATGGTGAGTTCCCGGACAGTGGTGAACCTGCTCTGGTAACACCATCACCTAAGCCGGCTCCAAAGCCGTATAAGCTCCCTTCCTTCCGTCTGCTTGCGAAGCCGACAGGGGCTGGTAAAGCTGGAGATCAGGCCGATTATATGCAGACGGCACGCAAGCTGGAGGCGACGCTGGAAAGCTTTGGTGTTCGTGCCAAAGTGTTGGAAGTTGTGCGGGGACCCGCAGTTACAAGATATGAAATTCAGCCTGATATCGGGGTGAAGGTGAGCCGGATCGTCAACTTGACGGATGATATTGCGCTGGCACTGGCTGCCAAGGATATTCGGATGGAGGCTCCGATTCCCGGCAAGTCTGCTATTGGTATTGAGGTGCCGAATAATGAAGTGTCGGTAGTTACGATGCGTGAGGTCATGGAGACGCCAACGTTTATGGAAGCTGAGGCTAAGCTAACCATTGCCTTTGGCCGAGATATTTCGGGACAGACGATTGTGGGCAACCTGGCCAAGATGCCGCATTTGCTAGTAGCTGGGGCTACAGGCTCGGGCAAATCGGTGTGCATTAACGGGATTATTACCAGCATTCTGTTCAAGGCCAAGCCGGACGAAGTGAAATTTCTGATGGTTGACCCGAAGATGGTTGAGTTAAATGTATACAATGGCATTCCGCATTTGCTGGCTCCTGTGGTTACCGATCCACGCAGGGCATCGCTTGCGCTGAAGAAGATCGTTGTCGAAATGGAGAAGCGTTATGAACTGTTCTCCAAATCGGGAGCTCGTAATGTGGAAGGCTACAATAAAATGATGAAGGATAACCCTGAAGCAATTTTGCCTTATATCGTGGTAATTGTAGATGAGTTAGCCGATCTGATGATGGTTGCAGCCAGTGATGTTGAGGATGCGATTGCTCGACTGGCCCAAATGGCTCGTGCCGCCGGCATTCATTTGATCATAGCTACGCAGCGGCCTTCTGTAGATGTCATCACAGGGGTCATCAAAGCGAATATACCATCACGGATTGCGTTTGGCGTATCCTCCCAGGTCGATTCGCGGACGATTCTTGATATGGCCGGAGCTGAGAAATTGTTAGGCCGCGGTGATATGCTGTTTATGCCAATGGGAGCCTCCAAGCCGGTTCGTGTGCAGGGTGCTTTTATGAGTGATCAGGAAGTGGAGACCATTGTTAATTACGTTAGAGGCCAAGGCCAAGCTGAATATGATGAGAGCCTGGTGCCGGAGGTAGACGACGAGGTGCAGGAGCATGAAGAAGTATTGGACGAGCTGTATGATCAAGCCGTTCAGATTGTACTTGAAGCCAAGCAGGCTTCAGTTTCCCTTTTGCAGCGTCGTATGCGCGTGGGGTACACCAGGGCAGCGCGTCTGATTGATTCCATGGAAGCCCGGGGAATCGTGGGGCCTTATGAGGGCAGCAAACCACGTGAAGTGTTAATGTCTATTGAGCAATATAAGATGGGCAAGATAGGATAAGATGCAAGCCGATATGCGGATTTACCGTATGTCGGCTTGTGCATTTATGAGCGATCTATTCGCCAGCTTTGGTGACACCTTAACGGATGGCTTATATCAAGGAATGATGAAGCTGGCGATCAATGTTAACCAAATGGAGCGAAATAATAAGCAGGAGGCGTAGACAAATGTGGTTGACAATCTTGATCATCGCACTGGTGGTGACTGGAATAGCTTGGTTTCTAAGAGGGCCTTATTCCAAAACGAAAGCGGAATTTGACCGTCAGGCAGCGAATTATGTCAGCAGCCTGGTGCCAAATGAGTCCACGGTGTTTACATTAACAGATATTCAGAAGCTTCCCCAGCCGGTTCAGGCTTATTTCAGGTATTCCGGTTTTCTGAATCAGCCGAAGATGTCCTACATGAAAATATCGTTTAAAGATGTTGATTTTGTACTGGCGCCACAGAACAAAAGACTGAAAATGGACTATACTCAGTATAATTTCGCGGATGAGCCTGTCAGGCTGGCCTACATCGATGCTGCCCTATACGGCATCCCCTTTGAAGGACTTGATACTTATATTGGCGGTCATGGAGGAATGAAGGGAGTGTTAGGAAAGGGGATTTCCTTATTTAATCAGCGTGGTAACGAGATGGATCGGGCATGTCTCGTCACTTTCCTGTCGGAAAGTCTAATTCTGCCCAGCGTTGCTTTGCAGCCTTATGTGGCTTGGGAGCCGGTACATGACCCCAATCAAGCCAAAGCGACGATTACCTATGGAGGTCTTACGGCCAGCGGAATCTTTACGTTCAGCGAAGAAGGGGAACTGCTGGCTTTTACCACAGAGGACAGAGCCATGATTACTCCAAATGGGCAGTCTCGGCAAGTCTCATGGTCGGCTCTATTCAAGGATTATCAATTTATCAACGGAATGCGGCTGCCAACTCATTTGCAGGCGGTGTGGAATGAGGAGCAAGGTGATTTTATCTATTTTGACAGCCATCAATTTGCAGTGAGTTACCGATAGCTCCAGCGAAGCAGACGGGGCGTTTAGCTTGCCTGAATTTTAGGGTGCATAGGAAGGGAGGGTGCTTGTCATACTAAAGTTACCCATCCTTGTTAATCCACTAAAAGAAAGGTAGAGCTAAACGTATGAATAAAGCAAAAGTCTGGTTAGCCTTCGGTCTAGTGCTGTTTCTGTTCGGAATCGGATACGGAGCAAGTACTTTATGGCATACGGTTCAGGCCAGCGGGGTCCCTTCTCAGGAGGCGGAGCCTGTGTTCAGCGATCAGGTGATTGATTATGGGGCATATGGCAAGGACGTGTATGAGCTCCAGGGCCGACTATCCTACCTTGGCTTTTACCATGGCAAGCTGGATAGTCAATTTGGTCCCAAAACCCGGGATGCTCTGAAATGGTTCCAATCGGAGTTCGGGATGCCGGTCGATGGTCTGGCTGGTCCAAAAACAAAGCTCAAGCTATATAATGCCACGAAAAATTGGAAGCCGGGTATGGAATACGCGAATAGCGGCGGCGGTGGTACAGGCGGCAAGGGAGGAGGAAATGCCGGATCTGGCGGGAATGTCAAAGCCGAATCTGAGTTGGCTCCGTCCAATACCATGGGATTGTCTGAGAATGATTTGAAGATAATGGCCAATGCCGTTTACGGTGAATCTCGCGGAGAGCCATTTGAAGGACAGGTGGCTGTAGCAGCCGTCATTCTGAACCGGGTGAAATCTCCAAGCTTCCCGAACACGGTATCTGGCGTTATTTTTCAACCGGGTGCATTCACTGCAGTAGCCGACGGGCAAATCTGGCTGGAGCCTAATGAGAGAGCCAGGAAGGCAGTGCAGCAGGCGCTTAATGGCTGGGACCCCAGCGGCGGATGCTTGTACTACTTCAACCCTAATACGGCCACATCCAAATGGATTTGGACCAGACCACAGGTGAAGACCATCGGGGAGCATATTTTCTGCATGTAAAATAAATAGGTTCAAAAGGTTACTACGGAAGCTTAGGTTTGGCCGGTTGAATTCAAGATTTGATGCCGAATTTACTTCTTGGATCCCTTAGAGATCAGAAGATGACTTTTTGAACTACCTCTAAGAAAGTGGAAGGAGCAGCCGATTGTTGTCAGGTTGCTTCTTTCCTTTGAATTGGTATAGAATGGAACTGGATTTCAGGATTGATAAAGTCTCTGGCAAAGGAGTTTTCGTTTTGAACAAAACGGCATTTGAACGCGGCAGTGTGGGGCATATTCGGTTGCATGTATTACCGACCAAGCGATTTAAGACGTTTGCGATATCCCTCTACGCAGGTTTGCCGCTGAATGAACAGAAGGTTACAACTACGGCGCTTACCCCCTTTGTTCTGCGGCGGGGTACGGAATCCTATCCGGAAACGACTCAGTTCAGAGAGCAATTGGAGCATTTGTACGGAGCCGGATTCGGGTTTGATGTATATAAACGCGGAAATTACCAGCTTGTTCAGTTTCGTATGGACACAATCAATGATTCCTTTGTACAAAGTGAAGGATCGTTGCTGGATAAGAGTTTTGCCTTTCTAGGCGAGGTGTTTACCAAGCCGGCCTTGGAGAACGGAGCCTTTCGTACAGGTTATGTCCATTCGGAACGGGAGTCGGTTCGTAAGAAGCTGGAAGGTATTATTAATGATAAAATCCGTTATGCCGCCGAGCGCTGCATGGAAGAGATGTTCAAGGACGATCCCTATCGTCTACACCCCCTGGGCGAACGTAAAGAACTGGATGCCATTACGCCAGAGTCGCTATATGCGGCTTATCAAGAATGGCTGCAGCAAGCCCACTTGGACCTTTATGTGGTGGGAGACACCTCTCTGGCCGAGGTGGAAGAGCTGGTTGCCAAGCATTTTAGCTTAAACCGTTCGTTCACTCCGCAATATGAGCCGGAGAAGGTAAGCTTGCGCTCTGGAGAAGTGAAGTCGGTCACGGAAAAATTGGATGTTAATCAAGGCAAGCTGAATCTAGGGATGCGGACATCCATTACATATGGGGATGAACGTTATGCCGCCGCCTTGTTATATAACGGAGTGCTTGGAAGCTATCCGCACTCCAAGCTGTTTATTAATGTGCGGGAGAAAGAGAGCCTGGCTTATTATGCAGCTTCCCGATTTGATGGTCACAAAGGGATCGTAAGTATTCAATCTGGAATCGAAATTGCTAACTATGAGAAAGCACTGCAAATTATTGAAGCCCAATTGGCCAGCATGCGTGCGGGAGAGATTAGCGAACTGGAGATGTCGCAGACAAAAGCCATGATTCGCAACAGTTTGCTGGAAATGCAGGATTCTGCTTTCGAAATGATCGCATACGACTTTAACCGCGTATTGTCAGGTAAGGAGCGTTCTGCCGAACAATTGCTTCAGCAAGTGGAGCAGGTGACGGTTCGCGATATTGTGCAGGCTGCGGAAACCGTACAATTGGATACGATATACTTTCTAACAGGGCGGAAGGAGGAGTAGCCGGATGGATACTATTCGTTACGATGCGTTGCAAGAGACGCTTTATTATGAAACGATGGATAACGGTTTGCAGGTTTTTGTACTGCCCAAACCCGGCTTCCAAAAAATATATGCTACGTTTTCCACGAAATATGGTTCTATTGATAACCATTTTCGTGTAGAAGGTGAAAAAGACATTGCAGTCCCGGACGGTATCGCTCATTTCTTGGAGCACAAAATGTTTGAAGAGCCAGAAGGCGATATTTTTGCTACCTTTGCTTCCCAAGGAGCTTCGGCTAATGCGTTTACAAGCTTTGACCAGACGGTGTACCTGTTCTCAGCTACAGACAACATTCCGGCTAATCTGGAGACATTAATTAATTTTGTCCAACATCCTTACTTCACAGATGAAAATGTGGAAAAGGAAAAAGGCATCATTGGCCAGGAGATTGGCATGTACCGCGATAATCCGGATTGGCGAGTTTATTTTGGCTTGATTGAAGCGATGTACAAGGTCCATCCGGTACACATCGATATCGCCGGAACGGTAGAATCGATCACCACGATTACCAAAGAAACCTTGTATACGTGTTACAACGCCTTTTACCATCCCAGCAATATGCTGTTGTTCGTTGTAGGAGGTGTTCAGCCAGAGGAAGTGTTCGCCTTGGTGCGCCGCAATCAAGCGGCGAAGAAATATGAGCCGCAGGGTGCCATCGATCGGTTGTTTGATGATGAGCCTCAGGAGGTTTCAGAGAAACGGCGGGAATCGCGTTTGCCTGTATCACTGCCAAAATGCTTGTTCGGCTTTAAGGAAACCCGTCTAGGCTTAAGCGGGGAGGAATTGCTGCGTCGGGATTTGACGACCAAGCTAGCGCTGGATTTGTTATTTGGCTCCAGCACAAAGCTGTATCAAAAGCTTTATGATGCAGATCTGATCTCGGATAGCTTTGGTCATGAATACAATAGCAACCCCAATTATGCTTTCTCAGCGATTGGTGGGGATACAAAGGACCCGGACCGCTTGCTTGCTGTTATCCGCGAGGAGGCAGAGGCCCTGTTATCCACCGGCTTTAAGCAGGAGGATTTCGAACGGGCGCGCAAGAAGAAAATTGGCGGTTACCTGCGTATGTTGAACTCGCCGGAGAACATTGCCCATGAGTTTACCCGTTATCGGTTCCGGGGCGGAGATTTATTTGCAGTATTGCCGCTGTATGAGTCGTTGACGCTGGATGAAGTGAATACCCGGCTGCGCGAGCATATGGATTGGGAGCAATTAGCCGTATCTCTCGTGGTGAGCCCATAGATGACACAATTGCATGGGGGAGGGAAAAAGTTTACCGATATGACCGTGCTGATTACCGGGGCAAGCCGGGGAATTGGAGCCGAGGTCGCTCTGAGGTTTGCCTCTGTAGGCATGAATGTGGTCATTCATTACATGAATTCTCACGAGGCTGCCAATGAGGTTGCCCGTAAATGTCTTGAGCTGGGGGCCAAGGCTTACACTATGGCGGCTGACCTGAGAAGCAAGGAAGAGATTGTTCGAATGAAGAAACGATTGGATCATTTTGGGCTATATCCTGATATTCTGGTGAATAATGCAGGGATATCTCATTATGGTCTGCTTTCGGATGTAACCGAAGAGGAATGGGACGATATAATGAACGTAAATTTAAAAAGTGTCTTCCTGTGTACCCAACTATTCATGCCATATATGATTAATCAACGTTTCGGGCGAATCATCAACGTTTCTTCCATTTGGGGGATCTCCGGAGGGTCCTGTGAGGTGGTCTATTCGGCAGCCAAGGGGGGAGTTAATGCCTTTACAAAAGCATTGGCCAAGGAGCTTGCTCCTTCAGAGGTGACTGTCAATGCCATAGCCCCGGGTCCGGTAAAAACCGATATGATGGTAAGATTTGACCCGGAGGAACTGCGGCAACTGGAAGAGGAAATTCCGGCCGGCCGCCTAGGCTCACCGGAGGAGATATCGTCGCTCGTTTATTTCCTGGCTCTGCCGGAATCAGGTTATATTACCGGTCAAATCATCAGCCCCAATGGGGGATGGCTCACTTAAAGCGGTTGTTCAAAAAAAGCCGCCTGAGGCAAATGTTACAAGGGTTTTGGTGGTTCTACACCGCATAAAACCGCTGTTAATTTCGCATATTACAACTGTTGAGCTTAAATCGTCAACCAAAGGAGGATTTATCATGTCAACAGTACTCAAAAATTTTGATAGCTGGAAGAAATTCCTTGGAGAGCGCGTGGAGGATGCTGAAAAGGTAGGCATTAGCGATGAGACTATCACTAATTTGGCCTACGAAATCGGGAGCTTTCTGGATCACAAGGTGGATCCGCAGAATGAATCCAACCGTGCAATCAAGGAAATTTGGGATGTGGGTACCGAGGAAGAGCGGAAAACCATTGCCCGTTTGATGGTCAAGTTGGCCAAGAAAAACGCATAGATGGCCCCTTGAAAAGCTCCCGATCTGGGAGCTTTTCACCCATTTATCCTATTGGCTTGCCTTTCATTTTCATTTTATATATCATAAAACACATATGAACATGCACGTTAAATATATTCTCTAAAAAGATCCACCAGGTTTAGGGATTTTTTGACAAACAGGCAGGAATTAAGACCTAATTTGTCGAATGGTGTATGAGCGACTGAAGAAGGTGCTTGGCAATGACGCAGAAACAATGGTATTTAGAGTATACAATACATAAAAATCGCCCGGGACTTTTGGGGGATATTGCCTCTATGCTGGGGATGCTGGAGATTAATATTTTGACGATCAACGGTGTAGAAGGCAAAACGCGGGGGCTGTTATTGGAAAGCGACGATGATGGAAAAATCGAGCAAGTCAGCAAAATTTTGAGCAAGGTGGATAGCATCACAGTAACCGCCCTACGCAATCCGCGGCTTGTTGATTTGCTGGCCGTTCGGCATGGCCGCTATATCGAGCGCGATTCCGATGACCGCAAGACGTTTCGGTTCACGAGGGATGAACTTGGTATTTTGGTTGATTTTCTCGGCGAATTGTTCAAGAGGGAAGGGCATCAGGTGATCGGGCTTCGGGGAATGCCGCGGGTTGGCAAGACGGAGTCGATTATAGCCGGTAGCGTTTGCGCAATGAAGCGGTGGACCTTTGTCTCTTCAACATTGCTAAGACAAACAGTGCGAAGCCAGCTATCCGAGGATGAGGTTAATCCCCATAACGTATTTATCATCGATGGGATCATCAGTACCTTGCGCTCCAACGAAAAGCACTATCAATTGCTTCAGGATTTAATGGCTATGCCATCTACCAAGGTGATTGAACACCCCGATGTTTTTGTGAAAGAATCGGAGTATAGTTATGATAACTTTGATATAATTATTGAATTGCGTAACAATCCAGAGGAGCAGATCGTTTACGATACGTTTAAGACAATTTATACAGACGATGTGTAATGACATACTAAATATAACTTGATTGCAGGAGGTGATGGCCGTGTCGGATTTGGGGCAACAGTTACGGGAAGCTCGTCTTGCCCGTGGTTTGTCGCTTGATGATGTACAGGAAATGACGAAAATTCGCAAACGCTATTTAGAAGCCATCGAATCGGGTGATTACAAGGTGCTGCCGGGTAGTTTCTATGTCCGGGCATTTATTAAAACATACGCGGAAACGGTTGGTGTAGATGCAGATGAACTACTGGCTGAACACCGCCAGCATGTTCCCGATGCGACTCCCGAGGCGACCATGGAGCCGGTGATCCAGAAGCGCCGGAGCCGTCAGCATTCAGAGCGTAATTCAAAATGGCTGTCTACAACGCTGATGTGGTCCTTCGCTATTTTGATTCTTGTCGTCATCTATATGTATTTTACCTTATGGGGCAATCCGGGCCGGAATGCGGACGGACCTGAGCCAGATCCTACACCGGTGACTGAAGGTAAAGCGCCTGAAAGCAATAACGACAGCGACCAGGGGAATACAGGAAATTTGCCGGCGGATGGGGATGCCGTAGGCGGCAACAACGGCACGGAGAATGGAAGCGGGAACGATGCGGGTACAAATGCAGGAACGGATCTGAACAATGAAGAGAACGCAACAAATGAGCCTGGAGATGGTACAACAGGTGAGTTGACGCTTGTGCCGGACGGTAAACAGGGAAGCACAACCAAATATAAGGTGCAAAATGCTGGAAATACACCTGCGATGGTTACTATTACAGCAACCGGTGAAAGCTGGGTAGAAGTCAGAAAAGGCAGCCGAAAGGGCGAAAAGCTGTATTTTGGAGCAACGAAGGACGGCGATGTACTGACGTATGAAATTGGTCCAGAGGGCTTGTTTGTGATCTCCGGGGCTTCAAAGAATACAACGATTACAGTGGCAGGGGAAACGCTGGAGGATGGCAAAGCGACTTCAAGATTTTTGCTTAATCTCGATAACGGAGAGCCTGCTGGCGAGGATTCCGCAACGACGGAAGACGAGAGTATCGATAGTGGCGGAGAATAATATGAATCGATATACGCCGGATGTGATTAGAAAAGGATGGGTGAAGAATGGCTTCGGAAAGTGCCTTTGATATTGTCTCTAAAATGGATATGCAAGAATTAACTAACGCCATTGATCAAACGGAACGGGAGATTGCCAACCGCTTTGACTTCAAGGGAAGCAAAAGTGAGCTTAAGGTGGAGAAAGATGTGCTCGTTGTTGTCTCCGATGACGAGTACAAGCTGAGCGCTGTCATTGATATTTTGCAATCGAAGATGATCAAGCGAGGATTGCCCATCAAGAACTTGGACTATGGCAAGGTAGAGCCTGCTTCCCTTGGAACAGTCCGTCAGCGCATCAACCTGAAGCAAGGCATCGATCAGGAAAACGCCAAGAAAATTAACGTCTTAATTCGCGATTCCAAGCTAAAGGTGAAGAGCCAAATCCAGGGTGATCAAATTCGAGTTACGGGTAAAAGTAAGGATGATCTGCAGCAAGTGATGCAAATGTTGCGCAAGGCGGATTTGACGGTAGATTTGCAATTTACTAACTTTAAATAATTGTTATGATGGTCTCTTGCAGTCCTTGACGGGCTGCGGGAGGCCCTTTTCATATTTTTGACAGCCAATGCAATGGAATATTATACTTGTATAGGTTGTTAAAATCCTTGCTAGAGTAGGATGAATGGGGCTCGAAATACGATGGAGGACAAGACAGATGACTGAAAAAGTAAAAATCGTGACACTTGGCTGCGAGAAAAATCTGGTCGACTCGGAGATTATGTCCGGATTGATTGATCAACGTGGTTATTCCCTGGTAGATGACCAGGAAGACGCGACCGTTATCATTGTCAACACGTGCGGATTCATCGATGCGGCCAAAGAGGAATCGGTAAATACGATTTTGGAGATGGCCGAGCTTAAGGATACCGGCAGACTTAAGGCGCTCATTGTCTCTGGCTGTCTGACGCAACGGTACAAGCAGGCCCTCATGGAGGAAATGCCGGAAATCGATGGAATTGTCGGAACAGGGGATTTTCATCATATCAACCGGATTGTGGACGAGGCGTTGAAGGGTAAGCAGCCGGCTCTTGTTGGTAATCCCGTCTTTAACTACGAACAGGCGCTGCCCCGCAAGCTGACAACGGCACGCTATACGGCATATGTGAAAATTGCTGAAGGATGCGATAACAGTTGTACCTTCTGCAGCATCCCGATGATGCGCGGGAATTTTCGCAGTCGGTCCATGGAATCCATCCTTGAAGAAGTCAAGAACATGGCTGATCAAGGGGTCAAGGAAATCAGCCTTATTGCTCAGGATTCCACGAATTATGGGACGGATTTGTACGGTGAATTCAAATTGCCGGAGCTGATGGATAAGGTTAGCGAGGTAGATGGGATTGCCTGGGTGCGTTTGCACTATGCATATCCTGGTTTCTTTACCGATGAACTCATCGAGGTTATGGCCCGCAATCCGAAGATTTGCAAATACGTGGACTTGCCGTTGCAGCATAGCGAAGATGCCATTCTGAAGAGAATGCGCCGTCCGGGACGGAACCGCGATGCCCGCGAACTGATTCATAAAATCCGGGAGCGTATTCCTAACGTTTCCTTACGTACTTCCTTAATCGTTGGATTTCCAGGCGAAACTGAAGAGGATTTCCAGCGGTTGAGCGAGTTTGTAAAAGAGATCAAGTTTGACCGGCTAGGGGTTTTTACTTACTCCAAGGAAGAAGACACGCCAGCTTCTCGTTTGCCAAATCAAATAGACGAAGAAGTTAAGGAATGGCGAGCCAACACTTTAATGGAAATACAACGCGAAGTAGCCAATGCCGAGAGCGGCAAGTATATCGGTCAAGTGCTAGATGTGTTGGTTGAACGTTATGATGGACGCAGCGACATTTATGTGGGACGCTCCCAGTATGATGCTCCGGAAATTGATGGCGAGGTATATATTACAAATTGTAAGACTTCGATTGGCGAGTTGACGAAAGTGCGAATTACGCATGCTTATGATTATGATTTGTCCGGGGAGGCCGTTTTGTGAATTTGCCCAATCGCATTACATTAACACGTATTTTTATGATTCCAGTAATGCTGGTGTTCCTGCTGGTGGATGCTGGCTGGCTCTCTTACGAGCTTGCTCTGGGCGCTTATTCCTTGCCGGTGCATCAGCTAATTGCTGCTATTTTGTTCATTATAGCCGCAAGTACCGATGGCATTGATGGCTATATTGCCCGCAAATACAATCTGGTGACCAATCTCGGCAAGCTGCTTGATCCGCTGGCGGATAAGCTGTTGGTAGCTACGGTACTGATTGGTCTTGTTGCGATGGGGAAATGCGATCCCTGGATTGCGGCTATTATTATTAGCCGTGAATTTGCCGTTACCGGCCTGCGTGAGGTTGCACTGCTGGCTGGTTCGGTCATTGCCGCCAGCAAATGGGGAAAGGCAAAGACGGTTACGCAAATTATTGCCATCTCCGCATTGCTGCTGAACAACTTCCCCTTCCAGTGGTTATCGATCCCTTTTGATGAGATTGCCATGTGGTTGGCCGCTGTCATTACGCTGTATTCGGGGATTGATTACTTTGTGAAGAACAAAAGTGTGCTTTCTTTTTCCAAAGCGTAATCCGGGACAAGCCGGAAACGATCAGAGGGGGCTTATTGAAGATGAAAGCGGAAATTATTGCGGTGGGAACAGAACTGCTGCTGGGCCAGATTGTCAATTCTAATGCACAGTATCTCTCTCAGGAGCTGGCTGCTCTAGGAATTGATGTGTATTTTCAAACGGTGGTGGGCGATAATATGAGCCGACTTGCTCATGCTGTGGAGACGGCGGCAGGCCGGGCGGATGTATTAATATTTACCGGAGGGATCGGTCCTACCCAGGATGATCTGACCAAAGAAGCGTTAGCGGGTGTGCTAGGGCGTTCATTGTATGAGGATGCCGAGGCCATGGATAACGTGGAGCGTTTTTTTCAAGGACGTGGTGTTCCTATGACAGAGAACAATCGGCGTCAAGCGCTGGCGATTGAAGGGGGAACGCCGCTGCCTAACGAGACAGGCCTGGCGGTAGGGAATGCCATCGAGCAGGATGGCAAGTTCTACATTGTGCTTCCGGGTCCGCCGAAGGAAATGAAGCCGATGTTCGAGCGCCAGGCAAAGCCCTGGATTTTAGAGCGTGTATTGACCGGAGAGCAGCCAATTTATTCGAAGATGCTGAAGTTCGCCGGGATTGGAGAATCGGCTCTGGAGACCAAGCTGCTTGACTTGATTCAAGAGCAGAGCGATCCAACGGTCGCCCCCTATGCGAAGGAAGGCGAAGTTACGATTCGTATATCGACAAAAGCAACGGATGAACAGGCGGCCATGCATAAGCTGGATATCGTAGAACGAGAGATCGCCTCACGCTTGCCGGAGCATTTGTATGCCAACGTAGATGTGCCTATCGAGCAGGTTATTCTTGATACTATGAAGGAGCGGGGCTTGACGCTGAGCGCAGCGGAGAGCTGCACCGGGGGCCTGCTTATGGAGATGTTCACAGCCTTGCCCGGCAGCTCTGCTGTATTCCAGGGAGGTATCGTTTGTTATTCCAATGCCCTCAAGGAGAAGCTGCTGGGTGTTCCCCATGAGCTGTTAGAGGGAGAAGCTGCTCCCGGCGCGGTGAGTATGGAAACGGCCAAGGTATTGGCTGAACAGGTTCGTCTTACGGCAGACACTGATTTCGGGCTCTCCATCACCGGTGTTGCCGGTCCGGGTCAATCGGAGCGTAAGCCTGCCGGTCTTGTCTATGTTGCCATTGCAAGACAGGCTGCTGACACGGAGGTATTTGAACTTAACATTAAAGGAAACCGTGATGCCGTACGCCTGCGTTCGGTCAAGACGTTGCTGTATCGGCTGTGGCGCGCCCTTCAGGAATAGGTTATCATGCCAAACAGAGATCGCCGTTAGCTCGTCAGCCAGCTCCCAGCCTTGACGTTTTTGCGGATATTCACCTATAATCAGGGTACGGAAGAACCGTGGCAAACTGACTCAGTTGTGCTGCGGTTCTTTTTTATTTGGATTAACTAAAGAAGGAAAATAAGCGACTGAGTCCTTACGAAGAAAGGGGGCTAAGTCTCGAAAAGGAGTGGTTGCACCGGAAGGTCATGCCGGTTGAGATATGTGGTGAACAATCAACTCCATGCTGACATGGGAATACAAGCATAGGTTGGAGCTTGTATCGGTGGCATCCCGTAATTGTTGAGCATACCCCAAGAAAAAAAATACGAATATATGTTCGAAAAAAGTGCTTGGCAAACCTACCAAAACAAGGTACAATTATAAACGAAAAGATGAACTAAGCGGTTATTTATTATGTATTTTATATAAGGATGTGAGCTGATTGTCAGATCGTAAAGCAGCGCTGGAGATGGCGCTTCGCCAGATAGAAAAGCAGTTCGGTAAGGGGTCGATCATGAAGCTGGGTGAATCGACACATATGCAAGTGGAGATCGTTCCGAGCGGTTCAATTGCCTTGGATATTGCGCTTGGCACAGGTGGACTTCCACGGGGACGGATTATTGAAGTGTACGGACCGGAATCGTCAGGTAAGACGACCGTAGCATTACATGCGATTGCCGAAGTGCAAAAGATTGGTGGACAAGCTGCCTTTATCGATGCGGAGCATGCACTGGACCCTTCCTATGCAGGCAAGCTGGGCGTAAATATCGACGAGCTGCTATTATCCCAACCGGATACAGGAGAGCAGGCGCTGGAGATTGCGGAAGCGCTCGTGCGCAGTGGGGCGGTAGACATTATCGTCATTGACTCTGTAGCAGCCCTCGTTCCTAAGGCTGAGATTGAAGGCGAAATGGGCGATTCTCATGTGGGCTTGCAGGCCCGCTTGATGTCGCAGGCTTTGCGGAAGCTCTCCGGGGCCATCAGCAAATCCAAGACGATTGCGATCTTTATTAACCAGTTGCGCGAGAAGGTCGGCGTAATGTTTGGTAATCCCGAGACAACACCAGGTGGCCGGGCTTTGAAATTCTATTCGACAGTGCGTTTGGATGTGCGTCGGATTGAGACAATCAAGATGGGCAATGATATGGTCGGGAATCGTACAAGAGTCAAGGTAGTCAAGAACAAGGTAGCCCCACCGTTCAAGCAGGCAGAAATTGATATTATGTATGGTGAAGGTATTTCCAAGGAAGGCAGCATCATTGATATCGGCGTAGAACTGGATATTGTAGATAAGAGTGGTGCGTGGTATTCCTTTGCTGGTGAGCGTTTGGGTCAAGGTCGCGAGAATGCCAAGCAGTACTTGAAGGAGCATGGCGACATTGCCGATGTGATTGAACAGAAGATTCGGCAGGCCAGCAACCTGACCACTTCCGTAGCTCCGACCTCCGCTGAAGAATTGGAAGCTGAGCAACAGGAAGAACAAGCGCTTCTTGAAGATAAATAGTCTTTTAGCCTAGACGCTAGTGAGCGCTCTGATCCTCGGCTGTTGCCGGGGCAGAGCGTTTTTTATTGGTATAAATCGCCGGGAGGGATCTGGTTTGGATAACGGAATGAAGGATCACGGGAACTCGTGGCCAAGACCGGGCGAGAGAGATCGTGGAGGAAAAAAAGAGGAACGGGAAATTGTTGATATCTCTGACGAATCCTTTTGGCAGCCTCTGCCGAAAACAGTAGAAAAGGAGCAACGCCAGGAGATAGAAGAGGACATCCAGAGGTTGGATGCTTTGCCTGAAGATATGGAGTTGACTATCACCTCGGTATTGATGCTGAAACGCCCCAAGCACAGCTATCAGATTCGTTTTGGCAGCTACAGTCTGGAGGTTCACGAGGATGTAATGATTAAATATCGCATGATTAAAGGTGCGGTATTTACCAAGGCTGAACTGGAGGACATTGTGGCTGCGGATGAGCGCCAGCAGAGCTATATCCATGCTCTGAAATATTTAGGCATGAAGCCGAGGACAGCCTATGAGATATCCCAACGTTTGGGTGAAAAAGGGTGGGGCCAGCCTGTGATAGAGGATGTTTTGACCCGTTTGCAGAGCGAGGGGTATATCGATGATGCTGTGTACGCTCAGGAATGGGTCTCCCAGCGAGTGAGGAACCGTGGCAAGGGGAAGTTATGGGTCGGACATGAACTTCGCCAGAAGGGGGTCTCCAAGCCCTACATTGAGGAGGCACTGAGCCGCTTAAGCGAAGAGGATGAGTATGATAGCGCCCTGCAGCTAGGGAGCAAGAAGTGGAGAAGCCTATCGGGGGAGCTGCTTGATAAAAAGCGGAAGACAGGAGCTTTCTTGCAACGCAGAGGATTTAGCGGCGGGGTTGTCTCGCGGGTGATGCGCGAGCTTGGCGGACGGGGCGACATGAATGGATTGGACGATTGGGAAGAAGAATAGGATTAGGCAGGTAACTCCTGTCATGGCTTGACAATATCTTTTGTCAAATAATAAAATGAAATATGAACCTATATCGCATCATCCCTTTTTTTCCTTCCAAAACAACGGGTGGCGATGGATTCTGTTCTTCAATCATGAAGGCAAGGCACGGCCTTTAAGCGGTGCGTTGCTGCGTGAAACCGCCGAACTAAATGGGCAAGTCATGTATGTTTTAAATGATGATGAACTAAGGAACGAAAGTAACTAAAAACTGCAAACATCCCAAGGAATGCCTTGGAGGAAACAACGGGGAGGTGAACAGATGAGTCCTGTAATCTGGAGCGTTCTCGTTGCAGCCGCTTTATTCTTTGGGTTCGTGATCGGATATTTTATTCGCAAGTCTCTTGCCGAAGCTAAAATTTCCAGTGCCGAACAAGCTGCCGTTCAGATCATAGAAAATGGTAAAAAAGAGGCAGAAGCACTGAAAAAGGAAACGGTTCTGGAAGCTAAGGATGAAGTCCACAAGCTAAGAGCCGAAGCTGATAAAGACATTCGTGAACGTCGGAATGAAATACAACGACAAGAAAGACGATTGTTGCAAAAAGAAGAGTCGCTGGATAAAAAATTAGAATCGCTGGAACGTAAAGAAGAACAAGTGGTCAGCAAAGAGAAACGCATTGAAGAGACACAGCAGCAGATTGACTTGATTTACAAAAATCAAGTGCAGGAGCTGGAACGGATTTCTAATCTCTCGATGGAAGATGCTCGTACGATCATCTTGAACAACGTGGAGCAGGAAGTGCGCCATGAAACTGCACAGATGATTAAGGACATTGAGCAGCAGGCAAAAGAAGAAGCGGATAAGAAATCCCGGGAGATTATTACGCTTGCTATTCAGCGTTGCGCAGCCGATCATGTTGCGGAGACTACGGTGTCCGTTGTAACGTTGCCTAACGAGGAAATGAAAGGTCGGATTATCGGCCGGGAAGGCCGGAATATCCGTGCTCTTGAGACGCTTACCGGGATTGATCTCATTATCGACGATACGCCGGAAGCGGTTATTCTGTCAGGCTTTGATCCGATTCGCCGTGAAATTGCCCGTACGGCACTGGAGAAACTGGTGGCAGACGGACGGATTCACCCGGCAAGAATCGAAGAGATGGTAGAAAAATCGCGTCGGGAAGTGGATGAACGTATTCGCGAATATGGTGAGCAGGCTACCTTTGAGGTGGGTGTGCATGCACTGCATCCTGACTTGATCAAAATTTTGGGACGTCTCAAGTTCCGGACAAGCTACGGTCAAAATGTATTGAAGCACTCGATGGAGGTTGCTTACCTGGCAGGGCTGATGGCCGGGGAGCTTGGCGAAGACATTACACTCGCCAAACGGGCAGGCTTGCTGCATGATATCGGTAAAGCGCTGGATCATGAAGTGGAAGGATCTCATGTCGAAATCGGCGTAGAGCTGGCTAAGAAATACAAAGAGCATCCGGTAGTTATCAACAGTATTGCCTCGCACCATGGCGATTGTGAAGCGACTTCCGTTATCGCTATGCTGGTTGGCGCAGCCGATGCTTTGTCAGCGGCAAGACCAGGGGCACGTCGTGAAACGCTGGAAACGTACATTCGACGTCTTGAGAAGCTCGAAGAAATCTCCGAGTCTTTTGAAGGAGTCGAGAAGTCGTTTGCCATTCAGGCGGGTCGTGAAGTCCGTGTTATGGTACAACCGGAAAAGATTGATGACGCGGAAGCGTTCCGGTTGGCGCGAGATATTACGAAGACGATTGAAAGTGAACTGGATTACCCGGGGCATATTAAAGTCACCGTGATCCGCGAGACGCGGGCGGTTGAATACGCCAAGTAAAGGTTATGCTGAAGAAGTGGCCCCTCGCGGGCCGCTTTTTCATTGCCTGACCAGGGCTTAAAGCATCTGCTGCACTCAAGGCGGCTGGTTTGCAAGTGAAGGAGGGTACAACATCAAAGTTCTATTTATCGGAGACATTGTTGGAAATACGGGACGTAAGGCGCTTAAGGCAACATTGCCCCATTTGAAATCCAAGTACAATCCGCATATTATTGTGGCCAACGGGGAGAATGCGGCAGCGGGGCGGGGAATTAACGCCAATATTGCCAGAGAGTTCTTCGAGCAAGGCATTCATGGGTTAACGATGGGCAATCATACCTGGGACAATAAAGAAATATTTGATTTCATTGACGATGAGCCGCGGATGGTTCGTCCTGCGAACTTTCCTCCGGGAACTCCTGGCCTGGGTTTTACCGTGGTTAAGGGAAATGGCAAAGAGCTGGCGATTGTTAACCTCATGGGCCGGACCTTCCTGCCGGCGATAGATGATCCTTTTCGAGCTGCGGATGAAATTGTGGCTCAGTTGGCCAAAAAGCATAAATGTATTTTAGTGGATTTCCATGCCGAAGCGACCTCGGAGAAAATTGCCATGGGCTGGCATCTGGATGGCAGAGCTTCTATGGTAGTAGGTACGCATACTCATGTGCAAAGCAATGATGACACAATCCTTCCACAAGGAACGGCCTATTTGACGGATACCGGCATGGTAGGCTCACGTGAAGGCATCCTTGGTATGGAGCGTACGGCGGTGTTGCGTAAATTCACAACTCAGCTTCCGGTCCGCTTCCAGGTCTGTGAAGGCAAATGGCACTTTCATGCGGTCATTGTCGATATTGATGAAGCTACCGGCAAAGCGCAGAAAATACAAAAGATCCGTCTGCTTGAGGACGAATGGCTGATGGACTAGGAAGGCTTGGCTTTGCTGAAATCATCGATGTCCTTGCTGTCAAGGCATCGCGAAGTTTGTCTCCGAGAAAAAGAAGGAATTATTTGAGTTCTCACGAATATCTTCTAAGTAGTGGAATTCAACTAATTTCCCAGGGAGGTACGAACGATGGAAGTATTAAAGGTTTCAGCAAAATCCAACCCCAATTCCGTTGCCGGCGCTCTTGCTGGAGTTCTTAGAGAACGTGGCGGCGCTGAATTGCAAGCCATTGGGGCAGGTGCTCTCAACCAAGCCATTAAAGCTGTAGCGATCGCCCGGGGATTTGTTGCTCCAAGCGGTGTGGACCTGATTTGTATTCCGGCGTTTACGGATATTGTTATTGATGGTGAGGATCGTACGGCCATTAAATTGATTGTTGAACCAAGGTAATTATTACGATAGAAAGACCGCCTGTTTACAACGGTAAACAGGTTTTTTTGTGTTTGTTTTTCATAACCTAAGATAATATGAGAAATATTCAGAAACCTCTATAAGGAGCAAGGAGGAAGTTCGATGAGTCTACCCGTAAGTGATTTTCATTGTGACGCATTATCCAAGCTGCAATTGAATCCCAAGCTGAATTTTGCCGGATCCCGGAAGCTGGACGTAAACTTGCGCCGGATGAAGCAAGGGGGAATCCAGTTGCAATGCTTTGCTATTTTCTTGTCTGAAAAGCTGGGAGCTCCCCGATTCGGACATATCCAGGAACAAATAGACCTGTTCTATAATCATATCGTTCGCTTGGGGGTACGCCCTATAGGCTTCGCCGAAGACTTGAAGGAGCTGGAACAATCCCGGGGAATCGGTGGCTTGTTATCGCTGGAGGGGGCGGATGGCCTGGAGGGAAATCTCGATCATGTACGCAAATGCTTTGAACGGGGCGTGCGTATTCTTGGCTTAACCTGGAATTATGCCAATTGGGCGGCTGACGGCATTCTTGAGCCGAGAAACGGAGGACTGACACAGGCAGGCAGAGAACTCGTGGAATTGTGTCATGAGCTTGGTATGATTCTTGACGTGTCGCATTTATCAGTAAAAGGCTTCTGGGAGCTGCAGGAACTGGCCGAAGCAGCGAGTCGGCCGTTTATAGCTTCGCACTCCAATGCCTACAGTGTGTGCGATCACGCACGCAACTTAAGGGATGACCAGATTGAAGCCATTATCAGACTCAACGGACGCATCGGCTTGACCTTTGTTCCATGGTTTGTGAAGAAGGGCCGACATCCATCAAGCCATGATCTACTCCCTCATATTGAGCATATATGCGCACTCGGAGGTGCTGATCATATCCTATTTGGCTCCGATTTTGATGGGATCGAATCGCATTTAAGACATTTAAGCCATGCCGGCGATTACGCCAAATTCCAAGACATGCTGCTAAAGCATTATCCAGAAAGGCTTGTTCGCGGGTGGTTGTCCGGCCACGCAGCCGCATTCCTGCGGGATTGGCTACCCTTACGCAAGAAAGCGCTTTAATTCATCCAATTGCGAGATAGAAATGATCGAAAACTACTATATGAAAAAAGGCGAGAAAACGCTTGCTTTTTATACGGACGCGACATAAAATTGACATGAATCTGAAACACAATGTTCACAAAATTTCGCGTTTATATTCTTTTTTCCATTGCGATACGATTAAAGGGGTGGGCGATCTTGATTAATCAATTGTCTTGGAAGATCGGTGGTCAGCAAGGTGAAGGGGTTGAAAGTACGGATCGCATTTTCTCGACGGCCTTAAACCGGTTGGGGTACTATCTGTATGGATATCGGCATTTCTCCTCTCGAATTAAAGGAGGGCATACCAACAATAAGATACGGATCAGTACCAAGCCGATTCGTGCAATTTCCGACGATTTGGACATCTTAGTCGCTTTTGACCAGGAAAGTATCGATTTAAATGCGCATGAGCTTCGTAGCGGCGGGGTGATCGTGGCCGACGCCAAGTTTAATCCAACGGTTCCGGAAGGCCAGAAGGCTCGTTTGTTCCCGGTACCGATTACGCAGCTAGCTGAAGAACTGGGCACATCATTAATGAAAAACATGGTTGCTTCCGGAGCCTCGTGGGCGTTGCTCGGACTTCCGCTGGACGTTTTTAATCAAGCTGTGGAAGAAGAGTTCGGCCGGAAAGGCCAAGCCATCGTGGAGAAAAATATTGAAGCCGTGAAGCAAGGCGCGGAGTACGTGTTAGAGCTTGCAGGCGGGCCGCTGGAAGAATTCCGGCTTGGGCCTGCGGACGGCAAGCAGAAGCTGTTCATGATCGGGAATGATGCTATCGGTTTGGGAGCCGTTGCGGCAGGATGCCGGATTATGAGTGCTTATCCCATCACGCCAGCTTCAGAAATTATGGAATACCTGATTAAGAAGCTGCCTAAATACGGCGGAACTGTGGTGCAAACGGAGGACGAGATTGCGGCCATCACGATGGCGATTGGCTCCAGCTATGCAGGTGTGAGAACGATGACTGCTTCGGCTGGCCCCGGCCTGTCTCTGATGATGGAGGCGATTGGTCTGGCTGGCATGACAGAGACTCCGGTCGTCATCGTGGATACACAGCGTGGTGGACCGAGCACCGGTCTTCCAACCAAGCAGGAGCAAAGCGATATCAATGCTCTAATTTATGGAACTCACGGGGAAATTCCGAAAATCGTCATTGCGCCAAGCTCGATTGAGGAATGCTTTTACGATACGGTAAAGGCATTTAATCTGGCGGACAAATATCAGGTGCCAGTCATTGTGGCTACGGACCTGCAGTTGTCCCTGGGCAAGCAATCCTGTGAACCGCTGGATTACAATCAGGTAACGATCGACCGCGGTTATTTGGTGAAGGACATTCCGGATCGCGATGATTCCAGCATATTTAACCGTTATGCACTTACTGAGAATGGCATTTCACCACGTGTTCTGCCAGGAGAGAAGAACGGAATCCACCATGTTACCGGGGTGGAGCATGATGAGTCGGGACGCCCATCGGAAAGTCCGGTTAACCGGAAGAAGATGATGGATAAACGCTTGCGGAAGCTAACTCAATTAGAAGTGAAAGATCCGGTTCATTTGCAGGCGCCTCATACTGAACCTGATTTGCTTATTATCGGTATGGGTTCCACTGGCGGTACGATTGATCAGGCACGATTGCGCTTGGCTGAGGCTGGAGTGACCACTAACCATATGACGGTTCGTTTGATGCATCCGTTTCCGACGGAGCAGGTATTGCCGCAGATCGTCAAGGCAAAGAAGGTCGCTATCTTGGAGAATAACGCCACCGGCCAATTGGCCAATCTGATCAAGCAAAATGTTGGGTATCATAATAAATTGGTTAACATTCTTAAATATGATGGAAATCCTTTTCTTCCTTTGGAAGTTTATAAAGAGTGCCTGAAAGCCGTCTCGGATCAAGCCAAAACGCAGGAGGAGCTGGTTAGAAATGGCAACCTTTAAAGAGTTCCGCAATAATGTAAAACCGAACTGGTGCCCGGGCTGCGGTGATTTCTCCATCCAGGCTGCTATCCAGCGGGGAGCGGCGAATGTCGGTCTGGAGCCAACGAATTTGGCCGTCATATCCGGTATTGGTTGCTCCGGCCGAATTTCGGGCTATATTAACGCCTACGGTCTGCACGGTATCCATGGACGTGCGCTGCCCATTGCCCAAGGGGTGAAGCTGGCTAACCGGGACCTGACCGTCATTGCCTCGGGGGGCGACGGGGATGGCTTTGCCATTGGGATGGGGCACACCATTCACGCCATACGCCGCAATATTAATATCACTTACATCGTAATGGACAATCAGATCTATGGATTAACCAAAGGGCAAACTTCTCCGCGCAGTGGAGAGGGCTTCAAGACGAAGAGTACGCCGGAAGGCTCCATTGAATCTACGTTGTCTCCACTGGAAATTGCCCTGGCTTCGGGCGCAACATTTGTAGCCCAGTCATTCTCTAGCGATATCAAGCAATTAATCTCATTAATTGAACAAGGAATTCAACATGAGGGCTTCTCCTTAATCAATGTGTTCAGCCCCTGTGTCACCTTTAATAAGGTGAATACCTATGATTGGTTCAAGGAGAACATCGTTAATCTCGATACGATCCCGGATTATGATCCCGGTAACCGTGCCTTGGCGATGACCAAGCTGATGGAGACAGGCAGCATGATTACCGGCCTGATCTATCAGAATAAGGAGAGAAAGAGCTATGAGGACTTGGTGCATGGCTTTAGGAAGGAGCCGCTAGCTCATCAATCCTTAGCTTTACCTGAGCCTGAGTTTGACAATCTTGTAGCAGAATTTAGATAATTGATCAAAAAGGCGTCCATTTCCCATGGACGTCTTTTCCTTTTTGGCGGCAATAGGTGTATAATGAAGAGCGATGTCAATTGTTAACGATATAGAGAATATACGAGGAGTGTTAGTAGACATGAGCAAAATTGTATCTGTCGGCGTATCTGCACGTCATATCCATCTGACCCAGGAGCATATCGAAATCTTGTTTGGACAAGGATATCAGCTTACTGAATTTAAGCCTTTGTCGCAACCTGGCCAATTTGCTGCCAATGAGCAGGTAGCTGTCATCGGAACGAAAGGGCAATTTGATAAGGTTCGTATTTTGGGCCCGGCTCGTCCGGCTTCCCAATTGGAAATTTCCCGTACAGATTCCTTTGCAATTGGTGTAAAGGCTCCGGTTCGCGAATCCGGGAATATTGATGGAACGCCTGGAATTACTGTGAAAGGTCCAGCCGGAGAGATTGAATTGAAGGAGGGCGTCATTGTCGCCGCCCGCCACATCCATTTTCATACCTCGAATGCTGAGAAATGGGGCATTAAGGACAAGCAATTGCTGAAGGTTCGTTTGAGTGGGGAGCGTGGTCTCGTATTGGAGAATGTTATTGCCCGCGTATCGGACAACTTTTCCTTGGATATGCACATCGATACAGATGAAGCCAATGCAGCAGGTGCCAAAACGGGCGATACGGCTGAAATCATTGATTAATCAGCCAACAATATGATTTAAATAAGTAAAGGACTGGCCTTGGCGCTATATTCGCCGAAGGCCAGTCCTTTTTTTGCTCATACGTCTGATGATCCGGGGATAGCTCTAATGCTGCGGCATTTGCTTGGACAATCCCTTCATTTGATCAATGACTTGCTCAAGGGTGGACGAACAATTTCCATAAAGCTGCTTGGTTCTATCATCTGTGGCTGAGCGGGCCAATGATTGCAGCACCTCTTCACATTTTTTGAGCTGGGCTAACAGGACAGAGGCTTGCTCCTGAGGCTGCGGAATATTGATCCGATCATCGTAAAGGTCGACGTAGAATTGGCCGTAAGCGTCAACTTGTCCCAGGTTGACCTGTTCAAGTGAGACGCCCAGCTTCTTGAGCTCGTTATTCAGCCAGCGGTGACTAAGCCCGAGAGCGGCCATGGGCTCGTTCATGATGTTGCCGCTAAGAATAATAGTCTGTGGCTCCGGCTCCGGGGGCACCTTAAGCCCAAGCTGTGCGGGGGTGAGAGGCTGATGCTCTGTTTTCAACAAAGCATTGATTTGTCCATCGGGTTCCATTACGGCAAATTCCACTTCAGCTGTTTTGAAGATGCTCTTCTTCCTTAACTGCTCCAGTAGTTCCTCATTGGTGAGTCGTTCTTTTTTTAAATTACCCTCCAATATTTTTCCATCCTGAATCAAGACTGTGCTTGAGCTGTCAATCCAGCTTCGAAATCGTTTGCTCTTAAGCTGCACATATTCCACACTAATGGAAATGAGAAACCAGACACCTACTGCTACCAGCCCAATATACCATTCGACATCGACATCAAGGGAGATATAAGCTGCAAGACTGCCTATCGTGATGCCAGTTGTGTATTCAAAGAAGCTAAGCTGGGAGATTTGCCTCTTGCCGAGCAGCCGGGTGATGATAAATAGCACCACCGCCGCTAACAACGTACGCAGGATGATCTCTACCCATATTGGCATATATATGCTCCTTTCTCAACGGGGAAGAGCTTGGAAATATATGTTGATTATTTGCGAAAAGAGAAGCTTTTAACAAATCCAATATATGGGATTTTCGCTCCAATAGTTGTCCATGCTCAACTTCGACTCCTTTAACCTATAAACTTCACGAATAAAACGTATACATTACCCTATTACACAGTATAAAAATTAGAGATCAATAAGTAAAGAAAATAATTTTCTAAATTAACGGATATTAAGAAAAAAATAAACATAATCATTTACAAAGAGAATTTGTTCTGTTAATTTAGTACACATGAAACAGCCAAATCACAAACAAGGAGGAGTTAAGCAGATGGAAGCATTGGATGTCATCGTCGTGGGAGGTGGCATTTCCGGCGTCATGGCTGCCGTAGCGGCCGCCAAATCAGGAGCAAAGACGCTGATCGTAGAATCACAGGGTTATCTGGGTGGTACTCTGACGGCGAATGGCGTAGGGCCTATGATGACCTTTCACGCTGGGGAGAAGCTGGCTATACAAGGCTTAACCAATGAGTTGATCAACAGGTTGAGAAGAATAGGCAAATCGCCGGGACATATTTTCGACACCGTAGGATTCACGTATTCGGTTACCCCGTTCGATGCCGAGGCACTTAAGGTGGAATTGGAATCTATGATTTTGGAAAATGGAGGGCAAATTCTGTACCACACGATGCTGGCGGAGGTGCACACCAAGGATCAGCGAGTCACTGAGATCACCGTATGCAATAAGTCTGGCTTAAGCAAGCTTGCGGCCAAGGTTTTTATAGATGCCACAGGTGACGCAGATCTGTCCGTGCGTGCTGGAGCAGCTTTTACCAAAGGGCGGGAAAGCGATGGAGCCATGCAGCCGATGACGCTGAAAATGAAGATGATCAATGTCGATATCGCCAAGGTGAAGGCCTATATTCATGCGCATCCGGAGGATTTCCCGCTATACAAAGGGGATACCTCCATTATTGAGCAAGCTCCAAGATTGTCAACCGCAGGTTTCGTCAGCCTGTTCCAGAAGGCCAAGGAGCGGGGCGAAATTTCCATCCCGCGTGAGGATATCCTCTTTTTTGAGACCAATACTCCGGGCGAGGTTATTTTGAATACAACGCGCATTCTTGGACATGACGGAACAGATGCCTGGAGCCTTAGCCGTGCAGAGACAGAGGGAAGGAAGCAGTGCAGGGAATTGGAGCGTTTCGTTAAAAAATATATACCGGGCTTTGAAAACGCTATCGTGGAATCAACCGGCCCTTCTGTGGGTGTCCGAGGTTCCCGCCAAATCATCGGTCTATACACGCTGACTGCTGCCGATATCCTCTCCCAGACTGCATTTGAGGATACGATTGCCCATTCCGGGTATCCCATCGATATTCATAACCCTGACGGGGAAGGGACGAAGCATGAGAAGTTGGAGTGGGGGGGAATGTACAGCATTCCGTATCGGTGTCTTGTGACACCATCGCTTGATAACGTCATCGTTATCGGACGCTGTTTGTCAGCTACCTTTGAAGCCCAAGCTGCGGTGAGAACGACGCCGACCACAGGGGCGATTGGACATGCGGGCGGGGTTGCAGCTGCGCAGGCCGCTTTGCATAATCTGCATGTCCAGGAGGTGGACGTGGCCAGGGTGCAGCAGGTATTAAAGGAACAAGGAGCTTATCTGGAGGTATAAGAGGCTGAAGGACAACTCCAATTTGAACACTAAAAGTGCGTGTTCAAAAAGTCGGGTTTGCAGGACCGAGAAGGTTGGAGGAAGCCAGGAACTGAGTAGCGGAGCTACACGTTTTCGGAGAAAACGACTTCGGAAGCATGTGAATTCAAGATTCGATGTCGAATTACTCCTCGAACAACTCCGTCCTGGGAAGACAACTTTTTGAACAACCTCTAAAAGGAGATTTGAACGATGAGTTCGATAATGTGGATACAGGCAATTGGCATTTTACTCGTATTTATTTTGTTTGCAGTGTTAATGATGACCCGGAAGCTTCCTACTATTCTGGCGCTGCCCAGCATGGCGATTTTGTTTGCACTGATTGCCGGCGTACCCTGGTCTTCAGGCGCCCCTGATACAGCTACGATCAGTGCGACGATTTTGGCTCAAGGCTCCATGCGGTTATCTACCGCGATTGCCGGCTTGATCTTCGGGGCCTGGTTTGGACAAATTCTGAACAAAGTAGGCGTGACCAAAGCGATCATTCGCAAGGCCGCAGAGTTGGCGGGAGACAAGCCGATTTTGATCGCGTTGTTATTCTTTGTAACCGCTTCGGTGATCTTCTCCGCCGCAAGTGGCTTGGGGATGGTTATCCTTGTAGGTACCATTATTATTCCGATTATGCTAACCGCCGGCATTAGCCAATTTCTGTCCTCGGTTGTATTACTGACCTCCGTTGGCGTCGGGGTCCTGTTTAATGTATCGAACTGGGCGGTTTATGTGGATGTGATGGGTCTGCCGGTGGCGACGATCGCTAATTACACCCTTATCGCCGCTTTGCCGTTGATTGTGATCAGTATGATTATGATCGTCTATTACGCCCGCCGAGATGGAAAGGGCCGCAAGGCATGGGCGATGCCGGCTAACTCCCCGTCCTCCGATGGCCGGAAG
The DNA here is from genome assembly GCF_000374825.1 of Paenibacillus sanguinis 2301083 = DSM 16941. GTDB lineage: Bacteria > Bacillota > Bacilli > Paenibacillales > Paenibacillaceae > Fontibacillus > Fontibacillus sanguinis. Next base: position 50,373 of record NZ_KB895383.1, read on the forward strand.
GTGCCTACGATCGCTCTGATCAGTCCGCTGGTCCCTGTAGTTATGGTCTTCGTATTTAAAATGGATATCGTGCCCGCTGTCATTATTGGCGCGGTGGCTACACTGCTCTTGTCTTGGCCAAAACGTCCGGTGCATGTACTTTCCAGCTCTTTGGTTGAGGGCATTCAGGACGTAGCCGGAGCTTTGGGATTGATGATTGGTATCGGGATTCTGGTAAATGCCGTTATGGCGCCACAGGTGACGGCTATTATTTCGCCGTTAATCGAGTCGGTATTGCCGGGAAGCCCACTCATGTACATCCTGTTCTTTACGATCCTGTCGCCATTAGCTATTTACCGTGGTCCTTTGAACGTATGGGGACTGGGAAGCGGTATCGCAGCTTTATTTGTTGGAGCAGGCATGACTCCGATTGCAGCTATGCTGGCGCTTCGGGTGGTCAGCAACGTGCAAGCGGTGTCCGACCCTACCAACTCGCATAACGTTTGGGTAGCGGATTTCACCAAAAGTGATATCAACGACATTTTGAAGCGGACTTTGCCTTGGATGGTGACCGCTGTACTGATCTCGATGATCTGGGGCGCGTTTGTTGTTTTTTAAAGATTATAGAATTTATAAGTTTTCAGCGGAGCTGAACAATTCAATAATCGCGTAGTACATCAATAGATGTTTTTCTTACGGTGGATGCAAGCATTTAGCAGTATGGGAAAACGGATGGGGAGCCGGTATGAATTGGCATCGAGTAAATGTCCATATCGGTGCAGAGCCTATTGGGCCACCATGCTCGTAGAGAGATAGGAGGGAGCCATGAAATGGGTAGAAAAGTAAGAGTAGGCATCGATGTCGGCGGGACATTTACGGACGCGGTTGTCCTGGATAATGAAACATTTGAAATTATAGAAAAGATGAAGATTCCGACCACTCATCATGATGAAGACGGTGTAGCCAAGGGGATCGTGCAAATTTTGCAGACCATCCTGCAAAGCAAAGGGATCGCCCCGGAGGATGTGGCTTTTATTGCCCACGGGACTACGCAGGCGACGAACGCGCTTCTGGAGGGAGATGTGGCGAAGGTGGGCATCCTCGGCATGGGGGCAGGCATTGACGGCCTCAGTGCGCGTAGTGAATCTAATCCGGGGCAGATCGAACTGGCGCCCGGCAAGTATCTTCACACCTACCATACGTATCTGGATTCCAGGCATTTGCAGGATGAAACGGTGGAGCAGGCTCTGAATGAGTTGCTGGGCCAAGGGGCGGAAGTCATCGTCGCATCGGAAGCCTATAGTGTGGATGATCCGGCTAACGAGTTGATTATCGCCCAGGCGGCTGCCAGGCGCGATGTGTTCGCAACAGGTGGACATGAAATATCACAGCTGTATGGTCTGCGAACGAGAACAAGAACGGCGGTCATTAATGCCAGCTTGATTCCGAAAATGATGGAAACCGCCAATATGACCGAGAAGTCTGTCGTAAATGCCAACATTACCTCTCAATTAATGATCATGCGCTGTGATGGCGGGGTCATGAGCATCGAAGAGGTACGGAAGCGTCCGATCCTGACGATGCTCTCCGGGCTTGCGGCAGGTGTTGCAGGGGCGTTGATGTACGAGAAAATTTCCGATGGTATCTTTTTCGAGGTCGGCGGCACCAGCGTAGATATTTCCGTCATCAAGAACGGAAAAGTCATGATTCAGAATGCGCAGGTCGGCGGACACCGCACTTACCTGCAATCGCTGGATGTTCGTACATTGGGAATCGCAGGCGGCAGTATGATCCGCGTGGCGGATGGCCGAATTACCGATGTGGGTCCGCGAAGCGCCCATATTGCCGGGAAGGCCTATGAATGCTTTGCTTCCCCGGCGCAACTGCAGAACGCGGGTGTTGTATTTATCAGTCCACGTGAAGGTGACGCCCCGGAATACGCCATTATTCGAGGCGGCTCCGGAGAGGAATTCTCGTTGACTTTGGCAGGAGCAGCCAACCTGCTTGGCTACGTTCCCGAGGGAGACTATGCTTATGCCGGGAAGGAGAGCGCCCGTCTGGCCTGGGATGCCTTGGGCGCACATCTCGGCATATCCGGGGAGGCAGCGGCCCGTCAGGTCATGGACCTTGCTATCGAGAAAACGATGAAGACGGTTAATGAGATGATCGCGGATTATGAGCTGGACCGATCCTTTGTCACTCTAGTGGGCGGAGGAGGCAGTGGGGCCGTCTTGATTCCGGCCATGGCCGAAAAGGAGCAGATGAAATGGCAGATTGCCAAGAATGCGCCGTACATTTCCACGATTGGCGTGGCCTTGGCCATGGTGAAGGAACAGATCGAACGCACGGTTATCAATCCCACGGAGGCGGACATCAAGCGGATTCGCAGTGATATTATGGAAAAAATCGTTCAGTCCGGAGCCAGCGAGGAAACGGTAGAGGTTACCATTGAAATTGATAATCAGAAGAACATCTTGCGAGCTATCGCTACCGGATCGACGGAGCTTCGCTCCAAGGATTTGGGGCAGGCCGCAATGACGGAAGCCGAGATGCGGGCTATTGCCGCAAGCTCTATCGACGCCTCGGCGGATAGCATGTTCCTGGCCGCTAAAACAGGCCGTTGGCATTTGTTCGTCAATGAGGAGGTACGCAAAGCGTTTTTTGGCTTGATCAAGAGGAAACGGACCTCGGTCAGTGTGGTAGACAGGGAAGGCGTTGTGCGCTTTAAGCAGGCCGGGGTGCGCTATGGGGAGTTCAGCAAGAAGCAACGGGATGAGGGCTTTGTTGCTTTTCTCGATGAGCATACGATTTATTCGGATGCCAACGCAACGATTCCGAAGGTCTTCTTGTTCTTCCGCGAGAAGATGCTGGATTTGACAGGAATGCAGACAAAGGAGCAATTGCTGTCGATCGTGGACATGGAGACGGAGCTGCTTAGCGAAGAGGAAGCTTGGCTTGCGGTTGCATATCAGTAGTATGCCGGGTTAGAGCGAGGGGAGAGTGCATGGTGCAGATGGCGAACGGGGAAAATGTGGTGCAGATGTTCGAGCTTGGCGCTTTAGGGCTTGACGACGAAATATTGGCTTTGGCCGAATTGGAGCGGGACCCGGTATTCCATAAGCTGGACGCCGGCAGATATGGCTATTATCTTAAGCATTCACTGCGGGCGGGAAGACAGGCTGCCCGCCCGCTTCAGGGGCAGGACATCCGTATGCTCCTGAGAGAAGCGGGTATTGAGTTCATGGTGGCCGAATCTGCGGGGACAGGCGCCATGAAGGTGGCGCTGCGAGCCCAATTGGATTGGAGCGGGAAGGTACCGCATATTATGGTATACCGTGAATCTCTGCGTCAATTGCAGACCGCGGCTGAGGCCAATGGGGCCCTCGGCCCGGTTACCTTTGAAAAAATCGTGGACATTCATTTGGCTCATGAATACTATCATTGGCTGGAATATCGCAGCGGACAATTTACTAATGAGCTTCTGGAGCCGGTAGAGTGCTGTAAAATAGGCCCGTTCCGAAGGAAGGCTACGGTCTTGCAGACCAGTGAAATCGCGGCGCACACCTTCTGCAAGGAAATGCTTGGACTTCCCTATTTGCCAAGCCTGCTGGACCATATGTACTTGATTCAAACGGGGGAAATCAAGGTGGAGCAATTCGCGAGAAATGTGAAAAAGTGGAAGATGATTTTAGCTAGTATGGACTCCGTATGCTATAATAAGTAAATCGTTATTGCGCGAGACCGTTTTCAGAAGAAGCGGTATTCGCACAAGCAGGAGGACATGTCATGGCTTCGCAAGTACCCGCGGTAATTGCAAAAATTATTTCGCTCAACAAGAAGTTTACTTATGGTGAAAATCAGATTGCCCAGTTTGTCATTCATCATCCCGAGTTCATTACCCAACATACGATCACGGCGCTGGCCAATGAGATTGGCGTTTCGGAGACCAGCATTAACCGTTTTTGCAAAAAGATTGGCTTCAAAGGCTTCAATGATTTCAAGATTGCCATCGCTCAGGATACCTTCTACCGGGAAATGCAAACGCGGAAGAAGGAGCGCCGGGAGATTACCCCGATCGACGGGCTGGCGCTTGATTACAACGAGCTTGTGATCAATACCTCTGCCATGATCTCCGAGGATACACTGCGTTATGTAGCGGAGGCGCTCAAGCAGGCCAGACGCATCCATATCTTTGGGATATTCGATTCCTTTCTGTCGGCTATGGCCCTTAAGAATCGGCTGTCCTTGATCGGCATCAGTGCGGAGGCCAGCAGCGACAGCCGGGCGATGAAGATCGCAGCGTCGCAGGCTACGCCGGAGGACGTTGTCATTGCGTTTTCCCGTTCCGGGGCAACGCAGGAGCTCATTGCTGCTGTGTCAGCGGCCCAGATGAATCAGGCCAAGACGGTGGCGATTACCTGTTATGATTCATCCCCAATTACGGAAGCGGCGGAGAAGAATATCATCGTACCGGACAAGATGTCGGTCAACAACAGCGCGATGATGTCGAACCATATTACCTTCTTGTTCGTCGTGGATGCAGTCATGAGCCTGCTGATTTCTTCGGACAAATCTTATTTGAAGAAGAAGCTGGACAGCGAGGGGATTATCTCCAGCCGCCCCTCCGTCACAGAATACTATTAATCTCGCGACTTTTAGAACATGGACTAGTAAGAAACGGCCCGCCATCATGGCGGGCCGTTTCTTTTTTCATCTATACAAGAGCGAGTCAGGTTGATCGTTATATTATGATTTGCTTAATGCCAATTCCAGACGAACCTGAATGTCATTTTCAGTAGACAACACAACACTATGCGGATTCTCCAAGCCGAAGTCGTCGAAGGTAACCATTGTGCTGCCGGACAGCAGCAGTTGTTCATCCTTGTACATGACTGTGCCAGCAAAGGTAACCTCCTTATCAATGCCTCGCACATTCAATGTTCCTGTCATGGTGAAATCGTAGGTGGCGCCTTCGGTCCAGTCTGTTGGCAGTCCCTCAAAGCTTGATGTCTTGAAGATAGCATTCGGAAATTGAGCTACATCGAAGTAGTCCGCGGATTTGATATGCTCGTCCCGCTGCGCATTGCTGGAGTCCACCGTGTTCATGTCGATAGTTCCCGTAGCTGTACTTTGAGCCAGGTCGTTCACATCAAGCTGCCATTGTCCGCTAACGACATTGTTAACGAAGTTAACCGTTTCTTTAGAGGTGGTAACAGAGAAGTACACCTTGGAGTCATCAGTAATCTCCCAATTGCCATTCACCAGATCCTGGGAGATCGCTGCTCCAGATGCACTGGCTGTTTGCTCGGAATTATTGCCGGAAGGATTGTTTGCAGGAATGATGGATTCAATCTCAACGTTGTTTCCCAAGTAATTGTTCATCAGAGCATAAGCGCCGCCGCCGATGATGCCTGCTGACAATACACCCGTAATCAGCCAAGTAATTGTTTTTTTCTTCACAGTAGTTCCTCCTGAAAGCTTTATTATTTTCTCTGCGTAAAAGTCTAGCAAAGTAACATGTCAGGAAGATGTCAAACTAAAATTTGTTATTTAAGTTTCTATTTCCCCTTGCAGGACGGGAACGTCTATGTCAAATTAAAGATTACATTATGCACTATCAAAAGGTTGGAGGGGTCCGTGTGAAGGCGATCCTGATTGTGGAGGATGAGGAAGCCATCTCGCGTGTGCTTGCAGCATACTTGAAGAAGGCAGGCTTTCAGATTGCCCGAGTTAAGGACGGGCAAGAAGCCATGGAGAAATTTGAAGCAGGTGATTACGCTCTGGTCTTGCTGGACGTTATGCTGCCGGGGATGAATGGCTGGGAGCTGCTGAAGCAGATTCGCTCGAAGAGTCCGTGTCCGGTCATTATGCTGACTGCCCTCGGACAATTGGAGGAGCGATTGGAAGGATTAGAGAACGGGGCCGATGACTATATGACCAAGCCGTTTGTCCCCGAGGAAGTAGTTGCCCGGGTACAGGCTGTGCTGCGAAGAAGACCCCATTGGACCGATGGCGATAGCAAACGCTACTTCGGCAACCTGCTGTTGGATTACGCCTCTCGTTCTGTTTATTTAAATGCGGCCGAGGTATCTCTGACTCCACGAGACTTAGCGCTGCTGCTTTTTCTGGCTGAATATCCGAACCGGATTTTTACCCGGGAGCAACTCATTGAGCAAGTATGGGGTAATGATTATGACGGTAGTGATCGGGCGGTTGATTTATCCGTTAAAAGATTACGTCAAGCCTTGACCAACTGGCAGGCGGACGCAGGAGAAATACGCACATTGCGAGGAACGGGGTATCAATTTTGGATCGGAGAGTAAAGCCGCGGAAGCTGACTTCCATTTTGACCTATTGGACGGTTCGTTATTGTATCATTTTGTGCGTGGGCTTCGTGATGATCTGGCTGATCGCCATATATGGCGTACGGGCTACAGCGATGGATAGCAGGCTAAAAACCGCCGGTCTGCTTGGACAAGAGCTGGCCGATTACGTTGCGTCTACGGAGGGTCAACTGGTGATTCCCCAGAACATGGATGAACGCCTGAAGAGTCGGCTGGATTATTTCAATTTTCAAGGCGATCTGTGCTTGTTCATAGCAGATCAGGAGGGGCGTCTATTGTTCTCTGTGCCTGAAACAACCCAAGAGATCATCGATCGGCGAATGAATGAGGATTATACCGATGTGGAAGAGCCGCAGACGAAGGCAGTAATTACTCCCGTACAGCATAACGGAGTTCGATTGGGACAGGTTACCTTCCTGCTGTCGAAGCAATCTTTGGCTTCAAATCCACATGAAATTACGATAGCACTTGTCGCCCTGTTCACCTTGATTATGGCGGGCTGGCTGACGATCTACTTGCTGTCGCGCAAGCTGAGTCGCCCGATTCGCCAAGTAGCTGAGGGAGCGCATTTAATTCGCGAGGGCCATTATGATATTAATCTGGAGGTAGCTACAAGCGAGCGTGAAATTCAAGAATTAGTGGATGCCTTTGGTGATATGGCCCAACGCCTGAAACAGCTTGAGGACTGGCGAGCGTTATCGCTGGCCGGGGTTACACATGAATTGAAGACACCTGTTACCTCGATTAAAGGACTTCTGCTGGCGGTGCGGGAAGGGGTCGTCACCGAAGAAGAGAGTGGAGAGTTTCTGGACATTGCTCTTCAGGAATCAGGAAGGCTGGAACGGATGGTGGCGGATTTGCTGGATTACAACGCCATGTCTGCCGGAAATGTACAAATATCATCGGTGGAGCTGGATTTGAATGGACTCATCTCGGAAATTGTATACCAATGGGGGCTGACAAACAGGCTTCCAGATGCTGAGGTCAAGCTTGCGCTGTCGGAACAGAAGGTACACTGTATTGGAGACCCGTTGCGTATTCAGCAAATTGTACTGAATTTGCTCAACAATGCACGTCAGGCCCAGTCTGAAACTTCTCCGGCAAAGATTGAGGTTCGTATCGTTGTTGCATCTGGAAAAGCGATGATTGAAGTTCAGGATGATGGAACCGGAATTTCCCCGCAGGAAGTCCCATATATCTTTGATCGATTCTTTCGAGGTGCCCAGAAGAAGCTGCGCACAAGAGGGCTGGGTCTGGGCTTGACCTATAGTCAATTGCTTGCGCGGGCCCAAGGAGGAGAACTGGAGCTTGTCCAGACCTCTGCTCAGGGAAGCATCTTCCGCTTACGGCTTCCTCTTGCTCCCGAGTAAGGAATAGTGCGGGTTCAACCCGTTATTCAGCCCATTTTCGTATATTAACGGGCGGATTTCAGATTGTTGAGAAAGTTGGTTTTCCGTACATTTCAGATAAAAGAGCCCTTAGCCTATAAGGGTTCTTCTCCATAGAAATGGTACGTCACGCCCTTTCCCGACAATCTGAGGATTTCCCACTGGCGAGAACTAGCATCAAGAGAGTGGGCAGTAGACGGAGATTGCACGTGAATGGGCGCCGAGTCGGTTTCCATAAGCGTTTGCCCTGTTTTGGGCACCGGGAGTTGTGGAATCGCCAATAAGCCTATGGTATAATTTTTTATTGATGCTTATAGAAGTTGTTCAAACCGTTATCTATTGATTACGAGGCGGGTCAGGAAGCAGATTGCACGCGCTACTATATAAATTGAACGAAAGAACATTGGTCATCATAGATTCAACTTATATAGCAATTTTAGAACGAATCAATGGTTTGACATGAAATATAAAGCGATATCGAAATGAGGAAGTGAAGCGAACGATGAAGGACCCCAAACAGCAAAACAAGCCTCTTGATAAGGACTATTCCCAATATTTCAACTTCAGCGATGCCAAGCTGATTAGTGAAGAAGACGGGAAGACGACTTATCGTATTCGCGGGCGCAATATTCAGATCAATTCCAACCCTGACTATAAACAAGGCAAGCGCCGGGGCAAGGAAGACATTCAGGTTCATTACGACTTTAGTATTCCCGATGAGATGAAGAGCTTTGGGGAAGGCAAGTATTACAATATTACAACCTATGGTTGTCAGATGAACGAGCACGATACGGAGACCATCAAGGGCTTGCTGGAGCAAATGGGCTATCGTTCCACCGAGGATCGCAAGCAGGCTGATATTATTCTGCTCAATACGTGTGCTATTCGCGAGAATGCTGAGGATAAGGTGTTTGGCGAACTGGGTCATCTGAAGGGGTTGAAGACAGAGAAGCCTAACCTGCTGCTCGGCGTCTGCGGCTGCATGTCGCAGGAAGAAGGCGTGGTCAAGCGGATCATGCAAAGACATGGATTTGTGGATATGATCTTTGGAACCCACAATATCCATCGGCTGCCGCATTTGATTCAGGAAGCCATCTTCAGCAAGGAGATGGTCGTCGAGGTCTGGTCCAAGGAAGGCGATATTATCGAGAACCTGCCGAAGAAGCGGGAAGGGATGCGGGCTTGGGTGAACATTATGTACGGCTGTGATAAATTCTGCACGTATTGTATCGTACCGTTCACGCGAGGCAAGGAACGCAGCCGCCGCCCTGATGACGTTATTGCCGAAGTCCGGGAACTGGCAAGACAAGGCTATAAGGAAGTAACCTTGCTGGGACAGAACGTGAACGCTTACGGCAAGGATTTTACCGATATGGATTACACTTTTGCTAATTTAATGGATGATATTCGTCAAATCGACATTCCGCGTGTGCGATTTACTACGTCACATCCACGGGATTTTGACGATGCGCTCATTGAAGTGTTGGCCAAGGGCGGCAATCTGGTGGAGCACATCCATCTGCCCGTGCAATCGGGGAGCAGTGAAGTGCTGAAGAAAATGAGCCGCAAGTATACACGTGAGCATTATGTGGAGTTGGTGCGGAAGATTAAGGCCAGCATCCCGAACGTCGTATTGACGACAGATATTATTGTAGGATTTCCGGGGGAAACGGAAGCTCAATTTGAGGAAACCCTGTCATTGGTGCGGGAGATCGGTTATGATTCGGCCTACACCTTCATCTACTCTCCACGGGAGGGTACGCCGGCAGCGGCCATGGAAGATAACGTGCCCATGGAAGAGAAGAAGGCCCGGCTGGCTCGCCTGAACGATGCGATCACGGAATATAGTCGGCGCAGCAATGACGGAACGAAAGGCCAGATCGTGGAAGTGCTGGTTGAAGGGGAGAGCAAGAACAATGCGCAGGTGCTGGCTGGACGCACCCGCAGCAACAAGCTGGTTCATTTCGAGGGAGACAAGGATTTAATCGGCACCTTTGTGCATGTGGAAATAACAGACCCGATGACTTGGTACATTAAAGGCAATCTGGTACAAGAGACTGCCAATTTAGCATAGTCCAAGGAGGTTGTAACGGTGGAGCATAAAGAACAAAGCGATTGCGGCATTCCCAAGTTTGATTCCCGGGAGCTGGTGATTCGTGAAGATATCATGTCTAAAGCCAGAGAGCTGGCCGAATTAATCGGAACAAGCGAGGAAGTACAGCAGTTTCAGAAGGCAGAGAAGTTGATTCAGCAGCATGAACGGGTGCAAGGGCTGATCAGTATGATCAAGAAGAAGCAGAAAGAAATCGTCGCTTTTGAAAGCTTCCAGAACCAGGCGATGGTCCAGAAGATTGAACGTGAAATCGAGGAGCTGCAGGATGAACTCGATGGCATTCCGCTGGTCACTGAGTTCCAGCAGAGCCAAAGTGATATCAATTACTTGCTGCAACTGGTCGTTTCGGTGATTCGAGATACCGTCTCCAGCAAGGTCAATGTAGAATCCGGCAGCGAACCGGCGGTGACGTCCGGTTACGGGGAATAAGCTGAATTCGTCGGTGCGAAAGGCATGTCAAGGCATGCCCTCCGCACCTTTTTGAATAGAGTTTAAGCGCAGTGGATGGTTTCATCAAGAACATAAGATAGATATAGAGACAGGCATAGGAGGATTTACATGGATTGGAATGAAGAGGTCAGTCGCCGTAATGAACAGTCCTTCTGGGGGTTTTTGGGACTCAAATTGATTTCTGCTGATTCAACTCGGGTTGAGATTGGGCTTACGGCAGTGGATTCACATTTAAATGCGATGGGCATTGTCCACGGGGGCGTGTTATCATCTATGATGGATCAAGCGATGGGAACGATGGTGGCTACGCTGAAGGGAAAGCTTGGGGTGACGACGCATCTCAACGTCAACTTTCTGAGTCCGATGCAAGCGGGAGAGCTTGTGGTTACGGCTTTTCCTCTGCACGAGACGCATCGCACCCTCACGCTTCGTTCAGAGGTGCGAGATGGAAAGGGAACTCTGGGCTGCATCTCCACCGCCACCTTTCGGCTCCTAAAATAGTGGTAAACCCGAAATGCCAGGCCAGGCTATGTAAGTAAGAAGCTTAAAGCTTTCTTGAAGAAAGCTGCACCGGAAGCATGTTGGCCTTTGCGAGTGGATTTCTACTTCATCTGAATTTATAAAACAAGAGAAATTCATGAGCAACAGCGATCATAAGAACATTTTCTCGTCTGCTTCTTTGCATGTAAATAATAAGTTCAACTTACATAAGACAGGGTTGGCATTATCATATGACTGATGTGGTGATACGTGATGAACAATGAACAAGAGCATGACGAATCAATTAATGAGGTTAAGAAATATCGCACACCTGATGGTATTCCGGCAGATATTGTGATGTTTACACTAACCCGGCAGGAGCGTAAGGCCTCCACCAAGTCTCTGCCCCATTTCGACTTGAAGGTCATGCTGATCCGCCGGCGAAGTTGGCCGTTTGCCGGGGCTTGGGCTCTGCCCGGAGGTTTCTCTCAGGAAGATGAGTCCCTGTATGAAACCGCTCGCCGGGAGTTGAAGGAAGAGACGGGGGTTGACGGCTCTCATCTGGAGTATCTTGGGGTATACAGCACACCGGGCCGGGATCCTCGTGGCTGGATTATTTCTCATGCTTTCTTTGCATTGGTGGAAGAGTGGGTACTGGAGAAACGCCAATCTGCGGATGATGCACAGGAGGTTGGCTTGTTCACTGTGCGCGAGGCTCTGGAGGAGCTGCAGCTTGCTTTTGATCACCGGGAGATTTTGCAAGACGCCTATAAGCGCATTCAGCAGCAGATGCTTCATACGACTATTGCCAAGCAATTTTTGCCGCCACATTTCACGTTGGGTGAATTGTATCAAGTGATTCAAACGGTTGTTCCCGATTTTGCCGAACTGAACTTTATTCGTAAAATAACATCGACACGCAGCCGTCAGGGCATATTGGAAGAGGTGCATGACGAGAATGGCAACCCGATGCTGTCCAATCAGTATTCCCAGCGGCCGGCACAATTGTACCGGTTTACCGACTTTACCCCTCAGTTGTCGATCTATACATAGCAGGGTACAGAAAGGATGAACTTACATGCCAGCCACGGGGTTAGCATTGCATACCGATAAATATCAGATCAATATGATTTATGCCCATTGGGTGAATGGCACACATCTGCGGGAGACGGTGTTTGAAGCTTATTTTCGCAAGCTGCCGTTCGGTAATGGATATGCCGTATTTGCGGGTCTTGAACGGATTGTGAACTATATTCGCGGGCTGCGCTTTACGGAGGAGGACCTAGACTACCTGGCCAGGCAAGAAGAGAATTACCAGCCGGAATTCCTTGAGCTGCTGCGAGGCTTTCAGTTCAAGGGAACGTTGTTGTCGATGCAGGAAGGGGCTATCTGCTTCCCCAATGAGCCTTTAATTCGGGTGCAGGGCACCATCATGGAGACTCAATTGATCGAAACGGCGATGTTGAACTTTATGAACTTCCAGACCTTGATTGCAACCAAAGCCTCCCGCGTCAAGCAGGTCGCTGAACATGATGTGCTGCTGGAATTTGGCACACGCCGTGCTCAGGAAGCCGATGCGGCGATCTGGGGAGCAAGGGCAGCCTATATCTCCGGCTTCGATGCCACGTCCAATCTGCTTGCAGGGGAGCGTTTTGGCATTCCAACCAAGGGGACACATGCCCATTCCTGGGTCCAGATTTTCGATTCGGAGCTGGAGGCTTTTGAATGGTATGCCAAAGCACTGCCTGATCAGGTATCGCTATTAGTTGATACATTCGATACGTTAAAGAGCGGAGTGCCGAATGCGATACGGACTGCGCGGGTACTGGAAGCGGCCGGGAAGCGTCTGAGCAGCATCCGGCTGGACAGCGGCGACCTGGCATACCTGTCGATTCAGGCCCGAAAAATGCTGGATGAGGCGGGCTTGAATTACGTTAAGATTGTGGCCTCCAATGACCTGGACGAGAATACAATCTTTAACCTTAAGGCGCAAGGAGCACGGATCGATATTTGGGGTGTGGGGACCCAATTGATTACCGCCGCCGATCAACCGGCCTTGGGCGGGGTCTACAAGCTGGTGGAGAAGGAGAAGAATGGCCGGATGGAGCCGACCATCAAGATCTCCGGCAATCCCGAGAAGGTAACAACACCGGGGAAGAAGGATGTTTGGCGCATTGTGAGCAGGGAGAGCGGCAGAGCCATTGCCGATTACGTCTGCTTTCCGCATGAGCAGCAAGCTCATACGGGAGGGAATCTTCGCTTGTTTGATCCGGTGCACCCTTATATTAAGAAGACGGTGAAGAATTTCCAGGCAGTAGCGATGCTGCAAACCATATTCGAGAATGGTGAGCTGGTCTATGAGCTTCCGAGCCTGGAGCAAATTCGCCAGCATCATCGTGAACAGTTAAACCTGTTCTGGCCCGAGTACCTGCGGAAGATGAACCCGGAAATTTACCGGATTAGTCTAAGCCAGGAGGCTTGGGAAATGAAGCAGAAAATGATTGAGGAATACGTACAGCAGCAAGACGATTAACATACATAGAGCACAGGAACCAGGGACTCGCCTGCCCAGTGAACTGTGACCCTATTGAGGACACCTTTTGAACAAAGCCCCCACCTAGGCAGCTAATAGATGACTTCTGAATTCATCAGGAGTCATTTTTTTGTCAAAAGAAAGAGGGTGCTCCAAAGTTTACTTTTGGGACACCCTCTCTGATTCTGTGGGCAAGTTGCTTGCCTGCGGTCTGCTCACACTTCCTTTCCCGCGTTGCTTCTCCAAATAGATGCCTCTCCATGGGTAGCATAGATATTTCGCCAACGATATAAGCCTTTCTTTGGCTTTTCGTGCCGCATCCACCTTAAATTCTGAGGCGTAAGTAATGGTTTTGTCCGTCACTTTTTTCAAAGGTCCATCTTACGGGCCACAGTTCACAGAGCGGAGACAGTCCTTTTTTTGCCTGCTTATTATTTCTCGGGAAAGCGCAAAAAACGCTATAAATCGGCGGGCCGCAGGTTCATTCGACAAAGCGCTCAACTGGTAATCATGGCTCCGCCGTTCACATGTATGACTTGCCCGGTGACATAGCTGGAATCATGGGAGGCCAGGAAGACGTACACAGGCGCCAGTTCAAACGGCTGGCCTGCCCGTCTCATCGGTGTATCCAGCCCAAAGGTCGAGACGTATTCAGCAGAAAAGCTGGAAGGAATGAGCGGTGTCCAGATGGGGCCAGGTGCGACAGCATTCACCCGAATACCGCGATCTACCAGAGATAGGGATAGGGAGCGGGTAAAAGAAACAACAGCTCCTTTCGTAGACGAATAGTCAATCAGCAGCGGAGCCCCCTGGTAAGCCGTTACGGAAGCCGTGCTAATAATCGTGCTGCCAGGCTTCAGGCAGGGAAGAGCGGCCTTGGTGAGGTAGAACATCGGATAGATATTGGTAGCATAGGTCTGATGTAGCTGTTCGGCGGAAATATGCTCAATGCTATGCTGCGGATACTGCACGGCCTGATTCAACACCAAAATATCAATTGTGCCAAAATAGTGAAGCGTATGTTCTACAATAGCCTTCGAGAAAGCTTCATGCCGCAGGTCACCGCAGATCAGCAGGCAGCGTTGGCCTAGCTCTTCCACCCGCTCTTTAGTCGCCTTGGCGTCCTCATGTTCGTATAAATAAACGATGACGAGGTCTGCGCCTTCCTTGGCAAAAGCGATGGCAGTCGCCCGGCCGATACCGCTGTCGCCTCCCGTAAGGATGGCCACCTTGCCCTTGAGCTTGCCGCTGCCCACATAATCAGGGTTTTCCGAGATGGGGCGGGGGACCATCAGCGTTTCCAGTCCAGGCTGCCGCGGTTGATGCTGAGGCGGAAATGCAATCGGCTGAACGTGGCACTTCACTTCCGAGCCGTAGTAGGGATACATCGGAATCATCGGTTTTTTCCTCCTAAAATATCGGTGTTGCCCTATCTTATTCCTTTCGTCTGTGGGCGGTGCATACGCCTAGAACGAGAATGTCTTTATGACATTAGTTACATAAGTCACAACACATTTATGATAAATTTTAAAATTAAGAAAGAAATATTTATCTGTATTTTTTTTGCGCTCTTATGAAAACGTCGTTATGAACTCGCCATGTGCGAAGAAGGGAGTCAAACGCGTGGTACAACTACCGAAATTAAATGATCTAGGCTTTTTTGAAATCCGTTTGGAATCCATTGGTGGACTAGGTGCCAATCTGGCGGGGAAAATGCTGGCTGAGGCCGGAGTAGAAGGGGCTGGGCTGAATGGAGTGAGCTTCTCCTCCTACGGTTCGGAGAAGAAAGGCTCGCCGGTCAAGGCGCATATTCGCTTCTGTGATCTGAACACGCCAATTCGCGATACATCGCCGGTGGAACGTCCACATATCGTAGGTATTTTCCAGGAGGCGCTGGCTAAGACGGTCAACGTCATCAGCGGTATTTATGCTGACAGTACGGTGCTCGTTAACTCTCGCAATACGCCGCAGGAATTGAAGGAACGGATGAAATTAGTTGGTGGAACGATTGCAGTTATCGATGCTACCGGAATTGCTTTGGAAGAGAAGAACCGTGTCAATATGGCCATGCTGGGAGCGATGTTCCGGTTGTGTCCATTCCTGGACCCGGAAACGATGAAGGATGTTATTCGCAAATCGCTGGAGAAGAAATATCCGCTGACGGTGGCTCCGGCTCTGGCTACGTTTGACCGGGGCTACAATGAGGTTGTCTTTGAGACGTTTGCCTTGCCGGAAGGTGTCAGCATGCCAGCCTTTGTCCGTGCCGATACACCGGTATTGGGGTATGAAACCCAGCCGATAGGCGGAGTTATTGTGAACCCGGGCAACAGCATTCTGAAGGACCTCAGTATTTCGCGTTCCGGAATGATGCCACATTTCAGGGAAGAGGCCTGTATTAACTGTGCCCAGTGTGATAATGTATGCCCGGATAACTGCTTTGTGTGGGAGGAGCGTCCTGACAAGAAAGGGCGCCCGCAAATGTTCCTCAAGGGGATTGACTATCAATATTGCAAGGGTTGCCTGAAATGTATCCATGCCTGTCCGACCGATGCTTTGTCCGGAGAACGGGAAGAGGAAGGATATTCGGCTGAGCATAGGGTTCCACATTTATTTGATTTGGCGGCTCGCTGATTGAGGTAGTTCAAGAATAAAGCAGAAAGGTGGCAGAACAATGGCGATCGATTTAGAACAGGAACGCCGCGCGGGTACTGCCCCGCAACGCGTGGTTTATGAGTCAGGCAATGAAATGGCGGCCTATGCGGCCAGCCAAATCAATTATCATATTATGGGGTATTTTCCGATCTCCCCATCCACTGAGGTAGCTCAATTTCTTGATCTGATGAAAGCAAATGGCCAGCATGATATCAAGCTGGTTCCCTCGGATGGAGAGCATAGCTCCGCAGGGATTTGCTATGGAGCATCGACGGCCGGAGGCCGGGTATTCAATGCAACCAGTGCACAAGGGTACCTCTATATGCTGGAGCAGATGCCTGTTCAATCGGGAACACGGTTCCCTATGGTCATGAACCTGGTTTGCCGTTCCATTTCAGGACCATTGAATATTCACGGCGACCACTCGGATTTGTATTTTTCACTGAACACAGGATGGCCGATTCTGATGTGCCGCGATCCGCAAGCCGTTTACGACATGAATCTGATTGCCCTTAAGCTGGCGGAAGATCCTGAAGTGAGACTCCCCGTGCTGGTGGCCTCGGACGGTTATTTCACCTCTCACCAGAAGCGCCGGGTACACACCTTTGCCAAGCAGGAGGACGTGTGGAAGTTCGTAGGCAAGCAAGCGCCAGAGGGCTTCGCGCATACACTGGACCGCAATAATCCCATAACCGTTGGACCTTATATGAACGAACCGGACTATATCAATAACTGCTACCAGCAGTCGCAAGCCATGTATAATGCGGAGCATGTATTTGAGCGGATCTCCGATGAATATGCGATGTTGACCGGACGCGAATACAAGATGCTGGACCTGTACCGCATGGAGGATGCGGAGGTTGCTGTCTTCCTGATGAACTCGGCCTCCGAGATCATCAAGGACGTTGTTGACGACCTGCGTCGTCAAGGGATCAAGGCCGGATCGATTGCGCCAAACATGATTCGTCCGTTCCCGCAAAAGCAGATTGCCGAGGCATTGAAAAATGTCAAGGCGATTACGGTAGGTGACCGTGGTGATTCCTATGGGGCTTACGGCGGCAATATGGTCAATGAGATCAAAGCGGCCTTGTTCACACACGGGAACCATACTACCCAGGTCATTAGCCGGATTTATGGGCTGGGTGGCAAGGAATTCTATGCCGAGGACGGACATCATTTGTTCCAACTGGCTATCGATGCCGTGAAGAAGAACCGTGTTGAGGTTCCGTTTGATTATTACGGTCATACCGCTGGCGATAAGGAAAAGCTGCCCAAGCGTGTTTTGAATCCATTGAAATTTGAGGATTTGAAGACCGGTCTTATTACTGTAACCAAAAATGAAGAAACGGGTAAGCTGGGTGTACGCATCCCACCGCTCCGTTCCTTGACGAAGAAGCCCAAGCGGATCGCTCCAGGGCATGGTGCGTGTCCAGGCTGCGGCATATTCTCCGGGCTGGAATTGTTCTTCAAGGGGATTGAAGGGGATATTGTCGCCTTGTTCCATACGGGCTGTGCGATGGTGGTAACTACAGGTTATCCGTATTCCAGTCATAAAGCGACCTACATTCACAACTTGTTCCAAAATGGCGCAGCTACCCTGTCGGGTGTGGTGGAAATGTTCTGGGAGCGCAAACGCCGAGGCGAGTTGGATGATTTGGGCTTGCAGGATGATTTTACCTTTGTCATGGTAACAGGTGACGGCGGAATGGATATCGGTATGGGACCGGCTATCGGCGCTGCATTGCGTAATCATAAAATGATCATCATCGAGTATGATAATGAAGGTTATATGAATACAGGGGCTCAGCTTTCCTATTCCACACCGCTGGGACACCGTACTTCAACGTCCAATATTGGCAAGGTGCAGAAGGGGAAAACATTCCAGCATAAGGATACAGCGCAAATCATGGCAGCAACGAATATTCCGTACGTCTTTACCGGTAGTGAGGCTTATCCGCAGGACTTGGTGAAGAAGGCTGCGAAAGCTCAATGGTATGCACAAAATGAAGGCCTGGTTTATGGTAAAATTCTGATTGCATGTCCACTTAACTGGATCTCTCCGGATGACCAAGGGACGAACATCGTGGATGCCGCGGTTAACTCGTGTTTCTTCCCGCTCTATGAAGTGGAACAAGGGAAAACCGCGATTACGTACAATCCGGAGGAGAAGAACAAGCGTGTACCTCTTACGGACTGGCTGAAGACGATGGGCAAGACGCGTCATTTGACGAAGCCGGAAAACGCCGAGGCCTTGGCCGAATTTGAACAAGAGGTAGAGCGGCGTTGGAAAGTGCTGCAAGCCAAACACGAAAATCCTTATTTGTAAGGTGGTTTTTGGAGATGGACCAACAATTTCGCGCTTTCCGTATACATCAGGATGCGGAAGGATTTCGATCAGGCATAGAACTGGTAGATGCTTCCGTACTTCCTGATGCGGATGTCACCATCGCGGTGCGTTATTCCAGTGTGAACTATAAGGACGGCTTGGCCAGTCTACAGGATGGCAAGATCGTCCAGCGTTATCCCTTTATTCCCGGGATTGATTTGGCCGGGGAGGTCATGGCTTCCCGCGATGAACGTTTTCACCCCGGAGATGTGGTGCTCTGTACCGGTTATGGATTAGGCGTATCCCATGAGGGGGGCTATGCAGAAGTGGCCCGGGTTCCCGGCGATTGGCTGTTGCCGTTGCCTCAAGGCCTGACGTCTCTTGAAGCGATGGCGATAGGAACCGCCGGCTTTACCGCGGCGATGTCTGTAGAGCGGCTGCTTCATAATGGCCTTGCGGCTGAACAAGGACCTGTTCTGGTCACCGGGGCCACGGGCGGTGTCGGCAGCATGGCCGTGTCGATATTAGCCAAATTGGGTTTTGAGGTGGTAGCCTCCACCGGGAAAGTAGAAGCTGGCGATCGGCTCAAGGCCCTGGGAGCTTCTGCTGTGATAAGCAGAGAAGAGGTCTCGCAAAGCAAACGCGGCGTATTATCCAAGGAGCTGTGGGCAGGTGTAGTTGATCCGGTGGGCGGACCAGCTACCGGCGAGATTGCCA
This sequence comes from Paenibacillus sanguinis 2301083 = DSM 16941, assembly GCF_000374825.1. Taxonomy (GTDB): domain Bacteria; phylum Bacillota; class Bacilli; order Paenibacillales; family Paenibacillaceae; genus Fontibacillus; species Fontibacillus sanguinis. The sequence goes on from NZ_KB895383.1 coordinate 69,355, forward strand.
AATCGGTCAAATACGGCGGAAGTATTGCCTTATCGGGGCTGACCGGCGGCGGAAGATTTGAGACGTCGGTACATCCTTACATTTTGCGTGGGGTAAGCTTGCTGGGGATTGACTCGGTTTATTGCCCTGCAGAATTACGGGCTGATCTTTGGAGCAGGCTTGGCGGGGCATGGAAGCCGGAGACGGCGCTGGAGCACTTGATTACAACGATCTCTTTGGAGGATTTGCCTAAAGCGCTAGCTATGATTTTGCAAGGTCAGATGCTTGGCCGACAGGTTGTAGCCTTGTAGATTTAATTCATATAGCTAAGAATACAGGGTGGCACTCATGAGCTAAAATGAGCTGCCGCCTTTTTATTTCCCCTTTTTTTATCGTATGAATGTTTAATTTGTACAAAGACGAGAGCAAAAAAATATGCCATACTAGCCATAAACAAGGAGTTATTCTGGAAGTCGGTTGTCTACGATTTAATTTTGGCTGGTTCAGATTGAGCTTAACGCTTCATGGGGAGGGAGAAGAGGATGAACGAGGCTCCGAAGGCGCCCAAAGATCCCGATGTCCGGCGCAGCAGCTTTTACGTCATGTATGAGAACAGGATTGAGGGCACGCTCAGGCCAGACGGGACATATTCTCATGAGATTTATCTGGAAGGGAGATTAGTAGAGAAGGCGAGATATATGGGTGGAGTGATGGATGAAGAGATCCTCCGCTTGCTCCAGGACTGTGAGGGCGTGCGTCGCCTGGTGCATAGTATTGGCGTTACGGTGAAGGCTGACCATGCTCAGCCAAGCCCGGTGCAATTCGTGTACCAGAACTGGGGTCATACGAGCAAATACGAGTCTGGTACCCGAATTGAACTGACCTGCCTGGCGGATGGGTCTGAGACACTGCTCAGCATGGAGGAGGTGGAGTGGGGGACAGATGATGACGTACCTGGCAGTTTTACCTTTATTTTTGCCCGGCCAGGGGAAAGGGCTACGGTCAGCGTCGTATTTTATTTACATAAAGGCTTTCATATTCCGGACATTTCCCCGGAGGGAGCCATCGCTTTTGATTCAGAGGCTTATCGCCGGTTGATTGCCAGCTCTCTTCTCAACCGAGGGCATAACCGACGATTGAAGGCAGCTATTCAAAAAGCAAAACGTGGAGAAAAGGTCACGATCGCTTTCATTGGCGGTTCGATCACACAAGGCGCCGGTGCAGTCCCGATTCACGAACAATGTTATGCCTATCAAGCCTGTGAGCGATTCAAGCAAAGATTCAGCCCCGGTGGCGAGGCGGAGATTCAACTTATCAAGGCAGGCGTGGGTGGGACCTCTTCGGAGCTAGGGGTGGTCCGATATGAACGAGATGTGCTCCGGGAAGGGCAAGTTGCTCCGGATATCGTAGTTATCGAGTTTGCCGTCAACGATGCGGGTGATGAGACGGAGGGGAATTGCTTTGAGAGCTTGGCGTTAAAGGCCTGGCAGGGTCCAGGCAACCCGGCGGTTATTTTATTGTTCAGCGTGTTTGCCGATGACTGGAATTTGCAGGAACGCTTGGCGCCTGTAGGTTGGCATTTTGATTTTCCAATGGTGAGTGTCAAGGATGCCCTCGTTCCGCAGTTTCGGCTCACCAAAGCGGAAGGGAATATCATCTCCAAACGGCAATTTTTCTATGATATCTACCATCCGACCAATGACGGCCATCGTGTGATGGCGGATTGCCTGGATGAATTGTTCCGCGTAACGGACGCTTTACCGTTGGATGACGGAGAGGCGGTTATGGGCAAGCCGCCGATCATTGGTGATGATTTTGTTCATCTCAAGCTGCTGGACCGTCATCAAGCAGAACGAGTTGCTGAAGTTGAGCCTGGGGGATTTACAGGGCTGGATACGGATTTGCAAATGGTAGAAATGGATGCCCATTCCTACCGCAGCGCTCAATTTCCGGATAATTGGATGTATGAACCGCATCGTGGGCGGCCGGAATTTTGCCTCAAGCTCTCCGGCAAACGCCTTATTCTGATTTTTAAGGATTCGGGCTCGGCTGAGTTTGGATGCGCGGAGCTATGGGTGGATGGGCAATATCTCAAAAGGCTGGACCCCCATGAAAATGGCTGGACCCACTGCAATCCCGTTTTATTGTACAACGAGCAGGAGACCCGGGAGCACACGGTCATCATCCGCATGGTCAAGGGGGAGGAGCATAAGCGCTTTACGGTGCTAGGCTTCGGCTATGAGTGAGCAGCAAAGGTCTAGTATTTTTGGGCTGAACAAGGGGAGTATCCAGATTCAAGGCATAATCCCCTCCTCAATCAAAAAAATGAAAGCGCTATCTAAAAAGGTTTGATAGGCATATAATTTATATCATAAATCATAAAAGGAGCCATGCAGATGAACGATGTTAATACCCATGTGGCAGAAGCTGTTGTGCTTGTTCAGCAAGGTCAGGCAGTCCCCGTTTATATGGATGAACAGGGTCAGGATTATGCTGGAATCAGGCGTGTCTCTTCCTCACTGGCCGGAGACATTCAGCTTGTTACTGATGTCTTGCCGGAGCTAATCACTGACAAAACGCGGCTGAGCAAGTCAGCGGTCATAGCAGGGACCATCGGACAAAATGATATCATTGATTCCTTAATCGCAGAAGGACGGCTTGAAGTGACCTCATTGCGCAGCCTGAGGGAAAGCTTCATCATCTCCGTTGTGGAAAATCCATGTCCCGAGCTTGATCAGGGAATCGTAATTGCAGGCAGTGAGAAGCGGGGGACTCTGTATGGCTTGTACCATATCTCCAGGCTGATCGGAGTCAGCCCATGGGTTTATTGGGCAGATGTATATCCGGCGAAGCAGCCAGAGCTGGTCTTCACGAAGGAACAACTGGAATTTGCCTCGAAGGAGCCTTCGATCCGCTACAGAGGCTTCTTCTTGAATGATGAATGGCCTTCACTGGGGTCCTGGTCCAGAGACCATTGCGACGGATTTAGTGAGCGGATGTATGAACAGGTATTCGAGCTGTTGCTGAGGCTGAAGGGCAATTTCCTGTGGCCGGCCATGTGGAGTGCTGTATTCAGTGAAGACGGTTTAAGCTACCCGTTGGCTAACGCCGCACTGGCCGAGGAATATGGGATTGTGATGGGAACCTCGCATCATGAGCCGATGTGCCGGGCCGGAGAGGAATGGAAGAAGACGCATCATTTATATGGTGAACATGGCTTGTGGGATTATTGGAGCAACCAAGAGGCTATTACGAAATTCTGGGAGGCTGGTGTCGTTCGCAACAAGCCGTTCGCTAATGTCATTACACTTGGCATGCGCGGAGAGCAGGACTCTGCGCTTGGAGGTACTTTGGAAGAGAATATCCGGCGCTTGAAGGAAATTATTCTGACGCAGAAGGAATTGCTGCGCAGACATGGGCTGGAGCGCGCGCCGCAAGCCTTGACGATTTATAAGGAAGTGGAGGCGTTCTGGTACGGAACAGACGAGGTACAGGGGTTGCAGGATTGGGACGTACTGGATGATGTCACCATCATTATGTCGGATGATAATTTCGGCAATATGAGAAAGCTGCCCGAGGAAGGCCGGCGAAATCGCCAGGCGGGCTGGGGGATTTATTATCATTTTGATTATCATGGCGCTCCGAATTCCTATGAATGGGTGAATACGGTTCCTCTTGAGAAGATATGGGAGCAGATGTCGCTAGCCTATGATTATGGCATCAAAGACCTTTGGATCGTGAACGTAGGTGATCTGAAGCCGATGGAGCTGCCGCTCTCTTATTTTATGGAGTTAGCCTATGATTTTGAAGCCTGGGGAACGGCTCAGCCTAATCGTACAAGGGAATTCCTTCAAGGATGGGTGAAGCAGCAGTTCGATCATGCGGTCGTCGCACCAGAAGCACTCGGCGGCATTGCCGAGGTGCTGGAGAAGTATACTAGAATGAATGGTCAGCGCAAGCCGGAGGTTACTTATGCGGACACCTATAGCGTATCTCATTATGATGAAGGGCAGCGAATGCTTGCAGAGGTGCTGGAACTTGAGCGGCAAGCCGGGGTGTATTATAGCATGATTAGCGAGCCGCACAGGGATGCCTATTACCAGCTTGTGTACTATCCTGCCGTGGCTAGCGCTAATGTGAAGAAAATGCAGATTTATGCCGGGTTCAATCAGAAGTACAGCAGCTTCACGCCTCCCAGCCTACGATCCAATGATTATGCCGATTTAGTAGAGGAAGCGATTGCTCGAGATAAGCAGCTCCAGCAGGAATTCAACCACCAGTTATCCGGCGGAAAATGGAGTGGAATGATGTCTTCTGCTCATATCGGCTATGCGAATTGGAACGATGAAGGCTGGCAGTATCCGGCTTACAGCTATGTCGTTCCGCAGAAGAATGCCTGGATGATGGTAGACGTTGAAGGAACCCTTGGCGGATTCGGCTCCGGAACACTGGCACTGCCGACTTTCACCAATGTTCATAAGGAAAGCTATCGTGTGACGATTAGCCATGCCGGGGAGCAGGTCCTGGATTACTGCGTGAAGCCAAATGCAGACTGGATCAAGCTGGAGCGACAGCAGGGAAGCTACCTGCAGGGAGAGGATCTCTATGTTTCTCTGGATTGGGAGCAGGTGAAGGCTCCATTAGCTGGAGAGATCGTGATTACTTATGGTCATCAGCCCGACGCTCAGACGGTGAGAATTACCGTTCATGCACAGATCATATCTACTGATGCCCTTCCTCCTATGACCTTTGTTGAGACGAATGGTGTGGTTGTCATGGAAGCTGAGCATACCTGTGATCGAAAGGGTGGGCAAGGAGCTTTTTTTGAAGTGATTGAGAAATATGGACGTTCCTTATCCGCCGTGAAGCTATTCCCGACAACGTTGCGGTATGAGCGATACCAGGAGGCTCCTTATCTGTCATATCGTCTATGGGTGGCTGAACAGGGCATTTATACTGTTACTGTTCATACTGCTCCTACAAATCCACTGACGAAGAAGGGACAGCTTCCCTATGCTATAGGAATGGATGATAACGAGCCGGTGATCGCCCAACTGCTGCCCGCGGAATTTGTGGCGGGTGAATCGCGACATTGGGAACAGGCAGTGTTAAATAATGTTCATACCCATGCAACGCAGCATGTGCTTGGGTCTGGCTTGCATACCCTGCGTATTTATGTGCTGGATGCGGGATTGGTACTTCAGAGGCTTATAGTATCGAGGGTTTCACTTCCATTCTCCTATTTTGGTCCACCTGAAAGCTACTTTAAGCGATAGTTCAAGAAGTCATCTTTTGCTCACAAGGCGATTCAGGGAGCGGATTTGGTCGCAGTATTACCAAAAGGTAGGGAGGGACTAGCATGATGAACGTATTGCTCGTGGATGATGAGCCATGGGTTCTGGAGGGATTGCGTACGATCGTTAATTGGAACAAGCATGGGTTTCAGATTTGCGGGGAGGCAGCTAATGGGCATTCTGCCTGGTCGTTGATGGAGCGTTTGCAGCCTGATTTAGTGCTAACGGATATCCATATGCCCTCCATCAGCGGGCTTGAATTGATTAACCGATCTCATCAGGAGCTGAGCCATCCCCCTCGGTTTGTCATTCTGAGTGGCTACGATAATTTTGAATATGCGAAGACAGCACTTGAGCAGCAGGTGGAGGATTATCTTCTTAAACCGATCGACGAAGATGAGATTGAATTAGTATTAGAGCAGGTGAAGAGAACTATTTTGCACGAGCAGGCTGCTACGGAGCGCTGGCTTCTTGACCGCAATTTGTACGGAAAAGGCTTGATTCACCGCTTGCTGCAAGGGGAGGATCATCAAGAACTGGTCTATGAAGCAGCCGATTGGCTCCAGATTGAGAGTTATGAGAAGGTCGCATGTCTTCTGATCGATGCCAACATAGGAGAGAGGGAATGGAATCAGCTGGTCAAGGAGCGAATCCAATCGTTTTTGCCAGAGAGATGTGCGTATTTGGAGGGAAGAGGGGTTCTGCTCGCCGGCGAGCGTTCCTACGCCTTGGATCAGCTTGAAGCCCTGGGCAGAAGCATAGTTGATGAGGGCAGCGATGATTTTATTGTGATGATGGCGGCGGGGTACGGCGAAGGGGGGGTGCTTGCCTTGAGGACAGCCTATCAACAAGCATTATCCACTCTGGAACGAAAAATTAACGATAGAAGGGGAGGCACGGCCAATCTGAATGGCGGTGAGCAGAATGACAAGATGAGAAGCGTGAACAAGAACGCTTTGGCCGCCTTAATGAATATCTTGTGCTCTAATGACCACTCAAAGCTTGAGCCGGCAATGGATGCTTTGCTGGCCGAGCCATCCTCTAGACGACCTGCCAGCGATATGGAGTATATCCGTATCCAATTGCTTGCGCTGGAGATGGAGATTCTTAAGCAGTTGAAGGCATGGGGAGGCAATGCTGAGCATTTCGCTGAAAGATTGCAACCGGGTCTGAGCGTGTTTATTGAAAGGCTTAATCATGCAGAGATACGCAGGTATACCGCCGATTTATGTAGGCGGAGCATGGAAGTTCTCGGAGAACAACGCCAACGCAGTGAGGCAAATACCATCTTCCAGGTTGTTCGGTATGTGGATCAGGAATTCCGGACAAAGCTTCAGTTGCAAGATCTGGCCCGCAGGTTCCATATGAATTCAAATTATATGGGGCAGGCCTTCAAGCAGCAAACCGGTCGAACCTTCCGTGAATATTTAAATGACAGGAGAGTAGAGGAAGCGAAGAGGTTGCTGCGGCAGACCCGGATGAGCATAGCCGAGGTGGCCGCACATTCCGGTTATCCCAATGCAGATTATTTTGTCAGTCAGTTCAAGCGGATGACGGGTGCTGCTCCTTCTGTTTACAGGAAGCAGCAGTGACAAGGCTGAGCACGGAGTAAAGACATGTACTGTACGGAAGGGTGGGAATGTACTCAACATGAGAAGAATGCGGTTCCGCAGTATCGTTAATGATATTCCACTCAACTACAAGCTGATATTGATCTATCTCATCGGCATTTTACTGCCTTTAATGATCATAAGCTGTCTGTTCATGGACCGGATGTCCGAGCTGATTCGGGAGCGGGAAGAACAGAATTTGCAAATTTCACTAGAGCGGGCAAGAAAGGATATTCACAGCATGATTGATGGGGGAATGTCAGTCAGTCATGCCTTGATTACCGATAAATTGTTGTCTGAAGCGATGGATCGCGTCTATGAAAGTCCATTGGATTTCTATAATACCTTCGACGAGCAGCTCCGACATCGGGTAACCTCCTATATACCTGTTAATAATCAGATTCAGCGTATTGGCATCTATACGGACAATCCCAGCATCGTGTCCGGCGGAGATTATTATCTATTAGATCAATCCGTACGCTCTAGTAGCTGGTATCAACAATGGCAAACCTTCAAAGGCTCTGTGAAAGTATCTGCCTACCGGGATCGATCCATGAACGATTCCGCAGCTACCTCCCCATACCTTAGTATTATTGAGCGCATGGATGATTACGCAGCGGATCATTCCTTTCAGAAGCTGGTGCGAATCGACTTCTATCTTAGCCGCTTCTATGATGTAATTGCCAGGGAACGCCATTATCTGGAATTATATCTGGTGAATGAATTGGGGCAGGTTATCGTATCCACGGACGACCGCTATCAGGGAGAAGGGGATGCTGATTATATCTTGTTTGATCATATTGGGGCAACGAATAAGGAAATACATATGGTTCCTATCGGCAATGCCAGCTATGTAAAGGGCTGGAAGCTTATCGGTGTGCCGCAGGGAACACGGGTGAAGCAAGCTATGCTGGATATGCGCCTTTATTTTGGCATTCTGGCAGGCATAATCACCTTGCTGACCTCCCTGTTTATGTATGTGATGCTGCGCTCCTATAATGACCGGGTGAAGCGCCTGTCCAGACAGATGCAAAAGGTGAGGAACGAGAAGTTCGATCGGATTGACATGGATGGCGGCCGTGATGAGATTGGTCAGCTGATTGGCAACTTCAATATGATGACGACGCAAATTCATTCGTTAATTAACAACGTCTACAAGCTGGAAATACAGCAGAAAAGCCAGGAAACCGAGCGTATTCGGGCAGAGCTTAATTTGCTGCAAAGCCAAATGAATCCGCATTTTTTGTTCAACACGCTGAACGCCCTGTTAGTGGTGAGCACGAAAAATAATTATGTTGACGTAAAAAATATTATTAAGGATTTATCCAAGCTGCTTCGTCGTTTGCTGAACTGGAAGGACGATTTGGTTCCGCTAGAGGAAGAGATTAGTTTTACCGTGATGTATTTGGGGATTGAGAAGTTTCGTTTCCGGGACAAATTTGAATACCACATTAAGGTTGACGAGAAAGCCCGTCATTATAAAATACCGAAGCTGAGCATTCAGCAGTTGGCGGAAAATGCCTGTAAGCATGGTATACAAGCCATTGAGGAGTTGGGCATCGTAACCATACGTGCTGAAGTGATCGGCGATCATTTAAGCGTAGTTATTGCTGATAACGGTAAGGGGATGGAGAAGGAGCAATTGCAAGAGGTGTTATACCATATGCGCAGTACAGAGGACCCTGGTGGAAGCAATATAGGTATCCGCAATGTCTATCGGCGCCTGGAGCTGTATTATGACAACAAGGTTCAATTCGATGTAGCAAGTCAGGCTGGAGAAGGGACACAGGTAGCATTCAAAATTCCGTTGCATCTGCTTGAGCGGCAGGAGGAAGGAGGGCACAGCCATGGCGTATAAGGTGCTGCTGATTGATGATGAGCCATGGGCACTGGAGGGGCTCCAAATGATCGACTGGGAGGAACTTGGCTTTCATGTATGCGGCACCTGTAGTAATGGAGTGCAAGGCTTGAAGCTGATGGATGAACTGGGGCCTGATCTGGTGATGGTGGATATCCATATGCCGGTGATGGATGGCCTGGAGATGATTCAAGCCTGGCGCAAGAGCGGAAGGCAGGATACGAAATTCGTTATTCTGACAGGCTACAGCGATTTTGAATATGCCCGCAAAGCGCTTAAGTGCAGGGTGTCCCGATACTTGTTAAAGCCGCTCGATGAGGAGCAAACGTATCTGGAGATTCGAGCCATCCAACAGGAACTAAGGGAGGAACGGGCGCAGCTTCAGATTTCCAAGGCGGCTCGGCGGGAGAAGGAACGGCTGTTGATCAAGGAACAGCTGACAGCAAACGTATTATCCCAGCCCGACAGAGCGGAGCTGGAGTCCCTCTCATTGCTGGCGGAATATTGGAATGTGGGGGTGATACGGGCCCCGAAAAGGGAGATGGTTCGGATTAGACCGGCGACTGCCAAATCCGCAAGCGGACGCTCTCCTATGTATCTTGTTCAACTGCGCCCTGATATTTTCTGCCTTGTATTCGGCTGGTGCGAACACCAGAAAGCCCGGGAAGGGGAGTGCATGGAGGCACTGGCCCGCTGTCTGGCGGGTTGTCGTGCATGGATCTCCATAGGGGTTGGCCAGCCGGTTGGCTCGCTTATGGAAATTGAAACTTCTTTCAGGACAGCAGTAGATGCACTGATTCATACGTTCTATGAGTCTGGAAAGAACAGGATCATGTATTATGCTGACGTGAAGGAACGTGAATTTCAAAGCTGCTATCAACAGACAGAGCTTCTGGAGCGTATTCTGGAAGCATTTCGAGTGCTTGATGCTACCGATTATGAGGAGGCCGTAGATTGGATAGATCACTCCTTTCGTGAAGCAAGCATTTATCCGAATGAGGCTCGAAAAATTATCATCTATCTGCTTCATGAGATCAGCATGTATATGAGTGGGCAGATGAAACAGGCCGCAGGGCCTTCTCCTCGCTTGTTTGATATACCAAACCTGGATGAAGCCTTGACCTTTGACGAATTAATCGGAATGCTGCGCTCCTGTGGGCGCGTGTGCTTCGATTGGTTGCTGCAAGAAACTTCGGCAGAGGCGCAAGGAATCGTTCAGGACATTAACGAATATATCGGGGCGCACTTTCGTGAGCGGCTGACAATTAAAAGGCTGGCAGAGCGATTTTTCCTTCATCCGGCTTACCTTGGGCAGCTACTGATGCGCAAGAACGGAGTGAATTTCCATGAGTATCTACATCACTTGCGAATTGAAGAGGCCAGCCGATTGCTTCGGAGCCATCATTATAAAAACAGCGAGGTTGCGGAGCTGGTTGGCTACACAAGTTATCAATATTTTTTGCAGCAATTTGAGAAGCGTTTGGGGATGTCGCCTAACGAATACAAGAAAACCTAAGATTTGCAAGGATATAGCTATAATTCGCATGTAGTTCCAGCCCCTGTATCAATCTTATAATAAAATCAGCTTTATGAAAGGGCTTTCATTTTTGAAAAATAATTATTCTGGAGGTGCTTTATGGGGGACAGAAAAAGAGTGCTGCTTCGGTTTGGAGCTGTGCTGTTGCTGGCCTTAAGCGTTACTGTTGCCGGCTGCTCGGGTGGCAATTCGAAGGGGGCAGATGCGGGTAAGACAAACAGTGCTGGGAGCAGCGAGGTAGGGCCGGATCAACCGATTGAAATCTCTGTGTTCTTGGGAGAAGCGGGACAACAGCCTACTGCGGATAACAAAATTTATAAGAGAATCAAGGATGAGCTTGGTGTTACCTTTAAATTTGAATTTCTGGCAGGAGATAAGAACCAAAAGCTTGGTGTCATGATTGCTGGTGCTGATTATCCGGATTTGATTACGGCAGATACAAAGCTGACGGCAGCCGGAGCGGTCATCCCGCTGGAGGATATCATTGAGCAACATGCTCCTAACCTCAAGAAGCATTATGAGAAGTATTGGAATCAAATGAAGGATCCTAACGATGGGCATATCTACTACTTGCCGAACTATGGCGCCTATAACAGTGAGGTTTCTGATACCTATTACAGTGGCCCGGCATTCTGGATTCAGAAGGCGGTGCTTAAGGAATTCAATTATCCGACGCCCAAGACGCTGGATGAATATTTCGAGCTGATTGCCAAATACAAGGAGAAGTATCCTACCATTGACGGCCAGCCGACCATCGGATTCGAGATATTGAACTATGACTGGAAGAACTGGGGGTTGCTCAATCCTCCACAGCATTTAATCGGTCATCCAAATGATGGCGGTGTCGTGGTGAAAGATGGCGTTGGTGAAATATTTGCCGACAAGGATTATGCCAAGAAATACTACCAGAAGCTGAATGATATCAACGCTCAGGGGTTGCTGGATAAGGAAACATTCACTCAGAACTATGACCAGTACATGGCGAAGCTCTCAAGTGGTGCGGTTCTGGGTATGTTCGACCAGCATTGGAACTTCGGCAGTGCAGTTGATTCCCTGAAGACGCAGGATAAGCTGGAGCGGACTTATGTGGGCTTACCGCTGGTATATGATCTCAGCATCAAGGATTATTACATGGATCGTCCTTCACTAAATCTGAACAACGGTTTCGGGATTACGGTAAATGCCAAGGACCCGGTCAAAATTATCAAGGTGCTTGATAAGCTCATTGAGGAAGACTGGCAGAAGCTGCTGGCCTGGGGGGTTGAAGGAGAGGATTACCAGGTCAATGAAGAGGGGCGCTTCATTAAAACGCAAGAGCAACGTGATAATGCTAGTGATGCTACATGGAAGCTGGCTAACAAAGCCGATGCTTATTATGGAACAGCGCCCAAAATTGAAGGGTATTTCAGTGACGGCAATGCTACAGCGGCGAGCAACCAACCCGAGGAATATCAAGCAAGTTTGAAGCCTTTTGACAAGGAAGTGCTGGCCGCGTACGGATTCAACAGCTATGTTGATTTCTTTAGTCCTCCTCCTGAGAACCCGATTTACTATCCTGCCTGGTCCGTTGATTTGGTTGAGGGCTCTCCAGCCAAGATAGCTAATACCAAGCTAAACGAACTGTCTACAAAATATTTGCCCAAAGCGATATTGGCCACGCCGGCAGAGTTTGAAGCGACATGGAAGGAATATGTTGATGAAATTCATAAGCTTGACATCAAAGCCTACGAGGACCGAATTAATGAGGTATTGAAGTGGAGAATCGACAACTGGACTGTGGAATAAACGCGCTGGACTTGAGGAAGGGAGAATGAAACTTCCTTCCTCTCAATCTAAGGATGGATAGGGAGATCGATATCATGGAGGAGATTGTGACAGAAGCAAGACCCCTCAAGCCGCCGGTAAAGCGTCAGAGACGACGGTGGTCGTGGAATACAGTGAAGGAGCAAAGACAGCTTATCTATATGTCTGTGCCGCTGCTCGCTTATATTATTTTGTTTGCTTATGTACCGGTTACAGGCTGGACCATGGCTTTCCAGGATTACAAGCCTGCGCTAAGCTTTGGTGAACAGACCTGGGTGGGATTCAAGCATTTCCAATTTCTCTTTACAGATGATAATTTTATGCGAGTGCTGCGGAATACGCTGGCTATGAGCATCATTAATTTGGTCTTGGGGTTTGTTACAGCCATTATCCTGGCCTTGCTGCTTAATGAAATCAAGAAGACGTTCTGGAAGAGAACCGTACAGACGATCTCATACCTGCCGCATTTTCTGTCGTGGATTATCGTTACGGGAATTGTGGCTACTTCCCTTGCTTCCGATGGCATTATTAATGATCTGTTAATGAAGCTGAACCTGATTGACAAGCCGATTATTTGGCTAAGCGAAGGCAAGTATTTCTGGGGGGTAGTGGGGGCTTCCCATGTATGGAAAGAGCTTGGCTGGAATACGATTATTTACCTGGCCGCGATGTCCTCCATTGACCCGGCCTTGTACGAAGCCGCCGATATTGACGGAGCGAACCGCTATCACAAAATGTGGAGCATCACGTTACCGGGCATTCGGCCAACGATTGTCATTTTGTTGATCATGTCCGTTGGTCATATTCTGGAGGCCGGCTTTGAAGTGCAGTATTTGCTGGGCAACGGATTGATTATGGACTGGTCGGAAACGATTGATATCTTTGTCCTCAAATATGGGATTGCGCAGGGCAATTATTCTCTTGCTACCGCAGGGGGCATTTTCAAAACCTTTGTCAGTATTACTATGCTGCTGCTCGCCAACTGGACCGCCAAGCGGCTAGGGGAGGAAAGGCTGCTATGATGAGAAAACAAGGAGGTATTGAGCCGCTCGTTTTTCACACATTAAATACCCTGTTCATGATTATCCTGGTCATTGTGACCCTGTATCCTTTCCTGAATACGATCGTTGTTTCGTTTAATGCGGGAAATGACACCATTCGCGGCGGGCTGTATTTATGGCCAAGACAATTCACGCTGCAAAATTATAAAGCGGTATTTGCTTCGGGAACGATTTATGATGCCTTCATGATCTCGGTGGCCCGTACGGTGCTATCGACAATTCTCAACATCTTCCTCACGACGATGTTGGCTTATGCCATTAGCCGGAGGGAGTACATTTTCCGCAAACCAATCACAGCTATATTCGTACTAACCATGTATTTTAATGCCGGGCTTATTCCGAACTACTTCTTGATGAAGGACCTGCATTTGCTCAACAATTTTCTGGTCTATGTGTTGCCGTCCATGATCAGCGCCTTTAATCTAATCGTCATTCGGACTTATATCGGCACGATTTCCGAGAGCTTGGTGGAATCAGCCAGAATTGATGGGGCTGGAGATTTCAAAATTTTCTGGAGGCTTATTTTCCCGCTCTGCAAGCCTGTGCTTGCTACGATTGCGTTATTTGTGGCTGTGGGTGCATGGAACTCCTGGTTTGACGCCTTTATCTATACCTCCTCCAGACAGGAGCTGAGCACGTTGCAATATGAATTAATGAAGCTGCTCTCTTCGAGCATGAATGCGAATAGCAACCCTGCTGTAGCTAACGGTGTAGGGATGGAGCATATGACCCAGGTAACGCCAATTTCCATCCGAGCGGCCATTACCATTGTGGCCTCGGTTCCCATTTTGCTGGTCTATCCGTTCATGCAAAAATACTTTGTCGTTGGACTGAATGTAGGGAGTGTCAAAGAATAGATGAACGAACCGAGATGGTCTGCAATGACTCATTACTCCAATCCGATCCTCCCGGGTTTCTATCCGGACCCTAGTGTGACCAGAGCGGGATCCGATTTCTATCTGGTATGCAGTTCCTTTGAATATTTCCCTGCCGTGCCGATATTTCGGAGCAGGGATCTGATTCACTGGGAGCAAATCGGGCATGTGCTGGATCGGATCAGTCAGCTTGATTTAACCTCGAGAAGAAGCTCAACGGGCATTTATGCGCCAACGCTACGTTATCATAAGGGCATATTCTATATGATCACCACCGATGTAGGTGGGATCGGCAATTTCTATGTGACAGCCACTGAACCGGCCGGGCCTTGGTCAGACCCTATTCGTGTGCCATATGGAGGTATTGATCCTTCCTTGTTTTTTGATCATGACGACAGGGCTTATGTAACAGTTCAGCAAGGAGCTGATAAGGATTCCCATATTATCCAGTATGAAATTGACATAGTTACTGGAGAGGCGAAATGCGCGCCCCAGGTGGTGTGGAGGGGAGATGGCGGTCCTTGGATTGAAGGGCCGCATTTATACCGCATTCAAGATATGTATTACCTGATGTCTGCCTCTGGCGGCACGGGTAAGGCACATCGTGAGATCATCGGGCGCAGCCGTTCTCCATATGGTCCCTTTGAGCCAAATCCCAATCCGATATTAACGCATAACCGCCTTGAGCATCCTCTGCAATGTCTGGGCCACGCTGATTTAATTGAAGATTTGAACGGCAAATGGTGGGCCGTATTCCTTGGAGTGCGATGGATAGAGGGCAACTATAGTGTGCTGGGCAGGGAGACCTTCCTGTCCCCTGTCGTCTGGCAGGACGGGTGGCCGCAGATTGATAATAATGAGGGAACGGTAGATCTGAATATGACGGTGACACACAAGCAGATGGAACCGTTCCACAGCACCGAACCGCATAGAGCCGTCTGGCGTGACCATTTTGATAGAGAAGTGCTGGGGCCAGAATGGGTATTCATACGGAATTCTGCTGATGGCTACTATTCTCTGAATACAGAGCATGAGGGATTAACACTATACGGACAGACGGGTACGCTTGGGGACTTGGGACCCATCACCTTTGTAGGCCATCGGCAACAGCATATGAAGGCAAGCTTTACTACATCTTTGTCCTTTGCCCCCATGGCGGAGGGCGAGGAAGCCGGATTATGCGTACGCCGGGATGAGGATGCCCATTATGAAGTCGGAATCCTCCATTCGGGAAGCAGCCCGCTGCTTATAGCTCGTCTTACCGTACGCGGTCAGTCGCAGGTGGTGTATGAAGCAAAGCTAACATCCACCTCCATACTGCTCCGCATTGATGCCTTAGGGCAGGAATACGCCTTGCTGTACTCCGAGGGACAGGATAGCTGGACCCATATAGCGGCTGGCACAGCGAGGGCCTTGTCTCCCGAGGACTCTGTGCGGCATATGTGCTTTACAGGTGCAGTAGTTGGATTATACGCAACGGGAAATGGACGATCAAACAGCTCGCCGGCATGCTTCGCTTGGTTTGATTATCAGTGGGACCATTGATTGGCATAGGATTTGCGCCGGATGCGGCATATAAGGACGGCATATAGGGTTAGGTGCATGCCTGGACAAAGCAGAGAAATACGGAGAAAACAAGGGTTGCACGACGGGGCCGCTTGGTGTAAACTCGCATTCATATGCTATTTCCATTAAGGGGATGAGATAGGATGCGAATGACGCCTGTTTACATATTGTCCGGATTTTTGGGGAGCGGCAAAACTACGTTGCTGCAGCGCCTGATCACACATTGGCAGGGGCAGGGATTACGACCGGCCATCGTCATGAACGAGATTGGGGATGTGAACCTGGACGGGTTGCTGGTATCTACCGAGGTACCTATGGCTGAAATGCTGGGAGGCTGCATTTGCTGCACGATCCGTGGTGACTTAAGCATACAGCTTGCCGAGCTAATAGAACAGGAGCATCCTGATTTGATCGTGATTGAAGCGACCGGGGCAGGGAATCCGCTGGAGATCTTCGATGCCGTTACCGAGGTATCCTTATATATGAAGCTTGATCTCAAGCCAATGATTACGGTGGTTGATGCTTTGCATTTAGCCGATCTTCATGCCTCCCAGCAAGGTAAAACCTATCGTCTGATGATAGAGCAAATCCGCTGTGGTTCGGTATTGGTCCTCAATAAGCTGGATCTGATCGATGTAGAGCGGCAACAGGAATTAACAGAGTTTCTACAACATACGAATTCATTTGCTCGCATTATTCCGGCAGTTAAGTGTGAAGTTGATGTGGCAGGTTTGCTTGAAGGAGATGGAGCAAGATCGTCATTGATGGGGGAGACAGCAGCGGTACATGGGGAATCACCTCAGGAGAAGCAAGCCCACCAAGAAGAAGAGCCTCATGTGTGCCACTCTGGCTGCCAAGATCATGAACATCATCACCATCATGATGATGAGCGTCATAAACACCATCATAGCGGTGGCCATCATGAGCCTAATCACGCACATGCTTCCCATGAGCATGTGACGGTGTATACTCATTATTTTCACGGTCCGATAGATAGCACTGAGTTTGAGCGTTTTATCGCCGAGCTGCCTCGCGAGGTTTATCGCGGGAAGGGGATTTTGCGCTTCTCTGATACCAGCAGCCGATTCCTGTTCCAATATGCCTATCGGGAATCCGATTATCTTAAGGTTACGCCACAAAAGGACGTACCTGATGTAGCTGTATTCATCGGTGAGCATTTTGACCGGAGCCGGATTGCCCAGCGCCTGGAGGAAATGGAGCAGAAGCAACGCGATCTTGCCTAAACCAAGCATAAGAAGAAGCCGCTCACGGGATAATCCCAAGCGGCTTCTTCTTTGCTTGTAGGCTTTTTGATTAGCTTGGGTTAACTGCAACCGAAGCTATGGGAGGAGCTTGTATGGTTGGGGCCTCAGCGGCACCTGCTTGCAGCTTATACATTTGATAATAGCGTCCACCCAAGGCCAACAGTTCCTCGTGGTTGCCGCGCTCAACAATTTCACCACGATGCAAGACCAGAATTTGATCGGCATTGCGAATGGTGGAGAGGCGGTGAGCAATGATGAATGTGGTCCGTCCCCGCTTCAATACCTCAAGCGCCGACTGAATCAAGCTCTCTGTCTCTGTATCGATATTGGCTGTCGCCTCGTCAAGAATAAGAATGGCAGGGTCAAAGGCCAAGGCCCGAGCGAAAGAGATAAGCTGACGTTCGCCGGCAGACAGGGTGCTTCCTTTCTCTACTACGGGTTCATCAATACCCTTGGGCAAGTGAGCCAGAATCCGGTCGGCGCCAACGTCGATCAGCGCTTGCTGAGCAGCTTCTCTGGAGATTCGCTCATCCCCTAGAGTAACATTAGACAGAATCGTACCGGTGAAGAGATAAGGGTCCTGGAGCACGATGCCCATATGTTCGCGAATCCACTGCTTCGGCAAATCCTTGACAGGCTGGCCATCAATGGTGATTGTGCCTTGCTGTGGATCGTAGAAGCGAAACAGCAGGTTGATGATGGAGCTCTTGCCTGAACCGGTATGCCCTACTAAAGCAACTGTCTGGCCTTGCTTGGCCTCGAAGGAGATATTTTTGAGCACATAATCCTTTTTGTAAGCAAAGGATACATCTTTGAACGCTACATCTCCCTTGTAGCGTGGCATTGAGCCGTCTACCACCGGTTCTCCAGGCTCATCCATAAGCTTGAATACCCGACCGGCGGATACCATGGAGGAGTCGAGTATGGCCAATTGATTGACCATTCCAGTGATGGGCTGAAACAGCCGCCCCAATACGTCGACGAAGGCATACAGCACACCGAGTGAGAGGATTCCGGCACCATTAAGCTGTGCAGAGCCGAAATACCATAGTACTGCGGCGAAGGCTAGATTACGAATCACGTTCACCAGGTTATGCGAGGTGAAGGCGTTGAGGTTGAGCATCTTGTTCTGATGCTTCATATAATCCTCATTCAAATTCTCGAATTCTTCCTTCGTTTGCGCTTCGCGACGGAATATCCGGATAATCGACATGCCCTGAATGGACTCGTTAATGATGGCATTGATCTCACTAAGGCGTGAGCGAATAACTGTATTGTATTTTGTAGCGAATTTGCGATAAAGCACGATCCATAAATAAATCATCGGTACAACAAACAGACAGATCAAGCCCAACTGAACGTCCAAAATGAACAGGGCAACGTAAACGCCCAGCATATTGATGATGCCGGAGAAGAAGTTGGCCAGTACGACGATGAACAAATCTTTAACTGCCTCCGTATCATTAGTGACACGAGAGACGACCTTGCCTGCCGGCAGATTATCGAAGAAGTGCACCGGCAGACGCTGAATATGGGCGTATACATCCATGCGCAGCTTCTTGATAACTTTGTTCGCCGAGGACTGCAGCCAGTAGGTTTTGCCAAATTCCGTCACAATCGAGATTGCCAGGAATACCAGATACCATCCCACCAGTGAGATAATTCCAGGCACCTCCGGCTTGTAAAAGGAAAATAGCTCAGTTGCACTTAGCTTCTCTGCCGCATAAGCAGTGCTTGTGCCATCCTGCTGCGTTAGGGTAAGAACGCCGTCCTGATAGCTCCTATTGCCGGAGATATCAGGAACAGAAGCATCCACAAAGACGAAGCTCTTGCCGACCTGGAGCACGCGGGCTTCGCTGCCCTTGGCTTCATTCACTGCAAAACGGTCGCCTCTCTTAAAGCTTCGTCCATCATAATTTACCGTGCTTGCGTCTTGTGCGGACGTTTCAAAAAATGGCCGTTCAATCGCCAGCATATGGTCATCGATCATGGCGCGGGCCAGGAAGGGACCGGCGAGTTCTGCAGCTACACCGATCGCCAGCATGACAAGAGCCAGAATAAAAGTGTTTTTTGCCGTTAAGGCATATTTGAATAATGCTTTTCCCGTATGAGCATGCATAGCTTAAGACACCTCCACGTCCGTCAGGTGGGATTCCACCTGCTGACGTTCGTATTGTTCCCGATACCAGCCACCTTGGGCAAGCAGCGATTCATGGGTACCTTGCTCGATAATATGACCTTGCTCAAGCACGATAATCCAATCGGCATGCTCGATGGCAGACAGCCGGTGAGTGGAGATCAGCGTAGTTTTGCCTGAACGCTGGTCGCGAATATTCTGAATGATTCTGGCCTCGGTGCGGGCGTCAACCGCCGAGAGCGCATCATCGAGGATCAGGATGTCTGGATCCGCAATGAAGGCACGAGCCAGGGATACGCGCTGCTTCTGTCCGCCGGAAAGGGCTACGCCTTTCTCACCGACTAGTGTATCCAGTCCATCGGACAACGTACCCAGATCCTGGTCGAAGGCCGCTGTGCGAATCGCTTCGAGAATGACCTCGTCGGAAGCATCCTTGAGCCCAAACTGAATGTTCTGGCGTACCGTCTTGGAGAACAGGATTTGTTCTTGCGGAACGTAGCCTACCCAGCTATGCAAGCGTTCCAGCGCGATCTTTTGAATCGGCACGCCGGAAATAGATATTTCGCCGCTGCCAAGCGGGTATTCATGCAGCAGCTGCTTAAGCAGGGTGGACTTCCCGCTTCCAGTCCGGCCAACAATACCAAGCGTCTGGCCGCGATGAATGGTCAGGTTGATATGCTCCAGGTTATTGATGGTCGATGTTGGGTAGCGGAACGTCACGTCGGAGAATTGGATAGATTCCGGCTTGGAGACGGCTACGGGATGGGCATCATCCGCGACGTCAGGCTTGACGTTCAGCGTCTCGTTTACCCGATCCAGCGAAGCGCTGCCACGTTGCATGATATTAATCAGCTCACCGATGGCGAACATCGGCCAAATCATCATTCCAAGGTACATGTTAAAAGATACGAGATCACCCAAGGTTAATTCATTATGAAAGACAAGATAAATACCGTAGGTCAATCCGATGGCATAGCTCATGCCAACGCAAAGCCGGATGGTAGGCTCAAAGTAGGCATCCACCCTGGCTACGGCCAGATTCTTCTGATAGACATCATTGGTAATATCTTCAAAACGTTGTTCATCATGGCGTTCCTGTACATAAGCGCGAATGACGCGGACACCTGCTACAGATTCAAGCACCTGATCGTTCATATCCCCAAAGGCATCCTGAGCCAGCGTAAAACGCTCGTGGATAATCTTCCCGTAAATTTTCATCGCCAGCGCGATAAAGGGGAGGGGGATAACAGCGGCAAGCGTTAGCTTCCAGCTAATCAGCGTACTCATTGCAATGAAGATGGTTGCCAGATAAGCGGTGGAATCAGACAGCGTCAGCATTCCGAAGCCAGCTGTTTGTGCTACAGAACGCAAATCGTTTGTTGCCCGAGCCATCAGGTCGCCAGTCCGGGTTCGTTCAAAAAACGGCGGCGTCATCCGCAACAAATGGTTCATAAAGCGGGTGCGCAGCAGTCGCTCGACCAGGTTGGACCCGCCGTAGAGGGAATGCATCCATATGTACGTAACGTAATAAATCAACATTAGTACGACAATGATGAGTAAAATATAGCGGATCAATGAAGCCCAGGTGATTGTGCCAGCTACGATCTCATCAATCGCGCTGCCCAGCAGTCGTGGTGGAGCCAGTTCAGCAACGCCAACTAAGATGAGTAGAACCAGGCCGATAGTATAACGCCTTTTCTCTTGCCGGAAGAACCAGCCTAAATTTTTTAGTACCGAGAACATGGAGTTCCCTCCTTTAAATCGTTCAATGAGATTGCCGAAAAAACCTCTGTAGCTTACATAACCGAACAAAAAGTCGCAAAAAAGGCATATCGTTTGGAAAACGATATGCCTTAAAGCCTTCACATGTATCGCGTCCGTTACTTGCTAAAGAAGCAACGCCGCAAATTGTTATTCCCCTAGCGTAATGAACACGTAAGGGAGGGGCTAGCGCTAAATGCGATTCAAACCTACAGGGGTTGCTCCGGTATTTAGTTGTGTGTATTGCATCTGATATGGACTAGGAACCAACTTAATTTTGAACACCTTCGCTCACCCTTTCTTAGAATTTTTTTGAATTTTGGTAATTACTTGAAATGAAATCTCGTATGCTCCCGATTTTAGCACCGGTCTGCTGAAGGTGTCAACGGTATTTTATAGAATTAGGCTAGTTTTCCCGTTGCAGTCTATAATTATTTGGCAATCGCTGCCGGTTTGGTCTACAATAGATGGTAAACGAGGAGGTGGAGCATCTGATGATCAATGTGACACATGAAGCTGCCGAATGGTTCAAGCAGGAATTAGGTCTTCAGGCAGGGCAAGCCGTACGTTTCTTTGCACGCTATAGTGCAGGAGGCAAGCTGCATCCGGGATTCTCGCTGGGGATCGACGTAGACCAACCGATATCGCCGGGCATGGCTTCCAAGGTTGAGGGAATCACCTTCTACATGGAGGATCAGGATATGTGGTACCTGGATGGCTACCATCTGAATGTTTTATATGACCAAGGTCTGGGCGATATTGAATACCAATATGAGGCAGCGAATACTCATTAAGCATAACCAGGGCAGGGTAAGGCATGAATCAGGAAAAGAACCTGAAACTCCACTTCACAGTGGATCAAGGTTCTTTTCTTTGTGTTTATGGACTCTATGGGACTCCCGGGCTGCAAAACCTGGGATTAAATGATACCGTCTTCCATAGCGTATTCGAAATCGCCGATATCAAATACCTGAACCGGCACTTCTGCTTCGATAATCCGGCGAATGAGCTCTAGTTGGTCGGTCAGAACGGGCACGTGCTCTCGCTCGGCGGTCAACACGACCTCGGTCTCGATGGGATCAAGAAATTCGCCGTATTGCTCATTATCCAAGGCATTAATCACGGTCCAGGATACAAGATCACCGAACAGGATCGAAGGGCTCTTGGACCAAGGCACCGCTAAAGACCGCTCAAGCTTCTTGCGGTTCAGCGGCTCTTCCAGATAAGCTATCAGTTCGGAAATTTTCTGCTTCACATGCATATCGTCGACGGGATCGCTCATCAGCGGCTCCGGACTATCTTTAAATTCATAAAGCTCCATTACAGTGGTGTAGGGGACAATATATTCAACCGGCACCTGGGGCACCAGCAATTCTCCGTATATCGCTACCATCACCGCTTCAATGACAAATCGGCGTGACATGGTCATCCTCCTAAACGACGTGCAGCTCGGGATGCCCATGGGAACCCATGGGACAGCAACAATTGATTTACTAAGGAGTATACCACAACCAAAGGGTGAATTCAGCCAAAGCCATGAAAAGCCAAAGCCATGAAAATCCGCGTTAATGCAAAATTCGTTACAGCTTCCCGACCATGAGGGACAGGATTCCCGCAGCAATCAGCGGGCCGACCGGAACGCCTCGAAAAAATGCAACCCCCAGCACCGTTCCAACTAATAGCCCGGCTACGATGGTCGGCTGATTACTCATTAGAGCAGCCCCGCGACCACCCAGCCAAGCCACCAGCATACCGACGGCAATGGCCGCTAACGACTGCCAGTGGAAGAAGGAGCCCCACAACGTTTGAAGCGAGATGCGCCCACTGGCAACCGGTGTCATGACGCCGATGGTCAGAATGATAATCCCCAGGGTGAGACCGTACTTCTCCAGCCAGGGGAAGGCGTAGTTCAAATGCAGCACTCTGAGCAGCAACAATACAATCATCGCTATGGTAATGGGCATATTGCTGCTGAATATCCCCAATGCAGCAAGGAGCAGCAGCAATAGGGATGTGATATCAACTTGATTCATGCGTTTACCTCCCGTGCCAACTTGGGCACTAGCTGTTGGATGGAAATGCCGAGATTAAATGTTCGGCAATCAAACGTCCGTGGCCGCGACCGGTCTCAATAAATACCTCGTTAGCATTGCGACCTGAGGCAATAACCCCTGCGACATACAATCCAGGCACATTGGTCTCCATCGTATCGGGGTTAAATACCGGTTTCTCCATGTCGCCAGCCATCTCGACACCAGCCGAGAAGAGCAGCTTGCGATCAGGACGGAATCCGGTTAATGCCAACACAAAATCATTGGCGTGCTCGGTGGTTCCGCCATCTATTCCCGATTCGATCACGACGTGACCGGGGTGAATCTCGATGACCCGTGAATTCAGGCGTAAATCGATGTTTCCCTTACTTACCGCGCTTTCAAACAGAGGACGAACCCAGGGCTTGATATTACCCGACAGATCGCCCCCGCGATAAACGACGGTTACCTTGGCATCTACCCGAATTAACTCCAAAGCGGCATCCACTGCGGAATTGCTGCCTCCAATAATCGTGACCTTCATTCCCGTATAGGGATGAGCCTCCTGAAAATAATGCGACACCTTATCTTTATCTTCTCCCGGAATGCCCAAAATATTGGGGTGATCAAAGTATCCTGTTGAGAGAATAACGTGGCGTCCAGCATACTCTGCTTGCTCGCCGTTACGCTTAAGCGAATGAACGATAAAGCTTCCATCCTGTTGCCGATGAATGGCGGTTGCTTCCTCATAAGCAGAGATGGGCAACTGATAGTGTTCACTTACCCTCCGGTAGTAAGAAAGCGCCTCATGACGAAATGGCTTGTCATTAGGGGAGGCAAAGGGAACATCGCCGATTTCCAGCAGTTCAGCAGTACTGAAAAATTGCATATAAGTAGGGTAAGAGTAAATGGAGTGAACAAGGCAATGCTTCTCCAGTACGAGCACTTGCAGCTCGCGTCTGCGGCATTCAATGGCCGCGGATAATCCGCACGGACCGGCACCGATAACAATAACATCCAGCATAGGGACCTCCTGATTTACATAGGTTTCAAACCTTTTCAAAACAATTACATCCTACCGCAAATGCCGGGGAATAGCTAGACATGAGCTGAATTACCCTAATGTGAAGAATGTGTCAATCCTATGACATCTATCGTTTTCAAGGTTCAAATTCAGATTTTTTGAGTAAACTAATATTGTAAGCGTATACCTCAAAATTGAAGTAATGGATTGAGGAGGTGCCGAACATGCTGTCATGGTTTAAAAGACGAAAACCCGCTCGTGCCGAAGTCCCTGTAGCGATGGAAGTGTCCCTGGATGAGGTCAGACGAGCCGTGCTTCGTTATGAAGCAGAGATGCCCGAAGGTATAAACCGGTTATCCTTACTGCTTCCGGATGGAAGCCTGGATATGAAGCGGCTGTCGCGATATCTAGGCGGAATGACGGATCAACGCTTTTACTTGTCAAGAGAAACCTATGAAATTTTTACCGAAGAGGAACGGGAAATTCCTTATTATCTGGATATGGTTCAGGGAGCCTTGGACAGCTACGTGGAAGAACATGGCAAGCTGCCCGTGCTGGAGCAGTCTCCGGACTTTGAAGTGGATGTCAAGATGCTGATGAGGGAACATTATCTGAAGGAGCTTCCGCCGTTCGCCTTGTATGTTACGGAACAGGAATTGATGCTCACCCACCGTCCCAAGCAAGTCATATAAAGTCGGGCGCAAACCGAAGAACCTTCGCGTTTGCGCTTTTTTATTTGACAGGCTGATTTACAATAGAGAGAGACATCTTGGGAAAGTGGGGAAGAGGGTTGCTGTTAAAAGCTGTTTTATTTGATCTTGATAATACGTTAATGGACCGGGATAATACATTTCTCAGCTTTACCTGGCAATTGGTGCGGGAATGCCTGGTGCCCATGGAGAAAGACGATGCGGACAAGCTTGTTGCGGAGATTATTGTGCGTGACGCGGATGGTTACAGAGAGAAGGAAGGATTTTTCCTTGAACTGATCGATATTTTACCTTGGCAACAAAAACCCTCGCTGGAGGAGCTTCAGCGTTATTATAATCAGTATTACATGACACATGCCAAGGTGATGGATCATGCGATCGACACGCTGCAAGCCTGTCGCAACATGGGGCTTCGGCTAGGGATCATTACAAATGGCCATAGCCAGTTGCAGCATCGAAAGATTGATTTGCTTCACTTGCCTGACTATTTCGATGAAATTGTCATCTCGGGAGAAGTTGGACTGAGTAAGCCCGATCCGCAAATTTACAGATTGGCCTTGGAACGTCTTGGTGTGGGCTCGAATCAATGTATTATTGTTGGCGATCATCCACGCAACGATATTTGGGGAGCTGCTCAGGTAGGAATACAAGGAATTTGGCTGCGCAGAAAACATGAATGGGATGAAAAGCTGACAATGGGGAAGCCCTGGAGAACGATTATGGAGTTGGACGAGGTTCCAGGATTGCTTCCCCAATTTGAGGCGGGAGGTGTCAAGAAATCCTAAGCGGAAGCCAGTTCAATACGTCCTGAATTCGCGTATCCCAATAACTCCATTCGTGGGCGCCAGGTCCTTCCTCATAGGTTAGCGGAATATTCAGGCGGTTGCAGGCCTCGCGGAAGGTCTGATTATCCTGGTAGAGGAAATCCTCTGTGCCGCAGCACTGATAGAGCGCAGGCATGGCTAAGCCCTGCCGGGCTTTTTCAGCAAAGGGCTCAAGCAACGTCAGCAGATCATTTTCTGTGCCCTTTGGCCCGGATTCGCCAAATATGCTCAGGAATAAGGAAGACAGCTCTTCCGCGTGTTGGGCACTACTTGCAATATCGAGTGCGCCGGACAAGCTGGCTGCGGCGGCGAACATTTCCGGCTTGCGCAGTGCCAGCTTGAAGGCGCCATAGCCCCCCATAGACAGCCCGGCGACAAATGTATCCTCGCGCCGCCGGGACAGTGGGAAGAAGGAGCGGCATAACCGGGGGAGCTCCTCGCTAATAAATGTCCAATAGCGGTTGCCGTAGGCCATATCTGTATAAAAGCTACGATCTACCTGGGGCATCACGACAGCAAGGCCAAGCTCTGCAACGTAGCGTTCAATAGAGGTGCGCCGCAGCCATATCGAATCATCATCCGACAGGCCATGCAGCAAATACAGGGTGGGGTAAGGTCCGGATATTTCCGGGGTCTCCATGCCAATTTGTGATTTGGCAGACTGCGGCAGTATCACCGTCATTGAGGTGCTGAGCCCTAAAGCTTCCGAGAAAAAACGAGTTTGAAATAATGCCATCTGGTATGCTCCTTTATCATGTATTCGTTTTCAAAATCAACTTAGTTTAATTATACTCGATACGGTTGGTAATTCTAAATATTTCAGATCGTTTGCAGGCAATTCGTGCTAAAATCAATTTATCGGATTTGTTCCAGGGTATCGAAGTAACAACGCTGGGGGTGGATCAAATGAATGATTTCCCCTGGAAAAGAAATCTGTACGTGCTTTGGGCTGGTGTTTTCTTTTGCAGCACCGCTTATTCCATGGTCATACCGTTTATGTCTTTATTTATTGCCCATGATCTAGGAGTTACAGAGCACCTGACTTTCTTGTCAGGCTTTGCTTTCGGTATTACTTTTTTGGCAGGAGCCTTGATCTCTCCCTATTGGGGATCGCTTTCGGACAAGTATGGCCGCAAGCCTATGCTGCTGCGCTCAGGCTTTGCTTTATGTGGAGTATATATTTTGAACTCCTTTGTACAGGACCCCTATCAGCTTATTGCTGTGCGTATCCTCTCGGGATTGCTGGCTGGTTACGTCCCTTCGGCCATTGCATTGGTGGCCACAAATACGCCTGAGAAGCATGTCGGCTTTTCCCTCGGAATTATGTCCACCGCAGGAGCGGCAGGAAGTATTATCGGGCCGCTGGTAGGAGGCTCTCTTACTAAATTTATCGGATTTCGCGAGTCATTTTTGGCTGCCGGAGGCGTGGTGCTTTTCTCTGCCCTAATCGCCTTGATATTTGTGAAGGAACAGAATTTTGACCGCAATCGTGAACGTTCACATGTGCTTGATGATCTCAAGGAAGCAAAGGCCAATCGTCCCTTGATGGGCAACCTGTCGATCGTGCTGCTTGTTACAGCATCCGTGATGGTGCTGGAGCCGTTGCTCTCGCTGTATGTACTCGATCTTGGAGCTTCGGTCGCGGATGCTTCCTTCAGTTCGGGTATTATATTTTCGGCAGTAGGCATTTCCACTGTCATCGCCGCTCCGTTCTGGGGCAAAATCGGTCAGCACATCGGTTACCGCAACACGCTCATGATCGGCTTGATTGGAGGCGGAGTGGGCAATATTATGCAGCATTTCATCCATGATCTGGTGGCATTCGGGGTGTTGCGGTTCGTATATGGCTTATTTTTTGCCGCTGTCTTTCCAGCGCTTAATGCACTTATTGTCCAGTCCACCCGATCCGAGTTTCGTGGTCGGGCATTTAGCCTGAACCAATCGGCCAGTCAACTTGGCAACATGATTGGTCCCATTGCCGGGGGAACGCTGGGAGGTTGGATTTCGATCCCTGTCGTGTTTGTATTAAACGGCCTGTTGCTTGTGATTACCGCATTAACCTTGAAGCTCAAGCCTATGCTTGGAGCGGGGAATGATGGCAAGCAACAGGAGCAGGGCACTCGCGGCCTCAGATAGTGAATGCATCAAGTCGTGAATCGCCAGAATCTAAAGAAGTGTAAAAGGAAACAGAAGGCTCCCTTCCTGAATTTAGCCGGGAAAGGAGCCTTCCGTACGTTTATCGGGGAACAGCGAATTAGTAAAGTGAGAGAGCCAATGAGTCAAATTCGCTCTTGCTGTGCAATATGGCCTCAGAACCTTCAATTTCAATACTGATCAGTGAACTCAAGCATCTCTTTAAGGCTTGTTTGCCGTTGTAGTACTTGTATTCGAGCGCACTGGTCAGCAATCTCAATGTGCGATGTACAGGTTGCTTGCTGTCAACATCGAAGTAAACCGGGACCATGTTGTCTTGAAAGTTAATCAGAATTCTCATAAATAATCACCTCTATACAGTGGTTTCATACTACTGATCATAAAATAGAAATCTTAAAAAAAGCTTAAGAAAACCTTATGTTTAGATAAATGTTTGTGCGACAAATAACAGGATAGAAATTCCATAATATTGTTTAGATTTATTACGAAACATAAATTTGAAAAGTTTCAATTCTATCAAAATTTATGCCTCGAAGAACTTGTGTTTATGGGTAATATGTAATGATTTGGGATATATTCCCGAGTATATACAACTTGAAAATGTTATAATGCTTACATCAGTAGTGTGACGTTATACCCGAAAATAGGTTATATAGTACCTAAATAAAGTTTAAATGCTAAATAGCGACTAGTCATTCTGAAGGAGCTGGACAGATGTTGATAACGAATTCTGCTCGCAAGCGGATGCTGAGCCTGGAAGCCAAGGAATGGGCGTTCCTGGTTCAGAGTCTGGGAATGAAGTCTTGGCCTGATCATCCTTTTTCCGCTTTTTTGGGGCTAGAGGAATTATCGGAGAAGGCTTTGCAAGAGGGCAGAGATCTGCTTGAGTCCAAAGGTTACCTGGTGTCCGGGTTTTCGGGCGAAGAACTGAATCTGCCTCCGGGAATGATGAAGGACGTGAGTGCCGTGCTGCGAGCAGTAAAGGGCTGCCGTCTTACCTACCACAGCGGCCAGCAAAGCTATGACGAGTATTGTCACTTTGCGGGTGATTACGTTATGCGCCTGGAATGCTTGTCTCGTAACCATTCGGGCAAATATAACCTTGAGCGTGGCGGAACAGGGCAGATATGCGCAAAGCTCGCGGATAAAATGAAATGGAGTACGCGTATCTCCGGTCAACTCCCCGCTTTGCTCATGTCAAGAAAGCAATACGAGGCCGTGCTGAGAGATGCCCCAGAGCTTGAACTGAATGCCTTGACAGACAGGCTCGCCCGAATTACAGATGATGCGGAAGGCAGCATTGCGCTGGCCCGGTCTATTTGGATGCGCATCGCCTATGGAGATATTCAGTGCTTTACCCTCCATCAGGAAGGCTGGGAGCGGCAGCATATCCAGTTCATGAATAGCGAGTATACAAGCTGGCTTATTCGTTCAAGCACAAATCATGAAGAGGATTGGATGATTGCGACTCCTACGCCCAGCCAGGCATTTCAGGAGATGCTGCAGCAATGGCTGTACCAGCCTGTGGACCTTTAGAAGCGTCAAGAATAAGTATTCAGACAACCGTATGGTTAAACTACATTTGAAAATGGGTATTCTGAAATCAATGGATACATGCTTGTAAAGAGCCTATGAATCGAATGGAGTGTGACGATTATGACGGGAAAACGGGAAGGACACAGCGGTCGCTTTGAGGGCAAAACGGCCATTGTGACAGGGGCAGGTTCTGGCATTGGCAAAGCGACGGCCATGAAATTGGCCAGCGAAGGGGCAAAGGTGGCGTTATTTGACCTCTTGGATGAGCGAACGGAGCAGACTGCCGAGGAGATCAATGCCTTGTTCGCAGGTGCTGCTCGTGCTTTCGATGTAGATGTCTCCGATCCGCAGCGGGTAGAACAGGCCGTTACCGAAGCGGCTGAGCAATTTGACCGGATCGACATTGTCTTTGCCAATGCAGGCATTAACGGCAAGCTGGCACCGGTGGATGAATTGAGCTACGAAGAATGGGAGAAGACGTTGAACATTAACTTGACGGGCACCTTCCTGACGGTCAAATACACGGTTCCTTATCTGAAAAAGCAGGGCGGCAGCATTATCATTACAAGCTCGATTAATGGCAACGACAAGTTTTCGGGCTTTGGCATGTCCGCCTACAGCGCCACCAAGGCTGGCCAGGTAGCCTTTGCGAAGATGATTGCCCTGGAGCTGGCCCGTTACCGGATTCGTGTTAACGCCATTAGTCCGGGAGCCATCGCCACGAATATCGACAAGTCTACGGAGAAGAGCAAAGAACTGGAGGATATTATTATTCCTGTGGAGTATCCCGAAGGCTCTCAGCCGCTGGAGGGTGGTCCGGGGAAGCCGGAGCATGTTGCCGATCTCGTTGCCTTTCTCGCCTCTGATGAATCCATTCATATCACCGGAGCTCGTGTTGTGATCGATGGGGCAGAATCCCTGCTTTAAGGGTATGAAGCCAACTGAAAGGTCAACCCCAAAAGCGTTGGTATCATGGCGTTTTTGGGGTTTTGTGCTTGGTGGAGCCAACTCGAGAGCAAAGCTTATTCACCTTTGAGAATGGATTTCTAACGTTTGAACTTAGGAAGTGGAGAAATTCATAGGCAAAAGCTAGATCAGCTATAACCTGCGAATAACTGTTTTATAAAATCCAGTATCTATTAATGATCGGCTAACAAGGTATTCATGGTTTGGCAACAAATTTTCCATATAAGGGATAGACGGAGCATAAATCCAGGTTCCTCCTGGGATAAGTGATTTCAAAATTTCCATGTAAACTTTTGCATAGGAAATATCCAGCCCATCATGTTGTAAGAAATGGTGAAGAAAGTGACTGGTAAAAGAAAGATTGGATATAATCGTTCCCCATTTGTGGTTTCCATATTTAAACTCAAGCCAATTCCCTTTTATAAAGTAACCTCTATGAATCTGCGAGCGGTCCATTCCATAAGCTTCCAACCCTTGTTCTCTTAAATATTCAACCAAATATCCATGTTCCCCACAACCAATATCCAATATCGGTTCTTTTAAAATGTTCCTATCCATACTTAATAACTTCATTTGAAAGGCTGATGAATATTCAGTTGATATGAAATGCTTCGCATAACTATTAGAGTTACAGTTAATTTGGTAGATGACTGGATTTGTTTTTCTTATAAACCAACGAATCCGTTCATAATGTCGTTTTTCGATTTCTTCAATGGGTAATTTAGCAGTATCGCGTAACGTCAACAAATAGATTTGTCGAATGATCAACGTATCTCCATTATTAAAATTGATATAGGGATCTGTTTGATAAAATGTCGTAATGAATCTATTTATGATTTTTTGTAGCAGAACGTCTAATTCTTCATTTGTAAATTCAACTGATTGCTCATGTAGCAATCGAAGTGCTTTTATCGTGTTTGTATTAAAATGGATTTGATTTTTTACAGTACAAAACAAGTTTTTGAATGAGCTTTGTTGAAACTGCTGATTTACCACATCAACTAATTCTGTCACGCTAACTTTCATGCCTGTACATCGTACTCCTTTCTTAAATGAAGTGTAAAAAAAGTTACCGAAGTTTCCGCAATATGTTGTTTAAGCAGTATTTCATCCTGTATTAATCCTCTACCATTTATATAATTTGATACCTCGCCTATAATATAGCAATGCACATCATGTAAGACACGGTGTATAGATTTTTTATCAGGCTTATTTAAATAAATACCAGTCCAGATATCGCTTAACCATTCAACCATGGTCTCCACAGTTTTCTCCGTAGCGATTTTATCTTTATCGGGTCGCGCAACGTCAATGTAATCCAGCCATGCAAGACGAAACCAGCCTTTATTATCCAAATAAAATTCGGACAAAAAATAATAAAACTGATAAAGCTTGGCCTTGGGATCTTGTATACCTTCAAGAATCAAGTCCATTTGTTGAATAAACTTTGTCACAATTTCCATATGTGCTTCCCAAAGCAAGTCATTAAAAGAGGGGAAATAATTATATAAATTCGTATGAGCGCAGCCGAGAACACGAGCAATTTCTCGAAGATTTATTTTTCTAATGTCGCTTTTGTCCTTTAACAATTCAAGTGCGGTTTCAATGATTTGCTGTTTCGAGATGCTTTTTTTCATAAATTATCGCCTTTCTAATTACCATTGGTAATTAAAGTTTGCATCTCTTTTGTATCATTGTCAATCCCCTCATCTATTGACACTTCCCGTTTTAAGCAGGCTTGTATATGTAGGGA
Source organism: Paenibacillus sanguinis 2301083 = DSM 16941 (assembly GCF_000374825.1). Classification (GTDB taxonomy): domain Bacteria; phylum Bacillota; class Bacilli; order Paenibacillales; family Paenibacillaceae; genus Fontibacillus; species Fontibacillus sanguinis. Next base: position 101,098 of record NZ_KB895383.1, read on the forward strand.
TGGACGCAGGGGACCCAGGCCATGCTATGATAGAAATATATATAGATTGGATGGAGGCGATGGAGATGTTGTCCTGGCTGGCCGAGCAGAGGATTGCAGAAGCAATGCGGCAGGGAGAATTCGACCATTTACCCGGAGAAGGCAAGCCGCTGAAAATAGAAGATTTGTCCGGTGTGCCTGAAGAACTGCGGATGGCGTATAAAGTCATGAAAAATGCAGGGTATGTTCCCGAGGAAATTCAGTTGCGCCATGACCTGGTGCGCCTTGACGACTTGATTGCCGCTTGCGGAGATGAGCCGGAGTTGGTGTCCCTTCAACGTAAGCGTTCTGAGCAGCAGCTACGCTTGAATATGTTGGCGGATCAACGTGGGTTGTACCATAACCCGGCATTTCAGCAATATGAAGGAGCGATCCGCCAAAGGCTGGAGTAACCATGATCAACGATGAATTTTTTACGGAAAGCCCGTTAGGGGATAAGTCGTCGAATCATGGCTTCTGTCAGCATAAAGGGCGTGTGGGAGACTTGCTCCAGCTTGAAGCCGGTGATCAATTCGCTAGCCTTGACTGGCTCTGGCTGCTCCACAAGCCCACTGATGTAGGCAAGCCATCCAATAACGGCTTCGGGCCGGGTTCCGGCGGAACGGAGAGCGGAGAGGCCCAAATCACCATGACGTTTAGCCAGACGGTGGCCATCTTCGCCCATAATTAACGGAGCATGAGCGAAGGCTGGTGGTGTAAGTCCCAAAGCATTATATAGCTGGAGCTGACGTGGCGTAGAATCGAGCAGATCTCCGCCTCTCAGCACATGGGTGATCCCCATAGCTGCATCATCGACGGTTACGGCCAATTGGTACGAATATAATCCATCGGCACGGCGAACCACGAAATCACCCCCGCTTCCAGGCGGGAAATGCTGTGGTCCGGCGATGCCGTCAACAAATGAGGTGGCCGCATCATTCAGCGCAAAGCGTAGCGAAGGGGCCTTGAGCCTGGCTTTCTGCTGTTGCTCGGCAGGACTTAGTGTGCGGCAACGACCCGAATAAGAGATCCCTTCGGAAGCTAAGCCATGGGGGGCATTCGCAACGGAGAGAAGCTCCCTTCGACTGCAGAAGCAAGGGTACAGCCTGCCGTCCTGTTGCAGCTGATGAAGAGCTCCCCAGTATAGCTGAGTGCGCTGGCTTTGCCAGTATGGACCATTGCTGTTCCCGGCCCCCGGGCCTTCGTCCCAATCCAGACCAAGCCAGCGCAGGTCCGCCATGATATTTTCTGCAATTTGCGGCCTGGAGCGCTGGATGTCAATATCCTCGATACGCAGCACAAATACTCCGGCGGCAGCACGTATCTGCAGCCAGGATAGCAGGGCAATCTTGGCATTGCCCAAATGCATATCCCCGGAGGGGGTAGGGGCAAATCGTCCGCGCAGCATACATTCACTTCCTTATTCATTCATTGTATCTACGTTCAGTGCTATAAAAGTAGTATAATTATACAGCAATTTGGCCTCGGCTTGCAGCTATTTGCTTGATGAACGTGTATGTTCAAAAAGTCAGGTTTCCAAGCATCAAGCTACTTTTATATTGTAAGGAGAGAAACATGACTATTGTACCGATGCCGATCGACGAAGTTATTCCTGAGGTAAAGGCAGCCCTGAGCAAGGCTGGAGTCGCGGTGCTGCTGGCGGAGCCGGGGGCGGGGAAAACAACACGAACTCCACTTGCTTTGCTAAGCGAACCATGGCTGGAAGGACAGCATATTTTATTGCTGGAGCCCCGTCGCCTTGCCGCGCGCTCGGCTGCCGTATATATGGCAGCACAGCTTGGCGAGCCCGCAGGAGCAACCGTGGGCTATCGTATGCGCGGAGATAGCCGCGTATCCGATAGGACGCGGATCACTGTCGTGACCGAAGGGATTTTGACACGCATGTTGCAGCAAGATCCGGCTTTGCTGGGCACGGGGCTCATCATTTTTGACGAGTTCCACGAACGCAGCCTGCATGCGGATCTTGGCCTGGCTCTGGCGTGGCAAAGCCGTGAGCTGCTGCGCGAAGATCTGCGGCTGCTGGTAATGTCGGCTACCCTGGACCCGGCGCCGATTGCCGGGCTGCTGAATGGAGCCCCAGTCGTGCAAAGCGCGGGCCGCATGTATCCTGTGGATACGATCCATGTCGGGGGAGCATCAGGCGAACCGCTGGAGCAAAAGGTGGAGCGGGCGGTTCGTCGTGCACTGGCGGAGCATGAAGGCAGCTTGCTTGTCTTTCTACCGGGAGCGCGGGAAATTCGGCGCGTCGGTGATACATTGCAAGCAGGGGGATTGCCGGCTGGCGTCCTGCTGGCACCGCTATACGGAGCGCTGCCGCAAGCAGAGCAGCGACGGGCTATCGAGGCGCCTCCCGCAGGGCAGCGCAAGATCGTGCTGGCCACGTCCATCGCCGAGTCCAGCTTGACGGTGAACGGTGTGACGGTAGTGATCGATAGCGGGCTGCGCCGTACATCGCTTTTCTCACCTCGCACCGGCATGAGCCGACTGGTCACCGTGCGAGCCGCACGGGACTCCGTCGATCAGCGGCGAGGGCGGGCCGGGCGTACAGCCCCGGGCGTATGCTACCGCCTCTGGAGCGAGGAGGCTGACCGCCAGCTTGAGGCGCGCACGCCACCGGAGATGCTGGAGGCGGACCTGGCGCCGCTGGCGCTGGAACTGGCCGCGTGGGGAGCAGCCACGCCGGATGAGCTGGCGTGGCTGGACGCTCCGCCGGCGCCGCCGTATGCCCGCGCCGTGCAGCTACTGCGTGAGCTGGGGGCGCTGGACGAGAACGGCCGTGTCACGGCACACGGCCGCCGCATGGCTGCGCTCGGGCTGCATCCGCGCCTGGCGCATATGCTGCTGCGCGCCCGCGAGCTTGGGCTTGGCGCGGAAGCGTGCGCCCTGGCCGCGCTGCTGGAGGAGCAAGGCCTGCTGCGCGGGCCAGCCGGCGGGGGCGCGGACCTGCGCAGCAGCCTGGCGCTGGTGCTGGCCGCCACGGGGCAGCCGGCATCCGCGCCAGGAGCCGCTGCAGGCGGTGCCCATGCCGCCGCGGAAGCCGCGGGCCGCTTGCCCGGCGCACGGGCGACACAGGGCCGCGACGCCTTGCAGCGCATCGCAGCCCTGGCGCGCCAGTGGGCGCAGCGGCTCGCGGAGCTTGAGCCAGCGGCCCCGGCGGCTGTGGCTTCGGCTGGCAGCGAAGCCATCCGGGCCAGCGCGGGCAGTGCGTCCTCAGCGGCGATGGCCTTAGCAGCAGACCGCTGGTGCGGCCTGCTGGTGGCCTTCGCCTATCCGGAGCGCATCGCCGCACGCCGTCCGGATGGCCGCTATCTGCTGCGGAGTGGGCGTGGCGCCCACCTGACGACAAAGGATTCGTTAGGCGCGGCTTCCTTCCTCGCTATTGCCGAAATCGACGATGAGGGGGCAGAGGGGCGAATCTGGCTAGCGGCTCCGCTGAACGAAGAAGATCTGTACCACTACTGTGCGCGGGATATTCGGGAGGAACGGAGTGCTGTTTGGGACGAGGCTTCGGGTACGGTTCGCGCCCGAATTCGCCGTACACTGGGCGCCATTTTGTTGAAGGAGCAGCCTGACCCTGAACCAGGTCCCGAGCAAATCGCTCAGGCCTGGCTGGATGCCGTTGCCACGAAGGGAGTGGGGATACTTCCCTGGACCGACAAGGCCCGCAAGCTGCAAGCGCGGCTGCTGTTCCTGCATCGGCTGAACAGCGATTGGCCAGACGTGTCCGATGAGACCTTGTCCGCAACGGCAGAAGAATGGCTGGCTCCCTATGTAACCGGCGTTCGCAAGCGTTCTGATCTGCAGGCCCTATCCTTGCACAGCATTCTGGAGCATCGGCTTACCTGGCCCCAACAGCAAGCACTAAACGATGAAGCACCTACTCATCTGCTGGTTCCCAGCGGCTCGAACATTCAGGTGCATTACGAAGGGCCGCAGGCTCCGTATGCCGCTGTGCGGCTTCAGGAGGTATTTGGACTAATGGAGACACCATGCGTTGGCTTTGGCCAAGTTCCCATCACGCTGCATCTGCTGTCTCCAGCAAGCCGCCCCGTACAGGTGACAGCCGATTTACGCAGCTTCTGGGCTAATACCTATTTTGATGTCAAAAAGGATCTGAAAGGCCGTTACCCCAAGCATTATTGGCCTGATGACCCGCTTGAGGCCACCGCAACGCGCAGGGTACGTCCGCCGGAGGGCAAACGATAGTCGGGTAGAGATGCCGATAGATTTACACAAATTTAACAATATAGGACAGACTACTTGGCTTGCAATCGCAGCGTTCCTTTTGGGGCGCTGTTTTTTTGCGCCTGCGCTGTTATTCCTTTCTCTCATTTTATCCAATTATTTCTGAAGATTCGAGAAAATAATAGAAATTTATCCTTTAATCGCCATTTTAATTGTGATTCAATAGATTTGTAAACTTTTACAATATCATATAGGAGGGGATTGCCCGGACCAAGCAGAAAGTTAGGCCAACTTTAGCAGATTCATAGGAAAGGCGGTTTGCTTACGTGGTTTGCTTACTTTATTCCATTTCTATTTCATCACATTAAATACGAGAGAGAGGGATCTAAGTTATGCATTCAAAAAGACATGCACGTTTCGCCAGAAAGTGGAAGCTGTTCACGCTGACCTGTTTGGCCTTGTCTCTGCTTCTTCCGGGAGGTCTCTTCCAGCCTGAATCCGCAAAGGCAGCAGAGGATTACAAGATTGTGGCCTATTATCCGTCATGGGGAGCCTATGCGCGCAATTTTAACGTTTATGATATTGATGCTTCCAAAATTACGCATATTAATTATGCCTTTGCCGATATCGCCTGGGATGGACGGCATGGTAATCCTGATCCTACAGGGCCTAATCCGGTCACATGGCCTACCCAGGACGAGAAGGGACAGACGATTCATGTTCCCAATGGCACGATTGTGCTGGGAGATCCGTGGATTGATACCGGCAAGCAATTTCCGGGCGATGTTTGGGATCAGCCCTATGCGGGCAACATTCATCAGTTAAACAAGCTGAAGCAAGCCAATCCTCATCTGAAAACAATTATTTCGGTAGGTGGCTGGACCTGGTCCAATCGCTTCAGTGATGTGGCAGCCAGTCAAGTCACTCGCGAGACCTTTGCTAATTCAGCCGTAGATTTCCTGCGCAAATTCAATTTTGACGGGGTCGACCTGGATTGGGAATACCCGGTTTCGGGCGGACTTCCAGGCAACAGCTACCGTGCGGAGGATAAGCAAAATTACACAAAACTGCTGCAAGAAATCCGTACCAAGCTGGATGCGGCAGGTGCGGCCGACGGCAAACATTATCTGTTGACGATTGCTTCCGGCGCATCACCCGCCTTCGTGAACAATACGGAGCTTGGCAATATCGCTTCGATTGTGGATTGGATTAATATCATGACTTATGATTTCAATGGAGGATGGCAGCAGATGACTGCCCATAACGCTCCGCTGTACTTTGATCCGGCGGCTGAAGCTGCCGGTGTGCCAAGCGCCTCGACCTTCAATGGAGATGTGGCGGTCCAGGGGCATCTGAATGCAGGAGTTCCGGCCAGCAAGCTGGTACTTGGCGTACCTTTCTATGGACGGGGCTGGGATGGAGTTACTGGCGGCGACGGGCAATATCAAGGGGCAAGCGGGGCTTCCTCATCGGGAACGTGGGAGCCGGGCGTGTTCGATTTCAGCGATTTGGAAGCCAACTACATCAACAAAAACGGCTATACCCGCTACTGGAACGATACCGCCAAGGTGCCTTATTTGCACAATCCGTCTAGCGGGCGGTTCATCACTTACGATGATACGCAATCCATCGGCTTCAAGACCGATTACATCAAGAATCGTGGCTTGGCTGGAGCTATGTTCTGGGAGCTGAGCAGTGATCGTAACAAGACGCTGCAAACCAAGCTGCGGAATGATCTTGGCGGTACGGTTACCCCGCCGGAAGATACGACTCCACCGACAACTCCCACCGGTGTAACCGTTGCTGGCCAGACAAGCACCTCCATCACGTTAACATGGCAGGCTTCCTCTGATGATGTTGGCGTAGCGGGCTATGTAGTCTACCGCGATGGGGCACAGGCTGCCGCCGTGAATGGTACAACAGCGACCATCAGTGGTCTGACCCCATCCACGACTTACAGCTTTACTGTGGTAGCCCGAGATGCGGCGGGCAACACGTCTCCCGCAAGCGGAGCGGTAAGTGCAACAACGGAAGCGGGAACCATTCCGGGCGATACGGTTCCACCCACCGCACCTGGCAATTTGAGCGTGACAGGCAAGACCTCGACAACAGTATCCTTAAGCTGGGAAGCCGCTACCGATAATGTAGGTGTAGCTGCTTATGAGGTTTACAATGGAAATCAACTGGCGGCATCGGTCAGTGATCTGACGGCAACTATCAGTGGCCTAACCCCATCGACGTCGTATACCTTCACTGTGGTAGCAAAGGATGCTGCGGGGAATAGCTCACCGGCCAGCAATGCCGTAACGGCTGTGACGGATTCCGGGGATACGGGAGTTGAGGCCTGGGCGCCTTATACGGCGTATACCGTCAACCAACTCGTTTCCCACAACGGCATTATTTATAAAGTGATCCAATCGCATACCTCGTTGCCTGGATGGGAACCGGATCAAGTACCTGCTTTGTTCCAGGCTCAATAGAGGTGGACAGTTGTGGAATATATTACCCGCTTATTTAGAAGGATTTCTCCTTGAAATTCAGGTATCAGGGACTGGAAAAAATATAGCGTGAACGCTTCCAATTTTATGGTTGACGCTGGACAATGGTTGAACTATTATAATCACATAACCGAAATGAATTGACCTTTGGCGTGTTACCATGAATGAATGGGCATGAGCCAAGAAGAGTAAACCCGCAACATGGGATTCTTTTCTTGGCTCTTTTTTATTGCCTGTCCAATTGGGTAATATTGCATCAAAAGTCAGAAACAGTTGGTTCAAGCGTTGCGTAGAGAGACACACAGAATTTGTTGGGGGAGGAAATCATTTTGTTGTTGAAATGGAGAAAGAAAAACATGGAGAAGAAGGCTGTAGAAATTGCGTCTCCACTTACCGGGGAGGCCGTAGCCTTGACCCAGGTTCCTGACGAAGCCTTTGCCGGGGGGCATATGGGCCCAGGCTTAGCGATTGAGCCCACCGAGGGAAGATTGGTGGCCCCGTTTGACGGAAAGGTTGTTCATGTGATCAAAAGCAGCCATGCGTTGATGATCGAGAGCCAGACAGGTCTGCAATTCTTGTTTCACCTGGGCATCAATACGGTCTCGCTTAAAGGCGATGGCTTTGTCACCCATGTTGCGGCAGGCGATCAAGTCAAGGCAGGTCAATTATTGATTGAATTTGACATCGCCAAAATCCGGGCAGCCGGCTATCCGGTCATTTCGCCAATTATAGTAACAAACGCTGAAGAAGCAGCGAGCAGTGTAGAAATTGTCACCGGTCCTGTGACGGCAGGCAGAAATGTTGTTTTGAAGGCGGTTTTACAATAATAAACTAAAGGTCAGGAAAGGATGATTCAAGGATGCTAGCTTTTCTCCAGAAAATCGGTAAGTCATTAATGCTGCCGGTTGCAACATTGCCTGCTGCAGCTATTCTGCTCAGGTTCGGAAGCATCGACTACATTAACGAATTTCACTTGGGACAGTCGGTTGGGGGATTCCTGAACACTTACATTGCTCCATTCCTGGCGGCAGGCGGGGGAACGATATTTGATAATCTTCCGCTTATTTTTGCCGTTGGTGTGGCAATTGGTTTGGCCGGGGATGCTGTAGCGGCTTTGTCAGCGGTTATCGGCCAGTTAATCCTGTTGAACGTATTGGACCGGGTACCGGGAATTTTCCCGGAGCTTATGCAATCTCCTGATACGAAGCTCAACATGGGGGTCCTGGGCGGAATTATTGTAGGTTGTATCTCCGCGTATCTTTACAAGCGATACCATAACATTAAGCTGCCGGATTGGCTGGGCTTCTTTGGAGGCAAACGTTTTGTACCCATGATCACTGCGTTAACGATGGTTGTCGTCGGCTTGATTCTTGGTCTGATCTGGGGACCGGTACAGAGTGCGCTTGATACGTTTGGCAACTGGGTCACCAGCCTCGGCGGGTTTGGCTCGGCTATTCATATCGTAGCCAACCGCTTATTGATTCCATTTGGTCTGCATCACATTCTTAATTCCATCGTTTGGTTCCAAATCGGGGATTTCACCAATGCTGCCGGAGATGTCATTCACGGGGACTTGCACCGCTTCTTCGCCGGTGATCCAACGGCGGGCATGTTCATGACAGGCTTCTTCCCTATCATGATGTTTGGTCTGCCGGCCGCAGCTTTTGCCATCATTCATACGGCCAGACCGGAAAGACGCAAACTGATTAGCTCCATCTTCCTCGGAGCAGCGCTTGCTTCTTTCTTGACAGGGATTACTGAACCTCTTGAATTCGCGTTCATGTTTGTGGCCCCTTTGTTGTATGGCGTTCATGCCTTGTTGTCTGGAGTTGCCGCGTATGTTACTTATGCGCTGGGCATGAAGCTGGGCTTTGGATTTTCAGCAGGTTTCATTGACTATGCTATTAACTATCAAATTTCAACAAAACCTTTGTTATTGATTCCGGTAGGCTTGGTTACAGCTGTTGTCTATTATGTGATCTTCCGCTTCATGATCGTCAAGTTTAACTTGAAGACACCGGGGCGCGAAGCGGCAGATGAAGTTGGTGAGGTAGCTGAAGCAGATACATTAACTGCTACTCCTGCTACAGGATCGGCATCGTCCATGGATAGCAGATCAGCCAAAATATTGGCGAACATCGGTGGTCCGGAGAACGTGGAGTCGGTGGATGCGTGTATTACCCGCCTTCGCCTGATCGTCAAAGACGACAAGATGGTAAATGATGCCGGATTGAAGCAGCTTGGCGCAGCAGGCGTCATGAGATTAGGCAAAGGCGCAGTCCAAGTCGTATTCGGGCCACAATCCGAAGCGATCAAGGATGATATCAAGAAATTGCTGTAAGATCAAACTGTTGAGCGATAATACTCCTTTTCAACAGTCCGACGGCAATACACGTAAAACATCAGCAGGGCGGAAGGGCAATTCCGCTCTGCTTTTTCTATTTACGGTTCAAGGGGGAAATAGGATTCATTTTTGCTACTTTTCTGCTGGACTTGCCAGTTCGGTGCGTCGTTATGTAAAGTTAAGTCGATAAGGGTTGAAGCAAATAAGGAGGTAGGTGCAAAGTTGTCATACAGATTTACAAAGTGGATGATCTTGATTGTTCCTACGCTAATCGTCGGCTTATGGGAATACGTACGCCACCAATTTTTAATGCCTTATATATCTATGGATTTGGGTAACGTATTGACCCCGGTGATTTTATTTGCGGTTAGTATAACATTGCTGAATCGTTGGTTCTCTTATCTGGAGCAAATGCAGGAGGAATTGCAACGGGAGCGGGCGTTAAAGGCCAAGCTGGAGCAACGGGAGCAGCTTGCCCGTGAGCTTCATGACGGCATAGCCCAGTCGCTATTTCTGTTATCGGTGAAGGTCGACCGGGCACAGCGGCAACACAGTGGGAGCAGCGGAGATGAGGAGTGGCATGAACTGCGAAAGGCCATTCACAAGGTTAACCGTTATGTCCGTGAGGCCATCTCGGATTTGCGAATTCCTGCTGATATCAAGGAGGAGGGAGCGGCTAGCGCGTCCATGCCAGCATTGATCCGGCAAATGGCAGCCGAGCAGCAATTGGTTCTGCATATGGATTGGCAGCTACGTGAGGAAGCGTGGTCGACGAAAGCCAGGATGGAGCTATTATCCTGCATTCGTGAGGCTCTTTTTAATGTAGGAAAACATGCTGGAGTCTCGGAGGTATGGATTGAAGCCAGTGGTAATGCCGAATCCTTTCAAGCAACTGTAATGGATCATGGAAGTGGCTTTGCCATTCAGGAGGCAGCCGAACCAGGACGTTATGGCTTGCAAATTATGCGGGAGCGGGCTAGTGGAATGGGGTGGACGCTGCAGGTGACCTCCCGTCCGGGAGCTACCACGTTGCAAATTACGGGAGGGGTGGACGTATGAAGGTGCGGGTGCTGGTCGTTGATGATCATCCTCATGCGCGGGAAGCGATCGGAGATATTCTGGCAGAGGATCCAGACTTTGAGATTGTAGCTTACGCCGAGAATGGTGATGAAGCCATCTCGCAGACCGAGCTATGGATGCCGGATTTAATTTTGATGGATATTCACATGCCTGGCAAAGACGGGCTGGAGGCAACGCGGGAAATCAAGCTGCGTTACCCCTATGTCAAAATTGTGCTGATTACCGTATCGGATGATGCCGCCCATTTATTTGAGGCATTGAAGCAAGGGGCACAAGGTTATCTGCTGAAGAATCTGGAGCCTGGCACCTGGCTGGAGTACTTGCGGGCCATCGCCAGTGATGAGGCCCCGTTATCCAGCGAATTGGCGCTTCGTATCCTGCAAGAATTCTCTCTAATGAAGAAAGAGGCGGGCGAGCCGTCACCACTAACGGCGCGAGAGCGAGAAATTCTTGGATGGGTCGCCCAGGGGATGACGAATCGCGAGATTGGTGCAGTGCTGCATATTTCTGATCAAACGGTCAAAAACCATCTGAAGAACATTTTGCAGAAGCTGCATTTGGAGAACCGGGTGCAATTAACCAGATACGCTCTGGAGCAGGGATGGGTGGATCGCCGCCGTACTTAACGGCCTTAAATGAGGACACCAGGGATACATAACATGAAACTTATTTTGTTGTGACAGAAATCACAATCACTGTTTGCTTCCCATTCTAGACTTGAAGTAATAGCTTCAAATGAAGGAGGGGACGTAGATGAGCTACCGTTGGATATCAATGATAGGTCTGTTGGCCGGGATACTTCTGCTGGCGGCTTGTGCGAATGCACCGGGGCGTTATATTGGAGAAGAGCCATCTGCACTGAAGGGGCCAGCCAAGGAGTTTACTATACATGCCAAGCCATCCGGTTATGATACCAAGGAGATCAGGGTCAAGCAGGGCGATACGGTGCGGATCAAGCTAGTGAACACTCAAGGGATGCATTCCTTGAAAATTTCCGGCTATAACCAGGAAGTGCGGGGCGGGAAGACCATAACCTTTGTTGCAGATCAAGCGGGAGAGTTTGAATTCTCATGCAATATCTCTTGCGGTAAGGATCATAAGCAAATGAAGGGTACTTTCATTGTTAAATAAATAAACAAGCGGGTAGTCCATTGAGGAGGACAACCCGCTTGTTTTATATGGAGATTTCCTTCAAAAATGCCCAAGTTCTTCCTTGGCGGCTTCAGACATATTGGCTGGGGACCAGCGTGGCTCCCAAACGATATCCACCTCCGGATCTGTGATGCCTAGCTGATCATTCAACGCAAAGCGGACACCACCTACGATGGTGTCATGCATCGGACAGCCCGGCGTGGTTAAGGTCATCTGAATATAAACCTGATCGTCTTCCTCCCGAATGTCATATACCAGTCCAAGATCAACAATGTTTACGCCAAGCTCCGGATCGTAGACCTGGCGTAAGGCTTCGCGAATTTGTTCGATTCTGTTCATAGAGCATTCCTCCAGCTTGAATTTAATGGGCAAATACCAAAGCGATTATTGTGATATAAGCGAGGGAAACAACCGAAAGCACCGCGCCCCCCAGTGCAACAGCCAGCGAAGACCCAAGAACAAGCCCTATTAGAACTGTCAGATTGGCACACAAGATAAGGGTTAAGCCAAGATTGACCTTGCGATCATCCAGCAGATCAGCCAGTACTGGTGTTCCCGGTTTACCCGCTTGTTTGCCGTATTTATAGGTCCACCATAGGAAAGGTACAATCTTGGATACATAACCGAGTACAGTAAAGGATACCCAGCAGCTTAGATATACCCAACCTGCAACCAAGACAGTGGACGTATCCAGCAAGTTGTCCGGCAGCAGGATGGCCCGGATGACGAACAAGGTGGCGAATAAAGCAAGCAGTTGGCTTCCAGTAACGGCCCATTCAATGCCGGCCCCAGGGCTGCGCTTGTGCTTTTTTTTACGGATTCGCAGCAAATGAATATTGTAGGTCCAGAGTGCGATAACAATCAGTGCCAGAGCGGCAATCTTAAATCCGATGGGGGAGCCCAGTAGAAAGGAACCTGCCCCCAGAAGCACCCCGATATTCCACAAACCAAGCACGATATACTCCAAGCGGATCGGATAGTCATGGGATAAATAAAACATGGGTAGCAGTTTGTAGCTGAAGCCAGTGATCAGAAGACCAAACCACCCTAGCGTTCCCAGCCAGATATGGGCGCCGAACAGGTTCTCATGCCATTCGCTACCCCAGCCAGTAGCAAAGCCGATTCCCATCGTCATACCGGTTAAGCCGGTTAACAGCAAAAAGGTCACAGCACAAGCGGTGCTGAGGGTGATGGCATTCCAAAGCTTTGCGCGCAGCAGCGTTGCGGCCATATTCCAGACGAATAGCACGATGCCGGAGAACGCAATGGTGGCAAAGCCGCCAATCCAATACGTATCTCCTTGCACGAAGCCTAGCAACAAGCCAAACAATCCGACGGTAAACAAGACATAGTGGATATAGCCCAACCGTTCGCTGTAGAGATTAGTTTGCAAAATAACATGAATTAATTGGTAAACGGCGCCCATCGCCAGCATAGTTGCCCATCCCAATACAAATAGATGGACCTGGAACCAGCCAGCCGGGCCGCGGATATCCTCGCCTAGCCAGCCTGTAAGTGACATAAGCGAGGTGGCGTGAAAGAGGATGAATCCGAAAATCCCGGTAACAATAAATAGAAAAGGCAGACGGGACATTGCCGGCATAGCAGGTCACCTCCTTAAGGCTTGCGTATCTTCACCTTGGCTGATCCGTCGGGTTGCTCATCAACGGTATAAGTACAGCCCAGGTTGTTCAACTCCTCAATCAGAAAGACGGGTATACGATCGTTGTGGATGTGTACCTCTCCACCCGGCTTGCTGCGGCCAATGGCAGCAAGGGTACGAACCATGGGCTGGGGCGGTTCCAGCCCGCGATTGTCCAGTTCGATGATGACTTGCTTCGGTTCCCCGGAGCAGTCCTGAGCATCAGAGGAAGCATTCGGACGGTTTTCTTGTATTATCGCTTCAACGGAACCCTCGGGCTGCTGTGCCAGCCAGTCCTTGTGCTTTTTGTGAACAAAAGTGGTTACCCAATGCTCCTTCTCCTGCATCTCCGCTTTACCGGCAAATCCTTTCATCTTCAGCAAGCCAATCAGCGGTGTGGGCTTGAAGGTGGCATGGAGGACGAAGATGTCGTCTTGCTCCACCGTTTTGAGGGTATCCATGATAAGCTGAAAGGGCTCAAGCTTATTTCTGAGCTGTTCTCGTACATCCAATTCAATGACTTTGGCATCTGCCTGGTTCATATCGATCACCTCTTTAATTTATTGAAAATTTCTCATACACAGGAGTTGATTAATGGTTCATCGCAGGCCCTCCATGATCCAGTCCGTCATGAGTAGCCCGTAGGATGGCAATGGCTCCTTTGAAGGCATCGTTTAGCTGATGGGTCAATACGGAGTAATCGCCATCTTCTGTCACCGTAAATTCAACGACGGCTCCGCCCCCAGCAGGGATCAGGACCGTTTGCATGCCATAAAGGACGTTTTGCGGATTCCCATCCAGATAAACGCGGTCAAAGGTAGTACCAACCACATGGAACGAGGATACATGATTAGGTCCTGCGTTCATGACATACAGGCGTACCTTGTCACCGACCTTGGCTAGCAGGGGCTTCTCCTTGAGAGTGAAATCATCTCCATTAAACACCACATATTCCGGGTCGCCGTGCTGAAAATCATCCAGGTCATTCTCCGCATACCATTCGCTCTGAACCAGTGTATAGGACTGATCAATTTCACTATCGGTCTCATAGCCGTCTTCAGGCTCAACGATGATGGTTCCATACATGCCGTTGGCGACATGGAGCAATACGGGACTGGCTCCGCAATGATACATGAATACGCCTGGCGTGTCTGCCGAGTATTCGAAGGTACCTTGCTCGTCAGGCATAATCTCGATGAACTTGCGGCTTGGCGCGGCATGGACCGCATGAAAATCCATGGAATGGGGCATCTCCGGGTCCCTATTGACGAGTGTAAATTTAAGCAAATCGCCTTGTTTGACACGCAAGACCGGTCCAGGAACTGTTCCATTAAAGGTCCAAGCATTGTAAATGACGCCGTCCGAAATTTCGATATCCGTCCGCTGGGCAGTCATCTCAATGCGAACCACATTGCCTTCCCGCTCTATGATGGGAGCTACAGGCGCTTGATTAATTCGCTCTGCTTCCTGCAAGGACGTTATATCCTGCTCGGCTTTGTCCGGACCAAGCGGAAAGGCAAGCCAGGCGGCAGCGATCATAATAAGGGCAGAGAGAACGAAAATAAGCCCTCTCAGCAGTTGTGACTGCTTCATAACTATTTTCCTTTCTATCAAGGAATCAACCGATTGTTGTGGGTATCATTCAGGGTAAGCAATCTAAGCGTACGTGCAGAGGAAGAATGGGATTGTGATATAAATCACTTGAATGTTGTCAAATTTTCATAAGGAAGGTTTGGATTTCTGTTATATATCACAAAATAGAGATACAGCGAATTTAAATTACAGAAATGAAGTTAGCTAGAATTGACAAAATAATGAATAGGCCTTATTATATTATTGTTTGAAAGTAACACTTCAAAAAATAGATACTATAAAAAAGATAGTAAAAATTATTGGTTGGAGGGAACCTATATGTCTCAAGTATTATTTGTGAAAGCTAATGGCCGCCCGGCGGAGCAATCCGCAACGGTTAAACTCTATGAAAGCTTTGTGCAAGCTTACAAAGAAACACATCCTCAGGATTCCATAATCGAATTGAATCTGTTTGAATTGGATTTGCCGTACTACGATATGGACATGATTAATGGATTATTCAAAGCAGGCAAGGATATTCCTGCAACGCCAGAAGAACAAAAAGCGGCTACTCTGGCAAACGGCTATCTGGAGCAATTCCTGAAAGCTGATAAAGTCGTATTTGCCTTCCCGCTGTGGAACTTTACGATTCCAGCTCAATTTTTGACATATTTGTTCTACCTGAACCAAGCAGGCAAGACCTTTAAATATACAGAACAAGGCCCTGTTGGGTTAGTTGGTGAGAAGAAGGTTGCTTTGCTTCATGCTCGCGGTGGTGTTTATTCTGAAGGGCCGATGGCTGCTTTGGAAATGTCCCTGAACTACGTCAAGAATACCTTGGCATTCTGGGGAGTCACCAATCCGGAGGTTGTGGTTGTGGAAGGACATAACCAATCCCCGGATCGTGCGGAAGCCATCATTCAAGATGGTGTGCAGCGTGCGGCTGCCCTTGCAAAACAATTTTAATATCATGATTTAATTGGTTTGGCATAAAGCTGCTTTTCCCGAAGCCTTTTGGGGAGAGCAGCTTTTTTGGTATTCCGAAAGGCAGAGCGTTTGGCCAAAATGCACTAGCTCTGCTATAATACGGCTATTCTATGAGCGGGGACGGGGAAATCATAATGATTATCATGAATGAAAAAATAAAAGCTACCGAAGTCTGGGTGACTGGTGTGGATGGCGAAGATTTGGGTATTATGAATACGAAGGATGCGCTGAAGCTGGCGAAGTCCTTAAAGGTAGACCTGGTATGTACGTCGCTTTTCTCCAGTCCGCCGCCATGCCAATTGGTAAGAGGCTCAGAGCATCAGGCCAAACAACGTCAAATCAAGGGGCAAGAGCGCAAGCAGGCTACAGGAGGCAAGCTGAAGGAAATTCGACTCACGGCACAAATCGAGGGGCATGATTATGATACCAAGAAGCGCCAAGCTGAGCGGCTGTTGTCCTCCGGTCATGATGTGCAATTAACCGTGCTTGTGGATCGCAAGCAATCCGAGCCTGCACGGAGGCTTGCAGAGGAATTGGCCCGCGATTTGAAGCACTGCAGCCAGCAAGAACGAGGGATTCAGGTCAGCGGCAAGCAGGCCGTGGTCATCTTGAGGGCAGTTCGAGAATAGAGTATAACGTGAGAATTACCCGAATAGAAACTACTGAGCCCTGCTGTTATACTCAGCAGGGCAATCTGCTGTATGTTGAAATACGACAGAAATCTATTATTTTCTTCGCAAAATGGATCATGTTATTCATGTAGAAGTGGAAAATTTGTAATATATTATGGTTGGATTTTGTAACCTTTTATTTGTCATTGGAAGTAAAAGACATGGTATGATGTTACTGTGTTTGATGTATACCCAGCTCAAATAAAGGATGATTAGGTGGATGAGTAAACGGATTCTGATTGTTGATGATGATGATAAAATAGCAAAGCTGATCGAAATATACTTGGTGAATGAAGGATATACCGTGGTGAAAGCTGTCAATGGCCTGCGAGCGCTGGAGATTACCGATAACGATGAGATCGATTTAGTTATTCTTGACGTGATGCTCCCTGGCTTGGATGGCATCTCGGTATGTATGAAGATTCGCGAGACAAGAACGACCCCGATTCTGATGCTTAGCGCCAAGGATGGAGATATGGACAAGATCACCGGACTGATGACCGGCGCGGATGATTATATGGTGAAGCCCTTCAATCCATTGGAGCTTGTAGCCCGGGTCAAATCGCTGCTGCGGCGCTCCTCATATGCAACCCAGCCGCAGCCGTCTCAAGGAGCTCAAGAAAATATAATCAGGCTGGCTTCGCTGCAAATTGACAAGGAAACGCATACAGCGACGGTAGACGGAAATCCGTTGAAGCTAACGCCCATTGAGTTTGGCATTTTGCATCTTCTGGCCAGCCACCCCGGGCGGGTATTTGGCTCGGAGGAGATATTCGAGTTGATCTGGAAGGACAAGTACCTGGACAGCGGCAATTCCGTCACGGTCCATATCAGCCGCCTGCGGGACAAGCTGGAGAAGGAAATGGATGGGGAGAAGTTGATTCGCACCGTATGGGGGGTCGGCTACAAACTTGAAAGCTAGCTTACGCTTTTTGGCCTGGCTGTTCTGGACGGTTATCGCTTCTTTGATATCGCTGTTTTTGCTTATTTTGCTGGCACGGCTGTTTTATGTCGTGTTTCCCAGTTTAAGCTTCTACACCGTCGTATTATGGATCAATCGGAACATCGGGTTTCCGTTAGCCTACTACCTGATGGGTGTGCCCATTATTCTGCTGTTCTCCTTGTATTTCTATCGCCGGGGCATACGCCGCCACGAGAAGAAGTATCTCGAGTTATTGATTGAAGAAGTGCACAAGATTGAAGATGGCTCGGTTCGTAAAATACCGGTGGAGAATGTGGGGCAATTAGGCCAGCTTGCCACCGATATCAATCGAATGGTTGAGCGGCTTCGCACCTCAATGGAAGAGGAGCGGCGGGCGGAGCAGACCAAAAATGAACTGATTACGAACGTCTCCCACGACCTGCGTACTCCGCTAACCTCCATTACAGGTTATTTGGGTCTGATTGAACAGGATCGTTACCGGGATGAGGTTGAATTGCGTTATTACGTTAATATGGCCTACGAAGAATCACTTCGTTTAAAGCAATTGCTTCAGGATTTATTCGAGTATACACGAATGCAGAACAAAGAAATGAAGCTGGACAAAACGCGGATCAACCTGGCTGAAATGCTGTATCAAATCTCTGCTCACTTTGGTTGGCAAATGCAGGAGAATGGTATGGAGTTTCGCATTTACCTGCAAGGGCCGCTGATGGTCCAGGCAGATGGCGACAAACTCAGAAGGGTTTACGAGAATTTAATTACGAATGCTATTCGTTATGGTCAGGAAGGCAGATACATTGACATTCGGGGCTGGGAGGAAGGGAACGAAGTTGTCACCGAGATTGTCAATTACGGAGAACCCATTCCGGCGGCAGACCACCCCCACCTCTTTGATCGCTTCTACCGGGTGGAGAAATCGCGTACTGTTCATAGCGGGGGTTCCGGAATTGGACTTGCCATTGCCAAGCATATCGTTAACCTGCATCAAGGAGCCATCGGCGTCGAGAGCAATGAATTTCGCACAGCCTTTATCGTCCGGCTATACAGGGATGGAGCTTGAATCAGCTAGAATTTACAACAACATCATGATTGCAACTCAAAGAGACGCCGAAAGTCGTCTCTTTTCCTTAAGAAATTGAATAAATTTCTTAAGGAAAACTTAATAATTTCTTAGCCGGGATGCAAACTCTGTCCGTCATAATGAACTCATACAGAAAAAGATAACTTGGCTGCGAGGTTGGAGAAAGTGAGGTATAAATCATGAATACACGATCCATGGATCTGCTTTATCGCGAATATAAAAATGACGTATTTCGATATTTATACAGTATGTGCCGGAATTTGCATACCGCTGAGGACTTGATGCAGGAGACCTTCTGTCGGGCGCTCAAGCACCTGGAAGAGGGGGAGGGGAAGCGTGCCAAGGCATGGTTGTTGCGTGTTGCCCACAATGCTTACATAGACACATTGCGCAAGGAGAGCCGCTCTTCGTCTTACGAGAATGAGTTCTTCTACCGCTATGCCAGCGACGACACGCCGGAGAAATCCATCTTGTGCCAGGAGAATGAGCGAGAATTGTATGCAATGTTATCCCAGCTTCAGCCCAAGCAGCAGCATGCGGTGCTGCTCTATAATGTGCATGGCTTTTCTTATCAGGAGTCGGCTGACCTGATGGGCATATCTTTATCCCATTTTAAAATTCTGCTCTACCGGGCTCGCCAAAAGCTGCGTCGCAACAAAGAAACGGCTTAATTCTGTAGCATATATATCATGGCTGCCTGAGGGCGGCCTTTTTGGCGTGATCTGTTCTTTTTGGCTTATTTGATGTAGGATGTAGGGGAAGAATACCGGATGCCAAAAAAAGGCAATCACGTATAAGGAGGAACTGGGAATGGCAAATCATTTGCAGGATACTGTTACTTTGAATAATGGCATTCAAATGCCCTGGTTAGGACTTGGCGTTTATTTGGCCAAGGAAGGACAGGAAGTGGTGCAAGCTGTTAAAGCGGCGATTCGGAAAGGGTATCGCAGTATTGATACGGCCTCGGCTTATCGCAATGAAGAGGGCGTGGGACAAGCGGTGCGGGAAGCGCTTCAGGAGAATAATCTCCAGCGGGAGGATTTGTTCATTACCTCCAAGGTCTGGAATTCTCATCAGGGGTATGAAGCCACATTGACCTCTTTTCACGAGAGTCTGGAACGATTGCAGGTAGACTATTTGGACTTGTTCCTTATACACTGGCCAGTGAAAGAGAAGTATAAAGATACGTGGAGAGCGCTGGAAAAGGTGTACGCAGAGGGCAAGGTACGGGCGATCGGAGTCAGCAACTTTCAGGTGCATCATCTGGAGGACTTGTTGGAAGAAGCCAAGGTGGTCCCTGCTGTGAATCAAATCGAATTGCATCCTTATTTGACCCAGAAGGAATTGCGGACTTATTGCCAGGACAAAGGCATTCAGGTGGAAGCCTGGTCTCCGCTTGGACAGGGCAATCTGCTGGATCATGACACGATAAAGACTATAGCCAGCAGATATAATAAGACGGCGGCTCAAGTTATTTTACGCTGGGATTTGCAATCACAGATCGTCACGATTCCCAAATCAGTTCATGAGGCGAGAATCGCCCAGAATGCGAATATTTTCGATTTCACGCTAACGTCGGAGGATATGGAAGCTATTGACGGGCTGAACCGCAACCAGCGTTTCGGATCGGATCCCGACAATTTCAATTTCTAGGCAACGGTGCAAGCCATCGAAAAGAGAGAGGTACAGATGAATCAATCAACTGCCGTCAAACCGGCCGCTTCCGCTGTAACCGTATATCCGATTTTGTTTGCTATCAGCCTGGTTCATTTACTTAATGATACGATGCAGTCAGCCATTCCTGCTTTATTTCCGGTATTGCGTGAATCTTTAACGTTAACCTATGGACATACCGGTTGGGCATTTCGTGGTAAAATGAAGTGCCTTAGTCTACATATATGAACAGGGAGAGTTGAATGCATGAAGAGTTCGAAGGGCTATTTTTATTACTTTGTCTGGCTGCTGGGAGCGTTGTTGCTGTTGTACTACGGCGGTAAGTTCCTCGGCATGATGGAGCAAAAAACGCAAACCTTTTATCGAATGGATTATACTCTGATCGGGGAGATTGTTTATGCTTTTGTATTTGGTTTGTATTTAAGCTGTATGAACGGGGTGCCTAATCGCAGGAAATTTCACAGGCCATTGCTGACCTTTGTGTTTATTCCCAGCTTTCTGCTCATGATCTACCCGATCATTACGATTTATGTGAAGCAGATTTACATCGCTGGCTACTATCAGCTCATTCACGAACCGCAATTTTTCTTCCTCGGCATGCTGAGTGGATACTCCTTGGTTAAGAGCCTGTTTACTACCAGATAACCGAGTCGATCGGATTAAGGAGAGTATAGACATATGGCAAAAATATTAGTGTTTGGTGGCTCACGGTATTTTGGCAAAAGACTGGTCAACCTGCTCATTCAGCAGGGAAGACATGACATTACCGTGATAACTCGCGGGCAGGCGGAACTCCAATTGGAGGGACCTGTTCGGCACTTACGGGTTGATCGCACAGACGAAAGCGCGCTGCAGGCCGCTGTAGGAAGTGAGACATGGGACATTATCTATGATAATATTTGTTTCCTGCCAAGGGAGGCACTATCAGCCATTCGAATTTTTAAAGGGAAGGTCAAGAGATATATATTGACTTCTACCTTATCGGTTTATAACCTCGGCAAGGTCCCGCTGACAGAGACTGACTTTGATCCATATCGTTATGGATTTAATACCGATAGTCAGCTGACGCTGGATTATGGTGAAGGGAAAAGGCAGGTAGAGGCGGCTTTCTTCCAATATGCTGATTTTCCGGTGGCCGCCATGCGTATCCCCATTGTGCTTGGGCCAGATGATTACACACAAAGGCTGCAGTTCCACATTGATCGAGTCCGGCAAGGAACGCCCATCGGCTTACCGAATCCAGAGGCAGCGATATCCTTTATTCATTCAGCGGAAGCGGCAAATTTCTTGAATTGGCTGAGGGACTCGGCAATTACAGGTCCGATTAACGCCTGCTCCATTGGGGAGATTACGATCCGACAATTGCTGGGGCTGATTGAGGAAGCCACAGGGAAACAGGCTATCATTCAAGAAGAGACGGCTCAAGCGAATCAGTCACCATTCGGTATCTCATCATCCTGGATAATGGATCATACAAAGGCAATGGAAGCCGGATACCGATTTGAAGCTTTGGACGATTGGCTCCCTGATCTGGTTAGAGCGATTGCAGCAAAACAGTAGGCATTTACAACTCGGCAAACAAGTCATTCTAAAGCACATTAGACACATCCTATCACCTGTGGCTCCTGAAACTCCGGGCTAACCATTTCGTAATATAACTTAGCTATTAGTATCGAAGACTTAGAGCGGAACAGTATAAGGGGGAGACGGGATGTTTGAGGATTTGAATGTACGGATGGCAGACATTAAGGAGCAGGAACGCAATCAAAAGAAGTGGGAGCGTCAGCTAAAGGGACTCAGGGAGGAACTGACCGACCTGCAAGCTGATCGTGACCGCTGGCAGCGAAGATTATCCTCTGAAGAGGAGGATGTGCAAAGGTTGTCCTCTATGTCCTTGTCCAACTTGATAGCCACCTTGCTGGGGAACAAAGCAGAGAAGCTGGATCGGGAGCAGCGTGAGGCGCTTGAGGTAAAGGTGAGGTTTGACGCGGCCGAAGCAGCTGTTCATCATATGAAGGAGCAAGTATCGGGACTAGAGCGGAAGTTGCTGCAGACCAGCGGTTGGAAAAATGATTACGAGCGTGTATTTCAGGCCAAGGAGAAGCAGATTCTGGAGCAAGATGGAGAGCTTCGGGAATTGGCTGAGTATGAAGCTTTGCTCACTGTGCAGATGAAAGAGGTTCAAGAGGCTCTGCAGGCCGGACAGTCCGTACTGCATGATTTGAATGCGGCGGCTGACAGTTTGCATTCCGCTAAAAACTGGGGCACTTACGACATGCTGGGCGGGGGAATGATCTCAACGCATATTAAGCATAGCCATATCGATGAAGCGATGCATAGTATCAATTTAGCTCAACATAGCTTGAAGCGCTTTGAACGGGAGCTTCGTGATGTAGGAGAAACCCTGCCCGGGGGAATGGTCATTTCTGATTTGCTTAAATTCTCGGATTATTTCTTTGACGGACTTATTGTCGATTGGCTTGTACAAGGACAAATTCATGATTTGCTCGGTCAGGTTCAGGCCAATGATAAGGCTGTGAGCCAGGTAGTACGGGAGCTGGAGGCTGCTATGCGCAAGCTGGAAGCCGAATGGTCGCAAGTGAACCGTAAATATGTGCAAATGGTGGAAAATTATCGTTAATAAGCGGCAATGATCAGGATGCCGGAGGCGTCTGAATACAGGCGTCCTTCGCTGAAATGGAGGTACATAGTATGCGTATAGGCGTAGTTTCCGATACCCATATGCCACGCCGTGGTGCGGGGCTTCCGCCCAAGCTGCTTCAAAGCTTCAAGGCCTGTGATTTGATCCTACATCTTGGAGACTGGGTCTCACTGGACGTATGGGAGCAGCTTAAGGCATTGGCCCCGGTGGACGGGGTAGCGGGCAATAATGATCCATCCGACATTGTTAGGCGATTCGGGAACCACAAGATTCTGGAGCTGGGCGGATATCGCATTGGCTTAACGCACGGTCATTTACCGGGCGGAGGTTATGGAGCCAGAGAGAACGCTCAGCGGACCTTTGCGGGTCAGCCGGTGCATGCGGTGCTGTTTGGCCATTCTCACCAACCGCATATAAGCGAAAGTGGGGGAGTGCTCTGGTTCAACCCTGGTTCCCCCACAGATAAGCGGCGTGAGCCTAAATATAGCTTTGGTCTGCTGGAACTGACCGAGCAAGGCCTGCAGGCCAAGCATATTTACTTTAGCGGCAAGTGAGCCGTTCAAACTTGATTGTGGAATTATTTTTAGCAGGAGACTCGCATAAGCGGGTTTCTTTTGTTGTTGACGGATAATTGACCACCATTTAATATAGGAATAATACTTCCCGTCCGCACAAGTTGTATACGTGTCCGTGAACGCTTTATTACTTTTATCTATGAAAGCGTTAATCGGATCGTGCTTTACAGCCCAGACTATGCGGGGATCACTATTTTATGAAGAGAGAAGGGGAATAGGGATGAAGAAAAAATGGGGATGGCTTGTACTATTATCATTAATGATATTAAGTATTGCAGGCTGCGGCAGCAATAATGCCAATTCCGGAGGCGCCAACACTGGAACTACCGGGCAGGCGCAAAGTGAAGAATCTGGGGAAGAGGCGAATGCGGCCAAGGGTTCCTATAAGATCGCCATATCGCAAATCGTTGAGCACCCTTCATTGGATGCGACTCGTGAAGGCTTCCTAGCGGCCTTGAAGGACGCAGGCATTGTCGAAGGCGAGAACCTGAAGCTTGATTACAACAATGCACAGGGAGATACGACAAACAATACGACTATTGCTCAGAAGATTGCTGGCGAGCCTTATGATCTGGTGCTTGCTATTGCAACGCCCCCGGCGCAAGCTGTTGCCCAACAGGTCAAGAACTCGCCAATTTTGTTCGCGGCTGTTACCGACCCGCTCGATGCGAAGCTGGTTGATAATCTGGATCGGCCAGGCGGCAATATTTCCGGTGCCTCCGATACGAATCCTGAAGCCATTACCAAGCTCATGAATTTTATTGCAACCCACTTTACAGAGGTAAAATCGGTAGGCTTGGTGTTGAATCAAGGGGAGCCTAATGCTGTAATCATGGCCAGCCATGCGGAGAAAGCGTTAGAAGCCCATGGCATCAAGCTGGTCAAGGCCTCAGTAACCAATACGTCAGAAGTGAAGCAAGCGGCTGAGTCATTGGTAGGACGCGTAGATGCGCTATACATCACGCTGGATAATACCGTAGTTGAAGCAGTCAGCACCATCATTCAGGTTGCGAATAACAATGATTTGCCGTTTTTCTCCAGCGATCGCGATACCGTAGAGCACGGTGCATTTGCTACTGTGGGCTTCAAATATTACGATCATGGCTATCAAGTCGGAGAAATGGCTGTAGAGGTCTTGAAAAATGGCAAACAGGTTGGCGATTTGAAGGTGACAGTACCTGATAAGCTGGATCTGATTTTGAACCTCAAAGCGGCTGCGGAGCAAGGCATAGAGGTGACTGACGCCATGAGGGACGAAGTGATCGATAAGGAAAACAACGTGCTCGAATAGACAGAAAATCTCCACATCTGGAGGAGGAACTATCATGATAAACTCGCTGCTCGGAGCTTTGGAATCCGGCCTGCTTTATGCGCTGATGGCGCTTGGCGTCTACATTACGTTTCGGATTCTGGATTTCCCGGATCTGACGGTAGACGGCAGCTTTACAACCGGTGGAGCAATTGCCGCTGTGATGATTACGGGCGGCTTCTCCCCGTGGATGGCTACGGCTGCTGCTTTCTGCGGCGGGCTGGTAGCGGGAAGCATCACCGGAATTATTCATACCAAGGGACGCATAAACGGCTTGCTCTCCGGGATATTGATGATGATCGCTTTGTATTCCATCAATATGCGTATTATGGGCAAGCCGAACGTTGCCTTGCTGGGAGAGACGACTTTGTTTAGCTCGCTATCCCCATTATGGTTTATGCCCTTTGTCGTTATCGCCATCAAGCTGCTGCTCGATCTGTTCTTCCGCACGGAGTGGGGGCTCGCTTTACGGGCCACAGGCGATAACAAGCGTATGATTCGCAGCTTCGGGGCGAACACTGACGTTACCATTATTATCGGGCTCAGCCTCTCCAACGGGCTTGTCGCCTTGTCTGGAGCCTTAATTGCACAGCAGTCTGGCTTTGCGGATATCTCCTCGGGGATCGGCATGATCGTCATAGGACTGGCCTCAGTCATTATAGGGGAGGCCATCTTTGGGGCGCGCACAGTATTTTGGGCTACGCTAGCCGCCGTGCTGGGCTCCATTGTGTATCGGCTGGTGGTAGCGATGGCCTTGCGTGTGGAATGGTTGGAGCAAACCGATCTGAAGCTCATTACAGCGGTCATTGTGATCATCGCATTGGTGCTTCCTACTGTACAGCGTTCATGGAAGCAGAAGAAGCAGGCCCAGCGACGCGCCGATGAGCTTGCTCAGATTGCTGCCGAGCGGCAAACCGTGGGAGGTGGATTGTAATGCTACAGCTATCCCGCGTATCCAAGCTGTTTCATCCGGGGACACCGGATGAGAAGATTGCTTTGATTAATGTAAGCTTACATCTGGCGCCTGGCGATTTTGTTACGGTCATCGGGAGTAATGGGGCTGGCAAGTCGACGCTGATGAACATGATCTCCGGCGTGATTAAACCTGACGCCGGAGAGGTTCGGATCGGAGGCGAGGATATCGGCTATTTGCCGGAGCATCAGCGCAGCCGCTGGATCGGCCGTGTATTCCAGGATCCGATGGCCGGAACCGCTCCGCATATGACAATAGAAGAGAACTTGGCGATGGCTTATTCTCGGGGCAAGCGGCGTTCGCTGCGCTTCGGTGTTTCCTCCAGGCGTCGGGGTCAATTCAAGGAAGAGCTCGGCAGGCTTGGCATTGGATTGGAGAACAGACTGCGCGCCAAGGTCGGCAGCTTGTCCGGCGGAGAGCGTCAAGCGCTTAGCTTGCTGATGGCTACGTTTACGGAGCCGCAGATCCTGCTGCTTGACGAGCATACGGCAGCATTGGACCCGGCTAGAGCAGAGCTAGTGACCAAGCTGACGCAGAATATTGTCAATGAATTGCATCTGACGACGCTGATGGTCACTCATAACATGGAGCAGGCCATTCGCCTTGGCAATCGCCTGATCATGATGGATGGCGGACGCATCATTCTGGACGTAGATGCAACTCGCAAGCGCGACCTGACCATGGAGCAGCTGCTTGGCGAGTTTGAGCGCATCAGTGGTCGGAAGCTCGCTGATGACCGCGTTGTGCTGGGTGGATAGCTATGCAAATAGAAAAGCGTAGGCTGAAGGAAAAGCAATTTCCCCTCGGCCACGCTTTTTTTATACGTTGGTTGCGCTAGTTTTTGCATTCATAAAGCCTGAGGTCCATGCTATAATCAGTTGAACAGAAAGGGGAGAAGACGATTGATTCTTGAGGTCGCCCAGTTGCAGGTAAAGCCCGGTATGATCAATGAATTTGAAAGCAGCTTCCGTCAGGCTTCAAAGATTATTAGCGGCATGAGCGGTTATATTCGCCACGAATTGCATAAATGCGTGGAGGTTGAGAACAAATATATGCTGTTAGTCCACTGGGAGTCGATTGCCGCACATGAGATTGGCTTTCGGCAGTCTCCAGAGTATCAGGAATGGAAGGCACTGCTGCATCATTTCTATCATCCTTTCCCAACCGTCGAGCATTACGTGCAGATTCGCCATGAACTATCGTAGGGATTAAGATAAGTGTGAATATGTATACTCTGTTAACATGAAGGGTCAGGTCATAAATGATAAGAATTGATTTTGATTACACGATTGAAGATGCGAGCTTAAAGGATTTGACGGCTATTGTAGATATTTACAACGAAACGATTGCCAGCCGAAGTGTCACCGCAGACTTGGAGCCAATCACGGTGAATGACAGATTGGAGTGGTTTGCCGAGCACTCCCCGGATTCACGTCCATTGTGGGTCATGCGTTATGAAGGCAAGGTCATTGCCTGGCTTAGCCTTCAATCCTTTTATGGCCGGCCGGCTTATGCGGCTACTGTGGAGATAAGCATTTATATCAGCGAAGCCTGGCGTGGCCAGGGGCTTGGCAGTATTTTGCTGAACCGGGTCTTTGAATCTTGTCCAAGGCTAGGAGTGAAGACGCTGCTTGGATTTGTGTTCGCTCATAATGAACCCAGCCTCGGCTTGTTGCTCAAGCATGGCTTTGAGCGATGGGGGAATCTTCCGCAAGTAGCAAGTTTGGACGGGGTAGAAAGGGATCTTGTAATTTTAGGCAAGCGGGTTGGCAATAGATCTTAAGCGAATGGAGAACGGACAATTTGAGTGAATGGATTGGACAAATCACGGACTGGTTTTTGACTGCAACTTCCCTGGACGGTTATTCTGTTCTGTTATTAACGATCCCGCTCGCGGTCATTCAGGGCCTGTTCGGCTTCTTTCCATTCGCTACACTGGTGCTGCTGCATATTTCCTTGCTGGGCATTGTGGAGGGGCTGCTTGCCAGTTGGATAGCGGGAACCTTGGCTGGCTTGATCGTTTATTTATTGTGCAGATACTGGTTCACCGATTGGTTTAACCGTAAATGGATGAACAAGCTGAGGAAATACGAAAAATGGCAAAAGGGGCTGGACCGCTACGGTGTTTGGGCTGTTATCTTCCTGCGCACGATTCCAATTGTGCCCAATAATATTATTTCCTTCATGTCGGCGATCTCAAACCTCAAGCTGAGGTCCTATGCATGGTCCAATATGGTCGGCAATCTATCGAGCATTTGGTTGTTTGGCTTGATCAGTGCGCCCATCGTATTTCCGGGCGTCAATTTGAGTGAACTGGTCTTGTCCTACGTCCTATTTCTGCTAGTGCTTGGCATCGTCTTTATCATCAGACAGCGCATGATGACGAATAAAGAGCACAAGGCTTGATAAGATAAAAAGAAAATCGCATTTCCGGGAGGAATTTTACTTGAAAGCCAATGAAACTAACAGCATCACAGCTCCTGCTCCCAAGCAGCGCAAGCTGCTCTTCAGCGCTGGACTAAGCTGGATGTTCGATGCCATGGATGTCGGCATCATTTCATTTATCGCCGCTGCCTTGGCAGTGGAGTGGAGCTTGACTCCAGAACAAACCGGCTTCTTTACAGCCGTCAATTCGCTCGGAATGGCCTTCGGGGCTGCGATTGCGGGATATATGGCCGATAAGTATGGAAGAAAATCCGTCCTGCTCTGGACACTGCTGATCTTCTCCATCGCCAGCGGATTATCGGCTGCGGCCACGAGCTTTGCCGTTTTGTGCATACTCCGTTTTATTGCCGGCTTCGGCTTGGGGGGAGAACTGCCAGTAGCATCGACACTGGTGTCCGAATCCGTACCGGCCAAGGAGCGCGGCAGAGCCGTTGTCTTGCTGGAGAGCTTCTGGGCTGCGGGTTGGATCGCTTCCGCATTGATTTCTTATTTTGTCATCCCGAATTACGGCTGGCAGGCCGCTTTCCTGATTGGTGCCACCCCGGCACTCTATGCCTTGTACTTGCGCAAGTCGATACAAGATCCACCACGCTTCAAGAAACAAGCCGCCACGAGCGAAGGGAGAGGCTTATCCTTTCTGGATCGCTTCCGTTCCGTCTGGACAGGCCCGTATCGCCGCTCTACGATCATGTTGTGGATTCTCTGGTTCACCGTGGTCTTTTCCTATTACGGCATGTTTTTGTGGTTGCCTTCCGTGATGGTCCTTAAAGGGTTCAGCTTGGTAAAGAGCTTCGGGTATGTGCTGATTATGACACTTGCCCAATTGCCCGGCTATTTCACAGCCGCTTATTTTATTGAGAAATTTGGCCGAAAGTTTGTGCTAGTGCTCTACCTGTTGCTTACGGCGGCAAGCGCCGCGTGGTTTGGAAATGCTGCTACCGAAGGGATGCTGCTGGCTTCAGGCATCTGCCTGTCCTTCTTTAATTTGGGCGCTTGGGGTGGCATGTACGCCTACACACCAGAATTATACCCGACAAAGGTTCGGTCCACAGGGGTTGGACTTGCGGCTTCCTTTGGCCGTATCGGGGGCATCATCGCGCCTTATCTGGTCGGCTTGCTCGTTGCTCGACAAGTGGCGATTGGTAGTATTTTCTGGATGTTCTTTATTACCGTGCTGGTAGGTGCGATAGCAGTCTTCTTCCTCGGTGTGGAGACGAAAGGGAAGGAATTGGCCGACTGATATTTCATTCTATCAGGCAACCAAGCCTCCGGCTCAATCTGAATTCATCAGATTAGGCCTGGAGGCTTGTGGCTTTCAATGATTACTTCGTTCATCTGCCTGTTAAGTCCAGGTTTCGGTGTCTAATTGCTCACCTGGCTTCAAAGCATGGCCCTGAATACCGATATGATATAGCTTGTCTTTGAATTGGCTGCTGTCTTGGGTAATGGCATCAAAGGTGTCGTAATGCACAGGAACGACATGCTTGGCTCCGATCCATTCGGCTGCCGTTAATGCATCCTCTGGTCCCATGGTAAAGTGATCGCCGATAGGCAGAAATGCTAAATCTACCGGGCGACGCATCCCGACCAGCTTCATGTCACTGAATAAAGCCGTATCTCCGGCATGATACAGGACCAATTCATCAATTTCAAGCACAATACCGGCAGCAACCCCCAGATACAAATTAACTCCGTCTTGATGGATAGAGGTGCTATGCAGGGCAGGCACCCATTTGATTTTTCCGAATGGGAACTCGCGTGAACCGCCCAGGTTCATACCCACCGTCTCCAGACCAGAGGCGGCCAAATAATCCGCCAACTCGACGATGGCAAGAATAGGAGCATTGTTCCGTCTTGCGATGCTTTCGGCATCTCCGACATGATCGGAGTGCCCATGGGTAAGCAGGACAAAATCTGCTTTAATGTCCTTCGCCGCGGCTCCGGCTACGGGGTTGCCCGTAAGGAACGGATCGATAATCAGTTGGAAATTGCCGGTATCCACATGGACGCAGGAGTGTCCCAAATACGTTATCTTCATCCCATTCACCTCTTGTTAGATTGAATTGATCCATTATCATTATAGCTTGTCCACGAATTCAAGTCACATTTAAGCTTGCTTTGCAGCGCATAATTGTTCCGGAATGCCATATGATGTGGAAGTACGGTACTCTCCGGCATGGTTGAAGCTATGGGGTAGGGGTAATGATAAAGAGATATATGAAGGGGATGTTGCTTCAAGGAAAAGGAAGGGTTATTATGGAATTTGAGTCTTTAGTTTGTGGGCTCATGGTTTAGGAGGAATGAACGATGAGGATTGAGATTTGGTCGGACTTTGCTTGCCCGTTTTGCTACATCGGCAAGCGCCGTTTGGAGAAAGCCCTGGATGCATTTGAGCATCGTGATGAGGTAGAGGTTAATTATCGCAGCTTCGAACTGGATCCGGGAGCTCCGCGAGACTCGGAATCAAGTATTTATGAGCTGCTGGCCGTCAAGTACGGACTAAGCCTGCAGCAGGCCCAGGAATCCAATCAAAATGTGGCCCAGCAGGCCAAGGCGGAAGGGTTAAGTTATCATTTCGATACGATGATTCCCACCAATACATTTGACGCTCACCGTTTGATGCATTATGCGGCCGAGCATGGCAAAGCCAAGGAAATGAGCGAACGATTATTTCGCGCTTATTTTACAGATTCACTACATATCGGTGACCATGGGGTATTGCAGAATTTAGCCGAGGAAACGGGGTTGGCCGGCCATATGGTTAAAGCGATGCTGGAACAGGATGACTACGCCGAGGCTGTCCGTGAAGATGAGAGCGAAGCCAGGAAGCTGGGGATTCGTGGGGTGCCTTTTGTGGTAATCAAGGGCAAATTCGCGGTGTCCGGTGCGCAACCTGTCGAAATTTTCCAGGCTGCTTTACGGCGAGCTTGGGAGGATCAAGCCTGATCAATGTAGAATACAAAAGAATAAGAGGACAAAAAAACGCTGATCCTCAAGGGTCAGCGTCTCATTATGAATTCATGGTTCAAAACCTTGTATTATAACCTGTCCTGTGGTACAATGACGGATAGCCACTCACATAATGTAGCAATAATCTTCTCAATAATAGCATAATATCAATGATTTGTCAAATGTATAGACAGGTCTTAGAGATAAAAAAGCATTTTTTATAGTTTTCATTTTTTAGGGTGGGGGGTCTGAAAGATGGCAGAGGACTTGAAGCATAATGAAGCGGAGTATACCGATGATTTGACGTTGCCGCCAGGGATAAAGATTGATGATCCGGTACGGATGTATCTAAAGGAGATTGGGCGGGTGCCTCTATTGTCCGCTGAGGAGGAAATCGATCTGGCCAGACGGATCGAGAACGGAGACGAAGAAGCCAAACGCCGTCTTGCTGAGGCAAATTTGCGGCTGGTTGTGAGCATCGCCCGGCGATACGTTGGACGTGGTATGGTATTTCTGGATTTGATTCAGGAAGGCAATATGGGACTGATTAAGGCTGTAGAGAAATTTGATTACTCGAAGGGCTTCAAATTCAGTACGTATGCAACGTGGTGGATTCGTCAGGCGATTACACGTGCCATTGCCGATCAGGCAAGAACAATTCGTATCCCTGTTCATATGGTTGAGACAATTAACAAATTGATTCGCATTTCCAGACAGTTGCTTCAGGAAATTGGACGCGAGCCTACGCCCGAGGAAATTGCCAAAGAGATGGATTTGACCCCGGAAAAAGTACGAGAGATCATGAAGATTGCCCAAGAACCGGTTTCGCTGGAAACCCCGATCGGGGAAGAGAACGACTCTAACCTGGGCGATTTCATTGAAGATCACGATGCCCCGGCACCTGCGGAAGCGGCAGCTTACGAGTTGCTGAAGGAGCAGCTTGAAGAGGTCCTCGATACGCTGACTGAGCGTGAGGAGAATGTGCTGCGTCTTCGCTTCGGTATGGATGACGGGCGTACGCGCACCCTGGAAGAGGTCGGTAAGGAATTTGGCGTAACCCGGGAACGGATTCGCCAGATTGAAGCCAAAGCACTGCGCAAGCTGAGACACCCTAGCCGCAGCAAGCGGCTCAAGGATTTTATGGAATAGGATGATGGATAAGACTCCCTGGGAATGGTTCCTGGGGAGTTTGTTTGTTCTTATGAAAGTCAGTCAGATGCTTAAGTACAAAGTTATTGAATATACGGCCGGTCTGATCGGAAAATGAAGGAGGCTCCCCCCATGAGAGCAGAAGAGGATATGATGGCTTTGATTTTGGATGTTGCCAGAAAGGACGAGCAAATTCGTGCTGTGTATATGAATGGATCACGTACCAATCCGAATGTACCCAAGGACATATTTCAGGATTACGATATAGTGTATGTCGTGAAGGAAGTCACTTCCTTCATGCAACAGACAGGATGGATTGATGTGTTCGGTGATCGTATCATGATGCAAGAGCCTGACAAGAATGATCTGGAAAGCGGCAGGGCTCTAGACATCCAACAATCTTATATGTATTTAATGTTGTTCACAGATGGTAATCGAATCGATCTTAAGATTGAAACGAAAGAAGCCATGCTGGAGAGATATGGTAGTGATTTACTTACCATTCCTCTGTTGGACAAGGACGGCTGCCTGCCAAGCATTGCGGCTCCAACAGATCGGGATTATCAAGTCAAGAAGCCTTCGGAGCCGCTCTATGCCAGCTGTTGCAATGATTTCTGGTGGTGTCTGCAAAATGTAGCCAAAGGGATCTGGCGTGATGAATTGCCTTACGCAAAACAGATGTTTGAAGGCGTGATCAGACCGCGACTGAATGAGATGGTGTCATGGTGGGTGGGATCAGAACAAAATTATAGTGTCTCGATTGGGAAAATGGGAAAATATATGAAAACGTACTTGCCAGAATCCTATTGGAGAATGTATGAACAGACCTATTCGGACAGCAATTATGAGAAGATGTGGGTGTCCGTCTTTGCGGCCTGTGCATTGTTCAGGCTGCTTGCCAACGAAGTAGCCAGGGATTTAAGGTACAGCTACCATGAAGCAGATGACATCCAAATGACAAAATACCTAGAGCATATCCGAAATTTGCCCCGGGATGCAAAGGAGATCCATTGAGCGAGCCCCTCATTGTAGATATGTTCAACAATGAGGGGCCGTTCACCCAGCGAGAAATCGGGCGATATAGATGCGAGAATCAGCTTTTATGGACGGCTGCGGATGGTTTTGTGGGGGAGGGCTTTAGTAGGTCGCAACCGATTAAGCAGCTTGGGAGTGAGCGGGCGAATGCAGGCATATTTGCCAGTTGCCCCACGCCGGACTCTGTGCGTTCCCGGCTTGGCTACCCGAGTGCCAAAAACCCGCATGAACCAATCGACTGGATAGGCGATGGACAATATTCCGTTATCCGAGCCGGCAAAGTTAACTGCTGCGGCATAGTTGCCCTTTTGCGTCAGCCATACCGAACCCGAGTCCCCATCCAGGGAGACAGGTCGTCTGCCTCGTATAATGCTCTGATCCTTAAAGGTAATGGTCCCCAGGTTGCCATAATCACCATAGTCCACTTGCACATCGGTATGAATAGATTCTACCGTACCTGTGACTGCCCCTGTGGTGCGACCAACCTTTTTGAAGCGATCCCCAACTTTGTAGCGTGATACGTAACCGGGTACGGTGCCATAGACAGCGTATGCGGGTTTGAGCAATGAACGGCGCAGTGGCTTGGATGTAGCGGCATCCAGATAATTGACTTTACGTTTGCTAAGCCGGACGAAGCGGTCAAGCTTACCGATCTGATCGCGAACAGCCTTACCACCGTCAGCGCCTCCAGGTTGAAGCGTAGGCGAGTAGCGTTGGGTGTTGTTGTCCACCAGCACGTGATTGTTGCTAAGGATCAAGCGGCTTTGCCCGCTGGCATCGCTGCTTACGATCAGACCCGCCGTGCCGGAGGCTTCGGAGGTACCTACACTGTATCCGGCTACAACGGGACGAATTCGGCGAGCGAAGGAGCCGCCGCTTGCCCCCTTTTTGCAAAATCGAGGAGAGCGAACGATGCGGAAGGGGACACCTGAACGTGATTTCAAGTATCTCGGCACTGAGGGCCGCCGCTTCTTCTTATTCTTTTGGATACGACCTGTGGCAGCCATCGCGTCGGCATATACGATAATGGCAGCGCCTTTCTTGGGGTGCTTGGGATCGCGTAGGCCTACGCCTACTCCATGTATCCCTTTTTGTTTTAGAATGCTTCCGGCAATGCGTTTTTTTAGCAAATAAGCTTTACGAAAACTGGCCAAATGCTATCACCTTTTCTCGAATATCGCGGATTTACTTCTAACGTATGCAGTTGCCGTGACATTGGTTTGCAAAGCGGGCTTTTGCCGGGGGCGCTAAAAGAGCTGCATGCCTGACCAGGCGGCAACAAGCCCGAGCCCCAGGGAGGACAAAACGTAGAGGGTTGCCTGTGCAACATGGCCGCCTTCAATGAGAGAAACCGTTTCATACCCGAAGGTGGAAAAGGTGGTATATGCGCCGCAAAACCCGGTGCACAGTATAAGCCAGCTCCAGTCCGGTATTGTGCCATGGAAGTGAAGGGAGGTTAATATCCCCAGCAGTAAGGAGCCGCTGATATTGATAATCCAGGTTCCCCATGGAAACCACGACCCTCTCCTGGCAGTACGGATGGCCACCCATCTCCCCAGATAAAAACGCAATAAAGTACCCAGGATGCCTCCAAATCCAACAAGAACAATCATACGGATTCCCCCGTTCGTGGGCCCTGTACTGTTCGATGCCCTAACCATATCCCCAGCCGGATCATTGCCAAGCCTCCTGTTATGCTGCTTACGGTGTAAAGGCCGGCAGCAAGCAAATGACCTGTATGTAAGGCATCTACAGTCTGGGCTGCAAAGGTTGAGAACGTGGTGAATGCCCCCGTAAATCCTGTACCCATGCCAATATATACATCTTGCCGCATTTTCTTGGGGTTGGCGGTAGTGAAGAACCAGCCCAGGAACAGGCAACCAAACCAATTAATCAGCAGGGTAGACAAAGGGAAGCTGTTGATAGCCGGTATCCATTGACCCAAGGTGTAGCGGAGTATGGTGCCCAGAAATCCGCCAATCATTAATGCCAGCACATTCATTGCTCTTATCCTCCTCTTAAAATAGACAGACTCCTACCAGTATGAACTGGTAGGAGTCATCAGCTTATCCAAGCGGTTGTGGCGAACTCCATCGCCTATGCACTGCAACAATTGTAAAAGATAGAAAGAGGTTCGTCAATTGCTTTTAAGTGAAGATGGTAATGGTTGGCGCCGAAATAGTCTGAGGAGTTGTAATTGCTGAAGATACATCTCCAAAGTTGCCAATTTCCAACTGGACAGGAATGCCGGCAAACAAATCAGTAGTATCCAGCACAAGGCTGGCGGTTGACAGGGTAGATAATGAAGCTTGTTGAATAACGCCGTTAATATAAACATTGAAGTAGTCGCTGCCGGTAAGTGCAGGCAAATCTGTCACCTGGCCATCTGCATCATCAACAAAGCTGCTGGCAGGAATTGTGGTGTCCGTTGCACCGATCATATCGGCTGTCAGGGTCGCGAAATAACGGGTAACTGTCGGCGTAACCGTTGTGGTCACTTCACCTCCGGAAGCTACAGGAGCAGAAGCTACGGCATTAAATACAGGTTTAACTACAGGCATGAAGTTCACCTCCTAATCTCTGATGGTACCGAAAGATTCGATACATAATCATATAATGAAACAACCTCATTAATAGAAACGGCGCACTTCCCCTGTACATCATGGATTTTTTGCGTTTTGGACTGGGGGATATTCGTCTATCTCGCTGCCAAGCAAGCCAACATATGATATGGAAGCGAGTGAAGCTTGAGTAAAATCTCAGCGGGAGGTAGAGGGATGGCAACTGCAAAGCGCACCATGAGATGCGTGATTGTCAAAGTTGAAAGGCGCCATAGCAAGCAGGTAAAGGGCAGAAAGGCTTCACCTATTAAAAGAAAGATTCGGCGTTGCGATTCAAAACGGTGGAAAAAGGCGCCGGAACGCAAGGGAGCAACATGTCAAAAACGCTCTAGCGGAACCGGGAGACCGCCAAAGCTTGGGGAGTTGCGTTGCGATCCCCTGACTCCGGGGCCGGGGGTCACCGGGGCGACGGGAGCAGCGGGGCCGCAGGGCGCGCCGGGGGTCACCGGGGCGACGGGAGCAGCAGGGCCGCAAGGGGCGCCGGGAGTGACCGGGGCGACAGGAGCAGCAGGGCCGCAGGGCGCGCCGGGAGTGACCGGGGCGACAGGAGCAGCAGGGCCGCAGGGTGCGCCGGGGGTCACCGGGGCGACGGGAGCCGCAGGGCCGCAGGGCGCGCCGGGGGTCACCGGGGCGACGGGAGCAGCGGGGCCGCAGGGCGCGCCGGGGGTCACCGGGGCGACGGGAGCAGCGGGGCCGCAGGGCGCGCCGGGAGTCACCGGGGCGACGGGGGCGGTAGGGCCTCCGGGTGGAGCTATTGTAGTCACACCTACTGCGTTCCGATATTTCTATACTCCACCCGCAGCGATCGGCGGCGGACCCGTGGAGATTGCAGCTAATGAATTCACCAATGATAATGGAAATAATCCGGCAAGCTTTGACGGAATTGGCCCTGATGCCTATACCAATCTATATATCAATGGCATGATGCAAGAGGGCAGATTGTTCACTTTGCAGCCGGATTCACTAACTCTGGATTTATCCCAGGACGCTTTGTTGGCAGGAACACCAATCATCATCGAGAATATCAGAATCACCGCACAGGCAATACCTTAGCGAAGTACAGTTATGGCAGACATATATTGGCTGATCTAGCGGCACGGCGGTATAAGCGACAGTGATATTTTAGCGCTAGGGTTTCCAGGCAATTTGAGATAGAATAGAGGATATAACTATAACTGAACAAAGCAGGTTCTTATGAAAAAATTCAAAAAATTTTACATCGAAACAACCAGCATTTGTAATCTTGCATGCAGCTTTTGTCCGCCTACCCAACGTAAATCTCAATTTATACAAGTTGACGATTTTCGGAAAATTCTTGATGATATCAAACCGCATACGGATTATATCTATTTCCATGTCAAAGGAGAGCCATTGCTTCATCCGAAGATTGATCAACTGCTTGATATCAGCTATGAAAAAGGATTTCACGTGAACATTACAACGAACGGCACCTTGCTGCCGAAGGTGCGGCATAAGCTGCTCGGGAAGCCGGCGCTCCGGCAGATCAATTTCTCCTTGCACAGCTTTGACGGACATGAAGGTTCGACGGACCGCGAGGGATATGTCAGCCATATTTTGTCCTTTGTGCGGGAAGCGCTGGCTACGTCAGAGCTGCTGGTATCCTTCCGGCTGTGGAATCTTACCCAAAACAATGAAACTAATCTGCAGCACAACCGAAATCGGGCGACCCTCGAGCTGATTGAGCGAGAGTTCGGGCTTGATTACCATATTGAAGAGAAGATCGTTCCCGGCGGAGGGATTAAGCTGGCTGAACAGGTCTATTTAAATCAGGATTACGAGTTCGCTTGGCCAGATTTGAGAGCTGAAGAGGATGATGGCAAGGGCTTTTGCCACGGCTTGCGTAATCAGGCGGGGATTCTCGTGGATGGCACGGTAATTCCATGCTGCCTGGATGGGGAAGGCGTGATTAATCTCGGTAATATCAACCAGACTCCGTTCTCCGAGATTATTGAAGGAGAGCGGGCCAACCGACTGTATGAGGGCTTCTCCCGGCGTGAGGCGGTAGAGGAACTGTGCCGAAAATGCGGTTATCGCAAACGTTTTGGCGGTGGAGCCTGAGCCCCACGCCGCTCCCAGGAATACATGAAGCAGTTACTCCCCAAAAAACGGTATCTCTCATCCCAAGGGAAAGAAGCTCCGGGATGAAGGATACCGATTAGCAGGGTGTAGCTGCTTTTTTGATGTAATTAGGCAAGTATAGATTACTACCCCTGTCAGCCCCAGTCCCCCTTTAGCTTGAGCGGATCGATCTTGGGCACCAGTCCTTCGGCGGCTGCACGTTCCAGCAGGGCGGTGACTGCGGCATATCCATCTTCGCCTAAATTCGCTGTGTATTTGTTGACGTAGAGGTCGATATGAGCTTGGGTCACATCCGGCGACATCTCCTGAGCATGGTTCATTATATATTCAGCAGAAGCCTCCGGGTGTGCCCAGGCATATTCCAGGGATTCTCTTGTCCAACGGGCAAGTTGCTGCAACTCCATTGAGCGTCGGGCGATGATGGCGCCAAGCGGTATGGGCAGCCCAGTATCTTTTTCCCACCAACTGCCAAGATCCTGCAGCAGGTCCAGGCCGTAGGAGGGATAGGTAAAGCGGGCTTCATGAATGACTAACCCGGCATCAATGTCTCCGCGCTGTACAGCAGGCATTATTTTATCAAACGGCATCACGATAATTTCGCCTACGCCACCCGGAATATGCTTCGCGGCCCATAGCCGAAACAGCAAATAAGCGGTTGAACGTTCACTTGGAACGGCAACTCGGCGACCCGACAACGCTGCCGCATCGACAGCATCGGTTGCAGAACCTTTGGTTAGCACCAAGGGGCCACAGCCGCGGCCAAGGGCACCTCCACATGGGAGCAGTGCATATTCATCCAGCACCCAGGGCAGGGCGGCGTAGGATATTTTCAGTACCTCGGGGCCTTCTCCGGAAGCAGCTAGCCCGTTGGTAATATCGATGTCGGCATAAGTGACTTCTAATTCGGGAGCACCGGGAATCAATCCATGAGCCCAGGCATGGAATACAAAGGTATCGTTGGGGCAAGGGGAAAAAGCAATTTTCATGATGACAGCACCTCCGTTAATATAGTGCAGGCTTGTTCCAAAGCCTGCAAGGCTTCCCCGATCTTCCAGGATTCCCGCTCACGGGGGCCAACCGTATTGGAGATGGCGCGAAGCTCAAGCGAAGGCAAGTTAAATTGCCTAGCAGCTTCTGCAACGCCGTAGCCCTCCATCGCTTCCGCGCCAACTCCGGGATAACGTAAAGCGAGATCGCGCGCAGTTGCCGCCGTTCCGGTAACGGTCGAGAGCGTTAGCACCGGGGCATGGCTTGCGGCTAAGCCTGCGGCTTGCAAAGCCTGAGTCCAGCGCCGGGAGAGCTTCTGCTCTGTTGAAATATGCGAAGCCCCAAAGCCCAGTTTATCTACGCTGACATAACCCTCAGGCGTCTCCGCTCCCAGATCAGCAGCGATGATGTCACTGGCCACGACCAATGAACCGATGGGCGCGATATCCGCAAAGCCGCCCCCAATCCCGGCGCTAATGACGAGATCAAAGCTCTTCGCCACGGGTCGGTCCTCTGTGGGGATGGACAGCAAGCCGCCGGTCACGCCAGCCAGAGTCAGCACCGTCGCGGTGGAAGCTGCTGCCGCTGCTGGTCCAACTCCGGCGATTCGTACTTCGGCATTCTTATAGCTGTCGAGTCCACGCATCACAGCAGCGCGTTCTGCCTCAACGGCAGTCATAATTAGAATGCGAAGATGATTCATGCATACCAACTCCTCTCGCCAAATTCACTCTCCAAATTATATAGCTGCACAGAAGCAAAGCCAAGCTTATCTTTCATCGTATAGAAAACAACAAGCCCCGTGCTCGCGGGTTTGGCGAGCAGGGGCTATTTGGCAATCAGGCTAAAAATTCATGACATGAATTGAATTAAGCCCGTTCGTAAGGTGCGGGGCGATCCAGCGTAGTGCGCAGCTCTTTAGCTGCTTCATAAGCCCAGTAAGGGTTGCGGAGTAACTCACGTCCCAGGAAAACAAGATCGGCCCGATTGTTGCTCACAATTTCTTCGGCATGGGCAGGACTGGTGATCAAGCCAACCGCACCGGTAGCAATATCGGCTTGACGCCGAATTTGGTCAGCCAGATTGACTTGATATCCCGGGTACGCCTGAATTGGTGCCGGGACCAGGCCGCCTGAACTGCAATCTACCAGATCGACACCTTGTTCCTTCATTCGCCGGGCATAGTCAATATATTGTTCGAGCGAATTTCCCTGTGGATCATATTCCTCCGCCGATATCCGCACAAGGAGCGGGCCTGACCATTCCGTCTTGACCGCCTCGATAATTTCACCAAGCAGACGATAACGGGCTCTAGCACTGCCACCGTATTCATCTTCACGCCGGTTCGTGACAGGCGACAGAAATTCATTCACGAGATAGCCGTGAGCTGCATGGATTTCAATTACGTCAAAACCAGCTTCTCGTGTACGACGGGCCGCATCCCGGAAAGCGGAAATAATGCCTTGAATCTCCTGGGTGTCTACCGCTTTAGGGGTTTTCTTTTCCGGAAATGGAATAGCTGAAGGGGCAAGAATGGTTTCCTCCAATTCGGCCTTGCGTCCGGCATGGGCCAACTGAATGCCAATTTTAGACCCATTCTGATGCACCAGATCGGCAACCTCCTTGAGACCGGCTACATGCTCATCGCTCCATATGCCAAGATCGTTGTAGCTGATGCGTCCTTCAGGGGATACAGCGGTTGCTTCAATAATAATGAGCCCTACGCCGCCAACCGCCCGAGTAGCATAATGTATTTTATGCCAGTCTCCAACGATCCCGTCTTGCTGAGGTGTTGAATATTGACACATCGGAGACATGACGATGCGATTTTTGAAAGTAACCTCTTTTAGCGTAAACGGGGTAAACAGTTTGGAACTCACGAGCTACCACTCCTTTTATTATTTATCCATACGGTTGTCTTATATCATGGTAGACCACATGTTCCAAGGTTACAAGTACGCACAAATATGTAGTATAGTATACTTTTTTATACTATGGGTAATCATGTTAGGTTTTTAACAGGGGTGCGTATTTCCCTTTTGACGCATATGGTGAATAGATACAGGCCATTGGGTAAGGGAGGGCATAGGGCTAATGAATATTCTGATGGTGGCACCCGAGCAGTTACCGGTTCCTGGCAACGGGTCGGTGGAAATATGCATGCTGGCTATAGCCCGCCAGTGGGCGTCTTCCGGTCATACCATAACGCTAATCAGCAGACGGGCAAGAAATCGGCCTCACATCAGCCGTATGGGCAACTTGACGATTATCCGGGTGGGCGCGGGCAGTCCCCGTGTTTATATGGCCTCGGTGCTGCGTTACGTCAGAGGACGGCATTATGACCTCATCCAGGTGGATAATCGGCCACATTACATGGCGAAATTGAAGAGATTACTTCCTAATATTCCCGTATCCTTATTTCTCCATTCACTAACATTTGTCAGGCCCACAGATCAAATTAACCAATGTTTGGCTAAAGCCGATGTGATTATCGCTAACAGTGAATCATTAAAGCTCCGTCTGTCACAGCGATTTCCCCAGCACAGCAGCAAAATAGTTACCGTGCATCTTGGGGTGGATACCGATCGATTTCAGCCGAATACGCAAAAAGCTCCGTCTGCCAGCTTCAATGTATTATTTGTAGGCCGGGTTATCCGGCGCAAGGGAGTTCCCGTGCTGATTCGGGCGATTAGTCTGGTACGTAAGGCGGGAAAGGATGTTGCCTTGACTGTCGTTGGCCGCGGCAGACCGGGGTATATGCGCGAGTTGCGCAAGCTGGCGCGTCTCAAGGGAGTTCCGGTTCGGTTCACAGGAGGCGTTCCTCATACGGTCATTCATCGCAAATTTCAGGGAGCGGATTGCCTGGCTTGTCCTTCGCAGGAACATGAAGCATTTGGCTTGGTCAACGTAGAAGCCATGGCGTGCGGCTTGCCAGTGATCGCTTCAAACATTGGCGGTATTAGTGAAATTATCCGGCATGGGGAGAACGGATATTTGGTTGATGAATACAACCAGCCTGAAGAGCATGCTCATTGGATCTGGCAGCTGGTGCAGCATCGCGAAGCCGCTGCCCAGATGGCAGCGAAGGCAAGAGAGCATGCGGTCAAGCGTTTTGGCTGGAAGCAAACAGCTGCGAAGCTGATGAGTGTCTACCAGTCACTAATCATGTAGCTTATGAGTTTAAAATAAATTAAAAGGACAGGATACCCGGTCCGCGCTTTCGGGATTCTGTCCTTTTAATTTGGCTTTAGCAGCGTACTTATAGGGCGGCTGTTCCGACTTCATTTGGTACTCCGGCAATAGATTCACTCCGCTTGCTAGCTCATCGCGATTTAAGCTTGCCATTGGCACGCGCATATTGCATAACGGTGCGAAACATGCTCTTATCCTTCAGCTTGCGGAAGATATAGGGATCGGGGGAGGTATTGACCTCAAGAATCCATGGACGAAGCTTTTGATCAAGAGCAACATCGACTCCAAGATCGCGAATACCGGGAAAGCGGCTGTTTAAATGCTCAGCGATCTCCTCTCCCAGGTTTTCCAGGGAGGCCAGATAAGTCGGGAGATAAGTCTGCTTCAAGTGAGGGGCCAACAGCTTCTCCACAGGCATCAGCTTCCCGTCATTATGGTAATTGGTAACTATTTTCTTGGGATGGGCTAATCTGCCGATGATTCCGGTTGTCTTCCAGCCTTTTTGCGGAGTACGCTGCACCATCACCCTCAGATCAAAGCGCCGGTTCTGGTATTGGAGCAAATCAATGCCTTGCTGAATTAGGTAACGCTTCTTGAGCTTGCGCTTGCAAAGGGCGGTATAAAGCTCGTCAAAGGAGGAGCAGGAACGGGCCGTCGTATCCAGATGATAATGGTAGCTCTTTTCTTCATGAGAGGGCGAGTCCATTTCTACGCGAATGACGCCTTTCCCCCAAGTTCCATTGACGGGCTTAACATAAACCATCTTATATTTCCGCAGCATGCGGAGCAGATGCTCACGGCTGAAGCCCATCGAATCCGGAAGAAGAGAACGTAACGTTCTATGCTGCAGCAATACCTCGTTTTTCTTCCACTTGCTGACGACATGGCGTGGGTACCGGGTGGTCTTCATAAACGCAAATCCCCTTTAGGACATTATTAATAGCACGTTGTAGAACCAGTGTATTCGCGCAAAATCAAAAGGGAAAAGATGATTACCTAATCCGCAATAAATAAACACATAAGGTCAGGTGGGCGTGCAGCGTCGTTTGACAGATATAGTTGACCTATTCTCTGGCCCCGGCGCTACCAACCAGTACAACTTGTAAAAAACAACAATCCGCAGCGGCGCTAAAGGCAGCTGCGGATTGTATAAGTCGTACGTGAGTTATTCCTCGGAGTCAGTATTGCCATCGGC
Organism: Paenibacillus sanguinis 2301083 = DSM 16941; assembly: GCF_000374825.1. GTDB lineage: Bacteria > Bacillota > Bacilli > Paenibacillales > Paenibacillaceae > Fontibacillus > Fontibacillus sanguinis. Next base: position 144,158 of record NZ_KB895383.1, read on the forward strand.
AAAAGGCACCGGCTTGGCGATCCATTCATCGGCCTCCGGTTCGATATCTACTCCGTTTTGCATTTTCTTCTTCTCGGCAAGCGAGTCCCCTTGCTGGTCCAATTCATTACGCAGCTTGGATTCATCCCGCTGCTCTTGCCCTTCATGATGTACCATAATGATCCTCCTCTGGCGATTGATGGCGGGTATACCCCTCACATTAGATTGTCCCGAACCCATCAAATAAAAACATACTTTCGTCAATTTATCAGATCATTAAAATTTCCCGAATATCCTCTTCCGTAAGTGCTGATAAAGCTTCCTGTCCCGGCTTCAGCACTTCCTCAATTAAATTCTTCTTCTTTTGTTGCAGCTCATACATCTTGTCTTCCACGGTACCCTGAGCAACCAGACGAATGACCTGCACGATATTTTTTTGTCCAATCCGGTGTGCGCGATCTGCGGCCTGCTGTTCGACGGCAGGGTTCCACCACAGATCATAGAGTATCACCGTATCCGCCCCGGTGAGGTTAAGTCCGGTTCCTCCAGCCTTTAACGAAATCAGGAATAAATCGCGTTCTCCATCATTGAAGCGTTGGCATAGTCCGACGCGCTCAGCCGCAGGTGTCTTGCCGTCAAGATAGAAGAAGGGGAGACCCCGGTATCCCAGCTCGCGCCCGATCAAATCCAGCATCTGTGTAAACTGTGAAAAAATCAGCACGCGTTTCCCCGCACTTTGGCATTCCTCGATCATTTCAAACAGTTGATCAAATTTGGCCGAACCTCCTTCGTAACCGTCAACGAATAGGGAAGGGTGGCAACAAAGCTGTCGCAGCCGGGTCAATCCGGCCAGGATGCGAATGCGGTTTTGCCCAAACGAGTCAGCATCGAGATGCTTTAACGTATCCTGCTGGAGCTTGGCGAGATAAGCCAGGTACAGCTTCTTCTGTTCCGGCAGCAACTCGCTGGCTTGCAGAGATTCAATCTTCTCCGGCAGCTCCTTAAGCACGTCTGTCTTTAAGCGACGTAGGAGGAAGGGCCGAATCCGTCGTGATATCTTGTCCCGGGACAGCTCAGCAAACGCCTGACGGCCAGGGAATAGCTCGGGAAATACGGCGCTGAATATCGACCACAATTCCTCCAAAGAGTTCTCAACCGGTGTCCCGGTCAAGGCAAAACGTTGCCGGGCTTGCAGGCTCTTGACCGCTTGCGCTGTTTGCGAAGCATGGTTCTTGAAGCTCTGGGCTTCATCGAGAAACAGCGTATGAAAGGACAATTCGGCAAATTGATCGACATCCCGGCGCAGAAGCGGGTAGGAAGTAATAATGACGTCAGCGGAATCGGCCTCGCGCAGTGTCCGGACTCGTTCGGCTTTGCTGCCATCGGCAATCACCACTTTCACCTGCGGTGCAAACTTGGCCAATTCATTCTGCCAGTTATAGACTAATGATGCGGGCGCAACGATCAGGGCGGGTTGCCCGGATTCGGTAATTTCCGGCAGTACAGAGACGATAAAGGCGATGCTTTGCAGCGTTTTGCCCAGACCCATATCATCGGCCAGGATTCCTCCAAAGCGGTAATGGGCCAACGTCTTCAGCCACTGGAAGCCATAAACCTGATAATCACGAAGGACGGGAGCAAGCTGAGGTGGAACGGCAAACTCCAGATTCCCGGGACGCCGCAAATGATGCAGCAGCTCGCGGAAGGACTTACCCAGCCGTACAGCATCGCCTTGCAATTCCTCTTCCTTGATGTGCAGTCCTCTTGCTAGCGGCACGCGAAATTCCGAACCACCGAAATCCTGAGGGCGCAGGCCAACTTCATTCATGAAATGGATAATTTCCTGAAATTCATCGCTCTCCAGCGGCATAAAGGCTCCGCCGGGCAACCGATAATAACGGCGCTTCTCCTCCAAAGCTTGCAATAATCCGCGAATCTCCGCTTCTCCAATATCAGACATGCTGAAGCGGAACTCCAGCCAATTCGTACGTTCATCAAGCTCGACAGATATTTTTGGGGGCCTGAGGTCATGAATCATTCTTGTCTTCACCGCTGAGGTGGCATAAACATCAAGCAATTTCTCAAGCTCGGGAATGATATGGTAGAGGAACTCATATTCAGCATCCTCATCATCGAGGAAATAACCGCTTTCTGTCCGGGTAAACAAGCCGGATTCCATGAGTTCTATAATTTGCCGTTCCTTGTCTCCATCCCGCAGCAGAATCAAATCTGTTCCCCGCTTGGGTCCATGCTCTTCGAGTGGGTTAAACACGATGTCGCCATACTGGAATTCCAAGCCGGCCACGAGCCGGTCCTTGATTCTGTCCAAATAGAGCTTGGCTATAAGCTTGGTGCGGAGCATGCGGCGGGCGACCGTTTCCTCAATATCGACATTCCCGAGCTTCATCAAACCCGGCAACACCTTCTCTACAAAAGGTTCAATTTGCTCCGAAGAGATCATAATATGCCGCTTGCGTGCAGTCGCCAGCATATGCTTCATCTCGGCCAAGCGACGAACCTGTGCGGGAGTTTGGCGAATGAAGCGGCCATTATAGAGAATGACACCGTAGGCTTCCATGACTGTGATGTCATCAAGCCCCTGAGCCGTAAACTCAAAGCTGTTGTCACTGCTTTGATTCAGATCAAAATTCAGCGGCAATAGCTCATCCGACAGCTTGAGACCACCCCATAATTGTCCATCCTGCTCAAGCTGTACCGAGGGAGCCTGCATCAAGAGAGGAAATATGGCTTCCCAAAGAAAAGGCGGAATCGGCAGCAGTCGATCACCTGTTCCATGCGCCTTATGCCTGGAAAAACCACTGAGGGTTTCCTGATACATTTGCTCATTGTGGTAAATATCCACCATTTTCTGGATCAGGGCCTCATCCTGTGGCCGAAAGCTATGCCGAGCTGGATCATAATTAAAGTGCTTCGAGAAGCTATAAGGTTCCTTACGAGACAGCTTGTCCAGAAAGTCGCGGATGTTCTTGACGATATATAGGCGCTTAATGCCAATCTTCATTTCCAGGCCAAATAAATGCTTGCGATAGCCGTAGGGAAAGGGGCGCAGTGTGAATTCACTTTCCAGCGGTGCTCGGGCATCGAACCGGGTGCCTGCCCGCAGCGGCTGCTGAGCCTCTTCCTCAAAGAGCTGCATCATGTCACGGGTAATCCAGATATCACGGGAAGGGATATCCCGGCCTCGGCGCTGCTCCTCATGGGAGTGTGCCGGGTGGAGGAGGGAAGGGTACGCGCGTACCGGAGCTTTACCGTTTTGCTGCATATCGTGAACTCCCATCATGACGGCGGCAATATGCTTGCAATAGTTATTATAGGAATAGAAGGCAGGGCAATTGCATTCTGCCTGGACATCACCATGTTGATCAAATTGCAGGGAGACATGGTAATGCCCGGTCCCGGATACCGTGGCTTCATACACCCGGGATCCGTGATCGATGCGCAGAAATGTAACCTTGCCCGTCCGATAGTAAGCTTCGCCCCGTTCATAGGAAATCCGGCCGCAAAGCAGCTTGATGACACGCTGAGTTAATGGAAAGCTCATGAGTCATTTCCTCTCTATACTCTTAGTCTGTTCGTGATCTGTTCGTATGTTTCTCTTGTCCCTATGATACCAGAAAATGCGGGAATGTAACATGCGAAGCTAAGAGAGCGATCCAGCCAAGGCCAGCCACTTTCTTGCAAGGTATGGTGCTTTTGTGGAGGTTACTATATAATTTTTAGCGGTGTAGTATTTACTCCCAGAGCATATACAGTTTCAACAAAGAAGCAGAAACGAGGTACAGCATAACATGGCAGCTATAGAAGTGCGTGATTTGCGCAAAACATTCAAAGTGCAGAAAAATCGCCAGGGCCTCAAGGGGGCCTTTCTCGATTTATTCAAGAGGGAATACAACGAAGTGGCCGCCGTGAAAGATATCTCCTTCCAAATTCCGCAAGGGGAGATTTGCGGCTATATCGGAGAGAACGGAGCCGGCAAGTCCACGACGATCAAAATGCTGACAGGCATTCTTGTACCAACGTCTGGTCATCTATCGGTGGGCGGCTTTGTGCCTTATGCCGAGCGAGAGAAATTTGTGCAGCATATCGGCGTGGTCTTCGGTCAGCGCAGCCAGCTTTGGTGGGATATCGGCGTGATTGAGTCTTTTGAGCTGCTGCGCAAGGTTTACCGTGTACCACAGGCTGACTATAAGAAGAGGCTGGATGAGCTTGTGGAGCGTCTTCAGCTACAAGATCTCTTGAGCCGGCCAGTACGTAAGCTGAGCTTGGGACAGCGGATGCGTTGTGAACTGGTAGCGGCGTTATTGCATAATCCGTCCATTGTCTTTTTGGACGAGCCAACGATAGGACTGGATATTGTTGTGAAGTCGGAAATTCGCGATTTCCTGCAGGATATGAACCGTGAGCATGGAACGACGATCCTGCTAACCACGCATGATCTACAGGATATTGAAGCACTTTGCTCTAGGGTCATCATGCTAGACGATGGGCAAATCATTTATGATGGCGGATTGGATGAGCTCAAGGACCGCTGGGGCAGGGGCAAGGAAGTATTGTTCCAGTTCGGCACCGTGACCAAGCTGGATCAATTGCGTGCCTGGACCGGGCAACAACCGGTGATCTGGAGCGCGGAAAATGATCTGAATGCCAAGGTCTGGATTCCTCGCGATATCGGCGTATCTGAAGTGCTCGGTCAAGTTGTGGGCCAGGCTGATATTACGGATATCAAAATTATAGAGACCAATACCGATGAAATTGTGCGCAGCATTTATCAATCGGGCTCCGCCGAGAACAAAGCCGGTGAGCGCGCGGACAGCCGCGAAGGAGCGGTGATTCATGTCTAGCACGATGGGGGCTTACCTTGATTTTATTCGCATTCGTTTCTTAACGATGCTTGCCTACCGCATCAACTATTATTCCGGAATTATCATCTATACGCTGAATATTGGGGTGTACTATTTTACGTGGAAGGCGATTTACGGGGGCGGCGGGGAACTTGGGGGCTTTACGGCTTCGCAGATGACGACGTATCTGGCCGTTTCCTGGATGGCCAGGGCCTTTTATTTCAACAATCTGGATCGGGAGATTTCTACCGATATTCGCGATGGCAGCATTGCGATCCAATTCATTCGTCCGTATAACTATATTATGGTCAAAATGATGCAGGGGCTTGGGGAAGGCATGTTTCGATTCATCATGTTAATGATTCCCGGAATGGCGGTAGCGATGCTGCTGTATCCAGTACAATTGCCTACCGCACCCGAGGCGTGGGCAGGCTTTCTCGTCATGCTGTTCTTCAGCTTTCTGATCAATTCACAGCTTAATGTGATTACCGGACTCATGGCCTTTTTTGTGGAAAATAACGAGGGCTTCATGCGTATGAAGCGGGTTATTGTGGATTTGTTCTCCGGACTGATCATTCCGATTAGCTTGTTTCCCTCCTGGCTGTCGGGGATCATGACGTTCCTGCCCTTTCAGGCAATTACGTATCTGCCGGGCTCCGTTTTTACGGGGCGGATCCAGGGAGCATCCATCTGGGGTGTGTTGGGCGTTCAGGTCGTGTGGTTCCTCCTGCTGCTTATTCCGATGATATGGCTGTACCGCGCCTCGCGGAAGCGCCTGTTCGTGCAAGGAGGTTGAGCAGAGTATGTATTATTTGGGCCTGATCGGTGAATATTTGAAGAATTATATGAAGACCCGCTTGACCTATCGCGCGGATTTCTGGGTGGAGGTCATCTCTGACTTGCTGTTTCAGGCGACGAACCTGATCTTTATCTTCGTCATCTTCATGCATACCAACAGCTTGGGGGGGTGGAGCGAGAGCGAGGTTGTGTTCGTTTACGGCTTCTTTATGGTTCCGTTTGGCATCTTCAGTTGTTTTATTAATTTGTGGGGGTTCAGTGAAAGGTATATTGTCAAAGGCGAGATGGACCGAATTATGACCCGTCCGGCCTATAACTTGTTCCAAATCTTTCTTGAGAATGTGGACCCGCCAGCCCTGGTTGGTTCGATTATCGGAATGGTGATTATGATCATCAGTGGGGGACAGCTTGGTCTCAGCCTGGAATGGTGGACGATCCCGGCATTGCTGCTGTTCACCTTGAGCGCAACGGCCATCTATACCGGCATCTACACCACGCTGACATCCTTATCCTTTTACTCGGATGCGCCTACGGGCATTCTGCCGCTGATGTACAATGTGCAAGGCTATGGCCGTTATCCGGTGACCATCTATAACCGCGCTATTCAAGTGCTCTTGACCTGGATTTTGCCATTTGCCTTCGTAGGTGTGTATCCAGCTTCATTGTTCCTGGAGCGGGAGGAGATGAAGCAGATGGCCTGGCTGACTCCTTTGGTGGGCGTCGTCTTTCTGGCGATAGGCCTTACCGCCTGGAACTTTGGGGTGCGCAAATACCGGGGAGCCGGGTCTTAGTATAGAAAATATTCTAAAACAAAGAAGCTTACAACCGCAGCTTATCATGTAACGGTTCGTAAGCTTCTTTGATTAAATAGGCCAAATGTCCAACTGCTATACCTTGGGTGGTCTGGCAAATCGGCCATATATTTCGGCGGATTGCACCACGTTCATAAAAGCATGGGGATCAGCCTCGGCTACAGCTTTACGGACGGCCGCCAGCTCATAGCGAGTCGTTACCGTCATCAGTGTACAATTCTCCTCTTCATGGTAGCCACCTTCCGAGTGGATGCATGTAATGCCATGATGCAGTTTGCGTAGCTGGCAAAGCATCTGCTCCTTCTGCTTCGTTATGATGAAGCAGGTGACTTTGATATGACCGATATGGATCATATCCACGACCTTGCCTTTTACGAATGTAGATAACATCGAATAGAGGGCAAGATCCCAGCTTTGGAAGAAGCCCAGCGCCAGAATGACGATCCCGTTCAGCAGGAAGAGGATGTTACCCATTGGCCAATCATATTTCCTCGTTAGGATGGATCCGAGAATATCCAGCCCTCCGGTTGAACCTCCGACCCGCAAGGAGAAGCCGATACCTGCAGCAGAGATAATCCCGCCGAATACAGCAGCCAGAATCGGGTCCTTCGTCAAATGAACCTGAGGGATGAGGGACATAAACCAGGTTGTACTGAGGACGGAAATACAGCTTAAGGCGATGTAACGTCGTCCCACCGCTCTCCATCCCCAGGCGATCAATGGCAAGTTCACTAGGAAATAGACCAAGGAGATATTCCATCCGGTCATATAACCAATGATGGAGGCGATCCCGGCTACACCTCCCGATAACAGCTTGTGTGGAATGAGGAACAGGTTGAGCCCGGCAGCCACAAGCAGTCCGCCCAGAAGAATAATCGCGACCTCCTGTGCTGGCTTTAGAGATGCCTTAATCGGTTTGCTAAGGACAGGAGTACATTGTTTTAAATTCATGGTTTAAGCCTTCTTTTCTAGTAATGGTTAGTATAACAAAACAATAAAATATTGTTATCAGATTAAATCATCTTTTTTATCAGTATAGCAGAATATGATATTTGTAACACCGTCCCCATAAGCCTTTATTCCGCAAATTCCTGGTAGGATTGGTTGGTCAGCCCTACACGTTCAATAGTGATTTGAACGGTGGGTTTAAACTCGATATCAGCAAACACGTTTTCCCATTGATTCTCAACCTGCTTCCATTCCTTAGGATTTTTGCGACGGAACATTTCGGCAAAGCCAACGATGTCCGCTTTTAATTCATGTACACCACTCCAGCCTTGCGAGATGATGCCCAGCAGCTCCTTCTTGATGACCTGTTCCAGTTCCTTGATCAGCTCGGGATCACTGGCATCCAGCTTGAACTCGGTATCGGTAATCATCCCTGCGGCCTTTATAGTGGCATCAACCTTGATTTTTTGCTGCTCCATGCGGATATCTAACTTCGTAGCATTGGCGGAGATTTCAAAGGTGGCCTTATTTTCATCTTCACTGTCTGCTTCGGGGAACGAGAAGGGGATCACTGCCTGATTCACCCGATTGCGGATAAAGGAGACGCCTAGTGCCTCATCCTGATTCAACCACCCGGCCAATTTGCCTGCTTTGAGCACAGCAAGCCCGCCAAGCTTCAGCTTGGAGGCAGAGATCGTCGTCTCCAGCGCTTGGGTTGAACCCGTCTCTGGTGTGCCGGAAATCATCAGCTCAGGCATAATAGCACATTTGGACGGCCCTGCCAACTGATTAGCGAGATCAAACATATTAATTTTGGGTAAAATAGAGGTCGCTTTATTTTCTTTATCAATTAACTTGTGGATGCCTTCACCGGTATTCTTTTCCAGATACATGAGTTGGGATACCAGCAGCTTAGGATCCTGCTTCGAGACAAAAAGATCGACGGTTTCCCTGGCCTGGGGATTGCGCAGATACGCATCAATCAAAGAGTTTAATCCATATTTGGCCGCAGCTTCGCCGATAATCAGGACCCGGTTATTACCGAGATGAAGCTGCCTGGTATTTTCCATTTCATTATTGGACAACGCCTTGCGCAGCGTCTTCCCCTGAGTAGACAGCACGCTGATGGGTGGGCCGGAGCCCGGGCCGCCGCTGGCATTGGCCGAAGCATTGGCAGGAGTGAGGAGTTGAAAAGTAACCTCCCACTGCTTATCCTTCCTGTTCACGCCGGTGGCAGAGACAATGGCCAGATCGGTTAATTCATTCTGATGCCAGCAGCCGGAAAGGGTACTCATTACGAAAATCCAGCATAGTATCAAGATCAACTTTTTCTTCGCCATAGGCCTACTCCTTTTTCGATTTGCCTTTTTGGGGGTCAGGTTTTTGGTGCTTTCCTTCACGGATGCGGTTGGGCCCAGTGATACCGGCGGGGCGCGTGCGCATCTTCCACAGGGGGAGGCGGATAAAGACGTCCTTCATATTTTGCCACACCAGCGGCGTAAGCGGCATCATGTAAGGCACACCAAACGAGCGCAAGGAGGCCAGATGAATACAAAGAAGCATCAGCCCGACCATAATTCCATACAGCCCTAGCCCTCCTGCCAAAAGCATAAGCAAAAAGCGAATCAAGCCTACCGTCACCGACAGGTTAGTGGAGGGGAGGACGAAGTTGGAGATTGCCGTAAAGGATACGATGATGACCATGGCCGCCGAGATCAGCCCGGCTTCAACAGCAGCTTGTCCCAGCACCAATGCGCCAACAATGGAAATAGCTGCCCCGATCGCTTTAGGCATACGGACCCCGGCTTCGCGTAGAATCTCGAAGGTAATCTCCATCAGGAATGCTTCTATAAGAGCAGGTAAAGGTACACCTTCACGCTGAGCCACCAGGCTGATAAGCAATGTAGTGGGCAGCATCTCGGGGTGATAAGTGGTGATCGCAATGTATAAGGACGGCAGCAATAGTGACACGAAGAAGGCGCCAAAACGCAATATTCTCCAGAAGGAGGCGATATAGAAGCGCTGATAATAATCCTCGCTGGACTGGAAGAAGCTGAAGAACGTAATAGGAGCCAGGAGGACAAAGGGTGAACCATCAACGATGATGGCAATTCGTCCATCCAGAATCCCCGCCGTCGCCACATCCGGACGTTCCGTATTAAAAATGGTAGGGAAGGGGCTTAGTGTCGCATCCTCAATCATCTCTTCAATATATCCACTCTCCAGAATGGCATCAATATCAATTTGATCCAGTCGTTTGTGAATTTCCTTGACCACGGAGGAATCAGCAATACCTTCCAGGTATACGACCGATACATTGGTCTGGGTCTGTACTCCAATGACCTTGTCCTCGACACGCAGCTTGGGTGACTTCAGTCTGCGGCTGATGAGAGAAAGATTCGTGCGCAGGTTCTCCGTAAAGGCTTCCTTGGGGCCGCGAATGACATTTTGCGTCGTCGGCTCGGATAGACTTCGGTATTTCCCGCCGGCAGTACCCGCCGAGATCGCCCGATTAAACCCTTCGGCCAGAATGACGGTATTGCCCTGCATGATTTTCTGCCACAAAGCGTCCATATCCTCGATAATTTCCGAAGGGCCCGCGGCGGTCGCACAGTTCTGAATTTCAGTGAAGCGTTCCTCTGTGGCCTCTTCAGATCCCCACATCGCCAACATCAAGGGGCGAACGAGGGATTCGTTAATAGAAGCGATATCGACTAGCCCCTCTATATAGACCAGGGCAAACTCCTTGCGGCCGGTAATCGAATCATGTACCAGGCGAAGTACGATATCGGAACGGGTATGTTCTGAATTTTGAAGCCGCGAGAGATTATCCTCCAAGCGGGATGATAATGGAACTGGCTGCGGCTTGATTGGCTGTTGAGTAGGTTTCATATTGTTCTCTCCTGCTTTATTCATTTGACGGTGGACTACTGACCGGATCCTTCTGCTTGCGTTTACGCTTGACCCAATGCGTAATCATCATGACCAGCACAAGAATGACCGGCAATACAATTTGGAAGATGGGGAAATGAAGCTTGAGGTTATAATCAAAGCCCACCCGAATTTGCTCAATATAGCTCCGAAAGAGCCGGGCTCCGAAAAATATGGCGGCCCCGACAGGAATGACCATAGTCCGATACTTAACCTTGAATAGCTCAGAGGTTCCCAGAACCGCCGCGAAGTAATAGGTTGCTTGCTTGAAGAAGACACCACCGAACAGCAGCAAGCTGACAAAGGGGTCCATCCGTTCCAAGAAGCCGCCGACTTGAATCAGGCTGGTGCTGAACATGAACGGAATGACATAGGCACCGGATATATCCCCCAGCACGGTAATAATCAGTATATTCGTAACGACAATGAACAGGCCGGAGCAGATATAGGAAATCATGCTGAATTTTTTGAATTTATTAAAGGGTCCGAGGTGTTTCCAGAACATAAGAAAGACCACCATTTCCCCAAAGGGGAAAGAAATGACCTCCGGGATCGCGGCATCCCAGACTGGCTTCCAGCCTTCTTCAAGCACCGGCAGCAGCCGTCTGAAATCAACCAGACCAGATGCAAACAAGAAGGCGAACAGCACAATGTAAATCAATAAAAGCCAAGGGAGCACCAATTGACCTACCCGGAAGAAGACCTCCAGTCCATGGAATATGGCATAGGCTCCTACACACATCAGCACGAGCATAATGGTATCCAGTGACGACCTGGGTAGCATGTAGAGGATGACCAGATCACCAAACTCCCGGACATTTCTCACCGATTTATAGATGAAATATCCGATAAAAGATAATCCAAGGATAAAGCCAAGATATTTGCCAAAGTATCGATTGAGTATTTCTATAAGGCTGGCCTGCGGAGCTTTGGCCTGGATAGGCATAGTCACGAAGACAAGCATGGCCAAGCCCATCAGCATAGCGATCAATACCGAAATCCAGGCATCATGCTTGGCATCGCTGGCAAGCAGGAACAAGGAGGAGCTACCGATCTGGAACAATATGATTATTGAAGCTAATTGGCCAGCACTGACTTTTTCCTGCAAAGAGTGAACCTCCCGTCGGAACCTGAAGATAATGACTATACTATTTCCAAAATCGCTAATTTTACCCGTAAATGACGTGTTAAAGACGCAATTCTGCAAGGAAAAGGGCTCTCAACAATACAGAGCAAGAGGATGAGCAAAACAAAAAGGGATATCCCGCCCCCAGTTGCAGGTGCAGGTATATCCCTTGAACAATTCAATTCAATTGCTTTAGGCCCAATTCCCTTTACGGAACACAGGCTCTATCGTACCATCTGGAAGCTCTCCGTCAATATCCAGTTCAGCAGAGCCAATCATAAAGTCCACATGCGTCAGGCTCACATTGACGCCTCTGGCCAGCAGCTCTTCCTTGCTCAGTCGGGTGCCGCCCTCAATGTTGACCGGATAGGCGCTGCCTAAGGCAAAATGACAAGAGGCATTTTCATCGATTCCAGTGTTATAGAAGATGCGATTTAACTGTGAAATGGGGGAGCTGTGTGGCACCAGCGCGATTTCCCCCAAATGGGAAGCTCCCTCGTCTGTCGCAAGCAGGTGAGTTATATGCTCCCGGCCGGATTTGGCATCATAATCGACAACCTTGCCATCCCGGAAGGTCAGCTTCAATCCTTCGACAAGCTGACCATTCAGGTTGAGCGGCATCGTGCTTGTAACTGTACCATTGACTCCGTTACGGTGCGGCATCGAGTAGATTTCCTCGGTTGGCATATTAGCTACAAAGTAAGTGCCAAAGGCATTTGTGTCGCCACCACCCAACCACAGATAGCCTTCGGGCATTTCAACTTCAAGCCGGGTACCAGGAGCGCGGTAATGCAGTTTCTTGTAACGCTTGGCATTCATGTGCTCTTGTCTCAGCTTAAGCTCCTGAATATGCTCCCTCCAGGCGGCTACCGGATCTTCACGATAGACACGATTCATCTGGAAGACGGCTTCCCACATAGCTGGAATTCGTTCCTCTTCCGGCAGGTCGGCGAACACCCTATCTGCCCAGGCACGGGTAGGGGCCTTGACGAGTGACCAGGTAATCTGATTGTTGCGTGTTTGTGCGGAATGCTTTTGCCGCGCTCTGGCCGCTGCTTTAACCGCAATGGACACCTTGGATGAATCTATGCCGCTCAAGAGTTCAGGGTCAGGTACTTTAATCCGCATGATTGCCCCGCCCTCATTGCCGAATTGCTCTGCCAAATCGGCAAGCCACTTGGGGTAATAATCCAATGATTCTTCACTTGCTTCCTGGTAGCGAATTCGCGTCAGTTGCTCGTCTTCCCAATCCACGTGAACATATTTGGCACCGGCCCGGTAAGCTTTAATTACCAGCAACCGTGTCAGTTCCACCGTTTCCAACGGGGCTGTAATCATCAAATTCTGACCTGGCTGAATGTTAACGCCAACCTTGATGACCAACTCCGCATATTTTTCCAGCAGGACCTCGAAAGATTCCATTACTAACTCCTCCAATTAACAAATGTAACGTCTCTAAACGTACTTTATTCGAACACACAAATCTTATTGTAGCATGAACCAGATCAAGCCTCCTTATTTTATTTCTCCTTAATATTCCAATGTTATGGTTGCTTTGTAATCTTCATACAACTCAAGGGGAGGAACGAATCGATGCGCATAATAGTTGCTGGTGGTGACGGTTTTTGCGGGTGGCCAACGGCGCTCTACTTATCTAAACGAGGACATGAAGTAGCCATCATTGATAATTTAGCCAGGCGTAAATGGGATAATGAACTGCGTTCGAATTCCTTAACACTCATCGCTACATTGCATGAGCGGATAGAACGCTGGAGGGAACTCACCGGCCACAGCATCACTTATTACATCGGGGATTTAAACCATTATGATTTCCTGGGGGAAGTGATGCGTCAGTTCCGTCCCGATACCTTTGTGCATTTTGCCGAACAGCGTTCCGCTCCTTATTCTATGGTAGACCGGGAGCACGCTGTGTTTACCCAAGTGAACAATGTAGTCGGGACATTAAATGTCGGATATGCCATTCGAGAGTATGCTCCCGACTGCCATTTGATTAAGCTGGGAACGATGGGGGAGTACGGCACACCGAACATCGATATCGAAGAAGGTTACATTGAGATTGAACATAATGGACGCAAGGATATTTTACCTTACCCCAAACAACCGGGTTCTTTCTACCATTTATCAAAGGTGCATGACAGCCACAATCTGATGTTCATGTGCCGGATTTGGGGATTGCGGGTGACCGATTTGAACCAGGGTGTAGTTTATGGGCTGCATACCGAAGAGACCTTGCTTGATCCGGTGCTGGCCAATCGCTTTGACTATGACGGCGTGTTCGGTACGGCCTTGAATCGTTTTCTTGTGCAAGCGGCAATCGGGCATGACTTGACCGTTTATGGACGGGGAGGGCAAACCCGGGGTTTCCTGAATATTTCCGATACGGTGCGATGTATCGAAATTACAGTAGAACATCCCGCCGACCGTGGTGAGTTCCGAGTGTTTAATCAGTTCACTGAGGAATTCTCCGTTCTGGATCTGGCCGAGAAGGTGAAGAGAGTAGCGGAGCAAGAAGGTTATGCCGTCAATATTGCTCATTTGGATAATCCACGCGTTGAGAAGGAAGAGCACTACTTCCATGCAAAAAATACAAAGCTGCAAGCGTTGGGGTTGGAGCCACAGTTATTGACAGAACGCGTCTTGCTGGAGATCTTTCAGACAGCGGTAGCAAATAAGGATCGAGTGGTTCTGGACAATGTGCTGCCCGGCGTTAAATGGGGATGAAGGAGCAGGGTGGATGAAGATTGTCATCATAACGGAGACGTTCTATCCCTCGACAAACGGGGTGGTTACACGGCTGTCCCATAGCATCCGCTGGCTGGTACGGCAGGGGCATGAGGTTATCGTGATTTGTCCGGATCAGGGGGTTGGCGAGTTTGAGGGAGCGATCATATATGGCATCCCAGCCTTTCGTTTCTCCCTTTATCCTAATCTGCCTCTGTCTCTGCCTCACTGGAAGGTGCGCAAGCTGCTGCGCCAGCATCGTCCCGATGTGGTGCATGTAGTTAATCCTGCGCTTCTTGGAGTGGCGGGAATTTGGTATGGAAGGCGCTACCCGCTAGTAGCTTCCTACCATACCCATGTTCCTCAATATGCTGATTACTATAAGCTGCCTTGGTTAAAGCCACTGTTGTGGCTGTATCTGCGCTTGCTTCATAACCAGGCAGATCTCAATCTCTGCACCTCCCGGGCTGTGCGTGGCGAGCTTGAAAAGCGGGCATTCCAGAGAATTCAGCTATGGCAGCGAGGTGTGGACACAGAAGCCCTGGGTCCGCATCATCGCGACGAGGATATGCGTAATCGGCTTTCGGGTGGAGAGAGCGACAAACGCCTGCTGCTATATGTCGGACGTTTGGCTGCGGAGAAGGAGATCGAGCGCATTCGCGAGGTGCTACTTGCTTCCAGAGATTTCCGTCTGGCCATTGTTGGAGATGGGCCGCACCGGGCAGCTCTAGAGTCCTATTTCGCGGGCACGGGCACTGTTTTCACCGGGTTCTTACATGGAGAAGAATTATTTCAGGCCTATGCTTCCAGCGATGTATTTGTGTTCCCGTCTACTACGGACACACTGGGCCTAGTGCTGCTGGAGGCGATGGTCTCCGGCTTGCCGGTGGTAGCCGCAGCAAGTGGCCCTGCGCGGGAACAGATTGAGGATGGAGTGAACGGTATATTGTTTGAGCCTGAGGTGAAGGGAGCTTTGACAGAAGCAACTCTACATCTGCGAGATGACGAACGCTTGCGGACGATGGGCTTTGTTGCCCGATCCGGGGCGTTGATGCAGGGCTGGGATGAGTCAAGCCGGCAGTTGCTTGAAATTTACAGCGAGGCTGTGAGACAGACTCAAGATTCAGCCAAGAAGGCAATCCCTAGGACAGGAAGATGGAAGAGGCTAAGCGCATTATCTAGGCGCAAAGGCTTGAAGCAAGCAAAGAAAAATGGGCTTTAAAAGATTAGCCTGCCGTGTGATGCGGCAGGTTTTGCTTTGTTTGAAGCTTGATTGCCAATGAGATAAAGGAATTGCTGCTGAATGGATTTGAATGTTTTTGATTATTTGTGATTGATTTTTAACGAATTTATGTTACGATAAAAGGGAGTTGGGGGGAATTACGATGCTGATAGAAGAACGTTACGCTTTGATATTACAGCGCTTACAAGATCATGGCTTAGTTAAGCTGCAAGAGCTTATTGATCTGCTTAACGCTTCGGAATCCACCGTTAGACGGGATTTGGCCGACTTGGAGGCAAAGGGGCTGGTCAAACGGGTACACGGAGGAGCCTCGCTCCCGGGCGTGAAGAGCAGTGAGCCGG
Organism: Paenibacillus sanguinis 2301083 = DSM 16941; assembly: GCF_000374825.1. Taxonomy (GTDB): domain Bacteria; phylum Bacillota; class Bacilli; order Paenibacillales; family Paenibacillaceae; genus Fontibacillus; species Fontibacillus sanguinis. Next base: position 159,940 of record NZ_KB895383.1, read on the forward strand.
GGATGTCTGAGAAAACGTTCAAAAACGTTCAAGAAAAAGCAATTATCGCTCAATTAGCGGCCGCCGAGCTAAAGGGAGGCGAATGTGTTTATCTGGATGCCGGAACAACGACATTGGCCATGATTGCACATATGGATGCTCCAGATATTACGGTTGTAACCAATGGCCTTTCTCATGTGGAGGCCTTGGTCAGCAAGCAAATCCGCAGCTATTTGCTCGGAGGTATGATGAAAAGCCATACGAAAGCCGTGATAGGAAGCATCGCGTTACAGAATTTGGACAATTTCCGATTTGATAAATGTTTTCTGGGAACCAATGGTATTGATGTGGAGTTGGGTTATACTACACCTGATCCCGAGGAAGCGTTAATCAAGCGGCGGGCGCATCAATTATCTGCCCGATCTTACGTGCTGGCTGATTCCAGCAAGTTCGGCGAGGTATCGTTCGCCAAGCTCTTCGATATTGGCGAAGCTGCGATCATTACAGATCGAGTTCCAGAGCATTTGCGCAACGTCATCGGGCATAAAACAAACATAATCGAGGGATGAGCATGATATACACCATAACACTGAACCCCTCCATCGACTACATTGTTGAGATCGAGGAACTGACGCTAGGCGGATTGAATCGCATCCGCAATGAGGTCAAGCTGCCAGGGGGCAAAGGCATTAATGTATCCCGTATTCTAAGGGAACTGGGCACAGACAGTCTTGCGACAGGCTTTCTGGGAGGCTTCACCGGAAGCTTCATTGAGCAGTCGTTGGAGAAGCTGGGCATTGAGCGCCGCTTCATTAAGGTTGCAGGTGATACGCGGATTAACATCAAGCTGAAGCATGGAGAAGAGACAGAAATTAACGGGCCAGGTCCGAACATTACATCCGAAGAGGCCGATGGGCTGCTCGCTTTGCTGGCCGAGATCGGCCAAGGCGATCTGGTTGTGTTATCAGGCAGCGCTCCTCCCTCGCTGGGGAGCGGCTTCTATGGCCGCTTGATCGAAGTATGCCAGGCAGCAGGTGCGGAGTTCGTAATCGACACAACAGGAGATGCCCTCAAGGCGGCGCTTCCAAGCCGTCCGCTGCTCGTGAAGCCCAATCATCACGAGCTGGCGGAGCTATTTGGCACGGAATTAAAGTCTATGAAAGAGACGGCAAGGTACGGGCGGCAATTGCTGGAGCTGGGAGCCAAGCATGTACTGGTCTCCATGGCTGGTGAAGGAGCTCTCTTCCTGACACCGGAAGGAAGTTACCATGCTACCGCCCCGAAGGGCTCGGTCGTTAATTCCGTAGGAGCCGGTGATTCCATGATCGGCGGATTTGTCGGAGCTTTGGCAGCGGGGGCAGACCTGTTGACGGCGTTCCGTACGGGGGTAGCGGCAGGAAGTGCCACCGCTTTTGCCCAGGACCTGGCTACGGGCGCAGAAATTCGAGCATTATTGGAGCAGGTTCAGATCGCTCCCTTGCCTATAGATGATGAAGCGGCCCAGGGACCGCGAAGAAAGGAAGAGCCAAGCAAATGAAGATCACTGAGTTAATGCATCAGGATTTGATGATCATGGACTTGCGTGCGAATACCAAGGAGGAGGCCATTGATGAACTGATCGCTTCTCTTGCGGAAGCCGGTCGGCTTCAGGATGAGAAGCTGTTCCGGGATATGATCTGGAAGCGCGAAGGGGAATCGAGCACAGGGATTGGCGGCGGCATTGCTATGCCCCACGCCAAGACAAAAGCAGTCACTGCTCCGGCGGTCGTCTTTGCCAAAAGTACAAGGGGGGTTGACTTTGACGCACTGGATGAAGAGCCAGCTTATCTGTTCTTCATGATCGCTGCACCAGAAGGAGCAGGGAACACCCATCTGCGCACGCTGGCAGCGCTGTCGCGGCTACTGATTGATGCCGAGTTCATCGACCAGCTTCGTCAGACCCAAACCCCTGATGAGGTAACAGCACTATTCAACGCCAGACAAGCGCAGGAGGAAGCGGAGAAAGCAGCGAAGGAGCGGGCAAAATCCGGTGACAAGGACCAAGAAACGCTTGCTTCTTCCTCGGCTCCAACGGCATCGGCGCCTTTGGCAGAGGAACAACCGTTTGTTGTAGCTGTTACGGCTTGTCCAACCGGTATCGCCCACACCTTTATGGCAGAAGATGCCTTGAAGAAGAAGGCACTGGAGATGGGCGTGAACATCCGGGTGGAGACTAATGGCTCGGAAGGGGCGAAAAACGTCCTTACTGCGGAGGAAATCGCCCGGGCCAGCGGTGTCATTGTAGCTGCGGGCAAAACGGTGGAAATGGCCCGTTTTGAAGGCAAGCCGCTCTTGCTGCGGCCTGTCAGCGACGGCATTCGCAAACCGGAAGAGCTGATCTCGAGGGCGATGAAAGGGGATGCCCCCTTATATCGCGGTGGTGCGTCCGGTACCTCAGGGTCAGAAGAAAGTCGGTCAGGTGGAGGGGGCATGGGCTCTAAAATTTATAAAGATTTGATGAACGGTATCTCTCATATGCTGCCGTTTGTCGTAGGCGGCGGTATTCTTCTGGCGTTATCCTTCCTGCTTGAGCGCTTTATGTCGCCTGATCACCCGCTCGTCGTACTGCTGCAAGCTTTGGGTGGCGGAGATGGGGCTTTTCATTTCCTGATTCCGATTCTGGCCGGATTTATTGCCATGAGCATCGGTGAGCGTCCAGCGCTGATGCCAGGGATGGTCGGCGGATTTATGGCCGCAGGAGCAGGGGCTGGCTTTCTTGGCGGACTGGCTGCCGGGTTCATGGCGGGCTATGTTATTCTCGGGTTGCGCCGTCTGTTCTCAGGATTGCCGCAGACGCTGAACGGCTTAAAGCCGATCCTGTTCTATCCGATCTTCGGCCTGCTGATTACAGGAACACTGATGTATTATGTGTTGTCGCCGATTTTTAGCTGGATTAATAGCGGAATGATCAGTGGTCTGAATAGTTTGGGAACCGGTAATATGGTTCTGCTTGGTCTGATCCTGGGAGGAATGATGGCGATTGATATGGGGGGCCCATTCAACAAAGCCGCCTACACCTTCTCCATTGGCGTATTTACCTCCAGCGGCAATGTGAACGGTCTGATGATGGCCGCCGTTATGGCCGGGGGCATGGTGCCGCCATTGGCCATCGCTTTGGCAACTACTTTCTTCAAGCACAAATTCACCGCTCAGGAACGGCAATCCGGTCTGACTAACTATGTGCTGGGCCTTTCGTTTATTACCGAAGGCGCCATCCCGTTCGCGGCCGCTGACCCCCTGCGCGTGCTTACGTCTTGTATTATCGGCTCGGCAGTCGCCGGTGGCCTGACCCAGTGGTGGAGCGTGAATGTGCCAGCTCCTCATGGCGGGGTGTTCGCGGCCGCGTTGGCAAACAATGCACCGTTGTTTCTGCTGGCGGTGCTGATCGGCTCTGTTATCTCAGGTCTGATCCTAGGACTGTGGAAGAAACCACTTGTTCAAGCTTCATAAAATAGGGAAAGGAAGGCACCTTCATATACCACTTCGGCTTTGTGGTGATGAAGGTGTCTTTTGTCATGCTTGATGATGGTGTCGCAAAGCGGCTTTACAAGCGAGTTCAAAAAGTCGGGTTTACAGAAGGAACCGAAAACAGCCCGTTCAGGCAGGTGATTGTCAATTTATCGGCACACATGCCGGAGACTGATCTTAGCACCTGGTACTATATCGTGGTATAATAGTTTGATAATAAGAGTATTCATTTTAGTAGCTGTAGTTGAAAAGGGGATAGATCAAATTGAAATACGATCAATGGGTAGCTCCGGAACTTTATAATCTAACATCGGAAATGGAAAAACACGATGCCAATAAGATAGCCCTGAAATGGCTCAGTGAGCAAGGAGAATATGAAGAGATTACCTATGGAGGGTTGCTTGCCATGGCCAATCGGTTGGCGGGGGGACTGGCTAATCTTGGACTCCAAAAAGGTGATCGCGTACTCGTTATGATGCCCCGCCATATTATGGCCTACGCTATTTATCTGGCCTGTCTCAAGCAGGGCCTGACCATTATCCCGTCCTCTGAGATGCTCCGGGCCAAGGATCTGGCATACCGCTTGCGTCATTCAGGTGCCCGTGCAGTAATCGTATGGCATAACGTTACGGATGAGGTTGACAAGCTTGATGGGGACATTCCTTCCCTTGAGCATCATATTCTGGTCGGTACAGGCGGCGTTCTTGGCTCGCATTCCTCGCACTGGACCTTGGTTGAGCAACTGATGGAAGGGCAGCCTGACACCTTTACAACGGTGGAAACCCATCGGGACGATACCGCTATTCTGGCTTACACCTCAGGCACTACGGGCAACCCGAAAGGGGTGGTGCATAGCCATGGCTGGGGATATGCGCATCTGCGCATCACGAAATCCTGGCTGGATATTCGCGATACGGATATCGTATGGGCAACGGCTGCACCTGGATGGCAGAAGTGGATTTGGAGTCCGTTCCTGTCGGTGCTGGGGAATGGCGCTACCGGATTTGTGTACCACGGGGCCTTCCAGCCGAACCGTTACTTGCAGTTAATCCAGACCTATGGGGTACAAGTGATGTGTTGTACTCCAACGGAATACCGGATTATGTCCAAGACGGATACGCTCGACAACTATGATCTTTCCTCGCTGCGTAGCGCAGTTTCCGCGGGGGAGCCCCTTAATCAGGAGGTAATTAATACCTTCCGTCGCGTCTTCGATATTACGATTCGTGATGGTTATGGACAGACGGAGAGTACCTTGCTGATCGGAAATTTGAGGGATGCTCCGCTACAACTGGGGGCAATGGGCAAAGCGATCTCCCCTGGAGTTGTAGAAGTTGTGGATGACGAAGGCATTCCGCTTCCGGCTGGAGAAGTGGGGGATATTGCCGTTCATTTGGATATGCCGGCATTGTTCCACTCCTATTATCTGGACCCGGAACGCAAGGCGCAAAATGTTCGTGGCAATTACTTCATTACCGGCGACCGGGCCAGAAGGGATGAAGAGGGCTATTTCTGGTTTGAAGGCCGTGGGGACGATATTATTATCAGTTCCGGCTACACGATTGGACCGTTTGAAGTTGAAGAAGCGTTGATGAAGCACGATGCAGTGAAGGAGTGTGCGGCGGTAGCCAGCCCGGATGAAATGCGGGGTCATATCGTCAAGGCGTTTATCGTGCTTAAGGAGGGCTATACTGGAACTCCGGAATTGGTGAAAGAATTGCAAAGCCATGTTAAATCCTGGACAGCACCTTATAAGTACCCACGGCAAATTGAATTTATGGATGATCTGCCCAAGACAAACACAGGCAAGATTCGCCGTGTGGAGCTGCGGCAAAGAGAAGAACGGACAGCGCGGGAATAGGCTTGCATCGATCATGCATGAATTCAGACGAACCATCACATGCTAAGTGTACTATCGTCTGAGGAGGTGGAAGCATGGTAAAACCATACTCCAGCATGCAATCGCAAAATCCTATATCATCCGCGCAACAGTCGGTGAAGAAAGCGCATCGGGCAGTGACTCAAGCTCAATCTCATCCCCGTGAAGAAACGGTGGCCAATGCGTACAAGGCGATTGAGAAGGCCGAGAACGCCATCGCCCAGGCTGACGGCAGTCTGAATGAGGAGCCGTTAGAGCGCGCGCGGGAAGATTTGAGTGAAGACCAGGTCAATCTGGCCGAAGCGGAGAATCAATTGAAATAGTTTTAGTTTGTGCAGAGATCATTTGCCAGATATGGGCGAATGATCTTTTTTGCTTACTAGCTTGAGAAAAGAAATGATACAATGTCTTGCAAGTGTAATATAAGATACGGAATATCAAGTAGCACTTAAGGAAGGTGAGCACCATGGGGGCCATATTTCACTATAATCCGGATGCTGCGTTCCGCGAATCGCCGGATTTGTATTTATGTTTTTGGGGGAAGGAACAATGCGTGCCGCTCCATGCCTTTGGCCCGGGGGTGCGCGACATCTATAAGATTCACTTCGTCCATGCCGGAAGCGGAGTGGTGCGGACTGAAGGAAATACCCATATCGTTACGGCCGGGCAAGCCTTCATTGCCTTCCCGGAGCATATCATTTTTTATCAGGCCGATGAGCATGATCCCTGGACTTATTCCTGGATTGGATTTTATGGAGAACAGATTCCTCACTTCCTGGAGCGGACAAGCTTAAGCTCCCGCCACCCGGTATTTCCTATGGATACCAGGATCATGCCCAGACTCTACGAGCTGTTGAATGAAGTAGAGCAAGAGGATCCGGCGGTGCGTGATTTGCGAGTGCAGATGCTGCTGCATGACTTTTTTGCCTCGCTGGTAAAGCTGGCTCCGGTAACAGCGGCTGGCGGAATCATACCTCCAACGAAAGAGAGCTACGTCCACCGTTGTCTTGATTTCCTGCACACGCACTATGCGGAGGACATCACCGTCGGGCAGTTGGCTGCTCTGGTGGGTCTCGACCGAAAATATTTGTCCGCTTTGTTCAAGAATGCGGTTGGATTGCCTCCACAGCAATATTTGCTGAAATATCGGATGGAACGGGCCTGCGAGCTGCTTAAGAGAGGAAAATTCACCGTTGGCGAAATAGCGCGATCTGTCGGCTATCAGGATGCCCTGCTGTTCTCCAAAATGTTCAGGAAGACGATGGGAGTCTCTCCTTCCAAATACCGCATACACACTTGAAGGTCGGGCAAACAAAGAGACATTATGCCATATAGTTCATCCTTGCGGATATAGGTATGCTCATCATCCTGCATTATATTAATGATATATCCATTGCGAGGAGGACAAGCATAGATGTATCAAGCAAATGATCAGAGATATGAATCAATGACATATCGTCGTTCGGGGAAAAGCGGCTTGAAGCTGCCGGCCATTTCTCTTGGCTTATGGCATAATTTTGGGGGGATTCACTCACTGGAAAATGGACGGGCCATGCTGCATCGGGCCTTTGACTTGGGAATTACGCATTTTGATCTGGCCAATAATTACGGACCTCCTGCCGGATCTGCGGAGGACACGTTTGGTAAAGTGCTGCGGGAGGACCTTCGGCCTTATCGGGATGAGATGATAATCTCGACCAAGGCGGGGTACTATATGTGGCCTGGGCCTTACGGCGATTGGGGCTCCAAGAAATACCTGATGGCCAGTCTGGACCAAAGTCTGAAGCGGATGGGCCTGGAATATGTAGATATTTTCTATCACCATCGCCCTGATCCGGATACTTCACTGGAGGAAACGATGTCTGCGCTGGATTTGATCGTGCGGCAAGGGAAGGCCCTCTATGTCGGATTGTCCAACTATCGTCCGGAGGAAACTAAGGCTGCGGCTCAAATCCTTAAACAGCTAGGCACGCCAGCGGTCATTCACCAGCCGAATTATTCCATGATGAATCGCTGGATTGAGGATGGACTTCAAGAGGTGCTCGTGGAGGAAGGGATCGGCTCAATTGTCTTTTCTCCGCTGGAGCGGGGCATTCTGACAGACCGCTATCTGCACGGCATTACGCCGGATTCCCGCGCGGCCGGGCCTAGCGTATTTCTTCGTCCGGAAGAAATCAGCGAGGAGCTGATTGCCAAGGTAGCGCGGCTCAATGACCTGGCGGCAGAACGTGGGCAGAAGCTGTCACAAATGGCGCTAACCTGGGTGCTTCGGGGAGGCCGGGTGACCTCGGCTCTGATCGGTGCCAGCAAGGTGAGTCAAATTGAAGATGCGGCCGGAGCGCTAAATCAGGCATCATTCACGGAGGAAGAGCTGCGGCAAATCGACGACATTTTGGGCTATAGCTGAAGGACAGGGAGTGGTGCAAGTAAGGTAAGCAATGATGCAAGTATGGTAAGCAAGCATCATACTTGCACGGCAAGTATTTGCATAGGTTAGCGGGAAATTATCCATCTAATTCTTCCATTTATCTTAAAATTTACAACTTAGATGGAAATCCTCCCTATAATTTCGGGCTTAAAGCCTATTTTCGGTGATTTAGTCCAAATTAGATGGATGAATTCCCTATAATGCTGTATCATCACTCCAAACAGCAAGCTTTATATGGAGGATTTCCCACTAATCGAGTAAACAAGTGAGGAAAAGGCATCGCCCGCAGAAATATGAGGGACGATGCCTTTTTTAGGTTGAGCTTGAGTCCCTTTACCCGGTATAATATGACGAGTGTACCTCTAAACGGGTAGAATAACGATATTTTATATAGAAAAGGTGTTAAAACGCATGAGTATTTTGAATGTAGAACGTTTAAGCCATGGATTTGGGGATCGGGCCATCTTCACTGACGTGTCCTTTCGGTTGCTCAAGGGTGAGCATATCGGGTTAGTGGGAGCCAACGGTGAAGGCAAATCCACATTTATGAATATTATTACGGGCAAGCTCCAGCCCGATGAGGGCAAGGTTGAATGGGCCAGACGTGTGCGGGTAGGCTACCTCGATCAGCATGCCGTGCTTTCCCAAGGCATGACGATCCGTGACGTTCTTCGTGGGGCATATCAATACCTGTTCGATATGGAGCAGGAAATGAACGATATGTATGGGAAGATGGGCGAAGTTTCGCCGGAGGAGCTTGAGCAATTGCTGGAGGATGTCGGCACGATTCAGGATACACTGACCAGCCAGGACTTTTACCTGATCGACGCCAAGGTGGAAGAAACCGCTCGGGGTTTGGGCCTTACGGACATCGGTCTGGATCGGGATGTGCATGATCTGAGCGGCGGGCAGCGGACAAAGGTATTGCTGGCCAAGCTACTGCTGGAGAAGCCGGATATTCTGTTGCTGGATGAGCCGACCAACTACCTGGATGAGCAGCATATCGAATGGCTGAAGCGGTATTTGCAGGAATATGAAAATGCATTTATTTTGATCTCGCATGACATTCCGTTCCTGAACAGTGTCGTTAACCTGATCTATCATATGGAAAACCAGGAATTGAACCGGTATGTTGGCGATTATGATTACTTCCAGCAGGTGTATGAGGCCAAGAAGCAGCAGCTTGAATCGGCCTACAAGCGCCAGCAGCAGGAGATTGCCGGTTTGAAGGACTTTGTCGCCCGCAACAAGGCGAGCGTAGCAACCCGGAATATGGCGATGTCCAGGCAGAAGAAGCTGGACAAGATGGAAGTGATTGAACTTGCCAAGGAGAAGCCGAAGCCACAATTCCTGTTCAAGGATGCGAGAACCTCGGGCAAGCTGATCTTTGAAGCGACAGACCTGGTCATCGGTTATGACTCGCCGTTGTCCAGACCGCTCAACCTGCGGATGGAGCGCGGACAGAAGATCGCACTCGTTGGCGCCAACGGGATCGGGAAGACCACTTTGCTGCGAAGCATCCTTGGTCAGATTCCGGCGCTTTCAGGGCAGGTGCAGCTGGGCGATATTTTGGAGATCGGCTATTTTGAGCAAGAGATAAAGGATGCGAATTACAATACATGCATTGAAGAAGTCTGGAACGAGTTCCCGTCCTACACGCAGTTTGAGGTTCGTGCGGCGCTGGCGAAATGCGGTCTGACCACCAAGCATATTGAGAGTAAGATTGCGGTTTTGAGCGGTGGCGAGAAGGCCAAGGTGCGTCTTTGCAAGCTGATTAACCGGGAGACAAATGTACTCGTGCTGGATGAACCTACGAACCATCTGGATGTAGATGCCAAGGATGAGCTGAAGCGTGCGCTTAAGGCATACAAGGGGAGCATCCTGCTTATTTCCCATGAGCCTGAATTTTATCGGGACGTCGTTACGGAGACGTGGAACTGCGAAGCCTGGACAACGAAGACGCTATAAGAGGTCAATTGCTCTCCCTCCTGGGGAGGGCTTTTTGCCCGTCCTTCTTGTAAGAACATCTTGTTCGGCGCTTGAATAGGGGACCGGAACTGGGGGATTAAGTGAAGCTTTCATGGATCAGCCACAGAAGGTTTAAGGGAATAGCTCTACAAAGCGTAGAGAAATCGGTTATAATAGTTAGGTAGATTATAAGGAAAGTGGGAAGAGTATGGGCCGCAAATGGAACAATATTAAAGAGAAGAAAGCTTCAAAGGATGCCAATACCAGCCGAGTTTATGCAAAATTTGGCGTAGAAATTTATGTTGCCGCCAAGAAAGGCGAGCCGGACCCGGAATCGAACCGTGCATTGAAGGTTGTTCTGGAAAGAGCCAAAACGTACAACGTACCTAAAGCGATCATCGATCGGGCGCTTGACAAGGCCAAGGGCAGCTCGGAAGAAACCTATCATGAACTGCGTTACGAAGGTTTTGGACCGAATGGCTCCATGGTCATTGTAGATACATTAACGAACAACGTGAACCGCACGGCACCGGAGGTTCGTTCCGCGTTTAACAAAAATGGCGGAAATATGGGTGTCAGCGGTTCTGTTTCTTATATGTTTGATGCTACAGCGGTAATCGGGATGGAAGGTAAAACCCTTGATGAGGTGTTTGATATTTTGCTAGAAGCTGACATTGAGGTGCGCGACATCATTGAAGAGGACGAGTCGGTCATTGTATATGCCGAGCCTGACCAGTTCCATGTTGTGCAGGAAGCGCTCAAGAATGCAGGCATCACTGAATTTACAGTAGCCGAGCTAACTATGCTGGCCCAAAATGAAGTAACGCTTGCGCCCGATGCTGAAGCGCAGTTTGAGAAGTTGATTGATGCGCTAGAGGATTTGGAGGATGTACAGCAGGTGTACCATAACGTGGAATTTGCTGAGGAATAGGGCAAGTGACCAGGAGTAGATGACAAGGCTGATCGGGTGCACATGCATCCCTCAGCCTTTTTGTTGCTGTTCAAAATATGAATTCAAAAGAAGGTCCTGAAATTGCATGAGCATAAAACATCCAGTTTGCTGTCTTTATGGTTTAATTTTAAATTTCGTCTCCTTGTAGGAGGCGCTTTTGTAGGGTTGACAGCCGGTATTGTGGTTGTGTTATACCGTTTTGTGCTGGAGGAAGTACTTGGTGCTGTGCTCCAATGGTACGGTTATCTCCAACAGCATCTTTGGTACCTTCCTTTATGGCTGGTGCTATTATCATTTGCCGGATGGATTACAGGCAAACTTGTCGTTTGGCAGCCGATGATTTCCGGCAGCGGAATACCGCAGGTCAAAGGTATATTGCTAAATAAATTGCAAATGAATTGGTGGAAAGGGCTGATCGCCAAATTCATTGGAGGAACACTGAGCATAGGCTCAGGCTTATCTCTTGGACGCGAAGGTCCATCCATTCAAATTGGGTCCAGCGTCGGGCAAGGGGTGAGCCGCATTTTGCGCCGCTCCAAAACGGAGGAGCGCATGCTCGTGACCTGCGGAGCCAGTGCGGGACTGGCAGCCGCGTTTAACGCTCCGATAGCAGGGGTTATTTTTGCACTAGAAGAGATGCATACGAATTTCTCACCTCTCATTATGATTGTAGCTTTGGCATCGTCCCTCGTAGCTGACTTTGTATCCAAAGAATTTTTTGGATTAAGTCCGATTTTCCAGCTATCTTCTATAGGCATCTTGCCACTCAGCCAATACGTTCATCTGATCATTCTAGGCATTGTCGTAGGTGTTGGTGGTATCGGGTTTAATAAAGCGATCTACGCCTTTCAAAATTTATATCGGAAAATCAAGCTGATGCCTGCTGCATTTCGTCCTGTTCTGCCTTTTCTTCTGTCCGGCATATTAGGTTTGACGTTGCCTCAGGTATTGGGAGGGGGAAATCATCTAGTTAATGAGCTGGTTGATCAGGCAATTCCGTTGAAGCTGCTGCTGCTGCTTTTAGTCGTCAAGTTTGTCTTCACGATGTTCAGCTACGGATCGGCTGCACCGGGAGGCATTTTTTTGCCTATGCTTGTCATCGGAGGGATGTTAGGCGTGGTGTATTGCAAGGCAGTTAATGGCTTGACCGGAGCGAGCTTGAGTGAGGGGGGATTTCTCATTCTGGCCATGGCGGGGTATTTCACGGCCAGTGTCAGATCACCCATAACAGGCATTATCCTGATTACAGAAATGACGGGTTCATTCTCTAATCTGCTCTCTACAGGTATAGTATGTCTTGTTGCTTACATGACAGCAGAACTGTTCCGCTCTCATCCTATCTATGAGGTGCTGCTGGAGCGGTTTTTGCGTCAGGGAACAGGTCAGATTGGCAATGAATCAACAGAGAAAGTTGTGCTTGAGATCCCGGTTAATCATGGTTCTCCACTGGATGGGTTAGCTATTAAGGATTTTCAATGGCCAGGACATTGTCTGATCGTATCGGTTAAACGAGGATCCACTGAAATCATTCCGGGGGGCGATTTCATCCTGCTAGCCGGTGATTATTTAGTAGTGTTAACGGATGATAGTTATGCCAGTCAGGTGCAAATGACCTTACAACAAGCCACTTATATAGGGTGACTGGGCTTGTGATGCAACAGAACGATAGACTATAGACTTCCACCATGTGGAGGTCTATTTGCTCTGGCTACCTGCGGTGAATCTACGATCGGCATACGGTCAATTTACTATTCTCCATATCGGTTATTGTCGGTTCAGGGGTTAGAGTGCCATAATCGAAGGGATAGAGACTTTGAAGGGAAGGTGTGAAAAAGCTTGGATTACCTTCGCAGACAATCGTTCCGCCACAAACTCCAAGTTGCATTTCTTGCCGTCATTGTGCTCTCCGTGCTGATGACCGGCGGGCTATCTTATTACATATCGGCTGCTACGCTGGAGAAGAATGCGCTCAAGCTTACACAGGATACGGTGGTCAGGTCTGCGCAGATTGTAGATGAGAAGCTGAACAAGCTGATGCTCATCATGATGACATTCATGATCAGTCAGCCCTTCTACGATATGCTGAAGGATACTGCATCCGGGGATGCCAGCAGGTATTATACACATCTGAATGATCTTGATAACGTTTTCTCGCAGGCGCGGATTGCCGAGCCGCTCATTCATTCCATCTATGTCTCCACACCAATCGGTGAATTCTATCCTTCGTCTATGAACCGTAACCGGGCGAACTCATTCGAGAATACCTTTTTGTATGAACGTATTGAGCGGGAGAAGAAGAACATCTGGGTGGAGGGGCATGAGGACATGCTCTTCTCTGGAGGAGATCGCGTCATTTCGCTGATTCTGGAGCCCATTTTCGATATCCAGGTTAACAATGTCTATATTGTTGTGAACATTCGCGAGGACGGCTTCCGCAAGCTGGTACAGGGAGGCACGGGGGCAGGAGCGTCGAGCTTCCTGCTTAATGCGGAAGGAGAGACTGTGTACCCAGCGAGGCAGCCTCTGGTTCGGCAAGCTGTGGATGCAGGCAGCCTGAGGGTTATGATGAACCGTAAGGAAGGCAATCAATCCTTTGAATTAAACGGCAAAACCTATCTGCTGAACTATGCCCGGCTAGGCATTGCGGATTGGACGATGACAACGATTCAGTCTCAGGCCAGCGTGCTCAAGGATATGGTTTATGTGAAATGGTTAATCGCCGGGGTAGTCTTGACGGCATTTATTGTAGCTGCATTAATTTCCGGGGCATTTACGCGCTATCTGCTGAAGCCCTTGCAGAGGCTTATGAAGGTGATGAGACGGGTGGAGAACAATGATTTATCCGCCCGTTTTGAAAGCAGCAGCGGAGACGAGCTGGCTCAGGTTGGCCTTCGGTTTAACCGGATGCTGGAGCAAATTGTGGTATTGATCGAAGAGGTTACGGAAGCACAGACGAACAAGCGGTCAGCCGAGATCAAGGCGTTGTCAGCGCAGATGGACCCGCATTTTCTGTACAATACCCTGAACACTATCTACTGGAAGCTCAATTTGAAGCAGGTCGAACCCTCGCAAAAGATGGTCATGTCCCTCTCCCGGCTATTTCAGCTTGGATTGAATAAGGGTCAGGAAATTACGACCTTGTCGAAGGAGTTGGAGCATGTACGCCAGTACCTGGAACTGCAATCAAGCTGTTATGAAGGGTTGTTCTCCTATGAAATCCAGGTACATGAGCCGGGGTTATACTCACTTGCTATTCCGCGTATTATTTTGCAGCCTCTGGTGGAGAACAGCATCCTGCATGGTTTCCACGACCTGGAGAATGGTGGACGAATTAAAATCGAGATTGCCGGAGAGGAAGATCGCTGGACGATGACCGTCAGTGACAATGGCAGCGGCATGGAAGAGAGCCAGGTTCGCGCGCTCTTCTGGCGGGAATCGGAGAAGGGATACGCGGTATCCAATCTCATTCGGCGGCTTCAGCTCTATTACGGGGACTATGCTGAATTTTATGTAGATAGTACACCGGACAAGGGAACGACCATACGAATTACTTTGCCCAAGAAGGGAGAACGTGCGGATGAGTAATCATGAGGAAGTCAAGCTCTGCATTATCGATGATATTAAAAGCGTGGTGGAAGGTCTGACCGCCATGAGGTGGGAGGACGAGGGAATTCGGGTTGTCGGGGTAGCCAGCCATGGGGAAGAGGGGCTTCAGCTCATTGAGAAATGGTGTCCGGATTTGATCATCACGGATATACGCATGCCTAGGATGGATGGATTAAGTCTGCTGCGGGCAGTTTTGGAAGAAAACCGTTGCTGCAAGGTCATTTTGATTAGCGGTTATGCTGATTTTGAATATGCGCAGCAGGCGGTGCAATTGGGAGCCTTTGATTTTGTAGTCAAGCCTTTTTCAGAAGAGGATATTATGTCAACGGTACTGCGAGCCAAGTCGGCGATTATGGCCGAGCGGTCCAAGCTGCTAAGCCAGGCGGAAATGGAGGCCAAGCTGCGGGAAAGCATGCCGGTATTGCGGAATGAATACTTTGCAATGCTGGTAAGTCATCGCACTTCATGGGAAGAAGCCTCCAGACGGTGGGATTTCCTGAATATTGATCTCGCCCCGCAAGGCTTTGTGGTCATGCTAACGGAGATTGATCGCTTTCAGGAGCGAGTTGCCGAGATGTCCATCCGGGAGATGGAGCTGATTCGCTTCTCCTTGTTGAACATTATGCAGGAGACTTTGGCCGATTATGCCCGTAGTGTCGTTTTTCGTGCTCGTCATGACCGATATCTGGCTGTACTCAATGCCCCGGATGTGTCCCGTCCATTTAGTCCAGTAGAAATTGCAGAGCAGTGCTGTCGTAATATTGAACGGTACACCAAATTTACGATTTCAGTTGGCATCGGCGGCAGAGTGGAGGAGATCAGTGAATTGCCGGATTCCTACCGTCAGGCCCAACGGGCATTGTCCCACCATCTGTTCACCGAAGGAAACACGGCAATTATGTACCACGATATTCACCAAAGCGGAAGTCAGGAACCGCTGGCCCTGGAATATAAGGATGAATTGCTGCTTGCCCTTCGCTCGGGGAATGCTGAGCGGACAGGGGCTATTTTAGCTGCCATCTCGGACACATTGCAGGGCCTGATCTCACGGCAAAATCCTGATTATCTTCTCAGCTTGTACGATGAGTTGGCGGCCTCAGCCATCCGTACCTTCTACGAAATGATTCCGTATTCAGACATTCAGCCGCTCATTCAGCGGTTTCGTGCAGTACAAGGGACAGCCGGGTTATCGCTCTCCTCTTTGCAGCGTCAGTTGCTGGTCCTGTGTACGGAGGGAGCGGAATTGGTGCGTAGGAACAGCTTGTCCGAAGGGCAGCGGGTCATCTATGAAGCTATTGATTATATAAAGGGCCGCTTATCCCGGGATATTACCGTTGGCGAATGCGCTGCCCATGTTCATCTCAGTGCCAGTTACTTTTCCAGCCTGTTCAAGAAGGTGACAGGAATGACGGTAACGCAGTATATGACCTCGGAACGCATTCAGAAGGCAAAGCTGCTGCTGGTAGAAGGGGTGCAGGTGCAGGAGGTAGCTTCCGCCGTAGGTTATGAGGAGCGCCGGTATTTTAGCGAAATGTTCAAAAAGGTGACGGGTCAGACACCATCGGAGTTCAGAGCAGGCTATCACCCCGATCGGCCAGAGGTGTGAGGCTAATGACAAATTCAGCTCTGCAACGCTCCTGTGTTATTTATGCCAATTATTCCGCGCACACCAAACCTCATGCTGTTGAATATACCAGCGGGCTGACCTTCTATCTGTTCCGGCTGCAGGCAGAAGGAACCTGCCGTATGCTGGTGGAAGGAAAATATGAGACCGTGATTCCTGGCGATCTGCTCATTTATCCGCCCGATCAGCCATACGGACTTCATGTGCTGCCCCGGAACAGACCCCAATCGCAGGAGGTTCAACCCGTCGCAGACTATTTTCTGGCTGGTAAGGGAGAGTGGATAGACGCGTGGTGGAAGGAGAAAGGCTTGCCAATCAGAACAAACATCGGCTTTGACGATACGGTCATTACCTTATGGAAGCATATCATCGGGGAGAAGAAGAAGCTCATGCAGAACCAAGAGGAGATCATGGACTATCTGCTTAGAACGCTTTGCCTGACCCTGGAGCAAGTGGTTGAGATCAAGCAGCACCGCAAGGGGGGAGATGCCGCATACAAGCTTAAGCAATTCATCGAGAATCATGCCCATGAACCTCTCAGTCTGGAAAAAATATCGGCCTCCGTCGGGTTAAGTGTCTCTCGCTGCTCCTATCTGTTCAAAGCCGCTTTTGGCCAATCGATGTTCGCCTATTGTATTGATGTCAGGCTAAAGCTTGCGCAGCAGCAAGTGCTTTATAGTAATCTGGCCCTGGAGCAGGTTGCCGAGAACACAGGCTTTCAGAGCTACGCTCATTTTTGCCGTGTGTTCCGTGAACGTTTCGGGCATCCTCCGGGAGAATATCGACGCCAATTCGGCTTTCAATTCAATCACTATTGAGTCAAGCATCAGGGTCCTCATACAATACTTGACTCTCTTGGACGAGTACAGCATTCAACTCATTGTACTTTACATGCTGAACGATGCCGTCCGCATCTATTGCCAGTACGGCGGCGATAGCAGCCGATTGCCCCAAAATCATAAACACAGGCTCCATCCGAATGGAGCCGTAGGCTGCATGGGTAGCGGAGACGCAGATGGGTACGATTAAATTTGTACATTCCAACCGTTTCGGAACAATTGCCCGATAGCTGATGGGATAAGGGGCTTTTAATCTTACATAAAATCCGCCCTCGGTGCTTACATGTCCATCTTCATTTACATAGTATTGGGTATGATGCGAGTCCATAGCGAAGGAGCCCATTCCTATGGAATCCGGCACCGGGTTGTCCAGTCTGACATCATGCTCCGTTATTACATAATCACCAATCATTCGGCGGGATTCTCTAATGTATAACTGAGGTGTCCAATGACCGGTCTCAACAAATTCATCGAGTGGGAGTCCCCACGGCTTATAAACATTCCGGATATCCTCCGGCACGCGCGGATGGTTCTGAATAGTCCAGACATAACCTTGCTGATAGATTCGGTGGGCTTCCCAGATCTGTTCACGTGTACGATAATCTGCTTCTGCATAGTTGTGATTCATGCCGTTATAATCCGTAGAAATGCCGCTGTTGTTGTTAGAATCCGTCTTGTCCGGGGTAACCCGATTTAATTTAAAGAACCGGGAGCTCTGACCTTGCTCAATGGCCCGGAACAGGATTTCATAATCCGCCTCGTTATATCCTTCCGGCTTTTCGATGGTCAGACGGTTGTCCGGATTGTCCGTAAGGCACATACGGAAGTTGTAGGCTTGCAGCTTGTCGTCCCCATCACCGACATTGCCGCCACGATCAGCATTAACACGCAGGAGCAGTCCGCTGGAGGGGACGCCTTTCACCCTATAAGGATCAATCCCGGCGGGCAGTTCATTAAGTTCATCACCGGGCTGAATGCCGTTAAGCGTCTCCCCGTATTGTGAATTCGACTCCCGGCCAACAAAGTAGGAAACGCCCGCCTTGCCCATCAAATCTCCTTCATATGTAGCGTCAATAAATACTTTAGCTCTGTAAATGGCTGCGGATTCGGTACGAAGGGCAGTGATTTTTGTTCCTTGTTTGGTCACTCCTTTTTGCAAGTCCAGCCTTTCCCCATAAACGACTTCAATATGGTGTTCGGCCACCCAATCCTGCAACACTTCGAGCGCTACCTTGGGTTCAAACAGCCAGCATGCCCCATCTTGCGAATACTTTCTAGCGACCCGCTGGTAAAATTCCAAGGATAATCCGCCGATCGCCTGCTTCATCCCGACATCCGTATCACCAAGACCGCCGCTGGTCAGCCCCCCGATGCGCTGGCCTGGCTCAATCACGATCACCGTTTTGCCCATTTTTTTCGCTTGAACAGCCGCCGTGATCCCCGCTGCCGTTCCTCCGTAGATAACAATATCATAATGTTTCTCCTGGCTCATTTTTAGCTCCTCCTCCATGATGATTTGGCTTGCCAACGTTATTATAAAGTGTTGAACGCTTGGCGAGAATGATGGATCTTCCTTTTCTATTTGATGCATCTTACTGTTTTTGCGAGAGTGTGGAAAGGCTTCAGCAATTAGGGTTTAATGAAATGGAAAAACGGTAAAACAGGAGGAACCTATGAAACCCCAATTTCGCTATTCAAGCAAGCCCGTCCTCGAACCTGTACCTGGTTGCAATTGGGCGGATAAAATGGTGTTAAATCCGGCTATCGTTAAAGACCCGGAGTCTGATGACATTCATATGCTTTTTCGGGCAACGGGCCCATGGCCGCAAAAGAGAAGAGCAGGTTGCCACGATCCTTACCCGATTTTCCTGGGGTACGCCAAGAGCAAGGACGGGGGAGAAACATGGGATGCAGACTTCTCAAGACCCGCTCTGGCTCCTGCCTTGGGGTATGACGAACACGAGCTGTATATCACGGATATCCGCGGCAACAAGGTGCGGAACTATGCTAATGGTTGTGTGGAAGATCCACGTATCTTTTATGTTGAAGGACAGCTCTATTTGACGGTTGCTTGCCGTCCGTTTCCTCCAGGGCCGTATTGGCTTAGCAGCCAGCATCCTCCGATACAAACGCGCTTTGAATATGTTCCTGACTGGATATTTGCAGGGGATGATTCCGATCCGTTTATACAAACAGCCCGTTCCAACGATACAGTCAGTGTTCTCTACAAGCTGAATTTGAGCGCATTGAAGCAGGGGAATTATGAAGGCGCGTTTCAGTATGTAGGTCCGCTGACTGAGGGGCATGTGAGTGATAATCGGGATGTATTTTTATTTCCTGAGAAAATGTGGATTGCAGGCAAACAGCAGTATCTTATGCTGCATCGTCCTATGAATGTTGCTCCGTTTGAAGGAGGGGAAGAGGTGAATAAGCCTTCCATTTATTTGGCGGCAGCGGAATGGATGGAGGATTTTGCTTCACCTAAAGCGAGCCACAGGCTGCTGGCCCATCCTGTCTTTGAATGGGAGGAGAATCGTGTCGGCGCAAGCTGGCCACCGCTGCCTCTGGGGAATAAAGAGTGGCTGCTAGCTTACCACGCGAAGAAGGATGCCAAGCTGGGATATACGCAATCCTTTATGATTCTCAGGGAACAGGAAAATGATTTCCCTCTGATTGTCCACCGCTGCTCTGAGCGCTTGATGTTTGCCCAGCAGGATTGGGAAATGCCTGCGGATTACCCCACACCTTGTCTCTTCACCACTGGAGGAATAGTCATGGGGGAGAATTTGATCATGTCTTATGGCGCGGCGGATCAAAGGGTTGGTATTTCCTGGGTTCATTTTCATCAGTTAGTGGCATATATACGGAAATTTGATAAGAACGGAATAGAATTCTGTCCCTGAACAGTGAGTCTGCCACCCTCCATTTCCAGGGCCAGGGGCCTATAATAAAAACTGAGCTCATCAAAAAATCATCAATTAAAGGGGTAGAAGCTATGCAAAAAAAATGGTTAAGCCTTGGACTGAGTCTCATGCTGACCGCAGGAATTGTAGGCTGCAGCAGCAACAATGGCAGCGCGGCGTCGGAAGCGCCGGGCAGCAACAAGGCAACTGCCGCAGAAGAAACCGGCAGCAACAAGGCTACAGGCGAGCCTATACAGCTTAAGTACTGGACCGACGATCGTCATGATCAGGAGTATGTTAAGGAATTGATTAACAAGTTCAATGAAACCAATGGTGAGAACATCCAGGTTGAATTGACGGTGATGTCCGAGAACTACGCGCAAAGTGTCGACATTGCTTTCTCTAGCAACCAGGCGCCGGATGTGTTGCGTATCAAGAGTGGGAATACGGGAGAGTTTGTAAAAAAAGGCTATCTTGCTCCGATTGATGATTTCCTGACTGACGACATGAAGACGGCATTCGGGGGCTTGATGATCGACAATGTGAATCGTTTTGATGGCAAGGTGTATTCCTTGGCCAATACGGGTCTTACCCTGCGTATGGTCTACAACAAGGATCTCTTCGCCAAGGCCGGTATCGCAAATCCTCCGACATCGCTACAGGAAATGGTGGATGCTGCCAAGCAGATTACCGAAGCGGGCAAGTCCGAAGGAATCTACGGCTTTGCGTTAAACTTTAAAAGCCCAAAATCGGCATTTGACCGCTCCATACGCGAGATTCTCTCCTTAAGCGGCCATCAGGGACTGGGCTTTGATATGAAAACAGGTCAATTCGATTTCGAGCCTTATTCTCAGGTGATTGAGTATTTCAAACAAATGTATGAGGACGGAAGTATTCTTCCTGGCGCAGAATCGCTGGATATCGACCCGCTGCGGGCCCAATTCGCGGCAGGCAAAATCGGAATGTATCTCTCCTTCTCGACAGAGCCGGGCGTGTATCAGGATCAGTTCCCGACGGAAATCGACTGGGCGGGTGCTCTGGCTCCAACACTGGACGGACAAATCAAGGGAACCTCGGAAATTGTGTCCGCCGGAACCTGGCTTGGCATTAGTGCGACATCTGCTCATCAGGAGGCAGCCTGGAAGTTTATGCAATACATGTATGGGGATGAGGTCCTAAAGGCCTATCATGAGAAGGGTTTCGGCATTGCCATCGTACCACATATTGTAGAACAGGCTAAAAATCCGGAAATCGACGGTATGGAGGGCTTCCTGGTCGGAGAACATGACTCGCTTTGGCCGGCTACACCAAGCGTAACACCGGAAGGTTCCACCTATGCGGATGCTTTCTTCAAATATATGCTTGACGGAGGAGATTTGAAAGCGGTCACAGCTGATTTGAACGCAAGATATAACGAGGCTTTGAGCAAATCGGTAGAGAAGGGTGAAGTGACCGTAACGCCAAATCCTGCTTTTGATCCAAGCAAACCGCAGGGAGAATAACAGGAAGGATGGGGCTGCAGCGCACTTCTTGGCGCAGGGCCCTTTTCTTTTCCGGAAGGAGGAATCAATCATGAGCTTTAATTGGAAACGACTGGGAGAGAATACCCTGTTCCTGATCCCGAGCATCATTTTAACGGCCGCCCTGGGTATCTATCCTTTGCTTTGGATGCTGCGTTATATGTTTTATGATTATGCCGGATATGGCGATGCACTGTTTATCGGACTGGACAATTTTCGCCGCTTGATGCGTGACGGACTGTTCTGGGAATCGGTAGGCAACACCTTCATCTATGCGGGAGGCAAGCTGCTGCTGACCCTGCCGGTGTCGTTGCTGCTCGCAGTTATTCTGAACGGCAAGCTGCGGGGCAGCAACTTGCTGCGAGGCATTTACTTTATGCCGACGGTCATCAGTACAGCCGTTATCTCCGTTGTCTTTTATAATATCTTTAATTCCTATAACGGCATGGTTAATACTGTTCTGATGAAGTTGCATCTGGTCTCACAGCCGATCGACTGGCTCGGGCCCAAATATGCGATGCTCACGGTTATTCTGGTCGCGGTGTGGGGCGCGGTCGGCAACTATATGCTGCTGTTCCTGGCCGGGCTGCAAAGCATTCCCCAGGATTTGTATGAAAGTGCGGCTATTGATGGGGCAAATGCCGGAAGACGATTCTGGAACATCACGCTGCCGATGCTGGCTCCGGTTGCTCAAATGGTTATGATGCTGGCGATCATCGCTTCTCTGAAGGGCTACGAGAGCATCATGGTTATTACTGAAGGCGGCCCGATCGGCAAGACCGAGGTCATGTATCTTTATCTCTACAAGCTGTTGTTCCCGGTATCAACAGGCTCGCCTGTAGTACAGCAGCTTGGGTATGGCAGTGCCGTTGGCTTCGCCAGTGCTGTTATCGTTGGGGCGATCACCGGCTTGTATTTCTTCTTGAGCCGCAAAATGAGCAAGGTGTACTAGTGACAGGAGGGTTCATCATATGAACGAACAGGTACTATCTCCGCAGCCGGATGGACGCAGCAAGCTTGCCGAGCGCCGGACTTCCGGTTCGGCAGGCCGAGTGGTGGCTCGCACGGCTATGTGGTTGTTTTTATTGATAACGGCGCTGCTGACTTTGTTCCCTCTGCTCATGACCATCACGGGTTCCTTGAAGACCGGAGCCGAGATGATGACCGGAGGAAGCCTGCTGCCAGCCAAGCTGCAATTTATCAATTATGTGGAGGCCTGGAAGCAGGCCAACTTCGCACGCTATACCTGGAACAGTGCTTTTGTCAGTATTATGGTGACGGCAGGCACGCTGCTGGTCGCTTCCATGGCGGCTTATGTCGTGGATCGGCGCAACTTTCCCGGCAAATCACTTTATGTGACCGTGCAGGCCTCCATGATGTTCATATCCGTTGGCGCTATCGTATTGCGTCCGCAATTTGATCTTATGGTGGCGCTGCATCTCAATACGACATTGTGGGGAGTTATTCTCATCCTGATCAGCGCTCATTCCAGCACATTCTTTATGCTGCAAGGCTTCTTCAAAGCCATTCCCCGCGAGCTTGATGAAGCGGCGATGGTGGATGGCTCCGGATTCATCCGTACGTTCTTCCGGATTATTCTGCCGCTGCTGACGCCGGGACTAGGTGTGGCGGGCTTGTTCGCCTTCCGACATGCCTGGAATGAATACATTTTGCCTCTGGTGTTCACGATGACCAATCCAGAGCTGCAAACGCTCACCGTAGGGCTGGCGAATCTCCGCTATGGTTCCTCCGCAGCGATGCAAATTCACCTGATGATGGCAGGGGCCTGTCTGTCGATCCTGCCGATGCTGCTGGTATATATTTTGGCCAACAAGACGTTTATCCAGGTGACCGCAGGTTCGGTCAAAGGTTAAAGATTAAAGGTTTACTATAGTTCTACCTCAATTCGCATAAAAGGAGCATCAGGTATATGAGTCATTTTACAATTGGGCCTTTGGCTTCCAGTCCGGTAGTCACCCGTCATGCCGATAATCCGATTCTGTCGCCGGGGGACGTGCCTTACGGGCCCGCAATGGTCTTTAATGCAGGAGTCGCCAAATTCAAAGGCAAATATGTCATGGTCTTCCGCAATGATTACGGGGATGAAAAGAAAGGAATCGTTGCCCCTCATCATACGACTAACCTGGGGCTGGCCTTCAGCGATGACGGGATCAAGTGGGAGGTTCAGCCTGAGCCATGCTGGTCCTGGCAGGACGAAGAGGTCATCCGGGTATATGATCCGCGTCTGACAGTGATCGGGGAGCAATGCTATATGTGCTTTGCCGTCGATACCAAGCATGGGCTGCGGGGCGGCATTGCTGTCACCGAGGATTTCAGCTCCTTCAAGGTGCTTAGCCTGTCGCTTCCAGACAATCGCAACATGGTGTTGTTCCCGGAGAGAATCGGGGGCAGCTATGTACGGCTGGAGCGCCCAATGCCGGTGTACAGCCGGGGAGGGAAAGACCGCTTTGACATGTGGATGAGTGATTCGCCAGATTTGAAATATTGGGGCAACTCCAAACTGCTGCTAACCGTTGAAGATGTCGCATTTGCCAACGACAAGGTAGGGCCGGGTGCTCCGCCTGTCAAAACGGACAAAGGCTGGCTGACCCTGTTCCATGCCGTGGATCTGGATCTTGGCCGGGGCAAGAATGGGTGGGAGGATAGCTGGAAAAAGCGCTATACGGCCGGAGTCCTGTTGCTTGACCTGGCTGATCCAAGCCGCATCATCGGCAGGGCGTCAGCGCCGCTGCTCGCCCCGGAGGCCAAATATGAAATCAGTGGGGGATTCCGCAATGATGTCATTTTTCCGGGCGGCATGATTCTGGAGGCTTCCGGGGAAGTCAAAATCTACTACGGGGCCGCCGATACGGTAGAATGTTTGGCAACCGCCCATGTGGATGATCTGTTGCGTCTCTGTCTTGAAGGTAAGATCCATTAAGTGGAACACGTGACCACCCCCTGTCTCACAAACAGGGGGAAAGTC
This sequence comes from Paenibacillus sanguinis 2301083 = DSM 16941, assembly GCF_000374825.1. Taxonomy (GTDB): domain Bacteria; phylum Bacillota; class Bacilli; order Paenibacillales; family Paenibacillaceae; genus Fontibacillus; species Fontibacillus sanguinis. Next base: position 184,131 of record NZ_KB895383.1, read on the forward strand.
CCACATAAATTGGAGGGGTTTTTTATGAATATCAAAGAGATTACATTGCCTTCGGCCAGCATTCCGGTGACCCACGAGGTGGATGTACTGGTCATCGGCGGTGGGGCTGCTGGCATCGCCGCCGCTATTGCTGCCGCAGAAGGGGGAGCGCGCACGATGCTGGTAGAGCAACGTGGATTCCTTGGCGGTATGGGAACCGTTGCCTTGGTTCCATCCTTCTCCCCCTATACAGATAAGCAAAAGCTGATTATACGCGGTCTGGGTCTGAAGCTGATGGAACGGATGAAGCAGCACTGCAAGCCGGAGTATCTTGAGGAATACCGGGAACTGCTGGATTGGGTGCCTATCGATCCAGAGGTGCTGAAGCGCGTTTATGACGATGCCATTCTGGAGAGTGGCGTTACCCCGCTATATCATACCTTTGTCTATGATGTTGTGCTTTCGGAGGATCGCCGAAGCGTTCAAGGCGTTGTTGTCGTCAACAAAACGGGACGTTCCTTCATCTCCTGCCGATATATAATCGATTGCTCGGGAGATGGGGATATTGCCGCCTTGGCGGGAGTTCCCTTTCAGAAGGGCGGGGAAGAGGGCGAACTCCAGCCGGGCAGTATGTGTTATCTGCTTGCGAATGTAGATCGTCCGAGGTTCAAACGCTTCCTGGAGGAGAGCGGAGACACGGGGCAACTGCATAAGACGGTGGAACAAGCGATTCAGGACGGAGCGTTGCCGGAGGGGCGCAAGTCGATCTCCGGCCTGGCCTGGATCAGTGATTACCTGGTGGGTGTTAACTTCGGCCATGTCTTTGGTGTCGACGGTACGCTTGCTGAGGATTTAACGCGGGGGGCGATTGAAGGACGGCGTACCGCAGAGCGCCAACTGCAATTCTTCCGCCGTTATGTCCCGGGGTTTGAGCATGCCCACATGGTGGCAAGCGGAGAACAACTTGGCATCCGGGAGACCCGGCGCATTGAAGGAGACTATGTGCTGACGGTCGACGATTTCCAGGCTGGTCGCTCCTTCCCGGATGATATTGCCCGGAACGCTTATTATATTGATATCCATCTCGCCAACAGCCAAAGCGAAATGACCTTCAACCATTTGCCTCCGGGTGTGTCGCATGGGGTGCCGTACCGGATTATGCTACCGGTCGGAATTGACAACCTTTGGGTGGCTGGTCGCTCGGTATCTTCGGATCGGGCGGTGCAAGGCTCCTTGCGGGTGATGCCCAATTGCTTCTCCATGGGTCAGGCGTCCGGCACAGCGGCCGCCTTGGCGTTGCAAGACGGCAATACCTCGCGTGGCATATCGATCACTGAGCTTCAGCGGCGATTGCTGGAGCAGGATGTCTGGCTAGGAGAGGATTTCTTGCTGGCCGGGAGCAAGAAGGCGAGCGATGTTCTGTGAAGCAGATCACTTTAACGGATGAATGGTTCCATGGTGCCGTATCCTTAGAACATCTGGAGCAAGGAATCAAGCCGTGGCGCATTCCGTTCCAGGATTACGAGCTTTATCCACCTGAAGGCATTGAAGGCAAAGCGGCGATTTGTGCCGGTATCCGCTTGCGGTTATATACGGATGCGGCGGCAATCAAACTATCCTTTACACCACTTGCGGAAGCCGCCGCACTGGATTGCCTCGTAGATGGGGAATTGATTCGGACACTCCCGCTGCCGGCAAGAGCAACGGACGCATTATTCGATAAAGGTATTCCGCGTAGGTTCAAGGAGCTGGAAATCTGGCTTCCGCAAAACACCGAAATGACAGTTAACGGACTGTGGATTGATGAAGAAGCCTCGGCAAAGCCGCTACCGGACAACCGGCCTCGCTGGATTACATACGGCAGCTCCATCACCCAATGCGTAGCTGCTTCCAGCCCTACGCGCACCTGGCCTGCTATCGCGGCAGCCAAGTGCGGCTTCAACCAGACCAATCTCGGTTTCTCTGGCAACTGTCATATGGAGCCGATGATGGGGCGGCTCATCCGTGACCTGCCGGCTGACTTCATTTCACTTTGCATAGGCGTGAACATCTATGGAGCAGGCACCTTAAGTCCACGTATGTTCCAGCCGATGCTGATCGGACTGCTGGAGACGATTCGCGACAAGCACCCGAATACTCCGTTGCTGATAATCTCCCCAATCTATGGCACCCATCGTGAGACAGAGTCTAATTCGCTGGGCTTCACCTTGCCGATGATGCGTGAGATCATTCATAAAACCACCCGAACACTGCAAGCACGGGGGGATCGACATCTGTACTATCAGGATGGACTAAGTTGGCTTGGACCGGAGGATGCAGACCTGTTAACGGATGGCCTGCACCCTGGGGCTAAGGGTTATGAGTTGTTAGGCCAGAGGTTCCCCGAACTTCAACAAGCAGCTTTTCCATATAAGAGGTAGTTCAAAAATTCGTCTTTCCAGGACGAAGCTGTTCGAGGAGTAGATTCGACATCGAATCTTGAATTCACCCGGGACTTCCGTTGCTCACGTACCCACTACGTACGCTGCGCTACTCAGTCCCTAGCTTCATCCAACCTTCTCGATCCTGAAAATCTGACTTTTTGAACACATATTAAAAGAGGTAGTTCAAAAAAATCATCTTTCCAGGACGAGGCTGTTCGAGGAGTAGATTCGACATCAATTCATAAGTTTGTATCCCTAGAGAGTGGGCTCACCCCACTCTTTTTGAATGGGGACAAGGCTATAATGAAGTTGTTCAATGTCATAAAATGAGGGGGGATGAAAATATTTACGTTTTATTTAAATCTATTTGGCAACGTTTACACTAGAGGGGCAGACACATAGTTTGTTAAAGGTTAATGGCCGGCAAATGAAAGAGTAGAAGGAGGTACTTATGTTTAACAGGAGAGCATTTACCTTATTGTTACTGTTTGCTGTCTTCGTCTCAGGGTTATTACCGCAAATGGCTTCTGCCGATATGCTTGCTGAGAATCATGTTATATCCTCCATGGATAAGGAAGGATTATCTGACCTCAATGCTGACAGCGAGATTATTGAAAATGATCCCTTGCCCGTTAATGAAGACGAGCCTGTACTCACTACTGATCCTGGAGCCTTGCCTGATGCTGATCCAGCGGAGGAGGTCAATGTGACGGACGCTGTATATTTGGAGGCCATGGACCCTGCTGCCTTTGAAATTACGGATGCGGCGGCAACAATTCAGAACTATCCCATGCCCTCTATTTATTCCGCATCCAGTGTATTTTCGTTGAAAGCTAATGGCAATAACGTTCCTGTCATCGCTTATGTGCGCGATTACGACTATGCCCAATTCTCCTTCTCTGGAGCAGTGACCCTGGAAGTGACAGCTAATGAGAATATAGAATCCTACTCCATCAGTCCGCTGGCGAAAAATATTCAGGGTACGGTGAGCGGAAGAAAGCTGACGTTTACGTTGTCCTCTTCAACCTATGTGATCGTTAAAATCAATGATCTGAAGAAAATAGTCATTGCCGCCGATCCTCTGGAAACGGATATTCCCGCTTCTTCCGGTCCCGGCATCTATAACGTAACCCAATCGCCGTACAACGCAGATCGCACTGGCAATACGATGGCAACCACAGCTATTCAGAGAGCGATTGACGATGCAAATCAGGCAGGCGGCGGTACTGTATTTGTTCCAGCCGGTGTCTACAAGAGCGGGAATCTGACATTAAAGAGCAACGTGACCTTCTATTTGGCCGGGGGTGCTGTCATTGTCGGCACAGGCAAGGGAGAGGACTACGTCAAGGATTTCCGCAAGGACTCGCTGAACAGGGATGGAACTTATTTTATCCGTACAGCGATTAATTCCAGCAATATTACCCTGCGGGGACGGGGAACCATTGACGGAAAGGGCATGGAAATGCGTGACCGCAAGATGCCCGCCCCACACAAAAATGAAGGGTTTATCAACAATCTGCTGGTTCCGCTAGCGACGTCCCATTTTACATTTGATGGCTTGATCTTGCGGGATGCCGGCTTCTGGTCTTTTATGGTGGTTCGCTCCGATCATGTTACGATTACCAATCTCAAGGGCTTTCAGGACCTGCACAAGCTTGAAAATGATGTGATTGACATTAATGAAAGCCAGGACGTGCTGGTGAAGCATGCGATTGCGATCTCGGATGATGATACGTATTCCACGAAAACCTGGCTGCAAACAGGCATGTCCAAGGGGTGGCCGGGCCAGCTTGAGCATTTGGAGAATGTGGTCTTTGACGATGCCTTTGCCTGGACAAGATGTGCAGCCTTCAAAGTTGGCATGGGCGTAGCCCAACCGCAAATCGGGGTTACCGTGCGAAATTCCTATGTATACCAAAGCGCTCGGGCTTTGCTCATCGATCATGGTTACCAATACAACACACTTCCGGAGGAAGGCTACGCCCAGAATATTACATTTGAAAATATTGATATTGAACGCGTTGGCATCAATCAGTTCGGAAACTACTGGCTAGGAGTATCCACCAGCACCTCTGGTGATATCAGTAATGTAATCGTTAAGGACATTCATATTCGCGAGTTGGGCTCTCAAAACTCCAGACTCTCCGGGAACGTCACGAAAGGGGGCATGGTTAACGGCGTCATGTTCTCGGACGTGTATGTCAAAGGCGAGCTTGCCACCAAACTGAGTGATATGAAAATCACCGTTAATAACAATGTCAACGGCGTTATCTTTGCTAATTCCAGACCTCCGCTGTTCAGCGATAATTTTGAAGACGGAGATACGGCAGGCTGGACCGCTCATTCCGGATCCTGGAGTGTAGCTACAGATGATTCTAGGGTTTTGGCTCAGAAGGCCACGGCGACCTCGCTTATTACGGCAGGCAGCTCGTGGACGGATTACGCCTATGAAGCCAAAGTAAAGATGCCTATTCACAACGCAAATGCCGGCATCGTATTCCGGGTGAAGGATGCAAATAACTATTACATGTACAGAATTAACGCGACGACACAAGAGGTAGAGCTGTACAAGAGCATTAATGGCACCCTGACAAGAGTGTCCGGCACAGCGTTCACAGCAGTAGCCAAGCAGTGGTATAAACTTAAAGTGGTTGTCCGGGGCAACACCATTGAAGGTTATGTAGATGGAGTATTAAAAACGCAATGGACGAATCCTGTGACCGAATTGACAAAAGGTAAGGTCGGCTTCAGAACGACATCTGCGGATGTGTTGTTTGATCATGCTATCGTCTCCAGTTTGAATAAAGCTCCTACCGATCTTACGTTAAGTCATAACCGTGTGCCTGAGCATACTACGGCAGGCGGCAGCGTGGGAACCTTCACCACCACTGATCCAGATGATGGCGACACCTTTATCTACCAATTGGTGGCTGGCATGGGGGACACGAATAACGGGAGCTTTGATATTTCGGGAAATGCGCTAATCCTCAAGATAAGACCGGATTATGAAACGAAAAATAGCTATTCGATTCGGGTCAGAACGGTGGATTCCGGTGGACTCTATTACGAGAAGGCATTTACGGTTCAAATTACGGATGTAAGTGAAGCACCCAATCCGCTGCCTAACCTTACGTTGTTCAGTGACAACTTCGAGGATGGAAATACAACAGGCTGGACGGCTCACTCAGGCTCCTGGAGTGTGGTCACCGACAGTTCGCAGGCATTGGCCCAGAAGGCATCGGCAACCTCTCTGATTACAGCCGGTGAGACATGGACGGATTATTCGTTGGAAGCCAAGGTCAAGGTTCCCATTGCTAACGCGAACGCAGGGATTGTCTTTAGAGTGCAGGACACCAACCATTATTACATGTTCAGAATCAACGCTACAGCCAAAACGCTGGAGCTTTACAAAGCTGTGGACGGCCTTTTGACCAGCGTATCCAGCACGCCATTTACCGCCACTGCAAATCAATGGTATACTCTCAAAGCCGTGGTGCAAGGCAATAATATCAAGGCCTACGTGGACGGAGCCTTGAAAATCGAGTGGACGAATCCAGTAAACGAATTAGCGACGGGTAAAATTGGACTACGAACAACGTCAGTGAACGTGTTATTTGATGATATTATCATCAAAGGCAATCACTAGATAAGCATAATTACCAGCAATGAACCAAAAACAGCTCATTAGATGGGTACTATCTAATGAGTTGTTTTTTATCTTTGCAGGGTGTAGATGCTTAAAGTGTTTGTGATGATTGCTTGCTGCGACGTAATGCGCGCCGGGCCCACCAGAGCCGGCTGCCTGTCAATAAGCTGGCCACCAGACAGATCGAAGCCGAGGTGACGAACACGACATGCATTCCGGACAGGAACAGATCAGGCCGATCCGCGATTAAGCCGGTGACGCGGTAGCCAGCCCGGTTGCTCATGACATTGAACAATGTGGTAGTGGCGACGGTAATGCCTACCACCATACCGATGTTGCGTACGAGTGAGTTGATACTGCCAGCAATGCCGAGCTGTGTTCGCGGCACCTTGGACATGACAAGCGAATTGTTCGGCGATTGAAACAGACCGCTGCCCAGACCCAGCATGCCAATCCATACGCCTACCAAGGCGATCGAACTCCGATCATGCAACTGGGCTAGTCCAATCTGGGCGACGACCATGACGATCAGGCCGGCAAAGGTAAGAAATTCCGAGCCGATTTTATCAGATAAAGCCCCGCTTAACGGAGCAACAATGACCATGACGATCGGAAAGAGCATCATGAGGAAGCCAGCATCAGAAGGGGACAGATTCAAAATACTCTGGGTGTAAAAGGGGGCGATGATATTGAAGCAAAAGTTGGCAACGAACACCAGAAAGCCACACAAAATGCTGAGACTAAACATAGGGTTGCGAAATAGGCTCAACTGCAGCATAGGCTGGTGCTGGCGTATTTCCACAGACAGAAACAGGCTGAACACCATGACGGCCAGCACAAGCGCACCAATAATGCGAAGGTCCTGATAGCCTAGCTGTTGTCCTAACAGCAGCCCGGAGAACAATGCAAGAATAAATAGCGGGAATAAGATACTGCCAGCTTTATCGATATGTACCTGCAAGCGAGTACGATCCTCAGGCAACAGACTCCAGCCAATAATAATGGCGATGAGACCAACAGGGATATTTACCCAGAAAATATACTCCCAGCCCAAGCTGGCTACAATAACTCCACCCAAGCTTGGCCCGGCAATACTGCCGAGAGATACGAAGGTCCCGATCAGCCCTAACGCCTTGCCCCGTTCCGTGGAAGGGAAGATGTCGGTAATGATGCCCTGGCTATTAGCCATCGTCATGGACGCACCCAAGGCCTGAATCAGGCGGGAGCCGACCAGTAGCAGTAATGAGTTGCTAAATCCGCAAAGCAGGGAGCCTAACGTGAAAATAACCATGCCCCACTTGAATATTTTAATTTTGCCTATAATATCGCCTAGCTTGCCAAAAAAGAGGATTGCCGCGCAAATCATCATCAGGTAGGCGGTGACGATCCATTCGGCGTGAGCTACGGATAGCTGCATCTGCTCGGAGATTACAGGAAGCGCAATATTGACAATACTCCCGTCAAGTGTTGACATAAACGTGAACAGGTTTAATACGATCAGAATCATCCAACGTTTACGCTGAATGTCCGGATCATCCTGGAAGGTTGAAGCTATGCTGCTTTTAGCGTTCATAAGAAATTGCACCTCGTTCTGTAGGATGTGCTTGTCATGCGCATCAGTGTGCGCACGGTCCAGCGTGATTGCCTAATTTATTGTATACCTAGTCCCTGCTATGTTACAATGAGGCGCATTTTTCATTCAGGACATATGTCCTTTGCAAATGATGAAAAGTAACTTTTAATGAAATTGACAGAGAGACATGGAGAGTTCCAAGGATGAAGGGGAGAGACCATGAAGGGTTTGTTATTTGCCTTGCTGGCCGGGGCTTTTGTTACACTGCAGGGAGTTGCCAATACGCAAATTAGCGCGGGTATCGGGACTTGGCCAGCCGCCGCCTTAACTCAGTTTATCGGCTTTGTGGCGGCCTTGATAATTTGGGCATTAGTCAGGGACGGAAACAGGCGGGAACTGGGGCGGGTGCATCCGCTTTATTTGAGTGGGGGAGCGCTGGCGGCCATTATTATATTTACCAATGTTACAGCAATTCAACAGGTGGGCGTAACGATGACTATTTCCGTGCTGTTGATCGCCCAACTATGCATCACCTTCCTCATCGACAGCATGGGATGGTTTGGCGTAAGGAAGCAACGAATGCGCTGGCCGCAATTTATAGGGATCGCCCTGATGATTGCCGGGGTCATTATTTTGAAATTTTAGCAGCGGGACAAGAATGGAGGCTTAGCATGAGAGAGATTCCTGATCGTGGGCTGCTGGAAGCCTACATGGACAAATACGATCTGCATCAAGTATTTACCTCTGAATTAACTCCGCACTTAAGCTTGATCAGCTTCGATGAAGGCGAACTGATCTGTGCCCAGGGCGAGCCTTCTCATACGATGTACGTGCTGGTTAAAGGCAAAATCAAGATCTACAATACCTCGCCGGAAGGCCGCACCTTGGTCATTTCGTTCAAAAATCCGCTTGAGGTAATCGGTGATATTGAGTATATCCGCACCGGGGATATCATTAACACCGTGGAGGCTGTATCGGCCGTTCAGGCTATTGCTGTCGAATATCGTTGGCTGCAAAAAATATGCTATGACCACTCGCCGCTGCTAAATTTTCTGCTTGATATCATTACGAAAAAATTTTATATGAAATCCAGCTCCATGAGCTTTAACCTGCTCTACCCGGTGGAGGTCAGACTGGCCAGTTATCTCTTATCTGTGTCCTTTGATGAGACAGATATTCTGTTCCGGGGCGAGCTAAGCACAAGTGATTTGGTGGATGCCGCCAATTTAATCGGGACCAGCTATCGGCATGTCAACCGGGTACTGCAAAAGTTCACGGCTCATGGGCTGGTCGAACGAAATCGGAGCGGCATTTGTATCAAGGATGAGGCGGGGCTACGCCGGTTGGCCGAACGAAATATTTATGAATAATAAAGGTAGTTCAAAAAGTCGTCTTTCCAGGACGAAGTTGTTCGAGGAGTAGATTCGACATCGAATCTTGAATTCACCCGGGCCAAGCGTATGCTTCCGTAGCATGTTTCTTGCAGAAACATTTGAGTTGCTCACGTACCCACTACGTACGCTGCGCTACTCAGTCCCTCGCTTCATCCAACCTAAAGCGTTTTGAAAAAACGCACATCGGAAGCATAAGCCTCGATCCTGAACGACTTTTTGAGCGCGCACGAATAGGGGGGGAAGATATGATTGCAGGGTTAATGTTAGCATTAACGGCCGGAACTTTAGTCGGAATGCAGAATATATTTAATGCCAAGGTAAATGAACAGACGGGGAACTGGACGACCACAACCTTGGTGCTGGGCTTGGGTTTTGCGGCCTCCTTTTTGCTGGGACTATGCTTTGAAGGCATGGGGATGTTTCGTTTTTGGCCTAATATGCAAACATGGTATTGGTTCAGTGGATTGATTGGTGTGGGGGTGGTCATCAGCTTGGTGCAGGGCATCAAATTACTGGGGCCCACTTATGCTATTGCCATCATGATGACCTCGGAACTGGGGTTTGCCGTGATATTTGATTCCATGGGTTGGCTTGGCCTCGAGAAGGTGCCATTTACGCTGAATCAGTTGCTTGGCGCGCTGGTGATCGTCGGAGGAATCTTCGTGTTTAAGTGGGGAGAAAACCCGAAAAAGACTGCCGCCGATTGAATTTGCTAATTGATATGATGTTGCAGAAATGCCCCCTGAGCTGCTATTCAGGGAGCATTTCTTAAAATGCTGGAATTTATAATTCTTCAGTCTTCCGATAAAGGTGGTTTGTCTTCGGTGAAAGTACATCGATAGTCGGTTTTCTTATGTACTGTACAGCAAATCACCGATGAAGCTTGTAGCTGTTGGCCTTGCTCACCTCGCGGATCAGACTGATCTCGGTCTCCGTCAAATCCGGGAGGTCGGCTGCGGCAAGGTTTTGCTGAAGCTGCTCACGCGAGCTGGCACCGGGAATCACGGCAGCCACTGCCGGATGGGCCAACGAGTATCGAATGGCCAATTGCGTTAGCGAGCGTGCAGGCGTTACCAGAGATTCTTCTAGTGCCCGGCGAAGCTCAAGCAGTTCGTTCAACTCGTAGTCCGGTACTCCCTTGACCGGCTGTCTATTGGCAGCAAGCGCTCCACTGGACAGAGGACCACGGGCGATAACGCTGATGCCCTGCTCCTGAAGAAGAGGCAAGACGGCTTCCTCTGCGCGTCGATCTACGATACTGTAGGAATTCATCACACTAACGATAGAAGAACGGCTCACATATTCACGGATGACATTAGGGCGGATAGAGGAAATGCCGTATTGACGAATGTAGCCTTCCCGTTTCAACTGCTCAAAGGCTTCAATCGTATCGTCCATCGGATCATCCAGTGTGCCTCCATGAAGCTGATACAAATCGATATAATCGGTATTCAGCCGTCGCAGACTGTCCTTGACCGCAGCAAGGATATAGCTCTTGGAAGCATCCCAACTCCAGCCTTCCTGCCCGGGAATGCGGCGGTTTCCCACCTTGGTGGCGATGATAACTTGGTCCCGGCGGCCACGAATGGCCTTGCCTACAATTTCCTCATTACGGCCACTGTCATACAGGTCCGCTGTATCAAGCAGATTAACTCCACGATCAAGAGCCTCGTGAATGATAGCGATAGCCTTGCGTTCATCCATGCCTAAAGACATGCAGCCAAGGCCAATTTCACTTACAAGCAGATCGGAAGAGCCTAAGCGATTTAGTTTCATAATCAGTCAACTCCTTCCTAGTGAATGTTGCGTTTCTTGAAATTACCACCGCGAACTTCAGATACGTCGGATACGACAACAAATGCACTGTGGTCAAATTCCTTAATGATAGACAGCATCTTGGTTTCCTCCATCCGGTTAATGACGCATGTGATTACATCAGTAGCTTCGCCCGAGTATCCGCCATGCCCGTGCATAAAGGTCACACTGCGGCCTAACCGCGACTGAATGGCAGCCCCGATTTCTTCGGTTTTACTGCTGACAACTTGTACGGATTTGGACTTTTCCAACCCTGTTTGAATGATATCGATCACATTCTTGGCGATAAAATAGGTAAGTGCAGAATAAAGAGCATTCTCCAGTCCGTAAATAAACCCGGCTCCAATGAAAATAAAGGCATTGATAAACAGGATAATGTCGCCGACCGAGAAAGGCATATTACGTGATAATAATACCGCCAGCACCTCAGAGCCATCGAGCGCTCCGCCACTGCGAAGCACGATGCCGATGCCAACTCCCAGCAGCATGCCGCCTGCAAGAACAACAAGCAACGGATCTTTGGGCCCTAAAATGGTATCTACATGGTGGAACAAAATGGTGAATGCGGACAAGGCAGCGATACCGATGCTGCTCATAATAGCGAAGGTTTTACCGATTTGCTTGTAACCCATGAAGACGAAAGGGATGTTGAGAACGAAGAGGAAAAAACCGAGGGGAATGCCGAATAAGTCCATGCCCATAATACTTACGCCGGTCACACCGCCGTCGATAACATTGTTGGGAATCAGAACCGCTTCCAGACCGTATGCCGCAATCATGGCTCCGATAATAATCATAGTAATCCTGCCGATGGTAACGAATAATTTGTTTTCTTTCATCATTCTGGCTCCTTGCTGTTAGTTTGGCTTGTTCCTTAATTTTACTCTATTTCATGGAATGAATAAAGTTTAGTGAAGAAAGGAAAGAAGCAGTGCTTGGCATAACCCTTGTGATAGCGGGTCTACCAAACACTGCTCATGTTCCTGGTGAAACGGCCAAAGCAAATTTTTACATATATAAGGAGGCCAACAGAATTCCTAAACTTTGTTGATAGATTTCATCGAATTGCGAGAGTGGCAGCGGGTTGACTCCATATCCAAGCTCTACAGTAAACCCCGGACGCCGCCAGTCCTGGATGAACCAGTCCTTGTAACCGGCGTAGCTCTCGATATTCCTTATCGGCTCATACCCGCTGACTCTGGCAAACTCGTTCACGATCGTCTCAGCGTACGGGGGTTCTAGCTGTTCAAAACCCCAATAAATAACCTGGCCCTGGGTATGGAAGGCCAGTACCTGGGCGAAATTGCTCTGTCGGGTCAACTCAGCCATAGCGATAGCTTCCGGTTCAGTTAACGGAGCGGTGCCCGGGTAGTCTCTTGGTCCGGGGCGGTCAGGGTTGCGAGCCACCTCGCGTTCCCAGAGAGCAGGGAACTGGTCATTCAAATCAACGCCGTTGATGTTGGCTTTCCAGCCTTGAAAATCTGTGCTTCCATCGTTATAGGACAAGACATTGCTTCGATAAGGCTCTTGCTCGGGTAATCCCTGAATGACCAAATCGACTCCATCCGGGTTAACCATGGGGACCATCGATAGGGTAACGCCCTCGTAATAAGGCCACATTTGCAGGCCGCGAATGTCCGTGTTGTTGGTGAGGGCTAGCAAGTATTGATTTAAAAATTGGATCAGGATGGAGGTAGTAATCCATTCATTGGCGTGAAAGGAACCGTTGACATGCACCTGCTTGGTGCCCTTGCCAATCCGCAGCTCCGGAATCGGCTTGCCCATAACGGTATTGCCGATCGTGCGATAGGCTATAAACGGATACACCTCAATCAAACGGCTGAGATCCGCCCGCAATGCCTTATAGTCATAGGGGTTGCGAACATCGACCACAAACCAGGTCACTCGCAGTGGCAGTAGCAGCCGCTCACCAACAACGAGCCCGTTGGGATTGACCGATGGATTAAGCAGAAGCAGCATATCCAGCGGAACCCCCCGATCCCTCGCAATTCTCCAGAGTGAGTCTCCTGCCTTGATCTGATATTCACTCACCAGAAATCCGGGAATTTGAATCGTCTGGCGGGGGCTTAAACTAGCTCCGTCGATTCCCGGATTAGAGTCCAGGATTAAAGGCAATGGCAATTGAAACAACTGACTATAGTACCATAACGTGTCACCCGGCCGAACTTGAATTTGCATGAATATCCCTCCTTCACGATGGGTTTCTTACTATAGCCTATGTGCAGGGAAAGGGGCACCATGCCACCTATTGTTCGGCAAACCGGTGATCCAACCTCCCGAATTGAATTTTACCTCTCTAAAATGGAATTCTCCCGGCCAACGAACCGGTAAACCATGTTTTTGTACTCTTCAAGCTCCTTGCAACAATCGTTCATGCGACTGGCAATGGTTTTCCCGTTACCAAAGAAGAAACGTTCAAATTGGTTTTGCCTTCCTCCAAAGGGGCCAGCACCCAGTTCCCACGCCAGCCTGAATAAGGCGACTCGCTCCTTCGCTGAACTGGACAATCCCGGCAAATAAGCCTCCAGTTGGGCTTGATTCATGGAAGCCAGGTCGGCTTCTAAGGGAGTCATGATCAACTGGCTGGCGCTCAGTGACTGAATCATCGCGATGATCTCTGCATGCAGCATAGGATATTGCAGTCCTGCGGCGGTCAATGGGGCTAGATCGGGGATGTAGTAGCCCAGGGAGCTGACAGTTGCATTGATCTCGGAGGCCAGCCTCAACGATTTGAGATTCTCCAGCCCGGCCAGAATGCCCGCTAATTGCTGCCGGATTGCCGGTTCTTCCTCACAATTTTGCTCCTCTGCCAGCCCCAGTAATAGGCCAAGAAGGAACTCAGTTTTAGCTATATAGCGGGAGCAAATCTGATGTCCGGCATAGGCATGAAAATGCCCGCCATGAAATAATCGATCGTACATTCGTTCGTCCCCATAATAAAAAATACGTTCGTGCGGGATGCGTACCTGGTCAAGGATGACCATCGTATCCATTTCCTCATATCGGCTGCTTAAAGGATAATTGAAGGTGGAGTCTTGCGCATAGCTTTCCCGGCAGATGAAGGTCACGCCCTCCAAATCGTTGGGAATGGCAAAGGCAAAGGCGCTGGGATTCGTTTCACTGTCCGAAAGGGTGAAGGAGGGCGTGGGGAACACCAGAATTTCCTCACAGGTAGGTCCCTGGGTAGCCATCATAAAGGCTCCGCTGACAACCAGGCCCTCCGGGCCTGCTTCAATCACTCTGGCGACGAGCGAGGCTTCGTGGTCTGCCGGTCCCGACCATTTGGAAGCCATCGGCTGCACAAAAGCATGGGAGAGGGTAATGTCCTGATCGCGACAATAAGCGTAATAGGCTCGCAGATTTTGAGCATATTCGGGCATTTCATCATCTAAAAGGGAGGCAGCGGTATAAAACGCCATCAAAGCCGTGTTCATATAATCGGGTGAACGCCCCAGGAAGCCATGATGATGGGCCGCCCAAATTTCATTTAGCTTGCGTCTGCGTACCAGTTCCTCATAAGAATGGGGAGGAAGGAAGGATAAGCCTACCGGTTCTCCGGTAGCTGGTGACGGGTAAGTCATAAGTTCAATGTAGCGTTCCTGGCCCTGTAAATCATACATTTCAGCTTGCGTCTGGATCAGTCCACGGAAGGCGGGATGACGGGATAAGGGGGAGGTTACTCGCTCACCGTTATACCAGAGGTTAATGTGTTGCCGGTCAATGCGTTCGATATATTGCTCACCGTTCTTGATAGACATCAATATTCGTGCTCCTTTACGCTAAAATCCTGCTACTTCATATATAGCAAGGAACAGCCAAGGGGTGAAAAGCCGGCATTAGAAACTAGAAAACATTATAAATTTAAAATAAGTGTTGAAATCGTTTCCCGCTTCTATTACAATCCTAAATGATAATGAGTTTCAATATCAATTGGTAGAAGCGGGGGAAGATGGTCATTATGTTGAAGTTGAGAAAAGGGTTGTTCAATTCAATAGCATTTCTTTTAATCATTGCTGTGGTATCCGGTTGTGCATCTGGAGGAACCGCGGAAGGTACAACGAATAACAAGGGCACGAATGCGGCTGAGAATACAGAACAGTCCGCCAGCGGCAATACGGAATCCACCGCTGCCGAAGATACTCGTGTAATCAAGCATGCCATGGGGGAAACAGAAATTACAGGTACGCCCAAGAAGGTTGTGACCTTGTTCCAGGGAGCTACGGATGTGGTCGTCTCGCTTGGCGTAACGCCCACTGCGGTGGTAGAATCCTGGGTTCAACAGCCGGTTTATGAGTATCTGCGGGCGGATCTGGAAGGCGTGCCCGTGATCGGACAAGAACCACAACCAAATCTGGAGGAGCTTCATAAGCTGCAGCCGGATTTGATTCTTGCCACCAAGATTCGCCATGAAGAGATTTACGATCAGCTTTCTCAAATAGCTCCTACCGTGGTGACAGAAACGCTTTACGACTGGAAGGAGACGCTGGCAACGGTCGGAGAAGCGATGAACATGCAGGATGAATCCGCTCAGTTGCTTGCCGATTGGGAAGAACGTGTAGCTGACTTCAAGGAGAAGATGGGTGATCGTCTGCCGATCGAGGCGACCATTACCAACTTCCGGGCGGATCAGGTAAGAATTTTCTATATGGGCTACGCCGGGAAAATTCTCAAGGAGCTTGGCTTCTCCAGACCTGAAGGGCATGATGATGATTCTACCTGGGGAGTCATTTTGGCCTCCAAGGAGAGCATCCCTGACATGAACGCCGACTTGATCTTTAATTTTAATTCCGGTACAGATACCGAAGCCATCCAGAAGAACTACGAGGATTGGACCAAGAGCAAGCTGTGGACCAATCTGGATGCCGTGAAGAACGGCCAGCTTGTTCAAGTAGACGAGGTGGCATGGAATAGTGCCGGAGGCTACAAGACAGCCAATATGGTGCTTGACGATCTTTACGAATACTTTGAGCTCAATTAATCGCAGCAGATAGGCTTGCCTTTAACAGGGCAGGTCTCTGTGCATTTCAATATACGAAAGAGTGAGAATATGCTTCCGTTGCTACGAAATAAATCGAAAATATGGGGGCTTGCAGCCCTTCTTGCCCTGTTGCTTGCGGCCTCTGCTGCCAGCCTGGTGCTTGGACGCACGGAAATTACGCTCTTCACGGCTGTGGAGGCGTTTAGAGATTACAATGAAGAATCGATTGAACACATTGTAATACATACCGAGAGGTTGCCTCGAACCGTCATTGCCGGAGTGGTGGGAGCTGCGCTTGCGGTTGCCGGAGCGCTTATGCAGGCACTCACCCGTAATCCGCTAGCTTCGCCAAGCGTGTTTGGCATTAATGCGGGGGCAATTTTTTTTATTGTACTGTCCATTGTAGTATTGTCTGTCTCTTCCTTAAGCACGATGATGTGGTTCGGCTTCACCGGAGCTGCTTTGGCGGCGCTTATCGTCTATGCATTAGGCTCCCTAGGCAGGGACGGCATGACTCCGATCAAGATTGTATTGGCAGGGACGGCGATTACAGCTTTATTTACGTCATTCACGCAGGCGATGCTTGTGCTGAACTCCACGGGGCTGCAGGATGTGTTATTCTGGATCGCGGGTTCAGTTAGTGGAAGGACGCTGGAGATGTTGTATCCAGTGCTGCCGTACATGACCTTCGCGGCGATGGTCTCACTTTTCATGGGCCGAGCGATTAATTTGCTCTTGACCGGCGAGGATATTGCCAAGGCTATGGGGCAAAATGTCCTGCTGGTCAAATTGCTCATGGGCGCTGTAGTTGTGCTTCTCGCTGGAGGTTCTGTAGCCGTTGCCGGCTCTGTAGGGCTAGTTGGCCTTGTTGTTCCTCATATCATGCGGGCTCTGGTCGGCAATGATTACCGTTGGCTCATTCCTTATTCATTGTTCGGGGGAGCGGTGCTGCTGCTTTGTTCCGATGTGATTGCGCGCCTTGTAATTCTGCCGAATGAGCTGCCGATCGGTGTGGTTACCGCGCTCATTGGCGGACCGTTCTTCGTTTATATTGCGCGCAAGGGAGGGACCAAGGTATGAGGAAGACATATGTTTTGCGCAGCAAAGGAGAGAAATTTTCTTTCCTGATCGAGCGGCGGGCGGTAGTAGTTATCACTTCGCTTATGCTGTTAGTGCTGATTTGTGCCGTAGTTGGGACCAGCATAGGCAGCGATTTTGTTTCACCACTTCAGGTGCTGTGGACGATCCTCGGGATCGGTGAAGGAGAGCATGATTTCGTCGTACTGACGCTAAGATTGCCACGGGTATTGCTGTCCATCTTGGTGGGTGCAGCTCTGGGTATGTCCGGGGCGATTCTCCAGGGAATCATTCGCAATCCGCTGGCTTCGCCGGATGTCATCGGGATTACCGGCGGCGCTGCGGTTGCGGCCGTTGGCTTCGTGACTATCTTCGGAGGAGCCCTTAGCATCAAGTTCCTGCCGGTCTTTGCAGTGATCGGTGCCTTGGTTACTTCGCTGATCATGTATGCATTGGCCTGGAAATCCGGGGTTACTCCCATTCGGCTGGTACTGATTGGCATCGGGATATCCTCGATCACCGGAGCGGGCACGACATTCATGTTAATACTGAGCCCCTTCTATAGCGCCGGGCAAGCTTACATTTGGCTAACAGGCAGTGTGTACGGCGCTGCCTGGCGAGAGGTATATACCATTTTGCCCATCATTCTGCTTATCCTCCCATTATCGCTATGGTTTGCACGAAGCCTTAATGCTCAGGCGTTTGGCGATGATCTGGCGGCCGGGCTAGGGGTAGCGGTACAGCGTCAGCGAATGGGGCTGCTGCTATGCAGCGTGCTGCTTGCGGGCTTTGCCGTATCCGTGGCAGGAACGCTTGGCTTCGTGGGACTCATTGCTCCCCATATCGCCAGAAGGCTGGTAGGCAACCTGTTTGGCAGCCTGCTACTGGCATCAGCACCTATTGGGGCATTGCTGGTGTGCGGAGCTGATTTGATTGGACGAACGGCCTTCTTGCCGTTAGATGTGCCTGCCGGAGTATTTACAGCAGGGGTTGGCGCACCGTTCTTTTTATATTTGCTGTTTAAGAACCGAAATCAATTCTGATAGGGGGAGAGAAGCTTGAGTATACTGGAAGCCAGAAATCTAACGATTGCTTACGGCCCGGAGCCGGTCATCGAGGATTTGAATCTAACGATCCCGCAAGGGCAAATTACCGTCCTGATCGGCAGCAATGGGTGTGGCAAATCCACCTTGCTGCGTACAATGGCCCGGTTGCAGGCACCCCGCTCAGGCACGGTCCTCCTCAGTGGGGAGGAGATTGCCAAGCTGCCGACCAAGGAGATTGCCAAGCGCATGTCGATCTTGCCACAGGGGCCGTCTGCTCCGGAAGGACTGACCGTTAACCAATTGGTCAGACAAGGGAGATACGCCCATCAAAGCTGGCTGAAGCAATGGTCGCGCGAGGATGAACGGATGGTCGGGCAGGCGTTGGAATCAACACGCTTGACTGCGTTGGCTGATCGTCCGGTGGATGCCTTGTCGGGAGGACAGCGGCAACGGGCCTGGATTGCCATGACTTTGGCACAGGGGGCCGAAACCTTGTTGCTGGATGAGCCAACGACCTACCTGGACATGAGTCATCAGATTGAAGTGCTGGACCTGCTGTTTGAATTGAACGAGCAGGAACAGCGTACCATTGTGATGGTGCTGCATGATCTGAATTTGGCCTGTCGCTACGCGCATCATGTTGTAGCTGTAAATGAGAAATCGATATATGCTCAAGGGCAACCTGAGGATATTGTTACGCGCAAGCTCGTTCGCGACGTATTTGGTATGGAATGCGAGATTACGATTGATCCGTTGTTTGGCACCCCATTATGTATTCCACATGGAAGGGGCAGGAGCATTCATGGAAAACCACGCTATGATCAACTCGTTGCAGCCGGAGCAATATCAAGCTCTGGCTGATCACTGAGCAGCAGCAGTTGGAGGAAGACTACCATTACCTGCTGCACGGCGCACCGGCGCATCTATTTGGAGAGAGGCGGAACCACCTGATGCAATTCAACAGCCCCAAGGTAGCGAAGAGGTGGCCACGAGCAGCCGCTAAGAGTACGGAAAACCTGCTGTTTTTACTATATAACCTCAGATAAACAGGATGATTATTGCTCAACCTGTCCGAAATGAACCTCTTGACCAACGGTCTTCCAATTGGCCACCCACACCTTGAAGTGCTTCATGCTATTCGTTTCTGGGAAATTACGGAGCTGGCTTGGAAGGAAGCACTGCAAACTGCCGGGCTGCCGGAGGAAGACCAAGACGAGTTGTACAGGGTGGTCTTTACGCAGCGCGAGTGCCCATGAAGCTCGTCATCCGTCCGCTGCTTGAGAGGATGAGGGAGTCCCCGGCGCTAAGCCTCCCGGCAAAGGCCAGGGCCCCAATCCTTTCTGCCGGGGAAACCTATGATGGAGCAGGGGAGAACGCTTTATTTAACAGGAATTTCTCCAGCAAAAACTAGTTTGCAAGTGAGTTATTGATGATTATAGGGATTTCCTCCATATAATATTGCTAAAAGCGCCGAATATGGGCCAGAAGCACAGATTTATAGTGAGCTTTTCCAGTTAAACGTCCAAAATCAGCTTATTTCCGCAAATTATCTGGAGAATTTCCCACTCGTGTGAATGAGATCAACATTGAGGGTCGTGTTTGATGGGGGACGCGTGCTGATCCATGAATGGAAATCCTGTATGTATTTGTGTATATATTTGTGTATGCATTTGCATAAACGATTGTACTAGTAGAGCTATGGAGAGGGGCTTGGACAACACAGCATTGTGGCCTGCATTGAAATCGCTTAACAGTTGTGATAAGATACACCTAACTTTTCATAAGGGAGTTGAAGTGGATGGATATTTCTTGCTAAGGAATGGATACGGAATGCGAGGTTTAGTTTCGCACGTCTGTTTTGTTCTTGCGCAAGAAAGCAATTCCATCTTCTCACTCCAATCGTATACGCAGTCCGGACCCTTATCTCATGGTGTAAAGGTTCGGATTTGTGTTATCCGCCAGGGCTGTAAGAAGGGAAACTTTCTTGCAGCCTTTTTATGTGCGGGAGGAAATTAATTTATGACATTAATTAGTGTGAATCATTTGACTTTTGCTTACGAAGGAAGCTACGATCCGATTTTTGAAGACGTCAGCTTCCAAATGGATACGAATTGGAAGCTGGGGTTCACGGGGAGAAATGGACGGGGGAAGACGACCTTCCTTGAGCTACTGCTAGGTAAACATGCCTATAGCGGACAAATCTCTGCAGACATAGAGTTTGACTATTTCCCCTTTAAGGTCCAGCATCCGGAACATCAGACCCTGGACGTCGTGACCGAGATTGTTCCGAATCTGGTGCATTGGGAGCTGCTGCGCGAGCTTTCCTTGTTGCAGGTAGCGGAGGATGTATTGTATCGGCCCTATCATTCGTTATCTAACGGCGAACAGACCAAGGTCATGTTGGCAGCTCTGTTTCTGAAGGAAGACCGCTTTTTGCTTATCGATGAGCCAACCAATCATCTGGACCTGGCTGGCCGGGAGCTGGTTAGCGGCTACTTAAACCGCAAGAGCGGGTATATTCTGGTGTCGCATGACCGGGCGTTCCTCGATCGGTGTGTTGACCATATTTTGTCCATCAACAAGACGGGTATTACCGTGCAGAAGGGGAACTTCTCGGACTGGTGGGAGAATAAGCGGCGGCAGGACCAGCGAGAGCTGGCAGAGAACGAGCTGCTGCGCAAGGATGTCAAACGCTTGGCCGAAGCGGCCAACCGCACGGGCGAATGGTCGCAGGCGGTGGAGAAGACCAAGAATGGCACGCGAATTTCGGGCAGCAAGGTGGACAAAGGCTACATTGGTCACAAGGCGGCGAAGATGATGAAGCGCTCCAAAGCCTTGGAGCAACGCCAGCAATCGGCTATTGAGCAGAAGTCTAAGCTTCTTAAAAATGTAGAGACCTCAGAGAGTCTGAAGATTGCCCAATTACCTTATCACAAAACCCAGTTAGTCGAGCTGGATCAGGTGGCGATCTATTATGGGGAGAAGCAGGCTAGCACAGCAGTCAGCTTCACCATTCAACAGGGGGACAGAGTCGCCTTAACCGGCAAAAATGGCGCGGGGAAATCAAGTATCATGAAGCTCATTGGTGGTGAAGAGCTTGCTTATACAGGGACGCTTCGGGTAGGGAGCCGTTTGAAGATATCTTACGTATCACAGGATACCTCGTATTTGCAGGGGAATTGCTCGGATTATGCCAGGGAGCATGGCATTGACGAAAGCTTGTTTAGGGCGATCTTGCGGAAGCTGGATTTCTCCAGAATTCAGTTTGAGAAGGATATGGCTGATTATAGCGGCGGCCAGAAAAAGAAAGTGTTGATTGCCCGCAGTCTTTGTGAGCAATCGCATTTGCTGATATGGGATGAACCGCTGAATTTTATCGATGTTATCTCCCGCATGCAGATTGAGAATTTGCTGCTGGAATATGCCCCTACCTTGCTATTCGTTGAGCACGACCGTGAGTTTTGCCAGCAAATCGCTACAAAGGTGGTTCAGTTATAATCACAAAAATGGAGCTTCCCACCAGGCGAAGAGGCTGGGACGGGGAGCTTTTGCATTTTAAAGGATTGAAATGAAGTGATAGATCATGTAATATATGATAATGATAATCGTTATCATTGATATAAATCAATGATAGAGGAGTGGACAGGGAGGTGAATTTGGAGTGTGATTGACGCCAAAAAAAGAGAGAAAGGCCGTCTTTATTATACGATCATTTTGAGTTTGATCGGGGCGATTATGGTATCCGCTGTATTCTCTGTATCTATCGGGCAGGTACATATTCCGTTCACGCAATCGATGAACATTATGCTGCATACATTAACCCATGGTTATCTGGGGTCGATTGACCAGATCGATAACGATTCCTACTTGAACATTATCATGCAAGTGAGAATGCCCCGCGTTATATTCGCCTTGCTCATTGGCATGGGGTTGTCTTTGTGTGGAGCGATTATGCAGGCGATTGTCCAAAATCCGCTTGCCGATCCTTATATTCTCGGTATTTCGTCGGGGGCTTCGCTGGGAGCTACATTCGCCATCCTGGTCGGCTTCGGCAGCGGTGCGATGCTGGCGCAGCTAGGCGTTGCGTTTGGAGCGTTCCTCGGTGCGATGATTACTTCAGTAGCCGTGCTGGTGTTATCAAGCATCGGCGGCAAGGCCACCTCGGTGAAGCTGGTCTTGTCCGGGGTCGTTATCGGGGCGCTGTGCAGCTCTTTTTCAAGCTTGATTATTTATTTTGCCAACAACGCCGAGGGCATCAAAACGGTGACCTTTTGGTCCATGGGCAGTCTGGCATCAGCAAGCTGGCAGAAGGCCCCCGTGCTGGCAGTAGTCGTGCTGGCAGGATGTATGCTGTTTCTGTTCCAGCACCGGGTACTCAACACCATGCTGGTGGGTGACGAGTCGGCGATTACGCTTGGCATCAACCTCAGTGCCTATCGCAAGCTCTATATGATTGTAACGGCTCTGATCACGGGAACGATGGTCGCCTACGCCGGGATGATCGGCTTTGTGGGCTTAATTGTGCCCCACATTTCGCGTGGGCTGTTCGGAGCGGATCATAAACGCCTGATGCCGGGCACGTTATTGCTTGGCGGGTTATTTTTGATCTGGTCGGATATTTTGTCCAGAACACTGATCACAAATGTGGAACTGCCGATCGGCATCATTACATCAGTGATTGGTTCACCTCTATTTATTTATATGATTGTGAAAAAGGGCTACAATTTCGGAGGTTGACTAAATGGAATTGAGCGTACAAGGAATAGACGTCAGTATTGGCAAGAAAGAGATTGTGAGCAATGTCTCGATCCTGGTGAAGAAACGTCAATTTGTCGGCCTGATCGGTCCAAATGGCTGCGGGAAATCAACGCTGCTCAAGAGCATTTACAAGAGTATCGCTCCAAGGGAGGGTACAGTTTATTTAGGCGACATGAATATTCTGAATACCGCCGAAAAGAAGGTATCCCGCAGCCTGGGCGTTGTGGGGCAATTCAATGAAATGAATTTTGATCTGAGTGTACAGCAGATGGTGATGCTGGGACGCACCCCCCATAAGAAGCTGCTGGAATCGGATCATCGGGAGGACTATGAGATTGTGGAGGATGCGCTGGCCAGAACGAATCTGCTCGATTATAAGGATCGCAGTTATTTGTCGCTGTCCGGTGGGGAGAAACAGCGGGTTATCCTGGCCAGAACGATTGCCCAGCAGCCACAATTCATGATTTTGGACGAGCCAACGAATCACCTGGATATCCGCTACCAGCTAGAAATTCTATCCTGTGTCAAGGAACTGCATATCGGCGTACTGGCAGCCTTGCACGATCTGGAAATGGCTGCTTATTACTGTGACTACATCTATGCCGTCAAGCAGGGGGAAATCTATGCCCACGGCACGCCAGAGCAGGTATTGACGCCGGAGACTATTGAATCATTGTATCAAGTCAAATGCCAAACCTTCATTAACCCGGTCACCCATGGGCTGGGCTTTGCTTATGGCATCTAAAGAACATCCGAGAAGCAATTTAAGGGGGAAAACTTCATTATGAAGAAGAAATTAGCGATGAAAAATAGATTCGTGATGATGAGCGCGGCATTAACACTGGCTTTGGCTTTAAGCGCTTGTGGAAATGCCTCTGAATCTCCCGGGGCACAACAATCTGAGACACCAGCACCGGAAGCGAGTAAATATCCGCTCACCATCCAGAATTTTGCCAAGGCTGAAGGCGGAACAGAGTGGGAACCGAAAGAGCAGGTGTTCGACAAGGCGCCTGAACGCGTGATGGCGAATACAAGACCGGCTGCGGAACTACTGCTGCATTTAGGGCTTGGCGACAAAATTGTTGGAGTTGGAGCCAACTTCGGAGCCCCTGACCCAACGGTGGAAGAGGAATATAACAAGCTGAATATTCTCGCGGATGAATATGTGGGCAAGGAAGTCACCTTGGGAACAAACCCGGATTTGGTCTACGGCCGGGGTGGTCTGTTCGATAATGCCGATTGGGGAGTGGGGACAGTAGATTCTCTGAACGAAATCGGCGTCAAGACCTATGTATGGGAATCATCGGTAACGGGAGGAAGCTATGCTTCCATCTACAAGGATATTGAAAACCTCGGCAACATATTTGGCGTGGAGGACAAGGCCGCTGCTTTTGCCAAGCAATTGAAGGATCGTCAGGAGGAGATTGCCTCCCGCTTGTCCAGCATTACGGAGCAAAAGAAATTTGCCTATTTGCATATGAGCGATCCAAATGAGGTTAATGTATACGCCGCTCAGAAGGAAACCTTCTTTAACGATGCCTTTAATATGGTCAAGCTGGACAATGTCTTTAAAGATGCGCCGGGAGAGGTTACGGTGGAGGCGCTGATCGGAGCTGATCCGGATGTGCTGATTATCCCGGATTGGACCAGCGAGGACAGTGTCGATGCCCAGGTGCTCAAGGATGCGCTCTACAGCAATCCTAAGCTGTCCAGCATGAAGGCGATCAAGAACAAGCAGATTTATGCTGTCGATTACAATTATATGTTCGGATACAGCTACAACACGATTGACGGGATGGAGAAGCTGGCTCGTGAGATGTACCCGGATCTGTTTAAATAGAAATACATGAGAGGGGCGGGAACGCCGGAAAGGGGTTGCATATTCGTTGATCCGCAGATTTTTTGCCTATTACCAGCCCTACAAATGGTTGTTTCTCCTCGATTTTGGCTGTGCCGTCATTGCTGGACTACTGGAGCTTGCCTTCCCGATGGCGGTTAACCTGTTTGTTGATGATTTGCTACCGGGCGGGAAATGGGACATTGTCGTCTGGGCCTCCATCGGCCTGATCGCGTTGTATGCCTTAAGTGCCATATTAACTTATGTGGTTAATTATTGGGGGCATATGCTGGGCATTAATATCGAGACGGATATGCGTCACAAGCTGTTCTCGCATATTCAGAAGCTATCTTTCCGTTTCTTTGATAATACCAAGACCGGCCATCTGATCGGGCGACTGACCAATGATATGAATATGATCGGTGAGATGGCGCATCACGGTCCGGAGGATTTATTCATTGCCGTAATGACGCTCGCTGGTTCCTTTGCCTTGATGTTATCGATTAACTGGCAGTTAGCCTTACTGACCTTTGTGGTCGTTCCGGGGATTTTGTGGGTCGTTATTTACTTCAATCAGAAAATGACCAAGGCCATTCATCAGCTCTTCAGCGATATCGGCGACTTCAATGCTCGCATCGAGGATAACGTTGGAGGCATCCGCGTAGTAAAGGCATTTTCGAATGAGGCGCATGAGGAAGCCCAGTTTGCCGTAAACAACAGACGGTTTCGCCTCACCAAGCTGAGTTCTTACAAGCTGATCGCCCGCAACGGCTCCATCAGCTATGTGATGATGCGCTTTGTGACGGTATTTGTTATGGTGTGTGGAACCTGGTTCGTCATTCAGGACCAGCTAACCTACGGCGAATTTGTCGGTTTCCTCTTGCTGACCAATGTGTTCTTCCGTCCCATCGAAAAGATCAATGCTATCGTGGAGAGCTATCCTCAAGGCTTTGCCGGATTTAAACGGTATACCGAGTTGCTCGATACGGACCCGGATGTGGAGGACTCCCCGGATGCGGTGGAGATGCAGCCCTTCGAGCGGGAGATCCGCTATGAGCAAGTTACCTTCGGCTACGATGAAAATCAGAAGGTGCTGAATGAAGTAAGCCTGACCATTCACAAGGGCGAAACGATTGCTTTCGTTGGGCCATCCGGGGCCGGGAAAACAACGCTGTGCAGCCTGCTGCCCCGATTCTATGAGGTAGAGAGCGGGGCCATTAGTATAGACGGTGTGGATATCCGTCAGGTGACGCAAGCCTCGCTGCGCAGCCAGATCGGGATTGTACAGCAGGATGTCTTCCTGTTCTCCGGAACCATTCGCGAGAATATCTTGTATGGCAAGCTTGGAGCTTCGGAGGAAGAAGTGTGGGAAGCTGCGCGACGCGCTCATCTGGATGAGTTCATTCGCACCCTGGAGCAAGGCATGGACACGGTGATCGGGGAACGGGGCGTGAAGCTGTCCGGTGGACAGAAGCAACGCCTTGCCATTGCCCGGATGTTCCTGAAAAATCCGCCAATTCTTATCCTTGATGAGGCGACTTCCGCGCTCGATACCGAAACGGAGCAAGCGATTCAACAGTCGTTGATGGAGCTGTCTAAAGGTCGGACGACGCTGATCATCGCCCATCGGCTCGCAACCATCAAGGAGGCCGACCGGATTGTGGTTGTCACTGCCGAAGGCATTGAGGAGCAGGGAAGGCATCAGGAGCTTGTGGAGGCAGGCGGCATCTACAGCCGTCTGCATCAGGCGCAATTTGGCAGCTAGGTAAGTTGGAAACTAAAGCTAAAGCTAAAATCTATGAGCAAGTTGAATCTTAATACAAGAGAACCGGATTGGGAGCAATCCGCAGAGATGGAGGAGTAACGATGGCAGAGAACCTGGAGCTTTATGATGTAACGATCATCGGCGGTGGCCCGGCAGGGCTGTATGCGTCATTCTATAGCGGTATGCGTGATATGAAAACCAAGCTGGTTGAGGCAAAGGACGAGTTGGGTGGAAAACCCTTGATTTACCCCGAGAAAATGATTTGGGATGTCGGTGGGGTGACCCCGATGCGCTGCGAGCAATTAACCCGGCAAATGATCAGTCAGGCTATGACCTTTGAACCTACGGTCGTCCTGGGTCAACAGATTAGCGGACTGGAACGCTTAGACGACGGGACCATGATATTGGAAGCCGAAACGGGAGAACGTCACTGGACCCGTACCGTCATCCTGGCCTTGGGCCGGGGAGTGCTCAAGATGGCCAAGCTGGACATCGAAGGGGCCGAACGCTATGAGGTCGGCAATCTGCACTACACGGTACAGGAGCTGGAGGTCTTCCGGGACCAACGGGTGCTGATCTCCGGCGGCGGCGATTCGGCGGTGGATTGGGCGAATGAGCTGGAGCCGCTGGCGGCCAGCGTAACCGTGGTGCACCGCCGCGAACGCTTCGGTGGTCATGAGCGCAATGTGAAGCGGATGCTGGAATCCTCAGTCCGTGTGCTCACGCCTTATGCCCTCAAGCAGCTTCATGGCAGCCAGGATGGCAAGGCCATCGAAGCCGTATCGATTGCAAAGGTGGATGGGGAAGGACAATTATCGGAAGCCGTGGAACGGCTGGAAGTGGACGCGGTTATCGTCAACCATGGGTTGCGCGGTGATTTTGGCAATATCGTCAACTGGGGACTGAACATGGGCCAGTGGGATATTCAAGGAAGCGAGCGGCTGGAGACGAACTTGCCAGGCATCTTCGTAGCCGGCGATGTGGCTCAGTATGCCAGCAAGCTCCACCTGATTGCCGGCGCCTTCACAGATGCCGCTCTGGCGGTCAATAGCGCCAAGCTGTATCTGGAGCCGGAAGCAGCGAAGGCAGCGTATGTATCCTCGCATAATGCCAAGTTCAAGGAGCGGAACATCGCGTTGGGCGTAGCGGAAGAAGACGCTTAGCCTATCAGCACCAGCTCAAATTTAAATCCATATATGTCACTTATATGTCAGGAAGTCTCCTAAACCAATGTCAGCATGGGATAGGAGACTTTTTGCTTGCATAGAATTTTACAAGTGGAATTGGCACAATTGCATTCGGTGAATTGCGTATAAATGTTAAAAAACTTTGACAATTTTTCATTTTCTATATAAGTTGAACTAAAGAAAAGATCATTTTCTCGTCTGCTTCTTTGCCTTAATCATAAGTTCAACTTATATAGAAGTCCGCATAGCTTTTTTTCAAATTAATAACTAGGAGGGATGCGGAGTGTTGAATATTTTAGTAGTGGATGACGAGCCAAAGCATAGAAGGGGCTTGTCCCGAATGTTGAAGGCCTTGAAGCCGGATTGCAATATATATGACGCCAGGGATGGGGAAGAGGCGCTGCAAAGTGTGAAGGCTCATCCGGTCGATCTGATCTTTACGGATATTCAAATGCCGATTATGAATGGACTTGAGCTGGTGGAGCAATTGAATCGGCGGGGAGGCAGCGAGAGTATTATCATTATGAGCGCCTATCCCGACTTTACTTATGCGCAGCGCGCCTTGCAATTGGGTGCCAGCGATTATTTGCTCAAGCCGGTGGAGGAACGCAAAATCCTCCCCTTGCTGGACAAGGCCGAATCCAAAGCATATGGCATTAGACGCGATTCCCTCGAATCCGCTCTCTCCGAATGTCTGAAGGGCGAGGCCACGGATGAAAATATTCGCTTGCTGGAGCAAGCTTTCCCCGGCTTCCAACGTGGTTATGCCCTGGCCGCCTCGTTAAGCATAGCTAGGGGCAGGGACGCAATATGGACTGAGCTGCAAACCCGCTTGACCTTACCTCTGAAGGCCTGTGGATTGTCCTGTGCCTTCTGCCAGTCTGACAATATTCTAATGATCTTTCTTGTCAGCGACCACGCATCCCCTGTGTTTTCCAGTGAACTGGAGGCGAGGCTTCGGCAGGTTGCGGACGAATTTGCCCAAGCCGACAAGGGCAGCCTGAGCTTCGGCCTGGGCGGTGAATTTACCGATTGGACCGAAGGGGTTCGCCATGCCTGCCAACGAGCACGCCATGCTCTCAAGGCAAGCTTCTATCACGGCTGTCGCGTGATCTATCATCCTGAACAGATGGCGGGGGGAGGTCATGTCACCATTCAGCTCGATACCGGGCGCTTGACTCGGGCCGTTCTGGACGGAGACCCCAAGGATGCTCGGGCCTGTATAGATACCGCGATTGAGCTGACCTATACCGAAGGATGCCCTGACCCACAGCAGCTCAAATATGCGGTTGCTGCCGCGATTCATCAGCTTGGCTCCGTATTTCTGGAATCCGGGCTGCCTGTTGTCCATAGCGCTGATTTTGAGCAAATATTATGGCAGGGTCAGCATGTGGAGGCTCTCAAGCAAGCAGCCCGGGCCTGGGTCTTTGAACTGATGAATCGCTTGAAGCAGCGTAAGCCAAATAGAGCCGAATTCATCATCGGCCATTGTAAAACGTACATTGAGACCTATTATCACGAGCCTGATTTGTCCCTTAGCACGCTATCCCTGAAATTTCATTTTAACCCCTCGTACTTTTGTCTTCTCTTCAAAACTCATACTGGCACAACCATTCACCAATTCATTATGCAAACCCGCTTGAAGGCAGCCTCGCAAAGGCTTCTGCACACGTCCGATAAGGTCTATACCATTGCACAGCAAGTTGGCTATAAGGATGTTAAATATTTTACCCGGCTGTTCAAGAAGCAGTACGGCATGAGTCCGGAGGAATTCCGTCATTTGTCCGCAATTCGCTAGAAGTTCTAACCTCTAAAAGGAGGAGGGAAAGACAAATGAGACGTTATCGGGGCTGGAAATTAAAGGATTTGAGTTATCGGACCAAGCTCTTCTTGACCTATGCGCTTATCGTTGTTATTCCGCTCAGCCTGCTAAGCGGACTGTACTATTCCTCTGGACGGGAAACTGTGTCCGACCTGGCCCGGCAAAACCTCTACTCCATCGTCAAGCAAAATAATGAAATCATCGATGCGGAGCTGACCAGAATTGAAGAGAGCAGCCTGGCGCTGATTGGAGAACAGGTGTTGTACGAGCAATATTTGCAAGCCGATGCCAAGGACGGGTACAGGATGGTAACGATGGAGAAGGAGGTCAGCCGGGCTTTGAACAAATATTTCCCCGAATTGCGTGATATCTACTCGATTCATTTAATGACCAGCTATGGGAATATCAGCCTGACTGGAGCCTCAGCTTTGATTCCCTATGATAGCTTTGCGCATAGCGCACTCTATCAGGCAGCTCTGGAGGGGGAAGGAGATATGAGGTGGGTTCCAACCTTTTCCTATTCGGAAATGTTCGACACAAATCTAAGTATGGCAGCCCCTGGAGAAAGCTTCCGCCTGCTGGCTGGAGTGCGCCTGCTGCGACTGTTTCAAATCGACCATGGTCATGTGACTGAGCTAGAGGCTCAAGCAGAGCTGCCGGTGCTGTTGATCACTTATCGGCCTGAATATTACGAAAGCCGCTTTACCGCCACGCTCCCGTCCACCGGGGCTTCTTTTTTTGTACTTAGCAAGGAAGGGGAAAGGGTGGCCGGTACGGAGTTAGGGGTGTCAGAACCTGTGATCTCGCCGGGAGCACTTAAGGAAATGGTAAGACTGAAAAGCGGTACGCTGACGGTATTGCAGGATGGCAAGCCGTTGATAATCTGCTTCGATACCTCCAAAGTTACCGGCTGGATTTCGGGAATCGCTATTTCCCCAGAGGCTTTGGGGGCCGCCTTCCTGCCGCAGATCAAGGCCTATACCTTCTACTTGGCGTTATTTCTGCTGCTTCTATCGCTCCTGCTGGCCTTTATTTTCGCTAATTCCATTACCCAACCCATTCAGAAATTGCTGCGGGCCATCAAGAAGACGGGGGAAGGAGAGTTCGATACCCGCATTCCGGTGGAAGCCTACAATGAAATGGGGCTGCTGATACACAAATTCAATCAAATGAATGGCAAGATTAATCAACTGATCGAGGAAAATTATAAGGTCAAGCTGCGGGAGAAGGAGACGCAAATTATGGCCTTAAACGTGCAATTAAATCCTCATTTTCTCTATAACACGCTAAATATGATGAACTGGACCGCCTTGGAGAACGGACAGGCCGAACTGAGCCGTATGATCGTCGGGTTGTCCTCCATGCTGCAATATACTTCGCAAAGCCACCGGGAGACCGGGGATTTTACAGAGGAACTGCAATGGCTGGAAAGTTACATATACATGACGAGTCAGCGCTTTGAAAATAAGTTCACGGTTACGTTCGACATCTCACCCGAGCTGTATTCACTCCAGGTTCCCAAGCTATTCTTGCAGCCGTTCGTGGAGAATGCTATCGTTCACGGCTTTGCCCGGCGGCACAGCGGCGGCAGGATTGTCATCACAGGACGGATCGATGGAAATACACGGGTCTTCACGGTAGAGGATAACGGGTGCGGAATTCCTCCTGCCCGCTTGGAGCGGTTAACCCGGGTTCACAGCGATTCGATCGGCATTCAGAACGTAGACTCCCGCATTAAGCTTATTTACGGAGAGACCTATGGCGTTACTTTGGATTCTGCGGAAAATCAAGGGACCCGTGTGAACATTACGTTACCGGCGGCTAACAAATGAAAATTATCCACCTATCCGAAAATGTTCGAATACTTATTGTAAACATTATTTTTTACAATAAATATACAAAACAAATTTGGAAGAATGGAGGATGGCAAATGAAAGCGAGGCGTTTGGCAGGATTGGCCTTATCAGTCACATTGGCCGTTAGCCTGTTGCTCACCGCTTGCTCGGATGGTGGTGGCCGAGAAGCCGGGAGCGCAGGCGGCAGTCAAAGTGCTGGGGAAGAGCAGGTTACCCTCAGATTCTCCTTCTGGGGAGATACGATTGAGAAGAAGACGATTACCGAAGCGCTTGAACATTTTGAGCAGGAGACCGGTATTCAGGTAGAACCCATGCATGTTCCTGCGGACTACCTGACCAAGTTAACGACGATGGTAGCGGGGAATGTCGCGCCTGACCTGGGTTATCTGTCCTCCGGTGCGGCATTGAGCTGGGGGGCGGATGGAAAGCTGCTGAATCTGGCTACGCTCATCGACAATGATCCTGAGTTCAAGCGAGAGGATTATCTGGACCAGATCTGGTACGAGATTGCCCCTGATCATATTATCGGAATGAGTACAGCCGTAGAAGGATACGGACTGATGTACAACAAGGACCTGCTGCTTGAAGCGGGGGTCGAGATGCCGCCTGTAGAGGCTGAGAAAGCCTGGGACTGGGATACATTCGTGGAATATGCCAAGAAGCTGACATTCGATGACCAGGGACGAAACGCACTTGACCCCGAGTTCAATCCGGACAAAATCAGACAATACGGCTTGCAGTATGACCCTTATAACATGATGGCGGCTGTCGTGTCCAACGGAGGCAACTTTCTGACAGAGGATGGCAAGGAATTTGGGCTGGCCAAGCCCGAGGCCATCGAAGCGATTCAGAAGCTGGCAGACCTGATGTATGTGCATCATGTTTCTCCGACCCCGCTACAGACGAAAAATTTGCCGGAGACCGCCCTGCAAACAAAGAAGGTTGCCATGACGGTATCCGGCAACTGGGCATTGCAAGCCTACGGGGAGCAGGATATCAACCTTGGTGTAGGCGTGCTCCCCAAGCTGAAGACCAGCAACACGCTGCTGGACGGAGCGCCCACCGTCATTTTTCAAACGACCCAACATCCCGAGGAAGCCTGGCTGCTCTACAAATATATGGCTGACCCCGAATCAGTGCTGCCGCTGATTGCCGGAGGCCTATGGATGCCCCTGAAGAAGGAGTGGTACTCCAATCCGGAATTGATTAATCAATGGGCGGCGGGCAATAAGGCACATCCAGACGGCTATACCGAAGCCTTTATGGTACAGACGATTGAGAACGGCATTCGCACCCCCGGATTTGAGGTTAAAAATCTCGATAAAATCAATGCATTAGTCACACCAGCCCTCGACCTGGTCTGGACGGGCAAGCGAAGCGCCGAGGAAGCATTGAAGGAGGTAGAGGTCAAGGTACAGCCATTAATTGAAGGATATTATGGCCGGTAAGGTGAGCCAGCCAAACTCTGCACAGCTATTATCCGGATTAGGGGAGGGATTACTATTCGTCATCAACGCCGTATTGCTCTGGCCGGTATCCTGTTCGCCCTGCCCAGCATTTGCGGGCTGACACTATTCGTCATTTTGCCGATGATCGCCAGCCTGCTGCTTAGCTTCACGGATTACCGGATCGTCAATGCCCCTCGATTCATTGGACTTGAAAATTACATCCGGCTCTTTAACGGGACGGACGAATATTTTTACAATTCACTATGGGTTACCTTCAAATACGTCATTCTCCGCGTGCCGCTGGGGCTGGTGTTCTCGTTCATGATGGCGTTCCTGCTGAATATGGAGTTCATTCGCGGCAAGTCTGTATTTCGCACAATCTTTTATCTGCCCGCTATCGTTCCTGCCGTGGCTTCCTCCATGATTTGGCTGTGGTTATTCAGCCCTGATATGGGACTGTTCAACAGCATTCTGGAGGCCCTATATTTACCCAAGCTCGATTGGCTCTATTCCGAAGCGACCGTTGTTCCTTCCATTGTACTGATGAGCTTGTGGGCAATGGGAAGCACCATCATTATTTTTCTGGCTGGGCTGCAAGGTGTCCCGCGTTCGCTATCTGAAGCAGCGACTGTGGATGGAGCGGGCCCGCTCCGCAAATTCAGACATATCACCATTCCCATGATGACCCCGATTATTTTCTTCAATCTGATCATGGGCTCGATTGGCGCGTTTCAGGTATTCACGGAGGCGCTGATCATGACTCAGGGCGGTCCCAATAATGCCAGCTTGTTCTACAACTACTTTATTTACCGCCAAGCGTTTCAGTTCGGGGAAATGGGGCAAGCCTCAGCTATTGCCTGGATTTTGTTCATGATCATCCTGCTGGTTACGGTTATTTTCTTCCGTACATCCAGGTCCTGGGTGTTCTATGAAAGCGAGGTGTAGCCCCATGCGCAAAACCCGATTGATTTCGCAAATCATCGTGTACACGTTGCTGCTGGTCGGGGCTTGCTTCTGCCTGTTGCCGTTGTTCTGGCTGGTACGCAGCTCGCTAATGACCTCGATGCAAATTTTTGAGATGCCGCCAAGGTGGATTCCATCTCCGTTTCGCTGGGAGAACTATGTAGAAGCGCTGACGACTATCGATTTCTTCCGTTTCTTCCGCAACACGGTGACGATCACATTGTTATGCCTGATGGGAGCGCTGATCGGCAGCTCATTGGGTGCTTACAGCTACGCTCGGCTCAACTGGCCGGGGAAGCGGTTCTTTTTTGGCTTATTGCTGGCCAGCATGATGCTGCCGAGCGCTGTAACGCTTATTCCTACGTTCATCGGATGGAAGTTCGCTGGCCTGATCAATACGTACGTTCCATTGATTTTGCCGATCTGGTTCGGCTCCGCCTTTGATATCTTTCTGCTAAGGCAGTTTTACGCCAGTATCCCTCGGGATTTGGATGAAGCAGCTTATGTAGACGGCGCCGGGCCATGGACGGTCTTCTCCCGGGTAATTATCCCTTTGTCAAAGCCTCCGCTTATCGTGATCGGGCTGTTCTCCTTCATGAATACCTGGAACGATTTTATGGGGCCTCTGGTGTATTTGAACGAGGAGAAGAAATTTACCGTGGCGCTGGGTCTGCAAATGTTCCAGTCCTTGCATAGTGCCCAGTGGCATTTGCTGATGGCAGCTTCGACCGTCGTCATTCTGCCTGTCATCGTGGTGTTCTTTATCGGCCAACGTTATTTTATCGAGGGTATTGCCTTAACGGGGATGAAGGGATGAAGGGAAAACAATGACCTGAAGGTGATCCAACAATTGATTAGCTCATAGAAACTGCATGATTTGAAAGGAGTGTATATGTAGTGGAAGCTAGGCGATTACAGCAGGTCAGGAAAACAATGGAGGGCGAAGAGTTGGACGCTTTGCTGATCGCAAGCCCTTATAATCGCCGTTATGTAACGGGATTTACTGGTACAGCGGGGACGGTTGCCATTACGCGGGAGCAGGCCTGGCTGGTTACGGACTTCCGTTATACTCGCCAAGCCTTGCAGCAGGCGAAGCAAATGGAGGTAGTTCAGGCTGCGGGCGATCCCCTGGAGTGGATTGGGAAGCGATTGAGTGAAGCGGGGGTAAAGCGCCTGGGATTTGAGAAGCTGCATGTGACCTATGGGAATTATGAGGCCTGTCAGCAGCAGCTTCCCGGCATCGAACTCGTTCCTACGGAACATCTCATTGAGAAGCTGCGCAGCCGAAAGGATGAGCGGGAGCAGGAGTACATTCGCAAGGCGGTGGAGATTACGGATCAGGCCTTCGAGCATATTCTGGGTTATCTCAAGCCCGGGGTTACAGAACGGGACATCGCCGCCGAATTGGAATACTTCATGCGCACCCATGGTGCCGTATCCTCCGCTTATCCTACGATTATCGCTTCCGGAGTGCGCTCCTCACTGCCGCATGGCTTGGCCAGCGACAAAAAGCTGGGCTTGCACGAGTTCGTGACCATGGATTTTGGGGCGAGCTACGATGGGTATTGCTCGGATTTGACGCGAACGGTCTTCATCGGACGGCCAACCGAGCGGCACCGTGAGATGTATCGGGTCGTCCTGGAGGCCAATCAGTTAACTCTGGAGGGGCTTCAGCCTGGCATGACGGGTCAAGAGGGCGATTCGCTGGCCCGGGATTGTATCGCCGGCCATGGTTATGGCGATTACTTTGGCCATGGACTGGGTCATGCCTTTGGTCTGGAAATTCATGAGCCGATGCGTCTGTCCCAGTCCACGCAGGAGGTGCTGGAGCCAGGGATGGTCATGACGGTGGAGCCGGGGATTTACCTCCCAGACTTCGGCGGTGTTCGCATCGAGGATGATGTGCTGATTACGGAGCAGGGAATTGAAGTGCTGACCACCTCAAATAAGGAGCTCATCGTACTGTAGAAAAGGAAGGAATGGGAGCCGATGAATGCGGAAACGGCGGAAGTGGCTATCATTGGCGGGGGAATCATTGGGTTGTCCATCGCTTATTATGCAGCCAAAGCCGGTATGGATGTCGTTGTGCTGGAGCGTGGCGAGCTTGCCGGTGGTACTTCCTCAAAATGTGACGGCAATATTCTGGCCATTGACAAGGACCCCGGCTTCGATAGCCAGATGTCGCTGAAATCGCAGGCTTTGGTGTCCGAATGGGTCAAGGAGCTGGATGAGGAATTTGAGTATCGCGCTCCCGGCAGTATTCTTGTCTGTGAGACTGAGCATGAGATGGAAGCCGCAGCCATCTGGGTGTCCCGCCAGCGGGAAGCCGGACTCCCTTTTCGCCTGCTGGACCGTAGGGACCTGCGGGAGGAATCCCCTTATTTGGCGGATGATCTGCTTGGGGGTCTGGAATGTGCCACGGATTCCACGGTTCATCCGGTGCTGCTGACCTACTCCTTGGCTGCGACAGCACGGCGGCATGGGGGCAGGCTACGTACACATACCCCGGTAAAAGCGCTGCTTCTGGAGGGAGGAAAGCGAATTAAAGGGGTAGATACCACCTCTGGAGCCATTTATGCCAAGCACGTGGTGATTGCTGCGGGAGTATGGGCCAAGCAAATCGGCAGTATGGCCGGAATTGATATTCCCATTGAGCCAAGAAAAGGACATATTCTGGTAGCTTCCCGCTCGGCGAGCTTGGGCAAACGCAAGGTTATGGAATTTGGTTATCTGTTAAGCAAATTTGGAGGAGAGCGCAACATCGAGGCCCGGTTGGAGCAATATGGCATCGCTCTCGTATATGAACCCACGGCTTCGCAAAATTTTCTTATCGGCTCAAGCCGTCAGTTTGCGGGGATGGATACCCGTGTTGATCAGGAGGTGATCCGCTTGATTGCGGAACGGGCCATCCGATTTTATCCGGGCCTGGAGCATATTCCACTGCTCCGCGCTTATGCGGGGCTTCGCCCGTGGACGCCCGATCATCTGCCTATCGTATCAGCTATTGATGAAATTCCGGGCTTGTACGTAGCTGCCGGGCATGAAGGTGATGGCATTAGCCTTGCTGCAGTCACCGGGAAGCTGATGAGCGAAATGCTAAGCGGAGCGGTGGAGACCTGTATTCCGGCAGAGCCGCTGCGTTATGATCGCTTCCGCCTGGCTGGCTGCTGCGGGGAGGCTAAGGGATGAGCGTAACATTTTCAAGAATGATTCACACGATTGATACCCATACCGGCGGCAATCCAACACGCACCATCGTCAGCGGAGCACCCGAGCTGCTGGGCCAGACGATGGCCGAGAAGATGGATTACATGTCCCGTCATTATGATCATTTCCGGTCGGCCATGATGCTGGAGCCACGTGGACATGAAGTCATGTCCGGCTGCGTGCTTACCCCGCCTTGTGACGAACGGGCCGATGTAGGCGTGGTATTTATCGAAACCGGAGGATATTTGCCAATGTGCGGGCATGATACGATCGGCCTTTGCACCGCGCTGATTGAGGGCGGCGTGTACCCGGAGAGTACAGAGCTGCTGCGACTGGATACCCCGGCAGGCCTGGTAGAGGCCCGGCTTGTGATTGAAAAGGGCAAGGTGCAGGAGGTGTGTTTTACAAATATTCCTTCTTTCTTATATCAGCAAGGGGTGCGGGTAGAGGTGGAAGGGCACGGGGAAGTATCCGTTGATATTGCTTATGGAGGCAACTTCTACGGCTTGGTCGATGCTCGTTCACTGGGGCTGGAGCTTCTGCCCCACCGGGGAGCAGATATTATTCGCACAGCCGTCGCTATTCGTGAAGCAGTGAACCGGGAGCTGGAAATTGTACATCCTGAAATTCCATTGATTCGCGGATTAACGCACATCGAGTTTTACAGTGATCCTGTGTCTTCACAGGCACATTGCCGCAATACTGTGGTTGTACCTCCAGGCGGGATTGACCGCTCTCCCTGCGGGACGGGGACCTCGGCCAAAATTGCCGTGCTTTATGCCAAGAAGGAGATCGGGCTGGGGGAGGAGTTCGTGCATGAGAGCATCGTAGGCTCGCTATTTCGGGCTGTGGCGGTGGAGGAATCCAGCGTAGGAGGTTATCCCGCCATCGTGCCCCGTATTTCCGGGTCAGCCTGGATCACAGGCTTCCACCAATTTGTTTGGCAGGAGCAGGATGCGTTAAAGCGTGGTTTCTTTCTGAAGTAGCTTATTTTCATAGTTGCGGGGGCTGGATATGCAATTAAAAAGATGGTACGGGGCAATCGATGTTCATTCCGGGGGTCAGCCTTTGCGAATTATTACCGGCGGCCTGCCCCCTTTGGCGGGAGCCACCTTGTTGGAGAAGGGGGAAAGCTTCCGCGAGCACTACGATATGGCAAGAAGGCTGCTGTTAGCCGAGCCGCGCGGGCATTACGGGATGACCGGCGCAGTGGTGACCGCACCCATGACAGAGGGAGCCAAGCTTGGCTTGTTGTTCTTGAACCAGCAAGGCCAGGAGGCCATCAGCGGGACGGGGATTTTTGGCGTCATGACCGCTTGGCTGGCAACGGGGCAACTTAGTCCTGAAGAAGCAGCTGCCGGATTGAGGGTGGATTGTCCGGCGGGAAGCGTCAAAGCCATGGTCAAGGCTGGCAAAGATCAGGATATAGACTCAGTTACGGTTCAGAGTGTCCCTAGCCTTGCCTATGCGGGTCCAATCATGGTCTGTCTCCAAGGAAGCGAAGTACGGGTGGACATTGCGTATAGCGGAGAATTTTATGCGGTGGTGGATATCTCCTCCCTATGGAGGGAGTCCGACGACACTGTTCCACTAGCATGGCTGCGGGAATGGGCCAGCACCGTACGGAAGGAGGTCGAAGCGCGGCATAGCTTGAAGCATCCGCTGCCAGGCTGGAAGGGTGGGGTATACGGGGTATTCTTTTATCGTAAAGCAACGCTCTTGGCCCTTGCCGTTCCAAAACGACGTACCTACCGAAGCACAACGGTGTTTGGGGGAGATGGAGGGCAGGTGGACCGTTCCCCTGGAGGGACAGGGATATGCGCACATCTGGCGGTCCTGCAGAAGCGGGGTTTGCTTCATCCGGGGGAAGAGGTGCTGTATAGGGGCATTAGCGGCGGCGAGGCAAACGGCAGTATTACGGCGGGAACGACCGCTTACGGCTGTCAGGCCGTGCTGCCGCAAATCACAGGGGACGCCTGTGTTCTGGGCTTTATGAACTTTGTGCTTGATCCTTCTGATCCGTTCGCCGAAGGTTTTACAATTTATTAAATAAATGATTTATATCATTAATTTATGATGAGGGGAGCGTTTCTTAATGCCGAAGTTCGAAGGGGTTTATGTTGCCCTTGTTACACCATTCACTTCTAGTTATGAGGTGGATTATAAACGTCTGGCCGAACTGTGCCACTGGCTTATTGAACAAGGCATTCATGGTCTTGTTCCCACT
The DNA here is from genome assembly GCF_000374825.1 of Paenibacillus sanguinis 2301083 = DSM 16941. Taxonomy (GTDB): domain Bacteria; phylum Bacillota; class Bacilli; order Paenibacillales; family Paenibacillaceae; genus Fontibacillus; species Fontibacillus sanguinis. The sequence goes on from NZ_KB895383.1 coordinate 223,153, forward strand.
GGTTCTCTGGGGGAATATGCCACCATGAGTGACGGGGAACGGGCTAAAGTTGTTGAAACTGTCATTGAAGCTTCTGCCGGACGCGTACCTGTAGTAGTTGGCTCGGCAGCGCCATCTACAAGGCAGGCCATAAGCTGGGTAGAACATGCCAAGGCTTCGGGCGCCGCAGGCGTCATGGCGTTGCCCCCCATTAATTACCGCCCGCTAGAGCATGAGGTTATTGCCCATTATGAGGCACTTAATGAGGTAGGACTTCCGATTATCGCCTACAATAACCCCCATGATTACAAGGTGGATTTAACGCCGCAGCTATTGGCTCAATTATCCCGGCTAGAGCACATCGTAGCGGTTAAGGAATTCTCTGGCGATATTCGCCGGGTGCACGATATTCAGACACTAACCCATTTGGACGTGATGATCGGCGTGGATGATCTTGCTATGGAAGGGGGGTTATTCGGTGCCACAGGCTGGATTTCCGGCGTGCCCAATGCCTTGCCGAAGGAGGGAGTAGAACTGTTCCAACTGGCGAAGCAAGGGAAGATCCAGGAAGCAACTGCTCTATACCGCAAGCTGCTTCCGCTGCTCCACTTCGATGCCAGCCCTCAGCTTGTTCAGTCCATCAAGTACATGATGGAGCTGGCAGGCTTCCCGGTCGGACCTACCCGCCCCCCGCGTCTAGCTTTGCCTGAGGCCCAATATGCAGCCGTCAAGCAGGCCTTTGCATTAGCTGCCGAAGAATATCAAGCTATTAAGGATTAAGACAAGGGAGGGGTGATATCATGCACATGCACAGCCGCAATTGGATTGGAGGAGAATGGAGCTTGCCTGCTGCAGGTGAGGCAGTGGTGCTTAATCCCTCGAACATCCACGAAGAGATGGGGCTGCTCCACCTCTCGGACGGCGCCGCAGCGATTCAGGCGGGTCAAGCGGCTCGCACAGCTTTCGCTACCTGGTCCCGGCTGACCGGTGCGGCTCGGGCCGAGCATCTGCACCGATTGGCAGCGGCACTGGAGGCCAAGCTGGAAGAGGTTGCGCAGTTGGCCAGCCGGGAAATGGGCAAGCCGATTAGTGAAATGCGCGGCGAAGTGATGCGCGGGGTTCATCTGCTGCGTTATTATGCCGCGGAAGGTGTCCGCGCAGAGGGTGCGGTGATTCCCGCCAGCGAGGCTAATGTATTGCAGTTCACAAGAAGGGTGCCGCTGGGCACGGTTGCTGTAATTACGCCCTGGAATTTTCCTGTAGCGATTCCCCTCTGGAAGATCGCCCCAGCATTGATCTGCGGCAATACCGTCATCTGGAAGCCGGCAGAATCGGCGTCCTTAACTGCCACCAGGCTGGTGGAGATTTTTGCTGAGGCGGGGCTTCCTCCCGGTGTTATTAATCTGGTCATTGGCAAGGGGAGTGTCATCGGCGGACCACTGCTGGAGCAAGCGGCTATAGATGCGGTGAGCTTTACAGGGTCTACGGTGACCGGGACGCATGTTGCCCAGGTATGCGCGCGACGCAATATCAAATATCAGACGGAAATGGGCGGCAAAAATGCCGCCGTCGTACTTAATGATGCCGATTTGGAGCAGGCGATTCCTCTGATTGTCAGCGGTGCGTTTCGCTCGGCAGGGCAGAAATGTACGGCGACGAGCCGTATTGTGGTGCAATCGGGAATTTATACTGCCTTTACTGAAGCTTTAGCGAAGGCCGTTGCCAAGCTCAGGGTGGCTCCGGCCCTGGATCCGGAAGCTTATCTGGGTCCCGTAGCTTCAGCCAGTCAACAGCAGTCCGTGAATTCCTACGTCCAGATAGCTTTGGAGCAAGCGGAGGTCGTAGCTCAAGGCCCGGCTGCAACAGGCGGTTTGGCCGGGTACTATGTCCGGCCGCTGGTTGTTGCAGGGCTGACGGCGAAGCATCCACTGGTTCAGGAGGAGATTTTTGGACCGGTAGCTGTGGTGCTGGAGGCTGCGGACTTTGCAGAGGCTGTCGCTTTGTGCAATGCCTCCGTATACGGCTTGAGCGCTTCCTTATTTACTCGTGATTTGTCCTACGCTCATCGCTTTTTGCAGGAAGCCGAAGCAGGTATGGTACGCGTTAACCAGGAGACGGCAGGGGTGGAATACCAGTCGCCTTTTGGCGGTATGAAGCTCTCCAGCTCGCATACGCGCGAACAGGGTCAGAGCGCACTGGAATTTTATACGGAGCTGAAAACCTGCGCCATTCGTTATTTCTAAAGGAGGACATTGCCATGCAGCCTTCATCGTTCATGATTTGTCGCTGTGAAGAAGTAACTCAGGAGCAATTGGAGCAGGCCTATGCATCGGGCTGTCATACTGCACGACAGCTCAAGCTGAAGACCCGCTCGACCATGGGGGCGTGTCAGGGCCGGGTTTGTCGGCAAATTCTGGAGGCCTGGGTTCATGCCCAGGCTCCCGGATTGTTGCCGGATGCTGAATCGCTGGCCTATCGCCCGCCCATTCGTCCGGTGACCTTCGGCCAACTGGCGAAGGAGGAGGGTTAGCTATGGAGCGCATCGTTAATCACCCGATTTTGGGGCCACGGAAAGACTCACGCCGGGAGGTAAGCTTTACTTTCAATGGACAGAGGCTCACAGGTCTGGAAGGAGAACCCGTGGCTGCTGCGCTGCTTGCAGCGGGAATACGCATATGGAGGCGACACGAAGAGTCGGGCAGCCCCCGCGGATTGTATTGCGCCATCGGACATTGCATGGAGTGCCGCTTGCTTGTGGAAGGCATGGGACTGGCTCGCGCCTGCCTGACCCCGCTGAAAGCCAACATGCAGCTTGCCGAAGGACCACAGCTTCCCAATGAAATCACGGGGAGGAAGCTGACGTGACTTCGACATCGCATAAGCCCCTTGATCTACTCATTGTGGGCGCTGGCCCGGCGGGCTTGTCTGCGGCGATTGTCGGCGCCCGGTATGGACTTCACGTCCTCGTGCTGGATGAATTCCCGGAACCTGGCGGGCGTATGCTGGGGCAATTCCATGAGGAGAATGGCGGGTGGTGGGTCGGGAAGCGGGAGGCCGAGCGCCTGGTGGCAGAATGCAAGGCTTTGGGCGTGGATATCTGCTGTAGCCTATCCGTATACGGCATAACCAGGACCGATCGTCACTGGATTGTTCGCACAACACAAGGCTCGAAATCTGCAGTAAATGTGCTGATCGCTACGGGGGCCGCAGAAATCCCTTGTCCATGCCCGGGGTGGACCCTGCCTGGCGTCATGTCCATCGGCGCGGCCCAGGTGATGACAAATGTACATTATGTGAAGCCTGGCGAGCGGGGGCTTATTATCGGTGCGAATATGCTGGCCTTGGCGATTGCCCGTGAGCTTGCGGTTAGCGGAGTGGTGCTGATTGGCATCGTGCTGCCGTCCCCTGGCCCACTGGCCGGAGCCGACGCTTCCCCCAGGCAGCAGCTCAAGCGATTGCTGGGCCTGGCCAGCCTGGCTCCTTCTACGCTGCTGCGTATCGGGGGGAAGCTGGCGAACTCCCTAGGCCTGGCGGGTGTAGCCTTGCGGTTGCTGCCGCGTAAAGGCCTGAACATCTGGGGTGTTCCCCTCCAGCTTCGTACCGCTGCCGTATCGATCAACGGTGAGCAGCAAGTAGAATCGGTCACACTGGCCAACCTCACGCATGACGGCAAAATGATTACCGGAAGCGAGCGGGAGGTGAAGGTAGATTTTGTGGCCCTGGCCGGAGGATTGTATCCGCTTGCTGAGTTGGCAGCAGTTGCTGGCTGTCCCTTCGATTTTGCCGTAGAGCTGGGCGGGCATATCCCGCTCCATGACGAGCAGATGAGAACCCCGCTGGAGGGCCTGTATGTGGCCGGTAATATTACTGGCATCGAGAGCGCTCAGGTGGCGATGGCTCAAGGGCGGCTGGCGGCCCTGTCCATATGCGGGGAGATGAACAGATTGGGCGAGTATCCTGACAAGCTGCTGCAAGATGGACTGGCCGATGTTCGTCAGGTGCGTGCCTCCGCGTTAATCCAGTTTCAGCCCGGCATTTCGCTAGCGAGGGAGCAAATTTACCAGAAATTCAGAGCATTTCAGGAGACGCGGGTGTGAGTAGAGCAGGGAAATTCCAATCGCCTTCAATCTTTTGGGAGAAAACGGAGTGGGCTTCATTTTAGTGAAAAGGGGCGCACCAAACTACCAACGCTGCCGTATCGTAAAGCATCGATGTCTATGAATCTATCATCGATAGAGCGCGCAAAGAGATATTATGCACTCACGAGAGGTCATTATAAGAATTGGAGAGGGTATGAATATGAGAAAATGGATTTCGATATGGCTTAGTATTGCGTTAATGCTTTCGGTATTCGCTTTCCCGGCTGCGGCCGAGACGAACTCACCTCAACAAAGCAGCGATGATGCCCAGATCATTGATATTTTCGGAAGAACCCTGAACGACTATGGCGTAGAATTGGTAGATTGGCAGGGTTATATCGCCAACCCATATGTGAAGCTGAAGGTGGTTCCACCGCAAAATGCTTCCTACCCGTTGACGATTACTATTAAGGCCAAAGGAACCTCCCGCCTGATGATGGATCGGCCGAGCACGCTGAGCGCAACTGGGGCTCAAAAGACACTTTCGTTCCAGAACGCCAGTGAAAGTAAAAACTTTTTGCTTGAAATCCATCCTGACCGCATTGGAGGCAACGGGGAGATTGAGCACTACACGCTGGAGTTGACGTCAACGGGAGCCAATGGCATCGTACGTACACAAACGACCCCTATTCGTGTACTGGATCAGGATGATGACCGCGAGCCTGGCCTGCCGCTGAAGTTCGACTACAGATATGACAATATCCAGCCTTATTTCAGTGATCCCGATATTCGGGAAGTGAGTGAACAAGCTATTAAGGATTGGTTCTATTTCTTTGATATGGAGCCTTTCGATACGGTTCCAGCCTCTACAGAAACGACCTGGTTGCCGGGAGATGGCTTCACCAACCATATCCAGGTCACGAATAACGAGGCCTATAACGGCATGTGGATTTATTTGCGAGGGCTGAATGGTCCTTACTCCACCGGCGGACCGGCGAATAACGGCAATTATCATAAACGCAACGGAGTGACAATTCCTGATAACATTCACCGCTCCTTACTGACGATTCTGGATTTTTACGATACCGCCACACCGTTTGCTTCACTGGACGATGAATTGTGGTACTTGACGGAAATGTCCAACACCTCTACAGATGTGCACGGTCTTATTATGCATGAGTTCGGTCATGCGCTAGCCTTCTCGGATAGCTGGAAGGGGATGGCTCAGTACAAGCAAAGCGGGGGAAATGCAGCCAACATCGTTGCCTATCAGGGGAACGCAGTTCCTCTGGACAATACGTATCACATTCCTGGAGATCCGCAATATTGGGACCGCATCAGCGGTCAAAGCGGCGGACGTGATCACCTCTTCCACAGTAAGCGTTGGATGCTGACCAAGCTAACCCTGCTGATTGCCGAAAAGGCAGGCTGGAAGCTGGATCGTACGCTGACTCCGTTCCTTAGCCCAGCCATCAAAAGCACAACAGTTCCAAGCGCTTCGCCAGGGGATGGCTATCTGGTGAAGCTCCAGGCCGAGGGCGGTGTGCCGTTCTATGACTGGACTATTACGGGAGGATCGCTGCCCGGCGGACTTGCGCTGGACCGCTTCACCGGTGAGATTAAAGGCACCGTATCCGCCAGTGCTCAAGGAAGCTACAGCTTTACGGTCCAGCTTCGCGATTATGATGAAATGAGCACTTCGGTGCAGAGGCAGTTTACGATCAGCGTAGGACAGGGAGGCACTCCGGGCAACCCGGTTGAAAACGTAGCCTTGGGAGCAACAGCCTCCAGCTCCTACGTATCTCCTTGGGAGAGCTTGATCGGACTGAATGACGGGTATGAGCCAGTGAATTCGGCTGACCGGGGACACCCGGTGTACGGCAACTGGGATAATCCCGGGACTGAGCAATGGGTGCAATACGACTTTGTTCAGCCAGTAGCTATATCCTCCAGTGAGGTATACTGGTTCGATGATGATCAGGGTATTGATCTGCCTGCTTCCTTTTCACTTCAGTATTGGGATGGCACGGCTTGGAGGCAGGTAGCTAATCCATCCGCCTACGGTGTGCTGGGAAATCAATACAATGTCACAAACTTTGACACTGTTACGACAACCCGAGTTCGCTTGCTGATTCAAGCCAAGGCGAATTTCTCTACAGGCATTCAGCAATGGAAGGTGCTGGGAACCAACTAGGTCATATACGTATTATATTGAGGAATGCCCGACGACCGGGTATTCCTCTTTTAATTCTTATTGACCTATTGGCTCACTCGGGTATGTATGCCAATGGGTCTATTTAAGATAGGACGTAGGAAGCCTTTTCCCATTCCACAAGGCGATATGATTGATTGTAAATCTGGGGCAGCCGTATACTGAATGAAATCAGACAGAATAGTGGAGGGATGTACATGAGCGAGGATGTTGCAATTGGTTGGGACGCGATAGAAGGGCAAATGAAACGTCTATACGGAGAACAGGAGCCTAAGCATTACGGCACTTTACTCTCCTATCAGCTTGGAGGAAATGACCCGTTGGACGGACTTAGCGCTTATAAAGCCACTCGTCCGGTTCCTCATTGGCATATTGTCACTTTTGGTTTCTCTGAGCTCTATGCCAAAGAATCGGAAAATATGATGTATAGCGGCTATGGATTTGAGCTTACCTTTCGCGTTGCCCGGCAGGAAGATGAGGAAGAACCCCCGATGTGGGCGCTGAACCTGCTGCAAAATATGGGGCGTTATGTCTTTAACAGTGGAAACATTTTTGTGGGTGGCGACTATCTGGATGCGAACGGGCCGATCTGCCTGGGGGCGGACACGCTGTTAACGGCACTGTCCTTCATAGAAGACCCGGAGCTTCCGGCAATACATACTCCTAACGGCAGAGTAGAGTTTCTGCAAATGATCGGCATCACGGGAGATGAGCTTGAGGCGATGAAAACCTGGAGCACCGCAGGGTTGCTGGAGGCGGGGAAATCTGTCGTCCCAGGGTACGTCACGGATTTGTCCCGGGATTCCATGCTGCAGATTCCTGCCATTGCTGAAGCTGTAGAGCAAGGGATTGAGCGAGATGGCTCGAATACGGGATTTCTGTTTGTCGATGAATTGGCCTTTGAGCCTGGCAAGAAGAAGCTGTTCCGCAAGACGCCAGCCAAGTTGACGATGGGGGCCAAGCAGGCGGAAACGGTAGGGAAGTTACTGCGTGGAAGACTGCTGAAGGGCAAAGACTTAACCTTGGCCAGCCGCGATTGTCAGATTATCCTGGAACCGGCCGCAGTCACGTCCTATGAGAAGGGTGGGGAGGCGTTCCAAGTACATTTAAGTGATGCAGTGTCCACGGAGTTGTCCCAAAGGCTGCAAGCCAAAGAAGGAACGGTTCAATTATCCTCTTATGACGGACTGATGATTCAAGTCGTAAAAACTCATATCAAGGATCAGGAAGGAAATGTAGTCTCAACCATTGGCTAATAAGACTCATTATATAAGGATTTTGTGACATAACATGATTTGGAGGGCTGTCTATGGATGCCAAAGCTAAAAAAATATTGCACAACACCTATTGGGCTGGCGGCCGCTGGAAGCTTGGCGGTCCCTCCTGTACGGATGAAGACTTTGAATATGCCAAGAGCATGGGGGTCATGTTCGACCCGGTGACAACAACGCATGATGAATGTGTGCTAAAGCTAAGGGAACTCCACGAACATAAGATCACCAAGGAAAAGGTAGTTCGTGCCTTTCTACATAGCTTGTCCACCCGCAAGGTTTATTTGCGCAGCGCCTTGTCCAGCTTTGCGTTAACGCATGATTTGCCCGTACATAAGTTTGAAGAGCGGAAGGCCGACGAGATCTATTACTCCTCTTGTCATGATTGCAACGAGAGAAAGCTGATGTCTGACGAGCAATATGTCAATGCGGATGTTAACGTGCTTAACTTTGAACGAAGTAAGTGGGGCGGGGTGCGTTTAAACCGTCTGCTTTACTGTCTGTTGGACCTGGAGCTAATGAGCCGGGAAGAAGATCTGGATGTCACGAATGAGGACATTGCTATTCTGAAGAACATGGTGCAAGCCGTCGAAGCTTGTTCAGATACAGATGCGGCAAGACAATTGGAGAAACGTTGGAAGGACTTGTTCAAGGCCAACCAGTATGAGCGAGACGTTGTGCTGGAAATCTGGGGTTATGCAGGTCTGCTGCAATCCACCGATCAATACCGTAAGGAACGAGGACGAGGTGGGACCGACTTTATGTCTGTGGCTACCTGGCGGGGCGAGGATGGTTATTCCGCGGAGAGAATGAATCATTATTTGGGAGCCTATCTCTAATGAGTGCCAGATTAAATTAAGTAAAAAAAGGTTTATTACAAAGTATAGAGAATGAATTATGAGGTTGTTTGGTGGTTAAGAGCATCCATCAGTATCCGAAATGAAGGAGCGATGATCTATGGATCATTACAGACCAAGATACCATTTTACAGCACCACAGCATTGGATGAACGATCCGAACGGCCCGTTTCAGAAAGACGGAGAATACCATCTGTTCTATCAGCATAATCCCCATGCTGCCAAATGGGGCGACATCCATTGGGGTCATGCCAAAAGTGCTGACTTAATTCACTGGAGCCATCTGCCAATTGCTTTGGCCCCCTCTACAGAACTGGAGGAAGAGCATTGCTTCTCCGGATGCTCTGTAATTCAGGGGGATGAGGTGATCTTATTTTACACCAGCATTGGGGATGGGGAGCGGAACGCCAAGACCGGGTCCCAGCAATGGACCGCGAAAAGTAAGGACCTTCTTCACTGGCACAAGACCGCGCACCCTCCAGCCTTAAGTCTGGAACTCCATGGAGAAGTGGAAATTACCGAATGGAGAGATCCCTACGTGTGGCAAGAACGGAACGGCTGGCGCATGCTGCTCGGCGGAGTTTATGAAGGCAAGGGCTGCAGCTTGATTTACCGTTCCGATGATTTGGAGAAGTGGAGCTTTCAGGGAATCTTCCACCGAGGGGATGAAGAGATTTGGGAATGTCCTCATCTGTTCCGCTTTGACGACCAGGCAGTATTATTCTACTCACCAGGTGGTCCTGTCCGTTATATAACTGGTACGATTCGCGAGGATAAATTAACGGATGTGATAAAGCACGGCACGGTGGACTATGGCGGCTTGGAGGGCTACTATGCCTCAACAGGGTTTGTCGATGAGAAGGGGCGCAAAATCATGCATGGCTGGATCCCGGAAGGCCGGGGGGAGGATTTCCCTGTGCGGCTGAGCTGGGCGGGCATGCTGGCTTTGCCGCGAGTAATCGATCTCAAATCCAATGGCAGCATTACGATGTCGCCTGTCCCCGAGGTAGAAACGTTAAGAGGGAAGCATTACGGCTTCAAGAACATCGAGGTGGGGCATACGCCTGTGGATACGGAGGTGCATTCCACCTCGTTTGAATGCTTGCTGAAGCTGGAGAAGGCAGCTCTGGAAAACGGGAACCTGATCATTTCCTTATTTGCTTCGGACAGTGGTCTGGAGCATACGGATGTGCGTGTGGATGTGGAGAAGGGGGCGATTTGCATTGACCGATCGCAATCCAGTCAATTCTGGAATGTGAACAAGACCTCGGTAACAGGCGAACTGCCCGCAGACAATGAAGGACGGCTGCTGCGCCTGCGAATCTTTGCAGACCAATCCGTCATCGAGGTATTTGTTAACGATGAGGTTTGTCTTACGGCCAGAGTATACCCCTCCTTGGAGGATAGCCGTGGGATTCTGTTAACCTCTGAAGGTGAAGTGAATGTAGCAAGCATGGACATCTGGGAAATGCAAGCTGTGGAGATTCGTACTGCAGAATAAAGTGATAAACTTAGGGGGAATTCTGGGAATTGATGGGAAGTTGGCAGGCACTTCCTTTCAGTTTGAGCAAGGAAAGTTGATTAAGCTAAATCCCGAGGTTCAGGCCTTTGCGTTTATCACTATGCATTATGGGGCATTCCTGAATCATTTGGACAGTGGGGTAAATTTCCCCACCGTGTCTTTGGAGATTTTTATCGTTGAAAGTGTAAAGACCTTCACCAGGGCGTTAGCACCCTAGTGAAGGTCTTATTTATGCTATAAAGAATAAAAAGGTTGATGATGAGCTAATCAATATAGCTTGTATGACTCTTATGGCTCCTGCCCCCAAGCCAACGTACCGCCAATATACGCGGGTGTGAGTGGACTATCCACGTAGGCAGTAGCTGCAGCATTAAAGGAATAATCATCCGACTGCGAATAGTTGGTCCAGTCCGTCTTGGAGATGCGAGTCTGAATCTCGATGCTTTGCCCGGCCGCAAGCACGCCTGCCTCACTAGTAAAGCCCCACTCGGCATAGGTGTCGGCCGTTGGTTTGGCTTCATCCAGCTTCACGAAAGTACCCGTCACGTTTTCGCCTCCTGCTGATGACCAGTCCACAAAGAATTGTTGATCCTGGTTACCGTTGATGGTGTAGTAATAACGTATGTTTACGGACGACAAAGCGATGTCATCACTGCCCGTATTTGTCAACTTAATGCGAGGATTCAAGGTATTTGCGGTGCTTGCCAGTGACTCATTAAACATCTGGACCTTGATGTCGCCCGTGACAGGCGGCTGCTCCTCGGCATCGTTGATGGTAATCCCTAAAGTTGCGGGACTGCCTGCACTGAATACAAAGGTCAATTGAGTCAAACCGAGCGCTTGCGCAGCCAGATAATGCTCACTGATGCTAACTGTGGTCCCCGATACGGTGTAATCCGTACCGGACACAAGAACGGTGCTGCCATTGTGAATAGAAGTTAGCGTATTTCCATTTAAGGTCAACGCGACAGAGATATCTGCCGGGTTATGCTTATCAAACTGAGCCGATATTGGAGTAATCACGGAGTTATCGTCCGGATCCGGGTTCGGTGCAGCATTCACCGGGTCCCCGTAAACGATGCCGTGACCGTTGGTGCCCAGATATACGCGGCCGAATACTTTCGGATCGCCAGTAATGGCCGAATTGGTCACCCCGTACTGATGCTGATCATCATTAATCCGCACCCAGGTTGCTCCTGCGTCAATGGAGCGGAAGATACCGCGGACACCATCGATTTTTGCGCTGGTATATATAGCTTTATAGCTGCGGCCAGGAGCTTCCTTCCCGAAGCCAACCACATCCGCTTCTTCGACATTCGCCAATCGGGTAAAGCTTGCTCCTGAATTGGTGGAATGCCAGAGTCCATAGGCGCCATCGGAACTACCGCCAGCCAGCCAAATGTCGCCCTCCGTACCGGGCAGTGCCTTCAAGTTGCCTGTTGCAGGCAACCCCGAGGCCGCAGTGGGTGCAAAGGAGGCTCCACCGTCTGTGCTTATATAGAAGGTACCGCCACCGATCGCATAAAATTTGTCCTTATTCACTCGGTCCGAGGCCACCTTGGCTCCGGCAGGCAGTCCCGTGCTGGCCGACCAGGAGTTGCCGCCAGTCTTGGAGTAATGCACACCGGCATCTTCAATCGACCAGACGATGGAGCTTCCGTCAGCAGCCAGGGCTACCGTTCCGCCACCCTTCTGGGTGGATGGCTGGCTGTTTGGGGAATACCAGTTGCTAGCGCTGTCCCGGGAAATTCCCACCAGCTTCTGATCCGGATAGTCGGTATCATAGGTACCGACCCGGACAACAAATGCAGGGTCCAGTTCAGCATAGTCCATGCTGGCTGTGCTCTTTGGATTGATCATCATCTTGGATGGAACCTGGGTTACGTCATCATGGCGGAAGCCGCTGACATCGAGTACACCGCTAATGACCTCAGGGCCGATAGGGGTACTAAGCAGAGAGGTCACCGCTTCCTCCTCGATGCCCTTGGCCATAACGGAAATGTTGATCTTCTCGTCGTTATCCCAGGCTGTCAGATTATTGGTTCCGTACAGGGTAGCTCCTGTACCGTACATCATCCTGTCGGAATTGAACGGATCGATCTCGATATCTCCGATCATCCAGCCCAGCTTGGGAGTCGTTTCCGGCGGCTGAGGATTCGCGGCAAAATCCAGCCAAGGCGCGGCGGAAATATCCTGAGTGTAACGCAAGGTGCGGCCCGGATAGCCATTCCAGTCCCAAATGGACGTCCAGGTAGCGCCGCCGTCTGTGCTACGGAAGATGTTCTCATCCGGCCACCACGCATTCATGGAGGATACCATCAGCGTGTCCGGATGTTGCGGATCGACGGCCAGGCCGCCATAACCAAACCAGTTGTCCTCGCTATCGGAGTCAACCGGGCTGATCTCCGTCCAAACGCCGGTAGACGTATCCAGCTTCCAGACCTGTCCTTTGCTGCCGCCATATGGGCCAACGTCATTGCTGTAGTTGACATATAACGTACCGTTGCCGGCAAGCACACCGTGATGAGGGAGGAATCCGGTAGGCTGGTCAGGAACCGCCTGCCAAGTCGTTCCACCATCTGTACTGCGAAAGATATTGTTAGACGGGTCGGCAACGCCTACATAAATCGTTTGTGTGGCACTGCCTGGAGAGCCCGTGCTTCGATCAAGGGCAATCCAGGCGATGCCCATAATATCCCCTTGGTAGGAGTCGCCAGGGACTGGAATATAAGTACCTGGATTCGGAAAGCTAGTCACTTGGCTCCACGTTTGTCCATAGTCGGTGCTTCTCCACAAGCCATTGCCGCTACGCGCACCAAGATAGAGGATATTGTTGCGGTTAGGGTCTATCACCAGACGTTCCCCCATGGAGCGGCCCGGCATATTGCCGCCAACCTTGAAGGGCAGGGGAGAAGCAACAAAGGAATTCCCCCGGTCGGTGGAGATCAGCACATTCCCGTTGTTGTGATCCCATTCATTCGTATACATCCCGGTTAGCAAATACAAACGGTCAGGGTTTACGGGGTCTGTGGCCAAACCATCGATTCCGTTCTTGTTCCAGTCGTCCCAACCGACGAAACGGGTCAGTTGAATCCAGCTGTTATCGCTAGGATTCCAGCGGTACGCACCCCCAATATCTGTGCGGGCGTAGATCAAATCCTCCTCGGATTCGTTGAAGATAATGCCAGGAATAAATCCGCCTCCCGCACCCGTATTTACATTTTTCCAGACGTATTCTTCACTAGGAGCGGAATGGGCGGTAGGGGCCCATTGCAAGAAAGATGTTCCAATCAGCGTTACAGCGAGTAGTAAAACAGTAGCGAATGAACTTCTTCTTTTGCGTACCATTCATCTTCACCCTCCGTAAAAATAGTTTTGTTGCAGCCAAAGATGGAACACGGCCTTCCATGCTAACTTCCGAGCATCACTCCTTCTCTTCCAAGTACATCCGGGTTCAGGCGCGACGGCAAAAGATTACATAAGATACCATAATTTATAAAGATAGCGCATACAATTATTTTCATAAAATGTCTCTTCCAGTCATGAAAGGAGATCGCGCCTTCAAATAAATTCTATCAAGGCTTGTACTTTTAGTAAACCCCAATAATGGATGATTATGGAACAATAGATGTCACACTTCTGTTGGCATCCCTATGTTACAATGGGCATATGAATTAAAATGTCCTTATTTAGATAGAGAGAGAGGAAGACGTTAAATGCCTAAAAATGAATCGGAGTTTCAGAATAATCAGGACCAACTGTTAAACCATCTAAAAAAGGAACAGACGCTTTGTACGATCATTACGAAAAATGGCGTTCCCATCAAGGGGAAGGTTGCAGCTTTTGATAAATATGCAATCTTGGTAAATACCCAGGGTGGAAAGCAAAGTATGGTATACAAGCATGCTCTATCTACCATCGTGCAAGGCTAGATCTGACCGCAATAAAAAGCGTTGACCTATGTATGTCGTCATCCAATATTTGAAAAGGCTTGCTAGCCATTACTTGGCTGGTGAGCCTTTTTATTGTACGCCCAGCATGGGCGTCATCTCTAGGGTGAAAGTCCCGAGCGGGGGCTGGCAAGCGCCTACCGTTAGCCAAGGGCAAGGGTGTCCACCGTGAGGTGGAATCTGAAGGAAGCCGGAGGCAAAAGCACGGCCTGAGGTACACGAATCCAATTGGAGGCGGT
>NZ_KB895384.1 GCF_000374825.1 Paenibacillus sanguinis 2301083 = DSM 16941
GACTCATTCTTGAACTCGCGATATTTGGCTTTCCAGGCATGCAACGTCTTTGCTGGGATGTCCATCTCTAAGGCGATTTCCTCCACCGATTTCGTCTGCTCATGGAGATACTTAGCTGTTTGTCTTTTAAATTCTTCGTTATAGCGATTCCGCTGCTCACCCACGTGAACACCTCCTCAGTTAGTTTTATTATCTTTTTCTCTTAACGAGGTGTCCACTTTTTATTCTAGCTCTAATCCTCCTGATAATTCATCGAATTTAGCGGATTATGGATAATTAGCTGGAATTCCTCCTGTTAATATCTTGGAAATCGCTGTTTTTGGCCAGTATGGTCAAGATTAGCTGGAGCTTTTCCAGTTAAGTTGCTCCACGGTTGGAAGCACGCTGAATTAACATGAGTTTTTCCAGCTAAATCAACGTATAGGGCAATCTTCATCGGTCAATGCAGACTACCTACACTTACTTATAAGTCATGTAGTAGCTGCTGCGATCCAGTCGAATAGAGAAAGGAGGTAATTTCGCAACTTATGGCAGAAAATCAGAGCAATGAGCTTGATATAAAGACCAATAGTCCGGATCTGGACCAAACGGAAAAGAAGCTTCGCGGGTTGGATCGGCTGTTGGAGCTAACGCGACGGCGGGCCGTCTTGCTGGGTAAAACTCGAATAACCCCGACCGTGACCCTGGTTGACCGAATCAGTTCAGCCGCTGGCAAAATGGGTGACTCCTTGAAAAGGCTGCATCAAACTCAGGCTACGCCAGCAGTTCGGCTGGGTGCAGAACAAGCAATAAATTCCGTTCGTGAGCTTCGTGGATCGCTGGCTTCTCTGGCAAGCAGTCCTTGGCACGTGTCCACAGCAGGAGTGGATTGGGAAGTAGCTGTGGGAGATTCTTTTACAGCATGGATGAGTTCTGACGGAAAAGCGACGCTCCAGCGTATTTCATCTTCTATTAGTAAAGCGCTTGGAGATGGGATGAAGGATAAAATGACGGAGTCTTTTGCCTTAAGTTCTAATGAGCCCGCCAAGACCGGGGGACAAGGAACCACGCCGGGAATTCCGACCGTGCAGAAGCCCCCTCTTTTTGGCCCCGAGGGATTCAGGGCATTTGATTTGCTCACCAAAGGCCTACCCGGCAATTCTTCAGCAGCTTCTAACAATGCAAATAATCAGGGCGAGTCCGGTGACAAAGGTGTTTTCTCAACACTCCTATCTTCCGTGATGGGCTTTTCCGGCAAAGTGGTACAAGACACAGGCAATGATCTTGCAAAGGAAGGTCTGAAGGAACTCGTTAAGGGCTTATTCCCAGGTAAAGCAGATAAGTCAAACATAAAAGTCACCTGTATATGCAACTGCGGAGGTGGCTGGAGTGGTGGTGCTAATGGGAGAACAGGAGCCGGGGGTGGAAACGGTAGAGGCGGCAGCAGTAGAGGAGGCCCAAGAAGAGTCGGGAACGGGGCCGGGAGTGGAACCAGAACCAGCACAGCAACCAGAAACAGATCGATTGGCAGAACCGGGACAAGGACAAGCAAGCTGCCAGGTCGCTTAGGTAAGCTGGGAGGCTCTCTCAAGAAGCTTGGAGGGGGCTTGTTAGCTGGCAGTGGTGTAGAAGCTCTTGGTAGATTAGGCCCTAAGCTGCTGGGTGGTGCAAAAGGCATTTGGGATAAGGTAGGCGGGGGACTTGGTAAAGCAGGTCCTAAGTTGCTGGATGGTGCAAAGGGTATCTGGAACACCGCGGTGCCAGCAGTCAAGTCTGGTACATCCAAGATGTTAAAACAAGGTTCCTCCTTGCTTGGCAAGGGCTCTAAGTGGATCGGAAAAGGGCTGGGCTATGGCGCGAAGGGAATGAAATATATCGGGAAAAATATACCGTTTATAGGTGGTTTAGTAGATGCAGCTTTGATTGCCACAGCGGATTCCAATGAAGAACGTGTCAGAGCCACGACCTCAGCTATAGTGTCTACTATTGGTGGTTTCGCCGGGGGAGCGCTGGGTTCATTACTTCCGGGCGCGGGTACGGCAATTGGGGCCACAGCAGGGGCTATAGGCGGGGATGTTTTGGGAGATAAGCTAGGCGGATATATTTATAACAAATTCTTTAATAAGAAGGATAGTGCTGATAACACAGCCAATTCGGCTACAGTGGCGGTCAGCTCTCCATCCAAATCCAATCAAGTCGTCTCTCCTCGTCTAGTTCAGGCTTCAACTAATGAATTAAATTACGGAACAAGTTTGGCTTACCAACAGGGCCAATTTCCCCCCAATTTGCTTCCTTTGCCAGCTCCACCTCCACCTCCTCGTCCTTTTAACGTGACGCTTTCCCCCGGCGCGCTCAGTCTGACGGTGAACAAGGATGAGATCAACTATAGGGAACTGGCAAATAAGATGGGGATACAACTGGCCGACGCCATGCGGATGGCCATGCAAAATGTGAAGTAGGAGGGAGGTTTGGCCATGAGTACAACAGAGATACATTTGATCGACGGGGCGGGCAATGATTTTTATTTTCCCGTCAATCCGGATGAGATCACGATCTCCCGCAGCAAAGGGCTGGAGACCGTAAGTATTTTATCGCTTGGGGAGTATGATGTCCCGGGAGGAGAGAAGGTGAAGGAAATTGCCTTCTCTTCTTTTTTCCCTGTGGCGTATGATTCGGGCTACTGCAACTATAAAAATCTCCCCGATCCCCAGGAAGCGATGAACCATCTGACGACGCTGATGAACAGCAAGTCCCCGGTGCGGCTGATTATTTCAGGGACGGCGGTGAATGTGCTGGTCACTTTGGCTGCGCATGGCAGCAGCTTTAGGGGCGGCGAGCCGGGAGAGGTTTATTTTGATTTGACCGCGCGAACCTGGCGGGAGATGAAGGTGCATACGAATGCAGCAGCTTCTGCTTCCGGAGCGGCGGCGGGCAAGCCCAACCGACCTGATACGAAGAAGCCTTCCAAGACCTATGTGGTCAAGGCGGGGGATTCGTTATCGAAAATTGCCAAGCTGGAGCTTGGTGATAGCACGAAATGGCGGCAAATCTATAGTGCCAATCAGCAGACTATCGGCAAGGACCCGAACCGCATCAAGCCAGGTCAGAAGCTGGTGATGCCGCAGTGAGCTATGAAGTGGTGTTGCAAAATAAATATTATTTGCGTGAGCTGGTAGAGAGCATTTCGCTTAAGGATTCGCTGGACCAGATTTCGTACCAGGGTACGATTCAATTGGCGATTCCGGCTTCTTTTCCAGGGATTGAGCCAGGACAAGAGATTCGGATTAGCGGAGTTCCGTATGCTGCAAATGCAGGGATACCAAGCGGTACAAGTAAGGGAATGGTTCCGCTGCTCCATCCGGGTGTGGTCTGGGAATGCTCCAGCACGGTCAAGGGAGCCAAGCATATAATGGTTACCATTTATGACCGTACGATTTACCTCGCTAAATCTGAGGATGAGCTTTTTTTCCCGGCGGGAGGAACAGCTTCGGAACGGTTGCGAAAGTATGCTGCCGATTGGAATATCAAGCTGGATCAAGTCCCTGATACGAAAACCAAGCTGAAGAAATCCGTCTACCGTCCGCAGACCATTTATAACATGATGATGTCGGACTTGAAGGAGACGGTGAAGGCCGGGGGTTCGATGTATATTCCGCGGATGACGCCGGCGGGCTTGACCCTTTTTCCTGTGGGAGGCAATGAGGTGGTTTGGCGGCTGGAAGCAATGGAGGAAGCCACGCAAAGCCGCACTCTGGAGGGGGCCGTGACGCAGGTGAAGGTGATCGGCACCGAGGCGCGAGGTGAACAGGCGCTATCCAAGGTGTTGGCGGTTGCCAGTAAGGAGACCGGCAAATACGGTGTACTGCAACGGATTGTGCAGGATGAGAATGTCAAGACGGCAGCGGCGGCGAAGAAATATGCCGAGTCCATGCTGAATGGGCAGCAGCATAGCTATAGCGTCACTTGTGTGGATTTGAATACGGTACGGGCTGGGGATCGTGTTTCTTTTAATGGTCTGAATCTGATTGTAACCTCGGTGTCCCATCAATTGGGAGAGCCGGGGCATATGACATTGGAACTGGCCACGGCAGAGGATGTGAAAAGGAGGTATTTCCTTGGATATTGATCCATTTACGGCATTGGCCGTATCGATGAAGGAGAACGTGGCAAAAAAAGCGGCAGAGGCTTTAAGCGGAGTATCGGCGGAGTTGGGAAAGATTACGGAGACGGGCCTGAAGCTGGACGGCTTCAAGCATGAGATCCCGGATTATTTTGTGGCGGAATTGCCGGGAACATTGAGGCTTCCCCAGCTTGCGCTCCGTGGCAGCGTGAGCGAATTTAAGTATACCGAGACGAGCAGTGTCTCAGGCCATGGAGACTTCTTGTACCAAGCGTCTGAAACCAGGGATGTGGTATTGACTTTGTCTTATAAGCCGGGAGATCGAGTGCTTGCGTTGCCATTGAACGGCGGGAACGACGCTATTGTGTTATGCAAGGTGGTGAGCGGGAATGGCTAATCTTTTTCCAGAGGCAGTGGCTGATGCGTGGGAGCATGCTGAGCAAGACCTCTCGGAAGCTGCCGTTGATGAAGTCAAGTTTGGGCGCAGTTGGCGTTATGATTTTGCGGCTGGTGAGTTTGTGATGACTCCGACCGGAAAAATCGCCATAGCGGATGAGACTGCCGCCTGGAGAATCTGGTGCGAGAAGGCAGTTCGCACGCCGCGGTATCGGCATATTATTTACTCCCGCACGTATGGGCAGGAGTTCGAGGATCTCATTGGTCAAGGCTATAGCCGGACCCTGCAGGAAAGCGAGATTCGCCGGATTGCCGAAGAGACGCTGCTGACAGACCCTCGCACCTTGAGTGTGGGCGGGTTTACTTTTGACTGGCAGGAGGATGGTTGTCGATTCACCTGCCGCGTAAAAAATAGTCGTGAAGAAGAAATCAGGCTGGAAGGGAGTGCAGGATGATGGCGGAAATCCCGATTTATTTACAGGACCAGACAGAAGCGCGAATCATGCAGCGGATGCTGGACCGAGTGCCTTCGGACATCGATAAGTCCGAGGGTTCTTTTATTTGGGATGCAGAAGCGCCAGCGGCCTTTATGCTGGCGGAAGCAGCGGTATGGGCGCAGCAGGTGCTGGAGCGTGGCTTTGCCGGAACCACCTTCGGGGAGTATCTCGATCTGCGGGTCGCCGAGCATGGGATGACTCGGCGGGAGGCTGTGGCAGCTACGGGAGTTGTCCAATTCACCGGCGAGCCGGGCAAATCTATTCCGGCAGGCACGTTAGTGGCCACTCCGGCGGATGAATTTTCCGCAGAAGCGTCTGTGGAATTTGTGACGACGGCGGCGGTTACGCTGGATGAACAAGGAGTGGGCCAGGCGACGATTCGGGCTTTAGTGCCTGGACGGGCCGGTATAGTTCCCGCAGGCGTAATCACGGTGTTGGCGGAGCCGGTTAGTGGGGTGAAAGCCGTCATGAACCCCGAAGCAACACGGGGCGGATCGGATACGGAATCCGATGAACTGCTGGTGGAACGCTTTTATTCCCAGGTACGGAATCAGGGCACCAGCGGCAACAAAGCCCATTATCTGAAATGGGCGGGTGAAGTGCCGGGGGTAGGCGGTGTGCAGGTGGAGCCTTTATGGCAAGGCCCCGGAACCGTGGGCATTTATTTGCTGGACATTGATAAGCGTGCGGCTAGTGTGGAGATTGTGGATTCGGCTCAGACCTACATTGATCCAACGATGGATGGGCAAGGAGAAGGCATGGCTCCGGCCGGGGCCATCGTTACGGTTATGCCTGCCCAGGAGGTGCCAATGGATATTCATGTGAAGCTGACGCTGGCCAGCGGGGTCACGATGGCTGAGGTGAAGGCGAGAATTGAGAGTGGGGTGCGAGCTTATTTGAAGCAGCTTGCTTTTGCCGACCCGCTGGTACGCTTTACCCGCATCGCAGCGATTCTGCTCGATATTCCGCCAATCATCGATTATTCGGACTTGACCGTGAATGGCAAAGCCGATACGAACCTGGAGATTTTCACAGGCCAGGTGGCTGTGCTAGGTACGGTGGATGCTTATGAATGAAGCGGGAATGACCAGTTCGAGAGGCCGTGAAATGTTTACCTACCTGCCGGCCTATTATGAAGGCTCGCGTGTAATGCGAGCAGACATGAATGCCAAGGGGGCAGAGCTTGACCTGCTGTTTACAGCACTCGACGAGACGCTGCAGCAGTTTTTTGTGCGAACAGCGACCTGGGGGCTGGACCGCTGGGAAAGCGAGCTCGGTATTGAGACCGATCTAAGCAAGCCCTTGGAGCAACGGCGGGCGGTGGTAGAATCCCGGCTGCGGGGCAGCGGAAAGTTCTCCGGGCCATTGGTGAAGAGTGTGGCGGAGGCTTATGGAGGGGAGGTGAAGGTCTCTTTTCAGCCTGAACGGTGGAGCTTCATATTGGAATATATTGAAACCATACCACCTAATTTGCATGACCTCAGGGCGATTATGGAGGAGATCAAGCCAGCGCATCTGGCCTGGACATTATTATGGCGCAGTAGAACTGACATGATTAATGACATCCGGAATATAGTCAAGCTGCGTTTACGCTCACGAGTGCCCTTTTTCGGTGGGCAGCCCTGGTATCTGGATGGGATGCAGCAGCTTGATGGTACAGTCAGCTTGTCCGGTTGGACTGGTGAAAGACAGTGGAACCGCCAGCGTTTGGAAATTCGGATATCGCACCATATCCCAAATAAGCAAGATGGCATCATTAAGGCCCGGCAAAACTATTGGTTGCTGGATGGCAGTGTGCGGTTTGACGGCAGCTGCCTGTTGAATTCTCTAGAAAAAATTATTGTGGTCTAGGAGGTATTTATGGCTGATCAAGTATTGACCGTCACAACGGAATACGCCCGTGAACAAATGGCACGTGCGAGAGCAGAAGGGACAGCGCTGACGAAGGTGGGGAAGATGGCCTTTGGCAGCGGTGGTGTAGATTCGGAGGGCAAGCCGATTCCGCTTGATGGAACGGAGCAGGCGTTGAAGAATGAATTACTCGTTAAGGACATATCCAGCTATGAATTCATTGCCCCGGCAACCATTCGATATGTCTGTTCGCTTGCTGAGAATGAGCTGGCAGGCGCTACGATCAACGAACTGGCTCTTGTCGATTCAGAGGGCAAGTTTACCGCGATTCGTACCATGACGAATAAAGTCAAGGATGCGGATATGGAATTTATTTTTGAAATTGACGACATTTATTAAGGAGGTAGAACATGGCTATCCAAGAACCAAGAAAATTTGTTCCCACGGATCAAGGACACGCAGACGTATTAAATGTACCGATTACAACGTTGTATGAGAATGATCAGGAGCTGGCCGCGCAAGTGGAAAACATCCGTTCGGATCCCGCAGGCAATGGGGTAGTTCCGAAGGAGGCTTTTGATCAGTACAAGCAGGAGACGCAGACGCAAATAAATGGAGCTGTACAATCAGCGAAGGACTATACCCATACCTATGCAGCTCCCAAATCGCACACTCATTCCGCATCTGATCTACCAAGTGCAAGCACACAAGCTCGCGGTATCGTACAGCTTAATACCTCGACAAGCAGCAGCGCTACCAACCAAGCCGCCACGCCCAGCGCTGTCAAGGCGGCGTATGACGCAGCGAATGCGGCGGCGGCAGCAGCTACGGCGGCCCAGACAAGGGCCAACGAGGCTTTTACGCAAGCCAGTAACGGTAAAACCCAAATCGCTGCCGCGATTACTGGCAAAGGCGTACCCGCAACAGGCAGCGATACGTTTCAGGTGCTGGCGCAAAAGGTAGGGCGAATCCAAACTAGCGCAGCGGGGATAGCTGATGTGCTTATTGACAAATACAAAAAAAATGGTAGCTATCGGGCACCGAGCGAGACTGTTACTCTAGTAACTCTACCCCCTGGTGTGAGGGTGCTCAGTTTTGTTTCCAACATGGATAAGGGTAGTGCGGCAGACACACTTAACAACAGGTCTTACTATTATTATTACGGAACTGGATATGAATTCCAGTTAAGAATGGTGGATTCGGCAGGAAATAAAGTGCCCATAAACGAAAGATATCTAAGGCCCTTGTTGGCGCCGAAATACTTTACGCGCATAGAGTATAACTACGATAACCGGACTGTGAGTTGCTGGTCGTTAGAAACTAGAAATAGCGACGATAAGTATCAAATATTAACGACCAATCTACCTAGCGTGTTTACGAATTCGGGTTCCGTGAAACTTGAGCTAGAGACCGCGAGAGGGCCGAGTAGTAGTGGAGATTATAACTTTTTATATTACGTAATCGATGGTAGAGCCTATTTCGGTTAAGTGGGGAATGTTATGAAGTATATTACTTATAACGAAGAAGGGCATGTCATCACAATTTATTATAATCCACTGTCATCGCAAGAGGTGGAGAACGGAATGTACATCGAAACCATTTCCGAGCCAGAGGCCCGTGAGGGATTTAGTTCTAGTGCAATAAAACATAAACAATCCATCATTTATGCGCAAGGCCTTTCCCCTGTAGGTCCACTTGAAAGGCTTTGCCATCGTGGCATTAAAATAGGAGATAAATTGAAAAATTTGCTTCTGCAAATCCAACGTATTTTTGAAACTGTTGCGTTTTAACAAACAGCGAACCAAAATACTGAACCAAATCTCGATTTGATTCAACCAAGAGCAGTGTTTAGGTGTAAACACAAAACGTATCCGATGAGTGCGATCGGCTAAGAAAGCAGCGCGACTGGGCTGATTGGCCAGGATACCCGATTTTCTATTCTGGCCCAACAGCTCATCCAACTTACAGTGGTGAGCAATCAGCCGGACCAGGCTCTCGGATTGCTGCGTGTTCAATCCATCGGCGATGAAAATCCATTCCGCTTCTGGATCCGTTTCGAGCAGTTGTCCAACATGCATGGCAAAATCAGTTTCATTTTGTGTCGGCGCCATGGTGGAAGAAACCTACTTTCCGGTTGCCACTTCCAGGCCTGCAATCAGACTCAGCGTACCATGACGCACGTATTCAAACTCTCGACGTTCCACCAGTCCCGGTTTCATAGGTAACGTGGAATGAAGCCGCTCAAGCGCCTGAATGCCGGTCATTTCATCCAACGAGACCACATGAACACCAAAGGTATGCAACAAGGAAGAGGGAGCCGAGCGATACACGCGGCTAATCTCCCGGGTTTTCTCTGCAAAGAGGACCGGGTCCTGCGGCTTGGCATTCAGCCAGCCCTTGCAACGGTGGGACGCAGATCCGCTTCATTTTAAAAAACGAGTAACCTGTTAGACGGAAATAGAAGTGACGATCCCCCGCTTGATTGTTTCATCCCGCACTTCACGCGGTGTCTAGTGACTAATCGGACGACCACAAGTGGATGGATCTTCACACGCAATCGCTACGATCTGCAACACCTGCTGCTTGGTAAACTTTGGCGGCGTTTCCGGACGCGGACGATCACGGAGGATTTGCATGATCGCGGCCTCCAATTCCTCGGGATGTTGCTGCTCGATTAAGCACAGCTCAGGATAGTGCTGAATCCAGCGTCCGCGCCATACCACAACTTGAGGGCGATCCAAGGGCAAGCGTCGGCTAATTTCAGTGTTGCTTATGCCCTCCACAGCGTCCAAAATCAGCCGTACTCGCTTCCCCACATATTGCGGGTGTGCTGCGACGTCGAACGAGTCGCTCCAGTAGCTCACGCTGTTTCTCAGTCACGAATAGATCGTCCTCTTAGCATCCGTTTCATCCTTTATGAACAATTCTCTCATTTTTATAAGGATACCATACTTTCTGGTAGTTTTATCCTTTGGATTTTTTCAGTAATTGTGCACTAGGCTGATCGAAACAGGGGAGCTGTATTACAATTATCATGCCATCCCGACCTCTGAAGGGCTGTTGAATAAAATCGCTGAGCTTGAGCAGTCCGACACCGAGAACAAGCAAGCCATCACCGAGCTTGCCGAAGCCAATGAAGCCGACAAGACGGCTATGCACCTGGCACTGGCAGAGCTAGCTGAACTGATTTCAAAATAAGGGAGGTGTAAGAACCCATGGCTAAAATCTACTATGATCTCATCAAAAAAAATCTAAAAACCACAGACGATGTTCCCCTTCGCTGGAAGGAGCAGGTACAGGAATTGTTGAATACACAAAATTAAATAATCTTTTTGCGCCCCGGCTGCCGGGGCTATTTATTTCCCCGAAAGCAGGTGAACAGATGGATATAACGATCATTACGGCGGTGACGTCGGTGGTGGCGGCGATTAGCGGCGTAGCGTTGGGGTGGGCGGGGCGCGCGAGGGCGGTACGGCAGGAGGTCGAGGACACCGCCGAAGCTGAAGCCGTGCAACGCGCAGACGTCGAATATATCAAGCGTGGCGTAGATGATATGAAGGTCGAACAGAAGCTGCAAGGGCAGCGGTTCGAAGCGTTCTCCGAGCGGCTAACACGGGTAGAGGAATCCACCAAGCAAGCGCACAAGCGAATTGATCGATTGGAAGAATAATATAGATGAAAGGGGTGAGCATGCAGATGGATATCAACAAATATCAAATTGAACGGCGGTATATCGACAAGCGGCGCAATGTGCGCCCAGGAACAAAGCTGAAGACAGGAACGCCAGCTTTTTTTGTAGCCCATGATACCGGCAATCCCGGGGCAACGGCGGATAATCATTACAACTATTTCAATGCACAGCGGGACCGGGCGGCCTCCGCTCATGTTTTTATTGACGGAACTCGCATTTTGGAGATTATTCCGACGGGGACGGGTGCTGATGCAGCCGAAAAGGCCTGGCATGTGCGGTATGACGTGAAGACGGATAACGAGCGATTTGGCTATGATACCAATGATGTGGCGCTTGGCGTGGAATTATGTTACGGCGGGCGCATAAACTTTATGGAGGCGTACAAGCGGTATGTCTGGTATTTGGCCTACTGCTGCCATAAATGGAACAAAAATCCCTACACCTTCATTCCCACACATCGTCAGCTGGACCCTGCGCGCAGAAGTGATCCTGATCAGGCCTTGGCCACCGGCGGGAAAACGCTGAAAAACCTGTTGGATGATGTGGCTGCGGAAATGCGCGCCGCCGAGCGGCCTT
The DNA here is from genome assembly GCF_000374825.1 of Paenibacillus sanguinis 2301083 = DSM 16941. Lineage (GTDB taxonomy): Bacteria > Bacillota > Bacilli > Paenibacillales > Paenibacillaceae > Fontibacillus > Fontibacillus sanguinis. The sequence goes on from NZ_KB895384.1 coordinate 11,111, forward strand.
CTGTTCCGCTTCCTGGGGCGGGGACTTCGCAAGCACCTCTACCGGCCTCAATCGCCCAAGCATTGATCGATAACTACGTATCTCCGGCCTGGTTCGTCTCGCAAAAGAAAAATGATCGCGTAGGGATGACGCATTTTCACAATCTGGCCAATAACCTTCGAGTGGCTGCCGGAATTCCACTTTCTTCGGCATCTTCACCGGGTCCGCTTATCCCTCTTCCGAAGAGCAATGCTCAGGAGATTATTTTTCGCTGGTTATCTCCTGCCTGGTTTAAGGCGAGGGACGAAGGGAACCGAGAGCGGGCACAGCATTTTAATAATCTAGCCAATTATTTGCGCCGAGCCGCAGGCATTCCGGAGGAATAAGAAAGGAGGGACACACCATGCAAAATGAGATTTTAACCAACGTGCTGGCCTTCGCTTCAGTTTTATCTGTATTTGTACTGGCCCTGGTTCAGCTTGTCAAAACAACCATCAATTTGCCCAAGAACTGGATTCCGTTTATTGGTGTGCTCATCGGCGTGTTGGTGGGTGCAGCGGCATATCCGTTTACAGACATGGAGCTTACACTTCGCTTATGGGCAGGGGGATTGGCGGGGCTATCTGCCACCGGATTATTTGAATTAGGCAACAACCGCAATGGATCGACAAAGCAGAAATAAAGGAAAATATGAAGTTCAACGCTAACAAGGCTGCTTCTTTATAGAAGACAGCCTTTTTTTTGTTTTTTCTGTGTCCATTTGAAGAGTAATCTACTATTATGACAGAGAGAACCGCACGTTTTTTATGATTTACTGTATATAAAGCTAGACATGAACCTCGTCATGCAATCGATCAGAAGAACCCTACGAACCCGCAGCAACTTATCGTCCATATGACAAACACTGACTTCGGTTTTGAGCCACTTTAATATTGCCTTAATTCTTCTACTGGATTTTTTGGAAATTACCCCTAAAATATGATATAAGGCTATTCTGTTCTATTTGTGAAAACCTCTTTCAAAATATGAAAAGCTTTTTGCTGGTTGTACTCAGATTGCTGTAACAACAATCCTATGATTTTGTGAATCCATGGATATTCTTGGAGTGGTTCTATATCCTGGTTAAAGAGGACAAAGACATTCAAGTCCAATGCCGTTGCAATTTTTTCAATAGTTGCTAATTTAACGTTTTGTTCGCCGCGTTCAATTCGGCCAATGTAGGAACCGGTACTGCCAATCCTTTCTGCTAACTCATCTTGAGTCAGGTTGCGTAGTGTGCGGTAGTAACGAATTTTTTTACCTATAATTATTGTTGTTTCTAGCTTTAAACTCTTCATTTTGACCTCCAGGCGCCTTCTAATATTTAAGTGTAGACAAAGGTTGCAAAGGGGTGGAGGTGTTTATAACATCTCTTTTTTAATTACAATAGTCCTTTAAAGGACTATTTCCATATGCCACAGGTATAATCAGAGTGTCGGTTATTTATTTTAGTTTAATGGAACGCATTTATAAAGAGCCAAGAGGCCAGCACATAAGAGGGGACGAAGACTTTGAGAGGGCGAAAAGTAATACAGCAACAGATCGAGCTAAAGCGGACCGAATTAAACAAACTGGCTCAGTTATATGGATTGCAGGATGAAAGAGTGCTTAAAAAGTCTCGCGAACTGGATCAACTGTTAAATGTACTTGCCAATGCGAGGAATTGTCCTTAATACAATGCACAATTGCATAGCATCCGTTCAATGCACGACAATTGTACATAACTTGAAATAATCTATGGACAAGCAAGCTTGCCAATAAGGTTTTTCTCATAAAAATGGTCATTTACTTCTTATTGATACATCACTACAATAGGTTGTATTCAACATCAAAACGGTAAAGGATGAATTAATTTGAAGAGTCTGACAATGGCGTTATGTATTATTGTTTTGCTTACATTTGCAAGCAACATGGCAATTGCCAGCCCCTCCCCTCAAGTAAATGTTGACGGGAACTTATTAACAGATGTAAAAAGCCCTATTGTCAAGAACAGTACCACTTTTGTTCCTATACGTGTAGTTGAACATTTGGGAATGAAAGTGGAATGGAATAATAAAACAAAAATCGTAAATATCTCTGATAGATCTAATCATCTACAGTTATCTGTAGGCAGTAAAACGGCTCTTAAGGATAAACAAAAAATAAGCCTTAGCACTCCCCCATTTATAAGCGGAGGGACCACATATGTGCCTCTAAGGTTTATTGGTGAAAATTTTGGATCAAATGTAGACTGGGATTCTAAAAATAACGGAGTTGTTATTATATCTCCAGACGTAGTGGCAGAGGAGGAAGAGTTAATTAAAAGTGGGGACTTGGCAAAGGCCAGATTAGGAGTTATTTCACTGCCAAGAGTCCAGTTTTATGTATCGACAGATCGGCCTGAAGGAGAAAGCTTCAGTTATATATTCCCGGAAAACGATTACTCCCACATGTATTTCGTCTGGAGCGACAGTATTTATTATTATGAGTTGAAAGACGGTTATGTTAGTTTGCTATGGGAAGGTAAAATTGATGTTTCAAAGCAAAACGACACCACCAGTCCCTTATCCAAGCTCCTGGGTGGTAGATTACAAAGTGTATGGGGTGAGCAACCATCTATCACCAGGAGATTGGCTTTCTTTAATGATTATTCCGGGTCAGTCGGTATGAGCGGCGAATATGGGATTATCGATACACAAGGAAATATAATTGTTTCTAAAAAAATCCCCGATGCGAAGCAGCTCGCAGATATTGTTGTTAATATACCAGAAGAAAAACAATAATCGGTTTACTATAAACCATCCTGCAATTAGGCCGCCCTGATATCCACCTAGCACGTCTTTTTTCACGGGCGTGCTATGTACTTACAATTCATCAATCGGCAATGTTACATTGCCCAGCCCATAATAGTAGTTAACGGTCTCGGCTGTGAACCTGTACACGCAATAATCCTCGTCGTCAATGCCCTTTGGATAGTATAGCTCAAAGCCCTCCCGCCATAAGTGCGCTTTCGTCTCATGATCAGTGCAAACCTCCATGGTGCCGGTGAACAAAGCCCCCTTATACTTGTCTCTTGTCTCATCGCTGTAATATACAGAGGCTTTAGGGTTGTTAAGAAATTGCTTCACCCGTTTTGAACTGGTATTGGTTGAAAAATATTGAGTTTTCATGCTGTCATGTTCAAGTACAAGCATTCCTTTAATTTGCGGAAATCCGTTTTCATTAACCGAGCCGATATACGCAACATGTGCATTTTGACGCAACGCGCAAATCTCCGACTTCATGGCATTATTCATAATCCTTCTCCTTGTTTTCCAGATTTTCAAGCACTTTCCTAAGGCTATTTTCAAAGGTGAATATTTCATCGTCGCTAAACCCTTCCCGCAGAGGGGGGCGAAGGACTCCTTCATTTTTACGTCTGGTGTACATCGTACAGCACTCTTGCCAGTAAATCCTGCCCGTAATTGCCGAAGTTCTTGCCAAAGATGGTCAGCCCGCGTTTGTTCTCCGGACGGTCGGTAACAGCGATGCGGAAGGTAATGTCGCTCTTGTAATCCAGTTGAATCTGATCCAGAGTGACATCAGAAATCCGGCAGCCATCGATATAACTGCCTTCCCGGTTAATCCGAATCAGCTTCAGCATCCCGTATTGATTCAGGTGAGGCGGCCACCATTCCGGATTAAAGGTTCCCCGAACATCGCCGAAGTCACCGGGACTGGTCCAGCATCCAATTTCAATATTGTTAATGTAAAAGTAAATATCTGAAGGATAATTGTCGCAGTACCCAGGGGCCTCGGAACCAAGCTCCATCGAGAACTGGATTTCCCGAAAGCTCTGATTGGGCTTGAGATAATTGGGAATCCGGTATTCCAGAAAGCCTTCGGCCAGCCAGATGATCTCGGAGTCGATGCGCTGGGGATCGGCGAAGTAGCGCGGGTCGTCAAAGTCGCCGATGATGCTGTCCTTCGTAGCCAGACCGCAGGTGGGCACCGCTTGATAATTACTGTAATGACCGACCTGAATCTCAACCTCGTACAAATTCTCCATATCCTTGCTGCGAAGATCAACCATTAATCTGTCTTTATTCAGGTAACATATTTTTTGAATGCCATGCTTGCCTACAGTGGTGTTAATCTCAATCAGTCCGCTTTCCTCAAGCTTTTTTACGTGCATGGTAATAGCCCCGTTGCTCAACCCCAGCTTGCTGGCAATTTCATTCAAATTCAAGGCCTGATTTTTGGCCAGCAGCTCCAGCATTTGAATTCTGATCTCTGAGCTGAGTGCTTTGAAAATATCGATGCCGCTCATTAAATCCTTAATATAGATCATTCGGCAATAACCTTCTTCCGGAATATTATTTCATAGCCCTTTTATTTTAAGTAATTATAAACTAACAAACAATAATAATAAAGAGATAAATAAAAACAAATCGAAAAATGTAAAAAAATTTAAAATTAGAGAAAATATATAGTATATCCAACCATTTTATTTTATAAAAAACTAAAATTTATTAATAAAAAATAAGAAATTATCTGTAATAAAGGACAAATATCGCCCGTTTTGAATTGTTATTTTATAAAAACATAAAAAGATTTATGTTTTTATATTTACATCATAGCTGTCTTATGTTATTTTAAACCTGTAAGCGGATTCATTCAAGTTGAAAAGAAATGTTTCATGTTTATTTAAAAGATGGTGGAAGGTGATATGTTATTGTTCCTCGGCAGCAGGCTCAGTGCGTAATCGGTTGGTTTCATTTGTGATTTTGCTATGGGCTGGACTAAAAGCGGATGCGGTGGGGATAAGTTGAAAAGGTAAGCCCCTGTTGCATAAATTTAGTTCATTCTATATAGGTTCATCTGAAATATAGGAGGGGTTAAGGTGTTCAAGAAAAAGGGCTGGTTTATCATTTTGTCACTGATGCTGGTGTTGTCTGTCGTCCTGGCAGGCTGCGGCGGCAATACGGAGGGCGAGAACGGCGGTACGGCTGCAAATTCGGGAAATTCCGGGAAAACGAAGGAATTGACATTTATGTACCGTGGCGGCACGGATGAACAGAAAGCCTACAGCGCCGTCGTCAAGAAATTTGAAGAGGATCATCCCGGCGTCAAAATAAAAATCGTTGTTACAGCCGCTGACCAGTATGCAACCAAGCTTAAGGCTGCCATTACCGGCAACAAGGTGCCTGATGTATTCTATTTTGAATCCGGCGATACCAAGGCATATGTTCATAATGATATTCTGCTGAACCTGACGCCTTATGTGGAGGACAACCCGGAAATCAATCTTGATAATATGTGGAAATATGGACTTGATCTATATCGCTATGACGGAAATATGGCAGGTCAAGGCGATCTATACGGTATGCCTAAGGATGTAGGTCCTTTTGCGCTTGGCTATAACAAAACGATGTTTGAAAAGGAAGGCATTCCGCTGCCTGATCCCGACAAGCCCTACACCTGGCAGGAGTTTGTCGACGTGGCCAAGCAACTGACCAAGGACACGAACGGCGATGGCAAGCCAGATCAATACGGTACCGGGTTCAACGTCAACTGGGTGCTGCAATCTCTGGTATGGAGCAATGGGGCAGATTGGATTGATGAGTCGAAAAAGAAGGTTACGATTGATGATCCGAAATTTGCGGAAGCGCTGCAGTTTTTTGCTGATATGCAAAACGTTTATCAGGTTACGCCTTCCGCGACGGATGCGCAAACACTGGACACTTACCAACGCTGGATGAAGGGCGAGCTCGCCTTCTTCCCGGTAGGACCATGGGATATGAGTACGTACGAAACCTTGCCTTTTGAATATGATCTGATGCCTTATCCGGCCGGCTCCACCGGCAAATCGGCCACATGGACCGGCTCGCTTGGTATCGGTGCATCCGCAAAAACAAAATATCCTGAAGAAGCCGTAGCATTGATCAACTACCTGACGGCCTCCAAGGAAGGGATGAAAATGCTGGTGGATGCAAAGGTTCAAATTCCCAACATGATTGATATGGCTCAGGAATGGGCTGCCGATACTTCGACCAAGCCGGAGAACAAACAGGAGTTTCTTGATATCGTGGGGGAATACGGCCGGGTACTGCCGGGCCACTACACTTGGACCTCTGAATGGTATGATCTGTTCTTTACCGATATCCAGCCCGTGCTGGATGGCAAGGTCAGCGCCGCCGATTACGTAAAGCAGGAACAGCCAAAGATGCAAAAGCTGCTGGACAAAGCTATCGAGGCGGAAGCAAAGGCGAAAGCCAAGTAAGCTTTAACAGGACTTTGGTTTTCCATTAATCCAGTGGAAATGATGCTAGTTTTCTTGCGCTGCATAGACCAAGGGACTAGCATCATTTTCATGCTGGCATCCGAATAAGAGGTGACCTTCATGCAAAAGCAGACTAAATCACGTCTGTACCGGAAAGAAATGATTTACGGTTGGCTGTTTATTTTGCCGCCTGTCCTGGGCTTCCTGTTCTTTACCCTGTTTCCTGTATTGTATTCCTTCTATGGTTCCTTGACAGACTGGGACGGACTAGGCCAGTTTAACTTCATTGGTCTAAGCAATTTCAAAGAATTGTTGTCAGACGAATTGTTCCACAAAGCTGCCTTCAACACCGTATTTATGATGCTGGGCATTCCGATCGGTCTGTTTCTGGCTCTGCTGGTTGCGCTTGGACTGAATCGGGGCATCCCGGGGACAACAACGTTTCGGGTTATTTATTATATCCCGGTCATTTCTTCACTCGCGGCCATCTCTATTATGTGGAGCTGGGCCTATAACGGAGACTACGGACTGGTCAATCAATTTCTCGATATGCTCGGGATTCAGGGTCCTAACTGGCTGATGAACAAGTATTACGTCAAGCCGGCCATTATGCTGATGGCGATCTGGAAGGGGCTGGGCTATACAATGCTCTTGTATCTGGCCGCACTGCAAAGTGTTCCGCGTTCCTATTATGAAGCGGCCGAGCTGGATGGAGCGAACGGGCTGAAGGCTTTTCGTCATATCACCTGGCCCATGGTGAAGCCGGTTACTTTCTTTATTGTCGTGACGAATATCATCAGCGGCTCGCAGATTTTTACGGAAATCAACATTATGACCAGTACGGGTGGTCCTGAATATTCCTCCGCATCGGTTGTGTTCTATATCTGGCAGAAGGCTTTCGACAACTTCCAGATGGGATATGCCTCCGCTATGGCCGTCATCCTGGGGATATTCATCTTTATTGTTACCCTGATTCAATTCAGAATGAACGAAAAATCATCCTATGAGTCGTGATCGAACGGAAAGGAGCATATGAACATGTCCCATTCATCCAGAGTCAAGCTGACGAATACAATCATTTTTACTTTGCTGGCCATCGGAGCGATCGCGATGATTGCGCCGCTGTTATGGATGCTGTCTACCTCAATCAAACAGAAGGCCGATGTGTTCTCGCTGCCCCCGGTATGGATTCCCAAGGTTCCGCAGTGGGGCAAATATTTGGAAATATGGACAGCCGGACCTTTGCTGAGCGGGATCAAGAACAGCGCGGTGATCGCTATCTCTGTTACGATTATTGGCACATTCACCTCCAGCCTGGCGGCGTTCTCTTTCTCTAAGCTGAAATTTCCAGGGAAAAATATTATTTTTCTCATGCTGCTGACGGCCTTGATGGTTCCTTATCCGGCTGTCATGATTCCCCAATTCATGATGTTCTCCAAGGTTGGCTGGGTAGATACATTGCTCCCACTGATTGTGCCAGGGCTGTTCGGCAATATCGTCATGATTTTCTTCCTTCGGCAGTATTTGATCAGTGTGCCAAATGAAGTGCTGGAAGCGGCAAAAATTGATGGGAGCTCCTATTTTCGGCTGTTCTCCACCATTACATTTCCACTGATCAAGCCGGCGGTGGCTGCTCAGCTTATTTTGTGGTTTATGGGGATCTGGAATGATTACCTGGCGCCGATTATTTACTTGACCTCGCCGGAGAAGCAAACGCTGCAGCTTGTCATCGCTAACTTTAACGCGCAATATGCGATACAGACGGACTATCCGCTCATTATGGCGGCCTCTGTAGTTGCCTTGCTGCCGGTATTGACCATTTTCCTCGTGTTCCAGAAACAAATTATCGAGTCGGTTGCTATTTCCGGAGTCAAGGGATAGACCACGGAACCGCAGAGAATGTGGAGATGGATGTGATGACCGTGATTCATGTGATAAACAAAAGGAGGGTGCTGTCTATAATGCTGCTGCTGCTGCTTGGCATGGGAGGATGCTCCAAAGGGCATGCAACCGGGGTGCTGTTCCCGGAACCACCTGATGCGACTGCGATGTACGATACAACAGTGCTTCATAATGAAGCGAAATGGACCGTCAACAATGCTCATGATCCTGGCGTAATCAGGACAGATCAGGGCTGCTATATCTTCTCAACCGATGTGAAGGTTGGCGGCGAGCCCAAGCCTGGCGTGATGGTTCGCAAATCCGCTGATTTGATTCATTGGACGTGGGTTGGCCGCGCTTTGCCAGGGATTCCTGCGGAAGCGCTGGCCTGGACGGGAGCAACGAACCTGTGGGCGCCGGACATTGTGTATCACGATGGGGAGTACCGGTTGTATTATTCCGCCTCCACCTTTGGAAGCAGACAATCGATGATCGGCTTAGCCGTTTCGGAGTCCATTGAAGGCCCGTGGACGGATCAGGGCGTAGTTATCAAGACGCGGGCCGATGATCCGCTAAATGCGATCGACCCTAATGTAATCACGGATCATGAGGGACGGATGTGGATGGTATACGGCTCCTTTTTCGGGGGGATTCACATCATCGAGCTTGATCCGGCAACAGGCAAGCCCAAGGAAGAAGGCTTCGGCAAGCTCGTTGCCGCGCGCGATATGGCTAGTGAGGACGGGGCAGTGGAGGGGCCTTATATCATTTATAACGAGAAGTTCAAGAAGTACTATCTGTTTGTGTCCTATGATTCGTTGTTTGAGGATTATAACGTTCGGGTAGCCCGGTCCGATTCGATCACGGGGCCTTATGTGGATTATAACAGGCGGGAGATGACGGATACGGCGTTTGAACCGCAGTTCGCCGTAGGCACGAAGCTGCTGGGCGGCTATAAATTTGGCGAAGCGGAAGGATGGATCGCTCCAGGCCACAATTCGGTGCTGAAAGAACGCGATAGCTATTATATCGTTCACCATGCTCGCGGAGAGGCTGACAAGAACTGGTCTTATCTTCATGTTCGGAAAATGCTGTGGACAGAGGATGGCTGGCCAGTTGTATCCCCGGAGCGTTATGCCGGAGAGACAGAGCAGGATATCCCTGAAGCGATGCTGGCCGGGGAATGGGAACGCCTGGAGCATGATCCGTTTATCGACGGGCAGAACGAATCAAGCCAGCTTGTGCTGCTGCAAACCGGCAAAACAGAGGGCAGTCGGGGCAGCGGCTCCTGGAGCTTTGACGGTCAAAGAACGCTAACGTTGACCTGGGAGGATGTCGAGGCTGGCGCCGGACGGGTCGAGCAGGTGCAGGTGGTGCCGGCCTGGGATTGGGAACGAAATGCCGGAGCATTGGTATATACGGGCCTTAACGATGAAGGAGTTGCAGTCTGGGCGAAGCAAATATCCCGGACGAACGAGTGACGACAAGCAGGCTCATTATTTGTAAAAAGGAGAAACCGAGATGACGACAAAAAGAGAATATATGAACCCGATTGTGGAGCAGCGAGCTGATCCCTGGATTTACAAGCATACGGACGGATATTATTATTTCACCGCTTCGGTGCCGGAGTTTGACCGGATTGAGGTGCGGCGCTCCATTACGATTCAGGGGCTGAAGCACGCTCCTGCAAAAACGGTATGGCGCAAATATGCAGCAGGGCCGCTTAGTGCAAACATCTGGGCGCCGGAGCTTCATTATATTCGGGGCAAATGGTACATCTATTTTGCCGCAGCGCGAACGACTGAGACGAAGGACGGCTTGTTCGATCATCGCATGTACGTGCTGGAGACGGAGGCGGACAATCCGCTTGAAGGAGAATGGATCGAGAAGGGGCAGGTGCGAACTCGATGGGAATCCTTTGCGTTGGATGCAACCGTCTTTGAGCATCGCGGGGATTTGTATTATGTTTGGGCTCAAAAGGATCCCGCGATCGCGGGCAATTCCAATCTGTACATTTCCAAAATGCACAATCCATGGACGCTGATCGGTGAACAGTCGATGATTTCCACGCCGGAATATGACTGGGAGAAAATCGGCTTCCTCGTCAATGAGGGGGCGGCCGTATTGAAACGAAATGGCCGTATCTTTATCGCTTATTCGGCGAGTGCGACGGACCACAACTATTGCATGGGCTTGTTATCCGCAGCGGAGGATGCGGATTTGCTGGACCCGGCTGCATGGGCCAAGTCCCCGGTACCAGTGTTCCAAACCAGTGAGGAGACGGGACAGTACGGTCCGGGTCATAACAGCTTTACTGTCTCGGAGGAAGGGGAGGATGTTCTGGTCTATCATGCCCGGAATTACAAGGAGATTGCCGGAGATCCGCTTTATGACCCCAATCGGCATACTCGTGCGCAGCTGTTCGGCTGGCACGAGGACGGCACACCGGATTTTGACGTTCCGGTGAAGGATCACACTGCGAAATAAATATCGGACTGGGGTGGATGAGGACCGCACGGATGTCGTGCGGTATAACATTTATAATTTAGTTGCCTCTGATATCAAGATGAAATAGGTTTAACTTCAATTTGATCTGCAACCAATTCATTCCTGGCACTGTCAAATTTATAAGTGACATTGAAATCACACACATATGCAGTAGTCCCGGGTACTGCTGCCCCAAGGGTTAATTTTATTTTTTGATTTTCTAATGAATAAATATATACGCCACCAAACCCAAGGCTATCCTGTTTTTGATCTGGCGCTGCGTCAAACCCATAATTAAAGTTATATTCTTTTCCTTGCGCTTTTGCTGAAATTGCTAACGTATCGTCTCCTTTTTTAGCAACATGGGTTTCAATCTGATCAGAAACAATCTCATCATAGCTTTGGACCTTAATTTCGGAAAGATCCCCGGCGCTAACGACATGAATATCATAATTGCTTAAGCCTGTTCCTCGCCCAGTCTGGATGATAATTACGGCTTCTTCTTTTCCATCGCCTGTAACATCCGTATAGAATACCTGCGGGGCAGTTCCAGTATCAATAGGGACATTCCAAGAAAAGTCTTTTTTATTGCCGTTAATGTCCAGTGTTACCCCATCGGTGTTTGTATAAAATTTAACTTTTTCATCCTCTGAAGATGCAAGCAATTTCAATTTTGCATCCGTAGCTTGCCCTAGCTGTGTTGATACTTGTTTACTGGGAGACTCGCTCACACCCTCCTTAACCGTTGCAGGCTTATCTGATCCGCACCCTGAAAGCAAAACAACACTCAACACCATCAATACACCAAGCTCTTTGTTCAACCCTAAAATCTCCTTTCGTCCACCTAGCAGAAATTATATCAGAGCCAAGAAAGCTGCACTGTAAGCATATACTGGTTCGCCTTTGGGAATGATTTCTACCTTAGTATACTACTCAAATGATAGAAACAGGAAATGATTTAATCTGACATTCATCAAAATAGTGCTACAATTGAACATGATAATGCTTGTTGTGAATTCCAAAACTATTCTATAATTAAATGTAAACGCTTTATACTGCTCGCTGGAAGGTCTAATACAATTTTCCGGCTGGAGGAATGCATGATGATTAAAGTGCTCATTGTTGATGATGAACCCAAGCTCCGTGAAGGTTTGCGAACTTTCATCGATTGGGAGGCCGAGGGGTATCAGGTTGTAGATACGGCGGTCAACGGGAACGACGCGTTGAATAAATATAAATTAGAGCACCCGGATTTGGTGTTAGCTGACATTCGCATGCCTGGCATGGATGGGCTTCAATTGATTCAGCGATTGCGTATGCAGGACCCGCTCCTGCATATTTTAATTCTCAGCGGTTACGCTGACTTCAATTATGCCAAGACCGCGATGACCCAACGCGCCGACGGCTATTTGCTCAAACCGGTCGATGAGGATGAACTGCTGAACTATTTACGCAACATCAAACGAGTGATCGAGGAAGAGAAGGCTTCTGAGCAATGGAAGCGGGTGACTTCTGACTGGAGTCGTGAAGCCCTGATTCAATCCATCCTTACGGACTCTGGTCTTGCGGAAGAGGAGTCGGCTTCGTTATATGAGCGAGCCGGGCAAGTAGGCATTGAAGGCAAAGTATTCCAGATTATGTTGCTCTCGCTTCAGGCCGAGGGAGAAGCGGAGACACGTACGGATGCAGCAGCACGTAAGGTTTTGATGCAGTTGTTTGAGGAATCCGGACGAGGTTGGGTATTCGCCATTCATACCAAGCTGGGCGTGCTTCTTAAAGAGCCGTTGCTGTCGGTGGAGACCGAGGGTATCTATCGTAGCATCGGCCAGACACTTAGCAGTTATGGCGCATATTTCTCGATAGCCTTGGGCGAAAAGGTGAGCAGCCTCAAGGAGCTTTACCACTCTTACCGCACCGCGTATGATCTAATCCGGCAGCAGTTTGTGCTGGATCAGGGAGAGATCTTGACTCCAGCTATGCTGCAATCCAGTGCTCCGACCAGACAGGGGGATGCACGATTGGCTGAGGAACTGAGCGATCAGCTATACTTTGCCGTGGATATTGCCAATCGTACAGCGGTGAAGACGCTGTTGCCTGAGCTTGGGCAGTTGTATCTCGCTCAAGCGTTGTCCGAGATAGAAATCAAGGACCGGTTTGTCGAACTGCTCACAACGATTTTACACAAGGTACTTGATCAATCTTCGGGTTTGCAAAGTCGGCAAAAGGAATTTACCGGGACTTTTGTTGAAATGCAGAAGGCACAAACTATTCTGGAGTTGTATGAAAAGGCGGAAGGTCTGCTGGAGCAGCTTATGAACCAGCTTGGAGAAGACGGCAAGCATCGTGAAGTCAAAATTATGTTAGATCTGATTCATCGCAACTACAATGAAAGCTTGAAGCTTGAGACATTATCAGGCATTTTCAATTATAATAGCGCCTATCTAGGCAAGCTGTTCAAGAATACGACGGGAGAATACTTTAATACGTATATCGATAAGGTGCGGATTGAGAAAGCCAAGGAATTGCTGGAGGAAGGACTCAAGGTCTATCAGGTAGCCAAAAAGGTTGGGTACACGAATGTGGACTATTTTCATAGCAAATTCCGCAAATATGTCGGGCTCAGTCCAACTGCTTACCGCAAGCAGTCCGATCATGCATAATAGACGAGAATTTGTTCTTCCGATCAGAAAAATGGAACTTTAATAATCCAATTAACGACTCAAGTATTATAGATAGTAAGTTGTTTGAAACTTTAAGTCAAAGAAAAGCCCTGGTTCTATTAAATGAATTGCACCCCTTAGAATAGACATTGGAAAACCCTCGGGTTATTCCGGTGAAATCTAAGGGGTGCTTTTAGTAGCAAAATGACACCAATCAGGAGTTCAGCTTCTTGCGGAATTCAGAGGGTGCACAATTCATCGCCTTGCGAAACACACGAATAAAATAACTGATATTATCAAACCCCACCTCCAGCGCCACATCCGAAATTTTACGCTCAGGATTGCGCAGCATTTCGGCTGCTTGTCGGATCCGGTAGGAATTAATGTAGTCTACCGGCGTTTGCCGAGTCATTGACTTGAAGAAGCGGCAGAACTGGCCTTCACTCATAGGAATCAAGGACGCCAGTTCTGCCAGGCGAATCGGCTGACTATAATGGTCCTGTATATGAAGAATTACCGTTTTGAGCCGATCGATTTTGGAGGACTCGCTGCGGGTGGCCGTGGAGGCGCGGCTAACAGCCCGGCCTTCCGCGGCAATTTCCGCCAGCATTAAATAAAGATGCCCTTTGACTACACCTTCATAGCCCCGCGTCTCATTACTGCAGCTATGCATCATCGCCAGGAGATGATCCAGCAGCGAGCTGTCCGCTGCCGAGTCGCGGCGCAGATGTCGAGGGAAGGTGGCTCTGCGCTCCTGTAAAGGCAACACCAGATTCTCCTGAACGGCATCATAATGAGCGCTGGCCAGAAGCTGAGTGTCGAAGACAAGAGAGAAGAAGGTACAGCCTTCGTTGCCGTGAGCATGGGCGGCATGAATGTCGCCGCCATCAATGAAGACGGCTTGTCCGGCGCGCACCGGGAAGTAATCGGTATCTACCTGGAACAATGTTTCGCCCTCCAGACAATAGAAGAACTCAGGCTCATCGTGCCAATGGCAATCAATAACATGTTCACCTGGACCGTATCGATACCAATAGGTACCGAAGGGAAGCTGCTGACTTCCATGATGCTTGATTTCTTTTAACGAACGGCGAAGCGCTTGATCCATGTGAGTTCACCTCGTCAAAATAGTGTTATATTTTCGTTTGATTATGTTAGTTAATAAACCATAGTATCAGTATAATGCAAGTATAGGACGTTTTCTATTGAAAGACAATGTCCATCTCACTTTGTAAATGAGAAAGGCGGTTAGGTAACATGAAATTTACGGACGGCAACTGGATGATTCGCGAGGAATTTAAGCTTGATACAGCGGTACAGGCTTATGATTTTATGATTCAGGACAATACCTTGGTCGCCTCGGCGTCGACGACGCCAATCGCTGGTCGCGGCAACATGATTAATACAACCTTGCTGACGATGCAATTCCATTCCCCGCTCCCAGGTGTGATTGGGGTCAAGCTGATCCACTTTGCTGGCACCATTGATCATGGTCCACACTTTGAATTAGCCAAGGGCGGGGCTCATGTGGAAATTGCCGAGCATGAGGAATATGCCGAATTGAAGAGCGGCAGCTTGAGTGTACGAATCCAGAAGGGTCCGCAATGGTCTGTTGACTTCTATCGTGGTGAAGAACGCATCACCGGTAGCCGGGCCAAATCGATGGCTCATATCACGGAGAACAATGGGAACGTTTACATGCGCGAAGAGCTGGATTTGCGTGTAGGCGAATGGGTTTACGGCCTGGGTGAGCGTTTCACTTCCTTTGTCAAAAACGGGCAAGTCGTGGATATTTGGAATAAGGACGGGGGCACAAGCTCCGAGCAATCCTACAAAAATATTCCTTTCTACGTGACTAATAAAGGCTACGGTGTGCTGGTCAATGATCCGGGTGCGGTGTCCTTTGAAGTAGCTTCGGAAAAAGTGAAAAAAGTGCAATTCAGCGTTCCCGGTGAATCGCTCGAATATTTCGTGATCGACGGTCCTGAACCGAAGGAGGTGCTGAACAAATACACGGCTTTGACAGGTAAGCCTTCTCTGCCGCCAGCCTGGAGCTTTGGGCTGTGGCTGACGACCTCCTTTACCACTAACTATGACGAAGCTACGGTGAACTCCTTTGTGGATGGCATGGCTGAACGCGATCTGCCGCTGCATGTGTTCCATTTCGATTGCTTCTGGATGCGTGAATTCCACTGGACTGACTTTAAATGGGATGAGCGTGTTTTCCCGGACCCCGTAGGCATGCTGAAACGCTTGAAGGAAAAGGGCCTGAAGATTTGCGTATGGATTAATCCTTACATTGGCCAACGCTCGCGTCTGTTTGAAGAAGGCAAAGCAAACGGCTATCTGGTGAAGAAAGCAAACGGTGATGTATGGCAATGGAACATGTGGCAGCCAGGCATGGCCTTGGTGGACTTCACCAATCCGGCTGCTTGCGAGTGGTTTGCGGGTTATCTGCGCGAGATGGTCGATATGGGCGTAGACAGCTTCAAGACCGACTTTGGTGAACGGATTCCGACGGATGTGGTCTACCATGACGGCTCCGATCCGGTAAAAATGCACAACTACTATACCTACCTTTACAACAAGGTTGTGTTTGAAGTCTTGGAAGAAAAGATAGGCAAGAACCAGGCTGCATTGTTTGCTCGTTCA
Organism: Paenibacillus sanguinis 2301083 = DSM 16941; assembly: GCF_000374825.1. Classification (GTDB taxonomy): domain Bacteria; phylum Bacillota; class Bacilli; order Paenibacillales; family Paenibacillaceae; genus Fontibacillus; species Fontibacillus sanguinis. The sequence goes on from NZ_KB895384.1 coordinate 27,050, forward strand.
GCTACGGTTGGCGGGCAGAAATTCCCGGTTCACTGGGGCGGCGACTGCTATGCCGATTATGAATCCATGGCAGAAAGTTTGCGTGGAGGCTTGTCCCTGGGGCTGTCCGGCTTCGGATTCTGGAGCCATGACATCGGCGGCTTCGAGAATACGGCGCCTGCGCATGTATTCAAGCGCTGGCTAGCCTTTGGCTTGCTGTCCAGCCACAGCCGTCTGCATGGCAGCAGCTCCTACCGAGTGCCTTGGGTGTATGATGATGAAGCGGTTGATGTTACGCGTTTCTTCACCAAGCTGAAATGCAGCTTGATGCCGTACATGTTTGATACAGCCGTTCAGGCGACAGAGCAAGGTGTGCCGACGATGCGTGCGATGTTCCTGGAATTCCCGGAGGATCCGGGGAGTGAAACATTGGACCGCCAGTATATGCTGGGTGATTCTGTCCTGGTGGCCCCGGTATTCAGCGAGCAGGGTGAGGTCTCTTACTATTTGCCAGAAGGAACATGGACGCATCTTCTCACCGGGAAAGTGGCCCAAGGCGGCAAATGGTATAAAGAGAAATATGATTTCTTCGGCTTGCCGCTGTTTGTGCGGGAGAACTCGATTGTGGCGAAGGGCGCCAACGACAATCGCCCGGATTATGACTATGCGGATGGCGTAGAGCTTGGCCTCTATCAAATTCAGGATGGAGCTAACATATCGCGCACAGTGCGGAACATCGAGGGAGAAAGTGAACTTCAGGTAGCTGTCTCGCGTAACGGCAATACATTGAAGCTAACAGCAGAAGGTGCAGGCAAACCGTTTAACATAGCACTTCATGGACTAGGTGAGGTTTCCTCCGTACAAGGCGGCGTGCTCGCCGATAACGGTGTCATTGAAGCAGGTCGCTTCAACGGACAAACCGAAGTGGTAATTACCTTAAAATAAGTAGCTCGGGTAAGTAAAACGCCAGTATAATAGAAATAACGGAAATATCCCCTTTCCCTGGTGTTAGGGGATATTTTCGTATTATCAGTTGAACCAAAGAAAAGGCAAAATAAGCAAGCGGGAAAAATGATTCTGAAGAAGTGGAGCGTTCGCCTTTGGGAATGGATTTCTACCTTATAAGAACTAATTGAATCAAGAAATCCATGAGCAACAGCGATCGCAAGAACATTTTTTCTCGTCTGCATCTTTGCGTTATTCATAAGTTCAACTTATATAGAAGCTGTGCTTTTTGAACTACCTCTTTAAGGGGAAGATGCCATGCTGAATAAAATGATTCGTTTTACCAACAACCTGAAGCTTAAGCATAAGCTTCTTATTTCTTATATTGTGGTGGTGATGATCCCCGTGCTTATCGTCGGAGTGGGTGTCACCGCTTATTTTCGCCATCAGGCTATGGAACGAGCGATTGCTCAAACAACTAACAACGTTGAAAAGGTGAAGACGCGTACGGGCATGATGCTACGGGTGCCCAGCGATATTTCCGATATGATCATGCTGGATCGGGAGCTGGCAACAGCGGTCAAGACGGAGTATTCCGACGTGCTTGAACTGACCAAATCCTATTTGGAGTACGATCATTTTCGCGAATATATTCTTCAATACCGGGAAATTTCCGGCATTCGTTTCTATTACGATAATCCGACTCTAATCAACAATCTGGAATTCATCCCGATTAATGAAGAAATTGAACAGACTTACTGGTTTAAGCAAGCGATGGAGAGCAAGCGAATAGGCTGGTTTTACATCAATGATGATGAAGAGTTTACTGTCAAGCGGCTTAGCTTGATCAGGCAGATATCCTTTGAAGGTACGCGAAAAAGCGGTGTCTTAATGGTTATTATCAATCAGGAAGAGCTGAACCGCATGCTGCAGCAGGAGCCATTCGAGACAATGATCACTGATGATATGGGGGTGGTCGTTGCAGCCAAGAACTCGTCTCTTGTCGGCAAAACGCTGAACGAGCTTGATTATGGCATTGATCTTAGAACTCAGCAAAAGGGGACGCTGAAGGTGGAGAGCCAAGGCGAGCCTGCTTATCTTGTCATAGACACGCTAACGCCGGATTCGAGCATGAACAGTCTGAAATTTATCTCGGTATTTACCACTGAATCTATCGTCAAGGACGCGAATACTGTCAGCTTGATGGGGTTATTCATTATTTTACTGGTCCTGCTGCTCGCCCTTATTTTTGTCTATACCGTTTCCTTCCTGACGACAAACCGCTTGCTTCGATTAAGCCGGCATTTGAACCGACTGGCCCTGGGAGATTTGACAGTTGTCTCACGGATTGATGGTCAGGATGAAATCGGTCAGCTATCCCGTCAATTTAATTATATGGTAGAAAGCATACGCCGGCTGATGGATCAGGTTGTGGAGAAGACAGAGCAAAATAATTCGCTTGAGTTGGCTCAGCGGGAGATCAAGCTGAAGATGATGGCCAGCCAGATCAATCCACATTTCCTGTTCAATGCCCTGGAATCCATTCGGATGAATGCGCTTCTGAAGGGAGATCAGGAAATTGCCAACGTGGTGCGCAGATTAGGGAAGATGATGCGTAAAAGTCTGGAGGTAGGCCGGGAGAGCATCATGCTCAAAGAAGAGCTTGAAATGGTCAGCTCCTATCTGGAGATTCAGAAATTTCGCTATGAGGATCGCTTAAAGTTCACGTTAACTGTTGATCCCGAGGCTTCATTGCTGCGTGTGCCGCCGTTGATCATACAACCCCTTGTGGAGAATGCCGTAGTGCACGGGGTAGAGAACAAGGAGGATGGGGTGCATGTGGTGGTCAAGGTTGAAGTAGTAGACGGATTGGCCCATGTCACGGTCAGCGATAACGGAATGGGGATAGAGCCAGATCGGCTGGAAGAGGTAAGCCGTCTGATTAAGGAGGTTAGGGAGCCGGAGCAAGGGCGAATAGGCTTGCGCAATGTTCATCAAAGACTTGTATTGTCTTACGGTGAGCAGCATGGTCTCCATATAGTCAGCATGCTGGGACAAGGAACACAAATTTCGTTTACGCTTCCGGTCTAATTCTTTCATCTATTTTAAGGGACCAATATCTAATTTCTATATGGTTTTCTGCAAAATCTGCCGGGTATTTATGCCCTTCTCTTTTAGATATCATAAAGATATAGACGAGAGGGGGATTGGATTAATGGAAGCGTTGTCAATCGAAGCTGATACTAGAAAATCCAGTGCGATTCCTAAATCGCCCAAAAAGCCGAAGATGGGAATTTGGAAAAGTATCGTTCAACAGAAATACTTGTATTTAATGTCATTGCCTTTCATCATTTGGCTATTTGTATTCAATTACTTGCCCATTGCGGGTTGGGTGATGGCCTTTCAGAATTACAAGCCACGAAATAAATCGTTTCTAAACCAGGAATGGGTTGGGTTCAAAAATTTCGTTGATTTATTTCAAGATGAACGCTTCTACCTTGTATTGCGAAATACACTTGCTATGAGTGTTCTCTCATTGGTTTTTGGGTTTGTCGTGCCGATCCTTTTTGCGGTATTTTTAAACGAGCTGAAGGGAACGGCGTTCAAGCGGACGGTTCAGACTGTATCTTACCTGCCCCACTTTGTTTCCTGGGTTGTTGTTGGGGGGATTGTAACGAAAATGCTTTCCATAGACGGCGGAATCGTTAACGAATTGCTGTTGACCTTTCAGCTTATTGATGAGCCGATCCAGTTCATGGCCAAGGGAGAGTGGTTTTGGGGAATTGTAACCGCTTCAGATATTTGGAAGGAAACGGGGTGGAACGCGATCATTTACTTGGCGGCCATTACCGGCATTGACAAAGAATTGTATGAGGCTGCGCGTGTAGACGGGGCTGGACGGTTCAAGCAAATTTGGAACATCACTCTGCCGGGGATTCGGACAACGATTTCAGTTTTGCTGATTATGTCCATCGGGCACTTGATTGGCATCGGGTTTGAGAAGCAATTCCAGCTTAGCAATTCACTGGTTACCGATTATTCTGAAGTGCTTGATCTGTATGCGCTAAATTACGGGATCAATATTAATCGCTTCTCCTATGGTACAGCCATTAGTATGTTCACCTCTGTCGTCAGCATTATCTTGTTGCTCACGGCCAACGGTATCATGAAGAAGACGACCAAAGAAAGCATTATGTAGGGGGGACAAAGGATGGCTGCATCCAAAGCTTTCAACTCAACCAGATCGGAGAAGATATTCGATATTTGCAATATTATCATCATGAGCATCATTATGGTCATCACCTTGTATCCGTTTCTGAACGTATTGGCAATCTCGCTGAATGATTCTACGGATACGGTACGTGGCGGGATCTACTTGTGGCCCCGTGAGCTGACCTGGGAGAACTATCGCACCATATTCAGTTATACCGGCTTGATTCAGGGTTTGAAAATAACACTGCTTCGTACATTGACGGGGACTATATTGGGATTAATTAGCTCATCCATGCTGGCCTATACGCTCAGCCGCCAGGATTTCCGATCACGGAAGTTCGTTTCTACCTTCCTGGCCTTAACGATGTATTTCTCTGGTGGGCTTGTACCAACGTACATGCTGATGAAGCAAATGCATTTGATTGGAACCTTCTGGATTTATATTCTTCCAGGGGCGGTTGCCGCATTCAACGTATTTATTATTCGTTCCTTTATTGATGGCCTGCCCTATGCCTTGCAGGAATCGGCCAAACTTGACGGTGCCAATGATTTTACGATTTATTACAAAATTATCCTGCCGCTATGTAAGCCGGTACTGGCAACCATCGCCTTGTTCCTGGCTGTAGGCCAATGGAATTCCTGGTTTGATACCTATCTGTATAACGGTAACAAACCGCAGTGGACCACCTTGCAGTACGAGCTGATGAAAGTGCTGGCAAGTACAAACCAAGGGGCGGGAATGACCAATGCGAACGATCTGGCGAACCAGATGGCTCAGGTATCGCCGGAATCCATCAAGATGGCTATTACTATTGTAGTCACACTGCCGATATTGTTCGTTTATCCCTTCTTGCAACGGTATTTTGTCTCCGGGATGACCCTTGGTGCAGTGAAGGCTTAAAGTCAGCTGGCTTGTCTTCGCTAAGGTTCTCTAATCATTTGTAAAGGTACCACCAGGCTTGGCCTGATATATGATACAGATTTATTCAATTATCTTTAGGGGGACAGCAAATATGAAGTGGAAAAGTTCAAAAGCTTTCGCTGCGCTTTTACTGGCAACGACATTGCTCATTGGTGGTTGTGGCAGCAATGATGGGAGTGCATCTGAGGGCAACAAGGGTCAAAATACAGGTGTGGAAGACAACAGTCCGGTTACCTTCTCCTTTTTTGGAGCCGATTCAAGCCCGAACTGGAACAATATGCAGGATGATGTAGGTAAAGCAATTACAGAGAAAACGGGTGTTACACTAGACGCAGAATTTGATGTAGGCGCTGGCGGTGGGCAAAGCAAGGTGGCCTTGATGGCTGCAAGCGGTGATGTGCCTGATCTGATCTTTGCTAAAGGCGAGCTTTCCAAGTTAATTGATGCCGGACTTATCATCGATTTGACTGATCTTATTGAGGAGCATGCGCCGAATATCAAGAAAATTTTTAGTGAAAATATGAATCGCTTGAAATACAGTAACGAAGATCCTTCGATCTACTCGATTGTCACGAATATGGGCGTTGATAATCAATATTTCGATGCCACCGGCGGGTTTGAAATTCAACACCGGGTATTAAAAGAATTGGGCTATCCTGAAGTTCGCACGGTCCAGGATTATGAGAATGTATTAAAGGAATATTATGCCAAGCATCCCACGACGGATGGACAGCCAACGATTCCCCTTACCTTGAGCGCAGACGACTGGAGAATTATGATCACCGTTACCAATCCGGCCGCCTTTGCCACGGGGGCGCCTGACGATGGGGAATACTATGTGGATCCCGAGACCTATGAAGCGAAGCTGCATTATAAACGTCCGGAAGAAAAGGAGTATTTTCGCTGGCTGAACCATATGTTTAATGAAGGCTTGCTGGATAAGGATGCATTTGTGCAGAAGGAAGACCAATACAAAGCTAAAATTGCCAGTGGTCGTGTTCTTGGATTAATCGACCAGGAATGGGGATATAACGATGCTGAGAATGCTCTGAAAAATGCAGGTAAAAATGAATATACCTATGCGCACTTCCCTGTTGTTCTGAGCGAGGAATACAAGGATCATTCCTTCCAGACATCCGGGGTTGACGGCTACGGTATTGCCATTACAACAGCTTGCGAGGACCCGGTTCGTGCGATTAAATTTCTTGACTATTTAGCTTCGGATGAAGGTCAGGTTTTGAGAAATTGGGGAATTGAAGGCAAGCATTATACAGTAGATGAAAATGGCAAACGGATCATTCCCAAAGATATTCAAGATAGAAGAGTTAATGATTCAGCCAACTTTACCAAAGAAACAGGCTTGGGCAATCCGGGCGGTCTGTACTTGACCTTAAGCGCCCGTTACGGAGACGGTGTGAAGGATTCTACAGGCAACTACTATACGATTAATTTCCCTGAACAAATCATAGAATCCTATTCTGATGCGGAAAAGGAATCGTTGAAAGCTTACAATGCAACAACATGGAAGGACCTTTACCCTCAGGAGAGCGATTTCGAGCCTAAGGAATGGGGAGCATTGTACAATATGCCAGTTCCAACCGATGGCGACTACCAAGTGATTTTCCAAAAAACGCAGGATATTATCCGCAAGCGGATTCCTGAGGCTATATTGGCCAAACCGGATCAATTTGACGCTGTGTTCGATAGCTTTTTGGCAGAGCTGGATAAGGCTGGTGCGGCAAAAATGGAAGCTGAATTTTCCGAATTGGTTAAGGATAGAGCAGCTCTCTTTACAGGCAAAAATATTGAATAATCTTGACTTGATAGTCAAAACCGCATATTTTGATTAGAGAAAAGGCCCGTTGTTTTCGGGCTTTTTTCTCTTAACTATTGAAGCTATGGAGGCATGAAGCATGACGGGAACAGATCAGCGAGAAAGGCAATGGAAGCTTTGGTATAAGCAGCCCGCTTCCCGTTGGGAGGAGGCTCTTCCTGTCGGAAACGGGCGAATTGGCGGAATGGTATACGGTGGAGCTCGCCAGGAACTGATTGCTTTAAATGAGGATACATTATGGTCCGGTTTTCCGCGGGACCCGCAAAATTATGATGCATTGCGATATTTGGGTCCGGTCAGGGACTTGATCTTTACCGGAAACTATAAAGAGGCGGAGGAATTAATTAACGCCAAAATGCTGGGGCGGGGCACAGAATCCTACCAGCCTCTTGGAAATTTGCGAGTGGAGCATTTAATGGAAGGCGAGGCGACCGAATATCAGCGGGAGCTTGACCTGACGACAGGTATCGCGACCACCACTTACCGGCTTGGACAAGCCATACATACCCGGGAGGTCCTGATCAGTGCTGTGGATCAAGTGCTGGTTGTGCATATAAAGAGTACAGAGGATCAGACGCTCCATATCTCGGCATCGCTGGATTCTCTGCTGCCCTTTCGCATAGGCAGAGGAGATCAGGCCGATTATCTCCAAATGCAAGGGCAAGCGCCCAGCCATGTTGCTGACAATTATCATGAGGATCATCCACAGTCCGTGCTCTACGAGGATGGCTTGGGCTTATCCTTTGAAGTGCAGTTGCAGGTCCTTTCACCCGGGGGAACGGTATTGTTTGATGAAGCGGGGCGGTTGATCGTGCAGAGGGCAAACGAGATAACTCTGTTATTGGCAGCGGCCACGGATTTTGCCGGATACGGGGTTATGCCGGGCAGCGGTGGGGTAGACCCTGCGGAGAAGTGCCGCACGGTACTTGCGGCTGCTGCAAAGCTGAGTTATGCGGAGCTTCGGCAACGCCATATCCAGGATCATCAACGCTTGTTCAACCGCATGGAGCTGGAAATAGGAAGCTTGTCTTGCGAAGAGACCCATCTGCCCACGGATGAACGTCTGGAAGCTTACCGCAAGGGGAGCGGGGAGGTAGGGCTCGAAGCGCTTTATTTTCACTATGGGCGTTACTTACTGATGACCAGCTCCAGACCCGGAACGGAGGCTGCTCATTTGCAAGGGATATGGAATCCACGGATTCAGCCCCCATGGAACTGCGGGTACACCAGCAATATCAATGTTCAGATGAATTACTGGCCTGCGGAGATAGCCAATTTGCGCGAATGTCACGAGCCATTGTTTCAACTGATACGCGATCTCAGTGTAACCGGGGCCAGAACGGCCAAAATTCATTATGGCAGCCGCGGCTGGGTAGCGCATCACAATGTGGATATATGGCGTCAATCAACTCCATCTGACGGTGAAGCCAGCTGGGCCTTCTGGCCAATGGGCGGTGTGTGGCTGTGCCGACACTTGTGGGAGCATTACATCTTCGAGCCTAATGAGGATTTTCTGCGGGATACGGCTTATCCATTGATGAAGGGAGCGGCCGAGTTCTGTCAGGATTGGTTGGTTGCAGGCCCTGATGGCAGATTGACTACAGCACCATCCACCTCGCCGGAGAACAAGTTCCTGACGGCTGAGGGAGAGCCTTGTAGCGTGTCGGCGGGAAGCAGTATGGATTTGTTCCTGATTCGCGAGCTGTTGGAGCACACGATTCGTGCTGCCGGGCTGCTTGATCTGGATGAAGAATGGCGCGGGGAACTGTTGGATGTGCTGGAGCGTATGGTCAAGCCGGAGATCGGGGTGGACGGGAGAATTCAGGAATGGAGTAAACCCTTTGCTGAGGCCGAGCCCGGGCATCGGCATGTCTCCCATCTGTACGGCTTCTATCCGGGAGACGCGATCACTGTACGGGATACGCCGGAATGGGCTGAAGCGGTCCGGAAGACGCTCGAAGCTCGCATTCAGAATGGCGGAGGACACACAGGATGGAGCTGCGCATGGTTGATCAATCTGTATGCTCGCCTTGGAGACGGCGAAACGGCTCATCAGTTTATCAATACACTGCTGTCCCGTTCTACTTATCCGAACCTGTTCGACGATCATCCTCCGTTCCAGATTGACGGCAACTTTGGCGGTACGGCGGGGATCGCCGAAATGCTGGTGCAGAGCCATATGGATGGAATCGATCTGCTGCCAGCCTTGCCAAAGACTTGGGCTTGCGGACGTGTTAGCGGCCTGCGGGCTCGAGGTGGATTTACAGTTGACTTGGCTTGGGAGAACGGTGGACTGACGTCGGCGACTCTTATATCCGTAACGGGGGGCGAGTGTACGGTACGGGGGCTAAATGGATTGAAACTTTGGAAGCCTGATGGTATGCCTGTTGCCGAAGGCGAACGGTTTGAGGCGGAAGCTGGAGCAACTTATTCTATTCATGCATAGGAAATGGAGAATCATAGAAAACCGGCTGACCAAGCTCTTATGCATGGTCAGCCGGTTTTTGCTAATGCAGTCTGCGGAACTGCTGCGGTGTCATGCCTGTATGCTTGCGAAAAGTAGCTACAAAGTGGCTTGCATCACGGAAGCCGGTCTTCCCGGCGATGCTCGACACGGTTACTCCAGGCTCGCTCGCCAGATGCTCCTTCGCCTTATGTATACGCATCTGAGTCAGATAGCTGTAAGGCGCTATGCCAAACGTTTGCTGAAACAGCTTGCTGAGATGGCGGCCGGACATGCCGATGATGTCAGCCATGGAGTCCAGTCCGATGTCTGGATTTCCATATTCCTGCTCCATCCAGGCAAGTAGAGGACCAAGCTTTTCCATATTGCGGGGGACGGCACTGCTGCTGACATGGCCGAACTTGCTTAACACCCCCAGAAATCGATATACCTCTGTTGAAGTTTCCAACCCGAATAAATCCTGTGTGTACTCCAGCTTAGTCAGCAAGTCGGCAAGCAGCGGGGTTAATGGGGCTTCAGGCTCCCAGCGGAACAAAGCGGCTTCCCGAATGCCAAAAGCATTGAGGATGGCTCCCGCTGCCCCTCCTCCAAAGGTTACATAATAGGTTTTCCAGCTTGTGCCCCGCTTGGCCTCATAGGCATGACTCATGCCGGGAGGCAACAGGATGCCGCTGCCAGAGGGCAGGGGAACGGTGCCATTGCCAAAGGAAATACGTCCCTCTCCTTCAGCGGTTTGCAACCAATGATAGTAAGGATAACCATCCGGGCGAGCAATTTTCTCTTGATGCGGATTATAGCCGACACTCTCCATGAGCAGCGGGAGATCAGGAGTTGCGGCGGGTGAAAATGCGAAACGGGTAAAAGCCCGTGAATTCATCTTATGTATTCCTCCTTGCTTTGTCCATATTATTATATATCAAAACAGGAATATTATATATAAAGCGGAGATGATATGGATTACAATGAGGTTATAATTATATTAGAGGGGTTGTTCAAAAAGTCGTCTTCCCAGAACGAAGCTGTTCGAGGAGTAGATTCGGCGTCGAATCTTGAATTCAGCCGGGACTTCCGTTGCTCAGTCCCTAGCTTCATTCAACCTAAAGCGTTTTGAAAAAACGTACATCGGAAGCATAAGCTTTGGTCCTGAAAACTCGACTTATTGAACACACACTTAAAAAAAGGAAGTGTACCTGAATGATAAATGAAAAATTGCCGAAAATCTGGTACGGTGGCGACTATAATCCGGAGCAGTGGGAGCCTGATGCTTGGCAGGAGGATGAACGTATGTTCAAGCTGGCGGGCATCGACGTTGCTACGGTAAACGTATTTGCCTGGGCCTTGAATCAGCCCAGCGAGGACACTTATGATTTTAGCGAATTGGATGCAACGATTGACCGCTTGTACAAGAGCGGAGTTCATGTATGCCTGGCGACAAGCACAGGGGCTCATCCTGCCTGGATGGCACATCGTCATCCCGATGTGTTGCGAGTTGATGTACAGGGGAGAAAACGGAAATTCGGGGGTCGACATAATTCCTGTCCCTCCTCCCCGACCTACCGTAAGTATTCTGCCAAGCTGGCTAGCAAGCTAGCCGAACACTATAAGGATCATCCGGCATTGCTGATTTGGCATGTATCCAATGAATATGGCGGTTACTGCTATTGCGACAATTGTGCTGCCGGCTTCCGGGTCTGGCTGAAGGAACGCTACAAGACGCTGGATGAGCTCAACCGGGTGTGGAACACGCGATTCTGGGGCCATACTTTCTATGATTGGGAGGAAATTGTAGTACCGAGTGAACTGAGTGAGGAATGGAATGGCAATCGCACGAACTTCCAGGGAATTTCGCTAGATTACCGCCGCTTTCAATCTCAGGCTTTACTAGATTGCTATAAGCTGGAATATGAAGCGATCAAGCAGCATACGCCCAATATTCCGATTACGACAAACCTGATGGGTCTGTACCCGGAGCTGGATTATTTCGAGTGGGCGAAGCATCTGGATATCGTCTCTTGGGATAACTATCCTGCCCTTGACACTCCGGTAAGTCTGACGGCGATGACTCATGACTTGATGCGCGGACTTAAGGGCGGCGATCCGTTCATGCTGATGGAACAGACGCCAAGCCAGCAAAACTGGCAGCCTTATAACTCGCTTAAGCGTCCGGGTGTCATGCGCCTGTGGAGTTACCAGGCGGTAGCGCGAGGAGCCGATACGGTATTATTCTTCCAGCTTCGCCGTTCGATCGGGGCTTGCGAGAAATATCACGGAGCGGTTATTGAGCATGTGGGTCATGAGCATACCCGGGTCTTCCGCGAAGTCGCCGAGCTTGGGCAAGAGCTTCAGCAACTTGGAGACAAGCTGCTGGATGCCCGGACGGAAGCGAAGGTCGGGATCGTGTACGATTGGGAGAACCGTTGGGCTATTGAATTATCAAGCGGTCCAAGCGTAGCCCTCAATTACGCCAATGAGGTGCATAAATACTATGACGCCTTGTTCCGGATGAATGTAGAGAGTGACATGATTTCCGTAGAAGAGAATTTGCATAAATACGAAATCGTGATTGCACCAGTCATGTATATGGTGAAGCCAGGCTTTGCGAAGAAGGTGGAGAAGTTTGTAGAGAGCGGCGGAACCTTCCTGACCACTTTCTTTAGCGGCATCGTAAATGAAAATGATTTGGTAACCACCGGTGGTTACCCGGGTGAACTACGCAAGGTTCTTGGTATCTGGGCGGAGGAAATCGACGCACTGTTGCCGGGGCGCAGCAATCAACTAGTGATGAAAGAGGCTTGGGGCGAGCTCTCCGGTCAATATCAATGTGATCTCCTGTGCGACCTCATTCATTCGGAGGGGGCTGAAGTCCTGGCGGAGTACGGCTCTGACTTCTACAAAGGGATGCCAGGTGTAACCGTCAATTCCTTCGGGAAAGGGCGCGCCTATTATCTGGCCAGCAGTCCAGAAGCTGCTTTCCTGCAAGGCTTCCTGAAGAATCTGTGCGAAGAGAAGGGCATTCAGCCGCTGCTTGAGACCCCTGCTGGGGTGGAAGTAGCTCGCCGAGTGAAGAAGGACCAGGCCTTCTTGTTCCTGCTGAATCATAATGAAGAAGCGGCGGAAGTGGAGGTAGGCTCCGGGAAGAAGGACGTGTTGGCAGGCCGCGAGGTGTCTGGCAAGGTAACGGTGCCGGGACGTGGCGTAGTTATTCTGGAGGGCAGCAAATAGCAAGTGATATGAAACAGGCAGTGCCAGGGGAAGTAAATCCTTTGGCACTGCCTGTTTTTTGTGATGACTTTCAATCTCATTTGGCTAGCGCCAACGCTCAGCTATTCTCCAAAATCGTGTTCAACGTGGTACGATCCAGGCCGCGAACGAGACGAATCAGCAACTCCTTGGCGGCGTCGTAATCATCCGTGTGAATGATGGAGGTAGAGGTGTGGATATAGCGGGAGCATATCCCGATTACACTGGAAGGAACCCCGATGCCGCTAAGATGTATTTGTCCTGCATCCGTTCCTCCAGGTGATACGAAGTGTTGGTATTTAATCTTATGTGTATCAGCGGTGTCCTGAATATACTCCACCAGACCGCGATGGGTAATCATGGTTGGGTCCAGAATGCGCAGCAAGGCGCCTTCGCCAAGCTTCCCGAAGGCACGTTTATCTCCGGTCATGTCGTTGGCCGCACTGGCATCTAACGCAAAGAAGATATCTGGCTGAATCAGATTGGCGGCAGTGCGAGCCCCACGCAAACCAACCTCCTCCTGAACATTGGCGCCGACATAAAGTGTATTCGGCAGTTTGTCCTGATGTACAGCCTCCAGCAGTTCCAGGGCCAGCCCAACTCCGTAACGGTTGTCCCACGCTTTGGCCATGATCTTCTTAGGGTTCACCAGCGGTGTAAATTCACAAATAGGCACGATCTGTTGGCCCAGGCGGACACCGGCGGCTTCGGCCTGTTCCCGGCTATCTGCACCGATATCCAGGTACATGCTCTTCAGATCGACAGGCTTGCTGCGTTGCGCTTCATCCAGCAGATGTGTTGGAGTGGAGCCTACTACCCCTACAACAGGGCCTTTCGGCGTAATAATTTGCAGGCGTTGGGCCAATACGGCCTGGCTCCACCACCCACCGAGGGGTTGGAAGGCGATCATTCCGTTGTCGCTAATTCCGACAGTCATAAATCCAACCTCATCAAAGTGTCCGGCGACCATGACTTTCGGACCTTGTTCATCTCCGCGTAGAACGCCGAACAGTCCCCCTAGCCGATCCTGGACAAATTCCCGGGTATAGGCGGACATTTTCTCTTTGACGAGGGCGCGCAGCTCTCGCTCGAATCCCGGGGCCGCGGGGAATTCGGTGAGTTGCTTAAACAACTCCCGTGTTTGATTATTCATACTCCAATTCTCCTTTTACCTTAACAATACAATAATCATAAGTATGAACTACCTGGTTTCAATTGTCCATGGCTCAGCGTCAAGGTAGCACCGTGTATATATGGACGCATATACTGTATCAAGCAGCACTTTACTGGGCGAATTAAGGGAGGCAAATGAGTAATGGAGCGATATTCCAAGGATTGGCTTGTGATCTGTCTTCTGTTCATCCTGCTGGTCATTATCCTTCAATATCTGTAAAGGCCAACTTATGGCAGGTTTTAAGCACCGTCCGGAGCTTCTCCGGCGGTTTTTTTTGCTTTTATTTTTGTTTTTACTTTTAAAAGGTTCTTATTATTTTCCAAACATAACAAATATACAAATGACAAATAATGATGAGTATACCGTTTTAAATAGGAAAATAAGGAGGGGTATCATTTGGCAGAAAAGAGCAAAAATTCAGCAGGCTCCCGTATCAAGCTCAATCGCTTGTCACTGACGGAGCAAGAGTATAAGCAGATGTCTGACCGACATCAGCCCAAGAAGAACATCTGGGTCAACTGTTTGCGAGCTTTTCTGGTCGGGGGCTTTATATGCCTGATCGGTCAATGCATTCAGCAGTTGTTCATGACCTTCGCGGATATGACATCGCGTGAGGCTTCAAATCCAACCGTGGCCGTCTTGATCTTGATCTCCGTGATCATGACCTGTCTCGGAATATACGACAAGATTGCCCAGTGGGCGGGAGCAGGCTCAGCTGTGCCGGTTACCGGCTTTGCCAACTCTATGTGTTCGGCTGCGCTTGAAGCACGTTCCGAAGGTCTGGTTCTAGGGGTTGGGGCAAATATGTTCAAGCTTGCCGGATCCGTTATTGTCTTTGGCGTGGTGGCCGCCTTTATTGTCGGTGTCATTCACGTTATTTTTGGCTTGGGAGGAGTGCATTAAGTGATGTTGATGGGCAAACAAACCTGGGAGTTCAAGACCAAGCCGGCGATCATCGGTACGGCTACGGTAGTTGGGCCTGAAGAAGGAGCGGGGCCGCTATCGAATACCTTTGACTTTGTGTATGATAATCTGGAAATTGATGAGAAGACCTGGGAAAAGGCCGAACGCAAGCTATTGGAGCACGCTTCCTCCCTGGCATTGGTTCATGCGGGAATCAACAAGGAGGACTTGTCGTTCTTCATCAGTGGTGACCTGATGAACCAGATCATTACGGCTACATTTGCCGCTCGGGAGATTCAAGCCCCTTACCTTGGAGTGTTTGGGGCCTGCTCTACTTCTATGGAGAGCTTGGCGCTGGCCGCTTTCCTGACGGACGCAGGCGGGGCAAATTACGTAATGGCCGGAACGGCCAGCCATAACTGCACCGTGGAGAAGCAGTTTCGCTATCCGACCGAATATGGCTCACAGAAGCCGCCGACTGCCCAGTATACCATTACCGGTTCCGGCTGTGCTGTGGTGGCTCGTCAAGGGACTGGCCCGCGGATTACCCATGCGACAATAGGGCGAATTCAGGATCTGGGAGTTAAGGATCCGTTCAATATGGGAGCAGCGATGGCTCCGGCGGCGGCCGATACCCTGGTAGCACATTTCCGGGATACCGGGCGCAAGCCGGGGGATTACGATTTAATCGTAACGGGGGATTTGGCATCGGTTGGCCATCCCATTGTGAAAGAAATTCTGGGACGAGACGGCTTGTCCATGGAGGCGACAAACTTTGATGATTGCGGTCTGATGATTTATGACCGGGACAAGCAACCCTTTGTGATCGCCGGCGGGAGCGGCTGCGGCTGCTCAGCGGTTGTTACCTACGGCCATATTTTGCAGAAGATGAAAAAAAAGGAGCTTAACCGCGTACTGGTAGTAGCTACAGGGGCGCTTCTGTCTCCGTTGTCATACCAGCAAGGCGAGAGTATTCCTTGCATTGCACATGCCGTAGCACTTGAACAGGAGGGAATCAATTCATGATCTACGTATGGGCTTTTATTGTTGGCGGGCTTATCTGCGTGATCGGTCAGTTGATGTTTGACGTGTTAAAGTTAACACCTGCACATACCATGAGCTCGCTGGTTGTTGCTGGCGCAGTTATGGATGCTCTGGGCTGGTACGATCCGTTGGTCAAATTTGCGGGGGCCGGCGCGACGGTTCCAATTACGAGCTTCGGCAACTCACTGGTGCACGGGGCCTTAACCGAATTGCAGCGCGACGGGTGGATCGGAGTCATCACCGGGATATTCGATGTGACCAGCGCAGGGATTTCTGCGGCGATCATCTTCTCCTTCCTGGCGGCGCTGGTGGTGCGGCCGAAGGGCTGATTTGCAGAATTAAGTCGGACATTTCAGGGCATCGGTATACTCCCTATCTATCTTCATGTAAAATAGGTAGATATAGTCAGACTGTTGAAAAAGACCATTGCAGCTTGCTCAACAGTGTGACATAGACAGGTTTATTTGGGAGGGAAAAAACACGTGCCCGTAAATGAGCAATCGACACGCATATTGACCGCCGTAAGAAATAATCTAAAGTCTTGCATTTTAGGGAAGTCTTTTGAAATCGATCTCTTGCTCTCCGCTCTGCTAGCCGGAGGGCATGTATTAATTGAAGATGTGCCGGGTACAGGGAAAACCCAACTGGTTAGAGCTTTGGCCAAATCGATGCGCGGTGATTACCGGCGCATTCAGTGCAATCCCGATATTCTGCCTAGTGACATCACGGGCGTATCGGTGTTTCACCCCCATGAAGAACGGTTCGTATTCAGACCTGGACCGGTTATGACTCATATTTTGCTGGCCGATGAGATTAACCGCGCCACAACCAAAACGCAATCCGCTTTGTTGGAGGTTATGGAGGAGCGCAGTGTGACCGCTGATGGTGTAACCTATGCGCTTCCTCATCCCTTTATGCTGTGCGCAACGCAAAATCCAATCGACTTTGAGGGAACATACCTGCTGCCCGAAGCCCAGCTTGACCGGTTCATGATGAAGATTGGTATTGGCTATCCCGATGCCGAGACGGAGAAGACCATGCTGCTGTCCCATAGTCTGGGACAACCTGTTGAGCAATTGGAGCCAGTGACGACGATGGAAGAAATAGCTGCAATCCAGAGGGAAGTCCGGCAGGTGCATCTTAGTGATGCCTTGTCCGATTACTTGCTGAACATTGTCCGCCAGACCAGGGAGCATAAGGATGTGCTGCTGGGTGCCTCGCCACGCGCCACTCTGGCTTTGATGATGGCTGTGAAAGCCTATGCATTCCTGGCGGAGCGGGATTACGTACTGCCTGATGATATCAAAACCTTGGCTCCTTATGTGCTGGGTCACCGGATTCTGCTCAGACCTGAGTCTCGGCTGGGTCATCGAAGCGCGAGTGAGATCCTGCAACAAATTTTGCGGCAGATCCATGTGCCCGTGCGTGTAGGACGATAACGATGCGGGCTTTGACAGAAGGCATCAAGTCAGGCGTGGCCTCTCGCAAATTCTGGATTGTGGCAGCAGTATGGCTGATTTGCTTGTTCTACGTTTTATTTCAGGGCGGGAAAACCTCGCTTATGCTATTTGTCATGGTGTCGTTGCTAGCCGCTTATTGGCTGCTCGGGAGCTTGGGCGGAGTGAAGCGGATCAGAGGAACGCGCAGCTTGTCACTGGACGGAGAGCATGGGAGTCTGCTGCAAGCGGGGGATCAAGTATTGGTTCGGTTGAACCTCCAGCTTCCGGCTTTCGCTGCCATTTCTTACTTTATCGTTAAGGAATCGCTGCAGCGCCATAATGGAGACACCTGGGCGTTTGAAGACAGTGTAGTTCCCCAATTTCGCGTTCGTTCAGAGCTGGTTTACAAGACACCTCCGTTGGAGCGGGGGAAATATACCTTTAATGGCACCTTGTGCAGTGCCGAAGATATCTTCGGGCTCATGGAGCATACCGGTGTATTCCACGCCGGAGGAGAGTTCCGCATCTTGCCCCGAACGGTATTTATCCCCCATTGGGGCCTATATAGCCGCAACTCGCGTATGGCTGGCCCGGAAACGGCAATCACATTGTCACGCCGTGAGACCACGCAAATCAACGGGGTGCGTGATTACGTATATGGTGACCGCATCTCCCGGATTCACTGGAATGCCACAGCCAAGACAGGCACCTGGAAATCCAAGGAGTTCGAGCACGAATCATTGCCGAAGACAATGCTGGTATTGGATGCACATGCGTCCGGCTATGTGCGGCCCGACGAGTTCGAGCTGGCTGTCTCTACGGCAGCTTCATTACTGGAATACGGGGCCAGAGAGCGTATCAGCATGGGGATGTACACCATGGGCAAGATGCTTCGCTCATTTCCTCCGGCAGAAGGCTATCTGGAGCGCCAGCAGATGATCCATCATCTTGTGGACATCGATGCTGACGGGCAGGGGCGTCATAAAGAGCAACTGGAGGCGCATCAGGAGCTATTCCAGCCGGGTTCCTTCTTCATATTGATTACGCCGCTGGCGGATGATCAGGCTTTGGCCATGCTGAACTGGGCAAAGGCCCGCCAAATGATTCCCTATCATATTCAGATTGGGGAACCCCATGCAGGCTGGCAAAGCGTGTTGCACGAACGGGGCCTTCGCGGAGTATGCGTATCTGCCCTGAGCGAGCTTCCGATCGTGATCGGAGGTGCCAAGCTATGAAGCAGGCGATGCAAAGAGGGCACTCCAGAGGGAACTCCTTCTCCTACCGATTATTGTCCTTGCTGTGGATTGTAATCATTGCGTTTCAATGGATTGACTTCACTGAGCCTATTTGGCTGATGGCAACGACCAACCTGGTCAGTGTAACTGTAGTGGCGATGGCTCTGGCAGAGCTGGTGCTGCCTTTCAGGACGGCATGGAAATGGGCGGTTAAGCTGCCACTGCTTCTGCTAGTCTGGCGTGTCATGATGGTAGAATCCCAGGTTTACCAGCCACAGGGTCCCTTCTTCCCGGACCAGCTTCGGGATATGGCGGCGACCTTCACGCCTTATATCTGGTTTTCGCTTACAGCTTGGCTGGCGATGGAAGGCATTTTGTACTTCATAACCAGCCGCCCCCGAATTTTGTTTCTTCTGGGTGCACATTTGCTTGCTTTCACTATTTTGGATTCATTTACTTCCTATCATCTATGGACCAATGTAGCGTGGTTGGTGTTTGCCGGACTGGGCTGGCTGGTCAGTATTCATTTCTATGAATATCGGCTCCAATATCCTCAGGGCTGGCGGAGGCTACGCAAACGTCCATGGAAGATTGCCGTCAACATCATGCTGGTGTTTGCCTGCGTGCTGTTGATTGGTATCAGCATGCCGAAGGTTTCGCCTACCTTGACGGACCCTTATACCGCTTGGATCAAGCGAAGCGGCGGGACAGGCGATGGCACGGTTCTCCTGTCTGAATCGGGGAGCGGGGGCACGTCATCTGCGGCTCCCAATGAGGTTGTCTCGGGATATAGCCGCGACGATACGAGTCTCGGTAACGGCTTTGAATTCAGTTACAGTCCGGTGATGTCCATTGAGACGCCGGTGAGATCGTATTGGCGGGGGGAGACCCGGCGGATTTATTCCGGCAAAGGCTGGGCCGATCTGGAGGATGAGAGTCGGAGCACCGAACGTTACCAGGGAGCTCCCGCTGACGAACTGCTTGTACATGGTCAGCCGGGCAAGGTGGAGATGATGCAGGTTGAACAGACGGTGACCATGAACACCGAGAAGGATTATCCTGTGTTGTTCGGCGGCTATGCCATGGAGAGCATCGAACTGCTGGATGAACGGGGCGCCGGGAATATGCGCTGGGCCAGCCAGGAAGCCGAGATGTTCTGGGATGGCTACCGTAGTCCTGGCGAATTGCCGAATTACCCGCAGAAATATAAGGTGGTAGCCAACATTCCGCTCATTCCACTGGATAAATTGAAGGCAGCCAGCATGGAGAGTCTGTTTCCCGAAGGCACGGAGGACATGGAGGAATATTTGCAGATTCCTGCCAGTCTGCCAGAGCGGGTCAAGAGTCTGGCTGAAGAAGTCACGGCCGAAGGAACAACGCCTTATGAGAAAATGGATTTGTTGCAGCTCTATTTGCGTCAGAGCTTTGAATATACCAACAAACCCGATTTGTCGAGAAAGCAAAGCGATGACTTTGTCGATAGTTTCTTGTTCGAGATTCGCCAAGGGTATTGCGATTATTATTCTACTTCTATGGTTATGATGGCCCGCTCATTAGGGATTCCGGCACGGTGGGTCAAAGGGTATGCTCCGGGCAGTCAGCCCAGCGAAGAGATGATGGTCCGTTCTCCCGAGTTGGGACGTTCCTATCAGGTTAGCAATGCGGATGCTCATTCCTGGGCCGAGCTGTATTTCGGAGAATACGGCTGGATTACATTTGAGGCAACCCCGGGCTTTGATGCGCCGATTATGCTGGCTCCCGAGGAAAGTGCGGAAGCATTGGCTCCGGAAGTGGAGGAGCAGGAGCAGGTGGTATCCAAGGAAGAGAGCTTTTTTTCCAAGCTGGATCCAACGACGGTTCGGCGTGTGCTCATCTCCATCATCAGCGTGCTGGTGGTCTGGAATCTGTATCAGTGGCGCTCCGAGCTATACTTCCTGTGGTTGCGCTTGCGTCTAGGCCGACCGCTTACGCCGGGAGAGAAGACGATTTACGAGACATTGCGTCTAGTCAAGCGGCTGGGCCGCCGAGGCTTCTCGCGAACGAGAGAAGAAACGCTGCGGGAGGCCTTTGGACGCTGGAAGGTGGAACGTCCTGAGCTGGCTGCGGCGCTTGATCCGCTATTGGAGCAATTCGAGCGGGCTAATTACAGCTCCGGCGCAGCGACGCCAAGGGACTGGCATACGGCGCGTTCATTAGCCAGGCAGGCAGTTAAGGCAACCAGGGATACAGGCTGGAAGCGGCTTGTTTCTTTACCGGGCTTGAGCAGCCGTAATGAAACAAAGCGATGAACAATCACCTCCTGCGCTTGCGCGGGGGGCGTTTTCTTTTTTAAAATATAAGGAAGTCAGGACAAGATTATGGTATAGTTTTTCGTATGAAACTGAGGTGAATATACTTGTTCGAGAAATTTTTACCGAATATGCGTGTGGACAGCGTATTCGACATCAATCTGGAGGAGCTGTATGCCCAAGGCTATCGAGGGATCATTACCGACCTGGACAATACGCTGGTTGGAGCCAAAGCGCCGCTCGCCACTCCCGAATTGATCGCATGGTTCGCGAAAGTGAAGGAAAACGGGTTTAAACTTGTTATTGTATCAAACAATAATTTGAACAGGGTATCGGTATTTGCCAGCCCTTTAAATATTGAATTTGTGCATGCCGCCAGAAAGCCTTCAGGGGCCGCCTTTCGTCGGGCGGTAGGCATGATGGAGCTGAAGCCGGAGGAGACCGTTGTTATCGGCGACCAGTTGATGACCGACGTGTTTGGAGGCAATCGCCAAGGGCTGTTCACAGTGCTTGTGTTGCCGATTTCCGTACAGGATGAAGGCAGGGGTACAAGAATTAACCGCTGCTTGGAGCGTGTGGTCAAACGGCGGCTAAGCAAAATAGGATTATGGTTGGAGGAGGAAAGCAAGCAATGACGGAGGTAGAGAGCGCGGATCGCGCGCTTCGTTGCAGCGGGTGCGGTATTGTGCTGCAAAGTGAAGACCCCGGAAAGCCGGGATTTGCTCCGGAGCAGGC
Source organism: Paenibacillus sanguinis 2301083 = DSM 16941 (assembly GCF_000374825.1). GTDB lineage: Bacteria > Bacillota > Bacilli > Paenibacillales > Paenibacillaceae > Fontibacillus > Fontibacillus sanguinis. The sequence continues at coordinate 48,465 of NZ_KB895384.1, forward strand.
GTTGTCAAAGGAACCGGTGATTTGCCAGCGTTGTTTCCGGATTAAGAATTACAATGAGTCCTCATCGGTCACGGTGGAGCAGGATGAATTTTTGCGTCTGCTTGCACAGATTGGACAGAAGGAAGCCCTGGTCATTCATATCGTCGATTTGTTTGACTTTCAAGGCAGCTTGATCTCTGGCCTGCAGCGGTTTGTTGGCAGTAATCCTGTACTGCTGGCCGTTAATAAGACGGACCTGTTGCCCAAAGTGACGAACTGGAACAAAGTGCGCAATTGGGTGCAGAAGGAAGCCAAGGATATGGGCTTGAAGGTGGAGGACGTGATTCTGTGCAGCGCTAAGCAAAACAGCGGCTTTGACCGCTTGCTGGATGCTATAGCGGGGCGGCGTGGAGATCGGGATGTTTACGTCGTAGGTGCAACGAATGTGGGGAAATCCACATTAATCAACCGGCTGATTCGCGATTACAGCGATTTGGAGCAGGAGCTTACCGTTTCCCGTTATCCGGGTACGACGCTGGATATGGTTCACATTCCGCTAGATGATGGACGGGCTATTATCGATACGCCGGGAATTGTATACCCTTCACGTTATAGTGAACTGGTGGCCCCATCTGATCTGGCTGTGCTCATGCCGGAGAAGGCATTGAAGCCGGCCGTTTATCAATTGAACGAGAAGCAGACGCTTTTCTTCGGCGGGTTTGGCCGCTTTGACTTCATTCAGGGGGAACGCCAGTCGTTTACCTGCTTCATCAGCGGGCGTCTGCCTATTCACCGCACGAAGCTGGAACGGGCTGATGAACTGTTCGCAAGTCATGCCGGCGAGATGCTGGCTCCGCCAAGCCGCGAGAATTTTGAGGCTTTGCCGGAATGGACACGTCATGAGTTCCGCATCTCCAAGGGAAGCCGCAGCGATCTGTTTATCTCAGGCCTCGGCTGGATCAAGATCAATAATGAATCAGGTGCTGTTATCGCTGCACATGTGCCGAAGGGCGTGAAGGTGCTGGTACGCCCTTCGCTTATCTGACGGAAACATGCAGGACCGTTTAATTTTAGTCGATTTGGGGGAGACACATGGAGAAGCAAGCCAATAATACCGAACCCAAGCTGCATGACAGGCAGGAAGCCGAGCATGACAAGCTGCCGCTTTTCCTTGGAGTCATCGGTGATCCGATCGTCCACTCCAAATCACCAACTATGCATAGGGCTGCGTTGCAATCCTGTGGTTTGTCTGGCGCCTACCTGCCGTTTCACGTCAAGCCGGACCGGTTGGGTGAAGCGATTAGCGGCATTCGGGCACTAGGGTTCCGAGGGATCAATGTGACCGTGCCGCATAAGCTGGAAGTTATGAATTACCTGGATCATATCGATGAAGGCGCCAAGCTGATCGGTGCTGTCAATACGATTGTGAACGATGATGGCGTCCTGACGGGCTATAATACGGACGGGATCGGTTATGTGCGTTCGTTGAAAGAAGAGGCCGTACCCGAACTTCGAGGCAAGCGGATTTTGGTATTGGGCTCGGGCGGGGCGGCCCGGGGGATCGTTCATGCACTGCTTCAAGAGCAGCCTGAACGGGTGGTTGTGGCTAATCGCACCACGGCTAAAGCGCGAGAGCTTGCCATTGAGTGGTCGCATCTTGGCAATCTGGCGGGCTGCGGTATGGAGGAAGCCGGGAAGACGTTGGCAAGCAGTGACATCATCATCAATACGACGACCTTGGGGATGTATCCTCATGTGGGTGATTGTCCCTTGGATGTGGAGGCGATTCCGTCCGGGATTGTTGTGAGTGATTTGATTTATAATCCGCTAAAGACCAGGCTGCTTGTGGGGGCAGAAGCCAGAGGCTGCAAGGTGCACGGTGGCCTGGGTATGTTTGTTTATCAAGGTGCTTATGCATTTGAACGCTGGACCGGCCTACAGGCTCCTGTAGAAGCGATGCGGGCCGCGGTTATGGAGAGCATGACCCGGGAAAAATGATGATTTTTTTGAACTACCTCTCAGGTTGGCCTATATGAAGGTAAGGAGTTTTGAATAACATGTTAACGGGAAAACAAAAACGCTATTTGCGCGGTTTGGCGCATAAGCTACAGCCTATCTTTCAAGTGGGCAAGGGGGGCACCAACGAGCATATGATCAAACAGATCGGCGAGGCGTTGGAACGCCGGGAGTTAATCAAGGTGTCCATACTGAACAATAATCTGGATGTACCGCAGGAGATTGCTGAAGAGCTGGCCTCCGGTGCAGGAGCAGAGCTGGTGCAGTTGATCGGCCGTACGGTGATTCTGTATAAGGAATCGCGCGACTACAAGCAAATTGAATTGCCCTCGAGCTGACAGGAGGGATCTTTATGAAAAAGGTCGGAATTATGGGTGGGGCGTTTGATCCCATTCACCTGGGCCATCTGCTGGCGGCTGAAGCCGCCAGGGAGCAATATCAATTGGAAGAGGTCTGGTTTATGCCCTCTCATATTCCTCCCCACAAGCATCAGGCCGGTGTCAGCGGGCAACAGCGCCTGGAGATGGTCGAGGCGGCTGTACGGAGTCATCCGGGATTTAAGCCGATTGATATTGAGCTGCGCCGGGGTGGCGTATCCTATACGGTGGAGACCATTCGCGAAATTCGTTTATTGCATCCCGATCTGGAGCTTTATTTTATCATCGGGGCTGATATGGTCAATTATCTTCCCAAATGGGAGGGTATTGAGGATTTGGTCCAAATGCTTTCTTTCATCGGGCTACAGCGTCCGGGGAGCTTCCTGGAGCTGGACGTGCTGCCACCGTTCATTCAGCAGGCGGTCCAGTTGGCCGAGATGCCACTGGTTGATATATCATCCAGCTTGATCCGCAGCCGATTGTCGGCAGGACGCTCGGTCCGCTATATGGTACCGGACTCCGTGTATGAATATATGACAAGGAGCGGATTGTATGGATTACAGCCGTGAACAACTGATTGCCGCAATTTCAGGTGGCATGCCGGCAAAGCGATGGAAGCATGTGGAGGGTGTGATGGAAAGCGCCGTTCTGTTGGCGGAGCGGTATGGGGCCGATCCCGTAAAGGCAGATTTGGCGGCCCTGTTGCATGATCTGGCCAAGTTTTGGCCCATTGACAAGCAAGAGGCGATCGTTCGCGATCATGGGCTGAATGCGGAATTGTTAGAACATGACAAACAGCTGCTGCATGCAGAGGTTGGCGCTTATATCGCCCGCGTGGAGTATGATGTGCAGGACGTAGAGGTTCTGGATGCGGTCCGCTATCATACTTCGGGGCGAATCGGAATGACTTTGTTAGACAAAATCGTTTGTCTGGCTGATTATATTGAGCCGGGCCGAGAGTACCCCGGGGTGGACCATATTCGCGAGCTGGCGGAGAAAAATCTGGAGGACGCGCTGATTGCCGGGTTTGATTCCACGATTTCTTTCTTGCTGAAGCAGGGAAAACCGATTTTCCCCCTTACGGTATTGGCTCGTAATGACTTGATCAAACAAAGAGGAAAACATAAGGAGGCTGAGTGAATGGCTGTAAATTCACATGAATTATTGAATTTGGCGGTTCAGGCTGCGGATGATAAGAAGGCGATGAACATCGTGGCCTTGGATTTGAAAGGGATTTCGCTGATTGCTGACTATTTCGTCATCTGTCACGGGAATTCGGATACGCAGGTTCAGGCGATCGCAACTGAAGTTCGCAAAAGAGCACAGGAGGCGGGAGCCAACATCCGCGGCATAGAGGGCATGGATGCTGCTCGTTGGGTGCTGATGGATTTGGGGGATGTGGTGGTTCATATCTTCCACCGCGATGAACGTGAATTTTATAATATTGAGCGCCTGTGGTCAGATGCCAAAGTTGTGGAGACGGTATGAGCTTGATTGCCGGAACCGTTGTTCAATTGCCGATTGACCGCGAGGTTTCTCCCTACGGCTATTTTCTGAGTGCAGGCGATCAGGATGTGTTGCTGCATTATTCGGAATTGACCCGACAGGTGAAGCCGGGTGAGACCGTGGAAGTATTTCTGTTCTACGATACGGAGGACCGGATTGCGGCCACGATGAAGCGCCCTTATCTAACGCTAGGCGAACTGGCGCTGCTGGAGGTAGCAGATGTTCATCCTCGGCTGGGCTGCTTCCTGGAGATGGGACTTGGCCGTCAATTGCTGCTTCCCATCCGTGAGCTGCCGGAGCTGAAGGAATTGCATCCCCAGGTTGGCGACCATGTCTATGTGGTGATGGAGCATGACAAGCAGGGACGGCTCAAGGCGAAGCTCGCGGGTGAGCAAGAGCTTGCTCCCCATGCCTTCCATGCCCCTGAATCCTGGAAGAACGAATGGATGGATGCCATTGTGTACAAGCCATTGCAGATGGGTACCTTTGTCGTCGTCCAAGGGGGCGTGCTTGGCTTTGGAGCCATCGGTATGATTCACTCCTCGGAGCGTAGCCGCTTGCTTCGGCTTGGCGAACGGGTGCAGGCGCGAATTGCCCATATCCGAGAGGACGGGCGTGTGAACCTGGCCATGGCGCCGCGCAAGGAGATTGGCATGGATCAGGATGCAGAGCGAATTTTGGCCTATCTGGCAAGCCGTCCTGGCGGGAGCATGCCGTATTCTGATGCGACACCGCCGGACTTGATCAAGCAACGCTTCTCGATCAGCAAGTCGGCCTTTAAGCGGGCGCTGGGCAAGCTGATGAAGGAAGGCAAGGTTGTGCAGCGGGAGAACTGGACGCATCTCGCGCAGGAGCCGCAGGCAGGCGACCAGGCCGAGGATTAGTATAGATGCATCTATAGAAAGCGGTGACAAGCACAACGATGGCTTCCTATCGGAAATTTGCTTACGTGTATGATGAGTTGATGGAGGATATGCCGTATCCGGATTGGATCCGGTTCGCAAGGACGGCTTGGGAGCGCCATGGGATGCCCCGAACCGTTGTTGATTTGGGCTGTGGAACGGGAAGCATTACGATTCCACTCGTGAATGCAGGATTTGAGGTAACGGGCATTGATTTGTCAGCTGACATGCTGTCGGTGGCCCGGCGCAAGATGGATGCGACCCCGCAGGGAACGCGGCTGCTGCGCGAAGGAAGCGTTCGCTGGGTTCAGCAGGACATGACGGATTGGGCGGTACCGGAGCCGGTGGATGCGGTCATATCTTTTTGCGATTGCTTGAATTATTTGCTCAAAGAGGATGAGATCGTGCGCACCTTCCGCCGTACCTATGAGAACCTGAAGCCGGGTGGTACGTTCTTGTTCGATGTTCATCATCCGAATACCCTGGCTCGATATGAGGAAGAGCAGCCGTTCATATGGGATGAATCTGGCGTGGCTTATATCTGGACCTGTGAGCGAGATGCCCGTCTTAACGAGATTGAACATCACTTGACGATCTTCGCACGCGAGGAAGAACATGGACCGGGATTATACCGCCGCTTTGAGGAGACGCATATTCAGCGGGCTTACGATCCGCTCTGGATGAAGGAAGAGCTTGTACGCTGTGGATTCAGCCAGATTACCTGCTATGCGGATTTTGAGTGGGATGAGGCGGTGGAGGAAGCGGCCCGGATATTTTTTGTGGCGGTAAAATAAATCCATTCATGGGGAAAGCGAGTGCGGCAAGATGAATAAGTCGATGACGTTGTTATTTCAAGGGGATTCTATTACGGATGGCAACCGGGATCGCGGCAGCGATCTGAATCATATTTTGGGACACAGCTATGCTTATATTATTGCTGCCAAGCTGGGACATGAATACGCTCATTTGCGCCCTACCTTTATTAATCGCGGGGTAAGCGGGGATCGTGCCTCCGATTTGTATGCTCGTTGGAATGAGGATGCGATCAGTCTCAAGCCGGATGTAATCAGTCTTCTTATCGGCGTGAATGATGCCTGGCGGCAGATGAACGGTGAGCCCAGCGGGGCAACGGATCGTTTTGAGCGGGCCTACCTGCATTTGCTTGAGGAGACGCGCGAGGTCCTGCCGGAGACTAGGCTGATCTTATGTGAACCTTTTATATTAAACACCGGTGCTCCTGCGGAAAAATGGGAGGAGTGGAAAGGGCTTGTATCCCGCTATCAAACTATTGTATTGCGCCTGGCCAAGCAATTTGGGGCAGTGCACGTTCCATTGCAGGATGCGTTCGATCAAGCGGCACAGGTTGCCGACCCGGCGTACTGGTTATGGGATGGAGTTCATCCGACGGCAGCGGGTCATGATCTGGTGGCCAAACGCTGGCTTGAGGTCGTAGGCAGCAGCGGGATTTTTCAGTAATTGTCAGAGAGGATTAACAACCTAATGAATGAAGCAGCTAGCAAACCAGTTAAACCAGTCAAAAGTCATCGTCGACCGAAATCTTCTCCACCGCCTGTGCGAATTTATTCGCTCGGAGGCATCGGGGAGATTGGCAAGAACATGTATGGTATTGAGTATAGAGATGAAATCATTCTTATTGATGCCGGACTCAAATTCCCGGATTCTCGTCTGACGGGGATTGATTGCATCGTGCCTGATATCAGTTATCTTATTGAAAACAAGCACAAAATGAAGGGGTTGTTCCTGACCCATGGGCATGAGGACCATATCGGCGCCATTCCTTATGTGCTTCGTCAGCTCCAACTGCCTATCTATGGCGGACCACTCACGATCGGATTGGTGAAAGCCAAGCTGGAGGAGTACCGTCTGCTTGGGCAGGCTGAGCTGCATATCTATCAGGAGGAAGATCGCTATGCGTTCAAGCATCTGGCGGTTCATTTCTTCCGCACGACGCATAGTATTCCTGATGCCTTTGGCATCGTGGTTGATACGCCTTATGGTGCGGTTGTACATACCGGGGATTTCAAGTTCGACTTTACGCCGGAGGACCGTCCAGCCAATCTGTTCAAGATGGCTAGCGTCGGAGGGGATGGTGTGCTGGCGCTGCTGGCTGACAGCACGAACAGTGAGAAGGAAGGCTTCACTCCTTCGGAGCGGCGGGTTGGCGATGCGATTCTGAAGCAGTTCCAGGATTGCGATGGACGGATATTGTTCGCGACCTTTGCTTCCAATGTACACCGTTTGCAGCAGGTGGTGGAAGCAGCAGCCCTATGCAAACGAAAAATCGCCGTCATTGGACGCAGCATGGAGAAGGTGTTCACCATCGGTCAGGAGCTAGGCTATATCCGTGTGCCTGAAGGAATGCTGATTGACGTCAAGCATATTGACCGTTACCCTGATCATCAGGTGCTGATTGTCTGCACCGGTAGTCAGGGGGAGCCAAACGCTGCTCTCAGCCGGATTGCATCCGGGGCGCATCGCAATGTACAGGTATACCCTGGGGATACAGTTATCTATTCCTCGTCGCCGATTCCAGGCAACGGGCAAAACATTAACCGCAGCATCGATTTGCTGCTGCGGGCCGGGGCCAACGTCATTTATGGGTCAGTATTCGACATTCATACCTCCGGCCATGGCTGCCGTGAGGATTTGAAGCTGATGCTTAGCTTTATCCGTCCGAAGTATTTCATTCCGATTCACGGTGAATATCGCATGTTGTTGAGCCACCGGAGTCTGGCTTTGCAGACCGGTATTCCTGACGAACGCATCTTCGTGATGAATATCGGAGACAGCTTGTCCGTGTACCGCAACCGGGCCAAGCGGGGAAAAACGATTCCGTCCGGAGAAGTATTAATCAGCAATGGAGAAATGCGCTCCAATGAAGATGAACTGGTCCTCGAACGGATGGAGCTGGCACAGGAAGGGATCGTCATCGTGGTCATGACCGTCGATCGCAAGACGCGGCAAATTATGGCGGGACCGGATATTGTCACACGTGGCTTTGTGTATATGCAGGATGCCAGACCGTTATTGCGGCGGGCTGAATCGATGCTGAAACGGAACCTGAACCGTTTGGGTACACAGAAGGAGTCCTATGATCAGACGGTATGGCTGCGGGCTACCAGGCAGGTGTTGCGGCGTTATTTCATCAAAGAAGTTGGACGCACACCTCACATCATGCCATCTATATTGGAGATCTGATACTGGAGAAGGAGCTTCCTGTAACGGGAAGCTCCTTTGGGTTGACTTGCTGTTTACATTGAAATAAAGAAAAGGCAAAACAAGCAAGCGAGAAAAATGATTCTGAAGAAGCTTAAAGCTTTCTCCAAGAAAGCTGCATCGGAAGCTTGCGCTTGTTCGCCTTTGGGAATGGATTTCTACCAACATTTTCTCGCCTGCTTCTTTGCCTTAATGTAGTTTATCAGGATATCTGACAAAGAGGAGATGACAAAAAAAGAACCGGGAAAACGTGGGAAACCCCGATTCTATAAGGGAAATCACGGGATCTATAGACTGATTGTGTGACAAAAATAATGAGAATCAAAAAAAGGATCGTCATATTTGAGAAATTGGATAAAAAAAGCGCGGAACTCCTTATAAATCAAGGTCTCCACGCTTTTTTGTTTTGATCTAATGATGCCAGCCCTCTAACATGAGATTTAAAAAACTGCGCAGCGTTATAACGGGCCGTTAATTACTATAAAATAGCGTTAAATCAAGAGTTGAACCCGTTAAAAACGCCTAAAATCATGGGTAAAGCAATTCTGCAATCCGCACAACCATGCGGAATTGTGCAGAATTGACGTATTTATGCGGGTTACAGGCTTTATTTCTACTTGGAAAAGCAGAATTTGCAATTCTGCAAAGTGACATTTCGGACATTCCCGCAAGAACATGTCACATTGGCCTAGTGGCGCGGGTTATCAGGGATTGGTAAAGTGAAAAAACCTTATTGCTTCAATGTGACAAAGAAAAACCGAAAATCAATAGGCAAATGATATAAAACTAAATCATTTAGGGTATAAAATTAAGCCGATTCACTTGTGGCGGCTTCCTCTCTTCCGTCTGTACTCTTCGAGTGAGATTGCTTGTCCGGTTGGCGAACTCCTTCACGAGACATCAGCATCCCCTCGATCATCCCCTCGATCTTCCCTTGTTCTTTCTCGGTCAACTGGTGGAATTTTGCAAGCAGCTCCATGTCGGCGAGCGAAATTGATCTGTTGCCTGCTTCCTGGGCAAGCCCTTCCCGAATTTTATTTTCAGAAATATGAAATTCCGAACCTGTCACAATCCAATCAATTGAAACTTTCAGCGTGGAGCTCAATGGAACTAAAACCGCTACGGACGGAGAATACTTGTCGTTCTCAAGGCTGCTTATGGTTCCTGTGGATATGCCCGTTACCGCTTTAACATCCTCTATCGTGAGCCCTAGCTCTTTCCTTCTTCTCTTAATTCGCTGACCAATACTTCCCACCTTCAACGCCTCCATATTTTCGGTTTTCTAATAAATAATTTTCAGAATTTTGAAATTATTATTGACTTATTCAGATACCTGAAATATTATTGAAGTATGATTTAGAACTACATCACTGATTCAAAGTTTACCACACATCATGAATCGGCAACAGGCGACCAAATAGCCGCCGCCTTGCACAGCGGGCAGGCCATATGCTCTTTGAAAACTGAATAGCAACACCGATTCAAATCAACTTCGTGCAAGTGGAGGTGACAAGGTGATCGTTAAAAGGGAGCAGCACAATTTTGTGCAGGATGAACGATTGATGTCCATGTACAAGGAAGGCTTTTCACATGTATCAGCCATCGTTGACCGCGTAAATTTCTTCAGCAAGGAATCTTTCGGCATTTTGACAGATTCCTATCGAGAGACTAACGAACAACAACTTGAACAGATTCGCGAAGAACGCATCCGATTGGAGATTGAAATTAAATACTTCTTGGCTCGCGCCAATAGCAAAATGGTGTATTTGGTCAAGCTGGAAGAACATTTGCAGGAATTGCAAAACCAATTTGACGCGATTAGCAAGGAAGCGCTGGAGGAGCCTGGCGAAGAAGGTGAAGGAGGTGAAAGCCTTTGAGACAGAAACGCGAACTAACACCGATCGGCAAGGTGATTAAAAAGCGCCTGATCGAAGTTGGAATCACACATCGGCAATTAGCCCAGGAAATTGGAACCAGTGAGCAATACCTGAACTCTATCTTATTTGGTGCTCGATCAGGAAGAAACTACCTGCCCAAAATCGCCAGAGCGCTTGAAATTGAATTTGATTCATTACGCAAACCAGCTTGAACAACCACGCTATACCCGCTTTACAAATTACGCTTTATCTAAATCCACGCAATAGCGCCCCGAACATAGATGGAAAAAACCTCTTTTCTGTCTGTGTACATGGAAGGTTGGGAGGTAAATCAGATGGTTCAGCACTATAAAAATAGGAACGACTCATCCGAAGTGAGTCGTTCCAAAGTGAATCCTCTGCAAAATCTGATTCCCCTCCATTATAACAGCAAGGAGTTTATTGAGGAAGGAGGAATCTTATTTGTCAGAAATATACATCGCGCTTGATAAAGCATCTGAGCTTGAAAATGTGAAGTACAATACCTTGATTCAGCGGATCAAGCGCAATTCATCCCAATACAGAACGAAAATAGAGACTGGCTCAAATAGCGGTAAAGACAGGGTGCTGGTCGCTGTATCGTCTCTTTCAAAGCAAGCTCGTCAAGCTTACAAAAAGGCTTGTGGCATTCCTGGTGAAGATGTGGTCATCGAAGAAAATACTAAATCAGAAGAGCTGCCTTGGTATATCGACGCTGATCCTGCGGAGTACATCGCTAGAAATGGAAAGGCATATTATGAGGCGGTCGAGCTGGCTAATAAGATTCGTGAGTTCTTGAATTACGGAGATCGTGACCGCACCGAGTTTGCTTCTGCTTTTGCGGCAGAAAACGGTATGAGCCAACGGACATTATACCGATACTCGCAGAGCTACCTTGAAGCGAGTGCATGGGCTTTAAAGATGAAGAAGCAGGATGGTAACGATTACGAATTTTATAAGGTTCTAGCTCTTTGCCGGAAGCCTAAGCAAAAATTTACATTCCCTTCGCTCTCGCCAGAATGCAAGGCATTTATAGAAAACCTTTGGTTTGACAAGGACTTTGCCGCCAACAACGGCACCATTGAAATGGTGTACAGCAAGCTCATGAAGGTAGCAAGCGCGAATAGCTGGGATTACCCAAGTTACCCCACAGTGGCACGCTACATAGGGTACTTGATGGATGAACTTCGCGGGGGTAACGCTCGGTTTCTAGCGGCTAAAGGAATCAGAGAGTACAAGAATCATGTCATGGTCAAGGCATCCCGTAACACAATGGCCCTGCCCGTTATGGGACTGGTGCAAGGGGATGCGCATACGCTGGATGTTTGGGTCAAGTACACTCACCCGAACGGAAAGGTTACAGCCATCCGTCCTAAGCTGGTCGCCTGGCTGGACACTCGCAGCCGCTGCATTGTTGGGGATGTGATTTGTCTGAACCCTAACGCTCAGATCCTGAAGCAATCCCTGCTGAACATGATGTACGCCGGAGAGATTGGCGGCGTGCCGGAATGGCTGCTCATCGACAATGGTAAGGACTACACCGCTGAGACCATGACAGGCCGGAAGCGGAATGATCGGGTCAGCTTTGACTCTGAGACAAAAGGCTTCTATCGCTCAATCGGTATCAAGGATGATATTCGCTCACTGCCTTACCAGCCCTGGTCTAAGGGACAAATCGAACGGTTCTTTGGGACGCTGATCACCAAGTTTGAGAAGTGGATTACCAGCTATACCGGAACCCTGACCGGATCGAGAACGGCGGCCAAGGTTAACAAGGACATTGACAAGCTGCTGGAACGTGACGAGTTGCTGAGCATGGAGGAACTCTATGAGCTATGGAAAGAGTTCCGTGACAACGAGTATCACCGTACAGCGCACAGCGGCCTGAAGCGTCAAGGCGAGAAATGGGTTACGCCTATGGAAGTATTCCAGAACGCTGAAGAACGCTACATGAAACCAGCGCCTCCGAAGTCCTATGCCACAGTGCTGATGATGAAGGCTGAGCGCGTGAGAGTGTATAACATCGGGATTCGTAAGTTTGGCTATGAGTACCGCGCTGATGAGCTGACGGATTACATCGGCGACAAGGTAGACATCAAGTGGGATGCCGAGGATGTTACTCGCCTCTATGTGTACACGAAAAATGGGAAGAAGATCTGTGAAGCAGTTTCCCAAGAGTTATTGCTTATTGCTCCGAAGGTGCAGCAGAAGGCGCTGGAGGATCATATGCGAATGCAGAAGAATCAGATCAAGCGCGACACGGCCAAGGGCGATTACTTCCGAACGCCGCTTGAAGAGCGCGTAAATGGATATAACCAAGTTCCCGGCGAGGTAGCCGGATTCATGATTAAAAACGATGCACCGAAGGTGGTCGCTCTGCCATCGGATCAGCAGTACAAGGAAGAGATCAAGTCCAGAAGAACCAAGCGTGACACGGAAGTTGAACTGTACACGGAGAAGGCAGAGCAAGCCCTTGCCAAGCTTCGTCGATTAGCAAACTAATTGGAGGGATTAAAGATGACGGCTGTTGCTGAGCTATACACCTTGAACAAGAGTGTCGTTGTGAAAGTGCGTGAGTATATGGAAAGCACGGGCACAACGATTACTGAAATTGCGCGGGAGATCGGTTTTTCCCGTCCGGCCCTGTCACAGTATTTGAGTGGGAACTATAAGGTTGAGAATAGCGATATCGAAGAGAAGGTCGCTGCCTATATGGCTGCCAAGACTGGCGAGACTGAATTGGCTTCTACGCGAGAAAGTTCCCTGCCATCCAAGCCCACATTTTTTGAGTCCCGTGATGCCATCAATATAATCGGGGTCTGCCAGTCCGCACAGGAATACCTTGGCCTTGGGATTGTTGTCGGCAAGTCTGGCTTTGGCAAGACGCACACCTTGAAGTATTACGCCAAGATGCCGCGCGTGGCCTATGTCGAGTGTGATGACACCATGGGACAACGTGACCTGGTCAAAGCGATTGAACGCTCTGTAGGCATTCCTTCAGGCTATGGCTCAATTTGGGAACGGGTCAACGGCATTCGGGAGTTCTTCAATCTCAACCGGGGCTATTTGTTGATTGTCGATGAAGCGGACAAGCTTGTCAGCAAATACACACAGAAGAAGATGGAGATTCTTCGCGGGATCTTCGACCAGGCCGATGTCGGTTTGGTCATCGCTGGGGAGCCGAAGCTCGAAGGGCTGATCAAGGGCTATCTTTCCCGCTTTGCGAACCGAGTGGATTTTTACACCACGCTCAAGGGGCTGTCCAAGCAAGAGGTTGCGAAGTACCTTACTAGCTTTGATTTTGATGACCAGGCTATTAATGAAATGGTTGTCCGAGCTACCAACACGCAAACGGGCTGCTTCCGTCTGCTGGATAGAACTCTGAACAATATCATGCGGGTATCCGGTGGGTCGGCGGTAACGTCTGACACGATTGCCAAAGCCAGCAATATGATGATGCTCTAGGAGGGGTAAACATGCTGAATCCAACAAATCCAGTGCTTAGATTGCGCACGTTATTGAGCTTTGCGAAGTCTCCGATCCTGATCCGGCCAGCGGCAATTGTGGCCGGATTAACCGAACAAGAGGTTTGTCAGATCGTTGCTGGTGATCCTCAGCTTGCCATTGTGGAGGGTCGGATCGCCTATCGTGATCCGGCTGACGTAATGATTGAACGAGTTGAGCAAGAGCTTGCAAGGGTGCTGCCCGTAACATCGGCAGACCGTCTCTACCGTGATCAAGGCTGCACCTTTGAAGTTTCAGCGGGGCAGCTTATTCATACCTATATCGAACAAGAACAGGAGGAAATTGCATGACAAGAGTGAAACTGCCGGATGTTCCGGCGCTGAAGAGCTGGGACGATGTTGACCTGGTAATGAAAGAGATTGGTGAATGCCAGCTCGCCATTGAGCGGGTTGAGGCAGACATGAATGAAGTTATCTCTGACGTGAAGCTGGCATCCGAAATGGAAGCCAAGCCGCACAAGGAGCGTATCAAGCTGCTGGAACTGCAAATGAAGGAGTTTGTTGACGCGAACCGTGATGACCTGGGGAACCGGAAGACGAAGGAAATAAACTTCGGCAAGACAGGCTATCGCAAGAGTACGAAGATATCCCTGCCCCGCGCGGCTGCCAAGCTTGCGGAAGTGATTCGCAAGCTCAAGGAATTTGGCATGACGGATTGTGTTGTTCAGCCGCCTGAGAAGATTGATAAGGACAACCTGAAGAAGTATCCGGAGAATGAGATTTTGAAGGTCGGAGCCACGCTCACGGTCGATGATACATTTTGGTATGAGGTTGACCGTGAGAAGCTCGCCGATCTGTGAGGTGATGTAAATGAAGAGACATCCTGATGAAGTGCTGCAACCATGTCAACGCAAACCATGTACACGAGAAAGGTATGAGCTTATTCAATCGCCCCTTGCAGGAGATAACAGGTTTGTTTGTCGTACATGCTGGAACTACTTGTACAAGCTGAAGAAAAAAGGCGAGGTGTAGTTATGAGTAACATCACCTATCCGCAAATCAAAAAGATTTATGGCCTTGCGAAACAGGCCAAGCTAAATGACGATGAGCTGCATGACCTGGTACACGTTGTGACCAGGTCAGACAGCATCAAGGCTCTAAGCAAAGATCAAGGCATTAAGGTCATTGATCGGCTTACGGCCATCGTTAGAGGTCAGGGGCATCCCCCGACTCGCGCCACGCCGAAGCAGATCTGGCAGATCAATAAGCTGGTTGAGGAAATGGGATGGAACAATGACGCTAGACGGCTGCGGCACTTTCTGGAGAATCAGTTTCAAGTCAGTCATCCAAGCTACCTGTCTCCTAGTGCGGCCAGTAGGGTAATTGAGGCGCTGAAGGCCATGAAGCGGCGTGCTGCTGCAAGGAATGGTACATCATGACATACGCCCATAACCTGAAGATCTGGCCGGAGCAGTTTGCGGCTGTCACCCATCCCGATCCATTCCGGCGCAAGACAGTTGAAATTCGGCAAGAGGATGACAAGGAGTTTTGTGTCGGTGACGTGCTGCGCTTGACTGAGTGGCAGCCTTTAGAGCGTAGATACACGGGGGCCTGTGCTGTAGTCATCGTGACGCACATTCTGCGCGGCCCTCCATATCTGCCCTCCGGTTATGCCGCCCTCTCCATCAAGCTCTTCCAGGGAAGGGGGTGAGCCCTTGCAACCCCTTCTGGAACGGTACAGCACACAGCAGATCGAAGTTATTGAGTCCTACTGGGACACCATTCGTTGGACTAGATCCACCGGAAAGGTCTCGAATGGCATCAAGACCAAGGAATTAGAGTATTGGAGCAAGTACCCTACTGATCTTGTCATTCAAGCACTAGAAACCCATGTCGCCAAATATCCCAACATCAAAGAACATTACACGCGCGGGATCATCCGCAACTTGTCTAAGGGAGGATCAGTGAGCCCAACACAGAGCAGAAAGCGGGAAATCCCGATCATTCAGCCGTCCTTAGAAAATACGGTCTCTGATGAACAGATGGCCGAATATATCCGGTTTGCCGAAATTCGCAAAGCCAAGAAACAGTCTCAGTTATCAAAATAATTGGCAAAGGAGGAATCGCGTTGACGGTTCGGCGAGCGATTACCAAGGAAGATTGGTCAGCAATTGAACAGCAACTCCAATCTCTATATAGCATAGCAACGCTGTACTGTGATGGGTACAAGATTGAGCTTGTTCTTGCACGTGTTGACCAGTTTAAGAATAGAATCAATTTGTTCGTGAATGGAAAAGTCGAAGGGAAATGGTTTTTGGAAGATTGCGAGGAGCGCCGTCGTTTCTTCTGCCAGCGTAGCAAAACGCTGCTTACAGCGAAAGAAAGAGCCGCTTATAAAAAGATTTATCGCCGGAAGAAAGATTTTGAAAGGTTCGTAGAGTCGCGTAAGTATTTCTATCATGAGCCGCAGTGGAAATCATTCCGATCACTTAAAAGCCATCTGATCAAGCATAACAAGGTGATTGAGGTTGTGGAAGGTGAATGTGATGGCGAAGAGTAAGTCTAAGCCCATCTCATTGCCCTTCGCTACCCCGCCTGATCCGAACCTTAGCTTCGTCGCATTCCCAACAATTTTGACGGCAGGAACGGCAGCGGTGAGCTTACAAAGCCTGGTACACCAGGTAAACAAGCAGCCATATGACCGCCGAATTACCGAAATCATGTATAACCCATCTACTTTACGAATGGAAATTAAATATGAAGTGTGAGGTGCCAGCATGGGCGATTATCATTACCCTATCCCAAGTAGGGAGATTGAAAGCCGTGCCGCTGTAGGCTCTGGCGAGGTCAAGGAGTATACGTTAACCGCTGAACAACTGAAGCAATTTAATGAGAGCTTACCCGCTCCTGACCGTGTACAGGCGAAGCAATCCCCTCCCATCAGCTTGCAACGCAAGACACGACCGGACAAGCCCGAAGAGCCTATCATACAACCTGCGCAACCCACACAGCCCATACAGCCAGAACAGCGCAAGCGTGGCGCAAAGACTAAGTATGACCACATCACGAAAGAAATGGTGCTGGAAGAGTTTGATCGAGGGCTAACGATCCGACAGATCGAACGCAAGTACAACATGGGACAAAATACGTTATATGGCAAGCTCAAGGCCTGGGGGCTTAGGAGTCCTAAGTCTGATAAGTTCAGCAAGGCTGAAAATAATCGCAAGGCCGAAGGCAACCAAGATCGCCGTCCAATGGACATGAAGATCGATGACATCACCACAGATGTAGTGCTGGAGTTACGCCGGGCTATGGGCCGTACTGCCCCGCTCACGTCAGCACATGAAGGATACGCTGTGCTGATGTCGGAGGTTGACCAGGCATGGGAAGCAATTAAAGGCAATGACTTACTCAAGGCCCGGCTGAAGATGCAGCAAGTGGCTGCTATGGCGCTACGTTACCTGTACGATATTCCAATCGCTAGATGATAATAAAAGGAGATTATAACATGACAAAAGGAATCGATTGCGCTATTCCCATTACCACGACTGGAGCGAAGAAGCTGGCAGCAGCCGGCTATAAATTTGCCGCTCGTTACTTGGTACCTCCCCGGCTGAAATGGAAGCGGCTGAACCGCGCTGAAGCGGAAGCCATCACGGCAGCAGGAATGCAAATCATTAGCGTGTTTGAAACTACGGCATCCCGCCCGGCTGGGGGAGCATCTGCTGGTACGGTGGATGGATTAGAAGCTTACCAGGAGGCACTGCTGATTAAGCAGCCGAAGGGTACTGCCATTTATTTTGCAGTGGACTATGATGCAAGCTCAAAGGACTATGACAAAATTGAAGCGTACCTTCGGGAGACAGCAAAGCAGATCAAGGGATACAGGGTCGGCGTGTACGGGTCTTATACGGTCATTGAAGAGATGGCAAAGCGGAGGGCTGCCGAACACTTTTGGCAAACCTATGCCTGGTCACGGGGAAAAAAGAGCGACCAAGCTGATGTGTACCAATATAAGAATGGTCAGCAATTTGAAGGAATGACCGTGGATTATAACTTGTCATACGGAAATGAGGGTTGGTGGAACACCGCTGTCCAGGACAAGCCAACTACTCAGCACAAGGTAACTTCGGAAGATGCCGAGAAGATCATTCGTTTCTTATCCGCTGGATGGCACAGTGTTGAGCTGCTTCAGGTGGATGCAAAGGCAAAATTTGAGTTCAACCGCTTAGCTGAAGAGCTGCGCCGGGGTACGGATATTAAGCAGTCAGATGCCGAAAAGATCATTCGTTTCTTATCTGCTGGCTGGTATGTTGTGCAGGAGTTCGATGCCGCCCGAGATGAATTTAACCGCCTGGCCGATGCCGTGCGTCAGGCATCTGGTCTCAAGGTTGGTTGATTATCGGGCCGTCCCTGCTATAATGGGAGGTGTTAAACCCCATGGAGGAATGGGTGGAGAAACTGGAAATAGATATGATTCCAGCGGCGTATCAGGACTTCGCTGAACTGATCGGTGTCAAGGCACTGTATAAGCTGGCACAGGCTTTTGGAGGAAGCACCATCTATATTCCAAAGGCAGACAGCATTCTCCGGCCAGCCAGAGATCAGCAGATCAAACAAGAGTTCAACGGGTATAATCATGCTGATCTAGCCGAAAAGTACAACCTGACTGAAAAATGGATTCGTGAAATCTGTGGGCCGGGTCATCATAAAGATCAAATGAGTATTTTTGATTTCATCGACAACCCCAATAACCCCGAAAAAATCACAGAAGTGCTTCCCCGATACCGTCCTGAATAATGAAGATAAGATACCAGTATAGGCAATTTGCCTGTGCTGGTTTTTTTATTTTCTAAAGGAGGGATATCATGCAAAACACCATTAATGACATACTTGCAAATCTTGTGCTTGGAGTTGTGGCGCTGCTCTGCGCGTACTCCATGTACTACCTCAAACGAGGGGTAGCCAAGTTCAAAGCCGAGGCGCAGAAGATTGACAACGAAGAACAACGTTCCTTGGCGCTTGCAGCTATCAATCGGCTTGATGATGTTGCGACCAAGACGGTTCAAGCTATTGAACAGACCACGGCCCGAGAACTCAGGGAGGCAGTGAAAGCTGGCATCACAAGCCGTGAGCAACTGATTAAGCTATCGCAAGATGCTTTCGATCAGATTGTCGATCAACTCGAACCGGAGTATTTGGCCGTGCTGGCGACGACCTTGGGCGACATGGACAACTACATCAAAAATACCATCGAAGCTAAGGTACTGGAGCTTAAAGGAGCGGCTTAATGGATTATTCATGGGTCATACAAACCGCTACCATGCTTGGGATTGGTGCAATCGGTTTTTTTCTGAAGATGACACTATCCGAAGTGAAGTCTCAAATTAAGAAAACAGATGAGCGTGTGGATGATCTTGAGGAAAAGCTTGAAAACCTCAAATCAGATCTCCCCTTTATTTACACCACTAGGGAGGACTTTATTCGCACCATGAATAACGTTGACAGCAAGCTGGAGAAGATCCATGACGTGCTGTTGAAAGGAGGCAATCAGCATGGCACTGGATGAACAAGAATATCGCGGAGCGCAGCATAACAAGGCCGTTCGCGGTTATATCCTGCGATCCTTGGTCAAGGGTCATAACAATTCTCTGCTGTGTCGTCAGCTTGTATCCGTGATGGTTAATGACGGGGTCATCGTAAGCCCGGACATTTCAAAGCACCTGAATTATCTGATTGGCAAAGAGTATGTCGAGTTTACAGATGATCGGATTAATTCCTACACCGCTTACGCCCAGGATGCTGTCATCCGCTTGACCGTCAAGGGTATTGATTTGCTGGAGGGATCAACTCCGGCCGATCCGGGAGTGATGCTCTAATGGCTAAACGCCGTACCCGTTGCTTGATTGATGATCTGCCGCTACATATCAAAGACCAGGTCAATGCCATGCTTGCCGATACAAGGATCACCTACTGGGAGATTGTCGAGTATCTGGACGGTCAAGGCTATGCGATTAGTAAATCAGCCGTAGGCCGCTATGCTCTCCGGCTGGATAAATCGACGCAACGCCTACTTGAAGCACAGGAACAGACTCGTGCCCTGGTGGAACTCATTAAGCAGAATCCAGATGCAGACTATACCGAGGGAGCCATGCAGATCATGGCGGGTGAGCTGACGCGCAAGATGGCCCAGGCTCAAGAGGAATGGGACGAGATGGATTTGGATAAGGCCGGGCGGTTAATGGTCGCTCTATCTCGTAGCAAGATTTACAAAGATAAGGTCAAGCAAGACATGCAGAAGAAGATCGAACTAGCCTTTACGGGAATGGAGTCGGAATTGATGTCTGCCATTAAGTCAGATGCTTCGCTGACCGCTCAACTCAAAGAGGTCTTGCAAAAAGCCAAGGAAAAGATGATGAGCGATGATTAATCTGGACGAATACCTTCGGCAGCTCAATGAAGACGATGAACTGAAGGAGCAGATTCAAAGCCTGGATTATCAGCGCGAGCTATTTGAACGCTATGCGCTCAGAAACAAGGAACATGCGGACTATAGGCAATCGCTGTGGCAGGAGTATCAACAAGGTGCTGATCTTACTGGCCCCAAGGGATTGCGTCAGCAGCTGGCTGCCATTGATATGGAATACTTTGGCCGGGCCTACCTCCCCCACTACTTTGTAAGGGAATCACCTCAGTTCCATGGGGAGCTTGACCGGATCTGGACGCAAGGTGTCATGAAGGGCCTGAACCCCATTACGGACAGAAAGACCATTTCCAGAGCCAAGGGCTGCAAGCGAGGAACGGCAGCTCCACGGGGTCATGCCAAGTCCACTAGCTTCACTTTCAAGGACACCCTACATGCTACCGTCTATCAATACAAGCATTATGCAATTATTATTTCGGACAGTTCAGAGCAGGCCGAGGGGTTTTTGACTGACATCAAGACAGAGCTGGAAGACAATGCGGCTATATTGGAGGACTTCGGCAGCCTGAAAGGTAAGGTCTGGAAAGGCAGCGTCTTGCTGACTTCCACCGACATCAAGGTAGAGGCCATCGGCAGCGGGAAAAAGATTCGTGGTCGTCGTCATCGGAATTGGCGTCCGGATCTGATTGTCCTGGATGATATCGAGAATGACGAGAATGTCAATACACCAGAGCAGCGGCGCAAGCTGGAGAACTGGTTCTATAAAGCAGTTTCCAAGGCTGGGGATACCTACACGGATATCGTGTATATCGGTACGATCCTGCACTATGATTCTCTGCTCTCTAAGGTGTTGAAGAACCCATCCTACAAGTGTGTCACCTATCGTGGGGTAATCAGTTTCTCCACAGCGGATCAACTTTGGGAAGCCTGGTCAGTGATCTATGGCGATCTGAGTAACCCTGCCCGTGAAGAGGAAGCTCTTGCTTTCTTTCAGACGAACGAGGAAGAGATGCTCGAAGGTACTCAAGTCCTTTGGGAAGACAAGCTCAGCTATTACGATCTCATGACCATCAAACTGTCTGAAGGCGATGCTTCGTTTAATTCGGAGATCCAGAATGATCCTATTGATCCGGATAGCTGCACATTTAACGAAGAGTGGTTCGACTTCTACGATGACGATCCTAACCTTGACTTTTCGGCTCCACATTTTTTCTTAGTCGGGGCGAACGACCCATCACTTGGGAAGAACAAAAAGTCAGATACCAGTTCAATCATTGTCATAGCCAAGGATACCAGCACAGGATACATGTACGTGACGGAAGCCTCCATCGAGAAGCGGCATCCGGATGTCATTATCGATGATGCTATTGAGATGTCCAAGCGATTTCGGCGTGATCTGAAGAAATCCTTATATCGCTTTGGAGTCGAGACTGTACAGTTCCAGCATTACTTCAAGGATGTGCTGGTGCAAAAGTCTGCTGAAGCTGGGGAATATCTCCCCATCGAAGAGATCCAGAGTACACAGAACAAGCATATGCGGATTGAAAGCCTTCAGCCGCTGATCAAGAATCGTTATCTGAAGTTCTCGCGCAAGCACAAGGCTTTGCTCCAGCAGCTTAAGGAGTATCCTATGGGGCGCAATGATGACGGCCCGGACGGTTTGGAAATGGCCGTCAGGCTGGCGCTAAGCATCAAGACCACGAACAAAGTGGATTACAAATCCGTGATCAGTCGGGCACTGAAGTTCCGGCGTGGCGGATACTAGCTATTAAAGGGGTGAACGTATTGGCAAGAAACAAATCCAGAAAGCGGCAGCCTAATCCTCAGCAAGCAGCTCCTGCACGCAAGGCTGAAATGATGGAGATTGCGGTCGCCCAGGTACATGACAAATATTCGACCTATCCCAGCAACGGACTAACCCCAGTTCGCCTGGCTCAAATCTTTCGGGAGGCTGACGCTGGCGACATTATGCGCCAGATGGAGTTGTTTGAGGAGATGGAAGAGAAAGACCCTCATCTCTTTAGCCAGCTCCAAACACGCAAAAATGCTGTGACTGGCCTTGATTTTGAGATCATTCCCTTCTCTGACGATGATCGGGACAAACAGATCGCAGAGTTCGTAAAAGAGCAGATCGACGCGCTGGAGAATATCGAGGATGTCTTCATGGATCTGCTGGACGCGATTGGCAAAGGCATATCCACAGCAGAGATTATCTGGGGATATGTTGACGGCCACACGGTCATTGAGGATATCAAGTGGCGGCATCCGAAGCGGTTCCTTTGGGACAATGACGACATATTCAAAGTCACCACCAAGGAGCAGCCTAACGGCATCCCGCTTCCTCCGAACAAGTTTGTCGTTCACCGATATAAAGCCAGGTCAGGACACCCAGCTCGCGCCGGGGTCTTGCGGGTCATAGCCTGGATGTATCTGTTCAAGAACTACGACCTGAAGGACTGGGTTAGTTTCTGCGAAGTCTTCGGGATGCCGCTAAGGCTGGGCAAGTATGATCCATCGGCCTCTGAGGATGACAAGCTGGCTCTGATGCAAGCTCTAATTCAGATCGGCACAGATGCAGCGGGGATCATCCCGACCGGGACAGAGATCGAATTTAAAGAGTCGAGCAAAACAACGTCGATCAACGTCTACGAATCACTGGCCCGGTACTGTGATGAGCAGATGTCCAAGGCCATACTGGGGCAGACACTGACCTCCGATTCTGGCGGCGGCAGCTTCGCTCAGTCTAAGACGCATAACGAGGTTCGCCATGATCTGACCGTTGCAGACTGTAAAGCCTTAGCGGCTACCCTGCGCCGGGATCTGATTCGCCCCCTGGTGTATTTCAATTTTGGGGAGGATCGCCGGATTCCTCAGCTTCGGTTCGATTCGGAGGAAGCGGGAGACCTGAAGGAAACGGCAGATATCTACAAGACGTTAATCGGCGAGATTGGCCTTAAAGTACCTACTTCCCATCTGTATAAGAAGTTTAGTATTCCCAAGCCCGAAACTGGCGAAGAGGTTGCTGCTCCTCCCACTCAGGCGCTAACTTTGCCCATGTCAACAACGTCGCTGGTTGCAAATAAGAGCGTGACAGAACCGAGCGGACAGCAGCAGATTGACCGCCTGGCTGATGCAGCTATCCAGCAAGGCAACGGAATCTTTGAAAAAGTCTTTGCTCCAATCATGCAGATGGTCGGCGAGGCCGGAAGCCTGGAAGAGATGAAGGCCAAGCTGGAGGATCAGGAGTTTGTCCAATCGCTATATGACAAGATGAACGCCGAGGATCTGGATGAGCTGCTGGCAAAGGCAATGTTTTACGCTGACCTGATCGGGAGGGCTGAGGAACATGGACGATGATCTGTTTGAACTTCTGACGGAGCGAGGCTTTACCTTCCAGGAAGCTCTGGAGTTCTTCGGTGACAAACTGACTTTGCAGCCAGAAGAGTTTTACAAGCTGGCTGATGAATACCGCTATAAAGCATTTACTGTATCTGGATATAGCAAAATCACGGTGCTGAAGAGGTTTCAGGATGAGCTGCTGAATGCGATTGACGAAGGTCAAACGATGCAGCAGTTCAGGAGTAACATGAATGACTTCCTCCAGCGCCGGGGCTATGAAGGCATTACGAACTTCCAGGCTGACAACATATACCGCACAAATATTCAGACGGCCTACCAGGTTGGCCACTATAAGCAGATGACAGATCCTACTGTCCTGCGCTTGCGGCCCTACTGGCAATACGATGCCGTAAATGATAGCCGCACACGTCCCTCCCATCTGGCTATGGATGGCAAGGTGTTCAGGGCAGATGATCCAATATGGGATACCTGGTATCCCCCGAACGGGTTTCGCTGCCGCTGTGGGGTCACAACGTTATCCGAGCGGCAAGTGCGTGAGAGAGGATTAATGGTGGAAACCTCTGCCCCGGTGTCAGCGGAAGTGAACGGACAATTCACGAACGTGATTCCTGATCCGCACTTCTCTACGAATCCGGCTAAAGAGGCGTTTAATCCGGATGTCAGCAAGTACCCGGATACGTTGCGCAAAGCCTATGAAACTCGCCAAAGAAGCAAATCACAGAATTAGGCCCTGGCTGCCCGTTTAAAGGGACTTGAACTTTTGACACACGAATATCGCGGCAAGACGTATCACCCCCGTTATAACGCGTTATAACGGGGTCTGAAAGGCAAATGACATGTTAAGGAGGTGGTTCCCCTGAAAAAATGGTTGTTATGCTCCGCTGCGGCGATGGAGATTGAGGGTATTCCCGAGGTTATTAAGATTCTTCCATTGGGAAAGGTCAAGTCGCAAAAAGGTGATTTTGTTGTCGATCAGGAGTCCTTCCAGTCTATCAAGAACAAATTTATCGACCGCGCCCTGGATATCGTTGTGGACTATGAGCATCAGACGCTAGAGGATGTGCAGGCTCCGGCTGGCGGCTGGATTAAGGACTTGATACTCCAGGAGGATGCCATTGCCGCCAAAGTGGAATGGACTCCGAAAGCCCAGGAGTATCTGCGTAATAAAGAGTACCGCTATCTCTCCCCGGTCGTTATGGTGCGTAAGTCAGACCTGAAAGCCATCGTCCTGCATTCGGTGGCGCTGACAAACACCCCAGCGATTGACGGCATGTTTCCTATTATTAACTCGCTCCACGTAAATTTTGATGATGATGAAGGAGGAAATGAACACATGGAATTACTGAAGAAGCTGGCTGCTTTGCTGGGTTTAGGCGAGGAAGCCACGGAAGAACAATTAATTCAGAAGATTGGCGAGCTGCTGAAGGCTGCTGAGAAAGAGGACAAGAAGTCAGATGAAGAACTGGTTGCTAATAAAACTATTACCTCTCTCCTGGGCGTTGACGAACAGGCGAAGACGGAAGATGTGGCGGCGGCCATCATGGCGCTGAAGAACCCTACTAATTTTGTCCCTGTCACTGAGTTCCAGGCGCTGAAGACTCGCCTTGACAAGATGGATTCAGATGGACTTGTTACTAAGGCGCTGAAGGATGGCAAGATCTCAGCCGCTCAAAAAGAATGGGCTGAAGATTATGCGCTTAAAGATCCGCAGGGATTTGCCAAATTTGTTGAGAAGGCTCCACAATCTGTGCCTGTAGGTACGTTGGGGATCGAGGACAACAAGGAGAAAACAACGGAAGTCACGGAAACCACGCTGGCCGTGTGTAAGCAACTGGGTGTATCCAAGGAAGACGTAGAGAAGTACGGCGACTAATCTGATTATTGATTTTGCTGAAAGGAGCAAACAGCCATGTTGACAAGAGGTAGAAATACTCCGGAGTTTGCCGGAGGCAGATTGATTGTTGTCCCTGTACAGGCAGGAGCAAAGATTTTTGATGGAGCGTTGGTCGCTCTGAATGCGGATGGTTTTGCCATTCCAGGAACACTGGCCCCAGATCTGACGGCTGCCGGGCGAGCTGAAGAGGAAGCTGACAATACCAATGGAGCCGATGGTGAATTGACAGTCAGGATCTCCCGCGGCGTATTCGTGTATAGCAATTCATCCACCGCCCCCATCACTCAGAAGGACGTCCTGAAAGACTGTTACATTGAGGACGATGAGACTGTCAGTGCCACAGCTACGGATACCAGCATTGCGGGTAAGGTACTGGGCTTTGAAGGTTCAGAGGTTATTGTAGAAATTCTGTAGCCATTATCTATCAAATATTAAGGAGGAATAGATTCATATGATCGTAAACCAGCAGGCTCTTCGGGGCATTTATACCGGATTTAAAGTGATATTCCAGAAAGCCTTTGATCAATCGAAAACAAACTGGGAGAAAGTCGCTACCTTCGTTCCTAGCACAACCCGCGAAGAAAATTATAAGTGGCTAGGGAAGTTCCCCAAAATGCGGGAATGGATTGGCGACCGTGAGATTCAAAACTTGGAAGCGTCTGACTATACCATCAAGAACAAAGACCATGAATTGACCGTTGGTGTAGATCGTAACGACATTGAGGATGACAGCATCGGGATTTATGCCCCAATCATCGAAGAAATGGGCCAAAGTGCCGCCTTACATCCGGATGATCTTGTGTTCGGATTGCTCCGTGATGGTTTCAAAGAAAAGTGTTATGACAAGAAACCTTTCTTTGCCACAAATCACAAGCTAGGTGAAACGGTGGTCACTAACAAGGGGACGAAGAAGCTTTCTCCAGAATCGTACAGCGCGGCCCGAACCGGGATTATGTCTCTCACCGACGAGAAAAGCAAGCCGCTAAAGTTGGTACCGAACCTGTTGGTCGTAGCTCCCAAAAACGAAGCCGAAGCCCGCAAGATTCTGATGGCCGATCTAATTGACGGCACGACGAACACATTAAAAGGAACAGCAGAACTGCTCGTTGTTCCGGAACTTGCTGGGGCTGATGACGCTTGGTATCTGCTTTGCACGAACCGCCCGCTCAAACCGCTCATTTATCAAAAGAGAAAAGAGCCTAAGTTCGTATCACTCACGGCTGAAACGGACACCAACGTGTTCATGAAAAAACAGTTCCTCTATGGCATCGATGGCCGTAGTAATGCCGGTTATGGCTTCTGGCAAATGGCCTTTGGCAGCACAGGTGAAGAAGCCTAGTGCCAAGCACCTTGAAAGGGTGATTTGAAATGTACTGCACCACAGATGAGGTTCGCGCGGCCATCAAGGATGATGCTATTGGTACGATAATTGGCGGCGACTATACGGACGATCCAGCAGAGCGCGAAGCGCAAATCACACCGCTCATTGATAGCGCCATTGAGGATGCTTGCGGCGAGATTGACGGGTATCTGGCAAAAAGATACCCGGTTCCTCTCCGAAGCATTCCCAAGGTGGTTAATAAGTTTGCCAAAGATATTGCTGTATACAATCTCTTCTCCCGCTCCGGCATTGATGAGTCAGACCGGGAGAAGAATTATCTCAATCGCTACCAGGCTGCTATACGCTTTCTGGAGTTAGTCGCTAAAGGAACAGTAGATATCGGCGCTGGTGGAGCTGACGACAATTCCCGCAAAGCAAGTACCGGGTTTGCCGTACACTCCAGCCCAAGACGATTTAGCCGTGACAGCATGAGAGGCATGTAATGTACAGCATTCGTTTAGAGGGCGATGTCCAGCGGCTCATGCGGCGATTGAAGCAGCTCCAAGAGGTTGATATTCGGGGCGTTAACTTGGCTCTTGCAGAATCCCTGAAGACCTCCACACGTGAGAGATTCAAGGAAGGCAAAGATCCGGACGGCAAGGCGTGGCCCAAATCGATTCGAGCTGATCGCGAAGGCGGCAGAACCTTGGTAGATAGTGCGGGCCTTCGCAACTCCATCAAATCCAAAGCATCCATGGATGGATTTGCCGTAGGGACAAACAAGATTTACGCCAGAACACATCAATTTGGCGAGAAAGGTCGGGCGATGACGATCCGGGCCAAGACCAGTAAAGGACTTGTCTTCAAGATCGGGAATCAGTGGATTCGCAAGCGCCAGGTCAAAGTCAATATTAAGATTCCAGCGCGGCCATTTTTGGGTATTAACGAGACCGACATGCTTGAAATCAAGGGTACGCTGGAAGATCTGCTGGAGGAATGAACATGATTGCAGAATGCAGAGATTACTTGATCCAGCACTTGAAGGATGCGGGTATTAAAACCAAAGTTTGTACATCGCTCAAGGATCTGAAGCAGTTCTCAGATCCGCTAGTTGGGGCGGTTATTCCGGATGGGGATACCTTTGTCCGGTCGCACAGCAAGAAAGTTTATCAGTCTGCTGCGGGCAATAAGCACAAGCGGCGCAAACTGTTCGATCGGGAGCTGTCCTTCCTGGTCGTCGTTGGAGGCAAAGATTATCTTCAGGCTTCGGAGATATTTGGTAATTTCATGGCTGGCTTGGATGCTGGCATCGTCATTGACGGGAATTACACGGAGATCCTGCCGACAGATGCGGACTGGGTAGACAAGGACGACAGTATCCTAAAGGCACAAATAGCAGTACAACTTCAGGTGAAGTTCCTGGGCGGCATCTACCGCGACACCGACTTCGCCCAAGTTAGCGAATATGAAGTGCGAAGCATAGAACAGGAGGTCTGAAATGGCAGCAAATAACAAGGCACCATCCATATCACAAGGCCCCGCCCCAAAGCTGGAAGAGATTAGCGAACTGAAGCGGCGGCTGAATGTGCCGGATTCTATTTACCAAGGGATGACGGCTGCCGAACGTTGGAAGCCTGGTCGCCAGGTGACTGAAGCCAAATTTGAAGAAGCTGTGAAACGCTTCTGCGGCAATCCGATCAGCGGAAAGAAGGTGAAGAAAGATGCTTAGAGATGTTAAAACGACCGTCACCGACGGCGGTCTAGGCATCCGTCCCGATGCCGGGATAGGGGTTCATTTGAAGATCGGAGTCTCTTCGGTTACGGCCAACTCGCCGATCATCATCACCGGCAATATGAGCGCGGCTAAAATCAAGCAACTACTCGGTCTCTCCCCTTTGGCCGATGCAGTCATGGATAGCGTGGAAAGTGGCGCTGGAAAAATTTATTGCGTACCGATTGCGGCCTCCGTAGATGGTACCATCGGAGCGGTCAAAAAGGTCGGTACCGGAACCGGGTCGGCCACGGTGGAAGGTAAGCCTGGAAATGCTTATGAAATCATTGTTCAGATTACGGAAAGTGGAGGACTTAATGCAGCTGCTTTAAAGTATTCGGTTGATGGCGGATATTCTTTTGGGGATGAAGTCACGCTTCCGCTGAATGGTGAGTTGGCGATCCCTGACACGGGGCTAACGTTCAAATTTACGGAGGATTCATCCGAACCGGAGAATTCGTTCAAAGTTGGCGATATGTTCACAGTCAAATCGGAGGCTCCGCAAATGTCTAATCAAGATGTGCTCGACGCCTTGACTAAATTAAGGAATAGCACACTGGCCTTTGAATTTGTTCACATCGTCGGAGAATCTACCCGCGCCCTTTGGTTTGCGGTAGCTGCGGAAATTACAACGCTACACGAAACATACAAGAAGCCGATTTGGGCAGTCTTAGAAGCTCCGCGCCCGGAACCCAGTGAGAGTATCGATGCTTACGCTCAACGGTTGATTGACGAGCGTAAAGGCTTCAAACATACGGATGTCCAAATCGTTTCGGCCTGGAGCAGGTATACCAAAATGGACGGTCGGACGATGCAAATCAATAACGCCGCGATCGTCTGCGGTTGGTATGCCAAGGCTGCCCCGCAGCAGTCGATCGGCGAGACGAAAACTTTCAGTGTTGACGAATACAAAATGTCGGAACTACTTCCGGTAGGAATTGAGGATTACATCGGCCTCCTTGACGATGAGAAATACCTTACCTTCCGGCAGTACGAAGGCCTTGAAGGCTACTACGTAACCAACGCTAGAATGATGTGCCCGGACGGATCGGATTACCGCTATGCCGAGAATGTCCGGATTAAGAACAAGCTGATCCGGGAAACCCGGAAGGAAGCTCTTAAGCAGCTTCAGGCGCAAGTCGATATGTCGGATGTCCAAGGCAGCCTGGAAACGATTGCGAAATTTATTGAAACGCCAGTCGACGTGATGGCCAGAACCAAAGAAATTTCTTCGGGGCGAATCGAGGTTCCACCAGACCAGGACATCCTGGTTAGCGAAACTCTTCAGGTCATCATTCGTTTTGTGCCAGTCGGTTATGTCCGGGAAATTGTCATCGATCTTGGAATGGAAAATCCATTTGTAGGGGGTGCATAACATGAGCGTCATTAACGGCAAAGCGTATGACTGGGGAGACATTAACATCACGATGCCAGGCCTGCAGCTGGAAGCACAGGAAATCTCCTACGATGATGAACTCGAAAAAGAAGTGGTTTACGGTAGGGGCCAACGTCCGCGCGGATACGGCGAAGGTAACTATAAGTCGGAGGGTAAGCTGTCCCTCTTGCGGGATGATTACGATGATCTGATTGCCTACTGCAAGGCTCAAGGCGTGGGTCTGTACAAGCTCGTGATCCCAAAGATCGTTGTCAGCTATGCAGATGGCAATAGTCGTACACGGACGGATGTCTTAAATACGATCACCTTCACGAAGGCTTCACACAAAAATGCCCAGGGCGACAAATCGCTGAAGGTGGATCTTGATTTTTTGATTGTGAATGGCGTTGATCGGGACGGCGTTAAGCCGTTGTAACTCGTTAATCTCAATATATTTGACAAATTACGGAGGCGAAAATCATGAGCGAAAAAGCAGTAGCAACCAAGTTGGATGATTACAAGGTGAAGTATGGCAAGGTGTATCAAGTAAAGGCCACGCTGGAGCCCGATGACGATACTACGGTGAATTTGGATTACGTGTTCAAACGACCCGCTGCGGCAAGCTATGACCGCTATGTTAAAAACACATCCCAGAGCCCTACTAAAGCCCTGAGGAATTTCATCCTAGATAACATAGTGGAAGAGCAAGCTGCTAAGCTTGAAGCGGATTTGGAAGAGTATCCGGCCCTCTCCCTTGCAATCGGTGAAAAGCTGCTGACCATGCTTGGGCTGAGTAAGGACGTAAATTTAAAGCAACTTTAGAGAGAGCCCTTCAGGAGGTACGAGCCAATATAATAGAATCCGGAATTCTGGAGATTCACAGGTTTGTGCCTCCTGCTCTGCTAAAGGTTGATCCGGGGCAGATGGTTATAGACGAGTTCATTAAGGCCTTGGCCCAGGCTCGCTATATTCAAGAGGTAGAGGAAATCGTTATGGCAAAGGCTATTGTGCGGGCGCTAGATAAAGAATAAAGCCGCCCTGTTAAAAGGACGGCTTCTTTCGGGTAATCCAACTGGCATATAACTTAGTTGCATTCTTTGCAGCTTTCCAGTTCTTCTCTTTTTTCTTATCAAGGTGTTTTCCGGCGTTGTTTTGAAAGCCTACCCAGAGTGTATATGGGGTGACGTATATGGCCAGCGGCACGAAGATAAGAACTGCAATGATGGCACCTGCACAAAGAGCGAACACCAGAACCTTGAATGCAAATAAAAGTCCAACCATTGTTTTGCGCCTCCTCTATGTATCTCTTTTTCCAATATATCACAAATGCAAGGGGGTGACTACATTGTGAGTCTTGACGCAGTGTTTAGGCTATCCGTGATCGTGGGGATGATTGATCAGATGACTGGCCCCATGGCCCGAATAAATTCCACTGTAGATGATTCTGTCAGTCGTATTGATAAGCTCAATCAGAGCTTTGCTGGGATGACGAAGACCGGGTTAGTAATGGCTGGGATCGGCGCCCAAATTACCGATGCGGCACTTGCTCCAGTAGAGGCAACATTAGAAACTCGCCGGGCTTTGGGCGAATTAGCCGCTATGGGTGTTGAAGATTTTGCTACGCTGGAGACAGCGGCAAGAGATTTTTCTGATGAGTGGGCTGGTACAACAAAGGCTGAATTTCTCCGGGCTGCGGTCGATATTAAAGGCGGTATAGATAGTCTTACGGACGAAGGCGTAGCTGGTTTCACAGATATCGCTGCGCTGACTGCAAAGGCCACAGGGGCAACTGCGGAACAGATGACATCCCTCTTCGCAACAGGTTACGGAATTTATAAAGATTATTATGATGATCTGTCTGATATGGAGTTTGGCGGTATGATGTCTGCTGGTCTCGCACAGGCAATTCTCGTCTTCAAAGCATCCGGCCCGGAATTGGCTGCTGCCATCCAATCACTTGGTGCATCGGCTACCTCAGCCAGCGTGCCAATGGAAGAGCAGCTCGCTGTTCTTGGGCAGCTCATGGCGACAATGTCCGGGTCAGAGGCGGGGACAAAATATAACGCCTTTGTGAAATCTGCTGCTAACGCTGGTAAGCAGCTAAAACTCAGTTTCATGGACTCAAACAATCAGTTGCTTTCCATGCCTGAAATACTAGAGACGCTTAATGGCAAATATGGCGAGACCATTGACGCAATGGAGAAGCAAGAAATACAGAAGGCGTTTGGCACGGTTGAAGCTGTTGCATTGATTGACCTGTTGTACTCTAAAACGGATAGTTTACAGGGCAATATCCTCAACTTGTATGATGCAATGGGACAAGGCACAGCAGTCACTCGTGAAATGGCGGAGGCTATAAATGCGACAGAACCAGAACGATACGAGCGGCTTCAACAACGGATTCATAATGTCACTGAAGAAGTCGGAAATATGTTGCTTCCCACATTCAATGCTTTTCTAGACAAAGGGGAACAAGTCGTCGGCAAGGTAAGCGATTGGATCAGCAAAAATCAACAACTCACAAAATACATCGTCCTGACTGTTCTTTCAATCGGAACATTGTTAGCAGTTGCTGGTACCCTTGTAGCTACCATTGGCGGCATTGGATTAATAATAACGAAGACCATTGGAATTTTTACAGGGTTTAGGGTCGCAATGTTGGCAAGCACGAGCTTGCTTGAAACAATGTATCTCAGGGCTTTATATGCCGGGGATGGCTTAAGGGCTATGGGCAGAGGGGCTATAAGCACATTACGTGCGCTACCGGGGCTGATAGCATCGGTCTGGTCATTCAACGCTGCCCTACTCGCTAACCCGGTGACATGGATCGTCATCGGTATTGTCGCCCTGGTTGCGGCAATCATCCTGTTATGGCGTAATTGGGACACCGTAGTAGCCTGGTTGCAAAAGACTTGGAATTCCTTTGTCAATGGCATTGTGGCAGGCTTCAATTGGGTGAAGAACCTCTTTGCGGGAATGCCTCTCTGGCTCCAGGTTGCAATAGCAGGGTTCTTCCCATTCATCGGCATCCCTATGCTGATCATCAACAATTGGGGAACTATTAAACAGTTTTTTGCAGATCTCTGGAACGGAGTCGTAACGATCTTTACAGGCGGCATTCAACGGGCAAAGGATACTATTACGGCAGCATTGACCTGGTTTAGAGAGTCGGGAACAAAGGTAGTCTCAACCTTTACGGATGGAATCAAGAGCGTGATCAATGCGCCTGCTGAAACCATCAAAAAAGGACTTGCCAAAGTGCGAGAGCTGCTACCGTTTTCGGATGCGCACGAAGGGCCGCTCTCGCAGCTCACGCTGTCCGGTCGCCGGGTGTTCGAGACAATTGGTACCGGGATGGAACAAAGCCAGGACATTCCTGCTGAGATGGCCGACAAAGCCTTTGGTCAGATGGGCATGGATCGGGGCAGCGAAGTGAATTCGATTAGTCTACGAGAAGTAATGTCCGAACGATCGGACAGCAGCACTCTTATGCAGGAGCGGGAAAATGGCACGATGATAGAAACGCTCAACATCAGTGTAGATATTTCCAAGCTGAAGGATCTCCCTGCCCTCTTCAAACTGTTAAAAGAAATCGAAGATTACACCAACAGTAACGGGGCAACTCCGGCCCCGGCTGGATAGGAGGACAACATGATCTATATCGATGACACAGGCGTTAAGGTCGGAGGCGTTGTGCTCCCCGGCCTGTTCCGGAGTATGGAAATCAAGGGCGAAGCAAAGGTAGAAGAACAGGAAGTCAAGGGAAAGACAACAAAGCCTAAGCAAGCAACCGGGTATGAGGACGCCAAGATCACGCTGGAGATCGCGCTGGAGGATAGCCCGAACATGACCAAACTTCGCAGGTTGGAGACGATCCAACGGCTGTTTCAAAAGCCTGGTCAAGCCAAACCAATAGTACATGACTTTGTTAGCACCCATTCCTCTGTGCGCGGTGTGAACAAGGTGATATTGAAGAGCTTGACCACAAGAGAGCAGAATAAGAAGTCGGAAATAACGGTTATGATCGAACTTTGGCAATACGCTGCAAGCAGGATCACGGCATCAAAATCCAGCGGTAAAGCCACAGCTAAGAAATCCGCTTCTAAATCATCATCCTCAATCAAACTTACCGAGGATTTCAGTAGATACTTGTCTGATGGTAACCGAGGGACTGCTCCCAAGACATCTAACAAGACCTCAAAAACGGCAGCTGTCGACAATAAAAACACATCCGTATACAAAAACGGTATCCTTCGGATGCCAGTGTAAGGGGGAACGGCATGGATGAAGAAGATTTGTTCTACCCGGAATTGAATGTTCAGCTTGGCAGCTATGATCTGTCTGAAGGAGTCGAAGTTGAAGTGTATTCTTCTGCTGACTCTTACTTTGATTGGGGCAAAGTGCGATTTACAGAACAGTTCCAGGACAAGATCAGCACGGCCAAGATGGACAAGGCACTGATTGAACTGGGCTATGACGGACAGTTTGAGGAAGTGTTTCAGGGCTACGTGGTAAGCCCTTATAATACAGGCGGCAGCCAGAATGAAATCCTACTGAAGGATGCTATGATCCTGCTGGAAGACACCATGATCACGAACACCTTCCTCCAGGCAACACCGCAAGAGATCCTGAGATACTGTTTGTCTAAGGCCGGGGTAAGTGATATAAGAATTTCTTCAAAGGTTTACCCGAAACGATCGACTATCCCCATCGTCCAGAAGAATGTCATATCGGTGATCGAAACAATTCATACGGTATGGCAGATCCGGGAGCCTTTCTTTTTCTCAGCCGGGATCTTCTACTGGGGAGAGCAGCCAGAGCAGGACAAGGTATATGAATTTAAGTATGCAGAGAACATCATTCAGCTTGAACGCCAGGGCGGCCTATGGGAGCTAGTGACCATATCTGCCCCGTGGATCAGGCACGGTCATAAGATCATGGTTGATCATCCCAATATATCCGGTGAGTTCGTTGTTCATAAGGTTGTGTTCACAACTGAGGTATCCGGATTTATTCGGACAAGAATTTATTTTTAGGCGGTGGGAATATGTCGTTAGCTCAAATGATTAACACGGCTGTTAAGAAGCAGATTGAAACGGATTACCCTCATCTGCTCTACCCTGCCGCTGTCCGTGCAAAAATAACGAAGGCTGCCGGAGAGTACAATCTCAAAATACTTGACGATAACGGCGTTATTGACGCACGTTATCCGGAGATTCCGAACGTCAAATCGGAGCAGATATTTGAGGTTGGTGACACGGTGGCCGTGTTGCTGATGTACGGCCAACTTGATCTGTACATCGTCGGCAAGGTGGTGAGTTGATGGCAGGACTAAATGACACGGACATCCTGCTCGATGCTAATTGGCAGATTGCCCAGGCTACGGGCGGTGATGCGTTGCTGATCTCAGGTATGGATTGCTTCTTGCAAGATATCCGGCTAGAGGCAATGAGCCAAGAGGGCGAACTGTTCTATGACGAGAGCTGGGGTTGGTCATTGCTGGACTTCCTTCAGACGCAGGACGATGAGCTGACCAGGGCAGAGATCGCGCAGCGGGTACAGGTCAAACTGTCGCGGCGGTCAGAGATCGATCCGGATACGATTGACGCGCTGGCTAGATTCAATGAGGACAGGATTTCGGTCTGTGTGTCCTTTCGGTTCTATGGTAGCGATACTCCGTACCAGCTCGACATTGAGCTAGACCGGGTACAAGTTGAGGTGATTGCAAGATGATTGATGACAAACTGCTGGATCAGATCCTCCCGCTGCCAGATCGCGAGGAACTGAAGAACGAGCTTCAGGAGGAACTAGAGTCTGAAGGGTTCGCCATTACGAATTACGCTTCAGGGGGCATCTTCTACACGCTCTTGATGATTGCAATTCAGATCCGGATTGACCTGGTTAACTTACTTCGGACAGTGCTGAATAATATGTTCATCGGTCACGCTTCCGGGGATTGGCTAGAGATTAAGGCAGCGGACTTCTCCAAGCTCCGGAAGCAGCCTGTCAAAACGCGCGGATATGTAACCCTACTCCGCTCCACAGCGGGAGAAGCCGTACAGATCGCCAAGGGCGATATGTTTAAAACGGAGCCCGACCTCTTGGGCGAGGAACTGCGCTACCTTGTGTTGGAGAATCAGACCATGCCAGCGGATGCCCTCTCATTTCGGGTGCTGGTTGAAGCTGAAGCGGAAGGCTCTGCCTACAATGTGCCTATCGGCCAGATTAAGCGGTCACTGACTCATATAGAGGGCATTGACTCTATCACGAATGAGTCCGGCTGGATTACCCGCGAAGGCAGCGATCTGGAAGAGATCGAGAGCTTGCGAGAAAGGACGATGAACAGTTGGGCTGAGCTTTCCGCGATGCCTACCGCCGCAAAATATAAGTCAGTCTGTGAAGCAATTCCCGGCGTGCTGTTCGTCCGAGTGGATGACATGCACCCGCGCGGCCAGGGGACGATCGATATCATTGTTACAGGGACGGCAGGCACCCCTTCAGAGGGGCTGCTTGCCCAAGTTCAAGAGGCGGCAGACTCCATCAAAGGGCCAGATGATAACGTCCTAGTCAAAGCATCTGACACCGTGGAGCAGGACATTGCCGTTACGATCTGGATTCCAGTGGATGCTTCGGAGGATGGACTTGAGACCAAAGCGATTGCAATTTTGACCGAACTGCTCCGGATTAAAAAAGGCCGGGACTTGAACGTGCTTAACCATGCGGACATCATCTATGCGATCCGCTCCGGAATTAGCATCAGTAAGAATGTCAAGGTCACTGATCCACCGCAGGACGTTGCCCTGGACAATAACAAGGTGATCGTGCTGGGAGCCGTCAGCATCACCATTCTGAGGGGGTAGCGGCCATGTTTGAGAAGTTTTCCGATTACATGTTCTATCTGCTGTTTGGCCCCCTCAAGAAGGTGATCAAAAAAGGCAATCAGTTCTATATCTTTTTCAAGGTGATTGGCAAGCTGTTCGACCGTTCCAAGCAGGACATATTCCGAGTCCGCGAGGAGTCCATGCTCATATCGGCCAGTGAGCTGCTACTTGATGAGCATGGACGTGAGAGAGATATGCCACGGCTTAAGGGAGAAGATCTTGAGAGCTATCGGATGCGGCTGATGATGAAGAACGTCATAGCCGAACAGGCCGGAACAAAAAACGGTATCCTGGTTGCCCTGAAGGCTTTGGGATACGACCAGTCCTACATCGAACCTTACTATCTGTATGATCCGGCGCGCTGGGCTGAATTCATCGTTTATCTTGGCAGCAAGACTCCCCCAGGAGTGAATAGCCTATCTGTTATCAATGCCGAGGTTATGAAGCTTAAGCCAGCACGTTCCAAGCCGAACTATGGAATCAGATTCGACTTTCATCACCAGTACAAGATTAAGACAAGACTGAGACTTCGGTCGCGTGTGAACTTTTTCGGCGGCTATCCTTGGTACCTTGACGGCGTGGAGCAGCTTAACGGCCACCCATCCCTGTCAGGCTGGGCAGGCAACCGCCCCCGCTTTAACAACCAGATTCTACTCCGGAGTAAGCAGCTTAATGAGATCAGACAGGATGCCATTATCCG
Organism: Paenibacillus sanguinis 2301083 = DSM 16941; assembly: GCF_000374825.1. Lineage (GTDB taxonomy): Bacteria > Bacillota > Bacilli > Paenibacillales > Paenibacillaceae > Fontibacillus > Fontibacillus sanguinis. The sequence continues at coordinate 85,567 of NZ_KB895384.1, forward strand.
TCAGCGTCACAACTATTGGCTGCTGGATGGATCGGTTCCGCTGGACGGATCGCGGCTCTTGAGTGCTACGGAGACCATCATAACTATATAGGAGGTACACACATGGCAGATCAGGTATTGACGGTTACAACGGCCTACGCCCGCGCCCAGGTGGCCCGAGCGCGGGCAGAAGGCGGCAGCTTGACCAAGGTAGTGCAAATGGCCTTTGGTAATGGCGGTGTTGATTCAGGAGGGAACCCTTTGCCAGTGGACGGTACGGAGGAAACGCTGCGTAATGAATTGCTCCGTAAGGACATTGATAGCTATGAGTTCATCGAACCAGCTACAATCCGCTACCGCTGCCCATTAGCCGAAAATGAGCTATCCGGGCAGATCATCAATGAGCTGGCCCTGGTGGATGAGATTGGTAAGTTCACGGCCCTCCGCACCATGGGCGATAAGCTCAAGGATGGCGACATGGAATTCATTTTCGAGATAGACGACATTTATTAAGGGGGCGCTACGAAGATGGCAATACAACCGCCTAGACGATTTGTGATCACGGATCAAGGCCATGCGGATGTCCTTAACGTTCCGATTGACACGCTTTATGATAACGACCTTGATCTGCAAAGCCAGATCGACAGCATCAAAGAAAACCCCGCCGAAAACGGGGTCGTAGCAGACGAGGATTTTCAGGATCATATTGGGGATACGGTGGCACATATCACGGCAGCGGAACGTGCCGCCTGGAATGCAGCAGAGGGTAACGCCAAGGCGTACACCGACACCGCAGCCGCGCCCAAGGTGCATAGCCATACAGCGTCCGACTTGCCTTCAGCGACGACCCAGGCGCGCGGGGTGGTGCAGCTCAACACATCCACCACCAGCACCGCCACCAACCAGGCTGCTACGCCTAGTGCAGTCAAGGCGGCGTATGACGCAGCGAATGCGGCCAATAATGCAAGCGTGCCGAGGGCTACGCGGTCTACCAACAATCTGAATAGCATCACAGAAAACGGTTTTTACGATGGGTCCAGCATGGCTAATGCCCCAAGTACAGATTGGCATTATGTCGAGAATATCGTACATTCTGCTAACCCTGGAGCTTGGCGGTTTCAGAGGGCAACGAATTTTAATACGGGAGTTACGTATTGGAGACAATTACGAGCCGGGACATGGACAGCCTGGCAGACATGGGGTGGTGGAGTGAAAAAAGTAACGAGATATGCGGTTAGATTTGAAAATGGTGACCCTGATAGAGAGTCACAAATTTATTTAACGATACCGCAAGTTGATCCCAGTAAAACATCAGTCAACGTAACAAGTTACCGCCTATATGGTTTTGCACGTTATTCAGATACATCATCAATCTACAGTCCAACTCCGGGACGCACGCATCCAGGAGTCTACTTGTTTGACGCGACTAGAGTTAGGTTGTGGCTCGGAGAGTCGCTAAACGTAAACGGCTCTGGTTCTTTAAGCGTAGAGGTTTACTTTGAAATTATTGAATACAACTAAAAAGGTGGGTTAAATAAATGCCATATATCCAAGTTAGTAACAGCGGAATCGTGTGTGCAATCAGTGATAGTCAAGTCGTACCTGATGCCGAAAACATCTTCGAGGTTGACTCATTCGACTCGTCTTATTTAGGCAAGCGTAGACTCGCAGACGGAACCTTTGAGGATGTTCCGCTACCAGAATCATCGCAGGAGTCAGACGCCAAATAGGTGTATTTTTTATGCCCTCGGAGCCGATCCGGGGGTTTTTTATAAGGGCCAATTAATAGTTACATGACCTGATATAACCCCGTTTGCTATTACGATCGCAGCAACAACTATACCTCCTAAGATCATACCGGGCCAGGTACTCAAAAACTTCACAAACCTATTTCCCATATTTAAACGCTCCCTACGCTCCCTAGATTTGGTATTACTTACTTCGATTTAATAATGATTAATCCCTTCTGTGGACGCAATTTTTGCCAAATATCGTGAGAATTTTTGCCAAAAATTTTGCGTGGCTACACTTAATCATAAATTCGACTAATATTTTATTGCGAAAAAAGGAAAATGTAAGCGGTTAAGAGAAATACATATATATGCATTTGAACATGAATGGCGCGTGTACCGAATATTAGGGGAAGGTGAAATGGATAAGATGAGTGGAAGCAAGCAGCAGGACAAGGGAATTCTTGATGTGGTAACCTTTGGGGAAAGTATGGCTTTGCTTATTGCCGAAGGGGGAAAAGGGCTGGAATATGCCAGCAACCTATCTCCTTCCATTGGCGGAGCAGAATCGAATGTGGCTATTGGGCTGGCGCGTCTTGGACAGGCTTCCGGATGGTGTGGGCGTTTGGGAAATGACCCCTTCGGCCGCCGCATTATTAAAGCGATCCGCGGTGAAGGGGTCGATGTATCTCGCGTACAATTAACGGATGAGGCTCCTACAGGTCTAATGGTTCGCGAAAATGTCGCGGGAAAAAGCTCGGTGTATTATTACCGCAAGCTATCTGCGGCCAGCTTCATGCGGCCCGAGCATCTGGATGAGGCGTATATTGCTAGTGCCAAGGTGCTGCATCTCACGGGGATTACACCGGCGCTAAGCGCTTCTTGTATTGAAACGGTCCATGCGGCGGTAGCCATGGCCAAGCGGAATGGGGTTAAGGTTAGCTTTGATCCCAATCTTCGTTTGAAGCTGTGGAATCTGGAGGAAGCACGCCAGGTGTTGCTGCCACTTGCGCAACAAGCGGATTATTTCCTGCCTGGACTAGATGAATTAAAGCTGTTGTATCAGATTGATGCCATGGACACTATCACGGGCAAGCTAAAGGAGCTTCCAGGGATCAGTATCATCAAAGGCGGAGAGGATTGCACCTATGTTCTGGAGAAGGATGAACTCATTGCCGTACCTTATTTCAAGGTGGATCAGGTGATTGATACGGTGGGGGCAGGAGACGGCTTTTGCGCCGGATTTCTGGCTGGCGTAGTCCGCGGCTACAGTATGGAGGAAGCAGTGCGTCTTGGCAATCTCATTGGCTCACAGGTCATTCAGGCGGTGGGCGATTGGGAAGGACTGCCAAGCGGGGTGGAGATTGAGCAACTGTTATCCGGAAAAGGGCATGTGGAACGGTAAATGACCAGAATAACCATCCAATGCTGAAAATATGATTTTGAATTTGTACGATAGGTAATAAAAATAAACGGCTGCTTTCAGAATTTACTTCGGAAAGCAGCCGTTTTGTTCTAGTTCAAGCAATCGCTTCTTCATCTCCAGCCCACCGCGGTAGCCAGTGAGCGACCCATTCTTGCCGATGACCCGATGGCATGGAATGGCCATGAGAACCGGGTTAGCGCCAATAGCGGTTCCGACGGCGCGAACTGCGGCCGGCTTGCCGATCCCTTCTGCAATGTCGGCGTAGGATCGGGTTTGTCCGTAAGGGATGGCACGCAAGGCTTGCCAGACGGCAAGCTGGAACGGTGTGCCTCTTACATCACAGGGTACAGTGAATGAACTTTGCTCGCCTTGCAAATACGCTGCTAATTCGCTGATATAAGGTGCCAGAGCATCCTCGTTGTGCTCGAGCGGGGAGCCGGGAAAACGGCGGGATGCCCAGTCCTCCATAACCGATAGTGGCTGATGAGGTGAGCCAACATAGGCGAGGCCCTTCCGCGTGGCGGCGATGTGCAGAGGACCGCCTTCATCGGCAAGAAGAGCCCAGTATACAGGTTCAGGTGTTGCCTTTCTCGCTTGAGTCATGCTGCAAACTCCCTTCATGGATGATCTGTACAAGTCAAAGTACAAGCTCTGATTACAGTATAACAAAACTATATCAGTTGAAATCAGTTGAACTCAAGAAAAAGCATAACAAGCTCTTTAATAATAAATTTTTCCAACAAGGACATTTACGAAAGTCATCATTTGAATTGATTTCGAGCAAATACTTTCATTCTAAGATGGAGTCATGAATGAAGGAAAACAAACATTTATGTAGTGTATGAAGGAAAGGCTACATGAGAAAGAGTGGAGGCATCTATGATTCGATATGTGTGGTTTGATCTTGGCTACACCCTGGTGAAGACGAACCGTGAGGAGGTCTACCTGCAAACCTTGCAGGGGCTTGGCGTAACAAAAACGCTAAACGAGATTACACTTGCCTATCATTTGGCGGACAAGCTATTTATGCGAGAATTCCAGGGAGTCTTGGGCAAGGACAGCAGATCATATATGCCCTGGTATATCGGCGTGCTCAATTATTATTTGCAATTAAGCTTGCCCATCGAAGAAGTGTTGGAAATCCATCGTACGATGCTGAAGGAGCGAGCCACAGGCTGGCGCGCCTTTCCCTACAGCAAGCCAACGCTGCGGTATCTGAAAGAGCTTGGTTACGGTATTGGCCTGATCTCCAATTGGAACAACACTGCCCGTGATGTCCTGCGGCGCAATCAACTCGACGAAGAGCTGGACGTCATTGTGATCTCCTCAGAGTTGGAACTGGAGAAGCCCGATCCAGCCATATTTGTCCATGCTTTACAAAAGGCTGGCGTTACGGCTGAGGAGTCCCTTTATGTGGGCGACAATTATTATGACGACTATATTGGCTCCAGTCAGGTCGGGATGAGCTGCCTGTTGATTAATCCTTACGGCAAACGAGGGATTGAAGAATTGAGCTATGGACAGGTCATATCCGGGGTTCATGAGCTTCCCGCTTATTTGGGACATCCGGCAAAGCGGGAGGAGCTGTCCGAATCTGGAGTCGGGGGACCGAGTCATGTCGAGAATTGAAGAGCGTATTCGTGAGCAGTTTGACCATTTGAGCTTAAGTCAGAAGAAGGTTGCCCACTACATTCAGAGTAATTTGCGGGAGGCGGCACTGCAATCGGCGCAGCGGATTGCCGAGAAATCGGGAGTTAGCGAAGCTACGGTACACCGTTTGGCTCAAGCGCTGGCATATTCGAGTTTTTCCGAGATGCATCAGGATTTAAGACAGTTAGTAATTCGGGACCGGCGGGCTGTTCAAAATTTCATTCAAACCACGAATCGGCAGGAGGAATCCTGGCTGGAAAAGCATTTTGCGCAGGAAGCGGAAAATATTCGCCAAACGATGCTGCAGGTGAAGCAAGGACAGATTCATGATGCGGCCCGGTTGCTGTTACAGGCGGATCGGATCTGGGTGGTTGGTTGGAGAATGGGCTTGTCTGTTACGGCCTTTTTCAGTTTTGTGATGAAATACATGCTGGGCAACTGCGAGTTGATTCCACAAGGGGGTGTTGCGGAATACGCACCGTACATTAAACCGGGAGATGTTGTATTTGCTTGCGGATTTCCAAGGTATTGTTCCAGAACCTTGAAGCTGTCCAGATTAGCCAAGGAGCAGCAGGCACAATTGATTGTGCTTACCGATTCCGGGTTGTCTCCCTTTGCCAAGCTTGCTGACCTGGTATTGCTGGCGGAATGCAAGTCTACAGGCTTTCTTGATTCCTATACGGCCTCTTTATCCGTCGTCAATGCCATCATTAATGAGGTGTCCTACCTGGAGAGAGATCGGGTGCGGGGCAATCTGGAACGGATGGAATCCATGTTCAAGGAATTCCAGGATAGCTTTGAATGGATGCACAAATCAAAGTAGAATTCAACGACAACAGTAAGGGAAGGAATCGCATGGAGCTTACGGTAATCGGTTATTGGGGAGCATTTCCCGCTAGAAATGAAGCTACTTCAGGCTACTTGCTGAGGCATAAGGAGTGTGCGGTGCTGCTGGACTGTGGCAGTGGTGTTCTATCACGGCTGCAAAACGAAGTCGGGTTGGAGCAATTGGATGCTGTTTTTATCACTCATACGCATGCTGACCATTTTGCCGATGCCTATGCGCTGGAGTTTGCCACGTTGGTCTTGACGCAGATTGGTAAGCGTACCAGGCCGCTGGATGTCTACGTGTACAGTGAAGATCTGGAAGGCTTGCAATTTGCTTATCCCGAATATATCCGGGTACATCTCATTGATACGAGGCAAACGGTGAAGGTAGGAGAAGTCATGTTTACATTCCAGGAGACCATTCATGAGGTTCCCTGCTGCGCCATTAAGGCGACATCCCCGGAGGGGACGTCGATTGTCTATTCGGGAGATACAGGCTTCTGCCAAAGCTTTATCGAGTTTGCATCAGGCGCTGATTTGCTCGTTTTGGAGAGCAGCTTCTACGAGGTACAGAAAGGCATGATGTCAGGACATCTTACTGCCGGAGAAGCGGGAGAGGTAGCTCGCCTGGCAGGCGCAGGCCATTTGATTCTCACGCATCTTCCGCATTACGGAGAGCATCAGCAACTTAAGCTAGAAGCCGGGCGCTATTATGAGGGCCCTATCGAATTGGCCCATTCCGGGTTGAAGTGGAGCTTATAGCGATCAAAATTATTAGTTGAGACTGAGGGATAGGCATAACAAGCAAGCGAGAAAAATGATTCTGAAGAAGCTCAAAGCTTTTTGCAAGAAAGCTGCATCGGAAGCCTAAGCTTGTTCGCCTTTGGGAAAGGATTTCTACCTCATAATAATTTAATAAATAAGAGAAATCCATGAGCAACAGTGATCGTAAGAACATATAAACAAAAATATATTGGATCAGGAGAGGAGCAGTTCATCATGAAATGGAAGCAAAAATGGGGCGTAGGCTTGTCGGCAGTCACGTTATTAGCAGTTCTCGTTACGGGGTGCGGAGGCAATGCTCAGCCCGCACCGGCAGGGAATCAGCCGGAGAACACCGGAGCTGCGGCAGGCACGGAGCCGACGATGATCAAGGAGGGTGGAACGGTCAGAGTATCCATCTCCACGGAGCCCGATAATCTGGACCCCTATCTGTCGGCGGCTACGGACACGAATTCCATGATGGATAATGTGTTCGACGGTTTGTTTGAAGCGGGGGAGAACGGGGAACTGGTGCCGGCGATTGCCGAGTCCTATGAAGTGTCGGAGGATGGCCTGACGTATACTTTCAAATTGAAGCAAGGGGTCGTGTTTCATGATGGTTCTGACTTGACCTCGGAGGATGTCTATTATTCCTACGCCAAGCTGGCGGGACTGGATGGACAGGAGCCGCTTTCGTCCAAGTTCTCCGGTGTGGACAAGATTGAGACGCCGGATGAGCATACAGTGATCGTTACGCTCAAAGGCCAGGATGCGGCCTTCCTGGCGGCAAACATCGCAGCCATCGTGCCGAAAGACTATGACAAGCAAAGCGAGAAGCCGGTCGGAGCAGGGCCGTTCAAATTCGTAGAGTATCAGCCTGGGCAACAGCTGGTGCTGGAGAAGAACGCCGACTTCTATGACAAGGAGCGGGCCCCCAAGCTGGACCGAGTAGAGTTTAAAATCATGCCGGATGCCAATTCTTCGGTGCTGGCGCTACAAGCCGGGGATCTGGATATGGTTCCGGGGGTAAGTGCGCAAGGCGCCTTGCAGTTGGGAGAAGGCTATACGATTGTGTCCGGTCCGCAAAACATGGTGCAGCTGATGGCGTTGAACAACTCGGTGAAGCCGCTGGATGATGTTAAAGTCCGCCAGGCCATCAATTTTGCCATCGATAAGGATGTCATTATTCAAACGGTAGCTGATGGCAACGGTACACCTCTAGGCTCGAACATGAGCCCTGCGATGAAGATGTACTATCAGGAAGGGCTGGAGAACCGTTACGCGCCGAATGTGGAGCAGGCCAAGGCATTGCTGAAGGAAGCCGGCTATGAGGATGGATTTGATCTGACGATCACGGTGCCTTCCAACTATCAGACCCATGTGGATACGGCTCAGGTTATCAGCGAACAGCTCAAGCAAGTGGGTATTCGTGCCACGCTCAAGCAGATTGAATGGAGCAGTTGGCTGGAGGATGTCTACAACAATGCCAAGTATGAAGCAACGATTATCGGCTTGACGGGCAAGCTGGACCCTCATGAGGTGCTGGGGCGTTATGAATCCAGCTATGCCAAAAATTTCTACAAATTCAGCAACAGCGAATTTGACGCTTTGATTGAGCAAGCTCGTACGGAGCTGGATGAGACAGCGCGGGCCGATCTCTACAAGCAGGCCCAGAAGCTATTGACAGAACAGGCCGTAGCTGTATTTATTATGGACCCAAGCCGCAATGTGGCCATGAAGAAGAGTCTGCAAGGCTTCAAAATGTATCCGGTGCAAAAGTATGATTTTGCGGCCATGTATTATACGGAAAAATAGAATAGGGGACATGCATCTTGAGATTCTATATCCGGAAGCTGATTACGCTGGCTGCTACCGTGCTGCTCGTATCAATCATCACTTTTCTCGTATTTCAGGTTCTCCCCGGCGATCCGGCCCAGATTATTCTGGGCGTGGATGCCGATCCGCATCAGTTGGCGTCACTGCGTCAAACGATGGGTCTTGATCGACCGGTAGCTGAGCGGTACATGACATGGATCAAGAATGCGGCCGTAGGCGACCTGGGCCAATCCCTGCGCTACCAACGACCGGTTGCGGACATTTTGGCGGAGCGGGTGCCGGTTACCGTTTCGCTGGCCTTATTATCTCTGACCCTAACTCTGGCGATAGGTATTCCCCTGGGAACCCTGGTCGCCAGAAGTGACGGGAAGTGGCCGGCTGTATGGTTGTCGGCTTTCACTCAGTTGGGGGTAGCCATGCCGTCTTTTTGGCTCGCTTTTATCCTGATTCTGGTCTTCTCGGTTACTTTTCGCTTGTTCCCTACGTACGGCTACGTTCCGTGGAGTGAGGACCCGGCAGGTGCATTGCGTTCGCTGTTCCTGCCGTCCCTGGCCTTAGCCATCCCCGGAATTGCCGTTGTAACGAGATATTTGCGTAATACTTTACTGGATCAAAGCCGTATGGACTATGTGCGGACAGCCAGAAGCAAGGGGCTGAGGGAGAAGGGCATTATGTACCATCACATTTTGCGCAACGCATTGATTCCGGTGGTGACCATCATTGGTCTAATTATTACCGATACCCTTGGAGGGAGCATTGTTGTGGAAAATGTATTTGCCTTGCCTGGACTCGGCAATTTGCTAATTACCTCCATTGGTACACGTGATTTGCCCCTGGTGCAAACCTTGGTATTATATATTGCTATTTTGGTAGTCGGGATTAACTTTGTCGTCGATTTGTTATACAAAGCGATTGATCCCCGTATTCGACTGAAAAGGTGAGAAACCATCATGAACGTTAAATATTGGCTTCGCAGCAAACCGCTGGTCATTGGCGGCATACTGGTCGTTTTGTTGCTGCTCTTTATGCTGACAGGGCTATTCTATACGCCATACGAGCCTAATGAAATGAATACGGCGATGAGGCTGGCCCCGCCGCAAGCCAGTCATTTGTGGGGGACAGACAATTTTGGCCGGGATATTTTCAGCCGGATTATGGAGGGAGCACAAACGGCGTTTCTTATCGGCGTATCCTCTGTTTCTATCGGCTTGAGTTGCGGGCTGATCATCGGGGCGATGGCGGGTTATTTTGGCGGATGGCTGGACGAAGTGATTATGCGGATTATCGACGCCATGCAGGCTTTTCCGGGCATTTTGCTAGCTATTATGCTAGTCTCGGTATTTGGCCCCGGGCTGAATAACACGATATTGGCATTGGGCTTGATGAGTATTCCGTCCTTCTCACGGATTGCGCGGAGCGGCTTCATCCAATACAAGGAATTTGATTTTGTGAAGGCCTCCATCGCAAAAGGCGCAGGGCCATGGCGAATTATCCTTCGTCATATTCTCCCGAACATGGTCTCGCCCTTGATCGTCGCAGCTTCGCTGGGCTTTTCCGGCTCGGTGCTGGCAGAGGCTGGGCTTAGCTATCTGGGCCTTGGCGTTCAGCCGCCGGACCCGAGCTGGGGACGGATGCTGAGTGAAGCACAGCCGTTCATTATCAATGCGCCATGGTATGTCATTTTGACCGGGGTGGTGCTGACGGCTATGGTTCTGGGCTTTAATTTGCTGGGCGACGGCATTCGAGATCTCTACAACAAGAAGGGCTAGGGGGGAAAAGCGATGGGAACGGCACTATTGGAGGTAAAGGAGCTTGAGGTGGCCTTCTCTGGTGGAAGCACCTCATATCCGGCACTGCAAAGTATTTCCTTTGCCTTGCGTGAAGGGGAGGTGCTGGGGATCGTCGGAGAATCCGGTTGTGGAAAAAGCTTAACTTCGCTGTCGGTGATGGGATTACTGCCCGGAGGGGCCAAGGTAACCAAAGGCGAGATCAGGCTGGCAGGGACAAGCCTGTATGGCTTGAGTGCAGAGGAATGGTGCGGCGTGCGGGGCAAGCAGGCGGCCATGATCTTCCAGGACCCTATGACAGCACTGAACCCGCTGGTCCCAGTAGGAAAGCAAATTGCAGAGACGGCATTGAATCACTTGAAAATCTCCCGTAAGGAAGCTCGTCAGCTTGCCGTGGATATGATGAAGCGAGTTGGCCTGCCGCGTGCGGAGCAGCTATTCCGCGAATATCCCCACCAATTGTCGGGCGGAATGCGCCAGCGGGTCATGATCGCAATGGCACTCATTTGCAGCCCCCGATTGCTGATTGCCGACGAACCTACAACGGCGCTGGATGTGACTATTCAGGCCCAGATTCTTAGCCTGCTGCGGGATATGAAGGAGGAGACCGGGGCGGCCATGCTGTTTATTTCCCATGACTTGGGCGTCATTCGCGAGATCAGCGACCGGGTGATGGTGATGTATGCCGGCTATGTGGTGGAAGAAGCTCCGGTGGAAGAATTATTGCATGATCCAAAGCACCCTTATACCGTAGGCTTGCTGAAATCCATCCCCGATATTGGACATAAGGACCAACCGCTCCATACCATTCCCGGGCGTGTGCCCGCACTCGCCGAGCGTGGGGGGGGCTGCCCGTTCGCTGGGCGATGTCCACATGCGGAGCCCATTTGCACTGCAGAGATTCCTTCGGTTACGGAGCCAACGGCCAAGCATTTTGTTCGCTGTCACTTATATGGAGAAGCAGCCACGAGCATGAAGACGGAGGTAGGGCTATGAGTACGGCATTGGTTGAGGTGGAAGGACTCGTCAAATACTATCCGGTTCCCCGGCAAGGCTTATGGGAAAGTCAGCGATATGTGAAGGCCGTGGATCAGGTGTCGTTCACGATCGCTGCAGGGGAGACCTTTGGTTTAGTCGGGGAAAGCGGCTGTGGCAAGTCCACAACGGGGCAAATGCTGGTCCGCCTGCTGGAGCGGACAGAAGGCAACATCCGTTATCAGGGCACCGATATCGGCGGGTTGGATCGGCAAGGCATGCGAGCATTGCGTCGGGAGCTGCAAATTGTATTTCAGGACCCTTATGCTTCATTAAATCCCAAGAAGCAGGTTGGCTGGATTTTGGAGGAGCCCCTTGTCATTCACAAAATCGGCAACAGGGAGGAGAGACAACGGATCGTTGTCTCCACCTTGGAGCAGGTAGGGTTGGATGAAAGCTATCTGAAGCGGTATCCCCATGAGCTGAGCGGTGGGCAAAGACAACGGGTGGGCATTGCGGCAGCTCTTGTATTAAATCCTAAATTTATCGTGATCGATGAGGCCGTATCCGCTCTTGACGTTTCCATTCAATCGCAGATTCTTAATCTGCTGAAGGAACTGCAGCAGCGGTATGGGCTGACGTATTTATTCATCTCCCACGACCTGAATGTCGTGCAGTATATGAGCGACCGCATCGGGGTCATGTATCTCGGGAAGATGGTGGAGATCATGGATGTGAAGCAAGGAAGCCATGAACCGCTGCATCCTTATACGCGAGCCTTGTTCTCCGCGATTCCTCGGGTGAAGCCGGCAACGGGGGAACGGATTTTGCTGCAAGGCGACCTGCCCAGTCCGATCGATCCTCCCAAGGGTTGCGCCTTTCATCCACGTTGCCCCTTCGCCATGGAGAGATGTCGGCAGGATCAGCCTCAGCTAGTTCCGTATACGGAGGGGAATCTGGTGAGTTGCCACTTATATGAAGGAATATGACCAAAAGAGAAGGAGAGGAACAGGATGAACATCGGAGTCATATCAGATCTTCACGTTGATTTGAATGAACAACAAGGGGATCTTTCGATAGAGCAAGCGCTATTGCAGGTGGTGAAGGAGCGGGACTTGAGTCAATTGATAATTGCGGGAGATATTTCCAACGATATGCATCTTAGCTTGAAGGTTCTTGAGCAATTGGGCGAGGCAAGCGGTATTCCGGTATTGTTCGTGCCCGGGAATCATGATTACTGGAGCAAGGAGAATGGCATTACGGATACATGGGAGATTTATAAAGCTTATCAAGCGTATTCCGGTTGTTTAAGCGAACGTTCCTATTCGTTGAATGAGCAATGGGCTGTTATCGGCAATACCGGATGGTATGATTATACGATGGGAGAGCCTAAATATGGTGTTGCTGATTTTGAGGAAATGAAGCTGGGCGAGCGCACGTGGCAGGACAGTATCTACGTAAAATGGGGAAGAAGCAACGCGGAGATGCATCGTTATTTCTACAACACCCTGGAGCAGGAATTAATCAAATACCAGGGGAAACAGATCATTTTGGTCACTCATATGCTGGGACATCCCTTCTTCAAGGTGCCGATGCCGAATCCGCGCTGGGAATATTTCAACGCCTTCCTGGGAAGCACGGAATACACGCAGTTGTATGAAAAGTACGATGTTCGCTATGCTGTGATGGGGCATGTGCATTATCGGAAGCGGCAGGTTCATCAGCAGACGGAGATGATCTGCGCTTGTCTGGGATACCGCAGAGAATGGAGACAGGCAGCTGCCGTCGATGAGATACGGAGCTGCCTGCAAGTCATATCTGTTTAAAAGGTTGTCAAAAAGTCATCTTTTAATCACGAAGCGGCTTCCGGAAGTGAACTCGACGTCGAATCTTGAATTCGGCCGGGCTAAGCATAGGCTTTCGTAGTATGTTTCTTGCAGAAACATTGGCGATGCTCACGTACCCAAAGTACGTTCCGCTTCTCAGTCCCTAGCTTCATCCAACCTTCTTGGTGCTGAAAACCTGACTTTTTGACCTTTCATTTAAATTATGATCATAAATATATTATAAGACCTACCGTGCCATCCAGCCGCCGTCCACGCAGAGGATATGACCGTTCAGGTAATCGGCGGCTGGGGAAGCCAGGAATACCGCAGGTCCTTTGAGATCCTCGGGAGTTCCCCAACGCTCTGCGGGGATGCGATCGGTAATGGAATTTTTCCGATTCTCATCCGCGCGAATTTGTGCGGTATTGTCAGTCGACATGTAGCCTGGCGCAATCGCGTTGATTTGAAGTCCAAGGCTGGCCCATTCGTTGGCGAAGGCTTTGGTCAACCCGGCGACGCCATGCTTGCTGGCGGTATAGCCCGGAACGTTGATGCCGCCTTGATACGATAGCATGGAACAGATATTGATGATCTTGCCACTGCCACGTTCAATCATATGATGTCCAGCGATCTGCGATAATAGAAATACGGTATTCAAGTTGAGGTTAATGACATCGAACCAGTCCTTCTCCGGATGGTCCTTCGCTGGAGCCCGGCGGATAATTCCCGCATTATTCACCAGAATGTCAATCTGTCCGGTCAATTGAAGGGCTTCATCAAAGATGGATTGAAGCTGGTCATGGTTGCTCAAATCGGCAATAATCTCAGTGGATTTACGCCCCAAGCCTTCCACTTTACTTACTGTATCCGCACTACTGCCCAGCGAAACATTTACAACATGGGCACCGGCTTCGGCAAGCCCAATGGCAATGCCTTGTCCGAGTCCGCTTGCAGCTCCCGTAACGAGAGCTGTTTTTCCCGACAGGTCAAACAGTTTCATTGGCGTACACTCTCCGTTTCAAATGATAAGTTCATGTCTTCCGCATGGATTCCTATTCGATGGCAACATTGGAGTTCGCGTATAATCGAGCTGTTTCGGCAGTTAGGCCTTGATCCGCAATAATGCGTGTCACTTCATCTAGCCGGGCGAAGGTGCGCAACGCTGTCTGGCCAAATTTCTGGTGGTTCATGACAGCGATCACCTCGCGGGAGGTCTCGATCAAGGCCCGCTTGAAGGCAATCAGGTCCCCGGTATAGATGGACAAGCCGTGTTCGGGATGAATGCCTGTGGCTGAGACAAACGCCTTCCGGATATTAAGTTGCCGGATATAGGCGGCGGACTCGGGACCAGCCAGCATATTGCGCACCCGGTATCCGCCCGGTACGACCAGCCTGATCTGGTCCTTGGCGGCCAACTCGCTGATAATGTAGACGTCATTGGTGACCACGGTAAGTGGACTGTTATCCAGGCGCCGGGCAATCTCCAGCGTAGTGCTGCCTCCATCCAGGGCTATGATATCTCCGGCTTGAATATGAAGAAGCGCTTTCCGGGCAATTTCTTTCTTCTCTTCGGCATGCTTGGCTAGCGGTTCCCTGGAGGGCAGAATGCCGTACTGGTCGCTCTGGGCAAGTATAGCGCCTCCATGCACCCGCATCAGCAAGCCCTGCTCCTCCAGCTTGGCCAGATCCTCGCGAATGGTCTTGCCAGTGACGCCTAGTTGATCGCTTAATTCCGCTACCGTAACTTCCTTGCGGGTTAGCAGAACCTCCATAATTTTCTCGTGCCGTCGAATTTGGCTCATATCTTTTTCACTCTTCCATCAGGTAATGCCTTTATTTTAAATCCTTCATTGCAACGCTGTCCATGTCCGCATAAGCCTTATTATCCCCGGCCATTCCCCAGATGAAAGTATAATTGCTGGTACCCACTCCGCTATGAATCGACCAACTCGGAGAAATCACGGCCTGTTCATTGCGCATGACGATATGGCGCGTCTCTCCCGGCTCACCCATCAGATGGAATACAACGGCATCTTCCGGCAGGTCAAAGTACATATAGGCCTCCATACGACGTGGATGAACATGGGCAGGCATCGTGTTCCACATGTTGCCGGTCTTGAGCTGGGTCATGCCCATAACCAGTTGTGCGCTCTGGATTCCCGTCTCATGAATGAAGCGATGAATCGTCCGCTCGTTGGAGTTCTGAATAGAGCCTAGAGCGCCGGATTCTGCATCATTCAGCGTGGTGATGGCGGTTGGAAAGGCTTGATGTGCTGGAGCGGAATTCAGGTAGAATCTGGCCGGATTCGCGGCATCCTTGCTCTTGAAGATCACTTCCTTCGAGCCTTGACCGACATACAGGCAATCCTTAGGGTTCAGTTCGTATTCCTTACTGTCAACCGCAACCAGTCCAGGGCCGCCTACATTGATGGCGCCAAGTTCGCGCCGTTCAAGAAAAAAGGATACTCCCAGCTCCTTCAAGTCTGTCTCCAGCTTGACTTCCTGGTCAACCGGTGCGGCTCCACCGATAATAAAGCGATCCTCATGAGTCAGCACCAGTTCCAGACGGTTTGGAGTGAACAGCTTGGGAACAAGGAACTCTTCACGCAAACGCTCAGTTTCAAATGCCTTGACTTCATTCGGATGGGAAGCATAACGCCGTTCCATACGAAAAACCTCCTCTTTATGTTCGTTTTTGTTTATTTTGTTTATATGGGTTCATATTAATCTCTTTTAGTGTATTTGGCAAGTGCTTTGCACACTGACATGGAAATAAAAAATACTTATAATAGAAGACAGAAATGACGTGCTATTCATTCATCAGGAATAGGGTTACATATATTTCATTAGGAAAAGAGGAATGCCAGATGAAGAAGCTGCAGCTTGTTCAGAAAATGATGGAGGAAGGCGTTGTTGCGGTATTGCGCGGTAACTCTCCCGAAGAAATTGTGTTGATGGCGGAGCAAGCGATTGCCGGCGGAATCAAGGTTATTGAGTTAACGATGACGACGCCGTTTGCCTTGCAAGCCATTGAGAAATTGTCGCGAAAGTATGCCTGGGATGCTAAAGAAGAGTCGGCTTATGCTATCATCGGCGTAGGGACTGTGCTCGATCCTGAAACGGCCAGGGCTGCGATACTGAGCGGAGCTACCTTTGTGGTAGGTCCATCGTTGAATCCGGAGACGGTTGCTTTGTGCAACCGATATCGCGTACCAGTGATGCCTGGATGCATGACCATCAAGGAGATTCAAGAGGCGCTTGAACTTGGTGCGGACATCGTAAAGCTGTTCCCGGGCAACCTGTATCATCCATCCATGATCAAAGCGATCAAGGGACCCTTGCCGCAAGCCAATATTATGCCTACCGGCGGGGTGTCGCTTGATAACCTTGGTGAATGGATTGCGGCGGGCGCCGTTGCTGTGGGGATCGGGTCCGATCTGACCAACGAAGCGGTTAAACAGCAAAACTTCTCGCTTATTGCCCGCAAGGCTGCGGATTACAAAGCTGCTTACCTGAAGGCAAGGGGATAAAGCGGGTTCAAGTGTAGATAAATTACCTCTCTAAGGAGGAGTGGAGAATGGATTTAGGCTTGAGTGGCAAGCGAGCCATCATTACCGGGGGAAGCCAGGGGATTGGCCGGGCTACGGCATTGCTGCTGGCCCAGGAAGGGGCCCGGGTTGCTATTGTGGCCCGGAATGAAGGGCCATTGCAAGAGGCGGCTGATCTTATCCAGCAGAAGACGGGCATAGCGCCGTTGATCATCACGGCCGATGTTTCACAGGAAGCGGAGGCAGTGCGTGCTGTCGAACAGGCAGCCGGAGAATTCGGTGGTATTGATATTTTGGTGAACAATGCAGGCACTTCCGCTGCCCAGCCCTTTGATCAGCTTGATACGGCAGACTGGACTGCTGATCTGGAGCTTAAGCTGTTCGGCGGAATTCATTTTGCCCGGGCGGCAATTCCGCATATGCGGAAGGCTGGCGGGGGATCCATCCTGAACGTGACCGCCATCGGTGGGAAAACGCCAGGTGCTTCCTCGCTGCCTACCTCTGTCAGCCGCTCGGCCGGTCTGGCTTTGACCAAAGCGATGAGCAAGGATTTGGCCCGCGATCACATTCGCGTGAATGCTGTCTGCATTGGCTTAATTCGCAGTGCTCAAATCGAGCGGAGATGGCAGAAGGTTGCTCCGCAGCTCACTTGGGAGCAGTTCGCAGCCGATCCGCGCCATGGTATTCCGCTGGGTCGTATTGGCGACGCAGAGGAAGCCGCGCGGGTCATCACTTTTCTAGTATCGGCTGCCGCCTCCTATGTTACAGGAACCGCGGTTAATATTGACGGGGGAACGTCCACCGTCTTGTAGCTTTTGACACTATCATTAGACAGAATAGTCCCGCTCGGGAGAGGGCGGGACTATGTGTGTTGCTAGGCTCATTCATGCATACGAAGCTCGTATCGGGTGATAATAGGAAGAAAAGAAAGGCAGGAATGATATCCCGAAGGGGCGAGAGCGCTCAGAAGAGAAAGAGGATGGGATTGCTGCCGATATCAGTTGTTTCACCGAAAATTTGCAGCGGATTTCAGGGCAGAGTCCGGATATTATTTACCGGGAAATGAAAATGATGCTGTGGGGAATCCGGTCTGTCATCGTATACGCCTGCGGATCAGCAGAATGGGTAGAATCAGCAAAGGAATGGCGATCTGGAACACCGTGACCACCTTCAGGCTGGGGCCCAGGCCAATGGCGAAGTGCTGCACATAACCCCTTTCTATAAAAGAGGCGGCATAAATGAGCAAGGCGAATGGAATTACCCAAAGCTTGTCCGAGCGCTGAGTAAGCTGAGCCATGCCACGAACAGCGCAAAAGAAAAACAAGGTCATTTTCATGAGCAGTCCGTAGAATAGCAAACTGGTCACAATCAAATCCAGCCGCTCGATGAACAGAAAATGCGATAGTGTGCGGGCCGACTTCAGGAAGGGAAATTGGCTTGTTGTGGCTATGGCTGGCCCAAGAATGGCCATATTCAGCACGTTCATGAAGATCAAAAACAGGCTGACGACAAAATAGCCAAGCAGCGTGCTTTTGACAGGGACTCCGCGTTGATTCCACAAAGGCCATATCATCAGGAAGACGAGCATTTGCCCGAAAGGGAAGGAAACGATGTCCGGCAGCGCAACCTGAACGACAGGAAGAAAGCCTTGCTCCAGTACAGGCTGTAAATTGGTGAAATCAACGTTGCCAAATGTCAGCAACAAAGCGATCAGTACAGCATAGGACAGCATTACAAATGGGAGCAGCAGCTCAGGCAGATTGAACACGACCTCTGCGCCCTTGGAAATGGCATATCCACCGATGCTGACAAAAATAAGCATGGTGAGGTACATAGGAGTATGCGGCAACACCGCCAGCTTGGTGAGTTCTCCCAGATCACGCACATTACGCATGGATTCGTAGGCAAAGTAGAGGCAGTAGAGTGCGCCAACCGCAGTGCCTGCAATACGCCCGAACCCATGCTGCAATATGTTCATCCAGCTTGAACGAGGGGAACGCTGCTGAATCCAGAGGAACACCAGTAGAAGCAGGAAGCCGGCCAGCGCTCCGATCGACATGGCGATCCAGGAATCCTGCTTGGCCTTACCGCCCAACAGGAATAGGGGAGTGCTGCCGATTTCAAAGAAAATGACCATAAAAAAGATTTGAACAGAGCTAATCCTCTCCTGATGTTCTTTCACCAAAGTTTATCCTCCTAACCAACGGAAAATTGCTTGTCCAAGGGGTTGGAACACAATCAAGTAAGGTGTGGACAAGCTGATATGCGGGACTCCGATGCTGTTACACACGTGCAGGTAAGTGCTCCAGGCAATCAAGACGGTATATAGCAACCACTTTAACAGCCGCCGCTTACCTTTGATTTTTTGAAATCCCCATAGCAGCAGGGCAGCGTCAATGACGATAATCCAAATCAACATGGCGAATCCTCAATTCTGTTCCACCGATTTGTAAGATTTGCTGCTTAAGCCGAAACGGTTGATATCTATGGTAACCGAGGGGCGGATTTCTATTTCCTTAAACACCTGATCCCAACTGTCGTCCGCCTGAATTTGCTTCCAGCGCTTCGGATACTTGGAATGAATCAGCGAAGCAAATTCTGTGGCATCGGCATTAAGCTTCTGCACGGCACGCCATGCAGATTGAATGTATTCGAGCACTTCTCCTTCAATGTTATTTTCCAACTGAGTTAATTCGTTGTCTTTGCTCAAATTAACCTTCCCTCCCGTTTCCAACAACATTCCTTCTCCCTTAATGTGAACATGCATGACAAAATGATCATTTTCCCAAACGGGCTTGACCACGGTTTTGGATTCCAGCAATGAAAAGGTGGAGTCCTTCTTCTCCTTCTTGGGGTCAGAGGAGAACGGAATGCTGGCAGCATTAATTCGGTTGCGCAGGAAGGTCAGGCCAAATGCCTCTTCCGTATTCAGCCAGCCGACAAAGCGGTCTTTCTTCAGCACACCTAGCCGACCCAAGGAGATACGACTAGGTAAATCCGTAACCTGGGTTTCCTCGACTTTGTCCATGACTTCGGGCTTCGTCAGCTTGATCTCCGGGACTGTAGCACAATGGGAATCGGAGGACAGGGCCACGGTCAATTCGAACATGCGCGTTCCGGGATAATAGGAGGACAGTCTGCTCTCTTGCTGAATCATCAGCTGAATGCCCATCCCCGGATTTTTCGTAACTTGCATCAGCTGCTCCAGCACATCACTGGCCTGCCGTTCACTCAAGAAGACAAACAAGGTTTCATTTCCATTTGGCTTGCGCAAGAACAGATCCAGCAGAGCAGGCAAACCTTGATCCACCGTTTTGAGATTAATGATAGAAATACGTGAATGGGAGAAGAAGAGCTGCCTTGTGCTTCTAAGATTGCTGCGTGCCACCGCTTCCGTGAGCGTTGATCCCCGTTCGGTAAAGGTAAGAAAAGGCGGGGAGATCGCCGAGCCTCCATTGGTCCCGCCCATGCTGCTTGTGGAGCTGGGATTAATAATCTGATAGGTGATACGCCATTCCTCGTCCTCCCAATCATATGCCGTTCCCGAGACAATGCCTAAATCATCAAGCTCACGATCATCCCAGCAGCCGCTTAATGTCGTTGCTGTCAGACATAGGCTTAAACCCAGGTACAGGACTTTTCGGCCGCGTGCCCAAGTTTGCTTTATCATGATGGGGTTTCCTTTCTTTTAGTTTTCATTTTGCTGGCTATTAAACTATACAGATAAATAAGGGTGGGCAGGAGCAGGTTGACCAGCATCATGATGGGAAAACGTCCCTGCGCATTTAAGGCAGTCAGCTTGGAGGGATCCTTCCAGGTGTATAGACATTCTGCACAGATCACCATTAGAATTCCAACGAGATAGGGTTCAATTTCTTTAACGCGAAATGTTTGCTTGAAGCATTCCAGAGTGACAAACAGGAAGATGCCCAGTTTAAAATAGATCGAGAGCATCCAGTAGGCAATGAAAAAAATATCAAGATTTTCGAGAAAGTTGCCGATATGGACGACGCTAATTGAGATAAAGCCTGGGTAGGAAGAGGCTTTTACATAGTTAGACCCAAAAATCATCAGCATCTCACTCAGGTTAATCGTCAATAGTATGGTAATAATGAGCAGAGCTCTGCGGCCGATGCGCCCCGCGTGTTTGGGATCTTTCAAATAAGGGGCAAGAAACAGCAGGATGGCAACCTCGGAAAACCAGGTAACCGGAGTTATGCTGCCCAGGAGAAATTCCCGATAGGAATGTTCAAAGACGGGAAGCAGTCGATGAATATCCAGGTAATTCTTCAACCCGAACCAGTAGACCGGCAGAACAATGAAGTACAGCAAAAAGACCAAGCTATTGACCTGACTGAGCGTAGTAATCCCTTGACGAACCATGTAGGCAGTAATCAAAAGGGAGATAACAATCAGCAAGAGTACCGGTGTATGAAACAATACGGTATCTTTGAGAAAATTAATGAATTCCCGCAGGACGGATGATGAAGCATCCAGGTAATACTGCAGTAAGATCAGGCCCAACAGGGTAGAAACAACCGGAGAGCTGACTGTGCTGACCCATTCAAGGAATGGAGTGCCATTATTGTGCTTGATGATAACGCCAATCATTGCCGTCATCCCAATTCCCACGGCATAAGCAAACAAGATAGACCAAGGGGAATCCTGGTCAAGGTAGGTCACTACGATCGGGGGCAGAATGATAAAGGCAGTGGGTAAAATGGAGTTAACGACCAGAAGCACTGCATTCCACGAGCTAATTTTGGAGTCCATATTCAAATCACCTTTCCGGTTGCTTATGATGGCTTGAGCTGGCATGTTTGCTGCTTGGTGAAGCTTGTCTCCGCGCCTCTTGAGCAGCAAAAATTTGCGGCCTGATCTTCATCATGGAGTGCGGAGCACGAATGAAGATATCCTTCCAGTAGCGGAAGGTCAGTGGTGCAACTGGCGACAGATACGGCACGCCAAAGGAACGCAGCCCGGCCATATGGATGAGCAAAACGATCAGGAAGGACATCATGCCAAACAACCCCAGGACGCCCGCAATCAGCATCATTAGAAAGCGAATCAGCCGGATAGAGTTGGCGATAACCTGCGCCGGAATGACCAGGTTGCAAATTGCTGTGAACGATACAACAATGACCATGGCAGCGGAGACCAGCCCGGCCTGCACGGCGGCTTGTCCAAGCACCAGCGCACCGACGATGGATATAGCGGGGCCGATGGCCCGCGGCATCCGAACGCCTGCCTCACGCAGCACGTCGAAGGTTAATTCCATCATCAGCGCTTCAATTAGCGCAGGAAAGGGGACGCCTTCGCGTTGGGCGGCCAGGCTGACCAGAAGTGTGGTCGGGATCATTTCCTGATGGAATGTAGTTATGGCGATATATAGTGCCGGCAGCATCATCGATACGAAAAAGGATGTGAATCGGATCATTCTAAGGAATGAAGAGATATCAAAGCGTTGATAGTAGTCCTCGCTTGACTGGAAGAAGCTAAAAAAGGTTGAGGGGGCCAGCAAGGCAAAGGGTGTCCCGTCAATCAAAATGCCAACTTGTCCTTCAAGCACCCCTCCGGCCAATGCGTCTGGGCGTTCGGTATTTTGAATGGTAGGGAACGGAGTCAGGCTCCCGTCCTGAATCAGTTCTTCAATATAATTGCTCTCCAGTATGGCATCGGTATTAATAGCATTTAGCCGGCGGCGGATCTCGCCCAGCACCTCGTCGCTGGCAATCCCCTTGAGATAAACCAGGGCGATATCGGTATGCGTACGCTGTCCGATCTTGTACTCTTCAATCCGTAGATCAGATGATTTGATCCGGCGGCGCATGAGGGAAGTGCCCGTACGGAGATCCTCATTGAAGGATTCCTTGGGTCCGCGAGTGACGCCTTGTGAGCTGGGTTCGCTGATGCTGCGCTTCTCCCAGCCTGCGGTATCCGCTGAAAGGGCTAGGTTGGTCCCGTCGATCAGAATAATGGTATGTCCTTCAAACAGCATCGAATGAAGCACCTCGAAGGTTTTACACTCGGATAATTCGCCGATAGCGAGCACTTCGTCTTTCATCTTGGCAAGCATCAGTTCCGGAGACAAATCAGGCTCCTGTAAAGCGGGGTGCTTGGTCAATGTCAGCAAAATGTCCTGATTCAGCGTCTCCTGGTTGACCAGTCCGCTGATATATACCAAGGCAATCTCGGGCTTGATTCCAGGCTCATTGACGCGGCGGAATATGACATCCGAGCTTTGCCCGATCGTGTCCCTTAAATGTTGTAAATTGAAGGCCAACGAATGCGTTAGGATCCGTGAGGAGGGAACAGAAGTAGTTTCCTCTTCGTGCTTGGGCTTCTTTTTTGTATTACTGAATGAGAAGAGCGGCTTCATGGATATCCTCCTTCCTCTATGATGTTGTAGTATGCCCAGGCATGAGTCCCTTATCCTTCCTGAAAGAGAAGAAGAAAGCAACAGAGGAAGTGTATAATAATGACATTTCCATGAAAATTTCGTAATATGAGTAGGGTCTAGTCTTTTCGTGTTATTTGGGGTTTGAGCAATTGGAGTACATCCTATATAATACGGTTCTGAGCCAAGGTGAGGAGCTGAGTTTAGTGAGATGGACAATTGGTTTGCGTAACTTAAAGACAGGGCTGGCCATTTGTATTTGTGTCGTTGTCGCGGCTTTACTGCGTCTGGAATATCCCTTTTACGCAGCTATTGCCACCATTATCTCGATGGAAAATTCGGTGACCAATTCGTTTACCGCGGGCAAGCATCGGACGATGGGGACATTTGTTGGCGCGATCGTTGGCGCTTCCTTTGCACTGGTTGCCCCGGGAAATGCGGTATACTGCGCCATTGGCGTTATTATAGTGATATACATTTGTAACGTACTGAAGTGGAACAAGTCGATATCGATTGGATGTATTGTTTTTCTGGCCATTATGCTGAATCTGGATGTAGGCGAAGGTCCAATATTTTATGGCCTGAACCGTATTACGGATACCTTGATCGGCATCGCTGTAGCTGTTGTGGTTAACCTGGTGATTTTCCCTCCCAAGCATGAGGTCTACCTGCAAAAGGCCAGAAAGGCCGCAGCCAAGAAAGTGGCCGAGGTATTTGATCAAGTGGTAGAGCGTGGGGAGAAAGCAAATTTGAAAGGGCTGCGCGATGAGCTGAATGCGCTGGAGAAGTATTATCGTCTCTGTAAGGAAGAGTTCCATCTGACAAAGGACCAAAATGCCACGATGGATCAAATCGGTGAGGAAATTGAGTCCTATCGTCATATTTATGAGCATTTGATCATCGTCTGGCGATTGGTTAATGAGTCTCATCCAGCGCTTCATTTCAAGGATGGTGCAGATCGGAATGAGGTTGGCAACTTAGATGAAGATATAAGCCAACGGATTGATATCGTATATAACTATCATGTGAATTGGATCTTTAATGAGTTGCAGCAATTGGGTCTTCCTGTCCCGCTCAAGGAGAAAATTCATTGGGCGCCTGATCTGCAGCAGCTTCCGGGTAGAGTAGTATAAAGATGCTTGAAAATTAGAGTATTCAATATCCCCTTGGTTATCAAAGCCGAGGGGATTTTTTTCGTGTAAGAAAAGAGGGCGTCTCAAAAGTAAACGTTGGAATGCCCATCGGTTGTTCTTGATATCGTTGTTAAGATGCGGTGGGGGTTATGTTCGGAGTTGCAATTTTCCTAATTAAGAATTTTTATGAAGCGCCGATAAAATAAGAGAGTCTATTAATACTTAATATGGAAAAAGAGGAAATATTAAATCACTTTACGGAGGTAATACACTCAAGATAGTAGAAGGTAATGCTAAAACTTACAAAGGAAAGATACAGGAAGAATTAAAATCAGGCACAGTATTTAGGTGGGTTAATAATAGGGGGAATAGGCCATGAATGTAAATGTCGAGTCGCCGATCAGACCATCAGTTGGGGTGGGGCCATTCGAATTGGGTAAACATATAAGCCAGTACTACGATTTTATTTTTTATTACACAATCCTGAATCAAGACCCGTTCAAGAAAAAGCAAAATGCATATTTAAAATCTCCAATTCAAGTTGCTTATTTAATCGAAAAATGTATAGAGCTAAACTTTCATATTCTTAATGGGAAATTATATTGTATTAAACTTATAAAAGGATATAAAGGGAGGTACAAGGATATCTATATCGGTATGCCGTTGTCTCAATTTAAAAAACAGTATTCAGAATTTCATTATGATCCTGAGTATGAATGTTTTATCTCAGAGAAACATTTTGGAGTTTGGGTAGAACAAGATATTGAATATGAATTTGTTGAATCAATTTCATTATTTGTAAAGGAATCAATTACAAGAGACTTCGATAAAATGGATCTTTATCAACGAGGGGATTGGTAGAGATCTAGGGTTTAATTGCATAGATGACGTTACTGCAGTAGGTTCGGATACATGGATATACTGTCCCACAAAATATGTAATAGAGATTTTTCATGAAGGGGAAGTGACTCTTGGGTTTTAGAATATCTTTCAAGGTAAGGCGTATGAAAACCACTCAACTGTAACGCGGAGAAATTTGCCGACGACAAGTAAACCTAATTCTTCTGTAGATTTATACGATGAGAATGGCACACTAAAACAGAGAAGATATTATGACGGGAACGGTCGAGTTAAAGAAAACATAGATTATGAACACTCAAATGGAGACAATAGCCATGAATTTCCTCATAGACATACTTGGGATTGGAGTAGTGGTTCTCCAAAAAGAAGCAAATAATAAATTTCTTTTTATGATAGGGGGTTGCAGGGAAAATGCTAAGTATTCATGACAATGAAATTGTTTCCTATGAAGTAGATATTCGAAAATCTACAATTAAAATTCAAACATTAGATGGTGACGAACTTACCACCACTATCGAGTTTACTGATGTCCTAGCTCATGTGTTTGAGACACAGCTACAGGGGAGTATTATTTTTGATATTAGCACATTTGAAGTAAGCCGATTTCTCGAAAATAACAAAGAACTGTTAGAGAAATAGAAGAACTACGGGTGGCCAATGCATTATGGAAAAAAAGAGGAGTTGCTTGAACATTTACAAAATGAAAAGTATAACTATTATGTGATTTCAGCTTCGTATGGTCTTAATGGGTGGGTAATCGCTAAAGGATATAAAGTTTATAATTAATGGCGATGTTTAACTTGGCCTTGGGGGCAGCAAATCCCCAAGGTCTTTCTTTATACCCATACCGGGAATATACAGCAGGTAGAAGGGCGCACTTCGCGTGGTCTGACGGATGCGAACTTCACCTTTGACAGCCTGAACCAGCTAACGCAGGTGAAGCTGGAGAACGGCAAATCAGCTTAATACGTATACCTACGACATTTGGGGCAACCCGGAAACGGAGGAAGAGACCGTACCAAACCTCTTCCGTTACTCCGGGGAATACTGGGACAACACCACCGACCTGCAATACTTACGCGCCCGCTGGTACGACCCGAATGCCGGTAGATTTGTGTCCAAGGACCCGTATGAGGGGAGTATTGATAATCCGCTGAGCTTGAATCGGTATTCGTATGTGGTAAATAATCCGCTTAAGTATGTGGATCCGAGTGGGAATATGCATGCTGCTAATGCAGGGTGGTCAGGATTTGCGGGAAACGCAAACTCAGCGAAAGATCCTTGGAAAGATTGGAGTGGGCCGGTTGGCACCGTAATCAACTTTTTAATTTTAGACGATATTAATGCACTTCGTGATCCTAATTCATCGGATTTGGCTAAAAGTTTAGCTATTGCCGGTTTTATTCCTGTAGGTAAGGTGGTAAAAGGCGGAAAAATTGTCCTAAAGCTTACGGATAAAGCGGGAAATGCGGTTAATAAGGAATTTAAGCTTGTTGATGAAGCTTTGGATTTTTCGAAGAAATGTAACTGCTTTACTGCGGGAACCGAAATAATGACAGACGAAGGGGAGAAACCTATCGAGGAAATTGAGGTAGGGGATAAGGTTCTTGCTAAGTCTGATGAAACCGGAGAAGTGGCGTATAAAGAGGTCGTGGGGCTGTTCCAAAAACAGGCTGACGAAATTTACTATGTCCACATCGGTGATGAAATCATCGAGGTTACAGGTGAGCATCCGTTTTGGTTGGATGGTAAGGGATGGACGTTCGTCAAAGACCTGAAAGTCGGCGACTTGCTTGTTTCAAGTGACGGTACTAAACTTGCGATAGACATGATTGAGAAAGAGCCGCGAGAAGCAACGGTATATAACTTTGAGGTAAAGGATTTTAATTCTTACTTCGTTTCGAATCTCGGTGTTTGGGTGCACAACTGTGCACTGATAAATCTGCCAAGTGCGCGATGGATTAATCATGATGTCTTTAATGAATTAAAGAGACTACAATTGGACAAAAAGTTCGTAAAGGCAAAAGATATGGGCTATGCAAAAGCACGTGAAGGGGCAGATGGGATAATCAGCCTGACCGACAAAGAAATTGTTAAATATAAGGGATACACCTACAATTACAAAATAAAAGTTGCAGGAGCACCAAATCATGTAAGGGTCTATGGGAGAATAGATGGGAATGGCGCTATGGTATTTGATTACATGACCAGTGGGAAATAGCAAATGGAGAGTGGTGAGAAGAATGGATTTGAAGTCAATAGAACAGACTTTTAATCTCATTTATGACTTCGAAAAATTGAAGGATTCTACCCAAGAAATACTTGAAGAACTTGTACGTAAATGCTCAACCAATTTTCTAAAAGATGAGAAGAGGAGTTTGCCAAAGGACTTAAGTTATTCAGATTTAAGAATACAGTATAGATATGTAAGTATATTCGTAAATAGCTTTGATAGGGAGTTTCCTTATTTTAGAATTTGTTTTGACTTGGTTCATCCAAAGACGGGGATTCAACTTTTCTACTATCATGTTGATTATAATATTGATGGTGAGTTCTCAGATGAATACTTTGGCAGATATTAAAGGATAGTCTGTATGACCTTGGGGGGATCAATTCCTTCAAGGTCTTTCTTTTACCCCCATCCAGTGCCGAATGAATCGGGCAGCCAGTTTAAACAGCTTTTTGCCTTGCTGGTTGCAGAAGGGCAGCTATGGCGAGAGCAAGATCCGTTTTCTAGTCAGCAGTACCTGCATGATATGCTGGATGGTCTGCTGCGTTATGCGGAGCCGGTGCTAAGCGATTCGGATATGAGACTGAAAATGACATTGGATTATAGGAAGCTTCCAGCCTGGAGACGACACTCCGCTATACGAAAGCAACGCTTCTTTTTTATCGATTGGAATAAATGGCTTATTTATGCACCCTATGTAATTAATCAGCAAATGGACGAGACAGTAAGATTACTGACGCAATCTCCTAGCCTTAGAGAAATCCAAGAAAAATCCATGTAGGAATCTAAGAATTTGATATGTACCCCAAAGAAATAATAGATACAATTAATGATAATGATTCCCATATTCAGAAGAGAGGGGAGCCACTTAGAGCGCAGAAGAATGAAGAAGTATGCTAGATTGAGCACTTTTGCAAGCGGGTAGCCTCCTGTCACTTACTTCGCCTTCGCCCGCAGCAAAGGCTGATACATCATCAAGGCCTGATTGCCTGTAATGAATTCGTCCGCAAGCAGTTCACCTTCCAGATTGAATTCTTTTCTGTAAATGGAATTAGTTCTGATCGATGTTCTCTTTCATATACTTCGTAATAGTGGACTGGCGCACTTGTTGTCCGCCATTCTCCATGTAAAGCTTCCTCGTCCATATAAACGAGCAATTGATAGGGCTGACTCGTTGGGTTATAAATTTGCAAGTCCAGATAATTAAAAGAACAGGTAGCGCCGCTTCCGAAAGGCTGGGTTCGATTCGCATCCGGAAATACATCATAACTATGGCGATGCCGCTCGGTCACAATTAACGGAGTATGAAGTGTGATCCAGTAAATCAGGTTAGATAGCTGACACAGTCCCCCGCCAATTCCGGGTTTGAAGGTGCCATAGTAGAGAACCATGCCTTCCACATAGCCTTTTCGTTTGGTAGGATTGCCGATTAGCCTCCAATAAGAAAAAGTTTCTCCGGGATCAATCACGATCTGGTTAAGGCGCGGAATCGCAATTTGCAGATTTTTGATCTTATTATACTGAAGCCACATATCCACGTTTTTTAGCTTCCGAAGAAGCGGGGTAGCATGACTTGCAGCCAAATGAGGCAGATGATCGTCAAGCATACGGCTTGCAAATGTTACGTTTCCGAAATACCATTTCATATACCGCTTAAGCTTGAAATAATAGGAGCCTGCCTTAACCCTGAGTCTGGATCTCTTCTTCGGCTTCATCGTCTCCCTCCTTCTTACCGAGCTTATTCAAACGTTTTCCCCATGTAGAACTCGTCGATATATACCCTATCAATATACAACGATTTTTGCTTGGTGCCTTCAATCTGAAATCCCATTTTCTTATATAGAGCAATGGCCGCTTCATTATGGGACATTACGGTTAGCTCAAGCTTTTTCAATCCGGTGTTCTTCCGCCATTCTTCCAAAGCTTGGAACAAACGCGTGCCAATGCCTTGTCCTTGATAAGTACTCAGGATTCCCGCAACAATATAACCGACGTGCTTGATTCTACGCGTCTTTCCTCCATCCACCAAGAGGTATCCAACAAGCAGATCACTATGTTCCGCGACCAGAATCGTTGAATTATCGGAAGCAAGGAACGACTGCACCATTTTTTGGTGACGATCAAGCGGTGTGTTTCTTTCTCCAGGCTCATACAGCATAAATTTCGTCTCTTGATCCAGCTTATGGCATAGCTCCAGATGCTTCGCTGCATCTTCCTCTCTAATTTCTCTTATGGATAGCACGGGAATCCCCTCCTGTCAGTCATTCGTTCTGATCTGTTGATTTGATTAATAAAGGATAACAGACACTTTTCCATTTATAAAAGCAACGGTATCAAAATTGCCGTACACCCAGGTTTCCAGGAGTCTACCATTGGTCTTAAGCGTGCTTTTGCCGGCAGGTTCTCCCCAAGCCAACGATACTTGTTCCTTCGTCATTCCCAGATCGACTTGCCGCAGCTTGATTTTGTTCCATATCGAGGAGGACCAATTATATTTCTTGTAAGGATCATACTTCAGGAAGGAATAGCCATCATTGAAGAGATCCGTTACATTCGTCGAGAACATTGGATAGGTCTTGAGTGTTTTCCCCCTGCTGGTCTTGAACGCAACTACAAAGCTACCTGATTCATCAGGAATGACGTCGCTGACTGTCACTTTGGAGAAGCGCTCCCAGTCGCTGAAGTCGTTAACCCAGTATGTTTTACCGATGTACTTCGCCAATTGGCCCTGCTTCGCCTTTTTCACAAGAGCAGCCGTTTCCGGTGAGACCACCGTCATTTTAGCTGAACCGAATGAGATATGAACCTGCTTCCATTGGCTGTCCCATTTCACCGTCGCACCGAAATGATCAGCGAGCAAGGAGGCCGGAATTAGAAGTGCTCCCTTGTCAAATACGGGCGCAGCCTTTAACACCTTGGACTCGCCCTGAAGTATGACGTTCTTCTCCTTCGCCTTCAGCAGCAGTGTCGTCTCTCCAAGCGTTGCCTTAAACCCGCCTCCTTGTGCGGAATCCAACTGGCCGCCCAATGCTTGAAGCACTGGCTTCGCGGATACGTATACCGTTCCTCCGATCAGTTTTGCAGAGTTCAAATTGCGGGTCAAGCTTGCCGAAATCGTAACACTCTCCGATAATTCGCCGGTGCTGACAGTTACTTTGGCTTCGCCTACCCCAAGCGATTCCAACATTCCTCCCGAACCAACCCGCAGCAAATACGGCTTATCGATGCTTAACGTAGCTTCACGAATATCCACCTTGATCTCAGCACCATTTGAATAGGTCTCTTTGGCGCTGATCTCCACATGATCGCCAACCGCCACCTGGGTCTCAGATACATGGACCGTCAATTTCTCCGGTCTGGGCACCTCGATCGCCTTCACCTGGCCTTTTTCGTAGAGAAGCCAACTGCCGTCGTTTCGCTTGGCATAGAAATGATCCATATCCGACAACACTGAAATCTTGACGATCTGATTCAGCCCGGTCAGCTGTTCCGTCAGCTTAATCCGGTCTTTATAGTTCCCTGTCGCCCATACGGTACCGTCTTTTCTCGCTACCAGCAAAGCAGGAGTAGGATGCTTCGTCGTTTCCGCTGCGAAGGCAATATGCACAGCATCCTGAGCTACTGTGGAAGGAATCAGCTGGCCTCGATCATCAAATTCATAGGTTTGATATAAGACAACCTGACCATTGGCGTATAGCAGAGCCACACGGCTATCGTATGCCGCGAGCGACGCCACTGACGCCGCATCGGGAATCGTTGCCAGTTGTTTAAAGGTATCCGGCTTGTACGGATCGCTGAGCAACAGCTCGCCATTTTCAGTCAATGCCGCCAATTCCTTGTCACCCGTACCGATGAGACGGACAGCCTCCAGCTGCTCCACCCGACCGCCTTTGCTCCACACACTTCCGTCCTGCTTAAGCCAGTAACCGCCGGAGATCTGCTTCACAGCGGTTTGTCCTGCTGTAGCATGTGGCGCCTGGCCGACATCCCACTCCACCAAGCTTCCGTTCCGGTTAATCCCGATCCCGCCGAACTCCCCGTAGGAAGAAATCTCGTTAAAGGGGCCTGGAGTCCGAATGATCCGTTCTCCGCCCAGCAATGACCATAGTGAGCCATCGCTCATCAGCATTGCATGCTTCCCGGCCATATCCTGAATTTGCAATTCATCCGCTGCTTTTGTGGACGCTTCAGCCCTTGAAGTCAGGCCGCCCGTCAGCCCCGAGCTAAAGACCAGCCCTAGTGCAACTATAAGTTTTACTAATTTATTCATCCGCAAACTCTCCCTTGTCCGTAATGAGTCCAACTCATTCCATAATTATACATCCTGAAGGCGAAAACATCATTATTATTGGTACGTATTCTTTCGCTTCCTGGGCGGTAGGGGATGAACCGTTAAGCGACGAAGAAATGAGACAACTAAAAGCTTCGACCGAGTTTGTTTCAGGGGAGGAAGCTAAGCGTGAGTTCGGGCTAAAAGTTGATTTACCATAAAGAATGGTTTATATCGTCTAAGAGTTGGAAATAACCGAATCTTATTTGAAATAAATGAATAAGAAAAGATCATTTATATACGAGCAATAGGGTCGCGCGGCGATATTTATAAATGATAAATTTGTTAGCTCCGCTGACTTCGGTTGGTGGAGTTTCTTCATAAATGGAGTAAGTATAAAGAGTTAAATCGAAAGTTTTGGGCAGAAGGTTACTATGTGAGTACAGTGGGTCGAAATGAAGCAACCGTAAGAAGGTATATTCGTGAGCGAGAAGCACATGATCAGGCGTAGATAAGCTGAGTGTAAAAGAATACGAAGACCCATTTAGCAGTAATAGCAGCAATAGGAGCAAAAAGAAGTAAAACCAGTTTAACGGGTAAGTGAAAGTGACAAATACCACTGAGCCTGAACAGATTTACTGTCAATTTAGCGTCTTTAGGCGCAGTTTGGCAACAGGGGGTTATACCCCCAAGAGTAAACCATCCGTTGGACGGGTGGTCATGATTAAGGGTTTCACAGATCGAGACGACAGGATTTGAACCTGCGACCTCTTGCTCCCGAAGCAAGCGCTCTACCAAGCTGAGCCACGTCTCGTAGGGTGTTTTAACAGTTAGTCATTTTACTCCGATAAAATTGATTTGTAAAGTCACGGTAAAGAAGGGGGAGCCACATATTGGCTCCCCCTTTAAGCTGCCCGATTAAGTTGTTTCCCCGCGGACTAATTCAACGTCTACAATAGTCGTGCTGTTGATTTCCTCATCTTTATTTTCGATCATTTGAATAAGCGTATTTAACAGGAGGCGTCCGATACGGTCGATGGGTTGCTTGATGGTGGTCAGCTTGGGGTTTTGCAGCATCCGTGTGAAGCTGTGATGGTCATAACCCACGATTTTCAACTGTTCAGGGACTTTAATCCCTTTTTGCTGTGCATAAATGTAGAGGGCATATGCAACAATATCATTACTACAGAAAACCCCATCGTAACCAGATAATTCAATCGTAGACAATTCATGGGTGATGAAATCCCAGAAATAGTCGAAGGTCAATTTGTTGCGTGCGCCTTCAACGAAGTCGTATTCCACCTTGTATTTCATACAGGTGAGGAGGAATGCATCTCCCCGCCGATTGGAGAGCATGTCCAGATCAAGAGGACCGGATATGTGGAGAATCCGTTTACAGCCTTGTTGGATAAGATGCTCTGTGGCTAATTCGCCCCCGCGAAAATTGTCTGAACCGATGCAGGGAATATTGGGGGAAATCAACCGGTCAAAGGAGACAATCGGTAAGGTCACCTTCTTGTATTGGTCAATATCCAAGGTGTGACTACACATGATGATACCATCGACTTGATTTTGCCGGAGCATACTAATGTAATTGGCTTCCTTTTCAGGATCGTCCAGCGAATTGCAGACCAGCACTTTGTAGTTGCGACCATTGGCCTGAATTTCGATATATTTAATGAGCTCGGAGAAAAAGGGGTGATTCGAGTCAGGGACGATGACGCCGATAAAGAAGGTTTGACTTTTTTGCAGGGCTCTGGCAATCAGATTAGGATGATAATCCACGGCTTCCATAGCCGTCTCCACTTTTTTACGGGTTTCTTTGCTGATATAGCCACGATTGTTGATTACCCGGGATACAGTCGTAACAGAAACTCCGGCCTTTTTGGCCACATCTTTAATACTCGACATAAGATCATCCTTTGTTTATTGTTGTTGCCTTTTTTAAAATTCTATAGAAGGGGCTTTAATCCTTCCTTATAAACTATAGCATCAATGTGTTAACGTTACCACATTTTTGTGATTTATACGTCATATTATTTTACAAAACCATTGATTTATGTCGTTTTTTTTGTATGAAAACGTTTGACATAAAATCAAAAAAGAATATAATAAAGTTCATGAGTTCGTTCATTGAACCTATTTCAAAAAAAGCAGAATGGGGGAACAAAAAATGAAGAAGTGGATGTCTCTTTCCATAGCCTTGGCACTTGTTGTTACAGTGTTAGCGGCCTGTGGAGGAAATGGCAAGGCAACCAATGAAGCCGATGGAGGCCAAGGGGCTGCCAATACGGGCGGAAAGCCCGTAGATATTACGGTGCTGGTTGGTAAAGAGGAAATTGCCAAGCCTTTTGAGGCGATGGTCAAGGATTACAATGAATCGCAGGATAAGGCGAAAGTTACGATCATTCCTTTGTCTGGTGCAAACGGGTACGAAAGAATGACAACATTGTATGCGGCGAACAATGCGCCGACAGTAATCAGCATCGGGCAAGAAATGCCGCTGATGAAGGACAAGCTGGTGGATCTGACCAATGAAGAGTGGGTCAAGAATGCATCTACCGGTACGCTAGATTATGCCACCTTCGACGGCAAAGTGCTGGGTATGCCAATGTCCGTTGAAGCCTTTGGTTTTATCTATAACAAAGCCATCTTGGACAAGGTAACCGGAGGAAAGTTTGATCCTGCAACCGTCAAAACTATTGATGACCTGAAAGCGCTGTTTGAAAAAATTCAAGCCAGCGGTGTAGCCCCAATCACAGTAACTCCACTCGACTGGTCGCTTGGTGCTCACTTCACAAATATTCTGTTCACTACTCAATCGCAGGATCGGGAAGCGCGTCACAAGTTCCTTGATGACATGACCGCAGGCACCGTTGATTTGTCTAACAACGCCATTTTCAATGGCTGGATGGATGTTTTCGATTTGATGAAACAATATAATACAGCAAAAGATGCCCCACTGGCAGCTCAATATGACGAGGCTCCATTGTTGTTGGCTGACGGAAAAGCGGCGATGTGGTTCATGGGCAACTGGACATATCCACAGATCAAAGAAGCCGATCCGGAGGGCGAATATGGCTTTCTGCCTGTACCCATCAGCAACAACGCTGACGATTACGGCAACAGTCAAATCTCGGCGAGTGTTTCCTTGTACTGGGCAATTGACAAAGAACAATCCACTCCCGAACAACAAGCTGCTGCTAAAGATTTCTTGAACTGGATGATTGGCAGCCCAGAGGGTCAGGATTATTACGTGAATCAATTCAGCGCACTTCCTGCCTTCAATAATTTCCAAGTTCAACCAGAGGATACCTTGTCGCAATCGGTATTGTACTATATGGATCAGGAGCAAACTCTGGAGTGGATGAATCTGTACTTCCCACCGGATGGTTTCCCAACGATGGGAGCAACATTGCAAAAATATTTGACGAATACTATTGATCGCGAAGGCGTAGTAACAGAATTTGAGAACTATTGGAAGACAAAGAAATAATAAAGTTGAATTGTAGAGGGAAAGGCCTATCCGGCTTTTCCTCTACCTTATTATTCAGAGCCCTTTCTTTGGAGGTCATCCAACCCTATGTATAATGAAAAAACATGGACAGGTAAATTAAAGGCATTCGGCTTATTCGCAGCCGTTCCGCTGTTTGCATTCATCACGGTCATCATCGTGCCTTTCTTAGCGGGGCTGTTCATGACCTTGACGAACTGGCAGGGGACAGGCAGTTTTGAATTTACGGGCCTGAGCAACTATGTCACGGCTCTGCAAGACAATATATTTTGGGACTCCATGTGGTTAACGATCCGCTATGTGTTCTTTACGTTGATTTTGACCAATGTGATTGGCTTCGCTCTTGCACTGATCGTAACTAGTGGGCTGCGCAGCCAAAATTTCTTCCGTGCCGGATTCTTCACGCCTAACCTGATTGGCGGAATTATTCTCGGCTTCGTCTGGCAGTTTATTTTCACTAAAGTCCTTGTGTATGTAGGTACTGAACTGCATCTGGGCATCTTCTCTTCGTCCTGGCTTGCAGACCCGGGAATGGCCTTTTGGTCTTTGGTCGTAGTAGGTGTCTGGCAAAATGCCGGGTACATGATGCTAATTTACATTGCTGGCTTGACGGGGATTTCGGAATCGCTTACCGAAGCTGCCAATCTGGATGGTGCAGGTTACTTCAGACAGTTGATCAGTATCCGCATTCCTTTGATGGTACCTGCCTTTACAATTAGCTTGTTCCTGACGCTGCAACGCAGCTTTATGGTCTATGATACCAACTTATCCTTGACCAAGGGTGGACCATATCGTAGTACGGAAATGATTGCCATGCACGTATATAATGAAGCTTTTGTATATCAGAATTACGGACCTGGACAGGCAAAGGCATTTATATTATTCCTGATTGTGGCATTGATTGCCGTTCTGCAAGTTAGAGCGATGAAAAAAGTGGAGGTGGAAGCGTGATGAGCGGCAAAGTTATAAGAAAGTTACTGTTATTTGTCGTAAGCGCGCTGATGCTCGCTTTGTTCATTTTTCCGTTATTGATGATCTTCTTGAATTCCTTGAAGCCACGTCTGGATATCGTTCGGGACCCGTTGAGCCTGCCCGAAACTTTCAGTTTTGGCAACTACAAGGAAGCCTTTGAAACGATGAACTTCCCGCATGCTTTATCCAATTCGGTTATCGTTACGGTGCTCTCGGTGGCACTGATTATCGTATTCTCGGCCATGCTTGCTTATTTTCTGGTGCGGTGGACATGGAAGATCAATAACTACATCCTGATGGTGCTTGTATCCTCCATGATTATCCCGTTTCAGGCGGTCATGATTCCGTTTGTTACGATTTATGGGGATTTGAACATGCTGAACAGCAAATGGTGGCTGGCCTATTTCTATTTAGGATTTGGTCTGGCCATGGCGACCTTCATGTTCCACGGTTTTGTTAAGGGAGTGCCAAAGGAGTTGGAAGAGGCTGCTTTGATTGACGGAGCAGGCAAATTACGTGTATTTGCTCAAGTTGTCTTCCCAATCCTCAAACCGATCTCAACCACGTTGGCTATTTTGGACGTTTTGTGGATCTGGAACGACTTCCTGCTGCCGTCCTTGGTATTGATCGGAGAGAACGATAGAACCTTGCCGTTGTCCACCTTCTACTTTTTCGGGAAGTACACTTCGGACTACGGAGTAGCTATGGCGGCGCTCGTATTGTCAATGATTCCCGTTATTGTGTTCTATTTATTTATGCAAAAACAAATTATTCGAGGTGTCGTTGAAGGAGCAGTTAAATAATGTCATATGAACCAACGAATTATTTGGACAATTCCATCATGAAGGCGGAAGAATATCTGAAGCGGGTTAAGCCCGTAGCTGATGAGAGCCGGTGGAAACCCAAATATCATGTTTCCGCGCCGGCCAATTGGCTGAGCGATCCGAACGGATTCAGCGCTTATAAGGGAGACTATCATTTATTTTATCAGCACCATCCTTACGCTCCTGAATGGGGAAATATGTTCTGGGGTCATATGAAGAGTAATGATCTGGTACGCTGGGAGCACCTGCCGGTGGCCTTGGCACCTGACCAGGAATACGACAAGGACGGTTGCTTCTCCGGGAGCGCCATCGAGAAGGATGGCAAGCTGTACTTGCTGTATACCGGCAATGTATGGACCGGTTCAGACTGGTCACAGGAATTGCTTCAGGTACAGTGCGCGGCAGTTAGCGAAGATGGTATCACTTTTACCAAGCTGGAGCAAAATCCATTGATCGATGTGGCACCCGAAGGCAATATTCATCCTTATCATTTTCGGGACCCCAAGATATGGCAACAGGGGCATCAATACTACATGGTGCTTGGTTCCCGCAGTCAGGATGATCGCGGGCAGGTCTTGCTTTACAAATCATCCGATCTGCTGGATTGGGAGTTTGTTAATGTATTGGCCCAAGGCGACGAGCGCTTGGGCTTTATGTGGGAATGTCCTGATCTGTTCGAGTTGAACCATCAGCATGTACTTATTATTTCGCCGGAAGGTATGCAGCCAGAAGGTGATTTTTATCATAACAAGAGCCAATCGGGTTACCTGATTGGGCATTTTGATGAAATGCAGGGTTCGTTTAAACATCATGATTTTCATTTGCTGGATTACGGTTTCAACTTTTACGCACCGCAGACGGTGCTGGACCGTCAAGGAAGACGCGTCATGATCGGCTGGATGTCCTTATGGGACGGAGATAAGCCGGAGGAAGCGCATCAATGGGCAGGAGCGATGACGATTCCGCGCATGTTAACGCTCAAGGGTGAGCAGTTGTATAGCACCCCTTTACCCGAAATGGAAAGCTTGCGTAAAGAGCGTGTCAGCCATACCAATATTACTTTGGATCAGGAACAGGCGCTTGATGGCGTCCGGGGCAATAGTATTGAGTTGGAGCTGGCTGTTCAAGCAGAGGCCAACTCTGTATTTGGGCTAAAGATTGGCTGCAGCGCAGATAGCTCCGAGGAGACCCTATTAACCTTTAACGGACCGGAAGGCAAATTCATTCTGGACCGCACTCATTCCGGAGAAGGAGTGGGAGGAATACGTAAAGCCCCGGTGCACTTGCAAGATGGCCGTTTGTTTTTGCGTATTTTCATTGACAACTCATGCATCGAAATCTTCATTAATGATGGCGAACAGGTGATGAGTGCCCGATTTTATCCGGGGGAAAATTCTGACGGAATTGTATTCTTTGGCGACGGCTCGGCTGTGCTAGAGAAGCTTAATAAATGGGAAATGGACAGTTGCTGGCTGTAACTATACATGCAATCATTTTGTGAATTTGATTATTTTATCGGGTACGGAGGTTACGCGCAATGAGAGAGCAAAAGCCGCAGTGGTGGAAGGAAAGTGTAGCATACCAGATTTATCCCCGCAGCTTTCAAGACTCTAACGGAGACGGAATCGGGGATTTGCGGGGGATTATCCAGCGCCTCGATTATTTGCAGTTCCTGGGAATTGATTTGCTGTGGCTGAGTCCGGTATATGATTCCCCAAATGATGATAACGGGTATGATATTCGGGATTATCATGGCATTCTGGCTGAGTACGGCACGATGGAAGACATGGACGAGTTGCTGGAAGAAGCGGGAAAACGAGGCATTCGGCTGGTCATGGACCTGGTGGCCAACCATACGTCGGATGAGCATGCCTGGTTTATTGAGTCGCGTTCCTCCAAGGATAACCCGAAGAGAGACTGGTATATTTGGCGTCCGGCCAAGGATGGCAAGGAGCCAACTAACTGGGAATGCGCATTTGGCGGCTCTGCCTGGGAATGGGATGAAACGAGCGGCGAGTATTACCTTCACTGCTTCTCAAAGAAGCAACCGGACCTGAACTGGGAGAATGAAGAAGTGCGGCGGGAAATTTACAATATGATTGACTGGTGGATGGATAAAGGCATCGCGGGCTTTCGTGTGGATGCCATTACTTACATCAAGAAAGACCCCGCTTACCCTCAGCTTGAAGTTGAGAATGGCCGTTCCTTTGCTCCAATCGAGAAGGCAAGCTTGAACCAGGACGGCATCCTGGACTTCCTTCGTGAAATGAAGCAGGAAGCCCTGGAGCCTCGGGGGGCCATCACAGTTGCTGAAGCTC
Organism: Paenibacillus sanguinis 2301083 = DSM 16941; assembly: GCF_000374825.1. GTDB lineage: Bacteria > Bacillota > Bacilli > Paenibacillales > Paenibacillaceae > Fontibacillus > Fontibacillus sanguinis. Next base: position 124,433 of record NZ_KB895384.1, read on the forward strand.
CCGGTGTGCCGCTGGAGCAAATTCCAGATTTCGTGGATGAAACGGACGGAGTATTTACGATGCTCTTCCAGTTTGGACATGTAGATCTGGACATCAAGCCTGGCGGCAAGGCGGAATTTATCGATTGGAATATGAAGAAATTCAAGGATGCATTGTCTCTATGGCAAAAGGAATCGAATCGTCAAGGCTGGATGGGTTTGTTCCTGGAGAACCACGATCATGTGCGTTCGGTATCCAAATTTGCGAGTGATGGTCCTTATCGTGAACCTGCGGCCAAAATGCTTGCGGCTTATTATTTTCTCATGCGCGGTACACCGTTTATTTATCAAGGTCAGGAAATCGGCATGACGAATTGTCATTTTGAATCTATTCATGAGTATCGGGATATTGGCAGCATCAACCTGTTCCGGGATGAGACTGGGAAGGGCCGTTCGCCAGAAGAGATTATGGATTATCTCGGTCGGCGCAGCCGCGATCAGGGACGTACTCCAATGCAGTGGAGCAGCGAGGCGGAAGCCGGATTCACCAGCGGTGAGCCTTGGATCAAGGTGAATCCTAACTATAAACAAATCAACGTGGATGACAATATGAAGGACGAGGATTCTGTTCTCCAGTTCTATCGTCAGTTAATTGCACTCAGACGCGAACACCCGGCCCTGGTCTACGGATTATATGAGGATCTTTTCGAGGAATCCGGAGAGCTTGGAGCTTACCGCCGGGTGTATGAAGATCAGGAGTTCATCGTCATTTGCAACTTCACAGATCAGGATGTAGAACTGCCGGAACTAGCTGAACTTTCACTGGGCAGAGAACAAATTTTGTCTAATTATAAGCAACGGAAATCAGGTGTATTGCAGCCTTATGAGGCATTAGTGTTCAAATCAGCTGCCGAAACAGGAGGAGAGCGATAAGCATGGAGCAATCAATCAAGGAAATCGTTGAACAAATGACTTTAGAGGAGAAGGCCAGCCTTTGCTCGGGTCAGGATTTCTGGCGGTTGAAGAAGGTGGAGCGTCTGGGCATTCCTTCTATTATGGTTGCGGATGGCCCTCATGGATTGCGCAAGGAAGTGGAGAATGCCGATTATTTGATTGCGGGCCAAAGTATTCCGGCTACATGCTTTCCCTCCGCTGCCGGATTGGCGTGCTCCTGGGACCGTTCGCTAATTCGCGAGATGGGAGCGGCGCTGGGTGCCGAGTGTCAGGCTGCTGGCGTATCCGTTTTATTAGGTCCGGGCGCTAACATCAAGCGTAGCCCTCTCTGCGGCAGAAATTTTGAATATTTCTCGGAGGACCCATACCTATCCTCGGAGATGGCAGGCAGCCATATTCAAGGGGTGCAAAGCCAAGGCGTGGGTACCTCGCTCAAGCACTTTGCCCTGAACAATCAGGAATATCGCAAGATGACGGTCGATGCTATCGTGGACGAACGGACGTTGCGGGAAATTTATCTCGCCAGCTTTGAAGGCGCCGTGAAGGAAGGTCAGCCATGGACCGTGATGACAGCGTATAATCGGGTTAATGGCGAATACTGTGCCGAGAACAAGACCCTGCTTACCGACATTTTGCGGGATGAATGGGGCTTTGAGGGCGTGGTCGTATCCGACTGGGGCGCGGTCAACGAACGTGTGCCTGGCCTGCGTGCAGGTCTTGACCTGGAAATGCCGTTTAGCCTGGGACAAGGCGATGCGAGAATTATTCAAGCCGTGCAAAGCGGGGAACTGGATGAAGCGCTGCTTGACAGAGCGGTAACCGTATTATTGAAGCTGGCCTTCAAGGGATATGAAGCCAAGCGGGAGCAAGCCTCTTTTGACGCGGAGGAGCATCATCGTCTGGCTAGAAGAGTGGCCCGGGAAAGTATGGTATTGCTTAAGAATGAGCAAAATATTTTGCCTCTCTCCAAGTCTGCAAGCATCGCAATTATCGGTGGCTTCGCGCAGCAGCCGAGATTTCAGGGCGGTGGCAGCTCGCACATCGTACCGACCCAGTTGGACAATGCCTTTGAGGAAATCGGCCGTAAAGTGGCCAATCCGGCACAATTGGTATATGCACCAGGATATCCGCTGGATGAGGACGAAGTGGATGCCGGGATGATTGCCGAAGCGGTCGAAGCTGCGAAGCAGGCCGAGGTTGCCGTGATATTTGCCGGGTTGCCGGATCGTTACGAGACAGAAGGATATGATCGCAAGCATCTGCGCTTGCCGGAGAATCATATCCGCCTGATTGAAGAGGTAGCTAATGTGCAGCCTAATCTGGTTGTTATTCTTAGCAATGGTTCGCCGGTAGAAATGCCTTGGCTCGACAGAAGCCAGGCTGTACTGGAGGCCTATCTTGGTGGACAAGCCTGCGGAGGAGCACTGGCCGATCTGTTGTTTGGCGATGCCAATCCATGTGGCAAGCTGGCCGAGACCTTCCCGGCTGCGCTGGAGCACAACCCTTCGTACCTGTTCTTCCCCGGAGAGCATGACCGGGCGGAGTACCGCGAGGGTGTCTTTGTCGGATATCGCTACTATGACGCCAAAGGCCTGGAACCACTGTTCCCCTTTGGGCATGGTCTAAGCTATACCCGCTTTGAATACTCCAGCTTAACCTTGAGTAGCTCCCGTATTCAGGAGGAAGACATTTTAACGGTAAGCGTGCGGGTAAAAAATGCTGGCGCGCTTGCAGGTAAGGAAATTGTTCAACTGTACGTAGGAGATAAGGAAGCCTCTGTTGCTCGCCCGCTTCGCGAGCTAAAGGGTTTCGAGAAAATCGAGCTTCAACCAGGAGAAGAGAAAACGGTCACCTTTGAATTGAGTAAAAGAGCGTTTGCCTTTTACGATGTCGAGCTAGGGGATTGGCATGTGGAGAGTGGCCTGTTCGACATTATGATCGGACGTTCTTCCCGTGATATCACGGCAACAGCGGAGGTCTTTGTAGAGAATACGACTCGGCAAAATCGTACCTTCACGCGCAACTCCACCCTGGGGGATTTGCTGACCTTGGGAAATCCAGACGCGGCTACTCTGGAGCTTATCGAGCAGTTTAAAGCCAATAGCGGTATATTCCCGGCGGATAAGCCGGCGGATATTGCTGAGGCGGATTTGCATTTTCTGCCGTTGCGCGCGCTGGTATGGCTAAGTAAAGGTGGGCTTCGTGAGAGTGATATGGAGACCCTGTTAGCTCGAATCAATTAGAGGCCTTGGTGCTGAAAACCTGTCTTTTGGAACTTAGCGGCGAACCGGGGAATCCTGGTCCGCCGTTGACTTTATAGCGGTAAATTGGATATAATAATTGATAGCCAAAATTGCATACATCATGATAACTTTGAAGAGGAACAGTAGTTTTGATTTCACCATTCAGAGAGCCGGCGTCTGGTGCAAGTCGGTTGGGAAATGAAAATGAACTCGCCTTGGAGTCATGATGCTCAAAAGCATCATCGTCTTGCCCGCGTTAAGGGTCAAAGGGAGCTAGGACAAAGCATGTCCGATGCTAACTAGGGTGGTACCACGGGAAACTTCCTCTCGTCCCTAGCGATGATACGCTATGGATCGGGAGGTTTTTTATTTATCCTAAGAGGTAGTTCAAAAAGTCGTCTTCCCAGGACGAAGCAGTTCGAGAAGTGGATTCGGCGTCGAATCTTGAATTCAGCCGGGACTAGCAGATGCTTTCATAGTATGTTTCCGAAGTCGTTTTCTCCGAAAACGTGTAGCTCCGCTACTCAGTCCCTAGCTTCATCGGGGGCTCAAGCGTTTTGAAAAAACGCACATCTGATGCTTAAGCTTCTGTCTTGTAAACCCGACTTTTGAACATACACTTACAGCGGTACGACAATCCTGGCATTTTGCACTAAAACTATAGTTGATCAAGGAGGATTTTGGAATATGGCGGATCACAACGTGTCCCAAGATATTTATCGGGCCCAGGTCATCGAGCCGAAATGGCAAGCTTATTGGGATGAGCATCATACGTTCAAAACACGGGAGGAACAGGGCAAGCCCAAATTTTACGCGCTGGATATGTTCCCTTATCCCTCGGGTGCAGGCCTGCATGTAGGCCATCCGGAAGGTTATACGGCGACGGATATCGTCTCCCGCTTCAAACGGATGCGCGGCTACAATGTACTTCATCCGATGGGCTGGGATGCCTTTGGACTTCCAGCGGAGCAGCATGCGCTTGATACGGGTGAGCATCCCCGGGACATTACGGTAAAGAATATTAATAATTTCCGGCGTCAGATTAAATCGCTGGGCTTCTCATATGATTGGGACCGTGAGATTAGCACGACCGATCCGTCTTACTATAAATGGACGCAATGGATTTTTATCCAGCTCTATAAACGCGGCTTGGCCTATGTTGCCGAAGTGCCGGTGAACTGGTGTCCGGCGCTGGGAACGGTACTGGCGAACGAGGAAGTCATTGATGGCAAAAGCGAGCGCGGGGGCCATCCAGTCATTCGCAAGCCGATGCGCCAATGGGTGCTGAAGATTACTGAATATGCGGAACGTCTGCTTGAGGATCTTGAGGAGCTGGATTGGTCCGAGAGTATCAAGGATATGCAACGCAACTGGATCGGGAAATCGGAAGGGGCCGAGGTTATTTTTGGCGTTGACGGGCATGACGCGGCATTGACCGTGTTCACCACCCGCCCGGACACCTTGTTCGGAGCGAGCTATGCGGTGCTCGCTCCAGAGCATGAGTTGGTTGGCATAATTACGACCGAGGCACAACGTTCAGCCATTGAGGCCTATCAGGAGCGGGCAGCCCGCAAGAGTGATCTGGAGCGGACGGATTTGGCCAAAGACAAGACGGGCGTATTTACCGGGGCCTATGCCATTAATCCGGTGAATGGAGCCAAGCTGCCGATTTGGATCGCCGATTATGTGCTGGCAGGCTACGGCACAGGGGCAATCATGGCTGTACCTGGGCATGATGAGCGGGATTATGCTTTTGCCAAGCAATTTGAGCTGCCCATTATTGAGGTTGTGTCCGGCGGTGATTTGAGCAAGGAAGCTTATGCAGGCGACGGAGCCCATGTGAATTCCGGGTTCCTCGACGGCCTCCATAATGAGGAAGCGATCAAGAAGATGATCGGCTGGCTGGAGGAGAATGGCAAAGGCAAAGGCAAAATCACCTATCGCCTTCGTGATTGGCTGTTCAGCCGCCAACGCTATTGGGGAGAGCCGATTCCAATCCTCCATCTGGAGGATGGCACGATGAAGCCGGTGCCGGAGGACCAGCTTCCGCTTGTTTTGCCGGATGTGGACGCGATCAAGCCATCAGGTACAGGCGAATCGCCACTGGCCAATGTTACGGACTGGGTCAACACCACCGATCCGGAGACAGGGCTTCCGGCGCGGCGTGAGACCAATACGATGCCGCAATGGGCGGGTAGCTGCTGGTATTACCTGCGCTACATTGATCCACATAACGATCAAGAGCTGTGCTCACCAGACAAGCAGAAGGAATGGCTGCCGGTTGACCTGTACATCGGGGGAGCCGAGCATGCGGTGCTTCATCTGTTGTATGCCCGCTTTTGGCACAAGGTACTCTATGATCTGGGCGTTGTGGCTACGAAGGAGCCATTCCACAAGCTGGTGAACCAAGGGATGATCTTGGGCACCAACAATGAGAAGATGAGTAAATCCCGTGGCAACGTCATTAATCCTGATGAAATTGTAAATGAATTCGGAGCGGATACGCTGCGCGTTTATGAAATGTTCATGGGGCCGCTGGAAGCCACCAAGCCATGGAATGCCAATGGGGTGGAGGGAGTTCATCGCTTCCTGTCCCGTGTGTGGCGCTTGTTCGTGGCTGAGGATGGGAGCCTGAACCCCAAAATTACGGCGGATGGCGGCAGCGACGAGATGAAGCGGACCTGGCACAAGACAGTCAAGAAAGTGACTGAAGATTTTGACAATCTTCGCTTCAACACGGCCATCAGCCAGTTGATGATCTTTGTGAACGAAGCCTATAAGGCTGATGCAGTGCCGAAAAAGGCAGCGGAGAACTTTGTGCAACTGCTCTCTCCATTGGCTCCGCATTTAGCGGAAGAATTATGGGAGCGGCTTGGACATGAAGATACGATTTCTTATGAGCCATGGCCAGCCTACGATGAGACGTGGACTGTAGAAGCGGAAGTGGAAATCGTCGTCCAAGTCAACGGTAAGATTGTGGATCGCACTAAAATTTCCAAGGATCTGGATCAAGCGGCAATGCAAGAGTACAGCTTAGCCCTGCCAAATGTACAGCAGGCTATGGCAGGCAAAGCCATTCGCAAGGTAATCGCAGTTCCTGGCAAACTGGTCAATATCGTGGTTGGCTAATCGGATTCAGCTTCTTTGAGGACGGAACGGAACAGTTCCTGAAGCTTGCTGATATCCGCATCGTTTTTGCGGTGAGTCGCTTGAATCAAGCTGGTGAACAAACGCTGTAAATCGCCTTGCAGAACAGCGATGCCTTCAGCGGTAACTCCGCCTGGTACGGCTACTCGCTTTCGGAGTGCTTCAACGGTGAGTCCTCCTTCGGTTAATAGCTTGCCCGTTCCCAGCAGCATCTCTGAGCCGAGCCTGCGGGCTTCGGCTTGGCTGATGCCGGTAAGCTCGGCGGCGGTGTCCGTCCAGATTTGTAATACATAAGCTATGAAGGCTGGTCCGCAACTGGATAGGTCCGAGGCGATTCTCGTTTCACTTTCTCGCAAGGAGTGCGGTACGCTAATGGAAGACATGAGCTGCTCCAGCAGGAGCCGATCCTCCGGAAGGATCCGGCTGCCGTAAATGCAGAGTGAAGCTCCGCTGTGAGTCATATGAGTAATGCTGGGAATGATTTTGGCAACTTTGGAGGGAACGCTGCTCTCCAGAGCTTCGATTTGAACAGGACTGGAAATAGACACGATAATTTGCTTCTCGTCGAGTCCGTCCCGGATTTCCGCGATGACATCGGGGTAATCCAGAGGTTTGATGCAAAGAAAAATGATCTTGCTTCCTTGCACCACTTGGGTATTGCTGTCGCAAATTTGCAATCCAGGGTGGCGTGAAGCCAGTGATTTGGCCTTAGAGGGAGAACGATTACTGGCACAAATATGATGTGGGAGCAGTGCGCCTGAACGCAAAAAAGCATCGATGAGCAAGCTTCCCATGGATCCGGTTCCGATGAAGGAGACTTTCATCCGGGTTCCCCTTTCCGTGCTTGTTGCACCTTTCTTGAATGAAGCATGTCTATGCATGTTTATTCCACTTGTAACAATATGTATGCAACTTGATTGGATTTTCATGACATAAGAGTTGATTCTTTTAAGTGCGTGTTCAAAACGTCGGGTTTTCAGGATCAAGAAGGTTGAATGAAGCTAGGGACTGAGTAGCGGAGCGTAGACAAATCTACGTGAGCAACGGAAGTCCCGGGTGAATTCAAGATTCGACGCCGAATCCACTTCTCGAACCGCTACGTCCTGGGAAGACGACTTTTTGAACTACCTCTTAAAGATTGGGGTGTGGGTATGCGCAAGTTGGTCATGACATCCATCGTATCTGCGATGCTGGGAGCGGGCTTGATGCTGCTGGCGACGGGAGCAAGCAAGCCTGCTGGAATCGAGGGTTGGGTTCCTGTTAATGTAGAAGTCGCAGCTGCGCTCAACGAAGCTGCCGAAGGTGAGCGCGCCACTTCTAGCGGTGAGGTTCAGGTGAATGTCAACGCAATGTCAGCAGCTAAGGCAGAGACGGAGGAAGGCCAGCCTTCCACGTCATCCGCAGCAGTTGCGCAGTCTGCTGGGAAAAGTGAGGCTGCTGCAAGCGATATTCAGGAGAATATAGTAGGAGTGGCGAGCGGTAGCACCGTTCCAGGGGATACAGCGGAGACACATAAGCAGGTCGTTGATTCCAGCTTGATCAGTATTAATCAGGCCGGGTTGCTGGAGTTGCAGGATATTCCGGGTGTTGGCGAGAAAAAGGCTCAGGCCATCATGGATTACCGCGATGCCCACGGTGGATTTACTTCGATTGAAGAGTTGACAGAAGTAAAGGGAATCGGAGATAAAATGCTGGCGAAGATGAAGCCATATATCAGGCTGTGAGACAGGGGGAGCTAGGAGATGAATCCGGAAAAACGCAAAGATTGGGATACGTATTTCATGGATATTGCTTACATGGTATCCACGCGTTCACGTTGTAGCCGCAGGCATGTAGGGGCGGTGCTGGTTCAAGGGAAGAAGCTGCTTGGCACGGCATACAATGGAGCTCCCTCTGGCGTGCCTGATTGCTCGGAGGCCGGCTGTATGATCTCGGAAGAAGTTGAACTCGTGCTAGAAGACGGGCAGGAGAAGATGGTCAAGAAGCAGCGCTGTATTCGTACAATTCATGCCGAGCAGAACCTGCTTTTGTTCACTGATCGGACTGATCGGGAAGGGGCAAGCGTGTATGTTACCGATGAGCCCTGCTGGACCTGCGCTAATATGTTGGCTAACAGCGGCATTACGGAAATCGTGTTCCATCGTCCCTATCCAAAGGATACCGGGAAGGTCACGGCTATGATGAAGCAAATCGGCATTACCTTTCGCCGTCTGGAGGCCTACCAGCCTCCCAGGGAAACAGCGGAGCAAATTGATTTGTAGAAGTACGTGTTCAAAAAAGCCAGGTTTTCGGCACAGAATCGGAATGCGGGAAGCACCTCATTCGCTTAAGCAGCGGATGGGGTGCTTTTTTTAGTTGGCTGAGGCTTGGATCGCACTAAAGAAAGGAGGAGAAGTGAAGATGAGAAGAAGACCCTTAACAGCGATAGCGGTGTGCTGGCTGCTTGGCAGCGGTCTGGCGGCAGGGAGCAGCAGCAGAGTGTTCTGGTTACTGTGGCTTGGCATCTCTCTTTTAGCTGTAGTGTCCGTCATAGTCTTAAGGATGCCTTGGCGCAAGCTCATTTTATTTTGGCTGATTTTTACACTGGGAGCTTCCTATTGGCTTTACAATGAGGCGCGCAATGTTAGTCATATAGCGATTCCGCCAGGTGAATCGGCATGGGAGGGGCGCGTCGAAGGCATGATTGTCTCTAGGGTAGAAGTCGATGGCGATCGGGCTGATTTCACATTAAAGGTGCATCGTCTAATACAGAGCCAAGGAACAGAGCAAGAAATTCGGGGCGGAGAACAGGTGGCTGTACAATTGAGACTCTCTGCAAAAGCTGAGCTTCAAACGACAAAGCAATGGAAGCGAGGACAGAGAATCAGCCTGAGCGGAAGCTTACAGGAGCCGCAGGTTGCCCGGAATTTCGGCGGTTTTGATTATCGGCGTTATCTACATATCCAGCGTATCCACTGGCTGCTCAAAGCCGAAGGAGCTTCGACACTAAAGGTGGAAAGTGGGAGCCATGGAATAACGGCTTTTTTCGGTAAGGTGGATGAGGTTCGTTACACCTTGGGTGAGCGTATTGAGTGGTTGTTCCCAGGCTGGCAGGCCGGGTATATGAAGGGGCTGCTGATCGGCTTGCAGGACGAGCTTGAACCTGACAAATACACCGAGTTCACTAACCTTGGATTAACACATATTTTGGCTATTTCCGGCAGTCATGTAGCTATAAATATTGGGCTTCTGTTTGGCCTGCTGCGCTTATGCCGGGCAACGCGGGAAACCGCACTAAACGTCGTTATGGGCTTTATCCCCGTTTACATGCTGTTGACCGGATTCTCCCCGTCAGTAATTCGCTCCGGCCTTATGACGATGCTGGGAATATACTTGCTCAGGCAAGGCCGATGGAAGGATAGCTTAAACATATTGGCTGCTGTAGCCTGGCTTATGCTGTTGTGGGAGCCTTATTATCTGCTGAATGTAAGCTTCCAGCTTTCCTTTGCCGTTACCGCCGGGTTAATTATCTTTGTGCCTCTATTAAATCGTTATTTCCAGTGGCTGCCTCCAAAGATTGGAGGGGCTATAGCTATTACATTGACGGCGCAAATGGTTTCGTTCCCACTGACCATTACCTATTTCAATCAATTTTCCCTGCTGTCGATTCTGGCTAATCTGTTGCTGGTACCGGTTATTGGCGTCATTGCCCTGCCGCTTGGTACGGGAGCGCTGCTCCTTAGCTTGCTGCCTGCCAAACTGGGATTATGGGCGGCCATCCCGGTGCGCTGGCTAAATAATGCTACTTTCGTAGTCACTGAATGGTTTAGCGGGCGTGGCGGCTTTATGACCTATTGGAGGTCGCCGGACATAGGGTGGATTCTCGCCTTTTACGGACTGTGCTATTTTGTGCTCGTGATGGGCAGGGAACGTCAGCAGCAAGCCGATGTCTGGCCGGCGAACGTAGGGGCGGTGGGGGACACCGTTCCGCTTGGAGCAAGAAAGGCAAGTGCCTGGGAACAGGCTGCAACCTGTTTAGCGACAGATGGATTAGCTATGATTGGAAGCGGACGCAGCTTCCCGCTTGATGCACGGCAATGGGGATGTGCGATATACCGCATTGTCATGGAGCGGCCCGCAGCCTTACTTCGCTTGGCCGCCATGGCTGGTCTGGTGCTATTGCTGGTCCTTGGTTATCGAACCGCTTATGTCAAGGGCACGGGCTATGTGGAGTTTATTGATATTGGTCAGGGAGACAGCGCCTTGATCACAACGCCTTCCGGAGCTCACATCCTGGTGGACGGCGGAGGTACTGTTTCTTTTCGTAAAGCCAAGGATAACTGGAGAGAACGTCGGGAGCCCTTCGAGGTAGGAGCCAAGACCCTGGCGCCGCTCCTCAAAAAACGGGGAATTCATCGGCTGGGCGCCGTCATTCTGACCCATGGCGACCAGGATCATATCGGCGGGGTGCAGGCCATATTGGAGCAATTTCGTGTCGAGTCCTTACTCATTAATGGCAGCCTGTCTCCATCGGTAACTATGACAAAATTGATGAAGACGGCCCTAAGCAAGAGGATTCCCGTCTATTCCGTGAGCCGGGGAATGCAGCTTGTACCCGATAAGGACACCCGGTTGCAGTTTCTGTATCCGCAGTCAGGCACAGCAGCGGCAGGAACGCTGCCTGTGGACAAAGAGCAGAACCATCGCTCTATTGTCTTTATGCTTGAGATGAACGGGGCTTCCTTTTTGTTTACCGGGGATATGGATGAAGCGGCAGAGAGAAAGGCGCTAGCTCTGGAACAGGCAGATAAGGGGGGTGATAACCCTATTCACAAGCATTCTATAGATGTTTTGAAGGTCGCCCATCATGGCAGCAAAACATCGACATCGGCGGTTTGGCTCGATTACTGGCGGCCGGAGCGGGCGCTAATTTCGGCCGGAGCCAAAAATGTATACGGTCATCCACATCCAACGGTAGTTGAGCGTCTGGACGAGCGGAGGGTGCAAATTTACCGCACGGACCAGCAAGGGGAGGTACAGCTCCAAGTGCGCAGGGAACGGCAAATTGAAGCAAGGTTCAAATTATCTGTAGAGCCCCGATAAGGAAGACTTGTCCAGAGAGAAGGATTACCTGATTACAGCAGGATGACGAGGCCATTCTTTTCTGATATTCTAAGGTGAGATTAAGAGAGCAAAAAGTGTTGATCATATTTTTAATTTTTACAGTAACAGCATTGCAACATATTGTCAGACTCTAGCGTCTGTAAAGATGCAAGGAAGGGGGAGCCTCTAGTGGTAGAGCAGGATCTCATCAGAGCCGCTCAAACGGGCGATCGCGACGCTCTAATCACCCTATTGCGCAAGATCGAGAATCACGTATACCGGACGGCCTATTATATTTTGAACAATGAGCAGGATGCGCATGACGCGGCTCAGGAAGCCCTTATTCGTATTTATACCAAAATCGATTCCTATGAAGAGAAGGCGCAGTTCAAAACCTGGGTTCAACGGATTGTGACCAACATTTGCATTGATAAATTCCGTAGACAAAAACCAACCGTATCCATTGACGAACATGAAATGGTGTTCCAAGGCAAGGAAAGCGTGGAGCGGGAAGTGATGGCGGGATATTTGACCGAGGATATTCGGCAGGCGATTGAGCAATTGCCGGAACACCACAGGTCGGTGGTTGTGCTTAGATATTTACAGGATTTTTCGTATAACGAAATTGCTGATAGCTTGAATTTACCCCTGAATACAGTGAAATCCTATTTATTCAGGGCCAGGCAACAGTTGCAGCATCTACTCCAAGATTATCAGAAGGGTGGTGTATCAGGATGAAATGCCAGGAGGCGGAGGCATGGATGCAGCGGTATCTGGACCATGATTTAAATGAAGAAGAACGGCTCCTTCTGTTCGAGCATATTGGCTATTGCGAGGCTTGTGCTGAAATGTTTGAACGATTAAGCGACCTGTCTGCCCGGCTGGAGAAGCTGCCTCAGGTCATGCCTAACTTTAGTCTTGTGGATGCGATACTTCCGCAATTGGAAGAAATCGATCGGGCCCGGCTGGAGGAAGGGAGTACCGTGGAGAGTTCGGCTTTGCCGACGATGTCGATGGACAAGAGCACGTCCGGCGAATTGGCGGCAGTTCCAAATGAACAGGATATACGGCGCCGGAGCGATAGAAAAGTGCGGCAACGCAGCTGGATAAACCGTTATGTGGCACTCGGAGCGGCAGCGGTTCTCATTTTGGGCGTGTTCATTTCTCAATATGAGCCGCGCACGGTATCGGATGCCGGAGGCTCCATGGGTTCACAGCAAAGTGAGAGTCTGAATGACCAGCTGAGCGGCAGTAGTTCCGCAGCCGATAAGGCCGCTGGCGAGATGTCTCCTCGATTCAAGGTTGATGATGGTAGTACCAACAATAAGGAGATATCGTCTGATTTACCGGATCAAATGGCGAAAGCCCCTGTCATCGACAAGCAGCCAACTTCCTCGGATGGAGGTTCGACTGAGGGAGGTTCTAAGCAGCCAGGTTCAGGTCATTCGCCACAAGCCAGTCAACCGGATAGAAGCTCTGAAGGAATTTTGCCCTCTGATCAGCTTCGGACTGGTTCGCCAGGCCATTCATCTTCCGGAAATCCTGAAGGAGCGGATCAGGTGCAGCCTGAAGTTCAGGAGCCCGCACACACAGAATTATTTGCGAATCCTGGGGATGAATTGGATTCAGGCGATATGAATCAGCGGACGCAGCAGCAACAGGAGCCAACTGATCAAGCTATAGTTGCCGACATTGGAGACAAGTATCTACTCTCCGGACAACTCCTTGTCTGGTCTTCCCCGGACGGAGCCTTTGACGCAGAAGTGAAGGAGGAACATTTGTATATCTACAAATGGGAATCCGGGGAACGGAAGCAGGTCCATGCCGAGCCGCTTGACGGGGATTGGGTGACTGGCGGCTGGTCAGCAGAAGGCTATATATTTACGTATCAGACAGAGAAAGATGGAGCTGCAATTAATCATAAGTTCGAGGCGGGACATTTGACCGAGAAGAATGATGAGGGAAAACAGCCATAAAGCTGCAGTGTGGGTAGCTGGGTTCGAGCTCAGGCGAGTTCCTAAATATGCGAAAGCAGTCACCTTTTCAGGAGATATGGAATAGTTATATAGAGTAGAGACAATGTATATCCCCCTGATCGTCGTATGACCGCCATTCGGAGAGTTTCTAGGGCTCTTCGGCGCGCGTTTATATAGATGCTCCGGGACAAAGGGATCTTTCGCCATGAGGCAGAGGTCCCTTTGTTGCGTAATGGAGACCTTGAAGAAGAAGGGGAACTCGAAGTATGATGGTAAGAGGCGAGAAACGGAAGGGAGAAGCTGATGGATGCAAAGCAAGCGGTAAAAGACATTAAGCAGGGGCGCATCTCCCCGTTATATTTGTGCTACGGTACGGAGAAATATCAAATTCAGGAGTTCGTCGGCCTGTTGCAGGAGAAGCTGGTAGATCGGGAACAGCGGGACTTCGCTTTAGCCTCCTTCGACTTGGCAGAGACGCCGATTGAGATGGTGGTGGAGGAAGCGGAGACGATGCCGTTTCTGGTGGAGCGCAAGCTGATCATTGTTCGTGATTCATCAGTGTTCACCGCAGGCAAGGATGGAGGAAAGCTGGAGCATAAGGTGGAGGCCCTGCTATCCTACATAGGGAACCCGGCCGACCATAGCGTCATTGTATTTGTGATACATCATGAGAAGCTGGATGAGCGGAAAAAGGTGGTCAAGGCGATGAAGGCCTCAGGCACCGTGTTGTCCTTTATGCCTATGGGAGGGCGCGAGCTTGTCCAGTGGGTGGTGCACGAGGTGGAGAAGCGAGGCTGTCAAATCGCCGGGGATGCCGCAGAGGCATTGATCGCCGCCAGCGGCGTGCAGATGGCCGTGTTGGCCGCCGAAATGGACAAGCTGTGCTTGTACGCCGGGGCGGGCGGAGTGATCGATACCGTCGCTGTAGAGCAGCTGGTAGCTCGGAGCACGGAGCAGAATGTATTTGTGATGGTCGAGCATATTGCGGCCTTGAGGTTGGAGCAGGCCTTGGGCATCTTCTATGAACTGCTCAAGCAACGTGAGGAGCCAATCAAAATAGCTGCATTAATTGCTCGTCAATTCCGAATCATGCTGCAAGTCAAGGACCTGGGACGACAAAGCTACTCACAGCAACAGATCGCTTCCAGACTGAGCTTGCATCCTTATGTGGTCAAGCTGGCCGGAGAGCAGGCGCGAAAGTTTGAAGCCGAACGGCTGCGCACAATTATGTCCGACCTGGCAGAGCTGGATTACCGCATGAAGAGCGGGAAAGTTGACAAGGTACTAGGCTTGGAACTGTTTTTGTTAAAGCTGGGGGCTTAATGTCCCATCTCAAGGCCCTACGCGATGATCTCAAAATTATAAGGTGAACCAAAAAGACCTGAACGAACATCGTCCAGGTCTTTTTGAGCTTAAACTTGATATAATAACGTCTCTTACGCTTGGGACGTAAGGGCGTTCAATTTTTTAGCCAAGCGGGATTTCTTGCGGGCAGCTGCATTTTTATGGATCAAACCTTTAGTTACGGCTTTGTCCAATTTTTTGGTTGCAGCAGCGAAGGCAGTTTTAGCTGCTTCTACTTCGTTGTTAGCCAGTGCGGAATCAGCAGCTTTCACTACTGTACGCAGGGCGGACTTTTGCGAAGCGTTCAGAGCGCGACGTTTGTCGTTTGTTTTCACACGTTTGATTGCGGATTTAATGTTTGGCATTGCATTCACCTCCTGTAAAGCATATATCAACCAGATGATTCACAACTTAAAATAGTTTATCACGCAAGGTAGTAAAAAGCAATAAGATCATCAGACTCTAATTGGAAAAAATCTTGAGAGACCGTAGCCCGATTTGCAGGTGAGCCGAAAAAAGGCCAGCCTAAACTAAACCTGCCCTACTAATAAGCAGTGATTCCACGCCTTTGAAATCGCCAGACTGGATCTCGGTCCATTGGAGACTCGCGTACTTCGCAAGCGTTGTTTGGGTTAGGAAACCTCTGGATGTCGCCAATCTCCAAGAGGGGGCCTGCTGCGAAGATCAAACCGATTCCCCAGCAGGAAATTCGTCGCTCATGTCAAAGTTTGTACAACATGGTACAAAGTCCGTGTACGGCTGAAGGGCGACCAAGGACTCGCTCATTTGTAGGCACGGGGGGAGATAACCGGATCGAAGCTGCGCGGCGATGAACCAGACGTCTACCCTATTTTTTTCTGGAGCGTCAAGAAAGTACGTTTTTCTTGAACATCTTGGGGAAATGGAGCTGACCATTACAAATCTTAGCAAACGGCTTAGCTGTTATTTGTATACAACTGCATAATTTTTACACTAAATTGTTTATTATGTGTCATATCGCTTTCTAAATAATATATAACATGTTATATTAATATATAATAATTTTATTTGATTTTACAGGATTTAGGGGGGATCGTATGTCTAACCAATCAACATCTAAACCGATGTATGAGCAAATTTTTGATGCTCTGCGTGAAGATATTACTTCGCTTAAATATAAGCCTGGAGATAGAATTCCGTCAGAAAAGGAATTATGTGAGCAATTTAATGTGAGCAGAATTACAAGTAAAAAGGCACTTGAGCTGCTTACTGCAGAAGGCTACATTATTCGCAAACCCGGGAAGGGTTCTTTTGTTAGTGAATCCATGAGCGTAAGAGAAGGTGTCGATCCTTCAAATGCTGCCCTTAGCTTAACGACTAATCAGAGGATAAAACGCCAAAAAAAAATGTTGATTGGTCTTGTTATTACAAATTTTGATGACAGCTACGGAACCGAGCTTGTTTATGGCATGGAGGAAGCATCGCGTGAACACGACAGCTATTTAATTATTCGTCGTTCCTTTGGAATTGCTGCACGAGAGGAAGAAGCGATTTCTCAATTGCTTGCAATAGGTGTGGACGGACTCATTATTTTCCCGGCGCAAGGTGAGTACTTTAGTGCAGAGATATTAAAACTCGTCATTTCTAAGTTCCCATTTGTGTTAGTAGATCGATATTTAAAGGGCATTTCCGCATCTTCGATAAGTAGTGACAATCTTCAAGCTGCCAAGGAAGCGACCAATTACTTATTTGAATTAGGACATACACAGATTAGCTTTTTGACACAGCCATCTATTAATACAACAGCCATTGAGGAACGGATTGAAGGATTTATTCAAGCGCATGCGGAAAAAGGAATTGTTGCTGATCGGGGACTTTGGTTAGAAAATATTACTTCAACATTGCCAAATGAGTTTGATCCAAATACACGTGAACGTGATATTGAAATTATCCAGCAGCATTTAAAGCAACATCCAGAGATTACAGCTTTATTTACTGTTGAATATACGATTGCACAATATGCTTTTGAGGCGGCTCGCAGATTGGGGCTGTCTGTTCCTGACGATATTTCTATCATTTGCTTTGATAGTCCCAGAAACGATTCCTATCAATTTACTCATATTAGACAAAATCAGCTTGAGATTGGTAAACGAGCCATTGAAAGTGTGTTGAAGCTGCATAATCAAGAGCAAGTAGCGGGTAGAGTGATGCTACATGCACCACTTGTCATTGGTAAAACAACAGCAGCTCCTAAAGTAAAGCCTGTTTAACCACCGGCAGCTATTACGTAGGAGGCTACGGTACGATCTAGCAGCTTGACCAGACCACATAACATTTTAGTTTTGATAGTTGCCTGGACAAGGACAAAAAAGAGCAAGCCATCTTTATGAGGGCTTGCTCTTTTTCCTGTTATATCAATATATTTTATTCGTTTTAATGGTATGAATTGTGTTTTTAAGATATGATATTTCGCAAATTATATATTGACATATTAATTAAATGGAATATAATTGGTGTAAGCGGTTAACCGAAAATCAATTATAAATACTAGTATTTTTCGTCCATAATTAGCAGTCCACTTAGCACACTTTGCTATTACATGAATTAGGAGGTGTGGAATTGTCATCCCCCACACAAAAAACAAGTAATGCGGCCATTGAAGCCATGATTGGTGAGATGAAGACTAAATTTGCCGATCGGCCTAAGCTTGCAGAAATTTTTGAGAATGGCTTCCGCAATACAATGAATACAACGATTCAGATTTTAGAAGATCAGACAACCTTTGTTATTACAGGTGATATACCTGCTATGTGGCTGAGAGACTCAGCAGCTCAGGTTCGTCCATATCTGGTGCTTGCTGATAAGGATCAGGATATTGCAAATATGATTCAAGGCTTAGTGCAGCGTCAGATGGAATTTGTAATACTAGATCCATATGCCAATGCTTTCAACCAAAGCGAGAACGGGAAAGGTCATCAAGATGACTTAACCGAGATGGGTCCTTGGATATGGGAACGGAAATACGAGATCGATTCCTTGTGCTACCCATTACAGCTTGGGTATCTACTTTGGAAAAATAGTGGACGTACAGTTCAATTTAACGAAACTTTCCGCAAGGCTTCGGAGAAAATTATCAAGCTTTGGAGAACAGAACAGCATCATGAAGAGAAGTCACCATATCTGTTCCAAAGATTTAATGCACCTTTGACAGACACATTAACTAGAGAAGGCAAAGGTAGTATAACAGGTTATACAGGTATGACATGGTCTGGTTTTAGACCAAGTGACGATTGCTGTGAATACGGTTACCTCGTTCCTTCAAACATGTTTGCCGTTGTTGTGCTGGAATACTTAAATGAAATTGCACTTGAAGTTTGGTCTGATGAAGCTTTAGCACAGCAAGCACTTCAGTTAGCTAATGAGATTAGGCAAGGGATTGAACAATATGCAGTAGTGGATCATCCTGAATTTGGAAAAATTTATGCTTACGAAACAGATGGTTTAGGAAACTATAATTTAATGGATGATGCCAATGTGCCAAGCTTGTTATCCCTTCCATATCTTGGCTGTGTTTCTGAGGATGATGAAATTTATTTAAATACTCGCAAATTTATACTTAGTACAAACAATCCCTATTACTTCACTGGTACTGCGGCTTCAGGAATTGGAAGTCCACATACACCAGAGCGTTATATTTGGCACATTGCCTTATCGATGCAAGGATTGACTTCACTTCACTCAGAAGAAAGAGAGCGCTTGCTTGAGTTGTTCCAGGCTACAGATGCTGGCACAGGAATGACACATGAAGGCTTCCATGCTGATGATCCGACGCAGTACACAAGACCTTGGTTCTCGTGGTCGAATATGCTATTCTGCGAATTTTTAATGGATTACTGCGGTATCCGCATTCATAAATAATCTAATTTAACTACATTATTCATCAGGGGGTTATGTCAAAATGATATCTAACAAATTCAAGGCTTCTCTCATGCTTATCCTTGCAGCACTTATGGTATTTACAACTGCGTGCTCAAGCTCAAGCAACAGTAAAGATGATGCAGGCGGAAAGCAAGAGGTTACCGTCACATTTCGTTCCACTGGTTCTGATGATTCCTTAAACAAATATTTTAAATCCGGTCTAGTTGAAGAATTTGAAAAACAAAATCCAGATATCAAAATCAACTTGTCTCCAATTCTTGCAAGTGAAGGCGACTACTTCTCTAAAGTGGTATTGCAAATGAAATCAAGTGATACTTCTCCTGATTTGATTGCAGAAGATACTTCTATTCTGAAATCAGATGCACTAGCAGGATATTTAGAACCGTTAGATACTCAGGTTGAAGGCTGGTCTGATTGGATTAACATCATTCCTAATCTTAAAGAAGGTGTAACTGGGGAAGACGGTAAAATCTACGGTATTCCTGCAACATCCGATACTCGTGGGTTGTGGTATAACAAGGATCTATTCAAACAAGCAGGGCTTCCTGTGCCTTGGGAGCCTAAAACTTGGGAAGATGTGTTAGAAGCAGCCCGTACAATTAAGGCAAAATTGCCAGATGTAACACCGATGCACATGACTGTTGGTAAAGCAAGCGGCGAAGGTGTAACGATGCAAACATTGGAAATGCTACTCTATGGAACAGAAGATGAGCTATACAACGCTGAAACGAAAAAATGGATCGTGAACAGCCCAGGCTTGTTAGATTCCTTCAAATTTATTAACCAAGTATTCAACGTAGACAAAACAGGTCCATCCTTGCAAATTGCACTTAGTGGACAAGCAGGAAGCATGGCGTTTGAACAATTGCTGCCACAAGATAAAATGGCGATTGCCCTTGATGGTAGCTGGGCAGGATCAACCTGGGGTCCTGACGGTGCTGCACCAATTGAAAATGTAACTGAGAAAATGGGCTTTGTTGCAATGCCTACTCAACATGGTCAAGAGCCTGGTGCGACAACAATGTCTGGTGGATGGGCATGGTCCATTCCGGCAAATGGTAAACACAAGGACGCTTCTTGGAAATTCCTGCAGTTCATTATGAATAAAGAAAATGCAACCGCTCGTGTTGTAGCTGAAGGTGCATTAAGCCCACGTATGGATTCTGTAGAAGTCGGCGGATACTTGGATCGTCCGTTTATTAAAGAAGCACAATCTTTCTTGAACACTGCTCATTTCCGTCCAACTAACGATCAATATGCTTCTGTATCTACACAAATCCAAAGCATCGTAGAAAGTATTGCTTCTGGTAAGTTAACACCTGAAGATGCAATCAAGCAATTTACGGATAATGTAACTCGTGTTGCTGGTGCAGATGCAGTTGAACAAAAATAGTATGAAATATAGCATTTCCTAAAAAAGGAATAGAGGGATAAAGCTTATAAGCAGCTATCCCTCTATCCGCTTGTGAATGGAGAGAATGACATGGACAGACATAGGGGAAAAGGATTACAAGCATTCCTATTCTTATTTCCATCAATTATCCTGTTGCTTATCTTTTTCGTCATCCCGATTTTTCTGACCTTTGGTTTTGCTTTTACGAATATGTCATTGACGGGAGCAGCAGCAAAAAGCTTAGAATTTGTAGGGTTCCAGAACTTTGCAAATATGTTTCAGGACCCGGATTTTAAAATCAGTGTGTATCGTACATTAGTATTCCTATTTTTGTCTGCTGTCATTGGACAGGTAGTATTAGGCTTTATTATTGCGTTATTGATGAAAGAGAAAAATGTTACGTTTAGACGATTTGTTGGTATTATCGTAATCGCAGGTTGGGTAACGCCTGAAATTGTTGTTGCCTTCTGTATGGTTGCGTTTTTTGGTGATACAGGTACTTTGAATAGTGTTCTGGAGACTGTGGGACTAACCCCGGTATCTTGGTTATTTACATTCCCGATGACCACAGTTGTAATTGCGAATATATGGCATGGCACTGCCTTCTCTATGATGGTATACCAATCTGCCTTAGACGATATTCCTAAGGATGTTGAGGAAGCTGCAACAATTGATGGGGCAAATTCATTCCAAACCTTGCGTCATATTACGCTTCCAATGGTTAAAGGCTCTATCGTGACGAACATGATGCTAGTAACGTTATCCACGCTCGGGGTGTTTACTTTGATCTATACAATGACAGGCGGTGGACCAGGTAATTCTACGCAAACCTTGCCAATATTTATGTACAATCAAGCGTTTGTGAATTATCAGTTCGGATATGGTACAGCAATTTCCTTGGTGCTCTTGTTTATTGGTATCATAGCAAGCTTGTTGTACATGAGAAGCATGAAAGTCAAAGTATAGGCTAGGGGAGGTGAGCGAAAATGTTTCAAAAACATCGCATTCATAAACAAATTCAATATGGAGTATTAGTATTTATCGCAATATGTTTCCTTGTCCCATTGCTGTGGATCGTGTTAGCATCCTTTGATCCTCACGCTCAGCAAGGAATTAAAATACCGGATACATTTACGCTAAATAACTTTAAAGATGTGCTCAGTGATTCTGCAAACATTCGATCTTTTGGAGTGGGACTTCTGCTCTCTGGTGGTCAGGCAACGTTAGTCGTCATTGTATCTGCCTTGGCTGCATATCCGCTGTCGAGATATGAGATGAAGTTTAAAAAAAGCTTCTTACTCGGTATATTATTCATGACCGCGCTGCCAATTACAGCAGTAATGGTTCCTGTATTCCAATTGTTCTTATTTTTGAAATTACAAAACTCCATTTTTGCTACCATGCTGTTCCTAACTGCGTCCTCCTTGCCTTATGGTATCTGGATGATGAAGAATTTTATGGATTCTGTTCCGATTGATCTTGAGGAATCCTCTTGGATTGATGGGGCGTCTGTAGGGACTGGATTACGGAAAATTGTAGCTCCATTGATGGTTCCAGGTATTGCAACCATTGCGATCTTTACCTTCTCTGGAAGCTGGGGTAATTTCTTTGTTCCGTACATTTTGCTGCAAACACCAGAAAAACTGCCTGCTTCTGTACTTATTTATCAATTTTTTGGAAGTCATGGCATGGTTGAATATGGCCGTCTAGCAGCATTCTCACTATTGTATACAATGCCATCCGTCGTGTTATATATCTTCTCACAACGCTATATGTCTAAAGGCTTTAGCATGGGTGGAGCTACGAAGGGCTAAGGTAGACATTTGTGATTTTGATAAGCTACAGAGGAGTTGAATATGTTGACCCAGAAAAAAACGGCGCACATTATCTCCCATACGCACTGGGATCGGGAGTGGTACATGCCCTTTGAATACCATCATATGCTATTAGTTGAACTAATGGATACCTTGCTGGATACACTTGATTCCGATCCAAATTACAAGTACTTTCATTTAGATGGACAAACGATTGTAATTGAGGACTATTTGCAGGTTCGTCCGAATCAACGCGAGCGGCTAGAACGCCATATTAAAGAAGGACGTATTCATATTGGTCCATGGTATATTTTGCAGGATGAGTTTCTCACAAGCAGCGAGGCAAACATCCGCAACTTGTTAACAGGGCACAAGGACGCTGCCAAGTATGGCGTTATCTCTAAAGTAGGGTATTTCCCGGATTCGTTCGGGAATATGGGACAAGCCCCGCAGATTATGGAGCAAGCAGGTATTAATAATGCGGTGTTTGGACGCGGCGTGAAGCCAACAGGCTTCAACAATACAGTTGGAGAGTCTGATACCTATGAATCCCCGTATTCTGAAATGATCTGGCAGTCACCAGATGGTTCACAGGTACTCGGTATTCTATTTGCCAATTGGTATTGTAACGGAATGGAAGTTCCTGTGGACAAGGAGGCTGCGCAAGCATACTGGGATAAAAATCTCAAGGATGCAGAGCAGTTTGCTTCTACGCCTCACTTGCTGTTCATGAATGGTTGCGATCATCAGCCGATTCAGACTGATTTGTCTAAAGCCATTGAGACAGCATCGGAGTTGTATCCAGACATCCGGTTTAAACATTCTAACTTTGACGAATACATTGCGGATGTGGCAAAAGCTGTACCCTCTGATCTCACCGTCATTGAAGGTGAATTGCGTAGTCAGCATACCGATGGCTGGGGAACTTTGGTGAATACAGCTTCTGCTCGTGTGTACTTGAAGCAAATGAACCAGCAAGCACAGACTTTGCTTGAAAAGGTTGCAGAACCACTAGCCGTATTTGCACATCTTGACGCTAATGCGGCATATCCACATGATGAGCTGACCTATGCATGGAAAACGTTGATGCAAAATCATCCCCATGACAGTATTTGTGGATGTAGTGTCGATGAAGTGCATCAGGAGATGGAGACTCGTTTCTTAAAGAGCCGCAATGTAGCAGAATCACTCATCCATGAAGCAACTTCAAAAATAGTCAAGCAAATTAATACACTGGATGTTGAGGCTTGGGATGGCAATGATATTCCATTCACGGTATTTAATACAGCAGGCTGGACACGAAGTGGTGCTGTGGAGGTTGAATTAGTTGTAGCTAAGAAATACTTCCCAGAGGGTCCTTCTCCGCAAGCGTTGGCACAGGAATTAAAACAAATTGCACTCGACAATAATGTGATTATGGATGCAAATGGAGACATTGTACCCGCACAAATTGAAGATTTAGGAGTTCATTTTGATTATGAATTACCTAAGGATCGCTTCCGCCAGCCTTATATGGCTCGCAAGGTGAAGGTGACCTTGCTTGCAAGTGAAATTCCTGCATTAGGTTATAAAGTATTTGCATATGGAAAATCAGTATCTTCTGTAATGCCAGAAGCTAGTGTGCAAGTAGATGGACACACGATGGAAAACAGCAAGCTACGTGCAACGGTAGAAGGAGATGGTACATTAACTTTGCAAGATAAAGTTAGTGGGCATACTTATACTGGACTGAATGCATTTGAAAACACAGGGGACATCGGGAACGAATATGTGTACCGTCAACCTGATGGTGAGGTTGCACTCACAACAAAAGGGTTAAACGCACAAGTGACTGTTGTTGAGCAAAGTGCAGTACGTGCAGTCATTGAAGCGGTCTTGGCTTGGGAAATCCCAGCTTCTGCAAATGAGAAATTTGTTGAGGAAAAACGTGAATTTGTACCATTTAGAGACCGGACAGCAGTAAGAACGACTGAAATGATTCCTTTCACAATTACTACTAGATATACGCTAGAAGGGAATAGTAGGCTAGTGAAGGTGAAAACAAGCTTCAATAATCAGGCTAAGGATCATCGCTTACGCGCATTGTTCCCAACTGGACTAAGAAGTGAGCATCACTATGCAGATTCTATTTTTGAGGTAGCACAACGTAATACGCAGCCTGCCAAGGAATGGATTAACCCAAGTAATTGTCAGCACCAAGGTGCTTTTGTTAGTGTGCATGAGCAAAATCGGGGGTTAACTATTGCAAACAAAGGGCTTCAAGAATATGAAGTGCTCCAAGGCGAGGAAAATACCATTGCTGTGACCTTGTTGCGTGCCGTTTCTGAGTTAGGTGACTGGGGTGTGTTTGAAACACCAGAAGCACAGTGTCTAGGAGAGCAGGCTGTGGAATATGCAATTATTCCTCATGCTGAGGATGGGATTAGTTCTCACGCTTATGCGTTAGCCTATCAATTCCAAATTCCTTGGACTGCGGCGCAAACAGAGCTTGGGCATGGAACATTACCAACCACGTATAGCTGGTTAAGCTGGAATGAAGCCGAAGCATCTCTTGCATTTTCAACCTTTAAATTAAGTGAAGGCACTTCAGATGTAATTGCCAGATTCTATAATCTTGGCAAAGCTACGGTTCCACTTACAACTGAGCTTGCACATGGTACAGGCGATATCTATGTTAGTGATGTGTTAGAACGCAGACATGAGTTGATGAATCAAGGTAAGGCTTATGAAGTAGGACCATATAAGATCGTCACATTGTCCTATCCGCTGTAAGGAATCAGACCCGTAATCTTGAGTGCGGGTGCTTTATAGGGATCAGTTTATGGAGGCGTCGCTGTAATTTGCAAAATAAAGGGTATAAACGGATTCCCTCTCCCGCACAATAAAGGCAACAAGAGCAAATGGAGGTCTTATGGCATGAATTTGGATTTGCGCAAATTTTCCGTACGCACTGATCTTGCTGTCGAGTCGAAGGAAATGGCGGAGACAGCCCATGGCGGGCCTGTACCGGGTGTTCATGAGCAGGTTGAAGAGCTGGATGCTGGCATTAAAATAACTCGGTTGGACGTAACCAGCGAGGCTGCCTCCAAGCAAATAGGGCGAATCCAGGGGCATTACATTACGCTGGAGGTGCCTGGCTTGCGGACGAAAGACACGGAGCTTCAAGAGAGGGTATCCGCTGCGTTTGCCCAAGAACTAACAGCATTCCTGCCGAGGATTGGCGTTGCCCCCGGAGCCAAGGCTTTAATCGTAGGCTTAGGCAACTGGAACGTTACACCGGATGCGCTGGGGCCTTTGGTCGTGGAAAATATCGTAGTGACCAGGCATTATTTTGAACTGACACCTGACCAGGTAGCCCCGGGTTATCGCGAGGTGAGTGCGATTGCGCCGGGAGTGTTGGGAATTACGGGCATTGAATCCAGTGAAGTGGTTCAGGGCATCGTCGACCGGACGAAGCCAGATTTGATTATTGCGATCGATGCGCTGGCATCCCGCTCTCTGGAACGGGTCAATACGACGATCCAGATCGCCGATATCGGCATACATCCGGGATCGGGTATCGGCAACAAGCGGCGGGGGCTTACCCAGGAAATACTGGGAGTGCCCTGTATTGCGATTGGGGTTCCCACCGTCTGCTACGCGTCCACTATCGTTAATAATGTATTTGATTTAATGAAAAATCACTTCAACCAGGAAAATGGTGACGGCGAGGCTCCGACCAAACAGATCATGGGCATGCTTAATGATTTGGGTGAAGGAGAACGCCTGGGACTGGTCAAAGAGGTTCTGGAGCCACTGGGGCATGACCTTATCGTCACGCCGAAGGAAATTGACGAATTCATCGAAGATGTAGCTAACGTGATTGCCAGCGGACTTAATATTGCGCTGCATGAGGCGGTAACTCCGGATAATGTAGCCTCCTATACCCATTAATTTAGAGGTAGTGATGCTGAAAGTCTGACTTTTTGAACATAATTATTAAAATAAAGCGAGTCGCGAATATATGGAAATCCGCAAATCTAGCGGATTTCTTTTTTTTATGAGATTCCGGGTTCTAGCCGCCAAACTAGGTTCATAGATTTGGAGTATACAGTTTGAAAGCGGCTGGAGGAGGTTTTACTTATGAAATTCAAAGCTTGGAACCTGGGAAAGATGAGACGAAATCTGCTGCATGCGTTAGCGCTAGGACGGACCTTCGCGCTGTTGTCGGTCATGTCGATGATCTTCTTTATCATGCTGGGCGTCTTGGGAATTGCCGAGAAAAGCCTGAATACATCGCCGGTGTCTTCTATGAAAGGCCTGGCAGCTTCGTTGTCCAGCGGTTTTTTTATGGATATGGTTGGCATGGAGGTTCCCCATGTGGCGAGCGAGAAGCAGACCCCCACCATTTCGGGGAAGCAAATGACGAATTTTGTATTTCAGCTCTTGACTGATGTGAATCCCGCGGACCCCAAAAGTCTGGTAGCCAGAGAGGTGCCGGGACTTGGAGCTGATCATCCGATTCTGCTGCGGACGGGCTCAGGCAATCACACAGCGCGCGCGCCTGAGGATTACCGGCCTGGTACAGGAGCAGATGGAAGCGCGCCGGATCATTCCGATCCGGATGAGGGACATGATCCTGGTGTAGAACCAGGGGAGGAAGATGGAAGTGAAGTCCCTCCGCCCACCCCGCCGGATAATGGTGTTGGAGAGGATAACGGGAAGCCTTCCGTGAAGCCGGGGAGCAAGAACATTGTTATGGTCTACCATTCACATCCTCAGGAATCCTTTAACCCCGTGCTGGGCACAGACATAGACAATCCCAGCTCGGCAGAAAATATGAAGAATGTAGGGCTGGTAGGAGAGGCTTTGACGAAGGAATTGGAGCGTAAAGGGGTTGCTGCCCTGCACTCCTTCGAGAATTATGCGTCCAAGGTAAGCAATTATAGCTATAACTACTCATATAAATATTCACGAGAGACGGTCAAACGAGCTATGGCTGAGAACGGCAAGCTCGAATATTTCATCGATATTCACCGGGATTCGCAGCGTCACGATAAGACAACAACATCTATCGACGGACTCAATTATGCGCAGGTTTATTTTATCATCGGTCATGGCAACGAGAACTGGAGAGAGAACGAGAAGTTTGCAAGCTCGATTCATGATCGGCTGGAGCGGAGCTACCCCGGCATTTCACGGGGCATTTGGGGAAAGACATCCTCGCAGGGCAACGGAGAATATAATCAGTCATTGTCTCCCAACAGCATTCTGATTGAAGTTGGCGGCATCGATAACAGCCAGGATGAATTGGAACGTACGGCCAAAGTATTGGCTAGTATTATTGCTGATCTGTATTGGGAGAGCCAGGATGCCGAGAAGGCTGGCACGTTGACGCGGAGCGGAGATGCCGGAACAACCGAAGGGGCATCCAACCAAAAATCGTAATTGAAGGAGATGGGCTGCTATGGCGAAAATGCTGCGTAACACTTTATTATATGGCTTTTTACTAGTCGGGGGAGTGACGCTTGGCATGCAGCTAGCAGAGAATGGAACAGCCTCGATCTATGGACCTTCCTTTGATGCGAACAGAACAGCCTCCACTCAGCAGATAGCCCAGGGCTGGAATCCTGCCTACGTATGGACCAACGGGCAAGGAGACATTATGGTGCAGGGCAACGCTCCTCTTGCCGCAGGCCAGCCGCAGGCCTTGGTTCCCCCGAAGCAGGACTACGCGGGCGAAGCGACAGAGGAAGCTTATAGCGGAAACATGGTGATGCAAACGCCCGCAGATTTATTGCTGCCGCCTCCTTCAGCACCAACTGTGGACCGTTTTGCCGACAAAGTTGCCCATTTATTGCAGCGTGTCTCGCAGCAAAGCATTCACTGGGTCGCTTCATGGTTTGATCCGAACGAATAACGTGCTTGCCTATGTTATAATATTGTTAGCTTGTTATTATAACCGTTAGTGTTACGGATCGACCGGAGGTCATGAATTTTGAAGAAAATTACGATGCAGCAAATTGCCGACCATCTGGGGGTGTCGAAATTCGTCGTTTCCAAGGCTTTATCCGGTAAAGGGGGCGTGAATGAAACAACCAGGGAGCGAGTGATTCAGGCGGCTTCACGGCTGGGGTACTTCAATCAGAAAAACGGGTATGTCAAAAATACGATGAATCCGCCGGCAGCTTCGGGCGGGCTAGCACAGGCAGGCAAGCAGTCTGTGCTCGTGCTGATGCCTAATATTCGTTATCAGAACAAGGATTCTTTGTATTGGGGACGGCTGCTGGAGGGGATTTCCAAAGAACTGGAAGCACAGGAACTGGGAATGGTCATCGTTTCCGATCCCCAAAGCGACCACTTTGTGCACATTTTGAATCCAGCCGGCATTCTCGGAATGATCGGCGTTGGGCATATCGCAACTCCATTTCTGCTTGAGGCGCATCGGCTGGGCCTGACAATGGTGCTGGTTGACCATGAGGACCCGCTCATTCCCAGCGACACGATCTTTGCGAACAATTTGGATGGGATGGCCCGGCTGACAAATTATTTGCTTGGTCTTGGTCACAGGCAACTGCATTTTTTGGGCAACTCCTCTTTTTCCAGAAGCTTTCGGGATCGTTGGCTTGGCTTTCGCAGTGCGCTGGAAGAGAATGGACTTACCCCTCAGTCAGGAGATGATCCGATGCTCAAGCTGGAGGGGATTGAGACTGGAGCTTATCGGGAGGACCTGTCTGAATGGGTGCAGCAGCGCAGAGCTGCGGGAACGCTGCCGACAGCATTGGTATGCGTGAACGATGCGGTAGCTTTGAGCGCCTGTTCAGTTTTGAAGGAAGCCGGTATATCCGTACCTGATGAGGTTGCAGTAAGCGGCTTCGATAATATCGCGGATGCAGCCCAGCATGTTCCGGCAATGACAACAGTTAACGTACCGAAGGAGGAACTGGGGCAGCGGGCAGTGAGGAGGCTGCTGGAACGGCTCGCTGAGCCGTCAGCCCGACAGGAGAAGGTGCTGATTACGGTAGATGCCATCTATCGCATGTCCACGTCGGAGCCTGGAACAACTACTAATTAAGTATAAAAAAAGCGTGCAGACCGAACATGATGTTCACGGCTTGCACGCTTTTTGGAGCTGTTCGATCACTGCATCGCGGTTTGTTGTTCATTGCGAGCGATGAGCTCCAGTCGCTGCTGCACACAGGCATAGGAGCGCAGCGGGTCTTCCGGTGTATGAAGCACGTAATCGAGAAGACGGTCGATGGTTGTGGTTGCCACATGGACGCGGGTGTCTGAAGAGGCATAATAAATATACACATCTCCGTTAGCACGGGCGATAACTCCGTTGCAAAATACTACGTTGGACACGTCGCCAACCCGTTCTTCTCCTTCTGGAGCAATGAGATGTCCGCCAGGCCGATGGGTAACACGATGCGGTTCATGCAGGTCGGTCAGAAAGGCGTACAATACATAGCGAAGCCCGGCTGCCGTTCCCCGCACTCCGTGAGCGATATGCAGCCACCCCTTGGCAGTTTTGATGGGGGCGGGACCTTGTCCGTTTTTCACCTCTTTAATAGTGTGATATTTGCGATCATCGACGATAATCTCCTGGTCAATAACGGCATGCTCAATGGAGTCAGACAGCCCCCAGCCAATGCCGCCGCCCGAGCCTGTATCGATGAAGCCATCCTGCGGCCGGGTGTAGAATGCATATTTTCCATTGACGAACTCGGGATGCAATACAACATTTCGTTGCTGCGGAGAACGCGTCTTTAAATCATCCAGCCGCTCCCATGTGATCAGGTCCTTGGTGCGGGCAATGCCGCATTGAGCAATGGCGCTGGACAGATCGCCTTGCGGAGCGGCGGGGTCCTTGCGTTCGGTGCAGAAGAGGCCATAAATCCATCCGTCTTCATGCTGAACAAGCCGCATATCGTACACGTTGATATCCGGGTCCTCCGTCTCCGGCATAACGATTGGACGATTCCAGAAGCGGAAGCCGTCAATGCCGTTGTCGCTCTCGGCTATGGCGAAAAATGATTTTCGGTCTACCCCTTCAACGCGAGCCGCCAAATAAAATTTGCCGTTTAATTCAATAGCCCCGGGGTTAAAAACTCCGTTGACACCCAGGCGCTCCGAGAAATAAGGGTTAGTCTGCGGATTGAAATCGTATTTCCAGATGAGAGGCGCGTGCTCGGCAGTCAAAACCGGATAGCGGTAGCGGTCATAAATTCCATTGCCGCAGGGCAGCTGTTCGTTGCGGCGGTTAATTAACTGTTCATAACGTGCGGTTAGCTGCTGCTTTCTTTCCTCAAATAAGCTCATGCGTCTTTCCTCCAGATTAAATAATTTTATAGGCTCAAGGCTTTAAGTTTCTCCAGAATCCCTACGACCCTACGCTCTATACATCCATGTTGGCAAACACTGATTTTTTGATTAAGCCATTTTATATTACTAGTTACTCAAGCTCCAGCCGTATCAGCATTTCGAGACAAGCGCGTCCATTATGGTAAGGACACTTCCACGAGCTGACCTTTGGCTCGCTGGTCAGTGGCTGTCCATCCGGCCCGATTCCCCAGAACCATTCCCCATGCTTGCGGTCAATTAAATATTGCTGGATAAAGCTCCAGGAGCTTGCGGCAGCTTCGCGGTATTTCTGTTCTCCCGTTAACTGATAGGCATTATAGAAGCCCACCATCGCTTCGGCTTGTGGCCACCAGTCCTTGTTCTGATCCGTTAGCCCCGTTTGATCCGCTTCATTCCAAATGCCGCCATCCTGGTCTATGCCTTCCTGATATACAGCCTGTGCCATCGCAACCGCTGTATGCTTGACGCGCGCCAGCAAAGCGGGATCGCCAAGCGTCTCGGCGGCTTCTACCAGCAGCCAGCTGCCTTCGATATCATGCCCATAGGAGATATGAGAGCTTTTAATCTGCCAGGCTTCATCGAAAAACAGGCGGAAATGAGCGGTTTGCGGGTCGATAATATGCTCCAGCGTGATCTTGATCAGTTCGGACAGACTCTGCTGCAGTTCCGGAGACTTCCACACCCGGTACAGATTAGTGTAGGCCTCAAGGATATGCAGATGCGTATTCATCGATTTCATCTCATTTAAATCTTTATCGCTAAGACTGAAATTGTCCGTTTGTTTCCAATCCCGGGATAGCGCTTCAATGTATCCCTGATGAACAGGATCATAGCTGTGCTTCTCCAGCAGATGGTAAATTTCTATCGCCATATCCAGTGCATCCTGGCTGGAGGAAGCAAGCACATATTCCGCCAAGGCATAGATTACAAAGGCTTGGCCATAAATCTGCTTCTTATCTTGCGTGGGTTTCCCCTGGTAATCAACCATCCAGAACAATCCGCCATACTCGCGATCCAGAAAATGCTCCATCAGATAAGTGTAGGCACGCTGAGCGGTCTGCACATATTCAGTTTGTGGGGAAAAGCGGTAGGCCGAAGCAAAGGTCCACAAAATTCGAGCGTTCAACACGAGCCCCTTATCAGCCAAGGGATCAGCTTTCATTTGCTGATCGATATAACCGATAAATCCGCCATGCTCTGGATCGATAGTATGGTCGATCCAAAATGGCAAAATATGGTGTTGCAGCTCCTGCCGCAACTGTTTCATCCAAATGGATTTATCCATTGACGCCGACCTCCTTACAATTTTTCATCTTAATCTGGCAGCATATGCTTCGGCCACAACAGCTTCCGCCTGCTTCCCGTATACACAGTAGCCGTCATCTTGGGCAGCTTCCTCAAGCGAATAAAGCTGTGTCGGCCAATCCCACAGCATGAAGCCACGCATCCAGGTGCGCGGTTCGCAGGCGCTTAGCATAGCCCGATAATAATCAGCTTGTTCAAGCTGGTTCGTCTGCCCCTGCCATGTCCAATCATTTGGGATATTCGCCGATCCAGTCCGGCTAGGGCAGCCTGCCTCCATAAAAAGAAAGGGCTTTCCAAATTTTTGAACAACCTGCTCGATGCGGTCCAGCTGATGTTCCCAGTCCCCAATCGGATAGTATCCGCTGGAACTGATTATATCTACAGCATCCCACCAGGCGACGTTATCCTCCTGATATTTGTCGCAGTTATAGGTGATAGGGCCGTTGTAGACTTGTCTGACCTCGGCAATCAGCTCCCGCCATTCCAGCTCGCGTTTGTCAGTCTGTACCATTTCACAGCCGATGCACAGCATTTCGCAGTCCGTTTCCTGAGCGATTTGGGCAAAATGCAAAATGTAAGCTCGGTAGGAGGCGAACCAGTCTGACCATTTGGGCTCGCACGGCACATCCTTATCGAAAAAATTAATATGTGCGCGCCAAGTGCCGTCCGCGCAGTTGACAATCGGCTTCAGGCATACCTTTAAACCCAATGTCTTGGCTTTGCGGATCGCCCATCTGACTTCTTCATCGCTCACCGTTGGCTCTTGCCAATAGGGGATTGCCGTCGAAAAGGCTGTCGCTTGCAGGGCAGAGAAGGCGATAGCCGTCCAATTGATGCCGGTGGATTGCACCATCATCTCCATGGAGCGGCCCGCAGCTTCCTGATTCCAGGTACCTCGAACTCCCATGAAGCCCCACGTCATTCCAGCTACATAAGGATCCACTAGATTCATGCTTGGCATTCACCTCTTTGTTATTTTGTTAGCATTTGTTATTTATAAATTAATAACAAAATTGAGCATGCCATAACTATATATCTAGTGCACAGAAGAATTCAATACTTTTATTTGGAATCGTGGATAATTTTCACGGAGTTGCGATAAATAATTTTCCCATGCACCAGCACCCGGCCGATGCGGCGATGAGGATTCGTTACTTTATCCATGATTGATTTCACGGCTATTCGGGCCATTTGCTCAATATCCACCTCGACCGTAGTCAACTGGGGATTGGCCAGTGTTGCATACACATCATTATCAAAGCCAACCACGGAGCAGTCTTCCGGTATGCGATAGCCCATACTGATCAAGCGTTCGCACAGGTTATAAGCGACCTGATCGCAATTGCATACAAAAGCGGTGGGCATTTGTTCAGGGAATGCAATATCGATGTATTGGCCTTGCTCATCCCGGTCGTTCAGCAGCAGCCGTTGATCGATTGCCATCCCGTGCTCAAGTAAAGATTTATAGTAGCCAAGATATCGATCCTGAATGCTGCTGGTAGAGTAAATATTGCCAACATAGGCGATATGGCGATGTCCGCACTGTATCAAATAATTAGTAATTTCGTACGCGCCGTAGAAGTTGTCGGTAACAATCGAGTCAATGCCGGCATGCTCGTCATAAAAATCAAGAAACAGCTTGGGCAAATTCATATTTTGTACGATCTCGATGTATTGCTTGCTGATCTGGCCCAGCACAATAATGCCGTCTACTTTTTTTTCACTGTATACTCGTGGGAAACTCAAGGCTTCCTCGTCTTCATGACTCAAAATATTCAGTATGCCAAAATATCCGTAGTGATCCAACTGGATGGCAATTTGCTGATAAACCTGCAGGTAGAACGATTCCTGCGGCCCTGTGAACCGTTGTGGAATCATTACACCTATATTGTAGGAGAGCCCTTCTTTTATAGATTTCGCAGCAGAATTAAATCGGTAGCCCATTTCACTGGCCACCTTTTTAATTTTTAGCTTGAGGTTGTCGCTAACCCCTTCTTTATCGTTTAGCGCCTTGGAGACCGTTACGCTGCTAACTCCCAATTCACTGGCGATATCTTTCATTGTTACGTTGTTCTTCATGAATTTCAATTCACCATCCCGTTCATCGTGGCCCAAGAAATCAGGCATAATTCACATTCAGTATACATGATAGTATCGGCGAATATAAAGATAAGCTTATGGAATAATACGAAAAAAAGTTAATAATAACTTAACATATACAGCGCGGAGAAAATTATTTTAAATTTAGTCATTGACTAGAAAGCGCATTCATATTAATATTTTATTAGCTAATCGATAACTTAATTAAAGAGAAAGGGGCTAATCAAGTGCAGAAAAATAAAATTTTAACGGGATTTATGGCCATGCTTCTTCTGGTGGCTATGTTGGCTGGCTGCGGCGGCAACGCGGGAGGAGATAACAAGAGCAACAATGGAGCTGGACAGGAGCAGCAGACAGGCGGGGATATTTCGGGAGAGATTACGGTCATTACACAGAGAACAGACATCGTAGACACGGTGTTCAAAGACTATGCTGTCGAGTTTAATAAAAAATACCCTGACGTGAAGGTGAACTTTCAGGCTTTGTCCGATTATGAGGGGCAAATCACGGTACGGATGAACTCTGATGATTATGGCGATGTGCTCTTGCTGCCGACCAGTATTCCGCTGGCGGATACGCCGGAATTTTTCGAGCCGCTGGGGACACTGGAGGAGCTGAGCAAGCAATATATCGGTCTGGAGGAAAGAACGGTTGATGGTAACGTCTATGGTATTCCGATTGCCGTGAATTTCTCCGGTGTTCTGTATAACAAGAAAGTATTTGAAGAGGCGGGCATCACGAAAGCGCCAAGCACGCCGGATGAATTTTTAGATGCATTGCAGAAGATAAAGGATAAGGGTGATGCTGTTCCACTGTATACCAACTATGCGGACAGCTGGCCGTTGACACAGTGGGAAGCTGTCCTGACTTCGGTAGCCGGCGACGTCGATTACGTGAATGTTACGCAGCCTAATACGGATGACAACTTTGTTCCCGGACAGCCGCATTACGAGCTGTACAAGATTATGTATGATGCGGCCAAGCAAGGCTTGATCGAGGATGATCCGATGACCACGAACTGGGAGACTTCCAAGGCTGATATGGCCAACGGCAAAATTGGCGCGATGGTGGTAGGGTCCTGGGCAATTAGCCAAGTGCAAGGGCTAACCGAGAACAAGGCTGACATTGCATATATGCCGTTCCCGACGAATGCGAAAGAGATCATTATGCCTTTGGCTGACGATTATACAGTTGGGATCAGCAAACACAGTAAAAATAAAGCCGCTGCTCGCGCCTGGATTGACTGGTTTGTTCAAGAATCCGGATATCCGACAGAGCAGGCTGGAGGCATGAGTCCGGTTATAGACGCTCCGCTTCCTGAAACCTTGAAGCAATTTGAGGGCACAGAAGTGAGGTTTGAACTCCAAACTCCTGCGAAGCCAGGGCAAGAGGGTTTAGTCGATAAAATTGATAAAGATGGGGAAATCGGACTCTGGCAGCCGGAGTTCAAGAAACGGATTATTGAAGCTGCTATTGGCAACACCACAGAAACCTATGATGAAATTATGCAGGATTTGAACGACGCTTGGGTCAAGTCCCGTGCCAAGTTTGTCCAATAGGCCATAGCACGCAACAGTTTCAAGAAATTAGCTCAAGCTGAGGGAGACGCGCTTGATGTGCGTTTCCCTTCCTTGTTAGCTAAACAAGATATACAGATTGTGGATTTGGAGGTGTGGATGTGTTCAAAAACCTGAGCTACAAGACACAAAGAAAGGTCATTATTTTAGCCTTTTCGTTAATTCCGGTCGTTCTACTGTTCACGTTTGCTTATTTGCCAGTATTCAATATGTTTAAATACAGCTTTACGGATTGGAACGGTTATAGCAAACACTACAATTTTGTAGGTTTGGAAAACTATAAAACGATTTTTACGGATTCTAAATATTTTTCTGTCTTCAAGGTCAGCTTGTATTATTTTGGAGCGACTTTCGTGCAGATGGCCTTAGCCTTGTATTTTGCCACTATTCTAAGCTTCAAGGTTCGGCTTAAAAACTTTTTTAAAGGGGTGCTGTTTTTCCCTTATTTGCTAAATGGGGTGGCCATCGGCTTTATCTTTCTATTCTTTTTCCGGCCCGACGGCACGCTGGATACCCTGATGCAATCGGTGGGGCTTGGTGCTTACACCCAGGGCTGGCTCAAGAACCCCAGCATTATTAACATTTCATTGGCTGGTGCATCTTTATGGAGATATATGGGCTTCAACTTTATTATCTTCCTTGGCGCAATCTCGTCCATCGGCTCGGACATATATGAAGCCGCCGAAATTGACGGGGCCAACCGCTGGCATCAATTTCGCCACATTATCTTGCCGAGTATTATGAAGATTTTGCAATTAAATCTGATTCTAGCGATTAGCGGCGCAATTAGCGCCTTCGATATTCCGTATATCATGACGGGTGGCTCAAACGGAAGTAATACGTTTGTCATTCAGACTGTCACCACGGCGTTCAAATATAACAAGCTGGGACTTGCTTCCGCCATGGCGGTTGTTCTGCTGTTTATCGTCATTTTAGTGACGCTGCTGCAGCGCTTGTTGATTAAGGAGGAGAAATAAGCCATGTACCGACTGAAGAATTTCGCCGCTTCCTTCTTTAAATATGCGAGCTTGCTGCTTGGCGCTTTTGCTGCGCTGGTGCCGATCGTTGTTGTATTTTTCGCCTCTTTTAAAACAAACAAGGAATACGGCGTAACTAGTCCCCTGACTCCCCCGGAGAACTGGCTGAATTTTGCCAACTATTCCAAGGCGTTTATCAATGGGAAAATGCTGCTTGGCTTTGGCAACACCTTGATCATCGTCGTAATTTCGATTATTGGCGCTACGCTGCTTGGCTCGATGATCGCCTATGTGCTGAGCCGCTTCAAGTTTCGCGGCAGCAAGCTGTTAATGGGAGCCTTTTTGCTGGCAACCTTGATTCCAAGCGTTACTACGCAAGTTGCGACCTTCCGGATCATCAACTTTCTGCATCTGGTAGACACGCGCTTCGCTCCGATTTTGCTGTATCTTGGCACGGACATCATTGCCGTATACATTTTTATGCAATTTTTGGATTCTATCTCGGAATCGCTGGACGAATCGGCCATGCTGGATGGAGCGTCCTATTTTACAATTTTCGGTAAAATCATTTTACCGCTGCTGGCGCCGGCTATCGTGACGGTCATTATCGTGAAGGGTGTCAACATATATAACGATTTCTATACACCGTTCCTGTATATGCCAAGCGAGGATTTGCAGGTGCTTTCAACCGCATTGTTTAAATTCAAAGGACCGTACGGCTCGCAATGGGAAGTGATTTGCGCAGGTATAATGATTACCATTGTGCCGATCCTGATCGCCTTTGTCTCCCTGCAAAAATATATTTATAACGGCTTTGCGCAAGGATCTGTCAAATAATCATCGTATTTCTAAACTGGAAGGAGCAGCTATATGAGCACAGTGAAAATTATTGGAGAGAATTTGCCGAATATCCCATGGCAAAATAAACCGGAGGGAGCCGTGGGACCGGTATGGAGGCATAGTGAAAACCCGGTTATTTCAAGAAACCCGGTCAAGGGCATTGCCCGCATTTTCAATAGCGCAGTTGTATGGCATGAGGATCGATTCGTCGGCGTATTTCGCGCTGAAATGATTAACGGGCGGCCACATCTGCATCTGGGCCGGAGTGAGGATGGTCTGAACTGGACGATTGAAGAGGAGCGGATTTCCTTTGTGGATGAGGCAGGGCGGCCGTTTCAGCCGAATTATGCCTATGACCCCCGGCTAGTGAAGGTAGAGGATACTTACTATATAATTTGGTGCACCGATTTTTATGGCGCTTCGATCGGCGTTGCCAAAACGCAGGATTTTCGGTCGTTTGTACGGCTGGAAAACCCGTTTTTGCCATTTAACCGCAACGGGGTGTTGTTTCCTCGCAAGCTGAATGGCAATTTTGTGATGCTGTCTCGTCCGAGTGATAGCGGACACACGCCTTTTGGTGATGTGTTCCTTAGCGAAAGTCCGGATTTCGTATATTGGGGCAAGCATCGTCATGTGATGACCAAGGGCGGTCAGGGCTGGTGGCAATCTGTAAAAATTGGCGGAGGTCCGGCTCCGATCGAAACCTCCGAGGGCTGGCTGATGTTCTACCATGGAGTTACAGGAACTTGCAACGGTCTGGTGTACAGCATGGGCGCGGTTATTCTTGACAAGGAGGAGCCGTCCCGCGTCAAATACCGCTCCAGCACCTACGTACTGACGCCTGAGGAATGGTATGAGGAGCGCGGCTTTGTGCCTAATGTTGTTTTCCCTTGTGCTACGCTGACAGATGCAGCAAGCGGCAAAATTGCGATATACTATGGCGCTGCAGATACTTATGTAGGTCTGGCTTATACTACAGTTCAGGAAATTGTAGACTATGTGAAGGCAACGCATGAGGAAATTGGGGATGACGCCGAAATCGGCGTGATGTAACACAGTGAAAGGGGAAAATTGGGCATGGCTAACGATCGAATTGAGGAACTGCTGAAATATCAAGGCAGCAGTCCGAAGCCGGAGGATTTTGATGCTTACTGGGAGCGGGCATTGAAGGAGCTGGAGGCCCAGAGTCTGGACTATGAGCTGGTGGCTGCCGATTTCCAGACACCGATGGCAGAGTGCTATCATCTTTATTTTACTGGTGTCGGAGGGGCTAGAGTCCATGCCAAATATGTGAAGCCGCGAGCTGCTCAAGGCAAAGGGCCAGGGCTGGCGTTGTTCCATGGCTATCATTCCGGAAGCGGGGATTGGTCGGACAAAGCGGCCTATGCGGCGCATGGCATTACCGTGCTGGCGATGGATTGCCGCGGCCAGGGCGGATTATCCGAGGATCATTTGACGGTCAAGGGAACGACGTTGAAGGGACATATTATTCGCGGCGTTGATGAAGATAACCCGGATAAGCTTTATTACCGGAATGTGTTTCTGGATCTAGTGCAGACTGTCCGCATTTTGATGTCGATGGAACAGGTCGATCCGGAGCGGATTGGCGCCCATGGCTGCTCTCAGGGCGGGGCGCTGACCATCGCCTGCGCCGCTTTGGAGCCGCGAGTTGCGCTGGCTATCCCGGTGTATCCGTTTCTATCCGATTATCAGAAGGCTTGGGAGATGGATGTGACAATTTCAGCCTACGAGGAATTAGCGTACTATTTTCGGTTTATGGACCCGCTGCACCGGACGCAGGAGGCTTTCTTCAACAAATTGGGCTATATCGATGTTCAGAATTTGGCCGATCGCATTCGCGCGAAGGTCGTTTTTGTCACGGGATTGGCGGATACGGTGTGCCCTCCCTACACGCAATTTGCCGCTTATAACAAAATGGCTTCCGACAAAGAGCTGGTTGTGTATCACGAATACGGCCATGAATATTTGCCTTTCTTGAGCGACCGTGTACTGGAGGAAATGTTAAAGCTATAAATTCATAGAGTGATGGGCAAGCGGCTGCTGGTAGTACAGTATAGACTTCGGGCTGCGGTCTGCTTGCCCTTCCCAATATATTTATATTTATATTTATATTCTAAATTAAAGGGTGAGGCTGATGAGAAGAAAGATAGGAAAGACTTGCAGGTTGTTGTCGGCAGTAGTCTTGGCTGTGACGCTGGCGATGCCAGGTTATGCCGTTCATGCGGCAAATCCTCAGACGAAGGAGGTAGTATCCGACAATTTGAAAGCGCAATCATTTTCCGGAAAATTAACAGCACCGAAGGCTCAGGACGTCGATTTGGCCGATGCCGATGCTACGGCGGAAACCCGGTCTTTATTTGCCTTTTTAAATGAAACGCGCGGGAAAGCTGTTTTGTTCGGACATCAGCATGATACAACCGTTTCCTTTGCGGGCAAGGATGCGCAGGGGCGAGTCATTTCAGATGTAAAAAACTCGGTTGGCGATTATCCGGCCGTATTTGGCTGGGATACACTGAGCCTGGATGGGCTGGAAGCTCCGCCGGGGGTGGCTGGAGATTACGAAGCCAGCCGAATCGGGCTGTCAAGCGCGATGAAGCAAGCGTACGAGATGGGCGGCATAGTGACGTTAAGCACGCATCCCTACAATTTTGCCACCGGCGGAAGCTTCAATGATACGGGGAATTCGGAGGGGGCAGTGAAATCCGTAGCTGCCCGTGTGCTGCCAGGCGGTGATCTGAATTCGGATTTCCAGAAATATCTCAACCGGATCGCTAGCTTTGCCAACCAATTAAAGGATGATCAGGGCAAACTGATTCCGGTGCTCTTTCGACCGTTCCACGAGCAAAACGGCAACTGGTTCTGGTGGGGGTCCGCGACGACAACCACAAGCGAATATAAGGAGCTATACCGTTATACTGTGGAATACTTGCGCGATGTGAAGCATGTCCACAATCTTCTCTACGTATTTTCGCCAAACGGATCATTTAATGGCAACGAAGAGGAATACTTGAAGACGTATCCCGGTGATTCGTATGTTGATATTTTAGGGATGGACCAGTATGACAATAAGGAGAATGCCGGAAGCGAGGCCTTCCTTGCCGGGCTAGTCAAAGATTTGAAGATGATCTCCGGGCTTGCAGACAGCAAAGGGAAAATTGCGGCGTTATCGGAGTATGGCTATAGCGCCGCTGGGATGAAAACAACAGGGAATCATGAAAAAGAGTGGTTTACCAAAGTGATGAATGCCATCAAAAGCGATCCTGATGCTCGGAAAATTGCCTATATGCTGACCTGGGCCAATTTTGGGGAAGACAATAATTTGTATGTCCCATATAAAGAGGTTCCCGGCAAAGGCAGTCATGAGCTGCTGAACGATTTTATTAACTATTATAAGGACCCGTACACTGCATTTGCCGGAGATTTGCAGAGGGAGCAGGTATATGGGCGCAAGGTAAATACAAGGCCCAAGCAGCCGTTTCTTCATATTGTAACTCCTGTTCATGCCACGGCTGTGAGCGAGGCCGCAACTACAGTTCGCGCCAAAGTGCTGAACTTGGTCCCTGATAAGGTAGTTTACCGCATCGGGCAGGCAGGACAAGAGATTCAAATGTCGTTGGGGCCGGATGGATATTATGCAGCCTCCTGGACTCCGCCTGTCGAGCTGAATGGAACGACCGTCGAGCTAACCGTCCGGGCTTATCATGGGGGCAAAGCCGCTCTTGAGCAGACGGTTGCTGCAACCCTGAAGGTGCCTGAACTAAAGCTAAAAAGTTGGACATTTGATACCGCAGAGAGTCTGGCCTGGTTCAAAAATAATGGGACCTATCCGGCCGATATTCAAATGAAGCTTGCTCATAAATATGTCAATGACAACGGAAAGCTGGCGTTTCAGATTGATAAGGGCCTGAAGGCTTCGCAAACCTGGCAGGAGCTGAAGCTGCAACTGACCGAAAAGGCGCTGGCGGACGTCGATCTGTCCCGAGTACGCCGCATTAAACTGTCGGCGCTGATTCCAGCCGCTATGGCCAAGGATGCTGCAACGATACAGGCTGTCGCCATGTATCCGGAGGATTGGAGTCATAAATATGGGGAAGGCTCCACTCGTCAGCGGCTATCCGAACTAACCAAGGTGACCGTGTCGGGAGCTTCATATTATCAGTATAAGACGTCCATCGAGCTTGATCAGGCTGCATCGGCTGCATCGGCTGAAGGGCTGGCCATTTCTCTGGTTGGCAGCGGCTTGGAGGCAAATGCCCCAATCAGTCTCTATCTGGATGATCTGGAACTGTATGATGTCTATATGGCTCCAGTGCTGGAGGCTTCATGGGTTGATGATTTTGAAACCTATGACGGCTCTGATGAGGCATTGTCTGCCAAGTATCCCAAGGCAGGCGGAGATGATGTCCGGGTGTCTTTGAGCGGGGAAGAGAAATTCAACGGCCAATACAGTATGAAGTATCAATATGCGGTGAATACGGCCGGCTATACCGGTGCAGGTAAAAATTTGAATTCAGTAGACTGGTCGGAGAGCAATGGGCTGCATATCTGGATAAAGACAGATGAAACAGGCGCTTATGCCGGGCAGGGAAAACCGCTGAAACTGGTTATTCAGGTTTTGATCAGCGGCACAGCCTATGAATACTATCCGAATATCGAGCCCGCCCAAGCCTATGATTTGACCATACCCTTCGATGAATTTGTCGTAGCTCCGTGGAGTTCAGGGGGTCCGATAACAAAGGAAGGGTTGAAACAGGTAACTGGCTTCAACCTTTATGTTAATTCTATGGATCAAGGTGATCATCAAGGTGTTCTCTACTTCGATGATATCCAGGCAGTGCATGATGCGCATCTGCCAGATATTCCGACTAAGTGACTGTACTTTAATGTCGTTGCTGCCTGCCTGCTCAACTGTTATAATTAATAAATTACAGTAAGACTTCGAGCACTTTTTGGTGGGGGTAAGAATGAAAGAGATTAGGGCAAGGCAGGAAAAAATTCGGAATTTCAGCATTATTGCACATATAGACCATGGCAAATCAACCTTGGCAGACCGCATTCTGGAATTCACCGGAGCGCTTACTTCCCGGGAGATGCAGGAGCAAGTGCTGGACAACATGGATCTGGAGCGCGAGCGGGGAATTACGATCAAATTGCAGGCAGTGCGTCTGAGCTATCGCGCTGATGATGGTGAGGAATATCTGCTTAATCTTATCGATACTCCGGGACACGTGGATTTTACGTATGAGGTATCCCGCAGTTTGGCTGCTTGTGAAGGCGCCTTATTGGTCGTGGACGCGGCTCAAGGCATCGAAGCGCAAACGTTGGCCAACGTATACCTGGCGCTGGACAATAACCTGGAGATATTGCCAGTCATCAACAAAATTGATTTGCCAAGCGCTGATCCTGAGCGGGTAAAGGAAGAAATCGAAGATGTCATTGGCCTTGATGCCAGCGAGGCTGTGCTTGCTTCAGCCAAAGCGGGAATCGGCATCAAGGAGATTCTCGAGCAAGTGGTGCAGAAGGTTCCGGCTCCAACAGGAGATCCGGAAAATCCGTTGAAGGCTTTGATCTTTGACTCCCATTATGATCCGTATAAAGGGGTTATCGTTTATGTCCGCGTCATTGACGGGCAAATCAAGGCCGGTTCCAAAATTCACATGATGGCAACGAACAAAACCTTTGAGGTTATTGAGGTCGGAGCCTTTATGCCGCGTATGACAGCGGTGGATGAATTGAATGTCGGCGATGTTGGCTTTATCGTAGCCGGGATCAAGACGGTTGGCGATACGCGTGTCGGGGATACTGTAACGGATGCGAAAAATCCGACGCTAGAGCCGTTGCCGGGTTACCGTAAGATCAATCCAATGGTTTACTGTGGTCTGTATCCGATTGAGACATCGGATTACAACGATTTGCGTGAAGCGCTGGAGAAGCTTCAATTAAATGATGCTTCGCTTAGCTTTGAACCGGAAACTTCAAGCGCGCTTGGCTTTGGCTTCCGTTGCGGATTTTTGGGCCTGCTGCATATGGACGTCATTCAGGAGCGGATTGAGCGGGAATTCAACATTCCGTTGATTACGACAGCTCCAAGTGTTATTTATCATGTTACGTTGACTAATGGCGAAATGATCTCCATTGATAATCCGTCCAACTATCCGGAGGTTGGCAAGATTGAATACGTCGAGGAGCCTTACGTCAAAGCTTCGATTATCGTGCCTAATGATTATGTAGGGACGGTTATGGAGCTTTGCCAAAGCAAGCGCGGCGAGTTCGTGAATATGGAGTATCTCGATACGACACGGGTGACGATTATTTATCAGGTGCCCTTGTCAGAAATCGTTTATGATTTCTTTGATCAATTGAAATCGAGCACGAAGGGATATGCTTCATTTGATTACGAGCTATCCGGATATCGTCAGTCGAGTCTGGTGAAAATGGACATTCTGCTGAACGGTGAACAAGTTGATGCCTTGTCCTTCATCGTGCACCGGGAACGAGCATATCATCGTGGACGGATTATTTGTCAGAAGCTGCGTGAGCTTATCCCGCGTCAAATGTTCGAGGTGCCTATTCAGGCCTCGATCGGACAGAAGGTCATTGCCCGTGAGACCGTAAAGGCAATGCGCAAGAATGTACTCGCCAAATGTTACGGCGGGGATATCTCGCGGAAGCGGAAGCTGCTCGAGAAGCAAAAGGAAGGCAAGAAGCGGATGAAGCAGGTCGGCAACGTGGAAGTGCCGCAGGAAGCTTTCATGGCCGTACTGAAAATTGACGAAGATTAACAGGGGGAAGCCGTCAGGCTTTCCTTTTTTCCAAGCCTGACTTAAGAGAAGGTCCGGTGTTTTATCTACTATTAGTATAGAGGGGGCATGACCTAATGAATCAGTATAACCAAGGAGCAGCGCAGGGAGTGCCGACGCATGCACCGGAGGCCGTCTATATTCATATTCCGTTTTGCACCAATAAATGCTTTTATTGTGATTTCAACTCCTATGTATTGAAGGATCAGCCAGTGATGGATTATTTGAAAGCCCTAGATCGGGAGATGGAACTTTCGGTGAAGCAGACCCCACCTGTCGAAATTCGTACGATCTTCGTGG
Source organism: Paenibacillus sanguinis 2301083 = DSM 16941 (assembly GCF_000374825.1). GTDB lineage: Bacteria > Bacillota > Bacilli > Paenibacillales > Paenibacillaceae > Fontibacillus > Fontibacillus sanguinis. The sequence continues at coordinate 168,545 of NZ_KB895384.1, forward strand.
GAGGCGGAACGCCAACGGTGCTCAAGCCGGAGGAAATGGAGTACTTTCTCGCTTCCATTAAACGTCACTACCCTCGCTGGGCGGAGGACATTGAATTTACCATGGAGGCCAACCCGGGTACCACCGATCGTGAGAAGCTGCGTGTGATGAAGGATGGGGGAGTGAACCGGGTTAGCTTTGGTGTGCAGGCATTTCAGAATGAGCTGCTAAGCGGAATCGGCAGAATTCATAATACGGACGATGTCTACCGAAGCCTGGAGAATGCCCATATGGTTGGACTTGACAATCTGTCCATCGATTTGATGTTCGGATTGCCTAACCAGACGGTAGAGATGTTGGATTACAGCATTACGCGTGCGCTTGAGCTGGGACTGCCCCATTACTCGATTTATAGCTTGAAGGTGGAGGAGAATACATTGTTTCATACGATGTATCATAAGAACCAGCTTCCTTTGCCAAGCGAAGAGGATGAGTTGAACATGTATCTTCTGCTAATGGAGAGAATGCAGAGTGCAGGGCGCAGGCAATATGAGATCAGTAATTTTGCCAAGCCTGGTTATGAGAGTCGCCATAACATTACGTATTGGCGCAATGAGGACTATTATGGACTGGGAGCAGGAGCTCATGGCTATCTCGGCAGACAGCGTCATGTCAACATCAAGGGGGTTACTCCTTACGTTGAGGCAGCGAAGCAAGGATTCCCCCGGCTGGAGCAGTTCGAGGTATCGCGTGAAGAGGCGATGGAGGACTTTGTGATGGTTGGTCTGCGCATGCTTGATGGCATCCGCAAGGCTGATTTTTACAAGCAGTTCGGCGAGGAGCTTGACGATGTGTTTGCAGGGCCGCTGGCCAGAATGCTGAAGACCAGCCTGCTGGAAGCACATGAAGATGGCGAAGGCTACAAGCTAAGCCATCAAGGCGTGTTGTTTGGTAACGAGGTCTTCGCCGAATTCGTTGGCGTTCTTGTTCCATAGTAGTAAAGGCTGTTCTCCGTGCTGAAAACCTGACTTTTTAAACACTCATTAAATAAGTTCATTAAACAAACTCATTAATACGGAGCCCGTGCTTTCCTGTTGGGGAAAAATGCACGGGCTATTTTTTTATAACAACGCTTGTTAACCTCTTGAAGTTTTATACTGTATCATGTATATTTATTCATATTATTTGAAAGTGCAAGGGGGAAATGGGCGTGCCAGCGGTGATTGTATGCAGACAAGCGAATTTAGCAGATGTTGAGCCTCTCTATATCATGATTGAGGACTATGCCAAGCGTGGGATTATGTTGCCCCGTTCCCGGGCGGTACTGGAGCGCCAAATCAAGAACTTTGTGGTTGCCGAGGTAGATGGCGAGGTTGTGGGCTGCGGATCGCTGTGCCAGCTTGGTGATGAATTGGTGGAAATTCGCTCGCTTGGCATTGCCGAAGGTCATAAGGGTAAGGGGCTTGGGTCCCGGTTGGTAGCGCAATTGGAGAAGGAAGCGCGCAAGCAGGGAATCCCCAAGCTCATGGCCTTGACCTATGAGGTTTCTTTCTTTGTGAAGAACGGATTTGATGTAGTAAGCAAGGAGATTTTCCCGGAAAAAGTATGGACGGATTGCGTTAATTGTGCGAAGCAACTTTGCTGCGATGAAATAGCTGTACTTAAGATACTGGACTGACTTGACAATCGTCAGGTCGGTTTGGTATTTTTGTATTAGCGATTAGCACTCAACGTTAACGAGTGCTAACGAAGTAAGAATTGCGGCAAGGATATAAATGACAATGAATTAAACACAGGAGGGATTGCCATGTTAACGGAACGCCAAAGAATGATATTGACAGCCATTGTGGATGACTATATCCGTTCAGCGGAGCCGGTGGGGTCCCGAAGCATTTCCAAACGGGGCGATGTCGGGTATAGTCCGGCGACCATCCGTAATGAAATGTCCGATTTGGAGGAACTCGGCTTTCTGGAGCAGCCGCATACGTCGGCCGGTCGGATTCCTTCACATAAGGGATATCGTTATTATGTAGATCATCTGACGCCATTTAATCTCCTCGAGAAGGAAGAGATTGTGACCCTCAAAGCCTTTTTTGCCGAGAAGCTGAGTGCGACAGAACAAGTGATTCAGCATGCGGGAACGATTTTATCCCATATGACCAACTACACCTCCATCTTGCTGGGACCGGAGGTTTTCCAGACATCTTTACGCCATTTTCAACTACTGCCATTAAATGAAGATACGGCGGTGGCTATTGTGGTGACCAACACGGGGCAGGTGGAGAACAAGACGGTCTCACTGCCAGCCGGGGTTTCTGTTTCTGAGATGGAGCGCGTGGTGAACCTGCTGAACCGCAAGCTGGCCGGTGTGCCTATTTACAGGCTGAAGGCGGCTTTGTATAGTGAGATCGGGCAGGAGATGCAGCGGCACATCGAGCATTTTGAAGAATTGATGAAGATGTTGGATGAAGCACTGGGTGCAGGACTGGAGGGACAAAGATTGTTCCTGAGCGGAGCCACGAACATGCTCACACAACCTGAGTTCCGTGATGTCGACAAGGTGAAGAGCATTCTTGACCTGCTTGAGGAAACACCGACATTAACCAAGATGATATCGTCCGCATCTGCCGGATCCGGCGTTCAGGTGCGTATTGGAACTGAAAATGACCATGAAGCCTTTGCCAACTGTAGTCTGATTACGGCGACCTACCGGATTGAAGGCGAAGCGGTTGGAACGATTGGCATTTTGGGACCGACGCGGATGGAATATGCCAGGGTCATTCGGATTCTGGATATTTTATCGAAGGACTTAAGTGCATTTTTGTCCAGAATGTCGTAACAGCGATTAGTAAGCTTGCTACGCATGTGCTTTAAGGAGGTGAACATCTTGAAGGAATCACAGCCGATTCAAGACAACATCAATCACAGTGAAAGTAAAGAGGACGAATTGAACATGAATGATAACGTACAAGAGGATTTGCGCCAATCACCCGATGAGGATGTAAGGCAAGACGAGGCAGTCAGTCAGGAGACGGCCAGCAACGACCAGGCAGCCGATACTGTGAGCTTGTCTGAGGAAGTTGAGAAGCTTCGTGCCGAAAATGAAGAAGGACAACAGCGCTTGCTTCGGACGCAGGCCGATTTTGATAATTTCCGACGCCGTACGGTGAAGGAGAAGGAAGAACTGGGCAAATACGCTTCTGCGAAGCTGATTACCGAGCTATTGCCCGTTATCGATAATTTTCAAAGAGCGCTTGGTACGGCGGGAGACAGCCCTGAAGCTGCATCCTATACCAAGGGCGTTGAAATGATATTCCGCCAGCTTGAAGGTGTACTTAGTGCAGAAGGCCTTGTTCCGATGGAGACTGTAGGGCAACCGTTTAATCCGGAGTTCCATCAGGCTATTATGCAGGTCGAGTCTGAGGAATATGAGGAAGGCATTGTAGTGGAAGAGGTTCAGAAAGGCTACATGCTGAAGGATAAGGTACTGCGCCCGGCCATGGTTAAGGTTAGCGGGTAATCACACAGATCATACAGGGGTAGCAACCCATTTTAAGGAGGACATAAGCAAATGAGCAAAGTAATCGGAATTGACCTTGGAACCACCAACTCCTGTGTTGCCGTGATGGAAGGCGGCGAGGCGGTAGTTATTCCTAATCCGGAAGGAGCGCGTACAACGCCTTCCGTGGTAGGCTTTAAGAAAGACGGAGAACGGGTAGTAGGGGAAACGGCCAAACGCCAGGCAATTACTAACCCTGATCGTACAATTATCTCTATCAAGAGACATATGGGTACTAATCACAAAGAATCGATTGATGGCAAAGAATATACTCCACAAGAAATTTCGGCCATTATCTTGCAAAAGCTAAAAGCTGATGCGGAAGCCTATCTTGGCCAGCCAGTTACTCAAGCGGTCATTACCGTACCGGCTTATTTCAATGACAGCCAACGTCAAGCAACCAAGGACGCCGGTAAAATTGCCGGGCTTGAAGTGCTGCGGATTGTCAACGAGCCTACAGCTGCAGCTTTGGCCTATGGTATGGAGAAGTCGGATGATCAAACGATTCTCGTATACGACCTTGGTGGCGGTACATTTGACGTTTCCATTCTGGAGCTGGGCGATGGATTTTTTGAAGTAAAAGCAACCAGTGGCGACAACAACCTGGGTGGCGATGACTTCGATCAGAAGATCATTGATTATTTGGTAGCCGAGTTCAAGAAAGACCAAGGTATTGACCTGAGCAAGGATAAAGCTGCGGTTCAACGTCTGAAGGATGCTGCGGAAAAAGCGAAAAAGGAATTGTCCGGCGTATTGACGACCACGATTTCCTTGCCGTTTATTACCGTGGCTGACGGAGTTCCTCAGCATTTGGAGCTCAGTCTGACTCGTGCCAAATTTGAAGAATTGACTGCAGATCTTGTTGAACGCACCTTGGGTCCAACTCGCCGTGCCTTGAGTGATGCAGGCATGACTCCTGCTGATATTAACAAGATTGTACTTGTGGGAGGCTCTACGCGTATTCCTGCGGTACAGGAAGCGATCAAGAAGCTGACCGGCAAGGAGCCTCACAAAGGGGTTAACCCTGATGAAGTGGTTGCCTTGGGGGCAGCTGTTCAAGCGGGCGTATTGACTGGCGATGTGAAGGATGTTGTATTGCTGGACGTTACTCCGTTGTCTCTGGGGATTGAAACTGCTGGTGGCGTATTTACAAAAATGATCGAGCGCAACACCACCATTCCTACCAGCAAATCGCAAGTTTTCTCTACCTATGCGGACAATCAGCCTAGTGTTGAAATCCACGTATTGCAAGGGGAACGTGAGATGGCGGCTGGCAACAAAACGCTGGGACGCTTCATGTTAGGGGATATTCCATTGGCGCCGCGTGGTGTGCCGCAGATCGAAGTTACCTTTGATATTGATGCCAATGGTATCGTGAACGTATCGGCAACCGACAAGGGCACCGGCAAGAGCCAAAAAATTACAATTACTTCATCCAGCGGCTTGAGCGACGACGAAGTGGAGCGCATGATGAAGGATGCCGAGCTGCATGCTGAGGAAGACAAGAAGCGCAAAGAATTGGTTGAAGCGAAAAATAATGGCGACCAATTGATTTATAGCGTAGATAAAACAATCAAAGAACTTGGCGACAAGGTAGATGCTGCTGAGACGGAAAAAGCCAATGCAGCCAAGGAAGAATTGAAGAAGGCTTTGGAAGGTGAAGACCTGGAGCAAATCAAGGCAGCTTCCGAGAAGTTGACCGAGATCGTTCAGCAATTGTCCGTCAAGTTGTATGAGCAAGCTGCCCAAGCTGCGGAAGCTCAAGGCGAAGCAGCTGATGCAGGCAACGCCGCAGGTGGTCCTGGCCGTGATAATGTCGTTGATGCTGATTATGAAGTGGTTGACGAAGACAAGAAATAAGGTTAAGCTTTCACGAAGTGGAAGCAGGCACATAGATTAGCAGTTGGGAAGGTCAAAGCGCGGGCTGTTCCGCACTTTGACTTTCCTTTTGCCGGATATAGGGATCGCTGTCCAGAAGTGGACAATAGAATCCATTAGTCAGACGGGGGTGGAAGGATGGCAGAAAAACGCGATTACTACGAGGTGCTGGGTCTGGGCAAAGATGCCTCTGACGATGACATCAAGAAGGCTTACCGCAAGCTGGCTCGTCAGTATCACCCGGACGTGAATAAAGCCGCGGATGCGGAAGCGAAATTTAAAGAGGTTAAAGAAGCTTATGATGTACTGAGCGATGCGGGGAAACGCTCGCGTTATGATCAGTACGGTCATGTCGATCCAAATGCAGGCATGGGCGGAGGATTTTCCGGAGGCGGCGATTTTGGCGGCTTTGGCGATATCTTTGATATGTTCTTTGGCGGAGGCGGAGGCAGACGTGACCCAAATGCTCCGCAGCGTGGCAATGATCTGCAATATACGATGACCATTGAATTCAAGGAAGCCGTATTCGGGAAGGAAACAGATATTAATATCCCGCGCACGGAAGGCTGTGACACTTGTTTTGGTACAGGAGCCAAGCCTGGAACGAAGCCGGAGACCTGTTCGGTCTGCCATGGCACAGGACAGCAGGAGGTTGTACAGAATACGCCGTTTGGCCGGATGGTCAATCGCCGGGCGTGCAGCCATTGTGGTGGCAAGGGGCAAGTCATTAAGGAAAAATGCCCAACCTGTGCAGGAAGCGGCAGTGTCAAGAAGCAACGTAAAATCCATGTTCGCATCCCTGCCGGGGTAGACGATGGGGCTCAATTGCGGATGTCAGGGGAAGGCGAAGGTGGACTCCGCGGCGGTCCTGCTGGCGATCTTTACATTATTATTCGCGTCAAATCCCATGACTTCTTTGAGCGGGAAGGCGACGATATCTATTGTGAGTTCCCATTGACCTTTGCCCAAGCGGCCTTGGGTGATGAAATTGAAATTCCTACGCTGACGGAGAGGGTCAAACTGAAAATTCCGGCTGGCACCCAGACCGGGACCTACTTCCGACTCAAGGGTAAAGGGGTCCCTCGGTTAAGAGGGATTGGCCAAGGCGATCAACATGTCAAAGTGGTGGTCGTTACGCCGAGCAAGCTGAGCGAGGAACAGAAAGAACTGATGCGCCAGTTCGCTTCGCTTGATGGCGAGCAGACGCACGAGCATGAGCAGTCTTTCTTTGACCGTATGAAACGGGCGTTTCGCGGAGATTAGCAATAATAGAAAAGCGCGAGTCCAGGAATGAGCTATCCTGGACTCGCGCTTTATTTATTTACTGAAGCTTCATCATGCCGAGCTTGAGGTCTTCCTTTTTGCTGTGTCTTGGACCTGCGCCTTAGTTCTGCTCCTGAATGACTGCGATGATCTCTTCATGCAATTCCAGACGGATATCCTCCCGAAATACGCGGCGATCATATTCGCGGTGCATGTACTGCATAATAGCTTCCATCAGATTGGCTTCAACCAGGTAACGGCTGCGCCCGTTTGCCCAAACCTCTCCGGTATAGCCCGTATCTTCATCCCAGCTTAATTCGACCTGAACATCGGTCGGGCGAACCCCGACACGTTCAGCCGTATTCAGGCAAACGGCGTTGATAATTTCATCCATGCTCAAGACCATGGCTTAGTATCTTCCTCCACGGTGATAATCGTCTTGACTAGGTTTTTTGAAGCGGCGGTATAAAGCCATGGCAGCAATGATCAACAGATAGATGGCCAGCAGGTTCACGGCAAGTCCCAATAGATTTCCAAAGAAACCCATGTTCGCAAACAAGCTGCCGAATAACATTCCGGCCAGACCGCCGACAACCAACCCGCGCATTAAGCCGCCTCCGCTGAAGAAACCACGGTTCGCCGTTGTATTTGCCGTATTGGCTCCCGCCCGGTTCCCGGTCATGTTGTGATTTTCATTTTGTGCAGGCTTCTTGGGGGCAGGATTATAGCTGCGTGGTCCTGACTTGAAGCCTCCGCGTCTGGCATCTGCAAAATCCGGAGCAACAAAGGTGAAAAATACAGTGAAAGCCATTACAACTAACATTACTCTTTTCATCATGGAACTTAGGAACCCTCCTGTAAAATATAAGTTTCTTCTGTTTCCTAGCTAATAATACGGGGTAAGTTCTAGGTAGGTTTCAAATTTAAAATAAAATTTCAAATAGGTAATTCAGAAAGAACAAAGAGTATAAAGCTACAGCACTGGCTGCATCCTATCATGGTAACGGACTGTACTTATGTGCAATTCTATGAAGCCCCGAGGAGGCAGGGAGGAAGCATGGCCGAGAAGAACATATTAGCTTATTTCAAAAGTCCTGAGGAAGCGGAGGGAGTCGCTCGCAAATTAGCCGCCTTGAGGGTAGCGGATTTGTCCATCGCCCGGTTCCAACGTTACGGTGGCGAGGTGGAGGATTCAGCCGGGATCACCCATTTTACGGCTGGAATTGCGGAGGCGGCAGATCCGGTCAGCAGTGGACTGAGTCATGGCGGAGAGAGCGGTCCGAATGGACGCGATATATTACTCACGGTAGTCGTGCATGATGCCATACACCACCAGACTCTTCGTATTATTGAGGAAGCCGGGGGCATGGTATAAATACCGACTGGAAGGGGGGAGCAGCTATGAGCCGCGAAGAACGACGTAATCATCGAGTAGAGATCAAGCTGGATAAGACGTATACGGAGTATGACAGAGATCCTGAGGCCCTGGAGGACCTGGCTAATTATGAGGACTGGGAGACGCTTGAGCGGGATGAGCGGTTGGAAGCGCAAAAAAGCGAGCGGCTGAAGCTATAGGGAGATGAATATCAGACGGGGGCAACCGGACAATCGGTTGCCCCCGTCTTGCTTTGTCACTATCTGCATTCTATAGTACAATATTTCTTATGCATGTAAGTCAAGGAGGAAAACATACGATGATTTGGAAGGAAATAACCATACATACAACAGAAGAAGCCGTTGAAATGATTTCTAATTTCTTGCACGAAGCGGGAGCAGGTGGAGTGACCATCGAGGAGCATGTCGATAACGATAAACCACGGGATACCTCACTTGGCCAATGGTTCGAGATTCCCCCAAACGATATTCCCGAAGGAGAGGCCAAGATCAGCGGCTATTTCCCGGAAGGACTTAGCATTGAACAGGTCGTTCAAGAGGTTCAGACCCGGATTGAAGAGCTTAAGGGCTATGATATAGACCCCGGGGCCGCAGAAATCTCGGTTCGCGATGTCAGCGAGGATGACTGGGCCAACAACTGGAAGCAATATTTCAAGCCGCTGCGCGTGTCGGAGCGGCTGACTATCAAGCCAACCTGGGAGGATTATACCCCGCGAGCAGGCGAGCAAATTATCGAGCTTGACCCGGGGATGGCCTTCGGGACTGGAACGCATCCTACGACATCCCTTTGCTTGCGCACGCTGGAGAATATCATCAGCGAGGGAGACGAAGTCATTGATGTCGGTACAGGCTCCGGCATTTTGGCCATTGGCGCCTGCCGCCTGGGAGCATCGCGGGTGCTTGCTCTGGACCTGGACCCTGTGGCTGTGTCCAGTGCGACAGAGAATACCCGGCTGAACAAGCTGGAGGAACGTATTCAGGTAGTAGAAAGCGACCTGTTGTCTGTCATTAAGGGTGAAGGCAGCGGAAGCGTTGCCGTACAATTACCGGTACGCGTCGTGGTTGCCAATATTTTGGCGGAAATTATATTGCTCTTTATTGACGATGTATATCAAGCTCTGACGCCTGGGGGCTATTATATTGCCTCCGGCATTTATAAAAATAAAGAACAAGCCGTAGAAGAAGCACTGCTTGCCGCGGGTTTTGAATTGGAACGGACCGCCCGGGAAGAAGATTGGGTAGCTTTTGTGGCGAGAAAGAGGTAACCAGTCATGGATTTTTTGGATCGCATACTGCAGGTCCCGTTGGAACAGCTTCCTTTTTATCTGATTACTTTGGTGATCGCCTTTACGCTGCATGAGTTCTCCCATGCGTATTTTGCTAATAAGTTCGGAGATCCTACGGCCAAGCTGCTGGGCCGGGTAACCTTGAATCCAGCCGTCCACTTCGATTTTTTCGGTATTGTATTGCTGCTGCTGGCCGGTTTTGGCTGGGCTCGTCCGGTTCCGGTCAATCGTGAGAACTTCAGCAATCCCCGCTTAATGGGAGCCATTGTGTCAATAGCCGGGCCGCTCAGCAACTTACTGCTGGGTGTGCTGGGGACGTTGATTTACGTTATGCTAGCTCAATTTGGTGTCCTTGATAGCATTAGCAATGAAAGATTGCTGCAAGCGATTTTAATTTTCTTTAATTTATTTACCGTTCTGAACTTCTTTTTGTTTTTATTCAATCTTATTCCGTTGCCGCCTCTGGATGGCTATCGCTTGGTCGAAGATTTGGCGCCGCGTTCGGTGCAGGGAAAGTTGCATCAATATGAGCAATGGTCGATGTTGATTTTCTTGCTGATCTTGTTTATTCCTGCATTGCGAGCGTACACGATTACACCGTTGTACCAAGCGGCTCAGGCGCTGTATTTTCAATTTGCCCAGTTTTTCCTGATTCTGTTCGGAGGATATTCTTAGGGTGGCGTAGTGCTGGCAAGCTGGATTTAAACATTGTATGATGTTATTTGGGCTTTTTCTAGTCGAAATAGGGGCATTTACAGAGCAAGGATGGATGAAGATGCAACGATATTTTGTGGAACCGGAGCAATTCGGCGAGCAGGAAGTAATTATTACTGGTGAGGATGCCCGTCATATTGGGCGTGTCATGCGTTCCAAGCCGGGAGATAAATTTATTGTAAGCGATGGCTCCTCCCGTGAGGTGCTTGTGGAGGTAAAGACAATAGAACCTCAAGCCGTTACGGCAGAGATTCTGGATGCTTTGCCTTCCTCTGGCGAGCCTTGGCTGCAGGTGACGGTAGCCCAAAGCTTGCCAAAGGGCGACAAGATGGAGATCGTCATCCAGAAATGTACGGAAATAGGCGCCTCCCGTTTTCTTCCCTTTCTTTCGGCACGGACGGTCGTGCAGTATGATCGGAAGAAGGAAGAGAAGCGTCTTGGCCGTTGGCAGAAAATTGCCAAGGAAGCGGCAGAGCAAGCCCATCGCAGCAAAATTCCTGCGGTAGAGGGGCCCGTTCCATGGAATGAGCTGCTTGCTGCATTTGAAGGATATGATTTGGTATGCTTATGTTATGAGAAAGAGCATGGCAGCGCCTTGCGAGAGGTGCTGAAGCCCTTTGTGGCAGAACTGAATACTGAACAAACCTGCCATATTGCCGTTGTTGTGGGTCCGGAGGGCGGTTTTAGCGAAGAAGAGGTTCAGGCAGCGGAGGCTGCCGGAGCGAAGTCGGTTGGCTTGGGCCGACGTATTTTACGTACGGAAACAGCGGCGATGGCTGCACTAACTTGCATCATGTATGAATCTGGAGAAATGGGGGGATAAGCGATGCCAAAAGTCGCTTTTTACACCTTGGGCTGTAAAGTGAATTTCTATGATACGGAAGCCATTTGGCAATTGTTTAAAAATGAAGGCTATGAGCAGGTGGATTTTGAACAGTCTGCTGCGGATGTCTATCTAATTAATACTTGTACTGTAACCAATACGGGGGACAAAAAGAGCCGCCAAATTATTCGGCGTGCCGTGCGCCGCAACCCGGACGCGATTGTGGCTGTGACAGGCTGTTACGCTCAAACCTCTCCGGCGGAAATTCTCGACATCCCCGGTGTTGATCTTGTGATCGGGACCCAGGATCGCGAGAAGATTATTCCTTATGTCAAGGAATTACAGAATCAACGCAAGCCGATTAATGCCGTGCGCAATATTATGAAGACGCGGGAGTTCGAGGAACTGGACGTGCCGGATTTTGCCGACCATACCCGTGCGTTCCTCAAAATTCAGGAGGGGTGCAACAACTTCTGCACCTTCTGCATCATTCCGTGGTCGCGGGGATTATCCCGCAGCCGGGACCCACAAAGCGTTGTGAAGCAAGCGCGTCAGTTGGTAGCTGCCGGATATAAGGAAATCGTGCTGACGGGCATCCACACTGGCGGGTACGGGGATGACCTGGAGAATTACCGCTTGTCGGACCTGCTATGGGAATTGGACAAGGTGGAAGGACTGGGACGTATTCGTATCAGTTCTATTGAAGCCAGTCAAATTGACGAACGTATGCTTGAGGTGCTGAAGGGCTCTGCCAAGATGTGCCGCCATTTTCATATTCCGCTGCAGGCTGGCAGCAATGAAGTGCTCAAACGGATGAGAAGAAAATATACTGTCGAGGAATTCGAGCAGAAGATAGCCATGATTCGCCAATTTATGCCGGATGTTGCTATCACAACCGATATCATTGTTGGCTTCCCCGGAGAGACTGACGAATTATTCCGTGAGGGCTTTGAAGCCATCAAGCGCATCGGTTTTTCGGAGATGCACGTATTCCCTTATTCCAAGCGCACCGGTACACCGGCAGCCCGGATGGAGGATCAGGTGGACGAAGAGGTCAAGCATGCCCGTGTGCATGAATTGATCGATTTATCGGAGCAAATGCAGCTTGCCTATGCCAAGCAATTTGTAGGTCAGGTACTTGATGTTATCCCCGAAAACGATGAGAAGGGAACCTCGGGAGACGGCCTTGTGACCGGGTTTAGCGACAACTACTTGCAGGTTCGATTCCCGGGGACTTCGGCACTGACCGGGAAATTATGCCGGGTCAAGCTGACTGAAGCAGATATCAATACGAGCAAAGGCGAGCTTGTCCGTATACTGGACGAGGCCTTGGCTTAATAACGTTTGCCCGCTTCCCTGGGCATCACAAGGATTTCGGCGCAAGCTGAAATCCTTGTTGTTACATATATGTTTATGTTCTTTCGCCAGATCAGCGTTCTTACTACTGAAGGAGGTACAGCCAGAATGTCATTCAAAGAAATCTCTGCGGGGGGCGTTGTCTATCGCATCGAGAATAACCGGATGCAAATTCAGCTCATTACCGACCGATATGGGAAAATCTCGTTCCCCAAAGGAAAGCGGGAAGCGGGCGAAACTGTGGAGCAGACAGCACTTCGCGAGATACAGGAGGAGACCGGTATCGTAGGCAAAATCGATGAACTTATCGATATCATCCCTTATACTTATCACCACCCTTCATTGGGCAGTGTGGACAAGGAAGTGCACTATTACCTCGTAAAATGGCAAAGTGGTGTTCTGCGCCCCCAACTGGAGGAAATTCGCAGTGTATCCTGGTATGAGCCGCAGGAGGCGTGGCGGAAGCAATGCAATGCAGGTTATGATAATAATGATTTTATTTTGGAAAAAGCGTTAAGGCTGCTGGGCATCGAGCCTCAGGGCTAAGGGGCGTTTCCGGGACCCGAATTCGGGAAGCTTAAACGAGGGGATTCCAGCCTGGACCATATCGGCAAATAGCAAAATGGTAAAGCAAGCAGGGAGCAGACTACATTGAAGATGGTTTGCGTATGGGCGATTTGTGCAGCGAGATCACCGGTCAGCCAGCTTGCTGCTGCTTCTAATAGAGGGATTAACGGAAGGAACAAGATGGCGCCAAGCACGTTTAGGATCACGTGCGACCAGGCAACAAATCGGCCGGACCGGGTTCCTCCAATTGCTGCAATCATGGCGGTGAGGCAAGTGCCTATATTCGAGCCGATCACGATGGCGATGCCGAACTCAATCGGCAGAACTCCGCTGGCGGCCAGCCCCATGGTCATAGCGACTACCGCTGCACTGCTATGAATGATTGCGGTGAGTATAGCACCTGCCAGAGCGCCCCAGAGTACATTGCCAGTGGCATGGGTCAGCAGCCAGGAAATGATGCCGCGCTCTTCCAGAGCGGGACCAATAGATTGCATCATGCGGATGGCGATCATGACCAGACTGAAGCCAGCGCTGGCCAAGGCCCCATACTGTAAGGGGAGCAGGAAGGGAAGCTTGCGTTTGAAGCAGGAGGGCAGCATTTCTTCGCCAAGTACGGCTGCCGCCCACAATATTAGCGATATAATAAGCATCGGAGTGCCAAGGCGCGTAAGGTTGAGGGCGATGAGCTCTGTCGTCAGACAGGTTCCGATGTTGCCGCCGAGAATAATTCCTAGCGTACGGGCATAGGAGATCAGTCCGGCATTGACAAGTCCAATGGTCATGACCGTGACCGCGGTGCTGCTCTGAAGCAGGGCTGTAATGAACGTCCCGGAGACGAGTCCGGTCCAGGGGGTACGCGTCGTCCGGTGCAGGAAGGCCATCAGCTTGGGACCAGCCCAGACGTGCAGGGCAGATTCCATGACTTTCATACCAAGCAGGAATACGACCAGACCCCATGTCACCGGCAACCAGATTTCCTGAAACATGGCAGCACGCCTCCTTCCCTGAAAAATGTGTACAAGTTACATATATGATCCGGGGATTACGATCATACCTGGGTAGTCCCGCTTGAACATAGCTATCCGAATCTACAAATTGCTTAGGAGTGAATAAAGAATGGCAACGGTCATATTGCAGCGCAGCCGGAAGAAACGATTGGAGAAGGGGCATCCCTGGGTATTTAAAAATGAGATAGATAGGGTTGAGGGGGAGCCTGTACCTGGTGGACTTGTCGAGGTTAAGGATCATCGGCAGCGTTATTTGGCAACGGGATACTATAACCCGGCTTCACAGATTACGGTACGGATTGTATCCTATACACCAATAACGGATATGGATACGTCCTTTTTTGTTCGCCGGTTTACCGAATGTCTCAGACATCGGGAACGCTTCGTCAACGAATCCTCCTACCGCTTTGTCTATGGGGAGGCAGACTTCCTGCCCGGACTGATTGTGGACAAATTCGCTGATGTACTCGTTGTGCAATTGCTGACACTGGGGATGGACCGTTGCCGTGAGCAAATTGTCACTGCGCTCTCCGAGGTGCTGCGGCCTGTGGGGATTTACGAGCGTAGCGATGTATCCGTAAGGCAAATGGAGGGCCTGGAACAGGTGAAGGGAGCCATTTATGGTGAACCTCCCCGCTATGTAACCGTTACGGAGAATGGGCTTCAGATCGAGGTGGATATTGAACAAGGGCAGAAGACAGGGTATTTCTTCGATCAAAGAGAGAATCGGGCCTCGATTCGGCCACTTATGACCGGTTGGGGTGCTAGAAGCGGCATTACGCTGCAGGAAATCTCTAATGAGCAGGGGGAAGTGCGGCATGTACCCGTGAACCGCAATGGCAAAGAGGTTGGCTTCCCGTATTGGGATGGGGCCACGGTGCTGGAATGCTTCTCGCATACGGGGAGCTTTACCCTTCACGCCTGCCAATATGGGGCCAAGAAGGTCACTTGTCTCGATATTTCCGAGCATGCCATCGAAAGCGCCAAGCGCAATGTACAGTTGAATGATTTTACGGATCGTGTGGAGTTTGTTGTGGCGGATGCCTTTGAGTATTTGCGGAGTCAAGTAAAGGGCCTGGAAGAGCGCCAGCTCAGAGCGGCAGGTGCAGGCAAGGTCGATACGTCTGTACCCTTGACCGCCGGAGGTGGGCAGACCTGGGATGTTGTCATTCTTGATCCTCCGGCCTTCGCGAAGACCAAGACGGCAGTCAAGGGAGCGGTTCGCGGCTATAAGGATATCAACCTTCACGGGATGAAGCTGGTGAATGAGGGAGGGTATCTGGTCACCGCCAGTTGTTCCTATCACATGCGCCCGGACTTGTTCCTGGAGACCATTCTGGATGCAGCCGAGGATGCAGGCAAAGTGCTGCGGCTTGTGGAATGGCGGGCCGCAGGAAAAGACCATCCCCAAATTCTGGGTGTAGACGAAGGGCATTACTTGAAGTTTGCTATTTTTGAAGTGCGCAGCAAGACTGCTTATTGATATCGGCTTAAAGGGCGAGTTCAAAAAGTCAGGTCAACTCCGTCCTGGGAAGACGATTTTTTGAACAGCCTCATAAAGGTCCGTCCTCGCGTGAATGAACTGCGGGACGGGCTTTTTTAAAAGAGAACCGATGCGAATGTTTGCTCGTATCTATGCTATACTGGAACGAAAGAATTGTCCGTTGCAGGAGGTTATTCCATGTCCTTACATTTCATCATTGGCCGTGCTGGCAGTGGCAAAAGCAGCTTGATTTTGTCTCGGGTAGCGGAGGAACTTAAAGAGGACCCGATTGGCCCGCCGCTCATTATTGTGACGCCGGAGCAGGGGACCTTCCAGATTGAGCAGCAAATTGCCGGAGCTTCTGACTTGCCCGGCACTGTGCGCACACAGGTGCTAGGCTTCCGCCGTTTGGCGTTGCGCGTGATGCAGGAGATCGGTGGCTCGGCGCTTGTGCCTATTCATGATGAAGGCAAAAAGATGCTGCTGTATAAGCTGATGCGGAGGCACCGCGATAATCTGAGGTTATTTGGACAAGGTGGCGACCAGTTTGGTCTCATTGAACGAATCGCCGGATTATATACGGAGATGAAGAAATATAATGTGGATTTTGCCGATTTGTCGAGGTTTAAGGATGTTCTTGAAAGCCGGATCGACGAATCGCCGTTGCTTATCGATAAAATGCATGATCTCGCCCTTCTGTTCGCCGAATTCGACCTGGAATTGTCCAAGCTGTACATTGATAATGAGGATCATGTCATCAAGCTGGCTCAAGGAGCACCGGAGTCGGCCTACTTGCGTGGAGCTAAAATCTGGATAGACGGCTTCCATACCTTTACACCACAGGAATACACGTCTATCGTTGCTCTACTAAAGGCTTCGGCTTCCGTAACGGTATCCTTGACTTTGGATCGTCCATATGATGATGGCAGCCTGCCCCAGGAATTAAATCTGTTTCATACTCCTGCGGCGGCCTATGTGAAGCTGCGCCAGCTAGCGCAGGAAGCAGGAATTGACGTTGCCGAAGCAGAGCTGCTGGACCAGCGTCCCTACCCCCGGTTTCAGCGGAGCGAGACGCTGGGCTTTCTGGAATCCGCCTATGAGCGGCGTATTTCTTGGCCTCATGCCGAGCCGCCAAAGGACTTGAGCCGCGCATTGTCCATTCACCGGGCCGACGGGCGACGGTCTGAAGTGGAGGGAGCGGTGCGTGAAATGGTTCGTCTGGCACGAGAGGAAGGTGTGCGTTGGCGGGAGATGGCCTTGCTGGTGCGCCGCCTTGAAGACTATGATCAACTGATCGCACCGTTAATGGAAGAATACGAAGTTCCCTTTTTTCTCGATCAAAAAACAAGCATGCTGCACCATCCGCTCATAGAATTTATTCGCTCGGCTATGGACGTTGTGTTGGGCTTCTGGAAATATGACGATGTATTTCGTTGCATCAAGAGTGAGTTTCTACTTCCCCTGGACGGCAGCGTCACTCGTGAGGATATGGACATGCTGGAAAATTATGTGCTCGCCAGCGGCATTCAAGGCTATCGCTGGTTCGATAGACGGCCCTGGAAGGGTGCTCCCAGCCTGTCACTGGAGCAGGGAGAGACGGCGGCTTCCGGTAGAGCTCAGGAGCAGCTCGATTTGCTGGAGCGTTGCCGGTCGGTGGTGGTTGGCCCGCTGTACGAATTTGAGAAGCGGTTAAAGCAAGCTGCTACAGCTACTGAGATGTGTGCGGCGGTATATCAGCTCCTGGAGGATACAGAAGCGGCACAGCACCTTGACCTGCTGGCGTATCGGTTGCTTCAGAACGGACAGCCGCGCCAGGCCATGGAGCACCGTCAGCTGTGGGGTTCGGTGCTTGATCTGCTGGATCAGATCGCAGAAATGATGGGGGACGAGCATTTGGAGCCAGAGCTATTTGCCGGAGTATTGGAGACAGGGATGAAGGGGCTCAAGCTGGCGCTTGTTCCTCCTTCCCTGGATCAGGTGCTGGTAGGCAGCACGGACCGCACGCGTTCAGGTCGCATCAAGCATTTATTTCTTCTGGGGGTTAACGAGGGCGTGATGCCGGCCGGTCTTCAGGAGGAGGGGCTGCTCAGCGAACAGGAGAAGCAGCGGCTGTCCGAGGTTGGCCTGGAGCTGGCTCCAGGGTTGACACGGAGCTTGCTCGATGAACGCTTTCTGATCTACGGAGCGTTGGCCGGAGCCAGCGAATCTCTGTGGCTCAGCTACGCGATATCTGACGGAGAAGGAGGAGCCTTGCTGCCGTCGGAAGTGATTCGCCAGGTGAAGCGGATGTTCCCGTTTCCTGCCTTGACGGAACGGGCGATAGGTGCGTCTCCCGTTGGGGGAACGGCTACGGAGGAGCTTGCCTTTGTCTCTAAGCCTGGCCCTGCCCTGGCCACCTTGATCAGGCAACTGCGCCGCTGGAGAACGGGGGAATCCATATCGCCGTTATGGTGGCATGTGCTGGAGTGGTACAAGGGCAAGCCGGAATGGGAGACCAGGGCGGTACGGTTGGTAGGCTCGCTTAATTACCGTAACCGCGTACGCGGGCTTACCCCGGCTACGAGTCGAAAGCTATATGGCAAGCGGCTGCGTACGAGTGTGTCGCGCATGGAGCAATTTTCTGCGTGCCCGTTTGCGCATTTTGCTTCCCACGGGTTGAAGCTGAAGGAAAGACAGCTTTACCGGTTGAAGGCGCCGGATATCGGTCAACTGTTCCATGCTGCGCTTAGCCAGATGGCTATTAGCTTCAGGGAGCAGAACCTTAGTTGGGGAAGTCTGACACCCGAGGAAGTGCTGCGCGAAGCCGAGGCGGCGGTGGATGATCTGGCTCCGAAGCTGCAGGGGGAAATATTGCTAAGCTCCAAGCGTTATGGCTACATCTCTCGCAAACTGAAAAATATCGTGGGCCGGGCCTCTTTGATTCTCGGTGAGCAAGCGCGTCGCGGCAGCTTTGAGCCGATTGGTCTGGAGCTGGACTTCGGACCAGGCCGCCCTCTGCCGCCATTGATCTTTGAACTCCCTAATGGCTGCGTGATGGAGATTGTGGGCCGGATCGACCGTGTGGATGTGGCCGAGGGGGAAGAAGGCTTGCTCCTGCGGGTTATTGACTATAAATCTAGCCAAACCGATCTTAAGCTGCACGAGGTTTACTATGGTCTTTCCCTGCAAATGCTGACGTACCTGGATGTGCTGGTGTCCTCAGCAGAGGAATGGCTGGGTGAAAGTGCCTTGCCGGCGGGAACGCTGTATTTCCATGTCCACAATCCGCTGCTGCAAAGCAGCAACGGGATGAGTCCCGAGCAAGCCCGGCAGGAGCTATTGAAACGGTTCAAAATGAAAGGACTGCTCATGGCGGACCGCGATGTTATTGCCAAAATGGACAACAGTCTTGAGAAAGGGCATTCTGAAATTTTGCCCGTAGCCATTAAAGCGGATGGCGGCTTCTACAGCAGCGCATCGGTAGCGACACCTGAGCAGTGGAAGACATTGCTGGGGACGGTGCGCCATACGATCGCTGATATCGGTACGCGTATCACGGATGGTGACGTACAGATAGCTCCTTATCGCTTGGGGCTGGAGACGGCTTGTACTTTCTGCCCTTATAAGCCGGTATGCCGGTTTGAAGAATCGTTGGAGGGCAGCTCGTATCATGTGTTAAACAAGCCCGGCAAGCAGGAAATATGGCAGCTTCTGGGTGAAGTTGTCGGAAAGGAGAACCATCCATCATGAGCATGACGATGAAACCCAAGCCCCAGGGCAGCTATTGGAGTGACGATCAGTGGCGCGCAATTGCCTTGTCTGGCGGAGATATGCTGGTGGCCGCAGCGGCTGGCTCAGGCAAAACCGCTGTATTGGTTGAGCGGATTATCCGCAAGCTGACGGACCGGGAGCAGCCGCTTGGTGTAGATCGGCTGCTTGTCGCTACGTTTACCAAAGCTGCTGCCGCCGAGATGAGGGGACGGATTACGGAGGCGCTGGAGAAGGAGCTATCCAAGGACCCGGGGGATGAGTACGTCAGTCGTCAACTGGCGATGTTGGGGCGGGCCTCGATCACTACACTCCATTCGTTCTGTATGGAGGTCATTCAGCGCTACTATACGCTGATTCCTCTCGATCCGGGCTTCCGCATCGCAGCCGAGAATGAAACGGCTTTGCTGCGCCAAGAGGTGCTCGAAGAATTGCTGGAGGATAAATACGGCAATGAGCCGGCAGACAGTCCCTTTTGGGTTCTGGTCGATTTGTTCGGGGGAGAGCGTAGCGATGAAGCGGTATTTGCTTTGATCCAGCGACTGTATGATTTTGCCCGGAGCCATCCATGGCCTGAGGACTGGCTTCGCCAGTCGGCTGAAGCTTTTAGGCTTCCGGATGTCTCTGCCTTGGAGCAAAGCGAATGGGCAGCCGGCATTCTGGCAGATACGGCCTTGTCCCTGAATGGAGCGTATAGCCTGCTCTCCCAAGCGAAAATCGTAGCCTTATCACCGGGCGGGCCGGAGCCCTATGCCTCGACACTGGAACAGGATATGCAGATGGTACAGTCACTTCGGAATGCCGTACATGCGGGAACCTGGGCTTCCCTGTACACGGAGTTCCAGACGGTGCAGTTTGGCAAGCTGAAGCCTTGCAAGAAGGATCAGACCGATCCGGAATTGCAAGAAAGGGTCAAAGCCATGCGTGAGGAAGCGAAGAAGGCCGTAGCGGATTTGCGTGTTCAATTATACGGGCGGCCTGCGGAAGCTTTCTTGCAGGAGATGCATGCGATGGCTCCGCTGCTTGCAGGCTTGTCTGAACTCGTCATTGAGTTCGGCGAGCGGTATCGTCTGCAGAAGACAGCGAAGGGCTGGCTGGATTTCTCCGATCTGGAGCACTATTGCCTGAAGATTTTGCGCCATCCTGATTCCGTTCCGGGTGAGCTGCGGCCGTCGGATGCCGCGATGGAATATCGACAGCAATTTGAGGAGGTGCTGCTTGATGAATATCAGGATACGAATACCGTGCAGGAGAATATCGTGCGCCTGATTTCACGTACAGCACCGGGTAATCGCTTTATGGTTGGTGACGTGAAGCAAAGCATTTATCGTTTTCGCTTGGCCGAGCCGGGGCTATTTCAGGCAAAGTATCAGGCTTACGGAGAAGATTTTGCCGGAGATGGCCTGCGTATCGATCTGGCACGTAATTTCCGCAGCCGCCGTGAAGTGGTGGATGCGGTCAATTTGTTATTCCGTCAAATCATGAATAAAAGCGTCGCGGAAATTTCATATGATGCCCGCGCTGAGCTGGTATATGGAGAAGGCTTCCTGCCAAACACCACAGAGGATTACCGTCCAGAACTGCTGCTGATAGACCGGGAAACGGTGAGTAAAGGGGAAGAAAGCGGGGATTTCGGAAGTAGCGATGATTCGGGCGAGGGCGGTCATGGGCCAGATGGCGAAGATGAGGCCGCCTTACTTGAGGCGGTAAGGCTGGAGGCGCGAGCCATAGCCTCACGCATTCGCGGAATGCTGGGCGAGGGCGGCGAGACATTGCATATTTATGACAAGCAAGCCGAGGCTATGCGGCCAGTAGCTTATCGGGATATGGTTATTCTGCTTAGATCAACGATGACCTGGGCTCCGGCTATCATTGAGGAATTGCGGCTTATGGGGATACCGGCCTATGGGGAATTGAGCCAGGGATATTTTCAGGCATCTGAAGTGGAGACGATTTTATCTCTGCTGCAAGTCATTGATAATCCGTTGCAGGACATTCCACTGGCGGCAGTGCTTCGCTCCCCCTTATATGATTTCTCCGAAGAGGAGTTAGCCCATATCCGGCTGGCTGCTCCCGGCCAAAGATACTTTGATGCGGTGCTGGCTGCATCTGAGGACGGATCAGCCTACGCTGGCAGTGAACCGGAGCAGGAGAAGCTGGACAAGCTGCTAGAAGCATCAGGGGACAAGCTGGGCATCCGCCTGAAGGCTTTTCTGGAGCAACTCCAAGCTTGGCGTACGATGGCCAGGGAGGGAGAACTGGTTAGCCTGATTCGTGATATCTATCGGCAAACCGGTTACTCCGAATGGGTTGGCGGCTTGCCTGGAGGAAGCCAGCGGCAAAGCAATCTGCTGGCACTGCTGGATCGGGCAAGGCAATATGAGGTATCCGCCGCTGCACCGGGTCTGTTTCGCTTCCTGCGGTACGTCAATCGCTTGCGTGAGAACGGGGGCGATTTCGGGGCTGCATCTGCTGCAGGAGAGCAGGGAGACGGGATACGGATCATGACGATTCACAAGAGTAAAGGACTGGAGTTTCCGGTTGTGTTTGTGGCAGGCTTGTCCCGGCAGTTCAACCGTCAGGACTTGAATGCTCCCTTCCTGATGCACAAGGATATGGGTTTTGGTCCCAAATTTGTGGATTCGGATACCCGTGTCAGTTACCCTACCCTACCAAATCTGGCGATTCGGAGGCGGGCGCAGATGGAGCTGTTAGCCGAGGAAATGCGAGTGCTTTATGTGGCGTTGACCCGTCCGAAGGATAAGCTGGTGTTGGTGTCTTCAGTTAAAAGTTTGTCGCGCTCCGTTCAATCCTGGGCTAGTGTGCTGCAAGATGAAGAGCTGCAACTGCCTGATTATGTGCTGGCTAGAGGACGCAGTTATCTGGACTGGATTGGTCCCTCCCTGATTCGCCACCGCAGTGCGGCCGAATTGCGGCGGTTCGCAGGGGTTCCGGAGACGGCCTCCTCCGTGCTTGCAGACAGTCCTTCGGACTGGCATATCGCTTATTTATCTTCGCGTGATGCAAGTCGCGCGAGCGGGACGGAAGCGGCGGCGCCAACGGCAGAGCATGCCGATTTTGATCCGGCGCAGCTTCAGGCATTCTTGACCGGCCAGCCATCGGCGAGATTGCCGCAAGAGCCTGCAACTGCCGGGTTGGGTGCTGAGGTGGCAGAGCGACTAGGCTGGAGCTATCCTTACAGGACCGCCAGCCGTATTGCCGCGAAGACGACGGTCACCGAGATGAAGGCCTTGCTGGCCATGCAGGAGGAGCCTGCCCATGATGCCCTTGCCCAAGTGGAACTGCAGCAGCAATTAAGCAGAGCGGAAGCATCAGGCGAGCCGGAGCTTACGCTTCACCTGCGCCGCCCGCGCTTTATGGAGCAGCGCAAGCTGACCCCAAGCGAACGGGGGACAGCCTACCATACGCTAATGCAGCATTTACCCTTTGGTGACGGGGAGGCAGAGGATACCGTCAAGTCCACTCTGGAGCGCTTGATTGAACGGCAAATCATGACTATGGAGCAGGCTGCCGCCATTGATGCAGCAGCGATTGTGGGTCTCCTGCAAAGCCCGCTCGGGCAGTTGCTGCGCCGCGCGGATTGGGTGAAGCGGGAGCTTCCGTTCAGCTATGGGTTGCCTGCGGCGGAAGCGACGCCTCAGTTAGGCGGATTAGCTGGAGAGCCTGGGACATTTACGGATGAAGTTCAGCAATTGGCCGGGGAAACTGTACTGATTCAGGGGATTATCGACTGTTTGTTCTCCGTGGACGGGAAGCTCTTTTTACTGGATTACAAGAGTGATCGTGTACTGGAGCATCGCGGCGGTGTCGCGGCGCTCACGGAAACCTACCGTTTTCAGCTTGAGCTCTACGCCAGGGCGGTCGGACAAATTACGGGTCTTGCCGTAGATGAGAGATGGCTATATTTCTTCGATAGCGGAGCAGCCGTCCGTTTATAGTTTGGCAAGATATATGGCGATGAAGGGGAGGAAGAAATGCGGATATTGCATACAGGCGATTGGCATCTGGGACGTACGCTGGAAGGACGCAGCCGGCTGGCCGAACAGGAACAGTTTCTGGATGAACTGGTGCAGATCGTTAGAGAGCAGCAGGTTGACCTGGTGATGATGGCGGGAGATGTTTATGATAGCGTCAACCCTCCGGCAGCGGCCGAGGCTCTGTTCTATGATGCAGCGGCCAGACTGACCGATGCAGGAGGGCATTTGGCGGTGATTGCCGGCAATCACGACCAGCCGGAGCGGGTATCGGCTGTATCGCCGCTGGTGTCCCGTCAGGGGATCTCGCTGGTGGGGTTGCCAGCCTCTGAGCCGTTGCGGATTCCCGTGGTACGAACCGGGGAGCTGGCCGTAATTGCTGCTTTGCCTTATCCATCGGAGGCCAGACTATCTGAAGTGTTGGCAGGGGATGAGGATGAATCGGGACTGCGACTGGCCTATAGCGCCAAGGTGGGCAAGCTGATGCAGGAGCTGGCAGCGGCGTTTCGCCCGGATACGGTCAATTTGGCGATGAGCCATATTTATGTTTTGGGGGGACTTGAATCGGATTCCGAACGTCCGATTCAAGTCGGAGGGGCTTATACGGTTGATCCTTTGGCTCTGGATATCGGGGCGCAATATACAGCGCTGGGCCATCTCCATCGACCTCAAGCTGTAAAGGGAGCGGGACTTGCGAGATATAGCGGCTCTCCGCTGGCATACTCCTTCTCCGAAGCGGGACAAGCCAAATCAGTGATGCTGCTGGATATTCAGCCAGGGCGCGAGCCTCGGCTTGAAGAACTGTTTCTCCGCAGCGGCCGTCCGCTGGTTCGGTGGAATTGCCGCGGTGGTCTGGAGGAGGTGTACCGCTGGCTGGGGGAAGGGAAAGATGCGGAGGCATTCATTGACCTTGAACTCAGCTTGAGCGAAGCGATGTCTTTGGGTGATATTCAGGCGCTGCGCAAGGCTCATGAAGGAATCGTACATATTCGTCCGGTATACCCGGGGCGGGATAGCGAGGAAGCGTTTGTGTCGCGGGCCGGCATGCCGGTCCCGGAGCTGTTCCGTAAGTTCTATCAAAGGCAGACCGGTGGAGCTGAGCCGGAAGCGGAATTGGTAGAGTTGTTTATGTCGCTGGTGTCTGAAGATGAGGACGAGGCTTCCGAGGAAGGGGTTGACCAGAGATGAAGCCGATTGCGCTGAAATTAGCGGGACTACAGAGCTACCGGGAGTTACAGACAATCGATTTTATGGAGCTTTGCGAGACAGGGCTGTTCGGTATCTTTGGTCCGACGGGAAGTGGAAAATCAACGATTCTCGACGCGCTTACGTTGGCCCTGTATGGTAAGGTGGGCCGAGCCTCCGGCGGCACCCAGGGAATTATGAACCATGCGGAAGACAGCTTGTTTGTGGCCTTCACCTTTGAGTTGGCTTCAGCGGCCGAGGTAGAGTGTTACCGGGTGGAGCGGCGCTTTAAACGGCAAAGCGAATTGACGGTAAGCAATACGATCAGCCGCTTTATCGAGATATTGCCGGAGGGCGAGAAGGTGCTTGCCGATAAGCTGGCCGATGTGACGCGTTGTGTCGAGCAGAAGATCGGACTGAAGATGGATGACTTCACACGGGCGGTTGTGCTCCCGCAAGGCAAGTTTGCCGAATTTCTTTCCTTGAGGGGCGCTGAACGGCGGGCTATGCTGCAACGGCTGTTCCATCTGGAGAAATACGGCGATTTGCTGGCGCAAAAGCTATCGCGCCGTGTGAAGGAGACCGAGCAGCGCCGGGCGGAAGCGGCAGCCGAGCAGCAAGGGCTGGGCCATGCGTCGGCAGAGGCGCTGGAGCAGGCGGCAGATGCCCTGCGAGAGGCCGCCACGCAGGCCGCACAGCGGCGGCGCGCGCTGCTGGAGGCACAGCAGCGCCATGATCAGCTCGCGCGCGTTCGCGAGCTGTCTGTGGAGCGCGGCCAGCGCGTGGAGCAGCTTGCTGCGCTGCGCGCGCAGGACGGCGCCGTGGCGGCGCTGGAAGCGAAGCTGGCGCGCGGAGCCGCCGCCGAGGCGATCAGGCCGGTGCTGACGGCCTGGGAGGACGCCCGGCGCGGTGCGGCCGAGCGGGAGCGGCAGGCTGCCGAGGCGCAGGAGGCTGCGCAAGCTTGCGCAGCCCGTGCTCGGCAGGCGGAATCCGCTGCTCGGGCCGCCTTGCAGGCGCTGGAGCACAGCGAGCCGGAGCTGCTCGTGAAGCTGGAGCAGCTAGAGCAGGCCCGCGGCCTGCAGGCGGAGGCGGAGGCGCTGGCGGCTGAGGTGCGGCAGTTGGCCGGGCGACGCGAGGAAGGAATGCGCCAGCGGCTTGCGCTGAAGGAGCAGACGGCGAAGGAGGAGGAGCTTCTCAGCAAAGCGCAGGGGCTTCAGCGTACATTGGAGCAGCAATTGCAGGGAGCCGTTGTCAAAAGTGAAGAGCGGGAGCGCAGGCAGGCGGCGGTCCAGCATGCGCAGCGGCTCGCAGGACTTCAGGAGCAATCGGCCAAGGCGGCTGCGGAAGAGACTCGGAGCCGCACTAAGCTGCAGGAGGCTGCCGACAGGCTGGCCCTGGTCTCCAGGGACATGCAGCAAGCTGCAGAAGCCACGGAGGCTCTGAAAGGACAGGTAGCCGTCGCGGAGCAGCAGCTTGGCCGGCTAGAAGGTCTGCTGTCTGCTCGTTTGCAGGAATGGACGACGCATGAAGCCGCCTTGCGTCAGGCATTGAAGGCGCAGGAACGAAGGCTGTGGTCGTCACGGCTGGCGGGGGAGCTTGCCGAGGGCGAGCCTTGCCCTGTGTGCGGTTCGGCGCACCATCCCGTCCTTGCCGGACAGGCGGAAGGAGCGCACCAAATTGGGGAGAGCCAGCTTGAGGAATGGACCGAGCTAACATCCGCTTGCCGGGACCTTCTTATGGCAGTGTCCCGTGATCGGGCGAATTGCCGAACGTGGTTTGACTCCCTTGGCATAGAGCCAGGTGAGGAAGATGGAAGAGAGCGACGGCAGGTTCCTTCCACCGCCGAGGATGAGGTAGCAGCAGCCTTGGTTGGCCCTTCGCTGGAACAGGACGAATTGTCGGCGACCCGGCTTCGTCAGCATGTCCAGGAGTATGCCGACCAGCATGAGGCCGTGCGCCATCACTTGGCGGCCTTGCAGCTTGAGGTGCGCAGGACTTCAAGTACACTTGCAGCCCTGCAACTGGAGCGTGCTACTGCTGAAGCAGCCGTATCCGCAGCCAGTGAGCTTGTAGAGCAGACGGCCCTCCGCAGCGCCGGATTCGAGTCAGCCCTGGTTCAGGGACGACAGGAATGGGAGGATTTATTTCCGGGGATCAAGCCGGAGGAAGCATCACGTCATCTGGAGGAGATTTCGGCCAACGATCGGTTGGCTGAAGAGCTTCGGCAACGTCTGGAAGCCAGCATTCCTTACCTTGAAGACAAAGCGGCCAAGCTGCTGGCACTGGCCCAGGAATCCATAGAACTGGACAAGCAGTTGGTCCAATGGGAAGCACAGGAGCAGGGCAAGCAAGAGCTGCTGCGCGAAAAGCAAGAACGGCTGCATGTCTGGGCTGGAGAACGTCCGGTAGAGGCACAGCTTGGCGAGGCAAGGGAGCGGCTTGCAGGACTGCGCCGCCAGGTGGAGACGACACGTCAACAGCAGGCCGCTGCAGTAGCTGAAAGCCATGAGCGGGCCAAAGTCGAGGCCCTTGCCCTGCAGGCGGCATTAACGGCCAAGGAGCAAGCGGAGCAGCTTGAGCTTCGCTGGCTTGGCGAGCTTGAAGCCTCACCGTTTGAGGTCAAAGAAGATGTGCTGGAGAGCCAGCTTGCTCCCGGCGAAGGCGAGAGATTGGCGGAAAAGGTCCAGTACCATCGGCGCAGAGAACAAGAGCTGGAATTATCGATTAACGAACTGGACGCCAAGCTGCAAGGACAGACGCTTGGCAGTGAAGAATGGCAAGCGAGTGTGGACGGATTGGCTGCT
Organism: Paenibacillus sanguinis 2301083 = DSM 16941; assembly: GCF_000374825.1. GTDB lineage: Bacteria > Bacillota > Bacilli > Paenibacillales > Paenibacillaceae > Fontibacillus > Fontibacillus sanguinis. The sequence goes on from NZ_KB895384.1 coordinate 195,586, forward strand.
GCCAAGCAGTTGGATGAGGCGGCCTTGCAGCTCCATGCCCGCACGGAGCGAGACTGGGAGGAACTGCAGGTGCGCCATACCCGCTGGCAAGAGCTGGAGCAAAGGCGCAGCGAGCTGGAACGGGAGTCCGGCCTGCTGGGTAAGCTGCAAACCTCGCTGCGGGGCAATGCTTTTGTCGAGTATGTCGCCGAGGAGCAGTTAATGAATGTCAGTCATGCGGCCTCCCAGCGTCTGCGCTCCTTGACCAAGCAACGCTACGCGCTGGAGACAGATTCCGGCGGTGGATTCGTGATTCGGGATGATGCCAACGGCGGCGCAAAACGTCCGGTGGCTACTTTGTCGGGTGGCGAGACCTTCTTGACTTCGTTAGCGTTGGCCTTGGCTTTATCGGCCCAAATTCAGCTTCGTGGTCAGTACCCGCTCCAATTCTTCTTTTTGGACGAGGGGTTCGGAACGCTCGATCCCGAATTGCTGGATACTGTAATTACTTCTCTGGAGCATTTGCACCACGATCATCTGTCTGTAGGGATCATCAGCCATGTGGCTGAACTGCGGACCAGGCTGGCGCGCAAGCTGGTTGTAATTCCTGCGGATAGTGGTGGAGCCGGCTCACGCATCGAGACAGAACGGTTGTAGAGGTAGTTCAAAAAGTCGTCTTCCCAGGACGAAGATGTTCGAGAAGTGGATTCGACATCGAATCTTGAATTCAGCCGGGACTTAGCCTATGCTCCCGAAGTATGTTTCTTTCAGAAACATTTGAGTTGCTCACGTACCCAGTGCGTACGCTGCGCTACTCAGTCCCTAGCTTCATTCAACCTTCTTGGTCCTGTAAACCCGACTTTTTGAACATGCATTTAAAGAGGTAGTTCAAAAAGTCGTCTTCCCAGGACGAAGCTGTTCGAGAAGTGGATTCGACGTCGAATTTTGAATTCAGCCGGGACTTAGCCTATGCTCCCGAAGTATGTTTCTTTCAGAAACATTTGAGTTGCTCACGTACCCAGTATGTACGCTGCGCTACTCAGTCCCTAGCTTCATTCAACCTTCTTGGTCCTGTAAACCCGACTTTTTGAACACACTTGTAGTAAGTTGAAAAATAGATTCTTCGGGGTGATGTATATCACAGATACAGTATCACCCCCCTGTTATACTACAGTTAGCCGACATCATATTTTGCAAGTACCCCGCCGGACGTATTGGTTACAGAGAGCAATGTCTGTTTTTCCGTCCAATACGTCCGTGCGATCAGCCAACTCAATTGTTGAGGCGGCAGGGTGCTTCTTTTTTTTGTGTTTTTTCGGTATCATAAGAGCAGTGGTGTTGGGGTGTGTCTGAGAGCGCCCTATTAGCAGAACTAGGAGGATTTGCTCATGGATAACTGTTTGTTTTGTAAAATCATCGAAGGATCCATTCCGTCAAACAAGGTTTATGAGGATGAGCTTTTTCTGGCATTTCATGATATCCAACCGGCGGCGCCGACTCATGTATTGATTATTCCCAAGAAGCATATCGGATCGATGAATGAAGTGGCTTCTGAAGACTTTGCCCTGATCGGAGAGATGCATCGAATCGCCCAGGATCTGGCCGGGAAGCTGGGAATTGCGGAGAGTGGCTACCGTCTTATCAACAACTGTGGACCTGATAGCGGACAAGCGGTTCAGCATATTCATTATCACTTGCTTGGAGGGGCCAAGCTTGGCGCGTTGGTACAGTCTTCGAATTCGCATGCGCTATGAATGATTGATAGAGAAACTGGCAGAGAAAAAACCGGGCGCCCAGGTTGACACGTTATTTCCCTTTCCCCTATAATGAAGTTTGATGAACCGTGTTATGCTCTTGGACGGTCTGGTCGGAGGGAGGGAAAACTGGTGTCTGAAACTAAAGTTCGCAAAAACGAGACAATTGATGCTGCACTTCGTCGCTTTAAACGTTCCATCGCGAAAGATGGGGTATTGGCTGAGGTGAAGAAACGCAAGCATTATGAAAAGCCAAGCGTAAAGCGCAAGAAAAAGTCCGAGGCTGCTCGTAAGAGAAAGTTTTAGGAGGATTTAGTTAACGATGAATCTTAGCGAGCGATTGAACGAAGATATGAAGCAAGCGATGAAGAATCAAGACAAGTTCAAGCTCTCCACCATACGAATGGTTCGTGCTACGATAAAGAATCTTGAAATAGATTTGAAAAGAACTTTGAACGATAATGAAGTGCTTGATATCCTAAGTCGTGAAATCAAACAGCGCAAAGATGCCCTCCAAGAATTTGAAAAAGCAGGTCGTGACGATCTTGCCCAGCAAGTGAAAGCGGAAGCGGAGATTCTTGCGGAATACCTCCCGGAACAGCTTTCTGAAGAAGAAATTAAAGTCATTGTACAGCAGACCATCCAGGAAACCGGTGCTTCTTCTAAAGCCGAAATGGGGAAAGTGATGAGCGCGTTGATGCCTAAGGTCAAAGGCCTGGCAGACGGCAGACTTGTCAATCAGGTAGTTAAGCAACTCCTGCCATAACTCTCACAGATAAACACCTTCTACATTTATGTAGAAGGTGTTTTTTGGTTGTACGCCCAGCATGGGCGTCATCTCTAGGGTGAAAGTCCCGAGCGGGGGCTGGCAAGCGCCTACCGTTAGCCAAGGGCAAGGGTGTCCACCGTGAGGTGGAATCTGAAGGAAGCCGGAGGCAAAAGCACGGCCTGAGGTACACGAATCCAATTGGAGGCGGTCGCAGTCGGATGAGTCACCAATACATGACGAAATCCAAAGCTGCCAAGGGCTGTAGCCGTAGACTTGGGCAGGCACGGGCGGAAAGATGGCGTTCTTATCTGGGGAGGCCTGTCGGATATGCAAGGAAAAAAAACTTGTAACCGTAGCCGAGAGGTTGCGCTGAACCGGCAGGAGTCAGCAGAGGCCATAGTACGTAAGCTGTTGCAACAGCTTACGGAAGGGCCGAACCGAAAGGAGAGAGGAAAACGATGCGTTCGCATGAAGAGCAAAGAAAGCAGAATATCTCGCAAGAGAGCTGCCAGCAAAGAGAAGCGGTGAAGCCGTCAGGGTATGCTGGAGCGCCGAGTTCTTCGTCGGCACAAGTCGTCCATTCCTCTCGCAAAGCAGAGAACAACCTGCTAGAGCGAATGCT
>NZ_KB895385.1 GCF_000374825.1 Paenibacillus sanguinis 2301083 = DSM 16941
AAACAGTGGAAACGAGTACGCACACGAATCCGCGAACTCCGAGCGCTTGGAGTACCCGAATGGGCCTGCTTTAGGATGGCAAACTCGCGGCGAGGCGCATGGGAAATGTCTCGGAACACAAATAATGCCCTTCCCACTTCCTACTGGGAAGCGAGAGGGCTGAAAAGTTTGCTTTCACGTTACTTAGAGCTTTGTTAACCTTTTGGAACCGCCGTATGCGGACCCGCATGTACGGTGGTGTGAGAGGACGGGGGCTTGCCGCCCCCTCCTACTCGATTATCCAATTCACAATTGAGAGAGCATTGATTGGCGGCGCGATTGAGCTAGTATCGCAGTTTTGTCAACAATTCTACATACTGAGCATCGTGCTGCAAGATATCCTTATACTTGTCCTCCAGAAAAGTAAGAATCATATCCCGATAGAAAAAGTCGCGGAACACATCGACGAGTTGTTCGGACTTTGTAACAATGGAATGCCAGGAAGGCTCCTTCGCAATTGCGAAAATCACTTCAGCATCGTCCACAACGATGTTCTGAAATTTTTTCAGCTCTTTCTGGTCCTCTCGCGGGATAAAATACCTCAAATGCTTGAGATTGGTTTCAAGCTTCCCCACAACATGCGCTTCAACGCGGATCCCCTGCCGCTCCTTCTCCTCCAGCAACGGCAAGTAAGCGGGTAATATTTCCTTCCACGTCGAAATATTGATTGACTTCCGTGCGCTCTCGATCAATGTCATGCTATAGGCGCGAATCGATTCTTCCGTCGCCAAATTCCACACCCGGTCGTCCGGCATGGATTGTTTCTGTTCAAGCTGCTGCAACTGCTCAATATCTGCCTGAAATTTCAAAGTCAGCTTATGTATCACCTGCTTCACCGGAACGGCACAGTATACCTTCTTCTTCTCAAGCATCGAATCGAGCAGTATCCCCTTATCGAGCAGTCTGGAAATCACCTCATAGACCTTGGCCTTCGGCACCCCCGACAATTTGGCCACCGCAGCCGCATCAATCGCTTGCCCTGCAACTAGTACAGCTTCGTATACCTGGCTCTCATACTGCGAAAATCCGAACTTCTCCAGCAATTGCTTTCCCTCCCTTAACGGCAACGCCATTATACCTATCATAGCAAAGATTAACGGTTGACGAAATTTATTTCCTAAGTTACTATCATGGTAGTAACCTTTTGTAACGTTTTTAGTTATTAAATATGACATGAATTAAATTGAGATCCACTTATTAAATTTTATGTCATATTAGATAACATGAAAAAACGGCGAACATCATTCAAAAAAATACTACTGGAGGTTGATACTATGGCTATGGAACAGCACAGCATTGATTTCATTCCCGAGGGGGAGCGTTACGGAAAGCCGCGAGATTTGTTCGCTATCTGGTTCGGTGCAAACTTGAATTTGACCACAATCGTAACAGGATCTCTGCTGGTCATGATGGGGCTAAATGTCCTGTGGAGCGTTATCGCCATCATTCTGGGAACACTGATCGGCAATCTGTTCGTGGCATCGCATTCCGTTCAGGGACCGCGGCTTGGCATTCCGCAAATGATTCAGAGCAGAGCGCAATTCGGCGTGCTTGGTGCGATTATACCGATGATATTCGTCATGTTCGTCTATTTGGGCTTTGGCGTGGCGAATACGGTGCTGGTCAGTCAGACGCTGGCCGATGTCGTGCCGCTTCACACCAATTGGGTGATTATATTGTTCACCTTCATTTCTATTGCAATTGCCATCTATGGATACAAACTAATTCATGCCACGCAGAAATGGCTGTCCGTCAGTGCCTTCATCGTACTCGGACTGGCAACGATTATCGCCTTCCGCCAGCCGATGCCTGCTGGAGCCTGGAGCGCAAGCAGCTTTGATCTGTCCCTGTTCGCGCTTGGCGTCGGTATTATCGCCACCTACGTGCTGGCCATGGCGCCATACGTGGCCGACTACTCCCGCTACATGCCATCCAATGTTTCATCCCGACAAGTCTTCTGGTATACGTATGGCGGTTTGTCCACCGCAGTCATTTGGATGACGACCATTGGCGCAGTGCTCGCCTATGCCTTGCCGAACTTCTCAGACAATTCAGGAGGCGGAATGGCCGGACTGTTTGGCGCCTACGACTGGATTTTGTATGTGCTGATCGTCTATGGTCTGCTCGCCATCAACGTGTTCAATTTCTACGGAGCATTCATGTTCATCGTCACCTCAATTCAGCCGTTCCGAAATTTGAAAATTACACCTCTCACCCGCATCATCATTCTTGCTGCGATCATGATCATCAATATTGTACTCAGCATGCTGAGCGGCAAAGGCGACTTTGTCACCTTCTTCATTAATTTTATTTACTTCATGAGCTACTTCCTTATCCCTTGGACGGCCATCAATCTTGTCGATTTCTTCGTGCTTCACAAGGGTGAATATCATATTGCCGACATCTTCAACGTCAACGGACAATATGGCAAATTCAATGGAATTACGATTTTCGCTTTCCTTGCCTCGATTGCTATTGAAATTCCGTTTATTAACTCCACACTGTATGTTGGACCAATCGCCAATCTGCTTGGCGGCGTTGACCTGGCTTGGCTCGTCGGGCTGGTCGCCGCTGTTGTACTTTACTACTTCCCAATGAAGGCTAAGCTGGCTGGCAGGACACAAGGCAATTTGTTTCGATAACGTCCTTAGCGTATAAATTGGCACGAGCCCTTGCAGTTGCACAGCATATTGAACACTTGAACACATCGCAATCTAGATAACCAGGAGGAGCATCATATGAAAAAAACAGTTTTTACCAACGTCGTCATCTTCACCGTAGACCCGCATGACACCGTCATTCGAAATGGAACCGTCATCGTTAGCAATGGTGCCATCACGGCTGTCGGCCGTAAGGAGGATATCCCGATTCCAATCGATGCAGACGAATTGATCGACGGCCAAGGACGAATGGCGATGCTGCCGGGACTTATCGATTCCCACAATCACTCCAGCTTGATGCGTGGCGTGGCGGAGGATATGCGACTGGTCGATTGGCTACCGATTTATGACCTTGAACATCGCGCCTGCACGGAAGAGGATGCTTACCACGCCTCGCAGCTAACCTATCTGGAATGCCTGAAGAATGGCACGACCACCATTTTGGACATGTACCGCTTCATGCACCGCAGTGCCGAAGCAGCGGGCGAACTGGGCATCCGGCTGCATCTCGTTCCTTATGCGGCAGATGTCGAACCGTACAATTTCTTCGAAACGACAAAAGCAAACGAGCAGTTGATCAAGACGCACCACATGAGCCAGAATGGTCGAATTCGTGTTTGGATGGGATTGGAAAACCTGTATTATTGCAGCGAGGATATGTACAAGGCGGCCATACGGGCACAGCAGGAATTCGGAGTGGGCATTCATACGCATGGTTGCGAACAGGAAGAAGAAGAACAGTCGATTATCCGGACATTCGGTAAATCAACCATTGATATGTTGGAGCAACGGGGCATTCTGGGTGAGAAAACGCTGCTTGCTCACTGTGTCTGGGTGAATGACGATGATATCAAAAAAATGGCGGCGACCGGCACCAATCTGGCACACTGCGCTGTATCAGCGGCGAAGTTGGGCTGCGGTGTAGCGCGCATTCCCCTTATGCTTGCAGAAGGCGTCAATGTCTCCATCGGCTCGGACGGTATGATTGACAACAACAGCATGGATCTGTTTCAGGAAATGAAATTTGCCTCGCTGATTCAGAAGGCCACACACAGGGATGCCTCCATCATGGGGGCAAAGCAGATGCTGCGAATGGCTACCATTAATGGAGCGAAGTCGCTCCATATGGAGAACGAGATCGGTTCCATCGAAGTAGGCAAAAGCGCCGATCTGATTCTGGTTGACTTCTTCAAGCCAAATCTCCAGCCCATTTATTGGAATGAAACAGAAGAAACCAATCTGCTCTGGAATCTGGTGTTCTCCGCCAAAGGCGAGAATGTCGACACCGTAATGGTGCAGGGCGAGATTCTGGTGCGGCAAGGCCAAACCACGAAGGTGAGCGAACGTGATATTATGCTGATGGCACAGCGTCAGGGCGAGGATTGGATGAACAGAAGAGAACTGCACAAAGCCAAAATCTGAAGAACAAAGACCGGATTTCCTCCATAATGAGGTTATCCGGTCTTTGTTCTTTATATTAGGCGCCTGCTTCCTCCAATGGCATCAACTGCTGCCGGAGAATCTGAACGCGGGAAATTCTCTTGTTGTCGGTCTCTTCCACAATATAAGTATATTCGCCGTACTCAACGGCATTGCCGATCTGAGGCGGGAGAATATCAAGCCGGGCGTAAAGCCATCCTCCGATGGTATCATAATCCTCAGAGTCCAGATCCAGACCGAAATGGTCATTGATCGCTTCGATGAGCAGCAAGCCGTCTACGGAATACACTTCGGTATCCAACTGTTCGATGGCAGGACGCTCCTCGTCAAATTCATCCTGAATTTCCCCAACGATCTCCTCTACAATGTCTTCCAGCGTCACCATCCCAGAGGTGCCTCCGTATTCATCGATCAGAATAGCAATCTGCGACTTGCCTCTTTGCATGCGTTTCATCAGATCGCTGATAGGAATGGACTCGGGAACGGCCATAATCGGCCTAATATGGTCGCGCAGATGGCGGGAATGAGAACGAATCAAATCCTTGATATGAATAAATCCGATAATATGGTCCTTATCCTGATTACATACGGGATAACGGGTTCGTGTGCCTTCCAGGGCAATTTCCAGGTTCTCCTCCAGCGAGTGCTGGGTGTACAAGCAAATCATTTCCGTCCGGGGAATCATGATCTCCCGAGCGGTGGTGTCAGCGAATTCAAATATATTGTCCATGAGCGACATTTCTGTGCTGTCAATCAATCCGCTTTCGCTGCTCTCCTTCATCATGACACGAATTTCCTCTTCCGTATGCAGCGACTCTTGCTCCGAAACCCGGGTCATGCCAAACATGCGTAGCAAACCGCTCGAAAGAAGATTTAACACCCAGATGAAAGGATACATCAGCCGGTAAAAAACACGCATCGGCCAAGCCAACCATAACATGATCGTTTCAGCCTTGCGAACAGCGATCGTTTTCGGAGTCAATTCCCCAAGCACAATATGCAGGACGGCAACCAGTACAAAGGCAACAGCTAGCGATATGATGTACACCGGCCTCTCCCCGAAGCCCATCCACTCAAACCACGGTCCAAGCATGCGGGCAACCACCGGCTCCCCAAGCCATCCCAGCCCAAGCGAACTAAGGGTAATTCCCACCTGGCATGCCGACAAATATCCATCTAGCCGACCTAACAAATCCTTGGCGATCTTGGCGCCTCTGCGCCCTTCTTCCGCCAATGCGTCGATTCGCGAACTCTTGACTTTAATAATGGCAAATTCCGCTGAAACGAAGAATCCGTTAAGCAATACCAATAAAATCATCCATCCTACAGAGAAAAGACTCGGTAAAGGGTCACTCAATACATTTCCTATTCCCACTGATGAGGTGGCGAATAGGTGCACCTCCTTCGTGATTTGAAATTGAAATTGATTTGATCAAAACTTACAACAATTATCAAATTCCGCATCAACTTCCCAATAGACCCATCTCCTTTGATTATATATTATACACTACACAGTCAATCGCTGCCGTATTCCTGTCGAACGGGCCATAGTACAAAAAAAAACACCCCTTGGGCAAGGGGTGTTTTTTCTAGCGGCGTCTGGTTGGCGGAGCGCCAATTGTACCAGGATATTGATAAGTCAGGGGTTCATCAAACGTGGCGTAATCCAGGTTCACCATCAGCATAACCGTACGTACACCAGTTACCGGATCACTAATGATAATGTGGTCACGCCCGGCAGCCTCAAGCACGCCCTTAAATATCTTGGCATTCCATTCGCTGTTATTCTCGTATGTCATATAGAAGGTTCCGACCTTGCCCAGGTTCAGGCGAAGTATGTTCTCGATATAGGATTGCTCGTAGGATGTGACAGGCGCAGGGACGGCAGTGCCGCTGGCGGTCATGGGACTGCCGCTGGGAATCTGTGGCGGGATCGTGCTTCCTCCTGACATCATCGGGTACCCCATGTTCTTATAATGGGGGGCCGTTTGGTTGGGCCCCATAGAGTAGGCCATCGGCCGATAAGGCTGTGTGAACATGTTAAAATTCCTCCTCTTCGGTAATTAATACACGGTAGGACAATCCTCCGCAGTTGGGGCAAAGAAGCAATGAGCTTTGAATCTGCCGGTATTTTGCTGATTGTACCAGGTTGTGGGGCAATCTCCGGCCGGGCGGAAGAACCATAGCGCATTGGACGCAGGCCACACCCGTTCTCCATTAACGACCCGCTGCGCCAGGCGAATATCACGGTCACGTGCCCGCTGATAGAAATATCCTTTTTGCGTGGCTTCAAAACCACCAGGACTTTGAAATACCATCCGGTTCATATCGCGAATATCACGGAAATCAAGGCAATCGCCAAGAATGCGGTTAACGCCGACATTACCAACCATCAGCATTCCCTGCTCTCCTTCTCCCTCCGCTTCTGCACGCATCAAGCGCGCCAGGAGCCTGACGTCCTCGGAGTTGGTCTTGATTACAGCCATTTTGTACCTCCTTCCTCCCTGCTGAACGCTATATCATATGTGCGGATGCCCATCTTGGTGCTTGAGAAAATTGCAAAAATCCCATCCCATATCATGGAAATAAAGACGGTTGAATGCGATTACAAAATTGAACAAATTGTGTCTATTTCTATGGACTCGCTTACATGAATAGCATATACTGAAGGTAAATAACGTTTGTTTATAGGTTTGTGTCTTTTTCTTTATAAAACGCTTGGCTTCATAAACACCTGTTAGGAGGTTTCCCCCATGAGAATTGCGATTATTGGCGGTGGGCTTGCCGGACTGACGGCTGCCGCTTATCTATCGAATCACGGCGATACGTCCGGAACGGTATTCGAACGGAGCCCGCAATTGGGTGGCCGCGCTTTTACTTATGAGAAGTCGGGATTTACTCTGAATTACGGGGCACATGCGGTATACGGAATAGATCGGCACACGCTCCAAACCATGGAAGATGAATTGGAATTAAAATTCCAGAGCAAGCAGGTAGACAAACGTAAGGTTGTATATGCCAAGCACGGACAGTTGACCCCCGCTCCCCTTGATTTTGTCAATGTGATGAAGACTCAAGTGCTATCTCCACTGGAGAAGATGCGATTTGTAGCCGAAATTGCTGCTGTCATCGGTAATATTCATCAATTGAAGCAGCATCGAACCCTGGGGGATTATCTGGAACAGTCGACGGCATCAGCCGATGTCAAGGAATTATGGGAGCATCTGGTCTGCTCCAACTTCTTTATTACACCCGAGGATGCCAGGAGGGTGCCCGGCGATGTTATCGCTGAATATTATCATAATCTCTTCTTGTCCAGCCGCCCTGTCAGCTACATTTTAGGCAGCTGGAGCACGATTACACATCAGCTCACTCAGAAGATTGGGATGAATCCGGAGTGGAACATTGCCACCAAGGAGCCCGTCGAATCCATTGAAATGCAGGATGGCCGATTTATATTGAATACAAAAGCACGGCAACAGCTTGAGTTCGATCAAGTCGTGTTCGCCATGCCTGTGCAGCAAATCCATAAGGTGCTGGAAAATTCGGCGTGGAGCGGTGCGATGGCTCCTTATCAGGATAATACCGCTACCGAGGTGTTAGTGTACGATGTTGGGTTATCCAAGATCGTAGCGCGTCCGTTCCATTACATCAGTGACATGGATCGCAAAATATTCGTTAGCGATGTATCTGCAACGGATTATACGGCAGCCCCACTCCATGGCCAATTGCTTCAGGGAATTGCCTATCTGAACGACGATTTCAAAGAGGAACTGGAGAAGAAGGAATATCTGGAGCAGAAGACGAAGCAGATGGAATCACTATTTGATACGTATTATCCAGGATGGCGCGATTGTGTCGAGGTAAAGCGCGTATCCAAAAAAGCGATGGTTGCCAGTGTGAAAAATGTTAATGGCAACAAGCTGTTACCTAACCGCATGGAGGGGCTGCCTTTCTATTTCTGCGGCGACGGCTGTGTTGGCAAGGGTGAGCTTGCCGAACGGGCCTTCTCCAGTGGCCGGACTATAGCGCAGATGCTGCTGGAGCAAACTTCGGACACGAAAGCCCTGGCTTACTAATCAGAAAAGCAGAAGCCTTCGGAAGAAGCGAATTCCTTTGTCCGCTCGTTTCCTCAGGCTCCTGCTTTTTGTTATTGTCCGTAATTCCAACGACTTGCCCATCCTTTCATTGTTATAATACTGCTGCCTGGCTCATGCTCTTAGCCGGAACTATGGTATTTGCGATATTCCTGCATCTCTGTCACATACGTACGCATAGCCCGCTCAAAGCCGTGATAACGGCGGCCTTGAAATGTCAGCTTCCCCTCATCCCCTTCCGCGCATTGGCCATACTCCAGACCGGAGACAGCAAACTCCAAACGATCCCCGCTCTCCACCTCGAACGTGAGATAATACTTGGTGTCGGACCGGTTAACCGAAGTATCTGTATCGTGCCGATGGGTCACCTCGGTGCGCTTGCCGACAATTACAGAGGTTACGCTAAGCACAGGCTGTCTGCTATTACCCAGGCCGCGCAGCAAGCCACCTGCCGCAGTAACTGCAACCAGGCCCACAAGGATGAATAGCAGAATCGGCAGGCCGCCTTCCATCATTTCGAACATTTCCGTCCAAGGCTGCATTGAGCTTCATCCCTCCTTACAAGAGGTAGCGTTTCATGGCTGTCTTTCCCCTCCTCCACTATGTATATGCCTGGCCGGTGAGAAACTTGTTATTCCACATGTCCGGAAAATATGCCACCCTTGTCCATAAATTTAGGGACAAAACAAAAAAACCTCCAAATCCCGTTTACGGATGGAGGTCTAATCGTAATCCAAGCCTGGTCTGATAAAGTTAAGCATAGTACTGGAACAGCAATTGACGGGTTTCTTCCACACCGTCTGTCTCTCCACTTAATTCAGCGTCAAGTCCTTGTTCCGCCCAGCAAGCCTGACACATTTCCTCGGTCGTACACAGATGAGCATCTTCACAATTGTAGCAGAATTGAAGGAAGTTGCGGGTTACCGTTTCTTGAGCTGTTGTTTTCATAAAGAATACACTCCTGTCAATTTGTATTGGAGCTTAGCTCCTGGCTTCCGATCTTTATTTATGCTTGGTGTTTCTTACAAGTTAAATATATCACAAAGTCTGAAATAAACAACGTGATAAATTTCACAATATGATGAACGTCACAAAATTATTTTTTTCACCTCACCCAAAAAGGCATGACAACGGGCGTCATGCCTTCAATAATCTGGATGAATTTGTTATCGCGAGCATCATTTAATGTATTAAAGGACCTTCCAGCTCTGTCCCCCATCCTTCGTTTGCATCAATAAAGAGCGCTGCTGATCCTCCTTAGCTACCAGCAGCCAACCGACGCGTGAAGAGAAGAATTGCAGCTTCACAATTTCGGGGTAGTTCTGTAAAGTGCGCTGTAGCTCCCGACTCTGCGGCAAAGGCTTCCAATGGCTTCCTTGGTCCGAGGTGTAGTACACTGTGGAGTTAAGAATTGTCCAGCCCTCCTCACTATTCAGGAAGGTTGGAGCAAGAAGTTCATTAATCCCTTGCTGCCAGGACAGCGCAAATGGGACCAGGGACCAGGTATGCCCGGCATCCTCCGTGAAATAACCGTTGAATTTGGTGGAGTCTTCACGACTACAGCCAATGGGAACCCAGCCTTCTTGTTTATTCTCTGAAAAGAAGGATATCGTCCCCATGGTAAAGCTGTCACAGCTCGTATATTTATCCCGATCGAAGAACTGTTCATTCTCCTCCCAGGTTAATCCTCCATCCTCAGTCATAAAGAGCTTAGGATAACCTTCCTCGGTATCTCCGATAAATCCGTGCCGTACACTTGTGAACGTTAACGAGAGACTGTTATCGGAAATAGGTTCATCATTTGAGCTTGGAGCCTTGCTGCCGGAAATGCTTAATCCAAAGCCATTGTCCAGTCCTGACGGGTTCTCGAAGCTTTGCCCTCCATCCTCGGTAACGTATAAAGAATAACGTTCTTCTTCAAGCGAGCTCCCGGTTTCCGAGAGCATCCAGCCGTGAGCCGGGTCCGTGAAGTACATGGCCGAGACTTCTTTATTCTCCGGGAAGGAATTGACCTTCCACGTCGCACCTCCATCAGTGGTCCGCAACATAATAGTATCCTCAGAGCCTTTGGGATTGCGTACTATAAATCCATGATTAGGATCCAGGAAAAAAATGTTCTTGCCGTACTCCGGCGTTTCCGCGAACGGCAAGGAAGCGGCGGGCGATATATTTGTCCAAGTATTCCCGTTATCCTGCGTCATATATAGTCTCAACTCATTACGGGTGCAGCCCCAGGCCAGACCGGTTGTTGCGCTAAGCAACTGAAAATCAGTGAGTCGAGTCTGAATCTGGTAACGATTCTTGCCGTCCTCGGCCGGGGCCCGGGAAGAGGCTGTCCCCTTGTTCTCCGCGCCTGGAGGATTAATCACTGTAATCGTCTGCCCTTTCTCGGGAGGATCGTCCTGTACCGGTGCGGCGGCCGGAGGCGGTTCGGACGTGCAGGCCGTCATCAACAGCAAACCACTGACCAGCGCTGCTCCGGCGAACTTACGCCACATTTTCAAAACCAAACTACCTCACTTTCTACATTAAATTTGATAAAATTTGCTTCGCACATGTTATTATAGCATAGCCATTTAGATAGTTATGCTGCGCTCATAGCCGGGGGTCATTGTCGAAATTAACAGAAAAGTGCTGCTCCGGCTTGTATACGGCGAATGCATAACCTTTACTTTGAAGATACTCAATAATTTGCGGCAGCATAGCCACCGTTTGGGCCTTCTCATGCAATAAGATAACCTCAGTATCTCCTTTTACCTGCCGTTTGATCTCTTGCAAGATCAACTCCGGCTTTTTTGCATTTTTCCAATCCTTAGAATCTACTGTCCAGTCCCACATTTTGAAGCCCGCCTCCGCGATTTCATCGCGAAATTTCTTGTTGACCTCCGGCTTGCTGCCATAAGGTGCTCGAATCAAGGCCGGTGAAGTCCCGATCAATGCCTTAATCATTTCCTGCTCTTTGGTGAATTCAGCGATGAACTGATCGGCATTCCCGCTCTTATATAGCTTCTTTTTGCTGTGGCTCATGCTGTGCAAGCCGATGTAATGGCCTGCCGCCGCCGCATCCTTAACAACTTGCTGATGACCGCTTAACTGGTTGCCAATTACGAAGAAGGTACCATGAATCTGATAATGGTCCATAATTTTCATCAGTGGTTCCGTGTATTTCCCGGGGCCGTCATCAAAGGTCAAATATATCGTCTTTTGCGCTTTGGCGGTGTCCGGCTTGTTGACAGGCTCAACAACCGTGTTTGCCGGCTGCTGAGCTGGCGGTGGAAGCTTGACAGGATCGGAAAAGGAATTTTGCGGTGGTGCAGTAACTGAATTCCCAACTGGCTCAGGCTTGGAGGCAGCGCTGTCGCCTTCCGGCTTTCCTTCCGAGGCAGACAAATTAGCCGGTATCACTCGTTCAACTAGGTTTTGCCGATTGGGGTTCGGGCTCGATAGTAGCGGAACAAGTGCTGCTGCAGTTAAAGCCATGGCAGCCAACGACAAGGCCATGGCCGTAATAACGACAAATTTTGCAGAGTGCGTGCGTCTGGAGCGATTTCTGTGTTGTTCTTTTCTGCTGATGTAAGACGGCATAACCAATCACCGGATTCCTCTCTCTCTTAATCTCTATGTAATAGAATAATATAAATAGAGAGCTTCATCCTTACAGAATCGTTAATCTGTGGTTACAAAGTAATAACAAAATTACTGGCATTTTTATAGTTTACATAACATTTATTATGTATATTTTTATCTCAAAAATGAAAATCCGCTATTTTACTTTAAATTGGGGGTACTTATGGAGTAAAATGAGAATTGGAACAAAAAAGCATTTCTCTTCGGCTAGTAACGAGGTTAATAATCTCTGTATTAGCGTAATCTAAAATTTGCAGAATACTACCCTAGGAGATGAGAACATGAAGAACAAATTACGTTCCAGTCGGGTCGTCATTATTGGAACCGGAGCAGTAGGATCCACGACAGCGTATACCCTGCTGCTGCGAGAGCGTATTTCAGAGCTTGTACTAATTGATGCCAATAAGGAAAAAGCGCTTGGAGAAGCCTTGGATATGAATCATGGATTGCCCTTCACCGGCGGAGTCAAGCTTTGGGCAGGAGATTATAGCGATTGTGCCGATGCCGATGTCATTGTTATTGCCGCCGGCGCTTCCCAGCGTCCCGGAGAGACAAGAATCGATCTGCTGAAGCGCAATGCCGATATTTTCGATAGCATTATTCAGAACATTGTGAAATACAATGATCATGCCGTCATCCTGGTGGCTACAAATCCCGTGGACATTTTATCTTATGTGACCTTGAAGAAAAGCGGCTTCCCCTCCAATCGCGTTATCGGTTCAGGTACGCTGCTCGACAGCGCTCGGTTCCGCTATTTGATCGGACAAAACAAGAAGATCAATCCGCGTAGCATTCACGCTCACATTATCGGGGAACATGGCGATTCTGAGCTTCCGCTCTGGAGCTTGGCTAACGTGGCTGGCATAGGGCTTGAGTTCTCGCCGGAGGATCAGAAAGAAATATTTAACAGCACAAAAAACGCTGCATATGAAATCATCAATGCCAAGGGGGCAACCTCCTATGCCATCGCACTCGCACTGGACCGGATCATTGTCTCCATTCTGCAAAATGAAGCCTCCGTGCTGAACGTCTCTACATTATTGAAGGATTACAACGGGGTATCTGACGTTTATCTAGGCGTACCAAGCATTGTGGATCGCAGTGGGGTTCGCGAAGTGCTGGATCTGCAGCTTAGTGATGAGGAGCTGGCACAATTCCACGCGTCGGCGAACAAGCTAAAGGCCGAAATCGCCAAGCTAGAGCTATAGATATATACAAAGAACCATCACGAGCACTTATTAAAGAAGTGGTTGTGATGGTTCTTTTGATATCTTGCACTCTAAAGTTTAACCCACTCAAGAGCAAAGTTCAGACCATAATTAATGAGATTAATCAATAAAATTCACCTGATTAATCATCTTCAAAAAAGAGCATATTCACCGTACCTTTAGAATGGCGGCAGCATGTCGTCGTCTTCCTCAGGCAGTTTCTTCTCCAGCAAACGCTGAGCGACTCGATCAAAGGGCTCGGGCTGTAACAACTCCACGGGTGAGAAGGCCTTGTCAAATGTGAAGGAATCCCCTTCAAGGATAACTGCATACCGCCCGTTTAATCGAGCGATATGAATCTGATCGCCAAAATCGGCCAGCCGCCCCTTCACCAGCGTATCACCAATACGGAATTTTAGCTCAATTTCCGGCTTAATCTCAATAATGCGTTCCGCCGCCTCATACACCTGCTCAGGCTCCCATTTATCCTGAATATCCCGCTTCTCGCTGGCCGCCCAGAGCTCTAACTCCTTTTCGACTTGCTGACGCTCTTCCCCGCTTTCATCGGGCCATTTGGTTTCTACAAAGGTCTGGACGTACTCCAGCACCTGCTCGTTAACCATTTCGGGGATGGACAGCTCGTAGGTAACGAAGCGAAGGAAGTCCTCAAAATATTTGGCGTGGGAGGATTGGTGAATCTTTAGCTCCCATTCGTCAACCAACCCCTCTTCCTCCATATACGGATATTGAATGGACTTCATGTTCCTGGCACTGATGGCCATCTCCACCTGGCTGATCAAGCTTCGCTCGTCGGAGATACGGGCAATCTTGGGCTCAAAGTCGCATTTCAGCACGAAGATAAATGGCGGTTCCGAATAATTGTCCAGATCGGCCTGGACGACGATCAAGGCGCCGCCACGAACCGCACTTGCGTCAAGATAACCTCGAACGAGATCATCGCAAGCATTTTTATAGTCTTCCTTGTTATCTGCCGCCCGCAATCGAGCAAACATGTTGAAGTTGGGATTGCTATCAAGCTCATACCCTGGCTCAACGATAAAACGGCCAATCTTCGTTGGCGCTTGTTCAACGGCGGGATTTTTATCTACCTTGCGCTTGGCAATCCGCTTGAATTCACCGTCCAAAAACAGCTTGATTTCACTGTCCAGATATTCATAACCGTCCAGTGTTTGATAATGCTTGTAGCTTTTTCCCTGGCCCTCCTTGCCCTCAGCCTGTATAACAAAAAAAGACAAGTGCTTAACACTAAATTTCATTGTTGCGTAGCTCCTTTGAAGTGACGTTTCCAATTAAATTACAGCAAGGATTTGAAGGAATGTCTAATCACATCCCCGCGGCTGATGATGCCAACCAAGACTCCATTGCGCTCCACGGGCAGCTTCTTGATCTGCTTTTTCCCCAGGATTGCCGCGATATTCTCTAATTCTTCATCCCATGAAACTTTGATGACCTTCCTCTTGCCGATTTCCATTACGTTGAGATCCAGCAAACGTTTTGCCCGCTGCTCGAAGGCTTCTGAATCTCCCTCGAATACGGCTACATAGTAGAATGAATCCACAACCACATCCCGGTGCTTGCCGATATAGCGCATAATGTCTCCATCACTGATGTATGACACGATTTCATTCCGTTCATTAACAATGGGAAGACCGCTGATCCGGTGCTCCATAAACCTCTCGATTACCGACCGGACTGTATCGCTCTCTTTGACCTTATATACCTGCTTGATCATAATTTCATGGGCCTGCATAGCCACATCCCCCTTATCTATTGGAATTATACAACGACACGACAGCTTGTCAAATGACTTATGAGGTAATCATTTTTCTCCGCATCCATGCTGTGGTACGATAGGTTTATATCTGTCAGCATTGCTTCACATAAATAAGGCAATGCAAACAGGAGTAGTTTACATAACAATGATTATGTTCGATTGCAAGGAGGATGCAAACTATGAATCATGTAGATTGTCCCGCCCAAGTTATTGAACGGGCTACTACGTCCCGCGGCGAAATTCAGCTGCAACGCAGAGGCGAGTATTTTGAAGTCATCAGCAATGGTACATTTCTGATGGCGACTTATAATGGAGAATCGGAGCGATTGTTGGTTCGCCGCGCGCTGCAGTTGGCCTCCCGGAAGGATAGGGTGCTGATCGGCGGGCTGGGGGTAGGCTTTTCATTGCAGGAAGCCTTGCTTGATCCAAAGGTTCAGGAAGTTACTGTCGTTGAAATTGAGGATAAGATTATTGAATGGAACCGGACCATTCTGGCCGAGGTGTCGGGGCAAGCCTTGATCCACCCCAAGACCCGATTGATTCAAGCTGATTTAGTCGCCTGGCTGCGAGAAACCCGGGAAACCTTTGATCTGATATGTCTGGACATTGATAATGGTCCGGATTGGAGAGTATTTGACGGCAATGCTTCATTATATGACGTTGAAGGCTTAACTGCACTCCGTTCCCGACTGCGTGAAGGCGGATGCCTGTCCTTCTGGAGCGCAACTCCTTCTCCTGAATTCGCCGCACAGCTGGAAGAATTTTTTGGACGAGTGGAAACTTGCGAGGTGCCGCAGGCCCATGGCGAACCGGATTATATTTTCCTGGTCCGTTAGCGAGTGTATGACTATACCGGCCGCAAGCTCCTCATCATTCACTAAGCTTTTAGATTGGAGGGGGTACAAATTGAAAATACAAAGGGTCATCGACCGCAAGAAGCTGGATGAGAAGGTGCTTAGCCTGCCTTGGTTCATCCAGCAGTTTATCGACTACAAGCTACCCGATCTCTCCCCTTCCACTTTGCTGGAATACGTTCGGGATTATGAGCAATTTCTGAGCTGGCTGCGGGCAGAAGGACTGACCTCCGCTGAGAAGAATGCGGATATCACTCTGCTGGATCTGGAGACATTGCACATGGAGAACATCGTGGGCTACCGTCTGCATTTAACGACCCGCACGGAAGGGACGAACTCTAAAATTACCGTATCGCGAAAAATGTCCTCCCTGCGCTCCTTGTTCCACTATTTGAGCCAGATTGCCGAGGATGAGCATTTCTATCCTTTACTCAAGCGCAATATTATGGCCAAGGTAGAGATCAAGCGAATTCACAAGCCGAAAGACACTGCTGCCAAGCTAAAAGGAAAGATTCTGGAGGAGGGCGAACTGATCGAGTTTATTGCCTACGTTGCTGAAGGATATGGTCAGGATATCGTCAACAATAAGCAAGCACTCTACGCGTATAAGCTAAACAGAGAGCGTGATGCCTGCATCGTCAGCCTGATTCTGAATTCCGGGCTCCGCGTGTCCGAAGTTGTTAATCTCAATATAGATGATCTGGATCTGGCCAATAAACTAATTTATGTCTACCGTAAAGGAAATAATGATGAGACCTTCAAAACTCCCGTGTACTTCCGCGAGCAGTCCAGGGAGGACCTCGCCGCTTATCTCGTCCTGCGACAGGAGCGATACCATGCGCCCAAACGGGAAAAGGCCCTTTTCGTCGCCATTCCCAACGGCCAGAAGGAAGGCAAGCGCATGACCAAACGGGCTATGCAGGCAATGATTATCAAATACGCCAAGCGCTTTGGCAAGCCGTACCTGACGATTCATAAGCTCCGGCATTCCTTTGCCACGGACTATTACTTGCAAAATGATATCTATAAAACCAAAGAACAGCTTGGACATGCTTCCACAGAAACGACCGAGGTATATGCCCATCTTACCGACAAGACCATGTCTGAGGCTATTGAGCGCCGGGTTGATGGCAATTAGCACGTAACACTAGAATTACTAACTATTTCAGTGAAAAAAAGAACAGCAGCCTAAAGATCTCCATCAGATCGTCACGCTGCTGTCTTTGGCTTTATTAGCATGGATAGGGGAAATCGAGGTTTGGTTGTCCTTCCTTGCCGCGCTCAATTCCCCTGCTGCTCTTGCAAATACTGATCAAGCAGCTCCGAAGCTTGGCGGGAGATGGCAATAATCTCTTCCTTGGTAAGATCATCATAATGAATGCCCATCACAACGGTCACGGTCCGCTGAAGAGCGGCTGCAGCGCGCTGGGCAAACTCTCCGCTCAGCGTATGCTCCTTATGTCCAGGCACCGCAGAGGTCTGCACTTCTGTTCCCTCATCCCCCACATAAGCGGTAGAAGCTGAACCGATATGCGCCACTCCCCCCGTTATGACAAGCAGCAGATCCCGGCCCACAGGGATCGCCTCAAGCTTGATATCCTCATAGTTCACGTTGCCGTTCCTCCTATAAATGAAGTTGTCTTCATTTTATAGGATTCCGCGGATTTCGTCCAAGCTGCTTATTCCTTCTTGTTCCATAAAGGCCTCCAGACCTGCTACAAGCTGCTCTCCGGCCCGTAATTGGACAAAATTATGCGTCCCTATCTGAATGACAGTGGCTCCGGCCATAATGAATTCAATGATATCTTCCGTACTGCTGATTCCGCCCATCCCCATGACAGGGAACGTTACTGCCCGGCACACCTGATGCACCATACGAAGGGCTATAGGCTTAATGGCCGGTCCAGACAGGCCGGCATACAAATTATCGAACATGCTGCGCCGCTTGTAGATATCAATCTTCATGGCCGAAAAGGTGTTGATGAGCGATACACCGTCTGCTCCTTCCTCCTGGCACATCACAGCCATGCCTACGATGTCTTCGGCATTGGGGGACAGCTTCACCACCAGCGGCAATGTCGTGGCCCCGCGCACCTGACGCACCACCTCACGGGCGATCTCCGTTTGGATACCGTAGGCCATGCCGCCCGCCTTGACGTTTGGGCAGGAAATATTAAGCTCGATCATATCAACGGCTTGACGGCCTGCTCGCGCTCGCCAGGCAGCATCCTCATCAATCAACCGAGCCCCTTCCACATATTCTTCAATCGTGTTGCCGCCCAGATTGGCAATACGGGCCAGATCCAGCGACTCCCAGCGTGGACATTCCTCTTGCAGAAACGCCGCTACGCCAGGGTTCTCCAGACCCACACTGTTTAGCATGCCTGACGCGGTCTCCGCTACTCGAATACCGTCATTACCTGCCTTGGGATGCAGGGTTAACCCCTTCCCCGACAGTCCGCCCAGCTTATTGATGTCGTATAGTGAGGCATATTCCTTCCCGAATCCAAAGGTTCCGGAGGCCATGACAATCGGGTTCTTAAACGCTACTCCCGCGATAAGACAAGAAGTATCTATCATTGGAACACCACCTCCTCCGCAGGGAATACCGGACCATCGGTACAGGCCTTTTTCCGCCCATCCTGGCATTTGACGCTGCATACCAGACATGCGCCTATTGCGCAAGCCATCCGGTTCTCCAGAGATACGTAGACCTTGGCCTGCGTCCCGCTCTCCGCCTGTTTGCGCTGAACGGCATGAAGCATGGGATGAGGACCGCAAGCCACAATCGTATCATAAGCATGAAAGTCAACCTGATCCAAAATAACCCCGCCAACATCCACGATGACCTTTCCTGTAGCAGCTTGCTTGAATTCCTCAACCATATACGGCTCACGGCTGAAGCCAAGATACACGTCTGCCTCCGGCACTTCCTTGAGCGCATAATAAAAGGGAGCAATCCCGATGCCCCCGCCTATAAAAGCTGTTTTCCCTTTCGGCAAGGAAAACCCGTTGCCAAACGGCCCCTCCAGTTCCAGGGGATCGCCAGGCTTCAAGGCGGATAATAACGCTGTGCCTTCGCCCGCCGCCAGAACCAGGAACTCAATCCGGTTGCCGCTTATATTGAAGATGCTGATTGGACGCGACAGCAATGGATAACGTTCACCGGCGCGAAGCATGTAAAACTGTCCCATTTTCCCTGTAAACTGTCCTTCGGCCTCTAGCTTGAAGACCCCTTGAGCTACCTGCTGATTGGCTATCACCGTTGCCATGAATCCACCTCGTCTTTTGTTCGCTTCATCACAGAATGCCAGTTTTTTGCGTTGATAGTCTGTGATATTTATCACTATGAATGACTGATCTGTACCTGAATCCGCCATTGTTACGAGTTTTCATAAATTTTTAGGAAATGGACATAACAATAGAACGATGAATGGAGGTGTAGTATTGCCTGATTTATGTAAGAAATGGGTATGGTTTCTCATCCTGATGTTGCTGGTTACTATTCCAACCAGTACCGCTCAGGCCTCCGTGCGCGACAACAAGCCTTCCAGTCTGGCAGAGCTGCGCAAAAAATACTCGGAGACCTTTAAATTCCGTGGGCCGGATACGAAGCAGATAGCTCTGACCTTTGATGATGGTCCCGACCCCCGCTTCACTCCGCAAATCCTTGAAATCCTAAGCCAGAAAGGGACCAGAGCCACCTTCTTCGTGGTCGGCGCAAGGGCGAAGAAATTTCCTGCTCTACTGGAGCGAATGCATAGGGAAGGTCATCTTATCGGAAATCATTCCTTTAACCATCCCTCATTCCGCAAACAGACCGTAAAGCAGTTCGCCAGAGAAATCGAACGGACGGAGCAGGTTGTGAGTCGGACCGTAGGCTACCGCCCCAAGCTGATTCGCCCACCCTACGGTGAAATCAACGAGGAACAGGTGAAGTGGGCCAAAGCCAATGGATACAAAATCGTCAACTGGAACGTAGATTCATTGGATTGGAAAGGGCTGAACAAGGAGCAGATCAAGGCGAATGTGCTCCAGGCCACCGGACCAGGCGCTATTATCCTGCTCCACGCCGGAGGCGGCGTCGGCTCCGATCTGAACGGGACGATTGAGGCCCTGCCTGATATTATAGACACCCTGCGCGGCAAGGGCTACCAATTCGTCAATCTGGCCGAGCTGCTGCAAACCAGCGCTTCCCGGTAGTACAAAAGAGCTCCCTTATGGAGCTCTTTGTTTTACTTTTACTTTTTGTCCAGCACATATAATTTTACATCTTGATAACCAAACATTTTGACGAAGGAACGGCTGCCTGGAATGAAGATATCAATGCGATTGCCCTTAATGCCCCCGCCCTGATCTGTCGCTGTAGCCACAAAAGCTTGATCCGGCAAGCCATCATGGCTGTGCCCGGTCACCAGCACCTTGGTTCCCATAGGAATGACCTCCGGATCGACGGCGATCGTTCCCAGCTTCAGTGGATTCCCCAAATAATCGACAGCTCCCCATTTCCCGTTCTCGTTGGCTGTCTTGCTATAGGCTGAGGCTTTAACCTCGATCGTATTGGAATAAGTAAACGTCTTGCCCCAAGCTACAACAACTTCCTCGGAGACGACCTCTAGCTTGGATGCGGATTTATGTATCGCTTTGGCATGTACCGCTGTATTTTGTAGTAAAAAGGTTACACTAGCAGCAACAAGGGCTGTCTTGGCGACTTTGGTTCTGATATGACTGTTCAAGGTTGTCCCTCTCCTTATATATCATTTGTTCGCTTTCGGCCTTACGAATATATCACAATTTTGTAACCAGTTGGACAGGTAAATTCGACCAGTTGCGATGAACCGCTGTTGCCTAACCATAAGAGCTATCCAGGTTCACCCGCAGTCACAGAAATAAGAATGGAAACATACACCAATGCAAATAAGCAAAAAGCACAAACATTACAATTTATTCTTCATTTTTTTCATTCTCCCTACATAGCAAGAAGGCTGCCGAAACCAATCGACAGCCTTCACCTGGCCAAACCAGCATTCCACATATGCCATTACATAACAGCTCAAACTACCCTTTAGAGCACTTTGCTTAAAAAGTCCTGGGTACGCTGATGCCGGGGCGAGCCAAACACTTCCTGTGGCGTCCCTTGTTCAAGAATAACACCCTGATCCATAAAGAGAATGCGGTCCCCTACCTCACGGGCAAAACCCATCTCATGAGTCACGATGACCATCGTCATTCCCCGTTCAGCCAGCTTCTTCATCACGTCCAGCACCTCGCCTACCATCTCGGGGTCAAGCGCCGAGGTTGGCTCGTCGAACAACATCACATGCGGCTCCATAGCCAAGGCACGCGCAATGGCAATCCGCTGCTTCTGACCACCTGATAATTGAGATGGATAGCCATCCCGCTTATCCTCCAGTCCAACCGTACGCAATAGCTCTAAGGCAGAAGCTTCCGCTTCAGCCTTGCTTTTCTTTCTGACGCGAATCGGCGCCAAAGTAATATTGTCCATGACCGTCTTGTGCGGGAACAGGTTGAACTGCTGAAACACCATTCCCATCTTCTCGCGGGTCTGATTGATATTATGCCGCTTATCGGTAATAAGCTCCCCCTCAAAGCGAATTTCCCCTTCCGTCGGAGTCTCCAGCAGGTTCAAGCAGCGGAGAAACGTACTTTTTCCAGAGCCGCTGGGACCGATGACGACGACGACCTCTCCCTTGGAAATTTGGAGATCAATGCCCCGCAGGATATGCAACGCTCCGAACTTTTTATGCAAGCCTTTAACGTTGATCACTGGTTTTCAACTTCCTTTCGAAAATCCCGAGAATCCGGGACAGGGTGAAGGTCAACACGAAGTACAGAATAGCTACGATCAGATAAGGAGTCATGCCGTCATAAGTAATCGTGACTACCGATTGGGATTGGAAAATCAGCTCCGTTGTGCCAATAATCGATACGATGGAGGATTCCTTGATAATCGTAATGAATTCGTTCCCGATAGCTGGCAGAACCGATTTGATCGCCTGAGGAATAATGATATGGCGCATCGCCATGCCCTTGGTCATCCCCAAGGAACGAGCCGCTTCCCCTTGGCCTCGGTCTACTGCTTGAATCCCCGCCCGGAAGATTTCAGCCAGATAAGCCGAGCTGTTAATCGATAACGTAATTGCACCGGACTGAATCGGGGAAAAATTAATGTCGAACATAAAGGCCAATCCATAATGAATGATCAACAGTTGGACCATCATCGGTGTACCACGCAGGAATTCTACCCATGCATGACCAAAGAATCGAACTACACGCCAGGAAGACATCCGCAGCATAGCGATGCCAAGCCCCAGGATAAAGCCGCATACCACACTGATAGCCGCCAGCAGCAGCGTATACTGCACACCAGCCAGAAAATAACTTCGGTATTCCACAAACATTGAGATAAGTTCCATAAAACCTTCATTCCTCCTCCGCTACCTTAAGGTAGTTCAACCAAAAAAAGAGAAAATAGCGAAGAATGCTCCGCTATTTTCTTCAAGGCAACAATCATGATTATTTCTCGGCTAACGCACTCGCTTCTGTAACGAATCGGTCGATGCTTCCGTCACCCAGCAAACGGTCGAGTGTAGTGTTCACTTGATCAAGCAGCTCCTTGTTGCCCTTCTTCACACCGATGACATAACCTTCATCTTCATTCTCTGGCTTGGCGTCAGTGATAACCAGGCCCTCCACGTTCTTCACGAAGGATTCGGCAACAGGACCTTCCAGAATAGCCGCATCCACACGATTCGTATTCAATTGCATAATAATATCATTGATTTTGGCCAGCGCTGTCAGCTTGGCATTTGGAATCTTCTGA
Source organism: Paenibacillus sanguinis 2301083 = DSM 16941 (assembly GCF_000374825.1). GTDB lineage: Bacteria > Bacillota > Bacilli > Paenibacillales > Paenibacillaceae > Fontibacillus > Fontibacillus sanguinis. Next base: position 22,565 of record NZ_KB895385.1, read on the forward strand.
GCAATTCCTTCCTGAATGGAGCCTAGCTGTATCCCAATCTTGACACCTTCAAGCGATTCCATCGTGGCGAATTTATCTTTGTCATCCGCACGGGTGACAACTGCTTGCTCGGCCGTATAGTAAATTTTCGACATGTCGATTTGCTCGGCACGCTCTGGTGTTGGGCTAAGTCCCGAAATAACAAGATCAATGCGTCCACTAGCAAGCTCATTCAGCAGGGAATCAAATTTCAAATCCTTGATTTCCAACTCAGCGCCCATATCCTTGGCGATCTCCTTGGCAATTTCGATATCAAAGCCGGCGATCTCATCTTCCCCTTGTTCATTCTTGATATGGAACTCATAAGGAGGAAAGTCTGCGCTTGTACCGAGAATCAGCTTATTGGCAGCATCCGTTTCCGGCTGGGAGCCTTGCGTTTCATTTTGGCTTTGATTGTTCCCCGTCGTATTGGCAGCCCCGTTGCTGTTATTTTTATCCTGTCCGCAAGCAGCCAAGACCAGCGTGAGCATCATGATCGCTGCTAACAATATACCCCATTTTTTCATAGTATCTCTCCTGTTCTTTTTGCCATATTCACATGTATTCTGGATAATCACTGGGCTAATTATAAATCAGTTCGTATATATATGCAAAGGTATTTTCATAGCCTTCATCATATAGTCACACTTCCGCTCCAGATCGCTTGGTGAGATGCCATTTGTTTATAATACTTTGGTCAATAATCATGCTGCCCATTCATGGAGTTTCGGGAATTGGGAATACTCTCAGAAAGACAGATCGATCTTTGAGGAGGTGCCCCATCATGCTGCTAGAAGCGCTTTACCATGTTCCCCGCGATAAATGGGCCTATGCCTACGATGCATCCACCATTCACCTTCGCATTCGCACCAAGCGGGATGATGTCACCGAAGTTTTAGCCTGGACAGGAGATAAATACGACTGGGACGGCACCTTTCAGGAGTTGGCAATGGAGCGGACTGCCCATGATCGCAGGTTTGACTATTGGGAAGTAGCCGTGCGCCCCAAATTCAAGCGCTTGTCCTATGCATTCAAGCTAAGCTCCGGAACCGAAACTATTTTTATGCTGGATTCCGGCTTGCAGCACGAAGCTCCCTCCCCGCCCGGGGAGTGCTTTGAATTTCCTTATATTCATGCCGTTGAAGTAGCACAAGTCCCGGAGTGGGCCAAGCAAGCGGTATTTTATCAAATTATGCCTGAACGATTCGCCAACGGAGATCCCTCCAACGACCCGGAAGGTACATTAGCATGGGGCGGCAAGCCGGCAGGGGATAATTTTTTTGGGGGTGATCTGCAAGGAATTCTCGATCATTTGGAGGATTTAACTGACTTGGGCATTACGGCCATCTATATGACCCCATTGTTTGTTTCTCCCTCCAATCATAAATACGATACGATGGATTACAAGCAGGTTGATCCGCATTTTGGAGATAATGCTTTGCTGCGCAAGCTGGTGGAACAATGCCATGAACGGGGAATTCGCGTAGTGCTCGATGCGGTATTTAACCATTGCGGAGAACAGTTTCCGCCATTCCAGGACGTATTGCAGCATGGGGAGTCTTCGCCTTATGCAAGCTGGTTCCACATCAACCGGTTCCCGGCCGCCGTCGACAACGGAATACCGACTTATGATACGTTTGGATTCTCTGGCAACATGCCCAAATTCAATACGGCGGACCTGGAGGTAAGGAAATACCTGCTAGGGGTAGCAGAGTATTGGATTAAGGAAATCAAACTGGATGGCTGGCGGCTGGATGTAGCCAACGAGGTGGATCATCACTTTTGGCGCGATTTTCGCCGTATCGTCAAGCAAGCCAATCCGGAGGCTTATCTGATCGGAGAAGTATGGAGCGACTCCCTCAACTGGCTGCTTGGCGACCAATTTGATTCGGTCATGAACTATCCATTTGCCGATAAGGTACTTGAGTTCTTTACAGGCAATGCGGATGGAGCGGCTTTCTCCGATGAGATGGGTGCCTTGATTATGCGTTACCCCCATCAGATTAACGAGGTTATTTTCAACCTGCTGTGCAGCCATGATACGGCACGCTTGCTCACCCGTGTAGGTGGAGACAAGCGAAAGCTCAAGCTATGCGTCGTGTTTCTGTTTACTTATATCGGGACACCTTGCATCTTGTATGGCGATGAGATCGGACTGACCGGGGACGGTGATCCGGATAGCCGTAAATGCATGGAATGGGATACCAGCAAGCAAGACCGCGAGCTGTATGACTTTTACAAGCTGATGATTGGGCTGCGCAAGCAAAACCCCGCCTTGCGTCAAGGGCATTTTCGCTTCCTGCATGCCGAGGCTGGCGACCCTAATATCATCTACGAGCGGATGGATGGACACAAGCATTTTACGGTCTGGATTAACAATACGGCCAACCAGACTCTTTTAGCTCACCCGATGCAAACCAGTGACTGGCGGGATGCTATCACCGGGGAGCAGGTAAATCCGACGGACGGTATGATGAAGATTACGCTGGAGCCGTATGGCTTTCGAATTTTGTACAGGTCCCTGCATTAAAAAAAGGACGCTCAGGATCCCAAGCAGCTCTAAACACGAGAGTCTGCGGAATCGCTAAGCGTCTTTCTTTTGATTATCGTTCTGCTATAACCTGTTCATAAATCTCCTCATATTGCCGAGCTGAGTGGCCCCAGCTATAATCTCCGGCAAAGGCCTGATCTGCAATCTTCCGCCAATGCTCGGGACGACGGTAGAAAGCCATCGCCCTCCGCAAGGTGTGCAACATATCATGTGCATTGTAATTGTGGAAGGTAAATCCATTGCCCTCTCCCGTAAACTCGTTATAGGATTTTACCGTATCGTTAAGGCCCCCAGTCTCCCGTACGACAGGAATTGTACCATAGCGCAGTGCCAGAAGCTGGCTAATGCCGCAGGGCTCAAAACGGGATGGCATCAGCAGCATATCGCTCCCCGCATAGATGCGCCGGGACAAGGCTTCACTAAAGCGAATTTCCACTGCAAGCTTGCCTGGATGGCGATGAGCCGCTTCCCGGAACCACGACTCATAAACCGCATCCCCCGTTCCCAGCAGAACGAATTGTACCTCATCCGTCCATAGCCACTCATCCAGTACCCGCAGCAGCAAATCAAGTCCTTTCGGCTCTACCAGGCGGGTAATCATACAAAAAAGCGGGACATCTGCCTGCTCCGGCAAACCAAGCTCGCGTTGCAGGGCCAGCTTGTTGGCCTGCTTTTGCTCCAGACTGTTGCTATAACGGGCAAACAGCTCCAAATCCGTCTCAGGATTATATAGCTCCGTATCAATACCGTTGACAATACCCGACAAGCGTCCGCTTAAGAAGCGCAGCAAGCCATCCATCCCGCAGCCGTAATGCTCCGTCTGGATCTCTGCGGCATATGTAGGGCTAACCGTCGTGATATGGTTCCCATAAACGAGGCCTGCCTTCATAAAGCTGACATTGCCGTAATACTCCACACCCTCTGGGGTAAAATAACGCCACGGCAACCCCAGCAAATCAGGCAGAATCTCTTCCGGGAAGTTGCCCTGATACAGCAGATTGTGAATGGTATAGACGGTCCGAATATTGTGATAAAATGCTTGATGCTGATAATGTTCCCGCAGCAGCAAAGGAATCATGCCCGTATGCCAATCATGACAATGGATGATATCGGGCATAAAGCCGGTGAGGGGCAGCAATTCTAGCACGGCCCGGTCAAAGTAAGCAAATCGCTCCCCATCATCTCCGTGTCCATAAATGCCTTCCCGGCCGAAATATTCCTCATTATCAATTAGATAAATAGGAAGTCCCTCCCAATGAACCAGCGACAGGCCGCCATATTTCTGACGCCAGCCTACAGGGACGTCTTTTGTCCCTATCAGTTCCATACGTTCCAGCACAGGACCAGGCAGGGCCTTATATTTCGGCAGCATGATGCGGACATCATGCCCGGATTTGATTAATGCTTTAGGCAACGCTCCAATGACATCGGCCAAACCACCGGTCTTGACCAGTGGTGCGGCTTCTGCAGCAGCAAACAGGATATTCATCTCTTGTTCCTCCTCGTGGTCTCTTGACGCTTCCATACGGTTATACTCAGCGGCGGAAGACACACCCTGAGACTATGCCGCTGGTTATGCCAGGATATTCTCTCACTGCTGCGGCTGGAAGACCTCATCCTCTCTTCCCCACCGAACCGCCGTTCCTGGCTATTGAATATTTGCTGATAGCTTCCTGGCCACGGTACGCCTACACGGTAATTCATTCTCTCTACAGGCTTGAAATTCAAAAGAACTACCAACGTATCTTGTTTTCGTTCACTTTTCCGCATATACGCAATGACACTCTGCTCACGATCATCTGGACAGAGCCATGCATAGCCCGCCGGATCATGATCCAGCTTCCAAAGGGCGCGTTCGTGCAAATATAACCGATTTAGCGCGGCGCTATATCGTTGCATCTTGCGATGGGCCGGATAAACCAGCAGGTTCCAATCCAGTTCTTCCTCATCCTTCCACTCCACAAACTGACCAAATTCGCCACCCATGAACACCAGCTTTTTGCCCGGAAAAGTGAATTGATAGCCCAGAAGCAGCCGAAGTCCGGCAAATTTCTGCTCATAGCTGCCCGGCATTTTATCCAGTAAAGATCTCTTGCCGTGCACCACCTCATCATGTGACAAAGGAAGTGTAAAATTCTCGGTATGCGCGTACCAGATCGGAAAGGTAAGCAAAGCATGTTGTTTCGGACGCTGGGCAAATGCAGTCTCCACATATTGCAACGTGTCGTTCATCCAGCCCATATTCCATTTGTAGTTAAAGCCCAGTCCCCCCTCATGTACAGGTGTGGTCACTTTCGGCCAGGAGGACGATTCCTCTGCCATCATTAACGCCTGGGGAAAATAGTGGAACACCGCCTTGTTCAGTTGCTGCAAGAAAGCCATTCCCTCCAGATTCTCCACACCCCCTTGCGAGTTGCGTGCTGATTCCCAGGAGGGCTTCTCAAAGTCCAGTCGGAGGATGCTGGTCACCGCATCTACGCGTAAGCCGTCAAAATGATACATCTCCAGCCAATAGATCGCGCTCGAAATCAGGAAGGAACGTACCTCCGGCTTGCTAAAATCAAAGCCTAACGTCCCCCATCCCCTTTTCTCCGCCTTGACGGGATCGTCATATTCGTACAACGCTGTGCCGTCAAACCGCCGCAGTCCATGGGCATCCTTCGGGAAATGTCCCGGAACCCAATCCAGCAATACTCCAATGCCGGCTTGATGACAACGATCGACAAAATACATGAGATCACACGGCCGCCCGTAGCGGCTTGTCGGCGCAAAGTAGCCCGTTGTCTGGTAACCCCAGGACAAATCATAGGGATGCTCACACAGAGGCAAAAGCTCGATATGGGTATATCCCATCTCACGGATGTAGGGGATCAGCTCATCGGCCATCTCACGGTAGGTCAGAAATTCCCCGTCTTCCTTTTGACGCCAGGTCCCGAAATGCAGCTCATAGATGCTCAAGGGACGCTGATAAGGAGCAGTTCGGCTCCGAATCCAGGCTTGATCTCCCCATTCATAACCATCCAGGGAAGTAATAATCGAAGCCGTACTGGGCCTGACCTCAGCCTGAAAGGCAAAAGGGTCGGCCTTTAGCCAAGTGGAGCCGTCAGAAGCCGTTATCGCGTACTTGTAAAAACTTCCTTCGGGCACACCCGGCAAAAAAAGAGTCCATATCCCGGAATCGGGCATCTTATGTAATACATCACGCTTCTCGTCCCATCCGTTCCAGTCACCCGCCACGGCGACCTGACGAGCACCGGGAGCCCACACCGTGAAGCGCACGCCTGGCCGTGCATCCTCGGTAGTGCAGTGGGCGCCAAAGGTTCGGTAGCTATGGTGCAGAGTCCCTTCGTGAAACAAATAAATGACCTCCGGGGAGAGGGGACAACTTTGGCTTAAAGCAGACATAGAATCACCAACTTCCATTCCAAAAAAAATTTTTAGCGATTTCCATAAAATGATGTAATAATTCTGCGGTATTTCCATAATTTATTTCATCTACATTATATCCTTTAGTGTATGTGCTACTCACACTAAAACATACGGGAGGGAACCAAAAATGAGGAAAAAGGATTGCATTGCTATGCTGCTTGCGGGCGGAGAGGGACGGAGATTATCACCGCTGACAGCCAAGCAGGCCAAACCGGCCGTGCCGTTCGGTGGACGATACCGAATCATCGATTTTCCTCTAAGCAATTGCGCGAATTCCGGCATCGATACGGTTGGTGTGCTGACTCAATATGAAGCCGAGTCGCTCCACAATCATATCGGAGAAGGCGATCCCTGGAGATTGCCCCATTCGGAAGACGGTGGAATCACCCTGCTCCCCCCAACCCAATGCGGCACAGAAGCCTATGCTGGCACTGCGGACGCCATCTACAAAAACATGGCCTTCGTCGATAGTTATTCTCCCAAGCATGTGTTGATCCTGTCCGGAGATCATATCTATCATATGAACTATCGCCGTATGCTGGATTTCCACCTCACCACCAAGGCAAAGGCAACCATCTCGGTCATGCCGGTGCCTTGGGAAGAAGCCCATCGCTTCGGTGTGATATCGATGGATGACCGGCACCGCATTACTGAGTTTGCCGAGAAGCCAGACCAGCCAGCCAGCAATCTTGCTTCCATGGGCATTTACATGTTCGAGTGGGAGTACTTGAAGCAGCAGTTAACGGCAGATGCTCAGAGTCTCTTGTCGAGTCATGACTTCGGCAAGGATGTCATTCCGAGCATGCTGAGCGGAATTGAGCCGCTTTATGCTTACCAGTTCAACGGTTACTGGCGGGATGTGGGGACTGTACGCAGCCTGTGGGAAGCGCATATGGATTTGCTGGAGGACCCTTCGGCTGCTTTGCTGCATCGCGACGATTGGCCCATGCTGACCAGGGAATTGTCCCCCGGTCTTAGCCTGGTGAGAAGACGCAGCCTGCAGTCCTCCACCGTACTGGTCCATGAGCAATGCCTCCTGGAGGGTCATGCAGAACGGTCGGTTGTGTTTGCCGGTACAGAGATTGCCCGCCATGCCTGGGTGAAGGATAGCGTAGTCATGCCCGGAGCGAAGATCGGCAAGCATGCTCTTGTCGAGAACGCAATTATCGGTGAAGGTGCTGTCCTTAAGGAAGGTGCCATAATCAAGGGTAACAACGGCGAGATTGCAGTGGTGGGCCCAGGCGAGATCGTAGCCGCTAAACCGGCCTTGCGGCCACAGCCCTCCCGGCTGCTGCAGGAGGTTTACGACAATGCTCCGCGCCTGCGTGCTGAGGGGCTGCTATCTTAGTCCTCCACTTTGAAGTGAACGGCTAGCTTGCATAAGAAAAGAGCGGTGCGGAACGAATCTGAACTCCTGATTCATTCCTGCACCGCTCTTGCTCATTCCGGATCGCTTTCATCTACGAGTTTATTGTCACTCTCGGCAAGGTCAAGAAGTGGCAGAGTTACCGAAACTGTGGTACCAACGCCAAGTTCGCTTTGAATCTCCATCTCACCCTGATGCAGTTCCACGAGCTGCTGACTGATGGCTAACCCCAGTCCCGTACCCCCTCCCTGATGATTGACCTGGAAGAAACGATCCTTCACTTTGTTTAAATATTCTTCACTGATGCCGATGCCTGTATCGATAACCTCCACCAGCGCCTTACCATCCTCTTTGCGACTGATAACCAGCTGAATCCAGCTTTGCTCATGGGAGAACTTGATAGCATTGTCCACCACATTGAGGAAGACCTGCTTCAACCGGTTGCCGTCGCCATGGATGATCACTTGACCCTCTGTCTTGTCCTCCAGCTTTAGCTGAATCTGCTTTTGCTCCGCCTTTGCCCAAACGTTAAGCATCGTTTCCTGGAGCAGTTCCTTAAGATTGACCTCCCCAATAACCAGCTTCATCTCATTTTGCTGCAGCTTAGAGAAGTCCAGAATTTCCTCAACCAGACCGATCAAACGGTCGGTTTCCTTGGCAATGATGTTCATGCCAATCTTGGTCTCTTCAGGATCAAAGCCACCGGAGGTTAACGTCTCGCTCCAGCCCTTGATGCCAGTGAGCGGCGTTCGCAGTTCATGGGAAATCGATGAAATAAAATCATCCTTAATTTGATTGCTTCGCACGATCTCCTCAGCCATGTAATTAAGCGTGGAAGCCAGTTCGCCCAGCTCGTATTTGTAACTGCCTTTAATTCTCGCATCAAACCTGCCGCGGGCCATCTCCGCCGAAACCGCACGAATATTATTAATGGGCTTAACAATCGAATTAGCCAAGCCGATACTTAATAACGTAACTAGAGCAAGAACGGCTCCCGCTACCCCAATAGATAGCAGCGTAAGATTCAGCAGCTTGGCGTTCACCAGCTCCATGGAGGTGACATAGCGAACGATGTACTGCGTCTCCCCTTGAAGCTGAAGCGGACGTGATACGGCCATGACAGGCTCCCCGGTTGCTGGCTGGCGGCCCACCCATTTTCCGACATTGCCGGCCACTGCCTGGGGAACATCGCTGGTTTGAATCGCCCTGTCAGCTTGAAAGGGATTGGTGCTGGCCTTTACCTCACCATTGCGATCCAGAATCATCAGCTCCGTATTATCGAGTTCAAAGGTTCGCAGCATTTGTGTGAAGTAATCAGGGTCCCGTTCAGCATTCAAGCGCACAAATTTATCAAAATAATCCGAGGCCCACATGGAATGGTTGGACATATGATTATAAACCGCATCGTAATAATACATGCGAATGGCCAGCGTAAAGATGCCCACGATCATGAACAAGGTTACAAATACGACAATGAAATAATGTAAAACAATTTGCCGGCCAATCCCTTTCTTAATCATTGCCCCTCGCCCTTCCACTTATAGCCGTGTCCCCAGACAGTTTGCAGGAACGCCGGTTCGGACGGGTTATTCTCAATTTTCTGCCGCAGCCGCCGAATGTTGACGTCCACAATTTTCGGGTCGCCCATATACTCCTTGCCCCATACATGATCCAGCAGCAAATCCCGACTTAGCGGAGTATTCTCATTCTCCAAGAAATACTGAATTAACGAGAACTCCGTAGGTGTAAGCTCAATCATCTGCCCCCCGCGTTTAAATTGCTTGGAGATCAAATCGAGCGTAAATGGCCCTGAGCTGAACGTGACCTTCGCACTTGCTTCGCGGTATACATTCACGCGACGCAGCAGCGACTGAATCCGGGCGATCAGCTCTGTTGGACTGAACGGCTTGCTGATGTGATCGTCCGCACCAACAGAGAGGGCATACACTTTGTCCTGCTCCTGAACCTTCGCCGTAAGGAAGATGATGCCGATTCGTTCATTTGATTCACGGATGCGGCGACAGACCTCAAATCCGTCGATCCCCGGCACCATGACGTCCAGCAGAGCGATGTCAATATCTGCCACGCTTTGCAGCTTGCTCAGCGCCTCGTGGCCATCCGCCGCCTCCAGGACATCAAATCCGTTGCGCTTTAAATTGATCACAATAAAACTGCGGATGGACTCTTCATCCTCCAATATCAATACTTTACTCAATGTTAAAGCCCCCTCTTTTCCATTGAACCCGCTTAACGCTTGATTTCTGTTTCTCCCTTATTGACCTTCAAATCCGTATGACTGAGAAATCCAATGACTCTGTCAGCATCCCTTGCCAGAAGCTCCCAATCCGCTTTGTTCTTTTCCCATTCAGCTAATGAGAAGAAGCGAATCTCTGCCACCGTCTCGTTCGTATCGACCTTGACAAACCACAGGTGCTCGTTCTTGTCTGACTTGGTATCAATCGTCACATTACCGCGCCATTCCTTCGGAAAATTGAAGTAGAACCGTCCGGACAAATCCATGTATTGCTGCATCATGAACTTGAGCCCCTGCGTTTCATCCCACTGATAATAAGAGAACAGCCAAGGTACTTCATCAAATGAAATATATTCCCAGCCCTTTGGCTTCTCCAGCATCCCGATTTCAAGCACCCCGTCGTTGTTCACATCTCCGCTCATAATGGGGTACCCTTTCAATGTCATGTCCTGAGAAGGCAACAGGTTGATGAGTTGACCGTTCTCCATGACGATCACTGTCGAGAATGCAGAATGACTGCCCACACTGGCATCGAGAATAATCCCTTTCAGGTTCGGTGTAATATTTCCGCTAACTGCATTATAGTATTCGCTAACCGGATCATTTAGCTCCAGATGGCTAAGTTCCTTAAAGGATTCGTCATACTGGTATGTCGTGACGGTTGCCATTTGACCGCGCTTCAGGTTAACCACAGTGAGATCCAGCTGCTTATCCTGATTCAGATCATCAACGATAAAATTGTTATAAGGAAGGGCCAGCACCTTTTCGACCTCATTGCCATCATAGGTATATACGGTTAAGCCCTTCTGAAGTTCCTCCGATCCGCTAGAGAAGCCGGCAACAATATCGAGCTTGCCATCGTTGGTAATATCCAGCATGTCGTAGTTCTCCAGCACCTGGCCTTCCCCATCAAAACGTGCCTTTAGCACCCAGGAGTCGCCCTGTTGCTGCAGGATCATGCCGTGAATGCGTACCGCTTCCTCCGGTGTCTCGTAGAACACCACAGCTTCCATAACCCCGTCGTTATTCAGATCAAGCGTACGGATGGAGCTGCTGTTGCGGATATCCCGCGGCGTAATCATTTCACCGCCCTTCAGCTCCCCCTTGATAACGCTGATGAGCGACGCCTTATCCGATGAAAGCTGTGGTGTCTCCATCATGGACTTGGGATCAATTATAAAATTGCATCCGCTCAGTACGAGCAGCAATACCAGCCCGGACAAAGCAGAAAACCATCTTGTTGTCATCAATGCTATCACTCATTTCATGCCAAATCGATTTGGCGTTTCTCCTCCGCGGTCAAACGGCGTCCATAAACGTCAAGCTCCAGCCTACCCTCATGAATTCCCCAGATCCGTGTGCAATAACGCTCGGCTAGCTCCAGCGGCAATGTAACAACTACCACTTTGTTCTGTGTGGTGCAAAGCTCCTTAAGCGTAACCAGCACATGCTCCGCCGATTTGGGATCAAGGCCGATTACCGGCTCGTCTGCCGCAATGAAGTTCGCTCCATGAACCATAGCACGGCAGATCGCCACCCGTTGCCGTTCTCCCCCGCTGAGCTTGTTAGCCTTGACATGAGCCTTGTCCAAGAGTCCGTACTTCTCCAACTCGTCCATGGCACCCATATAATCATCCGAGCGTACCATACCGGTCAGGCGACGAAGAAGCGGAGTTTGACCAACCTGTCCGATCAGGACATTCTTCAAAGCCGTCTTCTCGGGATACAGGGATGGCGGTTGCTCCAGATAAGCACACTGGGAACGGTATTTCGCTCCCCCTGCCCCTCCGCCTTCCAATACCTTCTGACCATCCCAGGTATAATCGCCCCGATTCCAGCGTTCGCGCAGTGCCAGGCAACGCAGCAGCATACTCTTGCCACTACCGCTTGCCCCCACTACGCCAATCATTTCCCCGGTGCTGAACTGAACGGAAATGTCGCGGAGCACCTTCTTTTTATTTCCATCCACTGATTTGAGTAAGTGGTTGATTCTGATCATAGGTCCGATTTCTCCTTTTTAAGGTAGTTCAAAAAAGCCATATCTAATCACGGAGTAGGTCAGGGAAGTGAAGCCGTCGTCGATTCGACTTTTTGAACATCCTTTGCTTGACGCAATGCGAAGCCCTTTATCCTCTAGTTTATTGGAAAAACCATTTAAAATCCATTACAGCCTGTTCATATTTGTACTTTTTTTGTCTGATTCCCCCGAAATGCAAAGCCAAGCAAGGAAAACAGAATATACGCCGCCCCCAAAAATACGAACAACAGCGGAGCCGATCCCCATTGCATAGCTATTCCGCCGAGATTAGGACCGGCGATGCTGCCAAAATTAAAATGAAACGAAGCAATCACATTGGCAACCGGCAGCAAGTGTCTGGGCAGCAAATCAGCAGCATAAGCCAAACCCAGGGAGAAGAAGGAACCTACAAGGCCCCCTGCTCCCATAAACAGAAGGAGAATGGCCGCAAAATGATTGCCGGCCAGCGGTACCGCCATGAACAGGAGTCCTCCCCCCAGCCCCGCGGTCATCAGCACTTTTTTTCGTCCGAAACGATCGCTAAGCAGGCCCAGGGGTAATTGCAGAATCAGTCCGCCAATGCCAAAGAACGGCAACAAAGAAGAGATGTCTTCACTACTCAATCCGGAACGCAAGCCGTAAATCGGAAAATTGCTGTTCATAGAAGCTTCCATATATCCATACAACAAAGCCGGGACCAGAGCAAACCAAGCCAACCGATATATATGCAGAACTTGCCGTGGAGCCCCCGTCTGCTCCTTGGAGCCAAGACTCTCCGGAGATCGATTAGGCAGACAAGTCAGAACCAACACGAGCATCAGAAGAAAGAGTAGGCTCAAAATGACGAACGGGATGGCCTGCCCATAGGAAAGCAGCCTGATACCCAGAGGTCCAAGGCTGAAGCCCAATCCGTAAGACATGCCGTAAAGAGAAATGTTCCACCCCCGCTTCTCGGGCGGTGATAACAGCAACATCCATAATTGCGAGGTAAAGTGAATGGCACTATCTCCAATCCCTACGAGGATACGCAACACCAACCAGACCCGCACATCAGCCACTAGTGGAAATAGCGGCAATGCGATCATCACCAGAACTACTCCCGACAGCAGCAGCTTTCTGAACCCGGTGCGGCGAAGCAGCCGTTCGGCTACCAGCGACATGGCGAATGAGCCCACATAGAGCGCGGCAGCATGTAAGCCATTCACAGAGGAAGATACACCCCGCTGCTCCATAAAAATAGATAAAACCGGAAGCAGTAGCCCTTGGCTAAGCCCGGCAATGACGATAACGCCAATCAGAATGAAAGTGGGAGTAAAGACAGGTTTTAAGTAAGACGAGTTTGTTTTCAACGGTAACGCTCCTTTAGTATCAACCCTTACTTGCATAATCCTTCAACATTATAGTGGACAACCCTTCGCCAAACAAGCATAATAAGTCTGAATGCAACGAATATTGGGAGGTTTATGATCATGGCCTATGACGTGAAAGTAGATGTCTCACCGGTCTACGAACTCATCAGCAGCTTTATGATATATACAACGCGCAAATGGGTAAGCAGTCTGGATGTAGGTGCCGAATGGTTTGCCGATATTGAAGAGCGGCTCACACAGGAACAGAGGCAGCAATTTGCCGAAGCGGCAAAATTACCGCTAACGGATTATGATGTGCTTTTCGCTTGGACTCTGGGACGACAGGACGCTGATGAAATAGCTTCTTTTCTGCACGAATTGGCCGAAGCTGATGCCGAGACGCTTTATGCACGAACAAATGCCTACATTCCCTCTGTGACTAATGATACTATTGCTCGGATTCGCAGTAGCTATGTTCCGCTCCTGAAGGTATGGGATCAGCTATATTTCCGCCAAATAGAGGGACGGCTTGTGGGGCTGCTGCAAGAAGATTTTGATGAAAAAAATACCCTGTTGCAAAAAATGGACGCCGACGCGCTCATTGAATATGCATCCGGAGGGCTGGTGCTGGAGCCGCTTAAGCCCATTACAGAGGTCGTATTGTGCCCTTCCATCCATTTTCGGCCAATTAATACATACGTCTTCTATGAAGGAGTCCTCTTCATTCAATATCCACTTGACCTGCCGGAGCTTGACGAAAACGAGCCTCCCATGGTGTTGAAGAGATTAACCCGGGCTTTGGCAGAGCCCCAGCGATTGCGTTTGCTTCGCTGTGTAGCGGACAAACCGAAATCCATGCAGGAAATTATGCAGGATATGGGACAGCCTCAGGAGCAGCTTCTGCACGATTTGTTATTGCTTCGCGTAGCTGGCCTCTTGCGTATACATCTGTTAGCGCAAAACACGGAGAAATTCAGTATCCGCCCGGATGGTGCGGCCGAATTGCAAATATTTCTTGAATCCTATATCCGGTTGTCCTGAGCAAAGCGGCAAAGATGGGTCACTTGCTTTAGCCAGGCGCTTGTGCTTATGATAGGAACATACTTATAGTGCTAGTGCGAGTTCAAAAAATCGGGTGTACCGGACCGATTATAGAGAAGCGTGCTTTGGATAAAGGAGTGACCTACCTATGAAATCAGCAACACCACAACAGATTATTTTTGACCTCGACGATACATTGGTTCACTGTAACAAATACTTTGAACTCATCCTTGAACAATTTGCCGATCTTCTTACCAACTGGTTCAAGCCCAGTGGCATTACTCCCGCAGAAATCCGTGACAAGCAAACGGAAATTGATGTGGCCGGAGTGCATCAAATTGGCTTCGCCAGCGTGCATTTTCCGGAATCGCTGATTGATACGTATCGGCATTTTAGTCAGGTGACAGGCCGCCCAACTCAATCTGAGGAAGAAGAGCGGCTCATGAAGCTGGGTCTTAGCGTATACGAATTGCCGATCGAGCCTTACCCCGGCATGGTCGAGACGCTGAACCTGCTGCGGAGCCAAGGCCACGAGCTCCACCTTTATACGGGCGGGGAATCGGTGATCCAGCAACGCAAGATTGATCAGATGAAGCTAAGCGACTATTTTCAGGACCGGATTTATATCCGCCGTCATAAAAATATTGAAGCGTTGGAGAGCATTTTGCGATCTCGACCCTTTGACCGCTCCCAGACCTGGATGGTAGGCAATAGCTTGCGTACAGACATTACTCCGGCACTGGCCGCGGGAATTGGTGCGATTCATATCCAAATTCCTAACGAGTGGCAATACAACATTGTCGAGTTGCAGCAAGGGGCTAATCTTCAAATGTATACGGTCTCGTCTTTGAAGGAAGTTCCCGGCATTATTTTCAACCATATTCATCAAGCCCGGCAGCAGCAACAGACCTTGTAAGGTCGTTGCTGCTGTTTTTTGTCTACTTGCTATCATCCACAAGCAGGTCCAGCTTGCCGGTGGTTCGATCAGATAGCACCATTCGCGCCTTCACCTCTCCACCGGGCTGCTTGAAGGTTAGTAATTGGGTCTGACCCTTGGCAAGCAAGGCGTTAAGCATTGCCTGGGTGACCTTCTTGCCCTGGAACTCCTTCCAGATAACGAAACCGCAGCCTTGCTTGTAATGAGTGCACCCGTAGCCCTTGCGGCCCTCGATTAATTGACCTCCACAACCCTCACGCGGACAAGGGGCCAGCGGCTGGAGTGAACCAGCGGTTTTGGCCTTCGCTGCTGTGGCTGTTGTCGTCCGTGAGCCCGCAGAAGCGCCACCTGCACTCCCTGACGCTCTCCCCCGGCCGCTGGCATTACTGTTCCTACCGCCGTGACTGGCCCCCTTCTCGGCTTCCTCTGTACCGAACACAGAAGCGTCTGCCTTTTGCTGGGTTCTTACTTTATCAATGATTGAAAGCGTAAAACGCCGAACATTATCCATAAACTTCTCACGGGCAGCTTCTCCCTTGGAAATTTGATATAACCGCCGTTCCCATTGTCCGGTCATTTCCGGTGACGTCAGCAATTCAACCCCCGCATGACGGATAAGCTCAACCGCAGCTCGTCCCTTCTGAGTTACGGTAATTCTCTTGCCCTGCATCGTGATGTATCCAACCTTTTTCAGCCGTTCAATGGTTGCCGCGCGTGTGGCTGGAGTGCCAAGGCCCGCATCCTTCATAACTTCGCGCAGTTCCTCGTTCTCAAGCTGCTTGCCTGCGCTTTCCATCGCTTTCAGCAAAGTGCCCTCGGTATAATGCTTGGGTGGCTGCGTTGCCTTCTCCTTCGCCTGAGCGTCGATACATTGAACAGGCAAGCCGCGGTCGATTTGAAAAGGGACATCCGTCAATTCCTCAGCGTCCTCTTCCTCATCCTTTTTCTTCCCTCGCCCCCGGCTGGATCTGGCCCCATCATCACCTGGCAAGCAGACCTTCCAGCCCAAGGAGAGCAATTCCTTCACATTGGTCTTGAACGTCTCGCCCTCGACTTCGGTCAGAACTGTATGTTGCTTGTATTCAGCCGCAGGATAGAAATGGGACAGGAACCGCCGAATCACCAGGTCATAGACGTTCTGTTCCTCCTTGCTCAAGGTCCCGGGCCTTCTTAGTGTAGGCAAAATCGCATGGTGATCCTCGACCCGCGACGGATTGCACACCGCCTTATTACCGACATGCACCAGCTTGGAGTTGCCCCCTTCGGCCAGTCGCTTGTAATCCGAAGACTTCAGCATATGAAGCACCTTATGCATGCCGTCGATATTTTGCTCAGTGACATAGTTGGAGCTTGTCCGCGGGTATGAGATCACTTTGTGCCGCTCATATAACGCTTGGGCGATGTCCAGCGTCTTCTTGGCCGAGTAACCATACTTGGCGTTGGACTCCCGTTGCAGCAAGGTCAAATCATAGAGCTTATATGGATACTCCTTGGTCTCCTTCACCTCGTATTCGGCAATCCGGCCAGTCTTCCCTTTTACCTTCTCGGCGATGGCCGCAGCCTTCTCCCCATCCGTCAGCCGCTCCCCTTGCCAGCTTCCTGTATATTTGCGGCTCTCTTGTTCAAACTCCGCTTTAATCTCGTAATAGGTCAGGGAATCGAAATTCTCGATTTCCTTCTGCCGATCATAGATCAAAGCCAAAACCGGAGTTTGCACCCGTCCCACAGACAGCAATGTGCGGTGCTTCGTCGTAAACGCTCGCGTGGCGTTCATGCCGATGAGCCAATCCGCTTCGCTGCGTGCTCTGGCAGCCATAGTGAGATTATCGAATTCCGAGGCATCGTACAGTTCGGCGAAGCCTTTGGCTATGCTTTCGCTGGTCAGATCAGAGATCCACAGACGTTTGACAGGTTGAGACAGCTTCAGTTGCTGCTGAATTAAGGCAAAGATGTACTGTCCCTCCCTGGCGGCATCACATGCGTTAACAATGGCATCGCAACGTTTCGCCAAATCTCCGATCGTCTTCAACTGGTCCTTGGTTCTCGGGTTAGGCACGATTTTGAAGCGTTCCGGCAAAATGGGCAGGTCACCAAAATTCCAACGCTTGTATTTATCATCATAAGCATCCGGCTCAGCTAGCTCTAGTAAATGGCCGATTGCCCAAGTAATAATATACTGTTCACCCTCCAGGTAAGAGCGATTGTTTTTCGCTTTTGGTTCGATTACCGCAGCAATCGTTCGTCCCATATCCGGTTTCTCGGCAATAACGAGCGTCTTCATGCTTCCCTAATCCCTCTTTCGTTTTGTTGCTATGTAAGTTGAACATATATACACTTAGGGATGCTGCATCCCTGTGCCCGAAAAAAAGAGCCGCGCTCTGCGCAGCTCCAGTAAGCTTTATTTGATTATATCACAATGCCCTAAAATGTTCCTGTGCTTTCTTGTTGTAATCCGTGCAGAGCACACCAGGAACTATACCAGCACCGTCGAGCCCATCAGGTATTTATCCACTTCGCGAGCGGCAGCCCGACCTTCGTTGATCGCCCATACTACAAGGCTTTGTCCCCGGCGCATATCTCCAGCAGCAAATACCTTGTCAACGTTCGTCTTGAACTGGCCGTATTTAGCCTTCACATTGGTCCGGCGATCGCGTTCCAGGCCCAGTTGATCAGCCAAGGTTGATTCCGGACCATCAAATCCGATAGCGATCAATGCCATTTGAGCTGGGAAGACACGCTCGGTTCCTGGAATCGGTTCATAAACCTTGCGTCCGGTTTCATCCACGATCCGCTGAATTTGCACGGTATGCAATTCCTTCAAGTTGCCTTGCTCATCCCCGACGAAACGTGTCGTCATAATGGAAAATTCGCGAGGATCGCTGCCAAACAAAGCCTTTGCTTCCTCTTGAGCGTAATCCAAAGTGTAGACATTCGGGAATTGCGGCCAAGGATTGTTAAGCGTATCACGCTCCAGCGGCGCTTGTTTATGCGTACCGAATTGGGTAATAGTACGGCAGCCATGACGCAGAGCTGTTGCTACGCAGTCAGACCCGGTGTCTCCTCCGCCAATCACAATGACATCCTTGCCTTCTGCGGACAGATACTTTCCATCAGTAAGGTTGGAATCCAGATAGCTCTTGATCGTTCCGTTAAGGAACGGCATCGCATAATGAACCCCATTCAAATCACTGCCCTCAATATCAAACTGACGTGGCTTGGTGGCGCCCCCGCATAATACGACCGCATCAAACTCTTCAACCAATTGCTCTGCCTTAATATCTTTGCCAATTTCGGTGTTGGTTACGAACTTTACACCTTCTGCCGCGAGCAGATCCACACGGCGTTGCACTACAGCCTTATCCAGCTTCATCGTTGGAATGCCGTACATCAGCAGTCCGCCAATTCGATCAGCCCGCTCGTAGACGGTTACCTCATGTCCGGCTTTGTTCAACTGTGCCGCACAGGCCAAACCAGCAGGGCCGGAACCTACAACGGCCACCTTGCGGCCTGTCCGTTTCTCTGGAGGCTCAGGCACAACCCAGCCCTCTTCAAAGCCTTTATCGATGATTGCCTGTTCGATCGTCTTGATGGTTACCGGCTGACCAATGAGGCCCACAGTACAAGAGCCTTCACATGGTGCAGGGCAAACCCGGCCAGTGAATTCCGGAAAATTATTTGTCTTGTGCAGCCGGTCCAACGCGTCCTTCCACAAGCCCCGATAGATCAAATTGTTCCATTCCGGAATTAAATTGTGCACCGGACAACCCGATGTGCCGCCAAGCATATCAACCCCCACATGGCAATAGGGTGTTCCACAGTCCATACAGCGGGCCCCTTGGTTACGCAAATCCTCATCAGACATATGTTTATGAAATTCTTCCCAGTCCTTCACCCGTTCGGACGGGCTCCGGTCCCCCGGAAGTTCTCTTTTGAACTCCATGAATCCTGTTGGTGTAGACATCATTCAGTTCCCCCATCCGTAATTCTTAAGCATCCGTGTATCTAGATGTTAGCATTCGGGAAAACTGTTATTAATGGATTAATAATATGATAATTTGCACTTATCCTCACTTTATTAACGACGCGTGTAAGTTAAAAATCGGTAGTTGAAGGGATTTTTCTCATCTTTAGTCCCCTGTTCTTCATGGACTAATTTGAATTCATCCCAGTCAAAATGCGGAAAGAAGACATCTCCCTGAATGTTTTCGTCAATGCGCGTCACCAGCAGACGATTCGCTAATGGGAGGAAATGCTTGAAGACTCCCGCTCCCCCAATCACCATCAATTCTTCATCTGCTGCAAATTCAAGTGCTTCTGCAACGGAATGCACAATCTCCGCCCCTTCGGCTACATAAGAATGATCACCCGTCAAGACTACACTGCGCCTGCCGGGAAGCGGCTTGCTGCCCATTGATTCCCATGTTTTGCGTCCCATCAGAATCGTCTTCCCTATCGTCTGTGCTTTGAAGAATTTCAGATCGGCAGGCAGCCTCCATGGCAATTGATTGTTGAGGCCAATAGCGCCATTGCTGGACATGGCCCATATAAGTGTAATTCCCATGCTCACTGCTTCCTTTCTCCTCAGTACCGTTGTTATACGGCTACCGTAGCTTTGATGGCTGGATGATGCCGATAGTCGATAAACTCAAAATCTTCATAAACGTAGTCGAAGATTGAGTCAGGCTTGCGCTTAATGACCAATTTGGGCAATGGATAAGGCTCTCGTTCCAGTTGGGTCTTGACCTGCTCCACATGGTTGTTATAGATATGGACATCGCCACCGGACCAGATGAACTCGCCCACTCCCAGGCCACATTGCTGTGCAACCATGTGCGTTAAGAGCGAATAACTGGCAATGTTGAATGGAAGACCGAGAAACGTATCTACAGAACGCATCGTTAGCATACAGGACAATTTGCCGTCCGCCACATAAAATTGAAATACGAAGTGACATGGCGGCAACTTCATTTGCTCCACCTCAGCCACATTCCAGGCGCTAACCAGATGACGCCGCGAATCGGGATTATGCCTGATGGCCTCTACCACGGCAGCAATCTGGTCAATCTTCCGGCCATCCGGGGCCGCCCAGGAACGCCACTGTGAACCGTAGACCGGCCCTAAATCCCCATTTTCATCCGCCCATTCGTCCCAGATACGCACTCCATTTTCCTTTAAGTAAGCAATATTCGTATCGCCGCGCAAGAACCACAGCAGCTCGTGAATCACCGATTTCAAATGAACCCGTTTGGTTGTAACCAGCGGAAACCCTTCATTCAGATCAAAACGCAGTTGTCGTCCAAATACGGAACGTGTTCCGACCCCGGTACGGTCTTCCTTCGAGGTTCCGTTATGTAGTACGTCTTCTAGCAAATTCAAGTAATCTCTCATTATTCTGGGCCCCCTGCTGCCTTAATCTATTCCTTCCCTATTATAGCCAGAGTTGCTCGCAATGAAAAGGTGCGTAACGATCACAGAGATATTGCGAACCATCCGGGAATAGAGAAAGCATACAGATATTATCAAACATACGTTCCTCTTTGTATTGACATTCGCAGCATGGAAGGTTATAGTAAAAGCACCAAATCCAAATAGATTCGCGAGTGAAGCACCTCGCAAGATAAGCGATTTTCGGATCGTTTTCTTGCAGGTGCTTTTTTGTGTCCTACTGGATTTTATTTTAAAAGCTTAGGAGTGATTGTAATGAAGCATAAGCCAATTATTCGCTTGAACGTGCTGTTTCTAAGTATCCTGCTGCTCCTGTCCGCGCCAGAGGTTGAAGCAGCCAAAGGCGGAGAAGCGTGGGATGCCGCCTTGAACAGCATCGATGCCTTGTATGACGGACTGACAGCCGTGCAAGCTGGCGTTAAGCTGCAAAGCGCAGAAGTTACAGCCCTACGCAAGAACAACAACGAGAAGCTTTCAGTGATCAAAGCGAAAATCAAGTCCATCGATCAGCCGTTAATTACCCGTTTGTCCCAGGAAAGTGCAGGACTGCAACGCAAGCACGCTTCCTTGCTGGATCAATATACTGCTCTAGGCAAGCAGGCTACAGCCGCCAGGAAACGAAAAGACAAGAAAAAGGTCGATTTGCTGGAGCTCAAACGCAATAAGCTAAAGCCTTCGGCAACCGCTGCCTCTTCAGAGATCAAGGCAAAGAAGGCTGCGCTTGCAGCTGCCAAGAAATCCGCAGCAGCCAAGGCGAAAATCGTGAAGGATGCCCTTGTACCCGTTCAGAACTTGAAGAAACAAATTACCGCTAAGAACAAAGTGATTGCTGCCGCCCGCAAACAGCTAGCAGCCGCCAACAAGCGCTATAAATCAAATGTGAAGGCCGGCGATGCCGTTGGAGCCATGATTAATTTGAAGTCCGTTTATGATCAGACCAGTCAGGTTCATATTTCCCTCAAACAAGTTTATGAATGGGAAAATAAAATTGCGAAGTCCCTCGCTGCCGCTGCGGCCAAGCTGCCATAGCCATTCCAATTATAGGACAATAAAAATAGTTCCCCCGTTAGATATAGCCTGTTCTGTTCAGGTAAAATTATCTGACGGGTTTTTTATATTGCTATATCGTAATATTAGGATATAATGATATTAATAAAATGAATTGAGGTGCCCGTATGAATAATGACTTTAAGACCTATCAAGAAGCAGCCGATATGCTGAAGGCACTTGCTCATCCGGTACGGCTTTGTATCGTCTGCGGCTTGCTCGGTAAGGAACAATGCAACGTCTCCTACATGCAGGAATGCTTGGATTTGCCCCAATCCACAGTGTCCCAACATCTGCAAAAGCTGCGCAGTCTGGGAATTGTCACCGCTGAACGCAACGGGCTGGAAGTTAACTATCGCATTGCCAACGACAAAGTAGCGAAGCTTGTACGAGGTTTATTTGAGGAGGAAACAGCCGATGAGTAGGAAGGTTCTGATTGTTGGAGGTGTCGCCGGCGGGGCTTCTGCCGCGGCCAGACTACGCAGACTGGATGAAGACGCCCAAATTGTTCTGTTTGAACGTGGTGCTTACATCTCATTTGCCAACTGCGGGCTTCCCTACTACATCGGGAACACCATTCAGGAGCGTTCCAAGCTCCTTATCCAGTCCGCTGAAGGAATGAAGCAGCGCTTCAACATCGACGTGCGAACAGAAACGGAAGTTATCGCCATCGATCCAGTGAGTAAAACGGTTCAAGTACGCAGCAAAGAACATGGCGAATATGTTGAGAGCTATGAAGCTTTGATCCTCTCCCCCGGGGCCCGGCCGTTCCGGCCAGAGCTGCCAGGAATTGATAGCAAACATATCTATAGCTTGCGGAATATCCCTGATACAAATCGGATCAAGCAACGGGTAACTGCGGGAGGCGCTTCATCAGCTATTGTAATCGGCGGCGGCTTTATCGGGGTTGAAATGGCTGAGAACTTGCGCGGCCTTGGGCTTCAAGTTACCCTGATCGAAGGCGGTGCGCAAATATTGCCTCCCTTCGATATGGAAATAGCAGGCATACTCGCTAAAGAAATGGAGGAACAGGGCATCTCCCTGCTGATGGAACAAACGGTCACCCGCTTTACTGACCTGACTGACGGTATAGAGGTCCATACCTCGCAAGGAAACTCCCTTCGAGCTGATCTGGTCATTTTAGCCATTGGTGTGGCTCCCGATACCGCATTTCTCCAAGGCTCGGGGCTGGAATTGGGACAACGCGGTCACATCCTTGTCAATGAACGGATGCAAACCAATGTTGCGGGCATATACGCCGTAGGCGATGCCGTGGAAGTTACTGACCTGGTCAATGGAAGCAAAACAGCCATCCCGCTGGCCGGGCCAGCTAATAAACAGGGACGTATCGCTGCCGATCATCTCGCCGGATTGAACAGCACCTATCCAGGCACGCAAGGAACATCCATTATTAAGGTATTTGGACTTACAGGGGCCAGCACCGGAAATAACGAAAAAACGCTACAGCGCCTCGGCATCCCTTACCGGACAACCGTAATCCATCCCCTGTCTCATGCCGGCTACTACCCGGGAGCAACCCCACTCTCCATCAAGCTGCTCTTTGGTGAAGACGGAAAAGTTCTGGGGGCACAGGCTGTTGGACATAGCGGTGTGGATAAGCGGATTGACAGCATAGCAACTGTAATTCATTTTCAAGGAACCATCCGTGATTTGACTGAGCTTGAATTAGCCTATGCTCCTCCCTATTCCTCTGCCAAGGACCCGGTAAACATGGCTGGTTACACAGCAGAGAACATCCTGTCAGGACGCACTCAAACCTTCGTCCCTCGGGATTTAGATGAACGAGATGAGCAAGCGACGATACTGGTTGATGTTCGCTCCGAAATTGAGCACGCCAACGGTCATATTCCCGGTTCACTTCTCATTCCCGTTGACGATTTGCGTGAGCGCTTAGATGAACTGGACTCTAGTAAAGAGATTTGGGTCTACTGCCAGGTCGGACTACGTGGATATACCGCATCGCGCATTCTGCAGCAAAAAGGATATCGGGTCCGCAATTTAACAGGTGGCTACAAATATTATCAACTGTTTGCTTACCGGCCGGGCAAGCTCATACATTCAGAGGCCGCTGCTGGAGCCGAGCAAGTCCCCGCAAGCCAGCCTTTGACCGAGTCGTCCCCCCGGGCTGATTTGGAGTTGAATGCTTGTGGCCTCAGCTGCCCAGGCCCACTGATTCAGATCAAGCAATCCATGGACACTTTGGCAGCAGGCCAGGTCCTCCACGTGACCGCCTCTGATCCTGGCTTTTATGAGGACGTACAGGCATGGGCTTCCATGTCAAAGCATCGGTTGATTCAGGTAAATCGGCAAGATAACGGACTCATTGATGCTTTTGTGTCCAAGGGTCTGCCGGAAAGCAACAACCAGACGGACAACCCACAAGCACCAAGGCCCGAAGGGACCTCCATGATTGTGTTCAGCGGTGACTTGGATAAAGCCATAGCTTCCTTTATTATTGCTAATGGAGCTGCAGCCAGCGGCAAGAAGGTTACCTTGTTCTTCACCTTCTGGGGACTTAATATATTGCGCAAGCCAGCGAATATCAAAGTAAACAAAGGCTTGGTAGGCCGTATGTTTGGAGCCATGATGCCCCGTGGCAGCCGCATGTTGCCGTTGTCGCGCATGAATATGTTCGGTCTGGGCGCCAAAATGATTCGTGACGTTATGAAGCATAATCAGGTCTCTTCTCTGGAGGAGCTGATGGACAGCGCTATGCGTCATGGAGTTGAAATTGTTGCTTGCCAGATGTCCATGGATGTCATGGGTCTTCACAAGGAAGAGTTGATTGACGGTGTCAAGATCGGAGGTGTCGGTTATTATCTAGGCAAAGCAGATCAATCGGGTATTAATCTGTT
Organism: Paenibacillus sanguinis 2301083 = DSM 16941; assembly: GCF_000374825.1. Lineage (GTDB taxonomy): Bacteria > Bacillota > Bacilli > Paenibacillales > Paenibacillaceae > Fontibacillus > Fontibacillus sanguinis. The sequence continues at coordinate 46,895 of NZ_KB895385.1, forward strand.
TATTTAAATTACAGAAGCTCCTGCCTATATCTATAGAGCAGGGGCTCTTTTTTGTTTGCTTCCAGGATTCATGTATAATCGGTAATATAATCCTTAAATCTATATAAATAGTTGGATTCTATCACCCTGAAGGAGTGGTTTTGGTTGAACGAACATATCCGAGTGAACAATGTAGAACGTTTTAGCGGATTTGGCGAGCTATATGACCGCAATCGTCCTAAAGCTCCAGAGGAAATCATCAGGATATTGACTATGTATTTGGGCCACTCCCCACGCCTGGTTGCCGATGTGGGCTGTGGAACCGGTCTCTCCTCCTTTATATGGCTAGGACAAGCCGAGAACATCGTTGGGGTTGAGCCCAGTGATGATATGCGTGCTGTCGCTATGTCACGGTGGGAACAGCAAGACAAGCCGGAAAGCTTGAATTTTGTACAAGCTCTGTCGCACGCCTTGCCTTTCCAGGATGACACTGTCGATATCGTTACCTGCTCCCAATCCTTCCACTGGATGGAGCCGCAGCCGACGCTGCAAGAGTTTGCCCGTGTCCTGCGGCCGGGAGGCTTGTTCGCTGCTTACGATTGCGACTGGCCGCCAGTTAGCCTGCCAGAGCTGGAACAAAGCTACGAACGCTTGATCCGGCTTGCCGATGAGTGGGCCGTTCAATTGGCCGAGCCTGCGAAGCAAGCCTATAAATGGCCAAAGGAAGGACATTTGCAACAAATCCGCGAGTCAGGATGGTTTGATTTTACTCGCGAGATTGTGTTCCATAAGTGGGAGACTTGCGACGCTGAACGCTACATCAATATTGCCTTTAGTCAAGGGGGACTTCAAACTGCCTTAAAGCTGGGGACCAGCGAGCTTCATCCTGAAGCTGAACAATTTCGCAATCAGGTCCAGGATATCTTTGCAGGAGCTGCCAAAGAAATTATGTTCAGCTATCGCATGCGTCTAGGGAGAAAAAAAGAGCTGGACCGATAATCGGCCCAGCTTTCATATATGCTTAGGAGTTATGTGCTCTCTTCAGAGAGCCATTCAAGCCGCCTTAAAATTAGCGGGAGATGACGTGAATTGGATGACCTTCTACCAGCTCCGCGGTTTCCATCACGATTTCACCCAAGGTTGGGTGAGCATGGACGGTCAGCGAGATGTCTTCCAGGGTAGCACTCATCTCGACCGCAAGACCCAACTCAGCAATCAGGTTGGAAGCTTCGACACCGACGATTTGTGCGCCCAGAACCACGTTGTTTTCTGCATTGGCAACAATTTTAATGAAGCCGTCAGGCTGATTCAGGGAAGTAGCACGGCCATTGCCCGCAAACGGGAACTTGCCAGCTTTAACCTTGAAGCCTTTTTCCTTCGCTTCCTTCTCCGTGTACCCAACGCTTGCACACTCAGGATCCGTGAAGCATACAGCAGGCATTCCTTTGTAATCTACTACGGAAGGCAATCCGGAGATGGCTTCTGCAGCAACCTTACCTTCGTAAGAAGCTTTGTGTGCAAGTGCTAGACCTGGCACAATATCGCCAATAGCGAAGATTTGCGGGTTGCTTGTGCGACCTTGGTGGTCAACCTTGACCAATCCACGATCCGTCAACTCAACACCTGCCAGTTCAAGACCAAGGTCACCATCTGTATTAGGACGGCGGCCTACTGTCACTAGCAGGTAATCAGCCGTTACTTCTTTAGCTTCACCATTTACAGAATATTTAACAGTTACGTTTTTATCCGTCTGCTCTGCACTTTCGGCTTTAGCATTCGTAATAATTTCGATACCTGTTTTCTCCATGTTCTTCGCAACCAAACGAGTCATGTCCTTGTCGAAGCCAGGCAGAACTGCGTCTGCACCTTCAATGATCGTCACTTTTGTACCAAACTTCGAGTACATTTGTCCAAGCTCAGCACCGATGTATCCACCACCGATAACGATCAAGCTGGAAGGAACCTCTTGCAGATCCAATGCTTCTGTAGAGGATAAGATGCGTCCGCCAAACGGGAACGGCTTAAGCTCAATTGGACGAGAGCCTGTGGCAAGAATACAGTTTTTGAAACGATAACGTGGTGATTCATGATCATTAAATGCCCGAGCTTCTGTGTTGTTAATAAACATCACTTCACCGTGGAAAATTTCGATCTTGTTGCCTTTAAGCAAACCGTTAACACCTTGGGTCATTTTTTTAACGACACCATTTTTAAACTCTTGTGTTTTGGTGAAATCCACTTTCACATTTTCAGCACTAATCCCGAAAACTTCACCATGAGAAGCATTTTCGAATTGATGTGCCGCAGCAATCAAAGCCTTCGATGGGATACAACCGCGATTCAAGCATACGCCGCCTAGCTCCGATTTATCTACGATAACAACCTTTTGTCCAAGCTGAGCTGCCCGAATTGCAGCTACATAACCACCAGGACCAGCACCTACGACCAATGTATCAATATCAAGAGAAGCGTCTCCTACTACCATTACATTACACCTCCATGACAAGCAGCTCAGGATTAGCGAGCAGTTGTTTGATATAGTTCATGAAATTTTGTGCGGTTGCACCATCGATCAGACGGTGGTCAAAGCTCAGCGACAGAGCCATTACAGGCGCTACTACAACTTCACCATCGCGTACAACCGGTTTTTCACTAATCCGGCCCGTACCCAGGATAGCTACTTCAGGGAAGTTGATAATCGGAGTGAAGAACATACCGCCCGCAGAGCCGATGTTGGAGATAGAAATGGTGCTGCCTTTCATTTCGTTAGCGCTAAGCTTACCTTCACGGCCACGAAGCGCCAGATCAGAAATGGACTCAGCGATCATCCAGATGCTCTTGCGATCCGCATCCTTGATGACAGGGACGATCAAGCCGTTATCTGTGTCTGTGGCAATACCGATATCATAATGCTTCTTGTACACGATTTCGTTGTTCACTTCATCGATGGAAGCATTTAGTGCCGGGAACTTACGGGAAGCAGCTACCAATGCCTTCACGATAAATGGCAGATAAGTTACTTTGATTCCCTTCTTCTCAGCTACTGGCTTCATACGAGTACGGAAGGCTACCAGTTCAGTAACATCCACTTCGTCCATAATCGTAACATGTGGTGCGGTGTAAGCCGATTTAACCATCGCGTTCGAAATGGCTTTACGGATACCCTTGAATGGTACACGTTCTTCGTCCGCCCCTTGCGGAATTTCAGTAGGAGCAGCTGCCGGAGCTGAAGTTGCCACAGCATTCGCTGCTGCTGGTGCCGCTGCAGAAGATGCTGCCGGAGCCCCTCCGTTCTTGAAGGCTTCTACATCTTCGCGAGTAATTTTGCCCGCTTTACCTGTACCTGGAACTTGTGCAATATCAATGCCTTGCTCGCGAGCAAACTTGCGAACGCTTGGCGTAGCCAATACTTCACGGTCAGGAGCAACTGGAGCTGCCGATGCTGCTGGTGCCGATGCACTTGCCGCAGTCGCTGCTTCAGCAGGAGCCGGAGCTGCCGCTTCAGGCTCTTCATGTGCCGGTGCATCCCCTTGGTCAGGGATTTCTCCCTCCGCATCAATGACAGCCACTACCTGGCCTACACGGAATACCGCACCATCCGTACCGAACACCTCTTGTACTGTCCCGTTAACTGGACAAGGTACTTCTACAACCGCTTTATCGTTCTGAACTTCCATGATGATATCTTCATCTGTTACAGTATCACCGGGTTTGATATGCATTTTAATAATTTCGCCTTCATGCAGACCTTCCCCGAGTTCAGGGAACCGATATTCAAATTTTGCCACAGGAATTACCTCCCATTTTTTGTCTAATTAAAATTCAAGTACTTTATTGACACCTTCAATAATGCGGGCCGGGGACGGGAGCCATTGATCTTCGATTTGCGCGAAAGGATAAACCGTATCCGGTGGCGTAATGCGAAGCACAGGAGCTTCCAGGTGTAAAATAGCTTTTTCGTTGATTTGCGCAATAATTTCAGCGGCAATACCTGCCGATTTTTGAGCTTCTTGTACGATAATGACGCGGTTTGTCTTCTTCACAGAAGCTACGATCGTATCGATATCAAGCGGCGCCAGTGTGCGCAAGTCGATAACTTCAGCTTTCACACCATTTTTCTCCAGCTCGTCTGCCGCTTTCACTGCAGTGTGTACCATCATGCCATAGGCAATGATAGTTACATCAGAACCTTCACGAACGATGTTGGCTTTGCCCAGCTCAACCGTGTACTCTCCTTCTGGCACCTCATCGCGGAAAGCATGATACAAGTTCAAATGCTCCATAAAGAATACAGGGTCATTATCGCGAATTGCAGAAATCAACAAACCTTTGGCATCATAAGGATTTGAAGGAATAACCAGCTTAATCCCCGGTGTTTGGGCGATCAAACCTTCCAATGAATCAGTGTGCAGCTCAGCGGCCTTAACGCCGCCGCCAAACGGCGTACGGAATACGATTGGCGCATTGTAACGACCGCCGGAACGATAACGCAAGCGAGCCGCTTGAACCAAAATTTGATCCAGTGCTTCAAAGATAAAACCTACGAATTGAATTTCTGCGATAGGACGGAATCCTTGAATTCCAAGGCCTACAGCCATACCACCGATCGCTGATTCCGCCAGCGGCGTATCCATAACGCGGTCTTCACCAAAATCCTTTTGCAAGCCTTCAGTAACGCGGAACACCCCGCCGACATTCCCTACGTCTTCACCGAAAATAATGACATTCGGATCACGTTCCAATTCAACGCGCATTGCGTCCCGAATTGCTTCTTTCATATTCATCTGTGCCATTGCTTGTATCCTCCTCTATAGAACGATCAGACTTATTAAATGTACAGCTTATTTAAAATCGGCTTTTTGCTCTTCCAGATGTTTTGGCGTATGCTCGAACATGCTGTCAATCAGGCCTGGAATTGTCATTTTTTCTGTTTGCTCTGCTTTTTTAATTTGTTCGTTCACTTTTGCTTTAGCTTCATCCTTCACACGAGCGGTATCTTCATCTGTCCACAGACCTTTCTTTGTCAGGTACTTGGCCAGACGATTGATTGGATCCTTCTCGCCCCATTCGCCTTCCTCTTCCTTCGTCCGGTACTTGGAAGTATCGTCGGACAAGGAATGTGGACGGAAACGGTAAGTTACAGCTTCGATCAACGTAGCCCCTTCTCCGTTACGGGCACGCTCAGCAGCTTCTTGCACCGCGCTGATGACAGCAAATACGTCCATCCCGTCGATCTTGACGCCGCGAATCCCGGCAGCAACCGCTTTATGGGCAATCGACAAAGCCGCAGTCTGTTTGGAGAATGGTGTCGTAATAGCATATCCATTATTTTGTACGAAGAAAATAACAGGCAGCTTGTATACCCCGGCAAAGTTCAGTGCTTCGTAGAAGTCGCCTTCCGAGGAACCACCATCACCGGTATAAGTAATTGCTACTTGTTTTTGTTTTTTCAATTTATAGCCCATAGCAATCCCCATCGCATGCAGCACTTGTGCACCGATGATGATTTGTGGCATAAGTACATTAACGCCTTCTGGAATTTCACCGCCATGTTGATGACCGCGGGAATACAGGAACGCTTGATAAAGCGGGAGACCATGCCATACAAGCTGAGGCATATCGCGATAGCCTGGGCAAACAAAATCTCCTTTGTCCAAAGCAAATTCACTACCTACCATAGTCGCCTCTTGGCCGGATACCGGTGCGTAGAAGCCCAAACGACCTTGACGGCCCAGGTTAATCGCCCGTTCGTCCCAAGTACGGGTAAATACCATACGGTACATAAGCTCTTTTAATTGATCGTCGGTCAAAGCCGGGACTTTATCTTTATTCACAATCTCGCCATCCGGCGAAAGCACGGTTAAAGCTTCAACTTCTTCCGTATACACTTCATAAGGAATCTTGCTCATTTTTTTCACCTCGACTAAATATTTGATTATCTTGTGTCTCTGTTATAGAATTATTATACAACTGTTTCACTCAATAAGTCAAAGGATTTCAGGTTAATTGTGTTATGTTTTTATTTTTGTGTATGTAACAGTTTATTTAAATTAGTATAACACAGTCCTTTTTTCGGGAATTGTCTATGACCCATTTCTCACGATAAATTCTATCTGAATCCAAGGGCAAAAGCAAAATTTCAAGGAACGGAGCGTGTTTGAACTATGACAGAATCACGTTATCTCAAACGAACTATTATTAAGGAAGAGATTGAAAGCAAGTTTCTAGAAGAAAAGCGCTATCTCCGCGTATACCTTCCTCCTGGCTACAATGAAATTATCAGCTATCCTGTCGTATATTGTCAGGACGGTGAGGAATTTTTCAACTTTGGACGGATTGCCACCCATGCCAACCAACTGATATTGGATGAAGGAATTGATCCCTTTATCATCGTTGGCGTAGAGGTCAATACGACCGTGCGCACAGAGGAATACGCTCCATTTGGCAATCGCTTTGAAGCTTACACAAGCTGTTTTACGGAAGAAATTATTCCCTTCATTGAACAGAAATATCCGGTTCGCCGCGAGCCCGGGGAACGGATACTGGCAGGTGATTCTTTAGGAGCAACCGTTTCCCTTCATTTGGCCTTGAAAAGACCGGACCTGTTTTCCAAAATTATCAGCCTGTCTGGAGCCTACTATGAACCTTCACTGAAACTGCTGGCGAAGGAGACCGATCTGACCACTCTGTCGCTCTATATGATCGTTGGTCTACAGGAACAGAAGTATACGACCGATACGGGGACCTATAACTTCGTTGAACTGAACCGCAAGGCCAAGGCCCTGCTGGAGGAACGTGGCGCCAAAGTTACTTATTTTGAGAAGGATGGCAAGCATTTGTGGGGCTTCTGGCAGCAAGAACTTCCGGATGCGTTAATTTACTTTTTGAAATAGCGCTTACACTTTTTGACTTGAACAAGGCTGTCCATTAAGCGATTAGGGCTTTTAGGGGACAGCCTTTGTTCATTTTCCTATTCCGCCGCATTAGAAGTTTGCTCCCTTACGACGACGCGTTCTGCGGTCACCTCGGTTATCCCGGTCTCAGTTCCCATATGGATATTCCCGGTTTCCAAGGACCGGCGAGGCAGCTTCCATTTGTAGTGCACCGACAACATACGAAAGAAGACAACGAGAACAAACAAAAAAATAAGCTCAAATGTGGACTCGAACCACCCGAAACCCACCGCCAAACCGGCCAGCATTGCCCATACGGCATAGATTTCTTCCCGGAGTACCAGGGGCTTGCGCCCGGCAAGCAAGTCACGAATGATCCCGCCGCCAATCCCCGTCAATACTGCCGCAACCAGCACCGCACTGATTGGATGCTTCATTTCTGTGGCATAGAGCGCCCCTTGAATAGCAAAAGCGGACAAGCCAATGGCATCAAACAGCACCTCCGTCCGCTTCCAATGCCGAATCCACGGCATAGGCAGGATAAAGGCAATCAATACAGCCAATACAGCCAGTAAAATTAAATCCCCTTGCGTCCATAAGGTAGTGACCGGAACACCGATTAGCACATTGCGGATAATTCCGCCGCCAAAAGCTGTAACTAGGCCCAGCACCACTACCCCGAGCATGTCATACTTCTCCTCCATCGCCACGAATGCCCCGGACATGGCAAACGCAATAGTTCCAATGATGCTGAAAATATCAAATATGTGCATGTCCCCGTCCTTCTCTGCCTCTTTCTGTTAGCTATGTTCCATCATTCCTCATTGTAGGCTCTTAAGATGAAATTGTGCAAGCCTAAAATCTGAATTATACTAATTTAATGAACCGATTTATGTACGAAAGGAAGAATGGAACATGACCAACAATCGGGTACTCATTTTTGCCGGAGGACGTATTGATCCAACCCTTGTCCAAGAGATTCGTGACGACGACTATATTATCGGGGCTGACCGCGGAGCCTTGTTCCTAATACAGCATGGTATACAACCCAATTTGGCAGTAGGTGATTTCGACTCCGTCAGCCAAGAAGAATTGGCAGTGATTCGGGATAACAGCGGCGAATTCACCAACTGCGATGCGTTGGATAAAGACTTGACCGATACGGAGCTTGCCTTCGACCTGGCTATTCGTCTTCTCCCACAGGAGATTGTGCTTATGGGGGTCATCGGCACTCGTATGGATCACACTCTTGCGAACATACATATTTTGCTGCGCGCGGTTCAGCATCAAATTGCCTGCAGTATTTGGGATGAGTACAACTATATTACACTCACCGGCACAACCTGCCAGGTAGAAGACCGGGGATATACTTACGTTTCCTTACTTCCACTCACTCCAGAGGTTACCGGCATCACACTAGAAGGCTTTCTCTATCCCCTGGACAAGGCTACGTTGAAGATGGGACAATCTCTAGCTGTCAGCAACAAACTTGTTGCCTCCACGGGCACGGTTAAAGTCGAAAGTGGCTGGCTTTTGATTATTCAAAGCCGGGACTAGTCTAATAAATAAAACAAAATTGTAATTATTTAAAAAAAGCCCGCAATACCTTGATAGTCAAGGCGTTTCGGGCTTTTTAGTTCATGTTTTTTATCCTTTTCCTAGAAAAAAACAATTTTTAATCGTTTTTTAATAATCGCCCTCAAAGCTTTGATATACAAGCTATAAAGCCCTATCTACCAATTTTTAGAATATTACAAACCTGTTATACTTCATTACGAATCAAATTAACAAAATTTTGGAGGTACAACAAGTATGATTAGACGCAGCGTTTTCCAAAAGGTATTAACAGTCGGACTAGCTTCCGTCATTGGATTTGGCTCTTTGCTTACAACCGGAGTCGGAACAGTACAAGCAGAATCCGCAGAAAGCACTGCCGTATCCAAAGGGACTAGCGTGGTTAACTACGGCAAGAAATTTTTGGGCACGCCTTATAAATTTGGGGCTTCCACCTCGACCAGCCGCGTATTCGATTGCTCATCCTTTACCAAATATATATTTAAAAAATACGGAGTTGATTTACCTCGCACTTCCTCGGCACAATCTAAATCAGGTTATGCGGTATCCAAGTCCAACCTGAGAACGGGAGACCTCGTCTTCTTCTCCAGTGGCAGCCGGGCCAACGGAAAGAATGTGACCCATGTGGCCGTTTATATGGGGAATGGAAAAATATTGCATACTTACGGCAAGCCGGGAGTGACAATCTCGAACTTGAACTCCGGTAACTGGAAGAAGACTTATCTCAAAGCCCGCCGCGTCCTGTAATGGACAAGCCTGCTTATCTTAACATATAGCCTGTACCGTGGATTGTATGCAGCAGTTTGGGGGTACGACCACGGTCCAGCTTCTTACGTAAATGGCGGATATACACATCCACCACATTAGTCCCCGTGGCAAACTCATAGCCCCACACCTGCTGCAGAATCATTTTGCGACTACAAACCTTACCGGCCCTCCTGGCTAGAAATAAGAGCAAGTCGAATTCTTTCGATGTAAGCACAATCTCCTCACCGTCCCGGTAGACCTTGTGGTTGCGAAGCTCCATACGCAATGGACCATAGCCCAATTCCGTGGCAGAACCATCGCCAATCTGCTTGTAAAGGGAGAGCAAATGACCCATTCTTGCATAGAGTTCAGCCATGGGAACTGTCACATTTACACAATCATTAACCCCATTGGCAAAAGCGCGTACCACCGTTTCTGAGCTCCACTCTTCAAGCAGCAGGATGATGGGAAAGGGAGCAAACCTGCCAATTCGCTCTAATATTCGCTCCCATTTCTCTTCGGACAGATCGGTCCCGAGCAGGACCAGCTCTGGCAATTCATCATTCAAGTGATGGATTGCCTCATCCCCGCTCTGACACCATCCCACCTGGTAGCCCGCTTCCTCAAGTCCAGCCTTGATTCTGTCCCCTTCCCTCCCATTCTCCAGCACCAGCAGTATATATCTTCGCATTGCTATAACCACCTTACCTGCAATTACCAAGCAGAAAACCTGACTTTTTGAACATGCATTTATAAGATGTTCAATCAAGACTCAAACCATTCTGTACGCATGGCTGAAGATAAGCAAAAAAGCTGCGGGATACGCTCTGCACCTGCATCATTCCAGCCGGCGGCAATTGGCTGCGAAATACCCCTTTGCCGCCGCTGCCTGCTCACTGGCGAATACCTCTTGAACCTGATAACGACGCTCCTCCGTAGTCGCACAGGACTCCCGTTCGTAATATTTCATCCCCGTTGCCAAATCGACGAGGCCAAGAACGGCTGAGGAACGAACCAGCCTTCCTCCCCCAAGCGCATAGTTATTGTAATAACGATCACCAACGGGGATTCCCTGCAGAAAAGCAATGATACCAACATCATCCAATGTATTGTTCCATTCCTCCTGTGAAATAGTTGGGAGTGTAAAGGTATAACGCACTCCCTGTCTGGCAGCATAGTCATTGTGAAGATGAATAGCTTGCTCCAAATCCTGCTCAATGCTATGCACAATCACTGAGCGGCGTACCGCATCGAATTGGGAATCGTCCTGAAGCAACGGGATGGCTGTCTCATCCTTTAGCTCATCCTGCCTTCCGCTTAGCCAGCGGTTCTCAGCCGCATCATATACCGTCACATAACGATCCAGCGTGAAGGACATGCTGTTGCCACCAGGATCGGCATAAACATAAGGCTTCTTGGCTCCCCAACGGTGCGTCAGGGAAGATTCCTGGTCATATTCGGGACCTAACCTGGCCGCATATACATAATAACCATCGTAATCAAGCACAACCACCGCCGGGATGTAGGCAAGCAAGGCCTGTTGTCCCACCAAATCATCGGCTACACCAAAATTGACATACATCGTTTGCAGAAAAGCGGCAAGGGCTTGCTCCTTGTCAGCCCGCATCCATTTATCCGAGCCATAGCCATTTTCGAATCTCTGCAGTTCGTTTCGATTAAGCGCCTGCCCCCCATCCTGAGCAGATGTCTTTAGCGCCGTTGTATAGCGGATATCCAGCCTATTCATCTCCCGAATATTTTCAATATGTAAGCTTCCCAGCCATAACATGGGACTCACAAGTAGTACAAAGATGATCGCCCAGTCAGTAATCTTCATTCAGGACCATTCCTCCATACATCATTAAGTCGGAAGCCTGCGAAGCAGGACTGCCATACAAAAAATCAGAGAAGATATCCATCGGCCCACGTGAACGATTTGTCAGCGTTACCGAGAAATAATCACCTGTCTGAAGCTTGTATCGTCCTTTCTTCCTGGGCGTGCCAGCCGTATCCCCCGGAAATAATACTGATAAAATTTCGGGGGAATAGTAGGCATCGTATACAACACTGAACTCATTCAAAAACGTGTTGGGATTGGCCGGATCGCCATACTCCGGATGATATTTCTTCCGGCGATGCTCCAGCTCCACCTCATGCATCCCTCCGCCTACCTCCAATTGGCGAATAAATTCTTCATACATAATGGAGGATATAAATCCCTTGTTCCTGACCGCGTCAGCAAATTGCACCATAGCCTGATAGGCAGCTAAATAACGAATATCCTCCTCCCGCTGAGCCGTCTGCAAGGCTGGATAGGCAAACAATAACAAAACAGCCAGCAAGGCAGCGGTCACCTTGGACAGAATATGGCTCACTCTTTCATCTCCTACCGTTGATAGAACAACGTATACTGAATGCTGCCATCTGCATCATAAGTCGGTTTGGCAGCATATTTGGCATTTAAATTAAGCACAGCTAACGCGATATTGCGGCTTCGCTCCAACACGTCCATGGAATCCGTAGCCGTACCGGATGTCAACGGAATCCCATCCACGACGACCAGTTGCCCTTGATTGCACCATTCCTTTAAGTTATGTATAATCTGCAAGCCAGTATAGGTATCCAGGTTCTGGTTCACTCCAGCTTCACCACTATGATATACAGGAGCCAATACCAAGCTTTGGGCCGCTCCCATGCGCGTAAATACACTGCGAACCGAGCTATGCAAATTCATGGCCAGGTAGTCTATCGCTGAATTTTGACGATGGTCGAAGGCCAGAGTCAAACTGACTGCTGCTAGACAGAAGCTGATGGAAAACAGCAGCCATAACATTCCCTTTACGTGATTCATGGACAACCGCCAAGCTGTACAACAGCAATCAAGGAATCACCGTGGTCTGAGTAAATACGACACCACGCACGACATTTGACCTATCCTTGATTACTCGTGCCTTAAATTTCCCACTTGGATTGACATATTCATTCAGAATTTCATTCCATGAATTTCCGATATCTGCATGGCTTGGCCCTATGACGGAGCCGTATTTTTCTGATCCTTCAGGAACATTAACATTTAATATGTCACCATACCATTCTCCTCCACTATTCTTCCCTGTTTTCACCAATACACCAAATTGCTGGCGGTCATTAAATTTCCGTAAAGCATTAGTCACCTGGGAACCGCTGATGGTCGTATCGTCATAAACCGTAAATGAAGCTTGGGACAACTCTGTTTGAATGTCCGAGAAATGAGTTTGTGCAGTTTTCGTTGCCTCCTGTGCTGACACAAACAAAATAACTACAATTGTAATCAAGGCAATGGTCAGAAAAATCCCTGCTGCTACTTTTAATGCGGATGATGCATTATTCATAATCCCTGTTCTCCTTTAATTTATAATTTTTGAATTTGTTCAAAATAAAAGCCCATTTGCTCAAAGCTCATCCAGATCAGCGGAATAACTAAATATGCAAAAACGAGCGAATACATAGGGGCAAATCCGATCATCCGTCCAAGTCCGGCCCTGGTATCCAGTGACTTCTCATAATCGAGACGACGGCATTCAAAGTGATACGCCATTTCAGTATCCAAATCATCAAAAGCATCAGCGATAGTGATCTTCTCGGTGGCCAAGATCAATTTATCCGTCAATCGCTGAAATTCGTCCAGGCTCACCTCGTCCTTAAGCTCTCTTAAGGCTTGTTCAGCTCCGTGTCCGTAATTGAGCAGACATCTTTGCAAAGGAGTACGAAAAATCACGGCATAGGAGGCGAGCCAATCCAATATCTCTTCTACGGAAATCCGTTCCAATTCACGCAGTATCGCGATCATCGTTTGGAATTGATACACCTCGTGCTTCATATCCATCAACCGCATAACACGTTGAAAATGCAACGCCCACAACGGAAAATAATATCCGGTTAACCCGGCCATCAAAGCTAGACCCATTTCCCACCATTTTAGATATTCACCATTCCACCGGTCCAGTTTATCTAGGATTCGCTGTGTGGCTACAACAATGTCCTCGAAGGTAATCATGTTGTTTTCTTGATTTAGCTGCGCCATCACGGACTCGCTAATGGCATCATAAGTCAAGTTCTCCTTCATGCCGAGTTCCCGCATGACAGCCGCATCCAGTTCGGCCCCGTGTCGTCCGGCTTCCACCATATCCTGAGGTATGGAGCCGAAAAATACCGGCTCCCTTGGAGGCTCCGTCATAATTCGTTGCTGAGAAATAAAATGCAAGGCTAAGGCAAAGCCCAGAGCCAGGAGGAAACAAGCAATAAAGCTACATATTCTTCTTACCTGAAACAACTCCACACGCAACCGTTCATTTGTATCCTGAATCAGCCGTGTCAAGCGATAATAGGTCACCGAAGCAGGAGAAGGAACAAAGCAACGGCATATCCACGCTAATCCTTTACACTCCAGGATCACCGCTTCCCAAGGTCTATTCGCTGGTTCGGCCCGGTAAGAGGTCTCCACTTCGCTCTTCAGCTTTTGCAGCAGTATGTAACAGAGCAAAATGATCAAAAAAATACTCAGTTTGATTAAGATTCCGGCTTTGCTCAAATAAAACTGATCCATTAACGGGAAATTTCCCCTGGCCCATATTTCAATAGGCTTCGTAAAAAATACCGGTAATAATGCAATGACATGCAATCCCTTAAGCAAATAATCAAGCCGGTTCTTGCGAATAAGCTCAAGCTGTATTTCTCCGGTCAAGCTGCTGATTCCGCGTAAATAAAGCGAACCACGTTCACGCTTGCGATCACCATACTCCAGTATTAGTCGGGAGATACCGGCGAAGGCCTTGAGAAAACGATTTGGTGCCGTTTCGTAGTATTTCTCCAACGCCTCATCCGGACGGGCGTTCTCCAGTGCTTCACTAATTAAGTGGGCATGCACCCCAACCTCATGACCTGTCTCCTCGCCCGCTTCTTCAATAGCATCGGACACCATTCCATGCCGGTGATAAGCATGTCTGACAGCAGTAAAAAAATCGAGCATCTGTTCCAGCAGCTTCTTCTCCAATTGATTGACATAGCCGTCCAGCAGTAAGTCTTGTATGACTGTAGCAGCAAGCAACATTAATAGAAAGAAACTCCAGCTTGGGTTCAAAATCGTTAACAATAGAATTCCAAGGGTAAACGAAATGGTAATTCCATAAACAAACTTCATCGTTTGCCGTCGGAGCTCGAATTCATTATAACGATGAATGATGGATAACCGGGTTCGGACCTTCCAGATATAAAGCTTAAGCGGCGGGCACTTCATACCCAGCGCATAAGATTTTAACAAGACTGAGGAAAGAACCGCACCAAGCCAGCGTAGAGGCTGCCCCTTCGACACATCCCCCATTGCGGTTCCATCTGCCCAAAGGGCCTGCTCCTTCCTTCCGGCATACCGCCCGGCCAGATACAGCACCAGGCCACCAACTAAAGACAATACGAGGATAAGCTGTAGAAATGTCTTAAGCTCCAACCGTCTCCCCCCAATACGTACTGGCGAATTGATCAAAAGCAGCCGCATCCTCTGGCAGCATTTCCCGTATCATGGCTTGGCGGCAACGGCTTGAAATAGCTTGTACAGCCACATATCCTCCGGCACGGTACTCAACGATGACTCGTTCCACATATCCTTGGCGGGTTAAAGCTTTTGCTGACTCCCCATGTGCTCTCTCTGTAGTGGCACCACCAATAGCAACTTCACCTGGCTCTAGTCGATAGCATTCCGTGATGCGCTCGATATAACGATTGCCCGCCATGTCGCGGCGAAGATGAATATCAAAATCGATTACGGAGGCCACCTGAAGCTCCGCTATGTTTTCATCCCGGAATACCCCCGTCTTGAGTAATGAATTACGCAGCGACTCGATCAAATCCCGGAAGGTTTTGGCATGGTGTGTGAAGATGGTAAACAAGCTTGCTACCTGCGCCATCTGCACCATCCAGGCTGCCACCTCATCCGTAGCGACCTCTCCCAGAATATTGACGGTTCCATCCGTCTTCTTCTGCAGATCCAATCCCGCTTGTCCACTCACATAGTCCGTCTCCCTGAAGCTTAAAATATTCCGTCCGCTATACAGCCGTCGTAAATTAAGCTCAAAGGACATCTCCTGGACACGCAGGGTATAAGCCGCATAGATATGCTTGACCATAGCCATTAGCAATGTGGTTTTCCCCGAGCCTTGTGAACCAGTAATTGAGGTGATTCGACTGCCCTTCATCAAATACTTGAGCAACTGGACCGGCAGACCCGCATTATTGCCCTGTATTAACTGCTCCAAAGCGGCGTTCTGTACATCAAACTTGCGGACAAAGAAAGCCCAGGTCTCGGCAAAGGGAGGCCTTACTACCACGACCCGCGATCCATCCTTCATCTCATTAACCTTGAATCCATTTGCTTCAGACAGTTGTCCAGGCAAGTTGAATTTATAGATATTTTGACAAACTCGCTTTAACTCAGCTTCACTCCCGAAGGACAGAAATGATAGACGCAGACTTTTGCCCTTATAGAAAACCCACACACTTTCCCAAAAGCGGACAACTCGTTCCCCATCTTCATCTAACTGTAAGTCTGACACTGACTGCTGCCAAAGCTCCGGGTACTCATCAACGGTTGCGAAGCTGCCGGAAACCCCGCTTACCCCTCCACTAACACCATCGATCCGCATCTCTCGCAGTTCATCAACAACTGAAAACCCCTTGTACCCTTGATAGACACGTTGAACTACGATATCGAGCTTCTCCTGAAAGGAAAGCGCACGATACTCCAAATAGAACACCCGATCCACATCTTCTCTATTGATTTCATAAACTGAGGTGCCATTCGCCGTCTTAGGGGGCTTAGGCTCATCCAGGGCATAATCTTCAATGATTCTGCGCAAGCTCTCCGTGCCATAACGTAAACGATAAAGATACATTATAATATCGAACCGATCCTGCGGAGTCAGCAAATCACGACGCTGAAAGGGCATGATATCATCTATGTTCCCCTCATGAATACCGCAGCTTCCGGTCAAGATGTCACGAATAAATGATTTGACATAACGTTTATCGCGCAAATCCCCATAGGTACAGCCTCGTAAAGCTTGACGAAGCTCCGTCCTTGCCTTGACCCTTCGATTCCAGACATCCTCACCGATTCCCCAATCATTGCTGTACGGGCGACTAAGCTCATGCAGGCTTTCCTTCACCTGGTTGATTAACGTTTCAATCCTAAAGGGCTCCTGTTCCGCTGGTTCTTGTCCTGTCCGGTTAAGAGAGGTACGAACCTTCAACCAGAGATACAGCAGCAGAAGCAGCAATATTAGCGCAATCATCAGGCCATTGGTTAATTTGTTCAAGTGCCTAGGCCCCCTTCTCTTGCCTTGGGCCGTTGTGACCGGTGCCCTCCACAAGCTCCAGCAGCTTGCCTCCAAGACGATAAAATTGATCCAGCAGCTGCTGATGAGCATTTTTGGGCCGAGGTACCCATCGGTATTTACGGAAAAAGGTCAATATGTCCTGATCATTCCAGGCATCCATAAATTCCGACTGATGCGGAATGCCAAATATGGGCAAGCCGGATTTATAGCGACGTTGAATATTGGCCAGGCTCCAATGGGATTTTGCATCAAAGGAAGAAATAGCAACGCAAATGTCTGGGTGCTGCCTGGACAGATAGGGAGCAATATCGTTAAAAAAAGCTTCCAACTGTGCTCTTCGCTGCGGAAGTACCGCAACCATAATATCCCCCTTTTGTCGGGAACGCAGAGCCTCGCTCAGTCGCCGGCGTCCTTGAAGATGGAGAACGACCAGATCATAAGCCTGCTCAGCCATTTGCAACAGAGCCGCTACCTCTTGTTCCCCTTCCCCCGCCAGAGCTAATCCGTCATGCTGTAATCCCCCAGCAAAATCAAGCCTTCCCCGCAACAGAGGGAGTGTGTAATCTGCGATATTTCCCGGCTTGAGACGCCCGCTGGCAGCCATACGCAACAAGGCAGCCATGCCGAATTCATCCAGTTCCCTGTTTGCTCGTCCGGCCTGATGGCGCAGTACAGCTTGACGCAGTCCTTCTTCAGGCCCGCTTGAGACCCGACCTTGATTGAGCAGCAACACCCGCTGCGAATAATGCAGCCCTAGCATGATGGCGCAGGCAGTGGCGATTTCAGCAGCTATGCCCTGACCTCCGTCCCAGAATAACAGCCGGCTCATGCCTGTCTCCTTTCTGCCTGACGTAGCGCTTTTTTGGCCATAGTCGATTCCCAGCCAGCCAAATCATGCAATAGCTGTCGTAGTGCTCTTTTGTAGGAGCGGGACAGATGGGAAAGACGCAAGCGGCCTGCATGCTCGTTCTCCAATTGGACAGCCAGATTCAACTCGTTCCAGGGAATGCGGATCCCATCCTTACGCCATTCCAGTGCAAGCCCGTCCATAAAGCTCATAATATAATCGCTGCTCAGGTAGCAATCCACTGTACGGATATACACCGGACGAACAGTCATCCCCCGCAGCTCCGGCCATAAATGTAACAAAGTACCAAACCACTGTGCACTTGCCTCCACCTCATAACGGTCATACGAGGTTACCCATATGATCTCATCCGCGGTTGCAAACCACTCAGGTCCAAAGCCATTTAATGACTCCAGATCATACAGCTCATAATCATAAGCGTTTGCGGTTTCTCCACCCGGCTTCTTCATAGAGGCCTGCGCGGCCGTCAACGGGCATGCAATAACATCAAAACCGCAGAACTCGGTCACCGCCAGCCCGGAATCATTGCCCCCCAACGCATACCGATACTTTCTATTCTCAGTGCCATCCGCCAGCAATACCTTTGTACCCGTCGCTGCTAACGCACTGCACAAGTACAACAACAGATCACGTTTATCACTCTTGCCTACAAACAACCAACGCTTCACGTCATACCCTCCTTTATTTCACCGTATCCAATTTGAAGCTGTCCTCCGGCGCTATCCCTCTGTCCCCTGCTGATCCGGGTGAAGCTAAAGCGTCAGACGAAGCAGAGCTTGCCCGGTAATCGGACAATTGGGCTTGACGGCTGGAGTATTCGGCTGCATGCTGCGGCGTCATCGTTAGCAAATCACTTTCCAGTCCCTTCCGCGCATTGGCACTAAGCACCGCTTCCGCCTGTTTCACAATATTAGGGTCCTTCTTGATAAGCTGCATGACAGCCTCATTGGCCGGATAGGTTGGCACCGGCTTCTTTTGTAAATAGGGCTCGACATAAGCGAGCGCATAAATCGATGCTTTATGTAAGTAAGCGTCTACTATGGCACTGGAGAGCGTTAATATTTCTGCTTCTCCAATCGTAAGGGTGACCGTCCCCGAAGCTAGCTCTTCAACCTTTTTCTTGGATAGCAAAATATAATCCTGACCCGTCGGGAACTGAATCCGTATATCAACAACGTCGCTCTTCTCTAATAGTCCGGGAAGCTGTACAAAGGACATCTCTCTCCATCGCAAGTCATCCGGTGTGGGCTCTTCCTCATAAAGCAGCGTTTCCGTTAATAGTGTACGCGGCTGCAAGGAGACTTTCGCATATTTGCCTGCAACCCCCTCCTGCGCGCTCAGGACATCGGCCGGAATACTGTCTATCGGCAGCTTTACCCGCTTTAAATCCTCCTGCTTGATGGGATGACCGGCTATGATTTCACGAGTGATTACCCAACCCTCAGCCGTCTCCCTGCTGGCAACTCCCCTCAAATCTTTAAGCTGTTCTTCATATGATTGTGATAATGCTTGCTTGGCTGCACGTTCTCCATTTTCCTGAATCAGAGCATATGCGATGAATATCGCACCTACAGCAGCAGCTCCGATAAATCCGGCGATCAGCATTTGCTTCGATTTTTGCCTAAGTCTTGGCATGCCTCAGCTTCCCTTCCTTACTGTTTTTACTTAATCCAATAACTTGACCCTGTACATAATGCGCTGCAAGGTCGTTCTTGCGGACCCTCCAAGGCGCGGCAGCAAATCAGAACAGATCATTTCAAATACTGCCGAGCTATCCGCTCCCGGCTCAAAGGGATCCAACTCCGGGGGAAGTCCATAGATATGCTTGGTATGCAGCAATTTGCCCAAACGGCGAAGTATCGATGGCGCTGCAAAAGGAATACAGAATCGCAAATCCGGAGGCAGCTTCCCTACAGCCTTTGCGCCTTCTATGAACCGTACCAGCTCCTCGCTTCTCCATACTGCGCCGGACCCCACCACAATCGGTAAGTCAGCACGCCGGAACTCTTCCAGCAAGTCGGCACTCCGTGCAGCACCCAAATCGCAGACCACGCAATCCAGTCCTTGAGTTAACAATTCAATAAATTCAGATCGAGTGCATGGCTTGGTGTAGACTACACGAGAGATGCGAAACATACTGCTCGGACTGGGCCGTGCCGATAGCCGTTCTTCCTCGCTCATACCTGCTAGAAGCTGAAACGCCGTTGCTTTGGAGTCCATCTCTGCTAATGCTACCCTCTTGAAATGCCGGGATAGCATATGTGCCAGTGAGATGGCTGCACTTGTCGTGCCCACTCCGGAGGATACACCAAGCATAGCTATGACGAGCGTGCGGCCGCTGAGCGGATGAGCAGCAGCGGTTGCTTGTTTTGGCCTCCTATGGATCTCCGGGAGGTTATCGGAAGCATGGAGTATCGCATCCTGCAATGCCGTGATCACCATCTCGGCTGATGAATACCTGTCCTCCGGATTTTGCTTAAGCAAGCGACTTACGATAGCAAGCAAAGGGCCGTAGCCCTGGCTACGAAATGCACTTGCTGCCTCCTGCGACCAAATGCTATAACGGCAGCCACTCCCCAAATAGAGCAGAACAGCCCCAAGTGAATACAAATCGGCGCGGGCATCACTTTGCCGGCCACCATATTGCTCTGGCGCAGCAAATCCTAGCGTCCCAAGCTGTACAGTATCCTCCGACTTGCTCTCCGCAAACATACGGGCGATGCCAAAATCCACAAAGCGAAGTTGACCCTTGCCGTCTACCAGCACATTGGAGGGTTTTACATCCCGGTGAACAATCGGTGGCTGATGGTTATGCAAGTATTGCAAGCCTTCCAGCATCTGTAAGCCAAAACGGGTTAATTCTTCCACTGTTAGCCTTTCAGCTTTTGCACTTACATAGCGATCTAAATGAACACCCTCTATGAAATCCATCACGATATACGAATACCCATCCTGATCCGCATCCATAAAATCTACGATTCGGGGCAACCGGTGATGGTTTAGAGAAATGAGCAACTCCGCCTCCCGCGCCACCAGAAGGGGCTCCCCGGGACGGGTCAAGCACTCCTTCACAGCCCACACTTTGCCTCGCAGCTTCAAATCTGCTGCCAGATAGACCCGGCTCATTCCACCCTGCCCGAGCAATCGCTCCACCCGGTAACGCTCGGCAAGCACTTGCCCCGGAGCCAGCCTGGAATCGAAGCGCATCTGTTAACCTCCTTCTCCGACCGCACGCAAAAAAAGGAAAGCCTCCATATCCTCGCTCTGGCCAGTAGGCCAAAACAATGACATGGGATGCTTTCCCTTTGTACGATCAATGTATAATTTTGGAATCAGTATAAAACAATTAGGAAGTAAATGTAAAGCTCTTTTTTAAAAATCTCTATCTCAATATATAATTTATGTCATTAATATTTAATCATATATAATGTAATTTCATCGCGATTATGGAACAATTGTTTGGCTTGCTGAATCTGTAGCCTGGCCTCCTGGAACATCCCGGTTACCTCTTGAATCAAAGCCATCGGCTTCTTGGTCAGCAGCTTGACGGTCACAACGACTGTTCCGCCCGGAGCCAGAGCATATAACAGCTCTGTAACCAATCTTGCCGTCAGCTTCGGGCTCCAGCTCATATCGCAGACTAGTAGATCAAATTGATTTTCTCTAAATTTTACGTTATTCGCGTTCCGTTGCAAGAAGGTTAGCTTTGGCGAAGACAATAAAGATGAATCCAGCTTGGCCGTATCTACTGCCGTAACTTTGAGCCCCCGTTCTAGTAGAAATGAAGTCCAGCCCCCTGGAGCCGCGCCGATATCCAACGCTTCATGGAACGAAGCAAATGGAATGCCAAAGGCAACCTCCGCCTCGAGCAGCTTGAATTTCGCACGGGATATTTGCCCGTCCTCCTTACGGAAACGGACGGCTCCACCGTTCCAGTCTGACAAATTATCCTGAGGGTGAGACACCCCTGCATATATACGATCTCCTGAAGCAAACAGCGAGATGATCCAATCAGCCTCTCGCACGACAAACTCAGCTCCCGCTATATCTTTTAATTCCTCCTGCAACCGATCTCTCAACTCCGCCGCCGAGCCTGCCCACAGTGATTGTTCTGACTTTCGGGCCTGTATCGCGATCTTGGCTGCTGGCAACCGGAAATCAGCCATTAGATATTTACGCAGTGGAGTAAGCCAGGTTTCTTCTTCATTACTCTCATGCTCTAGCGGAGACCATTCCCAGTCCACAAGGAACGTATGACGCAAAAAGACAGGTGGTGCCTGGATCAGCCGATGATGGACATCCTCCGGTATAGCCTGCAATGTAGCAACAAACACTTCACCAGGCACCAGCATCTTGCTCTTTACACTGCCGAAGGCGCGGCGCAATTCCTCCTGCGCATAGGGAGCAAAGCCATGATTCGCCGTACAAATCCACTTGGATTCAGGCGGCACCTTGCAGTTCCTGGCGATTTCCTCCAGCCGCTCGAACGGTATCGGCCCATTATGCAATTTCACCTGTGGCGGAAGGTTAGGATATAAAATTTCGTACATGCTTTTTTTGCCCGCGATGCTGGAGGTATGCAGATAAATTTCGCGCGGGAACTTTCCCTCCCGAACCAGGGCTGCCGCCATTTCCGTTCCTGTGGGTTCGCCGGGGCCCATATCATAATCGAGCGATAAAATGTCAACCTCCGTCAAGCGAAGCAGTTCCAGACACTCTTCGGTAGTGCGCGCTAACGTAAATCCTTGCGGACACCTGCGAAAATCGTCCATATATACATGAATCAATAGTGTTCTTCCTTTCCCGCGGTATTCAGCTTCAGGCTTCCACCCACCGCCTCACTCGCTCCAAATCCTCTCTATAGGTCCCGTCTTTCCCGGTTTCGCTCTCCATAATCAACGGCAACCTCCGGATCGCATCAATCTGCAGAAGGCGGCGGAAGCCAGCCTCCCCGATGTATCCTTGACCGACACGGGCATGACGATCCTTACGCGAAGCTACCGGATATTTTGAATCGTTCAAATGGATCACGCACAAGCCATCCCAATAGCCAAGCTGCTCAGCTTTGTCAGTAAACCCCTTATCCGCTGCTCCCTGCCACATTCCTGCAGCAAACGCATGACACGTGTCAAAGCAAAAGCCAATGTATTCCGGATTCCGGCATAACTTGCGTACCTGCACTAATTCCTCAAGCGTCATCCCCATCAAGCCGTGATCTCCAGCCTGGTTCTCAATTAACAGCTTTGCCGATCCTTTCCAGTCAGAAAGTACATCATTTATACATTGTATAATATTTTGGTAACCTTGTAAGGGGTTTCCTTGCTTAAATATGCCAAAATGAACAACGATCCCTATTGAGCCGCAGGCCTCGGCAATGTCCAGATCATTGCGCAGCGAGTCCACGATCTGGCGATATAATATCGGCTCTGTCTCGGAGTTGACCGCCAGATTGCTGGGATATGGTGTGTGTGCGACGGAGACCAGACCTTGCATGGAGCAGAAGCTCCGGCAATTTTCAGCGTCCCGCAGGTCAAAGGATTTCAGCTTCAGGCTGCGCGGATTTTTTGGGAAAAACTGAAAGGCCCCCGCGCCCATGTGAAGGGCCGATTTGGCAGCACCGAGGTAACCGTCCCGAATGCTGACATGGCCCCCCAATTGGAGTTCATCGGTCATACTGGCAGCCCGGGCTGTAAAACACCTTGCGCCCGTTCATTTCACCTTTGACAATGCGGTCCCCGCATCGCGGGCAAGTCTCTCCTTCCCGGTCATATACCCTGCACCACTCATTGGCTCCCCCCGTCAGCTTATCATCCGGAGTCAGCGGCATCTCCATATATCCGCCAGCCTCTGTCGCTTCCATAAGCACCTCACGAACTGCTTGGTACAAGCGGGAGAAATCTTCATCGCTCAGACTTTGAAGCTTGACAGTCGGCAGCAGACCGGCCGCGAAGGCGATTTCATCCGCATAGCAATTGCCGATGCCGGCTACTACGTCCTGATTCACCAGCGTCGTCTTCAGGCTGCCGCGCCGTTTGCGCAGAAGGGCTGTGAACCGTGCTTCGTTCATCCTCCGGTCCAGCAATTCCGGACCTAAATGAGCCAGCAAATCCTCCGCCTCCTTGGCGCTATGTAAATGCAGATACCCTAGGCGCAAGCCAATAAAATAAAGCACCAAATCCTCACCAAAGGTAATTTCAATCTGGGTGGTGCGATTGGGACGGTCTTCCTTCCCGCTCAGATAAAGCAACCCGCCGAGCATCAGATGAAGCAGCAGTCTTTTTCCGTTATCGAGGTGAAATAGCAGATGCTTCGCCCGGCGCTCAACAAAAATAACCTGTCTCCCCGTCAGCTCCCGGATAAAAATATCGGTGTCTACGTTAACGGATTTCTCCCGATTAACAACAACCTTGCTTATAGGTGTATCCAAAATTCGTTGCGATAGCTGGATTCGGTAATTTTCCATCTCCGGCAATTCCGGCATGGTTCATCGTTCCCTTCATTCATAAGAGTAATGTAATTAGTGGTTGCTCTGTCTAATATGCTCTGCAACCTCACTCAGCGTATGACAGACGACATCCGGATGTACCCCGGAGGATTCGATATAGTCCGGCAGATTATCAACCGTCGTCACCCCGGTTAGCGCCAGAATTGTACCACAACCGGCACGGACTCCAGCGGCGATGTCGGTATGCATATTATCCCCGATTACGGCCACCTCTGCCGCCGCAAGTCCAAGACGAGCAATGGCATAATTCATTAGCGGCGCCTCAGGCTTACCGATGATCACAGGCTTCACTCCTGTTGCTGCCTGAATGGCCGCACCCAGCGTACCGGCTCCAGGCATCAAGCCATCTTGCGAAGGCAGCAGCAAATCGGGATTCGTCAGCACATACCCGGCACCGCCGCGAATCCAGCGTGCCGCACGAGTCAATGTCTCATATGTAAATTGCCGGTCGATGCCCTGCAGCACGACCTCCGGCTGCTCTTCATCCAATGTAAGCCCGGCTTGACGGACCGCTTCCCGCAACCCGTTCTCACCGATCACGGCTACCCGGCGCTGCGACATCTCCACAGCAATATATTCCGCTGCCGCTACTGCCGAGGTGCAAACTTCTTCCGGCCTAGCCGGAATTCCCATCCTTTGCAGATGCTCAGCCACCTCCACTGGGGTACGGGAGGAGTTGTTGGTCACGAACAGAAAAGGAATAGCCTTGCTTCTCAGCAAAGAGATCAGGGTATCCGCTTCCGGTATCATCGTTGTCCCATGGTACAGCGTACCATCCAAATCAATCAGAAAGGCTTTCCAAAGCTGTGGCAATATGTTCATCCTTCCCATGATGCAATGTCTCTATTATTGTACCTAGTATACATACGAACAGGCAAACTTTTCCGTTGCGCTTTATTGACGGGTAATCCATATTTCTCAGGAACCATGCACATTCACCATGCAT
Source organism: Paenibacillus sanguinis 2301083 = DSM 16941 (assembly GCF_000374825.1). Classification (GTDB taxonomy): domain Bacteria; phylum Bacillota; class Bacilli; order Paenibacillales; family Paenibacillaceae; genus Fontibacillus; species Fontibacillus sanguinis. The sequence goes on from NZ_KB895385.1 coordinate 71,775, forward strand.
TTCGTCGAACTATCCCGAACACTTGGAGGAAAGGCAGCTTATGCCTGGCAAACTTTGAAGCGGCCTGTCATTTCCTGCGCTTTCCCGGAAAATAGTAATTATACTCGTCTGAGAATGGGATACAGCACATGCTCCTGAGCCAATACGGCTCCCGGGAATACCGCCTCCGCTTCTTGCTGCAGACGAAGCAACTGATCACCCGATTTGTAACGGGAGCTAAAATGAGTGAGCAGCAGCCCCCTGGCACCGGCCTCCTTGGCTGCGAGTGCCGCCTGATAAGCCGTACTATGATGGTACTCATAGGCTGTCTCTACCAGCTCCTGCAAAAAAGTGGACTCATGCACAAGCATATCTGCGTTATACGCAAGCTCCCCTACGGCCGTGCAGGGCCGAGTGTCTCCAAGGACGGTGACAATCCGCCCTGCCTTGGGCGCTCCCAGCACATCTTGGGCTTGCAGGATGGAGCCATCGGGAGTCGTAATATTTTCCCCCTTCTTCAGTCGTCCATATAAGGGCCCCGGACGGATACCATGCCGAGCCAACACAGCCGCATCTAGCTTGCCCGGCAAATCCTTCTCTATGATCCGGTAGCCGTAGCTATCGATGCGATGCTCCAGCAAAGCCGACTCTACCCGAAAGGTATCATCCTCGTAGATAATGCCCCCGTCATGCTCCACGATGTCCAGCTTGTAATTGATGCGGGATTCACTTAGCGCAAGCACCGTATCTACGAATTGCTTCAAGCCCTTTGGTCCGTATATAACCAGCGGTGTATCACCGCCTTGATAGGCACGGCTCGAGATCAGCCCGGGCAAGCCAAATAAGTGGTCACCGTGCAAATGAGTGATAAAGATGCGTTCCAATCTGCTCAATTTGAGCGGAGAACGCAGTATTTGATGCTGCGTGCCTTCGCCGCAATCGAACAGCCAGAGGGAACGTCTTTCTTCAAGCAGGCGTAAAGCCACTGAGGTCACATTCCGCTCCAACGACGGAACGCCTGCATTCGTTCCTAAAAAGTAAAGTTCCATGCCGATCGTCCTCTCGCTTGATAAATTAAACCGCTGAAACCCTCCGAATTTCGGAGGGTTTCCAAGATGCATACTTTAAAATAAGTGTTCAAAAATTAAAATTTTCAGCCCCAAAGCTTATGCTTCCGACGTGCGTTTTAGGCTTAGGTTTTGTCTACATTGAAGTATTGAGCCTCCGGATGAGCAAACACCATGGCCGAGACCGAGGCCTCCGGTTCCATCATGAAGCCGTCGGTAAGGGTGACACCGATATCCTGTGGCTGCATTAATTCAAATAACGGCCCCTGATCCTCCAGGTCCGGACATGCCGGATAACCAAAGGATACGCGAATGCCTTGATAACGCGCGCCATGGCGCTGCTTCATCGTCATGGTTGCCGGATCCGGGAATCCCCAGGTATCCCGCATCATATGATGGACACGCTCCGCCAACGCCTCGGCAAGTTCCAAAGCAACGGCTTGCAGCACGTGGGAGCGCAGATATTCTCCCTGCTCCTTCCACTTCTCCGATAACTCGCGTATGCCCTGTCCTGCCGTAACCACAAGGAAACCCACATAATCCATTACACCGCTGTCCACCGGCTTCAGGAAGTCGGCCAAGCATAAGAACGGCTCCACCTTTTGCCGTGGGAAGCTGAATTTCTTTAGCACCTTGCTGGTATCCGCCGGATCATAGATAAGGATGTCATTGCCGGACGACTGTGCCGGGAAGAAGCGATACATCGCTTGTGTGCGCACAATTCCGTCCGTTATGGCTTCCAGTAAAATCTGGTCTACCGTTTCCTTAAGCTGCACGGCCTTGGCATCTCCGGCAGCCAGCAATTGCTCCACAGAGCCACGTAAACCAAGATGATGCCCCAGCAGCATTTGCATATTAATGTAAGGGGTAATATGTCCAATTGGATACTGCCGCAGGACGTGCCGATTTAAATCAGGCGGAAGATACACCGGGGCATCTGCTGAAACTTTGGAGCGCTCCACACGGGTTAATGCAGGCAGCGGCTCGGCAACAGCAACCACCCGGTCCGCTTCCTTCTCCGCTTCCATTTCCAGACGCATCTGCTCACGGATAGCCGGGTCCATCAGCTTATTAGCCAGATCCAGACCATCCATGGCATCCTTGGCATACACAACCATTCCGTTATATTCAGGCCGGATGCGCGTCTTGGTAAATTTGCGTGTCAATGCTGCACCGCCCACCATGATCGGTACATCGATGCCGGCATTGCGCAAATCCTGCGCAGTTGTAATCATTTGCTGAGCTGATTTCACCAACAAACCGGAAAGGCCAATCGCATCCGCCTTCTCTTCCCGGTAAGCCTCGATAATGCGCTCCGGTGGTACTTTTATACCCAAATTCACGATATTGTAACCATTATTGGACAAGATGATCTCCACCAGATTTTTGCCGATGTCATGCACATCGCCCTTCACCGTAGCCAGCAGTATTTTGCCTTTTACACTGCTTTCGTTCTTCTCCATAAACGGCTCCAGGAAAGCAACCGAAGCCTTCATGACCTCAGCGCTTTGCAGGACCTCCGCTACGATTAGCTCGTTATTATTGAATAAGCGGCCTACCTCTTCCATCCCGGCCATCAACGGGCCGTTAATGACCTCCAGCGCAGTATAGCGGCTCAGGGCCTCCTGCAAATCCGGGATAAGCCCTTCCTTGGTGCCCTCAACGACATAAGAGGCCAGACGTTCTTCCAATGTCAAGTTCACGGCCTTCTCAACCTTCTCGACCTTCTTATTCCGGAAAGCAGCGACAAAGGCGGCTAACGTCTCATCGTTGGTGTTATAGATCAGCTCCTCGGCCAAACGGCGTTCTTCCTCAGAGATCTTGGCATAACGCTCCAGCTTCTCCGTGTTAACGATGGCATAATCCAGCCCAGCCTTCGTGCACTCGTACAGGAATACTGAATTCAACACCTCGCGGCCAGCCTCCGGCAAGCCAAACGATACGTTGCTGATACCCAGCACAGTATGCACTTGCGGCATGGCCTTTTTAATCAGACGGATGCCTTCAATCGTCTCCTTGGCGGATCCGATATATTGCTCATCTCCTGTCCCAACCGGAAAAACAAGCGGATCGAAAATCAGATCCTCAGCATTTAGTCCATATTTATGCACCAGCAGATCATGAGAGCGTTTGGCTACTTCCAGTTTGTCTTCCCGAGTAATGGCTTGTCCACGCTCGTCAATCGTCCCTACAACGACGGCTCCGCCGTATTTATGAAGGATCGGAGTTACCTGCTCGAACTTCTCTTCGCCATCCTCCAAATTAATGGAGTTAATGATCGATTTGCCCTGGCAATATTGCAAGGCCAAATCAAGCACCTTCGGATCGGTAGTGTCGATCATCAGCGGTACCTTTACCTTCTTGACCACCAGCTCCAGAAATTTCTTGATATCCTCAGCTTCATCACGATCCGGGTCCTGCACGCAGACATCAACGACCTGGGCGCCGTTCTTGACCTGGGCACGGGCGATTTCAGAAGCTTCCTCATATTTACCTTCAACAATCAAACGCTTGAATTTTCTCGAACCCAGAACATTTGTTCTCTCCCCGACAAGGTACGGACGATTGGCCGATTCAATGTATACTGGCTCAATGCCGGATAAGGCCGGCGAATGGTTCCCAGCCAATTCACGCGGGCGATGCTTGCTCAGCGTTTTAGCCAGGGCTTCGATATGGGCCGGGGTTGTGCCACAGCAGCCACCGGCAATGTTCAACCAGCCCGACTCGGCAAAGGCCGACATCTTGCGGGCAAGCGAATCCGGTGATTCATGGTAATGTCCGTTCTCGTCGGGAAGCCCTGCATTGGGATGACAGCTTACCGCTGCTTTGGCGATACTTGACAACGTACGAATATGATCGCGCATAAATTCCGGGCCGGTTGCACAATTAAGTCCGATAGAAATGGGCTTCAGGTGTTCCAGGGAAATGTAGAAGGCCTCAATATTTTGCCCGGCCAGCGTCGTTCCCATCGGCTCGATCGTCCCGGAGATCATAAGCGGCAAGGTCTTTCCTGTCTTGGCAAAAGCCCGCGTTATCGCAATGCTTCCTGCCTTCACATTAAGTGTATCCTGCGAGGTCTCCAGCATAAGCGCATCTACCCCGGCATCCATCAGGGCAACGACCTGCTCCTCATAGCTGTCTGTCAGACCGTCAAAGGTAACCCCCCCGGTAACAGACAAGGTCTTGGTTGTTGGCCCCAAAATTCCTACCACATAACGCGGATGCTCTGGTGTGCTATATTTTTCAGCGGCTTCAATCGCCAGCTTGGCGGCTGCCAGATTAATCTCGCGGGCTCTATCCGATATATCGTATTCAGCCAGCACGACAGAAGCCGCGCCAAACGTATTGGTCTCAATCAAGTCGGCTCCAGCCGCCAGGTATTTCTCATGGATTCCCCGAATAATGTCCGGACGAGTGAGCACGAGCATCTCATTGCAACCATCCAGGTCTTCTCCACCAAAATCGGCAGGAGCCAGATTTTCCTGCTGAATCATAGTGCCCATCGCACCATCAAGGATTAGAATTCGCTCTTTTATTCTTTCAAGCAGGCTTGGTTTACTCATGATCCTGTCCCTCCCGTAAAACGTTAAGATTTAGTTTAACAGAATGAAGCGTTGAAGAAAAGAGGTACAGCCTATCCATTCGGGAGAATCCATGTGCCTGTTCCTGTCGGTCAATCCATATCGGTTTGTGTTTTATGCCGAAGCCATTATAATGAAATAGCAAATCCTCTGCCATTGAATCATTAGAAAGCCAGGTGATCTGATTGATCAGCACAATTATGGTGGCCCTTGTAGCCATCGAGCATATTTATATTCTTATAATGGAGATGTTCCTATGGACAAATCCACGTACAATGAAAACCTTCGGCACCACACCGGAGCTTGCCCAAGCCACCAAGTCGCTGGCTGCCAATCAAGGACTCTATAACGGATTTCTTGCCGCAGGACTCATCTGGGGGCTGCTTCAACCTAACCTACAATTCGCGACCCAAATCCAGATTTTCTTCCTTGTGTGCGTCGTGATTGCAGCACTGTATGGCGGGGCTACAGCTTCGCGGTCCATTATTCTGAAGCAAGGAGCACCTGCTTTGATTGCTTTACTGCTAGTAATTTTCTCCTGACTACCACCCTCCCCCGAAAAGCTAGATAGTAGACAACAACGGCGGTGCAGGGATTATCACTCCTGCACCGCCGTTGTATTTTGGAATTGAATTAATGGACGATAAATGATTTTGATGGCATCGAATGCTGATCCCTGGCTGTCACATGAGAGATCACTTTGTAGGTTCCCGGTTGATCAAAGGATTGCTCCAGCACATAAGTACCGTCTCCAGCAGAGGTTACCGTAATTTGACTGTGCTCCTCTTCGGTATCGTCTTCACGCCAGAACTCAAACGCAACCTCATCAGCATCGTTTATCCTCTCCTCATTATGGGTGACAGTGGCCGTGAATGTCACCGTCTCTCCAACCCGCACTGAATCAGGCGTTACTTGAATTTGAACCTGAATGGGTACAAGCGAGAAATTCTCCATTGCCGCCGATTCCGTACGTGCACAACCGCCAAGCAAAGTCAACGTCAAGATGAAAGCGGCCAGCAACCACCCGCTTCTCTTCATGAACGATTCCCCTCTCCACGATCGCCAATGCTTTTGATGCGGTATCTGGAAGCTGGTCTGTTATTCTAGCCCGGCGATAATATCGTATAGCTCCGTTAAACGAGTAATTTCGTAATCAGGTACGATCTCATCATTGCGCGATTTATGCTCGCGATTCACCCAAACTGCATTCATACCAACGCTAAGGGCTCCCTTGATGTCCGTCGTCAGCTTGTCTCCAACCATCAATCCTTCACGGGGATCAATGTCCAATAATTCCATCGCATGCTGAAAAATAGACGGGTCCGGCTTCCCCTTCCCGAAGCTGCCAGAAATCAGGATTTCATCGAAGTAAGGTGCCAATTCCGGGACCCCGTCAAGCTTCTCCTGCTGGAGTGCCGGACAACCGTTCGTCAGCAGCAACAGCTTGACCTTTCCCTTCAACTCCTGCAACACCTCAAACGTTTCTTCATAGATATGAGGACGGGATCTGCGCTCGCGACCAAACTGTTCGGCCAATTCCTCCGCTAGCGATTCATTGTCAACCCCAAGAGCTAGCAACCCTCTTCTCCAGGACTCCTTACGGTAGACAGGAGCAAGCTGTTCCAACTGGCGGAACTCCGGCTGTTCACCCGCGGAGAACGTAGCCCATAATCCTTCAAAGGGATTTATGCCGATCATCGTAGTGAACGGGTAAGTCTCATAGGATTCGTACAGCCCTCTTGCCTCACGGCGAACAGCTTCTTCAAGCTGCTCGGCTTGAAGCGCCGTACCGACCTTCTTTACTGCATTTTCACAGGTTGCCGCAAAGGCCTCCTTCACACTGCGGTCATCCCAGAGCAATGTGTCATCCAAGTCAAAACAAACCGCTTTGATCGTCATCTTTCCGTGTCCCCCTGGTTCTCTCTTCTTTTAGAGGTTGTTTAAAAAGTTGTCTTCCAGGACGAAGCTGGAACTGGCTCCTATATAGAAGACTATTCTTTTTCAAGCTTGACATGATGTGTGTTGGCATATAACTCCAGTCGCGCAGCCATCGCTTCAACATCAAACCGGTTGCGATTCCGGTAAAATACCCATTTAGGCTCTCTTGTCTTCGGCTCAATCACAATCTTGTTCGCGCTAACCTTAATTTTACTAATGTTGCCCGCGTCCAGCATTTTGTCGCGGTTGAATTTTGACGTATACAGCCAGCTCTTGTTAATCCGCAGGTATGGCTTGCGAAGATAAAGGGCAAGGGAAAGTATCATATACAAAATAATGGTTGTCCAATACAAAAACGAGCTTACTTGCTCTGGGCCACTCATAAAGCCCACTACAGCATACATCAAGGCCAGCAAAAACAGTACAACAGGCAAAATAATGTTGCGCCCCTTGAATACATCCCCGTCCCCATTGGCTCCCAAGGAGCTGCGGGAATTGGGATTGCTTGGTCCGCGTCCTACATTCGGACCTTTCCCCTTCTTATTCATTCTTACTCGATTCCGCTCTACTTTGCGGTCAAACGAAGCCATCTACATTTCCTCCCTATTTATCTACAATCTCAATGGAATCAAGCTGCTGCCGAAAGTTCCTGCGCACGTTTTGCAGGTAGGTTTCCCGAAGTTGGGCTCTTTCCAGCACCTCATCCTGCGTCAATCCTTCCGTTTTGTGCTTGCGAGCCAATTCATTGATTCGTTGTACCAAGGCATCAATATCCATAAATTCCTCCTGCTATTCGTTTATGATATTTCCCTTACGACCGTCCAAAATTTAATCAGGTACTTCGAGATCACATAGGGCATTAATTCCTACTTTGACATGAGAAAAAGAGCTTGTCAAGGCGCGCTGGTTCATCACCAGACTCGTTCCAACAAGCTCTAAACAATACATGTATGCTCCACTTGTCTGTTCTCAAAAAAATCCATTTTGTATCCTTACCTCTGATCCATCCAAGTGATCTTATCGAGTAGGAAGTAAAAGAACGTCGCCTGCTTGAATTTTACTGGTCTCCAGACCATTTGCCCGCTTCAGCTTCTCTACATAAATACGCGTATCCTGATTTGCCGGTTTATGAGCTACAGCTATCTCCCATAACGTGTCTCCCGACATCACAACCACTTGGGCAAGCTCTGTCTCTATCGACTTGTCGTCCGATGAAGCGGCTAAAGCCGTTACGACGCCGGTGCAAGTGACAACCAAAACAACCAATAAAGTAATCATTTGAAAAAACCGGAGATTAGGCCAGGTGCTCTTATGTAAAACTCGCTCAACCACGGGACGACGTAAAGAGGGTTGCTCGTAGATACTCCGATAAGAACTATATTTCAACATAAAAATCATACCCCCAAACAAATGTTCTCATTTCATGCTTTGAATATATCACGAACATTTGTTTGATTCAATATCTTTTTACGAACATTTGTTCTTTTTTATTTTCGCCTCATAATTAGAACTAATGTTTGTACGAACGGAAGTTCTATGTTATAATTTTCCCAAACATTACTAAATGGGGTTGATCCGAAAATGTCAAAGGTATCAAGCCGTCAGCAGGCTATTCTTGAGTTTATAAGAAATGAAGTGCGGGCTAAGGGATATCCTCCTTCCGTACGTGAGATCGGTGAAGCCGTTGGACTGGCCTCCAGTTCTACTGTTCATGGACATCTGGATCGGTTGGAGAAGAAGGGCTTTATTCGGCGCGATCCAACGAAGCCTCGGGCCATTGAGCTTCTAGGTCAGGAGGACTCGGAGAATTATAACTTGTTCTCTCATAGCGTAGCTCGTGTTCCCGTTGTGGGAAAGGTCACTGCCGGGATGCCGATAACCGCCACAGAGAATATTGAGGATTACTTTCCACTCCCTGAGCATTATGCAGGTGGTGCAGAGATCTTTATGCTTGCCGTCGTCGGCGACAGCATGATTGAAGCAGGTATACATAGCGGAGATTACGTCATCGTCCGTCAGCAGCAAACAGCTAACAACGGAGAGATCGTTGTAGCTATGACAGAAGAAGATGAAGCTACCGTCAAGACCTTTTACAAGGAGAAGGACCATATTCGTCTCCAACCAGAGAATTCCTCCATGGAACCCCTTCGTCTGAAGCATGTTACGATTTTGGGCAAAGTCATTGGATTGTTCCGCGACTTGCATTAATGACAAATAGGACAAAACGTGATGATCCATCCGTTTTGTCCTGTTTGTTATCATACTCATCTAGCCCCATCCTATGGCTGTCCTCCCCACATCATTCCTCCCAGCGGAGATCCAGCAATTGGGGCGTATACCCCGTTTTTTCACGACGTCCTCTTGTACTCCAACCCAAGCCGGAGCGTTCCGATACCCACCATAACTTTAGTCTGGAGCGCCGCCGTTGGTACCTCTTCAATTCACTTATCGCCATAGCTTCAACCTCCTTGGCTATAAGTTGCCCATCTTTGAATAAATCATGTAAATGTTTAGCATTTTCAGAAATTAAAAAATTACCTACATTGGATATTAATTATTTCCTTCAAACTGAATATGCTGGTTTATAAAGTTTTGATAAGAACGCAGAATTACCGATATCCATTTACATTGTGTTCCTTAACTCAATGAGAAATTACAAGGGTATATAAAAACGATAAATAAACGGTGCTTCAGGTTTAGGGGTGAAGAATTGCTGTGTCACCTTCACCGTGTATTAATTTAAACCCCTAACTCTTATTTGTCAAAATAACTATTCATTGTATCCCACATTCGATTAAATGCATTTCGTTCCATAGAGTGACTAACATGCAGCAGCTCCGGCTTATCATTAGTCGTTGGATCAAAAGCCAAGAACTCCTCACGAGTAGGACAAACATAACACTTTCTGTTCATTAACATTTCAATTTTATTTTCAAATGGGCGATCCAACAATTTAACAACAGCAATATTCCCCTCTCTGTACTTCGTCGCTGAGTAATGAATAAGAAAATATCCTTGTTCAAATCGGTATTCAACCGGATAACCTGTCATAATATACCTCCAGATTCTTCTCCTGTGTTTTCATACAATTCTGTAAGTCATTGTAATGTCATATCAGCAGTATATCGTATATCCTCTGGAATCAGTAACACATACCTTCCGGATAATACTCTTTATGTGCCTTGATATATTCATGCTTTCCGCAGCCGTTTCTAACGAATCAGAAGGGAGATACACCCCGACTCTCCAAAAATCGGTATGCCTTAACATCTGAATCCCCTCTACCCGGGTATTGCCTCCTTATCAATAAATCCTGCCCTTCAGTCTGATGTCCTCCATCCGTTCCGTAAACGAACAAAAGGCCAGCTCCGGCCCTTTTGTTCGTTTACCCTCCAAACCCTTATTATTCGTGGTTTCTGCCCTATTTCCTTACCATTATGTTTTTAAAAATCATTAGGTTCTAGAAGTTCAAATTATCCATTCATTTGTTATATTTCTGATCAAGACGTTCTTTTCGCACTTTTTCATAATCATTTCGTAGCTTAACTCTTTCCTTTTCTTCATTTATACTTTTTCCCATTAAATCATTTTGTTCCTCTTTTTTTTCTTCAATTACTTCATTAATTAGGTTATTGATTGAAAAATACTTTCGCGATGTATATAAAATTACTATTGATATAAAAACCATCAAGATCATAAATGATAAAAATAAAATTGTAATTTCTCTGAAATTCCTTAATATTTCCTCACCTTTAAGTTCTGCCGTCTTTAAAATAATTTCTTCACCTTGAGATTTTTTAGTTTTAGAGACATTCCATTCTTCCTCTATTCCTTTCAATCTTAACTGAGCAATATCATCAATTATTGCATTATTAAAATTTAATTGGTTCTGATTAGACGTAGTAACAATACTTATAAAAAGTGAGATAATTAAACTTAAAACCGAAAAGACATAACTAATGGACTTATACCACTCGCTTAATGCATTGGCATCCGATTTTAATGTCCTTAATTCATTTAAATCCCTCTTTTTTAGATCTTCTTTCATTTCATGTTGTTTGTTTAAAGAACTCCTCCAAGAAAGAAGCCTTATATTATATTTTTTCTTTAGAAAATCCTCAATATTTTTGAATTTTTCCATTTTTTCATCACCTTATGTAATTGTTGATTAATTTCTTTCGTACCGACTTTTTATTTACACACAATTTTTCGTTATTTTATTTCCAAATAGCACGGGAATATAGTCATAACCACCGGCTAAGCCGGTGGCTTCCATCAGCCCTATAAGGGCATGGTACTAGCAAGCGCCTAAGAAGGCGCACTGAAAGTCTGCCAACCGCGAGCGGTCTCGGGCATGCCCCTTTAAGGGGCTTTTTTACTTGCCCTTTCCTACCGACTCACCCGTAAACGGGTTGAACAGTTCTTTCATCGTGAGTTGTTCGTAGTTCTTATCTTCTGTTAGCTAATTCTGAATGTATTCGGCTATCGCTTTCCTGTTACGTCCTACCGTATCCACAAAGTATCCTCTACACCAAAACTGTCGATTTCCATAGCGATACTTTAGATTGGCAAACTTATCGAAGATCATGAGCGAACTTTTTCCTTTCAAGTATCCCATAAATTCCGACACACTTAACTTAGGTGGGATACTCACCAGCATGTGTATACGGTCTGGGCATGCCTCCGCCTCATGAATCTCCACACCTTTTCTCTCACTCTCGTATGATTTTTCCGATTTCTCTTTTCAATTTCCCATAAATTACTTGTCGTCTGTACTTTGGTGCAAATACAATATGGCATTTGCAGTTCCAGCGGGTATGTGCTAGACTGCTCTTATCCATTTCTCTTGTCCTCCTTGATTTCATGATGCGGTTGGCAGACCGGCTATCATTTTATCATAATAAATCAAGGGATTTTTACTCATAGCTATAAGCTTTCCTGAACCCCCAGTCGAACTGGGGGTTTTCTGATACAAAAAAACCCTCACACCTTACGGCGCAAGGGTTTCCCCAATTAATACAAAGTCATATATTGATCTCTTTCCCATTGATGCACTTGCGTACGGAAGATATCCCACTCAATTTCCTTCAGCTCGTAGAAATGAGTCAAGGCATGTTCGCCAAGCGCTTCGCTAACTACTTCGCTGCGCAGCATTTCGCCAAGTGCTTCCTTGAGATCTGATGGCAAGCTAGGAATACCTTCCTCCACACGTTCTTCTTCGGACATGATGTAAATGTTGCGGTCCACGGGCTCAACCAGCGGAAGCTCTCTACGAATACCGTCAAGGCCTGCTTTGAGCATAACAGCCAGTGCCAGATACGGGTTGGCTGCCGGGTCCGGATTACGGACCTCAACGCGAGTGCTAAGACCGCGGGAAGCCGGAATACGAATCATCGGGCTACGGTTGCTGGAAGACCAGGCCACGTAGCAAGGTGCTTCATAACCAGGAACCAGACGTTTGTAAGAGTTGACAGTCGGATTGGTAATCGCCGCCATAGCGCGGGCATGCTTCAGGATACCAGCCATGTAATAACGGGCTTCCTCACTAAGACCAAGCTTGTCACTCTCGTCATAGAAAGCATTGACATTGTCTCTGAACAACGATTGGTGACAGTGCATCCCCGAACCGTTAACGCCAAACAAAGGCTTAGGCATAAAGGTCGCATGCAATCCATGTTGGCGAGCTACTGTCTTAACAACCAGCTTGAAGGTTTGAATTTGGTCAGCAGCTTTAATTGCACTTGCATATTTAAAGTCAATCTCATGTTGGCCAGGAGCTACTTCATGGTGAGAAGCCTCAATTTCAAAGCCCATTTCCTCCAGAGTCAATACGATCTCGCGACGGCAATTCTCACCCAAATCGGTTGGTGCCAGGTCAAAATAGCCACCCTGATCGTTAAGTTCAGTTGTCGGGTTCCCCTTCTCATCCGTCTTGAACAGGAAGAATTCAGGTTCAGGACCTACGTTCATCGACGTATATCCCATCTCTTCGGCTTCCTTCAAGACACGCTTCAGAATACCCCGCGGGTCGCCAGCGAATGGCGTCCCATCAGGCATGTACACATCACAAATCAGACGGGCCACACGATCTTCAGTAACCCAAGGGAAGATAACCCAGGTATCCATATCCGGGAAAAGATACATATCGGATTCCTCAATACGAACATAACCTTCGATGGAGGAGCCGTCAAACATCATTTTATTTTCCAAAGCTTTCTCCAATTGGCTTACCGGGATTTCGACATTTTTAATCGTCCCTAGCAAATCCGTAAATTGCAAACGGATAAAGCGTACGTTTTCTTCTTTGGCAATGCGCAAAATGTCTTCTTTGGTGTATTTCGAATAACTCACACGAACCTCTCCCAACATTTAAATTATTTTTTGAAAAAACGGGACAACTCTCCCTGGATCAGAGACACCTGACCAGGCTTGCTTCCTGATACCAATTGCTGCTTTAGCATACGATAGATTTGCGAATCCGTCATCTCCCGACGTTTCTCTTCCGTATCCTTCGTAATCACAGTTGCTTCCTGGGACTCCCGGGACATCGGGTTCATCACCTGCTTAATGCCTGCGATATTAACACCTTTATCGATGAGTCCTTTAATTTCAAGCAAGCGTTCCACGTCGTTCAGGGAGAACATCCGCTGATTTCCCGACGTGCGGGCAGGCACGATAAGCTCATGCTGCTCATAGTATCTAATTTGTCTTGCGGTCAAATCCGTAAGCTTCATCACAATGCCAATAGGAAACAAGGCCATATTTCTGCGAATTTCCTCACTCATCGCTATCAACCTTCCAGTTAAGTTATCATGAACCTATCATATGTCAGTTATCCTAACATGTCAATAGATGTGTTAGGATAACTTACAACAAGTTGCGATCCTTCATAGTCTGCAGCGCAGTGAGCAGGCCAAATTTGACATGTGAATAGGTTAATCCTCCTTGCATATAGGCGATATACGGGGCACGGATGGGAGCATCTGCCGAAAGCTCCAGACTTCCTCCCTGGATAAAGGTTCCGGCGGCCATGATCACCGGATGTTCGTACCCGGGCATGTCCCATGGCTCTGGAACAACATGACCGTCCACCGCTGCCGCCCGCTGTATCCCTTGAACGAAGGCAATCAGTTGCTCCGGTTGACTAAAGGAAATGGCCTGAATCAGATCGGTCCGCGGGTCCTTCCATCCTGGTCGGCTCTCGAAGCCGGCCTGCTCGAACAATGCGGCTGCCAAAATGCTGCCTTTGACCGCTTGTCCCACAATGGTGGGAGCCAGGAATAATCCCTGATAGATTCCGCGTGTGGCCCCCAGCATCGCTCCTACCTCTCCGCCGATTCCCGGTGCCGTCAAGCGATAGGCGGCAAGCTGTACCAACTCAGATCGGCCACATATGTATCCCCCGGTCTCCGCCAGACCTCCGCCTGGGTTCTTGATGAGAGATCCGGCCAGCAAATCGACTCCAACCTGTGTGGGCTCCTGCTTTTCCGTAAATTCACCGTAGCAGTTGTCAACAAATACAATCACATCGGATTTGATAGCCTTTACACGCTCCACCATGTCACCAATCTGAGCTACCGTAAAGGAGTCGCGCCAGTCATATCCCCGGGACCGCTGAATGCCGATAACCTTGGTCCGTTCGGTCATTTTCGCTTGCACGGCATCCCAATCTACTCCTCCACTGGGCAATAAGGCGGTCTCGCCATAGGCAATACCGAAATCCTGAAGCGAGCCGCTGCCATCCCCGGGTTCTCCTATCACCTTATGCAAGGTATCATACGGACGTCCTGTAATATAAAGCAATTCATCTCCAGGACGCAACACACCAAACAATGCGGTGGCAATCGTATGTGTTCCAGAGGCAAAATGCGGCCGGACCAGGGCCGCCTGGGCGCCGAACACGTCCGCATAGACCAGATCCAGCACCTCACGTCCGCGATCATTATAGGCATACCCGGTAGAGCCTGCAAAATGATAATCGCTAACCTGATGGCGCTGGAATGCCTCGATGACTTTCCATTGATTCTGATCGACGATCCGGTCAATATCTCGAAAACGTTCTTCTACCTGCCGTTCTGCGGCTTCCAACCAATGTACGATTTCTTCTGCAAATACTGCCATGCTTAAGTTACCTCTCCCTTAACCGGTTCGTTCCTGTTGTTATAATCCGTTCACCCTATTGGGTTCGTTGATGCACTCTTTTTGTCCAGCTTCATGTCCTCGGTACGAATTGTCATCAGCTCCAGCCTTCCCGGCGAGCCACCGGCATACTGGTTCAACAGCCGTACCGCTTGCTGCCGCACAGAACGCTCAATAACATTGCGAACATAGCGGGCATTGCTGAATATTTGCTCGCTTTCACACTTCTCCCGCAGCAGATGCTGCTTCAGCTTGAGTATGGCTTGCGGCATTAGAATATAGTCGCGTTCCTTGGCCATGCCCTCGGCAATTTGGATAAGCTGATCAATGGTATAATCGGGAAAATCCATCTGAATCGGAAAGCGGGAAGGCAAGCCTGGATTAGTAGCCAAAAAAAAGTCCATCTCATCGGAATAGCCGGCCAGAATCAGAATGAATTGATTCTTGTGATCCTCCATCGCCTTGACTAGAGTATCGATCGCTTCCTTGCCGAAATCCTTCTCCCCGCCGCGAGCCAAGCTGTAAGCTTCGTCAATAAACAATATACCACCCAGCGCCTTCTTCACCAAATCGCGTGTCTTCTGCGCCGTATGACCGATATATTCACCCACCAGATCAGCTCGTTCCACCTCGATCAAATGGCCTTTGCTGAGTACTCCCAGACGTTGAAACATTTTGGCGACAATGCGCGCTACCGTAGTTTTACCCGTTCCCGGATTTCCCTTGAATACCATATGATAAACCTGCGTCCCGGACAGCAGTCCCGCCTCAGAGCGCATCGATGCAATTTGTAGCAAGGCGTAAATTTCATACATCAGCTCTTTAATATGATCCAAGCCAATCAGGTGATCCAGTTCTTTTTGAATTTCTGCAAAAAGGCCCTGTTGCGGTGAGGGCTTTGCAGCAGACTGTGGTTCGCTATCAGGTACAGCTTGGGAAACGACCGGCGGTTCGCTGCTGCGCAAGATGACATTGATCTGCCGGGAAGGTCTCTCCTCAGGGGAGCCGCTTCTGGCCATAACACGCCCAGACATAGGTAATCACCTCTTTATAAGGGTAGGGCTGAATAAATTCACGATATGCTCCTGCTTAAGCAGCACACTTTTAAATGTATTCTCTCTCCCTGTCCGTTATTAGAAGTTTTGCTATTTCAGGCCAATCGCCAGCGCCAGTTGATCCAGCTTCCACTTTGAATAGGCCAGCACCTCACGGAAAGTGTTAGGGAACGGTTTTAACACCTTGGACTTGATGACAGACAGCTTCGGATTGGTGTAATCCAACGCTTTGGCTATTTCCAGCGCCCGATTCCCGTGAAAAGTATGCGTGATGATCAACGCGGATGATAAGCCTTGTTCCTTCATTATTTCCTGACTAAATTTAAGGTTCTCATAGGTACTGGTAGCCTCGTTCTCAAGCAGCATCTTCTCTCTTGGCACTCCATGCTGCTCCAGGTAATTGGCCATCCCCTCCGCCTCTGTGACGTTGGATTCAGGGGTATCCAGACCCCCCGTCAACACGAATAATTCAAATCGGCCTGCCTCGTAATCCCTCAAACTTTGGTCCAGGCGCTCCTTCAAGCCCGGGCTGGGCACATCTCCCCACAACGATGCTCCAAGCACAATACCAACATCCACTGGTTCGGCAGACTGCGTAATCGCGGCTGCATTGCGTTCAATACTACCGATTTGCGCCAATACAAACAGCAGCCAGCAGATGCCAAGCACCGCTATGAGCCATCCAAAGCGAAGCAGACGTTTACGCTTGCTGCCTCCTCGTCTTACGGTGGAAACCATGGAATATTCCATGCTGCGCCGTCGTCTCCACATCATAGACTTCCTTCCGGTTCAAAAGGCTCCGAAGTCATAAAGCCGCTGCGATAATGCTCCATTGACAGGTCAAAATACGGAAAACGCTGACCTTTAATGGCATGAAGCAACCGCTCCGCAGTCTCTGTGGCCAGATCATAATCCTTGACGGTAATCTGTCCCTTGGTCAGCGCCTCATCCAGTTCGTCTTCATCCAGCAGGAAGGTCTCCCGATTCTTCAGGACCACAATGTCCAGGTACAGGTCATCAAACCAAGGAACACCTTGATCCGTAATCCCTTGCGTCTTGCAGATATCGATATACCATTCTACAATATCTCCATGATCGTCAAACATAGCTGTAACGATAAAATGCTCGCCTTTAGGATAATATTGCAACCAGGTAAAGCCCTTGTCTGCTATACGAAACGTATGTCCTCCGTATGTCTTCCATAACGGATCACGCAAGGCGGTGATGCTGTACAACGTCACGTAACCCGTAAAAATGCCGCTCTCCACATATCTGGACTTGAATTGACGCTGGGTCACACGGCGCCAATTTGCGCGGTCTCCGAATTTTCGCTTCATACATATTACCCTTTCAACACAGTGTAATATCAGCTTACCATATTTAAAAAAGAGTCACAAAAAACATTTTCTGCCCCATTTTGCAGCAAAAAGACCCCTGGCTGCACCTTACGTGCTCCCAGGGGTCTCGTTTTCACAGCTTTATCTCACTTCAGCACAAATGGCAACTTGTTCACCTTGCCTGTAAAGCCAGGGGGTTAGCCGCCATTTCCGGCAGGCATATTCAGAACCTCGCCCTGATTGCTGCCTCCATCCCCTTCTCCTTCAGGGGGAGGCGCGCTTCCCCCATCGTCCCCATCCATTGGCTCGGATTCATCGTTCACGGCTCCGTTCCCAGACCCGTTCCCTTGACCCTCGTTGCCATTGCTGTTGCCGCCATGGTTCATGTCTCCCTGACCGTCACCACCCGGGCCGCCCTGATTTTCTCCATTTCCCGGAGGGGTGCCATGGTTGCCGCTGCCATTATTCTGACCCCCATCTTCCGCTCCAGGGTAATCAGGAAATTCCGGAATTTCTGGAGTTTCCGGAAGCTCCAGTCCCGGATCAGTCTGTTCTTCACCATCTGGAGGAACTTCGGCTTCAATCAATACCTGAGCAAGATTCGACGGCTCACTCTCCACAGCATTGACAGGATCGTAAGCTGTCACATAATAAACATACCCTGTGCCCGAGGTAACGCTAATATCCTCGGCTTCTGTCGTAACGGAATCCATAATCGGGCTGAATTGCTCCTCAGTAGCCTCGCGACGGTAGATGTGGTATACGACATCCGCCTGTTCCACAGGATTCCAACTCAGCGATACTACACCCGTATCCACATTATAGGAAGCACTTAAGCCTGTAGGAGCCGTCGATTCCGGTTCTTCCTCTTTGACCGGCTGCAAGTTATCGGGAATCGGAAATGACTTCTGTGGCACTCCCTTCAGCGCTTCATTCATTACGGCAGCGAACAGGGCTGCTGTCTGACCGCTGCTACCGTTCAGCAAATGGTTCTTATCCGCTGTATCGTAACCCATCCATACCGCACCGGTCCATTCCGGCGTGTATCCGACGAACCAGACATCACGGTTTTTGCTGCTCTTCAGCCCTGGAATACCGTGCTGAGTTGTTCCCGTCTTACCGGCAACCGGACGGTCCAGCCTTGCGCGTTTCCCCGTCCCATCGTTGACCACGTTTTGCATCATTGAAGTCATGTAGTAAGCGGTCTGCTCACTAAGCACGCGCTTTGGCTTTGGCGCATTGTATTTGTATTTCTCCACCCCATTGTGGTCAACAATTGTCTTGATGGAATACGGCGGGTTATAGGAGCCGCCATTAGCAAAAACGCTAAAGGCTCCCGCCATTTCAAGCGTATTGGTACCATGGGTCAAGCCACCAAGTGCAATCGCCAGATTGCGGTCGTCCTTATCCATGGTAATACCCATCTCTTTGGCATATTTCACACCGGTGCCAACACCCACTTCATTCAACAACCACACCGCCGGAATATTTTCCGATTTGGTTAATGCGGTTGTCAAATTAATGGTCTTGGAATAGCCATGCAGGTTCTTCGGACAATAGTCGCCAAAGCACTGCTTCTCGTTGCTAATCTGCGAATTTGGCGTAAACTTGCCTGATTCCAGTGCCGGCGCATAGGATACGATCGGCTTGAACGCCGAGCCTGGCTGACGGCGGCTGTCCAGACGGCTAAAGCCTTTACGCTGATAGTCGCGCCCGCCAAGCAGGGCGACCAGGCTGCCGTTCTCATGGTTCATAATGACCATAGACGCCTGCACCTGCTGCTCGTCCTTGCTCTTCTCGAAGAAATCATCATTATCAAATGCCTTCTCCAGCGCCTTTTGCGCCTGGGCATCCATCGTTGTATAAATTTTGTAGCCGCCACGGTTCAACTCATCTTCCGTCAGGCCAAATTTCTTTTCCGCTTCCTCGACAACATAATCTATGAACGCAAGATAGCTTTGGTTTCTTGCCGGAGGCTCGTAATTGTAGTCTACGGCCTTGGCATGGTCCCGCTCCTCAGCGGTAATATAGCCCTCCTGATACATCAGCTCAAGCACCACGGCACGCCGTTCCTTGGATAAATCCGGATTCTTGAGCGGATTGTAGCGTGAAGGGGCCTTCGGCATCGCTGCGAGCGTCGCCATTTCCCATAATTCCAGTTTATTTAGATCGCTCTTGCCAAAATAACGAATCGAGGCAGCCTTAATGCCATAAACGGTTCCCCCAAAGTTAATGCGATTAAGGTACATCGTGAGAATGTCCTCTTTCGTCTCATGCCGTTCGAGAGCCATCGCAATCGACATTTCCGTCGCTTTGCGGAAGAACGTTTTATCAGCACTCAAGAAGATGTTCTTCGCAAGCTGCTGGGTAATTGTACTGCCGCCTTCTACCAGCGAGCGGGCCACGATATCCTTGACTGCTGCACGTCCGATGGACCACAGATCCACCCCGTTGTGCTCGAAGAACCGCCGATCCTCCGTAGCAACAAACGCTTCCCGCAGTAGTTCAGGAATTTGCTCATGCTCCACAGGCTCACTTTTGTCAATCGAGAGCTGTCCCATCAGGACACCGGTACGATCATAAACCTTGGTTGTTTCATATACCGTCAATTTATCCTGGTTCTCCAACAAAATCTTCTCGCCGCTGACTGTAATATACATGTAACCGGCAATCGCACAAAATATGGCAAACGCAACGGTAAAAAACGAAGTCCATAATACCTTTCTAACCGACAGCCTTCTTTTTCTCTTCGCCTTTGGCGAACTTGGCTTTTTCTCGGTTTGACTACTTCTTTGCAGTCTTGAAGGACCTTTCCTAGACATGTTTCTGACTCCCTTCCTGCCAATCTGCCTAAAAGAGGTAGTTCAAAAAGTTATCGCTCCGCTATCCAGTCCCTAGCTTCATTCAATCTGTCAGGCGTTATGAGTAAACGCACAGCGAAAGCATAAGCTTGGTGCTGAAAACCGGACTTTTTGAACACACACTAAAAAGAGATTGCTGCCTGGATAAGGCAACATAGCAACCTCACTTAAAGGCTAATGCTTATTCAGGTGCGCGGAAAGAAAAGAACAACCCGAATCAGGTTGTTCCTCCCTATCCCTATACTTTTAACGTATTGAAATCAAAAAAGTTTCAGCTCTGCTTAATCCTCGCTTGGCGGCTCCTGCATCAGCGATACATTCCGCTGCGGCTGGAAGGTCGAGATGGCGTGCTTGTACACCATTTGCTGGCGTCCATCGCTATCAATCACGATTGTAAAATTGTCAAATGCCTTGATTGTCCCTCTGATCTGGAAGCCATTTGTCAAAAATACGGTGACCGGAATGCTCTCTTTGCGTAGTTGATTTAGAAATGTATCCTGGATGTTGATGGTCTTGTTCATAGCCGTACCCCCAATAGGAATCAATTAGTGTTTTGAATTATATTCAAGATCAGCGGGAAACTTTCCTGCTATTATAGCATGGGCCTCCGCTAAAATCCCGGAAAAATTTTTACCGTCACCAACGTCAATCCAGGCAATCTCCTTCATATGGCGGAACCAGGATAGCTGTCTTTTGGCAAAACGGCGGGTGTCGCGCTTCAATTTCTCCACAGCCAGCTCAAGTGGCAGGCCGTCCTCCAAATGCTCGATGATTTCCTTATAGCCGAGTCCCTGCATCGAGACCAGTTCGCGGGTATACCCTTTATCAAGCAATCCACGTACCTCATGGACCAGCCCCAACCGCAGCATCTCGTCAATTCGCTGTTCAATACGGTTATAAAGCATTTGACGGTCCATTGTCAAACCAATGATGCACAGCTCGTAGGGGGATTGCTTGTTTTGTCCTTCTAATTGAGACGATAGAGTACCGCCTGTCAGATGGTAGATTTCCAGTGCGCGAATAACACGCCGCACATCGTTGGGATGAAGCCGGGTCGCCGACTTCGGGTCTACAGCCGCAAGCCTGGCATGCAACGCCTCAGCCCCGTGCCTGTCGGCATAAGCCTGCTGATTGGCGCGAAATTCCTCATCCGCCCCCGCTTCGGTAAATTGAAACTCATAACAGACCGATTCCACATACAGGCCAGTTCCCCCGACAACAAAAGGCAAATGCCCCCGAGCTGTAATCTCCGGAATAAGCTGACGGCACCACTCCTGAAACATGGCGACAGAGAAAGGCTCATCCGGTCGCAGGACATCGATAAGATGATGAGGAACCCCGCCCATTTCCGCCTGACTGATTTTGGCCGTGCCTATATCCATCTCCCGGTATACTTGCATGGAATCACCGGAGATAATCTCGCAGGACAACGACTTGGCCAGTTCAATGCTTAACTTGGTCTTGCCAACGGCGGTAGGTCCGACCAGCACAAGGAGTCTAGGTTTATGAAGTTGAGTCAAGGGAAATCACTCCGTAAGCTATTTTAGTATGGGCGCGGGTGCTCGCCGTAAAGCCCAGGCGATCAAACTCGCCGCTGTCCTTCTGCTCCTTGAGCACCACGGTCTTGCGTGCTACCCGGCAGGCTTCCTTTACCGCCTCGGCATCCAGTCGGCTGGAATTGGCAAAGGACCGCAAGGGAGACAGAGAAGAGGATTCAGCGATTGGATTGCGGAACATCGGATCGAAATAGACGATATCGACGCTATGATCAGGCATAGCCCGTAAAGCCTGCAAATGGTGGGCGTGCCGCACCTCAATGCGTCTAAGCGCCTCGTCAAAGGGAAGCAGTCCGGACATGTACCGCTGTGAGCCTGCATATAATAACGCCCAGAGCGGAAGCGAATCCTCCAGCGCTACTACGCGCCCTTCCTGGCCTACCGCAAGCGAGAATACCATGGCATCAGAGCCCAGACCGGCTGTGGCATCAAGCACCGTATCGCCGGGCATCACGCCTGCCGCCTCCAGCATGGCATCTCCTTCGCCCTTAAGCAGCCGCTTCGCCCGCACGAAGGCCATGCTGGGGTGAAACGTCATTGGCTCCTGCCCGGCGCGATGCAGACGGGCCCCCTGCTCCAGAATGACCAAAATGTCGCCATCGCCGTAACGTTCGGCGAGCCTAGGCAGGGCCGTCCGGCTTCTGGATACATAAGGCTGGGCGGACAGCGCCGCTAGCTCACGCGCCCGCTGTACCGTACCGGGAGTTTCGTGGTCGCCCGTTGTAATGATCATAATTCAAACCCAATCCCTTCATTTCACGGTCAGTCCATCGTTACATGACCCGTTTGAACAGCTTTTCCAAATCATAAGTAGAGAAAGAAACAAGTATCGGACGCCCATGCGGGCAGGTATATGGCTGCTTGCAGGCGGCAAGCCGCTGGATCAGCGTACCCGCCTCCTCCATCGTCAGCTTCTGGTTCGCCTTGATGGATGCTTTGCAGGATACCAGGGTGGAGGATTTCTCGCGCAGCTTGGACAAATCGATCGTTCGCTCGCTTAGCACCCATTCGGCCATCTCTTCAATAATCTCGGCTTCTTCCCCTTGGGGGAACCAATAGGGATGGGCCACCACTCGAAAGGTGCTGCCTCCGAAATGCTCCAGAATGACGCCTGCTTGCTCGAACCAATGCAGGCGTTCCTGCAGCTTGGCCCCGTCCGAAGGCGTAAATTCCAGTGTGATCGGCAGCAACAGCTCCTGGGAGGCATCTGCCGGGTGTCCAAACTTCTCATAGTAGTATTCGTAATTTACTCGCTCATGCGCAGCATGTTGGTCGATCAAGTATAAGCCCTGCTCGTTTTGGGCGATCAGGTAAGTGCCATGATGCTGTCCGATCAAGGATAGCTCGGGAAAGGCCGGAAGCTCCGGCGCCGCCTCGGGCGAGCCGCCGTACAGCGCTTCCGGCATCTCTTGCAGCCGCGCGGGCGACAGCGGCGGCTGCGCTGATGCGCTGCCGCCATACGCTGTGGCGGCAGCGTTGCCTTGGCCAAGCCCGCCTTGCGGCTTGGCCAAACCCGGCCCGGGCGACGGCGCAAAGCCCGTCGCCTCTGGCCGTGCGGCGCCGTACGCGTCGGCGCCGCCAGGGCCGCGTTCCCGCAGCGGTGGCAGGCCTTCGGCCGCTGCGGGAACGCCATAGCCCGCGGGACGGGCGGCGGTCATACCGCCGCCGTCCGCACGCGGGCCCGGCGCCGCCTCGCCAATGCTTGGCGGGCGCTCAGCCTGGGCCGCCGTTGCCGCTGGCCCGGCGGCCCCATCTCCCGCGCCTGATCCCGGCGCGGAGAAGTGGAATTGCTCCTGGATCACGGAGCGACTTCCTCCCTTGCCGATGTTCTGCCGCACCACCTGCGGAATCAACACCTGTCCGGACAGCACGGCCCGGATGCTGTTTTCCACAAACCCGTTCAGCTCTGGTTCCTTGCTGAACCGCACCTCCAGCTTCGCCGGATGCACATTGACATCCACCAGTGATGGATGCATGTTCAGCATGAGCACCGCGATGGGATAACGGTTGATAGGCAGCAGTGTATGATAGGCCCGCAGCATGGCCTGATGCAGCCCATGATTGCGAATATACCGACCATTGACAATCGTGGACATGCCATTGCGGTTCGAGCGAGCCAGATCGGGACGTCCGATAAATCCCGTAAGCTTATAATCCAGATCCTCCGCCTCAATCGGCACCATCCCTTTGGAGGTATTGATGCCATAAATGGCGGCAATAACCTGAAGCAAATCGCCTCCGCCTGGAGTTTGCAGCAGCGTATTGCCATTATGCCGCAGCGTAAAGGCAATTTCGGGATGCCCCAGCGCCTGACGGTACATCACATCAGAAATATGCCCAAGCTCCGTCTGGATGGTTCTCATATATTTCAGCCTTGCCGGAGTATTGTAAAATAATTCCTTTACCTGAATATCCGTCCCTTGCGGAGCGGCTTCATCATCCTGTCTCTTAAGCATGCCCCCCTCAATCTCGATCACCCGGCCAAGTCCCGTATCACTGCTAGAGGAGACAAGACGAACCTTGGACACGGCGGCAATACTCGCCAGCGCCTCACCCCGGAACCCCAGCGTGCGAATCTGGTACAAATCCCGTCCGGTGGCAATCTTGCTGGTTGCATGGCGGAAGAAAGCCGTCTCGCAATCCTCGGGGTCGATGCCTGATCCGTTATCAGTTACCCGGATCATTTGCAATCCACCCTCATCCACCGCAACTTCGACTTTCGTCGCTCCCGCATCCACGGCGTTCTCCACCAATTCCTTCACCACGGAAGCCGGTCGCTCCACGACTTCCCCGGCTGCGATCTGGTTGGCGATATGCTCGTCCAGTATTGCGATTTTTGCCATTTCCTTGCCCTCCCGTCGAATAAGTCCGGCTCACGGTACACGGTCAGAAGCTGATGCTTCCGACAAGATGCGAAGCCGAACTCACTTCCTGAATCCCTTTGTGATCAAAAGATGACTTTTGAACTACCTGTTATAGCTCCCTGGCCTTCATTTTCAGATCGTTGACTAGCTGCATTGCTTGCAGCGGTGTCATATTCATCAAGTCAATTTCTTTAATGAGATTAATGATCTGCCGCATGCCCGGGTCTTCCGGGGCTGGGGCGGATTTTGCTTTCCGCTTCGGTTCCTCATCGCCAAAGATTGACAGTTGGACAACCTCTTGGGCTTCCTCATTCTCCGAGGCTGCTTCAGCAGCAGCTTCACTTGCAGCAGCCTCAAGCACCGCCAGCTTTGCCCCTGCCAAACCACCTGGCTGTTGCTCCAATCCGTTAGCCAGCGGCTCGCCAGCCTTCATCTGCTTGGTGTCAGCCCCATGCAAATAAGTAGAGGCGCCTTCTCTGATAACGGCAGGTTTGGTCCCGCTATCTTCCAGACCATGCAGCAGCCCGTAGGCGCGGCCAATGATTTCGTCTGGCAAACCTGCCAATCTGGCACAGTAGATGCCGTAGCTCGTATCGGCAGCACCCGGAATCAGCTTGCGCAGGAAATGCACCTTATCACCGCTCTCCTGCACCGCCATGCTATAATTGCGCAACCCTCGCAAGCTCTGCTCCAGATGGGCCAGCTCGTGAAAATGGGTTGAGACGAGCGCTTTACAACCGATGCGATCATGCACGTATTCAATGACCGCCTGAGCAATGGCCATCCCTTCGCTGGTTGAGGTGCCACGGCCCAACTCATCGATGATGATCAGGCTTCGCGGAGTCGCCTTTTCCGTCATAAGCTGAATGTCAGCCATCTCTACCATAAAGGTGCTCTGGCCGCCAATCAGATCATCCGCGGCTCCAATTCGTGTAAAAATGCGGTCCACCAGCGGCATTTCCGCCTCATGAGCCGGAACGAAGCTGCCGAGCTGCGCCATAATTGAAATAAGGGCTACCTGCCGCATATACGTACTTTTGCCCGCCATATTTGGCCCCGTAATCAACAGGATGCTGGCGTCTTCCTTGCGCAAGGCCGTGCCGTTGGCGATAAACGCGGAATCCTGCATAACCGATTCCACGACCGGATGTCTTCCTTGTTCTATGATGAGATCATAGCCGTCCGTTAATTGCGGCTTGACAAAGCCGTTCTCCGAAGCCACGGCTGCCAGAGACCGCAGCACATCAATACCGGCGATTTGCTCTGCCAGCTTTTGCAAACGCGGGATATTGCCAGCAACCTGCTCGCGCAGCTCGTTAAACAGCGCATATTCAAGGTCGACCATTTTTTCCTCGGCCTCCAGAATCAGCGCTTCCTTCTCTTTCAGCTCAGGGGTAACGAACCGCTCCGCATTGGCCAGCGTCTGCTTTCTTTCATACCGTCCTTCCGGCAAAGAAGCCAGATTCGCCCGGGTAACCTCAATATAGTAACCAAATACTTTGTTATAGCCGATTTTCAGGGATTTGATCCCGGTAGCTTGCCGCTCCGCCGCTTCCAACTCCGCGATCCAGCGCTTGCCGTTCACTCCCGCTTCCCGCAGCTCGTCCAATCGAGCATGGTAACCGGGTTTGATGATGCCGCCGTCTCGTACCGATACAGGAGGATCGTCGGCAACCGCCGCATCAATCATGTCCGCCAGATCCTTGCCCTCATCCATTGAAGCAGCGATTTCGCGGAGCGTGATCGATCCCGAGCTAGCGCACAGCTCTTTGATTTGCGGTACTTGCCGCAGGGAGGTCTTCAGGGCAACCATATCCCTGCCGTTGGCATTTCCGAAAGCGACGCGCCCGACCAGCCGTTCCAAATCATAGATTTCCTGCAAGGAGCTGCGCAGATCCTCTCGCAAAATAAACGCGCCATGCAAATGACCCACCGCCTCCAGCCGTTCCTCGATGCGGCTCTTTTGCAGTAACGGCTTATCGATCCAGCGTCGCAGCAGTCTTGAGCCCATGGAGGTTTCGGTCTTGTCGAGCAGCCAAAGCAAGGAGCCTTTCTTCGAGCGTTCCCTGACTGTCTCTACGAGTTCCAGATTACGCCGGGTGAAGGGATCGAGAATCATAAAATGCTCGGGCTCGTAGGCGGATATTTTCGTCAATTGTCCCAACGAACGCTTCTGGGTTTCGCTCAAATAGCCGATAAGCAAAGCGATATTGTCACCACGCTCCGGCTCCAGGCGAGTCCATTCCGCTTCCCCAAACAACGTGCGCCCGGTCTCCGCTTTGGCTTTAGCCCAAGGTGTGTAGACGACAGGCTTGCTGAGCGGAGCGGCTTGTCCGCTAACCCAGTCCAGCAACGCGGCGTCGCCGATAATTTCCGCCGGATCGTACAGACCGATCTCATCGCGCAGCCATTCCTTGCTGGACGGCGCCGAGGTCGTATACAGCTCTCCGGTGGACAGGTCGCAAGCAGACAAGGCCATTATTCCTTGACGCTCGGTAATGCATACGATGTAATTGTTAACTCGCTCGCTGACCGTTTTACCTTCCATTATTGTTCCCGGAGTAATGACTCGCACGATTTCGCGCTTCACGACGCCTTTGGCGACGGAAGGGTCCTCCAGTTGCTCGCAAATCGCTACCTTGTAACCCTTCTCAATCAGTCGATATATGTAGTTGTCCGCCGAATGGTAAGGAACTCCGCACATCGGAATTTTCTCCTTTGTGCCCCCGTCCCGTCCGGTTAATGTAATTTCCAGTTCCTTCGAGGCCAAAATAGCATCGTCAAAAAACATTTCGTAAAAATCACCCAGCCGGAAAAAGAGAAACGCATCCTGCGCTTCTGCCTTGACCCGCAAGTATTGTTCAATCATTGGCGTGTAGGTAGCCATGATCCCCCTCCACCTTGTCCTCTTTTAGTTGAAGCTTGCTAAGATTAATTTTGATCACGATGATACTCATGGAAGTTTACTCGGCGGCGAATCTTGAACTCAGGCGGGACTTCCGTGGCTCACGTAGGCTTACGAAGCATGTTTTCTGCAGAAACCTTCCCGCAGCTCACGTACTCCTGCTTCCGAAGTCGTTTTCTGCGAAAACACGCAGTTCGTTTAGCTCGTGTAAATCCGCTTCTCATTCCCTACCTTTATCCAGCTCAAGCGTTTGTAAAAAAAGCACAGCTGAAGCATAAGCTTTGATGCTGAATAGCTAACCTTGGCAAGCTTTACCCGATTGTAGTGGCTTGCCTAATCTTTCTTCCACAGATTTCTATTATACCAGAAAGGAAGCTGCGGTTACGAGAGGTTTTACAGTTTCAGCAGGGCAGTCGCTTACGAAACAGACACCGGTACTCCTACAAAGGGACAGCATTTTGTCGGCGGCGGAAACGCAGCAAGCCTTCAGGCTGAGACAAACAAGTGGGAAATTCTCCCTATAATTTGCACAAAACGGCTGAATTTCGAGGTTTAGCTGGAAAAACTCCCTATAATTCCACACTTTTGGTCCATATCAGGTGATTTCGATCGTATTATATGGACAATTTCCCTATAAAAGCCAAGAATCCATCGATTAGTAAACTTTAGCTGGAGGATTTCCTGTTAAATCGGCAATTGCTGCAATTTATGGTAGCAGCTCCCCTAATAATCAGGACCGAGCCAAAGGGGACCAAGGCAACGGGGACCAAGGCAAACAGGGCCTAAGCCTTACGGCCCCTATCCATCTGCAAGAGATGGCCCCGTAAGCTTCCAGGCCCGGCGGATATCGGCAGACTCATCCCAGGTGCGGCCGGATAACAGCAGCTTGAAGAAGGGAACAAGATAGCTTTCATAGGCGGCATATGACGAAGCAGCCTGAATATCCGCGATGATGCGCGGCAGCGCCGCTTGAAGCATTCGCCGGTCTCCGCTATAAAAGGCCGAGAAAATCTCCTCCCGATCCAGCGGTCTGGCCAGCAGTTGGCTGGCATTCTCAGCAATCAGGCAGGCCAGAGCTACCACGCCCTTGGTAATACGCGGCGAGACAAGGAAGCTCGGCAAGGTGCGATACTCAAAGCCGCCGTATTCCTTGCGGCGAAAATCGCCAAGGAAGCCGTATTTCGGACGGCGCCGAGCGCTCCCCTCTGCCTCCAATAGAGAAAGAGGCAAGGCCAAATAGTTGTCGAGCGTCCGTAATAGCTCAGCCGTCAATAACACGCCGCTGAAATGCAGATGGCCTCCCAGCGGAAACCCCTGCTGCGGCATCGCTCCTGCCTGCCAGATCAGTTCGCGGTTATCGATCGCCGCCTGAGCCTGACGAAAGGCTCGCAGCAAATGTGTGACGACCTCGCGGGGCTCTTGACCCGGTCGGGGTCGCAGTTCAGCGAGTGGGAACAAACGTCGCCCCCGATAACGCAATACATCGCAGCCCGCTTCTCCATGAAATTGCAAATAACGCGAGGCTGGAATTACCTTGCGTGTGGTATCATTAAACAACAGAAATTCGGGGTCCATCCCGATTAACCGTTCCCCGGACAACTCCAGCAGCCGCTCCTGCTCGGCAAGCTCATCACGCATTGCCAAAGCCAGGCCGTTCGCGACCGCCGAGCTGCGTATTTCCGAAGATATAGACAACGGGTCAATGGTGAATCGGCCCTCCTCACCTGCCGAGATGATCACCTCGCCCATATCCAGGCCAAGCGCATAAAGCGCCCGGATGGCCGTGCTCTCCAGACGCTTCCCGAGCGGGGAGTCGGAAGCAGGGCCGCTCCCTGGCAGCGGCAAGGTCTGTCCGGTATTCCCTAGCAAACGTGTCTCCAGTACCCGAAGGTGAAATACCGTCACCGCATAACGCCGCGCGAAGGACGCTTCACCGCCGTTTTGAGGCATAGAACGGACCTGTGCCACCTGCAAGCCGGCGGCTTGCAGGCGCTGCCGCCAGGCCACCGGATCGCGCAAAACCAGGCGCCGGCTAACAATAATCTCCTCTACCGGCCCGCCCCAATAGGCCTCCTCGGGTCCGTAATAAATCCAGCGTGGGCCGGAGCTCTTGAGACCATCGGCTTTGCGCAGCACCTGGTAAGGCCCGCCAAGACGGACGAGCGCTTGCAGCAAACGAGCATGAGACGCCTCTGAGCTAAGTCGGATTTTAAACACAAGACATTTTTTCCTAACCATAGCTCCACCCCTCCTTTCGCCCAAAAGGGGGCTTTTTCCACAAAAAGAGGGCAGCCGCCCTCTTCGACGACGCCCCTGCTGCATATACTACACTGTAAGCGGCATAACCCGGTTCTTCTCCACTACGACTTCCGGCACAGACACGAATCACAATTCGTCGTCGAGGAGATCCGGGTCCAGGTCTTCGTAATCCCCAAGCTCCGAGCCGAAATCGTAATCCTTGTCTTCAATGTCGCTACCCGGCACTACAAGGACATTCAGCTTCGTCTCAGCAACCAGTTCAACCGAGAATTCGCGTTCCACCCGAATGGCAACGCGGCCGTCTCCTGACACACTGGCTTCCACGGTACTTGGCTCTTGCGTAGCTTCGGCGGACACCTCTACCGTAGAAGTACGGTGTC
The DNA here is from genome assembly GCF_000374825.1 of Paenibacillus sanguinis 2301083 = DSM 16941. GTDB lineage: Bacteria > Bacillota > Bacilli > Paenibacillales > Paenibacillaceae > Fontibacillus > Fontibacillus sanguinis. Next base: position 101,696 of record NZ_KB895385.1, read on the forward strand.
TGGAATCCAGATAGTTCAACGGCACATTCTCAACATAAGATACAGTTTCCTTGGCAACCTCGGTCTGCGAGTTCTTGTCGTACGAATACCAAATGTTAATATCGTAAGTACCAATAACTTCAATTCCGTCTCCCGCCGCAACCGCTTCATACTGGTGGTTAATAATCCAGGCCCCCAGAATGCTTGAAGGTTTGTGAGGTGGAGTCACGGTATGTGTTACGGTAGAGAACTTACGACCTTTTCCGCAGATCGCTTTCGTGATGATCTCTCTACTTTGATATTTCAATGACATGTTAGAACCTCCTCCATACATCATTCACTAAAAGTGTATGCAGGACATTCGTCTAGGGTGACAACTATTTTAAAAGCTATTTCAGTTCCCCTTCACCTGTTGCTCTGCAATTCGCTGAATCGGGGTTTTATTTTTTTTGGAGATATCCAGAAATAAAGACAACTCCCGGCATAATTGGAGGATCGCCGAGCGAATCTCGAACTCCTCACGAGTGGACGGCAGCTCCATCATTTTAAAGTTCTGCTCCAGATCATCCAGCATTTGCTCCGTAATGCCGGTGTACTCCTCCTCGTTCACATCCACACTAAGTCGGTCGAACAGCAAGGCGGCAATCTCGCCCTGGGGCATTTGCTGATATACCTGGGAGATGAGCTCCAACATTCCTTCAATACGCTCCAACTGCTGCTTACGCATATAGAAGTACACCGTCCAAGCCTCGTTTGGGGTAATCATCTGATTCTCCAGCGCGCGCCCCGCCGTCGTTACCCCTTCCTCAACCAATCTACCGGCATTTGTTAATTCCTTCCCGTCCCAGATATGCTTCGGGTCTCGCAGCGTCTCCGCAATTTCCTGAAAGATAATGGAAAACAAGCCATCCACCCTGCGACGCAGGTCCATGAGCTTGTCCTCCGTCTTAGGCATATACAGAAAGTTAACGACCATTGCCGAGCCGAGACCGATGATAAGTAGTTCCGTTTGCGTCAGCAGGACATGCCAGGATATCTCCTCGCCACCGAACACGCGGAACACCACTACCGAACTGGTTACAATGCCTTCCTTGAAGCCAGCCCGGGTAATGAGCGGAAAGGCGATCAGGATGTAGATGGCCAACACCCAGATATGAAAGCCCAAAACGTAGAAAATGCCGAAAGCCAGCAGCAGACCTAGCAGTGAAGCGAAGAAGCGCGCCCCGATGGATTTCAGACTCCGCTTGCGCGTTACATCCACGCCCAGAATAGCCAGCAAGCCCGCCGAATTAGCTCCAGGCACATTCGCAAAATCAGCGATAAAAATCGCCATCAGTGTGGCTATTGCTGTTTTGATGACTCGAAATCCCATAGAAACCACCTTTTCCCGCATCGGATGAACAAACACTATAGTATGGCAATATCCTACTTTATTTTGCACATTCGGACAATCCTTATCTAAAAAATCCAAGATTCGACGCCGAGGTTGCTTCCGGGTCCTCTGCGTGATCCACAGATGACTTTTTCCAACAATATCGAAAAAGGAGCGTCACCGCTCCTTGATTAGCTTGCGTTCAATATAGACAACCATCTGATACATGGCCGTGGCAACGATGGCGATAATGACCAGACTTGACAGCACTAGCGTAAAGTTGAATACCTGAAAGCCGTACACAATCAAATAACCCAGCCCGATCTTGGCTACGAGGAATTCTCCCACAATAACGCCAACCCAGGCCATGCCTACATTCACCTTGAGTGTGGAGACAATAGCGGGAAAAGAAGCGGGCAAGATCGCTTTCAGGAAGACATCGCGCCGACTGCCCCCGAACGTGCGAATGACCTTTACCAGATTGGAATCCACTTCATTAAAGCTATTAAACACAACCAGGGTGGTCACAATCACGGTAATAGACAATGTCGTTATTACAATAGCGGTAAACCCGGCGCCAAATAATACGATAAAGATCGGTCCCAGCGCCACCTTCGGCATACTGTTGAATACAACCATATAAGGGTCAAGCACCTTGGACAAGAAGGGAGACCACCAGATTAATACAGCCAGCAATGTGCCGAGCAGGGTGCCCAGCAAGAAACCTACAGCCGTTTCGCCCACCGTCATTGCCAGATGAGGCCATAGCTCCCCGTTTACCATATCCTTGATGATCTGCCCGCCCACCTTGGAGGGATAGCTGAATATCAGGACATCGATCCATCTCATACGTCCGGCCAGCTCCCATAACAGGATAAAGGCTGCTAACAACATGGCTTGCACCCCAAACACCCAGCGGTTCATCCTCCGCTTTCGCTTGCGGTGCTCTGCCCATTTCTCCTCCAGCCAGGCTTCCAATGCTAGGCCCCCCCTCTTTCGGCACTCTCAAGATCGCGCCAGATTTCATGAAATAGCTCATTGAACCCTTCCGCATCGCGGGCGTAGAAGGGTGTAGCCTGCCGAATCGACTCGGGGATGATATATGTGCTGCGAATGCGGCCTGGATTGGCAGCGAGCACAATGACCCGGTCGCTGACCGCAATCGCTTCGGAGAGATCATGGGTGACCAGAACGCCTGTCTTGTGACGTTGCTTAAGCGTTCCCCACACCAGATCCTCAAGCTGAAGCTTGGTTTGGTAATCCAGAGCCGAAAAAGGCTCATCGAGCAATAGCAGCTCAGGGTCGGTTGCTAGCGTCCGCACCAGCGCGACCCGCTGCCGCATACCCCCGGAGAGCTGATGGGGATACAGCTCCGCCGTATCCCCAAGCCCCATCTCGGCCAGTAATTCCCGAGCCTGCTTCCTGCTCTCCGGCGTCAGGCGACCTGTCAGTTCCAACCCCAGCACCGCATTATCCAGAATGGTGCGCCAAGGAAACAAATAATCCTGCTGGAGCATATAACCCACCTTCGGAGACGGCCCGTTCACAGGCTGGCCATGCAGCAGCATTTCGCCGCGCGACGGAGGAAGCAGGCCCGCCATGACGGACAGCAGCGTCGTCTTCCCGCAGCCGCTGGGGCCAACCAGGCTGATCATCTCACCTGCTTGCACCGCCAGACTCATCCCTTGCAGAGCAAGTACGGCTTCCCGGTCCGTGACGTAGACCAAATCCAAATGCTTTAATTCCACGACAGAAGGCATCAAAGGCTCACGTCCCCTTTCCGTATCGTTGATGAATACGCTGCTTCCTGGGCCGTTGTTTATTTAGCCGCTTCTACGGCCTTCTCCGCAAACGTATTGTCCACTAGCTTTTTGGCATCTACTCGCTCATTTAACTCGCCGGCCCCTTCCATCACATCCAGCAGGTTGTTCCAGGCTTCCTCTTCCAAAGCCGGAGTCGTGGCATAGGTTCCCTGTTCGAGATAGCGCTGAATCGAGCTGGCCAAGATATCCATATCGGTATCTTTGAAATAAGGGGCGACTACCTCTGCGACTTCCTCCGGTGTGTGGGACTGCACCCAGCGCTGCGCCTTATGAATGGCATTTGTGAAGCGCTGGACCGAATCGGCATGTTCATCAATGTAACTTTGGCGCGTCATAAACACTGTGTACGGCAATTGCCCGCTTTCCGTGCCGAAGGAGGCAATGACCTTTCCTTTCCCCTCCCGCTCGATGATAGAAGCCTGGGGTTCAAATAACTGAACGAACTGCCCCGTACCGGAGACAAATGCTGCCGTAATATTGGCAAAGTCGATATTTTGAATCAGATTCAGATCCTCATGCGGATCAATTCCATGCTTCCGTAAAGTGAACTCGCCGGCCATTTGCGGCATGCCCCCCTTCCGCTGTCCCAGAAAGGTGCTTCCCTTCAGCATCTCCCAATCAAAATCGCTAATCTCTTCCCGTGACACCAGAAAGGTACCGTCCGTTTGCGTCAGCTGAGCGAAATTAATGACCGGGTCCTCGGAGCCCTGCTGGTACACATAAATGGACGTTTCCGCCCCAACCAGCGCCACATCGATGGCTCCTGACAGCAGTGCGGTCATCGTTTTATCCCCACCAGCCGTAGTTTGCAGTTCAACATCAAGCCCCTCTTCGGCAAAAAAGCCTTGGGTTAAAGCTACATATTGGGGCGCATAGAACACCGAACGGGTCACTTCCCCTATTTTTATCTTGGTCGCTTGACCCTGATCTCCACAACCGCTCAAGGCAGTGGTCAGGAGCATGACTAGGGCAAGCCATAATCCAGCATGGCCTTTGCTCATACCGTTCACCTCTCCTTCCAAATTAGCCGTCTCCTAGCCAAGCCTTCATCGGCACAGACCAGAACATACTAAATAATATGCATAAGCTAGGCAAAAGGTTAAGGCTGGGCGCTTGGCTCCAAATTACAGCAAAAAGCCGCTGCCGAAGCGGATTTCTCCATTTCGGCAGCGGCTTTGTCGTCAGGCTGGTCTCCAGATCAACCAGCGCATTAACTCGGCTAGTTACTTTTAAATTCCATAAATCGCTTTGAATTTTTCTTCCAGATAATCGGCCAGATAATCCGGGTTCAGCTCTTCACCAGTTACAGCCAGAATAATCTCCGACGGCTTGCGGCTCTTCCCGTACTTATAAATCTTGTCCGTCAGCCATTCCTTGATCGGCTGGAAGTTGCCTTCCGCAATAAAGCCTTCAAACTGTGGCAGTTCCTTGCGCAAGGTATGTGTAATCTGTGCAGCGTACATATTGCCCAGCGCATAGGAAGGGAAATAGCCGAACAACCCGCCGGACCAGTGCACGTCCTGAAGCACACCAAGTCCATCACTTGGCGGAGTCAGACCGAGGTAGGATTTGTATTTCTCATTCCATACCTCAGGCAGCTTGCTGACGGCCAAGCCCTCATTGAACAGCATCTTCTCAATTTCATAGCGAATAATGATATGCAGGTTGTAGGTAAGCTCGTCCGCATCAATACGAATCAACGAGTTTTTTACAAGGTTGGCCCCCTGATAGAACCTCTCCGCAGTCACATCCTTCAGCTCGGCCGGGAAATGCTGCTGCAGGTCGCCAAAATACCGCTGCCAGAAAGGCAAGCTGCGTCCGATCACATTCTCCCAGAAGCGGGATTGCGATTCGTGAATCCCCATAGATGTCCCTTGGCCGAGCGGCGAGCCCGCCAATTCTTCAGCCACGTTCTGCTCATACAAAGCATGTCCCCCTTCATGCAGAGAGCTAAAGATCGCACTGGTTACATCATCCTGCTTATAGTTGGTTGTGATGCGCACATCTCCATGATTTATAGTTGTCTCAAACGGATGAACGGTCTCGTCGATTCGTCCTGCTTCAAAATCATAACCGATCTGCTCCAGCAGGAAGCGGCTAAACTTCTCCTGCTGATCCTTGTCGAACAACTGGTTCAGGAATGGAGCCTCCGGCTTGTTCTTGGCAGCCGTGACGGCTTCCACCAGTGGAACCAGGCGAGCCCGCAGTTGGCCAAAGACCTGATCCACCTTCTCCACCGTCAAATCGGGTTCATACATATGCAGCAAGGTATCGTAGCGGGTCGCTCGCGGCCCCCAGTAATCGATAAACTCCTGCGTCTTATCCACAATCTGTGTTAAGTAAGGCTCAAATCCGGCGAAATCATTATTTTCCTTAAAATCCTCCCACAGCGTCTCCGCATGAGCCGTCAATTCCGTATACTCCTGGAATTTCTGAGCGGGAATCTTGATGCTGCGATCATAATCCTCCTGCACTTCCAGAACCATGCGCCGCTGAACATCATCCAGTTCGCCCAGAACGGTGGCATGATTGAGATAAGAAAGGTATTCCCCCATCTCAGCCGAGGTTTGCAGCTTAAAGGCTTCCGTCGATAATAGGCCGATCGTGGCTGCCCGGGTTTCCGCTCCTTTGCGCGGCGCTCCCGTACGTAGATCCCAGTTCATCAGGGCTACCGCTTCCTCATATGCGCTAATCTTCTGTAGAAGTGTCCGAAATAGCTCCCACTTCTTGGCCGTTTCCTGCTTCATGACATCTCCCACCTTTACAGGTTAAAATTATTTTATTGCTACTCTTGATGATACTTTTAACAATCCGTATAATCAAATTTTAAGATAGAAAATAAGCTAATAAAAGGAGGCAGGTCAGATGAACCAGCTTTATTCGATCCTCGATTTCAACCGCAAATTTGTTGAAGGCAAGGAATACGAGAAGTATTTGACAGATAAATTTCCTGAGAAAAAAATTGCGATCGTGACCTGCATGGATACACGGCTCGTTGAGCTTCTGCCTAAAGCGATGGACCTTCGCAACGGCGACGTCAAGTTAATCAAGAACGCAGGCGCTATCATTTCCCAGCCCTTCGGGAGTGTTATGCGCAGTCTCATCGTAGCCATATATGAGCTGCATGCTGAGGAGGTCTTCATTATAGGGCATACCGGCTGCGGTATGGCGGCCTTGAATTCGGACCGGGTCATTGGCTCTATCCGCGAGCGGGGCATCAGTGATGATGTGCTGAATACATTGGAGAACTCCGGAATCAAGCTCAAGAAATGGCTGAGAGGGTTCGATAACGAGAAGGAAGGGGTTGTTCAAACGGTCAATCTTGTCAAAAGGCATCCTCTTCTGCCTGCGGATATCCCCGTGCACGGAATGCTGATCGATTCGGTGACCGGAGAACTCGAACTGATCATTGACGGATACGAGCAGCTGCCTGCAAACCCGACTTTTTGAACTCGCACTATAAGGAAGGGATGAAAGCATAAGATGAACTACCATTTGGATGAAAGAATACAGCGACGGGGAACCTGGTCCGAGAAGTGGGATAAGGGACAGCAATTATTTGGCGATCCCGATGTATTGCCGCTTTGGGTAGCAGACATGGACTTTGCCTGCGCACCGGCCATTGTTGAAGCTGTTACCGAACGCGGCAAGCAAGGAATTTACGGGTACACGCTGCGGCCCCAAGAATATGTGAATGCCATTACAGGCTGGTTCTCACGCCGGCATGACTGGCAGGTGGACTCAGCCTGGCTGACAGATGCTCCAGGCGTAGTGCCTGCGCTCAGCATCGCTGTCCAGGCCTTAACTGAGCCCGGAGATGCCATTATTGTACAGCCTCCGGTGTACAACCCCTTCTACGATGTCATCCGCAGGAATGATCGGAAGGTTGCCGAGAATCCACTCATTCTGGAGAATGGGCAGTATCGCATGAACTATGCCGAGCTTGAAGCCTTGATGCAGGCCGGGGCCAAGCTGCTGCTGCTTTGCAGCCCCCACAATCCCGGAGGACGTGTATGGACCCGGGAAGAACTGGAACAGGTCGGCAGCCTTTGTGCCCGGTACGGGGTTAAAGTAGTAGCGGATGAGATCCATTGTGATCTGGTCTTCCATGAGTACCGCCATCTCCCCTTCGCCTCTTTGTCCGAAGCTCATGCCCAGATGACAGTAACCTGCCTGGCTCCTTCCAAGACGTTTAACATTCCGGGCCTGGCTACCGCCTTTGCGGTCATATCCAACCCTGAGCTACGGCAGAGGTTCATTGACCGGATGCAGGCCTTGGCCCTCGGTTCAGTTAATTACTTTGGACCTGCGGCAACGATTGCGGCCTATAATCATAGTGAAGACTGGCTGGAAGCGGTACTAGAGTACGTGCAGGACAATCGTGACTATACGATAGAGTACCTAACCGCCAATCTGCCTGGTGTGCAGCCGATGCAATCAGAAGGAACCTACCTTCTTTGGGTAGATTGCCGGAAGCTTGGCCTCAGCGGGACTGAACTGAAACGACTGATGTATCGCCAGGCCAAAGTCGCCTTCACGGAAGGTTCTGTTTACGGAACGAACGGAGAAGGCTTTCTCAGAATTAATCTGGCCTGTCCTCGCTCCTTGCTGACAGAAGCGCTGGAACGATTTGTAGCAGCAGCGGGATGTTAGCGTCCCGTTACTCTATTAAAATATGCCAATTCATCCAAGAATCATATTTTTCGTCGACATATGATAGAGTATCCTAACAGCAAAGGAGGGATACTATATGCCAACCCTTATTGATGGCAGAACCTCACAGAATGCCAGCACCGCTGGCTCCATCGCTATCCCGATTCTTGTCATCGACACTCCACAACTATTTGGACAAATTGGCTTGATTACCCAAGGAGCGGTTGGAGTCCCGCGTGTGCAGTTGAAGGGAACAATTGCGCTTCAGCTTCCATTAGCTCTGGTTGCCGTTACGATCACCGTGGTCAGGGGAACACTTCCAACTGATCCGGTCGTCTATAGCGCTTCGTCTATATTTAACCTTTCTGTACTGGCTCCGCAGCTTCTCACCTTCTCGGCCAACGATTACAATCCTCCGCTGACCCCCCAGTTAACTTATAGCGCCTTCATATCTTCCAGCTTACTGGGAACGGTTCGCGTCGGTCCGGAGAACTTTGACGGCATCCTGATCGCCGACTAACATTTTGATTCATCATCCCAAGCCAAGTCCTGGGATAGCTGCATCAGGACTTGATTTATCTACCGGTTTCAGCAAATAAGCCACTTGTCACAAGTGGCTTATTTCACCTTGCCGTTTCGTTATGTCCGGTAGCTTTTAGCCGCCTTGGCTGGCCTCTGCCTTCTCCTTGCGCAACGTCTTTAATTGCTCCGAAAGTTGCTCCAGTGATTTCTTCCGCCGCTCCATCGCTTGCTGATGCTGCTGCTCCAGCAAAGCAAATTGTCGGCAGTCAAACTGCATCCAGGCCATTAGGCTAGGCGCGTCCGGCAGGACACCTCTCTTGAGATGATTGCGTCTGCGAGCGACACAGCACAAGTATTTATGCTGCAGCTCTACCTTCTGTATCTCAAAATAGGGATTCATGCAAACTGCCAAGTTCCCGGCATAGAACGTCTGCTTATGATCGTAAAAAGGGTGGTAGCCGTAAGGCACCGTCACCACCAATGTGCCATTATCCGCCAGCAGCCGATGAGCATGCTCCAGCAGTGTCTCCGGGCGAGCAAAATGCTCCAGAATCTCACCCAAAATGATGGAATCAAAATTGCCCTTTCCCTTCCAATCCGTAATATCCATCAGCTTGAATTGAACTTTGGCTCGCACGGAGACGGACTCCTTGGCTAGCTCCTGACGGGCATACTGGATACTCTTCTCCTCCAGATCGATGCCAGTAACTCGTAATCCTTCCCGCGCCAGCAAGATCGCCGTAATGCCTTGGCTACAGCCTACATCAAGCACGGTCTGACCGGTAACCGAACGGCAAATCCAGTGCACCCTAGCCCGGGTCGATTCATGGGATTCCACTGAATTGACCAGACCGTAATAACGCTCGCTCACTCGATCATGAATAGCCATCTGCCTATCGTCTCCCCTCTCCTCCTCAGAATCTCCTGCCTCAGATCATAAATTCCCTCAGCACCTGCTGGATCTCGGCCGGAGTCAATCGATCCCGCGGTGGAACCTTCTTCTTGGAGGTATTGGTGGCATGCACCACATTTACATAGTTGCGAGGAGTCAGCAGTTCATGGGGCAGATCAACCACATTGCCATGCGTGCCTCTTCCCGGCAGCTTGATCCGGTAGCCTGACAAATAGTCGGCCGTCTTGTACAAGAAAACGTAGAACTGTGGCGAACGATGAAAGGTTGGCGCCATTTCGCCGGCGACGCTATCCCATAAATATCCGTTCTGATTGGTCAAGGCCATCGTGTCCGGCTTCGGCTTCACATTATACAATTGCTGTACATAAGTACGGTGGTACAGATCGTCTGAATCCAGGCGGGCAATGTATAAATCCTCGCTATCGCCTGCAAAAGCCGAAATCACATTTAAACTCTCCTTATTCGTGCCGAACCAAATATTTTTGGGCAGCGGGCTTTGACTCGCCAAAATGTCGGCAACTATCTCCTCAGTGCCAGGTGCAATTTTCAATATAGCCATAAAGTTCTGATTGGTTTGCGCCTTCAGAGAACGAAGTGTAAAGTTGCGAAAAATTTCCATCCGGTTCACCAGCCATTCCTTGGTCAACCGCTGGGGATCAAAACCGAAGGTATTGAAATTGGTCTCAATAATTACCTTTCTCGACATGCACTCTCCTCCTTCACCGTTTAAACCACCGGTGTTGTACTTTATGCTCGAAGTGGCCAAACCGACAGGACGTATGCAGCAATTCCAGCAAAATATAGATCATTGTGTCGGAGCCTATGCAGCAGGCAGGATAGCCGCACAATAATTTCATCAGCTAGCTACATAGAGTAAAGAGATTTATATGTCTTCATGTGAAAGGATGAAATCGCATGCAACAGGTATTTCTGGAAAGTAAAGATTTATTAAAACGCATATCACAGGCTCTCTGGAAAAAAGAGCCTTTTTCTCTGGTACGAATCGGGGATGGAGAGAACCTTGTGTTGTCCCAGGATACGGTATGGCCGATAAGCAAAGTTCTGGAAGAACGCTGGGCCATTAAGGCCAGCAAAGGAGAGAAAGGCCTATATTTGCCCAACCTTCCCTTGCGGGATGCGGTTGCCGCCTCGATTCGGAATGCATCGGTGGTTGGCATACTGCCGTATAACGATAGCTTGATCAAGGCACCAGACTATTTAAAACGGCCGTTAACCGATCAGGTATTCCGCCATTTTGATCTGAACCCTGTATTGGTGTGCCATGCCGGGATCAACCGTGAACTGGCAGAGATGCAGGAGTTCTGGAGGCTGCTAAAGCAACGGCGCATTCTAATCGTCACCCGGGAAGCTGAACAACTGCGGCAACGCCTTGAACAACCGCCCTACTCTCTTCATATCGTGAAGTCCTTGCCGTTTGATCACTGGGGACAGTATCGGGAGACGATGGACTGGATTACCAGCCATGCAACCAGCTTCGACATCGCCCTCTTCTCTTGCGGGGTGAATGCCGTCGTGCTGGCCGAGCGGACGATGGCCCTTACTGGAAGAATAGCACTCGATTTCGGCAAAGCCGCTAATATTGTCCTAAAGGGACGGGCCAATTGAGTGAGGTGGTTCATCTCAGAAAGCTCGTGATGCACTCTTGGCTGGAAGCAACAAAAAAGAAGCGGGCCCCTGGGAAAGGAACCGCTTCTTTAAATTTTTACCAGGTCTTTTCTATGGTAACGGCTTTCCTGCTTCCAGCAGCGCTTTGTTGCGTACCAGGAACAGGGATAAAAATATCATGAGCAATCCCGTGCCGAGCAGCAGCCATTCAATCGCGAATATATCGGCAATCGGGCCGAAAATCAACATCCCCATCGGCATCATGGACGTTGATATCATGCTGAACACCCCGAAGATGCGACCCATATAGTTCTCGTCTACCTTCTCCTGGATCATAACCATGGTTGGTGTGTTCAATAGTGGCATCGCTATGCCAAAGATGCCCATGAACACAAGGTAAATCCAGAAATTAGGAACCGCCCCCAGCAAAAAAGTACATATACCCATGACTATAGTTGCCAACGTCATAGTATGGATTTTATTGTTCATCCCGCCCCAAGCCGCAATTAATGCCCCACCTGCCATCATCCCGACAGAGAATACAATCTCGATGGCTGTCAAACGCCAAACATCTTCGCCAAAAGTACGGGTAACTTGCAGCGGCGTCAGGAAGGATGCCGGAGCCATAAGGATGAAGAATAGCGCCATGAAGGGAAAGAACGCCCTCAGGTAAGCCTGCTGACCGATATAAGCCAACCCTTGCTTGAGATCGTCAAAATATCCCGTAGCAACGTTCTCTGCCGCTTTGCGATGAACCGGGATGCGAAAGAACAGCAGCAGCGTCAGGATTGCGAGGGCAGCCGTGACGACATCGATGAAGAAGATGGTCTCAATGCTGGCCACTGTCAGCAGAGCCGCGCTCACGATTGGCGATACGAACATGATGATAGCTTGCAGGCTTCCGTTCAGCCCATTAACCCTTGTCAGTTTGTCTGCTGGCACAATCTGCGGCAGAATCGCTCCAACGGCCGGGCTCTGCACTCCTGCTCCAAGCGCACGGACAGCGGCGATCACGAATAACAGCCACGCCTCATCGTAGCCCGCCAGAAATAGTAGAGCCAGGATGAGCGTTGACAATGCAATCATGCCGTCAGCCAGCATAATCAGCAACTTACGGTTGTATCGGTCTGCCCACACCCCCGCTACCGGAGACAACAAAAAGGTGGGGATAAAGCCGCAAATGATGTACAAGGTCATCATCATTCCCGACTTCGTGTTCAGTGTGATATACCACATGATGGCGTACTGAACCAGAGATGAACCAAATAATGAGATAGTTTGGCTGCTAAGGAACAGGATAATATTCCTTTGCCACCGATCCGGCGACGGATTGGAAGTTGAATGCTCTGCGTGGTTCACCTTTGTCCCCCTTTATCATAAACAACATATGCTTCATTATAGAATAACCCGCTTCTGTCTCCAATACTAAAATTTTAATGCTGTTCCCCCTTACATTTCAGAAGGTTCAGACTCTTCCCGATATCAGTTCTGCTCTCACGGAGAGAAACCTGCCCAGCTCACGGGTGGTGATGGCATCCACCCCCATACCTGCAAGCCGCCTCATATCGTCAGCCTCGGACACCGTCCAGACATACACTTGCAGCCCCTGGCTGTGGGCTTCCTCCAGCAATTCCTGCTGGACAAGCTCATAAGGGAGATTTAACCCGAAGCAGCCAGTCGCCCGACTATCCGCACAAGCATGGGCAACTGCTTTGGCATAGCTAACCGTATGGAAGTGAGCAACATCCACATTTAACAGCTTGCGAAGCTGTGGCGCACCCAACTGTGCCTCAAAAGCGGCGGTATAACCGCAACCGCTCAGAAAGACCTGATCAGCCATATCAAGACGGTCAATCAGCATCGCTAATGGCTCCAAGCAGGCAATCGTCTTTAAGTCCAGATTCATCATGATGCCCGCATCCTTCACAACAGACAGAAGAGTCTCCAGCAGAAGGGGCGGTGAGATCGCCTCATCCTGTAACTCCTCCAAGCTCATGGCCAAAATACTGCCTTCACCACCGTTGTGCAAGCTGACCCTGTCGTCGTGAGCGAGGATAAGCCTTCCATCGCGCGTTACGCGAATATCATCTTCATAAATATCAGCTCCTAGTTCCAGCGCTGCATCCAAAGAAATCAGGGAATGATCAGGATGCCCCATGCAGCCGGTATGAGCAGTCATCAGTGGAAATTTGTGCATGTTATGAAATACCTCACCTTCGGTCAGAAATACGACAAGAGCTTAAAAGCTCAATTTCTTATGTTACGCAACATCGATGATCTCCATATCATCATAATGTTAAGATTATGTAAATGCTGATTCATTTCCTGAGAATAATCCTCTTATAATTGCTTCAATTTTTAGTTTGTGGTGTCACGTAATTGTTCAACTAAAGATCTTTTTTGAAGAATGTTTATTACAACAGAAGATATTATAATTGAAAGCAAAAGAACCACAAGGATATATCCGAGAAGGTAAATCATAGGGAAAGTCCAAACCCATGAATCATCACCAACACTATTTAGATATAAAACAATTCCGAATCCTGCCAAGCCACCAAAAAGTAGGGTAAATACAATATTCCAGCCAGCTAAAATTAATCCCTCGTATTGGATTGATCTTATCAACTGACTTTTACTCATTCCGACAGACCGTAAGATTGAAAATTCCTGCTTACGGGACAGAGTATTTGCCATAAGTGTATTAATAAGATTGATAATTGCGAAAAGCATAGTAAATCCGCTGATTCCCCAAATCACAGCACTTGTACGTTGATACATAGATGAACTTTCTTCATAATAATCGTATAGAGTTTCCAATGATAAGAGTGGATTTTGGGCGACTAAATCTTGAATTTGACTTCTTATTGCAGATTCCTCAGCATTATTATTTATCGAAACAACTACAGTTGAATTTAAGTTTATTCCTCCTGGCACCATTCGTTCAAGTAATTCTTGAGGAATTATAAAATGCTTAGCAGTTCCAAACGCTTTTCCACCAACAGTATCCTCAAAAACAGTATCATTAATTTCACCAGCAATTTTATATTGTTTGCTTTGATAATTTTGCCCATCATACCAGTTGAATGTTATGGTATCGCCAATTTTAAATTTCCACCCATATACAAATTCTGCATGTGAATTTCTTAAAACAAGAATTTCATTGTTATCAATCATTTCTTGATAATTAATTTTTCCTTCGGTAGCGTACTGATTTAGTAAATCTACTTGTTCACTCTTAAAAGGGGATAAGGTATCACGTTCCTGACTGTCCTGATAATTGTAAGAAACAGCTAAGTTCTCAAAAATAGATAGTTCTTTTATTCCACTAATTTTTGAAATTTCTTTTATAAATTGGTCACTTAACGGATTCTGCATTTGTACACCGGTAGCTCCAAATTCATTATTTTTTACTGCATTTCCCGATAACGAAATAATAAATTCTCCATAGTCCATCATGCCTTGTCGTGCGAACTTCTCCATATTGAGTGAAGCAATTAGTGTTGTTCCAGCCAGAAACATAATTCCGGCAATGCTAAGAGATATAACTGTCATAATGATTTTCTTTCGATTTCTTGTAACACTCATGAGAGCAAGACTAAAAGGCGTAATCTTACGGTGCAGACGTTTTGAAAATAACTTTTTGAAATTGTTATAGCTCGAATTTTTAGTAGCTTCTATTGGCGAAATTGAACTTGCCATTTTGGCTGGCTTACGTAAGGATAGAATGACTGTCGTATAAGCAAAAATAAAAATGGCAATGCTGGCTATCAGTGCATTTCTAAGGTTCCAGCCGTCCGGCTTGAAAAAATAGGCGATAGCATATCCTATAGGAAGTCCTAATACAGTACCAATAACACAAAGGATTCTTCCCTCTATTATTATCATTCGCCGTATCTGTTTTGCAGTTGCCCCAATAGTGCGCAATTGACCAAAATCTCGTATTTGATTCTGAATATAAATATAAAAAATACTGTAAATAACCAAATAGCTAACAAATAAAATAAATATGGTTACAAGCAGAACAATTATTATATCTTCCCCGTTAGGGGTGAGCGATTTTGCAAAAGCATCATTTACATCAATGTTTTTATTTAAAAGGCCATAGGTTGTGCCAAGCTCTTGCGCAGTTTCTTCAAAGGAGTTTTTAGACATATTCTCTGTATTCTTTAACTGAACCGCAAGAGCCGTGATAGCGTCTTTTAGTTGACTCCCTTTTTCTGCGTATTCTTGGGAAAAATATAGGGAATAAACTTTTTCAGTTGAACCATTGTCTGTAAAACCTGTAACAGTAAAAGTTTCAGTAATTCCGTTATAAAAAGTAACCGTTATTTTATTTCCGAGTTGTAGTTCCTGCCCAATCTGCCGCATATAGGCTTTATCAACGGCCAATTCATCTATATTTTTTGGGTAGTGCCCCTCAACTATTTGATCTATTAAAATATTTCCGGTTTTTTGTTCAAAGTAGATTGGAATTACTAAATAATTATCAACTTCGCTGCTTGGAGCTTGTTTGAACAAGAGTGTATCCAGAGTTCTTGTATCTTCACTAATTTGTTTAATTTGGTCTACATCTACATCTCTAAACAATACATGGCTTGATTGCCGTAGTTGTCTCTGTTCAGAAGTATTCATTCCCACGAGTGATAAGACAAAAGCTGATAGTAAAGATACAGAAATCATAATGGTAAGTACAATAAGTATGTTTCTTATCTTTCCTGTTTTCAAACTGCGGATGGCAAGTTTTTTTGAAATCTTGCTCGTGTTATTTTCAAATGGTAATGTCATAATATCCCCTCCTAACCAACGATTTTGCCATCTTCAATCCGTACAATACGGTCGGCAAGTTGAGCAATTTCACTATTATGAGTAATCATGACGATTGTTTGATTAAACTCACCGCTAGTACGCTTTAGAAGCCCCATTACATCTGCACTGGTTTTACTATCAAGATTGCCGGTTGGTTCATCGGCGAGAATAATAGCCGGCTTTGTTACAAGGGCGCGGGCGATTGCGACACGCTGTTGCTGTCCACCTGAAAGATTGCTTGGCATATTTTTCAACTTATCTTCTAATCCGAGCATAGACACAATTTCACCTGTAAATTTTTCTTCTGCCATTTCACCGTCAAGCATTACAGGAAGAATAATGTTTTCGTAGACATTTAGAATTGGCACAAGGTTATAGTTTTGAAAAATAAAGCCGATATTACGACGTCGAAAAATAGTAAGCTGTTCATCGTTCATTCTGGCAAGTTCCTTATCCCGCACAACAACGCTTCCAGAAGTAGGAATATCCAATCCCCCCATCATATGTAGCAATGTGGATTTGCCTGAACCAGAGGTTCCGACAATAGCAACAAATTCACCTTTCTCTATAGAAAGAGTTACCCCGTCAAGAGCATGGGTAATATTTGGCTTTATACCATAATGTTTTTTCAAATCTTTTGCTTGTAATATACTCATATCATTCCTCACCTTTTTTGTTTGATGTGCTCATTGTAAAGCAAGAATGTTGCAAAAACCTCCTAGCACAAAGGATTTTGCACACGAATTGCTTCAAGTTTGGGATATTCTTAGCAACTAATTATTTTTAGGCAGGAAAACAGAAAAAGTGGTGCCTTGTTGAACCTCTGAAATGACTTTAATATAGCCGCCCTGTTTTGTAATAATTTCTCTAGCCATATAAAGACCAATTCCTATTCCGTCAATTTCATGGACAGATTCTTCACGATAAAATCGTTTAAAGATTGATGCCTGTTCGCTTTCTGGAATACCTTTCCCTGTATCCACTATGTCTATTTTTATATACATTTCCCAATCGTGGACAGCTATTTGAATACTGCCATTAGCCGGAGTATATTTTACTGCATTATCCAATAGATTAAACAGTGCTTCACCTGTCCAGCGAACATCATGATAAAGGATTAGCTCTTCAGGACAGCTTACGGTAAGAGATAGTTCTTTTTTCTCTAATGGAGCTAAAATACCATTTAGCGCAGATACGATTGTTTCATAGACAGGAGCGAATTTCTTTTCCAAGACAATTAATCCAGTTTCCAAACGAGAAGCTTTCACTAATGCCTGAATCATAAAATCAAGTTTTTCTAATTGACCACTTGTAGCTTGTAAAAACTCATATCTTCGTTCTTCCGTCATAGTACGTGTTAATAAGGTATCATTTATAATCTTTAAATTAGCTATTGGTGTTTTTGTTTGATGGGAAATATCTGAAACAAGGGTTTGTAGCTCTGTCTTTTCCTGTTCAATCTTCTGCCTGTTTTCTTGCATGATATTATAAAGTCGATCCAAACGGTGACTAATGCGGGCAAGCAGACTTTCCTCTTCTAAATTAATCTCCGGCTTATTAGTTCCATCTATCATATTGTCTAATGTTCTGCATAAATCTGCGGTAAACTCAGACAGTTTATATTGAAACAGGTGTAGAAATAAAACGCCCCAAAACAGCATAGAAATAAGCAGTGCCAAGCCCCCATAAATTACAAATGTATTTTTAATTAGTAAATACATCATTGTAATTAGGACAAAGAGCGTAAGGGTTCCTCCTATGGAAATTCCAATAATAATTTTGTGAATAGAAAGAGATTTTTTGCTCATGAATTACCACCGCCAATCCATTGATAGCCTATACCATAAGCGGTTTTAATATACTTATGGTCGCTTACCTCAATTTTTTTGCGTATACGGCTTATGATAGTTGTTAATGTATGTTCATCTACGAAATCGCCGTCAATATCCCATAATTTTTCTAAGAGCTGTCGTTTTGTCAATATTATTTTGGGATTCTCTATAAAGAGAAGCAGTGTGCGGTATTCTTTAGGAGTAAAATCAACAGTATTATTATTCAAACTAGCGGACTGTTCAGAAAAGTCTATTTTCAAAAAGCCATCATCATATAGATCATGCCTTGGATTTTTCTGCTCTATATTTTCAAAAACAGCATTTATTTTCTTGCCAAGAACAGCAACAGAAAAAGGTTTTGTGATATAGTCCGCACCCCCTACCTCATATCCCTTTAGCATGTCGCTTTCTCTATCGTTGGCGGTCAAAAATATAATATAACTATCAGCATACCTTTCTTTGATTTCACCACATAAATCCAGTCCGTTTCCGTCGGGTAAATTAATATCCAGTAATACTAAATCGAAATATGTTTCTCGTAAACATTTAATACTAGAAGCATAGTTATATACCGAAACGACTTCATATCCGTCAGAAATCAAATTGTATGCCACTGTTTTATTTAAAAGGGTATCATCTTCAACTATCAAAATTTTCTTCATTCTAATCACTTCCTCCTATGGCCTCACTATAAAAATTCATATTACAATACAATTGTTGCAGAAATATCCTAAATACTATAAATGAGCAAATTCACTTCCAGTAAATTGTAAAAACAAATAAAAAAGAGACAAAGTGCTTTCCTTGTGTTAAAAAGTAGTCACCACAACACACTTTTAAACGAAGGAGAATCACGAATGTCTCATACCGCCATCGTACCTGAACCGACTGCTGTCCGCAACTACTTGTTGCAGCATCGACTACCTTTGTATTATTCCAAGCCTGTTTTAGCACATCTGGAAACCTACATGACGGCGATACATCCAATACGACGAACCGTTCACGGTGACGAGGCGAACGTCTTCTTTGCGGATGTGCTGTGCGAAGTCTTGAATGGAGACGCGGATCCCTTGGGGGTAGAGAATCCGATTGGTCTTCAGTGCACCGATGACATGATAGCCCGCTCAGAAGCAAGGTCAACGTTTACGGCATATCCATCAAGGGCCAGCTTGCGAATAAAAGCACTCTGATTTTGACTATTCACTTCTGCCATGCGTTTTTGTATGGTGGCTAATTCTTCATGCGTTACCATGATATGAAGCCGCAGATTCCGTTCTCTTTTCCTCAAATTGTTGAATCCGAGGGGGAACAGCTTGTCATAGAGGGTTGCCTAAGCTATCTTGGCATTTAGGTCGCCCAAAGAGTATTATGCGCGCAAGCACTTTTGTTGGCTGTTGTAGGAGCCGCCACCTTGCCGTGACTGCTTGGCATGGCTGATGTTCTGAAAAAAACAAATTCTCAAAAAATAAATCATAACCACCCGTTTGAAGGATGGTTATGATTTTCTCAGCTCTTGCCTATTCCTCGATCACTCCGATGCCACACTCAGGACCCGTAGACCTTCCAGCTTTGCAGGCCCGTAGATGTCGTTTCCTTGGCCACAATCATAAGCCGCAAGCGGTCGGTCGTCACCGGCGAGAATGTCGTTGTGTTGTATTGATCGGCCTCAATCCCATAGCCGGAAGCTCCGGTTACGTCCACCCAGGCTGCCCCGTCCCAATATTGAATGGTATAGCTGGCAGGGAGGTCAATCCCTCCATCGTCATCGAACCAGTATACATCCACCTGATCCACGGTGAAGGTCTCATTCCACTCATATTGAACCCATTGGGTCGTGTTCGGGTTGTCCCAATTCCCATAAACCGCATGTCCACGATCATTGGAGCTGGTTGGTGTGTAGCCGTCATTCAAGCCGTCCAGACTTTCCCAAGGAGACACATAGGAGGCGGAAGCCGTAGCTAGTGGGGCGATATCCTCCGCCTCCTCCTCGCCTCCTCCAGAATCACTAGCCAGTGCAGCAATTTCGCTAGCGCTGAGCCCACGACCGTAAATCCGGAAATCGTCAATGCTTCCGTTCAGATAAGGATCCCCGCCAAATTGAGAGCGCCCGATCCAGTTCTGTGTAGTCAGTCCCAAATGCGATGGACTTAGGGTCAACGCTGTATTTCGCGCGACTTCGCTGCCATTGACGTACAAAATGCCCGTTGATCCGGATTTTGCAACCGCAACATGAGTCCATTCTTCGGTAGGCAGCGGCGTGTTCACACTAATCTGCTGCTCGCTGCCATTCCCATTCGTTGTTATGCCGAATCGCAGCCCGGCGGCTCCCCCGGCATCGGGAGTCAGGAACATATAGCTGTCCGTTCCTGTTCCAAAATCAAAAATCCGGGCCCACTCCGAATTAGCGCCTGGATTCACCCAGGTAGCTACCGTAAAATCGTTCAGATTGCTGGTGATCCCTGAAGGGAGTGATGCGTATGCATTTGTGCCATTCAAGGCCAGCGCATTGCCGGATTTGCCTGTGACCCAGCTAGTTCCACCGGACAGGGTAGCGTTGTACCCATTGCCTGAGGTATCGGTGGCCATCGAGCCCGCTGTCTCATCCAGAGGATAGATAGCTACTACTTCCGGTGTGCCCGGCACTCCCGGACCTTCGCCCGGTTGCAGCTTGATGTCATAGGTCGTGGCCGTGCCGATGTTCAGGGAGACCACCGTCGGTGCTCCATTGATTGCTGTCACATAGCCAACGACATCGTCATTGATTAATACATCATAGGAATCCGCAGCAAGACCGGTAAAGGTAACCTTTGTGGTATGAGCGGTCCCTGGCGTAGCATTCTGGAGCGAAAATTGAACATGGTCCTTGTAGGTTGCTACCGTGGCTGTCGTATAGGTATCCCGCTCCAGTGCCATCCCGAATTTCTCTGTAATCAGATTCAGCTTCTGGAACACTCCGTCTTTGGGAATAACAACGTAGTTGTCCCCACTCTTAGTGACATCGGCCCCATAGCCGTAAAGGCCAAACAACGGGTCGACCGCCACATCGGCGCTCATAATTTTGATCGCACCCCACAGACCAAGATCGGCTTCACCGGACATGCCACGCCATCCGTTAAACAGCGGTCCACCTCCGACACCGAGCGCCCCATGGTTGCCTTTGGTCATCTGATACGTCCAGGCTACCGCCCCAATATCTTCCGGATCGGAACTGATCTGCCCGGAATTGATAGCGCTCAGATTGCCAATCTTTGAAGCATAGGTCAGACGTTGCTCCACCTCCGGATTCGTGGAATAATTGCGCACCCAGTCATCCATCGCATAGCCTTGCAGGGCTACCGTGTACTGGAAGTTCCACCACGGCTCACCTGTAATCGTTACCGGCACCGAGTAAAAGTACCAGAGCGGCATATGGCCGCGAGTCGCCCGAACCTTGGTATTGATCTTGTTCATCATCGTCTGGTTGTTGTTCATTTTCGCCAGCATATATACGGATTCTTCTCCCGTATTATCATAGTTGTATTCCGAACCGTACGGATAAGTAGTGTTGCGGAAGTTGTTATACTTGCGATTCATTTTATTGATAACATCGTTAGCCTGAGTGTTGTAGCCTTCCTCTTGCAATGCCTTGATCATTTCCGGCGTGCTTAACTCACCCATGAGTCCGGTGTTCCAGTTGTAAGCAACCGGACCATCATAAAGGGCTTTAAAAATATTATAGGCTCGCAGCAGATAAGTCGTGCGCGGATGTTCATAATCGATCATATCCGGGTACATCTTCGCCAGCTTGTACATGCTGAAGTAGGTATTGTAAATATGCGGGTAAGCGTAACCCCGATAAGTTGGCGTCGTATTCGGCTCCGGCATCAGGAAATCGTGAATTAAATAATCCTCATGATGCCCATTCATCAGATTGGTCCAGATCGCCGTCTCCAGATAGTCATCCACAGCTTGAATTTCAGACGCTACCGGTCTCTGGACGTTCTTTTCGGCCAAGAACTGGCCATGAGTCAAGCCCCAATCGTCTCCCCAGCCCCAATAACCATCAAATACATTACGGCGGGAGTTCGATTGCATCATCCAGTCGTCAAATACCTTGTCCCGGATATCGCCCGGCACATTCCACTGTTGCTTCTGCACCATAAACGTGGCATGGCGCTGTAAAGCATCTGCAATCGGCTCAATAGCGTAAAATTGCAGGACAGTTTTCTCTCCGCTACCATAGTTGACTGTAATATCATTTTGACCAAGCCTATTTAATTGCAGCGAGTACAGTTGATGACCACCCGGCGCAGCACCCAGCGAAGTAATCGTGGTCTGCGAAGGGTATTGCGCCACGACAGAGTTGATCTCCTTGGTCGTCCGCAGACTGAACTTGGCCGTCTGGTCCGTAGGCACAATCATACCCGGTACGACAGTGAAGTCGATCATGCCTTCCGATTATAGCCGATCCTTCACCGCTTGCTCGTTAGCGGCTTTAAAAAACTTGAAAGCATATGTCTTGCTCGCTCCTGGTGCCAAGATCAGGCTCGTGTTGGGCAAGTAGCCCCGGTTCGTGCTCTTGATGACATTGGAGTGGATGTAGAACACCGTCAGTCCTTCTGGCCAGCCGCCTTGGTCGGCTGCCCACATGCTGCCCGGATGCTCTTCAACCCGCCAGTTGTCCATATATTCAAACCCGGCTCCGGTCGTGCTATCCGGTACCATAAGCAGCGTATTGCCAATGCCGCTTGGACGTTGAACAGTAATATAGGAGTTGTTGTTGGCTACGTTGGAGTGAGTTACGACCCGAGACTCGTAAATTTGCTCGTTCCCTCCAGCTGACCAATATTCATTGAAAGGCAGAGGCAGTCCGAAATCGCCGATCTCCAGCGTTTGATTGCTGGTGTTGGTGACAGTGATCTCCCAGCGCAGGTGGTTGTTTTGCAAAGAGTAAGCCTCGTTCACCCGGAAGTTGCGAATCCCCTCCGCATGGCTGGAATTCTCATACGTAATATTGACCGTATTCCCGGATTGGCTTTGTGTCCGTCCATCTGCAGAGCGGTTGGTCCATGCCGTTGTCCAAGCCCCGTTATTCAGACGGTACTTGAACATCAATTCCCCCAACCACTGGTGATCAGACGTATTTTGCTGCGGTGCGTTGGTAGCATTCATCACGTAGTTGGTCGGAAAGCTATCCCCGACAATCTGCAAGCTGGTGATTTCTCCGTGATCTCCGGTAGTAACCTGAAAATCGCCGTTGGACAATGTATAGGCGGAAGCCGCCTTCGGTAATGCGATAACCAGCGTACTTGCCACAAATAAGCCAACTAGCCATTTCACAGGTCTTGACAACGTCCTTCCTTGCCCCATCATTCGCCGCCTCCTTCTTTGATTCAGGAATAGTCAGAACAGCCCCTCTTCACCAATCCGGGTTCCATTTGTATGCTCGTCCCCTCTCCGCTGCTTGCCCGAAAAACAACTCACCTCCCTTTAACTAGATTTCTCATCTCTCATCTGCCTGAATTTTATGTTATTTTCATTATAATGTAAACGTTGTCAATGTAAAACTATGAATTTTTCATATAAATTAACATTTTATAGATTCCTGTTTCGTAAAGAGCTTCATGAACTGGTCCGCTGGTGGCTTTTCTTCGTGAGTCTATGTCAGACTGGATAAAATGGCCACCCAATTTTTTTCTATTTCATTTGTAACGAAAGTTTAGTTTTATAGATATATAGTGTGAGAGGGGGTGAACTAATGGCGAAGGATTTGGAAGAAATCTATAAAAATCATGCTAACAGCGTCTACAGATATTTACTCAGTTTGACTCATGATGATGACTGGGCTGAGGAACTTACGGAGGAGACATTTTACCGGGCTGTTTATTCCATTGATACTTATGATGGCTCTTGCCAAATCAGAGTTTGGCTATGCCAAATTGCCAAGCATATTTGGTATCAGGAGCTGGCCAAGAAAACAAAGCAAGCCCATCATGAGCTTCACGAGGATATTCCTTCGCCGTCTAAATCCCCGGAGGAAGCCGCACTGTTCCAGAGTCACAAGATGGATTTGTACAAGGCTATTCATCAACTAAGCGAGCCGATGCGTGAGGTTGTACATATGCGGATATCCGGTGAATTTTCATTTGCCGAGATCGGTGAAATTTTGGGCAAAAGCGAAAATTGGGCACGGGTGAACTTCTACCGGGCCAAACAAAAACTTATGGAGGTGCTCTAATGCTTAAATGTCATGTTGTTCAGGATTTATTACCTAGTTATATAGACGGCTTGGTGAGCAAAGAGACGGAGGCGGAAATTCAGCAGCATTTGCAGGAATGCCAAGCCTGCCAGGCTATTTATACTAAAATGTCCACCCCCACAACAGCCGCCCCCTCTAAAGAAGCTCACCGCGAAATCGACTTTCTCAAGAAAATCAGGAGGAAGATTACGGGGAAATTACTTTTGGGTGCTGCCGGCATCGTCCTGGTTCTTGCTGTAGCGGCTTACTTCATCGCAATAGGCTCACCTGTAAGTCAAAATCAACTGGTTTATAAGACTCAGGTTGAAGGAGACCTTTGGCAGCTTGATTTGGAGTTAACCAATAACAAGGCCTTGCTCGTACGGACCGAATCCCTCTATGGTGAAGCTAATGCGGATGGCATCCGCCCGGTGATTGGCAAGATTCTTAAGCCGTATCAACTCGTGCCCTCTCCCCTTCTCGAAGCCGAGAATAAGTCGTTTTTGTATGGTACCCAACTGGACAATTTCGAGCGGGAGGATTATAAAATTATTTTACGGCTCGACGATGGTGATATTACGTTCACCGGGGATAATCTCAATCCTTAAAGATGGCTAGCACTAGTGTAGTGTCCAAGGTCGATGTATAATAAGGGCTCCAAACTAAAATCAGTGGTTGACGTTTGGGCGAAGGGGAGACTGCGCGTTCGTAAAGAAATTCATTCACAAAGGCGACCGCTCCGTTTTTCCAGAACCCCTACGACCCTCCGCTGCATAGGGGCCTGCTGTCAACCACTAGTCTTAAGATAGAGCCATTTGTTTGGTTTATTAGCAGAAATGTTACCAAGGAGTTGGACCCACCGATGACTACGCTCCACCCTGACTATATTCCAGCCATTCTTGAAGCCTATTCGCTTCCTCCTGGCCTTGGAGTCGAGGAGCGCGACAGCGGCATGAATAATACAACGCGGTATGTGCTGCTTCCGGACGAAGAGGTTCGGGTGCTGCGTATCTATGAAAATCACCGTTCAACGGAAAAGCTTGCGGTTGAACACGAGCTGTTGCGGCTGCTCGCGGAGCAGGAACTGCCTTTTGCCATACCTTGCCCGCTGCGCACCCGGGAAGGCGGCACCTGGACCATCGCTCCGGACGGCAAGCTTGCCGCGCTGTTCACTTACCTGTCCGGGGCGAAGCCCACACCGGAACAGCACCACCTGGCTTATGCCTATGGCCTCGCCACAGGCCAGCTTACGCAGGCCATGGAGGGACTGCGGCTTCAAGCCGCCCCCGCCTACCCGCCCTATGACGAATTGCTGGGCGGACACACAGCAGAGGCGGCGGAAAGCGCCCGCCGCCTCTATCATGCCGACCCCGCCCTCGCTTCGCTTGCCGGGGAGGCGAACTTTCTGCTGGACATTTGGGTCTCCTTGTCCAGCCGGGCCGAATCCATCCGCCATTTGGAGCGGCAATGGATTCATGGGGATTTCTCCCACGCCAATGTGCTCATGGACGGTGGGGCCGTCAGTGCGGTGCTCGACTTCGAGTTCGCCACCCATGACCTCCGGGCGATGGAATTGGCCGTAGTCCTGGCCGAGCAGCTATCTGCACCTGGCGGACTTTCCAGACGCGTAGTGCTGGATATGCTGGCCGGGTACCGTCAGGCCAGTCAGCTTACAACGGATGAATGGGCCTGTCTTCCCGAGCTGCTTCAACTCCGCAAGCTTGATGTCCTCCTGCATTTCCTTAACCGCTATGAAGCCGGGCTGGACCCGGTAGCGATCTTAGTGGACCAAACGCGCAAATCCGCAGCCGTCTGCCAATTTATCAGCACGGAAGCGGATTGGATTCGCAGCGTCTAAAGCCTCTATTCGGAGAACTCCGTCAGCAATTCTTCCACTGGAGTTCTCCTTTTCGGCTTGGGTGCTTTATCGAAGTAACCGAGATGCAAAGTTCCCACGATGCGCTCATGGGGCTGCACCCCGACTTGTTGATGAAAGGAAGGGTCCCAGTTCCACTCATTGGTCTTCCAGACTACCCCCACCTGTCGTTCCCATGCCAGCAATTGGATATTCTGAATCAAGGCCGAAGCCGCTCCAAAGGCGTCCTCCCCATATTTTTGACGGGAATCAGCTTCAATGACCACCAGCAGATGGGCCTGCATCAGCTCGCAGTATTGCCTGAATGCCCAATCACTCCAGCGTTCCGCAAGCTCGGACGAATACGTTCCAATCACGGCTTTTGCAAAGCGTTTTCGGGCATCCCCGGTGAACAGGATGAATCGCCACGGCTCCTTCCTGCCGTGAAATGGCGCCCAAACAGCATCTCGCAATATACCGAGAATAACCTCTCGCTCCAGTGGCTGGCCGTTAAAATCCCGAACGGTTCTTCGCTCCCTAATGATGGATACTATGTCCTTCTCCTTACCTGCCATCTCCGGTTATTTCCCTTCCTCGGGACTTGCCGGAGCCAGCATATCTACCGCTTCCTTCATCGTCTCCCGAATCGTGACAATATCGGAGCCATAATACTTGTCTGTCTCCAGGAAATGCAGCTTCCCGTTTTTCACTGCATCCAGGCTGTTCCATAGCCCCGATTCTTTAATCTCTTCAAAGGCTTGGCGATCATCGCCCTCTTCACGTACGATAATGAACAGATGGTCACCCGCAAATTCCGGTAATTTCTCCATGGAAATTTGCACGGCCGAGCTGTTGGGATTTTGCTCAATTTCAGCGGTCACAGCATCCGGTGCAGGAAGCTGCAAGCTGCTGCGCAGCATATATCCGGCGAAGTTCCGGTTTAAATAAATACGCAGACGACCCTTCTCCACCCGGAAAATAGACACCGTCTCGTCGCCAATCGCGGTGGTCAAGCGCTCTCGTGCAGCTTCTGCCTCCTGCTCATATTCGGTAATCCAGGCTTTCGCTTCCTCACTCTTGCCCACCAGTTCAGCCAGTTTGACGAAGATACCATAGATAGGATCCTGGTCGAAGCTCAGGTAATATACCGGCGCAATCCGAGCGATCTGTTCCATCTGCTCTCGGTAAATCTCCAGGAATACAGTAGGTGCTACAACCAGATCCGGATCAAGCTCCAGGATTTTCTCCGGGTTAGGCGGGTCACCAATACGGTCCACCCCTTTCATCTGATCCAACGTATAAATGACCTTAAATCCGTTATCCCCCGAGGCGATCGGCTTGATGCCCAGTGTCAGTAGTTCGGGAGCAAACTCCCCGGCCACAATCCGGGATGGTGTCACGGGAACCTCTACTTTACGGTCCAAGTCGTCCACGACAGTGCGAGTCTCCGCAGATGTCGAAATCGAGTTTTGCGGGTCATCATTATTTTTTGATGTATTCGCCAATCCGCATCCTGTCGCCAGCAATGCCAGTATTAATAGCAGCACCAATAACGTATATCCCGGTTTTCGTTGTAGTTGCAAGTCATGATGCAAATTCATCGGACCCTCCCGCTTTTTCTGTGATAATGATTATCAATTTATATTTTAATCATCTCATCAGAACGGCTCCATGGCGAATTCTTGCGTAAGGGATGGATTATTCCGACATACGGCTCCCGGATAACAGCCAGCCGGCCGCTTCCTCCATCTGGAAATAAATAGATATAGGATCATAAGCCAGCCAACGGCTGACGTCTAATTCATATACTCGGCCTGAGAGACGAGCGGGATGAGAACGAAATGAATGGGCGGCCTGCAACTCCCTCCACCGTCGCCGTGCTCCTTCTTCCGGCTGTACCACGACGAACAGATCATCGGCTTCGTAAAATCCGATTTCTTCTATACTTATGGCACTGGAATGAAAATGAATATTGCATAGACTTTGCAGCAGAATGCGCTCGGGAGGAACCATTTGTAAAGAGCGATAGAAGGGATACCCCATATTTTGCATGCCGTAAATTTGCAGCAACGGTTCCCTGACGCGAAGAATCGCTACACAACGCGGCTTCCCGCCCTTCGCATGCTGCAATCGCAGCATATGACGGCGTTCTTCGTACCCCTTGATCCAATGTGCCGCCTGCGCCTCTTTGCCAAAAAAGTGCGCAAGTTTGAGAAGCTGCCCATAAATCGGGTCCTCCAGCACGTCCAAATATACAACCGGGGCAACCTCTGCCAATCCTTGCTCGTGCTGGCGATTCATTGTGATGATGACATCAGGCTTCAGCGCAGCCAAACGCTGCTTGTCCACCTCCCGTTCCCGGGATAAAGACAGTGGCTCAACATCCTCCATCCATGGCACATATTTACCGATGGCTTTGACATCAGCCGCAACAGGCCTCACACCAAGCGCCAGGCAATGCCCATAACCATCGAGTGCGACCACGCGAAGCTGGGGCGAGGCCATATAAGCTGAAGGAGCTATGCCAACCATTTGCTTGAACCTGCGGCTAAAATGGTATGGGTCCTCGAACCCTACGCTGCGGGCAACCTCCATAATGGAAGCGGGCGACTTGGCGAGCAAGGATTTCGCCTTCTCCATCCGCAAGCGTGTGATATACTCCTTTGGGCTGGTCCCCGTTTGCTTTTTGAACATCCGCGAGAAATGATCCGGGTGAATGCCCGCAATGTCAGCCAGCTCAGAACGGCTAATTGACTCGTTCAAATGATCCTCTATATACGTCATAGCTTGTTGAATATGCCCATTTTTCATGATTGCACCTACCGTCTTCCATTCATATGAGAATCATTATCAGTAGAATTATAGCATATTCAAGGCACAGGATTTTCAGCATTTCAAAGGTTCAACCACCCACCAGTGGTTTTCGGTTTCCCACGCTTCGCGTACTCAACTGACTTAAGCCATCAATAAAGCGATCTTGATCAAAATAAAATTTTGACCAAGATCATTTAAAATTTTATTTTTTCCTTTTTAACAATTTACCTAAGATATATTATTGAATAATCCTTGTAAGGCGAATTTCAGAACTTATATAGTTTACGGCAGTAACTAGAGTAGAATCAATAATTATGCCCTCTCCAAATGGGATTAAACGCACAGTGTCACCTGCGTTAAACACGGAGTTTGAAAAAAGCACGGAAAGCTGACCAGGAACAGCTCTATCGGTAGTAAGTGCGGTCGATGCATTTCTTACCAACCGTACATTGCTTGGTGGACTTGTCGAGCTTACTCTAACCCTCGCTTCTACTAGATAGTAGCCAGATTGAGTTATAGTTACTAAACCATCGGAGTTAGTAAATGACCCTGGGACATTTTCAGTAATCTCAACTAGAGGTATAGTACCGTTTTCCGGAATTGTTGTTGGTGGTACTGTATCATTAGCATCCCGAGTAATTCGCCCAACTAACATACTTTCTGTTGGTCCTGTTGGTCCTATAGGCCCTGTAACCCCATCAGCTCCTGCTGCACCTGTTGGTCCTATAGGCCCTGTAACCCCATCTGCTCCTGCTGCACCTGTTGGTCCTGTGGCTCCTGTCGCTCCTGTGGCTCCTGTCGCACCAGTTGCCCCTGTGGCTCCTGTGGCTCCTGTCGCTCCTGTTGCACCAGTTGCCCCTGTCGCTCCTGTTACACCAGTTGCCCCAGTTGCTCCTGTTGCTCCTGTCGCTCCTGTCGCCCCTGTCGCTCCTGTCGCTCCTGTGGCTCCTGTCGCTCCTGTTGCCCCTGTCGCTCCTGTTGCCCCTGTCGCTCCTGTGGCCCCCGTCGCTCCTGTGGCCCCCGTCGCTCCTGTGGCTCCTGTCGCCCCTGTGGCTCCTGTCGCTCCTGTAGCTCCTGTCGCCCCTGTGGCTCCTGTCGCTCCTGTCGCTCCTGTCGCTCCTGTTGCCCCTGTTGCTCCTGTTACACCAGTTGCCCCTGTCGCTCCTGTTGCCCCTGTCGCTCCTGTTGCCCCTGTCGCTCCTGTGGCTCCTGTCGCTCCTGTCGCACCAGTTGCCCCTGTTGCTCCTGTGGCTCCTGTTACACCAGTTGCCCCTGTCGCTCCTGTTGCCCCTGTCGCTCCTGTGGCTCCTGTTACACCAGTTGCCCCAGTTGCTCCTGTGGCTCCTGTCGCTCCTGTTGCCCCTGTGGCCCCTGTCGCTCCTGTTGCCCCTGTGGCCCCTGTCGCTCCTGTTGCCCCTGTCGGTCCTGTAAGCCCATTTGGTGCTTCGATATTTATATTGGCTGATCCAGGTGCAACGGTTATATCGAGAGTAGTAGAGATGAAGTTCATTGAATCTCCCGGCAACATAGCTGCAGAGCCGCCAGTTTGATCATTAACCGAGAAAAGCGCAATGCCAGCATCAAACGTTCCAGTCGGCCCAGTCGCTCCCGTCGGGCCAGTAGCGCCAGTCGCTCCAGTGACACCAGCTACAGCTAATGGAGTATAATCTGGAGATGAGCCTGGAATACCACTAGGCGGGGCTGAATTTACCATATAAGTGCTGCCGTTGTAGGTGACAACTTGACCAACTGGATAGGTTGGTGTATTCAAAGGGTCAAATACAGTTAAACCTCCTAACCCAATACCGGTAGCCCCAGTAGCACCTGTAGGTCCGGTCGCTCCGGTTGGCCCTGTGGGTCCCATAGGCCCCCCAGCAGGACCAGTGGGCCCTGCTGGGCCAGTAGGGCCTACCAATACACTTGAGTTAAGAGCATGATCCATTTTGGTTTGTAGAAACATTTGATTACGTGTAGTATTATTCAAAATGTTTCCTATACTGTTATTTATTCTTAACAAATCTTCGATTGTAGCTGGAGAACCAGTTAAGCCTGGCAGTGTTCCTAGTACATATTGCAATTTTTCCCCTTCTGCATTCAGAATGTGACTAAGCCCCAATTCTTCCATAGCAATAGATGATAGAATCAGGTTAATTGCATCCTCCCTTGTTAAAGAAACACTCGGTGTAATATTTGGCAAGTTAGGTTGAGTCATGTTTACTACCTCCATCACAATTTGTAATTTCGATACCTATATATTGTATTCAATTATTAAAAATTGCTTTGTGTTCTTTCCTTATTATCTATACATTCAAAAGAAAGTCCGCATGTTTCTCCACCATCTCCACTTTATGGAGTAGACTTATAGCATATTCAAGTTATAGAATTTTCAGTATTTTCAAAGATTCTAGCTGTCGCGTCACATCGTTTATTTCGTAATCAACAAAAAAAGCAAGCTCTCCCAGATCGGAAGTGCTTGCTCCTCTTGTGCTATTTGTTCATCTTATTCCTGTGGATGGTTTCCGTGAATATCCCATTTAGGTCGGGACGGCTCCGGTTCTGGAATTACCGTATCGGGAGTCAATGTAATAAATGACATATCCTCCTCTGGCGTATTAGAAATGTCCTTTATAAAAACAATGTTTTCCTCTTGGGAGAACTCAAGAAAGCTTTTTAACACCAGAGCATTGTCTGCCGTTAAAGCCCCATCCTTCGTCAAGACAAGGTTTCCATATTCCCCTGAATAATCCAGACCATTAAATTCAGAGGTATGGATAAGTACAATTTGCAGGTCCTGTAAGTAATAAACCTTTGCTCCGGTCGCTTCTCCTACAATACGCAGGGGAACATAGACGCTTCCATTTTCCGCAAATGGAGCTGCCTGCAAGCCTTTCTTTTGACCATTAATGTAGGCGGATTTGCTGCCAAGTGTAAAGGACACCTTAAGGCCTGCCTTCGTTCCTGTTACCGTCTTCGCCTTAGCGTCATACGCAACGGCGAGCCCAAGCTCATCGAATATCTTACGGAATGGAACAAAGGTGATACTCCTCTTACTCACAGCACTTACTATAAGTGGCTTCCCATCAACGACTACATCTGTTTTGCCAAGAAATGCCGAAGCTGTTAAGGGCATTGCTCCAATTGCCATAACCATAGCTATAAAAACCAACAAAACACTTTTCTTTATCAAAATATTCCCTCCTTAGCAATATACCAAGGAATATCTTATCATATATTCTCTGGAAAACGGGAAAATTCGTGAGCATTGACGTCTGTATCACACCGTATTATACTGTATTTGTATATACAATACAGTTACTCGCGAAATGGTGGTGTCAGCTTGGAAATTGTAGTGAGCAATCACGCAAACCGTCCTTTATATGAGCAAATTGCAACCCAAATTAAAGCGGCTATCATGAGTGGCGAATTGAAAGCCGGAGAAGCAATTCCTTCAGTGCGCTCATTGGCGAAATCGTTGAAAATTAGCGTATTAACCGTTCAGAAGGCATATGCCACTTTGCAAGAAGACGGCTTTATTGAAACAACCGCAGGTAAGGGCTGCTATGTGTCAGCCCAAAACCAGGATTTTTATCTTGAAGAACAGCAGAAAAAGATCGAAGAACATTTCACAAAAGCAATTGAGATCGCTCGTTCCAGCGCTATAAATCTTGAAAAACTGACCGGACTGCTCACACTTTTATATGAGGATAAGCTTTAAATGACCAATAACATACTGGAGGTGCTTTACTCTTCCCCGCGGTGTAATTATGGGACTCATCGGGGAAAACGGCGCGGGTAAATCCACCACAATCAACTGCATTTTGAATGAAGTGCAGAAAACCGCTGGACAAATCCTGATTTTTGGCAAAGACCACATGACAGACGAAATTGCAATCAAGGATCAAATCGGTGTTGTATTTGACGACAATCATTTTCCCGATATTTTTACGCCTGTGGAAATCGGCAAATACATGTCCGGCATTTATTCCCGTTGGGATTGGCAAGCTTATCGCAACTATTTGCAACAGTTTCAGTTGCCTGACAATAAAAAAGTTAAGGATTTTTCCAAGGGATTTTTCCAAGGGGATGAAAGTAAAATTGGCATTTGCGGTTGCCCTCTCCCATCAGGCCGACTTCTTAATTCTGGATGAAGCCACTAGCGGGCTTGATCCGATTGTACGGGACGATATCCTGGATATATAAAGGGGGTTGCCTTTAGCAGCTTTGCGTTAACGCTTTTGTTCATTGCGCTGATCTTACCGTCAAACTACTCTATGGGCGTTAATGCCGGCTTTGTGATGATGCTGGTGTTGTTAGGTGTCATTTTACTTTTGGGCTTTTGGTCGAGTAAGCACGAAAATGCAATTATCCTGTCCGTTGTGAATCACTTTGAGCTATGGATGGGAGCTCGCTGCTTTAGCC
Source organism: Paenibacillus sanguinis 2301083 = DSM 16941 (assembly GCF_000374825.1). Lineage (GTDB taxonomy): Bacteria > Bacillota > Bacilli > Paenibacillales > Paenibacillaceae > Fontibacillus > Fontibacillus sanguinis. Next base: position 134,527 of record NZ_KB895385.1, read on the forward strand.
GTTATTGTTATCTGTCTGATCCAGGAAATAAATGAGAAACGAGCCCTCTGCTTGCTTAGCGGCTCGTTTCTCTTGAATATGAATTTGAATCCGGAGTTAATCTTCGCTCCCTACCTCCGCCACTTCATAAACCGGTAGTCCAGCACATCCACCAGCAAAAATAACAAAAAGCCGACCAGGCTGAACAGCAGAATTCCGGCGTACATTTGCGGATAATCCAGCCGAAGCCAAGCATCCATGATGAAGAAGCCCATGCCATGCTCGGTTCCATAAATCTCCGTAAAGAACAGGACCGAAATCGCGGTCCCCAACGAAACCCGAATCGTGCTGAGGATGACGGATAAGGCGCCGGGTAAAGTAACATGCCAGAACTGCTGAACCCGTCTTGCCCCGATACTCGTCAGTACATCATAGGTGCTTGCCGGTATCGCTTTGATGCCATCGCGAACAGAAATGATAATCTGGAACAACAAGATCAGCATGATCATAAGAATCTTGGAGGTCTCGCCCAGTCCAAAGAACAACATCACCACGGGGAGCAAAGCGATTTTAGGTACCGGGTACGTCAAATACACCACCGGATCCAGCAGTTTGTTCCAAAGGGCGGAACGTCCCATCAGCAGCCCGACAAGCAAGCCGAGAATCAGTGCCAGCAGAACGCCAGCAAACACGCGCATCAAGCTATAGCCTACATTCAGCACAAGCTCTCTTCCACCAAGCTGGCCCATCGCCAGATAGACTCCGGTTGGGCTAGGCAGCATAGGATGATTCACCAGAATATGCGCCACGTACCAGATGGTATTCATCCCCATGAACACAAGCAACAATCTCAGGATATAATTAAGTCTCCGCGAATTCACCATATTTCCTGCATAACCTTTCTGACCTTCTTCATTTGGGCAAAAAAAGCATCGCTAGACCGCTTCTCCGTAAGCTTCAGCGCAAATACTTCCCCGTTGTCGATGATTTCCGCAGGATCGCTTTTGCTTGAAGGGAGAACAATCAATTTCTGCCCGAGCAAAATGGCCTCGTCCACATCATGGGTCACGAATAGCGCGGTAGCCGGATTGGCCTGCCAATGCTCCAGGAATAACTGTTGCAGCGTCTCCCTTGTTATGGCATCCAGGGCAGAGAACGGCTCGTCCAGCAATAGCATGGATGGAGCGATGGCAAAAGCTCGGGCAATAGCAACCCGTTGCTGTTGACCTCCGCTAAGGGATAGCGGATAACGCTCCGCCAGCTCGGCAATGCCCATCGCCGTTAGCCAGTGGTCTATTTGCGTTTCCCGTTCCTGCTTGCTTTGTCCCTTGGGATGCGCAATGCTCATCGCTACACGAATGTTGGACTTAACGGTCTTCCAGGGCAGCAAGCCGTAATTTTGCGGAACCAAGCCCATCAGAACGTGCTGTTCACGCAAAGAGCTTCCATTGAACAGCAGTTCACCCCGGTATTCCGGCAATAGACCTGTAATAGCGCGGAGCAGCGTAGATTTCCCGCTCCCGGAGGGGCCGAGAATGGTATAGATGCCATGCTCGGGCAAAGTGAAACTGATCTTCCCCAATGCCAGTTCCCCGCTTCTGTACTCTACCTCAAGCTCCTTGACACATAGTCCGTTATTTCTTGAACTGGACATCGGAGATCACTTCTTCGGGGGTAATGTCTTTGGTCAACAGCCCCTGTTCACGAGCCCAGGCGAAAGCCGCTTCCACTTCCTTCACATCCACCTGGTTAGCCGGAATGTAAGCAGGCACCTCAATTTGCTCCTTCAAGGTTTCAGGATAGCCTACCTCTTTAATCACCAGATCGATGTAGTCCGCTTTGTCATGGGATTGCATATAAGCAACTGCCTCATCATAAGCAGCGTACATGGCGCGAATCGCCTCCCCCTTGGCATCGATGGCGCTCTGCGGGAAAGCCAATACGAACGGATTTACATTCGCCTGGTGCGTCGAGCTAAGCATACGCAAGCCTGCGGCTTGGCCCATCGTGACAAAAGGCTCCGGTAAAATGGCCGCATCCGCCTTATTATTCTTCAACAGCTCCAGCCGGGTTGGAATTTGCGGCACCTCTGTAATCCGAATATCCTGCTCTGCTAGACCGGCCTGCTTTAGCATCATTGCAACAGTATATTGCGTTGAAGTGTTCTTGGACAGGATCACCGTCTTCCCTTTCAGGTCCTTCACATCCTGAATTTCGCTATTGCCGGTAAGCAGGTCAAATTCTCCAAAGGTAGTGCTGGTAATTTTGACATCCAGCCCCGCTTCATTATAGATGGAGATCGCCACCAGATCAGCGCTGATTCCGTCCACCTTCCCTGCTTGAAAAGCCACGTCCCGATCCTTGGCGCTCTTGAATGTCTCAATATCCAGAAGAACCCCGTGCTTTTGATCAAAGCCTTGCTCATGAGCAATCACAAATGGAATGGCATCAATGGAGGGCAACAGGCCCAGCGTCAGCTCAGCCAATTCCTCCGGCTGATTTTTTGCCGAATCAGCTACCACCGGTATGCCGCTTACCTCACTCGTATTCGTAGTGCTAGCTGCTTTGCTGCCGCAAGCCACCCCCACCATGCCGAAGATCAGCATCAGTGCAAGCAGCATCATAGTTCTTTTAGTAGTTCCAAGCTTCATTGTTGTCCCATCTCCCTGTATGTTCTATCTATAGTAGGCATAGCCATGTGCCATACTGGCTCAAGTTTGTTCTACCGTCTTTACTTGCAATTTTATTCACAATATATAAGACAAATAGACCATTTTCCTCCAGGCAGCCTCAAATAACTTCATTTTACACCCATTGCTGCATTTTGTATATTTACATTTTTAAATATTTGATTTGACGTTGTCTCAGCATAAGAAGATCGTCTATCGACGATCTTCTGAACAGCCCCTGGTCCCTTAGCTCTTTATCTAGCCCGCGTCGAACTGACTGTTGTACAGCTCGGCATAATATCCACGCCGGGCCAACAATTCCTCATGACTTCCGCTCTCCACCACATCTCCATCCTTCATATACAGAATCAGATCGGATTCACGGATAGTAGAAAGTCGGTGAGCGATGATAAAGCTGGTCCTGCCCTTCATCATTCGTTTGAAGGCTTGCTGAATTCGTATCTCTGTCAAGGTGTCAATACTGCTGGTTGCCTCGTCCAGAATCAGCATCGGCGGGTCTACCAGCATGACCCGGGCGATCGTCAATAATTGCTTCTGCCCTTGGGATAAGCTATCTCCAGTCCCGCTGAATTCCGTATCGTATCCCTTGGGGAGTCTTTTGATGAACGCATGAGCGTTCGCTGCCTTGGCGGCTGCAATAATCTCTTCCAGTGAAGCTTCCGGCTTGCCGTAGGCAATGTTCTCACGAACTGTGCCGCCTTTGAGCCATGTCTCCTGCAACACCATGCCAAAAGCCCCTCGCAAATGATCCCGGGTCATATTTTTAATATTAATGCCTCCGATTGTAATCTCGCCGTCATCCACATCATAGAAGCGCATCAGCAAATTGACGAGCGTCGTTTTCCCTGCTCCCGTCTTACCCACTATAGCAATGCGCGTTCCCGGTGTTACCGTCAAATTCAGATCTGAAATCAGCGGACGATCGGGTTCATAAGCAAACCGGACGTGCTTGAATTCAATAGTAGACTGTCCCGGTGGCAAAATGGCGGCTGGCTGTGGATCATCCGTTTCCGCTCTCTCGTCAATAACTCTGAACACACGTTGTGCCGAGGCGGTAGCTGCCTGCAGCTGCGCCATTACGCCGGTAATTTCATTGAATGGCTTCGCGAACAGGTTGGCATAGATCAAGAAGCTCGACAAGCCCCCGACTGTTATTCTGGACAAAATCACCAGTATTCCGCCAAACATGGCGATGGCCGAGAAGGTAATATTGTTGACCAGACGAGTGGAAGGGTTAGATAGGGAGCTAATAAATTGCGACTTCTCGCCCGTTCTCTGAAGACGTTCATTTTGCACTTGGAAGGCTGCGAAGCTGCGCTCCTCATATTGGAAAGCCTGAACCACCTTCTGACCGCCAACCATCTCCTCGACATAGCCGTTCAGACTACCGACAATCTCCGCTTGATCCCGGAATAATTGCTGGGAACGTATGGTTATAAACCGGGCTACATAATAGGCTGCCGGAGCTGAAAGTAATACAACGACTGTCAGAAGCGGGCTGGTATACATCATCAATACAATCGAGCCTGCTATCGTCACAAGGCCCGTCAGAAGGGTTGAAAAGCCCTGAAGCAGTCCGTCTGAAATAGCATCCATATCATTCACAAAACGGCTGATGCTATCGCCTTGCGGATGATTATCATGATATTTGAGCGGTAAGGTGTTCAGCTTGTCAAACATCTCGCGACGAAGGTCGTTTATCGTCTCATAGGCAAGACGATTAGTCCAGCTGGCAAGCAGCCAGCCGAACAGACTACCGAGACCATATACGACAGCCAGCCAGGCAAGCAAGCGAAATACCGCATTAAATTCAACAGCCCCCTGAATGACCATGTGATCAATAGTTCTACCGATGAGAAGCGGCCCTACCAAGCTGGCAGTTACACTAAGCAACGCACTGATCAGGGTTCCGAGCATATAAAGCTTGTATTTTCCAGTATAGGTGAATATTCTCGACCAGGTTTCTTTCATGCTCATTATTTTGCCTCCTCCTCTGACAACTGGGAGTTGCAAATTTCACGGTAAGCATCACATTTCTGCAACAATTGCTCATGGGTACCGATCCCCGCAATCCCACCGTCCTCCATGACGATGATCCGGTCTGCATAACGAACTGTGCTGACTCGCTGAGATACAAGCAGCAAGGTCATATGCTCCCCGAAGTCCCTGATCGAATGGCGAAGTGCTGCTTCTGTGACATAATCAAGCGCACTGGAGGAATCATCCAGAATCAGAATATCCGGGCGGGCAATCACGGCTCTGGCAATGGTTAGACGTTGCTTTTGACCTCCGGACAAATTAAGACCGCCACGAGCGACCTTGGTGTCATAGCCTTCCGGCAGCTTGCTGATGAACTCATCTGCCTGAGCTATTTGGGCTGCCTCCCTCACCTCTGCATCGGTAGCCTGCTCCTTCCCCCAGCGAATATTGCTCGCAACGGTGCCTGTAAAGAGTACGGCTTTCTGTGAAACAAGCGCAATCTTACGGCGAAGCTCGGCCAGCCCCAGGCTGGATACGTCCTGTCCTTCAACACGCACCACGCCCTGCTGTGGATCATAAAAGCGCGGAATCAGGTGCACCAGTGTAGATTTGCCTGAACCGGTCCCCCCGATAATGCCGATGGTCTCGCCCGGCTGAATAGCAAAAGACAAGTCACGAAGCGCCGGATCACCAGCCTTGTTATAGCCAAAGGTCACTTGATCAAACTCTATAATCGGTACACCTGGCTTGCTGCCCTTCCCCACTTCGATCGACTTCATCTGCGCTGATTCAGGATTGGCTATCCCTGGCTCGGTATCCAATACTTCATTGACCCGGGCTGCCGAAGAGGAAGCCTTGGTGAACAAAATGATCAGATTGGATACAACAATCAGAGCGAGCAATATTTGAGTTACATAATTGATGAAGGCAATAATCTCACCGGAGGACAAGGTTCCTGCCTGAATATGAATGCTCCCTACCCACAGAACAGCAATAATCGTCGAGTTCACAACCAACGTGGTTGTCGGACTAAGCAAAGCAGAGATGCGGCCCACACGAATCGCTGTAGCGGTAATATCATCGGCTGTTGCGCGAAACCGCTCCTGCTCTTCTCTACGTTTGGCAAAGGCACGAATCACACGAACACCGCCCAGGTTCTCACTTAGCACTACCGCCAGTCGGTCAAGCTTCTTCTGATAAACACGATACAAGGGGGCCGATTTCTTGATAATTAAATATAAGACCAGACCAAACACGGGCGTGGCCGCCATCAGCACCAGCGAAAGACGCATATCCAGCAGCATAGACATAATAATGGCCCCAATGCAGATAAACGGAGCTCTGATGACCAGACGGATCAGCATGGCTACGGCTGTTTGAAGCTGGTTGACATCATTGGTCGTTCGATTGACAAGTGAAGGAGTCCCAAAATGATCCAAATCAGCATAGGACAACGAGGAAATATGCTTGAACAGCTTATTCCGTAAGGTGGTTCCAAAGCCCTGAGAGGCTCGCGCCGCATAAAATTGGCAAATTAGTGAGCAAGCGTAACCGAGTATGGACATAGCGAGCATCAGCCCGCCCATCTTGAGCACATATGTACTATCCTTGTTGCCAATACCATGATTGACAATCAATGCAACAACGGTTGGCAGAAGCAGCTCTAATATAGCTTCAATCAATTTAAATAATGGGCCAAGAATCGTTTCCTTTTTGTAGGGTCTGAGAAATGTAGCCAGTCTGAACAAGGTTGCACCACCATCGCTTATTTTTATAATTGCTGAATGTAGAGGTAGTTCTTAGGCTTAAAGTGGTTCCCCTCCAAACAGCCAACTTTGATTATGACATAAAGGCTGATATATTAATAATATTGCCTTCATATTAATTCCATATGTTTTCAATATATCAAAAGAAGGGATTTACTCATGGATATAAAGCAGCTACACTACTTCCTGACCATAGCAGAAGAAGGACAGATTACAGCAGCAGCCAAAAAATTGCAAATGGCACAGCCCCCCTTAAGCCAGCAGCTCAAGCAGCTTGAGGATGAACTCGGAGTTAAGCTTGCTGAACGCGGCCCACGCAGCATTCATTTAACAGATGCAGGCGAAATTCTTCGCCGCAGAGCTATGCAAATTATGGCATTGGCAGATTCTACAGTGCGAGAAATCCAGGATATGTCACATGGACTGATGGGAACACTACAGCTTGGCACGGTTTCATCCTCCGGGGCAGCTCTGCTTACCGATAGGTTAACCGAGTTTCAGCGAACCTACACAGGCGTAAAGTTTGAAATTCATGAGGGCAATACGTTTCATGTGATTGACTTGCTTCAGAAGGGCGTCATTGAACTGGGGATCGTACGAACGCCATTTCAAACCAATGGGTTGAATTGCAAGTATATTTCCTCCGAGCCAATGCTCGCGGTCATGACACCGAAGTACGACTGGAGCCCCGGTCAATCCGGCTGTGAGGTGGAAGAGCTAAAGGATCGCCCGCTGATCATATACAGACGGTTTGAAAGCTTGCTTCACGATACCTGTGAACGTGCTAATTTCGAGCCCAAGCTGTTTTGTAAAAATGATGATGCCCGCACCACTGTACAATGGACTCAAGCCGGGCTTGGCATCGGCATCATTCCTCAGTCAGCCTTGAAGCTAACCAACTCCGAGGGCCTCATCGCCAAGATGATTAACAGCGAAGGGCTTTGGACCAGAATTGCCGCTATCTGGCCCAAGAATCGTTATCTGTCAGGCCTGGCTGAGCGTTTCCTTGCCAGCTTTGGGGAAGCTTGATCGCAACATAAAGAGGCCAAAGTGTACCTCCTGTTTACAGGGTGCAGCCACTTTGGCCTTGTATTCCGAAATGTCATTTAGCAGTTGCCTTAAACCGAAGCGTTGTTGTTCGGATTACAATTGTCCATTTTGCCCTTCCTTTAGCACAAAAAAACCGTTTCTGGCAAAAGACAAAATTTTGCTGGCGCTAATGCCTGTCTGCTTGGAAATATCGATGACCATCGTATCCGGATATACTTCAACAATACTGCGTATTTTTTCATAAGCCTCTTCACAGCTCTTGCACATCTTCTTGCTTGACTTTTCACATAAATTTCCGCAAAAATCACAAATCTGATAGTTTCCCATGCTAACCCCTTACCTTATATTATGTAGAGCTTAATTCTATAGTTGAAATAATATCAAAAAACATATCATATTCCGCACTTTTCTCTTCCATTTCGCCACTTGTAACCATTAAAGATTTATCCTCTTCTTCAAAAACCACATAAAATATCAACAGCTTTACTCCACTATCATCATCCGCCTCAGTTGTCACTAGTCGAGCTGGCTGATCATTAATCATCATCTGTTTGTCTTCTATGATCCTGGTCTCTTCATCTTCCTCTAATGTTCTATTCATAAAATTCATGTCCTTTGGCTTGGTCCCATAAAATAGAACCGACGAACCATCTGTAAATCCCTTACCTTCCTTGGACAAAGCTAATATGAAATTCCCGGCAGCAGTGTCATCCTTTACAGACCATTCCTTAGGATATTTGAAAGTAATACCAAATTCAGAATATGTATAGGTTGCGTAATCAAAACTAATCTTATCTGAGGTACAACCTGCCAGCATAAAAACCAGTATTGTGAAAAGCGCTAACTGCCTCATCCCCGTAACCTTCTTTCATCTTCCCTTAAATTCCATCTAAATTATACTCAAGTCCCAAATTTCGTTAACTACCATCGCTGCTTTGTGAATATTCACGATATCCTTCCTTTTCTGTGTCCACTAATAAGGAATTGCCGCTTGGTCTTATGAGAGCTAGCAAGATATTGCAAGTATACCATTAATCGATTATGAGAGGTTATTTAAAAAACCATTGCCCTACTTTTTGAACACGCACTATAAGGAAATCCCTCTCTGCAGATATTTCAGCTTTTATCTTAAAAAAATTGGAATTATCAATTGTGATGTTACTTAATGTATGTTAAGGTATTGTTAAGTAACATATTTGGAGGGATTCTCTGTGCAATATGTAAATCCGATTCGAGATATTGAGACCATACAAGCGATGAAGCTCGTACTGAGAAAGCAATCGCTCAGAGATGTGTTGCTGTTTGTGCTGGGAATCAACACCGGGATCGGTCTTGTTGACATGCTGAACCTTACCGTGCAAGACGTCTGGGACGGTCAGAGCCCCAAGCCATTCCTTTATCTTAAGGATGCGAACACCGGGGAAGTGAAGGCGTATTACCTCAATAGTAAAATTCGGCAAATCCTAGATGAGTATTTGTCCGGCTGCGACTGGAGTCCGGAAGATTATTTATTCAAATCCAAAAAGGATCGTCGCCCGATTACCCGTCAGCAGGCTTATCGTATTATAAATCATTCGGCAAGGGAGGTAGGAATTACGGAGAAGATCGGTACGCATACCCTGCGGAAGACCTTCGGTTATCATGCGTATCAGAAAGGTATCGCCATCTCGATCATCAAATCGATTTTGAATCACCACTCCACTTCGGAAACCTTGAAGTATTTAGGAATTGATAAGAATGCAGACTTACCCATCAAAGTAGATGTGAATTTATAGCGATTCTGCTTTTGTCCCAAAAAAATACCCTCCGTAACCACCGGAGAGTATTCAATACAATAGCCTATATTCACAGTTCCTAATTATTCATCGGTGTCTTCCAGACCCAACGCTGCATCGATATCTACGTTTTTCAGCTCAGTGACGATTCCATCGTCCACCAGAACCTGCAAGGTCTCGGCATCCTTCATGAAGCGGAAGATTCCATTATCAAAATCCGTGTCCACTTCCTTGAAGAAGATGCCTTCAAATTCCGTATCTTTCTCGTGATTAAAGCTCAGCTTATAATGATCCTCTTCCTTGATCAAATAAGCACGTGTGCCGTTTCTGTACATTCCTTCCCCATCCCGAATATAACGGGAGACCGAAACGATGTGCAGATCGACAAAAGGAATTTCGCGCACCAGGGAATTGATAATGGAGCCCTTTGTGATTTGCTCCCAGCGGCTCTGAGCCGTTTGACCGAGAATAATCTGAGTAATGTTCTTTTCTCTTGCGATTTCAGCAATAATCTTTGTCACGGGACGGCTTTCATTATCTTTCATAATAAATTCTGCTGAGCTATGGGAGTTCGCATATTCTTTCCATTTTTCAATATAAAAAATTTTCTCCGCATCCAATTCGTCGAACGGCTTGGAGTCGATCGTCAAAATGTAAAGCGGAGCCTTTAACATACTGGCGATTTTACAACCGCGTTTGATTAGCCTTTCGCCATTGGGTCCATAATAAACGCAGACAAGAATACTTTCATTGAACAAATTATCCATTTTTTAACTCTTCACCTCAAGGTTAAATAGTAGAGCTTCATTTAAACTATGTAAGACTATAATTGAAGTTACGGAAAGAGTCAACTCGAAGCCTATATTATTCGAAAGTAAGGAGGAGGACGCTTGGCTACATTCTATTTTTTTATGTTTCTTCCGTTTATTAGTGCCCTGCTGGTACCTTTTCTGTACAAGTATTTGAATCGTCAGATACATACAGGTTGGTTTGTATTACTAGCCCCCCTATCCATCTTGATCTATTTACTTCAATATATACCTTCAATCGCTGCGGGTGAAACGTACAAATATACCCTATCCTGGATTCCCACCCTTGGCATCGATATTACTACTTATGTAGATGGCTTAGGCTTATTATTCGGGTTGCTTATCACGGGAGTGGGTGCCCTGGTGATCGTCTACTCTATCTTTTATATGTCTAAAGGCCGGGAGGCGCTCCATCATTTCTATGTCTACTTGCTTTTATTTATGGGAGCGATGCTGGGTCTGGTATTCTCAGACCATCTGCTCGTGTTATATGGCTTCTGGGAGTTGACCAGTGTATCCTCCTTCTTATTAATTGCTTATTGGTACGAGCGCAAGAGCTCGCGTCAAGGCGCATTGAAGGCCATGCTGATTACCGTAATGGGCGGCTTCGGCATGCTGGCTGGCTTCATTATGCTGATCATGATGGGCGACACCTACAGCATACGGGAGATTATCGCCCAGATGGATCTGATTCAGGGCCATGCTTTATTCATTCCTGCGATGTTGTGTATCTTGCTAGGGGCCTTCACCAAATCGGCGCAATTCCCGTTTGGCATCTGGCTGCCTGATGCGATGGAAGCTCCTACTCCGGTAAGCAGCTATCTGCATTCCGCAACCATGGTCAAGGCGGGCATCTATTTGGTTGCTCGTATGACCCCGATCTTCGGCGGCAGTTCCGTATGGTTCTGGCTTGTGGCCGGTGTCGGGATGATTACGCTGCTATATGGCTCCTTATCAGCACTTCGTCAGACGGATCTTAAGGCGCTGCTGGCTTACTCTACGATCAGCCAATTAGGCTTGATTATGAGCTTGCTTGGTGTAGGCTCTCTGGCAGTGTATTTTGGGCCTGGCGAGAATGGCACTATTTTCACAGTAGCTACCTTTGCCGCCCTGTTCCATTTATTCAATCACTCGACCTTTAAAGGCAGCTTGTTTATGGTCGTCGGCATTATCGACCATGAGACAGGCAAACGGGACATACGTTATTTAGGCGGTTTGATGCAGGTGATGCCAATGACATTCACCATTGCGTTAATCGGCGCTTTCTCTATGGCAGGCCTACCACCGTTTAACGGCTTCCTGAGTAAGGAAATGTTCTTTGGCGCAGTAACGGAACTTACCCATACAGGGGTTTTCGGTCTGGAGCATATCGGCGTTTTATTCCCGATTATCGCCTGGGTAGCTAGCATATTCACCTTTGTATACTGTATGATTTTCGTCTTCAAGACCTTTGGCGGCAAGTACCATCCTGAGAAGCTGACACGAAAAGTACATGAGCCGTCCCTGGGAATGTTGTTCGCCCCTATGGTCCTGGGACTGCTCGTCGTGTTGATCTTCTTCTTCCCGAACGTGCTAGGCAAATATATTCTTGCTCCGGCGCTAACCGCGGTGCTGCCGATGATGCCTGTCACTGCGTACGATTTGAAGATCAGTGCATGGCATGGGCTCAACATGGAATTATTGATGACCATCGGAGTCGTTGTGATTGGCTTCCTGTTGTTCAAGTCAGCCAAACACTGGATTCGGGTCATTCGCAATTATCCGCAAAGGCTAACCTTGACGCATCTGTATAGTATAGCTCTGCCAGCTATGGAGAAAGGCGCAGCCTCCTTAACAAACCGCTATATGACAGGTTCGCTGAGACATTACCTGAGCTACATTTTCTCCTTCTTTGTCATGCTGTTGCTGGGCTCGCTTCTATTGCTTCACGGGATTCATTTCGATTTCTCCAACAACGCGAGCATCAGCTTCTTCGATGCCGGGCTGGTATTAGTCATGATTATTGCGGCACTGACCGTGCTGTTCACGAACCATCGCGTAGTAGCCATTGTGGCCCTGGGCGCGGTAGGCTACATGGTATCCATGTTCTTCGTGATCTTCCGGGCACCCGATCTGGCATTGACGCAGATGGTGGTCGAGACAGTCACCACCGTGTTGTTCTTGCTCTGCTTTTATCATTTGCCGAAGCTCAAGAAGGATATCGAGCGCATTCCATTCAAATTAACGAATCTGATGATCTCGCTAGCCGTCGGGCTGACCGTAACCATTCTGGCACTCTCGGCGAACGGGCACAAATTGTTCGAGCCGATTACCTCTTTCTTCGAGAATGCCTTTGAGCTGGCAGGCGCTAAAAATATCGTCAATGCCATACTGGTTGACTTCCGCGGCTTCGATACCATGCTGGAAATATCCGTTTTAACCATAGCGGGCTTGGGCGTTTATGTCCTCATCCATCAGCGGCTCAAAAGGAGGGAACACGATGAAACCGAATAATGTCATCCTGCAGACAGTTACCCAGGTTGCTGTATTCATTATCTTTACCTTCTCCATCTATCTGTTCATGAGCGGTCATCACCAGCCAGGCGGCGGTTTCATCGGTGGACTCAGCACGGCAGCGGCCATTGTGCTGCTCTACCTCTCCTTCGGGATTGAGAAGGTGCGGGAGAACATCCGAATCGACTTCAAGAAGCTTGCCGCCGTCGGGGTCTTTATTGCTGTAGCCACAGGACTTGCGGGGGTAATCTTCGGTCAGCCGTTCCTGACACAGACCTTCGGTCATGTGCAGCTGCCGATCTTCGGGGATACGGAGCTGGCCTCAGCCATGATCTTCGACACAGGCGTTGCACTGGCCGTCATCGGTACTGCGGTCAATATTATTCTGAGCATATGTGAGGATCGCTAATATGGAGACTTTAATCATTCTGCTGGTCGGCGTGCTAATATCCATTGGAACTTATTTGATTCTATCCAGACGGCTGCTGCGCATCGTGCTTGGATCATCCCTGATCAGCCATGCGGTGAATTTACTGCTCATTACCTCCGGTGGCTTGAAGACGGGAGCAGCTCCCTTGCTGAGCGAAAAGACAAAGCAATTTACCGATGCCATCCCGCAAGCCTTGATTCTCACGGCCATTGTCATCAACTTTGCCGTAACTGCGCTAGTATTAGTTCTGGGTTACCGTGCCTATCAGAGCTACGGAACCGATGACATGGAACAGTTAAGGGGAAATGAGTATGAATAACTTGTTGATTGCTCCGGTGGTTATCCCTTTGTTAGCAGGAATGGCCCTCATTATTTTACAGAAGAACATACGTCTTCAACGGGCTCTTAGCCTGAGCGCCCTGTGCGTTACCGCCATCATCAACGTGCTGCTGATCAACCAAATCAGCCATGGCGGAATTCAAACCTTGCAATTGGGCGGCTGGGAAGCGCCGTTTGGTATTAGCTTCGTGGGCGATATGTTCAGCGCTCTGCTGCTGCTGGCCACTTCTATCGTTGCTATTGGCTGTCTGATCTTCGCCTTCTCATCAACGGAACGACGGCAGGAGAAGCTCTATTTTTATCCTTTGTTTTTGTTTCTGATTACAGGGGTTAACGGCTCATTCTTAACGGGGGACTTATTTAACTTATACGTATTTTTTGAAGTGTTTTTGGTTGCTTCCTATGTCATGATCACTTTAGGTGGTACCCAAAAACAGCTTCGGGAGTCGCTCAAGTATATCTTCACGAATATTATATCGTCCGCCTTCTTCCTCATAGGCGTAGCTTATTTGTATTCTATTACTGGCACACTCAACCTGGCGCATCTCTCGATGCGGATTGCCGAGGTAGGTCAAGATGGACTGATTACCACCGTGGCCCTGCTGTTCCTGATCGTCTTTGCCCTAAAAGCTGGCCTGCTGCTCTTCTTCTGGCTGCCGGGCTCCTATAGCGTGCCACCTACAGCCGTCTCGGCTATCTTTGCCGCCCTGTTGACCAAGGTTGGCATCTATGCCATCTTCCGTATGTTTACCTTGATCTTTTATCACGAGCCAGGGGTTACCCATCTCGTCATTGGCATTCTGGCGGCGGCAACCATGATACTGGGTGGGATAGGTGCGATCGGGTATTGGGATTTGCGCAACATCCTCACCTACAATGTAGTGATCAGCGTCGGATTCATCATGCTGGGCTTCGTCTCCATGACAACAAACGGGATGATGGGCTCTATCTATTATTTGCTCCATGATATGGTGATTAAGGCACTTGTATTTCTCATAGGCGGAACCATCATTCACCTGACGGGAACAAGCCGTTTGAAAGAGATCGGCGGCTTGATACGCTTGCAGCCTGCACTTGGCTGGATGTTCCTGATCGCCGCCTTATCCATGGTTGGCATCCCTCCGCTCAGCGGCTTCCTGGGCAAGGTGTTCATTACTCGCGGCGCCTTCGAGTCCGGTTACTTCTGGCTTGGCGCGGTCGGACTGGCAGCGAGCCTGTGCATCCTGTACTCCATGATCAAGCTGTTCATGAACGCCTTCTGGGGTGACACGATGCTGAATGAAGAAGAATTAAAGGGAAATGCCAAGGGCCTGCTGTTCCCCATTGCCTTCCTGACTTGCGTCAGCTTGGCCTTGGGAATAGGCGCCGAAGGGATCGCAGGATACGTAACCCAGGCTGCCAATGAATTGCTTAATCCAAGCCTGTACATTCAAGCCGTGTTCAAATAAAGGAGGGATGATCATGCCCGTTCAGGTATTGCTTAACATCTTCATCGCTTGCTTGTGGATGTTCCTGCAAGACAACATCAGCGTATTGAACTTTATCAGCGGTTATATTGTAGGTCTATTTATTTTGTTATGTACGCGCCGGTTCTTTAAAGACCGCTTCTATGTCTTCACCCTGGCTGCCATCGGCAAGCTGTTTATCATTTTCATTCATGAGCTGATTACCTCTTCCATGATGGTTATGAAGCATGTGCTGCGCCGCAAGATTGAGGTCACTCCAGGGATATTCAAGGTCAGAACCGACTTGGAGGGAAGTCTGGAGGTTACCCTGCTCTCTCTGCTGATTTGCTTGACACCAGGTTCGGTGGTGATGGAGCTTACTTCGGATTCCAAGGAACTGTACATTCATGGCCTGAATTTGCCCGAGTCCAAAGAATCCGTCATCAAGTCGATTTCCGTATTTGAAAAAGCGATAAAGGATGTGACGAGAAAATGATCTTCCAGACGATATTGCTCATCGCTTTAGGCATATTAATGCTGTCAATCCTGGCCAATATGTACCGGGTCGTGAAGGGGCCTTCCGGAGCGGACCGCGTTCAGGCCCTGGATTCCATCGGGATCAATATGATCGCCAGCATTGCGGCCTATTCCGTACTCTTCCATACTCAAGCCTTCTTTGATCTTATCCTGCTGATCGGGATTCTCTCGTTCATCGGAACGGTTGCCTTTGCCCGGTTTATAGAGAGGGGTGTTGTCATTGAGCGGAAGCGGTGAAGCCGTAGGGGCCATCCTCATTCTGGTCGGGGCCATTTTCAGCTTGATAAGCGCCATCGGGGGCATACGTTTGCCGGACGTGTATACCAGGTCTCATGCTGCATCTAAAAGTTCTACACTTGGCGTGCTTTGCGCGTTGGTAGGAACCCTGCTGTTTTTCCTGATTTCCGACGGCTATTTCAGCATTCGCCTCATCCTGGGCATCTTCTTCGTATTCCTGACTGCCCCGGTGGCCGCTCATGTCCTGTGCCGATCAGCCTACCGCAATGATGTCCCGATGGTGGGGACAGCCGAGGATGAATTGAAGGACTATTACATGGAGAATGAGAACACGGACGATGACAAAGAGGAATCGACCGAAAATGAAGAAGCCCCTGCGATGAAATTGATTGACAGCGAGCCCCCGCTTCAGGTTTCGGAAACTTAAAGCAGCAGCCAAAATGGGCTTAGACTAACTGTTTCTGTTCCATGTCGGCCCGGCAACTATGAATCACTCTTTTAAGCAAACAAAACGAGCCCCGGTTCATGCCGAGGGCTCATTTTGCTATCATATTTGGATCACTTCATCTTGTTTCGTGCGTTGAGCACTATTTCTCTAATTTGTTTGGCATTTTCGCTAATTTCTGCCTTAGAGCCCTTTGTAAGCAGCCCCCCAATACCTACGCAGTCTACCCCATGTTCAATCCATGCTGATAAATGATCCAAGGTCACTCCACCTGAAGCGATTACAGGCATGTGCGGGATTGGTGTTTTAACAATGGATACAAGGGACGGGCCATAGAAATTCGAGATAGGAAATGCCTTCACAAAGGAAGCGCCTAGCTCCAGAGCTTGGACCATTTCAGATATGGTGGCGCATCCCGGCGCATAGGGAATTCTGTATCGATTACAGATTCTGGCAACCTGCTTGCTAAGGTTTGGGGCAATAATGAATTTTGCCCCGGCTAACATGGCCAGTCTCGCGGTTTCACTATCCAGTACCGTGCCGGCCCCGATCAGAAGTCTGTCTCGGAACCTACCGTCCAGCGCCTGGATAATTTCTCCTGCGTTCGGGAGGGTATAACTGATTTCCAGTACGTCCACTCCCCCATCCAGACATCCCTCGGCAATTTCAATGCCTCGCTCAATCGTTTCCACGCGGACGATTGCCATGACTCCAGAATTTGCAATTCTTTTCTCAATATCCGCTTTGAGCATGGTTCTCACCTCCCGCCAGATTGTAAAAGTTCAGCGTCTCTCTAATTTTAGCCAGCACTTCTTCTTCGCTTACTTCCCTCACAGGCGCTCTTGCTGAACCTACCGGAATACCTGACAATTCCACAGCTTTTTTCAGTACAGAAGGAGGGGTTCCAAGCTTCAATACGGACCGAAGAACTTCAACCTCTCTCTGAGCCTTTTCCGCTGCTTCGAGATTCCCATTCACAAAATGGTTGTAAATTGAAATGTCCAGCTCGGGAATTAAATTGGCGGTTGCAGCTATAGCTCCGACTGCTCCGGCCTGCAAAGCCTTAAGAATTAAGGAGTCTGAGCCGGATAGAGTAACGAAATCCCGGCCTTTGGCCGCCTTAATATAATTCTCTATATTTTCAAGCCTGCCGCTGCTATCTTTAATGCCAATGATATTGTCAATTTGGGCAAGCTCCCCGGCTGTAGCTGCTTCAATATGAATTCCTGTATTCTTAGGCATATTGTACAAAATGATAGGGATCTGAACGGACTCTGCTATTGCTTTATAATGCAACAAAAGCTCCCTCTGTGTCAGAGGTACAAAATATGGGGTAATGACAGACAAAGCATCTGCTCCCAGCTTCTCCATCTTCTTGGCCAACGAGATGGTGTCTCTGGTGCTATTCCCGCCTACGCCTACATAGACCGGTACTCTTTGCGCAACAGCATCCATAGCTATTGAGGCAAATTCTAGCTTCTCCGCTTCACTCAGCACATGAAATTCGCCATTGGTGCCAAGTATAAATATGCCATTGACCCCTGAGTCAATCAGTTTATCCACCAGTTGTCTTGTGGAAGCTTTATTTATCTTCTGATCTTGATCCAGAGGAGTAATCATGGCAACAATAATTCCCTTGACCTGCATAATCTCGACCTCCTGATCTATCTTTTATTTACTGAACTATATAAGTTGAACCATTCCCAAAGGCGAACAGTATATGCTTCCGATGCAGCTTTCTTGCAGAAAGCTTTGAGCTTCTTCAGAATCATTTTTCTCGCTTGCTTGTTTTGCCTTTTCTTCATTTCAATTTATATAGCTTACCCAACGCACCACTTGGATGCCATTTCACATATTGCTCAGGAGTTAGGTTCCGTTCATCCTGAAGAAGGATGCTTAGCCCCTGCAACATAATGATTTCAGCCACCACAGAGGCGCGGGGAGGCTTGTTCAGCGGGTCGCCCTCCAGCCTCACACCGGCGTGCAGAACGACATCCCCCATGTTCGCCAGCCATGAATCCTTATTTCCGGTTACAGCGATAATTTTAGCCCCATTGCTTATGAGTGTTTGAATCGTCGCCTTCAACTCTTCTGTTCCCCCACTGTTGGATATGGCAATCACCACGTCTCCCGGAACGACCTGACCTGATGAACCATGAACCGCCTCCGTACCATTCAGTTCATAGGCTGGAGTTCCGGTGGAGGACAATAAGGAAGCTATATAGCTCGCAACGTGACTTGGTTTTCCAATTCCTGTAACGTGAACACGGTTTTGATGACTTTGTGCCTGAAAGATCAGATCGCGGGCTTGTTCAATGGCCACCTCATCAATGGAAGCAATAAAGTTAGAGATTTCACTCTGTAAAATATTTAGAAATGCAGGCAATGCTTTATTGGTCATAGGGCTTCTCCTCCACTAAACACATTAGAAATTGCTTGAAAATATCCATTTACATCGGTTTTATGAATTGAAAAATGGAATGGAGCACGGTTCCGACAATATTGTAGTCAATGTTCGGGAAGGTTGCGCCTTCAATACCTAGTGTTCCATAGACCGGATACAAAATCGTCGGCAAGAACGCCAGCAATAAACCAACCACAAAGGATCCGGCAACCGCCCCCCTCCATCCGCCAGACGCATTGCCAAATACGGCTGCGGTCCCTCCGGAGAAGAAGCAGATATGTGCTGCTGGAATAATGACTACGGGGAATACACCAGGAAATGCAGCCATCACCACGATAGCCAGCAAGCCGGCGACATAGGCGGAGACAAAGCCTACAATAACTGCATTGGGAGCATACGGAAACACGGTTGGCACATCAAGTGCCGGGCGAGAACCCGGAATAAATTTTTCGGAAATTACTACAAAGGCTGCTGTAATTTCAGCCAGGAACATACGCACTCCTGACATCAAGACCGACATTCCGGCAACAAAGGTAAACGCCTGAACGATTGGAAATACGAGCCAGTGCTGTGAGCCTGCAAGCTCCTGGGCAAATGTCTTTCCCGCTTTTAATGTGGCGATATAGAACAAAAGCAGCATCACGATGGATAATCCCATCAAGAAATCTCTAAAAATAGATAACCATTTTGGAAATTGAATAGTTTCCGTTGTTTGATGCTCATATTTTTTAAATATAAGTCCAATGTAACCGGAAAGCCCGTAACCCAGCATATTAAAGTGACCAATCGCTTGCTCGTCTCCACCTGTCATTTTTCGCATAAATGGCTGACAAAATTGTGGAAGTGCAGCGGACAGAAATCCGAGAAGTATGCCACCAACGATTATCGTTGTTGTGCGGTCAAAGCCATGGGCAGTCATGATGAGAACTAGCACACAGGAGAAAAACAAGCTGTGCCCTGTTGTAAAAAATATATTTTTAAACCTTGTAATACGGGCAAATACCAGATTCAATATAAAGCCGAGGATCAATGTCAAGGACACCTCAAAGCCATAGGTGCTCTGCGCTAATGCTGTTGCGGCCTCCGGCGATGCGATGACCCCGGTAATGCCAAAGCCATATTGAAATAATTTATTAAAGTTCTGCAAAGCCCCCGTCATTGCAGAAGCCCCGATGCCAAAAATCAAAAACCCAATCAAGGTTTTAGATGCTCCTGTAAATACTTCTGTAGCGGACTTCTTTTGCAACATCAAGCCGATGAATGCCACTACTCCCAGTAAAACAGCAGGTGTGCTTAGCAAGCTAATAATAAAATTCACATTGCTTCCTCCTCGCCCTGTTCATGATCAGAATGCTATCCTACTTTTGAAGCGAGAAACTGCTCCAGTGCGGCCTTGATCTCCTGACGATCTATGATGTTATGAATACCTATGACGCCTATTTTCAGGTTCTTCCTGCGCAACTCCTCCGCAACATCAATCAGCGTAATTACGGCATCACCATGGAAGCCCTGTAAGGCATCCAAGGAGCCATGTTCTACTTCAATCGGGAAATTATTTTCCTTAATGACCTGCTGTATTTTGATTTTCAACATTAAGCTAGATCCAACTCCTGCTCGGCAGGCGACTAATACTTTGTACATTCGGATCACTCCCCCTTGAAATTTTGTGCTTTGATAAAATCAATAATTTTTTTTGCATCTGCCGCATGATCCAGCAATTCAAAAAATTCCTCCATCTCCAGCAGCTCAGCCAGCTCGGACATGGCTCGCAAATGGGAACTGCTATCCACGGCACTCAAGGCGAATACATACTTCACCGGATCGTTATCTCTGTGGCCGAATTCAATGGGCTGCTCCAATGTCGCAATGCTGATGGCCATTTCCTTCGTGCCCATCTTCGGTCTGGCATGCGGCAAGGCCACGTGCTTGGAAATGACAATGTAGGCGCCGGATTCTCTGGCTGAATTGACCATAGCATCTACATACTCCTGGGTTACTTTGTTGTTTTCCACCAACACAGCCGCCGATTTCCGTATAGCTTCCTCCCAGCTTTGGGCCGGGACCTTTAATTGAACCAGCTTCTCATCAACAAGCTCCTTCAGCATAGGTTGTTCGTCTCCTTTATCCTGAAAATTTTCTATTTGTGTAAAATAGGACAATAACTCATGGGAAAGCTGCTTGTCTGAAATGACCTCCGCATGCTTCCTGATAATGCCCATGACGTCATCAATGCGAGGCTGCCTGAGAAACAGATCCCCCACCTGGATGTACACTTCCCGCATGATTTTATATTTTTCCTTGGAAGTCATGACCGGGCTTACCTTAACCATCGGCACATCTAATTCCAGATTGACCGCTTTATAATTTGTGGTAAATACAATATCAATCGCATCGGTAAAATGCTTTAGCTCAGAGGATTCTACAGGTTGCAGGAAATGCAGCTCCGGGAACAGGTTTGTTAATTCTGCATATAAAATGGCCGAGCTGCCCACCCCATTGGAGCACACAATCAATGCCTGTTTTTTCTTTAAAGCATCAAGCTCCTTCTTATTCGAGAATACGGCGGCAAAGTGCATGGTAAGGTAGGCCAGCTCTTCTTCCTGGATAGCTCCACCAAACAAGCTGCAAAATTCCTTTGTTATATTGTTCACAATCCGGTAAACACTTCGATATTCTTCCTTGACCTTCTCACAAAGTGGATTGAAAATAGGAATCTTGAATAACAGCCGATAGTATGCTGGCCGGAAATGCGAATATAGCTGTTTGAACACTTTTTCCTGATGGATAAAATATAAACCGCTTACATACTCGAATTTACTCATCATATTCATGACAATCTCCGAGATAACGTCTCTATCCTCTGTAATCGCCTCAGCATTTCCCACGGAGATTCCCAGCACCCAGGCACTGATATACATCACATCATGAGGTTTAATCTGCTCCTTGTCCTCGCTCACTTCCAGGAGCTCTTCCGCGAATTTGTACTCCTTCATAAAAGTCATCGCGGTCACACTAGGAATATCTATACTCGAATCATCTACGTGGCTTTTCGATAACATTCTTGCTTTCAAAAAAATAAAAATATAGATGAATTCCACCAGTCGATCCTCAACAAAGTTAATTCCGTGTTTTTGGATAAGCTCAAGAATGCGTTTCTTCGACTGATCGAAGCTGTCTAACTGGTACTCCTCGATAAAAAGATCAAAAACTCGGGAATTTTCCACAGCAGACAGTCCTTCAATGATGTTTTGTATCAATACGCTCCTGATTTCCACTTCCGAGCCAACCAGATAATAGCCATGTATGCGATTATTCTTAATTTGAATCCCTTTTCTATCCAGAATTTGTACCAGATTTTTAAAATCCAGATTTACTGTTGATCGACTTACTTTCAAAGAATCAATAAAATGGTTAAGCGAAATATCCTCCAAATTAATAAACAGCATCAAGTACATGTACGTTAGTCTTTCAGTTTTACGCAAATAATAAGTCACTTTGGAATACTTCTTGTCAAGAATAGCTCGGATAACATCCTTCGTTTCTTTGGGAATGATTGTGTCTTTTTGAGTGCCCAGGGAGATAACAGGAACTTGCTGTGCTTTCAATAAGGAGTTGATCTTACTTAGCCGGTAAGCAACCTGTCTCTTTGAAGAATTAGTTTCTTCCTGTAGCCCTTTACATGTGACAACCGTGCTGTTCAACAGGATTCGGAGAATAGACTCGATGTCTTTGTCCATTTTGCCACCCCTCCATTCTTGACTTCCGTTCCCGTTTCTCCCCAGCCGTCTTGTGTCCCTCCCTCCTCCTTGCCCTTATTTTATGGGACGAATATAACGCTTTCAATTGTATTTAGGTTCGACTTTTGTTCCTGGTCTGGACAAAAATCATACCCATGGGAGCAAGCCCCCAAGCCGCCTGAGCAGATTAAGGCAAGGTATGTCTACAAAGACAAAAAAGGACAGCACCACCCAATAGGGGGTACTGCCCTTTCAACCATCTTTACCATACTTTAAATGTAAAACGATAGATTTCACTTGAGTCTAGTGTGGATCCACCAACAAATAGGCTATCTTCCCACCAGGCTAATTTGTAGAAGTCCTGAACATTGCGATAAATGATCGTATCGGACTGAAGCCTATTATTTCTCAGGTAGGCGACATGTAGCTCGTTCTTGCTCCACTGTCCGTCCAGCATTTGTATGTATGCAAGACGCGATCTACTCTCATCCCATTCAAAGCCAAGAAAGTCGCCTTTTAATAAGACCTCATATTCCTTCTCACCAGGGTCATACAGAAAAATGCCACTTGTTCCGTCTACTCTGCCCATCAGCATAAAATCTCCATTATTTAGCAAGGCATATTGCAGGATTTCTTCAGCGCGAATAAATAATTCATCATCCTGATCATCTTTGAGTGAATAGCGGTAGATGGCTTCATCGTTTGCTCTGAAAGAAACGATCATATATAGATGCTTCTGGTCCTTACTAATTGCCATGCTGTCAGGTAAAGCCAACACTTCATTGTCAGATACGCTAGCTGTGAATCGGGACAAACGAGACGCAAGCTCTTCATGAGTATAGAACCTTCGTTCCTTCCCGGACGACAAATCGACTTCCATATAACCAGTATCGTCATAACCCACATAGACATTCTCATTTAGAAAGAGGCGCTTGTATGCCTGATTCTGATCCAGCTTTTGGCTTACTCCATTCTTCCAGTCATAGGAGAAAGTCTCGGCTCCTTTACGATCTTGCTTGTATCGGGTATACACGATTTTCGTACGATCATAGGTAAAATCAACGCCGTAGTCCGTATTGGTCACGATATCCTGTACAGCATTGTCATCCATATGCAACAAGGAAAGCCTAACTCCCTGAAATGCAGGGTATATACTGTTGAGCAATATTGTATTGGAATCCGCGACCCAGAACCCGTACATGGCAAATCTATTGCTCTGCTTCGTGGCGCTTTCAATGAGAAATGCAGAATCCGAAGGCGGCGTGAGATGCTGACTTACCAGACTTTCCGGTATAATCGTGAGCCTCGGCTTGGTATTCATCCCCGTGAATAGACCACCGATTCCATAAAGTCCTGACACAAAGAACAATAGTAGTCCTGCAAGGATGAATACGTCTCTCTTTCCCCGCAGCCATTGGCAAATGTGTCTCATGTATGGTACACCGGCAGGATCATTTGGATTTCGCTTCCCTTATTCAAGGTGCTCTCCATCTTGACCTTCCCTTTATGCTGCTCAATTGTGTTTTTGACAATGGATAATCCCAGGCCTGCACTGCCCTTTTCCTCCCGATTCACATCATTATCACGATAGAACGGTTCAAAGATTCGTTCCAGCGCCTCCTCCCGAATGCCCTCTCCCTCGTCACGAATGGTAATCACAATCTCATGGCCTTGCTGGAAGGCACGGACTTGAATAAGAGAATTTACATACCCATACTTAATGGAATTATCCAGTACATTAATAAATACTTCCTTTAGCTTGTTCCTGTCGCCTTGCATGAACATTGGGTTCTCCACTTGAATATTCACGGATATATTGTATTTGGCTGCTTTCAGAGACATTTCATGACAGGTTTCCTGCAATACATCGGATATGTTCATGTGCTCGAACCGGAAAACCTGCCTTGGGGAAGCAGCAACAGAGGCATCCAAAATATCTACTACCATTGTATTAAGACGCTTGGTTTCATTAATGATAAAATTCATTCCCTTTTCATAAAAGGTATAATCTGTAAACCCGTTATCTCGTAAAATCTGCGCATATCCGAAAATAGTCGTCAGCGGGGTCTTTAATTCATGAGTCACATTATCGAAGAAAATTTTGCTGCGCTCCTGAACTTGCTTCACTTCATCTCGCTCATGCTCGATCACATCAATCTGTTCTTGGATTCGCTGAATCATACTTGAGAAGCTTAGCGCCAATTCTCCAATTTCATCATGCGAGCTCACTCGGATGTCCGCATTGAGATGCCCCTCTGATACGGACCTGGCGTGCTGCGTCAAGACCCGTATCGGCTTGGCCATTTTCCGAGAGATCACGATCGCCCCAATAAAGACACACACGAAAATAACAATGGCAAAGGCAGTAATCGTATTCTGGAATTGCATACGTTGCGCGAACAAATCGGCATAATCCATTTCAAAACGGATAATACCAATGACCCTATTCTCTCTGATCAGCGGTGCAGACAGGCTTGCCTCTATATGTCCTTTATTAATGCTTGTGCTATAAGCAATTTGCGAGTTGGCTGCTGCCTTTACGTCTTCCTGAACAATAGTAGCCGGCACCTCGTTTCCCGGAGCATGTCGGAAGGAAGCGCCGTCTGCACGGTAGAGATTAACCTTTCCTCCAATCGCCAGACCGATTTGCTTTTCGATCTCGTTGACCTCCGCCGCAAGAGTGGCTTCATCCATCCGTTTGTTCAGAAGAAGGAAGTATTGGCTGATGGCAATGTCCATGTTTTTTTTATAATTTACCATATCATTGTCTATCTCACGGTACATATTATCCACACTCACCTTATTGAACACGACTAATAAAGCAGCAAAGCCGATGAATATGATGACAGAAAACAATACAACCATCTTTAACTGAATAGTCCATTTCATATCTGTACCGATGCATCAAGCTTGTAGCCAATGCCAAAGACCGTTACAATCATAGAGCCTGATGAATGAAGGTGATCAAGCTTTTTACGAATTCGCTGCACGTGAATGTCTACGGTACGGGTATCCCCTGCGAACTCGAAGCCCCATACCTTACCCAACAGCTCGGATCTGGAGAATACTTGTCGATTATGGTCCACCAGAAATAATAGAAGGTCATACTCCTTGTTAGTTAACAGTACATGGGCTCCGTCTTTCCACACCTCACGCTCTTTACGGTATATTTCGATACGATGGTCCAGCCGAACGACATCCCGGGCCGGCTGCTCCAATGGCTCTCCTAGCAACTCGATACGTCTGAAGATCGCCCGAATACGGGCAACGACTTCACGAATATCAAACGGCTTCGTAATGTAATCATCCGCACCAATTTCCATACCGAGTACCTTGTCAAGCATGTCCGACTTGGCCGTAATCATGATCACTGGCGTTCGGGTTGTGGCAGACAGCTGTCTGCATATATCAAATCCGCTCATGTCTGGCAACATAATGTCCAACAACACTAAATCTGCGCTTTCTCTCTCCAACACCATGAATCCTGCTCGTCCGTTTGGTGCCTCCAGAATATCAAATCCTTCTTTTCGCAATGAATACGACAAAATATCGCGGACGCCCTCTTCATCCTCAATAATTAATATTTTTTTGGGTCTCATGCGGCTTTCAATCTCCCGTCTTCGTGTAAGATTCGCTCTTTCTATTCGTAACGCAGCGCATCGATAGGCTTGAGCTTGGAGGCCTTGAGTGCCGGATATACTCCGAAGACTACCCCGACCAGCACGCAACTGGTAAAGGAATAAATAATCGGCTGATACGAGAATTCGATCGGCATATTCGCTAACTTATGTAACAACCTGGCTGCGCCAATGCCAACAAAGATACCAATGATGCCTCCCATGATGCTAATAAAGATCGACTCCGTCAGGAATTGTGTCAAAATATTGCTGCGTCGCGCCCCGATCGCCTTGCGGATACCAATCTCACGTGTACGCTCGGTGACGGATACCAGCATGATGTTCATAATTCCCACTCCGCCAATGACAAGCGCAATGCCAGCCACGCCAAGCAGCAGCAAATTCATCGTATCGTTGACACCAGAGGACATAGACATAATTTCCGACTGCGTCGTAAATTCAAAGTCATCTTGCTCCTCAGGCTTCAGCTTGTGACTGCTGCGCAGCAGCTGCCGGATCTCCTCCTTGGCCTGATCAATCTTGTCGAAGGCGATCGCGGAGGCGTTCATTTCCTGAATATCCATCTGCCCGAACATATTTACCCCTGTGGTGATGGGAATGTATACCTGGTTGTTCATGTACCCCTGTGAGCTACTCGGTTTATTCATCACTCCAATAATTTTGAAAGGTATGCCTTTGAGTTGGATCGTCTGTCCTACTGCGGTAGAGACCGATTGTCCAAATAGCTTCTGTGCTACATCAGAGCCCAGAATGACAACGTTCATGTGGTTGTCCACCTCATGATGGGTGAAGGTGCGTCCGTAGTTCAGCGAGAGCTTTTTGACAAGGTGAAAGGACTCGTTAGTAGCATCAATCTGAGTATCGACCACCTGCCGCTTCCAGGTAGCTTTAGCCGAACTTAAAGCACTGGGCGCTATATGGGCAACGGAAGGAAGCTTCTCAATAGCTTCAACATCCTTGAGAGTGAATTTTTGGGACTGGACCATGTTCATCCAGTTATTCTCGTCGTAAGGCGCAAACGGATAAATCATGAGCAGATTGCTACCAAGCCCGTTAATCTCCTTCGTAATACTGGCAGTTGATCCACGTCCGATAGCCATGATGGCAATGACTGCGCCGATTCCGATGATGATCCCCAGCATGGTGAGAATCGTGCGGAGCAGATTACTGCGCAGACTACTCAGCGCTACTCGAATTGTCTCAAAGATATTCACTCTGCCACCACTTCCTCCCGCGCAAATCTCCGGTTCTCAACCGGATGATCCTGTTCAATTCGCCCATCTCGAAAGTGAATCAGTCGCTTGGTATACTCTGATACCTCAATATCATGTGTGACCAGTACAATCGTCTTGCCGCTATCATTGAGGTCCTGGAAGATCTCCATAATCTCGCGGCTCGTTCGTGAATCCAATGCTCCGGTCGGCTCATCTCCCAGCAAGATGACGGGATTGGCAACAAGCGCTCTGGCAATGGAGACACGCTGCTGCTGTCCTCCAGATAGTTCATTAGGCTTGTTGTACATCCGCTCGGCCAGCCCGACTTTCACCAGCGCCTCCATGGCCCGCTCGCGTCGCTCCCGGGCAGGCACACCTGCGTAGAGTAAGGGCAATTCAACATTTGCTAGAGCTGTCGAACGGGGGAGCAAATGGAACTTTTGAAAGACGAAGCCGATCTTCTCATTGCGAATATGCGCTAGCTCGTTTTCCCGCGCGTTGAGAATGGAATATCCATCCAGATAAAATTCGCCCGATGTGGGAGAATCCAGGCAGCCCATCACATTCATCATCGTGGATTTGCCAGAGCCCGACGGGCCCATGACAGTTACGAACTCTCCCTCATGAATAGACAGACTTACGTCCCGAAGCGCATGAATCTCTTGATCGCCCACATGATAGATTTTCCTTAGATTCCGAATCTCCATTACTACATTCATGGCTGAGTTGCTCCTCCCAAGTCATCCATCATGCCAGCGCCGCCGGGTGCAGGAATGACGATGGTGTCCCCTTCACTTACGCCTGACTTTAGCTCCACTCGATCTGTTGTGTAGAGTCCCAGCTCTACCGGCTTGAACTCATATGTAGATGGATTAGAGGGGTCAGCGGCAACATAAACTCCATCGGCTCCTCCGTTAGATTGGATGGCGGTCACGGGAACGAACAGGACATTCTCAACCTTGCTGAGCTCAACGTCGATGTTCATTATCATCCCCGTCTTCAGCTTGTTTTCCGAATTCGAGATGGAGAGCTCGGCAGCGTAGGCATTCACGCCTTCATCGGTAGAGACTTCTGGCGAGATGAAGCTGACGGTTCCCTCGAATTCTTCACCAGGATAAGCTGTCGTCGTCAGAATAGCTTTTTGCCCGGTCTTGACCTTCACAATGTCACTTTGGTTGATTTTGGTCGCTACCTTCAAGTCACTGGAATTGGAGTTGTTCATTACGATAAACGGTGCTGTAGGGCTTGTCCCCACATCGCCATTGACCTTAAGAATGACGCCATCCCAGGGCGCTGTAATCTGCAGCTTGTCCAGCTCATTGCGCTTTTGCTTTAGATCCGTCTCGGCACGGCTAATATCGATGCGCAGATTCTCCAGTGTAGTTTTCTCAACTGGATCATTCAGTTTTTTCAGCTCCAGTTGGGCCATACGGTAGGACATCTCTGCATCCTTAATTCCATTCTCAATCTGATCGCGAACCTTACGTATCTGGAGCTCGATTGTGTCATAGCTCGCTTGGGCCTTCTCCCATGCCTGCTCGGCTTCTAACTTCTCCTTATCGGAAATGGCGCCTGAATCACTCAGGAATTTTTGATCCTCATAGGTCTTCCTTGCCATTTCAAGATCACTCTTGGCCGTCTTAAGCTGATTTTCCGCCTCCTGAAGCTCATAGCTGCGCTTGGCAGTCTCAAGCGCCTCCGCAGCCTTCTGCACATTTATTTCCTGCAGCTCCACCTCGGTCGCCTTCGGTCCCTCGGTAGCCTCCGTCAGCTTGGAACGTGCCATACGGAGCGAATCCTCGGCATTCTTGATCTCCAGCTTGGCTTCCGTATCATTTAGCCGGCCCAGCAGCTGTCCTTGCTTCACCTGATCTCCAACCTTGACATTGACTTCAGCCAGCTTGTCTGTACTGGTGCTGTTAAAGTTCAGATTCACCTCTTTGGAGGCTTCGACCGTTCCGGTAACAGACAAGGTTTCGATGATGTCACCGCGTTCAACGATGACCGATTCATTCGGGATAGCCATCATGGCTGGCTCAGACTTGCCCATGAAGCTGTATGCAGCGACTCCCCCGCCGCCAAGCGCAAGCAGCGCGACCAGAATGATAATAACTTTCTTTTGACGTTTCTTCCTTAGCATCTGTAATGCGTTGTTCATTTGGTTCTCCGACATGTGCGGCTTCCTCCTAAAACCTTTGTGAGCGTTACTTCCTGAATCATCTTCGTACAAAACTCATTTCGGAAGCATTGGCTAACTGCTCCATGGTTTGTGCAAAGTATAGTTGGACTGAATCAGTCCAATAGCCAGATCGTTGATCTGCTGCTTCAACTGCTCGACATTCAAGCGGGCTTTGAGGAGCTCCAGCTCTACGATCAGGCCGCGTTCCCATTTCTTCTGAGCCAGCACCAAATCAGCTTCGGCAATGGCCAGATCCTCATTCAGTTGTGCATATTTTTTCTGCTCGTCCTGCATGGTGGTATATAGGGATCTTACAGATTCGGCGAAGTTATCCTTGCCGTTGGTCAGGGCCTCATTGGCATTTTTCAGGTCCAGCTTGACCAGATCATAATCCTCAGAGGTACCTTGAAAATTGTAATAATGCAGACTAATCTCCGCATTCTTCACAGCATCCTGCAGTTGCCAGACGGTGGGGTTATCTTTGAGTAGCCTTGTAATATGTATCTCGACATTCATTGGCTCTGGGGCCTGATAGACTGGAGGACTCACTAGAGTGAACTCGGTCCCTTTGGGCTTATTCATCAAGGTATTAAGCTCGTCCTTGGCCTTCTGCAAATCGGTGTTACTCTGCTCCAGCGTCAGTTCGGCATCCGAGCGTGCCTTGGTGCTGTCGATCTTGCTCTTCTCCGAGATCAGGCCCCGAGACAGCTTGGCGATGGCAATTCGCTCCTCCAGCTTGGCGATCTGAACAGATTCTTGAGCGACAAGGACTTTATTCTCCGCAGTGAAGATCCGGTAATAAGCTTTCATGGTCTGAGCATAGACCTTGTCCTTCTCGAATTCGCCTTGCTTCAAGGCTGACAGATAGGATAAATTAGCAGCGGTGTAGTCTCTCCAGGCAGAATTGTTGGCTGCGTAGTAGTCTGACTCTTCCGAGTTAGGCACGTATCCCAAAGCATCCGTGCTCTTTTTCAGTTCGAGATTCTTGCGTTCAAGCTCCTGTGCGGACGTCTTCAAGCCGAAGCTGTTGGCCTGAGCCCAGGCATTAGCCTGCTCCAAAGTCAGCTCCTGTTGTTTAGCGCTGGTATTGGCATTGGCCAATTGTGATGCCTGTGAAATAACAACCGGGGTAAGACCACTGGCAGGCGCCAGAGTTGCTTGAGCTAGCTCTGTTCCGGACGGCATGATGGACGCCGAATTCCCGGCAGCCCCGACAGCCAGCGGCATACTGAGGGCAGCAGACAATGATAGCAGCAACACAGCTGTGACTGGTTGATGTTTCATACGATGCTCCTTTCCAACTTCAGAATAAAAAATGTAAATCGTATATTTTCTTAGCTCTTTAGCACTATGGGCTTCTTTATTTTGCGGGAAACATTCGTGCTTGACTAGCCCTTTGGGCTAGATATTACAACTTAGATACATGCTTGTCCTATTACGAAACATATGGATGCTTGATCCAGTTATCCCCCCTCAGGACGCGCCGTGCAAATCATCCTCAAATCTGGAGCTGAACACAATGATCACGATCAGACCCTGACAAAGGTTACGGATTCATCGATAACGATACGCCAGAGCCTGGTATTGCGGTGCATCTAACATACCGAGCGAGTGGTATCGTCCGGAGCTTAATGCATGAACTTATTGAGTAAGCAAAAAGGGATGGCTCGCCACCCCTTTTCCTTAATGTCGCTCCTCAGAACGCTTCCACTATGAAGTTATATCAGAACTTGGGAGTTCGTGTATTGGGGGGGGTCCGGCACTTCATGAAATTATGAAGCTCAAGCTTCCCTCCTGCTAGGCTAATCCATCTGCCCGCTTCTGCGATGCTCCGGCCGACCGCTTCCGGTACTCCTTGGGCGAGATGCCTTCGGTTTTATTGAATGTATTCGTAAAGTAATTAGGATCGTTGAAGCCGACGGCTTGAGCAATCTCGAAGATTTTCATGTCCGTGCTTTTGAGCAAGAGTTTGGCTTTTTGTACGCGCAGATTCTGGATGTAGCCGGTGATGCTTTCACTCGTCTCTTTCTTGAACAGATTGCTGAAATAGCTGGCGTTCAGATGCACTTGGGCGGCAACTTCCGTTAGCCCACATTCGCCCATATAGTTCTCTTCAATGAACCGGATGGCCTGCTTGACCGGATTGTCATTCTTGCTGACCAGCCAGCTATTATGGGAGTGCAGGAACTCCCGAATATAGGTTTGCAGCCAGTCAACTACCTCTTGGGACGTGCCACATTGCTGCACCGCTCCCCATTCAATCGAACGCGAAGCCACCCTCCACTCGGGGAATTGCACCTGCACCAACCGCAGGAACGCGGTCGTCAGCAGCAACGCTTCGATTTTGGCCGTTTGCGGGGGCAAGCCGCCGATCCGTACCATTTGCTCCTTAAGCTCATTGTTCAACTGCTCATTATCCCCTGACATCAGCCAGGACACGATTTCCTTCTCTTTTTCATACTGTGCCGTCTGATTCAGCAAAAACTCATGAGCAGCGCTGCGCTCTGCCGTCTCCTCCCGATCCGTCCTGTCGCTATATCGCTCGTAAGCCCGGCGAAGGTCGTCGGCATGGCGACATGTCCCATGCCCATGGCAGGCTAGCTCCAGCTTCAGATAATGATGCACCGAATCATTGAGCGCCTGCGTCCAGGATGATGGCGTCTCCACTCCGAAGGCCGCATGATCCACCAACAAAGCCCATTCGGAGGAGCTTAAGGAGAACAGGCGGAAGCCTCCTCCTACCCATTTATTCAGATGCTCCCGTACCATATTGCTAAGCGCAAATTGCAGGAGAGGGATATCCTGGGTAGAGTATTGTTTTGCCGTAGATAAATACGCAGGGACGTTGAGAAAATAAAGCCCCCCTTCCTTCATCCGTCCGAGCAGTGCCTCTACCTCCCGCTTGTTACAAGACATCCCGAGAATGGCCGAGCGAAGCTGGCTGTCCTCATGCTGCCGCTTCCAGTCCTCCATTTGCCGCCGGGACTGATTCTCCTCAATCAGCCGTACATAGGTCCGGTCAAGCACACCCAGAATATCTCCCTCTACGCAAGGCTTTGTAATAAAATCCAGCACACCGTACTTGAGGGCCAACTGAGCATAAGCAAAATCCTTATACCCCGTAATAATCACAATCCACGTCTTCCAGCCACGGATCTTGATTTCCTTGGCCAGTTCGAGCCCATCCATGTGAGGCATACGGATATCCGTCAATAGCAAATCTGGTACGCCTGACTCCATCGCTAGCAGAGCATCCCGACCATTGGCCGCTTCACCCGCCACCACCCATTCACTAGAGCGCTTGCCTGCCAATTTCAACAATCCGTTGCGAAAATTGGGTTGATCCTCAGCGATAAACAGCTTCCCTCTCATCCATTCCCCTCCCCCTAAGTTGTATGCGCCGCGCTTCCCTATCCTATATCTCCTGCGGCCTCGTCCGAAGGGGAAGCCGGATATTCACAGTGGTTCCTTTCCCTTGTACACTCGTAATCTCTACTCCGTAAGGAGCCCCATACACGAGTTCGATGCGCCGCAGCACGCTCTTGAAGCCGATCCCGGTATTGCCTCTCTCAGGCAGCACCTCTCTGGCATCTGTTAAGGCTGCCAAAGTCTGTTCATCCATGCCACAGCCATTGTCCGCTACCTCAATACAGAGGGCATCTTCCTGCAAAGCCGCCTTCACCCGCAACACCCGGTCCTTATCCATATCGCGGAAGGCATGAACGAACACATTCTCCACCACTGGCAGCAGCAGACATCTCATCATCCGCAAGTCCAGCAGGCCCTCATCGGCCTGAATAATCGTCTCGATCTCCCCGGTGAACAGCTCCGTCTGAATCATAATGTAATTACGAATTTGCTGTAATTCCTCGCCCAACGTCGTATCGGTATTGACTGGCTGAAGCGAATATTTCAGCATCTCCGAGATGGCATTGATCAGCAGCGCTGCCTCCGCTTGATCTTCGTTGTATAGCTTCCAATACAATTCATTGAACAGGTTATGCAAATAATGCGGGTTCAACTGCGCCTGAATCGCCTTCAACTCCGATTCCCGCTGGCTGATCTGGGCGAGATATACCTTGTTGATCAGTTCGCTCACTTGCTCGGCCATGCTATTGAAGCTCTCGCTGATAAATCCCAGCTCATCCCCGGAACGGACGCTGATTCGCGCCGCGAAATCCCCGGAACGCAGCTTGCGCAGTCCCCGCATCAGATCAGCCAAGGGCTGTAGCAGCGTACGGGTTGAGAGCGTAATCAGCAAGGCGCTAAGCAGCGCCACGCCCACGCCGGCAATCACAAAGATATGAATGATGTCCTTGTTCTTGCGCTGAATCTCTTGCAGCGACACCCCTCCATAGAGGGTAAAGCCCGATGGCTCCAGTCGGTGCCGGACGAAGAAATAAGCGATGCCGTTCATCCGGGCATAATGAGGATCGCCAGCCTCAATCAGATGCATAAGCTGCGCCGTCTCCTCCCCGCTGGAATTGGAGTAGAGCATGCCCCCCATCGGCTCCAGCAACAGCACCTTGCCGTTGCCATTCTCCGCGAGATCCCGCAATACGCGGGATACTAAGCTCTCCTCCATCACCATAACCATCGTGCCATAGGGAGTCAGCTTATCATTGAGCATCCGCCGAGCTGCGATCAGCACCGTTCGGCGTCCACCAGGATCGACTGCACTCGGGAGACTGGCTCGCCCCCAGACCAAATTGCCGCGATACGTCTCCAGCTTGCCCATCACCATGTCCAAATCTGCTGGTTCCGGCTCGCCCGATGCCCCATTTCGAGACAAAACCGCCAGTTCTCCACGCTCATTGAACAAGAACACCGAGCGGATCGAGGGGGCATCTACTTGCAAATTAGTTAACTGCTCTTCGACATATTTGCGGTTCTTGAATTGCGTATACAGGTCTCCGCCAGGATCAAGACTTTCCCTAACGAATAATTCGATCGATTCATTCAAAATGATGGATTGCGATACCCGGCTGACCTCCTGGAAGGTAAGCTCCAATCGGGCCAAAGCCTGCTCGTTGGCAATGGAGAACTGCTTGCTGATCTCGCTCTCCATCATTTGGACATTCAGTCGGGAGACCAACCAGCCCGCCAAGACAAAGGCTAAAGTAACCATGCAGGACAGCAACACAATCAGCTTCAACTTGAAGCTGCCCTTGAACTTGTCGGCAATGCGTCTTGGCCAGTTCATTGCATTCAATTCTGGCTCCCCCCAAGATGTAGATGATTTATTCCGATTGTACCCCGTTACCCCGGGATTTTAAAAGAACAAACTTGGCCCGGCATCCGCCGGACCAAGCCCCTATTCTTTTTATGGGAATCCCTATTTCAGTTGGGAACGCACCATCTCTAGCACATCCGCGCCTAGGAAGGCAGTTTCCTTATTTTCCTGATACCAGGAGTTCATGTATTCCTCGATTTGCTTGCCGCCACTTCTATCCCAGGCTGCCTTCGCATCTGCCACTGCCTGCTCCGCCGTATAATTTGCCCCGCCAATAATCCCTTTAACATAGATATCGCTTAATTCCTTATTGACGTTGGTATTGATAACGACCAGATCACTTGGCAATACCGGCATATGCTCATAGTGAGTCAGAGCGGGATATTGAGCCTCAGGATCCAGCAAGAACTGATCCGCCGCGTTCATCATGTCCAGACCCGCCTTCTGATCCGGGTCTTCCAAATTGAAGGCTGCTGCCGAGGTCAAGTGTGGATTTTGCGGCAGAGAGTAGAACATGGTATAATCCGCTGCCCAATCCACTTCCTTCATGTTCTTGTCAGGATCGATCACGACAGGAGCATCGCCTTCTCCCTTCTTCCAATGTTCGCCTTCCAAACCCTTTCTCAAGATCAACGCCGTGTCTGGCTTCATCATAAAATTGAGATATTCCATCGCCGCCTTGGGATCTTTGGCACCAGCATTAAGCACCGTGGTCATTTGCAACGGATTAGTCACGTGATGAGTGAACAATCCCATGGGTGACCTGGGTTGTTGCATAGGAGCAATTTCCGCATCCGGCACCACTCTGCGGATCGTCCTGATATCGGTGACCGTACTCTCGAACCAGTTGTTAATGTGAGGTGGAAGGAATACACCAATCTTGCCATTCAAGTAATCCTGCTTCGCCTTGGAGCCGTTCTTGTCAGCCAGATAATCCCGGTCAATCAGCCCCTCCTCGAATAGCCTCTTCTTGAACTTCAGTGCCTCCAGTGTGTTATCCCAACTGCGGACAATGTGATCATCCTCCAGCAGCCACCCGTTCGAGCCAAACATGGAATCGACCATACCGCCTGAGGTATAGCTGATATTGGTTCCATACGTATCCTTCTGACCGTTGCCGTCTGGGTCCTGCTCTACGAAGGCCTTGAGCACGGTGTACAGCTCTTCGGTTGTCGTTGGCATCTCCAGATTCAGCTTCTTCAACCAGTCCACCCGGATAAAGGCTACGCTTTGCAGATGGGGTTCATTAATTTTGCCGATTTCGTACAGCTTGCCATCCGACTTGGTGCCCACATTGCGCAGTTGAGGATAAGCCTTCAGCAGCTTTTCATATTCAGGAGCATACTGCAAGTAATCATCCAGAGGCAGCAACTGCTTTTGTTGGTACAAGGAATCCCGGAATCCTGTATCGTAATCATTGACGATATCCGGGGCACTACCGGAGGCGAACATTACATTTAGCTTCTGTGTGGACTCCGACCGCAGCACAGGCACAAACTTGGCGGCTACCGGCGAATTCTCGTTGATCCATTGGGTCCAGCGATTCTCTTCTACCGTTCCCTCTGCAGCGGGGATATTCCCTCTGTCATAGTTGGATACGGTAATGATCGGCTTGCCCGCACTTTGCCCTTCTCCCTTGGATGAGCCGCAGCCCACGACCCCCACGGTTAACACCAGAACCAATACCGCAGATAACCAGACCCTCTTGCTCCATTTGAATGTTTGTACAGACATGTTGGAAGCTCCTCTCAATCGATAATGGAATATGTTGCCGCTAGCCTTTAATGGAACCCAGCATGATTCCTTTGACAAAATATTTCTGCAAGAACGGATATACGACCAGCATCGGTACCACCATCACCATGACGCCTACCGCCTTCATTTTCTCGGAGATCAGCTCCTGCTGCTGCGCCACGTCCATGGCCATCATGTTATCCATACTTTGAATTTGCAGCATGCTCTGGACGATCACCGTCAGATTCTGCAGCTCGGTCCGGTTAATGTACAGGATGACATTCATGAACATGTTCCAGTACCCGACGCCGTAGAACAACGTCAATGTCGCCAGCATTGGCAGGGATAAAGGCAGGATGATTCGACCTAACAGTTGCATCTCCCCACAGCCGTCAATTTGAGCAGAATCCGTCACTTCCCCCGGAATGTTCTCGAAGAAGCTCTTCATAATGAGCATATTATAGGTGCTTACCAATCCAACAAACCATAGAGACCAGTACGTATTTGTCAAATGCAGGCTGTTCATGACCAGGTACGTAGGAATCATCCCACCGCTGAACAGCATGGTGAATAAGGCGGCTGTCGTAATTGGCTTACGGGCATACATGTAGCGCCGTGATAATGGATACGCTGTTAAAACAGTGGTCAGCATACTCAGCGTTGTCCCGCACAAGGTGATAATCACGCTATTCGTGAACGCCCGCAAGGCTGGCGTGTTCTCGAAGAAATAAGCATATGCCGTAAAATCAAGGCCCACCGGCCAGAAATACACTTGCCCCAAATCCACCGCATGCCCCTCGCTTAAGGACAAAGCGACCAAGTGCAGGAACGGCAGAAGGCAGGTGAGCGAAATAATAATCAAAACGACGTGTACAAAGACGCTAAAGACTTTTCCTCCAGTAGACTCTCTCAACGTGATTCTCCCCCCTAAAATAGGCCCTGATCAAATTTCCGTGCAAGCGCGTTGGCCGACAATACCAGAATCAGCCCCACAAAGGATTCAAACAGCCCCATCGCGGTGGTCAAGCTGAATTGAGCTTGCTGCAGCCCCACCTTGTAAACGTAGGTACTGATCACTTCCGCTTGCCCCAGAACGGTCGGATTTTGCAGGTTATACACCTGATCGAATCCGACCTCCATCAAACGGCCCATCCCCAGGATGAGTAGAAGAATAATCGTGGGACGAAGTCCCGGCAGCGTGATATGCCAGATCTGTCTCAGCTTGCCTGCCCCGTCCAGTCCGGCAGACTCATACAAGCTGGGGTCGATGGACGAAAGGGCGGCCAGGTAGATGATTGCGCCGAACCCCATCTCCTTCCACATGCCTGAGCCGATAAAGATTGCCACCCATGAATCGGCACGGTACAGAAACGGTACGGCCTCCATCCCCCATTGCGCCAGCAATTTGTTGATGGTACCGCCGTCGATCGAAAATATAGTCAGGACAATCCCCGCAACGATAACCCAGGATAGAAAATGCGGGAGATAAATGATGGTTTGAATCCAGCGCTTCAGCCAGCTCTGACGAACCTCATTCAACGCAATGGCAATAATGATAGGAGCAGGGAACCCGAAGATCAGGTTGAGAACGCTTAGCTCAAGCGTATTCCAAATGACTTGCAGCGTAATCTTGGATTGAAATAAAATCTCGAAATATTTAAGTCCCACCCAGGGACTGGACAAGATGCCGTCACGGAAGTTGTAATCCTTGAAAGCGATAACAAGACCACCCATAGGAAAATACCGGAAGATCACATAATACAAAAATCCCGGTATCAGCATGAGGAACAGTGGAATATTCTGTCGGAACCTCTTCGTCTGGTAAAAGGCTTGCTTGGGCTTTAGCACCCTGTCCGTTCCAGCCGCAGCAGGTGTTGTTGTCATGGTCTAACCTTCTTTCTTGGTTGGATGCTGATCAGTTGATGTGTATACTGTACCGCAATCCTGGAAGACCTTACCTTGAGAATCTATAGGTTTTTCTATAAATTTTTTGTGTATCTCCGGGGTTGCCCCAAATACCTCAAGTCTCTATTCATCCAACGCCCAAAAAGAAGCAAAATATCCCCTTACAGCTTCGGTACCGCATTCCTGTCTCCAAGAATGAATAGCACCGTCTACTGGAAGGGGATATGACCTTGCGGATGGTTCCCATGATAGATCTATCGATTTTTCATTGATCTGCCTGCTTAGTAATTAGCGGCCGATCCGCCGCTTAGTTCACCTTCACGGCCAGCACATTCTCCTGTCCGGCGGTCACTTGGCCCGGATATTCCGTAATCTCCCCCACAGCGTCAAGCCCATGGGGAATAATAATCGACGTAATGTCAGGCAGCTCACGCCCGCGAATCAGCGCGGAATCAAATTCGAGCAGCAGTTGGCCCGCAGTAACGGAGTCTCCCTCCTGCACATGAGCGGTGAAGCCTTCGCCCTTCAGGGATACCGTATCTACGCCGACATGAATTAACGCCTGCACACCCGAGGCATGCTCGATAATTACCGCGTGCTTGCTCTTCATTAGATTAACAATCTTCCCGTCAAACGGAGCTGTCACTTTCCCCTGCTCCGGAATAATCGCAATGCCTTCGCCCATCATTTTCTCTGCAAATGCCGGGTCCGGGACCTCTGCCAAGCCTACAGCTTGTCCTGTCAACGGAGCCTTGATCCAGACTGTTTCCGT
Organism: Paenibacillus sanguinis 2301083 = DSM 16941; assembly: GCF_000374825.1. Classification (GTDB taxonomy): domain Bacteria; phylum Bacillota; class Bacilli; order Paenibacillales; family Paenibacillaceae; genus Fontibacillus; species Fontibacillus sanguinis. Next base: position 173,318 of record NZ_KB895385.1, read on the forward strand.
TTCTTTTTTCGGGACAGCCTGCTCTTTCTTGCGTCTGAAGAAACTCATTCTCCTACCATCTCCTCTTGTTGTTGGCCATGAACTGTTTTAACGTCCATCCTATGCGCCATCTCAGGATCCTATCCGTTGCGCTTATTTTCAGAATACCATCATCGGCAATATTCAACAAATTTTGCCCCCTGTACTGCTGAATATTACTATTTCCCCTTTAGAAATCAGGAAAAATATGTCTGCTCATCCCAAGTTAGGCGTGCTATATTGAAGAAGAAGCTGCTGTATTGGTGGTTGTTCATTACATATTCAAAAAGGAGCTATGATGAAAAAAATCGTTTATTCCATTCTTATGAGTTGGCTGGCGGTGACGCTAGGGTTATTCACCTTCGCCCCTTTAACCTACGCCGCTGCACCTAGCTCATACGCACTGTACGTGGACGGCAAGCTCTTGTCCTCTCCTTACCCGACGATTGTGCAAAATAATACGACCCTCGTCCCCATGAAAACCGTGCTTGCTGAATTGGGGTATACCACCACGCTTGATTCCAAGACCAAGATGATTACGGCGAAGCATTCCTCCGGTTCCTATATCGTTGTATCCGCAGGAAGCAAGACAGCCAAGATCAATGGAGTGGCCGTTCAGCTTCCCATAGCCGTTAAGGCCATGAATGGAACCGCCTATTTGCCATTATCGGCCATCAAGACCCTAACCGGTAAAGCCATTGGAGCCGACACTGCCCAAGCCATCGCCTGGATTGGTCAACAGCCTGCATCTGATGCAATGTACTTGCCCTGGGGAATCAGCCCGGAGCAATTGAAGAAATCTCTGGCTGGCAGACTGCTAATTGACGAAGGCGGACAAGGCGATATTTACATCCTTCTATATCAGGATTCTGCTATGAATGAAGAGACCTACATTTTCTATAATAACAAGCTGGCCAAAGCTGGATTTTCGCCTCCTGCTACCAATGATCAACTTGCCTTTTATATCGGGTTTTACCATGGTCTCGTCCAGAACACTACCGAAATTTACGGGGAGCCGTTGAGTAATACTGCCACATATGATAAAGACCATTTAGAAGCAGCTTCATTGGCAGATGGTGAGTTTTACATGAGTGTTTGGGAATCCGATGGCACGAAGATCATTGCCCTTTTAAAAGCTACCAATCAAGGCTATGCAGTCAATTTGCAATTGGTTGATATGTCCATAGAGACCCAGCTCAATGCAGCTATAGCTGCTATAAAATAAAAACACAAAACCACCCTACCCGCCTTGGGGGCAGTCCCCTATAGGCTGTATGGTGGTTTTACTAATTATTCCTTCTTTTCCGCCTTACACTATAATACCTCATCGCTGTGGGGAACCCTTTAATTTCTAACACTCCGTCATAAACCAAGGTGCGAAGCCGATATTCAAAATAAGCATCGCCAAATTCGCAATTCATTGGAGCGTCCTGAAATGTCCTGCCATTCCCCGCGCAACCGCGCTATTTCTTCCCTAGGCAAGCTCTGAAAGCTATTCACCACTTGCTCGATAGCCTTGCTAAGCTTGTCCGAACTAATTTCACCGGAGTAACGGTATTCAATTCTTCTGCCTGGCTGATTGTACAAATGCTCGCAAATCGAGCATGCATCATAGACTGCCACCTTATTGGGCTGGTCGCCAAGCAAGTGCAGCGCATGTCTCATCCCGGTCTGCTCAGTAGCATTACCGGCTGTCCAGATGACCACTTGCGCTTGCTCCGGAATTTGCCCAAATTGACGTAGGACTTTTAAGTATTCGTCCTCATAACTGGAATAGGCATCTGCTCCACCCAAAACATGATCCCGGAACCACTCATTCCGAGTCTGTCTGCCCTTTGGGGAATCCAGCGCACCCAGCGGCCCCATCCCGTAATCTTCTGCCAATACGATCACTGCATGCGTGTCAGATATGCCAAGTGATTTCAAAGCCTGCTTCATACTGCCTGCAAAAGAAAGGCCTGTTACGATATGTACATGTGTAGCATAAGGCGATATAGACTGCTCCTTAGTATAGCAAATCTTCCTAGAGGTAGAACATCTAATTCTGCACATTGCTATCACACGTAAAGTGTGCTAAATATATAGTTAACCCAGTCAACTATTAACCAGTTCATACAAAAAAACAGTGAGGTAACTACATGTCTGAGCATTATATTCAGGTATCAGGTGCAAGGGAACGCAATTTAAAAAACATAAATGTCCTGATCCCTAAAAAAGAAATTACCGTGTTTACAGGCGTGTCCGGTTCAGGAAAATCATCTTTGGTCTTTGATACAATAGCCGCAGAATCGCAAAGACAACTAAATGAAACCTACACCAGTTTTATCCGTCACCGCATGCCGCATTATGGAAAGCCTGATGTGGATATGATCGAAAATTTATCCGTAGCCTTTATCATCAATCAAAAACGATTAGGCGGCAATGCCCGTTCAACAGTGGGTACGATTACGGATATTTATGCTGTATTACGCTTATTATTTTCGCGGATTGGCGAGCCATTTGCAGGTTATTCAGATGTTTTTTCATTCAATAATCCGTCCGGAATGTGCGAGCATTGCGAAGGGTTAGGGAAGCTGGAAACCATTGATATCGACATGCTGCTGGATCAAAATAAATCCCTGAATGAAGGGGCTATCCGTTTTCCAACCTTTGAACCCGGAGGCTGGCGGTTAACCCGCTATATTCATTCCGGCTTTTTTGATAATGACAAAAAATTGAAAGACTACGCTGCCGAAGAATGGGAGCTGTTGCTTTACACGGATGGAATTAAAGTTGCAAATCCAGCACCGGAATGGCATAAAACCTCCTTGTATGAAGGCTTGCTTCCACGCATCAAGCGGAGCTTTCTAAAAAAAGAAGAAGGTGAAAAGGCCCGATACGGCAAAGAAATCGAGCGATTTATTGTCAAAGAGACCTGTCCCTATTGTCAGGGAGCGCGTCTGAACGATAAGGTGTTGTCCTGCAAAGTGAACGGTAAAAATATTGCGGAATGTGCGGATATGCCCATCCATGAGCTTCTGGACTTTGTTCAATCCATTCATGCTCCCGTAGCCGCTACAATGGTTTCGGAGCTCGTGCACCGGATTCAGCACATGGTATCTATTGGACTGGGCTATTTAAGCTTAAGCAGAGAGACCTCCACACTGTCAGGCGGAGAATCGCAAAGAATTAAGATGGTGAGCCAGCTTGGCAGCAGCCTGACTGACCTCACTTACATTTTTGACGAACCAAGTATCGGGCTTCACCCCCATGACATTAGCAAAATTAATCAGCTTATGCGGTTGTTGCGTGACAAAGGAAACACGGTTCTGATCGTAGAGCATGACCCGGACATGATAGAAATCGCTGACCATATTATTGATATGGGACCAGGGGCAGGAACCGATGGTGGGGAAATTGTATATCAAGGAAACCTGGATGGGCTGAAAACAGCAGGCACGCTCACCGGAAAATACTTAACCTACCGTCCCGAGCTAAAAACGGCTACTCGTACCCCGAAGGGTTGGCTTGCTATTCAGCATGCAACGCTGCATAATTTGAAGAACCTTTCGGTCGATATCCCTAAAGGGGTAATGACTGTTGTAACCGGGGTTGCCGGTTCAGGAAAAAGCACGCTTATTCATGGGGTGCTGCCACGCTTGTACCCTGAGACGGTTTTTATTGACCAGAAAGGGATTCAAGCGTCAAAACGTTCCAATATTGCGACCTTTACAGGCATCTTTGATATCATTCGGAAACAGTTTGCGAAAAGGAACGGCGTAAGCCCCTCCCTATTCAGTTTTAATTCACAAGGCGCTTGTCCTGCCTGCAAAGGTTTGGGCATTACTTATACAGATTTGGCGTTTATGGATACAATTGTCACCGTATGTGAGCAATGCCACGGCAACCGTTATACGGACGAAGTGCTTGCCTATCCGTTACGAGGAAGCAACATTGCCGATGTTCTAAACATGACGGTCACGGAAGCCCTGGATTTTTTTGAGGAAAAAGCAATCATTGCAGTATTGAAACGGCTTGCAGACGTGGGTATTACTTATGTTACTTTAGGACAACCACTAAGTACACTTTCCGGTGGTGAGCTGCAACGAATCAAGCTTGCTTCCGAGCTGGAAAACGCGGGGCAGATGTATGTATTGGATGAACCATCAACAGGTTTGCATATGGCTGATATCAAACAGTTGATTGGGGTAATGAATCGCCTGGTAGACCAAAATTCCACACTTATTGTCATAGAACACAATCTGGATATCATCTGTCAGGCAGATTGGATTATCGATATAGGCCCCTATGCAGGGCAAAATGGCGGTAATGTTATGTTTACAGGGGCGCCGAAAGACTTGATCAACTGCCCAAATTCCTTAACGGGGAAGCATTTGAAAAAGTATCTGAAAGAAAAATAGGAGGTTGTCCGATGGCTATAAAAGAATTGGAGGAAAGCTATGTTCCCTTTCAATGCATGATCGTATCCAATTCCAATCGGTTCAATGTTGAAGGTGTTTCAACAGCGCAATACTATATCCTCGATACCTTGAATAAGCAAGGGGCCAAAACCACAAAAGAACTTGCTGAAATGAGAGGAATCTCACAATCTGGCATTTCAAAATTAACCAAGCGCTTGCTGGAAAAAAAGTATATCACTCAGGAGAGGCAAATAAGTGACCGCCGCTCTTATCATATTTTACTTACCCAGGAAGGAAAAGCATTTTTAAATCGTGTTGAGGATTTTGGAAATGAAATAATGGACTTGATTGAAGAAGCATTGACCGAAGAAGAGGTGCGTGCCTTTTCCATGATGTGCAACAGGATTACGAGCTTATATGCCCGAGGTTGACATGATCCATTCGGGAGCAAATCAAAAACGAATATACCTCTAACGGGAAATCCTCATGCTAATTTGCCTATATTTCACCAAATATCACATATAACAGGAAATCATCATGTTAATTTTGGGCTCTTCCCGAAAAATCGACCATTTCATAATGATTAGCATGAGGAATGGACCTCTGTCAAGAAAGTGGACACTCTTTAACCGACTCTTCTCTTATTGAACTGCGCAGCAAAACGAACCGGTGATAAATAGCCTAGTGAACCGTGGATCCGTTTGCGATTGTAGAAAAACTCAAGATAGCGGTAGATTTCATCGTAGGCTTGTTGCTTGGTCTTAAATCGCTTGCAATAAATCAGCTCTTTCTTCAGAATGCTATGAAAAGACTCTATACAAGCATTATCATAACAGTTGCCTTTGCGGCTCATGCTGGCCTTCATGCGATACGTGTTAAGTTG
>NZ_KB895386.1 GCF_000374825.1 Paenibacillus sanguinis 2301083 = DSM 16941
GAGTTGTTCTAATTCTCGAAGCCGTTCCACACTGGAGATGGACTCATTCTTGAACTCGCGATATTTGGCTTTCCAGGCATGCAACGTCTTTGCTGGGATGTCCATCTCTAAGGCGATTTCCTCCACCGATTTCGTCTGTTCATGGAGATATTTAGCTGTTTGTCTTTTAAATTCTTCGTTATAGCGATTCCGCTGCTCACCCACGTGAACACCTCCTCAGTTAGTTTTATTATCTTTTTCTCTTAACGAGGTGTCCACTTTTTATTCTAGCTCTAAACGTCCCTATAAATTAGCTGATAATCGGCTTTTGGGTCTTTAAACCGAAGAATTAACAGGACAATTTCCCGTTAAATCGCAAAATAGAAGGATTTGAGCGTAATTAGTTGGAGGATTTCCTGTTAAAGTCGGAAAACGATGCGGTGTGTGGGGCCTTGTTGTATATAGTTTGTTACGTGTTACGTGCCATGGATTTGCAGGTTGTACAAAATAAGAGAAAGGTGCTGCTCTAGAGCCTGTAAAGTTCTAAAAGCAGCACCTTTTCTATCCATGTATGTTCATAAGAAGCAGTTTACTTGTTACTTGTTCAGCAAATGACGATAGGGCTGATAGTCGATCTGATTCTTCTCCAGAAAATGTACCAAAAATTTGTTGTCGCGCTTGGGCGTGGCTATGATGTATCCTTTAATACAATGCTCCTGTGTGACCTCAGTTGCGTTCTCCTCAAGAGCGGTCTTGCCGATTTCGGCCGCAATGGAATGCTTGGCGATGTCGCGAAAGGGGCCAGGCACCGGCTCGACGAGCTTGTCGAGGAAGGCCTTGGCTTCGTCCGTCCATAGGTGGCGGCTTTGTTCGACCCAGTGATTTTGCCAGTCCAGCTTGGACATGCCGTCAGCCTTGGGCAGCACCTTGAGGAATTTGCGGAACATAAAGAAGCCGCCAATAGCCATCATGCCCAGCAACACGAAGCCCCAGAAAGCGATGCTATTCATGAACCAGCGGCTGGGCCCCTGGACAGTTGCCAGCAGGAAATAAAGTGTACCTTGCAGCACCATCATCACCTCGAAGATCAATGCTTTTTAGTTCAAAAATAAGCTAATCTGCCTGAATTATACCTTATTTCTTTATTTATTTCAGTATTCAAGCTAAAATAAGGAATGTTTAGCGATTTACCGTCCCAAAGGAGGCAGGAATATATATGTTGAAAATTGGTTCCCACGTTTCATTCTCGGACAAGGGTTTGCTTAGTGCTACAGCAGAGGCGGCCTCATACGGCTCCACTTCCTTCATGATATATACCGGAGCACCGCAAAACACGCGGCGCAAGCCGATTGACTCGATGCATATTGTAGAGGGGAAGGTGGCGATGGAACAGGCCGGAATTGGCGAGATCGTCGTTCATGCCCCGTACATCATTAACCTTGGCTCCTATAAGTCGAATACGTATCAATTGGCGGTTGATTTTTTGCAGGAGGAAATCCGTCGTACTCATGCCATTGGCGTGCGCAATATTGTGCTGCATCCCGGAGCCTTTACGGACAAGGATGCCGAGTATGGCGTAGCCCGGATTGCGGAGGGCTTGAATGAGGTGCTGAATGGCACGCAGGAAACGGAGGTCCGTATTGCGCTTGAAACTATGGCTGGCAAAGGTACGGAAATGGGGCGCAGCTTTGAGGAAATTGCGCAGATCATTGACAAGGTGCAGCATAATGAACGACTAACAGTCTGCCTGGATACCTGCCATATTCATGATGCGGGTTATGATATCGTAAATGATCTGGACGGCGTTTTGCGTCATTTTGACGATACCATCGGATTAGGCCGTATTGAAGTTGTGCATGTCAATGACAGCAAAAATCCGGTTGGCGCGAAGAAGGACCGGCATACGCCCATCGGCTCAGGCTGGATTGGGTTTGAGGCCATCAAGCGGGTGGTGCATCATGAAGCGTTAAGCGGCCGGCCGTTCATCCTTGAGACCCCTTGGGTAGGGAAGGACCCCAAAACGCAGCGTCCGATGTATGAGGTGGAGATTGCCTTGCTGCGTGGCGAGGTGGAGGCACGCTTCGGCGAAGCCTTCCTGAAGGATGTGGAACGGTTGTCGGATTTCTTCACGAAGGAAGGTATCGGAGCACGCTCCTACGTGCTGGACACCTGGCATGTGCTCAAAAATGATGCCAAAGCCAAGAAGGCTGACCCAAGAGAGCCTATGGAGCGGCTATATGATCTGGTAGCAGAGGCAGGCTTGTTCCCGGTTTGCACCGAGGAGGAGATTAACCACCGGCTGGTGGCCTGGTTTGCCCAAGGATCATAGATGACAGAATAGATGGCAGGAGGATTTGTAAAACGTGGATACACCTACGAAGACGGGAAGACAACCCGTTAAGCCTTATGAAAACAACCGTGCGCGCATGTTGATATCATGTCCGGACGGACCGGGAATTGTGGCGGCAGTGTCCCGCTTTCTGCATGAGCACGGCGCGAACATCGTACAATCAGATCAATATACCATGAATCCCGAAGGCGGGATGTTCTTCATGCGGGTGGAGTTTGATCTGGAGGCACTGGACGACCGGATTTTGGACTTGCGCACTGATTTTGACGAGGTCGCCGCAGGGTTTAGCATGCAGTGGAATATTCATCAACTAAGCCGCAAGAAGAAGCTTGCAATCTTCGTATCCAAGGAGGATCATTGTCTGGTTGAACTGCTGTGGCAATGGCAGGCGGGCGACTTGGACGCCGAAATCTCTATGGTGGTCAGCAATCACCCCGATATGCGGGAGTACGTGGAATCGTTTGGCATTCCTTATCATCATATTCCGGTAACTCCAAGCACCAAGCGGGAGGCGGAGCAGCAGCAACTGGACATCGTGAACGGGAAAGTGGATCTTATTGTGCTGGCTAGATATATGCAAATTGTGTCCCCGGCTTTGATTGAACCGTATCGCAATCGTCTCATTAACATTCATCATTCGTTTCTCCCTGCCTTTGTCGGCGGGAAGCCGTATGCGCAGGCATATGACCGCGGGGTGAAGATCATCGGCGCCACCGCTCACTACGTTACCGAAGAACTGGACGGCGGCCCGATTATCGAGCAGGACGTTCAGCGTGTCAGCCATCGGGATGATGTCTCGGAATTAAAGCGGATTGGGCGCACCATTGAACGGGTAGTGCTGGCCCGGGCGGTAAAATGGCATATTGAAGATCGCATTCTCGTGCATCAAAACAAGACTGTCGTGTTTAATTAATTTGTAGGGCAAACCATGGATTTAGCCTCGGGCCAACAGGTGGAAGTTTCGCTTGTCCCGGGGCTTTTTTTCAAGTAACCCTTAGGTAGGTCTAAGGTAGTTAACATGTCCATCTGGCAGCGCTAGGCATTGGTAGGGAAACTTTAGAGAGTCCAGATACGTTATAATGACAAGAAGTGCAAGAAAAAGTGCAGAAATATGAATTTAGTTGGAGAGGGGAAGGAAGGCGTGCTTTTATCGATATGGAATCAATTCAGGCCAGCGGGACTGATGCTGAAGGTGGCAAGCATACTGCTGACAGCTTGTCTTTTGCTGGGCATTTCAGCCCCGCTTACCGTGCAGGCGGCCGAGCCTAAACTGACCGTGGAATCCGAACTGGGCTACGGCGGAAAAATCGCCATGAACGAATGGGGGCCGCTATCGGTCAAGCTGCTGAGCGACAAGGATATTTCGGGAGAATTGGTAGTAGAGACGGCTAGCCCTTTTACGGGGACGTCTTCTTCCTATATTGAACGAGTGGACTTGTCGGCCGGGGAGGCGAAGACCGTTCAGTTTGCCGTGCTGGGCAACAACTATGGCAAGGATAATAGCAGTATTGAATTTTACGAAGGAACGGCGGAACAAGGCAAGTATATTCCGTTCAGCACCGGCCGCGCATACATACAAGGCTCAGCAGTGAACAGTCTGATGATTGGTGTTCTGGCCGCTGATCCCGATACCCTGAATTTCATGACGTCCAGTGGGAACAAACAAAATGCCTTGGTGACACCACTGGCGAAGGAGCAGGTGCCTGAGGATGCCGTCCTGCTGTCCACGCTGGATGTTATTGTGTTAAATAACTATGCTTCAGACACGTTGTCGGAAAAGCAAATTGAGTCGCTGCATCATTGGGTCAAGCAAGGAGGCAGTCTCGTTCTGGCTGGTGGACAAGGGTATGCCAAGACGGCCAAGGGCTTCGAAGACATTGCTCCCGTTGAGTATAAGGGGGGGACGGATGTAAAAGAATTGACCGCGTTCAGCCGGACAACCGGCGAGCCATTAAAGCTGGCGGAGCCGTTTCCCGTGTCTTCGGCGGTGGTGAAGGAGGGCGCGAAGAGCGTGATGTCCTCGGATGGTGTGCCAATGGTGGCCACACAGTCCGTGGGCAAAGGAAATGCCATCTATGTGGCTTATGATATATCCATGGACCCGGTGTATCATTGGCGTGGTCACGCTGACCTGTGGACCAAGATCCTGCGGGCGGACTTTATGGGAACGGGCACGCTCTACGGGGGGGAATCCCAATGGAACTTAATGAGCGGATTATCCTATGCGCTTGATTATTTTCCTTCACTGACTCCTCCGCCGTTCTCACTTCTGTTCTGGATGCTGGTGCTGTATGCGATTCTGGTTGCACCACTGCTGTACTTCGTGTTGAAGAAGCTTGACCGCAGAGAGTGGGCATGGGGTCTGATGCCATTGATTGCGGTGATCGCCAGCGTATCGATCTATCTGGCGGGTACTAGCGGAAGAGGAGACATTCGCGCTCATACACTGAACATTATCGAGCTTGACGGTCAGGGAGAAGCAGTCAAATCGGCTTCGTCTGCCTTGTTTGTGCCAAGAGGGGGCAACTATCAGGTTGAACTTCCAGCAGGGACCCGGGTCTTGGTTGAGCGCGAGGGCAATCTGCTTGGGGGTCAAGCGAGCGGCGCCGATCGCCAATTGCTTCGGGTAAACGCGGAGGCGACCGAATTGACACTGCGAGAGATGACGCCTAGGTCAATGGCTAAGCTGTGGATGGAGCGTCCCGAGTCGTTGAGCACCGGTCAACTGCAGATTGACGTGTCTGTTGATAGCCAGGGCAAGCTTCAAGGGACGGTGAGGAACGAGACCAGTAGTGATTTGGAGGATGCTTATCTTGTCGCGGCCAGCCAGATTTATGCGCTGGGTAAATTGCCCCGTGGCGATGAGGTCCAGCTTCCCGCCACATTTACCTCTGTTGGCAACAGAAGTTACGGTGATCTTATCTTTCCTTATACCGGTCACTCCCGGAGTTCTTCAGATGAAAGGGAACGTGAGCGTGCTATGATTGACCAATATATAGAGGCTTCCGGAAGTAACGGAAGATATGCACTGCTGGCCTGGAGCAAGGAGGCTCCCGATCAAGGGGATGGCTACATGGTCAACGGCAAGCAGCGTCAAACTGATTATTTGAATCTGTGGGCTCAGCCCTTTAAACCAAGCTTCAAGCTGAATGGACAGGTGGATATTCCGTTTGGCATGATTCTGCCCGATATCGTTAGCAATACGGCGACAGAAATGTACTGGGAACGGAGCAATTATATAAATATGTCTGAGGGAGAGCTTATTTTAGAATTTGTTTTGCCAGCAGACGAGAGGATCGAATATCAGGAAATTCAAGTCCGGTCCTCCTTCCCTAATAATAGTAAAATGCAGGTCTGGAATGAGCATAAAGGTCAATGGGAAGCGGGGATTACCGAAGCTGCCGAGCAGTACATTCAGGGCGGGACGGTCAAGGTAAAATACATCACCACGGAATGGACCTCCTTCCAGTTGCCCGAAATTATGCTGAAAGGAAGGTTGGCTCCATGATTGAAATTCAAAATCTGACGAAAATGTACGGCAGCTTCGCCGCGCTCAAAGATGTGAGCATCTCGATTGGCAAAGGGACGGTATTTGGCTTTGTGGGTCCAAACGGAGCTGGCAAATCCACTACGATGTCCATTCTGGCGACATTGCTTGCTCCAACTTCCGGCTCTGCGAAGGTAGGCGGGTATGAGGTGACGGAGCATCCTCATGAGGTTCGTAAGCGAATTGGCTACATGCCGGACTTCTTCGGTGTGTATGATCAATTCAAGACCACCGAGTATTTGCATTTTTATGGAGCAAGCTACGGTATCCCCCGGGCCGAACGCGAACAGTTGATTCCCCAGCTTCTTGAACTCGTTAATCTGAGCGACAAACGGGATGTTTATGTAGACAGTCTTTCGCGAGGCATGAAGCAGCGGCTGTGTCTGGCCCGTTGCCTGGTCCATGACCCCGATGTGCTGATTCTGGATGAACCGGCCTCGGGGTTGGACCCTCGCGCGCGAATCGAGATGCGGGAGATTCTTAAGGAACTGAAGCTGATGGGCAAGACCATTATTATATCATCCCATATCCTTCCCGAGTTGGCGGAGATGGTGGACGAAATCGGAGTTATTGAGTATGGCCGAATGGTGGCCCAAGGTAAAGTAGCCGATATCCAGAACCGGCTGCGGGTGAAGAGGGTGCTGCATATCCGGCTTCTGGACCGGTCGGAGGAGCTTGCTCAGCGTCTTCGTGACGAATCACATGTCAGTCAGGTGCTGTGTGACGAGACTGGCGTGCACGTCCACTTTGCTGGCGGAGATATGGAGCAGTCCGCTTTGCTGGCCGGCATTCTTGCGGCAGGCTTTCAAGTTATTTCGTTCCATGAAGCACAGAGCAACCTGGAAGACGTATTTCTGGAGATTACCAAAGGAGGCGGAGCGCATGAACTGGCGTAGCATAGTGATGAATCCCGTGCTGGACAAAGAATTCAGGCTGCGAATGCGTTCGGCCCGCTCGGCAATTACTGTCCTTGCCTATGTGCTGGTTACCGGGCTGCTGGCGATGGGGATTATTTATGTGTTGACTGCGGGAATGAGGACATCCCGGATCGATTCGGAGACGAGCCGAATGATGTTCTATGTGCTTAGCATCGCGCAGCTTGTATTGATAGCCTTTATGACCCCACCGCTTACCGCGGGTGTAATCAGCGGGGAACGCGAGAAGCAAACGCTGAATATGCTGCTCACCACACAGCAAAGCTCGGCGGCGATTATCCTCAGCAAGCTGACCTCATCGCTCAGCTTCATGGCGTTAATCATTGTGGCCACGCTCCCGGTATACAGCATCGTTTTTCTGTACGGAGGGGTATCCATGGGCCAGCTTGCCTCGGTGTTTCTCTTCTATCTATTTATTATGCTCTTGCTGGGAGCGCTTGGCGTATGCTTTTCGACATTGTTCAAGAGAACGATTCTTGCCGTCATTATGACCTATGGGGTAGGGCTTGCGATCTTTCTGTTCACAGGGCTGGCCTATATTTTCGCTCTGAGCATTGATCAAGCCAATTATTACGCATCAGGCTCGCCGCCGCGCGCATACTCCTGGGTTGGCTACTTGCTCGGGCTGAATCCGGCAGGGGCATTAATCAGCATATTTGAGCCTTCGTTCTCCAAGGAAGCATTTCTGGTAATGGGAAACAATCTCCAAGCGACCGCACCGATTCAGCTCTGGCAGCAATTTCTGCTGGTCTACAGCGTTGTAATCCTGTTGGTGTTATGGATTGCCATCCTTAAGATCCGTCCGGTACGGGCCAAACGGCGTTCCAAGCGGATCGATGCCTCTCAGGCTCAAGCTGCTGCAATGTATAGCGGCGCGGGAACCGAGGCAGGGGAATCCACGACGTCAGGGGAGCCGGAGATGAAGAAGGTAGAACCGAAGGCATCCAGGAAACGAGAATAAGATGAACTTTTCCTAGAAAGGAGCGATGATTCATGGAACAGGCAGGCATGGAAAAGCTGCATCAGCAATTGAATAAAGTATCGCGGCGAATCCGGCTGGTGCGTTTATTGTCCGGGGCCGGGTACGGCAGTTTTGCCGCGCTTGCCATTATCTTGCTCTGGCTTGCGGCTGGGAGGTTGTGGCCCATTCATTTCCTTGGCTTGTATACAGCACTGAGCGGTCTGCTGTGTATCATTGCCGGAGGCATTTGGGGACTGCTGCGTCCGGTGCCCAAGCTACTTGCGGCGAGGGTGATGGATCATCGCATAGATGAAGAAGAGCGGCAGGACGCGATGGTTACTGCGTTGTCCTTTGCCGGGAATGATAGCTATGCTGCACGGCTCCAGCGGGAACAGGCAGCAGCATATGGCGATGAGTATGTGTTGCAGCTAAAACGCCATTTGCCTGTGCCCAGGCCAAATCGTCGTATGCTGATTGCGGCTTGTTGTGCTGCCATCGCTGCGACAGCTCTGGTGCTGCTGCCTAATCCAATGGATAAGATTCTTGAGCGTGAGCGGCAGCAGCAGGCCTGGATCGAATCTCAATTGGAGGAGACGGACAAAAGTTTGGAAGAGCTGGAGGCAAGGGAACTAGAACCGCTTGTAAAGGCCCCGCTCAGGGAAGAACTGGTCAAGCTCCGTCAGGAGCTGGCTAATGCGAAGCAGCCGGAGGAGGCTCTGCGTTCGCTTGAAGAGAGCATGAAGCAATTACAAGAGATGGCAGAGCGTCAGGAGCTTCAGCAACAACAACGTTCCGAGTGGCTTGATGCCTGGAGACAAGCACCCAAGCTGGAAGGCCTTGGCCGAGTGCTGGAACAGCAAGACGCTGAAGGTATTTCGGAAGAGCTTGACAAGCTGAAGCAGCAGCTTCCCAAGCTCTCTGCCCAAGAGAAGGAACAGCTTGCCGAGGCATTATCGCAGTTGGTTGAGCAATTGCCTAAGGAAGGCGAGCAGTCCAAGCGACTTGCTGAAGCACTGCGTAAGGCGGCTGAAAATATTGCCAACAACCAGAATAGTACGGATATCGACTTGTCCGAGTTGGCCGCGGCTTTGGAGGAGGAAATGAAGTCCTTCGCAGCAAGCGGGTCTCAGGCGGCAGCCGCATCCGAACTGGCTTCAGGACTTGCGCAGCAAGGACTTGGACTGGCGGAGGAGATGTCGGCCGCCGGGTTTCCGGTATCGGATACCTGGTCAATGGGCGGAACCGCCGAAGAATGGGCTAGGGCTGACCGCAACGGAAATTCACTGAAGGGTGAATCTGGCGATGGTACTAGCGCTATGGAAGGCCGAAGCCCGGGCTCCGGGCAGGGAAGCAACCGCCAGGGTCAAGGTGGTCAGGGAAACGGTCCAGGCTCAGGCAGCGGGGGGCTAGGCCAAGGACAAGGTCATGGGAGCGGTGCGGGATTCGGCAGCGGCAGTCGGACGCTGGTGACTACCCCTCGCAAAAGCTCGGGCAATGGCAACGTTGAAGTGGATACCGGCCCTACTAGCGGAGGTCAAGTACAGAAGGGAGGGCAAGGGCCCGTGTTTGACGGGGCCAGTCGCCCGTATGAAGAGGTATACAGTGATTATGAAGCTGAGGCGAAGCGGGCCCTGAATCGAGGCGAGCTTCCGCAGAGCCTGCAAGGCCTGGTAGAGAGCTATTTTACCGAAATTGATCCGGGTAATTAAGGTGTGATAAGAGAGGGGAATTTTGATGTTGGAGCCAACGGCTGAAGTGAAGAGATGGAGCGATACGATGGCGAGCGTTCGCGAGCAAATTGCCAAGGTCATCGTCGGACAGGAGGATGTCGTTGAGCAGATGCTGTGGTGTATTTTTGCAGGAGGACATGCCTTGCTGGAGGGTATTCCGGGACTTGGGAAGACGGCGCTCGTTCGCACCGTAGCCGACACGCTGGAATTGTCCTTCTCACGCATTCAGTTTACGCCGGACTTGATGCCGAGCGATATTACAGGGACTAATGTCATCTCATTTGGCCCGCAAGGAAGTGCCGAGATGACGTTCCAACCGGGCCCCGTATTTAGCAGCATCGTCCTTGCCGATGAGATTAACCGGGCTTCGCCGAAGACGCAGAGTGCGATGCTGGAGGCGATGCAGGAGCAGACGGTGACCGTTGGTGGAGAGACGCGGAGCCTGCCGCGGCCGTTTTTCGTTCTTGCGACGCAAAACCCGCTGGAGCAGGAAGGCACCTATCCGCTGCCTGAAGCTCAGTTGGACCGGTTCATGCTGAAGATTCATGTCGGCTATCCCTCTCAGGAGGAATTGAAGGAAATCGTACGCCGAACCACCTCCACGCTGATGCCGTCAGCGGACAAGGCAGCGTCCGCACAAGAACTGCTGGACATTAGGCAGGCGACCAGGGAGGTTCTGCTTGCCGACGAGGTGTTGGATTATGGCGTCCGTCTGTTGCTGATGACTCATCCTGAGGAAGCGAATGCATCAGAGATGGTGCGCAATTACGTACGCTTCGGTTCGGGGCCGCGCGGCATTCAGTCGATGATATCGGCGGCCAAGGTCAGAGCGGTCAGCAAGGGGCGGATGCATGTGTCCACCGGAGATATTGCGGCAGTAGCTGTTCCTGCCCTGCGGCATCGGCTCTTTTTGAACTTTGAAGGCCAATCCTCGGGGATTGCTGCGGATGATGTGATTCAGGAAATCCTCGGCTTGCTGGAGAATAGAAAATGACGGCTTCCCTGCTGCCGCCGTCCATACTGCCCAAGCTGGAGCGCTTGTCTGTAAAGTCCAGGAGCCATGTGCGCGGAACCACGCAAGGCAAACGGCGCTCCGGTCAGCTTGGTGCGTCCCTTGAATTTGCTGATTACCGGGAGTATACGCCCGGTGATGATATTCGTAGATTCGATTGGGGGGTATACCGCCGTACAGGCAGGCCATTCATCCGTCAATACTGGGATGAGCAGGAGCTGACCCTCAGTCTGTATCTGGACATTTCTGCTTCGATGAGCTTTGGACACAAGCTGGATATGGCCAAAAGGCTGGCAGCAGCCGCAGGCTATATGGCTCTCTCCTCCGAGGATAAGGTGCAGGCGGTGCTGCTTGGGGATCGTCCGTCAGACAAGCTGCCTCCGCTCAGAGGAAAAGCCGCAAGCCCGCGGCTGTTCGCGTTCCTGCAGGAGGCGTCCGCCATGACGGGCGGTAATCTGGCAGCGGCCTTGCGGCAGCTTCATGTCCGTCCCGGAGAGAAGGGCATGGCCTGGATATTCTCAGACTGCTGGCTGGAGGGCGGCCCTAATGAATTGAGGGATTTGCTGATTCGGCTCATGGCGATGGGGCAAGAGCCAATATTGGTGCAGATCGTATCCGGCGAGGAGCTTGCCCCGGGATACAGCGGCGATCTGCGGCTAATCGATAGTGAACTGGGCAGCGGCAAGAACGTTGCCATGAGCAGCAGAGTGCTCAAAGCGTATGAGCGGGAAATGGAGCAGTATACCCGTGAACTGAAGGAAGTGTGCTCCCGGCTCGGCGCCCGTTATGTGCAAATCGTCTCGGATTGGCCGCTGGAGAAGGCGGTATTTACCATGTTGCGGGGCGCGGGGGCCTCAGGTTGAGCAGCGAGCAGATAGAAGTGTGGCTAAGCTAACCACTCGCCTTAAGATCAGACGAGGGCGGGGGCAAGCAACATGAAGGTTGCAGAGGAAGGGGGAGGCAGATATGGGAATCGGATCATGGATGAGTCTCTGGTTTGGGCTGTCATTGCCAGTTATCGTCATATTATATTTATTCAAACGAATCTATATTGACACGCCCGTACCTAGCCATATGCTCTGGCGGCGGGTGCTCTTGAATATGGAAGCGAACCGCCCTTGGCAGAAGTTGCAGAACCGATTGCTGCTCTGGCTCCAGTTATTGGTTGCTGCCCTGCTGGTGTTTGCGTTGATGCAGCCTTTCCTATGGAGAAGCGGGGAGCATCAAGGCCATACTGTCTTGATCGCCGATACCTCGGCCAGCATGAGCGCTATCGTATCCCCGGAGGCTTCCTCCGGCAATTCCAAGAACCCGGGAGCGGGCAGCAAGCTGGACGTGATGAAGCAACAGCTCCATACCTATGTTCGCGAAGCCGGCGCTGGCGAAGAAATATCCTTGATTCGGTTGGGCAGCAGGCCGGAGGTGCTATTGACCCGGGAGAGGGACAAGGCATCGTTGTCCGGCGCCATCGATCATTTGACGTTAGATTACGGAAGTGCGGCTTACCGTGAAACGTTGTCCCTCGCCTCTGCCTTAACCCGTGAGGAAGAAGCCAGGGTGCTGCTGGTTACGGATACCCGTTGGCCGGAGGGAGCGGGTGCTGGAACAGTGGCGTTTGATGTGCCGGTTCAAATCATGCCTATCGGTGCTGAAACCCAGGCCAACGCTGCCATTGAGCAATTTGGGGTTAAGCGTTCGTCCGGGGCAGAAGAAGGCGAAGAACAGGAGTTTAAAGGGACGGAAGGAGTCCAGCATGGAGTAGCCGTCATTCGCAATGATGGAGAGGCCCGCGACTTGATCCTGGACCTGTATGGGGATGGCAAATTGCTTGCCTCTCGTGAACTGACAGCGGAGCAAGGCAAGAGGCAGACTGTTCAGTTCAGCGGATTGCCATCCGCGGAAGTTTACCGGTTGTCCCTGAAGCCAGAGGATGCGTATTCCCTTGACAATGAAGCCTTTGCTTTCCGGGAGCAGGCGGGAGCAGCCAATGTCTGGCTCATCTCGTCAGGGAACTTGTTTCTGGAGAAGGCTTTGCAGTTGACGGGCGCGAAAATAACCCGAATCGCCCCGATTGGGGCAAGCGGCGGAGATGGGGGAACTGCCCCTGCCTTGCCTGAGAGCAAGCCCGATGTCGTAGTGATTGAAGGCTCGCTGCCATCTTATACGAAGAGCGGGGCATGGGCGAAGCTGCTCGCAGAGACGCCGCTGTGGGTCATCGGTGAGGGTGAGCAAGGCACAGCGCTGGAAAGTGCGGACACCCAGACCGTTAAGCACCCGGTCACGCGCTATTTGCAGCTTAAGGAGCCTCCGGCGGGACGGTTGATCAAGGCGGAGGTGCCTGCCTGGGGCAACCCGATTCTTACAGTCGGAGGGCAGACGGCTGCTTATGCCGGAACCGAGAATGGTCGACCGAAGCTGGTCTTCCTGTTCCGGCTGGAGGACGGCGACCTGCCACTGAAGCCGGAATTTCCTGTTCTGGTCGACAATGCGGTAGCCTGGCTCAAGTCCGGCTTAAGAACCGGGCTGGGCAGAGCAGCCGCCGGTACAGAGCTGGATATTCCGGTATCTCAGGATGCGGCATCCGCCGTGTGGACAGCTATGGATGGCTATGCGCGAAAAGCGGGTGCGCAGCCAGTTCCGGCAGTTACTCTAAATAGCGGCGCCATTTCATCCAGTCAGCAGGCCCCGGATATTCCTGGCTTGTGGCGGCTGGATGTTACGGGCAGTGACGGGGCAGAGCAGCCGGGGTATTTGCTTGAGGTCATCGCCGATCCGCTGGAGTCGGAGACAACTCCAACGGATCAGTTAGCGGCGAAGCTGCAAACCGGAGGGCAGGCGAGCAGCGGAGCAAAGCAACAGGATGTTGACGGAAGCGAAGGCGCGAACGGGAGCCAGGAACCGGGCATCAACAAGGAGGCCAATGGTAGTCTGGGTAACGAGCATGCTGCTTCGAGTCCACTGACCGGTGCAGATGGTGAAGCGGTGCAGCGTGATGCCGCACCGTTAGTCAAATGGGTCGCGTTGCTGGCCTTGCTGGTTATTCTGGCGGAATGGGGGGTGTACCAGCGTGGGCGTTCAATTTGATCATCCCTGGTTGCTGCTTTTGCTGCCTTTACTTGCGTTAGGTGCAGTTTACGCTTACCGGAAAGACTTCAGGCTCAGTGGTAGTCGAAGGAAATGGGCGATCGGTTTGCGTACGGCAATTTGCGTGCTGCTAGTGCTCATTTTGGCCGGATTTCATACCTTTACCCTGGTGCTGAATAAGGAAATAGTATTTGTTGCTGACCGTTCGGCCAGCATCCCGTCTACAGCCCCGATCGATGAATGGGTCGGAGAGGCTGTTAAAGCCAAGGACAACCGTGATTTAGCAGCAACGGTTTCTTTTGGATTAAATACGGTGATCGACAAGCACTTGAGCGAAGCGCCGGAAATCCCGCCTTGGGGGCAAAACGAGGTATCTCGGGAGTTCACAAATATCGAGCATGCGGTATCGCTGGCCGGGAGTTTGTTCCAGGGGCAAGCGAACCGCAGAGTGGTTCTGGTCACAGATGGCAGAGAAAACGTTGGAGCCGTGCTGGAGGAAGCGAAGCTGCTAAAAGATAGGGGCATCGCCGTCGATGTGTTGCCTGTTCCTGCCCCGGAAGAGAACGATGCGTCGATCGAAGAGTTCCTGGTTCCGGAGAAGCTGTATCCTGCCGAGTCGTTTGCTTTTGAGGTGCTGGTTCGCAGCACCTATGCCGGTAGCGGCGAGCTTCGGCTATATGAGGATAATCGTGAAATCGGCCGCCATACGGTTGCTTTACAGCGGGGAGATAATCGCTATTCCTTGCAGGGCTTGGCGAGAGAACCGGGCTTGCATCGTTACCGGGCCGAAATTTTTCTGGAGGGAGACGAGCAGTCGGCCAATAATACTCACTATGCCTTTACCCGGGTGACCGGGACACCAAAGGTATTAATTGTGGAAGGGGCGCCGGGGACTTCGGCTAATCTGGAGAACGCCTTGCAGGCCGGGCTGATCGACTATTCCGTCGCAGCACCGGGCATGCTGTCTTCCGAGCTGGCGAAGTATGCAGCTTATGACAGCATCGTCTTTAATAATGTATCAGGCGAGCAGGTCGGAGAACGCAAGATGGACCTGATCGAGCAGGCTGTCCGTTCCTACGGCGTTGGCTTTATGATGGTTGGAGGAGAGGATAGCTTCGGCATGGGGGGCTACTTCAAGACGCCCATCGAGCGGTTGCTTCCGGTATCCATGGAGCTTACAGGCAAGCGGGAAATCCCTTCCCTGGGGCTGCTGCTTGTGATTGACCGCTCGGGCAGCATGGACGGTGACAAGCTGAGTCTGGCGAAGGAGTCGGCGATCCGCACGGTGGAACTATTGCGCGAGAAGGATACGGTGGGAATTATCGCCTTTGACGCTCAGCCCTGGTGGGTGGTAGAGCCGCAGAAGCTGGACGATAAGGAGGAGGTTATCTCCCGCATCCATGGCATTTCGTCTGGCGGAGGCACCGATATTTATCCGGCGGTAGCCCAGGCTGCTAGCAAGATGCTGGAGCTTGAGGCTCAGCGCAAGCATATTATTTTGCTAACGGACGGCCAGTCGGCGGGGAATGCGGATTATCAGCCTTTGATCGACAGCATGGTCGAAGGCAAGATTACGATGTCGACCGTTGCTGTTGGCGGTGATGCCGACGTGCAGCTGCTGGAAGCTCTGGCATCGGGGGCGAAGGGACGTTACTATCTGGTTCAGGACGAGACTACGCTTCCGGCGATCTTTAGCCGTGAGGCGACCATTATTGCCAGAACCTATATTGTAAACAAGCCCTTTGTTCCGGCACTGGTTCAGCCGGGGGACTGGGGCTCCTGGTTCCAGAGCGGCTTGCCGCAAATCTATGGTTATGTTGCCGCTACACCAAAATCCACGGCTCAGACGGTGCTGTCGAGTCCTGAGCCGGACCCGCTCTTGGCCAGATGGCAATACGGCTCTGGACGGACGGTAGCATGGACGAGCGATTTGACCGGGAAATGGTCCAGAGATTGGGTGGCCTGGTCCGGTTACGCGGGGTTGTTCACCGACATGGTTAAATGGACGTTTCCGCAATTCTCCTCCTCCGCCTTTGAAGTAGAGACGGCCCACAATGGAGACGAGGTTCGCTTTACGGTACGTGCTGCGGGAGAGCCTTACCCGCATGAGCTCACCGGGAAGGTGACCGGGAATAACGGAGACGAGACAGAGCTTCGTTTAAGTCAGGTAGCGCCAGGGATGTTTGAAGGAAGCATGAGGGTGACGGAGCCAGGCTCCTTCCTGTTTCACTTGCAAGGGGTGGAGGAAGGAGACGAGGCGGTCAGCAGTATGAGCACGGGGTTCGTCATTCCTTATTCGCCGGAGTACCGTCTGGCTACAGATCGTATGTCTGGCGAACGGCTGGAAGCTGTGGCTGAACTGACCGGGGGTAGGCTGCTGGCCTGGGATGCCCCAGAGGCGGCGTTCAACTTCGCACCGCAGCCTGAGCGCAAGCTGGAGAATTGGGATCGGGTGCTGCTGATTTTGGTGTTGCTGCTATGGCTTGGCGACATTGCTGTCCGCCGGCTGGCTGTGCCATGGAGCCGGCTGCTGGAGCGGCTCCGCTGGCCGGCCCGGGGCAGCGCCCGGCCAGCGGTAGACGGCGGCGCTGGGGCTGCAGCGCCGCCGGAGCCTGGCGGCCTGGACCGACTGGCCGCCCGCAAGACCCGCACTGCCGCCTTCTATGGCGGCGGCAGTAGCGATGACGCTGACCGCGTGCGCGAGGTCAGCGGAGCAGGCGGCGCCCCGGCGGAGGCGCCGCAGAAGGTCCGCCCGCCGCGCAGCGGGGCGGACGCAAGGTCCGCGGCCGCCGGCGCGCGGACCGGGCCCCCGTCTCCATCTGTGGTGGAGACGGCAGAGCAGGCGGGCGCGGGGACGGAGTCCGCGCCCGGGCAAGAGCGGCTTGGCCGCCTGCTGGAGGCCAAGCGTCGGGGGCGGCGCTAGCCTAAGCGCGAGCCGCTGCCCCACCAGCCCGGCTGCATTGCATGCCGGGCTATGCCCGTATCGTTCCAAATTCTGGAGAGGGCTATAAGTCCCAAAAGGTTGGAATAATGGTATGGAAAACGGGTGGTTGAAGTGGTACAATAGATAAAGTCAAAATGATTTTTTCAAATTGAATGTTTTGTAATCGCCGCGTAAATTTTCAGCAATTCCAAAGCAGGTTTACATTTAAGGAGGAAAAAGAATGCCACTTTCTGACAACAACACTATTGATAATTTGTCAATTACCACGATTCGTACACTGGCTATCGATGCTATTGAAAAGGCAAAATCCGGTCATCCGGGGATGCCGATGGGCTCTGCGCCGATGGGCTATCAATTGTTTGCCAAATCGATGAACCATAACCCGGATGAGCCGACATGGATTAACCGCGACCGTTTTGTCCTGTCCGCAGGCCATGGCTCCATGCTGCTTTACAGCTTGCTTCATCTGAGTGGTTATGATCTGCCACTGGAAGAAATCAAACAATTCCGCCAATGGGGCAGCAAAACGCCGGGTCACCCTGAGTTTGGACATACCGCCGGGGTAGACGCAACAACCGGGCCACTGGGACAAGGCTTGGCTATGGCTGTAGGCATGGCGCTGGCGGAAACACAACTTGCGGCAACCTATAACAAAGGCGAGTTCAAAGTGGTTGACCACTATACGTACGGAATTTGTGGCGACGGCGATTTGATGGAAGGTGTTGCGAGCGAAGCGGCTTCCCTGGCTGGCCACTTGAAGCTTGGCAAATTGATCTTCCTTTATGATTCCAATGACATCTCCCTTGATGGCAAGCTGAATCTCAGCTTCTCCGAGAATGTAAGACAACGCTTTGAAGCCTATGGCTGGCAAACGTTGCTCGTTGAGGATGGCAACGATTTGGCAGCTATTGAAGCAGCTATTGAAGCAGGGAAGGCGGACACCGAGCGTCCAACCTTGATCGAAGTGAAGACGGTCATCGGCTACGGCAGCCCGAACAAGCAGGGGAAAGGCGGACACGGCGGAACACACGGATCTCCGCTGGGAACGGAAGAAGCCAAACTGACCAAGGAATTCTACAATTGGGTATATGAAGAGGATTTCTATGTTCCACAAGAAGTGCGCGAGCATTTTGCCAAAGTCAAGGAACGCGGCATCGCTGCTTATCAGGCTTGGCAAGATACCTTTGCCAAATACAAAGCGCAGTATCCTGAACTGGCTGCTCAATTCGAGCAAGCCATTGCTGGAGAATTGCCTTCAGGCTGGGACGCCAAGCTGCCTAAATATTCTGCTTCGGACAAAGCGGTCTCCACACGTGTGGCTTCCGGTCAGGCTCTGAATGGTCTTGCGGCAGGTGTGCCTCAATTGCTCGGCGGTTCCGCTGACCTGGAAAGCTCAACCATGACCCATCTGAACGACCTGGCGACCTATACGCCGGATACCCGTGACGGCCGTAACCTGTACTTTGGTGTACGTGAATTTGGCATGGCGGCTGCGATGAACGGAATTACGCTGCATGGCGGCCTCAAAGTATTCGGCGGTACGTTCTTCGTATTTACAGATTACCTGCGCCCGGCGGTGCGTTTGTCCGCACTGATGAAGCTGCCGGTAACCTATGTCCTGACGCATGACAGCATCGCGGTAGGCGAGGATGGACCAACTCATGAACCGATTGAACAGTTGGCTTCATTGCGCATTATCCCGAACCTGACCGTAATTCGTCCGGCAGACGGGAACGAAACAGCGGCCGCCTGGGCATATGCGGTAGAGAATCAGGAGAATCCGGTAGCTTTGGTACTGACCCGGCAAAACCTTCCGATTCTGGACACCACCGAAACAGCGGCTCGCGAAGGGGTAAAACGCGGGGGTTATGTGGTTTCCGAAGCCAAGGATGGCAAGGCTGTGGCTCAAATCATGGCAACTGGCTCTGAGGTGCAGTTAGCCGTTAAGGCGCAAGCAGCGCTGGCTGAGGAAGGCATTCATGTTCGTGTTGTCAGCTTGCCAAGCTGGGATCTGTTCGACAAGCAGGACCAAACCTACAAGGATTCGGTTATTCTGCCTGAGATTAAAGCTCGCGTAGCTGTGGAGATGGCTCATCCATTTGGCTGGGAGCGTTTCGTAGGTGAGAAGGGCTCAATTATTGCTATCGACAAATTTGGTGCTTCCGCGCCTGGCGACAAGGTGATTGCCGAGTACGGATTTACTGTAGAAAATGTTGTGAAGCATGTCAAAGCTCAATTGAGCTAAAATACTGTAACCGTGAAGGGAGAGGGGAACGTGACGCAGCAATTGCAAAATGTGACCATAGACAAACAAGCCAACATTTATTTCGAGGGTAAAGTGACCAGCCGGACCGTCTGGTTGCCGGATGGAAATAAACTGACGTTGGGAATCATGCTCCCCGGGGAATACGAATTTGGCACGGATTCGCTGGAAGTGATGGATATCCTGTCTGGAGAATTGAAGGTGCAGCTCCCCGGCGAAGCGGTATGGAGAGAGATCAGCGGACGCGGAACATTCACGGTGCCTGCCCACTCTTCCTTCAAGCTTGAGGTCAGTCGTATAACTGACTACTGTTGCTCTTACGGTTCCTGACAGCCTGTTGCCTTAACTAAAAAACCGCAAGTTCTGAATCTCATCAGAACTTGCGGTTTTCTTAAGATTATAGAATCTATAAGCTTTCAGCGGAGCTGAATAATTCTAAAATCGCAAGAAAAACTACTGCTTAACGTGGTCTGGCTTCAAGGATAGTACATCAATAGATGTTTTTCTTATTATAAGC
Source organism: Paenibacillus sanguinis 2301083 = DSM 16941 (assembly GCF_000374825.1). Taxonomy (GTDB): domain Bacteria; phylum Bacillota; class Bacilli; order Paenibacillales; family Paenibacillaceae; genus Fontibacillus; species Fontibacillus sanguinis. The sequence continues at coordinate 19,323 of NZ_KB895386.1, forward strand.
TCCGCTGCACATAAATCTTGCTTAGCAAATCCTCCTGATAAGCTTGCCACATGTCTCCCGAAAATTTCAAGGGGATGCTTTTGGAGAGCATCAGGCGGTCAAGCATAGGTTTTACTTTATCCGAATCAAACACATGTATTTTCTCTAAGGCGTATTCATCATCGAAGGCGTAAATAAGACACTTGCTCTCCACATAAAGGATGACTATATTTTTCAGCTTATTGTCGATCACCTTGAATTTATCCTTGTGTTCATCCCTTTGCATATAGGCGCCCATGCGCTGCATATAAGGAATTCTTTCCTCTGGCGGAAGTGGGTAAGTTCCAATAAACGGGATGATGACCTTGCCCGATGCGATAAAATCATCCAGGTTTTTCCTTGAAAGAAAAATTTCAGTGTGTTTGTTTAATATGCTCTGGAAGAGTCTCCATGTGAAATCTCTGATTTCCTGAACATGCTCCATAGCCTGAATTTCGTGCTTCTCTAGCAGGTAGGCGATGGGTAAAAAGCTGTACACGCTATCAATTCCCCGTTCCAGAACCTTTGTGACAGTCTCGTCATTATTTTGAAGAAGCTCAATGATCTCACTTCGCCCATAGCTGATTTTCCGGATATCCTTGTTCATCAGACTGTTATAGAACAAGGTTAAATAGTTTCGATGAACGATTGGAATTAATAACGGAGTCCCATCAATTTGCGAATCAAACATCAGCAGTAGTTTTCCTTTAAACAACAGGAAGGGCTGCCCCAAATCACCTGTCGATGACCACAGGTTCATATTGAATCCCCTCTGATTTAAGGTGATAAAGTTAATGGATACCCCTTTTCCATTCATTGAAGATTCATCGATCGTACCATCAAAAAATTGATTGAAAATGACATTTGTGCATTTGTCTGGATTAAATAATAAGGTCTTTCGCAGAATGTCCGAGTATGCAGGATCATAGGTGGGAATAGTGCTGAATACCTCCAATGATTCGTCCGAACTAATGTTGACATAGTGAGACATTATAATACACAGCATATTGAGCACGGGCACAGTTCCCAGATAGAAAAACCCGCGCTTTGAGAACTCCAGGTTAACCTGGTGGGTTGGAGCCATATCATTATCAAGCGCAAATTCAAGGGCATAGGTCAAAAAAGTTCGCAAATCATCCATCGCTCTGAAATTATAAATGACTGGAAACAGATTAATCAGCTTCAGGTAACAGCCATGGGAGTAAATACTTTCGGCGAAATAATCGGCAGCTTGCTGAATAAACAACTTTTTTTCCTTTATGGAGGGTAAACGGCTGCCTGTTAAAATTTTACTAAGTCCACTAGGAGTCATATTCATGCTAATTGCGAAATCAGTTTTTGGCTTTTGGGCGATGTCAATCAATTCATCAAGCAAATAACCAAAATTATTATTTCTATTCACAAACTTATATTCCTTTCCGGGGGATTTACATAAAGGTCAGCCATCTAAGAAAGGTTCAAATTAACAAAATCTTCATCTTTGTATAGTAATTATAACACTTTATTTTGTCGGCAGAGTTTTTACAAGAAAATTTCTTATATTAGAAAATTTCTAATTGTTTTTGTTTGTTTTTTTCAAGCGACTCAATTCCGCCCTTGTTATGATGTTCGACAGGAAGTTTCTTAGGCTTAGCTTGGAACCACTGTCGAGCCGCTAAATAGAACGAGGAGGAGTCAAAGTAATGAAACCTATGAAGGTAAAATGGATGAGCGGGTTAATGGCTTTGCTTGTTTTTATCGGTATAATTTTCCCTTCACATGCGGCATTTTCTAAGAATGCCCCGTCGGTAACGGATGCGGTTTATACGGTAACCGACGCAGTTTATGCGCTGCCTTTGGATGGAACGGATAAGTCATCTGCTTTGACGAACTTATCGGCCAGCATTACTCAGAATGGTAAGGAGATTACCGTAAATGAAAAGATCAGTCATACAGACCCGATCTCGGTGTCAATCTCTTTCGGAGTACCTGTAGAAGGGGATGAACCCACTCCGGCCAATCCGATTAAAAAGGGAGATACGGCTTCTTTTCGGCTGAGCAAGGGCTTTAAGGTTGTGGCGGGGACTTCCATCCCATTAACCTTTGGCGGTCTGCCAGTAGCTCATGTTGAGCTTGTATCGGATAGTGCAACTCAGGAAGTGACCGCCAATATTATCTTTGATGGTGCTGACGAGGTATTTGATGGCAGCACTGGCATCAATTCCGTTACAGGGAGATTCAATGCAGAATTGCAGTACGATGCCAGCGGCAGCGGAGGGGACGAAGGGGATCATACCGTTATGATTCTGGAAAAGACCTATACCGTAAATGTGCCGCCAGTAGAAATTATATATACTTCGTCCAAAAGCGGAACTCCAGACCTTGCGAACAAGCGTATCAACTGGGAAGTCAAGCTGGGGGCCACACAGTCTGGGAATCCGATTGATTTGCAGGATTACACCTTCAAAGACGAGTTGTCCCAGGTTGGAGAGTATGTGGCCAATTCCTTTGAAGTTAACGGAACGAAAAGAGATCTGGATGTGTCAGGCTCTGAATTAGCTTATACCTTTCCGGATAATTCGGTAGGCGAGCAGATCATCACGTTCCAGACGGTTATTCCGGATGAAAAATATTTTGCCGGGGGAGAACAAAGGGTTTTCAATCGTGCAGCATTGCTGGATTCCGAAAGTAAGGTCGTGCAGGAGCCTGTGTCTAATGTGCCCTGGAATAATAAATGGATCGAAAAGACGGGGAGCAAAAGTGATGAAATCAACAATGGCGTCTACGATCCAGCCAATCGTACGATTACCTGGACGATCACTGCAAATCAACCTGGTGCTACATTGGAGAACCTGACCATTACAGACCAGTTGCCGCAAGGCCTGGAATGGGAATCTGCCAAGTGGACTACAGGCGGTACGGAAACATCGATTACTGCAGAGCCAACGGATGGCAAGTATGTGCATCCTGACAGTGTGGTAAATCAGCAGGTTGTATTGACCATCGTAACTAAAGTTAAAGCAACCGGCCCTACCACTGGAATAACAGAGTTTGAAAACGCAGCTAGCGTGGATTGGACGGGAAGAACGGGAACCACTCCAAGCGCTAGTGCAACTGTTGGTATCGGTTATAGCGCTATCAACAAGTCTGGTGTCATCGATTACAACAACCGTCAGGTGAAATGGACGATTAATGTCGATGCGAAGGGTCAAATCATCCCTGATCTCAAGGTATATGATCTGCTGGTGTATGGCAGCAGCATCGACCTGAATCAAGTGAGCGGGGTACCTGCCGGTATTGACGCTAAAGAACTGATTCCGCGTTATCATCAGAAATATGTAGATCAATCCGCTAATACTTCGGGCTCTGCAAATTTCAATGTCATTGCCATTGAACAAGGTGGACAACGCGTTGCAGACTTGCTGGTGTTCTCGAACTTGTCTACTGCTGATAAGAATACTATGAGCTATGATAGCCAGATTGTGAACCCGGATATCTACGCAGGAAATAAAACATCTCAGGTGTACAATACCGCGATGTTATACAGCGGCACCACCTTGTTGAATTACGCTACCAGCCATGTAAGTTATAACAGCCATCTGTTAGCGAAGGAATTGCTGAAGAGAGAAGCGATTGCTGATCCGATTAGCGGAGTCAACAATAGCACTAAAACGGCAGCAGAAGGCTTTGATTACGTCGATAAATCCGTGATCTTCCGGCTGAGCATTAATGCGGACGGACTGGACTTTAACAGTGTGAAGAACGCAGACGATGAAGTGCTGGGCCAAGTCACGGTAACGGATACCCTGCCTGAGGGCTGGGAGTTCGTGGACATTAACCCAGGCCAGCCTTATCTTGCTTTTAAAGGAGAAAAGGATAAGGACAATGGGGCTTCTGTCAACGCTACGGGGAATGCAGTGACATTGCAGGACGCGAAGATTACAGGCAGCACAGCAACCTTTACGTTTGCTACGCTGGATCAGCCTTACGTCATTCTGGTGAAGGCAAAGCCAACAGCAGCAACGCTGGCTGATTATTTTAACAACAACAAGACTTCTACAGTAGTTAACCAGTTGAAGCTGTCGGCAGCAAACTGGAATACTGGGGTAAATGTGGAGCAAAGTGTTTCGGTCAAGAGTACGCTTGTAGATAAATCCAATAAGGTTCCAGAAGCCGGTATACTCGATTGGACGGTAGATTACAACCCGTATCAGCTTCAGGATGTTGGAGAGACCATTGAGGATACCTTGCCAGCAGGTCTGGATTTGCGCACAGATGCTCAAGGGAACTTGCTGATCGAAGGGAATATTACAGCCAGGGAAATGATCTTGCAGCCAGACGGCACGCTTGGGGAAGGCACGCTCATTCCGCTGATTATTGGAACAAACATCAAGTACGACCCTCAGAGCCGTGTACTAACCTTTATTCTGGCGGACACGAATAAGGCTTATCGCTTCACCTACCTGACAGATATTACCAGCGATACAGGCAAGGTAACTAACCATGTTCGCCTGTCGAACGGTAATGCAAATTCTATTGAAGATGCGGTGGAATATGCCGTTAGCAGTATGGATGCAGCGGCTACGCTGCAAAGAAACGGTTGGCTTGAAATCACCAAAACAGATGGGAATACAGGATTGGCCGGGGCAAAGTTCACCTTGTTCTCGGAAGATGGAAGCACCGTTATTCGTCAAGGAATGACGGCAGCAAACGGTAAGATTAGACTCAAGGTCATTCCGGATGGGAAATATGTGCTTCGGGAAACGGCGGCGCCTGTCGGGTATACCCTGGACAGCACAGAGCATGAGGTCATCGTTTCAACTTCCGATAGTCAAATTACCACCTCCATTGACGGCAAGACAGGAACAGATTCAAATTTATTGACTGTGACTAACTTTTTGACAGGCACAGCCGGCAATTTGGCTATTGCCAAAACGGTAGCCGGAAATGCCGGGGATTTGAGCAAGAAGTTTGAGTTTACGATTACCTTTAATGGAGCCAACGGGACCTACGATTACACAGGTTCGGGAGGAGCAAGCCACGGAAGCTTGCAAAGTGGAGATACGATTTCATTGGCTCACGGTGAAAGGATCGAGATTAAGGGGTTGCCTGAAGGCACAGCCTATACCGTAACCGAAGCTGATTATTCGGCCGACGGGTATATAACGGCCAGCAGCGGTACTTCTGGAAAGATTATCGCTGATGCTACGCAGACGGCTGCATTTACGAATACCAGGGACACAGGCAGTCTGGCTATTAACAAGACGGTCGCCGGCAATGATGGAGATCAAATTAAGAAATTTGATTTTACAGTAGCTCTTGATGGCGCGCCCGGTACTTATAAGTACACTGGAACGGGTGGGGCAGCAGACGGAACTATTCAAGACGGCGATACCATTTCGCTGGCCCATGGTGAAGGCATTATGATTACCGATTTGCCTAAGGGGACGGCATACCGTGTAGTTGAAGCTGATTATTCGGCGGAGGGGTATACAACAGTTAGCAGTGGTGTTTCCGGGGAGATTGTTGCTGATGATATCCAAACCGTTACTTACGTGAATACAAAAGACAAACCAGGCAGCTTGGTTATTAGCAAAACGGTAGCCGGCAATGCTGGAAATAAAAATAAGAAGTTCGATTTTAAAGTAACGTTTGATGGGGCTTCTGGCAGGTATGCTTATACAGGAATAGGGGGAGCAACGGACGGAACGCTTCAGAGCGGGGACACGATATCGCTGGCTCACGGGGAGAGCATTGCGATTCAGGGTCTGCCTAAGGACACCACATATACGGTGACTGAGGAAGACTACACCAAGGAAGGTTACAAAATGACCAGCACCGGAGCCTCCGGTGTAATTAAAACGGATGAAGTACAAACGGCTGCATTTACTAATACGAAGAGAAAAAGTTCGCCGTGGAATCCTGGCGGGTCCACACCTGATCGGCCTGACCGGCCTGAGGAGCCTTCTAAGCCCGAGGAGCCAGGAAAGTCAAATGAGGAGCCAGGAAAGTCAAATGAGGAGCCAGATCATCCAACGACTCCAGGAATCCCGGTACCCGGTGATCCTGACGTCCCCCATGAGCCTGGTGAGACCATTGGGAACACGGGTGGAGACCATGGCAATCAGGAGGGAGACGTAACCACTCCAGATGCTGAGAATGATGGACAGGGAACAGCGGCTGGCCAGCTTGAGGCGGGCGATAGCGATGATCTGGAGAAGCCAGCTTCTCCGGGCAACCAAGCAGTTCAGACGGGAAATGGCACACCTAAAACCGGTGAATCCATCTACCAAGGAATTGCCCGCGTTGGATTGTGGACTTCGCTGCTATCTTTGCTGGTATGGTCTGGGGCATATTACTGGCTCCGATTAAGAAATAGAAAGAGCGTTATGAAATAAAGCAATTTGAGAGGGCTTGTGCTGCGAGAGAAATTGAGCGGGCGCAGGCCCTCTTTGATGAAGAGGGACATAAAATGGAAGATAAAGATACGAGACAAGGAACAGGGAACACGGGTATCCGTAGATTATTGCGGGTTTTGATAGGGTTAAGCCTGCTTGGAGCTGTGATCTCTGCATATACGCTTATCTCCGCCAACCGGGAGTATGCCGCTGGAGATGAGTCTTACGAGCAACTTCGCCGTGAGATAAAGCTGACTTCCGCAGCGGATGAATCGGCATCGCTTGCCAAAGCTGCGGAGAGCTCTGATGGGAGGACGATGAAGCTTATAGATTTTGAGCAGTTGCGGCTGGTTAATCCGGACGTCACAGCCTGGATTACGGCCGAGGAGAGTGTTATTGACTACCCTGTCGTACAGGGTGCGGATAATGAATACTACTTAAACCACCTGTTCACCCGTGCTCCGAACAAGCTGGGGAGTCTATTTGTGGATTATCGTACGCCAGGCGACTTTACGGCCAGAAATACCATCATTTACGGACATAATATGAAGGATGGCTCAATGTTCTCTTCGCTAACGAAATATAAAGATCAGGAATACTTCGAGACTCATCCGACCATGAAGCTGTATACTCCGGATGGAGCCTATACGATTGAACTTTTTGCCGGCATTGTAGCGGATGGCGATTATGAATTTATCCGCTATCAATTTACAGACAATGAAGATTTTATGTCCTATACGGCTGCATTGAGAGAAGAGTCTACTTTTCAAGCGGAGGTAGAAATAGAAGCCAATGACCGAATTGTCGCCTTATGTACCTGCTCTTATGAATTCAATAATGCCAGGTATGCCTTGTTCGGAAAGCTGGTTCCCATCAAATAGATTGATTCGAGTGAAAAAGCAGCAAGCAAGGGGGGATTTCCCGAGCTTACTGTTTAGTCACATTCTCTTAAGAATTGAACATCACTTAATTATTTTGCCATGCTTGACCAAAAGGAGTATATTGGACCCTTGTCTTCATGCTTGTTTTACAGTATCCTAGGTTTAAGTTGTTTGAGAGGTTGTTCAAATCGGATTTGATTCTTCCAGTTATTGGTGTTTGAATGTGGCCTCTTCAAGGATGGGTCAGTGAGATATTAAATAGACGGAGGAGAGTTTCAGCAATGTCCAGAAAAGTGACGTTTGACTACAGCAAAGCCTTGCAATTTGTCGGACAGCATGAGATTGATTATTTGACTGAGCCAGTTCGCACAGCTCACGAGCAGTTACATAAAGGTACGGGTGCAGGTTCTGATTTCCTGGGTTGGATCAACCTGCCGACTGAATATGATAAAGAAGAATTCGCCCGCATTCAGAAGGCGGCGGCCAAGATTCAAAGCGATTCCGAGGTGCTGATTGTTATCGGCATTGGCGGTTCCTATCTGGGTGCTCGCGCGGCGATTGAATCGTTGTCCCATTCGTTCTACAATTTGTTGCCGAAGGACAAGCGCAAGACGCCGGAAATTTACTTTGCGGGGAACAACATCAGTTCTACCTATGTAAATCATTTGCTAGACTTAATTGAAGGCAAGGACTTCTCCGTAAATGTCATTTCCAAATCGGGAACGACTACGGAGCCAGCGATTGCATTCCGTATTTTCCGCGCAGCACTTGAGAAGAAATATGGCAAGGAAGAAGCGCGCAAGCGTATTTATGCAACTACTGACCGCGCCAAGGGAGCACTCAAGAAGCTGTCTGATGAAGAAGGCTACGAGGCCTTCGTTATTCCTGACGATGTTGGCGGACGTTATTCCGTGCTTACTGCCGTAGGTTTGTTACCAATCGCTACAGCAGGAATCAGCATTGAGGAAATGATGAAGGGCGCAGCCGATGCGGCGCAGGAATTCAGTAATCCAAATCTGGCGGAGAACGTCAGCTATCAATATGCTGCGGTACGGAACGCTTTGTATCGCAAAGGGAAAGTCACGGAAATTCTCGTGAACTATGAACCGTCCCTGCACTATGTCTCCGAATGGTGGAAGCAACTCTTCGGCGAAAGTGAAGGCAAGGATTACAAAGGAATTTATCCGGCTTCCGTGGATTTCTCCACAGACCTGCACTCCATGGGGCAGTTCATTCAAGAGGGCAACCGGAATATCTTTGAAACGGTCATTCAAGTCAGCGAAGTACCTAGCCATATTACGATCGAGTCGGATCCTGCGGATCTGGACGGATTGAACTTCCTGGCTGGCAAAACGATGGACTTCGTGAATAAGAAGGCGTTCCAAGGCACGCTGCTGGCACATACGGATGGGCAAGTTCCTAACCTGATCGTTAATGTACCGGATATGACGGCATATTCCTTTGGTTATCTCGTCTATTTCTTCGAGAAGGCCTGTGGCATCAGTGGTTATCTGATGGGTGTCAATCCATTTGATCAGCCGGGTGTTGAAGCCTATAAGAAGAATATGTTTGCCTTGCTGGGCAAACCGGGTTACGAGAAGGAAAAGGCTGAATTGGAAGCCAGACTTTCCGAATAAATTCATTCATTGCAAGTCGCATATTGGCTTTAGATGACTAGGACATCAGCGCCAGGAAGCAGTTCGCCGGAAATTTTCGGAGGGGCTGCTTCTTGGCACATTCATAAGGATGGGTTTTAGATGCTGGAGAAGTACAAGACGGTTCGACAAGCCGGCGAGAAGGAAATCGTAATTAAAAAATCGAGGTTTATCGGACACGTCAAACCGGTAGAAACCGAAGCTGATGCTATCCTCTTCATTGAGGAAATCAAGAAGAAGCATTGGAATGCGACGCATAACTGCTCTGCCTATATGATTGGGGAGCGGGATGAGATTCAGAAGCAGTCCGATGATGGAGAGCCCAGTGGCACTGCGGGCAAGCCTATTCTGGAGGTCATCAGGAATCAGGGCTTAAAGAATGTGGCTATCGTGGTTACCCGTTATTTTGGTGGAATTATGCTGGGTGCGGGAGGGCTGATTCGTGCTTATACGGATGGAGCTGTTGCAGCCATCGAGGCAGGGGAAGCTGTTACCCAGATGCTTCATCAAGAGGTATATGTGGAACTGGATTATACTTGGCTGGGCAAGGTGGAGAATGAATTGCGAAGCCGGAACATCCGTACGGGAGAGACGATGTTCACGGAGAAGGTAATATTATGCTGTCTGCCTTTCCATCAAGAAGCAAAGGCCTTTATCGATTGGATGACAGATCTGACCGGAGGGCAGGCCGTGATAACGGAAGGTGACAGGGTTTACTTTATTGAAGGGGAATAATGCCTATGGCAAGAAGAGCAGTAGATCAGGAGTTGTCGAGAGAGAGAATCATGGAAGCAGCCCGGCATCTGTTTATTACCAAGGGTTACCGCGGCATTTCCATGAGAAGCATCGGTCAGCATTTGGGATACAGTCACGGCTCCCTTTATTATCACTTCAAGGAAAAGGCCGAATTGTTTTATGCCATCGTGGTACAGGACTTTGAGTCGTTGACCCACCTGTGTCAGCAGGTAACCAAGCGTACGCCAACAGAAGGCCTCACCAAAGCTGAGCAACTGATGCTGGAATTCATCAAGTATGGTCTGGAGCACCCGCATCAATATGAAATCATGTTTATGCTGAGAGACGAGGAAATACTGGCCTATTGTCGCAACGAACAGACGAAGTGCTTCAACATGTTTGAGTCCATTGTCCGCAGCTTTTTACAAGAAGAGCGGCATCCGCTGGAAAACAATCCTTCCCTGCCATTAAGCATGTTCCTGGGGATGCACGGATTTATCTCTTATTACATTCAAGATCGGTTGACCTTTGAAGAGATCAAGCCGGCCGCTGTTGCCCATGTGAAGATGTTAAGCCACAGCAGTTACCGTATAACGTCATAAGGCGTTTTTGTTTTAGCTTCATACTTTATTGAATTACACTAGCATAGCAGTAGCACTGTATTACATTAATTGACAAAACCATCTGACACGACTGAAAGAGGGGATACCTTCATTCATAACGCGTGTTGGACTGGTTTTATTTTTTTGAAGCTGGATAAGCATGCAGCAATCAGTTGACAAGGAAGTAATTCTCATCTAAACTTGGTACTATAAAAACCATTGTAGTACCAAAATAAACAGGAGGGTGACATCCCATGAATGATATTCAAATTGTGAAGGGGCATTTGCTTTCCAAAGTCGGGGCCAGATTAAATATGCTGGCGATAGATGATATGGCGGAAACCTTGGTGGGTACAAGGGATAGCGGCATTGTGGAGCAAACGTTGCAACGTTTGTGGAGACAGAAGAACAACCGCTTTAGTCATGAATATGTATATGAGGCGAGAACAGGCAGCCAAACCTTGGGAGTGATCACCTGTTATCCGACTAAACTGCTTAACCGCTTGGCCTGGCCTACGGCTAAGCAGCTCTTGACCATTCGCAAATGGCCGCTCGTATCTTATGTATTTAGCCATTTGGGGAGTGTATGGAGTGTGTTAACACTGCGTGAGGGCCGTGAGGACGAATTCCATATCGGTACGCTCGCCACCCTTCCGGAAAGCCGTGGATTGGGGATTGGGACCAAGCTGCTCAGGCATGCAGAGGGCATTGCCAGAGAGCAAGGCTACAAGAAGATGTCTCTGACTGTCAAGCAAAAGAATGAGCCTGCAAGAAGGTTGTATGAGCGCATGGGCTATGAGGTGACGGATAGGCTAGACAAGAAGCCGTTTTTCCTTTATCGAATGGTCAAGCCACTGGCATAGTCAGTGAACAAGCAAGGAGAGGGTTATACACGATGCAAGGCATAGACAAGAGCACCTATTTCAAAATCCTGAAGCTGCTTAGCCAGAAGGGAACGCGCTTTACCACTGAGGATTTGGCCAGAGCACTCGGCACAAGCAAACGAACGGTATATACCTTTTTTGAGAATAAATATGACATCATTGACAAGACCATTGAATTTGTGTTTCAGGAGATCGGCCAGTCCGATCGGGAAATTCTGGCTGATCCGGGACTTGCTTTTCCCGATAAGGTAAGATTATATTTTCAAAACATACCTGACATCTATTACATCGGGATACTGATCCGTTATGCGGATGATTTGCAGCGATTTTATCCCGAGCTATGGGATAAGACGGATCACTATATCCATTCGATGTGGGATGAGCTTATTCATTTGGTGGAGAAGGGCATGGAGGACGGAGTGCTTCATCAGGTCAATACGAAGGTGCTGCGGCTGATGCTGGATCAAACGGTGGGACGGCTGCTGGATTATGAATACACCTTCAAAGAGAAGATAAGCTTTGAGGCGGGGATGCAGGCAATGTGCGACATCATTTTGTTTGGGCTGATGGATCACAAGCCTGGCGAACACAATTGAAACTTTGCTTGAACTATGCTATAAATAAATCAAGTATTTTTATCGGAATATTTATAGTTTATTTGCAAAGGATGTGTCGCTGGCATGCATGTAGAGGTGCAGAATCTGGATAAACATTTTGGCAGCTTCCACGCAGTGAAGAACGTGAGTTTTGCGATTGAGAAAGGGAAGCTGATCGGGCTGCTAGGTCCAAGCGGTGGCGGGAAAACGTCAATTCTTCGCATGTTGGCTGGATTAGAGCAGCCGGATAACGGAGAGATTATCTTCCATGGACAGCGGGTAAATGACTTGGCTCCGCAAGCTCGCGGGATCGGCTTTGTTTTTCAGAGCTACGCCTTGTTCAGACATATGACCGTGTTTGATAACATTGCTTTTGGTCTTCAAGTCAAGAAGGCTGCCAAGGCACAGATTCAACAGCGGGTGACGGAATTGGTAGAGCTGACCGGACTTAGCGGGTTTGAAGGGCGTTATCCCCATCAGTTGTCAGGCGGACAGCGGCAACGGGTCGCCTTTGCTCGTGCGCTGGCTCCAGAGCCCCAATTGCTCCTGCTAGACGAGCCTTTTGCAGCCGTTGATGCGAAAATCCGGCAAGAGCTGCGTTCCTGGTTGCGTCACCTAATTGAACGGGTTGGAATTACTTCCATCTTTGTGACGCATGATCAAGATGAGGCGATCGAGGTAGCGGATGAAATTATGATTATTAATCAAGGGCGTCTGGAGCAAAAGGGCACACCCTGGGATATATACAAGGAACCGGCAACCCCATTTGTGGCCTCATTTATCGGTCAGTCTACGCTGGTAGAGCGAGCGGAAATGCTAAGAGGCTTTGAGACCGAGTGTGGCGGACCAGCCACCAAGGCGCTGATCCGCCCCGAATATGTTGAAGTTGGTCCTGAGCATGAATTTGCTCTGCTGTCAGCCACCTCTCCGGGAATCATCAAGCATTTGCATTTTCGCGGCAGTCAGTGGCTGGTTGAGGTAGAGGTGAACGGGCACACATTAACGACCTTCCGCTCCCTGGAGAAGGAGAGCCTGAGGGCTGGGCAGGAGGTTCGGGTGCTGGTGCACCGGGCCTATCTTTATAATGATGAACGAAATTGGGTGCTGGAAAATCCGTTGAAGCGTGATCCGCTTAGTGTGATCATTTGAGATAACTATCAGTCGAACTAAGGAAAAGGCAAAACAAGCAAGCGAGAAAAATGATTCTGAAGAAGCGTAGCGTTCGCCTTTGTGAAAGGATTTCTACCGTATAAGAATTTATCGAGTAAAAGAAATCCATGAGCAACAGCGATCGTAAGAACATTTTCTCGTCTGCTTCTTTGCGTTAAACATAAGTTCAGCTTATATAGCTACCCCAAGGGCTATATCCCGAAAGTGCCAGGCTTTCCGGGATATAGCCTTTTTTGTTTAGGGCCAAACGACGATTAATACGTTTACATAAGGACTTGAGGAACAGTAATATGAGAGAGTACCAGATAGTTTCAGAATGGGAGGCAGATTCATAAATGAAGAGACTGAGCTTGAATCGATGGAATACGCTCCGCAACCAGATTTTGCTGGGCTTTATGCTGGTGATGGTCATCGTACTGGCTTTGGTCGTTTTTTTTGTATACAACAAGGTGTCCGTGCTGCTGCGCAACACGGCAGAGAGGCATATTGAGCAAACGGCTGTCCAGGCTGCGGGCAAGCTGGATGCTTCCCTTAAGCAAGTGGATACTTTGACAGCTCAAATTGCCACAAACGCTACAGTACAGCGCTTTTTAACTTATGAGGTCGAAGGACAACCTATTACCTTTAGTGAGCGGCAGCTGTTGCAGCAGGAGGTGCGGAAATATGAGGCCTACGCTACGGGCATCCGTTCGCTGGAGATATATACCACAGATTATCAGCGACTGTCTCCCCTGGATGACGGAAGCCTGGCAAGCCGTGTGCCAAGGGAATGGATCGAGCTTGCTGACAGCGTTCAAGGACAGCTTTGCTGGTTCGGGCAGGATGCGCAGGAGAAGGATCTTGTCATTGCCCTGCGGCGTATTCGCTTGGTCGACCAGTCGTTTGCACACGGGGGGTATTTGCTGGTCCGTATGGAGAAAAGCTACTTCGATCTGGACGGCCACAGCACTAGCGACTTGGGGCGTAACCGGGAATCGATGCTGCTCTATGATCAGGTCGGTCACATGCTTGCTTCCAACTTTACCGGGGAAGTGGACTTTGATTATATTTTACAACGAGAGGGAGAAATGGTCACCCTTGGCAAACAGGATTACATATCGGTGCACAAGCAATCGACAGCAACGGGGTGGCGGGTGGTTATGCTGACCCCGGTTGATTATACAACCGAAGGCATCTCGGTGCTTCGCACTTCAGTTCTTGTGTCGGGCATCGTTGGAGCGTTGCTGTTTCTTGTACTGAGCTTGATTTTGTCAACGATGATTACCCGGCCGATTCTGCAATTAATCAAGGCGATGCGCGGTGCTCGTTTCGGGACGTTAAAGCCGAATCAAGCCACCTCCTCTACGATGGAAATTAATGAGTTAAACAATACGTATAATCAGATGGTAGGCTCCTTGAATGAATTGATCGAGGTTGTCTACCAGAAGGAAATTATTCAAAGCCGTACGGAGCTGAAGGCGCTGCAAGCCCAGATTAACCCGCATTTTTTGTTTAACACGTTGGAAGCGTTTTATTGGGCGCTTGAGGAAAAGGGAGAGGAAGAGCTGGCTCAAGTAGTGGTTGCTATGTCCGGCTTGTTTCGATATGTAATTAATCGGAAGGATGAGGACGAATGGGTGACGATCGGGGATGAGCTGGAGCATGCCGAGCGGTACCTGACGATTATGAAAATGAGGCTGCTGGATCGCTTGACCTGGCGAATTGAGGCGGAGGATGATAGCCGCAAAATTTTGATTCCGAAGCTCCTGATCCAGCCGCTTGTAGAAAATGCAATCCTGCACGGAGTCGAGCAGAAGCTGGAGCCGGGCACGATTATATTACGGGTTGTTCCCTCTTCCCGCCTTGGTTATACTACAATTTCGGTCACGGATGACGGACCTGGCATGGATGAAGGGAAGCTGGCTTCACTACATTTGGCTATAGAACGGGGACACTCCGAGTCGGCCAAGGGAAGCGGGGTTGGTCTTGCTAATGTTGGACGTAGAATCAGGCTTTATTATGCAGCAGCACAAGGTGAAATCAAGGTAAACAGCGAAAAGGGTAGCGGGACAACCGTTTCCTTTGACATACCGAATCATGGCAAGGGGGAAGCAAAATGAAAACGATATTGATCGTTGACGATGAGCCGCGAACGCGGGAAGGAATCCGAAAGACCCTCGAAGCCTGGTCTGCCGGGCGTTATCAGATTAAGGCCGCATCCAGCGGTGTGGAGGCGCTTCAGCTTTTTCCAGAGCAGCGGGTCAATCTGGTCATCACTGATATTCGCATGCCGGAACTTGGTGGACTGGAGTTGATTGAGCGGCTGAACGATTTGCCACATTCACCGTTGATCATTGTGATCTCCGGTCATTCCGAGTTTGATTATGCCAAGCGGGCGCTGCAGTTCGGTGTTGTGGATTATTTGCTCAAGCCGCTGGATAAGGGCAAGCTTGTGCAAGCAGTTGAGATTGCGCTGGAGCGAGAGGAGAAGCAAACCCGGATCAAGCGGCTGGAGCGGATGATGGACCCGAGGCTGCTCGAGACGATGCAAGAAGAGAAGGTATATAATGTGCAGATTCAAGAAGCGCTTGCTTATGTGGATGAACATCTGCATCAGAGTATGTCGATGAAGGAGATCGCTGATCATTTACACCTGAATGCAAGCTATTTCAGCGTGCTGTTCAAGGAACAGACCGGATTAACGTTTAGCGAGTATCTGATGCGGCGAAGGTTGCAACGGGCCAAGGGACTGCTGCTGGGAACAACGCTATCCATCACGGAAATTTCCGAACGGATCGGCTATCAGAGCGCTAAATACTTTATCAAGGTATTTCGTGATCAGGAGCATATGAGTCCAAGCCAGTATCGCCAGCAAGCGGCAGAGGCTGGAGAGCGGAACCAATAAAAGTGGTATAAGTCCCAATCAGCATGACCTTACCGCTGTACATAACCCCTGCTAGAATTGAATTAAAGCGGTTTCAAAATAATGAGGTAAAAGGGGCTGAAGACGTGTTCAAGAAAAAATGGACGGTATTTGTATTAACGTTGTGTCTGGCACTTATGACAGCTGGATGCGGAGCAGGCGGAGGAAATGCTGGTACAGGCAGTAGCAACACGGGAGGGTCAGACAGCGGTGGAAGTGAAGGGGACAAGGTCACAGTCACCTTCATGCATTTATGGCCTGCCGGCGTATCGGCTGGGCAGAACCGAATCGTAAATCAGATTATCGAAGAATTTCAGAAGGATAATCCTAATGTAGTAATCAAGCAGGAGGTACTGGATAACGAACAATACAAAAATAAATTGAAAGTGCTTTCAGCATCAAATGAACTGCCTGATGTCGGGGTAACCTGGGCCGCCGGATTTCTGACGCCTTATGTGGAAGGCAAGCTGTTTTCACCGGTTGATGACTTGCTCGGCGGAGAACTGAATGGAAAATTTGTAGCAGGTACGACCGAGGCATACTCCATTGAAGGCAATACTTATGCGCTTCCGCTGGAGTTTAATATTGCTCCGATTTATTATAACAAAGCTATTTTTGAACAGCTTGGTCTTGATATTCCCGGGACTTATGATGAGTTCAAGGCTGTTGTGAAAACGCTGTCGGATAATGGAATCGCACCGATTGCTTTGGGTAACAAGGATCGCTGGACCGGGTCGCTCTGGTATATGTACCTGGCTGATCGGATTGGTGGGCAGGAGCTTCTGGCTAAAGCAATTGCGGGAGCGGATTCGTTCAAGACTGAAGCGTTGGTTCAAGCGGCTACTGAAGTGCAGTCGCTGGTGGACAGCAATGCCTTTGTCAAGGGCTACAATGGCTTGTCCAACGAGGAGGCCAAATCCGAGTTCTTGAACGGCAAAGCTGCGATGTACATGATGGGAACCTGGGAGTTGCCGAACTTTACAACCAATGAGGACATTCCACAGGAGTTCCGTGATAGTGTTGGCTTCTTTAAATTCCCAACCGTTGATGGCGGCAAGGGCAACATTAACAGTTGGGTTGGTGGACCGGGAGTCGGATTATTTATCGCCGAGAACTCCGCAGTGAAGGAAGAGGCTAAAGCATTTGTCGAATACTTTGTGACCAAATGGGGGGAGCAATCTGTAACTGGCGCGGGCGTTATTCCAGCTACGAAGGTGGATACCGAGAAGCTTGAGCTTCCTCAATTGTATATCGATCTGTTTGACGAAATGAACCAGGCAAGCAGCATCACCTTGTTTGCAGACGTTCAAATGGAAGCCGGAGCAGCAGAAGCCCATCTGAATATGATTCAGGCTCTCTTCGGTAAAGCCGTAACTCCGGACAAATTTGCCGAAGAGCATGATGCGGCCATCTCCAAGGGGAATTAGCCTTTAAGCAGTCGAGGGCAGCAGGGCTACCCTTCTTCCGGCAACCCATGCCGAGGAAGGGTATTCTCATCCTGCTTGGCTCTGTAATGGAAAGGAGTGAAGACGCTTGGATAAAGTGATGTCAAATAAAAAAATCGTCGTGCTATACGTGCTGCCAGCGCTGCTTCTCATTCTGGCCATCGTATACATTCCGATTGTACTTACGGCTTATTATGGATTGCATGACTGGAACGGCATTGGCGCAATGACTTTTGTCGGACTGGCTCATTACCAGGAGTTGCTTACGGACGAAATGTTCTGGAGCAGTGCAGGACATTCTTTGCTGCTGGCCGTATTTTCCGCAATCAGTCTGATTATTTATCTTGTGGTGGCTATGGTGCTGGCTTCGAGAATCAAAGGGGCGAATATGTTCCGTAAAATTTACCTGATTCCGATGCTATTATCCTCGGTTGCCATTGCTCAGCTCTGGCTGCGGATGTACCATCCCACCAACGGGATCGTGAATTCGGTGCTGGAATCGCTGGGTGTTGTGAATCCTCCAGCTTGGCTGGCCGAACCTTCTATGGTGCTTTATGCGCTGTTTGTACCCATCCTGTGGCAGTATGCAGGCTTTTATATTTTGATCTACTATGCAGCCTTGAAGAATATTCCGGCGTCTTTGGAGGAAGCGGCCAAAATCGATGGCGCAAATGCGATGCAGGTCGCCTGGCGCATCAAGCTCCCTTTGATGATGGAGGTATTCAAGGTCACGATTGTACTCGCTGTGGTTGGTTCCTTGAAATATTTTGACCTGATTTATGTCATGACAGACGGAGGACCTAACGGGGCGAGCGAAGTCATGGCGTCGTATATGTACCGTCAGGCTTTCCGGGCTTACGACTTCGGATATGGCAGTGCTGTTGGCTTTTTCCTGCTTGTCATCTGTCTGGTGGCCACATGGGCGATCCGCAGAGCAACCGCAACCAAGGACAGAATTCAATATTCGTAAGGAGGGGGTCTATATGTTATCATCAACTGCGGGTCGGCTAGGAAAAGTAAAAGCGGGCTCCCGATCGCCGGCCGGAAAGCTTGGCTATTTATTATTGTACGTTGTGCTTGTTGTTGTAGCGGTCTTTCAGTTGTTTCCACTGGTGTGGCTGTTGCTCTTCTCGCTCAAGAACAACCAGGAGGTGTTTGATCTTCCTCCCCTGTCCCTGCCTGCGAATCCGCGCTGGGAAAACTACGAAAAGGTATGGAGTGCAGGCAATATCAGCGTCTATTTCCTGAACAGCGTATGGATTACCATCGCGGCAACGGTGTTAACGATCATTTTGGGAAGTCTCGTGACCTTTGCGATTACCCGTATGAAGTGGAAGGGCAGTTCTTTGGTACTGGGTCTGTTTATGGTGGCAATGATGATTCCGGTTCATTCCACACTCATTCCGTTGTTCAGTTTATTTAATCGAGTTGGATTGACCGATCATCCACTTTCCCTGGTTCTCTCGTATGCGGCGTTTAACCTGCCGGTTACCATGATGATACTGCTCGGCTTCTATTACTCGCTGCCCCGAGAGGTCGAGGAGGCTGCCGTCATGGATGGATGCTCGGTGAATCGTGTGTTTTTCCGAATTGTGCTGCCCATGACCGGCTCGGTGCTGGCCACGACAGCGATTATTAATATGATTTATAATTGGAACGAATTTATTTTCGTCAACACCTTTATCAGCTCGGATACACTCAAAACGCTAACGGTTGGTGTTCAGAACTTTATTGGGCAGTATACCACGGATTGGGGAGCCATCGGCGCGACGCTGATGATCAGCATTTTGCCCATTCTGCTCATGTTCCTGTTCTTGAGTGACCGGATTGTCGAAGGGATCGCTGCCGGCTCGGTTAAAGGCTGATAGCGAACAAAGCCCCCACGCCACAGCATTTTGTGGAGGTGGGGGCTTTGCTATGAATGAAATTATGAATGGCTGCGATAAATAAAGTAATCGAAATCGGCTGGCAAGCTGCGGCCGGATGTATCCTGACATTGCATTCCTACAAAAGCGCCGGTAAAGAATCCGCCGCTGCGAATATAGTCATCCGATAGCTTGTAGGATTCAAAAGCGACGGGCAGCTCTGTCCATTCCCTGGCATCAAACGAGTAGGAGTAGTGATAGGTATCCGCCTTAACGTCGACCCGAAGGTAGACGTATGGTATCTCGTCAGGAATCGGAACCTCCTGCCCATACAAAGGTTGCGAGAATTCGGAATTGTCACAAGATGACAGCTCCAGCACCCTTCCTTTCTCTTCATGCCAAGTGATCTGGCACGCCGTCCAGTGCTGCGTATTGTAGTAGTTCACAAGCCCGGCAGCTTGCTGGAAGGTATCCGGGCGGAAGTCCAGCTTCGTCTCTGCTGTGAAATGAAAATGCTCCCATCGTCTTGCAATAAATGCCTGTGTGAACTTCGATGTCAATGATTCCTTGCCGTACAAGCGCAGATGGCCCGGACGATCAGTTAATGACAAGATCCGGTCTCCCAGCGGGATACGCAGGCTCTGAAAATGAAGGTTGAGCTTGCTGCTGGCAAAATCATCCTTCTCCGGATAGTCCGGTCCCCAAGCTGCTTCCGGAATCCGAGGGCCCTCGATTTGAAGCGAAGGGGCATTGCCGCCTACAACATAAGGCCAGTCATTCTTCCATTCCAGACGCTGAATAGCAGTCTCTCTACCCAATGGGCAGTAGCCGCGTGGATCAAGCAACGGCTGGCCAGGTCTTGGCAGGGGTCTGCCAGTCAGGTGCACCAGGAACCATTCATCGGTATGTGTTCTGACGATCGAGGCGTGTCCGGCCTTCTGTAGCGGGTTCCTGGGAGCTGCAAAGGAAGAAATCAACGGATTATCCGGATGCACCTCATAAGGACCACGGAGTTGCTTGGATCTGGCGATGGTGGCTTGATGCTCATATTTCGTGCCGCCCTCGGCTGTCAGCAAATAATAATAGTCTCCGATTTTATACAGATGCGGTGCTTCCGTCAGTTTCACATCAGTTCCCTTGAAGATTACCTCGGTTTTGCCTACCAGCTTTTGCTCTTGATGGCTATATTCCTGCAGAACGATACCATAAAAATTATGATGGCCGCTGCGATGATCCCACATCATATTCACGAGATATTTCTTGCCATCCTCGTCATGAAAAAGAGAGGGGTCAAAGCCGGAGCTATTCAGAAATATGGGTTCTGACCACTCTCCATCAATGGCATCGCAGGTAACCAAATAGTTGTGGCAATCCTTCCAGCGTCCGTCGGTCACCTTCACATCGGTATAAATAAGCCAAAAAATACCGTCATGGTAAGAGAGCTGGGGAGCCCATACGCCGCCCGAATCGGGATTGCCAAGCATGTTTAACTGACTGAGCTTGTTCAAGGGACGGGATACGAGATGCCAGTGCTTCAGATCCTTGGAATGATAAATGCCGACCCCAGGAAACCATTCAAATGTAGATACCGCAATATAGTAGTCTTCGCCTGCGCGGCATATACTTGGGTCAGGGTTGAATCCGGTCAGAATCGGGTTGTGAATCATCGACATGATAGGTGGTCACTCCTTCAAATGAATAAGCATATTCTCTTGTGCCTTCACTTGTATAGTATCAATAAAGCTGCTGCTTTTCCCATATCCATACCAAGCCGTTATTTACCCAAATCAACTATTCATACTCTGGAACGGACCTCCTGACGCATAAACAGGACGTAGGAGAGGCCAAAGCATATCATGGTCGCCGCCAGAAGACCGGTGAGTTGAGGCCAGACCAGCAGCAGGCTTTGGCCTAGCGAAAGCGGACTGGCAATGGCGCCGACAAGCTGATCCATAGTGAGCGGCCCAAGCGAGCGAACACCTGGGGAGAGCATCGTAGTAATCGTCTCGGAGAATAGCTCCGTTGGCGATAGTCGGTTTAAGGCGAGCACCAGGTTCATTTGTCTCAACTGGGCGTCTGGCGTTGCCATTTGCGACACAGCGGTTGCGCTATCGATCATGTTGATAATCATACTGTAGAAAATGGTAAAAAACAGCCAGATCGAAATTGAGGATAACGCTGACGTAGCCGCTTGCCGAAAGCGGATGGAGAACAGGATCGACAAGCACAGCCAAAAGCCAACGTAGATAACGGCGATGAGCAGGAACAGGAGGATTCGTAAAAATTCCTCCGGCGTGGGCGGGTACCCGATCGTGAACAGGCCTAGCCCCATGACAAGGAAGCCCAACGAAAATACGACGCTGGCGATGATCGCTAAAGCTGATATGAATTTGGCCTTCAGGAAATCATCACGGTAAATGGGCTGGGACAACAGACGGCCCAGTGTCCCCTTGTTCCGTTCGGAGTTGACCGCATCAAAGCCCAGTGTGATTCCGATCAGCGGTCCCAGCCACGACAGGAACGTGGAGAAGGAAGGAACCGCCAAGGCAGAGCTGGTTAAGGTATACATTTTCAGAAACAGGAAGCTGTCCCCGCCAGAGCTGGCGGTATGATCTCCACTGCGGATCGCCGAAACGGCTGAATAAATCGAACCGATGCAGGCGAGAACGATGATGCCCATCAGGATGCCAAATCGCCAGCTATGCAGATGATCGCCGATCTCCTTTTGCACCATGACCCAGAAGGAGGAAGAGGAAGGCTTATCAGAGCGCTCCTGACCGGATGGGTCGCGCAATGCCGACCAAAGCTTGCGTAGTTTGATGGCAAGCTCCTGCGGGCGCCAAAGACTCTTGGGCGAATGCTTGGCGGTTGCTTTGTTCAGTGAATTCATTCCTCATCCCTCCTTTCAAAATAACGATGGTAGATATCGTCCAGACCATATTCCTTGCGGCGTATATAGGTCAATTCAGCTTCTCCATGAATGATTGCTTCGGCAATCTGGCCAGTCAGATCGGACTCGCAAGCAATCGTTGCGGTGATGCCGCGTTCTCGCTCTTCATCGCCCTCAGCGGGATAACGAATGGCCGTGACTCCATCCAGTGCGGCAATTTGCGCGGCCAGATTGTCCGACCAGCCTTTTGCCCCAACCTCTACATAGATGTTTCCATCCTCATCCAGTTGCTCGGAGAGGGAACGGATATCTCCGGCAGCAATCAGCCGCCCCTGAACGAACAGGCCAACGCGATCGCAAATCTGCTGCACTTGATGAAGATGGTGCGAGGACAACAGCACGGTCAGCTTCTCATCCCTGCTTAAAGCAGAGATTAACGAGAGCAGCTCTCGCACCCCCTCAGGGTCGATCCCCAGTGTAGGTTCATCCAGAATGATGACCTCGGGATTCTTGATCAACACATCGGCAAGCCCAAGCCGTTGTCTCATCCCGCGGGAGAAGGCGCCTACCTTTTTGCTTGCGCTTGCAGTCAGTCCGGTTTTGTCCAGCAGTGTATGAGCCCGCTGTATGGCCTCCTCCTCCGGAATGCCATTTAGCCTTGCTGTATAGACCAGATTGTCCAGGGCGGTCCGATCCTCATAGAAGCCGATATCGTCCGGAAGGTAGCCGACCTTGCGCTTGACCTTCAATGCTTCGCGGGTCGGGTCGAAGCCGCAGATTCTGGCGTAACCCGAGGTCGGCTCGGTCAAGCCAAGCATCATGAGGATCGTCGTCGTCTTGCCTGCTCCGTTTGGGCCAAGCAAGCCAAAGATTTCCCCGCGGCGTATGCTCAGATTCAAGTGGTCCACGGCGGTGGCCGTTCCGTATTGCTTGGTTAATTGCATGAGTTCGATTACAGGGCGATCATCCGGACCGCTCCCGTTGATGGTGGGCGTCATCCCGGCTTTCTTAAGCGTCATTATCTTCTACCGTATTTCCGAAACAGATAGTAAATGCCGCCGCATACCGCCAGTATGATGAGAACGCCCACCCATCCCCATAATACCGACGATTTCACCGTAACCCGCAAATCGGCGTTCGCGCTTTTATTCGCAGAGGAGGCCGTCAAGCTGACTACATAGTCTCCCGGCAGCGACTTTTTGCTCGATTTGATCGTCGCCTGCACCTGTTTGCTCTCCCCCGGAGCGATTGACGTAATGGACGAAGGATCAAAGGAAACCTCCCAATCGGTAGGGGCGGACGATGAGAAGGAAAGATCCTGAAGCTCGGCTGATCCGGTATTTTGCACAATGAAGGTCAGCTTGCGCTCGGAGCCAGCGCCGACATCTGTGCTGAGCACTTCGTTAACTGTGGTAAACTTCAAGTCATAGGTTCCCGTCACCACGGCCTCGATACTGGCGTTTGCTGTCGTTTCCCCGCTTGTGGCGGAGATCGGAATCTCGTAAGTGCCAGCCTTGATTTGCTCTGGTGGCTTGACTTCAATGGTAATCGTTTTTTCGGCATTAGGCTCAATTTCTACGGAGGTTACACTATTGCTGTCTGCTTTAAAGCGTACGTCCCAGCCCTGCTCGCTTTGAGCGCTTAGCGCATAGGTCTGCTTCTGAGTGGTGCGATTGCGCAGAACCGCACTGTACGTAAAGGTGGAATCGGAATGTCCCTCCATATTGGCCTGGTCGAGCGTCAATTCGGTCTTGAATGTTCCTTGCTCCGAGACGTTGACAGCGATGGGAAGGCTGGTTTGACCCGCCTTCAGCGTAAAGGCATATCTTCCTTTATTAATCTGCAAGGGCACATCCAGGTCCAGATTGAAGGATTGTGTCTCTCCCGCCTTGACAGCTAATCGGGAAATATTGCGTCCTCCGGCCGTTAATTCATATTGCCAGTCCTTGCTTGGCGTAGTCAGAGAAATATCGGCCGAGGCCGTGCTGCTGCCATGGTTCACCAGGTCGATGGAGTACGATACGGACTCTCCGGGTGCGGCGGACCATTCCAGATAAGGTGTAAACAATTCCAACGTTCCGGCTGCCGAAGCCCTGCCCGTGCCGGACAAGGCGCCGCCCAGCGTTATTGCCAGAATGAGCAGCATGGTTGCTGCCTTTCGATACGATTGAAGCATCTCTGTTTTCCCCCTAGCCTATTATTTTGGATTCATGAAGGATACGCACGAGCGGATGTTTTGGATTTATCACCTTCAAAATTTTTTTGGGGTTTTCAAATCGGACGTTTTTTGGTAAAACGGGAGGTAAATAAGAAGAGGAGAATGCTTGCGGGAGGGGACGGTATGGACCTGCAAAACGAAGAGATGACGAGGCGGCTGCAGGAGATGTGCGACGGCTCAGTACAGGCATTTGACGCGTTTTATGCCTGTTGCTCTCCTTTTATCATGCAGGTGGCCCTTCGTCTGGTCGGAGATCGGATGGAGGCCGAGGATATATGTCATGAAGTATTATTGGAGGTGCTGCGGCGAGGGCGGGATTATGACCCGAAGCGCGGCTCAATTAAGGCATGGCTTGCGGTGATGACGCGCAGCCGCAGCCTGGATCGCCTGCGGCGCCGATCGCGATTGGAGCTATCCGGCGACGAGGCTTGGTCCGGCACGGTCGCATCCGGCGCGGATTCAGAGGATGTGGCGATTTCCCGATTGGAGCGGGAGGCGCTGCGTACGGCAATTTTTACACTTCCGGAGCCGCAGAAGAAAGCGATTATGGGCTCCTATTTTGCGCTTCAGACCCAGCGGGAAATGGCTGAGGCCTGGAGCGTGCCGATTGGAACGGTCAAATCATGGGTCCGCTATGGCCTGAACAATCTTCGCAAGCAGTTGGAGAAGCAGGGCTGGGGAGAAGGGCTGGAAGGAGGAAGCGAGCATGAACGGATACACCGGAGTTGAATGGAAGCGGCGCAAGCAAGACCAGCGGCAGGAAGAACCATGGCGGATGCAGGAGGCTTGCATGTGCGGGTTTGCTGAGCAGGAGTGGGTCGATTGGCTGCTGGGCTCCCTGTCTGAGTCTAAGCGCGCGCAAATGGCTGAGCATCTGGATAGCTGTGCCGTTTGCCTGGAGCACAAGCAGCGCTGGGAAAATATTTTGAGGCCGGATACAGAGGATAAGGCGGAGCTTTTCTCAGGATTATCCGCAGGCCAAGCCGCGCCTTCAGGCTTCCCTTCGATCATGCAGGAGCAGGGGGCCAAAGAGAGCTTGGCCTTACCCTTGACAGTATCTGCGGAGGATGCTGCTGCTTCCCTTCCTTCCGAGCGCATCCGGCGCAGCTTGCGGCGCAAAGTCAGAGTTATTGGCTTGCAGCGCAAGGGCAGGCATATGCTTGACCAGCTTGTATTGCACCGAAGATGGCTGATACCGTTTGCGGCGGCGATCATGATCTTCATCGGGCTGGGTTTGGGGATGAGTCGTGTCAACGAGCCGTCCCTTCAATGGAACCGTTATGTGGAGGCTTATGAGCCGGAAGCATTGCCGGTTATGTCGAAGCCAGATTCGCTGTCGTATCCGATTGCCTGGGGCCGGATGCAGCCGGAGAGCGGCATGGTGTGGTATAATGCTGCATCTGGCGAAATGCTTATGCTGGTCGGCGGGCTTGTGCCCGAGAAGGACCAGACGGTTCGGGTATGGCTGGTTAGGGAAGGGACCCGCGACAGCCTGGGACTGCTGCAATATCATGCCAACCGGGCCCATCTGTATGTGAAGGATCGGCCGCTAACCCTTACCGATGCTCTGGAACTGACGATTGAACCGCCGGGAAGCGGCCTGGAGCCGAGT
Source organism: Paenibacillus sanguinis 2301083 = DSM 16941 (assembly GCF_000374825.1). GTDB lineage: Bacteria > Bacillota > Bacilli > Paenibacillales > Paenibacillaceae > Fontibacillus > Fontibacillus sanguinis. Next base: position 45,173 of record NZ_KB895386.1, read on the forward strand.
GCTGCGCCTCATGTGATTTCTCTTGATATATTGGGCAGGTAAGTCTTGAACAAAACGTGAACAGGATGCCCGCCAGAGGCGGTCTGAAGCGGGAACAGCCGAATGAGGTTTCGGGGTCACAGGCTTTATGACAGGGAGGATTGCTGAATGGATCAGCTTGTTTTTATAGGCACCGGGGACGCCATGGGAGTTCCAAGGGTGTATTGCGAATGTAAGGTTTGTATGGAAGCCCGAAGCACTGGATTGAATCGGCGTTATCGTTCTTCTGTAGCAGTTGAAGGGGAGGAAGGAGCTTTTCTCATCGATTGCGGACCGGACTGGCGAAGTGGTATGGAGCGTCGAGGCAGACGATTTGCCGAGCATATTCTGATTACCCATGCCCATTTTGACCACATTGGCGGACTGCCCGAATGGGCAGATGCTTGCCGCTGGCTGAGAAGGCGTGGCCAATTATATGCGCCGGGCGAAGTGATGGACACCATCATCAGGCAGTATCCATGGCTTTCCGGACAACTTGACCTGCATTCGCTGGATGAAGAGGGCTGTCAATTGGCAGGCTGGGACATTCGCGGATGGAAGGTGTTCCATGGAAAAAATGGATTTTCTTATGCTTATCGGTTGGAGAAACCGGGGTATGCCTGGGTGTATTGCTCCGACTCTATCGCTTTGCCTGAGGCACAAAAGAAGCCGCTCCATGACCTGAATTTATTGGTGCTGGGGACGAGCTTCTATCGGGAGAAGGCAGAGTTTGCCACTCGCTCCGTTTACGATGTAGTAGAAGCGCTGGAGCTGCTTGACGAGGTTCGGCCGGCCCGGACCTTGTTCACCCATATGTCGCATGATATTGATCTCCGCTGTAATTACGAGCTGCCGGGCGGCGTGGGATTTGCTACGAGCGGGCTAACCATCTCGCTGCACAATTAATTAAGATTGCATTCGTTAGAAGCGCGTATCCTTTGCAGGAAGTTGTTCGTTTACATAGTGTTAGACATTAAAGCAAGGCATATATGCAAGATCAATCAGGAACCAACAAAGGGGGGCCCCCATATGGCCTTTGTGAAGTCCGTGGATTGCAGAAGCAACAAACCACATGTTAACAGTAAACAGGTTGACCCTTATAAAAAGTTCGGTAAGGCTAACTATACGGTGGAACAAAGTATTGAACGTGTGTTGCCGAGCCTGCTGAGTCCTCTGTACGCTTATTGTCTGTCCCTGACAGGTTCAGCCTGGGAAGCGGAGGATCTGGTTCAGGATACCTGTGTGAAGGCTTTGACTTCTTCGGCAATGCGGACATCCGGTGCGAAGCAGGAAATGAACTGGGAGGCTTATATTATCCGTATTGCACGCAATACGTGGATTGACACCATACGGAAGCGAGAAAGGCTGGCTTCCAAACTGGATAGCCTGAAACCGTTTATGCAAGAGTTTGCCGAGGAAGAGAGACTTGAGGAGATGGAGTCTGCTGTTCAAATCCTCATTCATAGGCTGCCGCCATGGCAGCGAGCAATATATGTATTGCGTGATTTAATGGGTTACACGACGGCAGAGACAGCGGAGATGCTGGATACCTCGCAAGGAGCGGTCAAAGCTGCCTTGAATCGTGCCCGGTCTGCCCTGAGTCAGGTCAGACGCAGTCGTGAGGAAGCGGGCGACGAAGAGGCGGGTGAATTAGGTGAAGATTCACAAGATACAGAGCAGCTGCGAAGCTATTTAATGGCTTTTCGCAGCGGGGACACCGCTCGTCTGATTGAATTGTGTCTGAATTGCGCCGATGATCCTATGGCCGTGGCGGGAACCATTATCAAGCAGTCTTTACCGTCCCAATCAATGCGGCCGATGGTGTATAGAGATTCCTCCTGTTCCAGCATGTCATTGGGAGGGGGGAGCTCGGTCAGCCTGGCTGCCTAAGAGTGTGGTGAACTAGTTGCCGGAAGGCCGATATGGAACTGAAACAGCGAGTGTAAGCCTATATCGGCTGTAGGCACTTTATGGTTCACGACGCTTCTAAAAAGGGAGGCAAAGTAAATGAACCATGTACCTTATGTCGTTGAACAGACAGCCCGCGGCGAGCGGAGCTATGATATTTATTCGCGTTTGCTGAAGGATCGAATCATTATGGTGTCGGGAGAAATCGAGGACCAGATGGCGAATGCGATCGTAGCGCAGCTATTGTTTCTGACCGCCGAGGACCCGGAGAAGGATATCCAGATGTATATCAACTGTCCTGGTGGATCCGTAACCGCCGGATTCTCTATCTATGACACTATGCAATTTGTACAGCCGGACATTTCAACGATTTGCACAGGCATGGCGGCGAGTTTTGGCACGATCCTGCTGGTTGGTGGAGCCAAAGGGAAGCGCCTCGCTCTGCCAAACAGTGAAATTATGATCCATCAACCCCATGGGGGGACGCGAGGGCAGGCCTCGGATATGCTGATTCACGCGAACCGGATCATTCAACATCGCCAGCGGCTCAATATGCTGCTAGCCGACCATACGGGACAACCGCTTGAGCGTATTGAGAAGGATTCAGATCGAGACTATTTCCTGACCGCAGAGGAAGCGGTAGAGTATGGACTGGTGGATAAGGTCATATCTGCTGCTGAATAAACAGCCCTGGCATTTCAGAATAGGAAGGAACCCTGCAAGGTCCGGAAGGTCATTTGAACTTCCGGGCCTTTTGAGTTTGCTCATTTAACTTAAGGCATAGATGCAGACAAATTCATAAGCCGGTTCATCCCTTCACGGATTTGCTGCTCGTGGGCATAAGAGAAGGACAAACGCAGCTTGCGGCTCGAGGCAGCCGAAGGATCAAATACCGTTCCAGGTGCAAAAGCAACGGAATGTTCTATACACCGGTGAAGCAAACGGCCTGTATCTATGCCTTCCGGTAGCTCTACCCAGATGTTGAGTCCACCTTCAGGCTGGGTCCAAGTCCAGTTGGTCTTTTGCAGGCATTGTTCCATGATTCCCATTCTTAATTGTAGGGCCGTACGGAGCTTGGACAAGTGCTGATGCATGCGCGAAGATTGAAAATAACGTAGAAAGAGCTTCTGGTTCAGAAGAGGCGACCCATTATCCGCTAATGCTTTTACCGCCCGCAATCCGGGCATAAACCGGGGATGGCATATAATGGCCGCAATTCGCAGACCAGGTACAACGTACTTGCTATAGCTGCGAATATAGAGCGCTTGTCCTGTTGTATCATACGTAAAAATCGGTGCCGGGGGTTTCTTTTTAAAGTAAATGTCATAGGTGCTGTCGTCTTCGACGAGAAAGCAGCCATATTGCTCTGCCATTTCCGGCAATTGCTTTCGCTGTTCCGCTGGGATTTTCATACCGGTTGGATTCTGAAAGGTTGGCGTCATGTAAAAAAGACGTGGCTTCTCTGTCCTCATCAGATGCTCAATCTGCTCGAGATCATAACCCTGCGGATGAATATTCGTAAAAATCAGGCGCGCTCCCTGTTTACGGAAAATTTCCATCGCCGGCCCGTAGGTTGGACTTTCCATCAGGACACGGTCACCGGCTCTGATCAGGCTTCGGGAGATCAGATCAATGGCCTGCTGTGCGCCCGAGGTAATAAGCACTTCTTCGGCCGAAATATAGAACCGCTCCTTCAGTGTGAGATGGCTTGCTAGCGCACTGCGCAGTTCCGGATCACCCTGAATGGTAGAGTATGTTCCAAGCAGCCGGGGGTAGTGATCCAGCAAATCCCGCATGAGTTCCCCCCAGTATCGGTTGGGCAATAAGGCTGGATCGATCAATGACTTGGAAAACTGGTATTCCGCCTCAAGAGATTGCACGTGAGCCAGGGAATCTCCATGCAGCCAGATGGAGACTGCCGGATCATCTGCCTGGTCTGCCACAGACGAAGGGGAGGCAGGGCTGACATAATAACCGGACTTGTCCATGACGTATACGATCCCACGTTCCTTTAATGCCTGATAAGCTTTAAAAACCGTAAGCCGATGCACGCCAGCCTGCTTGGACAGACTTCGCACTGATGGAAGTCTATCATGTTCTCCCCACTCTCCCGCCTCGATACGCACCATGAGATTATGAGCCACCTGTTCATATAGCTTGAGGCTGCTATCTGTCATTAACATGGTTTTACTCACCCCACTCACACTCCTTTGAACTCTATTGTAGCAGCAAACCAATAAATCTGTTCTGTTTTATTCAATCTGTTCTATGGATGATGGGATATGATAGAGAGCAGATAAAGGAGTGATGAACCATGGTAGCAGCAGCATTTGCGGTTATGTGTCTTATTTTTGGAACCACGTTTCTGGCGATTAAAATTGGAGTGGAGGCAGGCATGCCGCCATTTTTATCGGCCGGATTGCGCTTTGTGATGGCAGGCGCCTTAATGTTTGCATGGATGTGGATGCAAGGAAAGGTTAAGCTGTCCCTGCTCTGGCGAAAAGAAATGCTTCTGACCGGAGCCGGGCTGACTTTCGGTACGTTTGCCGCCTTATATTGGGCTGAGCAACATGTAAGCTCTGGCGTCGGGGCTATCCTGTCGGCAACAGGCCCATTGATGATTATGGTCATGCAGACAGCTTTGCTACGGCAGAAGGCGTCTGCCCGCATGATTGCAGGTTGTCTTATCGGTTTTGGGGGAGTGGTGCTGGTTGTTCTGCCGGGTTTAACCATGGGCGGAAGCTCCTTGTGGCTATGGGGCTGTATCGCTGTTCTTGCTGGAGAGGTATGCTATTCGGCCGGTGCGCTTTACTCGAAAAAGGTGATAAGCCAGTTCAAGGAAACGAACCCTGTGGCACTTAATGCGGTGCAGATGATGTATGGAGGTGTGTTGTTATGTGGGCTTTCGCTCATGACGGAGCCATGGAATACAACTGCGCATAATTCGGGTCCAGCCATCCTGTCGCTGATCTACTTGACCGTGATCGGTTCGATGGTTGGCCATAGCCTGTTCTACTGGATTATGTCACGTACCGATCCGTTGTTCCCCGCAACCTGGCTGTATATCTCTCCTCCGATTGCGGTCGGACTTGGAGCGGCGGTATATCACGAGCATGTAAGCTGGATCACCTGGATCGGCGTTCTGCTTATTATTTCCGGCTTGCTGGCGATGAATGAGAATGTGGGGAGCTGGTTGAAAAAAGGAAAACAATCCAGTTCAATGGTTTGAAATTTCAATGGCTGATGCTCCTCAAATCAGGAACAGCCTTGGCAGCGAGTCAAGTCACTGCCAAGGCTGTTATCTGTTTTTGGATCATAAAAATGCGTTAAATGTATTACTCCGCACCCAGCACAAATTTCTCAATCACATGCTTGACGCCATCCTCATTGTTGCTCAAGGTCACATAATCTGCGATGTCCTTGAGCGCTGGGATCGCATTGGCCATAGCGACGCCAAGGCCGGCGGCTTCCAGCATTTCGTGGTCGTTCCACGAATCGCCAATGGCAATGGTTTGGGAGAGATCGCAGCCGAAGTGGCCGGCCAGGAATTTCAGGGCATGACCCTTGGTGCCTTCCTTGTGCATGATCTCCAGGAAGTTTGGCTTGGATTTGGTCACATGGACTCCCTCTCCCAATAGCTCGCGGATTTCCGGAGCAATTTGGTCCAGGTAATCCGGCTCGTCGATAATGAGCATTTTAGGGGTTGGCTGGGCAACAAGCTTGGAGAAGTCCGGCTCTACATAATAAGCCGTTCCATTGAGAGTGGTATAGTCGATAAGCTTCTGATTCTCCTCACGGGCATACAGCTTGTCATCAATATAGGTTTGCAGATGTAGATTCCGCTGGATGCAGTATTCAAACAGCTTGTGGGCGGCATCCTGCGGCATATAGCGTTCATACAGCACCTTCTCGTCCAGCAGGTTCTTGACCAGGGCGCCTTGATAGGTAATAATCGGCACATTGAGGCCGGTTTGGCGAGCGATGGCCTGTGCTGAAGCATAGGCCCGACCCGTCGCCAAGGTAACAACGACGCCTTGGGCAACCGCTTGCTCCAGGGCCTGCTGCGTGGCAGGAGTCACCTCTCTGTTGTCGTTAATCAGCGTGTCGTCGATATCGATGGCAATCAGTTTGTACAATTTTCTCTCTCCCTTTTGTTATCCAAATATTATTATTCTTCAAGAAACACCAGGCTGATAAAATCATCGAACTCCAGGTTCCCGAAGTAATGTTTAACGTCGAGATTAGCCAGCGCTTCCTTGACGGCAGTCTCTTCGTATTTAATGCCTCTAAGCTTGTCCTCGATATCAGCAACGTCGCCTATGCCGAAGAAATCACCATAAATCTTGATCTCCTGAATGTATCCGTCCTTGAGATTCATCCGCAAGTCGATGATGCCTACCGGGAATTTTTTGGCATGCTTCACATTGCTCTCCGGAGACAATCCATAGTTCCAATCCCAATTCTTGTAGCGCTGCCGGGAAATTTCATGAATTTTAGTCCAGTCCGCTTCGGTCAGCTTATACTGTGGGACGGCCTGCGGCTCCATGCCAAAGATGTGGCGCAGCAATTCGCTGCGGAACTCTTCAATAGTCATGTCTTGCTCCAGAAAATCAACGATGTTGGCTACCCGGCTGCGGACCGATTTTGTGCTTTTGGATTTAAATTTCTCCGGGTTGGCATGAAGCGAGGCTTGGACGTCCTCCAGATTCAGATTGAACATCAGCGTGCCGTGGCTGAACATCCGTCCGCGGGTAGCAAACTGCGCATTGCCGGAAATCTTCTGTTCGCCAACCTGAAGGTCATTGCGTCCCGTCATTTCGGCATTGACCCCCAAGGACTTAAGCGCCTGAACGACGGGCTCCGTAAACTTGCGGAAATTATGGAAGGATTGTCCGTCATCCTTCGTGATGAAGCTGAAATTCAGGTTGCCCAGATCATGATATACGGCTCCGCCTCCGGATAACCGGCGCACAACCTGGATGCCGTGCTCCTTTACATATTCCTGGTTAATCTCTTCGATCGTATTCTGATGCTTGCCAATAATGATGGATGGTGCATTAATGTAGAACAACAGGTAGCTGTCATCCTCCAAAGGCAAATGCCGCAGGGCATACTCTTCGATAGCCAAATTAACGGATGCATCCGTAATTCCTTCGTTATCAATGAACAACATGGTTCTCATCCTCCTGTCTGTACTTTCAAATCTGATCATAAAGCTCCGATATGTAGATGTACTTGCTCACTCTTATTGTAAACCAATTGGCCTGGAAACCAAAGAGAAAAGGTCTGCCCGCAGCCTGTTATTGACTTGAAGGGAGCGAAAACTTCATAATGGGGGCATTGAAGCTTGCTGTGCGGCGAGGCTGTATTTATCAATGGAAGAGGGATTGTCATGAATTTGGAAATATACGGGCATGGGGGAGACTTGCTTACGGCTTCGGCTCGTTATGGGGTAGACGAGCGGCAGGTCACGGACTTTAGCGCCAATATCAATCCGCTGGGACCGCCCCCGGGGCTGCTAAAGAGGTTGGGGGAGGCTCTGGCGAGCATTGTGCGCTACCCGGACCCTGGTCACCGCAGATTGGTTGCTCTGCTGGCGGAGCGTCACCGGGTGGAGCCGGACTGCATCGTGGTTGGTAACGGTGCGGCGGAGAATATGGCATTGGCCTTGTTGGGCCTGGCCCCTGGCAAGGTGGGGATTGTGGAGCCTTGCTTCTCTGAATATCGCACTCTGGCTGAGCAGTTTGGCTGCCTTGTATGCTCGGCCTATGGCCGAGAGGATCGGCAATTCCGGGCGGAACCGGATGAGATAGAGCGGCTGATTCGGGAGACGGATTTGATCTTTATCGGTCAGCCCAACAATCCGAACGGCGTGCCATATTCGCTGGACGAGCTGCGTCAATTTGCTATGGCGGGGGAGCGATATCACACTTATGTGGTTATGGATGAAGCCTTTATTGACTTTATTCCTTCGGAGCAGCGCTGCACCTTGCTGGCAGAATTACCGGCTTACCCGCATCTGATTCTGATTCGTTCGATGACCAAGTTTTACGCTATTCCAGGGTTAAGGCTGGGCTATGCACTGGCAAGTCCCGAGGTCGCTGGTCAGATGCGGGCGGTGCAGGTAACCTGGAGCGTGAATTCGCTGGCCCTGGCTGCCGGAGAATTTTGTCTGGGTATCAGCGGAGACTACGAACGAGCTACGCTGGCGCTGGTAGAACAGCAGCGAGACTGGCTGCGCCGGGAGCTTGACGAGCTGGACTGTCTGACTTGGCCAAGCCAGGCTAATTTCTTGCTTGTAAGGCTGCCGAAGCCATGGACTGCCCTTGCCATGCAGGAAGCCTTGGGGCGGCGGTCAGTGCTGGTGCGCAGCTGTGCAATGTACGCTGGCTTGACGGAGCGGGATATCCGGGTCGCCGTGAAGGGGGAAGCCGCTTGCCGCCAGTTCATTCAGGAGATGAAGGAAGTCATGGGGGGAACGGGAAGATGACAACACCATTTTTGGAGGTACAGCCGGGGGCAATTTATCATTCCCGGGTATGGCCGGGGCTGCGGCTGAGTTATGGGGAGCGGCATTTGCTGCTGGAGGCTCTCGAGCAACTGGACGGGCTGGGCAGCGCCGTATTTGGCGGCGGGAGCGGCGCAATCAAGCGGATGGTCAACATTTACGTGGACCGCTTCTATCGCTGCGAAAATCCGGTGCGGGATATTGCCGAACTGCTGCGGGGATGGGGATATCCTGCCGAGGGCACGGCCGGATTATTGACGGCCGTGCAGCTTCGCCGCGCTGCGGTAGCTGAGGAGCGCAGCGAGGGTTTTGCCGTCTTCTGCTGCGCGACGGCAGGGGTGTCGAACGCCGCGCGCGCAGGCGTTCGGCGGACGACGTTCCCGGCCTCCTGGACGCCGGGAACGATTAATGTGCTGCTGGCCGTAGATGGACGGCTGACGCCGTCCGCGATGGTCAATGCCGTGATCACGGCGACCGAGGCCAAGACGGCCGCGCTGGGCGATCTCGGCGTATGCGACGCCGAGAATGGGCTCCCGGCCACCGGCACCACGACCGATGCGGTCATGCTTGGCGTGAGTCAGCGGGCCACCTGGCCGCTGCTGCATGCCTATGCAGGGACCGCCACGGACCTGGGCGGCATGGTGGGCCGCCTGGTCTACGCCGCCGTGAGCGAATCGCTGCGTGCTGGCGCAGCGGGAGCGCGCGGTTGATGGCGGCGTGGTGGGTGCTGCCGGTCGCGTACTTGCTCGACCGGCTGCTTGGCGATCCGCGCTGGCTCCCCCACCCTGTGGTGGGGATGGGCAAGGCGATCGCCGCGCTGGAGGCGGCCATCCGCCGCCTCGTCCCTGCCCGCCACTACCGCGTGGCGGGCGTGCTGCTGCCGCTGCTTGTCGCTGGCGGCAGCTTTGCTGTGACCTGGACGCTGCTGCGCCTGCTGGCCCAGGTCAGCCCATGGCTGGCGGCCGCTGTGGAGGCCGCCCTGATCTGGACGACGATCGCTGCCAAGGGCTTGCGCGATGCGGGGCAGGACGTGGCCGGACACCTGCTGCGCGGTGACCTGCCTGCCGCCCGCCGCGCGCTGGGCATGATCGTCGGCCGGGATACGGCGCACCTGGATGCGCCGGAGACCGTGCGCGGCGCCGTGGAGACCGTCGCCGAGAATATCGTCGACGCCGTCGTGTCGCCGCTGATGTTCGCCCTGCTGGGCGGCGCTCCGCTGGCGATGGCTTACCGGGCGATCAACACCCTCGACTCGATGGTCGGCTACAAGAACGACAAGTACATCGATCTCGGCTGGGCCTCCGCCCGGTTGGACGATATCGCCAATTACATTCCGGCTCGCTTCACCGCTGCGCTGCTATCCGCGGCTGCCGCGGGGCTGCGGCTTGACGCCCGAGGAGCCTGGCGTGCCGTGCGGCGCGATGCCTCTGGCCATCCCAGCCCAAACAGCGGCTTCCCGGAGGCGGCGGTAGCCGGCGCACTGGGCGTGCGGCTGGGTGGGGAGAACAGCTATCATGGCGTAACCTCGTTCCGGGCTTATATGGGCGACAAGACGAGAGAGCTTGAGCCGGAAGATGTGAAGAGAACGTCCAGGCTGATGTTTTGGGTGGCCAATGCATTGGTTATTTTGGGAACACTGGCGTTGTTGGGCATGGAAATTCGCTAGAAGCCTCCAAACGGAGTTGGAGCAGACCAACGGAGCTAAGCAAACCAATTGAACTGAAAATGTGGTGACAAATAGCGGGGAACTGGTATGGAGCTAGCTAGAACGGCGAATGGGGGAGCGGTGGTCCTTCAGCTTGGCTCGAAGTTGCACGGTTTTGAAGCTAAACTATCATGATTTTGAGCTAACCATATCGAGGTAAAATAGAGCTACTCGGAGTATCTTCAGCATCGCTGAGATTTTTAAATTAATGGAAAAAGTCCCGCTAATTAACGGATGATATGGCATGAGAGGTACTTTATAGGGAATATGTCATGCTAATATCTGTAAAATACCCAATTTAAGAAAAAACAGCCAAAATAGCAGGAGGATTTCCAGTTAAATTCGATATTTGAGCGAAATTGGTGGAAATAGCGGGAGTATCTCCTGTAATCATAAATTTTGCGGACTTGCTAGGGTGAATATTGTAGCATCATCCGCAAGCGGAGTTCCCACACTAGTCTTCGGGCCCTTGATAGTTCAATATGTTTTAAATAGCAATGAGGTTAAAAGTGAGGTTAAAAGTGAAATTAAAAGTAAGATTAAAAGTAAGATTACCCCTGCGTACAATGTAAGAAAAACAGGAGGTGGAAAGATGGCGGCAACGGTAGAATGGTGGCTGGTACGGCATGGGGTGACTGCTTGGAACCACGAACGCCGCTATCAGGGGCATAGTGATATTCCGTTATTAGCTGGAGCGGAAGCTGGGCTGGAAGGGTTAGAGCGGGAACTGGATGGAGTCGACTTCGAGGCAGTCTACGTCAGTGATCTACGGCGCTGTCGCGAAACGCTGGCAACTGCCAGACCTGATTTAATTGAAATCATGCAGCCAGACCCCCGCTTGCGGGAACTGAATTTCGGTCATTGGGAAGGCTGCACGTATGAGCAACTGAAGGATAACGAGACTTATCGGGCCTGGATTGATCAGCCGCAAGCCGTGACCCCGCCGGAAGGGGAATCCTGGCAAGAATTCGAGATGAGGGTGACCGACCTGTACGCCGAGCTTCTGACCATCTCGGAGACATTGGTGAGGGAAAGACGAGAGACGGTTAAGCCTGCATTGTTGCTCCATAGTCCTTTACATTTACCCTCAGACAGCCTGAGCCTGTGTTCCTCTAAGCCGGTTCATGGCTTCGATAAGCCCCCGACGACCACAGGGGCTGATTCTCAGGAGCCAGCGGGAAATTCCCCCGCGCGACTGTTGATAATAACCCATGGCGGGGTGATTGCAAAGCTTTGCTCACTTGTCCAGCCGGAGCTTGATTTCTGGGATACCCGGGTGGCACCTGGAGGCCTGCGGCGACTTAGCCTTGCCCTATAGAAAAGCAGTGAACAAAGTGGGCGGAGGGCCAAGCGTGATGTGCAAGTCGCCAGCGTGTCCGCCGTGAAACTGAAACTAGCGAATATAAGCTAACCAGCTACAGGTTCAACGTGTTTATCCCATCTTATGAAGCATGGAGCGATCTGGAATTTGTATCTGGTATGGTGCTGAAACAGTGAGCTTGATCCAAAACAACCCCTAGTCCCTTTTTTCAACCTGTTCATTAATTCTATCCACCAAGCTGCCAAACTCTGCATTTGCGCAGGTTTAAGGCTGGGGTACGATCCGAATATCTACGAAAGTGTAAAGCAACAGAATAACGAGAGCAGCAATGAGAGCAGTAGATAAAATACCTTTCCACAACGATCTTCTTATTCCGTATTTCTATATGTCGGATATGTTCTTGACTGCTTCGCCTGAGCCGGATTGCGTTCAGCGTGATTGCCGGACAGCTCCCCGGCCATGGGTTCTAGCTCGGCTTGGCATTCCGCACAATCGGCCAGATGTTCCTCTTCCTATCCCCGCAGCATACCCCATCCTGATACAAGGGCAGCAAGCCGCGGATGACCTCGCATGATACTTTCATTCCATCGCTTCCTAGAGTTGTTTTTTTGCCCTGTAAAAATCAGCCTGTCCCACTTATCGCTCTTCCCGCACAACTCACCGATTTGCATGAAGGGCAACTCGCCAAACCCCCTTAAAGTAAATACTTTCTTAATGGCAAGCACTGATTTCGGCTCTGAGCCTAAATTCATCGTATTATATTACTTTGACAAGAACGTATGTTCGCAATATAATTACTGACATAAGGGAGGATGCGGGAATGGACGTTTATGACAAGCTGACGATACTAGCCGATTCGGCCAAATATGATGCCTCTTGCTCTTCAAGTGGGGTGGAACGGAGCGGAGGAAATGGAAGCTCCGCAGGCAATACGGTAGCTTCGGGGATTTGCCACAGCTTCGCGGCGGACGGACGATGTATTTCCTTGTTGAAGGTACTGTTAACTAACGGCTGTATATATGATTGCAAATATTGCGTTAACCGCAGATCTAATGATACGCAGCGGGCGATGTTTACACCTGAGGAACTGGCGGAGCTGACGATGAACTTTTACCGCCGTAACTATATCGAGGGATTGTTTCTCAGCTCAGGTATTATGCGAAATCCGGATTATACCACAGAGCAGTTGATTCGGGTGCTGGAACTGCTGCGGAGAACCTACCATTTTCGCGGATATATTCATGTCAAGGCGATTCCGGGAGCCGATCCGGCGTTAATCTCCCGGCTTGGTCTGCTGGCAGACCGGATGAGTGTAAATATTGAGCTGCCCTCTCAGGATAGCTTGCTCCGGCTCGCCCCTGACAAGAATAAGACGGATATCCTGGGGCCGATGACGGCCATACGCCAGGGCATTCGTGAAAATAGTACGGATGTGGTCAAATATCGTCATGCGCCCCGTTTTGTACCCGGCGGGCAGAGCACGCAGATGATTGTTGGAGCGACACCGGACAGCGATTTGAGCATTCTGAAGCTGACCGAAGCGTTATACAGGAATTATGAGTTGAAGCGGGTTTATTATTCTGCTTATACCCCGGTAGCCGAGCATGCCCTGTTGCCGTCCATCGACAGCAAGCCCCCGTTGCTGCGGGAGCATCGCTTATATCAGGCGGATTGGCTGCTGCGGTTCTATGGTTTTGAGGCGAAGGAACTGCTTGACGAGGGTATGCCTAACTTTAATCTGATGATGGATCCTAAATGCCATTGGGCGATCCGGCATATCGAGCATTTTCCCGTGGAGGTGAACAAGGCGTCTTATGAAACCCTGCTGCGCGTGCCGGGCATCGGCGTAAGAAGTGCCAAGCGAATCGTGGCTGCGCGCCGAACGGGAAGCCTGGATTTTCATGGATTGAAGAAGCTGGGGGTAGTGCTGAAGCGCGCGCAATATTTCATAACGTGCTCGGGGCGGCGATTGGAAGGGCTTAAGGTGAACGAGAGCACCATTTTAAGGTCGCTGCTGTCCGGCAAGGAGATCGAGATGTATCTGCCCCGGCCAAAGGTAGAACAGCTATCCCTATTCAATGAAACAGAGCTGGCAGACACAGGCTCAAGGGGAAAGGAACAAACGTCATGGCTGCTTGGTTAACGGAGGCGGCCTATGGCTATGACGGAAGCTTTGACGGCTTGCTTAGCTGCGTGTTCGATAGCTATGAGCGGAAGGAGGAGCTAGTGGATATCTGCTCGGCGGCTGACCCGCAGTATACGTTGTTTCAAACCCGCTTTGTCGAGACCTCTGCGGAGAAGGCAGCGAGGGTCTACAAGGGGATTGCCCAGAAGATATCCCCAGCGGCCCAGGAGCTGGTACGGCGAGGCTTTCTGACCTGTGATCCGCAGAAGGATTTGCTGATTTACCGCTTTCTGCGATTAGGCTTTGCCAAAGGGAACGCAGTTATGGGGATGCTGACTGATCCTGTGGTGTATCGGCTGCACAAAGCAGTGCATCACTTGAATACGGAGACTCATGCCTTGACAGGATTTGTCCGCTTTTCGGTTTATGATGAAGTGCTTGTCTCGGTCATTGAACCCAAGAATTATGTTCTCCCACTGCTAGCCCCCCATTTCTGCGACCGTTACAGCCAGGAGATGTTCCTGATTCACGATAAAACGCATGGACAGGCGCTGGTGCATCGTCCGGTACAGAGGGAAGCCTGGCACACCGAGCTTATAGAGCTTGACGAGCTGACACTGCCAGCAGCCGGGGAAGAGGAACGGCTATATCGCCGTTTGTGGAAGCGGTTCTACAATACAATAGCGATTCGCGAACGCTTGAACCCTCGCGGACAAATGTCGCATATGCCCAAGAGATACTGGGGGCAATTAACGGAGATGCAACAAGAGCAGTCTGCTAGTCCGGGGAAGATTTTTGTGTCCCAGCCTGAAGAATCACAACGGCTACCCGGCAGCTTTAAGCAAGATAGATAAATGGTTGGTTAAGGTTGCAAATTGAATATCGATGCGTAACGAAGTAACCTTCTGCCAAGAGAGGTCATAAGCAAGACAAGACGGGCTGTCTGGTATAACAATAAAATCTGGTACAATAAGGGTAATCCGGTGATCAGACAGAGAAATCCGGTAGCCAAGCCATTGTTGCAGAGGGGAAGGCGGACAGCTTGAATCGGATTCAACAGCAGGAGCCCGTTTATATCTATCCGTATGTCAGCCATGAGAATGAACGTGAGCTATGCCATATGGAGCTTCGGGCGCTCTTTGGTGGTTTTAACGCAGAGCTGCCTTATATTGAAAGTGCGCGGCGGATTGCACCTAACCGGAGCCCGTTTATCTCCTTGCGGCTGGATGTACTGTTCGCCAGGACTCGGCTGGAGGACCTCATGGTGCAGGTGGCAGCCTTGTCCCTGGGGGCTTCAACGTTCAAGGTTGTGTACCTGAAATGTGGACTAAGCTGCACTTATGAAGAGCAGAGAGAGGCAGAGCGTCAGATCGGCGGCTGTATACGGGGAAAGGCCGATATGGAGCATCCGGATGTGACCTTCGGCTTGCTAGCCAGCAAGGAAGGATGGACGCTGGGTATTTGCCGTGCAGCCAATCCGGTATGGTTGGCTCATAAGCATAAACCCCATAATTACTCAACGGGGCTGACAACGGTGACCGCCAGGGCATTGGTGAACATCGCTTTACCTGACCCACAAGGTCTAAAGGCTATAGATCCTTGCTGTGGTATGGGCAATGTGCTGATTGAGGCGTTATCGATGGGCGTGGATATCGTTGGTCGTGATATTAACCCGGTTGCGGTACGCGGGGCCAGAGGCAATCTTCGTCATTTCGGTTACGAGGATACCGGAATTGTTGCCATTCAGGATTTGAAGGAGCTTCAAGGGGAATATGCAGCGGCTATCGTTGATCTTCCCTATAACCTTTGTTCGGTGCTTCCTCCAGAGGAGCGAAGACAGATGCTGGATAGCATACGCCGAATTAGCCACCGTGCAGTCATCGTTTCGATTGAGCTGTTGGAGGAAGAGCTCAGGGCTGCCGGATTTAGCATTATGGATCGTTGTGTAGTCATGAAGGGGAAGTTTGCACGCCGTATCTGGCTGGTTCAGCGATAGGATGCAGGTTGTCAGCACCTAGCTTTTCCCCTATAATCCAATAGAGAAGAAGGCCTTTAAGAGGATGTCGCCTTTAAGACAAGTGAACAATCGTACCGTAGGTCCCGATGCTGCCTTAGCGCAAAGCCAAGTGAAGTTCGGGTTAAAAGGGAAGCCGGTGCAATTCCGGCACGGTCCCGCCACTGTAAACAGGGACGAGCTCACTATAGCCACTGTCTGCCGCTAGACGGGAGATGGGAAGGCGAGCATCGTCGGCACCTGTAAGTCAGGAGACCTGCCACGGGAATTGAATGACGGTCCTTCGAGGAAAGGATAACGTTCTGCCAAGACACCCATGCCTATAGCGATTGTTGTGGCCACGCCACCTTTGCCTGGCATGACTTTGTAGACGTAGCCCACCCGATTTGGAGTGGGTTTTTCTTTTTGAGTGCTTTCTTTTACGCCTATAAGTGCGTGATCCAAAAGTTAGGTGTTCAGGACCAAGAAGATTGGATGAGGGAAGACAACTTTTGGAACAACCTCTATAAGGCAAACTCTATAAGGCAAATATCAGACACAAAGGAGAGGTCAGTGGCATGAACAAATGGCAAAAAATGTGGGGCAGTTTTTTATTGGCTGCGCTGTTGGTATTGGCAGGCTGTAGCAGTAATAATGCGGCCGTAGATCAGAACCAGGGAACGGACACACCTGCAGCTCAGGAGCAAAATGCAGGTACAAATGCAGGAAATGAGCAGACCGCTGCGCAAACGGAATATCCATTGACTGTACAGGATTCGAGTGGTCAGGCATTTACCTTCCAATCGGCTCCACAAAGAATCGTATCCCTGGCTCCTTCGGATACCGAAGTATTGTTCGCACTCGGGCTGGACGAGCAAATTGTTGGCGTATCCGATTTGGACGATTACCCGGAAGCGGTAAAGGGCAAGCCGCGGATGGGAACCTCCAAAGTCAATGTAGAAGCCGTCGTTGCTGCGCAGCCTGACCTCGTTGTGACGGCCAACTTCATTAACGAAGCTACGGTCAAGAGCTTGGGGGATTTGGGCATCAAGGTGTTTCAGTCCGAACCCAAGACAATTCAGGACGCCATGGAGCATATCAAGCTGATCGGCACGATTACGGATCACCAGGCTCAGGCAGGGGAAGTGATTGCCAAGATGGAGCAGGAACTGCAATTGGTGACTGAAGCTGTCAAATCCGTGGGCGAGGATCAGAAGAAAAAGGTATATATCGAGTTTTCCCCGGGATGGACGGTGGGGAAAGGCGAATTTATGGATGAAATGATCACGCTGGCTGGTGGGGTCAATGTAGCATCTGACATCGAAGGCTGGTCGGAGATCAACGAAGAGAACATTATTCAGGCTGATCCGGACGTCATTTTGTATGCAAAGAGCCTGGTTTATGAGAACAATCAAACTCTGGCTGATATTATTAAAGCCCGCGGTGGTTGGGAGCAAATCAAAGCCATCAAGGAAGATCAGGTCTTTGGCCTGGAAGATAATCTGCTGAGCCGCCCGGGACCACGGATTACGCAAGGACTTATTGAGGTGGCGAAGGCGATCTATCCGGACCTGGTACAGCCATGATTCGTGGCAAACTGGCCGGATACGGAACGATAGGGCTGTTGCTGCTCGTAGTGACGCTGCTGCTTTGCATCGGAATCGGCTCGGTCTATTTGCCTGCTGGGGAGATTGCGGCTATTCTGCTGCACCGGATTCCGGGACTTGGCCGCTTGATTACTCCTGATTGGGAAGTGGCGGCGGAGCAGATCGTCGTGCTGGTCCGCCTTCCGCGTGTATTACTTGGCATGCTTGTTGGCGCTTCACTGGCGGTAGCCGGAGCCGGATTTCAGGGTGTGCTGCGCAACCCGCTGGCTGATCCCTATACGCTTGGCGTATCTTCGGGTTCGGCCATCGGCGCCGCCGTCCTGATATTCTTCGGCTGGCAGTTTTCCGTGCTAGGGGTGTTCACGCTCCCGGCCATTGCCTTTATTACCGGATCGATCACCCTGTGGATTGTTCTGTGGCTGGCGCGGGAAAACGGCAAGCTGCCGATCGAAAGCTTGATCCTCTCGGGGGTGGTCATGCAATCCTTTCTTGGAGCGGTGGTCTCTTTTCTGACGGCAATGTCCAAGAAGACGGTCAACGAAATTTTATACTGGACAATGGGCAGCTTAAGCTTGCGTGGATGGTCGTATACGGCCATCCTTTTCCCATATTTGCTGCTGGGAGCGTTATACTTATGGAGTAGAGCCAAGCACTTGAATTTGCTGTCCCTGGGCGAGCGACAAGCCGCTCATTCCGGTATGGCTGTGGAGCGGACCAAGCTGCTGGTGCTGCTGGTGGCTACGCTGATGACGGCGGCAGCCGTATCTGTCTCGGGAGTTATCGGCTTCGTTGGACTGGTGGTTCCGCACATGATTCGTTTGATTACCGGACCGGATTATCGCTTGATTATTCCACTGTCGGCGATGGGCGGCGGTATATTCATGATGTGGAGCGATCTTGCCGCTCGCTCCCTGCTTGCCCCTACCGAAATTCCACTTGGCATTGTTACTGCTTTTGTAGGTGCTCCCTTCTTTGGTTACTTGCTATACCTCAAGAAGAAGCAAAGGGAGGCGGAAATGCGTTGATTGAAATCACGAATATATCCAAAGCTTATGGCCGCTACAACATACTGGATAAGCTGAGCTGGAAGGTGCGGTCTGGCGAATTCTGGGGACTGATTGGCCCGAATGGCAGTGGCAAAACCACCCTTATCAACTTGATTTCCGGTGTGGAGAAGCCGGATGGCGGAGAGATACAACTGGATGGAAAGCGACTGGATACCTATTCGCGCAAGGCGTTATCGCATAAAGTTGCCGTGCTGCAGCAGGATGGCCTGCCCCCCGTGAGTTATTCGGTCCGTGAGGTGGTTGAGATGGGCAGGTTCGCCTATCAGGACTGGCGTGGCCGGGAGCTAGGTGATCCGTTGGCAGGAGCCAGGCTAATCGATGGCATCATGGAGCGCCTGGATTTGCTGGAACTGCAGCACCGTCCGCTCAGCGTACTCAGCGGAGGACAACGGCAACGGGCTGCATTGGGGAAGGTCATGGCCCAGCAACCGGAATTGGTATTGCTGGACGAGCCAACCACCTATCTGGATTTGCGCTACCAGCTTCAATTTATGGAACTGGTGGCCGACTGGCAGCGAACAGAAGGGCTGACGGTCATCTCAGTGATGCATGATTTGAATTTGGCAGCGATGTATTGTAACCACCTGCTTGTCATGAGCGGCGGGAGCATCGTGGGACAGGGGGCCCCGGAGGACATTCTCTCTCCAGACCTGGTAGCCAGCGTGTTTGGCGTTCATGCCCACCAGGTCGTGCATCCCGATCTGAACATTCCCCAGCTATTACTGCGGCGGGGGGACGTTGCTCCGTGGCAGAGTCAGTAAGGCTGAGAAAGGGGAAAATGAACATGGAATTTAAAGCGCTAGCACAGTTGATAGAGGAGATCACACCTCTGAATTTGGCAGCGATGAAGGCAGCCGGGGAGCATCTGGATCGTCTGGCCAAGCCGCCCGGCAGTCTTGGCAAGCTGGAGGCGCTGGCGGTGAAGCTGTGCGGTATTACCGGGGAAATGCAGCCGTTATTTTCTGACCGGACCGTTATCGTTATGGCGGCGGATCACGGGGTATGCGAAGAGGGCATCAGTGCCTTTCCCGCTGAGGTGACGCCCCAAATGGTGCTTAACTTTCTCGCCGGTGGCGCGGCTGTGAATGTCTTGGCTCGCCAAGCGTCAGCCGAGGTTGTCTGCGTGGATATCGGAGTGAATGCAGAGCTTGCGCATCCGAATTTACTTCAGCGCAAGCTCCGTTATGGTACCGCCAATATGGTTAAAGGTCCGGCCATGAGCCGACAGGAAGCGGAGGCAGCTATTTTGGTCGGCGCAAATGTAGTTGCTGCCGAAGCGGGACGAGGAGCCCGGCTGTTCGTGACCGGAGAGATGGGTATCGGCAATACGACGGCCAGCGCAGCGCTGATGAGCAGTCTTACGGGTTATTCTCCGCTGGAAAGTGTCGGTCGGGGAACGGGCATCACGGATGAACGTCTGCAGCACAAGAGAAATGTGGTGGCCCAAGCGCTGGAGATGAATGCGCCTGATGCAGAAGACCCGCTTGACGTACTGTCCAAGGTAGGTGGTCTGGAGATTGCCGGGATGACCGGGATTATTCTGGGAGCCGCTGCTTTGCATTGTCCGGTTGTTATTGATGGCTTCATCTCTACGGTGGCTGCCTTAGTTGCCGTTCGTCTGGCGCCGGAAGCAGCTAATTACGTAATTGCTTCCCATATTTCTCAGGAGCAGGGGCATCGTCAATTGCTGGAATCCATGAAGCTTGCACCTATGCTCGATCTGGACATGCGCCTTGGTGAGGGCACCGGAGGTGTGCTGGCATTGCATCTCGTGGATGCCGCTTGCCATATCATGAGGGAGATGGCTACCTTTGAAAGTGCGGGAGTATCGGATGGCGTTGCCTCCGAAGAGCTAAGCCGATGAAGGTTCTGGTGACCGGAGGAGCGCGTAGCGGAAAAAGCACGTTTGCTGAACGCTTTGTGATGAAACAGGCGGGCTCGGCGATTTATGTTGCCACGGCACAAGCCTTTGATAAAGAGATGAAGGAGCGTATTGCACTTCACCGGCAGCAGCGTGAGGAGCAAGAGTATGGTTGGACTACGCTGGAGGAGCCCTATAGACTTCCCGCTTTACTGATAAAACTAGGTGGAGACCACGATGGCCAGGAACGGTTAGCGACGTCTTCCATGGAGCATGAGCTATGTTCTGACGCTAAGGCTAGAGTCGTGAATACCTGGACTTGCCAGCCTACCGTGCTGGTCGATTGCCTGACCTTATGGTTGTCCAACATATTGCTGGCTGCCGGAGATGAACCCGATCATGCGATCGAAACGGTCATGGAGCAGATCAGACAACTGGCTGCGGCTGTGGCTGAATTCCCGGGCACATTGGTGATGGTCACGAATGAGGTAGGCCATGGGATTGTACCTGAGTATCCGCTGGGGCGGCAATACCGGGACTTGGCCGGTACAATGAATCGCATGATTGCAGCGATGGCGGATCAGGTATTTCTAGTCACAGCAGGCATCCCGATAGAATTAAAAAGCAGGGAGTATCTTTTATGAGCGAACCTAAATCTCAGGGACCGCAGAATAATGTCGTCTATCCCTTATCTCATCAAATCGTTGCGGCGTTTCAATTCCTGTCCCGTATTCCGATTCGGAAGGAACTGGATTTTACACCCGATCTGTTGCGGCGCAGTGCGGTGTACTATCCCCTGGTCGGCGCGTCCATTGGTATCTGTGTCTGGGGGGCGGGTCTTTTATTCGCTTGGCTGCTGCCTTCCTGGCCTGCGGCTGTACTTGCGCTGATGGTTTGGGTCTGGCTCACGGGCGGCTTGCATCTGGATGGCTGGATGGATACGGCGGACGGGCTGCTGAGCTACCGCTCCAGAGAGAGAATGCTGGAAATTATGAAGGACAGCCGGGTCGGTGCTATGGGCGTACTAGCTTGTATGCTGCTGGTGTTGCTCAAGCTGTCCTTGGTCTTTTCCTTGCTGCAAAGCAGTCCCGTTCAATCGGGATTGGCCATTATGACGGCAGCGATCTGGAGCCGCTGGTTCATGACCCGGGCTA
Source organism: Paenibacillus sanguinis 2301083 = DSM 16941 (assembly GCF_000374825.1). GTDB lineage: Bacteria > Bacillota > Bacilli > Paenibacillales > Paenibacillaceae > Fontibacillus > Fontibacillus sanguinis. The sequence goes on from NZ_KB895386.1 coordinate 66,440, forward strand.
TGCAGCGCTGGCCGAAGGCCAGGCAAGGGGAAGGGCTGGCAGGGCAATTCCGTACCGTGGGTGGACGCGAGGCTCAGGAGTCAACGCTACTGGCCCTGTTGCTGACCATTGCAATTATGTTGTTGTGCCTGCTGCTGGCTTTGCAAGGGATGGAAGGGGATGCTTTGATGAAGGTCATGCTGTATATGATGCTTCACCCTTTTGTGGCCTGGGGAGCAGGCACCTGGGCAGCAGGACGAATCAGCCACAAATTGGGGGGCTTGACAGGGGATACCTACGGAGCGTTGAATGAAGGGCTGGAGGCTTTGCTGTTGCTGCTGGCTGTCCTGATTTTACTATGAAGACGGACCTTGCAAGAGAGGAGCACAAACTGGAATGGAGCGTAACAAAAAGCTGGCTGCAAGCATCGGTGCAGTTCTCATGGTGCAAGGCACGGCCTCGGATGTAGGAAAAAGTGTAATCGTAACGGCCTTATGCCGTATTTTTGTTCAGGACGGTTTGCGTCCTGCCCCGTTCAAATCCCAGAACATGGCTCTGAATTCTTATGTTACGCCGGACGGTAAGGAGATTGGCCGCGCGCAGGGAACGCAGGCTGAGGCCTGCGGGATTGCAGCGACTACGGACATGAATCCGGTGCTGCTTAAACCAACGGGGGACATGCATTCGCAAATCGTAGTCCATGGCCGTCCACATCAGCATCTCAGTGCGGTCAAGTATCGTGAGGAATTCTTGCCGCAGGCCAAGCCGCTGGTGATGGAAGCCCTGAATCGGCTGCGTCAGCAATACGACATCGTGGTGATGGAAGGTGCGGGGAGTCCGGCGGAAATCAATCTCAAGCATCGTGATATCGTAAACATGAATCTGGCAGGCTGGGCGGATGCTCCGGTTATTCTGATCGGAGATATCGACCGGGGGGGTGTATTTGCTTTTTTTGTTGGGACGCTGGAGCTGTTGGAGCCGCATGAACGAGCCCGCGTCAAGGGCTTCATTATCAATAAATTTCGCGGTGATGTGTCTTTATTGAAGCCTGGTTTGGATTGGCTGAAGCAACGTACCGGTATCCCTGTATTAGGTGTCATTCCCTTCATGCCGGATATGGATATTGATGCAGAGGATTCGGTGGTGCTGGATACCTATGACTCGGCCCGGCCTGCCCTCGGACAGGCGGAGCTGGATATCGCTGTCATTCGCTACCCGCGCATCTCCAATTTCACTGACTTCGCGCCCTTGGTGGCAGAGCCTGATGTTTCGGTTCGATATGTAGATAAGGCCGCAGATTTGGGAAGACCCGATGTGATCATATTGCCGGGAACGAAGGATACGCTGGGTGATTTGGACTATTTGCGTCGTCAAGGACTGGAGCAGGAGATATCCGGCCATTTGCAGCGTGGCACACACACCCAATTGGTCGGAATTTGCGGGGGTTATCAAATGCTTGGGGAACAGCTCCATGATCCTGAGGGAGTGGAAGCCATGGCTTCCAGGTGGGCCCCTGGTCTGGGCTGGTTACCGTTGTCTACTACCTTTCTTCCCGGGAAGAAGACCGTGCGTGTACAAGGCACGATGCTGGATGATTCTCCACTACGCTTGAATATGACAGATCGACAGTTCCTCATCGAGGGCTATGAGATTCATGCCGGGGTCACTATACCGGTGTCCGCTCAAGATATTTCAGTATCCGTTGCCTCCTTATTTGCTGTCCGTTCCATTCAAGACACCAGCCGCAATGCGCAGGCAGAGGATGCCCGGGCAGAAAGGGATAGCTTAGGTCAAGATATGGCTGATCAGGATAGACAAAGGGACTTGCATGCGGGTGGCGAGGTTCATCTGGAAGGAGCTTCACGCAGCGATGGCAGAGTGTTCGAGACTTACTTGCACGGTCTGTTTCATAACGACGACTGGAGACGTGCCTGGTTAAATGGCATCCGCGTGAGCAAGGGGTTAGCTCCGTTGGAAGCTACAATCTCTATGGCAGCACGCAAGGAGGAGGCCTTTGATCGGCTTGCAGATCATGTCCGTGCACATTTGCATATGAAGAAGCTATACGAGATTGCTGGAATTCAGCCTGAATCCGAGGCGTAAGTCATGGTTATCAGTGCAGCTAAGTCACATAATTAAAAACCGTCCCCTGGGCACCGTTTAATGAATCACGGTGAAGGGAACGGTTTTTTTGTTGAACTCATAATTAAGGCTCAATCTAAAAAATCATCGCATATATGTCCAGCACTGATTTTGGTGTTGAGCCATAATTAAATCTGGAACTTCTCAACAGACTCGCGCAATAATATCGCTTGCTTGTGCAAGGATTGAACCGTCTGAGCATGGCCTTCCATTTCAGATAGCTGCTGCTGGGAATAGTCAGAGATTTGCACCATATTTTCAAGCGACTTTGCGGTGATATTCGCTGATTCCTCAACAGAGGCCGTAACTTCCTCTGTGCCCGCAGATACCTGCTGGGTTGAGGCCGAGACGGACTGAATGGTCAGGTTTACATTGTGAATCAACTCTGTCAACTGCTCAAAGGCTTGGCCCGCTTGCTTCACACGCTCTGTACCGGACACGATCTCTTGGCTGGCATTCTGCATAGCGTTGACGGAGTTCTCCGATTCCTCGCGTATACTGAGCAGATTTTCGCTAATCTCTTCCATGGCCAGCCGGGATTGCTCTGCCAGCTTGCGGACTTCCTCGGCAACGACGGCGAAGCCTTTGCCGTGCTCACCCGCCCGCGCAGCTTCAATCGCGGCATTCAAGGCCAAAATGTTAATTTGCTTTGTAATATCGGTGATGGTTCCTACGACCGTAGCAATCGATTCCGAGCGTTCGTTGAGGTTGCGGATATACGCCAGCGTACGGTTGGCTGCATCCTCTACATGGAGCATTTGCTGTACGGCAGTTTGAGCCAGTTCATTCCCCGCTCCGGCCTCAGCGGAGGCTTGTCCGATTCGGTCACTCACTTCCGCAGAGGAAGTGGCAATATGCTGCACTCCTAGGGATATTTCTTCCATAGCCCGAGCATTTTCAGCGGCTGCCGAGGCAATTGTCATACTTCCCGACTCGATCTCTTGAGTAGCCGTATTGGAGCGTGCAATCAAGTCCTGAAAGGTCGTTACTGATGTTGACAGATGGTCAGAGGCTCCCACGACAGCATGAGAGGTTTGCATTACGGTTGCAAACATTTCTTTGAGTTGGGTCGTCATCGTCCGGAAGCTGTTGGCCAACTGCCCGATTTCATCCTGGCTCTTCACTTCGATAGTTTGGCGGAAATCGCCAACTGCCATTTTGTCAGTGGCTGCAACCAGCTTCTTGATGGGCTTGGTGATTCGCGTACTGATCAAGTAAGCGGCGGCCATGCCCAGCACAATAACGAGAGCGGTAATGGCGATACAGATATTTAGTATTTCTGCCCGCTTCTCATCAATAAACGTGGCATCAAGCCCCACACCAAGCAATGCTTTACTGCCGGGGATGGCAATAAAGGCCGTTTTGTGCGATCCAAAGCTGTCCGAGTAGAGGTCGCTGATCTTGACTCCACCGTTGACCGCCTCCGTCATGGCCGCTTGAATCTCCAGCTTATCGCCGGCTGTCATGCCCGAGTTCTCATTGGCAGCCAGCACGGTGGCACCTTCTTCCTGAAGATGAAGCAGGTAAGCGGTGCTAAGCTGAAATTCGGCGGCGCTGGAGGTCAGATACTGCTCTACTGTAAACCGCGAGTTTTCGTTGCCACTTAACAGTTGCAATGATTGGGTAGTATCCAGGCGCTTGAAAATATCCTGAGTGCTGGTCAGCAATACCTTATCGAATTGAGGCAGCACATTTTGATTAATGATGCCCATAGAAATGTAATAAAAGCTGACACTAAATAATAGCGATGAAATGACGATGACCGCCGCAAATACACTCATCAGCCTGCGGCTTATGGAGCGATTAATGCCCTTAAACAAAGAAAATCCTCTCCAATCTCCCTTAAGATGTTGTTATTGGTTCTTATAGGAACTGCAGTGTCTATTTTTCTACCACTGGTTCATAAGCATTATTCTATAGGAAAAAATGCCCTTTGAAAATAAGCTCGTCACATTTTTTTGGTTTTCAAGCTATTATTTATGTAAAAATGCCTAGAAATGCAGATAAAAAGGAAAATAAAAAAGGAGCCTTGAGCCCTGGAAAGGGCAACAAAGCTTCTTTTTTATTACATTAAGCGTTAGATATAAGTTAGGTTTTTAGGGTAGCTGGTTAATACTTCCACCCCGGTTGCTGTGACCAATACATCATCTTCGATACGAACGCCGCCCACTCCCGGTACGTAAATGCCTGGCTCTACCGTAAATACATGTCCTTCCGCTAGCCGGTATTCATTTTCCCCATGGACGGAAGGAAATTCATGGACATCAATGCCAAGCCCATGGCCAAGCCGATGAAGGAAATACTCCCCATATCCAGCCCTTTCGATGACTTGCCGTGCAGCATGGTCAATGGAGGCGAAGGTCACGCCGGGCTTGATGGCCGCGATTGCCGCTTCGTTAGCGGCTAGCACGGTTTCATAGATTTTAATCAACTCCGGGGATAGTTCCCCGACAGCGAAGGTTCGAGTAATGTCCGAGGCGTAGCCATCTGCATAAACGCCGATATCGAACATCAGCAGATCGCCCCTGCGGATTTGTCTGTTGCCAGGTACGCCATGCGGAAGGGCTGTTTTCTCGCCCGATAGAACCATCGAGTCAAAGGAGGGACCATCTGCACCCAATTTGCGAATTTGATATTCAACCTGGGCAACGAGCTCATTTTCAGTCACGCCTTCTTGCACCTGAAGCAGCGTTTCACTAAGCACCTGCTCAATCAGCCGGACGGCATGCTTGATTTTATCTACTTCAGCCGTGCTCTTGCTTACTCGCAAGTCACGGAGCCATGTTCCTACGTCCGTGTACCCGCCAAAACCTAACGTGTCTTTCATTTGCTCAAATTTAGCAACGGAAACCTGCTCCTTCTCAAAGCCGAACGTCCCTTTTAGTTCACCCAGCCTTGATTTGAGCACTTCATAGGGATTGTCGGTATCTCCATGGGTCAGAATTTCGGTTACATCCGCAGCAGCCCGGGCGGCTGCTTCATCCAATGCAGGGACGAGCATAAAGGGCTCGCTTCCGACTTGCAGAATCGCTCCAAGAAACCGTTCATGCGGATTGCTTAAAAATCCGGTGAGATAGTAAACATGTTTTGGGTCCGTAATCAGTACGGTATCGACACCTGATTCATGCATCTTGCGTTCAAGTTCCATCCATTTTGCATTCATTCCAAAACCATCGTCCTTTCGTTACAAAACCTCTCGTTCTATTATAGGACAAAACCTGTCAAGAACGTATAGAATACAATAAATGAGAGGAGCGTCCCTAGCTTTATCCGGGTTCAAGCATTTTGAAAAACGCACAGCGGAAGCATAAGCTTTGGTCCTGTAAACCCGACTTTTTGAAATACGTACTAAAAAGGGGGAAGATGAACCAGGTGCTATGGTCTTAATTCTTTCACAAGATTAGGAGGTGTACGTCCTTCTAAGGCAGCTACCAGATTGTGAGCGGCCACCATGGCCATCTTGCGGCGTGTCTGATCGGTAGCAGAGCCGATATGAGGCAAGGTGACGACATTGCGGAGCTGGAGCAGCGGGTGATCCGCGGCAATCGGCTCGTGCTCGTATACGTCCAGACCGGCTCCATAGATCTGTTGATTTTGCAAGGCGGCGACCATCGTCGCCTCATCCACAGTCGCTCCACGCGAGGCGTTGACAAATATGGCGGTTGGCTTCATCAAGGCGAACTCCCGGGCGCCGATTAAATGGCGGGTTTCCGGAGTAAGCGGCGTCATGAGGACAAGGAAGTCGGCCTCCTTAAGCAGCTCATCCATGGGCAGATAGCGGGCCTCCAGGTTGGCCTCGGCATCTGGCCTGCGGCTGCGGTTGTAGTAGAGGATCTCCATGCCAAAGCCGAACCTGCCACGATGGGCCACGGCCTCGCCGATTTCACCCATACCGATGATGCCGAGCTTCTTGTGATGAACATCCAGTCCGAAGAAGCTCGGACCATCTCCACGTTTCCACTGTCCTGCCTTGACATATTGATCCAGTTCAGAAATGCGGCGGGCGACATCCAGCATCAAGGCAACAATGAGATCGGCCACGGTATCGTTTAGCGATCCCGCCGTGTTTGTCCCCATGACTCCACGTTCTTTCATAGCTGCAAGATCAAAATTGTTATAGCCGACGCTGACATTGCTAACTACCTTCAATTTGGGAGCGTGGTCCAGCAATTCCCGGTTAATGCTGCGGTCAGCGGTCAGCAGGCCCTCGGCTTCGGCAAGGCTTGCCAGCAGCTGCTCTCGGGTAATCGGCTGGGGCTGATTCCACATGCTTACATCACAATGCTCTTCCAGATAGGCTTTGACCTCTGGGGGGAGGTTCCTCGACACAAACACTTTTGGCTTCATCGGCATTTCTCCTCTCCTGTATCTCCTGGGCGCAGCAGGGCGCTAAATTTCCTGATCATCCTATTATACCGTAATCGATCGCCCATATAAATTTAGCGGTTATCTACTTTTTCCGGATACATATCATGGTTCAGCAAACGGTGTTCGGCCATGGCTTCGTATTTGGTGCCGGGCTGGCCATAGTTGCAATAAGGGTCGATGGAAATCCCGCCTCGGGGAGTGAATTTGCCCCATACTTCAATATATTTCGGTTCCATCAGCTTAATGAGATCGTTCATGATGATGTTGACGCAATCCTCGTGGAAGTCTCCGTGGTTGCGGAAGCTGAACAAGTATAACTTAAGCGATTTGCTCTCGACCATTTTAATGTCAGGAATGTAACTGATATAGATGGTGGCAAAATCGGGTTGGCCGGTAATCGGACACAGGCTGGTGAACTCAGGGCAATTAAACTTTACAAAGTAATCGCGGTACGGGTGCTTATTGTCGAAGCTTTCAAGCACCTCTGGCGCATAGTTAAACGGATATTTAACGCCCTGGTTGCCCAGCAGCGTCACATCCTGCATTTCCTCGGGTTTTCTTCCGGACATGAGAAGTCCTCCTTAATCTAATCATGTAGATGACTTTCTTTGCGGTACAACCTTTGCAAGAGCTAGACGCCACGCTTGTTGCCCCATACGAGGGCATGCAATTGCGGCAATACACGAACATCATTCAGTTCAGATGCAGCGATGACTTTATCGATCAGAGTCTCATAGCGGTGGAGCAAATCAGAAGCATGCTCCGCGATATCCATGCGCTTGACGTCCGGATTGCCTACCTGCAGGTACATGGCTATCTCGGGATAACGTTTATGGACTTGCTTGGCATAAGCCAGGTCAAAGTCGTCAAATACGACGACCTTCAGACTGACAGCCAAAGGATACGGGCGATGCTTCAGCTTGCCGACGATCTTGTCCAGAGCGGTCCAATCGGTCTCCATGCCGGAGCTGGGCGGTTTCGGCGAGAGGGTTACCTGCTCTACTTCGGCTAGCCAGTCCTGCCAACGGGAGCCTTGGGTCTCGACGGCTACGGCTAGTCCCTCGGCATGGAGCAGCCTGACGAGCTCAGCTAACTGCGGCAGCAGGGCGGGATTACCGCCTGACAAGGTGACATGGGCAAAACGGTCTTCACCCGCTTTGCGCAACTCCGCCAGAATTTGTCCCGCCGTCAATCGGCGGATCGATTCCTTGGCGCTGCCGTCCCAAGTGAAGGATGAATCACACCAGCTGCAGCGGTAATCGCATCCGGCAGTACGGACAAACATCGTTTTCTGGCCAATTACCATGCCTTCGCCCTGGACGGTAGGCCCAAAAATTTCAAGTACAGGAATCACAGGTTCACTCATTCCTGCATCCACTCCCGCTTGACCTCGGCATAGCTGGTCGGCGTCTCATACAGACGGACAAATTCCGTCCGTCCCTCCTGAATGGAAGAGCGATATGTGGGGGAGCTCAGGGCGGCCTCCATTTTCTCATAGAGCCAGACCACCATATTTTCGGCGGTTGTATTCATCGGCGGCAGGGTTTCGTTCAAATAGCGGTGATCGAGAAAAATTTCAATTTCCTGTTTCCAAATGGCTTTGAGAGTGCTGAAGTCCACTGTAATTCCAGTTTCGTCCGGAAAGGCGCTAATGCCAAAAACAACCTTATAGGTATGACCGTGCAAATTTTTGCACTTGCCTTCATAGGCATGGAGATGATGTGCCGCATCAAACGTAAATTCCTTGCTGACCAGCACCCGGCGACGATGATAGCGAAGCTGGTCCGCGGTGATATCCACACCCAGCTTTTGTAGAGACTCTACAATACGAAATTCTCCAGGTGTTCGGCTCATCGTTGATTCGTCCCTTCGCGTTCCTGCAGGTATTTGTCCAGTCCGGCTTGTCTGAGCTTGCACGCGGGACATTCGCCGCAGCCATGGCCGATGATGCCGTTGTAACAGGTTAAGGTGCGTTCACGGATAAAATTGAAAGCGCCAAGCTCGTCGGCCAGCTTCCAGGTAGCTGCCTTGTCAATCCACATCAGTGGCGTATGAATCACAAATTCATAGTCCATAGCGAGGTTCAGCGTTACGTTTAGCGATTTGACAAAGACGTCCCGGCAGTCCGGATATCCGCTGAAATCCGTTTCACATACCCCGGTTATAACGTGCTTGGCCGAGATTCCTTTGGCCATAACCGCAGCAAAGCTGAGGAACAAATGATTGCGTCCATCGACAAAGGTGCTGGGCAATTCGCCTTCTTTTTGTTCAATTGCCATATCGCTGCGGGTCAGAGCATTTTGCGTGAGCTGCCCTAGCAGGCTCATATCCAGTACGGTGTGCTTGATGCCAAGCTCCCCGGCAATCTCTCTTGCGCACTCAATCTCCAGGCTGTGGCGTTGTCCGTAGTCGAACGTGACCGCCTCCACTTCACCAAATTGCTTCATCGCCCAGAACAGACAAGTGGTGCTGTCCTGGCCGCCGCTAAATACTACAATGGCTTTTTCATTTTTAAGCATAAAAAAACCCTCCGTCTTCATGGAATAATAGAAGAAAGAGAGTTCTTGAACTGGTCACAAAAAACAAGCCTGGCATATGCTCGAGCTTTTTCCGGATTACCCTCAGGTGGTAGTCAAAGCTCACGTGATGGTAATGGAAAAAGACCTCCGCATAAGGAAGGCGCTTATAGTTTTTTATAGAGGGAGTTCGCGAACCTCTTCCATCTCCCTTACCTTTTGGGAAGGGGGATGAGTTTCTTCAATTGTCATAAATTTTATTATAGCATATATTGTCCCGCCTGAAAGTGGAAAAGTAAAGCAAACAAGGTAGGAGAATAGTCCCAAATCCCCAATAGACCGTTTCCAAAAATGAATTATTATCGGATAATGGAAGTAATCAAATGAAGGAGGGGAACACATGAAGAAGCTCAAATGGCTGTCTATTCCTTTGGCGTTCATGCTTGTTGTGCTTGCCGGTTGCCAATCGGTTGGCGGTTTGGATATAAGCAAGGCGCTTGCCAACAATATGAAGCCGGTGTCCAGTGAATCCAGACAGACCGTAAGTGTAGAAGTAGTGCCAGCAGAGGGGGCTTTGTCTGTTTCAGACAAGGTTGCTATTGAACTGATTAATTCTTTTTCCTTAAATATCGAACATGGGAAGGTAGAGGACGATCAGACTGTGTCCATGAAAGGCGATGTGCAACTGAATGGTCAGACAACTCCGTTCCTGTTGTCCATGGATGAGCAGGGAATCGGCCTGCAAATTGAGGGAGCCAAACAACCTTTGTACATATCGCAGCAACAGGAAGCTCCAGACATCCTGGCAACGGATAATCTGGATGCGATAAATCAGGGGTCCCAGGAAATGGCGGTCAAGGTCGGGGAATTTATCTATAAGCATTTCCCTAATCCGCCGGTAATATCTGTCGAACAAGGCGAGACTGAAGTCAACGGTGAGAAGCTGAAGTTGACGCATTTGCATACAGAAATTCGCGGTGATGAATTCTTTGACTTAGTCAAGCCGTTTCTGGCCAATGCTGCCAAGGATGAGCAAGGGCTGAAAGCTTTGATCGAAGGCTATTATGATCTGTTCGTTCCATATGTTCTCATGCTTGAGGAGAACTCCTCTGCATTGCCTGACGACAAACAGGCCATAGTGGATAATATCTACACTGAGCTGAAAAAAGGGCTTGAGGAGATCCTTGCTTCCTATGATGCGGAGATCCAAAAAATGCTGGGGGATGACCCTGATGTAGCAACGATCTTTGGCAAAGACACCGTTCTGAAGCTAGACCTGTACTTCGACGGCCAGTTAAATGTGCGTAAGCAAACGATGGATCTGAATATCGCCTTGCCAAGTTCTGAGGATCTTCCGATTTCGGCTGTGAAAGTACACAGCGACAGCGAAGTTTGGAATATCGGGGGCGCTGTCAAGGCCGACAAAGTAGACACAAGCAATGGTGTATTGGACTTCACAGCAGCAGATCCAACACCGGGGCAAGTCCTGCGCAACTTTGAAGGCGTTGCGCCGTTGTATCAATTCCTGGACGAAACTATGAACATCGGCTACAAGATGACTTCTATCGATACAGATAGCGACTATTATGGCGTCATTAAGAAGGAAGGGACAACGTACATTCCACTGCGCTTTTTCGCTGACGAATTGGATGCAGATATTAAATGGATGCAGGATTCTTCCCAGTTTGTGGTGACGGATGATATTACCGGTAAGGAAATTGTACTTAAGGTCGGCTCAAGCGAAGCCTTGGTAGACGGCACTCCGGTACAGCTCAAGCATCCTGTGTTCATAGACACCAATGGTTCATCTTACGTGCCGCTTCGCTTTATGGCCGAAGCTCTGGGCGCTGAGCTGGACACAGAAATTGAAGGTTGGATTATGCTGACAAGAGAGTAGGTTGAATAATCCGGATGGCTGGCCAGAATAGGCAGCCTGCAACTTAAAGGGCCGTTCCCCGCATATTATGATGCGTACGGGAGCTGGCCCTTTTTGAACTCATATTATTACGCTTGTTACAGCGAGACAGGGTGAAATTAAAAATGTTGAAACTAAAACGCGGCGATGTGCTGTTAATGATCGTGTTGGTGCTGGCAGGCTCGATTTGGTTAGGGTTCCGTCAAGAAATGGAAAGCCGCCAAACCTATGATCCGGCTACACTTTCTGCGGAGATTCAGGTCGATGGCGAACTGTACCGGAGTGTGCCGCTGGACGAGGGGGAGCAGACGATCGATATTGCCACGTCGTATGGCCGGAATACCCTGAAAGTATTTGATGAAGGCATTCAGATGGTGTTCGCCGACTGCCCAAAGAAGATATCGATGCAGATGGGATTCATTTCCCGTCCCAATGAAACGATTATCTGCGTTCCTAACCGAGTATATGTGCAAATCGTGCAAAGCGGTGAGCCTGTGTCCGATGAGGAGGCAGTAGATGCCTTTATCAGCGGCTGATGTTATCCCATACCTGGATGGAATCGCCGTTTGGATATACATAAGGGGTAGCAGGCCGTTCGATTTCCGATAATCGCTCTGCTTTGATCGTAATGATGCTCTTGCCCTGTCTGGTTTGAGGTTCTATGATTCCTTCCACCTCAAGCCAGGCATCTTTGGCGAGCCCGGAAACAGGATGATCCGACGTGATAATGACACCAAATGGAGAGGAATCAGCGGTGCAGCACAATACAAGAAAGCGTCCTAAGACAAATTGTTTGGCGCCCTGTATGAGCTCTTCATCCTGGTACACGAAGCCGCTTAGCTTGATCCTTTTGCCGCGAAATTTGTCCTGAAAAAGCTCGATGGCTCCAATGGTCTCGGAAAATATTTCGGGCTTGACCTCGATGACGGGCTCGGGATAAAGCCGCTGGGCCAAGGCAGCAAATTCTGTATTATACGGATCAGGCGCCTTGAAGATTTCCTCCAGTTGTTCCGAGGCGAGCAAGGGAGAGGACAAGCTCATGCCCTTCTTGGCGGCGGCGAAGCTGCCTAGCTCCTGATCGGGCAATAAGGTCCCCAGCAGCAGCGGAAACAGAAACAAGCCATAGACCGCGGCATTTTTCCAGCCGGATGCGGAAAGGGGACGCTCACAATCGCAAAGGGCGGCGGAGCGTTGGAACAAGGCTTGATAAGCCAAGCAGATAGCCATAAGAACAAGCGGTATGGGTACATAGCGAATCAGCGGCTCCATACGGGGAGCAATATAGAAATAGAGAGCTCCGGAACGGGTTAGATGAGCAATAAACAAGGCCAGGCCAAGCAAGATGAAGGCTCTGACTAAATAATGTCTGCGAATAATGAGCGGCTGATTCATATGGGCAATAATCCTCCTTATGAGCTTTTACCATCGCAGGGCAGGCCGTTTGCCTACAGCCATAACGCACCAACCAGTACGGCCCCCGTAAATACGAGTGCAGAGATCAGGAAGGCAAGCAGTAAAACGAATTTGGTGCGGAATACAGAGAGCAGCATCAGCATATTTTTAAAGTCCAGCATAGGCCCGAAGACGAGAAAGGCCAGTAGCGATCCCCCGGAAAAGGTTTGCAGGAAGGTGGAGGCTACAAAGGCATCGGATGTGGAGCACAGGGACAGAACGAAGGCAAAGCCCATCATGAACAGGTAGGCACTGACAGACCCGCTTCCAATGTCCGCCAGATGTTCTCTGGCGATAAACGCCTGAATGCCTGCGGTTAACAGACAGCCAATCAGCAGGTATTTGCCCATCTCGAACACTTCATCGGCAGCATGTACGAACACTGCGGTCAGTTTGTTGCTGCCATGAGCAGGTGTGTGTCCCTGTCCATTGCCGTCTTGAGTAACGCCAAGTGCCAAGGAATGCTTGAGTGGATTGTCCTTCCAGCAGAGGTATAGTATCCCGCCAATGGCTGCGGCAACAGCAAAGGCCAGTCCCATACGAGCGTAGACCATTTCCGGATACAGGCGAAAGGCCATATAGGTGGCACTGAACACCACGGGGTTCAGAATGGGGCCGGATAAAATGAACACGACAGCCATATAGACAGGCATTCCCTTCTGAATCATCCTCCGAATCAGAGGAATCATCCCGCATTCGCATACGGGAAACACCAGTCCAAGCAGACAAGCGAAGAGAATGCCCGGTACGGGATGCCTGGGCATCCAGCGGCGCAGCATTTCTTCAGAGACAAATAGATGCATAAGTGACGACAGAATCGCTCCTACCAGGACGAAAGGTAAGGCTTCGAGCAGAATGCCAAGGAAGCTGGTCTTAAAGGTCTGCATTTCGTCCATCGGCACCTGCCGAAGGAGGGCGGGCGAGACCGCTGTCAAACAGGCCAGCGCAAAGGCAGCCGGCAGCAGCATAGGCAACAAACGGGGGACAGGAATTTTGTTCATCTGGTTCTCCTTCTAAGCTTCATCATAATCATAATTATTACGATTCAAGGAAATTCAGAACCAGGGTTGGCCTGGGTGGGACAAGTTTATTTTGGAAATTAAACTGACTGAAACATTTTTAATCAAGGAGATGTTACACCGAATGAGGGTTGATGGATATCTCCGGCCTGACATTGACGACGACCGGATTTCTTTTATGTTTGAGTCAATGCATACAGACTAACAAAGCCGATAACCCCATTACGCGGTTATCGGCCTCTTCATATTCAGGCATTGTTGACTGGATGCTTCATGTCAGATCAGGAATTTGCCAATCAATTTCAGGAAGCCCCTGAGCACGCAAAAATTCGTTTGCTCTGGAGAAGGGCTTGCTGCCAAGAAAGCCGCGATGGGCTGATAGGGGACTAGGATGCGGTGTTTTAATCAAATAGTGATTTTTATTCGTTATCAAAGCCGCTTTCTTCTGAGCGTGGCTCCCCCAAAGCAAATAGACAACCGGATCACTTTTCTCGTTCAGCGTCTCGATCACCTTGTCAGTAAAGTTCTCCCAGCCTTTATCCTTATGAGAGTTGGCCGTCTCGGCTTGCACGGTCAGGACCGTGTTGAGCAAGAGCACACCTTGCTTGGCCCAGGGAACCAGATAGCCATTGTTCGGAATATAGCAGCCCAGGTCGTCGCGCAGCTCCTTGAAGATATTTTGCAGGGATGGCGGAGCCTTCACTCCAGGCTTCACGGAGAAGCTAAGACCATGCGCTTGCCCTGGTCCATGATAAGGGTCTTGCCCCAAAATCACGACCTTCACGTCAGCGAAGGAGGTATAATGAAGGGCGTTGAAGATATCGTACATATCGGGATAAATTGTTTTCGTGCGATATTCATGGGCCAGAAATGTACGGAGCTGCAAATAATACGGCTTGTTGAATTCGGCTTCCAGATAAGGAGCCCAATCATTTTTTAAAATGGTCAAGCGAATGTCACCTCGGTTTGACTTGTTTTCAGTTAGTTTGGCTGACTTTCAGCTTATGTTATTTTCGACAAGTCTGGTCCCGGTTCCTGCCCGGGCGGCCAACCCTTTATGTTTGAAGGGAGATTAAGCGTCATAATTAGCCATACCGGCCGCATCGATCTCCTCATCCTTGTGAACAGACCAAGCCTTCCCTTGTCTTCTGCTCATGGCAGGCAAAGGAAGGCCTGGAGTTCATCGATGATTTATTTTAACGATCCATCCATTGGAAATGGAAGCTTCCTTCCTGATCCACCCGCTCGAAGGTATGCGCACCGAAATAATCGCGTTGTGCTTGCAGCAGGTTGGCTGGCAGCCGTTCGGACCGATAGCTGTCATAGTAGGCCAGGGCAGAGGAGAAGGCTGGCACCGGAATGCCGCGGGTCACCGCCGTGGCAATTACCTCTCTCCAGGCTTCCTGATAGCTCTCCACAACTTCCTTGAAATAGTCGTCCAGCAGCAGGTTGCGAAGCTCGGGATTACGGTCATAGGCATCCTTGATGTTCTGCAGGAAGCGGGCGCGTATAATGCAGCCGCCGCGGAAGATCATGGCGATGCCGCCGTAATTCAAATCCCAGCCGTACTCATCGGAGGCCAGCCGCATTTGTGCGAAGCCTTGCGCATAGGAGGCAATTTTACTGGCATAGAGTGCCTTGCGAACGGCCTCGATAAATGCCTGCTTATTACCCTGGAATGCTGCCG
Organism: Paenibacillus sanguinis 2301083 = DSM 16941; assembly: GCF_000374825.1. Classification (GTDB taxonomy): domain Bacteria; phylum Bacillota; class Bacilli; order Paenibacillales; family Paenibacillaceae; genus Fontibacillus; species Fontibacillus sanguinis. Next base: position 81,518 of record NZ_KB895386.1, read on the forward strand.
TGCTTGGGCCGCTCAGTCGTTGGCTGGCGGCTATGCGCTCCTCCTTCATCGCGGAAATGAACCGGGCGAATACGGATTCGGTGATGATAGAGAGCGGAACGCCCAGGTCCAGCGCGCTTTGGCTGGTCCATTTGCCCGTGCCCTTCTGCCCCGCAGAATCCAGAATAACATCCACCATCGGTTTCCCGGTCTGAGGGTCCTTCTTCCCGAAGATATCTGCGGTAATCTCGATCAAATAGCTGTCAAGCTCGCCCTGATTCCATTCGGTAAAAATATCATGAAGCTCGTTGACGCTTAAGCCCAGTACATCCTTCAATAGCTGATAAGCCTCGCCGATAAGCTGCATATCGCCATATTCAATGCCGTTATGCACCATTTTGACGTAATGTCCGGCGCCATCCGGCCCGATATAGGTGGAGCAGGGGTCGCCACTCACCTTTGCCGAGATAGCGGTGAGAATTGGCTCCACCAATTCATAAGCGTCCCGTTGTCCACCGGGCATAATGGCTGGTCCCTTCAGCGCGCCTTCTTCGCCACCGGATACGCCAGCGCCGATATAACGGAAGCCTTGAGCTTCCAGCAGCTTGTTTCTGCGTTGGGTATCGGGAAAATGTGCGTTGCCTCCATCGATAAGGATATCGCCGGGAGACAGGAACGGCACAAGCAGATCAATGGTGTCATCCGTTGGTTGCCCGGCTTTGACCATAATGAGGATTTTCCGCGGTGTTTCCAACGCTTGGACGAAGTCTTCAATACTATAAGTGCCAACAAAATTTTTATCCGGGGCTTCTTCCAGCAATTCTTTCGTTTTTGCTGAGGAGCGGTTGTACAAGGCTACGGAGAAGCCTTTGCTTTCTATATTAAGTGCGAGGTTTTTGCCCATGACAGCCAGGCCGACAACCCCGATTTGTTGTTTCTGCATCAGGTACCTCCAGATTTATGCATTCTTCCAATCAAATGCAAATTTTTCCAACCCTTGATCTGTGAGCGGGTGCTTCACGAGCTGTGCAATGACGCCAAAGGGGATGGTTGCGATATGTGCACCAGCCAAGGCCACACGGGTTACGTGGTCCGGATGCCGTACCGAAGCGGCGATAATCTGCGTATCCAGATTGTGCACTCGGAATAGTTCGGCAATTCTGGTGACAAGCTGTACTCCATCCTCGGAAATATCATCCAGGCGGCCGAGAAAAGGCGACACATAGGTCGCCCCGGCCCGGGCTGCCAGCAAGGCCTGATTGACTGAGAAAATCAGGGTAACATTAGTCTTCACACCTTGCTTGGCCAGTACGCTGGTTGCCTCCAGCCCTGCCAGGGTCATGGGCAGCTTGATCGTAATATGCGGATCATGGTTATTGATCTGAATCAACTCGTTGGCTTGTTTAATCATCTCCTCCGCAGTTACGGCATCCGGCGTCACTTCTGCGGAGACAGATTCCACATCCGGCACGGCCTGTAATATCTCCGCGATCCGGTCCTCGAATTTGACGCCTTCCTTTGCAACGAGAGAAGGGTTGGTCGTAACTCCAGACAATACCCCGATCCTGTAAGCTTTTTGAATATCCTCCAGATTGGCTGTATCAATAAAAAATTTCATCGTCAATCCCTCCAATTTGTAAAGCCTATTTTTGAGATATCTGACTGAAAAAATGGATGATTTGATTATTTAACAAGCGATGGTTCTTTGTCTTGACGAGAGCCTTGCGCTTCGGCAGAGCTTGCTTCCGCATGCTCCTGATCGAACCACCACTGGAAGCCGTCTTCTGCGAGCAGATCATGGGCCGATTGTGGTCCAAAGCTGCCAGCTTCATATTCGTATAATGGCACCTCGTTAGCAGCAAAAGCCTCTTGAATAGGTTGAACCCATTTCCAGGCTAACTCCACTTCATCCCAATGGGCAAAGAAGGAGGAGTCCCCGCGCAGAGCGTCATAGATCAGATTCTCGTAAGCTTCCGGCACCTCGCTGCCGCTCTTGTGTGTACCGATCAGCACCTTGGTCAGGTCCTGATTCTGCGCCGCATCTTCGGTATTCAACCGCAGATAGATGCCTTCGTTGGGACTAATCTCGAAGACCAGCAAATTTGGCGTGTGCGCGCTGGCTTCATTGGAGGTTTGCTTGATCGGTTCCTTGAACTCGATAACGATTCGGGTAGCTTTCTCCTTCATCCGTTTACCTGTTCGAATATAGAACGGAATGCCACGCCAGAATTGATCATCAATTTGCAGCTTGGCGGCAATAAAAGTCTCATTCTGCGAATCCTGCGGAATACCGGCTTCGTCCTTGTAACCCAGGACTGGCTTGCCTCCAATCGTACCTTGCTTATATTGTCCACGAATCACCTGGCTGCTGACATTTTGCGGCAATAGCGGCTCCAGGGATTGCATGACATGTCTTTTCTTCAAACGAACCTGTTCGGAGTCATCGCTCTTTGGCAAATGACCGGCAAGCATCATTAACAATTGCAGCATATGGTTCTGGAACATATCGCGAAGTGCGCCGGAATGATCGTAATAACCAGCTCTTTCTTCTACGCCCACCGTTTCACTGGCGGTAATTTGCACGTTGGCAATGTAACGGTTATTCCAGGAAGCTTGAATGACCGGATTCGTCCGCTGGAGCACCTCCAGCTTTTGCACCATGGGTTTACCGAGGTAGTGGTCAATCCGGAAAATCTCTTCTTCGGCAAAGGACTTGCCAAGCTGCTCGTTAAAGTCGCGAGCGGATTGCAGATCACGGCCAAACGGCTTTTCGATAACAAGGCGCTTCCATCCGGTGGTATCGCCAAGTCCGCTATTTTGAATATGTGCAGCGATGGTCTCAAATAGCTCCGGTCCTACAGATAAGTAGAACAAACGATTGGGTTCGATGGCCAGGCTTTGCTCACGTTGTTCGACCATTTGCAGCAGGCTTTGATAGTCCTCTGTGCGGTCTACGTCCAGCACATGATAACGGAAGAAGCCGAGAAATTTCTTGACGGCTTCGGGATCTTTGACCTCACGTCTCGAAAAGCTGTGCAGGGATTGCTCGATGTTCGCCTTGAAGGTGTCATCGGACCAAGCTCTTCTGCCCAAGCCAATCACGGAGAAAAGCTCCGGCAGTTTTCCATCGATAAATAAATTAAACAGGGCCGGGTAAATTTTGCGCTTTGCCAAATCGCCGGTTGCCCCAAACAATACAAATGTATTGGCATCCATCCAGGTTCTCTCCTCTCGGCATAGCTTTTCTGTCTATGCAACTATGTTTAGCTATAGATTCATTAGCTTGATACCACTATAATACGAATTAGCACTATATATGTAATTAATATATTTGACAGGAGCTATAGACCACATTTATGACAAACAATTATGAGCTATATAAAGTTTTCTATTGGGCCGCAAAAACAGGGAGCCTGACCCAGGCGGCCCATGCGTTGTTTCTGACCCAGCCGAGCGTTAGCCATGCCATCAAGCAATTGGAGGAAAGCTTTGGCCTCACCTTGTTCCAGCGTAACTCCAAGGGCGTGTCGCTGACTCAGGAGGGTGCGGTTCTGTATTCTTATATTGAACAATCCCATATTCTGATCTCGCTGGCTGAGAAGAAAATGGCGGAGTTGAAAAATCTGGATAGCGGTGTGCTGCGCATCGGTGGCAGTGATTCGTTGTTCAAGCATTACCTATTGCCTTTTTTGGAACAATTTCATCTTCAATACCCTGACATTGGCATCCAGCTGCTGCATGGGACCACCCCGGAAATCATGGGATATCTGAAAGAAGGCAAGATCGATCTTGGTGTAGCCAGAATGCCGATTCTTGACTCGCAAATCGAGGTTCAGGAAGGTATCGAGCTTCAGGATTGCTTTGTGGCAGGCTGCCGTTATGCCCCTGAAATCAAGGATAAGGTGATTTCCTTGCAGGAGTTGCTGGAATATCCGCTTGTATTATTCTCGCGCAATAGCCGGGCACGGATGGCCATTACAGAGCTCTTCCACGGCTACGGCTTTGAATTAAGGCCGGAGATTGAGGTGGGCAGCGTCGATTTACTGATCGAGCTGGCACGCAGGGGGCTTGGCATCTCGTATGTAGCACGCGAATTTGTGAGCAAGGAATTGGAGGAGGGTTCCTTGTTCGAGATTAAGCTGGACGTTGACCTTCCACCTTCCCAGGTGGGGGTTATGAATATGCGTAATTTGCCGCTAACCAGTGCAGCGAAGAAGTTTATTGAGGGATTCAAGTGACCAATTGAACAACCATTTGGAGTGGCTCCCCATAGAGTAAACAGGGCTTAGTCTTCTGCACCTGCTATTCCATGGGGAGCATTATGTTTACTGTAACGAGGATTTCAAATAAACGATGCTGCTGTTATACTGCTCTCCATCCCACCGCGCATATGCAAGCTGCTCGCCGGTGGGGCTCCAGCAGGTTATGGCATTGGCAATATCCACGGCGATCGGAGTGGACTCGCCTGCCAGCAGATCGTGCACGTATAAGCCGCTGACGGAAGCTCCATTCTCTTCACCCTTCATGCTGTAAGCAATCATTCGCTGGTCAGGGGACCAGGAGATACCGCCTAATTCAACGCCCTCGGCAATCTTCTTAAGATTACTTCCATCGATATCTGCCAGTGATAACGTTTGTTTGGCTCCGTTATATTGCAAGATCAGGATTTTGTTCTGATCCGGGGAAGGGTACAAGCCGCCTACGTCAGGCAGGTCCAGGCTTGCGGTATCCCGTGTTGTCAGGTCGAGGGCTTGCAGTGTATTATCATCCGAAGTGTTGTAATACACCTTATCTTTGATCTTTCTAACAATAAACAGGTTCTCCTGATCCAGCGCAGAGAGGGGAGTTGCTTTTCCCTTCGTATCGGAGAGATAAGCCCCGTTCATATACCCGGCCCCGACAATGGTGTCTTGATCTGCCCAGTAGGCGCTACCTACATTGCCGATATTTTCTCCGGAGATTTTAAAGCTCTTCAGGCTATCAAGTTCAAGCACCTCATACGACGGGTCTCCCAGGCTATTTCCGGCATAAAGTAAATACTTATGGTCTGGCGAGAGCTTTGCTCCGCTCAGATTCAAGTCTGGCTCTTCTTTTAGCAAGGTATACTCTTGGGTAGCCAGATTGAATTTGTATAAGCTCCTTGGGTGATGACCGGCCAGCTCTTCAAGGCTCATTTCCTCCAGGGACGCATTTTCCTTCGCAACGATCACCGTGTTCTCGTCCAGCCAATCTGAGATTTCCACGTCCTTATAGGCATCGATCTTGGCAACGGATATTCCGGGCTCGCCAGTATCGCTGCTCTCATCGTCAATAATGGTAATGGAACTCCCTGGTTCCTGAATGGTGACCTTGCCGTTCTCCTTTGCCCCGTTACAGCCTGCGGCCAGAATCAGGACGGTCAATATGCCGATTGCTTTGGTTAATGTAATGTTCTTCATTTTCTCTTCGCCTCCTCGATAATTAAATTATCAAGAACTTGTTTCGCAGGAATCTACAAATGTAGCCGTCAGGTTAACAATTGTATCCAACTTGTAAACAAAGCGGCTCAAGTTGAATCAGAGGCGGGAAAAATAAGCCTGAACAGGCTGCCCTCCGGCCCGGTGCGAATCAGAGCAATGGAGCCGCCCATCATTTCGGCGTGCTTCCGGGTGAGCGACAAGCCAAGCCCGGCCCCGCCATATTCTCTGGCTCTATTTTTATCCACCGTGTAGAACGGTTCAAATATCTTCTCCGCAAGCTCGGGGGGGATGCCAATTCCGGTATCGGCAACCTCAATAAATACTTGATCAGCGACTGCGTAGCTTTTGATGGAGATCGTTCCGTTCGCTTTATTATATTTGATGGCATTGTCCAGCAAATTAACCAGAACAAGGGTCAAGCTGTCCTTGTCCCCGCAGATATGCGTGTCTTCCAGCTCGGTATGGAGCTTGATGCCAAACTTATCGGTTTTGCCCTTCAAGCTGCCCAGTACCGATGCAATCGCCGGTTTAACCGCCAGTCTCTCAAGCTTAAGCTCGAAATCATATTTCTCCAATGCCGATAGCTGCAGAACCTTGTCGACCATCTGATAAAGGCGTTCGGTCTCGCTCTTCACATTGACGATGGCTGTCTGGAGCAGTTTTTCGTCATCGGGATACATCTCCAGCAGGTCAATGTAGGCCTTGATGGAGGTGAGCGGAGTCTTGAACTCGTGAGTGACGTTGCCGATAAATTGCTTCTGCTGGATATCCAGCAAGGACAGCTTGTCTACCGCCAGCTTAAGCTTGTTTTGCTCCTCTTCCATGCCCTGAATGGTACGTTTGATCTGTCCGCTCATCGCATGAATTCCTTGACTCAGCTTGCCGATTTCATCCTTCCGCTTTAGGATAGCGGTGTTATATTGGCCCTTCCCGATCAGGTCCACCATATGATTAAGCTTGATAATGCCTGAGGCAAAGGAATTAAAATATACATTACCAACGAGGAAGCTCAAAATAAACACACCCGCGCCGATATAAATGAACAGCTGCCGGATATCATTATAGAATGCCAGATGGGTCGATAGGGAGTAATAGAATTGGATAACCCCGACTTGCTCGTTGCCTGCCCGGAGCGGTGTCAGATAAAATAGAGAGTCGCCTTCCACGAGATAAGCCGTTTTATGTTCCAGGGCGTAGGCGAGCGTTCTCTTGATATTGTCAGGGGATGGGTTTGCCGTTTTTCTGCTGACGGGTTCTCCCTGCATATCATACAACACTAAGGATTGTCCGCTAATAAGCTCCAGCTCCTCGGCGAACTCCTGGCCTTTGGTGGTCAGGAAGGTTTCAGGAACCTTGCTTTTTTCCGACAGGAGGGTCTGTATAAAATACATATTTGCCGTTTTCGCTTGTTGGGATAAATATTGCTCGTATTGATTTTGCTGATTGTCCTCAATGCCTCGCAGCACCAGCAAGCTGAGCAGAAATACGACAAGGAGCAGCAAAGCAGCCAGAAACAGGCTGAACTTCATTCGGATACTAATGTTCACGACTGCCTCCCAAGGCTTTGTAGCCAATGCCGTATACGGTTTGAATGACATGATCAAAGGGAGAGCCCAGCTTCTTGCGGATGCGCTGAACATGAATGTCCACGGTACGTGTACCTCCGAAATAATCGATTCCCCATACTGAATTGAGTAATTGTTCTCTGGTGTAAACTCTTTCCGGATGAGCCAGCATGAGAGCCAGCAGGTCATACTCCTTGGGAGTTAGCTCCAAGGGTTGGTCACCCGCATGAGCCGTTCGTTTATCCGTAAAAAGCGTAATGCCGCCTACACTGATTTTGCCTGCATCCTGATTCGGCTGGGTGGTCTGCATTCTACGCAGTAGAGATTTCAGCCGGGCCAGCAGCTCCCGCATATCAAATGGCTTCGTCATATAATCGTCGGCCCCTAGCTCAAGGCCTAATACCTTATGAACGATATCTTCCTTTGCGGTCAACATAATGACCCCTGCGCGTCTTTTTTCTTGAAGCTTCTTCAAAATCTCATACCCATCCATCCCGGGGAGCATCACGTCTAGGATCAGGGCATCCGGCTGGAATTCCTCAATTCTCTTCAAGGCAGCTTCGCCATGATAAACCGCCTCGGCCATGTAGCCCTCTCTGGTTAAGGCATAGGTGATGGCATCTGCTATGGTTGGTTCGTCTTCAATCACAAGAATTTTTTCCTTCACTGCAAGCTGCCACTCCTTTCCGGGGGGGGGATTCAGCTATCCTGTAAATTCCTCCGCTAAAGCTCTTTATGAGCAAAAATTTGATAGCTGATTTTAAACATCATATAGTCCCAAAGCAAGGCAATCATCGGGGAGCAGCCCAGCAGAATGAAAACATACGTTTCTGTTAAAACAATGCCAAGCGCAGAAAACAACTGGTATATACCCAGACAAATGGCAGCGGGAATTAAAAAGGATATCAATAAAAGCAGACGAGCTTTTTCCGCTCCAAATTTGAACACGAGGGGAATAGAGACCCCTCCGAAAATCATAGCGACAACCCATGCTGTTAAAGCCAATACTAATAATTCATACATGCTTGTCAAATTGAACGTGAGCTTGCTTGTAATCATTCCACCAACTGTGCCGATCAGCAATCCAACTACAGAACCAATCCCGGAAAAAACCAGCAATACGATAAACTTGCTGGCAACCAAATCCTTTCTGGAGACAGGCATGATCATGGCGTACCGTGTCCACTTGGAATGATCATCAAAAGAAAAGGTTGTCATAATCATCATGCTATGCAAGATAGTACATGCAAATATATATTCGGCGACACCCGATGTAGGGATAAGAGCAACAGCAAGCACCATAAGGATGAACAGCATGGACTTTGCATTGTGCCTGATATTATATAAATCCTTTAATATGAGGCTTTTCATTTGGCGTGCTCTCCTTTCACATACAATAGCAGAATATCGTCAACCGTAGCATCATCCACTACTGCGGTTTTATACTTTCTTCTGGCCTTTTCCTTATCGGACACCAGCACATTCCATTGATAATCGTCTTTACGATACGTAAGGATTTCCGTTTTATCAATTTGGTTGAAAATGGCTGCACCGCAGCGAATAATACCGTAATGGTAACGCAATTCATCTTTCGCCTTGCAGAAGAGGAGCTTGCCTTGATGAATAAAAGTGATATAGTCGGCAATCTTCTCCAAGTCCGTTGTAATGTGGGAGGACATCAAGATGGAGTGGTTTTCGTCTTGCACAAAATCCAGGAAAACATCGAGAATATCCTCTCGCATGACCGGATCAAGACCGCTGGTGGCTTCGTCTAAAATCAGCAGTTTTGGTTTATGGGATAGGGCAACAGCGATGCTCAGTTTCATTTTCATGCCTTTGGATAACGTTTTAATTTCTTGGTCCAAAGGAAGGTCGAACCGGGTCAAATAATTTAGGTATAGCTCTTGGTCCCATTGTTTATAGGCCACTCTGGAAATTTTACCAACTTGCGCGGGGGTCAGTGTTTCATGGAAGTTGATACCGTCAAACACAACGCCGATGTCCTCTTTATATTGCTTGGAGGAAGACAATTCCTGTCCCCAAAAAGTAACTGTACCCTCGTCCTTATGGATCAGATCAAGAATGGCATGAATTGTTGTGCTTTTCCCTGCTCCATTTTCGCCAATCAGACCCATGATAGTCCCTTTAGGAACAGAAAATGAAACATGATCCAATTTAAAATCAGTGTATTGTTTCGTTAAATTCTCCACCTGCAAAATGGCATCCACAGTTATTCCTCCTCATGATAAAACATCGTCAAAAGCTCAACCAGCTTTTCTAATGAGATTCCGCTCGTTCGTCCAATATCAGCGGCTTCTTGTAAATGTTCTTCCGCTAATCGCTGTTGCTCCTCTTGATAAAAGTCTTTGTTCTGAGCGGACACAAAACTTCCCCGGCCAACGGTGGTTTCAATAAAGCCATCTCTCTGTAAATCCTCATACGCCTTTTGAACCGTAATGACACTTACATGAATGGATTTAGCCAAGGCGCGCATAGAGGGAATAGGGGAGCCAGTTTGCAATTCGCCACTCATAATCATGGCTTTAATCTGTGAGGTGATCTGCTCGTAAATGGGCTTGCTCGTGTTACTGCTTATGATAATTTCCACAACGCTCCTCCATTTGTTACATAATGTACTTGTTGATACAGTACATTATAATACAGATATGCTTATCATGTTAATAGATTTTAAAAAAAGTTATATTCTGGTTTTGGGGCAATTGATCCTGTAAAGTTAAAGGTAAAGCCCGAGGTTTCTCGCTTGGGTGGAGTTGCTTCAAAGCTTATTTGTACAGAGTGGTTCTTTCTCAAATATTAAATGAAAAAGCCTTCAAAACCACCGCTAAAGTGGGTTAGAAGGCTTCTCTGGTGCTTATAATCTTGTCTGAAGTGGGGGGAGTTATATGAAACAGAAAATCTTTTTATTAGTCTTAACAGCCATGATAGTAGTGGTTGGAGGATTATATGCTCTTAGTTATATGCCTAGGAAAATCATTAATATTGAGCCATCAAACGTATCTAAAATCGAGATATTCGATGGAAACCGCGGTGAACAACTTATTGTAACTGATGAAGAACAAAAGAAGCATCTCATTTCCAACCTTAATAAAATTTCTTTTAGAAAAGAAAAACTTAGCATTGGATATATAGGATATAAATTCAGAACAACTATTTATAATAAAAACGGAAAAGTATATAAAGAAATTATAATAAACGCAAGTGATACCTTAAGATATCGCGGTTTCTTTTATACAACTGAATCGGGAATGATTGATTTTGATTATATAGATAGCCTTTTTGAGACAAATAGATAAATATTTTTTATCTGCATATTGATTTCCGAATCCATTCTCTATAAACAACCAGGTCTTCTTCCGTGTGAAAATAATGCTCCGAACTTTTTGAAACGGAAAGATTACAATGAAAATTTTCGCAAAAGGATGAAAGTACATCGTACTCACAAAGTTCATCCTTTTTCCCATATAAGATGGATGTTGGCGTGTTCCATTTCATAATTGGATTTTCCATAACGTACTGATAATAATCCCAATACAGCGTTTGACCCATAGGAGTAGCTAGTTCCTTATCCCTGTGCAGCTGTTCTTCTGTCACAGCAAACCACTGCATCATGTTTTGGATTAACCTTCCCATATCTACTACCGGAGAAAGAAATAGACTTTGCTTTAAGCTCTCATCCTTGTAAGCTAATAAACTAAAATAGGCACCTATACTATTTGCCCATAAGCTGATTGAGTTCGTCCTTGCTGATGCAAATGCAAAAATCTTCTTTAAATCCGAAACACCGTTTTCTGCCTTACAGAGTGTTGGCTCATCTTTTCTATCTCCATGCTCGGGCAAATCGAAGCTAAGTACCTGATAACCTAATGGGACAGCTTCTTCTGCCAGAATGCTGATTGGAATATCGGCTTTGGATGACAGATTACCATGTACCGCGATGAATAACTCTGTACTTTCCTCTCCCCATAAAAGAGCAGGGATTCCTTCTATTACTACCTTTTTCTTTAACATGTTTCCTCCCTGCTACAGAGGGATTGCCCTCTGTAAATCTTAGACTCAAAAGAAAGGCAAAAACCGGGCGTTTTATCCTGGTTTTTGCTCATTATTTGCTTCAAAACCACAATATCTTGTGGTGAACTGCCCTTATTCCTTAATGTTACCACAATATGTCATCAGAGCTGTACACTCCACATGGCTCGTCTGCGGGAACATATCCACCGGCTGAATCCATTCCAGCTTGTATCCGCCCTCCAGCAGGATTTTGCAATCCTTGGCCAGGGTGGAGGGGTTGCAGGAGATGTAGACAAAGCGCTTCGGCCTGGAGCGCAGCACGGCCTCAATGAACCGGACATCCAGCCCGGTTCGAGGTGGGTCGGCGACGATAATGTCCGGCGAGAAGCCGCTCTTGACCCAGCGCGGCAGCAGTTCCTCGGCGTACCCCGTATGGAATGAAGTATTGGAGCGGTCGTTGCGTTCCGCGTTGGCTCTGGCATTCTCGACCGCTTCGGGAATGGACTCGATTCCGCGTACCTCCCTGGCATAAGGGGCCAGCCACAAGCCAATTGTTCCCGTGCCGCAATAGGCATCAACCACCGTTTCCTGTCCGGTCAGTCCGGCTGCTGCGCGCACGGACTCGTACAGCTTGACCGTCTGCAGCGGATTAAGCTGAAAGAAGGCGCGAGGGGACAGGGAGAATTCAAGCTCACCCAGTGACTCCTGGATTCCTTCAGCGCCCCAGAGGATTTCGGTTCGCTGTCCGAATACAAGTGAGGTATTTTTGGGGTTTACATTCATCGCCAGACAGGTGAGGTCCGGAAGGGCAAGGCGAAGCTCCTTGATCAGTTCCTGCCGGCGGGGGAGCTTGTCACTTGCTGTAACCAAAGTTACCTGAACCTGATCTGATTGAAACCCTGCGCGGACCACAATCGTCCGCACAACGCCCTGATTGCTTTTCTCTTTATATACCGGGATGTTGAGGCGCTCTAGTATCCCCCGCGTCTTGTCTACAACTTCATTGACCTTGGGATGCTGAATCGGACAGCCGGTAATATCAATTAGCCGATGGGAATCGGCAGCGTACAGCCCTGCGATAATCCCCTCCGGCGAGGTGCCAAGCTGAAGCTGGGCTTTGTTGCGGTATCCCCAGGGGTGGTCCATCCCGAGCATCGGCTTCATTTTCAGCTCCTGCAAGCCGACATACCGCGAGAAGGCCTCGCGAATGATATCCTCTTTACCCGCTAGCTGCCCCTCGTATTTGATATGCTGGATCTGGCAGCCGCCGCATACGTCAAAGACGGGACAAGGTGCATCGGTGCGGTGCGGGGAGCGCTTCTCAATCTCCTTGATCCGGGCGGTTATATATTTAGAATCAACCTTCGCAACCTCGGCCTTGACCACCTCTCCAGGAATACCGCCTTCGATGAATACCGCCTTGCGGCGATAGTAGCCTACACCTTCCCCGTTGATGCCCAGTCTCTTGATCGTGATCACGATACGGTCACCGGCGCGCACTTCTTCCGCTTGCTCGCGTTTGGCCGCATAGGGCTTGAAATGGTTCGTCGGACGGGCAGAGCTATTCTTTTTACTATCTCGCGCCGCAGCACGTTTATTTTCTTTCATTTCCAGTCTCCATCCTTAAAGCATTTATACAAGCTCACTATACCACGGGCAGGGGAGATGGTTCCATATCCCGGTTGGGTTAGGTTGCCCAATTTGGCAAACCTCGTTAAACTTAATTTATGAAACGGCTATCTTTTCCGCTTGCGGAAGAGGTGGCCTTTGAATGGGATGTTAGGAGAAATGCTGAAATGACCACGGGTGTATTAACGATGGAACAAGCGCAGCAGCTGCTGCAAAAATATTACGGCTATCCCGACTTTCGCGAAGGGCAACGGCGTATAGTCGCCAGCGTGCTGTCCGGGGCGGATACCTTGGGAATTATGCCAACGGGCGGAGGGAAATCGATCTGCTATCAGATTCCTGCACTGATGCTGCCGGGTCTGACACTGGTCGTGTCGCCATTGATTTCGCTCATGAAGGATCAGGTGGATGCCCTTACGGCTACAGGGATATCCGCTGCTTATATCAACAGCACTCTGTCGGGAAAAGAGGTCAACGACCGCATCCGCGCGGCCCGGCGGGGGGAGGTTAAGCTGCTGTATGTGGCGCCGGAGCGGCTGGAGCTGGACTGGTTCCGCGAGGAAATGAGCGCCTTGACGATCTCCTGTGTAGCGGTTGATGAGGCGCATTGCGTCTCGCAATGGGGACATGACTTCCGAACGAGCTATCTGGCGGTCTCGCCGTTCGTGGAGAGCTTGCCGCAGCGGCCGATATTGGCCGCGTTCACAGCCACAGCTACGCCAGAGGTTATGGACGATATGGTTCGTCTGCTCAGGCTTAACACGCCGGAGGTGTTTGTCACGGGTCTGGGACGGGACAACCTGTCGATGTCCGTGCTGCGCGGCGAGAACAAGAAGGAATTTGTGCTGAATTATGCCAATACCCATGCTCACCAGCCAGGTATCGTGTATGCAGCTACCCGCAAAGAGGTGGACGACCTCTATGAGCGGCTCAGTCGCTCAGGCATACCCGCTGGGCGTTACCATGCCGGCTTGTCCGATAAGGAGCGGGAGGAGAGCCAGGAGGCGTTCCTTTACGACGATATCCGGGTGATGGTGGCGACCAATGCCTTTGGCATGGGGATCGACAAGTCCAACGTCCGGTATGTCATCCATTACAACATGCCCAAGAACATGGAGGCTTATGTTCAGGAGGCGGGGAGGGCTGGACGGGATGGCGAGCCTAGCGAGTGCATCTTGCTGTTCAGTCCGCAGGACATCATGACGCAGAAATTCCTGATCGAGCAAAATCCCCAGGATGACGACCGGAAACGCAACGAGTATCGCAAGCTTCAGCAGATGGTGGAATACTGCTATCAGACGAAATGTTTGCGCTGGGCGATGCTTGATTACTTTGGCGAAGCGCATGACCATAAGCCTTGCGGCATATGCAGCTCGTGCCGAGACGAGCGGGAGCTGGTGGATATGACAAGGGATGCTCAAATCATTTTCTCCTGTATTCACCGGATGAGGGAGCGGTTTGGCGTGTCCCTGGTCGCTTCAGTGCTCAAAGGGTCGCAGAACAAGAAGGTGCTGCAGTACAAGTTCGACAAGCTTCCAACCTACGGGATGCTGCGTACCCGGACGGAGAAGCAAATCTCTGAGCTGATTAATGTGTTTATTGCCGAGGGATATCTTGCCTTATCCGAGGGGCAGTATCCGGTAGTGCGCTTGCAGCCGCTGGCTGTGGAGGTACTGAAAAGCCAGCAGCAGGTTATGTTGCGTGCACCGGAGCCATCCGCAGCCCAGCGTCCGTCCAGCTCGCGGCGTCGCGGCCACGACGATGGTCCATCGGCGGTCAATGAAACGGTGTTCGAGCAGTTGCGCTTGATTCGTCGCGATTTGGCGGAAAGGGAGCATGTGCCATCCTATATCATATTTAACGATGCGACCTTGCGCGAGATGAGTGTCGTTTGCCCGACCCGTGAAGCGGACATGCTGAAGATCAAAGGAGTCGGTGAGGTCAAGTACCGCAAATACGGGAAGCCGTTTCTCGATTTTTTTCAAAATATGGAGTAGGGTTGTGAGCCTGTGAAAGTCATTCTGGCAACATTAAACGCAAAATTCATTCATACCTCGCTGGCGATCCGCCTGCTGAAGGCTTACAGTGAGAAGGAATTTGATATTGATCTGGCCGAATATACCATTAAAGATCCGGTGATGAATATCGTCTCTGATTTATTTCAGAAGCAGCCTGATGTAGTTGGCTTCTCCTGCTATATCTGGAACATTGAAGAGACACTCAAGCTGGCGTCTTTATTGAAAAAGGTGCTGCCGGAGCTGCGAATTATACTCGGCGGTCCGGAGGTATCTTATGATGCCAGACATTTTATGGAGCGATCTAAAGATATAGATTTTATCGTCATGGGCGATGGGGAGGAGACATTCCATCATCTGCTCCAGGAGCTGTCGGGCGAAGGGAAGTTCCATTATGTCTTTGGAGCGGCTTATCGCAAAGGCGAGGAAATCGTGGTTAATCCGCCTCGTCCGAATGCCGACCTTAATACGCTGCCATCGCCGCATCGTTTTGCGGATGATATTCCCGATTTGGGCAAACGCATCGTCTATTTTGAGACGAGCCGGGGCTGTCCGTTTAATTGTCAGTTCTGCTTGTCCAGTGTAGAAGTGGGGGTGAGGTACTATGATATCGAGCGAGTGAAATCCGATATTTTGTACCTGATTCAGCATGGCGCCAAAATTATCAAGTTCCTGGATCGCACCTTTAACATCAACCGCAGCTATGCCATGGAAATGTTCCAGTTCCTGATCGAAAATCACCAGGGCTGCGTGTTTCAATTCGAGATTACAGCGGATATCATGCGGCCAGAGGTGCTTGATTACTTGGCGGAGAATGCGCCACCGGGAATTTTTCGCTTTGAGATCGGAGTTCAGTCGACGAATGATGCGACCAATGAGCTGGTCAAGCGTCGGCAAAATTTTACCAAGCTTACGCGGACGGTTATGAAGATCAAGGACTGCGGGAAAATTGACCAGCATCTTGACCTGATCGCCGGACTGCCGGGAGAGGATTATGCCTCCTTCCGGAAAACGTTCAACGATGTATTTGCCATGCGGCCGGAGGAGCTGCAGCTTGGCTTTCTGAAGATGCTGCGAGGGACGGGACTGCGCAATGAAGCCGCCAAGTATAATTATACATTTATGGACCAGGCGCCCTACGAGATTTTAGGCAACGACATCCTGCCATTCTCCGATGTAATCCGGTTGAAGCGGCTGGAGGATATCCTTGAAAAGTATTGGAATGCCCATCGTATGGATCATACGCTGGAGTATCTGATTACCCGTGAGTTTGAGTCCCCGTTCGATTTCTTTCAGGAATTTGGCGACTATTGGGAGGAACAGGGCTGGCAGCGTATTGGGCATCAGCTTGAGGATTTGTTTACCCGTTTGCATGCATTCCTGGAGCATCGGGGCGTGAAAGAGCCGGGAATCGTGTTGGGCCTGTTGAAGCTGGACTATTTACTGGAGCATAAATATAAGCCCCGCAAAATCTGGTGGGAGGACCGTATGAACAAAGAGCGGCGGAGCAATGGCTTCAAGGTGCTGGCGGGACAGTCAGCACGGCTGCCAGCACGCTATAAGGCCTATGGCCTTGAGGAGCGTGATTTGCAAAAGTATGTCGTGTTGGAGGAAGCACCCTTGTCGATCAGAGAGCATGTGGATGCCGCTGTCCAGCTTGAGCTTGATCAGATGCTGGAAACTGTGCCGGGAGAGGGAGCATCGCTTGAGAGCTTGCAACTGGTCGTTCTTTACCAGCAGGAGTCAGACGGGCGTCCTGTATACTTTCTTGTACAGCCGATTCAGATGGTTCAACCGGGTGGAGCATCAGTATCTATTCCGGTAAATGACGCTCCAGCCAGTCACGCAAATGGTTAGTAACTTCATCCCGGTTAATTTCATTCAGCATCTCGTGTCGCCCCTCAGGATATAGTCTGACCTCGATATCCTGCAGGCCAAGCTGTTCATACAGCTCGGCCAAGCGGCGGACACCTTCACCATTCAGGCCCACCGGATCAAGCTCGCCGCCAAAGATATACACGGGCTTGTGCTTCGGAATTTTCTGCATATTCTGAGGCTGATGAATCTCCTGAAGCAGGCCAAAAAAGTCGTAGAAGAAGCCCGCGCTGCATAGGAAACCGCATTCGGGATCCTGTAAATATCGGTCCACCTCTTGCTGATCTCGGGACAACCAGTCAAAGGGGGTTCTAACCGGCAGAAATTTGCGATTAAATCCGCCGAAGGTCATGGCATTCAAGAGCAGGCTGCGGTGGCTGGCGCCTTGTAGTCTGGACTGCATACGAGCCAGACTCTTGCCCAAGGTCAGCAAGGACCGGGGGCCATTGGTGCCGGAGAGAATAAATCCGCTATAAGATTCGGGCGCCATGTACATGACTTTCTGTGTCAGAAAGGACCCCATGCTGTGACCCATCAGAAATAGCGGTAATGCCGGCTGCTCGCGTTTAATGATCTCGCCTAATGCCAGCATATCCTCCGCCATGCCGGTAAAGCCGTTGCTTCCCGGCCAGCCAAGCTCCTTCGGGGAGCCGGCGGTACGTCCGTGTCCCCGATGATCGTTGGCATACACGATATAGCCGCACGCGGTCAAGCAGCGGGCTAACCGTTCGTATCTTTTAGCCGTTTCCGCCATCCCGTGAGCGATTTGCAGAACACCCGCGGGTGGTGACTTCAGATCTTCAGACCGCCAACGGTAAACGAAGACATCATGCCCCGTCCCATTATCAAAGGTAAACGTAAGCTGCTCCATGCGCTGATCCCTCTTTCTTTTTAAGAGGTTATTCTCAAAGTCATCTTTCGATCTCTCACACTTTAAGGTTTGCTTAGGCGATCAAGACGAGAATGCCGACTGGAAGAACTCGATCCGTTCCCCATCCGGACCATTGAAGAAGAAGAAGCGGGCTCCATTCGGCAGGTCGCGAATCTCCGGGTCCAGGCCGGAGAGGCCCAGCGAAGCAATACGTGCATATTCCTCTTTAATGTCACTGGCTGTAAAGGCGAGATGGTGCACTTTGCCTTCATTCGGCAGCTCTTCGCTGTCCTGAATGCTGATCAGTTCAACCTCTACGGATTCCTGTCCGGGAAAGGCCAGAAACGCCAAGCGAAGCGTATCGTCCACTTCTCCAATGATATGCAGCAGCTTCATGCCGATAATTCGTTCATAAAATTCAATGGAGTCCTCTAGCGCCGAAACGCGAACTCCTATATGTTCAATCTTGCGAATACCCATTAGTATGCCCCCTCATGCTACTGTTCATTTCAAGGTTTATTTTCGATCAACGGCGATTAAGTATGGTGCAGCAGGCCGTTGCAATTGCCGATAGATGATGGATTGTCCCCTGGCTGCCGGGAGAGCCTTGGCCCAATTCTCCACAGCCGCAGCTTCAAGCTCGCCGCCCGGATGCCCGGGGTAGAGGACGGCCGTCAAGACACCGCGTGGACGCAACAGACGAAGCCCCGCCTCCAGAGCGGGGATCGTGCTGTCAGGGACGGTGATCAATGCCGGGTCAGCCCCTTCGGCAGGCAGGTAGCCAAGGTTGAACATGACGGCAGCTACCTGTCCATGCACATTTATGGGCAGCTCTTGCTCCATCCGGGCATGACTGGCGTTCAGCAGCATGACTTCTGCAATCAGGCTGGCGTCTTCTTTCGTTAATCGATCTTGAGTCAAGGTCAGGGCCTGCTGCTGAATATCAAAGGAGAATACCTGGCCTTTGCCACCACATGCTTTGGCCAGAAACAGCGTGTCCGCCCCGGTTCCAGCCGTAGCATCCACGGCGATATCTCCGGGGGCGATCCGTTCGCGCACAAGCTTATGAGCAAAGCTTAATACCGAGAGAAAGCCCATCCTAGCGTCCCCTCCAGTATTTGCCCTGCCATGTATCCCGTTGCTTCAATTCATCGTCAATGGCATTCAGCACTTCCCATTTCTTCAGGCTCCACATGGGGCCGATCAACAAATCGCGTGGTGCATCTCCCGTCAGACGGTGGACAATCATCTCCGGTGGAAGAAATTCCAAGGTATCCACGATGAGCTTAACATATTCATCCTGCTCCAGAAAGCGCAGTAAGCCAGCTTCGTATTGCTTCACCATCGGGGTCTTGCGCATCAGATGCAGCAGATGAATCTTGATGCCCTGCACATCCATGGCCGCAACGGCCCGTCCGGTATCGAGCATCATTTCATGGCTTTCTTGCGGCAGCCCGTAAATAATGTGGGTGCACACACGAATATTCCGTTTGCGCAGCTTCTCTACCGCCTCGGTATAGCACTTTGTATCATGAGCGCGGTTAATGAGCTCGGAGGTGGATTCATGAATAGTCTGCAAGCCCATTTCCACCCACAGGTAGGTGCGCTCATTCAACTCGGCCAAATAATCAACTACATCGTCCGGCAGGCAGTCCGGGCGGGTAGCGATGGATAGCCCCACAACACCGGGCTGCTCCAGAATAGCTTCATAGTATTCACGAAGTTGCTCTACCGGTGCATACGTATTCGTATAGGCCTGGAAATAACCGATGTATTTGGCATGGGGCCATTTCTGGTGCTGACGGTCGCGAATCGTGGCAAATTGGGTTACCAGATCGTCCCGACGGCTGCCGGCGAAGTCTCCCGATCCCCGCGCGCTGCAAAATGTGCAGCCCCCCTTGGCAATTGAGCCGTCCCGGTTAGGGCAAGTGAATCCGGCATCGAGCATAACCTTGAACACCTTCTCACCGAACTGGCTGCGCATTTCCGTATTCCATGTATGAAATCTTTTGTCTCCCCACAAGGTGGGAGAGCTTGTCATTTGTATGTTCATCTGAACTCCTTCAATCTGTCACAAAATTTTCTTTGTATATTTATTCATATAAAAAAACACTGTAGATTCGCCGCTTCTACTGATTCATTGTATCAAATTTTGTGCAAAAAGGGGAATAGAGCCTGCCGTCTTCCTTGCGAAGGGTTACAGAATATGTTATTTTGATAGTATTAAATTTGTGGAACCCCAATTCCAAAATATATCGAAAAAGGAATCATGCGTTCCGTCTCCCCGGCGGTCGTTTGATTCCTTTTTCATTGTGGTCTTTACTTTTGCGACGATCTTCGGCAAAATATGCAGGGAATGGATAACACGAAAGCGGAGGAATAACATGCGTTTACGCGGTAGAAAAGGGATTCGGGAAAGCTTGGAGCAGCAGGAGAAACTGGTGGTTTTGAATCCTCAAGAGTATAAAGGACGCTGGGCAGAGGTGTTCGGTAATGACCGGCCGATTTACATTGAGCTGGGCATGGGCAAGGGGCAGTTCATCAGCGGTATGAGCGTTAAATACCCCGACGTTAATTTTATCGGGATGGATATGTATGACGAATTGATTCGCCGCGGCAGTGAGAAGGTGCGGGCGAAGTGGGCCGAGCATGATGGCAGTGAGCCCCGGAGCGTCCGATTGGCGCTTGGCAATATTGAAATGATTGAGGACTTTTTTGCACCAGGAGAAGTCGAGCGGATTTATTTGAATTTTAGCGATCCGTGGCCGAAGAAGAAGCACTGGCGCAGACGCCTGACACATCCCCGGTTCCTTGAAAAATATCGTACCCTGCTGAACGAAGAAGGCGAAATTCATTTCAAGACAGATTCGCGAATCTTGTTTGAATTTTCACTTAATGCTTTTTCGGCAGCGGGCTTGCAAATGAGCGATATTACCCTCAGCTTGCACGAGGGCGGCATTAACGAGGCACATGTATTGACAGAATACGAGAGCAAATTTGTAGCTCAAGGGATGCCGATCTATCGCTGTGAGGTTATGGTGGGCGAAGCAGCTCTAAGACGCTACCAAGACCGAAAAATGGATATGTTTTAAGTGTAGTTCAGAAAGTCATCTTTTGATCACGTAGCGGATTCCGGAAGTAAACTTGACATCGAATCTTGAATTCAGCCGGGCCTAGCCTATGCACGAATCCCAAGAATTCGCTGAGTACCGCTGGTTCCCAGGTTCTATTCGAGGATTCCTCTTCTGAAATTATAGGGAAAAACTCAGACTGTCGAGAAAGGGCGTGACTTACCATTTCTATGAAGAAGAACCCTTATAGGCTAAGGGCTCTTTTATCCGAGATGTATGGAAACCAACTTGCTCAACAGCCTGAAAAACTCCCGTTAAATGGCTCAAATCCGCCAGAAATCGGGGATTTATATGGATTTCCTCATGCTAATCATTATGAAATGGTCAATTTTTTGGGAAAAATCCTGAAATTAACATGAAGATTTCCTGTTATATGTGATATTTGGTGAAATACGGGCGAATTAGCATGAGGATTTCCCGTTAAAGGTATATTCGTTTTTGATTTGCTCCCGAATGCATCATGTCAACCTCTGGTTTTGTTTTGATTCCTAGTTAAAATTGTGCTTTTAGACAAAAACCTTCAACTGCACGATCCTGATCAGCATGGTCACGATCCAGCGAAGTTGAAGGTTTTTTTGGCATCTATAATTATTTTTTGAAAAAATTTGTATTTCCGAGGAGATCGATGATGGCTTGGGCACTTTGCATAGGGCGATACCCTGCGATGTGGTTGATTACCTCTTGCCGTGAACGCACCACTTCATCATAGTTCTCAGTCAGGCGTTGAATCCAGGTTATAATATCATCCAGCGAATTGATGGGTGTACCCCAGCCCTGCTGTGTGAAATAATGGGAATTTTCTTCCTCTTGTCCCGGAAGCGGCTTGTGGAACAGCATGGGAATTCCCTTCGCCAAGCCTTCAGAGCAGGTCATGCCGCCAGGCTTGGTAATAAGCAAATCAGAAGCCTCCATCAGCTTATCGATGTCTTTCGTGAATCCAAGAAGCTTGATATTGGGATGATCATACCGAGGGTCCTTCTTCATCTTCTCCAGAGACTTCTCATTGTTGCCAAAGCAAAAGATAAGCTGAATCTGTTCCCGGTACGAAGCGAGCAAGGAATAAACAGCCTCGTCCTTCATAAATCCCCAACCTCCGCCCATCACAAGCACTGTTGGCAAGTTGCCAAGCGCAAGCTGCTGGCGAATATCCTCCTTCCGGTGCCGCTCCCAGAAGTTCGGATGCACGGGAATACCGGTGATGAGAATCTTACTCTTTTCTACGCCCCGCTCCAGTAGTTTCTGCTTCACTTGATCCGTCGATACCAGATAGCAGTTGACCTCACGGCTTACCCATGCCCCATGTACGTCATAATCCGTGATGACCGTGGAGAGTGGGACATTCAGCATGCCAAGCCGCTTCAGACGTGAAATCACCGCACTTGGAATCGGATGGGTGCAAACAATAACGTCAGGATGCAGATGACGAATAATTTGAATGGTACGGGTATAAAAAATCCGATGAAGAGCAAGTGTCGTCAATCGGTTCAGGGACTTCTTGTAATTGCTGCGATACATCATACGAATCAGCCGAGGTTGTGAGGATACCGTTTTTTTGTAGGCCGTAATGATGAGCGGCGCTACTCTTGGATTTAAAAAACTGCCCAACTCCAGCACTTTCGTCTGTACATTCGGTGTCAGCTTGCGCAAACTGCTGGAGAGCGCATAGGCCGCCTGTGTATGACCGGCTCCAAACCCTTCGGATAAAAGCAAGACTCTTTGTTTTTGCACTGGTTTCACCTTTTCCTGCAAGGTTTTCCTATTGTCTACAATATCCCCTTTAGCTCCATAATGCAACCGTGCCAAGGGCTACGGAAGAGCCGATGACAGCCCCGGCCAAGGTATCGGATGGATAATGCAAGCCCAGGTAAATCCGGGAAATCGCTACAAGTAGAGATAAGGGCAATAAGGCCAAGATTAGTCCGGGGGCCGCTGCCATGAAAGGCACGGTCACGGAGAAGATAGCTGTTGTATGACCGGACGGAAATGAGTGGTCGGTCAACGGATTGCGAAAGGTATTCGTGCCAGGCAAGGTCAAATAAGGCCGTACACGCGGGTACGTTTTCTTGACCACAGCCACGGGAATATGGCTTGCCGCCAGAGCAACGCAGGATTGCAGGCCAATTTTGCTCCATGGTTGTGGTGCCGCGATCCAAATCAGCAGGGAGGATATGATCGTAAACCAAGCTCCACCCAGATGAGTTAAATGATAAAGCCAAAAGTTCAGAAAACTGTGATGCAAGCGACCATTAATTCCTATAAAAAGCTTTCGGTCGAGTTGTTGTAGCTTATGAAATAAACGAATCATGAAATCCCTCCGCATGATGTTTAACCGCGTATTGCGGCCTGAAGCGCCTTGGGGCACACCTTTCAAATTGCTGTCTATCTAAAGTAGCATGGCATTTTCAGGTTAGACTTATCATATTTTTAATCCATGGCCTTTTCAAGAACGTTTTTTGCACCAGGAGCCACGGGGACAAAAATGAGCTTCTTTTTTTTAGTAGGCTGATTCAAATGATAGCAAAAAAGTTTAAAGAAGATGGTGCGGAATTGTAAACTTTTTGCCGGGTAGCTTCGTCATGTATACATGGCGTGCCGATGAAAACCTTGCTGATCAAGAAAAAAAACAGAAAAAAGAAATAAAAAATGCCAAAAATGATGAAAATAAGATGTAACCGTCCCTGAATGCAGCAAGTAGGGGTCCGATGCGCCCTAATTGACCAACTTCAAGGTATTTGAGCTGCGACGGGGGCAGAGCCGTTTTGACAAAAGACGTGAAGTCATGGAAAATCGTAATGGTTTACTTCACCAGAGCAACAAAGTAAAAGAACAGAGAGAAAGACGAAACAAAAATGAAACAAGGGTCATAACAACAAAATAAACTCCAAACAAAGAGAAAACACACAACAAAAGGGGTTAAAAGGGGGCAAAAAATCATGTTTGAAGTCTTTTTGATCGCACTTCAGGTCGTGCTCGCAGTGATCGGGGTATATCAATTCGGCTTGGCTCTATTCGGCATGTACAGGAACAAGCACAAGGAGCAGTTTGCTCCAAGCAAATCATTTGCCGTGCTGGTAGCGGCACATAACGAGGAAAAAGTAGTTGGCGCTTTGATGGAGAACCTGAAGCATCTCAACTATCCGAAAGAATTGTACGACGTTTTTGTCATTTGCGATAACTGTACCGACAATACCGCGAGCATCGTCCGCGAACACGGAATGCATGCTTGCGTCCGCAGCAACTCGAATCTGCGCGGGAAAGGCTACGCCATTGAATGGATGCTGAAGGAGCTCTGGAAGATGCCGCGGCAATACGATGCCGTAGTCATGTTTGACGCTGATAATCTGGCGCATCCGGATTTCCTGCGGGAGATGAACAATGATCTATGTAGCGGCGCCCGGGTTATTCAAGGGTACATCGATACCAAGAACCCTGAGGACTCCTGGATCACCGCTTCCTATGGCATCTCCTATTGGTACTGCAACCGTTTGTGGCAATTGTCCCGGACAAACCTGAAGATGGCCAATTTCCTGGGCGGTACGGGCATGTGCTTCGAGACCGAATTGTTAAAGGAAATGGGTTGGGGCGCAACGAGTCTGGTTGAGGATTTGGAATTTACAATGCGTTGTGTGGAGCGCGGGGTCTACCCGGTCTTTAACTACAACGCCAAGCTGTTTGATGAGAAGCCGCTTACGTTCAAAGCATCTGCTCGTCAGCGCTTGCGCTGGATGCAGGGGCACTTTACCGTTGCTCGTCGTTATTTCTTCCCGTTGCTCTGGCAGAGCATCAAGGAACGGAATGTAGTGAAGCTGGACATGGCCTTGTACGGTGCCAATGTATACGTAGTGCTGTTGACCTTCCTGCTCACGGCCTTGATCTGGGTGGATCAGGCTTTGCTGAACGGTCCGCATTTTGATACGCTTTACGGCTATTTGCCACTATGGGTCTCCTTTGTGGCAATATTGGCCAACGTATTTATTTTTTTGGCAGCTATGGTTCTGGAGAAGATCAAATTCAAGAAGGTATATGCTTATCTGATCTTGTTCCCGGTTTATTTGGTTTCCTGGTGGCCCATTACGTTTTATGCTTTCTTCACGCAGAACAACAAGCAATGGAGCCACACGAAGCATACGCGGGTGGTCCGTTTGGAAGAAGTGCAAAGCAAGCAGGGATAATTGTCGCTTGACCGATTATTCTTGATTGTGATATAGTGTTTAAGGTTACAAGAATGACTTTGATATTTGGATTGCAAGTAGAGGCCCTGGCTTCTCACCTGATCGACCTTATGTCGGCTGGTTTTGATCCGTTGATTTGTGAATGGTATGTTCATGATGATTAACGATCAATGAGGGATGCAGGCGATTGTCTGTATCCCTTTTTTAGTGTGTAAGCCTGGTCAGAGCAGACTTAGAACTATCTGGAGGTGGAGAATTATCAGTAAGGAACACATGATCAATGATGAGATTCGTGCAAAAGAGGTCCGTCTGGTGGGTGCCGAAGGCGAGCAAATCGGTATTACGCCTCTGCGCGAAGCGCTGCAGATGGCTATTGACTTGAATCTGGATCTGGTGAATGTTGCGCCGACGGCCAAACCGCCGGTTTGCCGGATTATGGATTATGGCAAGTTCCGCTATGAGCAGCAGAAGAAAGAGAAGGAAGCTCGTAAGAATCAGAAGATCGTGGATATTAAGGAAGTATGGTTCCGGGCCAATATCGAGGAACATGATTTTCAAACAAAGCTTCGCAATGTGGTCAAATTTCTGAAAGACGGCGACAAGGTAAAATGCTCGGTTCGCTTCCGCGGACGGGAAATTACCCATGCGGATATCGGGAAGAAGATTCTTGATCGCGTAAAAGAAGAAGTTGCGGAGATATCAGCCGTTGAGCGCTTTCCGAAGCTGGAAGGCCGCAGTATGATCATGATCTTGGCACCGAAAAACTAACGTTTGTTTTCTATATATAGTAAAGAAAGCGGCGTCCACAAACTTTGAGGGGGAAGTACAATGCCTAAAATGAAAACTCACAGCAGCCTGAAAGGCCGCTTCAAAATTACCGGAACCGGTAAAGTAAGACGTTACAAAGCGAACCGCAATCACTTGCTGTCCCATAAGTCGAAACGTGGCAAACGTGTTTTGGCCAACAGCCCTGTTGCTTACGCCGGTGACGTTAGCCGTATGAAGCAACAATTGGCAAACCTGAAATAATTGAAATCAGACAAATACACACAATGACCTGGGAGGTTTTATAAATGGCAAGAGTTAAAGGCGGATTCGTCGTTCGTCGTCGTCATAAAAAAGTATTGAAATTGGCTAAAGGTTATTTCGGTTCCAAACACCGCATTTTCAAAACAGCAAATGAGCAAGTGATGAAATCCTTGCTGTACGCTTATCGCGATCGTCGCACGAAGAAACGTGATTTCCGCAGATTGTGGATCGTACGTATCAATGCTGCGGCTCGTATAAACGGATTATCTTACAGCAAGCTGATGCATGGCTTGAAGCTGGCTGAAGTGAACATCAACCGCAAAATGCTGGCAGATCTTGCTGTAAATGATCTGAATGCATTTAATTCGTTGGCTGCTGTTGCGAAGGAAAAGATCAACGCTTAAGTGAGATGTTAATCAAGGCGCTGTCTCCGGTAAGACACCGGGACGGCGCTTTTTTTGGGAAGAGAAGAGTAAACCCCCCTTACAAAATCGATGCCTATAAGAAACTGTGGGAAAAACAGGTATTTCTTGCTTGGTAATTAGTGGTGTTCTGGCATGGAACTTCAGAAAACTTGGCACGATATAGATAAGAAGCCATCGCTTACATGAAGCGAACATTGAATGATATTTATGTCTAAAGAAAGCGTTTTAAAATGAATAAACCCGAAAATTATTTAACCAATGGTTGTTAAAGGTATGGATTTTAGCACATTTTGCAGGTATAATCGGTCTGTGTGGTGAAACCTAGACAGGCCACAATATTCTAAGGGGGATATAATCGCAATGAACAAAGCCTTCAAACTATCTTTACTTATGGTGCTGGCACTCACTTTGGTTCTGGCGGGATGCGGCAACAATGCAGCAAACAACGGTGGAGCGGCCAATACAGGCAACACGGGTAATGCCGACAATACGCAAGCGGGCAACGGTGGGGACACCGCGTCTGATGCATCCAAGTTTAAAATCGGTCTCGTCACCGACGTAGGCGGCGTAAACGACAAATCCTTCAACGAATCTGCATGGGAAGCTCTTGAAGCATTGAACAAAGAGCAAGGTATTGAGCACAAATATTTACAAAGTAATCAGAGCTCGGACTATGTTCCGCATCTTAACCAGTTTGTGCAAAATGGCTATGACCTGACCTGGTCGATCGGTTTTGACTTGGGAGATGCCACCAAACAAGTGGCTGATGCCAACCCGAACGCCAAGCTGGCGATTATCGACAGCGTTGTTGAAGCCCCTAACGTAGAGTCTGTTACCTTTGCCGAGAATGAAGGGGCATATTTGGTTGGAGTGGTAGCAGGACTTACCACAAAAACAAATAAAATCGGCTTTATCGGTGGTACCGAAACCCCGGTTATTAAACGCTTTGAAGTTGGCTTTGAAGCCGGCGTGGCTGCCGTGAATCCGGATGCCGAAGTGAAAATTACTTATGCAGCCGCTTATGACAAACCTGATATCGGTAAGTCCCTTGCAGCCCAACTGTTTGATTACGGCGCGGATATCGTATTCCCGGCTGCTGGGCAGACAGGCAACGGGGTATTTAACGAAGCAACGGCACGTAACAACGCTGGTGGCGCTAATAAAGTCTGGGTAATTGGCGTGGATAAGGACCAATCCATTGAGTTTGGTAATGAAGTAACGCTGACTTCCATGATCAAGCGGGTAGACGTTGCGGTGAAGAACGTGACGCAACAAGTAATCGACGGTACTTTTAAAGGTGGACAAGTCACGAACCTGACCCTGAAAGAAGACGGCGTGGGCTTGCCTGAAGAGAATCCAAACCTAGACCAGGAAATTCTGGATAAAGTAGAAGAGTACAAGCAAAAAATCGTCAGCGGGGAAATTACAGTTCCGGCTGAGTAATGATTTTTAGCAGGTGCAGTTCAGACCTGCGTCGAAAGTAGAATATAAGGTTTCAAGCAGGCAAGGCCAGTGGATCAACTGGCCTTGTTGCTTGCGTTAATCCCAATATGGTGAGGGTGATTTCATGAGTGCTGAGGCTCCAGTGGTCGAGTTAAAGCAAATCACAAAGCGTTTTCCAGGTGTAATCGCAAATGACTCCATTAGCCTGACTTTGCGTAAAGGGGAGATTCATGCCCTGCTCGGTGAGAATGGTGCGGGTAAATCAACGCTGATGAACATTCTGTTCGGACTCTATCAACCCGATGAAGGTTCAATTGAGATGAACGGCAAGCCGGTGACGATCGATAACCCTAATAAGGCGATCAAGCTTGGAATTGGGATGGTTCACCAGCATTTCAAGCTGGTACAGCCTTTTACGGTAACCGAGAATATTATTCTTGGCATGGAACCCAAAAAAGGCTTTAATATCGACTATAAATCCGCGTCTGCCCAAGTGGCAAAATTGTCAGAGCAATACGCTTTTCAGGTGAATGCGAACGCTAAAATCCAGGATATTTCTGTCGGGATGCAGCAACGGGTCGAGATCATGAAGATTTTGTTCCGCGGCGCGGATGTACTTATATTTGATGAACCTACCGCGGTGCTTACGCCGCAGGAGATTCAAGAGCTTATGGAAATCATGAAGCGTTTGGTTGCAGAGGGGAAATCAATTATATTGATTACCCACAAGCTGAAAGAAATTATGGATATTTCGGATCGCGTGACGATTATTCGTCGCGGCAAGGTGATCGATACGGTGGATACGGACAAGACCAACCCGCAGGAACTGGCGGAGAAAATGGTTGGCCGCGACGTTTCTTTCAAGGTGGACAAGCAAGCACCGCAGATTGGACAGCCTGTGCTGCAATTAAGAGAGGTAACGCTTAAGGGCAAGCATGGAATATCTGTTCTGAACGGGCTGAATTTGGACGTGAAGGCTGGCGAAATTGTTGGCATAGCCGGAGTAGACGGGAATGGTCAAAGTGAATTGATCGAGGCGATCACCGGGCTGCGTAAAATCGATTCTGGCTCCATTCAACTTGGGGGCAAGGAAATCGCTAATTTGCCTGCGCGGAAAATCATCGAAAACGGACTCTCGCATATTCCTGAGGACCGTCATAAGCACGGGTTAGTGCTGGATTTCTCCGTGAGCGAAAATATGGTCCTGGAAACCTATTACAAGGAGCCCTATAGCAAACGTGGTTTCCTGGATCACAAGACGATTGACGAGCATGCCAAGGCGCTAGTGGAAGCCTTCGACGTTCGTACGCCTAGTGTCGAGACGAAAGCGCGCTCCTTGTCGGGCGGGAATCAGCAGAAGGCGATTATTGCGCGGGAAATAGACAAAAATCCGGATCTGCTCATTGCGGCACAACCGACGCGTGGTCTGGATGTGGGAGCGATTGAATTTGTTCATAAGCAATTGATTGAGCAGCGCGATCAAGGGAAAGCAGTATTGCTCGTTTCCTTTGAGCTGGATGAAATTATGAATGTATCGGATCGCATCGCGGTCATTTACGAGGGGCGTATTGTGGGTGAGGTGCTTCCACAGGAGACCAATGATCAGGAGCTTGGCCTGATGATGTCGGGAAGCCTGGAACGGGGAGGTCATAGCGTTGGATAAATTGCGCAAAATATTCACCATGGACAGCCTGATTTTGCCGCTTGTGGCCATTATTCTTGGCTTGCTGGTCGGTGCGGTAGTTATGCTGATTGGCGGCTATAACCCGCTGACAGCATATGGTGCGCTGATTCAAAGGGTCATTGGCAATCCCTATGATTTCGGGGAAACGATCCGTCAGATTACCCCCTTGATTTTTACCGGCTTGGCCGTCGCTTTTGCCTTCCGTTCCGGTATGTTTAATATCGGTGCTGACGGTCAAGTATTGATTGGGATGACCTCGGCTACGGCTGTATCACTTTCCTTGTCGGCTCTTCCCTCGGCAGTGGTTGTACCTCTGGCTGTGATCGCCGGGGGACTGGGAGGCGGCTTATGGGCGGCCATCGCAGGTTATCTGAAGGCCAAACGGGGCATCAACGAGGTTATCACCACGATTATGCTTAACTGGACGGCACTGTACTTATCGAATTATGTTATTCGTCATTTCTTTCTGTTGAAGGGACAGAATCGTTCGGAGAATATCGAGGCTTCTGCGGCGATGACATTTCTAAATGAAGTATTTAATAATGCGCGAATCCATTGGGGAACCTTGGTCGCGCTTTTGGCTGCGGCATTTTTCTTTATCTATTTGTGGAAGACCAAGCAGGGCTATGAAATGCGCTCTGTAGGCCTCAACCCGAATGCTGCTGAATATGCCGGTATGAATGTGGGCCGTAATGTGGTCAAAGCTATGTTCATTAGCGGTGTATTCGCGGGTCTGGCGGGCACCTTTGAGGTGCTGGGCGTATTCCACTATCAATCCGTCTTTGCCGCTTCCCCAGGTTATGGCTTTGATGGCATTGCTGTAGCGCTGCTGGGCATGAATCATCCCTTTGGCGTGGTGCTGGGGGCCATTCTCTATGGTGTCCTGACTTATGGTGCGGCTGGTATGAGCTTTGGCGCCGGAGTTCCTCCGGAATTGATCAAGATCGTCATAGGCTCGATCATATTCTTCATTGCGGCTCAGGGCATTGTCAAACTTATCTTGAAGCCCCTGGTTATGAAGCGCAAGAAAGAGAAGGTGTTGTAAGATGGATGTGCTAACACTACTTGGTCAACTGCTCAATTCGACCCTGGTCTTCTCGACGGCTCTTATTTTCACCGCCCTTGGGGGGATTTTCTCGGAGCGCTCGGGTGTAGTGAATATCGGGCTGGAGGGCTTGATGATCTTCGGTGCATTTGCGGCCGGAGTAGGCACCTATTATGCTCAGGAAGCAGGCTTGGGGGCGTTCGCTCCATGGGTGGGGGTACTGGCTGCCGTCATTATGGGAGGGCTTGGTGCGCTTATTCATGCAGTAGCTACGATTACATTCAAAGCGGATCAAACGATCAGTGGGATTGTCATCAATTTCCTCGCTGCCGGCTTGACCG
Organism: Paenibacillus sanguinis 2301083 = DSM 16941; assembly: GCF_000374825.1. GTDB lineage: Bacteria > Bacillota > Bacilli > Paenibacillales > Paenibacillaceae > Fontibacillus > Fontibacillus sanguinis. The sequence goes on from NZ_KB895386.1 coordinate 112,210, forward strand.
TCTATATCGTGAAGCTTCTGTTCGACGGCTCAGCGGAAACGCCGCTGATCAACGTATTTCAGAAAGTTCCTATTCCCTGGCTTCGCGATATCCCGATCATCGGTGAGGGCTTGTTTAATGCCTACCCGACAACTTATCTGGCCTTGATTCTCGTGATTGTCATTTATTTTGTCCTGTTCAAGACGCCGTTTGGGCTACGGCTCCGTTCTGTGGGCGAGCATCCAAGCGCGGCGGACACGCTGGGCGTCAACGTGACCAAGATGCGTTATATCGGCGTGCTGCTTAGCGGGATGCTGGGAGGCATCGGCGGTGCAACTATTACGCTGACTACCACCAGCACATTTGCCCATAACACCATTTCGGGGCAAGGCTTTATTGCCATCGCGGCGATGATTTTCGGGAAATGGAATCCACTGGGCGCCTTTGGTGCAGCGGTATTTTTCGGGTTCTCTCAGGCGATCCGCAACTATGTGCAATTGTTCGAATGGTCCAGAAGTATTCCGCAGGAATTTATCTTTATGATTCCTTATGTACTGACCATCATCGTGCTTGTGGGAGCGGTAGGACGTTCCTCTGCGCCATCGGCACTGGGGGAGCCGTACGATCCAGGCAAGCGATAATAACGTTAATACCTAAGGGTTCCGTCTCTGACGGAGCCCTTTTTGGCATGGGCGGAGCCGGCGGGGAGACAAGCCCGATTTTGCCGTCAAAGGCGATGGCGCAAGCATAGGAGGGGACTTATGAATAGGTTAGGTTGAACACAACATAGCCGACTGGAATATTCGGACAGGGATGACTGTTCACGGCTATAGGATGTAACCTGACAGGAGGAGTTTGCGATGAGCAAATCGGTGACAAGAAAAGAAGCTGGGAAATGGCTGGGCAAGTCGATCACGGCTTATAAAAAAGATGGTACTGTAGTGACAGGCAAACTGGTGAAAATCAGCGGCAACCGCTTGATTATTCGTCAAGCCCCCGGGAAAAAGGTGAAGACCAAGGCACTCATTCCCCTCGTTCTATTCGACTTGCTGGCAATCGGCACAGCTCCGTATGCCGGCTTTGGTGGCGGCTATGGCGGTTACGGAGGTCCCTATGGTGGTTATCCATATGGCCCCGGTCCCGGCTACGGCGGGTACAACTACTTCTGGTAAGTTCTGCTCAGAAACGGGCGGGGAGTGTCTTTTCCAGCTCATAGCATTGGGCCGCCTGGATATAACGCAACCTTTGGTAGCCCAATTTGCGGTAAAACAGGTGGGCTCGGGGATTACTCCGGTCCACCATAACTTTTGCCCGCTTGCAGCCGCGGGACAAGGCAAAGTTCTCGGCGTGGGCCATAAGTGTTTTGCCGATGCGCTGACGCTGGCAGGATGAGTCGACGGCCATCATATCAATGTACAGCAGCTCGCCATGAATCAGAAAATGAATGAATCCCACCGGGTCAGCCTCATAATAAGGTGAGGAGACGAGGGATATTCCACGGGACATGCGTGAAGGCAATTCGCGCAGAGCTGTCTCGATTTCATGGGAGGGCATATGAGAGAAGGGGACAAGCTCTTTCCGGATTAAATCATAGATAAAGGGATCGTCTTGTTTAGGCCTTCTATAACGAATCATACGCTGCTTTTCCTCCTTGCTGTGCGTGTCTGGGCACTATCCTTTATCATATGTTCGCAAGGAAGGAAAGGGTTCCGCAGAAAAAACTTTAATTCATTAGGGTATTGACTCGATGTGTGAACTAATCATATAATGTTCCTAAACATTTTAAGACTATATCATGTATCGGCGATGAAGAGGACGAAGGTTTAAGGGCTCTTTGCTCAGAGAGTGTGTGGATTTGCTGAAACCACCGCCAAAATCCCTTGAATGCGAGCTCACCTCGGAGCCGTTTTCCTGAAAGGCCGCAAGCCATTCCGCGGTAGTGCTTGCGCTGAAGGCTTATTAGGGAAAACCGTCAGGCCCGCGTTACGGACCACGAGTAAGGGCGGCATACGTCTATACTCGTCAAGGCTCGACATTGCGAAGTGTCGGGTGAAAATGGGTGGTACCACGAAGGATCAAACCTTTCGTCCCTCGGAATAGGAAACTGTTCCGGCGGACGGAAGGTTTTTTTGATTTTGATTTGTTTTTATTTGCTTTAAATGAGGGTTCAAAAAGTCGGTGATCAAAAGAGGACTTTTTTTGAACTACCTTTTGGAAGGAGGATGACTGATGAGCGCGCAAATTCCAGAAGTGCGGTCTACAGAACAATTACGTGAGAAATGGATGAAACCGGAAGTCATTTCGGGTTCAGAAATACTGCTTCGCAGTTTGCTTTTGGAAGGTGTCGAGTGTGTCTTCGGCTATCCGGGTGGCGCGGTATTGTACATTTACGATGCGTTGTATGGATTCACCGATTTCCACCACCTGCTGACAAGACATGAGCAGGGAGCCATTCATGCAGCAGATGGTTATGCACGGGCCACCGGCAAAGTTGGCGTATGCATCGCTACCTCCGGCCCAGGGGCAACCAACACCGTAACAGGAATCGCTACAGCGTTCATGGATTCGGTACCGCTTGTTGTCATTACAGGCAATGTCGTGTCAAGCCTGATTGGCACAGATGCTTTCCAGGAGGCGGACATTACCGGCATTACGATGCCGATCACGAAGCATAGTTACTTGGTACGGGATGTTGAAGATTTGCCAAGAGTGATTCACGAAGCGTTCCATATCGCAAATACAGGCCGTAAAGGTCCGGTTCTGATCGATATTCCGAAGGATGTATCAGCGAACAAAGCCCGCTTTGAACCGGTTCAATCGATTAACCTGCGTGGCTATAATCCCACTGTCGTACCGAACCGGTTACAGCTCGACAAGTTGGCGGCGGCCATTCAGGAAGCCGAGCGGCCGGTAATTATCGCCGGGGGCGGCGTGGTGTATTCCGGAGGACATGAGCAGTTGTTTGAATTCGTGAACAAGACACAAATTCCCATTACGACAACCTTGCTGGGATTAGGTGCTTTCCCAAGCGGTCATGAGCTATGGATGGGAATGCCGGGGATGCATGGCACCCTTACGGCCAACCAGTCCATTCAGGAGGCAGACCTGCTGATTAACATCGGGGCCCGGTTCGACGACCGGGTGACGGGCAAGCTCGACGGGTTCGCTCCGAAAGCGAAGATTGTTCATATCGACATCGATCCTGCTGAAATCGGCAAAAACATTCATCCGGACATTCCGATTGTCGGGGATGTGAAGACGGTGCTGGAGCTGCTGAACCCGCTGGTAGCACGTGCCGATAAGGCGGATGCATGGAGAGCGCACATCAGCCAGTCCAAACTGGATAAACCGCTGAAATACAAGGATTCCGATGAGGTGCTCAAGCCGCAATGGGTTATTGAACTTTTGAATGACACAACTGGAGGAGATGCAATTGTCTCCACGGATGTGGGGCAGCACCAAATGTGGGCGGCACAGTATTACAAGTTTAACAAGCCTCGTTCCTGGATCACCTCCGGGGGACTTGGCACGATGGGCTTCGGCTTCCCTTCCGCAATCGGCGCCCAAATGGGCTTCCCTGACCGTCTTGTTATCTCGATCAACGGTGACGGCGGGATGCAAATGTGTGCCCAGGAGCTTGCGATTTGTGCTATCAATAATATTCCGGTCAAGGTGGTTGTCATTAACAACCAGGTGCTGGGCATGGTTCGGCAGTGGCAGGAATTGATTTACAACAATCGCTACAGTCACATCGATCTCGAAGGCAGCCCGGATTTTGTGAAGCTGGCTGAGGCCTATGGTGTTAAAGGCTTGCGTGCCACAAACAAAGAGGATGCCAAGCGTGTCTGGCAGGAGGCGCTCGATACCCCGGGACCTGTGCTGGTGGAATTCGTAGTCAGCAAAGGGGAAAATGTATATCCGATGGTCCCTCAAGGTTCTACCATTGATCAAATGCTGATGGGGGACAGTGAATGATGAGAAGAAACCATGCGATTGCCGTATTAGTTAATGATCAGCCAGGTGTTCTGCAACGTGTAGCAGGTTTGTTTGGCCGGCGCGGCTTCAATATCGAAAGTATTACCGTCGGCCAGTCCGAAGAGCAAGGGCTCTCCAGAATGGTTATCGTCACGGAAGGCGACGACAAGACGCTCGAACAAATCGAGAAACAGCTATACAAGCTGATTGACGTTATTAAAGTGGTGAATTTGAGTTCGCGGCCGATGGTGGCTCGTGAGCTTGCCTTGATCAAGGTGAAGGCCGAGCCGGCCGAACGTCCTGAGATCATGGGGGTTGTCGAGACTTTCCGTGCTGCCGTTGTCGATATCGGGACGGCCAGCATGATTGTACAGGTTGTAGGGGATACGGAGAAGATTGATGCGATGATTGAACTGCTTCGGCCGTATGGTATCCGCGAATTATCAAGAACAGGTGTAACAGCCATGATTCGGGGTAACGCTTGACATCAGAACAGGTGTATAGTTAATCTGTGAGTTCACCGCAGAATTATTTTTTACCCTCCGTCAGGATGGCTGGTGTTTGAGGGGATCGCAGGTGTTAGGAGCTGGCTTTATTGCTTCAAGGCGGCGGTCCGTTGAAACACCCGCTCATCATCTGGCGGAGGAACCATACCAAATCAAGGGCACAGCTTGACTGTCCCGCAAATTTTAGGAGGGCACTAGAAATGGCAGTTACTTTGTACTATGAGCAGGATGCAGAACTTAGCGTATTGAAAGGGAAAACGATCGCAATTATCGGTTACGGCAGCCAGGGACATGCCCATGCGCAAAACCTGCGCGAAAGTGGATTGAATGTGATCATCGGCCTGCGTGAAGGTAAATCCTTCAACAAAGCGAAGGAGGATGGCTTTGAGGTATTGCCTGTGGCAGAAGCAACCAAACGTGCAGACTTGGTGCAAATCCTGATGCCGGACGAGACACAAGCTGCAGTTTATCATAGCGAGATTGCTCCTAACCTGAAAAAAGGCGCTGCATTACTGTTTGCACACGGCTTTAACGTACATTTTGGCCAAATTGTTCCTTCTCCGGACAACGATGTATTGCTGGTTGCTCCGAAATCACCGGGCCACATGGTTCGCCGTACTTACGTAGAGGGCTTTGGTGTGCCTGGTCTGATTGCTATCCATCAGGATGCAACGGGCAAAGCGAAGGAAATTGGTTTGGCCTATGCTAAAGGTATCGGCTGTACACGCGCCGGGGTTATCGAAACCTCGTTCCGTGAAGAAACCGAAACCGATCTGTTTGGCGAACAAGCTGTACTTTGCGGAGGCGTAACTGCCTTGATCAAGGCTGGATTTGAAACCCTGACCGAAGCCGGCTATGCTCCGGAAATGGCTTACTTCGAGTGCTTGCATGAGATGAAGCTGATCGTCGACCTGATCTATGAAGGCGGCATGGCTACTATGCGCGATTCGATCTCCAACACGGCAGAATATGGCGATTATGTAACAGGTCCTCGTATCGTTACGGAAGAAACGAAAAAGGCGATGAAAGAAGTGCTTGCGGATATCCAACAAGGCAAATTCGCTCGCGACTTTATCCTGGAGAACCAATCCAACCGTGCGTTCCTGACGGCTACTCGCCGCAACGAAGCCAACCATCCAATCGAGGTTGTGGGGAAAGAACTGCGCGAACTGATGCATTGGATCAAGAAATAAGTTATAGGCCTTAACAGCAACTCCAAGGTGGCGTCCCTGAGCACGCCTGCCTTGGAGTTTTTTTGAATTTAAATTAGATAGCTGTTCGCGTTCAAAGTCAGGTTTTCAGCACCGAAGCTTAAGCTTCCGATGTGCGTTTTTTCAACCCGCCTGAGCCCTGATGAAGCTAGGGACTGAGAAGCGGAGCTACACGTTTTCTTAGAAAACGACTTCGGAAGCATGGGTACGTGAGCAACGGAAGCCCCCGGGTGAATTCAAGATTCGATGTCGAATCTGCTCCTCGAACTGCTTCGTCCTGGGAAGACGACTTTTTGAACTACCCCTTATAGGAGAAACCTATTAGTCTAATAGATACTATATCTTTGTTAATCCTCACATCGTATGATAAAACAGAAGAAGATGATGTTTACGAGAGGGAGCGGTAGGAATGGCTGAAGTGAAAAAAATCGCAATAATTGCGGGCGACGGTATTGGGCCCGAGGTAGTGGCCGAAGCAGAGAAGGTATTAAAGCGCACAGAGGAATTGTTTGGTTATCGCTTTGAAACGGAGCATGCCTTGTTCGGGGGCATCGCGATTGATGAGAAAGGGACACCCTTGCCGCAGGACACGCTTGAGGTATGCCAGCAAGCCGATGCTGTACTGCTGGGGGCGGTTGGTGGTCCAAAATGGGATAACAATCCGAAGGAGCTGCGTCCTGAGACGGGTCTGCTAGGTATTCGCAAAGCGCTCGGACTGTTCTCGAATCTGCGTCCGGCGGTCGTCTTTGATTGCCTGAAGGATGCTTCAACACTCAAACCGGAAGTACTGGAAGGCACAGATTTAATCGTGGTGCGTGAGCTTACAGGCGGCATTTATTTCGGTGAGAAATACCGTCGTGAAACGGAGTATGGTCAAGAGGCGGTAGATACCTGCGCATACAATGTTACCGAGGTTGAGCGTATTGTGCGTCAGGCATTCGAGATTGCGGGCAAACGTCGCAAAAAGCTCGCTTCTGTGGACAAGGCCAATGTGCTCGAAAGCTCACGCCTGTGGAGAGAGGTTGTCAACCGCGTGGCTCCTGAATACCCCGAGGTAGAACTGGAACATGTACTTGTTGACAACTGTGCTATGCAACTGCTGCGTCGTCCATCCAGCTTCGATGTCATTGTGACAGAGAATATGTTCGGGGATATTCTCAGCGATGAAGCAGCGATGCTGACGGGTTCGATAGGCATGTTGTCCTCAGCCTCTCTGGGAGAAGGCAGCTTTGGACTTTATGAGCCAGTCCATGGCTCGGCACCGGATATCGCTGGACAGAACCTGGCGAATCCGATTGCTACGATTTTGTCGGTCGCCCTGATGTTCCGTATGACCTTCGGGTATGAAGATGCTGCGGATGCGATTGAAGCGGCTGTAGCGAATGTGCTGGATGCGGGTCACCGCACAGGCGATATTGCTGTAGACAAGAGCAAAGCGATTGGTACCCGGGAGATGGGCGAACTGATTATTGCCGCCATCAAGAAATAAGCGATGTGAGTCTAAATAAAGCTTGTTTGACTTTAAAAATAGCCGGTGATACTATGTGAATTGCAGGTTTGCAAAGGAGGGATTGGAGTGGCAGAACGTTTGGTTGGAAGACCCGCACCGGATTTTGATATGGCGGTAGTGACCGGGGACGGTAAGGAATTTGGACGCAAGAAGCTGTCCGATTATCGTGGCAAGTGGCTGGTATTTTTCTTCTATCCACTTGATTTTACCTTTGTATGTCCGACTGAAATTACTGCATTGAGCCAGGCATACGAAGAATTTCAGAAGTTGGATTGCGAGATTCTTGGTGCCAGTGTGGACTCCGAGCATAGCCACAAAGCATGGATTAACACACCGAGGGACAGCGGCGGTCTTGGCCAGTTGAACTTCCCGCTCGCTTCTGATATTACGAAGAGCGTAGCGCGTGATTACGGCATACTGATTGAAGAAGAAGGCATTGCTCTTCGCGGCTTGTTTATTATCGATCCCGAAGGCGAATTGAAATATCAAGTGGTTAACCATAACGATGTGGGACGTAGCGTAGATGAGACGCTTCGTGTGTTGCAGGCGCTGCAATCCGGTGGACTATGCGCTATGAATTGGAAGCCGGGCGACAAAAATTTGAATGGATAGAGGCGGCCTATGAGCCTGCAGCGTCTCATCGTCCGCATCACAAGTCACAAGCGTCGATTTCGATTTTGAGCTTTGAATAAACATAGCAGCAGTACCCCCTGTTTGGGCGATGCCCCCGCAGGGGGTTTTTTGCCCCGCATGCATGGTTTGAGTGCGCTGGCGGAAAAGTAAACGTAAATGTGATTTTATTGATTTCCGCAGGAATTTGCCGAGGGCTCCACGAATAAATTATATGACATCCCTACTTGTGTACACGAACTGGGGAATGAACCAAACGCGGGAAAGGGTGAAGGGGAATGAGTTTTTGCTGCGGAGCCAGTATGTTAGGAACAAAGGGAACATTAAAGCATTATCGTACGCAAGTTCATAATGTACCCCTTTTATTTTGCCCGGTATGTCATCGGGTTGAGGTTCATTATAAAGTTGAAAATGAATATGAAATTTTAGCTGAGTACGCCCATAGTGATGGCGTTTCCGAGATCGACTTTCAGGATTTCGTCATGGAGGATGATGATTCGATCTTTGGCAATTGCGTCAACCGGGAGGATGAAGATCCGCTCGTTATCGTACAAAGCCAAATTGATATTTCACTCGATCTGCTGTCGGTCGCCAAGCAAATCGGCGATGAGAAGTGGGAAGATGAGCTTAAGAAGCGGCTGGCTGTAATGAGCCGTCGCAGAGCCAGACTACAGCATAATAACCGCTAAATCCGCAAAATAGTCTTCCGCGAAGAAGGCTATTTTCTTTTTTTAGGACCAGGATCGTTCTTTTGCGTTGATCCAACCTTTTTCGACAGTATCTCTGGTTGACGATAATTGGAAAACTTTACTATGATTGAAGCAGGATGCTCTTGGGGACGGCACAGTTAGCGTTAAAGCAAGCAGAATCAATAGACAAGCTACTACTTATGTGCGCCGGTTTAGGGAAAAGTTCTTCTCAGGTAGTGATCGTATGTTGTCGGTAAGGGCAAGTACATCATTTGTGTAAAGGGGGAACCAACTTGTTGAGTGAATTTCAAGAGACACTGCTCCAGTCCGTCAAAGCATTCCAATCAACCCAACTCGTCAAGAACAAGTATGAAAACGTGCTCCAGCACCTGGACAGCGGCATTATGCTGTTTGATAGCGATGGGGTTCTAACCTTCATCAATGTTCAAATGGCCAAGCTTCTCGAACTACCGCGCCAGTCCCTCATTGGCTGTAACTTGCTGCATATGCTTCGGCATCCCCACCTCAATTCCTTCAAGAAACGCAGAATTATGCGCATTTACCGGGAGACCATTTTTCACAGAAAGAAATATCACGAATTAATAGATGAATACGGGAGGCACTGGTTGATTACAGTTACCTATGGGGATCAAATGGACGGAGATTTCTTGCTTAGCGTCAAGGATGTCTCCGACTTTAGAAGAATCGAACAAGCTGCTTATCAAAATGATAAGATGGCGATGCTGGGTAAAATATCAGCCGCAATTGCTCACGAAATTCGCAACCCGTTAACGGCTATTCGCGGATTTATTCAATTGCTGCGTCCGCATCTTTTGGAGTTAGGCAAGGATGAATATGCCCGTATTATCTTGACGGAAATCGACCGGGCCAACGATATCATTCATGAATTCCTCAACTCGTCCAAGCCGTCAGCTCCGCAAAAATCAGCGGTGAGTGTATCCTCTTTACTGAAGGAGGTTGTTCTGCTTACGGAGAGCGAGGCTGTTATGAAGGGCTGTCAAATGATCCTGCATGCCCCTTCAGAGGAATTGTTTGTCTCCATTGATGTGAAGCAGATTAAGCAAGTGCTGTTGAATATTATCAAGAATGCGATGGATGCGATCGGCGAAGTGGAAGGTGAACATCAGGGAGTTATTAATGTTGGAGCCGAGATGGATGGGAAATTCGTAAAAATCTCCATACAGGATAATGGTAATGGGATGGACAAGGGGCTGCTGGTTCGCCTCTTCGACCCGTTCTTTACGACGAAGGAAAAAGGGACAGGCCTGGGGCTGTCGGTGAGCTATCGGATTATCCGCAATCACCGGGGAACGATATCTGTGGACAGCTTGAAGGGAGCCGGAACGATCTTTGTTATTTCTCTGCCGTTAGCCTAATTATTGAAGCAAAGGGACTCCAATTGAAAGGGCTCCTTGCTCCGCCGCTGTGGCCGTGGAGCAAGGAGCCTTCCTTCAATTGCTGTGCTAGCGAGTTAACGAGATATATAGGTGGCCGGCAATAGCCTTGCTTAAGGCCAGCCGCGAGCCCTTGACGTTAACGATCAGATTGCCACCCGTTTCATTAACAACTGTAATGGAAGCCCCGGGTACGATACCAAGACCTTCGAGAAACTTGCGAGTGGCGTCGGAGGCTTTACACTCGCGTATGATAGCCTCCTGACCTGGAGGCAGCATAGTTAGTGGCATATGATGAAGTCCTCCTTGGTTTAAGGGCGTTGTTCTGAAGCTTTAGAGTGCTTCTGGAGCTCGCAGCAGGAGCTGAATTGCTCGCAGGAGCCGCTGCATCCGGCACAACCTCCGCCTGATTTCTGACGCTTGATATAGCGGTATACGGTGAAGCCGATAATTCCGGCCAGGATAGCAATGATCAGGTAATCAATCATGAAAATTCCCCTCCTTAGATATGGATACATATGAATTTAGGCAATGCCGATTCCCAGCAGATGCCCGACTTGATAAACCAGCATGGATATTACCCAGGCTAAGCCGCATTGATAAGCCACGGTGAACAAAGTCCATTTCCAGGAGCCCAATTCTTTCTTCGCTGTGGAAATCGCCGCAACACATGGAGCATACAACAACACAAACACCATGACAGAAAAGGCGGCCAGCGGTGTGAAGTGCGCTTGCAAAGCTGTACCCAAGGCGGCTGTGAGCTCTTCGGTTCCCGTATTAATATAGAGAATTCCCAAGGTACTAACAACGGCTTCCTTGGCGATCAAGCCTGTCAGCAAGGCGGCACCAATCTGCCAATGAACGACTGACGAATCCTTGACAAAGCCGAAGCCATTCCAGGTGAAGAGTGGGGCAATTACTTTGCCGATGGCGCCGAATATGCTTTGGGAAGGATCATCCACCATTTGAAAAGAGAAGTTGAAGCTTTGGAGGAACCAAATGACAACGGTCATGGATAGCAGAATCGTTCCGACCTTGATGACATATCCTTTGGCCTTCTCCCAAGTATGAGACACCGTTGATTTCAAGGTAGGAATGCGGTAAGGCGGAAGTTCCATGACAAATGGCGCAGACTCACCACGCAGGACGGTTCGATTGAGCAGCAGGCATGACAGCATGGCCATGACAATGCCCAAGAAATAAATGCTGAAGACGACGAGTCCTCGGTGAGCGGCAAAAAAGGCTCCGGCAAATACAGCATATACAGGAATCCGTGCGCTGCAAGACATAAACGGCATCAAGGTGATTGTTAAGCGGCGGCTTCGTTCGTCCTCCAGCGTACGCGTAGCCATAATGGCGGGGACTGCGCAGCCATAACCCATTAACAGGGGTACGAAGGCTTTCCCTGAAAGACCAAAATGACGGAAGAGGCGGTCCATAACGAACGCTACTCTGGACATATAGCCGATGTCTTCCAGTACGGACAGGCACAAGAAAAGAATAACGATTTGCGGAAGGAAGGAGAGGACGTTCCCGACCCCGGTAATAACTCCGCCTACAACAAGCCCTTGAATAACATCGGAGGCACCTGCCCATTCCAGGAAGCGTGAGGCTGCATCTGGCAGAATTTCGGTCACGAGAGCTCCGAACGGATCGACGATCAAGGCGCCGATAGACCCTACGGCCATCTCAAAAATCAGGTACATAATGGCAAAGAAGATAGGAAGTCCTAATATGCGATGGGTCACAATTTTATCCACTTTATCCGAGAAGGAGAGCTTTCCAGGCCGGAGGCCCTTCTTGACGTGGCGAGAGATGGCATCACTGATATACTGATAACGCAAATCCGCAATCAACGTCTCAAGCTCGCCATCCGCCGCTCGTTCAGCCTCGTTTACGATGTGATCAATAGTGGACTCCAGAGAAGCGGAGAGCTTCAGCGTTGACTTGATCTTCTCATCCTTCTCCAGCAGCTTGATGGCATGAAATAAGGTATTCTCGTATCCGCCTGCCTTCAATGTCTCGCTGATTTCCTGCATGGCTCCGTACAATTTTGTGTTCTTGAGCGGACTTTCAGGAGTGGTCTGAGATTGATGATGAAAGGCGACAGCCTTCTCCAGCAATTCCTTGATGCCTTGATGCTTGGTGGCTACAATCGGAACAATGGGCACCCCCAGGCGCTGCTCTAAGCCCGCGATGTCGATCTGGTCTCCGCGAAGCTCCACTTCATCCATCATATTGAGGGCAATGATGCTGGGAATTCCCAATTCCAGCAGTTGTGTGGTCAGATATAAGTTGCGTTCAATATTGGTGGCATCAACAATATTAATAATGACGTCCGGCTGATCGTTAGCCAAAAAATCCCGGGCAACAATCTCTTCTGCGGTATACGGAGAAAGAGAATAAATTCCGGGCAAGTCGATAATTACGATATTTTCTCTGCTTTTCTTGCATCTTCCCTCGCGTCGTTCTACCGTGACGCCAGGCCAATTGCCAACATGGGCATTGTTGCCTGTCAAATGATTAAAGAGGGTTGTCTTGCCGCTATTGGGGTTGCCTGCTAATGCAAATCGGTAGGCCATCGTTCTTCATCCTTCATTTATAAATTTATTTTCTCGACTGTGATTTGGTCTGCTTCTGATTTACGTATGCTTAAGTCGTAACCGCGAATATGAATCTCCAGCGGATCGCCAAGGGGAGCGACTTTCTTCATCATAATGGTGGCTCCCGGGGTAATTCCCATATCCATCAGCCTTCGCCGGAGAGGACCGCTGGCTCCGATATTTTTGATAATGCCGCTTTCTTTGGGTTTTAGCTCTTTTAAGGATACTATCATCTGGATAACCTCCAACACCAAGTGTAAACTTAATTGAGAATCAATCTCAATTAGACCCAAAAGTAATATATCATGCAGTTTCAAGCTGTACTGTGAACAAAATCATATCGGGAACGCCCTTTACTTTTGGAAGCAGCATCAAGTAAGATGAATAGTAAACTAAGACGGAGAGGAACATGCAAGGATGAAAGCCAATCAATGCAAGATTGTGGATTGCACCATACGAGATGGTGGTCTGGTGAACAACTGGGATTTCAGCGTCGAATTTGTCCAAAAATTGTACGCCGGCTTGAATGAAGCAGGTGTGGACTATATGGAAATCGGCTATAAAAACTCCCCTAAATTGTTAAAAGGGGCTGATGAGGCAGGTCCTTGGCGGTTCCTTAACGATGATTTTCTGCACAAGGTTATTCCTCAGAAAGGAACAACAAAGCTGTCTGCACTGGTAGATATCGGCCGTGTAGACGAAGGTGATATTTTGCCGCGAAGCGAAAGCCTACTCGATTTGATTCGGGTAGCTTGCTACATTAAAGATGTGGATAAGGCGTTGCAATTGGTTCAATTGTTCCATGACCGCGGCTATGAAACGACGATTAATATCATGGCACTGTCTAATGTAATGGAGCATGAACTGCTGGAAGCCTTTGGGATGATCAAACAGAGCGTCGTTGACGTCGTTTATATCGTCGATTCTTATGGTAGCCTTGATTATAAGGACATGGAATATCTGGTGAACAAATTCAAGACCCATTTGCCGGACAAACGGCTAGGGGTGCATACGCACAACAACATGCAACTGGCTTTCTCTAATACGCTGGTTGCAGCCGACCTTGGCGTTGAACTCCTGGATGCTTCTGTTTACGGGATGGGACGCGCCGCGGGTAACTGTCCTACAGAGCTGCTGGTCACACATTTGAAGAATACGAGTTATAACTTGCGTCCAGTGCTCAGCGTGCTGGAGGAATTGCTAATTCCACTTCGCGAGAAGGAAGAATGGGGTTACTTGATTCCTTATATGATCACAGGTACGCTTGATGAGCATCCACGTTCGGCAATGGCGCTTCGGGCTTCGGACGACAAAGACAAGACCGTTGATTTTTATGACAAGCTGACAACTCCGGAAACAACCGTTGTCCGCACCAAAAAATAAGCTGAGCAAATTAATTTTTTGAGCTATGCAAGAGTCCTCATCCCCGTTGATTACGGAGGATGAGGGCTCTTTTTTGTATGATTTCATCCGAAGCTGCCGGGGAGTGGCTCTCCTTTTTCTCGACAAAGTTAGATGGTAAGGCAGGAAAAGAGAGGAAAATGTTGAATTGATAGCATTAGGTACTTTCAGTGCATCGCACGTAACCTACCGTTGGAGGATGATGGACATGAGGATAGGGACAGAACAGAAGGCAACAATCATCCAAGGGATTATTGGTTTGGCGGCGATGATTGTGATTATTCGTTTGTCGTCTGCAATAAATTGGCCTGAATCGGCCCGATGGCTTGTTCTGATTGGGTTGATTCTGCTGTATATTGTATCAGGGGTAGCCGTGTGGTTGCGCCAGCGTCAGCAGGGAATGCGTTCCCCGGCCATGCGGACGCTTATTAGAGCAATGATATTCATGTTTATGGGTCATTTATTGTTGATTTTGCCGCAGGAACCGGGGTATGGGCTGGTTCAGGCGGCTGGACAGTGCTATATGTTTATTTCCTATTATATTGTATTGAAGGGTGCTTATCGCTTGACGGTTGAGGAGCCGCTGCGTGGTCGACAGCAGATTGAAGCACAGATGAAACGTATGTCTTATTATGATGAAGTAACCGGGTTGCCGAATCTTCGGCAGATGAGAGAGAATATTGGCGATTCTTTGGGAATGTCTCATACCTCAACCGGGGTAGGGGTGATCCATATTGACCGATTCAAGGCGATTAACGATTCGTTAGGATATGGAGCGGGGGACAAGCTGCTGACTGAACTCGGCAGCCGTTTGGCGGCGCTGTGCCAAGAACGGGAGCAAATCTATAGAATGGGTGAAGCTGAATTTGCGGTTCTGCTGCCTGATATGCCGAATATTGACGCGCTTGAAGCCCGGGCCAAGCAACTGATTATCTTCGTAGATCCGTTAGTGCTGATCGATGATACCGAGTATCATATTACCTTGAGCATGGGCTTGTCCGTCTATCCCGATGACGGCGATTCTGTGGATCAGATGATTCAATATGCTGATATGGCGGTACAGCAAGCCAAAGAGCAAGGTCATGATTTTATACGGTATAACCCTTCTATGAAGCAACGGACTCAACTCCGAGTAGAGCTGGAGAACGACATGAGGAAGGCACTGGAGCGTGACGAATTGTTTCTGGAATTTCAGCCGCAGATTTGCCTGGACACGGGACGGATGGTTGGCATTGAAGCGCTTGTTCGCTGGAATCATCCCAAGCGGGGGATACTGCCACCTAATGAGTTTATTCCGTTGGCGGAGGATAGCGGTCTGATTGTCCCATTAGGTGAATGGGTATTGAAGACAGCCTGTCAGTACAACAAACAGTGGCAGCTTGAGGGGTATGAGCCGATTAGCGTATCTGTTAACTTGTCGATGCGGCAGTTCCGCCAATATAATTTGGCCGAACGGGTGGGAGCGATTCTGCACGAGGTGGGCCTGGAGCCGCGGTACCTGGAGCTGGAAGTGACGGAGAGCATGACTTACGATATTGAAACGGCGTTAGAGCAATTAAATGGGTTGAAGAAGCTGGGTATACATATAAGCATAGACGATTTTGGTACAGGCTATAGTTCACTTTACTATTTAAAGAGCTTGCCAATTGACCGCCTGAAGATTGACCGGGCATTTGTGCGGGAGGTTATGTATGATTGCAATGATGCCGCCATTATTTCCACGATTACGACAATGGCACATCATTTAAATCTGAAGGTTACCGCCGAAGGTGTGGAGAACGAGGCACAGCTGCAATTTTTGAAGCTTCAGAAATGTCATGAAGCACAAGGCTATTTATTCAGTAGACCGGTATCTGCAGAGGTGCTGGAACGAAAGTTTCTTAGCCGGCTGGTTAGCTAATTGATTTGGACGGCGGATTGCGTATTTGCGTAGTTCCCGTCTTTTTAGATTATGGATAAAAAAAGGGTGTCCCACAAGTCATTATCGATGACTGAGGGGCACCGTCTTTTACAATAAGCGAAGCGGGTGATGGGAATCGAACCCACGCTACCAGCTTGGAAGGCTGGAGTTCTACCATTGAACTACACCCGCAATATGCTAATGGTCGGGATGACACGATTTGAACATGCGACCCCCTGGTCCCAAACCAGGTGCTCTACCAAGCTGAGCTACATCCCGAAAACAACAATTTAGCGAAGACAAAATATAATATACCACTTCCCGGAAAGAGTTGCAAGAACTTTTTCCGGTGCTCTTATCAAGGATTGTTTTTAGGGTATAAAAAGCAGGTCACTAAAGGTCAGGAATGGACGTGTTTTACTCGCCCAACTTGCCCGTCCTGCAGGCGGACCTTGATTCCATGAGGGTGATTGGGGGAGTTAGTTAAGATATCCTTGACGATGCCGCGGGTCAGCTTGCCGGTAGGCTGGTCCTTTTTTAATACAATATCCACGGTCAAGCCGGGACTAATATTTTTGCGTTCGTTGCCGTTCATCGTTGAGTTCTCCTTTAGCTTAAAGTGTGTGTTCAAGATTGGATGAAGCAGGGACTGAGCAGCGGGGCGTACGTATTGAGTACGTGAGCATCGGAAGGCCCGGATGAATTCAAGACTCGATGTTGAACGTACCTCTTGAACCACTTCGTGATCAAAAGAGGACTTTTTGAACTGCCGCTTAAATGTTTAGCTCGATTAAAGATACCATATTTATGCCCCGCCTTGCCAATGATGAAGAATTTAGCTTATAATAACAGAGTGAAAGCTAGGTGATTGCTGGCTGAATGCTTTAAGAAGGTATAAGAACCATAGTGATTTACATGCAATGATGGAGAAGAGTAAGCAACAGCCTCCTGACAGGGAAGAGACGTCATTGATTGAGAGCGTCTCTCGGGGAAGACGGCTTTGCCGAAGTTCACTCTGGAGCAGTTCCTTGAACCGCTGGCTGCGGGCCGCTTGTTGGCCTGAATAAAGGCGTAGTAGAGGGTACCGGCTGCGAGCCGTTATCTCGTTAAAGTGAAAGCAGTCATATGCCTAGCCGCTCCACCGGGGATAGCGGAAGCAATGCTGTTTTAACAAGGGTGGTACCACGGTCTTTTCGTCCCTTACGGGAGAAAGGCCTTTTTTTATTTTGTTTTATTAGGAGGAGCTATTGATGAAAGAACGTCTGGAACTACTCAAAACGGAGGCGCTCAAGGCGCTCGCGGAGACGTCTGATGCGGGGCATTTGAATGAGCTGCGGGTCAAATATTTAGGTAAAAAAGGTGCGTTAACTGAAATTTTGCGGGGAATGGGTGGACTGAGTGCGGAGGAGCGCCCGGTGATTGGTCAGGTCGGCAATGAGGTGCGCGGCGCTATTGAGGCGGTCATCGAAGAGAAGCAGTCCTATTTCCAGCGCCAGGAGACGGAGGCGCGGTTGGCGGCGGAGAAGGTTGATGTAACTTTGCCAGGACGCCCTCTCAAGCAGGGAAGTGTTCATCCTCTGAATCAGGTCATCCAGGAGATTGAAGATATTTTTATCGGAATGGGCTACCGGATTGCCGAGGGGCCGGAGGTCGAAACCGACTATTACAATTTCGAGGCGCTGAATTTACCGAAAAACCATCCGGCTCGCGATATGCAGGATTCTTTCTACCTGACCGAGGATTTGCTCATGCGGACACATACTTCTCCGGTGCAAGTACGGACGATGGAAGCGATGCAGGGCGAGGTACCGGTGAAGGTGATTTGCCCGGGCCGCGTGTTCCGGCGGGATGACGATGATGCGACCCATTCGTTTCAATTTCATCAGATTGAAGGTCTGGTGGTGGGTAAAAGAATTCGCATGAGTGATCTGAAAGGGACCCTTCTGGAATTCACGCGCAAAATGTTTGGACAAGATACGCAAATTCGTCTGCGTCCAAGCTTCTTCCCCTTCACGGAACCCAGTGTCGAGGTTGATGTGACGTGTATGAAATGCGGTGGCCACGGATGCCGGGTGTGCAAGCAGTCCGGCTGGCTGGAGATTCTTGGCAGCGGAATGGTGCATCCACGCGTGCTGGAGATGAGCGGTTATGATCCTGAAGAATACAGCGGCTTTGCCTTCGGGATGGGAATGGAACGGATCGCCATGCTCAAATACGGAGTGGACGATATCCGCTATTTCTTCAATAATGATATGCGGTTTCTTCAGCAGTTTGCCAGAGTTTAATTTTACTGTGAGAAAGGAAGGGGAACAGCTATGAAAGTATCAACCGAATGGTTGTCAGACTATATTTCGCTGGATGAAGTCAATATAGAGGAGTTGGCTGAGCGAATTACCCGCTCCGGGATCGAAATTGATTCTGTTGAGAACCGGAACCAAGGCGTAACAGGAGTTGTGGTTGGTTTTGTCAAAAGCAAGGAAAAACATCCCGATGCGGATAAGCTTAACATATGTACCGTCGATGCCGGACAGGAAGAGGATTTGCAGATCGTTTGCGGCGCCAAAAATGTGGATGCCGGGCAGAAGGTGCCGGTGGCCTTGGTTGGGGCTAAGCTGCCAGGCGGCTTGGCGATCAAGAAAGCAAAGCTTCGCGGGGTTCTTTCGCAAGGCATGATTTGCTCTGCCAAGGAACTTGGAATGAATGACAAGCTGTTGCCCAAGGAGCTGCAGGAAGGTATTCTCGTATTGCCTGGGGACACGGCAGTAGGAACGCCAATTACCACGCTGCTTGGCCTAGACGATAAAGTGCTGGATTTCGATTTGACGCCAAACCGCTCCGATTGTCTCAGCATGTTGGGGGCCGCCTATGAGGTAGGTGCTATCCTGGGCCGTGATGTGCAGTTGCCGCAGCCGGATCAAGAGCTGACTGAATCGGCGCAGCAAGCTGGGGAACAGATCAAGGTTCATATTGCTGCTCCCGAGCTCTGCAGTCATTACGCCGTGCGCTATATTTCCGGCGTCAAGGTCGGGACATCGCCGTTATGGATGCAAAACCGCTTGATGGCGGCAGGCATTCGTCCGATTAATAACATTGTTGACATCACTAACTATGTAATGCTTGAATATGGGCAGCCTCTGCATGCTTTTGACGCGGATCGGATTCGCGGCGGAATGCTCGGCGTTCGCGAGGCCAGAGCAGGCGAAAAGCTGGTGACCCTGGATGGTCAGGAGCGTTCGCTGGAAGCCGGAGCCCTCTTTATTGTAGATGGAGAGGATCATCCGGTTGCATTGGCAGGTGTGATGGGTGGACAAGACTCCGAGGTTACGGAGCAAACCGTCAATATCGTCCTGGAGTCGGCAAAGTTCGATGGTGGTACGGTTCGCAAAACCTCCCGTACACTGGGCTTGCGTTCGGAAGCCTCGCAGCGCTTCGAGAAGGAAGTTGATCCGGAAGCGGTCATTCCGGCACTGAATCGCGCAGCAGCATTCATGTCTGCACATGCGGGTGGCAGTGTAAGCAAAGGCATCGTAGAGGCAGTACAAGGGCAGACGCAGCAATTGGTGATTGAACTGCCGCTGCAGAAGGTCAATGACTATTTAGGTACAGACATTTCCTTAACGGAAGCTAAAAATATTTTCGATCGTTTGCATTTTGCTGCGACGGAGACGCAGGGTGCGCTGAAGGTACAAATTCCAACGCGGCGGGGAGATATCACCCGAGACGTTGATTTAATTGAAGAGGTAGCGAGATTGTACGGGTACGACCGGATTCCGACGACGATGATTGAAGGTGTAACGACGGCAGGGGGCTACACCAAGCCGCAACGCCTGCGCCGCTCATTGCGCAGTCTGCTTGTCCACGGTGGCTGGCAAGAGGTCATGGGGTATTCCTTTATTCGTGAAGGGGCAAGCGCCAGCTTCCCGAGACTCGTCAAGGAGGACCAAGAGATTCGTCTGGCCATGCCGATGAGTGAGGAACGTAGTGTACTGCGGGGAAGCTTGTTGCCGGGCATGATGGAGATTGCCGCCTATAACCGGAATCGCAAGCAGGATAATCTGGCCTTGTTCGAGTTCGGCACGGTGTTCTTATCCGATGAAGACAAGCTGACTCGGCAACCACACGAATTTTCGGTGCTTGGCCTGCTATTAACAGGCGAGCGTACAGAGAAACGTTGGAATATGACGGCAGAGAAGGTTGATTTCTTTGATCTGAAGGGAGCGCTCGAAAGTCTCTTTGCTTATTTGGGGCTGGAAGAGCAAATATCTTATGAGGCGGATCAGCCCAAGGGCTTTCATCCGGGACGCTCGGCTTCCGTTTATTTAAATGGCCCGAAAGGCAAGCAGAAGCTGGGTTCGCTGGGGCAACTTCATCCTGAGGTGCAGCGTGAGATGGATCTCGAGGATACTTATACAGCAGAAATACTGCTGGGACCATTGTTTCTTGAGGCCGGGGAAGCTGTGGCTTACCACGAATTGCCACGTTATCCGGCGATGCAACGCGATATTGCAGTTGTGGTGGACACTGAGGTGGAAGCTGGAGCCCTCATTGCTGCTATTCACGAGACTGGAGGAGAATGGTTGGAGTCGGTACAAGTATTTGACGTATTTACCGGGTCCAAACTGGGCGAAGGCAAGAAGAGCGTAGCCTTGTCCCTGGTCTACCGCGATAAGGAACGGACGCTGACGGATGAAGAGGTGACGACAGTCCATAATCAGGTCGTGGATCGTTTGTCGCAAACTTTTGCGGCTGAGCTTAGAAAATAGCAGGAATTGGGCAAAGTCACATCGAATCAAAGTAAGATAACCGATTCGATGTGACTTTTGTGTATGATCAGACATCAGGAGACGACATATGAGGAACAAAGGAGGCACAAAGCTTTGAGTAACCCAGGCCGAATTAGCGTGAACGTAGAAATCTATGGAAATTCTTATAAAATCGTCGGCAGCAGCGCGGAGTACATGAAGCAGGTTGCACGCCGCGTTGATGAACATATGCGCAGCATCTCTCAAGTATACACTCATTTGGATACCCCCCGTCTGGCTGTATTGGCTGCCGTGCGAATGGCTGAGGAAGCCATCAAGGTGGAGCAAGTGCAAGCCGAATTGCAGAGTATGAAGCAAGAAAAGGCGGTTGTGGACCAGGAGAACGGGGTTCTTCAAAGCCTGCAAGCCAAGCAGGAGGAGATGTACAAGGCACTTCAGGAAGAACATCAGAAGCTAAAGGATGAGCGAAAGCAACTCGCCGAGCAAAAGGAGAAGCTTGAGGCTTCGTTGCAAGTTCAGGAAGGCGATGCTGGCAAGCTTCGCAGCCGGGTGCAGGAATTGGAGCGCCAGCTTGGCGAGCAGCGGAATAGCAATTCCCAGCTGCAAGCCAAGCTGCGCCAAGCGGAGCAGCAAACCTCCAAGGAGAAGGAAGCGGGAGCCAAGCTTCAGCAACAGCTTCAGGAGGCGATACGCAGTGAGCAAGCAGCAAAGACCGCAGAACAGCGGGCACAACACCATAGCAGCAAGCTGGAACAGCAATCCAAGGAGCTTCAGGATAGGCTCTTTGGTGCGGAAGCGAAGGCCAAGCAATTGCAGCAGCAATTGCAGGAAGCCAAAAGCCTGAAGGATAAGCTCCGTTCTGAAGTAGCAGCAGCGGTACAAAACGAGAAATCCTGGCAGAAGCTGGCGGAGAAGAGAAATGAGGAGCTTAGCGGACTGGAAATCAATTTGCTGGATGCCGAAGGGCGCAACGAGCAACTGTCCGAGCAGCTCCAAGCGCAGAACATCGAGTTTGAGAAAACGGTCAGCAGGCTAAAGGCCGAGCAGGGCAAGGCGGCTGCTCTGGCAGGTGAATTGGATGCGTTGCGCTTGAAGCTGGAGCAGGGAGATCGAGAGCGCGAGAGCGCCATGCTCTCTGCCAGATCTGCGGCAGAAGAGATGCGGCGTTTGAAGGAAGAGTTGGATGGGTGGCAAGATCGCATCCAAGAACTGGAGAGCGAACGCAAGGAAGCGGCGGATTTGGCAGAGGAACTGGAGCAGTTCAAGTTGGCCGCTGAGGAACGAGAGCTGGTGTGGAAGAAGCAATGGGCTTCCGCTGAGCGTGAGCTAAACTCCTGGCGCGAGAAGGAAAGTGAAATGCAACGGCAGCTTGATGAATGGCAGCAGGAGAGTGCAGCAGGCAGCGAGCAGGCCTTGACTCTGGTACAGGACGTGGAGTCGTTGAAGGAACAAAAGCAGCAGCTTGCTGAGCAATTGCAGCAAGTGACCGACAGCTATGAGGTTGTCTCGCATGAATATCGGTTGATGCAACTGGAGCGGGAGAACGAGCGTGAGAAGATGGCCAAGCAGGAAGAGGAATATCAGCGCTTGAAGAACGATTACGCCAAGCTGCAAACGGAATTTAACGAATGGATTGAGTTGATTGAGCAGGACCAAACCTGATTGAACGATCCAGAGCCCCGGCTAGGTGCCGCGGGCTCTGTTTGATCTTCCTATTCAACAATGGTGGTAGAAACCATACAGCAAGCATATTGAACAGGTTTGACTAATTGTTGAACATCCTAATAAGCGGAGTTATGTATGAGACAAAAAGGCCCCCTACTCCGTATGAAACGAGAGGAAAGCCTTTTTGCTCTAAGCAGTCGTACTTGATTATCGGGTCGATCTTTCTCTCCCTGCGTCAAAAGGGGTTGCCACAGGAATGAACAGGTCGATGATACCGATGACCAATGCGGCCAGCAGAGCGCCGATGAGTGAGACGGATACGCCGGCAATGATGAACTGGGCAAGCCAGATCACAAGTGCGCTTGTAAGAAAGCCGACGATTCCCCGTCCAAAGGGGTTGACCCTTCTCCCGAAGATGCCTTCAACAGCCCAGCCCAAAAGAGCAATGACCAAAGAGAGCAACAGGGCGCTGCCAAAACCGCCGATATTAAATTGCGGTACAAGCCACCCTACAACAAGCAGAACTAGGGCGGAAACGATAAACCTTACGACATGTCCTAGAAAATTCATGTACATAGCCTCCTTCTTTGGAAAATGTGTACACTGGCTATTACACAATTAGCATGTTCCATGAAACGTGTTCTTATGTGTGCAGGGGGCAAATGGCGAAAAATGAATGGTTTCGTTATAATAAAAGCATAGTTTGAGGGGAGTCGTGAACGTTCTTGGACGAGAAAATTTTAAAAACAATGGAATATCGAAAAATTATAGATCAATTGGTTCATTTTTCTCAAACGCCTATCGGCAAGCAAGCGGCTGAAGCTTTGCTTCCCGTCAGCGATCTGGGGGATGTCAAGCGCATGCTTCAGGCCACCGATGAAGCATTTAAGGCGGATCGTCTTAAAGGAGCGCCTAGCTTTGGCGGTATCGTAGATATTACGCCGGCGGTCAAGCGGGCGCGGATTGGCGGAACACTAAATCCCCATGAGCTGTTGGGGATTGCCACAACGCTGGAAGGCTCGCGTCGAATCAAGCGATACATGGCAGCGATGCATGAGGAGCATGTGCTGGAGCTGTTAGCGACGCTCAGCGAGGCTCTTAGCGATCAGAAGGCGCTGGAAGAAGCCATCAAGCGTTGCATTGATGATAACGCTGAGGTACAGGATTCCGCCAGCTCTGAATTGGCCCGGATTCGCCGCGAGTTGCGTGGGGGAGAAGTGCGGATCAGAGAGAAGCTGGATACGATGATTCGTTCCTCCAGCGTAGCTAAAATGTTGCAGGATCAATTAATCACTATTCGTGGCGATCGCTTTGTGATTCCGGTTAAGGCGGAATACCGCTCTCATTTCGGGGGTATTGTACATGACCAGTCCGGCTCGGGAGCCACGCTGTTCATTGAGCCGGAATCGATTGTAGCGATGAACAACAAGCTGCGGGAGACGAGACTTAAAGAAGAACGCGAGATTGAAGTCATATTACAGAAATTGACAGCACTTGTGGGAGAACAGGCTGAACTGCTGCTGTACGATAGCGATGTACTGGGGCAGTTGGATTTTATATTTGCCAAAGCCAGATTGGCCCGGGAAATGAAGGGAACACTGCCGCGAATGAACGACCGTGGCTTCCTGAAGCTCAAAAAAGGGCGTCATCCCCTCATTGCACAAGATAAGGTTGTGCCAATTGATGTGGAGCTGGGGAACCAGTACACGACCATCATTGTCACGGGACCAAATACAGGCGGGAAAACGGTGACCCTTAAGACCATCGGTTTGCTTAGCCTGATGGCCATGTCCGGATTGTTTGTTCCGGTGGAGGAAGGAAGCCAGCTCTGCGTGTTCGATGCCATTTATGCGGATATCGGGGATGAGCAGAGCATTGAGCAAAGCCTTAGTACCTTTTCCAGCCATATGAAGAATATCATCTCCATCCTGTCGAGAATGACACCCAAAAGCCTGGTGTTGCTTGATGAACTTGGCGCAGGCACCGATCCTGCCGAGGGCTCGGCCCTGGCGATAGCTATTCTGGAGCATATTCATACAATGGGTTCCAGAATGGTAGCAACTACCCACTACAGCGAATTGAAGGCATACGCCTATGAGCGCAAGGGGGTTGTCAATGCCAGTATGGAGTTTGATGTGGCTACCCTAAGTCCCACCTATCGGCTGCTGGTGGGGGTTCCTGGTCGAAGCAATGCCTTCGCCATCGCCGAGCGCCTGGGCCTGCCCGCCCCGATTCTGGACTACGCCCGGGGGGAAGTGGACGAAGAGGATATGCGGGTAGAGAGCATGATTGCCTCCCTGGAGCAGAACCGTTTGGGTGCCGAGCAGGAGAGAGAGACGGCGGAGCAATTGCGGCGGGAGCTGGAAGCTCTGCGCAGTCGCCATACCGCTGAACTGGAGAAGCTGGAGCAGCAGCGCGATAAGCGACTCGAGAAGGCGGAGGACGAGGCGGCGACCATCATTGCCAAAGCCCGTCAGGAAGCGGAGAAGATTATAACAGAACTGCGCCGCTTGGCCCAAGAGGAAGGAGCGGCTGTCAAGGAGCATAAGCTGATCGCTGCCCGCAAGCAACTGGAGGATGCCGAACCGCAGAAGCGGAAGAAGACCCCGGTAACTCGCAAAACTGGCAAGACGCCTAGGCAGATTGAGGCGGGCGACGAGGTGATGGTATACAGCCTCAATCAGAAGGGCCATGTCGTGGAGCTGTCTGGCAGCAAGGAAGCAGTGGTCCAGCTAGGCATTATGAAAATGAAGGTTAGCCTGGATGATATGGAGTTAATCTCGGCGGCCGCGGCTCCCAAACCGGTCCAGCGCACTGTGACCAATCTCAAGCGCACGCGGGATGATCAGGTGCGGAGCGAACTTGACCTCCGCGGCTCCAATCTCGAAGAGGCGCTGATTGAAGTCGACCGTTTTATCGATGAAGCTTACCTTGGAAATTTGGGTCAAATTTACATTATCCACGGAAAAGGAACAGGAGTTCTGCGCACCGGGATTTCGGATTATTTGCGAAAGCATAAACATATCAAGAGCTACCGCTTAGGCAACTATGGAGAGGGCGGAACGGGAGTTACCGTAGCAGAATTGAAGTAAAGCATGAGCGCAAGAGAGGAGGACGGGCTTGAACCATAACATTGATCCATTGTTGGAGCAGCCGCTGGGACTGATGCTCGGTTACTTTTCCGTAGCGGTGTTGGAATTGATCGTTTTTCTTTCCTGTTTTGAATTGCTGGCGAGATATCGTTGCTGGCAAGAAATCAAACGCGGCAATATGGCAGCGTCGCTGGCAACCGGGGGCAAGATATTCGGCTTGTCCAATATTATTCGGTATGCGGCGGATCATCCTTCCATTTATGATTTTATGATCTGGTCCTCTGTGGGAGCGGTACTGCTGCTTGCGGCTTATGTGTTATTTGAATTTTTGACGCCGGTATTCAAGATTGATGAGGAAATCGCGAATGGAAATACCAGCGTTGGCTTTATAGCGCTGGCAGTCTCTGTTTCGATGTCCTTCTTGATCGGGGCTTGGGTGGTTTAGGTTGGGTTCAAGGAGGCAGCGCAGGATGAAAAATCTCATAAGAGTATTATATATCGCTGCCGTGCTGTTTTTGGCTGCAGGGATTATTTTTTTGATGAAGGGATGAACGTAAAGATGGAAACGACAATTTGCCCATGGTGCCAAACGGAAATCGTCTGGGACGAAGAGCTTGGTCCGGAGGAAGAGTGCCCGCATTGTCATAATGAGCTTAAGGGCTATCGGACGCTGAGTATTACCCTTGGAGAGGATAACGACTTTGAGGAAGAGGCGGATGACCATCCCTTCAACGATCGGAAGCATTTGCATCCTGCAGATAATGATGATGGAGATAATGCCTACTGGGATGATGAAGATGAGGCTTCCCATCTTGGCGGAATACATCGTCTGGAAGCATTTGCGGCTGCCGGAGGCGACTTGCTCAAATATGAATCCGGTGTGGAAAAGCTTCTTGACAGTCAGGAGGAAGTGCCTGAATGCCCGCATTGCCGCGAGTATATGCTCTATGCCGGCAAGCAGCCATTAACAGCAGAGCATGGCTTCGGAGCCGTACAGCCCTCCGGGCTGAAAGAGCCGTTGCTGGCGGATTCTGCCGAGCTTAACGTGTATGTATGCACGGCCTGCTTTCATGTTAGCCGTTTTCTGACGGAGGAAGCCCGTCTTTCGCTTATGCGTGTCATTAGCGGTGAAGAGGAGCGCTGATCTTCCATAAGTATCCCGATTTACTTAAGGTGACAACTGCCAAGAAGCCCTGTCCCAATAAGGACAGGCTTCTTTTTGCGTCTAGGATATCACCTGCAGGTTATACCCATTCGTTTGGCGTTTTAAATCCAGGATTGCAAAAGCTAACTTGGCATGGCTTGTTTTTCTAGTCAGATGTCATAAATTCATGTAATATAAGTATTAAATTATTCTGACGGCTGCCGGAAAGGTTTGGGGCTGTTGGAAGCATCGCTGGAGGATGAGGGATGAAACAACTAAGCGAATTGAAGCTCAAACTGCTGGACCTCCTCAAAGAGGATGCCCGCCGTGATGCGAACTTACTGGCAACGCTTGTGGGCGTTACGACGGAAGAAGTGGCGGAAGCCATTAAGGAACTGGAAGAGGACCATATTATCGTCAAGTATGCGACGGTCATGAACCCGAGCAAGCTGGATGATGACAAGGTTACGGCGCTGATTGAAGTGCAAATCACTCCGGAGCGCGGGCGTGGTTTTGAAGCCATTGCCGAACGGATTTATTTATTTCCCCAAGTGAAATCAGTCTATTTGATGTCCGGGGCGTATGATTTACTGGTCGAGGTGGAAGGCCAGAATTTGAAGGAGGTCGCAAGCTTTGTTTCTGACAAACTATCGACCTTGGAGTCGGTATTGTCCACAAAGACGCATTTTATTCTGAAAAAATATAAGCAAGACGGCATCATCTTTGAGGACCCGGAAGAAGACCGCCGCTTGCTGATTTCTCCGTAAAGGAAGTAATGAGATGAGCATTCAATCACAAGGTGCCGAGCAGTCTGAAAAAACGATGTCATCCTATTTGGCTCCACTGGTCAGAGAGATACAGCCTTCGGGCATTCGTCGCTTTTTCGATCTGGTCAGCGGCAGCAAGGATATTATTACACTTGGTGTTGGTGAACCTGATTTTATTACGCCCTGGCATGTACGGGAAGCTTGCGTATATTCGCTGGAGCGCGGCTACACGAGTTATACATCCAATGCCGGAACGCCTGAGCTGCGTGAGGCCATTGCCGAATATTTATATACGAGCTACAACGTAAAATACAATCCTAAGGATGAAGTTCTGGTTACGGTGGGGGGCAGCGAAGCTATTGACTTGGCCTTGCGCGCCTTGATTGAGCCAGGTGATGAAATTCTCGTCCCTGTGCCTTGCTATATTTCATATTCTCCAATCGCTTCCATTGGCGGAGGGGTGCCGGTCGAAGTTGAGACTTACGCTCGCGATGAGTTCAAGCTGCAGGCTGAGGATTTGCGTGCCAGGATTACACCCAAATCAAAGGTGCTCATCTTGAACTATCCAAGCAATCCGACCGGCGGCATTATGACCTATGAGGATTGGCTGCCTATCGCCAAACTGGTAGAGGAGCATGATTTAATCGTCATCTCCGACGAAATCTATTCGGAATTAACATATGGGCAAAAGCATGTAAGCTTTGCTTCGATTCCGGGGATGCGCGACCGGACCATTCTGGTCAACGGCTTCTCCAAAGCATTTGCCATGACGGGCTGGCGTATGGGCTATGCTTGCGGACACCCGGATTTGATTTATGCCATGCTTAAGATTCACCAATACACCGTAATGTGCGCTCCCGTGATGGGCCAAGTCGCTGCTCTCGAAGCTTTAAAGAACGGGCTGGAGGAAAAAGATCACATGATCGAATCCTATAATCAGCGTCGCCGTCTGGTTGTCCAGGGGTTGCGGGATATCGGCTTGGAATGTCATGAACCGCAAGGGGCATTCTACGCTTTTCCCAGCATTGCATCGACCGGCCTGAGCTCGGAGGAATTTGCCCAACGTTTATTGCTTGAAGCTAAAGTAGCAGCGGTCCCGGGCAATGTGTTTGGAGCAGGAGGAGAAGGATTTTTACGTTGCTCCTATGCAACAGGGGTCAATCAGCTAAGCGAAGCTTTGCAACGCATGGGTGAGTTTGTCCATCGATTAAAGCAGGGATAAAAGGAATACACTGCCGGGAAATGGAGCTTATTAACAATTCTTTCATTTTCTAATTGATTATTCATTGATTAACATGGTATAATTCGATTTTGGAAGAAGCTTTAGTTTCTCAGGGAGGGATTTCTTTGCGTTGTGGTGGATACAACCTGCCATTCAATAACTTTTTAATCGCTGAAGGACATGAACCGAATTTATGGATGGATGGAGCAAATGACCCCAATTCACCACATGCTGTCACGCTAGAGGAAGAGATATACCTGCTGCGCAGTAAGATGGAGAAGCTGTTTCTGCAGGAGAACTCTTTTACCTCGGATATTGTTATAGAAATCAGCAGCTTGCTGGATCTGAAAATAAATGAGTTTATGCGAGTATCCCAAAAGAATAAATGATCATTTTATATGAATTTGTTGAAGAAGGAGGCCGTAAATCGGTCTCCTTCTTCATATGAAGGGGACATGGCGATCGGGCGGGCTCCTATCCAGCGGGACGAGGTTTTATGATAAAATGGAACGATAGGATGCAAATAGGAGGAATCACAAATGGCCATCTATACACGTACCGGTGATCAGGGTCAAACCTCGGTCATCGGAGGTAGAGTTGATAAAGATGATGCACAGGTGGAGGCTTATGGCTCAATCGATGAGTTGAATTGTTTCGTAGGCCAGGCTTGCAGTCTGATTTATGAAGAACCATTTATCGGTCTTCGAGAGGAACTGCTGCAAATCCAACAGGAACTGTTCGATTGTGGCTCAGACCTTGCTTTCGTCAAGCTGTCCGACAGTCGGCGCTACAAGATGACAGGGGAGCCTATCGAACGCTTGGAGACCTGGATTGATCAGCATCAGGCAGAGAATCCCCCGCTTGAGAAGTTTATTATCCCTGGCGGAACGCCGCTTGCATCTGCCCTGCATGTTTGCCGGACCGTGTGTCGCCGGGCAGAACGCCGGGCTATTACACTGAGCCACAGCAAGGAGCTTAACCGGGAAGCTTTGAAATATTTGAACCGCCTGTCCGATTATTTCTTTGCGGCTGCTCGTACAGCGAATCGCCTTGCACAAGTGGCGGATGTCGAGTATTTGCGGAGCCGGAAGGTGTTTGGCAATAAATCATGAGTGAATATTACGAGCCGATCACTTACCTTGTCACCGAGGCTGAACAAGGGTGGACGGTCAAGAGCGTATTGCAGAGGCGGCTTGGGGTTTCTCGCAAGCTGATGTCACGTATCAAGTTGACAGAACGCGGAGTTGAGTTGAACGGAGAGCGTGTGTTCATCAGTGTGATGGTTAAGGCCGGAGATATGGTGAGTATATCTCTGGAGAAGGAAAGCTCCAACGATATCCTGCCTGAGCCTATTCCGTTTGATATCATTTACGAGGATGCGGCTTTGTTGGTCGTTAATAAAGCCTCCGGGATTATTGTCCATCCAACACATGGTCATTATACAGGCACGCTGGCTAATGGGGTGGTGCATTACTGGCAGGAGAAGGGTGAGCAATTTCGCTTCCGCCCGGTGCATCGGCTGGACCAAGAGACCAGCGGACTGCTTGCCATCGCCAAAAATGCTTATGTTCATCAGCATATTTCCGAACAAATGATTGCAGGGAAGGTCCTGAAGAAGTACACGGCTTTGGTGCATGGCTGCCCGTCTCCTGGTGAGGGAACGCTTGAGGGCCCCATTGACCGGGATCCGGCTGAGCCCCATCGTCGAATTGTGACGCCTTCGGGCTATCCGGCGTTAACCTTCTACAAGGTTGTGCAGTGTTATGGACAAGGGGCGCGAGTAGAATTGCGTTTAGGCACAGGCCGAACCCATCAGATTAGAGTTCATATGGCGGAGTTCGGGCATCCGCTGATTGGGGACAAGTTCTATGGCCTTCCTCAAAAGCCGGCGTTGGAGCATGGGGATATCTCTGCGTTGCCAACCAATCAGGACTGGAACGAGGCGATAGGCAGACATGCTCTGCATGCTTCTGAACTGGGCTTTCGCCATCCTTTAACCGGAGAGGACCTGGTGTTTCAAGTAGAATTGCCTGACGATATGCATCGCTTGCAGGAGCTGATGCGTACAGGCGAACATGCTGTTTAATAGATCGAGCAGGGAGGATAACTGAATGAGCCAATTGATCGTTTACCATTATCCGCGCTGCGGTACTTGCCGTAAGGCGATCCAGTGGCTGAAGGCCAAGGGGCATGAGCTGGATTTGCGTCCTATTCACGAGACACCGCCAAGCGCCGAGGAATTAAAGCAACTGGTAGAACTGAGTGGACTGGAATTGAAGAAGTTCTTTAATACGAGTGGAGAGGTATACAGAGAACTGGGTCTTAAGGATAAGCTGGCCGGGATGATGGAAGCGGAGCAGCTTGCGATTCTCGCTGCGAATGGCATGCTGATTAAACGTCCGATCGTTTGGGATGATCAAGCGCTCGTGACGGTAGGGTTCAAGGAAGAAGAATACGAGCGAGTCTGGGGTTGAGGTGAAAAGTTAAACAGCACGTGGCAAGGATAAAACGAAGGTGTTCAGGAAGGTGGCTAGGCCGGAAGTGAATGTGGTACAGAGTGGGAAAGACACAATTATGTTGGTCGATGGGATGGCCTTGATGTTCCGGGCCTATTATGCATCGGCGGCCTCCGGTTATATCCGGCGGACGAAGGCGGGAGTGCCAACGAATGCAGTATATGGATTTATGCGTTATTTCTGGGATGCTGTGCAGCGGTTTGGACCAACCCATATTACTTGTTGCTGGGATCTGGGCAGCAAAACATTTCGAACAGAGCAATTCAGTGAATACAAGGGGAATCGCTCAGAGGCGCCGGAAGATCTGATTCCACAGTTCTCCATCATTCGCGAGGTTATGGATAGCTTGGGCATACCTAACATTAGCTGCCCTGGCTATGAGGCGGATGATTGCATTGGCACTTTGTCTGCCCGTTTTGGACAGGAAGGCATGGATGTGCTGGTGTTGACGGGAGATCATGATATGTTGCAGCTAGTTAGCGAACGTACGCATGTCCTCATTATGAAGAAGGGCCATGGCAACTATATGGTGTATACCCCGGAGGTTTTGAAGGAAGAGAAGGGCTTGACTGCACAGCAAATTATCGATTTGAAGGGTCTGATGGGAGATACAAGCGATAATTACCCTGGTGTGCGGGGCATCGGAGAGAAGACGGCCTTGAAGCTGGTGCAGGAATATGGCTCCATTGAAGGCATTTTGGCCAACCTGGAGCAGCTATCCAAATCGGTTCGCACAAAAATCGAGACCGATCTGGATATGCTGCATTTATCCCGGCAACTGGCCACGATACGCTGCGACGTAGAATTGAACTGCGAGGCTGATGTTTGCCGTTTTGAGCTTAATCCTTCACTGGTTGTATCAAAATTTGAGGAGCTGGAAATGGCGAGTATCAGCTCCTGGCTTGGTGTTGTCTAGGTGATTAATCCGTAAAGTAGGGTTCACCGAGGACCTGATAGAGAAAAGTGCGGAGCTCAGCAGCTTCTTCTTCATTTAAGCTAAAGAGATGTTCGAGATAACCCTCTTCGTCCAGATCATCGGTGCCTAGAATAGCGGTTCGGCCATTTTGTATGTCGGCTACCAGCTTTTTGCCGTAGAAACGGTTGGTCGTTGTAACGGCCAGATCAAACCGTTTTAACGAACCGCCGATGAAGGTAACGAAGCGGGTTGAGGTGCTTTCCGTGCTATCGGATAGAAAATCAAGTTCTTGACGTGGCGCATTCATCGGTTAAGCCTCCTTAGATATGAGTGAATGTTTGTCACTATTATACCGGAAAATGTAGCGATGAGTAGCAGCACTATTTTGCATTGACAGCCAAATAGAATGTGGTATTATTAGGGATATCAGGTTACGTCTGGAGGAAGCACCTCTGTTGCGCTTAGCGCACAGAGGTGCTTTTTTTGCATTCTCTTGGCCTGGAGAAGGGCAAATAGGCTTGGTTGGCGTAACCGAACATTTTTAAGGAGGCGGAAGGATGCGAATCGTATTTCTGAACAGCTTGGAGAAGAAGAGTGGCGGGGTGGTGAGGAAAGGAGCCCAGGTCTGGATTGGGGAGGAAGAGGGAGTATGGCGGATGGGCTGGAACGAGTTCATCGCAGATGGACAACAGGAGGAGCTTTGGTATGAGGGAGCCTCCTGGTCGGAGATGCTTCATATTTATCGTCATCGTCTGGCAGCCAGGATGGCGGAGGGGTTTCACCCTGTTGTAGAGGGAATCTGGGATGAAGGGCAGGCCTTCAACAGACGTGGGTTGGCGGCGCAGAAGCTATTTTGTTATAGCGAGATCAATGAAAATACTGCGGTGTACGAGAAACTGGCGGCTTGGCGGAGGAAAAAGGCGTCCGCAGAACGCAAGGCTCCCTATCTGATTGGCAGCAATCGGTTGTTGCGGATGATCAGCGTGTTCCTGCCCCAGACGGAAGAGGAATTGCTCCAACTGCCTGGCGTCGGACAGAACAAGGCCAGCGAATTTGGCGCCGAGGTGCTGGATATTACCCGAAAAGAGCAACAAGCGCGAATCTTTCCTTTGGATTGGGTGGATGAGGAACTGGATGCCGAGGTGTTTCGTTCCTGGATGTACAAGCAGAAGGAAAACAAATACCGCGAGGAGATGGAGAAATACGGGATTCGCCGGGCTGTGCTGGAGGCGTTGGCTGCTGATCTCAAATTGGCAGATATTTGTGAAAGAACGGGCCTGGAGCGTCGAGAAGCTATTGAGCTGCTGGAGGACCTGGGCAAGGAGGGCTACAATATCGATCAGCTAGTTAGTTTGGAGCTTGCGGAGATGTCGGAAGGAGAACGGCAGGCGATCTGGCAGGCTTACGAGGAGCTGGGCGACGCCTTGCTGAAGCCGGTGTTGCAGAAGGTGTATGGCGACCATACTGCTGATGCCGAAGGAGTTAATACGCTATACGAGCGTTTGCGGCTCATCCGCATTCGTTACCGCCACCATCAGGAGAGCGCTCGTCAGGCAGGTTAACATGCATCATAAATAAAGGCCAACGATAGGAGGCAATTATTCCCCCCCGTTGGCCTTTATTTACTTATAGAGGTTGTTCAAAAAGTCGCCTTCTCCGAAAACATGTAGCTCCGCTACTTACGTCCCTAGCTTCATCGGGGCTTAAGCGTTTTGAAAAAACGCACATCGGAAGCCTAAGCTTTGGTCCAGTAAACCCGACTTTTTGAACTCGCACTTAAATCCAATCCCGTTTCCGGAAAATGTAGAACATGCCTAAGCCCAGTACAGCCATAATGCCCAGGACAATGAAGTATCCATATGGGGAATGCAGCTCAGGCATATTATCAAAGTTCATTCCGTAAATACCGGTAATCAGTGTAAGCGGGATGAATATCGTCGTAATCGCCGTAAAAACACGCATGATTTCGTTGGCGCGGTTGGCGATGGCAGCTTGATAAGCTTCACGTAAGTTGCCTACAAGCTCGCGAAATGTATCAAAGTTCTCGGATATTTTAACGGCATTCTCATGGATATCGCTAAAATATTTCTGTAATTGATCATCAATCAGCCGCAAGTCCTTCTTGTTAAGTACATTGATGACTTCCTTTTGCGGACCAAGCACTTTCTTTAACCACAAAATCTCGCTTCGCAGCCCGATAATTTCGTTCAGATGAGAGCGTTTGGTGTGCATCAGAATATCCTCTTCCAGCTTCTCGATCTTGACTTCGATTCGGTCGCCGACGGTAAAGTAGTTATCAACAACCAAGTCAACCAGGAGATACAGAAAGCGGTCAGGCTCGCTCACCTCTTGCTCCCATAAAATTGGCTTTACCGCGCGCAGCTCGTTAATTTTTTGTTTGGTTACCGTAATAATATAATGCCGCCCCAGGAAAAGGCTCAAGGCGCGCAGAAAAATTTCCTCGTCATCGTACCGAATACTGTTGACAACAATAAAGTAATGGTTATCATAGGTTTCAATTTTGGGACGCTGCTCCTCTTCGGTCAGGCAGTCCTCTACAGCCAGATCATGCAAGGAGAACAGCGGCTGCAGCAGTGCCAAATCGCTTACGTCTGCATCAATCCAGTAGAAGCCTTCCTCCGGTGGGGTTGTCGTTAATTCCACATTTTCAACCGTAGTGAAAACGCCGGCTTTGACATGACGGATTTTCATAAACTTTCACTCCCTTTCCCCGGACACTTTGGTCAGGGTTTGCTCTAATTAGAGCATAGGAAAGAGAAGGCTGGCTGCCTGGTAACGCCAAATAAGGCGTTTATGCAAACACCGGGAAATGAAAGTGCCGCAAGCGTTCCGCAGGCACCCAGCGGTTCGGTTTCCTATGCAATTGTAATGCCTGGGTAGTCCTCTGCGGACTCGGGTCGCCTTCCATCCTCGGTTTCACCTCGCTATTGCCAGTTTTGTTCGCGTTAAGCGTTGCCTTAAAGCCCAGCCAGGCTCTCAAGGCACTTGTCTAGTATAACGCCTGCCAATGACATGTTTCAACCTAAAACATTAATGTGATTTTTCTCCCAGGTTCTTGACGGAATGCTATCTGATACATTAAAGTGATGACAGGGAGTAGGCGTTGAGCCATATTTCCTCTAGACCAATTAAATATAGCGAAATCTTATCAAGAGCAGGTGGAGGGACTAGCCCGATGATACCCGGCAACCGGCGATGCAACCCATCGCAGCGGTGCTAATTCTTGCAGAGCGAGCAAGCTGTAATGGCTTGTCCGTTTCTGAGAGATGAGAGAGGCGCATACCGGATACGTAATGACCTTTCTCCCCCGTGAGAGAGGTCATTTCTTGTACTACTATGCCCCTTCGTTCAAACGATATGATTTGTACGCTACAACAAGAAGGAGTTGATCTTAGACCATGCCGATCAAAGTACCGGATCACTTGCCGGCCAAGGAAGTGCTGACAAGCGAAAATATTTTTGTCATGGACGAGAGCCGGGCTTATCAGCAAGATATTCGCCCTCTGCGCATCGCTATTTTGAATCTGATGCCAACCAAGGAGACGACAGAGTCGCAAATTTTGCGGTTGCTTGGCAATACGCCGCTTCAGGTAGAAATTGTATTGCTGCATCCTGGCTCTCATATTTCAAAGAACACGCCTGCGGAGCATTTGGAAATGTTCTACAAGACCTTTGAGGAGATCAGAAATCTTCGGTTCGACGGAATGATTGTGACTGGAGCGCCGGTGGAGCAACTGGAATTTGAAGAGGTCAATTACTGGTCAGAATTGCAGGAGATTTTCGAGTGGACCAAAACACATGTGACCTCCACCATGCACATCTGTTGGGGGGCACAAGCCGGTTTGTATCACCATTATGGTGTACGCAAAGTGCCCTTGGCGAAGAAATGCTTTGGTGTGTTCTCGCATACGGTTACCGCTCCTCATGTAAAGCTGCTGCGAGGGTTTGACGAGGTGTTCCAGGTTCCACATTCCCGTCATACCGATGTGTTGCGTTCCGATATCGAACATCAGCCAGAACTCAAAATCTTGGCCGAATCCGAGGAGGCGGGCATTTATCTGGTGGCCGCCCAGGATGGGAAGCAAATATTCGTAACCGGACATTCGGAATACGATCCTGATTCCCTGAAGTGGGAATACGACCGGGACGTGGCTAAAGGAATGGAGATCGAGCTGCCTGTGAACTATTATCCCAATGATGATCCTTCCCGGGCCCCTAGGTCTACCTGGCGTGCACATGCTAACCTTTTGTTTTCCAATTGGCTAAATTACTATGTGTATCAAGAAACGCCTTATGACATCGATCAGTTGGCGGACTTTGTATATCAAATTTGAGGCAGGAGTGATTACAGGTGGGGGAGCAAAGAAAAGAATGGCGCATTGAGAGCATATTGGCACAAATCGGTTCGTTGGAAGAGCCGGTGACGGGTGCTGTTAATTATCCGATTTATCAAGCGACGGCATTTCGCCATCCTCGTCTGGGGCAAAGCACGGGGTTCGATTATGCCCGTACGAAGAGTCCGACCCGCTCAGTATTGGAGGAAGCGGCTGCAGCTTTGGAGTCCGGTGATGCCGGGTTTGCCTGTAGCTCCGGGATGGCTGCCTTGCAGACGGTATTTATGCTGTTTGCCCAAGGGGACCACCTCATCGTGTCGCTGGACTTGTATGGAGGAACCTATCGTTTGCTGGAACGAATTATGTCTAAATATGGCGTAACGTCATCTTACGTGGATACCAATGATCTGACAGCTCTGGAGAGTGTTCGTCAGCCTAATACCAAGGCTGTTATCATTGAATCACCAACTAATCCCTTGATGATGATTACGGATCTTGAAGCTGTGGCCAAGTGGGCTCGCAGCAACAACCTGCTGACGATTGTCGACAACACGCTGTTGACTCCTTATTTCCAGCGGCCATTGGAGCTTGGCGCCGATATCGTTGTGCATAGCGCCACAAAATATTTGGGTGGACATAATGATGTGCTGGCCGGTCTTATTATAACGAAGGGACAGGAATTGTCGGCTGAAATCGGAATGCTGCATAATTCGATTGGGGCCGTGCTGAGTCCCTCCGACTCCTATCAGTTAATGCGAGGTATGAAGACCTTGGCGTTGCGGATGGAACGGCATCAGAGCAATGCGCTGGCAATCGCCAAGTATTTGCAGGCGCATCCGCAGATTGCCGAGGTATTTTATCCGGGTCTGGAAGACCATCCAGGATATGCAACGCAACGCAAACAATCCAGCGGTAATACAGGGATATTCTCCTTCAAAGTGACGGATGCCCGTTATGTGGAGCCTGTATTGCGCCATCTGCGGCTGATTGCCTTTGCCGAAAGCCTGGGCGGCGTAGAGTCCTTAATGACTTATCCGGCCGTGCAAACCCATGCGGACATTCCTGTGGAAATCCGTGAGGCTGTTGGTGTTGACGACCGCTTGCTGCGCTTCTCCGTCGGTATTGAGCATGTAGACGATTTGATTGCTGATCTGAGCGCGGCGCTGGAAGCGGCGCGTCAAGAAGTTGAAGGAGGACGAGCCTAATGAGTGAGCAAGGTTGGCAAGGGCAGGAGCCCAAATTCGCAACGAAACTGATTCACTTTGGCAACGAAGTGGACCAGGAGACAGGGGCATCCAGTGTACCTATTTATCAAGCTTCCACGTTCCATCATCACGACATCTTCAACCCGCCATTATATGACTACAGCCGTTCCGGCAACCCGACGCGTCAGGCGTTAGAAGATTATATCGCCGTGCTGGAGGGCGGGGTGCAGGGCTTTGCTTTTGCCAGCGGGATGGCTGCGATATCTTCCACCTTCATGATCTTCTCGGCGGGTGATCACATCATCGTAACCGAGGATGTCTATGGTGGCACCTATCGGCTTTTGACGAGCATCCTGAGCCGGATGAATATCGAAGCAACGTTTGTGGATATGACGCAGCCAGAACAAGTGAAGGCCGCGATCAAGCCCAACACCAAAGCC
The DNA here is from genome assembly GCF_000374825.1 of Paenibacillus sanguinis 2301083 = DSM 16941. Lineage (GTDB taxonomy): Bacteria > Bacillota > Bacilli > Paenibacillales > Paenibacillaceae > Fontibacillus > Fontibacillus sanguinis. The sequence goes on from NZ_KB895386.1 coordinate 150,114, forward strand.
GTCTATATGGAGACTCCCTCCAATCCAACCTTGAAAATTACAGATATTGCCGACATTGCTGCGTGGGCGCGGGAGCATCAACTGATCAGCATTATTGATAACACGTTTATGACTCCTTATTATCAACGTCCCATCGAGCTTGGTGCGGATATCGTGTTGCATAGCGCGACGAAATTCCTTGGCGGTCACAGCGACGTGCTGGCCGGATTGGCCGTGGCAAGAACAGAAGAACTGGCCAAACAACTCAAGTATGTGCAAAATGGTTTAGGAACGGTATTGGGTCCCCAGGATTCCTGGCTGCTTATGCGTGGCATGAAAACCCTGGCGACACGTATGGCGCATTGCGAAGTGAGTACACGCAAGCTTGCCGATTGGCTGAGCCGCCGCGCGGATATCGAAGCTGTCTTTTATCCGGGGCTGCCAAATCATCCGGGCCGGGCTATTCAGGAGCAGCAATCCAGCGGCTACGGTGCTGTAATATCCTTTGATGTAGGCTCCGGCGAACGGGCCAAGCAGTTGCTGAATCTGGTGAAGCTGCCTCTGGTAGCGGTGAGCCTTGGCGCGGTAGAGAGTATTCTCTCCTACCCGGCAATGATGTCTCATGCTTCGATGCCACCTGAGGTTCGTGCCGAGCGAGGGATCACCGACGGACTGCTGCGCTTTTCGGTAGGGCTGGAGGATGTCGATGATTTAATTGCCGATCTGGATCAAGCCTTGAAAAACTGCTGATGGTTACATCAATTCTGAAGGTCGCGTGCCAGCGGCCTTTTTTTCTTTTGTTTTTCTGCCCACGATTGTGTTAGGATTGAGTTATCATCTTAAATTTTCACCATTTATATTTTTATCTTTATAGTGTTAAGGGGGGCAGTGAAGCCGATGACTGCAATTGACGATATATTGAACAAAGCGCTTCAAGGAGGGCGTCTCGACCTGGAGGAGACGATCCGGTTGTTTGAATCCGATGAAGTGGAAAAGATAGGGCACACCGCCAACATTTTGATGGAACGCAGACACCCGGAGCCTATCACCACCTTCGTCATTGGACGGAATGTCAATTATACGAATATTTGTGATGTTTATTGCCGGTTCTGTGCGTTTTACCGTCGTCCCGGCTCCGAAGAAGGTTACGTTTTGCCTAATGAGGTCATCTTCCAGAAGATTCAGGAGACAATCGACGTTGGCGGAACAGAGATTCTTATGCAGGGCGGAACAAATCCGAATTTGCCGTTCAGCTATTATACAGATTTGCTCAAGGCCATCAAGGAACGCTTTCCAGACATTACAATGCATTCCTTCTCCCCAGCCGAAATTTTGAAAATGAAGGAAGTGTCTGAAGGCCTGTCGCTGGAGGAGGTACTGCGCCAAATTCATGCCGCCGGGCTGGATTCACTGCCAGGTGGTGGAGCGGAAATTCTGGATGATCGTACACGTCGTAAAATCAGCCGATTGAAGGGCTCTTGGCGGGACTGGATGGATGTAATGCAGACGGCTCACAAAATCGGAATGAACACCACGGCAACAATGGTGATCGGGTTTGGTGAGTCCATGGAGGAGCGGGCACTGCATCTGCTCCGGGTGCGTGAAGCTCAGGACGAGTGCATTCAGAACAAGTATCCATCAGAAGGCTTTCTGGCCTTTATCCCATGGACGTTCCAGCCGGACAATACCAATCTTAAGGCTGAGCGCCAAACGCCGGAGTCCTATTTGAAGACAGTAGCCATCAGTCGAATCGTTCTTGATAATATTAAAAATTTCCAATCCTCATGGGTTACGATGGGACCAGAGGTTGGCAAGCTTTCGTTGCAATACGGTTGCAATGATTTTGGCAGCACGATGATCGAAGAGAATGTGGTATCGTCGGCTGGCGCAACGTACAAGGTGAATATTGAATCTATATTGTCCATTATTCGTGAGGCGGGGAAAATCCCGGCACAGCGCAATACCAGATATGATATAATCCGCAAATTTGATAAAGAAAGCACCATTGAACGCGACTTCATTATGCAAAATTGAATATTACTCTGGCAGCTTGATGGTAAAGCTGCCTTTCATTCCATGGACGGTTTTCTGTATATCCGTTTCCTCACCACCATATACTTGGAGAAGGAAGCGGAAGGGGGCCAGGTTCATGGATTTTTTCTCAGTACGAATCAATTGCGCCTCCGCGGAAGCGGAAGAGCGATTCAAGAATACGATGCATGAGGTTGTGTGCAGCTTACAGCATTTGCATGATCTCAGGGTAAGCGTGAGCTTTGGCACGGCTTCTGGAGAATGGCTGGAAGCGGTTCTGGCAACGGATAGTTCTGTTCCGTTCGAGGCAGGACAAGATGGTAATCCTTTGATCGATGTTCTGGCTCGGGAGTTGGCTAACTATCTGGTTGAGGTTGAGGAACCGAAGCGAGTGCTACGTATAATGAGACGGGAATATAGCTTCGCTTCGCGAGAAGAGGAGCAATTCATCGCAGAGGCTGTTATGAGCATGCTGGCGGCTCATCCGGAAAACGGGGAGTGGGGTCGGCGAACGTCCCTGATTTATAGGGCGTTGTACGATTATTTACTGACCAGTCCACAGCTTCAATTAAGCGGTTTTGCTGCGTTTCGGCTTAAGGCTTATGATACTATGCTGAGTGAGGCCATAGACTTGGCCACGGATGATTATTTACATGATCAGCAATATGAGGAATTTATCAGCTTGCTCCAGTATTTTGTTGGCTTGCAGGAAACGTTGACACCGCTCGTTCATCTGATGCATAAACAGGGTCCGGAATTTTCAATTCTGAACGAGCAATTTGCAGCTATTCATGTCCCCGACTCGGGGGGTGTGGTTGCTCGAATTGCTGATCAGGAGATACAAATGGAGGATGTTATCGTAAGTACACTGATCTCATTGTCCCCCGAGCGGATATTATTGCATACGCAGGAGCCGGATGCGCAGATTATCAAAACGATCAGCCGTATCTTTGGAGAGCGTGTGGAATTATGCCTGCATTGTCCGCATTGCCAACTGTTTCATCAAGAAGTGCGTAAGCTGGAGTCAGCTGCTCTGACCCGGGATTTTTAGGCGGTAAAGCTGTTTGCCTTGACGAGTTAGGGAGAATAGGCTTATAATTACTCCGAAGTTGATGTTTCAAAAGCGTTGACAAAGACATGAATCAAAATGCTTGAACAGCTCAGAGAGAGGGAACTTGGCTGGAATTCCCTTCGGTTTCGCTTTTGGTTTACCCCTTTGTAGCTGCATTCCCGAACCTCTACGATCATTAACAGTAGTAGGGATTGCCGGTTCATTGCCGTTACTCAATGCCGAATAAGGGTCTGTCTCGTGGGTATCAAATGCAGCGGGAAGGCCGAATGAGGGTGGAACCACGGGTATATAACGCTCGTCCCTTTCCGGGACGGGCTTTTTTTGTTGTCCGCCTCCGGATACACAATATTCCAAGGAGGAGAAGACAATGACAGTATCTATTTCATTGCCGGATGGTTCGGTCCGGGAATACGCCAAAGGCAGCAGCTTGGAGGATGTTGCGGCTTCCATCAGCAGCGGCCTGCGTAAAAATGCATTGGCAGGTAAGCTAAACGGGGTTGCCGTGGATTTGAGTACGGAGCTGGTGGATGGAGCCAAGGTGGAAATTATTACAGGCGACAGCAGCGATGGCCTGGAAATCATGCGCCACAGCAGTGCTCACTTAATGGCTCAGGCTGTGAAGCGCTTATACGGCAACAAAGAAGTCAAGCTGGGCATTGGGCCTGTGATTGAGGATGGCTTCTACTACGATATGGATCTTGAGCAGCCATTAAATCCTGAGGATTTGCAGAAGATCGAGAAGGAGATGGAACGTATTATCGGTGAAAATCTGCCGATTACTCGCCGGGAAGTGAGCCGGGAGGAAGCGGTAGCCATCTTCACAGAGCTTGGTGATCCTTATAAGCTGGAGCTGATTCGCGATTTGCCAGAGGATAGCGTCATCTCCATCTATGATCAAGGCGAATTTTTCGACTTGTGCCGGGGACCACACGTGCCTTCCACGGGCAAAATCAAGGTGTTCAAGCTGTTAAGCGTGGCAGGAGCTTACTGGCGCGGCAACAGCAACAATAAAATGCTGCAACGTATTTATGGCACAGCGTTCATGAAGAAGGCGGAGCTTGAGCAGCATCTGCATTTCCTGGAAGAAGCGAAGAAGAGAGACCATCGCAAGCTGGGGAAGGAACTCAACTTCTTTACGTTCAATAACCTGGTAGGTCAAGGCTTGCCGATCTGGCTGCCAAAGGGAGCTACCTTGCGCCGCACGCTGGAGCGCTATATTGTGGATATCGAGGAACGACTGGGATATCAGCATGTATATACTCCGGTGATGGGGAATGTTGACCTGTACAAAACCTCCGGACACTGGGAGCACTATCAGGAGGATATGTTCCCGAAGATGGTGCTGGATAATGAGGAATTTGTTCTGCGTCCGATGAACTGTCCCCACCATATGATGGTGTATAAGAGCGAGATGCGCAGTTACCGTGACCTGCCGGTACGCGTAGGCGAATTGGGCCTGATGCATCGTTATGAGATGTCCGGGGCCCTCACCGGGCTGCACCGGGTTCGTGCAATGACGCTTAACGACGCGCATATCTTCTGTCGTCCTGACCAAATCAAGGAGGAATTTGCCCGCGTAATTCAATTGATCCAGCAGGTGTATGAGGATTTTGGAATCAAGGAATATCGCTTCCGCTTATCCTATCGCGATCCAGCGGATACCGAGAAGTATTTCCCGGATGACGAAATGTGGGAAATGTCGCAGCGTATGCTACGCGAGGTTGTCGAGTCCCTTGGACTGCCATTCTATGAGGCGGAAGGTGAAGCTGCGTTCTACGGGCCGAAGCTGGACGTACAGATCAAGACAGCCCTTGGCAAGGAAGAAACGTTGTCCACTTGCCAGTTGGACTTCCTGCTGCCAGAGCGGTTTGAACTGGAATATGTCGGGGATGACGGTCATAAGCATCGTCCGGTCGTTATTCACCGCGGGATCATCAGTACTATGGAGCGCTTCACCGCTTTCTTGCTGGAGAATTTTGCTGGCAATCTGCCGTTGTGGCTCTCTCCGGTTCAGGCCAAGGTCATTCCGGTATCGGGTAACTTTGAGGCTTATGCTCGTGAGGTTGAGGATCAACTGCGTGCGGGAGGCATTCGTGTAGAAAGCGACCTGCGCAACGAGAAGCTGGGCTATAAAATCCGGGAAGCTCAGCTGGAGAAGCTTCCATATATGTTCGTCGTTGGCGAAAACGAGCAAAGCAGCGGCACGTTGTCTGTTCGTAAGCGCGGCGAAGGCGATCTTGGAGCCAAGCCGGTGGCTGAGGTCATTGCTGCATTGCAAGAAGAGATCCGTAACCACGTCATTTCATAATAAAAGCTGATTTGTTGAGCTGCATCTTTAGTGTATAAAGTTTGGCGCATGTGGAAAACCTTCGGAATAAAGGGGGAGGTTTTCACATGCGTCAATTTCGTTTGAGGCAAAGTATTAGCAAATGGGGCTTGCTTGGGGGCTTGCTGGCCGTTGTGGTGGCTGCTGATTTGCCCGGCTATATACCGCATCCGCAGCAAACGCAGGCTCACAGCGAGGCTCGCCGCTTTACGGAGTGGACACAGCAACGGCAAGCTCGCATACAAAATGAGCAGCTATTCAGAGAGCTTCAACCGTGGGGAATGACTACCGATAAAGGCAAACAGGTAAAGCCTGCGTCGTCGGCGAAGAAAGCGGTGGAGACGGTGAAGGTCATGGCTACGGGCTATACCGCAGGTTATGAATCCACCGGCAAGAAGCCTAGCCATCCGCAATATGGCATTACGTATTCCGGCGTGAAGGTTCGACGGGACAAAAAAACCGTATCTACTATCGCTGCCGATTTGAAGCTGTTTCCGATTGGAACCATTTTGTACATTCCTGGTTATGGCTATGGCGTGGTGGCTGATAAAGGCTCAGCCATTCGTGGACATAAGATTGACCTCTATTTTGATACGACTAAGCAAGTATATAAAGAGTGGGGCAAGAAAGAAGTGGAGGTTCAGATCGTTCGCAAGGGCAGTGGCAGGCTGACCGAGGCGATGCTGAAGGAGCTAGGCCAAGCGATGGAAGTCGGTAAGGAAATCCCGGAGCATTTATGGGAGAAGGCCATTTGATCTTTTGCCCGCTTTGTCGCATATTTTTCTTCGCCTGTTCGCATAATAAGCTACGTGGCCCGGTAACTGGAGCTACCAAAGCGGTGATTTTAAGATTTCACCGTGTTATGCGACAGGGAGGTGAAACTCATGAAAAACCAAAAGAAAGCAGCTTCTCCAGGTTACAAAACACCTAACGAGAAGTTTAATGCAGAATTTGCTGAGGAAAGCACCGCGACCGTTACGCAAAAGGCGAAGGCTTCCCGTAATGCAGCGACTCCTGAAAGCAAACAACAATAGTTATAGCACAAGAGCACGGAGCATCCAGATACGGGTGCTCCTTTTATTTAGGCTTTAGCCAGTTGAGTACGCGAAGCGTGGGAAACAAAAAACCACCCGCTATGCGGGTGGAGGGATCGAGGGTTTGACCACCAAGACCATTCCGATAGAATTGAGATGTTCAGGCTCAATTGAAAGGAAAGGTCTTAGATGGCAAACAAGAACTATAGTCTAGCGCACACCAAATGGATGTGCAAATACCACATTGTATTCACCCCGAAGTATAGACGGAAAGAGATTTATAATCAAGTGAGGAAAGATCTAATCGAAATATTCAAACGATTATGTAAGTACAAGGGAATAGAGATCATAGAAGGGCATATGATGCCTGACCATGTACACATGTTGGTAGCCATACCACCCAAAATATCTGTATCGGCATTCATGGGATATCTGAAGGGGAAAAGTGCGCTAATGATCTTTGAGAAGCACGCGCAATTAAAGTATAAATATGGGAATCGAAAATTTTGGGCTGAAGGGTACTATGTAAGCACCGTGGGATTAAATGAGGCGACCGTAGCAAAATACATTCGTGAGCAAGAAGCACATGACCAAGCGGTAGATAAGCTGAGTGTAAAAGAATACGAAGATCCATTTAGCAGCAATAGGAGCAAAAAGAAGTAAAACCAGTTTAACTGGTAAGTGAAAGTGACAAATAACACTGAGCCTGAACAGATTTGCTGTCAGGCTAGCGTCTTTAGGCGCAGTTTGGCAACAGGGGGTTATACCCCAAGAGCAAACCACCCGTTGGACGGGTGCTCCTTTTATTTGCCTGGGTCAGCTCCTCCGTCTGGAGACCGAGGGCCATTCCGTCCTCCGCCGCTGTTCAGCCATTGCGGATTTAAGTAAAATGGCATTAACGGATTGTTTACGGGAGGTTAGCCAAATGAAACACGGCTTTTTTGGAAGATTATTAACCAGCCTGCTGCTGATTGGAGCAGGAGTGATTTTTTTGCTGAATCTGCTTGGTGTCGTCGATCTCGACCTCGGTGAGTTATTCCGAACTTATTGGCCGGCGATTCTTATTTATTTTGGTCTCATCCAATTTGTGAACAGTGGTAGTGGCCGGGGGGGCTTTATCGGCGCTTTGGTGCTGGTGTTAGTCGGTGGTTATTTACTGGCCCGAAATATGGGGTATACGGTATTGAGTCCTAGGGAAGTGATCCCTTTCTTGATTCCGGTGGTCTTGATTGCGGGCGGATTACATCTATTGATAAAGCCACGGTCGCGTGAGCCTCGCAAGCCTAAAGCGGAGGTGCCGCCACCACCTAACCCTTTTGATGCTCCACCTGCTTATCATCCCGAGATGGAATCTCCCCTTGATTCCATATTTGCTGAGATGGAGCAGAAGGAAAGGGCCCAAAAGAAGCAAACGACAGCAGGGCAGAAATCAGGGGATTCCAGTCATTACTATGGACATACTGCAGAAGATCAGGGGCCAGTGATCCAGAAATCCGGTTTTATTGGGGATGTTCGCGTAGGACAGGATTATTTTCAGCTTGCCCCTATGAATATTTCTCACTTTATTGGCGATACGGTCATTGACCTGACGAAAGCGCAAATTCCTTATGGTGAAACACACCTTAACGTCTCATCGTTTATTGGGGATGTGAAGATTTTTGTTCCTGACGATATGGATATCGGAATTATAGTAGAGTCCAGTGCTTTTATTGGCGACCTAAAGCTGTTGAATCAGAAGCAAGGCGGGTTTATGAGCAGTCTTACTGTCGAATCACCGTATTATGAGGAAGCCAGCAAGAAGGTCAAGCTGGTCGTCAGCGTATTTGTTGGTGATATCAAAGTTAATATGGTGGGTTAGCGTATGATTGTCCAGCGGATTCTAAAAAATACGAAATGGGAGCTGCTCTGTTATTTTCTACTGACAGGCAGTTTGTCAGCGGTTGTCTTCTATATCGGAGCCAATACCGGGATCATCGTGGTCAAGGATGCTTCCGTTTGGGTTTATAATATAGCAGGCATCTTCTTTTTGTCGCTAATCATCGGGTATATTGCCGGGCGGCACATTCAACGGAAGATCGATGCTTTGCATTTGAGCATGCTTCAGGTAGCGAAGGGTAATTTGTCTGTACGCTTGCCGGAGATGGCGGATCAGACCTTCAGCGGTGTATATCAGGAATTTAACAACATGAGCGAAGCGGTTGAGAAAAAGATGCAGCTTCTGCAGCAGTTGGGCGAGCAGGAGGTCGTGGAGAAGGAACAGAAGGCCGAGAAGGCGGTGCTGGAGGAACGGAGACGACTGGCTCGGGATTTGCACGATACCGTCAGTCAACAATTGTTCGCCATACATATGTCGGCCTCCTCCTTGCCGAAGGTGCTTGAGCTCAATCGCGCCCAGGCGGACACGGTTATCAGCCAATTGATTCAAATGTCCAATACGGCCCAAAAGCAGATGCGGGCCTTGATTGCCCAGTTGCGGCCCATGGAATTGTTGGGGAAGACCCTGGCCGAAGCGCTTGATCAGTGGTTCCCTGATTATTGTCGGCAAAACGGACTGAAAGGCATCAAGGATGTTGATGTTCAGGGAGATCTATCCGAAGCGAAGGAACATCAATTGTTCCTGATTATTCAGGAGGCCATGGCTAATATCGTTAAACATGCCGAAGCGGATATGGTCAGTTTGTCCTTGCGCGAGGGCGCGCATCGAATTGTGCTCAGTATCAGCGATAATGGTCAGGGATTTGTAAACGGGCATCCCAAGCAGGGATCGTATGGGTTGATGACGATGGGCGAGCGTGCCGAGAAGCTGGGGGGCAATGTGGAAATCATCAGCAAGCCCGGCGCGGGTACGACGATTCGAGCTCACATTCCCAAATTTGAGGATCATCAAGGAGGAAGCCGCGATGAGCAAGATTAAGGTAATGATCGTGGATGACCATGATATGGTGCGCATGGGGTTGAAAACGTATCTTATGCTGGATGACGGGTTTGAAGTCATTGCCGAGGCCGGAGACGGACAAGCGGCAGTAGATTTACTGGAGCAAGGGGTTCCGGGCGGCCCTCCTGATATTATCCTCATGGATTTGATGATGCCAATCATGAATGGAGCGGAAGCGACGCGAGAGATCCTGCGCAGATTTCAAGGTATGAAGATCGTTATCCTGACCAGCTTTCTGGAAGATGATCTCGTGGTGCAGACGGTTGAAGCGGGGGCGGTTAGCTATGTTCTCAAGACGGTATCCGCAGAGGAGTTGATCTATGCCCTGCAAGGAGCATTCCGTGGAATGCCCGTTATGACGGGCGATGTCTCGCAGGCACTTGCCCGAGGACTGCGTCAACGTACAGTTCAGGGCGATGAGCTTGGCATGACCGAACGTGAGAAGGAAGTGCTATTGCTGATTGCCGAGGGGAAGAGCAACAAGGAAATTGGTGAGGAACTACATATCAGCATTAAAACGGTCAAGACGCATGTCAGCAATTTATTGATGAAGTGTGAACTGGAGGATCGAACGCAACTGGCGATCTTTGCCCATCGTCAGGGCTGGGTTAATCCCTAGTTGAATGAAGCCTTGATGTGTCCATGTTTTTTGCTTTTATCTCCTTTTTAATTGTTTTTAAGGTGTATTTAAGGTTTCTGGTACAGAATAAAAACAAGAAAACAAGTTGCCCCTAAATTGTTAGGGGGAAGGAGGTCAAACGTCATGGATGATAATCAAAAAAACAAGTCAGGCCAATCTTTTGGAGAGAATGGGAGCGAGGTGGAAGTAGGGTCGCAACAATCTCCGGAGTCCGGCTCTTCATATTATTACGCCTACGGTCCTTTTCAATCTTATGGCAAGCCGGATGAGGAACGAGAGGAAGCGCAAGATAACTCCTATGAACGCAGCGAGCCTTCGGAAGTGGAAATTACCAGACCACAACCTATCAAGCCGCTTCCTTCATCCTACGATATGATTCGCCGCGGCTCCGAAAGCGGCGGTGGCTCCGGTGGTGGTGACGGGTCAGGCAAGCCTCCCGCAAAGAACGGCGGGAATTGGCAGTACAACAAGCCGCCGAGAAGATCCACGGTCGGCTCGGTAATTGCCGGTGCTCTGGCGGGAATGCTTATCGTCACCTGCGCGATGTTCTTTGCTGATCGGCAGAATTTATTTACGCCGGATCAGGTGGCTACGACGACTGCCCCACCAGCGAGCACTTCATCGACCACAAACTCGTCTACAGGGAACAGGGCGTCCACTGCGGTTTACCCCATGACGAATTCAGGGGATGTCACCAATGTGGTCAATCAGGCGGGGCCGGCGGTGGTCAAGATTGAAACGCTTGCCGATGCCAGCAAGCAACGCAGCAACACCAGCCCATACGGCAATGATCCGTTTTCTCGCTACTTTTTCGGAGATGATATCTTTGGCTTCGGCGGCAACGGGAACGGCAGCAACAATGGCCAGGGTTCCTCTTCCGGTTCGGGGCAGTTAGTGCCGACAGGAATTGGCTCCGGATTTATTTTCGATAAAACGGGCTATATTCTGACTAACGAGCATGTGGTCCATAATGCCGACGTGGTTCAAGTGACAGTCCAGGGAACGGAGAAGCCTTACGAAGCCAAGGTTCTGGGCAAGAGCTATGAGCTTGATCTGGCCGTGCTGAAGATTGAAGGCGACGATAGTTTTCCTTCTATTCCATTAGGGAATTCGGATAATACCCAAGTTGGAGAATGGCTTGTTGCCATCGGCAACCCGCAGGGATTCGATCATACGGTAACAATCGGGGTGCTGAGCGCCAAAGAACGGGATATTACGATTCCAGGGGACAACGGGGAGAAGGATCGTGAGTATGAGCATTTATTGCAAACGGATGCTTCGATTAATCCGGGTAACTCCGGTGGCCCGCTGTTGAACTTGAACGGAGAAGTCATCGGCATTAACGTTGCCGTTAGCTCTGATGCTCAGGGGATTGGCTTTGCCATTCCTACTAGCACGGTTACTGAAGTGATTGAACAGTTGAAGAATAATCAGGAAATTCCGAAAAAACCGGTACCGTTCATTGGGGCCACCTTGATGACAATGACGGATGAGGTAGCCAAGCAAATGGAGACCGATGTGAAGGAAGGCTCGATCGTGACGGATATTGTCTTCAAGTCACCGGCCTACAACGCTGATCTTCGTCCTTACGATATTATTATCGGAGCGAACGGAACAAAGTTTGCTACGAAAGAAAAGCTGATTGAGTTCATTCAACAGCAACAGGTTGGTAAGAAGGTGACACTAAACGTGGTGCGTGACGGACGAAGCATCGACCTGGATGTGAAGATCGGAGACAGGAACCAATTCTCCAACATGCAATAAGTGACGCCAATGCGCCAGTAACGGCGAGTAAAGGCGGCAGGCACTTAAAGCCTGCCGTCTTTTTGTACCTGATGGGACGAAGCGTTTTCTTTTGGTAGAATAGAACTATGTAAAACTAAGTTCAATTTGGATAAAGATCAAGCGGTTAGAAAGGAGAGAATTCGGGTGAGATCGGGAATTCTAGTGATTGATGATGATGAGAAAATCACGTCCATGCTGCGCCGTGGCCTGGCGTTTGAGGGATACGATGTGTTTACAGCCCGCAACGGAGCAGAAGGGTTGTCCATGATTTTGAGCGAGGATCCGGACTTGATTATTCTGGACGTCATGATGCCTCAGGTTGACGGCTTTGAGGTGTGTCGCCGTCTGCGCGAGGGGGGGAGCACCGTTCCGGTGCTCATGCTGACTGCTAAGGATGAGGTGGAGAACCGGGTGAAAGGACTGGATACCGGAGCGGATGATTATCTCGTGAAGCCATTTGCATTAGAAGAGCTGCTGGCCCGGGTACGGGCCTTGCTGCGCCGGAAGGAAAGCAATGGAGAGAACAGCAGCCAGAGACTGATTTTTGAAGATGTCGTAATGGATCTGGATTCCCGCGAAGTTATGCGTAGCGGACAACGTCTGGAGCTAACAGCTAAGGAATTCGAGCTGCTTCATCTATTTATGCAAAACCCGAAGCGGCTGTTAACCCGGGATTTAATTATGGACAAAATATGGGGTTATGATTATAGCGGAGAATCGAATGTACTGGAGGTCTATATAGCCATGCTACGCCAAAAAACGGAGGAATCTGGCGGCAGACGCATCATTCAAACGATTCGCGGCGCAGGCTACATTTTGAGAGGAGAAGCTTGACATGTCGATTCGGCTGCGGCTGACTGCATGGTATACAGCAATCTTGGCGGTCACGCTGATTCTATTTGGCGCTTCTCTGTACGCGCTGGTATGGTTAAATACGTACCAAGAGGTGAAAAAGCGAGTAGTGGAGCAAGCTGAGCAAATTCTCAGTACCCAGAACATTACCTTGACGCAGGGCTGGGATATGCAATTGGAGCCCGAGCAAATCATCCGTCTGGAGGATGCCAGAATTTTCTGGCAACTGAACAATTATGTTAAAAGCAATATTCGCCGCTCTCCGGCATTGACCGAGCGTGAAATCCGATTTCCTGTGCCGGAGATGAAGGATATCGTTAATGGGAAATTCCAGAGAATTTCGATTAACGGCAACTCCTACCTGTTATATGAGCGAGCCTTGACGCTGGAATCACATACAATTGTGGGGCTTCTGCAATTGGCTGCGGATACCAATGCAGAGGATCGACTGATGAAGCAGATGCAAACGATGCTGTCATTCGGTTCGTTAATTACCATAATTTTCGCCAGCACGCTAGGGTTGTTCCTTGCTCATAAATCAATGGCCCCTATCGGCAAAATTATTGAAGCGGCAAATGGTATTCAGACAGGCAATGATCTTAGTGTCCGTATTGACTACGACGGACCAAATGATGAAATCGGGCGGATGATTGGCACGATCAATCATATGCTGGAACGTACCGAGGGCTTCTACCGGGAGCTTGATGAAGCTTATTCAACGCAACGTCGCTTTGTGTCAGATGCTTCTCATGAATTGAGAACCCCGCTTACGACTATTCGGGGCAATGTTGATTTGCTCAAGCGGATGTGGAATCGGGATCTGGGCAGCCTGGAGCCAGCCGAGGACGAGCAGGTGAAGAACTTTTCACTGGAAGCGGTTGATGATATCGCCGCTGAATCGGAGCGAATGAGTCGCCTGATCAATGATATGCTGTCCCTGGCCCGGGCGGATGCCGGGCAGACGCTGAACAAGGAACCGCTGCTGTTCAAGCCTGTGGTTGAAGAGGTGGTGCGGAGAGCGCAGTTTTTGCCACGAAAGGCAGAGTGGGTGCCTGGGGATTTGAGTGCGCTTGACGGAGCCATGATCCATGGCAGCAAGGACTATTTGCAGCAAATGTTGTTTATTTTCATTGAAAATGCGTTCAAATATACGGAGACTGGAAGGGTAGAGCTGGATGCGGTCAGAGTGGATAATCAGGTAGGTATTCGTGTGGCGGATACAGGAATCGGTATGGACCGTAGTGAAGTGCCGCATATCTTTGAGCGCTTCTATCGTGCAGATCCGTCTCGAGGTGTTATCCAGGGCACAGGTCTGGGGTTGTCGATTGCCAAGTGGATTATTGATGAGCATGAAGGGTCTGTGGAGGTGATGACCAAGCGTGGAGAAGGCACGACCTTCCTCATTTGGTTGCCTGCGTCCTTTAATGCCCTGCCGGAATGAGCTATAATAGAAGGGTCCTCTCCGTCAGGAAATTCAGGGGACGAGAAAGCAGGGATATAACAGTATGGAAGTTTTGAAAATTTCGCCGCGCGGTTATTGCTATGGAGTTGTGGATGCTATGGTTCTGGCCAGGCAAGCTGCCAAAAATCTCGATCTGCCGCGGCCAATATATATACTGGGCATGATTGTGCATAACAGCCATGTTACTACTTCGTTTGAGGATGAGGGCATCATCACGCTGGATGGTCCTAACCGGCTGGAAATATTAAGTCAGGTGGAGAAGGGAACGGTCATTTTTACCGCCCATGGTGTCTCGCCTGAGGTTCGCAAGCTGGCCCGGGACAAGGGACTCACGACGGTGGATGCAACTTGTCCGGACGTAACAAAGACGCATGTGCTGATCAAAGAGAAGGTGGCGGAAGGCTACGAAATTATCTATATCGGCAAGAAGGGGCACCCTGAACCGGAAGGCGCCGTGGGTGTGGCTCCAGACAAGGTGCATCTGATCGAGAAGGAAGAGGAAATTGAAGAGCTGCACCTTACGACCAGCAGGCTTGTGATTACGAACCAAACGACGATGAGTCAGTGGGATATCAAGCACATTATGAAGAAGCTGCTGGAGAAATACCCAGGTGCCGAGGTTCACAATGAGATATGCTTGGCTACTCAGGTGCGGCAGCAAGCGGTTGCCGAGCAGGCGGGAGAGGCCGACCTGGTTATCGTTGTCGGAGATCCCCGGAGCAATAACTCCAATCGCTTGGCTCAAGTGTCGGAAGAAATTGCCGGAGTGACGGCATACCGGATTGCCGACTTAGGGGAGCTTAAGCGGGAATGGTTGGAAGGAGTTCAGAAGGTAGCTGTGACCTCGGGGGCATCCACACCTACGCCAATTACGAAGGAAGTCATTCAGTATCTGGAGCAATATGATCCTGATGATGCGTCAACCTGGGAAATTGTACGTACGATAAATATGAAAAAGCTGTTGCCTCCGGTGAAGGTAGGGGCTAAGAGTAAAGAAAACTAATTTCCAACATTTGCGGGGCTCCATCTCGTGGACATTCATGTTATGCTTCTTGAGGAAAGGTTACAAAAGTGTAACCTAACCAAACAACATAATCAAGGAGATGACCACATGAATCAATCCATACGATGGAGAAGATGGATGATGGGCGGGACAACGGCTTTATTGGCAGCAGCCATTCTTATGCCGGCCTCGGTCTCAGCGGCGGCTAAGTCGGAGACCCAGACGGTAAAAATATATAGCACTCATACTTTATATACAAGCTTAGACTCAAGTCCTTGGGCCAATGTTAACTACTGGCTGCCTTGGGTATCTTATGGGCAACCGCAAGCGTCTGAGGATAATGTTAAGGATGCTGAGCCAATTAGTGACGATACGCAGAATGGCAATGTTCCTGGACAAGTGCCTGATCAGCCTGCTCCTGCTCCGGTAAATAATACGCAAGCAGAGGCGGGGGAGAAATCCCAATTTGCTACTGAGGTTATTACGCTTGTCAATCAAGAGCGGGCCAAGCAAGGGCTTGCCCCATTGTCGGGCGATACTGCCCTGAACGGGATGGCTTTGGCGAAAGCCAAGGATATGAATGACAATCAATACTTCAGCCACACCTCGCCTGTATATGGCTCCCCCTTTGACATGATGACGAGCTTTGACATTCCGTATAGCTATGCGGGTGAAAATATCGCCATGGGACAGAAGAGTCCGTCAGAAGTAGTTACGGCCTGGATGAACAGCGAAGGCCACCGTGCGAACATATTGAATGCTAATTATAACTTGATCGGCGTGGGCTATTATAACGGTTACTGGGCTCAGGAGTTTGTGGGACGGTAGGCTTTAAGGTGATTTAGCACTATAAATTGTAGAAGAGGCTGGGGAATGATTCCCCAGTCTCTTTTTTTCTCAGGGGAGGTCGGACTTTTTAGTCTTGACGGGAGAGGGAAGATTCGTTATATTTACTTTAATGAATAAAAGCTTAAAAGCGAACAAGCGTCTAAGTGAAAAAGCATTTAAATTTAAAATAACGTGAGCACAATATTGAAAATGCTATTTAACGTTATCGTTTTAGGCCTCAATTTATAAATCAGAGAGGATGAAGATGTGATGATCGTCATTACTTCCAACCAAACGCCAGAGGAGCGTGTGCAGGAAATTATCGGGGTTATCGAGAAGGAAGGCCTGCAAGCTCATGTATCGCGAGGAAAGGACCATACGGTCATTGGCCTGATCGGATCAATAGAGCCCAAGCTGGCCGAGCACTTGCGTCAAATGCAGGGCGTTGAAAATGTCATAAAAATTTCTAAATCTTATAAATTGGCTAGCCGGGACTTCCATCCGGAGAATACAGTCATTTCCATCGGTGATGTCAAGATTGGCGGCGGTGACCTGGTAGTGATGGGAGGACCTTGTGCGGTAGAATCCCCAGAGCAAATTGACGAGATTGCCAAGCTGGTCAAGGCGGCCGGCGGGCAAATATTGCGTGGTGGCGCCTTTAAGCCCCGTACGGGACCGTACAGCTTCCAAGGGGTGGGTGTAGAAGGACTCATCATGATGGCGGAAGCAGGCAAGAAACATGGCTTGCTGACCATTACCGAGGTCATGACACCCGAGTATGTTGATGTATGCGCAGAATACGCAGATATCCTGCAAATCGGGACGCGCAATATGCAGAACTTCGATTTGCTGCGCAAGCTGGGGACTTGTGGCAAGCCCGTGTTGCTGAAACGCGGCTTCAGCGCTACCTATGATGAGTTCCTCAATGCGGCGGAATATATTCTGGCCGGAGGGAATCCGAATGTAATGCTGTGTGAGCGCGGGATTCGTACGTTTGAGACTTACACACGCAACACGCTGGATCTTTCGGCTATCCCTGTGCTGCAAAGCCTAAGCCATCTGCCGGTGATCTCTGATCCAAGCCATGGCACGGGCCGGCGCGAATTGGTAGAACCGATGACGAAGGCCTCCGTAGCCGCCGGGGCAGATGGTTTAATTATTGAGATGCATACAGACCCGGACAATTCAATGACCGGAGATGGTGTGCAATCCCTGTTCCCTGACCAATTTGCCAATTTACTGCAGGATTTGGAGAAGTTGGCTCCCCTTGTGGGCAAACGGTTTGATACACCCAAGACTCCGTTGCAGGTTTAGGTATAGAGGTTTAGCTATAGTATTTTCGGATTTTTATTCAAAGTCCGAGAGTCCACTCACCCTAAGGGGAGTGGACTTTTATACTTTTTGTCGATTAATTTGTACTGAACGTAACAATACCTTACATAAGGAATAAAAATACCTTACATAGCTATTGACGATTCACCTCCAATGGTCCTATAATGACGACAGAATAAAACTAAAGGATGAACGTTAATCGCACCAAAGGGGTTTAATGTTCGTGATTTGGGGAGGAAAGAGTTATGTCAGCAGAGTTCGTTTTAAAAACAATCAAAGAAAAGCAAATCGAATGGGTAGATTTCCGCTTTGTTGATCTATCGGGACGAGCGCACCATATCACTCTCCCGGCTAAAGAAGTGGATGAGGATACTTTTACAAACGGGGTTGCCTTTGACGGTTCTTCCATTCCGGGCTTCCGGGGTATCGAGGAATCTGACATGGTTATGATGCCGGATTGTGGTACGGTGTTTGTTGATCCGTTTACCGCACATCCAACTTTGAACGTATTTTGCGATATTTATACGCCAGACGGCGACCGTTACGAGCGCGATCCGCGCAGCGTGGCCGTGCGTGCCGAAGAATACCTGAAACAAAGCGGTGTAGGTACAGCTGCCTTCTTCGCACCAGAATCCGAGTTTTTCATTTTTGACGATGTTCGTTATGAGAACGGCATGAACAAAACCTTCTATTCGGTAGATTCCGAGGAAGCGATTTGGAACACGGGACGTACGGAAGAGGGAGGTAACCTGGGTTACAAAGTGCCGGTCAAAGGCGGTTATGTGCCGGTTGCTCCAACGGATAAAGGCCAGGACCTTCGCAGTGAAATGTGTCGTTTGCTGGACGAAGCAGGCATTCAGGTAGAACGTCATCACCATGAGGTGGCTACGTCGGGTCAAGCGGAAATCAACTTCCGTTTTGATACCCTGTTGAAAACAGCCGATAACCTGATGGTATATAAATATATCGTTCATAACACAGCTGCTCAATTCGGCAAAACGGCAACCTTCATGCCTAAACCGCTATTTGGCGATAATGGCAGCGGGATGCATGTTCACCAATCGATTTTTAATGGAGATACTCCTTTGTTCTACGAAAAAGGTGCTTATGCTAACCTGAGTGAAACGGCGCTGCATTATATCGGTGGTATTCTCTATCATGCACCAGCTATTATCGCTTTCACAAATCCAAGTACCAACTCGTTTAAACGCTTGGTACCTGGCTTTGAAGCACCAGTAAATCTGGTCTATTCCAAAGGCAACCGCTCGGCTGCGGTTCGTATCCCTGTAGCTGCTGTAACTCCAAAAGGCTGTCGTATCGAGTTCCGTACACCGGACTCCACAGCTAACCCTTACCTGGCCTTCTCGGCTATGCTGATGGCGGGCCTTGACGGGATCAAGAACAAGATCGATCCTAACAAATTGGGCTATGGACCGTTTGATAAGAACATCTATGAATTGTCTGATGAAGAAAAAGCAGGCATTCGCAGTGTTCCAGGTTCGTTGGACGAAGCGCTTAATGCTTTGGAAAACGACTATGAGTTCCTGACTCAAGGTGGAGTATTCACGAAGGCATTTATCGATAACTTCGTTGAGATGAAGCGTGCTGAAGCAAGAGCTGTTTCCGTAAGAGTACACCCTTACGAGTTCGGATTGTATTACGACCTGTAAACCAACCCCGCTATACTACTCATTGTAATCGAGTAGGAGGGGGCGGCAAGCCCCCGTCCTCTCACACCACCGTACATGCGGGTCCGCATACGGCGGTTCCAAAAGGTTAACAAAGCTCTAAGTAACGTGAAAGCAAACTTTTCAGCCCTCTCGCTTCCCAGTAGGAAGTGGGAAGGGCATTATTTGTGTTCCGAGACATTTCCCATGCGCCTCGCCGCGAGTTTGCCATCCTAAAGCAGGCCCATTCGGGTACTCCAAGCGCTCGGAGTTCGCGGATTCGTGTGCGTACTCGTTTCCACT
>NZ_KB895387.1 GCF_000374825.1 Paenibacillus sanguinis 2301083 = DSM 16941
TGAAGGCCAGCATGAGCCGCAAAGGCAACTGTTATGATAATGCTTGTATAGAGTCTTTTCATAGCATTCTGAAGAAAGAGCTGATTTATTGCAAGCGATTTAAGACCAAGCAACAAGCCTACGATGAAATCTACCGCTATCTTGAGTTTTTCTACAATCGCAAACGGATCCACGGTTCACTAGGCTATTTATCACCGGTTCGTTTTGCTGCGCAGTTCAATAAGAGAAGAGTCGGTTAAAGAGTGTCCACTTTCTTGACAGAGGTCCAGATTTCCCTATAATGCATCCAGCAGGCCTCACTCTTCAATTCATCCCACAACCCAATACCAGCCACCAAGCGGAAGCACATTATGCACTCCACCATTCACATCAGTTCCAACTCCCGCTCCGTGAAGGCCCGCAGCAGCAGGCGCTCTCCCTTGGGCAATGACCAATATGCTCCGGGGCGCAGATGATGCCGTGTCCACATATGGAACAGCAGTGTGGTCTGGCCACCGGAGTCGATTAGTTTTTTACGTCTTCAATATCCACGCCGAAGCCGGAGATTTCCAGCACCTTGTCCCCTACGGCGTCTAACTCACCGGCAAGCAGCAAACGGCGTACGGCCTCTTCACCACCGGACAGCTTCAGGCGGCTGACCAGACGATCGTCGCCCCAACCGCTCAGCTTCACGCCACTTCCCGTCTCCCCTGCGGAATCCTTCTTCACCACTTCGAGCGCAGAGGTCGCTTCCTTAATCAGCACCGCATTAAACAGCTCACTGTCGATTTTTTCAGTAATATGGCCTTTCGTCGTCTTGCGAATCGTGCAACGCTCACGAATGGCGTCCACCTTGCTCGATGTCAGTCCCCGTAAAGTCACGCGCAGACCCAGTCGGCCAATAAAGACCGTTTCCTCAGGTAAATTAGCGGCTGTCTCAAACAGCCCGTCCAGAATTTCCTGCTCATTTACAGGATCGTAGGATGTATGTTCACTCAAGATCAATTCCTCCTTTTTACTTCAGAAATTCCAACTTTGGAATTGAAGCATCTTCTATGCCATAAGGAAAGTGTCTATTAAACACATCTATTCCCGTATGTTCCAGGCAGACAGAAAATACGATAAATAAAGACGAAGCAAGACGGCAGAGGGAGCTTAGAGTTTTCGACGGAGTGGTACATCGACCGTGTCATCCCTCACACCCACTCTTTAGGCATCCTCATCTAATGCCTACTCCGCAGTCACATGCTCCCCTGCTGCTATCCCTGCTCCATAACGTCCCTATTCTGTTAAACCATGCTCATTGCCAACAGGTCTTCTTCTACATTAAGAAGCGACAATCGGGTCAAGCAATTCGTAGGATTCAAATGTAAACGGCGTTTCCTCCACGATCTCTTCGCCTGCCGTCCAATTCGCGAGCTGAATACGGTCCACCATGCAATTGTTCAACTGAATGCGCTCGAAGCCGTAGGCTTCGGGATCATCCAGCTTGTGAATAATTGAAAATTTCTGGAAGCCGCGGGCGATCATGTCCGAGGTCACCTTATAGCCGCTCATTGTGCCGGTGCCTTTTTTGCGTCCCAGCTTGAACACCGTGTAGTCCGTGCCCACCAGATTAAGCTCCTTCTTCTCTGCTTCCACATTGGCTTCCAGGTGGTTCAAGTTGGACTGCCATGCCCCTTCAATAAAAATCTGGCCGAACGTCCCCATAACCACGCGGCCGGGATCAAGAAATTGTGCCATTGTTTTCGTTCCTCCCTATTCTTTATTGCACGTAGAACGTGCCGAAAATTTGTTCCATAACATCCGTGTCGTCCGCCGTCCAGGTCAAGAAGACCTGATCATCTTCCGGCGTAATTTGTGGTGCTGTGCCATAAAAACGCGGGTCCAGCGTCACATCAAAGCCCGTGCCTTCAATCACACTCTCTGCGGCAAGTGTTTGCAAATACTGCTTGCCTGCGCCAATCAGCGCAAGTCGGCCTTCCTCGGTGTTGTTGACCTTACCGATGTAGGCATCCTCGGCCGTACGTTGCAGGTCCGCATTAATCTGGTCGATGACACGAATTTTGCGAATTTTCTTCCAGCCTTTGTTTTGTCCCTCGCGTGGGGAGATCAAGCTGTTCACACCGCGCAATACCTTGACTCGGCGTCCGTCATGCACCAGCAGGAATACTCCACCCTTCACCGCTTCTTCTTGCTCGGAACGCGTCCAGCGCCGGGTTACATCATTAAAGGGAGAAGCCGCATATGTCGTCGATCCCCTGAGCGGCTGACCGGCAATGAGACCTGCTACCCAAGCAGCCACCTGGGCAGATGAATACGCGGTTCCGTTCAATACAGCACCTGTCCCCACATTAACGACGCCTTCATAATCGATCACGGCGCTACGCGTTACCGCTTTGCTAACCGCATCCGTTGCCACATCATCGCTAGCTGAGCCGCCAAGCACGGCAATAATTCCCTTGCCTTCCTCGCGAACACGCTTGAGCCATGCTACAACACTAGTGTGCAATGCAGGCTCCGCAACTCCATCAAGTGTCAGGACATGAAAATCTTGAGTCTCAAAAGCCGATAAAGCAGATGTGTAATCCGCATGAGTAATTCCCGAAATGCCACTTTCACCGCCGGTTAAAGCCGCTCCGGATACATCCGTCAGCACCCCGGCGCCGAGCACGTCAGCCGTAATCCACTGATTGGCCGGATCTCCGTTAATAGCCGCAGCCACCGCGACGGTCGAGCCATCTCCTGCTGCAAACGTACGCAGCAACGCTGTTCCTTCATACAGCTTCAATTCCTTGCTGCCCGGAACCGTCAGGCTTGGCTGCAACGTCACGCGGAAGGCGTTCCCCCGTTTGCCGGGATACTTGGCCTTCAACACCAATGCACCCGCAGCATCCTCATCCTCCAGCGTCAAGGACGCAGCGGCGGCTGTACTGTCAGCCAATCGATAAGCCAGCAGCTTCTTTGGCCCACTAAGCAAGGTCAAATATAATGTAGTGAACGCCGTTGCCCCTTCCGAAGCATCATTCGAGAACAGCTCGCGAATCGCCGCCTCACTAGGCACCTCCACGAATTGTCCCACTGGCCCCCAATGGGCCTTGACCGGAGCGACCACAACCCCGCGCGCTCCCGCTTGAATCGCATTTCCTGCCGCACTCACAAAATTCATATACAGCCCCGGCAACACCGGCTGATCCGTTAAACTCCAACTTCCTCCTGCCATACTTAACGCACCTTCCTTCCCAAAAATTGTTTGACTAAACGCTTGGCTACATCCACCTGCAGCTTTTCCTCTTCCAAACCTGCCGCTGCACCAGCAAACACCTCCGGCTTGACGCCAAGCAGCATTTCCGATGCATTTAACAACTCGCTATACGTATAACTTGGCAGCGGGCTTGCGCTTTTGCGCTTGCCTGTTGCTGCGGAATTCACCGGCGCCTTATTCCGGGATGCCGGCAATTTTACCTTCTGAGTTGCCAACTCTCTTCACCTCATCTTCGATTGATAATGTACATATTGCATGAGTGGTGCTTCCTGCACAGGCCCGGACATCCGCCGCACCAGCGTAACGTTAAGCCGGCCGGAAGCGGCCGCCTCTTCCGCGGCCTGGTCCACTGGCCATGCCAGCTTTGGCTCCACAATCCGCATATAAGTACGTTTCGCTTCATCCAGCGGAACTTTGACTGCTAGGCCCAGCGCCTCAAGCAATCCGGCCAAGGCCGATTGCTCCTGCTGAGCATCCTGCCCCCGCACCCATGCCGACATTTGGCAGCGAACCTCAAAGGATACCGGACCAAGGGGCCTGACCTCCATCCCCATGAGCTTCCATAGCATCGCTGGCCCATCCAGGTTTTCAGGCCATAGAACGGTATGTACCTTCCATTCCGGACCAAGCACACGTGTTGACCAGCCCGCAAGGGCCGCCAGCCAGGAATCCCCCACAGTTAATGGAGCGGCTCCATCTATCGCTTCGCCAATGATGATCACCTCCTTTCCATTGCATCCAAATCAAGCACACAGCGCGGCAAGCCGCAAAACTGCTTGGTCCCCTCCAACCGCCCCCAAATGCAGCCTTGGCACTTCAAGGGCTGAACCCATTCATCCAAGGATTCCAGCGGCGGCGTTTTATTTTTATTTCGCATTCCAATAAGACCTCCCACGACAAAAGCCGCCGATTCTTTTAAAGAATGACAGCGGCTTTTTTGAAATGAACTGATGATAGGAGCGTAGAACGTAATTGCTTTAGGTTACCAAGCCCTCGTGCCTTCGCTTCCTACACTACCAATTTAACACCCTGGAAACCGAGCGAAGGGCCATCCAGCGGACAGCAAACGGACAGCAACCGGACAGGCTTGATTTTGCAGATTAACAAAGCTTGAAATAAATTTAAAACTAATAAGAGGCGCTCCTTAAGTCATGGACGTTATAACCATCCATGCAAGGAACACCTCTATTTGTAAAAAAAGATATGTGCGACCATCATTCAAAAATGGTTAAATGGTCAATCCCCTCTAATGCGAAATACATATATGACTTAAATTTATCGGCTAAACACCGGAATCAGTGCTTGACATGGGACGATGAGGCCCTGCGGGTTCGTAGAATTCTTCCAATCGCTGTTGTTCATAGATTTTTCTGATTCAATAAATCCTTATAAGGTAGAAATCCATTCTCAAAGGCGACCACTTCGTTTCTCCAGAATCCTACGACCCTCCGATCTTTAGATGTTTTTTGTCAAGTACTGGTTTTGAGCGAGAGCCTTTTTTTTACTAAGATACCTCTCTCGTATAGTGTTATAAAACACTTTCAAGTTCTTCAAAATACTGCAACCCTTGACTCCTTATTTCATTCAACAATCTCTTTGCTTCCTTGGGTCGCTTGATGATGATTACTTTTGTGTCTTTTGAGTATGTCGCCAGTCTGTTCATGATATTCAAACTATGATCTCTTCTAAAATTCCAAACATATTTTATAAATGGCCAATCAATCGACTCCGGGCAACCCTCATTAAGATCAGGCCTAGTCTTCCCATGATATTGTATTCTGCGCTTTAATACTCTATATGTAGTAATCCATGGTGACATATCAAAGTAAATAATAGCATCGGCAGCGTGAGCTCTAATATCCATGGTGCTGCCATAATGTCCGTCTATGATCCATTCTTCTTTCATAACTAATTGCTTATTAAATTTAATCCACTCTTCTTTGGGAGTCTCCACCCATCCGGGCTTCCAATAATAAGCATCCAGATGATAAACAGGCAATCTCAGTTCTTCTCCGAGTTTTCGTGAGTATGTGGACTTCCCGGAGCCACTTGAACCAATAATTATGATTCTCATTTCATGATCCTCTCCATCCCCACATGGCTTGAATAAGCGATTCTTATACAATTCGACTGTTATGAAAAGATCACCTTTTGCTGTAGTGTTGAATTACTTTTGACCAACGCTCCCGCATACTATGGAATCTGCTATAGAACGCTCAATTTCCGGATGTTTCTGCACAAGATCTGAACATAATACAGGATTTGCAAATTGGTAATGTGAGAGTGAAGAGCAAACACTACCCAAACAGAAGACGAAGCCGGCCTCAGCCGACTTCATGCTTTGCTTTCCTCTGCTCAGTGCGTGATCGATCTTCTTTCTCGTAGACCTCAAGACCCATAGCTGCCGCCAAAAGACGGATAGCACTGGCTTTGATCCGGCGGTAGGTACGATCGCTAATGCCCATCTCACCACAACTGATAAAATCATATTCGCCTTCCCGGCTGAGATAGCTCCGTTGAATCACCTCCTGCTGATCCTCCGAGAGCCGCTCCATCGCCAGCTCAAGTAGTTCCGACTTTCGAATCAATTCCGCTTCCTTGTCCGCATTCATAATAGCCAATCGTTCCGTAGGGTTGCTAACTCCCCCTCCTCCATGATATCGCGGCTCGTATTGGGCCGTAACAAAAGCCTCCTGACGAATCAACCCGATTTGCCGGTATTGCCGCACCTCCTCCAAACGAAGCTCCACGGCCGCCCGGGTAGCTGTCTCGTCAACTGGCAGTGGACTGAATAAGGCATGATATACATGTACACGTCTTCTTCCCAACTGTACCCCTCCTCATATATACTATTGTCAATTTGGCAACAATCACTTTTCTGTTGGTTCCTAAAAATAAAGCTTGTCTGGATCAAACATCTTTTATATTACCGATTCGGTAACTATAATCTCATTATATATTGCCATTTCGGTAATGTCAACCCATTTTATTACCAATTCGACAATGCATTATCCAACTGCATCTAACACCTTTACCAATTTGGCAACATGTGATAAAATGATTTAAAGAGTATATTTGAACATAAAGTGATGTAGACTTTAGCAAGAGAGGCCATATTTTTGTGGTCATCGTTCGGGTGATATTGATAGCTCCTTATTTATTAATGAGGCTTTCAGATATCGGAAGAGAAGAGGAGTAGCTATGCATACGTTAGGCGATCGGATCAAACACCTACGAGAACAAAATAACCTTACGCAAAAGGATTTGGCCGCCAAAGCGGATATTTCGATTGTACAATTGTCCAGATACGAGACCAATGACCGCAAGCCTGATCCCGAAGTGCTGCGTAAAATTGTAGATGCTCTGGATACAAGCGCCGACTATTTGCTTGGACGTACCAGCGATCCTGCCTCTGCCGCGGACAAGGCGATGAGCTTATCCTTTTTTGGCGGGCCTGAAGCCTACACCGCAGATGAAATCGCCATGATGGAAGCCGCGCTTAAAGCCTATCGGGAGCAGAAAAAAAAGCTGCTGAACGAGGATGGTTCCAACTAATCGGCAAGTCGTGATTACGGCCCCGGCCAGGGGCTTTTATTTCGGCCATTGAACCGAACATACATTCTTATATGAGGTGGTTGAATTGTTGTATACCTACTATCAAGAAACCTTTCTGGAACAGTGGATCAATACGAAATGTCTGAGCCATGGCATCCTGAAGCCAGCGGATCTGGATATTTCACGTATTGCTGAAGCCTTTGGTGTTGAAGTGCTCACCGGGGATTATCCCTCATTCTCCGACAACGAGGAGAATGTCATTTTCCTGAACAAGCACATCGATCCTGCTGAGGCCAGAGTCATCTTCTTCCATGAGTTATGTCATGTGCTGCGGCATGCGGGAGACCAGCGGCGCATGCATGCTCTGTTCAAAAACGCTCAGGAAACGGAAGCCGAACAGTTTGTGCTTTACGCTGCCATTCCCTTTTACATGTTCGCCAAGCTGCCGGTGCCAGATTACCGTAATGAAGCCGTCGCCTATATTGCGGAGCAGTTCCATGTTCCTGAAGGTTTGGCTGAGCAGCGACTCGATCAAATTCAGCGCCGAGTGCTGCATGGCACTCTGTTGGCGGCCGCACAGGATACGAAGCGAAGGGAACTCGAACACCAGTGGTCTCCGGAGACCCAGCGGGTGCTGTCCCAATTGGAACGCCAGTTAGGTGGGAAAAGGAGACATTAAGCATGCGTATAGCGGCATTTTGCGATTTTTACGGAGAGGCCTCACATCCGTTGCAATTAATCATTCGGGGGAGTGCGGGAGAATTGGATTGGTCAAGGCCCGTATATATTCCGGTTGCTGGACCTTTTGAGCCTTTCACTGCCGAAGACTTTGGTGATTTGTATGGAGTCTCGGTCTTGCTGGAGGATTTGCTTATCTGCGAAGACGAAGAACCGCCGAATTACGTCGACGGTCCAGAGGAACTGAGTATGAGTCAAAATAGCACCCCGGTCTATATCGGCATTGATTTGCCGCAGATCGCAGCACGCTGTGCCAATCCGGAAGACATCCGGTTCCTGGCTATTCAGATGGACGATGTTGAGGAGGTGCTTCATTACCGCCGGCGTTAACCTGAGCAGCATCAGGTATATCATATTTTACTACGGGCCATTTTTCCTTGCGCAAGGCATCCATCAGCAGCGGTCCCACATGCAAATTGTCCTGAACCAGTTCACGTGGGGTTAACGCCATCCATTGGTTGAGGGAGACATCAGCAAAGCGGTCGCTCTTGAATATTTCCAGGAACCAGATGCTCTGCTCTCCGGTATTCTGGATGTAATGTCCATAAGCAAACGGTACATACCCTACATCCCCGGCCCGAACATTGAAGGTTCGCGCCGTGCCTCCCCCGGCAAATGCGGTCATGCGGCCCTGACCCGACAAATAATATTGCCATTCATCGTTGTTCGGATGCCAGTGCAGCTCACGTATTGCACCGGGCTTGATTTCCACCAGAGCAGCCGCAATCGTTCGCGAGATGGGAAAATTGGACGAATCGGCAATGCGGACACTCCCGCCAGGTGTAATGATCGGCTTCTGCGCCAGCAGACTATGCTTGAAGCTGAGAGGAATTTCTCCATAAGGAGAGGTCACCCTCTGGCTGTCCAGTGATCCGGGAATGGCATCCTGGTAAATATAGACCTGCTTGGAGGGAATATGCTCAAACGCCCGCTCCGGAACTCCAAAATTGGCGGATAAGACCTCTTTTGGGGTATGGGCAAACCAATCTGAGATAGATAGTGTGTTCAAGTCGGAGAAGTTCCCATCATCAAATACCAGCAGGAATTCACAGCCTTCCTCTAATCCCTGTATGGAGTGAGGAAGCCCGGGCGGGAAATACCATAAATCTCCTACACCCACATCAGCAATAAAATTCCGTCCTAGCTGATCCACCGCCGTAATTCGCGCCTTCCCCTGGATCATAAACGACCATTCTGCCTGCTGATGCCAATGCAACTCCCGAACCCCTCCAGGAGTCAGGCGCATGTTTACCCCAGCCAGCGTAGTTGCAATGGGCAGCTCCCTGGCCGTGATTTCCCGGGACCAACCTCCATGATTAAGCTGCATATGAGTATCGGAGAAGGAGAATTTTAAATTCGGCACTAATCCGTTATCCGTTACCGGGGGAACCAGCATATCGGGATTCTCCAGGTCACGCCAAATATCTCGCGGCCCAGGGTCTGTAGCCCCGCTGCCATCCTCCCGAATCGGCTCGGGAATCGAGAATTTGTGATTTTCCGGCATTCTTGACCACTCCTCTTTCCTGATCCATCCTGATCATTCCATGAAGAGTGTATTCCCTATATGCACAAAATATGTTCCACAGGCCATCTTCTGACCAAGCCGCTTGCCTGCGATGTGTTTGAGCGCTTAGCCTCTTGCCTTGATCACATCAAAGCTTCATCATCCATTTTATGAATGATAAACAAGGCATATTGGAGATATATATAATATTTTTTGGCGCAATATTAAAACAAAATATTTCATATTATTTCACAAAAATTGCGCCAAACCATATATTTTATTCCATTTTATTAAAAATACTGCTTGAATTATCTAAATTTTACTCTATAATCTCTAGTTAAGAGCGCAAAATAAAATAATAATTTGCGCCAAATTATCTGGAGGTGCTTAATGAATATCAACACCATTATTCAGAAAGACTCGCCTCACTTATCGCCTGGCAAGAGATCAGTCAGACTACGATTACTGCTGGCTTTTGTGCTGGTCGTAAGCAGTCTGGTCAGTCTGGCCCCTGCAGCTTCGGCCGCAACATTTACCCCTGCCGAACTGGACAGCCCACTTAACAATCCCTTCAAGGGCTGGGCGCCTCCTGCTGCTGGCGGACCGTACGCACAACCTCACAAGCTGGTCTATGCCGGTGTCACCTGGAAAGAACTCGAACCCACCAAAGGCGTCTTCGACTGGGACGGCATTGAAGCCAAATTCAAGTTTGATTATTGGCGGAGTCAAGGGGTGAGAGTGGTCTTCCGGCTGTTGCTGGACAATCCGACCGGCGCGCCACATCGCGACATCCCCGACTGGCTGTATAACGAAATGCTCACGCAGGAAGGAACAGCCGGCACGGCTTATCAGGACAATACCGGGGGGATGGGAACCGGCAACAATACCGGCTTTTCCCCTAACTACAGCTCGCCAATCTTGATCGCCCGCCATAAAGTGCTGCTTGATGCCATTGCAGCCCGTTATTATACCCAAGATGCACCCATTGCTTTTGTCCAAATTGGCTCGCTAGGCCATTGGGGTGAATTCCATACCTGGCCCTATGTCGGCCCCAATAATGAACAGAACTACACCGGTGTATTTCCACCCAATGCCATTTCGGATCAATTTATTCAGCACTATATCGATGCCTTTTCCAATAAATCCGACCGCATCCAGGTTATGATTCGTCGAAGTGTACAGCTAGCCTCCACACATAGACTAGGCATGTTCAATGATGTATTTGGCGACAAACCCAGCTTCGATTCTTCCTGGGGCTGGTATACTGGCACACAAAATGGTTACTGGGACGACATTGGCCAGCTGCAGCCCGCTTATCCAAACTTCTGGGACCATGCCATCTCTGCTGGAGAATTTTACGGGGGTGCAGGCGGCCTTCAGGCGAGTCTGACGAGTGGCGCCGGATTCACAGAGACGATGCGGCAAGCCGAGCTTAGCAAGCCAAGCTGGCTGGGCCCCAATTCTCCTGCCTCCTACACCGTAGGCGGACCCTATCAGGCCAATATAGATACGCTCAAGAAACGCATGGGCTATCATCTCGTCGTCAAGCAAGTGACGCATAATGCTTCAGCCGCCAGCGACTCCCCATTGTCGGTATCGCTCAGCATAGAGAACAAAGGCCTCCAGCACTTCCCGTTCAACTGGCCGGTTGAGTTGCAGATACGCAGCGGCTCTACTGTCGTTGCCCGGGCTGTCACTGACATTCAGCTCAAGGATTGGAAAACAGGGGCTTACTCACACACAGACTCTATCACCATCCCTTCAAATCTGCCAGCAGGTACTTACACTGTTGCACTGGCCATTCTCGACCCGGCAACAAATACCCCGGCCGTAGATTTTGCCAATACCGGCCGTACAGCCGATGGCGCCTTTCCTGTGAGTACCATTAACGTCACATCTGAATCCGATGGCGGTAACGATGGGGGCGGAGATGGCGGCGGAGGTGACACTTCTATCGTTGTGGACGGATCTGCCTCTGATTGGAACGACATCCCTGCCCTTGCTTCGGGTAGCTCGTTGATCTCCGCACTAAAGGGAACACGGGTTGATTCCACCCTTCACCTACTGGTGCAAGGCAGCGGTTTGACCGATTCCGGCGCGTTTTATATTAATGCAGACAACAACAACGCAACCGGCTACAATGCCACAGGCTGGCCCAACAGCAGCGCAGACTATTTGCTGGAAAACAATACGCTATATGCGTACACCGGCACAGGAAATAGCTGGTCCTGGAACCAGGTAGCGACACTTGGAACCGATCAGTATGCCAAGAACGCTTCGGTAGTTGAGATTGGCCTCCCGCTATCACTCATTGGCGTAAGCTCCGGTCAGACCATCCGGGTTGGCTACATTCTCGCCGGCTCAACGACAGAGCGGCTTCCCGCAGAGAACGGCACCTTGCCAACGCTTGAACTGTAGCCAAAACAAACCAACCGTTTATCTGGCCAGATTTCAGAAAGCGACTGCTCCCATAGCGTGAAACAAATTAAAACACCTTCAAGAGTTGCCATCCTATCGCAAGATAGGCGACAACCTTGAAGGTGTTTTGCGTTGATATTTTGTCTTATAGTTATCATTCTCATTCTGATCTTTTCTCGTAAATAAACATTCCAAGCTCTTCTTTAACTTTGACATAACCCAATTTCTCATAAAAATAATGATTACTTATGCTCCAGCTCGGAGTATCCAACCACCATTTTTGCACTTCAGGGTAGTTGTTTTCTATAAATAAGTGTCATAACCTGGTAGCCAATCCCTTGGTTTTGCTGACTTGGAGCAATATATATTCTACCTAAATTGTAGACAAGGCTGTCATTCACAAGGAACCCCCCCTCCTATCTGAGGACTCATTTCCACAACACAATAACCATATTTTTCAGCCGTGCGTCTCCTTTCTGTAGTCCATCTTGGCCCCGAATACTCCACTGTCTTTTAAATAATCGAAGAAGGATTAGGATAATGCGTAGATTAATTTGCTCCGCATTGAGGTATAACCTTGCCTGTGCTATGATAACAATAGAAATGGAGCCGTGCTGAACACACGACTCCCCTGTACACTTGCCGCTTTTAAAGAGCGGTCGGCTGTGCAAAGGTGGATCAGTAGACCGCATCCTTAGCTCGGAGGGCGGTCTACTTCTTTGTGTGTTGACTAATCGCTACGACGATGGCCACCACCAGCGTCAGCAGCGCAATTATAAGCGCCCCAAAGCTGATCATGATCGTCAAAGCATCCTTAATCGCCACAGGCATCACCTCCCTTCCGGGAGATTAGCCGACCGTCCCTTTTAAGCCAGTTTCATGTACATGCTATATTATAGCAATTGGTAAAATAAATAACGCCTACAAAGGCGCTGTATTTATAATATATTATGGCAATCTCAATCATAGTTATACCTTCCAACGGACGGTCACTTATAAACCAAAGGTGACAAAATTTTATCACCTTTGGTAAACACATCATTACCACCGTCAATCTAGTCTACTAATCATTACGAACAAGTTTTGTATACAACTATCCTTGTATTTACTTCTTCTTATAAAACTCATGATACAGCTTCATGAGCGCCCTTTTCTCTATACGCGACACATAGCTGCGGCTGATGCCAAGCTCCTTGGCGATTTCGCGCTGGGTCCGTTCTTCTCCCCCATGCTCCAGCCCGAAACGCCCCTTGATCACTTCCTGCTCACGCGCGTCCAAAATGTCCAGGTTCCGATAAATCTTGCTCTTCTCCATCTTGAGCTGAACCCGGTCTACAACCTCATCGGCCTCCGTACCCAATATATCAATTAATGTAATTTCATTACCTTCTTTGTCAGTTCCGATGGGATCGTGCAAGGACACGTCCTTGCGAGTCTTCTTCAACGATCTTAAATGCATAAGGATTTCATTCTCGATACACCGCGCCGCAAACGTAGCCAGCTTCGTACCTTTGTTCGGTCGGAAACTCTCGATCGCCTTAATCAGGCCAATCGTACCGATTGAGATCAAGTCCTCCAGATCCTCGCCGGTGTTGTCGAATTTCTTGACAATATGAGCTACTAATCTCAAATTATGTTCGATCAACAGGTTGCGACTAACCGGGTCGCCTTCAGCCATGCGCTGCAAATGAAGCGCTTCTTCAGCTTCAGTGAGGGGTTGGGGAAAAGCGTTGTTTTTGACATAGGAGACAAGCAAGGTAAGCTGTTTGATAAATAAAGCAATCGTACTGATCAGTCCGGGCAAGGATGACACCTCCTGAAGAAATGTGCATTTGTCTGCGGTCTGTTCATTTTATGTAGGCAGAGGCCCAGTCGTGCCTGTACGGGAAAAAGAAAAAGCACCGCCCCCTGAAATAAGGTGGCGATGCCTGACCCAGCATGGAGTAAAACGGTCCTTTAACGTTAGCCTGGCTGCTTATACCATTCCAGCGTCTCGCGAATCGCTTCATTATATTCCGCATTTAAGTTTACATGCGTTGCGTAACCGGCTCTGCCTGTGTGCCTTCCTGGCTATGCTCTTTAGATACAAGAGGTGTAGGCTCCTGATTAGTAGAGCGCAGCGGCAACTCCTTCAGGAAAAAGACCAAGATGAACGCAACAACCAGGACCAAGGCTCCCGTTAAGAAGACGGTGGACAACGTGGTGCCCAAGGCATCGCGAATCCCTTGAATCATCTGGGCGAACAACGCTTGCGCATCCGCTGGCAGACTCGCCTGGGTTTGTTCAATTAACGGCTTGTTCATCAATGTTTGCGGATTGGCAAAAGCCACCAACTGCTGGGATACCTGCGGGTCTAAGGTGCTTAAATCCGGCGCCGACGGTGATTGCATCGTAGCCTGCAAATTTTTCGCCAGGTTATTGGACATGACCGTCCCCATCACAGCAATCCCAATTGTCCCCCCCAGGTTACGGAATAACTGCATGGACGCCGTCACAACGCCAAGCTCCTGATGCGGCACCGCATTTTGTGTGGCCAATGAGAAGACCGGCATACCAACGCCAAGTCCAAAGCCAAATACAATCATGCTAAGGACAGCCATAGGTACATTGTGCATAAAGACCATAATTGCTACACCAGCTACCATAATAGGCACACCGATCAGCGCGAATTGCTTGTATTTACCCTTCCTGGCAATCAATTGCCCCGTCACAGCACTGGAAATAACCATGACAATAGACATTGGCATTGTGACATATCCGGCATAAGTCGGCGATATCCCCAAGACACCTTGGACGAAGAATGACAAGTAGATCAGTGCCCCCATCATCCCGAAGTTCATAATAAACCCGATAATATTGGAAATCGTTACTACACTGTTTTTAAACAAATGCAATGGCAAAATCGGATTGTCTACCTTGGATTCGGCAAAAATAAATAGAAGCCCGGATAGTACGGAAGCGGCCAGCAAGCCAAGGATCTGCACCGACCCCCAGGCATATGTCGTTCCCCCCCACGAGAAGGCGAGCAATAATGGCACAATCGTGGTGGTCATAAGCAAAGAGCCCCAATAATCGACGCTTTGGGAGCCGCCCCGCTCCACCTTCGGAAATAACATCATAATCATGACAAAAGCTACGATACCCAACGGCAGGAAAATCCAGAACAACCAATGCCAATCCAGATGGTCAACCAGATAACCGCCGAGCGTAGGACCAAGCACGCTGGAGAAGCCGAAGATCGCTGTCATGAAGCCCATCCATTTACCACGCTCCCGCGGCGGGAATAGGTCTCCTACCGAGGTGAAGGCGCTCGACTGGATAATCCCGGCGCCAATCCCTTGAATCCCGCGATACGCGATAAATTGAAATACGTTGGAGGACGTCCCGGTCATGAAAGCCCCTGCCATAAACAGCAAAATACCGATGAGCAGGAATGGCTTCCGTCCGTACATATCGGACAGCTTCCCTACCAGCACCGTGGCAATCGTTGATGTCAGCAAATAAATATTGATCGTCCAAGTGTAATAATCCATGCCATCCAGAATTGAAATAATTCGCGGCATGGCCGTGCTCACAATCGTCTGGTTAATCGCCGCAAAAAACATGGCAGCCATAACCGCGATCATGATTGAAACTTTACGTTTCATTGTTAAGTGTTCCATAATGTTTCTCATCTCCGTTATGATTGGTTTTCTATATTTGAGAGCATAACGTCGAAAATCCGGCGCAAATGCTGCAAATCCTCTTCCTGCAATTGATCAAATACCTTCTCGTACATCTCATTCTGCTTCTCGCCGACCTGTCGATTCACTTCCCTCCCCTTCTCGGTAATAGAAATATGAACCACCCGCCGATCATGCTCCGAACGCTCACGCCGCACGTATCCATCCGTGATCATACGATCCGTAATGCCAGTAATGGCCGCTGATGTCAAACATAACGCCTCCGCCAATTGCGATACCTTTTGCTTACCCATCGTATCCAACATGTACAGCATCTTGAACTGCGGGAAGCTGAGATTGTATTCCCCCCCACGCTTCTTCCATTCCTGGGTAATGGTTTTGATCAAGGTTCTGAAGGTCGAGGTCACCTCAAACAACTCGTCTCTTCTTGCCAATGAGCTAGCCCTCCTTCTCATTTCGTGCCGGTCGCTGTCCTGCTTAGTTAAACCTTGAATTAGTTTAATGCTTAAATATTTTAGCATTTAACAATATACCTCTTAATGATTGCCTCGTCAACTCAAAAAATGCAACAAAAAAACCGTCCCCGGTTTGAGCCAAGGACAGCGATGGAATACAACAGCTATCAGCATTTATCGATCATATCCCTCATAACGAAAATAGTTGAAGTCCGCATAGCTCCCTCGGTGGGTCTGCATGTCATGGACGGCTATGCCCACAAAGTTCCCCGTAAAGCCCCCGGACAGAAAGCTGATGGGCTGAGCAGCAAAGGCTGACAGCCAGCTTGCTTCCGCGGAATGGGCCATCGTCTTCTGTGATTCTTCTGCCCGGTAGTAAAACCGGGCTTCCGTGCCCTGCACCTCTACAGCCAGATGCACTGCACCTTTATCCGGAAGCATTAGCTTATCCGGCTCCAGGACGACCTCATCTCCAGCGCACCGCAGCAGACGCAGCACCTTGCCATGCGATTCCTCATGACTGATATACGCATACAGGTAATTATCTTCGTTCAAATATAGCAGCAGCCCGGCCATTTGCAAATAAATATCTGGCTCATATTCCAGACAAGTCTCCGCGCGGAAATACATATCCCGCTGGCGAATTGCCAGCAAATGATGCCGGAACAAGCTCTGAGGAGATTCCCCGGCGGTTAGCCGCAAATATCCAGGCCGCTTCTTCAAGGAACACCAGCTTTCGTCTGGCACAATTCGCAGCGTGTTCCATTCGGCCTGCAAGCCTTCGCCGTCAAACCTCTCCTCAAATCGAGAAGACAGCGCAGGACGCTCTAACTCGAATGCGGCATCTCTCTCACTGGCTGACTCATCATAGCAAGCAGTCAGTAGAGTCTCTCGAGGTGGAGGAACCAGCATCTGCGGGCTGTTGCCCCCGGCGGTCAGACGCAGCCAGCCCTCATCATCCCAATCCACCTGCTGCAACGCCGTCTCCCGGCCGAGAATGGCATACTTGCCCGCCACCGGACGTGTGCATAGATGGGCCATATACCACTCTCCACCGGGCGTTTCCACCAAGCTGCCGTGACCGGCACATTGAAGCGGCAACCCCGGGTCATCCCTTGAAGTCAGCATCGGATTGCGCGGGTCCACTTCGTAGGGGCCTTCCAATTGCCGGGAACGGGCAACCGTGACCGCATGTCCGCTGCCGGTTCCCCCCTCGGCCGTCACCAAATAATAATATCCGTTCCGCTTATAGATATGCGGGGCTTCCGTCTTCTTCAATGCCGTCCCATCGAATATTTTGACAGGCGTGCCAATCAAACGCCCCTGGCGAGGATCATACTCCTGCATCACAATACCACTGGATTTGTTGCTCTCCGGAATGCGATAATCCCAAATCTCGTTAAGCAGCCACTTGCGGCCGTCATCATCATGGAACAGAGAGGGATCAAAGCCACTGCCATTCAAATAGACCGGCTTTGACCATGGCCCGTTTATGGAAGGGGCTGTAATCAGATAATTATATACATCCTTGAAGGGCCGCCGGGTACTCTTGACATCGCTATAGACCAGATAAAACAATCCGTCATGCCAGCTAAGCTGAGGGGCCCATACACTGCAATCCTTGGGGTTGCCTCTCAAATCAACCTGGTCAGTCAATACATCGGCGCAATGCTCCCAATCCCTTAAATTATCCGAGCGATACACACGCACTCCCGGCAGCCATTGAAACGAAGACACCACGATATAGTAAACTTCCCCAGCCCGTACAACACACGGGTCCGGATTAAAGCCCCGCAAAATCGGGTTCTGAATCATGGTCCTCAAACTCCCACCCCCTTTCAGCCAGTCTGATGATATGTTGGAAAAACGGCTCTGCCTCCCCGAAAATGCGCTGCCTGCTCCAAGCCTCCTCCCCGTGCTCGCAGCAAGCAGCCCACGCTACCCGACTAACCCGCAGTCCGCCAGCCCTTGCCCCCAATCCGTACTCTCCATAGCGGACCGTCTTCTCCCGGCCTGAGTCATCCCAAGGGTCCCAGCCCTGCGGATGAATATGCTCCCCGATTTCGCAATTTACAAATGCAGTAGCCGCATGCTCCCGCCATGGCCGGCCCAGGAACACCGAGCCCTTGCCCACTTCAGGCTCTGCGCTCAAGCGGCATCTGGAGAACACATATCCCGCCGCTTGCTCCGGCGAGGTCGATGCCGCCGCAATATAACCGGGACTAAGCGGATTCATGCGGGCCACGCTATGAATCTCGCACCCCTCAAAATAAGCGGTCGCCCCGCCAAAGATAAAATCGACATTCCCCTCGATTCGACACTGCTCGTAGAGCTGGCGGTACTGCTGATGATGCTCCCTTAGCGGCATCCCCCCGAACGCGGCCCGGGTCAGTGGATAAGGTGGCAGTGGGCCGGTGAACAAGGTGTCCTGCTGCCCTTTGAAGCAGCAATGACGAAAGACTGCCAGATCGCAGTGGGCATATACCGCCAGTGCTTGACCCACCCGTTCCCCTGGTCCGGCTGTATTTTCAACGGTCAGATGATCCAGCACTAAACGACTTCCTCCCAGAAACAGAGTGGGCGTTGCGAAGGTCCCGATTTCCTCCCCCGCTTCATTAAGCTCCAGCGCATGGCGATTCATGCGAATCACAACCTCACCCAGACCCATCAGAGCCAGATTTGAGCGATCAATTCGCACCATCTCCTCATACACACCAGGATGGATATAAATGATTGCCGTCTTATCCATCGGCTGCCGTTCCGCCAAATCCACCGCCGCTTGAATGGTCGAGGTATCACAGCCTGCTTGCTTCCCTACCCAAAGCTTCATTTCTTCGCCTTCTCCCCCAGGTGATAGAATCCCGAACATAATTAGCTAGCCCAGCAGATGTTGCCGCAAGAACGCCAGCCAATCCGCTCGCATCTCGGCCGTTTCCATATGACCGCCGCCGGTCATTATGGATTGCCAGCGCTCTGGATGTCCCGCAGCCGCATACGCCTCTCGCAAGCCTTGATCAAGCAGCCTTACACCTTCTGGCGGACATAAACGGTCATGAAGGCCTGTCAGGCTCATGCGGGGCCGCGGCGTGATCAGATTCTGAATCTCCAGTGTCGTAAAATGCTTCAGCAGCCCCGGAACGTAGTAATAAAATCCGTGGTGATCCAGTCCCCGCTTGGCCACCAGTGTAGCCGCATCCACCTGACCGCATAGATCCACCACAACTCCGATGCGTTCATCAAGCGCAGCCAGCCACCAGGCCATCAGTCCGCCCATGGACATCCCCACCGTCGCCAGGCGAGCCGGGTCTACATCCTCGCGTGTACAAACATAGTCAATAAGCCGGCGGCTA
This sequence comes from Paenibacillus sanguinis 2301083 = DSM 16941, assembly GCF_000374825.1. Taxonomy (GTDB): domain Bacteria; phylum Bacillota; class Bacilli; order Paenibacillales; family Paenibacillaceae; genus Fontibacillus; species Fontibacillus sanguinis. Next base: position 18,948 of record NZ_KB895387.1, read on the forward strand.
TCGTACAGCATCATCCCCCACAGGACACGTCCCTGCCACAGCATCTCCTTGACGAGTTCATGCTCGCTCTTGCCGCCTCGCTCATGAAATCCCCACATATCGATGCAGCAGACGGCACAACCCAATTCCGTCAACACCTCGACATAGGGAGGTTGCTGCAAATAAGAGCTTCCCTCCAATAACTCCTTGCGACCATGCGTATAGTTGCCCCCATGGGAATGGTTGACCACCACAAGCGGGAATGGACCATTCCCCTTCAACGGCTTGGCGAAATAAGCCGGAACCGGCTCCAATCCGTTCAAGTCAAGCAACAGGGTCTCCAGCACATAGCCGTCTCGTCGCTCTTTTTTCAGCAGGCGGGATGCAAGTGCCCCTTCCTCCGGCAAATCGCCTAGCAGATGCCATAGCTGCTCACGTTGCTTGCCTGCTGTGTCCCGACTCTCCCCATCGGAAGAAAATCCGCTGCCCCTTCCTTCCCTACGTTCTCTTGAACAGGACTCCCTCAAATTCATGGACGCACACCCTTAATTTGGACTAACCCGCTCATCGGAAGGAGCAACCTCAACCTGCTCCACCAATTTCTCCGGCTGCTTCGTATGCTTCGATGCGCAGTCGCGGAATTCCACATCTTCCCCATTTTCGACATAGAAAGCAGGGCCTACATGATTCTCCACCGTGACACGGTTAAACGAGACATCGCGTACATTGCCCAGAAAAAATCCCCGTCCCGCCATTTCCTCAATCCCCGCCATCATGGCCGGTACTCCTGGAGTGGGATGCTCCGCCATGGATATATCCACATCCGTGAAGGTGATATCCGAAATATAGCGTTCCGCCAATCCGTACATAAATCCGGCGGCGGCCTGCACTCGCCGGGCCGTGATATTGCTGAAGTGAACCCGCCGGAAGCAAGGTGTCTCCTCCGTGATGGGATACGGGTTTTTATCCCATACATAACGCTCCTTGCCACGCGGCCCGCAGAAATAATACAGCTTTAGAATAAACGGACAAATGACGTTATCCATCACAATGTTGCTGATGCGAATATCCTCGACTACGCCCCCCCGACCGCGTCTTGACTTCAAGCGAATGCCGCGGTCCGTGTGCTGGAACACACAGTTGCTAATCGTGACGTTCCGAATACTGCCGCTCATCTCACTCCCAATGACTACCCCACCGTGTCCATGGACCATCGTACAGTTCACAATCGAAATATTTTCGCAGGCTACCCGTTCCGAAGCATCCTCCGTACCCGCCTTTATGGCAATGCAGTCATCGCCCACGTCAATATGGCAATTGCTGATGCGCACATTGCGACAGGACTCCGGGTTAATTCCGTCCGTATTCGGGGAATCGGTGGGATTCAGGATGGAGACGTTGTCGATGGTCACATCGGAGCAGCGAATCGGATTGACCGTCCAACTCGGCGAATCGGCCAGATTAACATCCCGAATCGTAATCCTCCGGCAACCGTCGAAGCTGATCAGCTTGGGACGGGGGAAAGCTAGCGTCTCCGGAGCGTTCCGATGCTTATCCCACCAAGGCTGACCATTCCCGCGAATCGTCCCCCCGCCTGTAATCGCGACTTGCTCCAGGTCCTCACCGTATAGACAAGAAGCATAAACCTGCCGGTCTACCCCCTCCCAGCGGGAAGAGACAACCGGATAGTCCGCTGGATTGGTGCTGAAGGACAACACGGCTCCCGGGCTTAGCCGCAGCTCGACATGACTTGCCAACCGCAGCGAGCCGGTCAGGAACGTACCGGAAGGGACATATACCGTCCCACCCCCTGCCTGAGCCGTCTCATCGATCGCTTGTTGAATCGCTGCGGTGGACAGCTTGCTCCCGTCAGCTCTTGCCCCATAATCGACAATGTTACGCATCGGCGGTCTCCCCTTTCCTCAAAGCCTCAACCTCCGCACAGGCCAATAAAAATGCACCGAGGCCTTTCTGATCATTAACGATAATCGGCTCGCTAAGGTAGTAGGCGTACGTGCCATCCCGCTGATCGGCGCCTCCCAACCCGGCTACCTGGCAATTTTTGTTCAGATTCAGCCAACCTTTTTTTGTTTCCAGTACAAATTCAGCAATCAGACCGCTGAACGCATGATCCAACACATTGCCCCAGCTTCCTTCCAGCAAGCCCAACCGTTGTCCCTTGGCCAGGGCATAGACAATCATCGACGAAGCCGAGGCCTCCAGATAATTCCCCTTGCGTTCACCCATATTCAAAACCTGATACCACACTCCGCTGTCCGGATCCTGCACTTTTCGCAGGGCAACCAACAGCTCATTGAACATCCGCTTCAGTTCTCCGTAGTCGGGCTGTGTCTCTGGCAGCAGTTCCAGCACATCGGCCAGAGCCATCACCAGCCAGCCCAGCGATCTGCCCCAGAAATTCTGAGACAGACCCGTCTGCGGATCACACCAAGGCTGTACACGCTTCTCATCCCATGCATGGTAAAATAGACCGCTTTTATCATCGCGCGTATGCCGCTCACATAACAGAAACTGCTTGGTTACGTCCTCCAGTCCCTGCTCCTTCTCGTACTCTAGCAAATACTCCAGATAAAACGGCGCTCCCATATAAAGTCCATCGAGCCAAATTTGATAGGGATAAATCTGCTTATGCCAGAAGGCTCCCTCCGAGGTCCGTGGATGCGTTCGTAATTGGTCCCGCAGTTGATCGGCAGCCAACCGATATTTCTGTTCTCCAGTCTCTCGATGAAGCAAAAATAACAGCTTGCCGTTATTGATATGATCAATGTTGTATTCATCCTTGCGGTAGCCCCGAATACGGCCATTTTCCCCGATGAAGTGATCCATATTCTCCTGAATATAGCGAAAATAGCGCGGATCCCCCGTTTGCTGCCACAAGCTCGCGAAGCCCTTAAGCACAACGCCGTAATCATAAGACCATTTCCCGCCGTACCCCTTATCCTCATACAATTTCGGTGTACGCTCCATTACCGATTCGGCCATTTTATGGGCCCATGCTGTATAAACTGTCTGTTGTGTCAACTTTAGTCCCTCCCTATTTGCTGATATTGCGCTTCATACTCACTAATGATTTTGCTGCCACCCGACTTCTTCCAATTCTCTACTGCAGCCTTAAAGCCACCCTCATCAATCTTGCCAAGAATGTATTGATAAGTCGCATCGTTAATGATCTTCTGCAGCTCTGACCCCTGCGTATTGAAGGTCTCCGATTCCAGCGAATAGGCAGGATTGAGCACGGCGTAGTTGGCATTCTCAGCGATAAGTTTGTCCGCCTCCACCTTAAGCGGATCGGCATCATGAATCTGGAAGCCGAACTCCTTTGGCCGGGAAGCCGCAAACGGCTGCACCTCCTGCTTCCATACATCGGTATCGATGATCGTGACCGCTTGAGCGTCATCCACCGTATAGTGCACATCCTGAATACCGTAAGTCATAAGTGCAAAGACTTCCTCATTCATCAAATCATTGACGAATTTCAAGATTCGCTTGAGTTCGGATTCGTTCTTCACCTCGGATTTGGGAAAGGTCAGCAGGCCGCCAATTCCGTTATTCGCCGCCCAGATGGCGCGCTCGCTGACATCGCCCGTCACCGTGATATCGTTCACCAGCACCAGCTCCATATCATCCTGAATGCCTTTGGACAAATTCCTCAGATTTTTGCTATCGAACAAAGCTCCGACATAAATGCCAGCCTTCCCTTGAGCAAACTTCTCCTGCTGATCCATCTTCGCCGTCACGGCAAAATCTTGATTGATGTAACCGTTATCATACAACTCCTTCATAAAGTGCAGCGTTTGGAGATAACCCTCTGTCTCGAATTCAGGTGTCATCTTGCCGTCCTCACTTACCTGCCAAATATTTGGTGTGCCAAAGTAGGAGCCCAAGGTCTTGAATGCGCCATAAATGAGATCATTGCGGTCCACAAACCCGGTCGTGTCTTTAACCCCGTTCCCATCCGGGTCCTGCTCCGTAAACGCCCTGGCTACCTGCATCAGATCGTCCATCGTTTTCGGAACCTCAAGCCCTACCTGATCCAGCCAGTCCTTGCGAATGACTACGCCGTTGCGAGCCAAATCCTTTTGCAGCGGAACTCCATACAGCTTGCCTCCAATGGAAGCCGAACGACGCGTGTCCTCAGAAATCTCCTGCAAATTCGGAAATTCATCCAGGTAAGGCTCCACCTCCCAGAACATGCCTGATTTCAGGGCATTGCGGACAGAAGAATTGTCGAGAATCGTTAATGTCACAATGTCTGATAATGAATCCGAAGCCAGCGCTGTATTAATGCGTTCTTCCTTAGAGGCATCCGGCACCCAGGAGAATTTTATCTCCGTATTGGTCAATTCTTGAATTCGCTCCAGCACCGGCCCTGATGGCGGAGAAGCCGTATGCAGAACATTTAGCCAGGTAATCGTAGCCTTCTGATTCAGGTCAATTGCCGCAGTGCCATCTCCCCCGGGTTGCCCATTGCCCCCTCCGGCTGCGGAACTCCTGCTTCCTGTCCCTCCTCCGCAAGCGGATAACAGCAGCGCACCGCAGAGCAAAACAACAGCCGTTCTCAACCATCTAGCAGACATGTTTCAACTCCCCTTTTCGTTGTTATGGCAAGCTTCTTAAAAGTGGTGAATATTAGGAGCCTGCGACCGATGTGGGCTTACACTCGCTGTTAAACCCGGATTTTTGGGAAACACCTGAACCTGACAAGGTGAAAATCCGGCTTTAAAGGTGACCTCTTCCGCTGTTTCAGCTCCACATCGGCTCTCCGGCTACTTATTCACAACTCTTCTATATCTTCCTCTCCTGCACTAACCAGGGCCGGCAGAAGCAAGAATTCAATTGGCAGCGAACCGGTCAATATACTCCATCTTCGCCAAACTTCTTTGCCAGCTTGTTAGAGCCAACGACGAGAAGCAATCCTACCAAGCCCTTGAACAAGCCTACAGTTGTACTGAAGCTGAGCTGTCCGTTCTTCAAGCCGGCGGTATAAATATAGGTGTCGAAAATCTCGGCCACCTCGCGGTTTAACGAGTTCAGCAGCAGGTACATATGCTCAAAGCCAAGGTCCAGCGTGCTGCCAATTTTCAGAATAAGGAGCGTAATAATAACCGGGCGAATCGCTGGCAGTGTAACGTGCCAGGTCTTGCGGACTCGTCCTGCCCCATCCATCTCGGCAGCTTCATAAAGCTGCGTGTCTACAACGGTAATCGCTGCCAAATAGATGATCGTTGACCAGCCGAGCTCTTTCCAAATAATTTGGCCGATGTACACCGTGCGCAGCCATTCCGTCGAAGTCAGAAAGCTGATCTTGGGCAAGCCTGCCGCGGCCATCAGTTCATTTAGCACGCCGCCGTCCAAGGTCAGAAAGACATAAGTAATGGACACGATGATGACCCAGGACATGAAGTGGGGAATATAGATCACCGTCTGAATGATGTTTTTGAACCATTTGCGGCTCACCTCATTTAGCATCAAAGCCAGTAGAATCGGCAATGGAAAGAAAAAGATGAGGTTAAGCGCGAACAAGATCAGTGTGTTGCGCAGGAGCATAAAGAAGGTAGGCTCGGTGAACAGCCGAATAAAGTGCTTGAAGCCTACCCACGGACTGCCGGTAATACCGAGAAAAGGCTGATAATCCTGAAAGGCAATGATCAAGCCGCCCATAGGCAAATACTTAAAGACCAGGAAATACAAGACGCCCGGAAAAATCATAAGGTACAGCAGTTTATTGCGCCGTATTCCGGCCAGAAATGACGATGTTTTATGCTTCTGGTCCGGCCTCACGGGTAGTTGCTCTGGATCAATGACGACAGTGCCTGATGCTTTCACGGGGTAACCTCCTTCATCTTCAAAGGTGGTGGGGTAACTCGCACCTCTAGCGTAAGGCACCGTCCCTATTCCGTATATAATCATTAAATGATAGCGATTTCAGTTGGGCTTCTATCGCAGTTTTGCAGCTTGTAGACCTTAATCTATGATTATGAGCTAAGCTAATGAGCATCGGCTTCCGCCCCTTCATATTGTCCCCCTATGGAACACCTCAAAAACGGATTATATACGGAATTCCAGCCCCCTGCTATGGTGAAGCTGGATACGTTAACCGATTAGGAGGAGGATTACTTCATGGCGCACACCTTACGCAATAAAACAACTATCGGCAGCCGCATTTTTACCATCGTCAACAGCACTCTTCTGATCATCATTGCTCTCATCTGTTTACTTCCCTTTATTAACGTCATCGCCAGTTCCTTCGCTTCCACCCAGGAGATGGTGGCCAAGCGCTTTATTCTGTTCCCGACTACCTTCTCACTGGATGCTTACAAATATATTCTTTCTACGCCTACGATCTTCAAGGCCTTGGGAGTTTCCATTGGCGTTACCCTGGCAGGCACGGTGGTCAGTATGATATTGACCTCTCTGATGGCATACGGCTTATCGCGAACCTATTTATATGGTAGGAACTTTATCAACTTCGTGGTTGTATTCTCTATGCTGTTCAGCGGCGGGATGATTCCGACCTTTCTCGTCGTCAAGAGCGTTCACTTGATCGATTCCTATTGGTCCATGATTATTCCTGTGGCCATCAATGCCTTCAATCTGATCATAATGCGCAATTTCTTCCAGGCGCTTCCGGGTAGTCTGGAGGAATCAGCAAAGATGGATGGATGTACGGATTTCGGTGTATTTTTCAAAATTATGTTGCCCTTGGCCTTACCCTCCATCGCCACGATTTCCTTATTTTACGGCGTGGCCTACTGGAACACCTATATGAATGCCATTCTCTATATTAACGACTCGCTAAAATGGCCCATTCAAGTATTGCTCCGGCAAATCGTCATCGTCTCTAGCGGAATGCAGGCGGATAATACCTCTGTAGATGTCATCCCGCCAGCGCAAACCATCAAGATGGCCGTCATCGTCATCGCCACAGTGCCGATGCTGTTAGCTTATCCCTTCGTACAGCGGCATTTCGTCAAAGGGGCTTTGCTTGGCTCAGTCAAAGGGTAGCCTGCCAGGGTGTTGAGGCTTTCCTCAAAATGAAAAGCGCCCGTAGGCTCAACTGAACCTCTTAGTTCGCCTGCTTCATCCGGCGGAATTCGCCTGGTGTGATATGCTCTTTTTTGCGGAAGGAACGGATAAAGTTTTGGGAGTTATGATATTGCAGCCGCTCGCCGATTTCCTTGACGGTCATACTAGTCTCCACCAGCCATTTTTTGGCCATTTCCAGGCGATAGCCCATCAAGTATTCACTGAACGTCATTCCGTATTCCTTGCGAAATATGCTGCTTAAATAATTGGGATTGTAATGCAGTCGGTCGGCGATGTAGTCCAGTGACAACTCCTGATCATATTCCGCCCGTACAATCGCTGCGATCTCCTCGGATAAGCTGCGGAACTGCTGATTTGTCTTGTCCTTGATGCTCCTTACCATGGGGAAAATGACCTCGTTAACCAGCATACGTTCGATTTCCTCAGGATTGCGGGTATCCAGCAGCACGTGGTAAAGCGCGTAATTGTTTTGGGTCAATAGCACTTCAATCCCAAGGAGCTGCTCCAGTTGTATCAGATTGTTCACGAACCTCACGAGCGCAACCTCAAAATTCATGGAATTCTTATTCTTCTTCATCATTTCAGCGAGCAACAGATATAGACTTTGGCTTACCTGCTCCTCATCGCCCAGGCGAATGGCATCAAATAGCTGGGATTCCAGCTCTACCGGATAATGCAGCAGCACAGAGCCGGACACCACCATGGAGATATCCTCATAGAAAATAATAGACTCCTTGCCAAGGTTCAAGCGATGGTGCAACGCTTGCTTGCCCATTTCGCATGCCAGCTTGCTATCCAGCAAGCTATCATAGATCTCACTGATTCCAACGCTGATCGACGCCTTCAAATATTCGCGAACACTCTTCATCAACAGGGTGGCTTTCTCCAGCACTTGCTTGCGGATTTCCTGCTCGGTTTGCTCCTTGAACATCAGAATGGTTGCCTGGGTCTTGTCATTGAGCAAAATAGGCAGCATCCGCTGGTCTGCTGAAATGTTCTCCTCCACCAGCTTATTGATAGCGAGCAGCAGCAAATCCCGGTCAGAGGCCTGGCGGTCGCCCAAATGATCCAGTTGTACGAGCATGGTGACAAACCGCCAGCCGTCCAGATCATGGTATCCAATTCGGTTCAGCTTCTGAGCTAATTCCTCGGCCGAGACCCGGCTGCGGAACAGGTTCAATATCAACTGCGTCTCAAGCTGCGGACGCTCGGCCTCCATCAGACTCTCCAGGCTTTGCTTCTCGGAAACGATGGTGTCAATGGACGAGATGATCCACTCAATTTCATTCTTGGCGGCGGCGGGAAGCAGATCGCCTGGCAGCCGATGCTTGATTTGCTGAATAGGCTTGGTATACCGGGAAGCGATGACATAAGCGACGACGACAATGAGCAAGGTCAATACCAAGCTTAACGTAACAAGCCCAAAGCGGGTCATTTTCAGTGCTCCCGCAATCTCTGCTTGGTCCAGCACCGTCACATAAGTCCAATTGTTGTAACCGGATTTGGCATAAATGAGCTTGGCGGGCAAATGAACGCCCTCAGACTTCTCGGGAGTCAGCATTCCCGTCGAATCACCAGCAGCGGCGAGCTCCGCGATCCGTTTCAGATCCCCTGCGCTAAGAATGCCTTGGTCTGGATGCGTTTCATACATCAGGTCTCCCTGCTTATTCAGGATAAAGACCGGGGTAGCTTCCTCCGTCTGGATCATCTGGTCTAATGTTTCGAGGGAAATGTCGGATAGGGCAATCGCCTGCTTCTGAGTAGAAAATACGGGCAGCGTGTTCACGAACCGGATACCGGTATCGGTGCGAAGCCAGAACAAGCTTTGTGATCCAGGCTTAATATACCTATCCACGAGTTGCTCGCGTTCCTCGTTGGTTAGCAAGGTCAGGCGCCCACCGGCTACCTGCCAGTTATGTACCAGACTGATCAGGGCATACTCCGTTCCCTCCATCCCCATGGTGGCGATATAGTTCAATTGCGAATTCACATTGCGGTAAGCGATGAAGTCTTGTGCAGTAAGCGGATTGTTTACGACTTCGCGAAAGGAGGTGGTTGTGCTGTAAGTATCAAAGGCGTATTCGATGCTCTGGATTTTGTGTTCGAAGTTGTTTTTTGTTTGCGTGATCAGACTCTGCTTGCTTCCGGCCACCCGCTCGATCACCGAACCTACCGTACTGAAATAAATATAAATGCCAAATGCAGCGACGAGGCCCACGCCAAGAATCAGAATAGGGATAAAGATTTTGTAAAACATCCTACCTTTGTTCATAACCATTGCCCCTTTTTCCAATAGATACCACCTACATTATAGCGCTTACAGTAAAATAATTACAAACTAATTTTCACGTGTGCACACTTTATTTTTATTGACTTTTTTACAATTTGAGCATTAAAATGAAAACGTGAAACCTATTCTGTTGATTTGGAGAAAATACGAGCCTATGATTACGATTAAAGACATTGCCCGCGTAGCCGGCGTCTCCCATACCACCGTATCCCGGGCCCTGAACGGGAACCCGCTGATCAAGAAAGAGACTCGGGACAAAATCGAGAAAATTGCCGCCGAAATGAACTACGTGCCTAATTTTAGCGCCAAAAGCCTTGTGATGAAAAAATCCTATACGATCGGTCTCTTCTTCTCCAGCATCGATGAAGGAACCTCGGACAGCTTTCTGGTCGAGGCCATCAAAGGAATTCATCATGCGTTGGACGAGAACTACAGCCTTACGGTGCACGGCATCGACGACATTATCCATCTGGAGGGCATCTCCCCGCAACGCTTCGACGGTATTCTGGTCATGAGTCAAAGCGATGCCGACAATGCCTTCATCTATCACGTCAAAAGTGCGGGCATCCCGCTGGTTGTGCTTAACCGCCAGTTGGATGATCCGGGAATCGCCAACGTGGTGGCTAATGATCGCGAGGGCGTGCGCGAAGCTTTGGATTATGCCATCGCACAAGGACATCGCCGATTAGCGATCATGGAGGGCAAACCCGGCTTCAAATCAGCGGTTGAACGCAAGCAAGGCTTCCTGGAAAGCTTGCTGTCCCACGGCCTGTCACTACCTGCCGCCTATCAGATGGCCGGAGATTATAGCATCGATAGCGGATACCGGGTCATGGAAAGGCTGCTATCTCTTCCTGAACCGCCAACCCTGGTCTTCTGTGCCAATGACGACATGGCTATTGGAGCCATGAATGCCTGCTTCGCGCATGGTATCGCCATACCGCAGCAAATCTCCCTCATCGGCTTTGACGACATCGTATTCGCGCGATATACCAATCCTGCTCTCACAACGATTCGCAAGCCTGTTGCCGATATTGGGGAGCTGGGCACCCGCAAGCTAATTGAATTAATGCAGCGGAAGAATGAAGATTATACACAGGGCACAGCATCAGATGGGCAAGTTTTCGTACCGACAAGGCTGATGGCCCGTCATTCGGTAGCTAAGCTTTAAGAGGACGAACATACATTTAAAGTGTGAGTTCCCCCTCTCCTAGTAAGGCTGCCTTCATATAAATCTTAACCCGTCATTTTGCAATTTGGAGTTCACTCGACTTCTTGAGAATTTTTTCACTTTTAATGCTGTGTTTTTTTACTTAAAAATGTTCACGTGTGCATTCACCATTCTTGTATTCTCAATCTATTATAAAAGGAGACGATCATTTCTATGTCCACTACTCTATCCCGCACTCTTTATCCTAATTTGCCCACTTATCCTGAGCGTGTCATCCAATTCGGTGACGGCAACTTTCTACGTGCCTTTACCGTTTGGCAAGTTCAGCAGATGAACAACCAGGGCCTGTTTGAAGGCAGCATTGTCATGGTCAAGACGTTGGCCAGTCCCCGGAACGAGCATTTTGACAATCAGAATCACCTTTATACCGTGCTACTGAACGGAATTATGGATGAGCAAACGGTACGCAAACCGGAGATCATGAGCTGTGTAAGCCGCATCGTGGACCCTTACAGCGAATATGAACGCTTCCTAGCCTTGGCCGAGCAGGATTCGCTGGAATTCATTACTTCAAATACTACGGAAGCGGGCATTGCCTACGATCCGAAGGACCGTCTGGACGATGCACCTCAGAACAGCTTTCCCGGCAAGCTGACAGCTTTGCTCTATCGCCGTTTTCAGCTCGGCAAGCAGGGCTTTACCATCATCCCTTGCGAGTTAATCGACCGGAACGGAGAACAATTGCGGGACATCGTGCTTCGTTACGCGGCAGACTGGAACCTGGGCAACGACTTTATCCACTGGACCCAGCAAGAAAATACCTTCTGTTGCAGCCTGGTGGACCGGATTGTTCCCGGATTCCCTCATGACACCGCCGCCGAGTGGGAGCAAGAACTAGGCTACAGTGATCATCTGATGGTGACGGCTGAGCCTTACCTGCTTTGGGTCATTGAAGGCCCCGAAGAGGCAGCCAAGCGGCTTCCCTTGCGACAAGCGGGAGTTAATGCCGTCTTCACCCGGGACATGACTTTATATCGCGAGCGGAAGGTGCATCTGCTGAATGCCCCGCATACCGCCATGGCTGCCCTGGGGCTGTTGGCCGGAATCTCTACCGTTGAAGCAACGATGACCGACCCGGATTTCTCTGTTTACGTCAAGCGGCTGATGGAAGATGAACTGATTCCGATGCTTGACTTGCCAAGGCCGGAGCTGGAGGAATATGCTCGCACGGTTAGAGAGCGCTTTCTGAACCCTTTTATCCGGCATGAGCTGGCTTCGATCTCCTTAAACAGCGTATCGAAATTCAAGGCTCGATTGCTGCCGATATTATTGCGCTACCAGCAGGAGCGCGGAGACCTGCCGAAGCTGATCACCCTGGCTCTGGCCGCCCTGCTGCTCGCTTATCGCGGCGATCGCCTGGAACGCAAGGATAACCCCGAGGTACTGGCCCTGTTCGATGAAGCCTGGAAGCAGCCCGCGCATCTGGTTCCATCTATTTTGCAAAAGAAGGAATTGTGGGGCGAGGATCTTTCTACTGTTCCGGGCCTTTCTGACAGGCTCAAAGTAGACATTCAGCAGTTGGAGGCTCTGGGTGCCCGGGCCGTATTACAACAAATGGGAGGCGAAATTTCGTGCAACGATTAATGAAAATGAACGCCCGCGACAATGTCGCCGTAGCCTTGCAGCCGATTGAAGCGGGTGAGAGCCTTGAATTTCAAGGCTTACAGCTTCTAGCCAATCAAGCGGTGCCTCAAGGCCATAAGATGGCTTTGCAGCCGATTGCAGCAGATCAGGATATTATCAAATACGGTTATCCTATTAGTCATGCTACCCTGGATATTGCTGCCGGCGATTGGGTGCATACGCACAACGTCAAGACCAATCTTGCCGGAACCGAGCAATATGAATACGTGCCAGATCTGCAACCCGTAACTTATCCGAAGCGTAATCTGACCTTTGAGGGCTATGTTCGGGCCAATGGAAAGGCTGGCATTCGCAATGACCTTTATATTGTGCCAACGGTGGGTTGCGTCAACGGTATCTCCGAGCTGTTGATCAGCGCCTTCAAGGCAGAGCATCCTGATCTGGGGGCGTTCGACAATATCACGGTACTGAAGCACCCCTACGGCTGCTCGCAGCTTGGCGACGACCACCAAATGACCCGCAGCATTCTGCTTGACATCGTCAAGCATCCCAATGCCGGTGGTGTGCTCGTCATGGGGCTGGGGTGCGAGAACAACATTGTAGCCGAGTTCCGCGAGCGGCTGGGCGATTACGATGAGAAGCGCGTCAAGTTCCTCGTCGCCCAAGAGGTAGAAGACGAATTGGAGGCCGGGCTGAAGCTGCTGGAGGAACTTTACGAAGCAGCGAAATACGACCGGCGCGAGCCTGTGCCGCTTAGCGAGCTGAATGTCGGTTTGAAATGCGGCGGCTCCGACGGATTTTCGGGAATTACCGCCAACCCGCTGCTTGGTGCTTTTTCCGACTTTCTTATCTCGCAAGGAGGCTCCACCATTCTGACCGAGGTCCCTGAAATGTTCGGCGCCGAGAAAATGCTGATGGCTCGCGCCGAGAACCAGGAAGTATTTGAGCAGATCGTTTCCCTGATTAATGATTTCAAGCAATATTTCCTGTCCTATGGCGAGCCCGTATACGAAAACCCATCTCCAGGCAACAAGGCTGGCGGCATCAGCACCCTGGAGGATAAATCGCTTGGCTGTACCCAGAAGGCCGGCACCGCTCCGGTGGTCGACGTTCTGCAATATGGGGAAAAGCTGCGCAAGAAAGGTCTGAGCCTGCTGCAAGCGCCCGGTAATGATTTGGTCGCATCCTCCGCTCTGGCTGCAGCGGATTGTCAGCTTGTGCTGTTCACTACTGGCCGCGGTACACCGTTCGGCAGCTTTGTACCTACGGTCAAGGTGGCAACCAATGAACAATTGTTCAAGCGCAAGCAGCACTGGATGGACTTCAACGCCGGAACAGTGCTGGAGACACCGATGCAAGAGGTATTGGAACAGTTTATCGCTGACATCATCGACATCGCCAGCGGCCGCAAGACGCAAAATGAGCAAAACGAAGTTCGCGAGCTGGCCATTTTTAAAACAGGTGTTACTTTATAGCACGTGAACTACCTCTTTCTTATAATCATTCTCCACTTGTCAGGAGGAGCAAGCATGTCATTTACTATATTTATCGCGGGTGATTCCACCGCAGCGCACAAGGGAGCCCATGAGAAGCCGATGACTGGCTGGGGGGAATACCTTCAGGATCACTTTGACAACTCTGTACGAATTGATAACCGGGCCGTGAACGGGCGCAGCACAAAATCTTTTCTGGCTGAAGGCAGACTGAAAGCTATTAAACAGGCCTTTCAACCGGGCGACGTTTTGCTGATCCAGTTTGGCCACAATGATGGCAAGCAGGAGGATCCAGCACGTTATGCCGATGCCGAGGGGGCGTACCCGGACAATTTGCTCCGCTTCATTAGCGCTGCCCGGGAGCTTGGCGGCACCCCGGTATTGCTCACCTCCGTCAGCCGCCTGAAGTTCACAGCGGAAGGAGCGCCGGACCCGCTGGCCGTAGGCGCCTATCCGGAGGTGATGAAGCAGGTGGCCGCCGAATCTGGTACGGCCCTGCTCGATATCTTCACTGCCTCCCAGCGCCTTTACGGCGCACTGGGCGAGAAAGGCTCACGGCATCTGTTCATGCATTTGCCGCCGGGAGTCCATCCGAATTATCCTGATGGCATTCAGGATAATACTCATTTCTCCGATACGGGCGCCCGCCACATCGCCAGGCTGGTCGCCCAGGCCATCCGCCGTGCGGAAGGCCTGGATACACTGAAGCAACATCTGCTGGGCGGTGGGGTGAGCGTCAACGTATAAATTCAGCAGGCCAAGGACCTCGGGCATAATCTCTGCCCAGGTCCTTGGCTTTTTTTTCATATCTTGATCTGCATCAAGAATCTAACTAACGGGTAGTGTTAACCTGTAGAAGTAACAAAGAAGCAGCTCCGGTTCCAAGCAACCGGACAAAGGAGGATGTTACTCATGGAAAAACAAACATTAGAAGCATTGCAGGATTACCAAACGGACAAGTTCACGAAGCGCATTGCCTTCAAGAAAGGCGAAAGTGTGGTATTTGTACTGAATTTTATGCCTGGACAGGGCTTGCCTACCCACACTCATCCCGGTACAGATGTCTTTATCTTGGCTCTGGAAGGCAGCGGCACCGTAACGGTCAACGAACAAGCCTCTTCGCTGAACAAGGGGGACATCATCCATGTGGAGGGAAGCGAAGCCTTCGCCTACAACAATTCCGGACTTCAACCTGCCAGCCTGTACGTGATCTTGACCAAAGTACCCTCGCCGGAATACGCACAAAATATTTAATGACAGCAAAGGATAGGCACAACGGCCAGGTAACCATAACAGCCGTGCGCCTATCCTTTGTTGATTACTTCTTTCTAAATTATGACTTACGCTGCTTCCAGCGAAATAATCGACTTCTCTCGAATAGAACGATAAGCTGCTTCCATCAGGCGGGTCAATTTCCTACCATTTCAAACGGTAGATCCCCTTGTTCTCCAGGCCGCGGATGTACGGTGTCCATTCCTCCGATTCCGGTGTGGTGGACAAGGCATCCTCCGCCATTTGCAATTTGGCATCCAGTGCATCGATATGATGCAAGGCTACCGCTTCGGCAATCTGAGGTTGTACCGGGCTGCCCCATTCCCCCAAATTATGATGCGACAAGACCAGGTGCTGTAATCCGACTACCTTGGGTGAATCAAGCGCAATACCAAGGCGGATCGCCGCTTCGGTAATCCATTGCGAGGCCATGGAGATATGTCCAAGCAGCTTGCCTTGAGTGCTGTATTCGGACACAATGCCAAGCTCAGCAACCAGTTCCTCAGTTTTGGCGATATCATGCAAAATAATGCCCGCCTTTAACAAATCACGATTCAGGAAAGGACGTTGTCCGCACAGGAACTCACCGATTTCCAGCATCCGTACCGTATGATAAGCCAGTCCGGCAAAATAAGCATGATGATGTGTTTTTGCTGCCGGATACACAGCGAGCTTCTCCTCGACTTTATTCACGCAGAAGCTAACAATAGAACGTATCTCGTCATCCTGAATTTCAGTAATAACCCCCTGGATGGTCTGTAGCAGCGTCTCCGGTGTAATGGGGGCCGAACGAATAAAGTCTGTCAGCTTGACCCCATCCTCCGGCTTGACCGGGCGAATTTGCATCACCTTAATTTGCAGCTTCTCACGATACGTCTGCACAAGTCCGCGCACCTTAACCAGTCCCATGGCAAAAAACGTCTCTTTATCTGTAGATGAAGCGTCCCAGAACTTGGCCGGAAGCTCTCCAGTCGCATCACACAGCACCATATCGAGATAATCCTTGGGCGGATTCGCATTGGTTTGCTTTATTTCCAACGCCTTTAGCAAATAGTAGCCTACGAATTCGTCCTGACTTTTTAATTGATTAATTTGGGTCAACAATAATTCCTCCCGCTCCATGATAGACCTATTATACTACAGTCAAAATCGGATAGGAGCTTAACTGAGGTTTAAGTTTAACTAGGGCCTGCCCTATGCCATCAACGAATTCGCTTGACTTTCCCATCCACCAATTCGATAATCCTATTGCATTTTTTAGCAATTTCTAAATCATGAGTTACGATAATGATAGTTTTACCTTCCTTATTGAATTGTTGCAAAAGATTCATAATTTCTTCTCCGGTGTTTCGATCCAAGTTTCCCGTTGGTTCATCCGCCAGGATCAATTCAGGCTCCCCTACTAAAGCTCTGGCTATAGCAATCCTTTGTTGTTGACCTCCCGATAGTTCATCGGGTGTTTTATGCAGATGCTCCTGTAAACCAACCTTCTCGATATATAGCTTTGCCTTGGCTATTCTTTCTTTATGGCTTGATTTTCGATAGGTTAATGGTAATGCTACATTATCAAGGATCGTGTAGTCTTTGAGTAAAGCAAAATATTGAAACACAAACCCGATCATTTGATTCCTTGTCCAATGAATTTTATGCTTTTTGATTTCTCCAAGCGACCGGCCGTTTAGCAAGTATTCGCCTTCCGTCGGGGAATCAATTAGTCCTAAAATATTCAATAGGGTGCTCTTGCCGGAGCCTGATGGTCCCATAATGGCAATCAGTTCCCCTTTATCGATATTCAAATTCACACTATCCAAGGCAAAAGTGACATAGCTTCTATTACGATATATCTTTTTCACGTCTTTTAATTGGATGAGCTCCATCTATTCCATTCCTCCGATCAATGATTTTGGCTCCATGTTTTTAATAAACAAAAATACAAAAAAATTCGAGATCAGAGTAATAAGAAATAAAATCAAAAACACCGATAGAAGAACAGGTATATTCAATTTGTAATCTAATGGACTTGCCAAATTGAGCTCGCTTGAATAGCGTAACAGCCCATTATATTTCCATGCAAAATGCCCCAGCGATAGGCCCATGCCAACCATCCCAATAAGCAAATTCTCCAGCGTAATTTGACTGAATATTCCATACTTGCTTTCGCCCAGAACCATTCTTATACCGAATTCTCTTTTCCTGATCATTATCGATACCATCGTTGTTACCACGATTCCTATAACTGAAAACAGGATAAAAGATAATCCCAATACAATTTGTGGAATTTCTGTGTAGGCATTACTGATAATATTTTGGTTCACCTCTTCGCCTAAGCTTTTCAAATATAATTTAACATCGCTTCCTTGAAGCTGAATGGTTTGATTTAATTGATCCAGCTCCGCACCTTGGCGCAATTGCACAATCGTACCGAGATGCAGCCTTATAAACATCGAACCATAATGATTATATGTATCTTCAGGCATAGGGATCAACATGGCCTTATCCAATTTAAGATATAAATTAGATGTGTTGTTATTTACAATGTACTTTTTAGGCAAGAAGCCAATAATTTTGTACTGATGATTAAGGACATCACCTATACGAAAATATTTTTTAAAATAGGAACCCACCAATACATTCGTTTGCTGGCTTCTACTTTTTTTGAAATCCTGACTGGTGAATTCTGTACCTTGACCAGCTTGCATATTTAAGAGACGGTTATAATTTTCATCAATCACAATTGCATTAATCGAAGGCTCTTTCATGTTATAGTTTGTTTTTGTCAATTCGGCAAGCATTTTACGGTTAAGTGGTCTATTGCTTGTATCGAGTATGATGTTATCTTCATAGTAAGTGCCATAGGAAATGACGTATTGATTATTTTTCATCTTTTGATAAACTTCATCAATTTGCTCTTTACTGAACTTCTTTTCATCAACGCCCTGCAAACTCCCGTCAGGTGTAACGAGATACGTACTGTTTAAATCCAAAAATGAGCTATTCTTTAAATAAAGCAAATTATAAAAAATATTCACCGAACCGGTTATGGTTGATAATCCATAAGTGAATTGAATAAGAAGGAGTATGGAGATAACCCATCTCTTTTTTAATGCTTTAAAGGCACTATATATTTTAAACATCATGGCTACTCCTTTAAGGCTTTGGCAGGTTCAATTTTCATAATATGAACAAGCGGTATGATCGAAGTAATTAAAGAAATTACGAGTGTAATCAAAATACTTATGACAATATGGCTAAAGCTTAAGCTAATAAAATAACTTGTAAAATTGAGAATCATGAAGCTCAGCTTACTGAGAAGCCACTGGATCAAGATGGCGCAGATTGCCGTCAAAATTGCACATACGAGCAACTGGCCAATGATAAAAGTAAACAGATTTAGATTGCTTGCGCCTAAAGCCTTTCTCAAAGATATTTCTTTCCTTTTCAGAAATATCCATAAATAGCTCACGTTAATGCAATTAATTAAAGCAATAAGAAAAAGTTTATACGGGTAACTTAGGACTTCTTTTACACCTTCTCTTGAATTTTTTTCATTTTCATAATTTTTCGCTTCATTAACGACCTTGGTTTCCACTTTCCGATAAATTTGTTTCGTTTGCAAAATAAATCGATCGATTTCTTTTTCCGGATTCATATTCGACCGAACTACAATTTGAAAAGCATTTTGCTTTTTTATGCTCTGTTGAATTGAATCAGGCAACTTATTAAGAGAAATATAAATTTTATAATTATACACATTGATCAAATCTCGCCCGGCGTCTTTCCCGGTTATTCCTTTGACATCGTATTCTTGACCAAACAATTTGATCGTTCCGGGATGTTCGGAAATTAGTTTTCCTGCTACGATATCGTTAGATTCATCCGATTGTATTTTCGTTCCCTGAATTAAAGGCGGGGACCATATTTTATGATTTAGCAACCCGATGACCTTGGCTCGGCCTACTTCCGGAATCATCGTCGTAATATCACTGGTTATAACGCTTGAGTTTTCAAAATTGGTTTCTGCAATTTCTTGAAGCCGATTTAGATCCAATTCTTTTATATTTGTTAGAATGATCGAATAATAGTAATTAAAAAATCCATTTTTGGAATGGTAAAAATGTTCATCGTAATAGTTTTGAGTTGAGAGAGCAATGAGTATGGGGAAAATCGTTAATAAAAATCCGATAAACAGCATGACGAATATTTTTTTACTTGCTAATATGCCCTTTACAATCTGTCGCATATTTTCCTCCAATAGCACTAAAACGTGAATAAGGCATGCCGCCTTATTCACGTTTTGTAATACTTTACAATGCTTTTCCTTGCATATGCGTTATCTCCCACCATTTTTATAGACAAATTTTACTCCCTTCCAATTACCTTCGTGGTCACATACAAATTATACCATCACATATCTTTTCTGCTATATCTCAGAGAATCAAATATGACTCCATGCATCGGGGCTATTGAGCCCGTTGTCCGATCCACTTCTTGAATCCGGCCACCCGGTTCTTCCACTGAGTTACGAGCACGTCAGCTACCGGTGCAGCCGGACCACTCTTGGGAGGAAGCTCCTTTGGCCCCTCCAGCACGAATTGCTCCAGGGTCACAAGCAGTTGATCCGATACACTGCGCAGCAATTGGACCTTTTCGCTGATTGAAAGATAAGCCGTCAACTGCTCCGCAGTAGAGGCCGATATCTCCTCGCTTCCTGCCGCCGATTGCTCCGTGATCGCGCTAATGCTCTCGAACGAGCTCAGCACCTCGCTGCTCTTCGCCTCGGAAGCATTCATCCCCTCCTTCAGGCTATGCAGATGCTCGGCAATTTGCAATACCTTGGCGCGAATGCTGTCAAAGGAATCACGGGTCGTGCCAACGGCTTGCTCCTGCTGCCCCGTCTTCACCATTGCTCCGTGCATTGTGGAATTCACATCGTCAATTCCTTTGGAGATATTCTCCAGCACGGTCAACATCTGCTTAGCTGTCTCGGCACTCTGTCCGGACAGCTTCTTTACCTCCCCCGCCACAACGGCGAAGCCTCTGCCCGCTTCGCCCGCACGGGCTGCCTCGATTGAAGCATTTAAGGACAGCAGATTCGTTTGGGACGCGACTTCCGAGACATGTCCCGTCATTTCGCGGATATCGCCAATTGAGTCAGACAGCCGGCGCACAGCCGTCTCCATCTGCCGGATAGCCTCCATATTCTGTTCCATCAGGCCGCGCTGCCTGTCCACAGCCTCCGTCCCCTTCTCGATGGCCAGCACGGCCTCCTCGCCGTATTCGGCAGACCGCAGCGAGGATTGCAGGTTGGATTGAAACCCTCGCTTCATCTCCTCCATGCTTGAGACGGTGCGTTGCACGTCTTCTGTAATCGCTTGATTGCCTGAAGCCAGTTCGTTCGTGGACACTGCAATTTGCTTGGAAATATCGGACATTATCGTATTATCCCGCTCCAGCTCCTGTGTCAGCTGCTCTATCTGCTCACTGACGAACTGAGCGGTGCCAACAATGCCACGCAAATTAAGCACCATCGTTGAAAAGGTCTGCGTTAACTCGCCGACCTCATCCTTTTGCCGATAATCCCCCATATCGACGAATAGCTTCCCTGCTGCAACCTCTTGTGTAAGCTGACTCAGCCGCTTGATCGGACGGACAATACGACCCGTTGTTATGTAGTTTAGCAATACAGCAGCCCCGAACAGCAGAATTCCACCGATCAGGGAAAACAAGTATATATTCCGAATTTGAGCATCAGTCTTCTCAGTTGTGCTTTGCTGGAGCTCGGAGGCCATAATATTCATAGTTGTAATCCCGTTAAGTACGCCGAGAATTCGTGTAGATTGACGTTTGATTTCGGAAATTTGGCGGTCCTCCAATGCTGTCGTTCCCTCTTGCAGGACCTGGTCAAACCTCGCCTTGGCCTGCTCCAATAGAGCGAGATATTCCGGATTTGACACAGTCTGCAGCATGCGCTCCAGCCTGGCGCCCGCTTTTTCAAGCCGATCAAGTGCCTCCGTCTTGTTCGCCTCAGACAAGTTGCCGGAGGCGTTGGATAACGAAAGCTGAGCAAGGATCAGCTCCGTCTTCAGTTGCTGGCTCTCCGTCATTGTCTGGATCATCTGCCCACTTGAGTCCTGAATCCCCGACACTTTTATCGTGACATAGATTAATACCGCAAGCAGTACTAAAAGCGAAATGATCGTGTTTATTGTAAGCTTGAGTTGCAGTTTCATAGCTTGCCCCCTCCCGCAGATCGATTATTGAATGCCCTCGGCCAACATTTTCTGCTTCAGCGACTCGAAGGTTTGTTCCTCCTGATCCGTCATCGGCACAACGCGGATAGGGGCCAGCCCGACACCATTTTCCTTCAAACCAAATTCAAGATGCTGCGCAGAAAATTGATGCTGTTCCTGATAGCCTTCAATTGCAGTATAAATGGCGGCATCCACATTTTTAAGCATGGAGGTGAGGACGGCTTTTTCCGCCAAATAGAACTGGTCAGAATCGACGCCGATCGCAAGCTTGTCTTGCTTCTCTGCCTCTTCCAACGCGCCTGTCCCGGTAAACCCTGCGGCGGTATAGACAATATCGACCTGTTCCTGCTCGAACATGCGGGCGGCAATCTGCTTGCCGAGCTCGACCTTTCCAAAATCTCCGGCAAATTGAGATACGACCTTCGCTTGCGGATTAGAAGCTTTGACCCCAGCGATATATCCCGTTTCGAACTTGCGAATAATCGGACTGTCCACGCCGCCAATAAAGCCAACCACGTTTGAGTTCGTTTTCATTCCCGCCACGATTCCGGCCAGATAGCTCCCCTCATCTTCCTTGAAGGTAAGCGAGACGACATTCGGCTGTTCGGATGTTTCATCAATGAGCATAAACGTAGTGTCCGGATATTGGAGAGCTACCTTCTCCAGACTTTCCTTGACCATAAACCCTAGTCCGATAACCAAGTCGCTGCCTTCCTCCACGAGCTCAGTCAATCCTTGTTCATAGGTTTCGGTCTCGGTAAGCTCACGATAATCGAAGAAAATATTCAGGTCCTCCTGGGCTTGCATCAATCCCATAAATGCGGCATCACTGAAGGATTGATCCCCGAGACCCACGTCGGACAGCATAACGCCGATCTTCAGCCGCTGCTTTTCCTTTAAGGAAGCTTCGTCCTGTCCGGAGCATCCGCCAATGAGCAGTATTATTCCCGACAGAAGCATCCAAATTGCTTGTATCCGTTTCATTTTCGAGAAGACCTCCTATGTTTATAGTAGGTTGCTCTCTTCAATATACTTATCGATTGTTTTCCAAAAGTTAACGATATCAGTGAATTTTGTCGAATGTTTTGTAAAGATCCGTTTCGTAAAATCCGCAGATTTCCCTTGAATAAATTAGTGCGCTGAAGCTACACTGGCAAAATTCTTGAAATCAGGCTCCTACCAGGAAATCAAAAAGAGCCCGTCCGAATAACTCGGAATCAGGCTCTGATACGATACTATTACTGTTGCTCCACATATTCCCCGAGACGCTCCCAGGTTTCGACAATACCCTGCTCCATCCCCATCTGCAGCGTAGAATTCAGAGCCTCCTCAGATTCAAATACGGAGCGGCTGGTCACTTTGGTCTTTCCATCCTGCTCTGCAAACTCCAGAATAACCTCCGTTGCCGGCATCCCTTCCGTCTCATTTCCTTCAGCATCAGAGAAATAGTCAGTGTATACCAGACGTTCACCCGGAATAATTTCGCGGTAAACTCCCTTGCCCCAGGATTCCATGCCATAAAATTCGCCTTGTGTCTGATCCTCGCACGTCATACAGTAATGCCAAATCCCGCCTTCACGCAGATCGACTTTACATGCGCTAAGGTTCCACCCTCGCGGGCCCCACCAATGCTTCAGCCGCTCCGCCTCCGTAAACGCCTGAAATACCAGCTCCTTCGGTGCATCAAAGATTTGCTCCATCACAAATTCTTGGCCCTCTACATTGACAATTGGCTTGCTGCTCATTGAAATTCCTCCTGGTCATTGGTTTGGTAAGGATGATTTCCCGGCAAACTTACTTTTTCTAGTATGACCGATTATATTCCTGCTTTTATAAAAATTTTAATATCTTAACGTTGTTGATTTTATTTGAACTTCGGAAGCCAGTCACCGTGCGCTTCGATCAGGTCGTCGCAGAGCGCCGCAATATCGTCCAGCGACAGCTCTGCCGAGGTGTGCGGATCAAGCATGGCCGCATGATAAATATGCTCCTTCTTGCCCGTTATCGCCGCTTCGATCGTGAGCAGTTGGGTATTGATGTTGGTCCGGTTCAGGGCGGCCAGCTGCGGCGGCAGGTCCCCGACATAGGTTGGCGTAATCCCGGAGCGATCGACCAGGCAAGGAACCTCGACACAGGCTTCCTTCGGAAGATTCGTAATAAGACCGGTATTCATGACATTGCCACCGATTTTGTAAGGGATGTTCGTCTCCATCGCTTCCAGAATGTACGAGGCATACTCCTTGGAGCGTTGATGCTCGATGCTCTCGCTGGCAAAAAGCTTTTCACGCATTTCCTTCCACCTGTTAATCTGGTTAATGCAGCGCCGCGGATATTCGTCCAGCGGAATGTTATATTTCTCGATCAGTTCCGGATAGCTCTTCTTGATAAAATAAGGGTGGTATTCCGCATTATGCTCGGACGACTCCGTCACGTAATACCCAAACCGCAGCATCAGTTCAAAACGCACCATATCATGATGCTTCTCCTTTTGCTTCTTTGCGGCGCGACGCTTGATCTCCGGATACAGGTCGATCCCGTCTTTCTTCACCTCAAGCAGCCAGGCCATATGGTTAATGCCCGCGATTTTTGCTTCGACGCCGGCAGCATCCATAGCCAGTGACTTGAACAGGTCGGCCACGCAAACCTGCACACTGTGGCATAGCCCTACCGTCTTGATGCCGCCCACCGTATTCATGACATTGGTCAGAACAGCCATCGGGTTCGTGTAGTTGAGGAAGAGGGCATCGGGACACACCTCTTGCATATCCTTGGCAAAATCCAGCATGACAGGTATCGTGCGCAGGTTGCGGAAAATGCCGCCAATTCCCAGCGTATCGGCAATGGTTTGCCGCAGTCCGTACTTCTTCGGAACTTCAAAGTCCGTAATCGTACAAGGATCATAGCCTCCTACCTGAATGGCGTTGATGACGTACTTGGCCCCTCTCAGCGCTTCCTTGCGATCGGTATAGACTTTCACGACACATGTACTGCCCAGCATGGCCTTTATACTGTTCAAGAGCCGCTCGGAATCGCGGAGCCGCTCCGGATCAATATCGAACAAAGCCAGCTCGAATCCCTGCAAGGCCGGTGTCGTCATCACATCGCCAAGCACATTTTTTACAAAAACCGTGCTTCCCGCACCAATAAACGTTATTTTGGGCATGACATAATCCCTCTCTTCTCCTAGTGATGGAATGGCTTGAGCTTCCCCCTAACTATACCCTTGCTTCCACTGCCATAACATGGAAAAAAGCATGTTTTACATGTCATAATCCCATTTTTTCGATGCTGCTATGCTAAGATGGATACTAGAAAACTATAAAGGAGATCTCCCATTTCATGGAGCTTTATAATTACACTGTCTCTTCGTTGCAGAGAAAAATCGATCTGAATTTACTCTTCTTCGGACTGGAAAAATGCAAGCCAAGGCATACATGGGGGCCAGGGCTGCGGGATGCCTATATTCTTCACTATATCCATGCCGGACGCGGCCTGCTCCGGACCAAAGAATCGACCTTCGAGCTTGGAGCAGGTCAAGGCTTCGTGATCATGCCGGAGACGCTGGTCCACTACAGCGCCCACGAGACCGAGCCATGGTGCTACTCCTGGCTCGGGTTCACCGGGATGAATGCTCGTTCACTGCTGCAACGGGCCCAAATCGATGCGGAGCGGCCTATTTTTGAAGTGCCTGCCGGAAGTTATCTGGAAAATTTCTGCGAGGAATTAAAAGCGACTTACGAGACCCGAGGCAGTGATGTGCATAGCCAAAGCGTCCTCTATCGCGTGCTGGCCGAACTGATCCGCTTCTCTCCTGAGACCCGAGATGAGCGAAAACCTGCTGCTGCATCCCGCGAGGGGTACATTCGCAAAACTATTGAATTTATAGAGAGCAGCTATAGCCAAAAAATATCCGTTCTGGAGATTGCCCGCTTTGTTGGCCTGGATCGCACCTACTTGTCCGGGCTGTTCAAGGAACGCTTCGGTGTGTCTCTGCAAGCTTTTCTCCTTGAGTACCGCATGAACCGGGCCGTCGAGCTGCTCCAAAATCCGGAGCTCTCAGTTAGCGATGTCTCCCGCTCTGTCGGCTATACCGACCCGTTCCTTTTCTCGAAAATGTTCAAAAAGACTATCGGCCAGGCACCGGCCTTGTTCCGGGAAAAAAGCCCTCTCGTTTCCGATAGGAAAGACCCCGATTGTTCCGATTAACCCACCAGCAAGTCCAAGAGATTGTTGATTTCGTCAGACCTGTCGATGAAAACGACAAAATTCTGCAATTACATGGTATAATCTGCTTGGAAAATAACTCAAGCTTAAGTCCCAATTCCGGGGGAAGCCATCAAAAGAGACAGGGGGATTACTATGACAAATGAACGTTGGATCAAAGGAAAGGGACTTCAACTCCGAACGGTACGAGGCAAAACCTTGGCCAGCTTGCTGCCTGCTTTTTTGGTTACTTTGCTGCTGGTCTCGGGAATTTCTTATGAGCATGCCAAAGGGATCATTCAAGAGCAGATCCAGGATCGGATGAATGTTCAATTAGACGAGGTATCAGGTCAAATTTCAGCCAATCTGGGCAAACACAGTAAGCTGCCGGAGATTGTAGCGCGAACCGTGGAAGATCAGTGGACTTCGTACACGCTGGAGCAATATCGGACGATTATGGGCAAAACCCTGGATACCAATCCGGATACGTCCGGAATGGGCATCTATTTTGAACCAAACCGCTATGATGCAAAGACGAAATTTTTCTCCACCTATGCTTACCGCAGCGGGGACAAGATAGCCACCACAGAAGAATACAGCAATCCCTCCTACAATTACGTTGAGCAGCCCTGGTATAAAAACGGCTTGAACCAAATAGAGATAACCCCGCCATACTATGATTCAACAATTGACATGACCGTGGCCACGGTGTCTGTGCCTTTTTTTGCAGCTGACAAGACCCCGCTTGGCGTTGTAACCGGAGACCTGAATTTGAAGACCATTCAGCAGTATGTGGAGAACGCACAGGTTGGTTCAGGCGGCTGGGCGACACTCTATGATGACAGCGGAACCTATCTGGCCGGCCCGGATGCCGCGAAGGTTCTGAAAGTGAAGCTTGCGGAAGACGACAACAAAGAGCTGGCCGCCTCAGCCAAGACGCTGCTGGGCACCAATGACGGGAAAATCGTCTACCATGCAGATGGCGATACATATCAGGTTTATCATCAAAAAATAGCGGAAGTTGGCTGGGTGCTTGCTATAACGGTTCCTGAAAGCGAATTGTTCAGCCCGCTGCACTCCTTATTGCTGTGGATCTCCGCCATTAGTATCGCAGGGATTGCAATCGTCACCGCTTCCCTCCTGCTCTACAGCCGGGTGATCACCCGCAATCTGGGCAAGGTCAACAGCCTGGCCAAAAGTCTGGCGGAAGGGGATTTCACCTCCCATGTGTCCATCGGGGGAAGGGATGAATTTGCAGCCATGGCCGGGCACCTCAATCAAATGACCGGCAATATGCGCGAGTTGCTGGAGAATATCGGCGATACCACGCTGCATGTCGCCGCATCCTCGGAAGAGCTGAGCATGAGCTCGGAAGAATGCAGCAAGGTGACGGAAAATGTGGTTATGTCCATTCAGGAGGTTGCCTCCGGTTCCGAAGCGCAGATGGTGTCCACGCAGGAAGCGGCTAGGGCGATGGAAGAGATGGCAAAGGGAGTTCAGCGTATCGTTAACCATTCGCTGGCGGCCTCCCAAACGACAGAGCAATTGAGTGAACAGGCAGAACGGGGCAGCCGGCAAATGCAGGAAGCGGCCCGCTTTTTGAGCGAGATGGAGCGAGAGTCCGCCGGAACGGTTGAACTGATTGCCTCCCTGGATCAACATTCCGCCGAAATCGGAAACATTGCGCATTTGATTTCGGAAATCAGCCGCCAGACTAACCTGCTCGCACTGAACGCTTCGATCGAAGCGGCCCGGGCGGGCGAGCATGGCAAAGGCTTTGCTGTGGTGGCCCAGGAAGTGAAGAAGCTGGCGGAGAATTCAGCCAAATCCACAGAGAGCATTGACGATTTGATTAAAGCCATCCAGCAAGGAAACGCCGAAGCGGCCAAAGCCATGACCAAGAACAGCAGCCAGGTAGGCGCGGGGGCAACGTTGGCGGCAGAAGCGGAACAGACCTTTGATCAGATTTTACAGGGCTTGGCCAGTATCACAACGCAAAGTCATGAGATTTCCGCTTCCTCCCAAGAGCTTATGGCCGGCACAGAGCAAATCAACTCCAGTGTTGACCAGTTGGCGCATATTGCCCGCGAGACCGCCGGTCATGCCCAGACCGTGGCGGCCGCATCCGAAGAGCAGCTCGCCTCGATGGAACAGGTTGCGTCTTCATCCGCCGACCTGTCCAGCTTGATGGACGGTCTGCAAGCCCAGACCTCCCGTTTTAAAGTAAAATAACGAATGGTTAACCAACAAGCTGTCTATCAGATTCCGGCTCATGGCAGGCACCCTTGCTCTTGGCTAATGGTAGGTGCTTGCCAGCCCCTATTCCGGACTTTCACCGTATAGATGACGCTCATGCTGGGCGTACTGCCAAAAAGAAAAGGTCGCGCCGGACGACCTTTTCTTTTTTGGTGTTTTGCTCATTTATTCATCTGTTTTGCAGCAGTTTCTTGCTTACCAATATAGCTTGAATTATCCGATGCTGCCAACCGCAATCCAGGTGACGCAGCCGTAATTGACCGGACTGTCCTTGAGCCTGGAGACCGTTAATACCGCCGAATCCGCGGCTTGTTCCTTGAGCGTCGCATAATAAGCCGAATGGTTCGTCATCGCTACGAGCACGAACTCGGAAGAAGCAAACGGGGCCTCAAACGTAATGACGATTTCCGTCTCCGATTCATGCTGCTGCAGCAAGAATGCCGCCATGCCAAACTGCTGTTGTGCGCCCCCTCCACTTGCCGACTGCACCGGAGCAAAGGTAAGATGCTCGGGGCCAAAAGCTCCGGATTGCACATGGCGACTCCCCACCGATTGTACCCCAAGCTGCTCTGCGCCAACGGCTCCTGCCGCCAGATGCTCCTGCTGCACCGCCTCCGACTGCAAATGGACGGAACCGACGGCAGCTTGCTTCAACGCCTCAGCATCCACTGCCCCAGGCTGCAAGTGCGCGCGTCCAATTGAAGCGGGCTGTATATCCTTGCCGTTGATGCCTTCCTCCGGCAGCAGTCCCTGTTGCAGCAATTCTGCAGCCAAATGCTCCAATCCAACAGCCTCTGCCACAAGGTGGCAAGCATTCACCGAGCCGGCTGATAAATGCTGGCCAGCTATGCTATCCGCAGCCAGATGGGAGGAATGCACCGCCCCTTCACCCAATTTATCCGCTGTCACTACGCCCCGCTGCAAAGCCCGCTCCGACACCGAATCGGCCGCCAAATGCCCGGCTTCCACCGCTAATGCGCCCAATTGTTCCGAAGTGACTGAACCTAGGGCCAGATGCGACGTATGGATACATCCGGCAGCCAATGCTGCTTCATCAACAGCGCCTGGAGCAAGATGTCTGGACTCTACCGCTTGAGGCCCAAGCTTGCTGGCGGTTATGCTGCCCTCGGCCAGCTTGGAGGAAGTTACGGACAAATCCCCCAGTTTGTCTGTGGTCACACTTTCAGGAGAAAGCTTTAGGCTGGTGACTGCGTGGTTTTGCAGATGCTGGGAGAAGACGGAACCCTCACCCAGATGTTCCTCTCGAACCGCCCCCTCTTGCAGCAGTCTGCCATCCACACATCCGGGAGCAAGATGAATTCCGTGAACGGACCCCAACGCCAGATGTCCCGACGTAATTTGCCGCCCTCCAATCGCCGCTTCGGTAATTGCGCCAAAGCCGATAGCCCTCATGGTCACACTGCCCGTTCCCAGCTTCTCCGCTGTTACGCTGCCAGCTTGCAAATGATGGGTTCCAACAGCTTCCGCAGCAAGATGCTCTGCCGTTACCTCGGCAGCCCCCAACTTCTCGCCAGTTACCGCACCATCAGCCAAATGCCATTCCTCTACCGCCGACGGCGCTAATTGCCCGGCCTGCACTGACGCAGCTGCCAGATGCACACCCGTAACGGCTTCCGGTGCGAGATGACCCGACTGCACAACGCCTGGAGCCAGATGGCGGGCCAGCACAGCTTCATCGGAGATTTTCCCGGAGAGAATGCTTTGGTCCGCTATTTTCGAGGAAGTGATGGACTGCTCGATAATATGCGAGGTGCCGACGGACTGGTCGCCCAGCTTGGTAAAAAGGATCGACTTGTCAGCGACATGCCGGCTTTTGATCTCCCCGTCTCCAATATGATTTTGCCCGATGCTTCCCGGCTGCACATGCCCACCGGTTATGGCCCCAGCCCTGATATGATGGGATTCAATCACCCCTTCACCCACATGTTCGCCCGTGATGCTTCCTTCCTGCAACTGGTTCGCTCCTACACTAGACCAGGCCAAATGCTCCTGACCGATTTGCCCGGGAGCCAAATGTCTTGGAGAAATGGCATGATCCGCCAGATGACGGCTTTCAACGGCTCCCTCTGCCAGCTTGCCCGAAGTTACAGAACTATCGCGCAGCTTGGATGTCGTGACGGATTGCTCACCCAGCTTGGAAGTGTCCACCGCACCATTGCCCAACTGGGCTGTCTGGATCGCCCCACTGCGAATTTTCTCACCCGTGATGGCCTGATCCTGCACCAACTCCGACGTAATCATCCAGTCACCGAGATGACGGCTTTGAATGGTTCCTTCCGCCAGCTTTTCGCCCGTAATGGCCCGGTCAGCCAGCTTCTCCGGTGTAATGCTGCCGTCCGCCAGCTTTTCTCCGCGAATAGAATGGTCACGGATAGCCCGGCCTTCGATGGAGCCTTCCGCCAGATGATTGCCGTTCACCGAGGAAGGAGCCAGCTTCTGAGAAGTTACGGCCTGGTCGGCCAGCTTGGCATTCTCCACCGCGTAGTCCGCAATCCAGGCCGTACCGATGGAGCCGCGCTTAATTCGGGACGCATCAATGGTAAATGGAGCAATCTTCTCTCCGGTAACAGCCGCATCGATGAGATCGTCCGTATAAATAATGCCTGTTTCCTGATGGGGTGCCGCCTTCTCCAGCAACTGCTCATGCAATATTTGTTGGTGATTCCGGCCCGGAGCATTCTCCTTCCCCGGCAGGCTGGATGCCAAATCAGCCTGATCGTTCTTGGGGGGTGACGGTGACAACGTTGATGTCTGATGAATATGAAGCTCCTTCGTCTTGGACTGCTGCAACCCTTTCCGTTCTTCCAACAGCTTTAATTCGTTAATCTCGGGATTATCCACATAGTAGAGCGATTTCTTTGCTCCGCCGGATTTCACAGGCTTGATCTTTTTCAGAGCCGCCCTCTCCTTTGTCAAAAGATAATTATCTCCGGTATCATATGCGGATCTTTAGGCACTTGTCACAACGTCACCCGAGAAGAGCCATCAATGTTCCCTTAGCCACACCGTCATTTCTCCCTCCCCCCGGTTGGCCCAGGCATAATAAGGGATAAATTTAAGCGATACCTGCTGTTCGGAAGGACGCGCAGCAGAGCTGTACAAGCCGCCTTGCCAGCCTTGCTCGGACAACCGGATTCCCTCTGCTTCCACGGTGACCACTCCACCAAGCAATTCGTTGGCCCAGATATCTCGTAATTCAGACGACTTGGGCAGGATAATCTCATGTAAATGAGGCCCATGATCCGCTTCTTCGAGACAATACACCAGCGGCCCGCGTTGCAGTGCCACCTTGCCCGCATTGGCTCTTACGAGCGGATGACTGTACATCCGGGTCACAGGCATCTGTAGAACCAATTCCACCTTGTCTCCGGCATGCCAGTCGCGCTGCAGCAAATAATACCCATTTTGAACCAGAGCTTCATCCGCTTGCTGAACCTCGCCGTTCACCATTACCTTCGCTTCAGGGCACCAATCCGGAAGGCGAAGTGCTAACGTGAAGCGCTCTATGCCTGTTGGCTCTATGGCAAATTGCACGTTCCCGTCCCAAGGGTAATTTGTGGTTTGCACCACCTTGACGGCTCCATCCCCTATCTTCAGCTCCGCTTCCCCGCCGATATACAGGTGAGTATAGAGGGTATCCCCCTGCACCGAATAGATATATTCACCCAGAGAAGCCAGCAATCGAGCCACATTAGGCGGACAGCAGGCACATCCGAACCAGCCTTGACGTACCGGCTTGACATGATCCACGTTATGATTGCCGCCTCCGCAAGCTTTGGGGTCTACCTCCAGCGGATTGACATAAAAGAAGTGCTTGCCATCCCGGGCCATGCCGCCAACTACTGTATTGTATAGCGCCCGCTCCAGCACATCAGCATATCTCGATTCGGGAGAAATACGCAGCATCCGATGGGCGAAAAAGATCAGACCGATCGAGGCGCAGGTTTCAGCGTATACCGTATCATTAGGCAGATTATAGTCAAACGAAAAGGCCTCGCCCTGGGGCATGGAGCCTACTCCGCCGGTAATATACATCTGCTTCCCGGTCACGTTGTCCCAGAGCTTCCGGCAAGCTGCCAGCATAGTATCGTCCCCGGTCATTCCCGCTACGTCAGCCATCCCTGCCAGCATATACATCAGCCGGACGGCATGCCCGGTTGCTGTCTCCTGCTCCCTGACGGGCAGATGAGCCTGATGATATTCCAAGTCTACCCGGTCTACCCACGTCCCGCTCCAGAACGTCTTGCCTTCCCGTTGCTTGAGCTCTTCCTCGAAAAACGACGGCTGCTGCCCACGCTGATCAAGAAAATATTGGCTTAGCTGCAAATAACGTTTTTCGCCAGTCACCTCATAAAGCTTGACCAAAGCCAGTTCAATTTCCTGGTGTCCATCATAACCAGCCAGCTTGCCAGGCTCGTTGCCGAATACTTGGTCAATGTAGTCCGCCAACTTGCACACCACCTGAAGCAGCTTGTTTTTCCCCGTAGCCCGGTAGTAGGCAACCCCTGCCTCGATCATATGTCCGGCACAATAAAGCTCATGGCACTCTGTCAGGTTCGTCCAGCGTTTATCCGGCTCCTTCAACTGGAAGTACGTATTTAGATACCCATCCTCCTGCTGAGCCAGAGCAATAATATTAATCATTTCATCCGCAATTTGCTCCAACTGCGGATTTGCATCCGTTTCCAAAAGATAAGCCACGGCTTCCAGCCATTTGGCGACATCGCTATCCTGAAACACCATCCCATAAAATTCACCTGGCTCCAATCCGGCGGCAATGCGAAAATTCCGTACCGCGCCACTAGGCTCGGCTGCCTCCACCCGATCGTTCAGGGCCTCCCACTGATAAGGTACCACCACATCCTTGACCAGACCGATATAATAACTCCAGAAATCGTCCTGAATTCGCACCTGATGAAGCGGCACTCTTCCGGACCATGATTCCGTATGACTAGCTTGCATCACGAAATATCCTCCTTTGGGAAAATAAGTTGCTAACCTCCTTCATTCTAGCTCATCTAATCCAAGCAGCCCATTCATCCCCTCAACCGAAAATTACAATATTTCACACTTCATTTCAGAGAGAAATCCTTGTCGCGCCACCTTGTCTCCTGGCATAAGAAAAACATCTATTGATGTACTATCTTTGAAGCCAGACCACGTTAAGCGGTAGTTTTTCTTGCGATTATTGAATCGTTCAGCTCCGCTGAAAACTTATAAATTCTATAATCTTAAAAAAAACGCCCGCACAGCCAAAAGCTGCATGGACGTTACATCATAATAAATAAAAATCAGGCCAATTTTCAACATTCTTCTAGTCCTCAATCTGTTCCTCATCGGGCTTCTGCCGAGCCGCTAACAGGAACAGCACAATCAATACGGCCGCCATCAGCGCCATGAAGGGAATGGTAATGAAACCGAGCCAGCCGCTCCCCAGATAATCCACATTGCACGGAATCCCTACCTTACAGGGGAGCCACCGTGACAACGCAGGAATTTTTTGCTCAGCATAATGATATACAGAAATTACACCACCTACACTGCTAAGCAACACTGAATACGGAATGATATGTCGATCCTGACGATACGCTGCCACTCCAAGCAGCAGAACCTGAGGATACATGAAAATACGTTGGAACCAGCACAAACGGCAAGGCTCATAATGAAGCACTTCACTCAGGTACAGGCTGCCCGCCGTTGCCACCAGCGCCACCAGCCAGGCCAGATAAATGCCGTAATTCCTCAAAAAAGCACGCATACCTTGTTATCCCTCCGTCTATCGTGCCAATTCCAGATCAATAGCCTTCTTCAATGACTCATAATCCGCGGAACCTGCATATTTAATACCGTTGATGAAGAAGGTTGGCGTAGTGTCCACCCTCAACTCGTTCCCTTGAGCCAGGTGCGCCTCAACCTCACTCTGATAAGTCGCTTCGGCAATATCTTGTTGCAGCAGATCGTAATCAATCGGCAATTCCAATTGCTTGGCCAGTTCTACCAGGAAATCCTGAGAGGCCCAACCGGCATTTTCCTCTCCCTGACGTTCGTAAATTGCATCAAAATAAGTCCAGAAGGCTTCCTGATCCTGATGATACACAGCTTGCGCAGCCAATGCCGCCGTGAAGGAATCCGTGCCGAGAAACGGCAGATTCATGAAGTAAAAGGCGACCTTGCCTTCATCTATATAATCTTTAACCAGGTTTGGCTTAACCAGTTCATTAACGCTCTTGCAAGCCGGGCATTGATAATCCCCGAACTCCACCACTTTGACCGGCGCATCAGCTTGTCCCAATGCAGGCAGATTGGCATAATCAAATTCAGCAGCTTTCGGAGCGGGCTGGAACGCCAATACGGCAATGATCAGGACCATCAGCAGTCCTACCGTCGTGAACCAGATCAAACGTCTCATTTTCATTTTTTGCTGTTCTTTCAATTGCTCGGCTTTGCGCCGGGCCAAGGCATTCGTTTTGGTTTTTGGCGGCATGCGACCCCTTCTTTCCTTTTTATTTAAATTTTATACAATCCTGCAACCATTCTAGTTACAAAAGCTGGATTCGTCAAGCTGAACGAAAAAAGCAGGCCATCCCTGAAATATTGCCCGGGATAACCTGCCTTCCACGAACCTTAAACGCATTTCTTATTCCTGACAAACAGCTCCGCGATCAGGCTTAGCCCTCGTCCGTATCCGTGCCTTTAGCCTCAGCCGCTGATTCATTATCCGTCGAATCCACGTCCTCCGCCGCCGTATCCACTGCTTGCTGCAGAACAACCGCAAGCACCTCATCCGGATGAGCGTGCAGAATAATGCCTTCTGGCAGCTTGACCTCGCTGGCTGTCAGCTTGTCACCGACCTCAAGCGGAGTAATATCTATCTCCAGGCTTGCGGGCAATACGCCCGGCAGCCCTTCTACCTCTAGTTCCGTAGCCTGAAATTGCAGGATTCCTCCAACCTTGGTGCCTTTCGCTATACCCGTGAAGCTCAAAGGTACCTTTACGCGAATTGGCTTGTTTTTGGATACCTGCTGAAAGTCGGCATGAATAATTTCTCCCTTGCGCTGTTGAAGATCCTTGATCAACACAGGCAAGGTTTGCCCTCCTTCAACCTTCAGATCGAAGAATTCCGATCTTCCCGTACGTGCTGCCTTCACAAGCTGCTTGACATCCACATGAACCGCAAGGCTCTCGGACTCGCCTCCGTAAACAACAGCCGGAACACGACCATTTTCTCTCAACTTGCGCAGCGAAGAGCGATGGAATTCCGTTCTGGGCGTAACGCTTAGTTGGAACGTGTGATGGTTCGTACTCATCTTGCAACAACCTCCTCAGAATAGTTCCCTGTCTGACGCATATCAACGCCATACTCATATATTACCCATCTTTAACAACAACCTACCAAGAAACTCTCTTTTTTGCGAATAAACTTTACATAGAGTTATAATTTTTACATATAGTTTACAAAAGTATGCAATTTGCTTCTTTTCGGCATAGTAAAATGAGGAGGAGGACAGCTATCTTGGTTGTTCCTCAGTCAGAATCGTCACTTAAAGCGGAGGTCATACAAATGGCGCTTACGGAAATCAAAAAACAAGGACCACGGTATTTGAACCGCGATCTCAGTTGGGTGGAATTTAATCGGCGTGTGCTAATGGAAGCCAAGGATTCAAGCACTCCATTGCTGGAGAGGGCCAAATTTCTATCCATCGTCTCCAGCAACCTGGATGAATTCATGAGTGTACGCGTTGCCGGCATACAGGATCAAATCCGCGCCGGATATATCAAGAAAGACTTTACCGGCTATACCCCTGCCGGATTGTACAAGCGTCTGATTACACGCATCTCCAGCATGGTTACTGAACAATACCGTACCTATCGGGAAATATCCAGACAGCTTGTTCGGGAAAATATCATGTTCCTCAAATACGATGATTTGAATATGGCGCAGCGCAAATCGATGGAGGCCTACTACCATGATATCGTCTTTCCGGTCCTCACCCCGATGGCCGTCGATCAGAGCCGCCCTTTTCCACTGGTACATACAGGATTCGTCTATTTAGCCGTTGTGCTCAAGAGAGAAAATGAGGCACAAATCGATGAAAACGGGGAAGAGAAATCCCCTTATTTTGCCATTGTGCAAATTCCTTCAAACTTGTCGAGAATCATTCCGTTGCCAAATCACTCCAACAGCAAGAAGCAATCATTCATTCTTATTGAAGAACTGATCCGCCATCATATCCAAACGTTGTTCAGCGGTTACGAACCGCTGGCCGTGCATGAATTCAGACTGACCCGCAATGCGGACCTGGCCTTCGATGAAGAAGGGGCCGAGGATTTGCTGGAGGAGATCGAGAAGGAACTGCGGAAGCGGCGGTGGGGCTCACCCGTCAGATTGGAAATTCAGAAGGGAACTCACCCTTACACGCTTGAATTGCTGGAGGAGGAGTTTGAGGTGGGGGAAGCGATCTTCGAGATTGACGGACCGCTGGATCTCGGATTTCTCAGCCGTCTGCCCGGCGCAGTGAAGGGATATCCCAAGCTCCGTTATCCTCAGATCGATCCTGTATACCCTCGGGAATTCGGGCACAACACTGATTTCTTTGAGGTGTTGCAGGAGCGCGATGTGCTGATGTACCATCCTTACGAGAGCTTTGACGCAGTTACCGATTTTATTGACCAGGCCGCAGAGGACCCAGCGGTTATGGCCATCAAGATGACCCTCTACCGGGTCAGTGGCAACTCTCCGCTAATCCAGGCGCTAGCCCATGCCGCCGAATCAGGCAAACAGGTCACAGTCGTCGTGGAACTGAAAGCGCGCTTTGACGAGGAACGCAACATTGCCTGGGCGCGCACGCTGGAGAAGGCCGGCTGCCATGTCGTTTATGGCTTGGTCGGATTGAAGACCCACGCGAAGATTTTGCTTGTTGTTCGTCAGGAAGGCCGCGACCTCAAACGCTACATCCATGTGGGAACCGGCAACTACAACGATACCACAGCCCGGCTGTATACTGATATCGGCTTATTTACGACCGATCCGCTCATCGGAGAAGATGCTTCCCAGTTGTTCAACCTGATTACGGGCTATTCGGAAGCCGGACATTGGAAAGCATTAACTGTAGCCCCTACAAGCATGAAGGACAAGCTGTTCGAGCTGATCCAGCGTGAAGCCGAACATGCCGCTGCCGGAAAACCGGCGCGAATCATAGCCAAGATGAACTCCTTATCCAATCAGGAAATGATCGATCAGTTATATGAGGCCTCCTCGGCCGGTGTCCCAATCGATCTGATTGTCCGTGGGGTTTGCTGTCTCCGCCCTGGCGTTGAAGGACTTAGTGAGCAGATTACCGTACGCAGTATTGTAGACCGCTTCCTGGAGCACTCCCGCATCTATTATTTCGAGAACGGAGGGCAACCGGAGGTATTCATCTCAAGTGCGGACTGGATGACGCGCAACCTGACTCGCCGGATTGAGTTGATGTGTCCGGTCACCAAGGAAGACACCCGGGAGACCTTAGTGCAGATTTTGCAGCTATCCCTTGCTGATAATGTCAAAGCAAAAAGGCTGGTATCCAGTGGAAAGTATGAACCGATCCGCAATACTCAGCCAGATTGCCGCAGTCAATTCTCCGCTCACCAGATTAATCTGTGGAAGACGGATGAACCGACCAATTGAGTGTAATTCCCCAAGCCCGCTTGAAGCTTTTGGCCGCAGTCGTAAGCTGCCTGATCTCCAGGTAAGTCTGACTGCGGCTTAATAGTTTCAGCCGCAAGGTTTCCCCTTTTAACGCTATTTCCCAAATTTGCAATGACTGTGTCTCGCTAGCATCCATAGCAAGGGCAACCTCCACCAAAGCGCCCAATCTTTCAATTAATTCATCATCCTTATCCTTAAGCAAACCGCGGTATATACCAAAGTTGATCTTCTTGCCGTGGTTTGCGGGATAATCGACAATCAAGCTGCATATGACCGCTTCCCGATGCGTTAAGGCCCCGAGAGGCGCCTGAGTCATCCAGTACAAGGTATGCTTATCGTATTGATGGTAGCGAATATCCCCACCGATCTTATACAGGCGCGAGGCGGTCTGTAAGAGTCGGCTGATTTGGGGGTCTTCCTCCCCCGCCGCCAGTAAATGATAAAGCTGCTCAGCATGACGGCTGACTTGCCGGAAATGCTCACGTGGAGCTTGGGTATGGAAGGTTAGCAAAGTCTCTGCCTGACGATCCAGCACCTCGTCCGCAGCAGGCAGCTCCAGCCCCAGCGTATTTTGAAGCAGGCCCTCACGCAATCCAGCGCCGCTGACCTGGCAGCAAATGGCCCCGATACGCCGGAGAACCGTGTGCAGGATGAGCGTACCCGGCACAATAATATCCGCCCGCGATTTGGATAAGCCATCCAGGCGCTTACGCTTCTCCAGCGGCAGGTCGGGCAGCGTTTTGGCATAATGCTGGAGGCTATCCGTCTCCAAGCGATAGTTATGGGCCAGACGAAGTGGATATTTTCGCCGCCGCTGATCCAGCTTGCCAAGCGTCCGGATGGTCCCTCCCAGGCCGATAAGCGGCAAGCCGGGATGCGCCTCAATCCAAGGTAAGTCGCTCAGCAAGCGCTCCACCTCGTCTTGCAGCCGCTCGATCTGCTCAGCCGCCCAAGGCTCTGAAGCCGGTCCGAATCTGACCTGGGCATTCACCGCTCCAATGGGCAGCGATACGCTGCTTAGCATGCGGCGCCCCAGAAACAACGCAATCTCCGTACTCCCTCCGCCGATATCAATAATAAAGCCGTCCTCGTTGGTCATCCCCCCTGCTACGGCTACGAAACCATAATAAGCTTCCTGCTCCCCGGAGAGAATTTCAATATCGAGGCCTGTCTCAGCTTCCAGCAAAACTTTGATGTCTTCGGCATTCGCCGCATTTCGGATAGCTGCCGTAGCTGCAACCCGGATATGCCCGCAAGAGTAAGCTTGGCACACTTCGCGAAACTGGCGCAAAATAGGGACAATGGACAGAATTTCTGCCTGCTCCATCGCTCCCTCTCGAT
Organism: Paenibacillus sanguinis 2301083 = DSM 16941; assembly: GCF_000374825.1. Lineage (GTDB taxonomy): Bacteria > Bacillota > Bacilli > Paenibacillales > Paenibacillaceae > Fontibacillus > Fontibacillus sanguinis. The sequence goes on from NZ_KB895387.1 coordinate 57,625, forward strand.
TCATCTTTTCACTCAACCGTGCCGATTCTTTTTTTTCGTTAATCAGACGGTAAGCCCCTTGTGGCGCGGTCTCATAAATTGCCAGTCGAATAGAGTTGGAACCAATGTCAATAATACCTATATTAGTGTGGTTAGTCTGCATATAAAGTTACTCCTGTGTTCATTAATAGAGGTTGTTCAAAAAATCATCCTTGGATCACAAAGAGAGTTCGAGATTTTGAACTCGCACTAATAATCGATTTTATCTCACTTTATCCCAAAAGCGGGCAAAAATAAACCATATCGCAAAAAAAACCGGCGCACAACGGCGCCGGCCTATAGGAAACCCGTAAAACGGTTGGAAAAGCTAACCCTGCTATTCTTTGATGCTGCGAACCAATTCGACCACTTGCTCAGCGGTCTGCATTTGCAATGCTTTGGCTGCCAGTGACTGCATCTCTGCTCTGGACAACCGGGAAATTTGCGAACGTGCCGGCAAAATCGAAGTGGCGCTCATGCTGAATTCATCAAGGCCCAAGCCAAGCAGCAGCGGAATCGCCGTTGCGTCGCCCGCCATTTCGCCACACATGCCAGCCCATTTGCCCTCCTTGTGCGCTGCCTCAATCACCATGCTCACCAGGCGCAGAATCGCCGGGTTGTATGGCTGATACAGGTAGGAGACACGTTCATTCATGCGGTCTGCGGCCATCGTGTATTGAATAAGGTCATTGGTTCCGATACTAAAAAAGTCAACTTCCTTCGCGAACTGATCCGCCAGAACGGCAGTTGAAGGAATTTCCACCATAATGCCCAGTTGGATTTCTTCAGATACTTGAACGCCTTCAGCCTTCAACTTGTCCTTCTCTTCCAGCAGCAGCGCCTTGGCTGCCCGGAATTCATCCAAGGTAGCGATCATCGGGAACATAATCCGCAATGATCCGTATACACTAGCCCGCAGCAATGCGCGAAGCTGGGTACGGAAGATGTCCTTCTGCTCCAGACACAGGCGAATAGCCCGGAAGCCCAGGAACGGATTCATTTCCTTCGGCAGGTTCAGATAAGGAAGCTCCTTGTCGCCACCGATATCAAGCGTTCTGACTACGACTGGCTTGCCCTCCATCTTCTCCAATACAGTCTTGTAGGCGTTGAACTGGATATCCTCGGAAGGCAGCTCTGTACGTCCCATGTAGAGGAATTCGGTCCGGTACAGGCCTACGCCCTCTCCGCCATTCTCAAGCACGCCCACTACATCATTAGGAGTCCCGATATTAGCCGCAAGCTCCACATGTACGCCGTCTTTGGACTCTGTTTTCACCCCGCGAAGCTTCTTCCATTCCTCGATTTGACGAAGATGCTTGTCGCGTTTGTCCGTATATTCCCGGATAACTTCTTCGCTAGGATTCACAATAACATGACCATCCAGACCATCCACAATTACAAGATCACCGCTATTCACTTGCTCCAGCACATCCTTGGTTCCCACGACAGCCGGAATCTCCAGGGAACGAGCCATAATCGCAGAGTGCGAGGTGCGTCCACCGATATTTGTGGTGAAGCCTTTGACATAATTGCGGTTTAATTGCGCTGTATCCGATGGCGTCAAATCCTCAGCGATGACAATAACCTCTTCGCTGATATCGGCCGGGTTGACATAGGTCAACCCAAGCAGATGAGTCAGGACACGCTTGGTAACGTCTCGCATATCCGCTGCACGCTCTTTGAGATAAGCGCTTTTCATGTTCTCGAACATGGTGATGAATTCTGATGCTGTTTCATCCAGCGCAAATTCTGCACTAACCTTGGTCGATCCAATTCTATCGCGAACCGGTGTCAGCAGCTCCGGATCGTTTAAGATCAGTAAGTGAGATTCAAAAATTTCCGCCTTTTTCTCACCAAGCTCTTTAAGGGTGCGCTCTTTAATCGCCTCAAGCTCCTGCTGAGATTTTGCCAACGCATCATCCAGCCGCGCAAGCTCTGCGGCCGGATCAGCAGCCTCCCGGCGAGTTACCGTGTAGTCGGGATGCTCCAGCTTGAATGCCTTGGCAATAGCCACGCCGGCGGAAGCGGCAATACCGGCAATCTTAAGCATTCACTTCTCCCAACCCTTCATTGACCATCACATCTGTGAGCGCTTGAAGAGCATCTGCTGCTTCTTCTCCTTCAACGATCAGCTTGAACGAGTCCCCTTGCTCCAAGCCCAGGGACAATACGCCAAGAATAGACTTCAATGTTACTTTTTTGCCGTTAGCCTCTGCAAAGGATTCGGCCCCTTTAAATTTATTTGCTGTATTAACCAGTGCCGTAGCCGGGCGTGCGTGGATTCCATCCTCATCGGTAATTCTGAACGTTCTTTCCATATTCAATCCTCTCGCTTTCTGTTTATAATTTAAGTAAATGTTTATGATACGCTCCCTTTATTGTAAGGGATTGCGATAACCAAAGCCAAATGTGTGAGCAAAAAATAAAAGCATGAGCTAATAAAGTTTCCTCTCATGTATCAAAGCTTATCTAGGGATATGTTACCCCGGATTAACGCGATACAATCAAAAAAACTATAATCAACTCATGCCTGATCGAATCAGTCACACATTGTGATTATGAAGTTAATTGGTTACAACTCAAAAGTATAACAGAGCTTTTTTTTACATGCAAGCGTAGTCTACTGAACATTTTCCGGAGCAACCCGGTGCAAATGCATCGTCAAGTAACTGACTTCCGCTTGATACACCGGCATATTCAAACGTTGCTCCATGATCAGAGTTAGCTTCTCGGCCAACAGATAAAGCGAAGGATACTCCTTCTTCAACAAGCTAGCCAGCTTATCCACTTCACTGACCTGCTCGCCCCGGCGTACCCGCTCAATAGCAAAACGCAAATGCGTTAACAACCGGGAGTAATCCAGGGAATCCCTCAAAATCGAGAAGTGGAGCTCCTCCTCAATCACCTTGACCAGATCGGCTATCAATTGGGCGTGTCCACGAACCTCGCTAATATGGCGATTAGTCATGGCACTGTTGATGTGCAAGGCCACGAACCCCACCTCGTCTTCGCCCAGGTCAACCCCCATCTTGCGATGAATCAAATCAATGGCATATTCCGCCAGTTCAAACTCCAACGGATATATTTCCTTTGTTTCAAACAAGAAGGGATTATGAAAAGCGATATCCTGCTCTGCGCGCTTGATGGCGAACGCCAGATGATCGGTCAGGGCGATATGGATATGCTCATTAAGCTGTACATCCGTCTTTCCGGAAATATACATAATGATCTCGCCAATCGTCTCGATCAACTGCTCATCCACCTGGGGCACGAGTTGCTTATATTGCTCCTGCTCCTGCTGACTTGTGAGAATAAACAGCTTCTCAACAGCGTCCAGCGGGATAGAGTCTCCTGTCTTGCGATTAAATCCGATGCCTTTGCCGATCACAACGACCTCGCCATGCTCCGGGTGTCTTGCAATAATGACGTTGTTGTTCAACACTTTGGCTACGCTTAGGCTGTTCACAATCGGTTGCACCTCTTCTTGTCTGATTCTAGTAAATCGCTGACATCCATTATAATCGATCTAATTCGCTTCTGTCAGCCGATTTGACAGCATTTGAAAGCGTCCTCGCCCAAACGGGCGGGACGCTGAATCTACTTCATGTATTTATCTCTATGTCAAATTACCTCTCTCCATAGACATTGTCAAGCAGCAACCAGCGAAATTTTATGAACAATTGAGGACTTTCGGCTGGTAGTTCACCGCTCTTTTTAGATTTGAGGGTCCTGAGGAGGCTCTACGCTCTTTGGAGCCGGATTTTCAGCTTGTGGCCGTGGTGGAAGAACAGCAGCCGGTTTGCTCTCAACCGGAGTCGCGACCGGATTTGGCGTAGAAGCCACCTTGCCCTTGGTCAAGCCCTGAATCAGCTTATCCAGTTCAATCCCCGATACACTCTTAAGCATATCCGGTGCCGTGGCCATCAGTTCAGTCACATAATTGCTAACCCGTGCGGCGCCTTCGCCTTTCCCCGTATCCACTACAGTCAACTTATCGATGCTAGACAACGGCTCGGCAATTTGACGAGCCAGGTCAGGCAGCATTTTGACCACAATATCCAACACGGCGGCTTCGCCAAATTTCTGGAACGCCTCGGCCAATTTCTCCTTTGCTTCGGCTTCAGCCAGACCACGCAAGCGGATAATTTCCGCATCGGCAGTACCTTTGGCACGTTCGGCATCCGCAATAGCCAGACCTTCCAGACGCTTCTGTTCAGCAGAAGCCTTCGCTTGAGTTTCGATCGAATATTGCAGGGCATCCGCTTCACGCATTTTACGGGCTTTGTCGGCTTCTGCCGCTTGTTCGACCGCATAACGATCCGCGTCCGCTTTCTTCTTCACCTCAGCATCATATTGTTTCTCGCGAACCGTAATTTCCTTTTCTTGCAGATCAATTTCCCGTTCCTTACGCACGAGCTCAACCTTCATTTGTTCCTCGACCATCGTTTGCTTGGCCTTGGCCTCCTGAATATGGTAAGCCTGATCCGCTTCTGCTTTCGCCGTATCCTGATCCTTCTTAAAGGAGGCTACCTTAAGCTCCTTATCCTTCTCGGCTTCCGCAATGTTGGTATCACGCAGCAGTTCGGCCTTCTGCCCGGATTCCTCAGCAAGCGCCTTCTGAACCCGCGCATCCCGCAGCGCTTCCGCCTCGGCGATATCCGCATCGCGCTTAACCGCAGCGATCCGTGGTTTACCCAGCGCTTCCAGATATCCGTGCTTGTCTCTTACGTCCTTAATGGTGAATGAGACAATTTGCAGCCCCATCTTCTTCAGGTCGCGCGCCGCAACACCTTGCACTTCCTGAGCAAACTTGTCGCGGTTGCGGTATACTTCCTCAACCGTCATAGAGCCCAGGATGGAACGCAGATGGCCTTCCAGCACTTCCTGCGCCTCGCCCTTCAGCGATTCGATGGGCTTACCCATGAATTGCTCGGCCGCTGTCGCCACATCCTCGATGGAGCTCCCCACCTTAATAATTGCCACGCCATCAGCCGATACCGGAACGCCCTGCTCCGTATATACCTCAGGGGTCATAACATCAAGCTTGTGAGACAGCAATGACATGAATTCGGCCTTTTGGAAGATAGGCCAGATGAATGCACCGCCGCCGCGCACAATTTTGATTTTACGGCCGGACTGGTCATCGGAAATATTTTTGTTGCCCAGGAATGAACCGGTAACGATCATCGCCTCATCCGGGCTGACCGTTTTGTATCTGGCCCAAAAGGCCAGCCCCAGAATCAGAATTACCCCAATAATGATCAAAGGAATAAACAAAAAATCCGGAATGCTTTCAAACAACTCACACCAGCTCCCTCTTCTTCTTGATTACATACCTCGTTTCGTTGCTACAATGAGCCAGTATCCAGTTCCGACACCTGCACAATTCCTTCCTTTGTCGTATCGACCACCACGACGGATGTCCCGGCGGGAATGTCCTTGCGGTCCCAGCTCGAAGCGATATGAATCGTGTTGCCGGCGACCAGACGGATCATAATTTCCCCATAGCCCTGTGCCGGAATCGGAACGGTGACCTCACCCATTTTTCCGGGCAGCTCGGAGCTTGAGAAGCCGGTCGAATTTTCGCTATTTTCCATGGGCTTCACGTAGGCAAAATAGACTAACACCGATAATATCCCTGCGATCAAAATAGCGGAAATCACGATGCCTGCCGGGCCAAGCTCAGTATACCGGCTTAGCAAGATACCAGCTCCACCAAAGCATGTAACCGCCGAGGCCGAGATGACCGGATTCAGGAAATCAACAGACATAAAATCGAGCAGACCGTCCAGCCAGCTTCCAACCAAATCACCCAGCACCGCGCTGATAACCGCGAACAGAGCACCGCCGACAAAGCAACCCCAAAACAGCGCTTCCACCTTTCTCCCCCCCTCTGCCCAAAATGTAACTTTAAGAGCTAGTTCAAAAAACCATTTTTGATCGCGCAGAAAATCCGGCTTTTTAAACCACGCACTCTAATGGTTCATACGTTCTACCAGCCGTTTTGTTTCAAAAAACAGCCGGACTACAGGGCCAAGACCCCTAGACCGGCTTGGTAAAGTGCGTCTTCCTTTTACAAGGACATGCGATAAATCTCCAGTACATCGGCTTTGTCCAGCACCGCAAAATTGCCGAAGGGACCAAAGCGGACCGCTTTGTCAGCCATTGCCTCAAGTTGGCTGTCATCAATGCCATAATCGGCCAGACGGCTTGGGGCCCCGATGGAAGACCAGAAGGACCGCAGCGCTGCAATGCCCTCAAGAGCAACCGTCTCATCGTCCTTGCCAGCAGGATCGATATGGAATACCTTCTCTGCCAGACGCTTAAACCGGGCGACGTCATGCTGCAGGTTATATTTCATCCAGTTCGGAAATAAAATAGCCAACCCGCCGCCATGGGGAATATCGTACACTGCGGACACGGCATGCTCGATATTATGTGTAGCCCAGTCACCGGCATAACCCATGTCGAGTATTCCGTTCAAGGCCATCGTGCCGCAAAGCAATATGGTTGCCCGATGCTCCTTATTCTGTAAATCCCGGGCCAGCTTGGGAGCCGTTTCAATAACAGTACGCAATAAGGCTTCGGAAAATTCGTCCTGCAGCGAAGTATTGCTCGTATGATGGAAATAATGCTCGAACACATGCGACATAATATCAACCATGCCATATACGGTTTGTTCCTTGGGTAATGTAGCCGTATAATGCGGATCAAGAATGGAAAATGCGGGATAGGCGAGTTGGCTGCCCCAGCCCAGCTTCTCCTGCGTAGCTTCGTTGGTTATGACGGAGTTCCCGTTCATCTCTGAGCCCGTAGCAGCCATCGTCAGCACCATACCTAGGGGAAGAGACTCCTTCGGCAGCGCCTTACGCTCGGCAAAATCCCACATATCACCTTCATATTTGGCCCCTACGGCAATCGCCTTGGCGCAGTCGAGCACACTTCCTCCCCCAACAGCCAGGATCAATTCAATTCCCTCCGACTTGCACAGCTCAACACCACGATGAACGGTCGACAGACGCGGATTGGGTTCAACACCGGGCAGCTCCGTGCATATGGCCCCAATCTCTTGCAAAATAGCAATGATCTCGTCGTACAAACCACTGCGTTTAATACTGCCTCCGCCATAAACGAGCAACACCTTGTGCCCATATGCGGGTATTTCAGCTCTTAATGCTTCCAATTGACCTTTTCCAAAAATAAGCTTCGTTGGATTATGAAACACAAAATTGTCCAATCCTTATTCCTCCCCGCTTGTTATGTATCACTTGAATAATATTTACATCAACGTAAAGGCCTTCCACCTCTAATTATACCGCCAAAGACAAGCCAATCACAAACCAAAAACACGACTTCGGCTCCAGCCCCCAAGCAAAGAGGCCGTCCCGGTCTAAATCATCCGAGACGGCCTTGATTTTTGTTCACAATTATAGCTTGCCATAACCCGCCGATACGACAAAACGCACAAATGCCGCTCGTCCTTCGGCGTTGTTCTTGAACACGCCCGCATGCTCAAGAATCTCGGCAAATTTACGCCCGACCTGATCCCGGAGCAAGGCATCTGCTGCCTCCAGGGTTAACGTTCCGCCGGCATTTGCCATTAGTTCCTTGACCCATTCAGCATGTACAGCCAAACGGGCGTCAGGATCGGACACAGTCTGCTCATACAGAGCGGTGTTACCCGCCAGGATATCCGCGATGCCTGCCAATTCTTCCTTCAAGCGGCCTGGGAGAATAGCAAGGCCCATCACCTCAATCAGTCCGATGTTCTCCTTCTTGATGTGATGCATCTCGCGATGGGGATGGAAAATACCTTCCGGATGCTCCATGCTCGTGCGGTTGTTCCGCAGCACAATGTCCGCTTCATATCCCCCGTCCCTGCTACGCCTTACGATAGGAGTCACTGTATTATGCGGCACCGATTCACCGTTTTCCTGGCTAAAAGCCAGCACGTCTACAGCCGGATCACTGTAAACCTTCCACTTTTCATAGATATCATTCGCCGCTTCCAGCACAGTTGCAGGATCCTTCCCGTTCAGCCGAAGCACCGACATCGGCCAATGAACAATGCCTGCGGTGACCCCGGCGAAGCGGGGATGAGCATAGGAAATTTCCACAGGCGCCTGTTCCAGAGGGAAGGTATGTCTTCCCCCTTGAAAATGATCATGCGTCAAGATCGAGCCGCCCACAATTGGCAAGTCAGCGTTGGAACCAATAAAGTAATGAGGAAATGCTGTCGTGAAATCCAGCAACCGTCTAAACGTATTCCGCGTCAGCTTCATGGGGACATGGTCGCGGTGGAACACGATGCAGTGCTCGTTGTAATAGACATACGGCGAATATTGGAAGAACCAGGGCTCCTCATTTAACGTTAGCGGAATAACTCTCAGATTTTGTCTGGCCGGATGATTCAGCCGTCCGGCATAACCGACATTTTCCCGGCAAAGCTGGCATTTGGGATAAATCGGCGGAGGCAATAGCTTAGCCATGGCGATTTCTTTCGGATTTTTCTCGGGCTTCGACAAGTTGATCGTAATTTGCATCTCCCCGTATGTCGTGGGCTGATTCCAGGCTACATTTTGCTGTACCCGATCCATGCGAATATAGTTGCTATCCACCGATAGCTTGTAGAAAGCTTGGGTAGCCGCTTCGATGCCCTGCTCGCCTTCCGTTTTGCGGAAGACAGCAATCGTCTCGGACGGACGTGGCATCAGCAAGCCCATAATTTTGGCATCCAGAAGGTCCCGATAAGTTGCCGTATTCTCTGGAATGAGTCCAATATCGAGACCGTAATCAATCAAAACTTCAAGTGGCTCCTGAGGTCCCTGCAATACCTCCGCAGCTATATCACCATCATAGGGTTCATCGAAAGCAAACAGCTCCAGCAAGCGGTTCCGCGAATAGTCTACATCCCATCCATCGATCATCCCTTGCTCAAGCGCGTAATGGACCAAGCGTTCAATGGCATATCGGGCTTCCGGGCCCTTGTTCTCTCCTGCTCCCATCGCTTCTCTCACCCCTTAATCATTGTAGCCGCTCGGATGGCTCTCATGCCATCGCCATGCACTCTGGATAATATCCTCCAGCTTGTCGCGGGAAGGCTGCCAGCCCAGAACAGACCGCGCTTTATCCGACGAAGCAATCAATACGGCCGGGTCTCCGGAGCGACGTGGACTAATGACAACTGGAAATTCACGGCCGGTCACATTTTTTACCGCCTCGATGACTTGTTTTACCGAAAAGCCCTGCCCGTTGCCCAAGTTAAACACATCGCTTGCTCCGCCATTCAGCAAATGAGCAACCGCACGCAGATGAGCATCAGCCAAGTCGCTCACATGAATATAATCACGGACACAGGTACCGTCCAGGGTGTTATAGTCATCACCGAACACTTGAATCGATGGGCGCTTGCCCAAAGCCGCTTCAATAATCAACGGAATCAAGTGGCTTTCCGGACGATGATCCTCGCCAATTCTGCCGCCCTCATGGGCGCCAGCAGCGTTGAAGTAACGCAAGGATACATACTTAATACCGAGCACCTGATCGAACCAGGCCATCATCCGCTCCATAGTCAGCTTCGTTTCGCCATAAACATTGGTTGGGCGGGTTGGGTCGCTCTCTTCAATCGGCACTTTTTCAGGTTCGCCATAGGTGGCTGCTGTCGAAGAGAAAACGATCTTGCGCACATCTGCCTGATCCATTGCTTCCAGCAGGCATAACGTGCCGTACACGTTATTATCATAGTATTTGACCGGATCCTTCATACTCTCGCCTACCAAGGAATTGGCCGCAAAATGAATGACGGCCTCGATAGAATTCTCCGAGAATAATTTGGCCAACAACGCCTTATCACGCAGATCGCCTTCGTAGAATTTCCCGCCCAGCACTGCCTCGCGATGTCCGGACTGCAAATTGTCAATGACGACAACCTCTTTGCCTTGAGTGAGTAGCGCCGCTACCGTATGCGAGCCGATATAGCCCGCTCCACCAGTCACCAGAATTGCCATTCTACTTCTCCCCTTTCATTTCATGTACCCCATCGCCTACGCCACATACATAGAACTCGCCTTCCAGCCTGGTCCGCTCCTGATAAGCCTTGCCTACCTCGGCCACAAAGCGATCTACAGATGCCTCATGCACCAAGGATACCGTGCAGCCTCCAAAGCCGGCTCCGGTCATCCGTGCGCCAAGCGTGCCTTCGATCTTGCGAGCTTCCTCAACCATGACATCGAGTTCCAGACAGCTCACCTCATATAAATCACGGAGTGAATCATGCGAAGCATTCATCAGTTCGCCAAAGGCCTTCAAATCGTCGCCGCTGAGCGCCTCCACCGATTGCAGTACCCGAGCATTCTCCTCTACGACATGCCTGGCTCGCTTGTATAATACCTCGTTATCAAAATCTCCCTTCCACTGCTCTAGCTGTTCCGGCTTCAGATGGGCCAGGTAATTTAATTCAGGCACGCGTTTTTGCAACATTTCCAGCGCGGCATCACACTCTGAGCGACGCTCATTATACTTGGAATCAACCAGCCCGCGCCGTTTCTTCGTGTTGCTGATGACCAGCTTATACTCGCCGGTGCGGAACGGAACCAACTTGTACTCCAGCGTGTCACACATCAGGAGAATCGCATGGTTCTGCGCTCCGTTAGCCACTGCGAACTGATCCATAATCCCGCTGTTCACACCTACATACTGGTTCTCCACCCGTTGAGACAGCCTGGCGATCTCCACCTTGTCCATCTCCTTGCCCTCCATACTTAACAAGGCAAAGGCAGTAACCACTTCGAGCGAGGCGGAGGACGACAGGCCGGATCCATTAGGAATTTCTCCGTGGAACAACAGGTCATACCCACTCGTTAGCGGGATGCCCATCTTCTTCAACTCCACAGCAACCCCGATCGGATAATCGGTCCATTCACCTGTTTTTTCTCTTCCCAGTTCCTCCAAGGCCATTTCTGTAGTAAAAGGAAGATTTGTTGAAGCAAAAAATACCTTGCCGTCCTGACGCTTGCGAATAGCCAGTGACGTGCCAAACTCTAAAGCTGCCGGAAATACGTAACCCCCGTTATAATCGATATGTTCGCCGATCAGGTTAACGCGTCCTGGCGCATTGAACACGCGCAGCTCGGCCCCGCTAGGCTCATATTTAGACATAAACAATTGTTCCATTTCCTGTTTGTTCATTGGTTAACACCCCATCGTCATGGAATCATTACTTTATGTATCCAGTATAATAAAGACAGGCCGGATTGATAATGAAGGATTGCGAGTTGTATATAGATAAATGTGACTTCCAGAGGTAGAATATAAGCTGGACAGACGTTAGGATAGAAGAAGAACAAGCTAAAGGAGTCGAGCTGGCATGAATCGAGAAACCTACAGCGCAGCAGCTAATCCCGAACTAGAAGAGGCTCAGGAACTGCACGTGCTGTTTGCAGGGGAAAGCCAGACCCTGCCGGAGCATCGACTGGGACCCAAGGTGTACGATTATTTCCTGCTGCACTTTGTAGAGCAGGGTAAGGGTAGTTTCTATACCGAATCCGCTGCTTATGATTTACATGAGGGAGATTGCTTTCTGATTCTCCCCGAGCAGCTAGTCAGCTATGCGTCGGACTTGACTGAGCCCTGGCGTTACCGCTGGATCGCCTTTGCCGGAACAAGAGCCGCTGAGCTGGTTCAACAGGCGGGGTTTGCACCGGAGCAACCGGTGTTCCGTCATGGTCCGGGCAGTCCAATCCCGGCTATGCTGGACCACATCCTGCGCGCCTTCCAAAGCAAAAAGACCAGCGCTCATTTATTATCGCTAGGTCTTCTCTATCAACTGATGGGCGCTGCTCAAGAGACGTTGGTCAAGGAATCGGCCCTACCCGCCGGTGAAGCGGGCGTACAACGCATCGTCAAGCAGATGATTCACTATATGGCCAGCCAGTACGCCCATCCGGTATCCATCGAACAAATGTGCGCTTCATTAGGATACAATCGCGCTTATCTGTCCCGCATCTTTAAGCGGGCTACCGGACTGGCTCCAGTTACATACCTGCTGAAGCTGAGAATTGATAAATCCAGGCAGCTTCTTCGCGAGCGCCCGGAACTATCCATCGAGCAAATTGCCGCCTCCGTCGGGCTGACTGATCCGCTGTATTTCTCGCGGCAATTCCGGCGCTTCCATCATGAATCACCCAGTGAATACCGCCGGTCTGTCAGCGGTACTGGTAAGCCAGCCCTCTAGCCTCCTTATCCTTATCGCTCTTGAACCCCTGAAGCATCGGCAGAGCCAAAGCCCAGACGTCTCCCAACTTCACCCAATACCGCACCAATCGGTTCGGTGATGAGCAGATTTGCCCGGTGGTCATAGGCTGTAGCCGAAGCGTTGAGCAATACGGCCCGTTCTCCGCGAAAATAAGTGACCAGATGCGCCGCAGGCTGTACCGTTAGCGAAGTCCCCCCAATCAACAGCATATCCGCTCCGGCGATAGCCGCCACAGTGCGCTCGATAACTCCATCATCCAGGCTTTCTCCATACAGCACTACATCCGGTTTGATCACACCTCCGCAACTGCAATAGGCCACAGTATGCTCGCTCCTCATTACCTCATCCAAAGTATACGTCCGTCCGCAACCCAGGCAGGTATTGCGATGGATCGATCCATGAAGCTCAAGCACCTTCCGGCTTCCAGCCTGCTGATGTAATCCGTCTATATTTTGCGTAATGACCGCATCCAGCTTCCCCGCCCGCTCTAATTCAGCCAGAAATATATGAGCTGCATTGGGCTTCGCTTCAGGATGGATCATCTTGGTCTTGTAAAAATCATAAAACACCTCCGGATGTTGATCAAAAAACCGACGGCTTAAAATCTCTTCCGGGGCATAGGGCGTATCGTTCTCCATCTGATAAATGCCCGCAGCGGAGCGAAAATCGGGAATCCCGCTCTCTGTAGATACCCCTGCACCACCAAAAAATACGATTCTTCCGCTCTCCTTCACCCAGGCGGTCAATTGCTCTATAGCTGTCATATGATCCTCTCCCTTCTATTCAATCGCCAACTCAGCGTATCCTTGAATCAGGACATCGGCATCTCTGAGATACGAAATAGCTGTATCTAATTCCTCATTGACCTCGGCCAGCCCTATCGTCAGGCGAACTCCGGCATAACGTCCCATCTGCATGTCCGCATTACTATCCCCGATGACTATGGCTTCCCCGGGCTCAACCCCAAGCTCCTGACAGGCCAGCAGCGCCATATCCGGCTCCGGCTTGCCTCGCTTGACCCGATCCCGCCCCACAATGCTGCCGAATTCATCCTGGATTCCCATCCATGTCAAATGCTCTATGGCTTCGGCAGTACCGTCAGAGGTAACAACGGCCAGCTTCAACCCGGCAGCTCGGCACATCTGTACGAACTCATATAGTCCCGGAAGTGGCCTGGCCTCCCGCCTTTCTCTCAGCTCAGCCATGGCCAAGGCGTTAAGCCTACGCACCGCCATAATCGCTTCGTTCCACGGAAGTCCGGCGGCGTACAGGGAAGCGGCTAATAAGGCCGTGACCTCTTCTTCTGTTCCCATAGCGAGAGGACCCTTTTTATCATAAGCTACAACCCGCCCTGTCTCATCCATCTGCACCCCCGGCAAAATGGCTGCCTGGAGCGCCTCAGCGAACCCCAGTGCGGTAAGCTCCTGCCGAACCAAACGAATCAGCATTTCTGCCCAACTGCCCCAAAGTCCCATAAAATGCAGGATTGTTCCATCCTTATCAAATAATATAGCCTGACACTCTATTTCCCGACCTTGTACCTGAATGATCGCCATGATTCACCTGCCCCTTCATAGATCGCATACCGTTAAACCTGCTTTCCTGATTATAACATTTCCATCAGCCTGTGACGCCTAATGACATTTAAGGCCTCGCCACATTAAGGTCACCCAAAGGGGGACTTTGGGCGTTATTTCAACTTTCTCTGCCCAGGCTCGTTTCAAAATGGATATACGTGGTAAATAGAACATACGCAGTCCAAAAATGGCGCAAGGAGGGATAGGATGGCACGAAATCACAACAAAATGACCCGGGAAGAGGCCGGACGTCTGGGCGGACTGGCCACTGCCAAAAATCACGGAAAGCAATTTTACCAAGAAATTGGGCAAAAAGGCGGCGAAGCAACTTCCCGAACTCATGATCGGGATTTTTATCAGGAAATCGGCCAAAAAGGCGGCGAAGCAACCTCCCAAAAACATGATAAGGACTTTTATCGAAAAATTGGCCGTAAAGGCGGGGAATCCCGCAATAAAGCTTAACCAATTGATTGTAGCGTCTAAATCTCCGGAAATCCGGGGATTTTTTTATTTGCGTAGAAGAAATCGCCACCCCATGCGGGCTCTCCCATAGATATGCTGTAGAAAAACCTATCTACTTGTGATAGACTTTAGAGAAAACCTTTAGCGGTGTAAAGCTTCAAAATACACTCTATACCTGGGGGGAGAAGGAAACATGACAGCCAAGAAAATGCGTTCAGATATGATCAAAAAAGGCTTCGACCGTGCGCCTCACCGCAGTTTGCTGCGAGCAGCCGGCGTCAAGGAAGAAGATTTCGGCAAACCGTTCATTGCGGTTTGTAACTCTTATATTGATATCGTGCCTGGACATGTACATCTGCAAGAGTTCGGCAAGATCGTTAAAGAAGCCATCCGCGAAGCCGGGGGCGTCCCTTTCGAATTCAACACCATCGGGGTAGATGACGGCATTGCCATGGGACACATCGGCATGCGTTACTCCTTGCCCAGCCGGGAGATTATTGCGGATTCGCTGGAGACTGTCGTTTCCGCTCACTGGTTCGACGGTATGGTCTGCATTCCCAACTGTGATAAAATTACGCCCGGTATGATGATGGGCGCCCTGCGCGTTAATATTCCGACGGTCTTCGTTAGCGGCGGGCCAATGAAGGCGGGCGTGGATAGCAAGGGACGCAAGCTTTCGCTTACCTCCGTCTTTGAAGGCGTTGGCGCACACCAAGCTGGACAAATTGACGATAAAGAACTGCTTGAACTTGAACAATATGGCTGTCCTACCTGCGGCTCCTGCTCCGGGATGTTCACAGCCAACTCCATGAACTGTCTGGCTGAGGCCTTGGGCCTGGCGTTGCCTGGCAACGGAACAATCCTTGCCATTGCTGATGAGCGCCGTGACTTCGTACGTCAGTCGGCTAAACAATTGATGGAATTGATCAAGCTGGATCTGAAGCCGCGGGATATCGTAACCAAGGAATCTATCGACAATGCGTTTGCACTGGACATGGCGATGGGCGGGTCCACCAATACGGTGCTGCATACCCTCGCTTTGGCTCAGGAAGCCGGCATCGATTATTCCCTGGAGCGGATTAACGAAGTGGCCAACCGTGTGCCTCACATTGCCAAGCTTGCACCCGCTTCCGACCTGTTCATCGAAGATGTACACCGCGCCGGAGGCGTCAGCGCCGTCATTAACGAGCTGTTGAAGAAGCCGGGAGCCGTGTTCGGCGATCAAATGACCGTCACCGGCAAGACACTTGCAGAGAATGTAGCCGGCTGCGAAATCACCGATCACAGTGTAATTCGTCCGATCGACAACCCTCACTCTGAAAAAGGCGGGCTTGCGATTTTATACGGTAACCTGGCGCCAGAAGGCTCCGTTATCAAGGTAGGTGCCGTCGATCCATCCGTAGGAGGCTATCACAAAGGACCGGCTATCTGCTTCGACTCTCAAGAAGAAGCCCTGGAGGGTATCGCTTCGGGGAAAGTCAAGGAAGGCAGCGTTGTGGTCATTCGTTATGAAGGCCCTAAAGGTGGTCCGGGAATGCCGGAAATGCTGGCCCCAACCTCGCAAATCGTCGGGATGGGACTGGGCGCCAAGGTCGGCTTGATAACCGATGGTCGGTTCTCTGGAGCCTCCCGCGGCATCAGTATCGGCCATATCTCTCCGGAAGCTGCGGAGGGGGGACCGATTGCCTTCGTCGAAGACGGTGATATCATTGAACTGGACCTTAACAACCGCAAAATTGAATTGCATGTCAGCGATGAGGAACTGAACAGCCGCAGAGCAAATTGGCAGGGCTTTGAGCCAAAGGTCAAAACAGGCTACCTGGCTCGCTACTCCAAGCTTGTTACAAACGCCAGCTCCGGCGGTGTCATGAGAATTTAACCACTGTATGGATTTCAACTTAAGAAGCCGTTCCCCGCTGATACATGCGGGGAACGGCTTCTTTCATAAATATTACGCGTTCAACATATTTAAGACCGAGTGGGTACAGTTGCTGCTGCCCCCAATAATGCTTCCTCTTCAAGCTCTTCAGACTCCGGCTGGGCCTCAACCGCAGGCAATTCTTTCTTGACAGTTTCCTTACCCACCGTATGCTGACGATGAGAACCATCCTCCGTGAAAGTCCCCAGCAAGTGATCGATCGGCATCACGATCATTTTGGGCACAAGCTCCAGGGAGCCCTTCACCCTTGAGGTTCCTGCCGGATGAATCACACTCATTAACAATTTCAAATAAATTTGGGAGGACCAAGCGAACCAGCCCTTGGGCAAATCCGTAACGATAAAACCAAACTGCTCCGGCCCCCTGTTGATCATGCTGACGCCATACAGAGCTTTCACATCCTTTAACTCAGGATGCTCGAGGATATATTGGGCCAGCTTTGGCAAGCTTTTCTCTACGCCTCGAATCATCTGAATAGCCAGTTGTACCGATGTTCTCGAACGTATCCCGAACTCATACAGCTTCCGGTTGTCAAAGTGAAGCTCCATCACCCTATCACCATTGCTCAGTGATTTTCCTTGGTTTAAGGGAATCGTCTGGCCGTGATATGGGCGAATTCGGAAATGCAACAACGGCTCCGGTTGATTTGGCGTTTTGATCTGAAATAAAATGTGGAACAGCTTCTCCCACAACAACCACAAGAATACCACAATTCGCTTGAACCCAGAGATTTTCACAGCCCCCTTACGCTTAGTGACGGCAGCCGCAGGCTCCTTGGGCTTTAGCCGGGCCTTCTCTCCATCCTGAATGATCATATCGTCAATTCGGATGCTTTGCAGACCACGATCATCCGCCACCTTTAATACCCGTTCCAACGCTGTCAGCATTTCTCCGGGAGCCTTGCTATTGGCCCCGAGAGTTGAACCGCAGTCATGAAGCAGAAATACCTCTCCGCCCCGCAGCTTCTTCACCATGCGTTTGTACAAACGGTTAGCTCCAACCCTCTGCCTCCAGTCCCCAAACATCGCTGACCATAACACAATTTGCGTATTGTTACGGTTGGTGAAGTCGAATAAATTGACAATTCCCCATGGAGGACGGTAGTAGTGGGAATCAATGCCAGTAACCTGACGAATAATCGCATTGGTCTTCTGGATTTGCTTCTTCACCTCTGCCGGTCCCATAAGCCAGTTGGTCTTATGTACATAGTTATGCGAACCGATCAAGTGTCCCTCCTCATGAATGCGTTGCAGGATCTCGGGATACTTCTCTGCATGGGAGCCAACGACGAAGAAGGTCGCCTTGGCATCATGACGCTTAAGCAGATCAAGCAATCGCGGCGTATATTCCGGGTCGGGACCATCATCGAAGGTCAGGGCAAATTTATCAGCTGTGGT
Organism: Paenibacillus sanguinis 2301083 = DSM 16941; assembly: GCF_000374825.1. Lineage (GTDB taxonomy): Bacteria > Bacillota > Bacilli > Paenibacillales > Paenibacillaceae > Fontibacillus > Fontibacillus sanguinis. The sequence continues at coordinate 75,271 of NZ_KB895387.1, forward strand.
TCCCTGCTTAAACACACGAAAGCCAAAAATTCGAGTAATTAATCCAGGTACAAACGCATAGAGCGTCGAGATGTAAAATAGCCATAGCAGCAAAGTCTCCATATTCTGCTTCCCCACTTTTCTATGATCAATGACCTTGGCATGCTTTTAAAAAGCATGGTATCTACACTATTTTATCACAGACACCGGTAGATTAGGCTCATTATTTTGGGAAAGCGATGGAAATGGTTCATTCCCGGGAAGCCATCAGGTCCATTGCACGCCGAAATAATTCGGTAGCTTGATGTAAGGAACCACGCGGCCGATTTTGAACCAATACAGCCACAGCATATTTAGGTTGGCTCACCGGACCGTATCCGATGAACCACTGATGATTAAGCTTATGGCCGTCTGGCTTGATTATCTCAGCCGTGCCTGACTTTCCGGCCAGCCGCCACTTGGCTTGCTGTAAGCTGCGACCTGTCCCGTCTGTCACCACAAGTCTCATCCACGACAATAAATGACTTGCTGTTCTTGGGGTGATTTGCCCTGCTGTCGAGGCCACCCGCTGGATAGGAAGCTCCTTCATCAGCGAGCCGTCCTTATAGCGAATCTCACTGACAAGACGGGGAGCCGTCACCTGACCTCCGTGCAGCAAAGTAACTACCAGATTGGCTGCCTGAAGCGGAGATACGAGTACATCACGCTGACCGATAGCAGACTGAGCCCGGATTCCGCCGTCCACTTTGCCAGCCTGATTAAATACCCTTCCGGCTTCCTCCTGGTCAAGCTGTACTAGCTGTTCACCATCAAGGAAATGTGAAACCCTCCAGCCAATCCTGCGTCCCAAGCCAAGCTGATCAGCAGTTCTGCGAATAGCCTCTGCACTCAAACGTTCTCCCAAGGTAGCAAATACGATGTTGCAAGATTGGGCAAAACCTTGCTCCAGTGTCAAATTTCCATGCCCGCCCTTCTTCCAGCAAGACAGCCCGTACTTCCCGTAATGTCCGTCACAATGAAATTTCTCGCCAGGATAACTTATCCCTTCCTCCAACGCGGCAGCGGCAATAACGGTCTTGAAGATCGAGCCGGGCGGTACTGCTTTAACAGCCTTGTTCCCCCAGGTTTCTTGAGCCAGATTGATCTGGTAAGGGGTGAAATAAGGCAAGGATACCATAGAGATAATATCTCCTGACTGGGCATCCAGCACCACGATCGCTCCTTCGCGAACATTCATATCAGCAGCCAGCTTCTCCAGCTCCCGCTGCAAGTTTCCATCCACGGTGGTCCGCACTTGTAACGGATAATATCTGCTGGAAGCAGCATTTACGCGGGTATCTATCCCCCCCAGCGGCTCTCGCCTTCCATCTACCATATAGGCTGCCCGGACTCCGCCAACTCCCCGCAAAAAGCGATCAAAGGTTTTTTCCAGTCCCGCTGCTCCTACTTGCAACGACAAGGACAGGTCAGGACGATGCTGCTTCTCCCGCAACTGGCGAATGACATCCGGACGCTGTCCCACATAGCCTAACCATTGATTGCCCCGTTGCCCTGTCTCATAGCGGGATACATAGGGGAGCACTTCTAGCCCTTCCATCACTGGAAGCGCTAATGCCGCCTCCTGATTTAACCTGAGAGGTTCATCTCTCCCATTCTTATGGACAGACCAGGCATAAGGCCGCTCCAGTGTCTGCCACTTGAGTTGCAGTTCGGCAACCGATGCTCCCAACGCCGTAGCCAGTTCAGCCAGCTTGTGTTGCTCCGGTAATTTGTAAATGGGGAATAACGTCGGAACCCAGTGTATTTTGCCTGTCAGCGCTTGGCCATTGCGGTCCAGAAAATGTCCCCGACCCGAATCCAATTCCACGCTCTCCTCTCGCTGCCGGACGGCCAATTCATTTATGGTCTTGCCGCCAACCGTAATCGCACGGAAAGCGGAGTTCATCTGAATCCAGGCTAGCCTTAATGCAAAACACCCTAGGATGACAGAAAAAGACAAAAGAAGATAAAAAATTCGTTTTTTTTGCAGCAGCAACATGAAGCACCCTCCTTCTGTCCCCATTATTTCCCGGGAAAACTGACCATAAACCAATCCCTTGAGCAATCATAGTAAATAAAGAACAGCCCGTTTGATCCTTAAAGGATCAAACGGGCTGCGAAAAAAAGTATTTGTATAGGAGTGTATAGGAATCAAACAGTAAATTTAGATAAGGATTCCTTCAAGCCGCTCGACACATTTTCGAGCTTGCTCGACAGCTTCACCAGATGCTCGCCAACCGTTTCCTGCTCATTACTTAGCGAAGCAACCTCCTCCGAGGTAGCCGACGATTGCTGGGCAACCGCACTGACATTACTCATTGCTTCAGACAGTACAGATTGGGAATTACTAAGCTCGTCGATGGATGTCGTTACCGAATCCAGTTGGCGCACAAAGCCTTCCATTTGCTCCTGCACGGAAACAAAAATTTGGCTGGTTTCCTGTACCGAAGTAATTTGCTCCTGGAAGAGCGGACTAGCCTCGGAGAGCGCCTTAACGGTCTCATTCATTTCTTTCTGAATCGTATCCGTAATCTCCCCGACCATCGTGATGGATTGACGGGATTGATCGGCCAATTGACGAATCTCATCGGCCACTACCATGAATCCACGGCCTGCCGCACCAGCACGGGCTGCTTCAATCGTAGCGTTCAGAGACAAGATATTGGTTTGCTGTGTAATATTTTGCATCACGTCCAGCACCTTCATGACGGAGCTCGTGCTTGCTTTCAGCGAATCGACTTTCTCCGTTAAGGCATTAATCATCTCAACCGTAACATTGGTCTTCTCCAACAGTCCATTCAAATACTCCGTACCTTGCTGGCTGGAGCTTTCTACTTGACGGGCCGCCGATTCCATCTCTTTGTTGCTCTGAATAACATGTTCCATTTGACGGGAAATATTTTCTGTCAGTTCATTACCTCGTTCAGCTTCATTCGCCAAGCTCGTTGCTCCATTTGCGATTTCCTCGGTAGCTACTGCAATCTCTTTAGCAGACAGAGCTGTTTTGTTGGAAGCCTGGGCCAGTTCAGCAGCCGTATCCAACACATCCTGTGCCGAGTTATTGCTTTGCTTAACCAATTCCGTGATTTTCTCCATCATCACATTGAAGCTTTCTGTCAGTTGTCCAATCTCATCCTGGGCCTTGGTCGCCATACGAACGTTCAGGTTGCCCTGCGAGCCCTCTTCCATGAGATTTCTCAACTTGCCAAGCGGATGGGCAATCATACGAACCATCCAAATCCCGATCAATATAGCAATGATAGCTACTGCGATCAAGGAAAAGACTGTTACCAGCATAATTTCATTTGCACTTTTAGTAAGCTCGTCAGCATCCACTGTCCCTAACAATTTCCAGCCGGAGGCCTGCTCGTTAAATACAGCCAGTACCGCACTGCCGTTAGCATCCTCGGTCCGAAGGCTATTTGAAGCGCTGTCTCCAGCAGCGCTCAAGTCAAATTCAGTGGCTTGGCCTTCATCGCCAGCTACCGAGGAAGCAACAACAATATTATCCTTAGTTAGCATTTGCAACTTAGAGTTGTTCCCCAGGTTGACCTCTTGCAGATAGCTGGTCAGTATCTCCAGGTTGATATCAGCTACCAACACAAACCGTTTCATACTATTTACGCTCTGTACTGAACGAGCCAGTCGAAATACTTCTGCACTGGAGGAGTCGGAAGGAACCTGAAGCCATAAAGTCTTCGTTGCTTCGCTCATCTCTTTGAACCAGGCTTCATCCCGAACACTGTCCAAGAAGGCCGTGTTCGCACTTCCTGAGGTTACATCCTCAACCGATTTGTCGGCGGACAGCATGTACACCGCAGAAATTCCTTTTGTAGAGAATGTCAGGGTGTTCAAGCGTGTTCTCATTTTATTTGTTGCGGTAAATCGGTCGTAGTCTGTAATGTCGGACAAAGTAGCATCCATGATGGCGCTTTGCATCTCATCGTCCAAGAACATTTGTTGTAAGTTTTCTTCATACTTCTGCATCACAATGTCCAGTTTCTGAGAGGTTTGAACAATGGTCTGCAGGTTGGCATTTTCTGCATTATCCTGAATGGTGTTTTTGGCCATTTGTGAGGACAGAATGCCAATCGTTAAAACAAAAAACATAATAGCGACAAAGAAAACTAAAAACAATCGAATGCCCACTGATTTGGAAGGATTAATTTGCTTAGGCAGCTTGTCTTTCAAGGATGCAACCGTAGATTTAAAGTCGAAATTTTCCACAAACTTCAATTTTTTGTTAACCTTTACTCCTTCCCCCTTCTTTTTCTTCTGCTTCTTCTCACTCGCCGTTGTTTGGTTCTCGTTCTTTGGAACCAGACTCATGTTGATCACCCACCACTCATAATAGTCGCACCCCCAAGACTGGGCTTGAGGTCATGCGTAAATACTGCCATTTTTCAACATTCATCGTTAACTGTCAGATGACATTTTTAACGTTCTCTTCTTAATATCGGCTATGTACTGCCTAGATTTTAAACAATCTTGACAAAAAAGTCCTAAATAATAAAAAATAGGCCTTTCGTCCCAACGGAAGAAAGACCTACTAGCCTATTGCATTTTTTACTATTTCTTTTTCCGCATCATATCGAAATAGGAAACGGGGTGATCCACCTTCATCTTAATTCGTTGCAGGGGATGTCTTGCAGCATCAAGAGGATTACCTTCTTCATCATAGATCGCTTCTACCACTTGCTTGAAAAAGGTGCCTCCCGGGCCGAAAAATTCCACTTCCTGTCCTGGTTTAAAATGATTTCGTTGCTGTATGGTCGCCATGCCGGTAGCCTGATCATAATCCATCACCAACCCGGCAAAATCATAGGGAGCCGCTTTCTCCTCAGGCTCATAAATATGATCCTCGTGGTCAGGAGTGTCATAGAAGAATCCGGTATTCAGCGGCCGATTAGCAGCCTTGTTAATTTCCTCAACCCATTCCGGCTTCAGCACATAATTGTCCGGGTCCTCCATATAGGCATCAATAGCCTGGCGATAGACATTCACCACCGTAGCTACGTAATGGATGGATTTCATACGGCCTTCAATTTTGAAGCTATCTACACCCACATCCACCAAATCAGGCACATGATGAATCATGCATAAATCCTTGGAGCCCATGGTAAATGAATTATCCTGTTGCTCAAACAATGGCAATTGCGTTACGCCCAGGCGGAAGGGCTCCGGTGCCTCGCTTTGCATAGCCTCTTCCTCGGACACCCAGGTTTCCGCTTCCCGTGCATCTTCAAACAGGTCGTATTTCCAACGGCAGGATTGACAGCAACCTCCCCGATTGGAGTCCCGATCCGTAAAATGATTGGACAATACACAACGGCCTGAGAAGGAGGAACACATGGCTCCATGAATAAAGGCCTCTATTTCAACATCAACATGACGTTTAATTTCTTCAATTTCCTCAAAGCTGGTCTCACGGCCCAACACGACTCGTGGAAGCCCCTGGTCCTTCCAGAACTTGACCGTCTGCCAGTTTACCGTGGATTGCTGGGTGCTCAGGTGCACCTCCAGTTCAGGGACCACCCGCTGAGCGGTTTCAATAATAACCGGATCAGCCACAATAATGGCAGCGATGCCTGCCTCATACAAATTCCTCAGGTATTCCTCAATGCCTTCCACATCTTCATTATGCGCGTAAATATTCGTAGCCACGAACACTTTGGCGCCGTATTTCTTGGCAAATTCAACGCCTTCCCGCATTTCCTCAAAGCTGAAATTATCCGCATTAGAACGAAGGCCATATTTTTGCCCTCCGATATATACGGCATCCGCACCATAATGAACGGCAAATTTCAGCTTTTCCAGATTACCCGCAGGTGCGAGCAATTCCGGTTTAGCCAGTCGGTTGCGTTGCCCCACATATTTCCGGACATGTGCTTGTACAGTTTGCATCTTCGTTCACCTCTTGCTTTTCATTCAATTTTGTGATTCTTACCTTAGTAAACAACTGGTCTACGGCCGGTATTTTTGGTTTACCGCGCTTGGAATTATTTTTAATACACCTGCTCCTTGTAGAAGAAGCCAAAGGATAGTTCACGCTCCGGGTCCTGTATCTCGCGAATAGCATTGATCCAGGCCTCATCCAGCTCGTACTGCTCAGGGTCCTGAACATACGTATCAATCGCTTGACGATAGGAAGCGATAACTGTCTCATTGTATCCAACCGGCTTTAATATCGTCTCAATCTTAAAGCTGTCCACACCAGCCGCCATCAGCAAATGAAGATCCTCCAATATGCAAATATCATCGGAACTCATAATATGTGTTCCGTTGACATCTTCGTAAATAGGGAATTTCTCATCCCGCCGCTCCGCTTCAATAAGGAAAAGTCCCCGTGCAAGCCCCAGATCACTCTGCGGGTCCACCGGACGCCCCTGATGCGTCATGTAGCTCTGCACCAGGCGACGTTTGGAATGGTAGATATTCGTCATTCCATGCACTTGAACCTCAGACTCTATCTTCAGCGCAGGGTGCATGCCCGTCAACTCATCCATATTCAGCTCCCGAGCCAAAACAACGCGGGTAGCCCCCTTGCTCCCCCAGTAATTGGCCGTTGCAAAGTTGGTCGTCGTCATCTCGGAGTTCCAATGCAGCTTCAATTGCGGCGCTTCCTCCCGTACGATCTGCAGCACCGCCGGATCGCCGAATTCTACAGCATCCACACCAAGCTCTGCAATGCGCTTCACATATTCCCGCACATCCTCCAGCATGTGGTTGCTCATCAGATTGTTCACCCGAACGTAGACCTGGGCTTCGCGCTGATGAGCGCTGCGCACAGCTTCGCTGATGTCCGGCAACTTCATGTCACCGGGGAGCCTCATACCGTATTTGGCCTCGCCAATCAATACAGCATCCGCCCCCGCTTGCAAATAACGCTCCAACTCCTTCAGTGAGCCGGCGGGAACCAACAGTTCCGGTTTTTTTGTCATCCCTGTATACCACCTTTAATTATTGGCCATAGCCTTGCTCTTCTCGATATTGTTCAAATGCTCTTTATACGTCTTGGCAAAGAGATGCTCTCCACTGCCATCCTTCTTCGTCACATAAAACAGATACTCCGATGCTGCAGGCGCCAACGCTGCCTCTACGGACTTCAAGCTTGGCGCCGCAATTGGCCCCGGCGGCAAACCCGCATACAAGTAAGTATTATAAGGGCTGTCCACGCTGCGCAAGTCTGAATGAAGCAACCGTTCCTTCGGCTTATCCAGGACATACTGCACTGTCGCATCAATCTCCAGCTTCATGTCTGCCTTCAGTCGATTGTAGATGACACCTGCTACCATACTCCGCTCCGAATCTACCACCACTTCCCGCTCCACCAACGAAGCCATCGTCATCAGCTCATTAAGCGTAAGCCCGCTGGAGGTCAGCTTCTGATCGAAGTCCTCAATGGATCGCAATCGCTTGCCGGTCTCTTCAAACATCCGTGCTACGATGTCCTGCTCGGTGCTGCCCTTTTCCAGCTCATAGGTCTCGGGGAACAAATAGCCCTCCAAGCGATGCGTCAGCCGATCATCCTCGGGAATATCGTTAAGCAGTTCTCCGCTTAACCCGGTGGCCTTGTCTACAATCTCCAAGAAGGTCTCCGGGTCCGCAAGACCTTCCTCCGCCAGCTTCTCAGCCATCTGCTTGACAGTCAAGCCTTCCGGAATAGTAAATCGAATCATCTCTTCCTTGACCACTTCACCGGTATTCAGCTTAGCGATGATTTCGTCATACGTCACCCCGGGATGCAGGTCATAGATGCCTGCTTGAAATCGACTGCCCTCCGACTTCCATTTTAAATATGATACGAATAAAAATGAATTTTTAATGATTCCCTGCTTTTCCAGGATATCCGCAATCCCCGATGTTCCTGTCCCTGACTCAATCGTAATGCGGATGGCTTCCTCCGATGCCGGAACAGGCTGCATTTGCGTATACACATAGGTTCCCGCCGCTGCCACAGCAATCACAGCAAGCAGAACCAATATCATTATCCACTTCAGTACCTTTTTCAACAGCTCAACCCCTTTACAGCCAAAAAGAGCGGTTAAAAATCCCGCTCTTTCCAGACCGATCTATCCTGCTCTCCCGTCAATCATATGATTATTCAGGGAAAGTTAATTCGTCGTAAAGCTCGGATACGTTCTCCCATTCATCATCATCGTCAATGGTGGTTAGCTCTAGCTCATCACCGGACATTATGATTTTGAAAATTTCGGGTTCTTCGCCTTCGGATGCAGTCTCAAGGCGCAGCACGGCATAAGCAGCCCCCGCTACATCAAATTCCTGTACGACCTGATAATAGGAGGCGCCTCCCGATTCATCCTCAAGCTCCACAATGGGACCAAAGGTATCGCGAACGCGCGAGGTAATTACAACATCACTTGCTGAATACTCAGTCATGTTGGTCTTCCCCGTCGAATTCATCGATCAATGTGTTGAACGTTTCTTCAACAATTTCCCATTCCTCGTCGCTTTCGATCGTGTACAGCTTAAGATCGTCTCCGTCTTCCTCGTAACGGAATGCGTATACCTCTTCGCTCTCCTCGTCTTCATCCTCATTCTCATCAGAATCCAGAGGAACGACCATCATATACTTGGCATCCGAACCGTCGACTTCGAATTTCATGATAACTTCGAACTCTTCTTCATTGCCCTCTTCGTTGGGGATATAAATAATTTCCGGTTCTTCTTCATTTCCGATACGATCCTTAGCCATACGCGATCACCCTCACCTTTTACTCATAGAATCCAAATAGTTTTGCAGAATCAAACCTGCTGCCATTTTGTCGACGACATCCTTGCGTTTCTTCCTGCTCACATCCGCTTCCAGCAGCGTGCGATGCGCGGATACAGTCGTTAGCCGCTCATCCCACAGATGAACCGGCAGCTTCAGCTTACTGCGCAAATCCTCGGCAAAAGCCATGCATATTTCTCCACGGGGACCGATCGAGCCATTCATATTTTTCGGCAATCCTACGACGATCGCTTCAATCTCATGCTCTCTCGCCAGTTCGCCTATGCGATGGAACTCCTCGCCTTCCTTGCGTCGCTCGATGGTCTCCACCCCTTGGGCGGTCCATCCAAATGCATCGCTGATGGCAACTCCGATCCGCCGGTCCCCGTAATCCAAGCCCATTATCTTCATGCCTTGCTCCTAACGATGGCCCGCCATGTAATAGCGCACCAGTTCTTCAATCAGCTCGTCGCGCTCCTTCTTGCGCACCAAGCTCCTTGCATTGTTATGGCGCGGTATATAGGCCGGGTCACCCGACAGCAGATAACCGACGATCTGATTAACCGGATTGTATTCCTTCTCTTGCAATGCTCCGTAAACCGTAAGAAGGATTTCTTCAGCGGACGCTTCCTGTTCGTCGCCCTTAACATTAAATTTGACGGTTTTATCCATGGAGTCCATGATGACACCTCGCTTCTTCGACATACGTCCTGATGACCGTAATAGTGTTACCCTTAGTCTATTCCTACTATATCATATCATGGGTTCCATAAGGAAATTTTCACCGGTACACTGCCTATTTATGGATGCTGCTAAGCCTGTGCCGCGATCCAATCAGCAGCTGCCTTCAAGGCTTCGCTTAACTTGCTGGCATCCTTGCCTCCGGCTTGAGCCATATCTGGACGTCCGCCGCCGCCGCCGCCGCAAACTGCCGCTACTTCTTTCACTAGCTTCCCGGCATGAAGGCCTCGCTTGATTTCTTCTTGCGGGACAACGACGACAAAGCTTACCTTGTCCTCCATTGGAGAACCCAGTACCAGCACGGCATTCGGCAGTTTGGTCTTCAGTTCATCAGCCAGCGTGCGGAGCGCATCCATACTGCCTGCTTGAACCTGAGCAGCCAGCAGCTTGGTTGGTCCTACGCTGACCACCTGACTGGTCAATTCCCCGGCTTCAATGACGCTGAGCTTGCTTTGCAACGATTCATTCTCACGAGCCAGTTCCTTTAATTGCTGGAACAAGCCTTCAATCCGCTTCGGCACATCGTTGACATTCGTTTTGAGTTGACCTGCGGCTTGCTTGAGCAGCTCAAGCTGACCGTCCAGGAACAGATAAGCTCCACGTCCTGTCACCGCCTCAATCCGCCGAACTCCCGAGCCTATGCCGCTTTCGCTCACAATTTTGAACAACCCGATTTCCGAAGTGTTGTTCACGTGACAACCCCCGCATAGCTCCAGGCTGTAGTCGCCGATTTGCACAACACGAACGATATCGCCGTATTTCTCGCCGAACAAAGCCATTGCTCCCATGGCCTTGGCCTCATCAATCGGCTTCAAGTCAATGTTGACCGGCAGAGCATTCCAGATTTGCTCATTAACCAAACGCTCTATTTCGCCCAATTCCTCGGCGGAAATACTGCCAAGATGAGAGAAGTCAAAACGCAGGCGCTGCGGCTCAACTAAAGATCCCGCCTGGTTAACATGCTCGCCCAAGGTATCCTTCAAGGCCTGATGCAGCAAATGCGTTGCAGTGTGATTTTTTACGGTATGCCCGCGCTGCTCTTTGTTTACCGATGCCGTAATGTCTGCACCTACATGCAATTCGCCGGAGCTCACCGTAACTTGATGCACATGCTGTCCATGTGGAGCCTTGAACAGGCCTGTCACTTCTGCGTTGCCGGATTCGCTGCGAAGCACTCCCTGGTCGCTTACTTGGCCGCCGCTTTCCGCATAAAACGGCGTGGATGCCAAAATGACCTGACCGGATTGTCCCTCACCCAATACATCGACAAAAGCATCGTCCACGATTATAGCTACAACGCGAGTATTGACTTCAAGCTCATTATATCCAGTGAATTCTGTTTTAGTCGTAAAGTCGGCAAGTACGCCGCCTTGCACCTTCATACCACCATTGTCATGACGTGCCGCCCGAGCGCGCTCCCGCTGCTCTCCCATAGCTGCTTCAAACCCTTCACGATCCACACCCAGACCATGCTCTGCCGCAAAGTCCTCAGTCAAATCGAGCGGAAATCCGTAAGTATCATACAATTTGAAGGCATCGGCACCCGCGATCAAGGCGCGCCCCTCTTCCTTGGCTTTCGCACTGATATCTGCCAAGATAGCCAGGCCGTCGCTGAGCGTCTCGTGGAAGCGTTCCTCCTCCGCGCGAATGACCTTCTCGATGAATTCGCGTTTTGCCACAATGTCAGTGTAATACGTGCCCATAATTTCCCCTACAGTATCTACCAAATGGAACATGAACGGCCTGTCCATCCCGATGAGCTTGCCATAACGGACAGCCCGGCGCAGCAAACGACGGATGACATACCCACGGCCTTCGTTGGATGGCAGAACACCGTCAGCCACGGCAAAGGCTACCGTACGAATATGGTCGGCGATAACCTTCAGCGCAACATCAGTCTCCTCAGCCGTACCGTAGACTACTTTAGCCAAGCCTGCCGTCTTTTGGATAATCGGCTGGAACAGGTCGGTATCGAAGTTGGAGTTCACGTTTTGCAGAATGGATGCAAAGCGCTCCAGTCCAGCCCCGGTATCAATATTTTTGTTGGGAAGCGGCGTATAGCTGCCATCCTTGTTATGGTTAAACTGCGAGAAGACGAGGTTCCACACTTCAAGAAAACGTTCGTTCTCTCCGCCAGCATAACATTCAGGATCGGACAGATCGCCATAAGCCTCTCCACGGTCATAAAATATTTCAGTACAAGGTCCACATGGCCCTTCCCCGATATCCCAGAAGTTATCCTGCAGCTTCACGATCCGTTCAGGAGGAATACCTACCTTCTCGTTCCACAGCTTATAAGCCTCTTCATCCTCAGGATATACCGTAACGGATAGCCGCTCCCCGTCAAAGCCGATCCACTCCTTGCCTGTAAGGAACTCCCATGCCCATGTAATAGCTTCTTCCTTAAAATAATCACCAATCGAGAAGTTGCCCAGCATTTCAAAAAAGGTGTGATGCCGGCGTGTCTTTCCTACATTCTCAATGTCATTGGTACGAATGCATTTCTGCGAATTGGCTAGACGTGGATTATCCGGCTTGACACGACCGTCGAAATAAGGCTTCAGCGGGGCCATCCCGGCATTGATCCATAGCAGAGATGGATCGTTATGGGGCACGAGCGAGGCGCTCGGCTCGATTTTATGGCCCTTGCTGGCGAAGAACTCCAGCCATTTGGAACGAATTTCACTTGCTTTCATGAATTTGACCCCCCGAATAATATCAATCTGATTCGTCTTCTGAAAATACAAAAAACGCCCCTGAACATCAGGGACGATTCACTCTTAATCGCGGTACCACCCTGGTTATCACAAGCCTCTGCCGCTATAAGCGCAAGAGTTACATGCAATCGCCTCGTTAGTCCGGTAACGGGGACCTGCCGGTGGAGTTTAAGTCCACACTCCGAAATCAGCTTTCCGTTCAGGCACATTGCGGGTCCTCTCAGCCATCTCTCCCAAGCAGCCGTAAGGCATAAAGGAGCGAAGGGGCCCTTCTCTGACAAATTTGCCGATTGAACGTACTTCATTTCATCAACGTTTTGGATTCATGCAACAAACATATCGTTTTAAGTATAAAGGGCAGATATCCCGCTGTCAATGAGCCTTTTACATCGCTTTGCGCCTCACGAAATAAGCGTGAAAATGCTGCAGAATGACCTTAATGACGGCAAAAAAGGGAACCGCCAAAATCAAGCCGGGAATGCCGGCAATTTCTCCGCCAATCAAGAGAGCCAAAATAATCAGCAGTGGATGCAGACGCAAGCTGCGGCCCACCACCTGTGGAGATATCACATTGCTTTCAATCGTTTGGCAGAGCATATTGACGAGCAGAACGAGCAGAACCATCTTCCATGAAATGGTGGTGGCCATCACGATTGCCGGAGCAGCCCCCAGAAATGGCCCCAGGTAAGGGATGATGTTGCAGAGCGCCACAATGCCGGCGAGCAGTAAGGCAAAGGGCATTCCTATGGATATATAACCGATATAAGCCAGCACGCCGATAATGAGACAGACCAGAAATTGACCTCGCACATAGTTGCCTAAAGCCTGATCGATTTCTTTGAGTAAGGTAATCATGGATTTGCGCCGGGAGCGGGGCAAATATTGCAGCATCAGCCGCTCAATCAGCTCAATATCCTTCAGAATATAGAAGATCAGAAACGGAATGATAAATGCGTTGAACACCATCTCAATCGTCGCGCCAATATTGTCCAGAAACCGGGTAATCCCTTGCGCCAGCCTGTTCTCGAATTGATAGAACCAATGGTTCATTCCCATACGAACGCTTCCTGGCAAGATGCCGTTGTCAAAACGGTTCATCATCTGCTGGGTGTGAATGGTCAATTCGGGCAAATGCTCGCCCAGTTCCTCTACCTGCTCCACAAACATCGGTATGACGTTGATCAGGATAACCGATAGTACCGTCAGGAACACGGCATAGATAAGCAATACAGCCATGGTCCTTGGCACCTTGCGAGCGCCCAGCATACGAACAACGGGATTAAGCACATAGGAGATAATCACGGCTATAACAAATGGAGCAAATACGGCTTTGAAAAAGTGATATACCAGCGCAAACATAGGCCGAAGCTGCCAAACAAAATAGAGAATAATCAGCCCAAGCAGCACCCAGACGCCATAGCCAAACAGCCTATTCTTATGCAGTTCATCCCTCGGCTCCATACTTATCCCTCTCTTTCGGCTTTCGTACAGTTCATTATTGGCCTAGACGGGGAAAAATATGAAAGAAAAAAGGAAAACCTGCCCCAAGCCACACGGCGGCCTAAGGCAGGCAGTTATCCCATCTATAGATTAACGATTTTGCTTATAAGAGGTTATTCAAAAAGTCGTCTTCCCAGGACGGAGTTGTTCGAGGAGTATATTCGACATCGAATCTTGAATTCAGCCGGGTCAAGCGTAGGCTTCCGTAGTATGTTTCTACAGAAACATTTTAGTTGCTCACGTACCCATGCTTCCGAAGTCGTCTTCTACGAAAACGTGTAGCTCCGCTACTCAGCCCCTGGTTTCATTCAACCTAAAGCATTTTGAAAAAACGCACATCGAAAGCATAAGCTTCGGTCCTATAAACCCGACTTTTTGAACTCGAACTTTAATTGTTCATAATGCGCAAGCGCTGCTTGATGAATGGGATGATCGGCTTCCAGCCCCGTGTAGCGGCTCAGAGTTGCCGAGGCACCCGCTTCCTGCAATGAAGCCTGCAATTCTACAGCTTCCGGATCATCAGCAGAGACAAACAACAGGGCCATGCCCATTGTTTTGGCCAAATGATCGTATCCAAGCTCATGCTCATATGCCTGCTTCGCCGGGGATACCAGGCGATCTCCGGCGGACAGCTTGCGGATCGGTGAACGGCCAACCCGCGAAACCTCATCCGTCAGTGCCGGATTTGCGAAACGCTCCAGAATCGTTTCAATGTAGGCCTGATGCTCGGTCTTCGAGAAGCCATGCTTGGCCACCAATACCGCTCCGGTCTCCGACAGCACCGAGCGTACATGCTGAACAACCTGCTCGTCGTTCATCGCCTCTTGAATGGTGGCATGGCCCTGCAAATATCCCTTATAAGCAGCCGAGCAATGGCCGGTATTTACCGTAAACAGCTTGCGTTCAATATAAGGCTCCAGACGTTCAACGTAATGCACGCCCTCTACGCGATGAAACCCGGGGAACATCTGGGATTCGTCTACCGCCCACTCATAGAAGGGTTCGACTACCACCTGTAGGGGGTCTTCATGCTGCTGGAGGGGAACGATCCGGTCCACAGCTGCATCCGGAAAGGCTACATTCTCCTCGGCCCAACGCTGAGTATCCTCGTCCAGCCCGGCATAGACATGCTCCTTAAGCTGGGAACTGCCTCCGATGGCATTCTCGCACGCAATGATGTGCAGCTTCCCCTTTGCCCCATCTGCCTTGCGCAGAACAAGCCCTTCAGCGATGGTTCCGGCGATATGCTTCAGAATCGATACACCCACAGCCGTGGTCACCAGATCAGCTTCGGCAATCACTTGCGCCGCTTCAGCAGCAGCCCTCTTGCTATTGATTGCCGTTACACCGGTAACGATAACTGTCTCTTTCTGATCACTGGCCAATGTAACCGGATATTCCTTGCGCCGGGCCAGCTCCGAGACAAGTGTATCGTTCACATCTACGAAGCACACCTCATATCCCGAGCGTGATAGCAAGAGACCGATAAACCCTCTCCCAATATTTCCTGCACCGAAATGAACTGCCTTCATGCTTCCATTCCTCCTTCAAGGATGTCCGCAATCTGCTCTTCCGTTGTAGCATTCATAATGTGCTCCAGATTGGATTCATCCGTAAATACCATAGCGACATTCGTTAATACTTCCATATGATCTCCACCCGCAGCAGCGATGCCGATGACGATGAACGCCGGCTCATCTCCGCCAAAATCGACTCCTTCCGGGAAGCGTACTACAGACAGCCCTGTGGACGAAATTAGCGATTTCGCTTCCTTGGTGCCGTGAGGGATGGCTAGCCCTCCGCCCATATAGGTAGAAACGATTTCTTCACGTTCAAGCATCTTATCAACGTATTCTGCTGTGACATGACCTGCTTGAACAAGCAGATTGCCTGCCATGCGAATCGCTTCATATTTATCTTTGGCTTGACCATTCAGGATAATTTTCTCTTTAGACAGTAGTTTCATTGCAGCTCTCTCCTTTGTTATGTCAGTTCCTATCAAGGCAAATCCTTGGTGAAGCAGTTAAAGGGGTTGTTCAAAAAGTCGTCTTTCCCAGGACGGAGTTGTTCAGATGTGCTCAAAATAGTCTAGCAGCTCTGAAGCCAGAAAATTGCGAATATCCTCACATCTCCCCGTCTCCAGCAGTTCGATTAGCTCCGGATTTAATAGCATCGCACTAATCTCGCTAAGCACCTCCAGGCTTTCATGAGGCAATTGGCGCGGGGCGAGCATGAACAGAATCGCACCAACCTCAGTATCTCCATCCAGCAGTACAGGCTCGCTTAAACGGCACAATGCCAGCGAACGGCAATTAACGAAGCGGGTACGAGTATGAAATAGTGCGAGGGATGTACCCGGAATAACCTGACTTGCCATCTTCTCCCGTTCAAGCAGACGGTCCGTCACCGCCTGCACATCCGCCAAAAGAGTTATTTTCTCCGATTCAGGCAGGCTAGTGGACAGAGATATAGCGGCAACCCGGCTCATTTCTTCCAGAGCCGCCGTTATCGTCTCACGCAGCGAATGGCTTGCATTCTCCAGCTCAATGACTACAAATTGCCGAAGTAGACTGACCACTTCATTTAAAGAGGCCGTTAACCCTTGCAGCTTTTCAAACGCCCGGGATTGAACCGGCTGCTCTGGTTCAGGCACAGGCTTTCGGGATTTCAACGTCGTGTCTTGAACATATTGCAGCAGATGTGTGCGGTCCTCCTCCGTCAACAAGGGACTCAGCTTGACGTAACGATCCGCGGGCAATGGCAGATCGATGGTAGAGATGATCAAATCATAATCTTCCTCCGGCAGCCGCTTGGCCTCGTACCATGATACATTACCCATAACTTCAATCTGCGGCATCTCTTTGGCTAAACGGGTGGCTAGCAATTTGGAAGAGCTTAGACCGCTGGAGCAGACCAAAATGGCCCGAACATTGCGCCCTAACTGATTCAACCGCTCAATGGAGGCTCCAAAGTGCATGACCAGAAAGCCAATCTCCTCATCCGGCACTTCCAGATCGGCAATGCTCTCGTTCATCGCCTCGCGCACGATGTTGAACAACTCTTCATAATCCTTGCGAATCGCTCCAAGCAGCGGGTTGCGGATTCGCGAGCCTTCGCGGATTCGTTTGAAGGCCGAACCCATATGCTCCAATAGCCCACTGCCAAGCAAACGATCCTCCTGGAACGGAATTCCCGTTCGCTTGACAACATTCTCGGTCAAACGGTAGACGGTGTCCACCAGCTCCAAGTCCGCTTGCACAAGATCCGGAGAGGCATCCCTCGCTCGATTAAACAAATGAATAATATAGCCTATCTCTTCAGGGGGAAAACGAAGTGACAGCTTCTCCCCCAAGCTCCGGGCAAAGCGGACCGTCTCACTGTCATCCCGTTCATTCCCCGTTGCAGAAGCAGATTCACCCTGATCTTCCACAAAAATTCCCGCCTTCATCCGATTAATGCATACCGAGAGATGGATCAATAGCTCCGTATAGGCATTCTCGGACAAATGCTCCGTCCATTCCCAATTCATTTCCCACAATGTATTCTCTACCGTCATCAGATTGTGGGTTCCGATGATAGCTAACAGCTTGGAGATGGCGGATGAGCCCTGGCTCTCCAACGATCCTCCGATCAGATCGGAGTAATCCAAATGGTCAACCGCCAGTTGGCATAGGGCATCGCGCTTGTCGTATTCCTTACCCGAAAGCTCAACCCCATACCCTCTGCGGCGCACCAAATCCAGATGGAACCGCCTAACCCAAGGCTCTACCTCGTCCAAATCATTGCTCACGGTCGCTACCGTTACCTTCAAGCTATGGGCTAATGCAAACAGCTTGCACGGCTCGCGCTCTTCCAGCAGACGGCAAATAAGCCAAATCTTTCGATCTTCTCCGGAATAATCGCTGGGGTTATCCACCAGCAGCAGCCTTCTGGCCTCTTGCAGCCGCTCTCCCTCATCATTGCCGCCGGAGTCACTCCACACCGAGATGCCGGTACCGGATTTACGGTGAAGCACCAGGCCAAAGAAGGCAAGAATTTTCTCAATTTCGTCCAGCTCCCGATGGACGGTTCTGACGCTAACGTTGATTTCCGCAGCAATTTCCGCCGCAGTCATTCCGTTCTTGCGTCCGAGGAGGAGAATGAGGATTTGCTTTTGCCGTGCGGTCACCTTCCTCATTATCTGTCCCTCCTAAAATAGACGCAAAACACCGGCGAAATAGTTCGCCAGTGTTCTGCCCCTCAATTGTAACTGGCGCAATTAACCTTTCAGTCGTTCAACCAGTTCATCATATTTGGGACTCTTCAAGAAGTTATCGATGGAAATATGCTCTGCGTCCGGTTTGTTGGCTATCGCACGTTCCGTTAATGTTTTTTGCGTAATGACGATGTCGGCATCCGCAGGGATTTCGCTAACTGCGGAATTGACGACCGTGATGTTAATGCCGGCATCCTGCAGTTTCTTTCTCAGGACCGAAGCTCCCATGGCACTCGAGCCCATCCCGGCATCACAAGAAAATACGATTTTGTTCACGTTCTGTTTCTGAACACCTGTCGTTGCTGCGGATGCAGCAGCTTCACTTTTCACTCCTGCCGCTTTCATTTCCTTCATTTTGGCCGATGCTTCATCCAAATCCATTTCTTCGTCATTTTGCTTGCCCGTCTTGAGCAACAGAGCGGCTACAACGAAGGAAGCAATTGTCGCAGTGAGCACACCGCTGAACATTGGCAGGAACCCGCCTCTTGGTGTCATGGCGATATAAGCGAAGATACTGCCTGGCGAAGGTGAACCGGACAGGGCTGCACCAGTCAGTTGGAACGTAAACGTACCCACCACACCACCAGCAATAGCTGCCAGGATCAATACAGGTTTCATCAAAATGTACGGGAAGTAGATTTCGTGAATGCCGCCCAGGAAGTGGATAATGACTGCACCAGGTGCAGATTGTTTTGCTGAACCGCGACCTACCAGCCAGTAAGCAAGCAGGATGCCAAGGCCAGGACCCGGGTTGGATTCAAGCATGAACAACATCGATTTGCCTACGCGAGCAACTTCTTCTGCTGCGATTGGCGTAAGTACACCATGGTTAATCGCATTATTCAGGAACAATACCTTCCCTGGCTCAATCAGCAGGTTGACCAATGGAATCAGTTTGGCCTGCATCAGGAAGTTAACGCCGGAAGACAACACTTGACTGATGCCTTGAACAAACGGTCCTACACCGGCATAGGCACCCAGCGCCATAATCCCGCCGAAGATCCCGATCGAGAAGTTATTGACCAGCATTTCAAAGCCTGAACGAATTTTACCATCAATGGCTCTGTCAAACTGCTTCATTACCCATGCCGAAAGTGGGCCCACAATCATTGCTCCAAGGAACATCGGAATGTCTGCCCCGACAATAACCCCCATCGTGACGATGGCACCGGTAACCGCACCCCGCTTGCCGTGAATCATTTGCCCACCTGTATAACCGATCAACAGTGGCAGTAGGTATTTGATCATCGGATCAACCAGCTTAGCCAAATATTCACTTGGAATCCAGCCGGTTGGAATGAAGAGGGCGGTGATTAACCCCCAGGCGATAAATGCACCTATGTTCGGCATTACCATGCCGCTAAGCGCACGTCCAAACTGCTGTACTCTGACCCGGACTCCGCCAGAACCTGTTCTCTCTTTCGTTTGTGCTATAGCCATAAAGAGAAGCCTCCTTAGAATGATGTACGGACCATCAACAATCTTGATTTGTATGACTACCGTGTTTCTATACTCATCCTAATTCAAAGCGCTTTCTTTCTCAATCAAATCAAAATACGGTTTCGTCATGATCATTGTTGACAACATTTGAGAAGCAGCTCCCCCATGTAATAAAAAAGCTGTCCTCTCTATTTATGTAATAAAATAGGGGACAGCTTCTGGCATTTCTGCCGATCACAATGAATAACTATATTACGAGGATGCATGCATTTGCGGAAAATCCTGTACCATTTCCTCACCGAAGAACAGGTCGTCCAGGGAACTGAGCGTACCGTCCTCTTCCACCTGGTAGACGGACATTTTGTCTCCGTTTACCGTCAATTCAATAAAGCAACCCCAGCAGTAAAATTGATGGGAACCAATCTTCCCAATATCCTTGGAGTTGCAATTTGGACATTTCATCATCCATTTATCACCTATCCATCAACAGAATTCATGGTTTTTCAAGCAGCTCTTCGCTGCTGGCGGGGACCATGATTACACTTTCCCCACGAGTCATTTCCGGTGTGAAAGGCAATAGCTTGCGCCCTTCCAGCAAATCGGTGAAAAACCCGTCACTAATTTCAATCCCAGTAATTGTGTTTCCCAATTCATGCTCAAAATAAACATCCGTCATATAACCTAGCTGGATTCCGTCCTCGGTCAGAACGGGTAATTCCTTCAACTTGATGTTTCCTGTCAAGAAGGTGTTCTGTATATTCTCAGCCTTCCATCTACGGATGGCCTGTTGATTACGAATCATAACCGCATCTTCCCCATACGCGACAATTTCTTCCCAGAGCACCACCTTGACGGAGGAACTCCACCGCAGGCGATTCTCTAGTTGAATGCCTGCAATCGACCAATCATTATTCAGCATCATGTCGATGACTTTCCCCACCTGTTTGCCCTGATCTATATCAAAGACAGCCAGGCCGATCATTTCCTGCATTCTCATGGCGATAAGGACACTCCCTGCTGGGCAAATGGTTGACGCGCAGGCAACTTGCATACCCTCCTTCCTCAAAATCGTCAGCATTCCGAAAAGAGTTGCCCATTATTTCCTTCTACGGAGACGTTCCAGGATGGTTCCAATTTTTTTAGCAACCTCATCAATTTCTTTCCTAGTATTACCCATTCCTACACTAAATCGAATCGCCGAACGCAAAAAAATTGTCGGAAGCTCCATAGCCTCCAGTACATGTGAAGGCTCAAGCGATCCCGACGTGCATGCCGAGCCGCTGGATGCAGCAATTCCCTCCATGTCCAAATTCATTAGCATTGTCTCCGAATCCACTTCCGGAAAGCTGATATTAACAATATGCGGCAACCGCTCGGCCGGATGACCGTTCACATGAAAGGCCTCACTTGGCAATTGGTCCTTCAATCCCTCCAGCAATGCCGCTATCAACATACTCTCATGGTTGTTGCGGGCTGCCCGTTCCTCCACTGCCAGTTCCACTGCCTTGGCAAACCCGGCAACCCCCGCCATGTTCTCGGTTCCTGCACGCCGCTTTCTCTCCTGAAGCCCTCCATACTGAATCGGTTCCAGCAGTACGTCCTTGCGTACATAAAGAGCTCCTACGCCTTGAGGGCCATTTATTTTGTGCGACGAGAAGCTCATGAGGTCTACCGGAAGATCGTGACAGGCTATCGGAATGGAACCAAGCACCTGAACGGCATCTACATGCAATAAAATTCCCCGTTCCCGGGTTATTTTCCCGATTTCGGCAATCGGTTGCAGCGTACCCACTTCATTATTTCCATACATGACGCTGACCAGAATGGTATCGGGACGTATGGCCTCGGCCATCTGCTCAGGGTCAACTCTTCCCGTAGAGTCCACCGGCAGGTAGGTCACCTCGAAGCCCTTCTGTTCCAAATGCTCACAAGTATGAAGCACCGCATGATGTTCTACAGCCGATGTGATAATATGCCGTCCTTGAGCCTTGCGAGCCTCGGCTGCCCCAAATAGCGCGAGATTGTCGCTCTCCGTTCCGCCGCTGGTAAATACCAGTTCATCCGCGCGACAACCGATCCTTGTTGCGATAGCATCGCGTGCCCCGTTGACGAGACGCTTGGCTTCCCGCCCAAAATAATGAACACTTGAAGCATTGCCATATTGCTTGCCCATCACCTGCATCATCGTTGTCGCCACATCCGGGTGAATCGGCGTAGAAGCCGCATGATCCAAATATATATGTTTCATAGCCATTAACCACCTTAGTCAAGTTGCTGACAAATTTTGAGTGATTTCAATTCTATATTATTTTGAACAAAAAAACTACTTATACCTTGTACATGTCTCTCATAGACACACTTTTTTAGTGTGTTTCTTCCTTGTGATTTCTCACGGGATATTTCGCCTGGTCCAACAGCTTGTTCGCTGCCCTGAATTGCAAGGCCATGGACAAGGACCTGGTTTAATTGCAAACAACGCCCTTCAAAAGCTCGCTTGGAGCCTTTGAAGGGCGTTCCCTGGTTATTCCTTCCTATCCAGTATAGCATGACCAGGTTAGGTT
The DNA here is from genome assembly GCF_000374825.1 of Paenibacillus sanguinis 2301083 = DSM 16941. Classification (GTDB taxonomy): domain Bacteria; phylum Bacillota; class Bacilli; order Paenibacillales; family Paenibacillaceae; genus Fontibacillus; species Fontibacillus sanguinis. The sequence goes on from NZ_KB895387.1 coordinate 97,237, forward strand.
TTGGGGCTTTGTTCTCACTTTTTGCACGTATGATCTTGTTCTTACGATTGAGTCTCAGCCTGCTGAGCTGCCGAACTGGCTTGAAGTGCTGCCTTGTTAGGTCTTAGTGCCAGCACAAAGCATAAGATCAGCACGATAGCCGCCGAAATATATGGATAGTTAATATCCATATCAAACAGGGCTCCCGCCACTAACGGTCCGGCAATATTTCCCAAGCTCGTATATGCGGAGTTTAGACCTGCCACATAGCCCTGCTGATCCCCTGCCATCTTCGATAGCTGGGTCCCCACCGCGGGGCGCAAAATATCGATGGACAGGAATACCAGGAACGTGACCAGAAAAATCAACCAGTAACGATGCACGAACAGGGTTAACAAAATACACAAGCCCGCCGAAAGCAAAGTGACGGAGATAACCAGCTTCTCCCCAAATCGGTTGAGAATAGCGCCAAAGACGGTTGCTTGCACCACTGCGCCCGAGATTGAGCCAAAGGTCATAATCATGGCGATATCCCGCGGCGTGAAGCCAAACTTATGATCTACAAAGAGACCAAAGACCGTCTCATAATTCGCCAGACCAAACGAAAGCACGAAAACGATAATCAAGCTGATAAAATAAGGCTGGCGATAAGAACGAGCGAGTTGTACAAACAAGTTCTCTTCCACTCGTTTCGCCCCTTGTTTGTTATCTTGTTGATTACTTTGCTCACCAAGAGATTCTGGCAGCATAAAGCTGGTAACGATTGCTGCTACCAGCCCGGCAACCGCTGCCGCATAGAAGGGGACCCGTATTCCGAACTCAGCGATATAACCGCCGATGCCGGGGCCAATAATAAAACCGGTTGTGATAGCGGCATTAATCAGCCCCATGCCTTTAGCCCGCTCTGCTCCCGTGGTCATATCTGCTGCATAGGCCATCACAGCTGGCATGATGAAGGCAGCGCCAACCCCCCCGAGCATTCTGGCTGCGAACAGAAACAATGGTGTGCTAGCCACGCCAAAAACCCACTCCGACAAGCCAAACACCAGCATCCCGGCAACGATAATTTTCTTTCGACCCAGCGAATCCGACAATCGTCCGGCAAACGGTGAGAGTAATAGCTGAGTCAGCGAAAACGCCGCCACCAGCATACCCACCATACTGCCACTAATATGCAGTTCCGTCATGTAGGTAGGCATGATAGGGATGACTAGTCCGATCCCCACAAAAACAAGAAAAATATTGAGCATCAACAGCAAAATAGCACCGTTATTGCGTAACAGTAAAGACATGATGATTTCCTCCAGCTATTTTAAAATAATTGTATCTATAATATATCTATAACATATATACTGAACGTTCGGTCTGTAATAAAAAAGAAAAAATTAGTTGTGTTACATTTATCAGTGCTACCTCTTTAAGAGCATATCCCTTTCAGAAATACCGTAATGGAGGCATGGTATAGCCGCCGTACTTCCCCCAATTTGACAAGACGAGTCATCTGGCTTAGTCCCACCATCAGACTTTCGAGCAGCACGGACAACGTGGCGGCATCTCCCTGAAACTCCCCGGAAGCAATGCCTTGTTCCAGCAAATTCTTGTTAAAGGCAAAATGATTGGCAAAGATATCGGCCAGCCTGGCACGAACCTCCTCGGACAAATTATCGCCACCTACGAACTCGTCCATAGCTTTGGTCATCGGGTGATCCACGTCTTCCAATGCCATTTGATCTGCCATCGCATACAATTTTTCGGTCGCCGTTGGATATAATTGCTCCTTCTCCTTCCAGCGGTATTCCCAATCCGCATCCCATTCCTCAATCAGATGCAGGAACAGACCCTCCTTGCTCTTGAAATGGTAATAGATATTCCCCTTGCTGCTGCCTGTCGCCTTTACGATATCCTCGATCGAGGTCGCCTTATAGCCCTTCTTTGAAATCAATTCCTTGGCCGCCTCAGTGATTCGTTTTCTCGTTTCCAAGCTTTGCTGCAGCTTCTTATTCATTGGAACACCTCACTTTATACTGAACGTTCGTTCTGTATATTAACAAACAAAAGACCGTATGGTCAACTGGAAGATCGTGAAGCTCCATCGCGTTACTTGGAAGGTTCGTAATGCACATGGACTTCCAGCACTTCTGTCGATTTCTTCAGTTCATTCTCAACATTGGTAGCCACATTATGCGCCTCTTGAAAACCCAATCCACCCTTAATAGATAAAACAACGTCAACAATCGCATTGCTTCCATAATTTCTTGCCCGCAGCTCTTTGACCTCTTCGACGCCCTCCACCTGCCTTACAGCCTCCTTAAAGGACTGGACAACTGTTTCGTCAAAGCCATCCGATAAATGAAGGGAAGCCTCACGAAAGATATCCCATGCGGTTTTACATATAATAACGCCTACAACGACAGCCGTTATCGAATCTAACCAGGGATAGCCAAATTGAGATCCTATAATTCCTATAACCGCTCCGATACTAACCAAGGCGTCGGATATATTATCTTTAGCAGCTGCCATAACTGCCTGACTTTTAATTTTAGTAGCAAGATTTTTGTTATAACGATATACCAGGTACATCACAACCGCACAAAAAAGACCCGTCCATACCGATATCAGGTCCGGTACCGGATGAGTACGTTGGAATACAGAAGCAATAGCTGTGATCAGAACCTGTATCCCTACAGCCATCATAATAAAAGAGGCAATCAATGAAGCAATGGTCTCCGATTTCCAGTGTCCATACGGATGATCCTCATCCGCCGGTCTTTGCGCTAGCTTGAGACCAATCAGCACTGCAATGGAGGCAACAATATCAGTTGCATTATTTAAACCGTCCGCTTTCAGGGCTTCCGAATTTGACACTCCCCCGATGATTAGCTTCAACATAGACAAACAAACATAAGCAATGATGCTTATGATAGCTCCGCGTTCACCCAGTTTCAGATTCTCATAGCGCTGATGCTGCTCCATCCTTTAATCTCCCCTATCGCCCTGAACTCGCTTTTAAATACTACCAGACGCAATTCGAGTGGGTCTAGAGAAACGTTTTTATACAGAAGACGAAAAATGTCCCTTAGCAAAGAAGATTGCATAAAGCCAAAATGTTTGTAGACAGCTTATGATGATGACCAGCACCAACGTCAGCATCACATCCCAGGCGCCCAAAGCTGAGTATGGTCGTCAGAGCATCCTGATTATCGCCACAGGGATCATTTCCGTTCAGAATAAAGAAAAGAGCCTGCAGCATTGGCAGACTCGTGGTATAATTTAAAAACTTTTATCGTTGCACTTTTCTAAGGTTAGGGCCTGTGAGGTCACTTCTTCACGATTTAAACTTTCTTCGAGGAATAATCCCACTCAAGTTGTTTGTACAAAGGACGGTTGGGCCAACCGTCCTTGTTTCTATTGTTGTCATAGCATAATAATGAAACACATGTAAGACACTTTGTAAGACATATGGTCTTACAATTACTTGCGTAGCGCCCCCCATGTCACTAAAAAGATGCAGCAAGCACTGATCTCAAGATTAAGAATCACGACTCAGACATTCTAAAACTCAACACTTTGCAAGTTCCACGATTTTTTTGTGATTTTTAGAATGATAATTCAATAAAAAAGCGAGGAACCCCTTATAAATCAAGGTTTTCCTCGCCTTTTCAGAAACAAAAAAACTAAATATAGAACATATAGTTTTGCTTCATGCCATGCTCTTCATAATTGACGAGACTGTCCAGTGTCGTCGAATCCAGCACTTCAGCAATGCTATCGCGAATGCGTAACCACAGATCACGCTTGGCCGGGTCGTCCTCTTCAGTAAAGTCTACCGGAGAGATCGGTCCTTCCAGCACACGGATGATATCCCCTGCGGTAATCTCGGTGGCTTCACGGGCCAAAATATATCCGCCATACGCTCCACGCACACTCTTCACGAGTCCGGCGTTGCGCAGCGGTGCAATCAATTGCTCCAGATAATGCTCGGATAATTGGTTTTTCTCTGCTATGCTTTTCAGCGAGGTAGGTCCCTCGCCAAACTTTGCGGCAAGCTCCATCATGATGGTTAGCCCGTAGCGTCCTTTTGTCGAAATTTTCAAACAAGGCACCTCTTTCAATTTTCAAGTAATCTTTATATAATTAGGATTTGATCAATTAAAGACAGTATGGGGCAACAAGTCGCCATAATCGTCAGATATTCCAGTCTTTCCCTGAAAAATCTTTCTATTCCTATCTTTAACCTATGCTTATCGTACCATATCACAGGCCTTTTGGAAAATAAAGTCCCGGTTATGATAAAATAAACAGCAGAGCGCACGGCGCTCAAAGGAGTGATCATATGGCAAAGCCAAAGCACGAAACACGCGTCGTCGTCGGCATGTCCGGCGGGGTCGATTCTTCGGTGACGGCCCTGCTGCTTAAGCAGCAAGGGTATGATGTCATCGGCATATTTATGAAGAACTGGGACGATACCGATGAGTTCGGCCATTGCACTGCCGAAGAGGATGCAGAAGACGTAAGACGCGTCTGCGAGCAGCTGGATATCCCCTATTATACGGTGAACTTTGAGAAGCAATACTTTGATAAAGTATTTGCTTATTTCCTCGAAGAATATAAACGGGGCCGCACGCCAAACCCGGATGTGATGTGCAACCGGGAGATCAAGTTCGGCGAGTTCCTGAACAAGGCGCTGGATCTTGGCGCTGATTACGTCGCTACAGGACATTACGCGCGCGTTATTGAAGAAGACGGCGTGTACAAGCTGCTGCGCGGTGTCGATAGCAATAAGGATCAAACCTATTTTCTGAACGCCCTAAGCCAGGAGCAGCTATCCAAAGCGATGTTCCCTATCGGCCACCTGCCTAAACCGGAGGTTCGCCGCTTGGCCGAGGAAGCCGGACTATATACGGCCAAGAAGAAGGACAGTACAGGGGTTTGCTTCATCGGGGAGCGTAATTTCAAGGAATTTCTGAGCAACTACCTGCCAGCCAAATCAGGGGACATGGTCGATATTGCTACAGGGGAAGTGAAGGGCCGTCATGATGGTCTGATGTATTATACCTTGGGCCAACGCCAAGGACTTGGCATCGGTGGCTCGGGTACGGGAGAGCCGTGGTTTGTCGCGGATAAGGATTTGGACAAAAATATTCTTTATGTTGTGCAAGGCGATCAGCACCCAAGCCTATACTCCACCTCGCTCATCGCTTCGGGGATCAACTGGATTGCGGGTGGAGACAAACTGCCGGCTGGCCCATTCCGTTGCAGTGCAAAATTCCGTTACCGTCAGCCTGATCAAGGTGTTACTTTAATTCCTCAAGCAGACGGGACCTTGCATGTGCAATTTGATCGGCCCCAAAAGGCTATTACACCCGGACAAGCCGTCGTGTTCTATCAAGGCGAAGAATGTTTGGGCGGGGGCACCATCGAAGCTCCGGCAAAGGTACAAGTGTAACTCTCTGAGTTGAACGTATGCATGATTTTTGGAATTTCTGAGGTTAAGAGAGTGGAGGTAGACAATAATGAGGTTAACTGTAACAGAAGATCACAAGGGCGAGGGGAACTTTCCCACATTTCCTGCTGGGTCAACAATCACAAACATTGCACCCTGCAAAAGGTTCAAAAATTGGGTGGAAGGCACTGTAGAAGAGTACACTACGTATTTTCCGACAGATTACATTAAGCAGGGCAAATTAATCTGTAACTATAATCCTACCGAGTTGATTGTATTCCAAGATAGTACCGTAAACCTGCTTCAAGTTGTTTATGAATGGGCCTTAGTGGAGGATGAGGCAGGGACGATTGGGTGGCTGCCTTTTGAGAAGCTAAAATCTTTAGACGAAAATTAAATTGCAAGAAAATATTAACGGCCCCTTTCTGGCATGGTCTAGCCAAAACCATACCGGGAAGAGGCCTTATTTGATCATCCTACTTCGATTTGCGCCGCAGCTCCTGATTATGTTTAATCTTCGCTTCATTTCCCTGTTCCGTGGCTTGATAGAAGGTGCGGCCAGCAAGCCGCTCCGGCAGATACTCCTGCTGTACATAATGCCCCGGGTAGTCATGCGGGTATTTATAACCTTCATGCCCCAGCTTCGTTGCTCCTTTATAGTGCGTGTCCCGCAAATGCAGCGGCACCTCGGCAGAAGTGACCTCCTCGATAGCAGCCAAGACCTTGCCGATGGTCGTTACCACCCCATCCGATTTAGGACTCTCCACAGCGAACAGAATCGCCTGCACCACATTAAGGCGGGCTTCAGGCCAGCCATTATTCCGGTAAGCATCCAGGGCACTGACCGCCTGCACCAAGGCTTGCGGGTTCGCTAGTCCGATATCCTCGCTGCTGGCCGCAATCAAGCGGCGAATAAATGTCATCGGGTCCATCCCCAGCTTCTCTACCGCATACAAGAACCAGAATACGGCAGCATCGCTCGAGCCGCGAATACTTTTGTGAAACGCCGACAACACATCATATTGCGTGGACTCGTCTGCCTTGACCAACGGCCGGCGGATGGATTCCTCCGCCACCTCCAGTGTAACATGAACCGTGCCGTCAGATTGTGGCGGGGTCGTCATCGCAGCCAGTTCCAGCGCATTTAATGCCCGGCGGATATCTCCGTTGGCCATCGCTGCAATATGCAGCAGGGCATCCTCGTCCACGGTAAGCGACATGAAACCAAGCCCCTTCTCCTTATCCGCCAACGCCCGACGCATAGCGATCAAGGAATGCTCCTTGGTGAGTGGTTCCAGCTGAAATAAGGTAGAACGGCTCATAAGAGCGCCATTCACGTAATGGAACGGATTCTCGGTCGTTGCCCCGATAAATATGATCGTCCCCTTCTCTACCGCAGGTAGCAACGCATCCTGTCTCGAACTGTTGAAGCGATGCACCTCATCTAGGAACAGAATTGTTTTTGTCCCGTAAAAAGCCTTATCATTATGCGCCTTCTGAATGACCTCCCGAACATCCTTAACCGAGGCATCAACAGCATTCAGACGTACAAATTCCGCCTGAGTATGGGCTGAAATAATATGAGCCAATGTCGTCTTGCCACAACCCGGAGGGCCGTATAGCAATATCGAGGATACCTGATCCGCCTCAATAGCCCGGCGCAGCAGCTTCCCTGGCCCTATGATATGCTCTTGCCCGATATATTCATCCAGCGAGGTTGGACGCATTCGATCAGCTAGCAGCCGCCCCGCTGTACCTTGATCCTGTTGATAAGAAAATAAATCCACGCTAGTCACTTCCTTGACTTCTGCATATTCAATCTTTCAATCATAACCCTATTTATTCTAGCATATCTGCATCAATTGGGCTAAAGCCATACCATTCGGAGTAAAAAATACTTATAGTCGTTCTTTCGCTTTCTTCTTTATGGAAAATATGAGTTAATATAGTTGTCGGGCCGACGAATCACGTGAAAGGGGGCTGATCGAAGTGATTTCAGTGAGTGAGGTGGTTTCCGCGTAAGCGGAAACCCGATACAAGCGGGGGGCTGGGAGCAGCTCCCCTTATTTTCGTTTTTCCTGAGCTTATGTTAAGATACAGGCAAGCAAAATTTTTCCTTTAATAAAAAATATCGCTACTTCAAACCGAAAGGGGGATTTACGGCCATGTTGACTTATATCGTAATTGCTGCAACAGAACACGGACCACGAAATAAGGAGGTACATGATCGTGAACTACAAAAATGGGAAGGATATTCTTCCCCCTAGGTTGCTGCAAGAGCTACAAAACTATATTCAGGGAGAACTGCTCTACATCCCCAAGCCAAACCGCTCAAGAGCCTTATGGGGCGAGCTCAGCGGCTCCAGGGATTCCATTGCCAACCGTAACAAAGAGATCTTTCAGCAATACCGCGATGGAAGCACCGTACGGGATTTAGCTGTCAGATACCACCTATCTGAAGAGAGCATACGCAAAATTGTAACCAAGGTGCGCTCGCTTCAACAGCCGGCCACCATGACTGAATAGCATATACACATACATGTATAGAAAAATTAGAAGAAGCCCTGCCCGGATCAAAACTGACTCATAGGGAAATATCCCTGTAACAGTCATTTTTTAGTGGGGGGCTTCTTTTGCATATATAAAGTCCAAGCCAGGTTGCAGGGAAGCAAATGTAGAGTGCAGGCCTGGCGAAGGGTATAATAGAAGTATATCTGTACAGTCCGCTTGAATAGAGGTGACCTTTTTGACTCAGCAACCAGAACGTGCAAGCACTCCGGCAAAAGCCGTTAAAATATGTGCCTATTGCGGCGAAACGAAACCCGTAAGCGAGTTCCTTCGCCGCACAGGCAAGCGCTCCGGCAAGGGAGAACGCCGCGGAGCCTGTCGCGCCTGCCGTGCGGAACGCAAGCGGCAAGCCATGGCGCAGGACAAGCACAGCTCCCAGCCGATTTATAATGCAGAGCTGCAAAATCGTGAGCAAAGCGTCCACAAGCCGCACACCGCAAGCGCGGCCAACCGGTTGCCGCAAGCGGCCGTAACTGGCGTTGAGGCCGTAGATACAGAGGCGGCTCCACCGGCAATGCAGCAGGCGCGCAAGCGCAAGCGGAAACGCCGCAGAAGCAAGGCCGGGGCTGAAGCAGCAACCCTCGCCCGCAACACAGTCACTGCCCTCCTGCATGAAGGCAAGGACAAGGTGGATCAGGCTCAGCTTGCTGCACGCTGCGCGGCAGGAGTATATGCCGGGCCCAAGCGCCGCATCAAGCGAGCCCTGCCCGCGCCCCCACCGAGAGTTGAGGGACCTGATGTTCGGACCCTGCGTCCGAACAAGAACGGGATGATCCGCATGCGTGGGCGGACCGACAAGGGCAGACGTTGGCAGCAGGAAGTCGACCTTGAGCTCGCTGTGACGCTCGTCCGGGAGCATATGGCCGTCATCGTTAACCCGTTTACGATTCGCCGCCTTTACACCAACAAGTCATTTCGCCGGTACATCCTGAATCGGGACAACCATACCTGTTTCTTCTGTGGTGAATATGGCGATACCATCGATCACTTGCTGCCCAAAGCCAAGGGTGGTCATACCACCCCCGTCAACTGTGTCTGCGCCTGCAACCTGTGTAATCAGAGTAAAGCAGACCGGTGGCTGGAGGACTTCATCGAAGACGACGTTTATCCGGCCACGTAAGGCGGCAATTCCTCGCCATGCAGCAGCCAGAGCGCATGTAACGCCCGGGTACAGCCCACATACAACAACTTGGCGTCATTAGCCCCGTAATGGCTTGTATCTACGTCAGTCACGATAACCGCATCAAATTCCAGACCCTTGGACAGATAAACCGGCAGCACGGACACCCCGCCGGCATATTCTCTGAGCTCACCGTCGATCAAGTTGGCATCCATTCCGTCTGCAACCAGCTCAGCATGCAGGCTTTTGGCATCGCGCATTGTCCGGGTCAGCACCGCCACCGTACGAATGTTGCCCGCAAGGGCTTCATTCAGTATCTCCCGAAGTACATCTAGGCGGCCTTCACCATCGGTCTTCAAGAGCCGTACCGGCTCTCCGCTGCGGAACACGGGCACTGCCAGCAAATCGGCTCCAACCCCGCGCTGCAAAATTTCATTTGCGAACTGAATAATTTCCATGGTCGAACGGTAGCTCCGGGTCAGTGCAAAATAGGCCGTATCCTCTGGCCCAAACAAGCTGCTCATCTCCTCCCAGCGACGCACCCCTTTATAATAGTGGATGCCTTGCGACAAATCACCGAGAATGGTGAAGGAATGTCCCTTCACAAAGCGATCCAGCACGTAAACCTGGAAAGGAGAAAAATCCTGTGCTTCATCAATGACCACATGGTCGAAGGTAACCTTGCCATCTATCTCATAAATCAATGTATATAGATACAATAAGGCGGCCAAATCCTCTTCCTTCACCACATTTTTCTTCAGCCGAGCCTGCGTTTCTTTCAGCATTCCTGCCGGAATGCGATGCTGTACCTCAACCAGCCCCCCCGTCCCCTTGCCAACACTAAAAATTTCCTTATATAGGCTAAGGGGCGTTAACTCAGGCCATTTCTTGGCATAGCTCTTCTCTCTTTGCTGGGCTTTCTTCTTACGTTCCTTCAGCACAGCCGCCGAAGGCGAATGCTTGAGACGCATCTCAATCCAGCGATGAATGCGCGCCAGTACTCTTTCCTTACGGAGTGCTACCGGATAATGGCGATACTCGCCCTCGAACCAGCCGATAATTTCCTCGCGTGACAACCTGGCCCCGTCCCAAGGCTCAAAGTCTCCCTCTGGCACACAGCTAGACTCCAGGCTTACCACGGCGTCATCAATCATCTCCTTAAAAACCATTGAGCCCTTAAAGCGGCCCTGCAACTCCCCTTCCTTCCAGGGAGCGCCTTCATGATCAGCAGTATCGAACCACTCGGACAATACGCTGGATCCATCCAAATCTATTTCACCTAGTTCCAGCACCTTGCCTGCCCAATCACTGAATGTGCTCTGCTGGATATCGCCAACTCCAAGCTCGGGCAGCACTTCGGAGATATAGTCAATGAACATATGATTTGGCGCAAAAATAACCATCCGCTCCGCACGAATCTGCTCCTTATACTGATACAATAAAAAGGCTAGCCGATGCAGCGCCACCGTCGTCTTTCCACTACCGGCCACGCCCTGAATGATCAACGCCGTGTTTTTAGCCGCCCGTATAATTTTGTCCTGCTCCGCCTGAATGGTTGAGACGATATCGCGCAGTCGGTTATCCTTGTTCTCCCCTAACCGATAAACGAGGAATTCATCCGATACCGCTGGACCATCGCTTTCCCGATTATACGTATCGGCTACCCGATCCAGGATCCCTTTGCGAATAACTATGTTCCGCTTCAAATACACAAGCCCTTCAATTACGCCCTCGGGTGCCGTATATGCCGCATTATCCCCACCGGTGAAAGAATAGAACAGACTGGCCGCCGGAGCCCGCCAATCGATGACAATCGGCTCCTTGCCCTCAGGGTCGCCCACACCGACCTTGCCGATATATAGCGGAGTTTTGCTTTTTCCCTTTTCCTCAAAATCCAGTCGGCCAAAATACGGTTCACGGACCGATTGCTCCAGTTGCTTCCTTTGATTCTCCCGGTTCTCCTCCAGCAATTGTTCCGTAAAGTCCTGCCCCGTATACACCGGAATTCCCCGCAGCCGTTGCAGCTGCTTGTCTATCTCCTCTAGGGTGCGGTCAAGCCGCGCTACCTCTTCTTGATAGGCACTTTGAAAATGTTCCATTTTTCAGTTACCTCCTAAGGTTTCGTATGATGCTCCGCTTTTGTCTGGATTCGGCGCAAAAGGAATTCCATTATACCACTAACGAACGTACACCGCACATTATTTTCTGGCTATATAAGCTGAACTTATGATTAACACAAAAAAACAGTCGAGAAAATGCTCTTACGACCCATACGCTGCCACGCAAAAAAGTGCAGAGCCGATGGCATTCATCGATTCTGCACTTCTTCCCAGGAATTAACGCGGTATGCTTACACGTGCACCCCGCCACGTTCCAATAGTTCACGCACAGCTACACTGACCATGATAAGTCCCACCACCGGGGGAACAAAAGAGTTGCTGGCTGGAGGCTGCTTCGCTTTACGAATCTTGGCTCCTGCCGGGGCAATCTTCTCCGTCACGTCCGCACGAGGTTTCACTGGAGTCTCGGTCGAGAAGACGACCTTGACTCCTTTCTTGATCCCCTGCTCCCGCAGCTTATGCCGGATGACCCGTGCCATGGGGTCCATATGAGTCTTGGAAATGTCCGTCACCTCGAACTTGGTAGGGTCCATCTTATTGGCCGCACCCATGCTCGACAAGATCGGAATCTTGCGTCTCAGACATTCCTTGATCAGATGAACCTTGTAAATAATTGTGTCGGAAGCATCCAGAACATAATCGATATCGTACTTGAACAGTTCCTCGTAAGTCTCCTCCGTATAGAACATGTTCAGGGCGATCGTTTCGCATTCAGGATTGATCAGCTTGATTCGTTCGCACATCAAATCGGCTTTCTTCTGGCCCACCGTCGTGGTCAATGCATGAATTTGCCGGTTAATGTTCGTAATATCCACAACATCCTTGTCAATCAGGATGATGCGGCCGATTCCGGTACGGGCCAAGCCTTCGACGGCCATCGCACCTACGCCGCCGATCCCCAGGACAGCTACCGTGCTCTTCTTCAAAACCTCCAAGCCCTCAACGCCAATGGCAAGTTCGGTCCGTGAAAATTGATGAAGCATATTCTATCGCACCTCCTGAGAAATCGTTATTTCGTGGCTTCAGCCGGTATAGCCGCAAGCTTGATATGCAATTGCTCCAGCTGCCGCGTATCCACCTCGGAAGGAGCGTTCATAAGCAAGTCCGTAGCGCTGGCTGTTTTCGGGAACGCAATCGTTTCACGCAGGTTGGAGCGGCCGGTAAGCAGCATCACAAGACGGTCAAAGCCGAAGGCAATCCCCCCGTGCGGCGGCGTGCCGTATTCAAAGGCATCCAGCAAATAGCCAAATTTATCCTGGGCTTCTTCAGGTGAAAGGCCAATAGCCTTGAACATTTGCTCCTGTACCTCACGTTTGTAAATCCGCATCGAACCGCCGCCTACTTCGTAGCCGTTCAGTACGAGGTCATAGGCTTGAGCAAGAATTTTCCCCGGATCGGTGTCAAACAACGCCAGATCTTCCTCACGCGGGCGGGTAAACGGATGATGCTCTGCCACATAACGCTTTTGCTCTTCATCCCAGCCCAGTAGCGGGAAGTCCACCACCCAGGCGAATTTATACACATTGTCATCGATCAAGCCAAGCTGACGGCCGATTTTCAGGCGCAAGGCTCCCAGCACATCGGCAACGACCTTTTTGTTATCGGCGGAGAACAACAGCAAGTCGCCTTCTGCCGCTCCGGTACGTTCCTTGATAGCCGCTATTTCTTCTTCCGTGAAGAACTTCACGATCGGACCGCGGAATTCGCCTTCCTTCACTTGAATCCAGGCCAGTCCCTTGGCCCCATAACGAGCGGCATAAGGGCCAAGATCATCGATGTCCTTCCGGCTCCATGTACCACAGCCTTTGGCATTAAGCACTTTAACCTCTCCGCCTTTTTCAACGACAGAAGCAAACACCTTAACTCCGCTTCCGGCAACCAGATCACTGACATTCACCAGTTCCAGGCCAAAACGCAGGTCCGGCTTGTCGGAGCCGTATTTGCCAATCGCATCAGCGTAGCTCAACCGTTGGAACGGTGTCTCGATCTCAATCCCCTTGGTTTCTTTGAAGAGACGGACAACCAATTTCTCCATCATATCCAGCAACTCATCACGTGATAGGAATGAAGTTTCAATGTCAACCTGGGTGAACTCCGGCTGGCGGTCTGCCCGCAAATCCTCATCCCGGAAGCAACGAGCGATCTGATAATAACGCTCCACTCCGCTGACCATCAGCAATTGCTTGTACAATTGCGGAGATTGCGGAAGCGCGAAGAATTCTCCCGGATGCACGCGGCTTGGCACCAAGTAGTCACGCGCTCCTTCCGGCGAGCTCTTCGTCAGAATCGGAGTCTCTACCTCGACAAATCCTTCTTCATCAAGGAAATCACGGAACACCTTGGCTGCCTTGGAACGGAGCCGCAACGTTTGTTGCATTTCCGGCCGGCGCAAGTCCAGGTAACGGTATTTCAGACGCAATGATTCATCGACTTCCACACCGTCTTCAATGAAGAACGGCGGAGTCTTGGCTGCATTCAGCACTTCAATCTCCGTAATTTGTACTTCAATTTGTCCTGTCGGCAAATTCGGGTTCACGGTTTCTGCATCCCGTTCAACCACTTTGCCCGTTACAGCCAGCACATACTCGCTCCGTACTTTGTCAGCAACCTGCAGCGCTTCGCCCGAGTACGCCGGGTTGAAGACGATTTGTACAATACCGCTGCGATCGCGCAAATCGATAAACAATACGCCGCCCAAATCGCGTCTTGTCTGCACCCAGCCGTTTAATGTAACCGTTTCTCCGATGTTCGCGGTGCTGAGCACGCCGCATTGATGCGTTCTTTTCATGTAAATTCTCCTTTATGTGAATAGTTTAGTTCAATTCATTAACCAGGTCAGCCAGCTTCACAGTGCGCTGTTCGCCGCTTTCCATCGACTTAAGGGCAATTTCTCCACGAGCTAATTCATCGTCACCAAGAATCGCTGTATAGCGAGCTTGCATCCGATCAGCAGATTTCATTTGCGCCTTCATCTTACGTCCCAAGTAATCCCGCTCGGCGGAGATACCCGCTTGCCGCAATCGGAAGAGCCATGTCGTAATCTCTTTGTCCGCCGCTTCACCCAAAGCGATCAGGTACACATCCAGCGGCTTCGCTTCGCCAAGCGCAATTTCCTGCTTCTCCAGAATGAGGGCGATCCGCTCCAAGCCAAGCGCCATCCCGATACCTGGCTGATCGGGACCGCCTACCTCAGCCACCAGTCCATTGTAGCGGCCACCACCACCTATCGTATCGATAGCACCGATACCCTGGGCTTTGTATTCAAACGCAGTGTGCGTGTAATAGTCCAAGCCGCGCACCAGCCTAGGATTTATGACATAATCCACTTCCATAGCGCTCAGCAATTCCTGTACTCTGGCAAAATGAGCTGTACACTCCTCGTCCAGACTTTCCAGTATCGAAGGAGCATCCGCGAACTTGTCCTGATCAACCTTGCAGTCCAGCACCCGCAGCGGATTGCGCTCCATCCGGGCCTGGCAGTCCTTGCACAAGCTGTCCTTCATCGGCAGCAGGAAGGACAAGAGCTTCTCCCGATAAGCCGCCCGGCTCTCCGGATTACCAACAGAGTTGATCTCTACCTTCACGCCCTGTAGTCCCAACTCACGGCAATATTGGTAGCCTAACGCCACCACTTCTGCATCTATCGCGGGATCCGTTGCTCCGAAGGCTTCAACCCCGAACTGATGGAACTGCCGTTGTCGTCCCGCTTGCGGCCGCTCATACCGGAACATAGGACCGATATAATACAGCTTGCTCACGTCTGGCTCCCCATACAGCTTATTCTCCACGTAGGAACGAACCACACCCGCAGTTCCTTCAGGACGCAGCGTCATACTGCGTTCACCTTTATCCAGGAAGGTATACATTTCCTTCTCGACAATATCCGTCGTTTCTCCTACGCCGCGTTCAAATAGCGAGGTTTGCTCAAAGATCGGGGTACGAATCTCGCGGTAATTAAACCGGCGGCATAAATCTCTGGCCCTTTCCTCAGCAAACTGCCATTTCTCCACAAAACCCGGGAGTAGATCCTGGGTACCCGTCGGTTTTTGAAAAGCCATCTCCCTCATCCTCCATCCATTAATCAGCTTAGCAAAATAAAAAAACTCCCGTCCCTGTTTGTTTCAACCAAACAGGGACGGGAGACCGATTATACGATTCACCCGTGGTGCCACCCACATTCCGAATTTGTCCCTAATCCTAGGGGAAACAAATTCGCTTTAAGCGGTTATCGCCCGCCTACGCCGCGCGTCTACTCTAATTGCTTATTTCGCCGCCGGTTCTCAGGGAGGTCCTTCGTTCAATCATCACCGGAATCCTTCCAGCCTGCCTTATGCCTGCAGCTTGCATCGTGTCGTTGCTTATGCAGCTATCTGCCAAGGTCTGGGATTCCTCTCTGTGGATGTGGGGTTGAATTACTTTGTCCCGTCATCGAATCATCTTATTACTGTTACATGAACTGTTATTTTATGATTGTATGAAACCACCGCGTTAAAGTCAAGCCTATAGTATGACGAAATATGGCGAAAACACCCCCTTACAGAAAAAAGACCTCACACCAACGGGGTGTAGGTCCAAAAAATACTATTTTAAAAGGGGGTCATGCTGTTATTATATACAGGCAATGTTAAAGGATCATGAATCTAATATTACAGTTATATTACAGGTCAGATATATAAGCTCCCTGCTCACGCAGCTTTGTCACGATCTCCTCGTACTCATATTCCTTGACCTTGGCACTCAGCACATATTTTAAATCATCGGGATCCACATCTCCATGAGGTTCCTCTGCTTCCCGGTTGTCCCTGTCCGAGAGTTCTTCATTCTCCGTTTCATGTACGGTTAAGCCCGCCACAGCCAAACCGGGTAATGCACCTTGTCCATCGCGGATGGTTCCCGGAAGTGCAACAGCACCCTGATTGCCAATATTTGCGCCCGTAGCCCCGGAAGCTCCTCCCGTGTTCACTGGAAGAAAAGGAAAGCGAATTCTGTCGCGCTCGGTCAGACCGTCCTCGATATGCCCCGTCTCCACCTGCTCAACCTCATAGGGGAGCAAGCTTAAACGCGCACCTTCCACCTTATCTTCTGTACTGAAATATGCCTGAATATGCCTCGTCATACCAATCACTCCTTTATATTTGAGATTCATCGCTAAAGAAACCCTAGGTCTCTTAAATTGTTATTACCCTAAAAATGAGGTGAACAATAAAGGGCCTATGGCCGATATGGGCTTACACTCGCTGTTTCAGCTCCATATCGGCCTTCCGGCAATCACCACGCTTGTAAACGATGAAGTTTATGTCAGATTGAAGATAATTTTTATGTTTCAGTCCAAAATAAAGAGCCCCTACGCACCGAGGCATTAGCTTCCCGGACGTGGAAGCCACTCCGTGGAAGGCTTTACCTCACGCGGGACCATCTCGAATTGTTCCGGAGCAGCCAGGCGGGCCAGGCTCCGTGCTTCGGTCAAACCTCCTGCAGGAACAAGCGGAATAACCTGCCAATCTTGGGACTTGGCGGATTGGTGCATAGCTCCAGCTCCTTCGCAGCTTCTTCTGGATTTTTCTTCGCCTTAAGCATGCCCCCAAAGAGGCTTGGTTATTCGTCTCGGAAAACTTCCCATGCTTGCCCAATACAAAAAAGCATGCTGCACCATGAAAGATGCGACATGCTATCTTCTATTCTTGCTTCTGCTCATACCAGCAAAGTGGATGAAGGGCTGTCTATAATCAGTGTTACTGGCCCCCAATTTGTCAGCTCTACATCCATTTCGGCACCGAATATCCCCGTTTCTACGGTTAAGCCCTTATCTCGAAGCAGATCGTTAAACCGTTCGTACAGCGGCTCAGCAAGCTCCGGACGGGCAGCAGCCATGAAGTTAGGCCTTCTTCCCTTACGGCTATCGGCGTACAAAGTAAACTGCGATACAGACAAGATAGCCCCACCGATCTCAGTCACACCGAAATTAAGCTTGCCACTCTCATCCTCAAAAATCCTTAAGCTAGCCACCTTATCGGCTAAATAAGCGGCGTCCTGTTCCGTATCCTCATGAGTAATGCCAACAAGCAACATCAGTCCTTTGCCAATCGAGCCCACAGTTTGCCCCGAAACGTTCACCCGGGCCTCCCGGCAACGCTGCACAATTACTCTCATCGTTCCTGAATCCTTTCCGCGTACCTTATTGCATAATCCGGTGCACTGTGTACACGTCCTTCACCCGCTTGATCTTCTCCACGACGGATTGCAAATGATCTGTATTGCGGATCAGGATCGTCATATGCACCAACGCCATTTTATTTTTGTCCAGTCGACCGGAAACGGCTGAAATATTGGTCTTGCTCTCCGCTACAGCTTGCAGCACCTCATTCAAAAAGTTGCGGCGTTCATGACCGGTGATCTCGATATCCACACTGTAATTCGCCTCAATCGCATTCTCCCATTCCACATCTATAATCCGTGCGGCTTCCTCGCCATCATGGATTCCCGGAATGTTCGTACAGTCACTGCGATGGACCGATACCCCGCGCCCCCGAGTAATGTAGCCAACGATCTCATCCCCTGGAACCGGGTTGCAGCATCTAGCAAAACGCACAAGCAGATTATCGATTCCCTTCACCACAACGCCATTAGTTGGGCGCCGCCGTGCCTCCTGCTGGCTCTTGACCTCCTTCACCTCTGAAGTAAGCTCAATATGCCCTGCTGCTTCCTCCTGCTCCTTACGCAGCTTCTCTGTCAGCTTGGTGACGATCTGAGCAGCCGTAATACCACCGAAACCAATCGCAGACAACATATCATCCACATCGTTAAAAGTGAACTTCTTGGCTGCGTCCAGCAGCTTATCCTCTGACATCCATTGCGAAGGCTCAATGCCGGCTCGCTTCAATTCCCGTTCTATCGCTTCGCGGCCCTTCTCGACGTTCTCCTCGCGCTTCTCCTTCTTGAACCATTGCTTGATTTTGCTGCGGGCATGCGAAGACTGGGCTATCTTCAGCCAGTCTTGACTCGGTCCATAAGAATGCTTGGAAGTGAGAATCTCCACGATGTCCCCGGTTTTGAGCCGATGATCCAGCGGCACGATTCGGCCGTTGACCTTGGCCCCAATCGTACGGTTACCTACCTCAGTATGGATACGATAGGCAAAGTCCAGGGGTACGGAGCCAGCAGGCAGCTCAATGACCTCACCAGAAGGAGTAAATACAAACACGAGATCGGAGAAGAAATCCATCTTGAGCGATTCCACAAACTCCGATGCATCCTTCGCCTCATGCTGCAGCTCCAAAATTTCGTTAAAAAACGTAATTTTGTTCTCCAGTCCACCGGTATCGGTCCCTTCCTTGTAGGCCCAGTGCGCGGCAATCCCGTATTCCGCCGTACGGTGCATCTCCCAGGTACGAATTTGCACTTCGGTTGGTTCCCCGTTCGGGCCGACCACCGTCGTATGAAGCGACTGATACATATTCGCCTTTGGCATCGCGATATAATCCTTGAAACGCCCCGGCATCGGTTTCCATAGGGTATGGATGATTCCCAGGGTCGCATAACAATCCTTGATATTGTCGACGATAATTCGAATGGCCAGCAGGTCATAAATCTCGTTGAACTGTTTGTTCTTCATCGTCATTTTCCGAAAGACGCTGTAAATATGCTTCGGACGACCGGATAAATCGGCTTGAACTCCCATTTCATCAAGCTTTTCCGCGATCCGATCGATAACATTCTTGATGTATTCTTCACGCTCTGCGCGCTTCTTGCGCATCAGATTGGCAATCCGGTAATATTGCTGTGGGTTCAAATATCTGAGAGCAATATCTTCCATTTCCCACCGAATCGCAGATATCCCGAGCCGATTGGCAATCGGGCAAAAAATCTCCAGGGTTTCGTAGGCAATCCGACGCTGGCTTTCTTCCGATTGGTACTTGAGTGTCCGCATATTGTGCAAACGGTCCGCCAGCTTAATGACGATAACCCGAATATCCTGAGCCATGGCAATAAACATCTTGCGGTAGTTCTCGTTTTGCTGTTCCTCCTTGGACCGGAATTTAATCCGTTCCAGCTTGGTCAGCCCATCCACCAGTAAAGCACAATCGCCGCCGAACCGCTCCTGTATCTCCTTTAAGGACACCGTAGTGTCTTCGACCACGTCATGAAGCAAAGCGGCAATGACTGACAGCACATCCATCTGCATGCCCACCACAATGTCTGCAACGGCCAGAGGATGAAGAATATAAGCTTCTCCGGATTTGCGGAGTTGTCCGTGATGGGCTTGATCCGCAAACTCGTACGCTTCCCGAATGCGCCCCAGGTCCGGTTCCTTTATGTAGGCAGATGCCTTTTCGAGTAATTGCTCAATGCCCATGGTGATCCTGTTGATTCCTTTCATATGAAAATATTCTTGAAAAAACGCACAGAAGAGCATAAATCGCCTTATTTTGATTTTCTATAATTATGACTCTTGCACCCTCTCCCGTCAACTCTTGGGTTGCCTCTTCGGCGTGGACAACTTTTTCCGAATGAAAGCTATATATCATTGTTCATGAATTTTCTGTTGAAAAATGGCGACAATGTCATTAATCTAGTAAGGATAGTTATCTTGATCGTTATATTCAGAGGAGTGAACGTGTTGCAACGTGAAATTCAAGTTAATGAAAAGGTCCCTGTCGGACCGGGTACGCTCTTAAGCCTGCAGCATCTCTTTGCAATGTTCGGCAGTACCGTATTGGTTCCAAATATTTTTGGTGTCGATCCTGGCATGATATTGCTGATGAACGGAATCGGTACCCTGCTTTACATCTTCATCTGCAAAGGCAAAATTCCGGCCTATCTCGGCTCCAGCTTTGCCTTCATTTCGCCTGTAAGTATGGTGATTGCCAACAATCCGGAGGGCGGATATGCGATGGCGCTTGGCGCCTTCATCATTACTGGCCTTATCTTCCTGCTCGTCGCTTTGTTTATCAAATATGCCGGTACAACCTGGATCGATGTTGTCTTCCCTCCGGCAGCTATGGGGGCTATCGTTGCTTTGATCGGCCTGGAGCTTATACCGGTGGCCGCCGATATGGCGGGTTGGATCAACAGCAATCCCGGTGAAGCCTGGTCTCCCGATCCCAAGCATATTACCCTTTCGCTCGTAACGCTTGGGGTTACGATGTTCGGTGCTGTTCTGTTCCGGGGTTTCCCCAAAATTATTCATATCCTGATCGGGATTGTGGTTGGTTATGTGTTAGCTTATTTTGTGAAAGAGGTTGATACCGGTGCCATTGCCGCCGCCAAATGGTTTACACTGCCGACAGTCACAACTCCGCAGTGGAATCTGTCTGCCATCATTACGATTATCCCTGTGGCGCTGGTGGTTATCGTCGAGCATATCGGCCATCTCCTTGTCACCAGCAACATCGTTGGCAAAGATCTGTCCAAGGATCCAGGCCTGCATCGTTCACTGATGGGGAACGGGATTTCCACCATTCTGTCCGGCTTTGTCGGCTCGACGCCTAATACTACCTACGGAGAAAATATCGGCGTAATGGCATTGACCCGTGTATATTCGATCTTTGTTATCGGAGGAGCGGCCATCTTCGCCATCCTGCTTTCCTTCTCCGGCAAGTTTTCAGCCATCATCGCTGTAATTCCGCCTCCTGTCATGGGTGGTGTGTCGCTCTTGCTCTTTGGCGTCATCGCCGCATCCGGCTTGCGTATCTTCGTAGAGCAAAAGGTTGACTTCTCCAAGCCAACCAACATGCTGCTGTCCACCATCGTTCTGGTCATTGGTTTGAGTGGAACGAAATTGACCATGGGCGATGTTGAACTCAAGGGTATGGCGCTGGCGACCATCGTAGGTATTGTGATGAGCCTGCTGTTCAAGCTGATTCAGGTACTTGGGCTCAACAATGACAAGGATGAAGCTGCTCATTAAAAGCTTTGCGAACAAGCTCTCGACTCTAAGGTAACCTGTTCGCCAACGCCAGTGACTCGTGTAATAAAAAGGGTACTGTCCCAAAGCCCGTTGCTTTGAGTCAGCACCCTTTCTCTTTCTTTTTCTTTTTACATTCAAACAGCTTATCACTGTAGGCAGGATGAAGCTATAGTTATAGCTGGGAATGTGCAGTAAGTACAGCTTCCATTTCTCTAATTAACAGGAAATAATCCCGCTAATGTCTCGAAAATCCACATATTTGGATATTTAGAGGGAAATTGTCATGTTAAATATTAGGTTTAGGTTGTAAAACTCAAAAATCGACAGATTTATTATGGAGTTTTCCAGCTAATCTGTATCAACAATCAGGTTATCATAAGATTAGCTGGAACTTTTCCAACTAAATTAAAGCAAAGTCACCCATCGCACATAGTGAGGAACAGACACCATAAAAGATGGCCCTTTCCTGGGCATACCCTCACATATGATCTGCTCCCCAGCTTAATAGGTTAGCAGCGCAAATACATCAATACCTTGCAGCTTCTCGCGACCGTTCAACTCGCTTAACTCGATGAGAAAAGCAGTACCTACAACGTTGCCGCCCAATTGCCGTACCAAATTCACGGAGGTAGATATTGTTCCGCCTGTTGCCAGCAAATCATCGGCGATCAGCACATTTTGTCCCGGCTTAACCGCATCACAATGCATAGCCAGGCAGTCCTTGCCATACTCCAGATCATATTCAACCTCGATCGTTTTGTATGGCAGCTTCCCGCTTTTACGAATCGGAATAAACCCTACGCCAAGGGCATAAGCCAGAGGAGCACCAACTACAAATCCCCGGGCCTCGGGACCGGCAATCAGGTCAATCTTCAAGTCGCCCACAAGCTGCTTCAACTCGTCGATGGCCTTGCGATATGCATCACCGTCTTGAAGTAAAGTTGTAATATCCTTAAAGCTGATCCCGGGCTGGGGAAAATCAGGAATAACCCTGATATGTTCTTTAAAATCCACAAAAATCTCCTCCTATTTTATGAAGCCCCTTGGTTGTGAGCAAACATCCATTTAGTAATCTCCGGGACGCGGCCATACTCCAGCAATTGTTCCATATCAGCCAGCAGTTCCAGCTCCCGATAGCGTCTTGAGGTCTCAAGCGCCTGCTTGGCCGGAGAGGGATTCAGCTTGACTATCCCTGAGCTCCGTACCAGAAATCCTAATTCCTCGAACACGCCTAACGTCAGCAGCAGCATACGCTTGGACCAGCCAGTCCGTTTAGCCAGAGCAGCGAGCAACTCATCTTCGCGGAATCCCTGAGCAGCTTGCCGATGGATCAACCCGTACACTTGCTTGAAATGATCGCGCGATGGCCGCTCAATCTTCTCTTGTGCAGAACGCCGCGGATGTAATAAGTATAAGCGCTCCAGCCCGGCAAATGCAGATAACATCCCCTGCCAGCTTTGCCGGGTATCCGGCAATTCAAGAACAAATAACGTTCCCACGCCATGGCTGCCGGTTCCTTGTGCTCGGCCATTCACCGGACGGACACCGTCTTTCTTATCATATACCCAAACCTGCATGTTCTTCAATTGGCCTATCGCAGATACATCAGTCGCAGGGTTGACCACAACTGCCGGAAGTCCTGAGCCGCAAGCGGGCAAATTCATCAGCTTGTGATAAATCTCCTCCAACTGCTGCAGAGGTCGGCGGGAATCCCGATAATCAAACACCTGAATATGCGACACCGTCAAATCCTGAATCATAAGCTGAGGCTTGCGTGAACCTTTCCATTCATTAATGCTGGCTTCGGCCACTATATCAAGTACAGCCTCCTCCGTTAGCAATGTGGACAACGCCCCTTTGCCAAAAGCAACCGCCTCAACAGTTTTGCCATTCTGAGCCACAATCAGCTTCAAATGCTTCCCGTCCGTGCCCATCTGCCGGCATTCCAGCAGCTTAAGTCCTCTCAGCAGAAGCTTGGGGCAAGCATTAGCCATGCCAAACGGCGCCAGACCTTCCAACTGCTCAATCGCTTGCAGGGTGACCTCTTGCAACGAACAGCTTAGATCAATTTGCATAACGGGTACAAAATGTTCTGGTCCCAAGCGGGGAGCCGCAAAGCTCTGCAGCCGTTCTTTAAACGGCTCAATTCGGCTCTGATGCAGCGACATGCCCGCTGCTGAAGGGTGGCCGCCAAAATGATCAAGCAAATCGGCGCAATCAGTTAATGCCTCATACATGTCAAATCCGGGAATGGAACGTGCAGAGCCCTTGCATTCTCCGGTCTCCGGGTTAATCCCCAGTACAATCGTTGGTCGGTAATACCTTTCCAGCAGCTTGGAGGCAACGATACCAACCACTCCTGCATTCCAGCCTGTACCTGCCACTACAATGACATCTGGCAACGCGTCGTCCTGCGTCTGTTGCTCCAACTGTGCCAAGGCTTCTTGAGTTATTTCATCCACGAGCATCTGTCGCTCTTTATTAAGCAAATCCAGTTCCTCAGCGGTGTCCTCCGCTTCTTCCAGACTATCCGCTGTCAGCAAAGCCACAGCTCGATTGGCATGGCTCATACGGCCGCTGGCATTAATACGCGGGGCTAAACCGAAAGCTACCGTCGTTGAGGTAACATCGCCGCTAGACCAGCCCGCGATCCCTAGCAACGCTGTAATACCAGGAAAAGACGATTTCGCCATCGATGCAAGCCCCGCCTTGACCATCACACGATTTTCATCGGTTAGCGGCATCAAATCAGCGATAGTTCCAAGAGCAACCAGTTCTGTCCAGGCTTGCGGAGTGTCCTCTTCCAGTAAGGCCTGCGCCAGCTTGTACGCTACTCCAACACCCGCCAGTCCCTTGAAAGGATAAGTACAATAAGGAAGCTTGGGATTCACTAGCGTACAGGCCTCTGGCAGGATCGCCGGAGGCTCGTGATGATCTGTGACAACAACATCCATTCCGACGGAGTTGGCGTATGCTATTTGCTCCACAGCACTGATTCCAGTATCCACCGTTATGATCAGGCTGTAGCCCTTCTTGTGAAAGTGCTCCAGTACAGGGATATGCAAGCCGTACCCTTCCTTGGTACGGTGCGGAATGTAATAATCATATGTAGCGCCCATACGGCGCATCAAGTAAATCATCAATGTCGTAGAGGACACGCCATCGGCATCGTAATCGCCATATATCAGTATACGTTCCCCTTCAGCTATGGCGCGGCGAATACGTGATACGGCTTCCCCCATGCCGCTAAGCAGCAGTGGATCATGCTGCTCTGTCAGGTCCCCATTCAAGAATAGCTCGGCCTGCCGCGCGTCCTCCATCCCTCTTGTAACGAGCAAGGAAGCAAGCAGTGGTGAAATATCTAACTGATCAGCAAGCTCCCGGGAGCTATTTACATCAACAGGCAATACCTCCCAGCGTGATTTGGCATGAAGCAACATCGGCACCTCCCTTCTGTCATTACTCAGCTGCCCTCCGCTTATTGAAGCAGACTTGGCAGATCGTTGTCGGATTCCTCGGTATTGCTTTTGTAAGGGTAACCTGCATCGTAGGGTTTCACTTGAATTCGAACATTAATCACATGAGGGAAACGGTTAAGAAGCAGCAACCTGGCCCGATTGGCGATTTCATTGGCCTCCAGCACCGTAATCTTGGGGTTGACGCTAATTTTCGCATTAATTGTAACGTAATGTCCGTTCTCCAGAGCGTGCAGCTCTTCCACCGCAATCACGCCATGCACTCTTTGAACCGTATCAATGAATGAGGCCGCATCCTCTTCCTGCATTCGGAATACAGGCATGTCATAAAGCGATGTCTTCACCAAATGATAGGAACGCAACAAAATATGACAAGCTACAATGAGAGCAGCAATCGGTTCAAGGTATAGCAATGCCGGAATATCCCACACATGGCCTCCCATGGCCGCAGCTACACCAACCAATATGGTCACAGAAGAAAATAACGAGTGGCGATGGCTCTCCACAAGCCGGCGTCCTTCCATAGCTTCTCTTCCGAATTGCCGTATTTGGAACTGGAATATCAATTCCTTCAGGGCCATTGAGAACAATATAGATACAAAAGGCAGCGCCTCTGGCGGGGTAATATCGGATGTTGCAATGGCAGTAATTCCAGCAATCAGAAGCTGCAATGCGCCCATCATCAGAAATATGGAAAGAAAAATGGCAGACAACGGGCTCGCCGTATCCTGGCGAGGCCGTGATCCTTCCTGTTTGTGCCGGCGTTTTGTTCCTGGCAAGCGCAGCTTGGTTGCGACGCTGACGGCCGCATCATGAGTAGAGTACAAAGCTCCCGCCAGCAAGGCCTGACTGCCGAATATCCAGCCTACCAGCCCTTTGAATATAGCGAGTCCAACATCGCTGACGATGCCAAGCCAAGTCGTTGATTGCCGCAGCATGTCTTGTTCTCGTGTCATAGTCAACCTCCTGAAGCACCTAAAACTGAAAAGAGCGGGAAAGCCGCGTCTAGATCGACGCGGCCCCATCCCTAACCAGCAAATAAATTACATGACAACACAACAAAATGGCCATTTAAGACGCTTTCGCTGTGCGCTTTTGCTTGCTTTTCAACAAGAACCAGAGTGGGCTTGCCACAAAGATGGTTGAGTACGCCCCGAACAGCAAACCGATAACCATAGCCAGCGAGAACATCCGAATGGATTCCCCGCCTAACAGGAACAGGAACAATGCCGCTGCAAATACAGTCAAAGCCGTGTACAAGGAACGCATAATCGTTTGCGATATACTTTGATTGACCAGATGGATTAAATCCTCGCGGGTTTTCGTCTTGGCAAAACGCAAGTTCTCCCGAATACGGTCAAAGATAACGATGGTATCGTTAATGGAATAACCAATAATCGTCAGTACCGCGATGATAAAGGTAGAGTCCACCTCAAGCCGGAAGATAGAGAACACAGTAACCACCATAAAGGCATCATGCAGCAATGCTACTATGGCAGCCACGGCAAAACGCCATTCAAAACGAATGCCGACATAGACGATGATGCCCAGGCAAGAGATCAGTACAGCATAGATCGCATTAAGCGCTAATTCCTTAGCCATTTCAGGGTCTACCGTATTCACTTCAAAGGAAGCTTTATCGTCCAGCTTCAAAATTTCATTTTTCAGCTCAAAGTCATTATTCTGGCTAAGCACTGTATCAAAACGGATGTTCATCCGCTCTTCCCCTGCACTGATCACCGTGCCTTCACGAATGTTCAGCTTCTCCAGAATAGGTTCAACTTGCTCGGACGTAAGCGGCTTGGACAATGTAATATCCACGTTGGAACCCGCTTTGAAGTCAACGCTATAGTTCAAACCAAAGATAGATAGGCAAATTACACCAACAATGGTCAGGATAATAGATATCGTATAGAAGTAACGGCTCAGATGCACATAGTCCAAATTTTTAAAGCTCACGAATATCACGCTCCTTCACACCGAAATATTTCGGTTTCAACAGCTTGCCAGCCTTAAGCAGCAGGTTCAGCATGAAACGGGAGAGATATACATTCGTGGCAATCCCCAGTATGATCTCTACGATGAGCACCAAGGCAAACCCTTTGACAGCCCCCGTACCATAAGCGTACATTACGGCTGCAACGATAATCGTTGTAATCTGCGAGTCAAGCACTGTCCGCAGAGAGTGCCGGTCCCCGGCTTTAACAGCAGACATAACGCTTCGGCCCGCTCGTATCTCCTCATGAATCCGCTCATTGGTAATAATATTGGCATCGACGGCCATACCCACACCGAGTACAAACGCAGCAATTCCCGGCAAGGTCAGGGTGAAATCGGCCCAAACGAAAATGAGAATGAGCAGCCATGTATGCACAATCAGCGTAAAAGCAGCAATTAAACCTGGCACACGGTACATTCCGATCATGAATACCAAAATGAACAGAGAGGCAATCAAGCCAGCCTCGATCGTCTCGTCCAGCGATTGCTTACCGAGCGTTGCTCCGATACTTTGTGAATACTTCTCGGTGAGATTCAACGGCAATGCACCCAAGTTAATGGTGTCGCGCAATTCCTTCGCTTTATCAAGATCTCCGCCTACGCTGATCTGAGCAGAACCATCTGTCAGAACGGCCTGGACCACCGGGTCAGAAATAAGTTCCTCATTCATGTAGATGGCAAGCGGCTGACCGAGCAAACGCTTGGTCACTTCGGCAAACTTCTCTTTGCTGTTCACCTTGATGCTAACGAGGGGCTCGTTCATTTGTCCGAACTCCAGCTTGGCCCCGTTGGCAGCAAAATCCGTGCCGATCATCTCAATCTTGTTATACTGGTTTGGATCAGTCTCTGTACCATCCTTGCTTCGGAAGGTCAGAGACGCAGGCTCCTGCATCGTTTCGCGAACCGTCTTCTCATCTGTAACACCCGCTAATTTCAAACGGATACGATTCGTTCCCTCCGTTGTCACTTCCGGCTCGCTTGTACCAAGCTTGTTGGCGCGCTCCTCCAAACTTTTAGCCGTTTGGATCAATGATTCCTTCGTGACCTGTGTGCCGCCTTCAAGCGGACTGGCTTCATACAAAATTTCAAAGCCGCCCTTGAGGTCAAGACCAAGACGGACGTCTTTTAGCAGGCCGGGGGTTGTCCATCCCATGATGGCAAAGGATACAACCACGACGGTTATGAATGCGATAATTCTTTTCATCCCGTACTTCGTTCCCCTTTCAAATTCTCAATATTCCTATTATAGCTATGCCATATTGACCAGTCAATTTATATGAAAAACTTCTCTTCGTGCTCGTTAAGTCCTGGCCCTCTATCCAAAAAATTCATCATTGACGTCATGGCAACAAAAAGGACCCCACTTACTCAAAATGGGGATCCACGATATGCGGAAATCGTCATATAATTCATAAACTGAGTCGCTTTTAGTGAGAGAATATCATTAACCAGTTGATGTAACGGAGGGGGGCCGCTTTTCTCATATTTATAGCTAACACACTCCCAGATATCCGCGCCGGTAACTTGCTCGTACCCGATGAGTCTAAACTCCTCAGCTTTACTGCGGCACAGGCCTTCGATCGCCTCGTTCAATTGTTGTTCCGTCATTTCCTCTTCTGTCACGATCCAGCCTCCTTCCAACCCTCTTATTCCTATATTCTACTCTAATTCTTCATTTCCTGCCTATACGAGGTTGTTCAAAAAGTCGTCTTCCCAGAACGAAGTTGAACGAACAAGTCATGAATAGGGACAGGTTCAACATATTCATAGAAGAGAGGCTTTGCCGCCTCCATGGAAATTCAAAAGCTGGCGGAGGAAGAGGGATTACCTTGAATAAGCAAACTTTTATCCAGGGGACAATGATATTATTGGCGGCTGGAATCATCAATCGTATTTTGGGCTTTATACCGCGGATTATGCTGCCCCGAATTATCGGGGCCGAAGGTGTGGGTCTTTACCAACTGGGCTATCCGTTTTTTCTTGTCATGGTAACAATTATTACCGGTGGGATTCCGCTTGCTGTCGCCAAGCTGGTGGCCGAAGCGGAGTCTTCGGGCAAACCTGAACGGGCAGCATCTGTATTGCGGACAAGCCTGGTCTTTACTACTGCTGCCGGGTTCCTGTTTACATTTCTCTGTCTGTTTGGCGCGCCATGGGTTACCCGTTATATTTTAACTGATCCTCGCGTATACCAGACCTTTATTGCCATGAGTCCCATGATTATTATCGTATCCATATCTTCCGTGTATCGCGGTTACTTTCAAGGAAAGCAAGATATGATCCCTTCTGCCGTGTCCTCTATTCTGGAGACTCTGGCCCGCATCATCGGCGTCCTTTGGTTCTCCTATCTGCTGCTCCCCTATGGAGTGGCCTATGGAGCAGCCGGTGCCATGCTTGGTGTTGTCGCCGGAGAAGTCGTTGGCATGGCTGTCTTGTTGTGGCAATACCGCCAATTACAGCTTTGCGACCGCAAGCCTTCTGCGGGGGAAGCTGCCCCTGGGAAGAAATCAGTGCTTCCACCCCACGACAAGGGGGATAGCTCCTCGGGAAGAACACTGAGGAAAATTTTAAGAATTGCTATCCCGGTGACGGGAAGCCGCCTGGTTGGCTCCTTGTCCTACTTGCTGGAATCTATCACAACCGCCCGCAGCCTGGCCCTTGCCGGAATTTCCGTAGCTATAGCTACCTCTCAGTACGGCGCGCTCCAGGGGATGATTATTCCCTTGCTGCTCCTGCCAGGTGCGCTCACCTCGTCATTAGCCGTTTCGCTCGTACCTTCATTGGCTGAGGCGCAGGCGCGCGGTGATGTAAGAACCATTCATCTTCGTCTGCATCAGTCTCTTCGTTTGGCACTCGTAACCGGCGCTCCATTTGCAGCTATTATGTATGTACTGGCAGAGCCCATCTGCCAAATTGTGTACAACAACACTGAAATCTCGGGCATGCTAAAGATCATGGCTCCGTTTGCCCTGCTGCTATACGCCCAAGCTCCCCTGCAAGCAACCTTGCAGGCCTTGGACAAACCTGGACGCGCACTGGTTAATACCCTAATCGGGGCCGTTATCAAGATCGGACTGATTTTCTACTTGGCGTCCAATCCTGCTTTGGGTATATATGGAGCCATTATCGCCATCATTGTTAACTTCGTTCTGGTTACCGTCTTGCATGGATACAGTGTATCCCGCTCCCTGCGCTATCGTCTGCCTTTTCTTGATATCACCAAGGTGGTCGCTGCGATGTTCATCATGGCTGCCGCGGCTGATTATGCATACAATCATCTCGTCATAAGCTCACATATCGCCATCCAACTTATGCTGTCGGCCCTGCTCTCCGGCTTATTGTACATCACTCTTGCCGCAATTATGGGCTTATTCGATCTTCATGATTTGAAAAGATTGCCCATTGTGGGTAAATGGTTTCGCCAGTAAGAGCCTGGAATTTAAAAACTAACGGTATTCATCCAATGCGTTGATATATAGCTTACCCGTATGGTCAATGCTGCAGAAGAACACTTGTTTGAAGTCGGCCAGACCCTTGGCCTGAATTTGCTGCTTCAGCCAAAAGCGCGTTTTCCCGATTTCTCTCAGATTGTCGTCGTTCACCTTGCCATCCATTATAAGCGGTAGCGGCAAAGCCTCAAATTGTACATTCCGGAGGACGGAACGAGAAACACCCTTGCTTTTACTGCTTGACCCTTGACCAGATGGGTCGCCATCGTTATTTTTGGGAATTACACTGAGTTGGCCACTCGTTTCCAGCACTGCAAATTCCACATCTCCAATATTATCAATTTTCTGGGAGCGGAGTTGCATCAACAGATCGTCCAGATTATAGCGCTGCTTCTTCATGACATTCTGATTAATTTTCCCATTCTGAATAATCACACTGGGCTTCCCGTCGAACCACAGGCGCAACTTGCGAAAACGCAAGGAGAGTAACGAGATGATTATTTGAATAAACATCAGTGTCAGCATCGGGATGAATCCGTCAGACAATGGACGATTTATATCCTCCAGCGCAAGAACGGCAATTTCCGCGACCATAAGGGAGATAACAAAATCGAAAATCGAGAGCTCGCCTATTTCTCTCTTGCCCATAATGCGCATCACGCCAAACACGAGGAAATACATCAGCACGGTTCGAAAGATATGCTCAAAGGCATGCTCCACGGAAAATCCCTCCTTGGATAGTCATCGGTCGCCTTAATCGGCAGTATTCGTATTCTGGCAACATTCTCTTGGTTCCATGCGAGCTAGAGCTACTCAAAATGCGGGACACCTGCCCTTTTTTCCCTATAAATAATTGTCCAGCCCTTGTACTAATGCAACAAGCTTGACCATAAAATGGGATATACCGCCAGGTAGCAAGTTTTAAGGACAAGGAGGACGATGACCATGCATTTGCTTCGCCGTTTCTTCGGATTCCGTCTGACTCAACCTACGATAGCCGGACTGTGGTACGGATTTCTGTGGATGATGATCGGGGCACTCATTTTATCATTGCTGCTGCAAGGGGAGCTTGTAGAAGAGGTGCAATTGGGGTTATTTGCGTATATTGTACATGGGATAGCTGTATTCTTTGGTGGAATGGTATCGGGGAAGCGTGCCCAGCAAAAGGGGTGGTACCGAGGAACCTTAACTGGCTTCCTTTATGTGCTGTTGTTGCTTATTATCAGCTTCCTCGCATTGGATCATTCACTTGCCCTCAAGGATTGGCTGCTAATTATGCCGGGGATTATCATCGGAGCAGCCGGGGGAATTTTGGGTGTTAATTTAAGCCGAAAATAAGCGAGATGAGGCAAAAAAAAGAGCCTGAAATCAGGCTCTTTTTGCTCCTTGCCATTTCTTATGACGGATCTTTAACACTGTGACTGATTGCATTGCGATCAAAGGTCAGCTTGGTCACATCATTGACTCGGATAACTACCGTGTCAGCTGTCAGCTCCACAATCGTACCGTGCAAGCCACCAATTGTGACAATTTTATCGCCCTTATTTAGGGCATTCAGCATCGCTGTCCGTTGGTTTTGCTTCTTCTTCTGCGGACGAATCAGCAAGAAATAAAATACGGCAATCATGATAACGAATGGAATAAGCATTTGAATCAGAGAGCCTGCTCCTCCAACTCCTGTTCCACCTGCTGCTGCATAAAACATTGTATTTCCCCCTTTCACTATTTACCTATGATCTTGCTTAGAATCCTTTGTCA
This sequence comes from Paenibacillus sanguinis 2301083 = DSM 16941, assembly GCF_000374825.1. Classification (GTDB taxonomy): domain Bacteria; phylum Bacillota; class Bacilli; order Paenibacillales; family Paenibacillaceae; genus Fontibacillus; species Fontibacillus sanguinis. The sequence continues at coordinate 129,055 of NZ_KB895387.1, forward strand.
TTGCCAAACAGACCGTACTGCTCAAAGAACTCGTCCCGGAAACTCAATAGCCGATCTTCCATAATCGCCCGACGCACTTTCTCCATCAGCTTGATCAAAAAATGCAGATTATGGTATGTAGTTAACCGCAGCCCAAAGGTTTCATCGGCTTTGATCAGATGTCGCAGATAGGCTCTTGAATAATTACGGCATGTGTAGCAGTTGCATTCCGGGTCCAGCGGTCCAAAGTCATTGGCATACTGAGCATTTCTCACCACTAGCCGTCCTTGGCTGGTCATCGTTGTACCATTGCGGGCAATTCGGGTTGGCAACACGCAGTCAAACATATCGATCCCGCGAATAGCTCCTTCAATTAGCGCATCCGGAGAGCCAACTCCCATCAGATAACGCGGCTTGTCCGTCGGCAGCAATGGAACGGTATATTCCAGCACCTCATACATCAACGGTTTGGGCTCGCCTACACTCAGTCCACCAATAGCATACCCCGGAAAATCCAGAGAAGTCAAATCTCTGGCGCTTTGCTTGCGCAAATCCTCATGCATGCCCCCCTGAACGATGGCAAAGAGCCCTTGGTCATGCGGACGAGCATGACTCTTCAAACAGCGCTCTGCCCAGCGTGTCGTCCGCTCCAGTGAATTTTTCACATATTCATATTCCGCCGGATAAGGTGGACACTCGTCAAAGGCCATCATAATATCGGACCCTAACGCATTTTGAATTTCCATCGCGACTTCCGGAGACAAAAACAGCTTGTCACCGTTTAGATGGGAGCGAAAATGTACGCCCTCTTCCGTAATCTTCCGCATCTCGCTCAGAGAGAAGACTTGGAAGCCACCGCTATCTGTCAAAATCGCACGATCCCAGTTCATGAATTTGTGCAAACCACCAGCTTCACGAATAATCTCATGGCCTGGACGCAGAAAAAGGTGGTACGTATTGCTCAATATAATTCGAGCTTCCATCTCCTTCAATTCCTCAGGACTCATAGTTTTTACCGTAGCCTGAGTTCCTACCGGCATAAAGGTGGGAGTGTCAAAAGAGCCATGCGGTGTATGCACCCGGCCCAACCGGGCTCCTGATTGCTTGCATGTTTTAATATGTTCATAAGTAATTGCTGGTGCCAATCTAATCAACCGTCCTCTTCTTTAAGTCCGAGTTCCACAACCTCTTAGTAAATAAACATAGCATCTCCAAAGCTGAAGAAACGGTACCGCTGTTCAATAGCCTCCTGGTAAGCGTTCATAATATGCTCCCGGCCCGCCAAAGCGCTCACCAGCATCACCAGTGTGGACTTCGGCAGATGAAAATTGGTAAGCATCGCATCTACAAGGCCAAATTGATAACCCGGATAAATGAAAATGTCGGTCCAGCCACTGCTAGCCACAATCGGAGCTGCTCCACATTTCTGCGCCACCGTCTCCAGTGTCCGTGCCGAGGTTGTTCCCACGGCAATTACTCTGCCACCTCTGGCCTTCGTTGCATTTAGCACCTCGGCGGTCTCCTGAGGCAGCACGTAATACTCTTCATGCATCACGTGATCTTCCACCTGTTCCACCGACATGGGACGGAAGGTTCCGAGACCAACGTGCAGAGTAAGAAAGGCCACAGTGACCCCCTTCTCTGTGACCCGGCTTAACAGGTCTTTCGTGAAATGCAGACCTGCGGTTGGTGCCGCTGCCGAGCCTTCATGCTTCGAGTAAACCGTCTGGTAGCGCTCGCGATCATCTAATTTCTCCTTTATATAAGGAGGAAGCGGCATTTGTCCGAGACGGTCAAGAATCTCATTAAATATCCCGGTGTAATGGAACCGCAGAATCCGGCCCCCCATATCGCTTTCCGACTCCACTGTAGCTCGCAATTCCTCACCAAACACGATAACAGCTCCGGTCTTCAGCTTTTTTCCCGGTTTGACCAGCGTCTCCCAACGATCCTCGCCGAGACTTCTAAGCAACAGCACCTCGGCCTTGGCGCCAGTATCCTCTTTGATGCCAAACAACCGCGCCGGAATAACTCGCGTATCATTTAATACCAACGTATCGCCAGGCTGCAAACAATCCAATATATCAGAAAATGTATGATGCGAGATATCCCCATTCAGCTTATTTAAAGTTAATAAGCGAGAAGCAGTGCGATCAAGCAACGGGGTCTGGGCAATCAGTTCCTCAGGAAGCTCAAAATCGTATAAATCCACATTCATTTATTTATTCATTCCTTAACAATAGTCACATTTTGATAATAGTGTTGCAAAATTTCCCGGTAATCATACCCGTCATCGGCCATTCCCTTAGCACCCCACTGTGAGAGCCCTAATCCATGACCATTGCCGCGGCCTACGAACATGAAGCTATTGCCAGACTCTACGACGCGAGCCTCCTGCTCGCCTCCCATGACTACCATACCGCTGGAATCTGCGGTAGTAGTCTTGCCAGCGGCCGACAGAACCGTCGTTGCGGAAGCTGCTTCAGTGGTTTCTCCGGCACCTTGTACAGTATAACGTCCGGTCGGAACAATATCAAATAGCGTACTGGGCAGCCCATTGAAGGCGGAACGGAAGACATCCGGATATCTCACGTCAAGCACTTGGCCGTTAGCCTTGATCTGTGTAACTCTCCCTGACGGCCCCCGTTCAGTAACCTCCAGACTGGTAATAGAAGCAGGCAGTTCCGTTGCCGTCTTGCCCTTCAATGATTTCAATAGTTCTTCCGAACTGAATGGACCGCGAATCCAGGCATATGCACTGGATTCTTCCACATTGTCTAGCACGACCGCCTCATCACCGGGATTCAACCTGCCAATAGGTTCTACATCAGATTGAATCAACGGCGACTTGCGAACCATAACGTTGCTGGTCGTTACCGACAACTGCTGAAGCCCCGCGGAATTGGTCCCGTTTATCACGACATTGTCCTCTCGCACGTACCCCGTCCGTCCATCAGGCAGCAACACATGATACCAGGATTTCAGCGATGCCTGAGCTGCCTTGTCCTCATTGCTGACAACACTGGCATAGACCGAATTTACATTCCCCCATACCTCAGTTGCATCGGCAGTCACCCCGCCGCTGTTTGAAGAGAAGATGCCTTCGACAATTTTGCCACCTGCCACCAGCACTTCACCCGCCGTGTCATCAACGGCCTGGGTAATGCTATCCGCTTCGTTATTGGTACCCTGATAAACCTGGCTTAAGGTGGTATCAACCAATCCTGCCACCTTGAACTTGTTCAGACCGGCATGATACAGGGCATAGCTGCGGGCTGCAACAGCCTGAGCCTTAAGCGCCTCTTGCGGCCAGGAGGAAGGAACCTCTCCCGCCACTACCGAGTACAGATATTGCTCCAGGGGCACTTCATTAACCAAGGCCAGTTGTCCATTTACCCGGCTGATTTCAAAATCCCCGCGATACTTGCGATTAGAGCGCTCCACAAGCTGAATCGGAGCATTGCCCTCGTCGCGAACAAGCAGCTTGGCTCCTTCTCCACTAAGCTCATAATGATTGACAGCAAATGGAGCATCCAGGTTTAAGGTCACATCACGATGCAAGACCAAGGCTGGGGCATCATACTCGACAGAAGTGAAGCTAATCCCCGGATGCTGGATTTCCAAGCTGGCTTGCAATGCGGCTTGGGCAGCAGGAGTTACCGCTCCACCAACCCATACCTCATATTGCTGGGGTCCGGTCATCACGGCAAAGGCCTCGGCTCCATCGTTCAGAGTCTGACTTAAGCTCTCAGCCGCTCCGAGACTGGCAAAGTAACCTGCGGAGACGTATCGTTCCCCGCGGACCTCTGGTGTGCTCTCGCCAAGAGAGGCGGCCAAAGTCTGTCCAACGCGACCAACCGCTATCTGCGCTTCCCTTTCATTGACATAAGGACCCGTATACACGCGGTATATCGTTCCATCAGTCCGTTCCACCGCATAGGCTACCGGCTTGTCCACCGTGCCTTGCAGCTTCTTGATCGCAGCCGCAACCGTGTTCCAGTCGGCACTCTCCAGCGCCTTCACCTTCAAACCGCTAACACTGAAACGCGCCGCTTCTCCTGCACCGAAGCGAACCCATGGCTCCCAGGCTGTATTCACGGAAAACCCGGCCTCCGCGGAAGCCGCTGTCTTCAAGGTCACTGCCGGCGCTGTTGATTTATAGGTACTGCCAAGGTTCAGGTACATGGCTACGCGTACCAGTGTCGTATCCGAACCATCTGCAGCCGCCGGAAGGTGCAGCGCACCAGCCAGCATCAACCCGGCAAGCAATCCCTTTCCCCACTTGGCCCATCCTATTCTGCGTTGTTTTTCCTTCAAACTGATTCTCCTCCCTTATCCCCTAGCAAAATATGTTCTTCCATCATAATTTCTTGTATTCACCCAGATTTAAGGAGACTCGGGCAATGGCAATCCCAAATGCTGATAAGCAGCCACTGTCACCATCCGCCCCCGCGGCGTCCGTTGCAGGAACCCGATTTGCAGCAAATACGGCTCGTACACATCTTCAATGGTTTGGCTTTCCTCGCCGATGGTGGCAGCAATGGTATCCAGGCCCACCGGCCCGCCGCGAAAGCTGGTAATCATGGAATGCAGCATTTTATGGTCAATCAAATCCAGCCCCATCGGGTCAACCTGAAGCATCTGTAAGGCTTCCTTGGCTACCTCCGTCGTAATCATGCCATCGCCTCTGACTTGAGCATAATCCCGCACACGCCGCAGCAACCGTCCGGCAATACGCGGCGTCCCCCGCGATCTAAGCGCGATCTCATCAGCCGCATCTCCGATCATTTCAATGCCGAATATATCTGCTCCTCGCGATACGATGAAGCTAAGCTCGGCCGTTGTATAGAATTCCAGACGGCTCACCACGCCAAAGCGGTCTCTCAGCGGCGCAGATAACAGCCCGGCCCGCGTTGTAGCGCCAATCAGGGTAAATGGAGGCAAATCCAAGCGAACGGAGCGTGCGCTTGGTCCTTTGCCTATCATAATATCAAGCGCAAAATCCTCCATGGCCGGGTACAGCACCTCTTCCACTGAACGATGGAGTCGGTGGATTTCATCGATAAAGAGGACGTCGCCCTCCTGCAGATTGGTTAATAATGCTGCCAAATCCCCCGGTCGCTCGATGGCCGGACCCGACGTGGTCCGCAGGTTGACCCCAAGCTCATTGGCGATAATATTGGCCAGCGTTGTCTTGCCAAGCCCTGGCGGCCCGTACAACAGGACATGGTCCAGTGCTTCATTACGCATTTTGGCCGCTTCAATATATATTTTCAAATTTTCTTTAACCTGATTTTGTCCGATGTATTCCGCCAGATACCGGGGCCGCAAACTCAGCTCCACAGCCTGGTCTTCCATCATCAGATTAGCGGAAATAATCCGGTCTTCCATGATGCCCTCGCCCTCCTCTCCTTACTCCCTCAATCATAAACCGGCATAGAGCAGCTTCAAGGCCTTCTTCATGACCAAGTCCACCGCTTCGTCCGGCCTGATATCGCCCTTCAAACGTTGCCACACCCGGTCGAGTTCTGTATCGGTATACCCCAATGCTTTAAGTCCTTCCCGCGCTTCGGGCCATCCAGGAATCGTTGAATCATTCAAAGCTTGCTCTGCGACTTGCGGGGAACTGAACAGGGTAGTCTCGCCCAGGCCCTCCAGCTTGTCCTTCAAATCCAGAATCATACGTTGTGCCGTCTTCTTACCAATCCCGGGGAGCTTGGTCAGGAACGCAATGTTCTCCTGATGAATCGCTGCTACAACATGCTCGGGGCTGCCGCCACTCAAGATGCCTAACGCCACACGCGGCCCGATTCCGGTCACGTCGATCAGCTTGCGGAATAGCTTCTGCTCCTCTCTGCTAGAGAAGCCGAACAGCAAGATTGCATCCTCACGCACATGATGATGAATATAAACCGTCACAGCGTCTGCTTCCTTGGCCGCAAAGGCATACGGATTTGGGCAGAACACCCGGTATCCTACCCCTTGTACATCCAGCACCATATATTCCGGTTCCATATGGGCCACCTGGCCCCGCAAAAAATCGATCATGAACGCAATACCTCATTTATTTTAGATTTTAAGGTGTACGAATGGGCATGACATATCGCGACAGACAAAGCATCCGCCACATCATCCGGTTTGGGGATGGCCTGCAACTTCAGGAACATCCGGGTCATCTCCTGCACCTGGCGCTTCTCGGCCTTACCGTAACCCACCACAGCCTGCTTCACTTGCATCGGCGTGTATTCCGATACGGGCAAGCCTTTTTGCACTGCCGCCAGCACCATCACCCCACGCGCTTGGCTTACAGACATAGCGGTAGTGACATTGCGGTTGAAAAACAACTTCTCCAGCGCTACCTCATCCGGTTTGTATTTATCAATTAATTGTACGATTCCTTCATAGACATGCAACAGTCTTTCTTCTTCCGGGGTATGCGCTTCGGTCTGAATACAGCCGTATTGCACCGGCACGACCTTACTCCCCTGTTTATCAATGAATCCAAACCCCACAATGGCGATTCCGGGGTCAATTCCAAGTATACGCAAGGCTCATCTCTCCCTAATTGTTGCTGAACTCTCGTATGTTCCTATGCAGAGCCTGATCGGTCAAAGCGAACATATGTATTCACTTTATTATAGCAAAAGATCACGGCAATTGAGGAAAAAGTTTGTATTTGCTCCCCTGAACATACGCAAACACAAAAAAGACGTTACCCGCGTAACGTCTTCTCTTCGTTCAGCTATTTTCTTCCCTGGCCGCTTGGTTTAAGGCCTGTCCTCCTGCTGCATAACTCTCTCCGAGGGTTCAATTGCAAAATCACTAAAGGTCGAGAGTACACTATTATACTCTTCAACATCCTGAATACGGATGCCCTGCTGCAATTGCTTGATCACATCAGCCGGCAATGCGCTCTCCATCATTTCTACATCCATTTGAAAAAAGGTGCGGATGACCTTCTCTTTTTTCGGCGGTCCTTCAAACAAGGTTAAATTACCATCCTTATCCAGACCGATATATCCATTATCTTTACATATATCAGATAATCCGGTCACCCTCTCATCGATCCAGACGTCGCCCCCTGCGCCAAGTCGGCCTTCCCAGGTAGGATGCTGTTTTATCAATGTGGTGATCTCCTGCGGCGTCATAATTCCCAGTACACTGCTCTCTTCCCCGCAGGTATAGATTTTCGTAAAGTGGACGATACGTGTACGATCTTCTTTTTCCAGATCGAGCAGCCATTCCGGCATCTCCTCGGAAGCCGACTCCTGCCACAAGCTTAACGTCTCCATCGCCAGCGGCTCATTGGTCATCAGTTCTTCCATTTGGTCCGATAAAGGCAACCCCAACCAGGCCATCAAGGCAACAATCGTACAGGCCCCTACCGTCCAGATTGTACGTCTCCATGTTTTCCAACGTTTTTTTAAACGCTTTTTTATATGAAAGCTGCTCACCATGATCCCCTTCTATCACTCTTTATTCTTACTCTATATTGTGACCGACAGACAGGGCATTTATTCAATGAGCACTAGCTTGGGCAAACAAAAAAACAACCCTCATCAAGAGTGGTTGTTTTTTGGAGAAAGATCATGCAGCCCATGATATATAATTTAGCTTCTTTCCATTTAAAGCTTACGATCGGGACGACACGATTTGAACATGCGACCCCCTGGTCCCAAACCAGGTGCTCTACCAAGCTGAGCTACGTCCCGCTATAGAATGCGTCCTGCTTTCTCTTTAAAAAAATCAGGTCACTTTTTCTATTATAGCGAGCGCCGGGAAATAGTCAAGAATATTTTTCTAATCTCTATAAATATGATGGACTCTACGAGAATTAACCTCGCGAACTTTGTCCAAGGATACCTTTGGCTCCCGATCCTCCGTCAACAGTCCATTCACTTCTTCCTGTACATCGGTAATCTGAGTGAAGCAATAGCCAGCAATGAATGGAATGGCCTGAATGGCTCCCGTAATGCTGCCAAACCGCTCCAGGAAGGCTTCCTCGGAATCGACCTGATTCCCATATCCCCAGCCGCTTTCCGTACGGAAAGCTATGCCCCCATATTCACTAATGATGACGGGTTGCCCTTGATAGCTATAACCGTTAGCGAAGGGAAACTTCCATTCATTAAAGGCACTGCGCCCCCCGGTAATAGAATCCTTATCCTTATAGGTCTCCAGGAAATCCTCCCCACGCTCTACATAATCATGCAGAGTAAGTATATCAGAAACCGTGTGCTCCCAGCCATCGTTAGTGATGACGGGACGATACGGATCAAAGGCTTTGGTCAAATGATAGATGCCCTCGGTGAACTTCTGTTGCCGCACATCATGTCCAACGTTCACAATTCCCCAAGACTCATTAAACGGTACCCAGGTTATGATGCAAGGATGATTATATTGCTGCTGAACCACCTCAAGCCATTCTTTGGTGAAACGTTCTACAGCCTCATCGTTAAATTCATAGGTAGCCGCCATTTCTGACCACACCAGCACACCCTTCACATCACACCAATAGAGAAAACGGGCATCCTCCACCTTCATATGCTTCCGCAAGCCGTTATAGCCCATCTCCAGAATCAAGTCAATATCTTTGATGATCGCCTCCTCCGATGGCGGAGTGAGTTGGCTCTCCGGCCAATACCCTTGATCCAGAATCAGCCTTTGGTAGAGCGGATAGTTGTTGAGCAGGATTTGACCTTCCTTAATCGAGATTTTGCGCATTCCGAAATAAGAGCCTACCCGATCAGCCTCTTCCTCTCCATCGTATAATACGAACTCCACATCAAACAGATTAGGTCTTTCAGGCGTCCACATGCTTTCCAGCCAAGGGCCATTCGTTTCATGCAGTACGCTTGCTTCCGCAGTCAACTGGCTTCGGTTAACCGAGAGGCTCCATATAGTCACAGGCCGTCCCTTAAAGGTAATTTCCACCTCCAGACGAAGGTTGGATTTGTCATCAACCCCATGCATGCGGAAATCAAAACGAACCATATGGCGATCGATCTCCGGCGTAATTTTGACAGATTCTATCCGTGTTTGCCCTACATATTCCAGCCAGACCGTCTTCCAAATCCCCGTAGTTTGAACATAAGAGGTTTCAAAGTTATGCCCCGAATAGCGCTGCTTGCCTCTTGGTTGCATCGGGCTATGGCCATCCTCAACCTTCAGCACAATTTCATTCTCCGCGCCTTGTACCAAAGAATCGGTGATGTCAAAGGAAAATCTGGCATAACCGCCTTCATGTTCGCCAACCCATCTGCCGTTAACCCAACAGGTTGCTTTATAATCAACACCCTCAAAATGCAGAATGGTCCGTTTCCCTTCTGATTCCGGAGCAAGCATCCAATTTTTACGATACCACACTTGAGAATGTACCTCTTGATCATCAATGCCGCTCGCTTTAGTCTCATAAGTAAACGGAACAACTATCTTTCGAGCAGTCGGAAATCGGTCCATCCACCGCTGCGCATCTCCCACCTTAGAGTCATCGAAGCAAAAATCCCAAACTCCGTTTAAGTCCAGCCACTCCTTACGAGTAAACTGAGGTCTCGGGTAGTTTTTGATATAAAATTTGGTTGATGCTGTGACTGTGGTCATTAATGCTTGGCCTCCCTGTTGATGTACAGTAGTCGTTGTTTTCATGGCTTATCCATTTACCTTAAAGAAAATTATATAAATATGTACCACATTTCAAGATGTCAATTAAAGCAAACTATGCAAATTTGCTATTTCTAGTGTGTCTCGCTCAAAACAGCTGCAGGCTCACTCTGTTGGCAAGTCCTTTCTCCAAATATACCTGATAAATTTTTTCCTGTCGATTTCATAAATTATCTCATCCTCACAAGTCAATCCAGTTAACCCATGAAAATCTGTTGGAGTCATTAAATCTTCATATTGAATATCAGGATTATCTTTTGGTACTTCATAAAAACCATTTACCCATAGGATTCCGTTTTTTTTCAAATGCTGTTCCAAAATAGGGTAAAAATTCTCTTCTAAACGATAGTGATTTAACACTATTAGATCAAATACTCCAAAATCAGAATAGGATTTTTCTACACATAGATTTCTTTGCAGTACGCTGATGGCTAATTGCTTTTTTAAAGCAAACCGCTGTAGCCTTTCAATAGCAACACTACTGAAGTCAACTGCAGTTACTTTATAACCATGTGAAGCCAAAAACAACGCATTACGACCATCACCACAAGCCAAGTCCAAAACCATTCCGCTTTTGGGGAGACAGGGCATATCATGAACCAAACACCCTTCCGGTTGCATTAACTCCTGGCCTCTGACTTTGAATTTATCATTCCAATAAGATACGTTCCCCATATACATTGAACATGCGCCTCTATTCACACGACAAAATATTATTCATCACAGTGGGCATAAAAACTTCATCCGCAGGTTCAAACCCTGGCACTTGGAGTTTCTTTGCCATCCATGTCAAATTCAGATATCATCTTGGCGAAAAAACAAAAAATCATGTTTGAGTTTTAAATCCTCATACATGATTTTTCATTAATGCCGGTGAAGGGACTCGAACCCCCACGGTTTCCCTCACGATTTTGAGTCGCGCGCGTCTGCCAATTCCGCCACACCGGCGAGTAAAACGCGCCCTAAGAGATTCGAACTCCTGACCTTTTGATTCGTAGTCAAACGCTCTATCCAGCTGAGCTAAGGGCGCATATCATATGGAGCGGACGACGGGAATCGAACCCGCGACCCTCGCCTTGGCAAGGCGATGCTCTACCGCTGAGCCACGTCCGCAAAATAACAAAGAAAACTGGTGAGCCATGAAGGACTCGAACCTTCGACACCCTGATTAAAAGTCAGGTGCTCTACCAACTGAGCTAATGGCTCGTACAAAGTACGACCATCCCTTATCAGGATGTAGAAAATGTAAACAATAATGGCGGAGCCGACGGGATTCGAACCCGCGGTCTCCTGCGTGACAGGCAGGCATGTTAGGCCTCTACACCACGGCTCCACACTAGGTTATCTGGGCTCCCCGGAAAGTAATCGGAATATGCTACAAGGCCATTCTTCACTTTTTGGGGATAAGTTGCGGGGGCAGGATTTGAACCTGCGGCCTTCGGGTTATGAGCCCGACGAGCTACCGGGCTGCTCCACCCCGCGTCAATAAAAGTCATATGGTGGAGGCTGAGGGGCTCGAACCCCCGACCCTCTGCTTGTAAGGCAGATGCTCTCCCAGCTGAGCTAAGCCTCCGATCTGGGTTTGAAGTAATAATGGTGACCCGTAGGGGATTCGAACCCCTGTTACCTCCGTGAAAGGGAGGTGTCTTAACCCCTTGACCAACGGGCCTTATTATGTAAATGAAGCTCTCAACCGGGATCGAACCGGTGACCTCATCCTTACCATGGATGCACTCTACCTACTGAGCTATGAGAGCATGATGGCTCCCCGAACAGGACTCGAACCTGTGACAACTCGATTAACAGTCGAGTGCTCTACCAACTGAGCTATCAGGGAATATAATCGCTTGGCAACGTCCTACTCTCCCAGGACCCTTCGGTCCAAGTACCATCGGCGCTGGAGGGCTTAACGGTCGTGTTCGGGATGGGTACGTGTGGAACCCCTCCGCCATCGCCACCAAACGATTCAAGCGTTTAATCGCTTGAAAACTGGATACGAAAC
>NZ_KB895388.1 GCF_000374825.1 Paenibacillus sanguinis 2301083 = DSM 16941
AGAACGCCATCTTTCCGCCCGTGCCTGCCCAAGTCTACGGCTACAGCCCTTGGCAGCTTTGGATTTCGTCATGTATTGGTGACTCATCCGACTGCGACCGCCTCCAATTGGATTCGTGTACCTCAGGCCGTGCTTTTGCCTCCGGCTTCCTTCAGATTCCACCTCACGGTGGACACCCTTGCCCTTGGCTAACGGTAGGCGCTTGCCAGCCCCCGCTCGGGACTTTCACCCTAGAGATGACGCCCATGCTGGGCGTACCATAAAAAAGACTCCTTGCCTGATTCAGGCAAGGAGTCCTCAGTCATAGTAATTCCATGACTGTCATGTGGGTCTTGGGCAGAATCGCTGCATATGAGCGTAGTTTACCCCATTTCCCCATTCACGTTACCTTGCCAGCCTCACGGGACTGAATTAAAGGTGCTTATGATTTACATGAATTATGACAGAACGAGGTTAGCCTGTCAAGACGCCTGGCCGGAAAATATCCGTAAGCTGTAAGTATCATAAATTCACTTAACACTAATAATTATACGTTTTAAGTTATATTTATTCAACAGTATTTTTAGGACAGAATGAGCTTGGCCGACTGAATTAACAACCTTTCCTATCTCATTTCACTAACAGAATCATTTCGTCATCAGAAAATGCCTTTTTAAACAACCCTTAAACAAAAAAAGAGCTATCCTCAGGTCTTAACAAGAACCTTGAAGACAGCTCAAGCTGCTTAACATTAACACTTAGAGAGGTTGTTCAAAAAGTCGTCATCCCAGGACGTAGCTGTTCCAAGGAGTAGATTCGACATCGAATCTTGAATTCACCCGGGCCAAGCGTTTGCTTCTGTAGTATATTTCTTGCAGAGACATTTCAGTTGCTCACGTACCCCTGCTTCCGAAGTCGTTTTCTGCGAAAACGTGTAGCTCCGCTACTTACGTCCCTAGCTTCATTCAACCTAAAGCGTTTTGAGAAAACGCACATCGGAAGCATAAGCCTCGGTCCTGTAAACCTGACTTCTTGAAAATCGCACTTAAAAGGTAAATTTCACTTCGCCCAATCTGCGTTTAATTTCCGAAATAACACGACGTTCCTCTTCTTCTCCATGCGCAACAAAGGTAACAGAAAAGCGCACATAATGTCCGGCATCATCCCATGGCACCGTAGAGATTAATTTCTCACGAATTAAATATTGAGAGAAGTCCTCAGCCGTGGCAAACACAGGACCGCCCTCTACACCACTTGGAATCTTTACGTACAAGAAAAATGAGCCTTTGGGCTTCGTGGCCGTAAATCCCAAGTCATTTAATGCAGCAACAAGCAATTCATGCCGGCGGGAATATTTAGCGGCGATCTTCTCCGTAATCTCCGGATGCTCAAGCCCGTAGGCACCTGCCTTTTGAATGGCAATGAATTGACCGGAATCGTTGTTGTCCTTGACATCGCTAAAGGCCTTGACGACCAACGGATTCCCCGCCACAAAGCCAATTCTCCAGCCAGTCATATTATACGACTTGGACAAGGAATGAAGCTCGACACCCACATCCTTCGCTCCGGGCACAGACAAAAAGCTAAGCGGTTTTACTCCGTCATAGGTTAACGCTGAATACGGAGCATCATGCACAACGATAACATGATATTTCTTTGCCCAATCAACTACTTTGGCGAAGAATTCCGGCGTAGCGCTTGCTCCTGTGGGATTGTTGGGATAATTCAGGTACAGCAGCTTAGCTTTCAAGGCAATCTCTGCCGGAATTGCATCCAGATCTGGGAGAAAGTGATTTTCTTCTGTCAACGGAACCGTGTACACCTCGCCCCCCAAATACTTCGTATGGGTACCGATGACCGGATACCCGGGAACCGTCATAATTGTTATATCTCCCGGGTTGATAAAGCAGGATGGAAGCATCGCGATTGCCGGCTTTGAACCGATGGAATGCACAACCTCTGTGACCGGATCAATGCCTTCTACGCCAAATACCTTGTGCAAATAAGTGGCGGCAGCTTCCTTAAATTCCGGAATACCATTATCAGCGTAGCCGCGATTCTCCGGTTTGGCCGCTTCTTCAGCCAATTTTGCCACAATGCCGGCATCGGCCATATCGTCAGGCTCACCAACGCCCATATCAATTAATTCAACGTCTGGAAAATCCTTTTTTGCCGCGGCCTTAGCCCGTTTAATCTTCTCAAATTTATAAATAGCGGTATCTTTGCCATAATTCGATCCGCCAATCCGTTCGGCAAATTGCTGCTGAATGTAAGTTTCTTGCCCGTTCAACGTACTCATCTCAGAGTTCCACTCCTTCATATCATAAAAAATCTGCGCAATATAAATATGCAGGAAGCAGAACTAATATTGAATGGATTAATCACCTGATCGTTTGTACTATTTGATTAGGCTGTCTCCTGGAGATGCACATTCAGAAGCTATATTAACGATTTCTAAGTGATACTAATAAAGCTGCCATATCCTCTGGAATAGGAGCTGAATACTCCAGATACCGTGCGTCCTCGGGATGTTCAAATCCCAGCACCGCGGCATGCAGCGCCTGGCCATTCATCTTGATGCCCTTGCTTCGCCCATACAATGGGTCTCCCACCAGCGGATGGCCGATAAACTTCATATGCACGCGAATTTGATGGGTGCGGCCAGTCTCCAGCTTCAGCTCCAGCAAGGTATAATCCCCCAAGCGTTCAACAACCTGGAAGTGGGTAATCGCGGGCTTGCTGTTCCGCTCAATCACGGTATACATCTTACGGTCATGCGGGTCTCGTCCAATCGGCGCATCCACCGTGCCCTGATCATGGCTCACATGGCCATGCACCAGTGCGAAGTATTTTCTCGTCACGGAATGCGCCTTTAATTGAGCCGCCAGTGAAGCGTGAGCTTTATCGTTCTTGGCGGCCATAATCAACCCCGAGGTATCCTTGTCGATCCGGTGCACGATTCCCGGGCGCAACTCCCCGTTGATCCCAGACAAATCACGGCAATGGAACATCAGCGCGTTCACCAAAGTCCCGGAGGCATGTCCTGGTGCGGGATGCACAACCATGCCCCGCTGCTTGTTGACTACGATTACATCCCGATCTTCATAGTAAATATCCAGTGGTATATCCTCCGGTACAATCTCTACTGCTTCAGGTTCGGGCACCGTCAAGCAGATAATATCTCCTGGACTCAGCTTATAATTAGTTTTCACAGAAGCTCCGTTAACCATGAGATTTCCCGCCTCAATCCATAATTGAATTTGACTGCGGGATACCTCTTCGCCCAATTGCTGCTTTACATATTTATCAATTCGTTCCTTAGCATCAGTAGGACTAGCTACCCATTCCAGCTGCTCATCTGCTTCTGCTTCATATGGCTTACTTGAATTCATACCTTCTCCTCATGATCTTGCTGTGCCGCCGCAATTTGCTTCTCTCGGCGAATTTCCATCAACGAATCCAGTATAATCAAGGCTACGCCCACCACAATACAGGAGTCCGCCACATTGAAGATCGGAAAGGTATAGCTGCCGAAATTGAACTGGAGAAAATCCACCACTTCGCCGCTTATCGCCCGATCCAGGAAATTGCCGATGGCCCCCCCCAACACGAGAGATAGCGCCGTGGGCAGCAGCTTGTTAGGCTGCTTCTTCACTTTTTGCAAATACCAAATAATTCCGATCACAACTACAGTGGTTATTACGATAAAAAACCAACGCTGATCTTGCAAAATGCCAAATGCAGCACCTCGGTTCCGATGGGACGTAATCAGAAAGAAATCCCCGATGACCGGAATTTGCTCTCCGATGGTCAAACGGGTTGCGATCAAGTATTTTGTTCCCTGATCAATCAGAAACACAATCAATGCAATCAAGAAATATACCACGCGGCAAGTCACCTCGTTTTTCATTTCCTGTCCGCCTGAAGCGGCAGGATGTTCCACGTTCAAGCCTTGTTTATTGTAGCACAGCGGGAATTGGCCCGTCCATGCACGAAAGGTTTTTCCTTAGGTATTTCGTCTTAATTTTGCGCAAAATAGGCGTAGACATAAGGAAAGGAGCAGCAAGCTATGACTCATTTAACAGCAACTCAACTGGAACAGCTGGCCGCAAAGCTGACCCAAGCCCGCGAATCCCTCATACATCAAGAGCGGGAAGACAAAAGTTATGGATTGGAAAGCTCCCTGCGCGATCAAACGGATGAACTAAGCGTCATTGATAACCATCCTGCCGACCTTGGCTCCGAAGTGTACGAACGCGGCAAGGATCTGGCTTTGGCCGAACACCAGCAATTGCACCTTGCCCGAATCGAGAATGCCCTGCAGCGAATCGCGAATGGAGACTACGGTACTTGTACTGTCTGTGGTAGCCCCATCAAATTTGAACGTCTCGAAGCTATCCCTGAAACGGCATATTGCCTGGAACATAGTCCGCAAACCTCAGTTTCCGCCAGCCGTCCAGTGGAGGAGACTGTTTTGGCTCCTTCATTTGGACGAACGAACCTGGATGATCGGGATGACCAAAATGGCTTTGATGGTGAAGATACCTGGCAGGCCCTGGAGCGCTTTGGCACATCTGGCGTTCCCGCCATCATCGAAAGCTCGGATATGGCGGATTACAATGAGCTTGAGAACGAAAGCCCCACTGAGTTAGAGGGGTTCGTAGAGCCTTATGAGAGCTTTGTTGCCACCGATATTTATGGTCAGCATGCCTGCTTTTATCGTAATCACGCTTATCGCCAGTATATGAATGAGGAAGAACACTTGGAAAGCGAAGACTCATTGGAATAATCCTTCACTAATAATCAAGCTCAAGCTGTCTTTGCACAATACGCACAATATCAGCAATGTAATCACCAATAATGGGTAAATTAAGTGCGCCTAGAATCTGGAGCATGTAAATAATTGTGGCCGCAAAAAAGGTGAATCCAATGGCAATGCCTACGCCCCGGGCTGTACCGGATAACAGGTTCAGCCAAATAAGACGCCAGGGCCGATTCAGCAGTTCGGTATATTCAACAATTCGCGATTTCTCCAATTGTCGGGTCCATTTTAACGTCAGGCGGTATATCGCATTCATTTGCTCTTCAGGATTTTCCGGGTATTCGGCTGGTGGTTCGATAGGTGTTTGTTGACTGCGAGTCATTAGCTCCCCTCCCCATTATGGCCGCAAGATTTTCTCTTTATTAGCGCAAACGAGCCGGGATTTCTGCTATGCAGAGATTTACCCAGGCTCATTTGCACACTTATAGCACGTTAGTGCGTGTTACTTCTAGTGTGTGTTATTTCGTGATCAAAAGACGACTTTTGAACAACCTCTATCTATTATGTTCCATCTGAAACAGACCCATGCAGCCCAGCAGCACGTCGTTACAGGCTAAGCATCAATCAATCCACAGCCGGATCGATTTCTGGCCAAGATCAGCCGTTTCCGGTTTTCCTTCCGCCTCCCCGAACGTCAGCTCATTCACCAATACATTTTCCCGCAATACATGTTCAAAGGCTTGGATAGCTTCCTTCAACTCATCATCTACATCCAGGGTAAGCCGAACGCGCTTCTCTATGGCCAAGTCAAGCTTCTTGCGAGTATCCTGCACGGCGCGCACCACTTCGCGAACCCAGCCCTCTTGCTCTAATTCAGGAGTGATATCCGTGTTGAGCGCCACCGTCAATCCATAGCCCGAAGCTGAAGCAAAGCCCGGTTTGGCTTGCTTTTCGATCAGCAGTTCTTCTGCCGTTACTGTTAACTCCTCACCTTCCGGAGATACAATGGAGAATTGCCCCTGATCCACAATCGCCCGAGTCTGCTCAGCCGCAAGTCCCTTCAGATAGCCCTGCAAAAATCCAACATTTTTGCCATACTTTTTGCCAGCCACCTTCAAATTGAGCTTCAAGGTGAAATCAACAAAGCCGCTGTCGCTATGCTCGATATCGATGACTTTGACATTAATTTCTTCCTTGATAATTTCCTCATATTCCTCAACCGCAAAATGACGATCCATGGAGACAATCAAGTTGGACAAAGGCTGGCGTGTCTTAATGCCGCTTTCGTTGCGTACATTACGAGCAAGCTCGACAATTTGCCGCGCACTTTCCATATCCTGCTCCAGCTCCAAATCGATCAAGGCCTCATCCGGCTGCGGATAATCCGCAAAATGCACGCTCTCCCCACCCCTGAGGTTCGTAAAGATATCCTCGGCGATCATCGGCGCAAACGGAGCAATCAGCTTCGAGACAGTGAGCAATACATGAATGAGTGTTTGATAAGCCGATACCTTATCCTCACCCAGGCCGCTGCCCCAGAAACGGTCCCGGGAACGACGGATATACCAGTTGCTCAATTCATCGACGAAACCTTCAATAGCTTGTGCAGCATTTACATAATCATTAACCGCAAGTCCTTTATCAATAACAGGAATCAGACTATTTAACCGAGAAAGAATCCAACGGTCCAGTTTATTGGTGGATGGACGATAAGGATGCTCCTCCGGTTTGTAGCCGTCAATACCCGCATACAGTGTCAGGAAAGCATGGGTATTGACCAATGTATCCATTACCTTTGATTTGGCCTCGCCCACGATTCCCTTCGAGAATCGCTTGCTGTTCCATGGAGCACTATCAGACAATAAAGCCCAGCGGAATGCATCCGTACCAAACTCGTTGATGATATCCCAGGGATCGATCACGTTCCCTTTGGATTTGGACATCTTTTGCCCATTTTCGTCCAACACATGCCCTGTGGCGATAACCGCTTTGTACGGTGCTTTGCCGGTATATAAAGTAGATATGGCGAGCAAGCTGTAGAACCACCCGCGCGTCTGATCGATTCCTTCGCAAATCATGTCGGCCGGGTATTGCTCCTCGAAGGTCTCCTTATTCTCAAATGGATAGTGATGCTGTGCGAACGGCATCGACCCACTATCGAACCACACATCAATAACTTCGCTTGTACGAGTCATCACGCCGCTCTCGCAATGCGGACAATGTACTTTAACTTCATCTACATAAGGCTTATGCAGTTCAAGGTCCTCGCTGACCTCGCCTACGGCATGTTCACGAAGCTCCTGCAAGCTGTGCGGGGCGAATTGTTCTCCACAATCCGAACATACCCACACATTAAGCGGAGTCCCCCAATAACGGTTCCTGCTAATGTTCCAATCGACCAATTCTTGAAGAAATTTACCGAAGCGTCCTTCACGCACATGCTCCGGATACCATTCTACAGCATTGTTGTTGGCAATCAATTGATCCTTCACTGCCGTTGTCTCAATAAACCAGCTCTCCATCGCATAGTAGAGCAGCGGTGATTTGCAGCGCCAGCAGAAGGGGTAGCTATGCTCGTATTTCTCTTTGCTGTAGAGAAGACCTTGCTCCGACAGCATCTTCACAATATCCAGATCGCAATCCTTCACGAAGCGTCCGGCAAAGTCGGTCACCTCTTCCGTGTATCGGCCTTGCCCGTTCACCACACTGACGAAGCTGATGCCATTCTCGCGGCAGACGCGATAGTCATCCTCACCATGAGCAGGCGCCATATGCACGATCCCCGTACCGCTGGCATCCGTAACGAACGAAGCGCCTACGATGACGTTGATCTTGTCGGCTTTGATGTAGCCAAACGGCGGAGTGTAGGTTTTGCCAATAAACTCGGTTCCCAGATGAGTCGACAATACCGTATAGTCGCCCTTCATCACCTTCTCCACCAAATTTTTGGCAACGATGTACACGCCATCCGCTTGCTGAACCTTGGCATATTCCATCTCCGGATTCATCGCCAGCGCTACGTGAGCTGGCAATGTCCAAGGGGTTGTTGTCCAGGCCAATACGTATTCGCCTGTACCGTGAAGCTTGAACTTGGCGGTAGCACTGAGATCCTTCACGTCCTCGTAGCCCTGTGCAACTTCATGGGAGCTTAGGGACGTTTGACAACATGGGCAATATGGGCTGACCCGATGCCCGCGATATAGCAGGCCCTTATCATGAATCGTCGCCAGGATGTTCCAGACGCTCTCAATGTAGCTGTTATTAAGGGTAATATAAGGGTCATCCAGATCTGCCCAATATGCAATTGCTTCGGTGAACTCACGCCATTGCTTTTCGTAGCCAAACACGCTGTCCTTGCACTTTTTGACGAAGGCTTCAATGCCATATTTCTCAATCTCCTGCTTCCCGGAAATGCCCAGTTCCTTCTCAACCCCAAGCTCAACCGGCAAGCCATGCGTATCCCAGCCCGCTTTACGAACAACCCGGTAGCCCTTCATCGTTTGGTAGCGGCCTATAAAGTCCTTGATAACGCGTCCCAGCACATGACCGATATGCGGCAAGCCGTTGGCCGTAGGCGGCCCATCATAAAATACAAAGTTAGGGCGGCCCTTTCGATTCTCAATGCTCCGCTTGAACGTGTTCTCCCGATTCCATTTGTCCAAAATCCGCAGGTCGCGCGTACGCGCATGTTCTTTGACATCCACTTTCTTCATGTTTTCGCTTCCTTTCACTTGTTTACATAGAAAAAACAAAAAAAGCCCCGCCCCAAAAGGGACGAGACCTGGCTCGCGTTACCACCCTTGTTCCATGAACGTATAGAGCACCTCATAAAAATGAGGATGTGCTTCAAGCGAACATGACACCTTGATCCCATACGCTTCATATGGGGTCGGGATAACGGCCGACAGCCGGCAAAGCTTACTTGATATTTCAGCTTGGCTTCTCCGGGATGATCTTCCACTCGCGCTTTGAACATTGGCTTTCAGCAAATCGCCAACTCTCTGGAGAACAAAATCACGGTGTACTGGTTCCCATCATCAAATGTTTAACCTATTCAAGTACATTATGTACATAGTTATAACGCATTTGGTGCGTGCATGTCAATGAGTCCCTATCCTAACAAAAAACCATTTGCCTCTTCCTTCGATAAGCGGGCAAATGGCATTTATTAATGTTACTTATCAAGCTTAGTATAACTCCGGTACTTCCCGACCTTTATCTGCCGCATGCTCACGGGTATCCAGCGTATCCCATCCGTCGCTGGAAAGCAAATCAAGCTGAGCTTCTACCAGTGTGCGGAACCGTGCTCTGTAAATAGATGCCTGCTTCTTAAGCTCTTCAACCTCCAGGGCCACCTTGCGCGACTTCGCTAGAGACTCGTTCACGATCCGGTCGGCATTCTTCTCCGCTTCCTTCACAATAAGCTGTGCTTCCTTCTTGGCATTATTCTTGACCTCATCAGCAGCTTCCTGAGCCACAATAATTGTCTTGCTCAATGTTTCTTCAATCGTGGCAAAGTGATCCAGCTTCTCCTGTACAGCCAGCAATTGATTATGAAGCTCTTTATTCTCACGAATCACAATTTCATAGTCCTTAATGACCTGATCAAGAAATTCATTGACTTCATCTTCGTCATAACCGCGAATTCGTCTGGAGAACTCTTTGTTATGTATATCTAACGGCGTTAATGGCATGATCCCCACCTCCTATAATTTTCGGGCACCTCCCGCAAGGGGAAGACGCGGTCATTATCCATATCTATGTGGCAACAGATAGTTTGAACTATACTTATTCGACAAGAATTCACCATCTCCTGCAAAGCCAATCACACAAATTTACCGATTTTGACACGATGTCTCCCTTTTTTGGTCAATCCATCTACCTCAAGCACCTTAAAACGACCAAATCCTTGCAGTGCGACGATATCTCCTGCCTTAAGCGGCTTGGAGGGGTCCTCCTCAACACGCCAGTTCACCCGGCAGCGTCCCGCCTTGATTGGAAGCAGTACCTTGTTGCGACTGAGCCGGAACACGTCGCTGGCAATGCCATCCAACCTTAAGGAAGCCACCGTCAAGTCCAGCGGCTCTAGCTCCTTCTCTACCCTTCTTAGCTCGTTTAGCTCCAGAATATCTGTCATTACCCCTACACGGTGCACCTGACGAAGATGAAGCTGAACAAATGAAGCAATCTCTTCCGCCACCACCACATGGCAGCCATCCTCCAGCACATGAATATCACCAATTTTGTCCCGCTTTAGTCCCAAGCCCAAAATTGAACCCAAATAATCACCATGCTGAAGAGTTTGGAACTTTTGGTCCCCCGAAGTTACTGCCAGCACTTTCATTCCCATCGATTCTCCACTAAGATCGCGATAATCAGGGGCTATCAATGCCCGGCATCGTTCAGCACCTTCATAGCCGCCATCCAGGCGAATAACGACATCCGGATGACGATTGGCTAAGGATTCCAAGATGTATCCCTGTCTTGGATCAAGGAAATCGCTGCGTTTGACCTCATGGTATTCCCCCGCATTGACCACCCACTCCCATGCACGGTCAACAAAGGGACGTTCTTCTGGACTAAAATGCTCATATAGTTCTGTTCTCATCAAATTCACGTTACCTGATGATAAAGTACAGCACGCTCAGCAACCCATCTACAGCCAGGCGCAACACAAACAAGGCCACGATCGGGGAAATATCAATGGCTCCCATAATCGGAGGAATAAAGCGCCGGAATATAGCCAAATAAGGCTCAACCAGCTTTCCAAGCAATTCGCCAATGAAACTTTCGCGAGCGTTCGGAACCCAGGACATCAGGATATAGACTAAAATCATGTAGAAGTAGATATTGTAAAGCACTAGTACGATAGAATTGATAGTCCCTATCAAGCAGTCTTCACCTCATTCTGTTATAGTCAGGATCCTCGGTTAGTATTTCCGTAATTGACCCTTCAATTTCAACTGTGTCGGGCGTACATAGAAAGATATTTCCGCCTATCTTGGAAATACTGCCGCTAAGCGCATAGATCGTTCCACTCAGAAAATCGATAATACGCATAGCCTGATCATTGCGCACCCGTTGCAAATTGACAACAACCGATCGGTGCGAACGCAAATGATCAGCAATTTCCTGTGCCTCATCATAGGAACGAGGCTCATAGAGAATAACCTTCACATTCTTCTGGGAGTGAATGCTCACAACGTTATTTCCTCTCTGATTTTTACGGGATTCAAAGCTTGGGGTTTCAAGTTCCGTATCTTCCTCAGCATCGGAGAAACGCTCGCGCTCCACAACTTCCTCTTCTTCCTGCAGCCCCAGATAATTCATAAACCGGTTCATGACTCCCATGTCATCTCTTCCCCTTTCCCCACTAAAATGGTCCCTAGACGCACCCATGTTGCCCCTTCCTCAATCGCTACCTCAAAATCGCCTGACATTCCCATTGACAGTTCGGTTAGCGGTTCATCCATGATACTCAGATCGTTCAACTCGTCACGCAATTTGCGAAGTCTGCGAAACACGGGTCTCGTCAGCTCCGGATCATCCTCAATCGGAGCCATCGTCATGAGACCAATGATCTTGATGTGAGGATAAGCTGCCATTTCTCTCAAGAAATCCGCTGCAGCTTCCGGCGCAATTCCCTGCTTGGAAGCCTCTCCGGATACATTAACCTGTACAAAGGCCGAGACTGTAGTATTCAACCCCTTGGCCCGCTTCTCCACCTCACTCGCCAGAGAAATCCGGTCTAGCGAATGAATATATTGAAATCTACCGATGACATCTTTGACCTTTCTGCTCTGCAAATGGCCGATGAAATGCCATACGCCCTGTCCACCAAGCGCTTCCCACTTCGGCACAGCGTGCTGAGGGCGGTTCTCTCCAATATGGGTTATTCCTTCCTCCAGGACCGCGCGGGTTAAGTCCGATGACACGTACTTGGTAACGGCTACAATATGCACGTCCTCGCGTCTTCGTCCGCTGCGCTCGCAAGCCGCCTGAATTCGCTCTTCCACCTGCTTAATCTGTTCCTTCAGCGACAACGAAAGGATCACCTCTCTTTCATGCCAATCCAGCTGGCCATCCTTCCTGTCACCCCATTTTGCTTGCGGTATGAGAAGAAAATTTCAGGATGGCAGCTTGTACACCACGTTGTACATTCGATATGAGTCGGCAATATTCCTGCTTTAATCATAATGATTCGATTCATTTCTTTCAAGTTCAGCATTGTTTTTCCTTCATGAACAGAGGGAGAGCACCATTCCGACTCCGTTATTCCGTCCTCTTCTGGTGGCAGCGCTAGCCGTGCCTGCGCCATGACCTTCTCATCCACTTCATAGCAGCATTCCCCAATGCTTGGTCCTAGGGCCACGCGAATATCCGCTGGTCGACTGCCAAACTCCTGCTCCATTCTGGACACCATTGCACTTGCCATCCCCGCTACTGTGCCTTTCCAACCAGCATGAGCCAGTCCGACAACCCGCTGTACAGGGTCCGCAAAATATAGGGGAACACAATCGGCATAGAAGGAAGTAAGCAGCACGCCGGGAACATCGGTGAGGAGTCCGTCGGTTTGCTGGAAAGCATCCTGACGGCTCAGGTAGCCCCGCCCAGCATCCCCGGAGCGTACCACAGCAATGTTCGTCCCGTGAACCTGTTCTCCGCAGGTCCATGCCTCGGGCGCAAAGCCCAGCGCCTCGGCCAGAAGGCGCCGGTTCTCCAGCACATGTACAGGATTATCTCCTACATGGTAAGCAAGATTTAATTGATTATAAGGGACCTCTCCGACCCCGCCAGACTTTCCGGTAAAGCCTACGCTCAGCTCAGGCATTAATAAGCTCCAGGAGCGAAGTTCAAACCGCTCCGGCTGCTTTTGATTAGGATTGCTAATAAACGGTTCCATCATCCATCTCCTGGTCAAGATTATTGAAATTATGATTTATTGATAACAGCTTCGTCCTGGGAAGACGACTTTTTGAACTACCTCTTTAAGGACAGTTTACCATAAAGTCGGGCCAGTTTCGCCTCTACCCCCGCCGTTCCGCCTTTCCATCCCGGTCAATATATACCGTGGTATCGTAGGCCCCCCCTTTGGGCTCCCTTGCCTCCTCCATCTTCACCAGCACTACATCAGAACCAATTTTAACAATGTTTCTCCATGGAATGATTAAATCACTGCCACCGCCAAACAATCCCATAAATTTGGCTCCTGCAGGGACCACAATAGCCTCGATCACCCCTTGCCGCAAATCCAGCTCCAAATCGCTGATGTGACCAAGCCGCTTCCCATCTACCACATTAATGACATCCTTCGTCTGAAAATCGGAAATTTTCATATTGGCCCTCACCACACTATCCATGCCCTTCGCCTCCGCTCCACCGAATTCACTGTCCCTTTACTATATGACTCGTATTTTGCGTACATACGTCTAAAAGCGTGGTGAATAAGTTGCCAGAAGGCCGATATGGAGCTGAAACAGCGAGTGTAAGCCCATATCGCCCGTAGGCCCTGTATTGTTCACCACACTTCGAAGCATGAGAAACATCATGCTCAGAATTGGCCTGTTATCTTCTAAACCCAGAAGGACGCAAAAAAAGAGCCACGCCTGACGGAATACATTCCGATCAGGCACAGCTCCTCTTTATCCTGTTCCTTCTAACACTTTAATGCTACTTGCCTAAAGCATCGGCAGCCGCACTCTCGCCGCCAAGACGCCCGGATGTAAAGGAATAACCAATACCTACACCGTTGCCTACATAAGTATCGTTAAACAATACACCTTCAGACTCCAAACCTACTGCATAAAGGCCTTTGACCGGTATCCGCTTATCATTCAGCACCTGGAATTTGGTGTTCACCAGCAAGCCGCCGACAGACCCCAGGTTATTGATTTCGGCAATCACTGCATAGTAAGGTCCTTCGCCCATAGGTTGCAGGTATTCCTTGGACTTGCCAAATTCGCTGTCTACCCCGGTTTGTGTAGCTTTTGCATATTGCTCGAATGCATTCTTGAATACTTCCGCATCCATACCAGCATTTTGAGCCAGTTCTTCTATAGTGTTGCCCTTGTAGCCGTCCCCGTTCTTGACCATCGTCTCGAACACATTCACTACATTCTTCCATGGAGTGTCCAATTTAAATTGATCCGCAAAATCAGCATAGAACTCAGGAGGCATTCCCGGCAGACGTGGTGCTTTAACGCCATTCATCCCCTGACTCTCCAGCGCCTTTAGCTGAGACTGTGAAACAATGACCAGATGATAAGGTCCATTGAAGGCGCTGGTATTCGCCGCAGCTACCGCTGTCAAGGTCGCCGTTTCGTCTCTAAAACGGGCGCCGGATGGGCCCACATTCATCAATGTCGGCAAGTAGCTGAGCATCATCGGATAGCTTGCTTCAAACGATGGATACTCTTTCTTCAAATTGCTTGTTGCTCTTGCCAACGTTTGGTGCAGCATTTGTCCGCCGAAATTATCCGGAACTTTAGCGCCCGCTTCCCAGGCCATTTTCAGGCCTTCGCCAATATTTTGACCAAGTCCGCCGTTAACACCTTCAAAACCAAAGGCTTCCTTGACCATTTCCTTATTGCCGGCATATCCCCCCGTCGCCATCACAACGCTCTTGGCTGAAATTTCCAGGGTTGTTCCATCCGCTTTCTCTGCAACGACGCCAGTTACCACACCATCAGCATTTGTGATGAGCTTCTTGGCAGTGGTTTCCGTAATGACCTGTCCCCCACCTTGCTCCACAGAGCTGGCCAGCATCTTGCGAAGCGTTTCTTCGCGAGTCTCATAAGCGGGCAGCACATGAAGCTGTTCTCCGCCAACATTCTTGAACGAGGTGACATACCCCTTGCTCTTCAGCCAATCGTAAGTATCTCCTGATTTGGTTACATATTGACGCAGGCTGGCTGCGTCCACCCGCCAGTGGTTGTTCACGATCCAATCGGCAATTTCCTTCTCCACATTAACCTTCAAACCACCTTCTACCGCGGCGGAGGAATTGTAGAATTTACCCGCCCAAGACAGGTTGCTGGCACCACCTATAACGGCTGTCTTCTCGATGATGATTACCTTGGCTCCTTTGTCCGCCGCAGTAACCGCTGCGGATACGCCGGAAGCGCCTGCACCAACGACAACAACGTCGGCCTGCAGTTGCTCCGTTTTGCCTTCGCCCGCCTTCTTGACGCCCTCACTCTTCAAGGCAGTCAAATCGCCGCCCGCTTTCTTCACGGCATCCTCCACCGCGCTAAGCAATGCTTGACTTGACAAGCTGGCTCCACTGACAGCATCCACGACCAGTGTTTGATGGGATAAAATTTGCTCCTTCATCTTATTTAGAGCAGAATCCCCCAGTCCTTCCGTTTCTGTTTGGCTTACGATCTGGATATCCTTGATTTCATCAGCTTTTTCCATGGTAACTTCTACTTTGATTGTACCGTCTTTACCCTCTGCTTCCCCCATATAGGTTCCTGCCTTGAATGAAGACGCTGCTGAGGAACCAGAGTTCCCTTCGCCTTGCTTGCTGCCCATACATCCGCTAAGCGCAGATACGATCAGTATCATGCAGAATGTAAGCAAAAGCACCTTGGTCATCCCTTTGCTGTGCATGGCCTTTCTCCCCCTATTGCTTATTGAAGCCCCAAAATGTGATTATTTTCACATGTATTCAGATAAAGCTTGGCTTCTGTTCAAAGCATAAACCTTGGTCTAACACCAAGGTCAATAGAATGTTCAACCAAGATCATCACTAACCTGATTCACAGGAATCAATATCTCAAGATAAGAGCGCTTGACTCCATCCCGCTTCTCAGTGAACATCAATCTGCCAGTCACATCACCAGCCACGGTGAGCTCTTGCTCTTCCAGAGCATCAATCATGAATTGGAGAATGTCCTTCGTAAAATGCTCCTGGCTGGGTGACAGAATAACCGCAGACAAGCATGCGGAAGGTGGAATATATTCCAGCATCCTCTTTTCAAGCTCAATATTCAGTAACTTTACATCCTCCTCAGAGATGGTCAGGCCCCACCCATAATCCAGGCTAAAGGATTCCGAAATGAAGGTCTCCCGCTCAATACAAAAGCAATAGAACGTATAAGGCAGCCATTCCATTAATGTATTGATAACCTCCTCGATGCCCTTGGTATCCAGCAAGTTATTTTTATCGGTCTGTTGAATCCGATATAATCCAGGTCTTGCCTTCAGCTTACATTGCCAAAGGCTTCCTTCGATGTCTTGGATTTCCTTGGCCAATTCATCAAGCTTGCCCAGCAGCATAGTGCTTCGACGAATATCCTCAGCTAGCTGGTTTCTACTCTGCTCGACGCTAGCAAGAATCTTCTCCATAGGAGATTCCTTGATCAACTGAGCTACGTCCTGTAAAGGAATCTGCAGGCTGCGGTACCACCGGCTCATGAGCATATCTCTGGCATCCAAATCGCTAAAGTAACGGTAATTGTTATGCTCGTCCTTCATCGGTTTAACGATATCATGCTTCTCGTATAATCTCAGCGTATCTCTGGATATCCCCAGCAGTGAAGAAAACTCACCTATACAATAATTCATGTTAATTCTCCCCCATCATCTGTTCTCCCTATCATAATGAATAATAGCGTTTTAGACTATGGGGTTGTTAACAGCTGACCGGACTCCCCGAAGAAGCAATCAGCCGTTAATCATTTGAACACTTCAGACATTGTGAAACCTACTTTCCCCACAATTTGAATTTTGCCAATATTACAGCGCCGTAGGCCGCATCCTTGACCGGCATCATCAGCCGGGTTTGCGGATAGCCTAGCGCCAGCCTACGTTCCAGCCCTTCCTGGACAAACCGGGACTTCTGCAAGACGCTCCCAGCCATGGCAATAGGACTTTCCCCCAGCGCCAGCCGCTCGATGACGGGGACAATCAGCTCATACAAACTGGCTGCACTTTGTTCCGCCAGCCTTAGCGCCTGTGCATCCCCCTGCTCGCATGCCGTCGTCAGAATCGGCGCTAGCCGGGCAATATCCTTCTTTGTTGTTCCCTTATCGTACACAAAGCCGATAACCTCCTGTACCGTAGTCATCCCCAGCTGCTGATAAACCAGTTCAGGAACAACGGTATCCTTGATTCTGCCATCTGCAGACTGCACCAGCAAAGCAAGGAGATAACGCCCAATGCTGTACCCGCTGCCTTCATCATCAATCAGGTGACCAAAGCCACCGGTGCGATGCTGCTGTCCCTGTTCGTTAACGCCAAAACAAATGGAGCCTGTACCGGCAATCAGAATAATGCCCTGCAGTCTG
Source organism: Paenibacillus sanguinis 2301083 = DSM 16941 (assembly GCF_000374825.1). Taxonomy (GTDB): domain Bacteria; phylum Bacillota; class Bacilli; order Paenibacillales; family Paenibacillaceae; genus Fontibacillus; species Fontibacillus sanguinis. Next base: position 17,032 of record NZ_KB895388.1, read on the forward strand.
TTTTGCGCTCCGTACAAAGCGGTCTCCTGGTCACCGGTAATCGTAAGCGGTCCAGCATAACCACAGTCCCTTGCCTGCTGCTCCAGCAAACTGCGGACAGATGGATTGCTTATTCCAGCGGCTCCTATACAAAGATGGTCCACTAGCTGCAAATGGCCGCAATACAACGTAATTTGGCGAAACATCTCCGTAAAGGAGGCGGAGATAGAATCAGGGTCACCGCCATTATAATTGATAGGTCCCACTGTAAACCGCGTGAGCTCTTCTCCCTTGTCGCTGGCGATGATTACCGCCGTTTTGGTCCCGCCTCCATCCACTCCAACGAGATAGGTCATAAGCTGGCATCCCCTTCATTTATCTTGATTGACCCGTTGACTAGAGCCGAATCTTAATCCTGGCCATTGGCGTAGCCTGGCCGCTCAACATGACAGCCAAGGCGCGAAATGTCTCCGGGGAATAATCAAAGGCGGCCAGCGCACACAAATCCCCCTCAATTATACCCAAATCATAAGGCTGTCCAAGGGCGATAACTGTGACATGACATCCAGTCTTCAATAGTTGTCGGGCAAGGTTAAGCTGGCCCGGATGCTCCCGGGCATTAAACAAGCCCATAATTACTTGCTGGCAGCCCACAGCCCGGCGCAGCACCGCAGACACCTGCTGCTCATCGAGGTCAATGGCGATTGTCTCATATTTGGTCTGAAAGTACTGCCCCATATAGGGAGCGAACCCATAGCTACCATCCACCGCGCTGGAGGCCAAATCGGTACGGTAAGCTGCCGGGCCAACAAAAAGCGCGTGCTTACTACCGACCGCAACAGGCTGGATTTCTCCGCGGACAAGGCTAATCGTCTCCAGCCGCATCAGCTCATTGGCGCGGCGATGCTGCTCGCTGCCCACGACCTCCTCATCCGGCTTTTGTATGCCCGCATATTTCGCTTTATACTTTAAGATCTTCGCCACTGCCGCATCAATAACCGCTTCATCCAGCTCTCCCGTTGCCACCGCTTCTTCAATCAAGCGCATCGCCTCGCGTGCGGTCGCCGGCGTATGACTGACGAATACCAGCTCCACCCCGGCCTGGATCGCCCCCAGAGCGCCCTGGGCCGTACCATAATAATGCTTGATCGCCTCCATCTCCAGGCAGTCCGACAGCACCAGTCCTGTAAAACCCAGCCGCTCCTTCAACAGACCGGTCACGATCTGACGAGACATCGTACCCGGAACACCCGCAGGCTCAATTTGCGGGAACAGAATATGAGCGATCATGATGGCTTCCGCCCCCCGGGCTATCCCTGCCTGGAAAGGCAGCAGCTCAAGCCGTTCCAATTCCTCCAGAGATTTGCCGATGATCGGCAAGCCGAGGTGGGAGTCTACCTCTGTATCCCCATGGCCGGGAAAATGCTTCAAGCAGGACATCACCCCTTCGTCCATCAGCCCTCTCATCATTTGGACGCCATAGGTCGCTACCGTATCCACATCCTCGCCATAGGAGCGGACATTGATCACAGGATTCAGCGCATTGCTGTTCACATCCATCACCGGAGCAAGGTTGAAGTTAATGCCCAGCGCCATCAGTTCTCTGGCGGTTATTCTGCCCGCCGCATAAGCATTTTCCGGCCGTCCCGAGGAAGCGATGGCCATGGCCCCGGGGACATGGGTCGCATCCCTGGGCAGCCGGGTTACCCGGCCCCCTTCCTGATCAATCGTCACAAAGCCCGGGATACCTGTATGCTCCAAGAAACATCTCTGCAATTCGGCAGTAAGTTTGCCGAGCTGCCTTTTATGCTCAATATTGTGCGAGAACAAGATAACATTGCCTACCTTGTCCTGCTTCACCAGTTCCTTATACTCCGCCGTCAGCTCGGTATCATGGAAGCCGACCACGAACATCTGACCAATCTTCTCCTTGAGGCACATTTGCTCTAGCGTTCTCTCCATACGCTTACCTTCCCCCTCGCTGCTAGCGGTATAAATGATAAGCCTGCTTCGTTCTGGCAAATTGCCCACTCTCCTCGGCAAACTGCTCCAGCAACGGCTTGGCCTGGATGTTCTCGGTACGATATACGCTGTCTCCGCCCAGCAGATCGATAAATGGACGCGAGCCCTCCTTCATCGGTGGCAAGAAGCAAAATTCCTCAAACCGATCCCTGATTGCAAACAACAGGTGCACCCCTACCTCAAGTGGCTTCAAGGCATGAATATCGGTAATATAGATCTGCACGCCGCCGCACAGCTTCCCTTGATGCTTGGAGGCGGTTGGCTTGAAATGAACCGGACGGAAGCGAACCCCGGGTAGCCCCCTGGCGTTCATCTCCTTAGCAAGAGCTTCCGCCTGAATAAAGGGAGCGCCAATCATCTCAAACGGAAAGGTTGTACCACGCCCTTCAGAGCAATTGGTGCCCTCGAACAAGCAAGTGCCGACATACAACAGCGCCGTCTCATAACGGGGGATGCCCATTGAAGGATGCACCCAGGTCAACCCGGTATCCGGCAGGGACATGGTGCGCTGCCAGCCTTCCAGAGGCACGACATGAAGCTCGGCCCCCCATTTCATCTGATCATTGGCCATCATAGCCACCTCGCCGGCGGTCAGTCCGTAACGAACCGGGAATTCATAATTGCCAACAAATGATTTGAAGCCCGGCTTGACCAGATTTCCTTCAATGCCTATCCCGTTCAGCGGATTGACCCGATCCAGAACTACAAACTCCACACCTGCCGCAGCGCAATCTTCAAGGGCATACAGCATAGTATAAATAAAAGTATAATAGCGCACTCCGATATCCTGGATATCGTAAATGACGATATCTACCTGATCCAGCATCTGCTTTGTCAGCCGTTTGGAGTCTTTGCGGTACAAGCTATAGACCGGAACCTTCGTCACAGGATCGATATAACTTTCCACCAGCGCTCCCGCATCCAGTTCTCCACGTATGCCATGCTCGGGTGCAAACATCGCGGTCAGATTAAAATGCTCGCGCACGATGGAAATGGTAGGTTCAAAATTTCGGGCAAGGCCTGTAGGTGCCGTAATTAATCCTACTCTTTTACCTGCAAACCATTCGCGATATTTTGTAATGGAATCAACGCCGCTCAACACCATTGTGGATAAGACACCTCCTGTTCAGATCACGGATTGTCAGAGTGCAGACTGCTTGATTTTCATCGTCTCGGGAGGGACCATAAAGGCCTCGGCGTAAGCCTTTCTAGCCTCACAGCCACGAACGACAGCCAGCGCCTTATAATAGTCCATATATTTGAAGGACTTGCTATTCGTAACGAACCAATGCTTGTCAAGCGCTGCTATCCATAGATCGAAGGCGGCCTGGTTAAAGTCTACATAAAGATAAGGAACATAATCCACCGCATCCTCCCAATTCTCTGAATAAAGCAGCTTGGGCGCAAAGTGTGCGGGCAGTTCACGCTCAAGAGAGCCCAAACTGGCAAAGAAGCGAGCATCGTTGACGATATAGTGCGTTAGAGCGTGGTCCTTGTGCATACTGTTCTTCCAGTGCGTAATAATGACTTGAGGTTTGACGCGCCGAATTACATCACAGACCTCCAGCCGGATCTGCTGATGGTCAGGCAGCTCTCCATCACAATAACCATCAAATACAATCGCTTCTCCGTCCAGCATCTCCGCAAAAGCATGGGCTTCCCGCACCTTTTGCTGACGATACTCCTGCCAGTCCTGTCCCGCTGGTACGCCCCGCTCTCCTGCCGTTAGCGCCAACGTCACAATATGGTCTCCCTTCAGGCTGTGGCTGGCCAGCACGCCTCCGGAGGCCAGCTCTACGTCTCCTACATGCGCTCCTACCGCTAATACAGTGATCTTTTCACCCATGATTCAGTTCCCTCCGCAATATAGAAAATGTTTTGACCGTGGCAAAACCAGCCTTTTCATAAATTCGCAACGCCGGATTTTGACTTCCTGTGAACAGCGTGATATAGCGGCAGCCCGCCTGCTGAAAGGCCTCAACCATGCGGAAGAACAACACGCTGCCCAGGCCATGCCCTTCGCTCCCGGGATGTACGCCAATCCCGCTGAAGAACGCCCGGCCACTTGGTTCCACAATAATCGGCCCGGCAAAGCCAACCACCTCGCTGCCATGAATCGCCACAATCAGAGCAGCGCCATCTCGGGCATAGGCCACAACTTCCTGCTCCCACTGCGAGTTTTGCAAGGCAACAAGCGTGTTCTTTAGCCCAGTATGCCTGGTCGGGTCATAGGTAGTGATACTGTATCCCTTTTCTCCTGCCTTGACTTCCTTGGCCAGCAGATCCTGTGGGATAACAAAGTCGCCCAGCTGCAAGTACATGCCGCATTGCGTCGCCCGGTCCTCATAACCTCTGGCCAGTAGTGCACCATATAGCGGCTGCTCCTTGCCAATGCCCGGCGCATTATTATGTTCATGCCCCGGTGTCCCTGGAATGCTCCATTTCAGCCTGACTGGGTTGAAGAATAAAATATCAGCCTGCTTTTTCCCCCGCTCCCGGAATCTGGTCTCCAGCAAAGATACGAAGGCATCATAAAGCTCGATAGCCGCTACACTCCGGTCAATGATAACGCTTGTAATATAGCCCGTCATCTCACCTAAAGGAAGGTCATCGCCAATACAGCCTGCCGCAAACCCAACGATCTCCGTCGCTTCATAGCCCACCCAGATCGCCTGGGCATCGTAATATGGATGATGAAGAAAGGTCTCGGAGAACTGCCGCTCATCCATCGGCTTGTAATCATATTTGGTCGCTTCGCGGTTCCAGAGCTTGACGACCTCGGCGATATCTGCCGCTGAAAAAGGTCTGATCTCCATATGCTATAGCCTCCATAAATTATCCGGGAAGGGGATACGACACCTTGCCCATAATGACGGGCGAAGCAGCACCCGTAGCGCCCGGAATCGTGTTGGGCAAGCGATTCATCGTATAATAGGCCAGCAGGGCAAAGGCAATCGCTTCCTTGGCCTCGCTATTGGCACCGATCTCCTCCATCGTCAGCACCTCGATTGGATGAGGGGCAAGCTGGCTACGCAAGGCATGCAACAGGGTAGGATTGTAGCTGCCCCCACCGCCCACCAGCAATTGCTGAGCCTCATACCGCGGCCGGACATATCGCTCATAGCTGTCTGCAATGCTCCAGGCCGTCAAATGCGTGGCCGTAGCGATGACATCCTGCGGAATCCAGCCCTTTTCCTCCATTACATCCAGGATCCCTGACACATACTCGCTGCCAAAGCGTTCTCTACCCGTCGATTTGGGCAATGGCAGCCTGTAGTATTCATCCTGTTTCATCCACTCCAGCAGCTCGGGTATCACCTGTCCACTCGCAGCAATCACCCCGCCTACATCCATAGTTAGCGGCGCATAACATTGCGATACCAGTCCATCGATAATCATATTGCCCGGGCCGGTGTCAAAAGCAAATACCTGCTCCGGCGAAGCATGAGCGGGAAGCACCGTCACATTTCCGATCCCCCCGATGTTTTGCAGTAGCCGAGTTCGCCGGGGATCAGTGAATAATAAATAATCAGTGAACGGGACTAACGGCGCCCCCTGCCCGCCCATCGCCAGATCGGCAACCCGAAAGTCCGATACGCACGGAATTCCCGTACGGCTGGCAATGACCGCCCCCTCGCCAATCTGCACCGTGCAGCGCAGCGAGTAGCCATCTTTGCTCTTCTTCTCCGGCGCATGATACAGCGTTTGTCCGTGGGAGCCTATAGCCAGCACCTGGGAAGGGGAAAGGCCGCTTTGCCCTATAACGGTTAAAGCCGCTTGGGCATACAGCTCACCAAGCTGCATATTCATAGCTCCCACTTTATCAATCGTAGCTTGAGCAGGATCAAACAAATCAAATAACCCTTGCTTGATTCGTTTGGGATAAGGGATCGTTTCAAAAGCCAGCAGTTCAGCCTTGACGGGCTGCTCCTCTGTAGCCGAAGACCAGAATTCAACAATGGCGGCATCTATGCCGTCTACCGAGGTTCCCGACATCAGACCGACCAGATAAGCGGGACACGCCGACCTTTCATGAATACCCATCAGCCCTTCACCGCCCCAACAGTGACTCCTTCCAGGAAATACTTTTGCAGACTGAAGAACAAGATGAACATCGGAACTGCGGAAATCGTCGCCCCCGCCATCATCGGCGCGAAATACGTGGTATTGGCAAATCTGAAATTTTTCAGCCCTACCTGAATGGTCTGCATCTCCATCGTATTGGTGACCAGGAAGGGCCAGAAGAAGTCGTTCCAAGCGCTCATAAACGTCAGGATAGCCAGGACAGCCATAACGGTTTTGGACAGCGGCATAATGATATGCCAGAAGATCTTCGGCTGTGAGCAGCCTTCAATTTTTGCAGCCTCAATAATCTCTACCGGAATCGAGGACATGAACTGCTTCACCAGAAAGATATTATATACGGTGACCAGGCTCGGCATAATCAACGCGGTATACGTATTTTGGAGGTTAAAGATATTAACGATTAGAATGTATAAGGGAACCTGGGTGACCTGCCCGGGAATCATCATCGATCCCAGCAAAATCGCAAACAGCACATTTTTCCCCTTAAACTTCATTTTGGCAAAAGCATATCCGGCCAGCGTCGCAAAAAAGACATTGGATATTGTCACCGATACGGCTACAACGAAAGAATTTAACAGCCAGTCCCAGGAATGAGGGCTGAATTCAAAAAAGAATTTATAGGACTCAAACGATATTTTCGAAGGGAAAATAGAATAGCTCATCGCTCCGGCTTCCACCGGGTCGCCAAAGGAAGAAATGGTCATGAAATAAATAGGAAATAGGGTGGCTAACGCAAACAGAATCAGGAACGTAGTAATAGTACCATTACGAGCGAACAGAATCCTTTTGCTCTTTATGCTATTGTTGTATAACCCCATCGTACTCTGCTCCTCTCCTAGTATTCTACGTCATTGCCCAAGAACTTGAATTGCAGGAATGAGATAAAGGCAATAATCAGGGCAAGTAATAAGGATTGCGCAGCAGCCTCGCCAAATTCAAAATAGGTAAATGCATTATTGAAAATTAACAGCCCCACCATGGTAGTTGCGTGATCCGGGCCACCACCTGTCATCAGATAAGCATTTTGAAATACCTGGAAGGAACCAATTACGCCGGTGACTAGCAGGAATAATGTCGTTGGCTTGAGGAAGGGAATAACAATGAACCACAGCTTTTGAAAAAAGGTAGCCCCATCGATTTCTGCGGCTTCATAATAACTGTTGTCAATCCCCAGCAGCGCCGCCAGGTAAATAATAATAGCCGTACCATGACTCGATAGCCAGGACATGATCACAAGCGAGAGCATCGCAGTGGCGCTGGAGCCAAGCCAGTTTTGATTCTCCACTCCAAAAAAGCTCACAACCTGGTTGGCAATACCTGATTTGAGCGGATCAAAGATCCACAGCCATACTACTGAAAGCGCAACGCCCGAAGCGACAGCCGGCAAATAATAAATGGCCTTGAAGATCGTTTGCGTTTTCTTCTTGAAAGGAAGGATCAGAATAGCAATAACGAAGGAGAGTAAAATATTCATCGGAACCGTTAGAAGCGTGTAGACGAGCGTATTTTTTAGCGCTTTCCAGAACAAACCGTCCTGAAAGGTGTTGACAAAGTTCTCCAGCCCAACATAAGTGGACCCTAACGGGGCATATTCCTGCAAGCTGATAATAAATGCGTTAATCACTGGATAAGCCGTGAACAAAGAAAAGGCAATCAGGGCCACGGCGATAAAGGCATATCCCCAGCCCGAGTCGCTTTCAAGCTTTAATCTTTTTCTTTTTATTAATGTATCATTCACTAGATCGCACCCCTCTTCCCAAAACATGCCACTTGCATTCCTAAGGCTGATCTGAAAGGGAAGCTATGCGACAAGAGCTCCCCTTCCCACCTAGAAGCCTTTAATCAGTTACAATGCCATCTTCGCCAAAGGACTTGATAGCAGCTGTCTTCACAGCATCATACATTTGTTCAGGAGTAATCTCGTTGGCAAGCAAGGCCTGCAATTTAGGCACGATGACTTCAGTCTCAATCTTGATGGCTTCCGCAGCCAGATCCGTCGGAATATCCGTACGTGCCGGCACTGCCTTGGACATCATCATCTGGTCAGCCTTCTGATTATCCTCATTACGCGGATATTCCTCAAGGACAGCCGAATTACGGGCCGATTCAGTAATTGGAGTCAGGAACAGCTCATTGCTGTAATTCGCGGCAATGGAGCCGGAGGACAGAAAGCTGATGGCAAGACCGATATTTTTGATATGCTCCTCGGAAGGCTCCTTTTTGCCGCGAAGTGCAATATAGCCATCGACTACCGCCGTCGGAATATACTCCGCTCCGTTGAAGCTAGGCACAGGCAAGGCGATATACTCGGCTTCAATCGAATCAGCCACGGCGGAGCCATCGTTGGCTTGAAGCTTCTCATTATTCAAGCGGGCAGAGTTCTCAAAGCTGACAAGACCCTTGCCCGTAATCATCGTTTGCCCGGTCAGGAACATATTCCAACGCTTGCCCGCATCGATAGAGCTGAGCTCTTTAGGCATAGAGCCATCTTCGATCATCTCCCGAAGAGCGGTAAGCAACCCCAGGAACTTCTTGCTGGTATAAGAGAATTTCAGATTTTCATCAAAATAGTCAGGCAGGCCGGCTGATTTGGCCATAATGCTTAAATAGTCTTTTGAGGTAACGCCGGAGGTGGCAAACACAAAGCCATACCGGGTGGTCTCCCCTTTATCATTTTTGACCACCCCACGCTTAATGGCATCGCGGAATTCTTCATAGGTCCAGCCATTTTGCTGAACATTTCGCCAGTCAACACCCGCTTCCTCCAGAAATTGCTTGTTGCCGCCGATCGAGTGAATGGCCAAATAGGCAGGCAACCCGTATTGCGCTTCGCCCAGCTGGAAATGCTTCATGGCCACCTCATCATAATCCGCCTTAACCTCGTCCGATAACACTGGATTAAGGTCAAGCAGAACGCCTAAGGATGCATATTTGGAAATGCCCGTCGAACCCACCCAGGCTATATCCGGAGGTGAGCCCGCATTCACCTGAGTATCCAGCTTCTGCGTCATATCCTCCCAGCTGGCAGGCTCGATTTTCAATGTTAGGTTGGGATACAGCTCATTGAATTCCTTTTCCATAACGGCAAACCGTGCCTGATAGTTCGCAGAGACCGGAGGCAGCAACGCCGTAATCGTATCCTTTTGCGGCCCCGATTCGCCGTTCCCGCCACTCCCCGCTCCGTTATCCGCCGACTTGCTTCCATTCCCGCCACATGCGGACAATAACGACAGCAGCATGATGGACGACAATAATAAAATGAATACCCGTGTTCTTTTTAGCATCGATACCAGCCTCCCTATAGCTTATAATATTTTCCTGCTTCCACATTTAAGACCAGCCAATGAACCGACCGGCTTCCTTTACCTTTACACCAGCGAAGCAATCGCTGGCTTCAACCGTCCTCCGTGGGCCGCAAGCACGCGCTCCGCTTCTGGTGCCTCGAGATCGGTCTTGATCATCATGATTGCCAGCTTGCAGTTCATCCCGGCCTTCTCCAGCATTTGTCCAGCGGTTCGCGCGTCTACACCGGTAATATTCACAATCATGCGAATGGAGCGTTCTACCAGCTTGTTATTGCTAGCCTTCAGATCAATCATCAAATTATTGTACGTTTTACCCAACTTGACCATAGTACAAGTCGTCAGCATATTAAGCACCAGCTTCTGCGCCGTCCCTGCCTTTAACCGGGTGGAGCCGCTGATTACCTCAGGTCCAACCACAGGTGCGATACAAACATCAACAAGAGGCTCAAACTTTGAATCCTTATTGTTACAGACACCGATAGTAGCTGCCCCATAATGCCTAGCTTTTACCAAAGCGCCAATGACATAATTCGCACTGCCGCTTGCTGAAATTCCGATCACTACATCCTTGTCTGTGACACCGATACGCTCAATCAAATCGCTTCCAGCAGCCGCATCATCTTCACAGCCCTCGACCGCAGTGCGCAAGGCTGTGTCCCCGCCCGCGATATATCCCTGAACCAGCGAGGGGTCTGTGCCAAAGGTGGGAGGACATTCCGATGCGTCCAAAACGCCCAATCTCCCCGAAGTGCCCGCCCCTATATAATACATGCGGCCACCAGTGGATAATTTGTGGTATAGAATGTCTACGGCTTTTGAAATTTGCGGAATTTCTTCAGCTATAGCAGCCGGGACCAGGGCATCCTGTTGATTGATCAACTGAACCATCTCCTCCGTATTACATTCATCGATCATTAATGTATCCGGGTTCACTGCCTCTGTGGTCAATCCCGCAAGGTAGTTATTCATTTTCCACCCTCCTTTTCTGTTTATCTAACACGTAAATAACATAATACGTTATATTTTCTAACAGGTTTTATGTTTTTAATAGTAAACCATCCAAAAGATGTCGTCAATAGATTTTGAAATTAAATTTCACAAAAAAATATTTTTTTGTTTTTTTAATTCAAATATTACACCTTCTGTTATAACACATTTATGAAGCGCTTACAATACTGATTTAACAGTACTTAAGTCGCAAACAGCATGCTGATGCTCGCCCTGCATCCCTACTCTCACCATCAAACGCTTGCCCCTCACACTCCCTTCTCATGCCCAGCCATGTAACACTCAACGGTGGATTTTCATTGCACAAACCCTAAAGTGCATGGCTAAAACCACCGATTTTTTAGTAGAAAACCTGACATAGATATGAATCTACGCTTTTTGTGTTTCTTTTTAAGCATAGAAAAAAAGCACTGATTCAGAATCAGTACCTAGCTTTATCCTTATGTGCTGCTGAAGGTGATTAATCTCGTTGCTTCCTCTTTAAAATATTGTGGGTCTTGGTCAAATAGGTTTTGACTGACTCATATTCCGCACTAGCTACCCCCGCAAACAATATATCAATCACCGTAAGCATGGCGATACGCGAACCCATAGCACCGCTGCGAATTGTGATTTCAGGCGTTGATATGCTTAACACAATATCCGCCCGTTCCGCCAGCTCACTCTTGTTGTATTTGGTAATAGCGATACATTGAACACCGTTTCTCTGTACGATTTCCAGAGCATCAAGAATATCACTGGTAGCGCCCGAATTGGAAATAAAAATAGCAACATCTTCCTTCTCCAGCAGGGTAGCTGCTGTGAGCTGGCTGTGCCCATCGGTATAAGCATGACATATCTTGCTGATTCGCGAAAATTTCTGTTCTCCATCCATACATACCAGACCAGAGGCGCCGATTCCGAAGAAAACGATACGCTTGCTCTGACATAGCAGTCCAACGGCTCGGGCAATCTCCTTACGGTCGATCACACTCAGCGTATCCTCAATCGACTTGCAATTATTCAAGGAGACATTTGAAATAATGGTTGAAAGATCATCCCCGGGTTGAATGTCAGTATACTGCTCTCTTGCCTCCTCATCTCGGGAGCCCAGGGATGCAGAGATACTCACGATGAAGTTGCGATAGCCGCTATAACCCATCGTTTTGCAGAAGCGCAGCACCGAGGCATCGCTTGTCTTACTTAATTGCGCCAGCTCCTTGATGGAAAGATGGGGAATCTCTTCAGTATTCTCCAGAATATAATCGCCAACCAGCCGTTCAACCGGAGTCAAGCTGTCCCACATTTCACGAATTTTAATCAGTATATTGTCATTTAGACTCATAATCTACCTACTCTTGATTTATTTAGACCTTATAACATCATAATCAATAGTGGCCTATAATTTCAATAACAAAAAAACTGCCCATACCCGTGGACCTCTTTAAGGGACCCGCGTATGGGCTGGGCAAAACTATTTCACATGCTTCTGCATTTGTAAAATGGCGGACTTCTCAAGCCGGGAGACCTGAGCCTGGGAGATGCCGATTTCGTCGGCCACCTCCATCTGTGTCTTTCCCTCAAAAAAGCGCATGGACAAAATCATCTTCTCCCGTTTGCCTAATCGCTGCATTGCTTCGCGAAGTGCGATTTCCTCAATCCAGGAGACATCCTTGTTCCTGTCATCGCTAATTTGATCCATGACGTAGATGGGGTCACCTCCATCATGATAGATCGGTTCAAACAAGGAGACGGGGTCCTGGATGGCGTCCAAGGCAAATACGACGTCTTCCTTAGGCAGCCCCAGCGCCTCGGAAATTTCAAAGATTGTAGGCTCGCGTGAATTGCGGTTGGTTAAGCTATCCCGCATTTGCAAAGCCTTATAAGCGATGTCACGCAGACTGCGGGATACCCGGATCGGGTTATTATCCCGCAAGTATCGGCGGATTTCCCCGATGATCATCGGCACCGCATAGGTAGAGAATTTCACGTTTTGTGATAAATCAAAATTATCGATGGCTTTCATGAGTCCGATACAACCAACCTGGAACAGGTCGTCCACATATTCCCCGCGATTGTTGAATCGCTGAATAACACTCAGCACGAGTCTCAAGTTGCCATTCACAAGCTTTTCTCTGGCTGATCTTACGTGGTCCTGCTGCAAGGAGCGGAACAGCTCTCGCATCTCCGCATTGGTTAGTACGGGTAACTTGGCGGTATCTACACCGCAAATTTCTACTTTATTTCGGGTCATCGTGTCTTTACCTCCCAAGGAGAAACTATTGATCAGTATCTCCCGGGACTGTATTTTTATTCCGCTTCAGGAATTCGCTACACCATCTTGTTGAACTCCTTGCGCAGGCGCTTAATGATTCGCTTTTCCAGTCTGGAAATGTAAGATTGTGAAATGCCCAGCAGATCGGCTACATCTTTTTGCGTCTTCTCATCCCCATCCACAAGGCCGAATCGCAGCTCCATAATCATCCGCTCCCGCTCGGTTAATTTGTCCAACGCCTTGTGCAAGAGCTTACGGTCCACCTGCTCCTCGATATTACGATAAATCGTATCATTCTCTGTGCCAAGCACGTCTGACAGCAGCAGTTCATTGCCATCCCAGTCAATATTGAGCGGTTCGTCAAAAGAGACTTCGCTCCGGATTTTGCTATTACGCCGCAGGTACATCAGAATTTCATTTTCAATGCAACGAGAAGCATAGGTGGCCAGCTTGATCTTTTTCTCCGGGTCAAAGGTATTCACCGCCTTGATTAGACCAATGGCTCCAATAGACACCAGATCCTCGATATTGATACCTGTGTTCTCGAACTTGCGGGCAATGTAAACGACCAAGCGCAGATTACGCTCGATCAACATCGCCCGAATGCTGGAATCCCCTCCCGGAAGCCGCTGAAGCAAATATTCCTCCTCTTCGCGCGTCAGTGGGGGCGGCAGTGCTTCACTTCCGCCAATATAATAAATCTCTTCACTTTTTAGCCCCAAAAGAAACAGTAAGCGGTAGTATTGAAGTTGCAGCATCATTTTCCACTTTACACGCATATCCTCTGTCCTCCCATATTACGTTCCCGTTTTGCTAACGGCATTCAGCATTGAATCGTTGGTCTCGCCTGCTTCCACCGTTTCAATCAGAGCCGGATGAATAATCGCCCGATAAGCGCCTTCTGCCGATAGACGGCCGCCATCCCAACCCACCAATACGCGCGTGGATCGATACACTGACCCATCCAGACGTACTGTCACCTCATCCGGCTTGAGCGCCAGCATGAATTGGGCATTTCTGTTCACGCCCCGGTAAGGAACCAGACGCAGCCGATGAGGCCAAGGAAAGGCCCCTGCCTCTGACCATTCCAGAATGAGGTTGTCCGCCTGCTCATGAGCCAGCTTTCCCTGATAGGCAGAAGGCAGAACCTCTTCCCACAACGACGCCTCCATCACCATGACCGGTAAGCCACTTAGCGGATCGGACAACTGGTTGCCCGTATCGATCAGACCTGTGCAAGCGACCACCGTCCCCTCTAGATGCACCTCTACTTCCGCCAGAAAGGTATCGATCCTTTCCTGCCTTTGCCTGGCGAGCATAACCCTCCGGAACCACAGCAATACAATAAAGAAGCACACCAGCATGAAGACTGTCCGGATTTGCAGCGAGAAGCCAAGGCCTCCGGAAGCCGAATACCAGATCCCGCTCCAGACCTCTCCGCTATCCTGTAGCAAATAGTGAATACCCAAAATTCCACCGGCGGCCACAAAGTTAATCATATAGAACGCGCCCATATTCCTTAAATAATTTTGTAAGCCTCCAAATCCAAACGCGACCCACAGCATGACGACAGAGAAAAGAAACTTCACCAGAAAAGTAAACATAAAATCCAGTTCCGGTAAAAACATCATCAACACATATAAAGCTCCCACCACAGCCGAGAGAATGACGCGCCAGAGAATAACCCTCTGCTTGCGCAGCCATGCCGTAGCCAGCAATAAGCAAGCATCTATGGCTAGATTCATAGCGAATATAAGATCGATATAGACTATCAACGGCATTCACCTGCCTGGGGAGATGCTTATCAGTATAAAGAGAAACATTTATAAAGTCTGTCTAAAATTGCAAGCAAAAACCCACTAATTTTGTCGAGGAGAAATTTGGGAGAATAGGAGGTTCAGAGAGCCAGTCAGGCCGTCCTCTACTGAAAAGAGCATGAGGGGATGACTAATCGCAAAAAAGACCTTAGCCCACCGGGGGCCAAGGTCTTGGGGAAGACGAAACAGTATTTCTATCTATTCATTATTATTCCGGGAACGATTGCGAAGAAATGTCGGAATATCCAATTGATCACTATTAGATGAGTTCCCAAACGGTCTCAGCGACGGAGCCTGACGGTTCTCTTGAGACTCCGATATGCTTGGAGTCCCCGAAGCACCTGGTGCGCCCGGAGCCGTAGCTGTCGGTTTGCGAGTCAGATGAGAGACATCCTTGTGCTCAAACCCTGTCGCAATGACCGTTACCTTAATCTCTTCCTTCATATCTTCATCAATGATGGCACCAAATATCATGTTCACTTCCGGATCGGAAGCAGCAATCACGATCTCAGCCGCCTCATTGACCTCATACAACGACAGGTTCGCCCCACCGGTAATATTCATGATCACACCACGGGCACCTTCGATGGAAGTCTCCAGCAGTGGGCTCATAATCGCCTTGCGTGCCGCTTCGGCCGCGCGATTCTCACCAGTAGCCAGTCCAATTCCCATCAGAGCCGATCCGCGTTCTGTCATGATCGTCTTTACGTCGGCGAAGTCCAAGTTGATCAAGCCAGGTACGGCGATCAGATCGGAAATACCTTGTACCGCCTGACGCAATACATTATCTGCTTCACGGAATGCTTCCAGCATCGGTGTCTTCTTGTCTACAATCTCAAGCAAGCGATCGTTCGGAATAACGATAAGCGTGTCTACTTTTTCCTTCAACGCTTCAATGCCAAGCACAGCTTGGGAAGAACGCTTGCGTCCTTCAAACGTAAACGGTCTGGTTACTACACCAACCGTCAGCGCGCCACACTCTCTGGCAATTTCAGCGATGACTGGCGCAGCCCCCGTACCGGTGCCGCCACCCATACCAGCGGTAACGAACACCATATCCGCACCCTTCAACGTATTGGCAATCAGCTCACGGGATTCCTCCGCCGCTTTCTTGCCTACCTCCGGATTTGCTCCAGCTCCAAGGCCGCGCGTAAGCTTGTCTCCGATCTGCAATTTATGCTCGGATTTGGCCAGATGCAGTGCTTGCGCATCTGTATTCACCGTGATGAATTCTACGCCTTGCACACCATTCTCGATCATCCGGTTCACAGCGTTGCTTCCGCCGCCGCCAACTCCGATAACCTTGATTTGAGCCAAGCTCTCCATTTCAAAATCAAATTCCAACATACTCTTCCATCTCCCCCTCAATGTGCATGGATGGCCCGTTTATTATCCCTGAACCAACTATATGAACTCGCTGAATATATTCTTTAGCCGCTCCATCAGGCCTGTCTTATTCCGTGCAGCTTCCTGCGAGCCGGAAGGCTTGGCCCGGTTGGCCGCCTTCTTAGGACTGCCCGTGTTGTTACGCACGTGAATATTCTTGATCACCTTGTAGAGGATGCCTACCCCGCCTGTATATGCAGGATCGCGAACCCCAATGTAATCAGGAACCGCCACCCGTACGGATGCAGATAGCTCTTCCTGGGCAATCTTAAGCAATCCCGGCATAGAAGCCGTCCCCCCGGTGAGTATAAACCCGCCAGGCTGCTCTGCGTAGCCAAGACGCTTGACTTCCTGATAAATCAATTGAAAAATTTCCTGCACGCGTGGTTCCGCGATCGCAGCCAAATCCTCTTGCGTAAACTCCTTGTCCACATTGCTGCCGATACGCGTTACCTTGAAGGTGACGTCCGCCGCCGCATCCTCAATCGAAGCACAGCCATATTTCAGCTTGGCCTTCTCCGCCTGATCCGTTAACGTCCGGAGACCGTAGGCAATGTCGTTTGTTATAAATTCTCCCCCAATCGGAAGCGTGGATGTCGATACGATCGTGCCGCTTTCAAATACAGCGATCGTTGTAGAGCCTGCGCCAATATCCACAAGCACGGAGCCCATGGTCTTCTCATCCTTGGACAAAGCCAGCTGGCCGGAGCCCAGCGACAACAATACGAGATCCTTTACCTTCAAGCCGGACTTCTCCACGCAGCGAAGCAGATTGTGAATCGCCGTCTTAGCACCGGTAATGATGGTCGCCTCAACCTCCAGACGAACCCCGATCATCCCGCGAGGATCAGATATCCCCTCGAGCCCGTCCACTACATATTGTTTTGCTACTACATCGATTATTTCACGTTCCGGCGGCAAGGCGATGACTTCGGCCGCTTTAAGTACGCGGTCGATATCCTCCTCACCAATTTCCCGGTCTTCATTTTGTACGGCTACAACCCCGTGGCTCGTTTGGAGTCCGATATGATTTCCCGAAATGCCGACATATACTTCCGATATTTGAATACCTACCATCCGTTCCGCATGATCCACAGCACTGCGAATCGATTGCACCGTCTGGTCAATATCTACAATCGCACCTTTTCGAATACCTTCCGAGTCGGCAGACCCAACCCCAATAATATTAAAGGTTCCATGATTAATTTCCCCAATAATAGCACGAACTTTGGATGTACCGATGTCCAAACTAACAATGATGTCATTGTTACTCAAGCCCCTGGCACCTCCTATTTCCCAATCAAAATGACTTGCCGTGTTGGATTCACTCTCTACATATTCAACGCCATTTAATCTTTCCCTCTTTTTTCTACAAATTTTTTGGCTTCCAACTTTTACATAGAACTAGGCATGAAGTACCTGAAACCTATGAAATCCAACTCTTGCCTTGCAAGCAAAATAGGAAGAAAAAAGAGGGAGCTCGGCAAGCTGCCCATAAAACGTATTTTAACATTGTTTTTCACTCATGAGTAGTATCATTTTCCCCGTCATTGCCGTTCTCCAGGGATTCATACGGAACATAGGAATCCGCGTCCAGCATCGTGAGTCTTCCAGGGTCCTGAGCCTGCAAAATCTCGTTCATATATCCAGCCTTTTTGGCCAGAAGCGACACCGCAGAAATGATCTCGAATCGCGATCTGGTGTACATCTTGATCCGGTCCGGGTAAGACAAGGTTGGCGAAGGCACGATCTCGGAGATGTCCGCCGTAAGCTCATCCGAAATCTGCGAGAGCGTAAGGCACAGCTTGGCCAAGGTCTCCTCATCTGCTTCCCAGCCCGTCAATAAAGGCTTGTCCACAGGCATGGAACCATTAAGCTCGATCCTTGTCCCATTGGCCAGCAGCCCTTGCAACGCGCCATCCGCAGTCAGCTTGTAGGCTGCAATCGGATATTCCTCGATGAGCACCTTCACATTGCCAGGAAACGACTTGTTTACCGTAGCCTGCTGCACGGCAGGAATCTCTTCCAGTCTTCGAGCTACCTGCTCGGAGCTGACGGCAAAGAACGGGGACCCGACCTCGATCCCGCTGGCCAACAGCAACTCCTCGTTCATTATATACTCGTTGCCTTCAAATGTAATAACTGATATTTTGCTTAAGGACGAGCGGAAGAACAGGACGCACAGCAAGGAAATGAACAACAGCATGAGAATGATCTTGATTTTCCGGCCGCCTCTCCTCTTCGGTACCGGCGTTTTCAACACTGGAACATTAGCTTTTGACATGTCATTTCTCCGCATCTTTCTGAATAAGTATTACAAAGCCCTGTATCCCCTCCATAAGGAGGGGACCCTGATCAGGCCAAGGCATGGTCTCCATGCATCATACCATCTAGGCAAGGTCCAGCTTTAATGCAGGAGCTTCGCGATGCACCGCGCCTCCAAGCCGCTGGAACATATGTTCAATCCGATCATAACCGCGATCAATATGGTGAACCTGTTCGACGACCGTCTTGCCTTGTGCCGCCAGGCCAGCGATGACCAATGCCGCTCCGGCTCGCAGGTCGGTTGCTTCTACGGTAGCCCCGTAAAGCCTGGGCACCCCGCGGATAAACGCAGAGTTCAAGTCTACCGAAATATCGGCTCCCATGCGAACAAGTTCATCAACATGCTTGAATCTGCCTTCAAACACCGTTTCTTTCATAACGCTAAGTCCGTCTGATAAAGACAGCAGCACCATCACCTGGGATTGTAGATCAGTAGGAAAAGAAGGATAGGGCGAAGTGACGATTCGCTCCACCGCCTTGGGACGGCCTGCACTGCTTATCGTTATTATATCATCGGAAGCTCCGATTTGAACACCGGACCGCTTGAGCACGTGCAAAAGCGAGGTCAGATGGGCTGGATTGCAATGGGTCAGTGTAACACTGCCACGTGTCGCCGCCACAGCCAGCAGGGCCGTTCCGGCAACGATACGATCGGGAATGACTTCATAATCGCAAGGATAAAGACGCTTCACACCGCGGATCGTGATCGTATCCGTACCTGCCCCCATAATGCTTGCGCCCATCGCGTTAAGAAAGTTCTGCAAATCCTGAATCTCTGGCTCACGGGCCGCGTTAGTCAGAATCGTGGTGCCTTCGGCCAGTGCCGCTGCCATCATAATGTTCTCCGTAGCACCCACACTCGGAAAATCCAGATGGATATCGCTGCCAACCAGCTTGCTTGCTCTGCACCAGATCTGTTGATCATATTCCTCAATCTTGGCACCGAGAGCCTCCAGCCCCTTCAAGTGCAAATCAATTTTGCGCTCCCCGATCGCGCAGCCTCCAGGCTGATAAATGCAAGCCTCTCCAAACCTGGCTAGTAAAGGCCCCATCAGGAAGATGGATGAGCGCATCTGCTTCATCAAGTCCTCCGGCACATGGCTGGAATCCGCACTCCCCGTATCCACGGTTACCGTTTCCCCCAAGTGGACGGTCCTGCAGCCCAGACGGCCTAGAATGCCCAGCATGACATCAATATCGAGCAGACGGGGGACATTTCGAAGTTGTACTTTGCCTTCCGCCAGCAGACTAGCCGCCAGAATCGGCAGTGCAGCATTTTTCGCTCCATGGATACGAATGGTTCCTGAGAGGGGTCTCCCGCCTTCAATCACCAATTTGTCCAATGTATCACCTCCGAGTTTACCGTTCACCCACGTAGAAAACCTCCGGCACCAGGGCTACGCCGGACTGATCGGCAACCACGGCCTTGATTTTCTCCATGAGCGCAAGAACGTCCTCTGCTGTCGCTTGCCCGGTATTGACGATGAAATTGGCATGCAGCGTAGATACTTCGGCTCCGCCAACCTTCATTCCCTTGAGTCCCGCCGCTTCGATAAGCCTTGCTGCATGATCGCCCTGCGGATTGCGAAAGACGCTGCCGCAGCACGGCTGGGTGAGCGGCTGTGTTTTACGCCGCCGGTCCTTGTACGTCGCCATGGCTGCCGCAATCTCCAACCTGTCGCCGGCAGCGAGCGAAAACCGGGCCTCAGCCACGATGCCGCGCTGTTCATGCAAGATGGAATGCCGGTAGGCAAACATCATGTCGTTTGCGGTATAAGTTACCAATTCACCTGTCTCCAGAACAATGTCAGCGGAATTGAATATTCGTGACACATCCGACCCATGAGCTCCTGCATTCATATAGACGGCACCGCCAACCGTACCCGGAATGCCCCCGGCAAATTCCAGACCCGTTAACCCCGCCTTGCCCGCCATCACACTTAACCGGACGAACGAGGCTCCGCCTCCAGCAGAGATTGCCGCACCATCAATCGCGATGCTCTCCAGATCCGTGCCAAGCCGAATGACACAACCGCGAATCCCCTTGTCGGACACCAGCATATTAGAGCCTTTGCCCACCGTCATCCACGGGATTTGCTCTTCATGTAGCAGCCGAATCAATTCCTGCAACTGCCGGACATTTTGGGGAATAATCATCGCGTCTGCCGGACCGCCAATTTTCCATGTTGTATGTTTTGACATCGGCTCGTCGGGTAAAATCTCTCCGACCTCCAGCCGGGCCAATTTCGATATCCACTGCTGCATCGTAAAACCTCCTTGACTTGAATGGCGAAAAATAGCCAGACATCCAGTTATGGATGCCATCTATTCCCTGCTTCCGGGCTCCGTGTGGTTTGTCACGATGTATAGAGTATCTTATGCCTTCCTCGGAAAGAGTGTGACAATCGCCCAGGCCCGAGAAGGTTGCATGAAGCTAGGGACTGAGTAGCGCAGCGTACGTATTGGGTACGTGAGCAACTCAAATGTTTCTGCAAGAAACATACTACGGAAGCCTACGCTTGGCCCGGCTGAATTCAAGATTCGATGTCGAATTCACTTCCCGAACAACTTCGTCCTGGGAAGACGACTTTTTGAACTGCCTCTTTAAGTGCGGCCTTGAACCAATCTGCGCATTTCTTCCACGACCAGACGCGCAGCCTCCGGTTTGCCCAAGGTGCGGGAGGCCGAGGACATGGAAGCCTGTAGCGCGTGATCCCCCATCACTTGTTCAACCGCTGCGTACAAACGGGAACCGGATAGTTCCGGCTCCAGAATAACCCTCGCCGCACCGGAACGCTCCAGCGAGCGCGCGTTCTTCTCCTGATGATTATTGGTTACGTTCGGCGAAGGAATCAATATCGCCGGGATGCCCAAGGCTGTAATTTCGGCCAAAAAAGAAGCCCCGGCGCGGTTCACGATGAGCGAGGTACACGCCAATACCTCAGGCATGTTGTGCACATAGGGCAGCACCCGCAGATTGGCGGGAAGCTCGCCTGTCTTCGCCCGAATCGCCTCCACCGTCGAGGCATAGTAGCTTTCGCCTGTCACGTATACGTATTGCAAATACGGAGAGCCCTGCAGCAGCGGGGCCATCTCGATCATCGCTTCATTGATAGCTCTGGCTCCCCGGCTGCCGCCTACCACAAGCACTACGGAACTGCTTCCAGGCAAGCCAAGTGTCTCGAACCCCTTGGCCTTGTCCGCTGCATATACCGTAGTGGCCCGCGGATTCCCCGTGTATACGACGCGACGAGCAGCCGGAAAAGCCGATTCCGAATCCTCAAAGCTGACGGCCACTGCCGAAACGTACTTGCTGAGAAAACGATTCGTCAGGCCAGGAACCGCATTCTGCTCGTGAATGATGCTGGGAATGCCCAGCTTGGCCGCCGCGTACACTACCGGACCGCAAACATAGCCACCTGTGCCAATTACCACATCCGGCTTGAACTCGCGAAGCAGCTTTTTGGAGGTGCGAACCCCCTTAAGAAAACGCATGACTGTTTTTACATTATCCAAAGACAGCTTCCTGCGGAAGCCGGTAATATCGATTGCTTCAAACGGAATATCCTGCTTGGGAACCAGCGAGCTTTCCAGTCCGCGCTGGCCACCGATATAGAGAAACTCGCAGCCGGGAAATTCCGCAGCGCATTGATTTGCAACAGCGAGCGCCGGATAGATATGTCCTCCGGTACCGCCGCCACTTAACACGACGCGCATATTCTCACCTCGCATAACGGGATAAATTTAGTAGAATGCCGAGTGCCGTCAGCATCAGAGTCAGGGATGACCCTCCATAACTGATCAGCGGCAGCGTAATACCCGTCACCGGCATCATGCCAATGACTACGCCTATGTTAATGACAACCTGAACCGCCACCATGCCTACAATCCCGACTGCCAGGAGACTGCCAAATGCATCGTCAAGCGTCATGGCTACCCTCATGCCTCTCCAGACCAGGATCAGGAACAACAGCAGCACCAGCAGCCCACCGATGAACCCTAGCTCCTCTGTGAGGATAGAGAAGATAAAGTCGGTTTGGGGTTCCGGGACATAGCTGTATTTCTGCCGACTCATGCCGAGTCCCAAGCCAGCCAGGCCTCCGGGGCCGATGGCATACAAGGATTGAATAATTTGATAGCCTGCGCCGAGCGGGTCAGACCAAGGGTCCAGAAATGCGGTAATCCGCTGCAGCCGATAAGGCGCCGCAATGATCAAGCCGGCAAACCCGAGAACTCCGACAGCGGCCAAGCCAGCCAAATGTCGGATTCGTGCTCCCGCCGTAAAGACAATGAACAACGAAGCCCCAAGCATAACCGTCCCGGTACCCAGGTCGGGCTGAAGCATGATCAGGCCAAAGGCCAGTCCAATTACGCCAAGCGGAGGTAACAGGCCTCTCGTAAAATGAGTAATCCTGTAATCCTCCTTACTCAGCCAATAAGAAAGAAACAAGATCATGCCCAGCTTCATAAACTCGGAAGGCTGAATGCCAAAAGAGCTGATGCCAAGCCAGCTTCTTGCTCCTCCTCGCACGACGCCGATACCGGGAATAAGCACGGCGATCAGCAGCACAAAACATAGCAATAAGCCTATTTTTGCGTATTTTCGCAGTAAGCGGTAATCAAAGTTCATCATGAAGAACATAGCAGCCAAGCCAAGCACAGCAAACAATAGCTGCCGTTTCACAAAATAAAAAGAATCGCCATAATCATGGAAAGCGAGTACCGAGCCCGCGCTATACACCATCACGATTCCGATGGCGAGCAGCCCGAGGATGCTGACCATCATCCAAAAATCCGGCGCTGTACGGCCCTTGCCCATCGTGGATGCCACCTCTTAACAGAAAGTAGGGGCTTTTCCACCCCCCTACTTAAAGGGTATGCACCGCTTCTTTAAAAATGCGTCCACGCTCTTCATAGGAAGCGAACATATCCCAACTTGCACAAGCCGGTGAGAGCAACACAATGTCTCCACGGTCCGCCAGGGCCGCCGCCTCCTTCAGCGCGTTACGCAGCGTATCTGCGGCGCTGTCTCCATTATCGACCAGCACGATGCGGGATAGACCCGCCAGGGCCGCCACGTGTGCGATTTTTTCCTTCGTTTGCCCCAAAGCAACGATGGCTTTAAGCTTTGTTTTGAAGGCTGGCAGCAGCTCCATATAATCCGATCCGCGGTCCAGCCCCCCGGCGATCAGGACAATCCCTGCATGCAGGGCATCCAGCGCCATCAGGGTCGCTTTGGAATTGGTTGCCTTGGAATTGTTATAATATGTAACCTCATCCTTCACAGCCACAAACTCCAGCCGGTGCTCTACCCCCCGAAACGTGCGCAACGGCTCAGCCAACGCCTCTGGCGCCGCTCCTGCTGCAATAGAAATCGCCACTGCCGCCAGGGCGTTCTCAACATTGAATCTGCCGGGCAAAGCAATTTCATCCACGTTAACGATAGAACATACTTCCCCTTCGGCATCCCGGTAAATAATGCTTCGCGACAGCCCGTCCTCCTGCTCCGGCACATAGGGAGGATGTATATACACCCCTTCGGTTAGTAATTCCTCGCTCATCGAGAAGGGGATTAGCTTGGCTCGAAGGTAAGGAACCAGTTCCCGGCATGTGGAATCATCCCAGTTAATAACAGCCCGGTCCATCTCCCGTTGGTTGGCGAACAGCTTGGCCTTGGAAGAGACATAATCCTCTATCGTACCATGGTAGTCCAGGTGCGTCTCGGCTATATTCAGCAGGCACGCCACCTCTGGACGAAACTGGCCGGTCCCCTTCAACTGGAAGCTGCTGAGCTCGGCAACCAGCCAGTGCTCTGCGTCTGCTGCCTCTGCCGCTTCACAAAGCGGGGTACCAATGTTGCCCGCTACGATAGGATGCAGACCCGCGGCTTCCAGCATGCGGCCAACCCAGGTCGTCGTCGTGGTCTTGCCATTAGAGCCCGTTATGCCAATGATTGGCGCCGGGCTAAGCAGATAGGCAATTTCCACCTCAGTAACTACCTCAATACCTAACTCCTGGGCTTTAGCTACTGGAGGAGCCGTATAAGGAATCCCGGGATTTTTGACTACCAGGGCTACGCCTTCATGGATAAGCCCGTCTGGATGCCCTCCGCATACAACAGAAATTCCCAAAGCTTCCAGTTCGGATGCTTCGGGACATTGTTCCCTTTCCTTCTTATCGTTGACCGTCACAACGACACCGTGGCGATGCAACGTTTTGGCGACCTGAACGCCGCTCTTCGCAAGACCGAGAACGACAACCTTACGTCCCCGATATTCATCTGGATGCTTCATTAATTACAGCCCCTTGTTCAAGTAAAGTCCGATCACTGCCAAAATCAGGCCAGCAGCCCAAAACGTGACCACTACGCGCCACTCCGACCAACCCGACAATTCAAAGTGATGATGAATCGGACTCATTTTAAATACCCGTTTTCCCCGGGTTTTAAACGAGATGATCTGAATGACAACCGACAACATCTCGATAACGAAGATACCACCGATGACCAGAAACAGCAGCTCCGTTTTGGTAATAATCGCGATGGCTCCAATCGCCCCGCCAATCCCGAGCGAACCGGTATCGCCCATAAATACCTTGGCCGGATGAGCATTGAAGACGAGAAAACCCAATACCGCTCCGATCATGGCTCCCGCACAAACCGCTGCCGGCAGTGAAGTTACTTGCATCGCAACGACGGCGAATGCTCCCAGTGCGATCGCACTAACGCCGGATAACAGGCCGTCCAGTCCATCCGTAAAATTAACGGCATTCGTTACCGCAATGAACATAAATACGATAAAGGGATAATAAAACCAGGGCCCAAAATCGAGGGAAAGCTTTGTACCCGGGATGCCGATCGCTGTACTATGGCCTTCCGTAATCAGCAGAGCGCAGATGATACCGGCGAGCAGCAATTGCCCGATCATTTTCTGTGCGGGCGTTAGTCCCAGGGATCGTTTAAAGATAATCTTGATGTAATCATCCAGAAAACCAATTAACCCAAAGCCTAATGCAGCAACAAGAAGCACGTAGAAATCCGTGTTAACTACAGAGAATTTAAGATACGAGAGCGTAAATGCCAGTAGAATAATGATGCCGCCCATCGTAGGCGTACCCGCCTTCTTCTGATGGCTTTGCGGCCCCTCGCCGCGAATCTGCTGGCCGAACTTTAACCTTCTCAAGAGCGGGATAATTAACGGAGCCGAAATAACTGCCAAAATAAATGAAACGCCTATCGTTAATAGAATCAGTCCAAAATCCATGGGTCTCCCCCCTTTCGCCGGTGTTATGGTTGGTCTAGCTTGCTGAATTTGACGGCTTCAACGACCTCTTCGAGTCTCATGCCTCTGGAGGCCTTGACCAGGACGACATCTTGAGGGTGTAAATGTTCAATCAGCTTACCTATCAACTCAGACTTATCAGTATATGCATGGATGCTGCCGGGTGTCAAATGCTTCTGCGCCCCTCGGGCAATGTGCCCGGAAAGCGGGCCATAGGTGAACAGCAGATCCGCCTTGTCCGGCGTCAGGGAAGACCCAACCTCGTAATGATAGGCCTCTTCATCCGGCCCAAGTTCCAGCATATCCCCCAAAACAGCGATTTTCCGGCGATAGCCCTTCATGGTCCCCAGGACGCCAATCGCCGCCTTCATTGAGGTGGGACTGGCATTGTAGGCATCGTTAAGCACCGTAATTCCGCTCTCCCCGATCACCATTTCAATACGCATGCCCGTCAGCTCTGCCTCACCCAGACCCTCACGAATAAATGCTTCACTCACTCCATAGTGGCGAGCAATGGCAATAGCCGCTAAAGCATTGGATACGTTATGCTCTCCCAAGAGCGGCAGCTCCACAGGATCAGCCTGATCACCGGATGGCGTAAAGACCGTACGGTCGTCCAGGAACATGATTCCGGTCGGATACAGATCATTATATGGCGTCAAGCCGAAGGTCATGGTCTGAAGGAGCTCAGGCTTGGGCATATCTGGCTCTGCCAATACACCAGCAATAAGAGGCTCATCCCCGTTGTAAACAAGCAGCCCCCCTAGCTTCATCCCGGCCAGGATTTCCAGCTTGGCGCGAGCGATTTCCTCACGCGAGCCGAGCTGAAGCAGATGGGATTCACCAATGTTGGTTATGATGGCCGTTTCCGGCTCTCCCAACTTAGACAGCAGCTCAATTTCGCCGCGCCCGCTCATTCCCATCTCCAGTACAGCAATTTCCGTATCCTCCGGCATGGCCAGCAGCGTCAGCGGCAAGCCGATATGATTATTGTAATTGCCCTGGGTTTTATGGACTTTATACCTCTTGGACAAGAGGGCAAACACCAGGTCCTTGGTCGTCGTTTTCCCGTTGCTTCCAGTTATCCCTACTACCTTAACTCCGCTCTCCTCCCGGTAAGCCTTGGCGAGATTCTGGAGTGCGGCCAGCGTGTCCTCCACCAGGACAGCAGGTCCTGGCGGTGTTCCCTTCGATGACTCCCACAAGCAGGCGCTTGCCCCGGCCCCAAGACAATCTGCGGCGAAATGATGCCCGTCAAACCGCTCGCCCACGAGGGGAACAAAGAGGCAGCCCAACGTGATTTGCCGCGAGTCTGTGACGACTCCCTGAACGGAGAGTCCGGAATCCTCATTATTTTGTAGCTGTCCGCCGCACATAACGGCAATATCCCCTAAACTTTTCTTAATCACTTTGCCAAACCCCTTATCGCTTCTCTGGCTACAATTCGGTCATCAAAATCAAATACCTTGGAGCCGATCAATTGGTAGGTTTCATGCCCCTTCCCCGCAATCAATACTACATCCTCATGGCTTGCCATTTCAATAGCCTTCTGAATGGCCTTATGGCGGTCCACCACAAGCTCATAGTTAGCTTCAGGCACACCATCCTTAACCAGACCCTGTTCAATATCAAGCAGGATGGCATCCGGACTTTCCGTTCGCGGATTATCGGAGGTGATAATGACATGCTCCGCATATTTGGCTGCGATTTGCCCCATTAACGGACGTTTTGTACGATCCCGGTCTCCGCCGCAGCCAAAGACACAAATGACTCGGCCTTTGGCAAACTCATTAACGGTACGGAGTACGTTCTCCAGTCCATCCGGCGTATGGGCATAGTCCACAATGACAGCGAAGGGCTGTCCTTCATCGACCGCTTCCACACGCCCCTCGACTCCTTGAATCGCTTCAAGGCTCGCCTTGATTTGCTCAAGCTCGATTCCTTCCAGCAAGGCAGCCGAGATTGCCGCAAGGGCGTTATATACATTAAACTTTCCAACCATCTTCAAGGAGATGTCCGTGCTTCCGCGAAAAGTCTCTACATGAAACGAGGTTCCCTTGGCCGTGACGGAAATAGCAGATGCCCGTACATCCGCTTCATGATCCACTCCGTACAAAATCGTCTCCGCGGCTGTCTGCTTGGCAAAATAAGCGCTAGCCTCATCATCCGCATTCAACACCGCATAACTGCGCTTCTCAGAATCGTCGGCATACGTATTGCCTAGCCGTGAGAAGAACAACGCCTTGGCTCCCCGGTACTCCTCCATCGTCTTATGGTAGTCCAGATGATCCTGCGTCAGGTTGGTGAATATGGCGGTACGGAAGGCAGTGCCTTTCACCCGTCCCTGATGCAGAGCATGAGAGGAGACCTCCATCACGCAATACTCTCCGCCGGCTTCGGCCATATCATGCAGGTAGGACTGCAGCTCAAGCGATTCCGGAGTCGTCCCGGACATGGGGAATGTCTGCCCGGCAAAGCGACGTTGAATCGTACCGATCAGACCAGTCTTGCGCTGCTGATCCTGCAGGATACGCTCGATCAAATACGTCGTCGTCGTTTTGCCATTCGTTCCGGTAACCCCGATCACCTTCATACGCGAGCTTGGCGATTTGAAGTACACTCCAGCCAGGATCGACATGGCCACTCGGCTATCCTTCACCTTCAATTGCGGAAGCGGCAAGCCTTCCAGCCACCGCTCCACCACTAGAGCCGCTGCCCCCAGATCGGCAGCCTGCTGTGCATAATCATGACCGTCAACCGTATGTCCAGGCAGGCAGATAAACAAGTCGCCCTGCTGCACTCTCCGCGAGTCAATGACGATGCCCGTACATTCCGTGCTTTCGTCGCCCTGAATTTGTGATGCCATCAAATAAGTCGCCAATTCCTTAAGCTGCATAGATACCCCTCCGTTAAATTCAACAACGTTCTCTATGTCGATTCATAGAGCAATACACTCACTCTATATTATCACCAAATATTGCAAAGTTCAGGACATTTATTCACGGTGATTATGCAATGGTTCCACATCCGCTTCCTTGCCCATATAAATCCGGATCGTTGATCCTTTCTCTACCCGTGCTCCTGGCTTGGGGGCCTGATTAATGACCACGTTGCCGACTCCCGATTTAGCCAGATTAAAGTTCATATTCATATCCTCATAGATTTCCGCAGCGGTATGCCCGATCAGATCTGGCACGGTAACGACAGGAGTTTCCCCATACTTATATTTCTTGGCTACTTGCTGCTGGCGTGGAGGAATTTTCATATATTCCAACGCATCTTCCATGATATTGCGAACGATCGGGGCCGCCACCACCCCGCCGAACTGGATACCCTGGGGATTATCCACCGCCGTATAGACGACAATTTGCGGATCATCCGCGGGAGCAAAGCCTATAAAGGATACGATATGCTCGTTCGGAGAGTATCGTCCGTTGATAACCTTTTGTGCCGTCCCCGTCTTTCCGCCAACCCGGTAACCATCAATAAAGGCGTTACCTCCTGTGCCGTTGGCCACCACGCTTTCCAAGGCCGAGCGGACACGCTTGGAGGTCTCCTCCGAGATGACCTGACGCACCAGTTCCGGTTTGGCCTCAGAAACCACCTCGCCCGTCTCGGGATGGGTCCAGGCTTTCGCCACATAAGGCTTGTAAAGCTTGCCTCCATTAATTGCCGCAGACACCGCCGTTATTTGCTGAATTGGCGTTACGGATACACCTTGGCCAAATGAAGTCGTTGCCAGCTCCACCGGACCCACCTGAGACAGCTTGAACAGAATTCCGTTCTCTTCCCCGTTTAGGTCAATCCCCGTTTTACTGCCAAACCCGAAGTCGCGAATATATTCAAACAGCTTTTCCTTGCCTAGGCGCTGTCCCAATGCTACAAAGCCGGGGTTGCAGGAATTCTCCACCACCTGCAAAAAGGTTTGACTGCCATGTCCGCCCTTCTTCCAGCAGCGAAGCGTCGCTCCCCCTACCTTTACATATCCCGGATCAAAGAACCGGTCATTCAGCAAATCAACCTTTTTCTCCTCCAGGGCTGCCGCCAGTGTAATAATTTTGAAGGTGGAGCCCGGCTCATAAGTCATCCAGATCGGCAAATTCCGATTGTACACCTCGGCATCATATTCCTGATAGGCTCCCGGCTCGTAACCCGGTCTGGCTGCCATACCCAAAATCTCGCCAGTCTGGGGATTCATCGCGATTGTCAAGGCCGAGTCGGCTTGAAGCCGATTCATGGCCTGATCCAGCTCACGTTCAACAATGCTTTGAACCGTCTTATCGATGGTCAACGTCAAATTGAGTCCATCCTTTGGCTCCATGTATTTCTCCGAAGAACCCGGCATCAGACGTCCACCCGCATCCGACAAATAAGAGACACTTCCATTCATTCCGCTAAGCAGCTTGTCATACTTGCTCTCTACCCCGGTTAACCCTTGGCTGTAGCCGCCGGTGAACCCCAGAATATGAGCCGCCAACCCGCCAAACGGATAATAACGTTTGTTATCCTCTGCGACAACAATGCCCGGCAGAGCCAAATCACGAATTTGCTGCGCTTTCTCCATCGTAATTTTGCGTCCGCCGGGCTGAAGTCTGACTATAGATTGTCTCTTGGTGATTGTTTTGAAGATGCTGTCCTCACCCATGTCCAGCAGAGGAGCCAGGCTCTTGGCCGTCTGCTCCGGGTCCTTGATTTGTACCGGTATAGCCATAACGGTTGGTGTCGTAATATTGTAAGCGAGCACATTGCCACTGCGGTCGCTGATCTCTCCTCGCTTGGCGGAATAAGGAATATTGCGGCGCCACGAGTCCTCCGCCTTGGCAGACAACTCGGCCCCCTTCCCAATCTGCACATAGGCCAGTCGCACGATAAGCGCCGTAAACAACAAACACAGTATCATCAAGAGCCAGAACAATCTTCTTCTGACAGTAAGCTTGGAAATTTTCACAGGTTGCCCTCCTATCTACCCTGACACATGAATGTTCTCATCTCATGAGTATTCAGGACAACCTGGGGTTAGAACAAGCTACGGAGAGTCTCCGCCAGTAACCTCATTCTCTGTATTTACTGCTTCATCTGTCATCTCTTCCTGTCCCTGCTCACCGTCAGAAGCCTGCTCGTCTTCGCCGTTCTCCTCCTGGTCCGGAGGTCTCAGTGTCAACTCAACCTTTCTTCCGCCATTGTCTTCAATCACTTGCTGAGATACCACGTATCCTTCTCCATGGGCTGTAACCGGAATCTGTAAAATGGAGAGCAGCTCCACGGCATCTCTGAGCGATTCGCCTTGAAGATTAGGCACATTGATGGCTGCCCCCTCCTCTGTCAGTAAATAGACGAACTGTCCAGATTTCAAGGTGCTGCCCGCTTTCGGGAACTGGGAGATGACTTCCGTCCCCTTACCCAGCGTAGCATAAGAGATTTGCTCGTCTGCCAGCTTGTTCTTCGCGTCGAGCACAGCCAATTTTTTGAGGTCCGGTACTTTACGTGCTGTGCTGACCTTCCCCGAGCCCTTTGATGCATCGCCTTCCGTGCTCTTCGGAACGCCCATGTATTGAAGTGTCTTGCCCACGATCTCCTTAAATACCGGCGCTGCTGCCGTCCCCCCGCCTAGCTCCGAGTCCCTGGGTTCATCAATCAATACGATGATGGCAATCTTCGGATCATTTACTGGAGCGTAACCTATAAAGGAAACAACCTGCTTCGTATAATCGTATACCCCTTTGACCGGCTTGATAGCCGTCCCCGTCTTTCCGGCAATTCGGTAGCCTTCGATGTAGGCATGACGTCCTGTACCGATCTCGCGGTCTGATACGACCTGCTCCAGGTACCCCCCCACTTCCTTCGCTTTTTCAGGAGTGAGTACTTGACGAATTACTTTGGGTTCGATATTGACAGTTTCTCCGGTCTGCGTATTTGTGATCGATTTGACAATATGAGGCTCCATCAGCCGCCCGCCATTGGCAATCGCCGATACAGCCACAATCTGCTGCAACGGGGTAACCAGGAGCTTGCCATGACCATAGGCCATCGCTGCATAGTCAGCCTGCTGAACCGGATTCACAATCCCTTTGGACTCGCCCGGCAGCTCAATCCCGGTTTTTTGACCAAAGCCAAACTGGTCTACATAGGATTTCAAGCGCTCCGGACCCAGCATCTCATAGCCCAGCTTGACAAAGGCTACGTTACTGGACCGCTTGATCCCTTCCAAATAACTGATTTCGCCCCATCCCGATCTTCTCAAGTCATGGATAGTTTGTCCCGGGACCCGAATGCTCCCCGATCTGTATGTGGCGTTCGGATTCAACAAATTCTCCTCAATCGCTCCGGCCAAGGTGATAATCTTGAAGGTCGAGCCTGGCTCATAAACCGACTTGATGGCATGATTGTAAAAATTCTTCTGGTCCACATCCATCCAATATTCATTGGGATCATAGGTAGGCATATTGGCCATGCCCAGAATCTCCATGGTATTCGGGTCAGCCGCAATGACGGTCATACTGATAGGCTGCAGCTTGGCAAAGGCCTCTTGCATTGCCTTCTCAATATAATATTGAATAGTGTAATCTATCGTCAGCTTCAGATCATCGCCGTTCTTAACCGGCGTATAGATTTCGCTGGCTTTCGGAATTTCAATTCCCCGGCCATCGCGTTTATATTCTAGCGATCCATCCGTGCCCTGAAGCTGTTCATCGAAGTAAGCCTCCAGACCCGAGACTGCATTGCCCTCTCGATCCGTGTACCCCAATACATGAGCAGCCAGACTATGTTTAGGATAATACCTTTTTTGGTCCTTAATCAGATAGATGCCAACATCTTCCAGATTCTTATGCTTTTCCTTTAATTGATTAATGAAGACCTGCACCTGATCCCGTAATTCCTGGTCAATCTTCCAGCCTTCGTTACGCACCTCGCGCTGGGTATAATAACCACTGCCATCGGGTTTTTGCGCGCCGATGATATCCCGCAGCTCGTTTTCGCTTTTGCCAAGCACCTTGCTAAGCCCTGTGGCAATCTCGTCCTGAAGCTGATATTCATTAATAATTTTGGGATTGACAGCTACCGTATACGCCGGGGCATCCACCGCCAGCACATCCCCGTTCCGGTCTGTAATCGTGCCCCGCGTGGCCGGCAGCGCCTTTTTGGTGGACCAGAGCTTCTCCGCATGCTCTTGCCAGAAATCCGCCTGAACGACCTGCAGCCAGAATACTCTGCCCATCAATACACCAAAAAAGAGGGTAATAATCCCCCCTATGAGCAGTGTCCGAAGCTTTATTCTCTTAATCATGGCATAACCTCTTTTGACTTTTATTTCTTAGCGGTAGTTACACTATCCGCAGTTTTTGTCTCCTCATTGTCAGCGACCTGACTATGATCCGTGTTCGTGTTTTCCGGAACCTGAACATGCAGCCCCTCAACTTCAGGCTGAACATACCCCAGCTCATTTATCGCTCTCTCCGGAATTTGCTCTTCCAGCTTCTGCTTCTGAATGGACAGTTCCTTAATTTCGGTAGTGATGGCCTGAACATCAGTATTCAAATTGAACATTTGACGCTTGATATTGTAAAGCGCCACATTTTGCCATAAAATAGCTGCCATGACAGCTACGCAAAACATAACTGTAAACATGTACAGCAATTTCTCCCTAACCGGCAACGGGGGGCGGCGCGTGACCACCTTGGTCGTTTCCCGATAACGCTGTGAGGGGCTGTTGCGTTTCGATTGTTGTTCCTGAACTGCTAAATTTCCCCGTGTATATGCCATCTACATTTCCTCCACTAAAGTTTGCAATTTCTCCGCCACGCGCAGCTTGGCTGAGCGGGCCCGCGAATTACCAGATAGCTCCTCTTCCGAGGGCACGATCGGCTTGCGATTAATTAATTTGATCGTACCTTTCCCCCCACATACGCACATTGGAAAGTCCGGCGGACAAGTACACTTCTCCACATATCCGGCAAAAATTTGCTTGCAAATGCGATCTTCCAAGGAATGGAACGTAATAACGGAGACTCGACCTTCCGGAGCCAAACAACGAATGGAAGCATGAAGTCCTTCCTCAAAGGCGCCCAGTTCGTCATTCACCGCAATACGCAAGGCCTGGAAGCTCCGCTTGGCCGGATGCCCGCCTGTTCGCCTTGCCGCTGCCGGAATTCCTTCTTTAATCAGTTCGACAAGTTGCTCCGTAGTGTCAATTGAGCCCTGCTCACGCCGTTCAGTAATCACCTTGGCAATTCGTCTTGAAAATTTCTCTTCCCCATATTGGAACAAAATACGAGCAATTTCACGTTCGGGCCATTCGTTAATAATCTCCCAAGCTGTTAATGAAGCGGACTGATCCATCCGCATATCCAGCCTGGCATCTGCATTATAGCTAAATCCGCGCTCTCCCTCATCGAACTGAGGAGAGGACACACCAAGATCAAACAATATTCCATCGACCTGAGGAACCCCGTCTTGCTGCGGGATGCCATCAATCTCCAATAGCTTCTGCTCTAAATAACGAAAATTACTCCTAACCAATGTCAGTTTGTCTGCATAAGAAGACAATCGTTCTCTGGCATGATCCAGCGCCCAATCGTCCTGATC
This sequence comes from Paenibacillus sanguinis 2301083 = DSM 16941, assembly GCF_000374825.1. Classification (GTDB taxonomy): domain Bacteria; phylum Bacillota; class Bacilli; order Paenibacillales; family Paenibacillaceae; genus Fontibacillus; species Fontibacillus sanguinis. The sequence continues at coordinate 51,077 of NZ_KB895388.1, forward strand.
AAAGGCTATAAGCCTTCCTCCAGAGCCGAGCTTGGATAAAATCACCGAACTATGCCCACCGCCTCCCAGCGTACAATCTACATAAATACCGTTCGGCTTGATGCGCAGCCCTTCTGTCGCTTCTTCTTTGAGTACCGTGATGTGATGGAACAAGACCTACGCCTCCAAACCTTAAGTGTTAAAGATCAAAATTGAAATCCACAAGCTTCTCGGCAATTTCGTTGAACGTATCCTCTGACTGCTGAAAATATTGCTCCCAGGTATTTTTGCTCCAAATTTCTACCCGGTTCGACACGCCCAAGACGACACAATCCTTCTCCAGCTTGGCGTATTGTCTTAAATTGCCCGGCAGATTTACCCTTCCCTGCTTATCCCATTCGCATTCTGTAGCACCAGAGAAAAAAAACCGGGTAAACGCCCGTGCATCGGATTTCATCAGCGGCAAAGCCTTCAGCTTCTGCTCCAGCACTTCCCACTCCTGCGAGGGGTAAACAAATAAGCACTGGTCCAGACCGCGGGTAACAACGAAAGAGTTGCCGAGGAGGTCACGAAACTTAGCCGGGATAATAATCCGGCCTTTATCGTCAATGCTATGTTGGAATTCCCCCATAAACATTGTGCCTCACCCCTTACCTCTTTCCCCCACTTTGCACCACTTTACACCACTGTAATAAGTAACTATTCTGCATAGAGCGTTAAATTCCTTCTAATGTTCATAATTTTTTTTAAACAAAGAAGGGCGAGGATATTTTTCAACGACAAAAAAGGCTAGTCTACACAGATATCCTCTGCGGACTAGCCCTGCCTAAGTCTATTTATTTAACCCCTGCCTGACAGTCTACTCCTCGAACAGCTTCGTTCTGGGAAGACGACTTTTTGAACAACCTCTATTAGTGCTCCTGCCAGCTATCAAGATATGCTCGTTGCTCTCCGGACAAGACGTCGATGTTTAGCCCCAAGCTCTCCAGCTTAAAGCGAGCCACCTGCTCATCCAGTTCATAAGGTACATTCACCACAGTATTGCCGATTTGCTCATATTGATCATTCACATATTTCAGCGACAGTGCCTGCAGCGCAAACGTCATATCCATAATTTCGGCAGGATGTCCATCGCCTGCTGCCAGATTGACCAGACGGCCTTCTGCGAGTAAATAGACTTTGCGACCATCCTTGAGCTGATACTCTTCAATATTGCGGCGCACCGTGCGCACAGAGGAAGAACGCTGCTGAAGTTCAGGCTTATTGACTTCCACATCGAAATGACCTGCGTTAGACAATAATGCCCCATCCTTCATTACATCGTAATGCTCACCCCGAATGACATCACGATTTCCGGTGACCGTCACGAAAAAATCGCCAATCTTGGCCGCTTCCAGCATCGGCATCACTTGGAAGCCATCCATATAAGCCTCTACCGCTTTGATGGCATCTACTTCTGTAACTACAACATTCGCTCCCAGACCCTTGGCCCGCATAGCAACTCCTTTGCCGCACCAGCCATAGCCTACTACAACAACCGTCTTGCCGGCAACCACCAGATTTGTCGTACGGTTGATGCCATCCCATACCGATTGACCTGTGCCATAGCGGTTATCAAACAAATATTTGCAATATGCATCGTTAACAGCAACCATTGGGAATTTTAATTGCCCTTCCTTATCCATCGCCTTCAAGCGTAAAATGCCTGTAGTTGTTTCCTCAGCTCCTCCCCGCACTTGAGCCAGGAGGTCTGGACGCTCAGAATGTAGTGTGGACACCAAGTCGCCCCCATCGTCAATAATCAGATCCGGCTTTGTCTCCAGTGCCTTGATTAATAACGATTTGTATTCCTCGGGCGACGGATTATACTTGGCGAACACGGTAACACCGTCCTCTACCAAGGCTGCACAAACATCATCCTGAGTAGACAACGGGTTACTCCCGGTAATCGTCACCTCTGCTCCACCCGCTTGTACGACCTTGGCCAGATAAGCTGTCTTGGCCTCCAAATGAAGGGAAATGGTGACCTTGAGTCCTTTAAATGGCTGCTCGGCTTCAAATTGCTTGCGTACCCGATTGAGCACAGGCATATGAGCCTCTACCCAATCAATTTTCAAGTGTCCTTCCGGAGCAAGCTTCAAGTCAGCAATAACGCTGTTCTGAATAGCTGTTGTGCTCATCATATTCCTCCTATAAATAAATAATGCGATGCTTTCCAGTCTCGTTATATGAAATATCCATCAGATCATCAATCCAGTCAAGTCCAAACCGATTGAGATAATAAAAGATATTGTAGACTCTTTCTTGCGGCTTATTCAAAGGAAACAAGGATAATTCAATTCGGTCAAAATGACGAAGGCCAGTGTCATGATTTCTGGCAAGGGCATCCTTTGTCTTGCCCCGCAAATAATTCATCTGCTCGATAATCTTGTCGCGATTGACGACTCCAAGCTTATGTAGGCCAGTATCAATACCCGATAATTGCTCAATAAGCGGGTTGTACATGTCCGCAAACGCTCTAATCACTTCATCAAACCGAGGATCGGTTTGCAACTCATCCTGAGCGGATAACCAAGCCTCACGCTTCTGCCGAAAATCCTCTCGTTCCTTCACATCATTCCACTTTATTCCGTATTTGTTCATATATTTTTGCACCGTTGGTTCTATAACCGTGAACGATTCACGAGGAAGCAGCAGCGGCATGCGCAAGCCCAGCTTACGAAAGGCACGCCGAGTCAGTGCCCAATACGAAATCTCTCCGGGCCCCAGCACCGCAGCCAGCACCGGCAATACGCTGTCCTGCATCAACGGCCGGGTAAGCACATTATTACTAAAGCGTTCCGGATATTTGCGCAGCTCGCTCAATAATTCTTCCTGAGAGAAGGACACTTTTCTCTTACGGTCACTGTAACGGCCTGACTGCTTAAAGAGCAACCGACGTTCGTGTCCATCAACATAAAATAAATTAGCTCCATTCTCTGATACCTCGGCCGCGGGGCTGTATCCCAATTCGGCCATATCACGGACGGCATTGAAATATGCACCTTCCAGTTCATCGTTTTGAGCAATGATTGCCTCAAAAACGGGAAGCTCCAGCCGCCGCAGCTTGGGATCTGCTGAATCCATCAGTATCAATCCATATTTGCCAAACAAATTTCCCATCAATCGGGCAAACATCTCACTCAGACTGGAGGCCTGCTTGCCTTGCAGTTGATGCAACATAGCCAGTAATTCTGCTTTGAACTCACTATCCGGAAGCTGTTGTTCCAATTCGGCAACCGCTTGCTGCCAGTCCTCCGGGCTGACATTCGTATAACTGACAGGGCGCCGATCCACGGCATCACGATGGACTCGAATCCGGCGGACCTGCAGCTCGGGAGACAAAAAATAAGAATGATTCACTTCATCCCAATCATGATCTTCCCCTGCAATCCAGAATACCGGCACCACGGGACGCTTCAAATCGGCTGATGCTTTCTTTGCTGCCTTGATTACCGTGAGTGCCTTATAAATAACCAGTAGCGGCCCGGTAAACAACCCGCTTTGCTGACCACCCACAATAACGGCCGCTCCAGGCTGTTCCAGATCAGAAATCGCCTGTTCCACAGCGGGATGCGGATTGAACCGGCGATTGTACTCGCGCAGATAAGCAGCCAACTCAATTCGTCCAATACGCGTATGCTCGGATTCATCCAGCCATGCCGCACGCTTGCTCCAACTCGCGGACTGAGCCGGATCACTCTCATATAGCAACTCAACTGCCGAAAACTGATTTACATATACCTCAGCCAGCGGTTGAGCGGATGATAGTTGCTCTTGAACCACATTCATCAGGTCAAATCCTCCTGTTCTCCATCAAGCCCTTCTTGATTGTACCGGATGTCCAGCCGCTCCGTCAAAGAACTTCTAACTTTTTGTAACCTTGGACAAAAAAACTCCCGTAGCCATACATTTGGCTGCAGGAGTTTACTTCTATATTACATCAGGCTTTTTTTGGCATCGATACGAAATGTCCCTTGGACACCTCGACAAGCTCGGAATTATCCAGATCAAACAGTCCGCTGCCAGCGTTGCCATCTTTCGAGCTGATCGGTCCACTTGCTGTATCCTCCAAGTGAATCCGCTTCTTGTTAGCCTCGACTTCCGGGTCGGGGATCGGAATCGCTGACAAGAGCGTCTTCGTATAAGGATGCATTGGATTGGCGTAGAGTTCTTCACTTTCGGCCAGTTCCACAATCCGTCCCATATACATCACAGCAACACGGTCACTGATATGCTTAACCATGGACAGGTCATGGGCGATGAACAAATAAGTCAAACCAAGACGATCCTGCAAATCCTCAAGCAGGTTAACCACCTGGGCTTGAATGGATACGTCCAGCGCCGAGATCGGTTCATCACAGATGATAAATTTGGGATTTACCGCAAGTGCACGGGCAATCCCGATCCGCTGACGTTGGCCCCCGGAAAATTCATGCGGATAACGGGTAGCGTGGTCAGGATTCAAGCCGACCAAATCAAGCAATTCCTCTACACGTCTCTTACGTTCGGCACGCGAGCCCGCCATCTTATGAATATCCAGAGCCTCACCGATAATATCCGTAACGGTAAACCGTGGATTTAGCGAAGCATAAGGGTCCTGGAAGATCATTTGCATATCCCGGCGCATGGCCTTCATCTTGCGAGGCGACAATTGATTGATGTCAACACCGTTGAACCGAACGCTGCCGCCGGTTGGTTCATAGAGGCGAAGAATCGTACGACCGGCGGTGGATTTACCACAGCCGGATTCACCCACCAAACCTAATGTCTCGCCTTCGGCGATGGAGAAGCTGATGTCATTCACGGCCTTCAATACGTTGCCGCCTCCGACATTAAAATATTTCTTTAAGCCTTCAACCTCAATCAAGGTTTTCCCATTACTCATGACGACTGTACCTCCTTGGCCATCGGATGCAGATCCCAGCAGCGGGCCAGGTGCGAATCGCTAAACACGGTGGCTTCCGGATCAATGCGTTCACAAATCTTCATGGCATGATCACAACGGGCTGCAAAAGGGCAACCAACCGGCGGCTTGATCAAGTCAGGCGGTGTACCGATAATCGGAATCAACGGCTCCCCCTTCTTCTGATCGAGGCGCGGCATAGAACGCAGCAAGCCCTTGGTGTACGGATGCTGCGGATTTTTAAAGATTTCCCATTTCGTACCGGTCTCTACCACTTCACCAGCATACATGACGATAACGCGGTCACACATCCCGGCAACCACACCGAGGTCATGGGTAATCAGAATGATAGAAGTACCCAGACGGGCCTGCATTTCTTTCATAACGTCCATGATTTGTGCCTGAATCGTTACGTCAAGCGCTGTTGTAGGTTCGTCCGCTATCAACAGTGCAGGACGGCAAGCGAGGGCAATCGCAATCATAACGCGCTGACGCATGCCCCCGGAAAATTCGTGAGGATATTGTTTAAAGCGAGCCTCAGCATTTTTGATGCCAACAAGCTTGAGCATTTCTATAGCTTGCTTTCCAGCTTCGGCCGCTGACATATTCTGATGTTTGATTAACACTTCAGTAATTTGCCGGCCCACCCTAATCGTAGGATTGAGGGAAGTCATAGGGTCCTGAAATATCATGCCAATATCTTTACCGCGGATGGATTCCATATGCTTGTCGCTTGTTTTCAACAGGTTTTGCCCTTGAAAAATAATTTCACCTTGCTTAATGATAGACGGAGGGGACGGAATCAAGCGCATGATCGTTTGGGCCGTGACACTTTTGCCACTGCCGGATTCGCCGACGATCGCAACCGTTTCGCCTTTCCCCACTTCAAAGTTCATCCCGCGAACAGCCTTAACCTCTCCACCGTTCACTTGGAAGGAAACATGCAAATCTTTAACTTGTAAAATCGGCTCCAATCTTTCCACCCCCTATTTTTTCAATTTTGGATCAAGCGCGTCACGAAGACCGTCGCCGAAGACGTTAAATGCAAGCATGATCAAACTGATCAAGATAGCCGGGAACAACATCCGCCATGGATAGTACAACCAGCCGGTCAAGGCATCGTTAATCATCGAACCGAGGGAAGCAATTGGAGCTTGCACGCCCAGTCCGAGAAAGCTTAAGAATGCTTCAGAGAAAATAGCATTCGGCACAGACAAGGTCACGGTAACGATGATTGGTCCAACCGCATTCGGCAACAAATGGCGGAACAACAAACGTCCCGAGCCAGCCCCCATTGAACGGGAGGCCAATACAAATTCGCGATTTTTAAGTTGCATGATCTCACCGCGTACAATCCACGACATATTAATCCAACCTGTAATGGTTAAGGCCAGTATGATCGTTCCAAGGCTTGGCTCCAGCACAACCAGCAACAAGATCGTAACGAGCAAATAAGGAATGGAATACAGGATTTCAGAGAACTTGTTCATAATTTCATCCACACGTCCGCCAAAGTACCCCATAATCCCGCCATATATTACGCCGATCAGAAGGTCGATACAAGCAGCAGCCAAACCAACGATAAGGGAAATTCTTGCCCCCATCCAGGTACGGATGAACATGTCGCGTCCAAGATCATCTGTTCCGAACCAGTGCGCAGCCGAAGGGCCTTTGTTCGTATTCAGCAGATCGTTGGAATAATAGTTATAACCGTAAATTTTACCAACCAGCCACGGAGCAATCCAGGCTGCTAACACAACTAATATCAAGATGACCAATGCAGTCATGGCCAATTTATTCTCACGCAAACGTTGCCAAGCATCACGCCACGCTGAAATACTCTCGCGTTGAATAACCTCTGCTTCCTTCTCATCTGTTCCGATCTTGCGGAAATCCTCAGGTCTCAGGTCGGCCGGAGAAGGCATCACTTTCATCGGGTTCGTATCCATACTCCGTTAGCCCTCCTTCCCTTTTGTAAGCTTAATCCGAGGATCCACGAACACATAAGCAATATCCGTGATAAAACGGGCCAGCATAAGCAAAATACCGTAAAAGATTGTGATCCCCATGATGATGGGATAATCCCGCCCGCTAATCGCTTGCACAAATTGTTTCCCGATACCGCCAATACCGAAGATTTGTTCAATAACAACCGAGCCAGTTACGATATTGGCCGTCATTGGCCCCATATAAGTAATGACCGGCATAATCCCGTTCCGAATGACATGACGGGACAAGATAGCCATCCAGCCCAATCCTTTAGCTTTAGCTGTCTTGATGTAATCAGCGTGTAATACTTCCAGCATGCTTGAACGGGTCAGACGCGCGATAAACGCAATAGGTTGTGCCGTCAAAGCCGCCACAGGCAAGACATAGTACAAGGGCCCTTTAAAGCCCATGGTCGGCAACCAGTGTAGCTTGGACGCAAATACATACTGCAACAACGATGCAACTACAAAGCTTGGCACCGCAATCCCCAGCACCGCAAGCACCATCGCGGCATTATCGATTAACTTGCGATGATACAACGACGCCAGCATACCGAGCAGGACGCCAACCACTACCGCTACAACAATAGCTACCAATCCAAGCTTCAGTGAAGCGGAGAAGGTTTGACTGATAATTTTCGATACATCCTGGTTAATCATCTTCATGGAAATACCGAAGTCACCTTGTACAACATCACCCAGGTACTTAAAATATTGTTGATAAACGGGCTTGTCCAGACCGTATTGCTCATACAGACGTTCTTGAATCGCAGCGGGTACCTTTTTCTCCGATGTAAAAGGATCGCCCGGAATGGCTTTCATCAGAAAGAAGGTGGCTGAGATCAAAATAAACAGCGAGACCAACATGTAAAAAAACTTATTAGCTACATAACGTACCACGCCCGTCCACACCTCCTCAACTCAAAATTTTCGACACAAATCGATTTTAGGTGAAAAAACTCACTTTGTCTATTCCATATATTTGTACAAAGACAAAATAGCTGGAAGTAGACCACACACAAAAAAAACGGGATACATATGGAATACCCACATATATATCCCGAAATCTCTATTCAATTTATTGACGTTCAGCCGCTCTCACGGATTATTGCTCAGTAAGGTAAGCACGAGAGTAATCGACCGCACCGCTAAAGTCAAGCTGTACACCCTTCAAGTAAGGTTTTGTAGCCGATACGTTAGTGTAGTAGTAAATCGGCATCAATACTTGCTCATCACCAATAAGAATTTGTTCTGCCTTTTTAAAGTTTTCTTGCCGTTTTGCCAGATCTTCCTCACCTTTTGCTTCTTGAATCAGTTTGTCGTACTCTGCATTCGAGAAGAACGCATCATTGTTGCCACCATCAGTTACCCACATGTCCATGAAGGTCATTGGATCATTGTAGTCAGCTGTCCAGCCTGCACGTGCAACTTGATAGTTGCCGCTTTGGCGGTTCCCAAGGAACACAGCCCATTCCTGGTTTTCAGTTTGTACGTCAACACCCAGATTCTTTTTCCACATGTCCGCGACAGCCAAAGCGATTTTCTTATGTGCTTCACTGGAGTTATAGATCAAAGTAATTTCAGGCAATGTTGTGTAGCCTGCTTCTTTCATACCTTCTTCAAGCAGCTTTTTGGCTTCTTCAACATTTTCGGTAAAGTAATCGTCTTTGTTCTCTGTACGGAACTCATCTTCCAGTCCCTTGATACCCGGAGGAACAAAACCAAAGGCAGAAACCTGTCCACCCAAAGTTACGTTATCAACAATCGCTTGACGATCAATCGCCATGGAGAACGCCTTACGGATTTTTGCATTATCGAAAGGTTTAGCTGTTACGTTAAATTCATAATAGTACGTACTTGCAATCCCTTTAATTTGCAATTCGTCTTTTAATTGATCTTTCAGAATTGGAATTTGATCGGTTGGGATTTCACCATTAGGGTGACCTGCACGATCCAATTCTCCGTTTTGGTAACTTGCCAGCTCAGTAGCACTGCTGTTAACCAAAGACATATTAATTTTGCTCAGCTTGATGTTGTCTTTATCCCAATAGTTTTCATTTTTAGTCAACTCAATCGTTTGACCTTTAATCCAGCTTGTCAAGGTAAATTCGCCGTTCACGATCATTTTGCTTTGATCAACAGCCCATTTCGCATCATCCTTAACAGATTGATGTACCGGGAAGAGCGTATAGAAAGATGTCAGACCAAGGAAATAAGGAGTAGGTGCAACCAATTCTACTTCAAGTGTGTGATCATCCACTGCTTTTACACCAACTTGACTAAAATCAGTTACTTTTTCTTTATTATATTCTTCTGCATTTTTAATGTAATACAATTGGTAAGAATATGGAGGTGCCGGAGTTGTCTTCGGATTGAGCACACGTTCCCAGGCAAACACGAAGTCATTGGCCGTTACAGGATCGCCGTTGCTCCATACCGCATCCTTACGAAGATGGAAGGTGTATTTGGCACCGTCAATATCCCAGCTTTCAGCAGCTGCAGGAACGGATTGACCGGACTCATCCATACGAGTTAATCCATCATACATCAAGTTCAAGACAGTGTTAGCTTGGCTATCTTGAGCTTGGCCAGGGTCGAAAGTTGGCGGTTCAGCACTCAAGTTGATTCTAAGCGTTTGGTCGGCAGCCAGTTTTTCTTCACCGCTGTTTCCACTATCAGTGGCCGTATTGTTGCCTCCGTTTGCTGCGTCGCTATTAGTAGCACCATTTCCGCCATTCGATCCGCAAGCGGCAAGCAAAGTGCCCACTGCAAGAACGAGCGTCAGAAGAAGCAAAAGACTTTTGTTCTTCTTCATCTAGCAATTTCCCCCTTAAAATATTGTGGTATATGTTTTTAGATTATACAACCAGCGGTCAAAAAAATCCAACACAAATTTTAAGATTCTATATTTTATTTGACAAAATCAACGTTTTTCCTTAACAAAATAGTCCAATATACCATATTGACAATTGTTTTCCTTAACAATTAACCCCCTATGTCACTGATTTATTCGTCATTCGCTTGATCTAGCTTAACCTAAATTGAAGAAATATATGTAATAATGCTGATCATGAACAATAAAATATAGGCGATGCCCGTTCCGGCAAATGCCAGCCGCCATACGACGCGCAGCAATTTCCGTACATCGACTTTCCCCTTCACACGCGTCTGCATCCCTCCGATCAGCCCACCAGTGATCAACAATATGATTACAATAAGATAAAAACCGAAGGTTGAGTTAAATACATTGTTAAACAACGCCGATACGGAAAAGATTAAAAATAGCGTGGTGACATCCATCGCCAGCTTAAACGCCGCTTTCTTATCATGCCGGAGAGAGAAATGAATGAAATAAACCAGGAAGAACGGGACGAATGGGACGATAGCCAACACAATAAAGGAAGAGACTAAAGCTTTCAATGCCACACCTCCTTCAATAGAATATAAACGGCAAGAAAGACCTCACCTGATAAGTAAACGACTTGATTTTTATATACATGTTAGGTTATAAATATAAATCTATCCGATGACAAAGTATACGCTATAAGTATTTTCGACAAAAGGCCAGGAAATCCTGCCGTTCCCCGTGGGATAATCGAGTTTTTCCCAATCCTGGAGGAATCAAAAAGAGTCATTACATGGTATCTTGTAACTTTCCTTCATTAATATATAATTGAATCCATAATTATCCATGAATTCTCATTTCAGTGTTATTTACCCTCAAAACCACGAATTAATCTCCAAACCATATGATGGCCCGGTGCAGGGATATTTTTGGCACAAGCCATATCAACCAACCGTCCATTAATGTTATCAATTTCCGTAGGTTTCCCTTCCATTACATCCTTGAGCATAGAAGATGTATTCGCAGAAGTCGCTTCGCATACGGCTACGATCTGCTCATGCAGCCCTGTACCAATAGCAATCCCATAAGCAGCACATATCTGCTCGCCTTCATGACTTAACTGCCAGAGCATCGCTCTGCGTTCTTTCGTAGCCAACAATTCCCCATTGGGAACTCTCCATAAAGCGGTAAGCGGATTGATTGTGGCATTAATTATTAATTTCCGATAAATCTCTCTATTGATATCTTGGGATACCGTTGCAGTAAACCCCGCTTTTTGCAACAAATGTACTACAGTCTCTTCCGCAATAGCAACAGACGATAACTCTTTACTAGGTAACCCCTCAATGATTCCACCAATTTTTGTAGCTCCATGACCAGCACGAGTTACACTTCTGCTATCCGTCCGCTTCGCTCCCTCCGTTGTAATTGCAGAAAGCAATACAACTTCAGGCAGCACTTGCCTGATTTTCTCCAAATGGCCAATTCCATTTTGGAAACATACCCAATTGGTGTTAGGCCGACTTCCCTCTTTGAGCTTGCGCAATAAACGATCATCTATATCCCTTTGCTTTAGAGTGAGAAACAACCACTCCTCCTCCAATAGCGGCAACGCTTCTTCTGTGAACTGACTCAGACAATCAGCCTCGAATTTTTGTCCCTGAATTACCTGTGGTCTGCCACCTGCTTCAGTCAGGCGAATCCCCTCTGCCTTCAGAAGAACTGACTGTTCCGGGGTCCTTGTCCAGAACCTCACCTTTTCTCCCGCTGCTATCAGCTTGCTGCCAAACAGCAAACCTAGCGCTCCCGCCCCAATAATGTTTATTCTCATACCCATATCGCCCTCTCCATCAACATCCCCAACTCATTGCTTCTATTATTGTATATAACAGACCTGCCCCTCTGCACGCAAAAAAACCGCCTTGCCGGCGGATTTTCGCGTACTAACTTATCTTATTCAATACGTTCCAGATTTCCATTGGCATCCATCTTGAACCTCGACTTGCTCTCATCTTCTTCTTCATTCAAGAATGCCAGGCGTCTGGCTCGATCCATAATTTGAATCAATGCCTTGTAATCATCGTTCACAACCCGGTAATCAGTCTGAACCTCGCTGACATGAGCCGACAAGCGCTCATTCTCTTCCCTTAGGGCAGCAAGCTCCTCATCCTTCTCTTGAAGCTCTTTCTCAAGCAGCTTCACATGACGGTTCGTATCCTGAACCGTATTCTTCCACCCCCGCAAGAAACGGATAACTGCATCGATGGAGATCGTTTCTTCCGTGACGACATCACTCCGGTATCCCCCATCATCCACCTCTGTCGAAGTCAAAGAAGCAATACCCGAATTCGCTGAGAGCGGAGCCTGCTTCTTCAAGTAATTACGTTTTTGTCGCTGGGCCTTGGCGATACCAATGGCTGCTTCGTATTTCTTGCGAACACAACTGTTCCAACGAAACCCGCAAGCGGCAGCCGTTCTGCCAATACGCTCCCCTACCTCTTCAAAGGCTGTTAATTGTGTACTGCCCTCTCGAATATGCCGAAGCGTTACCTCGGCCAAAATCAAATCATCTTCGGTACTCCATGCATCTTGTCTCACCGCTGTCATGCTATAAAAACCTCCTAACGACATCCTAATCTGACCGTCTGATCACCAGTATTTGGTGAGCGTATGGATAAAATGCTTCTTATTTCATTTCTATGCCCCTCATAGAGTTCATAGAATCTATTTGATACTAAAATGTATTTCCAAAATCAAGGTTGTCCATACATGACATAAGCCGAAATAAAATTCCTTATATCATTTATCTATTGAGCAACATTACATAAATCACAATTGGCACTTAAATATCATTATAATATTGACTTTTCGTTTACACTTACCGACCCAAAGAGTATAATTAGGAAAAAATAGGTTGTCGTGATACATAAGAAAGGGGGATTTTCGTGGCACGCATGTTCCGTGTTCTTGGTTTCTTCACCCTGATCATTGGACTAATGGCGTTTGCGGGTAATCTGACAGAAATGGCTTTGCTTTTCTTCATGCAAACGGCGTTTTTCGTTCTCTTCGGTTACCTTAAGTTTACGGAAAAAACCTACATTTTGCTTTTTTGGGGGTACATGATTGTCGCTTTCACCGGATTTAGCTACTGGACGGTTTTCAAGATGGGCCTGCCACTTTAATTGAAAATTGGTACGCAGTAAAAAGACGCTTTGGTCTTAGACCAAAACGTCTTTTTTTATATCTGCTGCTATTTTTGATGCCTGCCCACATATATATAGTACAACTAAGAACAGGAGAGGATCGCTTTTGAGAAATCGCAGATTATCCTTGTTTCTGCTGCTATTCCTATTCGCTACCTATCCTTTCTCCACGACCCTTCTGGCCGCACCTTACTCCACACAGGAGCAACAAGTGCTTGAGCAAAGCTTATCCGTCAAAGAAATTGACCGGGAAATTCAACGGATTGAGATACAACAAAACCAAATACAAATCGATCTTGAGAATTTGGAGGAACGCCTGGAGATTAAAAATAAACAAATCCACACCAGTCGTGAACGGGCTGGAGCGAGACTACGCGCTTATTATATGGGAGAACAGCAGAACTTCCTGGTTGCATTGCTCTCTGCCGGCAGTTTAAAGGACTTCTTTGCCATAATCGATTACTATAACATCATTTTAGAACGTGATCGTGTGGTATTGCAGGATTATCAAAGCGAGTACGCCTCGCTATCCACCATTAAGCAGCAGCTGGGCAACCGTCTGCTTGAATTGGATCGTTCCAGAACCGAATTAGAACGGCAGCGAAGCAGAGCGGCCTCATTACGTCAATATATAGATGAATCAATTGCGCTTAGTGCAAATCCCGAGAAGCTGCAAGCCATGATTGAAGAGTTGACCGCCTACTGGGAGCATACCGGACTACTTGAGCTGCGCAAATATTTCCAGGCTCTGGCCTCTGCTATGTCACAGTTCCCCAGCTTTCTAACTCAGTATGAGAACAGTCTTGTCCCTGAGAAAGGCGGATACCAGCTTGTAATTCAAGAAAAAGAACTCAATGAATATTTACATGGCCAAAATAAACTGCTACAAGATATGTATTTTCAATTTGAGCAAGACAAAATTGTTGTCCAGGGCAGTCAAGAGGGATTAAAGCTTAGAGTTGAGGGCCATTATACAGTAGAACAGGAACCTGTCAATTCTATCACCTTCCATGTCGACCGCTTGCTGTTCAACGGGCTCGCCTTGCCTGATACGACACGCCAGGAATTGGAGCATGATTTTGACTTGGGCTTTTATCCTAAAAAAATAGTTCCCTTTGTAGAAGCAACCGCCGTGGCCGTCTCTAAGGGAACACTAATTGTTAACCTGAAGTTATCGTTATAATTGCCGTTACTCCATCCTATTTGCCAATCTGGATCAACGAAGCACGATATTGCTTTGCGTTAATCTCTCCCACTAGATAGGTTGATGTAGCTTGCGCCAGTTGCTGCATTTGCTTGGGCAACGAAGGCCCGGCAGGCAATGCCCCGCTGGAATCGGCAGCAAGCGAAGGCGGAACCCAGCTTGGCAACATAGGATTGCCCGCTTCATAGTACATCGTCTTTAAGACCGGGAGATGCCCGGTAGATTCGTACCAGCGAAGCTGATTCAATGCAGAAGTCATCTCGGAAATCCACATGCCAGCGGCTTCGGGATGCTCTGTCTGCGAGGATACTACATAACTTCTTCCCGAGATCCAAGATGTCCTCATTTTCGGCTGGATATCTGGCAACCAAATCGATATGGAAGCCGGGCCAGCCACATGCTTGCTTATCTCTGAAGCTCGCGTCAAAATGATAGGCAATTTCCCCGCCAATAAGGGCTGCCAAGCATCCCTGCCTAACGATGGCTCTCCGTTCAAATCAACCAAGCCAGGCCGCAGCAGTTCCAACTGCTGCACCAGCAGCGATACTTTTTCATCCGCCACAAAGGGGAAAGTCGTATGTTCTGAAGCTGCGCCTCCGCCAAGCTGCCACAATAAAGTCATAGCAGCATACGGGTCCTGGAAATCCAGGCCCAGGAGAGACGAGTCAGCATTCCCCTTCTTCTGATAAGCTGCGAGCAACGTTGTCCAATCGGCCTCAGAGATAGGAGCATGCTCCAAGTCGAATGACTTCAGTTGAGCAGCGTCGTACACAAACACATAAGGATCGATATCCAGCGGCACTCCCCATACATAGCCATTCCACTCATTAGGAAGTAAGGATAAACCAAGCACCTCCCCCGACAAAGAACCAGCGTAATAACCTTCAGTCGGGAGCAAGTATCCATCCGCGGCAAACTGGCGAACCGATGTATTATCCATTAGCAGAACATCAGGTGATTCTCCCAGCTTCATCAACCGTCGTTGATAAGTCTCATATGTCTCCGTAGAAGAAACGTTAATCAACTCGACTTCTACTGCATAATTGTCCATAAATTGACGGTTCATCTCGTCAAGCCGCCGAAAGTCAGGCTCGTCCATCTGTACAGCAACGCGAATTTGCCCCGTCTCTTCCTGGGTTTGCTGCTCTGGAGGGCGAACAGGCTGGGACTCTCCACGATCCTGGGAACGAATCAACGTTGTTTCTTCGCTAGGGGACAAGCTAATCAATGCGAGCAGCAAAACAGCAAATAGCAATCCATGGTTTTTTCGCTTCACACCAGTTCTTCCTCTCCGCAATGTAGGAGCGTAAGCCAATATGTTATCCGTTACTCCACATTGTAGCAAATCAAAGCTTGCCTTGTCCCGTAAATAATTGCTATATAGCCTAATAGATATAGCCCGACAAAGGCCATGCTGCCAATTTGCCGGGCTCGTGTGTTTTAGAGGTGGTTCAACAAGTCATTTACAGTAAATCGGCGGCTTGCTGCGCCAGCCTGGAGCGTTCGCCCTTCTCCAGTGTGATATGCCCGCTTAGACCTTGATCGCGGAAGCGATCTACAAGACTCGTTAGTCCATTACTGGAAAAATCAAGATAAGGATGATCGATCTGCTCCGGGTCGCCCATGAGAATAATTTTGCTGCCCTCCCCAACCCGTGATACGATCGTCTTCACTTCGTGACGCGACAGGTTCTGTGCTTCATCCACGATAATGAATTGTCCGGGAATGGAACGGCCGCGAATATACGTCAGAGCTTCTACCTGAATACTGCCCAGCCCCATCAATATTTTATCAATATCTCCGGATTTCTTGGTATCGAACAGAAATTCCAGGTTATCATAAATCGGCTGCATCCAGGGTCGCAGCTTCTCCTCCTTTTCTCCCGGAAGATAACCTATGTCCTTACCCATCGGGACAACTGGCCGGGCAATCAACAGCTTCTTATACTTGTGCTCATCCTCAACCTTAAGGAGCCCGGCGGCTAGGGCCAATAACGTTTTTCCCGTTCCCGCCTTGCCGGTTATTGTAACCAGAGGAATGTCATCATTCAGCAGCAACTCCAGGGCCATTCGTTGTTGTGCGTTGCGCGCGCTGATTCCCCAAACTGGCTCATTGCTCAAATACAGCGGCTCCATCCGTGTAGCATCTTCGTTAACCTTTAGCAAAGCGGATTTTCCGCTGCCCATTTCATCCTTCAGAATAACAAACTCATGGGGGTAAAGTGTATAATTTAAGCCCATTGGCTTGATCGGCAATGAACGGTAAGTATAAAATTCATCAATGACCGATGGGTGCACCTTAATGGTTGAATAGCCTGCATACATATCGCTTGGCCCTACGGTACGGTCCGATAAATAATCTTCGGCCGTCAGCCCCAGAACGTCGGCTTTAATTCGCACGAGGACGTCCTTGCTGACCAGCACGACCGCTCGCGGCTCAGGCTGCTCGGCTTCCTCCAAATGATAATTCAGTGCCACAGCAAGAATCCGGTTATCGTTCGTGGCCTCTCCAAACATCTCCTGAACCTTAACGAAGCTGCGATGATTCATCTCTACCTTGATTCGTCCGCCGCCATTAACCGGCACTCCATCATGTAAATGCCCCGTCTCACGAAGTCCATCGAGCAACCGGGATACCCCTCGGGCGTTGCGGCCAATTTCGTCCGCATTACGTTTCTTGGTATCGATTTCCTCCAGCACAACTGCCGGAATAACCACCTCATGCTCCTCAAAGGCGAATATAGCATTTGGATCATGCAGCAGAACATTGGTATCCAATACGAAGATCTTTCTCACCATTATCCCCTCCACCGCGGTCATTGCAGCCTCTTTGAATTCGTACATAATTTTTGCCGTCCCGGGAAATCTAAGCTTGAATGTTAGAGCCTTCTAATAACCCAATAGTTCAATTCCGAAAGGACGGATGAAATATGCGAATTTGGCTGTGTTTGCTATTGTTGGCTTCCCTGCTGACGAGCTGCGTTACTAATACTGAAAAGGCATCACCCTCTCCACAAGATCAAACGGAGAATGTTCCCCGCGCACAAAGTGCAGATTTAAATACCTACAATTTGGCGAACGAAGAGAACCTGAAAGATCGAGACAAACAAATCTATTTAGAGAAGCTTGTCACCAAGGTACCTGGCGTTAAGGGCGCACATTGCGTCATCATGGGCAAGACCGCCGTCGTTGGAATCGATGTAGACAGCAAGCTTGAACGAGCTCGCGTCGGAAGCATCAAATATACGGTAGCCGAAACTTTGCGCAAAGATAAACATGGTGCTAACGCCATTGTTACAGCAGACATCGATTTGAATCAACGCATTGCGGAGATTGGGCAAAAGATTCGGGAAGGCCACCCCATCTCCGGCTTTGCCACTGAGCTGGCAGACATCATCGGTCGAATCGTGCCGCAGATGCCTAACGATACCCAGCCACCGGAAGGTATAAATCCCAAGCAAATGCCTAAAACTCCTGGAGGAATACAGCAACAACAGAACCCTAAAAACCAACGTTAGTTAGTCCTTAACAGGAAAAAGCCCAGCAAATAAATCGCTAGGCTTTTTTCATTGAGGGACGAGCAGTGAATCGGATAATTGAGTAACCATTTCAGACATAACGACCAGCCCTCCTGTACAATATCCATTCATGGCTTGAACTGAAGACGTGTATCTGTCCTGTTAAGTTAATTGTATTATATCATGGAGCAAAACTTGCATTCAATCATCAGTTGCCTGCCGAGGGTTCAGCCGCTTCCGTATCATCAGTCACAGTTGCAGGCTTTGTTCCGGCAAGCTCATTTCTCAGAGCCTGCTTGGCCGCCTCCAGTTCACTCTCATGCAAGTATACATAAGGGCTCTTCCAATCCCCTGTTATCGGCATAAAATCAACGTTTTCCTTTGATATGCTCCAGTAAGCCTGAATCATATTTTTCATTTGCTGCGACTCCAGGTCAGTCTCCATATTCTTGCCAACTGACTCAATTACTTTTCCGGCTCCCATCACGCCATTTAATGATTTCGCCTGATCAATCAAGGCATGAAGCACCTCATTCTGACGACGGTTGCGATCAAAGTCATCGGAGCCCTTGGTCTTCGGCTTGCAGTTCGACTTGCGATAGCGGACAAAGCCAAGCGCATCTTCTCCGTTCAAATGCTGCAGGCCTTGCTTCAAGTTGATATCCGTGCCGTCAGCCCGATCCCGGTAGCACATATCCGCATCAACGTTGACATCCACACCACCCAGCGAATCTACTACATCGCGGAAGCCCTGGAAGTTTAGTACGGTGATGTAATCGATGGAAATTTCAAAAAATTTGCTCATCATCGCCTTCATTTCCTGCTCTGCAGAAGTCCCCGACTTCTTCTCGGCAGCCAGAAAGTTCGGATAGAAGGCATTAATTTTGTTTGTCTTATACCCGTCAAGCTCAAGCTTGGTATCCCTTGGCAATGAAACCACCGTTGCTGATTTGGTCTCCGGATTCATCGAAATGACCATCATCACATCGCTGAGATGCGTTCCCGTTTCCGGACGATAATCTGTACCCAGCAGCAGCATCGTAATGGGCTTGACCTTAGCCGATTTCTCCGGTGCCACATTCTCGGAAGTGCCGGTAGCATCTATCACCTGATCAGCGGTATAAAACAAATAACCTGCATACAGTCCAACCCCGATAATTCCGATGATCATAAGTGTCAGCGCAAACTTCAAAAAGCGAGCAAAGCCGCCGGATTTCTTTTTGTTTCTTCCCGTTTTTTTTGAAGACCCTTTGGGCCCTTTGCCCCGGGGAGGTAGAGCCTGATGGTTAGAACTCATGAAATCAAACACCTTTTTCTTTGGAATTAGTTGCAATTATAAAGACGTGATGAGCATCGGAAAAGTTACCGGGTGCACTGCAGGGTCACTCATACGCTCTAACTGCCGGAAGCTGAATCCGATTTGCCCCGTTTGCTTCGGCGCCCTTCGACAAAGTAGCGAATTCGCACCATTAGCATAAGAATAACGGCGACAAGCAGACATTGAATAATCGGCAGCTTGTCGATTTGGAAGATAAGCAGCATAAATGAACCAAGCGCCATCAGAAGGTACAGGATCGTCTCTTTCCATAGCGGAAGCTTCTGCTGAGCGCGGAATACTTTGTTGTATACAAAGACCACTAGCAAGAATATCAACACGTAGGAAATCACCGGATGTTGCGCAAGCCATGCCTGCAAGACAATCCCCCTCCTCCAAAGAGCGCATCAAGCTTGAGTTATAGCGTTCAACACGTCATCTATACTCGAACTTATATATAGTTATTATAGATTGGACTCTGACATTTTGCGATGTTTTTCAGCCCGTTCACGTTCGTTCTTGTTCAGAATCTTCTTCCGCAAGCGAATGGATTTTGGTGTAATTTCGCAGTATTCATCATCGTTTAAATACTCCAGGGCTTGTTCCAACGAGAACAACCGTGGTGTTTTCATCTTGACTGTATCGTCCTTGGTAGCGGAACGAATATTAGTCAGTTGCTTCTCCTTGCAAATGTTGACGACGATATCATTATCACGGGTATGCTCACCCACAATCATACCTTCGTAAATATCTGTAGACGGCTCTACAAATAAAATACCGCGATCCTCAATCGACAAAATACCATATAGTGTAGATACACCATTATCGTTTGAGACAAGAACTCCTTCATGACGGCCGCCAACCTGCCCGCCAACCAGCGGACCATAGCTATCGAAGGCATGGTTCATGACGCCGTAGCCACGGGTCAAGGTGAGAAAGTGAGTTCTGTATCCAATCAGGCCGCGAGCAGGAATCAGGAATTCCAGACGGACCTGGCCAGTTCCGTTATTGACCATATTAACCATTTCGGCCTTACGGGACCCCAGGCTTTCCATGACTGCACCCATGCTCTCCTCGGGAACATCAATCATAAGACGTTCAATTGGCTCCATCTTAAAGCCATCGACTTCTTTCACGATAACCTCTGGCTTGGATACCTGCAGTTCATAGCCTTCACGGCGCATATTCTCAATCAGGATACCGAGGTGAAGCTCGCCACGGCCGGATACGATAAAGGCATCGGGGCTGTCCGTTTCATCCACACGCAGAGAAACATCCGTTTCCAGCTCTTTGAACAAGCGTTCGCGAAGCTTGCGGGAAGTTACCCATTTGCCTTCACGGCCAGCAAACGGACTATTGTTTACGAGGAAGGTCATTTGGAGTGTAGGCTCGTCAATTTTCAACACCGGTAAAGCCTCCGGCTGATTCGGATCGGCGATGGTTTCACCAATGTTAATATCCTTAATCCCGGCGATAGCCACAATGTCACCGGCTCCCGCTTCTTCAACTTCTACACGGCGCAGGCCCTGGAAGCCAAATAATTTCTCGATGCGTGCCGATTTCTTCCCGCCATCACGAGTCATGACCACGACGGATTGCCCTTGGCGAATAACACCACGATTAACGCGACCAATCGCCACTCGACCCAGATACTCATTATAATCCATCAACGTTACCAGGAACTGCAGAGGCTCGTCTACGTTCTCTGTTGGAGCCGGAATATGTTCAATAATGGTCTCATACAATGCCAGCATGTTGTCATCTTGCTTCTCGGCATTCAAGCTTGAAGTCCCGTTCAGGCCGGACGCATAGACTACCGGGAACTCCAATTGATCGTCACTGGCTTCCAGTTCGATGAACAGATCCAGCACTTCGTCAATAACTTCAGCAGGCCGTGCAGCAGGACGATCGATTTTGTTGACCACGACGATCGGTGTCAGATGATGCTCCAGAGCCTTGCGCAATACGAATTTCGTTTGCGGCATACAGCCTTCGTAAGCGTCAACGACCAGCAACACGCCGTCAACCATCTTCATAATCCGCTCCACTTCGCCACCAAAGTCGGCATGTCCAGGGGTATCCACGATGTTGATCAAAAAGTCTTTGTAAGTGATCGCCGTATTTTTGGCCAAAATCGTGATCCCGCGCTCCCGCTCAATATCATTGGAATCCATAGCTCGTTCCTGAACCGCTTCATTGTCCCGGAAAATACCAGACTGTTGCAAAAGCTTGTCAACCAGGGTTGTTTTCCCGTGGTCAACGTGGGCAATAATCGCAATATTGCGAATTTGTTTTCTTTCATACATAGGTTTATCTCCAAATCCTTTCCATCTATCTGTATTTGACGCCAACTGACAAAATGTATCAACACAACCACAAAACAAAGCGTCGACGAAAATGCCGACGCTCTTCACATCCCCTATATTATACGCGAAATTTTGAATAATTCAAGAACTTGGCAACCATCACCAGAAATTTCTACGGTTTCCGCGAGCCGCAATCAGCCCAATTCCTCCAATGATCAACAAGGCTGCCAGTATATAGATGACAGGCAAGGAAAACAGCGTCCAGCCCAGCAGAATAAAGGACAGAGCACCCAGGATCAATGCAGCTATCAGGATGCCGTTTTGTCGCCGAGGCGAGAAGTAATCATATTCGAATAACCCTGCAGCGATCCC
Organism: Paenibacillus sanguinis 2301083 = DSM 16941; assembly: GCF_000374825.1. Taxonomy (GTDB): domain Bacteria; phylum Bacillota; class Bacilli; order Paenibacillales; family Paenibacillaceae; genus Fontibacillus; species Fontibacillus sanguinis. The sequence goes on from NZ_KB895388.1 coordinate 72,751, forward strand.
GAACACAAAGAACGGCCAAGTAAAATTCAAGGTTTGAAAGCCGCCAAACGTCCCGATCAAAAACACCACGCTATAAACGACCAGCACTGCGCCAGGCAACAGCAGTTCTGAGGGGCCCTTCCGCCAGAAATACCATAGATGCAGCAAGATGCCCGGAATCAGCAACAGCAATGGCCATAAAGTCTTTGCAATGAAGCTGAACACCCCTAATTTTCCGAGCAGGATAAAAACTCCCGCAGCCAGAATAAATACACCTGTCATCAGCTTGTTGTTGTCGGACATACCCACCACACACCTTCCAGAAGACAATGAGGAACAAGCCGCAGCAAAAATGCGACACCCTCTTTACTTCCAGTCTATATGAATTTGAGTCAAAAAACCACTATCCTAGTCTCGCCCCATATTATATTTCTTCATCCACCCGACGCTAATAACGATCACGGCCAGCAAGGACGGAACCGCCTGCTCCATCCGGGGAGCTATTGATGCTATGAGGGGCCCAAGCCGAGGATCCTGCAGCAGCATATCGCCGGCTGTATAGGCAAGTATCCCGGCCCCGGCGTACGTCAGAACGGGAAAGCGCTGCAGCCAGCCCGCAAGCACATTGCTGCCCCACACTACAATCGGGATACTGATGCCAATTCCGATAACCAAAATGGACAGGTCTCCCTTGGCTATTGCAGCTACAGCAAGTACATTATCCAGGCTCATAATGAAGTCAGCCGCCAGAATGGTGCGTATGGCTCTCCACAAAGAATCTGCGTCCGTAACCCGGGACTGTTCTTCTTGAGGCAGTAACAGCTTGAAGGCAATAGCGGCCAGCAGCACTCCGCCTGCAGCATGAATGAATGGAATTTTTAACAATATAATCGCAATCCAGGTCAATACACAGCGCAGCAGCACCGCCCCCATGGCCCCCCACCATACCGCCCGCTTTCTTTGCTTTAGCGGCAGGTTTTTGCTGGCCATCGCTATGACAACGGCATTATCGCCGCTTAGCACTAAGTTAATAATGAGTATCTCAGATAACAATAGTATATGTTCCACGCCCATCCCTCCCCTACAACTTGTATGAGTAAATGGACCAAGCTATACCAATTTCAAAAAAAGATCACTGGACAAATGAAGCCTTTTGATCAATAAATACGTATATACGTCATAGAGGAAGTGACCTAAAGTGGAATTATTTAGTGCCGCATTTTTTCTTTCGCTGATCAACATCGTTTTTATTGATCTCATCCTGGCGGGAGATAATGCAATTGTCATCGGAATGGCAGCGAGAAAGCTCCCCCATTCGGTGCAGAAAAAAGCGATTTTGTATGGAACGGCCGGGGCCGTTATCCTTAGAATCGCGGCAACGCTTGTCGTCGTCTGGCTGTTAAGAATCCCCTGGCTGCTGGCTATTGGCGGGTTGTTGCTCGTTTATATCGCCTACAAGGTATTAGCCGATGATGGCAACCATGACAACATTGAAGCCAAGGACAAGTTATGGCCGGCCATTCGCACCATCGTCGTGGCAGATGCCGCTATGGGACTGGATAATGTTATTGCTGTAGCGGGCGCCTCTCAGCAGCATACGGTGCTCGTTGTTATCGGCCTGTTAATCAGCGTACCTATCGTTGTCTGGGGAAGCACCTTGTTCATCAAACTGCTGGACAAGTTCCCCTGGATTGCTTACCTTGGAGCAGCGGTGCTTGCCTACACTGCCGCCAAAATGATTACCGAGGAGCGGCATTTCCTGCATTTCTTTGAAGCGCATTTGGTTTTGCGTTATCTGATGATTGCTGTGGTAATCTTGGCCGTCCTGCTAGCCGGATATCTCAAGAAACGTCAGCACCAGAAGGTAGCCCACAGCGAGCCTCAACCGGTTGCGCGGTAAACACCATACTTATGATAAAACCCCGTTTGGACACATCGTATGATGTGATTTCCAAACGGGGTTTTCGTCATGTTTGCCATCTGTTTCTAAAACCAATTCTCTTGAATCACTTTATCTTCGGCGGCTTCGCGGCGTACCACGCTTCGTCCGGGACGAATAACCAGTGTTTCGGTATCGTCCACCGCCTTGATGATCATCCGTTCCAAATCGGGCAGCGTTTGCTCGATGTTCTCCAGGACACGCAAATTAGGATTGGTAGAAGGAGATTTCGGAATAAACAGTGTGCAGCAATCCTCATAGGGCAAAATCGACAGCTCATAAGTACCAATTCGCTGAGCCATTGCAATAATATCCGTCTTGTCGGTCATAACCAAAGGACGGAGCAGCGGCAATTCTGTCGCTCGTCCTATGGCATTCATGCTGGACAAGGTTTGGCTTGCAACCTGCCCTAGACTATCTCCGGTGACCAAAGCCAACGCCCCGTTTTGCTCCGCAAGCCTACTCGCAATTCGCAGCATGGCTCTTCGCATCAACGTAATGATCAGGCCCTCTTGTCCGGTTTGCGCGAGCGAGGTCTGAATGTCCGTGAACGGCACCAGATGCAGCTTGACCGATCCGGCATAGCGGGCTAATATCTCGGCCAGGTCGATCACCTTCTGTTCCGCCTTTTTACTGGTGAACGGGTAGCTATGGAAATGGATGCATTCAATCTCCAGGCCACGCCGTAGCGCAGACCACCCGGCCACCGGACTGTCGATTCCTCCGGACAGAAGCAGCATCGCCTTGCCATTGGTTCCAAGTGGGAAGCCCCCTGCTCCCGGAATAATTTCACAGTACATATACGTGCCTTGCTCGCGAATCTCTACACGCAAATTCAGCTCAGGATTATGCACTTCCACCTTAAGCCCAGGGCAGGCATTCAGAATAGGACTGCTAACCAGCCGATTCATCTCTTGCGTGGAGTGAGGAAATGGCTTCCATACCCGGCGGGCGCTCACCTTGAAGGTCGTGCCCGGGGCTGCATTAACCTGCTGTATAAATGCTACAGCCGTTTGCAGGATATCCTCCAGCCGGGAGGGAGTTACTTTAACTGGCGAAATAGATGTAACGCCAAACACATTTTTCATAGCCTCAATTATGGGCTGCACAGGTTCTCCGTTCAGCACCACATAAATCCGGCCATATTCTTTAATAATCTCTGTCCGGGGAAAGGGATGCAGCAACGCCTTGACATGGTTATAAGCTACCTTCTCAAAGCGCGAACGGTTGCGTCCCTTAATCGCAATCTCACCAAAACGCAACAGCAGCATATCATATTCCAGCATATTTATTTCTCTCCTATCGTAAAACCTGCAACCGCTGAATCGATTGTCTCAGCGCGGCCAACAAGGCATCAATATCCGCTTGCTCATGCTCATCCCCCAGGCTAATACGTATGCCCGACGAAGCCACTTCCTTAGACTTTCCCATCTCCAGCAAAATCCGGCTTGGTTCGCTTCGCTTGGAAGAACAAGCCGAACGGGTTGATACGTAGAATCCTTCCTCCTCAAGCATATGAAGCAAGACTTCCGCCTTCATGCCCGGATAAGAAAAATTTACGATATGTGGAGCTCCCTGCTCCGGCGAATTTAACGTCAGTTGCGGAAATTGCTTCAACCCTCGCAGCAGTTGATCTCTTAGCCGGTAATATCGCCGTGCTCTCCCTTCCTGTCCCTCCGCGGCCAATCGCAGCGCCTTGGCAAAAGCTACGATGTAAGGAACGTTCTCCGTTCCCGAGCGGACGCCGCCCTCTTGGCCTCCACCCGCCATCAATGGCATCAGCTTGAGGCCCTCCCGAATGTACAGCAGTCCAACCCCTTTAGGTCCACGCAGCTTATGCCCGGAGAGGCTATACAAATCTATAGCACTCTCTGGAATCGACAGGCCGAGCTTGCCAAACCCCTGCACTCCATCAACATGAAACAACACTTTTGGCGAACAGCTCTTAAGCATGCGTCCGATATCTCCAACAGGCTGAATCGTGCCTGTTTCATTATTAACATGCATGATGGACACCAGAACGGTATCCTCGCGCAATGCCGCCCGAACTTGTTCAGGGAGAACCTGCCCTTCAGCGTTGACCGGCAAATAGGTCACTTCCCAGCCCATGGACTCTAGCTGCTTCATGCTTTCCAATACGGAGGGATGCTCTACACGAGTAGTCATCAAATGCTTGCCCCGATGGATAAACTGCCAGGCAGCTCCCTTGATGGCCAGATTATTACTTTCCGTCGCTCCGCCGGTAAATACCAGCTCGTGCGGCTTCACTCCAAGGGCCTCCGCACTTACTGCCCGCGCCTTATTAAGCAGCTTCTCGCTGTCTTCGCCTAGCCGATGCAGAGATGAAGGATTCCCATAATGACGCGTCATCACCTCTGCTACGGTCCGAATGACCTCTTCATCAGGCGGCGTTGTGGCGGCATGGTCGAAATATAGCATGATCAACTTCACCCCTTTATTTAATTATCTCAAAAAAAGATCAAAAGAAAAAACGCAAAAACCTGAAAGAAGCCGGTTTTCAAACGTTTTCTCGATTGATCTTCCGTTAAACTCCATATCAATCAAGCATCTTAGACTTCAAATTTAGCCTGGGCATTCACAATTTTACCAATGTAGTTTTGCGTTTCTTGCGGCAGTAGATGAAGCTTTGCCATCAATTGCTCATCATTGCTGATGCCCAGGCGCTGCACACGTCCCGGTCCGGCATTATAAGCCGCCAAAGCGGTTTTCACTTCACCGCCAAAGCGGTTTAACTGATAGGATAAGTATTTCGTCCCGCCGTCAATATTCTGTGCAGGGTCAAATGGATTAGTAACGCCAAGTCCTCTGGCAGTTCCGTCCATAAGCTGCATAAGCCCCTTGGCTCCCGCCGAAGAGACAGCCTGCGGATTAAACGAGGACTCCGTCGCGATAACCGCCTTAATCAAACTCTCCGGTACACCATAATTGCGGCTGGCATTGGCGATAAGCTCCTGCAGATCTCCTGCACCCGCATTAGGCCATCCGGCACTTTCCTCATTGGAGAAATTCGGCATCCCGGATACGGATGACAGCATACCAGACAGCACGTCCTCCCGATTGGAGGCATCGTCCAGCCCGGCAGACAACATATAATTCTGCAATAAAGAAAGCATGGATGAGGAATCAGGCCCAGTAGAAGCGTCTACTGTATCCCCTTGCTCCGAAAGCATCATTTCTTGCAGCAATATATCAAACAATGAACCATCGGCATCACCGGTTTGGGTTGGTACCGCAGTTCCTTGCAGATCGATCTGGTTCATCGATTGAAGCTGAATTACCTGTCCTAGCGTACGCGGGTCTATTTGCATCGAACTAAAGCTCCTCTTTTTTGTAAATGGCAAGCTTGATGCTTTCATTTTACACGTTATCGGCCTTGTTCACCACCACTTTTTTCCGTATAAAACCAAGACAGGGTTATCCAGCTTGGTCAGCTTTACCTGCCTGCCGGATAACCCCCAACTACAATTATCTTCTTGAGAATCTCGTCTAAGCCAGCACGCTGGTCATAACGAGCTTTAAAAAGCGCCGGTAGTCAGCTTCACAGGCCACCTTTACGTCCGGCAGGTCGTTCCAGACATGATGATGGCGGGAATCCATGACCGTCATCCCCAGCGTCAATTTGCCCTGCGTCTCGACACCAACCTTTGCGGTAATGTACTGAACCAGTGTTGGATCGATGACGGCAGCAACCGCCATGGAATCAATCAATACACAATAGGATTCAAAGCCCCGGCCTACTACGAAGGATATCATTTTCCGCAGCACGTCAGCCTCCGCTCTTGGCGATGCCTCCAGCTCCAGCAGCTCCGTTTCGGTAAAGTTCACATCGAAGTGAGTCGATACGTCCAAGCCGATAGCCTGTAACGGGATACCCGACTTGAAGATCATTTCCGCGGCTTCCGGATCAACGTAAACGTTCCATTCGCTTTGCGGATTATCACCGGTAGCATTAGCCGTGGAGTATTTATTCAATCCATAGGAACCAGCAATGGCTGTGATGCTGGCGATCATAGGTGCAATTTCCGGCGCCTTCATCAACGCCATCGCAATATTGGTTAAGGGACCAAGAGCAATCAAATGAATTTCGCCGGGATATTGCTTAACCTTCTCCACAATCAAATCAATGGCATGACCAGTATAGAGCGGGGTTGCCGGCTCTGGCAAATGCACTTCAGCCTGGCCGTCGGAGCCATGAGAGAATGGGTCTGAAGCCAAGTCGCGGACCAGCGGCTTGCCCATCCCTTTGGCAACAGGAATATGGGTGCGTCCCATCAATTCCATAATTTTAAGAGCATTGGCGCTCGTAACGTCAATCGGATAATTGCCTGCAACCGTCGTAACTGCTTCAATTGACAGCTTATCGGATTTTAAAGCCAGAATAAGAGCCAGAGAATCGTCCATTCCCGGATCACAGTCGATAATTACTTTTTTCAATGATTTCATCCTTTCAGGTGCCTTATCGAGATGACTACTTCAAGCTGCCTTGAGTCAGCCCGTTAACCAGATAACGCTGGAAGAATACCGTCAGCAATACGATCGGCAGGCTGGATACGACACCGCTTGCCGACATCAATCCGCGATCCAGACCTTTCTGACTGACAAACGTACTGGTCAGAACCGGCATCGTTTTGGTCTCCTGTCCGGTTAGCGTGACGGCAAAGAGGAATTCATTCCAGCAAAAAATGAAGCAAATAAGTGCGGTTGCCGCGATCCCGGGCATAACAACAGGCAGCACAATCCGCCAGAAAGCATGCAGGCGCGAGCAACCGTCAATCATGGCCGCTTCCTCCATATCGGCTGGCAGCGAGGCAAAAAACGAACGCAGCAGCCAAATAACAAGTGCCATATTCAAGGCCGAATAAGCCGCGATGATGAGAAAATAAGTGTCCAGCATTTGTGTGCGAAATGCCATCAGAAAGATCGGCACAATAACAACCACAGGCGGAATCATTCGGGTCAGCAGCAGCAAATTAGGCAGCAGCGTCCCGCCGACGCGGAAACGCTCGATTCCATAAGCGGCCAGAGCTCCAAACACAACCGTAATCAGCGTGGCTGTTCCGGCAATCAGCAGACTATTCAGCAAGCTTGTCACAAAGTCAGGATGCCGAAACAGCTGTAGATATGCATCAAATACCGGGCTCTCCGGGAACCAGACGGGCGGAATTGCCATCTGATCTACGGGCCGTTTGATCGAAGTCAGGAATACCCAAAGAATTGGCAGGGTAAAGAACACAAGAAACAGGCACAACACGGCGGTTCTCAGTCCCGTGCCTAGATTTCTGCGAATAGCTTTGGCCTTCATTATCTCGTCTTCCCTCCCCGGTTCGCCAAGCTGAGCAAGGCAAAAATCACGATTCCGACCACAATCATCACACCGGTCGAAACAGCAGATGCGTAACCCATATCATAGCGGCTAAATGCAATCTTATAGTTGTAGATGGAGACCAACTCTGTTGCCGTTCCCGGGCCGCCACTGGTCAAAATATATACAAGATCAAATGTCCGCATCGCATCCATGGCGCGCAGGATACCTACAGATAACATGCCCGGCAATACAAGCGGCAGCGTAATCCGCCAGAATTCCCGCCATTTGGATGCTCCATCCATTTGCGAGGCTTCATATATCTCGTGTGAAATGCCCTGTAAGTTGGCGAGCAGAAGCAGCATAACAAACGGCGTCCACTGCCATACATCAGCCAGAATAACCGAGAACATCGCCCAGCCGGGTTCAGTCAGCAGCCGCGACGGGTCAAAGGGAATGCCCAGCCAATCAAAGATAGGCCCAAGCGGTGTGAAGTCCGGCAACAGGAACAAACGCCAGGCTACCCCGACCACTACAGGAACCATCATCATCGGAATCATAAATGCCACCTTGAAGATGGACTTGCCCCATACCCGGCCGTTCAACAGCAATGCCAGTATCATGCCAAGAACCAATTCACCAGCTACAGCACCTAATGTGAACAGCATGCTTTTGCCTAACGAGTTGGTAAAGCTGCGGTCAGACATCAACTGGATAAAGTTATCCAGCCCTGTAAAACGAACGCCCAGATCAGGGCGTTGAAGTGGATAAGAGAAAAAGCTGAGTCCGAGCGCTGCTCCGATCGGAATCAGCAACACAATCACAATAATGAGAACACCGGGCAGCACGACGCCCCATTTTTTCAGCGCTTTTGATGACACGATTCTAATACCCTCTGGAGCTCATGAGCTCGTCATATTCCTCAGCCGCCTGCTGAAGTGCATCTTCAGCCGATTGCTCTCCGTTCAGGAAGCGGGAAACAGCACTTGGCAGAATATCATTGGTCACGGTCGCCCCTTCAGGAATGAGCGGCAATGGCTCAAGGCGGAAGGAATTCATAATATCCGCATGTGGCTTATAGAAGCTGTATTCGGAAGCCAGGGTGCCTGTAAGTGCAGAAGTTCGTGCCGGAATATTGCCAACCGGAGCCGCCTTCTCCATCATTTCCTGACTAGTTGCAAACTCAATCCAGTCGAACGCCTCCTCCTTCAAGTCCGAGGAGCCGGCAACCACAAATCCGTACGGCAGGTAGAAGCGTTTCACGTCTGCCGTGTTCTCATCTACACCCGGAATGGCTGAGAAACCAACCTTGCCAACGACTTTGGATTGATTAGGGTCTTGAGCGACCTGGGCAATCGTCGTGGCCATTTCCGCCATAGCGCTGCGTCCTTGCAGGAATTCACCTGAAGCATCGGACCATCCATATTGCTTGGATGCAGCCGACGTGAACTGGAACAGCTCCTTCAGATCGTTAAGCGCCTTTACACCCGCTTCGTTGTTGAATTGCTGCTTGTAATCCGCGTCGTACAGATCTCCACCGTAATTAAAGAGACGATTGTAGAAAGCGAAGCCCAGCAAAATGCTCTTCTCGCCCATCAGGGTTACGCCGCTTAAGTTTTCATCTGGACGATTGAAAAATTCAGCGATTTGCTTGTACTGCTCCATGGTAGCTGGAGGGGCCAGTTCATAACCGTATTTCTCCCGGAAGGCCGCCTTCTCTTGCTCATCCTCGAACAGGTCCGTCCGGTAAAGAATACCGTGGGTTTCATTCATATAAGGCACGAAATACAACTCGTTGTTGGCGCCAAAATAGGCATTTTCGATACCTGGAAAATCGTCCAGCTCCAGTTCGGCCAGTTTAGCCTTATCTGTGCTAACAGGTACGATATAGTTCGGTACTTGCAGTTCCGGCACCCAACCGATTGGCACATACGCCAAGTCAAAATCAGCCGACCCGGAGGTGAATTTCAGCGTCAATTGCTGATGATATTGATCATAAGGCAACTCCACTAAGTTGACCTTTACGCCAGTTTTAGCCTCAAAATCAGGAATAATACTCTTGAACGCGTCAGCGTGTGAGCTACTTTCCGCCACAATCGTCAAGGTTTTGGACTCTCCGGCATTCGAGTTGCCTGCAGCTCCCTCACCAGTCGATGCGGAATTGCCTGAGCATGCGCTAAGAACGACCGTTAAGCCGAGCACAAGCGACATCATCCATCCCATTTTCTTTTTGTTCATTTCTGCCCCACTCCTCATGTCGTTTACAATGTAAGATTAGCTTACATAAAACCATTATTTATTGCGGTTTTTTGAAGCAACTGATAGGATAGTACCAATAAAACGCGTTTCAAAGTACCCCAATTCGGCCGCTTTTTTTCATTATTCGGCTAACCTATGCTTTTGGAGGCCCAATATGGATAAATTATTGTTTCTGTTTCACACAAAACATTCCAAAAACACCTATATACAGATGCACCACCACGAATGCTACGAATTGGTCTATTATTTCAGTGGCAACGGAATAACCAATATCGGCTCAGATAGTTACAACATCAAGCCCGGGAGCTTTGCTTTCATTGCTCCGCGAGTCCTGCATGACGAAAAGCATGATGCCGAATCCGAGCTGCTTTTCATTGGCTTTCACAGCCAGCAGGATTTCGCCATTCGGTATGGCAACAAGCTGTTTGAAGATGACGAGAAGCAGACGATCCGCCAGCTACTCCTGCGGATGGAACATGAATTTAATGAGCAGCAGGAAGGATATTTTGGGATGTTGAATCTGCTTGTTTCGGAGCTTACCACGCAGGTTCAACGACTATCCCAGTGCAATAAGCCGGTTCGCCCATATGGCGAAAGGCTGCAATACGTCATCAACTTTATGGACGAGCATTTCCGGCAACCGTTATCCGTAGAGACACTGGCGAAAATGTCCGGTTATAGCTACGACCGCTTCCGGCATCTTTTTAAGGAAACGGCGGGCGTTCCGCCCCAACAGTATTTGCAGCGCAAACGGCTGGAGTACGCGAAGCTGATGTTGCTGCGAACCCAGCTTCCCGTTTCCGAAATAGCGCAAAAGTCTGGTTTCGTTAAGGATTCCCAATTTTGCACCATTTTTAAACGGGAAACCGGTCTGACACCGCTTAAATTCAGGAAAGCAAATTAGTTATATTGCAAACGGACCGCTTCGCAAGAGAAGCGGTCCGTGCAATGAACGGCTGCTTGCCGTGCCCCATATTAACGAGTAAACGGCATGAGTACAAAATAACTTAAGGTGGATACGATGCCAAGCCCAATCCCCCAGGCTCCGGATGTCTTTTGGCCTTGATTATAGGCGTAGAAGCCCATCACTGCCGCTAGCGGGCCCAGTATGATCGACCACATGAACAATGAGACGATCCCCAAGCCTACACCGACATAACCCACCGTACGTCCCGTTTGGCCTGCCTGCACGGGTTCATGTGAGTCTGTATCACGGGCCTCACGTTCAGTCCGCCCATCGCCAATAACATTGCCGCTGTACGTTCCCGCCGGCGTTACCTCGGCAGCGTATTCTTCCAGATGCTGTCGATCCGCTTTACGGGGATAATCCACGCGTTCTTTGTCCGCCGAAGACGGGTTCGGCTTGTCATGTTTGGATTCAGTCATTCCCATTTACCTCCTTTCTGGCTTTACGAATATGCTGCTGCTTTAGGCTCAAAAGTGTGGCAACAGGTGGCGGAAGATGTAGATGCCTCAGACTGATGCTGCGTGTCAAAGCTCTCACCTGCAAATTCTTCCTGATAACGGTTGTCCGCATGTCGGTCGATATCAATCATGATGACATCGGCGTTGCATACGTTTTTTTCTCCCCAATAGCTGCAGTTGGCTACACTGCATTTAACCATCGGTTTATCGCCATTTGGCATATTGATCACCTCGGATAACATTTTCCCCGCTTGGACCATGCCTTATGCAATTTCCCACTTAGTAAATGGTACAAAAAAAAAGATGCCGCTCCGGCATCCTTTGTACACTTCGATTATGCTGCTATTTAACTGGAGGCCGCCTTCTTCAGGCGAAGCTGGGTCAAATAATCACTCTCATAGTAAGCCAGGTCATCACGTAATTCCTCAAAAATACTAGTAATCTCCAAAATAATGTCCCGCACCGGTCGCACCGGCTTCTTGCGAAAGCGAATCGCATCCTGCCCGGTATAAGCATATCTGCCATCCTCAGCGTAACATTCGTGTTTGGGGTAGAAGAACGTATTCACACAATCATGATACACCTGATATAAGACTTTCTCGGCAGCTTCTTCATCAAAAGTACCACGCCTCAGAGCTATCCCCAGCTTCTCATAGCAAACCTCCGAGAAAACCAGGAGATGTCGTAAATCCGATAAAAATCCGGAATAAAACAATATTGTCTCCTCATTCTCTTCTGTAAACTGTGTTAATGAAAAATGATTCAAGAAAGCTTCGAGTTTACCCTTCGCGCTGTTGAGCTTTTGCCTCGTGGCTTCACACAGCGGCCTGATGTTGTTATTGGCTTGTGGCATGCGTACGATTCTCCTTCACTTGTAGTGATCGGTATGCTCATGTCAGTGGTTGATTTTTGTTGAAAACATCGTAACACAATTCATGAAAATACGATATCCCTTGAGTGCGTATTCAAAAAGTTGGGTTAGCAGGACCAAGAAGGTTGGATGAAGCCAGAGAACAGCTTCGTTCTGGGAAGACGACTTTTTGAACATCCTCTTTAAGGAATAAAATTGGCTGGTTCACCTCACGCTATAGCCAATACCACTAACCCTTGTAGGAGGTCTTGTCGATGAACAGGCGCAAACGCATCCTGAACAGGGCAGCAAGCATCGTCGTACCGATGATGGCGCTCTCCCTGCTACTCTTGCCTGCATGCAGCCATCGATTCACACAGCAATCCAGGGAACAGACGGTTCCTAAGCCGGCAGAAGAGCAGAGACTGAAGCAGAATATGCTAAGACGGGACATGACAGCCACGGAGCGATTATCCCGCATGGACGCACGTGGGCATCTTCGCGAGCTTGCCGGTTCCCTTAACCCGGGTGTCCATGAGAAGCTACCTGCCTTGGCCAAGTCATTGCAGAAGGATCATAAACAGTTCCAGGCGATCTTGTCCTATAATGCAGCGACGGGACAGGAAGATGAGTTCCGCCGTGCGGATTTCTCTCCCGACACCAAGCAGCAGCAGGAATTAACTACGTATTTGACTTATGCCAAGCGAGCGTTAAAACAATCGAAATCCTATGAATCACCAGCCTTTCCGGAGGATCAGCCCAAATATTTTGTTGCGGCAGAACCATCCAAACAAGGGAAGCAAGGAATCATTGCAGTGATGGATGTCCGAATTCTCCAGAGAGTCCAGGATCACCAGCACAAAAACCTGCGTCTGATCCCTTATCCCAAGGAAGGTAAATTCAAAATTGAATCGGTACATGCTGACACCTTGCAGGATATTACGGTCAAGACCGGACATGACAATGAAAAAGCCAGCCATTATTATGAAAATGAGCTTGTAGTCACCTTCCGCAAAAGTCCGGATGCCGCGCAAATGCAACAGATTCAACAGGATATTCAAGGCTCTGCGCCAAGTCAATTACGGAAGACTTACATTTTCCGGTCAAAGACGATGAGCATGCAGCAACTTAAGCAGTATTTCGAGAAGCGGTGGAATCCGCAATATGTTGAACCCCATTATTTATATCTGACTAACGAAAGTACCGATAGCCGATACAGCTCAGCCCTTGAGGAATCGGCACCGGAAATTCCTAACGATCTGTTATTCTCCGAATACCAGTGGAACCTGCCGGTCATCGAAACCAACCGGGGCTGGCAGTTGTCCAAGGGTAACGATGATATCATCGTTGCTGTAGTAGATACCGGGGTTGACCTGAACCATCCCGATCTGCAAGGGCGGCTGCTGCCAGGCTACAATGTCATCAATCCTGAGCAGAAGCCCTTCGACGATGTGGGACACGGCACCCATGTAGCAGGAATTATCTCAGCTAATGTCAACAACGGAGAAGGGATTGCCGGCATGATGTGGGGGGGCAAGATTTTGCCCGTCAAAGCGCTTGACCAATCGGGGGCCGGTACGACCTATTCCGTCGCCCAGGGTATCATCTGGGCCACGGATCACGGAGCCAAAGTCATTAACATGAGCCTTGGCAACTATGCGGATGCCGAGTTCCTACACGAAGCTGTCAAATATGCCCATGAACGCGATGTTGTCTTGATTGCTGCGACCGGCAACGATAACACGGAGCGCCCAGGCTATCCTGCTGCTTATCCGGAGGTTCTGTCAGTATCGGCAACTGATTACAATCTGCAAAGAGCTGCCTTCTCCAATTATGGGGATTATATCGACGTGATGGCTCCCGGAGAAAGTATAGCGAGTACCTATCCTGATAATCAGTACGCGGCACTGTCAGGCACCTCCATGGCAAGCCCCCATGTCGCTGCTTTAGCCGCATTGATCCGTTCGGTCAATCCCGATCTGAAAAATACAGAGGTCATAGAGCTGATTCGCAGCAGTGTCATCGATCTGGGAGCAACCGGCCGAGATAAATATTACGGTTACGGGCAAATTGATGTATATGCCGCACTGCAATCGGCAGGAGGCGGGGAAGCTCCCTTGCAATTCTGGCCTCAATCCATTCAGCGCAAGATGGAGCGCGTGATAGAACGACTTAAATAGCATTCCCCCAAAAAAAAGCCTTCGCTTACCGGAACAAAATTCCGAAAAGCGAAGGCTTTACTCATAGATAAAAGCATCATGTTCCCTTTAGTGTTGAAAGCTTGCCGTAAGCCGGGTTCTGTGCTCATTGCGGTATAACGGGAACTACCCTCCCGCAGTCAAGCGACAATCATCTATCTAGGCCGCACATTACTGGGCGGCTCCAGCAACCAACCCGGACGCGCCTCGGGCTAAGGCTGCTTCAAGAGAAGCTGCGTCCCATTAGGTCTTGCTCCAAGTGGGGTTTACCAGGAACGAAGTCGCCAGCGTTCCTCGGGGTCTCTTACACCTCGGTTCCATCCTTGCCTGTACGCACCTTAAGCGCGCCATCGGCGGTCCATTTCTGTGGCACTATCCTTCAGCTCGCGCTGACTGGACGTTATCCAGCACCCTGCCCTATGGAGCCCGGACTTTCCTCCCGCGGCTAGCGCCGCCGGCGATTGTCTGTCAAACTTTCGAAGGCAACACTTGTATAGTATACATACATTGCAAGGCATTGACAAGAGCGATTAAATGGAAAAACTCCATACCGGCTCTACGGGCTTGTTCACCAGAATCTGATGCTACATAAACTGAAACGGCTCGGTGTTAATCGCAGAGATATGCACCTGTGTAGCATATTTATTTGCCTTCAACTGCTCCTTAAGCCAGGCCGCCACACGCGGCTTCATAATCTTCTCTGCATTATGGCCGGGATCAATCAAAGCAATCCCCGCCATCTCGGCATCCTGGGCCGTGTGATAATCCACATCGCCGGTGACCAGCACGTCCGCACCACGAAATTGAGCGTTCTTCCAATACCGGCCGCCTGAACCGCCCAGTACTGAGGCTTTCTTGAGCAACCGGGTCGGGTCGCCAACCACTCTCACCACCGGTACGTCGAATTGTTGCTTGACCTGCTCTGCAAATTCCTGAAGGGTTACCGGCTCCTTCAGCTTGCCGATCCGGCCTAGCCCCAAAGTGCGCCCTTTCAAATCCAAGGGATAAAGATCATAAGCCACCTCTTCATAAGGATGCTGCCGCAGCATCGCCTGAACAACCTTGCTTTTCAAGCTTTGGGGTACAACCGTCTCAATGCGGACTTCCTCGGTTCGCTCCAGCTTGCCCTGGCTGCCGATATAAGGATCGCTCCCTTCACCAGGCTTGAAGGTGCCATATCCCTCCAGGTTAAAGCTGCAGTGGCTGTAGTTGCCGATGGCACCGGCCCCCGCATGCAGCACAGCATCCAGCACCTTCTCGTGATGCTCCTTAGGCACGAATACAACAAGCTTGTACAGCTTGTCCGTATGCAGGTCCTCCAAAGAGCCTGTGCTTTCTATTCCCAGCACCTCAGCCATCCAGTCATTCATCCCGCCATCGGTGATGTCGAGGTTCGTATGAGCAATATAAACCGCAATATCATGCTTGATCAGCTTCTCATACACTTTCCCCATCGGAGTATCACTTAGTAAATGCGCCAGTGGACGATAAATAATGGCATGATGGGCTATAATCAGATCTACTTCTAGCGCGATGGCTTCATCCACTACAGCTTCGTTCACATCCAGAGCCACCAGCACGTGCTTGATCTCCTTCTGCAAACTGCCTAGCTGCAGACCAATCTTGTCTCCCTCCATTGCTACATGCTTGGGAGCCAGCTGCTCCATATACTGCACTACGGTTTGACCTTTGGCAAACATGCCAGCACCTCCTTAAGCTGTCCCGCTAATCGGGCTAATTCTGCTTCTTTCTTGCGCGATGCTTCTAGATCAGAAGCCACTAAAGAGAGGCGAATCTTCTCCAGCTTCTCCATCTCGGAATTCCATTTGGCAACGAAGGCTGTATTAGGCTGCGTCGTCAAATGTGGGCCCATCATCAAGAGCAAATCCTTCGTAAGCTGCAGCTTACTCCCCGGTATGTCACGCTCCTGATACAGCTCTTCATTTTGCCTGGCCGCATCAGAAGGCCTCTCTGCCATCATGACTTCATAAATTTTACCGTCTTCCTCCAAAATTGCTTCCTTGGCCAAATACCAATCGTGGTCAAGCAGCCAGCGCCGCACAAACTCTCCGCCAACATTGGGCTGCAGCACAAGGCGCTTCACCCCTTCAAGTTTATCCTTACCTTCACCAAGGATCGTAACGATCAGAGCACCGCCCATGCCCGCTATCGTAATGGCGTCTACTTCTCCTGAAGCAACAACGGCCAGACCATTTCCTTTACGAACCGAGATTCTCGCTCCTTCACCGGCAACCGCTACCTGACGGCGTGCCGCTTCCAGAGGTCCGTCGTTCACTTCTCCGGCAATGGCAAAGACCGCTTTGCCGCTCTGTACCGCGGATACGGGCAAGAGCCCATGGTCCGAACCGATGTCGGCAAATCGGCAACCACTCGGGAGCCAATCGGCAATAAGCTGCAATCTAGCTGATAATTTCATGAAACGATTTTCCACCACCCATTAATATCATTTTTCCCATGCTCTAATACCAACACAAGCCATTTGCATTGCCCGAAAAAAAGCGCTAAAATAAAATCAATAAAGAAAAAGAAGGAAAAACATCCAGAATATTCTTCCGGCGTATTCCTTCTAGGAGTAACAAGATGACCTTGCCGCTGCGCAGCAGAAGGTCGAAATAGCCTGCCCGCAGCCAGCTTATTCGAGGAAATCCTTCAGCCTTTTACTACGGCTGGGGTGACGCAGCTTACGCAACGCCTTCGCTTCAATTTGCCGAATTCTTTCGCGCGTCACGCCGAAGACTTTGCCGACTTCTTCCAATGTTCTTGTCCGTCCGTCATCAAGGCCAAAGCGCAAGCGAAGTACGTTTTCCTCACGTTCCGTCAGCGTATCGAGTACGTCCTCTAATTGCTCCTTGAGCAATTCGTAGGCGGCTGCATCCGCAGGGGCGAGTGCTTCATGATCCTCAATAAAGTCACCCAGGTGAGAATCATCCTCCTCACCGATGGGGGTCTCTAAAGAGACCGGCTCCTGGGCGATTTTCATAATCTCCCGTACCTTCTCCACACTGAGCTCCATCTCCGCTGCAATCTCTTCGGGTGCCGGTTCACGACCCAACTCTTGCAACAGTTGCCGGGATACCCGGATCAGCTTGTTGATGGTCTCTACCATGTGAACAGGAATCCGAATCGTTCTGGCTTGATCGGCAATGGCCCGGGTAATCGCTTGGCGAATCCACCAAGTAGCATAGGTACTGAACTTAAAACCTTTCTTATGGTCAAATTTCTCCACGGCTTTGATTAAGCCCATATTTCCTTCCTGAATGAGGTCAAGGAATAACATGCCACGACCCACATAGCGTTTGGCAATGCTCACTACCAACCGCAGGTTAGCTTCAGCCAGACGTCGTTTGGCCTCTTCATCACCGTTCTCAATCCGTTTGGCAAGCTCCATCTCGTCATCTGCCGACAGGAGTGGAACCCGCCCAATTTCCTTCAAATACATCCGAACGGGGTCATTAATCTTAATTCCCGGGGGCAGCGACAGATCATCATCAAAAGTGAACTCTTCGCTCTCATGGGCATGATCCCCATCTCCACGCCGTCGTTCGTCGTCGCCCTCACCCGTGACGTCAACCCCAAGGTCAGCCAATTGCTCAAAAAACTCATCCATCTGGTCAGGGTCCTGATCAAAAGGCGAAAGCTTCTCCATAATCTCTTTATAAGTTAAAGAAGAACTCTTCTTGCCTTGTTCAATCAACTGATCCTTTACCTGATCAAGCGTTAATTCCGTTTCCAATTCCGTATGCTGGTCATTCGTCATATCGGGCTCCCTCCTCCCTAGAAACATCATTGAAACTCCATCGTCTTATTGTCTCTCTAGGGCAATAATTTCACTTGCTATTTGTGCCGCACGTATAAAATCCCCGGCGCGTTCGGCCGATACCATTTCTTCCTTCTTCTGTTTAATCTGTGCCAGCAACGGTACCCGCCTGATCTCCCGAATACAACCATCCAGTTCTTCAGTCGTCCAATCGGCCGGGATTTCCATCATTGCGATAGAAATTGCCGTCTGCTCCAGCCGTTCATCCTGAAGCGTCTGAATGAAGCGGCTTGAATCCGGGGTCTTCCCTTGTGCATAATAGGCGTATAGATAAGCGGCAATAGCCACATGATCTTCAATGTTAAAGCCGGTACCCACCTGTTCGCTAACATAGCGAGCCACCTCTTCGTCCTGCAACATAAAAGCGAGCAGCCTCCGTTCCGCTACATGATAAGCAGGTAGTAGAGTTGGCATTGACGGCTGCCTTTTTTTATGCCTACCATTATTCCACCTTTCGGGCTTATTATCCCCAGCGCTTGCCTTTTTTTGCATAACGCTCCTAAGTTCATTGCATTCCTGCTTCAGGCTGTCGAAGGAGACCTGCAAATCGGCAGACAATTCCTTTAAGTAAATTTCCCGTTCACTGGGTGATGAAAGAGCTGCAATAACAGGCATCGCTTCTTTGATATAAGCAACCTTTCCGTCTTCTTCTAGCAGTATATGGTTCTTTTTGAGATATATAAGCCTAAATTTTACGGATGAAACTGCACCAGCCAAGACCTGCTGCCGGAACCTCTCGTGGCCATGCTTCTGAATAAATTCGTCGGGGTCAAGGCCCTCGCTGAGAAGTGCAATCTTGACTTGGAAGCCAACAGCTTCCAGGATCGGAATGCTCTTCAGTGCAGCCGCTTGTCCGGCAGAATCCCCATCATAGCAGACCAGTACTTCCTCGGCCATCCCTCTCATAATAGCTGCATGGCTCTCCGTCAATGCGGTTCCCATGGTAGCCACACCATTATGAACTCCGGCTTCCCAGGCGCTGATAACATCCCCATAACCTTCAAACAGCACGATTTGGCCTGTTTTGCGAATTTCATTCTTTGCCTGATGCAGGTTGTACAGAATGCGGCTCTTGGTGAATAGCCGACTTTCCGGCGAGTTCAGATACTTGGGTTGTCCTTCGCCCAATACTCTGCCAGCAAAGGCAATGACTTTGCCGCTTCGGTTGTGCAATGGGAAAATGACCCGGTCCCGGAATCGATCCACGAATCCCGAACCATCCTGCCTGGAGGACAACAAGCCCCCCTTCTCCATCTCTGCCAGATCGAAAGAGCGTTTCTCAAGAAACTGCACCAGTGTATCCCATCTGGAAGGGGCGTATCCGATCTGAAACATGTCAATCGCTTTGTCCGTAAACCCTCGGGATTTCAAATAATCCATCGCCGGCTTACCGAACTCCGTATTTTTCAGCAAATAATGATATAGCTTGGAGGTCCATTCATAAGCCTGCAATAATTGCTCAAGCTCCCTACTTTGAGGCGTATCCTCAAAGCTTCTTCCCTTATCCTCATAAGGGATATGCGCCTCGTCCGCCATGATTTTTACGGCTTCGGGAAAGGTTAACCCTTCGATTTCCATCCTGAATTTGATGGCGTTCCCGCCTTTGCCGCAACCATAGCAATGAAATATTTGGCGATCGGGAGTCACAGTAAATGAAGGGGTTTTCTCCGAATGGAACGGACATAATCCCTTCATGTACTTGCCCTGCTTTGTCAGATGAACGTGCTTGCCGACGGTATCGACGATATCATGCTGTTGCAAGACGGCTTCGATAACTTCCTCCGGTATACCACGCCCGGTACTCATCCAAACCACCTACATCCTTTGCAAAGAGAATCGTTAAAGAGGTCGTTCAACAAAATCAAACCGTTTCAGTTTCGATGCTCCTTGACGTAAATAGTAATTCGCTAAAATTATACATTCTCCTGCAAATGTTCCAAAAGTTTTGTCAGTTGGGCCGAAAAATGCTCACGATCTGCTGCTGTAAAAGGCTTGGGGCCTTTGGGATAACGTCCGCTGCGACGCGCTTTGGCGTGAAGGTGCCGACTCTCTAATAATTCGTCAATTTGCTCAGGACGATACAAGCGGCCCCGTGGAGAGACACACTGGCAGGATTTGGCGATCACCAGAGCGGCCAAGCCATAATCCTGAGTAACGACGATATCTCCCTTGGCTACATGATTGGCAATGTACATATCTGCACTCTGGCTGCTTCGATCCACCTGAACCACTGTAACGCCTTGTTCCGCCTGAAGCACATGGTCATAAGAGGAAACCATCAATACATGTACACCAAATCGGTCAGCAATTTCGACAATTTTCGCCTTTACCGGACAAGAATCCCCATCGACGACAATTTGCACCTTCTTTCCTCCATTTCCCGCGCGCTCCGCTTGCTTAAGTCCGCTTAGAAGTAGGATGAACCTTTTTGATGCTCCATACTTCTAAGCAAGACAAGCCCAGTGACTGAGCTAATCCCAGCCACCGAGCAAAACTTGCTCATTCATTGTTATGCCCAAACCAGCTTGCTGAAGTCAGCAAATGCCTTCAAATCATCATTGATTACGGATAGCAAGGCCAGCCGATTTGTACGTACTGCTTCATCTTCAGCCATGACCATAACCGCATCAAAGAATACAGTGATCGCTTCCTTTAACTCGCTCAGCTGTTCCAGCGCGCCAACCGCATCACGTGTAGCCAGAGCTTCACGATAACGGCTTGATATGGACTGCCAAGCCGCATACAAGGCCTGCTCAGCCGACTCAGCCAGAAGATCTGCACGGACCTTTTCCCCGGTCGCTTTGGCAGCAAGGTTGCTAACCCGTCCAAAGGATTCAACCGTCAGCTTGAAATCCTCCTTGGCCTGAACCGCCTCCATCAAGGCATGGCCTCTTGCAACTACGGAGACGACATCGTCATAGCCGGCCGCGATAACCGCATCAACCACATCATAGCGCAGGTCACTGTCCGATAACGCCTTTTTGACACGAAGGCCAAAGAATTCCATCATGTCCTTCAGAATTTCCTCTTCCCCTCGCTTCAGCGCGTGGAATTGCTGATGGGTTTCCAAAGCCAGCTTGAACATATCGCCTAAAGAAATCGACAATTGATGTTCAAGGATAATCTGCACGATGCCTGCCGCCTGGCGGCGCAGTCCGTAAGGGTCCTGAGAGCCGGTCGGTATAATGCCAATCGAGAAGCATCCGGCAATCGTATCCATCTTATCAGCGATACTTACAATAGAGCCTACCGTTGATGCAGGTACCGCATCATCGGCAAAGCGCGGCTGATAATGTTCGAATACACCGCGCGCAACGGCCTCGGCTTCCCCGGCCTTGCGGGCATAGTCCTCGCCCATAACCCCCTGCAGCTCGGGGAACTCGTATACCATTTGCGTAACGAGGTCAAATTTACAAATTTCTGCTGTACGTGCCGCTGCTTCGGATGTTCCCGAGTCCACCTGAAGCATGTTCGACAGCTTCTCTGTATTGCGGCGAATACGCCGAACCTTATCACCTACCGTACCCAATTCATCATGGAATACGATGCTTTTCAGCTTGGACAAGGCATCCTTGATCGCCAGTCTCTGATCTTCTTCATAGAAGAATTTCGCGTCGGACAGCCGCGCGCGCAATACCTTCTCATTCCCACGGGCAATGACATCAAGGGAAGCATTATTTCCGTTGCGCACCGTGACGAAGTAAGGCAGCAGACTGCCCTGATTGTCCAGGACAGGGAAGTAACGCTGATGCTCACGCATAGAGGTAATCAACACCTCCTGCGGGATGTTCAAAAACGATTCCTCGAACGTACCAAAGAGCACGGTTGGCGTTTCGACCAGGAACAAGACTTCCTCCAGCAAATCCTCCTTGACTGCGATATCCCAGCCTTTTTCTTCCGCAAGGGCTGCAATCTGCTGCTCAATTAATGCCTGACGCTCGTTCATATCAGCAATAACGTGCTGAGCACGCAGCGTTTCCACATAATGAGCTGGCTCGGAGATAACGGCTTCACTGCCCAGGAACCGATGGCCACGAGTTACATTGCCAGACTTGACTCCGGTCATCTCCAAATCGATAATATCTTGTCCGAACAAGGCAACCATCCAGCGAATCGGGCGAACAAATTTGAAGTCATGATTGCCCCAGCGCATATTTTTGGGAAAATTCATCGCCTGTAAAATCCCAAGTAATCCTTCTGCCAAAATACTGGCTGTCTCAACACCAATGCGGCTTTTGTTGACATACACATATTCTGTGCCGCCAAGCTCCCGGAAGATAAATTGTTCGGGACTGGCTCCCTGACTGCGGGCAAAGCCCAGCGCTGCCTTACTCCAGGCACCGTTCTCATCCAGAGCGATTTTACGGGAAGGTCCCTTTACTTCCTCATGTACATCATCCTGCTTCTCCGCAACTTCCTTAACCAGCACAGCCAAACGTCGCGGAGTGGCATAAGTCTCTACCGTACCATGAGCGATGACGGATTCATCCAGCCATTTCACCATACGATCCTTCAATTGCTCCGTTGCACTGCGAATGAAGCGGGCCGGCATTTCTTCCAAACCGATTTCAAACAATAATTCTTTAGCCACGAGCGGTTCCCCCTTTCTGAAGCATCGGGAATCCGAGCTTCTCACGCTCTTCCAAATAAGTAGCCGCCACCTGACGAGCCAGGTTCCGCACCCGGGTAATGTAACCTGTCCGCTCCGTCACGCTGATCGCTCCTCTTGCATCCAGCAGGTTGAACGTATGCGAGCATTTAAGCACATAATCATAGGCGGGGAACACCAGCCCCTGCTCCATGGCTTTACCGGCTTCCTGCTCGTACATGTTAAACAGAGTGAACAGCATCTTGACGTCGGAAATTTCAAACGTATATTTGGAATGCTCGAACTCGGCTTGATGGAATACGTCGCCATAGGTTGTACCATCCACCCATTCCAGTTCAAATACATTTTCCTTATCCTGAATGTACGAAGCCAAACGCTCCATACCGTAAGTAATCTCTACAGCCACTGGATTCGTTTCAATTCCGCCAACCTGTTGGAAATATGTGAACTGGGTAATCTCCATTCCATCCAGCCATACCTCCCAGCCAAGTCCCCAGGCCCCCAGGCCCGGATGCTCCCAGTTATCTTCAACAAAGCGGATATCATGCTCCAGCGGATTAATACCAAGGCGCTTCAAGCTCTCCAGATAAATCTCCTGAATATTGTCCGGGGACGGCTTCAGGATTACCTGAAACTGATGATGCTGATACAGACGGTTCGGATTCTCTCCATAACGACCGTCAGCAGGACGCCGGGAAGGCTCCACATAGGCCACATTCCAAGGCTCAGGACCAATCGAGCGCAGGAACGTCATTGGATTCAGTGTTCCGGCCCCCTTCTCCACGTCATAGGGCTGCACGATAATACAGTTCTGCTCGGACCAGAACTGCTGCAGCGTCAGAATCATTTGCTGAAAGTTAATACTCATTGAATCACATCTCCTAACCTCAAATGGAATCAGCTAGCTGTTTCGAGGCAATATAAAAAGCTCACGCCTCTACGCCTGCTGTCAGACGTAGGGACGAGAGCTGTAAGTTCCCGCGGTTCCACCCTACTTGATTTGTCCCGCTGCAAGCAGCAGCTTCCTGGACAAATCCGCTTTTCAAGTTCCATTCATGCTCCCGGGATGCCATGTTCACAAGGCGGCTTGACCGGGCTCTCACCACTCCCGACTCGCTAGATCAGCACGCTAGGTCCTGATTTGAACAAGCTTCAGCCTTATTACTTTTCCCGTTCAACGCATGGGTTCTCCATGAAGAGAAATCTTATATATATTAACTAATATTATGCCATTCGTCAAATGTCATATTTATCGAGCTGATCAAGAAAGTGCTGTGATTTTAGCTTAAGCCCTAGCTGCATGTCCATAAAGGCACGCATCACGGTTTGCAGCTCCCGCTTGGATTCCTCCTTGACCTCCACATTCCCCAGCCGCCTTAAATCTACCCTCTCGAAAAGCATCAGCAGCTTCAGCACACCGGGCGAAGCCTTCAAGGCCGCCGGATCCTGATGCTTGCACCTCAAGCATAACCTTCCCCCAAGCCTTGGACTTATGTAGGGCGAGTCATCGCTAACTCCACAGGACACACAGCTTGCAATGGAAGGACCGTATCCCGCCGCCTGCAATATCTTCATTTCGAACAAATGCATCACAATCTGCGGGTCCTTACCTGCGGATAAGCCCTCAAGACAAGCCTTCAATTGGGAGAACCAGAAGCTCCCCACCTCATCATCCTGTAGGGTGCGGTCCAGCAACTCGCAGGCATAAGAAGCATACGCCGTGAGGAAAAGATCTTCACGCAAAGAAAAGTGAGATTCAATGATCTCACCTTGATTCAGCGTCCCCAAGCCACCATTTTGCCGAAAAAACATATATTCCCCATACGTAAAAGGCTGCGTCAATGCGGCATGGCGGCTCTTGACCTTTTTTGCTCCCCTTGCCAAAATTCCGATCTTGCCGTGTGTATCCGTGCTTAAAGTAATGATTTTATTACCCTCGCCATAGTCCATGCTACGGATGACGATGCCTTGCACCCTGTAGAGCATGTCTCTTCCCCCAAACGGAATTACTCGGCCTCTTCCACCGCTGCTAATTCATCGGCAGCAGAAGTTTCCTCTTCAGAATGGCCATCGATTTCTTTGTAGAACAAGTAAGCATCGACATCTCCAGTTATCGCAAAATACTTCCACGAAAAATCTCGCATTCGTATTCACCCTTTCTTCGGAAACGACGACTGCATCTTCAAAGATAGGATGTGCGCATAGAAGCGATCTATGCGTTGCAATAACTCCCAGCACCGGAGGATCCGGGAACGGATAGGTTAACCGCTTAAGCTGCCTGGCTATACTTATTGACCGCTTGACCGGACTTTTAAGCATCCTTGTGAAAGCCCAAATCCTTCAATACACGGTCTTGATTGCGCCAATCCTTTTTGACTTTAACCCAGAGCTCCAGAAAGATTTTCGAGCCAAGCAGCTTCTCAATATCATGACGAGCCAACTTGCCAACTTCCTTCAACAAAGCACCTTGCTTGCCGATAATAATTCCCTTCTGCGAATCACGCTCTACAAAGATAACCGCGGAAATATAGACTACTCCGTTCTCCTCCGCTCGCATATCCTCAATCGTAACCGCGATGGAGTGTGGCACTTCCTCGCGAGTAAGATGCAAAATCTTCTCACGAATCAACTCCGCACACACAAATTGCTCGGGGTGATCCGTCACTTGATCTTCCGGGTAATATTGCGGGCCCTCCGGTAAATATTTGCCGATTTGCTCCATTAATGTGCTAACGTTGTTGCCCAGCATCGCAGAGATCGGCACAATTTCGGCAAAAGGGTATAAGTTGCTGTATTCCTCAATCAAGGGTAAAAGCTGCTCCGGCTCAATGCGGTCAATCTTGTTCATGACCAAAATAACTGGAGTCTTCAAATCCTTGAGCCGCTCAATAATGTAGCGGTCTCCTCCTCCTAGCCCCTCAGCAGCATCTATAAGAAACAGTACCGCCTCCACCTCGCCAAGGGTGCTCAAAGCTGTTGTATTCATATAATCACCCAGCTTCGATTGACGTTTATGAATTCCTGGCGTATCCAGGAATACGACTTGCATCGCCTCAGAAGTGAATACCCCATGAATTTTATTCCGTGTGGTTTGCGGTTTATCCGACATAATAGCGATTTTCTGACCTATAATCTGGTTCATAAGCGTAGATTTCCCAACATTTGGCCGTCCGATAATCGCCACAAAGCCTGATTTAAATTTTGTTTTTGCCATTAGCACACAATTCCTTTCTATTCATAACGGCTCTTCAACCAGCGTTGCACTTCTCTTTGAGTGCATGATGACTTTTTTGAACACTTTTTAAGGTTGAGGCTGGTCCAGATGGGACGGAGCAAACGCGTAAGGCAGCAGTTCTCCTACTGTCGTTCGGCGGATATCCCCCTTAAGATTGCCCAAAATTACCGGCATATCCGGCCCGCATAGTTCTAGTAGCACCTGTCGGCAAACACCACACGGCGCAATGGGTTCGTCTGTATCTCCTACCACCGCCAACGCACGAAATGTTCCCGGACGATGACCGTCAGCGATAGCTCGGAACAGAGCGGTGCGCTCGGCACAATTGGTTGGACTATAAGCGGCATTTTCTACATTGCAGCCGCGATGAATCCTGCCATTTTCGTCCAGCAAGGCAGCCCCTACACCAAAACCAGAGTAAGGAATATATGCCGCCTTGCGAGCTTGTATCGCTTCCTCAATTAATTGAACATCATCCATGGATTTCTCCCTCTCCTCACAACCCCAGCAGGCGGGTTACCGGTTCATAAAATAACAGAAGGCCGATCACTACGGCAAAAACCGCAGCAACCAGCACAGCTCCGGCTGCAGCATCCTTGGCAATCTTCGCTAAATGATGCCATTTCGGCTCGGCTAAATCCACTGCCGCCTCAATAGCCGTATTTACCAGTTCCAGCGAAATGACCAACGCGATAACCAACAGCAGCACCGCAACATCTTTAACAGGCAAGGATAAAACGATAGAAGCAATAATTACCAGCACCGCAACTACACAATGGACTCTTAAGTTACGTTGAGTTCTGAGGGAAGATACAATCCCCTCCAGCGCATAACGAAAGGTTGAGCTCCAGTGGCGGTCCGGTTTCATCAGCGCGTCAACCCGACGCTGGCCAATGCCGCTTCTTGCTTGCCCATCATTTCCGCTTCGCTCTCGGCATCCTGATGATCATATCCAATCAAATGCAAGAAGCCATGAACAAATAAAAAACCGATTTCCCGTTCCAGGGAGTGCCCATAATCTTCACTTTGCAACTTGGCCCGGTCCACTGAGATAATGATATCCCCCAGCACATCGGTCAACCCAGCCACTTCCTCGCCTTCTTCCAGTTCGTATACAATTTCCAATTCGTCATCTTGCGATTCATTCATGGCAAATGAGAGCACATCGGTGGGTCGGTCGATTCCCCGGTAGTCGCGATTTAATTCATGAATAGCCTCGTCATCCACAAAGGTCAACGCGACTTCACCTTCTGTAATACCTTCCGCCTCAGCGGCAATTTGCAACGCTTTATTGAGCAGATCAATCAGACGCTCATCGATCTCTATCTTATTCTGCTCATTGCTCCAAGCCAGTTCCAGGCTCATTTTAGCTTCTGCCCCCCGTCTTTCTCCTCGTTCTTCTTTTGCTTCTTCATTTCCTCCGGATATTCAATTCGAGAGTGGAAGATCCCCATTACCGTTTCTTTCAACGTTTGAGCAATCAAATCAAGCTCTCTCATCGTCAAGTCACATTCATTAAATTGATGGTCATCAAGACGGCTTTTGATAATTTTCTCAATCATCGATTCTACTTGCTCCACCGTAGGCTTGCGCAACGATCGTACCGCGGCTTCCACACTGTCAGCGATGCCAACCACAGCGGCTTCCTTGGATTGTGCCTTGGGACCCGGGTAACGGAAATCTTCCTCGGTAAAATCAGGCTCCACCCCTTGCTCCTCCGCCAGCCGCAACGCCTTATGATAGAAATAGTGCAAGAACGTTGTTCCGTGGTGCTGCTCGGCGATATCCCGAATCGGCTTCGGCAATTTATAATCCTTCTGCATTTCCACGCCATCCCGGGCATGGGCGATAATAATCGATTTACTTAGCTTCGGATCGATAAAATCATGCGGATTTTCCATATTGTTCTGATTTTCAATAAAGTAGCTCGGCCGCTTCGTCTTGCCGATATCGTGATAATAAGATCCTACTCGGCAGAGCAGGCCATTAGCGCCAATCGCTTCCGCAGCCGCCTCAGACAAATTACCGACCATAACGCTATGATGATACGTTCCCGGCGTTTCCGTCAGCAGCTTGCGAAGCAGCGGATGGTTCGGATTCGACAGTTCTACGAGCTTAAGCGCGGAAAGAATGCCAAAGGATGCTTCAAAGAATGGCATCAGACCGATGACCAGAATGGTGGTCAGCAGGCCGCCCGCAATGGAGAAGCCCAAAGCATATAAAGTGCTCTCCTGCGTCCAGTCCTTATTCCCGATCAACAGCATCGTAAAGATCGATAATGAACCGAACAGACAAATCATAATCCCCGCCTTAAGCAGTGAGGAACGCTGGCTTGCCCGATGAATCGCAAAGATGGAAGCAAACGAAATCACAAAAGCGAAAAAGCCAAATTGAAAATCAAAGATTTCGTTCTGCCGCTGATTCAAAATAATACTTGCCAGAATGCTGAACAAAATTGAGCAGATATAGGCCAGCGGCAAATCCAGCAACAAGGTAATCAGCATAGCTCCGGTAGCAATCGGAGCCAAATAGCCGATATATGACCGCTGCTCATTCTGCAAAATATTTATGACATGCATGGAGGAGATGGTGATTAAAATAATCAATAACAACATCACAAACTGTGAGTTGTTATACTTGAACCGACTGGCCCCCTCCGACTGACGGATATACATGATGAGTCCGGTAGCCATCAAGAGCGAAAACAGCGCCAGACCAAATTGCGGCGAGTAATCCACTTCATCCTTCAGCAGTCCGTTTTTTTCCAGCAACGTGTACATTTCCTGGGTAATTTTCTCACCCTTGCCGACAAGTACATCCCCTTGCTTGATATAAACGGTTGGCGTGTTCTCGCGTGCTTCTACCTTCGCTGCCTTCGTCGCCTCTTCATCGTAAAATTTGTTAGCGGTAATGGAAAGGCGAGCCAGTTCTTGTACAACTTCACGTGAGGTCCGCTTGCTCAGCGAGCTTGTACTCACCATCTCGGCTACCTTGGCCCGTGCGGCCTGGGCCTCCACAATCGGATCTGCGGTCAGTCTGGCAACGATATCTGCAGCAACCGGCTTCATCTCATTGATATCCTCCGCCGTCAGGCGTGGAATCTTGATAAAGGTTTCCTCTGAAATGTGATATTGCTGCTCATCAACTCGTTGTGTAACCTCTTCAAAGAGCGTAGCGGAATATGTACTGGAATTGCGATTGTTCATAATAAAATTCTGAACATGATCCTTGACACGCTGTGGCAATTCCTCTCGATAAATCTTGATCTTGTCATCTACAGACACTTGATCATCCTGATTCAAGCGGAAAATCCGATCAAGCATTTGCCCCACCAATACTTCATTGCGAAGAGGAAGAATCGTAAAAACCTGGCCTTCCTTCTCAGCCGCTTCCTCCTGCGCCTTCAGCGTAGCCTTGGTATCCGGAATGTCCATAGGCGCCAATATTTCTTTGTCGCTTGGCATGCCTACCGCAATATCATAGGTTTCCGGAAGCAGCTTGGGGGCCAGACTGACATATAGCATAATAACAAGCAACACAAACAGAGCATAGCGTACCGCTACACTATGTTTCCACCCCGTAATTTTGGGCGTAAACGTTTTTTTCTTTTGCTGATCGTGATTTGTCATAAAGACAGCCCTCCTAAACAAAGCAAACCTCTGGCCAATGCCGCAGCTTACCCTTGATTTTCGGCAGCACGATCGTAGGCAACGATAATTTTCTGCACCAGCGAGTGGCGAACAACGTCGGATTCGTCAAAATGCACAAATCCAATCTCTTCAATCCCGCTTAAGATCGTCTTTGCCTCAACAAGCCCGGATTTCTTCCCCTTGGGCAGATCGATTTGCGTTACGTCGCCGGTAATCACCATTTTGGACCCAAAGCCAAGACGGGTCAAGAACATTTTCATTTGCTCCGGCGTGGTGTTCTGCGCTTCATCCAAAATAATAAATGAATCGTCCAATGTCCGTCCACGCATATATGCGAGCGGTGCAATCTCAATCAATCCACGTTCCAGTGCCTTGGCCGTCTGCTCCAGTCCCATGACATCGTATAACGCATCATAAAGCGGCCGCAAATAAGGGTCTACCTTCTCTTGCAGATCGCCCGGGAGAAAGCCAAGGCTCTCACCAGCCTCTACGGCAGGGCGAGTCAGGACAATCCGCTTGACGGAACCCTCCTTGAGCGCTGTGATCGCCAAAACAACGGCAAGGTAGGTTTTCCCCGTTCCAGCCGGCCCGATGCCGAAGACGATATCACGTTTCTTGATCGTTGTCACGTAATGCTTCTGACCAATCGTTTTCACCCGGATAGGCTTGCCACGGTATGTAACGGCAATTTCACCTTTATATAAATCCAGCAGTTGATCGACCCGGAAATCCTTGGCCAATTCAATGGCATAAAGCACATCTCTTTCGGTCAGAATATAGCCGTTCCGAATTAATTGGAGCAACACCGCAAACAACTGCTCCGCCTTCTCTGCCTCACATTGCTCCCCGCGAATCACAATTTCGGATTCCCGCAAAACAATATTCGCTTGCATATGCTGTTCGATTAATTTCAAAAAAACATCCTGAGGGCCGAACAAAGAAAGTCCTTCAGCCGCACTCTGAAGCGATAATTTAAGGTTCACCAGTTGTTCCGACAAATAGACTCATTCTCCTTGATCTTTTACTATCGGCACCTCTTCAGCAATATTTTGCTCTACTTCGAAATGCACTTTCATATAAACTTTACCATTGTCCGTCTTCTCATGCAAAATTTTTTGGTTCATAATAACGCTATC
This sequence comes from Paenibacillus sanguinis 2301083 = DSM 16941, assembly GCF_000374825.1. Taxonomy (GTDB): domain Bacteria; phylum Bacillota; class Bacilli; order Paenibacillales; family Paenibacillaceae; genus Fontibacillus; species Fontibacillus sanguinis. Next base: position 103,192 of record NZ_KB895388.1, read on the forward strand.
GACCCCATATTTAGCCAAAATATCGCGTTTCACCCGCTCGATTCCCTGCTGTTTGGCCTGCTCTTCTGTACGCTTTAATTCCATTACTGTCGTTTCCATGATTTTTTCCGACATCCAGCCTACCGGCAGCTTGAAGCTGCGCCAGGTTAACGGGTCCAGTTCGGTCAACGTTTCTGCTTGGGCAAAGGGAACCTTTCCGTATCCCGTTAACTGAACAGCCGTCTGGCCAAAATATAAATAACCGCGTTGCTTGCGTTCGCCGGTATATACCTTTTGTTTATACACCAGCGGCACCTCAATCTTATATTCATGCCAGACCAGGCCGCGGATTTCCGCCTTGGATACCACAGCCTTTCCGCCTTGAATTCCGGATACAAGCACCTGGCCTTTCTTCACCCGATCATGCTTGCCTACTTCGGGTTGTCCCTTCTCCGCATAAATATGCGTAATAACAGCATCATGTTTGCTAACCAAGTGATTTGGATTACGGAGCGCCTGCTCCTTCGGCCGAGTTGATTCTACCAATTGAATCGTAATCCGGGTACCACTTCGTGTCACCCCCACCCAGGAAGCGCCAGGCAGCTTGCGTGTCAGGGTTGCCGATAGCTTGTCCTGCTCGGGCAAGCGAAAAATCCATTGAAATGGATATACTCCTTCCTGCTTCGCCACCTGAAGCACGTCCTCCGTAGGAATCAACTCATTGCCTTTCACCTCGATGTCCCATACAAGTGAAGACAAGCCGATTACAACCACAAGGAACATCGCAATGCCTGCGATAAATCCCTTACGTTTCCATAGCTTAGCCAACATGAACGGCAAACCCGAGCGATGGCGTACTCTCATACGACAGCCTGTCCCTTTCAACAGCGGCCGCAAGCGAAAGAAGTCAGCAAGCGGCAGCTTCATGTTCATCCGCCCTTCAGACAAAGGCTTGACATCCCACACGCCGATCCCTTGCTTGGACAGCTCATTGACAAACCCTTCAAGCGACTCTCCGCGAACTGTGATGGTAACGACGCCTCGGACTAAAGAAAGAATGGATGATTTCACGGGTTATTCCTCCGTTTCACGATATTTAATCCCAAAGATTCGGCCCTCCACGACCACCTCTTCAGGCATAATTGCCTTGATCACCAAGTCCTGTCCCTCTACTTCCAAAGTCCCTTGACGAAGTGCCAGCTGCAACACCTCGGCAGAGAAGTGAATCACGCCCCGATGATTTTCTATGTAAAGCTGCCGACCGCCAATTAAGGTGAGCCTGGGCAGATCAAATACGAGATCACTGGGCAGGTCGAGCGCATCGACCGTCCATTTACGGATTTTCCGGGCAAACCGGCTCATATGAGGCAATCCTCCTTCCCCTACTGTACAAATTATGCAAGGCCCCGCAGATTTATGAGAAACGAGTGCAAATCGAGTAGGAGGGGGCGGCAAGCCCCCGTCCTCTCACACCACCGTACATGCGGGTCCGCATACGGCGGTTCCAAAAGGTTAACAAAGCTCT
>NZ_KB895389.1 GCF_000374825.1 Paenibacillus sanguinis 2301083 = DSM 16941
CTTGCATATCCGACAGGCCTCCCCAGATAAGAACGCCATCTTTCCGCCCGTGCCTGCCCAAGTCTACGGCTACAGCCCTTGGCAGCTTTGGATTTCGTCATGTATTGGTGACTCATCCGACTGCAACCGCCTCCAATTGGATTCGTGTACCTCAGGCCGTGCTTTTGCCTCCGGCTTCCTTCAGATTCCACCTCACGGTGGACACCCTTGCCCTTGGCTAACGGTAGGCGCTTGCCAGCCCCCGCTCGGGACTTTCACCCTAGAGATGACGCCCATGCTGGGCGTACAATGAAGAAAACCGTCCCATGATACCGGGACGGTTTTTTTGTACTGTTGCAAACGAAGAAGCCATTACCTGTTGCTTCCGCAGGAATCGCGAAAGACTAACTCAGGCTCCACAACCACGTTGCTTGCTACAGACTGATTATTAATCAAGTCATAGAGCAAGGAGGCGGCCAAGCGTCCGATTTTTTCCTTATTCTGACGAACTGTGGTCAGCGGCGGCAGCGTATATTGGCAGGCTTCGATATCATCACAGCCGATGATGGCAACGTCCTGGGGAATCCGTAGATGATGCTCCTTCAAAGCCCGCATGGCACCGATAGCGAGCAGATCAGAAGCAGCGAAAATGGCCGTGGGCAAAGGACCTGCCTGGATCATCTGCTTCATGGCCTCATATCCACTCGACTCAAAGAAATTGGTGCCATTCACGAACCAGGCGTCGTTTTGTGGCAGTCCAAAGCTCTCGATGGCATCCTTGTACCCTTTCTCTCGCAGATTTGAAATATCAGACTCCAGCGTACTCCCAATGTATCCTAAATCGCGGTGGCCCTGAAGGTAAAAATGCTCGACCACCTTGAAAGACATCTTATAATTGTCCGACATAACATATCCGGACATCTGCCCGCTTAATTGAATATCCACTCCAATGCAGGGAATATCGCTCTGATCCAGTTCGCGAATGGATTCCTCCACCTCCTGGCCGGTAATGATCACACAGCCGTCTACCTGAAAATGCAGGCAACGGGCCAAATAATCCCCATCCGAGGAACGAAATTTCTCATTGGAAAAGAAAAGTAAATCATAGCCTAGAAGGCCCATCTGCTTCTTGAATGAATTGAGTACCTCCACAAAAAAAGGATGCATGAAATCTACATTTAGCTTGCCCGCAAAAATAACACCAATCAAATTCGACTTTTTAGTAGCTAAGGTTTTCGCTGAATTTGAAGGGGTATATCCGGTTTGTTTCATAATTTCGAGAACTTTCGTTCGAGTTGCTTCAGAAATATCACTGTAATTATTAATAATCTTGGAGACGGTGGATACAGATACACCTGCCATTTCCGCGATTTTTTTAATATTCATCGACAAGGTAGGGCCCCCTTAACATATAACCAAGTATCTTTTGAATCAGAAATATGGTTTTGCTAGTTTACGAAAACTTTCGTAAATAGTGTACCTATCCCTGCGGCATTCGTCAATGACTTTGCTTCAATTCGGTTTTCTTTCAGGCAGGGCAAGGTGAATAGACTCTTTGCAGTGTTAGCTTGATAAAGGTGCGTATAAAAAGAGCTTTACAAACTAAAAAGATGATGTAATAATATGTTTGACGAAACCGCTTTCGTTAAAATGAAGATCATATTATTATTTGTTTTATTTTTACGAAAATTTCGGAATCCTCTTCGGGTAAAGAGAATAATCCGGAGAAGCGGTGTCAAGCCATTAAATTATGTAGGGGGTACAAAGCAAATGACGAAGAAAATTTGGGTCTTGGTTCTGGTCAGCGCACTGACGCTCAGCCTGGCGGCATGCGGAGGCGGTAATAAAGGCGACAGTGCAGCCTCGGAAGGAGAAGGGAGCAGTAAGGCGAGCGGAGAGAAGAAAGTCGTTAAAATTCTTCACTGGAAGCAAGAGAATATCAATAAAGCGATGGAAGAAATTAACGCAGACTTCGAGAAGCAGTATCCCGAATATAAGGTGGACTACACGACAACAGGTCCGGATGATGAATACAAGCAAGCCCAGAGAGCAAGAATCACGGCCAATGATGTAGACATTCTGGCCGATCTGTCGGGGATGCGTTTATCTCCGCAAGAATGGACGCCGGGTGCGAAGGTGCCGGATTGGCAGCAATGGATCGATTCCGGTCTGATCGCGGATTTGTCCGGTCAGGAGTTCATTAAGAACTGGAACGCCAATGATATTGAGAAGGCCGGTACTTACAACGGTAAAGTGTATGCGGTTCCTACAGGCAAGGTAGCGATGTCCGGTTTGTTCTACAATAAAGAAATTTTTGAGGAAAATGGACTTTCCGTACCTACAACCTGGAGCGAGTTGCTTCAGCTTTGTGAGGATTTGAAAGCAAAGGGCATTACACCGATCGGTGTGGCCGGCAAAGACGTGTGGCCGCTGAAAATGCCAGTATTTGCCCTGCAAGCCAAGATTCTGGGTGGCGGCGATCAGCAGAAGTGGATTGAGGGCGTTTGGAAGGGCGAAACGGCCTACAACGATGCTGAGGCTGTAGAAGTATTGGAGAAGATGAAGACACTGCAAGACAATTATATGATTGATGGGTTTATGGGTATTGACTACGCTTCGGCCCCGGCCATTTTTGCTACAGGCAAAGTAGCCATGCTGGCTGACGGATCCTGGGATGCTCCCACCATTGCAACGGCAAATCCTGATTTGAAGTTTGGTTATTTCCCGCTTCCAGCAACAGAGGATGCTGCGAAAAACGCTTCTTTCGTTGGTAAATACGATGTAACCTGGTACGTAACTGAGAAAGGTCCAAACCAAGAAGGTGCGCTAAAATGGCTGGAATTCTTCTCACAACCTGAGAACTATACGAAGTTCGTAAAAGCAGCCGGATTTATTCCGACACAAGACAATATCTCCACAGACAGTGAATTCATTGATAAAGAATTGACGCCTTACCTGGGCGATTTTGAACTGGCCTATGAAATTATGATGATTAACCGTCAGAATGTTGGGGAGCATCTTGCCGCAGAAGGCGTGCATACCGAATACCTTGCTCCGGGAGGAGAGTTTAAGTCCGCGAAGGAACTGGCTGACGTACAACAAAAAGAATGGGAAGCTGCAGCTCCTAAATAAGTAAAGGAACATTCAGACCATACTGTCATCGGGGTCCCGCACTCACGGGCCCCGATCATTTATTGATTTGGATCAGCGAGGTGAGAGACATGTATCCATTTGGAAAAGGATTTGCCCGTTATATCCCTTTTCTTCTATTACTTATTCCCCTGGCATTGTACGTTATATTTTATTTTGGCCCGTCCATGCTGACCGTTATTTATTCTTTTACGGATGTGAAGAACGTGCCTGGAAGCCCCATTCATTTCGTGGGTCTGGGTAATTATTATGATTTGTTCTTCTCAGGAAATTCAGGGGAGCGGTGGCGCTCCATTGCCAATACATTGATCTTTATGCTTTTGGTAACGATCTTACAGAACGGCGTGGGATTATTCGTTGCTGTGCTCATTAATCAAAGGCTGCGGGGCGATTATTTCTACCGGGCCGTATTTTTCCTTCCGGTCGTGCTGGGAGTCGCTGTGGTTGCCCTGATCTGGGGGATGATGTTCGATCCGCTAAGCGGTCCGGTGAACATGCTGTACGATTGGCTGTTTGGCTATAAGGATATGTTCTTCTCCAGCTTCACTCATGCATTTGGCTACATTATTTTCGTGCAAATCTGGATGTACATGGGCTATTCCATGCTGATCTTTCTGGCCGGTCTACAAACCGTACCCAAGGATTTGTACGAGGCGGGGTATATTGACGGGACGAGCAAATGGCAATCCTTCCGCCATATTACCTTCCCGCTGATTTCGCCTTCCTTTACCGTGAACATGCTGCTTTCCATCATTGGAGCGATGTCGACCTTCGATATCATTCTGGCAACGACGGATGGCCGCTTTAACACAAGAACCATGGCCTATGACGTGTACAAGGAAACCTTCCGCGGCAGCTTGGAGATGGGTCTTCCTTCTGCTTTGTCCGTTATTCAGTTCTTGATCATCCTTGCTTTCGTTGTGGTTGCGGTTAAGCAAATGCGTAAGAGAGAGGTGGAATACTAATATGAAAAACTCCAAGTCCTTTCTGATTTTATCTTACGCCGTCATTGCGATTTTACTGGTCCTATATGTTGCTCCGCTTATTCTGGTACTCAATGTCTCACTCAAGTCGTATCCCGAGTATCTGATCAATCCGATTGGTCTCGTCAAAGAGGTGCAATGGAGCAACTACATTAGCGCTTGGACGGAAGGGAACTTTACCAACTATTTTCTTAATAGTGTGATCTATACCGGGGTTGCGACTGTACTTACCATCATCGTGTCGGTGCTGGGAGCGTTTCCGGTGGCGCGGGGTTATGTAAAATGGAGTGGCTTCATTTATTTGTTCTTCTTGCTGTCCCAATTCCTGCCTAATCCGATGGTCGCACAATATAAGCTGATGCTGACATTCAAGGAAAGTATGGATTTCTTCGGTTACGATACCAAGCTGGGTTATATCATTTTGAAAACAAGTGGTACTGGCGTAGTGTTCATGATGTTTGTCGGTTACATCAAATCGATCAGCCGTGATCTGGATGAAGCCGCCGGGATGGACGGGTCAGGATATTTGCGGTATCTGTTCCAAATTATTCTTCCCTTGATGAAGCCGGTTATTGCGACTGGGGTTATTCTGACGGCGATCGGGGTCTGGAATGATTTTGTTGGACCGATTATGTATTTACCGAGCAAAGTCAATTATCCGATCACTTTCGGATTGAAGGAGTTCAAAGGGCAGTACGGCAACAACTGGCCGCTATTAGCCTGCGGGATTACCATTGTCGCTGCGCCGCTGATCATCCTGTATACCTTCATTCAGAAATATCTGGTGGATGGAGCGCTGGCCGGAGCCGTTAAATCGTGATGCGCCTAATCAAGAGGGAGAGGGAGAAACGAACATGAAACACCAAGGCTGGAGGTTTGAGGGGAAGGACGGAGCATTCATACTGGAGCAGCCTGAGCTTACGAGCTACCTGTACTTCCCATTAGTGAATGAAGCGGGGATGATGTCAGCCGTTGCACCCAATCTGCACGGGGAGATCACGACCGGACACAATACGTTTTTGATGGAGCCTATCTCGGCGGAAGACTTGCACAACTCTAAAGCGGCCCGGAATTTTTGGGTTTATTCTGAAGGCTTTGGCCCTTGGTCTGTCGGTGGCAATTCGGCGAAGCAACAGGCCGATGTATTCTCGGAGGATAAGGACCATACCGAGCTGAAGGCAGGCTTCTTATGGCATTCGGTGACGCGAAAGAACACCAAGCTTGGGCTGAAGGCCGAGACGGTTAACTTTATTCCGGTTACGGATGATAAGGTCGAGCTGATGAAAATACGGCTGACGAACACGGGAAAAGGCACGTTAAGACTGACACCAACGGCGGCGATTCCGCTCTATGGCCGCTCGGCTGATGATCTTCGAGATCATCGGCATGTGACTTCCCTGCTGCATCGGATTTATACCTCATCCCACGGCATTGAGGTTCAGCCGGCTTTATCCTTTGACGAGCGCGGGCACCGGGTGAATAAGATGACTTACGGAGTGCTGGGAGCTGAAGCGGATGGAACGGCGCCCATTGGCTATTTTCCGATCGTTGAGGATTTCATAGGGGAAGGCGGAGCGCTGGATTGGCCGCAATCCGTCGTGTCCAACTTGTCGCCAGAGGTCGCTTCGGGTGCGGTGCTGGAGGGATATGAAGCAGTTGGCGCCTTGCGCTTTGCTGATGTAGAGCTGCGGCCGGGCCAGACGGTCTCCTACGTTATCGCGATGATGGTTGCCGATGAGCGAATTCATCAGGAACAGGTTGTGGCCCGCTACTTGACGGAGCAGCGCTTTGAAGAACTTCTGGAGCAAAATCGTAGCTATTGGCGTCAGAAGCTGGACGTCGTATCGTTTCATTCCGGTGATACGGAGCAAGATTTGTGGATGAAGTGGGTTACCTTGCAGCCGGTATTACGTCGACTGTACGGCAATTCGTTTTTGCCCTACCATGATTACGGACGCGGTGGTCGAGGGTGGCGTGATCTGTGGCAGGATTGCCTGGCCTTGATGGTGATGGAGCCGGAAGAGGTAGGCTTCCTGTTGTATAACAACTATGCGGGGGTTCGCATCGACGGCAGCAATGCCACGATCATCGGCAGCAAGCCGGGCGAATTTATCGCTGATCGGAACAACATCCCCCGCGTCTGGATGGATCACGGAGCCTGGCCGCTGCTAACGACTCTGTTGTATATCCATCAAAGCGGGGATATCGGATTTTTATTACAGCCGCAAACCTATTTCCGAGATGTGTTCGTCAAACGCAGCCGGGAAAGGGACGATAGCTGGTCACCAGAACAAGGCAACAAGCTGCTTGCGGCTAACGGAGAAGTGTATGAAGGGACGATTCTGGAGCATATTTTACTGCAAAATGTGGTGCCGTTCTTTAATGTCGGAGAGCATGGGAATATCAAGCTGGAGGGAGCCGATTGGAACGATGGGCTTGATCTGGCTCCTGTTAAAGGAGAGAGTGTAGCCTTTACGGCATTCTACGCGAGTAATCTGGCGGAGCTGGCCAAGCTCTTGACCCATTTGCAGCAGTCAGCGGGAATTGGGGAGATTGAAGTTGCTGAGGAAATGGCCATTTTGCTGGACAGTTTGAGCGAGTCTTTGTCTTACGATAGTATCCAGGCCAAGCAGGAGCGGCTGAACAGTTATTATGATTCTGTCACTCCGTCGGTAAGCGGACGCAAGCTGAAGTTGCAGGTTGCCAAGGTGGTCCAGGACCTGGAGCGGAAGGCGGACTGGATGGTTAAGCACTTGCGCACCCAGGAGTGGATTCGCAGCGAGGCCGGGCTTGAGTGGTTCAACGGCTATTACAATAACGATGGTGAGCGGGTTGAAGGGGATCATCCGCAAGGTGTACGTATAACGTTAACCGGACAGGTATTCCCGATCATGGGCCAGGTAGCCACGGAGGAACAGGTGGGCCGTATTACAGAAGCAGTAGACCGCTACCTCAAGGATGAGCGGATCGGTTATCGGCTTAATTCCCGTTTCGGAGAGATACAGCAGAATTTGGGCCGCGCCTTCGGCTTTGCCTTTGGACATAAGGAGAATGGCGCCATGTTCAGCCATATGACGGTGATGTATGCCAATGCCTTGTACAAGCGGGGATTCGTCAAGGCTGGCAAGGAAGTGCTGGATTCCGTCTACCGTCTGTCTACCGACTTTCCAAACAGCCGGATGTATCCGGGGGTTCCGGAATATATTAACGAACGGGGCCGGGGCATGTATACTTATTTAACGGGGTCAGCAAGCTGGCTGCTGCTTACGCTGCTCACGGAAGTCTACGGAGTCAGGGGATATTACGGCGATCTGTGCATTGAGCCCAAGCTGACAAAAGAGCAATTTGATGCTAACGGAGAGGCATCCGTAGTGACGAGCTTTGCCGATCGCAAGCTGCATATCGTATTCCACAATCCCGAGGGGAAGGATTACGGAGATTACAAGCTTAAGGGAGCTGCACTGGGCAATAAGCCATTGTCCTGCAAAATGCAAGGGCAAGGCTGTGTGATTCCGCGCCGCGAGCTTGCGGCATTGTCAGATAAAGCTGTTCACCGTATAGAAATCACGCTTGGCGTGTAGAAATAGCAAGGTGGTAGAGCAGATGGCGTATATGTTAAAAAATGATGTGTTAACGGTAGAGATTGCAGGCTTGGGTGAAGCCTATTCGGGAGTCCGCTTTGATGGATCGGGCATCATTACCGGGGTTACGTTGGCTGAAGGTGGCCATCGCTTCTGTGTGAAGGAGAGCTTGGCCCCCGAAGGGGGCACGGGCGGGATCGGCTTATGCAGTGAATTTGGAATTCGCAAGGCGATTGGATATACAGAAGCCAAGCCTGGTGAAGCCTTTCCGAAGCTTGGAGTAGGGCTTCTTACGCGTCCCGATGATACAGGCTACCTGTTTTACAGAGATTACGCCTGCCAACGCTTCACTACCCGAATAGAACAGCCAAGCCAGGAGCGGATTAGCTTTATTACCTTGCCGCTTGAACATCAAGGGTACGCCGCTTATATGGAGAAGCATATCGAAATTAGCGGAGGCCGGCTTACGGTGGAATATGTCGTAGAGAATCACGGAACGAAGCTGCTTGATACCGATGAATATTCACACAATTTTTTCGGTATAGACGACCATAAGGTAGGGCCGGAATATGTATTGCGCTTCCCTGGGCCGGTCCACCCATGGAGTGACGATCCAGCCACGCTTGCGGGGGTGCGCTTTGCAGGAAATGAAGTGTCCTGGGAGCGTGAGCCAACGGAGGACTTCTATTTCTGCCTGGAGCCGCTGGATGGACGTGAGCAGCCCTGGCTGTGGGAGCTTTCCCATCGGCCAAGCGGAGTGGCGGTACGCGAACTCAGCAAGCTTCCGATATCTGAGGCGGCTGTCTGGGGGCATGGGCATGTGGTGGCGCCGGAGATGTTCGTTGAGGTGAAGCTGGCTCCTGGTGAACGGCAAAGCTGGACACGAATTTATGAATTCATGAAATTGGTTTAGGCCAGAAAAATGGCGATGCGGAGAAGCCTCCGTGTCGCCATTTTTCTGTTCACTGGGAGGGACGTAGGTAGTGATTTCGTTTGCTTGTGCATAAGAAACGACAAAAAAAGGACCAAAATAAACATTGCAAGCGATTTCAAATGTCCGTACACTTCAAGTGAACAGAGATTTGAGGGGGCGCTTGCCATGCGATTTATAGTTTCCTATATCGAGAAAAACAGGTGGAGCATTTCGCGAATTTTGAACACCTCTTTTTTCCTGATGATTACCATTCCGATTTTGTTGGTGACTTTATTTGCGGTACGCTCTCTTAATTCTATTATGCTGGGCAACTTGACCAACCAGGCCTTGCAGACTCTTGAACAGCAGGCTGACAGCTTTGATGCCAAGGCCACCATGATGATTAATACAGCATCAGCCATCGCCAATGATGATCAAATCATCTCAACATCTGCGGCGATTCATAAGAACGAGGGGCAAGCAAGCCAATTCGAGCTACGCAAGTCGTTGGACAAACAGTTGAACAATTATTTTCACTATACGTCCGATGTAGTGAGCGTGCTGTTCCTGTTTAAAAATCAGGGCTCCTACGCCTATAAAAGAAATATGGATCTCGATCTGTCGCAGTTGTATGCGATGGAATGGTATCGAGAGGCAGAGCAGCAGAAGAACCGGGTAAGCCTGTTTGGCGTGCAGGAGAGTGCACGCAGCTTGGGACAAGGAGATCATTACTTTACGGCAGCGGTGTCACCCAAATACAGTACATTATTTTATAACGTGGAAATGATATATTTCATCTTCCGTTCCTCTGATTTTCTGGAGCGGCTGGATGCCAGCAGGGGAGAAGGCGGAGAGATATACGTGATTGGCTCCGGGGGGGATGTGATTGCTGCCAATGACGTAGCTGCCATGCAGCAAGGAATCACGGACCGGCTCTATTTGGAGGAAGCTCTAGATGGGAAGCAGGGCAGCTACGTTAAAAAGATCGCAGGTAATCAGTCCTTTATCATCTATACAACGTCTGATTTGGGCTGGAAATACATCAAGGTGGTGCCTTATGGACAAATAGTTGATCAGGTCAGAAGTGTGTTCCTGAGCATGATTGTGTTCTCTATTGGTGGTCTGATCGTGTTCCTGCTGGTATCTTACGGACTGACTCATAGCATTGTGAATCCGATTCTGTCCTTGTTCCGCGGGATGTCCCAGGCTAAGACCGGCAATCTCAAAACAAGGCTAACCCCTTCCGGGCCGCTGGAAATTCATGTGTTAGGAACGGCATTTAACGAAATGAATGCGAACATGGAGCGGCTGATCGCTGAGATTAAAGATCAGGAAACACAAAAGCGTCTGCTGGAAATCCGGGCACTGCAATCACAAATTAATCCGCACTTTCTGTTGAATACACTTAACACAATCAAGCTGATGGGGGCTATATCCAAGGCGGATCATATCGTGAAAATGACGGATGCCCTGACCAGATTATTGTCCTCCACGCTGAATAAGGGCGGAATGTATGCAACGGTAGGCCAGGAAATAGGTTTGCTGGGGGAGTATCTTCAAATTATGAAGACCCGTTACGGTGACCTGTTTGATGTGCATTATGACATCGATCCGGCACTGGAGCATGTATACATTTTAAAGCTGCTGCTGCAGCCGATTATGGAAAATGCCATTCTGCACGGCCTACACGAGAAGGAGACGCGCGGGAACATCTATATTTGGGGCGAGCAGCAGGGGACTGACTGCCGCTTCGTTATTGAGGATGATGGCATAGGCATTGATGCTGAGAAGCTGCCGTTATTGCTGTCCTCCCAGCGACAAAGCAAGGAGAGCTTCAGCGGCTTGGGGCTCCGCAATGTGCATGAACGTATCCGTCTCAACTATGGTGAACCATATGGTCTTCATATTACCAGCCTGCAAGGCGAGGGGACCCGAGTGGAGCTGCTGTTGCCTTGGCTTGAAGAGAACCCTGAGGATATTTAATGTGCACGGCAGCTACCTCTATAAGGAGGAAAAATGATGATTCGAGTATTGTTGGTTGATGATGAGCCTATTGTACGTATTGCTATGCGCGAACTAATTCCGTGGGAGCGGCTGGGCTGTGAGATTGCCGGGGAGGCTGCTCACGGCCGTGAAGCCTTGAAGAGGCTGGAGGGGAACGGCATTGACTTATTGCTTGTGGATATGCAGATGCCGCATATGAATGGCATAGAGTTGATTCGGGAACTCCACGCTCGCGGGCGAATGGAGGAACTGGTTGTAATCGTGCTTAGCGCCTACTCGGACTATGAATACGTCAGAGAGGCCTTCTTGTATGGGGCCAGCGATTATATGATCAAGAACGACCTGGAGGAAGCCAAGGTCGTTCCGGTGATTAATAAGGCAGTAGAGGTGATTTATCAGCGGATGAATGCTTGGGAGCGGAGGAATCAGGAGACGCGATCCCGGGAGCAGAAGTTGAAGGAGAATTGGCTAGTTAATGCCGTAAGATTGCACGCAAATGGTTCTCCTGTGGCTGTAGAGACGTTATCTCTGGAGGAAGTCGGAGAGGGAACCAAAGCGGCGAATACGGAGCCATTTCTCTTCCTTAAGTGGTGGAGTGAAGCGGGGGGACGTGACCGGCAGTCAATCGGTTGCTTGCTGCTGGACCCATGCCATAGAGGAAAGCAGGGAGGGGATTTGGAGCAGCAGGCCCGGTTTGTTATGCATACCGTACGCCAGGTTGTGGAGGGCTATGGCCATGAGCTGATCATCGTGCCGGTCGATCCCGGAGAGTTTGCGATGCTTCTATGGGTGACGGAGCGTGCGGAAGGACAGCCTTATCGAATTCGGATGACAGAGATGCTGCACAAGACCTTCTCCCATTTGCAGCAATATGTCGGTGTCACCGGGGCGGTCGGCTTGGCGGAGCCATGCTCGCATTGGCAAGCTTGGCAATCCCGGTACCTTAAGGCACGATTGTTGGCGCAGCTCCGTTTTTTTCGGGGCGGAGGTGAGGTATTCTTCACGGAAGCATTACCAGCGCAGACGGAGCAGGGTCAAAAGCCACCGGTCTGGAATATCTCCGGGTTAATCCGCAATATCGAGCTGGGCAGTGGGGAATGGGAGAGGGAATTACAGGAAGGGATGGAACGTCTGAGGCAGTCGGGACACACCATGATTGAGGTTCTCCTTCAGCCTTATCTTGCCTTGCTGTGGGAACTGGGATCACTGCTACGCGCCCAAGGACTGGACTGGGGGGAGCTCAGTGTAGGCAATCCATCCCCGGCGGAGCAACTCAAACAGTTCAATTTCCTGACGGAGGTGGAGAACTATATGCTGGGCCTGGTTCGGCAGGTAGCCGAGATGGTGCATCCGCTCTCTCGTGTTGCAGAAACGGCGCCGAGACTGGTCTCCAAGGTCAAGGAATGGATCGATGGGCATTATCACGAGCCGCTCTCCCTGACCCTTGCCAGTGAGATGGCTGGCATCAGTGAAAGCTATCTCAGTAAGGTCTTCGCCAAGGAGATGGGCGAGACCTTCGTAGAATATGTTGCTCGGCGGCGCATAGAGAACGCTATCGTGATGCTGCAAAGCGGTATGAAGCTGTATGAGATCGGGGAGCGGGTGGGTTATCCAAACCCCGGACATTTCACGAAGGTGTTCAAAAGGATTACGGGGAAGACGCCGCTGGAATACCGTGAACAATTGAAAGAGGATGTTCAAAAAGTCGTCTTCCCAGAACGAAGCTGTTCGAGGAGTAAACTCGACATCGAATCTTGAATTCAGCCGGGCCTAGCAGAAGCTTCCGTAGTATGTTTCCTTCAGAAGCATTTGAGTTGCTCACGTACCCATGCTTCCGAAGTCGTTTTCTCCGAAAACGTGTAGCTCTGCTACTCAGTCCCTGGCTTTATCCAACTAAAGCGTTTTGAAAAAACGCACATCGAAAGCATAAGCTTTGGTCCTGTAAACCCGACTTTTTGAACTCGCGCTTAAAGGATAAAAAGAGAGAAGAAAAGGATAAACAGAGATAATTGAAAGCGCAGCCAAAGGAAATATAATAAACCTGTAAACGGATTCATATTACAAATTTATAAGGGAGGCCAAACGATGAACAGAAGAAAGTGGGCAGGGTGGCTGCTTACCTGTATGTTGCTGGTTACAGTAATTGCCGGCTGCTCCGGTTCAAATCCCCCGGCTGCGACAAGTGGAGGAGAGGAAAATACAGAGAGTAAGGGGAATGGAGAGAAGGTCGCTTTAAAGATGGCCATGTGGGACTCCAATAATGATTTTATTACCTTTGTTACCGAGAAGGTCAAGGAATATAGCAGCGTCAATCCCAATGTCAGCGTGGAGGTCGAATCGTTCAAGAGTGATAGCGATTATTTGCAGGCGATCAAGGTCCGGGCTGGTGGCGGAGCGCTTCCCGATGTGATGGAACTGAAGCCGAACTGGCTGGCAGATTTTAAGGATCAGCTTATTCCACTGGATGATGTGGGGGTTGTCGCAACTAACAAATACGCCAAGACCTATGCCATTGACGGGAAAGTGATGGCGATTCCTTCAGTGTCATTCCCTGAGCTGGTCTATTACCATCCAAGCATCTTCGAGGAATTAAAGTTGGAGGTGCCGACCACTTGGCCCCAATTTCTGGAGGTGCTGACGGCGATCAAGGAAGACGGCACATACATTCCTTATGCAATGGGTGGCAAGGATGCCTGGCCGGATTACCCGTTTAACGAATTTCTGCCGCATATTCTATCAGACAATGAGAATTACTTAAGCGACTTGGCCAAGGAAGATACGCCCTTTGGCGAAGGCACTCCATTCTACCAAGCTTATCAACAGATTGCCGAGATGTATAATGCCGGTGTCATGGGACCGGACCCGCTGGGAGTTGGCGCAGACCAAGCCAATGATCTGTTTATTTCCAAGCAGGCGGCCATCATGGCTTCGGGGTTATGGTTCGTGCCTACCTACCAAGGCAAGGCAGGCAATCTGGATGATTTGGCAGCCTTCCCGATGCCATATCGGCCCAATGAGGATTCCCCGCTCAAGCTGATGATGTTCACCGACCATTTCTACGGAATCAGCAGCACGTCGAAGCATCCGGAGGAAGCGAAGGCATTTATGGAATGGTTTTATTCTCCGGAGGTGTATAAGGAGTATCTCAATGCGGCTCAACTGGATAGCGCCTTTGAGGGCGTCGAGTCGGAGGTGCCGTTCCTCAAATCCTTCTATGCGGAGCATCAGTATGAGAACTTCATTTATATCCCGGGTGATGCGGCCTACACGGAATTGTCCAATGCGATTCAACTTGACGTGAAGGCACTGGGCCAGGAGATGATGGCTGGTAAGTCGGTGGACGATATCGCTAAGGATTTGAATGCAAAGTGGACGGAAGCCAGAAAGAATAAATAGGATATATCGGGCGGCCATCATCACAGATATGTTGAACTTATGATTAATGCAGGGGAAGCTGGCCGAGAAAAAATGTTCTTACGATCGCTGTTGTTCATGGATTTCTGTAATTTAATGAATTCAAATAAAGTAGAAATCTATTCACAAAGGCGAACAAGTGTAAGCTTCCGATGTAGCTTTCTTGCAGAAAGCTTTGAGCTTCTTCAGAATCATTTTTTTCTCTTGCTTTTTCTGCATTAATTGCTGGTTCAACTTACGCGGGATGGCCGCCGGATATAAAAGGAAGTGGTAGATATGAACTATAACCTGCAAAAGAAACTGGTAATTTTCGGATTTTTATTTATACCGGTAGGACTGTTGATGTTATTTCTGCTGTATCCTACCTTGAAGCTGTTTCAGTTCAGCCTGACGGACTGGAATGGGATATCGGAATCCTTCAGCTATGTTGGGTTAAAAAATTATCTGATGGCGTTCCGGACAGAAGGGGTCTGGGATGCACTGGGCAACAATCTATTGTATTTTATCATGCACTTGGTTTTCATTCCGGTTGAAATTATGGTTGCTGTCTTGCTTAATCAGAAGCTTCGGGCAAGCCGCTTTTTCCGCTCCATTGTATTTATGCCTTACATTTTGAATGGAGTGGCCGTAGCTTATATTTTCAGCTATCTATATAACCCGATCAATGGCCCACTGAATGCGCTCCTGGGAGCAGCGGGGTTGGAAGGTCTGATCCAAAGCTGGCTTAGTGATCCGAACGTGGTCAATTATTCACTGGTAGCTGTATCCCTTTGGCGTTTTAGCGGCTTTCACGTCATCCTGTTCCTGGCGGGCTTGCAGTCAGTACCGCAAGACCTGTATGAGGCGGCCACAATTGATGGAGCCAATGGCTGGCATAAATTTAGATACATTACCGTCCCCGGCATCCGAAGAGTTATAGAGATTGTCCTCTTCCTGAATGTCAGAGGGGCCCTGCAAGTATTTGATATTCCGTTCCTGATGACTCAAGGCGGGCCGGGAACTTCGAGTAGTACGTTCACTGTGTATACCATTCAAGCAGCGTTCAAATATAACAATTATGGACTCGCTTCTTCGCTGGCCGTCATGTTAATGCTTATGATCATTGCATTCAGCATGCTACAGAGCAAGCTGCTTGGCGGGAAGGGGGAGGAATAAATGATCAGACGGATGTCGTCTCGTGTACCTGTGTATCTATTCTTTATCTTAATCAGTGCCATCGTCCTGTTCCCGGTCCTGATCAGCGTGTTCACAGCATTTAAAACCGGACCGGAACTGATGAAGTCCTCGCCGCTCGCCTTGCCGGAATCGTGGCAGTTTGGCAACCTGATTACCGCCTTCAAGACAGGAAACATGCTGGTGGGCTTTCGGAATACGGCTATTCTGGTCGTGGTCAGCGTTATTTTGAATACCGTGCTTGGCTCCATGACCTCTTTCATTCTGAATCGATTTGATTTCCGGGTAAAAAAGCTGATCATGGCTATGTTCATGGTAGCCATGGTCATTCCTTACTATACTACCGAGGTGTCCCGGTTTCAGATTATTAAGTCGCTGGGGCTGTATGATACGATATTTGCTCCGTTATTGATCTATGCGGGAACGGATTTGCTGCAAATCTTTATCTTCCTGCAATTCATTGAGAAGATTTCCAGCCAACTGGATGAGAGTGCAATGATAGACGGCGCATCCTATTTGACGATCTACCGGAAAATCATTTTCCCACTGCTGCTGCCAGCTTCGGCTACACTGGCGATTATCAAAGCTGTGGACATCATGAACGACATGTATATTCCTTATCTGTATATGCCTTCCAAGGAATTGCACACACTGTCTACGGCCTTAATGACCTTTGTGGGGCAGCGGTCCTCCGATTTTGGCCAATTGTCGGCAGCTATCGTTATTGTCTTAATTCCGACCATTGTCATCTATCTGTTGCTGCAAAAATATATTTTTGCCGGGATTACCGAAGGAGCGATCAAGGGGTAGTTGCCAAAAAAGAGTAGAAAAAAAGGATAAACCTGCCGCGGACTAAGGGCCGTTTGGCGGGTTTGTTTTGCTTATCTTCATTTAAATAAAGCGTTAATGTGTCATTTCTGTAAACGGATGGCCTTTTTGCGAAATAACTGCTTGCTGCAAAAAGAATAAGTTGCTATGATAATCGATAACTATATGGAAACCATACATCAAATGTGACGGAAGGGATGGGGAGAAATGAGTAACAGAGCTTTTAACTTTAATGCAGGCCCGGCTGCGCTGCCGCTTGAGGTACTGGAGCGGGCGCAAGCGGAGTTTGTTGATTTTCACGGAACAGGCATGTCGATAATGGAGATGTCTCACCGGGGGGCTGTTTATGAGGCAGTGCATAATGAAGCCTCCAGCCGTTTGCTGAAGCTGCTGGGCAATCCGTCCGGCTACATGGTGTTATTCCTGCAGGGCGGGGCGTCTACTCAATTTGCCATGCTGCCGATGAACTTGTTGACCGAAGGGAAAACGGCAGGGTACGTGAAATCGGGTAGTTGGGCCAATAAAGCGATTAAAGAAGCAAAGCTCATCGGCGATACCTTTATTGCGGGTTCCTCCGAAGCGGACAAGTATATGCGTATGCCTGACTTAAGTAGCCTGAGCCTTCCGGAGCATACAGCTTACCTGCATCTGACCTCTAACGAGACGATTGAGGGAACTCAGTTCCGCGAATTCCCGGATACGGGAAATGTTCCATTGATTGCAGACATGTCGAGCGATATTCTGTGTCGTCCGTTTGATCTGACGCAGTTCGGTATGGTGTACGCGGGAGCGCAGAAGAATCTTGGTCCGTCCGGTGTAACCGTTGTGATAGCCCGTGAGGAATTGCTGCAAAATTCTCCGAAGCATCTGCCAACGATGTTCCGGTATGATACGCATGCAGACAACAACTCGCTATATAATACGCCGCCATCCTTCTCGATCTACATGGTCAACGAAGTGCTTAAATGGATTGAGGAACAGGGGGCTCTGACCGGGGTGGAACAGAAGAATCGGGAGAAGGCAGATCTGCTGTACCGCTTCATTGATGAGAGCAACGGATTCTTCCGTGGCTGTACTCAGCCGGATAGCCGTTCAACTATGAACGTGACTTTCCGCTTGGCTTCTGAAGAGCTGGAGAAGCTATTCATTAAAGAATCGGAAAAAGAAGGATTTATCGGACTCAAGGGACATCGCAGTGTTGGCGGCCTGAGAGCTTCTATATATAATGCTGTTCCTTATGCAGCTGTTAAGGCGCTGGTGGACTTTATGGGACAATTCCAGAAAACGCACGGTTAATTATGAAATAAATGCAGCAGGCTCCATCATCGTGAACTCACGCGATGATGGAGCCTGCTTTGCCGTGGAGTTCATTTTTTCTGTTGGCTGCTAATTTGCTATAATGAGACAAGTACGGTTGAGGCAACAATATTATGGTTTCAAGATGGGGAGTTCGATCATCATGGCGTTACACATTGTATTAGTGGAGCCGGAAATTCCGGCAAATACAGGCAATATCGCAAGAACATGCGCGGCTACCGGCATTCATTTGCATTTAGTGCGTCCACTGGGTTTTCGGACAGACGATGCGACGCTTAAGCGGGCCGGGCTGGATTACTGGTATGCGGTGCATATCGAATATCATGATTCCTTCCAGGAAGTGAAGGATATGTATCCGGAGGGCCGATTTTTCTTCGGGACAACGAAGGCAACGAAACGTTATACGGATTTCACCTATCAGGACGGAGATTTCTTTGTCTTTGGCAAAGAAACGAAGGGGCTGGCACCGGAAATTTTGGAAGCCCATCCGGAAACGATGATGCGAATGCCTATGACGGACAAGGTGCGTTCTTTGAATTTGTCGAATTCTGCGGCAATTATCGTATATGAGGCCCTGCGGCAGCTTGATTTTCCGGGAATGGCATAAAAATTCGAGGAATTTCGTCAAAATCATTTTAAAAACGTCGAAATGCAGCAGGAATCCTGAAAATAATAGCGAATTATAAGAGATTAGGTATTTGGTTCTATTTTTCTACATAACTATTCTTTTCAGGAGAGGTGTGCCATTTTATGAAACCTGCTGGTGTGGTCCGGAAAGTGGATCAACTGGGACGTATCGTGTTGCCGAAGTCGCTGCGTAAGAGATATCAAATGAACGAGGGCGATCCTGTGGAAATTTTGGTGCAGGGGGACCACATTATTTTGGAAAGATATCGGCCAAAATGCGTGTTCTGCGGTTCGATGGAGAATGTCGGCGATTTTAAAGAGCGTTCCATCTGTGGTCAATGCCTGGTTGAGATGAATCAATTGTCTTAAGAGACAGGGCAGACGAATATGATGATCCAGACTCGTCGTCCATGGAAGGCTCAGGGCGGCGTTAAATAGGATTAAAGGCGTAGGCGTATATGTGTACCACGCTAAATAAGCTTCCCCTGGGGGAAGCTTATTTAGGTCACAGGCCTTTGGTTTTATCGTCGTTGTATGAGGATGTTAAAATACCGCATATGAGCATAACCATCACAAGGGCAATGATCCAGAACGTTATAGAGAATGACAAAACCGAACACCTCCACGTTATATGCCTCTGTCTTATTATACCCGTCAATCCTCTAAAAATAAATTGCAATATGATTTATTTCATAGACTAACTCATTGAAATTTCTATTTGAAAAACAGGAAATGGGTTGGCACTGGGCGAAGAGCGCCATCTGATGGCTTGTTAACCACTTTGCCATTGACGACGAGAGAGGAAGAGCCACCTCCATCCAGATTGTAGGCATCCTGAACGCCCATCTTCCACAGCTTCTCTTGAAGCTCGGTTAGAGTAGCGCCAGAGCTGCCACTTTCGTCCCGTCCATCAATGACGAGTACCGCCAGTTGATCATCCTTATAGTTGCCTATGACTGTACGCGGTGCACGCAAGGGCGAGGTTTGCCATTTCGGCGGAATCGCCGTTTTGTTGCCATTTTGCAGCAGGACCGGGACAAAAGAGGCGCCAAATAAAGGCTGCTTACGATCCAGGTCCTCTTGCTTTTTGAATCTTCCCCCAATCAATTGCCCGGACTTGTTCAGGCCGACAAAAAACAGATCTTTGAACGTGGCCTCAAAGCCGTTGAGATATTTCCCATTCAGCATCGTGGTGCTTAATGGGTAACGTGCTCCCCGGGAGTCGGCAAAGCCGCCGGCATTAATTCCGGCCACGGCCTTATAGCGCTGCACGGCTTGCTTGGTCGTCTCGGCCCCGCCAAGCTTATCCTTGCCAAGCGTCATCTTCATGGCATCCGGGGACTTGAGCTTGATCTTCATCGCATAACCACGATAGCTGCCAGGATTGATCTTAAACAACTCGATACGGATGCGGTCGCTTTGGATCGTCTGGTAGGGCGTCCCCAGCTTGGACGTAATCCGGCGGTTATAGATGGTTTCCGGCTTTCCTGCGGCAGTTCTAGCCGTAGTTACGATGGAACTCATAGTCGTTGTTGTCTTATGATACAGTTCTGCTGTCTCACGTATGGAGGAAATGGTTGTTTTGGCGTTGGCCTCCGCCTGATCCAATCCAGCCGAGACCGTGGCGGCAGTCTGAAAGATGTCGGCTTCGTGCGTCAGCTTGTTCAGGTTATTGTTCCATTCAATTGCTGCGCCTCCGATAAACAAAGCAATGAGCAGCCCGATGAGGGGGCCGGTAGCCAGCAGGAAAAAACGGTTGACTTGCTTGACAGGTGTAATCATTTCAATAAACCCATCTGCTTCTGCAGCTTGGCAAGCTGCTGCTTGACCTCGCTAAGCTGGCTATATAGCTTATTGCTGTTGTCTGTTTTTTCCGTGCTGTTATCCTTGGTAAATTCCAGTAATTCATTAAATGTGTCCACCTTGCCCTGCAGCAGCTTCATTTCTTCGGATAAAGCTGCAAGCTGGGAGGTGTAATCCTCTTTCATCAAGGCAGTTTCACTTTGCCATTTGGCATCCAGTTGGTCTATCATCGATTGCTTCAGATGATTGCTATAATAATAGGCTGCGGTCGCCCCCGCGCCGATCAAGAGCACCCATATGAGTATAATGATGGCTACGGATGACCTTTGCGACTTCCTGCTGCGCTTCATTTCATTAGCTGGTGCAGGCTCCGTAGAGTAAGACATGGTAAATCACCTCAAAACATTTATTTGCAGTTCCCATTCTATCACGGCGACATAGTCTTCGCAAAAAGGACAAAATTCGTCAAAATTTGTCTTGCTCTACCAGCTCTTCGGCAAATGGTTCACCACACTTCTAGGTACTTGAACTAAGGTTCAACCGATAAGTATTTTGCGAGCAATTTGAGGCGCAGTTGTCGGGGGAATTTGTCCCGGGGTACAATCGGCGTAGCCAAGTAAAGATAGGGGAGGGCGATGAGCATGGACCCGGGCTTGGAGCTGCTGAAGCCATTGTTGCCGCATCACTTTGCGCAAGAGCTTGAAGAGAGATATCGGGAGGGGAAGTTGATTTCTTTGGCGGGGCCACAGGGAGACGGAGGAGGCTGGGCTACAGCTTATGCGGCGAATGCTGCGGAAAAGCCCGGGCAAGAGGGTGAAAAGGCCGGGAAGCACATGGGAACAGGCGAGGTTCTACAAATTCCATCTGAAAGGGATGCAGAGGAAGAGGCTTGGCTGAGTTGGCTTTCTGAGGCCTATAACCAAACAGAGGGAGGGGGAACCACCCCTAAAAATATTCTCTTGACCGATCAGGCAGACGAGGCTCTTGATTTGGTGTTGAAGGCGATAGTACCGGAGGGAGGGACGGTGCTGGTAGAGACGCCGACCAGCCCGGAGGCGCTGGCGGTTATTAGGCATCGCGGCATTCATGCTGTCCCGGTGGGATGTGACCGGGACGGGATGCTGGCGGACGATTTGCGGAGCAAGTGCGAGAGGGCTGGCCAGATGCCGGCCTTGATCTATGTCACGCCGCACTATTCCAACCCGTCCGGCCGGGTGTGGAGTCGTGAGCGCAAGCTGGAGCTGCTTAAGCTAAGCGGGCAGTTCGGCCTGCCGGTGATTGAGGATGACACGGCAGGGGCTGTGCTCTTCGCCGAGGGCATCGGTGAAGGAAGTGCGGCGGAGGCGAGAGCCTGCCGGAAGCGGGGGCCAGGCCAGGCCGCCGAGCCCGGGCGGCCTGCGCCCTCGCTGTACCGGCTGCGGCAGCAGGCGGGCTTGTCCGATGCCGTGGTGATCGGCATCGGCTCTTGGGATCGCACGCTGGGGCTGCCATGGCCTCTGGCCTGGCTGCGCAGCGAAGCGGCAGTGCTGGAACGGCTGCGCCGCGTTCCAGCATCGGGCAGCGCCCGTGCGGCGGAGCTTGCCGCGCGCGGGCGGCGGCTGCACGCCTGGCTGGTGCAGCCACCGGCGCACGGCCGCTTGCGCCTGGCCGCGGCTGCAGCGGCGTACGCCGCGCAGCGCAAGCTGGCGCTGGCGCTGCTGCAGGCGCCGGCATGGCGTGGCGCCTGCGTGGAAGATCCCGGCGGCGGGCTGTTCCTGTGGCTGCGCCTGCCCGCCGGGATCTCCAGCGAAGCGCTGCTGCGCGCGTCGCTGCTGGAAGGCACAGCGTTCCTGCCGGGGACGCTGTGCTACGTCAACGAGCCGGATGAGCGCTTCATCCGGCTGAATGTCGCCGCGCACAAGCCGGCGATACTTCGCGAAGGGCTGGCGCGCCTTGCCGCCGCCCTCGGAGAGTTCACGGCGCGTGGGGCGGATTAGCCAGCCCGCGCGCATTCACTTTATCGCACTTGTCCTCAGTGTCTACGTGGCTCACTACCTAATTGAAGTCTGCGCTTGCTATTGCCCCAGGCTACTTAATGAACTCTTCCGCCGCTTTTCCCTCGATGGCTGCTGCGTCAGGGGCCACTTCCAGGGATGACGTTGCGGCGATTTCGCGCCGCCATGCATCCACCACATGGGCGTATTCCCGCAGGCTGTCTGCACCGGCCGGAGTCAGCACGTAACGGCCGTATCCGCTGCGGTGGAACCAGCCGTAGTAATCGCGCTGCAGGATGGCAGGAGCGGTGCCGACACCACTGCGTTCGCGCACTTGCCTAGGGGCCAGCTCTCCGCCTTCCTGGAGCGCCAGCGCGACGCGCAGTGCCTTCTCCCGGTAGGCGGTCACGAGCTTGGTGGCGTGACTTCCGCCGACATTGTAGTCGCCGCTGCGTTCATTAAATTCATGCACCAGCCGTTCCGCTCGCCGTTTGACCACCTTCGGTCCCGGAGAATATATAGCTTCGTTGCCGGGGGAACACAAAATGTCTACGAAGGCCGGCTTGGTTTTGTAGCGGGTGACGGTGATCAGCCCCAGGCCAAGCCGTTGACAGAGCCGCGTAATTTCGCTCCACCGCTGATTGTGAGCGCCCTTCTTGGCCCGGTTGCGCTCCACGGCCAGATAGACCTCTGTGCTGGAACGCTGGCGTTCCAGACCTTGCAGCAGCAGAGGGAGGTTGAAGGTCTTCTTCATCTCTACAATCAACGGCTGGTCGCTGCCCGGCTTCAAGCCAACCAGATCGCAATGCCGCACCTCGCTCTTGATGTTATATCCCCGCTCCTCAAAAAAGGCCTTTAACGGAGCGTACAATTCTGTTTCATGTTGTACCGCCATCATAATCTCCTTTTTGTTCCGATAATCCGATTAAATTATAGCATAAACGTGAATTCCTACTTTTTCCATACGAATATTTTCATTGGGAAAAAGGTCAACTTCTCCCCAAAAGCCGCATAGGTATGTAATACACTTTTTATCGTGGAAGCTCCATCTGTAACACTTGAATGGAAGGTTGCCGGGGATGCAGGAGAACCCCTATGCGGGAGTAGAGGAGGACCTAACATGGACATTTTTGATCGTATAGCAGCTTACCGGGCGGAAAGCGACTCCTTATCGTGGAGCGGCACATTCAAACAATATATTGAAATGCTTGCGAAGGATCCAACGCCTGCGATGACCGCCCATGCCAGGGTTTACGAAATGATTGAATCTTTCGGGGTAGAGGAAGTAAATGGCCGGAAGAGGTATAAATTTTTTGAGCAGGAGATCTTTGGATTGGATCGCGCTATTGAGAAGCTGGTTGAGGAATATTTCCACTCGGCGGCCCGGCGGCTGGATGTGCGCAAGCGAATTTTGCTGCTGATGGGCCCCGTAAGCGGCGGGAAATCGACATTAGTCACCTTGTTGAAGCGAGGTCTGGAGAAATTCTCCCGTACCGATAAGGGAGCGGTATATGCTATTGCAGGCTGCCCGATGCACGAGGACCCGCTGCATCTGGTTCCGCATGAGCTTCGGCCCGAGGTGGAGCAGGAGTTGGGCATTCGTATTGAGGGCAACCTCTGCCCGGTATGTCAGATGCGGCTCAAGACAGAGTACGGCGGCGATATAGAGCATGTGCGGGTAGAGCGGGTATTGCTTTCAGAGGATGAACGCGTGGGCATCGGTACATTCAGCCCCTCCGATCCGAAGTCACAGGATATAGCCGACCTGACGGGCAGTATCGACTTCTCGACCATTACGGAATATGGATCGGAGTCTGATCCGCGGGCTTACCGGTTTGATGGTGAGCTGAATAAAGCCAACCGGGGGTTGATGGAATTCCAGGAAATGCTGAAATGCGACGAGAAATTTCTGTGGAATTTGCTGTCGCTGACCCAGGAGGGGAATTTCAAGGCAGGCAGGTTTGCGCTTATCAGTGCAGACGAACTCATTATCGCCCATACGAACGAGGCGGAATACAAGTCTTTTATTGGCAACAAGAAGAATGAAGCCCTGCAATCTCGAATGATTGTCATGCCTATTCCCTACAATCTCAAGGTGTCTGAAGAAGAGAAAATCTACGCCAAGCTAATCGCCCAAAGTGATATGAAACATGTTCACATCGCTCCGCACGCGCTGCGAGCCGCAGCGATTTTCTCGATTTTGACCCGGTTGAAGGAGTCGAAGAAGCAGGGGATTGACCTATTGAAGAAAATGCGCCTGTATGATGGTGAAGAAGTAGAAGGCTATAAGGACGCCGACTTGAAGGAATTGCAAAATGAGCATTTGGACGAAGGGATGTCTGGCGTAGACCCGCGTTATGTCATCAACCGGATTTCCAGTGCCCTGATCAAGCAGGATATGCATTGTATGGGCGCGCTCGATATATTGCGGGCAATCAAGGACGGTCTGGACCAGCATGCTTCAATTACGAAGGAGGAGCGTGAGCGGTATCTGAACTTTATCGGCATCGCCCGCCGGGAATACGATGAGTTGGCCAAGAAGGAAGTGCAAAAGGCATTTGTATATTCCTTCGAGGAATCGGCTAGGACCTTGTTCGAGAACTATCTCGATAATATCGAAGCTTTCTGCAATTGGACCAAAATTCGTGATCCGTTGACGGATGAGGAGCTGGACCCTGACGAGCGGCTGATGCGCTCGATTGAGGAGCAAATCGGCATTTCGGAAAATGCGAAAAAGGCTTTCCGGGAAGAAATTCTGATTCGTATTTCTGCCTACTCGCGTAAGGGACGCAAATTTGAGTACAATCACCATGATCGGCTGAGGGAAGCGATTGAAAAGAAGCTGTTCGCCGATTTGAAGGATATCGTCAAGATTACTACGTCGACCAAAACGCCGGATGAAAATCAATTGAAGCGCATCAACGAAGTGAGCAAACGGCTGATTGACGAGCACGGCTATTGCCCGGTATGTGCCAATGAATTGCTTCGTTATGTGGGCAGTCTGCTGAACCGTTAATACAGACTTTTGACATAAATCTGGCATGAATAAGACCAGTCTGGGACTGGTCTTATTTGCGTTCGTTTATGTTCATGCTGCCAGCTTACATTCCTCCATGATGATCCATGAGACGAAGGATGTAGGGGGTAGAAATTACAATTAGAGAAAAAACACTTACCAGGAGAGCGCTCAGCTTACTTTTCATTCCTATACACCTCTCGAATAAGTTTTTTGTAGGTCTCTATTATGCTCTCGTTGCTGTTATCTCTGAAGTTCTCAAATAAGCCTACACATTTAATTATACAGCTCTTCTCGTTAATTAAAGATGCTTTTTCCAAAGCCTTCATCAGGTGGCTAAACCCTTGGCTTGCTGCGCCACGGTGGAGATAATAGGCGGCAAGCTCATAGTAACAACGGGCTATACGCTCATCAATGGTTTGCCTTGTATAGATGTCTGTTTCATACTCCGACTGATGGAGCAATGAAGCATATTCAATTCGTTCCAGGATGCCATCAATGTTATAGTTGTGACGATTGGCAGCTGTAACAATATTGAGCAGACATAGCCATATTTCTGCCTCATGGGATTCCATATAGGAGACGTACTCCGGAAGCACACTTGAATCACCTGCGGCTAATTGGGTCACTATCGTGTTCATCTTAGCCCAGGATTGAAATTTTTCCTTCCATCCGATTGCAGTCTCATCGTTCTCCCTTACCCAATTCAGGTTCTCATAAAGCTTGATGAACTGTAAGGCCTGATCATAATCTTGTCTGGATTCGTTTACGCTGCCAAGAAGGAGATAGGCATAGGCCACATAGGTGAACAGCGGTTTTACAGGAAGGTTCTCCTGCTTAATACGCGCCCCTCTCTGATATTGATGCTTGGCTTTTCTGAGTAGCTGCTCCGCTACTTCCTCCACCTTGTCCCATCGACGCAGTGAACGGTAAGTATTGGCTAAATCCTTCAGAGCTTCAAGCTGGTCAAATTCACTTAATCGTTCGACAAATAGCTCAAACTGTATAGCTGCCTGGTAGTTCATTTCCTGATCATGCTCCAGCTTACACAGGAACAAGCGGTATTGGCAGAGGGCAAGGCGTTCGGAATGCTGATTCTTCTCACCAAAGGCAATTTCGTCATAAATGATCGCAGCGAATTTCTTGTTGTTGTTATGATAGAGGTCTTCGGCTACTTCAAAAAGAACTTGAGCATACATCAGGTTCTCCAGCAGCAACCCGATGGATTTACGGAAATATTCCGAGTTGCCAACCTCCGCACAGGCGATCAGAAAAGGCTTGATTCGCCGCCAATTGGGCGTTGATTCGGCAATAAGCTCTTCAAAATACCGGCTATAAAAAAAGCCCCGATGGAGCCCGAAGCTTTCCGTCATCAGGTCCAGTTGCTCAATCGTTAAATTTCTATGCCCGTTCAGAATCGAGCTAAGCGAGCCCGCATTCAGCCCCACCCTTTGAGCGAACTGGTTCAGGTTGAGGCCTTCCTGCCTCATATGATCAGTCAGGATTGAACGTATCGTGGTTGTAGAGTTCAAGTGCACCACCAACCTCTGCGCATTCTATTATTTCAATAATATCCATTTTCTGATTGAGGGTCAATTTCGGCGATGTCTTGTCCTTGTTATAATGAAAACAGGCAACTGTATTTCTGGCAGTTGCCTGGCCTTGGCTACGATAATATTTTGCGTTGATGCTTTTGCCCATCGTAAGAGAAAAGGGCGCGTTTGTCCTCAACAATGGTCTCCAGATGAACGGGGCGCCCCCACAAGTGATAAACATGGGGAAGGGTGCGCTCCAGATATTTCAGATCCAGCTCCAGACCTTCATATTGATGCTTGAGCAGCAGCTCGCCTGAGCGAAGGTAGTCGCCATCCTGGACAACGATATAAGGGGAGCCTCCATTAACGCGCGAAGCGACAAGCTGATCGCGGATATGCTCCCAGGTTTTGTCGGTAATTTTCCATTCCGGGCCTTGCTTCTCGAAGATGTACAGATCCAGGTCCTGAACAAGCTCCTTGCTCAGATAGCTGCGCAAGAAGGAAATGTCCGAGTCCAGCTCCCGCACCTCAAACATCTTCTCCCGTCCCTTCCCGGGGATCCGTCCGAAGCGGCGCTGTTCTTCCTCAGTAGGCTGATTCCAGCGGCGTTCAATGTCCTCAAAGATTTTCAGGCCAAGGTAATACGGATTAAGGCTTTGCTGGGAGGGCTGCACCACGGAGGAATTCAGCTTGGCGAATTCAATCGTCTCCTCACTGCTCAAGTCCAGCTCCCGAATAATGCGTTGATGCCAGTAGGATGCCCAGCCCTCGTTCATGATTTTGGTCTCCATTTGCGGCCAGAAGTACAGCATTTCTTCCCGTAACATGCTCAAGATATCCCGCTGCCAGTCCTCCAGCACTTCGGAATATTCCTGAATGAACCATACCAGGTCTTTCTCTGGCTCAGGGGGAAATGCGATTAAGGAGGGGGTGCCTTGAGAAGGCCCCTCTGGCGCCGTGTCCAGCGCCCACAGGTCGTCGTAGATGCCTGGCTTAGTGGTATGCTTCCGTTCCTCGCGGGCTCTCCGCCGTTTCTCTTCCAACTGTCGCCGCTTATCGTAGCGCATGGGCTTGATCAGTTGGGGATCTACATGCTCCTGAATCGCCAGCACGTCGTCGATGAAGCTCTCGACGGTATCTGCCCCGTAGGCCAACTGGTAGCTGCTGATACGCTCGGCCGTGGCAGACATGCTCTCGATCATATCGCGGTTGGTGGCGGAGAAGCGAAAGTTATTTTTGAAGAAATCACAATGTGCCAGCACATGGGCGACAATCAGCTTGTTCTGAATTAGCGAGTTGCCCTCCAGGAGAAAGGCATAGCAGGGGTTGGAATTGATGACAAGCTCATAGATTTTGCTTAACCCGAAGTCATATTGCATTTTCATCTTGTTAAAGGTTTTGCCAAAGCTCCAATGAGAGAAGCGGGTGGGCATTCCATAAGCGCCAAAGGTATAGATAATATCGGCAGGACAGATTTCATAGCGCATCGGATAATAATCGAGCCCAAAGCTATCGGCAATCTCCATAATTTCCGCAATGGCGAACTCCAGCTCAGCTTGGGATTGAGTCAACTGGCCGCACCTCCCTCACGCTTGTGAAAAAATCGCTTCAGCGCATGGTATACCTCGCCTTTTTCCTTAATTACATAATGAATGAATTTCTCTTGCTTAATATTCCGATAGGCCGACATCAGCGTGCTTCCACGATTATACTGGTTGACTTCCCCGTAACCAAACATATTGCACCGCTTGAGTAGCTCACCGATCAATTTAAGGCAACGCTCGTTATCCGAGGTCAGATTATCTCCATCCGAGAAATGAAACGGATAAATATTGTAGCTGGAGGGGGGATAACGCGAGTCGATGATGTCCAGCGCTTTCTGATATACCGAGGAGCAGATCGTGCCCCCGCTCTCCCCGCGAGTGAAGAATTCTTCCTCCGTAACTTCCTTCGCCTCGGTATGATGGGCCAGAAATACGATATCGACCTTCTCATATTGATGGCGGAGGAAGCGGGTCATCCAGAAGAAAAAGCTGCGTGCGCAGTATTTCTCGAAGGCGCCCATCGAGCCTGAGGTATCCATCATGGCCAGGATAACGGCATTGGAGCGGGGGACGACGATCTCCTCCCAAGTCTTGTAGCGGAGGTCATCGGGCGAAATGCCATGGATGCCCGGCTGACCAGAGGTGGCGTTGCGTCGCAAATTTTCCAGGATGGTACGCTTCTTGTCGATGTTGGACATCAGCCCTTTTTTGCGGATATCGTTAAACCGGATTGCTTCACTCTCCAATTCTTCTCTATCTTTATCTTGAATAAAGGGAAGCTCTAACTCGTCGAACAGCATATCTTCCAGGTCCTCCATGCTGATCTCGGTCTCTACGTAATCCTGGCCGGGCTGGTCCCCTGCTTTCCCGCCCTTGCCGCTCTTGGGGCTATCCTGTCCCAGCACGTCGCCGACCTGGCTGTCGCCATCGCCCTGCCCCACGTGCTTTTGCTTCTGATAGTTATGAATGAACCGGTATTCCTCCAGATTTCGTAGAGGGACTTTAATGATTTGTTTACCGTCCGACATGATAATGTTCTCTTCGGTGACCAGATCGGGTAGATTCTGCCTGATCACTTCCCGTACTTTTTCCTGATGGCGCTGCTGGTCCTGATACCCTTTGCGGTGCAGCGACCAATCCTCCTTGGAGACGACAAAGTTATACCGTTCAGGTGAAGACATGGGGAACACCTCCATATGGGGATTTGCAGAATTGTAATTTCGCTGTTTAGTGGATGTAACTAAAGTATATTCAGGGAGAGGAACGATATGTGAAGGATAGGGGTTTGTAAACGACGGAAATAGAAAGAGCTGCCTCAAACCACGCTTCCCACTGGGCCATGCGTAATTCAAGACAGCTTGGCAAGCATGTCGGTCATGCCGATGGATTCAAGCCAATGTTTTGGTATAGAGAATACCGATTGTTTTGGCGCCACAGTGACTGGAGATGACACAGCCGGCATCCGAAATGGCAACTGTAGCCTGCGTGTTTTGTTCCAGCGCTTGCCTTAGAAGCTGGGCATCCGCGTCAGCCAAGGAATGGGTAACGAAGATCAGATCCTGGTCCATCTCCTCCACATGGCTAAGCGCATTGCTTAACAATCGATCCAGCGCCTTGTCTCTGCTGCCGCGGATTTTGTAAGCAGGGGTCATTTTCCCATTCACCACTTTGATAACCGGTCTAATCTTGAGCAAGCTGCCTACGATATTTTGCATTCCGGAGCAGCGGCCGCCCTTATACAAGTAATCCAGCGAATCGATGACGAACTCCGTTTCCACCTGCGGGCGTACGGCGGTTAGCAGCTCGATAATTTCAGGGATGCCTTTGCCTTGCTCTACTGCATGTGCGGCCTTCATCACCAGAAGCCCAATACCGGAGGACAGGTTGAGGGAATCGAAGACAGTCACGTCGCCTTCGGCGAACTCCGCTGCCGCCAGCAATGCATTCTGGTAGGTGGAGGACAGCTCTGAGGACAAGCTAATGTACAGGATTTGCCGCTCTTCTTGTACGAATGGAGCAAAGGACTGAATGAAATCGGCCGGAGAAGGGGCGGCTGTCTTGGGCAGGCTCCCCGATTCCGTTACTTTGTCGTAAAGCTTGGGTACGGTGAGATCTACACCATCCTTGTAGATTTGATCGGTGAACGTCACATATAGAGGCACAATGCCAATATCGTATTGCTGAATCCACTCTGAAGGCAGATCGCAGGTGCTGTCCGCAAAAATCTTAATCGAGCCCATGGTAACCCCTCCTGTTCAGGACATGATATAGCTGTTACCTTAATGAACGGGTAATTTCCGGGTGTACATAATACCGATGGTGTGTGGTCCGCAGTGACTCGAAATGACGCAGCCCGCTTCGGATACGGCAACTTTGCGGGCCCCGGTCTGTTCTTGTAAAATGGAGGCAAGCTTCAGCGCTTCTTCTTCCGCCTCTGTATGGACTACCAGAATCAAATCCTGATCCATGTTGTCCTTATCGGCAAGGGCGTTATCCAGCATTTGCTGTACCGCTTTCTCCTTGCGGCCGCGCACCTTGTAAGCGGGGATGATGCTGCCATCGACCAGCTTAAGCACCGGACGAATTTGCAGCAGGCTTCCAATGAAATGCTGCATTCCGGAGCAGCGTCCGCCCTTATATAAATACTCGAGCGTATCAATAACAAACTGAGTCTCTACTTGTGGCCGCATTGCGCTGACTTGTACGGCAATCTCTTCTGAAGAGAGGCCTTGCTCCGCCAGCTTGACGGCCTTCATAACCAGTAGACCAATACCGCTGCATAAGGTCAGTGAATCAATGACATGAATGCGGCCTTCGGGGAATTCCCCTGCCGCAATCTTTGCATTTTGATACGTAGACGATAGCTTGGACGACAAACTGATATATACGATATCCTGTCCACGTTCGATATAGGGTCCAAAGGCGCTAACAAAATCTCCCGGGGAGGGAGCTGTCGTCTTTGGCAGGGTACCTTCTTTTTCTACACGTTGGTAAATATCGCTTGGAGTAATATCGATGCCGTCCCGGAATGTCTCGCTTCCGAACACGACATATAGCGGAACAAGGCTGATATCATGGCGCTGAAGCCAATCGCCAGGCAGGTCCGAGGTGCTATCTGAAAAAATCTTTACATTAGGCATACACAGTCTCCTTGTTCCAAATCATACTAATTCATTACATGAGTGCAGCATATCATTTAGAAAAACCTATTCCATTTTAGCAAAAATGACGGGAAGAGGGAACGTACAGCCATGGAAGAACAAGCACAGATATAGGTTTTCTATTAGAGCGAAGCCATGCTTCCAGTGATGAGCAGGCCGATAAATCCCAATCCGGGCAGCAAGGAGAAGATTAACCCGAGGATGGCAAATACCTTTCTGCGGTTCTTGAGTGCAAGCCCGACGATTCCCAACACCAGCCCGATCAGATTAAGAAATAGCGAAGCCAGGAAGAGAAATACTGCGGAGATGGTGTCTGCGCGTAACATAATATCATCAGCGGTTGGCATGATCGATTGATCCATGATATTAACAACAGCTGAAGCGAAGAGCACCAGGGATGATACATATCCAATCAGCGCCAGCACGCTAACAATAAAAGAAGCGATGCCCGGTCCTGAAAATTTAGCTTTTGTAACAGGTGGAAGGTCTGCGCCAGGTTGTGGTGAATAAGATGAGTGTTCTGTTGGGTTGTAGTTCATAAAAAACTCCCTTTAATTAATCTTTTATGATTAATCTTTCATATCTATCTGGAAAATGCAAGGTTCTTTTGAGGTGCCGCATTGCGGGATGAATGGTAATTGAGGTAGTCCTTGGGTTATTATACTTTTATGAAGAAGGTTGAATTCATTGTAGGAGGTAAAGGCAAGGATGCGCAATTATGCGGGAATTGGAGCTATCATCATGCTGCTGGCAGTAGCTTTGGGAGCCTTCGGCGCCCATATTCTTAAAGAAAAAATCGGGGCTTCGGCTCTCGAAACCTATGAGACCGGAGTCCACTATCAGATGATCCACGGGCTTGCTATTTTGGCATGCGCCTTGTTTGCAGAGAAATGGGGGACGTCCCGGCGACTTCGCTGGGCTAACCGTTTGTTTGTCATCGGCATTGTTCTATTCTCCGGCAGCCTATACGGTCTCGCCATTATGGAGTGGAGATGGCTGGGTCCTGTAACTCCGTTAGGAGGTGTCTCTTTTCTGGCAGGTTGGCTGCTGCTGGCTATAGAGGCCTGGAGGGGCAACTCCTGGCGCATAGGCTAGAGAATTGATCCGCCAACCATCAGCATGGCGTTAATGAATAAGAACGGTGAGTTAGCTTCCTGAAGCGAAAATGCTCACCGTTCTTTGCGTGGATTTGTAGAAGTAAAGTAACAAGATTAAATCGTGAACCTGACTTTTGAACACGCACTTTAAGTGTCGAGAAAATCGATGACCTCACTTAACTTTAAAGTGTAGACCTGTTTCTCATCAACATGATAAACGCTGAGTGTATAGACTTCGGGTTGGAAATTCAGAATACGGCAAGGTATGTTTATTCGTTTTCCGTTGCGTTTGATATAGAGGCGGACAAGTCGGTTATTGTTGATATAGTTCTGAATCCAGGCCTGAAATTCTTCGCTGGCAGCAATATCCTTGAAGCTGCTCGAAATAGCTTCCTCGGCAGCAACGGGTAATTTGCTGGATTTGGGAGGAGACTCCTGTATCTCTGGATGCTTGTGCGATGATTTAATATGTGCCTGTTTAGAGTTGGCAAGCATGGATTCAATGATCTTGCCAAGCTGTGAACCCGAATTAATTCGATAATCTATAATGTTGTCGTTGTTGTTGAGCAGTTCAAGCAATGATTGTAATGCCAATGCATTGGAATTGCCTTTGATCAGAATATCGACGTTAAACAAATAGCCCAACTCTTCTTCGTCATGTTGTTCATTCTGTTTGTTCATAGCTCCCCCAAAAAGTTTCGTCCTTAGGCTGAAAATTGAATTGCTCACAAAAAATACCCAACTAATAATAGCATTGCTAACGAAACAATCATAGTCCAAATTCTGAGAATTTCTGCAAATTTGCTGAAAATTCAAAGTATGGAGCAGCTAAGTTACTTTAGACTTGTTCACACTTTGTTCGCAAAGAATGAGCCATGCTTGTTTCGCAAATACTGAACAAGGGTAAGTATGAGATGTGCACGTCAGGGCTTTTGAGATCATTGCTCAGGCTGCGGCTTGAGGATTGAATACACTAAACTTTTATAGAAAGCAGGGACTAGCATGGCTAAATCAGATGCAAAATCAACAGGAAAAACAAACACATCCAGACTTGAATCATTGATGAATGAACAGGTTGCCAATCTGAACGTACTTTATGTCAAGTTGCACAGCTACCATTGGTTTGTGAAGGGGAACAGCTTCTTCAGACTTCATGTTAAATTCGAAGAGCTATATAATGAAGTATCTGAGCAGATGGATGCGATTGCCGAACGGATGCTTACATTAAAATGGAATCCGGCAGCAACGTTGAAGGAATATTTAGAATTAGCTACTATTCAGGAGGCTTCCGGCAAGGAAGAGCCGCAAGCGATGGTTCAACATTTGCTGGAGGATCTCGCAACCTTGTGCGAATCCTACCGTGAAGGAATCGAGCAAGCCGGAACAGCAGGCGATGATGCCACTGCGGATTTGCTAACAGGTTATGTAGGTAGTTTGGAGAAGCATATGTGGATGCTTCGGGCTTACTTGGGCTAACAGAGGTAGTGGCGTTAACGAGGGGCCTTGAAGGCCGCAGAGCAGACCGCCGCGCAGAAGGACTTGGCCATAGGGATGGCCGAGTCCTTCTATGCGTTTAAGCAATTGTCAAGTCAACATCATGTGTCTGTGACATAAAACACATTGCCAGCGGATATCGGCGGACATACGTTGCTTATGCAAAAAAAGTAGGATAGAATGAAATGAGAATCAGTGAGAATCAGCGATAATCATTCTAAACTGATAATTATTATGGTACAATGGCAAGAACAAGGGCGGCGCCCTTGATCAAATAACGTTAATTATTGTTAATGGAAGGAGTAAGCTTATGGCGACGCATTTTGTGGTTGAGGGGCTTAAGGCAACAATCGAGGACAAGGAAATCCTGAAGGGGATTGATATTGAAATAAAAGGCGGCGAAATTCATGCCATCATGGGACCTAACGGTACCGGGAAAAGTACGCTTGCTTCTGCATTGATGGGTCATCCCAAATATGAGGTTACGGATGGGAAAGCGTTGTTGAATGGCGAAGACGTGCTGGAGATGGCTGTGGACGAGCGGGCTCGTGCTGGCTTGTTCCTGGCTATGCAATATCCAAGCGAGATAGCGGGGGTTACGAACTCTGACTTCTTGCGCAGCGCCATCAACGCACGGCGTGAAGAAGGGGACGAGATTTCTCTGATTAAATTCATCCGTCAAATGGAAGGTCAGATGAAGGCGTTGGAGATGAACCCTGAGTTCGCTCATCGTTATCTGAACGAAGGCTTCTCTGGAGGGGAGAAAAAGCGTAACGAGATTCTGCAAATGATGTTGCTTGATCCTAAAATCGTTATTTTGGATGAGATCGACTCCGGTCTGGACATTGATGCTTTGAGAATTGTAGCTAACGGTGTCAATTCCATGCGGAGTGAGGATCGCGGCTTCCTGATTATTACCCACTATCAACGTCTGTTAAATTATGTGAAGCCTGATTTCGTCCATGTTATGATGCAAGGACGTATTGTTAAATCCGGGGGCCCTGAACTGGCTGAGCGTCTGGAGCAGGATGGTTATGACTGGATTAAGGAAGAGCTTGGTATCGTGGACGAAACGGTCGGTCAAGAAGCCTAGACGGAAGGAGGAATAGAGAATGACGACACAAACCGTTCTTCCGGTAGAAGCGGAACAATTGAAGCAAATCTCCCTGAAGCAGGGGGAACCTGCGTGGCTGACGGACAGCCGTACGAAGGCTTTGCGGTTGGCTGAAGGACTGGATCTGCCCAAACTGGAAAAGACGCGGCTGGACCGCTGGAATCTGAGCAACTTTGGTGATTTCGGCGCAGAACGCGGGAACACGCTGGAGCAGCTTCCTGACAGCGTACATTCATTGGTAGACTTGACGGAGCAGAGCAACTTGCTGGTACAACGTAATGCTAGCCCGGTATTTGCTCGACTGACTCCGGAGCTGGCTGCCCAAGGCGTGATTTTTACCGATCTGGAGACGGCTGCGCGTGAGCATGGCGAGCTGGTACAGAAATACCTTCATACGGTAATCAAACCGGAGGAGCATCGCTTGGCTGCCCTGCATGCCGCTTTGTGGAGCGGCGGGGTTTTCCTCTATGTTCCTAAGGATGTCGTAATCGATACGCCGCTGCAAAGCATCTTCTTGCTGGACGAAGCTGACGCTGTGTTTGCGCCGCATGTGCTGATTGTTGCTGAAGAGAATAGTCAGGTAACCTATGTTGATAACTATATTTCGGTGAACTTGAGCGAGAGCGTAGTGCATAACGGGGCTTCCGAGGTGTATATCAAGCCGGGAGCAAAGGTGCAATTCGCCAGTGTGCATCATCTGGGTGAACAAGCGACCGATTTGACTTATCGCCGGGCCGTTGTGGAGAACGACGGAAGCATTGAATGGATCGTTGGTGAAATGAATAGCGGTGACTCGGCCAGCGAAACGTTGTCGATCCTGAAGGGGAATGGCTCCACTTCCGATGCCAAGGTAATTGCTGTTGGTTCCGGCTCACAACGGCTGAATTATACGACCAAGGCGGTCCATTACGGCAAGAGCTCCAGCAGCCAGATGATTACCCGGGCTGTGATGCGCGAAGGAGCAACCGCCATTATTAACGGCATTACGAAGATTGAGAAGGGGGCCACGAAAGCGGACGGACAGCAAACGGAGAAGGTATTGATGCTGAGTCCGAAAGCGCGTGGAGATGCCAACCCGATTTTGCTTATTGACGAGGATGATGTAACGGCAGGCCATGCGGCCTCTGTCGGACAAGTGAATCCAGAGCAAATTTACTATCTGATGTCCCGCGGGATTTCGCGTGCAGATGCTGAACGGTTGATTATATATGGCTTCCTCGCACCGGTCGTCTCGGATATTCCGCTGGAGCCGCTGCAGAAGCAATTGCAAGGTCTGGTGGAAAGGAAGCTGGGACAATGAGTATCGATGCTGGGGAACTTAAACGACAGTTTCCAATTCTGCAGCAGGAGATCAGCGGTCATCCGCTCGTATATCTGGACAGCGCGGCTACCGCCCAGAAGCCAATTCAGGTTCTGGAGGCAGTGAGGCATTATTACGAGTGGGATAATGCAAACGTTCATCGCGGTGTGCACACGCTAGGAAGCCGGGCTACGGACGCTTATGAGGGAGCCCGGGACAAAGTGGCCCGTTTCATCGGGGCGGCACATCGCGAGGAAATTATTTTCACCCGAGGTACGACCACAGCGTTGAACCTGGTAGCTTCTTCTTATGGAGGAGATACTATATGTGAAGGTGACGAAATCGTTATTACACCGATGGAGCACCATAGCAATCTGATTCCATGGCAGCAACTGGCCTTGAAGAAGAAGGCTGTCTTGAAATACATTCCACTTCAGCCAGATGGTCATATTGATCTGGCTGATGCGGAGAATGTAATTACCGATAAGACAAAGATTGTATCTATTGCCTATGTATCCAATGTGCTTGGCGTAGTGAATCCTATTAAGGAATTAGCGGCCATTGCTCACCGTCATGGTGCTGTGATGGTGGTGGACGGGGCGCAAAGTACACCGCATATGAAGGTGGATGTGCAAGAACTGGATGTTGATTTCTATGCTTTCTCCGGCCATAAAATGTGCGCTCCTACGGGGATTGGCGTATTATATGGTAAGAAGCATCTGCTGGAGGCCATGGAGCCGATCGAATATGGCGGAGAAATGATTGACGATGTTGGCCTGTATGAATCCAATTGGAAGGAGCTTCCGTGGAAATTTGAAGGGGGTACGCCGATTATTGCCGGCGCTGTTGGATTGGGAGCGGCCATTGATTTCCTGGAATCGATTGGGCTGGAGAACATTCATCGCCATGAAGCCAAGCTGGCAGCTTATGCGATGGACCGCCTGGCAGACATCGAGGGATTGACCTTGTATGGGCCAAGTGAGCGCGAAGTTGGTTTGCTTACCTTCAATCTTCAGGATATCCATCCTCATGACGTAGCGACCGTGCTTGATGCTTCGGGCATTGCGATTCGGGCAGGGCATCATTGCTGTCAGCCCTTAATGCGCTGGCTTGAAGCGAGCGCGACGGCCAGAGCCAGCTTGTATCTGTACAATACAGAACAAGACATTGACCGGCTGGCGGAAGCTCTAATCCAAACAAAGGAGTATTTTGGATAATGCAACTGGACGATTTATATCGACGCGTCATTATGGATCATTATAAGAATCCGCGCAATCGGGGGAAGTTTGAGCAAGAAGCTGTGACTGTTGACCTGAACAACCCCACCTGTGGTGACCGGATTTCCTTGCAGCTTATTGTGGAAGGGGATATCGTTCGCGATGCCCGGTTCACCGGGGAAGGATGCTCAATCAGTATCTCATCGGCTTCCATGATGACGGAGGCCGTGAAGGGGCGCAGCTTCGCAGAGGCTCTGGACTTGGCTGGAAGGTTCTCCCGGCTCATGATGGGAGAATCCGTAGAATTTGATGATTATGAAGACATTGAAGCTTTATCTGGCGTTAATAAATTTCCTGCTCGCATCAAATGTGCGACTTTAGCCTGGAATGCCCTAAAGAAAGGCATTCAGGCAGAATCATAAACCCTAAGGAGGTAGCCGAACATGGCCAAGAAAGCACCGGAACTGGAAGAGTACAAATATGGCTTTCGCGATGAGCATAAGTCCATATTTCAGTCGGGCAAAGGCTTGACCCGTGAAATCGTTACGGAAATCTCACGGATTAAGAATGAGCCGGAGTGGATGTTGAACTTCCGTCTGAAATCGCTGGAGCAATTTGAGAAGATGCCGACTCCTCAATGGGGCGGAGATTTAAACGGATTAGATTTTGACGATATTCAATATTATGTTAGACCTTCGGAGAAGCAAGGAAAGACATGGGAGGAGGTTCCTGCGGAGATCAAGGAAACCTTCGACAAGTTGGGGATTCCCGAAGCGGAGCAGAAGTTCCTGGCAGGGGTGTCTGCCCAATACGAATCCGAGGTTGTATATCATAGTATCCAGAAGGATCTGGAAGATCAAGGTGTTATCTTCATGGATACTGATTCAGCGTTACGGGAATACCCGGAGTTATTCAAGGAGTATTTCGGTACGGTTGTGCCGCCGGCAGATAACAAGTTTGCGGCTTTGAACAGTGCAGTCTGGTCCGGAGGCAGCTTCATTTACGTGCCGAAGGGAGTTAAATGCGAGGTTCCGTTGCAAGCTTACTTCCGAATTAACTCCGAGAACATGGGGCAGTTCGAGCGGACCTTGATCGTTGCCGATGAGGGCAGCTTCGTGCACTATACCGAAGGCTGCACGGCTCCGGTCTATAGCACCAACTCGCTGCATAGCGCCGTCGTTGAGATCATTGTGAAGAAGGATGCTCGCGTTCGCTATACGACGATTCAAAACTGGGCTCCAAACATCTACAACCTGGTGACTAAACGGGCGGTAGCGGAGGAGAACGCAAATATGGAGTGGGTTGACGGGAATATCGGCTCCAAGCTGACGATGAAATATCCTGCTGTTATCCTGAAGGGACGCGGAGCTAAAGGCAGTGTGCTGTCGATTGCTGTGGCTGGCAAGGGTCAACTCCAGGATGCAGGCGCAAAAATGATTCACCTGGCGCCCGATACAACATCAACCATCGTCTCCAAATCCATCTCCAAGCATGGTGGTAAAGTTACGTATCGCGGGCTGGCTTCCTTTGGCCGTCAGGCGGAGGGGGCCAAGTCGAACATCAAGTGCGACACGCTCATTCTGGATAACGAATCAACTTCGGATACGATTCCGTACAATGAGATCATGAATGATAACATTGTACTGGAGCATGAAGCGACCGTATCCAAAGTGTCCGAGGAGCAGCTTTTCTACCTGATGAGCCGCGGGCTTACCGAAGAAGAAGCAACGCAGATGATCGTTATGGGCTTTATTGAACCCTTCACGAAGGAACTGCCGATGGAATATGCGGTGGAGATGAATAGATTAATCAAATTTGAAATGGAGGGTTCCATCGGTTAAGTCCGATAACCTCTGATGCAGCAAGATTTTTAGGACCAAAAGAATGTGGTACGGAACGGCTTAGGCCGTTCCGTACCACATTTTTTAAGATTATAGAATTTATAAGTTTTCAGCGGAGCTGAACAATTCTATAATCGCAAGAAAAACTACCGCTTAACGTGGTCTGGCTTCAAAGATAGTACATCAATAGATGTTTTTCTTATGTGTTGCAAATTTTTTTTGTATTCATAGGCCTAATCGACTATTTCGCTAAAATATATGTCTAAAGAAGGAGGAAAATTGTCCTCTATGTAGAATATTATTCCTTACAATACAATGCAAAGGATGAGGGATATGAATGTGGTGATTGAACCTAATACTGCACAGAAGTCGCAATATGTAACAAGCGGACAACATCCATCAGTATTTGATGGTGGACTTGCGCAGTATATTGGATGGAGTATACTTGGCTGGCTGGTGACGATCTTTACGCTAGGTATCTGTTACCCATGGAGCCTTGTAATGATTTATCGCTGGAAGATCGAGCATACCGTTATTGAAGGACGCCGTTTAAAGTTTGATGGAACAGCGGTTGGCCTGTTTGGGAATTGGATTAAGTGGCTGCTGCTATGTATCATTACACTCGGTATTTATTCTTTCTGGCTGAACATTAAATTAGAGCAATGGAAAGTTAAGCACACTCACTTTTAAAAAGTAAAAACCTGCAAGCCAAATCAGCGGCTGGCAGGTTTTTTTGTTTTCTACAAGTATACCTCGGCAATGGATACCTTTCGTTCCTTGGACAGGTCTATGAACCGGGTGTCAGTCTGAACGAGCGGGCGGAAGAAGTCTGTATGATTGGTCATG
Organism: Paenibacillus sanguinis 2301083 = DSM 16941; assembly: GCF_000374825.1. GTDB lineage: Bacteria > Bacillota > Bacilli > Paenibacillales > Paenibacillaceae > Fontibacillus > Fontibacillus sanguinis. Next base: position 39,911 of record NZ_KB895389.1, read on the forward strand.
ACGATGGAGCCGGATTCCCCGGAGCTCAACAGGACCTTCTTGCCGATGAAGTTCGGCAGCAGGTGGCGGATCAGCGCCTGAGTTGGCTCAGGACTGAGCTTACCGAAGCTAAGGCTATTCAGCTCACGCAATACGGACAACAGCTCCTGCTTGGAGCCATAGACCCGCTTGGAGGTCATGGCCGAGTATACATCGGCTACTGCGGCAATCTTGGCGTAAGGATGTATTTCATGGCCGCGCAATCCATGCGGATAGCCGCTGCCATCCTCCCGTTCATGATGCTGCAGGGCTACCAGGGCGGAAAGTTCGTCACCGGTTGATTCCATAATAATGTCATGACCGTAAGTGGTATGAAGCTTAACTTCCTCGAATTCCTCGGGGGTTAGCTTGCCGGGCTTGGACAAAATACCGACAGGCACTTTGGATTTACCGATATCCAGCAGGTAGCCGGCTTTGCCAGCTTGATGAGCTTCCTCTTGAGAATAGCCGAGCCATGCGGCGATATAATAACATAGCATGCCCACCTGCATGGAGTGATTGTATGTATAGTTGTCGTCGTCCTCGATTGCAAGCAATAGAGAGACGACATCCTTCTGGCTCTCTAATTCCGAGAGAAGGGGATTCATTAATTGCTCTACCTTGGATTTGTTGAATTTGCCATTGGTTAACGCTTCCAAAAATATCTCTTCAAACTTATCGATCCCTTCGTCCATATAAGCCTTTACTCGTTGAGCCGGACTTGCCATGCGACCGGACGATGGGAAATCTACCTGGATGGTCTTGGCTTCGATATCTACATAATCGATGCCATGCTGTATTAGCTTGGCAATAGCTTCATTAGTCAACGCGGACCCCTTCTGTAGAACAAGGACGCCAAAATGATTATACACATCCTGTTGTAGAAGGTCGCCGGGACTGAGGTCCATAATATGTGCTTTCAAGGGCAATGCACCTCATATTCTCCAGTTTTTATTTCATCATATCAGGGAATAAATGGGTTGACAATGAGTAATACAGGCCGTTGGTCATATTGTAGTATAGAGGGTTCGGTGCTTATGGCGTAGTCGCCTGTTAACAAGTTGCATTATAACGAGACAATGATGATTTTTAAGGTATATAATACTCTTTGAACTCTAAAATTTAAAACAGACTGGATAGACCGAAAGCCAAGGAGGCAATACACGATGCCGGAGACGAACCCGGAAACGTTAACGATATTGTACACCAATGATATTCATAGCCATTTTGAAACGATGGGGCCCATTGCTGCGATGGTGGATCAAGAGCGCAGCGATGCGCCGGGCGAGGTCCTTCTGCTTGATATTGGTGACCACATGGATCGGGCAGCCATGGAAACGGAAGGCACGATGGGGAAGGCCAACGTGGAAGTTATCAACCTAATGGGATATGATGCGATTACGATTGGTAACAATGAAGGTTTAACTTTCACACCAGCGCAAATAAAACAAGCATACGCTGATCTGCATAGTCCAGTGGTGTGCGGCAATATAGTAGATAAAGAGACAGGCAATTTCCCCGAGTGGATGAAGCGCAGCTTAATCTTAAGCAAGGGGGGCATCAAGATTGGCCTGGTGGCGGCTACCGCAGCGTTTGCTGAATTTTATGAGCTAATGGGTCTGACCTCCTTGAATCCCCTGGAGACCATTGCCCGTGATGTTCGCGAACTGCGCGATCAGGTTGATCTTGTTGTTGTTATGTCGCATTTGGGCCTTCCCATGGATCGGGAGCTGGCTGAGCGGACTGCTGGCATTGACATTATTATCGGCGGGCATACGCATCATCTGCTGGAGGTCCCCTTGCTGGTCGGAGACACGACCATTACGGCTGCCGGCAAGTTCGGGGCCTATCTAGGCAAGCTGGTCATCCGCCCCGCTGAGGCACAAGGCGGGAGATTGAGCTTTGTAATAGAGGGTCAATGCCTCCCTGTGAAGCTGGGCAATAGCGCTAAGCGTATCGATGAAGCTCTTGCCATGCAGCAGACCCGGGCCCGGCAGCATCTGACTCATGCCATTGCCGTAACGAATCGGGAGCTTCCGCTTCAATATTCGGTTGAATCTCCCTTTGGGAACTTGTTGGCTCAAGCGGTGCGCCGTTATACGGGCAGTGACTTATCCCTGGTGAACAGCGGACAGTTGCTTGCCGGTCTGCCAGCCGGAACGATTAGTGAAGGCATGCTGCATGAACGTTGTCCATCCCCAATCAATCCTTGCACGATGAAGCTATCCGGACGGGACATTTTGTACAGTCTGGAGGAGTCTTTACTGGAAGACATGGTTAGCAAGGAGATCAAGGGGTATGGGTTCCGGGGGAAGGTATTGGGTGGCTTATGTGTGGACGGTCTGGAGGTCAGCTATGCACCCCAAGCAGCGCCTTATCAGCGTATCACTCAGGTTATGCTGGATGGTGTGCCAATTCGGCCGGAGCAAGCTTATACCGTGGGTACGCTGGATATGTTCTCCTTCGGTATTGGGTATGAACGCTTGCAGCATGGTACGGAGAAACGATATATGCTGCCGGATTTCCTACGAGACCTGTTACGGATGGAACTACAAATTCCCGGAGCGACGGAAACCTGTTTTCATTTGCGGTGGAAAAAAGTAGAATATTAGGAGGGGCCGATGAGTTTTATTGTTGCGATTATATTAGCGATCGTAGAGGGCCTGACAGAATTCATTCCCGTTTCCTCAACGGGGCATATGATCTTGACCGCCAAGCTCATGGGGTATGATGATCAGTCGCCGGAAATGAAAACCTTTGAGATTGTCATTCAGCTAGGAGCCATTCTGGCGATGGCGTTAGTGTACCGCGAGCGAATTGCTCATATGCTGGGCCTCAGCAGAAAGATCACGGTAGTAGATCGCCACGCTCCTGCGGGACGCCTTGATCTGTTCCATGTTATTCTAGGTATAACGCCGGCCTTGATCATCGGTTATTTCTTTCGCGATTTTATCAAGAGCCTGTTCAGCTCGCAGATCGTCCTGTGGGCGCTTGTGGCCGGCGGGATATTTATGATTTTTGCTGAATGGTTCTCCAAGCACAAAGCGAATGTTACGGCTCCCGGTATGGACCAGATCACGTACAAGCAGGCTTTGCTGATAGGATTATATCAATGTATCTCCGTATTGTGGCCCGGCTTCTCCCGCTCGGGCTCCACGATTGCAGGAGGGATGCTTAGCGGTGTCAGCTACAGGGCGGCGGCGGACTTTTCATTTTTGATTGCGATTCCGATCATGTGTGCGGTATCCGGCTATGAGATGCTTGATTCTTACCGTTATCTGACCTCTGACACCATAGGATATTTTCTGATTGGGTTTATTGTGGCTTTTATCGTAGCTTATGTTGTTGTGCTGGCGTTCTTCAAGCTGATTCAGAGAATTCAGCTTCGCCATTTTGCTTATTACCGCTTTGTTCTAGCGGCTGTATTCTGGATTTTTATTATGCATTAATTTGTGTTGCGGCATAAGTAATGCTTGGAGAAGACCGTTAATTCCAGAGACATGCAATCCCAAACAGAGATGGATGTGGAAGTATGCGGTTAATCCCCGTTGGCTCCCTGCGAGCCGGGATGAAACTAGGCAAAAAGATTTATAATGAAGATGGGATCATTCTATTGTCGGAAAATGCGGAGCTTAGCGATTCTATCATTCGGCGCTTGCGGAGCCATGGATTGGAGTTTGTCTATATAGAAGATTCCCGAACGGATGATGTGGTTATCCCTGAAATGATCACAGAGGAAACCCAGCGTTATGCGCTCTCGGAGATTCGGACTCATTTTCGCAAATGGGCAGGCCCTGCCGTGAAAGGTGTGGCCTACCCTTATTTAGGTAAAGCCTTCTCCAGACTTGTCGAGTCCATTATCGGGGATCTCAGCGCACGTGACGATGCCATGATTATGCTGATGAGCATGAATAGCATGGATCACTATTTGTACCGTCATTCGTTGAATGTTTGCGTGTATACATTGCTGCTTGGGCAGCTTTATGGTTATAGCAAGGAAGAATTGACGACGCTGGGATTGGGAGCGTTGCTTCATGACATCGGCAAAACCAAGCTCTCTCTGGAGGTATTGAACAAGCCTACAAGCTTGACCGATGAGGAATATAAGAGCATTCAGCAGCACCCGGAGCTTGGCTTCAAAATACTGAAGAGTGAACCGGGAATTCCCCTGTTATCTGCGCATTGTGCTTATCAACACCACGAGAAGATAGATGGAACAGGTTACCCGCGCGGAATAAAGGGAGATGAAATTCATGAATTCGCCCGCTGGATTGCCATTACGGATGCGTATGATGCGATGACAACACATCGAGTGTACCGCAGGGCCATGCTTCCGCATCAGGCACTGGAGGTGCTGTATGCCGGCTGTGGGGAATGGTATGAGAAGTCGAAGCTGGAACTCTTCCGTGATCGGGTTGCCATTTACCCCCTTGGAATAACCGTCAAGCTTAACACGGGGGAGACTGGTGTCGTGGTCAAAATCCATGGTCACTCCCCGCAAAGACCTATAGTTCGTGTGCTGACCGATGCCGGTGGACAGAGTTTGAAGAGCCCATATGAAATAGATTTGTCCGTTCAACTCTCTATTGTTGTGACGGAAATGGACGGAATGGATGGTGAACAGGTATGCTAAATAAGCAAGATACAATTTTTGCCGATAAAAAAATTAGCCCCAGCTATGATCCGTGGGACCCGATTCTCTCTCTGCGCGAGTTCGGCCGCCACGTACTGACCAGCGTCGAGCTGACGATAACGAATTTATGTAATATGCGCTGCGAGCATTGTGCTGTGGGAGATAGCCTCGTCTTGAAGGAGCCTGAGCAGCTGCCCTTGCCGCTGATCTTGGAATCACTGGATCAGGTAGAACATTTGAAGACAATCAGTATTACCGGAGGAGAGCCAACCTTCCGGCGCAAGACGGTAGAGGAGAAGATTGTCCCGTTGCTCAAATATGCCAAGGAGCGAGGCATCCGCTCGCAAATCAACTCTAACCTTACCTTGGACTACGACCGCTATGAGCCCTTGCTGCCATTTTTGGATGTGATGCATATTTCTTTCAACTATACGAGCGAGCGGGATTTTCATGAAATCGGGTTCGCGAGAAGCGGTCATTCAGTGCCCGCGCAGGCGGCGTACAACATGTATAATAAAATGATCGATAATACGCGCAAACTAAGCGAAGCTGGTATGTTTATTTCGGCGGAGTCCATGATTAACTACCGGACCCATCGGAAGCTGCCGGAAATTCACAAGCTGATTGTGGAGATGGGCTGCCAGCGGCATGAGGTTCATCCCATGTACGCGGCCGATTTCGCGGAAGGCTTGCCCGTTCTGGAGCTGAGCGATATGCGGGCCTCGATTCATTCGCTGCTCGATGCAAGAGACCCTTCGTTATGGATGTTGTTCGGAACTCTGCCGTTCTTTGCCTGCAACGCGAACGAGGAAGACCAGGCTCTGCTTCGCCGCTTGCGGCAGGAGCCCAACATAACGGTGCGCAATGATCCTGATGGACGGAATCGCGTGAACGTGAATATGTTTACGGGGGATGTATATGTCACGGATTTTGCCGCCATCCCGGCTTTTGGGAATGTGAAGAAGGGGCGCTTGGACGACATCTTTGAGCGTTGGCTAACTGAGCATCCGCTCAATCAGAAGGTCAATTGCTACTGTGAAGCAGCTGGATGCTGCGGACCTAACTTGCTAGTTGCCGATATGTATTACAAGCAGACGGATTTCAAAAACCGCCGAGCAATCACATTATAGAAAAGAGGCGTTTTTCGTGCCTGTTCCACCCGATGGACATACTGAGATCGAACTTGGCAAGCTAGTCTGGAATTTACTGTTGGTTTTTATCCTTGTTTTCTTGAATGGTTTTTTTGTCGCTGCGGAATTCTCGCTGGTGAAGGTCCGTCAATCGCGCCTGACCCAACTGGTTCGCGAGGGGAACCGGAGAGCTAATTATGCCCTGAAAGTCAATCACCGTCTGGATACGTATCTGTCAGCCACCCAGCTTGGCATTACTCTGGCCTCGTTGGGGCTAGGTTGGATAGGGGAGCCGGCGATTTCGGAACTGCTGATCGAACCGCTGATGCATAAGATTGGTGCGACCGATCCGACGCTAATCTCGACAGTATCTGTGGCAGTTGGGTTTGCAATCATTACTTTCTTACATATTGTAATGGGGGAGTTGGCTCCTAAGTCGCTGGCTATTCAGAAATCGGAGGAAACTTCCTTGTGGCTGTCATGGCCACTCTTGATGTTCTATCGATTATTCCTGCCCGTGATCTGGCTGCTTAACGCAGCGGCTAATGGAGTCTTGCGGCTGGTCGGTATTGAGCCGGTAAATGAACATGAAGCGGCTCACTCCGAGGAAGAAATTCGCATTCTGATGGATCAAAGCGCAAGAAGCGGAGTGATCGACAAGGATGAGATGAAGCTGATGGATAACCTGTTCGATTTCTCGGATATGCTGGCCCGGGAGGTTATGCTGCCGCGGACAGATATGGATTGCTTATATACGAACCTGAGCTGGGAAGAGAATATGCGAATTGTGGCAGAGACCAAGCATTCCCGATATCCGGTGGCGGTAGAGGATAAAGACCAGATTATCGGATTTGTCCATATTACGGATCTGCTGTTGCCTGATTCGGACAAGACGCTGGACTTGGTGGAAATGGTGCGGCCCATTCTGAATGTTCCGGAATCCATGGAAGTAAGCCATGTCCTTCGCTTGATGCAGAAGAAGCATTCACAGTTGACTCTCGTAGTTGATGAATATGGAGGGACGGCAGGGCTGCTGACAGCCGAGGAGATCCTGGAAGAGATCGTTGGAGACTTGCATGATGAGTTCGAGGATGAACGTCCGGAGATCGAGAAGCTGACGGAAGGCGTATTTTCCGTCGATGGCCGCTTGCTGATTGAGGAGGTCAATGAGCTGGTTGGCAGCGAGATTGAGGATGAAGAGGTAGACTCCATCGGAGGCTGGCTGTTTAAGGAATTGGAAGGAGCTCCGGTGAAGGGAAAGAGAAAGCAAATGGATCGTTATCTGTTTGAAGTGGAGGAATCAAGCCGCTTGCGGATTACACGGGTGAAGGTGGTCCGTCTGGCCATTGAAGAACCCGATGAAGAGGCTGAGGAAGGCTAGGGACAAGCCCTTTTCACGCCAAGAACAAAATGAACGCCGTGGTTTCTGCGTAAGCGGGAAACGGTGTTTTTTTTGTCTTTTCCCGGGAAAAAGGTTCATAAACTGGGCGTTTGTCATATCCTAATGATAGGAAAAATATATCTGTCAAAGGAGGAAATTGGTTTGAGCCAGCAGCCTCAAGAACGCGTGTATTACCCCTTTGTCGGCCCTTTTGATCCGTGTCCGCCGATCACGCCTAAAACCTACAGTACCCCTCCACAGCTATTCATTCATTTTCAGCCGATGAACTTGCCGCAATTCAGTCCGGCCGAAGCCTTAAGGCTAGGTACATTGTGGCCTGCCTTGTACAGTCCTTATGAATCCAAGTGGGGGAAGGGGCGGTGACCTCATGACAACGGAAAACCAACAACTGCCGTATGATGAGCAATATTATGAGTTGCTGGAGAAGCTGCAGGCCCTTGATTTTGTATTGGTCGAGCTTAATCTGTACCTGGATACTCATCCCGATGATTTGCAGGCGATTGAACAGTTTAATCAACTGACACAGGAGCGGACGCAGCTGGCTAACCATTTTCAACACTTATATGGTCCGTTACAGAACTTTGGCCGCGCTTATTCCAAGTATCCCTGGCAATGGTCGCAAAGCCCTTGGCCTTGGCAAGTGTAAGGCATGATCTACAGGCAGGTTGCCTGGATGCTAAAGGAGGTTGAACGGACGACATGTGGGTGTATGAGAAGAAATTGCAATACCCGGTTCGTGTGAGCAAATGTGATCCGCGAATGGCAAAGCTGCTGATTGAGCAGTATGGCGGGGCTGACGGAGAACTGGCAGCCGCGCTGCGTTACATGAATCAACGGTATACGATTCCCGATAAAATCATTGGATTGTTAACCGATATTTCCACAGAGGAATTCGCTCACCTGGAAATGATCGCGACGATGGTCTACAAGTTAACAAAGGACGCTACCGTAGAGCAACTGAAGGAAGCGGGGATGGCTCCGTATTACGTGAACCATGATCGTGCCTTGTTCTATGAGAATGCCGGTGGTGTTCCCTTTACGGCGACGTACATTCAGGCCAAGGGCGATCCTATAGCTGATTTGTACGAGGACATTGCTGCCGAGGAAAAGGCACGGGCTACATACCAGTGGCTGATCGATATGACCGATGACGTGGATATTCAGGATGGCTTGAAGTTCCTGCGTGAGCGCGAAGTTGTGCATAGCTTGCGATTCCGCGAAGCGGTGGAAATTTTGAAGGATGAACAAGGGAAGAAGACCGTATTTTAACTTGTACTTGTCTGTCCAGGAAAAGCCAAAGCAGCAGGTAAGGGGAGAAACTCCGCTATTTGCTGCTTTTTGCTTGCTTATTTTTATGAAAAGGCTGCTCGCAGCCTATTATTTTCTGGACGAGCTGTATTGCTGCGTACCTGACTATCTTGTTTCTGGTAATCTGAAAAAAGAGCCCCCTAATACGAAATCCTGTACGTTTACCTCCATGTTATAGACCGAGTACAATAAAAGCATGATTAATGAAAGTGCTTTCAAATTAAATGGAAACTAGCTAACCTGGAGGTCAGAGGGGATGGATATGAGGCAGTCAACGCAGCCCACAGCCGCATTAAAGCCAGAAATGCCGCAGATGCCAAGGCGGAAATGGCTGAAGAAGCTCTACACGCAGCGGCATATTCAGATTATGGCTTTACTTGGCATCGCATGGATGATTATATTCAACTATATTCCCATGTACGGTGTCATTATCGCATTTAAGGACTATGACATTATTAGAACGATTTCCGAGGCTCCATGGGCTGGGTTAGAGCATTTCAGAGAGTTTTTGTCAGACGAGAACTTTGGCTACGTGATGAGGAACACCTTGGGCATCAGCTTGCTTAAGCTGTTAACGTTCCCGTTACCTATCGTATTTGCCCTCTTCCTGAATGAGGTTCCTTCATTGCGATTCAAGAAAGCGATTCAGACGATTTCCTATTTGCCCCACTTCCTGTCCTGGGTTGTACTCGGGGGAATCCTGGCTACCTGGTTGTCGGAAGTAGGAATTATTAATGAAATTTTCATGGCCTTAGGGCTAGTCGATCAGCCGATCGCTTATCTGGCGGAACCGAAATATTTCTGGACGATCGTCATTGCTTCGGATGTGTGGAAGGAGCTTGGCTGGTCAGCTATTATTTATCTCGCGGCAATTACCAGTATTTCTCCCGAAATGTATGAGGCAGCCAGGATAGATGGGGCAGGAAGATTTCAGCAGATGTGGTACGTCACACTGCCAGCGATCAAAGCTACGATCAGCATTCTGTTTATTTTGGCAGTCAGCGGTGTGCTCAACTCCAATTTCGACCAGATTCTGGTGTTGCGAAATTCGCTTAATGATAGTGCAAGTAATGTCATTGATTACTATGTGTACTACACGGGGATTTCTTCAGGCCGTTACTCGTATTCTGCGGCAATCGGATTGTTCAAATCCGTTATTGCGCTGACGCTGCTGCTGATTGCGAACCAAGTATCCAAAAAACTCAACGATACATCGTTGTTTTAGGCCAAGGAGGACCTGTACATGTTTCTGACCAATCGTAGAACGAAAGGCGAGGTCGCCTTTGACTTTCTAAACAATCTGGGAATGCTCCTGATTTGCTTTGTCACCTTGTACCCGATCTGGTACGTGCTCATCAATTCCTTTAACGATGGTCAGGATGCCATGCTGGGTGGTATTTACTGGTGGCCCAGGGTGTTCAGTCTGGAGAATTTTGAGGCTGTCTTCAACAGCCCAGGCATTATGACTGCGATGTGGGTGACGGTGGCCAAGACACTGCTTGGGGTAGCGGCACACGTATTTTTTACAGCTATGGTAGCTTACGCCTTCTCCCGCAAGGAGCTGATCGGTGGCAAATTCTATATTCTGATGGGGACCATCACAATGATTTTCTCCGGCGGTCTCATTCCAACGTATCTGTTGATTCGGGACCTGCATTTGCTGGATACCTTTATGGTGTATATCATCCCTGTGCTGTTCAGCTTCTTTGACCTGATCATCTTCATGACCTTTTTCCGGGAAATCCCGGATGGCCTGGAAGAGGCGGGACGGATTGACGGAGCGAGCGATTGGACTATTTTTTTGCGAATCGTACTTCCGGTCTCCATGCCGGTGCTGGCCACGATTGCCCTGTTCCATGGGGTATATCAGTGGAATGATTATTTTGCCGGGATTATTTATGTCAATCAGGAATCCTTGCAACCTGTCCAGACCTTTCTCTACCGAGTCGTAGCTCAGTCAAGCTCCAATATTATGACAACTGCCCTGCAAGGAAGCGCAGTCACGAAGACCGTTACCTCACAGTCTGTGAAATTAGCTACGATGGTCGTCACTACACTCCCCATCGTATTTGCATATCCTTTCCTGCAACGGTATTTCGTCAAAGGGATGATGATTGGCTCGATCAAGGGTTGATTTAACGATCGTGTTTTAAGTACAGTAACTCCTCCGGGCCGCCTTGCGGCGGCTATGGAGTTGCATCTAATAGCACTTAACCATTAATCAATTCAGAAAAGGGGTAAAAAACATGGACATGAAAAGCAAGTCCCAAAAAATACTGATGCTGCTGATAGCAGCCATCATGGTGTTCTCTCTGGCAGCCTGTTCCGGCGGTAATAATAATACCCAAAAAGAAAGCGCTAACAACGCAGGGGGAAACACATCAACTGAAACGGTAACCCCTCCCTCTCCTGACGAGCCGGGGTGGAAGTCGGACACAGCTCCGATTACGTTTGATTGGTATTTGAACTTTGCCTGGTTTCCGAATAAATGGGGAATGGACCCGACTTCGCAATATGTAACGAAGAAAACAGGTGTAGATATTAACTTCATCGTTCCTGCCGGGAATGAGAACGAGAAGCTGAACACACTGATTGCTTCTGGCAAGCTTCCGGACTTCATCACGCTTTGGTGGGGAGAAGATGGCGTCAAGAAAATGATAGAGGGTGACTTAGTGCTTCCGCTGAACAAGTTGGCTGAAGAGTATGATCCCTACTTCTTCAAAGTATCCGACCCGGATAAGCTGAGCTGGTATACCCAGGAGGATGGCAATGTTTACGGCTATCCGAACTCCTCTTCATCGCCTAAGGATTATGAGCAATTTGGTGATACTTATGTATCCAACCAAACCTTCGTCGTTCGTAAGGATATTTATGAAGCGATTGGCAGCCCGGACATGCGCACACCGGAAGGTTTCCTGAACGCACTGAAGGCAGCCAAGGAGAAATTCCCGCAAATCGACGGGCAACCGATGATTCCGTTGGGTTTACATGAGTTCACAGCAACAGGCAACGATTCCTTGGAAGGCTACATTCAGAATTTCCTGGCGATTCCAAGAGAAAAGGATGGCAAGCTGTATAACCGCGAGACCGATCCGGAATATGTACGCTGGCTGAAGACCTTGCGTCAAGCGAATCAGGACGGCTTGCTGGCCAAGGATATCTTCATTGACAAGCGGGCACAAATGGAAGAAAAAATTGTGCAAGGTCGTTACTTTGCGATGTTGTATCAACGTACGGATTTTGCTGCACAGCTGGGAACCTTGTATCAAAAGGACCCTAACAAGATTTACATTGCGGTAGACGGCCCGGCGAATCAAAATCTGGATGCCCCTAGATTGAATGGACCATCTATCTCCGGGTGGACATTGACGTTGATCTCCAAGGATGTCAAGGATAAAGCACGTGCCATCAAGTTCTTGAGCTATCTGATCAGTGAAGAAGGACAAAAGGATCTTTTCCTTGGTGAAAAAGGCGTTAGCTATGATACAATTGACGGCGTAGACCAATTTCTTCCTGAAGCATTCGAGCTTATGAATGCAGACCGTGCCGCATTTGACAAGCAATATGGCTCTTCCTTCACCTTCTGGATGCTGCAAAATACGAATATTACGCAGCAATGGGCACCTAAAGCGGTTGAGCCTTACAAACAATTGGAGGACTGGACTCGTGGCAAAACGGTGAGCATCTCTGAATTTGACCTGATTGATCCGCTGGCTAACTCTGATGAAGGCATTATTCTGGGCAAAATCAAGGATCTGCGCGGCAAGACCTTGCCGAAGCTGCTGATGGCTTCTTCCGAAGCAGAGTTCGATAAGATATGGAATGATTATATCAAGAAGCAAGAAGAGCTTGGCCTGGATAAAGTTATGGCGTTCCAACAAACGAAATATGAAGAGAACAAGAAAAGGCTTGGCATGTAGTGATAGCCATGCCCAAAAGCTCGCGAACCGCGGGCTTTTGGGCGTTTAAAAAGGAGTCATCACTTTATGAAAAATAAGCGATGGATCGCTCTGTGGGATTCGTTCATGTATTGGTTTGGACGCCGCTCGTTACAGAGCCGTCTGATCGCCGCCTATATCTTTATTATTCTGGGGCCCTGTCTAATGGTGTCCTTTTATTCATATCAAGGCATCAATAATATGTATGTTCGTGATGCCAAGGAGAAAAATGAGTCCTTGCTGGACATGGAGGAGCTTCATATTCATACACAAATCGAGTCGATGGTTCGGGCCGTGCAGGTGGCTTATGATGACCTCGATGTCAGGGAGTATCTGGCCAATACCCACGAGCCTGATGCTGCAGATCTGGTTGATTTTAGCAACAGCAGCTTTAAAAATTTGACGCGGATACAGTATTACAACCCTAATGTAGAGCACCTGCGCTTATTTTCCAGCAGTAATGTCTCGGAAATCTGGCCGATTTTCTTTCGCGAAAGCCGGGTGGCTCATGAGCCTTGGTATCAGAAGGCTGTAGAAATGAAGGGAATGGAATCCTGGGCCTTTCAATACAATGATCCTGATGTGATAGAACGATTTAAGGGACAACCCCCGCGTAGAGCGCCTAAAGTATCACTGCTGCGTGAAATGAGTATCCCTGCCAATCACCATGTGGGTATGGTTCAGGTAGATATGCTGCTGGAGAAATTCAGCCCGAGGACCTATTCGGTCATTCAGGATAATCAATCCCAGATGCTGATAATGGATAGCGAAGCCCGGATGTTCACGCTGGAGCATAACTCCTTGCTAGCGAAGTACCCCAATATGGGGAAGGCGATCAAGGAGCGTCTTCAGAGCTACAAGGATACAGGAATTTGGGAGATCGATTACACGGAAAATGGAAAATCATTTCTTCTGCTCCACCAGCCTATAGAGCGCATCAATGCAGATCTATTCAATATTGTCTCGATGGACGGTGTATTAGAGGAGATATCCCATACGCGAAATTTATTAATTGGCGCCAACATCGTGTTTATTACGATGGTAACTGTAATTGCTTATGTGCTGAATGCCTTTATTCTGAAAAATCTCCGCCTTCTGACGGAGGAGATGAAGAAGGCGCGGCGCGGAGAGACTTATAACGGAATCACCATCCGCGGCGGCGGGGAAGTCGGAGAATTGGCGCATCACTTCTCCAAGCTGATGAATACCATTAACACCTTGGTAGCACAAGCTGTATATAAGCAAGCATTGACCAAAGAAGCCGAACTTCGTACGTTACATAACCAGATTGATTCACATTTTCTGTATAATACGTTAGAGAATATCAAGATGATGGCCGAAATTGAGAATCAACGAACGATCTCCGATGCATTAACCTCATTGGGCGGGATGATGAGATACAATTTCAAATGGTCTGGCGAATATGTGAAGCTGCGCGATGAAATCAGGCATATCCAGAATTATACGGAAGTGATGAATATTCGGTTTGACAGCCCTGTTCAGCTTCAGCTTGATATTCCCGAGGATGATCTGGGGCTTGAGGTGTTGAAAATGTCGCTTCAACCGATTGTGGAAAATGCGGTGAAGCATGGGTGGACCGGAGAAGAGACTACCGCTCGGGAAATCGCTATACAGGTGGAGGATTGGCAGCAAAGCGATATTCGCATCACAGTAACCGACAACGGTAAAGGGATGGATGAAGACACGTTGGCTAAGCTTAATCATCGGCTGTACACGGCAGGTATGAGTGTAAAGTTCTCCGGCCGCTCGGGGCAGGAATTAAAGCAGCAGGGTATCGGGCTGCGCAATGTGCAGGAGCGAATTCGCCTATATTATGGAAAGGAATACGGCTTGGAGGTCTTAAGCAGGCAGGGGCATTTTACCCGCGTTGTAATGATTATACCTAAGGTACTGCTAGCAGGGAGGGTTGATAGAAATGACCAGGCTGATCATCGTGGATGATGAGAAAAATATCCGTTTAGGCCTGAAAACCATGATCGAGCGTGAATTTCAAAATCGATATGAGGTCATTACGGCTGCGCAAGGAGCTGAGGCCCTTGAGATGTATTTAAGCGAGGGTGCGGATATGATCATCACAGATATTCGTATGCCCGTAATGGATGGCATTGCCCTGATTGAGCGAATCTCGACAGAACCGCAGCCTCCCGGGCAAAGCGGCCATCCCCTGATTATTATACTGAGTGGTTATGAGGATTTTGAATATGCCAAAGCAGCTATCCATTATCAGGCTATGGATTATCTGCTCAAGCCGATTCGCAGAGATGAATTGTTTGCTGCGCTCTCCAAATGTGAGGAACAGTTAGCCAAGCGTTCCGAGATGGCTCGTCAGATGGCAATCACTGAGAGCTACCGTTTGCAGGTTCAAACCACAAAGCTGCAGGAATTGCTGTTGCAGAAGAATTTTGTAGAGGAAGATATAGAGGCCTGGAGTACGGAGATTGGCTTTGAAGGGTATCTCTTGCCGTTCTCCGTTGCCGTGCTGACATACAAGTATGAGGACGGCAGCCGGATGAAGAAAGAGGAATTGAAGTCGCTGGCAGAGCGCATGTTTGAGAGCGTGGGGGGGCAGCTAAGCGTTTCATTATTGGATCGTGAAGGAAGAGTAGTATTGATCGGAGGACCACAACGCAAATTTGCTGAATTGTCGCTTCTGGCTGACGAGAAGGAACTTGATGGGCTGTTGATCGGTGTCAGTAAAGAAGGGAATCGACTCACGGATCTTGCCGAAGCCTACAGGCAAGCCAGCGAATCCTTAAGCTATACGTTTATTTATCCCAAGACCCGCTTGATCTGGTTTACGGAATTGCGAACGAACAGACCATTTTTGCCTGTTCCGAAGGAGGACATTCGCAAGCTAGGCAACATCCTGGGAACAACTCGGCAGAAGGAAATCACAACATTGCTGCATCAAATTTTCCGAATTGATCAACTGGCCGGGCTAGGCATCTTCTATCTGGAGGCGGTAAGTCAACAAATCAATGAACAGGTGCTGGATGAGGTGTTCCGGTTCTATGGGGAGGCTTCCGTAGAGGTCCTTAAGCTCTATCGTAAGGTGGGGGATTTAACTAATTTCCGCCACTTTCACGATTATTTCCGATCACTGGAGCAACTGCTGATTAATTTGGATGAATATATCAGGGAGATTCGTTTGGCACACAGTGAGCATGGGGATATGAAGGAGGCGGTAGCCTATATTGAGGAAAATTACCACCGTCCGCTAAATATGGCGATGGTGAGCAATCACGTCTCCTTGAATTATTCCTATTTCAGCGAAGCCTTCAAGACGTATGCCGGAGAAAGCTTTGTTACCTACTTGAAGAGGGTGCGAATTCGTAAGGCCAAAGACTTGATGGGGATGGGTTCGCTCAAGCTTTCGGACATTAGTGCTGCCGTAGGTTTTGAGAATACCAGGCAATTCTCACGTGTGTTCAAGGAACTTGAAGGAGTGTCTCCGTTCGAATATCGGAGGAAGCTGTTCGTGGGAAGCGAGCGGTTTACGAATCGGGAGTTATCTGAGAATGAAAAATGAGTATGATTGTTTTATTTTTTAACTATCCTTATAGTATAATGAGATCGACAAGCTTGGCATATTTTATAAAGATAGGTGTGGATGATTATTAAACTCTTGGAGAGATGGACCCGTGCTGCTAAATTTATTTTGTTCTTGTTAGCTATTGTGTATGTGTTTTCCTTGGTAAAACCCTTTTTTCTGCCTGTAAGTGCTGTGATTGGGGCGATATCTATCCCTATTCTGCTCGCCGGGTTCTTCTATTACCTGCTGCGTCCTGTAGTGAGTTACATGGAAGCGCGCAACATCAAGCGCACCTGGGCGATTCTTATCCTTTATGTGGCACTCGTTGTTATCACGATCGGATTTATTTCCGGAGTATGGCCGATGCTGCAGGATCAGCTCATAAATTTGGTACAGAATATTCCTCAATTGATTCAAATGCTTGATGTTCAGCTCAACAAGCTGGGAGATATCCCTTTCTTGGCTTCTATTATCCCGGCTGATTCTGACTTGGCATCATACTTTACAGAGTATCTCAGCAAGGCGATTTCGTTCTTGAGCAATTACATTTCGGGATTTGTGTCCTTTATATCCCAGTTTGCGATTATTTTGTTCACCTTCCCTATTTTATTGTATTACATGCTGAAGGAAGGCCACAAATTCAAGCGGAGTCTTGCGAAGCTATCTCCCAAGCGCTATCGGAGGGAGATGCTTCGTGCGGCTGTAGAAATGGATAAGGCTTTGAACGATTATATTATCGGTCGGGTTATCGTCAATGTGGCTTTGGGCATCCTCATGTTCCTGGGCTTTCTGATCATCGGCCTTCCGTATGCGCTTTTGCTGACAACAGTAGCGATCATTCTGAACTTTATCCCTTTGTTCGGGGCGGTTATTTCTTCGATTCCGATTGTGATTATTGGCTTGATTGAATCCCCAACTACTGGTATATGGGCATTGGTTATTATTCTGGTAGCCCAGCAAATTCAGGATAATATAATTTCTCCTTACGTGTTTGGCAAAAAGCTGGATATTCATCCGGTGACCACGATTTTGCTGGTATTGGGCAGCGGTAATTGGTTCGGCATCATCGGCATGATTGTAGTTATTCCGGTGTACATGCTAATCAAAATAGCCTGGCGTCGCATCTACAATCTGTTCTTCAGATCTCAGTGGGAGACATTGTAGTATAGGGTCAGTTTTCTGCAGGTCCTGGGATGATTTCTTTCTATAAGAAAGGGTGCCACCATAAAATGAAGAATAAAATGACGCTACTAGGAGTCGGGGGCGTTGTAATTGCTGCCATCGTTGGATTTTTATTATTGAATGGACCTGAGGAGAAACAGGCAGATCAGAATATGCCTGATAAGCCAAGCATTAAGCAACTGGTTCATGATTACAGTGTAGGAAATCTGACCGCAGAGTCGGCATCGATTACTCCGCGGGAGTTAATTGTGAACGGGGGGCGAGCTGACGAGAAGGTGTATACGCTGCCTCAGGAGGAATTTTTTGTATCTGTGGCTCCGTACATTGATCAAACCCATCCTTGTCAAATTCACAGTCTGACGGGTTGTCAGGGGGAGTTGACCGAGCAGGAATTTGAGGTTACGATTACGAACCTGGAGGGCAATACCGTTGTTGATCAGGTGATGAAGTCAGAAGCTAACGGATTTATCGACCTTTGGCTGCCGCGCGATCAAACCTACCGTATGACCATTGAATACGAGGGAAAGCAGGCCGAGTCGGAAATTTCCACGTTTGATACGGATAATACGTGTGTAACTACTTTGTCTTTAAGTTAAACTCTGGTGATTAACTTACTGGACTACTAGGGGACAATGGGGATACAATACATCGTATTGACGACAAGACACCACAGAAGCGTGGAATTACTGAACGAGGTGAAAGAATGTCATTAACACGATATTTGCGGAGAGGTGCGGTCGCCCTGGCATTGATGGCTATGGTTGCCGTCATGCTATCCGGCTGCGGAAAAAATGCAAGCAAGCAAGAGCCGGCAGCGGAGCCGGTATCCAGACAGTATTACATTTTTGACACGGTTGTGAGTGTCAAATTGTATGAGGATGCCAAGGGGGAAGAGCATCTCAATCATATTGATGAAATGTTAAATGAGTTGAATGAGGAGTTAAGCCGTACCCTTGAGACCAGCCAGCTATATAAAGTGAATCAGGAGGCTGGCAAGCAGGCGGTGAAGGTATCAGCCCATACCTTAGAGGTGGTGAAGCGAGCGATCGCCTATGCCGAGGAAGCGAACGGGTTGTTTGATCCTACCGTTGGGGGGCTGGTGGATCTGTGGGATATCGGGCATGAAGGAGCACATGTTCCGGCCCAGGAGGATTTGCAGCGTGAACTGGCACTGGTCAATTACAAGGATATTGTGGTGGATGAGGCTCAAAGTACAGTTTACCTCAAGCGCCCTGGCACCATTCTCGATCTTGGAGCAATTGGCAAGGGCTATGCGGCTGATGAAATAGCTGCTTATCTGCGTGAAGAAGGCGTGAAGAGTGCATTAATCGATTTAGGAGGAAGCTCTATTATTGCCATGGGTGCCAAGCCTAATGGAGAGAGCTGGAATATTGGCCTTCAGGATCCCGATAGCTCCCGTGGTATTTCCGTAGGAACGATCCGTTTGAATGATCAGATTATCACGACTTCGGGCGTATATGAACGTTATTTTGTGGAAGATGGAGTAATGTATCATCATATTCTGGACCCGCGGACCGGAGCGCCTGCTCAAAATGAGCTGAAGAGTGTGACGATTCTGACAGATTCCGCTACGGCGGGGGACGCCTTGTCTACATACGTATATGTGCTGGGGCTTGAGGAAGGGCTTAAATATATGGAAGCCCGCGAGGATGGCTCTGAAGCTATTTTTATTACGAAGGATGATCATATTTACACTACCTCAGGCTTGAAGGAGCTGTTCAAGATATCGAGCGAAGGGTATACACTCGTAAAGTAAGCTGTACATGATGGAAAGACGTTCCGGGAAGAAGGGGCGTCTTTTTACTGAGTGTCTCGAGGTATGGTGAACAAGTTAAATACTTAAATGATGAGGAGAGAGCTGAACATGAAAATAATGTTTATATCCGATATTCACGGGTCTGCAACCTGGCTGGAGCGGGTGCTGGAGAAGGCGAAAGAAGAGCAGCCGGATCAACTGGTAATGCTGGGCGATTTCTTGTACCATGGTCCCAGAAATCCGTTGCCTGAGGGCTATGATCCGAAACGGGTGGCCGAAATATTGAATCTGCATAAGCAGGATATTGTGGCCGTTCGGGGAAATTGCGATGCCGAGGTAGACCAAATGTTGCTGGAATTCCCGATGATGACGGATTATGCCATGCTGTATGTTGACGGTATGCGTATTTATGTGACGCATGGGCATGGCTTTCATATGGAACAACTCCCGCCGCTAAGGGAAAATGACATTTTTATTCAGGGACATACTCATATACCGGTAGCCAAATGCAATGAGCAAAGGATATACCTTCTTAATCCGGGATCAATAGCCTTGCCTAAAGAGAACCATCCCCATTCCTATGGAATTTTGGATCATGGTCATTTCCGTGTTAAAGATTTGGGCGGCAATACATTAAAGCAGATCGATTGCTCTAATTAACTTGAAACAGTTCTACCGCCGTGATAGTCGAAGGCTCTTGCCGTGACGAAGCAACCCAACCAGATAGACGGCGGTATAATAAACAGGAATGCATTCGACAATGATCCAGATGATCACCACTTCGAAGGAATAATAATGCTTCTGATACAATGACAGATGATTGGAATAATAGAAGGCTATGGATACAGCCGCTGCTGTTAATAGTACAATAGAGAGGCGTTGCCCTTTTTCTTTGGTGAAATAAGTAGCACATCGAGAGGCCACATAGATCAGAAAAGCACTGTGAATGAACATAGAGGTGGTCCAGATTCCAATGACCAAGGGAGCCACCTTGGATAGAATGCTATCCGGTTCCACACTGCGTACAATCTCGAGAAAAGGGTACTGGAACTGGCGAGCTAACTGAGGTCCAAAGTTCATTAAGACCATTAACCACCCGGTGATGACCAGCAAGCACAGAACGCTGGCAATGGCAAACAGGCTTCTTGAGGCATTCTTATCCAGCTTAAGATCGGGAACAATGAACAGGAATACCATCCATTCGGCGAACCAGGACAAGGAAGTCAAGCTATTCTCGAATAGTCCTGAGACGGGGAGCAGATGATGCTGAAGCGCGCTTAACATATGAAAATTTGCTTGCTGGCTAAATAAAAGCAACATAAGGGTGGTTGAGGTCAGTATAAGCACAAACAGACCGTCAGCCATATAGATAATATTCTTCACCCCACGCATAGCCGTATACATAATGATAGGCGCGATTGCTATCTGAATGAACCAAGGGGGGGTATCTCTTAAATAATTCGATCCGAAGAACAGCACAAAGCTCTGGATGTCATAAGAGGTGTAGTATACACACCAGGCTAGTAAAATAATGACAAACATGCTGTGCAGCCACTTGCCCATCAGTTTCTTGCCGAATTGAATCCAGGGTTGTTCAGGGTATCTGCTGCCGATATAAATCATCGCCCCCAATAATATCAAGTTTAATAAATACCCTCCCAGCACGCCTATCCACGCTTGGTAGGAACTGCTTGCCAGCAAGGCAGGTACCAGAAATACAGTAGACTGGGAATTGAAATATACAAACCCAAAACGAAATAGCTGCCAAGGTGTCGTGCGCATCTCTGTGCCTTCCTTTCTTATGAATCCTGAGTTTGCTTCCCGAAATCATTGATTTTAAAATCGGTAATAATCTTTATTGTTGTCCCTTCTTTATAGATTTTCTCCCAATCCTCACCATTGGCTTGCCAATAGGAAGGGTATTTCCATTCCAGCAATTCGCCTAGCCGCAGCACATCTGTGGAGGCGAGCTGCGTGGCCCGTAGCGCTCTTTCTACTTCGCTACCAATCCTCTCGTTAAGCCTTTCAATCAATACAGCACTGAGATGCACGGAATCCCGGTTTTTAATATCCCGGACTTTGCTTACGCTGGCTCTGCCCCTAATGTGAATAGTAAATACAGGGCGTCCGTCTTCAAGCTTTGCTTCATATCCGGATGTAGCTTGGGTGAAGAGGACACTGGCCCGGCTCTTCTCACCATCCCAGACGATAGAATAAATGGGATTTTGCAACCGTCCGTATGCCCAGGCCAAGGCCGTGCCTTCTTCAATCTTCAGGCTGCCTTTCATTTTCTCTTTATTGAATAGCGCAGCTCCCCTGATCCCTGCCCAATGCAACATTTTCTCTGGCTGTTCCTCAGAAGGAATGGGTTCAGAATATAAGTAAGTGAGTGGAAAACCAAAGCCGGCAGCATTAGAGATGAGGCAGTCTTTGGCTGTAGTGTTCATCATATGTCTCTCCGAGGCGAAGCTTGTGAGTACTTGCGTTGGCGCTTGCTCATAAACGGGGGTTAACTGAGCAATATCGCTGATATTGTCGGCGATTAACATAAAGGCTCCCATAGAAACGGATGATTCCCGTTTAATCCACTCCAGCAAGTCAGTAATGCCTAAGGAAGCGAACTTTTTACCTATCACAATAACGCGGATCTCCGACAGATTCAGTCTTCGGGTCATGTCCTCCTGAATTTTCTGCAAGGCGTCAGGAATCGTATCTGCCGTTTTGCTGGTCAAGGCGTAAGGCTTGTCGCTAGGGGTGTTACCTCCGCTTTGCTGTCCATTGTTAAGATGATTGGGCAGGGGGGTGCTAATAGAGACTTTTAACGTTCCGGGCTGATCCCCCACATCGATGAAAATACCGTACACAAACACCCATTCATCCAGCTCAATTTTGGACCAGCATCCTGTGCAGGAAACAAGTAGCGACAGGATGAGGCTGCATCGCAACCATTTTGTCATTTTCCGGCTCCTTTAGGATTGCGTTTTGGATTAAAGGGAAGGTTCTCCGTAGCTCTTGTCGGAAACGGAAAACGAAAGAAGGTGTCCTTCCACTCGGAAATAATCAACGGTGCCAGCGGCTCCATATATGGCGTATTGAATGATTTGAGTGATACAACATGCGCATAAATAAGGAAAGTCCCGGCGAATACGCCGATCAGGCCCATCGTTCCCCCCAGAATCATTAAAGGAAACCGCAGAAGACGCAGCACTAGCCCCAATTGGATGTGGGGAATAATGAACGAAGCGATGCCTGTTATCGAGACTACAATCACCATAGGGGCGGAGACGATGCCCGCTTGAACCGCCGCTTGACCAATGACAATCCCGCCGATGATGGACACAGTTTGTCCAACAGGCTTAGGAATACGGGTACCGGCCTCTCTCAGCGCCTCGAAGGTCAGTTCCATCACAAACGCCTCGGCTAAGGCCGAGAATGGGATATTTTCACGAGCCGAAGCGATGGTGATCAGCAGGTTCGATGGAATGATTTGTGGATGAAACGTCGTGATGGCGATATACAGAGAAGGCATGAGCAAGGCGATCAGGGCAAAGGAAAATCGCACGAGACGAATCCAACTTGCTGCATAATAATTTTGATAATAGTCCTCAGATGATTGTAGCAAGGAGATCATGCTCATGGGAGCCATCATGACACTGGGTGTGCCCTCCACCATAATGGCGATGCGTCCTTCAAGCAAGGAAGCAGCAACGGCGTCAGGCCGTTCTGTGAATTGGAACAAGGGAAACAACGTAAAGCTGGTATTCAGGCTTTCACTTAAATAGCTGGCACCAAATACCCCCTTGGCGGAGATGGAGGCCAGCTTGCGCTCCGTTTGCTCAATAAGATCCTGAGAAGCCAGACCTTCAACATAAACAATACAGGTGATGGACTTGGTATATTCCCCGATGACCAGCTGTCGAACTTTCAAGTCAGGATGCTTGAGCTTGTGGCGCAACAATGCCAAGTTGGTCCCGATGTTCTCGATGAATGCCTCCTGTGGTCCTATAATCACCACTTCACTTTGCGACTCTGTAACGGCTCTCTTCTGATATTGCGTTGCTTCCTCAAAGCAATAGAAGGCAGGATTTCCCTCAATGAAGAGTACCGGCTTGCCAAATACGACGTGATCAGCCGCTTCAGTATGAGACAGGGTCTCGGTATAAGGCAAAGAAAATGCGGTTCCAGCCGCAAGCCTGGCGGCAAAGTCATCCCAATCCTTTCCCGCTTCGGCTTGCAGTGGTGAGAGTATATATTCATGAATCGCAATGCTGTCAGTAATCGTGGGGATATATATGAGAACTCCGGGGTGCCCCAGAATTTGTATCGGCTTATGGATGATATCTGCACTGTGTGATAACACATCAATTAGGGCTTCAAGGGGTTGGTTATTCATATTCTCCTCCTTAAGATAGATTTCAAGATGCACCCTTAGGATGTGGAAAAGTACAGAAAATATGAGGTCATAACATGATTTTAACTATTTTGGACATAACATAAGCAGATGAATGAGAAGAAAGGATGAGAAAATTGTGGGATAAGGAAAGGCTTTATGAATCCGTAGAGCAGAATATAGCTTTGTTCAAGCGTATGTTTGCCGGCGATGATACGGTGAAGATTCGTCATTTCCGCCACCCATCCTTGTCCTCGTTATACGGCTGCGTTATTTATATCGATGGCATGGTAAGCCACGATACATTAAGCAATAACATCCTCAGACCCGTGCTTAGCTATCAACCCGTAGAAGACGACGACGGCCATTCTTTTATGGAAATTATCACGGATTGGCTTATAGACGCTGGCGATCTGCATTTCTCAGACGAAATGGATCATATCCTTAACTCGTTATTATACGGGGAGACTCTACTGCTGCTTGAAGGACAGGCCAAAGCGCTCATTATCGGGACCCAGGGCTGGCAATCCCGCAGCATCTCCGACCCTGGAACGGAGAAGGCTGTATTGGGACCACGGGAGTCATTCACCGAATCGCTGACCGTAAATCTGTCAATGGTTCGGCGGAGGGTAAACAGCGCTGACCTCAAATTCAAATTCATGGAGCTTGGCAAGACAACAAATACAAGAATTTGTCTTTGTTATGTGGAGAGTGTCGTATCGCCTAAAATCTTAAAGCAGCTTATCAAGCGGCTGGAAGGCCTGGATATTGAGGCGATTCTGGATTCCGGTCAACTTCAGGAAATGATTCGGGATACCCCTCTCTCTCTTTACGAAACCGTTGGGAATACAGAAAGACCGGATGCCGTGGCAGGTAAAATTTTGGAGGGCCGTATCGCCATCCTTGTAGACGGCAGCCCCTTTACGCTCACCATTCCGTTTCTATTCGTAGAATATTTCCAGGTTAGCGAGGACTATTACAGCAACTATTTCTTTGCTTCATTTAACCGAATTATTCGCTTCTTGGGTGAATTTCTGGCGATCAGCATCCCGGCGATCTATATTTCGCTGGTCACCTATAATCAGGAGATGATGCCTACAGCATTGCTGCTTAGCATTGCTGCTGCCAGACTAGCCGTACCGCTCCCTACGGTTGTCGAATGCTTTATGATGCTGATTGTGTTTGAGATTTTGCGAGAGGCGGGGACTAGAATACCTACTTCGATCGGGCAAGCGGTCAGTATCGTAGGCGCTCTCGTATTGGGACAAGCCGCTGTAGATGCCCGGGTAGTCAGTGCTCCCATGGTCATTGTGGTCGGCTTCACGGGGATTACGACCTTGCTGAATATTAAGATGAAGGCCGCTTCGATTTTTTCGCGATTTCTTTTGCTTTCGTTATCGTCATTTCTAGGAATTTATGGCTACTTATTCGGGATGATTGGCTTAATCATTCATCTAATGAGTCTACACAGCTTCGGGGTTCCCTATATGCTAACCGCAGGCTCGTTTAAGGAAGAGGATATCAGGGATACGGTATTCCGTATGCCCTGGTGGCAAACCAGCTTGAAGGCCCCCTTATCCCAAGCCAGGCAACGGATTAAAAAAGTCTCAAGATAGGCGGAAGAAGAATATGAAAAATTGGAATAAAATTCCTTTAAAATTCTTGTGCTTTGCCTTACTCTTATCGTCGACCGGTTGCTGGAATTATAGTGAAGTCGATAAATTATCCACTGTGGCTGGTATTGCCATCGATAAGGGAGACGATGATAAGATTGTGCTCACGGTGGAAATTGTGGATCCGATCGGTGGAAATGATAGCATGCATACCGGCTCGCAACTGATTACCCGAACCGGTTATACCGTCTTTGATATCGTGCGGCACATGATTACTGAATCGGGGACGAAATTGTATTGGGCCCATGCCAAATCACTGATCATGAGTGAAGAGATTGCCCGAAGTGGGGTGGCCAAGGTCATTGATTGGTATGTTCGGGACACGGAAACCCGGTCCGATATTCATGTTCTGATATCAGGGGAGAAGACAGCCAAGGAGATTTTGGACTCCAAGGAGAAAGTCAGAGACCCTTTATCCTATAAAATTGAAGAAATTTTAACCAATGAAAAAAATGTTTCGTCATCTCCCGTAATGGAATTGTGGGATTTCGTGGATACGATAAATACGCCGGGCATCAGCAGCATTTTGCCAGTGATATATCTCAAGGATAATAATGGAAAAGAAATGGCTTCTATCAATGGATTAGCCGTGTTCGACATGGATCGGATGCTAGGAAAAATGGATTATCTGCAAACCAAATTTGTTCTCCTGTTGCGAGATGAGCTACAGGGTGGAGTGATCGCCCTGGGAGGCTATGATCGATTCCCTGGAATATCCCTGGAAGTATTCAGTAATAAAACCAAGGTGAAGCCCGTCATTGTGGATGGAGAGGTGCAGCTTCAGGTGAAGACTCATACCGTTACTGCTGTGGATGAGGCAATGCAAACCGTAGATTTCTATACGAAAAAGGGACGGGCCAAGATCGAAAGTCTAGCTGCAGCGATGATGGAGGAAGAGATGCTCAAAGTCATTAAGTTCGTCCAGCAGAAATACAAGCAGGATGTATTCGGATTTGGCCGGATTATTCATGAGCGCATGCCTCAACAATGGAAGAGCCTGGAGCATGATTGGGACGAGAGATTTTCGCAACTCAAAGTCGCTGTAGAAGCCAAAGTGGACATTAAGAATACGGCTTCCTCTATTAAGCCGATTCTGATTGAGGAGGATGATTAATGGTCCTGTTTACGCTCTTGTCCTATGTGGTCATTGTTTTGGTGGATCAGGTTCAGAATTATAAAAATGGCAAGAAGAGAGATTTTTACGTGAGCTGTGCGATGTGTATGTTCTCATTTACGATAGCTATCCTGTTGGCAAGCGGTCTGGACCTGCCAAGTCCGGTGAAGCCAATCGAGCAATGGATTAGCCAGGTGTTTGGATCTTAGCATGGGGAGGGAAATGCATTGGATAAGGAAGTGATTAGCCATGGCGAAGCCAGAACAATCCTGATTTTATATATTATGGGTAGTACAATGATACTTGGGGCGGCTGGCGAAGCCAAGACGGATTCATGGATTTCCATCCTGCTTGCTATGGCTATTGCCGTACCGATCTATTGGGCATGGGCTCGGGTGCTGACCTTGTATCCGGGGCAAAATATGTTTGATATTGCTCTGCATGTATTAGGCAAATGGATTGGAAAAGCATTCATCCTGATCTACATTTGGTATGCCTTCCATTTAGGGGCTTTGGTATTGCGGAATTTTGGCGAGTTTATGGAAGCTGAGGCGATGCCGGAGACCCCGATGCTGGTGCCGATGTTATTTGTCACGGCCTTGGGGATTGGTGTTGTGCGAGCAGGAATTGAGACCATGGGAAGGAGCGGCCGAATGCTGCTCAACATGTGTCTGGTCACCATGCTGCTTGTATTTCTGCTAGTATTGGGCAAATTGCATTATTCCAACCTGCTCCCCATATTGGATCGAGGATGGCCTCGCGTCTGGAAAGGAGCCTTTTCGGCGTTTTCTTTCCCATTTGCTGAAGCGGTTATTTTTCTAGGGGCGATATCCTCGATTAAGGGCAAAAAAAACTTAACAGGCATCTTTCTGTATAGTTTGCTAATTGGTGGAGCGCTGATCTTGTTCATCACGCTCAGAAATATTATGGTCTTGGGTGTTTACACGATTGACAATGTATACTTTCCTTCCTATGCGGCAGTTGGCCGAATTAATGTTGGCAATTTTATTCAAAGAATTGAGGGTTCAGTATCTATCGTATTCGTCATCTGTGTCTTTATGAAGTTAAGTGTATGCCTGATGGCTGCGAGCAAGGGGATAGCCAAGCTATTTAGTCTGGACAGTTACCGTAGCGTCGTTATTCAGACAGGGCTGCTAACTGCTTATTTGGCTTATTTGCTTTACGATAACATTATGGAAATGCAGTATTGGACCACCTACATATACAGCATTTATGCAGTCCCGTTCGAGATTCTTCTGCCGCTGTCCCTGTTGTTGTTCGCTGAAATTAAGACCCGCCGGGACCAACGGAGCAAGCCCCAGCCTGACTAGTCTATGGGTTTACAAGCAGCGGAGGTTTAGCATATCATGGGGCTATATATCGAGATGGAAGGGAATGTGGAGATGGAGAAGAACGGTATCAAATTGACCAGGCCGGATGCGATCATTTTTGATATGGACGGCACCTTGTTTAAGACGGAGACCTTACTGATCCCTGTGTTTCATCAGGTATTTGCCCGGTTGCGCGAAGAGGGGTTATATAACGAGGAGACGCCTCCGGAGGAGCTGATCTTGAGCAGTCTGGGCATGCTGTTGCCGGACATTTGGAGAAGAGTGATTCCGAATCACGGGGAAGAGGTGCATCGCCGGGCAGATGAGCTGCTGCTGGAGCTGGAGCTGGAAGGGCTCAAGGGTCAGGTCACTGAATTATATGCCGGCGTGCCAGAGACCTTGGAGACACTTCACAGTAGAGGTGTAAGGCTGTTCGTTGCCAGCAATGGACTGGAGCATTATGTGAGAGGAGTGGCGGATACTCACCGGATTCTCCCGTTGTTTGAAGGGCTTTACAGTGCAGGCCAATATGAAACGAAGACGAAGGTGGAGCTGGTTCGGCTGCTGCTGGACCATCATGGCGTGTCGAAGGCCTGGATGGTTGGAGACCGTTCCTCTGATGTTGAGGCCGGTAAACAAAACGGGCAGGTTGTGATTGGCTGTGCTTATGCCGGGTTTGGAGATGGGCAGGAGTTGGCAGGAGCCGATATTCTGATTGAACGATTCGATGAATTGCTGCCCTTATTTGATGAAGCTGAAGAGCAATGACTTGAAACAAGCCGATTTTCCTGGCTTGTTTCTTTAGTTTATCCCTGATATCTTTATTTTCTCCTCTATTTGAAAGGGCTTCCATGGGATAGATTGGTATAGAAATCAATTACAGGGAGGTGTCTGGGGCAGGAAATATTCCCTGACAAGGGAATGGCAGCATACATGAATAGAGGAGTTGATGGGACATGCAGAAAAGAAGGAGAACGGCTTCAAAAATAACATCGATGATTTTGGCAGCGGGACTGCTCGTAGCCGTATTTCCGTCGGCCGCGCAGGCGGGAGATACTTGGCCGTTTGAAGGAGACAGCGCTCATGGAAGCAATCAGCCTAGCGTTCATGGCTACACGAGCGGTCAAATCCTTCGTTGGAGTCCGGAAACAGACCGTGACGGGGAATGGCTCCGGTCGCGCGTACCGTTGCAGCCTCGAATTAGTGCGTTTGCTCCAACACAAGCCAATCCCAACCTGAATCCGGATACACAAATGATTAATGTATCGGGCGATTATGGGAATGCCTTCATCGAAAATGCACCATACACCAATAAGTTTGCCCAATATCATTTTAATTTCTGGCAATACGTTGATTATTTCTCCTATTGGCATGGCACAGCAACGGCCTACACGCCACCCGAGTATTACGATGAACTGGCACAGAAGGATTGGCAGCAGAAATGGTTTGAATTCGGCATACTCAACATTCCTAATCCAACCTATACAGATGCAGCACATAAGAACGGTGTACTTTCTCTGGCAGGCATCTTCTTCTCTAACAATGACCGTGGTCAGCAAACCTACAAGCAAATGCTCGTTAAGGACGAGGACGGCAATTATCCGGTAGCTGAGAAGCTGATTGAAATGGCGGAATACTACGGATATGATGGTTACTTTGTGAACCAAGAGGAACAAGGCCCTAATGTGGCTGTAGCTGATATTCCCGATTACTTAGGGTTTATGAAGACATTGCAGCAGGGTGGTTTGTATGTGCAATGGTACGATTCCTTGAATACGGCTAACGGGGCCAACACGTTCGCCAGAACCTTCAATGATAACAATATCTCGTTTTTGTATGACAAAAATGATGGCAAGCAGGTATCCCAATCCTATTTCTTCGACTACGGCATGGGAAGCTCCCAAATTAATGGGGCCAAAAATTATCTGAACAATCTGAATCAAAATTATGGTACAAGCTTTAATATCTTTGATGTCGGCTTTGCCGGTCTTGAGGCTGGGCGGGACCGCTTCAAGAGTGTGCAGGGCTCGGCGCTGCGCAACAAGCTGGATAGCAACGGCCTGCTGCAGCTTAGCCTGGCTACATTAGGCGCAGACTTTGTGCATGCGGGGCTGGATGAGGATATGGGCTTGTCCTGGCCGGTGAAGCATCGTGCGGAGAATGATTACCAGTGGATGACGAAGGTGCGCGAGCAATTATGGTGGTCCGGTCCTAACGCCGATCCAACGAACACAGGCGTCTCGTCCACCAATACTGCCTCCGACGTTTATGCCGATAACCGCTATTGGCCGGGCATCGCCTCGGCGATTGCGGAGCGTTCGGTCATCGGAGAGTCAAATTTCTATACCAATTTTAATACCGGCCATGGTTTAAGCTACTTTGTGGATGGTCAAATCTCCAATGAAGCAGAGTGGTCCAACATGAGCTTGCAGGATGTTCCGGTGACCTGGCAGTGGTGGCAGGATACCGAAGGCAACAAGCTCGCCGTTGATTTTGATTATGGGCCTGAATACAACATCGGAACGACTACGCGGTTTGATTATGAGCAGATTGGCGCTTACCGGGGGGGCAGCTCTCTTGTAGTTAACGGACACTTAAATGCTCCCAATTTCTTGAGATTGTATAAGACGGCTCTGGACGTCAATGCTTCCTCCAAGCTCTCTATTACCTACAACAAGGTGACGCCTGATGATGATTCGACAATGAAGATTGGATTGATTTTTGCCGATCAGCCTGATGCCGTGGTGGAAATCCCCATAGAGGGCAGCGGTAGTCAAACGGACGGTTGGGTTCATGCAGAGTTGGATTTGAGCGCTTACGCGGGTCAAGCCATCGCAGCCTTTGGACTTGTATTTGACCCGGGTGCAGACGCCATCGCGAATTACCAGATGAATATCGGACAAATCCGCATCTATGACGGCTCGGCATTGACGCCATCGGCCCCGGCAGGAGCCCGGATTGCCGCAGCGTACCCGGATACCGAGGAAATGGTTGTTAGCTGGCAGATGGATACCAACTATGACAACGTGAAGCAATATAATGTATATGTTAACGACGTTTATGTTGGCGGCAAATATGATGAACTTTTCTATATTAAGCAATTGCCTGCCCGCGCTGGGGTAGTTAAGGTGGTTCCTGTAGGAGCTGATGGACGAGAGGGAACGGCTGCGGAAATTCCTTTCGATCTGAATGCTTCACCAACGGATATTCAGGTGGAATCCCGTGAGAATGGCGAACTGGAGGTGTCCTGGACTCCAGCTTCATCAGGCAGCACGGATATCACAGTGAGTGTAAAATCGCTGTACTGGATCACGACTCCTCAGCCAGTCTCCGAACAAGCAACGGCTCCGGCCGGAGAAGCTTCCGTCCTGTTCAATGGTATGCCGACAAATGGGGACGACTATGTGGTCACTTTATCGTCCGCAAGCGGGACACCTGTCTCGGTAAGTGGCAATTTCATCGATAAGGTGGTTGAGCCATATGCTGAAGCCTGGTCCTGGGATGGCAACAGGTTGAACCTGCCTATGCCGGAAACACGGGACTGGAGGTACTTATACGTGTACGAGGACGGAGTGCTAAGATCGTTCCCAACCACCTATAACGTTGGCAACCGAGATCGCATCATTCGCGGAAGAACAACGAAGGCTTCCTTAAGCTTTAATTCAACCGCGACTACCGTCTACGTGATCATGGAGGATTACGCCGGGAATCAATCCGAGCCGGTCTATCTAAAGGGTGAACAGCCAACACCTTAGTGGCTCTCTGAAGTACAAAGCAAAAAGCCGCTTTCTCCTTAAGAGGAGAGGGCGGCTTTTTGCTTATGCATCCATAACGCATACTCCAGCGGCTTGACGATGGCCCGGCGGTATACCTCCGGATCGCCTGATCGGTTGAATACTTCCCGTGCTGGCTTCGGATTCACCTCTAGTAAATAAATTTGGCCCTGCTTGTTGATGGCAAGGTCCAGCGCAAGCTCGCAGAGTGCGCCGAAGGTATTTTCCAGATCGGCTGCGATCTCCAGACTTAACTTCTCTGCACTGCGGCGGATTTCCTGGCGACGTTCCTCGCCATCAATCCATTGCGTGAGTAGCGTGTTCATGGCTACGGCATGCCCTCCACCGTGGAGGTTGGAGGTTACGCTGCGCGGGGGACCAACCCGGCCCGCGCAGCCCGTTACCTCCCACTTGCCTTGGCCGTTCTTTTGAACCAGCATACGGTAGTCGTGAACTCTGCCGCTGGGCAGCATAATCTGAATACCTTGCTGGGCAAGGAAGCGCCCTTGGTTTCCCTTCCACCCGAGCAGAAAGACGCCTAGCTGAGATTTATGAATTTTGCGGGGAGAGACAATCCGGCGGTTCTGCCGTCGCCCCTGAATCAGGAAGCGTTCCCGGTTCAGTTGCTCTACTCGCAAAATGCCGCGTCCTCCCGTGCCGTTAATCGGCTTTACATAGATGGTGGAGTGCTTCTTCAAGAGTCCAAATACATCGCTGCTGGTCTCAAACAGCACGGTATCCGGCAGATGAGGACGGAAGCGGGCTCGACGGGCCAAGGTTTGATAGATGGTCCACTTGTTGCGAAGCGGACGGTTAAGGAAATTTAAATGTCCATACTTGGCGCGAAACCTCAGCAGTTGATCGAACCGCTTGCTGCGTTGAATTCGGCAACGGTCAAAGATCATGTGCGGGAAGCTTCGCCAGCGTCGATACCATTTTTTTTGCTTGGGATCATACATGAGGGCCAATATCATTTTCTTCTGATCGGATACATCCATTGGAGTAAAGACAAAGATATCCAGACCAAGCTTCTGCCCCTCCGTAATCATCCTCTGATAGATATGCCGTTCCTCAAGCTGTTTCTTGTCATTGAGATACAAGGTCAAGATGCCCAGAACGGGTTGTGACAACAAGATCACCTTCTTTGCTGGGATGGGCCTTTACCTTCATTTACAGGTCACAGGCTCACGTTCTCACTTTCGGTTGGCGGGCCAAGAACTGGCTGTATTGAACGATGCGCTCCAATGATTTTTTGCGAATATGCGGCTCATCGAATTTCATTGGCTTGGCATTAGCTTCAAAGAACCACAACCGTCCATCCGTATCGACGCCAAGGTCCATAGACATTTCCCCAAGCAAAAATCCGGACTCCTTCTCGATTTGCTTGGCGATGAGGACCGCATTCGATTTGACGCGGCCGAGCAGAAATTGATTCATTTCAGAGCCGAAGACCGTAGTCAGCAATTTCTCTGGATCTTCAATACTACCTCCTTGTGGCACGTGGGTCGTAATGCGTTTGGGGCCGGCAAGCCGGGCCCCTGTTCCCGTCACCATCCAGACCCCCTTGCCTGTCTTCTGGACCAATACACGAAGATCGAAATGACGACCCTGGAAGGAGGCTAACTCAATGCCCTCTTGCATGATATAAGGCGTTCTGCCGGTTTCTGCCTTGATTCGTTTCCAGAGCAAGCGGAGCTTGGCGGTTTTGTATACGATATTTTTCCGTTTTTCCCCTTGAATGGTCAACCGATAAGGCTTGGGTTCGCCTTCGTCCAGCCGGACGAGCATAATTCCTTTGCCTGCTTTGCCGCTTTCCGGCTTCAGGTACAGGCTGCTATATTGCTGAAGCATGGCTGACAGCGTTTTGGGACCTAGCATTTTTCGGGTCCCGGGAACAAGTGATTTGGTCGTCTTGTTCTTCTTCAGCCACTCAAACAAGCGGCGCTTGTTGAAGAAGAACGGGTTGAACAGATGGATGGAATCGTGCCGGATGACTTCGTCAATCTTCCGGCGGACCTCTGGTCTTCTCTCATCCTCCCTAAGCGGAATCCGGTTGTAGACAACATCAGGCAAGGGAAGCCAATGCTTCCGCCATGACTTATCCTCGGGGTGGAACAAATAGCCCTGCACTCTCTTGGCACTGAGCTTCAGATCTTTGGCCGTCACGACATAAACGGGGCAATCCAACTCCTGACCAGTCTTGACGAGATCTCTGAAATTGGCACGATTTCCACGAAATTGCTTGGCCTCGTCATCCACCGTCAGCACGGCGACGATAGGCTTCTTCTCGCTCAGGAGCAGAGTGCTCATGAGCCATCCCTCCTCCGAAATTTGCTCAAATAGAGGCAATGTTCAAGAATATGTTCCACGGAGGCTTTGCCCTCTGCCCGCAAGGACGGATGCTTGAAGATCGAGCGGCCTGGCTTGGCATTGGCTTCAAACATCCAGATTCGCTCTTCCCGATCGATCCCGATATCGAAGCCAATTTCTCCGATTAAATGCTGCTGATGGGACTCGATGGACTCGGCCAGTGTAATGGCGATCGCCTTGGCATTACGAAGCACTTCGTCGGCACGGCTGCCGAAGGTTCGGCTTAGGGCCTGCTCCGGTGTCAGCAGGGACCCCCCGTTCTTCAGGTGCGTGGTTACACTGCCTTTGCCTGCCTTCTTCGCGCCGATTCCGACGACAGCCCACTGATTCCTGCCGTTCTTGTGCATATGGAAGCGGAAGTCGATCGGGCAGCCGTCAATCTCGATGAGCCGGATGCCTTGCTGGGCGACATATCCCCGCAGCGAGCGGCCATGGCGGGCTTGCAGCGTCCTCATCAGACTTGCGAAGGACGAGAAGCGGAGCAAGGCATTGCGCCCATTTTTTCGGTATCTGGCATAATATCCGCTCTTGGGAATATAGGATAAGCGGTAGATCCCATTGCCGAGACTTCCACTATTCGGCTTATAATAAATCAGCGAGTGCTGTTCCAGCATTTCCTTAATTTGCTCCGAGGAGGGACTCATAATGGACTCAGGCACATAACGGCCTACAGTGGGATCTTTCTCCAGCAGTCGGTAAATATCGGATTTATTAAAGAAGCTCCAATTGAAGAAAGGAATTCTCCGCCTTACAAATCGTTCTCTTAATTGGTTAATCGGATTGGTCGTTTCGGCCCGGCGGCTGGGCAATCGATTATATACCACATCAGGAAGCGGCACACGCTTGCGGATGAAACGCCCGGATTCATTCAGGAAGTAGCCGTTCACCGTTTCGTCCTCCCAGTTGATATCCCTTGGGGTGAAGGCAAAGATGTACGAGATGCGGCTGCCTTGTCGGAGAAGCTGCTTAATGAAGCCGGTCCGTGAACCGAACGGATTCGTCTGCGACGAGGTAGGCCCGTCGGACAGAACGCCGATCAGCGGGCCGATCTGCACCTCTCCCTCTTGAAGACTGCGAAGGTATACGCCACCTGGCTTGGGAATTTTGATGCCCTTGCGTACTCCGTTAGCCAGATACAGGTGTTTTCCGGCTTTGTTGATGCGTTTGACAGCGGCGGGAACCCGTTCTCCCCCCAATCTGAGATGAACCGACTTCTTCCCCGACAGCTTGAGGTTCTTCATTAGAGCCCCTGACACGTAGACGACCCGTTCGGGAGCCTGCGTGAAATGGACGTTGCAAAAAGTCAAACTCATGGATTTTATCCTCCTAAACGTTTTCAGGGTTTGCTCAGCAGCAGGTGGCGGGCATAGAAAATGGGATTTTCCAGCGACTTTCTGGCGCTTTCCGGGTCACCGATATGGAAGAACGAGGATCGTCCGGGCTTGGAATTGACCTCCAGCACCCACACGCAGCCCTGGCGGTCGACACCAAAATCGAGGCCAAGTTCTGCCAGCCGGCCGAAACGGGTCTCCAGATACTCCGGTATCAAGAAGGACAGCTTGCGAATGGCGGTTACGGCGGCTTTGCCGTCTGTCTCGCCAAGCTCCCGAACCAGGAACGGCAAGGCCTGATGAGCGGTTCCCCCGCCATGCAGGTTCGAGGTGAGGGAGTGCTTTTGGCCTGCGCGCACAGCCATCCCTGTTAGACTCCATACCCCTGTGGCATTTTTCTGCATCAGCACCCTGACGTCAAACGGCTCGCCTCCAGCACTGTTCAATTGCAGGTAGGGCTGGATTAAGAAAGGGCGTTTGCCGATGAACCGGTCTACCCATTTCAAGCCTTCCTGCTGCGAAGAGAACCGTCGGCGGAATATTGAATTGCGCCCGCTGCGCCCGATAACCCTAAGTTCCCCGT
Organism: Paenibacillus sanguinis 2301083 = DSM 16941; assembly: GCF_000374825.1. GTDB lineage: Bacteria > Bacillota > Bacilli > Paenibacillales > Paenibacillaceae > Fontibacillus > Fontibacillus sanguinis. The sequence goes on from NZ_KB895389.1 coordinate 75,417, forward strand.
CTGGATGCTGTAGTTTGGCGTACAAGGTTCGTTTTCCATGAGTGCCATTGCGGGGCTTCAGAAATACCTCGCCATCATGGGCTTGAAGCCATTCTCTTAGTTGAGCAGGCCCATCATAGATTTCGGTCTCCGGGAGATAAGGGACTGCTTTCGGGCATTGGCGAAGGGCCTGATAAACGGCCCATTTTCCTGCGAGTCCCCGGGTCAGACAAATGAACGGATGCTCGGCGGCGAGCCGGGAGAGCAGCTGATGCTTGCGTAATTGCTGCTTGCGGTCATGAATCAGACAGCGGTCATAAATAATATCAGGTCGTGGAAACCGCCTGCGAACCCAGGTTCCCCGCTGGGTAGTATAGCCTTGAATTCCCCCCGCATTGCCACCTGTTATCCAGGCTGGACAGAAGACATATACACATAGGCCTTGTCTTTCGCCGATGGTGCATAATTTTCGGCAGAAGGCAGACTCTGCGAACGGGAATGGGCCTCCGCTTTCGGATACGAGAATTCCAATGGTGCCTTGCGGATGGTTCTTCATGAAGGTTCCCTCCTTAGAAGCCTGCGAGGTAGCGGGTATATTCAATCACTTGCTTGACCGAAGGGCGAATTTTCCCTTCGCCCATCGGAGTATTATCGTTCTTGGATGGCTTGGAATTGACTTCCAGCAGCCATACCCGCCCGCTCATATCTACGGCCAAATCAATGCCGAATTCTCCGAAATGGGCAGGGATATGGGCGTCTACGCTTTGAGCAATATCCAGAGCGGCGTTTTTCAGCTTGGCCCCGACCTTGCTCTTGATTCCAGCAGGCAGCAGGCTGCGCGCAATAGCCTCCTTGACGGTACTCAAGCTACCGCCGCGTGCCAGGTTGGATACAAAGTGCTGACTCCCGGCGATCCGTGCTACGATGGAGGTTGTGTTCCACTTTCCAGATAAATTCTTCTGCACAAGCGCACGAAAATCCACCGGCCGGTGATCCACTTCGATGAGGTGAAGACCCTGCTGGATTTGATAACGGGTTGTTTTCATTTTGCCGGACAACGATTGAAACAGCTTTGTGAGGTTGGGATAAGTCTGTCGGCGCGTGCCTCCGACTTGAGCCGTCAGGGTTTGGTACGTACCTCCCTCAAGCCGGGAGATACGAATGATACCTTTGCCCAGGCTGCCCTTGATCGGCTTGAGAAAAATGATTGGATACTTGCCGCACATCATTTTCAGCATCGCGTAGTTCCGAAACAGGTGAGATTCCGGCAAATAGCGTTGAATGGAACCGTCCCGCTCAATGGCATCAAATACTTCATTCTTGTCGAGATACTTCTCATTGAAGAAATAGCTGCCATAGCGAGATTTTACTTCTTTCATAAAATGCTGTACGCTAGGTTTATTCTCCAGCTTCCGTGAATTCAGCCGGTTGTAGAATACATCTGCCGCTGGCAATTGAGTCTGCTTCCATCCGTTGCTGTAGACCCATCCCGTCACTTGGCCCGAGCTTTTGCCGATATGATTGGGGGTGAAGAAGTACACGTATACCCCTTGACGCGAGCAGGCATTGACGAGCTCCCGGCAAAACAGCGTCATCTGCCCGAAAGGCCGTTCCGGATTGCCCGCAAAGTCCTGGCTGAGCAGGATGCCCAGCAGCGGCCCAAGCTGAAGGGTCGAGGAATGGGGACGGTAGATCAGCCGCAGTGTGGATTTTGGCTGAATGCCCATTTTCTTTGCGAGACCCGAGCCAAGCCGGATTCCATCGGAACGGGATAATGGAACGACCCTGACACGGTGTCGGAATGATCCGAAGGTAAGCAGGAGCGGAAGATGAGCGGGAATTCTCCATTGCTTGATCAGAGTATCTCCAAGTACAAGAACGTCATCTTCAAGCAGGCCCGGACTCATGATCTGAATCGTTATTTTTCTGGAGGGCATGTAGTGGATCTCCTTCCAAGCTAAGCTGGGGTCCTGGATGCAAGTAAAGATCATCTGCGTAAAATGCATGTAATGTATCATATGAGGACATAGAATCCTTGGTGATTAACCTATGCCCGTTTTTGCCTTAGTCTGGGCGGGAGACGTCACAATTCTTCAGTGTACAAGACAGAAGGAGGAGGAAAGGTGCAGGACTGGCTATACATATTGGTGAGCATCCTGGTAGCGGCATTCGTCGGCGGGGTCACCAATCACTTCGCAATTAAGATGTTGTTCCATCCAAGGAATGCTGTACATATTGGCAAGCTTCATGTTCCGTTCACACCGGGCCTCATTCCCAAACGGCGTGATGATATCGCCCTCTCGCTGGGGAAGGTGGTGTCCGAATATCTGGTTACGGTCGAAGGATTGCAGGAGACGGTATTGCGGCCGGCGTTCCGTCAGCGGCTAGAGGATAAAGTACAGGGCTGGTTCGGGGAACTAAGCAATAGCGATTTAACCGTGAAGGAAGCGGCTTTGCGGATATGGAGTGAAGCTGAATTGGAGGCGCTGAAGATTAACCTGGCGAATGGCGCCAGACAAGCGGCTTTGCGAGGCTTCCAGTCCTGGTGGGAGCAGTCCGATGCCAAGAGCATTCCTCTTAAACAGCTGGTCCCCGGCTGGTCCGAAGAGAATCGCAAGGTCTGGAGTGCGGTCTTGGCAGGGGAACTGCTGCGGGTGGCAGAAGAAGAGCTTCTATCCGCCGGCGGACAGCGGATGCTGTCCAGACTGGCTTCCGGCATGATGGACAAAACCGGAGGGTTCCTCGGAACGATGGCTGCCATCTTTGTGGACGAGGAAAAGCTGGTGCAGAAAATAACACCCGCAGCTGTGCAAGCATTGCGCAGCAAGCAAACTCTGGACAAAACGGCGCAGGCGATCGAAGCCAGAATGCAGCAGTACGGGGAATTGCCGGCGGCGGAATTGCTGGGGGTCGTGACGGGCCAGGAAGCCGGGAAATGGCTGGAAGAGCATATCGGACAATGGCCGATTTACAATTGGATCACTCGGGTAGAGGAACTCAAGGTGAGCGCATTCGTTGAACCTTGGCGGGAGCAAGCGGCGGCCGGAATTCCCCGGCTGACCGAGCGGGTGTTAACCTTTGCTGCTAGCGTTATTCCCGCGGTGATCCAGGCGGTGGGATTACCTCAGCTTGTGGAGGAGCAGGTCAAGAAGTTTCCGGTCGAACGCCTTGAGGAAATTATTTTAGGCATTTCAGGGAAAGAATTTCGAGCAATCACGTGGTTGGGAGCGGTGCTGGGTGGCATCATAGGCTTGTTCCAGGCCATCTTTATGCTTTTGACTAACTAAGTTTTTGTTAACTAATCATTTAGAGGAGGAGATTATATGAATATTTACGACAAAGCACATGAATTGGCAGCGGCTCTGAAGGATAGCCGGGAGGTAACGGAGATTACGGCCGCCATGAAGCTGGTTGATGCGGACCCTGAAAGCAAGCAAATGCTGGACAATTTCCGTGCTCGTCAGACCGAGGTACAGCAGCGGATGATGTCCGGAGACATGCCTTCGCAAGAGGAAATGGAGCAGATGGAGAAGCTGTTTGAAGTGCTCAGCCTCAATCTCAATATCCGCCGATTGTTTGATGCCGAGCAGAAGCTTAGTGTCATTATTCAGGATGTTAACAAAATTATAACCGATAGCTTGCAGCATTTGTATGGAGGGGAAGCTTAAAAAAACAAGCCGAACCAACATTTTTGAAATGAGTTTGCAGCTTTCTCTCATATTCTTGCAGCTTGGTTCATAGAGATAGAAGAGACAAGGCAATCTGTAATCTTCTACTCTATGAAATGAAGGAGCTGCGAAAGATGAAGACTGTAAAGAGAACAAGCAAATGGAAAAATGTCATTTACTTAATTCTGGCTTTGGCCATGCTGGTTTACGCATTGCCCTTAATTTCCTTTGAGCCGGGAGCAGGGTTTGTATCCTGGTTTGGAGCCGTGTGGGCAGGATTTGCCTTCCTGGTGATCGGTGCTCATCTATATTTCATTCTTGGCGTCAGTGAAGAGAAGCAGCGGGAATTGGATAAAATCCGGCGTGCCAAATACCGGGAATGGCAGCTTCAGTGGCAGGAACGTGGTGAGCAACGCGAGCATGTTTGAGTCAGCTATACACTTACAGATCGATATGGCAAAAACAGCAAGTGAGAGGAAGTGCCTTCTCGCTTGCTGTTTTTTTAAGATTATAGAATTTATAAGTTTTCAGCGGAGCCGAACAATTCTATAATCGCAAGAAAAACTACCGCTTAACGTGGTCTGGCTTCAAAGATGGTACATCAATAGATGTTTTTCTTAAATGCTCCAGTTTACTCGGGGGTGAGTGCGCGGCAGAGTCTGGCCGCACCGCTTAGACCCTTCATGCCCCCATACAGTGTATAGAAAAAAGAGTCGGGCGCGTCGAGAGAAAAGGATAAATATTGCTTGGGATCGACCCCGAGCATCTTCTCGAATAAGGTCGCGGTGTCGTAGGCGTAGAAGCAGAAGTACGTATATTGAAATTCGGGCATCTTGTCGGCAATCGTCAAAATTTCATCCGCATACTGCTCCAAATGATTTTCCGCCTCAGCCAGCATGGCCAGCGCATCTTCAAGCTGTACGGCAATTTGAATCGTCTTCTCGTTGATGATGGTAACGGTAGCCATAGCTCTGAAGTCTCCTTATTTAATTTTTGCCGATTTTCACTTGGAACATGGCCGGGCCTTGCTCGATATATTCCCAGGTGAACGCGCCGGGATGCAAAGCATCAAATTGGAAGCGCAGCGGTACTGGATCATGGTCATTGATAAGCAACATGGCTTCTCCCGGCCGCAAGGAATTGTAGGCGGAAAAAATAGTCTTATGTTTCAATTGCGGCGGATATTCCGTAGCATTGACAGTCACTTTGAATTGGCTCATATGAGTCCCTCCTGAATAGATAAAATGAATGATTCGCACTCATTATATCAAGGGGTTCAGATGCAAATGTGATACAAATCACAAGAAAAACGGGACCGGTATTTTTCGCTGTTATGTTTGCGCAAGCCGTCAATAATCCAGTGACAGAAGTCACTGGACCGGGGAGTAAGGACGATTACAATATCGATAATTTGCGCTTGCTACCATCTGGAAGGAGTGATAAATCGCTTGAGGATCAAAGGCTATACTCCCAATCAACATGGGGGTTGGGCGATGATCATCATCCCGCTGCTCCAATGGGGGCGGGCAGGCAAGGCAGGCAGCGTTTGGGGCCGATGCTTTTGTATGGAGTTTTGCTGATTCCTATGGTCGCTGGATTACCGTGGATTCGTCCCGGTGCAATCTTGATTGCCCCCGACTGCCATGACTGCGAAGCAGTCCGGGATGCCGGAAATTTTGTTCTCCTTACTTGTTCTGTCTACGGTCTGGCTGACTTGCGCCTGAATGTGTATAATAGAAACAGATTAGTACAGATTCGGGTAAGGGGGTATAACAGTTGGAGGGGCCGGAAGAAAGCGTAACTAAACACGAGCAGTTGCTTCAGCATATCGAAGGATTGAAGATCGGGACGAAGATATCCGTACGTAAGCTGGCCAAGGCGCTGAGCGTCAGTGAAGGGACGGCCTACCGCGCGGTCAAGGAAGCGGAGAATCTCGGCATTGTCATCACGAAGGAACGGATTGGCACAGTTCGTGTAGAGAAGAAGCCGAGAAATATTTCCGATCAATTGAGCTTCGGCGATGTAGTAGATATTGTAGAAGGACATGTCCTTGGTGGAGGGGAAGGCCTGGACAAGACTCTGCACAAGTATGTTATCGGCGCCATGAAGATCGATGCGATGGCCCGATACATCGATGCGGGCAGTCTGCTGATTGTCGGGAACCGCGATAATGCGCATTCTCTGGCCTTGGAGCAAGGGGCCGGGGTGCTGATTACCGGGGGATTCGGGACGAGCCGTGAAGTCAAGGCACTGGCCGATAAGCTGGCCTTGCCGATTATCTCTTCGAGACACGACACATTTACGGTAGCCTCCATGATTAACCGGGCGTTATTTGATCGCCTGATCAAGAAGAAGATCATGCTCGTGGAGGATATCGTAGCCCGCAAGCCACGCGTTAATATGCTTAAAGCGACCAGCAATATTTCTGATTTCGACCAGCTTTCACTGGAGACGGGAAGTCTACATTTTCCGGTAGTAGACGAATGGAATCGGGTCATAGGTATTGTCAGCCGCAAGAATGTTGAAGAGTTGAACGGCGATCAGACCATTGAGAAGTGTATGACTCGCCATCCGATTACCGTTGGCCTGCAAACCTCGCTGGCATCGGCGGCCCAGATCATGGTCTGGGAGGGCATTGATTTCCTGCCTGTAGTGGACCGCAACCGCAAGCTTGTCTCGTCTGTGACCCGCCGGGAGGTGCTGCATGCGATGCGGGATGTCCGCAACCAGCCGCAGCTTGGCGAGACGTTCGAGCATCTGATGTGGAACGGGTTTGCCGAGGAGCGGGATGCAGAAGGCAAGCTGTTTTTTCGCGGGATGATCACACCGCAGATGTCCACGGACCTTGGGACCATTTCACATGGTGTTTTGACTTCATTGATGACCCAAGCAGGGTTAAGAGTGGCGAAGGATGCCAGCGGTGGCGATTTCGTTGTGGATAACGTCACCTCGTATTTCATTCGCCCCGTACAGATCGAGAACCCGGTGATTATCAGTGCGTTGGTGTTGGAGATGAGCCGCCGGGCATGCAAGCTGGAAATTATGCTGACTTACCAGGAGATGTTAATCTCAAAAGCAGCCATGACGTTGCAATCCATTGATCATGCTTGACCGATCCAATAAGCCTGATTGATAATCAGCCCCTTGCCATTAGTCCGATCATAAAGGACCTGTTGGCAGGGCGCTTTTAGGTGTGGTGAACCTATCAAGTTGCCAGAGAGCCCATATGGAGCTGCTACGTGAGGCCTGGCCTTGGGTTACCCTTGCTTCTGACGGGAATACATGCCGTGATTGCGGATACCGGCAAAGATATTGAACGCGCCCAGCACCATGAATATCGCCCCGATGACAACGCGAAGTGTCGAGCCGGTGAATAGGAGCATTTGAATTAATGCCAGGATGATGAGCATGAGACCCATGCTGATGTTCATTTTGGCTCCGGCCAGCGCCCGGGTAGCCGGTTCCAGAGAACGGCGGGATTTAAAGCTGAAGAATAGAGAGCTTAAGCAGGAGAAAATTAAAAGACTATACAATATGTATTGAATCGTTTCTATCATCCTGAAGACCTCCTTGCAGACCATCCCTATTTGCCCTAATTCTAGCACGAAATGCCGCGGAGGGACATCCGCCGGATCGTGCTACGGGCGATGAATTGGCCAGAGCGGCGCTTTATGAACAAGCCGCCGCTCTATTACGGCCGAACGTATGGCCTCATGTCCACCCAAACCTGCAATACTCCCTCACTAACGAGCATCGTTTTGATCTGGATGCTATATTCCTTCTCGCGCACAGTATAGATTTTCCGATTAAGCAAGGTCCGCGCCATCTTGGCATCGGAGTCGATATCGAACATATTGCGTCCACGAAGCACCTCAAGCTCCTCGTGCAGTTGCTTGGCCACCTCCTTCACCGCGAGGGAATCCAGCGGAGGATCGCGCTCTTCCACCCGTACCTTAATCTCCTTGATTACCGTGGATTGCCTGTTGTATTTTTTCAAGGTGCGATTGTCTTCCTCCGCCTGATGCAACTGGATGGTCAGGTCCTTGTTCTCGATCCAGAGCTGATTATAGCTGGCTTGGTAAATCACATTGTATGCGACGCTGCCCGCTACCATGCCGAGAATAAACACAGCGGCTAGCTGCATGAACCGGCGAAAGCCGTTAGCCCCCGGCTCCGGCTGCTTGGGCGGCTTCATCCTTTGCCTCCTCCACACATCCAGCGGACCAGCTCTGATCCGGAGTGAGCGCCCAGAAAGGCGAAGAGCAGGTACAAAATTTGCTTGATGGCGGGAGATAAATTACCGTCGAAGAAGTTGCTCTCAATGACCCGCATCGGGTCGATGGTTCCGCCCACCGCAGCGGCCAATGCCCATATTTTGATCCGGTCAGCGATATCCAGCATGGTATGTGTTGGGGGCTGCAATGAGACGACGGCCCCGATGCCTCCAACCATAGCCCCTCCCACAACAATGCCGAAGGCGATAAAGAAATCCATCACGGATTTGGTTAAAAAGCTGCTCACGTATCAGTTCCCCTTTCCAGCGGTTTGTCCGATTGCTTTTAGATGATGTTCAAAAAGTCGTCTTCTCAGAATACGTGTAGCTCCGCTACTCAGTCCTTAGCTTCATCGAATCTTTTCGGTCCTGCAAATCCGACTTTTTGAACTCGTACTTATACCATTGTATGGGCGTGTGATGGACATGTATGATAAAATATTTAAATAGAAGTGTACTGGAAAGTGAATAGATAACAGGAGGGATCGTCCGTATGAATGGCTTTGTTCATCTGCATGTACACAGCGAGTATAGCTTGCTGGATGGCGCGGCACGGCTTGAAGAGCTTGTAGCGAAAGCTGCCGCGTCCGGGATGAAGGCACTGGCGCTCACGGATCACGGGGTAATGTACGGTGCGGTTCCTTTTTATAAATTGTGCAAGAAACACGGCATTAAGCCCATTATTGGCTGTGAGGCCTACTTCACCTCAGGTTCGCGCAAGGAGCGCGGCAGCCGTCAGGACCAACCGATTCATCATTTGATTTTGCTTGCCAAGAATGAAGTTGGTTACCGTAATCTGATGAAGCTGTGCTCTATCGGTCATCTGGAAGGCTTCCACTATAAGCCGCGCATCGATTGGGAGGTGCTTAGCCAGCATCGCGAAGGTTTGATCTGCCTGAGTGCCTGTCTGGGCGGCGAGGTGCCGTACCATCTGCTGCGAGGTCATGAAGAGGAAGCCAAGCGCGCCGCTTTGCGTTGCCGCGAGGTGTTCGGAGCTGATTTTTACCTAGAATTACAGGACCATGGGCTGCCGGAGCAGAAGAAGGTGAACCCTCTGCTCGTCAAGCTGGCCGAAGAAACGGGCATTCCGCTGGTCGTGACTAATGATGTGCATTATTTGAGCGCCGACGATGCGGACGTTCAGGACGTATTGATCTGCATCGGGACGGGCAAGACCGTGGATGACGAGCAGCGGCTGAAGATGAATACCAATCAGCTTTATCTCAAAACCGCTGAGGAGATGGCTGCGTTATTCCCCCACTTGCCAACTGCCTATGCCAATACGGAAACCATTGCAGAGGGCTGCAATTTGGAACTGGAGTTTGATCGCCATATTCTGCCGGCTTACCGGCCGATTCCCGAAGGTTTGACTGCCGAAAGCTATTTGCTGGAGCTGTGCAGGAAGGGAATGGTCGATCGCTATAGCCATTTGCCTAGCTGGCAGGACCCATCCGAGCGGGAGCGCTTGGAACAGCGGTTGAATTATGAGCTTGGCGTCATTGCGGGGATGGGCTTTTCCGATTATTTCCTGATTGTCTGGGATTTTATTGCATTTGCCCATCGAAGCGGCATTGTTACCGGGCCGGGTCGAGGCTCGTCCGCAGGCAGCCTGGTGGCTTACGTGCTGCGGATTACCGATGTGGATCCAATGAAATATCATCTGTTGTTCGAGCGCTTCCTGAATCCTGAGAGAATTACGATGCCGGATATCGATATCGACTTCAGTGATGAGCGGCGGGATGAGGTTATTGCTTACGTGGTCCAGAAATACGGAGCCGAGCATGTTGCCCAGATCATTACCTTCGGGACGATGGCGGCGCGCGCGGCGGTTCGCGATGTGGGCCGCGCCTTAAATGTGCCGTTTGGCGAGGTGGACAAGACCGCGAAGCTGATTCCCGGCAATCTGGGGATGACCATCGAGCGCGCCTTGAAGGAAAGCCCTGACCTGAAGGCATTGTACGAGACCTCCGAACGGGTCAAGCGACTGCTGGACATGGCGAAGAAGGTAGAGGGTATGCCACGCCACGCCTCAACCCATGCTGCAGGCGTTGTGATCTCGCGTGATCCGCTCACAGATGCCGTTCCGCTTCAGGCCGGCGGGGAGCAGATTGCACTGACGCAATATTCGATGGAGAACCTGGAAGCCATTGGCTTGCTGAAAATGGATTTCCTTGGCTTGCGCACCTTGTCAATCATCGAGCGATCCCTGCACTGGATTCGGGAGCAAACCGGGCAAAGCCTGGATTTTCGGGATATCCCTGACAATGATCCGTTGACCTATGACATGCTGGGACGCGGGGAGACAACCGGGGTATTCCAGCTTGAATCTCCAGGAATGCGCCGGGTATTAAAGGAAATGAAAATGTCGGTGTTTGAGGATCTTATCTCTCTGCTCGCCTTGTATCGCCCGGGGCCGATGGAGTTCATCCCTAAGTATATCGCTGGCAAGCACGGGCAGATCAGCGTGGAGTATCCGCATCCGGATCTGGAGCCGATTCTCAAGGATACGTACGGCATCATCGTGTATCAGGAGCAAATTATGCAGATCGCCTCCGGGATGGCAGGCTTCTCGCTGGGTGAAGCTGATCTGCTGCGGCGAGCGGTGTCCAAGAAGAAACGTGAAGTGCTTGACGAACAGCGCGGACATTTCGTTAGCGGAAGCAAGCAGCAGGGCTATACCGAGGCGGAGGCCGATGCAGTATACGATATGATTGTGCGCTTTGCCGATTACGGCTTTCCGCGCGCCCATGCCGCCGCCTATGGCGTGCTGGCGTTCCAGACCGCCTATCTCAAGGCGCATTATCCGGTGCATTTCATGGCCTCGATGCTGACGGCCGTGATGGGTAGTCATCGGAAGGTGGCGGAATATATTGTAGAGTGCCGGAGAATGGGCATTACCGTGCTGCCGCCAGACGTAAATGAGAGCCAGGTGCTGTTCACCCCCCAAGCTCGGGCTGGAGAAGGCCCCGTGCCAAACGGTGAAGCAGATGACGAGTTCTTCATAGGCGTCATTCGCTTTGGGTTGGCCGCGATCAAGAACGTCGGCACCCAGGCGATTGAGAGCATTCTTCGGGAACGGCAGGAGCGTCCGTTCGACAGCCTGCTCGATTTCTGCCGACGGGTTGACTTAAGAACCTGCAACAAGCGGGTCATCGAATCGCTGATTCAGGGCGGGGCCTTTGACTCGTTGCCGGGGCACCGGGCCCAATTGCTGGCGATGCTGGATGAAACGGTGGATGCGGCCCTGAAATGGCGCAAGGAACGGGATGATTTGCAAATTCAGCTCTTTGATTTTGTAGAGTCGCCGAACTGGGAGATCGAGTATCCGGATATCCCGAAATTTTCGGCCGGAGAGCAGCTTGATCTGGAGCGGGAGCTGCTGGGCCTGTACCTGTCCGGGCACCCGCTGGACGATTTCAGCGAGCTTCTGGAGGGAGATGGCGTGGAGCGGCTGATGGATCTGGCCGAGGCTGCTGACGAGAGCCGGACGCTGGTGGCGGGGATGGTCGTCTCCGTCAAAGCGATTACAACCAAGCAGGGCAAGGCGATGGCCTTCGTGGAACTGGAGGACCAGATCGAACGCTGCGAGGTGGTGTTGTTCCCTGAGGTATGGCGGCGCTCGGCCGCTCATGTCCGCAAGGGGGCTTTGCTCGCGTTGCGCGCTACCGTCCAGTTGCAGGACGAGGGCTTCAAGCTGCTGGCCGACGAAGTGGCCCCGCTCAGCGAGCAAAGCCTGGCCCAGCTGCGCCGCGGCCTGACCCGCGGGCGCGGTGCAGCTGGAGCCGCCGCCGGAAGCCGGGGCGGCAGGCGGACCTCTGCTGCGCGCCAGCCGGAGGGGCGCGCAGCAGAACGCGCGCCGGCGGCGGGGGCAAGCGCCGGCGGGGCTGTGCGCGCCGCAGCGACGGCGTCCGGCGCGGGTACGCAGAAGACGGCGCCGCAGCGCGTCTTCATCAAGATCACGGCCGCGGCGGCGGAGAACCCGCGCCTGCTAGACCGGCTCAAGCTGCTGCTGGAGCAGCACCACGGGCCGGTCGGGACGGTGCTCTTTTACGAGAACACCGGCAAGCTGCTTGCCTTGACCGAACGCTATAGCATCAAGCCTTCGCCGGCCTTGTTCCGCGAAATGGAGCAGATGCTTGGCCCGGAGACAGTTAAGCTTAAATAGCGATGGACCAGCCTGTCCTTATGCCTTTACCGGCAAGGGCGGGCTTTTTGACGAACATTTTGCCAGACATGCGCATACACTTAGGAACACGATAGAACAGAAGCCAATCATCGTGGGGAAATGCGGATTTGCGGAAGAGACCTTGGTGCAAGTCTACAAGGGGGAAGTCTAAAGGAGGAAGATGCGCATGTCATATCAATTAGCCCAAAGCTGGTTGCTTCGTCGAGGGGTGAAGCTGGAGGAAATTGCCCGGATTGTGTATTCGCTGCAAATCCCGTATCATCAGGATCTGACTATCCAGCAATGTTTGGAAAGCGTGAAGGCTATATTGCAAAAAAGAGAAGTTCAATATACATTGTTTACGGGCATTGCCCTTGATGAACTCGCGGAGCAACAGCTGCTTCCCGAGCCGCTTCAGGCTATCATGGGTGCCGATGAGCCGCTTTATGGCGTCGACGAGACGCTGGCGCTGGGCATTACCAATGTATTCGGAATGATTGGGCTGACGAGCTTTGGTTACTTGGACAAGGTCAAGCCGGGAATCATCGGCAAACTAAATAATAAAGGCGAGAGAATTCACGTCTTCCTCGACGATCTGGTTGCAGGGCTTGCTGCTGCGGCTTCTGCCCGCATTGCCCATAAGAATGAGCATGCGGCGGCCTACACTCCGGCCGATCCGCCGAACGCTACAGATTAGCCCGACGGGTCAATGATGTCCATCTGAACCCTCCTCACGAAGAGGTCCCTTTGTTGCGGGAAATTTGAAAATTATGTTATCATTACTCTATTATACGGGTTCGAAGATGAGGTTAGGGGGCTTTTAAAGGGCATGTGGACTGTCATATATATTGCGCCAACCGTCAAGGTTGCCGATATGATCCAAACGAAACTGACGGAAGAAGGATTTCTTGTCCGAACACGTCCTGTTAATTTATCCAAGCAACAGTTTGAGATTTTGGTTCCTTCCGGGGAACTGGAGGAAGTACAAGAAGTATTAAATTCGATTTTACATCCTTAGCGGGAGTTCAAAAAGTCATCTTTTGATCACGAAGCGGCTTTCGGAAGTAGATTCGGCATTGAATCATGAATTCAGCCGGCCTGGCTATGGCTTTCGAAGCGTGTTTCTTCCAGAAATATTTTAAAGCTCACGTACCCGATACGTAAGTTCCGCTTCTTATCCCTAGCTTTATCCAAACCTCAAGCGTTATGAAAAACGCACATCGGAAGCATAGGCTTTGGTGCTGATAATCTGACTTTTTGAACATGTTTGAGCATGTAGACAAGGCAAGATACGAGAACGGCAGATTTCAGGAGGCCAAATGCATCCTGCTGCAACAGATGAGGCCTATAAATAAACGGCTGAAGAGGTGTAGTTGTGTTCAAAGATTTGTTCCAGAAGAAAAGAAAATACGCGACCATTCCTTCAGGGCGCACCGGCAGCGAAGACAATACGGCGACTTCTGACCGTCCAAAGCGCGAGATTCCGGAAGGTCTGATGAATAAATGCAGCCATTGCGGCTCCATTCAATACAGCAAAGAGTTGGAGAAGAATTACAAGGTATGTCCGGCTTGCGGGCACCATATGCGGCTGAACGCGCTGGAGCGGATACGTTTTACGCTGGATGAGGGTAGCTTCAAGGAATATGATGCAGACCTGATCTCCGTCGACCCGTTGGAATTTCCGGGTTATGCCAGCAAGCTGGAGCAGCAGACGCTGAAGTCTGGCTTGAGAGAGGCGGTAGTGACCGGAGAGGGGACCATCGGAGGCTTCCCTGCCATTGTGGCGATCATGAGCTTTGACTTCTTCTCCGGCAGTATGGGATCCGTTGTGGGTGAGAAGATTACCCGCGCAGTAGAGGCGGCCACGGAGAAGCGCCTGCCGATGATTATCTTCTCAACCTCAGGCGGAGCGCGGATGCAGGAGAGCATCCTTAGCTTGATGCAGATGGCCAAGACAAGCGCTGCCTTGGCTCGTCTGAGTGAGCAGGGAGGGCTGTATATCTCGGTCATTACGGACCCTACCACGGGTGGCGTATCGGCCAGCTTTGCTATGCTTGGCGATATTATTGTGGCCGAGCCCGGAGCTGTCTTCGGGTTTGCCGGAAGAATTGTCATCGAGCAGACCATTCGCCAGAAGCTTCCGGACAATTTCCAGACGGCGGAATTCAATCTGGAGCATGGACAGTTGGACCTGGTTGTTCACCGCAAGGAAATGAAAGCTACACTGGCTAAATTGCTAGATTTGCACGGCGTGAAGGGAGGGGCATAAATGGCGGGCGAATTGCCTTTTGAAACACCTCTTGTCAAACTGCGCGAGAAGATTCAGGAGCTGGAGCAATTCGGCACTGAGAAAGGGATCGATTTCACGGAGGAAATCGCGCGTTTGGAAGAGCGTTATCGGCAGCTGGAGGAAGAAATCTATAGCAATATTACGCCTTCTCAAAAGATGCATCTGGCCCGTGACCATCAACGCCCAACATCGCTGGATATGATTAGCCTGATCTTTGAAGGCTTTATCGAGCTTCACGGAGACCGGGTATTCGGCGATGATCTTGCTGTTGTTGGAGGGTTGGCCAAGCTTGAAGGAATGCCAGTAACGGTGATCGGTCAACAGCGAGGCAAGGATACGAAGGACAACATTGCCCGTTTCTTCGGAAGCGCGCACCCGGAAGGCTTCCGCAAGGCGCTGCGTCTGATGCAGCAGGCGGAGAAGTTCCGCCGTCCGATTATTACATTTATCGATACGAAGGGGGCGTACCCTGGCATCACAGCTGAGGAGAGAGGGCAGTCTGAAGCCATCGCCCGCAACCTGCGGGATATGTCTATGCTCAGGGTGCCCGTCATTTGTGTCGTTCTTGGCGAGGGCGGCAGCGGAGGAGCGCTGGCTCTGGGCGTTGGCAACCGTGTGCTGATGATGGAGAATGCCATTTATTCCGTTATTTCTCCAAACGGAGCCGCTTCAATTTTGTGGAAGGATGCTTCCAAGGCCGATCAAGCGGCGGAAGCGATGAAGATTACGGCTCAGGATCTGCTGGATATGGAAGTGATTGAGGAGATTATTCCCGAGCCTCGCGGCGGAGCAGGCCGGGATTATGAGGCTGCGGCGAAAGCGATCAAGAACGGACTGCTGCGGCATCTTGAAGAATTGTCTGTTATGAACCCGGACGAGCTGGTAGAGGATCGTTATTTGAAATTCCGGAAAATTGGCAAGTTTGCGGTGGCGCCGAAGGCTGAACCTCCTGTTGCACGACATGCGGAAGAGGTCGCTGAAGTAGCAGCCATGCCGCAGGAAGATGTCGCGGAAGAACTGGTGGAGGCGCCTGAGGTGTCGAATGATGCTACCGATGCTCCGACAGAGACTCCCGTTAGTACGGAGCATTAATACTATCCCGGTTTATTTTCGTCCTTATTAGGATATAATGGAGCTTCGGGATAGTCCTGAGATGGAGAATCCACACAATGTTCGTTAATTTATGATAAACTTCCTATACAAATCGACAAAACTATAGTAAATTTAATTGTTGGAAAAGACTATACAGAGAGAACTATTTAAAACGGAGGAAACCCAAATGCGCAAAACAAAAATCGTATGTACTATCGGTCCTTCCAGTGAATCGTTAGAGAACATCAAGAAGCTGATTATGGCTGGAATGAACGTCGCTCGCTTGAACTTCTCCCATGGTGATTTTGAGGAGCATGGCGGCCGGATCAAGACGATCCGCCAAGCGAGTGCAGAGCTGGGGAAATCAATCGCCATACTGTTGGACACAAAAGGTCCTGAAATCCGTACCGGCAAATTGAAGGAAGAAGCTATTGAGCTTGAGCAGGATGAATTCCTGACCTTGACCACTGAAGAAATTCTTGGCGACAAGGATCGCATTTCCATCACGTACAAGGAGCTTCCTAACGATGTGGAAGTGGGCTCGACCATTTTGATCGATGACGGATTGATTGGGCTGACGGTCGTTGATGTGCAAGGCACTGAAATTAAATGCCGAATTGTCAACGGCGGTACTGTCAAGAGCAAGAAAGGCGTTAACGTACCCGGCGTGAATATTTCCCTGCCAGGCATCACAGAGAAAGATGCTAGCGATATTCAGTTTGGTATCGAGCAAGGCATCGATTTTATTGCGGCTTCCTTCGTTCGTAAAGCGGCTGACGTGCTTGAAATTCGTCAATTGCTTGAGAAGCAAAATGCGGCGCATATTCAAATTATCTCCAAGATTGAAAACCAGCAGGGTGTAGATAACCTTGATGAAATTTTGGAAGTTTCCGACGGCTTGATGGTTGCCCGCGGCGACCTTGGCGTGGAAATTCCTGCCGAAGATGTGCCTTTGGCCCAAAAACGGATGATCGAGAAATGTAATCGTGTGGGCAAACCGGTTATTACCGCTACACAAATGCTGGATTCCATGCAACGCAATCCTAGACCTACACGCGCTGAAGCCAGTGATGTAGCGAACGCGATCTTCGACGGTACAGACGCCATCATGTTGTCTGGCGAAACGGCTGCCGGGAAATATCCAGTGGAATCCGTGTTGACGATGGCTCGCATCGCTGAAAAAGCGGAATCCGCACTGGAATATCGTGAAATCTTCATCAAACAAAGCAATGCTCAACAAACAACGGTTACTGAAGCGATCAGTCAAGCTGTAGCTAACTCTGCGCTGGAATTGAACGCCAAGGCAATCATTACTTCGACTGAAACTGGCTATACGGCCCGTATGGTATCTAAATACCGTCCGAAAGCGCCAATCATCGCGGTAACTACAGCAGATCAAACGCTCCGTCGTTTGGCTCTGAACTGGGGAGTGACTCCAGTGAAAGGTGAAGTAGCTGCGACTACCGATGAAATGTTTGACAAGGCAATGAAGGGTGGCCTGGACTCCGGTCTGGTTAAGGAAGGCGATCTTGTTGTCCTGTCCGCTGGCGTGCCGCTTGGAAGTTCCGGTTCGACGAACCTGATCAAAATCGGACAAATCCGCAAGTAGTCGATCATATAAGCATACATGATCATCGTCTATGACGATCATAAAAAAGGCAATGGAACACCCGGCAAGGGGGACCATTGCTTTTTTTGCCTACAGGCTGAATACCAGTAATACAACTATTCCGGGAAGGGAGCGAAACGAATGCAGGTCTGTGAAGTGGCCATTGAGCCGAGATATTTTGAATACGATATGATGGGTATTATTTATCACTCTCATTATCTGGAGTGGTTTGAGGTTGGACGATTGTCGCTGATTTGCCAGTTGGGCTTTGACTATTTTGATATGGAGCAAGCCGGTTACATATCTCCTGTTCACGAGATGAAGGTTGAATACAAACGTGGTATAAGATACGGGGATAAGGTAATACTTAAGACTCGAATTGTAAGCAATGGTGGGGTCAAGACGATCTACGGCTATGAGGTTTACAATGGGGAAGGGACGCTATGCGTTGAGGGGTCTTCATCCCATTACGTAGTGCGTCGTGAAGACTTCAAGCCTGTTCAATTCAAGAAGGCCTTCCCGGACTGGTATGCGGCATTTGCGGAGGCGGCTGCACCGTGAATTTTGATTATCCGGCGTTGTAGCGGTAAAATACAATTATCAGGAACATTCACATTCTATTGTTGCTTTCAAAAGGAGTCCTTATATGCGTAAATGGATAGCCGTTCTCATCGTCGTCATTCCGATTGTGGAATTTTGGGGATATATCTTTGTAGGTGAAATATTGGGAGTTGGCAAAACAATTTTCTTGACATTAGCAACCTCTGTAATCGGCGGGTTGATGATGCAATTCGAGGGTCGCAAAGTGCTGGCTGATGCAAAAGCCCAAATGACTAACGGGCAAATTCCTGGGCGTATGGTACTGGATGGCGTTTGTGTGTTTGTTGGGGGCATGTTGCTGTTAATTCCTGGTTTTGTGACTGATATTATCGGTTTTACCATGGTGTTCCCTTTAACACGCCTGCTATATCGTTTTACCCTCTTGAAGTGGGTGAACAAGAAAATGAAAGACGGAACCATCACTTATTTTCGCAGGTAGATCTCTCTATGTGAAAAATTCATCCTTGGGTACAAATTAACTTAGCGGGAAAAAGTCCTGCAATAAACAGATAATCGTAGGATAGCGCAGATTTAGCGGGAAAGGTGGACCTCTGTCAAGAAAGTGGACACTCTTTAACCGACTCTTCTCTTATTGAACTGCGCAGCAAAACGAACCGGTGATAAATAGCCTAGTGAACCGTGGATCCGTTTGCGATTGTAGAAAAACTCAAGATAGCGGTAGATTTCATCGTAGGCTTGTTGCTTGGTCTTAAATCGCTTGCAATAAATCAGCTCTTTCTTCAGAATGCTATGAAAAGACTCTATACAAGCATTATCATAACAGTTGCCTTTGCGGCTCATGCTGGCCTTCATGCGATACGTGTTAAGTTG
>NZ_KB895390.1 GCF_000374825.1 Paenibacillus sanguinis 2301083 = DSM 16941
CCTTGAAGACGACGAGGTTGATAGGCCTGAGGTGGAAGTACAGCAATGTATGGAGCTGACAGGTACTAATCGGTCGAGGGCTTATCCAAAAAATCACTCGGAAGAGTGGCGTCAGGCTGAGCAAGCCGTGAAGAGCACTCCAAGAGAACTAACACGCAAATTTCGTTTCGTATCCAGTTTTCAAGCGATTAAACGCTTGAAAACTTCATAATGGTCCCTGATAGCTCAGTTGGTAGAGCACTCGACTGTTAATCGAGTTGTCACAGGTTCGAGTCCTGTTCGGGGAGTCAAGTTCCCAGGAAGTAGGTTATACTTCCGAGATATACTTCATTACTTCCTGGGATCTTATATCTGGAGAGGTGTCCGAGTTGGCCGAAGGAGCACGATTGGAAATCGTGTAGGCGTCACAAGCGTCTCGAGGGTTCGAATCCCTCTCTCTCCGCCATAATATTTAGGCCCGTTGGTCAAGGGGTTAAGACACCTCCCTTTCACGGAGGTAACAGGGGTTCGAATCCCCTACGGGTCACCATTTCTTTAAAATCATGACTTGATTTACTCTGTTATGATCTGGTACAATAGAACTTGTCTTTTCCCATTGGAGGCTTAGCTCAGCTGGGAGAGCATCTGCCTTACAAGCAGAGGGTCGGGGGTTCGAGCCCCTCAGCCTCCACCATAGATATTTACTGACGCGGGGTGGAGCAGCCCGGTAGCTCGTCGGGCTCATAACCCGAAGGCCGCAGGTTCAAATCCTGCCCCCGCAACTTATCCTCTAAAAGTGAAGAATGGCTTTGTAGCATATTCCGATTACTTTTCGGGGACCCCAGAAATAACCTAGTGTGGAGCCGTGGTGTAGAGGCCTAACATGCCTGCCTGTCACGCAGGAGACCGCGGGTTCGAATCCCGTCGGCTCCGCCATTTAACTTATTTTGTGTAAGGCTCGGTAGCTCAGTCGGTAGAGCAGAGGACTGAAAATCCTCGTGTCGGCGGTTCGATTCCGTCCCGAGCCACCATTGTAATATTGACAATTGAAGAGCCGGTGTAGCTCAACTGGTAGAGCAACTGACTTGTAATCAGTAGGTTGGGGGTTCAAGTCCTCTCGCCGGCACCACATGGAGGCTTAGCGAAGTGGCCAAACGCAGCAGACTGTAAATCTGTTCTCTGACGAGTTCGGTGGTTCGAATCCATCAGCCTCCACCAGTTTTACCTATTTAGGGGCATAGTTTAAAGGTAGAACAAAGGTCTCCAAAACCTTTGGTGTGGGTTCAATTCCTGCTGCCCCTGCCACTTTTTTTCAACAACTTAATATTTTATTTATGGCGGTCGTGGCGAAGGGGTTAACGCACCGGATTGTGGCTCCGGCATTCGTGGGTTCAAGTCCCATCGATCGCCCCATTTTTATCTAAATAATTGAATATTGGGGATTAGCCAAGCGGTAAGGCAACGGACTTTGACTCCGTCACTCATAGGTTCGAATCCTATATCCCCAGTCTTTTATATGCGGACGTGGCTCAGCGGTAGAGCATCGCCTTGCCAAGGCGAGGGTCGCGGGTTCGATTCCCGTCGTCCGCTCCATTTTTTATATATGGCGCCATAGCCAAGTGGTAAGGCACAGCTCTGCAAAAGCTTTATCCCCAGTTCGAGTCTGGGTGGCGCCTCCATCTTAACTATGCGGGAGTGGCGGAATCGGCAGACGCACAGGACTTAAAATCCTGCGGTAGGTGACTACCGTACCAGTTCAAGTCTGGTCTTCCGCACTTTGAACAACCTTATAATACGCCGGCGTGGCGGAATGGCAGACGCGCTCGACTCAAAATCGAGTGGGAAACCGTGGAGGTTCGAGTCCTCTCGCCGGTACCAACAATGAAATCAAGCTCTTGGGATGAAGATCCTAAGGGCTTTTATTTGATTTCAGGGATATCCTTCGGAGTATGAAGTATCAGAATAAGGAATGATGAACAGTGTCAAAAGAAAAAACTTCCGATTTAAGTATGAATCAGGCGATTGACATGATAACGGGAAAGATAAGATCAGCCAGGGAAGTCCACAATCATCCCCATTTAAAAGAGCCCAATCGTTATCTTTGTCTTGGATGCAAAGAGACTCCCGAACATTTAATACAGGCATACGAAAAGAAGAAAGAACCAACGATTCTTGAGCATGTTAGTGATGACGAACACCCTTATTTTCGGAGAGGTAAGGGGCAGCAGCATTATGAACGTTGTCGCTTTCGCAGCCCGGAATCCAAAGTCATTTCGCTGGCGGAAAGTAATGGAATATCTATTGATAATCGGACTAAAGTGCTTAAAATTTTAACGAGTGCTAAACTGGTCAGGGAAAGCGGCGATTCGCCGGGGTATTCCAGAACAGCATATACAAAGTTCTTTACCCATCAGGCCCACCAAAGGTTTTATTTTTTCTTAACCAGCTTGCTGGAGGAATATGAGGTTACCACATTTCAAAGTAGAGTCTCTGCATTTTATGTGACAACCGAGTCCGGCAAACCCGTCAAGTTTGCTGATATATTTGGATTGCAGGACGATATCATTCATCGAGTTGAAAAAGAAGGATCCAGTTGTTTGGCAGTAGTCGTGGGTACGGTAAGAAAAGTGATACATAAAGGTTATATTCTCATCGATTTCACCACAAGCAGAGTAGAGAAGCGACGAAATTCGAAACCATTTCGACTTTTTGTACATCACGAATATGCCAGCAAAGTTGGAGATATCACACTATTGGAAAATCAGAAGATTGCCTGCTACGGATTTGTAGAGAAGAAGATATGGACTCATGGCGCAGTTTACCAAATGGAATTGTACTCTATAGAGCATCAAATTTATTTCTTCGATTATCCTACAAATCGAAAACAAATAGGTTCGATTCATGATCCTGACGATTCTGTAGCGTATGCCCTTGAAGAGTGCATGAGTTTTACAAAGCGATTCTGGGGAACAGAAAGGCTTTCCGATCAAGAAATCATTAATGTATTAACCGTTCATGGGCAAACAATGTTGGAACAGAGGAAAGTGGATTTAGCAATAGAAGCAGGGAAACAAAATAGCTACGACGCATTCATAGTAAGCTGGAACGATCTTCGGTCACAAGTCGCAAATGACAAACAACAGCTCGAACAATTACAGATGAATTTGAGAAAGCTCATCTCTGCTTACGAGGTTAAAGCGGCGAAGTTTTCTTCAAAGTTTGGCTTTAACCGGAGAACATTAAGTACGCTAGAGGAGCAACAAAATCAACTTCAACAGCATGCTCAAGGAATCCAAGGAAACCTTAATGAGAATGAAAGAAAACTTTACCGATATCATGAGAAAAAGCGTGATTGGGATAAATGGAAGCAGTCTTTGGATAAGCAGAATCAAGAAATTGAGAAAATGGAACGCTGGACAGTTTTAGAGACAAGGCTGAAGGGGATATTGGCTTCATTTGATTCGCATCTTTTCCGTATCCCGTTTGGCCACCCGAAGTGGGAACTGTTCCTTCGATTTCAATGCAACGCAGAGGATGAATCCAGTGTAGTCATTAGAGCCATTATGCAGCTTTATACGGCCTATGGACAAGCATGGCTTCCGGCTGATCACTCCCTTCAAGAGCAAGTTATGGAGCATCGCTTTACAGTAGATCAACTGAATGAGTCGTCTCGAGAGGCATTGAAAGGGTTGTATTCCAAGTTAGGAAGGTCCATTTTCGAATTCCTTCGACTTATGGGGTGGCCTGCTTCAAAAAGTAAATGTCCGAAGTGCGATGGTTCCATGAGGCTACAATATCGAAATCACAAACACATTCTTGAATGCTGGGATTTGAAATGTAAAGAGAGTTTGACCTTGAACTGGGAAACCGCTGCAGTGGTGTTGAATAGGCGAAGTTGAAGTTATTGAATAGTGCGAAAAAATAGCTAGAACAGCGTCGATCCATAAATCTGTAAATGTAAGGGATGAGTTGCATGTTTAATGCTGTGCTCTGGTCTTTGGACCATATGGATGGAAGCAATTTTGAAAAGTTATGTACAGATCTGATGAGTCGGTCGGGATATCCCGATATTATTCCTGTTGGAGGTATGCATGATCGGGGACGTGATGCAGAGGTCATTCGCTACACGAGTGGTGGGGAAAAGCAAGTCATTTTTATTTCAATTTAGTTTGAACAAATCTTGGAACAAAAAGCTATCGGATGAAATAAAAAAAATTCGAGATTACAATCGGCAAGTTACGACTTTCGTGTTTGTGACAAGCCAAACTGTAACTGGAGCAGCGCGAGACAAATTTGAACTTCTGGCGAATGAATACGGTTGGAACCTTCAAATTTATGACCGTACATGGTTAAGACTACAGCTCGAAGAACGTCATCCTGATATGGCGAAAAAATATTTGGCTATTCCTGATATATTGTTAAGCTATCGGCAGCAGGACACGATTTTCCCCTTTTCTTCGTGTGAAAATTCTGATACAGCTAGTTGGCATCTTTATAAAAACAAAAACTATGAAGAAGCGGCCCTCGGGTTTAAAAAATGGCTGATCCAATACCCCAAGGATATTTTGGCTTGGCAAGGGTTGGCTTCATGCCAGTATCACGTGTACCAATACAAAGAAGCGTTGTTCAGCATTAACGAAGCGCTAAGAATCGATCATTCTAATCGAGTAAGCAAGTCAATAAAAGCCTCAATTTTGACTGAAGATGGGATTGCATGTTCAAACCGCGCGAATCTACTTACTGCTAAAGAGTTATTTAAGGATATTTCGATGGAAAGTGATCATTGGTTTGACTACTATAATTATGGAAATGTGCTGAGCGCATTAGATGAGCCAGAAGAGGCTTTAACCCAATATCTGAAGGCAATAAGTTGGATAGTCATCAACCTGAATTGTGGAAAAACATGGGGAGTGTATACAATACGCTTGGTCAACACGATGAGGAACTTAGATGCTTGGACAAGGTGTTGGAGCTAGATGAAAATCTCGCAGAAGCTTACATCAGTAAAGGGGTAACTTTTTTGCAGATTTTCAACAAAGCAATTCTCGGCATACAATTCATTGAACAGGGTTTGAATTCGAATCCGCAGATAGGTATGCGTTGGCCACATGTTTGGTATTGGCTTACTTTGGGATATCTGCGCCGAAATAAAAAAGTCGAAGCACTAAATAAAGTAGAGACAGGCCTTACTTATGCTTCGTCCATCAGGGTCTACTAGAATTAAAAGCCTCGATTCTGTCCGAGTTATGGAGAAAGGATAAAAAGTATGTTTCTCTTGCTTATAGGTATTTTCAATTCTGCTTGAATACACCTCCGGTGCTTCTCAAATTGTTCATGAACTAATCGAATTAAGTCTGGTTATGAACAAAGAAGAACAGGGTTGGAAGTACATCGAACAATTTTATCATGATCATAAAGTATCTGACATATTGAAAGGATACGGCTATTCACTTTCTACTGCAAAGAATGCAGTAAAGTACTATTATATATACCGGTCATTTCGGAGAATGAAGCCTATCGATCAATACGACAGGGAATTCGGCTCAAACATAATATTTCAGCAACCATCGGTAATTAGTTCAATGGATATTCTTTTTAACGTGATTTTTGGTATGGGGTGTACTGTCCTGGAAAGAAGAAAGATAGAGGCGCATCATATTAAAAAAATGGTTGTACATATCAGAAGTGAATTATCGAAAAAAATTCCATATTTGTGTAGGACTATAGAAATCAAAAGTGAAGATCAAGAGTTGAAAATCGAACTGATTACGCAAGTGTGTGTTCACTTTCCATTGTTAGGATTATTGGAATCAAGTAGACAAACCGGATATATTAGCGGTTATTACGGAATCTCAAATGAGGATCTAGATCATTATATCGCTGGTGATGAAATAACGACTTTGCAATCCAATATTGTGAGTCAAAGCTTATTGGAGATGAACAGACGCTTACGCTTATTTCCAGAAGAAACAGAAACCTAACAAAAAGTTGAGAAGAAGTACAAAAAGCTAGTTTAACACAAAAAGAGTTCTAACCCCTTGTCCCGTAAGGATTTTTCCCGTTCCACTACTTCGCTTTCATTTCTTTGTCTTCGCATAACTTTAATCTTCTCAGCCAAGATATACGAACCAGGCCCCAGTGGGTTATACGCAGAAAATGATATTCGCACCTAATTTTTACGTGATATACGAGGCTGACAATATAGTCAAGTTTGTATTGGCAACCTCAAAAGAGATCACACGTTCGTATAATATGGTATAATATTACTATCTTTTGATCTCTAAATAAGTGAGGATATAACTATGGAATCAAGCAAATATATTTTTAGAAAGCTCACGCCTATTAAAGATGCCGATTTGAAAATATACGAAGATGCCCTTAATTTTGTTTTTCAAGAAGAAGACTTGAAGAATGTAGCAATAACCGGTCCATATAGTGCTGGGAAGAGTAGTGTTTTGGAGACATATAAAGCCAAGCAACCAGATAAAAGGTTTTTAAATATTTCTCTCGCTCATTTTGATTCAGACAGTCATGATTTAGATAGTCAAGAGGATAGAGGTAATCATAAGACTGTTAAAGGGACACAAAATAATGATGCAGTATTGGAAGGGAAAATACTAAATCAACTAATTCATCAAATAAATCCTGATGATATTCCCCAGACTCATTTTAAAGTGAAAAAGAAATTGTCTAAGTTCAAAATGTTCTTAGCTACGCTTTTATTAACTTTTGCTATTATTCTATTACTGTACATGATTAGATTTACTGACTGGCGTCATTTTGTATTGAATTCATCTGATACGTGGTTGAAAGATCTTTTGACATTTACGACGCAAGATACCACAACTGTTATCGGGGGGAGTATTTTCGGTTTTATCTCTATGTATCTTATATTCGTGACAATTCAGATGATTCGATATAACAAATTTTTGTTCAAAAAGCTGAAGATACAGGGAAATGAGATTGAAATATTTGAAGAAGCGAATGAATCTTACTTTGATAAATATCTTAATGAGGTATTATATCTTTTTGAAAATGCTAATGCGGAAGTTATCGTATTCGAAGATATGGACCGATTTGAAAATAATCAAATCTTTCAGAAGTTACGAGAGATAAACTGGCTAATAAATAAGAAGTCGAACCAAGTTATACGTTTCTTTTACCTGCTTCGTGATGATACATTTTCTTCTAAAGATCGAACCAAGTTTTTCGATTTTATTATTCCCATTGTACCAGTTGTTGACGGTTCAAACTCGTATGATCAATTTATCGATCATTTCAAGGTAGGCGGAATATTGGAAAAATTTGATCGCCAGTTTTTGCAAGGACTGTCGTTGTATATTGATGATATGCGCATTCTAAAAAATATTTACAATGAGTATCTTATATATCACGACCGCATCCAGACTACAGATTTAAACAACGATAGGCTACTTGCCATTGTTGCATATAAGAATATTTTCCCAAGAGACTTTAGTGAATTACAGCTTGGTGCAGGATTTGTTCACAATCTTTTTTCTAACAAATCAACTTTTATAAGTTCTGAAGTACAAAAACTTGAGCTGGAAATACTAGAGAAAAAGACTAGTGTAATTAATGCAGAAAATGAACTGTGTAATGATATTGATGAATTGGATGCGATTTATTTTACATATCCAAACCCTTTAATAGTAGATAGTAAAAGAGAAAACCAATTCAAGTCTAAAGCAGCTTTTATTAGAGCAATGAAGAATAATTCGGGAGATATATACTATATAGAAAGTAGTTACCGTTATCAATTCAATTTTGAAGAAGGGTACGGAAGGTTATCACAAAATCCTGAATACCTTCATAGAAAATCATATATTGAAAATAAAAATCCAACCGTAATTGAAGAATTAAAAAACGAGATTAGCCAATTAATAGATAGAAAGTACAAACTGGAAAGTTGCAAGTTACAAGAAATAATCAACAAAGAAAACATTAATGAAATTTTCAGTGTGTCTTTCACAAATGAAGTTGGAGAAAAATTCTTGTTTAAAGATGTGAAATCAAGTCCTTATTTCCCATTAATTAAGTTCTTAATTAGAAATGGGTATATTGACGAAACCTATTCGGATTATATGACCTATTTCTATGAACATAGTCTGAGTAGAGTGGATAAGATATTTCTTCGCAGTGTAACTGATGAGGTCGCCAAAGAATTTTCATATAAATTAAAGGATCATGCTCTAGTCGTTTCACGATTAAGGGAAGTTGACTATGATCACGAGGAAGTACTGAATTTTGACTTATTGAGCTATTTGTTAAAAACTCAAGACCCTCATCTAACTAGAATACTAACTCAACTTAAAAAGAAAAAACGACTAGATTTTATCTCCCAATTTTGGATTGAAGGTGAAGAGAAACGCTCATTTGTAGCTGTGTTGAATAAAACTTGGCCAAGTGTTTTCAAGGAAGTTTTAAATAGTGATTACTTCTCTGAATATCAGAAACAACAGTACACACTAGACACCTTACATTTTTCCTCAATGGAAATTATAGAGAAATTGAATATTGAGGAGTGTATGACGGAGTATATATCGAATAATAAAGAGTTTCTTAATGTTCCGGTACCTGAAATAGATAAATTAATTTTAAGTCTACAGCTTCTTAATGTTAAATTTAAGCAGATTGATTTTTCAAAAGCAAATCCATCATTATTTATGGCGGTGTATAAAGCGGATCTATATGAATTAAACATCTTTATGATCTCGCTAATTCTAAATAAAGTGTATATGCTTCAGGAAAATGATGACTACATATACAAAAATTATACTCTCTTGGTATCAAAACCACAGGAAAGCATTGTGAAATACGTGCAATCCAATATTAATTCTTATTTGGAGTTGATTCTAGAAAACTGTAATTCAAAAATGACAGATGAACTTTTTGCAGCACTTGAAATTATTAATCACTCAGAGATTAATATAGACCATCGCATCATGTACATTAAGTATCTCCAAACAGAAATAGAAAAGCTTGATAGTATAAATGATGAGGACTTATGGCAAACGCTATTGCAATTTGGACACCTTAAATACTCGGAGTTCAATGTTCTTCAATACTATTTTCAATCAGGTAATGGGTTAGATGATATCTTAATCGATTTCATCAATTCTAATCCATCTGATTTGCGCATTAATTATGAGATCTTGTGTGAGAACTTTGGAGAAGATAAGGCCTATGCTTTTATGGATGATATTATACAATGTGACAACTTAACAAATGAGAAGTATGAGTCGTTGGTCAAAGAATTTGGCACATATTATAAATCATTCACATTTACAAGTATTCCTGATAACATGATCAGGCTTTTAATAAAGCATGGAGTAATCATGATGAATGAAATAAATTTACAATTTTTCAGAGAGAACTATACTGGTTCACAGGTTGAATACTTTATACTTACCAATATTGAAACGTATACAAATGAAGTAATCAATCGAGATAATTTTATAACAACTGAAATAATTAGTCTGATAGACAGAGAACTTGCTGATTCATATAAGATTAAATTACTTGAATTAATATCTGATCCGATCTCAGTAAGAGGGAAACGGTATTCAGAAGTAGTTAAGTCACATATTTTAAAACATAATTTTGATATCAATGATCTTAGTGACTTGATAGTGAATTACGATTTAAGCAATTCTAACTTAAAAAGATTAGTAATTTCTATTTGCAAAGATCATATTGGTTACACCATATCAAACGGATTAGAGGTTTCATTTAATCTTTTGAAAGAGCTTCTTCGAATGGACGAGATATCTCGAGAGGACAAATCCGAATTATTTATTTCCCTTCTTAGTAAGCTCAATGAGAGACAAGTTCATGTCTGTTTAGAAATTTTGGAAAGAGAAGACTTTCTTGGGTTGTTTTTTGGTAAGAGACCTAAACTAGAACAAACTAAGGAGAACAATAAGATACTAACGATATTCCAAAATAAAAAGTGGATATCAGGTTTTGATGTTGACAAGAATGATCCGAACTATTACCGAGCTATTGGTCGGAGAACTATTAATAGATAATGTGCTTGGTCATCTCCATATCTTCAATAAAAGTGCAAAGTGGAAGAATAATAAGACTCTAGGGAATCAGCCGCATAACCGTGAAATAAATCAAAACGTCTTCAAGAAAATGCCTCTATGTCGTAAGTTATAGATGACGATTTGGAGATGTTTTTGCGTCGGAAACTAGAGTATAAGTTATCCCGTCAAAGTAAAGATGAAGGCGATTGAGATGAGATTAGCAGGTGCCCCTGTAAGGAGATCATAGCGCAGTTGAACAAGCGAGATCGGAACTTGGATGAATGATCGGAAAAATCGACTTGAGCAGCCCGGTGGGAAACAATACAGCTGCTTTTAATGTTCATAATAAGTTAATGTTGAAGCCGAGTATTATGGTCAAAAACAAAGCAAGCGAACCTAGAGATAGTCCGCTTGCTTTGCTCTTCCTGCCCTTCACCACCATTTGTAGCCGTTACGCTCCAGCTTCTTCTGATCCGAGTTCTTTTCATGATCGCGTTTTCCGAAAAATTCGTCTTCTCTCGCGATCGTTGGGTCATACCAGTCCGCTTTGTCTTTCGCCCATTCCACCCACTTCATCGACTTGGGATCGAGGTTTCCGGATGCCTCCACTGCGGCAATATAACGCCTTATTTTGCAGGCGGTATCGTAGTCCTCCGAAAGATTTTCCAAAGCGAGCGTTTGCTCCACTTCCGCATTAAAGCGTTGTCTGCGCTCCTCTTTTTGCCGCTCTTCTTCCTGGCGTTTACGTTCAGCTTCCTCGCGGGCCTCGCGCTCTTGATGGCGAATATCAGAAGCTTCGTAAAACGCGATCATGATATCGCCAAGGCGATCTTCGATGACGTATGATTTGCAATCGCGAAAGTTTCTTGCGGCATACACCGAAAAGCTGATTCGACCATTGTAAACATAGTCATACTTTCTGATTTTTGGCTTTGACGCCCATGAACTGCGGCGCTTGTCTTCCTCATATTTCAGAAGCAGCATATTTTCTTCTTTCGTGGGAATATGCTTGATCTCGTCTTGCGCTTCTGAAACCGATATAGAGACAGTTTCCCCATTGACTATAAATTTAAGATCGCTGGTAAGCGAACATCCTAACGGCTCCATGGCTTTGATAAGCGCATCAATGATATGTAATACCCGAGGTAATGTTTCTTCGGACACCGTGTCGGCAAGAAAGAGAGGAGAATCCATGGCACGCCGATTGAAGCCTATTGCTTCTTGTTGTTTGCGTTTTTTCTTCCATTCCATGACTGCTTTGCGATGAGTAACAATTGTTGGGTGCATCTTCGCGTTTTCGTTAGGTATCCTGATTTGTGTTGCAATGGAAAGCACGACTGTTCTCTCTTCCTCATTCAGAAATGCGAGCGTCTCTTTTTCAATCTGAGGTGCATACTCAGTTCCGGTTCTTACGCCTGATTTCTTAGCGGGCTTGCTACTTATCGGGAGCGGTATTGGGTTAACCGGTTTACCCGCACGAAGCTTGGCCCAGTATCCGACCGGAGGCGTGGGAATATCAAGGGACTGGCAGACTTTACGGATCGCAACATCCGAGACACCATATCTTTTCGCTACTTCGGTTACCGGCACCATCCATACTTCTTTGTACAAGGTTTCTCTGTCATAAATATTGTAGGGTTGTCCATATTGCTCGTACGTTTCAGGTTGTCCGACCGTTTGAGCAGCTTCGCTGGCATCGTCTTTCTTAGGTACTGAAACGGACGGCGTCTGTTCCTCGACCAGTAACACAGAAGATTCAAGCGTTGGTGTAGATTCGCCGACAGCTGTTTCCATCTCCGATCTACCGGAATCCTTTTCAGAAATCGCTCGATGTTTCTTTTTACGGGCGGCCGGTACGGTTCTGTAAATGAAAATCCTCTCATCCGCCGGTTCCGGTAGTTCCAGTTTGGTTACAGGCTTGTTGAAATTGAGCTTGGTCCAGTATCCGGACGGAGGAATCGGAATGCCAGCTTCCTTAATCTGTTTCATTAGATGAGCATAGGGAAGATTATATTTTTTGGCTACACCGGTGACAGACATTTCCCAGATTTCATCGTATAATTGCTTACGTGTCATTACGATCTCCGAATGCTCTGGCACAGCTTTCACCTCCTTCCCTTCCTCGGATAAGCTCTTTACAACAGTAGAAATGCGAGCCTTTGGCTCAGACGTGACCTCCTGTTCTATTTGCATGGCTTGTTGATTTTCTTCTTCCGCATCAGCAGTACCCGCTGCAGCACTTTCTTTTAGCGGTTTATTCACTGTCTGTGGTGCGAGAATAGCGTCAAATTGTCTGATTCCCCCTATCCCTCGTTTTCGCTTAATAGAAAAACCAGGTCCCGTTTCATTTCCTCGAATTGATTAATAATCGTATTCAAATTTTTCTCGATATTCTCGACCTGGACAGCATTGATTTTTCCGTGGTTATAAGCAATGAGACGTTCCGGTATGATGGTATAGGACCAACTTTCTCTGTAGCGGTCTTCGTTACGGACCGCAAAACCGATGGGCAACAAGTCGTTGCGCATGCCGAGTGTCAGCATGCTCGGGGATATACCCAAATAATCTGCAGCGATTTTTATTGTGATTTTGGGGATATTTCTGATCTCTTCATCCGAATACTTCGCCATACGTTTCACCTCCTTGATCCGGTTCCGACGTCACAATCAGGCTAAAGATATTGTTCTTCGGTATAAAAAACGATCTCAGCTACTTCCAGTCACTTTTGCAGCGAAAGAGTGTATTCTTCCGTATTGTTGAGCAAATCGATTTTTTGCTGCAGTTTGACTACGAAGCTCAAGAAGTCGGTGTTTTTTTTATTTTCCAATTTGAATGAGTTGATGATATTTTTGATGGTTTCGTTTTGTTCGGAGGTTAATTCATCTATAATCAGAATGATTCTCAAATTGGAGCGGAAAGCCCTGTCCAGCAAGCCGTGAAGCTTATATGAAATGGTCTGTTCTTTGATTTCAGGATCCAGTTCATGCATCCACGTGGCTGCTTTGGACATGATTGAATCATCCTCGTTGATGTACTTAATGATTTTCTCGGACCATTTATGGATCGTATCTTCTCTGATTTTCGTGTCTGTAGCAATGCTAAAGGTAGATGCAAACCGCATCAACTGAGGGATAATGTGCCCATTTAGATGCTCGAATTTTTCCAAACGTGTTTTTTTGTATCGTCCATAACATTCGTATTCAATTAAGTTAATTTGGATGGGCATCGTTTTATCGTCGGGAAAGAAGCGGACGAGCAGTGCATCAGGATATCCGCTGATCCCAGCGATCATTTTGTTATTAGTATCTTTTTTAGGGGCAGTCATGAACATCCTGTTTTGTGGAATTAGCACGGATCGATACTCGGAAAAATCATCGAATAAATGATAAAAGTTTGCATTGACCAGCGGCTCCAATCCTTTGAGCTTGTCTGTTTCATTCTCGAATTTGACGGTGACATAAGTGCTCGTGATGTTGATTTTAACATCGGGAACAGTATTCAAGACTTCTTGGTAATTTTCTTCGGTCACCGCATCCGTAGACCACTCTTCAGCGTCAGAAGGGTTACCGTTGCCGTTAATCGTAAAAGGATGTTCGAATTGAAGCAGCTCATTGGTTCGATTCTGCTCGAAACCAGTTTGAAGCAACAGCAGAGCCGTCTCATCGGTTATGGTTTTTGCGGATTGCACATATTTTAGGCTCCAATACTTTCCACCAGCTTGCTCCAGAATGCTGATGTCAAACGGTTGGCAGTATTCGATTTCGCAAAGTGAAAAACATTGCGGATATTGATCGCTGTCTTTCCAAGGCCGAAAATCGGTAGGTTCTTTTAATTTACCGCGAGCTCCGCATAGTGATTTATTTCCTACTTTCACTACAATATAGACCCGGTCATTCACGTTAGCGACTCTTTTCGTAAAGCCGGCTACTTGTTGATTGATGCATGTATAATAATTTTCCAAAGAAGTTCCACAATGTAAGATACGCTCTCCCATGTCCATCATCCTTGCCTTATGATTAAATTACCAATTTCGACATGGTTAGTAAAAATCCTTTCTGGTGTAGTAACTGAAAGAGAGAAAGGTTTGTTTGTTATGCATAGAAATATACCTATTGAAGTTTTAGAAAAATATTAAGAAAGAGGATGATACAATGCTAAAATCATTTGATATACCAGATACTGATTTTGATGGTTTACGTTTTTTGTTAGAACAGTTGACCTCTGATAAGGTCGAAGTACAAAATTATTTAGGTGGAAGGTCGCTAAGAAAAGTTGAAATCAATTCTGCCGAAGGAAAAGTTAGACTAGACTTACGTTCAGAGCTTTATTTCCATGAAGGTGTCTATTATCAAAGCCTGATTATTGGTGTTATTGCATTGGTCCCTGAGCGGATGGGGATTGGGACAATAGTGATCGAATGGTTAAAAAATTATGCCAGAAGCAAAGGTTTTGAACGAATTTGTATCGAAAATGCCAACACGGAGGCGAGTATTGGATTGGCAAGGAAAATGGGTTTCATTAATGTCCCTAGTAGTCCAATTATTCAAGAGGTTCTCAAAATAGAAGCGTCGCCTGATTATCATTTACTGCTAGTAAGATCATAATTACTTTTTATAGTTTATTTTAGATCTAAAAAGTACCTCCAACTTCGAGAGAGTTGGGGGAGTTAATGCTTACTTTGATCATTTCTGTAATATTCCGATACTCGTAACAAATTATTGGCCAACTTAGAACTTGGTTTCGGTTGATCACTCTCATTTCGAATTGACTTACAACATCATTCTATGGTTAGATACCTAGTCCGTATCCGGCGAATGCCTATAGTTAAGCGCCCCTTTTTACCCCAGATTGACTGACACCTGCAGGTTCGGCGAATCAACCTAGATAATGGAATTCTTCGAAAATTGCGTACGGATAGCCTGTTACAGAAAAACAATGAAGAACCCCAAGCGGAAAGGGCAAGGGGGTGGAATGCAGGAGATTCTAATTTATTAACGCACGCTTGCACATGTTACGAAAAACAAAAAGACGCCGTAGTTCGAAATCTTTATTTCCAATTCGGATATTAAGATTTTGAGATGAAAATAAATAAGGGAAGTTTTGTAACTCTAATCTCGCAAAAGTTGGAATCTTCTAGTATAATATATCTATAAAGCGAGGATTAGACAGGGATTTGGACTATATTTTCTGGGTTGGTTATTAGGACAAAGGTCCATTTTTTGGTCGAAACTGTGCTTCTTGTGCTTTTCCTAAAGAAAGATTGGAAAAGAGGGAGGGATTTGATGTCGAACCTATGTAGGTAGTAGCACCTGAAGGCTGTTAAATGACATTATGAGGTCAGGTGAGGGATTCGATCATCGCCATGGACGAATGGGTTATGAAGTAATCTCCGATTGGTTGTCCAAATAAATATGAGCTGAAGGAAAAATGGCAAACCCGCTCGAAAGACGGGGACGCAAAGCCACGGGTCTGCGGCCGTAAGGCTATGATCGCCGGGTTACCCTAAAAGGCAGGCTTCCAGAGAAAAGGCACGTTAGGGTACGTGTCTTTTTTGTCGTCTATGTCCGATTCCGAATAAGCCGAGGAACCTCATCGAGGGAGGGAACCGAAAGTGGTGCTTGTATTGTCATTATTGTTGATGACTGCCATTCTGCTATTCGCCCATCCGAGAAGCGAGCCAAATCGTTGGCCAGTTCAGTCGCTTTTTTCTCTGTACTCGGAGAGTTGACCATCGCCATAGATGTGAATTTAATTCCCGGAATTGTCCCTTTGGCTAACGATCCAATTATAGCCGGACTGGAGTGGGTAAAAGAGTCACGGCCAAACTTATATTTTATCTTGCCCAACGAAACAAGCAACAGGAGTTGTTTCGGGATACATCTCATTTGATCGATGCTACCGAGCGGATAATAGCAATAGCTTTCCGTTTTCGTCATTCATCACAACAGTTGGTATTATACGAGCAGTCATGTATTATAAATGAACTCGTTGATCAACTATTGAATAGCTTGGCGGGAGAATTTTGCAGCAAGAATCTTAAAGTCCGAAAAAAATTGGATGAATCGCTTGTTTTGTATTGTGATTCCGTTCACGTGCAACAAGTCATGAAGAACCTCTTCTATAACGCGATTGAAGCGATGTCCGAAGGAGGGTGTCTGACAATAACGTCGAATCTCTCGCAAGAAACGATGGATATTACCGTTCGTGATTCCGGTTGCGGCATCGCACCGGAAGCCATGCCATATATTTTTGAACCTCACTTTACAACCAAATCAAACGAAGGGAATGATGGATTTGGGTTATTCTACAGTCATGAAGTCATGCGTCACCATCAAGGATCCATCGAGGTACAAAGTCTAATCGGAATCGGTACGTCATTTACGCTTCATTTTCCCATCCAAAGAGTCATTCGTCATTCACCGCCATTGAACCGATGGGAGGGAGATCATGAGCAAGATCAAAGTACTATTGGTGGAAGACGATCCGGTGTGGAACGAATATATATCCGAAACGGTGAATCGGGAACCGGATTTGTTTTTGGTCGGAACGGCTCAGACGAAAGTCAATGCAATTCGCATTGTCAGTATGTTAGACATTGATGTGGTGCTGGATGGGAAAAAGGCAGACGGGCTTGACGCGGCGCTCGAGATTGTCAGCATGAGTAATGCGAAAGTCATCATGCTTACAGTATTAGATCAGGCAGAGATCGTTTCTGAGGCGTTCGGCAACGGTGCTTTCAATTATATTCTCAAGACGGCGCTTGAAGATATTCCGGAGGCTATTCGAGCCGCATATGCGGGCCTATCCTCCATTCATGCTTCTGCCGCAGGCGTGCTTCGATCCGAGTTTATACGAATGAAGCAACAAAAAATGCGCCAAAAATTAACGCGAACCGAAGTTGAAATCCTCCGTTTTATTCACAATGGTCATACCCGTTCCGCAATTGGGGAACATTTGCATATAACGGAAAGTACGGTCAAAAAGCATGTAAACCGAGTGATTCGAAAATTAATGGTCCATACCGGCAGAGAAGCTGCCAAAAAAGCAAAATTGAAAGGAATATTATAAGGTCCATGTATATTGAGCATTTTGCATAATCCAATTTGGACGTAAAGACAACAAGAATCCATCGGGATCAATGCTTAATTGTGCCTTAAGCCTAAATATGGGCAGACCTGCAAAATTTTTTGCCTTTTCTTGTTTTTAAATGGCTATTTCGTTCTTCATAAAAGTTGCAGAAAGTGCGGAGACGAGCAATACAATGGCATTAAGATACTGCTGAGTTCACTTTCTAAATCCCCCAGACATGTAGGCTGTCTGCGGTTAGATAAGTTTTCATTCTGGAGTTGCACCTTTCCACGCTGGTACGTTCGTTGTAAAGTTCCTTCCAGCGCTTCGTATCCGGTGTGGGCTGCTGAATCGCCGCAGGTCGTCCTTTGTATCTACTTTAATTACCATGCCGTAGTAGAGGATGAACAAGCCGCCGTACCTAACGGACAATCGACTTTATCGGTGACGTAAGGGCAGCGAAATTTCAAAAAATCGCCGTCAGCGCCCCAATAGGTCATCGCAAATCCCATTGAGCAACATGGTGTTCCGTTTGTTGTCATCCCGGCAGGTGGCTCTTTTGCTCCTCGAGGATTGAGAGGAACAATAGCTTGTACCTTTACGTTTCGGGCGGTTTCATAAACCTTTATTTGGTCGTAGCCTGCATTAAGTATAAAGAATTTAACGCTGGTTTCGGTAGCGACCTCCTTCATCAGGCTTGGAGCCATCTCCCCGTCGTTGACATGCGCTGGCGTGACTTCCAGTACCAATGGAAGTTCACTTTTCGTATCCACGGCGAGGCGAAGTTTGTAACCGAACCAAGTGATCTTGTTGCCAAAGGAGTCGAATTTGGTTCCCAATTGCCATTGTCAGTTTGTTTGCTCTTCTTCTTGGGCTGCTTCATTTCGTAAGCATGAATAGCGGCGCTATCGATCGCAACGTGGCTGCCGTCGATGATGCCGTCTTTGCCTACAGCGTTTTACCAAATCATCGAAACTGCTTAGCTAAGTCTTTCTTCGTCAGCTCAGCAAGACTCGGCTTAATGTAGCGCTGGACGGAGCTTCGCGACCGAGGGGAAGTCCACATTAATAGCGAAATCGAAGATCGGTGTCCAAGCGATGATGTAGGCCGGTAAATGTTTGAATGTGCTCAAGATGAGCAGCTAAAAGTGCACGTAAAGTGCCTTCTCTACAGTGGCCGTAAGCCACTCGGGGCGAACGACTTCGCAGTTCTTTGGCATAAGGCCGAAGATCCAAAGCACTAAAAAAGATAGGCAATCGATCTTTTGATTGCATTTTTAGCAGATCTTCAAAGGAAAATAGACTTTCTTGGAGAATATACAAGGTGACTTCCTCCATTCTTGAGATTTTTGGTTTGGTCAACGAAAAACTTCTCCAAGTTGGGGTGAAGTCCCTTTTTTATGTCCGGAATTCCTTACGTATCAAGGGCTTAGGTTAATGCAAAATGCTCATTTTAATATTGAAAGATGCGAACAGCGCCTTAAAACCCAAGGGAGGTGCTATTCTTTTTGTTTGGCATCATAGAATCGAATTTATTGCTGGGAACCTAGCAGTAACCCTTGTCTTATTTAATGAGGCAAGGGTTGTTTATGGTTTGCGGCATTTTGCTCCGCATGACTAACCGCTTGACCCGTAGGCTTATCCCGGAACATCCGGACAAAGCGATAGAGCAAGAATACGGCTCGAATCAGAAGATCCGAGGCGATGGACAGCCAGACACCAGCGACTCCCAACCCCTGTATATATAAAGCGTATAGACACCAACGCCCCAGTACCAGCCATATGCCGATGGCCGTACTATAATCGGGCTTTTCGTATCGCAAGCTCTTTGCAGAGCACCCGCCACAACCAACGCGACGGCCAAAAAAGGTGCGCAAACGAGTTGATTCGCAGTCGATGTCGGTCACGTTCGATTGATGCTTCAAGATGACGAGCGGTACAAACTCGCCTTCACCGTCCCTCTGTACGGCACTCTTCTGTTCGCCGTTCTCGCTGGTAATCGTCTGCATTCTCTTCCCGCTATGGCTGTTGTTTGTTCGCTTGTTTTGTATTATGTCATGTTTTTCGTAGTTCAGATGCATGTCCAGCTTTGCCCTGGGCATTTCTGCAACGATTTAGCGAACAGGTTTTCAAAGTATTCTGCATATCCTAAGCGGTGACCGGGTTATTTCCTTAATGAATGCTCGAAGCTGCAACAGACCTTCGAAATTTGAGGCAACCACCTAAGAAAAAAAGAACTATCCTGAATGATATCTAATATGGACATGAAAATAGAACTAATTTTTATATGATTTATAAACAGTTTATTATGGTAATATTAGGTATATGAAAAATATGGAATGTAAGCGTTATAATTAATAACGATTGTACCAAGGGAGACTGTGAATACCAATTTTTATAAGTATGTAAATAATGGAAATTAATACTTGTATGAAAAATATAATATTTAATAAAATTGAAAACGTTATCCAAATCTTGTTCGATTAAATTTTAAAATAGTCTTTCTCTAATAGTGAATTGATAGCGTTTTTGGTTAGAATTTTCGTTTGAGGAGCACATTATGAAATCTATTAATTTATTTTGCTTTCCATTTGCGGGAGGGTCTTCATTCGCATATCTTCCTTGGAAACGCTTTTTGCATCCGACTATTAAGCTTCAGCCTATCGAATTGGCTGGTCGCGGAACACGATGTAAATTGCCATTTTATACTGATTTTAAAGAGGCAATTGACGATACATATGAGCAGGTTTACCCCTGTTTAAATGAAGGGCAATATGTGATGTTTGGCCACAGTATGGGAGCGTTACTCGTCTATGCT
This sequence comes from Paenibacillus sanguinis 2301083 = DSM 16941, assembly GCF_000374825.1. Lineage (GTDB taxonomy): Bacteria > Bacillota > Bacilli > Paenibacillales > Paenibacillaceae > Fontibacillus > Fontibacillus sanguinis. The sequence goes on from NZ_KB895390.1 coordinate 19,914, forward strand.
TTGATCGAGCGGATACGAAATAAAGGAGGGCCTCCTCCTGAACATCTGTTTTTTTCTGGAAGATGGCCGCCTCACATTCATAAGGAGGGCCTAAAAGCATGCCAGTCGAATGACGAACTTATCCAAAGAATTTTAAGGTTTGGTGGGACGCCAAAGGAAATATTTGAAGTACCAGAGTTGGCAGAAATGTACTTGGAAATTTTCAAAGCTGATTTTCATCTTATAGATACCTATATTCATAACGATCATTCAAAATATGATTTTGATATTTCAATCTTAGCTGGCCAAGAAGATCCTGATGTTACACAAGAGGATATAGAATCATGGAAATGCTACACATCTCATTCATGTCATTTGGTTACGTTTAAAGGTGGTCATTTTTATTTGAAGGATATGATTCAAGATGTAGTAGGTTATATTAACAAGGTCCTGGTGGAAGTCTGTTAACACATGTGAGATGATGAAGAATCACGATATAACAGTTGAAAGCCATATTAGCGATAATTTCAAAATGTGCATGAGTTAAATTAGGAAATAGTTGACATCGATAATGCTTTTGATACTGATCTAATGAAGAAGGCTTTGATAGTAGTGTCAGTATTGAGTCACAAAGGATTGACACAAGTGGATAAATTGGGCTGTATATTTGGAAAGGTACACTTGCTAATTGCAGTGAAGTATTAAGTAATCAATCCAATTCTTTATCCTAGGTAGCGGTACATGTAACGTTGTAACGTGGAAATTGAATATAGAACGATACTGTTAGTCGAGGAGGGTCAGAGAGTGCCAAGAGTACTTGAACCGGCTCGATCAATTAATGATAAAGAGCAGGAAATACTGTTCACTGATGCGGCAAGGATGGAGCTAACAAGTTATAAGTATAATCAAAAACAGCATTACATTGCGATAGAGAATATGGGGAACGAAACCGTTTTTTTTATGATAGAATCCGGTATAGAGTATCCAGTACAACCAATGTCAGTGTTAGACATGAAAGTCAGGTTTAATACTTTTAGTATAAGATCATCAAAAGAGCATCAAAAATTCAAAGCAATCACAAGGCAGATGATTGAGCAAAAGAAACAGCAGAAGAAGAAAATTCTGAGAGTAAATGAAAATCCTATAATAAATACATACAACTGCTATGCAAGCACATTTTCAATAGTTGAATTAAATAAAGTGACTTTGCCTTGGTTTCATAGCAACTTTATTCAAATATGTTACGACTCTAAAAGTAATTGGTTTTTTTTTGAAAACCATAATGTGCTAGATACTTGCTTATGGTTAGAAAATTGCAAGTTAACTCGTGATACTATCCAACGAAGATATAGTAATGTAACTGAGTTTGTTATCGAATCTATCGATTCCGATTTTTATGCTTACTTTTTGGTCAATCCATATTGTATATCTGCATTTAATTCCGACGAACAGGGTATTCATGAAATACTTATCTTCGGTTATGACTTGGAAAATGAATGGGTTTACATAGCAAACAACTTTGAGAACGGAAAATATATTAAAAGTAAGTGCACCTTTCAAGAGTTAGAAAACTCTTTTCACCATGTAGCCTTCGATTGGGTGGGAATTCGTCTATATAGAAAAAATGATCCAGAAATGAAAGTGAAATTTAATGAAGAATACGTCTTACGGTCCTTAAAGGCATATCTTGACGGTACACCTAGCCTGATGCAACCATCCCCGCCATCATGGTGGACGTATGATTGCACATATGGAATAGAAGTCTACAATAAATTAGCTAGTCAGATAATAGCAGGGATTGAACAGGAATCATTTGATATCGATATAAGGGCATTCCATCTTTTTTGGGAACATAAGAAGTGTATGGTGTTACGCATTCAATATATGCTCGAGGAGCATGGAAAGGTGCTACTAAGAAGTTTATTGAAGCAATATATAGAACTCCAAGAAAGAACATTTGTATTGAGAAATGTGGCAATAAAATACAACATTATGAAAAATAAAAGTATCATTCAGACCCTTATTAGTGGACTTCAAGAAATTATGGAAAAGGAAAAGAGAATAATCCGGGATTTTATTTTAGTTCTTGAAGAGCAAACCCTCTCAGTTTGAGTACCAGTTCGAATGGTAATGGTATGAACGTGATAACCTGATAATCTTGTTTGCTAAAAATGAAAAACATCGTTCTTATGAAACATGGAAAGCCCAAAATAAGATCGCATTGCACTGCTGACTCGGTATTAGAGGCAGATAACTGTGGAGATGAGAATCGTTATCCAATGTAATACTGGAGAAATCTATATGAAATGATTGTTGGAGGGTTAACGGTATGCTACGAACATTCGGAGTTATCGGAGCAGGAGTTATGGGTACAGACATTGCACTTGATCTAGCAGGTTATGGATATAAAGTGCTCTTGAAGGATCTTCATGAAGATATAATTCTTCGAGCGAAGGAAAAGATCCGTAAAGAATTTCGGGTGTATCAGATGACGCAGAAGCACTTGAAGGCTTTGACCGTAGATGATCTGTTATCTCGCATTGTCTTCACAACCACTTATGAAGGATTTGAAGAGGTTGATTATATCATCGAAAATGTGACGGAACATTGGGATACGAAGAAGCATGTATATTCCGAATTACGTGATGTATGTCGTAAGAATGTCTATTATGCGGTCAATACGTCCTGCATTTCAATTACGAAGGTGGCAGCACTGTTACCACATCCAGAACTTGTCATAGGGATGCATTTTATGAATCCGGTACCATTGAAAGAGATGGTTGAAGTCATCCGCGGGATGCATACATCCGATGAAACGGTGGCGGTGGCTGAGGAATTTCTGCAATCTTGCAGAAAAACACCTGTCGTTGTAAATGATTTCCCAGGCTTTGTTACTAACCGTGTTCTAATGTTGACGATCAATGAGTGCATCTGGACGGTTCAAGACGGAGTAGCTAACCCACAAGATGTTGATAGGATATTTCGTATGGGCTTTGGGCATAAAATGGGGCCATTAGCAACGGGTGATCTGATTGGTCTGGATACGATTCTGAATTCTCTGTACACCCTGTATGAACAGTTCAACGATCCGAAATTTCGCCCGGCTCCACTACTGGTCAAGATGGTTGACGCAGGTTTGTTGGGTCGCAAGTCGGGTAGGGGATTCTTTGAATATACACGGAAGGGGTGAATCTAGTGAGTTCGAAAGGAAAAGAAATTAAGTGTGTAGTCTGGGATCTGGATAATACGATTTGGGATGGCGTTTTGTTGGAGTCGGAAGACGTAAGGTTGAAGGAAGGTATTGTGGAAATTCTCGAATTGCTTGACTCTCGAGGCATCCTGCAATCCATTGCTAGCAAAAACAATTATGACGATGCGATGAGTAAGTTGAAGGAGTTTGGCATCGACCGCTATTTTCTCTACCCACAGATTCATTGGAACGCGAAGTCACAATCGCTTGCGATCATTCGTGAGAAGTTGAACATTGGAATTGACACGTTCGTTTTTGTGGACGATCAAAGCTTTGAGCGAGATGAAGTGGCAAGTGTGTACTCGGAGGTGTTCTGCGTTGACGCTCTGGAGTATGCGGAACTCCCTGCTCATCCACGTCTGATTCCGAAGTTCATTACGGAAGATTCGAAACGTCGTCGCCTTATGTATCTCGAAGATATTCGGCGTAATCAAGAGGAAGAGGAGTATGAAGGACCTAAGGAGTCGTTTCTGTCATCCCTGCAGATGGCGTTCACTATCTCGGATTGCCAAGAGGAAGACCTGAAACGCGCTGAGGAGTTGACCCAACGTACTAATCAACTAAATTCAACAGGGCGGACGTTCGACTATGACGAACTGAACGCGTTTCGTAAGTCGAATCGCCACCGATTGTTGGTTTGTGAATTGACAGACCGTTATGGTTCCTATGGGAAGATTGGTCTTGCATTGGTTGAACTGACGGAAACGCACTGGCATCTCCAATTGATGTTGATGTCCTGCCGTGTGATGTCTCGAGGTGTTGGAACGGTTTTGATGTCACACATTATGCAGCAAGCAAAGCAGTACAACAAAAAATTGCTCGCTGACTTTAAACAGACTGATCGCAACCGCATGATGTACGTGACCTATCGTTTTGCCAATTTCAAAGAAATCGAAAACGACGGGCAAGGCAACATTTTGTTTGAGAACGACATGAGCACCATTCAGCCGTTCCCACCTTATATCGAAGTCAATGTCTGTGAACAAAATACATCGACTAAGGAGCGTTTTACAGATGGAACTCAATCAAAAAATTCGTTCGTTTATTGAATCCAAACTGGTTGTATTTGAAGATGAAGCGAAATTTGAGGACGACGACAACATTTTCGAAATGGGGTTTGTGAACTCGTTGTTTGCGATGCAATTGTTGGAATACATCGAGACGGAGTTCAGTATTACCGTTGATAACGACGACCTTGACATTAAAAACTTTTCCACCGTCAACAACATCGCCGCACTGGTCAGCAGAAAGGTTGGATAAGCCAATGAGTCACGTTCTCGGCCTAATGATGCAAGAGGAACGCCAGTCACAGCTCGTCGCAGAAGCGGAACGGTTTGCAGAAGAAAAGATCGGTCCACGTGCACGTGAGTTTGATGAAGCTGAGGTGCTAGCAGACGATTTGATTCAAGAAATGGCGACTCGCGGATACTTAACCGCCAATCTCCCGAGAGAGTACGGCGGACTCGGCCTAGACCCGGTGCATTACGGCTTGTTCCAGCAGGCAATCGGCAAGGCGGACTGCGCAACCCGTACATTGATCACTGTTCACTCGGCCTTGTGTGGTGAGAGCTTGCTCCGCTGGGGCAATGAGGAGCAAAAGGAATTGTGGTTGCCGCGTATGGCAAAAGGTGAAACGCTGGCCGCATTTGCTTTGTCCGAACCGAACGTAGGGACGGATGCAAAGTCTGTAGAGACGCGCTATCGCAAGGTAGGCGATACTTATGTCTTAAACGGTAACAAAAAATGGATTTCCTTTGGGGACAAGGCGGATTTGTTTGTGGTGATTGCGGGCAATGATCAGGGGCAGAAGGGGCAGATTTCAGCATTTCTCGTTCAGCGCGATTTCCCTGGTGTTACTACTAAACCGCTGAAGGGCATGCTCGCTGGACGTGCAACGCACATTGCGATGATTGAGTTCAACAATGTGGAAGTGCCAGCCGCAAATTTGATCGGCAAGGAAGGTGGTGGCTTTACATACGTTGTTTCGACGGCGCTTGATCACGGACGTTACAGTATCGCGTGGGCAGGTGTATCGATTGCTCAAGAGGCGGTCGAGCAGATGGTTTCATACGCTCGTGAGCGCAAGCAATTTGGTAAGCGTTTGGTGGAATTCCAGTTGATTAAAGGTCTAATCGCCGACGCAACCACCGAGACGCACGCAGCTCGAGCCCTATGCCTGAAAGCGGGCGAAATGCGCATGAACAAAGCACAGGACGCGGTCATAGAGACGACAATGGCGAAGTACTTCGCCTCGAAAGTGGCCATGAAGGTGGCGACCGACTGCGTGCAGGTACATGGAGGCAACGGATGCTTCTCGGATTACCCAGCGGAGCGATTGTTCCGCGAGGCAAAGATGCTCGAGATTATCGAAGGTACCTCGCAGATTCAGCAGGAGATCATCTCTGGATTTGCACTACGGAAATACAACAAAGCTTGTAAGCGATAACAAGAGGAGAACGTGCCAATGACGATGTCTCAAAAGTTAGATCGTAAAAACGTCCAAGACATCATCGCCCTGACACCTATGCAAGAAGGTATGCTCTTCCACTATCTTGAGAATCCGCAATCGGATCGCTACTTTGAACAACTCTGTCTTCATCTCGCAGGCGGAGTGAATGAAGAATGGGTAAATTCAGCGTGGAACGAGGTAGTCAGAGTCAATGAGATGTTGAGGACGACGTTTCGTTGGGAGAAAGTTGAGCAACCGATTCAGATTATTCTTAAAGATCGAAAATTTGAAGTAACAGTCGTAGAATCGGATGACCTTGAAGCAGTCAAGCACTTAGATCGTAAGCACAAGTTCGATTTGAACGAGATACCATTTCGAGTAATGCTGGTTAGGTTGCCGGATGAAAAGTACGCTCTGCTGATCAGTAACCATCACATTTTGTTTGATGGTTGGTCTACAGGGATTTTAATACGAGAATTTCTGGATGCGTATTACCGTCTGAGTAATGGTTTCACGTTGCAGCTACCTCAAAAAATGTCCTTTAAGTCGTTCATTCAATACCTGCAGAAGCAGAATAAGGAAAAACAAAAAGCGTTCTGGTCGCGTTATTTCGAAGAGTTTCAAGCCCCAGCGATATTCAAGGTTACGAACCACAGCATGACTGCGGATATAGGTATCAAAACAGTGGAGTTGACTATACCCGCTGGGCAATTTGCACGGATGGAAGCGTTCTGTGTCGAGCAGAACATCACATTGGCTTCTCTGTTTTACACTGCGTGGGGTCTACTGTTGCAGCGCTATACTAACAGCCATGATGTTGTGTTCGGTACGACAGTGTCTGGGCGTGAAGCAAGGGTGGACGGTATTGAAGAGATGGTCGGGTTGTTCATGAACACGTTGCCATTACGTCTGAAATCCACGGGAGTCACTTCAGTTCAGACGATACTCGCCCAAGTTGCACACGACCTACAAGAGCGTGGGGAATTCTTATCCTCGTCTCTTGCTGAAATTAAATCGTACAGTGGCGCTAAACATCATGAGAGCATGTTCAACTCGATTGTTGTATTGGAGAACTATCCACTCGACAAGTTGTTGACCGAAGGCAAAGAGGGCCTGCACGTCGAGTCGTATTCCATGTTTGAGCAAACGAATTTCGACCTGACCCTGAACCTCGTGGCTGATGAGTGTCTGCACGCGGTTTTGTCTTTTGCAAGTGAGTTGTATACGGAAGAATTCGCGGGGACAACGCTTCAGCATTTAGCCAAAATTCTCACCCAGATTGTCGATTCAGATGGAAAGGTGAACATAAAGGAATTGGTCTTGGTTGGTGATGTAGAATTACAGAGATTGGCTTCTTTTAACGATACAAACGCACCGTATGATATAGAAAAGACGTTACCACAGATCCTTGAGGGGACCGTGGATCGTTATAGGGATCTGGAAGCGGTCGTGTCCGAAAGTGGATATCTCACATTTGCCCAGTTAAATGAAAAAGCAAACCAACTGGCTCGTGTTCTTCGTGCCAAAGGTGTGACTCGTGACAGTATCGTAGGTCTGATGGTAGAGCGTTCTCTAGAGATGATTGTCGGCATTTGGGCGATCGTGAAGGCAGGAGGCGCTTATCTACCACTCGATCACAAGTTCCCTGATGATCGTCTTCGCTACATGTTAGAAGACAGTCAATGTTCATTACTTCTGACACAAGAACACTTGCTCAAACGACTGTCTTTTGACGGTGAGATTTTGAATCTTGATGAAGATGGACTATACATAGGGGATGATTCGAACCTGGAAGTAATCAACCAACCGAACGATCTGGCTTATGTCATTTACACGTCCGGCTCTACCGGGTTGCCAAAGGGTACGTTGATCGAACAACATTCGTTAATCAATCGCCTGCAGTGGATGCAGAGTCATGCAGCGATCGGGACAGGAGATACTCTTTTACAAAAGACATCCTACACGTTTGATGTCTCGGTGTGGGAGTTATTCTGGTGGGCTTTCCAAGGTGCACGCATCGCGATGTTGGCACCGGGCGCAGAGAAAGATCCATCGGCATTGTTACAAGCGATTGAGACCTATAGTGTAACTACGATGCACTTTGTACCGTCAATGTTGCAAGGATTCCTTGATTATATTAGCAGCAAAGACCAAGCAAGTAAATTATCGGGGTTACGTCAAGTTTACACTTCTGGTGAGGCTCTTGGAGCACATCAAGTCAAGCGTTGGTACGAATTGATGCGAAAAAATGGGCTGGATACAACGATTCGTCTAATCAACTTGTACGGACCAACAGAGGCAACCATCGACGTCTCGTACTTCGATTGCACACCGGATCTTAATGCGGAGCGACCCCCAATTGGTAAACCAATACACAATACACAGTTGTTGGTTTTGAGCCATGATGGTCAATTGCAACCGATTGGCGTCCCAGGTGAGCTGTACATTGCTGGCGTTCAATTGGCTCGTGGCTATCTCAACCGTCCCGAACTGACAGCGGATCAATTTGTCGCTCATCCATTTATAGAAGGAGAGCGTGCATATCGCACAGGAGATTTGGTGCGTTGGTTGCCAGATGGGAATCTCGACTTCTTGGGGAGGATCGACCATCAAGTCAAGGTACGAGGTTACCGTATTGAATTGGGTGAGATCGAAGCAGCATTGTCCGTTCATGGAGATATTCGCGAGGCGGTGACGTTAACGAAGCAGGAGGAAGACGGGTCGAACCTAATCTATGCATTCTATGTAGCAAACCGTGATTTGACTTACGCCGAGCTGCGTTCGCACCTTTCCTTACGCCTGCCTGAATACATGATACCATCTGCGTTTACCCGTGTTGGTAGTATACCACTCACTTCGAGTGGCAAAACCGACCGCAAGGCTTTGCTCAAGTTGGAGACGTTCGTGGAGGATGAATTCTACGTTGAACCACGCACAGAACTGGAAATGAACGTGGCCGCACAGTTTGCCCGCATCTTAGGCGTCGCTCAGATTAGTATCCATGCCAACTTTTTTAACAGTGGAGGCGATTCTTTACGAGCGATCCGTCTGGTCAGTGCCCTAAACGGAAAACTGGGAGCAAACTTATCGCTTTCAGATCTCTACGAGTACGACACGGTCGAAAAAATGGCGGCTAAACTCATGGCTCCCGAGGCCGGAGAGGTTCCAGCGTTGCATGCACAAGTTGCAGAAGAGTTGGATAATTTAAAAGGCAGATTGCTCCAAAACTTCCGCCCACAAGGAGAGATTGAGGATATTTATCCACTGTCAGCGATTGAAAACGGCATGGTCTTTTATTATTTAAAGGACACAGAAAAGTCAGTTTACTATGAACAGTTCGTGTTTCGTATTCGCTATCATTCCTTTGATATCGGTCGCTTGAACCGTGCTTGGGCTTTGCTAGTCGAAAAGCATGATATTCTACGTACCGTCTTTCTTATGGAAGATTTCGAGCGTCCGATGGCGGTTGTTTATCGGGAACTGGAAAACGATCTGAAACACTTCGATCTCTCCGCTTTGAACTTAGAGCAGCAGTCGGCTTATATTCGTGAGTATATTGCCGAAGATCGTCGTCATCCATTCGATTTTTCGGAGTATCGTCCGTTGTGGAAGTTGCGCACGTTCCAATTAGATGAAGGAAATGTGACGTTCCTATTCATTTGCCACCACGCTCTGCTTGATGGCTGGAGTATCAATCAATTGGTCATTGAGTTTCATGAGATCTATAAGGCACTTGAGAACAATGAAACGTTCGTTCCTAAGAAATTGGGGATTACGTACAAAGACAGCGTTATAGACGAGTTGGTCGAGATTCGAAACGAAGAGAATATCCGTTACTGGCAGGAAGAACTTGAGGGTTACCACCGACTGGACTTTTCGGTAAAGACAGGGCCGGACAAGCCTGATCGCGTGAAACGGGTAACAAAAGTGTATGACCTCGATCGTGATCTACTGGTAAAACTGAAAGAGGTGGCAAAGGCGTACAACACGAGTCTGAAAAACATCTGCTTTGCCGGATATCTCTATTTGCTGAATCTGATCTCTTACGAGAAAGAACTGGTTGTGGGTTATCTAACGAACAATCGTCCTGTTCACGAAGAGGGTGACCGTTTACTTGGCTGTTTTCTGAACACGGTACCTGTGCGAATGGAGGTTCCGCGTGGCAGGCGTTGGAGTGAGTTCTTGAAACAGGTGGATGCGAAATTATTGCAGGTAAAGCGTCATGAACGCATGCCACTCTTTGAGATTGCCAACGTCATAGGTGAAAAGAGTGGTGACAGGAACCCGATCTTTGATACGCTGTTCAACTTCATGGATTTCCACATACTGAATGATTTTTCCGAGGAGATTGTCAATGAATCTCTAGAAGTCAGCGGACATCAAGACACGAATACGCTGTTTGACTTCATGTTGGACACTACGATGGGTCAGATGAAACTGACCCTGCGATATACTTCCACCGTGTTTGGTGAAGGTGTGGATGATAAGCTCTGCGCATACTTTGTTCGATTCCTGCAATGCGTGATTGAAAACCCAGAGTCGAAAATGGATGGTAATTCTATTTTGTTGCCAGAAGAACGTGAACAGGTGTTGTTTGGCTTTAACGATACTCAAGTTCCATATGCTTCGGAAACCTTGATCCACCAATTGTTCGAACAGCGTGCATTCGAAACCCCAGATACGCTGGCTGTTGATGATGGAAGAGTCAAGTTGACGTACGCAGAACTGAACGCGCGGGCGAATCAGATGGCATACGTATTACGTCAACAAGGCATTAAACCGAACCAATTCATCGGGATCTATTTGACCCGCTCTGTGGAGATGATCGTAAGTGTCCTCGCCGTGTTGAAGGCAGGTGGTGCCTATGTGCCGTTACAGTTGACGTTGCCACAGGAGCGCTTGCTTCACATCTTGCGTGTATTACAGGTCGGGTCATTGATTACCGATCAGTCTGTTGAGAGGCTGCAAGCTGAATTGTCCGATTTGAATCACGTGTTGGTGCCACAGAAGATAGATCGTACGATACCGACCGACAATCTCACGATTGTGAACAATTCGAACGATGTCGCCTATACGATTTTTACATCTGGTTCGACAGGTCTGCCAAAGGGCGTTGTCGTGAAACATCGTCCTGTGATCAACTTAATCGAGTGGGTAAATGGAAAGTTCCAAGTCAGTCAGGGCGACAAACTGCTGTTTGTCACCTCGTTGAGCTTTGATCTTTCCGTATATGACATCTTTGGAATTCTTGCTGCGGGCGCAACAGTGCGCTTGTCAAACGAGGAGGAGATCGGTGAGCCAGAGCGATTGCTTGACATCATCCGTACGGAGGGCATTACGTTCTGGGATTCGGCGCCGCAAGCATTGATGCAACTCGTACCATTCTTTGAGGGTGTGGCTGCTAATTCGAAATTACGCCTCGTCTTCCTATCGGGTGACTGGATTCCTGTAAAATTGCCAGGTCAACTTCAGGCACATTTCCCTGGGATTCAGGTGGTTGGGCTCGGAGGGGCAACAGAGGCCACGGTCTGGTCTAACTATTTCCCAGTGGAGCAAGTTGGCCCTAGTTGGAATTCAATTCCGTATGGTAAGCCAATCCAAAACGCGAAGTACTACGTACTGGATGCAGACCTCAAACCATGCCCAGTTGGCGTGCCTGGTAATCTCTACATCGGTGGGGAAGTGTTGGCTGCACGATACACTGATCCCGAATTGACGGCACAGAAGTTCCTACCATCTCCGTTTACCGCAGGTGAGTTCATATACAAGACGGGTGACAGTGCGCGCTGGTTTGCAGACGGCAACTTGGAGTTCCTTGGCCGTCATGATGATCAAGTGAAGATCCGTGGCTTCCGAATCGAACTCGGGGAAATTGAGAGCCATCTTGTGAAGTACGATCTGATTACAGAAGCGATTGTGATTGCACGTGGTGAGCGTGAGGACAAATACCTGGTTGGCTACGTGGTCGCTAACGAACAGCTAGACATGCAGGAAGTGCGTGTGTTCCTTGCCCAAACACTCCCGTCTTATATGATCCCAACTTCCCTTGTCCAACTTGATCGCATCCCGGTTAGTCCGAACGGAAAAGTGGACAAAAAAGCATTGCCTGAGGTTGATGAATTCCTCTTGAGCCCGCAGGAGGTCATGGCACCACGTAATGAGATAGAAGGAAAGCTCGCTACCATTTGGGAGGATGTGCTCGCACCCCATGAACCATTCGGCGTGTATACCAACTACTTCGAAATTGGTGGTAATTCACTCAATGCTGCGACGGTAGTTTCTAAGATTCGTAAGGAGTTCCAGACGGAACTCTCACTTCAGGAATTTTTTCGTTCGCCAACTATTGCGGAACTAGCGCAACTGCTTGTGGGAAAGGTGCCAGGAGCGAACGTAGACGATGTATCGGTTCTCCTGCCATTGGTGCCAGTTGCTGAATCGAGTTACTATCCGTTGTCATCGGCACAGACCCGAATTTACATCTTGAATCAGTTTGATCCAGAGAGCACGTACTATAACGCTACCATCGTTATGCAAATGAATGGTTGGTTTGTTGATCCATTGCGCTGTGAATCGGTATTCCGTCAGTTGGTGAAACGCCATGAATCGCTGCGTACCCGCTATTTGTTCGTTAATGGACAGCCTGTACAACAAGTGATCCGTGCGAGTGAGGTTCCAGTGCAAGTAGAAGTAATAGAGGCGCTCGGAGCGGATGATGTCCGCTTGAACGCAGAGATCGAGCGATTCGTGCGCCCGTTTGACCTGACCCGAGCACCTCTGTTCCGCATCGGGTTGATCCGCCGAGAAACAGATAGATATTTGTTCATGATTGATATGCATCATATCATCTCGGATGGAGCTTCGATGGCTGTACTCGTCCGCGAATTTCTCGCGGTGTATGAAGGACGGATACTGTCTGATCTACGATTACAGTACAAAGACTATGCAGATTGGCAGAACCGCTTGCTCGAAACGGACGAACTGAAACGCCAAGAACAGTATTGGCTTCAAAAGTTTGAGATGGGCGTTCCTGTCTTGTACTTGCCAACAGACGAACAGCGTCCAGATTTAAAAACGGTTGAGGGACGACGTCTCTCTTTTAAGGCAGGCGAAGAACTGACATCGAAACTCTTAGGATTGGCGAAAGAGACGAACGCTTCGCTGTTCATAGTGTTGCTAGCGGCATACAATGTGTTTCTACACAAGCTGACGGGTCAGGAAGAGATCGTTGTAGGCACAGCGATTGCCAACCGAAACCATGAGGATCTGCAAAATCAGATCGGAGTATTTGTTAACACACTTGCTCTATATAACCGTCCACGTAGAGAGTTGTCGTTCCTCGACTTCCTCGCGGAGACTTCAAAACATACGTTTGAAGCGTTTGAGAATCAAGACTATCCATTTGACCTACTTGTAGAGCGTATGGAACTGGAACGCGACCCATCACGCAGCCCGCTGTTCGACACGTTGTTCATTTTGCAAAACGCCTATAACACAGATGTTCAAACGGATGTTTTCACGTTTACGCCTTATGAGTATCAGACCAAGACAGCGAAGTTTGACCTCTTCTTGGAAGCATGGGAACGAAACGGGGATATTGAGTTTAATCTGGAATATGCGACTCGTCTATTCAAGGCAGAGACAGTCGAAAAGATGACCCATCAATTCCTCCACTTATTAGAAGAAATCAGTCTTGCTCCATCAAAAAAGTTGGTGGAATTATCGCTGGAGGCTAAACCTCAGCGCCAGATCATCTCGTTTACGGAGCAAGATATTCTGTCCTTTGCGGAGCTTTCCCACGATATCAACCCGCTTCATGTGGATGCTGAGTATGCACGCAAAACGCCATATGGTGGTTGTCTTGTCCATGGTGTACTCGGTATGCTGACCGTATTGCAACAACATTTAAATCCGGGTATTCAGGAATCGTTGTATTTGCACTCCTTAAAAGTTCGTTTTAACGGACCGTTGAAAGTCGGGAATGTGTACGAGTCGGAGCTATGTTCGACGGACGGTTCACAGGCGAAACTCGCGATTTTTGAACATGGAGATACTTTGTTTGAAATTGACGTGCGTTACGAACGGGTGCCTCGACAACGGTACAATCTCAACTACACAACGGCATCGGTTTCGTTGGATATTTCCGAACTGGAAAAGGATGAAATAGCAACACTCTCGAATGGTGGTCAATACAGTTTGAACGCTTCCGCTTTGGTCGAGACGTTTCTGTTACAATCCCAACTGACTTCAATCATCTGGACAAGCTATTGTGTTGGGATGCTGGCACCAGGGCGCCAAGCGTTATTCACAGGTTTCGAATTGGATTTCTTGCCACATTTGCCTGAAAAAGCACAGCGAGCAACGACGATCTCTTATATGGTCAACACAGATCAGTTTGATGCACAACTCGGTTCGCTGTCTGTAACGGGTTCGATTTACGCAAGTGGTACCTTGCTTGGCAAAGTTCGACTGGAGAGCTTTGTACGCCCTCGCTTACAACAATACGGGCTAGAAGAGTTCGCGGCCCACGGTCGTATTCCGTCTGGACGAGCTTTTGATGGACAGGTTGTGGTTGTAACGGGTGCTAGCCGAGGCTTGGGTGCGAATCTGGCTAAGTTATTTGCTATTCAAGGGGCCAAGGTCGTGCTCAACTATCGAAGCAGCATCTTCGAAGCCCAGACCATGCAAGATGAATTGGTTGCGGCGGGTGCAGAAGTGATAATCGTTCAAGGGAATATTATCCGTCAAGAAGACTGCCAATGTCTGCTTAAGGAAACGCTCCAACGCTTTGGACGAGTAGATCTCGTTGTCAACAACGCATTCGAATTCATCGTCAAACGCGGTTGGGATACGATTTCATTTGATGAGCTCCAAGTGTCTGTCTCTAATGCTCTACGAATGGTTTTCCAGATGGCGAAGACCTTCTTGCCGGAATTGGAACGGACAGCAGGTACGATGTTAACGATCTCTTCCAGATACGTGGATATACCAGAGGAAGGCTTTGTAGAGTATGTGACTGCTAAGTCAGCTATCGAGGGATTGATGAAATCGTTGTCTCGTGAGTTCCGTCACGTAAAACAGGCTGTGATTCGTCCACAAAAGTTCCTCTCGGATCAGACGATCACCAACATCAGTGCTCAATATCTCCCATCGCCAATGGATGTGGTGGCTGATGTTTATAATTTTGTGACAGAGATTCGTAAGGCGCAGGGTTCGTATTTCCTGTACGAACTTAGTCAAAAGTCATACGCACAGGTGGAAACAACCGAGGAATCGTACATAACTGATTCTGCCTCCACGGTTCTTGCTATCGCAGCTACGTTTACAGCGGATACGATCCACCCCCATGTGGCATGGTGGGGAACGCAGTTCGGGCTCAATCTCGACGTGCAATTTGCACCTTACAATCAAGTCTTCCAAGAACTGCTTGATGATCAGAGTCTGCTCTCGACGAATAAGGGAGTGAATGTCCTCCTCATACGTTTTGAAGATTGGATTCGCGATAATGTATCCTCCGATACCGAGCGTTACAACAACCTGGAGGCTAACTATGCACAACTTACGAGGATAATGAAGCAAAAGACGTTCCAAGCACCATTGCTCGTTGCACTTTTCCCAGTGTCGACACACCTAGGGTTTAGCAAGGAGATATTGGCCAAGTTAAATCAGTTGAATGATCGTTGGAAAACGTTCATTCAAGAACACGAATCCGCAACTCTCATTGACTGCACAACATTGGTTGATGAGTATCAGATCAAGGAAATGTTCAATTCGAAAACTGACCGTGAAGGCCATGTACCATTCACAAACGAGTTTTCCGCAACGATTGCTACAGCGATCGCACGTAAGATCATAGCTTTGAAACAGCCAATTTTCAAAGTAATCGCACTTGATTGTGACAACACGCTCTGGCGTGGTATCTGTGGTGAGGAGGGAGCATTAGGTGTGCAGGTTGATGCACCATACCAGTACCTGCATCAATTTCTGCTGGAGAAGCACAACGAAGGCATGATCCTGACGCTGGTTTCGAAAAACAACGAAGGCGACGTGTTGGAAGTTTTCGAGAAAAATCCACAGATGATCCTTAAGAAGGAACATATCGCAGCATGGCGGATCAATTGGAAAGCAAAGTCTGAAAACGTCCGTGAGCTCGCTCGCGAGCTGAACGTAGGCGTCGACAGCTTCGTACTCGTTGATGACAGCGTGGTTGAAACCCATGAGGTGATGCAGAATCTACCGGAAGTCCTTGCTCTGCAGTTACCAGAAGACCCAGAAAACATTCCTGCATTTCTCCGCCACGTCTGGGCGTTCGACCGAGCAAAAGTAACAGAGGAAGACCGTAAGCGCAGCGCTATGTACGTAACAGAGCGCAAACGTAAAGAACTACAAGCGAACGTTTTGTCGCTTGACCGCTTTTTGGAGAGCCTGCAGTTAAAAGTGAGTTTTCAACCAATTGAAGCAAACCACATCTCACGTGCGTCACAATTGACATTCCGTACGAATCAGTTCAACTTGAGTACCATCCGTCGTACCGAGGAAGAGTTGATTGAGTGGTTGAAAGCGTCTGATACGAATGGATGGATCGTCGAGGTAGCTGATCGTTTTGGCGATTACGGGTTAGTCGGTGTAATCCTCGCCAAAGAAGTAAATGAATCATTGGTCATTGACACGTTCTTACTCAGTTGCCGTGTGCTGGGGCGCAAAGTTGAACAGGCGATCTTGGTGGCTCTTTGCAAGTTCTGTCTTCAAAAAGGATTGAAGTCTCTGAAAGCCGATTACTATCCAACTGCGAAGAATCAACCATTCCTCGAATTCCTGCAAAAAGGACCGTGGAAAGAAAACCATCATTCCGAAGCGTGTACAACCTATCTGGCACACGTGTCGGATGTGAGTGAAATGACGCTTCCAGTAATTGAAATTTACGATGGGAAGATGCCCTTAGTCGAGGACAAGCAGGAAAAGAAGAGTCAGATTGTACTCGCGTTCGATCATATTGGCGTAGCCGTGGCAGATATGGACGAGGCCATCAGTAGGTACCAAGCTCTTGGTTACCAATGTGGCCCCGTCTTCGAGGAAGAGACACAACGCTCGAAACTGGTGATGTGTATAAAAGCTGACTCTGCCAATATCGAGTTGGTCGCGCCGATGGATGAAACTTCGCCGACACTTGGTATCCTCGTGAAAAACGGTGATAATTCGCCGTATCATCTCTGCTACCGTGTGCAAGATGCAAAGGCATTTTTGTCCAGTTGGACAGTAGAGTACCAAGTGGTTAGCGATCTGCTACCTGTCAAAATTTTTGGTGAAAAATCAGTCATGTTCATTTATGTCAAAGATGTCGGGTTAATCGAACTGATTGAAGATCATGAGTTCACAAAGGCACCAGCAGTGTCCGAAGTCGCTGTGATTAAGACGGTTACCCGAATGGCAGTCGCCGATTTGAGTTCGCCAAGGGCTTTTTTCCAAGCCCTTGGCTACGGTCAAACGAATGATGTGCAAGCTGCAGATCACCGGGTTCGCCTGAATAGATCCGGTTCTGGTGTGTTGGAACTGTTTATTCCTACGACTCCAGCAGAGCGCGAACATTTCGAAGTAAATGGTCCGCATCTTTACGAAGTGCTTCAAGGAGAGGTGGAGTCTGTCCCTGGATCCGTAATTCCAAGCAACCATGAATGGTGTGTGACGTTGCTAAACGAAGACCTTTTGTTGCACCGTTCATACTGGCTACCACTCCAACATGCAACGGGTCAGAAGTTAGCTTCGTTGCCGGTATATCTAACGGCAGTACCTTCAAATATGGAGAAGCCAGCAACCGTTGCTTATGAGTCACCGAAAAACGATATGGAGAAGCGCTTGTTGGAACTTTGGGAGAACACTTTACACTTAAGTGAGAAGGGCATTACCGTGGGTACGAAAGACAACTTTTTTAAAGTTGGCGGCAGTTCGCTCGCTCTGATCCAAGTGAATGGCAAGCTACAAGAAGAATTTGGGCTGGATATTCCAGTAGTTAAGATGTTCCAGTATCCGACGATCCAAGCCTTAGCAGGATTTCTGACCGAGCAGATAGATGGAGGCCCTCAAATTGCTGCTGCACAATTAGAGGCAGAGCGCACAGAGACGTTGAATAAGGGCAAAAAGACCATGAAACAAACCCTGCAAAAGCTCAACAGGAGGCCAAAATGACGGACACGTTAAACCGAGTTGACAATGGAACGGATCGCACCGGATTTGAGATTGCCGTCATCGGAATGGCAGCGCGCTTCCCAGGAGCAGACAACGTATCGATATACTGGGAAAATCTGAAAAACGGTGTGGAGAGCATTACACACTTCACCGATGAGGAATTGGAACAGGCCGGGGTAGACCTCGACCTTATCCGCTCCTCACGGTATGTCAAAGCCAAAGGATACTTAGAAAAAATTGAATGGTTTGACGCTTCGTTTTTCGGTTACACGCCACGCGAGGCTGAATTAATGGACCCGCAGATTCGCCTCTATCATGAGGTCGCTTATGAAGCTTTGGAGAATGCTGGATACGCTAGTGAATCGTACAACGGTTTGATCGGGAAC
Organism: Paenibacillus sanguinis 2301083 = DSM 16941; assembly: GCF_000374825.1. GTDB lineage: Bacteria > Bacillota > Bacilli > Paenibacillales > Paenibacillaceae > Fontibacillus > Fontibacillus sanguinis. The sequence goes on from NZ_KB895390.1 coordinate 38,158, forward strand.
TACACAGGTGCTGCTGTGAACCACTTTTGGCACCAATTGTCTGTGCTCTCCGATGACGCTCAAGCCAACCACACGGCTTGGCTCTTGAACGACAAGGACTTTCTGGCTACACGTGTCTCGTTCAATCTGAATTTAACGGGACCGAGTTATACCGTCGACACGGCTTGTTCAACATCCCTCGTGTTGATCGATCTCGCTTGCAAAGGCTTGTTGACAGGGGGGTGTGATATCGCGCTCGCTGGCGGTATCTCGCTTTCCCTGCCACAAAAAAAGGGGTATCTATATACTGAAGGCATGATCAACTCTCCAGATGGTCACTGCCGCCCGTTTGATGCCGATGCCCAAGGGACGTTGGAAGGGGATGGCGTTGGAATCGTCGTATTAAAGCGTCTTGAAGACGCCATTGTCGATGGTGACACGATTCATGCTGTGATTAAGGGATCGGCTACGAACAACGACGGTGCACGTAAAGTGGACTATACGGCTCCGTCCGTAGAAGGGCAAGCTGAAGTGATTAAAGCCGCTCATTATATGGCGGAAGTGGAGCCGGAAAGCATCGGCTATATTGAAGCGCATGGTACAGGTACAGCGATCGGTGACCCAATCGAAATTGAAGGATTAAAAGTTGCATTTGACACGAAACAGATAGGATTCTGCCGTATTGGTTCGGTCAAATCGAACTTGGGGCATTTGAACACTGCTGCTGGTGTTGCTGGCTTCATCAAGACGGTGTTGACCGTCCGTGATGGATTGATTCCACCAACGCTGCACTATAAAGTGCCAAATCCGAAAATCGATTTCGCCAGTTCGCCATTCGTGGTAAATACCGTACTCACTCCGTGGACGGGAGCAAGACCTCGTCGGGCGGGGGTTAGTTCCTTTGGCATTGGCGGTACAAATGCCCACGTAGTTCTGGAAGAAGCACAACAAGACATTTCTTCCTCACCAGCGGGAGCGGCTCAACTGTTCCTGCTTAGTGCGAAGACCGCGACTGCACTCGAAGCAATGAGCACCAATCTCGCCACGTATCTCCGAGAGAATCCGACACTGAACTTAGCTGATGTTGCCTATACGTTGCAAGTGGGTCGCCGTACGTTTGCACACAAGCGAATAGTCGTTGCTTCAAACGTGTTGGACATGGCAGATGCGTTGACAGACCCATCGAAATCGCAAACGTTCCACACCAAGGAATCGGGCGAATCGCCAGTGGTGTTCCTGTTCTCTGGACAGGGATCACAGTATGTAAACATGGCGTGTGGGCTCTACGAAAAAGAGCCTATATTCCGTGATGCACTGGACTCTTGTTTCAAACTAGTTCGTCCTTATGTGGACTTTGATTTAAAAGAGTGTTTCTATCCGTCTATCCCTTCTGAACAAGATGCTCTGCGCATTAACCAAACCGAAGTTGCACAAGTTGCAATTTTTGCAGTAGAATACGCGCTTGCTCAGTTCCTGCTGAGCTTAGGAATCCGCCCGCAAGTGATGATCGGCCACAGCATCGGCGAGTTTACAGCCGCCTGTCTCTCGGGAGTCATGTCGCTTGAAGATTCGTTAAAACTGGTGGCATGGCGTGGCAAACTCATGCAACGTATGGCACCGGGTGCGATGACAGCCGTTCAGCTTTCGGAAGAGAAAATTCGTCCGCTACTTAGCGCTGATCTCGCATTAGCAGCTGTTAACGGTCCAGGTATGTGTGTGGTATCTGGCTCCTTCGACGCGGTGGATTCGTTCGAGTATACATTGCAAGCATCTGGACATTCTTTCTCACGGTTGCACACGTCGCACGCATTCCACTCTCCGATGATGGAACCGATGCTGGCGCAGTTTGAGCAAAAAGTTCAGGAAATCACCTTCCATGCACCTCAGATTCCATATCTCTCGAACGTGACTGGGGGAGAGATTACGGAAGAGGATGTGAAGGATAGTCGCTACTGGATACACCATCTGCGTGAAACTGTGCGTTTTAGTGATGGGATCGGACGTTTACTGAAGATGGAAAAAGCAGTGTTCATCGAACTCGGTGCGGGCAACACCCTCGTAACTTTGTTGCGAAAACATCCAGCCAGACGTTCCGAACACATCATCTTGAACATGATCCGTCATCCGCAGGAAGCTGTATCCGACCGCGAGCATTTGCTCTCGAAAATTGGAATTCTGTATGCTGCGGGCCTGCGTTTAGAGTGGTCGCATCTCTACGGAGAACAAAAACGCCGCCGAATCCCGCTCCCAACGTATCCTTTCGAACGCCAATATTTTTGGAAGCACGCAGAAGAGCTTCTAGATATGAAAAGAAATGGACAAATAATCCGGCTTCCTAGCGGCACGCCGAAGCGTAAAAAACTGGCCGATTGGTTTTATCTCCCAACATGGCAACAGAATCCGTTAGTAAAGGAGACATCGGAAGAACCAAAAACATGGTTGCTTCTGGTCGATCGGAGTGGATTAGTAACACGATTGGCAATGGAACTAAAGTTGAGAGGTCACGAGGTGTTTACTGCGTTTTCACTCGATGAACTCATCACTCATTTACAAACCGTAAAACCACAAATAATCGTTCATGCGTGGACACTAGATTCATTGCCAAATGTACAAGAGGCGCAAGAGCGAGGGTTCTATAGCCTCCTGTACCTAGTAAAAGCGCTCGATTCCTCACCGCTCGACATCTATGTGCTTTCTTCTGGATTGCACGATATAACTGGCGAAACATCGGTGGAAGCAGGGAAAGCAACGTTGCTTGGCTTGCTAAAAGTTGTTGGACAGGAGTATCCATTCCTAAAAGTCCGTTCTATCGATGTAGCCGTACCAACGGTAGGAGGCTGGCAAGAACGCCAACTATTCGACCAGTTGATCACGGAGTTCACAAGCAAGACCTTCGATCCGGTCGTTGCTTATCGTGGAGGGCAACGTCTCTTGCAGTCCTTCTCCCCACTGAGATTGGAAGGTCAGAAGAACCTGTCTTTGCGTGCAAATGGTGTCTACCTTTTCACGGGAGGTTTTGGCGGAATAGGTCTGACTCTCACTGAATATATCGTAAAAGTTGTAGGCAAAGACGTGAAGTTCGCCTTGCTCGGTCGTTCATCACCAAGTGACGAACAACTAGAGCGCATCAAACAGTTGCAAGAATATGGAGTCGAGATCTTGTGTCTGCAAGCGGATGTAACGAACGGAGCAGAGCTCGTTGCGGCAATTGATCAAACGAAAGGGCACTTCGGGGCATTGCACGGCGTGATTCACGCTGCAGGTATTACCAAGGGTACTTCTATCACGGCAATCAAATCCATTACGGAAGCAGAGGTGGAGACTCAATTTGCACCGAAAGTCTACGGCACGCTCGTGCTGGAACAGGCGCTCCGTGGTCATAAATTGGATTTCGTCGTGCTGACATCGTCCTTGTCTTCGATCCTTGGCGGTCTCGGGTACGCGGGATATGCTGCTGCAAATGCATTTCTTGATACGTTTGCCAAGCAACAATCGAAACTCACTCCGACCCGTTGGATCAGTGTGGCATGGGATGGCTGGCGAATCCATGCCAAACCGCAACGCGAAGTGTTCACGAGTAACGATCAGATAATGATCGATCCAGACGAGGGCGGTGACGCACTAGGACGTATCCTGATTCAACAGGGATTGACACAGGTTCTGGTTTCTACCGAGGAATTGCAACCTCGCTTCAACCGTTGGGTTACGTTTAGCGATAAGGAAAAGAAGCAAGATGCTGGTGTCGTGTTTGCCCGTCCAGAATTGACCACATCGTATCTTGCACCAACTAATCAAATCGAGCAGAAACTCTGTGAGATCTGGCAGAACTTCCTTGGTTTAGAGCAGGTAGGTGTGCATGACAACTTTTTTGAACTTGGAGTGTCTTCAATCGACATGGTACAGATTACAAAGCAATTGCAATCAGTCTTGGGGCAAGAAGTCCCAGTGCTGACACTGTTCACGTATCCTACGATACGTGCGTTGGTCAATCACTTGGTTACACAAAATGGCACAGAGACCGTATCCGAAGAAGAAAACGATTGGCTCGACGAGCAGAAAAAAGGTCGCGAAAACCGAAAACGAAGAAGACAGGCACGCGAGGTGGAATTTAGTGAGTGATGAGAGAACCGGCTTAGAAATTGCCGTCATCGGTATGTCTGGACGTTTTCCTAAAGCGAAGAACATTCAGGAGTTTTGGGAAAATCTACGGAGGGGTGTAGACGCCCTATCGACATTTACCGATGAGGAGTTGCTGGAGTTCGGGGTTGATCCCAAACTCCTCAACCACCCCGACTACGTGAAGAAAAAGGGCAGCCTCGATGCTATCGAAGAGTTTGACGCTTCATTTTTTGGCTACACCCCAAAGGAAGCGAGTTACATGGACCCGCAGTTCAGACTCTTCCATGAGATTAGCTACGAAGCGCTTGAAGACGCGGGCTATGCCAACGAGACATATAAAGGCAGAATCGGTCTCTACGCCGGAAATACCCAGAACCTTTTCTGGATGGGGCACCTGCTTCCTCATATGCAGTCACCGAACGACCAATTTGAGATCGTCAGCCTCAACGACAGTAACACGTTCAGTACACGTGTGGCATATAAGTTGAACTTGAGAGGTCCAGCGTTGACCGTGCAGACAGCTTGTTCAACCTCGCTGGTTGCGATCCACCTAGCCAGCCAAGCGCTGATCGCAGGTGAGTGCAACATGGCACTGGCAGGTGGGGCTTCTATCGTGGTTCCACTTAAAAATGGTTACTTGTACGAAGAGGGAATGCTGTTGTCAAAGAGTGGAGCTTGCCGCGCATTTGATGAAAAGGCAGACGGACTTGTGTTTGGTGATGGGGCAGGGTGTGTCCTATTGAAGATGCTCGACGACGCGATTCGAGACGGTGACCACATTTATGCGGTGATCAAAGGAACTGCGATTAACAACGATGGCAACCTCAAGGCGGGCTACACTGCACCATCACCAAAAGGGCAGATGATTGCCATTCGTTCCGCCCATCATGTTGCCGAAATTAATCCTGAAACGATCACGTACGTCGAGACACACGGAGCGGGATCAACCCTCGGTGACCCAATTGAGTTTGAAGGTCTGAAACTCGCTTTCAATTCCGTCAAAAAGGGATTTTGCGCTTTGGGATCAGTTAAGACCAATACAGGTCACCTCAACCAAGCTGCAGGCGTCACCGGATTCATCAAGACGGTGCTCTCTTTGTATCACAAAGAACTGGTACCGGCTCTTCATTTTAAGAAGGCGAATTCAAAAATTGACTTTGAGAATAGCCCATTTTACGTAAACACCGAACTTAAACGGTGGGAAAGAACGGGGAACACGCCATTACGTGCGGGTGTGAGTGCCTTTGGAATCGGCGGAACAAATGCGCACGTCGTACTTGAAGAAGCCCCGTCACGTCAGCCATCGGGACAAGGCAGAGGAGCCCATCTTATAACGCTTTCTGCTCAATCGGATGTATCACTTCAGTTCATGACATCCGAGTTGGCCGATTTCTTGGAATTGAAGGCGGACGTGAATCTAGCGGACGTTGCGTATACGCTTCAAACGGGGCGCAACTTGTTCAACTATCGTCGTCATCTAGTGGTTACGAACGTGCAGGAAGCGGTAGAGGCTTTACGTTCAGAGACATCGGACAAGCGTAAGGTACATACCCATTTTTCCCGCGAAAAGAACCGTCCAGTCGTCTTCCTGTTCCCTGGTCAAGGGTCGCAGTACGTCAACATGGGCCGAGACTTGTATAAGCAAGAGGTTGTATTTCGCACTGAACTCGACCGCTGTTTCGCGATTCTCAATCATTTAGGATGTTCACACCTGCAAAATGTGTTATATCCAACTGGAGATGTTGCGGCCGCAGAGGAAGAGATATGTAAGACGGAGAATGCTCAACCGCTAATTTTTGCATTTGAATACGCACTCGCCAAACTGTTGCTGAATATAGGAATTCAACCTCACGCTATGATCGGGTATAGCTTTGGTGAGTACGTGGCAGCCTGCCTCGCAGACGTGTTTACATTAGAAGACGCGTTAAAGTTAATCGTTGCTCGTGGTAAATTGATGCAACGTGTTACAGAGGGAGCGATGCTTTCGATTCCGCTGTCCGAATCAAAAGTACTGCCTTATCTGCCCCCTGATGTATCTCTTGCAGTCGACAACGGAACGTCCTGTATTGTAGCAGGGACCATCGACTCAATTGATGCGTTTGAACGTCGCATGAAGGAAGAACATGTGCTCTGCATGCGTGTGAAAACTTCACTCGCAGGGCACTCCCTTTTGATGGACGAAATTTTGGAACCTTTTGAACAGTTGGTGCGAAGTGTTGGGCTTCGCAAGCCACAACGTCCTTATATTTCCGACCTCACCGGACGCTGGATCACCGATCAGGAAGCGACTGATCCGATGTATTGGATTCGCCATTTGCGCGAGACGGTACGCTTCGCAGCGGGGGTAGAAGAACTGGCGAAGACTTCGAATCTCGTCTTCTTGGAAGTAGGACCAGGCCGGAACCTGTCCAATCTTATTGGGCGTTTCGTGGACGAAAAGAAAGGTCAAAACATCGTCGATCTCATCCGTAATGCACAACGTCAAGTAGCCGACAGCGAACACCTTTTGTCAAAGCTCGGTTGGCTATGGGCATATGGGGTGACGATAGATTGGAATTCCTTTTATAAAGGTTCAGTCCGACATCGACTCAATTTGCCAACGTATGCGTTTGACCGCAAACGTTACTGGGTCGACGGCTCTGCTGCTGAATCGTCAAGGGTATTGCGTTCTCACTCAAATATTGGGAAAAGTAAAGACACGACAAGCTGGGGGTATATCCCGACGTGGAAACGCACAGCTGACCTGCAAGAAGAGGCGAATAATGAACGAGTAAGCTGGCTGTTTCTTACGAGTCAGGAAAGTATAGGCCAATCCCTTGCCGAACACTTCGTTAAGCGGGGAGAAACGGTCGTGACGGTTGAGTTAGGGACGTGGTTTTCTGTGCACAACGATCAGAGAATCGTGTTGAATCCAGCAAATGCACAAGACTATGATGCGGTTTTAAAACATCTGAACCAGTCTGAAAAGCGACTCTACAAAATTGTCCATGCGTGGAGCCTGTCGGAAGAGACTAGAACCATGACTCCAGAAGTCGTACATGATGCACAGACTCTTGGTTTTTACAGTCTATTGTATCTAGCTCAAGCGATGAATCGTGTCCGTACAAAGCATGACTACGAAATCACCATCCTCACCGACAACCTCTATGTGGTTAACGGAGATGAGGTGATTCAGGCGGAGAAAGCGACACTGCTCGGCGGCGTCACGGTCATCCCGCAAGAGTATCCAGCCATTCGTTGCCGCAGCATAGACATCGACCATGTCAACCGATCTGAATGGCAAGAGAAAAAGCTCCTCGATCAACTGGTAAGAGAGCTGTCTTCACCTGTACGAGACCTGTTGGTTGCGTATCGCAGAGGAGCACGATTGGTGCGGTCGTTGGAGCCTATAACACTCCATTACCCACAAGAAAAAGCTTTGCAGCTGCGCGAAGGGGGTGTCTATTTAATCACCGGCGGTCTTGGTGCGATTGGTCTCTTGTTTGCGGAGTATCTGATCACCCACTGGCATGCAAAACTCATAATCACAGGCCGTACCCCATTCCCTACCAAACAGGAGTGGGATGATTATCTGGTGACTCATTCAACAGAAGATGCGACCTCCCAAAAAATTCGACGTCTGCAAGCGATGTTAGAAAATGGCGGAGACGTACTCGTTATGGAAGCGAATGTCGCCGATGAAGAACGGATGCGAATCGTGGTACAGGAGGCAGAAGAACACTTTGGGACTCTGAATGGCGTGATCCATGCGGCTGGCATCGCCGGAAAAAACTCGTTCATCTCGATTCAAGAAACAATACCTTCCCATGTTGAGGAGCAATTCCAAGCGAAAGTGTACGGGACTCTCTCGCTGGAAAACGTGTTGCGTGGTAAAGAGCTCGACTTCTGTATGCTGATGTCCTCTTTGACTTCCGTATTAGGTGGTCTGGGGCACATCGTCTACTCCGCGGCCAATTTGTTCGTCGATCATTACGTTCATCGTCATAATTCAGAAGGAGTCGTACGCTGGATCAGCGTGAATTGGGATTTCTGGCTTTTTGAAAAGGACGAAACGAAGCAAGGCGCGTACTTTGGCAAAAGTGCAACAGAGTTTGCGATGACACCAGAGGAGGGACTAACAGTTCTGGAAGCTCTGCTCAACGGTTGTGAAGACAGTCAAATTCTGATATCGACAGCTGATCTGGAAGCACGACTCGATCAATGGATTCAGGTGGAACCCCGCGATGCCGAGATTGCATACATACCGCATACGGTAGGCCACGCTCGTCCATCGCTTTCGAACCCATATGTCGAGGCGCGTGACGAACTTGAACAACAGATTGCGTCGATTTGGGAAAATGTTCTCGGCTTTCAGAAGATCGGGATCAAAGATGATTTTCTTGAGCTGGGAGGTGACTCTGTCAAGGTTGTCTCTGTGATTTCAGCGATCCACAAAAAAGTTAATGCTGATATCCCACTCCATGAGTTTTTTGAATGTTCGACGATTGAAAAGCTGGCAGATTTCATACGCCAAAACCGTAAGGCTGAGTTATACGAAGAGATCCAACCGATAGCCAAGAAGGAGTTTTACCCGCTGTCTTCTGCTCAACGTCGCCTGTTTATCCTGAACCAATTCGACAGCACCAGTACGAATTACAACACACCGCTGGCGATGCGTCTAGAAGGGAATTTTGACCGTTCACGAATGGAGGCAGCCTTTGCAAAATTGATCCAACGTCATGAAGCACTCCGTACCTCTTTTGAAATTTTTGAGGGCCAACCTGTTCAGAGGGTGTATGACAAAGTTAATTTTGAGATCATGACGTCCACAGCCGATGAGGCGGAAATAGATGACGTCATCGCAGCTTTCATCCGTCCATTTGATCTGGGAGTAGCTCCGTTGCTACGAGCTCAGTTGGTACAGACGGGGGTAGATGTACACTTTTTACTGGTCGATTTACATCATCTCTGCTCAGACGGCGTGACCATCGAAATTGTCAAGCGCGAGATCGCTGAATTGTATCAAGGCCTCGAGTTGCCGCCATTGCGATTGCAATATCGCGATTTTGCTGCATGGCAAACGGAGCAACTGAAGAGCGACAAGATCAAAAAGCAGGAGCAGTATTGGTTGAAACGTTTCGCGGGAGAGGTGCCGATGCTGAACCTGCCGACTGATTTCCCACGCCCGCTGGTTCAATCCTATACGGGGGAACGCTTGAAATTTGAACTCGATGCCTCAACTGTCCTCGGTCTGAAAGAGGTGGCGCAACGTCAGGGTGCGACGCTGTATATGTCTCTGCTTGGCATTTATAACATCCTTCTCGCAAAATACTCGATGCAGGAAGATGTAATCATCGGATCACCAATCGCGGGGCGAACGCGCCCCGACCTGCAAAGGATCGCTGGTATTTTTGTGAACATGCTCGCGATCTGGAATCGTCCGACAGCCGATAAGACATTTACCGAACTACTCGGAGAAGTGAAGAAACACGCACTTGATGCTTACGAAAATCAAGAGTATCCATTCGAAGATCTCGTGGCACGTTTGCAACTCGAGCGTGTGACGAACCGCAACCCACTGTTCGAAACGGTGTTGGTTATGCAAAATATGGAAGAGGGCAAGGTCGAACTCGAAGGTTTGCGTCTCACACCTTATGACATATCCATGAAGACCTCAATCTTCGATCTTTACCTGCAAGCGGTGGAAAGCGGAGAGACCGTCACGCTTTGGCTTGATTTCAAAACTGCACTGTTCAAGCGCCAGACCGTTGAAAAAATGATACAACGCTTCGTCGAAATCGCAGCTCAAGTCGCAGAAAATCCAAACCGACGTATCGGAGACATCTCGTTTATTCACGATCTAGTAGATGCAAAGAGTTCCGTTCCGTCGATCGAGTTTGATTTTTAAGGAGGAAAAGCACATGTCCGACCATGTTTTGTCCGGTGAACTTGTATTGGCTGCCAACCAACACACTCGTGAAGAAGTGTATTGGATCGAAAAATTATCGGGGGAAGTCGCAGCTGCGGCTTTCCCAACCGACCATAACGCTTTCCAGAACGGAGATCAAACTAGATGTCTGCGTTTTGAGTTGACCGGATCGCTGTACGAAAAGGTCTCTGTGCTTTCCAAAGGGTCTGATCACACTTTGCATATCATTTTGGCCGCAGCTTTGAATTTGTTGCTAGCGAAGTACACCGGCGAGCGGGACCTTGTTGTCGGTACTCCAATTTACCGTCCTGAGACGGACGGTCAGTTCCTGAACACGGCCTTGCCACTTCGAACACGAATCGATACGGGGAATTCGTTCCGCGATCTGCTCCTGCAGGTGCGCTCAACGATGCTCGAAGCCGTCGAGCATCAGGAATATCCGATGGAAGTCCTGCTCACAAAATTGAATTGCCCGCATTTGTATGAGGTCTCACTGGTGATGGAAAACATCCAATTGCCACAACATCTTGATCGTTTGCCGGCAGTGCTGAATTTCGTGTTTATACATCGTAACGGTGTTGTAGAGGCGACGGTGGAGTACAATAACAGCCGCTATCAAGAGGAAAGTATCGAGCGTATCATTAGCCACTTCATCACGTTGCTGGAAAAAGTGCTTGGCGATATGAACGCAGACCTCGCCACTATTTCGTTGTTAAGTCAAGCGGAAGAGGAGGCTCTGGTAGTTGCTTACAACGCGAAAACAACCGAGTATCCTGCAGACAAGACTGTTGCTCAACTCTTTGAGCAACAAGTGGAAAATAATTATGAAAATCTAGCAGTAGTGGCGGGTGATGTCTCGCTGACCTACCGAGAATTGAATGCCAATGCCAACCGTCTTGCTCGCGTGTTGCAAAGTCGCGGTGTCAGTGCGGACTCGCTTGTCGCACTGATCGTTGAGAACTCTGCAGATACCATTGTGGGCATGCTGGCTGTATTAAAAGCAGGCGGTGCTTATGTGCCTATTGATCCAGACAACCCAATTGAACGAAAAAAATTCTTGCTCGAAGATAGCCAAGCGGTCGTTATCTTAACACAACAGCATTTGCTGACAACTCAAGCAGAACTGTTTGAAGGTGTCGAATCGGAGCGTGTGTTGCTGATTGATGACCTCGATGTGTATGCGGAGCAAGACGAGACCAACCTTGCACCTGTCGCAGGACCATCGAACCTTGCGTACGTTATTTATACTTCGGGCACCACAGGTAAACCAAAAGGGGTGTTGATCGAGAATAAGGGAGCAGTCAACTACGTAATGTTTGCTGCGAAACATTACGTTCAAGGGGAAAAGGTTGATTTTCCACTGTTCACATCCATCGCCTTTGATCTCACTGTTACTTCCATCTTCACTCCGCTCCTGACCGGCAATGCTGTTATTGTCTACCAAGATGAACACAAAGAACGACTCTTGGAGCGAGTCTTGGAAGATAATCGTGTAGGTGTTGTGAAAGCAACACCTTCTCATTTGAAGTTAATTAAGCACCGTGATTGGTCGAACTCCTCCGTAAAGAGACTGGTTGTGGGCGGAGAAGACCTCAAAGCTGACCTCGCCCGCGAAGTGATCGTGGCTTTTGGCGGGAACATTAAAATCTATAACGAGTACGGTCCTACCGAGACGGTCGTCGGTTGTATGATTCACCGCTTTGACGAGTCATCGGATACACGTGATTCCGTGCCGATCGGTGTTCCTGCTGACAACACGGACATTTTTCTGCTCGATGCGGATCGAAATCCCGTGCCAGTGGGTGTAGTTGGCGAGATATTCATCGGTGGTGATGGCGTGGCGCGTGGCTACCGCAACCGTCCTGAATTGACGGCAGAACGGTTTGTTACTCTACCTCAAGGACGCGTCTACAGGTCGGGCGATCTCGCCAGGTTCTTGCCGTCTGGGCAACTAGAATATTTGGGCCGAGCAGACAACCAAGTTAAAATTAACGGTTACCGTATTGAACTCGGTGAAATTGAGACTCAGCTTCTACATCTGCATGAAAGGTACATACCTAAAGACTCAGTTTTTCACGATATTACGCAATACGCACAACCGGAAGGGGTGACCTATTGCACACGTTGCGTGTTGCCCTCTAACTATCCAAAGATTACGTTTGACGACCATGGTGTCTGCTCCGCTTGCCGAGACTATGAAACGTATCAACCACATACGGAAAAGTATTTCAAGACGATGGACGACTTCCGCGAACTCGTCGATGCAAATAAAGGTACCGATTATGATGTTCTGTTGCTCTTCTCGGGTGGCAAGGATTCCACCTATGTCCTATACCGCTTGGTGAACATGGGATATAAGGTGCTCACGTTTACCTTCGACAACGGTTTTATTTCCGAAGGTGCCTTTACCAACATCAAAAACATCACGAAGCGACTCGGTGTCGATCACCGCGTCCTAACGGCGGGCCAGATGAAATCAGTCTTCGTGAAGTCGCTGAAGACGTTTAGCAACGTTTGTAACGGCTGTTGGAATGCGATCAACGGACTTGGGGCTCAACTTGCTGAAGAAACCGGATGCAAAGTTATCATCTCCGGCTTATCGCGTGGTCAAATTTTTGACATGCGTCTATGGGGACTATTCCAACTCGGCATCTTTGACGAGCAGGAGATCGAAGAGAAACTGCTGTTGTTTCGCAAGGGCTTCCATACCCGGGACAACATCTTCTCTAAGACACTCAATGTGGAATTAGATGGAAATTTTGTGGAATCGTTGTACTTCGTGGACTTCTTTCGTTATGACAATACACCGACTCACCAGATTCGTGAGTATCTGTATGAACAAGGTTGGGTGCCGCCGAAGGACACAGGATTTTGCTCGTCCAACTGTCGTATCAATGATATCGGCATATATGTCCATCTGATGAATGAGGGTTATCACAACTACGCAGCCCCATCGTCTTGGGATATCCGATTTGGCATCATTACCCGAGAAGAAGGTTTGCAGGAAATCACTTACAAAGGTGAAGCCAACCATGTTGAGCGTGTACTAAAGGATATCGGCTACTTCCAAGCACCGAAGATCGAAGACGTCGTTGTGGTGCCAATCCGTGAAGGCAGTGGGCAGGAAAAACTCTGTGCTTACATTGTCGCTAAAGATGAACTCGAAGCGGATTGGCTTCGCGTGACGTTAGCATTAGAGTTGCCATCGTATATGGTGCCAACCTACTTTGTGCAACTGCCCAGCCTACCACTGACAGCCAATGGTAAAGTAGACATCAAAGCACTACCAATCCCAGTCGTGACAGGTACAGCAAAGGTCGAGTATGTCACACCTTCCAACGATGTAGAAGTCGAAATCCGGAAGATCTGGGCCACCGTACTTAGCATAGATGAGGAGAAAATCGGAGTAAACGATCGCTTTTTCGACTTGGGTGGCGATTCATACAACATGGTTCAAGTGAACATCCGAGTCAATGAGATGTTCTCCAAAGCAATTCCTGTCCTAACGATGTACAATTACCCGACGATTCATTCGCTTGCGGAGTATCTACGTTTGGAAGAAGGGATTAAGGTACGGGAACTGTCGGATGAACAGTTGGATATGTTGGACGTTTCATTAAGTTTGTTTGGGGAGGTACACCATGACTAAGAAGGTTGAACCCGCTCGTACTGGTCTTGAGATCGCCGTTATCGGTATGGCTTGCCGTTTTCCGGGTGCTTCTGACTTGGCAGGGTTTTGGAACAACTTAAAAAACGGAGTTGAATCGATCACATTTTTCTCTGAAGAAGAATTGCTCGCGGCGGGCGTAGACGAGTCGTTGGTCAAACACCCCGATTACGTCCCCGCCAAGGGAGTTCTCGAACGCGCGGATTGGTTCGACAACCAATTTTTCGAATACTCACCACGCGAGGCTGCCCTTTTGGATCCACAGATTCGCATTTTTCATGAAGTCGCTTGGGAAGCGATTGAACATGCTGGATATAACCCAGACTTGGAGGGAGCGATCGGCCTCTACTCGGGAGCTTCCCCGAATGTCTTTTGGCAAATAACGGCATCAATGAACGGCATGGAGTCAAGCACCGAGCAGTTTGCGGTTGGACAGTTGGCCAACCGCGACTATCTGAATACGCGGGTCTCCTACAAACTCAATTTGCAGGGGCCTAGTGTTTCTGTGAATACGGCTTGTTCGACATCGCTTGCGGCCATTCACATGGCATCCCGGGCGCTGCTTACAGGGGAATGCCGTATCGCTTTGGCTGGTGGGGTTTCCATTAGCACGCCGCAGAAGGATGGATATCTATACACGGAAGGCATGATTTTGTCTCCAGATGGACATTGCCGCCCGTTTGATGCAGCGGCTCAAGGGTCGGTCCCTGGTGAGGGGGTAGGCGTTGTCATGCTGAAGCCATTGAAGGCTGCTTTGGCTGATGGAGATACGATCTATGCGGTTATCAAAGGGTCGGCTTCAAACAATGACGGTGTTCGCAAGGTTGGGTATACGGCCCCAAGTATTGAGGGACAGGCAGAAGTCATCCGTGCTTCGCACCGGATTGCTCGCGTTGAACCTGAAACGATCTCCTACATTGAAGCACATGGTACGGGGACTGTGATGGGTGATCCGATCGAATTGGAGGCGTTAAAAGTTGCATTTGGGACGAAAGCACGACCTGGTATTAAAATTGGTTCGGTTAAATCGAACATCGGGCATCTAGATGCGGCTGCAGGGGTGGCAGGTTTTATTAAAACGGTCCTATCATTGCAACATGGTTATCTGCCGCCGAGCCTACATTTTGAAAAACAGAATCCACGTACAGACCTGGCGAAAGGTACGTTTGTTGTAAACGCTCGGTTGAACGAGTGGAAAGAGGAGAGTGAACCGCTTCGGGCTGGGGTCAGTTCGTTTGGTATCGGCGGGACGAACGTGCATGTAATCTTAGAACAAGCACCACAAGTCGAGAGCGCCCCTTCTCAACGTTCTCAGCAGATCCTGATACTGTCCGCGATGACACCTAGGGCGTTGGAGAAGCAAACGGAGAACCTACTGAACTTTTTCAAACACAACTCGCAGGTATCACTTGCGGATATCGCCTACACGCTGAAAGTTGGGCGTCGGGAGATGAAGCATCGTCGTAGCTTGGTTGTATCGTCTGTAGAAGAAGCCGTGCGCGAGTTGGAATCGCTGGTCAATCCAAGTAAACAAAGCGCCCGTGCTCATTTGGCAGTTTCTCAAGATCGGCGTCCCTTGTACTTCTTGTTCCCAGGTCAAGGATCTCAGTACATACAAATGGGACGCGAACTTTACGAACAGGAACCTATTTTCCGAGATCATCTAAATGAGTGTTTAGATAAGTTACAAGTGCTGACGGGTGAAACCTTCGCCTGCATTCTCTATCCAGTGAAAGAGGAGACGGAAGTTTCAAAAAGCCTGCTTAGCCAGACGCAGTATGCACAACCGTTGATTTTTGCCTTCGAATACAGCCTCGCCAAGTTGCTAATGTACTGGGGATTGCAGCCATCGGCGATGATAGGATATAGCTTAGGGGAATATGCGGCAGCTTGTCTCGCAGGCGTCTTTTCCCTGGACGACGCGCTCAAACTGATCATTACGCGTGGGAAACTGATGCAATCTGTGCCATCGGGTTCGATGTTAAGCGTGCCAATGAGGGAGCAGGAACTGCAACCGTTGTTGACCCCGGATGTGTCTCTGGCGGTGGACAACGGAAATTCGTGTATTGTTGCAGGTTCTATACAGGCAATCGAGGCATTCGAAACGAAAATGAGAGACCGTCGCTTGCTGTGCATGCGGGTCAATTCCCCACTAGCTGGACATTCTCTATTGATGGATGGCATTTTGGGAGAATTCGAAAAAGTCGTGCGTAGCGTGACTTTCCACAAACCGCAATTACCTTATATCTCGGACATCAGCAGCGGGTGGATCACGGTTGAAGAAGCGACGTCGGTTGAGTATTGGGTACGTCATATTCGCGACACGGTACGGTTTGCCGATGGTGTAGAGGAATTGTTGAAACAGCCAAACGCGCTGTTTATCGAGGTAGGTCCAGGTCGAGATCTATCCGTGTTGACTCGTCGTTTCCTCAAGCCAGATTCAACGCAACAAGTTTTCGATCTTATACGGATTCCAGCGCGAGAGGTGTCGGATCACTTCTACTTTTTGTACAAAGTTGCGGGTCTCTGGGCGCATGGCGTCAAATTAAATTGGAAGGCGTTCTACAATGGCGAAAGACGGATTCGGATCGCACTTCCAACCTACCCATTTGAACAACGACATTTTCCAGCAAACGTTCCTCACCCAACCCAAGTACTGCAAGCCACACGCATGGGTCTGAACGGAGAGGATGCAACGGCAGTGGAGACAGGCAAAAAGCCAGTCCGCTATCATATCCCATCTTGGAAACGCTCCCTACAGGGTGCAGTTGATATAACGCCGGCTACATGGTGGTTCTTTGAAGATGATTTGGGATTCGGGGATCGCCTAATCACAGCTTTGAGAGCGGAAGGTCATCATGTCGTACGTATTCGATCTGGAGTAACGTTTCAACGTGAATCCAATACGTTCACCCTCAACCCAGAGCAAAGTGTTCAGTATGAGCAGTTGGTGGCGGACTTGAAAGCAGACGGTCTGCTTCCGAATCGTATTGTACACCTCTGGAACTATGATCGACCGGATGAAATCGAACCGAGTGTCAGGCGAATGGAAAGTCTGCTGGCCCGTGGTTTTTACAGTTTGCTCTACTTGACACAAGCGCTTGGCAAGTATCGCGTGGAAACGCCAATCACTCTGTCGGTAATCAGCAGCTTCATGCAAGACGTGCAAGGCGGTGATCTCTGCGATCCGGAAAAGGCAACTTTGCTGGGTCCAGTCAAGGTAATTCCACTTGAATACTCGAATATAAACTGTATATCCATCGATCTCCGTGTCCCAGAAACCCAAGAACAGGAAGCGAAGCAAATTCATCAAATTCTCGACGAAGTGAGGTCTGAAGGTACGGACCAAATCGTCGCCTATCGCGGGGGGTACCGTCTGGTACAGACTTTTGAAGAGGTACACGTGGGAAAAGGCTCAACTTCTTTACCACCTGTACGAGAAAATGGTGTCTACCTAATTACCGGCGGATTGGGTGACATGGGTTTAGCTTTTGCGGAGGTACTGGCGAGCGCTGCTCCCGTTAAGCTCATCTTGATCGGGCGTTCAGCTCCAAGTGTTGAAAAACAAGAATCCCTGCGACAATTGGAGTCGAAGGGGAGTGAGGTGCTCGTTCTGCAAGCCGATTTAACGGATAAAGCACAACTACAAACGGCGATCGAACAAGTACGAGCCCGTTTCACGACCCTGCATGGTGTTATTCATGCAGCCGGTCTTGCCGATGGTGCGATGATCCAGCGAAGGACCGTTGAAAATACCGAAAACATTCTCGCTCCGAAAATTCGTGGGACCTTGTTGCTGAATGAAGTGTTGAGTGGAATGGAACCGGACTTTTTCCTGCTGTGCTCCTCGATGGCTTCTGTCCAAGGTGGGTTCGGACAAGTAGCCTATACTGGTGCCAACGCTTTCCTCGACGCATTTGCACATTATAAGACTGCTCGTGAGAATGGCGTGACACTCTCCGTAAACTGGGATCGTTGGCGTAGTATCGGGATTGCACGAAACGTTGAAGAGTTGCATCGCCGATTAACAGGTGAAGTACTCGAGGGAGGCATTACCCGTGTAGAAGGTCAGAAGGCGTTCGCTAAGTTGCTTGAAACCACGGTCGCTCAGATTGCTGTAGCCATTGAAAGACCACAGCTTCAAGTGCCCAAGGGAGAACTCTCGGACGATATCTTGCAAGCAGGTGTGACAATTGCAGCAGATATTCACGCCCGCCCAGACTTGAGCACAGAGTACGTGGCACCTGCTGATGAAGTCGAGCAACGATTGTCTTGTCTTTGGCAGCAATTCTTCGGCTTGGATCGTATCGGAAGACTGGATGATTTTCTAGAACTTGGCGGTGATTCGCTTAAAGCAATCATTGTAATCTCAAAAATCCAAAAAGAGTTTGGTGTGCGACTACCGATTGCAGGCTTTTTTGAATCCTCATCTCTGGCTGGGGTCTCAGAGCGCATTAAGGAATCGATAGAATATCAACAGGTGGGTCATACGAATGAAACGACCAAGGAGTCTGTGTGTGCGGGCAACGAGCTCGACACATCGCTGATCACATTTGAGGAAAGTACGATAGAACGTTTGGTTAGCGGAGATACCAACATTCGAGGGATTTATCCTTTGACTCCGATGCAACAAGTGATTTTGACGCATAATCTGTTCTCAGCAGGTACCGGTTTGGACACGGGCATGTTCGCTTGCCGAGTAGTTGGAGAACTACACATCGACCAGTTCCGTGAGGCATGGCAATGGGCAATGAACCGTCATTCCATTTTGCGTACCACGTTCCGTTGGCGTCGTCTTGAATACCCTGTTCAATTGGTATATGAAAATGCGGAACTACCGTGGACAGAATATGATTGGACGGAGCTAACTAGAGAAGAACAAACCTCGGCTTATAAGGAGTTTGTAGACTCCGAATGTAAGAGAGGATTTAAAGTGAGTAATTTCCCGTTAATGCGAATTCATATGATCAAGGTTGACAGTGCTTATCACTTCGTATGGAGTTTCCAAAACTCACTTATTGACGGGTGGGCTATTTCTTTAGTCTTTAAAGAAGTGCTTAGCTATTACCAATCAAAGGTAAGGGCTGATAGTAGGGAGGGAAATATCTCCTTGCCTCCTGCACCACCTTTCTCCTCATATATCCGTTGGCTTCATGAGCAAGATTCGGAGCTCGCGAGCGACTACTGGAAAAGATGTTTCAGTGGATACACACCGACTCTCAAGGAACTTGGTACGGCAGAGCAGCAGACACAGCAAACCGTCTCTCCGGCAAAGCGTGAACTCCTGCTCACAGAAGAGGAGACTAACCAACTGAACATTCGAGCGAAAGAACTTGGTCTGACCCTTAGCACGATTGCCATCGGAGCTTGGGCGCTCTGCCAAGCCGAGCAATCCGACACTGACGATGTGCTAGTCAGTCTGATTACTTCAGGACGTACGGCGAATCTCGAAGGACTCGACGTGATGGTTGGATTATTCACGAATTCCTTGCCTGTTCGTATCCAAGTCAGAGGCGAAAGGGACCTGAATCAGCAGTTCAAGTGCCTACAGGACCAACTGGTAGAAATGATGAAATACGAGCATGTAAGTCCACATCAGATTGCCAAATGGACAGGTGTACCTTACAACGTGCTACAACAAGCGGTCTATGAACGAACGCTTGTATATCTAAACTACCCCGTGGACATCTCGCAGGAGTTATCGGGTGGAGATCTCACCTTTTCTGACCTGCTGTCCATAGGTCAATTGAACGTACCATTAAGAATGTATGCTCAGCCAGGTGAGCGTTTTATTTTGACGCTTACTTACGATAAAGCAAGATACGAAGTGCAACAAATTCAAATCTTGCTTGAACGGATGCGACACTTCCTAGTCAACTCGATCGTCTAACACCTATTTTGAAAGGAGTCGATCCGAATTCATGACTCAAAACAATAAGAGTTCTACATTACGAAAAACGATCAGTGGCATATACCAATTCATCCACCCCTATAAGGGATGGGTGATCGCGGCCTTTACCGCCTCCGTTATTGCTGCGATGTGTGATCTTGCTGGTGTCTACCTGATCAAGCAAATGATTGATAATGCTCTAGCAAGTGAAACACAGCGACTTTCTATAATCGTTGTTCTCGTTGTGATCATGGTATTGGCAGGATTTGGTGCTAACTATATTCTTACATATGCTACTGGTCGATTTGGGACAAAAGCGGTGGGGGATATGCGTAATGCCCTCGCTGCACGATTGGGCGAACTTCCAGTGTCTGATGTCGAAAGCGAACGCTCAGGTGACCTTGTTTCACGCGTTACCAATGACGCTAGCGCTATTCAATCGTTTATCTCCCAGCGCTTTACCAATCTCATTTATGCACCGATCATCGTTGTGATCGCCCTCATTTATTTGGGAAGCTTGAACTGGAAATTGACCTTGGTTAGCTTTGCAGCTACACCAATCATGATGTATATCGCCAACCTGATCTCGAAGCCGATTCAAGAGCAGTCTTCGAACTACTACGGGGCGCTTGCAGAAGCGAATTCTGTAGCGCAAGAAGCTATTGCGGGCAATTCCGTCACGAAGGCATATAATTTGCAAAAACCGATGTATGCAAAGGTGGAAGGTTTCTATTACAAAGCGATGCGCAATGGCTTCAAGATTGCCAAGCAAGAATCACTGATGCGTCCGTCAGTCGTTATGATGTATGAATTGCCAATTGTGCTTTGTACGATCTATGGCGGTTATCTGGCTGTTAGCGAGTTGTTAGGGGCTGGAGCATTGGTAGCCTTCTTGCAAATGTTGCGTATGCTTGTCAATCAAACAATTCAGATTCCTGATCTGTTAGCCAACACTCGTTCGGTCGCCGGTGCTGTTGCACGGATCACTGACATTCTGGAAGCACCGACTGAGCGTACAGATGGTCGTGTCTTTCCCCCAGTAGAAAAAAATCTGGTGCTGGTTGAGGATGTTAGTTTCGGTTACGAAAAGGACAAGAACATCATCTCTGGAGTCTCTTTTACATTGACCAAAGGCAAAACAGTTGCCCTAGTTGGTTCTTCCGGTAGTGGCAAATCCACCATCTTGAACTTATTGCTCAGTTTCCATGAGCCACAAAAGGGGACGATTCGTGTTCACGGTCACGATTTAAAGGAGTGGAATTTGAAAGCCTTGCGTGATCAGTTTGCTGTCGTTACACAGGACACGTTCTTGTTCCCAGGTACAATTGAGGACAACATCCGTTTGGGTAACCCCAATGCGGATTTTAATCAAATTGTGGAGGCTTCGAAAATTGCAGGAGCCTACTCTTTTATTCAAGATCTCCCAGAAGGGTTTCAAACTCAAGTTGGTGAGCGCGGTACTGTTCTGTCGGGTGGTCAGAAACAGCGTATTTCCATTGCGCGAGTTGCGTTGAAAAAAGCCAGCATTCTTTTGCTCGATGAAGCAACTTCTGCACTTGATAACGAATCCGAAGCCCAAGTCCAGCAAGCGCTTGAGGTGTTTTCGAAGGATCATGCAACGCTGGTCATCGCCCACCGCCTCTCCACAATTAAGATGGCAGACGAGATTCTCATGCTTGACCATGGGCGAATTGCTGAGCGTGGTACACATCAAGAATTGATGGAGCAAGACGGACTCTACCGCCAGTACTACCTGAGACAATCGAATGATATTCTGGCGAATGAGGAGGATTTGAAGTATGTTTAAAAATTGGAACTTCCCAGAATTCTTCCGTATGATGTCACTGATGCAACGTCAACTCTGGACTTATTTAATCACTTTGTTTCTGATTGCGGGAATCTACTCGGCACACATGATTCTCTTAGCCTTCATCAATGAACGATTATTAAATGGTGCAATTAGCGGTGACGAAAAATTGCTAACTTCGGCCATTGTGCTTACTATTATCGTCTTGATGCTCGCTTGTATTACCAGTCCGATCGCCATGTACCTGTTTGACTTAGCCGTTCATCGTGCTCTGACTCATCTAAAACTTCGTCTGTTTAAAAAAATTCAAGAACTTCCAGTTTCGTACTTGGAGAAGCGTCACAGTGGAGACCTCATGTCTACGGTTACCAACGACGTAAACAGCGTAGAACAAGCTTATCGTTATTACCTGTATCTTCTAGTTGAAGCATTCTTATATGGGACGGGTTCGACCATCGCGATGTTCATACTCGATTGGAGACTATCGATGCTGATGGTTATACTGGGTATTGCCTCGGCTTATGTCACCACAAAATACGCAGGACCACTTCGTGAAATCGGCGACAAAGTGCAGGCATCGATGTCTGATATGACTGTGCAATGGGTGGACATGTTAGGTGGATTCCGTCTATTGAAATTGTTTAAAATCTCTGGTTTTGTGCTGGAACGCTTTGGGCAAAAGAACGAAGCGATCGTAGCACATAATATTGAGAAAATTCGATTGGACAGTCAACTTAAGGGTATCAACTACCTGCTTAGTATCTTTAGCTTGATCGGTGTCTTCGTCGTCGGGTCGTTCATGGCTACGAGTGGACAGATCGACTTCGGGACGGTTATGGGTATCGTTACGTTGCAAAATGGCGTTGCGTTTCTCTTTTTGAACTTCGGTAACTTCTTCACCAACTTGCAAGGATCACTGGCTGGTTCTAAGCGCATCTATGACATCCTCGATGCCGAATCAGAACCAGAACGTTACAACGTTCCTGGTACTGGTGACGGAGACGAAATGATTGCTTTGAGAGGACTCAACTTCTCATACGACGGTCACAAAAAGGTTTTGGAAGGGCTCATATTTGACGTCCGACCAGGTCAAGTGGCGGCTCTCGTTGGTCCATCTGGCAGTGGTAAATCGACATTGATCAAGCTGTTACTAGGCTTCTATAAACCAACAGTTGGAAACCTGTCAATTAATGGACGACCACTCTCTGACTATACGTTGGAAGAGTTGCGCGAACAGATCGCATACGTACAACAGGAGGCATTCCTGTTTGAAGGTACGATCAAAGAAAATATTGCCCACGGGCGTCCAGGTGCCACACATGACGACGTTGTTCGTGCAGCGAAACTTGCGAATGCTCACGAATTTATCTCGGGTATGTCTGACGGATATGAAACCCGTGTGGGGGAGCGCGGTATTCGTCTCTCAGGTGGACAACGCCAGCGTATCGCCATCGCCCGCGCCATTTTGCGCGACGCCCCGATTTTATTGCTTGACGAGGCTACCTCCGCCCTTGATACAGCTTCGGAACAACTCGTCCAAGAAGCGCTTCAGACCCTGATGAAGGGACGCACCACCGTAGCCATTGCTCACCGTCTAAAGACGATTGAACACGCCGACGTCATCTTTGTTGTCGAGAAGGGCAAGATCGTAGAAAAAGGTACCCACCAAGAGTTGTTGAAGCAACAAGGTGTCTACAACCGTTTACACAACATGCAGTTCGCTGAATCTTTGAAGTAACGATAACCGAAGGGAGAGACATGCCCTTATGATACTCACCGCACAGACCTATTACCCACTGACTCATGCCCAGAAGCGCATTTGGTACATCGAAAACCTGTATCCGGACACTTCTCTAAACATTATCGGCGGACTAATTCGCATCAACGGAAATGTAAATCTGGACTTGTTGGAGGAGGCTATCCAACGCTTCATTGAGAACAATGAAGGAATAAGACTCCAGTTACATCAAGAGGGGAACGAAGTACAGCAGTATGTGCAACTTTATGTAAAAAAATCGTTGAGACGCTTCGATTTTTCTGATGCATCCGACCCACACTTCGCGGCAGATGTTTGGGTGCAGGAGGAACTTCAAAAGCCTTTCCCCCTCTATGAACATCCATTATTCGATTTCGCGTTGATAACTGTTCATGAAACGGAACACGCTTATTATTTGAAGTTTCATCATCTGATCGCTGACGGTTGGTCGATATATTTACTTAGCGAACAGGTCGCGAACATCTATAGTCGACTTTCTGCCGGAGAGTCAGTCGATGTAGAAGAGAAGCCTAGCTATCTCGATTACGTCGCCAAAGAACAACAGTATTTGCAATCCAATCGTTTTGAGAAAGACCGCCTGTTCTGGTATGAAGCATTTACAGACCTTCCGGAAACTTCATTTAAAAAAAATTCGTCTTTTCCTACGGGGCGCCGAAAACGATTTCACCTAAGCAGGGAGATGGCTGAACGGGTACGGAACTGGGCAGAAGAGCACAAATTTTCGCTCAATACGTTTTTTGTCTCCTTACTGTTCCTCCATTTGCACAAGAGCACACAACAGGATGATCTGATCCTTGGAACACCGGTTGTGAATCGATCCGGTGTCAGAGAAAAGAATATCTTCGGCATGTTTACTAGCACCATGCCGATCCGATTACAAGTCGATCCAGATGAGAGCCTTCGGGCTATGATGAAGCGAGTGGGGGCTGTACTCACTCGTTCCTATTTTCATCAACGCTATCCTTATGATTTGCTTGTTCAAGACTTGGAGTTGTCAAAGAAGGGGTCTCATGGGTTATTTCAGCTTTCGGTTAATTACTACAACACGCTTATGGATCATGAGTTTTCGGAAGGGAAGCTTATGCATGATGAGTTCTATAGCGGTAATCAGTACTATCCGTTGCAAGTCGTAATCAAGGAATGGCATGGAGAACTAGAATTACAGTTTGACTACAAAACAGACGAGCATACCGAAGAAGACATTGAGATGCTCTATGACCGTCTGTGTCATTTGATTAAAGTGATCACGGACAATGGCGACGCTCGAATTAAAAATTTGTCTCTTCTCACGGATAGGGAGTACTTTCGTGAAATATATGAACGCAACGATACGAGCATTGATTATCCGAAGCGCCCAGTTCATCAGCTCATCGAAGAGCAAGTAGCCCGAACACCAAACAAAAAGGCGGTTTCCTTTGATGATCATGCGCTGACCTACGCTGAACTTAATGTGAAGGCGAATCGTCTTGCACACTATCTGCGAAAACAAGGCGTGACACGAAATAGTTTGGTTGGTGTCCATCTCGGGCATTCTCTTGAGATGATTATCGCGCTTCTAGGGATTCTCAAAACGGGCGGGACCTATGTCCCGATTGACCCAAGCTACCCAGCCAACCGAATCCAGCATATTTTGGATGACAGCGGAGTACATGTAGTTCTTACGGATCGTACTTTTTCACCGGGAGTTTCCTACACGGGGCAACTTCTTGAACTTAGTGTATCTCTTGCGGAGGAGACGACCAATCCGGAACTGGTGAACGAACTTTCTGATGCGGCCTATGTTATTTATACCTCCGGATCAACTGGTCTCCCTAAGGGAGCAGTTATCGAGCATCGTGGACTTGTAAACTACGTCTGGTGGGCGCAAGCAACGTATCTGCCAGACGAAGATGATGTGATCGCCTTGTACTCGTCCCTATCGTTTGATTTGACCGTAACGTCGATCTTTCCACCACTAGTTGCAGGTCGCGAAGTGGTGATTTATGCAGAAAACGGCAGGGAATTCATTCTTGATCGTATTTTGAAAGAGCGGCGGGTTACCGTGGTCAAAGCTACACCTGCGCATCTCGCTTTGCTCCGATGGCGGGACTCCCTCAAAGGCTCGGTTCGCCGTTGGATTATTGGTGGGGAAAACCTGAAAACGGAGGTAGCTCGCGAGATTATTGAGAACTCTGGAGGAAATGTTACGCTCTTCAACGAATACGGTCCGACAGAAACAGTTGTTGGTTGCATGATTCATCGTTACGACGCAACTCTGGACACAGGGGCTTCGGTCCCAATCGGATACCCAATCTCCAACACGCAGATCTATTTGTTAGATAACGATGGACAGCCAGTTCCGATTGGAACAGCTGGAGAGTTATACATTTCGGGCGACGGTGTGGCACGCGGTTATCTGAACCAACCGGAACTGACAGCTGAGCGTTTTCTACCAAATCCATTTTTACCAGAACGTCGTTTATACAAGACGGGGGACCTCGCGATTCGTATGAAATCTGGTCAGGTCACCTATTTGGGGCGACTGGACTATCAAGTGAAAATTCGTGGTTACCGAATTGAACTGGGTGAGGTCGAGCACCGTTTGCTACAACATAGATCTGTTTCGGATGCCGTTGTTTTGGATTACACGGATGCAAATGGAACAAAGCATCTCGTCGCCTATTTGGTTGCGTTCGAGGAGGTTTTGAGTGCATTTGAGCTACGTAAGCATCTAACTGAGACAATGCCTGATTATATGGTGCCGGCGTATTTCGTGCTTCTCGAATATCTACCACTGACTGCGAACGGTAAAGTTGACCGCTCTGCATTGCCTGATCCAATTGAAACGGCCATCAGCGATGAACAGTCTACACTGCTGGATGAGACTGTCGAAGAGATCGTAATACAAGCGATTCGTGACGTCTTAGGGATTAAAACGGTGACTGCAATCGATAACTTTTATCAGTTGGGTGGAGATTCTGTAAAGGCGATTCAAGTCGTCAATAAACTTAGTAAAGCTAACATCCAGATACAAACAAAGGATGTACTCACGTATCCGGTGATCCGTGAACTGGCGATTGTTGCTACAAATAGTTCTCACTCGTTGTACCCGCAGACTCTTGCAAGCGGAACGCTTACTCCGACGCCAATTATGTCTTGGTTCTTCTCACAAGAATTCGAAAACCCACATCACTGGAATCAATCAATCCTGTTGGAGCTAAAGCAACATATTACACCAGAACAACTTCGGCAGTCGATCAAAAAACTGATTCAACATCATGATTCACTGCGTTTGTTCTATGACGAAGAGAAGCAAGCGTTAACCTATCTAGAAGGGGAAATGCCGGAGGAATTGCTTATGGAAACCCACGATTTGTCATCTCTCAGGTCCCCGAAGCTTTACGACAATCTCCGTAAAGTTGCACAGGCATGCAAAGCTTCGATCCGTTTGACGAAAGGGCCACTCTTGCGTTCCGCCTTGTTCGACCTAGGCTCTCCAGGACAGCGCATGCTCCTTACGGCCCATCATCTTGTTGTGGATGCAGTCTCATGGCAGATCTTGTTGGAAGACCTTGCTACTTTGTTAGATGGAAAAAATCTTCTGCCAATGAAAACACACTCGTTGCAGCAATGGGCCGAAGGGTTGATGAAATACAGCGAAACGGCCGCTCGTAAAGAAGAAAAGATGTGGATGTTCAATGAGGGGGTAAAAGCAGACGAACTTGATTTTCCCCCAGAAATGGACGGAGGGAATTCGTTGGCCGATTGTGAGACTATTACTCGAACTTTTACCCCCGAGGAGACAGAGGCTTTACAGATTCGGGCTCACGAAGCATTCCAAACACAGGCACAGGATTTGCTGATTGCAGCGCTTGTAAGAACGATTCACATACACAGCAATCGAGACCTTGTTCGACTCGAATTGGAAGGGCATGGCCGTGACCCAATCGTCGAGGGGGTGGATGTGACTCGAACAGTAGGCTGGTTCACGACAATGTTCCCTGTCGCCATTCCTGTGCACCGAAGTGATTGGGAACAACAGATCCGTACTGTAAAAACCGAACTACGTAATATTCCGTTGAAAGGAGCAGGGTATGGTGCACTAGTCTACATGGCGAAACGACTTCCGGTTCGTTTACAACGTGGAGTCCGCTTCAATTATCTAGGCGAGATCGACAATCAACTAAGTAGTCTGCCATTCACATTCGCAAGTGAGGAGCACGGTGCGGACATATGCCCGACCAATCATACAACTGCGTTACTGGACCTGCTAGCGTTTATTCAGGGCAAAAGTCTAACTATTACCGTTACGTACAGTCGTCAACGCTTCCATCAAGCTACGATCGAATCGTTCATGGATCATTTCGCTGAACATTTGCGTGAGGCCATCGGCTTCTGTTGTGGAAAAGAAGGAACGATGTTTGACGTGAGTGATTTTGATACGATCTCATTAAGTGACGATCAGTTGGATGATTTGTTAAATTAAAATGGATTTTATTATTTTTCCTAAAAATTCCTTACTTTAGAGCGGTAGAGATTATACTATTTATATAGTAGTTTAACACCAAATTCGAGAATATTTTTATAGGAGGTATTTAATCATGATAAACACAATCGTTATTGCAGAACAAATAAAAGAAATTATGAAATGTGAATTGGAGTTAGGAGAGCAAATCGATGAACTTCAAATTGAAGATTATCTAACTAGCATTGGTCTCAACTCAGTTAGCTTCATCAAGTTGGTCGTCGCGATCGAAAATCAATTCGATTTCGAATTCGAAGATGAGGACTTGAACTATGAAGTCTTCCAAACGCTACAAGATATTGCAAATTACATAGAAAAACGCAATAAATTAAGCGACTAAAAAGCGAGGGGAAACAATGCAGAAACGAATTTCTTTCATCTGTTAGCTTGTCCAAAATGCCATAAAGGGCTTACGATTGAAGCCGATAACTTGATCTGTGAGCCATGCAGTCTCAAATATCTCATTCGTACTGAAGTGCCGATCATGTTAATGGAAGAGTCCATTGACATAAAAGGCTTAACTATTCTTAACGATGTTCGTGATGCTGATAAAGAAGAGATTAAAAAGCACATTACAACGGTTGCAGAATCGCTTGATATTAACAACGTGACGCGATTTGTTACATTTCTGAACTGGGGTTATAAAGTGACAGACAATGAGCAATTTGCTCAATACGAAGTAAATGATACCATGCTGAATAAAAACCCGCACAAGCTTCTGTTCGAGATAGTTGGACTAGTCGATCTTAAGGATAAGATAGTTCTCGACGTTGGTTGTGGACGTGGCGGCAACTTGGCTGGTGTTAACAAAGATTATAAAGCTCATTCATGTGTGGGACTCGACCTCACCGAAGCATCTGTGCAGTTTGACCATGTTCGTCATATAGCCAACAATATGTTCTTCCTTGTCGGCGATGCGGAGGACCTTCCGTTCAAGAACGAAACATTCGATGCAGTGTTAAACTGCGAATCTTCGTACGGTTATCCTAACATTCATAAATTTTATTATGGTGTATACCGCGTGTTGAAGACAGGAGGCCACTTCATGTATGGAGACATGTTGCCAACCGATAAATGGCCAATGTACGAACAATACCTGATTTCGTTGGGCTTTGAGATCTTACGCAACCAGGACATCACTGAGAATATCCTAGCGTCCTGCGATGAAGTTGCTGAAAATCACTACTCGGTATACGGGATAATGGACCAAGGTTTTATGGAAGGCATGAAAGATTCACTTTCTTTACCGGGGTCTGGAATTTACAATGATATGAAGTCTGGTGTGCAGCAGTTCCGCGTCATCAATGTAATTAAAAAATAAGACGGTGGATTGGTGTGCGGAAGTTTTCCGTAACACCTTGTGCCACTTTTAAGGAAAGGGTGGTACCATTGACAATCCTTAGAGTTCGTAACCTTCATAAAAGTTTCGGAGAGCGCGCGATTCTATCGGGTGTATCCTTAGAGATCGGAGCACGAGACCGTATTGGATTAGTTGGGGTTAACGGGGCAGGTAAGACTACACTTGCCAACATTCTGTCCGGGAATCTTCCGTCAGACGACGGTAGCATAATGCACATGAAAAAGGACCTCAAAATTGGCTACCTGCTCCAATCTTGTTCCTATACGGCAAATAGTTTTCAGTCGATGTTGTTTGACGGCTATAAGGCTGAACAGGTAGATGAGTTCCTTGAAGTGACAAGTTTTATTGGTCTCAACAAAGTGAAAGAATGGCAGGAGGATCGGTTTGATGGATTGAGTGGCGGAGAGCGTACCAAACTGGCGCTCGCTAATATATGGATCAGTCATCCCGATATCCTAATTTTAGACGAGCCGACTAACCATCTTGATTTTCAAGGGGTCGAGTGGCTGACGAAAGGGATGGAAACGTTCCCGGGCACGATCTTGGTGATCTCGCATGATCGTTACTTCCTTGACAAGACGGTCAATCGAATTATCGAACTTGATAACGGTAAACTCAAGTCTTATGAGGGCAACTACACGTTCTATCGTGAGGAGAAGGAGCGTCAGTACCAATCTCAATTGCACCTCTATCAGACACAAAAGAAACAAATAGAAAAAGTCCAAGAGGAAATAACCCAACTTAGAACCTGGACGGCGGCAGGACACAGACTTGCAGGTAAACAAGGTACTCTTTCTGAGAATCGACAAATCGGTTTGCGTGAACATGAACGTGCTAAGGTAAAGAAACTTGACAAACAGGTGAAAAACAAGATCAAACGTCTGGAACGCATGGAAACGGAAGGGGTAGAAAAGCCAAAGCAAGAACAAAAAGTTTTGTTCGACTTTGGCGACGCTTCCAAGCGAGGTAAGCGTCTCGCTGAAGCGCAGGGGTTAGGGAAGAAATACGGGGACCGATGGCTCTTCAGGAACACTAATTTTTCCATCCAGCGCGGAAATCGCATCGGGTTAATCGGTCCGAATGGCTGTGGAAAGACCACCCTTCTCCGAATGCTGCTCGACCAAGAAGGCTGGACGGAAGGGAAACTATGGATCAGCCCGACAGCTGAGGTTATCTATCTCTCGCAGGATGTAAGTGATTTGCCAGAAGAATCGACGGGTTTAAATCTGATCTCCCATTTTCAAGGAGAGTCTCAATCCAAGGCGCGAATCCTCATGCACAACATGGGATTTGACGAGGCAAAGCTTTCTCGGAAAATCGAGAAGTGGAGTTTAGGGGAACGCACCCGATTTAAGTTTGGTCGCATGATCTTAGCAGAACACAACTTTCTGATCCTCGACGAGCCGACTAACCACCTTGACCTGCAAAGCCGTGAGCAACTGGAGAATACTCTAGCTGATTACAATGGGACGATGTTGATCGTTTCCCATGATCGCTATATGTTGGAAAAGTTGTGCGACCAGCTGTTGGTGTTTGAAAAGGGAAAGTTCAAAATGGTACCAGGTACCTTTAGCGAATACATGAATCGCCAATTGAATGAAGGAAATCTACCAGATGAGAAAATGCTCTCGAAAAATAGTCAGGCGGAAGAGGAGCAACTACTTGTCATCGAAACTCGCTTGTCCTTCGTACTAGGTGAACTTAATAAGCACGTGGTTGGCTCCCCTGCCTATAACGAACTCGACAATGAATTCAAACAGTTGATCCGCCAAAAACGGGAGATCCTAAAATGAACATTTTATCCCGAGCATGCGTGAATGCTCTTAATGAATCTGGTACACCAGGGGCTGCCATGGCAGTCCTAGAAACAGAAACGGATATTGAACGGTATACTTTCGGCTTACTTCGTAAAATGGGCGATGCAACGGTGAGTACTAAAACCCTTTTCCAGGTGGCCTCCTTGTCTAAGCCAGTGACAGCGTGGGGGGTGATGAAACTCGTGGAAACAGGTCGTCTTTATCTCGAAGATACCGTGTACGAAGGACTCACAGTTCGGCACCTCCTCTCACATACGGGGGGACTGGCAGCTGTCCACGATTTTGGCATTCACCCCTATGAAAGAAGTGGTGATCTATTGACTAGTGTTCGATTCGCACATCCTGTGGGCGAATTCTGGTATACCAATGCTGGATATAGTCTTTTGCAAATACTGATCGAGAAAGTTTCGGGAAAAAGCTTTGCTGACTACATGTATGAAGAGATTCTTAAACCGCTCGGGATGATAAACAGCTCATTCCACTTGGGGTACGAAGAGTCGGTAGAGGACGTTGCAACAGGGCACGACTATTTTGGGCAACAATTACCGGTCCTCTGGCATACTCAACAGGCTGCGGCAGGGTTGTACACAACGCTTGATGATCTGATCCGTTTCGCACAGGCGAATCTGAACGGTGGCGGCGGAGTGTTGCGGCCAGATATGGTTGCTCTGATGCACAATCGTGTTGAGCGTCCAATTCCTTACGGACTTGGATACCACATTCTGACGTTACCGAAAAGCACGCGTCTCATTTGGCATAGTGGGCACAATCGAGGGTTCCGGACATGGATTGGTTTCGTGCCGAAGCGCAAAAAAGCACTGGTGGTGTTAACGAATAGCGATTACGGACAATCGGTGATCGCAGAAGTCGTGCTGAGATGGCTCGAGTTGATGGTTGACAATGTTCCTGACAGTGCAAGGCAAATACTAGATCTGAGCCTATGAGTGGTAACCAACGATATCAGCAAGAGAGTCCAGGCTGCAACGGTAACACAATATAGTATTAGATTTGTAGGAGGGGGGATGGTTGCAGTCGAACAGAACATGTTTATTTACTGGGTAAAAATTCCGACGGGATTGTCATCGACACAAATTCAAGATCGTTTAGACTTGTTGGATGACGAAGAGCTTGCCATCTATGCTAGTTACAAAGTTGATTTTAAAAAAGTTGAATTTTTGGTTGGGAGATGCCTTGCCAAAATGGCTTTGGGTCAGTTATTACATGTACAACCTAGTGATATCTCCTTCTCCAAAAACGAGTTCGGGAAACTATTTGTGAAAAATCAGTCAGGACCGCCTTACTTTAACCTCTCACATACCGATGGGATGGTCGTATGTGCAGTGTCCGCCAGTGGTGAGATGGGGATTGACGTAGAAAAAACTCTTAATGATTATTTCGACCTAATGAAGTACGTTTATGTTCCGGAGGAAATTGACTGGGTGAATGCTAAATGTGACGTGAGTACAAAATTGTATGCTTTCTATCAGCTTTGGACTCGTAAGGAAGCGGTTATGAAGGCAGTCGGGAAAGGCTTCTCCCTGCCACCACTCTCGTTCTCAATCCCGTTCCACGAAGAACAAGCGTGTGACCACGAATTTTATTACTATACGTTTGAGCCCATGACGGGATATTTGATCTCAGTTGCAACTAGACGACTTTCAGAACAACATCAAACATATGAAGTCCGTGAAGTACAATTTGCAGAACTCCTGGCTGGACAGGCAGAATTCATCAATCTCTTTTGATGACTATTGTATGAGAGAAGAAACCCTGGGTTTTCACTGTACTCATTTGTTAGATTGGTATTCCTGTTATTAATGACGAAATTTACGGCTTCGACACCGCAGATCAGTTCGCATGATCTGCTGAGAAAACGCGTAGCTCTAACAGGGATACCTTCCGCAAACAAATTGAATTAAAAGTCCCTTATTGAGGAATTTGGTATTGATGGGATTGCGTTGAGATAAAAGTACCACAATGCCAAACGTTATTGCTTTCAATACGACAAGCCGATAAGGAATCTGAAAGAAGCATTATCAATATATCTATGAGATCTTGTCATGGTAATGTGTAAAAGTAAACAAAGTAATAATTCCTAAGAAGGCCCCTTGGACTAATTGGGCACATCCGTCACTAAGAAAGAGTGGTGGATGTACCCGATGAAAAGAAGGTCTAGATGTTCTGGCGATATGATGTGAGAATTCTTAGTTGAAGTAATTTGGTTTGTCAAATCGATATGTCGGCCGAATTCAGAGCAGTTGGTCTCGTCATACCAGGACTAGGAAGAAGTAACGAGAACAAAATCAGCAAATGAAGGAAAACATTCTGCAGAAAGATATCTACGCCATAAAGCTATTGAGTAAGAAGGAAACTGGAAATTGAAATAGTGATAGAGTTAATAGGTTTATGTAAAATAATGGGTTTTGAAGTGATTAAGCTTGCCTATAAACGATGAATTATTTCAAAAGAATGATCCTAATTAAAAATTGAGAGGTTTATTAAAATGAATAAATTTATCCCAAATATTTATAGATTGGAAATTGATATTACTTACTTATGTACATTAAAATGCTTTAATTGCAATCGTGGAATTTCGGTTGCTCCTCACAATCGTGAACATAATATGACTGTTGATCAAATACAAAAATTTATCGAACAAAGTTTAGAGGCAAAACATCCTTGGGAAAGAATTAAACTTATTGGGGGGGAGCCCACTATCCATCCTCAATTCGACGAAATACTAGAATTACTGCATTCTTATAAAATTGAACATAACATAAATTTAGATCTTAGAGTAACATCTAACGGGACAACAAAATATACTCAACAAAAGCTAGACGAGATAAATCAAAGTTATCCTGATGTTATTGTTGAGAATTCGGGAAAAGTGGATAATTTTATTCCTGGATTTGCTCTAAGCCATGTGGCACCCTGTGATATGTATGCATATAAAAACCATAACTATAAAGGATGCTGGATTCCAGAAGAATGTGGAATTGGATTGAATTTCTCTGGCTTTTATCCATGTTCGATAGGTGGTTCTATAGCCAGAATATTTGATTTAGATTTTGCCATAAAAAATGTAAAAGATATTAATATTGAAATCCTAATGGGAATGTATAACTCACTATGCTCACTCTGTGGTATGTATCACAACATTAAAGTTGATGACGAAAATATTGAAACAATTATGTCACCGACTTGGCAAAAAAGGATTGACTCTATAGATAATCGATATATTTTATCTAAGTTTTAATACCCCAATTTTGAAAACCCAAAGGATGAGTATAAAAGCTGGAGCATCAACATATCAAACTATAGCTACCAGTGCCCTAAGGAGACGGAGCCCGCTAGGGTACTTGTTCCTCTCCCCACTGGAAACTACTTCATTTTCCTTGTGAAATTTTGGAGAGTTATTATTCCAACTGTCCACAAGGAGTCCCATCAGTTTCTAGATATAGCGGCTCGAGTGGAGTTCTTCACCAGCTTTTGGCAAGACTTTACGGCTATGCCGAATCAGTATTTCAACATGGAAGGATGAAGCCAGCAGGATTAGTCTTTGTGCAGTAAGCTGTGATGCGGTTAGCAGCCACCGAAGAAGCCCCCTCAACAGTGTGTCGCCGTGTAAGCGGGGAAAATCAAAAATAGTCCAAAGCCGCTATATAACAATAATGGAATATAATGAACGGTATGCAACGTATTTTATATTTTGTAAAGAGTGCTATTTTTGAAATTTAGACTTATTACTTAATGTGTTTGATAGTATCACTCGTAATTTAATTGTGGGTAAACAAGACAAATCTAGTTGGAGGGTTATAGACGCGATGATTGATTCACATGTAGATGCAAATATAATTAATGAGGAATTATTTTTTAAAGAAGTTTGTACAACTGCTATTAAACAAGGGGTGAAAGGGCTTACTTTCTGTCATACTTTAGAAGATAAAAATATTAATAAATCTAAGGAGTTTTTTATTAACTTTAATGAATCAAACAATTTTTTATATCAACAAAAATTAATGTATTATGGTGAGCTTAATTTTTTTAAAGGTATAGAATTAATATCTGATCTTTCAAATATTGAAGAATTTTTAAGAATTATCAATTTATATCAATTTGATTATATTAAAGTTTCAATTAATCCTATACATTTTAGTGATAGTGAAAAATTACAACGAGAAATTGAATCTTTGAGATTTTTGAAATATTTTAATAGTGTCTGTCAAGTTGAGCCTCTTGCTGATTGGATATACTCTGGAAAAAAATCTTTTCGAAGTTATAAAGTAGATTTGCTAGATGAATTGTTAAAAAAACTTATTAACAGTTATAAAAGTATAGAGTTAAATACTAATCTTTTAAGAAAAGAATCTTTGGGAGAAAATATATATTCACTATTAAAGCGTTACAGGAAGTTGGGAGGAAACTTGATTTGTTTAAGTTCTCGAACCAAAACTGTTGAGAAAGTTTGCTGCAATTTCGCTGTCTACAGAGAACTATTAGTTCAATTAGGATTTAAATATACTACTCATTATATAAACCTAACGCCTACTCACGATAGTCTGCGATAAATTCTTATTGAGATAACTAGTACCTCTACCCAGAAATGTAATTCGGTCAAGGTACAAGATGGCTGTCGACTCATTTACTTGGCATCAACTTTCTCCTCTTCGTTTGTAAAGCAGTTGGATTCATTCTGTGGCTTGACTTCCTCGATCTTGATGTTGTTGCATTACTCATTTTTTGCTCGAAAATAAGATCTTAATCATTCACCTCTTTTAAATTATATAGAACAGGTGGAAAAATCTATGCCAAACTAGATACATGCGTAAAGGTGTGGGGAAATTTCAACTTATACCCCATGGGGGTTCCAGAAAAATATAGAACCTTTTGTAAAAAGGTTGTACAGAAAGAGTCGCCTTACCGAAACGTGACCTTCCCCGTACAATAAGGTCAAGCGCGCGCCCATTCATGAATTTGAAGGGAGCAAAAATGATGGGGAAGCACGAAGTCGTTAATGCGGGGCAGTCTTTCAGGGAAGTCTCTCTCCCCGAAACGGATAAACCGAATTTGTCAGCACAAAGTCAATCAAACAAGCCTGAAAAGCGGAGTGGGATCGGTTATTCGCCGGCCTTTTACGCCCAATTGATGCGTCACGACTGGTATGGAAGAGTCCGTCACCGTATCCGGCAACGGGGGTGGGGGGAAAGAGTCGGTCGATACCGCTCACTCGCGTTGAAGGTTGTTTGTTTTGCCGGTTTGGAAGTCGCAGTTGGAGTCAATGCGGGAACAGTTGTCACGTATCCCGGGGCTTACGCAAAAATTCGATTTAGTCCCGGTCTACGGCAAAGGTCAGAAAAACGAAGCAATATTAAACGAGGTAATCCGCCGGCTACAATTGCAAAATGTAGAAATCCCTTTAATGGAACTGAAGATTAATGTGCTGAAAGCCGCGATTCACTCCTTGCAAGAGGAAGATCAGAAATTTGTGGAGGAGCGTTACATGCGCCGTCTGCCTTCCATGCTTGTTATGGAAAAGCTGGGCTTTACGCATCGCATGTACTATAAGCGGCGAAAACGATTGCTCAGTCACATTTACCGCTTTGTAGGAGGAGAGGCTTCCATTTTACTCGTGGATGATAAAGAAGCGAATTCGGATGCGGAATCATCGGACGATACTGAGGAATAGGGTCAATTGAAGGTCACAAAATGATCAGGAAAGGGACAAGACAAGGTCACGTAATCCTGTTAATCTGATAGTGTCAAAAAGGTGTGGACAGGTTCCCGGGCATCCCGGACGGCCTGTCTTTTTCATTTAGGCTTTAGCCAGTTGAGTACGCGAAGCGTGGGAAACAAAAAACCATCCGCTATGCGGGTGGAGGGATCGAGGGTTTGACCACCAAGACCATTCCGATAGAATTGAGATGTTCAGGCTCAATTGAAAGGAAAGGTCTTAGATGGCAAACAAGAACTATAGTCTAGCGCACACCAAATGGATGTGCAAATACCACATTGTATTCACCCCGAAGTATAGACGGAAAGAGATTTATAATCAAGTGAGGAAAGATCTAAT
>NZ_KB895391.1 GCF_000374825.1 Paenibacillus sanguinis 2301083 = DSM 16941
CCTTCTCTTTTAAGAGTTGTTCTAATTCTCGAAGCCGTTCCACACTGGAGATGGACTCATTCTTGAACTCGCGATATTTGGCTTTCCAGGCATGCAACGTCTTTGCTGGGATGTCCATCTCTAAGGCGATTTCCTCCACCGATTTCGTCTGTTCATGGAGATATTTAGCTGTTTGTCTTTTAAATTCTTCGTTATAGCGATTCCGCTGCTCACCCACGTGAACACCTCCTCAGTTAGTTTTATTATCTTTTTCTCTTAACGAGGTGTCCACTTTTTATTCTAGCTCTAATTCTCCCTATAATTTGAGCAATTTCTCTCGAATCCTTGCAATTCGGAAGAATTAACTGGAGGATTTCCATATAAGAGCAGGAGATATAGGCATTTTCAGAATTTTAGATGGAGAATTTCCATCTAATCATAAGCTGAACGAAAAAATAGGCATCATAATTACCAATAAAATCCAATGAAGGCGACAACAGCCTTCTTATCCATGTCAAAAGTAGATAAGGGGCTGTTGTTCATTGGTTTAAGGGCAGGCTCTCCCGACATCGTACTTATGGGGAACAATGCTCGGGGCAGCTTGGTCATTTTACACATTCTACTATTTCAACTCTCCTACTCATCCTAACATCCAACGCACCTACCCATCCTCTCAACCAGCACGCCCCGCACGCCCAGTACGCCCCGCACCCCAGCATGCCCCGCACACCCAGCACCCCAGCACGCCCAGCACGCCCAGCACAACCAGCACGCCCAGCACGCCCAGCACGCCCAGCACGCCCAGCACGCCCCGCAACCCAGCACGCCCAGCACCCCAACACGCTCCGCACGCCTAGCATAACCAGCACGCCTAGCACAACCAGCACCCCAGTTCAACCAACCTATCCAACCCAATCCCCCAGCTCACCCATTTTACATATCTCATCCCCCTAACTTTTCCTACTATTCTTACTATTTTTTTATTCTCTTCTACCCAGCAAATTTGCGCCTCACCATAAGGAGCAACATCCCTGAATCAAGTATCCGGTAAGTCTCATTAATGGTATATTTATACGTACATTAAGTAGTGGTTAACCTTACGGGTGCAGCTTGGACACTTTGCCTCAAAGGAGTGAAGGGATCATGAAATTGGCCGGATTGGGGGGAGCTATCCCCAGGGAAAAAGTATTGCTGGACAAGAGATATCCTCTTTACATTGCAGAAACGGTAGGTGTGAATACCCACTACCAGAAGCTGCATTGGCATGACGTGCTGGAGATTAACTATATTTCCTCCGGTTGTGGCTACTACATCATTAATGGGAAGTCCTTTGAATTCAAGGAGGGCGACATTCTCCTGATTAATTCCAATGATCTGCACTGTGCCTACGAGATGCGCGATCTGGTCATTTTGGTCATTGAGTTTGATATGGCCTGGTTTGCCGGAAGCCTGCGGTACGATCCAGAGATTTTAGCGCCGTTTAAAGAGATGGGCATCCATTTCACGAATCTGCTGGATCGAAATTCGCCGTACATCGGGGAACTGCGTACTTTGCTGCTAACCATGCTGAAGGAACATGAGCAGGAGCAACGATCTTACATTTCAATGGTTCATGCCTTGCTGCTGCAATTCTTGTCCTGCGTAAACCGCTATTTTCGTGCGGATGTGGCAAATCAAAGCCGTTCGGAGATTGGTTCGATGCAGTTGGAGAAGGTGCGTCAGATTATTTATGCCATGGAGGAGAGATTGGCTCATCCATGGACTCTGGAAGAGTTGGCTGCGTCCGCCTATCTTAGCCCTTCCCGTTTCAGCGATATTTTTCGCCGGGCTGTGGGGCGCCCTCCCCTGGAATACCTCATTCAGCTTCGCCTGGAGCATGCGCTTCGGCTGCTGGAAACTACCTCGCACAAAATTAGCGACATTGCGATGGAATGCGGCTTCCGTAGTCTGTCCAACTTCAATCACTTATTCCGCAAGCATTTCGGTATGTCTCCCAAGCAAGCTCGGGCTCGTAACATATCAAAATAGCGACAAACGCTTTCAATTTCCATAAAAATAACATAAACATAACATCATAGGTTTTATATTTGCCGAAATAAACACTTTTTCTCAAGTTTTCAGTAAAATATCGTTAATTTTCAGACGTTTAACGGGAGAATATAGCTAAATAAGCTTATAAAATAGTCTCAAGTGGAAGAAAACCTTACGCAAAAAAATAGGTGCGTAAGGTCTTTTCTTCAAAAAAAGGGGGGGATGCTGCTGCAACCCAGTATGCACAAAGAGCAAAAAGGTTTGAAACGGCCTGGCCGGGGCCGCAAACCGAAGTTGGTGGAGGATTTTCTTAGACAGTGGGATGTTCAGCTAATGGTCTTGCCAGCACTGTTGTTCATCCTGGTCTTCAGCTATATCCCCATGTACGGGGTGCTGATGGCTTTTCAGGATTACAACATTTTTACAGGCTTTATGGCAAGTCCATGGGTGGGCCTCAAGCATTTTGAAATGTTCTTTCATGCCCCTGAGTTCTGGAGTGTAATTCGCAACACGGTGGTCATCAGCTTGCTTAAGCTGTTTATCGGGTTTCCGGCCCCGATCCTGCTCGCGCTTATGCTGAACGAGGTGCATAACCGAGTGTTCAAACGCACCATTCAGACCATCAGCTATTTGCCGCATTTCATTTCCTGGGTTATTGTTTCCGGGTTTGTTACCTCGTTGCTGTCAACGGATAACGGAAGCTTCAACATGTTGTTGCAGCAGCTTAACCTGATTGATGAGCCTATCAATTTCTTATCCATTCCGGAGTATTTCTGGACCATTCTAGTGACGACAGGGGTTTGGAAGGAGATTGGGTTTTCTTCCATCGTCTATCTGGCCGCGATTGCCGGCGTAGATCCCCAACTGTATGAAGCAGCAGCGATGGATGGAGCCAGTCGGCTGCGACAAATGTTTTCTATTACGCTGCCCTCCATCCTGCCGGTCATTATCATTTTTCTCATCCTGAACATTGGCAATTTGCTGAATGCAGGCTTCGAGGACATTCTGTTGCTGGGGGCAAATCCAGTGTTGCGAGATGTTGCGGATGTTATTGACACTTACGTCTATCGCGTAGGGATTCAGAATAACAGATATTCTTATGCGACGGCTGTCGGATTGTTTAAGGGAGTGCTTAGTGTGGCGCTGCTGGCCGGAGCTAACTATGCAGCACGTCGGTCGGGGAATAGCCTATGGTAGCCGCCGTTTGTCCTGACAAGCACGCCAATCGGAAGAGAGGGAAGACGCAATGAAGCTGACTCTGGGTGACAAGACGCTGTCTGCGGTCATTTACATTATGCTGCTCGTGCTGGGGTTTGCCGCTTTTTATCCCTTCTGGAACGCCGCTGCAATCTCTTTCAATAGTGGAAACGACACGATGCGAGGGGGCATCACCTTCTGGCCCCGGGAGTTTACCTTGGAGAACTATGCGGTGGTATTCAAGGACGAGCGGCTGCTGGGCGGCTTTGGCGTATCTGTGCTGAGAACGGTAGCAGGGACCCTCTTATCGATTCTGGCTACCGCTATTTTTGCCTATGGGATGACCAAAAACTGGTTGATCGGACGCAAGTTCTATATGGTGTTATGCATTGTCACCATGTTCTTTAGCGGTGGGCTTATTCCGACGTACCTGTTAATCCGTGAACTGCAATTGATTGATACGTTTTGGGTCATGGTTGTACCGGGGCTGATCAGTGTGTGGAACATGATTATATTCCGGACGTTCTTCAAAGGCATGCCAGCCGGTCTGGACGAATCTGCCCGCATCGATGGTTGCTCCAACTGGGGGGTGCTGTTCCGTATTATCTTACCGCTATCCGGACCCGTGCTGGCGACGTTGGCCTTGTTCACAGCGGTGTATCACTGGAATGACTGGTTTGCCCCCAGCATTTATATCTCCAGCGTGGACCTGTTGCCAATACAAACCAAATTGCAGCAGATATTGAATTCCAACATCATGCTGGAGCAGATGTCGCAGATGGACTCGGCCGCTGCCAGCCATTTGAACCGAATGAAGACGGTAACCACCAAGTCGTTGTCCATGGCAACGATGATGGTCGCGACAGTACCTATTTTGTGCGTATATCCTTTTGTGCAGAAGTATTTTGTGAAGGGTGTCATGATCGGGTCTTTGAAGGAATAGTTCCGCAAATGAGGGGGAGTCTTGAATGAAGCATAGGAACCATTGGAAAAACACGAAAGAGCTGGTGCTGACCACCATGTTGGCTGTCGTGCTGGCGCTGACCGCTTGCTCGGGCGGAGACGGAGGAGCAACGGGCAACAAAGCAATTGAAGGATCCCCGCAAGGCGGGGAAGAAGCTGCGGGAGAATCCGGGCCGCTCACCTTCACCTTCTATGGCCACTATGATTGGTATACGATGCCCAATTGGGGAGAGGACCTGTCCACCAAATGGATTAAAGAGAACAAACAGGTCACGGTGGAGCCTGTCAGTTCTGGCGGCAATGCGAAGCAGAAGCTGAGCACCATGATTGTATCCGGGGAACTGCCGGACGTGATCTGGATGGAACGGGGAGCGGATGTGGAGAAGCTGCGCTCGGCGGGCATGCTGGTTCCCTTTGATGACTATTTGGAGAAGTACCCGAATTTGCAGAAATGGGCCGGGGATTCGACGCTTGATATGCTTCGGTCACCGGACGGGAAGCTCTACCAGTTCCCCAACTGGTACACGACGCAGCCTAACGGCAATGCAGGATATCTGGTCAACAAGAAGATATACAATGAGCTTGGCGCTCCACCTTTGGAGACGACCGATGATTTATACGCTTATCTGAAGCAGGTGAAGGCCAATTATCCGGATGTCGTACCCTTGGAAGTGGGGCAGGGAGGTGCTGGCATAGAAATATTGACAACGGCGTTTGGCGAGAACTATCCCGCTACATTCACCGCAATAAAGGGTGTCCCTTCCCGAGATCAATTAAATTCGCTGTTCACCGACCCTGTGTTCAGAGAAGGCATCGGATTTGCGAATAAGCTATACCGTGAAGGCTTAATCTCGCAGGATGCATTCACGCAAAAGCTGGAGCAGGTTGAGCAAAAGGTGCGGAATGGACAAATCGCGATGTATGTAGCCTCAAGTCCAACGGAGTATGGAGCTATCGGCAATGCCCTGCTCTCGGCAGAAGATCCGGAGGCTGGCTATATCATGGTATGGCCTATTCATAAGGCGGGGCTGGATAAGAACAAAATTTATCCCGGTGATTACAAGCAGCAGGGCTGGAATGTTAATGTAATTACCCGCTCAGCCAAGGACCCGGAAGCGATTTTTGCCTTCCTGGATTGGATGACCGGCCCCGAGGGACAACGAATCATCATGTGGGGACCGGAAGGTCTGTATTGGGATGGGGCGGATGAAGAAGAAGCTCCTTTATTTACAGAAAAGTTCACTTCGGACACGAAAGGCCGCGATGAATTGATGAATGCCACCGTCAACTTTCAATGGGTGGGCAATACCGTGTACGTGGATAAATCGAAGATGAAATTTGAATCCACCCTTCCGCCGGAGAAGCAGAACTGGGAGTCAAGATGGCAGTCGGAAATTACCTGGGAGACGCAATACAATACGACAGAATTTACGAACCTGGACCCAGCCGGGGATAGTGAGGAAGGAATAGTAGCCCAAAGTGTGCTCGATATCTATACCAAGGCTCTGGCGGCGGCCGTTATGAACGCAAAGTCAGAGGCAGAAGTGGCCTCGATGCTCGACAAGGCAGAAGCGGATGCACAGAAGGCGGGGTATGCCAAATTGCTGAAGTACAAGACAGAGAGATGGCAAGAGAACCTGAGTAAGCTGAAATAGGAGAGGACGGCGTTGAACTACTATTTGGGAATAGACGGTGGCGGAAGCAAAACCTTGGCCGTCGTCACCGATGAGCAGGGCAGAATTATGGGACGCGGGCTGAGCGGGTGCGGCAATCATCAGGTTCAGGTGGAACTGGCGCGGCGCAGCATTCAACAGGCCTCAGAGGAAGCTATCCAACAAGCCGGTATTACTCGTAATGAGCTTACCTATGCCATGTTTGGCCTGGCTGGTGCTGACCGGGAGGCAGATTTTCAAGTGCTGAGACCGATGATTGCAGATATGCAATTTCCGCAGCATGGCATCGTATGCGACACAGAAATCGGGTTGCGGGCAGGCACAAGGCAAGCGGATGGCGTTGTCCTGGTTTGCGGCAGCGGCACCAACTGCTACGGAATGAACAAACAGGGGGAGTCGCTGCAAATTGGCGGCTTTGGATACATGTTCGGCGACTACGGCGGGGGCAGCGAGCTGGCGGTAGAGGTATTCCGTACGGTTATTCGCGCTTGGGAGGGGAGGGAGCATTCCACCCTTCTCACCGAAGCCGTTCTGCAAACGCTGGATTATCCCTCAGTGGAGCGTTTATTCCATGATTATCTGGATCGTGGTGCAGGGGCCCCGAGACATCTAACCAAGCTGTTGTTCCAGGTGGCAGAGCAAGATGAAGCGGCGAGGGCAATCCTCCAGCGGCAAGGCTGCGAGCTTGGCAAGGCTGCTGCTGCCGTTATTCGCAAGCTGGGTATGATGCAGGATCACTTCGACCTTGTTCTGGTTGGCAGCGTGTTGACCCGAGGTGATCGCCACTTCATTACACCGCAGATCGAGGAAATTGTTAAGCCGTTAGCTCCAGGGTGCCGCTTGAGGCGGTTAGCGATGGAGCCGGTAGCGGGGGCTGTCTTGCTAGCTATGGAGAAATCCGGGCATCCCGTGGAGGATGTGGTATATGACCAACTCAGTGAAGGATTGTCAGTAAAGGAGGAACAGACATGAAGCGGGAACTGAAAATCGCAGTCATCGGCGGCGGCTCATCGTATACACCCGAACTGATTGAGGGTTTTATTCAAAATTATGAGACACTGCCAGTCAGCAAAATTGTACTTGTGGATATCCCGGAAGGGGCGCACAAGCTGAAGATCGTGGGGCAGCTTGCAGAGCGTATGATTGCGGCATCAGGACTGCCCATTAAGCTGGAGCTGACAATGGATCGGCGCTCTGCGCTGGTGGGTGCGACATTCGTCACCACCCAGATGCGGGTGGGGCTGCTGCAAGCACGGGCCTGGGATGAGACCCTTCCGTTGAAATATGGCATGATTGGTCAGGAGACAACGGGACCAGGCGGGATGATGAAGGCCTTGCGGACGATTCCCGTGCTTCTGGATATTTGCAAAGACATAGAAGAGCTTTGCCCGGGTGCCTGGATGCTCAACTTCACGAATCCGGCAGGGATGGTGACCGAAGCCATTCAGAAGCATTCCCGTGTTCGTTCCATCGGCTTATGCAATTCACCGATCGCGGCCTACAAATGGCTATCCTCCTTGTACGCAGTACCCATCGAGCGTATCCACTGCGAATTCGTGGGCTTGAACCACCTGCATTGGATCAGTCAGATTACCATTGACGGCAAGTCCAAGCTGGAGGAATTGCTGGCCAACCAGGAAGGCTACTCCGCTCGCAATGTTCCGCAGTTTGCCTGGAACGGCGCTCTGCTTCAATCCCTGAAGGCTATCCCATCTTATTATCTGAAGTATTTCTATTTGCAGCGAGAAATGCTGGAGGAACAGCAGCAGGCAGCCGCCCGCGGGGAGACGCGCGCCGAGACGGTTCAGCGTCTGGAGGATGAATTGTTTAACATCTATAAGGACCCTGAGTTGAAAGAAAAGCCAAAACAGTTGGAGCAGCGGGGAGGAGCTTACTACT
Organism: Paenibacillus sanguinis 2301083 = DSM 16941; assembly: GCF_000374825.1. Taxonomy (GTDB): domain Bacteria; phylum Bacillota; class Bacilli; order Paenibacillales; family Paenibacillaceae; genus Fontibacillus; species Fontibacillus sanguinis. The sequence continues at coordinate 7,743 of NZ_KB895391.1, forward strand.
CCGAAGCTGCTGTGAAATTAATGAATTCTCTGTATAACAATTCCGGTGACATTCAGACGCTGAATGTGGCTAATGGAGATACCTTGGATTTCCTTCCGAAGGATGCCTGTATTGAGGTGAATTGCCAAGTAACAAGTGAAGGGCCCCTGGTTCAGCCAGTGAAGGTTGTTCCGGAAGCGGCAAAGGGGTTGATTCGATCTGTAAAAACCTATGAGCAACTGGCTATCGAAGCGGCAGTGACTGGCGACAGGGGAATGGCACTATTGGCTTTGACACATCATCCATTGACCTACTCCGTAAATGATGTTGAGAGAATGCTGGATGAAATGCTGGAGCAGAACCGGCGTTATCTCCCGCAGTTTTTCGCGCAAATCCATTAGGAGGGGAAATTAAAATGAAGAAGACGATGAGGTTGATATGGTATGTTGACGGTCAACTAAATTCATTTATCCAGGCTCCCCAGTACGGGCGTATTATGACTGGATCAAGTTTACGCCAGCCAGCTAAAACTCTCTGTCAAAAGGAGCAGCTTGTCGAAAAATAGCGACATACAAAAACAGCCCGTTGAATATTCATGACGGGCTGTTTTCATTAGCAATACATATGCTTTCTTTCCCACAACATCAGTTTCGCAAATTTTCCACTGATTTCATATGGTTTTGCATATCCGGCTCCCGATGCTCCTCTTCGGATACCTTACCGGCATGATCCGAATTATTAGTGTTGCCAAGGGACTGAACGAACTCCGTAAATTGCTGCTTTTGGACATCGTCCGCTTTTTTGGATTTCAACATTTCCTCGGGGTCATTGGACAGCTTTTCGTTTTCTGGCGTCATAAGCAACCTCCTATTTTCTGGCTTCCTCGTAGAGTCGATTCACTTCATCCCAGTTCACGACATTCCAGAAGGCCGCGATATAGTCTGGACGTTTGTTTTGATACTTCAAATAGTAAGCATGCTCCCAGACATCCAGGCCCAGGATCGGAGTTAATCCCTCTGACAGCGGGTTATCCTGATTAGGTGTACTGGTAACGGCAAGCTTGCCATCTTTGCCCACTACAAGCCAGGCCCAGCCGCTGCCAAAACGGGTTGTAGCCGCTTTGGTGAACTCCTCTTTGAATTTATCGAATCCGCCAAGATCACTGTCGATCGCCTTAGCAACCGCGCCTGTCGGTGCTCCTCCCCCTTGGGGTCCAATGACCTTCCAGAAGAGACTATGATTCGCATGTCCTCCGCCATTGTTGCGTACGGCGGTACGAATCGATTCGGGGATGGCGTTCAGGTCGGAAACAAGTTCCTCTACACTTTTGCTTTGCAGCTCCGGTGACTTCTCCAATGCTGCATTCAGGTTCGTTACATAGGTATTGTGGTGCCGATCATGGTGGATATTCATGGTCTGCTCATCGATATGAGGCTCCAATGCGTTTGCGGGATAGGGTAAAGCTGGTAATTCATGTGCCATGATAATAACCTCCAATTTAATTTGGACTAATAAGTCTCCCACTTTCTATATAAACATGTACAGGGAACTGTAATCATGAAGAAAGTGGTGGAAAGCGTAAATTACGATTATAAGAGGGTAAAGCCAGGGTGTGACTTTACACACTCCATTACATTCCTATTATTGGTATCGGATAGAAATATATGCATTTTTGTGAATCATCCGAGGACATTTTGAGAAAATTCACAATTGTAAGCGTTTAATATAAAGCATTTTCAGAAGAAAATTGATGTATTTGGGAGATTTATATGTTTTAATGGACAAGCAAGCAGTTTTTTCTCGTTTTTTGTCTGGATTCAAATTATTAGGTTGATGTAAAAAACAAAGAGTTTGTTTTCCAACATCACCTCATCTTGTATGAAGAAAAGGGAGATCATAGCATGCTTATTCGTTCCTTTCAGTTGAGTGATGCAAATCAAGTGATGGAGCTCTTGCAGGTGGCCTTATCAGAGGATTGTTATGAAGACACCAAGTACGCGTTTGCCAGACAACTATCTTGGGATTCCGAACTGATTATGGTCGCAGAAGTAGAAGAAGAGATAAAAGGGGTCTTAATTGGAACGATCGATCAGAACACCGGTTGTATCTACCGAATGGCGGTTCATCCGGACTATCGCCGGCGCGGTGTAGGTCGTAGCCTGGTAACTGCGATGGAGCAGCGGTTTCAACAACGGAACGTACGCCGAATCATGGTTGCAGGAGACGAGCATAATCAAGCAATCCTGCCGTTATACGAAGCGATGGGTTACGGGGCAAGCAAATTTCTGAAGGCTTTCCAGAAGCTTGGCATTGCAGCAACGCATTCCTTATCAGGTTCCAATTGAACGATATTCCCTGGAATATATCGGGAAATGTTGAAGCATATTCTTTATCCATTGCAAATGGATGGAGGATATGCTTTTCTATTATATAGACTGTTTAAAATTTTGTAGAATACCTGAAGGTTGCGATAAATCATCTATCGAGCTTAGACGAGGTGTAGGATGGAACCGGGCGTATATACGGATGATCGGGAACTGGCGGAGAAGAGCAGCCCTAGGGCACCGCAGCATCCCCCTGACCAGAGAGAAACTCATTGGGTTGCTGAATTATGGGATATACTGAAGACAATGGTAGTGGCTTTCCTCATTATGTTGTTGCTGAATGTATATGTGTTTAATCTGTCGATGGTTAAGGGCCAGTCCATGGAGCCCACGCTGAAGGAGCAGGAGCGCTTATTTGTAGACAAGCTGGTCTACTGGTTTACGGACCCCCGGCAAGGTGAGGTCGTTATTCTTAAGGACCCGAGCATGGATGCTGGCAGAAAGTCATTCCTTGTTAAAAGGGTGGTGGCTGTGCCGGGCGATACGGTAGAGGTGCGCAACCAGCTTCTCATCGTTAATGGTCAACCACTGAATGAGGTTTACACGGATACCCTGATTGAGGACGGAGATATGGAAGAACAAGTGCTTGGCGAAGGGCAGTACTTTGTCATGGGCGACAATCGTCATGCCGGACGCAGTAAGGACAGTCGTTATTTCGGGAGCGTCAGCGAAGAATTGATTGTGGGACGGGCCGAGTTTGTTTTTTGGCCGGTCGGAAGAGTGCGTGGATTATAGCTTGTGATTGTGGAGGGGAAACCGTGAAGGAAGTTGCGATTTATACGGATGGAGCTTGCTCCGGCAATCCGGGACCCGGAGGCTGGGGAGCTGTGCTGCTGTTTAACGGGCATCGCAAAGATTTGTCCGGTGGAGAAATGATGACGACCAATAACCGAATGGAGATTCAGGCGGTTATTTCTGCGCTGAGCCAGCTTAAAGAGCCGTGCAAGGTGAAGGTATATAGCGATTCTGCTTATGTCGTGAACTGTTTTCAGCAGAATTGGATACGCGGATGGTTGAAGAACGGATGGAAGAACAGTAAGAATCAGCCCGTGGAGAATCGCGACTTGTGGGAAGAATTATGGCGATTGATGGGGATTCATCAAGTGGAATACGTGAAGGTAAAAGGACATAGCGATAACGAGTTAAATAATCATTGTGATCTGTTAGCCCGGGAGGCGATCAAGAGCTTGTCTTCATGATAAAGGGAACTGTGAAGCAGGCAACAGGGCATCGCCTTTGTCGCGGCAGGAGCATATGAAGCAGTCGGGAGGAATAATCGAATGTCGAAGACAGCGCCCGAGCAGGTCCGTCTCCAGCAGGGCGAGAGTCCCTGGGCCAAGTTGAAGAGAGAAATTCAGGATGTAGCTGTGGAGCTTGGTATTGATGACATCGGATTTGCTTCCGCAGACCCGTTCTTGTCCTTGAAGGCGGTATTGCAGGATCGTCGCGACAAGGGGTACGAGTCGGGCTTTGAGGAACGGGACATCAATAAGCGCATATATCCGGAGCTGTCGTTGGAGCAGCCGGCTTCGCTCATCTCGGTGGCAGTAGCCTATCCCTCGAAGATGGAGAACCCTCCAAGGTCGGAGCCGGGTAATCGCCGGGGGATTATGGCACGGTCCGCGTGGGGCCGTGATTATCACTATGTGCTGCGCGAGGCGATGGACCGACTGGAGCGGTTCATTCTGGAGCGCGTGCCTGAGGCGAGAATTGAGAACATGGTGGATACCGGCGCATTGGTGGATCGGGCGGTAGCAGAGCGGGCCGGAATCGGCTTTAAGGGCAAGAACTGTGCGATCATCTCTCCAAAGTGGGGGTCGTGGATTTACCTTGGCGAGTTGATCACGAATGTGCCCTTCCCGCCGGATACTCCGGTAACCGAAGATTGCGGGGATTGCACCAGATGTATTGACGCTTGTCCAACGGAAGCGCTTGTAGGTCCCGGCGTGCTGAATGCCCAGCGGTGCATCTCGTTCTTGACGCAAACGAAGGGCTTTGTGGAGGATGACTTCATGGTCAAGATGGGCAATCGGCTTTATGGCTGTGACACCTGTCAAATCGTGTGCCCCAAGAACAAGGGGAAGTCCTGGAACCACCGACCGGAGCTGCAGCCGAAGCCCGAGCAGGCCAAGCCCTTGCTGTTGCCCTTGCTGGACCTTAGCAATCGGGAGTTCAAGGAGCGCTTCGGAGATACCGCGGCTGCCTGGCGGGGCAAGATGCCCATACAGCGGAATGCGGTCATTGCTCTGGGGAATTTTAAAGATGCGGCTGCCGTACCGAAATTAATAGATGTAATGGTTCATGATCCCAGACCGGTGCTGCGGGGGACTGCGGCATGGGCTTTAAGCCGAATTGGCGGCGATGAAGCGAGAGAAGCGATTGAGCAAGCGATTCGTACCGAACAGGACGATGAAGTGCTGATGCGACTTCGGCGTGCTGCCCGGAAGCTGGAAGCCGCTGGCGCTGAGACATGATTTTAACGTGAGCGTGGAGGGATGACATATGTTATATATCAGTGTCGATGATATTGAACCCGGGCAGCATCTGGGGAAGACCGTGTATTCGGCGAATGGAACGGCCCTTTTGTCAGCAGGTATTCAGCTTACCGTATTTATGATTAATACATTAAGGCGCATTGGCGTGACTATGCTATATATTCAGGATGACAATTACGAGGATGTCGAGCCGGAAGAGGTGCTAAGCGAAGCAACGAAGCAGGCTGTGTTTCGAGAGATGTCCGATACCTTGCAGATTATCCGGTCGGGGAAGGAATGGAGTGCGCGCAAGGTCAGCGCCAGCGTGGACAGCCTGCTGAACGATGTGCTTGGCAACAAGGAGGCACTGCTCCAACTCACGGATATCAGAACAGCGGACAATGCGGCCTACCTGCACGCTGTGAATGTATGCCTCATCTCCTCAATGATTGGGTTGAATATGGGGTTGAATTTCTCTCAGCTCAAGGATTTGGCTATTGGAGCCATGCTGCATGATATCGGTAAAGCCACGTTAACTTCGGACGATGTTATTTCAGGGGATCCTAAGGATCACCATACCTGGCGGGGGTACGAATTGCTTCGTCATAAGCGGGAGTTTAACTTGCTGATTGCCCATGCGGCATTACAGCATCATGAGCGCCCGGATGGAGCTGGAATACCACGTGGAATTGCCGGGGATGAAATTCATTTATTCGCCAGAATTGTCGCAGTCGCCAACATGTATGACAATTTGATTAGCGGAGGAGGCAAGGATGGTCGCAGAATGCTGCCTCATGAAGCGTGTGAGCATTTAATGGCTTGCTCTGAGCATGAACTGGATCATGAGGTGCTTGTCGAATTTACACGTATCATATCGGTATATCCAAATGGAACCTCTGTCCGGCTATCTACCAAGGAGACCGGTGTGGTCGTAAGGCAGCATCGGGGCTTGCCAGGTCGTCCGGTTATCCGCATTGTACGAGGTACGGGCGATGACATGAACGTGTCGGAAATTGATCTGGCTAAGGAGACTACCCTGTTTATTGAGGGGGTTCTAGCCTAAGCTGTTGAATCACAAAAGGGTCAATGCTATTATATTTGAAGTGCGTCCGCCAGTCGGAACCGCACGATATTAAGGCAGGGGTGGCAAAATATATGAATATTATCATTCCAATTATTACTTTGGTCGTCGGATTGGTTGCTGGGTTTTTGCTCGGGGTATTTTATCTGCGCAGGCAGATGACTAAAATGCAGAGTGATCCCGAAGCGCTGCAGAAAATGGCGAAGCAGATGGGCTACAATTTAAATAGCAAGCAGATGCAACGTGCGCAACAGATGATGAAGAACCAAAACGGCCCATCTCGTCAACGTCCAAAGAGAAAATAGCAGCTCAACACGAAAGACGAGGGAAAGGGAAGGAGGCGCTAAGAATGGCCGGAGTGAAGGATTATCTGAATACGCAGGTAGGCGATAACCGCGAACAGATCGAGCACCATATTCGCGAGATATTGAAATTGATTGGGGAAGATGTAGAGCGGGAAGGCTTGCTTGATACCCCTGCTCGGGTGACCCGCATGTACGAGGAAATCTTCGCCGGATATGCGATAGAACCCCGCGACGTGCTTGGGGTTACCTTTGAAGAGAATCATGAAGAGCTGGTCATCGTTAAGGATATTACGTATTACAGTCAATGTGAACACCATATGGCGCCTTTCTTCGGCAAGGTGCATATCGGCTACATTCCGAGCGGACATATTGCCGGTCTGAGCAAGCTGGCCAGACTCGTTGAGGCAGTAACCCGCAGATTGCAGGTACAGGAAAGAATTACATCGCAGATCGCTGACATCATGGAGGAAGTATTGCAGCCGCAAGGCGTTATGGTGGTTGTGGAGGGAGAGCATCTTTGCATGTGTGCCCGCGGCGTCAAGAAGCCGGGCAGCAAGACGGTCACCTCCGCTGTGCGGGGAACGTTCCGCAAGGATGCAGCTTCGCGCGCAGAGTTCCTGTCGCTGTTGAAGGATTAGGCAAGGACACCCTATACTGAGAGAGCGCCTTCCGAGGTCTGACGGGGTATGAACCCCGCAGGCTGAGTCAGGCGCTCTTTTGCTGTATACGCCGAGGTGTATGTGTTTTTAGTAGGGCTGCCATTTCAGCTGCCGGGCGGCCTCAAATCGCTGCGCAACAGCAGGCCAATAGACCACATTCCACCAATCCTTGATATAGTCGGCCCGAGCATTTTGGTGCTTCAAATAGTAGGCATGCTCCCACACGTCGAGGGTAAGCAAGGGGACAACATCCCATTGCGACAGGTTCTGATGCTTCTCTGCCGTTAGAATTTCCAGACGGTGGCTGCGTGGACTCCATACAAGAATGGCCCAGCCGCCTCCCTCTACCTTGGCGGCGGCTTCGGAGAATTGCTTGTGGAAAGCTTCGTAGCTGCCGAAGTCGCGTTTGATTTGCGCCATGAGTTCACCTTCAGGCTTGCCGCCCCCTTCCGGATTCATAATGTCCCAGAAGATCGTGTGAAGATAATGCCCTGCGCCGTTAAAGGCCAGTTCCCGTTCCCAATGCTTGACCAGATCGAAATTTCCGGACTTGCGAGCTTCCTGAAGCTTCTTCTCCGCCTTGTTCAAATCGTCAACATAGGTTTGATGATGTTTGTCATGGTGAATGCGCATCGTCTTCTCATCGATGTAAGGCTCCAGAGCATCATAAGGATAAGGCAGCGGCGGCAGGGTATGCCCACCGATGGGAACAGGCTGCCCTTCGGCATGAGGCGAGCGCCAGCCGCCCGTCTCCAGGGGAACAGGGAGCAGGGGCGGTGTCCAGCTAATGACACTGCGCATGATTTCTCCGGGCTGATTCCAGCCTTCAAGCCGATTCAGATAATATTGGGATTTGGGGATGATGTATTCGCGAACGAAGGGGGCTGCTTCCGCGCTTTGAGTGGCACGGCTGTGTTCCAATATAGATTGGAGCTGGCTGACAAATTGCTGCGATTGCCGGAAGGACGCCCCAAGCAGGCGTTCAGTATGCCGGGGAAGCTCATCTGCATGAAATGAGGCGTCCGGATCGGAAGACGCCACCCGCAGCAGCCGATCAGCCGCAGCTTCCATATCGGAGAATACCTGGCGCCAATCCTCCAGCAGCTCGGCGTAGTCCTCTTCAAGTCCGCCAGAGATGCTGGAGATTAATTTCGTATGCTCTGTCTCTTCCTGCTTCCAGGAGCGGATATCTTCGAGAATACGTATAGGCAAATAAGGTCCATACATGAGCAACATCGGGCTTACCTCCTCAGGTACTTAGCGTACACTCATAATTAGCTTATGCCGAGGGATGGTTGACCTATGCTATTCAGATATGGACCTATGGACATAACGTATGAGGCTAATATGCCAGCTTCTAGCTGCCTGAAGGCGATTTGATACTGCTGAGGAACAGCGAGACTTTGCGCAGATATTCCTTCGGGTGCTCCCGGAAAATTAATTCATGGTGCGCACCTTCCACGATCCAGACATCGGAGATCGGGTTGCTCTGACGAGCGGCCAGCTTCTCGGCGATGGGATAGGGTGCCTTCTCATCCTCCGTTCCATGGATAAACAGAATCGGGAACGGGTAATCCTCGGATTTAACCTGAGTATAGGGAATTTGCCGCATGCTGGTTCCGTTCAGTACAGGCAGCAGCATACTGATAATTTCCAGCGATGGATGACGTGGCAGGTCGATATACTGGCGGATATTATGATACATGGTATCCGGCTCCAGCAGGAAGGTGCTGTCCAGAATCATCCCGTCAATATCCTTGCTATTTAATGTGGCCTGTAGCGCTGTGCCAGCACCCATGGAGAACCCCCAAATGATGATCTCGTCAGCGCCGCGTTGTTTGGCGACCTGAATGGCTCCCAGTAGCTGCTGGGCTTCCTTCTTGCCGCCGGTTGCGACTTCTTTGCTGTTCTGAGCGGCAAAGCCGAAATCAAACATGACGACATTAAAATTCAGGCTATGGGCGTAGTTAGCCAGGTCATACATCGGTATCCAGGTTTCCTCGCGATTGGCCCCGTATCCGTGACTAAACACGATCGTTTTCGCGGAATCCTCCGCAGGGATATACCACCCTTGCATCATTCGGCTTCCATCCGCTGCCGGGAACACGATATCCTCGTACTCCAGATTTTTGGACAGCTTAGGGTTGGAGTACAATGGCGCTACCGTGGGATTGGACAACACCCAGGCGATATAGCCATGAAGGGAAACAAAGCAGAACAACAGGAAGAACAGCACGGAGAGTAAAAATGCGATCATGATATGCTTCATGCTGATTCGCCGTGTGGCCGTTGCGGAAGAGTCGCCGGCAATGTAAGCCGAAGAGGACAAGGGAAGATCATCCCGGCCAATATGGCTCATGTTCTTCCCCCCCTTGTGCAGATGCTGAAGACTTGACTTATTGAACACGCACCTAAAGGTAATATATTACAGAATAAAGGAAAAAATGTCGAAATAACACGATTATCTTAAATTTATCGTAAGACGCTTGCTCCCCAAAGTCAATGGAAAACAGGGGGTGATTGACGGAAAAGAGCATCTTTCATATAATTTATGTAACCGAGTTTCATATGGTGAAACATGAGGAGAGCTGATGCGGGGTGGAGGATCGAAAGCTAACGGTTCGCGCAGTGGAGCGGGCTTTGGATATATTGATTTGTTTTACCAAATCCAGCAGTATGGGGTTGACGGAAATCGCAGGTGAAATCGGCTTGCATAAAAGCACGGTACACCGGTTATTAACCACCTTGGAGGAGCGGGGGTTTGTCGTTCGGGACCCTGAGACGGAGAAATATCGATTAGGTCTGAAAATATGGGAGCTGTCCGCACATTTGGCTAATCACGATAACCCGGCAATATTGCTGTTGCCACTGATGGAGAAGCAGCGGGATCGGCTCGGCGAGACGGTTAGCTTATACTTGCGGGATGGCTGCGAGCGGCTGCGAATTCAAGCTGTGCAGAGCAATCAGGCGGTTCGGCGGGTGGCCCCGGTTGGAGTAAGACTTCCGCTCTATGTAGGTGCCTCCAGCAAGGTACTGGTCGCTTATTCGGGGGAAGAAGTGCTGCAGGCGGTGCTGAACAGTCCGGATTGGCCTGAGTCCATTGATCGGGATACTTACGTGGCGCAATTGGAGGATATTCGCAAGCAAGGTTATGCTACCAGTTATGAGGAGCGAGAGCAGGGGGCAAGCTCTGTCGCGGCTCCCATCTTTGACCGGACTGGCAAGCTCGCCGCGGCTTTGTCCGTGTCAGGACCGGTCAGTCGGCTGACGCGGGAACGCCTGGCGGAATACGGGCCAATCCTCATTGAGGCAGCACGGGAGATGGGGGTTATGATGCCTTCTTAAAGCGCTCTTTATTTTTTAACATAGGGAACTCCCCCTTCTGTCATTCAGCTAAGGCTGAGGAAGGGGGAGTTTTATTTGTCTATTCCAGTGTGTCCAGAATGTCCTGCAGAGGAATATCGGCCATGGCCATCACTTCATCGGCTGCCCCGTAATACATGCGGACCGTATCGCCTTCCAGTAAAGCGCCGCACGAGAAGACAACCTTGCCAAAAAATCCGTTGACTTCATAATCGGCCTCTGGCTCCAGGAAGGGGCGGGAGGAGCGGGATAGCACCCGGCCAGGATCATGCAAGTCAAGAAGGACAGCCCCCATGCAGTAACGGTGTTTACTGTCTGCCCCATGATACAGGGCTAGCCAACCATGAGCGGTCTTGATCGGAACAGCGCCACCACCCATACGAGCGGAATCCCAGCCCCGCTCGCTAAGCCCCATCAGGAAGCGGTGGTTCCCCCAATACAGCAAATCTGGCGACTCAGCAATCCACATTTCCGGCTCACCAAAGGATTTGGGAACAGGCCGATGCATGGCAACATATTTGCCCCGAATCGGTTCAGGGAACAGTATGACATCTTTATTTTCAGGGGCCAGCATCATGCCGTGCTTCTTAAAGCTGCGGAAATCCTTCGTTTCAGCCAGGGCGGCCCCTACACCACGGCTGGAGGCCGAGCTATACGTAATATAGTAGGTATCGCCGATCTGTGTCACTCGCGGGTCTTCAATCCCCCAGGCCTCTAATTCATGCTCGGGAAATAGGGCTGGCTGCCGTTCAATTTCAAAGTTCACCCCGTCCTTGCTTCGCGCCACCCGCAGATGGGAAATCGAGGTTAGCATAATCATCCTTCCCTCAATCGACACGTATCGAGAATCGGAGAAATCATAACGGGAATCTGATTTGTGATAACGTTGAATTTTGATGTGACCGTCCTGCCCCAACAGGGGAACCAGCACCTCGTTCTCTTGCTCGGCGATGGGGGCTTCCGCTACACGAAGTAGAAGAATGGTCTCATCCCCGTATTTGGCTACCCCGGCATTGAAGGCCCCCAGCACCTTGAAATCAGGACGGGAAGGAGTTACATCGGCAACTTGGATGATCGGGTTCTTCTCGCAGCGAATGACATGCATGGCTTAATCTCTCCATTCCTATATTTATCCGTTACTTTCCAGCCGTAACCGCATCAACTTGTGCTTGAATTTCCTCGATAACCTTTTGTCCGCCAACACTATTAATCTTGTCTTCCAACTGTGCTTTGCCTTTATCGGCTGCCAGAACGCCTTGGGCCAACGGCAGGAACAGTGAATCATGGAACGGGGTAATCTTGGCGTATTCGGTCTTGACCTTCTCTGCATCAAACGTGAAGCCCGCAGTCGGGCTAAGCGTAAAGTTGGCGGGGTCCGCAGAGAAATCAAACCACTTCTTGTCATCCTCCATCATCGTATCCGGTGTGCGGTTGAGTGTTGGACGCCAAGTGAGGGTATACCCCGGGAAGGAGTAATTAGAGAGAACCTTATAGCTTGAATCTCCAACCGCTTCCCAATCCTTGCCCGGAATGCCGTATTCCAGCAAATCATGATTCTCCTTGATGGACAGCCAGTTAGCCACATCCATAGCCAAAGCAGCATGCTTGGAGGAAGCCGGGATGCAGAGGAAGTTCCATTGCTGGAAGGCGGTGTAAGGCTTAGCCTTGTCTCCGTTGGGGATAAATACCTCCAGCTTGTCGCTGCCATCCGTCAGCATTTCGCTGTATTTCAAGCCTTCAACCCCGTCTGCCGCATAATAAGTTGCAGCGTATTTGCCTTGCTTGAACAGGGTTTCCGCATTTTGCTCCTGAGCAATATTTTTGGATAGAATTCCGTCGCTGTAGTATTTGGTTACTCGTTCAAAGGCATCGGCAATCATCGGGCTCTCCCACTGACCAATGATTTTCTTATCCTTTACAGAGTAGGCAAACATATTGACTCCGATCTCCAGCACTTCATCCAGGGCCAGGTTAGCCGAATCGCTCAGAATGAATGGCAGTTTATCAGCCTTGATTCCGTTAATGACAAAGGGTCTTACCTCGGTTTCTTTTTCCTTGATCGTATACAGGAAGGTCTCCAGATCCTCCAGTGTCTTAAGTTCAGGTAGACCATGCTTCTCGCGCAGGTCCTTGCGAATTAATAGACCGTATACCGGGCCTTGGGTGGTTCCCAGAGGAATACCCATAATTTTTCCGTTAAATTTATTGTACTCCCACATTTCATCAGGGATGGATGCCTTCAACTCCTGGCGCTCCGCTACCATGGCATCCAGCTCTTGCAGTGAATTACTGGCAATCATCTGGTTCATGGACAGCCAAGGGGCATCGAGATACATATCGAATTCCTCGCCTGCCGACATTTTGACCGCTACCGAATTGCCGTAATCCGACCAAGGCAAGAAGTTGATATTCAACTGTGCTCCAACATTATCCTCCTTCAGCTTGTCATTGACGGCCTGCAGCACCTCATCGAAGCCTACCGGCTTGTCACCGGGAAAATAGGCCTTTAATGCAATCGCTTCCTTTGTTTTCGACACGTCTGCCTTCGCGTTGTTCTCTGATCCGCCTGAATTACTCTGGCCGTTATTGGTATTTCCATTGCCGCAAGCTGCGAGCAGTAGGGATGAGACCAATAATAGTGATAAGGCCAATCCTGCAAATTTGCTTAGCTTCATTGCTGTAACCTCCCTGATTTTGATTGTCTGCATCTATGCTTAACCGGAGGATTCCGGTTAGAGCCGGAATCCGTGGCTATCCTTTGACAGCCCCTATAGTAAGTCCTTTGACGAAATACTTTTGCAGCATCGGATAGAGCAGTATAATCGGTCCGATGGTAAGCACCGTGGTTGCCATTCGTACGCCATAGGTTGGCGGTGTCACCGAAATTGCGGCCCCGGAAGGAATCAGGTTCTTGGCCGCTTCCATATTGGATACCATTCTGCGCAAGATCAACTGTAAAGGAAACAGCTTCTCATTGTCCACAAACATCAGGCCCATAAACCAGTCATTCCAGTAGTTCAGAGCGTAAAACAGACCTACGGAAGCCAAAATCGGCTTCGAGATCGGGACCATAATCTGAAAGAATATCCTCATCTCGTTAGCGCCATCCATCCGCGCCGCCTCCTCCAGTTCCTCCGGAATGGTCCGGAAGAAGCTAACCAGCAGAAAGACGAGAAAGGGCTGACATAACAGGGTTAAGATCAGCACCCATACGGTATTTTGCAAATTCAGCCATTGGCTGACGACAATATAGAACGGGATAATTCCACCCGAGAAAAGCATTGGCAAATAGCAGAAGAGCAGAAACGGGGTTTGCAGCACATTGCGTTTATTGGCCAGAGAGTAAGCCAGCATAGCGGAAATGCACAATGCGCTCAGCGTACCGACCAGTGTGACAAAAATAGTGATGGCATACCCGTTATATAGTACATCGGATTGCAGTACAGCCTCATAGGCGGCCAGCGACAAATTGGCAGGGAATAGCGTATAGCCATGTGCAATCAATTCGCCCTCATCGGTGAAGGAGCCGATGACCATCAGCAGAAACGGAAACAGGCAAAACAAGGTGAATAAGGCCAGAAAGGTATAGGCGGTCCCTGTAAAAATATGGTCCGACATACTTTGCTTCTGTTTCATAATTACCTCCTAGAATAGAGCTGATTCTTTGGACAATCGGCGGGTAACAGCATTCGCAGCCAGGACGAACAGCAAACCCATGACGGACTGGAACAAGCCGACAGCCGAGGACATGCCGAAATCATGCAGTTGCCGCATGGAACGGAATACAAAGGTATCGATGACATCGGTTGTGGGATACAGCAGTGAATTGTCTCCGATAATTGCGTAGATCATGGCAAAGTCACCATTAAAGATTTTACCGACCGAGAGCAAGGTCATGATCATAATGGTCGGCACGAGCAGCGGCAGGGTAATGCGCAACATAATTTGCAGCTTGGAGGCTCCATCTATTCTGGCTGCTTCGTATAGATCCTCTGGGATGCCGGTAATGGCTGCAAGGAAAATAATGGAGAGATAGCCGGCGCCCTGCCAGACTCGAATCACTGTTAAAATCGCCGGCCACAGCTTGGCCTCAAACATCCAGTTCACCGGCTCCATACCGAGTTCTATCAGCCAGTTGTTGATCATAGGCTCCTCACCACCGAATAGGGACTGAACAATCATGCCAACTACAATCCAAGACATGAAGTAGGGGAGGAAGATCAGCGACTGGGAGATTCGCTTGAAGTATTTATTGCGGATTTCATTGAACATCAACGCAATCAGTACCGCCGTAATCGTCGTAAACAGGATGAACAGAAGATTCAATCCCAGTGTGTTACGCAGCACAATCCAGAAGTCGTCGGAAGTAAAGAAGTAGTTGAAATTTTTAAAGCCTACCCATTCACTTCCTGTGATTCCCTTGGAGAAGTTGTAATCCTTGAAGGCAATCGTAATGCCGTAAATTGGCAGATAGCTGAATATCAGGAAGAACAGCAGTCCCGGCGCAGCCATTACATAAAGAAATGGATTGTTGGCGATCTGCTTCAGCCTGGCGAGCATTCCTGCCTTTCGCTGCATTTGCATAATTGTTCATACCCCCTTGTGTCTTTGTCGAATTTACTCCTCGAACAGCTTCGTTCTGGGAAGACGACTTTTTGAACAACCTCTTTAAGCCTTGGTCGGGATGTCAGCGGTGTAATGAGCAGCCACGCTGTTCCCGATGAGGCAACCTTAGCAAGCTGTGATCAGTCAGACAATTCCGACATGCTCCGCTTCCTCCTGAATGCAAAGAATCAGCGATTCCCAAAAGCAACGGTCATCCAGAAATGAACGATTTAGAGGTGGATTCCTTCCAATATGCTACAATAATAAAGCGCTTTAGCAGACGTTTTATCCACACAGACAGAGGTAAGACTTCTACAAAAAACAGGGGGGCCTGTAGATGAAATTTCGTTGGCCTTGGTTAAATTCATTTCGGAAGCATCCGACCTATATGCGCATTATCTTTTATTTCGTTAGTGTCAATGTGCTCGTATTAGCTATTTCCTTTTTGGTGCTCTACTGGCAATCCTCTCGTACGCTTGTTGAAGAAATTGGTGAGCATTCGGAATCCCTGCTGATCAATGGGGCCCAAAATACAGCCCGACTGCTGGAGTGGTCGCTGGATTTCGCGTTCTCTTCCAGCAACGACAATGATTTGAAGGTGTATGCCCTTTCTGACAAGTACAGTGATTATGAAACCTATAAGGTATGGAGCCGATTAATGAGCATAAAAATGTCTAATCCCTCTATAGATTCGGTGTATTTGATTAATGACTACACAGACACGGTGATCGATTCCAAGCTTGGCCTCAATGAAGCCGCCGACTTCTATGACCAGGATATCCTGCAGCGGCTGCGTAATCCCCGGCAAGCGGACCAGACGGTGCTGATCCCAAGAAAACTACCCGTTCCGCTCCGCACCGATACATATAAAGATGTCATTACGATGATCCGGCTTTATGAGAAGGGCAACTCCATTTCCGCCTTTGTGCTGAACGTGGACACCTTGGAGCTAATGACGCTGCTCCAGAGCAATTCTCAGTATCAGAACCGGAACATAGCTGTGCTGAATGATCACGATGAATTGGTGTTCAGCAGCGTTCCGCTGGATCAACAGCAGATTCGGGAATATCGCAGCCGTATACGCGGGACTAGCGGATGGGAGATGTTCAAGCCAGCTCAGCAGGAGGCGCAATTAATGGTGTTCTCCAACACAGCGGTTAAAGGCATTCAGAACTGGAGCTTTATTGAGACGATTCCAAGGGATGTGATTTTGAGGAAAATCGAGGTGCTTCGCAATCTGAGCATGATCTTGTTCAGTGGTCTATTCTTCGCCTCATTAACCGTAACCGTTCTCATTTCCAAGCGAGTGTACTCCCCGATCCAGGATTTGGTCAGGAGTGTGATGAAGCAACATCAGGTGGAAAGCTCTGCGCAAGAGAAGTCTGCCGATGAACTGGATTATCTATCTAGCGTGTTCACCGCTCAGCAGGAGCAGATCATTGAGCTAACAGCCCATTGGAGGAATAGCAAGGTGCTGGGCAGAGAACGCTTCCTGCGTGAGTTATTGGAGCGGGGCCTATTATCCCGTGGGGAAATTCAAGGACAATTTGCCGAGTGGGGGGTTGAACTGCCGGAGAAATACTTGTCGATTGCACTATTCAGAATTGATCGATTTCAGGAATTTACGAATCGCTATGCTGAGAAGGATCGGCGCTTGCTTCGATTTGCCATGGGCAATATTGTTCATGAGTCGCTCAAGCTCTCGGGGCAACTCGCACAAACGGTAGATATGGGAAATGATCATGTGGCCGTTATTCTAAGTGCCAGTAGGGAGGCAGCCCAATTTACCGCCGAGCTTAAAAACGCCCAGCAGTTAGTCAAGCAATATTTATCGCTAGGGACCACCGTGGCGTGGGGAGGGGAGGTTGAGCGGTTCAGTGATTTGCATGAGGCCTATATGGAGACCTATGAGCTGTCTCAGGAGCGTTTTCGCTTGGGTTACGAATCTATCATCATCAGGTCTCCTTCCTCAGTGACTGTCTCCGGTGAGGTATATCATCTGCCTATCGATAAAGAACGACAACTGGCACAAGCGATCCACAAGACAGATGGGGATTTGGCCTTAGCTATTATACAGCAAGCGGTAGAAGCACTTCGTTCACTGCCTTATTTTGAAAGCAAGATGTCATTGATTACCCTGTTTATGGATGTTCGCAGATTGTTGCAGGATCAGGCCGCAGAGCCGTTGCCCAGTTCATTTGGATTGACCTCGGTGGAGAATCAGATTATTCAGTTGGAAACGCTGGATCGTGTGGTCCCCTGGATGGAGCAGCTCCTGGTCAAGGCACTGGAGGAATTGGCTGCCGCCCGCAGTCAGTCTAAACATGCAGGTTTTGTCCAAGAGGTAGAACGCATTATTACTGAACAACTCAGCAACCCGAATCTGTCATCTAAAATGCTGGCCGATGAGCTTGGCTTGTCCGTCAATTATTTGCGCAGTCTGTACAAAGCGGAAACCAGCCAGTCCATCACGGATACTATTTCTAAAAAGCGACTCGAATGCATCTGTCGTGAGCTGTTGACGTCGGATTCACCGATTGAGCCGATTATTTCATCCTATGGCTTTTCCTCTCTAAATACGTTTTATTCCGCTTTTAAAAAGGTATATGGCATCACTCCGGCGCAATATCGCAAAATGTATAGAAGCGAATAGCAAGCCATACAAAAAAATCTCCCCTCTTAGTAAGAGGGGAGATAGCATGCTTAATTGATAAGCCTAATTAGGCATGTGCCTGAATCATTTGGCGCAATACCGTTTGCAGGATGCCTCCGTTATGGTAGTAATCCACATCCACCATGCTGTCCAGGCGGGCAATGACCGGGAAGGTGAACGTTGTTCCATCCTGGCGTGTAGCCGTTACGGTCAGTTCTTCTCCAGGCTTCACTTCGTTGCTAAGTCCGGTAATATCGAACGTTTCCGTACCATCAATCGCCAGTGTGCTCCAGCCGGAGCCTTCCTGGAACTGCAAGGGCAATACGCCCATGCCGACCAGGTTGCTGCGGTGAATCCGCTCGAAGCTCTCGGCAATGACTGCTTTCACCCCAAGCAAATACGTCCCCTTGGCCGCCCAGTCGCGCGAGCTGCCTGTACCGTATTCCTTACCGGCAATGACGATAAGCTCTTGCCCTTCCGCCTGATATTTCATGGACGCGTCATAGATCGACATGACTTCATCCGTTGGCAGATATTTCGTCACTCCGCCTTCGGTGCCGGGAGCCACTTGATTACGGATACGAATATTAGCGAAGGTTCCCCGCATCATAACCTCATGATTCCCCCGGCGGGAGCCGTAGGAGTTGAAGTCCTTGCGTTCGACTCCATGGTCGGTCAGATAACTGCCGGCAGGACTGCTTGGCGAAATATTCCCGGCTGGCGAGATATGGTCCGTCGTGACGGAATCACCCAGCAGGGCCAATACACGGGCATTGCGGATATCTGCAATATCGTGTAATCCGTCGCCAAGCTGCTCAAAGAACGGCGGATTCTGGATATACGTGGAGTTCGCATCCCATTCATACAACTCGCCTTGCGGCACGGGAATGGAGTTCCAACGTTCATTTTGCGTAAATACATGCTCGTATTTGGCGCGGAACATTTCCGGGCTTACCGAGAGGCCGATGGCAGCCTTAATCTCGGCAGAGGACGGCCAAATGTCCTCCAGATATACAGGCTGATTATCGCGATCATAACCGATAGGATCATGCTGCAAGTCGATATTCACCGTTCCGGCAAGGGCATAAGCAACGACGAGTGGCGGAGAAGCCAGGTAGTTGGCTTTCACCTGCGCATGGATGCGGCCCTCAAAGTTCCGGTTACCGGATAATACGGCAGCTACCGTCAAGTCATTGTCCGCAATCGCCGTACTTACCTCGTCCGGCAATGGGCCGGAGTTGCCGATACAAGTGGCGCAGCCGTAACCGGCGACGTGGAAGCCAAGTGCCTCGAGCGGCTCGATCAGACCGGCCTTATGCAAATACTCGGTCACGACCAGGGAACCTGGCGTCAAGCTGCTTTTCACGTAACCCGGCTTGGTCAGCCCGCGTTCTACAGCCTTCTTGGCCAAGAGGCCTGCCCCGACCATAACGCTGGGGTTCGAGGTGTTGGTGCAGCTCGTAATCGCGGCAATAACGACAGCACCGGTGCCGAGCTTGCTGGTGGAGCCGTCAGGATGCTTGATAGGCACCGTCTGTTCGATCTTCTCATCGCTCAGCCCGTAACCTCCCTTGTCGAGAGGCGTGCGGATAATATTATTAAAGCTTTCCTTCATGGCAGTTAATTCAATACGATCCTGCGGACGTTTGGGTCCGGCCAGGCTCGGTACCACCGAACCGAGGTCAAGCTCGATCAGGTCAGTGAATTCAGGGTCCGGCGTATCATTGGTGCGGAACATGTCTTGTGCTCTATAGTAAGCTTCGACGAGCGCGATTTGTTCCTCGGAACGGCCGGTGCCGCGCAGGTAAGCGAGGGTCTCGCTATCTACCGGGAAGTAGCCGATGGTCGCCCCGTATTCCGGCGCCATATTGGCTACGGTGGCGCGGTCAGCCAGACTAATGTTGGCCAGTCCCGGGCCGTAGAACTCGACGAATTTGCCGACAACGCCTTTCTTGCGGAGCATTTGCGTCACTGTGAGAGCAAGGTCAGTTGCCGTTGCGCCTTCAGCCAGGCTGCCAGTCAGCTTAAAGCCGATGACTTCCGGTGCAACAAAATACAACGGTTGCCCCAACATACCTGCTTCTGCTTCGATACCGCCTACGCCCCAGCCAACGACCCCAAGGCCGTTAATCATCGTCGTATGCGAATCAGTTCCTACGAGAGAATCAGGGAATACCACAGTTTCTCCGTCTACCGTTTTCGTTGCAGCAACCGAAGCCAGATATTCCAGGTTCACCTGATGGACGATCCCGGTGGCCGGAGGTACGGCGCGGAAATTATCAAAGGCCGTTTGCGCCCAGCGCAAGAAGCGGTAACGTTCCTCGTTGCGTTCAAATTCCACGTTCATGTTGTACTCAAGCGCATCCGGCGAGCCAAACGCGTCCACCATAACGGAGTGGTCGATGACGAGATCAACGGGCACCAGCGGATTGATCTGCTTGGGATCGCCGCCGGCTTTCTTCACGGTGTCGCGCATGGCGGCAAGGTCAACAACGACCGGAACGCCGGTAAAGTCTTGCAATACGATACGAGCGGGAATAAACGGGATCTCTTTGTTCTCATCGCGGCCCTCGCTCCAACCGGCGATTTGCTTCACATGTTCTTGGGTGATGGCTCTGCCGTCATATTGGCGAACAGCAGCTTCAAGCAATACCTTAATCGAGAATGGCAGCTTGGCGATATTGCCAAGCCCTTGTTGTTCGAGGGCCCGCAGATCGAAGTAACGGTAGCTCTTACCGCCGACTTCCAGCGTGCGGGCTGCGGAGAAAAAATCACGAACTGACATGGATGAACCTCCTTGTTTCATTAGGTGAAACTATATTTCATAAATTATTTATTTTAAGTATACCTTTCCTTACGTTGCGAGTAAAGAACTTTTTGCCCTAGAAAAAGCTGGTTAATGCCCATTCCATAAGGATGTAGAGGCTTTCAGAGCGGCGCGGAAGCGAACATACTTGCCTGTGAAGGCACATACACATATAGATGAAAGTAATCCGGAACGAGGGGGCGAAGGTGTGGCGGACGATTGGAAAAAGACGTTGTCGGTGTACGTGAATGAGCAGAATCAGGATGAGGTGGATTATCGCGCATCCGGTGGAGGGAGCGTCGTGACCGATGTCGATCATTTGCTGCACCGCGGAGAGCGGAAGCGCAAGCTGCAGGCTTGGTATCATGCACGCAGAGCAGTCCCGCTCCGCTGCGAAACCCGAGCGAAATTGATTCGTGAAATCGAGAAGCGTGCAGGAGAGATCGAGGTGGATCTGCAGCTGATGCGGAAAATACACTATGAAAAGGGCGGTGCCCGTCATCAGGAGGAACGCATCGACCGGCAGCGTCTGACGTTGCAGCAGGATGGCCTGGGCTGGACAATCTCGCGGGTTGAACAGCCGGTTCCTGAACGTCACCCGGATTTTGTGCTGCCACCCACCGGAGCTGGCGCTCATTCCGAGCGGAGTGAGGTTTTGCCCCGGCCGTTCCTCAACCGCAGCGTTCTGGGGGAGGGGGGAGGGGCTTCCCGAAGCAAGCCATATCGCCGGGACGAGGCTGTCCTGTATGCTGATCGGTGGTGGGATAGCTTTAACCCGGAATTTGCTGCTTTCGAGGTGGACTGCACCAATTATATCTCCCAATGCCTCTTTGCAGGCGGTGCCCCAATCAACTATACTGGAAAAAGAGAATCGGGCTGGTGGTACAAAGGTTATATTGGCGGACGGGAAGCCTGGAGCTATAGCTGGTCCGTCTCCAATGCCCTGGAACGCCACCTGGCACAGAGTCAGACCGGACTTCGCGCGGAAGCGCTGGAGCGTCCGGAGCAGTTGCAACTGGGAGACGTCATTTTTTATGATTGGGATGGCAGTGGCGCGTATCAGCACAGCACGATGGTGACGGCGTTCGATGCCGGTGGCATGCCGCTGGTGAACGCCCATACGACGCCAAGCAAGCACCGCTATTGGGACTATCAGGATTCCTATGCCTGGACGGACCGGACGGTGTATCGTTTCTTTCATATCATTGACCATTTCTAGAGAGATTGTTCAAAAAGTCATCTTTTGATCACGAAGTGGATTTCAGAAGTGGATTCGGCGTCGAATCTTGAATTCAGCGAGGGCTTCCGTTGCTCACGTACCCAGTACGTACGCTCCTCTACTCAGTCCCTAGCTTCATTCAACCTTCCTGGTGCTGAAAACCTGACTTTTTGAACTTTCATTTAGAATGAAATCCCGATGCTGCACTTTCAGCAGAAGGGCAACTGCACAATAAATGAAAAGAGGTTACTCATGGGACAGGACAAATTGACCGTAGGACTTATCTATGGAGGTAAATCGGGAGAGCATGAAGTATCGCTGCAGACCGCACTGGCTGTATCACAAGCCTTTGATTATGCGAAATACAACTTGCTTCCTTTTTATATCGACAAGTCAGGGAAATGGAAGGTAGGCAGCAAGCTGTCAGGCCCATTTACCGAGCTTGCGCAACTTAAGCTGGCGGATGATGCGGGAGATACCGCGGCTGCGATGAGCTTGTTGTTCTCCAAGCTCGCTACGGGTGAATCGAAGATTGATGTGGCTTTCCCGCTGCTGCATGGTACGAACGGCGAGGATGGCACCATCCAGGGATTATTTGAAATGGCCGACCTTCCTTATGTTGGAGCAGGTGTGCTGGCTTCCGCCGTAGGAATGGATAAAGTCACTATGAAGAAGTTGTTTGCTGATGCGGGCCTGGCTCAATGCAAATACAGTTATTTCACCGCTACAGAATGGGAACGCTCCAGTCATGCACTGATCCAGGAGATCGAGGAGAATCTGGGCTACCCTTGCTTCGTCAAGCCGGCTAACCTGGGGTCCAGCGTAGGCATCTCCAAGGCAAGAACCCGTGAGGAGCTAGTGGCTTCGGTGGCCTTGGCTTTCCGCTATGACATCAAGGTTATTGTTGAAGAGTTTGTCGATGCCCGTGAGGTTGAGGTTGGCGTGCTGGGCAATAACGAACCCCTGGCTTCCGTGCCGGGAGAAATTGTGTCTTCTGGTGAGTACTACGATTATCAGGCCAAATATCTGGATGGCAAATCACAAATGCTGGTTCCAGCGCAGCTGGACTCGGAGCTTGCCGACCGGATTGGCGAATTGGCCGTCAAAGCGTTCAAGGCTGTTGCATGCAGCGGCTTGTGCCGGGCCGACTTCTTTGTTCTGAAGTCCGACCAGACCGTGTGGATTAACGAAGTGAACACGATGCCGGGCTTCACTCCATTCAGCATGTATCCTTTATTATGGAGAGAGACCGGGGTAGCTTATGAGGTATTATTGGATCGTCTAATTGAGTTAGGTCTGGAACGTCATGCCGCTCGGCAAAATCTCGAATTCGAAAGCGGCGTGAACTAGGCGGAATAACCGCCGGGCCGCTTGGAAAGGAAGGTAAGACGTATGGGTTTTCAAACGGAATTCAACTCGGTATGCAAGTTTAAGAAAGAGCAAGAGCTTTACGAATTGCTGGAATATGGACGTGGCAAGATGCTGAAGGAGGGACTGCGTGTTTTTCCAACAGGTCAGAAGGTAATCGCGTACACTCCTGACAATAAGGCGGTTGCTATCGTTAAAATCACGGCTTGTGTCGCTGAAATCAACTTCAATGGAGAGGAAGTTACAGCGGTTGAACTGGAGCTCATTCGTCAATTGACGGAGGAGGAGTCTGCGGTGCAGACGGCTCTGGCCTACGAAATGTTTTTTGGAGATCCCGACAGAGCATGATCGTGCGCTTTGGTTATGTAGCTATGTCAACCGTAATTGGGGAAGCATCGCCATCCAAGACGATGACGTTCAAGACCTTTAGCGGACTTGCTGACCGTGAGGCAGCGGTGCGCAGACTTGAATGGATTGCGGGACAAAATCTGCATAACACCCTGCGTTTGCTGCGTCATAACGTAGGTCATGATATTCGTGTATTTCGCTTTTCTTCAAAGCTGATTCCGCTGGCGACGCATGAGGCGCTCGCAGACTGGAATCCTTACGAGGCGTTGGCGGAACCATTTGCCCTTCTAGGGGAATATGTCAGGAAGCACGGGCTGCGGGTTTCTTTTCACCCGGATCATTTTACGATACTGAGCACGCCCCGGCCTGAGGTGCTTCGCTCTTCGCTGCGGGATATGAACCATCATATGGCGATGCTGGATGCCATGGGGCTGAACGGCCAGGCGAAGATCAATATTCACGTTGGCGGAGCATACGGGGACAAGCCTTCCGCGGCGGCCCGCTTTCGTGAGAACATAACGGCCCTGCCGGAGCCTACGAAGCAGCGCTTGACGTTCGAGAACGACGACAAGACCTTTAATGCTCCGGAAACACTGGAGCTGTGCGAGGCCCTGGGCATTCCGATGGTGCTGGATATCCACCACCAGGCCGTGAACAACGTTGGCGAGGATTTGCTGGAGCTTTGGCCGCGCATTCAGGCAACCTGGGCTACGCCCTACGCACAAGCGGACTCACCGTCCGATCAGTCCTTGGCTCCGAAAATCCACGCCTCCAGTCCCAAGAGTGCCAGCGACCCAAGGGCGCACGCCGACCATGTTCTCGTGGGGCCTTTGCTGGAGTTCTTGCGTGGCATTGCGTCTCATACAGCTCAAGTTGACGTGATGCTGGAGGCGAAGCTGAAGGACAGCGCATTGTTCATGTTGATGGAGGACTTGCAGAAGTTTGGCGGAGACGGTGTGGATATACTGGATGGAGCCAGCGTGCTTATTCATCCTTGAAAATTGCAAGGAAATAGGGTAAGTTGGACAAAATGGAACAATTACAATGTATGTGGGTTACAAGATAAAGGAGGATTATCATGGGGGATTTGTTAGCTGGAAAAAATATTGTCGTCATGGGCGTGGCCAATGACCGCAGTATCGCTTGGGCTATTGCTCAGAGCTTGTCTGCCCAAGGGGCGCGCCTTGCATTTACATATGAGAGTGAACGTGTAGAAGGACGGGTGCGCAAGCTGGCCGAAACATTGCCGAATACGCTGGTTCTGCCTTGCAATGTAACGGTAGATAGCGAGATCGATCAATTGGCTGATGCGCTGCGTACGGAATTTGGTGTATTACACGGTCTGGTGCACAGCATTGCCTTCGCCAAGGCTGAGGATTTGGCCGGCGACTTCGTAGATACCTCTCGCGAGGGCTTCGGGTTGGCTAACGATATCAGCGTTTATTCGCTGGTGGCTGTGTCGCAGCGGTTGTCGCCGCTGATGACCGAAGGCGGAAGCATTATGACCATGACCTACATGGGTTCAGAGCGCGTCATGCGCAACTACAACATGATGGGCGTCGCGAAGGCTGCTTTGGAGGCTTCCGTGCGCTATCTGGCCAATGACCTGGGTCCCAAAAATATCCGTGTCAATGCGGTTTCAGCCGGACCGATCCGTACGCTTGCAGCAAAAGGAATCAGCGATTTCAATTCGATTCTCAAGCAAGTAGAGGAGAAGGCTCCGCTGCGCAGAACGACGGAAACAGCAGAGGTAGGCGACACAGCGATGTTCCTGCTCAGCAATCTGTCACGCGGTATTACTGGCGAGGTTATTTTCGTGGATGGCGGCTACAATATCGTTGGTGCCTGAATCAGGATAAATGGTTGAACATGAATTAAGAAGTTCGTTTCCGGCAAGGCCCTTCCTTGCTTTCGGACACGAACTTTTTGTTAATAACGGCTATTGTCGCGGGGAAGCGCCCGAATGCGGCTTGAACGGGACGAAGGCTCGCAACTTTGCAGTAGCGTTGGCGTATAGTTTTTAAGGGGTTGTTCAAAAAGGGATAGATTAACAGTTTACGAGGAAAGTAGAGTGAATCGATTGGAATCAAATCTGAAAGTTCCATATGTAGTAGGAAGTAAAAGCCCCACAGCGGTTGCGATCAACAGTGCCTCAAAGGCCGGGGAATGGATCAAGAGCCGACTGGGCACAATTCATGACCTGAATACGAAGCAATCCCCCCATGATCTGGTGACGGATGTGGATAAAGGTGCGGAGGCCATGATCCGCAAGCTGATTTTGACGCATTTTCCGGATCATGCCATCCTTGGAGAGGAAGGGGTTGCTCCCGGAGCGGCAGCTTCGGCCGCAGCGCTGAGCCAGGCGAGCACATCCGATTATCTGTGGATTGTCGACCCGATGGATGGAACGACCAATTTCGTACATGGTTTTCCGTTCTTCTGTGTCTCGATTGCGCTCGCCTATAAGGGCGAGGTCATCATAGGTGTCATCTATGATCCGATGTGCGATGAGATGTTTGTAGCGGAGAAGGGCAAGGGGGCTTATCTTCATGGACGGCGTACCCGGGTATCTGCGGAGGCTTCTCTTTCTGACAGCCTGGTCGCTGTAGGCTTTAACCCGGAGCAGGAATTTGCCTTGCCAATGAATATGCGGGGACTTAATGCCTTATCCGGGAAGGTGCGCAGCTTGCGCGCTTCCGGCTCTGCAGCCCTGCATCTGGCTTATGTTGCTGCCGGTCGACTCAGCGGTTATTATGAGGTGGGCCTGAATGTATGGGATGTCGCCGCCGGGGCTTTGATGGTGCAGGAATCGGGAGGCAAGGTTACTGACACGGCTGGACAGCCTTACCATCTGGGCACGCGTCATTTGATTGCCAGCAATGGCATCATTCATCAGGAGCTGCAGGAGACCATTCAGGAAGCAGAAGCCACGGGTCTGTAGCCTGGGGAATAACATAGTCAGCTTCATATTGACCCGTCATAAGCGGGTCAGACGTGGAAGGCGGGATTCGTACCAAAAGACGGATGCCGCCTTTGCTATGCATGGAAGGATATCGGTGTCAGGTCAGAGCTGCCAAAGATATGAAAATCCCTCTTGATGAAAGCGTAAACATTTGGTAGTATAATTACATATTCTCGATTATCGATAATCTAAGAGGTGAATGAAGCTTGCCAAGTAAAATAATGATTTCTCCGTCAATCAGTGAGCAGGTGTATCAGCACATTAAGGAGGATATTCTATCAGGCGTCTATACACCGGGGGACCGTCTGCTGGTGCTGGAGCTGGCCAACCGATTTCAAGTGAGTCAGGCTCCGGTAAGAGAAGCTTTGGAGCGTTTGAAATTTGATGAGCTGATTATCGGTTCTCCCAATAAGGGATCGGTAGTGTCTAACATATCAGCTAAGGAGATTCGGGACATTTTTGAATTACGGGAGCTGATTGAGGGCTATGCGATTCGTAAAGCATTGCCCAAGCTTGGTGAAGATGATTTTGATTATATGAAGCGTATGGTTGAGCTTATGGATGTAGCCATTCAGGAGCGAAACATGGTGGATATTCTCAAATGGGATTTAAATTTCCACGGTCACCTATACAACCGTTGTGGCAATCAGATGACGATTGACATGTGGAAGCGGATGAAGATGAAGATGAAGCATTTTATGGCGATCTCACTCAAGATTAATACTACAGATGAAATGATCAGAGAGCATTACGATCTGCTGGATTGCTTGAAGGCTGGCGATCCCGATGCGACGGAGCAGCGGTTCATCGCTCATATGCAGGCGTACAAGGTTCTGGCTATATAGAGGCAGGCTCAATTGATGACATTGCGTTCAAACGGGGGGATTTCCTGGTGGACATTAATCAGCTTAGTGAATTCAGTATAGAGATTCAGCGTATGATAAGTCAACGCTTTCTTGCTGATTTGTTAGGAAAAACGGCTTGGGAAGGGCTGCGTCTGGTAAACAACAGGGATATATTTTGCATTCCCGAGCCCTGCCGCAGCGATGTGGCCATCGCGCTAATTGATACCCATGCTTCGACTCGTCGATCCTATGAGGATAATTCAATTCGTCAGGCTGCCTATACCTATTTGCAGGAGCAATATGGTCATCGGCATGTGCTCTTGCGTACAGAGGAAGGCATGATGATCTGCTTGTTCCCCTCCTCTGATCGTTTGCTGTGGACAAATATTTATGAAGAACTCCGGCTTCGCTTCCCCCTGCCTCTCAGCATCGGTGTAGGGCTTGGCTGTGAGGACCTATCCTCAATACGCGAATCCTATGACCAGGCGCTGCAAGTGCTGCGTGAGAAGTTCATCAAAGGCTTTGGAGTTTACTATTATAATACTCAGCTTAACTACAACCAGCAGGCTGAATATCCAAGCGCGTCCGAGAAAGCTATACTTGAACAATTTTTCAACCATGATTGCGATCCGGAGGCGATCATCTCCCAAGTACACTCCTTCTACAGTACATTATACAAGGGGGGTGTGCTAGAGGTAGAAACGGTCTACTCCGTGACGTTGCGGCTGCTGGTGTCAATTGAGCAAAGCGTCTACGGAACGCTCAAATCCGAAGCCTTTCCGGGCCTTCCGTTGTTTGATATTACCCAGGCTGGCCTATTGACGGAACTCGAAGCCCGGGTCACTGAACTTATCCTGAAGCTTCACCAAATCTACACGCAATGGAAGCCTCAGAATGATCAGGATATCGTGAATCAGGCCATCTTATACATGAAGAATGACTTGGCGGGCGCAACACTGCAAAATATCGGCTCCAAGGTGTTTGTGACACCAAACTATTTGAGCCTCCTGTTTAAGAATCGCACAGGCAAAACCTTTATCGACACCTTGACGGATTTGAGGATGGAGGAGGCCAAGCGGCAAATCAGGACCTCGCACAGGCGGTATGCCGAGATATCACGGCTGGTGGGATATCAGGACCCGCGCTATTTCGGCAAGCTGTTCAAACAAAGGGTAGGGATGACGCCCAGTGAATATAAGGAGCAGTTTATGGCTGCTTATGCTTGAGCATGGAGGACCGGATTATTTTTCCGGTCCTTTGTTTGCATGTCCTTTTGACTATTCTCTGACCCGCGGGCCTTGATTCGGCTGAGCCTCTTGCTCACGAGCCTCCTTCAGCTCCTGCTCCCAGCTCAGATGACTATAATTGCGAGCTTGCTCGTCCGCAGCAAACCACTCCAGGAAATCATTCCAGATCGGTACAGTCCAAGGGGAATCGATTTGCGCCGTGGTATAGGTACCGTCACGCAAGCGGCTAAAGCCAAAAATATCTCGGACCTGCGATTTTTCTGCATCAATGACCATCTGCTCGGCCAGATGTGGCGGAATGAAGATAACTCCTTCAGGGGTGCCAAATACAATATCTCCCGGGAGGCAAATCGCGTTGCCAATCCGACATGGCACGTTCATCCCGCTCATAACCACATCGCCAATAGCGGTAGGATCATAACCCCGGTAATACACATTGATATCTGTGATCTGCTCGACTTGGGCATTATCCCGAATTCCCCCCCAGATTACGGCTCCGCCTTGCTTGGTACGGGTCGAGATCGCTGTGCACAGGTTGCCTCCCACATAAGTCCCCAAATGAATCTTATCAAACATGTCGACAACGACGATATCATTCTCTTCAAGTACATCAATTACCCACTGGTTATAAAAACCGCTGCGTCCTTCCTCGGCTCCTACAGCAAGCAAATTTTCATGAAGATCAGGACGGGTAGGCACCATGACGGCTGTGACGGCCCGGCCTACCATAATTTGCTTCGGATGAATGATCTTGAAGCCCCCTTCAAACTGGAAGCGATATTGGTTGTTCCAGAGCGGTCCCCAGGCCTCCTCCATGGTCAGCCTCTTGATACGCTTCAATATGTCGTCGGATACTTTTGGCCTGCCATTCTCATAGCGTTCCCCGGTCCATTTTGCAGTCCACTTCAAAATGTCTTCTTTACGGTCAAACATAATATCCACCTTTCCAGAACAATATGATATGGGTGTTCCTCACCATCATAACGAGCGGGTAACGGCAGGTCTATCCGCAGAACTTATACTCTTTGAAGAGCAAAAACATAAAAAGCCCCCTCATTCTTACAAAATAAAGTCAAATATAAATATTATGTAAAATTTAATGATAACGCTGTCATAAGTAGTGTAAAATCATCGTCTTCCATCATATATTTGTCTGCTATGAAGGCTTTACACCGGGTGATATATTTATTGGCAAGTAGCGCTGCATAACCAACAAAAGGAATTGAGGTGTTGATCTTGGATGAATAAAAATAATAATATCGCTGGCTATTTGTTCATCTCTCCATGGCTGCTTGGTTTCCTTCTGTTATCACTTTGGCCCATCCTGCAATCCTTCTATTTGTCTTTCACGGACTATTCACTGCTGGAGGCACCGCAGTGGGTTGGGCTGGATAATTACCGCGGCATCTTTGGAGATTCTTTATTTTACAAATCACTAGCGGTCACCTTTACCTTTGTTTTTGTATCCGTCCCGCTGAAGCTGGCCTTTTCTCTGCTTGTGGCGATGCTGCTGAATGGAAACCTTCGGGGCATGAATCTTTATCGTACAGCCTTCTATTTTCCTTCCTTAATCGGGGGCAGCATTGCCGTATCTGTTCTGTGGCGAAATATGTTTGGCATGGACGGGTACGTCAACAAGCTCTTGAGCTGGATCGGCATTGAAGGCATCGGCTGGATTTCCCATCCGGATACCGCGTTAAGCACCTTGATTTTGCTGAATGTGTGGCAATTCGGATCAACGATGGTCATTTTCCTGGCCGGTTTGAAGCAGATTCCTCGAGAGCTGTATGAATCAGCCAATGTGGACGGTGCTAATGCCTTTCGACGGTTTTTCAGCATTACACTGCCGATGCTGTCCCCGGTTATGTTCTTTAACCTGATTCTCGGGATGATTAACTCTTTTCAAATGTTCACCTCGGCCTTCATCATTACCAAGGGAGGCCCGGCTAATGCAACCTATACCTATGCGTTATTTCTTTATGAAAAGGCTTTCGATCAGTTCCAGATGGGTTATGCCTCCGCATTGGCCTGGATTTTGCTCATCATTATTGCTGTCTTTACGTTAATTAACTTTATGTTTTCCAAGCACTGGGTGTTTTACGAATCGGAGGGTCGATAAATGCTTCAGTCCAAGCCTCTCTTCAAAAGCACGATAACACATATAGTGATGATCGCGGCCTCTCTACTGATGCTGTATCCTGTTTTTTGGTGGATTGGCGCTTCGCTAAAAGATGCATCAGAGATGGGGCTGGCAACGATCTGGCCCAAGCAGCCAATTTGGGACAATTACATCAAAGGCTGGCATTTTTCTCGCGACTATACCTTTGCTACCTTTTTCAAGAACACATTATGGATGGAGCTATGGAATGTCATTGGCGCTATTATTAGCAGCTCACTGGTAGCCTTTGGATTTGCCAGAGTCAAGTTTGCAGGCAGCAAATTATGGTTTTCTATATTGCTGTTGACGATGATGCTGCCCGGGCAAGTAACCTTAATACCGCAATACATCCTGTATAACCGGCTTGAGCTGGTAGATAGCTATATTCCGCTTGTTTTGCCACATTTTCTAGGCGGAGGCGCATTTTTTGTATTCCTGGTGGTGCAATTTATCCGCGGCATTCCGCGTGAGCTGGATGAGGCGGCCACGATTGACGGGAACTCTACTTTCGGCATTTATTATCGCATTATTTTACCGCTGATTGTACCGGCTTTGGTGAATGTAGCGATTTTCACCTTTATCTGGAGCTGGGATGATTTTATGTCGCAGATTTTGTACTTGAATTCGATTCATAAATACACGGTGGGTCTGGCGCTTCGCATGTTTGTTGATCAATTCGATATCCAGTGGGGTCAACTGCTGGCGATGTCATTATTATCTGTATTGCCCTCTGCCGTGATCTTCATGTTCGCACAGAAATATTTCGTAGAAGGCATTGCTACAACGGGCATTAAAGGTTAATTATCCAAGGGGGATGAGACAAATGAAGGCAGCTTCCAAAAAGCTGACGGGTTCTATGTTCTTAGTAATTTTGGCTTTTGCTATGCTCCTTACAGCCTGCGGTGGTTCAGACAAGGCAGAGGGCGGTGATGCAGGTGGAAAAGAGAAGGGAACGGAGCTGGGGATCATGTGGTGGGGCTCTCAGGAGCGTCATGACGCGACGCTTGAGGCGATGGACCTCTACAGCAGCGAGCATCCGAATATAACTTTCACCCCGCAGTATACCGACTGGGAGGGATACTGGAAGAAGCTTCCTACCCTTGCAGCTTCACAATCCTTGCCTGATATATTACAAATGGATGCCGCGTATATGCAGGAATATGCCAGCCGCAATGTCCTGGCGGAGCTGTCGGACAGCGATTTGGCAGAAATTATCGATAAGGATTTGCTTGAGCTGTCCAAAATTAACGGTAAGCTGTATGGCATCCCGCTTAGCTACAATGGAACAGGGCTTGCGTATAACAAGACGGAGCTGGAGGAGGCCGGAATTACCTTGCCGGTAAAGGATTGGACTTGGGAACAGTTCTTCGAGTTTGCACTAGAGGCCCGAGAGAAGCTGCCGGACGGAAAATATGGAATCGGGGATTATACACCGATTTGGGATTGGTATCAGGCTTATCAAATGTCCTACGACAAAGGGCCCTTGTTTAAAAACGGAACGGAGCTGAATATTGATAAAGAGCTGTGGTTCAAATTTCAGCAAACTTACGCTGATTTCCGTGAGCAAAACGTAGTTCCAGACCCGCAAACTATGCTGTCTTTGGTAGAGAATGATCCGGTGACAGATCCGATTGTATCCGGCAAAATTATGACCCGGGGTGTGCCCGTCGGCTCGGTGGGGGCCTTGAACAGCATGATGCCCGGCAAGCTGGCGCTTGTCAACAATCCGGTAGGTCCGGCCGGGGGAGGTTGGGCCCAATCGACCATGTATTGGTCGCTGAGTGCCAATTCCGACAACAAGGAGCAATCGCTGGAATTTCTCAAATGGCTGGTGAACGATCTTGAATCTGGCAAGCTGCTAAAAACAACTCGCGGTATTCCGATTAATGAAAGCGTATTCGATGCAATCAAGGGCGAGCTTACGGAAGGTGAGCTTATGGGGGTTGAGCTGTACGACATAGCTATTGATAAGGCCTTGCCATTCTCCCCGGCTCCATCCGGCTGGTCGGATTTTATCAAGACCTATGAGGATACCATGACAGAGGTTATGTTTAATAAGATTTCATTGGAAAAGGCATACGAAATTATTGTTAAAAAGGGAGAGGAAACGACGAAAAGCTTGTCCAGATAAGGAGCTGAAGAGAATGCAGGTGGCAGAGGCTTATTTTTTCCATGATTATGAATGCGAATTATGGTCTTTGGCTAAACAGATGGGGATTACTGACGCTGTA
Organism: Paenibacillus sanguinis 2301083 = DSM 16941; assembly: GCF_000374825.1. Taxonomy (GTDB): domain Bacteria; phylum Bacillota; class Bacilli; order Paenibacillales; family Paenibacillaceae; genus Fontibacillus; species Fontibacillus sanguinis. The sequence continues at coordinate 40,430 of NZ_KB895391.1, forward strand.
GTTCCGCTGACTTCATTAACTGAGGGGAATGCCTGGGAATACGATAACCTGGCCCGGATTCAGCAAATGTATGCGAAAGGGGGGCTGCGGGTAACCGTTATTGAAAGCATGCCGCCTTCCAACAAGATCAAGCTTGGCTTGCCGGGAAGAGATGAGGAAATCGCTTATTTCCAGACTTTAATTAGAGGGATGGGCAAGCTGGGGATACCGGTGCTTTGCTATAATTTTATGGCCGAATTTGGTTGGTTTCGTTCGGCCTTGGATATACCCACTCGCGGCGGAGCTCTGGTATCGGGCTACGATCACAAGCAAATGGAACAGGAGCCGCTGACCGCACATGGACATGTAAGCGAAGAGACGTTGTGGAGCAATCTTCAGTATTTTATGGAACGGGTCGTTCCCGTTGCGGAAGAGGCCAAGGTTAAGCTGGCGCTGCATCCTGATGATCCTCCGATCTCGCCTATTCGCGGCATTTCAAGAATATTGCGCAATGCTGATGCGCTGCAGCGGGCGATTGATCTGGTGCCCAGCCCCTATAATGGGATTACCTTTTGTCAAGGCACGCTGGCTACAGCGGGTGATGATATTCCCAAGGCGATTCGGCAATTTGGCAGGCAGGATAAAATATTTTTTGTGCATTTTCGCGATGTTAGCGGAACTGCGGACAAGTTTCATGAGACCTTTCATGATGACGGCAAGACCGATATGTTTGCAGCGATGAAAACCTACTATGAAATCGGATATAACGGACCGGTCCGTGCGGATCATGTACCGACGATGGCTGGAGAGAAAAATGAATTTCCCGGCTATGAAATCATGGGGCGCTTATTCGGCAACGGGTATATGCTCGGGCTGATGGAGGCTGCAGGTTATAAACGATATGGCATAAGCTGGTGATGTTACTGACTTGGGTCTATGGCTTACCCGATAGGGGGGCCAAGTATTGTGCTTGACAGGGTCGCCCCGCAATGGGGCGGCCCTATTCGACTATTCCGTATGATTACACATAAGTTGCTTATTCCTGGACATTTGGAGAAGTGAGAGGGTTCGGTAAGCTGGAGGGGAGTGGCTTTGCTTATTTCACGTTGCAGCAAGCCAGGCCAAATAAGAGGGGATGAAACAGAAGGAGAGGGTGGAGCATGCCGAAAATTGCGGATAAATATTTGCAGGTCAATCCTTGGAAGGTTGTGGAGGAAGGCTTTGATGCTGAACGCAATCGGGTGAGTGAGTCGATTTTTTCCTTGGGCAATGAATATATGGGGGTTAGAGGTTACCCGGAGGAAGGGTATAGCGGGGATACGCTATTGGGCAGCTACTTCAATGGTTTATTTGAGGAGAGCCCGGTTACGGCCCACTATAAAGGAATTATTAAATCGCTGCGCTTTATGGTCAATGCGGTGGATTGGCTGCATACGCGGATTACGCTGGATGGCAAAACTTTGGATTTGGCGAAGAGCAAATTCAGTGGCTTCCGGAGGGAAGTAGATTTTCGTACAGGGATTTACACTCGGGAGTTTGTCTGGCATTCGGCTGGCGGTAAGGATCTTAGACTTACGTTTGAGCGTCTGGTTAGTATGAAGGTATCCCATTTGGGAGCGCAGCGAATCACCTTGGAGCCGCTGAATTTTTCAGGCACGGTGAGCGTGCGTACCGGCCTGGATTTGGCCGTGCTTCATGAGGATCAGGGGCGTCGCTATTGGCAGGTTCGGAAGCAAGGGGAAGCATCTGGTGAAATTGCCGGATTGCTTGGCGAGACCGCGAACACAGGCAATCGGCTGTTCTCTGCATTTCGGGTAGAAGCTGGCGAAGCGCTTGAGAGCAAGCTGGTGAAGGACGAGAGCTACATTGGCCGGGAACTGGTATTGGCCCTGGAGCAAGGAACAGCAACCCGAATTGACAAGCTTGTTGTTAATGTGGCGGAAAAGGACCACACCAAGAGCACGGATGAGCTCTGGCAAAGGGGAATGGAGATAGCGGTCAAACATGTCCATAGGGGATATGAGGCGGTTGCTGCTGAGCAGCGCAGCTACTGGGAGCAGGTATGGGCCGATTCCGACATTGCAATTGAGGGAGATCCTGAGAACCAGCAAGGCATTCGCTTTTGCATTTTCCAATTGTATCAGACCTATCATGGGGACAACCCCGGATTCAATATTGGAGCGAAGGGGCTGACCGGGGAGGCTTATCGTGGTTTGGCCTTCTGGGATACGGAATCCTACTGTCTGCCGTTCTATATCTTTAACAATCCGAAGGCGGCGAGAAGTCTGTTGGAGTTCCGCTACAAGTCGTTGCCCGAAGCTTTGAAGCGAGCCAAGGAGCTTGATTGCGAGGGGGCCTTCTACCCGATTGCCACCATCGATGGGACGGAAAGCTGCGATCTGTGGCAGCATTCCAACCTGCAATTGCATGTCGGCACAGCGGTGGCTTACGGATTACGTCATTATGCGAGAACTACGGGGGATACGGCGTTTCTGTATGAGAAAGGGGCAGAGATGCTCATCCAGATCAGCCGATTTTACGCGACTCGTGGGCAGTGGGGTTCGCAAACGGGGCTTTATGGCTACTACGGCGTCATGGGTCCCGATGAGTTTCAATTGATGGTCAACAATAACTGCTACATCAATTTTATGGCCAAGAAGCTGTTCGAGTACACGCTGGAGGTGCTGGAGTCGATGCGGACGGAGGCCACCGAGGCTTATCGGGAATTGGAGGCACGTCTGGAATTGACCGCAGAAGAGCAGGAGGACTGGCGGAATAAGGCTCAGCATATGAAAATACCGCAGGATAAGCGGACGGGGGTCTATGAGGAGCATGACGGTTTCTTTGACCTGCCGCATCTGGATATCCACGCTATTCCAGTCACGGAGTTCCCTTTGTATTCGCATTGGTCGTATGATCGCTTGTACCGCTATGATATGATCAAGCAGCCCGATGTGCTGATGTTCATGTTTCTCTATAGCAGCGAATTCACCGCCCGGGAGAAGCAGGTTAACTATGATTATTATGAGCCGCGCTGTATTCATGAGTCTTCTCTGTCTCCCTCCATTCACTCGATCCTGGCGGCAGAAATTGGACGTTCCGATGAAGCATACCGCTTCTTTGAGTTTGCTACACGTCTGGATTTGGACAATTACAACCGGAACACGCGGGAAGGGCTGCATACGACTTCCATTGCCGCAGCGTGGATGAACATCGTGTATGGCTTTGGCGGCATGCGCTCGGACGGGGAACAGCTCATGCTGAATCCAAGCATTCCGGCGCGTTGGGACAGCTACAGCTTCCCGGTGACATACCGCGGTATCAAGCTGCTGGTCAAGGTTACTCAGGAAAGCGTGTCTATTGAGGCATCCGGTGGAACGGTGGAAATTATGCTGTATGGAGAGGTCTGTGTGATTGACGAAGCGGGCATGCAGGGGCCTGTGCGGAAGGCGGTTGTCTCATGAGCTGGATCGTGAAGGAGAGCGGGTTTGACCCGCAGCGGATTGCGATGAACGGCAACAAGTTCATGACCGGGAATGGAGCCTTGGGAATTCGGGGAACCCTGGAGGAATTCGGAAAAGAAGAGCTGACAGCTACGATCATCGCCGGGCTATATGATCAGGTTGGCGACCAGTGGCGGGAGCCGGTAAATGCGCCCAATGGCTTAATGACAAAGCTGCATTGGAACGGCGTTCCGCTTAGTGTGCTGGAGGCGAAGGCGGGTCAGGTAGAACTGCCCCAACATGAGCAGTCGCTGGATATCTTCCACGCTGTACATCGCCGCAAGTCGGTATTCAGCACACCGGATGGCGCCCAAGTGACGGTGTTCTCGGAGCGTTGGTGCAGCGCGGCACGGCTTGACTTGATCGTTCAGCGTTTTACTGTACAAAGCAGCCGTGAGGGAGAACTCGTGATCAATACGGGGATTGATGGCGAGGTATGGGACATTAACGGGCCGCATTTGGAGCGGCTGGTGAGCGAGGTGAACCGAGAGACAAATACAAGTCAAAGCAAGGGCTTAAACTCGGTAAAGGTAGGGCATACGGATTCAAATAAAACGGATAATCTATTAACGCTGACCGGCTGGACGCATGAGCTGAATGTTCCGGTCACTACCGCGGCAGCGCTGGAAGGTAGCACGATGCCAGAAGGCTTTGGAGAGCAGTGGGAGCTGCAAAGGGAAGGCAACTCCATCTCGCAAATTATTCGTTTACATGTTTCGGCTGAAACGCCGTATACTTGGGTCAAATACGTATCCGTGGTCGCCGGATCAGTCGGGGGGACCGGGGAAGTACAGCCAAGCTCCGTCCAGGCGGCGGTATCCTCCATCCGCGAAGCGCAGCAGCTTGGCTATGACAGGCTCTATCAAGAGCATGCCGAGCAGTGGGAGCGGAAGTGGTCTGCCTCCGATATCGTGATCGAGGGCGATGAAGAAGCTCAGTTGGCGCTTCGCTATAGCATGTATCAATTGCATATTATTGCCCCGGACCGCTCAGAGAAGGTGTCGATTCCGGCGCGCGGGTTATCCGGCCAGGTCTATAAGGGCGCAGTGTTCTGGGACACTGAAATGTTCATGCTTCCGTTCTTCCTGTACACTCGGCCAGAGGTAGCGAGGAATTTGCTGATGTACCGGGTGCACACGCTGGACGGAGCCCGGCGCAAGGCGGCGGAATATGGCTATGAAGGGGCGTTCTATGCCTGGGAGAGTCAGGAGACAGGGGATGACGCTTGTACACTGTTTAACGTGAACGACGTGTTTACCGGACGTCCGATGCGGACCTTTTTCCGGGATAAGCAGGTGCATATCAGTGCTGATGTCGCTTGCGGGATATGGCAGTATTACGTCTTTACTGGCGATGAAAGTATCTTGCTGGATGGCGGGGCGGAAGTCGTATGGGAGTGCGCCAGATTCTTCTATTCTTACGCTTACTTTAATCCCTCCAAGCAACAGTACGAAATTCTTGACGTGACTGGACCTGACGAATACCATGAGCGTGTGAACAATAATGCCTTTACAAACCGGCTGGTCAAGGAGACTTTGCGCATTGCTATAGATGTGATGGCATTGCTGCAAAAACATGATTCCCGCACATATGACCGCCTGCTGGCAGAGGGTTCAATTCGTCCCGAGCATATTCAGGATATGCATGACGGCTTATATGTGCCGCAGCCCGATCCGGCTAGTGGAATTATCGAGCAATTTGATGGATACTTTACCCTGGAGGACGTTGCGCTCCCTGAGCTAAAGGCACGGATGATCAATCCCCATGAATATCTGGGGGGAGGCAACGGACTGGCTACGACAACCCAAATTCTCAAGCAGGCGGATGTAGTGCTGATGCTGCATTTGTATAAGGATGAGTATGCTCAGGCGATCAAGCAGGCCAATTGGGAGTTCTATGAACCGCGGACAGAGCACGGTTCAAGTCTAAGTTCCTGTGTCTATGCCCTGGTAGCTGCCGATATTGGTTCACCAGATTGGGCTTACCCCTACTTTCTGAAGACGGCGACCATTGATTTGACCGGGGAATCAAAGCAATACGTCGGAGATTTGTATATCGGCGGGACGCATACGGCTGCTAATGGCGGAGCCTGGATGGCGGCGGTGTTGGGCTTTGCCGGATTGCGCTACGATGGCGTTAAGGCTACCTTGAAGCCTGCGTTGCCTTCCGCATGGCAGGCTGTCGAGTTCCCAGTTCGGCTGCGCGAAGGAGCCTACCGGGTACGCGTTGGACGTGAGAATGTTTTGATATGTTCCGAGGCAGATAATACTGGAGCTGCGCGATTTGTCATTGGTGAACAGGAATTGGCCGTGATGCCGGGACAACAAGTGAGTCTATCTATTTAATGAGCCTAAAAAGGCTCAATCTAAAAATCAGTGCTTGATAAAAGACAGCTATAGAACGGAGGGTCGTAGGGATTCTGGAGAAACGAAGTGGTCGCCTTTGTGAGTGGATTGCTACCTTCATAAGAATTTATTGAATCAGGAAAATCCAGGAACAACAGCGATTGGAAGAACCCAATGGACCCGTAGAGCCTCATTGTTAGCATGTCAAGCACTGATTTTGGTGTTGAGCCTAAAAAAGGAGAGGATAACATGCTGCAAACGATGAAGGGAGCCATCTTTGATCTCGACGGTGTAATTGTGGATACGGCCAAATACCATTACCTCGCCTGGCGTGCGCTGGCAGAGCGACTAGGCTTCGAGTTCACCGAAGCCGATAACGAACGCCTTAAGGGAGTCAGCCGAATGGAGTCCTTGCGCATTTTGCTGGAAGTAGGAGGCGTAACGGCCACGGAAGCGGAACGCGAGAAAATGGCCGAGATGAAGAATAATGAATATGTTGATTATATTTCCAGGCTGGAGCCGTCAGAAATATTGCCGGGAGCCAGGGAATATTTGCTGGAGCTGCGGGAGCAGGGGGTGAAGATTGCGCTAGGCTCGGCCAGCAAGAATGCCGCCTTCATTCTGGCGCGGCTTGGAATCAGCGATCTGTTCGACGCGGTGATCGATGGCACGAAGGTATCCAAGGCGAAGCCGGACCCCGAGGTATTCCTCGCGGCCAGCGCAGCCTTGGGGCTTCCGCCCTCCGAGTGCGTCGTATTCGAGGATGCAGAGGCTGGGGTACAGGCCGGGCAAGCCGCCGGCTGCCGCGTCGTTGGCATCGGCAATCCCGCCATTCTGGGGGCCGCCGACCTGGTTGTAAGTGGCCTGAATGAGCTAACTAGCCAGTCCATTAGCAAGGCTAGAAACCAGGGGACATACAATAACTGAAGATAATTAGAAAGGCCTTTGCCCGTGTGGTGAGGGCCTTTCTTAATGGTTTGCTACGACCTCTACCTTTAACTTCATGCTCGGTCATAGTCAGTGAATCACCAGAAAATAAGTGCCTGACACAACGCATTCAAGCAGTATAGCCTGCATCAACGCCGCCTTCTGGTGGTTCGCTCAGCCTCGTGAAAAAATTAGGACTGGCAAGAACGAAAAAAAAACCTACACTAGAAGGAAGGAAGACGTTCCTTCGGGTGAGCCATCGGAGGAAACACCACAATTTCCGTAGAAACGCGCATACCTGGCATGTTTTTAATCTTGATATAGTTAAAGGGCAGGAGGAGGCAGAAGGATGAATGCAGGATTCAAGAACCCGTTGAAGCAAATCAATTTGAAACAGCAGATTATCCTGGTATTTCTGGTGCTGGTCATCCCTCTGTTTCTATTGAATTGGTATGGCAACTATCGAACGGATCAAATTTTGAAGCGGAATGTATCCAACGCTTATATTGAATTGAACAAGCAAAATTTCAAGCTGATTAGCCGGGATATTGAATCGATCAACAAGGTGACCTCCACCGTATTTCAACACCCGACGGTTCAGCAATTAAACCCGGATGTGAACAGCAGCATGCTGGAGCGTGTTAAGAACTACGAACGCTTGGAAGGCTTGCTGAATAGTTATTCCCAGGAAGCGGATCAGCAGGCGCCGTTATTTTACTCCTTGTTTGTGTATGATCCCTCCAACTCCTATTCCTTTGCCCCCTATTATCCGGAGTCTATGAAGGCCGGGGTTTATTTTTTTCTGGAGAAGGAGAAGCCAGAATGGTTTGACGAAGCGGTCGCCAAGAAGGGGAACGGCTATTTGCGGTTGATCGAGCACTTGTCTCCGCCTGTGCAGGGGCAGAAGAATCAGCACACACTGGCCTACATCAGAGCGATCAATAATATTGATCGAGGTGGCACGATCGGTGTATTGGTTGTATCTAATGTAGATGCCCGCATCGGCGAATCTTTGCAAACGGTTTCTATTCCCGATGGTGAGCTGTACTTCACGGATTGGGAGAACCGGATATTAACCTCTTCGGCCTCAGGGGTAGGCGAGATATTGGAGTTGCCACACGATGGAGAGGTGCTCAGCTCGGGAATTGGCGCCAGGGATATCATTACAAATAATTTCATTTATGTTGTTAATTATAATGAGGTGCTGCAGCAGAAATTGATCTATAAAGTGCCATTGAAGACACTGCTCCAGCAGCAAAACGAAATTAAGCGGATTATTTTGTTGATTTCAATTGCTTATTTCGTGATTGGTCTGATTATGATTTTGTATTTCTGGCGAGCCTTGATGACTCCTTTGCAGCGCTTGGTTTATTTTGTGAGAAGGTATGAGCCGGGGAAGGTAGTGCCGGAAACGCCAAAATGGCGCAGAAATGATGAGGTTAGCGTCCTGATCTCCACCATTTATGAGATGGCGCGTAGACTCAACAGCCTTATCCACTACAAATACCAGATGGACATTAAGCAAAAGGAAGCCCAATTGCAAATTTTGTATCAGCAGATCAATCCGCATTTACTGTACAACACACTTGAAAGCATCTATTGGAAGAGCAAGATGGAGGGGAACTCGGATTCTGCCGAAATGATCAAGCAGTTGTCCAAGCTGATGAAGATCAGTCTGAGCCGGGGCCGGGAGTTGATCCGGTTAGGTGAGGAGCTTGAGCATGCGGCAGCTTATCTCAAGCTGCAGGAGTATCGCTATGAATATGGATTTCGGGTAACCTGGGATGTGCCTGCGGAACTTCATGATTACATCATACCGAAGATCACCCTCCAGCCGTTAATCGAGAATGCAATTATGCATGGCGTGAAGCAGATGGGCGAAGATGGTGAAATCACGATTCGCGCTGTTTCGCAGGAGGATCGCATCCAAATTGTTATTGAGGATAACGGCTACAAGCCGGTTGATTTTGCAGCAATCCATAAACTGTTGAATCATGAAAGTCCCAGCCCGTCTGTAGGTTATGGTATTCGTAATATCCATCAGCGGATTCGGCTGCACTTTGGACCGGAATATGGACTGGACTACGCCGTAAGAGCGGGGGGAGGCACGGCCGTGACCATCACGCTGCCCCGAAAAGAACTATCAGAGGACTAACGAAACGAAAGAGAGGAAGCCAAGCATGTACAATATCCTGGTCGTAGATGACGAACCGTTGATCTGTAAAGGGTTAACCGGGCTATTATCGGCCTCAGGACTGGAGATCGGGCAGATCATTACTGCTCTTAATGCCCACGAGGCACTGGATTATGTCCGGATGGAGGACATCGATCTGATTGTAACGGATATCCAAATGGGCGAGATGAGCGGTATTGAGCTTATGTATCAAGCCAAGATATTAAAGCCCTGGGTGCAGACCATTATTATTTCAGCCCATGAGACCTTTCAATATGCGCAAATGGCCATCAGGCTGGGGGCAAGGGATTACCTTATCAAGCCGCTGAACAGTGAGCAATTTCTCGATTCCGTACGGAATACGCTGCTTAAGATAGATAAGCCTGTCCTGAAGATTGAGGAATGGCTGTCGGATAGCCGGGAGAACTTCCGCATGGAGGAACCGCGGCCAGAGAGAGTGGAGTGGCTGCAGCGACTGCTGGAGTCATCCGCGGAGTTGACGGAAGAAGTCTGGCAACGGGAGGGGACACAGTGGCTGAGGGGGCTGGGTCCTTATTTTTCCGTGATCAAAATGAAGCTGGCGCTTCCTTCGGGGAAGGAGACAGAAGGGTACAATGAGCGAGATGTTCAATTGTTCCAATATGCTGCGCTGAATATCATCAAGGAGCTGCTGCATGAGGAGTGGAATGCGTTATCCTTCTACACCCGTGATATGGAGATTGCCATTATCATGCAGTGGGGTGAAGGGGAATACGCCGAGTCCAGCGTCAATAAAATCAACCAGCTTGAGATGATTGGCAGAAGCCTGCATCACCATGTGCATAAATATCTTGGCATTGTATGCACCGTGGGGATCAGCCAAATCCTCAAGGGCATCCGCTTCCTGAGTGAATTAAATCTGCAAGCGGACAAGGCGATTGAATGGAGTGGGGAGCACGGGGAATACCATATTTTTTATTATGGTGATTACAACTGGCATAGCTATGCCAAAGAGCCTTCTCAAGAGGAACTGCATACGCAGACGAACCGGATCGTAGACAATGCCAGAGACTATATCGAACAGAACTATAACCGCAAGGGTTTAACGATTCATGAGGTGGCGAAGGAGAACCATGTCAGTCCCAACTATCTCAGCTATCTGTTCAAGAAAAACACGGGCTACAATCTGTGGGAGTATGTAATCAAGCTGCGGATGGAGGAAAGCAAGTCGCTTATTCTGAACACGGATATGCGCCGCTACGAGATTGCCGAGCGCGTAGGCTATGAATCTCCCGAGCATTTCAGCAAAATTTTCAAAAAATATTTTGGAATCAGCCCCAGTGAATTGAAGAAGTAAGATCAAGCATACTCTACATAGTTTTAGACATGTTCGCCTCTCCGCCTCTTTTCTACAATTAGGGATAGACACTATGAAGAAAAGAGGGAGAAGATGGGGGAGACGACCTTTACACCAAAGCGTGCTCAGCATAAGCGTGCGGAGAAGCCGCTGCAAATCAAGCCGCGAAGAGGGATGCAATTCAAAAAATATATGATGGGGTATTTGTTCCTCGTTCCGGCGATTGCTATTTTCATCGTCTTTTTATGGATTCCAATCATTAAGGGGATGGTGTACAGCTTCTATCATATCGATTTTGTTAACGGGAATACGTTCGTTGGATTGGATAATTATATCAAGGTGCTGAACAACCCGGATGTGCTTATCTCGATTAAGAACACGCTGTATTACATGCTCTTATGTCTGGTTATCGGGTTTTGGGTGCCTATCGCCGCCTCGATTGCGATTTCTGAGTTGAAATTCTTCCAGGGCTTTGCGCGGATCGCCGCCTATCTGCCTTATGTGGTGCCGGGGGTTGTCCTCTACGGGTTGTGGAGATGGATGTACGATCCGGTAGGACCTATCAATGCATTGCTGAGTTCGTTTGGCGTTGATCCAATCGCCTTTATTTCCGATCCGAGATGGTCGATGGTCTCCCTCGTCTTCATGGAGACGTGGCAGCAGTTTGGCTCGGCGATGCTTATTTATTTGGCAGGTGTGCTCAGCATTCCCCGAGATTGGTATGAGGCGGCAGAAATTGATGGTGCGGGGGTATGGAGCCGGATCAAGTATATCACGCTGCCAGCGATGCGCAATCTGATTATGCTGATGCTGATTCTCCAGTTAATCGGCACCTCTCAGGCTTATCAATCACAGCTTGCCATGCTGGATGGCGGCCCGAATAAAGCCACGCTCACCTATGCCTTGCTGACGGTAAAATATGCCTTTACCCAATTGGATTACGGTTCAGGGACCGCACTAGGCGTGTTGATGTTCCTTGTGCTGGCGATTTTGGGAGTTATCCAATTCAAGCTGAACAGGGAGGAGTACTAGCATGAAGGAAAGAGGCATCTTATCACCCGCCGATCTGCGCAAGCCCTTCAACAAAGTCGTTTACGGGTTCATGTTGTTATGTATAGCCGTGATGGTTGTGACCATGTTATATCCAATTGCTATGACAATGTTCAACGGACTCAAGAGCAATCCGGAGGTAAACTCCTTCCCGCCTCACTTCTTCCCGCAGGAGTGGCATTGGGAGAATTTTATCAGAGGTTGGGAGTTTATGAACTTGCCGGGTTATTTGAAGAATACGATGCTGGTCTTTGTCGGCAGCCTTGTGGTCACTATTTTGGTATTGGGGCTAGCGGCATTCAGTATCTCGCGAATCCAGGTTCCCCTTGGCCGATTTGTCTATTTCTTCATCCTGATGACCTTGTTCATTCCAGCGTCCAGCTATATGATTCCGAACTTTGTGAACCTGAAGGAATTAGGCCTGTTAAATACGTTTTGGGCTTTCTGGCTGCCAGCGGGAGCCAGTGCTTATTATTTCTTGCTGATCAAAAATTTCTTCGACGGGATACATCCGGAGATTTTTGAAGCAGCGCGCATCGATGGAGCCTCGGACTGGACTAACTATATCCGTATTGCCATTCCCTTGTCTGTACCGATCTTTGCTACGCTATCTATTTTTATTTTCTCTACGGCCTGGAATGACTGGTTCTGGCCATCGCTCGTCATGCAGACCGAGGATAAATACACCTTGGCCACCGCCATTTATAAATATGTGGTGAATGCGCGAAGCCTGGATACGAACGTGAAATTTACCATCCTGTTTATGGCCATGATTCCGCCGATCTTCGTATTCCTGGTGTTCCAGAAGTTTATTATGCGCAGCGTCAATCTGTCGGCAGTGAAAGGATAACGCGTACAATATCGTAGGTCCGCACACGAAAGAAATATGATTGCACATCGATTGCCGGCATGTTCTCTTCTATGATGAGAAGGTAACAACAAACAATTCACGAAAAGGGGAGTTTCAATGCGCAAGTTAACTGTACTTCTGATGTGCCTTGTGCTGTTCGGCTCTTTGCTGGCAGCTTGCGGCGGCGGGGCTGGGAATCAGACAGAAGGGAGCAACACGGGGAATGCTGGTACGGGCGATAACAGTGGCAATGAAGCCGGAGCAGCAGGAGAGTCGGGGGATATCGCCGACCGTAAGGTGACATTGAAGATCCATTATCCACTGCCTGATGAAGCGACACTGCGCAAGCAGGAGGACGATAAAATTGCCCGGTTCCAGGCGAAGTATCCGAACGTTACAATCGTCAAGGATGATTGGGCCTACAACGTAAATGAAATCGGGGCAAAAATGGCGTCCAATGAGGCTCCAACCTTCTATAATACATGGGCAACCGAAGCCCAATTGCTGGTAGAGCGCGGCTGGGTTGCCGATATCACAGAGCTGTGGAATAGCTGGGAGTACAAGGATGAGATGAATCCTGTGCTGCAAAATCAATTTGTAGTCGATGGCAAGGTGTATGGCGTGACGCAAAACGGTTATGTCACCTCGACGGTGGTGAACAAGAAATTGCTCGACGAGAAGGGCGTAGCGGCACCAGCCTTTGACTGGACGTGGGATGATATGTATAACACGGCCAAGGGTGTAGCCGATCCGAAGAAAGGGATTTCCGGGATTGCTCCGATGGGGAAAGGCAACGAAGCCGGATGGAACTGGACGAACTTCCTGTTTGAAGCCGGAGGAGACATTCAGCAGAACGATAACGGCAAGCTGACTGCGGTATTCAACTCGGAAGCAGGTGTGAAGGCACTGGACTTCTACAAGAAGCTGAGATGGGAAGCCAACGCCATCCCGCAGGATTGGGCGCTGGGCTGGGGGGATGCAGTCAGCTCCTTCAAGCAAGGACGTACCGCTATGGTTATTGCCGGAGCATTTGACGTCATTCAGGCGGCCCTGAATGAAGGCGGCATGAAGCCGGAGGATGTTATTGCCTATCCGATGCCGGCAGCGGAGAAGGGTGGCAAGCACTATGGCATTCTGGGCGGCAACTATCTGGTGATCAACCCGAATGCAACCAAGGATGAGCAGGAGATGGCCTTCCGCTACATTACCTTTGATTACTTCACAAATGATGCTTTGAAATCGGTGGAGGATACCATCAAGGCACGTAAAGAAGAAGGGAAATACTTCATTCCAACTCCACTTGAATACTTCAGCGAGGATTCCGAATATGCTGCGAAAGTGAAAGCGATTTACGATCAATACGACAATGTGTACAAATATGATCCGCAACTGTTCAGCTTGCTGGAGGGCAAGCCGGAGGCGCAATTCGGCACGCAGGACTATTATGCGACTATGTCCAATGTGGTGCAGGAGTCGTTCTCCAAGAAGGGTACGGATTCCAAGAAGCAGCTCGATGTAGCGGCGCAATATGTACAGGAGAATTTCTTCGATAAGGCACCACAACAGTAAATCATGAATTTTAAAAAAGCAACCCCCGCCAAGCTCTGTATTGGCGGGGGTTGCTGTCGTTCTAATCGTCTATTTACACACGTCGTTGGCGATATCGACTACGCTGCTTAGCTTGGCCCATTGTTGTTTATCGGCCAGCATATTGCCTTCCTCGGTGGAGGCGAAGCCACATTGCGGACTTAGGCTAAGCTGATGAAGACCTACATAGCGGGAGGCTTCTTCAATCCGGCGATTGATTGCTTCCTGATCCTCAAGCTCACCGAATTTGGAGGTAATAAGCCCCAGCACGACCTGCAGGTCAGGGCGATGCACATAGCGAAGTGGCTGGCTCAAAGCCGCCGGAGCGTTCGTCGTCGAATTCCAGGAACAATCCGTCCAGGTTCAGGCCGGCAAAAATAGCCTCAGCCGCTGCGTCATAACCATCGGAGCCTGTTCAGGTGGAGTTTCAGATCACTCCATAGTTCGCTTATCCGCCTGTAATATATGGCTCCTTCTTGTCGCCTGACTGGTTTCGCAATAGCTGGTTTCGCCATAAGTAGTGGGTAGTAGGAAAACCTCCTGTTAATATGCGTAAATAGGCTGAATTTTGATGATTAGCTGGAAAAGCTCCTTATAAATCGGTGCTGTAGCTCCATATTTGTCATTTTGGGCGATATTATATGGAGGTATTCCCTATAATCGCTATTAATGCGCTCAAGGCAAATTTTTAGATGGAGGATTTCCCGTTAGTTGGAGCATAGTGCCTGTCGGAGCCTGGGCTTACACAGCAGAAGCGGAGTCCGTCTGCTGATGCCTGGGCTTACGCAGCAGAAGCCGAGTCTGTCTGCTGATGCCTGCGATTTTGACGCCCGAGCACCAGGCCGATCAGCGAGGCAGTCAACTGCTGGAACACCATGCCCAGCACAACCGGAACAGCCACCGGCGGCGGGAAATAGGTGACCGCCAGCACTGCGCCAGCGCTAATATTGCGCATGCCGCCGTTAAAGACAAGAGCTACCTTGTCGGACTGCTTGAGCCTGGTCAGCCGGGACAAGCCGAAGCCCAGCAGGTAGCCGACCAATGCCAGCCCGATGATGACGGCGGCCAGTCCAAGCAACCGGGGGTTGAAGTCGCTTAGGTAAGGGGCCACGACCGCCCCGTTAATAGCAACGACACAGGCCATCCCCAGCTTGGAGAAGGGGTTAAGCCACGGCCCCCACGACAGAATAATTTTCCCCTTGCTCCATTCGTTCAGCAGCATACCGAGCAGGGAAGGGGCCACGATCATCCAGAACAAGCTTCCGATCATCGACAAGGCATCCAGGTGAACGCTGGCACCGACCAGCAAGGATAACACACCAGGCACAACGAAGGGGGCCAGGAGCGTATCAATCAGGATGATCGACAAGGTCAATGCAATGTTCCCTTTATAGATACTGACCCAGACAAAGGTGCTGATTCCGGTAGGTATGACGGCTGCAAGCACAAATCCGGTCAGCATATAAGGATCTCCGGGGAACAACAGGTGGCTTACGGTCATCGCCAGCACGGGCATGGCCAGATGTAAAATGAACAGACACAGCAATAACGGGAGCGGCTTTTTGAGCACGCTCAGGAAATCCCGGAAGCTTAAGCTAATGCTGCCAGCAAAGGTCATAAAGGCAAATAGCCACGGAGAAAGATAAGTGTAGGAGGCCAGACTGCTCCCGCAAAGTATACCAACGAAAATGCTGGTTGGTGTAATCAGCGGCATTAACTTGTTCAGCTTGCGATTAAGCTCGACGAGCACAGGTATGGCCTCCTCTCCCGTTTATTGCCACACTTCTTGAAATGAGAGATCCCTAAATCAGGCCCTCAGCAACAAAGAGCTTCAAGAGATGACTTAATTATTGAACAATCTCTTTAAATGCAGCGTCGGCTGCTTCCAGTGTAAAATTAATATCGCTTTCCGTGTGTGCGGTCGTCAGGAACCAGGCTTCATATTTGGAGGGGGCCAGATTCACGCCCCGGTTCAGCATCGCCCGGAAGAAGGCGGCAAAGGTTTCACCATCGGTGTCCTGCGCTTCCTCATAGTCCGTGACCGGATGATCACAGAAATGGGTGGAGAACGAGCCGCGAATCCGGTTAATCGTCAATGGCACGTTATGGCGGCGGGCCGACTCGGCCAAGCCGTCTGTAAGCTTGATGGTCAGCCGGTCCATCTCTTCATAAACGCCAGCGCCCTGGAGGACTTCCAGGCAGGCAATTCCCGCAGAGATAGAAGCAGGGTTGCCTGCCATTGTACCCGCCTGATAAGCGGGCCCGAGCGGTGCTACCTGCTCCATAATTTCCTTGCTGCCGCCGTAGGCGCCAATTGGCAGACCACCGCCGATAATTTTACCGAGCGCAGTCAGGTCCGGCCGAATCGCTTCATGATTTTGCAGCCCGGCAAAGGTTTGCGCAGAGCCGTAGTGGAAGCGGAAGGCGGTAATGACCTCGTCATAGATGACGAGAGCGCCATGCTGCCGTGCCAGACGGCAGAGGTCCTCCAGGAAGCCCGGCTTAGGCATAACCATGCCGAAGTTGCCGACGATCGGCTCGACCATAACGGCGGCAACATCGTCGCCCCATTTCTCCAGTGCTTCCTGCAAGGCTTCCGTTTGATTAAAGGGCACGGTAATCACTTCATGGGCAATGCTGGTCGGAATCCCTGCACTGTCGGGAATGCCAAGTGTGGACGGACCGGAGCCAGCGGCAACCAATACCAGGTCAGAATGGCCATGATAGCAGCCGGCAAACTTGATGATCTTGTTCCGCTTTGTATAGGCGCGGGCGACGCGAATGGTGGTCATGACGGCTTCAGTGCCCGAATTGACAAACCGCACCTTATCCATGGAAGGAATAGCTTCCTTCAGCATACGCGCCATGCGAATTTCCAGCTCTGTAGGTGTGCCGTATAAGGTGCCGTTCGCCGCAGCCTCTTGAATTGCCTTGGTCACATGCGGATGGGCGTGACCGGTAATAATCGGGCCGTAGGCTGCCAGATAATCGACATAACGATTGCCGTCTACATCCCAGAAATGGGCTCCTTCCGCTTTCTTCATAAAAACAGGCGCCCCGCCGCCAACCGCCTTGAAAGAGCGGGAGGGGCTGTTGACGCCTCCTACAATATGTTGAAGTGCTTCTTCATACAGTTGTTCTGATTGCAATCGCTTCATGATTATAACTTCCTTTCCACACAGAATGAATTTGTAGTTGTTGACGCAAAAAAACTTCCCCCGGTCATGGACCGGAGGACCCTTCCTTGCTGGAGCTGCCGTTGCCCGAGCCGTCATTATTGCTAAGACTGTTGGTCTCGCTATTTGCACCGTTTCCAGACGTACTTTCGCTATCCGTCCCGGTTGTTTCACTTTTATTAAATACGTCCTGGACGTATTGCTTTAATTCTTCTTCACTACGTACACCAAGCACAGACGAGCCACCAACCGTCTTTTCCTCCAGCAATTCCATCGGAGGAATCTGCTCGCTTGCCGTCATTTGGCTATCGTAGCCAACCGTGGCCAGCTTCCACATATCCTCTACGGACAGGTTGGTGTCGATATAAGGATTGATCTTCTCCAGAATAGAAGGAAGCTTCATGATGGACGTGGTTGACTTCATTTTGTCTGCCACGGCTTTCAGGAAGTTGCGCTGCCGTTCAGTTCGTGTATAGTCGGACATGGCATCATGGCGAAAACGCACATATTGCAGGGCGGTATCCCCATCCAGATGCTGTTGACCTTTTTTGAGATTAATGTCGAATTCGTGATTGTCCGCCCTACTGGTATAACGCATATCTTTCTCTACATAAAAATCGACACCACCCACGGCATCCACCAATTCAATAAATCCCTGGAAATCGGTATATACGTAATATTGGACGGAAATGCCAAGCAGATCGGACACGGCCTTCATCGCGGTATTAGGACCATGCGTAATGGCCGTATTAATCCGGTCTGTGCCGTATTCCGGTATTTTGGTGTAGGTATCGCGCAGGATGGAGAACAGATAAGCCTTCTTGCTCACGGGGTCGAGGGAAGCGACCAGCATCGTATCGGAGCGAGGGATCTCTCCTTTCTTAAGTCCACGGGCATCCACACCCATCAGCAAAATATTGACGCGTTCCGTGCCTTCCCATTTGGGTGGTTCCGGGACCTTCGTTTCTGTCGGCGGTACGTTATAGAATGGAGACTGCTCTCCTTCTTTTTGAAAATTATCGACCTGATTATAAACCGCAGTAAAGTAATAAGCGGCAAAGCCGACTACGGCAACCAGGACTCCGATCACCGACCAGAGGATGATTCGTTTTGTGCGTTTCGTCATTAGGTTCGTTCCTTTCGCAGAAGGCGATAAATTCAGTTATCATATTCGTCTATCATATAGATATACTACACAACATTACATTATAATTTCTTTTAGGGCTACAATCAATTTAGCTTCATTTCGTTAAAGGAGGAATTTATGATGTCGGAACATGCACAGCAGGTTGAGTTGGACAAGCCGGTCCCGGATTTTCGTCTTCCCGCCAGCGGAGGAGAAGAGATCTCGTTATCGCAATTTCGTGGCCGCAAGGTGGTCATTTATTTTTATCCCAAGGATATGACCCCAGGATGCACGCAGGAGGCTTGCGATTTCCGCGATCTTCAGCAAGTATTTGGTGAGCATGGTGCGGCGGTTTTGGGCATCAGCGGCGACACGGTGGCTTCGCATGATAAATTCATCCAGAAAAAGGAGCTTAATTTTCCGTTATTGTCGGACGAAGCTCATGAGGTGAGCCGCATGTTTGGCGTTTGGCAGCTTAAGAAGCTTTATGGACGTGAATATGAGGGAATCGTGCGTTCTACCTTTCTGATTGATGAGGAGGGCAAGCTCATCCGCGAATGGCGGGGAGTGAAGGTTAAGGGGCATGTGGAGGAAGTGCTGGCTGCTATTCAGGAGACGGCAAAGTAGGGGTCAGGCAAGACAGGGCGATGTCCGGAGCAATCCGGCATCGCTCTTTTTTTGAGTCTATTTATTTGTCTAGCTTCATACAATCTACCATAACGCAATTAAATTCATATAATCACCATTTGAACATGAACATTAACTTAAATGGCGGAGGTAGAGGGTATATGAAACAAAAATGGATTTCAAAACGATGGTTCGCAGGTATGATTGCAATGGTGTTAGGCAGTATGGTTATGCTTCATATGCCGTTCCCGTCCAGTCTTGGGGAGGCGGTTCTTTCTGAAGCTAAAGCCCATGAGACAGAGAATACCTCACCCGCTAAGCCAACTATAGATACAACAATCAAGGAAGTAGACGCTGACCAGGTTCAGGCAATCGAGAACGCTAATTTCGTCCCGGCAATGAAATCCTCGCCCGCTTTCACCAGTACCGCAAAGCCGAAGACGATGAAAGCGGTCAAGAAGGCGAAATCGGATAAAGTTGTCTATCTGACCTTTGATGACGGGCCCAGTCCGCTCACGGACCAGGTGCTTGAAATATTGCAGCAGGAAAAGGTAAAGGCTACTTTCTTTGTGCTTGGCGAGCAGGCAAAGCGTTCCCCGGAAATGATTACACGCATTGTTGATGGGGGACATGCCCTAGGCAATCATACTTATGACCATAAATATGATGTGCTATACGCCAGCTTCGGCCACTTCTGGAAGCAGATCAAGGCGACCGAGGAGGTGCTGCGTGAGATCACGGGCACCCGGACTCCGCTGGTACGAGCCCCAGGGGGAACCTATGGTCATTTCGATCACACCTATTTCGATCTGTTGGAGCAGGGAGGATATCAAGTTTTTGATTGGAATGTGGACAGTGGGGACTCCAAGCGCAAGGGGGTACCTGCCGCTGAGATTGTAAGCAATGTTAAAGGCTCCAGACTCCAGGATACTATGGTCGTGTTGCTGCATGACGGAAAAGGACACAAGGAATCGGTTAAGGCGCTTCCAGAAATTATTCGTTTTTATAAGCAGCAAGGCTATGTCTTTCGCACGTTATCAACGGAACAGCCCCCTGTTCAATTCACCGTCTCCCCGGCTATGAAGAACAAGTCAAGGCCCCAGCCGTCCAAGGATTGGGTAGCAGCTAATGTTGCGCCTAATTCTGCCTTGTTTGGCCCGGCATTACCCCTTAAGGTCGAGGCGGGGGGCGTGCAGACCAGACTTGCTCCCGGGGAATACCAATTGGTAAAGCAGCAGTATTGGGTGCCGGTACGTTCAGCCATGGAGCAGCTTGGTGCTGAGGTGCGGTGGAACGAGAATAACCAGAGCGCAATCATCAACTGGGGCGATGCTTCTGTAACGCTGGATGCCAAAAAGGGCGTGCTGACAAATGAACGGAACGGAGCGGCCTTCATTACGAAAATCGCCGGTGTGAAACGCAAAAATGATGCATTGTGGATTCCATTGCGGCCACTGCTTCAGGCTTTGGGTCATCCGGTCATTCAGGCATCTTCCACGGTAGATGAACATTGGGTTAAAGCTCTTTAGAAGCTTGGCGAAACAGATCACCTGCTGTTGGCTCTCATTGGTTTCGACATGCGTACTTTAAGCGTGATGCACTGGTTGTTTTCCCTTTGATAGTTTTCCTGAAATCCTCTATCTTCTATGTCTATTTTCTCTAGTTTGTGGGGAGACTGATCATAGATTACCGGTATGGTATGTACTTACTGGGATGGAGGGAGTTTACGATGAATCAGGATCACGCACAACATCTGCTACAGCGGTTGGTTGAACGGGTGGATCGTGTGATTGTCGGGAAGAAGAAGGAAATTGAGCTAGCTGTAATAGCGATGCTATCCGGTGGTCATATTTTGCTAGAGGATGTGCCCGGAGTGGGAAAAACCTTGCTCGCTCGCACATTGGCGGCTTGTATCGGCGGGACGTTGGGACGCATTCAATTCACTTCTGATCTGTTGCCTTCGGATGTCACCGGAGTGAACGTCTATCATGCGAAGCATGGCGAATTTGAATTTCGGCCAGGCCCAGTGTTTGCCCATATGTTGCTTGCTGATGAAATTAACCGGGCGGCTCCGCGAACTCAATCCGCTTTGCTGGAAGCGATGGAAGAACGCAAGGTCACGATAGACGGAGTAACTCGTTCCTTGCCGAAGCCGTTCTTGCTGCTGGCGACGCAGAATCCCCTGGAGTATGAGGGAACGTATCGCTTGCCGGAGGCGCAGTTGGATCGTTTTCTAATGCGGCTGGCACTAGGTTATCCCGAACCTGAGCAGGAGATCAATATGCTGGGGCGCATGGAGATGTGGACCTCGGAAGCTGCGGAGATTAAGCCGGTATTGCTGCCGGAGGAAATGGTGACGATGCAGCGCCAGGCTCGCAGTGTATTGGTGGATGATGCAATCAAGCGCTATATGGTTAATGTAGCGGACGCCTCGCGCCGCCATCCGCAAATCGCACTTGGCATCAGTCCACGCGGAACTTTGGCCTGGATGGGTGCGGCAAAAGCGACGGCTTATTATAGGGGGCGCATGTTCGTAACGCCGGATGATGTGCAAGCTGTAGCTGAGGCGGTATTGCCACATCGGCTTGTATTGAAGACGGAGGCCAAGTTGGCTGACCTGCGTGGAGAACAGGTGCTTGCCGATGTGCTGGCTCGTGTTGACGTACCTATATACTCCCGGTTAGGGGCTTCATCATGAGAACCGCAGGCGGGGCTTGGCTAACTGTCCTTGTGGCCGCAGGTTCGCTGGGAGCCTGGTATGCCTGGCGTGGCGGAGTATCTACGTTATTTCTACTGCTGCTGACCGCATTCATGATGATTCAGGGTGCGATGCTGGTCTGGTTTGGGCCACGCCGGATCACGGTGGAGCGCTCCTGGCTTCCCGAATATCCCGTGGCCGGGGATGAAATTACGATGAAGATAAATATAAGCTGTGAAGGGGGGCTGCCTCCGCTCTGGCTCCAGGTAGATGATGAACTGCTGGCGATTGCAGTAAATGAAGGTATGGTTGTTGGCACGGGTTCAAAAATCTTCCTCTCCGGATTTCGCCGGGACTATCAAGCGGAGTATTCAGTGCCTGGTTTGGCCCGCGGTATATATAAGGAGACGGCGTTGCGGCTTAGCTGGGGAGACCCCTTTGGTTGGTTCAAACGCAGATGCAGCATTAGAACGGAGAAGCCGTTGATAGTGTATCCGTCTGCCTTGGCCGGAAGTCTGCCGGAAGCCTTGGCAGAAGGAGGCCGGGAGGAAGGGGAAGCCTTCTCCCCGAGCTCCAGACTGCTATCCTCCGCACCAGGGAGGTTGAGAGCTTATATGCCGGGCGATCCACTGCGCTTCATCCATTGGAAATATTCCGCCAAGAAGGGGACATTGCTGTCGCGTATCTCGGAGGAGCAGGAGGCGGAGGCCAGCTATTTGCTGCTAAGCACCAGTGCAGAGGACTACATTATTCCGAATTCTTCCAGCAGTGAGGAACCGGGGGACCCATTTGAGACAGCCGTTTCCGCCGCTGCATTCTGGCTTCGCCGGGAAGCGAGAGCGGGTGATACGGGGAGAGCAAGAGTATGCCTTGGCTCGTGGACGGGGGCCCCTGTGCCCCATCAGGGGTACGGGCTTTTGGATCGTCTGGAACCGTTGGCTGGATTGCGGCTCGGGACCGACGGGTCTGCGGAAAATTTACTTAAGCGGGAGTGGGCGGGGTTACTGTCTCAAGGTATGGGCGTGACCGTCATCACGGGGCATATGACCCCGGAGCTGGCGGAAGGAGTGCTCCATCTTACCGAGCTTGGGGTAGCGGCGGAAATTTGGTGCGCCTGTGGTCTGTCCGAATCGGCGTCCTCATCCCTGATGGCACAGAAGCTTAAGGAACGTGGCGCCGGAGTCGTGGATTTGTCTCTCTTCAAGCAGCCGCTCCGGAAGGAGGATGCTCCATATGTCAGTGCCTGAGTCTGAACCTATGAGTGTCATGGCGAGAGCCGGTAGAAGGTTGACACCGGGGCATCAGTCTCCCCGAGGGCTTTATGAAGGTCAAGGCGCTCTGTCCGCCCTGATGCGTCTGGCCATTTCATTGCTATTGTTTGGTTTGTTTAGCGAGTGGCTTTATCCGCTTCAACACTTGGTTGCAGCAGGCAGCAGCCGAGCCACCATTTTATTTTTTGTTTTGACGGGGCTATTACTGCTCATAGGTTGTTTTCGTTTGCCGTCCACCCTATTTATGCTGGGGCCACCGCTGTTCATTGCTGCTTCAATGCTCTATCTCTATGGCAGCGAAGAGGGCGTGGGCTGGTTCTTTAGTTATGCCGACCTGCTCCGCGCGGATCTGTCCGAATTCTTAAGCTCGGGAAGACTTTACGCCGTCAGTATGGAGAGTCGCGCGTTGTTATTACTGATTGGCTGGACCTTGCTAGTGGTCTCCGTACAAATGCTGGCGCTTGCGCGGCAAAGTATCTGGTTGTTCCTGGCTGCAACCTTTGTGTATCTGCTGACGCTAGAAGCTGTAGCCGGTCTGGAGCTTTATCTGGGAGTTATTCGGGTAGCTGCGCTGGGGCTGGTGCTACAAGCGCTGGCGTTTCAGCGAAGTGAATCTGCGGCTTCCAGGGGCACCGGTACGGTGACTGCGGCAGGCTTTGTGCTGGTGGGAGTGGCCTGCGCCGCCTTGCTTAGTTCTCTGCTGCCCTCCCAGCCTGTGAGAGCGATATCCTGGGAGCAGATGGTCCGAGCAGTGTCGGACTGGAGTGGGGCGCAGTGGAGAGAGAGGAAAGGAAGTGTGGCAGCCTTTAGTGTGTCTGGTTATGGTCTGGACGACTCCAGGCTGGGCGCACCAATGCAGCTGCGACATGACCCTTACTTTACAGCCTTGTCTCCTTATAGCACCTACTGGCGTGGAGAGAGCAAAAGTGTATATACCGGTCGCGGCTGGGTTCAATCCTCGGACATCACGGGAGAGGCCCTGGAGGCGGCAGTCCAAGAAAACGGCATGAATACGATCAAGCAAACCATCATGTTCGAGGAGCCTGTATCAGGAAGGGTCCCCTTATTGTCCGGCGGTCTTCCCTTAGAACTGGAAAGAGTCATTACCGGAAACCGAAGCTCGCCAATCCAGGTTCAGCCACGTTATGACGGCCTGTCTGATTCGCTGTTCATCGAGGATGCGGCTCTGTCGGAGCAAATCTATGGTTATGAGCTATTGTCGAAGATACCCCCATCGTCAAAAATGGTATTGCTGGAAACTCAGGGCCAAGATAAGCCCTATATCAGCGAACACTTTCTGCAGCTGCCGGATTCTTTGCCCGAACGGGTAAAGGAGCTTGGCAGAAGGCTGGTGGCCGGGGAGGACAGTCGATATGACGCTGTGACTGCTGTCCAGAGGTATCTGCAAAAAAATTACGAATACCAGCTTAATTCCCAGCTTCCGCCGGATGGGGCTGACTTTGTTGACCGCTTTTTGTTTGAAGATAAGATAGGCTACTGTGATCACTTCTCTACAGCGATGGTTGTCTTGCTGCGCAGCGGGGGGGTTCCTGCCCGCTGGGTCAAGGGGTTTGCCCCGGGAGATCCGGCGGCAAATAGCGATACACAGGAGCTTGCCACCGCGGGCCAGGGACTGCGCCGCTATACAGTAAGCTATGCCGATGCGCATTCATGGGTAGAGGTCTATTTCCCAAGCTCCGGCTGGATCCCCTTTGATCCGACTCCCGGCTTTGCCGGGTTCACCGGAACGGCAGGGGCCGATGCTAAAGCTTCATTAAATAGCCGAATCGAGGGCATTGCTGATCAGCTTGCTGCTTTATGGAAGATTCGGGGAGAGCTTGTTCATTTGTTTATGATGAAGCTTGCTGCTCTGGCTACAGATTGGCGAATGGCTATCGGAACATGGAGATTAAGTCCATTTGTGATGACGGCCTGGTTCTTGGGTGTGGGCCTTGTCTTCCTGTTATTGCGAGAAATTCCGCAGTATGTTCGGGCTATACAAGCCTGGCTGGACCTGCATCCGGCAAGCCGCCAGTTCCCGGGCCGCAAGGAGCTGCTGCGGGCCGCGGACCGGGTATGGGCGGAGCTTGCGCTTAGACATGGTCCGAAGCCTTCCAGAATGACGGCCAGGGAGTACATGCAGTCTGTGTTTCAGGGCAAGGCCCGTATGCCGGAAGAGACCGAAGGATTTGTGCAGGCCTGGGAGCGGCTTTATTACGGCAGAGAGCAGTTAGATCGCAGGGAAAGCATAAAATTTTTGCAGCAGTGTCGTGGTTTCGTAGCAAGCTGTGGAGCAAATCCCTCCAAATCGCGATAGAAGGGCGTACTTTGGCGGTTGGACTTCCTTGACGACCTCTTTTAACCTTGCGTATAATAGGTGTCATAATTTGAGGGAGGCCAGGTATGAATAAGCCAAATGAAATGATTGTTGTGCTTGATTTCGGAGGACAATACAATCAATTGATAGCAAGAAGAATTCGCGATCTGGGCGTGTATAGTGAATTGCTGCCTTACAATACGTCAGTGGAGCGTCTGCGCGAGCTTTCGCCAAAGGGAATTGTGTTCTCGGGTGGACCTTCCAGCGTTTATGCAGAGGATGCTCCCCGCATCGATCCTGGTGTGTATGAGCTTGGCGTACCGATCTTTGGCATCTGCTACGGGATGCAGCTTATGGCACATCAGCTTGGCGGGAAGGTAGAACGTGCGGAGAAGCGAGAATACGGTAAAGCGGACGTTGACTTTACTGAAAACTCTGCCCTGACACGCGGACTTGAAGCCAAACAGACCGTTTGGATGAGTCATGGAGATCATGTGACCTTGCTGCCAGAAGGCTTTGTCGTGGATGCTTCAACGGAGCATGCTCCGATTGCCGGGTTTGCCCATCCTGATCGGAAGATGTACGGCGTACAATTTCACCCGGAGGTTCGCCATTCCATTCACGGCAATGAGATGATTCGTAATTTCCTTTATGAGATTTGCGGTTGTGAAGGCAATTGGAGCATGGAGACCTTTATTGAGGATGCGATGCGTGATATTCGTAACCAGGTCGGCGATAGCAAGGTGCTCTGTGCCTTGAGCGGCGGCGTGGATTCCTCGGTGGTGGCGATGCTGATTCACAAGGCGATCGGGGATCAATTGACGTGTATGTTCATTGACCATGGGCTGCTGCGCAAGGGTGAAGCAGAAAGCGTCATGGAGACGTTCGTTGGCAAGTTCGACATGAAAGTGGTCAAGATTGATGCCCGTGAACGCTTTCTGTCCAAGCTGGCAGGGGTGGATGATCCGGAGCAAAAACGGAAAATCATCGGCAATGAATTTATTTATGTGTTTGACGAAGAGTCGGCCAAGTTTGACGATTTCAAATTCCTGGCCCAAGGCACGCTGTATACGGATATCGTAGAGAGCGGGACCGCTACGGCGCAAACGATCAAGTCCCATCATAACGTGGGTGGCTTGCCGGAGGACATGAAGTTTAAGCTGATCGAACCGCTTAGCTCGCTGTTCAAGGACGAAGTTCGCAAAGTCGGCGAAGAGCTTGGGCTGCCGAAGGAAATCGTCTGGAGACAACCCTTCCCGGGTCCAGGACTTGCCATTCGCGTATTGGGCGAGGTCACAGAGGACAAGCTCAAGATCGTTCGGGATTCGGATTACATCCTGCGCGACGAGATTGCCAAAGCCGGTCTTGACCGCGAAATTTGGCAATACTTCACGGCCCTGCCGAACATGCGCAGCGTCGGCGTAATGGGCGATGCCCGTACCTACTCCTACACCGTAGGCATTCGCGCCGTAACCTCCATCGACGGCATGACCGCCGACTGGGCGCGCATCCCGTGGGATGTGCTGGAGAAGATTTCGGTTCGTATCGTTAACGAAGTGGACAACGTGAACCGCGTCGTGTACGATATCACGTCCAAGCCGCCAGCTACGATTGAGTGGGAGTAGATAAAGAATTGAACCCCCTGAGCTGCATTTTGTTTAGGGGGACTTTTAATGTCAAGGTTGAACAAATATGACTTATTGAAAGTTAGTGGTAATGATAAGAGAAGATAGTCTTCTCGTAATATTGAATTTTAATGTACCTCACAGAAAATCTTGATTACGCAACTGCCTGTTGCGTTTTAAATCATTTGGTGTATAGTCAAAGCAGAAATCTAAAAGCTGTTGTTCCGTTGGGATAGCAGGACAAGAAAGAAAACGGAAGGACCTAGTCCTTCCGTTTACTGTTTTATAGGATAGTGCATGAATGGAAAAATTTCGGAGTGCGATATTTATTACACAAAAATAAAGATGCCTTGCAACTATTGTTAAAAGCCGCTTTCTCTTATTGGTCAGTAATGCAAATAAGAGATAGTGGCTTTTTGTTTATGGAACACACATATATATAATAGAAATAATTGGGTTTATTCAGCGAATCGAGCAATCAGCTTGTCCTGATGCAATCGCAAAATATCTTCAATTGAAATATCATATTTATCTGCAAGAATGAGAATGTTGTCAATGACATCTCCCAGTTCTTCAACCAAATTAGCTTTTAGCTGCCCTTGATCGAGTGTTGCCTCATCAGGTCGATCTCTACCAATTTCGATGCTTCTTACTGCACGTGATACTTCCCCAACCTCTTCAGTCAGAAAGCCTACACGAATAAAGGGATCATATTGATACCATTTTCTTGTTTTATAAAATTCGATCACCCATTGCTGATATTGCGTAATGTCCACAATTTAAAACCTCCAGCTTATTTAATATAATATAATGATAGCATAGACAGAATGGAGTGTTGTTGGGATCATGCAGATTACAGTTTATTGTGGGGCAGCTCTTGGACATGATGAGAAATATCAACGAATGACAAAGGAATTGGCAGAGTGGATTGCTGGAGAAGGGCATATATTGATTTACGGTGGGGGAAATGTTGGCTTGATGGGAATGCTTGCAGACCACGTTTTAGCCCGCGGAGGACAAGCTATCGGTGTTATGCCGGAGTTCTTGGTAGGAAGAGAATTGGCTCATCCGCGACTCTCGCGTCTTGAAATTGTGCATACCATGCACGAACGGAAAATGAAAATGATTGAACTTGGCGATGTATATATTGCACTTCCCGGAGGTCCTGGTACACTGGAGGAGATTACGGAAGTTATCTCCTGGGGAAGGATCGGCCAGCATACTCATCCATGCATTTTTATGAATCAGACCGGTTTTTACGAGGAATTAAAACAGCAGTACGGGAAGATGGTGCAAGAAGGATTTTTGACACATGCTGACTTCGAGAAGATTTTGTTCGCAGGCGATATCGTGGAGATTGAGCCATTTATTGCAGCTTATACACCGTGTGCAGTTCGTGAGTATAAATAAAGGAGAGAACTATGGAATTCATCCAGAATTGGCTTGCATATATGGGAGTTGCCGATGAACTGATCGGCAGCTTGTCCATCGTTATTGGTATTATTGGCATTATCATAGTAAGTATGGCGGCTCACTTTGTGGCTAAAGGGATTATTTTGAAAATCATCACGTATTCGATTCGCAACAACCGCATCAAGTGGGATAATTATATTTTGGAACGCAAGGTGTTTCATAAATTGGTGCACGTGGTTCCGGCCATTATTATTTATTATTCTGCTTCTCTGTTCCCGGCCTATCAGGGCCTGATCGCAAAGGGCGTTGTTCTCTATATCATTGTCATATCACTAATGGTTGTAAATGCGTTTCTGAACGCTGTTCATGATATTTATGCCACCTATGAGATTGCCAAGATCCGGCCAATTCGCGGATATATTCAGGTGGCGAAAATCTTTATTTTTACCATCGGCGGCATTTTGCTAATCTCTGCCCTCATTGGTCAAAGTCCGGTTTTCCTGCTCAGCGGTATTGGAGCATTGTCAGCCGTCATTATGTTGATCTTCAAGGATTCCATTCTGGGCCTTGTTGCTGGAGTTCAGCTTACCTCCAACGACATGGTACGCGTGGGTGACTGGATCGAAATGCCCAAGTACGGAGCCGATGGCGATATCGTTGATATTTCCTTGAATACCGTAAAGGTGCAGAACTTTGACAAGACGATTACTACGATTCCAACGTATGCGCTGGTTTCGGATTCCTTCAAGAATTGGAGGGGGATGCAAAGCTCTGGCGGACGGAGAATCAAGCGTTCGGTTTTCGTGGATACGAGCAGCATTGTCTTTGCAGATCCGGAGATGCTGGATAAATTCAAGAAGATCCATTATTTGCGGGAGTATATTGCTCAAAAGGAAACCGATATCGAGCAGTACAATTTGGAGCATCGGATGGATCGATCAGTCAAAGCCAATGGCCGGGCCCTGACGAATATCGGGATATTTCGGGCCTATATTTTGCGGTATCTTCAGCATCATCCGAGCATTCACCAGAACATGACCTGTATCGTCAGACAATTGCAGCCAACAGAAACCGGACTCCCTCTGGAGATTTACGCTTTCGTTAACGATATTAACTGGGCTGTATATGAAGAGGTACAGTCGGATATTTTTGACCATATCTTTGCCGTAGCGCCGGAATTTGGTCTGCGAATTTTCCAGAACCCAACAGGGCATGATTTGCAACACCTGCTGAAGAGTGAATAACTCAAAGCTATATTTGTCTAGATGTCGAACATTGAAGTGTAAAACCTTGTTTAATATTCGTTTTTTCTGTTGACATCTCCACTTTGTCCGCCTAGAATGAATCTTGTGATAAGCCTTCATTGCAGGGCTTTCGAGGATATCGACAAAGACAATTAAATCCTTTCGTATAATTCCGGGAATAGGCCCGGAAGTCTCTACGAGGTCACCGTAAATGATCTGGCTACGAAAAGAAGAATTGCTGGTTTTGGCCACCCCGATGATATATCATTACGTGAATTTTGCGAGATGGGTGCCGGGCTTCCTCCAGGGCGTTACGCCTGTGGGGGCAATTCTTCTGGATGTACGGAACCCGAGGGAGAACACCTCG
Organism: Paenibacillus sanguinis 2301083 = DSM 16941; assembly: GCF_000374825.1. Taxonomy (GTDB): domain Bacteria; phylum Bacillota; class Bacilli; order Paenibacillales; family Paenibacillaceae; genus Fontibacillus; species Fontibacillus sanguinis. The sequence goes on from NZ_KB895391.1 coordinate 70,044, forward strand.
GTTTTTTTGTCGTTGTCCGACCTATCATAAGGGGGAGAATTTTAATCATGGATCGGTTTTTTAAACTGAAACAGAATGGTACAACGGTGCGTACGGAAATTATGGCCGGCTTGACCACATTTATGGCTATGGCTTACATCCTGACAGTCAACCCGAATACGCTGACCGCCTTTGGCCAGATCGACATGGGCTGGTATTCTGTGTTCCTGGCAACGGCTCTTGCAGCCGGGATTTTCACCATCGCCATGGGGCTGTTCATTAACTTTCCTGTAGCGCTGGCACCAGGCATGGGGTTAAACGCCTATTTTGCCTCCGTGGTTCTTTCGTCAGCCTCAACAGATCATCCTTTTACTTGGGAAATGGGCTTGACCGCCGTATTTATTTCCGGCCTGATCTTCATTCTCTTGACTGTGACCAAGATTCGTCAAATGTTGCTGGATGCCATACCGGATTCACTTAAGCATGCCATTACCGTAGGGATCGGCTTGTTTATTACGATTATCGGTCTGAAGAATAGTGGACTGATGACGATTGGCGTCGAAGCGGGCAGCGATATCCCAGCTCATACGTATACGGATGTGCTATCCTTTGAGACCGTCATTCATCTGGGAAGCCTGCATAATACGGATGTCCAGCTTGCCTTGATCGGCCTGCTCCTGATCGGCATTCTGATGGTTCTGAACGTGCGAGGCGCAATTTTGCTGGGGATTGTCGGAACAACGATTGTAGCTATTCTGATGGGCGCGGTTGATTTCAACTCAGTGTCAGCCAGTGAAGCTAAATGGATTCCAGATTTCACTCAAATCAACTTTATGAAATTCGACTGGGATGGTATTCTGCATACCGGGATTATTTCCGCCATCGCCACGTTTACATTTGTTGAATTGTTCGACACCTTCGGTACTTTGGTAGGTACGGCGACTCGTGCCGGAATTATGAAGGACCCGCAAGAAGGCAAGCGGCGGGTTGGTAAAGCGATGCTGGTGGACGCAGTTGCCGTAACGGGCGGCGCTATGCTGGGAACCTCGACTACGACAGCTTATGTAGAGAGTGCGGCAGGGGTTGCCGAAGGCGGACGTACTGGCTTGACCGCAGTGACTACAGGCGTCTGCTTCCTGCTTGCCTTGTTCCTGGCTCCGGTCATTGCCTTGATTCCAGGCTCTGCTACCGCAGCAGCTCTGATAATCGTAGGTGTGCTAATGGTTCAATCCATCAAGGAAATTGATTTCCAAGACATGGTTGTTGCAATACCGGCCTTTTTGACCGTAACGATGATGCCGTTCACTTATAACATCGCTAACGGAATTTCGTTCGGGGTTGTATTCTATGTAGTTCTGGCGTTTATTGCCAACCTGTTTGGCAAGAAGAAATACGATATCCACTGGCTGATGTGGGTTCTGTTTGTTCTGATTATTCTGCGCTACTTGTTCTTTGGAAGTGCAGGTTAACTAGCCGCATAGGGTTCTGGCAACTTTATTGGCTTAAAACCAAGCAACTCCCCTTTCCAAGCAGATGGGTTCATTCCTTGAACATCCACTGCTGAAAGGGGAGTTTTTTGTCGTGTGTTAACCTATTAGCTTATATATTCAGTATCTGCGACAGCAAGGCCTGTATTGATCTGGCTTATGCCAATGGATAAATCCAAAACGGTTCTTTGCCAAACCGCGCTAGCAACTGTTGGTTGCCAAGCTCTTGCTTTCCTACTAATTCTTCAGCCTGAAACTGTGAGCGATGCGCTTGAATTGAGCTCATCTTTTTGTGTATAACCTCTGTCACATCAACAATGATATTCGCTTTACCAATCGCCTGTTCATGATCATTAGAAAATGCAACACAATGTACTACAGGTCTTTGCGCTGCTGGCAGCGCACTAATGACTCTAATTACAGCTCTACCTGTCGCATCGTGATCTGGATGAACACTGTAGCCTGGATAGAAGGTAATTACCAGCTTTGGCTGTATTTCATTCAATAAAGCTTGCAACGTTTTATCCAACAATTGCTGATCTTCAAATTCCACCATTTTATCATGGAAACCTAGCATTCTTAAATCTTGAATACCAATGGCTGCTACGGAATCCAACAGCTCTTGTTTCCGAATCGCAGGTAATGTAACCCGGTTCGCAAACGGTGGTATGCCCATATTCCTCCCCATCTCGCCTAATGTTAAGCAAGCATATGTAACATGTGCGCCACCTTCAATATATCTAGCTAATGTACCGGCTGCCGCAAACGCCTCATCATCCGGATGAGGGAAGACAACTAAAATGTTCTGTCCTTTATATTGTTCATTATTCATGCTTGTCATTTCCTCCACATTAATTAGAACAGTGTTCGACTAAGCTGCAAAGCAACAACTAGCTTCCCTTGATTGTCATGCCCGGCTAAAATGAGTCGTTCCTGATCCTGTTCATCCACATGGGTAAGCCCTTCCGCATATATCCAGCCTTGCTCTGTTTTTAGTCCCACTCGGTAGGGGCCACCGCCTGAAATCGCTCCTTGAGTATAACGAATCACTGCATTTGTGATAAAAGCTGAGCCAGGATGTCTGTTGCTATCCAGATGATTGGCATAAGCACCTGAAGTTACCTCAAGATGTATATATAAATCCTGATTCGCAAGCCGATTAATGCAATCTTGAATAGGTTGGGGCTGTATTGGCTGCATAATAGCCTCCTTAGTTAGTTTAAATTGTAGTGCTGAATCTATAAAAAAGTAATATTAAATTTTATATTACCATACGCAGGCAAAAGATCACTATGCATCAGCTAACCAGCAAAAGAAAAAGCCCAGGAATGGTGATTTCACAGCATCCTTGGGCTTTAAATAGAGATTCAATTTTATAGAGGGTACGATTTGGGCAAGTCCTATTATTGCTGTTTTGGTTTTGGCTTAAGCTACAGTAACCGTTACGTTGACATTCCCACGAATCGCTTTTGAATATGGACAATAATCATGAGCAAGCTTAACATATTTTTTTGCTGTTTCATCATCTAATCCATCAATCTTAACTTCCAATTCAACCTCAAGCTTAAACCCATTATCGGCTGGGTCCGTTAGTAACATTACTGTTGCGGTGACAGAGCTTTTTTCAATTTTAATATTATTTTTCTTCAATTGGGCTTCAAGTGCTGAGTTAAAGCAAGCACTGTAACCTGCTGCAAATAGCTGTTCCGGATTGGTAGCTGTAGTGGGTTTGCCACCAAGCTCTTGTGGTGTAGCCACCTCTAGCATAAATGTATTGTCTGGAGACTGCACGACACCTGAGCGTCCACCTGTGTTGTTAACTGTTGTTTCATATAATGTTTTCATCATCGTTATCTCCTTTTGATTAAGTTAATGAGAATATATGTTGCTCACAATTAAATTGTATACAATTTATTGAGTGATGTAAAGAGCGTATTTTAAATAACTACTAGGGTATTATATATCTCCCTCGCATTCTTGCTGATCTATACTTATATATTTTAACTGATCGGTCACCACTTTATACATGAATCCTTTCCACCTTTTGTTTAAGAAGCAGCACTTGCAAGAACGGCGCATCAATCAAACAAAGCAGTACTTAGATGAAGTAAAAATCCATTTTTCAATTGATCCGCCGTTATGCAATGGGCTTAAAGAGTGGATTGAATAACAGGGTTATTGCTTGGTAATTATCTTTTTTTAAAAAAACTCTTGCTTTTATGTTGCTAAGTTGATATTATATAGAAGTTGCCGCTGAAACACGGCGGTTAACACGAAGATAAGATGAAAGTTGATCTTTGAAAACTGAACAACGAGTGAGTAAGAAATAAGAGAACGAAAGTTCTCGTCAGCAAGTTTACATGAGCAAGTCAAACAATACCTTTATTGGAGAGTTTGATCCTGGCTCAGGACGAACGCTGGCGGCGTGCCTAATACATGCAAGTCGAGCGGAGTGATTGGGGAGCTTGCTCCCG
>NZ_KB895392.1 GCF_000374825.1 Paenibacillus sanguinis 2301083 = DSM 16941
ATGTATGGAGCTGACAGGTACTAATCGGTCGAGGGCTTATCCAAAATATCACTCTGAAGAGTGGCGTCAGGCTGAGCAAGCCGTGAAGAGCACTCCAAGAGAACTAACACGCAAAGACGTTTCGTATCCAGTTTTCAAGCGATTAAACGCTTGAATCGTTTGGTGGCGATGGCGGAGGGGTTCCACACGTACCCATCCCGAACACGACCGTTAAGCCCTCCAGCGCCGATGGTACTTGGACCGAAGGGTCCTGGGAGAGTAGGACGTTGCCAAGCAAAGACGAGAAGCACTGCCGATCATAAATCGGCGGTGCTTTTTTCTATTGTAGATTGTCCACATGGAGTGGACATAATAAAGGTGTCAAATGTTTAGACTCTTTCAAAAGGAATGTAACCTTTTTGTTACCGACAGCTATGCAACACTCGCTATAATTAAGGTGGTGCCTTAGCAAAATAGGGCATTTATCCTATGATAAATCTCATTTTTAATGACAACTGGACTATTTTTTATTATAAAGGCAAGGAGGAATCAACCATGCAGCGAAGGGGAATACAACATTCCTTATGCTTCATGTTAGGAGTCTTGATGATGTTACTTGTCATCGCTGGCTGTACATCTTCTGAGCCTGGGTGGACCGATTTTGTAGGTGCTGCGGTAGACAAAAGTTTCCCGGTCCCGAAGGAAGCCAAGCAAAGTGAAACGGTATTGAACAACTCCAAGATGGATTATGTACATTATTCGCTGACTGGACTTCAAGAGAGCAAGGATGTGCCTGCAGCGTATGAGAAGGTAATCGAAGAGTGGGGTTGGAAGGAAAACAAAGAGGAAAGCACAGGAACGACTTGGGTATATGAAAAGGGAAAACAAATCGTGCAATTGACAATTCATGAAAATTCCTTTACGGTGCTTATACCTAAGCCGGAGAAAAAAATGGTGATTCAAGGCTTGGAGAGTAGCCCTTAAATAAGTGGCTTGGTTGAATGAAGTAAGCCTGTTCCTGAGGTAGGGACAGGCTTTTAATCGTATAGTAATAGGCGATTGCTTTATTGCATGTAATAGGAGATATCCAAATTGGTGATCTTGATCATTCCATCCTTGCGCTGGCCTCGAAGTACCGCAAATACAATAAAACGGGGAAAAATGAGCCAGCCATGCCAGAACATCAGCGAGAGCACAAAGGCAATGGGTGACCAAGGGATTAATATCAGAATGATCATACAGCCAATCCAGGCTGAATTCAGATAAATTCTGCGATATGTAGAGTAAGCCACATGCTGATCGGGCATATAACCGATCCAGGGCAGACGACGACAGAAATACCAACGTTTTCGGTACGAGGGACTTGTCAGGATCAGAAATGACCTGGACATCACATACTGAATCCATACGGTAAGTGGAGCGGCCAGCAAAAAATAGAATAAGCTGGTCCAGGAGATAAAGAACATTTCGGCAGCAAGCCAAATGAAGGGTAAAACGATTAGGCTACTGATTAAGGATTTAGGTAACATGACTTTTTTGAGCAATTTATAGTGATAAAAGGTTGGTTGGGATTCGGTTTCAGCAGACATTAATGAATGCTCCTCCTTCAACGATTCGTAGCCCTGTACAGCGGACAAGCTCTTCTTAATATATCGGATAAAAAAAAGAATAATGAAGATGCCGAGTACAAACACAGGTATGCCCAAAGTGACATAGGATAAAGTAGGGCAACGGACTATGAAAAGGTTTAAAATAATAGAATCTGTGTCATACTGATAGTAAAACAAACAAGGTGGGATCGGGCATGGATGATTTAGCGGTCAGAACCTGCATTATTTGCGGGGAACCAAAAAGTGAGGGCATTCATATTGTTTCAGAATTTATCTGCGATGCATGTGAAGCTGAAATGGTGCATACGGATGTGCAGGAGGACAAATATCATTTCTTTATCCATCAAATGAAGCAGATTTGGGTGCAGAATAATGCATAGAAATATTGACTGAAAGGACCTGTTCTTTAAGGGAGCAGGTCCTTTTATATTGCTCTATCAGGTCAAGAAGCGGTAAAATGAAGCCAAGGTATAAGCAGGTTGTGCTTATGCTGATCCATAGATCATGTTTAGCCGGAAGGGTCAGGAAATAGATGTTCAAGGAAACATATAATGCCCCATTACTTGAAGTATTGCGGGAATACAGGAAGAGACAAGATACTTCGTTTCATGTACCAGGCCATAAGGATGGACAGGCCTGGCAAGCATATTCTGGCGATGAGAAAGAGCTTGCCCAGGTAATGGGGATTGATGCTACGGAAATTACCGGGACTGATGATCTTCACCATCCGCAGGGGGTGATACAAGAGGCGCAGCGGCTGGCCGCCATCCAGTTTGGGGCGGAGGAGACCTGTTTTTTGGTCGGCGGCAGCACGGCCGGCAACCTGGCTTTGATCCTGAGCGTATGTACTACGCCAGGGGATGTTTTGCTCGTGCAGCGAAACGTTCATAAATCCGTGATTCACGGATTAATGCTTGCGGGAGCTCACGCGGTATTTTTGGCGCCGCAGCAGGATCCCGGCAGCGGCCTTAGTACCCTCCCGAGTACAGCGGTGGTGGGAGAGGCTCTACGCCGCTATCCCGGCGCCAAGGGGGTGCTGGTCACGCACCCCAACTATTACGGGATGGGCGCACCACTTCGGCCGCTGGCTGATATCTGCCATGCGCATGGGGTGCCGCTGCTTGTGGATGAGGCGCATGGCGCTCACTTTGGGCAGCACCCGGCACTGCCGGAGAGCGCGCTGGCCGCAGGAGCCGATGGGGTTGTGCAGTCGACGCACAAAATGCTGACTGCGCTCACGATGGGTGCCATGCTGCATGTTCAAGGCGGGCTGCTTGACCGCACATTACTAAAACAGCGCCTAGCTATGTTGCAGAGCTCCAGTCCATCTTATCCCATCATGGCTTCGCTTGATTGGAGTCGTAGTTTGCTGCAGGCCCACGGTCCAGACCTGTTAGAAGAAGGACTGGCTGCAGCAGCGGAGATTCGGCAGGGGTTGAAGCAATTGTCACGCTTTGCCGTTGTGGAGCCACCGGGCGCCAGCGGAGAGTCTACTGCATATACTATACAAGATCCTTGGAAGCTTGTTATTTACGATGCAGCAGGTCGTCTAAACGGTTATGAATTACAGGAACGCCTTGAGGCAGAAGGCTGCGTTCCGGAGATGAGTGATGATCGTTATGTTGTGCTTGCTCTGGGTCCAGGGACTACGTCACAACATGCCGTTCATTTGCTGACTGCTTTGCAGCGAATTGCAGAAGTGGAATTGAAGTCGGGCCGTAAAGCTGATAAATCTGCATTATCTGCCAATTTTTCCGAGCCTGTGCAGGTCTCAGATGTTTTTTCTCGACAAATTTCCACGTGGAACAATGTAGAGGATGGGGTACAGCCGCCCCTAAGGGATGTGTGGCAAGGGGAGGGTTTGCAGTTTGCTATTTCTGAATCTGTTGCTTTTAATCTGACTCCTGTATTGCCCAAAGAGATTGAGTCAGTTCCTGTAGAGCATAGTGCGGGTCGACGGGCCGCAGAGATGGTGATTCCTTATCCCCCAGGAATTCCATTATTGTACCCGGGGGAGAAGATTACGGAGATACTTGCAGAGCGATTGGTTGGACTGAGGAATAGCGGTGCTAAGTGCCAGGGGGCCGCAGATTCACAGTTGCTCACCATTCAAGTTTTAAAACTATGAGGCTCGCAGTAGAATTTTTGATATAGAAAGCAGGTACAAGACTACATGAATTATCAAGCCAAAGGACTGCTCATTACGCTTGAAGGAGGTGATGGATCGGGCAAGACCACCGTCATGCGGGAAATGGAGCAAGTGCTCAGAGATCAGGGAGTGGAGTTTATCACTACTCGTGAGCCTGGTGGCATTGAAATTGCTGAGAAAATCCGCGATATTATTCTGAATCCACAGCATACAGCGATGGATGCACGTACTGAAGCACTTCTATATGCCGCCTCCCGAAGACAGCATTTGGCGGAAAAGGTAGAGCCGTCGCTGGAACAGGGGATGACCGTTCTCTGTGATCGTTTTCTCGATAGCAGCTTGGCTTATCAAGGATATGCGCGGGGACTTGGTATGGATGAGGTTCTGGAGATTAACTTATTTGCGACCAAGGGGCGCTTTCCCGATCTGACCTTCTATCTGGACATTACACCGGAGGCTGCATTGGCCAGGATCGCTTCCAGTCAGAGTCGAGAGGTAAATCGGCTGGACATGGAGAGCCTTCATTTTCACCAGAAAGTGAGGGAGGGGTATCTGCTTATCGCCAAGATGTATCCGGAGCGAATTCGCATCGTGGATGCTTCCCGTAGCAAAGAACAGGTGGCTGCTGAGATTCGCAGGCAACTTTCGGCAACATTAAAGGATTTCATGATCTAGTCGTCTAATAGTTTAATGTGGTACATTCTTTAATAAGAACGAGGAGGCGCTGAAATGAAACTGATCGTTGCGGTTATTCAAGATAAAGACAGCAACCGGCTGTCCAGTGCATTAGTGAAGGAAAATTATCGTGCCACCAAATTGGCAAGCACCGGTGGGTTTCTTCGGGCAGGCAATACCACCTTTTTGATTGGTGTGGATGATCATCAGGTCGATTCTGTTCTGAGTGTAATTCGTACCAGTTGCAAGGTGAGGGAGCAATTAGTGACACCTGTTACGCCGATGAGTGGAACTACGGATTCGTATTTACCGTTGCCTGTAGAGGTACAGGTGGGGGGAGCGACGGTGTTTGTCCTCCCAGTAGACCGCTTCGAACACTTTTAAAGGAAATCTAAAATATAGCTTCCGATCACGAAGGAACTCAGGGAGTGGAGTCGGCATCGAATCTTGAACTCTCCCCGCGCCTTCCGCTGCTCACGTAGGATATACCTACGCTGCGCTGCTCAGTCCCTGGTATCGATCAACCTTCTCGGTGCTAGAAACCTGTAATTTAGATCCTTATTGAACTAGGAAATCTAAAATATAGCTTCCGATCACGAAGGAACTCAGGGAGCGGAGTCGGCATCGAGTTTGAACGTAAACCATATTTCAGAATAGGTGGTGAGGGCTTTGAAAATTGATCCGGGATATCGGCCGCTCAAGAGCGGTTTGGGGGTAAGCGAAAGCCCTGCCAAACCGGTGCAATCCAAAAGCTTCTCGGATGTGATGCAGCAGCACGGGCATCAGGCCACGCAAGAGGAATTGAACCGCAAATTCAAGGAGATTCAGATGCAGGGCGACCGGTTAGCGAAGTCAATGACGGTACGTGAACTGAAGGCCTATCGACTGCTGGTCAAGCGGTTCCTGGAGGATACCGTTCGGCGAGGTGTGACCATCAAGGAGTCGAAGGGCTGGGATCGCCGGGGCCGAGGCAAACGCTACAAGCTGCTGGATGAAGTGGATTCGGCGTTGCTTGCCATGGCAGAGGAATTGCTGGAGACAGAGCAAGGCAAAATTGAACTGCTACAGAAAATTGGTGAAATTCGTGGCATGCTGATTAATCTTTGCTTCTAGGGCAAGCCTGAGAACAAGCCTTAGTATTGGGTTGGTGAAAGGACGAAATAATTACAATGTCATTCCAGAAAATCATTGGGCAGGATAAGGCGAAGCAACTATTGCAGAGCAGTCTGAAGCGCCAGGAAATATCCCATGCCTATCTGTTTAGCGGACCGCCTGGAAGTGGGCAAATGGAAATGGCCATGGCTTTCGTCCAGGCGTTGTTCTGCACTCAGGGCGAGGACGACGACGCATGTGGAGAATGTCTGGAGTGCCGCAAGGTGCTGCATGGCAATCATCCGGATTTATTCACGATAAAGCCCGACGGGGCTACGATTAAAATAGAACAAATCCGCCAATTGCAGCGGATTTTCTCATATCGTTCGGAGAGTGGTAATCCCAAGGCTTATATTATTGATGAAGCGGACAAAATGACGGTGCAGGCTGCCAACAGCCTGTTGAAGTTCCTGGAGGAGCCTCCTTCTCCAGCGGTAGCTATTCTATTGTCTGATAATGGACGGGCTTTACTGCCGACTATCCAATCCCGTTCGCAGTGGGTTCCCTTTTCACCACTTGACCCTATGCGTATGCTCCAGATTTTGGCGGATGAGGGATTTTCGCCAACATTAGCGCGAAGTGCCGTACATGTTGCGGCAGGACTGGGATCATGCCGTGATCTCATTAGTCAGAATTGGTTTGCAGAAATTAGAAACGTAGTGTTACAATTAGGGAAGGAAATCGCAGGCCGTGGCGGTTCTCCATTAATTACAGCACAACAGGAATTGTTCAAATCCGGGTTATCCGATCATTTGGACATGTTGTTTAATCTTTTTCATTTGTGGTTCAAGGATATGATCCATGCGCTTTATCATAAACATGATCAGATCGTTTTCATAGATGAGCTTGAGTTTATTAATCGGCACGCATCCTCGCTAAGCACAAAGCAATGGATTGATGCGATGGCGATGGCTGCGGAAGGCAAGAAGAAGCTTCGCCAGCATATGAATGCCCAACTTTGTGTAGAGCAATTCGTGATTGCGGTGGAGGGGTTGCGGTAACCCGCAGAGTTGGAGTAGCCAGAGCAAGGAAAGACGACGTAGGGAAAGAACAGATATAGAGCAAGGCAGAGCAGACCGTCAGGTAACTTCCTCCCCTGAGAGAGCAGGGATAAATTAACGAAAGCGGTTCACCAGTTTGGAGCTATACGAGGGGGTTAGTTTTTGTATACTGTAGTGGGTGTTCGCTTTAAAAAAGCGGGCAAAATCTATTATTTCGATCCACTGGAGCTTCCTGTGGAGAAGGACCAGAGCGTGATTGTCGAAACCGCGCGCGGGATTGAATATGGTAAAGTGGTGATCAGCAAGAAGAAGGTTGGAGAATCCGATGTTGTTCTTCCACTGAAGAAAGTCATTCGGATTGCTGACGACGCTGACGCCCGTGTTGTCGAAGAGAACAAGTTTGCGGCAAAGAATGCTTTTGCCACATGTTTAAATAAAATCAAGGACCACGAACTCAAGATGAAGCTGGTCGATGTGGAATTTACCTTTGATCGCAACAAGATTATATTTTACTTTACGGCAGAGGGACGCGTCGATTTTCGCGAGTTGGTTAAGGATTTGGCCAGTATCTTCCGAACACGTATTGAATTAAGACAGATAGGTGTCCGAGATGAAGCGAAGATGTTGGGTGGTATTGGCCCTTGTGGACGAATTCTCTGTTGTTCTTCCTGGCTGGGCGATTTCGAGCCGGTATCGATCAAAATGGCCAAGGATCAAAGCCTATCGCTGAATCCGACGAAGATTTCCGGGTTATGCGGCCGCTTGATGTGCTGCCTGAAGTATGAGCATGATAACTACGAAAGTGTCAAAGAAGAGCTTCCATCGGTGGGGAAAATGGTCATTACCTCGCTAGGCGACGGCAAGGTAGTAGGAATCAACGCCGGGTCGCGTACGGTGCATGTGCAGTTGTTTGAAGTAGGTAAGGTGAAGGAGCTCCCCATGGACGAGGTTGTTGTCAAATAAGGAGCTTACTCATAAAGAAAGACTTTAGAGATGACTCTGGGGTGGGAACTTGGAGAACAAGGATATTTTCACACATATGCAGACGCTGGAAACGCAAATGGGCAAGGTACACGGCGATTTGGGCAGCCTGAAGTTGGAGGTCAAGAAGCTGGTGGAAGAGAACCAACGGCTCTTGCTTGAGAATGAGCAATTGCGCAAAATACTCAAGCTGGAAAGCACGGAGGGGCGCTTACCTCTCGGCATAGCCGAAGGCATGGATGGACCAATACCGCAGGGCAAAGAGACCATCGACGTGGTGGGTGAGGGTTATGATAACTTAGCACGTCTATACCATGAAGGCTTTCATATTTGCAATGTTTATTATGGACATCTTCGTACGGAAGGCGATTGCCTGTTTTGTTTGTCGTTTTTGAATAAATAGTGAACCGTAGGGGATTCCCTACGGTTTTTTTAAAGTTTCAGGAAGGACGGAAATCAGGATTTATGGACAAGGTAATTATATATGATCAGGAGCGGATCGATGATTTGCTCACCCATCAGCTTTCGATCATCCAGAGCGATGAGGTCTTTAGCTTTTCGATGGATGCCGTGCTGCTCTCGCGGTTTGCGGCTGTTCCTAAATACGGGAAAATTCTTGATTTATGCACGGGCAATGGAGTAGTGCCGCTTCTATTATCTACCCGGACGCAAGCTACTATTGAAGGGATTGAAATTCAGCCCCGGGTGGCAGATATGGCGCGTCGCAGCGTGGCCATGAACAGATTGGAGCATCGTATTTATATCCGTGAAGGGGATTTGCGGGAGCTTGTACATATTACCGGACATGGAACTTATGATGCCATTACCGTCAATCCCCCTTATATGCCCCTGACAACAGGGGAGACCAAGCTTAATGAGCATCAGGCCATCGCGCGCCATGAAATTTATTGTACACTGGACGAAGTAGCGGCTGCTGCCATGCGTTTGGTACGTCCTGGAGGCAAGGTCTCGATGGTACATAAGGCACAACGCCTGGGAGAGATTATTACTGTATTACGCCAGTACCGTTTGGAGCCCAAGGTGATTCGCTTTGTGCATCCCAGAATCGGAGCAGAGGCCAATATGGTACTAATTGAAGCTTTGCGCGATGGCAAAGCGGATATTCGGGTTCTGCCCCCACTGATTGTATACGGAGAAAATGGGGGATATACGGAAGAAGTCATGGACATTTATTACGGGCCAAAAGAGGGTAGATCATGAGTATACAGGTACAGAAAAGTTTTATTGCAAGCTCTGAAGAACCAGTCATGGAGGGGAAGGGAAAGTTATTTCTGGTTGGTACGCCAATCGGTAACTTGGAGGATATGACCTTTCGGGCAGTACGTATGTTACAGGAGGCAGATATTATTGCTGCGGAGGATACAAGACAGACGAGGAAGCTGCTAACCCATTATGATGTTTCTCCTGCCAAACTGGTCAGTTATCATGAGCATAATAAGGCTGCCAGTGGGCCTGAATTAATACGTCTTATAATAGAAGGAAAAAATTTGGCACTAGTTAGTGATGCCGGTTTGCCGGCAATTTCTGACCCGGGCAGCGATTTGGTAAAATTAGCATTGGAGGCGGATATTTCCGTGATTCCTGTACCTGGTGCTAATGCGGCTCTATCGGCTTTAATTGTTTCGGGTTTGCCTACAGAACGCTTTATGTTTCTGGGCTTTCTGCCCCGCGATTCAAAAGAACGGGGACAATTACTAAAATCATTGGAGAATGAACTAGGTACGCTCTTGATGTATGAATCCCCACATCGTGTGATAAAGACGCTGGAGGCTCTAGTTGAAATTTGGGGCAACCGACGTATTGTCTTAGCTCGTGAGCTGACGAAGCGGTATGAAGAGTTAATGCGTGGATCAATTCAGGAATGTCTGGACTGGCTGTCAGGGCATCCTCCCCTTGGAGAGTATTGCCTCGTTATTGAGGGAGCTGGAGTCGAAGAGGTTAAGGAAAGACAGGCCGCCTGGTGGCAACCGTTGTCGTTGGAGGAGCATGTACGGTATTATGAGGAGCAGCAAGATCTGACGCGGAAGGAGGCGATGAAAAAAACAGCACTTGATCGCGGTGTGTCAAAACGGGATATTTACAATCAGCTTTTATAATATGTAAGCCATTTTAATCAATAGGAAATTTTGGACAAAAAAAGGGTGCCCTCGCTAGGCCGGGTTCAAGCCAAGGAAGGCACCAAGGAGATATGAAAAAGGTTAGAATTAACAGTTTCAGTAAATCTATTATATACTATAATTCTTAATTTGTCACAGGGGTAGGAAGCTCAGTAATGCATTCATGGCAAACAATTTTGCCTTTGAAGTATGTTACGTTTTCGGCATTGCCACAAAAGATGCAGGCTGGCTCATATTTCTTGAGCATGATCCGCTCGCCATCTACATAAATTTCAAGCGCATCCTTCTCGCCAATGCCCAGGGTGCGACGCAATTCGATAGGGATAACAACTCGGCCTAACTCGTCGACTTTTCTTACGATACCTGTTGATTTCAACATAACTGATGATAGCCCCTTTCAGTTCATTTTTTTAATCGTCATTTTTCGACATTGTTCTATCTTTTATGATATTTATAATACCAACGATTGCCAGAATAGTCAACCTATTTATGGTAGAGTTCTTTTTTATTTCTAAATTTTTTTGATAAATATCTCTGAGAACCATGATTATACCTGGGAAGTTAGTGTTATTCTATAATTCGACAAACGGTAAAGACTAGATATGACTTTATACGACATTATTCGACAAAATCCTTCGACATTAGTGTTTTTTTATCATTTTAATAAAAATGAAGAGGAGTGTGTGAACCATGCATCGTCAACTTCGTGAAGAAAAGGTGTTTAAGGACCCCGTACACAATTATATTCATGTTCAAGATGAAGTGATCTGGTCGTTGATTAATACGTCCGAGTTCCAACGGCTTCGTCGAATCCGCCAGTTAGGCACCTCGTATCTGACATTTCATGGCGCAGAGCATAGCCGCTTCTCACATTCACTTGGCGTTTATGAAATCACGCGCCGGATTATCTCCCAGTTTGAACGGGGTGGTTACGCAGATTGGCCCGGGGAGGAGAAGCTGGTTGCTTTGTGTGCGGCGTTGCTGCATGATCTGGGCCATGGTCCATTTTCGCATTCTATTGAGCAGGCCTTCGAGATGAACCATGAGGACTGGACCTGTAAGATTTTGCTGGGAGATACCGAGGTGAGCGCCGTGTTACGCCGAATTTCTCCTGATTTTCCGGAAAAGGTGGCTTCCGTAATCCGCAAGGATTATGATAATCCGATCGTTGTCAATTTGGTATCCAGTCCTCTCGATGCGGATCGGATGGATTATCTGCTACGTGATGCCTACTTCACCGGAGTGAATTACGGTACGATCGATATGGACCGGATATTGCGAATGCTGCGTCCTTTTCAGGGGCGGGTGGTAGTGAAGGAGTCAGGGATGCATGCGGTGGAAGATTATCTGATGTCCCGTTATCAGATGTATTGGCAGGTATATTTCCATCCAGTGACACGCAGCTCGGAAATTATTCTCCGCCAAATTCTCCGCCGTGCCAAAGAACTATATCGGGATCATTATGACTTTGCATTTCTACCCTATCCGCTCCCAAGCCTCTTTGACAGAGATATAACCGTTCGGGATTACCTGCAGTTGGATGAAGCATTGATGCAAACGGCTTTCATGCAGTGGACCCGGGAAACGGATGAACGGCTTAGTGATTTGTGTATCCGGTTTTTAAATCGGAAATTGTATAAATATGTAGAGGTTGAAACGATTGATCTGGAAATGCTAGGACAAATTCGCACTGCTTTTGAACAAGTTGGCCTAGACCCGGATTACGATATGGAAATTGATTTTCCAACTGATTTACCTTATGATGTGTTCCGTCCGGACGAGGGCATCGGGAAGAAGCAAATCTTGTTGTTAGACCGACAAGAGCGGTTGCGGGAGATTTCGGAGGTCTCCGATATTGTCCGGTCGATCAGCGGACTGCAGCGGGGGAAATATCATTTGTATTATCCCGATAATAAGTTATGTGCTGTCATGGATCAGTTGCCCAGAGAAATAGCGCAAATTTTCAAACAACGTTTTTAGGAGGTTAAGTCATCATGTTATTTGATACACATACCCATTTGGACGCAGCTCAATTTGACGAGGACCGCGAGGAAGTGATTGCGCGTGCCGTAGAACAAGGGGTTACGCGTATGATCAATATTGGATTTAACCGAGAGACCATCCCGACAACGATACAGTTGGCGGAGTCCTATGATTTCATTTATGCGGCTGTAGGGTGGCATCCTCAGGATGCCATTACGATGCAGGAGAGCGATTTGGACTGGATTGCCGAATTATGCAAGCATCAGAAGGTAGTAGCTATTGGAGAAATTGGACTGGATTATTATTGGGATACCTCACCTAAAGAGGTACAGCATGAGGTGTTTCGCAAGCAGATTGGGTTGGCTCGCAGTCTTGGTATGCCGATTTGTATCCATAATCGTGATGCCCATGAGGATGTAGTCAAAATTTTGCGCGAAGAAAAAGCTCATGAAGTGGGAGGCGTCATGCACTCTTATTCTGGCAGCTGGGAAATTGCCAAAATGTGTCTGGATTTGGGATTTCATTTGTCATTTGGCGGACCCATTACGTTTAAAAATGCAAAGCAGCCGAAGGAAGTCTTGGCGAAGACCCCTCTTGATCATTTATTGATCGAAACAGATTCCCCTTATTTAACTCCTCATCCATATCGAGGAAAACGAAATGAGTCTGCGCATGTGCGTTTAGTTGCCGAAATGGCTGCTGAGCTAAAAGGTCTGACTTTTGAGGAAATTGCCCAAATTACCACTCGAAATGCACTGGAACGATTTGGAATTAAGAGTATTTAAGAGATAAACAGATGAAAAAACGAGGATTTCGGAAAGATTAATACATTTTAACCATTAAAACAGATATAATTACATTTTTTTAACCTTTTTTTTAAAAAAACGTGGTTGATTCGTCCTTTACAACATGCATCGAAACAGGATAGAATTTTTTCAGTGATCGCTTTGGTCCGTTTCGCACTATCGAAATTCGGATCATTCGATGCTTGATTCCATGAACCAGTCTCGCTGAATCTCCTAATGGAGAACGGGGGAACCAATGCAAGCGGCTTGCGGCGAATTGCCAATTGCGCTCGTAATTGATTTCTTTATCAGGGTCTACGGGGTGAATTCGAGGTCATTGCGCCATGAGCGAATGTTCTGAGAAGGGGCGGCTCTCTTTCGTCCTAACCCGACAGCTAACCTCGTAAGCGTAACAAGAGAGGTAACTCGTGCAGCCTACTACACCAAGACCATCAGGAAGCCACGAAGGAGTTCCTCTAACTCTTTCTTTGGGCTTCTTTTGTTTTGAATAAAAGTAGTAGGGTCATCATACT
Organism: Paenibacillus sanguinis 2301083 = DSM 16941; assembly: GCF_000374825.1. Lineage (GTDB taxonomy): Bacteria > Bacillota > Bacilli > Paenibacillales > Paenibacillaceae > Fontibacillus > Fontibacillus sanguinis. The sequence goes on from NZ_KB895392.1 coordinate 12,987, forward strand.
GTTGATAAACAGGAGGTGACGCCCGCAGGGCAGACTGGGAAAGGATACGAAATGCAAGTGGTTTATAGCTTCATTTCGTAAATCAAGAATGTAGTCGCGTCATATGTAATTGTGCATCGATCTTGACGGCGGGACTATGAAGGAGGACGGAAGATATGGGCATTTTCCCCAAAGAGGAGACCCATGAATCACGCTCATCCAGCATGTCTTACGCATTGCGATGGAAGCAGTTAAATATTCGTCAGGTTGCGCTCGTCGGCGTACTGACCATCGCGGTAATCATCATCCTCATTTGGCTGTATGGCCAGCAAAATAAAAAAATCTCTCTGGTTGTCGACGGTAACGTTCAATCGGTGGAAACACGGGAAGACAGTCTGGCTGGCCTGCTGGATGAACAGGCCATCAATCTGCATCCCAAAGATTCACTATCGCATCCGCTAGGTAGCTTGCTGGAGGATGGAGACCGTGTCGTCATTGTGCGTGCGGTTCCGGTAAAGGTGAGTGTGGACGGAGAGACAAAAACGACTTTCACCACCAAGGAGAAGGTCAAAGATGTGCTAGAAGAGCTAGGTGTCACTTTGAATCAAGATGACAAGGTAACCCCTGCCCTGAATAGCAAGCTCGGTATGAATGCAGGAATCAAAGTCGTTCGGGTGAGCAAACATCTGGTACAAACCGAGGAAGCTGTGCCTTTTAGCGTCGTGAAGACATCCGATAAGGAACTGCTGAAGGGAACGACGAAGGTCGTTCAGCCGGGCAGTGAGGGTATGGTCATTCACAACATTGAGAAAACCTATGAGAACGGAGTATTCGTGACTAAGCGCTGGCTTGGCAAAAAGGTCTCAAAGGAGGCCCAGCCCAAAGTCGTGGCCGTAGGTACGAAGGAACCGACAGCCGTTCTGTCGGCTAGCATCAGCCGCAGTGCCCATAAGGTGAACATTGGCGGCAATGCCACCAAGAACGGTGTCTCTTTTAAATATAAAAAGATGCTTAAAAATGTTACACTGACCGCCTACTCTTCAGAGCAGGAAGGAATCGGTACTCGTACGGCTTCTGGCACTCGTGTGACGGAGGGCAAGACGATTGCCGTTGACAAGTCCGTTGTTCCGCTTGGCTGGTGGGTTTACATTGAAGGAATCGGGTTTCGCAAGGCAGAAGATACCGGAGGAGCCATCAAAGGAAATAAAATGGACGTTTACTATGACAGCTTGAAGACGGCTAAAAACTTTGGCCGTAAGAAAGGTCGTACCGTATACGTCATCGGCCCGACGAAGCCGGAATTAAACTAGCTTCTCCGTTTTACAATGCGGAGGAAGTGGGATACAATAGGTACACGAAGTATTCAGGATGATGATAAAGACAGTGGATTAGGAGAGGATAACCATCCTCTTCTTTTTGTTGTAGAGGCGATGGAAAGAAGGTAACTTAGATGATCAAGGAAGTCATCGTGGTGGAGGGCCGGGATGATACCGTAGCCGTCAAGCGAGCCGTTGAGGCGGATACGATTGAGACGGGCGGGTCAGCCATCAACGAGACTACGCTGAAGAAGATTGCTCTGGCGCAGGAACGCCGGGGCGTTATTATATTTACCGATCCCGATCACGCCGGAGAACGGATTCGCAAGATCGTGGCAGCCCGGGTACCGGGATGCAAGCATGCCTTCCTGCCAGAAGCGGAAGCCACCAAGCGCGGGGATATCGGTGTAGAGAATGCCACGCCAGAGGCGATTCGTACAGCGCTGGCACGCCTCCATAATGAGGTGCCAGGGATGGAACCGATCATTGCCTGGGAGGACCTGATCACAGCGGGACTTATCGTTCATCCGCAGGCGTCTGCGCGAAGAAAGGCGTTGGGAGAGCTGTTGGGTATCGGATATTGCAATGGAAAGCAGTTATACAAACGGCTAACTGTATTTCGCATTAGCCGGGAAGAATTCGCAGCAGCGCTTGTGAAGCTGGAAGACAAAGGAGTTAATGGGACATGGGTATGAAGGAGGATATATCAACGCCCCGCAGAACGAAGGAAATTATCCAGCGGCATGGGTTCTCATTCAAAAAAAGCCTGGGACAGAACTTTTTGATCGATCAGAATATACTCGGCAAGATCGTAGCTGCGGCAGAATTGGATTCCTGCAAAGGAGCACTGGAGATAGGACCGGGGATTGGTGCTTTGACGGAAAAGCTTGCCCGTGAAGCAGGCAAGGTTACCGCCGTAGAGATTGATCAGCGGCTACTCCCCATCCTGGAGGAGGTATTGGAGCCGTATCCGCATGTTCGCGTCGTGCACGGGGATGTATTGAAGCTGGATCTTCAGGCGTTGTTTGCTGCGGAATTTGGTGGTGTGAGCGGCGTTAGCGTGGTGGCGAACTTGCCATATTACGTGACGACGCCCATTCTGATGAGACTGCTGGAGGAGAAGCTGCCACTGGAGCATATCGTGGTCATGATTCAGAAGGAAGTGGCGCAGCGGATGGCGGCGTCCCCGGGGGGCAAGGATTACGGAAGTTTGAGCATTGCCGTGCAGTATTACAGCATACCTGAGTTGATCTGTACGGTGCCTCACAGCGTCTTCATTCCTCAACCGAATGTGGAATCTGCTGTTATCCGTCTGAACGTTCGCCAGCAGCCGGCTGTTGCTGTACAAGACGAGGGCTTTTTCTTCGATATTGTCCAAGCCTCCTTCGCTCAACGGCGCAAGACGATTTCCAACAACTTGAAGAGTCGCTACTTCCCTAAGGAAGGGCGGGAACAACTGGACCAAATGCTGACAGAGGCGGGAATTGTGCCCTCACGGCGGGCCGAGACGCTGAGTCTTGAGGAATTTGCCAAGCTATCGGATGTATTGCTGGAGGCTGGTGTAAAGGAACTCCGCTTGTAACCATTCGCGCTTTACGCCCATACGATGGGGTAGAGGTGATGGATTTGACGAATTTGGGAGACTTGGTCGTCCGCAAATCTTATGGTGGAGACGTGACGTTCCGAATTGAACGAATTGAACGGAGCGAAGCTATCATCAAAGGAACGGAGTTCCGACTGCTGGCGGATGCGCCCTTGAACGATCTGGTCAAGGTTGACCCGGCTTCCCCAGGAGAGAAGACACAGCGGGTTCGTATCAAAGCGACAGAATCGCTCAAGCGGCTCACGCAAGACCGCGAGGAACTGACGGAAAGAAACCGTACGACCATTGGCCGGGCGTATTATACGCAAGGGGAGCCTGCTTATTTTGAGGTTCCTGGTAAAGTGCTGCATCTGGATGGGGATGAACGTTACCTGCAAAAGAGCTTGAGCTTATACGAGAAGCTGCGTGTGCCGGCTCAGGGGTATTATGTGACAGAGGCACAGATGGCCCAGGCGTTGTATAGGCTATTGCCCGTTGTTAAGCCTGATATTGTAGTGCTTACAGGGCATGACGGCGTGTTGAAGTCGCGTCCTACGGGTGATTTGTCCCAGCTGACCAGCTATAAAAATTCCCGGTATTTCGTTGAGGCGATCAGCCGTGCTCGCGAATATGAACGGAATTTCGATACGCTCACCATCGTGGCGGGAGCTTGCCAATCCCATTTCGAAGCGCTATTGCAAGCAGGGGCGAACTTCGCCAGCTCCCCGGGGCGTGTTTTGATTCATGCTTTGGACCCGGTCTATATCGCGGCAAAGGCCGCTTTAACCTCCATACGGGAGACGATTCAAATTACCGATGTGTTGAATCACACGATTAGCGGGGCTCAAGGCGTAGGCGGGATTGAAACAAGGGGCAGTTATCGAATCGGCCTGCCAAAGCTGAAGGATTTATCGACCCTGCATGTTGTTCCTTCAGTATAGAATGTTCATGATTTTGTCCATTCCGGAAGGACTCTTGGCAACAGCCTGAGGCCTTCCGGTTCTTTACTTTAGGCTTAATCGGTATCAAACTTGAATTGTCGAAAAAAAAACGTTGACATAGCTTTTTACCTGCTGATATAATTATTTGTTTTGAATTGACAAACCTGTGGCTTTTCTGTATAATGGACAAAGAAAGAAGGTGGTCACAGGCAATGGCTAAAAATGCGCTGTCGGAAATTAAGCATAGTCTCGACGCTCACGTAGGACAGAAAATTATGCTTCGGGCCAATGGAGGTCGTCGCAAGACCGTCGAACGTACCGGAGTCTTGGAAGAGACCTATCCTTCGGTCTTCATTGTGAGGCTGGACCAAGAGCAGCAAACCTTTAAGCGTGTGTCTTACAGTTATGCCGATATACTGACCGAATCTGTTGAGGTCATGATTTGCAATGACAACGATGAGATGCGGATTTCGTATATTAAACCGTGAACATCATGAAGAGTCAGCAAACGGCTTTCGCCTTTCGCGAAGGCCGTTTTTTTCTTGCCTTCGTGCCGTCCTATCTTGTTAGCACCTGAGTGGACAGCTTTCCCTTGTATGAAGGGGACGGTGGGACATATACTAACCTTGTTCCTTATCCAAGATCACAGGAGGAGGCTGACCATGTCGCGCAGAAGACGTAGCATTATGTCGGAGAACCTCAAGGTCGAACTTGCCAAGGACTTGGGATTTTATGATACTGTTCAGCAGGAAGGCTGGGGAGGCATTAAAGCGAAGGACGCCGGCAACATGGTGAAACGGGCGATCCAGCTTGCCGAGCAAGCTGCAAAGCGGCAGTAGCGTAAGCCAGAGCGAAGTTCCTCATACGAGGAGCTTCGTTTTTTGCGCCTTATGCGCCTTATGAAGTAAGATAGAATCAGGTATTTTTGTCTTTCGTACATAGACATAGAGCTAACATTTTTTTAGAATAGATAAACATAAAGGTAGATCGAGGGAAACCTGAGGAACTACACGGACTTGTTGAAGGTGGGGAAGCGCCATGAAAATTTACGAGAAGGCACCGGCTAAAATAAATCTGATGCTTGATGTTCTTCATAAGCGTCCGGATGGATACCACGAAGTTGAGATGATTATGACGATGGTGGATCTGTCTGATCGATTGGAAATGAGCGCTCTCCCCCGGGATACGATCATTATATCGAGCCAGGCGGGGTATATTCCGCTCGACGAGAAGAATCTGGCTTTCCAGGCGGCAAAGCTGATCAAGGAGCGCTATAATGTGCGTAGCGGTGTATATATTCATCTGGACAAAAAAATTCCGGTAGCTGCCGGCCTGGCGGGTGGCAGCAGCGATGCAGCCGCCACACTCAGAGGGCTGAATCGACTGTGGGAGCTGGGTATTGCCGAGGAGGAGCTTAAGAAGCTTGGGGCAGAGCTTGGCTCGGACGTCCCTTTCTGCGTCGCCGGAGGGACGGCTCTGGCGACGGGGCGGGGCGAGTTGCTTACGCCGCTGCCGAATCCACCCCAATGCTGGGTGGTGCTAGCTAAGCTGCCGATTAACGTGTCAACAGCCGAGGTGTACGGCCGTTTGCGCAGCGAGGGCATCACCGACCATCCATCTGCAAGGCGTATGCAGGCGGCGCTGGAGAGGCGCTCTTTCCAGGACATCTGTCAGGAGCTTGGCAATGTGTTGGAGCGGGTCACGCTGCAAATTCACCCGGATGTAGCCCATCTCAAGGAGACCATGCTGCGCCTGGGAGCCGATGGCGTCTTGATGTCGGGCAGTGGTCCGACTGTATTTGGCCTGGTATCCAAAGAATCCAAGGTATCCCGTATATACAATGGGCTGCGAGGGTTCTGTAAAGAGGTATACGCTGTGCGGCTGTTGACCTGAGTGCTTCTTTTCAAACCTGCCCAGGCCAATAAAATTGCTGAGTGAATGCTGACTAAGGCTTGGACAAATCCGTACAAAAATGTTATAGTTTCTTTAAAATATTCGGATTTAGCGAGGGGTACTTCGTGAAAAAATTAAAGAGAAGCGCTCGTTTAGTGGAGATGACCCACTACTTATTATCCCGCCCACATCACTTGATTCCATTAACAACCTTTGCCCAGCGCTATGGGGCTGCCAAATCCTCCATCAGTGAGGATCTTGGTATTATCAAGGAAGTATTTGAGGAAGAGGGCATGGGAGAGCTGTTAACGCTTGCTGGCGCTGCTGGTGGCGTAAAATATATTCCCCGGGTTGCTCGGGAACAGGCGTTGGCCTTTATTCAGCAAGTGTGCGACAAACTGGAACAGCCGGACCGGATCTTGCCGGGCGGTTATTTATACATGTCTGATTTGCTGGGCCAACCTGCCTTGATGAACGAAGCGGGCAAATTGTTCGCTACCGCCTTTGGTGACCTGGATATCGATTGCATCATGACGGTGGAGACGAAAGGGATTCCGCTGGCCTATGCAACGGGGGCAGAACTCAACTTACCGGTCGTTCTGGTGCGCAGAGACCATCAGGTGACCGAAGGCTCGGCCGTAAGCATCAATTATGTATCCGGCTCCCATAAGAGCTTGCACACGATGACCTTGTCGCGTAGAGCCTTAAAGGAGAATTCCCGGGTACTGATTGTCGATGATTTTATGAAGGCGGGGGGAACCATTCAGGGGATGGTCGATCTGCTGGCAGAGTTCAATGCCAAGGTGGCCGGTGTCGGCGTTTTGGTAGAGTCTGGCGAGATTGCTACGGAACAGCGTTTGTTGCATGATTATATCTCCTTGGCAACACTTCGGGCAGTGGACGCCAAAGGCAAAGAGATTTCGGTGGAGCCTGGCAACTATTTCTCAAAAATAGGACAATAAGAACTGTGTCGATTGTACCTCAAAATTGTGGAAATTCCGACGAAACCTGTCGAAAAGCCCATAAATTTTAAAAAAATCGTGAATTTAGCCTATTTTATTGATTCAAAAAAAAGGATTTCCGTTTGCTTTGTGGAATATTACACCAAGTCTCTGATGGAAAAAGGTGGTGAACACACATGCAAATTACGGATGTAAGGCTCCGCCGAGTCAGCTCTGAAGGCAGAATGAAAGCGATCGCATCCATTACCATCGACAACGAATTTGTTGTTCATGACATTCGCGTCATCGACGGCAATAATGGAATGTTTGTAGCTATGCCTAGCAAGCGCACACCGGACGGGGAGTTCCGGGACATCGCGCATCCGATTTCCTCAGGCACTCGCGAGAAGATTCAAGCTGCAGTTCTGGCTGAATATGAACGCGCTGCCGAGCAAGAGGAAGCCATTGAAGAAGGGGCGTAAGTCGTAGTCATTTTTTGATGCTCGATTGGGGTTCGAGGAAAAGGGAGTCATGCCTGTGCATGGCTCCCTTTTCTTTTTTCCCTAAATGAGATATATTCAGTAATGAGTTTAAGTGAGAGGTAAGGAGGCCAGGGCTTTGAAAAGGTTAGCGATTGTTCTTGCCGCAGGGCAAGGGAAGCGCATGAAGTCCAAGCTTTATAAGGTTCTTCATCCTGTATGTGGTAAGCCGATGGTTGGGCATGTGCTTGATGCGGTGAACCAGGCTGGATGCCAGCGCAGCATCGTGGTGGTTGGTCACGGCGCGGAGGCAGTGAAATCCTATTTGGGTTCATCGGCCGAATATGTGCTTCAGGAGCAGCAATTGGGCACCGGACATGCGGTAAAGCAGGCCGGATCATTGCTAGGTGGAGAACAAGGGACGACCGTTGTCATCTGTGGAGATACGCCCCTGGTAACTGCTGAAACGATTGAAGCGCTGATTAATCATCATACCCGCAAGAGTGCAGCGGCTACGGTATTGACTGCCCATATGGACCAACCCTTCGGTTATGGACGCGTCATTCGAGGGGAGAGCGGTACCGTCGTACGAATCGTGGAGCAGAAGGATTGCTCGTCTGAGGAAGCGGCCGTGCAGGAGATCAACACAGGCACTTATTGCTTTGATAATGCAAAATTATTTGCTGCACTGGAGAAGGTAACGAATCATAATTCCCAGCAGGAGTATTACTTGACCGACGTGATCGGCATCTTGGTTCAAGACAACGAAGTGGTCGAAGGGTACGCAGTGCCCGATGTTCGCGAATCAATTGGCGTTAATGACCGGATTGCGTTGTCCGAGGCTGAGCAGATGATGCGCGAACGCATTGTGCGGGAGCATATGCTTGGCGGGGTAACGGTAATCGATCCAAGCTCGACCTATATCGGCGCGGAAGTAAAGATTGGTTCTGACACCGTGTTATATCCAGGGACATTCTTGTCTGGCAAAACGGTGATCGGAGAAGATTGCATCATCGGACCCTCGGCTCAAATTGAGGATAGCATAATTCTTGACGGTGCGAAGGTGAAGCAGTCCGTTCTCAGTCAGGCGGAAGTTGGCCGGGAATCGACCGTGGGGCCGTTCGCTTATTTGCGTCCCGGGACCAAGCTTGGCTCCAAGGTCAAGGTGGGCGACTTTGTCGAAATCAAGAACGCTTCGCTGGACGATGGGTCAAAGGTATCGCATCTTAGCTATGTAGGGGATGCGAAGGTTGGGAAGAACGTCAACATCGGTTGCGGCGCGATTACAGTCAATTACGATGGTTATAATAAGTCTATTACGGAGATTGAAGACGATGCATTCGTGGGCAGCAATGTCAATCTGATTGCCCCCGTTAAGGTGGGGAAGGGCGCCTATGTCGTGGCTGGCTCAACAATTACCCAAGCAGTTCCCGAGAATGACTTGGCCATTGCCAGAGCAAGACAAGAGAACAAGCCGGGATACGCAGAGAAGATTCGTGCCCGCGCGAAAGCCAAGAAACAAAGACAGCAAGGGTCGGAGTAAATTTTTTAGCAGTGACCATTTCAATGACGGGGTAGCTTGAAGGCGGGTTAATTGAGGCTCCCTTTCGCTATCTACACAGCACGGAGGGTTTTGAATTTATGACTTATTGCGATTCTAAATTAAAGATATTCACCTGTAACTCCAATACCAAACTGGCCCATCAAATCGCCGACTACATTGGTATTCCCATGGGAGATTCGGATACGACGAGCTTTAGCGATGGCGAAATTCAAGTCAAACTATCGGAAAGTGTTCGGGGTTGCCATGTCTATGTGGTTCAGTCCACCTGCGCGCCCGTGAACGATAATTTGATGGAGCTGCTCGTCATGGTGGATGCTTTGAAGAGAGCTTCGGCCAAAAGTATAAATGTGGTTATCCCGTATTATGGCTATGCCCGTCAGGACCGGAAGGCTCGTTCGCGCGATCCGATCACGGCCAAACTGGTTGCCAATCTTATCGAGAAGGCCGGTGCTCACCGGGTAATTACGATGGATTTGCACGCGATGCAAATTCAAGGCTTCTTCGATATTCCGGTGGATCATATGCTGGGCGTACCTATTTTGGCTCAGTATTTCCGTTCCAAGCATATTGTTAATCCGGTAGTTGTATCTCCTGACCATGGCGGGGTTGTCCGTGCACGTAAACTGGCTGATTTCCTCAATGCCCCTCTGGCGATTATTGATAAGCGTCGTCCGGAGCCAAATGTCAGTGAAGTCATGAACATTATCGGTAATATCGAAGGAAAGACAGCAATTCTGGTCGATGATATCATCGATACCGCTGGTACGATCGTCCTTGGTGCTAATGCCCTAAAGGAAGGCGGCGTGGAGGAGGTCTATGCCTGCTGTACGCATGCGGTGCTGTCCGGGCCGGCCATGGACCGGCTGGAGAACTCTCCGTTGAAAGAAGTCATTGTTACAGATACGATTCCGATTACACATCCGAATCCGACCAGCAAGCTGAAGGTGTTGTCCGTGGCCCCATTGATGGGCGAAGCAATTATTCGCGTTCATGAGGAATTGTCTATCAGCAAGCTGTTTGAGATCGAATAGCAGATTTCGGCGATGCTCTTGGACTTGTATAGGGGTTGCATTCCTTTCCCCGGGATGCAACCCCTATCGGTGTATGACGGTAAGCAGATCATGGTGGAGGTAATTGTAGGATGAAATGGATCGTCGGACTGGGTAACCCCGGAGCCCAATATGCAAAGACGAGGCATAATATCGGATTTATGGCTGTGGACGAACTGGCACGCCGCCACGGAATTGAGATCAAGCAGAGCAAATGCAAAGCATTGATTGGCGAGGGTACATTGCCCGGCGGGAAGGTGGTGCTGATTAAGCCGATGACCTATATGAATCTGTCCGGTGAAGCGGTTAGGGCTTATATGGATTATTATAAGGCCTCCTTGGAAGACATGATCGTCGTGTATGACGATCTAGATACGGAAATCGGCCGTAACCGGCTTCGCTATCAAGGTAGTGCGGGCGGGCATAATGGAATTAAATCCATTATTCAGCATACGGGTACACAGACCTTCAATCGAATCCGTATGGGAATATCACGTCCCGAACCAGGGTATGCCGTGGTGGATTATGTTCTGTCTGGCTTTGCCAAGAAAGACAAGCCCTTGCTGGAACAGTCGATAACGGCTGCGTGTGATGCGCTTGAATTCAGTCTGGATCATACCTTTGAACAGACCATGGCCAAGTTTAACGGATAATAGTGCTTCGTGATCAAAACTGCCTTTTTTAAACTGCCTCAATAAGGCTTAAAACGCTTGACACGGGGCATACTGGAGACATAACCTTTCTCCAGGAGGCATAGGATGGCTATAAATTATGTTTGCCGGCATTGTCGTACCCTGATAGGTAGAATAGAGGCTGCCGGGGTCACAGAAGCCCAATTAGGCTTTCATTCCTTGACCCCCGATGAGCGTAGAGATATAATAGCGTATGATTCTAATGGTGAAATGACGGTTCGTGTTACTTGCGATTATTGCAGGGAAGCCATTGACCATAACCCGGAGTTGCTGCTGCTTTCAAATCTGCTGCAATGACTAGAGCGTATCAGGCAGCGCGTTCTACCCCAAAGCAGTCTACCGGGTTTCAGGGGAAATTACGGTTGTAGAGCCTTGGCACGTTTGCTGAGGCTCCTTTTTGGTTCGAGTACGGAAACGATATAGATTTAATAAGCAGTAAGAGAGGTGCCTCATTTTGTTACAAGCACTTATTCAGGCTTTTTTCCGCGATGCTGACTTTGCTACCACAGTCGCGGGTATTCATTCGGGCATGAAGGAGCAGTTAATTTCCGGCTTGTCGGGGTCATCCAGACAGGTCATGCTGGCGGCTTTGCAGCAGGAAACGGGTCGTCCCCTGCTTGTCGTGACCCACAATATGTTTGCTGCTCAGAAAATATTTGAAGATTTACAGGAAGCGCTAACACCGGATGATGTGCTTCTGTATCCAGCTAACGAGCTGGTGGCTGCGGAGTCAGCCGTGTCCAGTCCGGAAACGCTGGCGCAGCGGATTGAGGTACTGCTCCAATGCTCTCGAGGTTTTCGGGGCATTGTAGTGGTGCCTTATTCCGGCATTCGGCGGTATATTCCAACCCCGCAAGCCATGGCTGAAGCAGGCATACACATCTCCTTGGGTGGAATGGTGGAGCTAGAGACTTTTCTGACAAATATGGTTGAGCTTGGCTATGAGCGTGTTGAACGTGTAGAGTCTCGCGGCGAAATGAGTCTGCGTGGCGGTATTATTGATATCTACCCGCTGACTTCCTCCATGGCCTATCGAATTGAATTGTTTGATGACGAGGTGGATTCCATCCGTACCTTTGATCCGGCAGACCAACGATCGGTGGACCAGGTAAAGGAAGTTTTCATCCCCCCATGCAAGGAATTGATCGCCTCGGCGGAACGCTTGGAACAAGCGGCGCAAGCGGTGGCCGAAAAGCTGGAAATTCAATTGGATAAAATGACCGACCGTCAAGCGAAGAATCGCTTGCGTGAAGAGCTGTTCAAGGAAATGGAAATGCTACGGGAGCATGTTCATTTTCCTGAAATGTACAAATATATCTCATTGATTTTTCCTGAGAGAAGTCTTCTATATGACTATATGCCTGAGGATACCCTGCTCATTCTGGATGAGCCAGCTCGACTGCTGGAGACGGCCAAGCAGCTTGAACGTGATGAGGCGGAATGGAATCTGCATTTGTTCCAGAACGGAAAGAGCTTGCCGGACTTGCCGTTGGGTGTGGATGGAGACCATGCCTTGTACCATCGACCGTTCCAAACCCTGTTCTTGTCCTTGTTCCTGCGACAAGTGCCACATTCTCAGCCGCAAAACATTATTAATTTTGTCAGCCGGGGGATGCAGGACTTTCACGGTCAAATGAATGTGCTTAAGGCCGAGATGGAGCGTTGGAAAAAAAGCGGCGCAAACGTCATGATGCTGGCTAGCGGTGAGGAACGCATGGAGCGCATGCGGCGGGTGCTGCAGGACTATGGAATCGAAGAGCCTACCCTACTCCAGGGTAACTTGCAATCGGGCTTTGAGCTTCCTTCCGTGCATCTGGTTGTCATCACTGAGGGTGAGATGTTCTCCCAAAAGCAGCGCAAGGCGCGCAGAGTCTCCAAGAGTATGGATAATGCCGAGCGAATCAAAAGCTACACCGAGCTTAAAGTGGGCGATTACGTGGTCCATCAAAATCACGGTATCGGAAAATATTTAGGGATCGGTACGCTGGAAGTTGCCGGTATTCATAAAGACTACATGCATATTTTATATGCCGGGGGCGACAAGCTTTCCGTGCCGATCGAACAGATCGACATGATTCAGAAGTATGTGGGCTCGGAAGAGAAGGAGCCGAAGGTATACAAGCTGGGCGGTAACGAATGGACCCGGGTGAAGAACAAGGTTCGTTCCTCGGTACAGGATATTGCCGATGATCTGATTAAGCTGTATGCCGAACGTCAGGCGGCGCCGGGCTACGGCTTCGAGAAGGATTCACCGGAGCAGCATGAATTTGAAGCAATGTTCCCATACGATGAGACTCCTGATCAGCTTCGGGCCATCGAGGAGATCAAGAAGGATATGGAGAAGAGCCGTCCGATGGACCGGCTACTCTGCGGCGACGTCGGTTATGGCAAGACCGAGGTGGCCATTCGGGCTGCCTTCAAGTCAGCCATCGAGGGCAAGCAGGTGGCGGTACTGGTACCCACGACGATTCTGGCTCAGCAACATTATGAGACGTTCCGTGAACGCTTTGCCGGTTATCCGATTAATATCCAGACCCTAAGCCGCTTCCGCAGCCGCAAGGAGCAAAATGAGACGATTAAAGGCGTGCGTCAAGGTACAGTGGATATTGTAATCGGAACCCACCGGATTTTGTCACAGGACCTGGTATTTAAGGATCTGGGACTGCTGATTGTTGACGAGGAGCAACGCTTTGGCGTAACTCATAAGGAGAAGCTCAAGAAACTGAAGACCAATGTCGATGTGTTGACGTTGACGGCAACGCCTATTCCGCGGACGCTGCATATGTCGATGCTGGGTGTGCGCGACTTGTCCGTTATCGAGACGCCGCCGGAGAACCGCTTCCCCGTACAGACCTATGTGGTGGAGCATAGCCAGGCACTGGTGCGGGAAGCCATTGAACGCGAGATGGCAAGGGGCGGCCAAATTTATTATTTGTACAACCGTGTGCAAGGAATTCAGGAGATGGCTGCGCAAATATCTATGCTCGTGCCCGAGGCTCGGGTAGGGATAGGCCATGGTCAGATGTCGGAGCAGGAGCTTGAGAAGACCATCCTTGATTTCCTGGACGGGGAATACGATGTGTTGGTCAGCACGAGCATCATCGAGACCGGGGTGGACATTCCCAACGTGAACACGTTGATTGTCCATGATGCCGATAAAATGGGCTTGTCCCAGTTGTATCAATTACGGGGCCGGGTTGGACGGTCCAACCGAATCGCCTATGCGTATTTTACGTATCAACGGGATAAATCTTTGACAGAGGTCGCCGAGAAGCGGCTGCAATCGATCAAAGAGTTCACTGAACTTGGCTCGGGTTTCAAAATCGCCATGCGTGACCTCGCCATTCGTGGTGCGGGTAATTTGCTTGGCGCCGAGCAGCATGGATTTATCGCATCAGTGGGCTTCGATTTGTATTCACAAATGCTGGCTGAGGAAATTCAGAAACGCAAAGTGACGATGCTGGGCGAGACCGATGTGACCGATAAGAGCTGGAACACGTCCATTGATCTCGGAATTGATGCTTATTTACCGTCTGATTACATTTATGATAGTATTCAGAAGATTGAGATTTATAAGAAAACAGCTTCCGTTACATCCTTCGAGGACGTGGCCGAGCTTGAAGACGAGCTGTTGGACCGGTTCGGAGACCTTCCTGATGCGGTACGCAACCTCCTGTCTGTGGCTCGGGTCAAGCTGTATGGCAAGCAATTCGGTATTGAGTCCATCGCGCTACGTGCTGATGAGGTTGTTCTCAAGTTCCACGATGGGCGAGAGAAAGTTGTCATTCCGGGCAAACTTGCGGAAATTGGAAATCTGTTCGGAAGACGTGTACAATTTAGTCAAGGGTCCGTGATGCTCATCCGCATTAAAGTCAAAGGGATGAACGACCAAGAGTTGATGAGTTTACTGGAACAATTTCTGGATGCTCTAAAAGATGCGTTCAAAGCGAAAGGGGAACTACAAGATGTTTCAAAGTAAAAAGCGTTCTTGGAAAACGCTAATGATTGCCCTCGTGGCGGTACTAGCCTTCTCTGTGATGGCGGGATGCGGGAAAAAAGAAGCTGGCACAGAAGGCAAGGATACCAGCAAAGTGATTGCTACCTATGAGGGCGGCGAGATTACCGAGAATGAGTTTGACCTCGAGCAACGCATGGTCCTGGCTCTTCAACCGCAAATGGAGCAGTTGATTCAGATGGAGGATTTCCGGGAATTCCTGATCAAGCAGGAAATTGCTTACGAATATCTGGAAGGCAAGGCTGATAAGAAGACGAAGAATGCAGGCAAGAAAAAAGCTGAAGATCAGCTTAAAGAAATGAAGGCTGCTTATGGTGAGGACAGCTTTAAGCAAATGCTTGATTCCCAGAAGCTGACCGAAGCTCAGTTCGCCAGTTATATGACTCGAATCTTTACGGTCATGGAAGGCGAGCAGCAGGAAATAACTGAAGATGATGTGAAGAAGGAATTTGATGCTACGAAGGATAATTACACTACGGCATCAGTGCGTCATATATTGATTGGGTTAACCGATAAGGAAGGCAAAGAGCGTTCTAAGGAAGCTGCTTTGAAGCTGGCTAATGAAGTAAAGGCAAAGCTGGATAAAGGTGAAGACTTTGCTAAGCTGGTTAAAGAGTATTCCAGTGACGGGCAACAGAATATCGATAATGGCGGATTGTATGCTGACGCTCTAGTGAATCAATGGGTTCCTGAATTTAAGGAAGCTGCTTTGACACAACCGTTGAATGAAATTGGCGAACCTGTCGAAACCCAATTTGGATATCACATTGTCCGTGTTGAAGCACGTACGGAGAAGACATACGATGCTTTGAGCGAACAAGAGAAGGAAATGATTAAGACGAACCTGGCCTCGAATAAATTGGATGAGTTCATGGCGGGGGACCTGGAGAAGAACATTATTAAGACGGTTGAACTGCCTCCAGTGAAGACTGATGAAGGTACGGATGCGGGAACTAATGCCGGTAACAAGGGATCTGGAAGTACAGGTACTGATACCGATGGTGCTACCGACGGCGTTGATGGCGAAGGCAACAGCAGTAATGCGGGTAAATAAACATTAATCTCGGATCATGAGCAAGGAATTGAAACAGCGCAAACATGTTTTGTGCTGTTTTCTTTTCCCCTAAACACAAATCCTTATGCACAGTCAATAATAAAAAATCATGGTGCATTATGATGAATAAGGTGTTCCCCGCGGATGAATACTATGGTCAGAATCACAGAGGCATCTCTCCCTATTCGCGAACCTCGGTCAGCGCTTTGGCTAAAGTGTAAGACGCATAAAGCTGCGTTCATCCGATTTGCATAGAGAACGTCTATAAAGCCGTAGTTCAAAACTTCTGAAGAAAGTGGGGCAACAAGTAAATGAAAGCTACTGGTATTGTACGCCGTATCGATGATTTGGGCCGTGTCGTTATCCCTAAGGAAATTCGCCGGACCTTGCGTATTCGTGAAGGAGACCCGTTAGAAATTTTTGTAGACCGGGATGGAGAAGTGATTCTGAAGAAATACTCACCGATTGGTGAATTGGGCGATTTTGCTAAAGAGTATGCAGAATCTCTGTATGAGAGTACAGGACATATCACGCTGATCTCCGACCGTGATGCAATCATTGCGGTAGCGGGAGCTTCCAAGAAAGAGTATATGGACAAGCAAATCAGCTTGCTCCTTGAGAGTAGTATGGAAAGCCGGAAAATCATTGTGGACACCGATTCGGGATCTTATGAAATTACCAAGGACAAACCTGAGAATATTTCTTCCTTTGTCATCGCTCCCATTATCGCTGGTGGCGACCCAATTGGCACGGTGATACTGCTCAACAAAGACGACTCAGTGAAGATGTCTGATCTGGAGTCTAAAATGGCTGAGACAGCAGCAGGTTTTCTGGCTAAACAAATGGAGCAGTAGGACGATTGGGATTTAAGCAGGGCATCTATAAACTTACACATCCGGGTACTAAGGCGTTAGTCTGCCACAGGGACGGAGGTGTAAGTTTTTTGCGTTTCATCTTATAATGAAACCTGCGAGTGAAGCAAGATCATCTTAATGGGTAAAGTAGGTAACTTATGATGAAGACGAAGGACAACCTGTCCTCCAAGCTGTTGAAAGGGGCGGCTGTACTTAGCGCGGCGGCTCTGCTGACCAAATTGCTCGGGATGCTGCAGAAAATTCCGCTGCAAAATATTGGGGGAGACGGTGTTTTTGGTATTTATAATACGGTTTATCCTTTTTATTTGCTATTTTTAACTTTAACAACTACAGGCTTCCAGGCGGCAGTTGCCAAATTTGTGGCAGAGCGACAAGCTAGTGGCCGGGAAAACGAACAACGCGATGTGCTGGGGACAGCTATGATTGGTATGTCATTGCTTGGAGGCGCCTGCGCGGCTCTGCTGTATTTTGGAGCGCCAGGGTTGTCTCGGCTTATCGGCAGCAGCTTGCTTACTCCAGCTTTGCAGGGGGCCGCTCCAGCGCTGTTATTTGCGCCGTTGACGGCTGTGTTGCGCGGCTATTTTCAGGGCTTACAGAATATGATACCGACCGCTCTGTCTCAAGTAACGGAGCAAGCTGCCCGCGTGGCGGTTATGATCCTGTTATTGCTTTACTTGAGTGGGCTTCATAGGCCGGAGCATGTACTTGCCGGAGGGGCCCTGGCAGGCTCGGCCGCTGGAGCCGCGGTAGGCCTGATGGCGATCCTGATTTATTGGCGAAACCATGGGTGGCGTTCAGCAGGGGCGATATTTGACGAAAGACTCTCTGTACCTCGCGGTAAGGATCCTGTAGCGAAGTCAGGTGTGAAGCTTGAAGATGGATCAGGGCAGTCTTTTGCCGCGTCTTCTATGGACAGAATATCCCTCTTAAGGGCGTTATGGAGGTATGCCTTGCCTATTAGCCTTGCCGCGCTTGCTGTACCGCTGATAAGCCTGGTAGATACGTTTACTTTGCCGCGGCTCTTGCCTGGGCATGGCGGGGAGTTGCAGGTCATGGCTCAGGTAGGGGTCTATAATCGGGGCATTCCGCTGGTACAGTTGGTAACGATGCTGGCCAGTTCTCTGTCGGTGTTATTTATTCCGGCAATGGCCGAATTGCAAATCAAAGGGCATACCTCCGCTATTCGTAAGCAGGTGCAATTGGCCCTTCGCTGGTTCTGGCTGATTGGGCTTGCGGCTTCGCTGGGCTTATCCATGCTGGCGGAGCCCATCAATGTGATGTTGTACGAGGATGCGGCAGGCACCGGCACGTTAGCCTGGATCGCCTGGACGGCGGCACCGGGCGCTATGGTTGCCGTGACAAGCGCTTTGCTGCAGGGGCTAGGGCATGTACGAGCCCCTGCTTGGCACTTGCTCGCTGCGGCGATCCTGAAGACCACGTTGAACGTGCTGCTCGTGCCGCAGCTTGGCATTACCGGGGCGGCGTTGGCCGGTATCGCCGCCTATGGTGTAGCAGCTGCGCTGAACCTGGCGCTGCTGCTACGCTGCACCGGGCAGCGACCGCGCCTGCGGGACGCGCTGCTGCGCCCTTTGGCGGCCGCTTTGGCGATGGCCGCCGCCCTCGGGCTGCTGCGCCTCGCCGCCGCCGAGCTGCCCCCAGGCCGCAGCCTGGCGGCGGCTGAGAGCCTGCTCGGCGTGCTGCTGGGCGCAGCCGTATTTGTTGCAGCCGTGCTGCGCACACGGCTGCTCACAGCGGCAGAGCTGGGCGCCCTGCCGCGGGTGGGGCCGAAGCTGCTGTCGCTGCTTCGGAAGCTGCGCTTGCTGCCGCCATCCTGATGCGGCTAAGCAAGCGCTATTACCTTCGCCGATTTCATATTCGGCTCCGGCAATGGTATAGTAAGGACATGACGAACGGACAGGGAGTGAAGAGAAGAGCATGAGCGCAACCATTACGGTCATTGGTCTCGGTTCCGGTGATCCCGATCAGCTAACGTTAGGGAGTCTGAAGCGCCTACAGGGCGCCAGGGAGCGTTACATAAGAACGAAGAACCATCCGGTCGTCTCCTGGTTGGAGGAGACGGGAGTGACGTTTACCTCGTTTGATGAGATATATGAAGCCAAGGATCAATTCTCTGAGGTATACGAGGAGATTGCTGCCCGTTTGTTGGGCTATGCTGAGGCGGGCCCTCCGGGCTCCGAGCTTGTTTATGCAGTTCCCGGGCACCCCATGGTGGCGGAGGCCACAGTGAAGCTGCTGCGGGAGCGCTGTGAGGACAGAGGGATTCCCCTTTCTATCATTGGGGGAGAGAGCTTCTTGGACGAAGCATTCCTCCGGCTGGGCTTTGACCCCATTGAAGGCTTTCAATTACTGGATGCGTCCGCACTTGGTAGCGGCTGGGCCATTGATCCACGCCAGCATACGCTAATCGGCCAGGTATATGATGTGCATACAGCATCTGAGGTCAAGCTCGGATTGATGGAGCTGCTGCCGGATGATTATCCCATTGTTGTTGGACATTCTCTGGGCGTAGAAGGGCAGGAGCAGATTGAACGAATTCCGTTGTACGAGCTGGACCGTATCCAGGGATATGGCAACCTGAGCTTGGTCTATGTCCCTGCAAGCAACGATGAAGAACTGCGTATGCGCAGCTTTCAGCGGCTTCATGAGATTGTATCCATCCTGCGCAGCCCGGGTGGTTGTCCTTGGGACCGGGAGCAAACCCATACATCGATCCGCAAGAATTTAATTGAGGAAACCTACGAGGTTCTGGAAACTATCGACGACGATGACCCCGACCATATGCGCGAGGAGTTAGGCGATTTGCTGCTGCAAGTTATGCTCCACTCACAAATGGAAGAGGAAGAAGGCGTCTTCACGGTATATGATGTCATTCAGGAGCTGAATGAGAAGCTGATTTATCGCCACCCGCATGTATTCGGGCAATTGAGCGCCGAGGATGCCGAAGAAGCCTTGAATAACTGGGAGGCGATGAAGGCCGAAGAGAAGAAGCGCAAGGGTGTAACTGCCGAACTGCCTTCTGCGCTGAACGGGGTACCCCGCGATTTGCCAGCTCTTATGAAGGCCTACAAGCTGCAGAAGAAAGCGGCGAAGGTGGGATTTGACTGGGATCAGGTTGATGCCGTATGGGCCAAGCTGGAGGAAGAGATCGGTGAACTAAGAACAGCAGTAGCCGAAGGACAGGAGCCGGAGGCACAGGAGCTGGAGCTTGGCGATGTATTGTTCTCCGTCGTTAATGTCGCTCGTCATATCAAGGCCGATCCGGAGCAGGCACTTACGCAAACGATTCGTAAATTCACCCGTCGGTTTCAGTATGTGGAGCAGCGATTGAGCGAGCGGGGAAAAACCATGAATGACAGCGTCTTAGCGGAGATGGACAAGCTATGGGATGAGGCTAAGTCGAAAGAACGGGAATAATGGGATAAAAGGCCTAAATATCGGTTTTTTTGCGAAAAAAACAAAAAAAAATTCCAGATGGTGCAGGATTTTTCATCTCAAGCAAGAATACTCTTACAAAGATATCGACGGGCCTAGATCAGGCGCTTATGCCTATAGTACCAAGGTATCACCTATTTCTTTTATTATTGGGAGGCATTATTAATGAACAAAACAGATCTGATCAACAACATTTCCAGTAAGAGCGGTTTGACTAAAAAAGACGTTGAATCCGTATTGAACGGTTTCCTCGGTGAAATTACCGAAGCGCTCGCTGGCGGAGACAAAGTACAATTGATCGGCTTCGGTACGTTCGAAACTCGCAAACGCTCCGGTCGTACGGGTCGCAACCCGCAAACCGGCAAAACTATTGAAATCCCGGCTTCCAATGTTCCGGCATTCAAAGCGGGCAACAAGCTTAAAGAAGCTGTAAAATAATGCGTCTTGATAAGTTCCTGAAGGTGTCACGGTTGATTAAGCGCCGTACGGTGGCGAAGGATGTCTCCGAGCAAGGCAGAGTCCTGATCAACGGACGTGAGTCCAAACCGAGCAGTAACGTCAAGATAGGCGATGAGATCACGGTTCAATTCGGCCAAAAGCTGGTGACCGTTCGTGTCGAACGCTTGGTCGAAACTACTCGTAAGGACGAAGCTGCCACCATGTATACCTTGGTCAAGGAAGAGCCAATCGCCAAGGAGTCCGGTCTCGACTGGATGTAAGGCGAGAAGCTGACAGAAAGCCCCCACATGATGTGCGGGGCTTTCTGTGTTACTACTCAGACTTAGTGTTCTTCTGGAGTTCTAAACCCTCCCTCCTCCCCATAAGCTAGGGATAAGAAGGAGGGGTACATGCTATGGTCGAGCTTAATAAAGGCAAGCATCAGGAACTGCACTTGATAAATCGCAAGCTATTGGAGATTTCGGGGGTTCTCAATGTGGAGAGCTTTGACAGTGAGGAGTTCCTGCTTCAGACCGAGCTAGGGCACTTAACGATCCGAGGGCAGAATTTACATATTAAAAATCTAAATTTAGAGCAAGGATTGGTCAGCATTGAAGGTTTGGTCCATACGCTGTCCTATCTGGAGCCGGGTTCCCAGTCGTCCGGGAAAGGCTTGCTCGGCAAGCTGTTCCGATGAATCTGGAGACACAATGGATCACTTTGCTATGGATGCTCGCATCTGGAGGCATACTGGGGGTAGTCTTCGACAGTTATCGGGTTATATCTGGACAACTTCACTTTCCCCGGTGGAGCATTCATGTCCTCGATTTGTTGTACTGGGTAGCGGCGGCCTTGTTTGTGTTTCGAGTGTTGTATCATAGCAATCAGGGAGAATTGAGGTTCTATGTTTTCTTGGGATTGCTTATAGGCATTTGGATTTATTTTTTGTTCCTAAGTGTTATAACAGAGCGTTTTGTGTTAATGTTAATGAGGATATCTAACAAAATTTATCGCATGCTCGTACGAACGATTGAGATTTTATTGATCGCTCCGCTGAAATGGCTGGTCAATTTGATCTGGCTTATGCTTGGTTTCCTATGGACCGGAATAGTGTTCTTGCTTCGGATAACGTTCTTGCCGGTCTGGAAATTAATCCGGTGGGCATTTGGGCCTATTTGGAGGAAGCTGAGAGTTCCGGAAGGGTGGACCAAGGTTCAGCATTGGGCGGCCATGTGGCGGGATCGCAGCTTGCGTTTGCTGCGTTGGTTCAATAAAGAATAACCATCTGGAGGTGCCTTGATGCGGCGTGCTGTGCCGACAAGTTCAAAAAATTCAAACAGTTCCAAGTCTTCTACCAAGAATGGCTCGGTCTCAGCCCAGCGGCGTCTGCGGCTCTGGATGACATTGATGATGTTGTTTCTCGGCTGGGCCGGTTACACCTTCTTCGCCCAATCCGGGGAGATCAATGCCAAATCCGAGCAGCTTGCACAACGGCAGGCTTCCAGGGATGCAAGTGAGCAAAGTCTGAACCAACTCAAATATGAAATTAACCGTCTGAATGACCCCGAATATATTGGACAAATTGCCATGAAGAAATACGGTCTGTACAAGCCCGGTGAAATTCCGGTTCGGATATCCGAGTCTGAAGCCGAAAATGACTGACCCCGTGCGGGATAGACGTCTGTTGACCTTGTTTCAGTCATTCGGTATAATCAAATCACCGCAGTCATGATTTCGAGGCCTGGCTGTATATTTTTAAGGGAGGATCATTTTATTTTATGGCAATTGAAGTGGGCACCAAGTTAGAAGGAAAAGTGACAGGCATTACACACTTCGGAGCATTTGTGGATCTGTCAGGAGGTGTCACGGGTCTCGTTCACATCTCGGAGATCGCCGACAACTATGTCAAGGACGTCAACGATCATCTGAAGATCGGCGACACAGTTACCGTGAAGGTAATCAATGTCGACAAGGACGGCAAGATCGGACTTTCCATCAAGCAGGCTGTTGACAAACCGGTAGAGGCTAGCAGACCGCCTCGCGCACCGAGAACAGATCGGCCTAGCGGAAGAGACGGAGACCGTCCAGGCGGCGGATTTAACCGGGATCGTGGAGGACGTTCTTTCAAGCCCCCTGCTGGCAAAGCTACCTTTGAGGATAAGGTTTCTCGTTTCCTCAAGGACAGTGAGGAGCGTATATCTTCGTTGAAGAAGAATACAGAAGGGAAGCGTGGAGGACGCGGAGCCAAACGAATGTAATCCCTAATCCAATATCAGACCCACCGCAGGCAGCGTGACTAGCCTGCGGTTTTTTGTATGCTTTGCGGCTTTTCTTCAAGGCCGCTTTATTTTTTTCTTTATAAACAAAGCAGCTTTTGTCGCCTCTCCACTTTTGCCGACAGGTTGTTACGGGTTTTTACGAGGACTGCGTGAAGGAAAATGTGTTTTTGCTTCCGACTTGACCCGTTTTATGCGAACATAAGCACCCCCCAGTCCATTCAACCTTTAGAGACGCATGTGTTCGCGCTGTTGTCGCCCTTCGCTCTCAATTTGTCGGAAATTTCTTTGGGACAAGCTCCGGTATCTGACAAACTTTCCGCTTGCGGCCTCCTATAATGGGACATACCTTAATAACTCTGGAAAAGGTGGTGCCGGGATGTTGAGCAAGTGGAATATTACCCTGTTTATGGGGATGAGAAAAATGTGGGACCAAGGCGCGTGGAGAAAAGCGATAGCTGAACTGCCTGCCGTACAAAAAGTTGAGCACATGCTGAATGCCAACAAATGGAATGGATTGCTGATTATGATGAGCTTCCTGCTAGGTAAAGCCACCATCTTGGACGAGCTTGCTCCATTTGCTGTCGCTTTCTTCGCAGTCATGTTGTTTATGAGGGGGGACATCGCCTGGATTACAGGGGTAGCTATGCTGGCTGGCGCAGCGTTTGCGCCTGGTACTCAAGCTCATGTGCTGCAGATTTCCATCGAGCTGCTGATTTTTTATCTCATCCATCGGGGACTTGAATCGTTTGAACGGGCTGATATCTCCTATGCTCCGATCATGGTATTTACCAGTACCTTCTTTGTTGGATTATTCAGTGCGGTCATTGGTCCTTCATTGACGTGGTATGCCTTGACAATGACCATTATGGATGCGTTGTTAAGCTTTGTGTTGACCTTGGTCTTTATTCAAGCGATCCCGGTGTTTACGCACAGGAAGAAGCACTATCAATTACGCGGCGAGGAGATATTGTGTCTGGTTATTCTGCTAGCCTCGGTCATGACCGGGACGGTGGGCTGGGAGATTAGCGGATTGTCGGCGGAGCATGTGCTGTCGCGGTATTTGATCTTATTATTTGCTTTTGTAGGGGGAGCGCCCTTGGGGGCGTCTGTCGGAGTGATTACCGGACTCATCCTGAGTCTGGCCGATACCGGAGCGTTATATCAGATGAGTCTGCTGGCATTCTCAGGACTGCTGGCCGGTATGCTGAAGGAAGGCCGCAAATGGGCGGTTGGATTCGGGATGCTGCTGGGTTCTTCTATTCTATCTGTTCACATTGCCGGACCTGCTGATGTAATGTCCTCCACTTGGGAGAGTTGTGCCGCCGTGCTGTTCTTCTTGTTGACCCCAAAGAAAACGATCCAAATTATTGCCGGGTATGTGCCCGGTACGCAGGAGCATGCCAAGACGCAGCATGAGTATGCCAAGCGGGTACGTGATATCACGGCAGAACGCGTGGCCCAATTCTCCCAGGTGTTCAAGCAGTTGGCGCGTAGCTTCGGACAGGTATCCAGCTCGGGGGAGATCGCCAAGCGGGGCGAGGAAATGGACCATTTCATGAATGCGGTGACAGAAGGAGCCTGCGCTACCTGCTTCCGGCGGAATACGTGCTGGGATGGGAAGTTCTATCAAACCTACAAGCTGATGACCGACATGATGACGGAGATCGAGGAGAAGCCGGATATTACGTCCGCAGAGATTCCGGCAAAATGGACCAAGCTGTGCGTCAAGACGGACCAGGTGCTGGAAATTATGAAGCAGGAGTACAGCCTGTATCAACATGATATGCACTGGAAACGGCAAATATACGATAGCCGCCAGCTTGTGGCCGAGCAGTTATCCGGTGTCTCGCAAGTGATGGAGGATTTGGCGCGTGAGATTCAACGCGAAGGACAAGCGATGTACCGGCAGGAGGCGCAAATTCGCGAAGCGCTGGAGCAGATGGGCTTATCCATACATGGTATTGATATCATCAATCTGGATCACGGCAATGTGGAAATTGAGATCGTGCATGCGTATACCCGAGGATATGATGAATGCCGGAAAATAATCGGTCCGCTGCTGTCTGATATTCTGGGAGAACATATTGCCGTCAT
This sequence comes from Paenibacillus sanguinis 2301083 = DSM 16941, assembly GCF_000374825.1. Lineage (GTDB taxonomy): Bacteria > Bacillota > Bacilli > Paenibacillales > Paenibacillaceae > Fontibacillus > Fontibacillus sanguinis. The sequence continues at coordinate 37,631 of NZ_KB895392.1, forward strand.
GAACGAGACACTGCATAAGGGCAAGGATGGGCTGGCCACCGTGACCTTTGGCTCGGCCAAGACCTTTGAGATTATGACCGGCGTAGCAGGAACCGCCAAGGGGGGCGATATTCTATCCGGGGACAGCTTCAGTGCCAAGGAACTGGGCAACGGCACTTTTGCGGTAGCGATTAGCGATGGAATGGGTAATGGGGAACGGGCCAGGCTGGAGAGCAGTACCGCGTTGAATATTTTAGAGCAACTATTACAATCGGGAATGGAAGAGACACTGGCGATCAAATCGGTGAACTCGGTGCTGCTGCTGCGCTCGCCGGATGAGTTTTACGCTACGGTGGACATGGCGCTGATTGACCAGTACACCGCACGAACGACATTTATGAAGATTGGCTCATCGCCGAGTTTTATCAAGCGGGGTCAGGAGGTCATTCCTATATCTGCGAGCAATCTGCCGATTGGCATTATTCAGGATATCGAGGTGGATCTGGTATCGGTACAATTGTATCCTGGGGATACGTTGATTATGATGACCGATGGCATTTATGATGCACCAGGACCGGCTGTCAACAAGGAGCTGTGGATCAAACGGCTGATTCAGGAGATTGGAGCCGAGGAGCCACAAGAGATTGCCGATTGTCTGCTTGAGTCGGTCATTCGCTATCAAAAGAATGTAGTTCATGATGATATGACGGTTGTGGTGGCGACCATAGATCATTTTCGTCCGCAGTGGTCTACGCTGCATATTCCGGGCATCAGCCGCTTGGAGCGGCCGCGCACGGTCAGTTAGTCAAGAGCTTGGGGTGGAAAACCTCAAGCTCTTTTTTTGTCATAAGCTTGGTTCTAAATTGGGGGAGCAAGTTATAATAGAGACAGAAAGGGGCTTGAAGAAATGAACTACGTTGTTGACACAGCGTTTGAGCCACGGTTCGAACTGCTTAGCAGCTTACATACCATGATTTGCCGTAAATCACATAAAAAAATAGATATCTCCTCCAAATGGGTTAAGGACACACTGAATCAGCTAACCCCGGAATTTGCTACTTTGCTTGGCGAGGCAGAAATTGATAGCGACTGGAAGACAACCTACCTACTGAACTATGTCTGTCCGGGGGAGTTGTCTCCGGAAGGCTTCTTGGCTTGGCTTGAAGCTCAATCCCCAGGAGATTTGTACGAGCAGATTGCGGCATATAGCCAGCAATTTCCCAAGGATATGGGGGAGTTTCGCTCCCGTACTTTGAAATTACTGTCAGGCTGGAACGAGCAATATTTTTGCCGGCTGGACCCCACTGTACTGAGTGCTTTGCGTGAAGAGGTCGAACAACGGAAGAAAGAGCAACCTTCTATGAAGACGGATCAATTTGTAGACCGAACGACAAACGGGCTGGCATTTAGGCCAAAAGAAGGCTTGGAGAGGCTGGTCTTAATCCCGCAATATCATTTTCAACCTATGAATGTCATTTATCATTTTGGTCAAGTCACTCTGTGTCACTACTCCGCAAGGATTTATTTAGGTGATGATAAGAACTTCCCTCCACAGGAGTACCGAATGATTCGTGCTTTGAGCGAGCAAAGTCGATTGAAAATTTTACGATATTTAAGTCAAGGCCCACGGACCTTTACCGAGATTGTTCGCCATTTGAAGCTATCCAAGGGGATTACGCATGATCATGTATCCAAACTGCGGAGCGGAGGTTTTATCCGGGCCCACTTTGAAGGTGAGACGGTTGCTGAATATAGCCTGCGGCCCGAGATGCTAAGCGAGATGCATGGCAAACTGATGGACTTTATCTTGACCAATTAGCCATTATTTACAGATTGAAACGCATAAGTGACTCTCTTCCGAGGACGGAAGGGAGTTTTTTGTTTATTCTCTATATAAAGAAAAATAAAACAGTTCTCTATTTACAGAACATATAGAGTTGCGTATAATATTGAAATCATATAGCCTTGTTATCTTATCGGAATTTAAGAGTATTGAATTTTGGAAATTAGCTTGCGAAAGGGGAAGAGTGAGGGAGATGGACAGAAAAAGATCTACGGTATGGTTTACCATTATGCTGGTTGGGGTGCTGCTATTGTCGGCTTGCGCGAGTAAAGGGGGCAATTCTGCTGCACCGAACGCAGGAGCAATGCAAGCTCAAAATAGCCAAAATACAGCGGGGGAGACGGGCGGCGATACCGAGAATTTAACGGAGGATTTACAGCTTATTGCAGCTAGCGATCTATCCAAGCTACCCAACGTAGCCAAGGAGAGAACGGATACCATTATTGTCGGGTTAACTGATCCAAGTGGGGCATTCACTCCGTACTTCCAGCAAAGCGGCTACGATGGCAATGTTTCGTCTCTGCTGTATACGCCATTGGTTACCGTCGATGATAGCGGCCTGCCTACACCGGGACTGGCGGAGAGCTGGGAGGTTTCATCCGATCAGCTTACCTATACCTTCCATTTACGTCAGGATTTAAAGTTCAGCGATGGGTCGCCACTAACCGCAGAGGATGTTGCGTTCACCTGGACCTTGTTGCATGACAAGTCTTATGATGGAGACTCTCAAATTCCGGCACTGGGTATTGAGGGTGGGGAGGATTACAAGTCCGGTACTGCCGATGGTATCTCTGGAATCACCATTACCGATCCGTTGACCGTTTCGGCCCAATTACAGAGTCCTAATGCGACCGCATTGGTTATTCTTGGCGGAGATATCTTGTCCAAGGCGTATTATGGCAAGGATTATACATTTGGTGAACTGGATTATATCAAGAAGCTACATGAGAAGCCGCTGGGCAACGGTCCCTATGTGCTGGAGAAGTTTATTCCCGGCCAAGAGGTTCGTTATGTAGCTAATGAGCACTATTATGCGGGACCTCCAAAAACACCGCGCTTTATTTATAAAACCTCTGAAGGGGATGTGTGGCAGTATCTGGAGACAGGTGAAGTTGATTATTCTTCCTTCAGTGCAACTACGGAGAATATTGAGAAATTAAAGAGCTTGGGTTTTGTTAATATTTTGCCGTATACGCCAAGCACCTATGGATATCTGCAATTAAATCTGGAACATGAACAGTTGAAGGATAAGAGAGTAAGACAAGCGCTGGCAGTTGGCCTGGATCGTCAAAGTATCTATGTCGATGCTAACCAGGGGGCTGGCAGTGTGGCTAACATCCCGGCATCGCCAATCTCATGGGCTTACACCGAAGAGGGGATCAATAGCTATGCCTTTGATTCTCAGCAGGCGGGCCAACTGCTGGATGAGGCAGGGTGGACGGTAGGAGCGAACGGTATCCGTGAGAAGGATGGTCAGAAGCTGACGCTTCATTACCTGGGTTATAAGAATGCACAAAATGATATTTTTATCGCCGTCGCTACCGAGAACCTGGCGGCCATCGGGGTTGATTTTCAACCTGAGGTCTTTGCCGACTTCAACGCATTAATCTCGAAGGTGGAAAGTGGAGATTATGATGTCGCTTCATTCTCAACACCGATGCTCACCGATCCTTCCGAGGGCGTGCAGAAGTTTGTGAACGGGGAAATTGAAGGGTATGACAATCCCAAGGTAAAAGAGTTGTACGACAAAGCCCTGGCTACCAGCGATATCGAGCAACGTAAAGCAGCATATCAGGAGCTATTCCAACTCCTTAATGATGAGTTGCCAGTGATATTCACGAACTACAAGAAGACGGTCTACGCCTACAATGGCCGGATCGAGAATTTATCTGTTAGTCCGTTTACGGGGCTCTCCTCCAGCCTGCCGAATTGGACTCTTAAATAAAAAAATCCGCCCCCCCTCGCGTTGATGAACGCGCGAGGGGGGTGGCTTGTCTAAGGAGCTACTTATGAGCACTTACATCACCAAACGGTTGATCTACATGGCGGTCATTCTCCTTGCCGCTTCGTTGTTGATATTTTGTCTATATGCCCTGACCCCTGGGGATTTCATTAGCGGAAACATCAAGCTCACTCCTGAGAGAAAAGCCGAGCTCCGCGAGATTTATGGTCTCAACAAGCCTTTATTGGAGCGATATGCTACTTGGATGACCAACGCTTTTCATGGGAATTTTGGTTATTCGCTGGCTCAGCAACGACCGGTCTTGACCCTGTTTAACGATTATATTTGGAACTCTTTCTTACTAGCGGCGGTATCTACCTTTCTGACCTGGTTCATAGCGGTGGTTGTGGGCGTAGTGTCGGCCTATAAGCAGTATTCCTGGTTCGATACGTTGGTGCTTGTACTTATCTTCGCAGCCATGTCGCTACCGTCCTTTTTTATCGGCCTGTTTCTAATTAAGGTTCTTGCTGTGGACTTTAAATGGCTGCCGCCTGGGGGGATGCTGACCACGGGGAGTAATGCAACGGGGATGGCCTATATCAAGGAAGTCATTCATCATATGGCGCTGCCGGTCATCGTCATGACCATTCTGGGTGTAGGTTCATTGACACGGTATTTCCGTACCAACATGATCGAGGTGATCAAGCAGGACTATATAAGAACGGCCCGGGCTAAAGGGTTAAAGGAGGGCAAGGTGCTGTATCGCCATGCTTTGCGTAATGCCCTGCTTCCGGCCATAACCTTGGTTGGTTTTGAATTGCCCGCACTGTTTGGAGGCTCTTTAATTATAGAGAAAATCTTCAATTGGCCGGGAATTGGGCAGTTATATATGTCTTCCTTCTCCGTGAGGGATTATCCTCTCTTAATGGGGTTTACGATGCTGATTGCTATCCTGACCGTGATCGGGACCTTAATATCTGATCTTCTCTATCATCTCGCTGACCCGCGTGTCAGATTACATTAGGAGGGAGTCAACATGACACTAATGGAACCGCACACGGCGCGGGCAGCAGAATCACAGAAATCGGAAACAAGGTACAAGAAGCCATCGCTCTGGAAGCAAGCGCTACGCCATTTACTTCGCAACAAGCTGGCGGTGTCGGGCTTTATCGTTGTTGCCTTTATGTTCTTGGCTTGCTTTATCGGACCCCTATTCTCGCCTTATGCCGACAATAAGATCAATATGTCCATCATGAACAAGCCGCCTAGCTGGCAGCATTGGTTAGGTACAGACAAGCTGGGAAGGGATGTGCTTACGCGTGTGCTGCAAGCGGGCAGAATTTCGCTTACCGTTGGCCTCGCTTCTATGGCGTTATCCGTTTTTCTTGGTACTTTGTTAGGGGCTCTCGCAGGATATTATCGCGGCATGGTAGATCAGATCATTATGAGAATAGCAGATCTGCTGCTAACCATTCCCGGTTTGCCGCTATTATTTATTTCCGGGGCCCTGCTATCCGAATGGAAAGTGCCTACAGACTACCGGATGTATATCGTCATGCTGATGTTAAGCCTGGTGAACTGGCCGGGGCTTGCCCGAATGATCCGGGGTCAATTGCTTAGCCTGCGGGAACAGGAATTCATGCATGCTGCGGTGGTGCTGGGACTTCGAGATCGCCGCAAGCTGCTTCATCATCTGCTGCCCAACCTGGTGCCGCTTATCATCGTCATGGCTACGCTTAATATTGGCGGAGCCATTCTCAGCGAATCGGTGTTAAGCTTCTTCGGACTTGGCGTTATGCCACCTACGCCGACCTGGGGCAATATGATCGATGCCGCCAACAATATGATTGACTTCCAGCAACGGCCTTGGTTATGGATTCCGCCGGGACTATCCATCTTTGCTACCGTCATAGCTATTAATCTGTTTGGTGACGGGTTGCGGGACGTACTGGACCCCAAATTGAAGAGGTAGGTGAACAATCATGTCAGCTTTGCTAAAGATCGAAGGATTAAGCACGCATTTCATCACGGAAGAAGGCCGAATCAAGGCGGTTGACGAGGTGAGCCTGCGAATTCTCCAAGGCGAAACCGTCTGTATTGTCGGTGAATCCGGCTGTGGTAAGAGTGTTACGGCTATGTCCGTAATGGGACTGCTGCAAGGTGGGCTTGGCGTAGCCATTGACGGGCGAATTACCTTCCAGGACACCGACTTGCTATCTCTGGACAAAGCCGAGATCAGAGCGATTCGCGGTCATGAGATTGCCATGATCTTTCAGGAGCCGATGTCTTCGTTAAATCCGGTGTTGACCATTGGTGAACAGTTAATCGAGCCGATGATGGAGCACCTGAAGCTAAGTAAAAAAGTAGCAAGGGAACGGGCGACTGCACTTATTGAACAAGTGGGGATTTCGCGTTCCAAGCAGATCATGAATAGTTACCCCCATGAGCTGAGTGGAGGTATGCTGCAACGGATTATGATTGCTATGGCGATCTCTTGTGGCCCCAAGCTCTTGATTGCCGACGAGCCAACCACGGCCCTCGATGTTACGATTCAGGCGCAGATTCTGGATATGCTGCGTCAAATCAAGGAGGAGTCGGGCATGGCGATTCTGCTGATTACGCACGATCTGGGTGTCGTTGCCGAAATGGCTGACTATGTCGTCGTGATGTATGCCGGCAAGATTGTGGAGGAGGGCGAAGTGACCAAGCTGTTCGAAGACCCAAAGCACCCATATACGCAAGGTCTTTTGAGGTCCAAGCCTGTGCTGGGCCAGCGGCAGGAGGAATTATTCTCTATCCCTGGCCAGGTGCCTAATTTATTGGAATTACAGCCGTCTTGCTATTTCCACGACCGCTGCGAACATTGTATGGCGATTTGCCGGATGCAGGAGCCGGAGCTAGGCGCGGTGGGTCATCAGCAGAAGGCGGCCTGCTGGCTATATGGGGAGGTAGCACATCATGGCTGAACCCTTGTTGGAGATAAGGCATTTGAAGAAGTATTTTCCTATCAAAACGGGATTGTTAGGAAGAACGACGGGTCAAGTCAAGGCTGTTGACGATATCAGCATCACAATTCAAGAAGGAGAGACCTTTGGGCTCGTCGGCGAGTCGGGCAGCGGTAAAAGCACGGTGGGTCGAAGCATCGTTCGACTTACCGAGAAGACGGATGGCGAAATCCTGTTCCGGGGAACAGATCTGCATAGCTTGCAAGGCGATGAATTGCGCAGACTGCGTCCGAAGCTGCAAATGATTTTTCAGGACCCCTACGGCTCCCTGAACCCACGAATTAGAGTAGGCGATGCCATCGGGGAAGCATTGCTGGATCACGGATTGCTGGGCAAAGGGGAGATCAGAGAGCGGGTGTTGGAGGTGCTGAGCTCCTGCGGGTTATCCTCATATCATATTGACCGCTATCCCTATGAATTTTCTGGTGGACAACGTCAGCGAATTGGCATTGCCCGGGCGCTCATTCTGAATCCTGACTTAATGATTGCTGATGAACCGGTCTCTGCGCTTGACGTGTCCATTCAGGCACAGATCATCAACCTGTTTCGCAAGCTACAGGAGAGCCAGGGCCTGACCTATCTGTTCATTTCTCATGATCTTAGCGTGGTAGAGCACCTTTGCTCGCATGTAGGCGTCATGTATTTGGGAGGAATGGTCGAGACGGCGACCCGGGACGAATTGTTCCTTCATCCCCTTCACCCGTATACCAAAGCATTACTGTCGGCCGTGCCGATGCCCATTCCGCGGTTGAAGCGGGAACGAATCATTCTGAAGGGGGATATCCCTAGCCCAGCGAATCCGCCTTCCGGCTGCAAATTCCATACAAGGTGTCCGTTCGCCACGTCGGAGTGCCGGGAGCAAATACCGAACATGCGCAATGTTGGCAGTAATCACTACGTCGCTTGTCACTGGGTCTGACTGGAATGTATTAGTTACTTTTACTTTTTGATGAAGGGGAGATCTTTTTGGGAGATGGATTGACTGCGGGGTTGCCACAGCCTTATGCACTCCGTCTGGAGCTCATTCGGGCTAAGGGATATTCAAATCGTGAGGTGTTGGACCTGGTTGGGCGCCGGCATGAAGCTGAGTTCAAGGAACGGATTAGTGCGGAACTGGGGTGGACTGAATTTCTGGAATATACGAGTGTCCATGCTGCGGAGTTCGCGGAAGCCGTCCGGAGTGGCTATACGTTCAAATTTATGACGATAGGTGGTCTTCGCAGCTTGCTTGATATCAAATTCGGACTCCAGCCTGAGCGAGATTATCAACTGCACGCTACGAAATTAACCGGGCTGATGTTGGATACCTCAAGCTATCAACTATTAGAACAACTGACTCCAGATTACTGGGTCATCGATAGTCAGCCTGACCCTGCTGTAGTAGGGTATTTCCAAGTCCGGATTGAGCACCGCTACGCAACATCAACCGAATAATTGAGGACTACAGAACTTAAGGCCATGGCCTTAGGTTCTTTTGCCTTGAGGGAATGTCCCGCTAACGTTACACCTGACTCGTTTGAAATCTACCTGCTCTGGAAATGCTAGATACGAGAGTAGGTATTTTTTATATCCGAGAAGGGCGGGAAACAGAATGAAGCAAATTATGTTGATTACGGATGGTTGTTCCAACGTGGGCGATAGTCCGGTTATGGCAGCGGCGTTGGCTAGACAGGAAGGGATTACGGTCAACGTGATCGGCATTGTCGATTACGGTACCATCGGGGAACTGGGCAGCTTGGAGATCAGTGAGATCGCTAAGGCTGGGGGTGGTATGAGCCGAATTGCCGGTACGGAGAACTTGGCTCAAACGATGCAGATGCTTACGCGCAAAACGGTGGTACAGACAATACAACATGCGGTTAATAAGGAGATCAGGCATATTCTGGGTGACCAATCGGTGGGTGATTTACCCCCGGAGACCCGGTCGCAGGTTGTCGAAGTCATTGATGAACTGAGCGAGAGCAGTCCATTGCAGGTGGCGCTTCTGATTGATGCCAGCGCGAGTATGAAGCCCAAGCTGCGTGCCGTAGAGGAAGCGATTCGCGACATGATGTTGAGCCTCAGCTCAAGAGCAGGGGAGAGCAAGCTGGCCGTTTTTCACTTTCCAGGCTCGCACAGTGGTGAGGATGCGGTTCTTGATGTGGACTGGACGGATGATCTGGGAGCCGCACGCTCCATATTCCAGCGGATTGCCATGAAGGGCGCTACTCCTACAGGCCCGGCCATCTTGAAGGTGATGGAATTTATTCAATATGGTACACTGAATGGACATGGAAAGTCTTGGCGTGAGGAGACGGATGGACAAGATGGAATCCTCGGTGGCTACGTCGTTTAAAATCAGCTTGCCGCAGGGGACGCAAATTCGCGGACGCTGGCATGGCGGGAAGTACATCATTCAGCGCTTGCTGGGACAAGGTGCGAACGGCGTTGTATATCTGGTAAAGCGGGAGAAAAACAACAAATTATATGCATTGAAGCTGGGCTTCGATACGCTTGATATCCAATCGGAGATCAATGTGCTGAAGGCGCTGCAACGTCAAAGGCGGCGGGGACCAACGGAACGGGATCTTGCTTATCTGGTGGAGGTAGACGACTATGCTTACCAAGGCAAGGAGGTTCCGTTTTATGTTATGCGCTATGTGCAGGGCGAGCCGCTGCGGGCGTTCTTGGCCCGGCGTGGACCACGCTGGCTGGATGCAGCGGGACTGCAATTGCTTCAGCAGTTAAAGCGTCTGCATGAGTCAGGGTGGGTGTTCGGAGACCTTAAGCCGGAGAATATGCTCGTTGGTCCCTACGGCGAGGTTGAACTGATTGATTACGGCGGCGCCACCAGTATAGGGAGAAGCGTGAAGCAGTTCACGGAATGGTATGATCGCGGCTTCTGGGACGCAGGCAACCGGACGGCTGATCCGTCCTATGACTTGTTTTCGTTTGCTGTAGTTTGTCTGCATATGCTTGCAGAGCAGCCGCTTAAGAGGGCGGCGACGCAATTACCGCAGATGCGCAGCAGGCAGGACTTGCTTGCGATTGTGGACCATCACGAGGCGCTCCAGCCTTATAGGGCGTGGCTGCAACTTGCTCTTCGGGGGGAGTTCCGCGATACATCGGAGGCTTGCCGTTTATGGCGGGAGCAGGTGGCGGAACGCTTCGCTTCCCGGCCGCGACGTAAGCGGGGAACGACGCCAAAGTGGATGGTAGGGGCTTTTGCCGTCTCCCTAGGTCTGCTTGCTTGTGCCATCTATTTAACCTTGCGCTTCTGAACGAATGGAGGAATTCTCGGGATGAAGGAACGAATGATGCACCGCCTGGTAGAGATCGTTCGGCGAACGGCCAGACAGGAGCGGCTGTGGAATCCAGGAGATCGTATCGTGGTTGCCGTTTCCGGTGGAGCAGATTCGACGCTGCTGCTACATATAATGAAAGAATTGGGTATGGACCCGAACTTTGGGCTTGAATTAATCTGTGCGCATCTGCACCATGGCTTGCGTGGTGAAGAGGCGGACCGGGATGCTGAGTTTGTCCAGAGCCTGGCTAAAGAGTTGAAAATTCCCTTTGAACTGGGGCTTGCCGACGTATATTCCTATAGTAAGGAAACAGGAAAGAGCCTGGAGCTTGCCGCACGGGAGGTCCGGTATGCTTTCTTGCGGGATGTTGCTCAGAAATACGGGGCGAATTCCGTCGCTTTAGCCCATCATGCAGATGATCAAGCCGAAACTGTAATGATGCGTTTCTTACGTGGTAGCGGGTTGTCCGGTCTAGCTGGAATGAGGTTTAAGCGGCAGGAAAAAAATGTGGAACTAATTCGGCCCTTGCTTCGTATATACAAGACGGATTTGCTCCGGGCATGTCAAGAATCGGGCATAGCCTTTGTCGAGGATAGCAGCAATCAACAAACAGACTTTACACGAAATGCAATTCGGCTGGATGTACTTCCATTTTTGGGGCAATATAATGGTCAGCTACCCGAATCGCTGAATCGGTTGGCAGAACTGGCATCTGCCGAGGATGATTATTTGGGCCAGGAGTCGCTCCGGCTTTATAACGAAATCATTCAGCAAGAAGATGATTACCCCTTGTTTGAAGTCTCTGTGTTTAACGAGCTACATGTTGCTTTACAACGGAGGTTGATTAAATTAATATTAAATTATCTGCCTTTAAGTACAGATGAAAGCGATTTTGTTAAGATTGAGGCCATTCGTCAAGGGACAATTCAGCATCAGCCCTCGACGTGGAGTCTTGATCTGGGCGGCGGCATACAGTGCTTACGTGAGTATGGCATAATCCGGTTTGTCCCCGCTGCTGTGCAGAGTCAGATTCCTCACTATACATATTTAGTGGAGCAATTTCCGGCAGAAGTGCCTATTGCTGGTATGGGGCAAAGCTTGCGCATGACGCGGCTTGTGGTTGACAGGAATGAGGCAAGAATAGTGGCAGCTAGCAATGACGAGGCGAAATTTGATGCGGATGAGCTGGTCTATCCGCTTACAGTACGTTCCCGCCTTCCGGGAGATGTCATGAAAGTCATGGGATTAAACGGCAGCAAAAAGGTAAAAGATATTTTCATCGATGCGAAAATACCTCCTTCCCTTCGCTTCCGCATTCCCATCGTGACAGATGCTGCGGGCCGGATATTATGGATACCTGGCGTTCGGCGTTCCGCGATTGCCGCGGTCAATCGAGACACAATTTGTGTCGTGCACATGGTTTTCGGGTAGTAAGAGTAGCGATGTCCAGTTCAGGATTAGCGAAAGACCGGCATTCATAGTATAACGTAGGGGGTTCACTTATTTTGCTAAACGATATTCAAGAAGTGCTGATTACAAAGGAACAGATACAGGAGAAGGTTGCGTTGCTTGGCAAACAACTGAGCGAGGAATATGCGGGCCGGAACCCGCTGGTCATCTGTATTCTGAAGGGCGCTTTTATTTTTATGGCTGACTTGGTTAAAGAGATCACCGTACCCATCGAGCTTGATTTCATGGCTGTTTCCAGCTATGGGGCTTCGACCCGTTCCTCGGGAGAAGTAAAGATCATCAAGGATCTGGACAGCTCGGTAGAAGGGCGCGATGTGTTGATTGTGGAGGATATCATCGACAGCGGGTTAACGCTAAGCTATTTGGTCGATGTTTTGGAGCGGCGCAACGTACAATCTGTCAAAATCGTAACGCTGTTTGACAAGCCTGCACGCCGTACTGTAAAGCTGGAGGCCGATCTGTCGGGGTTTGTACTGCCTGATGCCTTTGTGGTCGGCTACGGTCTTGACTATGCGGAGAAATACCGTAATCTTCCTTTTATTGGCGTGTTGAAATCTGAAATTTACACCCATTAATCTCAGCGCCCTGTTAGGGCAAACAACCACTCGCCGGAGTTTTGAAATCGCGAGAGTGGCTATGTTAAAATAACTAAAGGTCTTGAGAGGAGGTAGGGGATGAATCGGTTCATCCGGAATTCTGGTTTTTATTTGATACTTTTCTTAGTCGTGGTGGGCATCGTCCAATTCCTCAACGGCGGACAAGAAGCGACTGTCACCCCTAGTTATACCGAACTGCGTCAGCAGTTGAAGGATAACAATGTGAATGAACTAACCGGTAAATTCGACGGTTATGCTTATCTGGTAACCGGTGAATATAAACAAGAGGTTGGGGATGCGAAAACAAAGAGGTTCTCGCTGTATGTTCCTTATGACGAGAATGTGTTGAAGGAAATTACCGACCTGAGTGAACAAAACGGTTTTGAGGTTAACTGGGAGAAGATGCGGGGGGAAAGTATTTGGCTGACCTTCCTGACATCGATCATACCGCTGGCGATTATGTTCATCTTGTTCTTCTTCCTGTTCAATCAGGCGCAGGGTGGCGGCGGCAAAGTAATGAACTTTGGCAAGAGCCGGGCGCGTCTTTACAATGAAGAGAAGAAGAAGGTTACCTTTGAAGATGTGGCCGGGGCTGACGAAGAGAAGCAGGAATTGGTGGAGGTTGTTGAGTTTCTGAAAGATCCGCGGAAGTTCTCTGCAGTGGGCGCCAGAATTCCAAAGGGCGTTCTGCTCGTAGGTCCTCCGGGGACAGGTAAAACCCTCTTGGCTCGCGCCGTTGCGGGTGAAGCCGGAGTTCCGTTCTTTAGTATTTCCGGTTCCGATTTCGTGGAAATGTTCGTTGGGGTCGGGGCATCACGTGTTCGCGATTTGTTCGAGAATGCGAAGAAGAATGCGCCATGTATTATCTTTATCGATGAAATCGATGCGGTTGGACGTCAGCGTGGCGCCGGTCTGGGCGGCGGTCACGATGAACGTGAACAAACGTTGAACCAATTGCTTGTAGAGATGGATGGTTTCGGTGGCAACGAAGGCATTATCATGATAGCCGCTACGAACCGTGCGGATATTTTGGATCCTGCCTTGCTGCGTCCGGGACGTTTTGACCGTCAAATTACAGTAGACCGTCCGGATGTCAAGGGACGCGAAGCGGTGTTGAAGGTTCATGCACGCAACAAGCCGTTGACCAAGGACGTCCGTCTGGATGTCATTGCGAAGCGGACCACCGGTTTTACCGGTGCCGATCTGGAGAATCTGCTGAATGAGGCGGCGTTGCTTGCAGCGCGGCGGAACCGGAAAGACATCTCCATGCGGGAAGTCGATGAAGCAATTGACCGGGTAATCGTGGGTACAGAGAAGCGCAGCCGCGTGATCAGCGACCGCGAGAAGCGTATCGTTGCTTATCACGAAGCGGGTCATACTATTGTTGGTTACTATCTGGAGCATGCCGATATGGTACACAAGGTTACGATTATTCCGCGGGGACGCGCTGGCGGGTATGTTATTATGCTGCCGAAGGAAGATCGTATGCTTGCTACGAAAAACGAATTGCTGGATAGAGTGACCGGCCTGCTTGGCGGACGCGTATCGGAGGAAATCTACATCGGTGAAATTGGTACCGGTGCATATAGCGACTTCCAGCAAGCAACTAGCATTGTGCGTAGCATGATCGTTGAATACGGGATGAGCGAGAAGCTTGGACCGATGCAGTTCGGCACATCCCAAGGCCAGGTATTCTTGGGCCGTGATATCGGGCATGAGCAGAACTATAGCGATCAAATCGCTTATGATATCGACCAAGAGATGCAACGTTTTATTAATGAATCGTATGAACGTTGTCGTGCACTGCTAACCGAGCATGCTCGGGAAGTTCGACTCATTGCGGAAACACTGCTTGAAGTGGAAACGTTGGAACTGGATCAGATCAAGTACCTGATCGAGAACGGTTCACTGGAAGGCTACGAAAGTGTTCCGCGTGGAGATAGCGGTTCTTCGGAATCCGGCGAACCAACCGTCGATAGTCTGGGCGATGTGCGTGTTCGCATTCAGGGCAAACCTGAGGATACGACATCTTCCGCACCTGCGGGAGATATTCCCAACGATGCACCAGAAGGTGCGGCAGGCGACGGGGCATCCGAGGGAACGAACCCTGATGCGGATGACGATAAAGGTTCCCATAACGGAGGCAGTACGCCAACGGTATAAAGGCTATGACTATATACATTAAAAAAACGCAAGATGTTCGTGATGTAAATCCCAACATCTTGCGTTTTTATGCTATAAGGGTATATGAACATAATGGGTTATTTTAAACTCGATGAGGTACTCAATCTAACTAACTATTAGTGCTGAATATGGCCAGGTTGGATCTGAAACTTGCAAATTGGAAGACAAATAGTGGGGACTACATTATGAAGAATGTTGAGAAAGCTGACAGAAATAACTCCTATTCAAATTTCTGGAACTTTGTCAGTATTACGATTGTTTTTTTGGGACTAGATCATTTTTTATTATTTACGTTTAAAAATATCATTATTGTTGGACTCATTCAGTTCGTTTTAATTATCCTATTGTATCAATATGTTAATCCTTATTTAGGGATTGTGATCAAAAAAATATGTACTAGAACTAAAATCCCTATTGGTGTATTCACTTTTATTTATTTCACGTTATTTATAGTAATTAGAGTAGTAACGAGTTAAGAATAAGGCCGCAATGGCCCTATTCTTTTTTGCATCTTACATAAGACATCAGAAAGCTAAAAATTTTAGATAAATGCTCAATCGTCGTATCTGCGTGGTAATGCTGGTTTTCCTGCCAAAAATCAAGGATAGCACCGGTATCCGCTCCTCTCTGGTACATTGACAGTGTCATGGACGTTGTGTAAATTAGTTCTTAAACACCGTGTGAAATTTGATACGTTCTTGTAAGATGATGCGGAAGAGTGGCGTATAGAGAATAGAAGCCAGCCGATGCGAGAGGGACGGGAAGCAGCGGGTTACCGTTGCTACAAGTCAAGCACCTTATGGGGGAGGAATTCAGGTGGAGGCTTTAGCACTAGAGCGGAAAGCGGAAATGAATCGTGAACTGCGTGAAAGGCTGGCTCAGCTAAAAAAGGAACGCAACGCAATTATATTGGCGCATTATTATCAGCGTGATGAAATTCAAGAGGTGGCTGATTTTCGTGGCGATTCTTTTCTACTCGCCCAGAAGGCGGCTTCTACAGATGCGGAGACCATTGTCTTCTGTGGTGTACATTTCATGGGGGAAAGTGCCAAAATTCTGGCGCCTGGCAAGACCGTGCTTATTCCGGATGAACGGGCCGGTTGTCCCATGGCGGATATGGTTAACGTGGATGGCTTGCGGAAGCTAAAGGCCCAGCATCCCAAAGCCAAGGTCGTGACTTATATTAACTCATCGGCTGATGTTAAGGCGGAGACGGATATCTGCTGTACGTCATCCAATGCCGTTCAAGTGATTAATTCCGTGGACGCAGATGAAATTATCTGGGTACCGGACAAGAACCTGGGCCACTATGTACAGCAGCATACAGACAAGAAGCTGATTATTTGGGAAGGTTACTGCAACACGCATGATATGCTGACGGTTAAAGATGTGGTCGAAATGAAGGCTAAATATCCAAATGCTGAATTTGTAGTGCACCCGGAGTGCCGCCCTGAGGTTGTGGAGATGGGAGACTTTGTAGGCAGCACTACGGCAATTTTAAATTATTGTAAAAATTCTTCTGCCAAGCAGTTTATCGTGGGCACCGAGGATGGAACCGGATATCAGCTCCGTTTGGATAGCCCGGATAAAGAATTTCATTTTGCCACTAAATTCCTGGTGTGTCCTAATATGAAGGTTAACAATTTGAAGAAGCTGGTCAAATGTCTGGAGACAATGCAACCGCAGATTTATGTACCACCGGTCGTTGCCGATAAAGCCAGATTATCTCTAGAGCGCATGCTGCAGGTTCAATAGCATGCGCTACTCTCTTGTCTAAGATAGGTGACGAATCGTGATTCCACAATATTTGACTGATTTTGAGCTTGGCAAGCTGCCCAAAGTTGATACGGATGTTATTGTCATTGGCTCGGGCATTGCTGGCCTGTTCACAGCCATTAAGGCCAGTGAGCATCATCGTGTAATTATGATCACCAAGAAATCGCTGCTGGACAGCAACACCCGTTATGCACAAGGCGGGATTGCTGCGGTGATTTCCGAAGAGGATTCGCCCGCTTATCACCGTCAGGATACTCTGCTGGCGGGGGCGGGCCTTTGTTCCTCAACTGCGGTAGACATTCTGGCAAATGAAGGGCCTGAGGGCGTCAGAGAATTGATGGCGATGGGCACCTTATTTGATCTGGAGAATGGGGAGCTAGCGTTGACGCGGGAAGGTGCGCATAGCCACCGCCGGATATTGCATGCGAATGGCGATGCAACAGGTTATGAAATTGTACGAGCCTTATCGGCTCAGGTTGCCTCGCATCCTCATATCGAAGTGTGGGAAAATCATTATGTAATTGATTTAATGACCGAAGCTAACGAGTGTCTAGGTGCACTAGTTGAGCGACCTGACGGGCAACAATTATTCCTGCGTGCCAAGGCAACAGTTCTATGCTCCGGGGGTGCCGGACAGTTGTACCGGTATACAACCAATCCGGAGGTAGCCACCGGGGATGGCGTGGCGATTGCTTACCGAGCAGGTGCCGTAGTTCGGGACATGGAATTTATTCAATTTCACCCGACGGCCCTTTGCTACCCAGGTGCACCGAGATTTTTGATCTCCGAGGCTGTTCGCGGCGAAGGTGCTGTGCTGCGCAATATTAAAGGCGAGCGCTTTATGAGCAAATACCATGAGCTGATGGAGCTGGCTCCACGGGATATTGTGGCGCGGGCCATCGTAAGCGAGATGGAGGCTACGGGTGCAAGCATGGCGTATCTGGATATTACCCATGAAGACCCCGAATTGGTAAGGCGTCGTTTTCCGACAATCTATGAAACGTGTATGAGCTATGGGCTGGATATGACCAATGATTGGATTCCGGTCGCCCCGGCCGCGCATTATATGATGGGGGGAGTTCGGACAGGACAGCACGGGGAGACCAGTGTGAATCGCCTGTTTGCCTGCGGGGAGGTTTCGTCCACCGGAGTACACGGAGCCAACCGTCTGGCCAGCAACTCGCTATCTGAAGCAGTGGTGTTTGGAAGACGCATCATTGAACAAATTAGCCAGTTGTCGCCGTTGACTCGCACAGGGGAAGCGATCTCCTATCAGGGAGGGCGTATAGAGGATGCTCCGGTGTCCATGACGGCCAAACGGCTTGAACTGCAAAAGGTGATGGTTCGCCGGGTCGGATTGCGCCGTACGGGAGAAGAGCTTGCCAAGGCCATTCAAGAATTGGAACGGCAGATTCCGATTTTCGGCCAATCCCTTCGTACCCGGGAGCACTGGGAATACGCAAATATGCTAACTTGTGCGCTGCTATTAACCCAGTCGGCGTTGGTACGGGAAGAAAGCCGGGGTGGTCATTACCGCGAGGACTTTCCGGAGCGCGGCGACGAGAAGTGGCTCAAGCATCTTCAATGGCAGCGGGAAAAAGGAATGATGGAGGAAGTTAGCGATGATGTTTAACGGATATAATGAAGAGATAGCCCGCTGTATTCGCGGTTGGCTGCAAGAGGATGTAGGCTCCGGCGACGTCACAACCGCCGTAACGATTCCGACAGGTCACGAGTCAAAGGGGATTATTCACGCCAAACAAGATGGGGTCATTGCCGGAATGCCAGCGGCCCGTCTGGTGTTTGAAATCGTAGACCCCAGCCTTCGCTTTACACCGCTTGTGAAGGACGGTCAGCGAGTGGAGAAGGGGACCGTAATTGCCGAAGTGGAGGGCAGCACACACCGGATTTTGACCGGAGAGCGACTGGCCCTGAACTTGCTGCAACGGATGTCGGGCATTGCTACGCGTACACGTACTTTCGTGGAAGCGCTGGGGGGATTGCCAACACGGCTGGTGGATACGCGCAAGACGACTCCGGGCCACCGGATGCTGGAGAAATATGCGGTGCGTACCGGGGGCGGAGCGAATCACCGCTTCGGGTTGTATGATGCGGTGATGATTAAGGATAATCATATTAAGGGAGCTGGCGGTATTGCCCAGGCGGTCAGCCGTGCTCGCGCCGCTATTCCGCATACGATGACGATCGAAGTGGAGACGGAGAATCTGGAGCAGGTGAATGAAGCCTTGCAGGCGGGCGCTGACATTATTATGCTGGATAACATGGCGCCTGTGCTCATGAAGGAAGCGGTTCATCGAATCAAGCAAGTGGCGCCGCATGTGATCGTCGAAGCCTCCGGCAACGTATCGCTGGAGACCATTCGCGACATCGCCGAGAGTGGTGTGGATGTCATTTCCGTCGGACGGCTGACGTATTCGTTCGAGAGCCTGGATATCAGTCTGGATCTGAACGCTAAGAAGGAGGGTTAACCAGCCGATGTTCCTTGTAGTCGATGTAGGCAATACCAATATCGTATTAGGGGTGTATCGGGGCAAGGAGCTGCTCCACCATTTCCGTATCAGCACCAATCGCCAGGCGACGGTGGATGAATACGGCGTCCTGATTCATAATTTATTTGACATGGCCCGAATCCACGAAAGCGAGATTGAGGGAGTTATTATATCCTCTGTAGTCCCTCCATTGATGCATGCGCTGGAGGAGCTGTGTGTGAAATATTTGCGCCGCAAGCCGCTAATCGTAGGACCTGGCATCAAAACGGGACTTAACCTGCGTTATGAGAATCCCCGCGAGGTAGGCGCCGATCGGATTGTTAACGCCGTGGCTGCCATTGAGCAATACGGGGGACCCCTTGTTGTTGTCGACTTCGGAACGGCTACAACCTTTGATTGCATTGATGCCGAGGGCAGCTATTTGGGAGGAGCCATTGTACCGGGAATTGGAATTTCCACCGAGGCACTTTACCAACGAGCTTCCAAGCTGCCGCGTATTGAATTGGAGAAGCCAAAGAAGGTCATTGGGCGGAACACCGTGCATGCCATGCAAGCGGGTATTATTTTCGGCTATGCCGGTCAGGTGGATGGGATCGTGGAACGTATTGCCCGCGAGATGAATGCCAAACCGAAGGTAGTAGCCACGGGCGGCTTGGCTGAGCTGATTGCCAGTGAGACCCGCACGATTGAAGAGGTCAATTCTCAGCTTACGCTGGAGGGGCTTCGTCTCATTTATGAACGGAATCAATAATCGGGAAGGAGGTCCAAGCGATGGACTCTAGCATAAACAAGAAAAAGGATCGGTTGATTCGGGGGATTGCCATGGGAGGCAAGGTGCGTGCATTCGCGGTACGGACCACAGAATTGGTGGAAGAATTGCGCCGCCGTCATGATACTTATCCCACCACAACCGCAGCTTTTGGCCGCACATTATCGGCTGGCGCCATGATGGGCGCGATGCTGAAGGGTGATGAGAAGTTAACAATACAAGTCAAAGGCGATGGGCCTGTTGGGCAAATAGTCGTGGATGCCAATGCGCGTGGCGAGGTTCGAGGCTATGTTAAGAACCCTCATGTACAGTTGCCAAGCAATAGCCAGGGCAAATTGGATGTGCGCGGGGCCGTAGGGACCGAAGGCTTTATCAACGTTACCAAGGATTTAGGCTTGAAGGAGCCATACCGGGGCAGTGTCCCTTTGATCTCCGGCGAACTGGGCGAGGATTTCACTTACTATTTTGCTGTATCGGAGCAAACTCCGTCGGCGGTAGGTCTGGGCGTATTGGTGGATGTCGATAACTCCGTTATTGTCGCGGGTGGCTTTATTATTCAATTGCTGCCGGGGTTAAAGGATGAAGAAATTGATGAAATTGAGCGTGCCGTAGGCCAGCTTCCGCCAGTGACTTCATTGCTGGACCAGGGCTTGGAGCTAGAGGAAATGCTGAGATGGATATTGCCGGATGTACAGGTATTGGAGGAAATGGACATCGTCTTCTCGTGTAGCTGTTCGCGGGAAAGAGTGGAAAGCACGCTAATCAGCTTGGGCAAGCAGGAATTAATGGAATTGCGTGATGAAGGCAAAGAGGCCGAAGTGATATGTGATTTCTGTAATGAGGCTTATGTCTTCACTCCTGAGGAAATTGATAGCTTGATCGAGCAAGTAGGAAAGCCGATAAGGGAAGAGTAACACAGGATAAAAAAGTATGCTTTGCGGGTAAGGAAACCCTTGGCTGCAAAGTATTTTTTTATGACTTTTCTTGACAACTCCGATCGGGGTTGTTAAGATAATAAACAGAAAACCAACTTAATTGATCGGATATAAATGACAGCAACACATATAAGGGAGGATATTTAATATGGCCAAAGTTGTAAACAGTGTAACGGATTTGATTGGCAATACGCCGTTGGTTCGCTTGAACCGAATCGTTCCGGAGGACAGCGCGGAAATTTACGTCAAATTGGAGTATCAAAACCCCGGCTCCAGTGTTAAGGACCGGATTGCTATTAGCATTATAGAGGAGGCCGAGAAAACGGGTAAGCTGAAGGAAGGCGGCACCATTATTGAAGCTACCAGCGGCAACACGGGAATCGGTCTGGCGATGGTTGCAGCGGCCAAGGGATATAAGGCGGTTATTGTTATGCCTGAGACGATGAGTCTGGAGCGTCGCAATCTGCTGCGTGCCTATGGAGCAGAACTGGTATTGACACCGGGGTCCGAAGGGATGAACGGAGCGGTTAAGAAGGCTGAGGAGCTGCTCGCGGCTCATCCGGACTATTTTCTGGCGGACCAGTTCAGAAATCAAGCCAATGTGAAGATTCACCGTGAGACGACAGGACCTGAGATTGTAGAGGCGATTGAGTCGCTGGATGGGCGCCTGGATGCGTTTGTTGCAGGTATCGGTACAGGTGGTACGATTAGCGGTGCCGGTGAAGTATTGAAGAAGCGCTTCCCGGATGTGAAGATCTATGCGGTAGAGCCGGCAGGATCGCCTATTTTGGCGGGTGGCAAGCCAGGTCCACACAAAATTCAAGGGCTTGGAGCTAACTTTGTACCGGAGATTTTGAACCGGGAGATTTATGACGAGATCGTACATGTCGAGAATGATCAGGCCTTTGAACAAGCCCGGACTGTAGCCAAGGAAGAAGGTATTCTGTCAGGTATCTCCTCCGGCGCAGCCGTATTTGCTGCACTGAAGGTAGCTAAGGAGCTCGGCAAGGGCAAGCGCGTCGTAGCCATCATTCCAAGTAATGGCGAACGTTATCTCAGCACGCCGCTTTATAATTTCGAGGCATAAGCTAGTCAGGGCTCCCCTGAAGATTATGCCGGGTAAGCCCCGTATTTGTTCCGGAATTTCCGGAACAAATACGGGGTATTTTATTTTTTAGAGGTTTTTCAAAAGTCGTCTTCCCAGGACGGAGTTGTCCTAGGAGTATATTCGACATCGAATCTTGAATTCAGCCGGTCCAAGCGTAGGCTTCCGTAGTATGTTTCTACAGAAACTTTTTGTTGCTCACGTATCCATGCTTCCGAAGCCGTTTTCTACGAAAACGTGTAGCTCTGCTACTCAGTCCCTGGCTTTATCCAACCTTCTTGGTCCTGTAAACCCGACTTTTTGAATATGCACTGTAATATTTTCATTTTCAAACCGGGATGTCATCTAGTATACTAGCTAGCAATAGAGGCTGGCTATCAGACCGTTGAGAGAGTGGTCTGGTCTTTCTCAACATCTGAGATATACACATTTGGAGGGTTTAAGCTGCTGATGGAACAGATAACGACATGGGAGCAGTGGGAAAAGTGGGTGGAGGAAGGAACATGGACATTGCTGCCGCACGCGGTAAGCATATCCTTGCCCTCAGCGAAGTTGCCCGATGCTTGGAGCAGGGCCTGGCAGGAAGCTAGTCCGTATTCCTTTGTACTGGAGAGCGGCAAGGGCGGTCGATACACTTTTTTGGGCTTGAACCCCGTCTCCGTACTTCGGGGCAAAGGGAATACAGCGACTGTCTTTGAACTGCTGTCAGGGAAGCAAGAGGATGTGCAAGGTGAGCCCTTGAAGCTGCTGGAAGAATGGATGAAGCCATATCAATCGCCCCGGCTCCCTGGACTGCCCAAATTCAGCGGCGGAGCGGTAGGCTATTTGGGTTATGACGTCGCTCGTTCACTGGAACGCTTGCCGTCCCGGGCTCAGGATGACCTCGGTCTGGATGATTACGTGTGGATGCGCCTGGATGAGCTTTGGGTCATTGACCAGAAATTAAGCATCTTGCATTGTATCGTTTATGCTGGTTGTGAAGAGGTCTCACCATCGATAGGTAGCTGGAGACAAACGTTTCTACAAGCGGAGCAGCGAGCTATCGGGATGCTGGATCGCTGGCAGAGGATAAGCCGAGGGTGCAGTGGTGGAGAAATCGAGTCGTTTCAGTATTTGAACGAGTTTTCTTCACCAGATTCCCTAATGAGTGATGAAGCCTTGGAACAATATCGTTTAGGGGTGTCCATGTCCCGGCAGGTATTTGAAGACGCTGTGGGGCGAGTACAGGACTATATCCGTGCTGGCGATGTGTTTCAGGTCAATTTATCGCTCAGACAAGCCTTCCCCTTGCAGACTGCTCCAGAGCGGATATACGAGCAGCTTCGCCGGATGAATCCGTCCCCGTATATGGGATTGCTTCGTTTCCCTGACTTTCAGTTGGTATCTGCTTCGCCCGAACTGCTGGTGAAGGTGGAGCAAGGGTTGATCAGCACTAGGCCGATTGCTGGTACGCGCCGGCGCGGTCATACCCCGGAGGAGGACCAGCGTATGGAGGAGGAGCTCAGGAGCAATGAGAAGGAATTGGCCGAGCATATTATGCTGGTCGATTTACTCCGCAATGATATCGGCCGTGTGGCCGCCTATGGCACTGTTCGGGCAAGCGAGCTGTATGCCATTGAACGGTATTCCCATGTCATGCATCTGGTCTCTGAGGTTGAAGGACGTTTGCGGGGGGACCAGACGATCTACAATGTGATAGCTGCTGTATTTCCGGGCGGTACGATTACAGGAGCACCCAAGGTACGAACCATGGAAATTATCGAGGAATTGGAACCGGTCACTCGGGGAGCCTATACGGGTGCTATGGGATGGATTGACTACAGCGGCAATATGGAATTAAATATTATTATACGTACGCTGGTGGCTAAGGATGGTGTCGGATACGTACAAGCAGGTGCCGGCATCGTTATCGATTCCGTGCCTTATCGTGAGTTTAGAGAGTGCCATAACAAAGCCAGAGCCATTGCTCTGGCGGTTCGACATAGTGAAGGCGTGCCGGACAAAGCCCAGGACAGGAGATGAGACGAGATGATTTTGGTTATCGACAATTATGATTCTTTTACGTATAACCTGGTACAGTATTTAGGCGAGCTAGGCGAGGAAGTGACTGTCCGCCGCAATGATGAGATTGATCTTGCGGGTATTGAGGCTTTGCGGCCTGATCATATTTTAATATCACCGGGTCCATGTACGCCAAGCGAGGCGGGAATTTCCCTGGACCTAATTGAACGCTTTAAGGGAGTCATCCCCATCTTTGGTGTATGCCTTGGTCATCAGGCCATTGGTCAAGCCTTTGGTGGTCGGGTCATTCGCGCCGAGCGGCTGATGCACGGCAAGACGTCCCCAATCCTTCATCAAGGGGAATCTGTATTCGCTGGATTGCCTTCCCCCTTTACGGCGACTCGGTATCATTCCTTGATCGTGGAGCGGGACAGCTTACCCGAGTGCCTGGAGATTACCGCGGAAACCGCGGAGGGTGAGATTATGGGGTTGCGCCACAAAACCTATGCGGTGGAGGGGGTTCAGTTCCATCCCGAATCCATTATTACGGATCATGGGCATCAGATCCTGCGTAATTTTCTGAGTCGTAAGGTGGAAGCGAGAGGATGAATTATATCGGGGTGGACGGTGTTCCGACCCCAGCAGATCAAGCCGTGATCTCTGTGATGGATCACGGCTTGATGTACGGGATCGGTCTGTTCGAGACGTTCCGCACCTATGGCGGCCGCCCATTTTTGCTGGAGCGGCATATTCAGCGGCTTCAGACGGGATGCCGTACGCTTGGCATAGAATTTGCCGCCAAGCCCGAGGATATTACCGCTGAGATCATTGGGTTGTTGAGGCTGAACGGACTGAATGAGGGCTATATTCGGTATACCGTAACCGCAGGAGATGGGCCGCTGGGCTTGCCTGTAGGCAATTATGCCAAGCCGCGGATTATCATTTATGTGAAACCGCTCCCGGAGACGAGAGCGGCGCTGTATACCAAGGGCAAGCCGTTGTGGAGACTGACGACACGGCGGAATACGCCGGAGGGTGAGCTTCGCCTTAAATCACTGCATTATATGAACAGTATGCTTGCCAAGCGGGAGCTGGTACAGCTAGAGGCGATCAGACTATCCTCGGCGGTTTCTGCCACAAGTTCTTCTCGCATTCCTGCGGAGGGCTTGCAATTGACAGCGGATGATAGTCTGGCCGAGGGTGTGGTCAGCAACTTGTTTTTCGTAGAGGGACGGACACTGTATACGCCTGACATTGGGACAGGCATCCTGCCCGGGATTACGCGTGCCGTGATCCTGGAATTGGCCGCAAGGCAAGGGGTGAAAGTAGAGGAAGGCCGCTATACCTGGAGCCGTTTGTTGAATGCGGATGAAGTGTTTATGACGAACTCAATTCAGGAACTTGTGCCCATTACAGAGCTGTGGTGGACGGTAAGTGGGGCAGAACCAGAGACGGGAGAATTACTACCTCGCTCCCATATTGTGGGTGAAGGACACATCGGACCGATCACAAGCCGTTTGCTGGGAGATTATAGGGAGAAAGCGAGGGATCCTGATGCGACCTGAGTGGTATAAACGCAGCTATCGGATGGGAGAGGCGTCTCTCACGCTGGGGGAGCGCACCTTAATTATGGGAATTCTTAACGTTACCCCGGATTCTTTCTCGGATGGCGGGCGGTATAACCAGGTAGAGCATGCGTTGCAGCATGCCCGGGAAATGCTTCTAGCCGGAGCGGATATCATTGATATCGGGGGCGAGTCGACACGCCCGGGGCATGAACCGGTGACCGAGCAGGAAGAGTTGGCGCGCGTAATCCCTGTTGTAGAGAAACTCCATCGCGAGATGCCGCAGGCTCCTTTATCCGTGGATACTTATAAAGCTCAGGTAGCCGAGGAAGCACTGCGGGCCGGAGCCCATCTCATTAATGATGTGTGGGGTTTCAAGGCTGAGCCGCGCATCGCGCAGGTAGCTGCTCAGTTTGGCTGCCCGGTCATTCTCATGCACAATCGGCCGGATCGGGCTTACGGTGATTTGATGAGCGATGTTACTGCGGATTTACTGGAAAGTGTGGAATTGGCCAAAAGGGCTGGCGTGAGTGATGAGCGAATTATTTTGGACCCGGGTATTGGGTTTGCTAAAGATTATGGAGAGAACCTGGAGGTGATGGCTAACCTGGACCAATTGGCCGGGCTTGGCTTTCCATTGCTGCTAGGTACATCTCGCAAGCGGTTTATTCGCACCGCACTTGATTTGCCTGTGGATGAGGTTGTTATGGGAACGGCAGCAACCGTAGCGCTGGGTATTGCCCAAGGCTGTCAGATTGTTCGCGTCCATGATGTCAAGGAAATAAAACAGACCGCACGTATGTGCGATGCTATGCTCTACACTTAGTTAAATTACGAGAAAAATGATTCTAGAGACGCATCATTTGTTCAACTTATATTGAATGGCTGGAAAAGGGGCTGATTGTATGGATAAAATGGTGCTGCACCGCATGGAATATTACGGATACCACGGCGTATTTGAAGAGGAACGAAAGCTGGGCCAGCGGTTTTACGTAGACCTGGAATTAGAGCTTGATTTACGCGCGGCAGGGATAGATGATGATCTGTCGCAGACGGTAAATTATGCCGAAGTGCATGAACTGGTGCAAGGAATCGTCCAGAATAAAAGCTTCAAATTAATCGAAGCGTTAGCTGAGCATATTGCATCTGCTGTTTTGGACACTTATACTAGGGTAGATGCTTTAACGGTTCAGGTGACCAAACCGCATCCTCCATTTGATATTCATTTTGAGGGCGTGACTGTGAAGCTGCACCGTTCAAGAAAGTGAGAACTCTGTATGAGTACATCTTCTACCTCTGAGTTTTCAGAGGCTTATATTGCTTTGGGCGCCAATTTGGGAGACCGTGAGGCTACTTTGATGAAGGCCATCACTGCTTTGCAGGAGCATCCCGAAATCAAGGTCCTGCGAGGCTCACATTTATATGAGACCGATCCGGTAGGTTATCTGGATCAGCCTTGCTTTGTCAATATGGCGGCTGCTCTTCGGACTACGCTTGCTCCCGAGGAACTGCTATCCGTCATGCTTGATGTTGAACAGCGACTTGGTCGGGAGCGCAAAATTCGTTTCGGGCCACGAACAGTAGATCTGGACTTGCTTTGGGTTGGAGGACGGGAAATGAATACCGCCTCGCTGACCTTGCCGCATCCCCGCATGATGGAGCGTGCCTTCGTGCTGATTCCCTTATCGGATATCGTTCCGGAAGGAGAGCCTTCCGGGCTGTATGAGAATATTCATCGTGCGCTTGGCACCATTGACGGAAAGGAAGGCGTCCGGTTTTGGAAAACATACAACTGGCACAGCGCATCCGCGCTTTCCGAAAGCTAAAGGGCTACACTCAGCAGCAGTTGGCTGAGAAATCCGGTATATCGCTTGCAGTCTTGGGAGCGATAGAGCGGGGAAACCGCCGCCCGGATGATCAAATTTTAACTAAAATTTCGGATTGTTTGGGTATTCCCCTAACGGAGTTGAAGCCGGAATAGTAACGCCTGCGTTGCAGGCACAACTTGACTATAAGGTCAGAGGAGGGAACCATCTTGCTGAAGATTGGCGATATTGAAATGAAGAATCAGGTCGTGCTCGCTCCTATGGCGGGTGTCTGCAATCCGGCATTCCGCTTGATTGCCAAGGAGTTCGGGACAGGGCTGGTCTGCGCCGAGATGGTAAGCGACAAAGCGATTATCCACGGCAACAAACGTACACAGGAAATGTTGTTTGTCGATGAGCGGGAGAAGCCGCTAAGCCTGCAAATCTTTGGCGGAGACCGAAAATCGTTGGTGGAGGCGGCCAAAGTCGTCGACCAGGAGACCAATGCGGATATTATCGACATTAACATGGGTTGCCCGGTGCCGAAAGTGACAAAATGCGATGCAGGTGCACGCTGGCTGTTGGAGCCGAGTAAAATTTACGAAATGGTATCGGCTGTCGTGGATGCGGTTAGCAAGCCGGTTACCGTCAAGATGCGCATTGGCTGGGATGCAGAACATATCTACGTCGTAGACAACGCCAAGGCGGTAGAGCAGGCTGGCGGGAAGGCAGTCAGTGTGCATGGGCGGACACGTGAGCAGCTTTACACGGGTAAGGCGGACTGGGGCTACATCCGGCAAGCGAAGGAAGCCGTTTCGATTCCGGTCATCGGCAATGGTGACGTCCAGACTCCCGAGGATGCCAAGCGCATGCTGGAGGAGACAGGCTGCGATGGGGTTATGATCGGTCGGGGTGCTTTGGGGAACCCATGGATGCTTTACCGTACTGTAGAGTATTTGAAGACGGGTGAATTGCTTCCAGAGCCATCTGCGGACGAGAAGATTCGGATTGCTATCCTTCATATGGATCGGTTGGCCGCCTTGAAGGGCGAGCATGTCGCCGTTCGAGAAATGCGCAAGCATCTTGCCTGGTATCTAAAAGGTCTGAAAGGGGCTGCGCGCATCAAGGACTTAATCATGGAAGAAACCCGGCGTGATGAGATGGTGCGGATTCTTGAGACTTTTGTGGGTGACCTTGTGCTGGAGACAACGCGGGATGAGGTATCGGCCTGACATGAACTGAATAGGGGGGCTCTTGTTTTCTAGGAGTCCTCCCTTTTTCATAAAACGTTTACATATGCAATTTCCGGTGTCATTGACATTTGAGACCCGTTCACCTATAATTTCACAATATAAATTCGCCTCAGAGGTCGACTTTCCTATTCGCGTTGGTCTGACCGTCACAACATCGCGCATATGATATATACAATGAATCATCATGCAAAACGTCCATTGCTGCCGGAGGCGAGCGCTTCCAAGCACCTGAGCGGCAGTGGAAGGCAAAGGAACATTCCTGAGGGAGAGTTCATTTCCAGGAAGGTTTTCGGGTGCCGCACGCACCGTGCGAAAATTTTTTTCCATGACAGGAGAATCGGTTGAGATGAGTGATAAAGAAGTTATCCTTACCCAGGACGGTCTGAAGAGACTGGAAGAAGAATTGGAAAATCTGAAATCTGTGAAGCGCCGCGAGGTAGCCGAACGGATCAAAGTAGCTATCGGCTATGGGGATATCAGTGAAAACTCGGAATACGAGGATGCCAAAAACGAGCAGGCCTTCATTGAAGGTCGTATCATTACCCTGGAGAAAATGCTGCGTAATGCTCGTATCATTAACAACGATGAAATCGACACAGACACGGTAAGCATCGGCTCCATTGTGACGGTTGAGGATTTGGAGTTCGGCGACACTATGGAGTATGCGATTGTTGGAACAGCGGAATCTGATCCGATGCAGAACAAGATCTCCAATGAAAGTCCGGTGGGCAAAGCGATTCTTGGTAAGAAAAAAGGCGCTGTGGTGGATGTAACGGTTCCCGCTGGCGTGATTCAATATAAAATTGTAGACATTAAGAAGTAAGCCGGAATTAGCGCTTGAAAGAAGCTTCCACCGCGGAAGCTTCTTTCACTGTTTCTTTTGTTTGTGGACCTAATAAAGCAGTAATAAGGAGTGGAGCAAGGCTATGAGCGAGGAAATGAACAACAACGAAGAAGTTGTGGAGATTAGCGAACTGCTGCAAATTCGCCGCGCCAAATTGGACGAGTTGCGTGGACTTGGCATCGATCCTTTCGGTAAAAAGTATGAGCGTACCGATATGTCAGGAGAAATTCTTGCCAAGTATGACAGCTTGTCTAAAGAGGAATTGGAAGAGAAGGCTGTGAAGGTATCCATCGCAGGACGCCTAATGGCTAAACGCACCATGGGTAAAGCCAGCTTTGGGCATGTACAGGACTTATCCGGGAAAATTCAAATCTATGTCCGCAAAGACAGTATCCCTGAAACGAAATATGAAGCTTTCAGTATTTTGGATTTAGGGGACATCGTTGGGGTGACGGGGGAGGTATTCAAGACCAAGACCGGAGAAACGACCATTAAGGTGCTGGATTTGGAAGTGTTGTCGAAATCCCTTTACCCGTTGCCGGACAAGTATCATGGCCTGAAGGATGTTGAACTGCGTTATCGTCAGCGTTATGTGGACTTGATCGTAAATCCCGAAGTACAGCAGACCTTCATTAAGCGCTCCCGCATTATCCAATCGATGCGCCGTTATCTGGACTCGCTGGGTTACCTGGAGGTAGAAACGCCAACTCTCCATAATATTGCCGGGGGAGCAGCAGCTCGTCCGTTCATTACGCACCACAATGCACTGGACATGCAGTTGTACATGCGTATTGCAATCGAGCTTCATTTGAAACGCCTGATTGTCGGCGGGTTGGAGAAGGTTTATGAGATCGGACGCGTCTACCGCAACGAGGGTATTTCCACGCGCCATAATCCGGAATTTACAATGATTGAGCTTTATGAGGCTTATGCTGACTATAAGGATATCATGGCTTTAACGGAAAATATGATCGCTCACATTGCTCAAGAAGTGCTGGGTACTCAGGTGGTTAATTACCAAGGCCATGAGGTTAATCTGAAGCCAGAGTGGCGGCGTGTTTCAATGGTGGATGCGGTGAAGGAAGTAACCGGCGTTGATTTCGGCGTGCAAATGAGTGATGAGGAAGCACATCGTCTGGCAAAAGAGCATAAGGTTCCGGTAGAGCCGCACATGACCTTTGGCCACATTTTAAATGCTTTCTTCGAGCAGTTTGTAGAAGAAACGTTGATTCAGCCTACCTTTGTATATGGACATCCGGTCGAAATTTCGCCGTTGGCTAAGAAAAATGAAGCTGATCCACGCTTTACGGACCGTTTTGAGTTGTTTATTGTGGCCCGTGAGCATGCCAATGCCTTTACAGAACTGAACGACCCTATTGACCAGCGTCAACGTTTTGAAGCGCAATTGTTAGAACGGGAGCATGGTAATGACGAAGCACATGAAATGGACGAGGATTTTGTCCGGTCTTTGGAATATGGTATGCCGCCAACTGGTGGGCTGGGTATCGGGGTAGACCGTCTGGTCATGCTTCTGACAGATGCAGCTTCCATTCGCGACGTTCTGCTATTCCCGCATATGCGCTAAGTAGGAACGTATGTTGCCTTTTCTCTATAAAGGATAAGCTCTTATTGTAAAAAGTTGAGTGGATATCCCTTCACAGGGGTTGATAAGTTTTTATGGCAGTGTAGGGTGTTGTCCCTGCACTGCCTTTTGTTTTTGGGAATTGGGCTTTCTCAAGGACTGGTGGGCAAAATGATTTCGTGGAAGACTGAGGTTTGCTGCCAAAAAGCCGAGTTAGAGACTACAGGTTGGTTCGTTCTAGTGAGTGGTTTCTACATCGTTTTAATTTATTGAAATTATATGGTTTAGTAAAATGCTAAATAAATGGGTTGCGCACATCCGAAAAAGATGGTATATTATAAATCCGGTCGTTAACTGGACAGTATTATTGCAGTCGCTAGGAAATACGACAAAAAATAATGCTTGCCAAAGAGCGTCGGACATGATATATTATAAAAGTTGCCGCTGAAACGCGGCGATGAAGAAAAAACAAGTTGATCTTTGAAAACTGAACAACGAGTGAGTAAGAAATAAAGAGAACGAAAGTTCTCGTCAGCAAGTTTACATGAGCAAGTCAAACAACACCTTTATTGGAGAGTTTGATCCTGGCTCAGGACGAACGCTGGCGGCGTGCCTAATACATGCAAGTCGAGCGGAGTGATTGGGGAGCTTGCTCC
>NZ_KB895393.1 GCF_000374825.1 Paenibacillus sanguinis 2301083 = DSM 16941
GCTTTGCCTTTAAAGAGGACGGAAAAACCAATACCAGCCACTATGGAAACAAAAAAAGCGAGTTCTGCGCAGCCACGCAAACCCGCTCCTAACCATCCGTGGAGATCCACGGTAAACACCATAACTAACCATAGCACAAAACAAAGCTCATTCCAAGATGCTATGTATTCACAGCATAGCAGCTATTCGGAGACCTCCTGGTGAAGCAGGAGGCTCCAACGAATAAAGTGACATTTTCATAGCACAGTTAAGGTGACATTTTCACAGACGATTGACAAGGCGATTCAGAAGCTAAGCTATGTACTATGCCGCTAACCCTCTAGGGTCCGAGCCATATTGATTGGCTGCCGATTGACCTTCTTGAGCCAGGAAAAAGAGAAGAATAATCGAGCCAACTGCCGGAACTAAGGAAATAAGCACAAACCAGCCACTTTTGCCTGTATCATGCAGACGACGAATAGCAACTGCCACCGACGGCAACAACACGGCAAGCAAGTAGACATTAGCCAGAATTAAGCCTAGTGTTTGATGAATAATTCCACCAACAATACTTAGAGCCAAGACAGCAAGTGCATTAAACAGGAAGAACATCCAATACTCTTGGCGACTTGCCCGCCCTTGAAACCCTGTATAATTTTTCAAAACCTTTAAATACCACTCCATCTTGCACTCCACCTCTTCTTTTTTGATTAGCTGCGTTTTCCGCATTCACAATATTATCGGATTTTCATTTGAAAAGCTTGCTTTTTGTTCATAATTATTCAAAAAAACGTATAAAGACCTACAAAGTGAAAAAAGTCCTACGAGAGACTATACTCTCTTACAGGACTTTTCACTTCTTGCCATTTCATAAATGCAAGTCTTATCACCTATTACTTCGCCAACTTAATCTCGAATACATCTCCTGCCAGACCGCCGAATACGATAATGCCATTCTCTGGCAGAAGCGCCGCGCGATTGCCACTGGCTCCCGAGAACTCCACCAGCGCCCCGTCTGCCGTATAGACGGCGAATCCCCCGCCAGCCGGAAGCTGTACACTCATCGTTTTCCCGGCGGCTTCACGGCCGACCTTGAACCACTGTACATAACCGGATTCAGGGATCGTAACCCGTGAAGCCGAGCCGCCATAAATCGTGCTTACTGCCGCTTCACTTACGTAAGTGCGCCCATCTGCCAGCAGGTACTCTACTCCGCCTTGCTGCTGGAAGTTGAGATCAAAAGCGTCACGGCCGTTCATCACTGGAATTTCCGCGATATTAACAGCATGGTTCGCATCCTTAATCTTTGTT
Source organism: Paenibacillus sanguinis 2301083 = DSM 16941 (assembly GCF_000374825.1). Classification (GTDB taxonomy): domain Bacteria; phylum Bacillota; class Bacilli; order Paenibacillales; family Paenibacillaceae; genus Fontibacillus; species Fontibacillus sanguinis. Next base: position 1,291 of record NZ_KB895393.1, read on the forward strand.
CCATTTGCATAGCTGCCTCCTTCATCCAGCACGATTGGCTTCCACAGAATGGATGAAGGGGAGAGATAAAAGAGGGAATTGATCTTCTCGTCCAATGCATAATACGTTTTCCCTGCTCTTTGCTGCCACACCTTTAACACCTCTGGGCTCAGCACGTTCTCTTCCAGCTTTTGAAATTCATAGTAGGCCATCAGCGTCTGGCCAAGGCCCGGGAATTCCAGCATGGCCCGGGTACGAATATACGTATGTCCATTAGTTTGCTCATCAAAGCTGATCAAGGTATGGCCATCTTCACTGGTGAACTCTCCATCACCAGTGTATACATAGTTCTGTCCCGGAATCATGCCGTCTAATAGTTCTGGCATGGCAATCTCACCATCTCCTACACTCACCTTAAGGGTTGAACCTACCGTTCCGTATAGACCGGAGAACTCGCGCAGTTCACTTGGCATATCTACCTTCACAGGCGCTTCGAGGGTTGGCTGAGGCAGCACTTCAGCAATTCGCCCCGTCTCCTGTAAATAAGCCAGCATAATATTGGATGCCGCCAGCGTATTGAAGATGGATGAGCCGCCTGAGGTCAGCAACGCGATAGACATGCCTTCTTCCGGCAAAGCAACCAACGCCGAATGATAGATAATCGTGTCTCCCCCCTTGGTCACGGCCTTAATGCCGTATTGGTCAAATGGACTAAGATCCACGGAATCCCATCCCAGACCGTAGCCATACGTATTGGTCTCGTCTTTAACCCAGACGCCCTTGCGGTACTCTTTGGCTTGCATGGCCAGTGCGGAAGCAGCAGTCATTAGCTCAGGACGCTTACCTGTCAGTACCTCCGAGAACAGAGTTACTTCTTCCGCAGTGGAGTAAATACCGCCCGTTCCCAGTATATTTGGATTCTCATGCGGTAGATCCCCGGCAATTCCCGGGAACCGCGCCGGGCTCAGCGAAGCCCGATTGAATGTATCCAGCGGTGTCTTGGTGGAGGTTAACCCAAGGGGGACGCTGATATAGCGGTCCAGATATTCGCTATAGCTTAACCCGCTTACCCGTTCCACCAGAAGCTGCAGCAATTGAAATCCATCATTCGCATAGACGGAATACTCTCCCGGATTAGATTTGAGCCGCTCGTTACGCAAATTATCCAACAATGTATCATAGTTCTGCGAGTCATTATCCGCCATCAGCATACTATTCTTATAATGGCTCCCGTAAAATCCGGCCGAATGATTCATGAGCATCCGGATTGTAATTTGCTTGTAGCGCTCATCCGCCATTTGAAAATCAGGAATGTAATCCGTAAGTGGACGGTCAATGTCTACTTTTCCCTCCTCAGCCAACATGAGTACGGCTGCGGTAGAGTATACTTTACTTATTGAACCAATTCCGAACATCGTGTCCTTGGAAACGACCTCCTGCTTCCCATCTGCTGTAACTCCAAGCCCCCCCGACAACACAACCTTTCCTTGATCCCGGATCGCATACTGCACGCTATTCACGCCATAATCCCGAACGAGCACTTCAGCGGCTTCCCGCGCTTTGCGCTCTGCCAGTCCGGCATCCTTATGATCTGCCGCACCAACTCCAGCTACCGGTAAAACAAGCATCAGGGCTGCAATCGCAGCTGCGCCCAGCTTCTTTAATGTATTCATCGGATAATCTCCTCTCTTCTCCAGCCAAATTACTTAACTGAATCTTATTATACGAATGGCTTCCTGCGAGAAGTGTGGAAAGACCCCGAAACGAACAAAAAGACCCCTGAACAGCATGGGGTCAGTCCTGACTATTTTAGACTAGGGAGTTTTTGGTTGAAAAAGGGATCATTACCATATTGTCAAATGTGTGATTGGCAGATTCAATCGTCATATGTCCACCGTATTTGGCACAAATTCGTTCAATATTAACTAGGCCAAAGCCGTGATAACCAGAGCTTGAGCTTGTCTTGCGGGTGCTCAAATCGCTTACCTCACGGTCCACATAATTGCGGACGCAAATCAAAAGTGCAGATTTGTTAGAACGGAGCTGGATCCGGATATGTCGGTCCTGCGCGATCCGTACCTTTTTGGAAGCCTCTATGGCATTATCCAGCAGATTCCCCAGTACGACGCAGAGATCATAACGTTCAATGCCAAGCTCCCGATCATGCAAGCGAAGCTCGGTATCCATACGTATACCATTCTCCTGACCAATGTTCAGCGCGTTCGTTACCAACGCATCGACGACCAGGTTCCCGGTGTTCACCCGGTGGTAAGCATGCTCCACCTTATTCAGGATGACCCGGATATGTCGGTTCGCCTCGTCTACCTGCCCCTGATCAATGCATTCAGCGACATAGAGCAACTGCATGTTGGTATCATGGATGATGCTTTTGATCTTCTTGAAGCTGTGGACCGTCTTCTCGTAGTTGGCATCCTGATAATCCATCTGCTGCTGGAGCCCGGCATTCTCATGCAACAATTGGAACCTGGCAATCACGGTATCCAGTATATAAACCACCAGCACATTTAATACGATGGAGCCGATAATCGAGATGATGTAATGAATGTTCTTCTCGCTGTAGACAGACAGCACGTTCACTTGATAGATGCTGATGACCGGCACGCTTAGAAACATCAGGTAATAGCGTGAATCCAGGGGAAAGCTGCGGCGTTTGGCAACAAACCGGATAATCTGCACGACGGCAAACATAATCATACAGCTCAGCAAAATACTCATCTTGGCATACAACATCCCTTCCCGCCCCTGCACAATCTCCCCATTGTCCAGAACCAAAGAGGTCGAAGGATTGAGCCAATACAAACAAAGCAAGTTGATGAGGGAGAGGAGCACAGCATACAGCACCGAGAAGATTACCCTCATGCGCATCTCCACCTCATACCCCATCGCCAGACAAAAGATGACCAATAAGGCGATCAAGGAGGACAAAAGCGGTGTAAAGTAGGCACTCATATACCAAAAATTCAGCAGAAAAAAGAGAAGAATAAACCATCTCTTCGTAGGCTTGCTCTTCTCCTTGCCAAACACGGAGTTAAAGTAGAAATTGATCTGCACAGCCATAACCAACACCACACTCAAATTAAGAAAAAGCAGCATTCCGTCCATCTTCACTCCGCCTTCAAGACCATAAATTTTGTACAGGCATCCTTGACTTCCTTCATTTTGGACCTGCCAATCGGCAACTGCATGCCGTTCGACATCACCACCTGCCCCCCTGAAAACTTATGCACATGCAATAAATTAATCAAAATGGAGCGGTGGATTTGCAGGAAATGTTCCGCCTTGAGCGCTGAGGCATAACCAGAGATTAATCCTTTGCCTTCGTATACGGCATGTGTGGTCGTGAACTTGAGTTTATTCTTGACCGTCAAGCTCTTCACGACCTCAATGGCAATAATATCATCTTGTCTGAGCACAATTTCTTCATGCGCAGATTTGATAATCAGAATATCTGATTCACTTTCCTGAAAGAAGCGGCATACCTTCAACATCTTCTCTTCAAATATTTCAGGCTCCACAGGCTTGATCAGATATTGAAATGTGATGACATCAAAGCTCTCCAGCATATACTCCGGATAGCTGGTCAGGAAGATGACCTGCTCACTCTGCCGCTTCATCTCCCGTAGTCTGCGGGCTGTCTCTATTCCATTCAGTCCATTCATTTCAATATCCAGAATAAGAACATGGAACGGTTCGCCACCAGTCTCATAATACTTAACCAAACACTCTCCTGCCTCAAATGCTGTGACTTCAAAATCAATTCCGCTCTTGAACGATAGGGCCAGCAGCCATTGCCGGACCTGCTCCCGCTGTTTCTCTTCATCATCGCAAATCGCAATACGATACAAGAAGCCGCCTCCTATCTCGTTTGGATTAAATCAGTTCCCCGCGTCTTTTGAGATAACGATATAAAACAAAGCCGCAAAGCATACACAGAAGGGCACATAGTCCGATAAATGCGTATCCTGCCTGTAGCCCGCGCAATAACCCCATCTGTGTCGCTTCCCCGTATATTTTTTTGACCATTTCAATGACAAAACCAATCAGATAATTCCCAATAACACTACCAAGTCCCATCAAAGTCACGGTAAAGGTGATGGCCGTGTCGCTCCCTCGCGGATAACGCTTGGCAATAAAGGCCATGACCGTTGGATAAATCATGGCGATGCCCAGCCCCGAGGCGGCAAACAGGAAGGACCAACGCTCCCCTCCAGCGATCGCGACAAATGTGCATACTGCCGAGAAACCAGAGAAGATGATCAGAGATAAGGTAAAGCCAATTTTGTCCGTCACCGGGCCCAATACGAGCCGCCCCACCGAGAATAGCAGGAAGAAGATCGATAATAGGCCGGATGCCTTGACGGTATCCCAATGGTACGCCTTCTCCAGGAAATTGACCAGCCAACCTCCAACCGCAAGCTCGGATACAACGCCAAAGGACAGAATGAGCACGATCCACCATAATGCCGGGTCCCGTGTTAGCTCCTTAAACGAAGTCCGGCTCTCCAGCGGCAAATCGTCTCCCGGAAACTTACTGTACAAGGCGCTCAGGATGGGAAGCAAGGACAAGGAAAGCATTACCAGATACATGCCCCTCCAATCCAGAACATGCCCAAATATCTGCATCGACATAACACCGGTAGCCAGCAAAGGCGCAACAGTCGAACTGATTCCATAGAAGAAGTGCGACAGGTTCATCATTGTACCTACATTTTTGACAAAGATACGAGCACCTAGAATAGCCAAAGCAATTTCCAACATGCCGTTGCCAATGTACATCAGAAAATATGAACCGGCAAATAACGGATAGGTATGAGACAGGAAGATAAAGACCCCTGAAATGAGCATGGCGGCAAAGGACAGGATACTCGTCGCTTTGATCCCCCATTTCCGCACCAGGATGGCCGTAAAGGAACAGGCAATGAGATAACCCAGCGCATTCAAGGACAACAGACTGCCAAGCTGTTCTTCATTTAAATTGAAGGCAAATTGAATTCTGGGAATAGCAGGTCCCTTAATATTTTCCGAGATGCCAAAAATAATAAAGCCTGAAAAAATCGTGACAAGCTGCATGATGTACAGCTTGTTTTTGGTTATGTATCCTGTATCTAATTTCAAGTGAGTAATGCCTCCCGCGATAATTATTCATTGCCAATAGATGTTGCGCTTCATATTACAATGCCTATTTTGACTACAATTCAGTTTGAATCTTTTCTAGCACACCTTCATCAAAACTAGCCCCCGTTATATTTGCACCTGCCCAAATCACATTATCCAACTTTGCATTAATAAAGCTTACATTTTCAAAATTTCCATTAGTAAGATTTGCCCCACTAAGATCGACATCTCTAAAGGATGCATATTTCGCATTGGTTCCTGTTAAATTTGCATTTCGAAATGTACTTCCATTAAAAATGGAGTCATATAAGTCCCCATCTGTTAAATCAACCTGATCAAAGCACGCCCTCTCACAAAAACTGATTTTAACTTTAGCAAATCTCATAATTGATTTAGTGAAATCTGTGTCCCTAAAATAGCAATCTGCAAAATCAGCATTTTCCAAATTGCAACTTTGAAAGTCAGCCGAACTGAAGTTACAATCACGAAAGGACGTTCTCATCATAGAGGATGCACTTAATTTGACCCCGATAGCTATCATTTGATCAGCTACAAGTTCAGAAAGATCGGCAAAAGTAAGATCTATTTCTGAAATATCCATTGATTTGATAATATTTTTCTCATGTATAGAAAGTGGTATTTTCAAGAGTATTTCATCTCTTTCGCTTCCTTGACCAGCCATTCACTCCTCCCCCCTGTCTCAATCTTTGTAAATTCTTTAAATATTTTTCCCACGCTTTATTTGCATTAAATGAAACTGATCTTTTACTTTCACTAAAGTTGGGAATAGCAAATACCTCGTACTGCTCCATGTAATCCATTACACAAATCCAGCGATCAAGTAGCTCATTAACATCTGCCTCCCAAGGCTTAGCTACAAGATCAACTCGAATACCTCCCCAATCAGTTTCTGTAACGTCAGCAGGTATATTTAAGAATGTCTCTTTATGAAACAAATCAAGTATATCTCCACTAAAATAAGTTCGAGTTCCCATTCCCAATGGACCAGATGGCCCAAAGTTAACCGGAGCAGGTTGAGAGCAAAAATTCATCCATTTGTGTTTGCGATCACGTTCAGATTGCCATGGTGTAGAAACTGGCCAAAAGCTGTGAGTAATTCCGTAGCGTGGCTTAATAATACTTGCGATAACTTCTGATAGTTCATAAATTTCAGGCCAAAGCTTCCTGGGAGTATTTTTAAAATCAAAGCCAAAATAAGCTCTAAAACTTGATATTAAATCAAAGCTCCCCGAATATTCTATTGAATGCGTTCGCTGAAGGTGTAACTCCGAGAATCTTGGTTGTTGCATAGCTATCCTTTCCTTAATCTCATCCCGGTCGTAGTCAAGTTTTACCATCTCCGTATTTCCCCATAAGGTTGGTATAAAATAATCTTTTGTTTCAAAAATATTTAATACATTGTTTATGACAGCTATCTCTTGCAAATCAACACTAGGAAACATAGAGATGCCAATAATTTTTGGTAATTCATTCATATTTTAACTACCTCCAATTCAACCTATATCTTGGGATATCCAGCACTGCTTGGGAGTTGCTTTGCCATCACAAAAGATCAGAAGGAAGAAAAAAACACAATACGAATGGGGAACTCGCATTGTGCAATTCTACGTATTACTCAAAGCCAATAACAATCCATTCATCAACGTGATCCCAAAAATGAATATTATATCTAGGTTGCAATTTTGCTGACCAAAAAGTTGCATTCCCATTATTACAGTTGTTGTAATCAACAGCTATATAAGAACCCATTCCGTTACTAAAAAATCCAAACGAGGTGTTTAAATCGATTTGAATAGGTTCTTTAAGATCGTCGATAATACTCCAATCCAAATCATCATCACCTAGAAATGTTACAAATTCCAAGGGTACTAACCCCATCGATACACTTGCATAATAATAAAATCCATTATGAACATTTTCATAAAATTGTTGAATGGTTACAGGAATCTTATCCCAATTCCGTTCCAATTCATCGTTATGAAATTCTTCTTGTGGGTTTCGCCCTTCATAGTAGGTTACCCCACCGTTTGGTTTTTTTATAGTATATAGAATTGAATATCTTTTTGAATCACTATCTTCTATTTCCAATAATTCAATATCATCAATATTTTTAGTCAAATATAATATTAAATTGCTCAGTTCCCTTCCAACATATTTTTTCCAAATCTCCAGAAGCATATCGATTCTTACTCTAATGTCTTGCTCCCTAAAAAGTCTATGCCAAGAATCTGGTATCAATTTTTGTTTACTTTCATCTAGGTCCTTAATGGTTATTAAATTAGCACTTGTATCAAATTCCCTTAAATAGTGAATCTTCTGTTCCATATTATCAATAAAAGCTTTATGCTTATCTTGATAATCTTTTGATTGTTTTTCAATAATATTTTTCAATAATTGGACTACTTCTTCTTTTTTGGACGGTGAGATCAGACTAAGTATATCTATAAAGGGTTGTCTTAAATTCCTTGAGTCAATAATACTCTTAAACAGTCTCTCCATACACTTTTGCGCATGTGGCTTCATGGTTTCCATTCCTTCAATGACTTTCAATAACCCTTCCCTGATCCCATGGCGTTGAGCAATATAGAATATAGTTTCCATTAAATCGCCGATAATTGCCGGTTCAAATATCTCATCATGGAAAAGTTCACACAATGCAATGATGGAGTTATTATCTGCTGACTCTCCTACTTCATTTAATAATCTCACGATGTCTTCGATCTCATAATCTTCATGATCTAAAAATCGCATTTTTTTAATAGCAGAAATTTTGTTTTCGATAGTACTCACACTACTCCTCCTTCATGCCTGAAATTTATATTTTCTCGTCTTCCATATAACAAATATCTGGAATTACAAATTTACAATGATTTTATTTTCAATTATTGTTCTAAAGTTGGAGTAATTTCTCATCATGTTTCTACCATAGGCACTGACGGGATCATTGCCCTGTATCATACTTTCATAATTTGTTTTGAATTCATGCTTGATTGGCTCTTCCAGACTCTCATACCATCTTTTCGTGGCCTCTTCCGCTAATTCCCTTGAACCATACAGCAAAATAAAATGAATATCTATTTTATATCCACCTAAAGGATAAAAGCCTTCTGCAACAACTTGACGAATAAAGTTCTCCAGATTGTTTGTGCATTCATGAACAATGGGCATAAACACCTCATCTAACCAACCAGTAAACTCTGCTATGGCTCGACTCCAGCTTTCCTGGTCTGCAATATTCCAGTACAGTTTGCCCTCCGGGATATTGCATTCATGAGTATTGATATGAAAGATTTTATTTTTTGATTTATTCAAAATAATAGCACTTTCTCCGTAGAAACCTACATTCCTATCAGACACATTATTCCAGTTCGTATAGAAATAAATCTTATATGTTAGATTTTTATCTTTCTTGGTAAGCCAGTGCCTGGATTTTGCATACTTCCAACCGTTACTTGTATACTTTGCAGAAATCCGTTCACAAACAGCCTGAAATGCTTCGCTTGATTGCATACCTACACCTCGCTTGGGATTTTAGGGGAATATAAGCTGCGCTATCCTACGATTGTCATGCAGTTTCCTCCCTTTTATTGAAACAACTCCCCATTTATTATCGACCTTCATTCTATACATAGGTATCACAACCTTATTATTAGTTAAAGGGTTCTCTGTCTTTATGTCCTGCGGCAGCTCCCATACCAAAGTGGAGCTTGTGACATGCTGCTTCCAATATATCACAGACCACAACTGCTTGTAAGCGGCTCGCCAGACGCTGCAGCAGCTCCCAATCCGTCTCCTCATATTGCAAAATCGGCTCCCCAACCGCCTCGCCGCCCCCGGTGTAATAGATCCTATCACTGCTCGGATAGGCTTGCAGCACTTTCCCGATCAAGGCGCTTTTTTGTTTAATGAGGCAAAAAAGCTTATCCCAACTCTCTGGGATAAGCCTCTTTGAATGATTGAATCGGAACAAATTTTCGGAAAATGAATATGAATATTCATTCGCATAGCATTTTGCAAAAATAACTCACTTAGCTTTGTGTTACCGGGTGTCCGTTAGGGTCTAACATACCCATTACTGCTTTATCTCGGTCCGATACAATTAAAGTATACTCTTCAAACAAAAAAGGATTTGGTTGTAAATCTACATTAACTCTCCAAGCAGGTCGAATATCATCATTCTCTCTATTTTCTGGATCTACTTTAAACGTAAAAGCTTCATCGAAAAACAAATTTTCTATTTGTTCATTAACCGTGCCTTCCAATTCATGTTCTTGATGGTACTGTTTTGCGATTTCAATTGCCTGTTCTGGGGTCAAAACAACATCAAGCGTGATCTCTTCTATTCTACGATAATGTTTAGGAAAATTTTCATTAACTGATTCTATCAATTTTTCTAGTTCTTCTCTAGTTCTATTATATTTTCTCAATTCTGAACTCCTTTTAACTATTTAAATTTCAATCGCAATCTATTGATACACTCAATTGAATGTTTAATTGATGCATCATCGAATATTGTCGTACTACTCACTACAATCTTTTAGATTTAAATACCCCAGATCTGTTACAATATAGCCAGTCAATACATAATTAAACGCAGTTGAAGGCTAATGAGGTGAGTACGCTGGAACCAAAATTCAATCATCCATGGGATGTTAATGAAGCCCAATCCATTGAGATCCAACAGGTGCTCGCAAAGAAAGTCATTCAAGCAGATCAATTGTCTGAAATTAACTACATAGCTGGCGTTGATGTTGCTTACCACAAATCAAGTGATCGATTAGTAGCTGCCGTTGTCATCCTAGAAAAGGATTCTCTAGAATGCATAGAGACATCTGTTATTGAAGATATCGCTCAGTTCCCGTATATTTCAGGATTATTTTCTTTCCGAGAACTGCCTTCAATCATCAAGGCATTTGAAAAAATCCAATATACGCCACAACTGATTGTGTGCGATGGACAGGGTGTTGCTCATCCCAGAAGGTGCGGGCTTGCTTCTCACTTAGGTGTACTATTTGACGTTCCAACAATTGGTTGCGGGAAAACCAGACTATTAGGTGAATATACCGAGCCGGACATATGGCGAGGGAGCACTGCACCATTAATTGACGATCATGAAGTTATAGGTAATGTATTAAGGACGCAGGATAAGATTAATCCCGTCTTTGTATCCGTCGGCCATCGCATATCCTTGGATACCGCCTGCCAGTGGATACTGGACCTTGCACCCAAGTATCGCTTGCCAGAGACAACTCGCCGGGCGGACCAACTGGTCAAGAAACATTAATGTTATGTATATTCTTCCCATTTTCTAGCCTCTAGGAGAATATCGTATCTTGAATTGGGATCGTTAGGATTGACTTCTCTAGTTAATAACAAGTTCCCATGTTCATCCCATTCTGTATAATCAAGTTCGAAAGCCAATTCATAATGAGCTATTGATTTTATTGAACCATTCCGGTGCCAATATTTACGATCCCCATGAATACGTCCTCTGTTCATTTCAAACTCGCACTTAATCTCTCCTGAAGCATACCATTCTCTGCACACCCCATCTTCAAACCCATTTTTATAGGAAGTTACATGCATAATTTGACCATTCGGATATAACTCATATGCTAGTCCACTAAATGGATTATCATTATATAAAACCATGTCACTATCATCAGCAAACTCTAAATAATCAAAATTTACACCTCTACTAAATATCTGGTTTAAACCGTCCATTTCGTTTATCATACCATAGCACCTTTGGGAAGTATTTTGTTCCTCCTGTAATTATCACTCATCTTCAATAGTAACAACCTCAAACTCCTCACCGCTAATCAGGTTAAGTACGGACTGACAAAAGTTATCACCTAACCGAATAAGAAAATCATCGTTCCCACCATAGAAAGCACCTGTAGATGAAATGTACCAAGTCATGTCCATAAGTGAAACTTCTCCTATGATGACAAAAGACTCTTTGCAATGATTTTCATATCGTTTTGACAATTCCCTAATACTTAATACATCTTTCTTGGAAAGGGATTCTATCATCGAACAACAATTCTTCTTGCAATAGTTTTTTAATATCATCTAATTTTGCAATGAAAAGTACAAAATAATCGCCCGAATTAGGATATGAAAATAGTCCATAACCCTTTGGTAGTAATACTTTATTTACTTCCATAATCTTTTCAGGCAAATACTCATAATTAAACACTTCTAATTTCTCGAGTTTTTCTTGTGTTGCTAATTCAATTTGATGGGAAAATTCATAATCCAGAATAAAATCTACAATTTCCTGGTATTGCTCACCTTTATAATCAACATACAAAAATTTTTTCGTCTTCAATCCATACTTTAATAAGTCCTCATGTAAATCGTAACTTCCTTGCTCCTTAAGAAATGATTCCAAATCCTTGTTATCAGAGAATATGAGCTGCGCAATCCCTTGATCTGCCATACTGGCTCCTCCCTTTTATTGAAACAACTCCCCATGCTTGTTAGGAATATATTCAGGGTAGTTTTTACGATAAAATTGATCAATCTGTTTAAGCACCGGGTCCCATGCAGGATATGGCTCTCGATCTCCAAACATCACTTTAGCTTCTGGAGTATTCATTAGTAAATTGTCCAGCATATTAGGCACTGGTAATCCTTGTTTTCTCCTAACATGAAGTAGGAATAAGATTTCAAAAGGATAAAATCCGTATCTAAAATCGCCAAATTCACCTAGCTGTCCAATTTCAGAAGCTAGCACAGAATGAAACCGGGACATTTTTGAAATTAATTGTTCTATTTCCTCTATATGATCAGTCGTCCAATGCTTCAACACTTCATCATAGATGTCCAGGTCTTCCGGGATTGAGCCAAATCGTAAATTCGCTTCTTTTAGCTTCCTTCTAACCGTTAAATACAACCCTTTATTAGTTCCCATGATTGTTTTATTTTTATGCTGTAAGTACAGCTCTAACAAAAACCAAATATGCCTGTTCTCTTCATTGGCATTTATTAAATGTTCGCCGAAATGATGAGACATAAAATCATATAATATAGCTTCTTCCTTTTCCCAGCCATACATAGCAAAATGGATTAATGTTATCACGACTTCTCTAAACGAGTATAGCAATATCATCTCAGGATACTTAATTGTATAAAGCTTCTGCGCCATGCATTGGTAAAATACAACCTTCTGCATCTGCTTTAATTCTTCCGTACTGTTTTTATGATCAATTAATACATTCTTTTTCCACAGTGATAAATAGTACGAGAAGATTTTGCTTAGATTTATTAACAATATGTGGTCCTTTTCTGTATCATTTTGATCAATAATTTTCTCAATCTTGCTTCTACTTATATTATATTTTTCTTTAACATCTTCAAATTTAATTCCTTCGACAAAATTATTTATGTATCTTTTAAATGCTGCTTCAAACTTTTTTGAATTTATCATCGCAAGCTCCTACTAGGTTAGCATAGAGTTTAGTAAACTTTGCAGGTCATTAGTCAACTAAGCATCGACAACATAACCTATCTGCTCTTATTCATCGTCTTCGTCATCTTCGTCTTCATCATCTAGATGGGGTGTGACCTGATAACCCGATGGATCAAACATATATTCAACACATGCTTGTTCATCAGAAAGAATCAGACTTACTGTATCACCACCACCAAAAGGTGAAGGTGGTACTTTCATGTTAACAGCCCAAGTGTATCCCTCAACACCTTCAAATCTCTCATAAAAAGCTATTGACTCCCCATGATTGAAGTTGATTGCTCCCTCTATTTGATACTCATCATTATAATTTCGAGAAATTTCAAGTACTCGCTCTATAGTTAATAGCGTATTTATTTCGGATAATTTACTTCTTTTAATTCCGAATATTAGAAAAGAAATGCCTTTATCTTCATCAGAAATAACTAATAATTTATCAAAATCCACAAAATCGATCTCAACAACCCAAGCACCACCATGCAATGCAAAAAACTTCTCATAATACTGAACAGATTTGCTTATGTCACCTTGAATTGTCCAAGGAACAAAGTACTTGTTGCGCTCGTTGATGTACTCATGTGCAATATTTATGGCTTCCAATGCAGTAAGTTGTGACTTATTCATGTAAGCACTCCCTGTTACCAAAGATCAAATCCCCTGGGCTTTAAGATCCAACGGCCTCTCTGATCAAGGTATCCCCATTCCCCGTTGTAGTTCACATATGCCAGGCCATCCCGAAAGGACTTAGCTGTCAAAAACACATTTTTAATAACGTACTTTCCCTTTTGATTAATAAAACCTGTTTTGTCTTTATTCACCACATCTGCTAAACCACCACAAAATGGTTCAATACTTTGAAATTGAGGCTTGATTACTACCTTACCTAAAAAATTCAAGTACCCCCATTTCCCCCCACTCTTTAATCTAAACCCTGCGAGTCCCTCACTAAATCCTTTCAACTGATAGTATTTTGGTTCAATAGCAAATGCACCCGTTGAGTCGATAAATCCATAATGTTCCCCATCGAGAGTAGCTACAGCAAGACCTTCAGAAAATGGACCAGCGGAGTGAAACACAGGTTCAATAGCCATAGTACCCATAACATTTATGAAGCCAACTTTCCCGTCTTTTCTTACCGCTGCTAAGCCTTCTGAAATCGTCCCTAAGTAATCCCATTCAGGACGAATAATATACTCATTGATATGATTAATCAGCCCCATTTTTTCATCTACTTCAACAACGATCGTTTGGTCTGCATTAATCCTATGAATCTTGTTATATAATGGCAAAGTAACAACTTCTCCATATTTATCAATACAATAATCAGTTCCATTTTTAGATATCTGAGCTAAACCGTTATAAAAATCCCCATAAGAATCAGCTTCTACTTCTATTATCATCTTGTTATCTTTATTTATATATCCCTTCTTGCCATCGAATGTCCGTACCCAGGCAAGTCCATCGCTAAAATCGTAAGCATCTTTGTATTGAGGTTCAATAATGTAGCGCCCAATCCTATCAATAAAACCATATTTATTATCAATCTTCATTCTATACATAGGTATCACAACCTTATTATTAGTTAAAAGGTTCTCTGTCTTTACATCCTGCGGCAGCTCCCATGCCAAAGTGCAGCTTGAGACATGCTGCTTCCTTCCAATATATCACAGACCACAATAACATAGGGATTTTCATCATCCGCAGTGTACGCTACTAAATTTTGATATATATGAAAAGCTCCATGCAAAGCCTATGTAAGATGGGCTTTGCATGGAGCTATTTTTATTTTATTAACATTGACAGATGTGACTCATCCTTTTCCCGTTACAAAGGCCAGAATCGCCTTAACGTCCGCCTCATCGACAACCCCGTCATTATTGAAATCCGCTGCCATGAATTGATCCGGATTTAAGGTGATGGCACCCTTCAAATACTTCGCCAGCAACTGGGCATCCGCAGCTGAAACGCTGTTAGAACCATCAAGGTCGCCTTTAACAAGCTGGGCGTAATACGCCGTATACGTGACCGCCCCAGTAATAACCGTCGCCTTCAACTGGTCGCTGCTTAGCTTGGTCACACCGCCATCGCTGCTCCACCCTGTGAATCGATAGCCAGGGGCAGAGGTAACGGTCGGTACAGCCTCTGGCCGGTCCCCAACCTCAACATCCTCGCTCGCTGTGCTGATCGTTCCGTGATCGCCAGGCTGATAGCTTACCTTGACCTTCACAATATTGAGGGTAAGAGTAGCCGCGTCCGAAGTCAATGGCACCCCGGAAGCATCGGTAATAATGACACGATACAGATAGCCGTCCATATCCCTTGATACCGGATGAATAGTCAGGCTGCTGCTTGTTGCTCCATTCATATCGGTGAAGCTGTCGCCTGTCCCCGTCGTATCCACCTGCCACTGATAGGCAAGGCCATCGCCGCTGGCCGTTACAAAGAAGGTAGCAGCTGCACCAATGTTTACTTGCGCACCTTCCGGCTGCTTGATAATGCTAGATCCAGCTACTAACTGGTACAGACCTGTGTCCGTACCAACCAGCAGCTTCCCGTCGCCATATTCCATAGCACCAAAGTAAGTTGAAGCATTGTCGTTTTCTTTGACTGCGATTGGGGACCATGACATTCCGTTATCGGATGACATGAGCACGGTTCCATCAGAGCGTAAGACATAAATATTGCTGTCTTCATCAACAGCTATAGCCTGATAATTGCTCCCAGAGGGCAAGAGTCTGTTTATGGTAGTTCCTTGCAATTTCCATACACCATCGTCCCCGGCAATGAAGGTTGTCCCTCCAACTTGAGCAAGGTCGGATATAGCTGACGAAGCGGATGTGGAATCCAGCCCGATTTTGTTCCAACTGACTCCTGCATTAACGGAGTAGACGATACTTCCTGCATCATCAGAGAATATGAATCTATTATTGACCTTATCGTATACACCATTTTCAAAGCGGGAGCCGCTGGTGATGTTTTTGCTGCTAGTCCATGCCTTCTCTTCTATATACCCGGTGGTTGAAGCTTGCCGATAGATAACATTATCATTGCCAGCTCCTATTACATAGTTGCTCCCGTCGGTAAGCACGGGCCCAAGCACCACATCTCCCGTTGGAAATGCGGATGCAGTCCAGCTAGCGCTGGTATTGGATGTATCATTCATATAGCCCAAATAGGAAGTAGTAGTATAGTTAGGAAACGTGGTTGTAGACATGTTATCTCCCGTTGCATAGACTCGATCTCCAATAAAGGAGATGGAGGCCAAGCGGAACCTTTTGCTTGAACCAAAGGTATCCCAGCTAATAATTTTGGTCCATGTCTGCAAATCCATGGATTGGTGTGCAATATTGTTGCCACCATCCAACTGTGACTTGTAGTAAAAGGTCCCATTGTTGAAATAAAGCTTCACCCCGGTACCCATATCATCCTTGAGCAGCTTGTATTTATACTGCGGAGCCGTTGCCGAGCCATCCGCCTGGACCTCATCCTTGGGAAGCAAGCTGCCCAGCAAAGTGGTGACTAACGCCAGGCATAAAGCAACTCTTCCTGCTTGTTTGAGCATAAATTGTTCTTCCCCCTCTCCACAATGCAAAAATGTATTTCCATTTCCCCCGTTCCATGTACCAAGCAGACATGCTCGCTTAAGGAACGCCTGTCTGCCGCAGACAAAGTCATCGTATACAGACATAGGGGGCGAATCGCCCCCCTTTACGAATCAAATCAGCTCGGATTGCTCCAGAAGCCTTTGAATAATCGCCGCTACCTCAGCACGAGTCATATGCTGTTTCGGTGCTAGTTCGGCAGCGCCTCTACCGGATATAATGCCTGCCTGCACGCTGTCTGCCACGCTGCTTTGCGCCCATGACGATACGGCTGCTGCATCCTTGAATGAACTCAGCACGGTAGCTGCGGGTGTCAATGCGCTAGACTGCTTATCCTTCAATCCAGTCAGCTTCATGGCTTTTGCAAGCATGACCATGGCCTGCTCACGCGTAATCTTGTCGTTCGGACGGAATGTGCCATCCTCATATCCACCAATCAGTTCATAAGCTTGTGCTGTGCTGACGGCCTTGTTATACCAGTCTCCTTGCTTCACATCCGAGAAGGCCATGTCACCTTGCTCCGAAGCGAGTCCCAGCCCCCGCACGAGAATAGCTGCAAATTCTGCACGGGTGATGTCACGATTCGGACTGAATCGCCCATCGCCAGTTCCCTCAATAATCATCCGCGAACCCATATCGTTCACAGCAGCCTTTGACCAATGGGAAGCCACATCCCTGAACTCAACCGGATGCCATACGACGGAATAAGTGCTGTTGGTCAGACTGTTAATCTGTGCATAATACGTCCCACCTTCGTTCACGACCTTCGTCGGCACATGTCGTACACTTCCGTCTGGGTTAACCACGACACCTGTTGTAATCTTGGTCGGATCAATGCCAGTTGGAAGCAGGATGCTTCGCTCCACGTAAGCATTGAAATTCGACACTTCGACCACAGAATCGCCATTGACAGCCCTCACGGTAAATTCAAGTGGTGATACGGCAATCGTGAATGAGCCTTGTGCAGCTGCGTTCTCTACCACCTGCAGCATACTCGCTGCCGCTACAGCGATCTCAATGCGCACCTTGATATTTTCCAGTGCGATGGAATTACCTAGCTTGTCCGCAAGTGCGTCAATCTGAATCTGACTTGCAGGAAGCGTATATGTCGCCTGGGCCGTCTTGAGTTCGACCACCGCGTGCTTGCTCTCCATGCTCTTGACCATTTGCCCGTTCAATTCGCCAATAATTACATCCGACGCTGTATTGACCGGAATAGTAATGACTGCTCCTTGACCTTCTGCTGCCAGTCTCTGCTCCAGCTTCTGCGGGTCGACCTGAATCGTTGTCACCTTCTGTCCATTGCGCTCTGCCAAGACAGCTGTACCTGCTTGCTCGGCCTTGCCATTGACCAGAATTTCCACGCCGCCGGAGGTTGGGGATGTCGTTGGCGTTGATGACGTGCTACCACCACCCGAACCGCCGCTGGTGCTGCCTCCATTTCCGGTGCCGCTATTGTCGTCGCTGCTGGAAGATCTTCTTGGCACCACGGCATTGGATGCAGCAGAAGCCACGCTTGCCCCGACGGCATTCACAGCCTTCACCGTGAATGTATAGCTGGTGCCATTGCTCAAGCCAGTCACGACGATTGGGCTTGCTGCTCCTGCAACCGTCTGTCCGCCCGGCTCAGCAGTAACCTCGTAGCTGGTAATCGGGCTTCCGCCATCGCTTGCGGGTGCTGTAAAGCGAACCGTTGCCTGTCTGTTCCCTGCAATAGCTGTCACGTTCGTTGGAGGAGTCGGTGTGTCAACTCCCGGAACATTTCCTGCACCAGGGGTTGCGCTCGCCTGAAGCGAAGCCACGCTTATGCCCTGATTATTACCTGCTTTTACCGTAAAGTAATAAGCTTGGCCGTTAGTCAGGCTCCGAACAGTGTAGGTCGAGCTTGTTACGCTTGCGATCTCCTGATCGCTGTATGCCCATGGCTCTGTCGCCATATAAATGTTATAGTACGTCGCTCCGGTAACCGTATTCCAGCTCAAGTTCACTTGCCGGTCTCCTCCAACGGCTGCAAGACCTTGTGGCGCAGCCGGTGAATCACCAGACGATCCCGGAACAGGCAGGACCGTTAACGTCGCTGTGCCTTTCTTGCTGGAATCTGCTGCTGAAGCGGCCTGAACGGTATACGATCCCGGTGCGGTATCCGCCGCAATATCAACCTTGCCTGTATCGTCAATGGTTACTTTGTCATTCTTGCCGCTGATGGACCAGAGTACAGTCGTATCCGCGCCCTCTGAAGCGTCTACTACAGCATTGAACTGCTGGCTGCCTCCCGGCAGTACGCCAATGTTAGCCGGGCTCACGCTTACACGGTTAATGGCCGGAGTGTCGCTGACCGTTATTTTACCAGCCTCCAGCGTCTTCTCCATCTCAGCGGCCAAAGCATCTGTGACCGAAAAATGGTTCAGGTCCGACGTCTGCACCGTCAACTGCTTGTTCCCGATTGCCGCGTCGCTCTTGATGAGGAAGGTGATGGTGAACAGCTTGTCTCCAGCCATCATTGGCGTATCTCCGCCGTCACGGTCTGCCCACGCTGTCTTGAGCCAGCCCTCCGCATTATCATAGTTGGAATCGAAGTAGTCACCTGATTCACCTTCAATGCCCGTCACTTGCAGTGCAGCGGCATCAAAGTCAATCTGCAGCACGTAGGAGCCAATTCCAGGAGTTGCACTGCTTGCCGTCACTGGCACCTTGACCGTCTCTCCTGGCATGCCTGCTGTGCTGGCAATGCCAATGGTTGCAGTATGACGCAGCCATTTGGCAAAAAGTGTCGTATTGGCCGTAACCGCTGCTGAGGAGAAATCCCATGCCGATGCTCCGGCCGGATCAGTGAACCAGCCCACGAAGCTGTAGCCTGCCCTGCTCGGAGCCAGCGGCTCGCTGATGGTTGCCCCGCTGTCTACCCCCGTGATGCTTGCTACTGCGCTGCCGCCTTGTGGGTCGAAGGCCACCGTATATTGCCCGGCTGAGACCGTAATTTTGCCATTAGAGGCATAAGACGGCTCTGCGGGTTCATTACCTTCATAAAGAGTATGCTCGGTAAAATTCACCTCCACCTCGCCAGGCAATACATTTTCCTTGATCTTGAACTCCAATGTTGCGATTTTGGTTTTGCTCATGATGGCTACAACTTCATCAGTTGGAGAATCGAGATTAATTTGGCCTTGCGCTGAATCGCTAGAGTATGTATCCGAAGATACCTCAAGCTCGTTCTTCAAGTCTACCAATTCAAGTGAATTGGGGTCATACTGAAGCGAAATATTAAATTTGTGAATAAGAAACTCAGGTTCGGCATATACCGCCATACTTACTATATCTCCAGGACTGCCCTCCGTAGAAGTCACTTCCACGATGGGCAACCCAAGTGCAGGAGAAGAACTCTCGGCATGAATCATCGGGCTGATGGACAGTGCCAGACAGATCACCAGTAACATCGACGTCCATCTTCTCCAGCCAGCCAGTTGCTTCTTTGTGTTATCCATTTTCATATGCTCATCCCTTTCCTGTAATGATCGCCAGAATTGCCTTGACATCCTTCTCATCCACAATCCCATCACCATTAACGTCTGCTGCTTCCAGCTCTTCAGGCGTCAAATGGATGCTGTCCCTCAAATACTTGGTTAGCATTAGTGCATCCGCAGCCGTCAAGATGCCGTCGCCGCTGAGATCGCCTTTAACAATGGGAGCAAAGTACGCCGTGTAGGTAATGGCCTGGGTGACGACCGTTGTCTTCAACTCGCCGCTGCTCAGCTTCGTCAGGCCACCATCGCTGCTCCAGCCAGTGAAGCGATAGCCGCTATGTGGAGTGACGCTAGGCACTGCTGCCGGATGACCGCCCTTCACTACCGTCTCGTTCGCTGCGCTGATCGTTCCATGCTCCCCTGGCGCATAGTCGACGGTCACGTTCAATGAGGTCCACTTTGCATACAGCAGAACATTGGAATTGCTGATCGTAAAGGTGTCACCAGCCTTGTAATCCGTTCCGCTGCCATCCGCTGCCGTATTCCAGCCGTCAAAAGCGTAGCCCGGCTTCTCCAGATTCCCTGTATTGCCCACGGTCGTCACCGTTGCCTGATCATCATACAAATGGCTGTCTACAGGCACATGACCGGCGGTTGCGCCGTTGCCGCTATAGGTCACTGTGAATGCCTCGCCCAGCTTCATGACCGTCATGCTTTGACCGTATACACTGTCCTGATAGGCAATGTAAGGAATGCCGTGGTCAATCGCAAGCCAGGTATCGTTAATCAAGCCTTCGGAGAACTCGGCATTTCCCACTATTCCCCACACACCGTCTTTGCCGTATTTCATCACAGTCGCCTTTGCAGAGGCCCCATCACGGAAAGCTACAAATGGTGTACCATCTTCATCCATAGCCAGACTTGTATTATAGGCACCGTTTGGCGAGAAGCCCTCCACCCCTACAGGCTTCCAGCCATTCTGCTCGCTATAAGCAACAACGGTTGCTTTATTGCCGTGAGTACGATCTCCGAATGCGAGGTAGGGCTGACCATCATAGACTGCAAACGCGGAGTAATAATTTCCATTATTATTAAAAATGCCATCTCCCAGGCTCGTCCAGTTGGTTGCTTCTGTATATTTCATGACCGCTGTTTTATAACCGTTATAGTTATACTGGTAGGTCAGAAAGAGGACACCATTATCCATCTTCAACTGGATATCCTCAGGACTGTCTTCGGCATAGAGGGTGCTCCCTACAAATTTCCAATTGCCATCTGCCGGATCATGCTTCATGACAAATATCTTGAAGTTGTTTGTAAATGCTATATAGGGCGTACCATCCTCGTCGATGTCCATTCCGGCGTTATAGCCCATAGGCGGCAATGACTCCGGATTACCGACAGGTGCCCAGCCGTCTCCCTCGCTATACTTCATGACCGTAGCCCTGCCATCATGAGCCATATCAGGATAGACAATATAAGGGGCGCCATGATGAACCTCAATCGGGGTCGTGTAAAAGGTCTGTTGGTTGAGCCCGGTGTTGTCGAGTGTCCGCCAGCCATCTGTACTGGAATAGGTCATGACATTCAGTCGCCCATTTACATCCTGAAAAGTCACATAGGGCGTACCATCCCCCACTGCCAGCCGGTGATATCTCATATATCCGTTCGAGATGCCTGGACTGCCTACAGTCGTCCATTTCTCGGAAGCTGCATAGGCACGGTCCGCCTCCCATGTCTGGAGTGGAGGAAGATATCCCATCGTCAGCATCCATGCCAATAGAATTAAACAAACTCTTCTTGCTGTCAAAACGCCTTTCCTCATGGTTCAGTTCATTCCTTTCTTTGTTGATGTATAGATGCGATCCCTTGATCCCTCCTGCCAGCCGGAAGCGGCAGCTTCCACAATCCTGTAATACTTTTGCTCCACTTCTTTTAGCCTAGTATAAAAAATCAAACCTTAAAGAAACCTTAAAAATTGACACGATTCTACAGCAATTTCCGCGCCAACACCCCTTTTTTCACAGTTACACGAATAATCAGCTGAATAATAACCTTAATCAGCAGAAATTTTTTCTGAAAAAGGATCAATCTAAAAATCAGTGCTTAAAAGCCTACGCTTGGTCGCCTTTGCGAGTGGATTTCAACCTTATATGAATTTTATGAATCAAGAAAATCTATGAACAACAGCGATCGGAAGAGCTCTACGAACCCGCCGCACCTCATCGTCCACATGACAAGCATAGATTTCGGTTTTGAGCCAAAAAAAACAGGCCCTATTATGCAATCAATAGGAACCTGTTATGATGTTATGAAAGCTATCACCTTGATTAGAGCCATCGCCTAGACCATCATTTTTCCAGCGCTTATTACGACATGGACGAGGCAGGGATGCGTACAGTTACTTCTGTTCCGTGCCCCGGAGTGCTCTCCAGTTGCAGCGATATACCGTATTCATAAGTCAGCCGCTTGTTGATATTCAGCAAGCCAACTCCTTGCGATTCATCAGTCACCGTGCGATCAAGCAGCGCCTGTAATCGCTCCGGCGGTATGCCAACCCCATCGTCAGCTACAACAAACTGCCAATACCCATCCGCCTCACTCACGGTTAGAGTAACCAGGCCCCCTTCAAGGCGGTCGCCAATCCCATGACGAATGGCATTCTCTACTAACGGCTGCAGTAGCAGTGGCGGAATGCGCAGCTCCAGCGCGCCTGTCGCAATGTCTGATTCAAAGCGGATCCGATCGCGGAAGCGAGCTTGCTCAATGTCCACATAGGTTCGTATGAGCTTGAACTCCTCTTCAAAGGCAATTCTCTCGTCCGTATTGCTAAAGCGGAAGCTGCCGCGCAAGTAATCCGCCAAATCGACAATCATTCCCCGCGCCCGTTCAATATTCGTATAGCTTGAGGCCACAATACTATTCAGCACGTTAAACAGAAAATGCGGCTTGATCTGGGATTGCAGGAAGGCTACCTCCATCTGAACGGCACGTCCAAGGGATTCCTTCATCGCCAGTAGACTTCCGATGCGAGCCTTCAGTTCCTCCATATCGAACGGCTTGGGCAAATAATCGTTTGCACCTGCCTGGAAGGCTGCTACCTTGTGCTGTGGCTGGATGGCTGCTGTCACCATCAGGATCGGCAGCTCCAGCAGCGAATATCGCGTCCGCAGCTCCTGGCACACCTCATAGCCTGATATTCCCGGCATCATCAGATCAAGAATGACCAGATCAACCTTGTCTGCTTGCTGAAGCTGCTCCAGCACCTCATACCCGTTCTTCACCGCAATCACCCGATAATCAAGCCCCTGAAGCGCGTCGATGAGAACCTTCAGATTCTCGTACTGGTCGTCAGCGATGAGTACGGTATGCCTGCCCTCGCGGTTTGAATAATAAGGCGTAGCAAACGAATACTGCATTTGCCTGGGGGCGACCTCGACGTCTGGAGCGAGTATAGTTGCCTGGTTGCCTGGATATGCAATAGGAAGCGTAATCGTGAATGTCGAGCCAACTCCAGGCGTCGATGAGACTGTGAGTGTACCTTTCTGCAGCTCTACCAGCTGTCTTGCGATGGAGAGCCCTAATCCGAAGCCTCCCCGCTGCGTTCCCTGAAGTGATCTGAACGGATCGAAGATCAGCGCGAGGTCCTGCGGCTCAATGCCCCGCCCTGAATCCTGCACCGCAATTTCGAGCTGGTTGTCATGCACTCTTCCCGTCACCACAATGCTTCCGTGCTCGGTATGCTTGATCGCATTATCCAGCAAATTACCGATCACTTGACCCATACGACCCTCATCGGCCAGTGCAAAAGGCAAATGCGCCGGGACGTGGTTCACCAGGTGGAGCTGCCGCTCGACAGCCAAATAAGAGTAGAAGCGCACCTGCATCTCAGCTACGGCACGAATGTCGATTGGCGCCGGAGTAATCTGGAGCTCGCCCTGTCGCAGCTTGGACAAGTCCAGTATGTCGTACACCAGCTGTGACAATCTTTTGGTCATATCCGTCATCAATTGCAGCTTCTCCTGTTGCTCGGGCGTTGGCGGATGGACGGTATCATTCAGCATGGAACGTGAAATATTCATGACTACATGCAGCGGTGTCTTGAACTCATGCGAGGTACGGGCCAGGAAATCATCCTTGACCTTGTCCGCCTGCAGCAGTTCCTCCGATAGCTCCTCGATTTTGCGGAAGGCGTTTGAGAAGTGGACCGACATCAACAAGGCCAGCATCAGCAGCATCAGGAAGGGCTCGATCGGCGCCATTTCAAAAATCCGCACTCCATAGTAAATGTTCATATTCTGCTTCAGCGCCTGTACATTCGTGGCCATGGCGGCTACAGCCAGATACAGGCTGCCCGCGACCCTATGGAGAGCCGCCAATACGAATACATAGGTGGCATACAGCAGCGAAAAGGTAGCGTAGAACGTCGACATCTCGCGGAACGGCCATAGTGAAAGCTGGGCACCAAACAGCACATGCAACACTAGCAATATTGCCCCGAAGCTCAACGCACCGCGAACGAACCATTTGTGGCAATAGAGACGGAAGGCGGAATAGATATAGAAGAAAAATCCAAGCCCCACACCTGCTGCTGACACCATCTGAATACGGTAATATAACCAGAAGGGCAGCGGACCGACCACCTCGAACAACACTCGTTCACCGTTTACACTGGTGAACAAAGCGATACACATGCAGACGATACCAAATACAGCAATTGAAAAGTCCTTGCGGCGCAGAGAAAATGAGCCAATAAAATATAAGCCCATGACGAGAAAAGCCGTTATAGTAATCCAGTCATGAAGGTTTGCACGATTATTGAGGTCGGAAATTTGCGTAGCTGTGCCGAGAAAGACAGACTCAATGATCCCGCTGCTGGCACGAAAATCATAGTTGGCTACCTGGAGCAGCAGTTCATTCGAGCCAGGCTGCAGAGTGAAGTATGTGACATATGGTTTATTCAAGGCTGCATAATCCGGCTGCCTGCCCGGAATCCCGCTGGAGCCAAGCATCTGCCCATTCACTATCAGTTGATTTGATACCTGGATAGATGATGTTTTGAGTCCATACACCTCACTGGTAGCTATGTCATCAAGCTTGATCCGCAATCGGTAGGTCGCCATCCCCTTAACAGGCATCTGCTGCGACCATGATCCTGGCACCTGAATCATGGCAGCCGTTAATTCGTCCCCGGCAGCCATAGAGGGCAGGTCCTGCTGAGTTAATAGCCTGTCCGGGTACAGCTCCCATTCACCATCCAGTGGAATAACCCCGTTCTCTGCGAACTCCCAGGAGGTCAGGTCCAGAACTCCGCCCGTTGCGACGGGTATCTGTTCTTTGGGCATGGATACGTAAATCAGGAAAATCCCGTAGGCAGCAACTAGCAGAAAAATTGTAATACAAGCAGCTTCAGCTTGTTTTCTCATCGCTTTTTCCACTCTGCCTTTTCCTTCGTTCGCTGAATCAGCAGCACTGTCTGTTCCTCCAGATCAGCCCCCAACTGCAGGCATACCGCTTGCTCCAACTGAACGCCTACTTGATGCGCCTCATATCGATTGCCCATGTCCAGATGCAGCCTGATCAGTTCACGTCCGTCCTGTTCCGAATCAGGAAGCAGCTCCAATATACGCTGCATGCTGTCTACAGCCAGACTGGCATGGCCTTGCTTGCGGAAATGCGCATACCATACACGAAGCGCACGAATATAAGCTCCCCTAATCTCTAGCTGTCTGGGCTCCGCCCATCTGAAATCGCAGGCATCCATATAATCGCCCTTGTACAACTGATTCATTTGGTCATACAGCTGTGCATCCATCTCTGTAGCAGCTATATGGTCCGGCTGGGGGCTCGGCTCTTTGAACTGGCTTACCAAGTGCTTGAATTCGGCTACATCGAGCTTCATTCCATCCCATTCAGCCACAAAGCCCATATGAACCTTGTGAATATGAATCGGTATCTGATTTTCTGTCAGGCTTTTGCGTAAATAAGACAGGCATGTATACAGATACGTCTTCGCCTTGTTCAGATCGTATCCAGGCCAGATGGCTTCAAGAATCGCTGCCGTACTTAAGGATTCGCCGTCTGCATGAATCAATAACGCACACAGCTCCTTTGCCTTCTTCGTCTTCCACGACAGCACTCTGCTTCCGTTGCCCGGCAGTCTGATTTGGAATCCTCCCAAACATTGAATGGCAGCAGACAAATTCTCGATAGGTCCGGCTTCGGAAGGGACGGAGGACGAGGAACCAAGGGGGGAGCGGGTCATGTAATGCTGGACACGAGCAACTGCATTCTGCAATCTATCTGGCGTAAAGGGCTTTAGCAAATAGTCGATAGACTGAATCTCAAATGCTTCTACAGCATATTGGGCATGGGCTGTCGTGAAGATGATTGGTATCTGGGGGATCATTTGCCTGATTGCTCGTGCTGCCTCCATCCCGTTCATGCCTGGCATCTGATAATCCAGGAACACCGCATCAATTAAGCCTTGTCCTCCATCCTGGAGCGCCTGAATCACCTGAGCAGCCTCGGCCGGATTCATGTAC
Organism: Paenibacillus sanguinis 2301083 = DSM 16941; assembly: GCF_000374825.1. GTDB lineage: Bacteria > Bacillota > Bacilli > Paenibacillales > Paenibacillaceae > Fontibacillus > Fontibacillus sanguinis. Next base: position 27,512 of record NZ_KB895393.1, read on the forward strand.
CGACCGACCACCTGTACATTTCCAAGCTGTCCTAGTAAAATCTCAAGCAAATCAAGCGCATCTTCTTCATCATCAATCAGCATCACACGAATCATCCGGGTGTTCTCCTTAGCAGCTATAATTGAACGGGTGATACATACCCGAGACAATGTCCTTTATTCATTCCTGGAGTGCAAGCCATTCTCGGTATAATAATCCCATATAGATTCGATCGATCTTTACTCCATCCCTTAGGATGCCTTCTCGCATTCGGCCTTCCACTGTGAAGCCGCATTTCTCGTATGCGCGAATCGCAGCAATATTATTGTCGTTAACGTCCAGCCCCACCCGATTCAGGTTTAATTCGTGAAAGGCATACCGTAACAGGAGCCGTATGGCTTCAGTGCCGTATCCCTTGCTGCGATACTCTTTCTCACCGATTCCTATTGCAAGATGTGCCGCCCGGTTGTTCCACTCGATTCCATTCAGTGCAGCAAAGCCAATTAACTTATGATTATCTATCTGTCTAATGCCAAATTCCATTTGTGCAAGATCCGAAATCGTGGCTTGAATATCCGATTTATACCCTTCAGCGCTACGTGGACGGGCATAATCCGTATCCAGGTTGCGAAGATACTCAGAGTCGTTGCTCCAGTCTGCGTAAATCTCCGCATCTTGTTCCGTTAATGCTGTTAACTTAACCCTATTACCTTGGAATAGGTTCACTTGACCAACACCTCCGCCAATGCTTGCTTAAGCTGTTCCTTATACGCCACTCCCTCATAGTCTGCCGGATGCTCCCCATTTCCTTCAAGGAACAACCGTGAAGGCCAGCCTGTTTCCTCATAAAGCTGGTGTATCATTTGGGCTGTCATCGTCTTCCCTGAACCCGGCAAGCCCTCAACCAATATCAAGCGTGTTGCTCTGCCCAATGTAATTTCCTCCGTTCATCATTTAAGAGGACAGCAGACTAAGCTTAAAAGTGAAGAGATGCGGTTTTTTCCTCCATTAAAAAACGGATACCGTCAGGTATCCGCAGAATAGTGGTCGTGGTTGTCACCATGGCTGTCTGCATACCCTGTAAGTGAATTTAGAATACATGCCTAACAAAACGGTGTTAACGCCGCTTTATTAAAAACATGCTCTCCCATCATTCATCCCTGCAGGGCAATCAACATTAGGCCAGGCTCCTTTATATGCATCTCTACAGCTAGAATAGCACCCGTCTCAGGTTATGGCAAATGAATTTTGCCGCTATTATACCACAGCGCATCATTCGTTCCTGCCTTGTGAAGCTCGATCAATGTGTTGCTGGACGCATCGTAATCCACGCTTGGCTTGGAGGAGCTGCCAGAATCCCAAATATAATTGTGAACCCAGTCAATCGCATTTCCCCGAATTTCGCCAATGTTGTACCAAATTAAGCCGGTAGTTTCACTGGTATGCAGCTCAATAACCTTATCGTTGCCTACGAATGCAACCGTCGGGTCATTTCCATTTTGCCCTTGCATATCCCCTGTCGTTCCCCAGGTTATTGAACCATCTTCATTCCAGGCACCCAGTGTATAGTTCAGGCGCCCATTATTCTGATAGACCACGACAAGCTGATCATTCTGGAAAGCAACATCCGGTCTTTCCGCACTCTGATCAAGGATGGTGCCTGTTTGATTCCACGCGATTTGATAGTTGTCCGAGTTGATCAATCCTGCCTGATATTGCAGCTTGCCTCCGTTCAGGTAAACGAGGACGATACGATCACCGTCGATTGCCACATGAGGCCATGAGCCTTGCGTGTGCTGGCCGCCTATGGCAATGCGCTCATTAGTCATCCATGTAATTGTTGAGTCCGCTTCCAGTCGTCCGATATTAGCCCATAGACCTGAGCCATTCCCATCCGTTTGATTCACTTGCACTACGATATGCTGGCCGTTAACCTCAGTCACACCACTATGCGGCTGAATACCGTTTTTGCTGCTGCCGTTTGGATCAATCCGCTTGTTCGTCAACCACTGGATATATCCATCGTCCTGAATGCTGCCGACAGAGTACCACAGATTGTTATTCAGCAGCCCTTCCGCCTTGTGTACCTCGACCACGCGATTGTCGCTCGTTAAGGAGACGGAGACATCAGTGCCGCTTTGCGTGCCTCCTGCCTTTTCGACCCTATGATTATAATCTCTTAGAGGCACAAGGAAGCGGTCGAACACCTTGGTTATCGCTTCATAGGAATCTGTGGATACGAAGTGACGGGTACCCAGCTTATGATTCATATAAGCAAACTGGGTCCAGCGCTGTGCGGCATCACCATCGCCACCCGGGAACTTATAGTGCCAAGCCCCCTCGTTGCCGTTCAGGCTGTAAAAGCGGAGCGTATACCCTTTGTCCGTGGCAATCCGGAGCATCTCCTCCAGACGTTCCTCCTCATCCTGAGCCCAGTTCCCCGGAGTTAGCAGATCGAAGCCGCTCTCAATATGCTTCCAGTGAATAGCGTAGAAGCGATGATAGATATCCGCATCGTTTGGAAAATAATCAGCAGGATTCTCCCGCCGCCCGTCCGTCAAACTGTACACCTCGTCCTTGAAGGCCAGCAGTTTACCAGTCGTACCGGAGATATAATCAAAATAAGCACTCTTCAAACCCTCAGAGCCGGAAAGGCAAACGGTGATAGCACGTTCGGTAAAGCTGCCCGCATCCCCCACATTCCCGAAGGTCATCAGCGCGCCATAATGCTCCAGCATCGCTTGCAGCGAGCGAGCAATTTGCACATAATCAGGATTGTTAGCTGGCTTCATATCCAGATTGATGACGATACTTTGCCCATCGCCATGCAAGCTTCCGCCATTACGCTCGATCTGGGCTACAACCTCTTCAAAATATTGATAAAGATTTCGGGTGTTCGGCTGTGCAGCAGCATCGTGCTTGACGTACAGCTTGACCTGGCCTTGTAAATAGTCGGGATACTGTGAACCGGAGTAAGTGCTATGACTGGAGTCAACCATGATATCAAGTTCTACATTGTAGAAGCTGGTATCCAACGCATGAAGAAACTTTTGATCCGGGTCTTGTTCATCATAAGTATCATGAAATGCCTTATACGAGTTAGAGTTGATCGAAAGGGGGGCTGCCGCCGTAACGCCGGCCGAAATCGGAGACCATAAGAGGGCTAAGCCCATGACCGCCGTTAATGCCGTTCTTCCCCATATTAGCTGCTTGCTCATCATACCACTCCTTCGGATTAAAAGGTTGTCATTTCCGTTCCCTGCGAATCCAGAAATTGAAAATATCATTTCTCAAATAGTCAAATGAATACAACACTTCTCGGTTCCGCTCGTCATAGTGCAATTGCTTCATTAGAATAACGGGGGTTTCCACTTCTTCATCCATCTGCAAACGTCTTACATACTTGTCCTGCTTGAGGGGTACCAGCAGCTCCGTATCGGCTCTGGCAATGTAAATCTTGCAGGTCTCCTCCAGAAATCCAAATAAAGACCCGGAAAAGTCTACGCGCTCGAAGGCATCTTCCACCAGTTCCTTCGGCATAATGTTAATGGAGTAAGCGACCGCTTCTCCATCGGCATAACGAACCCGCTCCAGCTTGATCACACTGGAACCCTCTGCAATATTCAAAGCATCGGCCCACTCTTTTTTGCACATCACCTCCCCGATCATTTCCTTCGTATCCGCCTCGGTTAGACCAGCCAGCTTAATCATCGTTCCCGTACTCTGGAGAACCTCCAGACGGCTTGGGATGACAGGCAAGGGCTTAATGACGAAGGTACCAATGCCATGCTTCACCAACAGCTTGCCCTCCTGCTCCAGCAGCTTGATAGCAGCACGCAGTGTTTCTCGGCTTACATTGAAGTACTTCGCCAATTCGTATTCAGAGGGCAGTCTTTGCCCTACTTTCCATAACCGGTTGTCGATCATTTTCTCGATCTCTTGTTTGATGTGTTGGTAGCCAATCAATAGGTTTGTCCTCGATTCCTTCAAATTTCCTTGGATTCCAATAGCTCTCTCTGTAAAACCTCTAACAGATTTGGATTACAGCAAAGAGTCAGGGCATGACCGTCTATATCGGTTCGCTGCACCTTGCCGCCCGCTTCCTCAGCGATTAAAGCCCCCGCACACATATCCCAGGCATTGAGATCAAATTCCCAATAGCCGTCAAAATAAGAGGCTGCGACAAAGCATAAATCAAGCGCGGCACTGCCCGTTCGACGAATGCCAGAGACTTTGCCTAGCATTCGAGTGAAATATTGCAGATTGAGAGCCTGCTTGCCAAGCCCGTTAGGGAACCCGGTCGACAGCAGACTATGCTTCAATTCCTGCGTTCGGGATACCTCCAGCCGCCGACCATTCAGATAAGCCCCGCCGCCCCGGATCGCTTGAAACTTCATCCCCAATCCAGGGGAATGCACCATGCCTGCTACGGGAATACCACGATGCTGCAAAGCGATGGAGATCGAGGACATAGGGAACCCATGGATGAAGTTCGTGGTCCCATCAATCGGATCGATCAACCACAAATAGTCTGCATTCCCGTCCAGCTTGCCTCGCTCTTCTGTCAAAATGCTGTGGTCAGGGTACCTGCTGCGAATCAGATCAATCAGCATTGCTTCCGATTGGAGGTCAACATCGGTGACATAATCTGTCTCGTCCCCTTTGACCTGCACCCGCAAATGGGACAGGTTTGCCGCTTGTCTCTGGAAAGCAGCCACCCGATCAACCCATTGTCCGATTTCCTCTATAACAAGCTCCAGATTCATAACCATCACGTATCCTTATTCCTTGAAGTATATTTGTTCCCTGGTTACTGGCTTCCCCGAATAGAACGCAGGATATAGGCGATGGAGAAGGCCAGCACAAGCAGCACCATAATGATGGAAGCTGCGGCGCTATATCCAAACTGCAAATTGTAAATCCCCTGCCGATAAATATATTGCGTAACTGTCGCAGTCGAGTTAGCGGGCCCTCCACCTGTCAAAATGTTAACTTTATCGAACAAGCGGAAGGTATCAATCGTTCGCAATAGCACTACGAGCAACAGACCCGGCCATAAGTGGGGCAGTGTAATATGAGCAAACACCTTCCAACCGCTCGCGCCATCCACCTTTGCCGCCTCATATTGCGATCTGGGTATGGCTTGCAATGCAGCATACAGCAGCAAAAATGCAAACGGAGTCCATTGCCAAATATCGATGAGCAAAATCGCACCGAAGGCCAGCCTAATATCCATCAAAAAATTGAAGGGTCCTATGCCGAAGATCGACAGCAAATGGTTGATGATCCCGTTATGATTGCTGAGCATCATTTGCCACACCAGCGCCACCGTAACCGGCGGCAGCAGAGAAGGCAATAGCAACGTCACTCTCAGCAACCGCAGCCCCCTCTTCATACTCTCCACAAGCAATGCAATGCCGAGCCCCAAAGCCGTTTCAATCGAAACGGCCAGGAGCATAAATTTCACTGTATTCCAGACAGACCGCTGGAATAGTTCATCATTCAGAAGCTTTATATAATTGCTTAAGCCAACAAACTGCTTGGACTCCGCGGCCAGGTAATAATAATCGGTAAAGCTGTTCATCACTGTATAAGTGAAGGGAAACACGGTCAAACCGATCAAGAGCACAATGACGGGAGCCAGCATTGCTGCTTGAAACCGCCGCTTACTAGCCAAAGGTATATCGCTCCTTTATATCCATCAATATCTTCGCTCCTTATTGCATGACCTGATCCATCGCTTCATTGGCTGCTGCTAAAGCATCCTCTACCGATTTGGTTCCAGCGATAGCCGCCGACAGCTCGGCTCCAAGCGCTTCTTCTGCCAAAGACCATTTTGCCGTTCTGGGCCGGGCTTGCGAATTTTGCAGAGCTTCAAGCTGAACCGGGAAATGCTTATACTTGGCCGCAAGCTCACCATCCAGATAAACGCTCTTGCGAGTAGGAACACCGCCATGCTCTACCATGGTCTTCTGACTTTCCGCACTGGTAATAAAGGTGAGGAACTGGGCAGCAAGCTCCGGATTTTGGGAATTAGCGGCCACACCCATCATCCAGTTCCCGATCATTCCGGTGGACATCGATTGTCCACTAGCAGTTGCTTTCGATGGAATGGGAGCATAGTCCGCTTGAGCCGTTTCTCCAGAGATGAACCACGAAGGCCAGCCTAATGCCATCGCCCCACGGCCTTCCGCTAAGGAGCTGACGATGTCCGTCGTCTCGTAATTCTCGCCCACAGCCAGCAGACGGATATAAGTATTCAGCGCCTGCCGCCCTGCCTCGGAATTCACTTGCGCTTTCCAGTTCTCATCAAAGACTTGTCCGCCGTAAGCCCAGAAGATAGGCAGAAAGTCGGAAACGATCGGATTGCCCTGTTGGCCGCGAATAACATAGCCTGCCACACCATCTGCAGCATGGACTTCCTCAGCCATATTCAACACTTCCTCCCAGCTTCCTGGCACGTTATAGCCGTGCTTGTCGAACAGTTCCTTGTTATAGAAGAACAATTGGACATTGCCCGCGAACGGCAGAGCATACAGTTCCCCGGTGTCGTAAGGATGCTTGCCAAGAGCCAATGAGGATTCTTCAAAATCGGCATCCGGCTCTACATCCAGCTCGGACAGATTGGCGAATATACCAGCTTCACTAAATTCAGGCATCCAAGGATCATCAGCCATAATCAAGTCATAAGCGCCCTTCTTGTTCTTGGCATCCAGAGATACCTTCTGCTTGAGGTCCGCCGCTTCCAGTCCAACAATTTCAATAGTAACGTTATGCTCTTGTTCAAAGGCACCCTTCACAGCTTCCATCGCTGTGACATGCGAACCTCCTCTTGCTGCGATTACCAGCTTGTCCGGTCCGCCAGATTGACATCCTGCAAGCAAACCAACCGCCATAACTGCACTAAGCACGATTCCTAAACTTTTCTTCATTTCTCCCATCCTCCTATTCTTTGATAGCACCGGCCGTAAGGCCGCTCATTAAATGCTTCTGCATAAACACCGCTGTCAAAATCACCGGCACCATGGATACAATTCCACCGCTCGCTACCTTTCCCCACTCCGTCAGCTCCTGCTCACTATTCAAGGTGGCTAACTTGAGCGGAATGGTGAAATCCCCCGGACTTTGAATAAAAATTACGCTGTACAAATACTCATTCCATGAATCCATGAACGATAGAATGGTCACTGCGGCAATCCCCGGCAACACAAGTGGCAATACCACCTTGTAGAACACCAGAAAATCGGAAGCTCCATCAATTCTGGCACTTTCTTCGATTTCCTCTGGTACGGTATAAAAGAAGGTCACCATAAACCAGATGACAAATGGCAGGTTTACCAGCACATGCGCCAGGATGATCGGAATTTTCGTATTCAGCAGTCCGGCATCATTCATGAGTATGTAAAGCGGGAGCGCAAAGGCGATCGGCGGAAGCACCCGTACCAGCAAAATCCAGATGAGCAGCGTTCGCTTGAACGGAACCCGGAAGGCTTTTCTCCCCAGCACATAGGCGCTCGATAGCCCAAAGGCCAGCACAATGAGCAAGGACACCGCCGTCACTGTAAAGCTGTTGATAAATGGAATAAGGTAATGATCCTCTGCAAAAATGTTGATAAAATGCTCCAAGGTGATGGATTTCGGCCAAAGCGTTACAGCAGTGAATACATCAGCCGACTGCTGCGTCGCCATAACGAGCATCCAATAGATCGGGAACAACGCCCCCGTCAATACCAGAGCCAGCAATCCATATTTGGGCATTGCTCTTAGCCTGTTCAAGTGTTCAAATATTCTCCTTCCCTTTGATGGTCTAGACGTCTATACCTCCACTATATGGGCTGTTTGTTATCGGGATATTAGTGCTGTTTTAAGGCGGGATGAAATAAATTGGGGGAATCAGGTTGTTTTTGTGCAGATGAAAATACCTTGATTAGTGAAGGCCTGCATCATGGCCTACCTTCTTGAAAAGGAAAACCGCACATGAAAAACGTATTGTACATCCCTCTGGATGATCGTCCCGTCAATTTGGATGATGTTGTCAGGCAAGGCTACTCGGCAGGCCTCCATTTGATTACTCCGAGCAGCACGGACCTCCGAAATGGTCTGGACACCGTGGCTATCACCTCGGGCTCCAAAATCCTCGGCACCCGCGAACCGATCTACGGGAATACGGAACACCTTCGGCGGTTCATTCTAAACTTTGCAGCATCGGTGGATGGATTTATTATCTCTACGGATATGCTGGCTTACGGGGGCCTAATTGGCAGTAGACGCCTGCGTGAATGCGATAGCGGTGATTATCCAGACTATGATCGCTCGATAACTCGTCTGCTCGATGTCATTCGCCAGATTAAGCAGCGATACCCATGCAAGCCTGTGTATGTTCTCGATACCATCATGAGACTGGCTACCACGACTTATGTGGAAGGCTTGACTTATGACGCATATGTGGAATCCCGTGAGTTGATGGGGCGGCCGCGCCGCTCATGCACCCGCTTTGACGATATTCTGTCAGACTACAACATTTCAGACACGGGTGAGCCTTACGGAAGCACAACCCATTTTGATAAAGCGGCGTATTACAACACCCGGCGGCATAAGTTCAAAACCAATCATTACATTCTGGACCGGTTAACCCGCCCCGGGTTTATCGATTTTCTTGCTATTGGTGTGGATGATGCCAACACGCAGGGGGTACAAATCAACGAAATCCGCTTCGTGGAACAATTTATTGATCATGCGCTGGATGGATGGGGCGGACAAAATCCGGACCGGGCTGTCATTCTGCCGGATGCGGATGGGCTAGGCCACTCGCTCGTCGCCCGAATGGCGAATCAATTGTATCGAAATGGAAGAAAGCAACGATTCTCGATTCAATATTACGGTCCGGACGGCTCCACAATCATCAACCCGTATGAATACATGAGTGTACATGATAACCTGCTTCGCCACATCGATATGGTCGGTGGCAGGCACGTGGCCGAAGCACCGGACATCGAGATTATCGCCATTACGGGCGCTGATGATGCAAGCAACGCTGTTCATCGAATACAAACCAACGGCGATAACTCGCAGGCCACGCTTGCCATTGATTTTGTGGGACAAGGGGCGGCGAATGCCGCCGTGACTGATGCTCTGCTGGAGCAACCTGTAACCGGGCGGCTTCTGGGCTATAGCGGCTGGAACACTGCGGGTAACAAGATCGGCATCGCCTTGGGCATGGCTCAAGCGAGATATGCCTTCCTCGTTACGGAGACACAAGAATCTGCTTTGGAGAAGGCACTTCAGGCCCACGGGTCCCTATTGTTCAAGCGCTTCTTAAAGGATTACTACTATAAGGCGGTGACGATCGCCGAGATCAGAGCGTATTCCAGAAGCCATGCCCAATACAGCAACATACCTCAGAATTTTGCGGACCAGCATATGCTGCTCTTTAATTCACCGGAGGATTACAGCCATGTACTTACGATGCTGCGAGAGCAGATGCAAGCTCATACTCCGGCTCTGGCGAGCAGGAAGGCCTTTGCCTGGGTCGACAGTACCTCGGCAGCGGCTAACGTGAAGCAAATTCATGGCTCAATCTGGACTCTGGCCGCCTATACGGGCGCAGACTTAGAACTGAATGATCCGAATTTCAAATGGGGCCGGGCGTTTGAGATTACGTTACAGCCGAGCGTGAGGTTCTGAACACTTTTATTTATTTGAATGCCACAGCAAGACGGATCATGAAACTGCCTTTATGCGAATGAAAGAAGACCACAACGAGAAAGGCATGAGGCCAAATACTGGCGCTCATGCCCTTGCTCTGAATAAATATTGGGCACTTCATCGATAAGATATTTTTACCTTTACTAAGCCAAATTACTGCTATTGTTACAATTATCGCTAGCACTCTCATTAAAAGCACTAGAGAACGGAGGTTAACACTTTTGAAGACTATAACCCCTCAAGGGGCTTTATTAAATAGTAACCCATTGTAATGAGGACGATTTGGTGTATGATTTCCATTCTTCCGGCAAGTCCGTATCTGTATAATCATGTCCACTCCTCGGCACCCGCGAATCGATCTATGGGAATACGGAACATCTTCGGCGGTTCATTCTAAACTGTGCGGCATCGGTGGATGGATTTATTATCTCTGTGGATATGCTGGCTTACGGGGGCATAATTGGCAGTAGACGCCTGCGTGAATGCGATAGCGGTGATTATCCGGACTATGATCGCTCGGCAACCTGTCTGCTTGATGTCATTCGCCGGATCAAGCAGCGATCCCCCAGCAAGCCTGTAGGGACATACTGAGCACAGGCCAATGATTTAATTCTTGAGAAATCGGGCATGCAGTCCTGCAAGAAAAGTATCCAGCATTTCCTGAAAGCTCTCCTCCCGATCTACGGGCAAGCCAAATCCACCTCGATGCTCTAGCGAAGCAAAGCCATGCAGGAGACTTCGCAAGGCGCGCGCCATGTGGATCGTATCCGACTCCCCCAGACGATACGAGCGAAGAACCTGGGTGACCAGATCAAGTATTTCCTGTGCCGCCTGCTTGACCTCAGCATCCTCCTGATCGGGCACAAAAAACGTTATCTCGTATAGACCCGGATGAGCTCTTGCAAAGTGGAGATAGGCCTTAGATATCTCCAGAAAGGCCTCATCACCGGAGCGGCCTATAGCTGCCCGCATCATCACAGAGCAAAGCTGCTTCAGACCATAGATCGAAAGCTGGCGCTTTACATCCGGCAAGCCATCCACATGATTATAGAGTGAAGGAGAGCGAATCTCCAGCTTCTGCGCCAGAGCTGCCAATGTTAATTCGTCAATTCCCTGAGCATCTATAATCTCTATCGCAGCGTCTAATATATGAGGTAATTTAATGTTGTTTCTGCTTGCCATCATTCATTCGCTCCTTCTTATTTGGGCTCACGGATCAAGGCCCTCGCCATCTCCGCCTCCTTGATTGCCTGTCTGATTGCATCGGCAGGATTCTCCAGCATAGAACCATGACCTACTGCAAGCAGGGTTGGCTGAAGCTCGCTTATTTTCTTTGCACTTGCAACAGCCTCGCGTTTAGACCAGGTTGCTATGGCCGGGAAAGGGAACCCCAGCCTCATCCTGCCTGCAACAGCAATTCCTCCACGTGTCTGAAAGGCATCTCCGGCAATAAGTATCCGATTGCGAGTATCTAAAAAAGCCATGGAACCCGGCGTATGTCCAGGAACCGCAACCGCTAACAGCGAGCCTACGTGGTCCCCCTCCTGCAAAAGTACATCTGCTCTGGTCTCGACCTTGGTAGGCATACTGCCGCGAATAGGCAAATCAGGCTCCCCTGGTAACAACGACATGTCTCCTCCTAGCAATTTTGCGTCCCGCTCCGAAATATAGACTGGAACGTCAGGCATAGCTTCTATAAGCAAATCCAGCGCGCCGACATGATCCAGATGGGCATGTGTCAACACAATCCGGGCGATTGGCTTACCGAGCTGGCTGGCAGCTTGCAAAATACTCTTGGCGCCAAAGGCCATCCCTGTATCTATTAAAGTTAGCCCATCCTTTTCCTCTACAAAATAACAGTTCATGGGGAAGATACGAGGCAACAACGCCAACTGGGTCACGGTTTTTATGGTTACAATTCTACTCATGAGCCACCTCACTTTCCATTGTTATCAATCACTATAAACTAATTATATTAGTTATATAATTAATTGTAAACATAAAAAACTAATTATATTATATAAATAATTCGTATTGTCCATAAACAAAACAAAAACATGGAATTTCTATACTCGTACATCTGCACAAGTAGAGGGTTCCATGTTTTAGAGTCCTACCATCTGCACCACCACGGCATCGCCACGGCATCGCCACGGTATCACCAAATAGTGCCGAGGCAGCTTTCTCCTATCTTGATAACTCAGCCTCCAGGGCCATCAGTTCCGCACGAATGCCCTCCCTTAGTTCATCCACGATGGCAAAATCCATCGCTGCGACATAAATCTCCTCTAACTGATCACGATGCCGTTTGGCTTCGGCCAGAGAGGAAATTCCCTTCTGCATCTTGGTTTTATATTGTGCTCCCATCTGTGCAATCTCTGCGGCAAAACGCTCGTCAGTACCCGGCGTAACGAATACGCTGTAGGTATCAAGGATTTTATCCCCTGCCCGTTCCGGCTGGTATTCATGGGGGGCCGTGCTGTCAAAAATAGCAAAATCCAGGGCGCGGACAATGACCATATCCAGGCTGTACGGGTCAAAACCGCAGTGATAAACCTCTGTATTGTAGCCCCGCTGCTCTGCTGCTGAGGCCACCTTTTTCAGAATCGTAGATTTTCCGGTACCGGCCCGCCCTTTGAGGAAATAACGCTTGGCCAAGCCTTCCGTTAAATTAGGTACAAAATCAACCGCCCCTGTCGGGGTTGCTGCGCCCAGGAAGCGATGCTTGACTTCGGGCGCACCGGACTGTTTTTTCCCTTCAAAGAGACGATATAACAGTTCCTCCGTCCACTCATTCGCCCTGTCGAAGTCCATTTGTCCAAAGTAAATTTTTTCCCATTGGTCATGAATCCGGAGCGCATCGGCAAAATGGCTATAGGCCGCCTGATATGCATCTGTAACCTGTTGATTCAATCGTTCAATGGGCTCCCGCTGAGCAGCTAGCTGCCGAGAGTGCCATGCACCTCCGAGACTCACATATTCCTCAACCGCCCCTGGCGCTTTAGGCTCGACCACATGCGGTGCCGTACCATCCACAATTCCGGCCCTCAGAGCAGGGATGATTACCGCATCGATGGAATCCCGATCCGACGAGCAATGGATATATTCAATATCGAATCCCTGTTCCGACCATTCCGAGCCGATCGCCTTCATCAAGGAGGATTTCCCCGTTCCGGGGCCACCTTTTAAAATAAATAAACGCCGGAGCCCCTGAAAGTTCGACTCAAACAAGTTATGGAAGCCTCGTGCCGTATTCCCGCCGCCAAAGTATCTTAATATTTTCCCTGCCATGCTTACCCTTCCTTTCCTAAACCTTTGCCTAGACTGCTCTTACCTTACAATATGCGTCAGATTATGCGAAGGTGCCTAGATGGATCGCGGCTGGACAAACCAACGAAACTTTGCATGGATATATTTACAATAATTGGTATACATGCTATGTTGAATATGAAAGCGTATCCATTAATGGATACATGATAAGCTTTCACACTTTACATGGAAAGGAAGGATGAATCATGAATCATTTGCTCCAGAAGACAACCGTAATGGTACTGGCATTGACTTTACTGCTCGGATTGCTGACAGCGCCCGTTCATGCAGACACCCCACTTTTCATCATTGAGGGCGAGGATGCCCAGCTTACCTCCGATCTTCAAGTAGCCACCGAGATCTATGGGCAGCCCAAGCCCGGATACTCCGGCAGCGGATTCGTTTGGATGCAAAATTCCGGTACGATCACTTTCAACGTAACAGTCCCGGAAACCGGCATGTATGCCATATCCACCCGGTACATGCAGGAGCTTAGCGCCGATGGCAGGCTGCAATACTTGGCTGTCAATGGCAAATCCAAGGGTTCGTATATGCTCCCTCACACGACAGAATGGTCAAACTTCGATTTCGGCTACCACAAGCTGACCCAAGGCAGCAACATAATCGAATTGAAGGCTGGCTGGGGCTTCGCTTACTTTGACACCTTCACGGTGGATTTTGCCGACTTGGACCCTCTGGAGGTACAGCCGATTTTGAGCGATCCTCAGGCTACGCCGGAAGCACAGATTCTTATGAATTACTTGACCGAGGTTTATGGCGATCATATCATTTCTGGCCAACAGGAAATTTACGGAGGGGGAAATGACGGCAACCCTGAATTGGAATTCGCTTGGATTTATGATTTAACCGGCAAGTATCCGGCTATTCGCGGCTTCGACTTTATGAACTATAATCCGTTGTACGGATGGGAGGACGGGACCACCGATCGGATGATCGATTGGGTGAACAACCGGGGCGGAATCGCTACAGCCGCTTGGCATATCAATGTGCCGCGCGACTTCACGGCTTATCAGCTTGGAGATTTCATAGATTGGAAGGATGCCACCTATAAGCCGACGGAGACTAATTTTAACACCGCCAACGCGGTGATTCCTGGCACCAAAGAATATCAATATGTGATGATGACGATTGAGGATTTGGCACAGCAGCTTCAAATTTTGCAGGATAATCATGTGCCCGTCATTTTCCGCCCTTATCATGAGGCTGAAGGCAATGGGGGCTTGAATGGAGAGGGAGCATGGTTCTGGTGGGCAACGGCTGGAGCGGAGGTGTACAAGCAACTTTGGGATATCCTCTATACCGAGCTGACAGAGACCTATGACTTACACAACTTGATCTGGACTTATAACAGCTACGTCTATAGCACCTCTCCGGCCTGGTATCCCGGCAATCATCAGGTAGACCTGGTTGGCTATGATAAATACAATACGATCTATAACCGTGATGACGGGTTGTCCGGCGTTCCCAATGAGGATGCGATTACTTCGATCTTCTATCAGCTTGTTGAGCTTACTGAGGGTAAGAAAATGGTAGCCATGACCGAGAACGATACTGTGCCAAGCTTGCAAAATCTGACGGAGGAAAAGGCGGGCTGGCTTTACTTCTGCCCTTGGTACGGCGAATATCTGATGAGCTCGGCCTTTAACTATCCAGCCACTCTGACTACGCTGTATCAAAGCGATTATGTGATCACGCTGGATGAGCTGCCCGATCTCAATCAAGGCAATCCGATTCCAAGCGCTTCCATCGCACCCGAAAGTATCGTGCTGGATCCAGATACGGGCCCTCCAAGCGATCAGGCCATCACCATTCAGTTTAACGGCCACACGTTAACCGCGCTACTGTTAGACGGGATTGCACTAGACAAGGGGCTGGATTATACGTTGAGCGAAAATACGCTTTTGTTGAAAAAGGAGTTTCTAGCACAATTACCGGCAGGCGATCACGCTATTCTCTTTGATTTTAATCAAGGAAAGGATTCTGTATTGCAAATCAGCATTGTCGATTCCACACCTAACGCCGTGATTTCACCCGTGAACACAACCTTTGATCAGGCAGCTGATCTGCAGCAGGACATTGCCCTATCCCTTAGCTTAAACGGCCACCAACTTGCCAGCATAGCTAATGGAAGCCAGGAGCTGGTTGCCGATCAGGATTTTACCGTCTCCAGTTCTTCGATTGTTATCAGCAAATCCTATCTATCCACATTACCGCTGGGACAACATGTGCTTACCTTTCATTTTAGCGGAGGAAATGACGCCACTCTTACTATTAATGTAGTGGATACCAGCGAGCCTGCTTCCCCTGGAGGCTTGATCGTCCAAGCCTTTAATAGCAATACAAACAACTCCGCCAACGGGATATCCCCAAATTTCAGGGTCGTTAATACAAACGATTCGGCGATCCAATTGAGTGATATCACACTCCGGTATTACTATACCATTGATGGAGACAACCAGCAGAGCTTCTGGTGCGACTGGGCCAACATCGGAAGCGCCCATATCACTGGAAAATTTGTGAAGCTAGAGAATGCGAATGCAGGTGCTGATTATGCGTTCGAGCTTGGATTTGCCCCATCTGCCGGAACACTTGATCCCGGTGAAAGTGCGGAAATTCAAATACGCTTCTCGAAGAACAACTGGTCTGATTACGACCAGACCAACGACTACTCCTTCAAAGCCTCTGCCAGCCAGTTTGAGAATCACGAGCAGGTTACGGGATACCTGAATGGGCAGTTAGCGTGGGGCATAGAGCCGTAAGCGAATGAGGCAGAAAAGGGGTTGGAGCAACGGGAGGACTCTCCCTGCTTCAACCCCTTTTTGCGACTATAGCCTGGTTTGAATAAATGTTTTGTTCTATAGACCCTGCCACAGACGATTTATACCATATGCCAAAAATGCTATTGCTGCTTCAATAAGGCCAGAATATCCCGTGGGTATTCAAATTTGTATTGGGCCGGAATCGCTTCAGGCTGTCTGCACCCCCACAGGGCTAACCCAAAATCCACGCCTGCCTCTCTCGCACATTCATAATCATAGGTGGTATCGCCAATGTATATGGATGATTCAGCCTTGGCGCCGGATACTTCCAGAAATTTGAGCAAGGGCTCGGGATGAGGCTTATGCAAATCGGTATCGTCTGCACAGATAGCATAGGTCAAATCATAAACAAGGCCAAACGGGATGAAGTCATCCAGAAACTCCTGATAGGTTTTGGACGTAACTACCCCAGTCACCACCGACTGCTCTTTCAAATCAACAAGCAGCTGCCGAATTCCTTCATAGACATGGATGGTATGCCTATATTCCCGCTGCATGAGTTCATTCCACTTCTTATTAGCCATCTCAATGTAATCCAGACCAAGCTGGCGCAGAGATACCGAAACAGGAATGCCAAGCACAAAAGCCAGGTCTGGCTGGCTCATTTCCACATCGTAATGCTGCTTCAAGAGCTTTTGCAAGGAGCCCAGCACAGCTTGCTCCGTATTGATCAGAGTGCCATCAACATCAAAAATAAATGTGCTATACACGAAGCCTTCCTCCTTTAGCATGATGGGTAATACGCTTCTATTTACATGCTAAAGTATGAAATGCATTTCAAGTCAATAGCTACACCGATGAACGCATGATAATCCGGTAAGGAATTTCGCATTTGGCCTTGGATTTCTCAACCGCAAGCTCAAAGGCTTGCTGTCCAACTCGTACCAGTTGATGATCGACGGTTGACAGGTTCAATGCAACCCCCACAGGCTGATTCTCCTGGCCGATGATGGCCAGTTCCTCTGGAACCCGGAGTCCAGCAGTTCTCGCATACTGATATATGCCTGCCGCAACCTCGTCCCCATTAGCATAAATAGCTGTAGGCTTCATTTGGGTCTGGAGCCATTGCCTGGCCGCATTCGCTCCATCAGCCATGCTGTGGCAATCCGTAATATGGAAGGAGGGCAGCAGATCACCAAACACTCGCTGATACGCTTTTAATATAAGCCTGGTGCTATTGCTTTCTTGTCCTCTGGCAGTAGTAAAGGCAACCCGGGAATGCCCTTTGCTCTTCAATAGTCGAAAAGCATCTACATAAGAGGCGTATCGGTCCATGTAAGCACACGCAATGTCCAGATGATCCGTGAACTCGCAAGCTACCAGTGTGCCATATTTGGCATAAGGGACAATCGTATCCCAAGAATTTGAGCGAGAGGTAATGATGATCCCGTCCAGTTGTTTGTTCTTCAGCATATCCAAATAACTTAGCTCTTTTTCCGGCTGGTAGTTGGTAGGCAGCACCATGACAGAATAATGGTATTCGACCGACCTGTTAAGCACACCATGCAGCATCTGATCGAAGGCCTGATTATTGTTATGTGGCATAATGACGCCAATGGTTCGCGTACTCTGGCGAATCAAATCCACGGCTGAACGATTTGGCGTATAGTCTAGCTCATCTATGGCCAGCTTTACGGCCAGTCGCTTCTCTTCGGATACATATGGGTTGCCATTCAGCACTCTTGAGACGGTGGATACCGATACTCCCGCGCGCCTTGCAACATCATGTATATTAGCCATAGCCAGCTTCTCCTGTTTAAGCTTTCATTTTGTTCTTATTGTGTCTATAAATAAGGAATATCCCAAATGACAGTAATACGGCTGCAATGACAATATAGCTCTCAGTTGAGGCTATTCTTGACGACTGATGATCCAGATTTTTAGCATTCATCATAACAATTGGCGAACCCCCGCCTGAATCGGAGGGTACATTTTCCCGACTCGCGGCAATTTCCTGAATCAAAGCGGTTAGCTTTTCTAATGGATACACTTCACCAACTTCAAAACCTTCCAAGTAGTATCCTTTTCTGATTGGTGTAACCATATAGCCTTCGTCTGTTTTAGAGGCAAGAGCATAAGTGGTATATTGACGATCATAGAACACGAAGCTATCCTCTGTATAGCCAAGCAAGTCAATAGCTTTATTAATCCCTTCCTCAAATTGAAGATCGTCAGATATATCCGAGAGACTAACATCGTTGTCTAAAGCAGATGTCATGCCCACCCCAATATTTTGTTCTCCTTTATTTATTGGAAAAATATATCCGGCAAATTCGGCAAAATCATTTGGATCTTTTGTGTCATAGGTATCAACTGCATTGATTATGTAATAGGGGTAACCCTCACTAAGAGCTAGTGTTTCGCTTTCGTTAAGTGTCTGCACCTGGAAATTTCCGTCTGCCAAAATAACGGGGGCTTTATCCAACAGACTTTTCTCAGCAGCTTCTTGTATTTCAGCAGGAACTTGTTGCGCCATCACCGATAAAGGAAACAAAGTAAATCCCAACACCACCGAAAGCAATAACTTTTTCATTCTGCTTTCTCCCTTCATTAACTCACATATAAATTTGGATTCATATTCTTGCCGTAATAATAATGTACAAGCCATTTTTTTACTATGAAAAATTCGACATCTAACGGGGGGTTCCTACTTTTCTCCTCTTATTATCCCAAAATAATAAGTGATACCATTAGAAGAGTATTTTGTTCATCATGATTCATTCATAAACAAGAACCCAATATCTCGCCCCAGGCTCTCCTTCTTCCACCACGGCTTTCCAGCCCAACTTCTTATAAAAGCTGAGCGCTTTATGATTCTCGGAGACACATTTTAAGGTAACTGGCGTTCCCAGTTCAGCCACAGCGCGTTTGAGTAGCCGTTTGCCAACACCTTTGCCCACAGCAGTCGGATGTACAAACAGATTATGAATAAAGCGGTCAGGTACATACAATGAGGCGAATCCGAGAACTTGGGCACTCTCCTCGGCCAGAAGAATTTGTTCTTCCGATGTATCCTGGTCAAAATCATCAAGCGTCATCTCATCAACGTTGGCCCAATGAAAACTCTCACGACGCGAGTCCAGATAAATTTGTCTCAATTGCGGGTAGTCTTTCAAACTTGCTTCTCTGATTATCATCAGATCAATCCCCCTTTTCTATATGCAAAAGTTAGCTTTAACCTATTAACGTCTCTATGACTGTATATGTTTAACTCATTCAAACTACATCTGATTAAAATATCATAATCACCATATGATTCAGAGTCAATTCGCCAAAGGCAGATTTTATCCGGGTAATATTGATCTTTCACTTTTACCCGGGTATAATTAAGACGCGCAGAAAGGAGGTCAGTATGAGCAATGACTTAAAACGTTCTTGCACGGCATTTTTGGGTGTGCGAGTCGTCTCCAGTGGTTCATTACAGCACGTTGTTACTACAGTGAAGGAGGCTCTGGATGACAGAGATCTCACACAGCTGCTTATATTTGACGATTCCACGGGGAAGCCAATAGATGTTGATTTTCGCGGGAAGACAGATGATGTAATTAAACGATTAGGAGAACTGTTTGGTGACTCATCCGGTATAGAAGTGAATCACCAGACTACACGGCGGGTCGGTCGACCCAAGCTGGGTGTTGTATCCGGTGAGGTTACGTTATTGCCTCGACATTGGGAATGGCTCAAGAGTCAACCTGGAGGGGCATCGGTAACATTGCGAAAACTCATTAATGAAGCTAGCCGTGCCGGAGATCAGCAAAGCACAGTCCGCGAGTCACAAGAAGCAACACATAATTTTATGACAGCTATGGCCGGGGACTTCAATCAATACGAAGAAGCCTTGCGGGCGCTGTATGCCGGTGATTCGGAGCGTTTTTACCACTTAATCGATGCCTGGGCGCCTGATATCAGAAACCATGTCAAGAGATTAGCCGCCCATGCATTCGGAAGGAGAACATGACCATGAACATTCTAAAGGTTAACGGTGTGAAGTTGGCCTATGATAGCTTCGGCAGCGAAAGTGACGAGGCTATTATCCTAATCGCCGGGCTTGGAACCCAAATGCTTCGCTGGACGGTTCCGTTTTGTGAACTATTGGCAGCGCGGGGTTTTCGAGTGATCCGCTTTGACAATCGCGACGCAGGTTGCTCAACACACTTCAGCCATTATCGGACACTGGATTTTGATGCATTAGCGACTTCTCTCATGTCGGGACAGCGACCGGACATCCCTTATACTCTCGATGACATGGCAGGCGATGCTATCGGGCTGCTCGACGTCCTTTCCATTGACCAAGCCCATTTCGTTGGCAGATCAATGGGCGGAATGATCGCCCAGATTGCAGCTAGCGAGTACCCTGAACGGGTTTTATCACTCACCTCCATGATGTCCAGTTCCGGTAATCCCACCCTTCCGCAAGCTTCCCCGGATGTTATGGGGATGATGACTAAATCGGCACCGAACCCGTTTGAGGATGAAGCAGGATTTTTAGCGCACAGCCTCTCTTTTGCCAAACGCATCACCGGTACTGGCTATCCGTTTGAAGAAGACGCTTATCGGGCACTCATTCTGGAGGAAGTCCAGCGAGCCTACGATCCAGGCAGTGTCGGGCGACAAATTGCTGCGATCGCTGTCTCCGGTGACCGCCGTCCGCGACTGGCGACCCTAAAAGTACCAGCACTTGTCATTCATGGGATGGACGATCCCCTGTTCGTCCCGGCATGTGGTGAGGACACGGCTTCCTCCATCCCGGGCGCCGAGCTAATGTTGGTTGACGGTATGGGACACGACCTGCCGCACCAGTTGTTCAAAGTAACCGCTGATCGCATAGAGCGAACGGCCCATCGCAATTGACGCGCGTTTCCTCAATAACAACCAGCCGGAGTACGCAGTGCCCGATGTAACGAGCAGGCCCAGGGAGCAGGGCTGATCAGTTTGCACCCTTGGGGGTGGAGGAAAGAAGACATGCGAAACGAGATTATTCCTTATGTTTCTAATGATCACGATAAATTAGTGAATATTGGGTACCGTGCAGTTTGTCGCACACACACTTTTTTGACAGAAGCAGACATTCAGTTTTAAACGGTGATGTGCAAGAAATTAAAGCTGGAGAAGACATTCCTGAGGAGATTCTTCAAGCGTTATGGCAAGACCATAAACTAAATGCGATGGATAATCCTTACGGGACATGCCATGCTCGCTTAAAAGGAGACTGTCCTCATATGGAAGCACCACCTTGCCTAACATGCAACGGAGGAAGCCCATGTAAGGACTTAGCCATCGGCTTCTCTGAGCTAGATGCTCAGAAGTATGAGCTGCACATCAAGACCACATCCAAGGCGATCGAGGTAGCAAAGCAATACGGTCGTGATGATATGGCGGAAAAGCATGAGAAAAACTTGCAGCGCTATCAAGGTATTTTAAATAACATTCAAGCGGGAAACATCATCTTTGGCAGACAAGACCGCATAAAAAGAAAGGCGCGTGCTTTAAATGGCTAATTACGACCGCGCGGCCCATCTCAAAAACATTCATTCCCAGCGGAAGGCAACTACCGCGGAGAAAGTAGATCTGGCGATTAAACGCCTTTTACGAGCTGGTGGGAGCATCAATTTCAACAGCGTGTCCAAAGAGTCTGGTGTCTCGAAGGCGAGCCTATACAATCATAAAGACATTCGGCAGCAGATCGACTCCTTGCGCCAACAGCAATCCAAAGCTCCCACTCCAATGCATTTAAAACGTGAGATGAGTGATGGAAGCAAGGATGCTATCATCGAAACATTAAAACGCAAAATCAAGACGCTGGAAAGCGAAAACAAAGATTTGCGTGAGCAGATGAAAAAGGCTTATGCACAGGTTTACAGCAAATTTTAACGCATCCATTGAGCTACCCCGAAAATTACTCTTAGCTGAGACTTATAAAGCAACACGAAACTAAGCCCAGCCTTAATGGTTATTAAAAACTGCGCTTCTTAGGAATCTATTGGACATTAGGATAGTTAAGAGGCCTCCGAAGTAGATAAAGCGACCTGAAAATCAAGATTCTCGAGCCTTCGAACAGCTTGTTTTACGATCGCTTCTTGCAGTCGCGGTTCGAAGTAGTGGCTGCCTAAATCTTTAGACTTCTTTTCTTGTCAGCAAGTAGTAAACAATGGTCATGATGGAGTGGGCGACCGCTACCCATAACAATAACGTTGGTAATTTGATCAACAATTTCAATAACCCATTCATTAACTGTTCTAAGTAAATTTGACGAAAATGCGGTTAAAGTTATATCAGGGGAAACAAAAACCGTTTTTATAGTATTTGATTGTATGTAACCTAACAATCGACCACTAGTAAGAATGGATTGCTGATGACTTAACACTTTTATCTCTTCCCTGTTTCACTATTAGGTTTGATTGAACCGTAAATAATGGGGTTAGCAATCCCTATAGGAAGGAAGTTTTCTCTCTTGAACATTCTCATCGTGGAAGATGACCCTCACATTACCAAGCTACTTCTCTCTTGTGTCCGGGAAGTTGATCATTCTATCCGGACGATAACTGCAGTACGGTCAGCAGAAGCTTTGAGCATCGCCAGCGAGGAAGAGATTGATCTGTTCATCCTGGACATTCAATTAACAGACTATAAAGGAACCAGACTGGCTCTTCAGTTGCGGTCCATGGACAAATATATCTACACGCCCATTATCTTTGCAACTGCGCTGGCCAACGAGGAGCTTGCAGCTTACCGCGATATTAAATGTTACAATTATCTCATCAAGCCGTTTACGAAAGATGAGGTTATCAGCGTGCTACGAGATACCATTCGGTATAGTCAGCACCTTGCTCATGATCAGAAGAAAAAAACGCTTCGCATTGAGCAAAAAAGCCATATTTTTGAATATGAACTGAACCGGATTGTATATGTAGAATCTTTCGGCAAAACATTGGAACTGCATTTGAGAACGGGCGAAGGCCAGATAAGGTCTGACCGAATTTCAGGACTATCACTCCGGAAGATGTACGATCTGTTGGATGACAGTTCATTTGTTCAATGCCACAAAAGCTATATCATCAACACATCATATCTGATGAAAATCGACAAATCTGAAGGGTTTGTGGAATTGACAGGCGTAACTCACCGAATTCCCATAGGTAGTAAATATAAAGACTACCTGTTAAATAGAGGTGGCGGATGATTTATTTTCAGATTTTACTCGACTCGTTCATTATGCTTTTTCTCTGTTATGCGCTGGCAGGTCATTCAATACGGATGGAGAAAGGCGTCATCCAATGGTTTTTAGGGATACATGGATTGTGTCTTTTTCTTCGAATCCGCTTTTCAAGCAAGCCCATTTTTTTTGCAGCGTTTGAAATGAACAATTATGATTTGCTGCCTGTAAATAACCTTGTTACGCTGCTTTTGTTATTGTGCTGCGTCCTCATGTTGAACAGTGTACTGATCCGTCCTCTATCCAATATGAAGGTCGTTGTCGTTACACTACTGAGTTTTCTTTTCTGGGTTCTACTGCGTACCTTCAGTATATCTGCAGCTGGGCTGATTTTAGGTAGTAGCGAGGCATTATTTCCTTACTTCCATCGAATCTTTACCTTAATGCTCGCCGTGGTATTATACTATGTACTCATTGTACGACGAGCCAACGGGTTTCTTGCTGATTTTAGTGGAGTATTTACGAAAATTATGCTGATCCAGTCTTCTCTTGCCGTGCTCGCGATTATCGTCTATTCCAACTTTGAGACCTCTTTTGTATTAGAGAATTTGCTGTTTATTCTCATCGTCTTCTCGTTTGTGCTCAGCATGAACTTCTGGATCATTTACGAACACAATAAAAGGTTCCGTCAGGAAAAACGATTTTCTGCTATGGAACAATATCTTCCCGTTATTGACGAGCTGGTATCCGAGGTTCGGGCAAGACAGCATGAATTTCATAATAAACTGCTTGCGATTCACAGTATCGTTGAAACCTCAGTTAGCCTTCAGGAGGTACAATCCCAAATTAAGGCGTACACCAAGGATGTTATTATGCAAAGTAGTGTTCGTGAAATCCTACAGATTGACAGCAAAGTAATCGGAGGCTTTCTGTATACGAAGATGAAAATGGCCGAAGCGAAGAAAATGACACTGTCCACCCGCATCCACGCTTATCTTAAACCAATGGTCACAGAGGAACATGTGCTGGTCGAAATTATTGGTGTGCTGGTAGATAATGCGATAGAAGCTTCATTCCCTGGAGATGAGATTATCTTTACCGTGCAGCGATCCGAGAATGAACCATTGACCGAGATTAGCGTGATGAATCCTTATTCCCACCGATCAAGCACCGAGTTTATACAGATGTTTACCAGAGGATACACGACCAAGAATAGAACTAACGGAGCGAGAGGATACGGATTGCATAATGTAAAGCAAATTGTAACACAGCAAAAAGGAAAAGTGATTACACGCAACACTGAGCTTTATGGGATTCCTTACATCTCCGTTGGCGTGCAAATTCCATAATTATGCCTGCATAAAACAAGGGTTTTACGGGAACGATATAATATTCATTCCCGTAAAACCCTTGTTTGTTCCCAGTCTATTGTACCTTATGAATGGGAAGTCTAAAGTATTTAAACAAGGAGGTTGTCTGATGAAAAACTTACTCTTACTCGAATGGCAAAAACTACGATGGCCAGTAATGGCGACGCTCATATTTCTGTCTTTGACCGTTTCGGTTCTGACGTCGACACTGTACAAAAGTTATTCTCTCGAACACGATTTGGAAGCTTGGGAGATCGGCATTAATTTTATTGTACTTCTATTCCCTCTGATCTCTGTCATACCGGTATGCTGGCTGATGTATTTCGAGAGAAAGGACCAGTTTCTGATGTACACAGTGCCGCGGGTTAGTAAAAGCCGTTATTTAGCGTCCAAATGGATCGTTGTTGTATCCAGTTCGTTTTTGATCATGTTCGTTTCCATGGCAATTGGCGTTATCACTGCCCTATATATTAAACCCGATATTATTCCGGTTTATAGCTTGGTTGATAACGCCACAGGGAAGACAATACCACGTCTTGAACTTCAACATTTTATGGGGTCCCTGTTCGTTCATCATCCGTTGGTCTATGGCTTATTGTTAAGCTTCTGGCAAGGTATACTGGCAGCCATTATCGCTACCTTTGGATTTATTCTATCCCTTTATATAAATAATATTTTCGTTATTCTGACAGGACCGTTTATTTATGCGATGTTGGAAAATTTCATTCTCAGTATGCTGGGTTTTGAAGGTTACCGTCTCTATATAAGCTTTAATCCTGAAAGTTTCAATGCAGAGAAGTTTGGCTACTTCCCACTGCTTGTCGGCCCGTTACTGGCCCTGTTGTTTACCGCTTTGATTGCATATTTCTATAGTAAAGTCAAAAGAAGTACGGTCTATCCGTCCTAGGAGGGAAACCGTATGAGAGCGATTTTTGCACGAGATATCGGTCGTTTTTTAACAATAAAACTGCTATTCTTGGCTCTGGGATGTGCCCTCTATAGTTTGGCTGAGAGGAAAGGGTTCTCCCTGTCTTATAGTAACTTTGTACTTTCCGTGATTTCGGATCACTATTATTTGACCTTTTTTATGGTTCCAGTGTTTCTTTATACACTGTATAACCATCTTGAAGATGATATGGATTATGTGCTCATTCGATCAAGCAACTTTCCCCGATATTTCGCGGTAAAAGCGGCAGCTATGACGGTGAACATGTCCATTTTCGTTATCATCCAGCTCGCTGTAATTCTCATCGTCGGAATTGGATTAACCGAGGGTTCGACATTTCCACTCCCTGATCCGGACAATCCCAAGTATGACGTTCTCGTACTCTTCGGCGAGTATTTTCAGTACTCTTGGCAAGCTACCGTTGTTTCCGCACTTTATATGATCCTTGGACTTAGTGTGCTGTCCATCTTTTTTATGACTCTGCATCATTTTTTTGAAAAAAGAATAGTTTCAATTATCACGATTACACTTTACTTTCTCATGGTCTATGGCATGAAGTCCAAAATACCGGAGCTTACCCGGATTCCGTTCATCTTTATCAATAATTACATTATTTTCATGTATAATCTGACCTATCCCTATGCTTTGCAGGTCAGCTTCGCCTCTCTGGCGCTCATAATGGCTGCTATTGTGTTTTTTATCTACAAATACTGGAACAAACGGCCCAGTTGGCAATGGCGTTTCTCGCCAAGAGGAATCGCGCCCTATTACTTATCCCGGCTTTATTCTCCCGGTAACGTGATGGTGCTTCTCGTATTTGTCGCCGTGCTCTGTCTGTGGAAGCTGCTTCAGATCCGATCTTTTCCGGACAGCACATTGGAGGATTACCTCCTCTATACCTTCTGGGGACATGGGCACGGATACTTTCAGTTTACGGATTTTATTGTAATGATATTGATGAATACGATACCCATCTATCTCCTGTCCGTATTTCTTGAGAATGAGAAAAAAGATCATAGCATCCTGTTCACAATCCGGCTGCGTTCGAAGAGGCACTGGGCAATTTCTATCGTCCGTATCAGCTTCATGTTCCTGCTTAGCTACACTCTTCTGCTGACGGCGGGAAGTCTCCTCTTTGCTGTATTTGCCGGCCTGCCTACGGGCGGAATTACCATTATTCCCGGTGTGCAGCAGAGTGCTTTAGAGATATTTGTCTATATCAGCAGTCTAAAGCTGCTTGATCTGCTTTTTCAGTTTATGTTCCTGCTTGTTGCATTTCTGTTTACCAGGCAGGTAACCGCAGGTTTTGTCGGTATTTTACTGATGTATTCTCTCTACTTATTACCTTTCCTCTGGACAAAATACATCCCCTTTGGCATGTCCAGCTTTGCACAAAATGATCGATATATTGTTGAGTCTGGCCAAGGGCTTACTGAAAGTTTTATTTCATTACTACTTGCGGGATTAATAGTTGTCTTGACGGTCTACGTACTGTTGGCGGGATATAAAAAACGATTCAAATAATAACGATGAAGAGGTGAGCCATGGTGAGTGAAATCAAAGTGGAAGGTGTATCTAAAGCCTTTAACGGCATGAGCGTTTTATCCAACATCAATCTGGAAATCGCAAAAGGGTCAACAGTGGGGATTGTTGGAGCAAACGGTAGCGGAAAATCGGTCCTGTTCAAAAT
This sequence comes from Paenibacillus sanguinis 2301083 = DSM 16941, assembly GCF_000374825.1. Classification (GTDB taxonomy): domain Bacteria; phylum Bacillota; class Bacilli; order Paenibacillales; family Paenibacillaceae; genus Fontibacillus; species Fontibacillus sanguinis. The sequence goes on from NZ_KB895393.1 coordinate 54,504, forward strand.
TATTTGCGGATTTACTGCACCGGATCACGGCCGCGTATACGTAAGGAATAAACAGCTGGGAAAAGACTTGGATTTCCCTGAAGAAGTAGGCGTATTTATCAACTCACCAGGTTATATTAGCATCTATAGCGGGTTCAAAAACCTAAAGTTCCTTGCTGACATTAAACGCAAAATCGGCAATACCGAAATTAAACAAGCGATGCAAACCGTAGGCCTCAACCCTGATCTTAAAACAAAAGTAGCTAATTATTCTCTCGGAATGAAGCAAAAACTTGGCATTGCACAAGCCATTATGGAAGGTCAGGATATTCTTGTTCTGGACGAGCCTTTTAATGCGCTGGACTATCAGACGTATAACGATATGAAGGAAATTATTCTCCGGCTTAAAGAAGAAAACAAAACAATTTTGCTCACAAGCCATAACTATGAGGATTTGGAGTCGCTATGCGATACCGTGTATATCATTCAAGGCGGGCATATGGAATTGTTGACCGGGGAGTTGAGAGAGAAATATTTCAGAAGAGGTTTATCCCATACTTAAATTTCGTAAACATTAACTTCAGCGCCGAAGCACCCTGAGACAAAATGGCCGAGAACCTTGATAATTACTCAAACCGCACATACATGTATTGAGCTATCGGAGACGATAGCTAACAATAAGGGGTTATCACATATTAGACATGGCTATTATGTGATAACCCCTTATTTAATAATAGTTTTTTAATTCAAGTCTTGATAATTTTCAGTCTAATACTTTATTTTCTTTTAACAACAATATTCTTGATGTCGGCTCTCCCTACTCCACCGTCACACTCTTCGCCAAATTCCGTGGCTTATCAACATCGTTGCCACGGGCCAGAGAAGCGTAGTAGGCGAGCAACTGCAGTGGGACGACGGAAATGGCCGGCGTCAGCATTGGCAGAGTCTTCGGAATGGCGAACGCCTGATCCACCGATTTTAGCAGGCCGGGAACATGTTCCTCATGGGTGAAGGCCATCACATCCCCGCCACGGGCCTTCACTTCCTTGATATTGCTGACAGTCTTCTCCAGCACGCTATCCTGTGTTGCCAAGGCGATGACCGGCACGCCTTCCTCGATCAAAGCCAACGTACCGTGCTTCAGCTCTCCGGCCGCATAGGCTTCGGAATGAATATAGGAGATTTCCTTCAGCTTAAGCGAGCCCTCTTGTACGACCGCATAGTCGATGCCCCGACCGATAAAGAACAAATGCTCATGCTTGGCGATTTGCTCTGCATACGCCTTGATGGTATCAGACTGAGCGAGTACGCTCTCCACCTGTTCTGGCAGAGCATGCATGGCAGCAAGAACATGCGCCACTTCGTCTCCGGATTGCGTGCCACGTACCTGGCTCATGTAGAGCCCCAGCAGATAGAAAGCAATCAACTGCGACGTATATGCCTTCGTAGAAGCCACGGCAATCTCCGGGCCGGCCAGCGTGGCAATCACATCGTCTGCATCGCGGGCAATCGAGCTGCCTACCATATTGGTAATGGCCAGCACATGCGCTCCATTGGCTTGCGCTTCGCGCAAGGCTGCCAGCGTGTCAGCCGTCTCCCCGGACTGGCTAACTACAATAACCAGGGTATCCGGAGTAATGAGCGGCGAACGGTAACGATACTCCGAAGCTACATCATACATGACTGGAATGCGGACCATCTGTTCGATGGCGGTTCCACCCACCAGCCCAGCGTTATAAGCCGTACCACAAGCAACGACATGAATGCTCGTTATGCTGCGAATTTTCTCGTCGGACAATTTTAATCCAGGCAGTACTACCTTACGCCCACTTTCGTCGATGCGGCCAAGCATAGTGTCCCGGTAAGCACGCGGCTGTTCATGGATTTCCTTAAGCATGAAATGATCATATCCGCCTTTTTCTGCCGTCACGGCATCCCAATCGACACGAATCATTTCCCGAGAAATAAAATTCCCCTCAAGGGTCATCAATTCGACACTATCCTTTGTCAAAACGGCCATCTCACCGTCGTTCAAAATGTACACGTCACGAGTGTAATTAAGCAATGCGGGAATATCGGAGCCGATAAAGTTCTCCCCATCGCCAAGGCCGATAATTAACGGGCTGGCTTGACGGACGGCAACCAGCTTCTCAGGCTCGTATTCGGTCAATACCCCAAGCGCAAAAGCGCCACGCATATGACGAATCGCTTGTTGTACAGCCTTTACGATATCTCCCTGGTATTCGCGAGCCACCAAATGGGAAATAACCTCCGTATCTGTCTCCGATACAAAAATATACCCTTGCTCAATCAGCTCTTCTTTCAGATCCAGATAGTTTTCGACGATCCCGTTGTGAACCACCGAGAACTTCTGCGTATGATCGGTATGCGGATGAGAATTGACATCAGACGGCTTGCCATGGGTTGCCCAACGGGTATGACCGATCCCGGCCGATCCGGCAAGTGGTGCATTCTCCAGCTTCGTCTCCAAATTAGCCAACCGGCCTTTTGCTTTGGCAATCTTCAGTCCCTCGGACGTGAACACCGCAATGCCAGCCGAATCGTACCCACGATACTCCAGCTTCTTAAGTCCTTCGATCAATACCGACTGCGTATCCCGATTCCCAATATATCCAACAATACCACACATAATTATATTTTCCTCCGTTTCGTTCTTACAAGATGGTTATTAACCGTAAGAAGCGAACGCGAAAGAAACCTCGCGCGATATACCGAAACAAGAACATATTTAATTGTCAAAAAGCAACTGCTTTTTATGAGTTCAGTCAAATCTCTCACGACAAATCATGATGCTTCGTCTACCGCAGAGTTTTCCCCCGCGTCCGTCTGCTTACGCGACACTCATCAAATTCATGAATGAATATCGTATTCCATCTGTCCGCATGGTTTGTGGGAACGGTCGCCCATTCCTTTTGCCCACACAGTTACGGTGTGATGTGACACCGGGAGGCCCCCGCCGAACATTTCGAACACCTCCACCTCGTCAGCTTCCAAGCTGCCGCCACCTTCCTCTGAAGCGTCTTATAAGGTCCAACAGTCTCATCCCTCGCAAGCTGGCCTACAGCCCTTGCCATGAGAATGAGTGAAATCCCTTATTCGCAAAAATAAATCTCCAGATTCATGTGCGCGCACGCTGAAGCTCTGGCGCTTAACTTTCCAATAACCTCACGACCCTCGCTCTCTTTTCTCGAATATGCTTAATTATATGCACCTTCGCACGTTTTGGCAATGATCAACTTGTCCCGATTGCGTAGGCCCGTCCGGATTAACCCGCCGACACTAAGAAAAACCGCCCCTCCGAAGCCATGCTCCGAGAACAGCGGTTAATGTACATTGACCGTAATAATAGCATGAAACCGAGTTTAAACGAGCTCTTTCTCCACAACGCCCACAATATGAGCCACCAGCTTCTCCAGCTCATTTTTCTCCGGCCCCTCGGCCATGACGCGGATCAGAGACTCCGTACCGGACGGACGAACCAGTACCCGGCCATTATCACCTAACGCACGCTCCACTTCGGCTACAGCAGCACCGATGGCGATATTGCCTTCATATTTGCTCTTATCCTGTACACGTACATTGACCAGTACCTGCGGATATTGCTTCATAATTTGCTTCAATTCGCTTAGTGACTTGCCCGAGGCCAGCAAAGTATCCACCAATTGAATGGCCGTCAGGATGCCGTCGCCGGTCGTGTTGTAGTCGAGGAAAATAACATGACCCGACTGCTCGCCACCCAGATTGTACCCGCCGCGCAGCATTTCTGCCATCACATAACGGTCGCCTACCGCAGTCTGCTGCGTATTTAAAGCCAGCTTTTTAGTCGCCTTATAGAAGCCGAAATTGCTCATCACCGTGGAGACCACCGTGTTATCCTTTAGCTTTCCTGCCTTCTTCATAGCGTCGCCGCAAATGCACAGAATGTAATCTCCATCCACTTCTTGACCCAGCTCGTCAATGGCAATCAAACGGTCAGCATCTCCATCAAAAGCAAGCCCCAAGTGAGCCCCCAGCTTTACGACTTCTTCCTTCAAGCGCTCAGGGTGCGTAGAACCACAGTGGTCATTAATATTGAGACCATTAGGCTCTGCGGCCAGCGTGTGCACCTCGGCCCCCAGTTCACGAAATAGCTTGGGCGCCAGCTCATAAGCCGCACCATTGGCACAATCCAATACAACCTTTAATCCTTGAAAGGAAGAACTGATCGTTGTCTTTAAATGCTCTAAGTATTTGAGCTTCGAATCGTTATCTACAGTTACGGTGCCTAAACCCCCGCCGACAGGCCGTGGCAACTCATCCGTTTCCTTATCCAGCAAGGCCTCAATTTCCAGCTCTGTTTCGTCGGACAATTTAAATCCGTCACTCCCGAAGAACTTGATTCCGTTATCCTCAACGGGGTTATGGGAAGCAGAGATCATGACCCCGGCATCCGCTTGCAGCAAGCGCGTTAGATATGCAACTACGGGCGTGGAAACAACGCCTAAACGAATGACGTCCGCACCGATAGACAGCAGTCCCGCAATCAATGACGATTCAAGCATTAAGCCTGAAATACGCGTGTCCATCCCGATGACAACCTTCGGCTTATGCGCTTGCCCGGTCAGTACATAACCTCCGCAACGCCCGATTTGATAAGCCAATTCTGCCGTCAATTCCTGGTTAGCAATGCCCCTTACTCCATCTGTTCCAAAATACTTCCCCATCATTCCACTCCTTCGACATTTTGCAAGGATCACAAGCTTTACTGGATCCTAATTGTTCATTGTATTATTTTTCTATTCTCCCATGATCCTCAGATCATTCCCCGTATCCCTACGTTTCATTGCCTGAGGGAGAAGCATTATCTGGCACTGGCTCCTGCTCGTGATCCTGATTCTCCTCAGAGTCTGGAGGCTCATTTTCCGAAGAATGCTGTCCATTCGTAGATGAATCTGGCGTGTCCTCGGGTACTCCCGTAGTGGGACTTCCTTTCTCAGTCAGCTCCACTTCAACCGTTAGGTTGAGGGACGGGTCAGACATTTTGACATGAGCAGGCAACGTCACCTCTACAGGAATGGTATGTGTGCCCACGCCCAAGGGTGACAGATCAGCCATCAGATGAATGTCTTCCAGCTTTAATTTCTCCAAGGCCTCAAGTGTGCCCGAAAGGGTCAGGGTCAGCTTGCGGTCTGCTGGCCTGACCCATTTGACGTCATATAAAGGATTTAAGTTAAGGAGGCTTACCGGGACTCCTTCGATTTGCTGCTCGGCAGCAGGCTTTACAACCAACGTAATGGTTACAGAGCCCGGCTCGATTTTCTCAAAACCTTCCGGTGGAGTCAAGTCCACCGAGAACTGTGCACCGTCAGGGCTACCATCAAAGCGGCTTAGATCCACAGTAACCGGATAAGAAGTGATGCTCTCCAGAGCTTCCTTAGGCCCATACAGGGCCACTCCCTCTACATCCGTCTCAATCCCCTCTAGCATATATCCGTGGGGCAAACTCCCCGTGTGGAGCACCTCTAAGGGCACATTCTTGTATAGCTTGTTGATCGGAACATCCACTTCGATGGAAGCCGGGGATATCTCAGCGTTCTCTATCGGATCGCCCTGCTTATCATATGCGGTCAGCTTCACACTTTTTCCCTTCACGGAATCCGTTAGCCCGCTGACGTCCACAACTCCTTGGACCTTGCTAAGCTCTTCAACTTCGCTCACTGGCAAAGTTACGTCTACGTTCCCGTCTCCAGCCACAATGGGAATTCCGGCAACCATTCCGTCATCCGGTTCCCCCTTGACCACAATCGATACGGGAAGCGTGCGCGTCTCCTTGGCTTCAATCGTTACCTTCACAATGGAAGGGTCCATTGACACCAATTGTACCCCGGGAGGCAGCTCATGAGTTAGAGGTAACGTGAATGTACCCGGACCTACATTGTCCAAATTCAGGCGCACCTTATAATCGGAGAAATTCGTAGTCAGATCGATTCGTCTCCCCTTGACCTCCATCCGGACACTATCTGGTTCCAGATCATATAGCACATACTTGTCCTCGTCAAATCCCGTAACTTCTATTTTAACGTTATCAATGATTCTTGGTTGCGCCAATTTCGTGGAATCCACTGGGGTCCCACTATCCAAATGCACCATAGCCCACAAAATAATGCTGAGAAACAGCGCGATCACCTTGGCAAAATTGTTATGAGTCAGCCACTTATCCATTTTTGCCGGCCTCCTTCCGTTTACGGAATGGCCCGCGCATTTCCTTCGCTCCGGAGTTTGGTCCAAGCTCCTCATACAGCTTCGATATTAAGGATTCCTCCTTGATATCTCGCACGACTTGTCCGTCGATAGCCAAGGAGATTTGTCCAGTCTCCTCAGATACTACGATTGAGATGGCATCTCCTACCTCACTAATGCCGATGGCAGCACGATGCCGTGTTCCCAGCTCCTTGCTGATGAACGGGTTCTCCGATAAAGGCAAATAACAAGCGGCTGCGGCTATCTTATGCCCTTGAACAATAACCGCTCCATCATGGAGCGGAGTATTAGGTATGAAAATGTTAATCAGTAGCTGCGAAGAAATCATTGACTGCATCGGGATGCCTGATTCGGTATATTCATTAAGCCCCGTATCTCGTTCAAAGACAATTAAGGCCCCTATTTTTCTACGGGATAAATAATTTACGGCTTTAATAATCTCACTGATTTCCTTCCCGAATTCCTCTTCATCCACCGTATTGCGTCCAAACAGCTTGCCCCGGCCAAGCTGCTCCAGAGCGCGCCGAAGCTCAGGCTGGAAGATGATGAACACAGCTAATACCCCAAACGTGAACATTTGGTTCATTAGCCATTTTAATGTATATAAATCAAACCAGGTACTGAGTGCCCAGATTAAGACGAGCACCAGAATCCCTTTGAGCAGTTGAACCGCTCTTGTTCCGCGTACAAGCAAAATCAGATGATATATAATATAGGTAACAATCAGAATATCAATGACATCCTTGATGGTATCCTGCCAAGTCAAATTCATAAAATAATTCATGGTGCGACCCCCGATATGTCCCTTGCAGACCTTCACAGTCTCCACAAGAAAACGATATGTAAGCATCAATGCTTGTCTCTATAGGCTTCCCCTAACTAATAGGTTATAACGTTCATCAGACAGATGCAAGCGCCGGGTTAAAAAACCAGCAACAGCACAGCAAATAAAAGAGCGCCTACCCCGAGGGGAGGCGCCAAATTTTCTTCTTTCCGACAATGCTACCTATAGGCGACTTCCGTAAATGTATTGGTGATTCTATACCAGATCAAGTCAAGCGCCTGGTCAATCTGCTTAACCTCTCCCGCAATATGCGCTGTGGATGCCTGATAATAGGAACCGTCAATCACCGTCAAGTTGCCCTGAACCTCTCCATAGATTTCGGCCTTCCCATTCTGGATCGTCAGATTGCCGGCAATTTTGGAGTTGCTGGGCACGGTAACCGTGTCGCCCTGAATAATTACCTGTTCCAGGTCTGCCCCTTTCACAACAAGCTGATCATCGCTATCCCAAATCGAAACGGCGCTGAATACCATGACCAATAGGAACATGGCTGCTGCCGTCAATGCGGGGTGTCGACGGATCCACTGAATCCAAGCCTGCTGTTTGGGTTGCTTGGGGATCTGACTGATAATCCGATTGACCAGTTCATCGGGCGCTGAAACATTCGTGTGCTGCTTGATCGCTGCGAACAACAGCATTTCGGTCTGCTCCAGTTCCTTGAATTGCTTCTGGCATTCAGGACAGCACTCCAGGTGCTGCTTCAACTGTTCAGCATCAGCACGGCTTAATTCGCCGTCAAGATAATCATGCATCAATGAGGAAGCTTGTTTGCATTCCATATCAGCCAATCCTTTCAAGTGTCATTCTATGCGAAAACGCTATGCACGGCTAAGACACTAGTCGTCCTATCTTACAATACGTAGCGGTTCTCAAAACGTTTCAACTAAAATTGAAGGCCCCAAGCGACCATGTTACAGCGTTTTATGCTCCAACTTCTTACGCAAAAACTCACGTCCCCGGTGGACGCGTGTCTTCACCGTCGTCACAGGCATGTCCAGCACATCACTGATCTCCTGCAACGACATTTCCTGCAAATACCGCAGTACAATCACCGATCTGTATTTGGCCGGTAGACCCTCGATCGCCCGATGAATCGTTTGCTGCGTCTCGGATAACAGATATTCTGTCTCGGGTGTCCGTTCATCTCCCGGGATAAGGGTATAACCATCCATCCCTTCCTGATCATTCATCTCGGCATCGAGATAATAATTAGGCTTGCGCTTACGCAGGCGATCTATACATAAATTGGTAGCAATTCGATAAATCCAGGTTGAGAATTTCTGCTTTTCATCGTATCTGCTCCAATTTTTGTACACCCTTAAGAAAGTCTCCTGCACGATATCTTCCGCCTCGTGTCGGTTGGACAACATCCGGTAACCTAGATGAAATAACCTATCCTTATATAAATCAACAAGCTCGGCAAAAGCAATCTGGTCCCCTTTACGGGCGAGCTTCACCAGCCTTGCATCGAAATGTTCCACCACCATGTTTTCCCCCAGATCTTTGGAGAGCTTAGGTACAGCTACTGCCTGTCCGGCTCTTGCTTGCCGCAGGCGCTTCATTCAAATGGTAAAGCAACTTTTTGCAAATTGCAATACATTCAGTCAATAGCCATATAAGAAAAAGAGCCGACCCTTCGTAAGGAAGGTGCCGACTCTCTCTCAATTCATTCATCTAATACAGTATCATATCAGCCCGTATTACGCAGGCCCGCGGCAATACCGTTAATTGTAAGCAGAACCTCACGCAATAATTCGGCGTCATCACGACCTTCATCCCGAATCGTCCGTAGCTCTGACAGCAGTTGAACCTGCAAATAGCTAAGCGGATCAATATACGGATTCCGCAAACGAATCGATTCTTGCAGACCAGGTACGTTATCCAGAATTTCCGTAATACCGGTAATCTTCAAGACTATATCCCGAGTACGATGGAACTCTTCTTCAATCTGTCCGAAGATCCGCTCCTTCGCATCATCGTCGGAGCACATTTTCGCGTATTCTTTGGCGATAATCAAATCGGCTTTGATCATGGCAAATTGCAAGGTATCAATAACCGTGGTGAAGAAGGAAAAATTCTGATACATATCTTGCAATACCTTAAGGTTAGCTTCATTATCTTGATAGTAATTCATGAGTCCGGTACCTGCAGCATACCATGCCGGGAACAAATAACGGCTTTGCGTCCAGGCAAATACCCATGGAATCGCCCGGAGGTCTTCAAAACGGTCGCTGTTCTTCCGCTTCGATGGACGAGAGCCTATGTTCAGCTCGCCCACTTCCAACAACGGGGTGGATTCCCGGAAGAATTTCAGGAAGTCCGGCTCGCGGAATACAAGCTCCTGATATTTGTTCAATGAAGTCTCCGAGATGCCCTTCAGTATTGCTTCCCAGCGTTCTTCCTGCGGATTGGATTCCTGATGCAGCTTAGCGTTAATCGCTCCGGTGATCAACGCTGATGTCGCTTGCTCCAAACTGCGATAAGCAATGCCACGCAAGGAATAGCGTGAAGAGATAACTTCCCCTTGCTCAGTAATTTTAATTCCCCCACCGATGGTTTCCGGTGGCTGCACCAGGATGCTGCGGTTCAGCGGCATTCCTCCGCGGCCCAGAGCTCCACCCCGACCATGGAAGAACTTCAGCTTGACACCAAATTCATTGGCTGCAGCGGTGATTTGCTTCAGCGCTACGCGCAGCTCCCAGTTTGCGGTCACTACGCCACCATCCTTATTACTATCCGAATAACCCAGCATGATTTCCTGCAAATCATTCATCGCTGTCACCGATTGCCGGTAAATCGGCATACTCAGCAGTCGGCGCATAATACCTGGTGCAGCATGCAGGTCATCAATGGTTTCAAAGAGCGGTACAGATTGCAGGGTACAGGTTACAGTACCGTCTGCTTCTTTGTGAAACAATCCAACTTCCTTGGAGAATACCATAACCTCCAGAATATCGCTGGCTGCCTCAGTCATACTGATCAGGTAGCTGGTGATACATCGATTGCCGTACTCTTTTTGAGCGCGATATACAGTACGATATACCTCCAGGCATTCCCGAGTGCTTTCCGTATAATCCTGATAGGAAGAGGTTAGTGGACGCGGATCATTGAGCAGGCGCTCCAACAGTTCCAGCTTTTCTTCTTCCCCCAGCGCGGAGTAGTTATCAACAATCTTCATATTGGCCAGGATTTCTGTCATCGCATTCTCATGCTCTTGGCTATGCTGGCGAATATCAAGAGTAGCGGTATGGAAACCGAACAATTCTACTTGACGAATCAGCTTCTTGATGTGAGTGTCTGCCACATAATCAGCGTAATGATGCCGTAAGCTGCGGTCGATAATCCTCAGATCCTGGATAAAGGCCTCCACATCAGCATAACGCTCAGGAGTGTCCTTCTTGGTGTCATCCAGGACATTGTGGAGCTTCTCCGTCATGTAAGTCAACTTGATGCGGTAAGGCTCCTTATCGTTGTTCCATTGCGGCGTTTTGCGCAGCATCACCTGCAAGCGGTCGCGCTGGATCGAAGCCATAAGCTCATTGGTCACGTCAACAATGCTGGTACTGAAGCTAAGGTGCTTGAAGAGCTCGGCCAACACACGTTGATACTCTCGTATAGCCAGCTTTCTCTGTATTCTCAGCGTCTCCCAGGTTACGTCAGAGGTTACAGACGGGTTCCCATCGCGGTCACCGCCAATCCAGGACCCAAACCGCAGATACGTGGGCACATGCCAATAATGCTCCGGATAGTATTTAGTCAGACAGCGTTCCAGCTCTTGGTACACTTCAGGAAGTACATGGAACAAGGTTTCATGGAAATAGTACATTCCGTTTTTGACTTCATCCAATACAGTTGGCTTGCGGTCACGCAATTCATCCGTTTGCCAAAGGGTCAGCACTTCATTAAGCAGCTTCTCGCGAAGTTGTTCCCGTTCGCGGAATGTCAACGTCGGGTTATCTAATTGTGCCACGTCATCCGCAATGCGCTTATGGATATCCAGAATCGCCCGTCGCATGGCTTCAGTTGGATGAGCGGTCATGACCAGTTCCAGCGACATGCCCCCGATGATGTCTTGCGCCTCGCTATAGTTGAAGCCGCGTTCCTTCAAGTCCCTTACCGCTGCTTCAATCGTTCCCGTCTGAACTGCCTCTCCAGCGGAACGTTCGTAATCGCGTTTCAGGCGAATGCGATGATTCTGTTCGGCGATATTAACAAGCTGAAAATAGATGGCAAAAGCACGAATTACCTGGTGGCGAATACCTGGTTCCAGGGAGTTGATCATTTCCTTAAATTCATCGTGCAGTTCCGGCAAGAATACAGCCCGCAACGATTTGCTCGCTTCACGAATCTTCTCGACAATATCCAAGAGCTCATTGCCGCCTTGATGCACAAGGACCTCTCCTAGAATATTGCCCAAAAAACGAATGTCGCGCCTTAGCAGGTTATTGGAATTGCCCTTCCCTGCAGTAACCGTTAGCTCTGTCATGTTTCTCCCCCATTTCATCCCTATTCCGTCTGTCCAAGAATTAAGCCGTCTTCATCAGTTGCCTTGTTCCCTTAGAATGCGCGTCTTTAGACGGTTTCTTAACATAATACAATAAACTTCCCTGAAAATCTTCACTTTATTTGTAAGAATTATTTGGGCATATGCAGATTCTTCATGCTGCCTAGCCACTATTCTCCATCTTGCCTCATAAAGATTTCCAGCTTCTCTGTGTTCACATCGCTTGGCAACTCCACCAACCTTAACACGGTAAAGCAATAAAATTCAAGGGTATATGTAAACGATAGAAAAGTTTTATAGCCGGGGCTCACAATCGTGAAATTATAACAAAAAACATCATCTAAGCCAGTGATAGCTGATGATGTTGCTGTTTATGAGATGGAGCGGGTGATGGGAATCGAACCCACGCTACCAGCTTGGAAGGCTGGAGTTCTACCATTGAACTACACCCGCACCTTATAAAAGATGGTCGGGACGACACGATTTGAACATGCGACCCCCTGGTCCCAAACCAGGTGCTCTACCAAGCTGAGCTACGTCCCGTTAATAAGGTGAAAAATAATTAAGAAAATATGGCGCGCCCTAAGAGATTCGAACTCCTGACCTTTTGATTCGTAGTCAAACGCTCTATCCAGCTGAGCTAAGGGCGCGCATTATGGAGCGGACGACGGGAATCGAACCCGCGACCCTCGCCTTGGCAAGGCGATGCTCTACCGCTGAGCCACGTCCGCATAAGATGGTGCGCGTGGAGGGACTTGAACCCCCACGTCAAAGACGCTAGATCCTAAGTCTAGTGCGTCTGCCAATTCCGCCACACGCGCACAAGTGAAACTAAAACATTTACCAGCAGCATCCTTTAGAAATGCTTCTTAAAACTGGTGAGCCATGAAGGACTCGAACCTTCGACACCCTGATTAAAAGTCAGGTGCTCTACCAACTGAGCTAATGGCTCATAATAAGAATGGCTGGGGATATAGGATTCGAACCTATGAGTGACGGAGTCAAAGTCCGTTGCCTTACCGCTTGGCTAATCCCCATTGTTCATGGTGGAGGCTGAGGGGCTCGAACCCCCGACCCTCTGCTTGTAAGGCAGATGCTCTCCCAGCTGAGCTAAGCCTCCGATCTGGGTTTGAAGTAATAATGGTGACCCGTAGGGGATTCGAACCCCTGTTACCTCCGTGAAAGGGAGGTGTCTTAACCCCTTGACCAACGGGCCTTATTATGTAAATGAAGCTCTCAACCGGGATCGAACCGGTGACCTCATCCTTACCATGGATGCACTCTACCTACTGAGCTATGAGAGCATGATGGCTCCCCGAACAGGACTCGAACCTGTGACAACTCGATTAACAGTCGAGTGCTCTACCAACTGAGCTATCAGGGAATATAATCGCTTGGCAACGTCCTACTCTCCCAGGACCCTTCGGTCCAAGTACCATCGGCGCTGGAGGGCTTAACGGTCGTGTTCGGGATGGGTACGTGTGGAACCCCTCCGCCATCGCCACCAAACGATTCAAGCGTTTAATCGCTTGAAAACTGGATACGAAAC
>NZ_KB895394.1 GCF_000374825.1 Paenibacillus sanguinis 2301083 = DSM 16941
AAACGAGTACGCACACGAATCCGCGAACTCCGAGCGCTTGGAGTACCCGAATGGGCCTGCTTTAGGATGGCAAACTCGCGGCGAGGCGCATGGGAAATGTCTCGGAACACAAATAATGCCCTTCCCACTTCCTACTGGGAAGCGAGAGGGCTGAAAAGTTTGCTTTCACGTTACTTAGAGCTTTGTTAACCTTTTGGAACCGCCGTATGCGGACCCGCATGTACGGTGGTGTGAGAGGACGGGGGCTTGCCGCCCCCTCCTACTCGATCGTCGTCACGGACCGGACTAGGTGAATATCGTCCTTGAGGAGGTCGTAACTGTGAGCATCGAAAGTCATATCATTATGGATGAAACGGCGATTCGCAGGGCACTGACAAGAATTGCACATGAAATTTTGGAACGTAATAAAGGAATTGAAGGTTGCGTGCTGGCAGGAATTAAAACAAGGGGAGTACATTTGGCGAAGCGGTTGGCCGAGCGGCTGGAAGACATTGAGGGAACGGCAATTCCTTGGGGGGAGCTTGACGTAAGGAACTATCGCGATGACACGGAGAGCTCTGTACGTGGAACAAATAAAGCGACCTTTCCGGTCTCCATTCACGGGAAGAAGGTTATCCTGTTTGACGATGTTCTCTACACGGGACGGACAATCCGCGCGGCGATGGATGCAATTATGGATTGCGGTCGGCCAGAATCGATTCAACTTGCTGTCCTTGCCGATCGGGGACATCGCGAATTGCCGATACGGGCCGATTATATCGGGAAGAATGTTCCAACCTCCCGCTCGGAAGAAATAGAAGTGCTGTTGACAGAGCATGATGGCAGTGACATGGTTCGTATCCTGCATACGCGAGAGGGGAACTGAGCATGGGAATGACAGCAAACGCGGTGAAGGAGCGCAGCCTTCTGGGGTTAAAGGATCTGAGTGCGGATGAGATCAATGCCATCCTGAATCGGGCGGCTTATTGGGATGCAAGAGAAGAGAAGATGATCCCGGCGCTGAAGGATTTTTTTGTAGCTAATATGTTTTTTGAGAATAGCACACGAACCCGGTTTTCCTTCGAAATGGCAGAGAAGCGGCTTGGCGCTCAAGTGTTGAACTTTGCGGCAGCGGCCTCCAGCGTGGAGAAGGGTGAATCGATCTATGATACGGTGAGAACGCTGGAATCCATGGGAATTGATGCCGGAGTTATTCGCTTGAAGCCCATCGGTATGCTGGCTGAGCTGGCGAAGAAGGTAAGTGTGCCTCTGGTGAATGCCGGAGATGGCAATAATGAGCATCCTACGCAAGCCTTACTGGATTTGTACACTATGAAGCAGCAGTTTGGAGAATTGAACGGCCTGAAGGTGTCTATTATCGGAGACATCCAGCATAGCCGGGTAGCCCGTTCTAATCTGTGGGCCTTGCAAAAGTTCGGGGCTGAGGTCAAGCTGTGCGCGCCGCCAAATATGCAGGCGCCGGAGCTGGCTGCTTACGCTCCTTACGTCACGATGGATGAAGCGCTCTGCGCTGATGTGGTGATGATGCTCAGGGTTCAACTGGAACGGCATCATGGTGACATTTTCAGCCGGGCAGAGGATTACCGCTTGCAGTACGGCCTGACAGAGGAACGGGCTGAACGGCTGGCCCCACACGCACTGATCATGCATCCGGCTCCGGTGAACCGGGGTGTGGAAATTGATGATGCGGTTGTGGAACATCCGCAGTCACGGATTTTTAAACAGATGCAAAACGGCGTGCCTATTCGCATGGCGGTCATGGAGCGGGCTTTGTTATAGGCCTAGGCCATGCCAGATGGAGAACGAGTAAGCGAGGAGCGAATTGGAACATATTAGAGCGAAGGGTGAGCAGGAATGAAGCTTATAATCGAAAATGCAAATATTTTGAACGGGCACGGAGAGCAGGAGCTCTCCCGGATTGCTATAGAGGATGGCTTGATCGTCAGCATCGAGAGATCGACTGAGGCTGGAACTTCGGTAGATGACACGACGCAGGTGCTGGATGCCAAAGGCAGGCTGGTCACTCCGGGTTTCATCGATATGCACGTGCATTTGCGGGAGCCTGGCTTTGAGCATAAGGAAACGATTGAAACAGGTTCGCGCTCGGCAGCAAAAGGCGGCTTTACTACGATTGCCTGTATGCCGAATACGAAGCCGGTCACGGATAACCCCGAGACGGTGAGGTTGGTCAAGGAAAAAGGGAATGCAGCGGGCTTGGTTAACGTATTGCCTTATGCCGCTATCACCAAAAGCGAACTGGGCCGCGAGCTTACAGACTTTGCAGCGTTGAAAGCAGCGGGAGCTATCGGCTTTACGGATGATGGGGTTGGTGTGCAAAACGCGCAGATGATGAAGGATGCCATGAAGCTGGCCGCTTCCCTGGATATGCCGGTCATTGCGCACTGCGAGGATAACTCGTTAGTGGAAGGTGCGCCAGTGGCTGAAGGAGAATTCGCTCGCAAGCATGGGCTGAAGGGCATTCCAAACGAGTCAGAGGCCATCCATGTGGGCCGGGATATTTTACTCGCAGAAGCAACTGGAGTGCACTATCATGTGTGCCATGTCAGCACGGAGCAATCGATTCGCTTGATCCGTCAGGCCAAGGAGATCGGCATTCATGTCACGGCTGAGGTATGTCCGCACCACTTGCTGCTCTCGGAGCAGGATATTCCCGAACCGGATGCCAACTGGAAGATGAACCCGCCCCTGCGTTCCAAACGGGATGTGGAAGCATGTATTGCCGCACTGGAGGATGGAACCATCGATATCCTGGTTACCGACCACGCTCCGCATAGTGCGGAGGAGAAGGCGAAGGGCATGCAGCTTGCCCCGTTCGGCATCGTTGGCTTCGAGACCGCCTTCCCGCTGCTGTACACCAAATTTGTAGCAGAAGGACGCTGGAGTCTGGATTTCCTGGTCGGACGAATGACAGCCGATCCGGCCCGTGTCTTTGGCTTAAGTACGGGGAAATTGGAGCCAGGTGCTCCAGCCGATTTAACGATTGTGGATCTGGAGCAGGAACGGGTGGTTGATCCTGAGACCTTCGCTTCCAAGGGACGCAACACTCCGTTCACTGGCTGGAAGCTCAAGGGCTGGCCTGTGGCGACTATCGTCAAGGGCAAGCTCGTTTGGTCAGAGTGATTGAAGACAAAATATAAATACCTTTTAAAGTGATGCATAAAGGAGTGCTGAAGGATGCAGGCAAGATTGTTATTGGAGGACGGCACGTTGTTCACCGGAACCTCGTTTGGAGCAGAAGGGGACAAAACAGGCGAGGTCGTTTTTAATACAGGAATTACAGGCTATCAAGAGGTTCTGTCCGATCCTTCTTATTGCGGTCAAATCGTGACGATGACCTATCCGCTAATCGGAAACTACGGAATTTCGCGTGATGACTTCGAGTCCGTTGCACCGTCGATCCATGGTTTTGTTGTCCGTCGTTATGAACCAACCCCAAGTAATTGGCGGGCGCAGTACAATTTGGGTGATTTGCTCAAGGAGCACGGCATTCCCGGCATTACCGACATCGATACACGGATGCTGACCCGGTTGATTCGCCATCAAGGGACGATGAGAGGGATTTTGACGACCTCAGCGAAGCCGGTCGAGGAATTGCAAGAAATGATGCTTGCGACGAGCATTTCTGAGCTGCGCAATCAAGTGGCGCAAACCTCAACCCAGCATGTCTACAGCAGTCCGGGCTCCAAGGAGCGGATTGTGCTGGTGGACTTCGGAGCAAAAAGTGGTATTTTGCGCGAGTTGAACAAACGTGATTGCGATGTAGTCATTGTGCCGCATAATACAACGGCCGAAGAAATTCGCCGCCTGCATCCTGATGGCATCCAATTATCAAACGGACCCGGAGACCCCAAGGATGTTCCTTATGCCGTAGATATGATCTCCGAATTGCTTGGCGAGTATCCGATCTTTGGCATTTGTCTGGGACATCAATTGTTCGCCCTGGCTGCGGGTGCGGATACCGAGAAGCTGAAATTCGGACATCGGGGTGGCAATCACCCGGTCAAAGAGCTGGCCTCAGGACGCTGCTACATCACTTCACAGAATCACGGTTATACCGTAAACGAAGCTTCTATCTCCGGTACGGAGCTGGAAGTCACACATATCAACAATAATGACAAGACTATAGAAGGCTTGCAGCATAAGAAGCATCCGGCATTTTCGGTGCAATACCATCCGGAGGCAGCTCCAGGGCCCTACGACAATAGCTATCTTTTCGATCGATTCATCGAAATGATTCGTGAGCACAAGCGGTTGTACCCGCAAAAGCCTCGTCAGGCCGAGATTATGGCCGCTGCGAAAGGAGAATTGTAATTCCATGCCGATCAAAAAAGACCTAAAGAAAATTCTCGTTATCGGCTCCGGGCCGATCGTTATCGGTCAGGCGGCCGAGTTTGACTATGCTGGAACGCAAGCCTGCCAGGCGCTCAGAGAGGAAGGCGTCGAGGTTGTGTTGATTAACAGCAACCCGGCTACCATCATGACAGATACAAATATGGCCGATAAGGTCTACATTGAACCGATTACACTGGAGTTTGTTACCCAAATTATCCGGCAGGAGCGTCCCGACGGCCTGTTGCCAACGCTCGGTGGACAAACGGGCTTGAATATGGCAGTGGAGTTGGCTCGTGCAGGCGTGCTGGAGCGGGAAAACGTGAAGCTGCTGGGAACGCAGTTAACCTCCATTGAGAAGGCAGAGGACCGGGATTTGTTCCGCGAGCTGATGCGTGAATTGGAGCAGCCAGTGCCGGATAGTACGATTATCACTTCGCTGGAGGAAGCGCTGAATTTTGCGGAAGAGATCGGTTATCCGCTCATTGTGCGGCCAGCTTATACGCTGGGGGGTACGGGCGGCGGCATCTGCGCCACGGAAGAGGAGCTGCGAGAGACGGTTGCTTCGGGTATCCGCTATAGTCCCATTGGGCAATGCCTGATCGAGAAATCGATTGCCGGAATGAAGGAAGTCGAATATGAAGTTATGCGGGATGCTAACGACAACTGCATCGTGGTCTGCAACATGGAGAACTTCGATCCTGTCGGTGTACATACCGGGGACAGCATTGTCGTAGCGCCAAGCCAGACGCTCTCTGATCGCGAATACCAAATGCTGCGCTCGGCTTCGCTCAAGATCATTCGTGCGCTCAATATCGAAGGCGGATGCAACGTACAGTTCGCACTGGACCCTCAAAGCTTCCAATACTATGTGATCGAAGTGAATCCACGGGTGAGCCGTTCTTCGGCTTTGGCCTCCAAGGCTACGGGCTATCCGATTGCCAAGATGGCGGCCAAAATCGCTTTGGGTTACACGCTGGACGAAATTATTAACCCGGTAACCGGCCAAACCTATGCTTGCTTCGAGCCTACACTTGATTATATCGTCAGCAAAATTCCACGCTGGCCGTTTGATAAATTCATCCATGCCAACCGCAAGCTGGGGACGCAAATGAAGGCGACAGGCGAGGTAATGGCAATCGGCAGAACGTTTGAGGAATCGATCCAAAAGGCTATTCGTTCTCTGGAGATCGGCACGCATCGCCTTTATCTGAAGGGGACTGACAAGCTGGATGATGAGACGCTTAACACGCGGCTGATCAAGGCGGATGACGAGCGTCTGTTCCTGATTGCCGAAGCCT
Source organism: Paenibacillus sanguinis 2301083 = DSM 16941 (assembly GCF_000374825.1). GTDB lineage: Bacteria > Bacillota > Bacilli > Paenibacillales > Paenibacillaceae > Fontibacillus > Fontibacillus sanguinis. The sequence continues at coordinate 5,652 of NZ_KB895394.1, forward strand.
TCCGCCGCGGTTATAATTTGCAACAAATCCACGACTTGACCCAGATTGATTGGTGGTTCCTCGACAAAATCGAGAGACTGGTTGCCTTCGAGGAGAAAATCACACGTGATGCACAGCTTGATTACGATACGCTGTATCAGGCCAAGCGTCTCGGCTTCACGGACCGGGCAATCGCGGAGCTTCGAGCCGGGGCTCAGCCAGCCGGAACGCATTTGACCGAAGCGGACGTCAGAAATTACCGTCACGAGCATGGGTTGCGTCCTGTATACAAAATGGTTGATACCTGTGCAGCCGAATTTGAGGCTTCTACACCTTACTACTATTCAACTTATGAGACGGAAAATGAAGTGCTGCGGACGGATAAGGAGAAGATTGTGGTGCTTGGCTCCGGTCCGATCCGTATCGGGCAAGGGATTGAATTTGATTACTCGACAGTCCATGCCGTGTGGGCGATCCAGAAGGCAGGCTACGAGGCAGTTATCATTAATAACAATCCGGAGACCGTATCTACGGACTTTAATACCTCGGATCGTCTCTACTTCGAGCCGTTGTTCTTCGAGGATGTTATGAACGTGATTAACGAAGAGAAGCCGGTTGGGGTTATCGTGCAATTCGGCGGACAGACAGCGATTAACCTTGCGGCACCTCTGCAAGAGGCGGGTGTGCGGATTCTCGGCACTTCCCTGGAAAGCATCGATGAAGCCGAGGATCGCAAGCGGTTTGAGGCGTTGCTGTCGCGTCTGGACATTGCCCAGCCTAAAGGCAGCACAGTGACTTCAGTAGAAGAAGCCGTAGGCACGGCACAATCGCTGGGTTATCCGGTGCTTGTCAGACCTTCCTATGTCCTGGGAGGCCGGGCCATGGAGATCGTTTACTCGGATGCCGAGCTGCTGAAATATATGGAAGAAGCGGTGAATATCAATCCACAGCACCCGGTGCTCATTGACCGTTATATGCTTGGCAAGGAAGTTGAGGTGGATGCGATCTGCGACGGAGAAACGGTGCTGATTCCAGGGATTATGGAGCACATCGAACGGGCAGGGATTCATTCCGGAGACTCGATCGCTGTTTATCCACCACAGCATTTGTCAGATGAATTAAAGGAAAAGATTGCGCTCATTACCGTTAAAATTGCTCGCGAATTGAATACGGTTGGGCTGGTCAATATCCAGTTTGTCATCTACAAAGGTGAAGTGTATGTCATCGAAGTGAACCCACGCTCCTCACGGACCGTTCCGTTCCTGAGCAAAGTGACTAATATACCGATGGCTAAACTGGCCACGCAGTGTATCCTGGGTACAAAGCTTAGCGATCTGGGCTACAAGGACGGCTTATGGCCAGAAAGCAATCAGGTAGCGGTCAAGGTTCCGGTCTTCTCCTTCGCCAAGCTGCGCCGGGTAGAGCCGACCCTGGGACCCGAAATGAAATCCACCGGGGAAGTGATGGGACGGGACCCACAATATGCCAAGGCATTATACAAGGGCTTGATCGGGGCTGGTATGAAGATTCCGGCAACAGGCGCGATCATTGCAACAGTAGCCGATAAAGATAAGCAAGAAGCGGTTGAGCTCTTACGCGGCTTCTACAAGTTAGGCTATAAGATTATTGCTACAGACGGTACGGCTTCGGCTTTGATTGAGGCAGGCATTCATGTTACGACCGTCTACAAGCTGTCGGAAGGGGTACCGAACATTCTCGATCTGATTCGGAACGGCGAAGCCCACTTTGTCATCAATACGCTGACCAAAGGCAAGACGCCCCAACGCGACGGTTTCCGTATTCGCCGTGAAGCGGTAGAAAACGGGATAGTCTGCATGACCTCGCTGGATACGGTCCGCGCCTTGCTGGAAATGCTGGAGACGATTAATTTCTCCTCCCAGGCGATGCCGTCCCTATAAGTGCGTGTTCCAAAACTCGACTTTAAGAACGAATTACATTTAAGCGGCGGCTCGGAAGCAAACAGCTTCGGAGCCGCGCGCATGACTGGAGGAGCAAATTTGCGTTCATTTGAAGAAGCGGCTGGCAGGTTGATCGTCGGATTGGATTTTCCCGAGGCAGAGCAGGCAAGAAAGCTCTTAAAGGAGCTTGCAGGAATCCCTTGCTATATGAAGGTAGGGATGCAACTCTTTTACGCGACAGGACCCGATTTCATCCGTGAGTTGAAGCAGCAGGGCTACTCCGTTTTTTTAGATGTGAAAATGCATGATATCCCTAATACTGTCAAGGGTGGAGCAAATAGTGTTACGCGGCTGGGCGTAGATATGTTCAACGTTCATGCGGCCGGGGGACTTGATATGATGAGGGCGGCGAGAGCAGGCGCTTTGGCTGCACTCAAGGCCGATGCTTCGCTGCCGACTCCCCGGATCATTGCGGTAACCCAGTTGACCAGTACGAATCAGCGGACATTAAATGAAGAAATCGGTATTCCCGGCAATGTAGAGGATGCTGTAGTACACTACGCAAGCTTGGCCCGCGAGGCCGGCCTGGATGGTGTAGTCGCTTCACCGCTCGAAGTCAAGGCGATCAAGCAACGCTGTGGACAAGCCTTCTTGACGGTAACCCCGGGCATTCGACCGGTAAGCAGTGCCATGGAAGATCAGTCGCGAACGCTGACCCCTGGCGAGGCGATACAGCAAGGAACGAATTATATTGTGGTAGGGCGGCCGATTACTGCGGCAGCGCAGCCGCGCGAAGCGGCCGAAACTATTATTCAGGAGATGATGCAACAATGACTCAAGGCTCTTTCACTTCCGTAGAGGCCAAAATTGCCGCCAGCTTGCTTGATATCGGAGCGGTGGCGCTTCGTCCACATCAACCGTTTACCTGGACCTCGGGCATTCAATCCCCGATTTATTGCGATAATCGGCTCACGATGTCTTATCCCGAGATACGTGATCTGATTGCCGACTCGTTTGCGGCTCTCATTCGGGAAGCATATCCGGAGGCCGAAGTGGTTGCCGGAACTGCGACTGCGGGGATTCCGCATGCCGCATTCGTAGCCCAAAAGCTGGGGCTTCCAATGGCTTATATCCGCGATAAGGCTAAAGGCCACGGCAAGGAGAACCAAATCGAAGGGTTGATCAAGCCAGGGCAGAAAGTGGTTGTCATCGAGGACCTGATCTCGACGGGGGGCAGTTCAATCAAGGCTGCTGAGGCCGTACGCAATGCCGGGGCAGAGCCATTGGCTGTACTGGCCATCTTCAGCTATCAGCTAAGTAAGGCAGTCTCGGCGTTTGCGGCTGCCGGCATTCCGTTGCAAACCTTGTCCAATTACACGGCGCTGATCGACGTAGCTATCGAGCGTGGGGACATCAAACCGGAGGATTTGGCGTTGCTGCAATCCTGGCGGGAGAATCCCGCAGCGTTCGGGAAATAGGCAAGCCACGAACAGAGGACAGCATGGCGATAAGCAGCCTAAACAAACAGACCATCTGCAGGATAATGGATTAGTCCTTCTCCTGCAAATGGTCTTCTTTATTTACTGTGGTCAAATCTATAACTCTCGTATTTCTCCACATTGCGCAGACTGGTCCAAATGTCCGGAGATTCACCGCCGATATGCCAATAAGCATAACCTGCAAGGCCGCGGTCCATCCCTAGCTGGAGCTTAGTGGACAGGGAGCGGGCATCCTCCAGCCATATGCGGTGTTTGGTGTCTCCCTTCCAGTATTCTGTCAGATATTGGCCGGCTTCGGGGTTCCATCTCGGAGAGGTTCCGGTTGCCCGGATTCGTTTGTTCTGCTCCGGCAAAGAGAGATCCTCCGACGAGAGGGTGTTGCCTTGGGCATTGACAACCCAATCTCTGGTATACAATGGCATTCCGAGTATCAGTTGGTCTGCTTGGACTTGGGTGAGCAGCTTGTCGAGATGTTGCTCTACCCAGTTTAAGGATGCTACTGAACCGGCCTTATATCCCGTCCAATGCTCGTCGTAGGCCATGATAACCAAGTAATCGGCATGTTTGGCCAATTCGGCATAGTTATAGGCTGCGGACCAGTCACTGCCAAGATCGGGCGGCAGATCCACCGATAAAACCGCTTGAATGTTATGCAGTTCCTTGGCGAGCGTGGCAATAAAGCTGGTGAACAGATCGCGATCCGAGGCGTGAACGTTCTCGAAGTCGATATTTATCCCGGCCAAGCTGTATTTTTGCACATAGGACTTTATGCTCTGGATTGCCGTGGACGATAACGAAGGTGAGTTGAGCATCTGGTGTGTGGCTTTCTGGTCAAAGCGGTTCCCCACCATGGCCCACACCTGTTTGTCGTTATTTTGGGCCCATGTATTTAATGAAGGAATGCTGGAATCAGAAATGCGGCCCGAGCTTTCGAGAAAATACCATCTAGGCGACAACACGTTGACGTTAGATTCCATTACGGACTTCTGATACGCCTCAGTAGATTGACCGTATTGCCAGCCGATATGGATAGCCGAGGACGGAGAAGGCCCGGCGCTTGCTGTCAGGGTATCCTTCCAACGGGCATCCTCCAGCAGGCGATCGAAAATAGCAGCGGTCTCCTGACGAGTTATGGACTGCGCCGGATCGAAACGGCCTTCGCTCCCTTGCATCAATCCTAACGCTGATATGGCGGTTACATAGGGCTTGGCCCATGCGGCGATGCTCAAGCTATCCCGATAGGAAGAAATGGAGCTTGCGGCGGGTATGGCTTGCTTGAGTGCTTTGGTCAGCCACACCGCGGCCTCTTGCCGGCTGAGTGTTTGTTCAGGCCGAAAGGTCCCGTTCCCCAAGCCATTGGTTATGCCAAGCTCGGTAGCGGCCTGAACCGCTCCATAATACCAGGTGCTTCTCGGCACATCCGTATAAGCGGGAATGGCAGAGGAAGTAGGAGTGATTCCGAAGGCCCGCATCAACACAGTCATGAACTCAGCCCTGGTGACGGGACGCTTCGGGGAAAAAGAGGTTGCTGTGGTTCCTTGCATGATGCCGCTGGCGTGCAAGCGAGAAATGGCTTCACTAGCATAGCTTGTTGAGATATCATGATAGGGAAGCATGGCGGCTGTTGCAGGTATTTGGCGAGTAGTGGTATATGTAAAAAGCAACGTTCCTATGAGCATAAGCCAAAATATTTTTTTCATAAAGTAGAGCTCCTTGGTGAATTTAGTAGAATTGTCCTTAATTCTAACAGAATTGTAATCTTTCATCAGCGCTCAAAATATGGAAATATATGATCAATATCGTAAAAAGTATTGTAACTTTTTGACATCATATTTCGTTTATAATGCAAGACATAAATGACTTGCCGGACAGGGCAAGTCACGCACCGCAAATCAAGAAATGGGAGACCGATACACGATGATGCGATGGCTTCGCAAAACCAAAAAAGTGAAGGGGAATTCCCAAAAAGAGTCACGCGCTTCACGGACCCAGATTGCTGTGACACTGGATGAAAGTGTTGTGGAGGAAGCTGGACCGGAGGGCATTGTAGCTGATGAGAGACGGGGAGAGGATGAGCGCGATAGGGGGCCGATATTGTCGGTTAGGGACGTACATAGGTCTTTCCCGGTGGGGAATGGAGAAATCAAAGTCCTGAAAGGGATTGATATGGAGGTGCTTCCCAGCCAATTGGTGATGCTTAAGGGACGATCCGGCTCGGGGAAAACGACACTTCTGAATATGCTAGGCGGCTTGGATCAGCCGACATCCGGTGAAATTTTATTTCGCGGGCAGCCTCTGCATCAATTAAATGATGACAAACGGACGTTGCTGCGACGTGGTCAAATAGGCTTTATCTTTCAGGCCTACGCTCTGCTCCCTTTGTTGTCTGCTTGGGAGAACGTGGAGCTATCGCTGCGTATGGCCGGGGTTCCTTCTCAGGAGTGGAAGCCCCGCGTGACCTATTGCCTGGAGCTTGTTGGGCTGGGTAAGCGAATGTTTCACAGGCCGTTTGAGTTATCCGGCGGGGAGCAGCAGCGGGTAGCGATTGCCAAGGCGATTGCACACCGTCCAAAGCTGTTGCTGGCGGATGAACCGACAGCTAACCTTGATTCGCAAATGGGAGCACAAGTTATGGCAGTGTTCAAAAATATTATACAAACCGAGCATGTCACGATTTGTATGACCACACACGATCCTACAATCCTGGAGGTAGCAGACCATGTTTACGAAATGGTGGATGGCAAATTTATCAGGTAAAGGGGGGAGGCTTGTTCGGCTGGCGGGTAGCTTGACCTTGAGCTTATCTTTAGTAGCCGCATCCGGCTGCGCTTTGTTGCCGGATGAAGAGGCGGAAGAGGATTTGCCGGTAATCACGCCGCCGACGATATCCAAGAAACCGGAATATGTGGTTCGCACGGAAACGATTGAATTAAATGCAACTGCGGTCGGTAAAATTATGAGTCAACGGGAGGAGCCTTTATTTTTTACAGAGGATGATCTGCATGTCAAAGAGGTGCTAGTCAAGGCTGGAGATAAGGTGAAAAAAGGCGATGTGCTGATTCAATTGGATGTGGAGGATATGCAAAAGGACCTCCGCAAGAAAAGATTAGAGTTCCGCAAGCAGGAAATCGCTATGAAAGAGCTGCTGCGGACTAAGGATGAGAAGGACCCGATCGAGTTTGAAGAGGCGTCTATCGTCTTCGAAGAGCAGCGTCAGGATTTGGCTGATTTGGAGAAAACCATCGGGGACGGTACGCTCAAAGCGCCGTTCTCGGGTACAGTTGTGTCCATCTCCGCGCAAAAGGGCAGCTCGATTAAATCCTATGATCCGGTAGCCGTCCTTTCCGACACATCTTCGCTGGTGGTTGCGGCCGCTTTTGCCAAAGAGGATTTGACCAAAATTGCCGTAGGCATGAAGGCGAAGGTCGATATTAATGCGTCTGGCGTATACGAGGGCAAGATTAAGGTTATGCCGGTGAGCACGGGCTCGGACAATGATAATGGTAACGGAAATCCGAACGAGCCGGAGAAGGATTCGATTGATAAGTACGTGATTATCGAACTGGCCAAATGGCCGGAAGGCATTGAACGGGGCCGCCCGCTTAGCGTGGCCATCGTCACCGAACGTAAGGAAAATGCTGTGCTGATTCCTGCATCTGCCCTGCGTACCATTGGCTCACGGACTTATGTTCAGGTTATTGAAGCGGATGGCTCCAAACGCGAGGTGGATGTCGAGGTTGGGCTGCAAACCTCAACGGATATTGAAATTGTGAAGGGACTTACCCCGGGACAGAAAGTAGTGGGTCGCTAGATGGGTATTCCTTTATTACGTCTGCTGTTCCGTAAAATGTGGAACACGAAATGGTTAACGCTGAGCACTTTGCTGGGCCTGATTGTCGCCGTCTCGTTTACGGTCAGCATCCCGATGTATTCCGATGGATCGCTGAAGAGAGTGGTCGCTACAACGCTGAAGAGCGAAAGCGAAGGGCTGCCGGCAGGCTCCTTAATCATGAGCTATCAGGCGGCGGGCGGGACAAAAACGGACCTGGGCGCCCTGGAGGCCGTTAACCAATATATTGTTGACGAGGTTCCTCATGAAATTGGTTTTCCATACGATGCCTATACGAATACGCGTGCCATTCGCGGTACTGAGGTATTCCCGGAAGATCCCACAAAGGTGGATGCCAGCCGGACAAGAACTATGTCGATCCTGTCGATGAGCGGGTTGCAGGAGCATATTTCACTTTCGGGCGGCCAAATGTTTTTGGATACCGTGAACGACCATATGGTTGAGGCTCTCATGCTGGAGGAGGCGATGTATCGCCAGGACCTCCATGTCGGTGATGTGATGGAGTACCCAGTATACAGCGGGGTGGATATCACGCTCAAGGTCAAAATCGTCGGTGTTTTCCAGCCTGAAAATGAGAGCGATCCTTATTGGTACCAGGGCTTTGAAGGGATGATGAATAGCTTCTACATCTCAGAGAAAGCGTTTAATGATGTATTATTAAAGCAATTATCCATACCCTTGCATAATTCAAGCTGGTATTATGCCTTTAATTTATCTGACATTCAAACCAGCCAGTTGTCGCCGTTATCCGATACACTGAACCGGCTGAATGTGAGTCTGTATCAAAAGCTTAAGGATACCAAGGTCGATGTTTCATTCGGCAGCTTGCTGAATGACTTCCGGAAGCAGAGCTTGCAGATGCAGACCTTGCTGTTCACGCTGGCCGCTCCGATGATTGCGATGGTATTCTACTATATCGTGATGAATGCGCGCCAGGCACTGGATAAGCAACAGAGCGATATCGCGGTTCTGCGAAGCCGCGGGGCGTCGACGAAGCAGATTGTTTTTATCTATCTGCTGGAGAGCTTGATACTTGGGGCCGTTTCTTTGATTGCCGGTCCACTGCTGGGGTGGTTTATGTCCAAAAGCATCGGGTCGGCAGACGGTTTCCTGACCTTCGTAAATCGTAAATCCATCCCGGTTGGATTTAATCTGGACGCTCTGGCATTAGGCGGGGCAGCGGTGGTTATCGCTATTCTGGCCACCTTGCTGCCGGCGATATCCTATGCCCGCTCATCTATTGTGAAGGCAAAGCAAAAGCAAGCGCGTGCTGATCGTGCACCGTTCTGGCAACGGTGGTTCATCGACATCGTCTTGATGGCCGTCGCTGGCTATGGTTACTATCTGTTCAATGAACGGCAGATGCTGACCTTCCAAACCGGCATGACCACGGATGAATTACAGGTGCAGCCATTCTTGTTCTTCGTGCCTGCACTGGCGATTTTCTCTATCGGTCTATTCTTCCTGCGGGTATTCCCATGGTTGTTGAAGCTGATTGGCTGGCTTGGCAAGAAGTGGTTGCCGGTGCCTTATTATTTGAGCTTGACCCAGCTATCCCGTTCTTCTTCGTCTTATTATCCGCTGATGATTCTGCTCGTGTTGACCCTGGGGCTTGGTGTGTATAACGCCTCAGCGGCTCGGACGATCGATTTGAACTCAACGGAGCGGACTCTCTACAAATATGGCTCCGATGTCATTATGCGAACCGTATGGGAGGGAACCGCGGAGATTACTCGCCCAGTCCAAGGAGGTGGTTCCGGAGGGAATTCAAATCCCGGTCAAGGCGGGAACTCCGGGCAGCCGGGAGGTGGCGGAAATCCGGGTGCTCCAGGTGGAGGCGGCGGTGCTCCGGGAGGCGGTCAAAACCGGCCGCCATCCAAGGTCATCTACTCCGAACCTCCGTTTGAATTTTTCCGGGAGCTGGATGGGGTTGAGCATGCAGCGCGCGTGCTGCAAACCAAGGGGAATATCATTATAGCTGGACGTTCAGCAGGGCAAGGGAATGTGATGGGGATCGACAACCTGGATTTTTCCAAGGTAGCCTGGTTCAGAAATGACTTGTTCCCTACCCATCCATTCCGTTACTTGCAGTTCCTTGGCATGAATGAGAGTGCAGCGTTAATACCTTCTAACCTGGCAGAGAAATACAAGCTGAAACCGGGAGATGTATTTTCGATTGCGCTCGGCGATCAGACGGTGGAATTTGCTGTCTACGGTATTTTGCCGTATTGGCCTAGTCAATACCCGGATCAAGCCCCGTTTGTCATTGCCAATCTGGATTATATTTATGACCAGGTTCCGCTGATTCCTTATGAGGTATGGCTGAAAATGAAGCCGGGAGCCAAGGTGGCTCCGCTGATTACCAAGCTGGCCGAGCAAGGCATCGATCTCTATTCGGTTGATGACGTGCGCAGCGAACTGGCAATACAAAGTAAGCACCCGACACGGGGCGGGGTATTTGGTATTTTGAGTCTGGGCTTCCTTGTTTCGGTCATTGTCTCACTGATCGGCTACATCCTGTATTGGTTCTTTAATCTGTCAGGGCGGGTTGTTCAGTTCGGGATATTGCGGGCCATGGGCTTATCGCGGAGGCAACTCACGTTTATGCTGCTGGCTGAGCAGATTTTGACGGCAGGGCTGTCCATTGCATTAGGTATCGTTATCGGGAAGATTGCCGGTAAGCTGTATCTGCCCTTCCTGCAAACGGCTGATAATGTAACGACGCAAGTACCACCGTTTCGCATTGTGTTTGATTCCCAGGATACGCTTCAGCTATATGTGGTTGTATTCGTTATGCTGCTTCTGGGTGCCGGGCTGCTGCTTTGGCAAATCCGTCGCTTGCGGGTGCATCAGGCCGTTAAAATGGGAGAGGAGCGTTAAAGATGATTCAATGCGAAGGACTCGTCAAAATTTTCAAATCCGAAGACATCGAGGTTGTGGCGCTCCAAGGCCTGAATTTATCCGTTGAGCAGGGCGAGATGATGGCGATCATCGGCAACAGTGGTAGCGGTAAATCAACACTTCTGAATATTCTGGGGGGGCTGGATCATCCCTCGGCAGGGCAAGTGTCTGTCGGAGGGTGGGATTTGCTTAAGATTCAGGATGCTCAATTGGTGGAGTACAAGCGCAATACGGTGGGGTTTGTCTGGCAAAATAATGGCCGCAATCTTTTGCCGTATTTGACCGCGCTGGAAAATGTAGAAATGCCGATGCTGTTGACTGGCAAGCTAGACCGGGCCTATGCCCAAGAACTGCTGGAGCGTGTAGGGCTGAAGGATAGAATGCACAATAAATTGCATCAGCTCTCGGGCGGGGAGCAGCAGCGTGTGGCGATTGCCATTTCGCTGTCTAATCGCCCGAAGCTGTTGCTGGCCGATGAACCTACGGGTTCGGTGGATACGGCGACTTCCGATCAAATCATGCAAATCTTCCGGCAAGTGAATCGGGAGCTTGGCATTACGGTCGTGATTGTTACGCATGACTTAACGTTGGCGGGCAAGGTAGACCGGGTGGTAGCCATTCGCGACGGTCTGACCAGCACCGAGTTCGTGAAGCGTAATCCCAATTTGGATTTGGCTGCGGCAGGGCTTGGAGCTGGCGGGCTCCAGGAGGTGCATGAGGCGTTTGTGGTGGTTGACCGCGTAGGCCGGCTTCAAGTTCCTAAGGAATATCTGGAATCCTTAGGGATTAGCGGCCGGGCTTCGATGGAGTTTGATGGGGAGAAGATTGTGATAATGGCACCTAAATCATTGGAGGAGGAACAATCATGATGAAGAAATTTGGGAGGCTGAAGAAGGTAGTGTCGATTACGCTGATGGCTACGTTGGCCCTGGGCCTGCTCGCAGGCTGCAACAGCGGTAAAGCCGGGGATAGTCAGCAGGAGCAGGTTTTGCGTATCGGGGTGCTGTCCGGGGGATATAATGACTCTTACTTCCGTCAGCAATACACGGATGTCTTTGAGTTTGCAAATCAGAATGTCCGTATTGAAATTGTTCCAGCGATTGATGAGTCTGAATATCGGTATCGGGAAAGTTCAGAGCCTTATGTTCAGCCCGATTATGTGGAGAGCATGAAGAAGATTACGGGCGGCAGCAACCCGGTCGATATTGTTATGGCCGATACCGATGTGATTAATCAATTAATCAAGGAAAACATGCTTAAGGCCTTGGACCCATTGATTCAGGAAGATAAATTTGATACGACAGATTTTGTTCCGGCGGTAATTGAAGGAATTAAGGATATGGGAGAAGGCAGCCTGTATGCTTTGGCACCATCCTTCTCCTCCTCGGCGCTGTACTATAACAAACAAATCTTTGCAGATGCCGGGGTTGAGCCACCGACGGACAATATGACTTGGGACGATATCTTCAATCTGGCTCGCCGTGTAACGAAGGGCGAGGGGAAGGAGCGGGTTTACGGCTTCAACTTTAGCCGTTATATGGGCAATGATCTATTCTGGGATATACGATCCGATTATCTCCCGGCGCTTCAGCTCAAAACCTTTGATGACAAAGCCGAAACGATGACGGTGAACACGCCGCAATGGACGAAGGTCTGGGAGACAGCCAGCAAGCTGTACAAGGAAAAAATTATTCCGGATAGCAACTCCATGATGGAGGAAATGGAGGACAACTGGACTCCTGTTAACAGTGATATGTTCCTGTCAGGCAAAGTAGCGATGACGATTGGCGAAAACTATTATGTCAATGAAATCTATGACGCTAATAGCAACGCCTCAAAAATTAAAAATTTTAAGCCGGTGGATTGGGATGTTGTTACGATTCCCTCTCATCCGGAGAAGCCGGGTGTGGGAGGCAAGATTTGGCTTAATGGTTTGTTTGCTATCAATAGCGCTGCACCTAATCCGGAGACGGCCTGGGATTTCATTAAATTTATTAATGGCGAAGACTGGGCTAAATTAAAATCCCGCAGCAATTCTTATGAAATGCTGGCCCGTAAATCCTATATTAAACCGAAAAACGGACTGGATTACAACATTCAAGCATTTTATTTGTTGAAGCCGGTACCGCCTAGTGATTCCAAGCTCGATAAATTAATGGCGGAAAGACAAGGACTGTACAGCATCGACGATATAGGACGCCAGTTCTTCCAAGAGGTGCTGGAGAATAAGAAGACGCCTGAGGAAGCCTTGAAGGCCTGGGAAGAGAAAGGAAATACCATGCTGCAGGAAATTAAGAATAATCCGAAAACCCTGTTCCAGCAGGACGGTACGCCATTTGTTCCGGCCGATGCGGCTGTGGCAGGATAATGCGCTAAGCCATCCTTTGCTTGATTTGTGCATATTGGAAAATTTACCAGCTTATAAAAAGCCGTACGGGGCTAACCCGACGGCTTTTTTTGCTATTAATGGGTATTCTATAATCAGGCCCAAGTTGAGGAAGAAAGGTACTCTGGTGAAAGGATGATGGCGAGACGTATGCGTTGGGTGTATTTTAACAAGTTGTATCGAACAAAATTTCAAGCCGGATGCCTGGCCCGCCGACTGGAACAGGATGGATGGATTTACGGCTTCGAAGATATGCGGCAAATTGAAATTTACCGTTCCCGTAAGGGCAAATATGGTGTACGCTTTATTGTCTGATCGATGAGTTATATCGATCGATCTATGGGCTTGACGTGGACTACGGAAATCGTGTATATTATTAATTGTCGCTGTTTATTGACGCGGGGTGGAGCAGCCCGGTAGCTCGTCGGGCTCATAACCCGAAGGCCGCAGGTTCAAATCCTGCCCCCGCAATCCATTTAAGTCGTGCGGGCCCTTAGCTCAGTTGGTTAGAGCGGTCGGCTCATAACCGATTGGTCGGGGGTTCAAGTCCCTCAGGGCCCATAGTGCGTGAACCCCTTGCCTAGCAAGGGGTTTTTGCTTTTTGGTAGGGTGGTAGAGATGGGGGGATTCGTACGATTTTAGTGCTGAGTCAACCGGATTGGTCACGTAAATGGTCACGAAGTTGATTTTGATTCAGTCAAAACTCTTCATTTTCGCTTCAACCAAATCTACAGCGCCACGCTGCATATCAGGCAGCAGATGGGAGTAGCGGTCAAGGTAAATTTGGACACTGCTATGACCTAGTCGCTCAGCTCCGATAAAACACAAACCTAAAGAGATGCCAGTTACAAGAGATTGTTTGTTCAATTCGACACCTCCTTACCATAATATTACGAATATCAGTTTCAAGTATCTAAGGAATAGAGATGCAGACTAACGCAGAGAGCTCTAGAAATATCATATTTGAGACATTTAATGCGGGAAGGGTGAGTGGAACATGAGTTTGCAAGGATCAATTTTACAGCAACTACCTTTGCTGTAGTTATTGATTATGGCCGAGGCAGAAATGAGGAAGGGGGAAATTGGGTTACGACCTCCAGAATTAAAATGATCAAAGTTTTCATTCAATTTGTATTGTTTATTTTTAAAGCCATGGTCAGATCCAAAAAAAGAATCTGCCATAGCCAAGGCTCCGAAGAAACAATATAATATTAGCGTTACGACATTACAAAATCATAAGAATCAGGAGACGATATTTACCAAAGTATACGTCACCAGTAACCCTATCGTTATTAAAAATAAATATGTTCCAAAAAGCAAAACCAACTTATATTCGAATTTTTTCATTTTGCATAACCTCCGATAGTTTAATTACAGAGGCCTTGGATTTACATATTATAATCCACAAAAATTATGCAGTCAAACCGCTGGAACCCGTAGCACTAGCGTATCAATAAATACTTACAATCAGCAAAGACGAAGGAAGAAGCTCAAAGTAAGTTCACTAGGGCATGGGTAAGATAAGCAACCTTGGAACAACAGTAGAGTCAATACAAACTTTAGTTGGCTTATTGAATACAGTTTATAACACAGTTAGCCACTCCTTACATAGCACATTCGGTGCTTTTTCTTTTGCCTTCTATAGGCACTTATGTTCTGGATGTCCAAAAGTTTTGTAGGCAAAAGATCATAGAAGGGCAGGACGGGGCCGCAGCGTTGCTGTACGGCCTTATTTATCGTGCCTGTGTACGTGAAACCAACTCAACATAAGATTTTAGTCTACACACCCGTGTGGGGTGCGACGTGTCACGGTCGTTTTTCTGTTATACCCAGTTCGTTCTTGAGTGCATTTTGCAAAACGGATGAGAAGTTAATTCCGGCATGCTCCGCTTCTACATTTAGCCAGCTGGGTATCGTAAGGTTTTTCCTGACGGTTCGATTATCGTGCTTGCGACGATATTCCTCGAAATCAATGTCCACAAGCGTCACGATTTCATCCTTACTAGCTGTGGGCGTTAGAGAAGAAGGCTCAGGGATGGACCGCCCCATATCTTGCTCGGAAATGCCCCAGATGCCGATGGCATCGCGTGCCATATAAATGGCATCCGCAAGATCGGTACCTTCCGTATTAATATCAAGATCGGGCACATAAACAACATAGCCGTTATCTGTGGGACTTAAAACAACAGGATAGACCTTTTTCAATGTGATGCACCTCCATGTATTTTGAGAGGACTGGATGGCTTATTGTAGCCCCTGCCTCTTGATGATTGCTTGTGCTAGTCTTTCGTTGATTTCGCGGTGCCTGGGAATAGGCTCGGATTTTTCCCCATTTGTGTAGATGTCGTGGTTGGCACCGTTTCGGTGTAATTTCCAACCATTTTTGACTAACATATCGATTAGGTCTTTGCGTTTCATTCCCCCTCACCTCTTACTTATATATTATACGTATTTAATGCGTATAAATCAAGATCGGTGAATTGTTCATTTGTATTCCGGAGGTGGTGATACATGTAATGGCTAGAGAACGAAGCCCGGAACAGGACAAAGCAAATGTGGTTAGAGAGCAGTGGGACGATGAAGCTTAAAGACATCGCCGCTGCTCTTTCTGTTCCCGATAATGAGGTTCGGAAGTGGAAGACGCTGGACAATTGGGACACCGCGCTCAATGGGATCGCTCCATCTGAACCGAAAGGGAGCGCCCCACGTCGCGGCGTACCCAAAGGGAACAAAAATGCTGTAGGCAATCGGGGGGGGGGAGCGCCGCCGGGTAATCAGAATGCCAAGGGTAACCGAGGCGGATCAGGCGGTCCGCCGCGTAATACAAAAGCCGTCAAGACAGGGAATTTCAAACACTATGGATGGATGCATTGAGTTCCGAAGAGCAAGAGCAGCTTGAAAGGGTAGAACTTGATCCGATTTCTGCTATCGATGATTCGGTCATCCTTTACTCGTGGAGAGAAAAGGAGATTATGCTTAGGATTTAGACCCTGAAGAACGGGTTGACTGAGCAGGAACGCCAGGTGCTGTATGAACTCAAGGCTATCAAGGAAGCGATGACGGTTCATGATGAAAAATCTGGCGTAACCAAGACCATTCCTATTACTCGGATAGAGTTGGTAGAGTCCCAGATTGAAGAAAAGAGCTTCCGTAAGGTTGACGACATTATCAAGTTTGAAGAGGCACTGATACGGGTTCAAGACAAAAAGATCAAAGCTATCGAATTGAAGGCCCATCTGCTGGACGAGGAACGACAGGTTCGAATTGAAAAACTGAAGTTTGAGCTGCAGATGTTGCGAGGCGGTAAAGTTGATGATACCAAGGATGACGGATTCATAGAAGCACTACGTGGACGAACTGCGGAGGTGTGGGCTGATGGCAAGACGAAGCTTAAGCCGCCTCCGTTCAAATGGCAACCTTTCAGCGAGAAGTAGATCTGTGTCTTAACTTGGTGAATGCAGGAAAGTCCACATCATGACATGGACGGCCTGATATGTGACGGATCCGTCCGGGCTGGAAAAACAGTAGCTATGTCACTGAGCTATGTTTTTTTGGGCTATGGAGAGTTTCAACGGTGAACAGTTTGGCATGGCCAGCAAAACGATCGGTGCGCTCCGGCGGGCGTGGGGACTGATCGGGATCCGGAAGCCAAACAGGCAGTTGACTATCGTTATATCCAGGGTTACTCATATAAGGAGACGTTACTGTTCTTCCGGAGAAGCCTGAGTGACAGCACTATTCGGCGGAAGATTGGCGAGGGAATGGAGAGTGTAGCTGAGTCGCTGAAGATCATGGGGCTCTTTGAGCAGGATGATGCGGAGCTTTAAGGAGGACGAAAAGGATGAATAAGGAAACCATGCATTAATTGTGGGAGACCGATAGAGCCATCTGTTTGTAGCAAGTTGGTATCAGGCTATAAACAGAATAACTGTAAGGAATGAAAATGTTACAAGAAAATGACCACAAGCTGAACACAACTTGACTCTATATTGATAGGTATGACTGTTTCACAGACCTATCGATTGTAGTCAAAGATTGACTCGGTTGCACCAAACAAGGCAGGATGTCCTCCCCAAGAAGGAATATCATACTTTATATCTTATGGGGGAGTGTAGGGTATCCATTTACAATTTTGTTTTACCGGGCTCTTTGTAGGTGTGGACATTTTTTTGTTTATATTAACTCCATATGTTAACTGAATTATTCATTAATCAAAATAATGATCTTCCGTGAGTATAGGCCAGAGTAGTATAGTTTTCTCTAAACTTGTCGGAAAGATAAGCACAAAATAAGCAATTCGCCTGTACACTGTTGAAAAATTGAAGGAGTTGGCTGCCACATGTACAGTTATTCCCCGATGTATTTTATTCGACAAGACCATTACTGGGAGTGGACACCATCTAAGGTGGAATTAAACAGAAAACTTAGAGCTTTGTGGGAGCAACATGTGTATTGGACAAGGTTGACGGTGAATAGCATCGCCGAAGGCCTTCCTGATGTAAGCAGTACAACAGAAAGGCTTCTCCGAAGATTTTGCTGCTGTTTTAGCTACTGTATATGGTCCAGCGATTGCTAGTGAGTTTGCCAAGTTGTTACGGGGTCATCTCACGATCGCTGCTGAGTTGGTTAAGGATTTAAAATCTGGCGACTCCCAGGCTGCCAAGGATGCTCAAAGGAGATGGTATGCGAATGCGGATTCGATTGCTGAATTTCTTGCGAGGATTAATCCTTATTGGTCGAAGACGGAGTGGCAACACATGCTTTATGAGCATCTGAGACTTCTTACTGACGAGGCTGCTACTCGTCTTGCAAAGGACTATGTTAAGAACGTTGCAACAAATGATCAAATTGAACCACAGGCACTTGAAATGGCTAATGTGATGACGACTGGCATCGTTCAACAGTTTCCATAAGCTTTTTGTATTAATTGTTTGGAAATAGGGATAAATTCATTATGTGAACTCATCCCTTCTTTTGTTGGAGGTGGTGATTCATGTAATGGCTAGAGAATGCAGCCCGGAACGGGACAAGGCAAAGCGGATGTGGATGGAGGGCGGCGGTACGATGAAGCTTAAAAACATCGCCGCTGCTCTTTCTATATATAGGCAAGACATTGGTCCGGAAGAGTCAGCACCAGTCGGCACCAACTCACATAGTAGCCTTCTGTCCAGAAGTGACGATTTCAGTACTTGGTCAGGAAAGTATAAGCTGTTCATTAAGACTTTTTGTAGTACGTGTAATTGAGGTATGCCATTCGTTGTGTTAAGATAACAATAGAAACAAGGAGGCTGCGCCACAGCCTCCCCGGTACAACACTTGGGTGGAATACCTCCAAGAATGAGCTTGAAAATAACCCGTTCCCTTGGCGCTAACCTGGGCGGGTTATTTTCGTTTATTCAGATAAGTGAGAAGTGCGAGGACAAACATTCCAAGCATCATGACCTCTGAAAACGAAAATTTCATAAGCATCACCTCCGTCTGGAGGCAATACTTCCCACCCAAGCTCAGTTGTACAAGCCAAATTATACCATGAGTCTGCCAATGCTGCAGGCTCTTTATTTTGCTCGAAGAGAGCGGCAGCAAATTGCGAAAGTATATCGCTAGATGATGATCTTGATGCTAAGTGAGCATTTTAATAATCAATCTTGGCAAGTACCATAACAATTCTGAAATCCATGTTAGTCCATCAGCCCATGTTATGAGTTTAGTTCTTTGATGTCTCATTTGAACACCCCGTGTTGGATGATTTTACTAAATGCTACCACATTTACTAATGATAATCCACTGCATTAGGCGATGAAGCTGGTTCTAGTAAAATAGCAAGGGATTATTTAAAATTACCTAAAAAGAATATTATGGCGCGGGTGAAGGAATTTTTTTCTTGTTGAATAAAGAACGTGTGTTCGCATATAATGTCACCAGACTATATAGGCAGTTGTACGATCACGGAGCTTTAATTAGGGAGGGATGTTTATGCCTGCATCCTGGCAAACCGAAGCAGAAGCGGAGATGGTGAAGCGAGCAATTTTGCTGCCTGTGCTATTGGATCTTCTGGAAAGGGATCGACAAGCATTGGCGAATATTCCGTTAAAGATGCCGCAAATTTATAAGGGATTCATTGGTTTATTGCAGACTGCGGCGATGAATGAACTGGCCCAGGTACGCAAAGATATGCGTAAGCATGGAATCAAAGTTTTTGAGGAGCGGCGAACGACTTTCGGTCTGGAGGCTCGTTATTTATGCCGCGGGTACCGCTATGAGTTTGACATGCTCTGGGGATTGGTAAGAGCAGAAATCTTTCAGTTACTAGGCGACTACTCGGGGATCGACATCACGAAAGAAGGAATCTCACCGTGAAAAAAAGAGTTGTTATGTTGGCGGATTGTCAATCTTTTTACGCAAGTGTAGAGAAGGCAGATCATCCGCAGTATCGGAACCGGCCGTTAATCGTTGCCGGAGACCGGGAGCGACGGTCTGGCATCGTGTTGGCTGCTTGTCCGCTGGCCAAGCGGTACGGCGTGACTACGGCGGAAACATTAGGCTCGGCGTTGGCCAAACATCCAGAGTTGGTCGTCATGCGACCGCGGATGGAGCGGTATATTGCCGTTTCCATGCAAATCACGAATATTTTGCTGCGATTTACCGACTTGGTTGAGCCGTATAGCATTGATGAGCAGCATCTGGATGTGACAGGAAGCTTATCTTTGTTCGGCGATCCAATCGCCCTGGCGCAGAGAATTCAACAGGAGATCAAACGTGAGACCGGGATATACAGCCGTTTTGGCATCAGCTATAACAAGGCAGTTAGTAAAATGGCCTGCGATAATTTCGCCAAGAAGAATGCGGACGGCTTGTACTGGCTGCCTCTGGAACAGATAACTCAAGCGCTGTGGCCGCTGCCAATTCGGCAAATGTACATGGTTGGCTCCCGAATGGAGCGCCATTTGAAGGGGATGGGTATCCACACGATCGGGGCCTTGGCAAATACGCCGCTCGTTCAGTTGCGCCAGCGGTGGGGAATCAATGGGGAGGTATTATGGCGGCTGGCTCATGGTCCGGATGATTCACCGGTCGATCCCGGTAGCCATGCTGGCGAAAAGTCCATCGGCCATGAAATGACCTTGCCCCGAGATTTCTATTCATTGCAGGAGGTGGCCGTCCCTCTATTGGGTATCAACATTAGAATATGTGTGCATAAAACTAAAAATCCTTTGATCGCCTGAAAAAACAGTGTTTTTTGGGAGGATTAATATTGAGCATAAATAAAAATTGAGCATAATTCTGTCTGTTTATGCTCAATTTTGCGGGGGTGTCGAATGAGGAGTTAGGCGGGAGGCTGATTGTAATGACACAAGCGCCCTTGGAGACTGAAAAAGACCTCCAATTGGTCAAAGAATACATTTTACTCCCTATTCTTTTGGATGTGTTGGAAAGGGATATTAAAGCATTAGGGACAGTACAGCTAAAGATGGACGTTGTATATGTAAAGGCCTTAAGATCTGCGCAAGATCTAATTACTGCAGACGTTACGTTGCTTCGAAAAAAAATGCGCAGCAGAGGAATAAAAGTGTATGAGCAGCGGCGAACCGAGGTGTGCATCGAGGCCCGTTATTTGTGCAGGGGGTATCAACATAGGTTCTCTATGCTTTGGGGTTTGGTGAAAGCGGAGCTTTACAAATACTTAAGTAAATATCTGAACGTCGACTTAAGGAGCAGCCTATGAAAAGTGATTACAAAGGTCGAATCGTGATGTTGGCCGATTGTCAGTCGTTTTACGCAAGCGTTGAAAAAGCCGCCCACCCTGAATATGCAGATCAACCTGTCGTTGTTGCAGGAGACCCGGCCCGTCGATCCGGAATTATCCTTGCCGCGTGTCCCCTTGCCAAGCAACATGGGATTACTACCGCAGAACGGCTAGGAGAGGCACTTGCAAAATGTCCCGATCTAGTGGTCATTCGCCCACGCATGGAGGAATACATCAAGGTATCCTTGCAAATTACGGAAATTTATCAATCTTACACTGACTTGGTAGAGCCGTACAGCATAGATGAACAACATTTGGATGTCACGGGAAGTCTACGGCTTTTTGGCGACCCCTATGAGATTGCTAAGAGTATTCAGGATAAAGTCGTGAAAGAAACCGGAGTTCGTGTACGCATTGGAATTAGTGAAAATAAAGTGCTCTCCAAAATGGCGTGCGATAATTTTGCTAAACGTAATCCTTCGGGTATTTTTCACTTGCCTGTGAAAGACCTGCAGGAAGTACTTTGGCCGCTACCAATTCATCAGATGTTTATGGTGGGCTCACGGATGTGCCGGCATTTAACGAGAATGGGGATATATACAATTGGTCAGTTAGCTCAGATTCCCCTGGCAAAATTGAGAGCCAAGTGGGGAGTTAATGGTGAAGTTCTGTGGCTCATTGCCAACGGCAAGGATAATTCCCCGGTAACTCCAAGTACACACGATTTGCAAAAAGCAATCGGCCATCAGATGACCCTTCCATTCGATTATCGTGAATTTGACGACATCATGGTTCCCTTATTAGAGCTTTCGGAGCTAGTATGCCAACGAACCCGAATGAAGGGTTATATGGGCTCTGTGGTCTCGGTAGGTTATCAGGGAGCCGATTTTGATCACCCTTCCGGCTTCTACAGACAAATGAAATTGCCTGATCCAACGAATCTCACGGATGAGGTTTTCCACACAGCGAGAAAACTATTTAAACGACATTGGGATGCGCTGCCCATTCGAAAAATCGGGGTCACTCTAAGTCAATTGGTAAGCGATCAGGAATACCAACTTACTTTATTCAATGACCGCGAGGCAAAGTTAGCGTTGGAAAGAACCACTGACCGAATTAAAGAGAAATACGGAAGTACCGCGATCATGAGGGCCTCTTCTTTAAAAACTTCGGGCCAAGCGCGGGATCGAGCGCAAAAAATTGGAGGACATTATAAATGAGTAAAAAACTGCAAGGAAACGGTCTATTCGAATCTTCCAGAATGATGCTTCCGGAACACAAGGAGGCTTACATCCTGCACCAGCAGAACTTACGAAAGAGTCAGCCGCCACAATTAGATGATCAAGAGATGGAACGGATATCCATGCTCATTACTGAATCAATGCATCTTAAGAAAAATATAAAATTGGTATTATTCGGAGAGTTTTATTCCTCGGAATTAACTGGGCTTGTAACAAAAATTGATCTGCAACACAAAACTATCGGGTTTCTTCAAGGCAACAATTTTACATGGATAAGAGTAATGGATATTATTGACGTTATGCTGATTGATTCATAGATAATCTCCTATACCGAATGGGTACTTATTGTCTATTATAAAAGAAATTCCTTATGCGATAAGGAATGTTCAGATGACTTAAAAAAGGAGATCGAAACTTTTGTACAAATCGGTAATTAGAGAAGGTAAGTATCTTGTTCTTGTAGTCGACGGCATTTTTGATACCCCAATAATGGAATTACCGACAGAAGAACTTGCGGATAAAGTTGCATTTGAGCTCCAGACTGCTTGGGATCAAGGTGTTGAATGGGGATCTTATCAAAGGTCGAAAGAGCTTGATAGTGACAACAACCATAAAAAGATTAGTGCGACAATTCAAGAACTAAGAATCATGAGTCCCGCAGAGCGAGAAGCTTATCACCAAAGAGTAAATAGGCGCAATGAACGAATTCAAAAAGTCGAGGAAGAAAGAAGATGGAAAAACATTTTGAATTGGAAAAATGCGGAGGAATGAAGTCTGATTGGCGTTTCTTGATTCAAGGTCATGACAAGCAAACGATTAGCTCCACAGTATTCTTGCTTTTCCATTCCGTATCCGTCATCTATAACCACAAATAGGGCAAATCTATTATCTTTTTCATTTTAGAGTAAGTCATGAATACTCAAGTTTCGAATTTCTGTTCTCACCATCCTTCTGTGAGAGATTTCATGGTATAATATACCTAAATTGATTAGATGAGGGTGTCTATGAGCAAATCAGTTATTTCACGTATGCTTGGTGATGATTATCAGGCATTGTATTTTTGGAGCAAGGCTTGTAATATATTTCATTCTCACTCGAAAATAAAAAGTGTTTCTTATGAATATGATGCATCAAAATCATTCGATGATGTTGTACTAGAATACCAAGCCCCTATACCGGATGAGCGAGGAAGATTAATTCATGCTGATTATTATCAAATTAAATTTCACGTAACGCAAAATGGTGCAATTGAGAGTTCCAGCCTGATTAATCCAGCTTTTATCAATGCAGAATCCGTTTCTTTTTTACAGCGATTAAAATCCGCAGTGGAGCTAGAGAAAGCTCAGGGAAAAGAATGCCGCTGTTTTTTAGTGACGCCATGGAGTATTGCCGCGCAAGATCCATTAGCTGAACTAGTAAGTAATATTGGTGGTGAATTACGCTTAGATAAATTAATGGTCGGAAAAACTGACGGAAGTCGAATGGGTAAGATCAGAAAAATGTGGCGGGAACACTTGCAATTAGACAATGACGATGAATTGATCAATGTTCTGGAATCATTAAGGATTTACCCCAATTCAGGTAGCATGAACATGTTGTGCGACCAACTCAATATACAGTTGATTTCGGCCGGCTTGATGCCAATTGACGTAGGTTCAACTACTCACAAATATGTCGATTTAGTACAGGGTTTGTTAAAAAAAAGTAGATTCACATTTACTCGTGATGAATTGCTTGAGTGGTGCCGTTCGGAAGGACTCTATACGGAAAGAAAGCAAGTTGAGAGCGGGTTATTGACTAAGTTAGGTATTCGAAGTTTCCCTCGTTGGGCAGATAATATGGAAAATGAAACAGATGCTATGGTTTGTTTTGCAAAATATTTTGATGGGCGGTACTTAAAAGACAATTTCAGCTGGCAAAGCGATATAGTTCCCGCACTAATTGATTTTTTAAGAGCTAATGTTTCCACTGAACGAGCTTACAACATTGAACTCGATACTCATTCTACAATAGTATTTGCTGCCGGATACGAATTGGATGTGAAGTGTGGGGTAGATATAGCACCAATTCAAAGAAGTTTTACTACAGGAAAACAAGTCTGGCGACCAACGGATAAATCTCTCATCGGAAACTACAATGATTGGACCTATGTAGAACAGTCAATCGACAAAGGATCTGATGTAGCAATTGCGATCTCGGCAACACACGATGTTTCAGATGATGTAGCCTATTATATTGAGCAAACTGGTTTACCGATAGGACGTATGATCACCTGCTACATTAATGGACGAGGTCCAGGTGCAACATCAATAGCGGATGCAAATCACGCATTCTTTCTTGCTAATCGAATTAGCACGAAGATGAAAAGTCGCTCGGTTAAAGAGCGAATGGGACATCTTCATATATTTTACTCAGGTCCTAATGGATTAATTTTCTTTATTGGTCAATTATCTAAATCATTTGGAGCCTGCACTATGTATGAGTACGATTTCACCAAACAAACGCCAGGTGGATATCAGCCGACCATAACGTTTCCATATTAAGGAGTGTGTTGAGATGAAGTTGCCAACCTATTTTAGTGATTTTTTGAGTGATATCCGTTTAACAAAAAATCAAGTTAATGATCTTATTAAAGGCCATAAGACTTTACGCGAACGTTTAGAGACAGATGATCTACTTTCCACAATCATAGTAAGTACATTCCTTCAAGGAAGTTATAGAAGATCGACGGCAGTTAGACCAAAGAGTGACCAACGTTCTGACGTGGATGTGATTGTAGTTACGAAATTAGATAAAGATGAGTATACACCTGAGGAAGCGATGGAGGTCTTTAAGCCATTTATGGAAAAATACTATAAAGACAAATATCGTTTCCAAGGTAGATCTATTGGCATTGAACTTAGCTATGTAGATCTGGATGTGGTAATTACTTCTGCTCCTTCAGAAGCAGAGACAGGAGTTTTAGAAAATGAAAGTGTTGAAGCCGATTCTACCATTGAAGAATTGGAATTAATTGTAAAGTCCTTATCTGCGAATCAATATAACAGTGAAGTGCAAGGATTCTTAGCGTTTGCAAATAATGAAGCCGAGTGGAAAACTTCCCCTCTACACATACCGGATAGAAGTGTTCAGGAATGGAAGGAAACACATCCGTTAGAACAAATACGCTGGACTTGGAACAAAAATGCTTCGTGTAACGGGCATTACATAAATGTGGTTAAGGCATTAAAATGGTGGAAACGTGTAAACGATCCAGATAATCATCCTAAGAGTTACCCTCTTGAACATCTGTTAGGTCAAACTTGTCCAGACGACATATCTTCCGTAGCAGAAGGTGTGACGCTTTCATTGGAAGCTATTGTGGCTGATTATCCAGAAAAACCCTTTTTATCTGATCATGGTGTGCCAGATCATGATGTTTTTGCAAGAATCACAGATGAAGAATATGAAGCATTTTATCAGAATGTACAAACTGCTGCAATTATAGCACGAGAAGCTTTAGATGCTACGACTGTTAAGGAAAGTGCAAACAAATGGAGAGAATTATTTGGAACTAAGTTCCCTCCTCCCCCTGCAGATACCAATAGCACAGACAGTAGTTCTGTTGGTGGGTTTTCATCCAGAACTGAAAAGTCTACCCCTGGTGGTGGAAGGTTTGCTTAATCTAAAAATAGAAGCCCCGAATGAGTTGTTGTTAAACGGTAGAAGGGCAATTGAATTTTTAAAGGAAGTTGAATTACTTAAAGATCTCTGTTGGGACCCAATGCTTCAAAAATGGGTCCTTTTTTGCTCCATTAATGTAGATATCTTACCCAACGAATATATCAACAAGCGGACCTTTTGGTACATTCTAATTGATCCGGAGTATCCGCAAGGGAAGATCGATTTTTATCCTGCAATTCAAGAAGGGATTCAGGTCACATATCCCCATCAAAACTATAACACAACGTATAGTGATGATAGGCCGTGGAGGAAAGGCAAGTTATGTCTTGATACGTCCGTCAAAGTGCTTGGAAGATATGGGGATCACATTGAGCCCAAGGATGCTCCAAGCAGGCTGTATTGGCATTTCAGTCGAGCGGTACACTGGATTGAACTGGCTTCAAAAAATGAACTACTCTCTCCTGGAGATCCATACGAACTACCCGCTTTTCCAAGTGAGTCAATTGAAAAAATTTCTTTTTCAGAAAGTCCTACCTCTTTTCAAAAGTGGCAAGACTTAAAACAAACGCATGGAATAGTAGAATTTTCAAAATTGAAAAACGACCCAGAAATATGGATTACCAAAAAATATTTAATGAAGAACAATGACTCCTATCAACCCAAATGGGGAACGACAATTTCTAATTTGGAGGGGCACATCAAAAAAGGTGTTTGGGTGATGTTATCAAAAGTACCAACTATGACACCATGGCAGATTCCATTTACATGGGGAGAACTTCAAAGCATATTACTAATTCAAGGCATAAACTTAATGGATATTATAAAAAATAAGGCACATTTATTTCGTGATGGAAATCATCACTTTATTTTTCTTGGTTTCCCCATTCCAGAGACTTTTGGTGAAAAGGCTATGGTAATAAACTGGCAAGCAATTAAACTCCCGATATTATCATATGGAAATTTATTTGCTAAGGGATTTCGAAAGGGCGAGGCAGGTTACTGGCATAGGGATAGAACGCAGCTATTTCGTAAAAATGATAAGATTGACTGGATTGATACCGAAAATTGGAATAGAAATGAAATATTAAATAGAGGAAGATTCGATTCGAGTATTTCACAATGCTCCATTCTTCAAATAGGAGCAGGCTCTTTAGGCTCCATGGTTGCTGAACAATTAGTGCGAGCAGACTTACAGAAATTACAGATTGTTGACTCTGATGTTCTACAAGCGGGTAATCTAATGAGACATACTCTGGATATGCGTTTTCTTGAAAAAAACAAGGCAATGTCTCTATCAAGAAAATTAAATGATTCAGTACCACATAGTAAGGTAGAAGGCATCATGGGGCGTTTTCCTTCTGAGGACATAGACTATGCAAATTATCGGGTTATTCTAGACTGTACTGGAGAAGATGATGTTATATACAAACTTCACACACACTCTCTCAATAGTCCTAAAATATTTATATCTGTATCATTGGGCTATGCAGCAAAACGGTTATTTTTTTATACTCATAGAACGATGAATTTTTCTGCGAACACTTTTTTTAATATGCTTAACCCCTGGATCGAGAAGGAAAAGAATAGTTATTCAGAAAATGATCTTCCTAGAGATGGTATTGGTTGCTGGCATCCGGTCTTTCCCGCTAGAATCGATGACGTATCGTTAATGTCAGCAATTGTCGTAAAAGGGATTGAGCATTATATTCTTAATCCAGCCAGTCGACCTACTTTACTTGTATATGAGCAGCGTTCGGATGGCGACATGTTTAGCGGAGTTGAACTGGTTCATAAGGAGGAGTGGAATGAATAACAAGATTTATTATCATGATGACATTAAGTACACAGTTGTAGTTAACAGTGAAATTATTGAACAAATGTTAGGATTTTGTCGAGATAAAATGCCATTCGAAACTGGTGGAATATTGATTGGTAAATATTCAGAGGATGGCTATTCTGCTTTCATAAATTATATAACAGGGCCACCAAAAGATTCTCAACATCGAACTCACGAATTTTTCAGGGGGACTCATAAATTAAAAGCTTTACTTTCAGATTTATGGAAAGAAGGTCAGTATTATTTGGGAGAGTGGCACTTTCATCCCAACTCTCTACCTTCGCCTAGTTTTATTGATCGTAAACAAATGAGGGAAATAGCCGCCAATTCCAAGTATAACTGTCCAGAGCCTATTTTGTTTATCTTAGGAGGCGATCCTAATGCAGAATGGCAAACATCTTGTTCAATTTTTCCGAACAAAAAATTTTGGATAATGTTGGGGGAAGATGGATGAAAGCAAAAATCAAGTAGGCTTCATCCGGTCTCGTAAGTGGATTTTAATCTACTTGACGTTCACAAACATATAAAGGTCCTTTCGCCCCCGATACCTGAATATTCGAAAAGACTCGTCACACTTCAGCAGTCACCTTCGTCATTGAGTCCATACGTCGGTGACTAACCGCCGCGCGTTTGCCATCTCAACTTGGATTTGGACCGTCTACTCGGTCAACCGGAAAACCACGGTAAACCAACAATGATTTAGGTATACCTTAGTCTACCGTGAAGAGTGTTGAATAATGGTCACGCCCGCATCGAATATCCCTTTTCCATTCAATAGATCATGACAAAACAAGCGATCTATCGAGATAAGGTTTGACGGCCGTCTCGAAGATCGCTTGTTTTCAGTGACCACGCTTAGTCACAATAATGATTATATCATAAGCCGCTAAGTGCTGCGAAAAGAATGGTTCATCTTGGGTGCCCCACATTAGTTATCAAATAACTCAGGATACATTTTTACGATATCAGCATTTAAGGCTCGTTCCTCTGTTTTTTTATTTTTATTAATGGATATGACTTTTTCCAGTCCTTCTTCATCTTGGAATGCTTTATATGAGCTTTTGACTGCAACCTCGAGATACTGTTTTTTGAGTAATTTAATTTCGTTCTCAAGCGTTTTAATCTGCTCATCTTTTAAGGACAGCTTAGCAACTAGGTCTTGATTTTGCTGATGAATTGTATCGTACTCCTTAGCCTTTTGATGCAAAGCATTTATCATCTCATTGTAATGAGCTAATGCGCTAATCATCCCAGCTTTATTATTCCAGTATGTTTCGACGAGCTCAACAACATTTGGCAAGAGAAGTAAAGCTTCAGTTCTTGCAGCTTCTTGCTGTACAGGCTCATTGACCTTCGCGATTTGTTCTGACATTCTTCTTGTCCATATAAATCGGTTTATTCCAGTCTCTCTTTCCAAAATAGAAGGATTAACCTTTTTACCGGGATTCTTTGAGATATATTTCAGCAAGATGTCTTTTAATTGCTTATCTGTATATTTTGGGGGTGCTCCTTTTTTCACAATTCATCCTCCGGGAGATAGGAATCGATCATGGCCTTTTGATCCATCAATCTTCTCAGTTCATTGCAAGCTGAGGATAGCCTTTCTTGGCCTGTTTGCTGGTATGTCAACGTTGCACAATCGTAATTCATCGATTTTGTAACATATCGAATGAGCTCCAATTGTTCCTTTAATCTACTTTCCAGTGCATCAGAACAATCTTTCAACCACGCTAATCCCTTTTGTTCGTCCTCTGGCGAGAAAAAATAATATTCGCAAAAGCGACAATCCCCGACCTGACAGCGAGATGGGTGATCCGTACAATAGCCATTTTCCACTTTGTATGTCTCTTGGAAATCGCCTATTCGGTAGATCTTACTTTTGGCAATTATGGCTTGTGTCCCAACATCCCAATTTGATCTCATTAAGTTTTTTCGGTTTATTCGAAGCATTTGCGCCGCGTAATGGACGAAAGATTGAGCGAAGTGATCCAAATGTTTATGGTAATGTAATTGGGTTTCCAGTTGGCTATGCCCGCCTATACGGGCAATAGTTAGCATATTAAACCCTTGCAGCATCATATTGCAAAAAGCAAAGTGCCTGGTATCACCTGGCTTTATTCTTTCTAAATCACCGTACTTCGGAGTAACGATATCATCATAAAATCGATCAATGATATTGATAAATTGGAAAGCGCCCATCTTATCTCGTGCTTTTTCCTTCGTTTTTACTTTAACGTATTTCCGATATGCCTTGTACGAGATCAAATAGGAGGATTCAGAATCGTAAGCTGATATAAGTTGTTTATAGTCCTCAATAAACTTAAAGACTTCTTGATTTACCTGAACAGTATCCGTTATTTCGAGTTTTCCTGGAAGGTTAGATGGATTCTTTTTTCGCGGCAATACCATCCAATATCTGTCCTCACTATCTCTGAATGTACAATCCCGGCGTAATGAATAAAATTCGACGGGGCGCATGGGAATGATACGGGTGATCCTCCACCATAACAGAAGCGGATAAAATTGCAATTTTTCATCGTCTGTAGTACAGGTTTTAAAATATTCGTCCATAGCATAATCGAAAAGCAGGATATCATGAAATTTGGGTAATTCGCGTACATTCGAAACTTTCGTATTAAAAATTGAACACAAATCGCTGTACACATCCGAATATGGATGATTATAATAAGCGAGAAATTCCCTGATACTGGTGGCCATGGTGAACTGTTTATGTACCCCGAATTGATTAAATGCATCTTCTAAATGCGCGAGATTGTCCACTTGAAAACCTCGGGTAATTCGTATGGCCTCTTTTATTTGTCCTACATTGTGTCGAACGGTTTGTGTTTTAATGCCATTATATAATTTTTGTACGGTATAGCATTTCAAGACTAAGTTGACCTCACCATAGATTTCGCAATCAAACCGAAAAAGAAAATTACTGGAATTTCCTTGAGCCGACCATAAACGGTCCTCAAAATCGCCCATTACAATAAGCCCTTTGTGTTGCAATTCTCTGAACATTTCCTTGTACTCGTGAAGTTCATCTAGTCTATAGGTGACAGACTCAATACTTTCTAAAATATTTCGATCGCTTAGTTCCTCTATGGTTCTTCTTCTGTGTAATGCTGCGTGGAATTTAGCCATTAAACTTCCTCACTGAGTAAATTTTGAATAGCGATCATCTTTTCCTTTACATTATTAAGATCAATAAAAGTCTGGACATGGGTTCTGCCAAATTGCTGTACTGCCTGACTTAACAGATCCAGAATTTGAAGTAAAATTTGTGGTCCCTGACGCGTACGGCTGGATACTTGGTATTTTGTATAGATAAGATTAATCGCTCAAGTTCATGTTGGATCGAAATCAGGATATAAATTTTTGGTATTGAATTTTCACAATGCAAGCAAGTCAGAGCAGTTGGAGAAGCGCAGTTTGGGTATGTTAGGCATTGTACGTGCTGCAGCTTGGCGGGCATCTCACCTTTGTTTCTGCGATGAATTTCTGTGATTACAAGAACGGTAGCCGTAGGGACAATCATGTCCTGATTGACAAGGAAATGCCCTAGGGCACCGGTCTTGCTAATATACATTCGTTCTACTCGTTTATACAGATGATTAATGACTGCTTGCGCTTGCTCCATAGAGAATTTCGTTTCTCTAAGTTGATCAAAAGTCTGCAAATTGCAGACCTCCAGCGCAATATTCGGCAGCTTAACAATGTCTGACGGTCTCCACGCATCAATGACATGCATTAAGACATATAGCCATGTTACAGCGTAATCCCTACTTTGGATGGCCTGCTCAATGTGAATTTCGACATCCCTGACATAACTGTAATACGCTAAAAATTGTTCCGGACTGTACATCTCCCTTTTTTCAACAGGAAGGGGAGTGATTGCATAACTTTTCGAGAATGAACATAGCCCTTTGCCTGTGCAAAACTCCAAAAAGTAAATAAAAGTACGCTTATCCCGAATCCCCATTCCTGGACTTCGAAAGATAGCTTCTAGTTGTTCCGCATCCATTAAGAATACTTCAGTATCTAACAACAGGAATAATCGCTTTAAAGTGCTGATATACTCTAAGGCTCGATTGTGAGTTGTTTGAATGTTTCCTTGGCTGCTATTGATTTTTAACGTTACAAATTCCCGGTAGAGCGCAACTGTTTTTTGCAGAGTGCCAGGTACATCCAGTTCAGCCAACCGAAATTCAAATAATTCAATCGGTGTCGATAGTTGTCTTTTTCTTTCCCTTTCAATAAACCTGTTCGCCTCATCGATCGGAACAATCCACTCGTTGTTGTGCTTTTTACCGTTAAGTATCACGCCTTGTCGGATTAATTTAGTAATCCAGGTTTTGCTAACCTCTAACTGCGTCGCTATATCTGTTCCAGTAATATAATCGCTCGGAAAAGAACGAGACTCCTTATATTCCCTTAAGGATTCAACTGGAATAATCCATCCTGCGTGATGATACGGTATTTTTTGCTTTTTTGCACCGGGAAATGCTCCTTCCTTTACTAAGGAGTTAACGGCTCCTTTGCCAAGGGATAGTTCTTGTGCAGCTTGAGCGGCGGAGAGGTATCCTTCTGGCGGTGAAATCGATTTTAAATATTCGTCGATACACTCTTTTCGAATGTAACGGATTCCATCAATGACTTCCACGTCAGACAAAATTTTTCTTAATACTAAATTTCTGATCCATGACTCACCTACGGATAAATATTCAGCGGCTTCCGGGAAAGAGAGAAATCCTTGGGGAGAAGAGGACGACTGAAGAATATATTCCTGCACAGACATGGAAGGCACTATCCAAGAACCTCTATGTTTCTTCGCTCCAACAAATGTCCCTTTCTTAACTAGTCTGCCAACCCAAAGTTCCGTAAGATTAAGTTGTCCAGCTATTTCGGCAACAGTTAAATATCCCTTAGGAATGTTTAACGATGCCTTATAATCCTCCACGGCTTTGGGAGGGATTTGCCACGAACCATGTACTTTTATTGCCCCGGTAAACGCGCCGCTTTTCACCAAGCGTAGTAAACTTTTATAACCCATTTCTAGCTTTTCTGCTGCTTCGGCAGGACTCAAATAAGACATGTTTCTTAAACTCCAATAATTTATTTTTTAATTAAATTCGGTAAGTATTCCTTATATAAATGTTGCATCCGATCCTCAAGTTTTTTTCTCATTCGTTCCGTATTCCCTTGATATACAAGGGATGATGCAAGATTGGAATCTCCTCTTGGCAATGCAATATCGTATGGGTTATCAGCCTCTTCCGCTAAAAGATTTGTAAATATGCCTCTGCCTAGATGAGTGGACCATTTATATTCTTCCAATTTGACTGCGTAAACCAGATCATCTGGATTAGATGATTTCCGCAGTTGCTTCAAAAACTCTCTTTTTAATTTACTGAAATATGCCCTATAGCTTTGTCCCGACATGGCTTTGCCATCCCGATTGACAAATAGTGCATCAGATGCATCCACAGGAGTATAACTTTCAATGTGGTTTCGATACAACTGTTGTAGCCAATCTTGAATGGGGAATACGATTTGTCTTCTTGGTTTTTTAACGCCACTTGCACCGGCACTATCTTTAATATCTGTTCTCAAGTTTTTTTGTTGTAGGCTAACTACTAAACCAAACTCTCCGAAAGAACCTATAGAATTTATATCGGATCTTTGAATGTTCACAAGTTCACCTTGTCTAATTCCGCCAAAGCACTGCATATAAATCCCCAAAGCAATGGGATTTGCGGTCTTCACAGCCAACTGGATCAAAGGTAAAATATATCGTTCAGGTAAATCATGAGCTATATGGCCTTGCCTGTTTCTCGGCATAATGACTCCTTTAAATGGGGAAACCGTATATTGTTGATTCGATTTCCCGTAAAGGATCTTCTTTTTAAAGGCACTTTCGTCAACATGCACCAACAGTTTTTTCTTCGCTAAGAACTCAAAAAATAAGGTTAAAGTCCTTTCCGCCTTTTTAAGCGTCATTCTTGATTTTTCTTTTCTCGTCAAATCATTCAAGAACTCTGATGCGTGAGAAAAACGTAGTTCTTTTAAAGAAGTAAGTTTGTATTTTATACGATTTTCAATAAGTATGTAATTTAAGAAAGCGCAGAGGTAATTAGCATGTAGCCTCTGAGAATTATAAGCTCTGTATTTCCAGTAATGAAAAATAAATTCTGTAAGAGGATGAACGCATAGTCTGCTATTCATTTTATTTTGCAAAACGATTACAGCATGCCTATTAATGACAGGCTCGCTATCACGATGCCTTTTCCACAACTCAATCCCTACACTCTGTACACCAAAACGCAACTCATCAATTCTTCTGGAGAAAGGCACGATTGAACCATCATGGTCCATTCCAAAACCCCCGCATCTAATTCAGCTCACAATTATGCTCATATATGAACGATACTAATATAGTATGTTACCACATCTATGTTATCGTGTTAAGCCATCAATAATGCTCATAAAGAAAATGTGATAAATATAGTATAAATCTTTGATAAATCAGAGGTTATACTATTCATTAATGCACACATATAATTATGCTCATAGATTTATAGATACTCTTGGAGCTGACAGAACTGGTGTGCCGCCGCTGCCGGGAGAAGGGCTATATGGGTGGGGTGGTCATGGTGAGCTGCAGGGGGATTGATTTGGATCATCCCTCTGGCTTCCATCGGCAAATGAAGTTGCCTGATCCAACGAATGCCACCAAGCAAGTATATGAGAGCGTCATGGCGTTGTTCGGGCGTCATTGGGATCATCAGCCCATCCGCAAGGTTGGTGTTACGCTGACGGGTTTTATTCGAGATGATGAATATCAATTAACTTTATTTGATGAACGGCCCAAGTACCAAGCGCTGGAGAAGGTAACAGATGAGATTAAACGTCGCTTTGGGGAAACGGCTATTTTGCGGGCGGTATCGTTGACCACAGCCGGTCAGGCCAAGCAAAGGGCGGAAATGATTGGGGGACATTACAGATGAAGAAGCTGGAAGGCAATGGATTGTGGGAATCCAGCCGCATGATGCTGCCAGAGCATAAAGAAGCGATTAATCGAGAGCGGTATACCAGGCAATCCAAACTCCACCCGGAACTGGACGCTCAGGAGATAGAACTGATCGAGCGGGTGCTGGCGGGCTCTTTTCGGGAGCGGCGAAAGATCAGGCTACGAATCTGGGGAGAATATGAGGATGAGGAGCTATGCGGAGTGGTCACCACGGTACAAACTTATTTGCGCGAAATTAAGCTGACGACGGAGCCAGGTGAATGGCAGTGGGTTCGTCTGGAGGATATTTTATCCGCTGACTGGCTGTCAGCCTCCAAATAAAAGCTTGGAGTAGCAACCAGTTCAGACGGTCTTTTTTAAAAGGGAAGGTCCGGCTATAAATAAAATAACGTCTGCAATAGTGGCCACGGTCTGACCCGCAGGAAGCTTGCGGATAGGGAATTCATTATTTTCTGGGGTCATTATTTTCTGGTTGAATTTGAGTTTACTTCTGTATATAATCATAGATACGGGATTTTTTGAGAATCCTTATTATATTTTGCCGGGGTGGCGGAATAGGCAGACGCACAGGACTTAAAATCCTGCGGTTGGTGACAACCGTACGGGTTCGACCCCCGTTCCCGGCATCAGTAATATTAAAGGATTTCAGCTTATGTGGCTGAAATCCTTTTTTAGTGCGCTCAGGGCTCCCCGCTCGCAGTGGTTATACTCATTTATCAGCATTTTAGTCCAGTCAAGGTTCAGTACCCTGAATCCGGACTTGTAAGGTTGTCCAGCATATCGTAATGCTTCCGCTGCAACGGCTTCTCTGCCGGGCCTTCAATAACGTCCCCTGTATAGGAGAATCTCGAACCATGGCAAGGGCAATCCCATGTCCGGTCTCCGGCATTCCAGTTCACCTCACAGCCGACATGCGTACAGGTCGTATCGACAATGTGGAGGTGTCCTTCCTGATCCCGGTAGGCTCCTTTTCGTTCCCCATGCAGCGTAATGACGGCTCCTTGATCCTTCGCCAGATCCTTTGGCGTAATTTGCGAGATCTCCAGCTTCCCTTTGATCAGATGCTTGACGACATTTGCATTTTCCTTGATCAAATTCTTGAGACTGGGATCGGGGGTGAAGCGTAACGGCGTGTACAGATCGGCATACGGATTGTTTTTACCCAAGACAAGGTCCTTGAGCAGTTGAGCAGCTGCTGTGCTATTTGTCATTCCCCATTTGCGGAAGCCGGTTGCGATCAGGATACGCGGCTGGGAAGAGGTGATTGGGCCAATGTACGGAAGCTTGTCTAAGGTGACAAGATCCTGTGTCGACCAGCGAAATATGATGTTCGCAAGTCCCAGCACCTCCTGACCGAAGTCCTCCAGTGCCTGATAGTGTGTAACCGTATTTTCTCCCTGTCCGGCTTTATGGCTGTCGCCTCCGATGAGCACCAGCGTATCATCGCCATGCCGCACTGAACGAAGCGACCGGCTTGGCTGGTCGACACTCAGGTACATCCCGCCAGGGTAAGGCTTCTTGGTCTTACACGCAAGGACATATGAGCGGTCGGCATGCATTCTCGCCGAATACAATCCAGTCCCTTCATAGAAGGGGAAATGTGAGCAAGCAATAACATGGCTTCCCGTTGCCTTCGGCCCATTGCGAGTAAGGACGGCGATCTGTTTGCCATCTTCTTTTACATTTACCGCAGCGGTGTTCTCGAAAATAAGACCGCCAGCCTCCACCATCTGCTGTACAAGGTGCTTCAAGTATTTTAGAGGATGGAATTGGGCCTGGTTGCGCATCTTTAGCGCATTGTATATCTTGAGGTCAAAGGGGATGCTGTCAATCAGTTCACCGGCGATGCCTAGTTGTTCATAGGCCTTGTACTCCATCTCCAGCTTACGTGCAGACTGTTCAGTCGTTGCGTACAGATACGCATCTTGCTTGAGAAGATCGCAATCGATCTGCTGCTCCTGAACGGTATGCTCAATGAACTGCTTGGCCGCCATATTAGCGTCATAGTGCTGTCTGGCCTTGGTCGCTCCAAAATGCTGGATGAGCTCATCGTAGATCAGATCATGCTGCGCAGTTATCTTGGCTGTCGTATGTCCGGTTGTGCCATTCAGTAGTGTGTCTGCTTCCAATAATGCGACTTTGACGCCTTCCTTGGCTAGCAGGTAAGCCGTGGTAATGCCTGCCATTCCGCCACCTACAATAACAGCCTCCACCTGTACATCTTCTTCTAATGCCTTGAACGCTGGAAAATCCATAGAATCTCGCCACAGCGGTTCGGGAAAAGTCACTTGTATCCCTCCAAAATGTATATACTTACTGGATAGGATTGGCGATTTCAGCAATTTTAAACGGGAAGAGGGATTTGTGGACGATTGAGCTTGAACTGTGGAGAGAAATGCCACATGACCAGCGCAAAGTTAAATCCATATTTCTTCGTGGCCACATTGCACGCATCCATTTGCTGAATGTTCGGCCTGCCGCGGTCAAGTAATAGGCTATGTGCTGACAACATGACTTTATGTCCGGCATTATTTTATAGGCCAAAGGAATTATTTTCATTTAAAAGGGTCATAAAATTCCTACCAAATACCGATATAAAACGCAAAGGGCTGGGAAAGGAATCCCGGCATTCTAGCAATAAAAAAGGAGAGAAATTGATGATTACGAACAGGAAAATAACACATTGGCTGCTTATTATGGCGCTGCTCCTTTCGGTGGTCCTTCCGACCGGTGCTATGGCGGCTGCCGGTGACATTAACTCCATCGCCATTGAGGGAGAGAATACGACAATTGAACTGGTTGTCGGCAAGACCAAGCAGTTGAAGGTATGGGCTAACGTGGAAGGCTCTACTTCCAAGAAGGACGTTACCGCAACCGTAACGTGGACTTCCTCGGATGAGAGTATCCTAAGGGTAAATGAGGGGCTGGTGACTGCCGTCAAGAGTGGCACGGCTACAGTCAAAGCCGCTTATTCCGGTTCTGTATCCATCATTACCATTAAAACAGTTGATACTTATTCGGGATTGACGCTGGATTATAAGCTGGACGGAAAGTTCAGTCTTGATACGGATGAAAGCGACCTGATGGTGACAGCCAAGGCTAAAATCGACAGTACCTTGGTAGAACCAAAGGATGTAACTGCAGAAGCAGAGTGGAGTACCTCCAATGCGTCCGTGCTGACCGTGGACAAGGGACAACTTACCTTGTTAGGTGCAGGCGAAGCCAAGGTTACAGCCAAATATTCCGGCTTGACCGCCTCCTTTAAAGTGACGGTAACTTCTCCTTATTCCGGTCTGAAGCTGTACCGCAGCGAATCACCTAATACAGAAATCGGTGAGAAGGAAGATTTGGAACTGATCATGGATGACGGTGAAATTGAATTGCTGGCCAAGACGGTTCTAGCTAATGATAAAACAACCGCCGACGTATCCGATAAGGCCGTGTGGGCTTCCTCGGATTCAGCGGTGGCTACCGTCGAAGACGGGAAGGTGAAGCTGCTGTCGATAGGGAAAACGACGATTTCGGCCTCCTATCTTAGTAATCGGGCACAAGTAGATATTTATGTTCGCGCGCCTTACGAGGCCATTTTGTTAACGCCTTCGGAGGATGCGATGATATTTTTCGGGGAAACGTTGAAGGTAGAGGCTGGTGTTAGAAGCAGTGCCAACACAACAGAAGATATCAGCAGCAGGGCAACCTGGACTTCCTCCAATAAATTGATCGCCACGGTAAATAGCGATGGGCTGGTCGTAGCCAAGGCAGTAGGGTCGACGACGATTAAGGCGAGTTTCCAAGGTATTACCAAGAGCTTCAAACTAGTGGTCTCTCCTACAATCACCAAGCTTGAAGTGGAGAAGGACGAACTGGAATTGTTCAAGGGCGAATCGGTGAAATTGCCAGGAGTGACGGCAACGAAAATTGACGGAGAGAAAATCGATTTCAGTGATGAAATCGTCTGGTCTTCAAATCGGGAAGATATCGCTACCATTGAAGACGGAAAGATTGTAACCAAGGATACAGATGACACGGCGCTTTCCGATGTAGTTACAATAACGGGAAAGCTTTCTGAAGCGGGAGATGGCGTGACTCCTAACCCTGCATTCCCGATCCGTGGAACGGCAGATAGCGAAGTGACTATCCGACTGACAGTAAATGAGAAGGTATTGACCATTCTCGTTCCAGACAACAAGCTAAGCATTGTGATTGGTGAGGAGATGGATCTCCCAAGCGTCACCGCCGTTTATGAGAACGGGGAAGAGGTAGCCAACCCAAGCGATATAGAATGGACGTTGTCCGGTGCTAACGCGGTATTGAAAACAACGGCAGAGGGCAAGAAAATCAAGGGACTCAAGAAAGGCTCAGCAACGCTGAAAGGGACCTACTCCAATAAAACGGTGAGCGTTTCGTTAACCATTGAGCCAAAGATTAAGAAGCTTGTAGTTGCATCAACAACGATTGAATTGAACATCAATAAATCGAAATCGATCAAAGTAACCGGCTACTATACAGATGGCAAAAAAGTAACCTTGTCGACCAAGATGGGCTGGGTTTCCTCAGATGATAAGATTGCTACCGTGTCCACCTCTTCAGTTAAGGCAGTGGCTGAGGGCTCCGTTACACTTACCGGCTCGTATCAAGGCCAAACGGTTACGGTGAAAGTAAACGTAGTTCCGAAATTGAAGAAGCTGGAAGTTAGCGAGAAGAAATTAGAGCTTGTCCCAGGTTCTGCAAAAACCTTAGTGCTGAAGGCGACGTATGATACCGGCAAGGTAGCTGATGTCACTTCAAGTGCAGTATGGACCAGCTCTAAGCCAGCGGCAGCCAAGGTTACGGCAGGGAAAATTGAGGCCGTAGCCAAAGGAACCAGTTCGGTTAAAGCCAAATACGGTGGTAAAACTGTAACGATCAGAGTTTCGGTGAAGGTGAAATAAACGCATATGCTAGCTAGAGTAGAGAGCCTGCCTTTTCTTGAAGGGGGCTCTTTCTTTGTTCCTTATCCGCTGAGTGGGTTGCTACCTATGTGAGGAATCTTATATAATTGGAGCATTGTGCTTGTGTGGTGAGCTATTGATTTAATGACATCATGGGGAAAAGGAAGGCATGGATGAGGAGACGGAGACGGAGACGGAAGAACAAGCGGCAGAACAAATGGTTAATGACGGTAATGGTTGCGATTGTATTGCTGATGGGCAGCTGGTTATCTGGAGGGTCGCTGGAATGGGATTCCATGAAGAGCTGGCTATCCAGTGAAATCGGAGGCTTTGCCCAGAAAGATGCTGTAACCCCGGTGGATGGAGAAGGAAAGCTTCGAGTGATTTTTCTCGATGTAGGGCAGGGAGCTTCCCAACTGATTATTAGCCCTGAGGGGAAGACGATGCTAATCGACGGTGGGAACAATGACAAGGAAGAATTGATGCTCACTTATTTAGCCCGTTATGGCGTAGAGCGCTTGGATATCCTGATTGGAACGCACCCGGATGCCGATCATATCGGGGGCTTGGACAAGGTCGTCGACCACCTGGAAATTGGCGACATTTATATGCCTCGTGTACAGGCCAATACGAAGACCTATCAATCTTTGCTGGAGTCAATCCAGCGCAAGGGATTGAAAGTAAAGACAGCCAAGGCCGGGCTTGATCTGGCGTTTGGCGAGCAGGCGCGGGTCAGGCTGCTGGCCCCGGCAGCAACAATGGATGATAGCAATAATATGAGTGCCGTGGTGAAGCTGAACTACGGGAGTAGCACCTTCCTGTTGACCGGAGATGCAGAAAGTGAAAGCGAGCAGGCCATGATAGAAAGTGGCGCCGATCTGCGGGCCGATGTGATGCTGGTGGGCCACCATGGCTCCAAATCATCAACAACGCGGCGGTTCCTGCAGTTGGTTCAGCCTACATATGCGGTCATCCAGGTCGGACCTAATTCTTACGGACACCCTGCACAGACGATTCTGGATCGCTTGGACAAGCAAGGTGTACAAATTTACCGTAACGATACCCAGGGGACGGTGGAAATATCCACGGACGGGCGAGAATACCAGATTACCACAGAAAGGTAAGGCCAAAGCCGAGAGGAGGAAGGCGTCTATCTTTCATATTAAATTAAAAGTGTGGTAAGCAAAACGCTCGACAGCCCCTCAGGATATTGAAAATCAAAGGGAAACGGGGTGAAGGAGGGCATGACCCATATTGTCGAGGGATTTGAAGGTAATCAATGCATTCTGGAAGTGGATGGAAAGACTCGCAACATCCCCCGGGATCAGGTGGATACAGGGGTCAAGGTTGGTGATGTGGTGGACTGGAACGGCTCCAAGTGGGTAGCCGATGCAGAAGCCACGCGCCAGCGGGCCGAGCATATTCGCAAGCTGATGGATACGGTATGGGAAGAAGATGAATGAAGAAACGGACGGAATCTCCGCATGAAGGAGGTCCCGTCCGTTTTGTTTCATTTATTCGTGTGCCATGATGAATTCCAGTTCACCCTTAAGGCTATAAGGTCCAAATCCTGCAGGAAGGATGAAATGGTCCCCTTTGGTCAACTCGTAGGTATGGCCGTTTACTTCCAGTGAGCCCTTGCCCGATAGAACGCTGAATATCGTATATTTCTTGTTGACAGCAGGCTTGGCTTCTCCAGCAACATTCCACTTCTCTACGGTGAAGAAGGAGTTGGAGACAAAGGAGGTTACCGTGAGGCCGTCTTGCTGAACCGTTTCGTAGTGAACCGGCTCATAAACCTGAGGTACACCCGTGACATCAATCGCTTTCTTCAAGTGCAGCTCGCGAGTATTCCCATCCTTGTCGCGGCGATCATAATCGTAAACCCGGTAGGTGGTATCCGAGCTTTGCTGGGTTTCCAACACGACGATCCCCTTGCCCAAAGCATGAAGGGTACCGCTAGGCACATAGAAGAAGTCGCCCGGCTTAACAGGAACTTTGGTCAGGAAACGGTCCCAGTCGCCATTTTCGATCATTTGCACGAGCTCTTCCTTCGTTTGGGCTCCATGGCCATAGATAATCACAGCACCTGGCTCGGCATCGACAATGTACCAGCATTCGGTTTTGCCTAACTCGCCATTTTCGTGTTTGCCTGCATATTCATCGTCCGGGTGTACTTGCACCGAAAGATCATCCGAGGCATCAAGCAGTTTGGTGAGCAGTGGAAAGACTTTGGATTCGGAATGGAACAGCTCGGGCTGAGAGGTCCACAGGTCACCCAGCTTCATGCCTTGGAATGGCCCGTTCTTCACTGTGCTTTGTCCATTGGGGTGAGCGGAAATGGCCCAGCATTCGCCGGTATGCTCGTTGGGAATTTCATAGCCAAACAAATCCTTTAGCTTGGTTCCTCCCCAGATGCGCTCTTGAAAAATAGGCTGTAAAAAAATAGGTTCATTCATTTTTGGATCAAGCTCCTTCACTGAGTTGGTTAATAGTTAATATGAATTAGAGCGGCGGCGCCAATCAAACCGGTATCCTGTGCGGCTCCCGGCCGGTATCGCTAATCAGTCCGATGGCTGTCTTGGTTCCCGCCGAAGCTAATACCTAAGGCCCAAGCCTGAAACTTGACAAACTTGACAAAAATAAATTTTGTAAAGTATAGTTAGGTCAAGTTTAGCATGTTTCGGAAGGGTTGAAAAGAATGGGCCGGAAAAAGCAAGTTTCTATGCAAAGCATTGCTGATAGGCTGCAAATCTCGAAAAATGCTGTGTCACTGGCCCTCATGGGCAAAAAGGGAGTCAGTGAGGAAGTACGCAATCTGGTGCAGCAGACCGCCCGCGAAATGGGCTATGGTCCCTACGCGCCCAAGGCTGGCGGGAATGCAAATATATTGATTGTAGTGCCGGAGCGGATTATGAGCTACCAGGATAACGATCACTTTCAATTTTTTCATGATATGATTTGGGGGCTGGAGAAAAGCGCGAGAAAGAAAGGCTGTAATGCCGTGATTACCCCGCTGGCTCAGTCCATGGAAGCGTCTCTGACCTTACCTGGTCCATTTGCCGATATTCCGTATCAAGGTGTTATATTATTTGGTATTACGCACCTGAATTATGCCCGGCTGATTTGGGAGATGGATACGCCCTTGGTGTTCATGGACTCATATCACCGGGAGCTGCCTTGTCCGGTGGTTACCTCGGCTAATTTGGGTGGCGCTGCGGACGCGGTAGCTTATATGATTGCGATGGGCCATCGGGAAATCGGCTTTATTGGGCCAACCAATTTATCAACAAGCCATGAGGAACGCTGGTTTGGCTACGAGCAGGCGATGCAGAAGGCAGGACTTCGCATTCGTCCGGAATTTTGCTTGACGGCTTCGCAAGGCTATGACTATACCTCCAGGGAAATCGCTGCTTTTCTGGAGGGTATTACAGAATGGCCCTCGGCATTTTTCTGCGGAAATGATCGGATGGGGTATTTGCTTGCTGGTCTGCTTAAGGAGAGAGGAGTATGTGTACCAAAGGATATTTCCATCGCCGGATTTGATGACCTGCATTATTTCAGTGATGAAGGCATGAAGATGACGACCATGCGGGTAGAGAAGGAGCAGATGTGCGACGCAGCTATGATGCTGCTATTATCTGATCTTGGCCGTGTTCGAGAGGCATTGCATTGGCAGGTGCAGCCAACATTAGTAGTTCGTGAGTCCGTACAACCTAAATAAAATCCCCCTGAAACCCGGCATTCGGTATTCAGGGGGATTGCTGTATTTCTTATTTGTTCAGTGCAGCTTCGTAACGTTTCTCAACTGCAGACCAGTTAATGACGTTGAAGAAGGCACCGATGTAGTCAGGACGTTTGTTTTGATATTTCAGGTAGTAGGCGTGCTCCCAAACATCCAGGCCGAGAATCGGTGTCTTGCCTTCCATAATCGGGGAATCCTGGTTGGGCAAGCTGAATACGGATAATTTGCCGTTTGCGTCTACAGCAAGGAATGCCCAGCCACTGCCGAAGCGGGTAGTTGCTGCCTTGGTGAAGTCTTCCTTGAACTTGTCGAAGCCGCCAAGCTCGTTGTTAATGGCATCAGCCAATTTACCGGATGGTTGGCCACCGCCGTTCGGGCCAATCGTTTCCCAGAAGAGGGAGTGGTTAGCGTGACCGCCACCGTTGTTCCGAACCGCTGTACGAATGCTTTCCGGCACGCTGTCCAGGTCAGCAATCAGATCTTCTACAGATTTGGATTGCAGTTCCGGAGCAGACTCCAGAGCAGCATTCAGGTTGGTTACATAGGTATTATGGTGACGATCATGGTGAATCATCATCGTTGTTTCATCGATATGAGGTTCAAGAGCGTTGTTAGGGTAAGGCAATGCAGGTAATTGATGTGCCATGTTCA
The DNA here is from genome assembly GCF_000374825.1 of Paenibacillus sanguinis 2301083 = DSM 16941. Lineage (GTDB taxonomy): Bacteria > Bacillota > Bacilli > Paenibacillales > Paenibacillaceae > Fontibacillus > Fontibacillus sanguinis. Next base: position 49,031 of record NZ_KB895394.1, read on the forward strand.
AATCAATCCTTTCTTATTTTGTAATATGTAATAGTAATTCCGACAAACCTTATTATAAAGGGTTGCCTAGACTTAGTCAACATAAATGTATGTTAAGTATGTTTAAGCGGAGTGAACATTGACAAAGTCATAAGGGTTCATCATAATGAATGTTCAAATGAAGGCATTATAGTTGGGGTGAATGTGGCATGGGAATGGGGATTGTCATCGTTGAGGTATGCGATAGCAACCTGATGAGCGCGCTTGATTTGGAGCAACTGGAGCAAGAGTATCCGGAGATTGCCGTTATGCGTGCGGACTGCCTTAGCTTGTGTGGTCTATGCAAATTAAAGCCTTACGCACTAGTGAATGGCAAACGGGTTGTCGCCAAGACAACAGAGGACTGTCTGAGTCTCGTCAAGCGAGCGATTGAAGCTGAGTTAAGCATCTATGAGATGTAGAATACAAATAAGGCAGCCTCAGGGCTGCCTCTATCATCATAGCGTTAAGTCACAGGAGCAGCTTACTTCTGAACATCGGACAGTTGTCCTTCCTTCGTTGTCCGATCATCACGGTTCTCCTGCCGAATGATGTATACACATTTCTTGCCTTGCTGAGCCAAGCATTCTGTTCGCTCCACCTTTGCGTCAAGCAGCGTTTCAAACAGTTGAAGCTCACAATCGCAGGCATGGGTATAGCGGTTAGCAATTTGGGCAATCGGGCAGTTATGCTCCATTAGAACATAGTCACCTTGATCGTTTTGCGTAAGCTCAGTCATATATCCATTATCGCTTTGGATTTGCGACAGCATCTGTACCTTTTCAGGGAAGGCTTTGCCTTCCATTTCGTGAACATATCGGCGGTTAAGCTTTTCCTTGCGGCGATCGAACAAACGATCAACCATGTGCTGACCGCTCTCTTCCGCCAATTCATCCAGCAAATCGAGCGTCAAGGAATGATATTTCTTGGGGAACAGCCCTTCGGCTATATCTGTCAGTCCGTAGACAGCAGTGGGGCGCCCCAGAGTTGGACGGATCATTTTGGATTCGATAAGCCCGTCTCGTTCCATTGTACCCAGATGCCGCCGTACGGCCATTTCGGTAATTTGCAGTTCAATGGTGATTTCTTTGGCGCTGAGCGGACCAGACGTTTTCATCATATGAAGAATGCGCTCCCGGGTAGAGAGGTCTTTGCTAGCATTCATAAGCGATGTTCCTTTCCTCGTTGTTCATGAGGCGAGCCATTTTGTTGTACCTAGCTTCTCCTGCATTGTCGGCTCATCATAAGCTTATTACATATTTAAGTATAGTAAGTATATTAACATGGGTCAGGTTCATATTCAATGAATGGAACATTTGAATACGAAAACGAGAGACCCCAACCGGGTCTCTCGTTTTCGTAGTATGGTTTCTCTATTTTCAATGTAGCCAAGTGATTAAACGTTCAAGCTTTGCTTGGGTGCATTAATTGATGTTTTAGCTTTGTCCTTCTTGCCAAATTGCTTGCGCAGGTAAGGTAGTACATAATGATCCAGACCGATTTTACCGGCATTAGCGGCAGCCACGACAACCAGAACTTCAAGGAGTAACATCTGTGCATTCGTGCTGACAGTACCCGAGAAGAGGAAGGCTGCGTTCATGACCAGGCCCATCAGAGCAGCGAAGGTGGTGAAGGTACCAAGAATCAAGCCCAGTCCGACCAGAAATTCGCCATAAGGAACAAGGATGTTGAACAGGTCCACATTTGGTAATGCAAAGTTTTCCAGGAAAGCGGCCCACCAGCCTTGAACAGCAGGATGATCACCGGTACTGTTGGCAATGGCTCCATTCAGGAAGCCTGCAGCATCGAAGCCGCCAGTAATCTTTTTGAAGCCTGCGGTAATCCACTGATAACCAAGATAAATACGAATGAAGGTCAAGAACCACATAGCTACTTTGTTCGTTCTGAGGAAATTGTTAAACATGAATTACCACTCCTTAGGTTGTTTTCTCTTCTTTTTTTAGTAGAACATCTTTGATGTCCTTATAATAAGTGATTTTTTTCACACATCAAGTGATTTAAATCACAATTAATAAAATTTTAAATAAAAAAGCAGCAGGACCGAAAATTCTCGTATCTTGCTGCTTTTAGCCGCTAATGAAATGGCTTTATTATAAATAAGTTTACTGATTAACTTTAATATGGTGATCCGGAGTGACTTTATGAGTTAATAGCTCAGAGACCGTCACGAAGGAGTAGCCACGTTTTTTCAGCTCCGGTAAAATCTCTTTTAGCGCTTCAACCGTTTGTGTACTGTTGTAAACATAGTCATGCATTAGAATGATATCCCCGTTTCTGGCGTTGTTCAGCACCTTGCGCACAATGGCGGATACCCCAGGTGCAGCCCAGTCCTTGGTGTCCTGATGCCAAGACCACAAGATCATCTGCAATCTGCTGCGCTTGGATAACTCTACAATACCTTCATTATAGTAACCTCCCGGAGGGCGAAACAGCACCGGCTTAGTTCCAGTTGCTTCATATATAGCTTCCTGCGCAAGATCAAGCTGCCTCGATACCGAGCTTAAGGCGAGACGGTTAAAGGCGGGGTGCTGGTAGGAGTGATTTCCTATCTCATGTCCCTTGGCCAGTTCCATACGTACAATTTCCGGAAAACGTTCAACACGTTCACCTACCACGAAGAAGGTTGCCTTCGCCTGATACTGTTCCAATACATTCAAAATTTCAGGGGTTTTGTTGGGGTCTGGTCCGTCATCGAATGTGAAGGCGATGTATTTCTCTGAGGTAGGAACCTCCCATACGATATCGCCTCGCTCCTCATAGTAGCTTCGCGCCTTCGCCCAAGATGGGGTAGACGAAGCTGTGGCAGAGGTGGATAGCACTGTGACCGTAAACATGATGGCCAGCATAGCACCCGATTTAATTTTTGTCATTGAATAGGTCCTCCGGCATTTAGCATTGATGCTTAGTTTGACTGGAGGACGTGGTATTTATTCTTCCTTGAAAGAATCGTTCCTTGCCGCGAAATAATCACCGCTTTGCAGGCCATGCACAAATTGCTGTAGCCAATCGTAATATTCTGCAGCGTGCTTAAGCTTGTGCAAATCCTCCAGACATTGCTCCCGTTCCTCTGCCGCTGTAGAAATATCAAGGATCATTTCCGATAATACCGGAATTGCGATATCAAGCGCCTCGCGCATGACATTGATCTCCCTCTGGAGCTTTGTGGCAAAGAAAGCCTGGAAAGCTTTATAGAAGTTCGTTTCCGCTACATAAAGGTCCTTGCGCGCGTCCTTTTCATCTAATTTTGCCACCATTTTGGATTCGATCAAAGCTCGCGACGCGTAACTCATATTGCTTTTGCTCATATTCATACTTTGTTGCATTTCTTCTAACGTCATCGGGCGATCCTCAAAAAACATAATTCCATAGAGCTGACCGTAAGAGTAGTTTACGCCATACAAATCCATCGTTTGTGCGATGGCGTCAATGACCTTGGCTCGCAATTCCTCGCGAACACCGATCGGGTTTTCCATTTTTCCCAAAATTGACTTTTTCATCAGTACACCTGCCTCAGAAATGTAGAGATTTTACATAAAATTAATAGCCGTTTCACATAGCGATGACCCTTTGTCGAGGCTTTGAACGTACAATAATTATTGTACAAAAGCGATGAAACATTGCTTATAACTCGATTATAACAAATATTCAAAAAATAATGAATGAAAAAAGAGGAGGATTCATGAAACGTTTGAAATGGCGGGAAGAGGTGCGAGCTGTATTGTTTACGCTCCCCGCAATGATTCCGCTGTCGCTATTCTGGTTCTATCCGATGGTATTGATCATTTATCTCAGCTTTATGGAATGGGATTTTATGAGCCCGGACAAGTTGTTTGTTGGATTGGAAAATTACACGAATCTATTCAGCAATCCGGCCTTCTATCAATCATTAAAAGTGTCGCTGCTGTTCTGCCTTGGCAGTGTATTGCCTATTGTGATTATCGGCTTATTACTTGCTTTGTTGCTGAACCGAAACATGAAGGGCGGCTCGGTATATCGGTTGTTGATGTTCTCGCCTTGGGTCACACCTATGGTTGCAGTCTCTATCGTTTGGTCCTGGATTTATGAACCTGAAGTGGGGTTGGCTAATACCTTGCTCAGAGCGATTGGCTTGGAGGGAGTTCGTTGGCTGGAAGATCCCAAATGGGCGCTTATTGGAGTTCTGATCGTGACCATTTGGAAGTCGGCTGGCTGGGGAATGGTGTTCTATCTCGTAGCTCTGCGCAATGTCCCTGCTGATTTGCTTGAAGCTGCTGAATTGGACGGGGCTAATAGCTGGCGCAAGTTCATAAATGTTACATTGCCGCTTATCTCGCCGACTACCTTTTTTCTGGTCGTGGTTCAGATCATTTCTGCCTTGCAGGCTTACGATCAGATCAATGTGCTGACCCAAGGGGGGCCAGCGGGATCCACAAGAACCTTGTTGTATCTATATTATCAAGCCGCTTTCGATTCCTTCCAGATTGGCGAAGCCTCTGCGGTGGCGATTACGCTCATTGTGGCCTGTGTAGCCTTGTCGATACTTTCGTTCTGGATTGGTCGACGTACGGTCCACTATAACTAATTGCCAGTAAAGGAGAAGGAGACGTATGCAAGGTTTGAATAAACTCGGTACCTTATGTCGTCATATTTTGCTTGCCGCTGCCTCGCTTATTATGGCCTTTCCGTTCTATTGGATGGTAACCAATGCGCTCAAGAGTAATGACGAGATTTGGCAAACCCCGCCAACCCTGTGGGCGGAGAAGCCCAACTGGGGGCAATTTGCTGAGGCTTGGGCGGCGGCTCCCTTTGAACGTTATATGTTTAACAGTATTTTTGTGGCGCTGTCCATTATCGTGCTGCAAATAATTAACTCCGGTATGATGGCCTATGCTCTGACTCATATGAAATTTCGTCTGAAGGGGATATTCACGGGACTGGTGCTGGTGGGTTATATGATTCCGAGTACCGCCGTGTATTTGCCAGGTTATATTTTATTGGGGCAAATGGGCTTGCTGGATTCTTACACCGGCTTGATTTTATCCAACTGTGTGAGTGTGTTTTCCATTTTTCTGATTCGTCAAGCCTTTCTCCAAGTCTCCCATGAGATGGTTGAGGCTGGACAGATTGACGGAGCTTCTCATTTCCGGATTTTGTGGACGATTCTTTTGCCGCTTACGCGTTCATCCTTTGCTGTGTTGGGCTTGATTACGTTCATTGACCAGTATAATAACTACTTCTGGCCGATGCTGATTACGAAAAGTCAGGATTTGCAGCTTGTATCGGCGGGGCTGCGCAGCTTCTTTGTGGAAGGGGGTGCTTACGGGCTAAAATGGCCGCTTATTATGGCCGCCAGCGCCTTCACTATTGCGCCATTGCTGGTGTTGTTCGCGCTGACCCAGAAAACGATCATGCAGAGCTTCAATGTGTCCGCAGGCGCTAGCAAGGGGTAATGCTCCATTTTGAATCAACAAAATAAAGATGACGGAGGCTATAAGATGTTTAAGACGAAAAGAAAGTTCCTTGCCCTTTTGATAACATGTACATTCCTATTGATTACGGCTTGTGGTGGTGGAGCCGGTACAGCGGGAAGCAACACGGCGGAGCCGACCAAGTCGGCAGCAGGTGGAAACGCCGGAACGGAGACCGGGGCTCCTGCAGAACCGGTAACGATCGAATTCTGGTATGGTCTGGGCGGCAAGCTCGGAGAGAACATGCAAACCTTGATTGACCAGTTTAACAATTCCCAGCAAGAGGTTATTGTCAAGCCGGTTGTACAAGCCGATTACACGGAGACCGAACGCAAGCTTCAGGCCGCGATTGCCTCAGGTAATGTGCCAGGCGCAGTTTTGTCGTCAAATGTAGATTGGGCTCGCAAAGGCTATTATGCACCGCTGGATGAGCTGATTGCTGCTACGGCTGATTTTAATCCGGAGGATGTTATACCGACATTCCTGGAGCAAGGCAAGGTGGATGGCAAGCAATTCTTCCTTCCGATGTATGGGACAACCCAGGTCATGTACTACCGTAAGGATGCCCTTGAGAAGCAAGGTCTGACTCCAGATGATATGAAAACCTGGGAAGGGCTGGCTGCCGCTGCTGAGAAAATGGCGGTCAAGGAAGGTGGCAAAACCTCGTTTTATGGCTGGGAGCCGATGTGGGGCGCCGGCAATATGATCGATGCGGTATATAGCAAGGGCGGAACAATTCTTAGTGAAGATGGGAAGACGGTGCTGATCGACGCTGCCGAATGGGTGGAGACCTGGGATTTATTCCGCAAATGGATTCATGAGGATAAAATCATGCGGATTCACTCCGGAGGTCAAGGCTGGGAGTATTGGTACAAAACGATCGATGACGTCATGAAGGGTCAAGCAGCAGGGTATACAGGCTCCAGCGGCGACCAAGGCGATCTGGACTTCTCAATTGTTGCTGCAATGGAACAACCGGGTTGGGAAGGGATTGGCGAAGGCAAGCCGGTAGCTGAGGCGATCATGGCCGGTATTCCCTCTGCGGCCAGCCCTGAGCAGCAGCAAGCGGCAATGAAATGGTATAACTTCTTCATGAGCGCGGAAAATACAGCGTTCTGGTCGATGAACACAGGCTATATCGCAGTACGTCAATCTGCACTGGACAATCCGGAATTTGTAGCCTTCAGTGAGCAAAATCCACAAGCAACTATTCCGCTCAAGCAGGCAACTCATGCCTCCAAGCCGTTCCAGGACCCGACGGGCGGTAAGATTCAGGATGCCTTGAGCATTGCAGCGGACAAGGTTCAAATCAGCAATGTGCCTGCCGCGGAAGCTCTGAAGGAAGCAAAGGAGACGGCCCAGCGTGAACTTGACCGGATCAATAAGTAAGTCGCTGCCCGCAATCAAGCTAAGCGCACCGGGTAGCGAGGCTGAAGTTCAGGCGATTTTGTTCGACAAGGATGGCACGCTGATGGATTTTATTTATACCTGGGGGAGCTGGGGCGAGCAGTTGCTCGCTCGTTTCTCCACCGCGCTTAATCTGCAAGGACTCCCCGTACTTCCAGACAATCTGCTCGGGATGTGGGGGATTGATTATGACGAGAACGGCAAGATTTCCGGTTATGATCGTAATAGCCCATTATCGATGGGAACGGTCCATGATCTCTTGATTTTGCTGGCTCTGGAGGGTTATAAGGCAGGGTTATCCTGGGCAGAGGCCAAGATGTTGGCTGAGCAGTGCCGCTGTGAAGCAGACGAAGCCTTAGAAAGGCTAAGGGTTGCCCGTCTGCTGCCAGGTGTTCAGTCATTTCTGGAAGCATGTCGGCAAAGTGGGATCAAGCTTGGTATTGTGACTTCAGACGAGACGGAGGCGGCAAATAAGCATCTGGATTGGCTAGGGATACGAGATTATTTTGATGTAGTGGTCGGAGCTGATTTGGTTCGCCTTGGCAAGCCTTATCCGGATATGGTGGAACTGGCCTGCCGGGAGATGGGCTTGGCGGTGGAGCACACGGCTGTCATCGGTGACACGAACGGAGATATGCAGATGGCCCGGGCTGCGGGAGCGGCATTAGCTATCGGTCTGGATGAAGGACGGGTATCGGGACAGAAGGGATATCCGGCAGCACATAGCGTGGTCGAAGGATATGGTGAGCTAAGGCTTGGATAGCTTGTTTTGTGAAAATGGAAGGTGGACAACAAGATGGGATGGTTATTCCTGGCTCTGGCGATTGTGCTGGAGGTATCCGGCACAGTATCAATGAAGCTGTCGGATAGCTTTTCCCGCCTGACGCCGTCGATATTCATGTTTATCTTTTATGGCGCCAGCTTCACCTGCTTGAATTTTGCGCTGGGTTATATGAAGGTATCTACTGTGTATGCGATATGGTCGGGAGTCGGGATCGTGTTGATCTCGCTGATTGGTGGATTTTTGTTTCAAGAGAAGCTGTCACTGTCCTCGGTGCTGTGGATTGGCATGATTGTCATGGGGGTCATCGGGTTAAATATAAGCAGCAAGGGAGGATGATGGGAAATGCACATGCCAGGTCAAACAGGTACGAATCAGGGGGGAGGGCCGCTTCTTTCCTTCCAGATTATTACCGATACACATGTACGAACAGATCGGAATCATACGTACAATATGAATTTGGTTCGTGCTTTGCAGGATTTGAAGGTTCAGGCTCAGGGGAGCGCGGGAATCATGCATGTTGGCGATGTGACCGATCATGGGCTGCCGGAAGAGTATACCGAATGGGAGCGTATTTGGGCCGAGCACGGTGATTCTTTGCCTCCTCTATATCTGACGATGGGCAATCATGATGTGGGGTTGGGCAACTGGGAGGAACGGCTTAACCAGTTTCTGCGTTTGTCTGGACTGGAAGGACAAGATATCACGCTGGATAATTGGAAGGAGCGACTGGAGGAAATACGGGCTAGTGCTTCAGAGCAGGCAGAAGTCGATCCTGATTTATGGAAGGGTCAACTTGGCGACTTTCTCCAGCAAGTTGTCGGCATGGAGGTTAATGAGGATATCAGCCTGGAGCATTGGCAAGAACGCTTGGAGCGTTTCCTGGAGAAGACGGATACCGAGAGCATCTACCACGATCACTGGGTTAATGGCTATCATTTTATCTTCCTCGGGACGGAGGAAGGCTTGGAAATCTTCTGCTCGTTATCGGAGGAGCAGTTAGCCTGGCTGGATGCCAAGCTGGGAGAAAAGTCCGCTCCGGATCGGCCGGTATTTCTGTTTTTGCATCAGCCCCTGAAAGATACGGTGGCCGGCTCTTACGAGCAACAGAAATGGTATGGTGTGGTACAAGATGCCGAACTCAAGGCCGTGTTGGCCCGCCATCCGCAAACGATCCTGTTCACCGGGCATACGCACTGGGAGCTGGAGGCGCCAAACAACCACTTTGATGGACAAGGTAAGCTGCCAACAATGTTCAATGCCGCATCTGTGGCCTATCTGTGGACCGACGACGACGAGCATAAAGACGGCAGCCAAGGCTACTATGTCGAGGTCTACCGTGACCATGTCCTTGTTCGCGGCCGCGACTTCACCCGAGGAGAGTGGATCGAATCGGCACAGTTTCGCGTGGAGCTGGGGTAGATTTGGTTTAGAATCATGATATTTCTTCAAAACTGATGTTATTGAGGCATCAGTTTTTTTCATGAAACTATTCTCTCGCCTTATAGAAAGCCTTGAAGCAGCATATCGGTTTAGCGGATCGCCCTTGATGGCTGGCTTCTTTTAATCCCTTTGAATGCTGCAGGAGGGTGTAGGTCATGTCTCTGTTGGTATCACCGATACAAGATTGCTGAGGGTGAATAAAAGAAAATCCGATGCACCGGCACCGGATCGATTTGCTTAATTCTTTTGAGGTCGGCTTCTTGCTGGATAGAGCGCGTAGAGAGCAGTTCGATGATTCTATGTTGATTTTCTAAGATGGATTCAACATTTATAAGCCGATCATTTGTTTCCAGCACCGCTCTCTTGATTAGTTCCTGGTCTTGTTTCATCTGCTGCTGCTCAGTCTTTAATTCTATAAGTTGCTCATTAATTGGTTTCAACTCTTCTTTAATAACAGATCGTAAAATCTCTTTTACACCATTATCCATAAGTACCGCTCCTTAAGCTTTATGATGGTATTGTAGCAAATACATATAATCAATTCCACAAAGAAATAGTCCATGCAGGGAAAAGATAGGAGGATTTTAGTATGATCTTAATTAAAGACAAGAACGTCAAAAAACTCATGGTATCTCGACCACTAAGATCGATGATTAAAAAGCAGGAAGCGGGTTAAATAGTGTGGGTTCCGTATTAAGCAAGATGGAGTAGATACCTAGCGGGAGTTTTAGAACTATTTAAAGTAAGGGTTCGACATGAACCACCAAAGACGCTCTGAAGACACTCTATCGTGACAGAATTACCTTCGGCTTATTCAAGCACCTCACCTTGCCCCAAAAAAGCGAAAAACCCTTGATTATCAAGGGTTTTTCTGTATGATCTGCAGTGGGCTCGAACCACTGACCCCCACCCTGTCAAGATGGTGCTCTCCCAGCTGAGCTAGCAGATCAGGTTTATAGCGAAGATGAGTATTATCTTAACAGGCGACGGGGGGACTGTCAAGCTCTGTGTCTGTCCCGTGTTATTCTTCTGTGATAATGTCACCCTATAACTGTTCTGAGATAATGTCACTATGGGACAGGAGACATTCACATTGACAAGAGCAGAATTAAAGAAGGTAGTTGTGGTGGAAAAAATTCTTGGGGGACCTATGACGAACAAGGAAGGAGCAGCGGCTCTAGGGCTGACTGAACGCCAAATCATTCGATTAAAGAAGAAGTTCATCGCTGAGGGAGGAGCGCAAGGATTGGTTCATAAGAACCGGGGAAGGAAACCGATTCATGCTTTAGACAAGGAACTAAAGAAACAGGTGACGGAAT
>NZ_KB895395.1 GCF_000374825.1 Paenibacillus sanguinis 2301083 = DSM 16941
AACAACTTAACACGTATCGCATGAAGGCCAGCATGAGCCGCAAAGGCAACTGTTATGATAATGCTTGTATAGAGTCTTTTCATAGCATTCTGAAGAAAGAGCTGATTTATTGCAAGCGATTTAAGACCAAGCAACAAGCCTACGATGAAATCTACCGCTATCTTGAGTTTTTCTACAATCGCAAACGGATCCACGGTTCACTAGGCTATTTATCACCGGTTCGTTTTGCTGCGCAGTTCAATAAGAGAAGAGTCGGTTAAAGAGTGTCCACTTTCTTGACAGAGGTCCAATCCTCCTGCTAATTTGGGGAAATGGGCTGAATTTCAGCATTTAAAAGGAAAAAGTCCCTATAAATTCACACTTTAGGTCCATATTCAACGTTTTTAGTCGAATTATATGGAGGAATTCCCTATAATATCCTAATAATGTGGTTAGAGGTAAATATTAGCTGGAGGATTTCCTGTTAATGTGGCGTGGGGTGTGTCACCATAGTTCTTTTAATAAATATAGCTAAGTAAGGATGCCAATCCGTTAAGCGGTTGTCCTAGCGAAGCGGAGTGTTGCTCAAAAGAGGGCCTATCCGGCGTACTACGCTGAATAGGCCCTTTTGCAAATATCGGTTAGAAGGTTGAACGATACCAGCGGCAGAGCAGCGCAGCGTAGGTAAATCCTACGTGAGCAGCGGAGGGCACAGGCAGAGTTCAAGATTCGCCGCTGCTCGCACTCCCTGAATTCCCTTTGTGATGGGAAGCTGAATTTTAGATTGCCTTGTCAACGCCCCAGCGCAGGATGAGTCCGGCATGGGTAAGCCCGCCCCCAAAGCCATAGAGCATTACCCGGTCTCCCAGCTTAAGTCGTCCTTCATGAACCCCGGCTTGCAGCGCTAATGGAATAGAAGCGGAAGACGTATTCCCCATGCTCTGAACACTTTGCAGTGTCTTGCCCAGAGGTATGCCCGACTTCTCGCAGATGGATTCAATCATGCGCAGGTTGGCGCTATGCGGGACAAACCAATCAATGTCCTCCCGAGTGAGTCCGGCTTGCTGAAGAAGCTGCTCAATGCCGGAAGAAACGGTGCGTACCGCCCATTTGAATACCTCACGGCCATTCTGCACAATTTTTCCTTTGCCGATCAGAGGAATTCCGTCCATTTGCTCTGAAAGGCCAGAGGCATATACATGAATGCCGCCATCCCCATTTGTACCCAGGTTGAAGGCTTCAAACCAGGAATCCTCTCGGTCACGTTCCACCAGAACGGCACCAGCTCCATCTCCGAACAGAATGCAGGTGCTCCGGTCACTGTAATCGGTGATTTTGGACATCGTTTCTCCGGCAACCACCAGGACTTTACGATGCAAGCCCGCAGCGATCATGCCATTGACCAGGTGCAGGGCATAAGCAAATCCCGCACAGGTAGCGTTCAGATCGATGGCCCCGGCCTGCTCCATGCCGAAATGCTGCTGAATACGGCAGGACACCGTAGGGAACGGATAATCCGGCGTTGTGGTAGTAACAACGATGAGCTCCATATCATGCAAAGCCACGCCATACTGGCTTTGCAGTTGTTCAACCGCTTGTATACAAAGGTGTGAGGTGAACTCATCTTCAGCGGAGATATGCCGCTGTTTGATGCCGGTGCGCTGGACAATCCACTCATCGTTGGTATCTACCATTTTTTCCAGATCATCATTAGTTAGAATCCGCTTGGGAACGTAGGAACCGATGGCAGTAATACGGGCATGGGCTAGCTGAACCAATTCGATCACTCCTTCAATTTTAGAATCAGATATTAAAACCTGGTACTAATTACAACTTGTTTATATCATTTTTAAAATAAATTTTCAATCCTTTTTAAAATGTGGTGAATAATAGAGCCTGCGGCCGGTATGGGCTTACACTCGCTGTTAAACCCGAATTTTATTGAAGTATTTGAACCTGACAAGGTAAAAACTCAGCTTTAAAGGCGACCGCTTCCGCTGTTTCAGCTTCATACCGGCTCTCCGGCAACTTATTCACCACACTTGAAGCAAGTGATGAATTTGCCTCCAGCCAAACTTCGCTTCAAATGCAGGAGGGATGCTATAATAAGGCAGAAGAAGGGAGTGTTTACGTCCATTTATGAAGATATTAGTATTGGCGGAGAAGCCATCGGTAGCAAGAGAAATTGCGCGGGTCATCGGCAGCCGCGATAAGCATAAGAGTCATTTTGAAGGTCCGAAGTATGTGGTGACCTGGGCATTAGGCCATCTGGTGGGACTGGCTGAGCCGGAGGAATACGACGGGAAATATAAGCAATGGTCCTTGGAGGATTTACCGATCCTGCCGGGGAAGATGAAGCTGAAGGTATTGCGCGAGAGCAGCCATCAATTCAAGGCGGTGCAGCAATTGATGCGACGGCAGGATATCGGGGAGCTGATCGTGGCTACAGATGCGGCTCGCGAAGGCGAACTGCTTGCTCGGTGGATCATGGATATGGTGAAGTGGAGCAAGCCGTTCAAGCGGTTGTGGATATCCTCGCAGACCGACAAGGCCATCAAGGAAGGCTTTGCATCCTTGAAGCCGGGCAGTAAGTATGAGCGGCTGTACCACTCGGCTCGTTGTCGTGCCGAAGCTGACTGGATGGTAGGCTTGAACGTTACCCGGGCACTAACGACGAAATTCGGTTCCCCGTTGTCAGCCGGGCGGGTGCAGACGCCAACGCTTGGGATGATTATGGAGCGGGAGAATGAGATTACCCGCTTCCGTTCAGAAGAGTACCATGTGCTGCGGGCTAATTTCGGTGCTTTTGAAGCCATATGGCGGGGGGCAAACGGGGATTCACGCATCTTTGAAGCCAATCGGTTGGAAGAGCTGAAGCGCAAGCTGGAGGGAGCCTCCGGCAGCATCGTCAAGCTGGTGAAGAACGAGAAGACGATCCCTCATCCATTGGCTTACGACTTAACAGAACTGCAACGGGATGCCAACCGTCAGTTGGGTTTCTCGGCCAAGCAGACCTCCAACGTGTTGCAGCGGTTGTATGAACAGCACAAATTGGTTACCTATCCGCGGACCGATTCGCGTTATTTGACGGCTGATATGGCTGATACGCTAAAGGAACGGCTCACCAGTGTGGCGGTAGGTCCTTATGCGCCGTTGGCCCGACCGCTCCTGCGCAAGTCGTTGCCCCTCGGCAAGCGGATAGTGGACGATAGCAAGGTCACGGATCATCATGCCATTATTCCAACCGAACAAACGGTGCTGCTCCATGCGCTGAGTCCTGAGGAACGCAAGCTGTATGATTTGATCGTAAGGAGATTTATCAGCTTGTTTTATCCGCCTGCCCGGTTCGATCAAGTTACGGTGACAGTGGAAGCAGGCGGTGAGACACTGCATGCCAAGGGCACAACGATGAAGGATAGCGGCTGGCGGGCCGTTTATGACGGGCAAGCGATGGAGGATGAAGGCGAAGAGGAAGACGATAGTCAGTCAGCCTTGCCGGAGTTGAAGCAGGGGCAAAAGCTGTCGGTTCAGCGCTGTCAGGTAATCTCCGGAAGGACTCAACCGCCGAAGCGTTATACCGAAGCGGCTTTGCTAACCCAGATGGAGAAGCATGGTCTGGGGACCCCGGCCACCCGCGCGGACATCATCGAGAAGCTGGTCCATTCCGATACGATTGAACGGCAGGGCAATTCGCTGCATCCTACAGGCAAGGGCAAGCAGTTGATTGAGCTTGCTCCAGCTGATTTACGCTCACCGAATCTGACAGCCCGCTGGGAAGCGGAACTGGAGCAGATTGCCCGAGGTCAGGGCAAGCCGGAGCCATTCTTGCAGGGCATCCGCGAGATGGCCGCCCAATTGGTCCGGGGTGTGAAATACAGCGAAGCTACGTATAAGCCCCATAATGTATCGAACAGCCATTGCCCGGATTGTGGAACGCGTTTACTGGAGAAGAAGACAGGCCGTGGAATGATGCTTATATGCCCAAGCGAGGACTGCGGCTACCGTCGTTCCGGTGAGAAGCGCTTGTCTAACCGCCGCTGTCCGCAGTGCCACAAGAAGATGGAGATGAAGGAAGGCAAGGCGGGGATGTATGTGCAATGCCTATCCTGCGGTATTACGGAAGTGGTTAACAAGGACAACAAGCATGTGAACAAGCGAGAACAGCAAAAGCTGGTGAAGCAATATTCCCAGACAGAATCTGCGGGAACCAACCTGGGAGAACTGCTTAAGGCAGCCATGGAGAAGAAGGGCGACGCTTAAAAGTTTGATAGTATAAGCTGCCGGAGATTTGGTCTAGACCTGAAACGGTGAGTGTAAGCCCTGCATAGGTAAGACACTCATCCTCATTGTTCACCAAGCCTATAAACGGGGTGGCAAATCCGCTCAAACGGAAAATAGGAAGGAGGCTGTATACATGAGAGTAGCCTTGCTGGTGTGGTTCCTGTTTATCAATTCCGTGGCATATCTGGTCATGTCCGACGATAAGAAGCGGGCACGGCAAAGACGTGACCGGGTACCCGAGAAGACTCTGTTTTTGCTGGCTGCCTTGGGCGGAGCCCTGGGTGTGCTGCTGGCGATGAATGCCAAGCGGCACAAGACGAAGCATATGAGCTTCCGAATCGGTATTCCATTGCTTCTGCTGCTTAACGCTGTGCTCTATGGTTACTTGTTGATCTGAAACACTAGTCCGAGCATAGCTTGAAGTGTCTTCGTTCTCGTCAACAAGAAAATAACGTCTCTCTCATAGGGTAAAATCCGGCTTGGCTTTTCTACCGGGTCCAAACGGGGTATATAATAAACATGGGGCTAGAATGTTCCATGGCTTACCTCGTTGATTCCAGAACAAGAGAGAGGTGTTTGGCATGTTATTTCAGAATATTTTAGTAGCGTATGACGGATCGAAGGCAGCGAACAAGGCTCTGGACAAGGCGGTTGCCTTGAGCAAATTGTCACCCGGGACGCAGCTTCAGGTGCTGCATGCGTATGATTACCCCCGCCTCTATGTGGCCGAAGGATTCGCCCCCGTGCCGGCTTCAATAAATAAGGAGGTCTACGAGCTGGCGGAGCAAATCGTGCTGGAGGCAGAACAACGGCTTGAGGCTGCAGGCGCAGCACCCAATGTCAGCATGGTACAGGGCTCTCCGGCGGAGACAATTCTGGACTATGCGAAGGAGCGTGGAGTGGATCTGATTGTGATCGGCAGCCGCGGGCTGGGCGGCATTCGCCAATTTGTGCTTGGCAGTGTCAGTCATAATGTTGTGCAGCATGCTGAGGTTCCGGTGCTTATTGTAAAATAGATCATTTATACCAAAGCTTTCATCCCCACATTTTGTGGGGATGGAGGCTTTTTTGTCGTGGAATCACATGACTTGAACGCAGGCTTTTTAAGGTAGCTTTGGTGTAAGAATAGTTGACGCTTGTCTATCGTCATACCCGCTATTTTTCGTGTAAAAAGAGACGGACGTATAGGAAAATATAGTTTTATATAGTCTTTGCAGTAAGGTTAATTTCAAATGTCATGATTACTCACATATGTTTGGCATCAGCAGGATAGGGGAAAGGAGGAAGCAAGTTGATCCATTTTGGCCAGGTCGATAAACATTATGGGCATTTTCACGTGCTTAAGGAAATTAATCTGGAGGTTGTAGAAGGGGAGGTTGTGGTTATCGTCGGCCCATCCGGCTCGGGCAAAAGCACGATGCTGCGCTGTATCAACCGCCTGGAGAAGATTACGAGCGGTGAGCTAAGCGTGGGTGGCATTCCCGTCAATGATCGGAAGACCGATATTAATAAGCTGCGGCGGGACATTGGTATGGTCTTCCAGCATTTCAACCTGTACCCCCATAAGAAAGTGATCGACAATATCACGTTGGCGCCGGTCAAGGTACTGGGTATTACAAAGGCGGAAGCGGAGCAGACGGCATTGTTCTATCTGGAGAAGGTAGGTATAGCCGACAAGGCGCAAGCTTATCCCTCTCAATTGTCGGGCGGGCAGCAGCAACGGGTGGCAATTGCCAGGGGGCTGGCAATGAAGCCGAAGATCATGCTCTTCGATGAGCCAACGTCGGCGCTAGACCCCGAGATGGTAGGCGAAGTGCTGGACGTGATGCGCAACTTGGCCCGTGAAGGGATGACGATGGTGGTGGTGACGCATGAGATGGGCTTTGCTCGTGAGGTAGCCGACCGCATTATCTTCATGGACCAGGGGCAGATCGTGGAGGAAGCGGGACCGGAGGAATTTTTCTCTCAGCCTCGTGAGGAACGGACGCGTACCTTTTTGAGCAGATTGTTAAGCCATTAAATAGCCTGTACTTTTTGAATGACCTCTAAAAAAATCGAGGGAGGAACTGGATATGAGAAAAAGCATGAAATTGTTCAGTATTGCAGCGGCTTGTGCGGTGTTCGTCTTGGCAGGTTGTGGAAGCAATGGGGTGGAGGGGAATACGGCAAGCGGTGGCAACAATACAGCTCCGGCTGCTGGGGAGAGTGCGGGTGGCGCTTTAGATAAGATCAAGGAACGCGGCAAGCTGGTTGTCGGGGTGAAATATGATACGAAGCTCTTTGGCCTTAAGGACCCGGCCAGCGGTAATGTCGAAGGTTTTGATATCGATATTTCCAAGGCCATTGCCAAGCATGTCCTGAATGATGAGAACGCCATCGAGTTGAAGGAGGTCACCTCCAAGACACGGATTCCCATGCTGAATAATGGAGAGATCGATATGGTGGTCGCCACAATGACGATTACCGAGGAGCGCAAGCAGGAGGTTGATTTCTCTGATGTCTACTTCCAGGCGGGACAATCGCTGCTGGTGAAGAAGGGCAGTCCCATTCAGGGCATTGAAGACGTGACGGCAGAGACCACGGTTCTGGGAACGAAGGGCTCGACTTCGGTTAAAAATATCCGTGATCAGGTGTCCGGTGTTAAGGTGCTGGAATTCGATAACTACCAGGACGCTTTCAATGCGTTGAAGGCCGGGCAAGGTGCGGCGTTGACCACGGACGACTCTATTTTATACGGTATGGCTGCGCAGGATTCCAATTACGAGGTGGTTGGCAAGCCGTTCACGGATGAACCATACGGCATTGCTGTGCAGAAAGGCAACACGGATATTGTGCAAGCCATTAATGATACCCTGAAGGCACTTCATGATAGCGGGGAATACGATGCCATTTATGAGAAATGGATTGGCAAGAAGCCTGTTGAGTAAGGAGTTATGTGATGGATATTACGATACTCACAGAGTATTTTGGTACTTATATGGAAGGGTTTCGCGGGACGGTGTTGTCCAGCCTCATGGCTTTGGCCGGCAGCTTTCTGCTTGGAGCGCTGATTGCGGTATTCCGCATCGGCCCTCTCCGGCCCCTTCGCTGGTTCGGTACGGGTTATGTAGAATTTCTTCGCAATATTCCGCTTTTGCTGGTCGTATATATTTTCTATTACGGACCATCGGTGCTGGGAATGCCGCTGGATGGCTTCACAGCCGGAACGATCGGGCTGGCGGTCTACACCTCTTCCTTTATCGCGGAAGCTATTCGCGCCGGGATTATGGCGGTTCCTCAAGGGCAGACCGAAGCGGCGCGCTCCTCCGGGCTTGGCTATGCCCAGACGATGGTGCATGTAATTTTGCCGCAGGCTATTCGGTTGGTAATTCCGCCGCTAGGCAATCAGTTCATTAACTTGATCAAGAACTCATCGGTACTGACCATTGTGGCCGGCCTGGATTTGATGTATTTTGCCGACATCATTAATACCAGTACGTATCGGACCTTCGATACCTATATATTTGTGGCTCTGTTCTATCTGGCGCTGACGCTTCCGTTAAGCTACGGTGTAAGGGTCTGGGAGCAAAGACTTGAGCGGAAATATGAATAGAGCGCTTGTACGAAAGGATGGTGAGGGATGGACTTTATAGGAGCGTACAGCGCCGAGAACTTGAGCTTTTTGATGGAAGGCCTGGGAGTTACCCTGATTGTGGCAGGAGCCTCCATTGTGTTCAGCTTTCTGATTGGCTGTGTAGTAGGAATTATACGTTACATTCAAATGCCGGTGCTGTCACCGATATTGATGGTAAGTGTGGAGCTGATTCGTAATTTGCCATTGCTGCTGATCATTTTCTTTATGCGGTTTGCGTTGCCGGAGGCTGGAATTCGCCTGGGCCTGGTCACGGCAACGATTATCGGCTTGACCATCTTCGAGGCGGCGATGATTGCGGAGATCGTGCGTGGAGGGCTGAACTCCATCGATCGGGGGCAGGTGGAGGCTGCAAGGTCATCTGGCCTGAGCACGTTCCAAACGTTATGGCATATCGTGCTGCCACAAGGGCTAAGGCGAATGATCCCACCCTTGGTCAGCCAGTTCATAGCATTGTTAAAGGATACGTCGCTGGCCGTTGTTGTCTCTTTACCGGAGTTAATGCACCATGCAGGCATCATCATCGGGCATGGCTATAGCTATACGATTCCAATTCTGTTGCTGGTAGCTCTGATTTATTTTACCGTCAACTTCTTGTTGTCAATCATCTCTCGCAGATTGGAGGCCCGGCACGCTTGAAAACAATTCTGACATACTTCTGACATGCTATGAAATGGAAGGTATAGGCGGTAACCCCGAAATATGGTACGATAATGGGCAACAATGAGTTAACGGAATGTGGTGATGGCCATGGGGGGCGCCTTTTTAAAGCGCTCATATGTACAAATCGGTGCTGTTGCGCTAGGAACTGCGATTGCCGGGGAATTGAAGATTAACCCTTTTGCCGATGATATCTTCCGAATTGGTCTGGGGAGCAGTGCATTCCTGCTGTTTTTGCTGCTTATGCGGCGTCTCCCCTATGTAGCTACCGGAATCGTGACCGGCATCACGGTGCTGCTGTTCCGCATGGGTCTGGATTCGCTGCTGGGTAATGGCCTGAATGCTGTGGACAGCCTGACCCGGCACTGTTCGGCTGGGATTTACTACATCGTATTTGCTATAGGGATGAACGCGATTAAGCCACGGCTGGATCGTCTCTATCCACTCGCTCTGGGGGCGGTCATGGCGGTCATCGATCTGATGTCCAATGAATCCGAACTCCTGACCCGGCTGCTCGTCACCGGAACAACCACCTTCCAACTGAACGAATGGTCCTTTCTTATGGCGATTGCGATGCTCCGCACCTATTTTGTGACCGGCATTTATAGCAGTATTGCCGTTAGTCGGATGCGAATCATTCAGCAGGAGCAGAACCGGCGAATGGAGCAGATGCTTGGCTTTAGCTCCGGATTGTACGGCGAGGTGTTCTATTTGAAGAAGTCGATCGGTACGCTAGAGCAGGTGACCCTTCACAGCTATGAGCTGTACCGGGATTTGAAGGAGGAAGAACGGGCTGGGCCTGCTCACCAGGTGCTTTGCATCACTCAGCAGATTCATGAAGTGAAGAAGGACTCTCAACGTATACTGGCCGGGCTTATCAAGCTGACCGATCAAGAGGTCCCGGGGGATATGCTGCTGTCGGGGCTTCTTCATTATACGGTCAAGAGCAATCAGCAGTATGCGGAAATGCTCGGTAAGAGCATTGCATTTACGCATCAGCTGATGTTCGATTATGCAACAGTGAACTATATTCCTCTCCTTACACTGTTAAATAATCTGACGGCTAATGCGGTAGAGGCTATACAGGGGCAAGGGCAAATTCATTTGGAGATCCGGGAGCAAGCCGGATTCACGTTATTCATGGTGAGTGATAGCGGGAGCGGGATTCGTCAGACGGATCAGGAGCTATTGTTTGAACCTGGCTTTACGACCAAATTTGATGAAGAAGGCATTGCTGCCACGGGCATTGGTCTGTCGCATGTGCGCGATATTGTGAAGCAGTTCGACGGGGGGATTTCTATAGGAAGGGCTCCGAGGCTGGGGGGTGCGTTGTTTCAGGTAAGAATATCTACGGATGTGCTGCGTAAATCCCAAATACATATGCAAATCTGATGACAGGAAGATCACTACCTTAATAGAGGAGGAGTCCAAGATGTCTCTATCTTTCTGTATTGTAGATGATGATGCCGGCGCAAGAAAAATGCTTCAGCATATTATCGAGGATAGTGGCCTCGGCGAGGTAACCGGAGCGGCCAGTGACAGCCTGGAGGGGGTACGGCAAATTTTAAGCGAAGCACCCGATATTGTGTTAATGGATTTGCTTATGCCGGATCAGGACGGTATCGAGGCTATTGACTCGCTGCGCGCTCAAGGCTGCAATTCCCGATTTGTGATGATCTCACAAATCGAAAATCAGGATATGGTAGGCCGGGCCTATCGCAGTGGCATTGAGTTCTTTATCCGCAAGCCCATCAATCGGATTGAAGTAGAAACGGTACTGCGAAAGGTAAATGAACGTTACGCGATGAGTCATTATTTGGACGAAATCAAGGCTAGTCTCAAGAAGCTGGAGGGCTTGAGAGACGTACGTCTTGTGTCCGCAGGCAAACCGACGGTACGTGAAGCTATTCAGCCCATCCTGATGAACATGGGATTAATTGGGGAGGCGGGCAGCCGGGATATGATCGCAATTATGGATTTATTACTGGAGCGTGGGGATAACGGCAACCTGCCGCCGCTGAAGGAGCTATACTGCCAAGTAGCGTCGGCTTACAAGAGCCAGCCGGAGGACATCGCCAAGGAAATTAAGGCCATCGAGCAACGGTTAAGACGTGCTTTGACGGCCGGACTATCCAATCTCGCCTCTCTGGGACTTACCGATTACGGCAACCCCCGTTTTGAATACTATGCGCCACTGTATTTTGACTTTGAAGATGTAAGGTTGAAAATGAAGGAGATTGAAGAGGAACGCGAGCCAAGCGGCAAAGTAAAGGTGAACATCAAAAAATTTCTGCAAGTGCTGTATATTGAACTTCAGGAGCAGTTGGGAAGAAGCTCCTGAAGATGTGGTCATCGATGGAAAAGCTGCCTCCGGTATGGACTCCGCTCGCTGCTTCAGGCTTCATACCGGATCTCCGGCGATCTGTTCATCAGCCTGCAAGCTTTCCCCAGTAATGAAGAAATCTTCGCAATTTATCCACGATTTGAGGCTCTTCTCAGACATTCATAATTATTTCTATAGGGAACTAAGAAATTGGAAATTGGGCTTCCTAAGCTCAAAGACGAACATTCGTATTTTACATTCATTTAATGTTCGTGTTTGAGTTGACATCAAGGGGGAGCGATTGGTACACTAGGGGAGCAAAGGCGGTTCGCCGCCGGGAATATAATGAACTCGTATAATGCCGGGAATAAGGCCTGGAAGTTTCTACCCGAGAACCGTAAATTCTTGGACTACGAGCGAATACGGATTAAGGTAAGCCTGGGGCCCAGAATGCACCGGGCTTTGCGTTGCCGCGCATTTTTCGTCTAAGGGTGCGCATTTGTTCCGTATTCCCTCGAAGGTCCGGGATTGTTGGAGAATACTTGCTATTTTCCAGGGAGTTCCGGACCTTTTTAACGCTCCGGCGATTAATTATAATACGTGTTCAAAAAGTTGGGTTTACAGGATCGAAGCTTATGCTTCCGATGTGCGTTTTTTCAATACGCTTGAGCCCCGATGAAGCCAGGGACTGAGAAGCGGAGCTACACGGTTTCGGAGAAAACGACTTCGGAAGCAAGGGTACGTGAGCAACTGAAATGTTTCTGCAAGAAACATACTACGGAAGCCTACACTTGGCCCGGCTAAATTCAAGATTCGATGTCGAATTCACTTCTCGAACAGCTTCGTCATGGGAAGACGACTTTTTGAACAACCCTTATAATGAATAGGAATGTCTATTATTTATAGAAAGAGGGCTGAAGCATGACAGCACAGGTTGCCGTAATTATGGGCAGCAAGTCGGACTGGGAGACGATGTCCCACGCTTGCGCCATCTTGGAGGAACTGCGCGTACCCTACGAGAAAAATGTCGTATCCGCGCATCGTACGCCGGATTTAATGTTTGAATATGCGGAGCAAGCTGCGGGTCGTGGAATCAAGGTCATTATTGCGGGGGCCGGAGGTGCTGCCCACTTGCCAGGGATGGTTGCGGCCAAGACGACGCTCCCGGTCATCGGTGTGCCGGTGAAATCAGCGGCACTGAACGGATTGGACTCCCTGTTGTCCATCGTGCAAATGCCTGGCGGCATCCCTGTAGCAACGGTGGCCATCGGTAAAGCGGGAGCCATCAATGCCGGTTTGCTGGCTGCTCAAATGCTGGGGGTGTTTGATGCCGATTTGATGTCACGTGTTCAGCAGCGCCGAGATCGGATCAAGGATGAGGTGCTGGATAGCAGCGCTGAACTGGGAGCGATCGAATGAGCGGGAATTGGTTGGACAAAGCTGGCGATAGCGGTACGCCTGTAATCGGGCCAGGAGCGATGATCGGGATATTGGGCGGCGGCCAGTTAGGCCGAATGATGGCGCTGGCGGGCAGCAATCTGGGCTACCGCTTTGTAACTCTGGACCCGACACCGGACGCTCCGTGTGGTCAGGTGGCAGAGCAGATTGTGGCGCGTTATGATGATCAGACTGCAGCCCGGGGGCTGGCGCAGCGTTCGGATGTCATTACCTATGAATTTGAAAATGTGGATGCCAAAGTGGCCGCGTTGCTGGAGGAAACCTCCCTTGTGCCACAAGGAAGCCGTCTGCTCTATACGACACAGCATCGGCTGCGTGAGAAGCGGGCTGTAGAGGCGACCGGGGCCAAGGTGGCGCCGTATGAGGAAATTGGCAGCGAGGACGAACTGCGCTCTGCGGTGGGTCGTTTAGGTCTGCCTTCCGTGCTTAAGACAGCGACCGGCGGCTATGATGGCAAGGGACAATGGGTGCTTCGTTCGGAAGAAGATATCGCCCCTGCTTATGAGGAATTGAGTCGTGCAGGTACGGAATTGGTGCTGGAGCAGTTTATTCCCTTCGTTAAGGAATTGTCCGTCATTGCGGCGCGCAGCCCTCGCGGCGAGGTGAGAACCTTCCCGGTAGCGGAGAACATTCACCGGGAGAATATTCTGCATATTTCCATCGTCCCGGCACGGATTGAGGATGATGTGAAGCGGAGAGCCGAGGAGCTGGCGGCCCGAATTGCCGAAGGCATGGAAGCGGCGGGCCTGCTGGCCGTTGAAATGTTCCTGACGGCAGATGGGGAACTGTTCGTGAACGAACTCGCCCCACGTCCCCACAACTCGGGTCACTACACCATGGAGGCCTGTACGACCTCGCAATTCGAGCAGCATGTACGAGCTATATGCAACTTGCCGCTGGGGCGCACGGAGCTATTAACTCCTGTGGTTATGGTGAATATCCTCGGCGAGCACCTGGAAGCGGTTCGTACGGCCATGACCAGCGGACAATGGCTTTCTATAGAAGAGGATAAACGAGTGGACAAGTCCCAGGACGGACGGTCTGCGGTTATACCCAAGGTGCATTTATACGGAAAGAACGGAGCTGCACCTAAACGCAAAATGGGTCATATCAACCTGCTTTGCCATGAGGTAGAGGATGGGCTTCAGTGGATCGAGCAAACCAAAATTTGGAGGAATGAACACAAATGATCGAACGTTACAGCAGACCGGAAATGAGAGCGATCTGGACGGAAGAGAACAAATTCAAGGCTTGGCTGGAGGTAGAGCTTTGCGCATGCGAGGCTTGGGCCGAGCTTGGTGTCATTCCGAAGGAGGATGCCGCTCTGCTGCGGAAGAACGCTTCCTTCGATATCGACCGCATATACGAGATTGAGCAGGAGACGCGACATGATGTAATCGCCTTTACCCGTGCGGTGTCAGAAAGCCTGGGCGCGGAACGGAAATGGGTGCATTACGGGCTGACTTCGACAGATGTGGTTGATACAGCACTGGGGTATTTGCTGAAGCAGGCCAACGAAATTTTGGAGAAGGATATCGTTAATTTCATCGAAATTTTAAAGGAAAAAGCACTCGCCTACAAGGATACGCCGATGATGGGCCGCACCCATGGTGTACATGCCGAGCCAACGACCTTTGGTCTCAAAATGGCCTTGTGGCATGAGGAAATGAAACGGAATCTGGAACGGTTCCGTCATGCGGCTGACAATGTACAATACGGCAAAATATCCGGAGCGGTGGGTACGTATGCCAACATTGATCCATCCGTGGAGGAGTTCGTGTGCCAGAAGCTAGGCACGAAGGCGGCGCCGATCTCGACGCAGACGCTGCAACGCGATCGTCATGCGGAGTACATGGGGACGCTGGCGCTCGTCGCCACCTCGCTGGACAAGTTCGCAACGGAAATTCGCGCCTTGCAGAAAAGTGAATTCCGCGAGGTGGAGGAAGCCTTCGCCAAAGGACAAAAGGGCTCGTCGGCCATGCCGCATAAGCGCAATCCG
This sequence comes from Paenibacillus sanguinis 2301083 = DSM 16941, assembly GCF_000374825.1. GTDB lineage: Bacteria > Bacillota > Bacilli > Paenibacillales > Paenibacillaceae > Fontibacillus > Fontibacillus sanguinis. Next base: position 14,332 of record NZ_KB895395.1, read on the forward strand.
ATTGGCTGCGAGAACATTTCCGGCTTGTCTCGCGTCATTCGCGGACATATGCTGTCCGCTTATGAGAACGTAACGCTGTGGCATGAACGCGATATTTCCCATTCCTCGGTAGAACGGGTTATTTTGCCGGATGCGACCATGCTGCTGAACTATATGCTGAACCGCTTTGGCAACATTGTGAAGAATCTGACTGTATTCCCGGAAAATATGAAGCGCAATATGGCGCGTACGTATGGTGTGCCGTTCTCGGGCCGTGTAATGACCATGCTGATTGACAAGGGCTTCAGCCGCGAGCAAGCCTATGACACCGTGCAGCCACGGGCGATGCAGGCTTGGGAGACACAGCGTCAATTTCGCGAGATTATCGAGGAGACGCCGGAGATTACCAGCGTGCTGAGTAAGGAAGAGATCGAGGCTGCCTTTAATCCGGCTTGGCATTTGAAGCATGTAGACACCATTTTCCGCAAGTTGGGATTGGAATAGCAAGCATTTTGGAGGAGGAACGACAACATGCCAGTATCGGCAATTTCTACGGCAGCGGAACTCATTCAGGCCCCACTGCTGTACAAAGGCAAGGTGAGGGAGCTGTACGATTTGGGTGAGCATTTCCTGATCGTGGTAACGGATCGCATCTCGGCATTCGATTACGTGCTTGATCCGGCAGTGCCGGACAAAGGAAATGTACTGAACCGTCTGAGTGCATTCTGGTTCGAGAAGACGGAGCAGGTACTGGACAATCATGTGATTCATACCGATGTAGAGCGGCTGGGTGAAGTAATTCCGGCTGAGCACCGGGAGGCACTGAGGAACCGGGTCATGGTAACGCGCAAGGCGGAGCGTATTGATATTGAATGCGTTGTGCGCGGCTATGTGACGGGCGGTGGCTGGCGTCAATATGAGCAAACGCGCGAGATCAACGGTATCCGGCTGCCGGACGGCCTGCGCAAGAATGCCAAGCTGGCTGAGCCGATCTTCACTCCAGCGGCCAAAAATGATGTCGGGCATGATGAGGATATCTCCTTCGAGACCATGGCAGCCCGGGTTGGCAAGGAATTGGCCTGGCAGCTGCGCAGCCGTAGCCTGGAGATGTACGCCTTCGCCCGTGATTACTGTGAAGAGCGCGGTATTATCCTGGCCGACTGCAAGCTGGAGTTCGGGCTGGTGGACGGTAAGCTGATTTTGATCGACGAAATTTTCACCCCTGACGCCTCGCGCTTCTGGGCCAAAGAGAACTATGCACTGGATATTGAGATCGACAGCATGGATAAGGAGCCTGTACGCGCCTATTTGTCTGGCACAGATTGGGACAAGAACAGCGCGCCTGACCCGCTTCCGGCACATGTTGTAGAGGAAACGACGCGGCGTTATCGTGATATTTACCAAAGGTTGACCGGCAGCGAACTATCGTAAGCCCGAAACCGCAGTGCCTCATCGTCCGCATGGCAAGCACTGGTTTTGGTTTTGAGCATTCATTTGAGCTTCATTGGATTATCAAAATATGGACGTGAAGTCCGCACCTTTAGGAGGAATACGAAGAACATGATGAAAGCGAGCGTATATGTCACGATCAAGCAAAGCGTACTTGACCCGCAAGGGGTCGCCGTTCAGGGGGCGCTTCATTCCATGGGGTTTAAGGAAGTGGATAGTGTTCGCATCGGCAAATATATGGAATTGGTGCTGGATACCGATGATCGCGCTGAGGCGGAAGCCCGTGTCAAAGCGATGTGCGAGAAGCTGCTGGCTAACACTGTAGTTGAAGATTATCGCTTTGAATTGGAGGGCTAATTTCATGAAATTTGCAGTTCTCGTATTTCCCGGTTCCAACTGTGATATCGACTGCTACAAAGCGGTTGAAGATGGTCTTGGAGAAGCTGTCGATTACGTGTGGCATACGGCTACTGATCTGTCAGCTTACGATTGCATTCTGGTTCCCGGAGGTTTCTCCTATGGTGATTATTTGCGGTGTGGGGCGATTTCCCGCTTTGCTCCGGTTATGAACGAGGTTGCCAAAGCGGCGGAACAGGGTAAATATGTGCTTGGCATTTGCAACGGATTTCAAATTTTGACGGAGGCCGGGCTGCTGCCGGGAACGCTGCGTCGCAATATGTCGCTGAAGTTCCGCTGCCATGATACGGTGCTGCGCGTCGAAAATAACGAAAATCCGTTCACCTCACTCTACGCTGCAGGCGAAGAGATTACGATTCCGATTGCGCATGGGGAAGGCAATTATTACTGCGATGAAGCAACTTTGGCCGAATTGCAGCAAAATAAGCAAATTATTTTCCGGTATACCGATAATCCAAACGGCTCGGTGGACGATATCGCCGGGATTTCCAACAAGCTTGGCAACGTGGTGGGCATGATGCCACACCCGGAGCGGGCAGTAGACGCAGTGCTTGGTTCGGTGGACGGCAAGAAAATGTTTACATCTATTTTGAAGGCTTGGAGGGATCGGCATGAGTCAGCAAGTGTCCGCTAAGGAACCCAACGCGGAGCAAATCGCGGAGCAGCAAATTTACAAGCAAATGGGCGTGTCAGACCATGAATACGAGCTGATCTGTGGATTCCTGGGACGGAAGCCGAACTATACAGAAATCGGCGTGTTTAGCGTAATGTGGTCTGAGCACTGTGCTTATAAAAATTCCAAGCCTCTGCTGCGGCGCTTCCCGACCAGCGGCCCTCGCGTTCTGATGGGGCCGGGTGAAGGTGCAGGAATTGTGGATATTGGCGACAATCAAGCGGTAGTGTTCAAGATCGAAAGCCATAACCACCCATCTGCGGTGGAGCCTTACCAAGGCGCAGCCACGGGCGTGGGCGGGATTATTCGCGATATTTTCTCCATGGGCTCCAGACCGATCGCAGTGCTCAACTCCTTGCGCTTCGGCAAGCTGGAGAGCGACCGGGTCAAATATTTGTTTGAGCATGTTGTATCCGGGATTGCCGGCTATGGCAACTGCATCGGGATTCCGACCGTCGGCGGCGAAGTCGTGTTTGATGAGAGCTATGACGGCAATCCATTGGTTAATGCGATGTGTGTCGGCCTGATTGACCACGACAAAATCCAGCGCGGCGTTGCCAAGGGTGTAGGCAATCCGGTGTTCTACGTTGGACCGCCAACCGGCCGGGATGGGATCCACGGTGCGACCTTTGCTTCGGAGGAGCTAACGGAGGAATCCGAAGCGAGACGGACCGCGGTGCAGGTCGGTGATCCGTTTATGGAGAAGCTGGTTATGGAAGCTTGTCTGGAATTGATCGACACCGGCATTGTGCTGGGCATTCAGGACATGGGGGCGGCTGGCTTGACTTGCTCCAGTGCTGAAATGGCGAGCAAAGCGGGCAATGGCCTGGAGTTGTATCTGGACCAGGTTCCGCAACGTGAAGAAGGCATGACAGCTTACGAGATGATGTTGTCTGAATCGCAGGAACGCATGTTGTTCGTTGTGGAGCCAAAGGATGAGGCGCAGGCGTTGGAAATTTTTGAGCGTTGGGGCGTCATCTGCGCGAAGGTGGGTAAAGTGACGGATGATGGTCGTCTGAAGCTGTATCATCATGGGAAAGTTGTTGGCGATATGCCGGTGACGGCTTTGGTGGATGAGTGTCCGATTTATAATAAACCATCGGCTATACCGGCGTATTATGAGCAAAATACTCATGTGGACACGCTTCGCTATGACGAGGTGAAGGATCTGGGCGCAGCTTTGGAGCAAGTGTTGGCTTCTCCTACGGTAGCCAGCAAGGCATGGGTTTACAACCAATACGACTATATGGTGCGGACCAGTACAGCGGTGCGCCCCGGCTCTGATGCCGCGGTGGTGACGATCCATGGTACGCGCAAAGCACTGGCGATGACAACCGACTGCAACGGGCGCTTCGTGTATCTGGATCCTGAGGTTGGGGGCCGGATCGCGGTCAGCGAAGCAGCACGCAACATTGTTTGCTCCGGGGCAGAGCCGCTGGCTATCACAGATAACCTGAATTTCGGAAGCCCGGAGAAGCCGGATATTTTCTGGCAGATGGAGCGCTCTGTGGACGGTATGGCGGAGGCCTGCCGCGAGCTTGGGACGCCGGTAATCGGCGGCAATGTAAGCTTGTATAACGAGAATGCCCAAGGCGCCATTTATCCAACCCCGGTGGTGGGCATGGTGGGCCTTGTACATGATACGGATCATATTACGACGCAAGGCTTCAAAGCGGAGGGAGATGTTGTCTTCCTGCTTGGCGAAACGAAAGCCGAGCTTGGCGGCAGCGAGTTCCAATCCGTTATACATGGTTTGGTGGAAGGCCGTCCGCCACAGCTTGACCTGGCAATTGAGAAGAAGCTGCTGGATGCAGTGCTGGCAGCGATTCAAGGGGGAATGGTTCACTCTGCTCATGACTTGTCGGACGGGGGGCTGGGCGTGGCTTTGGCGGAGTGCTGCATCAGCGGAAGCCTGGGCGCCAGGGTTGATCTGACCAGCGAGCTTCGTGCGGACGTGCTCTTGTTCAGCGAATCGCAGTCGCGTATCCTGCTGTCGGCAGCTCCGGAGCAGGCGGATGCTCTGCAACAGTTGATCGAGGGCAAGGGTGTTCCTGTAGCTCGCATTGGTCAGGTTGGCGGAGCTGAGCTGAGCATATCTGTGAACGAAACTCCGGCTCTAAGTCGGCCGGTAGAGCAGTTGAAACGCACCTGGGAGGATGTCATTCCATGTCTGATGAAGTAATGCCGCAAGGGCTATGGACAGGAGATTATTATAACGAAGGAGCGGGTCATGCCGACCCGTTCGATACCCTGCGCGAGGAGTGCGGCGTGTTTGGCGTGTTTGGTCATGCCGAAGCCGCTTCCCTTTCGTATTACGGCCTTCATGCGTTGCAGCATCGCGGAGAAGAGAGCGCCGGGATCTGTGTTGCCGGCGGCGAGGACTTCAACTATCACCGCAGCATGGGGCTGGTGAAGGAGGTGTTCGACCGCGATCAGCTGGCTTCGCTCAAGGGCGACCGCTCCATCGGCCATGTGCGCTATTCCACGAGTGGGGACAGCAAGCTGACCAATGCGCAGCCGCTGATCTTCAAATACCGGGACGGCGATTTGGCTGTGGCGACCAACGGGAATATCGTGAATGCGCCCAAAATCCGCCGCGAGTTGGAGCAAAGCGGCTCGATCTTTCAAACGACCAGCGATACCGAGGTCATTGCGCATTTAATCGCCCGTTCCTCGAAGGATTTCGTCGCGGCAGCGAAGGATGCGTTTAGCCAGCTTGTGGGCGGCTTCGCCTTCCTGCTGCTGACCAACGATAAGCTGATCGCCGCCAGCGATCCGAACGGATTGCGGCCCCTGGTGATGGGACGGCTTGGCGATGCTTATCTGTTTTCGTCCGAGACCTGTGCCTTTGAGGTCGTGGGCGCGGAGACGATCCGCGAAATTCAGCCAGGCGAAATGCTGGTGTTTGACCGGGACGGTATGCATGAAGAACGGTATGCCCCGGCAGGGCGCAAGGCGCTTTGTGCCATGGAGTATATCTATTTTGCCCGTCCGGATAGTGACATGAATGGCTCGAACCTGCATGCCAGCCGCAAGCGGATGGGCCAGGTTATGGCGCAGGAATCGTTTGTGGATGCGGACGTGGTGACTGGGGTGCCCGATTCCAGTATCTCGGCTGCCATCGGCTACGCGGAGCAGACAGGGATCCCGTATGAGCTGGGCCTGATCAAAAATAAATATACCGGCCGTACGTTCATCCAGCCTAGCCAGGAGCTGCGTGAGCAAGGGGTCAAGATGAAGCTGAGTGCTGTGCGCAAGGTGGTAGAGGGCAAGCGGGTCGTCATGATTGACGATTCCATCGTTCGTGGCACAACCTCGCGTCGGATCGTGAACCTGCTTCGCGAAGCGGGGGCCACAGAGGTGCATGTGCGGATTACATCCCCACCCTTTAAGAATCCGTGCTTTTACGGCATTGATACCCCGAATCGCGGCGAATTGATAGCTTCCTATAAATCAATCGAAGAGATTTGCCGGGAAATTCATGCCGATTCCCTGCAATTCCTCACTCCCAAGGGCTTGATTCAGGCGGTGGGCGGCGGGAATTCCACGGATTACAAGGGTGGCTTATGTATGGCTTGCTTCGATAATGATTATCCGACCCAAACGGATTTTGACGGGGAAGAGAAGTTCGGCTGTACTTGCTGATCGTGTGAGAATTCGACTTATTTTACGACATGAAATATTTTGTTGATTTTTGGTAAAAGTACAAGACTCCATCATGAGAAGACCAAATTTTTGAACAACTTCTAAAACCGTTGGTGCGAAGATGAAGCAAATTTTGAAGGGTATTGAACAGTTTTGAAAATGAATTTAAGGAGTGTGTCCCTCTCGTGTCAGAAGCATACAAGAAGGCCGGTGTCGATATCGCAGCCGGGAATGAAGCGGTTGAACGGATGAAAAAGCACGTCAAACGGACGTTTCGTCCAGAGGTGATGACGGATTTAGGCGGTTTTGGGGCTTTGTTCGGCTTGAACAAGGATAAATATGCGGAACCTGTGCTTGTGTCCGGAACGGACGGCGTAGGCACAAAGCTGAAGCTTGCCTTTGCGATGGACAAGCATGATACGATCGGCATCGACGCGGTCGCTATGTGCGTGAACGACGTGGTGGTGCAAGGCGCGGAGCCGCTGTTTTTCCTGGATTATCTGGCCTGCGACAAGGTGATTCCTGAGAAAATTGAGGCCATTGTTGCCGGGATTGCAGAGGGATGTCACCAGTCCGGGTGTGCGCTGATCGGTGGCGAAACAGCCGAGATGCCAGGTATGTACAGCGAAGGGGAATACGATATTGCCGGCTTTACCGTTGGGGTTGTCGACAAGAGCAAGATCATTAACGGCAATTCCATCAAGCCGGGAGATACGGTAATTGGCTTGGCTTCCAGCGGTGTGCACAGCAACGGCTTCTCGCTGGTACGCAAGCTGTTGCTTGAGGAAGCAGGTTATGATCTGCATGACAAGTTGGACTCGCTTGATGGACAGGTGTTGGGCGATGTGCTGTTGACGCCTACGAAGCTGTATGTGAAGCCGGTGCTGTCATTGCTGGAGCAGGTAGATGTAAAGGGCATGGCGCATATTACCGGCGGTGGGTTTATCGAGAACATTCCGCGTGTGTTGCCGGAGGGCGTCAATGTTGAGGTGGCTTACGGCTCATGGCCGATCTTGCCGATTTTTGATTTGCTGCAACAGCAAGGCAATGTCAGCAATCGTGATATGTTCACGACCTTTAACATGGGCATCGGCTTGGTTATTGTCGTGGCAGAAGAGCAAGCCGAAGCTGCGGCAGAGGCGCTGCGCGCTGCGGGCGAAACACCGTATGTCATTGGCCGGGTTACCGAAGGCAGTCGTGAGGTTGCGTTTACGGGAGCAGACGTATAATGGCGCAAGGTTATCGGATGGCCGTGTTCGCTTCGGGACAAGGCAGTAATTTTCAAAATTTGCTTGATGCTTCGCGAGCGGGAGGTTTAGCTGCGGAGATTGTACTCTTGGTATGCGACAAGCCCCAGGCCCCTGTGGTCGAGCGGGCTCGCCAGGCAGGGGTTGAATGCTTTTTGTTCGACCCGAAGGCGTATGCTCACCGGGAGGACTACGAAGCGGAAATTGCCATAAGGTTAAACGAGCTTCAGGTTGATTTGGTTGTATTGGCCGGGTATATGAGATTGCTGACCCCGGTGTTGGTGGAGGCCTATGCCGGTAGAATGATCAATATTCATCCCTCTCTGCTGCCTGCATTCCCGGGCAAAAATGCGATAGGACAAGCCTTGGATTATGGGGTTAAGGTGACGGGCGCTACCGTGCATTTGGTGGATGGAGGTATGGATACGGGAGCCGTGGTTGCGCAAACAGTGGTGGAGGTTGCCGCAGAGGATACGCTTCAGTCGCTGGAAGCTAAAATTCATGCTGCTGAGCAGCAGTTGTATCCGCAGGTTGTGTCGTGGTTTGCGGAAGGCCGTGTTCAGGTTGAAGGCCGAAAGGTTATGCTGTTGCCTGCACCGTAGCGGGCCGGGCGCTGAATGTCAGGATAAAGTGGTTAGCATGACTATGAAGAGGGCCTGTTTGCGTTGGTGTGAGGTGGCGCTTTGAGCACCTCCATCATTCGGCAAGCTTGCATGTTGCGTAAGATGTCGCCACAAATGTTCAGGGGTTTCGATATTTCCCGAGAAATATCGGGCAAGATTCGCCAAATAAAGGAGGAGCCGATTGTGAGTATAAAGAGAGCGCTCGTAAGCGTGTCGGATAAAACGGGCATCGTAGACTTTTGCCGTGAGCTGTCGCAGCTGGGAGTGGAAATTATTTCGACCGGTGGTACGAAGAACCTTTTGTCGAAGGAAGGGGTTCCTGTCATCGGCATTTCCGAAGTTACCGGATTCCCGGAAATCCTGGATGGACGGGTGAAAACTTTGCATCCGGCGGTTCACAGTGGTTTGCTAGCGGTGCGTGATAGCAGTGAACACCAGGAGCAAATGAAGGAATTGGGCCTGGACTATATCGACTTGGTCGTGGTGAATTTGTATCCTTTCCAGGAGACGATTGCCAAGCCGGATGTGGCTTATGAGGATGCTATCGAAAATATTGATATCGGCGGACCAACGATGCTTCGTTCAGCAGCCAAAAATCATGCCTTCGTCAGCGTGGTTGTCGATGCAGCCGATTATGGCATGGTGCTGGAAGAAATTCGTGCAGGCGGGGATACCGCACTGGATACACGCAAACGGCTGGCTGCCAAAGTATTCCGCCATACGGCTGCTTACGATGCTCTGATCTCGGACTATTTGTCCAATGTGAACGGTGATCCCTTGCCTGAACGCTACACGGTGACTTATGAGAAAATTCAAGATTTGCGGTATGGCGAAAACCCGCATCAAAAGGCAGCATTCTACCGCAAGCCATTGGCGGGTGGAGATACATTAACCCAAGCCGAGCAGTTGCATGGCAAGGAGCTATCCTACAACAATATCAATGATGCGAATGCAGCGCTGCAAATCGTTAAAGAGTTTGAAGAGCCTGCGGTGGTGGCGGTCAAGCATATGAATCCTTGTGGTGTAGGCGTGGGTTCCAGCGTACTGGAGGCTTACCAAAAGGCTTATGCAGCGGACCCGGTCTCGATCTTCGGCGGTATTGTAGCGGCTAACCGGATGATTGATGGGGATACGGCATTGTTGCTGAAAGAAATTTTCCTGGAAATTGTGCTGGCGCCAGGCTTTACTGAGGATGCGTTGAAGATTTTGACCCAGAAGAAAAATATTCGTCTGTTGAAGCTGGGTGGACTGGAGCTTGGTGCCAGCCGTAGCAGTCAGTTCGTCGTAACCTCGATCGCTGGGGGCATGGTGGTTCAGGAGAGCGATGTTCATACGTTGCAGGAGGCGGACCTTGCGGTAGTGACCGACCGCAAGCCAACGGAAGCGGAACTGAAGCAATTGCTGTTCGGCTGGAAGGTCGTTAAGCACGTGAAATCCAATGCGATTGTGCTCGCTAAGGATGATATGACCATCGGTGTGGGTGCCGGACAAATGAACCGCGTAGGGGCGGCGAAAATTGCGATTGAGCAAGCTGGAGAACAAGCCAAGGGCAGCATATTGGCATCGGATGCGTTTTTCCCGATGGGCGACACACTGGAATATGCGGCTAAAGCCGGCATCACAGCGGTCATACAGCCAGGCGGCTCGGTGAGAGACGAAGAGTCGATCAAGGTAGCCAACGAGCATGGCATTGCCATGGTGTTCACCGGCGTACGTCACTTCAAGCACTAAAAGGCCAAGCCAAACGGCAGACCGCTGCGGCGGCCTGTCGTTTTTCAGCTGGAAGTGCGGGGCTCCGGCGCGTCGTGTTTCGGCGCGTGAGCTCCGCCAAATAAAGGATGAGGGAGTAAAAAGGAGTGGAACATATAGGCAGTGGAACATATAGGCAGTGGAACATATAGGCAGTGGAACATATAGGCAGTGGAACATATAGGCAGTGGAACATATTAGGGCAGTGCGGAACACTTGCGGCTGCGGAAGTAGTTTTAGAAGAGACGGCTGGAAGAAGAGTTAAAGGATGACTGGCGAATGATTGGCGGGGGAGCATAAGAGTTAAGTGTTTAGCTAAGTGTTTAGCTAGGTGTTTAGCTAGGTGTTTAGCCATGGATGGAGAGAAGGAAGTGAGGTAAGTAGCTGGGAGTAAATTTAAAGTAGTTTTGTAATAGTTTGTGGAGTAGCTAGGCGAAGCTCCAGAGTATCTTAGAAGGGTATAAAATTTTTGTCTAAGAACCTGAGAGTGGCTAGGGAGCGCTTGTTAGAGTAGTTGGAGAGCAGCTAGTTAGCGACTGCTAGAGTAACTGGAGTGTGGAGGAATGTTGCTAATTGATCGTATGCGTACGGGTGCTCATTCCCTTAACACTTTTTGCTTATTAGCTGGAAAACCTCCTGTTAATTTGCTGATATTGGCCAAATAAGGTGAATTAGCTGGAAAACCTCCTGTTAATTCGTGCAAAAAAGGCTGTATTGGCCGTTTAGTCCCAAATTAGAGGGAGAATTTCCCACAAAATGTGGGGAATGAGCAAATGGAGTGAAATTAGCAGGAGGAATTCCAGCTAATCAGCGACTTCCCCGGGAGCTACGCTCAGGCCCCCCAATGTCCTGAATGACATCAGAAGAAGACTCCTGAACGTTATGCTGATGTGGAGGCTTTTATCCAGGATCTGAGGACTATCGACCGCAGCCTGCGAAAACTGTGTTTTCAGGTAACAAGTCCCGCTCTCACGCGAACAATCGACGCTCAACCTTAGTTACACTTACCCTCACTCGGTAATCCTTATATCAACTAGTCATGCGCTACATCTGCCCTGGGAGTTGGGCTACAGACCCATGCGCTACACATCTGTACTTGGAGTTATGCTACAGACTTTTAATCTAACCGCTCAGCAGTCGCACTAAAATTCGTAGCCAAGTTAAATTAGTTGAACAAGGTATCTTGCACGGTTAGGAGCACAGTTGAGCATTTGCAGCTAAAGGTTAGCAGTTACTTAAACAGTAAGTCAGCAGCTACTTGGACATGATGAGCTTTATATTTCGTAGTTAACCGTTAATAAGTTAATAACCGTTAAAGGAAACACCCAGGCAAGTATAGTTTGAGGAGGAGACGTATGGATATTTTGGTGATTGGCGGGGGCGGTCGGGAGCATGCGATTTGCTGGAGCTTGGCGAAGAGCCCCAAGGTCGATAAAATTTACTGCGCGCCGGGAAATGCCGGAATTGGACAGATCGCTGAACGAGTACCGCTTCAGGTGCATGAGTTCGAGAAACTAGCCGCCTTTGCCGAGGAGCGCAAGGTGGGGCTGGTGGTGGTTGGCCCCGATGATCCGCTGGCGGACGGCATTGTCGATGTGTTTGAAGCCAAGCAAATTCCTGTGTTTGGGCCGCGAAAAAATGCAGCCGAAATCGAGGGCAGCAAGACGTTTATGAAGGATTTGCTGCACAAATACGGCATTCCTACAGCCGCCTATCAGAAGTTTGATAATTACGAGCAAGCGTTAGCGTATTTGCGGAGCCAAGCCGTGCCAATTGTCATCAAGGCAGACGGACTTGCGGCCGGTAAGGGCGTAACTGTGGCTCTCTCACTTGAAGAGGCGGAAGCAGCTTTAAAGAATATCATGGTTGATAAGGTATTCGGTGCCTCTGGCAGCCAGGTCGTCATTGAGGAATTTCTGGAAGGGCAGGAAATGTCGATTTTGGCCTTCGTGGATGGGGAGACCGTGCGCCCAATGCCCGCTGCACAGGATCATAAGCAGGTCTATGACGGTGACAAGGGACCCAATACGGGCGGAATGGGCACATATTCGCCATTGCCTCACATTGCGGATAACATCATTCAGCAAGCGGTGGAGACCATTATCAAGCCTACCGCCAAAGCGATGGTGGCGGAAGGCCGTCCTTTCCGCGGCATCCTGTTTGCCGGGCTGATGATCACGCCGGACGGTCAGCCGAAGACGATTGAATTCAATGCTCGCTTTGGTGACCCGGAGACACAGGTCGTATTGCCGAGACTCAAGAGCGATTTGCTCGATATTTTCCTGGCGGCGATTAACGGTACCTTGGATCAAATTGATATCGAGTGGAGCGAGGAAGCGGCAGTATGCGTGGTGCTGGCTTCAGGCGGCTACCCGGCTTCCTATCCAAAGGGTTTGCCGATTCAAGGGCTGGACAAGCTCCCTTCCGGCGCATTAGTGTTCCATGCCGGAACAGCCAAAAATGAGGCTGGCGAATGGATAACGAACGGTGGCCGGGTGTTGGGTGTTGTTGGTTTGGGTGACTCCATTGCGGAAGCCCGGGATCAGGCTTATGCTGCGGCTGAGCAGATCGAGTTCGCTGGGAAGCACAGCCGGACCGATATTGCGGCAAAAGCGCTTATTTAGCAGCGAGGAAAAAAACGTCGCAGGTTTGGTTCGGTAAGAAGCAGATGGCGCACGAAACAGCCAGAGCCATAGCATTCAGTGTAAATGTTATAGCCAGCCACACAGTCTCCCGCAAGAAGGCTCACTCCCAAATTTGGATAAACGTCCAGGATAGGGAGATACTACGCGGGAGGAGGCGATCTATAGTGAGCGATAAAATGAAGGAAATGCTGCCGGTCTCGCGCGAAAAAGTGGAAACGGACGGTGTTTATCGCGACGAGTCGGGTCGCGAGGAATTGTTGCAGAAGGGCGAGGAATTTCCAACGGATCCGGTCTACGGTACGGTGGAATGGGAACTGACCGAGCTGGCTCAGGAGACCAACTCCAAGGGCCACACCGACGATCGCTTGATACCCAAGAAGGATTAACCCGTCCATTCCTTTGCAGTTGCATGTGCCTCTCCATATCTGGCCTTGGGCCTTGTGGAGGGGCATTCATTTTTTGTGCTGAAGCGGTTTATTCCCATTGTTCACCACAATTTTAGATAAATAGCTTGAACCGAAGGCGGTTTCAGGTGTAATTTTATAAGCATGAGAGATATAACCCAAAGTGAGGAGAAAGTCATGAACCAGGCGGAGAGACAAACGGTGGGCATGGAGGATATCGTTAAGGCGCACCATGTACTGAAAGAAGTTGTGGTTAGAACTCCGTTGCAGCTTGATGCGACGTTATCGTCAAAATATGAATGCAACGTTTATTTAAAGCGGGAAGATCTGCAAGTGGTCCGTTCTTTCAAAATTCGCGGGGCCTATAATATGATTCGCAGCTTGCAACCGGAGGATCTAGAGAAGGGGATCGTGTGCGCCAGTGCCGGGAACCATGCTCAAGGGGTAGCCTTCTCTTGCAATGCGCTTGGCATCCAAGGGAAGATATATATGCCTAGCACGACTCCTAATCAGAAGGTGAAGCAAGTCAAACGCTTTGGCGGTTCGCATGTGGAGGTCGTCCTCATCGGAGATACTTACGATGATGCTTACGCCGAAGCCATGAAGGCCTGTCGCGAAAATGGCATGACCTTTATCCATCCCTTTGACGATCCAAAGATCGTAGCCGGTAACGGGACGATCGGGATGGAGATCATGGAGAGCTTGACCTCACCGGCCGATTATGTGTTTGTGACCATTGGCGGGGGCGGGCTGGTCTCCGGCGTAGGCACTTATCTCAAAACGGTGAGTCCCACGACGCAAATGATTGGTGTAGAGCCGGCAGGAGCGGCATCCATGATCGCTTCGCTCAAGCAGAAAAAGGTTGTGACCTTGGAGTCTATCGACAAGTTTGTTGACGGTGCGGCGGTTAAGCGGGTTGGCGATCTCAACTTCGAGATTTGTTCGACCATACTGGATGATGTGGTACGCGTACCGGAAGGCAAGGCTTGTACGACGATATTGGAGTTGTACAATGACAGCGCAATTGTTGTGGAGCCCGCAGGGGCATTGCCCGTCTCGGCGCTGGACATGTACCGGGAGCAAATTCGCGGCAAGACGGTCGTTTGTGTGATTAGCGGTGGCAATAATGATATTGATCGGATGCAGGAAATGAAGGAACGTTCTTTGATTTATGAGGGGCTCAAGCATTATTTCCTGATTAATTTTCCGCAGCGGGCAGGCGCTCTCCGCGAATTTCTGGAAGAGGTTCTTGGACCAAACGATGACATCACCCGGTTTGAATATACCAAGAAGCACAACAAGGAGAACGGTCCGGCTCTGGTCGGCATTGAACTAAGCGATAAGGCTGATTATGCGGCTTTGGTAGAACGCATGGTGTCGAAAGGTATTGCTTATACGGAGCTAAACCGGGATTTGAATTTATTTAATCTGTTAATTTGATACATGGATAGGAGCAGGATGAGATTGAGGTTGTCCCTTAAGGACAGCTTCTTTTTTTTGAAATGGCACTTTACAACACCAAACTACTAGTGTACTATTTAACTATAACACCAATACAATAAAGGGATGAATAAATTAATCACAGATGAACAGGAGCCGGATTTATTATATTCCAAAAAAAGGATACTGCGTAGTGAAAATGAAGTTGCTCTTAACTGTGAGCATCTGCCCGCTCGCAGTTCTGCGGCATACGGCGGAAAGGAGCACACGGAATCATGAGCATTGAATTTGACAATAACTTACCAATTTATTTACAAATCATGAATTATTTAAAGCGCGAGATCGTGACTGGCAAACTGAAGGCCGGCGATAAAATTCCTTCGGTACGCGAGCTTGCAGCCGAGCTGCAAATTAATCCGAATACGGTGCAACGGACTTTTCAGGAATTGGAGCGTGAAGCTGTTGTGGAAACAAAACGTGGGCTGGGCAGATACGTGACGAGTGAGGAAGGGAAAATTATGAGTATCAAAAAAGAAATGGCGGGAGATTTGCTGGACCGTTTCATCGGTGGCATGCAGGAGCTTGGCTTCTCCAGTCAAGATATCGCTACGATCGTTAGTGAAGCCGTGAAGACGAAAGAACCGCAGCAGAAAGGGGAACTCAAATGAATCCATTGCTGGAAGTACGTGAAGTATCAAAGACTTACGGGGGGAAGATAGCTCTGCATCAGGTTTCACTGAACCTGAACCCAGGCAAGATTATCGGATTGCTCGGCACGAACGGCAGCGGGAAAAGCACACTGATGAAGGCGGTCGCTGGGCTGATCCATCCTACACAGGGGCAAATCCTGGTCAGCGGTATGCCAGTGGGCCTGGGAACGAGGTCGCTAGTGTCTTTCATGCCGGACCGCCCGTTAACGGAATCCTGGATGAAGGTGCGTGATGCCATCAGCTTCTATCAGGATTTTTATGCCGATTTTGACCAGCAGAAGGCTCGGATGATGCTTGATTTCATGGGATTGCGGGCAAATGACCGAATCAGTGCCTTGTCCAAAGGGATGAATGAACGGTTGCAATTGACCCTGACGTTATCGAGAAATGCCAGACTGTATTTGCTGGATGAGCCGATTGGCGGTGTAGACCCCGTAGCCAGAGGCAAGATCCTGGACGCCATTGTGGAGTTCTATAATGAGGACGCAAGTCTCGTGATCTCTACGCACCTGGTGCGGGACATTGAACGGATATTTGACGAGGTTGTCTTCATCCGCGATGGAGAAGTAGTGATGCAGGAGGAAGTGGAGAACCTGAGGATTAAATACGGCAAAAGCGTTGACGACATGTTCAAAGAGGTGTTTGCAGAATGATGATGCTATTGAAATACGAATGGAAACGGAATGCCAATACTTTACTGAGCGTATTCTTCGTACTTATTGTTGCTCAAATTGTTGTTGCGACTGTAGGGCATTATGGCAACTGGATAGACGCCGGGACTGTAGCGCTGAGCATCATGATGTATGTGGCGGCAGTGATGATTATGATTGTCACGGTCTCCAAGACATTTAGCTACAACATCAGAGCTTATCATTGGCGTTTATTGCCGGTTCACCCGGTATGGACGATACTTTCTCCCCTTTTGCTAAGCTGGCTCGTTCTAATCGTGCTTCTGGGGATCATGGCCATTCATGGTGGACTGTATTTTCAATTCTCGGATTACCCTTTTGGATTAGAACAAGTAGTGAACTCCCTTGTTCTGGGTGACTGGTTATTAGTTGTTGGACAAATTGTATGGTTATATACTTTGCTGATTATAGTAATCTTTGTCTCCATGCTGATCGGGGCCAGCGTAAGCATTCGGGGCAAAGCCGGAATCTGGATAGCTATTCTTTCCTTCTTTATTATTCAGTATGTTCTGTTCTGGGTCGAGGATGTGTTCTTTAGCGAAGATACTTCAGGCTTCATGTCCGGTGTCCTTGAATCCGAATCGGGGGCAGTGACCATTGAAGCCGTCCTGACTTGGGGGCCGTTCCTCTTTGAATTTGTTGTCGTCTGTTTGTTTGTCTGGATGATGAGCTATTTACTCAAGAGACGGGTACAAATATAGAAGCGTGGTGAAAAAATTGCTTATCGAATCGAGTTCAACGGGAGGGATAAGTGCATCGTTCACTTCTAGGGTTTTTATTGCCTGGGCCCTGCCTTATTCCAAACAGCCTTTGTGGGGCTGATGTTCTTCGCAACCGTATATTTGATTAACCGGAAAGTGGAAATCTAGAAAACTTAACTTAGGAGACAGGGTAAATATGAAGATGGGGTTCAATAAACTGACCGGAGTGACCGGAGTGATGCTATCGTTGGTACTGGTCTGCTCCATCGTGTTGGCGCCCGTCAACGCTTTGGCCGCAATTGATCAGAGTCAGATGGAATGGCTGAAGAAAAACGTCCAGCAGCTATCGTCGCTGGAGTCAGAGGATTACAGCGATCTTGCCTTTCTAAAGCCGCTGTTGAAGGACAAAACCGTCGTCAGCCTCGGGGAAAATTTTCACCAGGTGGCCGAATACAGCAGTATAAAAACCAGGCTGATCAAATTTTTGCACGAAGAGATGGATTTTGACGTGATCGCTTTTGAATCGGGGATGGGGGATGCGGCGGCCGTATTCGAGACGCGGGATTCCCTTACCCCGGAGGCGATGATGGGCGCTTCGATCTTTCCGATCTGGCATTCCAAGGAAACCTTGGAGCTGTTCGACTATATCAAAGAGCAGGGAAAGGGCGACAAACCACTGTACCTGGCGGGGTATGACAATCAGTTTACGAGCTTTTATTTGACCCAGTTTATTGGCGAGGGAATTGCGAAGCTGGACTTAAATAAGGGAAAAGCTTTTTTTCAGATGGAATTGCAAGCGATCACGGATTGGTACGAAGTTCTTGATAAATACGAGCTTTTCGCCAAAGATCCGGCTTACAAAAATGAAATGCAGGCTGTGATCGACAAATATGTGCCTCAATATAATGAAGTCATCAAGTATGTCGAGCAGCACCGTACCGAACTAGCAGCCTTTTATCCCAATCAGCCTCATATCGATGATATTTTTCTGAAATCCTTGAGCGACCATGTCGCTTTTCTGGAGAGCGGGCTGGAGGAGGCAAAGGATGCCTATTCTTCCCGGGATGAGTTGATGACACAAAATCTGGAATGGGTGATGCAGACGCTGTATCCGGGGAAAAAGGTAATTTTATGGGCCCACAATGACCATCTGGCCAAAAACACCTCGAAAATGCGGGTGAAGGAAGACGGTAAATGGATTTATAGCTTTACGAGCATGGGCGAACTGACGTACCGGAAGCTGAAGGATAAAATGTATGTGATCGGACTTTACATGAATCGCGGCTCATCCGTGACGATCACTTCACAAAAGCCTTTTACGATCAAGCCTGCGATAGAAGGAAGCCTTGAGCACCTGATCATGCAAAGCGGTTACGCAAATTCCTTTATTGATTTGAGTAAGCATAAAGTGAAGGAAAAGCGAAATGCCTGGATGTTCCGGCCGATTTATGCTTCCGAGGACGGCATGACCTCTGAACAGGTTCTGCCGAATGTAATGCGGTTTATCCCGAAGGAGCAGTATGACGGAATTATCGTCATTGACAAGATTAAGGCTCCGACACCAGTTCATGCAATGAGCAACGAGTAAGTAAAAGGGGGCGGCAAGCCGTACATGGCTGCAGTGCCCCCTTTTGATATGCTGTGATTATAATTTGGACCGGCGGCTGAAGAAAAAAAATTGTCCTGCCAGGCCAACGACAAAGATGATAAGGCTGTCCCAGGGCGATACAGTGAACGACGGCATGATCCGGTTAAGTAGTGCCCCGATGAGAATGACGCCAACCGCAATCCCGATATAAAGGCCAAAGGAGCGAAGATTGAAGCTGCGTGCGGCGGGACGATGGGGGACTCTATTGGCAGAATCCCCAGCTTGGGTACTCTCCTGCTCTGTTCTGCCGGGATTGGCAAGGAATCGGGTCACCAATTCAATAAGAACGATGGACAAGCCGGCCATAATGAGCAGAGAAGAACTGCTGATTACCACGTAGTCCATGCTGCCGCTGAACCATTTGCTGAAGAAGCCGGTGATCATGTAAATAAAGAAAATCCAGGTCAAGGCCACCCATGGGATCATAATATAATAGCGAATCTTGGCCCCCAGAGTACGAGGTTTCCCCCTTGACATATCATCAACTAATTGTTCACAGTAGGCATTTGGATCGTCTCCGAACAAATCTGCTGCAGACACTCCCTTGCTTTGGCTATGAACCACCTGCCGAGCCAGGTCAACCAGGAGTTCCTCGCCTTTTGCTACGGGCAAAGGGTTGGCATCGGAGTAGATAAATTCGAGCATTTGGTTAAAATAAGCTTGGTTATCCGGATTCATTTGCCGATAAAGCGGCTTCAATTCGCCGGTCATCTTTTGCGAATTCATGATTAGGCGTTCTCCTTCCGGTCTGATTATCCCTCGTAGTATACTGCAAGTTTTACCTTGTCTGCAAGGAGCCGATTGACACCCGACAACCGGCAATGATAAGATCATTTCATAAATCATATTAAACACATCGGAATTAATTAAATAAAGTTCCTGTTAGGAAACAGATAGGGGGAAGCGCCAATATGGAAAGACAAATGATTATTAAGCATGCCAGTGAGGAAATTGCGGCCAGTATTCATTATCCTCTCCAAAGCAAGCAGGAGGGACGCTGCCAACGCGCTCCACTCGTCATTATCTGCCACGGATTCGTAGGCAACCGAATCGGGGTAGACCGATTGTTTCTCAAGACGGCCCGTGATTTGGCTGCGGATGGATATCTTGTGGTTCGCTTTGACTATCTGGGCTGCGGAGAGAGCAGCGGCAGCTACGGAGAACACGGTATAGAGTCACTGATTGCCCAGACTCGGGCCGTGCTGGATTATAGCTTGGGGGCATTTGATATCGACCCTACCCGAGTAGCCCTGATTGGACATAGCCTGGGCGGAGCCATTGCCCTGCTAACGGCGATCCGCGATCGTCGGGTTAAGAATCTGGTACTGTGGGCCTCTGTAGGATACCCTTACAGTGATATTGTGAAGATCACTGGACGGAAGGTATATGACCAGGCGGTCAAGCAGGGTATCGCCGATTATCTGGGCTACGGGCTGACTAAAGCCTATTTCGATTCCCTTGGCGAATTCCAGCCGTTCCAGGAGGCTTCTAAATTTACAGGTGATGTGCTGGTTGTGCATGGCACCTCGGATGATGATATTCCGGCAGATTATGCTTTCTTGTATCAGAAGGTATTTTGGTTGCGTTCAGAAGGCCGTTGCGACAAGGATATTATTTTCCAGGCCAATCATACGTTTTCCACGGGCGAGCATCAGCAACAACTGATCCGCAAGACGAAGGAATGGCTGGGGGGGCTGGAGGCGGCTCAGGTGGAATGGCAGAATTGGATGATTTAGAAGATGAACCCTGCCCAGATCATATGAAAGTGGTAAAATACTTTCTGAAAGGATACAATGGAGGTGTAACCATACTGGTGTAGGGAGGTTTGAGAGTGATGTCTCAGCCTGCATTGTTTGTCGCACATGGATCACCTACTTTAGCTATTGAACAAAACGATTATACCGATTTTCTCCGGCGATTGGGACAAGAGACGCTGAAGCCGCCCAGAGCCATCGTGGTGTTCACAGCTCATTGGGACTCACCGATCCAATGGCTAACGTCGGATGCACAGCATACGACGATGCATGATTATTACGGATTTCCGGATGAAATGTACACGATCGATTATCCCGCACCGGGTAACCCGGAGCTAAGTGAAGAAGTGGGAGCGATATTTCAGAACCACAACCTGCCTTACAAACGTTCGGAGGGAAGAGGACTTGACCACGGAGCTTGGATCATCTTGCGGCTGATGTTTCCGGAAGCCAACATTCCGGTCATCGCCTTGTCGGTAGATTCCAAGCGAGCGCCAGAGGAGCAATATGCTATCGGCAAAATGCTGTGTGAGCTGCGGCACCGCAATATTCTGGTCATCGCTAGCGGTGGACTGGTGCACAATTTGCGCTTGCTTGACAGCAAGGCGGATGGACCAGCTAATTGGGCGGTCGAATTCGACGACTGGATCGGTGAACAACTGCAAAGCTGGAATTTGCAGACGTTATTTGACTATGAACGCAAGGCCCCGCATTTGCGGATGGCAGTTCCCTCTTATGGGAAGGAGCATTTTGTACCGTTATTGTATGCTATGGGCGCGGCCGATAATGAACGCCGGGCAGTCAAGCTGTTTCAGGATTATCAATTAGGCAGCTTAAGTCTGAATTGCTGGCGGTTTGGCGGAGAATAGTTGCCCACTAAGCTTGCTAAATAAGCGCAGAACCCGTATGTGCGGGCTCTGCGCTTTTGTATGTTATATAGAGGGCTGTTGTGTTGAACCCTTCGGTCTTTGTCTTCCCTGAGCAAGCCGAATCAACGTATAATAGAGGTTATTCAATGGTAGAAAATTCAGGAATAACGGAGGAATCGCATTTTGAAATTATCCAAGCTTATTTCCATATTGCTGCTGTTCTGCTTGATCTTGCTATCTGCCTGCGGAGACGCAGGTCAAACGGCCCTTCCCGCAGAGGGAATTGCACCTCCCCCGGTGATTGAACCGTATGGATCTGAGGAAACTGTGGAGCCTTCGGCTCCTGCCTATATCGCTCCGCTGACGGGAATGCCTTCGGAAGTTCCAATCACTCAGCGTCCGCTGGCCATCATGATTAACAATGCCCCTGCGGCCCGCCCACAGTCAGGCTTGATCGATGCCGATCTGGTATACGAGGTGCTGGCTGAAGGCGGAATTACCCGTCTGGTATCGATATACCAAAGTAAGGCCGACAACGTCAAAATTGGTCCCATCCGCAGCATCCGTCCTTATATGATCGATTTGGGGGAGAGCCATCATGCGGTCACGGTGCATGCGGGTGCCAGCAATGACGCTTACGCGATTCTGCAGGCCAAACGCAAGGATGATTTGGATGAGATCACGAATGCCGGCTCTTACTTCTGGCGGGACAAGTCCCGGAAGGCTCCCCATAACTTGTACTCCAATGTGGCAACCTTGCTGGAAGGGGCTGTGAAGCGTGGCTTCGAGACGGAAGCGGAGCGCACGTCAGGTTACATATTTTACCCGGAAAAAGAAGGGCCCGACAGTTTGGAAAAAGCGAATACGCTAGAGATCAAATTTCAATTAGACAGCTACCGGGTTGGCTATGAATTTGACGCGGCCGCCGGTGTATATAAACGGTCAATCAATCAGAAGCCCCATAACGATCTGGAGAGCGGAGAGCAGCTTACCGCTGCAAACGTAGTTGTGATGGGAGCAGACCATCGGGTACTGGACGATATCGGACGGTTGCAGGTTGGCCTGACCTTGGGGGGAGAGGCCATATTGTTCCAGCAAGGACAAGTGGTCCGTGCACGATGGATTCGGGAAAACAACGACATTATCCGGTTTATTAAGGATAACCAGGAAGTGCCAATGGTTCCCGGAAATACTTATATTCATATCGTGCCGAATGCGCCTGATTTCGACAGTCATGTAAAGGCAGAGTAAACAGAAAAAATAGATAAAATGAGATATTGTGGTTATATAAGGATAACTATGGAATTATTGTGGGGAATGTTTGCGAAATTAGGTGAAATGTTTGCGACAATATTAACTATGTGTTAAAAGGTTGTGATAAGATAGTCAAGGCTATGTAAAATTTTTTTCAGAAGTAGCCTATACCGAGAAAAGGGGGGGAACCTGATGCGAGTTAGAAAGAAAGATATTTTCTTCCAGACGTTGGAGAACATGGCGGATGCGATTGTGCATTCGGCTGATTATTTTACGCAGCAGGTAGCGGAATTCAAGGATGTTGAAGCCTTCGCCAAACGGATGAAGGAATTCGAATCCCAGTGTGATGAGTACACGCATACGATTATTGTCGAACTGAACAAAACTTTCATCACACCGATCGAGCGTGATGACATCATGCATTTAATCACCGCGCTGGATGATGTGATTGACGGGCTTGAGGCCACAACATCGCGTTTCTTTATGTATCATTTGACGGAGCCGGATGAATACATTGTCCGTTTTGCTGAAATTTTGCGTACATCGGCTTATGAGATTCAGAAGGCGGTTCACTTGCTATCCCAGAAGAAGCTGCTGGCTATCCGCGAGTATACGATACGCTTGAATGACTTGGAGAACCAGGGCGATGAATTGCTGCGAATTTGCATTAAGGAATTGTTTATGAAGGTTACCGATCCGATCGAGCTGATCAAGAAGAAAGAAATCTATGAACGGCTTGAAACGACGACGGACGCATGTGAGAAAGTCGCTAACATGCTGGAGTCCATCATCATGCGTAATTCTTAAGAACTTTCATTATATTCGATTCCCGGGAGGTTGGAATTGCGCGGATTACACATAGAGAGAAGGCCATCTGTGCAAAAGAGCTATGGATACGAGTTTACTGATAATTTTAATCGTTATCTTCTTGGCGCTGGCATTTGATTTCATCAACGGGTTTCATGACACGGCTAACGCCATAGCAACCTCAGTGTCGACGCGTGCATTGAAGCCGCGCACGGCGATTATGATGGCAGCGGTCATGAACTTCTTGGGTGCGATTATGTTCACCGGTGTCGCCAAGACGATCGGTGGCAGCGTGGCTGATCCCGCGAAGCTGGATAACGGTCTGGAGATACTTATCGCTACGTTGCTGGCGGCGATTATCTGGAATCTGATTACCTGGTGGTTCGGGATTCCTTCATCCTCATCGCATGCCTTGATCGGCTCCCTGGCGGGTGCGGTATATGTCGGTGCCGGATCTGAGAAGTTGAACTGGAGCGGATTCAAAACTATTATTGAAGGTTTGATTTTTTCCCCACTGCTGGCCTTTGGACTAGGCTTCATCGTGATGATGGTTCTGAAATGGATCTTCGCACGCCGCAGTCCGCATTCGGTCAACAAAGGCTTCCGGTCGATGCAAATTCTCACGGCCGCATTGCAGAGCTTCACGCATGGTACAAATGATGCGCAGAAGGCGATGGGTATTATTACGTTTGCTTTGGTTACAGCCGGATTCCAGGATCATATGGAAGTACCGCTGTGGGTTAAGCTTTCGGCAGCTACGGCGATGGCGCTAGGAACGTCGATCGGCGGCTGGAAAATTATCAAGACGATGGGGACCAAGATATTCAAAATCGAGCCGATCAATGGCTTCGCTTCGGATATCTCAGCGGCAACCGTTATCTTTGGAGCTACGCTGTTTCACTTGCCGGTCAGCACTACGCATGCGATTACATCGGCAATTCTGGGCGTCGGCTCTGCCAAACGCTTCTCCGCTGTACGTTGGTCAATGGCGGGGCGAATTGTCATTGCTTGGGTCATTACGATTCCGATTGTATTCCTGATGGCCGGAGGAATTTATAAATTGTTGTTCTAGGTAATGCAGCGTAGAAAGCCAATCTTTGGAGATTGGCTTTTTTGAATTGTCAGGCCTCCAATTTATGGCTGCTGATATAAGATAGTTGTGAGGGCGCACCACGGGTTCTGAATCGGGTGGCGGCAACGTCAGGCCCAAGCAGCAACGCCGCCGAATTAACGGCGGCGTTTGCCTGATTTACCGGACTTGCCTGAGGTGCTCTTTTTGCCGGATGTACTGCGCTTACGGTTGCCAGAGCCTCCTGAACTGCTCTTTTTGCGCTTGCCGGACTTGCGGCGCCGGGGGCGGTACTCATCCATGCTTCCGGCCGAGCTGTTTTTGCTGCCAGGCAGGAAGGCAGTAAACATCTTCGCCATAGGAGCGAATTGCTGCACGGTTTGCATGACCTTCTGGACCTGACCCACTTTGTCCAGGATCCCGTCGATCCCCCCCAGCCGGTCCACCATCCCCTTCAAGTCGCTAATACTTGGCAGGGACAGACCACTACCGGAGGCTGCCGGCTTGGGTGTAACCGGACTGACGGGCGTGGGCCCTTGTGACGGGGAAGAGAAGGGCATGAGTGCTGAGGATTGGGCTTTGATCTCATAAGGATTCAACCCAGGGTAGTATTCGCTGTATGGATAAGACGGGGGCAGTTGGCTTTGCCGTGGATCGTAATGTTGTGGCATAATATCACTGTCCTTTTTTATAATTAGGCGATTCTATCACTATACTGTATGTGCCCGGTGGACTTGGCGTATGGACGAATGTCCCGGTCATGGTAGGCGTTTGCGGATTTTGGGCGTTCTTTCTGTGATGCGTGAAACCGTTAATGCTTGAAAATGTGTATGCCCCTCAGGTACAATGAGAATGGGTTACAGTAATTCTAGGGGATGATTATGGAGTGCAACTGAAAAAATTAAACGACAAGTCAATCGACCAATTATTCGAGGCCATCTTAACGTTGAAAAACATCGAGGAATGCTATACTTTTTTTGACGATCTTTGCACTGTCAATGAAATTCAGTCTCTGTCCCAGCGTCTGGAGGTAGCGCGGATGCTTGGCAAGGGCAATACTTACAACCAGATTGAAGCGGAGACGGGAGCCAGCACGGCCACGATCTCACGGGTGAAACGTTGCTTGAATTACGGAAATGATGGATACAAAATGGCCCTGGACCGTCTGGGCCGTTAAGCACGGTGGCAGATATGGTGTCTGACAAGCTGCATCCCAGACTGGAAGAAATATCTTCCGGTCTGGGTGTTCTTCGTAAGCCTGGCGTGCTGGTGATCAGTCACGGTTCAGCGGATCATTACTGGGTATCCCTTGTGGATGAGGCGGTAGAGGCGGCCAGGGCGTACCTGCCTGCAGAGCTTCCAGTCTACAGCTCTTATCTGGAATTGGTACCGGGGCGTCTTATTCAAGATGGAATCAACTCGCTGGAGGCGCAAGGGGTGACGGACATGATCGTCATACCTTTCTTTGTGTCCTCAGGCAGTACACATATCGATGAAATTGCCTATGCTCTTGGTGTAAAGGCGGCGCCGGAGAAGGAAACCGAAATGAAGCGACTTCGTGTTTCGGCTCGGGTGCTTTTTGGCGATCCTGTAGATGATGATCCTCTGGTGGCGGAGCTGGTGTGGGATAAGGTCAAGACGCTATCGGTCAAGCCTGAGCGGGAGGTTCTGCTGCTCGTTGGCCATGGAAGTCGGCATACTGCATTTTTGCAGCGCTGGGAGCGGGGGATTACCTCTCTGGCTGAACGGACTGGACAGCTTAGTGGTCTGGCTGCTGCTGATGTAGCGTTTTTGTCTCCCGACACGCTAAGCGAGAAGGTCAGGTATTGGACAAAGGAGCGGAACATGGAGGTACTGGTGGCGCCATTGTTCCTGAGCTCGGGTTATTTTACAAAAAGAACGATCCCGGGAAGGCTGGAGGGCCATGAGGGGTATCGCTATGCCGGGGAGTCCCTGTTGCCCCACCCCTTGCTTGCTCGCTGGATGTCACAGCAAATATTGAATATAATGAAGTTGTTTACATTATGATAATCAGGTGGCGTTGACCTTATGAAGAGAGCTAGGCTGATCTATAATCCAACCTCGGGAAGAGAGGAAATTCGGCGTTTGCTGCCGGATGTGCTGGAGCGGCTGGACCGTCACGGCATCGAGACTTCATGCCATGCGACAACAGGGGAAGGCGATGCGACGCGGGAAGCGGCCTGGGCCGTGGAGCGCGGCTATGACATCATCATTGCCGCCGGCGGAGACGGCACACTGAATGAGGTCGTCAACGGCATGGCGGGGCTTAACAACTTGCCTCCGCTTGGCGTGTTCCCCATGGGAACGACCAACGATTTTGCCCGCGCGATGGGGATACCCCGGCGTTGGGAGGATTATTGCGACCTGGTCATCGAAAATAAAACCAGACCCATAGACATCGGCAGGGTTAATGGCCGCCATTTCATTAATATTGCGGGCGGCGGTACGCTGACCGAATTGACATATGAGGTGCCCAGCAAGCTGAAGACGCTGATTGGACAGTTGGCTTATTACGCGAAGGGTGTCGAGAAGATGGTCAGTTTGTCGCCAACGCAATTAATCATTGATGCGGAAGGCTACGATATCGTCGAAGGCGAGTTCATGCTGTTCCTGATCGCTAACAGCAATTCGGTGGGCGGTTTTGAGAAGCTGGCACCCGACGCGCGTATCGATGACGGATTGCTGGATGTCATTGCGGTGAAGAAATGCAATCTGGCGGAATTTATCCGCCTGGTAACACTAGCCCTGCGGGGCGATCATCTGGATGATCCACATGTGGCTTATTTCAAGACATCGCGGATGGCTGTGACCTCCCCAGGGCAAGTGCAGCTCAATCTGGACGGCGAGCTCGGCGGCGAGCTTCCTGGCGTGTTCGAGGTGCTGCCGCAGCATTTGCATATTTTTGCTTAGGGGTTAGCGCTTTTGTAGTGCGAGCTAGTGGGGCAGGGCGAGCTTTGTCTGGACTGGGCAGGGCAGGGGAAGTTCGGACTGCTCAAGCGGGAAGGGGGCCAGTCCGGACTGCCAGAGTCAAGTTCGGACTGATCAAGTCCAGACTGACCAAGCTTAGGAGAACCCGGTCCTCCGGGCTGACTCCGAATAATCAATGTCAGAGCCGATGAAGCCCAAGCTTTGGCCAGTTTAGCCAAACTAGCCTGACTGACCTGATCTGCTTTGATCTGACAAATTTAGCCTGATCTGACCTGACTAATCTAGCCGATGTGACTTGACTAATCTTGGCCTGACAATCTAGTCCATAATTGTCTGTACAAGCGTGCCAATACCTGTTGTGAACTTGATCAGTCCCTCACCGGATGGGTGGGGGATTTGGCATGTTTGTGTTGGTGAACAAGAGGGCGGGAGAGATCAGGCATAGCACGGAAAGTGATTAAAGGTTAGGATAAGCGAAGGTAGCTGTATGTTATGGACAATAGTTGGAAAATGAAAGTGTAGGGGCACAAAGGGGAGAAGATAAGAGTTTATATGGAATTCCTCCAGTTATTTTGGCGAGTGGATGGATTTTAGGTGAATTAGCTGGAAAAAGTCCCTCTAATCTTGCCGTTTTAGGCAAAAATAGGGGGGAGTTGCCGAATTAAGTGGAGGTTTTCCATCTATTTTGCGAAAATGAAGCAAAGTGGGTAAATTAGATGGAGGATTTCCATCTAGTTGATTTGCTTGAGCCCATATGACTTGGCATTGATCATGGGCATAGAGCTAGAACTCCTCTTCATATTGGATAATCTCAGAAATAATTTGATCATTTTCAGACACAACTCTAATAATTACGGAATAACTCATTTTGGCTGATTCTAATATGGTAATTACTAATTCCACCATAATGAGTAAATGCAAAATATAACAGGTTATAGATAAAGGAGCACTTCATGATTAAGCAACGAAAAGACAAAGCTTCCGGTAAAACAACCGGGGGCTCCAAAGGGCGGCAAGGCCGCTCACATGCTCCATCTCGCGGTCAAGCACAGGGTTCATCCGATGGACGACGGTCCCAACACCGACCTGGGAAATCATCCGTCAACAGTACAGCCAATAACCATATAGATGCAGGGCTACCTGTTGCCAAGAATGACGAGGTCATTCTTGAGATGATCAGCATGAACCATGATGGAGAAGGCGTGGGCCGGGCCGAGGGATATACTTTGTTCGTGCCGGGGGCTTTACCGGGGGAAGCGGCCAAAGTGAAGGTTTTAAAGACCAAGAAGCAATACGGCTATGCCAAGCTGTTGGAGCTGCTTGAGCCAAGTACGAACCGAGTGGACGCGCCCTGTGCGATCTATGATAAATGCGGAGGTTGCCAGTTGCAGCATTTAAGCTATAAAGCACAGCTTGCCTGGAAGCGGCAGCATGTTATCGATGCGCTGGAGCGGATCGGCAAGCTGCGCGTAGCAGAGGGTAGTGGAACGGCTGCAGGTACAGAGCAAACAACACCTGTTACGGTTCTGCCCACACTGGGAATGGCTGAGCCTTGGCGTTATCGCAATAAAGCACAGGTTCCTGTAGGTGAAATGAATGGTGAATTTGTCGGGGGCTTCTACGCCCGCGGCAGCCATCGCATCGTTGACATGGAAAAGTGTCTCATCCAGCATGAAAGCAATGATGAGATGGTGCGAACGGTGAAGGACATCGCCCGCCGCTTGGGAATCAGCGCTTATGATGAAGAAACGGGCCACGGGCTGCTTCGTCATGTGGTGGTCCGAGTTGGTTTTAGTACGGGCGAGATGATGATTGTCCTTGTCACCAATGGCAAGGATATTCCGCAGGAATCAGAGTGGATTGCGGCGATTCACCGGGAGCTGCCGCAAGTAGTGGGCATCTGTCAGAACATCAACACACGGCAGACAAACGTTATTTTCGGAGAGGTTACTCGTGTATTATGGGGCCGGGAAGTGATCTATGATTACATTGGTGAGGTGAAGTTTGCTATTTCCGCGCGTTCTTTTTTTCAAGTGAATCCGGTTCAGACCGAAGTATTATATGGAAAAACGGTAGAATACGCCGGACTCACCGGGCAAGAAACCGTGATTGACGCTTATTGCGGGATCGGCACGATCTCCCTCTTTCTGGCACAGCATGCCAAGCGAGTGTACGGCGTGGAAATCGTCAAGGAAGCCATCGAGGACGCCCGCATCAATGCCGAGTTGAACGCGATGAGCCATGTGACCTTTGAGGTGGGAGCTTCGGAGGATGTCATTCCGGCCTGGAAGGAGCAAGGCATCACCGCCGACGTGATCGTCGTCGATCCTCCGCGCAAGGGCTGCGACCCGCGCCTGCTGGACACCATTCTGGAGATGAAGCCGGGGCGCGTCGTGTACGTGAGCTGCAACCCGGCCACCTTGGCCAGGGATTTGCGAGTGCTGGAGGACGGGGGCTACGCTACCATCGAGGTGACTCCGGTGGATATGTTTCCGCATACGACACATGTGGAGGTAGTAGTAGGAATGCAACGCAAAGATACCTAGAAATCCTTTGTTTTCAACACTTTGTGCCTTTTACTAAGGATGTTACTAAATCGTAGACTAACCGAATTTGAGCAATACTGTTTTCGAAAATTATGATACTTGTTCTTGTAAGTGGCGATTTAGACGATCACATGCCAACTTCGTGCCATTGTAAACCAGCGTTACCAAGTTGAAATGTGCTTTTGCTTTTTGTCCTGTCCGATGCCTCACATTGTTCAACTGAAAAAATTCCTTGAGGTAAGCATTTACTCTCTCGACTGCAGGGCGTTCTTTAGCAATCTCCTTCCAACGTTTTGAACCGCGGGCCGGAGCGGTATATTTTCGAAGATCACGGGTGAACTTCATCTCGCTAATGGACAGTTCTCACATTCGTTCGGCCGAACGTATTTAAGCTTTTGATATTTCGAGTCGTAGCTGTCGTTAACGGTACGAATACTCTCTCACACAAGTAGGGGCAAGGTGTTCGTCAAATCTGACAATTTTGGATTCTCGGCGACGGTTATACGCGATAACTGCATGTGCCTTCACTTCTCGAACTTGCTTATAGATGGGCTCATAGTCATAACCTGCATCCATGGTTGCATAGTTGAAATGAAAATGCGGATACTGCAAAGCCACTCCTTTTAGAAGCGGTATCGCGGCTTTACCATCGTTCAAATTCCCGGAAGAGAGCAGGGCCCCAAGGATATATTGACTTTTGGTCCCTACGGCAAGATGATCTTTATAGCCATACCAGAAGACATTTTTTCCATCACTATTTTTCTTGATTCCCCACTGCGGCTCAATCGGCATTTCATCTCTTAGAACCTGGAGGGGCTCGCTAGGTTGTGCAGCGGTCTCTTTCTTGAACAGTGGCTTTTGGCTCTCTTCTTGTTTTTGAGCGACCCAAACTTCACGTTCAGCCTTTGATTTTTGTTCCATTTGATAAGCAGGGTAAACAAGCTCTCGTGTCGTATATATGACATAGGTAGTTCATTCTTTCATCTCTGTGTTTGGCTGGTACTTAACACTTCGAGATTTGGGGAGGTTCTCCTTTTTCTATGCTTAAAAAAGCCTGACAGATCAAGGCTTTGAAGTTATGAAATTGTTTCAGATAGTAATAGATTTATTTTTCTTTGATAATTTTGATTTATCAATGGGGGAAGTTGTCTTGAGGTTCTTTATGACAGATATACACGGGGATTACAAAGGTATGGAGCTTTTGATGAAGCATGCTCAGATTGATTTCAGTAGAGATCAGCTTGTTTTTGGCGGAGATATGATAAATCGGGGTAGAGACAGTGCCAAGGTTGTTAGGACGATTAAGCAACTGTCCGATAATTATCCGGAGAAGGTCCAAGTGTTAATTGGAAACCATGAAGAGATGATGCGAGATTATTATCAGAGTGGAGATAAGTTTTGGCTGAGTCATGGACATGAGACGCTGAAAGATTTCGAAAAGACATTCTCCAAAGCAGAAATGAATGCGTATATTGAATGGATAAGCAACTTGCCGCTATTATATGAGGATGAAGACTATGTATTCACTCATGCAGGACTGAATCCATCCGTGCCACTTGATCAGCAGGGTAGAGATATTCTTTGGATTTCGGAGTTGGAATTTTACAGTATTCCAAAAGAAACTCTGTTATCCTTGACCCAATCCAAACCTGTAATCCATGGGCATACACCTGTTGAAATTATTCATTTTGATGGGGCAAGACTGAATGGCGACTTAGGTTCAAATACATACTCAGTGATTGAGGAAAGAGGACTTGCCCTAGTGAACTTGGATCGGATGGTTTATTACGTGTATAAGCAGGCTACGGGAAAGATTGAGGAACGGAGTGTCATACGTTTTTAAAATAAAGTCGGTTAAAGAGACGATGTATGAGAATCCTCAGGATCGTCTATGAGGAAAATTGCTTGAATGAAACACCCGTGATATGATTAGGATAGGAATAAGGAGCCGGACGGCCATCCGACTCCCTGCACAACATTTTGGGTGGGAAGCCTCCCAGAGAGACTTTGTTGAAAATAACCCGTTCCCTTGGCGCTGATATGCTCCCATCATAGTAGACAGTAGAAAAAACAAAAACTACTACTACAAGGATGGGAGTTTTTGTCATGTCGAAAAAAAGTCGTATTTCAATAGAAATAAAATTAGAAGTGGTAAGAAAATGTCTTAGGCAGAATTCGAATCCACATTATGAAGCAAATCAACTAGGTGTAGATAAAGAAATCGTGAAAGATTGGATCAGGAAATATGAAGCAGAGGGAAGTGAGGGATTAAAAGAATCCAGAGTCTGCAAAACATACTCACGAGATCTTAAGGAGGCTGCGATTCGGTCTGTGTTATCAGGACATTATTCGATACGAGAAGCGACAAAACACTACCATATTTCCAGTAACAGTGTTTTATCGAATTGGATTAGCAAGTATACTTGTAGAGAAGAAATCAAACCTACTCGTAAAGGAATAGCTCGTATGAATAAAGGACGTAGAACCACCTATGAAGAACGGATTGAAATTGTACAATTCACAATAGCCCATGACTTAGATTATCAGCAAGCGATCAAGAAATACAGTGTGTCTTACCAGCAGGTCTATGCTTGGGTGCAAAAATATAAAGCGATGGGACAAGAAGCCTTGCAAGATCGTCGAGGTCGTAAAAAACAGCCAGAGGAACTGAATGAACAAGAACAACTCCAGCTTCGAATTAAAGAGCTTGAAGCACGCAATGAATATTTAGAAATGGAGAATGCCAACTGAAATTATGTCAAAATATGATATTTCTTGTGTGGCAGATTTGTAGAAAATCAGAATAAGCGGATTAGAGAAATCGTGCTCCTATTCTCATTGATGCATGTGGAAAGTGTTGTCTTGTAAGCACTGTGATCTCAATTGAGAGGCAACAGTGCTTTTTATGATTTCCGAATGTTCATTCAATAAAAAGTTATGCTAGAAATCTGCTAAGCTTGGAAAGTGCAAGACAGGAAGGAGATTCCTCTTCGATGTAGAAACTAATAATTATTGGAAAATAAAACTATTTACCTAGGAGAATCGTATGATCGATAAAGTCATCCGTATTTTTAATATTATTAATGCTATTCAAGCTAATCCGGGTATTTCTGCTGCCGATTTAGCGCTGAAATGTAACGTTAATATTCGAACGATCTACCGGGACTTGGATGTATTAAATTTAATTGCTCCTATAACTAACGATAAACGTGGGACGGGCTATCGCTTTATGGGCAAGTTTTTTATGTATCCGCTCAATTTTACGGAGCAAGAGGCCCTTGCTTTTTCTTTATTGCCGTCGGTTTTGGACACGGACAAGTTGCCTCCCGGGTTTGACACGGCCTATGACAAGGTGATGGGGACGCATTTGAAGGAAAAATCAAAGCAAAACAGCATCATTGAGGATATTGCGGATGTTATTCAAATGGGGACACCGGCTTATCGCCAAGAAAGCCCTAATTTTTTGCAACCGGTGATTCAAGCGATTTTGGAGAAAAGAACGCTGCATACTATCTACCATACGCAATATCGTGACGAAACAACGGAACGCAATGTAGATCCCTATTTTCTCGTTCCGCGCAAACAAGGGTTGTATTTAATCGGCTATTGTCATCTGAAGCAGGCAATTCGTACTTTCCGCATCAGCCGTTTTCAGCAGGTTGAGATTACCACGGAGACCTTCGATAAGGGGGATTTTAATCTTAAGCAGTACTTGAAAAACACCTGGTCGATTGATCGCGGCGAGAAAAATACCCGGTTCAAAGTGCGGTTCTCTCCGAATGTGGCTCGTTATATCAAGGAAGAGGAATTATTCGTCCAGCCTTGGATGAAGGATTTGAAGGACGGGGGTCTGCTTTTTGAAGTTACTGTCAACAATGAAAAGGAATTTTTAATGTGGATTCAGCAATACGGTCCGGAGGCGGAAATTTTAGAGCCGGCTTCAGCAAGGGAGACTTTAAAGCAACAGTTGGCGGACTGGATGACCTTATATGATTCAGACATTAAGGCGAGGAGTTAGTCGCCTGCAGGTGAACAAGGCATGAAACTTTTAGAACTGTACTGGGAAAAACGGGGCAGTTCTTTTTTTACAGTATCGAACGTTTATTCGCTGACAAGGTGAAGACATTAGTGAAGAGTATAATGAACCATAATGCATAGCAAGCTGGAGGTGTATTTCATGGACTCAAACGTTTCGAAACATCTATATGAACGATGTAAGGAACAGCCCTTCCTCAAAAAGGTAATTCTGGCCAGGAGCTTTGCGCAGGGAGAACAATGGCTGACCAGAATGTGTAAAGAGAACGGACCTTTGATGAACGTAGAAACAGTAACTTTGGAGTCTTTGATCGTCCAAAATGCCAAATCGGAACTCTCGCGCCGGCAGATTCGGCTGATTAATCGGGAGCAAGGTTTCTGGCTTGTATACGAACTGATGTTGACTCATATGCATGAAAACAATGGGTATGTTCCCAAGGAAAGTGTAACAGCCGGGATTGTGCAACGGTTCCATAATGCGTTACAAGAGTTGAGATTAGCGGGAATTAAGGCAGCACAATTAAATCCTCTGGATTTTGAAAATCTGTCCAAAGGGCGTTATGTTCTCAATTTGTTAGGCATGTATGAACGGGAACTTGCACGACGTTCATGGACGGATATGACCGGGTTGCTCGACTTACTGCCAGGAGGTAACCCTGCGGCGGTAGAATATATGATTTCGAGTTTTCATTACGAATCGCTTAGTCGAGTGGAACGAGAGATGCTTAATCGTTTGTCCGTAAATAAACTTTATATATGGCAGGAAGGGCGGTTATTTCCACAATCTTTAACTCAAAATGACCGGGGACAAATTGAGATGTTTAGGGCGGCGGGTACGCTGGCGGAGATACGGGAGGTCATTAGAAGAATTTACTTGCAAGAGGTGCCGTTTGATCAAGTAGAGCTTATCCTTTCAGATTACACCGGCAGTTATGTTACGATACATACTTTAATGGAATACTTAAACATTCCGTGTACTTTTTCTCAAGGAATTTCTACGTCATTTTCGAACCTAGGGAAAGCCGCCATTGCTTATTTGGAATGGCTGGATTCTGGCTTCAGAGTAGATGTGTTAATTCAGGCATTTCGTAACGGAGTTTTGTCAACCCGATCATTAGAAAAGGGTGAACTGAATATGACCTCCCTGCAGTTGGTTCGCGTTCTGGAACAAAGCGGGATTGGATGGGGCCGGGAACGTTATGAATTATTGGATATTTGTACGGAGCATTTTGGCAATCCAGAACATGCAGCGGCATGTAACGCCTGGTCGTTACTATTCAAGGAATTGCTGATTCGGTTACCGGAAGATCGTAACTGGTCGATACAAGATGTACTCGAAGGTCTGGTTCTCTTTTTGGAGAATTGTACGGATATCGTTGATGTCCACGATCATTCAGTTTTAACTTCACTAAAGGAACAGCGGGATAGTCTAATCATATTGGAGCCCTCCGCCATATCCAGTGAATCGGCAGTTCGTTACGTCAAAGATTCGGTGATGAACTTGTGCATTAAGCAAGCATCTCCGCAAAGTGGACATCTTCATATTTCCTCTCTGGAAAACGGGGGAGAGTCGGGCCGAACGCATACGTTTATTTTAGGGATGGATGATGGGGCTTGGTCGTTTTCCGCGAAAGAAGATCCCATCCTGCTGGACGAAGAAAAGAAAGGGATTGACGGTTTGCGGACTATGGCGGAATCCGTGAAGCAGGCTAAGCAGGAAAGAGCCGAAAGGCTGGGCGGGATCGGCGGATATGTCAACTTAAGTTACAGCAGTTATGACCCTGTAAATCAGCAAGACAATTATGCTGCTTTTGAATTGCTCCAAGTTTGCCGCGGGTACACGGAAAATGAAGATATGGATTTTTCGGAGATGAATGCTATTCTCGGTATACCGGCTGGATTTATGACCTGGCAAGAGGATTGTAATCAGGATGAGTCGAGAAACCGGCTTGACCGGTCAGACTTCTGGCTGGGACGGTTGGTCGCGGAGGGGAAGGCTTTTCTTGTTGATGAAGCGCTGAGCGCTACTTTTCCATGTTCGATCGGGCTCAGGAAAGAAGTACAGGGGGACACGTTGACCGAAGCTGATGGTCTTATCCAACCGCATGGAGAAATGGCGATCCGTTACCGGGGCAATTCGGGAATCCACCTAAGCGTTACGGAGTTAGAACGGTATGCAGAGTGTCCGAAGCGGTTCTTTTATGGCTCTATATTAAAGGTTAGAGAAAAGGATACCCCAGTCTTCGATCGCAATATTTGGCTTGGTCCGGCTGATCGAGGGAGCTTGCTTCATGTGATTTTTTACCGGTATTTAAAAGAAAGAGTCGAATTTCATCTAGAGAATGAGATCGGAGATCGTACGTTACAGCATGATTATTCACGGATCAAACACCTTGCCGATGAAGTTATCAGCGAATATAGACGTCGTATCCCGCCCCCATCCCCGCATGTGTTTGAGCAGGAATGTAAGGCGATTCATCAAGACGTGGAAGTGTTTTATCAAACGGAGCTGAAACGTCAAACGTTGCCGAAATGGTTCGAGTTGTCGCTTTCAACCGATGATCATCCGTTAGAAGTGGTATTGGACAGTGAAACAGTTTTATATATGAAGGGGTTCGTCGACCGGGTGGATGAGCTGCGTCCGCACGAGTACAAAATTTACGACTACAAAACCGGCAATCCCCGAAAATACGGAGAGAACGCCTATTTCGCAGGCGGGACGCAACTGCAGCACGCCTTGTATGCAGTGGCGGTAGAGCAATACCTTAGGCAAACCCGGTTGGATCCGGAAGCAAGGGTGATCGAATCGGCTTATTATTTTCCTACAGAACGGGGAAAAGGTGAGGAAGTACTAAGAGTGCAAAACCGTAAGCTTGAGCTGGTTCAATTAGTGAAACGTTTGCTTGATTCCATTGAGTCAGGTGTATTTCTAGGAACACCCCATGCCGACTCGTGTAGATGGTGCCCCTACAAGCCGGTTTGCGGCAATCAAGGTGATCTCGTCAAGGCGAAATGGGAAAATGAACAAAATGAACTGCTATTGGCTTGGAAAGAGGTGAGCGCCTATGCTTAACGATCAAATTGTGCGTGAGCGGATATTATCTGATCTGGACACGACCCTCCTGGTAGAGGCTGGCGCGGGCTCTGGAAAAACGACGTCACTCGTTGGCCGCATGCTGGCTATGATCGAGTCCGGCAAAGCTACAGTCGAGCAAATAGCGGCGATTACGTTTACCCGAAAAGCGGCGGATGAATTACGTAGCCGATTCCGGCTGGAAATCGAAAAACGGATCAGAACCGCAAGTAACCCCGAGTTTGAAAGGCTCGAGGTTGCGTTGAAAGAAATCGAGCAATGCTATATCGGGACGATCCATGCTTTTTGCGGGAGACTACTTAGAGAACGGCCTATCGAGGCGGGGATTGATCCGATGTTTCGCGAACTGGAGGAAGAAGAGGCTTCGGCATTGCAGGATCAATGCTGGGATGAGTATTTATTGCAACTGAGGAGCCGGGAAGAGGGCCTGTTGATTCCTGAATTGGAAGAACTGCATGTTCAGGTGGAGGAACTGAAAGAGGTATACCACAAAGTCTCCGGGTACCGTGATGTGCAGGTGCAAACCGCCTGTGGTACCCGCCCGGATTTCGACTTGATTCGCTTGTCGCTTCCCGGGCTGATTGAAGCCGCTTATCCTTACATTCCAACGATCCAGCCCGAAAAGGACTGGGACAATCTGCAGTTAATGATCAAAGAAGGTAAGCGTAAGATTGCGCTCCACGGGCTTGCAGACGATCAGCGCATACTGGAGCTTGCGTTTCTTTTTGAACGAAGTATCAAGGTCGTGCAAAGCCGCTGGAGTGATAAATCGATGGGCAAGGCGTTTCAGGAACGGTTTCACGATTGGCAGGTGACCGTGCTTTTTCCTTTTTTGAATGCCTGGCGAGAATACTTGTACCCAAAACTAATTGAGCAGGTGCTCCCTATCATCCGCTACTGTGAGCAAAGGCGGAATCAACTCGGGGTCATGGATTTTCAGGATTTGTTAATGCGTGCAGCCAAGTTGCTGCGGGAACACCGGCATGTAAGGGAGTATTTCGGCAGGAAGTATACCCGTTTGTTCGTCGATGAATTTCAGGATACAGACCCGATTCAGGCGGAGATCATGTTTCGATTGACTGGGGACGATACGACGGAAGCGGATTGGCGAAAGTTGACTCCGAAACCGGGTTCCTTGTTTATCGTTGGGGATCCCAAGCAGTCGATTTACCGTTTCCGAAGGGCTGATATTTCTATTTACAATTTTGTAAAAAACAAGCTTGCCGGGTGCGGCGAATGCGTACAATTAACATCTAATTTCCGTTCCGTTCATGCGATCGGGCAGTTTGTGAATTCAGTATTTCGGCCGCGATTTCCGGAGTGGGAGACAGAGCATCAGGCGGCCTATGCTGAGATGGAGACCCAGTTGCCAAATCCGACAGAGGTGAACGGGAAATTTGTGATGGCCTTGCACGGCACAACGGTTATTACGCACGAAAAAATGTCCGGCGGCAAAGCGGCTATCGCTAAGGTAGATGCAAACCGGATTGCACGCTACATTGCTTGGGCCTGCGCCGAGAATTTGCAGATCCAGGAGCGATCTGCGGAAGGTTATGTCTGTCGTCAGGCTGTTCCAGGAGATTTTCTAATCTTGCTGAAACAAAAGGAATTTCTGTCTCTGTATGCCGAATACCTGGAGCTATATGGTGTGCCCGCGGTTACTGCCGGAGGAGCTCCGGTATACGAGGAGATCGGCATGCTGACGCTGCTGGCTCAATGCTTGAATGATCCAGACGATAAAATAGCATTACTAGCCGCCATTCGGGGGATATTTGGAGTTAGCGACCATGCGCTCTACCATTATAAAATGGAAGGCTTCCCGCTGAGTTATCTTTTTTTACCGGAGAGTGACAAGGTTTCGGCTATTTCTCTACCTGTTTTTGATGCACTGGAGCGTTTAGCCGGATACCGCAGACAAGTGGGGTCGCTTCCTGCCTGGGCGGCGATGATGTGGATTGTAGAAGATCTTGGCTTGCTGCCGGTAGCGGTGGGGAGAAAAGGAGGACTTGGCCGGGC
Source organism: Paenibacillus sanguinis 2301083 = DSM 16941 (assembly GCF_000374825.1). Classification (GTDB taxonomy): domain Bacteria; phylum Bacillota; class Bacilli; order Paenibacillales; family Paenibacillaceae; genus Fontibacillus; species Fontibacillus sanguinis. Next base: position 52,744 of record NZ_KB895395.1, read on the forward strand.
AGGAACTATATTGCAGTTGCTTCAAAAAGTTCAATCCGATTTAAGAGCAGCGGCGGGATGGGCGGAATTGACCGCTCTGCTCCTGCATTTTGCTGAGGAAGGCAAGCTGGAGGGAAGCCATCTGCTCGCCGGGCAGCAGGATGCGGTGCGTATAATGAATTTGCATAAAGCGAAGGGGTTGGAGGCTTCCGTTGTATTTTTGGCTGCTCCGTGCGGCAATTCAGATCATGACGCATCCGAGTACGTCGACCGGAGCGGGCCGGAAGCTCTGGGGTATTTCGTTATTTCTAGAAAAAGAGGATATCAGAAAGAAATCATTGCCCAGCCCCCAGGATGGCAAGAGCTTGCGGAAAGGGAAAGGGTGTTTATGCTCGCAGAACAGGAACGACTGTTGTATGTCGCGGCGACGCGTGCGAAGCAGTTGCTCGTCATCAGTCGATATCCCGACAAACCGGCGATCGATCCGTGGAGCGGATTTGCAGAAAGCTTGCAGGAGGCGCCGGAACTGGAAGATGTAGAGTGGGAATCGGTCTTGCCCGAGAAATACCGGGCGCTTGAGGATAATGCAGGCAAGGAACAATTCGACAGTGAGAGTGTAGGTCGAAGCGTACGAGAGAAACTTTCCATTCCGACCTACCGTTCCGCATCTGTTACGGAGTTAGCTAAACAAGCAGGGACTCAACCACCAAGGCCTTTAAAGGGTAGAGGTTTGGCATTCGGCAGCACGGTGCATCGCTCGATCGAGCTGTTGGGCAGGGGACGAAGCAAGGATGAACTCGACATCAATATCGCAGTCATCGCTGAAGAAGAAGGGTTGGATTCCAACTTAATGCCAGAAGTGAAGTACATGCTTGAAGAAGTAAAGGAAAGCCAGATTTGGAGGCGCGCTCTTGCCGCCAAAACGATGCTTCAAGAGCTTCCATTTCGAACGATGATAGGTGCTGGGTCGTATGAAGGAGATATATCCGATGGTCATGCTAATGGCAATCAAGCGGATATTGAGCCGAATGGCAAAGCACCTGACCTGCTACTTAAAGGAGTTGTGGATCTCCTCTTCGAAGAAGAGAACGGCTGGGTGATTGTGGACTTTAAAACCGATATGTATGCAGATGGACAACTGGAATTGTTTTCCGACTTCTACCGTCCGCAAGTTCAAGCCTATGCGTCCGAACTGGAGCGTGCATTTGGCCTCAAGGTAAAAGAGCAAGGGCTGTATTTTTTGCATGGGAACGAATACGTCGTTTTATAAAACATAAAAAGGGGCCCTATTTCAGGGCCTCTTGGACTATTGGGCGATTTTTAACAAATTGGCAAGCTCGAGGAAGGGTGTGTATTTCAATTCAGGGTCGGTTGAATAAACGATTTTCGTTTCGAACAAAGATTCTTCAGCAGCGTTGTTGCATTCCAGAATGAACCTCGGGAAGTATCTTTTAAACAGTTTTGCCGTATTAAAGGCATCGTCGAGCGCGTTGTGCTGTTTCCCGATAAAGGGAAGATTTTCGGCCTTCAAGGATTTCTTCAGGCCCATTCTCTGACCAATGTCTGCCCCGTTCAAACGGGTGTAGGACAATTGGATATCATTGTAGTTCCTTATCCAATTCAAGTCCATTTTCTTAGCGTTGCATTCCCGCACCAATTGATACTTGTCGTCCGGTCCCCAGGAGCAAAGATAATAATTCTCACCTAACCAGGCTTTGAAGCTTTCTATCGCTTCTTTAAACAGAGGCGCATCATCCACGTCAGATTGAGTGACCCCGGTAAATTCCGTCGTCAGCTTGGAAATTTGGGGACTTCGTGAAGGTTGAACATAAGTGTGGTACAAATCAGTCATGCTCAGCTCCCCATGCTCATCCGCTTGAAGCTCAATCGCCCCGATCTCGATCGTTTCCGCCATATGCTTCTGCGAACGGAGTACCGTGAACTCCAGGTCAAATACGATGTATTTCATAGCTATCGGCTCCTTTATGTATTTGCTTACTGCAAGTGTACAGGAGGTTGGGTGACAGCTGGGTGTCACGAATGGGTGTTCGGGTGGGATAATAAAAGGGATTATGTGTTGTATGTCGAATTAGGTATGTAGTCTATGATTCTTTTTATCTAGTCCATCTGGAATGATGATTATAAAGGCAGACGCCATTATGTCACTGAGTAAAAAGCTATTTGGAGGAAGACATCATGGAAATAAAGCAGCAATCGTATTATTATCATTTTTTAGAACCTATATCTAAAGAGTTAGCGTATGTTGCACGTGAATTGGAGAACAGTATTTTTAACAGTCCACGTACGATGCTTACTCATGCTAGAACTTTTGTTGAAAACATACTCCAGAAGGTGATTCAAGCGGAGAAGCTGCCTGAGGAGCAGAGAAGTGGGTTTCTGGAGAAAATTGATTTACTGAATAAAAGTGAATTGCTCACACCAGAAATTCGAAACGATCTCCATTCTATTCGCAAACTAGGAAATGAAGCAGCACACGACACTCGAATGTTCAGGTATTCGGAGGCGTTGTCTTCTTGGGAATCAATTTACCGAATTGTGAAATGGTATATTGAAGTATATGGACCAGTGAGTCTGGATTTCCCTAATTATCAAGACCCATCGACACAAAAAAATCCTTCCTTAGGAATCGTTGAAATTCAGGAACGTCTGAAGGCTGTTGAGGAGTTGCTTGTCTCATCTCTTAGAAAAACTAAGGTGGAGTCTGAGAGCCTAGCGGCAGAGGAGGCAGCTATAGCAATCTCTGTTCCTGAAGCGATAACGCCAGGACTAACAACGGTTCGCACGATAACATACAAAGACCAATACGTGGACATTCCATACTTTCTACGTGATGCATTCTTGTTGCCGCAACGTTTTGAGAAATCCGAAACATTTCTTGTCCGACTGGGAGCAGTACAACAGGCACGAATCATGAGCGAATTGCCGAACAATGTGGAAGGATTGAACCGATATATCATACGATATAATGAAAAGCATGAAGAAATCTTTTTTGAAGAGTTGAAGCAGTATATTGAAGAAGAAAAAAACCGCAGAAAATTGATGATGGAGCGCCCCGGAGAGCTATTCTTTTTCTTTAAAGATGATTATATTGTTGTAACGGAAGAATTATCTCAAATACAACTTAATACAGAACAATTCACCGGCTTCCCTAATCTGTTGAAACAGCTTAACGAGGATCAGATGACGCGAGTCGAACATTTACCGAGGGAACTTGTCATTCTGGCAAAGTATAAAAATGTCGGGATCAGTACTGTGGAAAAATTGTTTAGGCAATTGAAGGAGAAGCAAAAAGAGAATATGAATATATGAGGGAGTTGTAACATTGGTGTGTGATTATATTAAAATGATCATATATTTATACATATAGAGACTTTTCTCAAAACACGTTTCCTGGAGAAGCGTGTTTTTTCATTGTACGCCCAGCATGGGCGTCATCTCTAGGGTGAAAGTCCCGAGCGGGGGCTGGCAAGCGCCTACCGTTAGCCAAGGGCAAGGGTGTCCACCGTGAGGTGGAATCTGAAGGAAGCCGGAGGCAAAAGCACGGCCTGAGGTACACGAATCCAATTGGAGGCGGTTGCAGTCGGATGAGTCACCAATACATGACGAAATCCAAAGCTGCCAAGGGCTGTAGCCGTAGACTTGGGCAGGCACGGGCGGAAAGATGGCGTTCTTATCTGGGGAGGCCTGTCGGATATGCAAG
>NZ_KB895396.1 GCF_000374825.1 Paenibacillus sanguinis 2301083 = DSM 16941
GGAGCAAGCTCCCCAATCACTCCGCTCGACTTGCATGTATTAGGCACGCCGCCAGCGTTCGTCCTGAGCCAGGATCAAACTCTCCAATAAAGGTGTTGTTTGACTTGCTCATGTAAACTTGCTGACGAGAACTTTCGTTCTCTTATTTCTTACTCACTCGTTGTTCAGTTTTCAAAGATCAAACCTTCATTTTTATCATCGCTTCGTTTCAGCAGCGACCTTTATAAGATATCATGCTGGCATACCGTTAGTCAAGCTTTTTTTCTCGAAAGCTTTGTACAGCTTCGGGTGCAAGCTTGTCCCAGCGGAGAAGCGATTTATAATGTACCACATATCACAAATCCCAGTCAACCATTAAATCATGATTAACTTCAAGCCCAGTAACAATGCTACCCCTGGCAGCCCAAGCACAAGCACTGTGCTTACCGTCACCAGGTTTAGGGGGATATATGCTTCTGTGATAAGTCCTGAGAAATTAATGACATAGATGCCCAAAGCAGCCAGAACAAAATGCAAGCCCAGTCTTGTAATCCAAGCGAACCCCAACTTGCGCGAGAACAGGATGTAAAGCAACGATACCAATGATACGATAAGAACACCTGCGAGCGCCAGCTTCACCATGGTTTCCTCCCTTATATAGAATTAAGAGCTCTCTCCAAAAAACGAGCCATAACGAAAAGCATCCCAATCCAGCTTGGCCTGCTTGGCCGCCTTTAAATGGATTTGGTATCTCCGTTCGGCTGCCTCAAGAGTATAGATAGCCACATCTACCTCATCCGGCCCTACCGCCTGTTGAAAGGCAATGTTGGCTCGCTCCCACTCCTTAAGCGCCTTGGCCACCTCACCGTAAAGTTCACGCTTATGTTCAAGCATTTCTCCTCTAAACAGCCTATTCACTCGGTTAGCAGCCCACCATTTCCAGATTTTCATCGTCCTTCCCCTCCCCTATGGTTTATTCCATATGTATCGAAAAGAGGACAAACTTAGAACCTGCCACACGCAAAAAAGAACCTCAAGCCCTGGCTTGCGCCAATGGCTTAAAGTTCTTCTTACAAGCTTTAATTATTTTGTTAATTGAGCTCGCGGCGCCCTTCCAGCGCCTTCGACAAGGTTACTTCATCGGCATACTCCAAATCGCCGCCAACGGGCAGCCCATGGGCAATACGGGTGACACGAATATCAAACGGCCTCACCAGCCGAGAAATATACATTGCTGTAGCTTCCCCTTCGATATTGGGATTGGTGGCCAGAATGAGTTCCTTAACCCGTTCATCGCTCAAACGGTTGAGCAGTTCCTTAAGCCGGATGTCCTCAGGACCCAGACCCTCCATCGGTGAGATGGCTCCCTGCAGCACATGATAATAGCCATTAAATTCTTTTGTTCGTTCCATGGCTACCAAATCCCTGGATTCCTGCACAACACAAATCACCGACGCATCGCGGGTCTTATCCTGGCAAATACGGCAAGGGTCCGTGTCCGTAATGTTGCAGCAAACAGAGCAATAATGCAGATTACGCTTCACGCTAACCAGCGCTTTGGCGAAATCAATGACATCGTCCTCCTTCATGCGCAACACATGGAAGGCCAATCTGGCCGCCGTCTTGGGACCAACTCCGGGCAAGTGGGTAAACGCATCGATCAGCTTCGCGATCGGTTCGGGATAATACAATGGGGCCTCTCCTTCAGCTTATAAAATTAAAACAGGCCCGGAATTTTCATTCCGCCCGTGAATTTACCCATGTCTTGATTAGCCAGTTCTTCGGCTTTGGTCAAAGCATCGTTTACAGCGGTAAGCACCAGATCCTGCAGCATCTCTACATCGTCCGGATCCACAGCCTCCGGCTTGATTGTTAGGGCAAGCAGCTTTTTATGGCCATTCACCTCAGCAGTAACCACGCCACCTCCGGCGCTGCCCTCCACGGTTTTGGTAGCCAGTTCTTCTTGCGCTTTCAGCATTTGCTCTTGCATTTTTTTTACTTGCTTCATCATTTGGTTCATATTATTCACGTTGTTCACATCTCCTTCAGATGATCTGTATAATTCGAGCCTACATTTTGTGATTTTTATTCCTTAATGACAACCAAATCATCACCAAAGATATTCAGGGCTTCGTCAACCCAGGGTTCCTTACTATCTCCGCCATCTTCAGGAGGAGGCTCCAAGGCAAACGGTTCGCCAGGCTGCTCAGACGTACCTTGAATGGCATCGTTCCAATCCTTTATCATCATCGTAACAAGACGGTATGGGGCTCCTAGCTTGCGCTCCAGCACACTCTCGATGAGCTGCTTGTTCGCCGCCTTCTCCGTAGTCTCCCGATGAATATCATTCTTGAAGGCAACCAATACCTTATCCTCGAATAATGAGACCGGCTCTCCATTCATGAACCAGGCATGGATGGTTACCCGCTCTTCCTTGACTGCCTGCAACACCTGATTCCACTTGTTCTGGATCTCCATAAATTCTGGACTGGTACGAGCAGCAAGATATTGCTCCATACCGGAGGGAATTTTGGCCTTGGAAGCGATTCGGGAAGCCTGGGTTCGTGCAGGGCGCTGGGTGGATGCGGATGAGCTCCCTCCCCCCGAAGCGGAGAGCCCCCCTTGAACCGCCCGTTCCAGTTTGGCTTCGAGTTCAGAGATCTGGCGCTTTAGCTGATTCATCTCAGAAGCATCGGCCGACTGAGTGGCACGGGCCTGCGCTGGTTGCTCCTTAGCCTCTTCACCATTCAACGTACAGATTTTCAACAACGCCACCTCAAACAGCGTTTGCGGCTGAACAGCATATTTCATTTCTGTCTGATAATGATTCAGGGTGTCAATAATGCGAAATAGCTGGGGCTTGGAGAAGGACTGGGCAATTTCAGCGAAGTCCTGCGGGTCCAATACCCGTTCCGTTAGCTTGTCTGCCTGCGGCACCAACTTCACCATCAGCAAATCACGGAAGTAGTAGAGGAGATTCTCCATACACTTATCGGCGCTCTTTCCCTCTTGCATGAACCCTTCAATCATTTGCAGCATGCCGCCAACATCTTCGGCTAGCAAAGTTTTCGCAAGCTCGGCAAATTGCCGCGAAGCGATTCCTCCGGTCATATCCAAGACCTGCTGGTAAGAGACCTGTCGATCTGAGAAGGAAGCAATCTGGTCCAGAATGCTTAACGCATCCCGCATCCCCCCATCCGACAGACGGGCGATGTATTCAATGGCTTCCTCTTCGGCCTCTATGCCTTCCTGCTCACATATTACCCGAAGACGGGCGCTTTGTTCCTCCAATGAAACCCGGCGAAAGTCAAAGCGTTGACATCGCGAAATCACCGTAGCCGGAAGGCGGTGAGGTTCCGTTGTCGCCAAGATGAACATCACATGGGGCGGAGGTTCCTCCAGCGTCTTCAGCAACGCATTGAATGCTTCCGTAGTCAGCATATGAACTTCATCGATAATATAAACCTTCTGTCGCACTTCCGTAGGGGCGTATTTCACCTTCTCGCGCAGATCGCGAATCTCTTCCACCCCGCGGTTGGATGCGGCATCGATTTCCAGCACATCCATTACGGCACCAGTAGTGATTCTCCGGCACGCATCGCATTCGTTACAAGGCTCTGCCGCTGGTCCTCTCTCACAGTTCACGGCCTTGGCCAAAATCTTGGCTGTTGAGGTCTTACCCGTTCCACGTGGTCCACTGAATAAATAAGCATGCGACAACCGCTGCTCGCGGATGGCATTCTGTAGCGTACGGACGATATGCTGCTGCCCCACCATGTCTTGGAACGACTGCGGCCGCCAAGCACGGTACAGCGCAATATGCTCCATAATGCGGCACCTCTTCCTTTCCATAAACGACGGATGTCGTTTCCTTATTATACTATAGCCCCTTGGTCTATGTACAAAAAAAACACCCTTGTCCACAGACAAAGATGTATGCTTGTGTCATCCTAATATTACCGTGCACCTGTTATCGATCATTGCGATCCGAGCGGCACCTTTATGCCATAGCTCAGAACAGGCAACCCTCCGGCACAGGAACAATACTGCTTATGGCTGCTTCCTTCCGGACCTGACCAGGTTCACAGGCGCTCCTTGCGGAGGACCCGTCCGTCAACGCCAGCCATAAAGACCAGACCTCACATCGACAAGACCTCTAACAGGAATTCAACCTCGCTATAGCGGATTGCGAGTTACAGGGCACCGCTACCTCCCCGTCTAGCACGGTGAAAATAAGTATATCTCATGCCTGTTCAAATTGCAACCGCCGCTCCCCGGACGCTTGATTCTGCCGATTTTTTACAGCTCTACTTAGATTTCGACACCTTATTTTGATATATTAATAGAATAGAAAACAGATGACATATCATGAGAGAGGAGAGCATTATGAAGAAGATTGGAAAACTCTTGCTGGTTGCCACACTCATGGCTGGAGGCATAGCCGGCATCCATCCATCCCAGTCAAGTGCGGCTGCTCCTGTACAAATCTTATTGGACGGCTACCCTCTGGCTTTCTCTGGAGATCCGGTCATCGTTAATGGAACCACGCTCGTGCCGTTCCGGTCCATTTCGGAAGCTCTGGGTATTTCCGTGACCTGGAATCAAGCAGCGAAAGCCATTACGGCCGTCAAAGGAGGAGGGGCTAGAGCGCTGCGAGTCGAGTTAACCTTAGATAGCAATACCGCCAAGGTTAACAATAACTCTGTTACGCTAGCCGTTGCACCACGTTCCATCAATGGGAATACCTTGATCCCGCTCAGTTTTTTCAGTCAGCAATTCGGGGCCGGAGTTGCCTGGAATCAGGCTACACGCACCGTTTCCATCATATCTCCACAAAAACGTCTGTATACGCTGGGCTTCTATGCCATTTCCTCCTATTCGGAAGTGGACGTTATTCCAAGCCTCGATGCCGTTGCTTTCGGCTGGAGCCGCATCGACAAAAACGGCCAATTCACACTTACAGGGGACGATTACAAGTTACCTCAGGCCGCCGGGGATGTTACACCCGATTCACTGGTTGAGGAAGCCGCTAATGATCGCACCCTGCCTTACCTGATGGTCTATGCCGGAGATACCCAGGGTGAACTGACCAAAATCATCGAGGATATTACACTCCGCGAGCAAGTCATCAAGGACATGATTGATACGGCCAAGGACAAATCCTTTCAAGGTATTTTGCTAGACTTTGAGGGTCTTGGACTAACGACAGACAAAACATCCACAAGACAAGCCTTCACCTCCTTTGTCAAAGACCTTGCCCGGCAGGCCGGGAACTCGGGCCTGAAGCTGGCCTTGGCACTACATCCGCTGAACTCATCCTACCAAGGTTACGACTATAAGGCACTGGGCGCGATTGCCGATGAGTTGGTCATTATGGCGTATGATTATTTGCCAGGCGACAACAGCAATAAACCGCAGCCTGCCAACAAGGTTGAAGAAGCGATTCAGCTTGCGCTTAAGGAAACCTCCAAGAACAAGCTTATTCTCGGGATGAATATGAACAGTGAGAATCAGACCTCCGTCAAGACGCTAGTCGGATTGGCAAAGCGGCATGATCTTAAAGGCATCGCTCTATGGCGCCTAGGTATCATTAAGAATGAAGAATGGACCAGCCTCAAACAAAGCGTGGAGTTCAAGAAATAGATCAAGAATCATGACCGTAAAAAAAAACGTCCCCTGCCAGTTGGTGGCAAGGGACGTTCTCGTCCAATGGTTGTTTAACGTAATCTTAGATGCCGTATTTCTTTTTGAATCTATCCACACGTCCACCAGCATCCAGGAATTTCTGTTTACCTGTGAAGAATGGATGGCAGTTGGAGCAAATTTCAACGCGCAGGTCTTGCTTCACGGAACCTGTTTCAAAGGTATTTCCACATGCACATGTTACCGTAGTTACGTGATATTTCGGTTGAATTGCTTCGTTCATCACTTTCACCTCTTTCCGCCCTGAGCCTCAATCGTGCACAGAGTTATAATGATACACTAACGAATTATAGCACGGCCCATCTCTTGACGCAATCGCTTGTTTTATCCACGAACCTTGACCCGAGCCAGTTCAGCCGGAGGAACATGAGTATAGGAACCAATCACTACGTCAGGCAACTCGTGCTGGAAAATTTCGATAGCTTGCTTCATGCCCAATATTTCTCCCTCCGCCTTAGGAATCAATTCCAAATAGCTCTCGGGATCGATGTTAAGGTTGCGCAGCTGAATGAGCTTTACACCGGAGCGCCGAACAAATTCGACCATGGCTTCGACTTCTTCCTCCCGATCGGTAACTCCCGGGAAGATCAGATAATTAATAGAAGTGTACACACCTTGCTGCGCAGCATAACGCAATGATTTCTCCACATTGGCAAGCGTGTAGCCACGCGGCTTGTAATACGCATTATAATGCCCATCCAGTGCGCTGATGGTGCTTACGCGCATGAGGTCCAGACCCGCGTCCACGATACCGCGGATATGATCGCTTAAGCCCGCATTGGTATTAATGTTGATGTAGCCCATATCCGTCTGACGCCGAACCTCACGGATCGATTCGATAATCAATTTAGCCTGGGTTGAGGGCTCTCCCTCACAGCCTTGTCCAAAGCTGATGATAGATTCCGGAGTTGTCAGATGCTCCAGCATGATCTCCACCAGTTCCTCGACCCGCGGGCGAAAATTCATACGTGTCTGCGGCGATACAAAGCCGCTATCGTCGGGTTGTTCGGAAATACAGCCAAAACAACCTGCATTACAGGAATAAGAGACAGGCACTGCCCCCTCCCAGCGGTTCAAGAACGTATTGGAGGCCGTCAAGCACTCATATCCCAGTGCACAATTGGATAAATGCTCGTACAGACGATTATCCGGGTAACGAGAAATATAGGATTTGACCTGGCTTTTTAGCTCAAGTGGATCGCAATTCAGTGGATTCCATTTCTCGGGATCATCCGACATCCGAGCCGTAACATAAAACTGCCCGTCCTTCCACACAACCGCCGAGTAACCAAACAAAGGAAGCTTATAGTCCTTATCTGTCTTCACGTACCCCGGCAGGCAAAGACGTGTATAGCCTTGTGGGAGCAGAGCGCCTACTGCCTGCACATCGCCAGGGAGCGGCTTCATTTCACCGGTGTCCGGGTCCATGCCAATGGGCCGGGTAGACGGCAGCCCTACCAGGGTAGCCCCCTCCGGAAGTGGAATCAGTTCATCCTCCATAATCTCTACAATCATATCCGCACTACGAGCAAGCCCGTACAATGAGGGGTGATCGTAGACCTGCCCTTGCTCATCTGCATACACTAAGTACATGTTGTTCTCCTCTTGCTTCAATTTGCATAGTCCATCAATTGTATTTTGAACACTCACGATTAGGCGTTATTGCCATTTGTGCTCCCCGCACCCGAGGAGGTGGAATTCGTCCGTGAAGAAACGCTTCCTGTACGCACCGGACGCCGTGCTCCGCTGTTGGAAGACGAATTCACGGAAGCATCAAACGAAGCAAGAAATTCTGCGTTCGTCTTGCTATCTCGCAGCTTCTTCAGGAATCCTTCGACAAAATCATAAGAATCGTTCATGTTTTTGCGAATAGCCCAGATTGTATCCAGTTCTTCCTTGTTCAATAGCACCTCTTCACGGCGTGTGCCGGAACGGCGAATATCGATCGCAGGGAATATCCGGCGTTCCGCCAGCTTCCGGTCCAGATGAAGCTCCATATTGCCTGTACCCTTAAATTCTTCATATATAATATCATCCATACGGGAGCCTGTATCTACCAATGCAGTAGCTAAAATCGTCAGACTTCCGCCTTCCTCCACATTCCGGGCGGAGCCAAAGAAACGTTTGGGACGATGGAAAGCTGCCGGATCGATCCCCCCGCTAAGCGTACGTCCTGAAGGAGGTACAACCAAATTGTATGCCCGTGCCAGACGTGTAATGCTATCAAGCAAAATAACGACGTCCTTTTTATGCTCCACCAACCGTAATGCACGTTGCAGCACCAGTTCTGCTACTTTAATGTGATTCTCCGGGAGCTCATCGAATGTAGAGGCGATAACTTCACCCTTTACTGATCGCTGCATATCGGTAACTTCTTCCGGCCGCTCATCAATCAGTAACACAAACAGTTCGATCTCGGGGTTATTGGTAGAAATGCTATTGGCTATTTCCTTAAGCAGCAAGGTCTTACCTGCTTTAGGTGGAGCAACAATAAGACCACGCTGTCCTAAACCAACCGGAGCCAGCACGTCCATAATGCGAGTAGATAAGTGATTTGGGGAAGTTTCGAGCACCAGCTTAGTCTGTGGGTAAAGTGGAGTTAGTGCCGGAAAATGGAGGCGTTCAGCTGCGACTGCAGGATTCTCTCCGTTCACCGCATTGACCTGAAGCAGACCGAAGTAACGTTCATTTTCCTTGGGAGTTCTACACTTCCCGGAGACGAGGTCCCCGGTACGCAAATCAAATTTACGAATTTGTGAGGCAGATATATAGATGTCTTCTGTGCTTGGCAAGTAATTGATCGGTCGTAGAAAGCCGTAACCCTCGGGCAGAATTTCAAGCACGCCTTCCATGAACATCAATCCACTTTGTTCGGCCTGCGCCCTAAGAATCGCAAAGATTAATTCCTTTTTCTTCAACTGACCGTAATAAGGAATTTGATATTGCTTGGCAAGCTTGTACAGCTCTGTCAGCTTCATCCCTTCCAAATCAGCAATTTGCAAATCCATAATAAAATAACCACCTATTCAATTTTTTTGGAATCTATGAAATACAGCAAAAATGATAGACTTACTGACACAGTATTCCCTGTTATGCCAGACTTATGCGGGTAAGCAACAACTTATTCGGCTTCCCGCCAAATGTCAGCACCCAGCGCACGCAGATTAGGGACTAGCTGGTCATAGCCGCGGTCGATCAGTTCTACACCCGTCACTTCGGTAACACCCTCTGTAACGGTCAGTCCCGCCACGACTAATGCGGCACCTGCACGGAGATCGGCCGCCTTCACCTTCGCAGCATTCAGCATGCCTCCATCAATAATAGCAGACCGACCTTCCACGCGAATCTTCGCTCCCATGCGGATAAGCTCAGGCACATGCTTAAAGCGGTTGCTGTACACAAAATCGCTAAAGACGCTCACGCCATCAGCTTGCGTCAGCAAGCTAGTCATCGGTGATCCAACATCCGTAGGGAGTCCTGGATACACCAAGGCCTTAACATCAACATGCTCATAGGATGAACGCCCGATTACACGGATGCTCTCATCCAATTCTTCAACGCTGGCCCCCATTTCGATCAGCTTGGCTGTTAATGCTTCCAAGTGCTTGGGTATCACGCCGTCGATGATGACATCGCCGCGCGTAGCCGCAGCAGCAATCATATATGTACCGGCTTGAATCCGGTCCGGAATAATGGAATGGCGGCATCCCTTCAGTTCGGCAACGCCCTCGATACGAATCGTTTCCGTGCCGGCTCCTTTGATGACCGCGCCCATGGAGTTCAACAAGGTAGCTACATCTATAATTTCAGGCTCTTTGGCCGCATTTTCGATAATTGTGGCGCCTTTGGCTCGGGTAGCCGCCAGCATAATGTTAATCGTTGCCCCTACGCTGCTAACATCAAGATAAATCTTCGCACCACGTAGTTCCTTGGCGTGCAAGTGAATTGCCCCATGCTCGTTAGTCACGGTGGCTCCTAAAGCTTCAAAGCCTTTGATATGTTGATCGATTGGCCTAGGTTCAAAATTACACCCTCCCGGCAAGCCAATCGTAGCTTCCTTAAATCTTCCTAACATGGCCCCCATCATATAATAGGAAGCCCTCAATTTCTTTACCGGTCCATTAGGCATCGGTATTGAGCGAATATCGGCAGGATTGATGCGCATTTGACTGCCTTCCCAAAGCACCCGCGCACCTAACTCTACCAAAATTTCCGAATATACCGCCACATCGCTGAGCACCGGCAAGTTATCCAATACAACCTCGGATTCTGCCAGGATGGCAGCAGGAATCAGCGCGATCGCACTATTCTTGGCGCCGCTGATTGAGACACTGCCGCGTAGCGGACGTCCGCCACGGATCATTAATTTCTCCATAAGTCCAGAATCCCCCTACCTATTGCGTCGGCACAAAGTTCACCTAATTTAGCGGTAGAAATGGAAAGACACCGTCTAAGCGGTGTGCTCTCCATGTCACCCTATTTATGTGGGCAGTCTGCTTTCATGATGCCCTCCAAAAACCATAACTCAATATAATCTAGCAAAGTACAGCCTGGGGAAAATCACGATTATCTTAAGCTTTGTTGTTGGAACCAAACTCGCGAATTTTGCCAACAACGGTTGCTTTGATCGCGTCGCGCCCAGGAACAATGTATTTACGAGGATCATAAACATCCGCTTTAGCAGCCAATACTTCACGTACCGCTTTGGTAAAGGAGATTTGATTCTCTGTGTTAACGTTGATTTTGGAAGTTCCCAGCGAGATTGCTTTGGTAATGTCATGCGTAGGGATACCTGTCCCACCATGAAGTACCAATGGCAATTGAACAGCATCACGAATTTCTTCCATCTCTTTAAAGCCCAGGTTTGGTTCGCCGTGGTAAGGACCATGTACGGAACCCAAAGCCGGAGCCAATGTATCAATACCTGTCTCTTTAACGATACGTACGCACTCAGCGAGGTCAGCATACTTAATGCCGCCAATTACATCGTCTTCTTGTCCGCCAACGGTACCCACTTCCGCTTCTACGGATACGCCTTTGGCATGGGCATACTCAACTACTTTCTTCGTCATGGCGATGTTCTCGTCAATCGGATGGTGGGATCCGTCGATCATAACGGAAGTAAAGCCCGCGTCAATCGCTTCCTTACATTTATCAAAGCTGGAACCATGGTCAAGATGAATCGCAACAGGAACCGTAATTTTCATGTCATGCAACAGGCCTTCCACCATTTTAACAACGGTGTAGAAACCGCTCATATGGCGTGCCGCACCTTCAGAAACGCCCAGAATCACTGGAGATTTCTCTTCTTCTGCTGCGGCAAGAATGGCTTGAGTCCATTCCAGGTTATTAATGTTGTATTGACCCACGGCATATTTTCCGGCGAGGGCTTTGTTCAACATGTCTGTCATCGATACTAATGGCATTGGTTTCAATCCTCCTAAGGATATGGGATTTATCTTATTTAGCCGACATTCACACACTTTTTTATTATAACACAACCTGTCAAAATTACTATTCAACGTTTCTTCTGAAGAAAGCACAAAATGAGAAATTTATTAATCTTGAGGGGGAAATATAACAAAAACACAGCAGCCGATTCAATTTCCGCTTACGAAGCAGATCAATGCAAGTCCCTTTGCTCACAAAAAAATCCCCCAAGGCAACAATGGAAAGGTTCCCATTGCATTGGGGAAATATTTTGATCCTGACGATTATATTATTTCTCAGTCACTCTAGGTGGTGCGCTGCTTCAGCTGCATATTAACGGCTGCGCGCATTTCATCAATGTCAAAGGGTTTCGTAAAGTGCATCAAGGCTCCAAGATCTGTCGCTTCCTTGATCATATCGAGTTCCCCATAGGCCGTCATCATGATGACCTTGATGTCCGGATTAACCTCTTTGATATGCTTGAGAATTTCCAAACCATCCATTCCCGGAATTTTCATGTCAAGAAGCACCAAATCAGGCGAGTCGCTACGAACGATTTCCAACGCCATCTTCCCGTTGGCCGCCTGAAATGTGGTATACCCTTCACTGCTGAACACTTCCATTAATAAAATGCGGATACCGTTCTGATCATCGACAATTAATACTTTCTTCTCCTCCACCGTGATACCCTCCTACAAGACCGCCAGCAATCCTGGTCATACATACAATAATTCGCTTTCGATTTGTAAATCCCTTCTCTAATGGAAAAAAGAACCTTAATAAATCGTCAGCTCATGTTACTGGCAAATCTTGCTTCGGCACGGCCAGAACGAGCTCACTACGCCTTATGACAGATGGGTAAGCGAAGCCTTCACAAACTCGCGGAACAACGGTTGCGGGCGGTTAGGACGAGAAGTGAATTCCGGGTGGAATTGCACCGCCAGAAACCATGGATGATCGGGAAGTTCTACGATTTCCACAAGTCGTCCATCCGGAGACGTCCCGGAAATATGTAAACCTTCGCGTTCCAGCGTCTCACGATAAGCATTGTTAAATTCATACCGATGGCGATGACGTTCATAAACCAGTTCATCATCGTAACATTGCATAGCCAGCGAATTTGCTGTCAGCTTGCATGGATAGAGACCTAAACGCATCGTTCCACCCAGGTCCTCAATATCCTTTTGCTCCGGCAACAAGTCGATAACCGGATACTCCGTACCAGGATTGATCTCTGAGCTGTTAGCCCCATCAAGTCCGGCCAATGAGCGAGCATACTCAATAACAGCTACCTGCATCCCCAGGCAAATGCCAAAGAACGGAATTTTCTTCTCCCGCGCATAACGTATCGTCGTGATTTTCCCTTCAATCCCCCGGTCACCAAAGCCACCAGGCACGAGAATTCCGCCGATGCCCCCTAACAGTTCATCTACGTTGTCCTCCGTAACGTCCTCGGCATTAACCCAACGAATCTTTACATCCGCATTCGCAGCAAATCCGGCATGCGACAAGGATTCAACCACACTTAAATAAGCATCGTGCAAAGCGACATATTTACCAACAATAGCAATCTCCACCGTCTTCTCCAGCTTGTTGATTCGCTCAACGAGGCTTTCCCACTCGCTCATGTCCGGAGATGGCGTCGTCAGCTTCAGATGATTGACGACAATTTCATCCAAGCCTTCATTGCGAAGATTCAGAGGCACTTCATATAATGTAGCAGCATCCCGACATTCCACAACAGCATTTGGGTCGATGTCGCAGAACAGGGCGATTTTCGCCTTCATATCATCGGACAGTTCATACTCTGTCCGGCAGACGATGACATTCGGCTGAATGCCGATGCTGCGAAGTTCCTTGACGCTATGCTGAGTTGGCTTGGTTTTCACTTCACCCGCTGCTTTGATATAAGGAATGAGCGTGACATGAATGTACATCACGTTCTCGCGTCCGATATCACTTTTGATCTGACGAATCGCTTCCAGAAAAGGCAAGCTCTCAATATCCCCTACGGTACCGCCAATCTCGGTAATAACAACGTCGGAACCCGCTTCCCGGCCTGCGCGGAATACCCGCTCCTTGATCTCATTAGTGATATGAGGAATAACCTGAACGGTTCCGCCCAGATATTCGCCGCGACGCTCTTTGCCAATGACCGAGGAGTATACCTTGCCCGTAGTCACGTTGCTGTTCTTGGAAAGATTAATATCGATGAAACGTTCGTAGTGACCCAGGTCAAGGTCCGTCTCAGCCCCGTCATCCGTTACAAATACCTCGCCATGCTGATAAGGACTCATTGTCCCCGGATCAACATTAATATATGGATCGAATTTCTGGATCGTTACCTTCAAGCCTCTGTTCTTCAGCAATCTCCCGAGCGAAGCCGCTGTAATGCCTTTGCCTAGCGAAGATACAACCCCGCCTGTCACGAAAATATATTTTGCCACAACCAAAAACCCCCTAAAGTAGTACGTGTCGATAAAAACAGCCAACATCCAGAAATTCGGGAAACTTATAGATCATTAGCGTAACCCAATGCTCATTAAAGCATAGCCAAAAAGGCTATAAAAACAAAAAAAGTGACACCCGAATAGGTCGGGGCACTTTTTCAAAATTCATATTTTATAGGTTTAAATCATAAGCCCATGCAATAGTTTACCCGTTACCCCTGCCCGTGTCAAGTCAAGTGAAGCGGCATTTGCCGTTCCTTCAAAATACGGTCACATGTCGGATTGTACGGAGAAATTAAGCGAACGATAGAATCCCGATTAACACCAGCACCGCGAGCGGCCCGGCATCACTGTACAAAAGTCTGTTTTACTAGGTAGTTGTTTCTTGATTCACATGATATCTTCCTCTTGGCACAACGAAAGGGGAATCCGATACCGGGTCCTTGATGACCGTGCAGTTCAGGCCAAAGATCTGATGAACCATTTCACTGGTGATGACCTCAGATGGCTGACCTTCCTTAATCAGCTTGCCTTCATGAAGGGCAAAGATATGGTCTGCATAACGGGCAGACAGGTTAATATCATGGAGTACCATAACAATAGTAGTTCCACGCTTGCGGTTGAGGTCGGTGAGCAAATCCAGAATCTCCACTTGATATGTAATGTCCAAAAAGGTTGTCGGCTCATCCAGCAATAAAATATCGGTCTGTTGCGCAAGAGCCATGGCGATCCATACACGCTGGCGTTGTCCGCCCGATAGCTCATCGATGTGGTGGTTGGCAAGCTCCGTAATGTTCATGATCTCCATCGCCTCGGCTACGGCCTCATAATCCTGTTTTCGCCAGCCGCTAAGCCAGGATTGATGCGGGAATCTCCCCCGGCCCACCAAGTCTGCTACGGATATCCCTTCAGGAACGATAGGAGATTGCGGCAGCAAGCCCAGTACCCTGGCTAATTGCTTGGGAGGTATTTTATTGATCGGCTTCCCATCCAGGGTAATTTCCCCCGAAGTAGGCTTGATGAGTCTGGCCATAGCCTTTAGCAGGGTTGACTTTCCACAGCCGTTAGCCCCAATGATCACGCTGATTTTATTATTGGGAATCACTAGACTGACGCCTTGAATCACCGTCTTATGCTCGTACCCGGCTACGGCGGCTTCAGCTTTAAAGGTATGCGTTGGTTTCATCATAAACTTCCCCTTTGATTCATTCGAATAAGCAAGAAGACCAGATAAGGCGCCCCGAGAATTCCGGTAATGACGCCGACGGGAAATCTCGTCTCGAAAGCAAACTGTCCGATGAGATCCGCTCCCAAAACAAGGTTAACTCCAACCAACCCCGCAGGAATGGCATTTGAGAATCCTGCCCCAACCAACCGTTTGGCAATAGGCCCTGAGAGGAAAGCCACAAAGGCAATGGGCCCTGTAGTGGCTGTAGCCATGGCAATCATACCCACGGAACTAAGAATAAGCGCTATTCTCGTCTTGTCTGTATGGACTCCCAAGGAAGAGGCTGCTTGTTCTCCCAGTTCGAGAAGGTCCAGATGCTTGCCCAGCAGAACCACAACAGGCGTAAGGACCAAAACCGCTATCATTAACGGCGGCAGCTCATCAAGCTGAGAGCCGTTGAGGCTGCCTGTCAACCACCTGATGGCAGCCGGAATATCCTGCTGTGCACCAACCAACAGAAGATAGGATATAACAGCATCCAGCATGGCCTGAAGGCCGATACCGATCAGAATCAACCGTCCGATTGAGAAGACCCTTCCTCTGGAGAGGAAGTAAATCACCGTGACCGTAGCCAAACCAGCCAGCACCGATGCTGCGGACACAACCGCTCCATTGGCATGAAACACGGTGATGCAGCATACCGCCGCTGCGCTGGATCCGGAAGTAATACCGATCACATTTGGATTAGCCAGCGGGTTGCGCAGCATGGTCTGAAAGGTATGGCCAGCAATGCCAAAGGCAAATCCGGCAAACAGGCCTGCCAGCATCCTCGGCAAACGTATCGTATTGACCGCAAAGGACACCCCTTTAATAGATTCGCCGGAAAGCGCTCGAATAACATCTTGTAAGGGATAAATCGTATTGCCCAATAACAGCATGGCACAACAAAGGGCGACCAGCAATAAGGCAAGCAGCCCCGTGACAAGGCTCCAGCGACGGCGGCGTTTGCATCTGCCTGCCATAATAAATTCAATGGGTGGATTTCTCATAATGAACGCACTTTCGCTCTCATAGCTAGAATGATTAAGATGGGAGCGCCTACGAATGCCGTGACTACACCAACTTCCAGCTCTCCCGGATGACCAAGCAGTCGCCCGCACACATCGGATAGGGTTAAGATGATTGCTCCAGAAACGGCCGACATCGGGATGACCAACCGCAGATCCGGGCCAACGATAAGACGTACAACATGGGTGGATAGTAGCCCTATGAAGCCGATGGGCCCTGCTAAGGCCGTGGTGGCACCACATAAAAAAATGCCCCCTGCCGCAGCAACAAGCCTAAGCACTCCCGTTCGTACACCCAGTCCAGTAGCCGTCTCATCTCCCAACGCAAGCGCATTTAATGCCGGAGCCGTAATCAACGCAATCAGGATGCCAACAGTCAGGAACGGAATAAACGTAATGATGGCGTTCCAATTAGCAGAGCCAACACTGCCGACCTGCCAGAATCTGAACTGGTCCATCGCGTATGAACGCGGAATCATTATCGCCGTTACCAGCGAGGACAAGGCCGCACTCGTGGCTGCGCCCGCCAGAACAAGCTTAATAGGCGTGGCACCGCCACGCCCCATGGAACCTATGCCGAATACGAATACCGCCGTTATGGACGCTCCTGCGAGAGCCAGCCAAATATATTGCTCGGCCGTGCTAATGTTCAGGAATGCGATGCCAAAAACCACAAACAAGGATGCCCCTGTGTTCACGCCAAGTATGCTTGGGTCAGCAATGGGATTGCGGGTGACCGCTTGCATCAGCGCCCCCGCAACTCCAAGTGCCGCACCGCAAAACAACGTGAACACGGTTCGGGATATCCTCTTGCGCACGATATTCGCTCCATAGGAGTCAATATCCGGATGAAATAAACCATCGATAAGCTCCTGGAACCTCACTAGCCTGGAGCCCAAAACTAGCGAGGCAATCACGCATACACCAAGCAGTACGATGCAAATCATCAGAACCGTCGTAAAATTCTTCGGCAGGTGTAAGCGCAGTTCTTTAGGCTTGGAGAGGGACGAACTATTCATTGATCTTGTCGGCAGCCTCTCCAATTAATTTCAAGTATTCGTCAATCGTAAATACGATGGACAGAGGGCTTGGCGTACCGGCAGCCACCAGCGGTGTATCGCTATCGATAAACGCTACTGAACCACGCTCAATGGCAGGAATCTTGCTCAGAAGCGGATCAGCCTTGATCGCTTGGTAAAGTTCGTCATTACCATAGCCTACCAATAAGTCTGCATCGTTAAGCGCTTCAGCATTCTCGGCGCTCAGCTTCAGAGAATAGCTCGAAGGGTCGGTGATTTGGCTGGTGATGCTTTCAGGGTATTCCATGCCCAGTTCATACAAGAAAGAAACACGGGAATCTGCAGGTGTGTAGATGTGCAATTGGGACATGTCCTTCGCTGAAAAGTTAACCCATACCACCTTCTTGCCTGCAATTTGCGGATACTGCTTCAGCTTCTCCTTCACCAAATTCTCCGTGTCCTTGATCAGTTGTTCACCTTCTGTTGCCATCCCCATCCCTGTAGCATCAAGTGTAACTTGTTCGCGCCATGTCGTAGCCCAAGGAGCCTTCGGATAGGCTACAACGGGAGCAATCTCGCTCAACAGGTCGTAGTCTTCCTGTGTAATGCCTGAGTATGCGGCAAGAATAACGTCAGGATCCGCATCGGAGATCGCTTCAAAATCAAGACCATCCGTATCTTGGAACACGTTAGGGTCTTTCACACCGAGCTCTTCCAGCTTCTGAGCGGTCCATGGCAACAAGCCGCTATCATCCTGTACACCGAAGTTCGCTGCCGAGAAGCCGACAGGCACAACGCCAAGAGCAAGCACAACATCTTGGTTAGCCCATTGTATCGTAACTATGCGTTCCGGTTTACTTTTAATCACCGTTTCACCAAGCGCATGCTTGATTGTAATTGGATATTCCGAAGCTCCACCCGCTGAATCTGTGTTTTCTGCTGCCGGGGTTTCTGTATTGGCTGAATTACCAGCGTTTGTAGCAGGAGCATTGGAAGACTTGCTTCCACAACCTACGACAGCCACCATAAGAGCAATTAGAATAATGAGAGCAGTATATGAAAATCTTTTTGTTGCGAACATTTGCATACCTTCCTTATCCGGATTATATATGTATCAAGGTTTGTTTCTCATTTGATAATGATTATCAGTTTCATAATTATATAATGTCCTAAAGCGAGCTGTCAACGTTTTGGACCCGAGGATAATAAAGGTTGGCCGCAAAAAAGAGACGGCTCGGTGGCCGCCTCTTTCATTGTACGCTGATTCACATTAATCTTCTTCGTTCTCGTCGAAGCTATCCTCGTCTTCCAGTTCGTCCTTGTCTTCATCATCCTCGTCGATCTCCTCGTCACCGAGCAGTTCTTCTTCTTCCTCCACGTCTTCCTCATCATCCTCAGAGAACAGCTCGTCTTCGGAATCATCATTCAAGGCATCGTAATCCTCTTCATCGCCGGAGGAGTAATTATCTTCTTCCACGAAATCGTCATCTTCCAAATCATCATCTTCGTCATTGATGATACGAGGACGCTTGGAATTCCCAATAGGGTCTTCCGAACGCTCGATTGGATACCAACGCTTCAAACCCCACAGGTTGGTCCCAACGCAGGCAAACCGGCCATCAATATTTATTTCCGTATAGAGCTGTGCAATCGCTTCGTCGATTTCTGCTTCATTCATGCCGCGCAGCTTGGCGACCTCAGTCATCAGATCACGATAATAGTACGGCGTATTGGCCGCCTTCAAGATCATAAAGGCCAGATCCACCATTGAGATTTCCTGAACCTTCTCCGGGTCAATTTTCAAATTAAGCGGGGTACTCACGTTACGGACACTTCCTCTCACGCAATGTTCACTATCACTATGGAGCAAAGGACTTGCTTCATCCCGAAAGCAAGGATTTCCTTCACAAACCTATTCATATCACAACTTAGTAAAACCTATTTGGCACTAAATTGCAAGTTTTAAAAATTCGCCCGGCATCTCCCCCTGCCTTCAGGCTGTTTCAGAACATGAAAAGGGAGCGAAGAACCTAAGTTCTTCGCCCCTCGACTGTATCCTTCCCCGAGAAAAGTTACTATACACTCCCGGATCTGGTGAAAGCCGATATGGCCTTCTCTTCATTTTATGTCTGAGCCACCGCTTTGACACGCCACTTTTGCGCTAAACTTTGTTCATGGCCCATTTCCTGAAGAACAGGGCCGCTTTCCCATTCAAGGAAAATCGGATCGTCATAATATACTGCAACACGCTTCGTCAGGAGGGGCTACTTATCGATGAACTACTCCGGATTCCTTCGTTATTTGAACGATCAAGTCGACACCTCCGGAAAGAGCGGACGTTCCATCATCCGCTTCGCACATCCGGCCGCCTACGCTGAATTCACACGTCAATTGTCTAGGCAAAAGCAGCGTCACCCGGTATTACGGCATGTGCGCACCTCACCGCTGCTGCAAGCGCTGATCTGCCCCCTTGGCACAGGAGGGGACCTTGCCCGTTCCCGGTTCGGCCTTCAGGTAGAAGAAGACAGTAGACTCAGTGTGCATAGTCCCGCCGCCGCGAGCAAGGGGAAGACGCCTGCTATTCCTTGGGGCGTCCGGCGAATTGGCGCCCCGGAAACCTGGTCTGCAACCACAGGCTATCGGATCCGAATCGGAGTCATTGATACAGGAGCAGACTTCAATCATCCGGATCTTCGTCATTCTCTGGCCCGAGGCATTAATCTGCTCAATCGGGTCATCCTGCCGTTTGATGATAACGGTCACGGCACTCATATAGCCGGAACCATCTCCGCCGCTGGCGGATCGCAGGGGATGATGGGAGTCGCTCCCCGTTCCCTGGTGTTCCCCGTCAAAGCCTTCGACCATAACGGCTCGGCTTATGTCTCGGATATTATTTTGGGCATTGACTGGTGCGTTAGAAACCGAATGCATATCGTAAATATGAGCTTTGGCATGAAGAGCAATAGCCAGGCACTGCAAAATATTATTCGCAAGGCCTATAATGCAGGCATCATCGTCGTCGCATCCTCAGGCAATGACAAGAAAGGCCGTGGTGCGGATTACCCTGCCCGCTTCACCCAGACCATCTCCGTTGGCGCCACCAACAAGGACGGCAAGATAGCCTCCTTCAGCAACTATGGCCCCTGTATCGATATTTATGCCCCCGGCGAGAAGATTACTTCCGCCTGGCTGGGCGGCGGATATAAAGAAATGAGCGGCACCTCCATGGCCACCTCGCATGTCAGTGGCTCCATTGCCCTGCTGCTGGCGCTTAAGCCCCATCTCAAGCCAGGCGAGATCAAGCGGCGGCTCTGCCGCACCGCCAGATCACTCCCCGGAGCCACGGGTTCCAGAGCCAAGGGAGGCGCTGGCGAGCTCAGCGCAGCCCGTCTTCTCAAGGCCAGACCTATCCGCAGAAGCTAGATTGGCAACACGCTCGACGGGACAATAACAACCACAAACCAAAAATGGCGGGGTCTAAGGATTACCCCCGAGCTCCGCCATTTTTCTTCTGCTATCTTATATACAAGCTGTCGGTTACATCTTCTCTGGTGCAGATACGCCGATCAAAGCCAAGACGTTAGCTAGCGTCACACGCACGCCGCCCAGCAGTACCAGACGCGCCGCCGTCTGCTCAGCGTCCTCCGTAATTACGCGTTCAGCACGGTAATAACTGTGGAGCTGTGCTGCCAATTCGTACACATAACGTACCAAACGATGTGGTGCATAGTTTTCTGCAGCCAGGCTAATTTCTTCTGGCAGCTCGCCAATTTTACGCAATAGGTCGTATTCATGCTCTGCCGTCAGTTTTGCCAAATTCACGTCCTCAGCAGACGGAATAGCAATGCCTTGCTCCTCAGCCTGACGGAAAATGCTGCAAATCCGCGCATGTGCATATTGCACATAAAAGACCGGATTTTCATTCGATGTCGAGATGGCCAGGTCCATGTCGAAATCCAGATGCGAGTCCATACTGCGCATCGTAAAGAAGTAACGAATCGGGTCAACGCCGACCTCATCCATTAAATCTACCATCGTGACCGCTTTACCGGTACGTTTCGACATTTTTACCTTCTCGCCATCCTGGAACAAGCTGACCATTTGCGCAATCAATACCGTCAGCTTCTCCGGATCTTTGCCAATCGCGGTCATCGCTGCCTTCACACGTGGAATATAACCATGGTGGTCCGCACCCCAAATGTTGATTAAGCGATCAAAGCCACGATCATATTTATTACGGTGATACGCAATATCCGGAGTCAAGTACGTATAGGTTCCGTCATTTTTCACCAATACACGGTCTTTGTCATCCCCGTATTCAGTCGTCTTCAGCCACGTCGCCCCGTCCAGCTCATAGGTTTGCCCTTTATCGCGCAGCTCGGCAAGTGAAGCCTCCACTTGGCCATCCGCATATAGCGAGCTTTCGCTGAACCACACGTCAAACTCTACACGGAAGCGCCCAAGGTCACGTTTGATTTTATTAAGCTCCTTCTCCAGACCGAACTGGCGAAGAAATGCCGTGCGCTCCTCTTCATCCATATACACCAGCTTGTCACCCTGCTCGGCTACAAGCTCCTTGGCAAAACCCTTGATGTCCTCACCATGATAGCCATCTTCCGGCATAGGCACATCTTGACCAAGTTCCTGCAAATAACGGGCTTCAATTGATTTGCCCATATTGTTGATTTGATTCCCTGCATCATTAATATAGTATTCGCGGGTAACCTTGTATCCGGCGAAGTCGAGCACATTACATAACGCATCACCTACGGCTGCTCCACGGGCATGGCCCAAATGAAGGCTCCCGGTAGGATTCGCGCTGACAAACTCGACCTGTACCTTCTGCCCTTTCCCTTGGTTCGTGCGTCCATAGTTCTCTCCTTCACGGTATACCTGCAATAGAATCGGGTACAGATAGCTCTTGCCCAGCGTAAAATTGATAAATCCGGGTCCGGCAATCTCCGCCTTCTCGATTCCGGCCTTCTCATGATTTAAGTGGGTCAAAATATCCTCAGCGATCTGACGCGGGTTCTTCTTGGCGATCCGGGATAGCTGCATCGCTGCGTTCGTCGCGAAATCACCATGAGCCTTGTCCTTCGGCACCTCCAGCACGATAGCCGGAATCTCGTCCTGATGCGCCAGCCCTGCGGCAGCAATAGCCTCGATGACAGCCGCCTTCAGCGACTGGTTCATTTGTTCCAACGGATTGTGTGGCATATTAAACGTCCTCCTGTATATGTAAACTGATAATGAAGCGATCCGAACATTCCTCATACACGTACAAATCATATTCCCAATTGACAAAGCCAGTTACCCCGATCAATTGCGCATCCAATTTAAGGGTATCTGTAGATAATTGAAAGCGGGTCAAGGCAGAGTGGTAAAACCCCGGCAAACGCTGGCCACTTCGGAAGGTTTGCTCCGACTCTACGCCCCCATGCCGCATAATCTTTAATTCTTCTCCGGTAATCTTAAGCATCGTGCGCGTCTGAGTTCCCTCAGGGCCAGGTTCGGGCTCATCATAACGTATATATACCGATTCACCCCGCAAGAGGGCGTTTCCTCGCAGTCGTTGAACCGTCTCGTCCCCGCCTTGGCGGCTGGTTAACAATAAATTCACCGGTATCGTCTCAGACATACCCCATTCTCCATTCTCTCCATACTACATGACTTGGTGACAACAACCTACCGTAAACCGTGATCCTTACTGTACTACTATATCCAGTTCCTCACGTCAATTCAATACGATTGGTCCACAAAGACAAAGGTTGTCCCTTGCCGGCCTTAACAAAAAACCGCCAAATCGGCGGCTTCGTTCTATTATTACAGTGGTTGGCTCAGCACTACATATTGTACTTGCCCCTTCTGGAGGTATACATGAAATCGAAAATAGTCCCCCACCTTATAGCTCCATCGGCTCGCGAGCTTCGCTGCCTTGGAACCCAGCTTCCGTTCCACCTCGCGCGTGCTGATGCCCGGCTTGATGCCGTCCTTCGTTGCATACTCATCTTGGGTAAACACAATCATTTGGTTCAGCAACAACACTCCATCCCGATAAAGCCGGGCCTCCTTCACTTCTCCCGTGCTATCATCATAAAATGGCTTCGCCCACTCTATTTCCCCAGCTCCTGCCTGTCCCAGCCGCTGCTCCCAGCCCAGGTAGTTCAGCCCCGCAATCTCGGCCTGTTCAGGCGCAAGTGCCTGCGTATCAACGAGGTCCGCTTGCTCCTGCTCTACTCTGGCCTGCTCCAGCAATGCATCCAGTGAAGCCAGCTCCTCTCGCTCCCGCAGAAGTCCTTGCAGCAGCAACAACACCTGATCATCGGCATAATAATATTGCCCTTCATGCTCAAACGCATTGGTTGTCAGATCATAAGTGAGGTTAAATGACTTGCCAGGCAAGGTGAATTGCAACACTATCGGCTGACGGGAGGCTGCTGGAACCGGCTCAGCAAGAGCGCTCTCCGTATCCGTGAAACGCAACGAATTCAGCAAGACGGCCCGGCGTTCCTCAGGTATATCATAGCTATGCCCGTGGCCTCCCACTGTAATTGCACTAACCTCCGCTGCCGCAAAAGGGAGCCTGTCCAGCAAATAAGGAGACTCCGCCTGAACCGGCAGTTCCTCTGCCTTGATGTCTCCTGCAGAGTTCCCCGTATCGTCCAGCAACTTCCCTTCATGGTTACTGGAAGGAAGAGCTGGTGGCCCATAAAACATCCATCCTACTGCCATTGCAACCAAAATCATCGTTAAACCCGCTAGTAATCTTCGGGTTGGACTATTCGCTCTGATAAGAATCCCGCCTTATTCCTCATAAAATAATGATATTAACCGTGACATTAATCATACTATCATACTTTTGAGGCATTACTCATGGTTCTAACGTCATATTTTCCCAAACATTCCCTCCCATTTAAAGCTGCAATTTTCGATATGAATGACTTGAGCTAAAATTTCCCATACTAGAAGCATGGTAAACAATGCTAGCAATCATAGCCTGTTATTTACAGAAAGGAGCATCCTTCGTGCACAAACTAGTACGCAGCGATCGGCATCATCGGCGTCCTTCCCGGCTTCGCTGGCGGTTCCTGTTCAAGCTGATCTTCATCACTGGACTGTTAGGGTTATGTGCCGCTGGTCTATTGTTGCTCTATCTCTATCAGGCGGAACTGCCGCTGGCAGGCTCAGACCGGGATTCACAGCTTATAGATAGTCGCGGAGAGACCATCGCCGTCTTCTCCGACGGCGGGCGGAACAGGGAAAGCACCCGGCTTTCCGACATTTCGCCTTGGCTGATTCAAGCCACCATCGCTACGGAAGACCGACATTTTTACGAGCACGTTGGCTTTGACCTGAAAGGAATGGCCCGAGCCGTGGTGGTCAATATCAAAGAGATGGACATGGTACAGGGAGCAAGCACCCTAACTCAGCAGTTGGCGAGAAATTTGTACTTATCCCATGAACGCACCTGGTCACGAAAGCTGAAGGAAGCGATGTATACCGTTCAGTTAGAAATGAAACATAGCAAAGACGACATTTTAGAGATGTATTTGAATGAAATTTACTACGGTCACGGGGCTTATGGCATTGAGGCAGCAGCACAAATGTACTTTGGCAAATCCGCCAAAGAGCTTGATTTAGCCGAAAGCGCTATGCTGGCCGGGGTACCCAAGGGGCCTACCTACTATTCTCCATTCAATCATATGAAGAATGCCAAGGATCGTCAGCGTACGGTATTGTCTGCGCTGGCTGCTACCGGCAGCATCACACAACAGGAAGCGAAGGACGCCTACGAGGTTATGCTGAGCTTCCAGTCGCCCAAACAACCAAATCCAGTGAACAAAGCTCCTTACTTCCGCGATTACATACGTAATGTGATAGTTACCGAACTGGGCTTCGACGAAACACTGCTGGAGCACGGAGGCCTTCAGATTTACACCACGCTTGATCCAGAGGCCCAGCAAGCAGCGGAAGCAGCGGTAGCCGGAGAATTAAAGGGCAGTCCGGAGTTAGAAGCGGCTTTGATCTCCATCGATCCACGAAACGGACATGTAAAAGCCATGGTTGGTGGGGCCAATTATAAACAAAGCCAATACAATCACGTATTTGCCTCCACTCGTCAGCCAGGCTCCAGCTTCAAGCCCATTATGTATCTGGCAGCCCTATCCAGTGGGAAAATGACCAGCACCAGCAAGTTCAGTAGTCAACCGACCCTGTTCCATTATGATGACAATCGGAAGACATACAGCCCGAAAAATTTCGGCGACAAGTACTTGGGCGAAATTGACATGAGACAAGCGATTGCAGCTTCAGATAACATTTATGCGGTCAACACAATCTTGACAGTAGGCGCCGAGCAAGTCGTGGAGATGGGGCGCAAAATGGGGATTACCAGCCCGATGCAAGCTGTGCCTTCTTTGGCGCTTGGGACCTCCCCGGTCAGTCCGTTTGAAATGGCCACCGCCTTCGCAGTTATTGGCAATCTAGGGCGCAGCGTCAGCCCCGTGGCGGTACTAAAGATTACCGACAGCCAGGGACATATATTATATGAGGCGAAACCTCCCGTGACCGAGCAAATTGTAAAACCCGCTGCTGCTTATGTGCTTACCCATCTGATGGAGAGTGTCTTTGAAAGCGGAGGCACCGGCAGCCGCGTATCCGCCGAGATCAAACGACCGGTTGCGGGCAAGACCGGAACGACAGGAACCGATGCTTGGCTTGTAGGCTTCACGCCGGAGCTGTCCACCGCCGTTTGGGTAGGTTACGACAAAGGCAAGCATTTGGGTACAGCCGAATCGCGTAAAGCTGCTCCCATCTTTGCCAAATACACTAGTGAGGCCCTAAAAAAAGTACCTCCGAAAATTTTCCCCATCCCCGATGGGGTAGTCAGTGTATATATTGACCCGGACACCGGTCTGCTCGCAACACAGGATTGCCCGGATCGCAAGCTGGAGGTATTCATCCAAGGCAGCGAGCCTACCGAATTCTGCATGGAGCATGGCGAAGTCGCGCCCCAGCCTCTGCCTCCACCGACGGAGAGCGAACGGCCCGAAAGTCACTCTTGGTGGAGTGACTTGAAGCGTTGGTGGATGGACTAGCCGAGAGGACGGTATCTTGCAAGCTCGAATTGAACAATGAAATTGGACAAACGGCAGCGGGAGCATTTACGATAGGATATAAACACGAAAAGGAGATGACTGTGTATGGAGGCTGATCTTGGCGACTTCATCCCCGGCTCCCCTCTTCCTGCAAGCTTTTACCGGCTTCCTGCGTTAGAGGCTGCTCCCCTGCTGGTTGGCCAGGTCCTGGCTCGCCGCACCTCCAAAGCGACCTCCATTGTCGTATTGTCGAGACGGAAAGCTATGGCGGTGTGGAGGACAAGGGCAGCCATGCTTATGGCGGACGCCGTACGGCGAGAACCGAAATCATGTTCGGCGAAGGCGGCACGGCTTATATCTATTTAATATATGGCATGTACCACTGCCTGAATGTAGTGACCGGCCCCGCCGGGAACCCCCAAGCCGTGCTTATCCGGGCCGTGGAGCCATTAACCGCAGCCGACGAGGCCTTGATGCGGCGCTATCGCGGTACCATAGCCAAGCGCCCGGTCGACTTGTCCGGCGGCCCCGGCAAGCTGTGCCGAGCGCTGCAAATCGACAAGGCGCTGAACGGACTGCCACTGATACAACCCGAAGGCCCGCTCTGGCTGGAAGGCGGACCACCAGTAACAGGAGGCCTGGTGCAAGCCCCACGAATCAACATTGCCTATGCTCAGGAGTACGCGGCGAAGCCATGGCGGTTTTACCTCCCTGGCAACCCATACGTATCTGTAGCAGACCCGCAAGCCAGCCTGTGGACCGGGATATCCGAAACGTAACAAAAACAGCGATCATTTCAAGGAAATCCCCTGACATGATCGCTATTTCTATGTTACCCTTCCAAAGCCGCCCGCAGTTCTTCCGGTGTGCGTTCCCACCATTCCGCATTGGTGTCTATCAGCAGCTTCTTGATCGCGGCTTTCTGCTCTGCTGTCAAGCCGTCCAGAATAACTCTGCGCTTGAGAGCGTAATCCATCTTGTTCACATGCTCGGCTAATATTTTCCAACCCCGGCGTGCTTCAGTATCAATCCACATTTCGCAGGCTGTCATCCCGCCGTAAAATTGTCCTTCCGGGCCACGGTCTACAGCTACCCAGACAAGCCATACCTGACGGCCCGCAGGCACCGTCTCCCGCTCTGCCGAGAACTTGATGCCCTTCTCCACCTTGCTCTTGGCATGCATGGCTCCGATGTCAATGTAGACCTCATCACCGTCAATAATAACCGGAGACAAGCTGTTTAAGTCAATGGAACCGGCACCGAAGCCCTTATGCTTGCTTTTCTCTTCATTACTAATAATATTCAGGGCGAAGATTTTCTTGCCCGCCTTAGGTGACTGCTCCATAGTTCTCCTCCATTTTTCCACATTTCCGAATCACGGTCTGCCAAAGGACAGGTGCAACCTGCCATCATGCTTCTTGCCTATCATGCTCAAGCTTCCTGAATCGTTCCGTGATCAAAAAATGACTTTTTGAACTACCTCTCAATTTTAGCTAATAATCTCCCAAAAGCAAACATATACATGCTTTAGATGCTTGTCAACGGGAGGTATCCATTGTATGACCCGACGTACTATGATCTATTGCCTATCCATGATCACCTTGCTTTTGACCTTCGGGGCCGGCTTTTTGGCTTTCCCCGAATTCAGAGAGGGACTAGCTTCACTTGCGCCTAAATCGGGCAAGCCTCAGGCTGTCCTGACGGCACCGCAGCCTCCTGCTCCAAAACAGGCCGAGACGATTCAGCAGCCTACTGCCGAAGTGCTGAGCCATCGAGTTGTTGAGTACCATATCGATACTACGCTCAATGAACAAGAAGGGACGCTATCCGGATCACAAACACTGACCTGGACACATCCTGGCAAGAAGACTATTAATGAAATTTATCTACATCTATATCCCAATGCCTTTGCTTCGGAAAACTCGACCTTCATGAAGGAATCCGGCGGCAAGCTGCGCAATGATACCATGCCGAAGGATGGCTGGGGCTTCATGGAGATCACCGAGCTGCGAACCACAGACGGGATTTCCCTACTGCACCGGATTCAATATGTGCAACCCGATGACGGTAATGCTGAGGATCGCACCTTGGCCAAGGTGCGTTTGCCTGTTTCCGTGCAGGGTGGAGAAAGTCTGACGCTTCGCCTTAAATTTACTGTCAAGCTGCCTAAAATCTTTGCCCGCATGGGGGTTGCCGATGACTTTGTCATGGCTGGGCAGTGGTTCCCCAAGATGAGCGTGTATGAACCAGCCGGAACCCGGGGCCGCGATACAGAAGGGTGGAACCTTCATCAGTATCATGGAAACTCTGAATTTTATTCCGATTTCGGAATTTATAGCGTAAAAATCAATGTGCCTGAGCATTACACCGTAGCTGCCACCGGCTTTCAAACAAAGAAAGCCTCTCTCAAGGAGGGACGAAAGACCGTGCAGTTCTATGCTGACGATGTTCACGATTTTGCGTGGTCTGCCTCACCTGACTTCATCTACGCGGAAGAGCCCTTTTCTTCTACTGAGGTGCCAGGAGTGCGGATCAAGCTCTATCTGGACCCGGCACATGAGGACCTGAAGGAGCGCTATTTCTATGCCGCCAAGGTGGCTCTGGCCAACTTCAGTGAGTGGTACGGACGTTATCCTTATTCCACCTTAACTATTGTAGTTCCCCCGGCAATCGGCAATGGTGCAGGCGGCATGGAATACCCAACCCTGGTCACAGCCTTCGGCGCTCGCAGCGATTCGCCGGATGTTGATGAGCTTGAACGGACTGTCATTCATGAGATTGCTCACCAGTTCTTCTACGGAATGATCGCCAGCAATGAATTTGAAGAAGCCTGGCTGGATGAAGCCTTTGCTTCCTATGCCGAGGACAAATTAATGGAGAAGGAATTTGGCATTGTGCCCAACCTGCCCATCCAATCGACATTGATCTCTGCTCCAGAGCCTTTGACACAACCAGCCTGGGAATATGGCTCAGGCGATGGCTACGCTCACAACGTTTATTATCGGGGCAAATTGATTCTGCTGGATATCGAGCGCCAAGTCGGCAGCAAGACGATGAAGCGTATTCTGAATACCTACAGCTACAAGTACCGATTTAAGCACCCGACTACAGCCGATTTTCAGCGAATCGTCGAGCAAGTGACCGGTCGAAGCTGGAAGACCTACTTTAACCAATATGTATTTGATGATAAAATGGCGGATTTCTCCGTGGACAACATTCGCATTACACCGATTCAGCAGGAGAACAGCACTCAATCTCAGTATGAGTCAGCCGTAACCTTCTCTCGCAGAGGGGCCACGCATCCGAAGATTCCACTACTGTTCTCTTTCACCGACGGTCATACCGTGCGCAAAGAGTGGAACGGCGAGGACCATCGACTGGAGCTCAAGCTCCAGTACAAGGCCCCTCTGGATTGGGTGCAAATCGATCCGGAGTATACCGTGGTCGTGGAGAATAAGCGAATCAACAACTACCTGAAAGCAAGCATTCCGGAGCCGATCCTCTCCCGATCCAATATGAGCTTCACCAAGCTGCTGGAGGCAGTCCTGGGTATACTCATTTGGTAGGCTGGAGAATAAGCGCTAATGAATACCGTTGCTTCTATAAAGGAGGGATGAAATGAGTTATGTCCGTCAGGGCTTTGCTGCCCTTAAGAGCCAGTTACTCTCGGTGATTGTACTATTTCTCTATCAGTTACTATGGGGACTGTTTGTATACCGGCTCGCTGATACGGCGATTACTTCTTTATTGCAGAGGTACCCAAACCCGCCGCCAACCCCTCTCTCCAAGATACTGTTTCTGCTGGAGGGGCAAATTAATCTGTGGAGTCATCCTGAGGTGCAGCGATACCTCTGGCTGCTGGCAGGCATGGTTGTTTTGCGGCTTCTTCTTACCCCGCTGATTCAAGCCGGCATCCTCTATGGACTTACCCCGCCTGAGGAGCGTGCTCCTGGCTTCCCGCTATTCCGGGGAATAAAGGAGTTCGGCAAGCCGGTTTTGCTATTCTACATGTTAGAGCTGATCCTGGTTCTGCTTCCAGCCTTATGGATCATCCCCAAGCTATGGTCGCTATGGCCCGGCCTGCTGAGTGCCGTAGATCATTTGCCCATTTGGCTCACCGGGCTGGGCCTCCTGCTGGGTTGGTTCCTATACGGCTGGGTCATCCGGCAATGCTTGTTATTTATTCAATTCGGCTACTTATTCAAGTCCGGCGCATGGAACTCCCTGCTGGTGGGAATTCGCCATCTGCTTCAGGGCTTAAGTATAGCCCTCATTCTTGGTTTCCTCGCGCTCATGGTATTCCTGCTCATGGGCACCGTATCCTGGATCTGGACCGGCCTACTCGCATTAATTGCACAGCAAACCTATCCTCTCTTTCGTTGCACTTTTAGAGTTTGGCAGGTTACCTCTCAATTTCAACTTTGGAGAGCGAAAACACAAAAAAGTTAAAATTTCTTTACCTTCTCCAAACCCATGGGGCACAAGGACTTTGCCAGCTGGCAAAGTCCTTGTGCTCTATTTGCTCTCTTAATCTTGTGAATTAGGCATTGCCAAAATATACTACCCTCTGCTACAATAACAGCAGGCAATTTAAGTAACAGTTTTGTAATTACTTTTGTCATCTTTGGTAGCGTTACGTTACCATCTGCCATTAAAGCAAATTCAGGTGTGAAATCAAAAGCCGAATTCCCTTCACCGGGGAAGCGGGGGAACCACTTTGGGTGAATTGATCTCGCAGTAGAGGGATCATAGGGGACCTTCAACCGAATCCTTAAGCTAACCTCGCAGGCACTGGAAGGAGCATAACTTCTTGAAGAAGCGTTTAACCGTAGCAGCAGTAAGTTTTGCCTTGCTTTTCACCCTCGGAACAGGTAGCGCTTTCGCGGACACCAAACTGAACACCGCGATTGATGGAGCTCTTGGTACCGACTATGTTGCTGGCGGAACCTCAACATCCGGTTTCGACTGCTCAGGATTTACTATGTATGTGTTCTCTAAAATTGGCATTAAACTTCCTCATCAATCCGGATCACAATATAAGATGGGAACGGCCGTAAATAAAAGTGAACTCATTGCTGGCGATTTGGTATTCTTTAACACTTCCGGTAAAGGAGTCTCCCACGTAGGCATTTACGTAGGCGACGGCGAATTTGCTCATGCTTCTACTTCTAAAGGAGTCATCATTAGCAAATTAAGCCAGAAATATTATGCAGAACGCTATATTGGTGCCAAACGTATTTTGAGTACTGATAAGTATGAAGAAGTGACCGGTGATTCTACCGAGCACGATGATGTTGAATAGGTCATAACACTAGAACCCGTGGAGATGTTGATTACAACATCTTCGCGGGTTTTTTATTTGCTTCATACCCCGGTCAGAAAACAAACAATTCCCTTGGTAAAGCCTTTACAAGCCCTATAAATCCCGTTATTGTGAGGGTACAAGATTATTTACGGTTCTATTACCTCATTCATGCCAGGTTAAAGGAGAGGCAAAATGGATAAACCAATCACCCAATTTCAGATTGCACCGATGGAAGAAGCTCATGGCGCCGAAATTTGCACATGGCATTACGATTCTCCTTATGATATCTATAGCTGGCTGCCGTGGGAACAAATGAAAGCGCTCGATGTAGAGTTCGGCAATCCCGTAATACGGACTGATCAGTATATATCCGTTCTGGACCAAGACGGAACCCTGGTGGGATTTGCCCAATATTTTCCCTTACAAGGTGTTACCCGTCTGGGCATAGGCTTGAAACCTGAGTTATGCGGACTTGGCTTAGGCAAGTCATTTGTCGAAGCTATAGTCGCAGAAGCTCGCAGACGCAAGCCCGAGAATGAGATCGACCTGGAGGTGCTCACCTGGAACACTCGAGCGATTCGAGTTTATCAGAAGGTAGGGTTTACCATTACAGATCTGTACGAGAAGATGACTCCGGGCGGGGTATCCAAGCCATTTTATTGCATGGTATATAAAGATGGTTCCACTTCAGCTCAATAAGTCAAACCAATACATTCTTTATTGACTAGTAATGTACTATGAACTAAAGCACATTTTCGAATGAATTTAAAGTTAAATCGTTCCCAAATTTGTCACAAAGGCTATGAACGGGCAATTTGTTCCGTTATAATGATAGTTAGCTCACATAGGAGGGACGATTGAAATGCAAAAGTGGATCATGAGCGGTTTGTTCATTATAGCAGGCGCTTTT
The DNA here is from genome assembly GCF_000374825.1 of Paenibacillus sanguinis 2301083 = DSM 16941. Taxonomy (GTDB): domain Bacteria; phylum Bacillota; class Bacilli; order Paenibacillales; family Paenibacillaceae; genus Fontibacillus; species Fontibacillus sanguinis. The sequence continues at coordinate 32,130 of NZ_KB895396.1, forward strand.
GCCCTTGTACTCATGTTTACCTTACCTAGCCGAGAACAAACTGAAGAAGAAGCCAAGCCCCCGCAATTGCCTGAAATTACGATGAATGCGGAGCAAGCCGAGGCTTTGGTCCGAGCCAACTGTATTAGCTGTCATGGCGACCAGCTCCAGGGTGGGGCAGGACCAGCTCTGGACAAAATCGGGGCCCAAATGACAACAGAAGAGCTATATTCCACTATTTCCAAGGGTAAAGGCGGCATGATGCCTGCGTTCAAAGACCGCTTGCAGGACGAAGAAATTGCGAACGTAGCCATGTGGCTTGCGGAGAAGAAATAGCCAATAGACAAACACCCCCACCATGCATTTTGCACCTTGGTGGGGGTGTTTACTTTGGAATCAGGACATCTTCTCGAAGGCCTCATTGTATTGCTGTGCCTCTTTAATATCAACGGCGGTAATACCCCCGTCTTCCCATGAGGTCAATCGAAGCGTAACTGTCTTGTAATCAATCGTAATAAAAGGATGGTGATTGAAAGCCTCGGAAATTGCCGCAACCTCATCCACAAAGGCAATCCCCTTCATAAAGCTGGAAAAAGTATATTTACGAAAGATCCATCGCCCTTCCTCAAGCTCCCAGCCTTCCAGCTTCTCCAAATGCGCTTTTATTTCTTGCGGTGTAAACGGCATATTTCTTCCTCCCCGTCCTCTTCAAGAACTCCTGTATGTAAGCCTGCGGTCTGCGCACCAGGATTCCCCGTTGGTCTGTCCCGGCTTCGCTCTCCATCTATTGTATTCCCAACCTCACAGCTTCATGCGTACCCACATTAGGCAACACTAAGACTTGTCCACCTCTGCGAATGATTCCTTCAGATTAGCGTGACTGAAGTCAACTCAGCTTCTCCCATCAGAAAGTTGATTCGATGACCTTCCGGATCATAAATAACTATAGCACTGCCAACCTCTATCACCGACTCAGTTCCCAAGGCGAAGAATAAATCTTCGGCCAATGCTTCTTGCACTTCCTCCCGGTCCGCTTCAGACAAACCCTCCCACTCGGAAGGCTCCATCTCGAAGAAAAGATAGCTATCACTAATCTGGCTAACCGCTTTCATCAAATCGGCCAAAATATATTCATAATCTCTGCCATGCTTTACGCCCACTGCTATATCCTCCTTTCCGATGTCTCGATTTGGACTGTATTCCTATTATACCGGAAAAAACCCCTTAAAAAAAAAGGGAATTCTGTCGATAAAGTAGATACATCGTTTCAAATGGAGTGACTGCCTATTCTGCAAGGATGCGGGAGAAGCAAGGAAAGGAATCAATTTATCTCAAGGACGAGGTGTACAATGGAAATTTCAACAATTATTGGTCTTATTCTCGGATTCGTCGCTCTTATTTTGGGGATGTTTCTAAAAGGCGCGCCTGTCGAATCCCTGGTTGAAAACCCCGCAGCTTTTGTCATTATATTTGTCGGGACAGCGGCAACCCTGTTCGTAGGCTTCCCCATGTCGGAGTTGAAGAAATTCCCGAAGCTGCTCAAGCTGACGGTTACCAAACCTAAAATGATTAGCAAAGGCGAACTGATAACCCTATTCATGGAATGGGCTACGATTACCCGCCGCGAGGGCCTGCTCGCTCTCGAAGCTAAGGTAGATGAAATTAATGATGACTTCCTCCGCGGCGGTATGCGGATGATCATTGACGGTAATGATCAGGAGTTCGTCCAGGACGTCTTGACCGAGGACATTGCCGCTACAGAAGAACGCCATAAAGCAGGTGCCTTGATATTTGCTCAGGCAGGGATGTATGCTCCAACCCTCGGGGTACTCGGGGCCGTAGTTGGCTTGATTGCCGCTCTGGCTGATATGAGTGATATCGATAAGCTGTCCCATGCCATTGCTGGCGCATTTATTGCCACCGTCTTCGGTATCTTTACCGGTTATGTCTTGTGGCACCCTATTTCCAACAAATTAAAACGTCTTTCCAAACAAGAAATGGAAGTAAAGCTGATGATGGTAGAAGGTCTGCTGTCGATTCAATCCGGCGTCTCCACCATCGCAATCCAGCAGAAGCTTTCCGTGTTCTTAACCCCTTCCGAACGCGCTAAAATCCTAGAAAAGGGGGCGGGTGAAGGTGAGCAAAAAGAATAAGCATCAGGAACATGAGGAGCACGCCGACGAGAGCTGGCTGCTGCCCTATTCTGACTTGATGACATTATTGCTGGCCCTCTTTATCGTACTGTTCGGCATGAGTAGCATCGATGCCCAGAAATTTCAGGAGATGAGTGAAGCATTCAACAGCGTGCTCACCGGTGGAGTAGGCATTCTGGATGAGAACGCCATGATCAGCAATTCGAACACCTCGAACAGTGAGGGAGATTTGCCAGAATCCTCTTCTGATTTGATTTCCAAACATAATGAGTTGAAACGTCAGGAACAGCAAAATCTGGAGGACCTGAAGCAACAACTGGACAATTATATTCAGCAAAATGGATTAACGAAAGACTTGGATACGAACCTCAATCAGTCTCAGCTTATGATTACTATCAGTGACACAGCCTTGTTCCCCTCCGGGGAAGCGGAAGTGAAACCCGAAGCCCGGTTGTTGGCCAAGGCGATCTCTGTCATGCTGCAACAATTTCCCGATTATGAAGTCATCGTCTCGGGACATACGGACAACGTGCCAATCAACACTTATCAATATCCCTCTAACTGGGATTTGAGTTCCGTTCGCGCCTTGAATTTTATGAAAATTCTGCTGCTTAATGAACATTTGGACCCGAAGAAATTCAGTGCGATCGGTTATGGGGAATATCATCCTGTAGCCGAGAACGACTCGGCGGTCGGACGAGCGCAGAACCGCCGTGTGGAAGTATCCATCATCCGGAAGTATTCGGATAATAGCCAGCAGTTAGGTGTAACTGCCGCACACTAATCAAACCATGAGACATAAGAGAAGGAGCCTGCCATTCACTGCATAGTGACCGATGGCAGGCTCCTTCCTTTGTATCTCCGCTATGCGGTTTTAACAATTTAGTTTAGCTTGTAGTTCAAAGCATCGCCGAGTTCTTGCTTCTCCTGTTCTGTTAGCTCACGCCAACTGCCGATCTTTTGTTGTCCCAGGCGAATATTCATAATCCGTATGCGCTGCAGCTTGCGGACTCCATATCCCAGGGCACTGCACATACGGCGGATTTGCCGGTTCTTCCCCTCGGTCAGCACAATGCGGAACACTCGCTCAGTCACTCGTGTCACCTGACAAGGCAAGGTCTTCTCGCCAAGGATTTTCACGCCTTCACTCATGGCCCGGGTAAAGATCGGAGTAATCAGCTTGTCCACCGTCACAATGTACTCCTTCTCATGCTTGCCTTCCGACCGCAGGATCTTGTTGACGATATCTCCGTCACTAGTCAGCAAGATCAGCCCTTCCGAGTCCTTGTCTAACCTCCCTATTGGGAATATGCGCTCTTGATGACCTACAAAGTCTACAATATTACCCTTGATATGCCGTTCTGTCGTACTTGTAATGCCAACCGGCTTGTTCAACGCAATATAGACATGCCGAGTACGTTGCGACTGAATCGGCCGGCCATTAACCCGTACATCGTCTCCCTGCTCCGCTTGGCTGCCCAACAAGGCCTGGACTCCATTAATCGTTACCTGACCGGACTCTACAAGCTTGTCGGCCTCCCTGCGAGAGCAAAATCCTGTCTCACTGATAAATTTATTAATTCGCATAGATAACCTCTCTTAATCCTTTCGTACTTAGCAACCCACCTTATTTGGCGAGATCTGCCTGCACTTCATTTTCCTCCCGCTCCACTCGCTGTGCCAGCGGCAACGTTATCGTTACAACAGTCCCTTCACCTAGCTCACTCTCAATCACCATTGTCCCGCGATGGCCCTCTATGATACGATGACTGATCATAAGTCCAAGTCCGGTCCCTTTTTCCTTATTCGTATAGAAGGGCTCACCCAGCTTATGCAGCCGCTCCTTGGCAATGCCCTCGCCCTCATCAACTACCCGCAGTACGGCATGATGTTTCCCAATCCCCAGATCAAGAATAATCTTTCCGCCCTTAGGCATAGCCTCGATGGCATTCTTTAGAATATTGATAAATACTTGCTTCAATTGATTCTCTTCACAGTGTACCAGAATAGGACTCGATGAGAAAAGCACATTGAATTCAATATTGCGCAAATGCGCTTCACTATCCAGCAAGGAGGTAACGTCACCCACGATAAAACGCACATCCTTGATTTGAAATTGTACAGCCTGGGGCTTGGCCAAAATTAAAAATTCACTAACGATCAAATTGATTCGATCCAATTCCGATAACATCACATCGGTATGCATAACATTAATCGTACCCGTTCGTTGTTGCATCTGCAGAAAGCCACGCAGCGTGGTTAACGGATTGCGAATCTCATGCGCAACTCCCGCCGCCAATTGCCCAACGGTCGTAAGCTTCTCCGAGCGACGAAGCAACTCGTCCATTCTATTGTGTTCGGTCATATCCCGGGAAATACTGATTAGTGCCGTGATTTCCCCCTCCTGGTTAAAGATCGGTGACACACTGATGCTTACCTCTATCAGGCTACCATCTTTGCGAAGGCGAACCGTCTCTGCAAGAACAGAAGCCGACCTGCTGATGACTTCCGCCTCATACTGCCAGACTGGTCGACCAACCTGCTCTGAGGAAGGGATAAAGTCCAGCACTGAACCCACGATTTCCTCACTGGTCCAACCATACAGGCTCTCAAAGGCAGAGTTAACCTGCAACACTCTCCCCTGCACATCCGTAACGTGAATTGCATCAGCCGTCTGACTAATGATGGACTCCATGTATTCCTTCATGGAGCGATTCTCTTCGTTCTTCTGCTTCAGCTCTGCCATATACTGCCCCAGATTGTCGGCCATGGAATTAATCTTATGTGCCAACAAACCAAGTTCATCATGACGACCAACCTTCAGGCGAGCTTCGAATTGACCGGCCGAAAGGACACTCACCTGGTCAAGGATGTGGCGAATTGGGCGAATCAGCCCACCGGACAGCCAATAGCTTGCCAGGATCAACAAACCGAGTAACCCAAGGGAAACAAGAATCTGGCTCATAATTTGTTCGGCAATCACCGCTGCAATGGGATCGTAGCTCGATACAACCCGGATGACGTAGGGCTCCTGCATACTGGCCGCAATAGGAACGTAGCACTCCAGTACATGCTTTCCATCGATCCAAGTATTATAGAGCAGGCTGCGATTCTGGGCAATCGACGCTTTAACAGCCTCATCCACAACCTGATCATTTTTATAGTTGTATGTACCGAACAACCAACGCCTATCATCCGTGTATCCCGGATCAATTCCGGTAATTTCCAACAAATTTTTGTTTCGCGTAAGTGATCGCTCCCAAATACGATCCGGGCTGGTCATTTGCAGGACGGGTTCAATCATATCCTCACTCATCTTGTCGCCCAACGTCAATTTCACATAACTATAGACCGACCGACTCTGCTCGACAGCAATCGCTATGTGATTGGCCGTAAGCATCATATTATCTTCACTGTCCTTATGTAAATTATCACGGGTCAACAAAAAGCTAATCACAATATTTAAAGACAAGATAATCAGAGAAAAAGAAGATATAATTAAAGCGAGCTTGGTCTTAATCTTCATGTGGCTTCCCACCTCCAAGATAAATGTGGATATCTATGGGAATCCAGGGCTGTCTATTCTCATCCTATCTGTTATGTAATGTTATGCAAAGACATTGAAATCCCTAGATTGCTTTCTTACAATAAGTAAAAGTTACTCATTGTATTGAATCACATCAGGTTGATTTATCCACAATATATTAACATATTAACAAGCACTTTGGATAATATGTGAGTAAAATTGGGGATAATGCAGCACTTATGCACAATGTTATTAACAACATGTTAACAACGAATGCTTGTTCGTTGGACAATGTTGAGGATATTAACGAATCTGAAGGAGCTGAATTTCGATATGCCGTTCTCATCCCCCCTTATTCCCAAGCCCCCCGCCTCGATTCACTCTCATGAATATTGGATGGCAGAAGCGATCGAGGAAGCTCGTAAAGCTGAAGCCATCGGAGAGGTACCCATCGGCGCCATCGTTGTCTGGGGAGATGAAGTAGTTGGGCGCGGGCATAACCTAAGGGAAAGCTCCCACGATGGCACCGCCCACGCAGAGATGATTGCGATTCGCGAAGCCAGTAATCATTTTGGGGCTTGGCGGCTGCTCCACTGTCGTCTCTACGTAACGCTAGAGCCCTGCCCTATGTGTGCCGGGGCCATAGTCCAATGCCGCGTGCCTCATGTCATCTATGGAGCACCCGACCCCAAAGCAGGCTGTGCTGGTACATTGATGAATCTGCTGCAGGAGCCGCGCTTCAACCATCGCACCGAAGTCACCCATGGCATTATGCAAGAGGAATGTGCTTCCCTGCTGACAACCTTCTTCCGGAGGCTGCGCAGCAAATAACCCTCTATTAAAAACATATAAACCTCCAGCCCTATGGAAAAACATAAAGCCGGAGGTTATATAATGTTGACCTGCTCACTTCAAGAGTCAATAGGCGAAATGGAATATTATGTCAATAACCGAAGCTATGCATAGCTTCCTGCCATTGCTTTGTGCTTATTGGGTTCGTAGGGATACCGATTTCAAATGGCGGTTGCTCATTGATTTGACTATACTGGCGAGTCAGCCTCAGGACGATTCGTGCGCTCTCCTGGGCATTTGGAGCATCCAGAGTAAGGTCCATCTCCCCCGAGGTATAGACAGGGTAATTTTGCTCGTCTATGGCGGTGTGAACCGTTACTGTATTAATTACTAATGCATCAGCCAGAGCTTCGGGCATAAAAGGGTATCCCTTTTGTTCCCATATACTCCGCACTTCCGGCAAAACCTGACCTTTAAGAACCTCTCGCGCTTGCTTCGCCTCATTATTGCTTACTGCGAACTGCACCACTTGCTTTGCTGGCACCTCTTCCGGTAGCGCGGCTTGCTCTACCCCGACATATTTGAAATAGGTATCTCCATCATAGCCAGCCAGCAGGGCTGCCATGAATATAGAACCAAGATTCTGTACTTCCCCAGCGCTCACTTGTGGTAACTCGGTAGCGGCTTGGCCACTTTGCTGAGCAAGCTCCTTGAAATCAAGCGTTATGAACTGCCCTGCCAGTTCTTCCGGCATGGGGAGCAGCGGCGTGCTTGGCAACTGAACATATAGCTTGTCCGGAGTGATGATTAAAGGAATGGTCACCGTAATAGCCATTTTGCCCTGGAGCTTGATCTCCAGCAATGCCTCAGCTTGGGCCGGCTCCTTATGGTATATCTGCCGCACTCGAATGTCGGCATCCTTTAGCCAAGGCAGAAGTATACTCCATGCTGACAATTCTGACGAACCTGTGGGTTCTGCTTCTTCCACTTCTTTTTCAGCGGTTTCCAAGTCCAGCTCCACGCTCAATACTTCAATTTGGCTCTCCAGCACATAGGAATCTGCCTCAACGATCTTGCTAACAGCGAGGCTTAAGGCATCCTTCGCTGCCTTTTGCCCTGTACAGCCAGGTGCAATAAGCATCAACGCGAACGCAAATAGCAAAGTAATTGTTACACTTCTCTTAAACATAAACCCTCCTACGGGCTTCATTTCTATAGTTACATATCATTTGGGGTACATTTCGGTGTATCAGTGAATCGCTTTTTTCTTGAAGCGTCCCCCCTTAACATCATGGATATTTCCCACTGCCAGAAATGCATGCTCGTCATAGTAATTAACAATTTCCTTGAGCTTGGCTTCCTCCAAGCGAGTAATCACACAGAAGATGACTCTCTTCGGGTCCCCCGAGAAGCCCCCCTCGCCTGACAAATAAGTAACTCCACGACCCAAACGGCTCAGGATTGCATCCCCGATCTCATCAATTTGATCACTGATAATCCAGACGGATTTGGATTCATCCAATCCATCCACGACGATATCAATCGTCTTGTAAGCAATAAAATAAGCCAACAGCGAGAACAAGGCTCGTTCCCAACCAAATACAAAACCAGCAGAGAGCAGAATGAAGAAGTTGAAGAACATAATCACTTCACCCACGGAAAAGGGCGTCTTTCGGGAAATCAGAATAGCCACAATCTCCGTCCCATCAAGCGATCCGCCAAAGCGTATAACCAGTCCTGTCCCCAAACCCAGCAAAATACCGCCAAAGACAAATGCCAATAGCGTATCCGTCACAAAAGGCTCTACCGGATGCAATAATGCCGTACCTAGAGACATGATCGAAATACCTATCAACGTGGATATAGCAAACGTCTTGCCAATTTGCTTGTAGCCAATAATCAAGAATGGAAGATTAAACAGAAAGAGAAAGATCCCCAGCGGTAACTCCAATAAATACGAGGTCATGACGGATATACCGGTTATACCGCCATCGGTAATTTTGTTAGGGACCAGAAATAGCTCCAAAGCAACTGAAACAATCATGGCTCCGATGACAATAAACAATGTTCTGAACATCACGCTCCGCATGGAGCGTTGTTTATGTTGCCGAACCTGTGTCGCGGTGTCATTGTCCGTAACATGGCTTGGATTGATTACGTTCATAAGCATCACGATCCTTTCGCGTTCATTCTGCCTTTTGGCTGCCTCTTATGTTCCCGTGCACTATTGCTACGGCTTAAGACACTTATCTATATTATGACATTTTATTCCCTTCCTGTCTTGTGATTTCTATATTATACACAAGGAGTGGCTAAGTGCCGTTAACAACGGAAGTGACACTAAAACCCCCAGCCGAAGGCTGAGGGTTGCGAGAAAAGCATCGAATTATCCTTGTGGATTATGGTGATCCACATGATTTTGATTTTTTACTTTTTTGGAGCCTGACAACGGCTCTTGCCCGTTCTTCTCCTCGTGCCGCTCACGCTTGCGATCTGATTCGTTCTCGGAGCCGGCAGTCTGATACGTCTGAGGCTTAGTCATAGCAGTTTCATCCTCTCTTCTTATACAAAATGATGAACATCCTTGGAGATTGTTCATACACAGGCTTAATGTGTGATGAAACAGCCTTCTTTATGCATAAAAAAAGAGAGCATCTCTGCTCTCTGGTTCGACGATATATATGGCGGAGAGGGTGGGATTCGAACCCACGTGGGCTTGCACCCTAACGGTTTTCAAGACCGCCCCGTTATGACCACTTCGGTACCTCTCCAAAGGTGAATCCGATTAGCGTAACAAATCAGATTCTACCATACAAAGCACTGATTATGCAAGTTATTTTTTCTTTGTGATCTTCTCAATATTACCCATGTATGGACGCAGCACTTCCGGAATTTCCACACTGCCATCCTCCTGCTGGTAGTTCTCCAGAATAGCGGCAACGGTTCTGCCTACGGCCAACCCGGAGCCGTTGAGTGTATGCACAAATTCCGGCTTAGCCTTCGGCTCCGGACGGAATCGAATATTGGCCCGGCGCGCCTGGAAATCCTCAACATTAGAGCATGACGAAATTTCACGGTAAACTCCACTTTCCGGCAGCCAGACCTCCAGATCGTAGGTTTTAGCCGAGGTAAAGCTCATATCACCCGTGCACAAGGCCAGAACCCGATACGGCAGATTGAGCAATTGCAGCACGCGTTCGGCGTTGGCGGTCATCGTTTCCAATTCCTCATACGAATGATCCGGGTGCACAATTTTGATCATTTCTACCTTATTGAACTGATGCTGACGAATCAACCCGCGGGTATCACGCCCGGCGGCCCCAGCCTCCGATCGGAAGCAAGAGCTGTAGGCCACATATTTGCGCGGCAAATCCTCAGCATTCAAAATCTCGTCACGGTGATAGTTGGTCACCGGTACCTCAGCCGTCGGAATCAGATAATAGTCACTGCCGCCCGATAGCTTGAACAAGTCTTCCTCAAATTTAGGAAGCTGACCCGTTCCATACAGACTGTCGCGGTTAACAATGTAAGGCGGCAGCATCTCTTCATAACCATGTTCATTACTGTGCAAGTCCATCATAAAGTTAATGAGCGCACGCTCCAAGCGGGCTCCTAATCCTTTGTAGAAGGTAAATCTTGACCCGGTTACCTTGGCCGCTGCTTCAAAATCCAAAATGCCCAGATCCGCCGCCACATCCCAATGAGCCTTTGGAGCAAAGGCATAGGACTTCGGCTCACTCCAACGGCGCACTTCTACATTCTCTTCCTCAGAAGCGCCTACAGGCACACTTTCATGCGGGATATTCGGGATCGACAGCATCAGCTCTTCAATATCCGCTTCCAATGCCCGAACTTCCTCGTCCAGCTCTTTAATGCGATCACCGACCTGACGCATCTCCCCGATCAACTCGTCCGCGTTCTCCTTGTTCTTCTTCCGCTGGGCCACCTCCGCCGACACCGTGTTCCGGCGGTTCTTCAAGGTCTCACTCTCTTGAAGCAGCTCACGGCGTTTCTCATCCAACCGCGGAAAACCTTCGATTAAATCCAGCGATTTTCCCCGGCGTTTTAGCGCATCTTCCACTCTGGCATAATCATTTCTCATTACTTTCACATCTAACATGAGTAGTCCCTCCTAGAATCATCCCTGCACAGACCTGCCGACCTTCTCTTTGGAAGACTCTCCGGACGGAAAGGCTGCTATGGAATATAGAAACGCCGTATAAACAGATAAAACCTTAACCCATCAAAGGAGTCAAGGTCTGCTTACGGCTGTTTGGCTTGCTTGACCATCTCTACAAAATACGTATGCAGCGAATAATCATCCGTCAGTTCCGGATGGAACGACGATACTAGCAAATGCCCCTGGCGGGCCGTAACGATCTCATCCTTGTAAACGGACAATACCTCGACTCCTTCTCCTACTGCCGTAATTAACGGCGCTCGGATAAACACGGCGCGAAGCGGAGCCTCCAGCCCTTTTACCTCAAGATCTGTCTCAAAGCTCTCCTTCTGGCGTCCAAAGGCGTTACGCGATACCTTGATATCCATTAACCCGAGATGCGCTTCTTCACCGCTCTCGATCTCCTTTGCCATCACAATCAGACCTGCACAGGTACCAAATACAGGCTTGCCCTGCCCCGAAAAATCCTGAATGGCCTGAATAAAATCATACTTTCGCATCAATTTGCCAATGGTGGTGCTTTCCCCGCCAGGAATGATCAAGCCGTCCAATTCGGCCAATTCCTGCGTATGCTTGACCGCAACACCCTCCACACCAGCCTTCTCCAAGCTGCGCACATGCTCGGCAACAGCGCCTTGGAGCGCCAACACTCCTACTCTCATGACAAACCTTCTTTCTCTGGCAGCCTAAACTATATGTACCCCGGTCATTGGTTAACAACGGCCGGGGTGAATATCCTACTTGCTATGAATAAAGTAAGCGAAGCAATTCAGGAATTACCAGCCGCGATCAGACATACGTTCTGCCGGAGACAGCTTGGAAATTTCGATGCCCTTCATTGGAGTACCCAAGTTTTTGGACACCTCGGCGATCAGCTTGTAATCTGTATAATGAGTTGTCGCTTCTACAATAGCACGAGCAAACTTCTCAGGGCTATCCGACTTGAAGATACCAGAACCTACAAATACACCATCAGCTCCCAAGTGCATCATCAAAGCAGCGTCAGCCGGTGTAGCTACACCTCCTGCGGCAAAGTTGACTACTGGCAGCTTCCCATTCTCATGCACCTCAAGCAACAGATCATAGGCTACGCCCAGGTTCTTCGCTTCGGCATACAGTTCATCCTTGGACAAGTTTTGCACCTTGCGAATTTGGCTATTAATCAAGCGCATATGACGTACCGCTTCGACAATGTTCCCGGTTCCCGGTTCGCCCTTCGTACGGATCATAGAAGCCCCTTCACTAATCCGGCGCAGAGCCTCGCCCAAATCCTTCGCTCCACAAACGAACGGTACGGTAAATTCACGTTTATCGATATGGAAGACTTCATCCGCCGGAGTCAGCACTTCACTTTCATCCAAATAGTCTACCCCAAGCGATTCCAGAACTTTCGCTTCCACATAATGACCGATCCGTGCCTTAGCCATAACCGGAATGGATACGACCTTCATTACCTCTTCAACGATCGTAGGATCCGCCATACGGGCCACGCCACCCGCTGCCCGAATATCGGAAGGAACACGCTCCAGTGCCATAACGGCGGTTGCTCCAGCCGCTTCAGCAATCTTAGCCTGCTCGGCATTCATGACGTCCATTATAACGCCACCCTTTTGCATTTCAGCCATACCTCTTTTTACACGCGATGTTCCTGTTTCCATGTCCAATCCCCCCGATAATAATCTAACTTATTATTCTACAATAATCGCCCTGAAAATACAACTCTTTTACTCGGATTTGACTCCTGTTCATTAGAACAGGTTCTTAATTCCATTGAACATATCGCTGAAAAATTGTCCAATCGCCCGCATCATCAGCTTGAACCAGCCTGCCTTCTCCGCATCCTCCACCGTAATTAGGTTGACCGTCTTCTCCAACTCCTGTTCCATCCCTGGAGCTTTAAAGGTGTATTTTACAGTCCCTACCTTCGTACCTTGCTGTAATGGAGCTACAAGCTCGGTTTCATCCACTAGCGTAGCCTGAGCTTTTACTGCGCTGGTATCCACGCCTTTCGGGACCACAAAGCTGACCGCCTGATCCGTAACAACCGGAATTTTCGTATTCTTGGCTTTCTTTATGGTTACAGTCTCGGTACCAACCACCGTTGTCTTGGGTGCTACGATTTGCTTCGTTTCAAAATGATTAAAGCCATAATCGAGCACTTTACGGGTTTCAACAAATCGAGCCTTATCTGTAGCTGTCCCCATTACAACGCTGATCATTCTTACTCCATCGCGAACGGCCGTACCAGTAAAGTTATTGCCTGCATTGCTTGTGTGGCCCGTTTTCAAGCCATCCAAACCTTCGTAAGCAAACTGCTTGAAGTTCGTCACATTTTTGTTCGATTCCAGCATCCAGTTATAATTGATAATGGGTGATTTGTCGCGTTTTCTAAACTGGTAAGACGGAAGTGCTGTGAACTCAGCAAAATCAGGATGGTCGGTTACGATATACCGGGCCAAAATCGCTGCATCCAGTGCAGACATCACCGTCTCCTGATCGCCAGGGGTTCGGAACTTCTCCGGCATATCCGCAATGTCGAGTCCTGTAGAGTTGGCAAAATGAGCCGTCTTCATCCCCATACGCTTGGCCTCATCGTTCATCATCTTAATAAAATTTTGCTCAGAACCAGCGACGTGCTCAGCCAACGCGACTGTGGCATCATTTGCTGATCCCACCGCCATGGCAATATATAACTCTCTTATCGTATGTTGGTCTCCCTTAGCCAGAAAAATCCGGGAACCTATAGTCTCGGCTGCATTTTCCTGCACCGTAACCACATCGTCCCAACTGAATTTACCTTGCTTGACGAGATCGGCAACAATATATTCGGTCATCATTTTCGTCATGCTTGCCGGAGGAAACGGCTGCTCCGCATTCACATTTAATAATACTTGTCCAGAAGAGACCTCCATCAAGATCGCCGATTTCACTTCCAGTCCTAGTGACTCCACCGAAGGAATGGTTGCCGCATTCTGTGTCGAAGTCTGCTCCGTGGTTGTCGTTTGGTTCGTTCCTGTTTCGGTCTGCTCGCCTTCCGCCAACGCCAGCGCCGGTACGAGAGAAGAACATAGCAAGTTCAGCAGCAGTACGGAAGCTACGCTCTTGCGCAGGAAGCGCTGCTTGGTTGTCATAGTTTTAGATTTTAATAATTTGAGTTTCAATGCCCTTAAAAGCTCCTCTCGTATTCTTTCATTTGCTTTATCTATTCTATCACAGGGGTATCTACAAAAAAAGACAAGCAGGGTGAAAATCACCCTGCCTTATGTGGAAAATTATGGTCTGTAATAATTATAGCGAGTAGTTCGGTGCTTCCTTCGTGATTTGTACATCATGCGGATGGCTTTCACGCAAGCCAGCCCCGGTGATACGAATGAACTGGGTGTCATTGCGGAGCTCGTCCAATGTGCCGGTTCCGCAATATCCCATGCCTGCACGCAAGCCGCCGATCATTTGATGAATGGTGTCGGCAATAGGACCTTTGTAAGCAACGCGTCCTTCAATACCTTCCGGAACCAGCTTCTTATCATCATCCTGGAAATAACGATCCTTACTGCCTTGCTTCATAGCCCCCATGGAGCCCATGCCTCTGTACACTTTATAGCGGCGGCCCTGGTAGATTTCTGTCTCTCCCGGGCTTTCCTCCGTACCGGCAAACAAGCTACCCAGCATCACCGCGTGTGCCCCGGCTGCAACCGCCTTTGTGATCTCACCGGAATACTTGATACCGCCGTCGGCAATAATCGGAATACCGTACTCGCGGGCTACTGTCGCACAATCGTAAACTGCCGTAATTTGCGGTACGCCAATCCCGGCAATGACACGCGTAGTGCAGATCGATCCTGGTCCAATTCCAACCTTGACGACCGATGCACCAGCTTCAATCAAGGCTCTCGTGGCCTCACCCGTCGCAACGTTGCCCGCAATGATGGTCAGTTCCGGATAACGTTTGCGCAGCTCTGCTACAGCCTCTAGAATGTTGATGTGATGGCCATGCGCCGAATCGACAGTGATAACATCTACGCCCGCCTTAACCAGAGCATCGGTTCGATCGAACGTATCCTTGGAAATCCCGACCGCAGCTCCCACCAACAATCGTCCTTGAGCGTCCTTCGCTGCATTCGGAAATTGGATGGCTTTCTCAATATCCTTGATAGTGATAAGTCCCTTCAGAATGCCTTGTTGATCTACTAACGGAAGCTTCTCGATTTTGTGCTTCTGCAAGATGCCTTCTGCTTCTTGTAAAGTCGTCCCTACCGGAGCAGTAACCAGTTCATCACGCGTCATCACTTCACTGATCTTAATACTATAGTCATGCACAAAGCGTAAATCGCGATTGGTCAAAATACCTACAAGCTTATTCTCTTCATTCACAATGGGAACCCCGGAAATGCGGAATTTACCCATCACTTCCTCAGCATCCGAGACCAGATGGTCCGGAGTCAGAGAGAAAGGATTTGTAATTACACCACTCTCCGAACGTTTGACACGATCTACTTCCTCAGCTTGTTGTTCGATGGGCATGTTTTTATGAATGATGCCAAGACCACCTTCGCGAGCAATGGCAATAGCCAATGCCGACTCGGTCACCGTATCCATGCCCGCACTAATCAGCGGAATATTAAGCTTAACCTTATCGCTCAAGCTAGTAGACACACTTACCTCTTTAGGCAGTACTTCAGATTTACGGGGAACCAGAAGCACATCATCAAATGTTAAGCCCTCTTTGTTAAATTTACTTTCCCACACCGTGAATTATCCTCCTTTAGACTATTGGATTGTCGGGCCATATCCCGGCTGTTTCTCTTGCAAAATCAGGAACCTCTGGATGGAGCGGTTTGTCCCGAATCCAAAGAAAAAACGTCTGCGACGTAATAGCACGAAAAGCAGCTCCATCGCAGCAACCTTTTGCGCCTTAGAGCTACTTACGAAAATATATTATGCCAAGTTTAGCAAAGGCCCTATAGGCTGTCAAGGACAACCGCAGCCAAACAAGCCAACGACTTTCCACCGCATACGCCTGTCTATTCAAGGCGCACAAACCCGTCATTTCAGCCCCTTTTTGGATAATATTTCATCCCCATCAAGCACTCTCTCTTATATTCACTACGTCCAAATTCATGCTTATAAACATAAGCAAAAAAGCACCGCCGATTTATGATCGGCAGTGCTTCTCGTCTTTGCTTGGCAACGTCCTACTCTCCCAGGACCCTTCGGTCCAAGTACCATCGGCGCTGGAGGGCTTAACGGTCGTGTTCGGGATGGGTACGTGTGGAACCCCTCCGCCATCGCCACCAAACGATTCAAGCGTTTAATCGCTTGAAAACTGGATACGAAACGTCTTTGCGTGTTAGTTCTCTTGGAGTGCTCTTCACGGCTTGCTCAGCCTGACGCCACTCTTCAGAGTGATATTTTGGATAAGCCCTCGACCGATTAGTACCTGTCAGCTCCATACAT
>NZ_KB895397.1 GCF_000374825.1 Paenibacillus sanguinis 2301083 = DSM 16941
TCGGAATCATGGAAGTGGTAGGCTATTCTTTTTAGCAGGTGGGCCTTTCGCTGCTTCTGTTGACTCGGCTTGTTCTTCCGCCATTTGTAGTAGCCGCTCCGTGAAACATGAAACACTTGGCACATCTTCGCCAAAGAAAACTCGGAGCGATGATCTTCTATAAAACGAAATCTTAGCTCTTTGGTTTGCTGAAGATGTGCACTGCTTTTTTTACGATGGCTAGTTCTTCTTCCACATCGGAGATACGTTCCTGGCTTTCGCGTAGCTCTCGTTCCTTTTCTTTTAAGAGTTGTTCTAATTCTCGAAGCCGTTCCACACTGGAGATGGACTCATTCTTGAACTCGCGATATTTGGCTTTCCAGGCATGCAACGTCTTTGCTGGGATGTCCATCTCTAAGGCGATTTCCTCCACCGATTTCGTCTGCTCATGGAGATACTTAGCTGTTTGTCTTTTAAATTCTTCGTTATAGCGATTCCGCTGCTCACCCACGTGAACACCTCCTCAGTTAGTTTTATTATCTTTTTCTCTTAACGAGGTGTCCACTTTTTATTCTAGCTCTAATCCTCCCTATAAATCAGTGTTTTAGGTCCATTTCTGGTGATTTGGGCAAAAAAATATGGAGGAATTCCTGCTAATTGTTTATGATGGCGAAAGAATCCGATTTTAGATGGAGGATTTCCCGCTAACCTGCAACAACTAACCTAGTTGAACCACACTTTGGCTGACGAATGATCCTCTGATGACGGCTACTCTACGCTATGAACAGCAACTACTATGCTATGAACGGCCGTATCCAGGCTATGAATAGCAACAACTACGGTAAGAATGGCCGTATCCAGGCTATGAATAGCAACAACTACGGTAGAATGGCCACATCCAGTCTATAAACAGCAACAACTACACTATGAACGGACACACCCATGCTATGAACGGCAACAATTACTGCTAATGAAGTGCTGCTCCGAGGGATACTCGGATTTTTTTGCTTTGTGCAAATCGGGAGAGCGTGTTGTTCCTCCGAAGGTAGCTGTTTTACTTAGAAGTGACTTACCTGGAACTGCTTTACCTGGAACTGTGACACCCAGAACTGTAGCACTTAGAACTGTGACACCCAGAACTGTAGCACTTAGAACGTAGCACTTAGAACTAAACCACCTAGAAACTGAATTATTCAGAACTGAACTACCAAGAGCTGAACTACCAAGAACTGAACCAGACCTAAATTGTTTACCTAAGAACTGTGAACCTAGAGCTGTTGTACTTGGATATAGAAAGGAACGTGGAGATAGATGGGACATTTGCAGAAGGCGACTTTTGCGGGCGGGTGCTTTTGGTGTATGGTAACGCCCTTTGAGGAATTGCCCGGCATCGCGGGCATTGTATCGGGATATACCGGGGGGACGAAGAAGAACCCGACCTATGAAGAGGTGAAAACGGGTACAACCGGGCACTATGAGGCGGTGCAGATTACATTTGATCCGGAGATATTTCCGTACGAAAGACTGCTTGAGTTGTATTGGCCGCAAATCGATCCAACGGATGCCGAAGGGCAGTTTCAGGATCGGGGGTCGCAGTACAGGACGGCGATCTTTTATCACAATGAGCAGCAACGGGAGCTTGCACTGGCATCCAGGCAGGAGCTAGAGCACAGTGGGCGGTTCGATAAGCCGGTGGTGACGGAGATTTTGCCAGCGGTCACCTTTTATAAGGCAGAGGAGTACCACCAGGATTACCATAAAAAGAACCCCAAGCACTACAAAGAAGACCGAGAGCAGTCGGGACGGGATGAATTTATCCGCGAAAACTGGAAATGATGAATTGACGCTGCGTAGTACAGTTCAAAATATGTTACAATAAAGGCTGTGACTTTGTGAATCGAGAGGAACGTGAGCATGAGTAAAGGATTGGACCAAGTGCTGCAGCAGGAAGTGGACAAACGCCGCACGTTTGCGATCATTTCCCACCCGGATGCGGGGAAAACAACGTTGACCGAGAAGCTGCTGCTGTTTGGCGGCGCGATTCGTCTGGCCGGTTCGGTCAAGGCGCGGAAAGCGAGCAAGCACGCGACCAGTGACTGGATGGAAATTGAGAAGCAGCGGGGGATTTCGGTTACTTCTTCCGTCATGCAGTTTGATTATAATGGACACCGGGTGAATATTTTGGATACCCCGGGTCACCAGGATTTCAGTGAGGATACCTACCGTACGCTGACGGCTGCCGATAGCGCTGTCATGCTGATCGACGTAGCTAAAGGCGTGGAAGCACAGACGATTAAGCTGTTTCAGGTATGTGCCAAGCGAGGTATTCCGATTTTCACCTTCATTAACAAGTTGGACCGCGAGGGGCGGTCTCCGTTTGACTTGATGGAGGAGATTGAGCAGGTGCTGGGCATTCGTTCTGTGCCCATGAACTGGCCGATTGGCATGGGGCGCGAGTTATCGGGCGTCTATGACCGGATGAAGAACCAGGTGGAGTTATTTCAAGGCGATGATCATGACAAGATTCAGGTCAAGAAGGTAGAGAACTATCAAGACCCGGTCATTCGTGAAATGGCGGGGGAATACCTCCACGATCAACTATGTCAGGACTTGGAGCTGCTTGATGTTGCTGGTGATCCGTTTGATCTGGAGAAGGTGAAGCGCGGGGAATTGACCCCTGTGTTCTTTGGCAGTGCGGTGAACAATTTTGGTGTACAGACGTTTCTGGACAATTTCTTGCAGCTGGCCCCCAAGCCTCAGCCGCGCCACAGCACTCAAGGTACGGTTGAACCGACCCATGAGAAGTTTACGGGCTATGTGTTCAAGATCCAGGCCAATATGAATCCGGCGCATCGGGATCGGATTGCTTTCCTGCGTATCGTATCGGGCAAGTTCGAGCGGGGGATGTCTGTGAAGCATGTACGAGTTGGTAAAGATATCAAGCTTGCTCAACCGCAGCAATTTTTGGCGCAGGACCGGGATATCGTCACCGAGGCTTATCCAGGGGATATTATCGGATTGTTTGATCCGGGAATTTTCCGTATTGGGGACTCTCTGAGTCAAGGTGGGGAAGTGGTCTTTGACGAATTGCCGACCTTTTCGCCGGAGATCTTTGCCAAGGTTACGGTCAAGAATGCATTGAAGCATAAGCAGTATCAAAAAGGGATTGACCAGCTGACCGAAGAGGGCACGATCCAGGTGTTTACAACGGTAGGCTTTGAGGATACGCTTCTGGGCGTGGTAGGTCAACTCCAATTTGAGGTATTTGAGTACCGGATGAAGGGCGAGTACGGCGTGGATGTGCAATTGCAGCGGATGCCGTTCCAGTTCGCCCGCTGGATTGTGGCGGAGAAGATTGATCCTTCCAAGTTCCGGATTAATTCATCACTGGTGAAGGATAAGAAGGGCAATTATGTTGCCTTGTTCGAGAATGAATATGCCATGCGTACTGCCATGGAGAAAAATCCGGACGCCCAGTTCCTGGAGACGGCGCCGTAACACCCAAATCATTAAATCCAAGCAGGAAAACGCTGATGTGGAGGACTGCCCCGATATACGAAGGAAGGAATAATATGAAACAGTGGTTTACAATAGATCAAATTGAATCCAACACACATATTATCAGCGAATATCGTCATTGGGAGGAAACACATTGTTATCTTCTCGAAGGAAGCGAACGCGCACTTTTAATCGATTCGGGGCTTGGTATCTGCGACATATCTGTGGAGGTGAAAAAGCTGACCGATAAGCCGGTGACGGCTATCGCTACGCATATTCACTGGGACCACATCGGCGGTCACAAATACTATCATGATTTTTATGCGCATGAAGCGGAACTCAACTGGCTTTCCGGCGAATTTCCTCTGAGCATGGATGCTATACGTGAAATGGTGCTTGACCGCTGTGACTCGCCAGAGGGTTACAATGTAGACACATATGAGTTCTTTCAGGGAACGCCAACGCGAGTGCTGCACGATGGCGATATGATTGATCTTGGCGGCAGAATTATTACAGTATTACACACGCCCGGTCATTCACCGGGACATATGTGTTTCTGGGAGGCCGCAAGCGGCTACCTCTTTACTGGCGACCTGGTTTATAAGGACACGCTGTTTGCGTACTATCCGTCAACTGATCCGCAGGCATATCTCTCATCGCTTGAAAAGATTGCGGCACTACCTGTGAAAAAAGTATTTCCGGCTCATCACGGTTTGATCATTCAGCCGGAGATTCTGATCCGTATGCGAGATGCTCTCAGGCAACTGAAAATCGATGGCAACCTACATCATGGCAGCGGCACCTTTGATTACGGTGATTGGGCTATCTGGCTGTGATTATAAGTTGCAGTTTTCCAAACAAATGACCGAGTATGGAGCATGCTCGGATGTTTGTCGTGGGTTCGGTTATTTGTATTAAATACACAGCCTACGAAGGAGGGAGACATTGTGATCAACGGCAATAAGCCTCCACTGTAGCCGATTTACGGTTACAGGGAGGCTTTGCCGCTGGCGGGCTTGTTCTATTTCAATGGTTTGAGATCGATCCGATCCACTTGTTGCTTCAGGACGGACAGGAGCTCATTTTGCTTGGAGGCATCAAGATGCTTCCAAATCATCTCAAATACGACTCCTAGCCCCGGGAGCGCGGCTTCTTGTGCATCGATGGATCCTTCGATCAGATCGCGCAAGCCTTGCTCATCCTGACCGTGTACCTTATGCATGATCGCTTGACGCAAATCGAGAGTAATGGATGGCACGTAAATTCCCTCCTTGAAATGTGACTTGCCCACATGTAATGTACCCTTACTTTCCCCGGAAAATTCAAGTTTCCCGGGGATTGTGATATACTAAACCGGATGAAATTTGCTATCGGGTGGTGAAGTCATGGCGCGTGCAGCAAAAAAACAGTTTGCTGTCATCGGCATGGGCCGGTTCGGATTAAGCGTGGCAACCGCGCTTAGCAATATGGGTTTTGATGTACTCGCGATTGATTCTAACGAGCATCGTACTCAGGAGGTCGTCAATCTGGTGACACATGCAGTCTCGGCGGACTCTACAGATGAGGATGCGCTGCGTGCCTTGGGTATCCGTAATTTCGACGTGGTGGTCGTAGCGATCGGCGAGGATATTCAAGCGAGTATTTTGACAACATTGATTTTGAAGGATATGGGCGGGCCCTTGATTGTCGTTAAGGCGCAAAGTGAATTACATGGTAAAGTGCTGCAAAAAATTGGAGCGGACAAGGTTGTATTTCCGGAACGAGATATGGGACTGCGGGTGGCGCATCATTTGACCTCGCCGAACATTCTGGATTACATTGAATTGTCGGAGGAATACAGCATCGTGGAGATGAGTGTGCCACGGGCAATGGTTGGCAAAAATCTGAAAGAGCTTGATATCCGGGCGCGTTATGGCTGTAATGTCATGGCGATCAAACGCGATGCCAAGATGAATATTTCTCCGGCGGCCACGGATCGTCTGACAGAGGAAGACGTGCTGGTCATTGTCGGAGAGAAAAATGATTTAACGAAGCTGGAGCTGGCTTATGCCAAAGGCTAGGCGAAATCCAAATGAGATCGAAGGATGGGCCGGGTATGGATATATTGTCTCCGCAGAACCCTCGCGTCAAGGAATGGGCCGGGCTGCTTGAGAAGAAGAATCGGGACAAGCAGGGAAAATATGTGATCGAGGGCATTCACCTCGTTCAAGAAGCTTTGCGGGCGCAGGCGGATATCGAATGCGTCTGCTATGATGTGGAGCGCGGCATTCCGCAGGAGCTGCGCGAGGTGGCCTCGGCGGGTCTGGACATCCCGTGGACGGGGGTCTCGGCCGCCGTGATTGCCAAGTGCAGCGATACGAAGTCGCCGCAGCCGGTGTTCGCGGTCCTGCGCAAGGACCGCAGGACGGCAGAAGCGCTCCTGGGCAAGGAGCGCAGCCTGGTGGTTGTGCTGGACGGCGTGCAGGACCCCGGCAACGTCGGCACGATTATCCGCAGCGCCGATGCGGTCGGTGCGGATGGGGTGATCGTCGGCGCAGGCTGTGCCGACGTATACGGGCCCAAGGTGCTGCGCGCCACGATGGGCTCGGGTTTCCATTTGCCGGTGGTCCACGGCAACTTGGCGGAGCTGCTCCCGCAGGCGAAGCAGCGGGGCATCCGGCTGGCGGGCACCAGCCTGCAGGCGGCGGCGAATTGCTACGCTTACGATTTCACACAGCCGGTATGGCTGCTGTTCGGCAGTGAAGGCAGCGGTCTGAGCCCGGAGGTACGCGATCTGATGGACGACGGCCTCATCATTCCGATGCGCGGCCAGGCCGAATCGCTGAACGTGGCGATGGCGGCATCCGTGCTGCTATATGAGGCGATGCGGCAGCGGCATTTTAACGGGTGATTTTTGAGGGGAGGGGTTCGTCAGGACTCCTCTTTTCTTTTGCAGCGGACAAATTCTGCTTCATCCCGTACAGCCTTCAGTCATCAGTCATTCAATTCAAACAAGGAAATGAGACGATATGCAGGTACAAGATAATTATTTGGAACATAAGCGACTAGAGACCGGACTGGCGCTAAATGAGGCGCAAAGGCAGGCGGTGGAGCATACTGAAGGCCCGTTGCTGCTGCTGGCCTCGCCAGGCTCGGGCAAGACGACCACGATCATGATGCGTATCGGCTATCTGATTGAAATGAAGGGCATTCAGCCTTCAAGGATCAAGGCAGTGACCTTTAGCCGGGCCTCGGCCTCAGACATGAAGGAGCGGTTCAAGCGGCTTTTTCCCCGGCTACAGCCCGTCGACTTTTCCACCATACATAGTCTGGCCTTTGAAATGATGAGAGAGCATTTTCGCCGGACGGGCACGGCCTATCGCATTATTGAGGGAGAGGTCCATCTGGAGGAGGTGCCAAGGCCGGAGGATGAAGCGACATGGATGCTCCATAAGAAGATTTTGTTAAGGAACTTGTTCAAATCCGCGACTGGCGAGCATATCACCGATGATCAGATGGACGAATTGACGACTTATATAAGCTATATCAAGAATAAAATGCTTCCCGTGGAAAAGTGGTCCACAGTCAAAACAAACGTTCCGCAAGCAGAGCATATTCTTCAGGAGTATGAGCGAGTGAAGAGGACAAGTCATGTGGGGCGGCTGATCGATTATGACGATATGCTGGTGATCGGGCATGAAGCTCTTGAGACTGATCCGCAGCTTCTGCGTAAATACCAGAACCGCTATGATTATGTATTAACCGACGAAAGCCAGGATACGTCCCTGATTCAGCATGCCATTCTGGAGAAGCTGGTTCAGCGTCACGGTAATCTCTGCGTGGTGGCTGACGATGATCAAAGCTTGTACAGCTGGCGAGGGGCTGAGCCGGCTTATCTCTTGAACTTTAAACAAACTTATCCTTCGGCTCTTACTTTGTTCATGGAACATAACTATCGTTCCTCGAAGGAGATCGTCGAGACAGCAAATCAGTTTATTCAACGCAATCTTAATCGATATCCCAAGCAGATGTTTACTCATAATCAGGCTG
Source organism: Paenibacillus sanguinis 2301083 = DSM 16941 (assembly GCF_000374825.1). Classification (GTDB taxonomy): domain Bacteria; phylum Bacillota; class Bacilli; order Paenibacillales; family Paenibacillaceae; genus Fontibacillus; species Fontibacillus sanguinis. The sequence continues at coordinate 7,507 of NZ_KB895397.1, forward strand.
AGCGGCCGATCCAGTTCAAGAGCTTGGCGGATTACAAGGAGCAGGCCAAATATTTGGTGCGGCAAATGAAGCAGGTGAACGACCTTGGTGAAGTAGCGGTGCTGTACCGGAACAATTCCTCGGCGATTGCTTTGATGAATGAATTTGATCGCGAGGGTATTCCCTTTTATATGAAGGATGCGGACAATCGCTTTTTCTCCCATTGGGTAGTAGAGGATATTCTGAATTTTATGCGGATGACCTTTACCGATAAGCGAGCCGATATTTTGGAAAAAATTCATTTGAAATTAGGCGGATACATCAGTAAGCAGCAAATGGCGGCGTTGAAGGAAATCCACAATGGGGAATCTGTGTTCGATAATCTAATAACTCATGTCCCGTTGCAGGATTACCAAATCAAGCCGCTGCGGGATGGGAAGGAGACCTTCCAGCAAATGAGGGGTATGCCGCCGCTTCAGGCCATCCGTGTCATTCGGACTCGGCTGGGTTATGAGAAGGCCCTGGAGAAGAGCTGCGAGCGTATGGGATTCCGTAAGGAATCCCTGCTGGGGATCTTGAATACACTGGAGGACATTGCTGCCGGATTGGACACCATGGAGGACTTCGCCAGCCGTCTTCAATATTTGAAAGCCTTACTGAAAACAGCCCGCTTCAGGAAAGGACAATCTGTGGTCACCTTCTCAACGATGCATAGCTCCAAGGGGCTGGAGTTTGATCGAGTGTATATGATCGACCTGGTGAATGGCATCATTCCCTCCACGGAGGACGCGGCAAGTGTCGAGCTTATGGAGGAGGCAACCCGATTATTTTATGTAGGCATGACCCGAGCCAGGAGTCATCTGGAGCTCATCAGTTATCGAGCCAGGGATGGAGAGGAAGCAGTGGAATCGACCTTTGTCGCTGCGGTAAAAGATATTGTCTACCCGGACAAGAAGCGGAGGGAGCAAGGAGATAAGCCGGTTCAACAGACGCAGGTGTCAGCACCCCTAAATCCTAATGCAATTCGCTCCCAAGCCGGGCTTGTAGAAGGTGGAGCAGTCAAGCACAATACTTATGGAATCGGCACGATTATTCAGGTGAATGAACAGCGCGTTCATGTGCGGTTTGCTTCGGGCGAAAAAGCGTTGTCAACGTCCATATGCCTGGATAAAGGGCTGTTGGAACCAGCTTCACAAAATTAAAACCCAGCCGACGACCGTTGGCTGGGTTTTATAATGATGATGACACCAGGGAAATCGGTTTATTTCCACTGGGCAACTTGTTCGATCGGCAGGCGAACGGAGGTGTAGCCCGCATCCGCCGCTTTACCAATGGACAGCAGCATCACAGGGAAATAGCGCTCTTTATCCAGCCCGAGACTTTCAGCAATATTCTCCTTGTCATAGCCTCCAATCGGATTCGTATCGTAGCCATGAGCACGGGCTACCAGCATGAGCTGCATGGATACCAGACCACCGTCAATCAGCACGGTATATTTGTTCACTTCAGGGCTCATGTTGGCGTAATGGCTGGACAGTGCCGTAAGCTGTCTATCCTTGACTTCCTGCGGCATGTAGCCAAGCTCGACCGCCTTGCCGTAGATGGCTTCGGCATTCTCAAAGCTGTTCAAATCGCCAAAAACAGCAATAACCGCAGACGAGGTCGTTACCTGCTGCTGGTTAAAGCTGGCCAAGGGTGCCAAGGCTGCTTTAGCTTCCGGGCTTTCGATAATGACGAAACGCCAAGGCTGCATATTGGTGGAAGAAGGGGCAGTTGTGGCCTCCTTCAGTATCTCAGTCATTTCCTCTTTGCTAATCTTCACTTCCGGATCGTAAGAACGTATAGAACGGCGTCCGGTCATAATTTCATAAAAATCATTAGTTTTAATGTAGCTCATGGTTTCTCTCTCCTTTTTATTTAGGTTGCATGCTATCCAAATTATGAGTCAAACGCGCCAGCAGCTCAGACATATTCCGCAGATCGCCAGGCTCCAAGCTGTGGAACAGCTGCTCCATAAACTGCGTTTTCTCCTGGCAGTAGGCTTCGATCTGCTCTCTTCCTTGAGAAGTCAATGCGACCAAGATTATGCGGTTATCCGCAGGATTGCTTCTGCGGGTTACCATGCCTGAGGCCTCCAGTTGCTTTAAGTGTCGGGTAATAGCCGCTGCGTCTATGTCAAGCGTTTTTTGCAGTGAGGCCTGGCTCAGTTCCTCAGCTTGAAACAAGGCTACCAGCATCATCAGCCGAGAAGAACTAATGCCTGCACATTGTTCAAACTTGGGGCTTAGCTTCTTGGTGAACTGCTGTAGCTGGTCAAAGACGTTGAAAGATTGCGGTTTGTCAGACGTCAAGGTGCCCTCCTTCTCATCTAATGTGATCAATTCATTGATACTATCAATTATTGACCCGTCAAATAATATAACGAATTTCTTGGCATCTCGCAAGTGCTGCGCAATAATAGGTAATATATCCAGTCCGGCTATCTATAGGAGATGAAACATATGACAGAACGTATACCTTGCAAGAATGAGGGGTGCAAGGCGACCATTCTGCCGGCAACGGCAGCCAAGACGGGGGGCATTTGCATGCCTTGCCATCAGGAGAAGGAGCGTCAGGCATACCAGGAGTATATTGAGAAGAACCGCCGGGATGTTAACTTATTTGCAGATATGACTGACCCGGTGGAGATTTTGCAGACCATGTACGAACCAAGAGAGCATGACCCATTCATTCGTTATATTCCCTATTTCCAAACAGCGGAGCAAATCTATCTCTCTTTACAGGAGAACGAACTGGGCAGGATGGTGAGCTACGGCGTGAAAAAGCTGGATTCCGGGGATGAGGACACCGGCATAGATGTTTTGCTGTCCCTGGTGTGCTACCGGGGAGTGAGATTGGAGGACGAGGTGCTGAAGCTTGTGTCTCAATTGGAACATTTCCCGGGGGTGTTGTTCAGAGGGGCTTCCAGCCGGATGCGCAACTATTTACTGGAGCGAATTATCCATGATCAAGACCGCCGCCATGCCTTGCTGCTCGCATGGGTTTGGATAGAAGATGCAGTCGTAGTGGAGCAACTTCACCAATGGCGGCTTCATGCACCAGCCTGGATGGAAGAATTGCCTGTTCCTCCCGAGGAGCTTGCGCTGGAGGCGGGCTGGGAGCTGACGAATGAAGGAGAACGGCGCTGGTTATTTCTGGAGCCCAGCTACCAGATGGTTCCGGTCGAGCCGGAAGAGTTGATAGGGGCTAGGCCTTTAGCTTATGAAGAGAAGCTCTTAATGCCTAGCAAACATACCTGTCCCTGGTGTCAAGGCTCTTTGACCACCTTAATAAAAGTGAACACGCATCACCCCGCCGTGCAGCCTCTGTCTTATTCGGGAGAGATAATTACCATTGAAACCTGTGTGGATTGTTCCTGTTACGGTGCAGTATATATGGAATTGGACGAGCAAGGGAATACCCGGTGGAGTTCCTACAATCAACGTCCGGATTATTTGCCGGAGCGCAAGCCTGGGGAATCGCGAAGTGATGAGACATTTCCGCCATTTCGGCTCGCAGCTTCCCCGCGTCATGGCTGGCACGCAGCTAGCTGGATGCTGGAGTCGGCAGCATCTCAGCTTGGAGGACATCCAACCTGGATTCAGGATACCGAATACCCGATCTGTCCTTGTTGCGGGAAGCGGATGATTAACTTGGGACAGATTGACTGGGCGGAGGTCGAGCAATATGGAGAAGGCAATTATTATATGTTCCTTTGTCCGCAGGACCGGATCACGGCTACGAATTTTCAGCAGACCTAGAATCCTCGCGGATTCGCCCTGGAAGCATGGTGAATCAAAGGAGCTTGCGGATAACCCCTCCTTCTTTTTTTGCCCTGTCCCGCATAGGTTGTATCGTAGGTGATCCTCTGTTTTTGACGGTAGTAGGGGGGCTAGACATGCGAATACGACGCGGGTGGCGAAGCCGGAGGAGACGGCCGGGAAATCGGCGGAAAATATGGATCATAATGCTCGTCGTAGTCATATTGGCAACATTTCAGTTCATGAGTTATGTAGAGCGCCGAATGACCAAGCCCATTGTTCACCTGGCCCAAATCCGGGTGAAGCAAATTGCCACAGAGTCCATTAACGATGCTATTACTGCCCAGGTGGCCAATCAGCAGCAGGTAGAGGAATTAATTGATTGGAAGACAGATAATACAGGGAAAATCACCGGGTTTATGTTGAATTACTCCGCGCATATGAAGGTAACCTCGGAGACGATTCAAACGGTTCGCCATACGCTCGACGAAGTATCCCGGCTATCGGAATCGATTCCGCTCGGTCAGGCATTGGGCAGCCCCATTCTTGCCTCCTTTGGGCCTGGCATTCCTATCAAGATCGAGCCTAAGGGGGATGTGAAGGTCGATCTGAACACCAGGCGCCAGGATGCTGGAATCAACATGATTCTGGTCGAGGTATTTTTGCGGGTCAAGACGGAACTGGCCGTAGTTGTTCCCTTCAATATAGAATCCCAGGCGGTAGAGACGGAAATCCCGGTATCTTACCTTCTCGTGGTTGGGGATGTGCCGATGTACTATTATGATAGCAATGGCAACCCGGTGGGAGATACGCGGCCTGATGCGCCCAACATTGCCTTGCCGGCGCTTCCGGAGAATAGCCAATCACCTGGCAGTGTGGAGGATGGAACCGTCTTGCCTGGCACTGCCCCGGGCTCTGGTGAATCAGGTATTGCCGACGATCCGGCCAACATGCAAGGCGAGGAAGCGGGGCAAGGTGGAAAGGTCAATACAAATAGTGGGCATGAATAAAAGGGCGTCTATTTCTTGGACGCCCTTTTTTTGTTAGCTGCGCGATCAAGCTGCTCCCATCTTTTCAGGAGCGGGTACGGGTCAAACGCCCATTCACTGTGTCCGGTATCGCGATAAATACCGTAGTGCAGATGCGGCGGGAATTTCCCTGAGGTCCCCGGGGGACCATAGCCGCTGTTGCCAACCCAGCCAAGTGTTTGTCCAGGCTCGACAAAGTGTCCAACCTCAATCCCCTTCTCGTACCCTTGCAGGTGGGCAAAGTAATGATAACGGTTGTTGATGTCTCGGACACCAAGCCGCCAGCCGCCATAAGGGTTCCACCCCTTGGTTTCTACAATGCCATAGCAGACGCTGCGGACGGTGACGCCCATGGGAGCGAACAAATCCGTGCCTTCGTGAATGCGAAGACCGCCCCAGCCTCGTCTGTCTCCCCAGGTGTCCCGGTAGGTGTACGAACTACGAACCGGAAGGGGGAAGGAACTGGCTGACAAGTCCAGCTTGCGGAATTTTTTATACATTTTAGCAAATTGGTGGATACGCTCTACAGCGATATTGTTCTGGTAATAGCGCCATAGACCGATGCGCAGGTCGTCTTCATGATAGCCAAAGCCCAGCAAATAAGATGCCATCGTAAACAGGGAGTCACGGTCGTTCTTCGGATCGGCAGCACCATCTGCGGTCGCGTCTTTTCCCATCCCGCCAAACAAGCCAATTGTAGCGGGGTTATGGTCTTCAGGGTCCGGATTGAGCGGGCCGACCCAGGTTCCTGCCTTGAAGCGTATACCTGTCAAGCGGGACTCCTGCTGTTTGCGGGGAGTAATCGTGCGCTCGTATTGATCGATGGCAGCGATCCAATACCAAGGTACTCGGGTTAAAACCTCGATCTCTTCATATAGACCAAGGCGTTGCTCGTAAATGCTCGGCTCCGGAGGGGCCACGGGCTTCTCCTTGGCCGCGGCTGCGGCAAGGCTTGTCCCCAGACCGCCTAGACAGAAGGTTGTCAAAAGACTGAGGGCCATCATGTAACGGAGCCACGAAGTGCGGGTAATCAGATAAGACCTCAAGATGTAATTCCTCCTTCAACATAGACATTCCAACCAGCAAGACCTTCTTAGGTTGAGGCAAAGTCTGTGTTTTTATTCCATATCCAGAGTATGTTTCCCAGTTCATTCATGGTATAATAGGGCAATGTGATTTGACTTCAAAGAGAAGGAAGGTCTTGCATCTTGGCAAAGAAAGCCCAGGAACCCAAGCCGGATTGGATTCGAATCAAGCTGACGACCGGAGACAATTATCAGGATATTAAGCAAATGATGCGCTCGAAAACCTTACATACGGTGTGTGAAGAAGCGCGTTGCCCGAACATATATGAATGCTGGGCCAATCGCACGGCTACATTTATGATCCTGGGGGATATCTGCACGCGGGCCTGCCGGTTCTGTGCGGTGAACACAGGACTGCCGACAGAGCTTGATTTACAGGAGCCTGATCGGGTGGCCGAAGCTGCGGAGCAGATGAATTTGCGTCACTGTGTAGTCACCAGCGTAGCCCGTGATGATCTGAAGGATGGTGGTGCCGGTATTTTTGCCGGGACGATCAAAGCCCTTCGCCAGCGTCTTCCTCTTTGCAGTGTGGAGGTCCTGATTCCCGACTTTCAGGGCGATGAGGAGTCTCTGCGTATTGTAATGGATGCCAAGCCGGATATTTTAAATCATAATATCGAAACGGTGGAACGCTTGTCTGACCGGGTTCGGGCCAAAGCCAAATATCGTCGCTCTCTCGAGCTGTTGCAGCGGGCCAAGCAGATGAATCCGGATATCCCTACAAAATCCAGCATTATGCTGGGTGTGGGCGAAGAATGGGAAGAGATTTTACAAGCGATGGATGATTTGCGAGCTGTAGACTGCGATATTTTAACGATCGGGCAGTATTTGCAGCCTTCGCCACAGCATTTGCATGTTGAGAAGTATTATAAGCCGGAGCAATTCATGGAGCTGAAGGAAGAAGGCATGAAGCGGGGGTTCAGCCACGTAGAATCCGGCCCGCTGGTGCGCAGCTCCTATCATGCCCATGAGCAGGTGACCTCGGCCAAGAAGAAAGCGAGTGTATCTGCCTCATTGTAGCAAGGCACTAGATAGCCAAACGGATGATGTATGTAAGATGATGTATGTAAAAGGAGGAGCGCCCTTGATTCAAATCGGCGGTAAAACCTACGAACTTATTCAGAACTACAAGGAAGCTTGGGACCCTGAGGCGTTCAAGCAGCGTTATAGCGAGGTACTGGACCGTTACGATTATATTATCGGGGACTGGGGCTACGAGAAGCTTCGCTTGAAGGGATTCCTTCGGGACAACCATCCCAAAGCCAACCGCGATACGTCTTATTCCGGTATCACGGATTATATCAACGAATATTGCAATTTCGGCTGTGCTTACTTTGTGCTCCAGAAGGTTAAGGACAACCACAAGGAACGGGATTACAAAGAAAAAAATTCCGGCAGCGGCAAAGGACAGGCGCAAATAGAAACGGCCTCCGAATAATTCGGAAGGCCGTTTTTTTACGATCAGATAAGGATCAGCGATTGGATAAGTTCAGGACACCTTGGTCGTAGCTCCAACGAATATGAGGATACTTCTTAACGAATTCATGCAATTCCAGATAAGATTCGCTCTCTACCAGCTTCACTGCCTGTGTAGCTGCGGCGAATCCCGCTTGTTTGCCAACCTGATCCGTAATTGTCAGCTTCTGATTGCTGGTGGTCCACGCCGGTTGGCCCTTGACCAAGGCTGCCAACAAGCGGGATGGGGCGTACACCTTGTCGCCGTCCTTCAGAACATCGACATATCCGGGAAACGCTGCTCCGTTGATGCTAAGAGAGGCCGGGCTGCCGCTGAGGTCGATGCGCCGTACCCCTGCTTCATACAGGCCGGTTACGAGCTGGGCTACCGCATTATGTTCAATTTCTATATCGGGCTTCAGGCCCACATAATTGAAGTCCTCCCGATTTGGTGTGAAATAAGCCTGCACGGTCAGCTTTAAGGAGCTGCCATTGGACAAGGTGAATATATTTTGAATCCGCGCCTTGCCATAGGTCTGTTCCCCAACGACGGTGGCGATGTCGTTATCCCGGAGAGCCCCGGTCAAAATTTCTGAAGCGCTGGCTGTTAATTCATTCGTTAGTATTACCACGGGCATGCCGATCGGCTGGCCATCTTCAATGACGACAGGCTGCAGCTCACCGCTTTGGGTGGCCGTGTACATCAGGACTTGGTCATCCATGAAAAGCTTGGCGATGTTGGTGGCTGACTCCACATAGCCGCCAAGGTTATCCCGAAGATCGAGCACGAGGGCACCGATGCCTTCCTTGCGTTGACGCGCAAGTTCTTCGGCGAACTCTTCATCTGCCGTATCCGAGAAAGAGGAAATGGCAATATAACCAACCTTGCTGTACGGCACGATCTTCCCGGTAACAGAGGGAAGGGAGAAGTGAGCACGAGTAATCGAATAGACCAGGGGTTGACCTGCGCGGTCGACCGTAATTTTCACCTCGGTATGCTCTGCTCCCTGAATTCTCAAGATATCCTCGCTGCTGGTAACGGGAAGTCCATCCACATCTATGATGATATCTCCTGGCAGGACGCCGGCTTCGGCTGCTGGTGAATTCTTCAGCACATCGGTCACGACCAGCTTGTCCTCTGCATAACGAAGGGTGACCCCTATTCCTACAAACTCTTGGTTCACTCCATCCTCAAAGCTTTGCAGTTCCTCTTCTGTAAAATAGTCACTGTAGGGGTCGTCCAGAGTATAAACCATACCACGAATGGCATTGTCCAGCAGCTCCTGGCGCTGGACACCTTCAATATTGTAAGTGTCCAGGTAATAAAGCACCTCTTGCAGGGCCTTCAAGTCTGAGACTTCGGTGGTTGCGTCTGCTTCTGCGGCCCAAACGGCTTGAGGCAATCCCAGCAGCATGAAGGACAAGAGAGGGATCAGGGCATATTTGCGAATACAATGGGGTATCATGATCATCTTCCTCTGCAAATTATTTAGTCAAGAAATGCGTTGCGTACCCGGCTCCAAAAGGGAAACGGCCGATAGCGGACAAAGCTGATCTTCATTTCGGCAACTTGACAGCTTACCGAGATTAAATCATTCATCGGCAGGTTAACGTGGTCGATGGTCAGCAGCAGATTTTGTTCTTTGCGCGAATAAATATCACAGCGATGATGCTTGGGCAACACAAGAGGCGAGCCCAAGGTCCGGAAGACCCGGTTATTAATTGAGGCAATCTCTGTCACCTGCAAGGCTTCAATGGAAGGATGCAGCATGGCTCCGCCCAGGCTTTTGTTATAGGCGGTACTGCCTGATGGCGTGGACACACAGATGCCATCGCCACGGAACATTTCAAACATTTGATCATTGATGTCCACCTGGGCGACGACGGTGCCGTCCACGCCTTTCAGAGTGAACTCATTCAGACATATGTAAGATGAGTTCCCGGAACGCTTGCAAATTTCTAAATGAATCAAGGGATACTGAACAACACGTGGTTCTATGGCTTCACCTGTGGCCTGATTGCTCATCATGCGAATGAGCTCGGGAATTTCATCGGCTTTCCAGTCGGCGTAGAAGCCCAGGTGCCCGGTATGTATACCCACGAAGGCAATCGAGGGGATCTGGTCGATGAATGTATGAAAGGCGTGCAGCATGGTCCCGTCGCCACCGATCGAGACCACAATATCGGGAGATTTCTCATCCAGTTCCAAGCCATTCTCGGCAGCAAGCTGGTGAAACAACTCGCTTAATTCAACGGATATTTCATCTCCGCGGTCAAGTACAAAGTATTTCAAGATGACAAGCTCCTTTAAAGGTCCTTTTGTAAAGATCATAATCAATTCGCAAGCAGAACACAATGTTCATTTTCCATAGATCCGAGCTTTATAATGCACGTTTTGCCCGAATCCAGCGCATGATTTTCACCAGAAATGACAAAATAAACAAGACAACTATAATAAGGAGGAACGTCTGAAGACCTGATGTTACAGCACTCCAGACGTATGGCGATCCGCTTGCTTCAAGCCCTCCTTCCGGCAGCCAAATCCAGGTTGGGGCAACATCCATAAGGGGCTTCCACAATATCAGCAGTACCCCGGCTGCCAATACGGCATGCAGCAAACGAGCCAGCAGGAAGGGGACATAACGAAGGTCTGCTTCATTTAAGATGCTGGCGACCTGGGCATGGACAGATAGTCCGCCCCAGGACAAAATAAATGCGGCGGCTGCGGCTTTGTAAATCAGGGGGATGCCTTCCGGCGCAGCCGAAGCTCTGGCGCCTAGCGTAACCTCGAACAAGCCCCCCATCAATGGCTCGGCCAACCCGGAGGGAAGCCCGGCAAGCGGAAGCAGATGCTGCACTGCTACATAAAGGGAATTCATCATGCCCGAGGCGGTCAGTATCTCCAAAATGACGGAGAAGAAGACGACCAGGCCGCCCACAACAGCCATGAGCTGTAAGGAGGAGACGATGGCTTGTCTTAGCAACTCTCCAAGGCTGCGTCCATCGGCAAGGCGGGCTTCGTGCATAGCCTGTAGTGCCAGCTTCACGACAGACCCTTTGGCGGGTGTTCCAGTGACAATGGGTGGCTCAGCGTCCGCAGGTCCGTAGAAGCGCATAATCAGTCCAAGCAGCACTGCGCTTCCATAATGAGCCAAGGCCAGTACGCCAGCCAGCTTGGGATTGCCGAAGAAGCCAACCGATACGGCGCCGATTAGAAAGATGGGGTCGGAGGAAGTGGTGAAGGCCACCAGGCGTTCACCTTCAATTCGCGACACCAGACCTTGCTGACGCAGCTTGGTGGCCAGCTTGGCGCTGACGGGATATCCGGAGGCAAATCCCATCGCCAAAACAAAACCACCACTGCCCGGGATACGAAATGCCGGCTTCATCAGCGGATCGAGCAGCTTACCCAGGAAATGAACGATGCCAAAGCCCAGCAGCACTTCGGAGATGACGAAAAACGGAAAAAGAGATGGGAACAATACATCCCACCATATAGCCAGACCCCGCACTCCTGCTTGCCAGGATGCTGTGGGATAAAGAGCCATCAGCAAGATCAGCAGCAGGATGGGGAAGAGAAACAGTATAGTAGTCAAGCGTTTTGCAGCCATAGCGACGCCTCCCACTTTTCATCATAGTGAGAGTGTATGATTTTTATGGGACAAACAGCACAAAAAAGCCGAAAATGCATGCCATATAAGCTGATATTTTAAAAATGATATGATAAAATGATTCTATAAGACCATACCCGTAACTTTTGAACCACTACGATACAATCATGGACTTCGCAGGAGCTGAATTTTTGTGAATGGAGTGATGATCATGAGCGTTGTTGCAGGTGTTCTCGTGTGTGCTTTTGTTTATGTTATCCGCGCCTCTCTGGTCCATTCCAGTGAAGAGGATTGGCGCAGTTACTGATAGACTTGTCATTTGAGTAAAAGCTCCCGCTTCGGTAGGAGCTTTTATTTTTTTTTGTTATAATGAGACAAGACGTCCATTTTTGACGCATGCTTTTGGACATGAGAAGGAAATTAGATACAGGAAGCGGGCGGTGAGGCAGATGGATTTGAGCAAAAGCATTTACGACAATCTGGGCGGCGAGCAGACGATTCGGCGGCTGGTAGAGGCTTTTTACCCGAGAGTTCAGCGTGATCCATTGCTGGGTCCCTTGTTCCCTGAAGACATTACTCCGGTACTGGAAAAGCAAGCCATGTTCTTGACACAGTTTTTCGGAGGTCCTTCCCTTTATTCTGACGCTTATGGCCATCCGGCCATGCGAGCCAGGCATATGCCTTTTCCCGTGACCCGGGAGCGGGCGGTGGCCTGGTTGGCTTGCATGCGCGGGGCGCTCCAGGAGATTGGAGTTGAAGAGCCGCTGAAGGAATTCATATTGGAGCGGTTATCCGGCCCGGCGTTTCACTTCGTCAATACACCTTGAACGGTCATCATCCGCAAGGGACTACGGAAAGGAAGTAAAACAATTGGAATTGGAACCCCTCTATCAGATTAAAGTCACTTGCAACCACTGCCAACATGAGTTCTCTACTTCGCGTGTTCGTCCCAGCTTCAAGCGGGCTTCGCGCACCGATACGGACTTTTGCAGCTATTATCAGAAGGAGAATCCGGATTATTACGTTGTGCGTGTCTGCCCTTCCTGTGGCTTTGCTTCAACTGAGAATTCGCTGGAGCGCTTGAACGACCAGCAGAAATTGAAGTTTCAGAAGGCGATTGGCAGCCGCTTCACTCAACGGGACTACGGTGGCAAACGTGACTGGAATACGGCGCTGGAAACGTATAAACTGGCTTTGCTTTGTGCCCAGACCATCGGGGAGAAAGATCGGATCATTGCGAGCTTGCTTCACCATATTGCCTGGCTGTACCGGTATCAAAACAACCGGGAGCAAGAAAAGCGGTTTATGGAATTTGCTCTGGAAGCGTACATTCGCGTATTCGAGCATGAAGGGGTAGGTGGGAACGATGCCCGCCTGATGTATCTTATCGGTGAACTGCACCGCAGAGTGGAGAATTATAATGAAGCGGTCAAGTGGTTCGCCCGGGTTATCAATGACAAGAAGATTATGGATGCGGCGATGATTCGCGCTTCTCGCGAGCAGTGGGCGCTGTTGCGTGAAGAAATGTTGAACGGCGGACATGAGCTGCCGGAGGAAATGCAGTCATAACAAGTCAAGGACCGTTCCGGCAAGGGACGGTCCTGAATGTGGTAAGAAGCGATCCGGATCAGCGGAGTATACAATCGGTTAGTAGATAATCGTTGTCGCAATCCAGCACATGAACTTTGTTCCCGCAGCAAGGAAAGACAACCAACTTCTTCTTTCCTTCATGAATCGCTTTAAGTTCGCGGGGCTTCAGCGGCAGCAGCACGTTGCTGGTGGAGCAAAACGGACACTCATGTACATAGATATCTCCCATCATGACATCATAAGGCCAGGCTTGGTTAAACGGAATCATGAAGGTTCTGTATCATGGCTCGGGCTGTCCTTGGAGGCAGTGGCATCCGGCTCCGACGCTGGACTTGCAGCCTCTTCTTTTGCCAGCTCGGCAATTTTCTGTAACAGAATGTGCTGCGGCATATGCATCAGGTGCTCGATGGGCACTTTGAGTTTTGCAGCTAATTTCACGGCGGTATCCGCCGAAATTTGTAATGGCTTCATCATTTTTCCCCCTGTCAAACTGATAACTGTACCATAAGCATACACTTTTTTTTGCTGAACCATCAATAGGATGACGAAAGGATGAATTATTTATGACAACGCCATTTGCAGAGCCGCTTAAGCCTGTATGGGATTTAGAATCCATATTTCCCGGAGGCTCGTCTTCTTCGGAGCTTCAAGCCTACCTGGAACAATTAGAGCAGGACATTGCCAACTATCATAGTCAAGTTACCAAGCTGGCCGCTCCTACAACGCTTGAGGACACTCGAGCTTTGGACGGTTTGCTTGAGGATTTGCAGGATGCCGATGCCCGGATTTTTGAAGTGTTCAGCTACATCGGCTGCTTGACGGCACAGGATCAGCATGACAAGAAGGCGGTTCGACTCAATGCGAAGGCGACGAGTCTGCAAGCCTCCTTAGAAAATGTATTGACTTTGTTCTGGAATGTCCTGAGCTTGACCGGGGACGAGGTATGGGAGGCCTGGATGAAGCGGGAAGAGATTGCCCCTGTATCGTTTGCGCTCAGCGAGAAGCGAAGCCTGGCCCGTGAAAAGCTGGCCCCGGAGCTGGAGACACTTGTATCCGACCTGGCGGTAGATGGCTATCATGGCTGGGGTCAGCATTACGATACGATTGTGGCCAATGTAGCTGTGCCGTTTGAAAATGAAGACGGCAATGTCGAGCTTCTGTCTGTAGGTCAGGCGGCAAATAAGCTGGATAGCCCGAATCGCAGTGTACGGGAACGTGCCTTTGCAAGCTGGGAGGAGGCCTGGTCCAAATCGGCAGATTACTGTGCCGACACCCTGAACCGGCTGGCAGGGTTCCGTCTGAAGCTGTACGAAAGACGCGGCTGGGATAACGTTCTTAAGGAGCCGCTGGCTATTAACCGGATGTCGGATCAGACGCTGGCAGCGATGTGGAAGGTCATTGAAGAGAGCAAGCCTACATTCGTAGCTTATCTGGAACGCAAAGCGAAGCTGATGGGGCTGGATAAGCTGAGTTGGACGGATGTGGATTCTCCGCTCGGCCAAGTATCCGGCAAGGTGACGTATGAGCAAGCGGCACTGGATATCGTTGAGCAGTTCCGGAAGTTCAGTCCGAAGCTGGCCGATTTTGCCGTACAGGCCTTCGACAAGCGCTGGATTGAGGCAGAGGATCGTCCTGGCAAGCGTCCAGGCGGCTTCTGTACCTCGCTGCCCAAGAGCAAGCAGACCCGGATCTTCATGACATTTGGGGGAACGGTATCCAATGTGTACACGCTGGCTCATGAATTGGGCCATGCCTACCATCAGAGCTTGATGGAGGACCTGCCCTTTCTGAATCAGAACTATGCCATGAATGTGGCCGAGACCGCATCGACGTTTGCTGAAATGATTTTGGCGGATGCGTTTGTGAAAGGGGCGGCTAGCAAAGAAGAAAAAATCGTGCTCCTGGCCGACAAAATTCAGAATTCGGTCAGCTTCTATATGAATATCCATGCTCGCTTCCTGTTTGAAACCCGCTTCTATGCCAAGCGGAAAGAGGGGGTTCTGGAGGCTAAGGAATGTTCAGAGTTAATGGAAGAAGCGCAGCGTGAGGCGTATCAAAATGCGCTGGACAGCTATCATCCGCATTTCTGGGCATCCAAGCTGCATTTCTATATCACCGATGTGCCGTTCTACAATTTCCCGTATACCTTCGGCTACATGTTTAGTGCAGGGATTTACGCCATGGCAATGAGGGAAGGCGAAGGCTTTGCCGCCAAATATGATGCATTGCTGCAGGATACCGGACGCATGTCGGTAGAAGATCTCGCACTGAAGCATCTAGGTGTCGATCTGACTCAGCCGGACTTCTGGCAGGGGGCGATGGCTGTAAATATTGCTGATGTAGAGGCTTTTCTGGAATTAACCAAATAGGCAATAAAGCAACGAAACCGAGTCTTGTACAAGGCTCGGTTTTTTTAAGATTAAAGAATTTATTACTATTAGTTCTCAGCGGAGCTGAGCAATTCTATAATCCCAAGAAAAGCTACCACTTTAACGTGGTCTGGCTTCAAAGATAATACATCAATAGTTGTTTTTCTTATATTATTTAGAGTTGGAGCAAGAGTCATTTGTCCTCATTTTTATAGATATAAATGACTAATCATAAACTAAATTGTTGAATAATGGGTGTTCGTGGACTATAATGTGACATAAGACCTAAAATATAGGAGAATGGACTTGAAGGAGGGAGAAGAGTATGATCAAATCCGATGAGATTTCACTGATCAGACAAGTAGACATGGTGTTTAAAGAGTTAGAGGAGGAATTGGCCGGTTTATGCTCGGGGACCGTTTTTCTGCAAATTCGCAATAATACGGTCGGGAAATTTGGAATTCGTCATAACCCGATTGCGGGAAGGGATGGCCAGCTTACTCAAGAAGGAGAAGGACTGGATGCAGATCAGTTGAATTCTTTTCGGATGATGGCGATGGAGGCGTTGAAATACAAACGTTATTGGACCCATGGCGAAATCAGCTACGAGTTTGCTTTACGCAAAGGGATGGTGGTTGTCGATGCGATAATGGAATCCAACTACAACATGGCCAACTTGTTGGTTCAACGTTATTCGCCTAAGGATAAGGCTCATACATACAAGAACATTTCCTGAACATATAGCATAGCGGTGGCGGAATAGAAGCAAGGACACGTAAAACAGCGACCTGCTTGAGCAGGCCGCCTGTTTCATATAAACATCATAGGAGATGCATTACAGGTTAGAACGACCCGAAAGTTGCTGCTCCGCGATTTGGACCAAACGTTTTGTGATGTAGCCTCCAAGAGAACCTGTTTCACGGGAAGTGTAGTTCCCATAGTATCCGTCTTGCGGAATTTGTACGCCCAGTTCCTGTGCTGCTTCATATTTCAATTGTTGAAGAGCAGCAGTTGCTTGAGGAACCACAAGATTATTGCGGCCTTGACTTGCCATGTTTGTCACCTCCTTTGGCGATTGTGATGTTAGTATGGTTCGCAGAGAGCAAAATATGCGAAAATACGAAACCAGGGGAGGTGGCAATTATTGCATTTCTTTGAGCGAGTACAAATACAAAAACCGCCTTCTTATTACTTAGAAGAAGACGGCTGCTTGCATAGCTTCGTCGAAATTAGGAAATAGGCGCGTCTGGATACAATATCTCCAGATGGATATTGAGTTCAAGCGATTGTCCGGGTTGTAGCTCAATCAACCCGGTTTCACTGGCAGGCAAATCAAGGTTAGGGGCATCTGGCAGCCAGGTATACGGTTCAATGCAGTAGAACTGGTCAGCTTCGCCCTTGGAATAAATGACCCAGAATTTAAAATGCTCAGGGTCGGCCGTGTAACGCAGCCCATAGCCATCATCACGGGTCAACAGCGCTTCTACAGGCTTATCGCCAATACGCAGCATGGTATCGCAGTTGGTTCCCTTCAGATTCATTCCCTGGTTCAAGGCATTCCAGGTTCCCAGTGGAACCGTCTCACCGGTAGGGATATTCTCTTCGTCAGCGATGAATTGGTCTGTTACCGGCAATTTCAAGGTCCAGCGCCCGGGCTCGCCGTCAATCATGAACCACGTGTGCAGCCCTAAGCCGAAGGGAGCAGGGTTTTCCCCTAGATGGCTAACCTTATAGGTTTGGTTCAACGATGAGCCCTGCAGTCGCAAGGTCATCTCCAGCTTAAGCGGCTCAGGATATTGTCGAATCCAGTCAGGATCGTCCGAAGTGACAAATTCGGTTGTAATCGTACAACCTTCTTCATCCTCTTCTATGTCGCTAACGCACCAGCTCTGTGTACGGTGCAAGCCATGAATGTGATTGTCATTGGCTGTGTTCTGATCGAATTGGTAATTCTGACCCGCATACGTGAATTGCCCTCTACGAATCCGTCCCGGAGGAGCCAGAAGCGGAATGCCGAAATGGTATGGCTTTTGTAAGTAAAAATCGAGTTCGCTTTCTTCCGGATGACGCAGTACATCGCGTTGCTGGATATTATCCCATATACGAATGACGTTATTGCCAAGGCGGGGTAGCAGCGTGACTTCAAGTTCGCGGCTATGTAAGATATACGTGTCGTAACCGTTCCATTGCCCTTTGGTCACCTTTTTCATATCGTTGCTCCTTTTCCCACATAATAATCAGTTCTTTAAGAGGAACTTCAAGCTAGACTAATCATAACACTTTTTCCGGTGGACGAAAAATGGATTTGACATAGCGTGGCGGAGCCATTTATGATGGTATCAATTAAGACGCAAGACATGCTAGTTCATTGAAGGCTATAAACAATGCGATGATGAGGACAAGTAAGCGAAATAATCGTCCTGCAGAAAGCCGGTGGTTGATGCGAACCGGAGGAAGGTTTTTGCCGAATGGACCTCGGAGTGCCTGGTGGAACAGAAGGGTGATTCTCTTCTCAGTATATCCGGCCGCTTGATCCACGTTATGGATTTAAAGGTCGGAATGATTCCGAGCGGCTGACTTCAGCTTGCTGCGTAAGGATTTTCTGGCGAATAAGGGTGGTACCACGGTCTCACGTCCCTTTGCGGACGTGGGGCCTTTTTGTATTCGCTTGGCGAGGCTCGAAGCCTTGACAATACATTAACTTAGGAGGATGTCATTATGAAAACAGTTCTTTCCGGTATTCAACCCAGCGGAAAGCTGACGCTTGGCAATTACATCGGAGCCATCAAAAACTTTGTAGCCCTGCAGCATGAATACAAATGCAACTTCATGGTGGTGGATCTTCATGCCATTACGGTTCCCCAAGATCCGGCCGCTTTGACAGAGCAATCCGAAGCTGTCGCAGCACTCTATATTGCCGCAGGGATTGACCCAAGCAAGGCGAATGTCTACCTGCAATCTCATGTCATGCAGCACGCTCAGCTCGGATGGCTGCTAACTACGCTCACTTCGATGGGCGAGCTGGAACGAATGACGCAGTTTAAAGACAAATCAGCAGGCAAGGATTCGGTAGGAGCCGGTTTGTTTGTGTATCCAGCCTTGATGGCGGCAGACATCTTGCTGTACAATGCCGATTTGGTGCCGGTGGGCGAGGATCAGAAGCAGCATCTGGAGTTAACGCGGGATTTGGCCGGCCGCTTCAACCACCGGTTCGGGGATTATTTTACTTTGCCAGAGCCTTACATTCCAGAGGTTGGGGCTCGTATCATGTCCCTGGATGATGCCGCTAACAAGATGAGTAAAAGTAACCCGAACCCGGGCAGCTATATCGCTCTGCTTGATACTCCGGATGAAATCCGCAAAAAGATTAGCCGGGCGACCACAGATTCGGGCCGCGAGGTGAAGTTCGATCCTGCGAACAAACCGGAGGTCAGCAACCTTATTACAATTTATAGCCAATGCGCCGGCCTGTCTATTGCAGAGGTGGAGCAGCGTTATGAGGGACAGATGTATGGTCCGTTCAAAAAGGATTTGGCCGAAGTGGTAGTCAGTGTGCTTGATCCGCTTCAACAGCGGTATCGTGATATTCGCGAGTCCGGTGAACTGCGCAGCATCCTGCGCCAGGGGGCGGAAAGAGCAAGCGAGGTGGCGGATAAAACGTTAAAAGAGGTTCAACGTCTGATGGGATTTGTGGTTCTCTAACGTATAGTCACCGAATTGTCATAATCAGCGGGCGAGATTCCAAGGATTTTTAAACATTTACGTGTTTTGATGTGATAAAGTTTATATCGAGAGGGTGGAATCGCTTAATTTTATTGCGAACTATTTGATATAGGCTAATCCCAACTTAATACGAAATGTAGGAGGATTGAATCGCGCGTGGACAAACCATTAAGTGTTCAGACTTCTGCGGAATCCGCTGCGTTGTCCGTTAAGCCTGCTCCTCCGGGAGAAACGGCGACCTGGAGAGATTTCGTCGCTTTGACGAAGCCGGGCATATTGCGCTCTAATCTGATCGCGGCCTTTGCTGGCTTCTGGCTGGCTTCCCGCTGGGAACTGGATTTTCTACAACTTATTGTCATGCTGGTCGGAACAGGACTGGTGGTGGCAGCATCATGCGTATTTAATAATTACTTCGACCGGGAAATGGATACCAAGATGGCTCGAACGAAGAACCGTGCTCTTCCCACAGGAAAGCTGGCACCCAAGACAGTATTATGGTACGCATTCATTTTGGGGACCGTGGGCCTTGCCGTATTATTTGCCTTCTCCGGGCCGCTTGCGGGCTTGTTTGGCATCATTGGCATGCTGGTGTACGTGGTCGTGTATACGCTTTGGCTCAAGAGAACGTCCACCTGGAGCACCTCGATCGGGGCCATTTCAGGAGCTATGCCTCCTGTAATCGGGTATGTGACGGCATCGGGCCAGATTGACCTGGGGGCATGGATGCTGTTTGCTTTATTATTCTTATGGCAGCCGCCGCATTTCTGGGCGCTTGGTATTCGTCGTACGGAAGAATATCGGGCAGCAGGCTTCCCGTTGCTTCCTGTTGTCAAAGGAATTCCACGGACGAAGGCACAGATGATCCCATATCTGGTATTGTTATTGCCTATTCCCGTATTACTCTACGCTTACAACTACACCGGAATTTGGTTCCTGATTATCGGAGAGCTGCTCTCCGTGCTGTGGCTGCTGCTGGCACTGCAGGGCTTCTGGGCCAAGGACAATGATGCCTGGGCCAGAAAGGTGTTTTTGTTCTCTGTAAACCATTTAACGATATGTTTGATTGTGATGATTCTGGACACGGTCAGATTGTGATGGGGGTTATGGGATGGCGGTTCTGGGGAAATACAAATGGAGTTGGATTTTGCTGGCGATTTGTGCCGTGTTGGCCGGCTACCTGCTATGGGATGCGTATGGCAAACCCAAGCTGCCAGTCATTCGGCCAGTCGCCGATTTCAGCATGGAGAACGTGGATGGCAGCACAGTAACGCTGGAGGATACTAACGGCAAGGTGCGGCTGTTTTATTTCTTCTTCTCCAATTGTCCGGATGTCTGTCCGATTACTACCTTTAGGCTCAGTCAGGTTCAAGATATATTGAAGGAAAAGAATTTGTTTGGTCAGGATGCTTCTATTGTTTCGGTCACCTTTGACCCGGAGCGGGATACGCTGGACAGCTTGAAGGCTTTTGGCGATAAGTTCAAGGCGGATTACAGCGGCTGGTATTTCCTGCGGGGAGATCAGCAGCAAACGATCGATCTGGCTATGGATTCATTCAAAATACTGATTGATCAGGATCAGGAAGGCAATTTCGTGCACATGGACCTTATCGGGCTGGTTGATCGGGAAGGGCAGCTTCGTGAAATATACCGGCCAGAAGCAACGCCGCAGGAGATTGCCGACGGGGTTGCGGGATTGGTGCGAGAATAAACGAATAGCGGGACAACTGACCTGCCTAGAAGGCCGGCGGAGGGTATAGAATATACTCCTCCAGCCCGGCCTTTTCCAGTTGGGCGATAATATATTCCTCCGGCGTTCCTTCCACTCCGGCGTAACCTCGGCGGGTATAGATTTGCTCGGCCTCGGGGAAGGCATCGCGGAGCACCCCGCGAATGCGTTTGCCGGAGGGATCGTTATCAAGAAACAGATAGACCTCATCACCGGCCACCTGTTTGCGAAGCTTGTCCAGCTTCTCACTGTTCAGGGTGCCAAAGGTGCAGTGAATGCGGACATCCTCAGTTAACAAGCGACGCAGCTTGCTGCGGTCGTTTTTCCCTTCTACAATAATGCTGATATTCAAGCTTGATTCACCTCGAAATATTCAGGCTGGAGTCATACGGCTATGCCCTTAGTTTATACCGTGATCAGGCGGCGATGCAAAGTCTGAAGTGGCTGCTTTGTTGTGGGGGATATTGTTGCTCGTATTTCAACTGTAGTGTTTATTATGCATACTGTATTGACAAAAAGCGCTGCTTGTTGCAGGAGTGCTTTTTTGATAGGTACAGAAAACTATTTCAAATTTAAAGAAAAATTTTTAAAAAAATAATTATCAACAAGCTTATGCCGCAATAGAGGCTTGTCTGATGCGAGATTGGGCAATTTTCCACATTATCCACAAGAGGGACAAGCCCCATTTAGGTGTTTTACAGGATTGACAATACTATATATAGGTATTAAATTAATTAAATACAACAATATGTTGTTTCTAGCGGGTTTATATCGTCAGATATGGGTTATAGAAGAGATGATAGGAAAAGTGAGGGAGTAACGATGCTGATTGCGTACGATTCCAAGACGGGCAATGTAAAGCGGTTCATTCAGAAGCTCGATTGTCCTGCGGTGCAGATCAATGAGGGCATGACGCTGGAAGAGCCGTTTGTGCTGATTACATATACAACCGGATTTGGACAGGTACCGGCAAAGGTGTCGGCTTTTCTGGAGAATAATTACAAACGTCTGCTTGGCGTAGCTGCCAGCGGCAACCGCAATTGGGGCGAGAAGTTCGCGAAAAGCGCGGACTTGATCGCGGAGCGCTATCAGGTGCCGATCGTGGCCAAATTTGAACTCTCCGGAACCAGACGGGATGCGGAAAATTTCATGCAGGAGGTGAGCCGGGTTGCGGCATATTGAACTTAACAACTTATTGATGCAACGAGACGCAGACGGGTTCTTCCAGTTGGATAAGGACCGGGAAGCTGTCTCTGAATTTATGGAGGAAGTAGCGCGTAAGAGCATGACCTTCCTCAATGCCACCGACAAGGTGCGTTATATGATTGATAACGATTATTATGAGAATGTGTTTGACCAATATACGGCTGAAGAAGTCGAGCATGTATATAATATCACCCATAGCTACAACTTTGAGTTTCCTTCTTATATGGCAGCATCCAAGTTTTATAATGATTACGCTCTGAAAACAAATGACAAATCGATGTTTCTGGAGCATTATCCGGACCGGGTAGCCATCGTGGCACTTCATCTGGGACGAGGGAATGCAGATACAGCGAGCCTGCTGGCGCGTTCTATGATGGAGCAGCGTCTTCAACCGGCCACCCCGACGTTCCTGAACGCAGGTAAAAGCCGCCGTGGCGAAATGGTCTCCTGCTTCCTGCTGGAGATGGATGATTCATTAAATTCCATTAACTATGTGCTGAATACATGCATGCAATTGTCCAAAATTGGCGGCGGTGTAGCGGTAAATCTGTCGAAGCTGCGTGGACGCAGCGAGGCTATCAAAGGCGTTGAAGGGGCCGCCAAGGGCATAATGCCAGTATTGAAGCTGATGGAGGATGCCTTCTCCTATGCGGATCAAATGGGGCAACGCAAGGGCTCTGGTGCTGGCTATTACAATATCTTCGGCTGGGACGTTGCCGAATTCCTGGACAGCAAAAAAATTAATGCCGATGAGCGGATTCGTCTCAAAACGCTGTCGATTGGTCTAATCGTGCCCAACCGTTTTTACGAATTAGCCAAGGATAACGAGCCGCTTTATGTATTTGGCCCTTATAGTGTATATAAAGCTTATGGTACGCATCTGGACGATATGGATCTGGATGTAATGTATGACAAGCTGCTTGCCGATGACCGGGTTAAGAAAAGAAAGCTGATGAGTGCACGCGATATGCTGACCAAGATTGCGATGACACAGCTTGAGTCCGGTTATCCTTATATTATGAACAAGAGTAATGCGAACAACCAGCATGCCTTGAAACGGATAGGCCAGGTGAAGATGTCCAATCTGTGCACAGAGATCTTCCAGCTGCAAGAGACTTCGGAGATTCTCGACTACGGTCAGCAGGACGTAATTCGCCGCGATATTAGCTGCAACCTGGCATCCTTGAATATTGTGAACGTCATGGAACGGAAGAAAATTCGCGAGTCTGTGCATGAGGGCATGGTTGCTCTGACGGCAGTCAGTGATATGACGAGTGTGTCCAACGCTCCAGGCGTAGCCAAGGCGAACCGGGAAATGCATTCCGTAGGGCTTGGTGTCATGAACCTGCATGGCTTCCTGGCGAAGAACAAGATTCCTTATGAAAGTGAAACTGCCCGGGATTTTGCCCGCACCTTCTTCATGATGATGAACTATTACTCGCTGGAAAAAAGCATGGAGATTGCCACGCAGACCGGAGAAATCTTCGCAGGCTTCGAGGAATCGGATTATGCGACAGGTGAATATTTCGACCGTTATCTGAATACGGACTATCGTCCACTCACCGAGCGGGCAGCCGGACTGTTCGCCGGCATGGATATTCCGTCGCCGCAGGATTGGGCGAAGCTGAAAGAGAATGTGATGAAGCATGGATTATACCATGCCTATCGTTTGGCCATTGCGCCAACAGCCAGCATCTCCTACATTCAAAATGCTACATCCAGCGTGATGCCTGTGGTAGAGCAAATTGAAACCCGGACGTACGCTAACTCGACAACTTATTATCCGATGCCGTACCTGAGTGCAGAGAATATTTTCTTCTATAAATCGGCTTACCAAATGGATCAGTTCAAGGTTATTGACCTGATTGCGGAAATTGCTCCGCATATCGACCAAGGGATTTCGACGATTCTGCATGTCAACAGCAATGTGACGACCCGCCAATTGGCTCGTTACTATCTGTATGCGGCGCACAAGGGGCTCAAGTCGTTGTACTACACCCGGACAAAGAAGCTGTCCGTAGAGGAATGCCTGACCTGCTCGGTGTAATCATGCGCACGATATAATAAAAGACTTGAAAGGGATGAATGAACGGAGATGAGTGCGATACAAGCGGTCAACTGGAATCGTCCCGACGATGATTTCACGATGATGTTCTGGAATCAGAATATTATGCAATTCTGGACGGATGATGAAATTCCTTTGTCGGATGACAAGATGTCTTGGATGACCTTGAGCCCTGATGAGAAGGACGCTTATATGAAAGTGCTCGGCGGCTTGACTCTGCTTGACACGATTCAAGGCGGTGTAGGCATGCCGCAAATTATGGAGCATGTGGACGGGCTGCAGCGCAAGGCGGTGCTCGGGTTCATGGGTATGATGGAGCAAATCCATGCCAAATCCTACAGCAGTATCTTTACAACGCTGGCTTCAAATGAAGAGATCGACGAGATCTTCCGCTGGGTAGAGCAGAATCCATTGCTGCAAACGAAGGCAGAGACCATTCGCCAATACTACACCAACATCAAATCTCCGCGCGAGCTTTATCTGGCTATGGCGGCCTCCGTATTGCTGGAAAGCTATCTGTTCTACAGCGGCTTCTTCTACCCGCTTTATCTGGCGGGACAGGGCAAGATGACGTGTAGCGGGGAGATTATCGACCTGATCCTGCGCGATGAAAGCATCCACGGCGTTTACGTTGGCGTGCTGGCGCAGGAGGTCTTTGCGCAAATGGACGAGGACGAGCAAAAGGATGTCCAGGAAACACTGGAAGGGCTGCTGCATTACTTGCATGCCAACGAAGAGCGTTATACCGAGCAAATCTATGCCAAGATCGGACTAGTTGATGAAGTGAAGGCGTTCCTTCGTTACAATGCCAACAAGGCATTCATGAACCTTGGTCTGGAGCCTCCGTTTGAGGATGAGGAGATTAATCCGATTGTTCTCAACGGAATCCGTACCGAGACCAAGCAGCATGACTTCTTCTCGAAGAAGGGGAATGGATATGTCAAGGCGCTGAACGTAGAGCCATTGACTGACGAAGATTTCAATTTCTAAAACTAGAAGTTAACATAAAACAGGGTACGCTCGCATATCACGAGCGTACCCTGTTTCTCTTTTTGACAATGGAGGTTATGGGGTGATCAAGGAGACAGCGAATACGGCTCCTGGATCGCCGATGAGGGCAATGCTTCCTTCCTCCGGCAAGGTAACTTCCCCGTTGCCATGGACGACCGAGAAGCTAACACATAAGCCGTTGGCGTCATAGACAGCATAGGCTGCTTGGTCAGGAAGGCTGACGGTCATCGTTTTCCCTGCGGCTTCAGCGGGGATGGTGTACCAGCGTACCGTCTCGTCAGACTTTAGCGTAGCTACAGACTGCTGCCCGGCATAAATTGGCTTTATTGCATCTTCACTAATATAAGAAGAGCCTGCGGCCTCCAGGTATTCGGCTCCGTTCTTGGTAAGGAAACGGTACTCCGCCGTATCCCGGCTGCCTACTATTGGAATTTGATGTTGACTCACCGCCGTGTCCGGCCCCAGAATCGGTTTGTCTATCCAATATCCCGGCAAGGCATCGGGGAGAAGATCAACGCCCAGGATGGGCTCCATCAGGAAATACATAAAGGAGCTATATTTCTCCGATACCAGATAGTAAGTCTTTCCTTGACGTTGCTCCCAGGCTTTGGTTGTTTCAGGCGAGAGCTCTTGTTCCTCCAGCTTCTCCACCGAATACACATTCACCGCGAGTTGACCCAATTCCGGAACAGTCGCGTATTGTCTCTCCCAAAGATAGGTGCGCCCGTTATTTTCCTTGACGAAGCTGACCTTGGCTGCTCCGTCATCGCTGACAAAGGCGCCATCTCCAACATAAATCAGTTTTTGTTCAGGTGCTTCAGGTATCCCGGGTTGACTGATGAACAATGCTCCATCTGCTACTTTAAGATAATATAGCTGGTTGGAGCCTCCGTAATATCCCGTGTAGTCTTCCAGCTCCTTCGGCAAATCAGCTTGTACCGGAGTACCGAAGCTCTTGGCTGGCTTCCATTCTTTAATTGTGCCTTTTTCCTTCAAGGCCTGCAGAAGCAGTTCGTTGGCCAGAAGTTGATTTGTGTTGCTGGAGCCTCCTGACGAGAGGACCGCCGCCGCCATCTTATGCTCCGGCAGCACGATGAGAGAGGCGTGATACATCAGGGTATCTCCACCTTTGACCCAGGCCTTGATGTCGTAATCGCTAAAAGGGAAGGCATTTACGCTATCCCAGCCTAATCCGAAGCCCAGAATGCTGTCGCCTTCCGGCGGCCATAATCCCTTGCGGTATTCCGGCTCTCCCGTGGCTTTCAGCGATGACTCCGAGAGAATGCCTGCTTCCCCGGTAAATACGGAGGCAAAGGTTACGAGATCTTCGGCCGTAGAATAGATGCCCCCAGTCCCGATGGCATTGACCGTTTCGTTCGGAAGCTGTTCTGGATAGGCAGGGTAATAGAGTGCGGCCATCCCCTCTGTATCCATAGCGTCCTGCGGGGTTTGGGTATGCTCCATGTTTAGCGGCTCTGTGAAATGCTGATGAATAAAAGAGGTGAAGTCCATGCCGCTAACCCGCTCCACCAAAATTTCGGCTAAAGTAAATCCATCATTGCAATAAACGGAGAAGGCGCCAGGATCAGCCTTCAGCGATTGGCCCGAGAGTTGCTCCAGCAGCGTATCATGGGCATAAGTGTCATTATCCTCGAGCAAGAAGGCATTGGTCAGGCTGGAGCCTTGCAGTCCCGAAGAATGATTCAGCAGCATTCTTGGCGTAATCTGTTTGTAGCGGTCATCCTTCATTTTAAACTCCGCTATGTACTGCGTAAGCGGGGTATCGAGAGAAATTTTCCCTTGTTCCACCAGCTTCATTACTGCGGCAGTAGTAAACATTTTACTGGTTGAGCCAATTCCGTAGGTGGTATTCTTGGTCAACGGCTGTTGGCCTTGCTTATCATTTATACCGGCTTGCCCCGATACAACGATCTCTCCATTGTCGATTAAGGCATATTGAACACTGGTCGTGCCGTAAGTATCCGTCAAAAGTGCTGCTTTCTCGGCGGCAAGGGTGGATAGTTCTGTGGTCTGGGGTCCGTCAGGAGTTGCCTCAGCCCCTGCCGCCAATGCTCCATTAGGTAAAATCAAGGAAATCATAAGCAGAAAAGCTGGTAAAGCCCTTCTTTTATTCCTCAAACGTAAGCCCTCCTTAAAATGGGTTGTATAGAGTAGTACGAAGTTGGGCATTAAAGGTTTCGTTAGTGCGGCATATAAATAAAGGAAAAACACAAAACGGCCTGCCTCTGGCGGCAGACCGAATTGAGTTGAATCGTCATTGGGTTTACTTAGAACAGAGGAGCGCGGAGAATGATGACGAGCAAAATGTACAAAACCAGGATGGCTCCTGTCGATGTCCATGCACCATAGCCAGGAACTGCCGGGCCTGGTCCGCAATTATCAATAGCACCCATTCGTGTTCACCCCGCTTTCCGGTAGTTCGGTAATTACACGATCATCTTATGTAGGATATCATCCTGTTGCTCTGTGCGGCTGCCTAACTTGGGGCAAAAATGTCAGGTTGCTCCGCGGAAGGCAGGGTGCAGGCCTACTGTGCCTGTGATGGGCCGGTTCCAGCTCCCAGGGCGGTTGGGACCAGATTGTCGCGCTTCTTTGGCGGCATGATCAATGTAGCCAGCATAAGCAGGAAAAAGGCTAAAAAGTACGGTGAATGCTTGTCATGCAGCGCGCCAGCGGCAATCGGGCCGATAAAGGAACCGAGCGACATAGCGATGGACTGCAGCGAAAATACCGTACCCAGTCTTTTGCCCCCGCTCAAATCGATAAAAAGGGAAGCCATGGCCGGGAATACGATTCCTTTGGACATTCCCAGCACAAACAAAGCAATGGGCAAAGATATAAAATCCAGGGAAGCCATGGCAAAAAAGGACAAGGCAATGCCCAAAATACCGAAGCTGGCCCGTTTGTAAGGCGAATACTTGTTCAAGAACAGCATCGACAACGTAACTAAAGCACCGAGGCTCATGATGGAGAAGTAGAGCCCGGTATGCATGATTTTAGCCGCACCTCCTGCCTGCAAGGGGAGTTCAAAGAACAGGATTCCCTGAGAGCAGGAGACAATAAGCGGCAGTAGGTAGTAGCGTAGCGGAATGATCTTGATTTTGACAGGCATTTGCGCTGAGGGGGCCATCTTGGCCAGACTGCCACCTGCTTGTGCTCTGGCAGGTTCCTTGATGGTGAATATGGCGATAACTCCCGTTGAAATCATCAGCCATCCCAGAAGCTGAAAGGTCAATGTGAACCCCGATTGGGCGACCAGAAAAGCACCGGCCGCCGGGGATATCACGGAAGCTAAGGTGTGCATAACGCCATGTCCGGCCATCAGCTTGCCTTGCTGTACAGCATTGCCGGAGAGCGAGGCCAGCAGGGCCAGGCAGGCCGGGGACAAGAAAGCCAGCACAAAACCGCTGATAGAACGGAGTACAAGCAGTTGCCAGGGTTCGGTAACATGAGCTTGCATGAGCAGAATCATACCGGCAGCAAGCAGGCTGAAGATCATATAGCCTTTGCTGCCATGTCGGTCAACGCCTTGCCCGGCAATCAGGTTGCCCGGCAAATGGGTTAACGCATAAATGCCCATCATCCAGCCGATAAAAGTAGGAGCGGCCCCGAGTGATAAAGCGAACGGGGTCAAGATCGGATACTGGGCGTGCAGGTCGAAGAAAGCGAGAAACATAAAAAAATAGAGCCAGAAGGCAGTTTTCAAGACGCGTTTCTCTCCTTTCGGGAATGAACTGGTATGCTCTACTTGTACGCCCGGAGGGACGAACTTATACCCTTTTCCTAAAAAGCGTGGGCAAATTTGCGAGTAATCCGGTTAAGCTGACATGAAGCTGGGTCATCATGTATAATGTAATAATAAAATTGGGGTCTGGGAGTGTTTTAAAATCATGGATATTCAAGTATGGACTGCATTTTTGCAGGAGAACTGGCTGGTCATCGTGGTGGCGCTGGTTATTCTGTTTCTGGTCATTAACTTTGTGAAGACGGTGGTGAAGTGGGCGCTTGTCCTGATTATTGCGGCCTTTATCATCGTGTATAGCGGAATTTCATTAAACGATATCGGCGAAGCGGTTACGACGGTGAAGGAGCAGGCGGTTAGCATCAGCAAGAGCGAAGCGCTGAACATAATGAAAAATGAAGCGAAGGATGCCAAGCTGACACAAAATGCAGATGGCACCTTTACGATTACGACACCGAATTTGGAGGTCACCGGAAAGATGGGCGACGATAAAGCCAAGGTGTCGTTCCACGGGATATCGTTGGGAGAATGGGCGGTCAATGACACATTGGAAGCATTTATTCAGGAGGCCGTGCGTAATTCAAAATAAAGCAAAGGGCTGGCTACGGAGGTCAACATGACAGCATCGCTGCAAAGCTTAGGCGAGTATAACTTCATATCTGTGTTCCTGCTTCTGGTGCTGCTGGGTTCGGTGCTGCAAGGGCTGCTGCGCGGAGCTTCGCGGTCGGCAGACCGTTTGTTCTCACTCGTTGGCGGCGGCATGCTGTCACTGATTGGCATTGTGGCTGCGATCCCATTGACGTTGTGGATGTCTCCGAAAATTCAGGCCTGGTTGTCCGAGCTTCCTCTACCGGCCCGGGAGCTGGCGAAATGGGAGCAGGTTCTTCACACGATCATTATGGCCGTAAGGGATTACCCTTTACTGCGTGTTGCCCTGGTTTACTTGTTCATGTACTGGCTCGTTCGGACGTTAGCCGGGGTGCTTGCCGGGTTCATGCATGGTGGAAGCGCCTTGTTTGGCTGGCTGGCGCCCGGAAGAGAGCGGCGGGCCTCGCTGCTTAGCCGTTTAACTGGCGCTTCCATCGGAGCGGTGATTGGTGCTGCGCGTTGCCTGGTGCTAATCGCCATTTTATTTATCGTGGTAACGTTGTTCCCAGGGAGCACGTTTAGCCGCTATATAGAGGCTTCACCCGTATATCAGCAGGGAGCAAGAACGGTGATTGAGCCGCTTACCGGCGACCTAATCAAGGAGAAGCTTCCCGTGTTCACCCGCGGGGTGGAAGCGGAGCTTCGCGGTATTTTGCAGCAGAAGTATGAGGTTATTGATGCCAATATTCCTCAGGATATCGAGCAGGCTGCGGCCGAAATCACCGCAGATGCCAATACGGATGAGCAAAAAGCCCGTCTGTTGTATGACTGGGTTGGCTCCCGGGTGTCTTATGATTACGATAAGGTGAAGGATTATGAGGAGAAGGGCATCTGGCATGAACAAACACCACAGATGACCTTTGACACCAAGCTTGGGGTATGTATCGACTACTCCCGATTGTACTCCGTAATGGCCAGGTCGCAAGGTCTGGAGGTCAAGGTGGTGACAGGACTTGGTTATGATGGACAGGGGGGCTACGGACCGCATGCCTGGAACGAGGTTTATCTGTCCGAGCAGGACACCTGGATTCCCTTGGATTCCACCTGGGCCGGAAGCGGAGATTGGTTTAATCCACCGGCCTTTAGCGAAACTCATATCGTGGAACAACGGATTTGAAGTAAGGCGTAACTACCCCGCGCCTTACTTCGTTATGTTAATATAAGAGTAGGTTCAAAAAACAGATATAGTAAGCTTGGAGAAAAATGATTTACGGGATAGAAAGTAGGGGAACACAGGTGAAAAGCGTCTATGGAGAAGAGGATCCGCGCCAGCAGGAAATTGCCATGCAGCGCCATTTTAATATAAGGCTGAACATTTTTTTCTTTAGCGCCTTTGCCATTTTTACCGTGATTATCGTGCGCCTGGCCATTTTGCAGTTCGTGGAGGGGCCGACCCTTTCCCAGCAGGAGAGCAGCTTGCGTGTCAAGGATGTGCCGCTGGCACCTACCCGGGGAACCATCTATGCTGCAGGCGGGGAGAAGCTGGCCTATTCTACGCCGGTGCAATCCTTGTATATCACGCTGCAAAAGGATTACAGCAACACGGAGCGAGGGCTGAAGAACCGCCCGGAAGCGCTGGAGCTTGCCGATAAACTGAAAGCAGTATTTGACAAGTATGGAAAACCGGATACCGCGATGACCAAAGAGGAAGTTATTGAAGCAATGGATTTGGACTACCGGAAGCAAAACGGTTTTTCTCCACGCCGCATTAAGATGGATTTGACCTCAAAGGAAATTGCTTATTTCCTGGAACGGAAAAGTGAATTTCCGGGGATTGATATTTTGGAAGAAAATATCCGCCATTATGATAAGGATACGGTAGCGGTTCAGACGATTGGATATATTCGTAAATATTCCAATGCCTCGACCAATCTGGAGTTTTACAGAGCGATTCGGGCGCAGACGGATACTCCACCAGATATGCAATATACAGAAACTGAGGATGTTGGCTACGATGGCTTGGAATTGCAGTACCAGACGGAGCTTCGTGGCAAAAACGGCTATAAGAGCGTGCCTATTGATCCACGCAACATGGCTACGGGAATTGCGGAGATCACTCCGCCGGTTAAAGGCTATGACCTTCACACTAATATTAATAAAAATGTACAAATTATTGCAGAACAAGCTATCCTTGATCAGATTAATTGGGTGCATACCAATCGAGTATCGGGGAAAGTTCATCCCCATGCCAAAACGGGTTATGCCGTAGCCATGGAGGTCGATACAGGTAATGTCGTGGCGATGGCCAGTATGCCTGACTACGATACGAATGTTTGGCAGTCGGGAGGCATTTCTCCTGAAAATTGGAAAAAAATTTCTTCCAACTATCAAAACGGAACGATTACGCCAATTTCGGCGGGGCGCTCAGGACATGAATTCGACTCCACGGTGTTGCTGGGTTCGACGATTAAGCCATTATCGGTGTTAATTGGACTTAATGAAGGTTTGTTCACCCCAAATACAACATATTCCGACAATGGGGCAGCCTTCTTCGGAAGAAACGATTCGACGAGAGTCAGAAACTCTGGCGGCCATGCTTATGGACGGCTCAATCCCACTGAAGCAATTAAGAATTCCTCTAATGCATTTATGGTAGATATGGTTGGGGAGAAACTTTATTATAAATATCGAAATGAAGGAATTGAAGTTTGGGATAACTATATGAAGCAATTTGGGCTGGGTACCTCAACAGGCGTTGATTTGCCAAACGAGTATTTAGGATTCTTGGAGTATAAGCAGGAATCTGAGACGGTGCTGTCACGGTTGGCCTATGCTTCGTTTGGTCAGCAAGCGAAATATACAGCAATGCAATTGGCACAATATACTGTTATGTTGGCTAATAAAGGAAAGAGAATGGAGCCGCATGTTGTAAATAAAATTACTGATGCGCAAGGAAATATCGTCAAGCAGTTCGAGCCTACGGTGTTGAATGAAGTTGATTTTGAGGATGCCCATTGGGATGCAGTTATTGATGGCATGAGAACAAATGTCAGTGCATTTAATGGATTTCCTTATGACTTTGCCCGCAAAACGGGGACCTCTGAGCAAGCTTATAAAGGTAGGTTGCTTGAGAATGGTGTGTTCATTGCCTTCGCTCCGCGGGAGAATCCCAAGCTGGCCGTAGCAGTCGTTATCCCGGAAGGCGGGTTTGGCGCTTGGAGCGCGGCGCCTGTGGCTCGTAAAATCTTCGATGCGTACGATCAGGAATATGGACTGGATGGAGTACCAAAGAAGGCACAGCAACAGGAGAATGCGCAGAACGGGGCAGCAGGCAACGGTACAGCCCCGGAGGACACCAATCAATAAGCAAGTACGAATAGATCATTGAAGGCAAGGGGAAAAAATCCTCTTGCTTTTTTGTGTGTCTTCCCTTAAAATTTGCCCTAGGGAAACATTTTTACACTAAACTAAAAAACAAGGTTCAAGAAAACAAATGTTTACTTGTACAACTTGAGAAAAAAAGAACATATACGGAGAGGAGTTCATGTAATGAACGATATGCAAGTGAAGAAAAGCCCGTTTCATCGGGCGAAAATAACGTTGGGGATTTTGGCTCTCATTATATTGGGCGCTTGCTCCAAGGTAGAAGGTCAAGCTGATTCGGTACAACGGCCTGCAGATGGTGAGCCTATTCAGGTCGTGGCTACGATTGGGATGATTACCGATGTGGTGAAGCAGGTTGGTGGTGAGGAAGTAGAGGCAAACGGTCTGATGGGCCCTGGCGTGGACCCTCACTTATATAAAGCTTCGCAAGGCGATATTGAGAAGTTGGATCAAGCCGACATTATTTTCTACGGCGGTTTGCATTTGGAAGGGAAAATGACAGAAATTTTTGAAAAGCTGGAGAATCGCAAGCCGACAGTTGCGGTATCCAGGGATATCGATCCCGAATTGCTGAGATCAGGTGCTGATGCAGGGGGCTCGCAATATGATCCCCATATCTGGTTTAATGTACGCCACTGGATTTCGGCTACGGAGACTATCCGGGATACGCTGGTGGCCTATGACCCGGATCACGCTGATACCTATCAACAAAATGCTGAGGCATATATTGCTCAACTGGAACAACTGGATGCGGAAGTAAAACGGCAGATTGCTGAAATTCCGGAGCAGGACCGGGTGCTGGTAACTGCTCATGATGCCTTTGGTTACTTTGGGGATGCTTACGGCATTGAGGTCATGGGATTACAAGGGATTAGTACGGCAGCGGAGTATGGCTCCAAGGATGTCAGCAAGCTGCGGGATTTCCTGGTAGAGAACAAGATAAAGGCTGTGTTTGTGGAATCAAGTATTCCGACGAAATCCATGGAGGCGGTTATTGCCGGGGCCAAGGAGATGGGCCATACCGTCAAGATTGGCGGGGAGCTTTATTCGGATTCCATGGGAGAGCCGGGATCGGATGCAGATACGTATATCAAAATGGTTGAACATAATGTAAGCACCATCGTAGAGGCGCTAAAATAAAATAAGAAAGCACGATAGAAAAGGGGAACTAAAATGAAAGGTTATCCGCTGGAAGTCAGTCGTTTGACCGTAGCCTATCAGAAAAAACCGGTTCTTAGATCGGTATCCTTTCAAATACCGGAAGGTAAATTAATTGGCATTCTCGGTCCCAACGGGGCCGGGAAGTCTACACTGCTCAAGGCAGTGCTTGGTCTCATTCCATCCTTGGACGGCGACGTTCGTATTTATGATCGTCCTTATCGCGAGCAAAGAAAGATGATCGGCTATGTGCCACAGCGGGAATCCGTCGATTGGGATTTCCCAACGAATGCGCTGGATGTGGTCATGATGGGCCGGTATGGACATCTCGGCTGGTTCCGGCGGCCTGGTGCCAAGGAACGCCAGATTGCGATGGAATGCTTGGCCAAGGTCGGCATGGCCGACTTTGCTAACCGTCAGATTAGCCAACTGTCCGGCGGGCAGCAGCAACGGGTATTTCTGGCACGGGCACTCGCTCAGAACGCGCAATTATATTTTATGGATGAGCCTTTCTCTGGCGTAGATGCAACAACGGAGAAGGCGATCATCAATCTGCTGCACGAGCTTAAGGGACAAGGGAAAACCGTGTTGGTTGTCCATCATGATCTGTCGACGGTCAAAGAGTATTTTGACCATGTACTGCTGCTCAACGGGGAGTTGATCGCTGCCGGTCCAACGGAAGATACCTTTACGCCTGCCAATTTGCATAGTACGTACGGGGGCCGAATTGCCATGCTGGCCGATTTTGCCACTGTGCCGTCAGGGACGGTGTGATGCCATGTTAGCGGATTTGATAAGTTGGTTCACCGACCCGAATATGCAGTGGATACTAGCCGGATCTTTGCTGCTTGGTTTAGGCAGCGGCGTAATCGGCTCCTTCACCTTCTTGCGCAAGCAGAGCTTGCTCGGGGATGCCCTGGCCCATGCAGCTTTGCCCGGGATATGTATCGCATTTATGCTGAGTGGGGTCAAGTCGGTTGGGCTGTTCATGCTTGGAGCTATCATTTCTGGCATGTTGGCTACCTTCGGTATTTCAGCCATTACTCGTTACTCACGGATCAAGCAGGATGCGGCACTTGGCATCGTATTGTCCGTCTTCTTCGGGATCGGGATCGTGCTGCTGACCAAAATTCAGCATAGCGGGAATGGCAATCAAAGTGGACTGGATAAATACATGTTCGGTCAGGCGGCATCCATGATGCTGTCCGACGTTTATATGATGGGTGCGGTATCCGTGCTGCTAATCGTAGTGTGCATGCTCTTGTTTAAGGAATTTAAGCTGGTCAGCTTTGACCCTGGCTTTGCGCGAGGCATGGGCCTCAAGGTAGCATTTTTGGAGCAGCTGCTCCTGCTTATGACGGTCATTGCCGTCGTCGTTGGCATTCAAGCTGTAGGGGTTGTGCTTGTAGCAGCATTGTTGATTACGCCTGCCGTGGCAGCAAGATACTGGACGGATGCCTTAGGGCTGATGGTGGTGTTGGCAGGAGTGTTTGGTGCTTTGTCAGGAGTGACGGGGACGCTAGTCAGCTCGACTTTGTCGAATTTGCCGACCGGACCGGTAACGGTGCTGGCCGCCACAGCGTTATTCTTCGTCTCGGCTGTGTTCGCTCCAAATCGGGGATTGCTCTTCAAGTGGATCCGCCATTTGCGCAGTCGAAGTGAGGTGCAGAAGTATGCTGGCCACGGAGTTGTTCATCAAACTCAGACAATAGAAAGGGGGACGGAATGATATGACGGATTTTTGGATTATTCTCACCGGAACCCTGGTGGCGGCTACTTGCGGAATATTGGGTTGCTTTCTCGTATTGCGTAAAATGGCGATGGTTGGCGACGCTATCAGTCACTCTGTATTGCCCGGCATAGCGATTGCTTTTCTGATCAGCAGTTCCCGGGATTCGATGCTGATGCTGTTGGGGGCGGCGGTGCTTGGCTTGATTACCGTATTTCTGATTCAACTGCTGCAAAATAGCGGCCTCCAATCGGATGCATCCATCGGGATTGTCTTCACCGCGTTGTTCGCTATCGGTGTCATTATCATCAGCCGGAATGCGGCCCATATTGATCTGGACCTTGATTGTGTCTTGTTCGGCGAAATTGCCTATGTACAGTGGGATACATGGGTATGGAACGGTTACGATATGGGACCTGTAGCCGTGTGGATGCTCGGTGGCACGCTGTTGATTGTGCTGGCCGCCATCAGCTTGTTCTATAAGCAATTTAAGCTATGTGCCTTTGATCCGGCGCTTGCTGCTGCTGTAGGTATTCCGGTGGCGTTGTTCCATTATATGCTGATGGGACTGGTCTCATTGTCCACCGTAGCTTCCTTCGAAAGTGTTGGCGCCATTCTGGTCGTAGGTATGCTGATCATTCCGGCCGCGACGGCTTATCTGCTGACGGACCGGCTTAGCATGATGATTGTTTACAGCGTGCTGATCGGCGCCATTAGTGCGACAGGCGGCTATTATGCCGCCAAATGGCTGGATGCTTCCATCGCAGGAGCGATGGTCACGGTAGCAGGAATTCTGTTTGTGCTAGTTTTCATCCTGTCCCCTTCCCATGGTCTGATAGCTCGGTTGGGAAAACGCAGACGGATGAATTCTGCAGCAGCTTAAGGTTTGCGGCCGCCTCTTGAAATCACAGGCTAATTATCTATAATAAGAGCCTTAAGCCAAGGCTCTATCCTGAACTCATGGGACCATTTTGGTCTTGTGGAGCAGGGTAGAGTCTTTTTTATAAGCAGGTGATTGCTCTGGAAGGCTTATCCAAAGCCTGATAAGCTTTGTTGGCTTCTTGGGAATATGTTAAAATGACGGTAGATTACAGAGACAAAACACAGGGATAGGGGAGTTGCTTTTTGAAATACAAACTGCTGGCGCTCGATATGGATGGGACGTTACTCAATGATCTACATGAAATTACACCGGAAACAGAGTATTGGATTCGCAAGGCGGCCGCGGCCGGGGTTCATGTCTGCCTATCGACAGGCCGCAGCTATGACGAGGCAATCCCTTATGGAGACCAACTGAACTTGGGAACACCGATGATTACGGTGAACGGTAGTGAGATTTGGAAGTCCCCACATGAGCTGCACCGGCGGATACTTCTGGATCGTTCGCTGATTGCAAGACTATATAAAATTTCCCGGGAAAAGCAAGTATGGTTCTGGGCGAATTCGGTAGAGGGCAGCTTTAATGAAGGAAGCTGGCTGCCGGAGCTTCTCGAACGCAATCACTGGCTGAAATTTGGCTATTTTACAGAAGATGATGCTGCGCGGATGGCCATCTTGCAGGAACTGGAGGCAATGGATGCATTCCAGATTACCAACTCTTCTCCACATAATTTGGAAATCAATCCGAAGGGTGTTAGCAAAGCCAGCGGGATTCAAGTTGTCTGTAAGCTGCTTGGCTTGCAAATGTCCGAGGTTGTCGCCATCGGTGATAGTCTGAACGACCTGGCAGCCATTGAAGCTGCCGGACTTGGTGTGGCTATGGGGAATGCCCAGGAGCTTGTCAAGGAGAAGGCGGATGTCGTTACCGCTACTAATAATGAAGACGGGATTGCCTGGATTATTCGTGATTATGTTCTTACGGAGGAGTGAGTTCACTTGCTGACCGTAATAGGCTGGATTTTGGTGATTGCCTTATTTGCCATAGGCCTGGCTGGTGCTGTATATCCTGTATTGCCGGGAGCGCTTGCCATCTACTTTGCTTTTTTTGTTTATGGCTGGTTTTTCTCCTTCGAGTCGTTTGGTTCCTTCTTTTGGATATTGCAAACGCTGATCGTGGTTGTGCTCTTTGTGGCTGATTATGCGGTCGGGGCCTGGGGAGTCAAGAAGTTTGGCGGCAGCAAGCTGTCAGTCTGGCTTAGCACCATCGGTATTGTTGTAGGCCCCTTTGTGATTCCGGCGTTCGGCCTGGTATTGGGTCCGCTCATCGGCGCTATGATTGGAGAATTGATCAAGGGCGAGTCCTTGGTCAGATCGTTTAAGGTCGGGGTAGGCTCGGTGGTGGGCTTGTTTAGCAGTATGGTGGTTAAAATTATATTGCAAATCGTGATGATTGTTGTATTCGTCATCTGGATTGTTGCTTTTTAGGCTTGTTCAAAAAGTCGGGTATATGGGACCAAAGCTTATGCTTCCGATGTGCGTTTTTTTAAACACTTTAGGTTGGATGCGGCTAGGGACTGAGTAGTGGAGCTACACGTTTTCTGAGAAAACGACTTAGGAAGCATGGGTACGTGAGCAACTCAAATGTTTCTGCAAGAAACATACTACGTAAGCCTAGGCTAGGCCCAGCTGAATTCAAGATTCGATGCCGAACTTACTCCTCGGACAACTCCGTCCTGGGAAGACGACTTTTTGAGCTACCTCTTTTAGATAGAAGCGTGATGAACCCATTGCGCATGCCAATACAATCCCCTGATTTATCAGGCAGGCGGTTAAATGGGGGGGCTTATGAGTGCTAGTGAGTGCTGGTGAGTGCTAGTGAGTGCTGGTGAGTGCTGGTGAGTGCTAGTAAGTACTGGTGAGTGCTAGTAAGTACTGGTGAGTGCTAGTAAGTGCTAGTGAGTGCTGGTAAGTGCTGGTGAGTGCTAGTGAGTGCTAGTAAGTGCTAGTAAGTGCTAGTAAGTGCTTGTGGCAAATGCTGATGTTGCTCGCGAGTGTTAACGGGAAAAAGTCCTGTTAAATAGCCTCCTTTATAGGTATAGCAGGTGTTTATATGGAATTTCTCATGCTAATTGCTACCTAATTCCCGTATTTACGGGAAAAGCTCTAAATTAACGTGAGGATTAGAGCTAGAATAAAAAGTGGACACCTCGTTAAGAGAAAAAGATAATAAAACTAACTGAGGAGGTGTTCACGTGGGTGAGCAGCGGAATCGCTATAACGAAGAATTTAAAAGACAAACAGCTAAATATCTCCATGAACAGACGAAATCGGTGGAGGAAATCGCCTTAGAGATGGACATCCCAGCAAAGACGTTGCATGCCTGGAAAGCCAAATATCGCGAGTTCAAGAATGAGTC
>NZ_KB895398.1 GCF_000374825.1 Paenibacillus sanguinis 2301083 = DSM 16941
GGTCCCTATCTGTCGTGGGCGTAGGAAATTTGAGAGGAGCTGTCCTTAGTACGAGAGGACCGGGATGG
This sequence comes from Paenibacillus sanguinis 2301083 = DSM 16941, assembly GCF_000374825.1. Taxonomy (GTDB): domain Bacteria; phylum Bacillota; class Bacilli; order Paenibacillales; family Paenibacillaceae; genus Fontibacillus; species Fontibacillus sanguinis. The sequence goes on from NZ_KB895398.1 coordinate 69, forward strand.
ACGCACCGCTGGTGTACCAGTTGTTCCGCCAGGAGCATAGCTGGGTAGCTAAGTGCGGAAGGGATAAGCGCTGAAAGCATCTAAGCGTGAAGCCCCCCTCAAGATGAGATTTCCCAGTATGTAAGACCCCTTGAAGACGACGAGGTTGATAGGCCTGAGGTGGAAGTACAGCAATGTATGGAGCTGACAGGTACTAATCGGTCGAGGGCTTATCCAAAAAATCACCCCACAAAGTGAAGAACAGCGTTGCAGCTGATTCCGACTACTTTGCGGGGACCCCGAAACATGAAGTAGGGGCTAATTCGCAAAGACGTTTCGTATCCAGTTTTCAAGCGATTAAACGCTTGAATCGTTTGGTGGCGATGGCGGAGGGGTTCCACACGTACCCATCCCGAACACGACCGTTAAGCCCTCCAGCGCCGATGGTACTTGGACCGAAGGGTCCTGGGAGAGTAGGACGTTGCCAAGCAAAGACGAGAAGCACCGTCGATGTTATAACTCGACGGTGCTTTTTTCTATTGTAGATTGTCCACATGGAGTGGACATAGTAAAGGTGTCAATTGTTTAGACTCTTTCAAAAGGAATGTAACCTTTTTGTTACCGACAGCTATGCCACACTAGCTTTTCTAATTAATAGAGTCTTATTCGCAACAAGCAAAGAGCTAAGTGATAGCAACTCACTTAGCTCTTTGCTTGTTTCACAAAAGATGCTATATATGATTTTTTAAATATATTTGATAATAGATTTGTTTTACATTATATCTGAACTGGAATCTCATATCGTTAAGGAGGTCATGGGCTCATGAAGGGAAAGGTCATTAGCGTCAGCGGACTCGACGGTGCCGGAAAGAGTACACAGTTAGAACTTCTGCAAAAAAAATTAAGCCAGATGGGAATAAACTGCATTGGGCTGCAATTCGAGGCGGAAGACTATGGGGAACGTGCAAAGCAAAAAGTAACCGAGTTAAAAAAATACGATGTGGTTTTTACAAGGCTGTGCATGGATTGGAAAAACAGATTTCCCCTGATGCATGATTTTGTATATACGGAAGCGCTCCAAAATAGTGAAAACGCAATGGCCGTCACTTCTATATTTGCCGGAGGGTGCATTCAAGTTTACCACGAGTGCTTGAAACCTCTTTTATCGGAGGGAATCCATCTGGTTGTAGACAGGTACTGGTATGACGATATTGTATATAGAGGTTTTTGGGTTGAGGAAGCCATCGTTCGGATGCTGTACAGTTCGATTCCGGCGCCGGATTTAGCTATATTTTTACATACGCCTCCAGAGGTGAGCTACGAAAGGAATCAACAGCGTGTTGATGGGAAGAGTCCCTTAATGAGGGACATCCAAAACGTTCAAATCATTTCCGAAAAGTTCCATCGGCTTGCTCGGAGGGAGAATATGTATATTGTAGATGGAGCCCAAGAAATGGAGAAAAAGCATAACATAATTTTTAATAAAGTTTTCCCTCTCTTGTATGACGATTTGAAAGGAACAGGCAACACACCGGCTATTTCATCCAATTAACCCAGCGTTGTACCTACTCCTGCTGCTATTATGAACATAACTAGAACAGGTGGAGAGTGCATGCACTCCCCACCTGTTCAGAATACATAACCTTAATTACTGTGCGCTCGTACTTTATCGCCAATCGCTTGCAGCAAGCTCTTGGCTGAATCGGTCGTATCTTGTGTCAGTTCCCAAATCATCACGCCGCCAAGATTGTCCAGGGCGTATTGTGTTTTGCGTTCAATCGTCGGAATACCGTTATAATGGGCTTCCATTCCGTTAATCATGGAAATATCCGTGTTGTATGCATTGGGATTGGCTTGGAGAATTTCTCGATAAGGCGCCCAGGATGGCCGTCCATAGAAAGGAACACCCAGGACAACCTTCTCTGCAGGCATATTGCGAGTTTCTTTCCAGTACTTAGCCGATAAGACAGCAAAATCATAAGTGGAGTGGCGATCACCATCTCCTCCGTCGTAGGCCATGACGTTGAACCAATCAACGGCATTGATGACGGCATTCGTATGAGCCGCTGCATCCCAATATACGACGCCTTCCGGTGTCACGCCGCTAAGCACAGCGGAGGTGAGCAGCATATTTTCCTGCTTCAGTTCTTGGCTCAGGTATACCATCAGGCTTTCATATTGCTGTTTGCTGGAACCGTCGCTTCTTGGATGCTCCCAATCCATATCGACTCCATCGAATCCGTATTGCTTGGCCATTGCGATGATGGCATCACCGAATTTCGCAACTTTTTGCGGTGTATTCGTAGCAGCCATAAAAGTGTTCTCTAATGGAGTTCCATTATATGACCAGCCCCCGACAGCAAGTAAAACCTTCACCCCGTTCGCATGGGCTGTTTCTATGATTTGAGTTGCCGCAGCGGGATTTTCCAAGGGCAACAATGATCCGTCACTGGTGGGAATGGCAAAGGCGTAATTGATATGAGTCAGATTCTGATATTGAATGGTATCTATTTGGTCCGGCTCCCAGCTTGGATAATAACCGACTACCTTGAAGTCGCCTGTAATCGGTGGCTCACCAGGTTCCCCGGGATTGGGATTGGGATTTGGGTTCGGATTCGGATTGCTAGAAATCAATTCCCAAACCGCCGCGATTCCGGGGATTTCACCCAAGGTCCACCACTTTGCTTTGTAGAGCTGATCATTGTAAGAAACAATGTCATCGCCTACATAAGCTTTGCTGCTGCTCCATACAGGGTACTCCCCGCTAGAAGGAGGAACCAGCTCCCACACATCTGTCTCGCCGGGCACATCGCCCTGTGTCCACCATTTAGCTCTATAGTTGTTTCCATTATAAGAAACAATATCATTGCCAAGGTATGCTGCATTGCTGTCCCAGGCGGGATAAGCGGCAGTTGTTACATTTTCGCTGACATCCAGGACAGCTGCAGCCTGTGTTGCTTGTGTATTGAAGGGGAGCGGGGCAAACAGGGTAATGAATAGTGCTAAAATAGCCAAGATTGAAATTTTTCCTTTACGATTCTGCATCATGATTTCATCCTTTCTCAAAGTGCAAATAATAGATTTGTAGAAGCCGCAAGCACAAGATAATAAAACGGCCTCCGAACGTCATGCCACCTCCCTGGGACAGATTGGTACAGGCACCTGATAAAGTCTATCTGTATTTCTCATAAATGCTAAATATAGGTATCCCATACGATTTATACTTTGCTAGAGTTGTTAGATTTTGTCAATGACATTTTATGAATCTGTCGATTTATCTCACAGGTTAGCAGAAAAGTGAAAAAATACGCATATCTCCTGACTATTTCATGTAAAATAGGAGTTGTGTTATTTTCATAATCTGCACGGAAAATGATGGTGGAGGTCGCTTGCTGGAATGAAGCCAATTTTGGAAGTAGCCGGATCGTTTGGGATCGCGGAACAATATGTGGAAATGTACGGACGTTACAAGGCTAAGCTGGATTTAAGCATAGGTCGTGATTTACATGATCGTCCCAATGGGAAATTGGTGCTGGTAACCGCCATGAATCCTACGCCCGCTGGAGAAGGGAAAACACTGACAACCATCGGACTGGCGCAATCGTTAAATGCCTCAGGTGTACCTACGATCGCTGCGTTGCGGGAGCCCTCATTAGGCCCTTGCTTCGGGATGAAGGGGGGAGCCACAGGCAGCAATAAGGCGCAAATCCTGCCTTCTGAGGATATCAACTTACACTTTACCGGCGATCTTCACGCCATTACCTCGGCCCATAATCTACTCGCGGCGATGATTGATAATCATATTTTTCAGGGAAATTCCTTGCAGCTGGATACGGGTCGAATCTTGTGGAAAAGAGCCATGGATATGAACGATCGGAGTCTTCGGCAAATTGTGGTGGGCATCGGGGATGGGAACGGCAGTGTGCATGAATCCGGTTTCCTGATTACGACGGCCTCCGAAGTGATGGCAGTGCTTTGCCTTAGTGAGAGCATTCAGGACCTGAAGGAACGGCTTGGCCGGATGGTTGTGGCGTATACAATATCCGGTGAGATGGTAACAGCAGCGCAGATCGGGGCAGTGGATGCCATGACGGTTTTGCTCAAGGAGGCGCTAAAGCCCAATCTGGTGCAGACCGCAGAGGGAACCCCGGCTATTGTCCATGGTGGCCCGTTCGCCAACATTGCTCATGGCTGCAGCAGTGTGATTGGGACCAAGACGGCATTGAAGCTGGCTGATATCGTGGTGACAGAGGCCGGATTTGGTGCAGACCTTGGAGCTGAGAAATTCTTCAATATTAAATGCCGCCAAGCGGGTTTGAAGCCGGATGTGGCCGTCCTGGTTGTCACAATTAAGGCGCTTAAATATAACGGTGGTGTCTCCAAGACGGAGTTGGACAAGCCAGATACAGAAGCTGTACGGATTGGGCTGGCAAATATGAGTCGGCATTTGGAGAATATCCGTAAATTTGGCGTTCCGGTCATGGTGGCGTTAAATCACTTCAAGGCAGATACCGAGGAAGAACTGGCAATTGTAACAGAGGCATGCCACCGAATTGGAGTTAAAATAGAGCTTTCTGACGTCTGGGCAGAGGGCAGCCAGGGAGGACTTCAACTGGCGCAAACGCTGCGCGGTTTAATAGAAGAGAAAGGTTCGCAGTATGCTCCGCTTTATCCTCTGCAACTAGGGATTAAGGCTAAAGCCGAGACGATCGTGCAGGAGATTTATCGCGGGGCAGGTATTAAGTGGACAGCTAAAATAGAAGCTAAAATCAGAGAGCTGGAGGACCTTGGATTTGGAGATTTGCCGATATGTATGGCGAAGACGCCTTACTCCTTCTCCGATCAAGCGAGCCTTTTGGGAGCCCCAGAGGGTTTTACGATACAGGTTCGTGATGTGACGTTATCCGCTGGCGCTGGTTTCATCGTGCTGCACACGGGTAATGTGGTCACGATGCCAGGCTTGCCCAAGACTCCTGCAGCAGAACGTATTTATCTGGACGAAAATGGCGAAGTAGCCGGCTTGCTATAAATAGTTTCATATCACGGGGAGATGGGGTGCACGAATGGAGATCAGAACGTTCACGATGGATGAATTTGATGCAGGTTTGAATTTATCGGAATATGCGTTTCAGTATAAGCTGAGCGAGGAAGAACGTGAAGAACAGCGTAGCCGCTTTATTCCAGAAAGTAACTGGGGAGTGTTCGAGGAGAACGAACTGCTTGCCAAGCTGACTTTGCTTCCGCTTCAACTATATGTGCAGGGGCATCCCGTTCAAATGGGAGGCATTGCCGGCGTAGCTTCCTGGCCGGAAAAACGGCGCAGTGGGCTGGTAAGCCGCCTGCTGTCGACCGTGCTTGCCCGAATGAATGAGCAAGGGTATAGTCTCTCCTGCTTACATCCCTTTTCTATTCCGTTCTACCGGAAGTTCGGCTGGGAGGTTTATACCGACTATAAAAAATATACGATTCCGGTCAATCAATTTCCGGCTAAGCGCTCTCTGTCGGGTTCAGTTAAACGAGATGTTAAGGATCTTGCTGTGCTAAATCGTTTATATGAAGCCTTTGCCAGCCGCTACAATGGAACATTGCTCAGAAATGAGAGATGGTGGACGTATAACGTCCTGACGCCAGAGCATCATACTGCTGTCTATTATTCGGAGAGTGGCGAGCCGGAAGGCTACATACTTTATCGGATGGAGAACCGTGAGCTAAGGGTGCATGAGTTTGTCTTCCTGCAGGAGACAGCACGTCAGGGCTTGTGGACTTATTTGAGCAATCATGATTCCATGGTGACACAGGCTGTGATCGATCGGGTTCCTTCCAATGATTTGCTGCCGTTCTTGCTAAATGATCCTCGGTGCAAGCAGGAGGTTGCTCCTTACTTTATGGCCCGCATTGTTAATGCAGCTACCTTGATCCAGCAGTACAGATTTAATAGCTTGGGCATTTCCGAAGTGCCGATTCAAATAAAATTACGCTTGGTTGATGATTTTGCGGCTTGGAATGATGGGCTTTGGTTGCTTGAAATCTCCCCCGAGGGACAAGGAAAACTACAACGCGTAGCCGTGGAAGAGGATAGTGCCCCCAGGGAGCATAGGGCAGCGGATGTGCTTGACTGTGACATTCAAGCTTTAACCGTGCTGATGCTCGGATACAAACGGCCGCTTGAGTTGTATGCCTGTGGTAAGCTGACCGGACCACTTGCTGATGTGGAGCTGCTGGAACGGCTGCTTCCACTCCAGCAAACCGCGCTAATGGACTTTTTCTAAGCATTATCTATAGAAATTTAAGTTGCTGTAAGGAACGTGACGGTTTTCGTCGCGTTCTTTTTTTTCAGCGTAATAGTATTCCCAGATTTCTCTTTGTTGGTAAAATCAGAAAAATTCAAACCTCAAATCGCAAGTTTGCCTCCTCAAAAAATGATGGCGTTTTCGTTAGACTGAAGAAGAAAATACGGAACATAAGAAAGGGGTACATGTTTCAATGAAGAGAAGAAGATCGTGGGCTCTCTTAGTAGTAGCGGCTATGATGATTTCCTTGCTGGCAGCTTGTGGAGGAGGCAACAATGCGGCAAATGGCGGCACCAATACTCCGCCTGCGACAAACGAAGCTCAAGGTGATTCTAATTCCGGAAGCGCTTCCGAAGAGAAGATAGAACTTAGCTTCTGGTCGCTGGGAACAACGAATTATGAAGAGCTTGCCAAAGAATACACAGCAGAGCACCCGAACATTACGTTCAAATTCCAAAATACATCTGACCAAACGGCGCATCACAACAACCTGACAACTGCTTTATCCGCAGGGTCGGGGGCGCCTGACATCTTCATGCTGGAAATTGCCTTTATGGAGCGTTATATCAACGCTCAGGATAAATTCTACAACCTGTATGATCTTGGCGCAAAAGATATTGAAGCAAACTTTCTGGACTGGAAATGGAAACAAGCGACTTCGGTTGATGGCTCCTTCCAATTGGGCTTGCCAACAGACATCGGCCCAACGGTTGTATACTACCGTACAGACCTGATAGAGCAAGCTGGCTTGCCAACAGAACCAGACGAACTCAGCAAAGCTATCGATACTTGGGATAAGTTCGCCACGGTAGCTAAGGAATTTAAGGAGAAAACAGGCAAACCATTTACCGATTTGACAGATTTGGTCTACAACGGCTTGCGTGACCAGTCCCCCGACCAAATCTACTTCAACAAAGAGGATGGCTCCTTTATTGGAGATACCAATCCACAAGTGAAGAAGGCTTATGACTTTACGGTAAAAGGTATTCAGGAGGGCTGGATCGGCAACTGGACGTTGTGGTCTCCTGAATGGCAAAATGCGATTAACCAAGGTGACTTTGGCGTAATGCTCGGCCCAGCATGGATTGCAGGTACGATTCGCAACGCCCAGGACACCTCCGGCAAGTGGAAAATAGCTCAGCTCCCTGAAGGTGCTGGTAACTGGGGTGGTTCGTTCCTGACGTTGCCTAAAGAAGGCAAGCACTCTAAGGAAGCGTATGATTTCATCGCTTGGCTGGTCACGAAGGAGAATCAGTTGAAGTCCTTTAAGGCCAGCGGATTGTTGCCATCGATTCCGGCCGTATTCCAGGAACCGGCGTTTACGGAAGACAAGGATGAGTTCTTTGGCGGTCAAGTTATCGCGGAGGCTTTTGCCAGATCAGCAGAACGCGTCAAACCGGTATACTATGGCCCATTGCATGACCAAGTGGACACCTTTATCAAGAATGCGCTCAAGAACGTGCTTGAGAAAAAGTCTGATCCGCAAAAAGAATGGGATGACGCGATCAAGCAATCCAAGACGCTGGTGGAACGCAGCTAATGCTAACCATGGTCTAGCTCAATGGGATGCTCCCAGCCTCTGGAACAGCTAGTCTGGAGCGCATCCATATCTGTCCGATTCGCAAGGGGGCGCGTACCCTCTTGCGAATTTGGATTTACGAACTATCATTTCGACTTGGAGGTGTATCCATGGCTGATACAGTTACAGCCACTCCGGTTCAGCCTGTACCGCAAAAGAAGAAGTACTGGAACGAGACCAGAAAGAGTCGGCTGACCGCTTATACGTTTATTGCACCCTTTTTTATCCTGTTTTCTATCTTCGGACTGTATCCGATCGCATTCACCATTTATTTGTCCTTCTTCAAATGGGATGCGCTCGGCCCAATGACTTATGTAGGCATGAAAAACTATCAACTGATTACGGCTGATCCTACCTTCTGGATTTCATTCAGCAATACGCTCATTATGGGTGTGATGGGCACGTTGCCGCAGTTGATTGCCGCATTATTTGTTGCCATCATGCTTAATTCGGCGTTGAACAAATTCAAGAATACCTTCCGTATTCTATACTTTATGCCTAACATCACTTCCATTGTTGCGGTCACGCTGGTGTTCAGCACGATGTTTGGTAACAACGGCATGGTCAACTGGCTGCTAGGCATGATGGGGCTGGAAAGTGTTCCATTCAATTCCGGATGGTGGGGCGTCAAAATCGCTATCTCGACCATGGTCATGTGGCGCTGGATGGGATATAACGCTGTCATCTTCTTGTCCGGTCTGCAAAGTATTCCAACGGACATTTATGAAGCTGCCAAAATTGATGGTGCAAGCCGGGGGCAGCAAATGCTGTACATCACCTTGCCTATGCTCCGCCCGTTCATCTTGTTCGTCACGCTTGTATCTACGATCGGGGCTCTGCAATTGTTCACAGAACCATACGTGTTCCTGGGGCAAGGCGGTACAGGTTCCACACGTCAGGAAGGTGTAACGATGGTCACTTATCTGTATAGTGAAGCCTTTAGAAACGGATTCTTCGGTACAGCCGCAGCCACAGCCGTATTGCTATTTCTCGCTACCATCATTTTTTCTGTCCTTAACATGTTGCTAACAAACCGAATGGGTGGAGATACAGGAGGGAAAAAGGCATGAGTCTAGCTGTAGTCAAAAAAAGAAAACCCGACGATCCGGGTCCAATAGCCAAGACGTTATTTTACACAGCCATGATTATCGGGGCGTTGTTGTCCGTGTTCCCGTTCTACTGGATGTTCGTGGTTGCAACTAACGAGAAGGATGCAGCCTTTCACATTCCTCCACTGCTTACGCCGGGCGCGGAATTTTTCAATAACTTCCAGCGCGTATTGGAGCGGACGGAATTCTTCCAGGCGATGTTTAACTCTATAGTTGTATCAAGCGCAGTAACGATATCGGTTGTATTCTTGAGCACGTTGGCTGGTTATGCATTCGCGAAGTATGAATTTCCCTTAAAAAAGACGTTGTTCATCTTTGTTATCGCGACTATGCTTGTACCTGCTCAGCTTAGCGTATTGCCGCAATATGTCATTATGGCCAAGCTGCATTGGATCGACAGCTACAAAGCGCTAATCGTACCGGCCATGGTAAATGCCTTTGGGATTTTCTGGATGCGCCAGTACATCAGCTCGGCTGTTCACCCGGAACTCATCGAGGCTGGGCGGATTGATGGCGGTGGTCATTTCCGTATCTTCTGGAGTATTGCCATTCCGGTAATAACACCTGCGATGGCCACGCTGGGGATTTTGAATTTCATGAACGTGTGGAATGACTTCTTCTGGCCGCTGGTAGTACTGAAAAACAAGGAGAACTATACGCTTCAGCTAGCGTTGCAGCAGTTGTTTACGAATAAGGATGGTCTCGATTTTGGTATGATTATGTCCGCTACCTTCACGGCAACCTTGCCGCTGCTTATCGTATTCCTGCTGTTCAGCCGCTGGGTAATCGCCGGTCTTACGTCCGGTGCAATCAAAAGTTAATCTGTATAGCAAAGGAATAACTTATATCATGAAGAATAATAGAATGAGGAGATATTTAGGAGGAAGCCGATTATGAAGCTCCGTCGAAAAATCTTGCTTGCTATTATTCTTCTTGTATTTATTCCAGTCATTCTGATGGGTTCCATATCGTACTACAGCTTCTCAAATGCGATGGAGAATAAATCTAGCAACTTTTATTGGATCTCCTTGCTGGAGACCGACCGGAAATTGAATTTTGCGCTGAATGAAGTTGCAACCGTATCCAATTCGGCGATTACACAGCCCATTATTCAGAAGCTGCTGAAGCAGCCGAACTTTGTTGTTACGTATGAGCAAAGGCAAGATATCAATAATCTGATTAACCATCCAATGATTACGTCATTTGGATTGTATTCCAAGGATAAGCTGCAGTATCAATTCAATGAAATGTCCTTTGAGGACCTGACGAAGCAGAGCTGGTATGGAGCGATGAAAGCTGCCGAGGGACGGCCCGTATGGGTGGGCCCTGGCGAGAACGGATCTGCCTCCACGGGGAAACCAGTTTTAATTCAGGCCCGTTTGATCAAGGATTATTACTCGCTTGAAGATATTGGCGCTTTGGTCATTGATGTCAAGCCGAATATTCTGGATCAAGTGTTTTGGGATGCGGCCACGTTGAAGCAGGGGGATATTCTGCTTGTGAACAAGCAAGGGAATATTGTCTTCGACAAGTCTGGTACGCATATTGGGGAACGTACAGAATTTCCTTTCCTCCAGGATGAGGGCTCCGGGGGGAAAGGATACTATACGGACAAATATCAGGGTGAGAAGTCGCTGATTACATATTTGCCTTCGCATAACAAGGATTGGTATCTGGTAGCTATCACGCCCAGCAAGCTGATCGCTTCGGAATCGCTGTCCATTCGCAATATTGCCATTGTGCTGGTGCTGGTCTCGTTGATATCGGCTTTTCTATTTGACCAGTTTTATGTACGACGCTTGGTTCGCAGTATCATCAGTGCCGTGAACGGGATGAAGCGGGTGCAGCAGGGGATTTTCGTGCCCATTACTTCCGCAGTACGCAGCGAGGATGAGACGGATCTGTTGACCGATGGCTTTAATCGAATGAGCCGGCAAATCACCGAGCTGATTGAGCAAGTGCAGACGGAACAGGCACGCAAGAAGGAAGTTGAGCTGCAGGCGCTGGTGGCTCAGATCAATCCGCATTTTATTTATAACTCACTGGAGTCCATTAATTCTATGGCAGTGCTGCAGGGTAATCGGGATATTAGCAAAATGGTTATATCTTTGGGGAAGCTGCTGCGCATCAGCATTAGTGAAAATCAGCAGTTAATCCCGTTATCCATGGAGATGGAGCATGTTCGCCATTATCTGGACATTCAGAAATTTCGCTTTGAGGATAAATTCTCTTATCATATCGAAGTACCTGAATCGCTAAGGTATTATTTGACGCAGAAGCTAATCGTGCAACCGATTGTGGAGAATGCGTTATATCATGGGATTGAGCCGATGGAAGCTAACGGGACCATTTCAATTACGGCCACTGAGAATGAGCGTGATATTCTTATCGACGTGAAGGATAATGGTCCGGGGTTTGACCCGGATACACTGCTGCACTTGTGGAGCAAAGACTGGGGAACGTTGAAGAAATACCGGGAGAATGGCGTAGGGCTCAAAAATGTCCATGAGCGGCTGCGTATCCGGTTTGGTGGTCATTACGGCATTATGATCTGCTCCTCCCCAGGATTCGGATCGATTATTCGCATACGTATCCCGAAAATTCTGCAGGATACGTCCGCGGCTAAACGATAGGGGGCATGAGAGAGATGAAGAAATGGTTTCTGAATTGGGGCTGGATCGCTGTTTATGCCGTAGTGCTGGCGATTTGGGTGCTCGTCATCGCTGCGGACGGACATGAGCCGATTGAAGAGAGCCAAACGGAGAAGATTACGCTGACCTTTCGCCACTTTTGGATTAAGGAGCATGACAGCCAAATGCTGGATATCGTCGAGAATGTCGTGGCGGAGTTCCAGCAGACGCATCCGAATGTGAAGGTTAATTTTGAAGGTATGGACCAGACCGTTCATCGGGAACAGAAATTAAAGAGTGAGATGGTCACCGGTACGCCGCCCGATATGTTCGTCTTGTTCGGGGGAGCCGAGATTGAGCCTTACGTTCGTTCCAATCGGCTAATGGATTTGACGGAATTTGTGGAGAAGAACAGTTTAAAGGAAGAGTTCCAGGATCTCCATCTGTGGACCTTCGACGATCATATTTACGGCTTGCCGATTGAGGGCAATGCGGAGCCCCTCTACTACAACAAGGAGATGTTCCGTCAGTTTGGACTTAATCCGCCCGGAACGCTGGATGATTTGGATCGTATCGTTCGCGTGCTTGGAGCCAGTCGCATTACGCCCTTTGCCTTAGGGAATGAGGAGAGGTGGCCGGCAGCTATCTTCGCCCATTATTTAATGGATCGGTATGCCGGACCGGAACTGATTAATGAGTTGGTACAGGGTGAGGGGAAGTATAGCTTTCATAACCCGGGTTATCTGCAAGCCTTTAAGCACTTGGATTCATGGATTAATGACATCGCCTTCAGCGCGCCGGCTAATGACTTGTCCACAGAAGAGGCGATTGAGCTGTTTACGAGTGGCAAGGCGGGCATGTATCTGAACGGGAACTGGGATATTAATCTGTTCCATAGCGGTAAGGCGCCGGAGGGATTTCAAAATCAGGTTGGCGTCATCCCTTTCCCATCGCGTACGAAGGAGGGCAGCAAGTCCATTGCCGGAGGTTATACGATAGGGATCGGCTTATCCTCCAATTTGGATGAGGCGAAATGGGAAGCGGCCCAGCAGCTGCTCAAAGCATTTTATACAGAGGATGTTCAACGGCGTATCGTTTATGAAGCACTGCGGATTCCTTCCATGAAGATTACTTACGATTCTGAGAAGACAGGACCGGTATTTGCCCAGGTTATTGAGTTGATGGAGCAAAGTCCGCAAAGCTTTGTCCCGTATGATAACGTGTTGTCCCCCGAGGTGAACAAGACCTTCTTGAAGGTGTTGAAAGAAATGCTGGGCAGCCGGATTTCCCCGGGAGAGGCACTGGAACAGATTCAGCTAACATCGGAGCAATATTGGCAACTAAGAAGAAGCTCTCTGCCTAATTAACCGTGAGGAGGTAACGACGTGGTCGTTCAGGATAAGAAATATCGGGTTATTCTGGTGGATGACGAACCGATCATTTTACGCAGCCTGAAGGTGGCGGTTCCCTGGGAGCAGATGAATTTGGAGGTTGTTGGCGAGGCGCGGAATGGGGAGAAGGCGCTGCAACTTGTTCGTGAGCTGTCGCCGCATATGATTATCAGCGATATTCGGATGCCCGGCATCGATGGCATTGCATTAATGAAGGAAGTGCTGGCGGAGAACGCCAAGCGGCTGTTTATTTTTATTAGTGGGTACGGAGAATTTGAATATGCAAGGGAGGCGCTGCGGGAGGGCGCCTTTGATTATTTGCTAAAGCCGATTGATCACGATGAGTTGATTGAAATGCTGGAACGGGCCAAGAAGAATCTGGAGAAACAGACGGAGACCACCCGATTATTGCATTCGGTGCAGGCCTTGTCGGTGCTGGCGCGTGAGCGGATGTTTGCCGAATTCATTGAAGGCGGTTCCAGTCAAAGCCCTCTACAGCATATGAGCTGGCTGGAGAATAGCGAGCTATCGCAGGGATATTTCATGGCTGTCATTCAGCTGGATCATTACTTGAAGCTGACGGGGGAATGGACAGCGGATGAACGGCGCTTGTGGCTGTTTGCGATTCGCAATATTTTAACAGAATGGTCGCTTGAGCACGGTGGGCTGACGGTCTTTCCTTTTCATGGGGGTGAATGGGTCCTGCTGTTCCCAAGCTCGCTTAGTGATCAAAAGGAGGAACTGGGCACGGATGTCATCCGTCAAATCAAACAGAATACCAAGCTATCTTGCTCCATCGGATTCAGTCAAACCACCTCGGGTCTGGAGAGCTTGAGCGAGGCCTACCAGAGTGCAGCCAAGGCGTTGTATCGTCGATTCTACAGCGAGCATCCGGGAGTGTTCATGGATGATGCTGAACTTGGGGGGAGCGTTGTCCCGGAACCCAAATATCCGAAACATCTGGAAGCCGTGCTGCTGGACAGCATCCGGACATTGCAGCGGGAACGGCTGCTCACGGCCCTTGATGAGACCAAGCAGTACATTGAGGAGCAGGCGTTTACCAAGGATGTGGCTGAGCGAATTATTGTAGAATTGACCGTGGTACTGTACCGCCAATATGAACATATGAATTTGCTGCTAGAATGGTCATTGGAAGGGTTGCTCCAGGAGCTGCATTCCTTGGGGACACTTTCGGAAATGATAGGGCTCTTGAAGGCCAGCTTCGGGAAATGGATTACAGAAAGCCGGGAGAATTCCACCAAGGAGAATATTCAAAGCGTGATTGCCAGATCACAGGAATACATTCTGGACAATTATCATAAGGATCTTAGCATTGAAGAGGTGTCGGAACTCGCAGATCTCAGCATCAGCCACTTCTGTTTGCTGTTTAAGCAGGTGACGGGATATACCTTCCTCGAATACCTGACCCAGTGCCGGATCGAGAAGGCAAAGTACATTCTGAAGAACAGCCCTGTGAAGGTCTATCAGGTAGCTCCTATGGTTGGTTATCAGGACCCGCGTTACTTCACCCAAGTCTTCAAGAAGCTGACAGGAATGACGCCAACCGAGTTTCGGGAGGTGGGGGCTTGAGCTTCCGCTGGGGGCTTGGTAGCCTTCGCAATAATGGAGATCTTTCATCATCTCTTTAAGCTTTTTGGTTAGACAAGGAGATTTAGTTATCATGAATCCAAAAAAGTTTGTTTTCTTTTCTGTATCCTTAATTTTACTGATTACCGCAATTTTTATAAGTAAATACGTTGTTGAAAAACCCCCATCTGTTAGTTCTTTCGATGATTTGGTGTTAAATCACCTGAATAATGAAGCAATTACATCCATTGAAGTTTATTCCACAGTACTGGGGCACTCGCAAGAAAAAGCGGAAATTGTAAATGAAAATAAAATGAACACGATAATTAGTGAACTTTCGAATTTAAAATTGAAGGAATCAAGTAGACTTGAAGTTGATGAAGATGAAACATACAGAATAAGAATAAATTCAAAAGAAGGTAAACGGTTTGATCTGGTTTTTTACGGGAAAGATCGGAAGCATATAGGTGTAAGAAATCATACGGATGAGGATAAGCCAGAGAATAGCAGTGGTACTTATGAAATTGTTAGTGAGTTTAATTGGGATAAATTTGTTAGTTTATCAAAGTAGCAGTGAATAAGGCCAAGAAAATGCTGAAAATAAAAGGGGAATCAAAACAAAAACCAGAGGTTGACATGATCCATTCGGGAGCAAATCAAAAACGAATATACCTCTAACAGGAAATCCTCATGCTAATTAACCCTTATTTCACCAAATATGACATATAACAGGAAATCCTCATGTTAATTTTGGGCTTTTCCCCAACAATCGACCATTTCATAATGATTAGCAGGAGAAAATCCATATAAATCCCTGATTCTGGCGGACTTGAGCTATTTAACGGGAGTTTTTCCCTATAAAAGAAGAGGAATCCCCGAATAGAACCTGAGAACCAGCGGTATTAAGCGAATTTCTTGGGATACGTGCAATGCGCCTCATAAGTCTTGCTAACGATCAACCGCTAATTTTTAGATTGAGCCATGAAAGGGGGGCATTTTAAAATATGTTCTATAAGTACCCTTGGTAAACACCGTCTTCCAATGAAGAATTCTGGAAGGCGGTGTTTATTTGAGCTAACTAATGCCACACGGCTCCCTTAAAAATATGATTTACTTTACCCGCTTGTAACAATATAATAATTAAAACATATAAAACACAGGGGAGTAGTAAGTTATGTATGGATATAGGGAACGTATAGGTTTGATTTTGCCATCGACCAATACGGTGATGGAGTCGGAGTTATCGAGAATGGTGCCAGAGGGCATCTCTGTGCATACCACGAGGGTGAAGCTAACGGCTACCAATCCCGAAGGGTTGAAGGCCATGTCTGTGAACGCCGAGCGAGCGGTGGATGAATTGGAAAGCTGTTTGAGTGATGTGATCATTTATGGTTGTACCTCTGGCAGTTTCTTGCAGGGGATGGATTGGGATGACCAGTTTAGGACCAGACTTCAGTCGTTAGCCAGTGCCAGGATATTGACAACCAGCTATGCCTGCCGCTTGGCGCTCCAGGCCATGGGGCGGCGGAAGATTGCCATTGCAACGCCTTATATCGACTCCTTAAATGATGCGGCCAAAGGGTACTTTACTGCGGCGGGGTACGAGATCGTTAATATAAAGGGATTAGGTATAGAAGTGGCTTCAAATATAGGTAAAAATCCGCCTCACATCAGTTATCGTCTTGGCAAGGAAGTAGTTACGGCAGAGACGGAGCTGTTGTTCCTGAGCTGTACGGGCTTTCGGACGATGGAAATTGTAGAGCGCCTGGAGCAGGACTTGGGCATTCCTGTGATCACCAGCAATGGAGCAAGCCTGTGGGCGGCCATGCGTTCCCATGGCATTAAAGAGCAGCTGCAGGGATACGGCAGCTTGTTTCAATTATCATATCCTTTATAAATGAGAAGAAATGGTGATGCTGAACGACTCGGCATCACCATTTCTTCCTAAAAGCCGCATCCTAAGGGAGAAGGCAACAAATCCGGCAGCTGCCCCCGTCGTGTTTCGTCATACAGCATAAAAAATGAAGTTGAACCTCCAGCGATCATTCGTAAGTTCAGATCATAGTTGGGGTTATCAACTAAAAATCCTCAAAATAGCCTAAGTTCCAATATCCATCATATACCGTGCTTTTTAAAACTTCTTTTTCATAAGGTGTTTTCGTTGTTATGTGGAAAAGACCTTTATGCTTTTAAGGTATGAAATAAGGTAGGATAAACTGCTTCCTACCAGAAGGTTATATTTCCATAAATGGCTACACAGTAACCTTATCATCGCGGATAATGGCTCCTTTGCGGTCAGGCAGCTTGTGACGTTCCGGTTCTGCTCCGCATAGGGCGGGACATTCCCGGAAAGCAAAGTGTCTGCATCCGCGGCATTTATCCTGATGAATCTTATCAAGCGCCATGCTCAAGGCTTCGCCGGTATGCTCGAAGAAATGAGCTTCGCCAATCAATTCGTAGCAGCCCGTCTTCATCATCAGCTTGCGTGGCTGGATACGCAGGCCTGAGACCAGCACCGTGATTCCAGCTTGCTGGAGCTGCTTGACCAGCGAAGTAAAGTTCGCTTCCCCGGTAGTATCCATAAATGGCACCTTGCCCATGCGGATCAGCACCACGCGCAGCAAATTGCTGTCGATTTGGGCGACGAACCGGTCAAAGGCCTGAGAGGCCCCGAAAAAGAGTGGACCATCTACGGTAAAGATGGAGATTTGCGGACAATCATGCTCCTTGGTCACCATATGTGCCATAACCTTCTCCCCGGCAGAGGAGCGGTCAGGCAACACCTTGTCGACCGTTAATAGATCGCCCATTCTCTTCACGAAGAGAATGACGGCCAGAATGAGTCCTACCTCCACGGCCACGGTCAGGGTGGCGAACACCGTCAGCAGGAAGGTTACCAGCAGCACCAGCGTATCGCTTGTACGAGTTCTTAACATATGAGCAAAGGCTTTGCGTTCGCTCATATTCCAGGCGACGACCATCAGGATCGGTGCCATGCTGGCCAGCGGGATGGTCGAAGCATACGGCGCAAACAGAGCTACGACCAGCAGCACCACAATTCCGTGAATGATACCGGACAGTGGTGATACCGCACCGTTCTTAATATTGGTAGCCGTCCGGGCGATGGCCCCGGTGGCTGGAATGCCGCCAAATAGCGGCGCGGCTATATTGGCAATCCCTTGACCAATCAACTCGCGGTTGCTGTTATGGCGAGTGCCTGTCATGCCGTCAGCGACTACGGCCGAGAGCAGGGATTCAATGCTGCCGAGCAAGGCGATAATGAGGGCCGGCTGCAGCATAGGTACGATATTGTCCCAGGTTAGCGAGATCGGATGGAAGCTGGGCAAGCCGCCGGGAATGACACCGTAGGCCGAGCCGATCGTTGTTACCTTGCCTGGAAATAACCAGATGGCCACAAAGGTAGACACGAGAATCCCTACCAGTGAGCCGGGCACCTTCGGCAACCATTTGGGTGTCAATAGCAGAGCGGCGAGGCATATTCCTGCCGTTAGGATGCTGTATATATTCAAGGTAGGCAAACGCAGTACGATTTCCTTCATGTTATCAAAGAAATACTCATGCCGCTGCATGCCGGTCAGGCCCAGGAAGTTCCCGATTTGCCCGCTGAAAATCGTTACGGCAATCCCGGCGGTGAACCCGATCGTCACCGGACGGGGGATGAACTTGATCAGGGTTCCTAATCGCAATACCCCCATCAAAATCAAGAAAATCCCGGCGAGAAATCCGGCAATTAATAAATTCTCATATCCATATTGCAGCACGATGGCAAGCAGAATCGGAATAAATGCGCCGGTGGGTCCGCCGATCTGGAACTTGGACCCCCCGCAGAGCGAGATCAGAATGCCAGCAATAATCGTTGTGTACAAGCCGTATTCCGGCTTAACTCCTGAAGCGATGGCGAAAGCCATTCCGAGAGGGATAGCCACGATGCCAACAATGCACCCCGAGATCAAATCCTTGCGAAATTTTGCAGCGTCATAATGAGTGAGCCTTTCTTTCCACTTCATCCGTTAAACCCTTCTTTTCTGAGAAATCTGCATGTTATGAGGCCAACCGTTCCTGAAAAACAAAAAAGACCCCCGCAGCCCGGCGGGGAAAAATGGGGTACCTTATGTCCTATGTTTGGTTGCGAATCCCTTGCAGTAGGGAAATCGATTCGACTAAATGATTATCAAAAATTTGCCGGGCGACTGCAAGTAAATCCTTAAGCAACGGATCTCGCAGCGAGTAGACGACTGTCGTTCCTTCCTTCACCGTATTGACCAGATTTTTGGCGCGAAGCACGGCTAGCTGCTGGGATACGGCGGACCCTTCCGAGCCCAATATCGTTTGCAGTTCATTGACATTTCGCTCGCCTTCGCTTAGCACCTCCAAAATACGAATTCGCATCGGATGGGCGAGAGCTTTGAAAAATTCTGCTTTAAACTGCTGCAAGTTCGCATCCATCGTCTAAACTCCTTAAAATCTGAAATTTTATATCTCTGAATCTTTGCATATTTAGTATGTTAGCACAGGATCGTCAAGCTGGGTAGGGGGGAATGATGTATTTTCAACTTTTTCTGTAAGTAAGCGAATTCATTTGTCAAAAGTTGCGATTTGCCAGATGATTCCCGATTGAGTATCAGAAGCCGCTCATGTTATACTCAATAATGATAATCATTATCATCTTAAGGCAACAGCTTTTATTTAGTGATTTATAGATGGATTTGAAAGTGTGATGAACAAGTTGCCGGAAGGCCAATGTAGAGATGAAACAGCGAGTGCAAGCCCATATCGCTGTAGGCCCTCTGTTGTCCAGCACGCTTCTAAAGGAAAGCGAGGAATAGATAAAGATGGAGCATTTATTAGAAGTGAAAGACTTGGCCATTTCGTTTAAAACGCGAGAGGGTGAGGTTCAGGCGATTCGGGGCGTCAGTTTCCATGTGAACAAGGGCGAAACCTTGGCTATAGTGGGGGAATCCGGTTCAGGCAAAAGTGTAACCTCGCAGGCGGTCATGCAGCTTGTTCCCCGTCCGCAGGGCGTATATAAACGGGGAGAAATCTGGTTTGACGGTCAGGAGCTGATTGGCAAGACAGAGAAGCAGATGCAGAAAATTCGCGGCAAGGAAATCGGCATGATCTTTCAGGACCCGATGACTTCGCTGAACCCGACGATCAAGATCGGCAAGCAGATCACCGAGGTGCTGCATTTGCATGAAGGGATGAATAAACAACAGGCCTATAGCCGGGCTATTGAGCTGCTGGGACTGGTTGGCATTCCGAATCCGGAACGTCGGTTCGGGCAATATCCGCATGAATTTAGCGGCGGGATGCGGCAGCGTGTCGTCATTGCCATCGCCCTGGCGGCCAATCCGAAGCTCTTGATCGCTGACGAGCCAACAACCGCGCTGGATGTAACCATTCAGGCGCAAATCCTTGACCTGATGAAGGAGCTGCAACGAAAAATTGGCACCGCCATTATTTTCATTACGCATGATTTGGGTGTAGTTGCGAAAATGGCCGATCGTGTAGCAGTCATGTACGCAGGACAAATCGTGGAGATGGGGACCGCGGAGGAAATTTTCTATAATCCGCGTCATCCGTATACCTGGGGTTTGCTGGCTTCGATGCCGAGTCTGGATCAGCATGGCGAGGCGAAGCTGGCGGCCATCCCGGGCACTCCACCTGATCTGATTCGCCCGCCGCATGGCGATGCCTTTGCGCTGCGCAGCTCCTATGCCATGGAGATCGACTTCAAGCAGGAGCCGCCTTTATACCAGATATCCGATACCCATGTTGTGAAGTCTTGGCTGCTGCATCCCTATGCTCCGGCCGTAACACCACCGGAAGTGGTGTTGCGTAAGCGGCGTAAGCTTGCAGGGGAGTATGAGCAGCCTGTTTTAGTACAACAGGGGTAAGATTTCGCCATTATTTGCATAGGGAGGAATTTGAATGTTCGTGATGACAAGAACGATGAACGTTGAGAAGGGCAGCAGCGAGAAAGTGATCGAGCGCTTCCGTGCGGAAAGCCCCATCGATCAAATGGAAGGTCTGGTCGATATCAGTGTGCTGGTCAACCGGAAAAGCACCGAGCACGAAGAAGTGGTTGTTATCATCCGCTGGGAGTCCCAGGAGGCCTGGAAGAACTGGGAGAAAAGCGATGCCCATATTCAGGGACACAAGAATAGCCGGGGACAACAGCCGCCTTCACATATCCTGAGTACAACCGTGCAATTGTACGACGCCAAGGTAGTTAAGAAGGGGCAAGCCTACCCTAACGTCTGAGCCTGACCGGGGACTCGATCCACTGCCATCCTATGATATACTTGTAGCAGGATGATAGAGTTCGGGAATCCAACTACAACAGGCGATTTAGAGGAGAACGGTATGAAGCTGGTTTCATGGAATGTGAATGGCTTGCGCGCTTGCGTTGGCAAGGGGTTTATGGATTATTTTCGGGAAGTGGATGCAGACCTGTTTTGCCTTCAGGAGACGAAGCTGCAGGAAGGCCAGATCGAGCTCGACTTGGGCGATGAATATAAGCAATACTGGAATTATGCCGAGAAAAAAGGGTACTCCGGTACTGCCGTCTTCACACGGATTGAGCCAATTTCAGTACGGTACGGCATGGAAGAGGATTCCGAGCCGGAGGGAAGAATAATTACACTTGAATTCGAGAGTTTCTATCTCGTCACGGTCTACACGCCGAATGCCAAGCGGGACTTATCCCGACTTGACTATCGGATGGAATGGGAGGATCGGTTCCGGGCCTATCTGCAATCTCTTGATATGCAAAAACCCGTCATCGTTTGCGGGGATATGAATGTGGCTCATCAGGAGATCGATATTAAGAACGCCAAATCCAATCTGGGCAATTCCGGCTTTACCATTGAAGAACGCGGAAAGATGACGGACCTGCTGGCCGCGGGCTTCACCGATACATTCCGTTATTTTTACCCTGATCGTGAAGATGTATATAGCTGGTGGTCCTATATGCCGAAGGTGCGTGAACGCAATATCGGTTGGCGGATCGATTATTTTCTGGTGTCCTCCCGTCTGGAGCCCAAGCTGAGCGAAGCTGATATTCATTGCAGTGTAATGGGCAGCGACCATTGTCCGGTGATACTAACGGTGGACCTATAATCAAGCATCGATGTAATCAGGAGTGTATAGCTGGCCGGAGGGATAAGTTCCTTTCGGCCTTTGTCTTGTAAAATATGCTCCATAGAGTTGAATAGGCGGTTGTATGGATTATCAAGTTCCATCTCCTTATTGACAATGATAATCATTATCAAATATACTTCGATATATGATGTATTTTGGATAGGAGGATGGAGCCGTTGAGTAAAGTGGTAATCGTATATGCCAGCTTGACCGGCAATACGGAGGAGATGGCCGAACTGATCGCCGAGGGTGTACGCAGTACCGGAGCGACCGCCGATTTGAAGATGGTGGAGGACTGCAACGCAGTTCTTTTGATGGAATATGATGCTTATTTGCTAGGAGCCTATACTTGGGGAGATGGTGAGCTTCCTGACGAATTTGAGGATTTTATCGACGAGATGAAGGAATTGGACTTGCAAGGGAGTCGATCTGCCACATTCGGTAGCGGAGATACTTCTTACCGGTTATATTGTGCTGCCGTCGATGAGCTGGAGCAGCGGCTTCGCGAATTTGGCGCGGTCATCGTGCAGGAGCCTCTGAAGGTGGAATATGGCCCAAGTGCGGAGGAGAAGGTATTGTGTCATGAGTTTGGCGCTAACTTTGCCCGCAGCCTGGAGGCGATCCCACGCACATGATGAAGCAAGTGGCGGACTATGAACTGGAGACCTGGATTCGCTCAACCAAAATGGCGGCGGGAACCGGGCGGGGACAAGGCCAGCGAATTACCTGGCAGCAACGTGTTCAATACGCAGTGGGTCATGCCATCAATGACTACTTCACCTTGCCTCCCGCAGTTCGCCTTCATACCCCGATCCAGGTGCTGCTGAATCGGCGGTGGCCCCGTAATCAGAGTGATTTCCCAGATTCCTTGCTTTACTGGCAGGTATATAATCAAGTTGTGGGACAACTAACCCTGATTACAGGGATGATGATCTATGATTATCCGGTGGCCTTATATGAGAATTGGAGTACGGAAGCGACCGGACTTGATATGCAGTTATCGCTCATTGTTCAAGCGGTGTGGCAGGAGCGTAGCGATCCACGACAGATGAAGGTGCAGAAGTTCCTTGTTGAGGATGACGAGGGAATGGTCGATGCCTTTGTTCACTTGGCTAACGTGTTCTGGCATAGCGCTTTTGGCCGGCCCCCCGCAGAGATCGAGGTTCATGCACTGCTGGAGGATCGTCGGTATTCCTTCATCGGAGAATCTCTCAGCCTGTCCAAGTCGATGGATTATGTGAGTCTGCTGGTCGATGCTTGGGAGAGTGAAGCGCGGAGAGAAGACAAAGAGGGCCAGCGAAGTGCCGAATGCTCCACGACATGCGATTTATGGCGGCTGGGCTACTCCTAGAGGATTTTAATTTTAAGAAATTCATGAGGGGCAGCGATTGTAAAAATCAACCTACATATATAAATGGAAGAGAAGGCGGCGAACTGGACCGCCCCCTACATGACAGGCTGGCCGAAGGGCTGGCCTTTTTGGTATGCGGCTGGCGAAATTATAGACGAATGCTTTATGTTCGGGAGCAAGGCGGATACAATAACAAATAGTAGAGAAAGAAAAGGAGTACGTGATCATGAATATTCAGGAATTACGGGAGCACCGACAGCATCCCGATAATATTGGACAGGAGACACATCGTGCCACCTTTGAACGCGACTATTCGCGGTTAATTCATTCACCTACCTTTCGTCGCCTGCAAGGCAAGTCCCAGGTATTCGGAGCGGGGACCGGCGATTATTACCGTACCCGTCTGACCCATTCGCTGGAGGTGGCACAGATCGCCAGAGAAGCGGCACGGAGCTTGCTGCGCGCCTATCCGGAGGTGGCGACGGAAAAGGCTGCACACCCCGGTCTGGTTATTGATCCCGAGGTCGTGGAATGTGCGGCGATTTGTCATGATTTTGGTCATCCTCCATTTGGTCATAAGGGCGAGGAGGTGCTGGACCAAATCCTGGAGAAGCTGATTGCCGACAAAACCAGGGATGCTTTGAAGGGAGGGGCAGCATCGGAGCAGGAGGAAGCGCGGATTCGGGAAGCGCTCAGGCAGAAGTATGAGCATTTTGAAGGCAATGCCCATAATTTCCGCTTGATGATGTTTCTGGAGAAGCGGGAGAATATCGACGGTCTCAATCTATCCGATGCTGTGCTGCTTGGCACCAATAAATATCCTTATCCCGGTACGGTTAACAAGAAGGGATTGTATCTTCACGAATGGGAGTACATCTCCCATGTTCGCGATCTTTGGAACATCCCTGCGGGAAAGAAAACCTTTGAAGCTCAATTAATGGACCTCTGTGATGACATTGCCTATTCGGCCCATGATCTGGAGGATGGCATCAAGGCTGGGAAGATTGAGGTGCATGAATACTTCCTGAAGGATTCCCATATCCAGCGGCTGATTGTAGAGAAGATCACGACCCTGGAGGATGCATTCTGGGATGGGTGGCCGCCGGATCGGATTGAGGTGAAGGTGGCAGAGGTGCTGGACGACTTCTTGCGTATTTGGAATGAGAAGATGCCGATATGTGATCAGGACTACTCGCGTACCCGTCGGGAGGTCAAGGCCTATTGGGTTAGCCTGTTTGTAGGCAATCTGGGCGTTGTGGAGGACGGCGACTGGCAGAAGGTTACGTTCGTGAAGGAGGGGCAAGAGAACCTGGATATGCTGCGCACGGTAAGTGTACTGAAGAGTTTTGCCTGGGTAACGATGATTCGCGACCTGCGGGTTCAGCGTCTTCAGAAGCGCAGCGCCTGGGTGATTAAGCGGCTGTGGGATGCATTCGTTGATCCGGAAACGTCAAAATCGATTATCCCTGGCGATTGGCTGCGGCGCTTTGACCGGGATCAGCAGAAGACAAAGCCGATCTGGACCTGGGAGCACATGATTATCGACTATATTGCGGGCATGACCGACGCATACGCTGAGAAAATATACAATGAGCTTTATGGGCTTAAGGTCGGGACGATTTACGATCTGGATTAAAAGCAGGAGGTGGGGGGTGAAGGGTTGGCTTAGAAGAAGCCTGCATCTCTCCAAGGTAAAGGGACCTGATTTTCCACCTATGTGGAAAATCAGGTCCTTTCGTTTGGTTCAAGCGATAGATAGGCTATAACGGCGGATTGGCGTGGCATTTGCGGCATACAGGGTAGTAGGACTCGCTGCCGCCAATCTGAATTTGTTCGCCGGTATAGACGGGGCGGCCGTTCTCTACCCGCAGATTCATGGTCGCCTTGCGGGCGCAGAACCAGCAGATGGTCTTCATCTCTTCAATCTTGTCCGCATAGATCAGCAGCATCCGGCTTCCCTCGAAGAGCTCGTTCTGGAAGTCATTTTTTAAGCCAAAGGCCATCACGGGAACATCCAATTCATCCACGATACGGACCAACTGTTTAATGCTGTTCTCACTCAGGAATTGACATTCGTCGACCAGGACGCAATATAGCTTTGGGGAATGATCCCGGACGATATCATAAATGTTTGTATCCTCATAGATAGGAATAGCTTGCCGCCGGAGTCCGATTCGGGAAGAGACATAACCGACTTCATCACGATCATCCACGGCTGAGGTGAAGAGCAATACCGGCTTGTTCTGCTCTTCATAATTATGAGCCACCTTTAAAATTTCAATCGATTTGCCGCTGTTCATTGCCCCGTATTTAAAAAACAATTGTGCCAAATGATAACGTCCCCTTCTCTAAGTAAATTCATGGATTCCCTCATGAAAAATCAGCTAATTAACGATCTCATATCTAATAGCAGGGTAGGTATGAGACGTGGAAAAGTGACATTTTCCAGTTATCCCTGCGGCTATCTCCAACCCTTGAATAAGAGTCATCAATTTCTTCCTAACCTATGCAATCACAGGCATTATGGACTCTTTATGGGGGATGATTAGGGAAGTCAAAGGCTAGTATAGTCACACGTTCGTCAATTGTCAAACAATAGGACAGGTGTTAAAAAGAAGAGCATGTGGCGAGGGGATTGCGCTGAACGATATGGAGAATGCCGGTTATGAACTGATCTAGCAATCTAGCATAAGTCCAAGCAACCGGAAGCTTCGAGTCATACGATACAAAATAGCTACTCTATGACTGGAGGGGAGATTATGCCGGTTATTCGCTTATATTTGCCAGCGGAGAGTATAATAACGGGCAGTGTGAATACGACAACAACAACGTCGGTTGTACCCGAGGTGCAGCGTTACACAGCAGTTATTGTGCTGGGGGATATCTTTGGAGGGACGACTACTCTGCAAGCGACCCGATTCACGAATAACCTTGGAAACACTGTGCCTGCGGGAGGGCTGGTGGTCCCGACTGCTAATGGCTACTACAATCTGTATGTCAATGGGGTTATGCAACGCGGAGGATTAAGTACCTTGACACCATCGAGTCTGGTCATCAATTCTGGATTAGTTATTGGCGCTACGGTTGTAGTAAATGTAGTCAATTTTAACTCTACCTCAGGCTCGGTATCCGATCTAAGCAACCTGTCCGTAACGACGAATATAACTTATTAAATGATCTTGGTTCTGAGCAGCACTAGAGCAGGGATATTTCTCGTCATGCTTTGGTGCTTTTTGCTATTAAGTTGAGTGGTTTATGGCTCTAATCGTTCATGAACTTTTTATACTCTTTAGGTGACATTCCGAATTCTTTTTTAAAAGCACGGTAAAAGGAGCTGTAATCACCAAAGCTATATTTTTCAAACACAGCATCAATAGAACTGCCATGCAGGAGCTCTTGCCTGGATAAGTATAATTTCTTTCTAACTATATACTTGTGAATAGAAATTTTCATGCTATCCGTAAATTTCTTGGACAGAAATGATTTGCTTACAAAAGTAGCATCGGCAATGTCCTGCACATGGATGCTCTCGTATATATGTTGATGGATATAATTAAGTGCATTTGCCAGCAGATCGTTATTATTAAAATCCGTGGAGAAATAGGTGGATTGATGATACATTTTAGTCCTTGCGATACGGATCAATAATTCGTTTATGAACGAACGAGCTAACATATCCGATCCATACTCATTGGATACAGATTGAATCAAAATATTGTCAAGCAGATGATTAACAAGGATCACCATGTCATTGGGCAAGTTGAGGTGGCAGCCCAGACAGTTAATATGGTTGAAGGGTTGAAGCAGGTTCGTGGTCTCCGTGGAAGCCAGCTGTAAATAATCAGGATGAAGCCAGAGTACATAACGTTCATAAGCCATGCTTGCCGTAATCTCAGCGTAATGCTTCTGTCCAGGCTGAATGAGCATGATATCACCTGCTTGAAGCTGGAACTGCTGTCCCTCGACATGATAAGTGACCCGCCCAGACATGAAGAAATAAAATTCATAATAATCATGAGAATGCACCCCTCTTAATGAGGTTAACGAGGTGTCCTTATTGTAATGAATTTGATAGTCCGTATTCACCATACTTGGTTTTTTTCCATAAGGAGTAGGCTTCGCTTTTGTTTGCATATTGTCCTCCATGAATAAATGGAAATATAATTCAAAATTCACATTTTATATTCGATAAGTAAGTGCCTTTGCTTGTCATTATGCATTATGAATGAAAATGGGATGTAAATGGACGGTAAAGCCAGCGTAAATCTTATAAAGCTAAGGGATTCAAGTAGACAAAATGCAAGGTTTTGAAGACGATAGTGCCTTTTTTTTCACTCCTGGACAAGTAAACTGTAATTGCAGGCAGCAAGAGGGAGTGGTGGTTTATTAAGATAATTGAACAACAATCAATAGGTAAAAATGGACAAGCACAAAGCGAAGACGGTTTAGTAATTACGGATCACTTTGTTGCAGTGGTGGACGGAGTCACTAGCAAGTCCGACTTTTGCTATCAGGGAAAAACAACAGGACGTCTCGCGATGGAGATGGTTAAAGGGCAGATTGAGCAGCTTTCGCCAACGGCAAGGCTGGAAGACCTGATTCAAAATGTGAACAGGGAATTTTCCAAAATATATCAAAAAATCGAATTCCCCTTGGAAAAAAGCAAAAGTGGATTTCAAGCGGTAGCTGTCATTTACTCCGATTGGCATCGGGAAATTTGGCTAATTGGGGATTGTCAGTTCATTATTGATGGGCAGTGGCATCTGAATGCCAAAAAGAGTGATATTGTCCTCGCTGAGATGCGGAGCTTGATCCTACAAATCCATGATCTTAAAGGTAATCCTAGGGTGAAGCATGAGCAGGATGAGGGAAGGCAAATTATACTTCCGTGGATTTTAGAGTCAGCCGTTTTTGCCAACAATGATCTTACTGAGTTTGGATACGCTGTACTTAATGGAGAGCCTATTCCGCAGAGCCTGATCAAAGTGTTCCCGCTGGGTGCAGGGAAGCATGAGATTATTCTCGCCAGCGATGGTTACCCAACGCTGGAAAATACGCTTGAG
Source organism: Paenibacillus sanguinis 2301083 = DSM 16941 (assembly GCF_000374825.1). Taxonomy (GTDB): domain Bacteria; phylum Bacillota; class Bacilli; order Paenibacillales; family Paenibacillaceae; genus Fontibacillus; species Fontibacillus sanguinis. The sequence goes on from NZ_KB895398.1 coordinate 28,212, forward strand.
AAGACAGAGCAAAGGTTGAGAGAGCAAATCGCTAGTGACCCCATGTGCTACAGGAATTATCTGTCTACCAAAGGTATGACCAAGCATTCTCTAAGCTTCGACGACAGGACTTATATCAAATTTATTATAGGAGAGGAAGATACTTATGAAGACGATGATGTTTAAGGTGCTGACGATGTTGTTATTAACGGCTGTATTTATGGCGGGCTGCGGGACAACAACAAGCGATACTTCTGATAAGAGTGGAGGAAATGCTGATTCGCCAAGTCAAGCCGGTGATATGAAGACCATTCTAACCCAGAAGCCGACGGGAGAACGAATTGTTCTGGCTACTAATAATGCAAGTGATGGACGAGATACTTGGTTGAAAGCCAAGATCGAAGAGGCTGGCTTTCATGCAGAAATTGTCCCTTTAGGCGGCGGGGATATTACCTCTCGGGTTATTTCCGAGGCGAGTAATCCAACACTTAATGTGGTATGGGGACCTTCTGACAGCATGTTTGAGTCCATGGTTCAAGCGGACGCATTGGAGAAATGGACACCCGAGTGGGCAGACAAAGTGGCAGGCGTAGCAGAGGATAATGGATATAGCTGGACCTATGAGATTCAGCCCAAGCTACTGGTTGCCAATCCGGAAGTCTATACGTCTGACACGGTTCCAACAAGCTATCAGGATTTATGGGAAAAAGAAATGTATCATGGCAAGTATGCTGTTCCTGTGGACTTTGGAGGTACAACCAACCGAGCCATTATTGGCGGGATATTAGGACAATATCTGGATGCTAATGGGGAACTGGGGGTATCTGCGGAGGGATGGAACGCGATCAAGCAATACTTTGCGTATGGTTACAAAACACCACAGGGAGAGAATGATTTCCAGAATATGGCCAGCGGCGAAGTTCCTATCACTTTCACTTATGCCTCGGGGCTAAAGGGCAAAATGGAGACTTTTAATGTGACACCCATCATTATTTACTCAGCCACTGGAGAGCCTTCCAATGCCAATCAGATCGGAGTATTGAAGAATAGCAATCAAGCCAAGCTGGAGGAATCGATACGACTGGCTAACTGGCTGGGCAGTGCAGAGGTGATTGGTGAATATGCTTCCCAATATGGCAGTATGGTTGTGAATAAGGATGCAACAGATCAAATGATTCCGCTTATGCAGGAAGTAACAAAGAACTTCAAGGCACAACAACTTGATTGGGATTACGTTAACTCGATGATGGATGAATGGGTGGCCAAGATTCAACTGGAGTATATGTAATAACTCGATACATGAGAGGTATGCAAACATGATTGAATTAAATAATGTCCAGATCAGATTTGGAGATTTTGTGGCTATTGAGAACCTGTCCTTGGAGATCCAAAAGGGTGAATTTTTTACCTTTTTGGGGCCTTCGGGATGTGGAAAGACCACAACACTTAGAGCTATTGCCGGGTTTATCATTCCGACACACGGAAGTGTAAAGGTAAAGAACGAGGATATCACCTACAAGCCTATCGAAAAGAGAGGTATAGGGATGGTGTTTCAGAGTTATGCCTTATTTCCGACAATGAGTGTGGAAGAGAACATTATCTTTGGGTTGAAGGAGAACAAATGGTCTAAAGAGAACATCAGGTTACGACTGAAGGAAGTAGCGGATATGGTCAATTTGACCTCGGAGCAACTGAAGAAGAATGTATCCCAGCTCTCGGGAGGTCAGCAGCAGAGGGTAGCTATTGCAAGAACGCTTGCTTTGCGGCCGGAAATTATTGTTCTGGACGAACCACTTTCCAATCTGGATGCCAGGCTTAGAGTGCAGCTGCGCATGGAATTGAAAAAAATTCAACTGGCTGCGGGAGTGACCATGATTTACGTGACCCATGACCAGGAAGAAGCCCTGACGCTCTCCGACAGAATAGCCGTCTTCAACAACGGCTGTATTGAACAGATAGGAACCCCTCGTGAAGTATACTATCACCCTAAAACTGAATTTGTTAGTCAGTTCATTGGTGACTCAAATCGTTTGACTCCGGGAATTGTTCAGAGGCTTGTGGAGTTAAATCCAGACTTTACTGCGGAGCGGGATAAGCATGTTTATGTCCGGGGAGAGCATGTGAAGGAGGAGATTAGCCCGGAAGAGAGTGCTGAATACCTTGTGCTGGATGCGGAATTTGAGCTGGAAGAGTTCTATGGGCTGACGACAAGAAAGACCTTTAAGGTGGGGAATGACAGCCTGAAATCCATTTCTACAAATATCAATGGAATCATGAACAGGGGCGAGCGTAAGCGCCTATATATCAGCAAGAATGACCTCATGACCTTCCGGGGTGAATGAATATGGAGATGCTAAAGAACAATTATAAATTAAGAAAGCTTGCCGGTATTTTGGCGCTGGGCATTGTGCTTGGATGGGGTGTATTCACCTGGTTAATTTATCCTAATCTGAAGCTGCTTAATATTACCCTATGGACAGACGGCCAGTTTGATCTTAAGCCCGTACTGAACATTCTTGCTTCGGAACGTGCGATCATTAGCCTGAGAAATTCTTTTGTGCTTGCCTGCTGCCTTACCATTACAGTAAATATTTTAGGCCTGTTTCAAATCCTCATCCTGGATTATTTCAAAATAAAGGGGAGTCGGTGGCTCTCTATCGCCTATCATTCTCCGCTGATATGTAATGGTATGGTGTTGGTTATGGCATACAATTTCCTGTACGGGAGCCAGGGATTGCTTACAAACTGGATTCCGGGACTCGAGCCTCTATGGTTTAAGGGCTTCTGGCCCGTCCTGATTGAGCTAACCTTTGCTGGCACGGCCAATCATATCCTATTTGTTCGTGACTCATTGAAGTCTGTCGATTACCAGACGGTTGAGGCTGCGCAAAATATGGGTATTCGGAGCGGACGCATCCTTTGGAAGGTTGTATTGCCTGCTTTAAAGCCTTCTATTTTTGCAGCATCCATTCTCACGTTCATTGTGGGTATATCAGCCCTTGCTACCCCACAGGTTCTGGGTGGAGATCAGTTTGAGACCATTAATATTTTGATTTATTCATTCTCCAAAACTTTGACTACAAGGAATTATGCGGCGATTCTAGCCATATTTCTGGGGTTGATTACGGTCATCATCCTGCTTGTATCCAATTATATCGAGAGGAAGGGAAACTATCGTTCTGTATCAAAAGTGAAAACTCCATTGCAAAAGCAAGATATCAAATCTCCTGTGCTTCGTGGAATAGTGACTGCTATTGCGCATGTTATCGCGGTGATCCAAACGGTGCCCTTACTGGCGGTTTTTTGTTTTTCATTTATGCCTGTAACTGATCTGTACAACGGAGTTATCGATTTCAGCAGCTTCTCGCTAAATAATTATTATGCCGTATTCTCCTCGACAACGGGAATTCGCCCAGTATTCACCAGTATCATCTACGCCGCTCTGGCCAGTCTCATCGTAATTGCAGTGATGCTGATCTTGGGCAGAATCATTGTCAAGCACAGCAACACATGGACAAATGCATTGGAACTGCTACTTCAAATTCCTTGGTTCCTGCCTGCAACCTTAATTGCGCTGGGGTTGATTATGGCTTTCAATAAGCCTAGCTTGTTGGTCTTGGGTAATGTTCTGACGGGGACCGCCTTCATCCTGCTATTAGGTTATATTATTCTTAAAATACCTTACACTCTTCGCATGGTTAAAGCGGCTTATACCAGTGTTGACCATTCCCTGGAGGATGCCGCCAAAAATTTAGGGGCTTCTTCTTTCAAGACGTATGTGCGAGTCGTATTTCCGATTATTTTACCAGCCGTACTTTCTATTTTCTTACTGAATTTTATTGGTTTGTTGTCAGAATACGACATGTCCGTATTCTTATTTCATCCCTTATATCAGCCGCTGGGTGTAGTCCTAAATGCAGCTACTTCATCGGAAGCTTCGCCGCAGGCCCAGATGCTAAGCTTCGTGTATTCAGTCCTTATTATGTTGGTGTCTACTTTAGTCATTTTGTTTGTTTATGAACGCAAAAGACATGGCTCCCAGTCCAGTCAAATATGATGCAGAGAGGTTTTAGCCATGATTAAAGAAAGCGAGCTAAAGTTTTATCCTGATGGAAGAGCAAAGGACTATCTGGGAAACACGATTATCAGTTTCTTGAATAGTGAGCTGTATAATATCTACCGGGAGAGTATTAAAGTCATGGAGGCTCTCAAAAATACTGAATTGGCTCAGTCCTACGCATTTCTGCCACCCTCTTCGTTCCATGTTACGATTTTGACGCTTTGTCGCGAGATGGATCGAGGGACACCGTACTGGCCCCGGATTTGTTCTCCCGAGGAGGAGTTTATCCAAATAGATAAGAAGCTAAAAGAAACGGTGGAGCAAATTCCCAAGCCGCAGGGTATAAAAATGGAGGTGGATTGCTGTCTTCCGATCAATATTCGCCTCAAGCCTGCTTCTGCACACGATGAGCAGAAAATTCGGGATTATCGTGATAGGGTGTCTGAAGCCGTAGGTATCCGGCATGCAGGTCATGATGAGTTTGCCTTTCATTTAACCTACTCCTATCAGTTGTATGAGCTAAGCCATCAAGAGCAGGCTATGGCACAGGCCTTCTGCCGTCATTACACCGAGGTTCTGCGGAAAAAGGTAGCACCTTTTGAACTTCCTGAACCAGAGTTTGTCATTTTTAATAATATGCTTGAATATGAACCGGATCTGTCTCGCCGCAAGTTATGAAAGCAGGCAACGCCAGAACCAATTTTGCAGCCGTCCAGACAATCAGTGAATACTGATTCCGGGCGGCTCTATTTTTATATGGAATCCTAACAGGAGGCAAGGATGATGAATCTGATACCTTTTTTTGTTTTATATACATTTTTTGGGCAAACGGGCAGATGGATGTTTTTTTTGATTTAATGGGTTGCTTGTGTACTTTTTCTGCTTTGTTGGTATACATAGGTCACGTAATGTTGCTGATCATGCAACCAAGAGATATAGACAACTACCCCCCTCTCCTTATAGCAACAGCCATTTATGAACGCAATTCAGATATGATATAAGGCTTTTTAGCAGACAAATCCGCATTATGAGGCTTTTACGCTGCTTACAATATCTTTAAAATGCGAAAACACGGACTTAACAATGTTGAAGTAAGCTTATTTCAGATGTCTAGACCTGTTAAAAGGACTAAGAGGAGGAAATGGAGGATAACGCGCTTGGCTTTTTATCAGAACATCAAGCAGGAAATTGAACGCATGCTGGAAAACCGGCTATGGAAAGTGGGGCAGAAGCTGCCTTCGGAATATGAATTGGCGAATTACTTTGATGTCAGTCGGGAAACCCTCCGTTCGGCGATCCGTTTGCTGGAGAAGGAGGGGAAGTTGCTGGTGAAGCATGGCGTTGGTATATTCGTCATCAAACCGTTGACGGTTATTCCGAGTCGGCTGGAAATTTTGCAAAGCATCGGCAAGATGATCAAGCTGGCCGGATTGGAAGAAGGCGAGGATAAAATCATTATCAAGGAGGAAGAGTGCGCCCCGGACTGGGCAGATGCCTTGCGTGTTCCGGTCGGTTCGCCGGTAAAGAAGATGGAGCGGTTCCGCTACGCCGAAGGAGAAGTCATTGTATGCTCGATCAATATTATTCCGCATCACATTGTGGGCAAAGCATTTGAAATTGAAGCGACCAATCCCTCGTTGTTTCAACTGCTGGAAGAGAAGCATGGTGTCGTTATTGCCAGATCCGATACCGAACTGAGGGTGCCGTCCAGAAGCGATCCGTACGTGCAGCACTTGCAGGGTGACAAGGCAGAAGACACACCGGTACTGCTGATGAAGCAGTTGCATTATGACGAGCGAAACAGCGAGGTTCTATATTCCTATGATTATATGCGCAACGATGTATTTCGCTTCTGGGTTCGGCGAGAGCGGCATTTGAATGGAGGAGGATCGGCTTGACGACAACTTAAAGGCTGCGAGGGTTCTGATTGCGACTCATCCGCGTTTTGCTGTGGACGCTGGGTGAGTCGGATACGCTGGAGAGCTTGCTCTCACAGACGATGCTAACATGGCAACGCGAAATCGCGAGTTGCGCTGGCCTTGCGGCAGAATTGTCAAAGGAGGAAAGAAGGTTGAGAATGTTCTCGTTCAAAGGATTTTACTATGCGCTCGGCAGACGGAAGGTTATCGAATTCATTATCTTCTCTGTCTTTGTATTGTTCTTCTATCTGCCATTGCTCAATCTGATTATGCTGGCTTTCTCGAATAAGTATGAAGCGCCGGCGCTGTTTCCGCAAGAGTGGGGCTTCAAATGGTGGGACTACGTGCTGGGACAGAAAAATCTGATGAGTTCTATCATTCTATCATTTGTCATTGCGATTGTTACAACGCTGCTGTCCATGTGCATCTGCCTGCCAGCGGCTTATGCGCTGGCGAGATTTGAATTTCCGGGACGAAAGCTGCTGTTCCTGTCGTTCCTGCTAAGTGATGCATTTCCGAAAATGGGACTGTACGTAGCGATTGGTATTATCTTCTACAAGCTGAATCTGATCGGCACGCTGCCGGGCGTACTGCTCATTCATGTACTGAACTCACTGATGTTCATGACCTGGATTCCGGCGAATGCATTCCGCAGCGTGCATCGACAGCAGGAAGAAGCGGCACGAGATGCAGGGGCGGGTCCGTTCCGCACGTTCCTGCATGTGACGTTCCCGCTGGCGCTGCCGGGCATTATTGTAGCGGCATTGTTCACATTCCTCGGATCGCTTGAAGAAGCGCAAGGAACCATGCTGGTCGGCTTTCCGCAATTCAAGACGATGCCGATAGAAATGTACGGAATCATTATGCAATATGCGACAACGGCGGGACCCGTCTTCTCCCTGATTCTGATGATCCCGACAATTATAGTATTGCTGTTATTTCGACGCTACTTGTCTGCCGAGAACATGGCGAATGGTTTCAAGATAAAGTGACGGGAGGCGCATCATGAGCACCATATCTTCAACGACAGATTCTTACAAATTACAGATTACAGGGTTGCACAAGCGATACAAGAACGGGGACGGAATTCATAATATTGATCTGAATGTGAGTACGGGAGAGTTCGTCACATTGCTGGGTCCTTCCGGGTGCGGCAAAACGACCATTCTACGCTCTATCGGCGGTTTTGTCGATGTCGATGAAGGCGATATCCGCATTGATGGACAGTCCGTTGCTGCGCTGCCGCCGGAGAAGCGGCCGACCGCTATGGTTTTTCAAAGCTATAATTTGTGGTCGCATATGACGATCTACGACAATCTGGCATTTGGCATGAAGCTACGCAAAGTGGCAAAAAGCGAGATTCGCAAGCAGATAATTGAAATGCTGGAGCTGATCAGAATGCCGGGCAGCGAGAAGAAGTATCCGGCTCAGCTCTCAGGCGGTCAGCAGCAACGGATAGCGATTGCCCGTGCATTGCTGCTCAAGCCTTCGGTGTTGCTGCTGGACGAGCCGTTCTCGGCGCTCGATGCCAAAATTCGCGCAGAGATGCGCATGGAACTGAAGCGCATCCAGCAAGAGCTGAATATTACGGTCGTGTTCGTTACACATGATCAGGAAGAGGCCATGGCGATATCGGACCGGATTGTTGTCATGAACAAAGGTCATGTAGAGCAAATCGGTACGCCTATGGAAGTGTATGATCACCCTGCAAGCCGTTATGTCGCTTCCTTCATAGGAGATATGAACTTTATTGAAAGGGGGGATGGCACTTCGATAGCCGTAAGACCGGAGCAAGTTGAACTGATTAAAGGTGGAGGCGGTGAGATGCAGGGGGAAATCGCTGCAATTATGCTGCTGGGGCATTATGCGGAAATTAATGTTCAGGCAGGCGAACAGATGATCAAGACATTCCAGCCGCGTCACGTTGTGGACGAGTATCGATTGAAGGAAGAGGTTGGCATACGTTTTATGACCGAACAGAAACTTCACATGATTTAGGAGAATCCCAAAACCTGGAGGTACAAAAATGCGTACAAAAATAAAATGGATGCTTACAGTTCTGCTGGTAGCGAGCCTGATGCTGCTGGCCGCTTGCGGCGGTCAGGAGGAAGGCGGGCAAGGCGAAAGCAACAAGAAGGTCACGCTGTGGGCGGGAGGTTCTGACAACGTGAGAGAGATGTTCGAGAAGCAGATTGGATACTTTAATGCGAATAATCCAGACGGCTACGAAGTGGAATTGCAATTTATTACATCCGGTACAGGCACGCAAAACCTGATTGACCGCATTATTGCAGCGAAGAAGGCGGGCGAGACATCGACCGATTTTGACCTGATTGAGCTTGATGCTACATCAGTTCTGCAATATTTGGCAGAAGGCGGGGAGGATTTGTTCGTTCCGATCGACACGAGCAAGGTTCCGAATATGTCAGATCTGCAATTTGAAGCAACTTACCGCAGTGATTTAGTTGTCCCCTATCGGGGAACGACTGTTGTCTTGGCCTACAACTCGGAGACGGTTCCCGAACCGCCCAAAACAGCTGAAGATATGTATCAATGGATCAAGGATCATCCGGGGCGCTTTGCCTACAACACTCCCGGCTCCGGAGGCGCGGGCAGCTCATTTGTTGTAACGTCTGTGTATAATGATTTGGCGGCAGAAGCGCTTACCTCGTCGGATGAGAAATGGACGGCAGAGTGGGATCCGGGATTCAAATTCCTGGAGGAACTACATCCTTATCTGTACCAGTCAGGCGGTCGCGTTGTTTATCCGAACAAGAACCAGGGTTCGATCGATTTGCTGGCAAACAAGGAAGTGGATATGATTCCGGCATGGGCGGATATGATTATTTCGCAGAAAAGAGAGGGCGTCATTCCGGACTCTATTGAGATTGCCCAAATCGCTCCGTCGTTTACCGGAAGTACGGTTGCGCTCGGCATCCCGGCATTCGGCAGCAATTCGGAGGGGGCGCATGCGTTTATCAACTACATGCTGACGCCGGAGGCTCAGAATATTGCACTTGATAGTATGGCGGCTATACCGGTCATTGAATTTTCGAAGCTGGACCCTGAGTTGGCAGATATTATTTCCGGCTTGGAGATCGAAGAGTTTCGCATCAACAGCATAGGCGGGTTGGGAACGAAGCTGAATGAGCGCTGGGACGAAGAAATTGGCACATTGGAATAAAGAACGATATACACGAGGCAAGCACAATGATTATGACTGGCACAGCTATCCGTTGGCCAGGAGAAGGGGAAATGAGCGGTGATCGTCCGTAAAAATCATTTGCAGCGATGGATACCCTATCTTTTCGTGGCGCCAGCGTTCTTGCTGATAATGGGAGTTGTCGCATATCCGATTCTGAACGTGATGGTGCGCAGCTTCCACATCCAGGAGGAGGATCGTTACGGACTGGATCATTATTACACGCTGTTTACTAGCAAAATTGCGCTGAACAATTTGTATTATACATCGTACATTGTGATTATAACTGTCCTGTTGTCGATCGTGCTGGCATATGCACTGGCGCTATACCTGCGGTTTACTCAGTCGTGGGCAAGCAGGCTTATCGGAGCCTTGTATCTGCTTCCCCGATTCATACCGGGGTTGGTAGCGGTCAATGCCATGATTACCGTTATTCGCGATTCAGGTCTGCTGAATCGGATTGCGCTGGCATTCGGATATGACATCAAGCCCGGCTTGATGTTTAATGAGAAAGGCATTATTCTGATGAACCTATGGTTTAATGTGCCCTTTGCGACCATGCTGTTGATGGCGGCTCTGTCCAATATCCCGCAGTCCTTGATTGATTCGGCCCGGGATGTCGGAGCCGGCCGCATCAAGCTGTTTGTTCATATGATTCTGCCCTTGACACTGAAGGATGTCATGATTGCCGCAACGTTTATTTTCATGAGTAATATCGGTTCATTCACGACGCCGTATCTGATGGATTCCTCATCTCCGCAGATGCTCGGAATCTCATTGTTCACGCAGTTTAGTAATATGAATTATGAGTATGCGGCAGCGCTGTCGGTGCTGATGTTCTTTCTTTGCTCATTGTCTGCGGCGGTCTACATTTATACTAATATGCGCGACAAGCAATGGGAGAAATAGACGCAGGGGAAGGGTATAATCGTTGGGAATAAGTGACATAGAAAACAAACATGTGTAGAAGGGCCGGCTTGAGAATAATCTTAATTCCCAAGCCGGCTCTTGATTATGCGCTCGGGCGCAAGTCCCTGTTCAAGCCGGTTGCGACAAGCCCAGTGAATAGAAATTTCCTGATCTCTGATAAAGGGAGCTGGTTCGCAGTTTATTGTCAAATTGCGGTAGAAATTGCTTTGTTCATTATGCCAGTATGTCTTACGAAAGCTCTCACTCCTCGCCCTTGGCAACGGGATTGTCCGGGTAGGAAATCCAGTCGCTCCAACCTCCCGGGTATAACTTCACATGCTTGAAGCCGATCTGCTTCAAGGCCAGAATGTTCGGGCAGGCGGAGACGCCGGAGCCGCAATAAACCACAATCTCCTGATTCTTATCCAGCCCGGAGAAATGCTCTTCCAACGCTGCCGTTGGCTTGAGACGTCCTTCTTCGGTCAAAACTTCCTTCCAGAAGTAATTGAACGCATTGGGAATGCCCCCGGCTTTGGCATCGATAGGCTCTTCCAGGCCCAGATAGCGTTTGCGCTCCCGGGAGTCGATCAACACTTTGGGCCCTGCGGCTTCAACTCGTGCGGATGGGTCTTGGTATATGATCTCACGAACCTCCTCCAGCGTGGCTATAAGCTCTGGTTGTGGGCGAGCCTCAAATGTCTTGGGTATGACCACTGGCTGGTCAGCGGTAATTGGAAAGGCCGCTTTCTTCCAGGCACTGTAGCCTTGCTCCAATAGGAAGACCTGTGTATGTCCAAGGTAGGTCAACATCCACCATAACCTGGCGGCAATCATTCCATCATTGTCGTCATAAATGACGATGCGGTCGTCCTGGCTCAGCCCGGCCTGCCCGAAGGTGTGAGCCATCTGTTCTGGCTCAGGCATAGGGTGTCGGCCGCCATGCTGGGAGAGGGGGGCGGACAGGTCCTCATCCAGGTCGAGATATACAGCCCGCGGGATATGAGCCTCATTGTAGCGTTCTCGCCCAGCATGGGGATCGTTCAACCAGAAACGGCAATCCACGATGACCAAATCAGGCTCGTACATGCGAGCAAGCAGCCATTCTTTTGATACCATCTGATTCATGTTCAATCCTCCAAAGTTACCAAATAGGCCGCTTCATATGAGCGGCCCTGTTCAAATATAGCACAAAGGTACAAGGTTATGAATACAGGACTGTAAATAAGATGAGATCTTCATTTGGCTCTTGAAAATTTTGATTGAGGAACAGGTCTATCTTAGCTATAATGAAGTGGTTTGCATAGGTGTTGTCAGGCAAATCTATTGATGGAAAGCTGGAATTTAGAAGCATATGTACACTGCGGTCAAGCCCCTGGGCAAGTATGAAATTTTGTATATTATCGGTATCATTGCCATCTCGTTCTCATCTATTTTTATTCGCTGGTCCCATGCCGACGTTTCGGTCATCGGGATGTACCGCATGTTCTTCACCAATTTGCTGATGCTTCCGCTGTTGTGGCGATACCGTGAGGAACTGCGCGAATTAAGCGCCAAACAATGGGGCGGCCTGTTGTTTTCCGGCATGATGCTGGGGCTGCACCTGTTGTTATGGATGGGTTCGCTTCGTTTAACAACAGTAGCCAGCTCCACGGTAATTTTAACCTTAGAGCCGATCATTGTGATGTTCGGGTCCTTTTATCTGTTCAAGACAAAAATCAACAAGGCGATGGTCATTGGGGTAACGTTAGCCGTCCTGGGGTCTATAGCTATTGGCTCTGGTGATTTTGCTCTGTCACGCCGAGCTGTCACCGGTGATCTTTTGTCACTGCTTGGTACGGTGGCTCTTGCGGTACACATGCTGGCAGGCAAGCAATTGTTGCACCATGTGAGCGCCTTTGTTTATAACTTTATCGTGTTTTTGGTGGCTGGTATCGCCATGGCGATGTACAATGTGGCTGCTGGCATTCCATTCACCGGATATGGTCTTGGGGAGTGGGGGATTTTTTTGCTGCTAGCCGTTATCCCCACCTTGTTTGGTCATTATTTATTCAATTGGCTTATGAAATATTTAAGTGCATCGGTTGTATCCATGGCCGTGTTGGGCGAGCCGGTCTTTGCTTCATTACTGGCTTGGGTACTATTGAAGGAAAGTCTTACCCCCTTACAGCTATCTGCAGGGGGGCTTATCTTATTTGGAGTCTGGATTTTTATCCGCTATGGCAAAGAGGCTACGGTATTGGAGCCCGGCAGCCCGCAGGTGCTTGCTGCGGGACAGGAAGGAAAGTCAGGTTAGGGTAAGATAAGGTAGGGTAAGGTAGGGTAGGGTTCCGGCACAATGCATGGCTCGCTTAACTTGGCGCACGTGGTTATTTATTTCCGCACCTCGAAGAACTGGCATTTCTGGCGCGGGTGATAAGCCAACTCGCTAACGCTGGACTGGGTAATAACGGTCTCTCCGGTAAAGCGAATAATGATGCTCCCCGAATCGATGAGGTGGTCGTTATGAAACACGCGAACACGCAGCTTCTTGTCGATAGCCTCGTGAAAGTCCTGTTCGGTGAATAGTTGTCTGACAGTGGGCATAAAGGGATTCTCCTTATGGCAGGTCTGGATTTGTAAACATATCTGTTATTGTACCTGCTGCGCCTTCGTCTGAAAAGGGGAGGGGCGAAGCGGGCAGGGAATCGCTTGAGAATATTGCTTCGGCAGCCCATCCACGTGCCGTTTTGTCTATAGCACACTGTATCTTAGCACACTGAACCTTAATCTCTAATGCTGATGTACAGTAGTGGGATATTCGGTGGTAGATCCAGCGGTAGATCAATGAGTGAGAGATCGATGAATGAAAGATCAATGGAAATCTAGCGGGAGATCAATGGGAAATCAGCGGGAAATCTGTGGGAAATCCTCAGACTGTTGAGAAAGGGCGTAACGTACCATTTATACGGAAAGAACCCTTATAAGCTAAGGGCTTTTCTATCCGAGATGTACGGAGAACCAACTTTCTCAACAGTCTGAAATCTAGAGCTAGAATAAAAAGTGGACACCTCGTTAAGAGAAAAAGATAATAAAACTAACTGAGGAGGTGTTCACGTGGGTGAGCAGCGGAATCGCTATAACGAAGAATTTAAAAGACAAACAGCTAAATATCTCCATGAACAGACGAAATCGGTGGAGGAAATCGCCTTAGAGATGGACATCCCAGCAAAGACGTTGCATGCCTGGAAAGCCAAATATCGCGAGTTCAAGAATGAGTCCATCTCCAGTGTGGAACGGCTTCGAGAATTAGAACAACTCTTAAAAGAGAAGG
>NZ_KB895399.1 GCF_000374825.1 Paenibacillus sanguinis 2301083 = DSM 16941
CCCATCCATAAGTGACAGATTGCTCCGTCTTTCCCAAGTCTCCCATGCGAGAGTCTTGACTATCCGGTATTAGCTAACGTTTCCGCTAGTTATCCCAGGCTTACAGGCAGGTTGCCTACGTGTTACTCACCCGTCCGCCGCTAAGTGATCCGGGAGCAAGCTCCCCAATCACTCCGCTCGACTTGCATGTATTAGGCACGCCGCCAGCGTTCGTCCTGAGCCAGGATCAAACTCTCCAATAAAGGTATTGTTTGACTTGCTCATGTAAACTTGCTGACGATTTGTTAAAATCGTTTGTTTCAATAACGTGTTCCATTTGTTCAGTTTTCAAAGAACTTGCTTGCACTATTCGACTTTTTCCAAAGTAACTCAGTTTTTGTCGAACAGTTATTTATTATACTTTCTTGCTTAATTCATGTCAACTTCTTTTTTGACATCTTCACCAGTGTTTCGGCAAGATGCCGTCCGAAGCGACAAGTAATAATCTATCACGCCAGAGTTCTTTTTGCAACATGAAATTTTCTGGTAATTTTCCGGCTTTCCCATCCGTACTCCAAAATGCATTGAATTCACGCTGGCGGCCACCCGTTTCCCCACCTTCTATTCTAACTTACATTCAAAAGGAAGGGAGTCAGGGTCAGGATTTTGTCGTTACCCGACGTCCTCCACGCACAAGCTGCCAAATCATCAACAGACCACAAGATAACAGCAAAAATATCGCAGCAAGACGTAAGGCCACATCATAATCCTCCGTAAATGCTCCCACGCCTGAGGAACCCGCGACGACTCCCAGGGAAAAGAAGGCGTAGAACACTCCGAACGCCTTGCCTTTGTGTTCAGACGCAATATGATTGACCAAAAGAGAGTTCAGCGAAGGAAATAATAATGCAAATCCAAGCCCATACAGAGCCATTACACCAAACATGGTTGCCTGATGTTGGATAAGTGACAGGGTAAATAGAGAAATGATCACCAATAACCCGCCGATCAAGCTTAATCTTAAAGGAGAACCTTGATCAAACATCCGGTTGGTCGGCAACAGGAACATACAGATGGCCACCACACCAAATACACTAAGCATCATGCCAGCCGTCTGTGCGGGAAAGCCAAGGGCATCCACTTTTAAAGGCAGGCTGAACGTTAATGCCCCCATAGCAAACATTAGAGAAAAGGCTCCAAAATACGATTGGATAACCGACTTTTGACGAATAGCGGCCCAAAAGGCCAATCGGGATTCCTTCCCGCCAATCGAGTCATTCTCCCCTTCATTTCCTTTTATTGATTTGGGTGCCCCTGCCCATACCAGGATTGCCCCGATCACCAGTAAACCCGAAAGGCTTATAAATAGCCTATCCAATCCTAAGCTGGCCTTCAAAATCCCTGCGGATGCCGGGCCTACAATCGCAGCAACTCCCACAGCCGCGCCAGAGAGAGCCATAGATCGGCCCTGTTGCTGACCGGAAGCGTAACGGGATACCAAAGTAAATGCGCTCGGAACCAGTAATCCACCTGCTAAGCCGTGCAGCACTCGAACCATCAGCAAATGACCTGGTTGCTGAACAAGAGGATACAGCAAGATAATACTCGCTGTCAGCAACAATCCCGTGATTAGTATTGGCTTGCCACCAAATCGGTCAATCCATATTCCTGCAATCATATTCCCCAGCATGTTGGTCAGCGAGTATAGCCCCACCGCAAGCCCAATCTGGAATGAACCTGCTCCCAGGCTTTGCGCAAAGGGCCCCATTACTGGCAACTGAACAAATAAATCCATAAAGCAGATCATGACGATCCCATTTAATAACCATCTTGTCCTCCGCACGCATTGCTTCCTCCCTATCGATAAATACACGAATTCTTGTCGTTCGCTTAGAATCTCCCGAAGATTATAAAGTAAAATCAGCTCTCGCGGATACAACACTAACCGATAATTATGGCGATTTGGTAACTTTTGCGGATAAGAGGTAGTCAAGAAAAGAGTTTAGCCCCGGTCAAGTTGACTTAGGCTAAACTCTTTTAATAGTTGATATTTTACCCAGATTCCAAGCGCATATCTAGGCCCAAAGCGCAGAACTGCGCAGTAGCCTAGGTTATCTACGCGCTATGCCTACAATGGATAAAAGCTACTCTACTACAGTGACCCCGCCAGATTCAGCACCGCTCTCAACAGATGTGGATGCACCGCCATCTTCTCCGGCTGAGCTGCTATCATTGGCGCCTTTTTTCGCGGCCTCCTCCTTGATAGCCTTATCCAAAACAGCCTGCGCTTCACTTTCAATAGTCTGAAGCGCCTCTTCAATGGACTTCTTCTTATCCTGGGCCAGTTGGATCTCACGATTCATAATACCATAATACTCCATATTGAAAGCCTCAGGAATCTTGTTGTAGTCCTCATTTCTATCATTGCTGAGGTTTGGCTTCAGCTTATAAAATACATCCAGATTTAAACCGTTAAACTCCTTGCGGACATTCATTCGAGACAGCAAACCACCGTCCATCGTTCTGGACTTCACCTTGGCAAATTTCTCACCATTAATAAATTTGATAAACTCCCAAGCCGCATCTGCGTTAGGAGAGTTGGCGCGAATGCCGAAAATATCGTTGAAAAAGATACTTCGGGAGGTTTCCGGGTCCGCCGGATCAACCGGTCCTGCTACAGCCCCAAGTTGGAACGGCTGGTAGTCCTTGACCTGATCTTGTGCCTCCTTGAGGTTTCGCAGTATATAAGAACCGTCTACTGTCATCGCCATACGACCCATCATGAACAACTGACTCTTGTAGTACTCTTCCATCGTCCCACCCTGGAACCTATCTTCGTCCAGATTATAGACAGCCCCGGAATCAATCGCATCCATCGCCATCTTATAGGTTTGTTTCCAGGAATCTGTGTTCAGCGTAACCTTCATCGTGTCCGTATTGATGTACTTCAAGCCTTGGGTATTGGCAATATTAGAGGCCAGTTCATCCATCGTCATGCCATAGTTTGCACCAAAGCCATATACCCGGGTATCCTTATCTCCATCGGTAGGAAAACGCCGGGCCGTATCCAAAATTTCCTGCCAGGTCATCCCGTCATGCGGCACTTCAATGCCGTATTTGGCAAACAAGTCAGCATTGTAGAAGATGGCATTGCCATAAAAGGTTGGAGATAAGCCGTACAGCTTGCCGCCCCCCTTCTCCTTAAGAATTTCCATGAGAGCCGGGTAAATCGATTCGATATCATATTGATCACGTTCGATCAATGTATCCAGCTCTGCCAGCTTGCCTTCAGAGGACAGCTTCTCATAACTGTCCGTATCTAACATCACCACATCTGGCTGTTCTCTCTCTACAAATTCTTCAAGCGCTTTACTGTAGTCCTCTACGCCATCAGGGTTGTCACGATAAATGCTGTTTGTACTGACAACCTCAATCTCAATGTTTGGCTTCTCCATCGCAAACAAATCGCCATATTCCTGGAAGAAATAACTCTCATCCATAAACATGACCTTCAAGCTGGATGTCTGTTCTGCTTCCGGCGCCGATTGGCTGGTGCAGCCCGCAAGCACAACAGAAGCCAATAAAACCACGAGCCCCTTATGTAACCATTTTCCCTTCATTTTTACCTCCAAAATATAAATATTTTAATAGAGTTCTCTATAAATAGAACGAGTCTAGGAAGAAATAGTTTCCTTTTTTAGAAAAAATCCGATCTGAACCAGTTCTTAGGAACTGTAAAGATCGGATTAGGATAATTATTTAGCCGGGAATAATTAGCTCAGGTTCCCCGGAACCGACTTGGTCAGACGGCCGGTTTTGACAAGAGCCGCTTGGGCTGCAGAACGGATTACTTTCATATAGATCACCTCCTTATCAAAGGGTTAAGTTCATCTACCGGCTTCATCCTTAACTTCCATCTAAAGCTCGGCTAATTCCTCTGATTGCTGCGATTGCAGCCAGATCGTGCGAAGTGTCTTCTTGATCTGGCGTTTCTCATAGGAGCAAGGCCGACGGCCCGTACGCATGCGGTATAACGGGCAATGATTCCCCTGGCAGGCCGGACGGAAGAAGCACGCCTGACATTTCTCGTCTGTCTCTTCGCCCGAAGTCGTCCACAATGCCAGCTTGTCGTAATCCAGTTCCAACGTACCGTCGGGATAAATGCGCCCTAATCGATTATTGTCTTGCTCGATGGCAACTGAGCATTTATACAGCATGCCGTCCGATCCAACAATTAGCGAATTGGGCTTGGCCGCATAGCAAATGGCACCCGTGGGAAGCAATGTATCCGAAATGAAGGAACTGACCGGCAGCCCTTGCTTGATCGCTTCTTCGTTAAAATCCCAAATATATTGATCCTTGGTCCGCTCATCACATACAGGCAGGTTCAGATCATTCTCTCCGCCCATACACCCTACAGGACGAAAATACACCATAAACCTGGGATCGTCTCCAAACAATTCCCGGAGCTTTGGTATAAATTCGGAGACGGCCTTGAGGTTGCTGTTATCGAAGTTGACCCGCAAATTAATCTCAAAGGGGCGGTCAACTTCTTTTAGAGATAACAAATTCCGTACGATCGTTGCATATGTCCCCCCGCCGCCATGCAAGGCACGGCGCGCATCATGAACCTCGCCTTCTCCATCCAGGGTGACCATAAATCGTGTTACCTGAAGGTCCAGCATCTGTTCAAAACGCTCCCGGGTCAAATAATAACCATTGGTGGACATTTCTGCAGCATATACTGCATGATTACGCTCACAAGCTGCCATAAAAGAGCGGGACAGACGTTCTATAATATGAGGCACAAGCAGTGGTTCTCCGCCATGCCAGCTAATCGTTAATTGCTTCAAGCTACAAGCACGCTCTTCCATATAAGCTTCCAGGCCTTGCATGACCTCTTCGCGCATGGAGGCACGCGGAAAAGATTCATAGCAGTAGGTGCAGCGAAAATTGCAGGCTTCCGTGACCAGCAACACCAGATGCATCGCATCCTGGGCGTGCATGGATTGGTGCAGGAATAGAGCCCGCCGCATTTCGTCCGTCTCGCCAGACACCAGAAAGCCATGCTCAATCAGCGAATGATACAGCGGAGGGGCAGGCTCGGGAACGGGTGCGGATGGAGCTAACCATTCCAGAATTTGGTTTCTTTCTGCCGCCGAGCAGCTAACAATGGCTCCAGTGTAGCTGTTATACAGCATCAGGCCGCCGTCATCCGTCTCGCTTTGCGCGTTGAAGCGCGAAGGCTTCCACTGTGACACATCGTGATTCATTTTTACTTCCACCTTTTTCTCATAGATTAACAACGTGGAGCAGTCCACTGCCATATGATGAAGAAAAAAGCGGGAACTTTCCGTGATTCGCATCACTACACATAAAAAATCCGGATTCAGAAGCAAGGTTATGCTCCCGAATCCGGACGCTACGAAAGGCCGCCTTCCAGAAGACGAATCAATTCGTTCTCGTCTTCAATCACAGGTATACCCAGCTCCTGGGCTTTGGTTAGCTTGCTGCCTGCCTTCTCGCCAGCGATAACCAGATCGGTCTTCTTCGATACGCTGCCGGTCACCTTGGCACCCAGCGCCTCCAGGCGCTTCGTCGCCTCATCCCGGCCAAGCTGATGCAATGTGCCTGTAAGAACGACGGTCTTGCCGGAGAAGAAGGAATCGGCAACTGGTGCAGCCGCTCTCTCGGATGCCCGCGGAGCCACTCCCTGCTCCAGCATCCGCCGAATCCCCTCCTGTTGGAAAGGATCCGCGAAGAAGGATACGATGCTCTCCGCCACAATACCGCCGATATCCGGCAACGTAATGAGTTCCTCCGCCGTTGCAGCCATCACCGCAGCCAGGTTGCCAAAATAATCAGCCAAGGCTTTAGTCGTCGATTTGCCGGTATTCGGAATTCCCAGAGCGAACAAAAAGGACGCCAGATCACGTTCCTTACTCTGCTGAATGGCCTCCAGCAGGTTGTTCGCCTTCTTCTCGCCAAACCGCTCCAGCTTGATTAAATCTGCAAATTGCAGGGTATACAGATCCGCCGGCTCCCGCACGTTCAGTTCATCATGCAGTTGCTCCGCCGTCTTCTCGCTGAATGTCTCGATATCCATGGCATCGCGTGAAGCAAAATGAGTGATGCGGGCTACGATCTGCGGCTTGCAGCCCAGCCGATTGTTGCAGAACAGATGCGCTCCCCGCTGCTCCAGTGCTGTGCCACAGGCCGGGCAAACCTCAGGATAAACAATCTCCCCGCCATCCTGTTCGTCCGTGACCTTGCCCAGAATTTCCGGAATGACATCGTTTGAACGTCTGATGAACACACGGGTCCCCAAGGCGAATTTCAAATTTTTGCGTTCGATATCACCGACATTATTCAGCGTACAGTTCTGAACGGTTACACCCGCCAGCTCTACGGCTTCTACTTTAGCAAGCGGTGTGATTTTTCCAGTGCGTCCCACGTTCCAGGAGACTGACTCAAGAACGGTCGTGGTCTCTTCGGCTTCAAACTTGAAGGCCACCGCCCAACGCGGGAATTTATCAGTATACCCCAGCACTTCCCGGGTGCGCATGTCCGTCAGCTTAATCACAGCTCCATCGATCAGATAGTCCAGCCCCGAGCGCCGCTCTACGATCAGCCGCAATTCCTCCATCACTTCTGCAAAGTTATCGTGGTAAGTGACATATGGATTCACTTTAAAGCGATTGTCCTTGAGGAAATCCATCATCTCACGGTGATTGCGGAACCGAAGCCCATCCGTGTATCCCACATTATAGAAAAAGGCGCTCAGCTTCCGTTCGGCGGTTGTCCGCGGGTTGAGATTACGCAGCGCCCCAGCCGCCGCATTACGCGCATTCTTGAGCGGTTCAGCAGCGGTCTCGTTGTACTTGGCCAGCACCGAGAGATTCATAATTCCTTCGCCCTGCACCTCGATCGTTCCCTCGGCGTACGGGATGCTCAGCGGAACGGACTTGATCGTCTTCACCTGGGCCAGAATACCTTCGCCAACGACGCCGTTCCCGCGCGTGGAGGCTTGGACCAGCTTGCCGTCAGTATAAGTAAGGTTCAGGGTCAAGCCGTCAAACTTGAGCTCCACTACATAGCTAGGGTCCGGGAGCGGAGTCTCCGGATTTTTCACATTATAATCGGCAATCAGTCGTAGCACACGGGCGTTCCAGTTCTGCAGCTGGTCTTCATTTTGCGCCTTATCCAAACTCCAGAGCGGGGCAAGATGACGATGCGGCTTGAAGCCTTCCAGTAATTCACCCCCCACTCGCAAGGTGGGCGAGTCAGGCAAGGTGATCCCCGTCTGCGCCTCCAAGGCTACCAGTTCGTCGTACAGCACATCGTACTCCTTGTCGCTCACCAGCGGCTGATCCAACGTATAGTAGTGATAGTTGTACTGCCCGAGCAGCTCAACAAGCTGTTCCATTCTTTGCATCACGTCCATGCAGGGACAACCCTCCCTCGATTTATGTAGATATGTAATGAAACGGAGAAGACCAGGGAGGCCGACTCCGTTTGGAAAATAAATGAAACCATACAGCCACTTATTGCGGCGTAAGAAGCGATAACAATTGCAAGTTCTGGTTACACGATGCCCTCCAGTGGGCACAAATATACGTGTACGTATATTTGTGCCCGGAGCAGGGCTTATTCGGCTTCGGTCACCTTCGTGATCGGAGCAAAGCCAGCCAAGAGGCGCTTGACACCTGTCGGCGCCGGAAAGGCGATTTGCAGCTCCGTATCATTGCCGGAGCCCTTGATCGAGACGACCGTGCCAATGCCCCATTTGGCATGGGAGACCTTGTCCCCGGCGTGGAAATCGCCGGGGTTCGCGGGCTTGCCGGCTGCCGATGCCCCGGGCACGCCGGTGGTCACGGTGACGCCGCTCCGGCGGGGAGCGGCGCTACCGCGCCCGGCCGGTCCGCCAGGCGCAGCGGCGGACCGGGCCCCTGGGCCTTCGGCCGCTGCTACGCGGTGGCCGAAGTTGCCCCCGCCGCCGGCGCCGCTGAAGCCGCGGCCACTGTAGGCGCCGCCGATGCCGGCCCCCCGGCCGTAGCGGTCGCGCGGCGTGCGTCCGCCGTCTTCCTTCAGCTCCTCGGGAATTTCATCGAGGAAGCGGGACGGCGGGTTGGCGGTGGTGCGCCCAAACAGGGTGCGCATCTGGGCGCAGGAGAGGAACAGCTTCTCCTCGGCGCGAGTGATGCCCACATATGCCAGACGGCGCTCCTCCTCCAGCTCCTCATTGTCTAGGAAGGCCCGGCTATGCGGGAAGACGCCCTCCTCCATGCCGATAATGAACACTACCGGGAACTCCAGCCCCTTGGCACTGTGCATTGTCATGAGCACAACCGCATCATCGTTTGGCTTCTCGGCGTCGCTGTTGTCATTCATACTATCGATATCGGCAATCAAGGCCAAGTCGGTCAGGAAAGAGACCAATGATTTATCTTCGTTGTTATTCTCGAACTCCATGGTCACGGACAGAAACTCGTCGATGTTCTCCAGACGGGAGCGAGATTCAAGTGTGTTTTCATTTTGCAGCTCCAGCCGATACTGAGTCATTTCTAATAGTTTCTCGGTCAATTCTGTGACGGACAGGTACTCGACCATCCGGTGCAAGGCTTCTATCATATCAAAAAAGTCAACCAAGGCATTGCGGGTACGCCCGGCAAAGCCAAGATCGTCAACCACCTGCAGCACCCGGAAGATCGAGACTCCCCGCTGTGCCGCAGCATCCGCCAGCTTGCCTACCGTGGTGTCCCCGATGCCTCGCTTCGGCACGTTAATGACCCGGGTCAAGCTGATATCATCATCCGGATTGGACAGCAGGCGCAAGTAGGCGAGCAAGTCTTTGATTTCTCTACGATCGTAGAACTTGATCCCCCCCACGATTTGATAAGGGATATCCGACTTGATCAAAATTTCCTCGATCACCCGGGATTGCGCATTAGTCCGGTACAAAATGGCATGATCGCGATAATGACGGCCCTTTTTTACACTATTATGAATCTCGGAGGTCACAAAGTACCCTTCATCATGCTCCGAATCGGCGCGATATACCTTGATCTTGTCCCCATCGCCCTTATCAGTCCACAGCTTCTTTGGCTTGCGCCCGGTATTCTGCCCGATGACCTCATTGGCCGCGTTCAGAATGGTCGAAGTCGAGCGGTAATTTTGCTCCAGAAGGATCGTCTTCGCCTCCGGGTAATCCTTCTCGAAGTTCAGGATATTGCTGATATCCGCCCCACGCCAGCGATAGATGGACTGATCACTATCTCCAACTACGCAGATGCGGTGGTGCTTGTCCGCCAGCATGCGGCAAAGCATGTATTGCGCCCGGTTCGTATCCTGATATTCATCCACATGAATGTACTGAAATTTCTTCTGATAGAAGTCGAGAACCTCCGGCTGTTCTTTGAATAACTCAATGGTCTTCATAATCAGGTCGTCAAAGTCCAGGGAATTGTTGCTGCGGAGCCGTCTTTGGTACATGGTGTAGACTTTGGCTACGATCCCTTCAAAATAGTCGCCAACTTTCTGCTCATATTGTTGCGGGGTGACGAGTTCATTTTTGGCGGTGCTGATCATGGACTGAACGGCTTTGGGCTCGAACTTCTTGGTATCGATATTCATTTCTTTCATGCAGTTGCGAATGACGGAAAGCTGATCGGTCGAGTCCAAGATGGAAAAGTTAGAGGTAAACCCGATTCGCTCGATATCCCGCCGCAAAATGCGCACGCACATGGAGTGAAAGGTGGATACCCAAATATCACGGCCTTCGTGTCCGCCTACCAGTCTGGACACCCGGTCCTGCATTTCACGAGCCGCTTTGTTCGTAAAGGTAATCGCGAGAATCGCCCAAGGCGGCGCCTTGCGCGTCGCAATCAGATAGGCAATGCGATGTGTCAGCACGCGCGTCTTGCCACTGCCTGCCCCGGCCATAATAAGCAGCGGCCCCTCGGTCGCCTCCACGGCTTGCCGCTGCTCAGGATTGAGACGGCTGACCGCCTCTTGTATGTTCACAGGTTGCATAGGTTGCATAGGTTGCATCAAACATGCTCCTTCCTCGTCCTTGCGCTCTAATCCACTGAATTAACGGGAAATCCTCCCGCTAAATTTACAACTTTGTCCGAATTTGCTTACTTAGCTGGAAATCCTCCATCTATTTCGGGCAGTTTCTCTACAAACTAATCATCTGGCTACAATTAGCATGACAAATTCCATATAAAATGTACTATTTCGCTAAAAACAGCTAATTAACAGGACTATTTCCCGTTGGTATAATCATGAGCCCGCTAACTGCCTTCAGCTCCATACTGACTCTCCACTGCAACAACTTGTGCGCGCAATTGGGCATCTGCTATTCTCATTATTCTGCTATTCTCTTTATATAGTAGACAATTCACCAAAACTACTAGGTCCAAGCTCTGCTATTGTAAAATGCCTTCATTCTATCCTCTCCCCCATGCATGAGGAGGAACTATAGCCGCAGCGTCTTGACCTCATGTACGGCGGTCACCGTCTCCAAGGCGCGCTCCAGATCGTTGTAGACCCCGTTGCCTACAATAATGGTGTCTGCCACAGCGGCAGCAAGGCGGGCGGTCTGGCTATCTACGATACCGCCGCCATAGAATAAGCGGGCTTGCTCCAATGTTCGCCGCACCTCTTTTACTAATTCCAGGTCCCCCCATTGTCCGCTATATTCGAGATATACAATGGGTAAATGGAGCAGGCGATCTGCCACCTGTGCATAGGCTTGGGCCTCCGACGACTCCAACGCGGTCGCTCCCGTCAACCTGGCCACTGTAGCGTCGGGATTCAGCACAATGTACCCTTCGGGCATAAGCTGTTCCCAGGGAATCATGTAGCCATATCGCTCAACTGCCCGAGCTTGTTGTCCAACGATCCAATCGGGATGTCCGGCATTCAGCACCATCGGGATAAGGTAGAGGTCGAACCCGGGAACCACCGCCGCAAGCTCGGACACTTCCAAGACGCATGGCACCTCAAAGCGGCGCACCCGTGCCAGCAACTCCACAGTGTTATCATAGGTCACTCCGCTGGACCCGCCGATCATAATGGCGTCCGTTCCGGACAGACAAACGGCTTCAAGGCCCTGATCATCCAGGTCCCTATCCGGATCCAGCTTAAATATATGCTGCCAGGATGCAATCATTTGCTTCAACACTCATTCCTCCAAGCCAGGGTTCTGGCAGATACGCCTCTAAAAGGCTTATCTCCAGCCCCTTATAAGAGGGGTGAACGATAGGAAGCCTACGGCAACTTATTCGCCACCCTATTTTAAGAAAAACATCTATTCATGTACTATTTTTGAAGCCAGACCACGTTAAATGGTAGTTTTTCTTGCGATTATAGAATTGTTCAGCTCCGCTGAAAACTTATAGATTCTATAATCTTAAAAAACGAGGCTCTGCTGCGCGGCCTCGCTCCCGTTCTTCCCTGTATGTCCAGCGACTGATTTCGCTCACCTTTTATAGCTCAGTTTCTAGTCTATGTTACCTCGTATACCCTGTCAACGTTCGCCTTTGATGCGAACAAGAAAAGATGCGTTCCCGAAAAGCCTTAACGCATCTTCATCCGCAGTATGAGGTTGTTTGGGCCCTGCGGTCAGCGTATTGTCGAGCTATGTTGAATATGGAACTGAAGCAGCGGGAGTGATCATAGGCCCCCATGGTTCACCACACTTCTAGGGAATCAGTTGAAGAACCAGCCCGTATGATCCGCAACATCTTCCTCCGCGAGAAAATCGGTATAGAAGCCATAGGCGCCCATACGCTGAAATTCGTCTATTATTTTCGGATCGTTAATGGTATGAACGTAGGACACCACTCCCACCCGCTTCAAGTCCGCAATCAAAACGGGGTTGGCTCTAGTCTCGGACATCGTGATAGCCGCAATGTGTTTTTCCTTAGCAAACTGCACCACTTGCTCATCTGTCTCTTGAGTTTGATAAAGGGTAAATATTACCGAATCAAACGGGTAAATTGCCTGAATCGGATCCCACATGTCCCGATTGTAAATTTGCGGCACCACACGCTCAAGCAGCTCCGGCTGCCGCCGCTTCGTCTGATCCACAATTTGCGTGAAAATCTTTTGAATCTCTTCAGGTTTGGTTTGCTTCGTATCGGTCACAAAATACACATCGGGATAACGCTCCAACAGTTCTACGATATCTGCCCAATCGAGTGGCTCATAGTTCCCCTTGATCTTGGCCGCCTTAAACTCATCATGGGACCAGACTGCACCTTGACGGTCTTCCTCGACGGTCTCCTGCTGGCCCAGCATCTGTGTAAAGGCTTGTCCCCACTCATGGCGGGCAATCAGTTCACCATCACTGCTGAGCAACAAATCCACTTCAAATACGCGCAGCCCCTTCTCATAGTTGACGATAAAAGCATCATAGCTATTGGTATAAGTCAGTTCATCGATACCGCCCATTGCATGGGCTACCATCCGATAATTAGTAAAGCCCTGCTTAGGCGGTTCAGGTATCCATATCCGTGGCAAGATCAACCAGAAGATCAGGCCCACGCCAACAATCAGCAACAAGTTGTAAATAAGTTTCTTTGTCATGATGAGTTTCCAATCTGCATGAAATATCTATCTATTAGTAAGCATTTTTATTTATAAAACCGTTAATCACCGTCTTAAGCACGATCTTGATATCCAATAGAATCGACCAGTTCTCAATATAGAAAATATCGTATTTAATGCGCTCTTCGATAGAGGTATCGCCACGCAGGCCATGGCTTTGCGCCCAGCCGGTAATGCCTGGCCGCACATGGTGCTTCACCATGTATTTGGGTACCTCCTCCTTGAACTGATCCACATAATAAGGACGCTCCGGACGCGGCCCTACCACACTCATATGTCCAGCTAGAACATTAAAGAATTGCGGCAGTTCATCCAGACTCGTCTTGCGGATGAAGGTCCCGAAGCGCGTGCGTCTTGGATCGTTGGCAATAGTCCAACCCGTGTCCTCTGTGCCCTCGGGCAGCACTTGCATAGAGCGAAATTTGTACATCTGGAATGTCCGTCGATTAAGGCCCACTCGCTCCTGTTTGAAGATAATTGGACCCTTTGAGGTCAGCTTGACGCCAATGGCAACGATCAGCAGCACCGGGGAAGTAATAATGATCGCCAGTAGAGAAAACAAGATATCAAAAACCCGCTTGGCAATTCGGTTGCCCGTCAGATCCAGTGGAATGTCACGTACGTTAATCATCGGCATTCCCGCAAAGTTGTCGAAATAGGGCCGAGCTGGCAAGTAGTCAAAAAAGTCTGGAATGATCAGCGTGCGTACGCCTGTTTTTTCGCATATAGCTATAATTCGTGCATATCTGTGATGAGCTTCCAGGGGAAGTGCCAGCACAACTTCATCGATCATCGTGGATTCAAGTATGCGCTCAAGCTCATCAATTGTCCCCAGGATAGGCTTGTAGCGTGCGGCCTCAATGCCGTCCCACTCTTTTTGGTCATCGAGAAAACCAACCACTTCATATCCAAGCTCCGGGTATTGTTTGAGGTTGGCATGAAATCGACGTCCCAAAGAGCCTGCTCCGAGAATGAGCACGAACTGCTTGTTAAACCCCTTCTTGCGTAATTGTTTCAAGACATTTTTCAGTACATAGCGGTATAACGTAATGAGCACTACGTTGAATATCATGTACAATGCCAAGTAATGACGGGAGATGTCCACCTGTCTAAAGAAGAACATCAAGCCAAGTAGGATAAACAAGCTCATGGCGTGAACCTGGATGATTTTCCAAACTTCATCGGCAAACCGTTTTTTGCGCTTCGGCATGTAAAGCGAAATCATCACGCCCATCAGTACGGTAATTGCGCCGTAGATAACACTCCAAAAAGCATAGATTTCAATAGGAAGGGGTTGCTCGTAGGCAATCCAGCCACTGGAAAATTTAAGCCACCAAGCAAATAAAAAGGCTAACTGAATGGCAGCAAAATCAGCCAGAATATACAGTTGAGTTAGAAATCGCTGGTTTTTGCGTATCATCGTTTCGCCTCCACGTTCGTTTCGACTGACTGTTGTTGTCTAACAGCAGGTAGGGCTGCCCCAGGGTTGAAGAGTGTATTTTTCAATAAGGATAAGGCAAATTTAAGTGCAATCCCGCAAGCCACCACCACATGGGTGACCCAGGAATATTGCTTAAAGTAATGTTTCCGGTGAAATACCCACATGGCGCGATGGAATTCATACACAATTTTAAGCGGCTTGCGCCTGCTGCTGGCACCCTTATAATGAACAATGTATGTCGCTGGATGGTAGTGAATGTCCCAGCCCGCTTGCTTGATGCGGTAACACCAGTCAATGTCCTCCCCATACATGAAGAAGGTCTCATCCAGTCCACCCACCTGTTCGATTGTCTTACGCCGTACCAGCATAAACGCCCCAACCAGACAATCGATCGGATACGTTTCGTTCGGGTCCAGGTAGCCAAGCTGATACTGGTTGAACTTCGGCTTATTAGGAAACAGTCTGGAGAAGCCAAAGGCATAATAGAATGACGCAGCCGGTGTTGGAAACCCGCGCTTACACGCTTTATCCAGTGAACCATCGGGCAAAATGATTTTGCAGCCCGAAGCCCCAACCTGAGAGTTCGCATCCATATAGGAAATCATTATCTGCAATGTATCAGGTTGAACAATGGTGTCTGAATTCAGCAGCAACACATAACGGCCCTTGGCAACAGCCATAGCTTGGTTGTTCGCTTTGGCAAATCCTATATTATCGGTATTGGCGATCAATCGCGCACCGGGGTACTCCCTGCTGATCGACTCCACCGAGTCATCAGACGAAGCATTATCCACCACAATTACCTCGTACGAATAAACTATCTTAGAGTCATAGACCGACTGCAAACAATCCAGTGTCAAACGGCAGGTATTATAGTTGACGATCAAGATGCTTAAATCCATGATTACGCGCTCCGCTCCCAAAGTATTATAGTGGTCTATTGATATTATATCATAGGTGATATAATCAAAGAGTACAACACACCTTGAGTGGGTGCGGTTTCCTCCAGAAAGGAGGTGAACCGTATGAGCTTCTCCTTTTCTGATGTAGTGATGTTTGCAGCTTTCATTATTGCACTTTTAACATACATCGATAGAAAAAAGAAGTGACCCACTCCAAGGTTTGGCTACCTGTGGGTCACTTCTTCATATGATTGAAAGATTTTCTTGGAGGAGTAACTCCACTCAAGTTGTTTGTACTGGGGACGGTCGGCCAACCGTCCTTATTTCTATTCCAATTTTAGCACATCGCAGCACATATCTCAATTCACAGAATTTGAAAGCACTAGCGCGATCTAAAAGGTCCTCTGGCATCCTTTGCCCATCTTCTCATGAATCTCACGTCTCTTCTCGCGCAATTTAGGGAGTGTGCTGAAAAAGCCCCTCCAGGCCCCAAGCACGCCAGGCTCCATTCATGACAAGGCCTGTACTGTCTATAGTGTCCGGGGAGGATTTAAGCAGCAGTCGCCCTGTCGCTGCGCCTGCTTCCGGGCGGGATTGCATGGACTGGATTAAACGCTCGATATAAGTTGGAGCAAGCTGAACGTCCGGGTTCAACACCAGCACGTAGTCGCTGTGTGTCAGACGTATCCCCTGGTTATGAGCCGGTGCAAAGCCGGTATTGACCGAGTTCCGAATGAGTTCAATGCGCTACCAAAATGGTGTTATGGCGTATACGCCCGTTGACGAATAGGGGGATTTTCTTTATGGTGTTTCTAGTCAATGTCGTTAGACTAAGGGGAGACAAATTATGAAAAAAGAAAGATTACATGAGATAGAATTGCTGCGGGGAATGGCATTCCTGGCAGTTGTGCTGCAGCATGTGATTGCCGGGGTGTTTTATCAGCCGGGCTTGAGTGGACAGACCATTTTGGCCGGAACGACCTTTCTGGGGTTGATCCGGTTTGCGGTGCCTTTATTTGTGTTCATCACCGGGGTGGTGCTGTTTTACAATTATGATGGCAAGCTGAATTACGGGAGTTTTCTGTGGAAAAGGTTCCAGCAAATTGTCGTGCCTTATCTGGCGTGGACGGTTATTTATTATATTTGGATGAGTATCCGTAGTGGCGGGTTGTCTTTGTCGGGTATTTGGGGTGAACTGGTCCACTTGGTTAAATTGGCTTTAACGGGACAAGCATCCTATCATTTGTGGTTTATGGTCATGATAATTCCATTCTATCTGCTGTTCCCTCTGTTTCGACTCATGCTGGGCAAGGATAAAAAGCCGTGGGTGAACTTAGCAGTAGCTGCACTCTTTCTGGGGATAAGCTTCGTTCTGGTGTACGCCTTGTCTAAAGGCTGGATTACGTCGGACAACGCCATCCTCAATGCTACGGTGATTCGTTACCTGGATCGCAACTTTCTGTTCTGGATGTTTTATTTTGTGATGGGTGGTCTGGTCGGTATGTATCATAAACAGTGGAAATGGATCGTCAGCCGCATTTGGTGGTTATGCCTGATCGGCCTTGGGGTTTTCATGTACATTATTTATACCCGGATCGAGACACTTACGCAAAGCTTGACCAGTGACCTTTACATCTACAGCTCCTATGTCACAGGTCCGCTAAAACCGCTGATGATGGGAACGATATTGGTGTCGATGGTATTGGTGTTTGCTGTAGCGGACTGGCTGGCCAAAAGGAAAACCCGGTGGTTCCCCTCGCTATTGACAACCTTTGGACGTTATTCCTTTGGCGCCTATCTGATTCACGCCATAGTGCTCAGTTCAACCAACTATCTGGTGATCTCTTACCTAGGGATGATCGGCGTGTACGGGCAGACCATAGTGTCGTTTGTGTTGTGCGCTGTGATAAGCTTGGGCGTGTGCGTGGGCTTGAGTAGGGTGAAGACGGTTGGGAAGGTATTGGTGGGGCGGGTGTGAGGAAATTTTTAATACAGCTGCAGATCTGATTATTAGCTATATAAATTATAAAGTTACCATTGTTTTTAATTAACCTTAGCTTTATATTGGAGCAAAAATAGCCGAGTATATGAGTACTAAAATTCAGGAGGCCGCACCAATGGCAAAACCAAAATGCCTAATTCTTCTTTCTACCTATAATGGTGAGAAATTTCTTGAAGAGCAATTACATAGCTTACAAAAGCAAGAAGGAGTAGAATTAGCCCTTCTAATTCGAGATGATGGATCTAACGATCACACATTATCGATTATCCACCAATTTATAAAGGACTCGACAATAAATATAAAATTACTTCAGGCTAACAATGTAGGAGCAAAAGCCAGCTTCTTTGAGTTATTGAGTATAGCAAGTGAAGAGTATTTCGAATACGATTATTTTGCTTTTTGCGATCAGGATGATATATGGAAGCCAAACAAACTCATCAGAGCCATACAAATGCTCAACAATGAACATCAAAGTCTACCTTTAATGTACTGCTCTGCAACTCAAATGGTGAACACCGATTTATCTTACATTAGTGTATGGCCATCTGCTCCAGAGAAAAAGTTAAGTATATACAATGCTCTGGTTGAAAATATCGCCGTGGGTTGTACTTCTGTACTGAACAAAAAAGCTCTCAATTTAATTTCCTCTTCACCACCGATCAACATTAAACACCTCATCATGCACGATTGGTGGGCTTATCTATGTGTATCTACATTTGGTAAAGTCATCTTCGATTCAGAGCCTTTTATTTTATATCGTCAGCATTCAAACAATGTGCTGGGAGGACAAACTGACAATCTATTCACAAAGTGGAAGAAACGATTCATACGTTACTTTAAAGCACAAAATCACTATATCATTAGCAATCAAGCCAAAGAGTTTTATAACTGCTTTAATCCCCTCTTGGATGAGCAGCAACGGCTAGCATTACATGATTTCATTAAAAATACAACTAGCAACGGACTATCCAGACTTATGTATGCGATGCGCACTCCTTTTTATAGACAAGCCCTCGCCGATCAGTTCATTCTTAAATTAATTATATTACTTGGAAAAATATAAAATTAGAAAGAGCACCTCAAGATCAAGTGCTCCTTACACTATGCATTATTTCTCTAGAAAATACTGTTCCAAAAATGCCCTCAATCCCTCGCGCCATGACCGCAAGTCCTGGAGTCCGTTGGTACGGATGCTTAAGTGATCCATAACGGAATTGCTTGGTCGTGGTGCGGGGCGAGGAAATTCCTCAGTCGAGCAAGGCTCAACCTTTACTGGATACCCCTTGCCCCGGATGTCTGCCGCCTCTGCAAAAATCGCTTGCGCAAACTCATACCATGTGCATTCTCCCGAGTTGGAGGCATGATAAATGCCAAACTTCTGTGTAGCAACCAGTTCAAGAAGGAAATTTGCTAAATCCACTGTATAGGTAGGTGAGCCTTTTTGATCATTCACCACCTGAAGTATCGGCTTCTCTTCCCCCAGCCGCAGCATGGTTTTCACAAAGTTGTGCCCATGCTGCCCATACACCCAAGAGGTCCGCACAATAAAGAAAGACGAGGATAGGCTTTGAACCAATTGTTCTCCGGCACGTTTGGACTTGCCATAAATACTTTGCGGATTCGTGTTGTCGTATTCCTGGTAAGGGGTATCAGCTGTACCATCGAATACATAGTCCGTACTGATATAGCAGAATTTAGCCTTCACCTGTTCAGCGGCAAGCACCATATTGCGAGTTCCAGTCGCGTTTACAGCATATGCCATGTCAACATCATTCTCGGCTTGATCTACTGCTGTATAAGCTGCACAATGAATGACAGCATCAGGCCTAAACTGCTGGACGACCTTCACACACATCTCCTGATTGGTGATATCCAACATTTTACGGTCGGTAGGCAATAACTTGTGGCCGGCTTGTTCAAAAGCTTTTACGACATCCTTACCTAACTGCCCTTCGGCTCCAGTCACCAAAACCCTCATGAGCGATCGCCCAGCCGTTCACCGTATTGCTTGACATAATACTCCTGGTATGCCCCCGATTGGATGCGAGTCCACCATTCCCGATTGTCCAGATACCAACGAATAGTTTCTTGAATCCCCGTCTCAAATGAGTGCTTAGGCTTCCAGCCCAGCTCTGTCATCGTCTTGGTTGGATCAATGCCATAACGACGATCATGGCCGGGACGATCCTGAACGAATTTAATTAGTGATTCCGGCTTACCTAGCTGCTCCAAAATGGTTTTTACGATATGCAAATTCGTCCGTTCATTGTTCCCGCCAATGTTGTACACTTCCCCATCGCGCCCCTGATGAATGACCAGATCAATAGCACTGCAATGGTCTTCTACATAAAGCCAGTCACGAATGTTTAAACCATCTCCGTATACAGGCAGGGCTTCGTCAGCCAGTGCCTTGGAAATCATTAGTGGGATGAGCTTCTCTGGAAATTGATATGGTCCGTAGTTGTTAGAACAGCGCGTAATATTTACCGAGAGGCCAAAGGTCTCATGGTAAGCACGAACCAGCAAATCCCCACCTGCTTTACTAGCCGAATAGGGGCTGTTAGGCGTTAGCGGTGTTTCCTCAGTGAACAGTCCAGTCTCTCCCAATGTTCCATATACCTCGTCGGTAGAAACCTGAACGAATTTCTTAACGCCATGCTGACGCGCCGCCTCCAGAAGCACCTGCGTACCAAGTACATTCGTTTTCACAAAAACATCCGGCTCCAGAATGCTGCGATCCACATGCGACTCCGCCGCAAAATTGACGATCACATCCACTCCTTGGCTAACCAGTTCATTCATAGCTGGAGCATCAGTAATATCTGCCTTATGGAAAGTATAATTCGTATTGCCTTCTGCAGACTTCAAATTCTCCAGATTTCCAGCATAGGTCAGAGCATCCACATTAATGATTTGGTACTCAGGATGCTGGTCCAGCATATATAATACAAAGTTGCTGCCGATAAAGCCGGCACCGCCTGTGACAAGCAGTTTCATGAGAAAAGTCCTCCTAGTCGAAATTCATTTCTGCTTCTGCCAAAGTGGGATGATGCCTGTCTTTATCAGAAAGCAGCGGCTCGCTTACCGGCCAATCAATCCCTAGCGCCGGATCGTTCCATAATATGCCACGATCGTGCTCCGGGGAATAGTATTCGTCCACTTTGTATAGAACTTGTGTATTTGGCATCAATGTACAAAACCCATGAGCAAATCCTTTAGGAACAAGGAGTTGACGTTTATTATGCTCGCTAAGAATAACACCAATCCACTGTCCAAAGGTGGGTGAACTGCGCCGGATATCAAGAATCACATCATAAACTGCACCTGAAAGTACGCGGAATAGCTTTGTTTGTGCTTTTGGGTTAAGTTGGTAGTGTAAGCCGCGTAGTACGCCAGGCTCTGCAGATAAGGATTGGTTATCTTGAATAAATGTATAGGTGACTCCAAGATCCTGCATCACCTGCTCATTATAGCTCTCCATAAAAAAACCCCGGTGATCGCCATGTACCACCGGTTCAAGTAAAGCTGCGCCTTGCAGCTTTAACGAGGTCAGTTTCATCCTAAACTCCTCCTTAACTATAGCTTGAGTTTGCCAAATTCTTCACCAAGGGTCAAATCCTTGGCCAATTCATTAGCTCTGGCTAACGAAGCATGAGTCCCTGCATCCGTCCACCAGCCTCGCAGCACGTCAAAAGTAAGTTCTCCTCGTTCAATATATGCATTATTCACATCGGTGATCTCCAATTCACCTCGTGCAGATGGCTTTAAACTACGAATAATTTCAAAAACATGATGATCAAACATATAAATACCGGTCACGGCATAGCTCGACTTAGGTTTTTCAGGCTTTTCTTCAATCGATACAATATGTTCTCCTTCAAGTTCAGGAACGCCAAAGCGAGCCGGGTCAGGAACCTTCTGTATAAGAATTTTAGCCCCGAAGGACTGGTTCTTAAAATGTTCCACATATTGCGTTATATCATCCGCAAAAACGTTGTCACCCAAGATTACCACCATCTGATCAGTACCAACAAATTGCTCGGCCAACCCAAGAGCTTGGGCAATGCCTCCGGCCTCATCCTGCACCTTATAGGTGAAAGAAACTCCAATTTCACTTCCACTACCTAGTAAGCTTACAACATCTCCCATGTGTTCTTTACCAGTGACAACAAGGATATCAGTTAGTCCTGCTTGCTTTAGCTTATGCACAGCATGGAAGACCATAGGGTATTTGCCTACAGGGAGAAGATGTTTATTGGTCACTTTTGTTAATGGATATAATCGTGAGCCGGTGCCCCCGGCTAGGATGATGGCTTTCATTGATGTGCTCCTTCCAGGATACGAACTATATCCTGACATCTTTTTTCCCACGTGTTATTTTGCAAGAAATTTAGCGCATCCATATGTGAATAACGCTCTATCTTGTTATCCCGTACTTTTTGTACAAGATTAATTAAATCTCTTTCTTCTGAATAGAGATGAACAAACGCTTTAAATTTTTGCATTTCAGCGTAATCAATTGCCAGAATAGGTTTATTAAAATAAATATATTCATACATTTTAACAGGATCTACCGCTCGTACAAGTTCATTTAGTACAAACGGCATAACCAAGGCATCCGCAATTTGGGCAACTTCGGGCAATTGATCGTGCTTCACTGTTCCTGCGCAATGAATCCGGGGATGTGACGGAACTTTTGTCTCGACTGGACCTACCAAGGTAAACATACTTTCAGGAACCTGATCCAGAACCCGTACAATTAAATCGAAGTCCATCCATTTCCCAATTGTACCAATGTACATGAGGTTCAACAAATCCGGGTTATTAATCTCTGATCTCAAATAGGAAGCCTTCTCATCCTTTTTCATTATGGACGGACTGATACCATTGTTTACTTTGATCGGTTCCATAGTCAGGTATGCACGATAAGAATTAATCATCTTGTTCTTCAAATACTCCGAAGAAGTAATGACCCAATCAGCTCGCTTGATCAATCGAACCTCCAAATCTCGAAGTCTGTCTGACCTAGGTTCTCCTGAGTAAAATCCCAAGAAATCATCCATACAATCGTATATCACGATCTTGTCTTCTAGCTGACTCAGAGAAATAAAATCAAGTAGTAGAGGCGAGGTTATCCAAATATACTCATACTGCTTTAAGGATTGATGAATAGACCGGTTCATTAGCCCCTCGATCATTCTCAGGCCTTTGAATCTCCCTGACATCGGGAGTTTCTTCAGTGTACGAACCTTAGACTCTGAAAATACATCCCGTGAATTCCGGTTCCCTCCAGCCTCACTCCCATACAGTTTTTCAATGTAGAATAGATCAACGGAATAATATCGGGATAGCTCCTCATACAAAAAATGGGGACGCTGCTTAATCCAATTCCAGTCTACGTGCATTATATAGGCCATCTTTGACTTGGTTTGCAAGCGACCACTCCTTGTTTTTAACTAGTTCTCCAGCATTTCTTGGGTCTTATTCAACAAACAAATATCATATGTATTTAATAAAGTATTCATCATTTTATCTATTGTCTCTCGTTCATAGACTCAATTATATATTCATCCAATAATTTAGATATCATATATCCCAATTTATCCTTTATGAAAATACATATTTTATAATTTCCCGACTCATTTGGAGACCAATCAAAATAGTTGTTTAAGCTATACCATTTAGTTAAGATCCTTGTTTCTCCTTTATAAACATACCAAGCATAATTCAAGTCATTCCCTGAAGCCTCTGCAATAAATCTGATTTGAGTACCACAAGGTTGAGGACTTAACTTACTCATGGTAACTTTTTTTAAAACCGGAAGAACATCTTTAGCGCTCAACTTATCGTGAAGAGGTTTCTCCGATGATACTGAACCACACAACCTTAAGACGTTCTCCATTCAACTTGTCTTGCAGAATACAACTTAATTGGTATTGGCTTCCGGAATAATGGAGATTTATCGTACTCGCTGATTTTTCTAAAATTCGTAATCCATTTATTCCATCAAAATAGATTAAATGAATTAAAAAAACTCTACAGAATGAACTAACAGTTTTTTTGTTGTTCAATAATACAACTAATCTTGAAATTATATCATGACATTTGGCTAGTAGATGGGGATCTTTATTAAAACTGTTAAACACATATGGATCAATCATTTTATTATTTAAATCTTTAAATATCCATGAATTTTAGACTGTAATGAAATCTAAAAGCTCATTTCTAATTCTTTTCCTTAAACGAAAAAACCTCGAATCAAAGAACACATCGATTAATTATGAAATAAGCTTACTGATACCTTCATTTAAAGAATGGAGATGATACTTAAACCAGCCACATACTTATTTTTGACTTTATCAACAAGATATCGTCCATTTTATCTAGCACTTCATTTCTCAACTAATTATCTGTTCATATATATTCATATAGTATTCATCCGTATAATGGACAGGACTTAGACCCCAAGTATGATCCTTATTTCCAATACGTGGAGATGAAACAAATCGAAGTCCCGGATAGGCGGATCTTAGGAAATCATAATAAGCCTCCAGCATATTATTATTTGCTTCTATTAAAGCGAGGTTAGGATACTCCTTCAATTGTCTGTCCTCAATATAATTTTTCGCCCAGTAAGTTTCATGAATCAGCACATCTTCATTCGATACCTGTGCTAGAAGCCGATCAAAAAATAATAAACAGGACTGTTTCCACAATTCGTGGGTGGATTGTTGGAATCGAGATATACGCTTAAAGGGACGAACATCAATTACTTTTCCGTTCACAAACTCATTGGAACGTGTAACATAACTTTTTCCATACTTCATTACATCAAACCGCTCGTCAATAAAATCGATAACAATGAAATTTCCCCTTGTCCATTTCTCCTCAAAGAAATCCTTTCGAAAATCATGTAAAACCATGTTCTTTTGGAAATTAGATTCTAATTTTATTTCTTCATTACTTATCGAAAGCGGCTCTGACATTATGCTAATTAGTGAAGAACGTGCAAAATAGTTAATATTCTCAGGGTACTCTGCTACTCTAAACACATCTCTAGTGACGCAACTACCGAAAATCGTAATCCCCTTCATTTTCCCTCTCCGATCTATTTAATTGCTTCGATTTCTCCAAATTGCTTTATCCTCAGCCTGTTTTCCTGTTTGTTGCAGAAAATACCCAATATCTTGATAAGGTAAAATTGAAAATAGGTATTAATATAATTGCTACACCTTGCCCAATTAGATAAGAATAACGAAGTATGTCTACAAAAAGGATCATAATAAACACATTAAGCAGCAACCCAACAGAACACACAGCTGCATACTTAAAAAAACTATTCTTCGTTCCTTTAAAAGTCCAAATAGAATTTAGCTTGAAAGACAAAATCAGGGATCCTATAAAACCTAGAACTGTCGAATATTTAGGATTAATATTCAAGAACTCTACACATAATGTTAGAATTGCAGTATGCACTATAGTCCCTAGAACTCCTACTAAGCCATACTTTATAAAATTAAGAAAGGTTTTACTTTTCACAAAGCTAAATTTTGAATCATTATTCATTTAACACCTCTATATTCACTACAAAAAACCATGAATAATATACCCATAATTTTCAAGCCTCTTCATAATTTTATTTAGGACGATAGAAAAACCCCTAGCCCATAATTTAAATTTCAGTTGAATATTTTGATATAATTTTTCCGGTATAAAATTTTATAGCCTCCATACTAATATAGACACCATAAGATGATAAGATGAAAATAAATGGTAAAAAGTACAAGGCATATCTTGCAAGAGCCAAATAATAAGAGTTTACATATATAAAATAGAGCAACAATAATAAAATCAACAATATCCCCGTTTTGAATGCATTTTTTTTATATCGAAATAGCCAGTAGATAACACCAATTCCTGAAAAGTATTCTAATATTCTATGAAAAAACTTTATAACACTTCCTTTGATATCAAAAATCATACTGGAATAGTATGGATCGCTGATTATTTTATATGGTTTATAGATCAAAAATGTATAAGCAAATTTGTAAGGCTCCTCCTTAATCCATTTGCTAATTCTTTGATTAGCTATTTCCCCCTTCTCCTTATACTTAAAGTACCTAAGTTTATATTCCCCTTCCCGATCCTTTTGATTTAACATATCG
Organism: Paenibacillus sanguinis 2301083 = DSM 16941; assembly: GCF_000374825.1. Lineage (GTDB taxonomy): Bacteria > Bacillota > Bacilli > Paenibacillales > Paenibacillaceae > Fontibacillus > Fontibacillus sanguinis. Next base: position 25,105 of record NZ_KB895399.1, read on the forward strand.
TTAATTTTATTGAGATCTTCGTTGGGATAGCCGAATCCCTGAAAGGTACCTAGCAATTTAGTATCCCCTTGGTTTCCGGTAAAGGGTAAAAACTCACCGACAGCTTGATAATTTCTTATCCACCAAGGCATCATGAATAGAAGAATGATTATTATCGCATAAACAGCTCTATTAATAATTAGTTTCAACGGAAATTTCTTAACCATAAAATATGGTAAAAAGACAATTGGCAAAGCAGCAATCGTAGGCTTGAAGATTAATCCAATTAAATATAAGCTCAGTAAAATGATAAAATCAGTGTTCTTTTTGGTGTCACAATACCTAATAGTCCAGCAAACAAAATAAATTAAAACGCAGGTAAAAGGTGATTCCGTTAAAAACATATTGTCAATAACAATATGAGGAAAGGATAGAGCAAGCAAAAAAGCAGCTATGATTCCTATAGTCTTATTAAAGAGTCTCTTCGAAAGCAAATACACACCCAAAATTGATAACAAGCCAAAGATTAGAAATGGAACTCTAGCAAATATAAGACCTGTTGAAGTATATCCTGTAATTTTAAATATAATACCGAGTAAAAAAGCCATACCCGGCATCATAAAAACAGTCGGTTCAGTATTTCCTCCGTAAGTGATATGACCTGATTTAATAAAATCAACACCAGTAATTACGTATCTCATATCATCACTAAAGAGTGTCAATTCGTTTTGATAGTTGGCCAGTGTCAATAATCTGATACACAATGCAAGCAGTAAAATGATTATAATGCTCTTTTCGTTCTGAATTCTTTTGATTATTGTCATCCCCATCCTCACTTATCTATACATTATGTCCAGATCTTCTAACCTTACAAACCCATCTGTCCCGGCGGGAGGAAAGACCTTTACGGCTATTTTAAAATACTTATAGTTAGATTTAAGAACAGATCTTACCGAAAGAATCTCTAAACTCCCAGTATTACTGTTTTCTTTATTGCGTGGGTTTTGCAAAGTTATTGTACGAATGTCATCTTTTAATCTTTCATTTTCGTCGTAAAACATTAGGAAAACCGTTAAATTGGTATTTTGCGTTCCAGCAATTTTGAAATCAATTTGCATCTTATCTTTCCCTTGAGGGATTTCCGAAAATTCACTATAGGCTTCGCTTGGAGGTGCACCAAATCCTTGATCAAACATTTGTATATAGTACGGCTCCTGACCGGATTTCCATTCCGTTATAAACACCCTATCCGCAACTTTTTTTACAGGGTTCTTATCCAAGACACTTATGGAATAATCGTTAAATGATTCATAAATTGGAGACATATCAATTTTAGGTTCAGTTTTTGTATATGCCAAAATACTAAGGATCAGACTGAGAATTAGTATGACCAACGCATACATGAAAAGACTGAAATTCTTTTTTAATAATTTACTCAGCATGTGCCAACTCCTCGAATTAATCCAAATCAAAATGTTTTTCCAAAGATTCTAATTTGTTCTCTAGTATCGCCAATCTTTGGGTTAACTCTTTGATTCTTTTCGACTTCCTCGATTCCGCAATGGTTAACGTAAACAAAATAAATAAGACAGATATAAGACCAAGAAAAAACAAAGCATTGACTGGCGTTGCAACCCCCATGATGTGAGCGATAAAAGTAATGCTATTCGAAAACAAACTCAAAGTCCCAATACTGATACAAATTAATATCCACAAAAGTGAATACTTTAAATCTATTTTTTCTTTCTTAATCATATTAATTATTACAATCAATGTGATCAAACAGCAGGATAGAAGGAGAATTTGTAATTTTAGTTCCATTTAATTCACTCTACCCCTTTTATCTTTCAAGGAGTCTATCAAGATCGCCAACGAAACCTTTAACATATAATATACCGATCTTGTCAAATTTATCGAGGACTCCCCGTTTAATCTTTCATTCATTTCAACAGGTATTTCGCTTACCCTAAATCCTTGTCTTGAGATACTTACGATACTTTCTGGTTCAGGATAATCTGTGGGGTAATAATCACATAGCGAATCAATCACACTTTTGTTCACCATTCTAAATCCGGAGGTTGGATCTGTAATGTTTTTACGAACCAGAACTCTTATCAAGAAACTAATGAACTTTATTCCGACTCGTCTTAGTTTCGAAGACTGGAAACCACTCTTTTCAATAAATCTCGAACCAATGACCATATCGACATTACGGTCAATTAAGTATTGATACATATCATTAATATACTTTGCATTGTGCTGAGCATCGCCGTCAAACTGAACGGCAATATCATAGCCATGCTCTTTGGCATACTTATATCCTGCCTGGACGCAGCCTCCAATACCCAAATTAGTAGAGAGGTTCAAAACATTATAAGATTTTTTCTTACATAATTGAAGGGTATTATCCGTTGAGCAATCATTGACGATTATATAATCAAATCCCCTTGTAAATTGTTTAATATCCCCAATTACTTTATCCAAGTTTTGAGCCTCGTTAAAAGCTGGAATAATGATCAGTTTTTTCACATAATTCACGTTCCCTTACGTATTCTCCTTCATAATCAAAAATCATAGAAAGTTCTTTCTCGATGGTTGCCTTTTTTCCGCTTTGTATTCGAACTCTATTAGCTGCCGCTTTGGAAAGTTGGGAGTACAGCTCGGGATTATAAAACATAGTTTTAATACCTTCTGCCAGACCCTCGTAGTCTTCTGGATCTACAAGAATTCCGCAATCATTATCCACAAACTCAGGAATTGCTGTCAGGTTATTCGTAATCGGTACCAAACCGGATGACATTGCCTCGTCTCTGGATACGCCCTGCGAATCCATCCGGGTAGGAACTAAAAATACACCATACTTTTTATGCATAGCAGAAATCTCTTTCTGGTCCAGGAATCTCTCTTCCACTCTAACATTCCTAAATTTCTTTATAGGTTTTAAAGTTGACTCAAAAAGCTCTCCTTTACCTATAATAGTAAATTCCAATTGCTTAAAGATTGGATCTTTGGACAAATGCTGAATAGCCTTTACAGTCAAATCATTGGCATATTTATTGCTTGCAAAAGGTCTGATCGAAAGAATTTTCTTTCTCAGTTCTACATCTTTTTCTTCATAATTAAATAAATCTGTGTTGATATAATTATGAATAATTGTGTATTTGTCTTTTGGCAAACGAACCTTATGGTCCTCAAAAACTTCCTCGGCGAAATAATTAGACACGAATACGAAATGGATATTGTATTCTTTATTGGTAGCCGCAGCAAAAACTTTCTCCCAAAGTTTAAGTCTCCCTTCGGATTCTTTCTTTGCCTTTTCAAGCTGCTGAGTAGTTGTATAGTTGTAGTCTCTACGCCACCATGGTTGAATTTCCGAACCATGGACCCAAATGATTATTCGCTTGTTGGATAAAAAACTCTTCATTCCTCTCCAAATCGTCTCGTTCAAGAAATGTATTAATAGTGTGTCGTATCCACCGTTCATAATCGCATTGTTAAATTCCTCAAAATAACCGCTAGTAACATCGATCCCGGAAAATTCGCTATAATTGCTTGATATTCGATTATTAAACTTGAACATATCGACCATTTTTCCAACATTCTTGTACTCGAACATTCTGCTATGAATAAAACCATATCTGTATAGATTTTCGTAGTCGGGGTAATTGTCTGCAACAAGAAGAATATTCGACTTGCTCAAGAAACATCCATTGTCCAGATCAATGTTCCCGACCAAGATACTTTTAATTTTGCAATGTCCTACACCGGAAAATCTTATACCCAATTTAATATACTTTACTTCTGGTGCAAGTTTGATTTGAATTTTTCGTGAGCTTGGTTTGACAATGCTGTCTATTTTTCTCTCATTGCGATCAAGAGTTATCACGACAATGTCCACGCTGAACTTAGAAATAAAGTTCACGTCTAAATAAACGTCAATGTCTGAAACAAATCCCAGGTCGTCAATTCTGTAAAGTTTATTTAAATACACATACTCATGGCTGTCTCTCAATTTGGATTCAACAAGTAATCCATCATTTTGGTTTTTAAGATTTACCTTATTCGACTTCTCGATCATTTCATACAACTCTTTGGGAGAAATATGAATGGAATTCGTCGATTGAACTCCCGGCTTGATGGCCTCGGCTTTGCGGTAAATTTCCTCTAATGCGATTCCTTGGTCCGCGAGTATCAAGTCGTCAACCCTTGAGCAATTCTCGCCTGTATAATTTTCACAGTAGTTGTATTCGTCTATGGAGAATGCCCGGCCGGAAGATATACATCTGCCTTCGATATCACATGCGTACTCTATGAGATTCTCAATCGAGCAATCAGCTATTCTGATTGCAGATCTGCGCAATGCATAAGAAGTTACAGAGCTATATACTTTTCCGCTCGCTGTTTTTGCAATCTGTTCATCATTTTTGAAATACACATCTTTCGTGTAAACAGGAAAATCCGCATATTTGTTAGCCAGCATGAGATCGTTAATATAGTGTTTTCCATAATAATCATTGGCAGAGAAAAAGAGAGCGTAGTCGAACTCCGCCTGAATGCGTCTTGCCACTTCTTCTGTTAGCTCGTGTATGATTTCCACATTCTCATTACCCGCTTCCAGATCGCTAATTTCAGAAACGATGAATAGCCGGGTTGTTTTGTAAGCCTGTCTTTGATGTTGACGATTAATATGCTCAAATTCATCCTTGGACTTAACATGAGCTATAACAGCAGCGCGAGCAGGTTCAGTCTTCAGTTTATTTTCATATACAATATTTACGATATAACTCAAACGGTTGGTATACGTATGTTCCGTCAGCACTTTTCTTAAGCCAAGCAATCTAAATCTGTTGTAATATTCTTCGTCCGCAAATTTGCTGACTTGATCACTCAATTGCTTCCCGTCATCGGTACAAACGACCAAATCACCAAGCAGGTTTCTAACAGCCCGGGAATAATTGCTAATCGTCACCGTGTTGGATGCAAGAAGCTCGAAAACTCTGCGTGCGCACATGCTCTGGGATTGCTTCACCGAATTCATATTAATGTTAAAGCGATATCCTTTGTACGCCTTATCTATTTCCTCCGGCTTCAAGTTTCCTACGATATACTTCTTATAACTGCTCGGAAAGGCATAATTCGGATCATTTTTATAGAAGTTTCTATCGTAAATATCCAACCCTTTGGTTGGCGTGATTGCCTCAATAAATGTTTCTAAGTCACGATTCCGGTCAGGATAACGCTTATAATAAGCACCAGCAAAACAGAACTTATCAGCTCTATCGTACAGTTCTATCGGGTTGTGGTTCTTTAATTGCGCAGCAAACGGCATCAAATAAACACGATTATGTTTCAACAACGTCTTATATTTCTTAATACAGTCTATATCCGTAGTAAAGACAAAATCGGCGTATTTTGCTGTAGCCAAGAAAGTCTCGAAATGGATTGGATCTTCCTTATTCCAGAATACGATAGGGATATTCTTTTTTTGGCAGTAGCTTAATACCTCAATTAATTCATTACTCAGATGAGGAACTTTGGTTTTCCATAGCTCTCCTATACCAAGCCAGGCGGATTCCAAAAAGAACAAGTCCGGCTGTAGCGACTCCATCTGTCTATACCAATTTTGCGGCGTAATCTGTAAAAGATGACATTCCGGAGAAAACGAATTATAGGTGAACTCATCCATGATGCATGCAATTTTCATGTCCTGTAACTGATCGAATTCCCTTCGAAAACTCAAACTCCCCTTAAAAAAAGTGCCTTCTGCTGTTTCAAAATCCGGAGATAAGTTCATTTCTTTTAAGATTCCAGCCCTTTTAAGCCGAATTTCATTCAACTTTTCTTCTATATAGCTTAAGCCCATATTTATCTCCTTAAGGTTGATTTTATTAAAAATCCTTAGGAATTCTTTTTCTAAACTTCCAATAATTCAAAGTGAGACGCCCAAGTTTAGCATTACTTAGCAAATTGTATTTTTTAGACATATTTGCGTATTTGGCCTCCAATTGATTGTAGTCAAAGATGGAATCCTTGTACTTTCTTAAGGTTTGTTCCTCGCTACCCAATCTGGTCAACAACTCTTTATTTTTAACTTCGACTGCTTTCTCCAACTCTTCGACTCTGTCCTTGCAGGATGAAAGACTGTGATTTAATTGATTTATTGTCGCATCCAGCTCATTTCGGTTCATCAACTCGTTATCTGACTGCTTTAACTTCTTGTTTTCGCTTTCCAATTGGGAAATAACGGCCTTTAATTTTTCATTTTCCTTTTGAACAACTGCTAACTTTTCTCTACTTTCATTAACTCGAGCATTCAATTGATCAATGAGCTTAACTTTTGCACTCAGCTCGTCAACCGTTGACCTTTCGATCGAAAAAAAGGCTTCTTCTAATCTTTTGATTAATTCCCTAGTGATTTCGACCGATCCGTTAGACGGATCGGTCGTATTCCGGCCAACAACTCCAATCCATTTGCCAAAGAACTTAATTTCGTTTATTTCGAAATATGGTTCTACCTCTTCAAGTAAATTCAGCATGTAATAGGTCTTCTTATGGTCAAAATAATCGTTAATTCCAAAAGGAACTGTAATTACTATGCTACCTTCTTCAGCCAGAAAATTTTTCACCTTTTGGAGCAGCGAAGATGAAGATGTAAAGTGTTCCATGACTTCGGTAAGAATAACCGTGTCAAATTTTTGGTCGCTCTCATAATCGAACACGCTGCTGACAAAATACTTCACGTTCCGTTTGACGGAATCGCTTTGATTCTGCAATGCCTCGTTTGCGTAAGCAATGACGCTTTCTTCGATGTCGATGCCTACCGCTTTTTTCCCTTCCCTAGCCAAGATCAATTCAGCAATGCCTTGAGAGCATCCGATATCAAGCACCGATTCTCCTGTTACCTTAGAGCAAATCCAATGAATCCGTTCTCTTGTCTTACGGGAGAATTGATTCCCCATTCCGCCATAATACGCTTCCGCAACTTTATCTAGCGGCTTCAATATATCCACTCCCCAATTTGGCAAGATTGGTTAATGGTTGTCCCAAGACGTAATGGACAAAACCAGCCTCACTCCAAATTTGATGATTTACGACATTTCTTGTATCGAATACAATGGCTCCGCCGGCAATTGATGCAATTTTCTTGGGATCGATCTGCTTAAACTCGTTATGATCAGTCAGGATTAGAATGGCATCCGCACCGATAACTGCCTCTTCAAGCGTATCCTTTCTTCCTTCAATATACTCCCTGACGTGTGGATCAAATATTTGCAAGTTATAATGGTCTCTTAATTGTTCCACGATTTCAACGGCAGGGCTTTCTCTCATATCATCAATATTCCCTTTAAATGCCAGACCTAGCACAGCTATGGTCTTCTGGATCTTGTCGCCATATGGCAATAATTGTTTCATTTTATTGACTACAAATTCAGGCATACCATCGTTTGTCGTTCTAGAAGTATAAACCAGGTTAGCCAATGATGGGGCAGATTCATAAATAAACCAAGGATCCACCGCTATACAATGTCCCCCGACACCAGGACCTGGTTTATGAATATTTACTCGTGGATGACAGTTTGCAAGGTCAATCGCTTCCCACACATTAAACCCTACATGTTCTGCAATTTTGGCCATTTCATTAGCAAGCGCAATATTTACATCGCGGTAAGTATTTTCCATTAACTTCACCATTTCTGCAGTCGTAGCATCAGTTAAATGGATGTTTCCCCTAACAAATTTTCTATACAAATCTGCTGTTAGCTCTGACGATTTCTGATTAATCCCCCCTACAATCCGGTCATTACTAACAAGTTCTTCAAGTAGGCGACCAGGAAGCACACGTTCTGGAGAATGAGAAACAAACAGTTCTTTCTGAACATCCAAGTTTGTTTCATTAAGGATCGGCAACACTACATCCTCAATTGTTCGAGGAGGAACCGTCGATTCAAGAATAACCAAATTATTTTTTTTCAAATAGGGAACAATAGAATGTGTAGCAGCAATGACATAGTCAACATTCGCAGTTTTATCTGTATTAATAGGGGTCGGTACGGAAATAATAAACGCATCAGCTTGTTTAGGTACATTACTAAAACTCAACTTTTTAGATTTGATAACTTCATCTAGCATTTCCTGTAATCCAGGCTCTTCAATATGAATTTTACCACCCGAAAGTTTGGAAACAACATCAAGATTTGTATCCACACCTTGTACCTCAATTCCGTGCTTAGCAAACATGATAGCTGTTGGTAATCCTATGTAGCCAAGACCAATAACACATAATTTCAAATTTAACATCTCCTTATTAGTTATACGCAGACCAAATAATTACTCTATAGTTATATTAAATTGTAATCATAACGATTTATAGGATTTTTCTACATAATAATGCATTATAACATGAATAGGGACAATTTTTTCGCCCTATTTCTGGTGAAAAAAATATCTTGCATACCTTCGCTCATTGTAGAAGACGATTCAAATATGTTAACATCTTGTTATGTATTACCCTCAAGCATAAAGGAGCTCTAAGGAATGCAAAAATATTTCTCAAATTTTTATAAGTATAAAGACTTAATGTTTGAAATGATTCAGAAAGATATAAAGCTTAAATACAGAAATTCAGTTCTTGGTTTGTTATGGAGTGTTTTGAACCCTCTTATGTTCATGCTTGTATTAACTGTTATTTTTTCTGAGCTATTTTCGACAACAATAGAACATTTTGCTATCTATGTTTTATCTGGCCGCTTAATTTATGCATGCTTTTCAGAAACGACGAATTTTGCTATGCAATCTATTGTTTCAAACGCTGCATTAATAAAAAAGATTTATGTGCCCAAGTACTTCTTCCCGTTATCCAGAGTTTGTTCATCCTTTATAAATTCTCTATTATCCATGATTTCCATAATTCCCGTTATGCTTTTTAGTGGCTTACATTTTTCTTGGACTAATTTAATGTTTATTTTTCCTCTATTTTATTTGCTGCTATTCTCCATTGGAGTTGGTCTTATCCTTTCCACAATTTATGTTTTCTTTCGAGATATGCAGCATATTTACTCTCTAGCACTAGTAATTGTGATGTATGCATCAGCAATTTTTTACCCGGTCGATATCATTCCGGATAAAATTATGCCGCTTATTCAACTGAATCCGATTTTTTTGATTGTACAAATGTTCAGGAGTGCGCTTATTTATGGATCTCCATCAGCACTTAGTAACCATCTCTTTTGTCTTGGATACGCCAGTATATTAATTTTCGTAGGACTGTATACTTTCTATAAAAAACAAGACAAGTTCATTTTTTATCTGTAGCGGAATCGAGGTTTGAAATAAGTGGAAAATATAGCAGTAAAAGTTGATCAAGTTTCTATGAAATATAAATTGATGAGTGGGAAAGTCAACTCTCTAAAGCAGGTCTTCATCAATGCTATGACCCAAAGGATAGCTTATGAGGAATTTTCTGCACTAGAGGATGTTAGCTTTGAAGTTCAAAAAGGCGAAGTGTTTGGTATTGTAGGTTTAAATGGAGCCGGAAAAAGTACGTTATTAAAAATTGTAGCCGGCATTTTGAAACCAACATCGGGATCTGTAGAAAGGTTTGGCTCACTAGTTCCATTAATTGAGCTTGGCGGTGGTTTTAACTCAGAGCTTACCGGTGTTGAAAATATCTATTTAAACGGTATGCTGCTTGGCTACTCCAAAAAATTTATCAAAGAAAAACTAGATGAAATTGTTGAATTTGCTGAATTGCAAAAATTCATTCATAACCCGATCAAAAATTACTCATCAGGTATGCGAGCCAGGTTAGGATTTTCAATCGCCACTCTTGTTAAACCTGATATTTTAATTGTTGATGAAGTTTTATCCGTAGGGGATCATAAATTCAAAGAAAAATCAGAAGCAAAAATGAAGGAATTGATGGGAAGTGGTACCACTGTTTTGTTTGTATCGCATTCCATTGATCAAATGAAAAACATGTGTAACCGTGTGTTGTGGCTTGAACAGGGCTCGGTTAAAGATATAGGACCCGCAGATATTATATGCGATAAATATAAGACCAACTAATAAAAAAGGCTGTTCTGATCCTTTTAGGATTAGAACAGCCTTGACTTGTACACTGGTCTCTTATAACGAAATTATGCTAAAATAATTGTCGTACCTATTCGCAAAGGAGATAAATACGTGTCGAATCCAGTATACGGGAAAAAGGCCACAGCGTCGAGAACTGGGGAAAAGTTTCCTCCCTCTCTGTGGGTGTTGATCATTGGACTTATGTTATTTTTGGTCTGGGCGCCGTTCCAGGCCGGATTGTTTAACGGACTTGTATTAAATTTTGAGACGCCTATCTATTGGGCAGTACTATTAGGCAGCGTGCTGATGCTAGCCTGGGTGGCTGCTTTCTTCAAAAGCATCAAGCTGGAAGATCAGCGGGACTGGACGGCAGTAATCGTTCTGTTCATCCCCATAACCTATATTATCGCATTGATTAACGCAGCTAGCCAGTATTATGCTGCCAATATGGTGCTGATTCAATCGCTTTGCGCCTTTATATTCATAATCGGGCTTTACCTGCTTCAAGACAAAAAAGCGAATCGAATTATAGAGACCACGGTAATTACTGTAGGCTATAGCATTGTTCTGTTTGGCTTGTTCAACTGGCTGGGCCAAGGCAAGGCGATGTCGACTCTAGTCGGCTGGTTCTCAGGCACGGTTGTAAATGGCAAATATATTCAAGCCGTCTGGGTTGATTCCAACGGTCCACGGCTAGCCTCAGTGTTCCAATATCCAAATACGTATGCTGCTTTTCTGATGGCTTTCTTCTTCGTAGCTGTGTTTGCCATCACACGTTCTAAAAAAGCATACGTACAAGCGATACACGGATTTATGTTAGTACCGATTGTCCTTTCGATCCTCTTGACCTTATCGCGCGGCGGCCTGGTATTCTTGCCGATCGTCTTTGTTATATTGCTGCTGTTTCTGAAGCCAGCGAAGCAGATTCTATGGATTCTCTATACGTTGCTCGCTGGAGCAGGTACTTTGCTTATTGCCAAGCCGGTAACAGAGCTTGGTCAGCAATTTCATCTGGGAAAAATTGGAGACCCGGCAAAAGGCTGGTTCTACGTGCTGGCCGCTTCAGTGGTTGTGGCTGCACTGGCCTGGCTCATTCAACGTTATGTAGCGCCCTACTTGGTGAAAGTCACCAGCAACTGGGCCGGAAAAAAGCTGTCCAGCTTATGGCTGCCGCTGGTATCTGTCATAGCCGTAGTTTTACTGGCTTATCTGCTCCTTAGCACCCGTCTGAAATATATCTTACCCGGCAACATTGGCGAGCGGCTGGAAAATTTGAATTTGCAGCAGCACAGCTTCCTGGAACGGCTGACCTTTTACAAGGATGCGATTAAGGTTGTTAAAGACTACCCGATCATCGGCGCAGGCGGTGGGGGCTGGGCGTCCCTATATGAACACTATCAAAATAATCCATACAGCAGCCGTCAAGCCCATAGCTTTGTGATGCAATATATTGTAGAAGTAGGTTTATTGGGCTTTGTCGTACTGCTCGTGTTCCTGGGCTTTATTTTCTACAAATATATTCGTGGCTATATAAAAGCCGATGAGCAAGGGCGTGAAACCTATTTTGTTTATTTCATCATCGTCCTTTCAATCCTGATGCACAGCTTAATGGACTTTAACATGAGTTACGTCTTCCTAGGGTTACTTGTGTTCCTTTGCCTGGGAGGCATGGCTGCGGGAATGGATTCCCGTCCGACTGGCAAGCTTGCACTGAAACCAGGGATTATGCGCGGGTTGTTTAGTTCTGTGATAGTTGTGGCTTCGCTGATATTTATTTTTGTATCTCTCAACTACATTCAAGCGAACCGGACTGTCACCAAGAGCCAACAGATGATTTCGGCAGGCTTGAGCTTTCAGGAGATTCAAGCTTCTCTCGATAAAGCTCTTAACAAACGGGGTGGGCATCCCGATGCAGTACTGTACTTGAGTTCTCTTATGCAGGCAGGGTTCGAGCAAACCCAGGATGATACCTTTTACAACCAAGAGAAATTATTGCTGTTGGATGCATTAAAAAAGGAACCTTATAATAAAAACATGTACCGACAGCTTATGAAGCTCTACCAGTCCAAAGGTGAATTGGAGCAAGCTTATGCCGTTCTTAGAGATAACGCCAACCGTTATCCATGGGACATGAGTTGGTATGAGGACTTGATTGTACTGTCCTTCGAGCTTGGTCACCAGAAGCAGGGCGAACAAGATGTAGCCCAGAAGGACAACTATTTCCGCACCGGGCTGTCCGCTTACCAGCACGTAGTTGATGGTATCGAGCACTTGAAGACCTTGCCTGAAGGACAGTTGCAGGGCAATGCCTTTGAGCTGACGCAGCCGATGATCCTTAACGCCGGAAAAATGCAGTTTATGGTCAATGAACCAGCAAAGGCAGCGGAGATTCTAAGGCTTGGAGTTCGTGAAGACCTGAGCGACAGCACCAATCGTGAGATTGCCCGCTGGTATCTGGCTTCTTTGCAAAAAACAGGCACCACCGATCAAGCTGTACTCGATTTGCTTTTACAGGTAGACCCATCCGAGCAGACTTCGATAGATGAATTGGTAAATTCGAATTTCTAAAATTTCTAATCGAGTAGGAGGGGGCGGCAAGCCCCCGTCCTCTCACACCACCGTACATGCGGGTCCGCATACGGCGGTTCCAAAAGGTTAACAAAGCTCTAAGTAACGTGAAAGCAAACTTTTCAGCCCTCTCGCTTCCCAGTAGGAAGTGGGAAGGGCATTATTTGTGTTCCGAGACATTTCCCATGCGCCTCGCCGCGAGTTTGCCATCCTAAAGCAGGCCCATTCGGGTACTCCAAGCGCTCGGAGTTCGCGGATTCGTGTGCGTACTCGTTTCCACTGTTTCCAT
>NZ_KB895400.1 GCF_000374825.1 Paenibacillus sanguinis 2301083 = DSM 16941
TTCCTTGTCTAAAGCATGAATCGGTTTCCTTCCCCGGTTCTTATGAACCAATCCTTGCGCTCCTCCCTCAGCGATGAACTTCTTCTTTAATCGAATGATTTGGCGTTCAGTCAGCCCTAGAGCCGCTGCTCCTTCCTTGTTCGTCATATGTCCCCCAAGAATTTTTTCCACCACAACTACCTTCTTTAATTCTGCTCTTGTCAATGTGAATGTCTCCTGTCCCATAGTGACATTATCTCAGAACAGTTATAGGGTGACATTATCACAGAAGAATAACAAGCTTCTGAATCGCCTTTGACTTTATACGGGGACGCCGTTATAATGTAGAGCTGTCTTGCAGTAGAGAATTGGACGGGATTGGAGCGGACAAATGATCGGCACGATAGTGAATACAGTCGCTATATTAGTGGGCAGCGTCCTCGGAAGTATTTTTAAAAAGGGATTAAAAGAAAAGTATCAAACAGCGTTATTTACAGCCATTGGACTAGCTGCTACGGTGCTTGGCATCAACTCGGCAGTAACCCATATGAATGACAGCGCGTTTCCCGTCTTGTTCATCGTAAGCTTGGCGGCAGGCAGCCTGTTAGGGACGGCGCTTGACCTGGATGGCAGATTCCAACGGCTGGTTGGACGGTTCTCCAGCTCTAACTTGGGACAAGGTTTGTCTACGGGCATCTTGCTGTTTTGTGTCGGTACATTGTCAATTCTAGGGCCCATTGAAAGTGCACTGCGTGGTGACCATACCTATTTGTATATGAACGCTACACTGGATCTCGTAACCTCTATGGTGCTGGCATCCAGTTATGGCATCGGCATTGCGCTCACTGCGGGAGTCTTGTTCGTTTGGCAAGGCTTGATCTACTGGAGTGCGGATATTCTGGCGCCCTTTCTGACAGCGCCTTTGCTAACTGAGATTTCTATCGTAGGTGGAATACTGATCGCCAGTTCGGGATTATCCATATTGAAGATTATTAATCCCAAAACCTTAAACCTGTTGCCGTCCTTATTGGTTCCGGTCATCTGGTTTTTGGTCAAGGGACTGTTCACGGGATAATGCTATAAGCCAACAAGGTCAGGATGTCGAAGAGGGCGGAGACGCCCTCTTTTGCATGTGTTCACCATACTTCTGAGGCCCTGTCCCTATACATTAAGCTGAACAAGCCCTCTCTCTCTTTAATTACGATATTATTGTATTAAATGGACAAACAAACGATAATATTACAATAAAAATAATTGAAAGCGTTGACAAAATGGCTTTATCTCCTTATATTTAGGTTCAAAGGAACGAAAAATATGTAATATTTTACAGCTTGTCCACTTGGTTCCTTGGACTACGCAAAGGGGAGGTCGCTATGAATAAGAGGCTGGTCTTTATGCTTGTCTTATTGCTTTCCGCATCCTTCGTGCTAAGCGCTTGCGGAGGAAATCGTGCTGAGGGGAACGACACAGGGAGTAACGGTGGAAAAGTAGAGTTGTCGTTCTGGACCTTGTTCTCCGGTGGAGACGGAGATAATATGCAAGCGATGATTGACGCGTTTAATCAGGAGCACCCCGATATTCAAGTGAAAAATACCAAGCTGGAATGGGGCGAGTATTACACGAAGCTAATCACCGCTGTGGGCAACGGTAACGGACCGGATATCGGGATTTCCCACATTTCCCGGCTGCCGGACTTGATCGACCAGGGGGTTGTGTCCGAGTTAGATGATGTGGCGGAGGACGCCGGCGTGGACTGGTCTACCTTTAACCAGAATATCCTCGAAGCTTCTGTAGTTAATGATGCTCATTATGCCGTGCCCATTGATACACATCCGTTCATCATGTACTACAACAAGAAGCTGTTAAGTGATGCCGGACTTCTTGGCGATGATGGCAAGCCGACGTTTGAATCGTCGCCAGAGGGCTTCGTCGCCTTCCTGACCAAGCTGAAGGAGCAACTGCCGCAGAAGGCTACGCCTTTTGCCTTATCCAATACCAATGATGATCCCTTCCGCTTATGGTGGGCGCTCTACTCCCAGCTAGGGGGCAATGATGTCGTTGCCGACGATTTATCGGCTGCCCAGGTCGATACGGACAAAGCCATCCAGGCCGCCCGCTATATTCAGGATCTGTTCCACAAGCATAAAGTGATCAAGCTCAATGACCCGGATTTTTATAAAAATTTTCAAAGCGGAACGGCCGCGATTATGATGACGGGGGTTTGGGCAACAGGGACGTGGGAAGCCACAGAGGATCTGGACTTCGGGGCGATGCCTATCCCTACCATTTTCGGGCAGGCAGCCACCTGGGGCGATGCTCACACGGTCATCCTTCCCATCACTAAGCAGGAAGACCCTGTCCGGCGGCAGGCAGCCCTTACCTTCGCCAATTGGCTGGCTGACAACGGTCAGGTATGGGCAAAAGCCGGGCATATTCCCTCCAAGCCATCCGTCTTCGAGCATCCTGATTTTCAGGCGCTCCCTCATCGCAGCGATTATGTGTCTGTAGCTTCCACCGTTAAATTTAACAAGCCATCGACGAAGAACTGGCAAATCCGCGATCTTGCGATGTTCAAATATTTGAACGAGATATGGGCCAACAAAATGTCGCCGGAGGATGGCATCGCCAGGTTGACCGAAGAGGTGCAGAAAATATTGAGCGAATAAAGGCCAAGGATCGGAATCGGGCCGGCTTTGCAGGGAACACGTGGCGAAGCCGGTCATCCTGGGGAGGTTGAGTAAGATGAAGATGGGCAAATGGAGGGCAGACGGTCAGGCGTTCCTGTTCCTGCTCCCTTTTCTGGTTGCATATATGTTATTTACCATTTTTCCGATGATCAAGGGCGTAGAGATGAGCTTCTACAAGTGGACACTGATTCGAAAGATGGACTATCTCGGCTCAGGCAACTATGAACGGATGTTTCAGGATCAGGAATTTTGGGCCGCCATTTGGCATTCAACCATCTTTGTATTAATTACGACACCTGCGATGCTGGTGCTGGCCATGATGCTCGCACTGATTGCTAACCGCAACTCGCGATTGCAGCGTTTTTACCGCAGTGTATTTTTTATTCCTAGTATCCTGTCTGTTGCCGTCGCTTCTTTCCTGGGGTTGTTTGTATTTCAGCCCTATACCGGACTGATGAATTCCATGCTGCACTGGCTGGGGCTGCTTCCCGAAGGCGCGGAGATCTTCTGGCTGACCGAAACGCATCTGGCCTGGATGGCCATCTCGTTATTGACACTTTGGTGGACGGTTGGCTTCAACTTCATTTTGTATCTCTCGGCGTTGCAGGATACGCCCGATGAAGTGTATGAAGCAGCTCGCCTGGACGGTGCCTCCGATTCTCAGCTATTCTGGCGAATTACGCTCCCCTTGCTGAGCCCTATCACACGAACCATTACCATGCTGCAAATTATCGCTTCATTTAAAGTGTTCATGCAGATTTATGTCATGACCGGCGGCGGGCCGCTGGATCAAACACGCCCGGTCATTCAATTAATTTGGCAGACGGGCTTTCGCAAGAACGACCTGGGTTATGCTGCCGCCATGTCCTACATGCTGTTTGCCATTTTGCTGGTGCTGTCCGCCCTGCAATACTGGATGAATAACCGCAAGGAGGCGAACTAGGATATGAAATGGTTCTACCGCATTTTTTCCTTGTGTATGGGCCTGTTGTTTCTATTTCCGCTGATCTGGATGCTGGTCGTCTCCGTGAAAAAAGAAGGCATGAAAATCATTACGGTTGTGGACTGGTTTACGCCCCCTTATTCACTGGCCGTGTATCATGAGATTATTACCGGGACCAAATTGCTGCACTGGTCGTGGAACAGCTTCTTTATCGCTGTCTGTGTCACGGTGTTGACGCTGGTCATTGCGGCCATGTCGGCTTTTGCCGTGTCCAAAATTCCCTTCCGCTACAGAACCTTCATGTTCTTCTTCATCTTGGCGGGGCTGCTGATCCCGGGCGAGGCCATTCTGATTCCTTTGTATCAAGTAGCCAAGGATCTGCAAATCCTGAACTCCTATCAAGGGCTAATCCTGCCTGTTCTGGCTTCACCATTTGCGATTATAATTCTCAAGAGCTTTTTTGATGGCATTCCCAATGAGCTGTTGGAAAGTATTCAGATGGATGGTGGCGGCGTGTGGAGAATTTTCATCAGCATTATGCTTCCCTTAACCCGGCCAGCGCTGGTGTCCATCGCTATTCTGACCTTCATCGGCTCATGGAATAACTTTCTATGGCCGTTCCTGTCGGTGACCGATGATAATTTGTTTACGCTACCGATGGGAATTCCCACCTTGATGAATCAATATACGGAGGATTACGTGAAGCCGATGGTGATTAATACAGTCGCTTCACTGCCGATTATGGTCTTGTTCCTCGTATTTGAGCGACAAATCATTAAAGGGGTTAGCCTTTCGGGGATAAAAGGGTGAAGGGGGAGATGCAGGGAAGGAATTTGCACTGAATCCGGAGAAACTAACGATAACGATTCATGAACTATAAATGAGTGGTCAAAAGGTCCGCAAAAGCTGATTTTTTTGAACTCTTTCCCAAAGGAGCTAACCTATGAATTCGCCATATCGAAGCAGAGATAACAGCAAATTACAGAGCAACCCGGCCAGAACCGGCATGGCTCTTATTGAAGAGGTTAAACGTACCGAGGTTCCCTATGGAACGCTGGCCTTGTGGTTTCTGGGGCAAGAGAGTGTCATGATCAAGGGGGATGGAATCACCATCTATGTGGACCCGTATGTGTCGGGCGATTTAGACGATGAGCTGTGGAGACGAACCTATCCTGCAGCAATTCGTCCGCAGGATATACAGGGAGTTGATGTCTGTCTGATCACTCATGAGCATAAGGATCATATGGATGAGAGGACCTTGCTGCCGTTGCATCGGCAGAATCCAGGAGCGCTGGTGGTGGCACCAAACTGCTGCCAGCCGCTGCTCCAGGGATGGGGAATTGCCGAATCACAAATTCGGGTTGCTGACGATCGCCAGCCGCTGGAGCTATTCTCCAAGCTGCGTATAACGCCCATTGCAGCGGCCCATGAGCAGCTTGAGCGGGATGACAGCGGCAAACCGAAATATGTAGGTTATGTGCTGGAATTAAACGGGGTTACGCTCTATCATGCAGGAGATACTGTGGTATTTCCTGAGCTTATAGAAGAGGTAGCTGCGTTGCAGCCGGACTTAGCTTTGCTGCCAATTAACGGCAGGGATTATTTCCGGGAGCGCCGCGGCATCGTGGGCAACATGGATTACCGGGAAGCCGCAGAGTTTGCTTATGCCATTCAGGCGGATACCGTCATTCCGCTCCATTATGATCTGTTCGCCGTCAATGCGGAGAAGCCGGGCTACTTCGTCGATTATATATACGAGCACTTTCCGGAGCAAAAGTGCCACGTTATGGCGCGGGCCGAGCGGTTCATTTACGCTTCTCCCCGCGCGTTTCTTGGCTCATAAACAGTGATAAGAACTATAAATTTACAATGAAGCAATTCGGTGATAATCTGTATACATAGTTAAGAAAGAGGTGTGTTGATGTCGGTCCTTCGGTAAGGAATTATTTGTGGCACAAAAGCGGGATTTTAGCCTGCTTATTTCTTTGTGTACTCAAATGCCTTGCGAAATGACCGGAGAAGTGTTTAGTCACACCTTTTCGTTTGTTTTACAGCGCAGTGGGTAACTGCGCTTTTTTTGTTGTCGCAAGGCTATTGGGTACGTTCGGCTTCAAGGGCGAAATGAAACCATTCAAGAAGATTATTAAAGACAAAAACAAGGAGAATAAGCGATGGAAGAAATAACAATTCACGAATTTGAGTTTGATCTCATTAATGAATTTTTCACAGAACTTGAGCGCCAGGGTCCCGGCAGTGCCGAAGAAACGATCAAAGCATTGGGGTTTATTCCCTCTCTCCCTGCTAAAGCAAAAATCGCCGATTTAGGCTGCGGCACCGGCGCTCAAACCATGGTGCTGGCACAGAATACAGAATCACCTATAACCGCCCTGGACCTTTATGCCGGTTCAATTGATAAACTTAACGCAACCGCAGAAAAACTTGGTTTACAGAACAGGATAAAAGGTATTGTCGGTTCCATGGAGAATCTGCCATTTCAGCATAACGAATTGGATCTTATCTGGTCTGAGGGGGCTATCGGCAGTATAGGGTTTGAAAAAGGGCTGAATCACTGGAACGGGTTCCTCAAAAAAGATGGTTATGTTGCCGTAACCTATGAGTCGTGGTTCACCGATGAGCGTCCCGCTGAAATTGAAAAGTGGTGGGTGAACGCAGTTCCCGAAATCAGCACAATTGGGCATAATATATCCATCCTGCAAAAAACAGGTTATATTCCTGTTGCTGCATTTACGCTGCCTGAAAGCTGTTGGATAGACCATTATTTTATTCCACAGAAGCCAAGGCAAGAGGAATTTTTGAAGAAGTATGCGGGAAATAAAGCTGCTGAGGATATGATTGCATTTATGAGACGTGAGGCAGACTTGTATACAAAATATAAGCAGTATTACGGATATGTATTTTATATTGGGAAAAAGCTCTAAATAAGCCAAGACAAAATGTAAGTTGTAAATTGAGAGTAGGGAGCCGGAAGGCTCCCCTTTCTAATAACTGCTACTATACTGTCCCGGTCTCAAATCACGTTCAAAGGCTACAATCCAATCTCCTTGAACAGCCGCGTATCCAACATCTCCCTCAGCGACAAGTCCATACAGTTTCTTGACGTCCAGGTACTCCTGGCGTTCCCCGCTATCAAACTCCAAGGTTATGTAATAAAAGGTGCGCGAGGATGAAGTATGTACATGATGATCACCGACATGACCATTGGAATTGTGCCGTACATCCATACGTTTGGATATAATGCGCGCATAACGGCTGCTTCGGGGAGTTCTGGCATTTTTGACATAGCGGGCTCCGTTCGTGAAAATACCGACAATCACAATGACAAACACGATAACTATAAAAATAGGAACTAATGAGAACATGATATCAAAACCGCCTCCGACTACACTCATGGTAGCGCCTCCTCTGCTGCTGAGCTAACTTGTTTCGGGTAACCCTAAGAAGCTCTGCTTATCTCTTTATAATTACGCAGCCAGCAGCAGAATGTTTCAGTATGCATTCTATAAGGGGGCAGCGGCATGGATTGTGGACGTATACGAATTGTGATAAACTGGGATTATTATAAATGAACGGAGGGTTCTCTGTGATTAACATTAAATTCCGTTTTGCCACTTTGCGCGGCTAATTGAATACAGCCAAAGGCTCTGCACCCGTGCAGGGCAAACGGGATAGGTGTGCTATGATAAAGGGAACCTTGAAAACTTTAGAATAGAATATGCCTTTTTTGCTGGCGTCCGCTCTGGTGGCAAGCTTATTTGCCTATAGAATGATCGCGCCTGGGAAGAGAGCCGTTTGCGTAGAACACGGGTGCAATCGCCTGTGTTTTATTTTTTTCCCAAGGGAGGACTATGTTTATGATCGAAGAACAGCAATTAGAGCAACGGGCCGTTCTGGTGGGCGTTAACTTGAACCATCAAGAGGACTTTGAATATTCCATGGAAGAACTGGCTAATCTGGCCGAGGCCTGCGATATTCAGGTCGTAGACCAGCTCACGCAAAATTTGCCCAAAATCAACACCTCGCATTACATTGGTACGGGCAAAATTATAGAAGTGCGGGCTCTGCTGGAGGCGCACGAAGGGAACCTGGTCATTTTTAACGATGAACTGTCCCCTTCGCAAATTCGCAACCTGGAGGCCGATCTGGACTGCAAGGTCATCGACCGCACCTTACTCATTCTGGATATTTTTGGGCAACGGGCCAAGACGCGGGAGGCGCAGCTTCAGGTGGAAGTGGCGCGCCTGAAGTATATGCTCCCACGGCTGATCGGCCTCAGAGAATCGCTTGGCCGTCAAAGCGGCGGAGTAGGCACGAAGAACCGCGGTGTCGGAGAGACCAAGCTGGAGCTGGACCGTCGCCGGATTGAGGAACGAATTACAGCATTGGGCAAAGAGCTGGAGACGCTGGTCGCCCATCGGCAGGTGCAGCGCAAGCAGCGGAAGAAGAATGAACTGCCTGTTGTGTCTCTTGTCGGTTATACGAATGCGGGAAAATCGACCATTATGAATGCGATGCTGGAGCGCTACAGTCCGGAGCAAGAGAAGCAGGTGCTGGAGAAGGATATGCTGTTCGCTACCCTGGAAACCTCGGTGCGCAGTATCCCGCTACAAGATAATAAGGCATTCCTGCTGACGGATACCGTTGGTTTTGTCAGCAAGCTGCCCCATCATTTGATCAAGGCCTTCCGCTCAACGCTGGAGGAGGTGGCTGAGGCCGACCTGTTAATTCATGTGGTGGATTACTCCAATCCGGAGTTCACCCGCATGTTGGACATTACCCATCAGACCTTACGGGAGATTGGTATTTCCGATATTCCAGTGATCTACGCGTACAACAAATCAGACCTGACCGAGCAACGTATCCCCGAGGTGCAGGGAAACATCGTGTACCTGGCGGCGAAGCCCCGTGTGGGCATCTCCGAGCTGATCGATGAAATTCGCAGCCGGGTGTTCAAGGACTATATCCAGTGTACGATGCTGGTCCCTTATGATCAGGGCGGGGTCGTATCGTATCTTAATGAGCATGCCAATATTATGGAGACGAGCTATGAAGAGGAAGGTACGAAGCTGGTTCTGGAATGCAAGCAAAGCGATTATGGCAGATACAAGGAATACGTGATTGAAGCATCGAACTAAAGGCGAATGAAATCAGAAGCAAAAATGCGGTAGTTAAAAGGATTAGGATAAAAAGTGATTACCTAAGGCGAAGAAGCATTGTTTGGATGCTTCTTCGTCTATTTAATAATAAAAGTCTACGCACTCGTTCTGCTAAAATATGCGTGATAAGAAAGAGTTTCAACGTTATTATGAAATGAACAATTAATTATAAAGTAGGGGCACATGTTCAATATTCTAACGGGTGTACTTATCCTTTCGTGCATTATGATTTTCGTTCTTTGTATCAGTGTGATTTGGATTAGGAAAGGGATCAAATTTAAGAAAAATGAAAAAATAGTTAGGGGTATTTGCGGAATAATCCTTTTGATTTTGTCTATCTATTTCATCTATAAGTTTACCCTAATATTTATTCACGCGCCGGGCTCTGAATTTTCTTAATTCTTCAACAAACCAAGGTAGTTGTCCATAGCTGAGGAAAGACGTATAATAGCCCTCGAAACTACGTTCTTCCAAAAAGGAGACATTGGCATATGTCAGATATGTTGGTAAAGTTATACGACTTGCCCACGTTGGAACCGGTCGACCAATATGAAGCACGCACGGGCGTCACGATCCGCCGGGCTCTTGCCCCGGAGAAGCATGTCGTAGCAAAATGGGTCGGCGAACACTTCAGTCCGTTTTGGGTGAGCGAATGCGAAGTAGCGTTCGCACGGTCACCGATTACGTGCATCATAGCCGTTGAGAATGGCAAGCTACTGGGTTTTGCCTGTTACGACACAACATCCAAAGGATTTTTCGGACCGACGGGAGTAGACGAAAATGAGCGGGGACGTGGCGTAGGCAAAATGCTGCTTCTACATACACTTGATCTGATGCGTCATGATGGCTACGGTTATGCCGTAATTGGGGGGGCCGGCCCTGAGGAGTTCTATGCCAAAGTGGTGGGCGCCATCGCAATAGAAGGCTCGAAGCCAGGTATATACAAAGGGATGCTGCGGTAACAGCCCGGAGAAACCCTGATTCAGGTGCAATAAAAGAGTTCTTTCTCCATCCGAAGTTCTTGCTTGCCTCTTGACTTTTAGGCTATACTTTTGTCATTAGGACATGTTAAAGGGGAGTAATGAGATGGAAAAAGTATTTATTTTCGGACATAAAAATCCTGATACGGACACTATTTGTTCCGCTATCGCCTACGCGGACCTCAAGACCAAGCTGGGCTGGAACGTTGAGCCAATTCGTCTTGGTGGGGTTGGCGAGGAAACAGCCTTTGCTTTGAAGAAGTTTGGTGTTGAAGCGCCACGCCTGGTCGAAGCGGTAGCTTCCGAGGTGAAGGAAGTCATTCTGGTCGACCATAACGAGCGGCAGCAAAGCGCCTCTGATATTGAGCAGGTGCGTGTGGTTGAGGTCATTGACCATCACCGGATTGCCAATTTTGAGACCAGCGGTCCGCTTTACTACCGTGCTGAGCCGGTGGGCTGCACCGCTACTATTTTAAATAAGCTGTACAAGGAAAACGGGATTGATATCCCTGCGAATATCGCCGGATTGATGCTTTCCGCCATTATTTCCGATTCATTGCTGTTTAAATCCCCAACCTGTACGGAGCAGGATGTTGCGGCTGCTCGCGAACTGGCTGATATCGCGGGTGTGGATGCCGAGGAATACGGCCTGGAGATGCTAAAAGCCGGCGCTGACCTGAGTGACAAGACCATTGAGCAATTGATCTCGCTGGATGCCAAGGAATTTGATATGGCCGGGTCCAAGGTGGTTATTGCCCAAGTTAATGCCGTGGATGTAAATGATGTATTATCTCGTCAGAAGGATGTAGAAGCCGCTCTGAATAAGGTCATTGCCGAGAAAGCTCTTGATCTGTATTTGTTCGTTGTAACTGACATCTTGAACAACGATTCTGTAGGTCTGGCACTGGGTAAAGCGGCTGATTCAGTTGAGGAGGCTTATCAAGTGAAGCTGTCCGAGAACAAAGCCGTGCTGAAGGGTGTTGTTTCCCGTAAATCGCAAATCGTTCCGGTACTGACGGATATCTTCAACAAACGCTAAAAGCATGGGGAGCAATAAAATATTTTAAGGTGAATATACCAAAAAGGAGCCTTCGAGGCTCTTTTTTTTCATATCATCTCAGGAGATATTCCCGATACATGTTTATTTACGAAGAACCGTTTGGCGATGTGCTCTTAGAACTTGAACCGCTCCAGTTGCTCCCACAATCCTTCTTCCCGCAAAATTTCTTGCTGTTTGGGGCCGATCAGATCGAAATGGGGAAAGGGGGAACGGTGATGAATATATTTTGACGGAAGACCGTGGGCTTCGCACCAAGCCTTCAAACGTTCTATATCAGAGCAGCCAACCTTGGTGACGGTTCTGGAATCCGGAAAACGCGGGTCCAGCCAATAATGAGTTAAATAACCGATCTCCCCACGGGCGACCGTCTGTTTCCAGGCCTCCAACTCGGCACGTGTTACTCCAAAAGCCATGATACATCCTCCTTTGACGATTCATTATATCACAGGAGTTCATTGACAATAAATTTTGGCCTATGATACCTTAGGCATGAACAACCTCTAAACAGATTGAGGTGATATAGATGGGTAAGAAGAAGATGCATAACCCTGCCGGAGCCTCAGCGAATGCGGGTGATAAACCGGCTACACTGAAGGACTTGCTGGGAGAAGATACACTGGCCAAGCTGAAAGCGCAGGCCACGGAGCTGAAGAAGGAAGAAGAGCAACGCCAGCAGGAGGAGCGTGTGCGCAAGGAAGAGGCGCGGCGGGCCGAGCAGAAACGGCTGGATAACAATTTTGAGCACTTGCTGAACAACAGCGAAATGGATTGGCACAAATATAAATAGAGTGGTTATTTTACGGATAAAGGTGGATGAAAAGGTCATTTATGAGTAAATTCAAGCGTGATTATATCATTACAATGGATGATATTGTTAGAGAAGGAGAACCTATCCTTCGTGTCGTGACGGAGCCTGTCAGCGTGCCCCCCACCGAGGAGGATCGGGAAGAGATGGCAGCCATGCTGCAATTTTTGAAGAATAGCCAGGACCCGGAATTGTCCAAGAAGTACAAGCTGCGCGCAGGCGTTGGCTTGTCCGCTAATCAGATTGGACTTAACAAGCGGATGTTTGCCGCCTTGCTAAGCGATTCGGAAGGCGAGGATCGTCCTATTGCCATGTTCAATCCGAAGATTATCAGTCATTCCCAGGCGATGACCTACTTGCCTGAAAGCGAAGGCTGTTTGTCTGTGGACCGGCCCGTGCAGGGCTTTGTACCCCGTTATGAGAAGGTACAGATCAAGGCTATGGATGAGGACGGAAACGAAGTGAAGCTTCGCTTCAAGGGCTTTGATGCCATCGTTATGCAGCATGAGCTTGACCATTTGAACGGCATTATGTTCTATGACCATATCAATAAGGAGCAGCCGTTCAAGCTTCCGGATGGGGTCCCAATATCCAGCTTATATTAATTAAATGGAGGAATTACATTGTCAACTGCGTCTATCACATCCATGGTCGATCATACCCTGCTCAAGGCTGATGCAGGGCAGGCGGCCATTATCAAACTAGCGGAGGAAGCTAAGGAATATGGCTTTGCATCCGTCTGTGTCAACCCGGTATGGGTGGAGACTGCGGCCCGCATACTGCAAGGAACCTCGGTGAAAGTATGTACGGTGATTGGCTTCCCGCTGGGCGCTTCAGCCCCGGAGGTCAAGGCCTTTGAAGCGGCACATGCGATTAAACAAGGCGCAGGCGAGGTCGATATGGTGATCAATATCGGCGCGCTTAAGGACGGCAACGATGCGTTGGTCGAGGCGGATATCGCCGAAGTTGTCCAAGCAGCATCCGGCAAAGCGCTGGTCAAGGTGATTATTGAGACCTGCTTGCTGACGGAAGAGGAAATCGTGCGCGCCTGCAAGCTGTCGATGGCTGCAGGAGCAGATTTCGTCAAGACGTCAACCGGGTTCTCAACCGGCGGAGCCACCGTGGAGGCTGTAGCCCTGATGCGTCAGACCGTAGGTCCTGAGGTTGGCGTTAAAGCCTCCGGAGGCGTGCGCACGTTAGCGGATGCCCAGGCGATGATTCAAGCGGGTGCAACACGCCTTGGCACCAGTGCCGGGGTAGCGATTGCCCAAGGTCAAGGCGGACTTAACGACTACTAGAAAGGAGAGGTAGTTCAAAAAGTCATCCTTTGATTACAAAGAGGGTCTGGAATGGCTTTGGTGTCGAATCTTGAATTCAGCCGGGCCTAGCTCTTCTCAACGATGAGCGCTATTTCGACATTTTGTCGAGATAGCGCTTTTTTTAGGGTTCAATATGCATATATCATTATTCGCACAAAAATTATCGGAATTCTATTTTCAAATATGTCAAGATGTGAGAGAATATCTAAAACGTTGAGGAGGAAAAGATATGTCTGAAAAACGCCCATTCGCCCCTGAAACACTAGCGATCCATGCCGGTCAAGAGATTGATCCCACAACAGGTTCGCGGGCTGTACCGCTCTATCAAACGACGTCCTACGGCTTTCGCGATACGGAGCATGCTGCCAACCTGTTTGGTCTGAAAGAGTTTGGAAACATCTATTCACGAATTATGAATCCGACCAACGACGTGTTCGAGCAGCGTATGGCTGCGTTGGAAGGTGGCGTGGGGGCGTTAGCAACCGCCTCAGGCCAGGCCGCCATTACTTTCTCCATCCTCAACATTGCCGGAACAGGAGATGAAATTGTCTCCTCTAGTACGTTGTATGGTGGAACCTACAACCTGTTCTCTACCACCCTGGCCAAGCTTGGCATTCACGTGAAATTTGTGGACTCCTCCAATCCGGAACATTTCCGGGCCGCTATTACGGAGAAGACGAAGGCACTGTATGCAGAGACGATTGGCAACCCCAAGGGGGATGTGCTGGATATCGAGGCGGTTGCGGCTATCGCTCATGAGCACGGCATTCCGCTGATTGTTGATAATACGTTTCCCAGCCCGTACCTGCTGCGTCCGATTGACTTTGGAGCAGACATTGTCGTTCATTCTGCTACCAAATTTATCGGCGGACATGGGACGTCGATCGGCGGGGTGATCGTGGACGGGGGCAAGCTGGACTGGGCTGCCAGCGGCAAGTTCCCGGGGCTGACCGAACCCGATCCCAGCTATCATGGCGTGGTGTATACCGAAGCCGTGGGGCCGCTTGCCTATATTATCAAGGCCCGAGTTCAATTGCAGCGCGATCTGGGAGCTCCGCTCTCTCCATTTAACGCCTGGCTGCTGCTGCAAGGGCTGGAAACCCTTCACCTTCGTGTGGAGCGCCATAGTGAAAATGCTTTGAAGGTCGCCCGCTATCTGGAGGGACATGAGCATGTGGAGTGGGTGAGCTATGCCGGCTTGCCAAGCCATGAATCCTATGAGCTGGCTCAGAAGTATTTGCCGAAGGGCCAAGGGGCAATTTTGACGTTTGGCATTCGTGGCGGTGTGACGGCAGGTCGCAAGCTGATCGAAAGCGTGAAGCTGTTCTCCCATCTGGCGAATGTCGGAGACTCCAAGTCGCTGATTATTCACCCGGCCAGCACCACGCATCAGCAGCTGTCCGAAGTGGAGCAGGAGGCAGCAGGGGTAACGCCTGGCTTAATTCGGCTGTCCGTAGGAACGGAGTCCATTGACGATATCATATACGACCTGGAGCAAGCCATCGCGGCCAGCCAGTCTTAATGAGGAACGCTAGACTATATCAGTTGAAATAAAGAGATTGAATCAAAGAAATCGGTGAGCAACAGCGATCGTAAGAACATTTTCTCGTCTGCTTCTTCGCTTTAATCATAAGTACAACTGATATAGCTGGCCGAAGCATGGTTATAACATAGCTGAATCAGCTTAAGGGGAGCCTGATATTTACATTAGGCTCTCCTTTATTTATTGCAGATTAGGCACAAAGTGCATTTACATCCGCCTGATTTTGATTTAAAATAAAACCAAAGTTTGACTAAACCAAAATTATTGTCCAAGTGCAAAAATGATTATCGTTCTCAATTGCGAGCTGCTCCGGGAGATTCCCGGGGCAGCTTGCGCCATTTTCAGGGGATTAACAATAATATTCATTCTCAGGGAGAACATGCTGTGTTAAAGAGAATTCAAGAGGAATAAGGAGGAGAAGAAGATGGAAGCAGTTCATAGCAAAGCAATGACTACCAGGCAAAAGACGGTGAATCAGCCGGACCCGGGCAAAAGGAAAAAGTTCTCGTTGCTACATTTGCTGCGCCACCGGGAGATGCTGCTGGCCTTAAGCAGTGGTGGATTTATGCTTATAGCTTGGGGGATTCAAGGACTGTCGCCGATGGTGTCCGTCTTGCTGTACATTATGGCTTATGCGGCCGGCGGATATATGAAGGCTCGTGAAGGGCTGATCACCTTGCTGAAAAAACGCGATCTGGATGTCAATCTGTTGATGATTGCTGCTGCACTTGGAGCTGCTACGATTGGCTATTGGAACGAAGGGGCTATGCTGATCTTTATTTTTGCATTAAGTGGGGCGTTGGAGTCCTTTGCCAGTGAGCAGAGCCTCAAGGACATTTCTGCCTTGATTGCCATGAAGCCGGAAACGGCCTTGCGGATCGATGGGGACGGGATGAAGGAGGTAGAGGTTGGCGTCCTGGCACTGGGAGACCTGGTGTTGGTCAAACCCGGTTCTATCATCCCGGTAGATGGTGTCGTTCGCAATGGCAGCTCGGCTGTTGACCAATCTGCCATCACGGGTGAATCGCTGCCGGTGGAGAAGGGGAATGGCGATGGGGTTTATGCAGGTACGGTGAACGGGGGCGGTGCACTTTATGTGGAGGTTGCCAGTCCTGCCGAGGGCACTTTGTTTGCCAAGATTATTGCACTCGTAGAGCAGGCTCAGCAGGAGGTTCCTGACACACAGCGGTTTATCCAGCGACTGGAAGGCATCTATGCCAAGTCCGTCGTAGCGATCACCTTGGGGTTGATCGTGCTTACCCCCTGGTTGGTGGGGTGGAGTTGGCCTCATTCCTTCTATAAAGCCATGGTATTTCTGGTAGTAGCCTCGCCCTGCGCCATCGTATCTTCGGTGATGCCTGCCATGCTGTCGGCTATGTCCAAGAGTGCGCGCCGGGGCGTGCTTTTCAAAGGTGGAGCGCCGATGGACCACCTGGGTAATGTGAAGGTGGTGGCCTTCGACAAGACGGGGACCTTGACAGCAGGTTCTCCGGTGGTGAGCGAATTATGTGTATCTGAAGGCTTTAATCGTCTGGAGGTGCTGGCGGCCTGTGCAGCGGCGGAAAGCTTGTCGGAGCATCCGCTGGCCAAGGCTATTGTATGCAAGGCTGAGCAGGAAGGTCTGGCAATTCGCGCAGCGGATGAGCTCCAGGCCTTGCCTGGATGGGGGATTGAGGCGATTATCGAAGGAGAGGTATGGCGTGTAGGTAAGGCGGATACCGAAGATGACCAGCTGCCGGCCGACTTGAAAGGCCGACTTGTCGCATGGGCTCAGGAAGGTTACACCGTATCTTCGATTCAAAAGGATGGCCAATACGCGGGTATCATTGCCCTGCGCGACGAAATTCGTCCGCAGGCCAAGGCTGCTGTTGCCCGTTTGCACAGCCTGGGCATTTCCGTGGCAATGCTTACAGGAGACCGCAGCGGGACCGCAGGTGCGATCGCCAGAGAGGCTGGAATTGACCTTGTATACGGCGATTTGCTGCCCCAGGAGAAGGTAGAGCATGTGAAGATGCTGCGGTCGCGTTATGGCGGTGTGGTTATGGTTGGCGATGGCGTGAACGATGCGCCTGCTCTGGCGGCCGCAACGGTGGGCGTGGCTATGGGCGGTGGTGGAAGTGGCGCCGCCCTTGAGGTGGCGGATGTGGTACTGATGAATGATGGGCTGGAGCATATCGCCGAGACGATAGCCCTGGCTCGCCGCTCCCGACGAATTGTAAAGCAGAATCTGATATTTGCCGGTTCGGTCATTTTGCTGCTCATTGCAAGCAATTTTCTGCAAGGTATTCCTCTGCCGCTCGGGGTTGTTGGCCATGAAGGGAGTACGTTGCTGGTCATTTTGAATGGTTTGCGGCTGCTTCGCTAATGCCCGTCTTCATCATTCCTTCATGTAACCTTCACCGAACCCCCTTGGTAGGAACATTGACAGGGTATCAAGGGTTTAACATAATGAAATCAGAGGGTACAGAGAGGATTTGATCATATGTATAAATCGATTATTGTCGGTACGGGACCGGCGGGATTGACCGCCGCGATCTATCTGGCTCGTGCCAACATGAGCCCGCTGATTATTGAAGGACCACAACCGGGAGGACAATTAACAACAACCACGGAAGTAGAGAATTTTCCGGGCTTTCCCGAAGGCATTATGGGACCTGAGCTAATGGATAATATGCGCAAGCAAGCAGAACGCTTTGGTGCGGAATTCCGCACGGGCTGGGTTAATAGTGTGAATCTGAACGAACGCCCCTTCAAGCTGCAAGTGGAAGGCCTAGGTGAACTGGTTGCAGAAACTTTGGTCTTGTCGACGGGAGCAACGGCAAAAT
This sequence comes from Paenibacillus sanguinis 2301083 = DSM 16941, assembly GCF_000374825.1. Taxonomy (GTDB): domain Bacteria; phylum Bacillota; class Bacilli; order Paenibacillales; family Paenibacillaceae; genus Fontibacillus; species Fontibacillus sanguinis. The sequence goes on from NZ_KB895400.1 coordinate 17,316, forward strand.
ATCTTGGCATACCTGGTGAGGAGAATAATGTAGGACGCGGGGTCAGCACTTGTGCAACCTGTGACGGGTTCTTCTTCCGGGGCAAGGAAATCATTGTAGTGGGCGGGGGCGACTCTGCTCTTGAAGAGGCGGGCTTCCTTACTCGCTTTGCCTCCAAGGTAACGCTTGTTCACCGCCGTGATGAACTGCGTGCCTCGAAGATTATGCAGGACCGCATACGAACGAACGAGAAGGTGGAGATGGCGTTGAACCGGACTCCGCTTGAGGTCATTGCGGGAGATGCAGGCGTGACCGGACTGAAGGTCCGCAACAATGAGACTGGCGAAGAAGAGATCATCTCGGCAAGCGGAGTGTTTGTTGCGATTGGTCATCATCCCAACACGGCGTTCCTTGGGGGACAAATCGAGACGGATGTGAACGGTTATATCGTGGTAAAACCGGGCACCTCCGAAACGAATGTACCTGGTGTATTCGCTTGCGGCGACGTTCAGGATACCCGCTATCGTCAAGCGATCACGGCGGCTGGCAGCGGCTGTATGGCAGCCATCGATTGCGAGAAATACATCGAAAGCCTGGAGCATGAAGCGACTGTGGCTGCGACCCGGTAATTTCAAAGGTAAGATAACAAAATGGCGATGCCCTGTATTGGAGGCATCGCCATTTTGTTTGGGTAAATTCTATAGTTGCCAATCGTAGTCTTAGGTGAGCAGTCCAACGATAAGTTGGAACAGGAGGTATCCGGCGAGACCGCTGCCCAGCAAAGTTAAACCGGCTTTTTTGCGCCCCTGAAACAAGCGGAGAACGCCAAGGCTGACTAAAGGAGCTACCAGCAGCAAGAATAACATGACAGCTATAAACAATTCTACAGAAATATCCGAAAGATTCACAATAGTCATCGGACCGCTTCTCCATTCCAATAAGTGTAAAAATAAATAAAACAATGATTTAAATCACATATGATGTTTCTATTATACCTAAGCCTTGCCTGCTTTTGTAGAAGCCAGATGTGAAAAATAAGCGGCGATTTGACATAACTAGAAACCTTTTGCAGGATGGGCTGTGATACAATGGGCATGAAGACCTGAACAAGCTTGCTCAAGAGAAGAGGGGGAGCCGTATGGGGAGAAGAAACGGATTTTCTAAACGATGGGTATTAACCGGAGCAATTTGCGTTTTGTTGCTGGGATCGGAGCCGCTCGGCTGGGCTATCATTCCGGCGAAGGCGGCCGAGGATGTCGTGACGGTTACTACTTCAGAGCAAATGCAGTTTAAGCTGGCAGAAGGTCTGGAGGCCAGACAGACAAATATGACCTTCAAGTATAAAGGGACAACACGAGAGCTTGAGCAGCAGCTAACAAAGGCGTTCAAGAGTGCGCTTGATGCAGATCCTTATACGAAATATATCGTGGACCGTTACTCATACTCCTGGCGTGGCACCACCGGTTCCGCCAAGATTACATTAAAGATTGAATACCGTGAAACGGCAGAGCAAACCGCTTATGTAAAGCAGCGGGTGAAAGATATATTAAATAAGGTCGTCCAGCCTGGAATGGATACACATCAGAAAATTAAAGCTATCCACGATTATGTCGTCCTTAATCTTAAATATGATACCGATTTGCAGAAATACACAGCCTATGAAGGCCTTCGTACTGGCGAAACGGTATGTCAGGGTTACGCATTGCTGACCTATGAGCTGCTCAAGAACGCCGGGATAGATAATTGGCTGGTGGAGGGAACGGCGGGAGACCAGTTGCATGCCTGGAATCTGGTTAAGATCGACAACAGCTGGTATCATCTCGACACAACCTGGGACGACCCGGTGCCGGATGTGCCCAATCAGGTGAAGTATGCTTATTATCTCAGAACGGACGAACAGATGGGAAAGGATCATACTTGGGATGCTGGAAGCTATCCTAAAGCGGCCGTTCCCTATCAGCAAACACTACAGGCCTTGATCCATCAAGGCGGGGCCAAGCAAGAGGTTTATCTTGATCTGAAGAGGCAACTGGGCTATGACCTGTACGATGCCAATGCTGTGGTTGTCGATGCCAAAGACTTGGCTGCACGGGTAAGTAAAGAACTGAACACCAACTCAAAGATGGCCATCGTGCGCTATGCGAGCCCGGAAGAGCAACTGCTTGATGATCTCGCCAGGCTGTATGATCTTGGTCTGCGGAATATCCGCTATCTGGTGCAGCCTTTGGAAGGCACCAAGGATTTTCGAGTGGAGATTTATTGGGAATAGCTTCCCGACAGGTGCTCCAGAGGAGATGTTCAACTCGCTGTTAAGGCGGGAAGGGCATCTCCTTATTTTTTTGTTATGTATGCCGCTTGCATATTGTTGCTTATTCATGCTTGAACACTCCTCTAACCCCTTGCTTGATTGCCCTAAAACCATGCAAAAAGGCCGCGGAATACCTTTCCGCGACCCATACAATACATACTCTACCGTGATTCCTTCTCACCATTCATGAAGATAGCTCAACACATGCTCATGCATGTTCCTATTACATAACAGGGTGATAGGGGGAAAGCTATTTTTCGAGTGTGGGATTATCGCTATCCCTACGTTCCCGGTTGGCCATTTGCTGCCAGATGGTCCCTGCGGCCTCTTCGCCCGATTCAATACGTTCCACAGCCATTCTTGCCTGTAGACCTACCTCAAATTCAGGATCATCCGCAGCCTGGCGCAAGGCCTCCAGCGCATCGTCTGTCCCTGCTTCGTAGAGGAAGCGCGCAGCCCGCCAACGAACCAGCTTGCTCTTGTCGGCCAGCGCTTCTATCATCGGTCCTGTCGCCGACGCATCGCCGATGTCGGACAAGGTGTCGCCGGCGGTGCGACGCACGGCGGCAGAGCTGTCGCGCATCGCCTGGAACAGCAGCTCCATCGCCTCCGGCGTCTTCAAATCGCCGAGATACACCACGGCGAGCCGGCGGAGCTGCATCTGCGGGTCGCGCAGCGCGTCCGCCAGCAGCGGCAGCGCCGACTCGTCCGGCTGCTGCAAAGCCTCCAGCGCGGCGTACCGCACGCGCCAGTCGCCATCCTGCATGCGCTGGCGAATCTCGCTCAGGCTGAGCGCTCGCCGCTGCTCGACGAACTCCGCCTCGCTGCGTCCATGGGCGATGGCCTGGGCTACAATGCCCTCCAGCCGCTCCGGCGGATAAGCGGCCTCCAGTTCCTGCTCGACCTCGCGGGCGATCTCGTCGAGCTCACCATAGCGCACGCCGTAATCGCTGAGCTTGCGCTCCTTGATCAGCGTAGCGCTGGCCACTTCCGTAACGGCGCTGACGAAGCGCTCGGACAAGGAAATTCGCTCCTCGCGCAACCCGGCTTTAACCCGGATTTGCATCGGGATGCCGCGGAAGAACTGTACGAAGACCTGGGCCTCCCCATAGCCAGCGGCCTCTTCCGCGCTATCCGGATTCCAGGCCGATTCCACGCCCTCCTGTCCGAACTGCTGCTGTACTTCAGACAGGATTGCCGCCCAATCGGCGTTGCCCTTGCGGTCCAGCGCCACGAAGTCGGCGGTATGGAACACGCTTTTTACGCCAGGGATGCTCAGAAGGCCACGAATCCATGGGGGAGCGGAGCGTTCGTTATCGAGTGTATATGTTTTCCGAATTCCCGGCTCCAGACTTTCATCCAAATGCAGCTTCATCGAATTCGGGCTAGGGGTAGGTTCAATAAAAATGATTTTCATACAATGTTCACATCTCCCTTCCCTGCTATTGTACCTCAATCAGCCGTCTTACCCAACCCTGCGTATCCTTCTTGCACAAATGCATGGAACGAAAGGAATGAAAAGGTAATTCTGTTGGCACACTTACTGTGGAGGAGCGGGCCGTTCATCGCAGCCAGTGTATTTTCTTTTCTCAGAGCAAAGATTAAGTTAAGGATTTGGAAGAAGAGGGGGATTTGTTTTAGAATAGAAGAAAGTTATGTGGAGAGGAGCATTTGATTCATGTCAAGAACGCGCTACAACAACATCGACAATGTAAGTACGGATAAAACGTTGAAGCAGTTCGGACAATGGCGGGAAGAACGCCGCAGAAAAAAGAAGGATTATTCCTATGTCATTCCAAGCTCACAGCCTCAGCTTGATTTTCTACAGCAAAACCGTAAGGAGAATACGGTGACCTGGATTGGGCATTCTACCTTTCTTATTCAATATCAAGGACTAAATATCGTGACCGACCCCGTTTGGGCAGCACGTATGGGATTTCAGCGGCGGCTGACCGCCCCGGGAATTGCCATTGCCGATCTTCCACCCATCGACGTTATTTTACTTTCCCACTCACACTACGACCATATGCATGTAGCGTCCATCCGCCGTATATACAGCGCCGACACGACGGTTGTAGTTCCTGTCGGTCTGGGCCGCAAGATGCGTCGCAAGGGCTTCCGCCGCGTACTCGAAATGAGCTGGTGGGAACAATTGCCAATTGGTCAGGTGCTCGTGTCGTTCGTCCCGACGCAGCACTGGACCCGGCGGACGCTGTTTGATACGAATACGTCCCATTGGGGCGGGTATGTACTGGAGCCGAAAGAGTTTGAACCGGATCATAAGCCACAGGTTATTTATTTTGCCGGAGATAGCGGTTATTTCAGCGGGTTTGCAGAGATTGGCCAGCGCTTTAACATCGATATTGCATTGCTGCCGATCGGCGCTTATGAGCCGGAATGGTTCATGACCAGCCAGCATACGACACCTGAAGAGGCCCTCCAGGCTTTCGTGGATGTGAAAGGCAAACTGATGATCCCGATGCACTACGGCACTTTTCGTCTGGCGGATGACACAGCTCGCGAAGCTCTCGACCGGTTGGAGCAGGATCGCAAGCAGCGCGGGATTCCCGAGGAGCAAATCAGGATTTTATTTCATGGCGAGACGTTGAGATTGCCACATTAACCATTTGGAAGCATCGGTGCTTAAGGCAGGGATTACTCAACTAAAATGCTAATCTATGCTATAATATGGAGCCAGTAGTGCGATTAACGAAAAAAGGACGGTAATGCTCAAAATGATCAGTACAAATGGTGTAACGCTCCGCTATGGAAAACGGGCACTTTTCGAAGACGTCAATATAAAATTCACCCCCGGCAACTGCTACGGCTTAATTGGAGCGAACGGGGCCGGTAAATCTACATTTCTGAAGATCCTGGCTGGTGAAATCGAGCCAAACCAGGGCGAAGTGTTCATGACGCCTAACGAACGGATGGCTGTCTTGAAGCAGAACCACTATGAATACGACGAGTATCCAGTGCTGGAAACGGTAATTATGGGCCATGCCAGGTTGTATTCCATTATGAAAGAGAAGGATGCGCTGTATGCCAAAGCGGACTTTTCCGAGGAAGATGGTATGCGGGCGGGTGAACTAGAGGGAGAATTTGCCGAGCTTAATGGCTGGGATGCTGAGCCTGATGCGGCAGCTCTTTTGATTGGTCTGGGGATTCCACGCGAGCTTCATGATAAGAAAATGAATGAATTAAGCGGCAATGAGAAGGTTCGCGTGTTGCTTGCGCAAGCCTTGTTCGGGCGTCCGCATAACCTGCTGCTGGATGAGCCAACGAACCACTTGGACCTCGAATCGATTCAGTGGCTGGAGAATTTCTTAATGGATTATGAAGGCACCGTTATCGTAGTATCCCATGACCGTCACTTCCTGAATAAGGTGTGTACGCATATTGCGGATATCGACTTTGGCAAAATTCAGATGTATGTCGGCAACTACGACTTCTGGTATGAATCCAGTCAACTCGCCTTGCAATTGCAGCGCGATGCCAACAAAAAGAAGGAAGAGAAGATCAAGGAGCTGCAAGCCTTTATCCAGCGCTTCTCCGCTAATGCTTCCAAGTCGAAGCAAGCGACCTCCCGCAAGAAGCAACTCGACAAGATTACGCTGGATGATATTCGCCCGTCCAACCGGAAGTATCCGTTCCTGCACTTTAAGGGAGAGCGCGAAGCGGGCAAGCAGCTATTAACGGTTGATGCTTTGACAAAGAGCCTTGATGGCCAGAAGGTGCTGGATAATGTCAGCTTTGTGGTTAACAAAGGTGATAAAATCGCTTTCGTAGGGCCTAACGGGTTGCCGAAAACAACGTTCTTCCAGGTAGTGATGGGCGAATTGGAAGCAGATGCAGGAGAATATAACTGGGGGGTAACGACTTCTCAGGCGTATTTCCCTAAAGACAACTCCAAATACTTCGATGGCGTTGATCTCAACCTGGTGGAATGGCTGCGGCAGTATTCCAATGATCAGGATGAGACCTTCCTGCGCGGCTTCCTTGGACGGATGCTCTTCTCCGGCGAGGAGGCGCTGAAGAAGGCCAGCGTATTGTCCGGTGGCGAGAAGGTACGTTGTATGCTGGCGAAGATGATGCTCAACGGCGCTAACGTATTGCTGTTTGATGAGCCTACCAACCACTTGGACCTGGAATCGATCACGGCGCTGAATAATGGGTTGATTGATTTTGACGGTACTATTCTGTTCACATCTCATGACCATCAATTCATTCAAACGATTGCTAACCGCATTATCGAGATCACGCCAAACGGTATTATTGATCGGGTTATGACCTACGACGAATATCTGGAGAGCGAAGAAATTCAGAACCTGCGTAAATCCATGTATCCGGAAGAGGCTAACGTTTAAATAGAATGATATTCTGTCTTCTGGACAGACCAAAAGCCGCACAAGCGATCCGATGAGGACCCGTTTTGTGCGGCCTTGTTTGCGTTTGGCGAACTACGAACCGCCTGTACGGCGACGCTGATTGTTAGGCTTTTTATTATTTTGGGATTTCAGTGCTTTGGTTTGAAGGCTGCCCTTGAGGCCGGGCTTATTGTCAGCTTGCTGCTGTTTTTTTTGTTGCAGCTTCTGGCGCATGGCTTCGGCCAGGTCGATTTTGCGAACATCCTTGTTATCTTCCGTCAAATATATCATCTCCTTTGAATGGAAAAGGGGGCTGTCCCTATTCTATACGTTTTTAAAAGCGGGTACAACGGGAATAATGGGTAACGCTGCTTTTGCCGGAGGAAACACTGTTTCTCTGGACCCACACGAGGGTTGTTTGCTAAGATAAGGAAACATTTTCATTGATATGGATGGAAGTTCAAAAATACTTTTTGAAATTTCCGGGAGTCTGGAGGTACTAGAGCCTTGGATATTTATGAGGATATACGTAAAGGGGAACGAGGAGCCTGGGTCAGTATTGCGGCTTACATTCTATTGTCCACGCTCAAGCTGATCAGCGGTTTCATTTTTGCTTCCAGCGCCCTGCTTGCTGACGGATTTAACAACCTCACCGATATCGTCGCTTCCATCGCCGTATTGGTAGGTCTGAGAATTTCGCAAAAGCCGCCTGATTCCGACCACGCTTACGGGCATTTTCGGGCCGAAACGGTTGCAGCGCTTGTGGCTTCTTTTATCATGGCGACGGTGGGGATTCAAGTTATCGTTAACGCGGTACGGTCGCTGGCAGCGGGAGAGCATACGGAACCTGATATTCGCTCTGCAATTATCGCTTTGGCCTGTGCGGCAGCAATGGGAGGCGTTTATTGGTATAATCAGCGATTAGCCAAACAGATCAACAATCAGGCGCTAATGGCTGCCGCCAAGGATAATTTGTCCGATGCCTTGGTCAGTATTGGGGCGGCTGTTGGCATTATAGGAGCGCAATTCGGCTTGCCTTGGCTGGATGGAGTTGCTGCAATAGTAGTGGGTTTGCTCATCTGCAAGACGGCCTGGGATATCTTTCGTCAATCGACCCTTGACTTAACCGATGGCTTTGATGAGAAGGAACTGGGTGATCTGCGCAGCACCATTGCCAGAACCAACGGGGTGGAGGGAATTAAGGATCTAAAAGCCCGCGTTCATGGCAATCATGTATTAGTAGATGTTGTTATTGAGGTTGATCCGCAGTTGACGGTAATCCAGAGCCATCAAATCAGTGACCGTGTGGAAGAGAGCATGCGCAGGCTTCGTAATGTGATGCATGTGCATGTTCATGTCGAACCAAAGGACCCGTGAATACAGCATATTGTTTGGATTGAGCTATAAACCGAACCGCAGGATGGGATAAATGGAGCCCTCCTTGCTGGTTCGGTTTTTTGTTACGCTTGTTTATCACGCTCATTTTTAATATGAAATAATTACCAACATTCAGTAGGTGCGACCAAAATATGGGGCTATGGTTACAAAAAAGAAACTTTTTCGACGTGAACAAATGGAATGATATTCATCTATTTGAAATATATGAGGATTTTTTGGGTATTTAGTCGCTTTTTAATAACGAAGGCATGCCAATAAACAGGACTTTAGACTTGTATTTTGCTTTCCAGGCTACATGATAAACGACCGATTTAGACATCTTTCGACAAGGGATATAATGGACGCAAGTCCAAAGAAAGGAGAGATCAAGAAAACCAGTCCAAACGCACCAAGAACTTACTACATGTAGGAGGATTTGATTTTTTATGAAACGAAGCGTAGCGATCACATTGTTGAGTGCCCTTCTTCTCTCTTCTTATACAGCTCTTCCCAATCAGGCTGCGGCGGCGACGGTTGCGTCAGCGAAGGCTACAGGATATATCGTTAGTGGCGTCAATTTTCGCGACCAGCCCTCTGTTTCCGGTAAAATCATCGGGTTTTTGAAGGAAGGCTCTGAAGTTGCCGTTCTGGATCAAAGCAATAAATATTTCTACAAGGTCCAATCGGAGGATGGAACAGTTGGTTATGTCAGTGCCAACAGCAAATACATTAAAGTGAATGCTAACTCTACTCCTGCCCCGACTCAGCCTTCCTTGGAGCAGTCGGCCAAAGTGGTGTATGGCGTCAACTTGCGTTCAAAACCGTCAACTTCGGGCAAGGTAATTACTATGCTTAGCAAGGGGACATCTTTAACCATTCTTGAGCAAAGCAATGCCAGCTTCTATAAGGTACGTACTTCGGATGGACGGACTGGCTATGTCAGTACGAATGACAAATACTTAAGTATTGAGGGCCAGAATCAGCCTACAGTGCCTCAGCCGTCCCCTGGTAGCGGGATCAGCCGACAGATTGATCAGGTTATTGAGACCGGGATGAAATATTTGGGCACCCCTTATGAATTTGGGTCCAACCGCAATACGACAACCACCTTCGATTGCTCTGATTTTATCCGGCAAATTTTTAAGGAGACCCTGGGTATCACCTTGCCTACGGACTCTCGCAAGCAGGGACAATATATTAAGGATAATGACACTGCAGTTTACAATATCGATAGTCTCAAACGGGGCGATCTGGTCTTCTTCATGAGCTATAAAGGCTCGTCCGCCAAATCGTACCAAGGCATCAATAAATCAACCGCCCGTATTACTCACGTGGCCATGTACCTGGGGGACGGCAAGCTGCTGCACACTTACTCTAAGGAATCTGGCGGAGTCATATTGGACAAGCTCGACGGAGCTTGGGTTCACCGCTTTCTCTATGGGGGAAGTGTACTGAAATAATCATACGATTATCAAAGCTAGCGCCGCTTGGACGTTCTTTCCCTTCTGGGGAGGTCAACGTCAAAGCGGCGTTACCTGTTTTAGTTGGTAAATTTCGTGTTATAGTTAAAGAAGAAGCAGGCTTGACAAAACAAGCAGCGGAAAGCGAGGAACCTGGATGATTTGGCAGATTAGTGTGGCAGTTGTGGCGGTAGCCTTCGTAGTGCTTGTCGTGTATCTGATCAAAACGTTGAAGGCAGCGGAGCAATCGCTGCTCACGACAACAACAACACTGCAGGAGGTGCAGAAGACGATCGACGAGCTTGGCGTTGAGGTCAAGCAGATCGTTAAGCAAGCCAATGATTTGACGGGCGACCTGCAGCATAAGATGAAGCAAATTGATCCCGTGCTGGAATCGGTCAAAAATGCCGGAGAGGTCTTAAACGAGGTCACCTTGGCTACCAAGCAGGTATCGGTGGCATTGGCTGGAAGAATCAAAAGCCGGAAACGTGCACGGAGGGAAGCTGCCAAAACGGCGATAATACCACGGCCGGAAGTACAGCCTCCAGCAGTTGCAAGCCCACACGAAGCTAGTGCCAGTAAGCCAGCTGGCTGGATGAAGTGGGTGGATGTGGCTGCGGATGTATGGCAGAAATATCGGGATTAGGACAATATGGATACAGATACCGGTCATAAGCTGTTTCATTTTGGTTCGTAAGGGTAATATAAGTTAATAGGCTGGTTCACGGGAAAGAGCTGCACCGTATCCAGAGGGAATGGGGGACACTCCGTTCCCTTTATTTTTTGACAGGGAGATTGCCATGAGAATTTTAATCGTTGATGACAATATGACCAATGTTATTATCGTGCGTGAAATACTTAAGAAGGAAAAGTATCGGAATACAATTGCTGTATCCTCGGCCAAGCAGATGTTTGAGCGGCTCGGTGTCAAGAACCTGGATTCCATAGAGGAAAGCGGCCCGTCAGATGTGGATTTGATCCTGCTGGATATGATGATGCCGGAGATGGATGGCATCACCGCTTGCCGCTTGTTACAGCGCTCCGAGCATCTACGGGAGATTCCGGTTATTATGGTTACTGCGGTAGGTGACTCCAATAAACTGGCAGAAGCGCTGGATGCCGGGGCGGTCGACTATGTGACCAAGCCGATCAACAAGGTGGAGTTGATGGCCCGGATTCGCCTGGCGCTTCGGCTAAAGGTGGAGAAGGATTGGCATCGCAACCGTGATCAACGTATTCAGGAGGAGCTAAAGCTGGCCTCCCTTGTACAAAGCGCGGTGCTTAGCTCACCGATCCGGGAGGATGAGATTGAGATTAACGCCATCTATAAGCCATCCTACGAGCTAGCCGGAGATTTGTACTCCTGGTATGCGCTTGGCGATGGAAGGTATGCCGTCATCTTGCTTGATATGATGGGCCATGGCATCTCCTCGTCCTTGTTCTGTATGTTCATTTCTTCTGTACTGAAGGATACCGTGCATACGTATGTTGAGCCGGAGAAGGTTATTCAGGAGCTTAACCGCCGTTTTATTCAACTACATATTGAAAGCAAGCTCATTCAATATTATTTTACGGCTATTTACTTGGTGGTGGACACCCGTCACCGCAAAATTGATTACGTTAATGCCGGACATCCACCGGCGTTATTCTATCAAGGCAACGGCGAGCTTATCCGGATGGACCAGGTTGGCCCTCCCGTGGGATTATTTGATTACATCGAGACCGAGCCGCAGACCCTGTATTATGAAGGGGAGGGGCATATTGTGTTGTATACGGACGGGCTGACGGATACGCAGCCGGATTTGCAGGAGGAGCGCCAGGCTTGGCTGGAGGAACAGCTTGATGTGGACTGCCATCAATTTGATGAAGCAGAATTGCACAAGCTATTCTTTGGTGATGCGTTCCCTGAGGAACGGGAAGATGACAAATGCCTAGTATGGATTTCGTTAAAATAGTGGAAGTATCTGGCTTGATTCAGGGAGGTACAGGCTGGGTTATGTTGTAATAAGAAAACTTATTTCAGGAGAGAAGACGGATGAATACAAGAAAAAGTGAGAAATTTTCTGCAACGCCCCAGTGGGAAGATGGGGTTCATATCGTATATTTGCGAGGTGAACTGGACTTGTCCGCAGCCCCTGATTTCCGCAAATTGATGGAGCCGCTGGTAGGTAATGATGAAGCTGATTTGGTCATCAATCTGAAAGAACTGAAATACATTGACAGCACGGGCATCGGCATATTGCTGTCCATTCTGAAAGCGAGACAGGGGATGGCCTCGCGGTTTTACGTCCAGGAAGCCCCGGATCACATTCGCAAGTTGTTTGAAATGACCGGGATCGCTAAGTTCTTCGCCGCACAGGAGAATTCCCACTAAGGAAAGGATAGAGAAGCAATGATAGAGCAAGCAGAGAAAATCGTCATCAGCCTGCCGGCAACTGCTGAGAATGTGGATATCGTAAGGCTGAATTTATATGGCGTGGCCTCCAAAATGGGGTTTTCATATGAAGAAATCGAGGACATGAAGGTAGCGGTATCCGAGGCGTGCAACAATTCTGTGTTATATGCATACAAGCATGCGCCCGGAACGATGGAGATCACGTTCGACATACTGGTTGATGCCTTATCCATTACGGTCAAGGATCAAGGGGAGAGCTTTGAGCCGTGGGGCACAGACGGAGGGCGCGTAACCTTGCATGACAAGGAGCTTAGCGAGGCACCTATCGGAGGTTTAGGTTTCTATTTAATGCAAGCGCTGATGGATGATGTCAGCGTGGAGAGCCAGCCCGGACAAGGAACGAAGGTGATGATGGTCCGCAAGCTCCAGAGAAGTGAGGAGACTGTATGACCCACAAAGCGACTCCCCAAGGCGCTTTGAATGATTCTGTCCGTCTGATCAAACAGTATCAGGCGACGAAAGACAATGAAATTGCTACCGAGCTGATTCGCAGATATGATTCAATGGTGAAGATGGCCGCTGGCAAAATTGCTCGCAATAGGCCCGATCTCTACGAAGATCTGTATCAAGTTGGCGAAATGGCGCTTGTTCGCTTGTTGCAGCAGTATGACAGTGAGCTGGGTATCCCGTTTGAGCCATATGCGATGAAGAGTATGATCGGGCATATGAAGAACTATTTACGCGACAAATCCTGGTATATTCAGGTGCCGCGCCGCATCAAGGAGAAGGGGGCCTTGGTTCAGCAGGCCATTGATGAGCTGACCATGAGGCTGGAGCGTTCCCCTGATGTGAAGGAAATTGCGGATTTCCTCGAACTGTCGGTAGAAGAGACGGTGGAGGTGCTTGCTGGACGAGAGTGCTACCATTATGTCTCTCTCGATTCTCCTTTGTCTGCGGACGAGAGCGCCGCAACGCTTGGCGAGCTGATCAGTGCGGACGTGGATGATTATGATGCCGTAGAGAACCGCATGGATCTTCAGGAGGCTTTGGGACACCTGAAGGCCCAGGAACAGGAAGTGCTGCTGCTAGCCTTTCAGGAGGGGCAATCCCAGCGGGCCATTGCCCAGAGGCTGGGAGTCTCCCAGATGAGTGTCTCCCGAATTCAGAAGCGGGCCACGGAGAAGCTGAAGCAAATAATGGACGATTACCATGTAAATGGATAAACAGGTGTTTATGCGCTGCTGCAAGGTTTGGGCAGCGTTTTTTAATCCTCCATCTTTTCTGATACTGACGGCTGCATATTCCGATATTCTCCTCTGACTGCTTGTAGCCATTGGGCCACAGCTATACTATACTGTGGTAGGTAAGCAAGCGGGTATAAGGAGAGAATGAATCCATGGATTATCAAGAAGCATTGCTAATCAGAGAATATCGAGCAGGTATTCTGGAGTGCGCCCATTATGGGCATATATGTGTAATAAATGAACGAGGCGAAGTGCAAGGGCACGTTGGCAACCCTCACGCTATGGTATTTACGCGCTCCTCGGCCAAGCCGATTCAGGCAATTCCGGGCATTCGGGCAGGCATTCATAAGACTTACCATTTAAATGATGAGGAAATTGCCGTAATGGCTGCCTCTCATCGATCCGAGGCTGCCCATGTGGAGGTGCTGGAGCGATTGCTCCATAAGGTGGGGTTAGCAGAAGAGCAGCTGGTATGTGCCCCAAGCCTGCCGCTGGACAGCTCGGCAAGAGAGCAATTGCTGCGCCAGGGAGGAGAGAGAAGACGCTTGTACCACAATTGCTCCGGCAAGCATCTTGGTGTACAAGCGTATTGCAAGCTAAAGGGCGAATCTCTGGATACCTACAATTTGCCGGAGCATCCGGTGCAACAGGAAATTTTGAGTACCTTAGCGGAGCTGGCGGATATCCCCCGGGAACAAATTGCCCTGGGCACAGATGGCTGCGGCTTTCCGGTCTTTGCCCTGCCCCTTTCCGCTTTAGCGGGGGCTTACTTGAAGCTGGCGTGTCCTGATCTGATTGCTGACCCGGACACCGCCAGTGCAGCAAATACCATTGCCAGAGCCATGAACCGATATCCCAAATTGGTAGCCGGCACGGGGCGCATCGATTCCATCTTGCTGGAGGATGACAACATCGTAGCGAAGGGTGGCTTCAAGGGAGTATATGCCTTTGCTTTGCGTCATGAACGTCTGGGCGTGACCTTCAAGATTCAGGACGGCTCTGAGGAGGAATGGGGGTTAATCGCTTTAACCGTGCTGGAGCAGCTAGGGTATGGGAACGAAGAGACGCTTCGCAGGCTGTGCGAAGCGTTCCCATCCGCCATTCATAATGACGAGGGCTGGCAGGTTGGCCAGTCCGAAGCCGCCTTTAAGCTTGCTTAATCTTACGTCTTATGCCTTGTGGCGAAGCCGTCCCAACTCCTGGGCTAACGCTTCTACTTCGGAGATGCTCAGCCGTTCTTTGCTCATCACGATGTCGTAAACGTCACGGATATCGTCATACTGATCCGTGTGGAAGGCCGAGGCCGTCATGGCTGCGCCTGAGGCCATTCTAAGCTTGCTCTTGATCGCTTCGATCATGTACTCAATATTTTCGTGGGTTTTCAGAGATAAATCCATGATTGCTTCATCCTTCCGGTGAGGGGTTTCCGCTATTGTACCATGATAACCGCAGCCAGATGAAGTTTTGCGATGAATGGCACAGGTGCGTTACAATCAAATTAGGTTACACCGGAAGGCAAATAGGTATGGGCTGCCCTTTACCAAGACAAGGAGGCGATGACTGAACCGTGGGAGAACGGAAGGAATGGCCAGCAACAGGGCTGGACCGGACGAAGCTGGACGGAGCTGGATTAAAAGGTTTTTTTACCGGGATTCGCCTTCGCCATGACGGAGAAGCTATAACCTTCCTGTGCATCGGTACTGATCGCTCAACCGGTGATGCGTTAGGACCGATGGTGGGGACAAGACTGACCGAACTAGGCTTTACTCGCGTCATTGGCACACTTCGCGAGCCTTGCGATGCAACTAATTTGGAGAGGCGTTTATCTCAAATGGACGGGGACAGCATTGTCGTCGCCATTGATGCTTGCCTGGGAACGGCGGAATCACTGGGGTATTATCTGGTCTCCGGACAACCCTTGCAGCCAGCCAGATCCGTTGGAGGGAACCTCCCGGAGGTAGGCCATTACAGCTTGGCTGCCGTTGTAAACGTCAAGGGTCCCAAGCCTTACTGGACCTTGCAAATGACTTCGCTGTACAAGGTCATGCAAATGGCCGAAGAGATTGCGAATGCTGCAGCAGCAGTGTTCCATAGTGATTCAAAATAAAGAAAATGATTTAAGTACGTGTTAAAAAGTCGGGTTTACAGGACCAAGAAGGTTGAATGAAGCTAGGGACTGAGTAGCGGAGCGTAGACAGATCTACGTGAGCAACGGAAGGCCCGGGTGAATTCAAGATTCGATGTTGAGTTTACTCCTTGAACAGCATCGTTCTGGGAAGACGACTTTTTGAACAACCTCTTTAACTAATCCCAAAAGAGAAAGTAGGTAGCGAACATGGACAAGATAACGGTTAACGGTAATTCGATCGCCTATGAGAGCCAAGGGCAAGGTGAGACTGTAGTATTGCTGCACGGCTTTTGCGGCAGCTCCGCATACTGGGAGAAGGTTCAGCCGCTGCTTGCTGATCAGTATCAGGTTATTGCACCTGATTTGCGTGGGCATGGAGCCTCGGATGCGCCGCTTGGAGCGTATACGATTGAGCAAATGGCCGATGATGTAGCCGAACTGCTCGACAAGCTGGGGATTTCAACATATACATTGTTAGGGCATTCTATGGGGGGCTACGTAACGCTGTCGCTGGCAGAGCGCTACCCTTCCCGTTTACGCGGCTTCGGCCTGATTCATTCAACCGGACATTCTGATACCGAGGAAGCCAAGGAGAAAAGACTTCATGCCGTGACCTCCATTCGTTCAGAAGGGATTACTAAATTTGTCGATGGGCTTGTGCCCGGACTGTTTGCCCCGGATAATCTGGAGAAGCTTACCTCCGAGATCGACCGGGTGAAGGAGATCGGTTACCGCACTCCCCCTCAAGGAGCGGAAGGGGCAGCATTGGCTATGCGTGAACGGCCGGACCGCAGGGAAGTGATGGAGAAGTCCTCCCTTCCGCTCTTGCTGGTTGCCGGGGAGAGCGACGGAGTCGTACCGCTGGCCAAGCTGTTCACTACCGAAGGCCCGCAGGTTGCCAAGGCGGTGATTAAGGGGGCCGGTCATATGAGCATGTATGAAGCACCCGAGCAATTGGCTGCTGTCATTACTGATTTTTTGCGGAGTGTATCGGAACAATCAGAAGAGGCATGATGGCTGACAAGATAAGCCATGACTTTAGAAGTTTGGCGAACAGGTTGCTGGAAGGCCGATATGGAGCTGAAGCAGCGAGTACAAGCCCATATCGACCGCAGGTTCTTTATTGTCGCCACGCTTTTAGAGAACCTGAATGAACTGATGCCTAAGCCCGGAGCTTCTCTCAGAACTCCGGGCTTAGGCATTCACGTTCCCTGGGGGCGTTTGCACTTGCCCAGGAATTAGGAAGGAGATTGGGAGATGCTGCGAAGAGATTATCTGGTGCGGATGATCGAAGAAATGACGGAAGTGCTGGGCAAGGTTTTTATGCTGAGACAAAACAAGAAGCTGACCGAGGCATTATGGTCGCTGGATGAGCTATACAAGAGACAATTCCGCCTGAATGCCCGTTTGCTGGATACCTTGTCCGCCAAGGATATCGTAAAGCTGTTCCATAGCGGCGGAGAATTGGAGGCGGACAAGCTGCAAAGTCTGGCCAGGCTGCTTAAAGAAGAGGGCGATATTTGTCTGGCTATGCAGGAGGAAGAAGAGGCGGGAGCTCGCTGGATGAAGGCGCTGCACCTGTATCTGGCAACAGGACTTCATGGAGCGGATCGTTCGTTATGGAACTGGCCTGATGCTGTCTCCGAACTGCAAGCCTTGCTTAAATCCTACCGCCTGCCTCCAGAAACGGAACTGCTGCTCATGAAGCTGGAGGAAAGCGAAGGCCGTTACGACCAGGCCGAGAATGCATTGTATCGCCTGCTGGCGGAGGAATCCATTTCCAAGGAGGAGGCAGACGCTTTTTACCAGCGACTGCTGACGCTATCACCTGAACAACTGGAGGAAGGCGGCCTGCCGCTGGAAGAGGTGCGGGAAGGGCTGCTGGAACTGGAGAAGCGTTTCTACATCTAAGAGGTAGTTCAAAAAGTCGTCTTCCCAGGACGAAGCTGTTCAAGGAGTGGATTCAACATCGAATCTTGAATTCAGCCGGGCCTTCCGTTGCTCACGTACCCACTACGTACGCTGCGCTACTCAGTCCCTAGCTTCATTCAACCTTCTTGGTCCTGAAAACCCTACTTTTTGAACACATATTCAAAGAGGTAGTTCAAAAAGTCGTCTTCCCAGGACGGAGCAGTTCGAGGAGTAGATTCGGCGTCGAATCTTGAATTCAGCCGGGCCTTCCGTTGCTCACGTACCCACTACGTACGCTGCGCTACTCAGTCCCTGGCTTCATTCAACCT
>NZ_KB895401.1 GCF_000374825.1 Paenibacillus sanguinis 2301083 = DSM 16941
GACAGGCCTCCCCAGATAAGAACGCCATCTTTCCGCCCGTGCCTGCCCAAGTCTACGGCTACAGCCCTTGGCAGCTTTGGATTTCGTCATGTATTGGTGACTCATCCGACTGCGACCGCCTCCAATTGGATTCGTGTACCTCAGGCCGTGCTTTTGCCTCCGGCTTCCTTCAGATTCCACCTCACGGTGGACACCCTTGCCCTTGGCTAACGGTAGGCGCTTGCCAGCCCCCGCTCGGGACTTTCACCCTAGAGATGACGCCCATGCTGGGCGTACAAGAAAAAAGGGGTCCCAGGACAATCCAAGGACTCCTTTTTGTTCTGTTCTGACGAGCTTGCTCATCACGCGTTCCTGATTCAGGGGTAAAATTTGCAGTCTGGCGACGGATGAAGACAGCTCACTCCTGAGGATGGGGAGCTGACGAAGGAAAGCCGTGTGCGAGAAATCAGCATGCACGGTTTGACGGGGAGTCCGGGGGAGTAATCCCCCGTCTTACCCTACTTCGGGGACAATTCTGGCCACTTTTATAATGCCCAGTTACCTTCCCGGAAGATTTGCTCTTCCTTGCCGTCGGCCGTAATGCCAACGATGTCCATCTTGGCCGAGCCAATCATAAAGTCCTCATGCGCCAAGCTGGCGTTCAGTCCACGTTCTGCCAATTCCTCTTGACTCATCTCCTTGCCGCCTTCCAGATTGAAGGCGTAGGCATTGCCGATCGCCAAGTGATTGGAGGCGTTCTCGTCGAATAACGTATTGTAGAACAGGATATCGGACTGGGAGATAGGGGAGTTATGCGGGACCAGCGCTACCTCACCGAGGGACCGTGAGCCCTCGTCCAGTTCAACGAGCTGCTTCAAGACGTCTTGACCGACAGCTGCCTTGTAGTCCACAATACGTCCGTTCTCGAAGGTGAGCGAGAAGCCATCGATAATTGTTCCCCGATAGCTCAGCGGCTTCGTCGCAGTTACAGTACCATTCACTCCTGACTTATGGGGAACTGTGAATACTTCTTCCGTAGGAAGATTAGCAAGGAAGGTGTGCCCTTGTGCGTTATAGCTTTCCGCAGCTACCCACAGATGTCCTTCCGGCAATTCAATGGTCAGATCTGTGCCTGGCGCTATGTAATGAAGCTTCTTATAACGTTTGCTGTTCAAATACTCTGACTTTTTCTTAAGGTTATCAATGTGACGTTTCCAAGCCGCAATCGGGTCCGGCTGATCCAGGCGTACAGTACGGAAAATAGTGTCCCAAAGCGCATTGACGCGATCGGATTCCGC
Source organism: Paenibacillus sanguinis 2301083 = DSM 16941 (assembly GCF_000374825.1). GTDB lineage: Bacteria > Bacillota > Bacilli > Paenibacillales > Paenibacillaceae > Fontibacillus > Fontibacillus sanguinis. The sequence continues at coordinate 1,278 of NZ_KB895401.1, forward strand.
CAAGTCAGGGAATACCTTATCAGCCCATGGCTTGGATGGCATAGCCACAATGGACCAACTGAATTTGTCAGCCATCTGCAATTGGCGATATTCCTTCATCACCTTGCCATAAGCCTTCTGATGGTTAGTCAGGCGCTCAGTAGAAACACCGTTCAGCAGGTCGGGATCAGAGGACATCACGTGCAGCACGGCTGCTCCATTCTTCACATATTCCAGCATTTCTCCCGCATACCATTTTGGCTCGTCCAGGAAGGATTCCTCGGCAGCCAAATCATAACGAAGACGAGTGACCGTGTCATCGCTCCAGTTCACCTTAACAAAGCGAGCACCAACTTCGTAGGCTTGCTTGACGATCAGGCGAACCAGTTCCGCACAATCAATGGAGGCATTGATAATCAGGGTCTGTCCCTTCTGGACATTGACACCTATTTTGACAGCTAATTCTGCATATTTCTCCAGTTTGGTTTGAAAATCGGACATATCGAACTCTCCTCCATACTAATAAAGTTATTGTTCTATCATACACCAATCGAATAACAATTGTAATTCAAGGCATCCTGGCGAAGGTTACCCAATAATAATTTTGCCTTCCGGATACTTTAATAATTCCTTCTTGGATTTAGAAGTGAAGGCGTAGGCTAAGGTCAATGGACCAATTCGTCCAAGGAACATGACGATGCACAGAATAACCTTGCTAATATCGGTCAGGCGCGGCGTCAGATCAAGGCTCAGTCCTGCCGTGGCGAAGGCCGAGGTCGTCTCGAACAACAGGGCCAGGAAGGAGCGGTCCTCCAGCGCGGACAGAGTCATGGCAACGAAGACCACCAGGAAGGTCGCGAGCCAGGTTTGGGTGATCGCTTTGATAATTGAGCCCTTGGACAAGCGTTGACGGAAGAAGACGATATCCTCCTTGCCTCGGATCATGGCATACATGGCACCCAGTAAAATGGCGAACACGGTAACCTTGATTCCTCCTCCGGTAGAGCCGGGAGCAGCTCCGATGAACATCAGAAGAATCAGGAGGAATTGGCTGGACTGCTCCATATTAGCGATGGTTACCGTACTGACGCCTCCTGATCTTGAACTGACAGAATGAAAAAGACTGGCAAACACACGGTCCATCCAGTTCATTGTTCCAAAAGTATCAGGATTGCCGTCCTCGTTAAGCAACAGGAGCAGGGCTCCAACCACTGTCAGGATGACCGACATCGTTAAGACCACTTTGGTATGCAGGGCCAGACGCCGGGTACGCCGATACCCCAGCAGGTCTGAAATGACGATAAAGCCGATCCCGCCAAGAAAAATCAAAACCATAACGACAATATTCACATACGGATCGCCAGCATACTCGGCCAGACCACTAAAGGGGCCATGAATTTTGCCAAACAGATCAAATCCGCCGTTATTAAAGATGGAAATACTATGGAAGATACCATAATAGAACGCTTGTCCCACTGGCATATCATAGGAGAATCTGGCGGCAAGCAGCAGCGCTCCCACCGCTTCAATGGTCAGGGAGTAAGCGAGTATGCGCAGGATCAATTGCAGCAGACCACCCATCTGATGGTAATTCAGGGCCTCCTGAAGCAGCAATCGATCTCGCAGGGAGATACGGCGGTTGAAGGCCAAGAGAATTAACGTGCCTATGGTTGTGAAGCCGAGTCCTCCGATCTGCACCAACAGCAAGATAACGATCTGTCCGAACAAGCTGAAATGCGTTCCCGTATCAACGACGGTCAGTCCCGTAACACAGGTGGCTGAAGTAGCGGTAAAGAACGCATCAATCAGGTCGAGCTTTCGTCCTCCCACTGAAGCAGGGGGAAGCGACAACAGGAATGCGCCAATGATAATCATAAGGGCAAAACCAAAGGTTAATACTTTGGCAGGAGTGAGCAACGATTTTTGGGGTTTTGGCAAGGGTAATCCACCTCTGTATAAGTTCTGCATATTGATATTGACATAAAACATGGTACGATATTGCAATAAGAATGTACATGCCAAAAAGTTATTCACCACATAAAGGGGTTGCTAATTTTTATGAAAGAACTACATATTGTAAGCGCACAAATGGAACGGCAGGAAGACGGAAGCTATATGGGCAAGACTATATTTGAGGTCGAAGGCCACAAGGTGAGCTACGAAATCTCTTTCTTCAGCAAGCGGGGCCATGATTGGGACTACAGTCTCCATTATGCTGCAGAGCCTGGTATCGAGGAGCAGCTTCTTGACGTTGATGCCAAGATCGAGCAGGAGGATGTGTGGTTCGATACCTTGCTGGATGCCGCTTGGGATACTTTATGAGCAACAGTGATAGTAAAGTGATTTTTCGTCTGATTTTTGCGTAACTGATTTCTTCAACTGATATAGCGGACATCACCGCCAGTAAGCCCGTTCCCAGATGTTTAAATTCAAGAAGGAGGGAGGGGAGAAGCAACATGCTGCAACACCCATTTTACCGTACATCACTTGGAATAATTATGCTGCTGACCATGATCTATTTGTTGTCAAAGGTCAGCTTTATTTTCAACCCATTAGTCACGTTGTTCAGCATTCTGATCGTTCCAATCACCATCTCGGGATTTCTGTATTATTTACTGCGACCCATCGTGCAGTTTCTGGATGGGAAGAAGCTGAATCGGGTGTTGTCCATCCTGCTGATCTATTTATTGTTCACGGGCGTGGTGACGGTATTCCTGATCGTGGTCTGGCCACCGCTGCAAAATCAGATTATCGAGTTCATGAACAACGTGCCCAAGCTGATGAGCAGCCTGCAAAAGCAGCTGACTGATTTCCGTGAGAATGCTTATTTCTCTATGGTAGCCAGTGAAAGCAGTCCGGAGCTGATCAACAAAATTACGCAGCATCTAAATTCAGCGGTGGAAGCCATCTCCGGATACCTATCACACTTTTTCACTTTTTTGAATGATTTTGTCATTGTAGTAGGTACGGTGCCGATTTTCCTGTATTACATGCTTAAGGAGGATGAACGAGTCACCCCGGCCTTAATACGTATGCTGCCCGCCAAGTACCGCACGGATGGGAGCAGTGTCATTCATGATATTGATAATATGCTTAAGGGTTTCATTGCCGGACGTATGATTAGTGCGGTCGTACTCGCCTTGATGAGCTTTATCGGGTTCTGGCTGATTGGATTGCCTTATCCACTGCTGCTGGCGATCGTGGGAGCGCTTTTTAATTTCATTCCTTATTTCGGTGCGCTACTGGGAGCCATTCCCTGTGTCATTGTGGCCTTTACGGTGACACCGTCCATGGTGATCTGGGTCATTGCTATTGTGGTGATAGCCCAGCAGGTGGAGGGAAATCTTATCTCGCCATATATTTATGGCAAGACAATCAACATCCATCCGCTTACGACAATAATCCTGCTATTGGTAGCGGGAGATTTTGCCGGCATCTTGGGAATGCTCCTGGCAATTCCGGTCTATATGATTCTCAAAATCGTGGTGCTTAGAGCGCACAAGGCTTATTTTGCCTCCAAAATTGAAAAACTACCGGAGTAAAGGCCTACATCGTTAGTATCACCTTAATGAAAGCGTGATTAAAATCATATCTCCAGCCCCTGCAATTGGGCGATGATTAACCTACATTAAGTTATTTAATACGCTCGGGGGATGATATGCATGGCAGTTAATGCCAAAGGCGGGAAGTTTTTTTACGCATGGAGCAAAGTGCTTCCTGACGGATCGTTTTACCTTCCGGATCAAGCCCTACATGAGTACCATATTAACCCGGATTCCAACATTATTTTAATGACAGGGCGAAATACGGTCAGAGGTTTTAGCGTGGTATGCAAGGAGTTGATTGCAAACTCGCCGCTGGCTTCTATTTTTGCCAGTATGCCTGAGCTCCAACAGTTCACGATCCCCGAAGGGGAGACTATCACATTCAAGGAACGCACCTTCTGCTGGGTATATCTAAATAGCAGTCATTACTTTACACTGCCTCTGCACACCTGGAAGCAATTTGGCTTAAAGCCAGGGGATAAACTCCTCAGCTTGCGGGCAACACATCTGGCCTTCAATAATTTATCTGAAGGTCCGTATATTGAGCAAGCTAAGCAACTTCGCGATATTCATGTGTATGGATGATGATTGAGCAACAATGATCAGAGAGGTTATGTTTCTGCGCCGCCGCGCCGATGTGAAATGACTGAGCAGGAAGCGGAGTTAAGCCGCCAGGCCGTAATTGCTGTGTACGGTTTTGGCGGCTTCTTTCTGCGCTTGCCTTTAGAAGCCTATTGACATTACCCTGCATATGTAACTAATATTGTTACAAGGAAGTGGAAAGGGGGAGGTGCTGTTATGACAATCAGCTCCAGATTTTCAGTTGCCATCCATATTTTGTCCTTGCTTGAATTTAACAAGGAAGGTGTAAGCACCTCAGAATTTATTTCCGGTAGTGTGAATACCAATCCGGTTGTGATTCGCCGCATTATGGGTATGCTAAATAAAGCGGGACTGGTGGAAGTACGAGCTGGCGTAGCCGGAACCAAGCTATCGCGCGAGCTGGGGGACATTACACTGCTAGATGTTTATCGCGCGGTGCATGTAGTGGAAGAGGATGGCCTGTTTGCAGTACATGACCGCCCTAATCCCAATTGTCCGGTAGGGCGTAACATTCAGGCTTCCATCGAACCCATTTTCTCTTCGGCACAGAAGGCCATGGAGAAGACACTCGCGGCTGTGACGCTTCAGGATATTGTAGATGACCTATCTTCTAAAATCAAAGTCATATAGCGCAAGCTTGTTCTAAAAATGTCCCGTTTCGTTCCGGGACATTTTTTTGTAGAATTGACGGGGGCGGCAATGCAATTAGTGATTGACATATAGCCAACCTGTAACTATACTGATTACAATAAGATGTTGTAACTATATAGGTTACATGATCAACACACTAAAATGTACACCACGATCGATTAGATTATTGAAAATCAATGGATCTTCGGCTTGGGTAGCCATGCCATATTGTAGTTACTTAGAAGGAGGCGCTTCATGATGTCTTATCCACTACCTATTCATCCTGCTGCTCAAATTGGTATTGTACGCTTGAAGGTTAGAGATTTGCAGAAATCACTCCAATTTTACCGTGAGACGGTTGGTTTCCAAGTATTAAAACAGTATGATCAAACGGCTGAGCTTACTGCGGATGGTAAACAATCGCTATTGATTCTGGATGCGAACCCCGAATATCGGGTCCTGCGCGAAATGTCGGTATCCGGCTTGTACCATTTTGCTATTCTGCTGCCGGATCGTGTGTCCTTGGGACTGGCCCTGCGGAACTTGATCAAGCACCAAGTCCCGGTGGGGCAAGGGGATCATTTGGTCAGTGAAGCCTTGTATCTCAACGATCCGGACGGAAACGGGATCGAGATCTATGCAGACCGTCCACGCGAGACGTGGCAAAAGGATAGCAGCGGGGGATACATCATGACCACCGACCCAGTGGATGTAGACAGCCTGCTGACCATTTCTGAATCGGCAGCATGGAACGGACTGCCTGCCGGAACACGGATCGGGCATGTTCACTTCCATGTTGGAGACTTGCTGCAGGCGGAGCAATTTTATACCCGGGTGCTTGGCTTTGAAGTGACTGCCCATTACGGCAAGTCGGCACTGTTCGTTTCTGCCGGCGGCTATCACCATCATATAGGCCTTAATTTGTGGGCCGGGGCGGGGGCGCCTCCAGCACCTGAGGATGCGGTTGGCATTCGCTACTTCACAACAACGCTGCCGGATACTTCTGCACTGGAGGCGGTCATCAGCCGTCTGGAGGAAGCTAACGTCCCTTATGAGCGGGAGCTAAGTGGCATTTCCCTGCATGACCCATTTGGCATTGGCATCAAGCTTGAGGTTGTTGCCGCCTGATAGGCCTTGCTTTACTATAAGTACACACAGGCTCTTACCAACTCGGATACAATGGTTGGCCCTTTCTTTCGTCCGGTTCCTTCCTCTATAATGGACTTAGCAAAAGTCTACGGAGAAAGGACGGACCGTTATGAAACTGTTCCCTCAGCTTGAGACAGAGCGTTTTATTCTCAGAAAGCTAACTTCGGAAGACGCCGCAGACCTATTTCAATACTTCTCGACGGACGAAGTAACTAAATACTATGATCTGGAACGATTTGTAGAGCTCCGGCAGGCGGAGGAGCTGATTCAGACCTGGAACAGCCGTTATACCGAGCGCAGAGGCTATCGGTGGGCGATTATTGCCAAATCCAAGAGCAGTCGGGTAATCGGCACTTGTGGATTTCATAACTGGTCCGAGACGCATCTGAAGGCCGAGGTCGGTTATGAGCTTGACCCCGCTTATTGGGGACAGGGCGTCATGAGCGAGGTGCTGCAAGAGGTGTTGCGTTTCGGGTTTGAGGATCGTGGATTGCACCGGGTAGAAGCATTTATTGATCCGGATAATATCCGGTCCCGCTATCTGCTGGAGAAGGTGGGCTTCTTCGAGGAAGGTTATCTGAAGGAGTGCTTTTTCGAGAAAAATCAGTTCGTGGATGCCGTTCTATTCGCTTTACTTAAGAAGCAATATCAAGACAGGCTGCAACGTTAGGCAAATCAAAGAGCTTTGTCCTTGACCTTCTCAGGCCGGGGACAAAGCTCTTTTTGTCATACATGAACTTTGCGGAATTCCTCCAGATAAATTTGTTCGACTTGTTCGAGCACGGGTTGGGCTAAAGCCCTGAAGGGAAGCGACTGAATCTTTCCTTTGTTCACAAATACACCTGTCTTGCCACGATGTTCCCCTAAGGCACCTTCAAGCAGCAAGCTGGCTCCATGCGTCGGGGGTGCGAAAAAATAGCGCATAATCGGCTCCAGCCAGATGGGCAGTCCGGACTTCTTGCCTTTGCGGAGCGTGTTATTGCTTCCTGGGTCTATGCTGCGAATCAGAATGCCTTCCTTGGCCAGCAAGGGTGCTACGGCTTCCGTCCATAGTGATAGCCCCAACTTGGAGGCTGCGTAAGGTCCCAACAATTTGCGGAACTTCTTCGGACGCTGCAATTGTTCAAGATCGAAGGATTTAATCATATTAAGGGCCGTAGAGGAGGTGTTAATGACGGTTTTAAGATTTCCCTTCAGCAGAAGTTCCTTGAGATCCATGGTAATGATATACGGCACAACGGTCATGAGCTCATAGTGTGTCTCCCGGCCCTGCGGGGTATAGGTGAGCTCGGGGAAGCTTCGTCCAGCATTATTAAAAAGCACGTCGATGAACGGCTCCTTTTCCCGAACCTTTTGCAGGGCATATCTTAAACTGTGATAATCAGCCAAATCGCCCACAGTGTAAATACGAAACTGCCCGTTATGAATGGCTTGCTGCAGTAGCATGTCGCCAGATGGCACCGCGGATCGATTTAAGGCAATGACCTGCCAGCCTTCATTGAGTAACTTCCTAGTTAATTCCAGTCCGATGCCCGAACTGGCCCCCGTAATCAGAGCTACTTGTTCCTTTGTATTTCTAAGCATGTGTATCCCTCCCATGTAATTGAGCAGCATCGTATGGCTGTCAATAGGGAACAGTGTAGATGTTGGAGTCGGCTCCAAGTCAAGCAGCCACATTCACGTACGAATATTTTTTTAGATTGCTTGACCTGGAGTTAACTCCAGGTTATATAATGACTTCAAGCAAACGGTTCGGAATAAGAATAGGCTTTGACTTAACAAACTAAGGGAGGAATAGGGGCTATGAGTATGACTTATGCGGACACTGAGGTATTTTCCATCAAGCAAGCGGCCGAACGAACAGGCCTTTCTGAGGATACGATTCGCTATTATGAGAAGATTTCATTGCTGCCACGCGCCAAGCGGAAGGAAAATGGCCACCGGATTTACTATACAAAGGATATCGAGACACTTAAGCTGATCGGCTGCCTGAAGAAGACGGGAATGCCCTTGGAGGAGATGCGTCCCTTCCTGCAAGTGTCTATTGATGCGGACCCTGGAGATTATCCCGAACTGGTGGATTTTATGAAAATGCACCGTGAGCATATTGTCGAGCAGATTGCTTCGTTGCAGCAAGTGGTGGACTTTATTGACCTTAAGCTTGTGCAAGGGAGTTACCGTCAGGAGTGTGCGGTCGAAGACCCTGGGGCTCATTTAGAACCTGCTGGGCAGAAATCCAAACGCAAAAGTGTATCTCCCTTAGAGATGGGTTATTTTCCACAGTGAACCTCGTTATTGAACAATTCCTCGACTTTTGCCATAATAAGCGAAATAGACACTCGCCTGATAAGCTAGCGGCAGGGTTGAAACTTAAAGGAGGAAGGCTTCGGTGAAGGGAATCATTACGGTACTGGGCAAGGACAAGGTGGGGATTATCGCAAGGGTATGCACGTACCTGGCGGATAGCGGCGTCAACATTCTGGACATCTCGCAGACGATTGTTCAAGGGTATTTCAACATGATGATGATCGTGGATATCTCGGCGGCATCCAAGGAATTTGAACGACTGGTAGAGGAACTGCAGGGACTGGGCGAAGCCATTGGCGTAGAAATCAAGCTTCAGCATGAGGATATCTTCAATACGATGCACCGGATCTGAGAAAGGGGAGAGAACAGCATGATTTCACGCGTAGAGGTACAGGAAACGAATACCATGATCCGGGAAATGAATCTGGATGTGCGGACGATTACGATGGGCATTAGCCTGATGGATTGCGCGCATGAGGATATGAGCGTATTCAATCAGAAAGTATATGATAAAATTACCCGCAGTGCCGAGCACTTGGTAAAGACTGGGGAGGATTTGGAGAAGCAATTTGGTGTGCCAATCGTGAACAAGCGAATCTCGGTGACTCCGATCTCCATCGCCGCAGGCGGGCTCAAGACCGATACATATGTCCCAGTAGCCGAAGCGCTGGATAGAGCGGCCAAGCAGGTGGGCGTCAACTTTATCGGTGGGTTCTCGGCTCTGGTACAAAAAGGCTTTACGCAAGGGGATCGCATCCTGATCGACAGCATTCCTGAAGCGTTGGCCATTACGGAGCGGGTATGCTCGTCGGTCAACGTAGGCTCCTCACGCAGCGGCATCAATATGGATGCGGTCAAGCGCATGGGCGAAATCATCATACAGACGGCTGAGCGGACTGCAGACCTGGGATCAATCGGTTGCGCGAAGCTGGTGGTGTTCTGTAATGCGGTAGAGGATAACCCGTTTATGGCCGGAGCCTTCCATGGCGTTGGAGAACGGGAATGCGTCATCAATGTAGGGGTTAGCGGCCCTGGTGTAGTGAAGCGGGCATTGGAGGATGTGAAGGGCAAGGATTTTGAGACCCTTTGCGAAACGATCAAGCGCACGGCTTTCAAGGTGACCCGGGTCGGACAACTTGTGGCCCAGGAGGCCTCCAAGCGGCTTGGCGTACCCTTTGGGATTATCGATTTATCCCTTGCGCCAACGCCGGAGGTTGGAGATTCCATTGCTGAAATCTTTCAGGAAATGGGGCTGGAGGAAGCGGGAGCACCTGGCACTACCGCGGCACTGGCTATACTGAATGATAATGTGAAAAAGGGCGGAGTGATGGCTTCTTCCTATGTAGGTGGGCTTAGTGGCGCCTTCATCCCCGTTAGCGAGGACCACGGCATGATTGAAGCGGTGCAGCGCGGCGCGTTGACGCTTGAGAAGCTCGAAGCTATGACCTGTGTTTGCTCTGTAGGTCTGGATATGATCGCTATTCCGGGGAGTACGAGCAGCGCCACTATTTCCGGCATTATTGCTGACGAAGCAGCTATCGGAATGGTGAATAACAAAACGACCGCCGTGCGGATTATCCCGGTCATTGGCAAGGATGTTGGCGAGATCGTTGAATTTGGCGGTTTGCTCGGATATGCACCGATCATGCCGGTGAACAGCTTCAATTGTGCACCGTTCATCCAGCGTGGCGGTCGTATTCCGGCACCAATTCACAGCTTCAAGAACTAGGCGGACAAATGATGAAGAAAACGATCGGACTGCTCGCTCATGTGGATGGTGGCAAGACGGCCTGCGGCACAGAACAATCAGAAGAATAATTAAATACAATAATTGAACATAATAAATGTTATGTTAACTTTAATTCGGAGGAGTTAATCTAACGATAAAAGGAGGGATGCCGCTGAGCATCACCTCCTTTTGTTTATAGCTCGTGTAGCTGAGAAAGAGCTACTTCTTGTTCATTCTCAGGTTGACCTAGCGGATAGATCCGTGCGGTTTTATTTTGCTCGTCAACATGCTGAATATAGATTGGAACTCCGTCACAGGTCACTTCCACCATGGTAGGGGAAGCGACAATGTCTTTGGCGCGCTGGCTATTCATGGATTCATTCCTCCAAAGTTGTATTGTATCCAAGCTTAGGTTATCCGGCCCAATCAAGCTCTATGCGCTTTCTGGCGTGTTCTAATCAAGTTCGATGAATCATGATTAGTGAAGAAAATAAAATGTATGGCCAACGGCATGATAATGGGCGGATTTTAGAAAATGGATGGCTGGGATTAATTGAAGTGAAGTCGTGAGTCGTGACCGAAGTTAATAGTTGGAGGGGTGATAATTAGTTAATTACTCTATATTTATTATTACGTAAAATATTAATTTGACGAATAATTATATGACAATTATAATGGAAGTATCCGGAGGTGTGCATTTTATGGATAAAGCCGCTAAAGCGCATTATATGAGCCGTATTGATGATAAGCTGATTGATTTGCCTTGGTATGTAAATGAATACATCGATACGCGCAAGCGAAAATTATCGCATACTACGCTGTTGAATTATTGCCACGACTTTATTATTTTTTTCGATTGGCTGGTGGCCGAGAAGTTTGTTGCCCCTACTCGCACAGACGTGGAGCTATCCGTACTGGAGAAGCTGACGGTCCGTGAAATCGAGAGCTTCCTTACTTACCTGGAATATCAATTGAATAATTCCAAATATACGATCAACCGCAAGCTATCGGCGTTGAAGTCACTATTTGATTATTTGCAAAATAAAGCTGAAACCGAAGACCTAAAGCCTTATCTCACGCGAAATGTGATGGCCAAAATTGAATTTAATACCATAAAGGAAAGCCAGGAAACCATCGCTAACCGTATTGAAGGCAAAATTCTTCGATCAGATGATTTTGAACTGTTCCGGCAGTTTGTTGCTTATGATTTTGGTGTTCAGAACCGGGATAATAAGCGGCTAGCTGGATTTCATGAATTCAACCGGGAACGTGACACGGCCATCGTCTCATTGATCCTTGGCTCCGGACTGCGGTTATCGGAGGTTGCCGGAATTAACCTTGAGGACCTGGATATGAATAAAGGCCAGGTACGTGTCATTCGTAAAGGTAACAAGGAGCAATACGTTTATTTCAGTCAGCAGGCCTTGGCCGATCTGAATGATTATTTAATGATCCGCGAGCACCGGTATAAACCGGAGAAATCAGAAACATATTTGTTTATGGCAGCACCGATTGGGCGCAAAGGTAAAAGTCGAAGATTGACGCCGCGGGCCATTGAGAAGCTGATCGAGAAATATGCTGCGGCATTTGGAAAGCCGGCACTGACTGTGCATTCCTTGCGACATTCCTTTGCGACCAGATACCATCAGGAGAACAATGATGTGCCACGGCTGAAGAACCAATTGGGCCATGCCTCTATCCAAACCACGATGATCTACACACATCTGACTGATGAAGAGATGAGAACGGCCGTGAACAATATGGATCAGATCAAAGAATAGAAAGTGCTGGACTAAAAAGTGGAATGGAGTAAACAGCTATAAAAAGACTCTATAAGTAGAGATCCATCTCATTTTATTTAAAACTTTTTCACAAAACCCGTATTTTGTACATATATATAGCAAAGAATGCTGACTTGTATGTTGTGCTCTTGTTGTTGATTGACCCAAAACTCCCCCGTTTACTATGAGTGGAGATTTGGGTCACCACCTTTTCCTCCTCTATTACTTTAAGCGCTTGGGACAACCTGTTCCGGTTTATTTTATTTCAAAGCCGAAACGACTTCATCCGTAGTCCGGATTTTGCCGATCCGCGGAAAAATATATTTGCATACAAACTCATGTTCTTCACGCGTTGACGCGGTCATGGCATTTTCGACGAAAATTTGTTGATACCCGTGCTGGAACGCCTCTCTGGCCGTCGTGTCCACACCGATGGAGGTGGAAATCCCGCACAGCACGATCGTATCGATGCCGCGGCGCCGCAGCTGCAGGTCCAAATCCGTGCCGTAGAACGCGCCCCACTGCCGCTTGGTAATGACATGGGCGTTTTTTACGTCGGCCAATTCCGGTACGATGATGTCCCAGCCTTCGGGATATCGCCCGATACCGAGCTGCTGATCGGTTTGCGGCTTCAGCGCATCTTTGCCGTCCGGGGACGATGAAACGCGGACTAGCGCAACAAACCCGCCTTTTTCCGCAAACACGTTCGCCAGTTTGCTGGCGTTTTGAATGACCTGACCGCTCGTATAAGGAGCGACTTGACGCCCGGAGCTGGCGATCCCCTGCTGCAAGTCGATCACGACCAGCGCGGTTTTCCCGATTTCAATATCCCTCGCCTTCAAATCCATCATGATTCTGCTCTCCTATTCATTTGTTTGCTTTCGCATAACGCTTGCCTGCGCCTTGTTCATTTTCCGGTACACCTTAAAATAGACCCAAACCGCGTTCGCCAGCAGCAAAGCGCTGGTTGTGAAGAATACATATTTAACGCCGAGCCAGCCCGCCACCTGCCCGCCCATCACCGAACCGGCGAAAACGCCCAAATACCCGGCCGACATGCTGAAGCCGAACACGCGCCCCGTCAGGGCGTCCGGCGTAATTTTTTTGATCAGCGTATTGATCGACGGACTCAGCCCTGCCGCCGCAATCCCCAGCAAAAAACGCAGCCCCGTTAGCTGCCAAGCGTTCGTAACGAAAGCTTGCGGGATAAACACGATGCCTGCGGCCAGCAGCGCGACCAGCATCACTTTATGGGTTCCCACTTGATCGGACAGCTTGCCGAGCCGAGGTGCGGCCAAAATATTGGCCAACCCCGAGGCCGAAAAAGCGATTCCGGCGATCAACGCGACATGGCTTGCCCCTTGGGAAAGCTGGTCGACATATACGGTGATGACCGGTTCCACGGAATACATGGCCACGCTCAAGACGAAAAAGGTAACGAACAAAGTCACCGTCAAGCTTTTCTCGGGAATCGCGCTCCAAATTTCTTTCATTCCCGGTACTTTGGCCTCCGTCCGCTTAAAATTTTCCTTCACGAACAACACTGTCGTCGCAAAAGCGACCAACATCAGCGCGCCGGTGAGAAAAAAATCGTTTTGCATTCCGAAGTTTTCCCCAATAAACCCTCCGATCGTCGGCCCCAGTAAGGAACCGGCGATGTTGGCCGTGGACAACGTGCCTAAAGCAAAACCCGCATGTTCTTTGTCCGTTTGGGTGGCGATCAGCGTTGTGCAGGCAGTGCTATACCCCGTGATCACCCCTTGCAGCATCCTTAATCCGATCAGGACGTGCACATTCGGCGCAAACCCCATGCAGCCGATCACGATGGCCATCCCCAGGCTAGCCCGCAGCAGCATCGGCTTGCGCCCGTATTTATCCGCGGCCAGTCCCCAAATCGGTGAAAAAATTGCCGACACGATAAACGTGATTCCGAACGCGAGTCCGGAATATTGCGCGACCGCTCCTGGATCATCGACCCCAAGCTGCCGGATGTAAAGCGGCAAAATCGGCGCGATCTGGCTCATGCCGATCCCCGTCACGAACATGCCGAACCAGCACACGAGCAAATTTCTTTTCCAAATCGGCATACAGCAAAGCCTTCCTTCTGTTAAAACCCGTGAAAGTTATATGTCTGCGCATGCGCAATGAACAATATTGTAGGAATATATTAACTGAAAGAAAGGCATTACACCATGTATAATATTAAATTCCATGGACAATTTTGCTGTGAAATTCGGAAGGACTGATCCCTTCCATTCGCTTAAAAATCCGGCTGAAATAAAACTCATCCGCAAATCCAAGCTCCACGGCGACTTCTTTTACTTTTTTGTCTCCCTCGGCAAGCAGTTCCTTGGCTTTGTCCACCTTGATTTTGTTGAAATATTCGATGACCGAGTATCCCGTCGTGTTCTTGAACGCCCTGGACAGGTAATACGTGGACAAATGGACCAGTTCCGCCAACTCCGCCAAAGCCACGCGCTGCCCGATATGCTGGTGCATGTATTCAATCACTTTCTCGATCTTTAAGCTGACGGCGTGATTTTCGTTTTGCTTCAGTCGAAGCTGCAAAATTTCGAACAGCAGATGCTGAAGGTACGCCTTCGCGATCAGCTCGTACCCAGGCTGCTTGGCATACCAGCTCTCCACCAGCTTTTTGAACGTATCGGCGGTTTGATAGCCGTTTCTAAGGGGCTGCGCCTCTTGCAGCGGAAGCGGATTCGCTTCGCCCCCGACCGACCAGGTGCCGTCATCGAAGCGGATATCTGCATAGCTGAAATGCACCGTGAAGCAGCATATCGGATCGCGGGCATCGTTCTCGAACGTGTGCAGAACATCGGGACGGATATAATACAGTATGCCCTCCTGCACCGTATGACTTCGGTTATCCACAGTTATGCGGCCGGTTCCTCCGGTCACCAAAACCAGCTCGTGGTGCTGAAGGGTTCGCGTGATGCGGGTCCACGGCTTCCTAGGATCGTTCGGATGCCTCCTGTTGCAATAATGAATATGGAAAAAAAGGTTTTTTAGATTCATGGCTCCTCCTTGCTCTGCCGACACATTATATAAAGATCTTATCATACTTCAATGACCTGCTTCTGTCACTGCGGCCAGAGCTGGTCATCCCGCCGTCCTACTCCATTTGATTCTGGAAACCCGTATGATATAGAACGGTTTATCAGCAAGTGCAGGAAGCACACGGATTCGACGGAACTCACACCCACTATTTTGAATGATTTGGTGAGGATTCTGCCCTTTACGGCAATCGGTACAAGTTTTTATCCTTGGCTCGGGACAAGAACTTGTACCGATAAAACGACACTCGTTAATTGAAGCCTTTTGTCTCCATGGAGCGCCAAATCACGGTAATCGCTTCTGCGCGGCTAGCATGAGATTTAGGTTTTATCATGTCGTTTGGATAACCCTTCATGATTCCATGATCTGCTGCAATCATCATCGCTTCCCGTGCCCAAGCCGCAATCTTATCCTGATCGGCAAAAGTCTTGCTGGCAAGCGCCTGGTCCAATTGAAAAGCTTGAACCACCATTTGTGCCATTTCTTCACGCGTAATGAAATTGTCGGGACCAAAGGTAACCGAATCGTATCCTTGAATGATTCCGTAAGAATACGCTGTTGAAATGGCTTGCCTCGCCCAATGATCCGTTGTATCGGCGAAGTCCTTATTACCTTTACTAGTGAGACCCAATGCATGCACCAGGATTGCGGCGAATTCTGCTCGGCTAATCGTACGGTCAGGTCTGAAGCTTCCGTCTGTATAGCCGTTTACAACGCCTTTTTCTGCAAGATTCTCAATGGTCATTTGTGACCAATGACCTTTCACATCGGTAAATGAAACACCAATTTCAGCTGGCACCGTCGTTCTCGCGAAGATCGCAAATGAAGTAAAGTGGTCGGTTGTACCACTTATAATCCCCTCTCCCCAGTCAATGTTGACGTTATCCAGCGCCCCCCATTCCTTCGTATCTGCATTAAACTGACGGAGTTGGAGCTCATGACTGCCTTCTTGTATAGCATTGACGTCAAATTTCAAGCTGATGGTTACGTCTTGATCGAATTTTCCAGATACATTTCTCTTAAACTCAACAACTTTACTAGCTAATCGTTCTCCTGCAGATAGGGGAAATTCATCATCATCTGGAAGTGTTAGATTTATGGATAAATAGAATGGCCTCTTCAGCGCTTTAGCAGGGATGAGAATCTGTCCCCCCTCAAAAGCAATGGTTCTTCCTTCCAAGCCTACAAAAAAGGTGTTGCTCGGCAGTGAATATACATTACTACCGTTAGTGCGACTTCCATCGCTTGTTTCACTCGTCTTCTGGGTTGTCAGACGATACCGGCTGGACGTGATATTAACCGCATTACCTGTTTGGTCTTGTGCTCTTACATGCAAGTACCAATCACCGTCAACACCACTTTTCCCAAGCGTGGCCTCGTTCACAAATGGTCTCCAGCCTGTAGCGGGCATGGACGAATCGGTCGTCCAGTGAAACTCCAGCGAGGCTTTATCTATGCTGCTTCCTGAATCAATGACCGTTACCCTCGGTGTTGCCGATGTTGCCTGCATGTCACTTCCATTAGGATGAATCGTAATCGATGGCGGCGTTTTGTCGATTCTCACCGTAATGTCCAGGAATAACGTATTGTCCGCTTGATCGGACGCCTCAAACCGAATGTTAGTTTCGCCTTCATTTGATATTTCAATGGGGGCTTTGTTGTTGTAAACTTGGGAGGTCCCCCCATTCAGAGTGTAGGTCAGATTGGCGATTTTACTGACTCCCGACTCGGCATAGACGCTCAAGGTTACGCTTGACCTAGTCCATTCCCCGCTCGTATATTCACTTCCGTCCGCCTTCACCAGTGCAGGCGTCAATGTTATTCCCGTTGTGCTGATGCAGACTGTGCGTCGTTCAATCGATTCATTACCCGCTGTATCGACGGCTTTGAACGAGATGCTATGAACACCTTCTTCGCGTAGGACGATATCAGATAAATAAGGGCTCCATGATAATCCGTTGTTAAGTGAATACGTGATTGAAGTGACGCCAGACTCGTCAGAGGCTTCTGCACTTACATTAACCGTTTGATTGCTCCATGTGCGATCAATATACTCCATTCCATCGGCCGTGGTCATCGTAATGGTGATGGATGGCGGTGTATGGTCAACAGGACGACTCAGATTGTCGACGATCCGATCCCTTAGATTGAGCAAGGCATTGTTTGCGTGATCGGAAATGCTTCCAGATTGTTTGTCGTAAGATAGAAAAACTTGTTGGTCTTCTTCAATTGCTTCATCTAATTCAAAGACAAGCGTATGAGTTCCCGATCCGTTCACCAGAGCAATAGTAGCAGGCTTCCCGTTCGCTGTAATTGTAATTCCCCCGACATCAATAAGGCTGACTTCTTCATCAAAGGTCACGATGACGTTGTTCGGATGCTCACGTTCGATCTTCGCACTGGAGACGGTTGGTGGAGCAACGTCCCAATCCAGGCTAGCTGCAATTCCTTGTAAAACAGGAAACATGGCTCCCTCCTGTAACCCCCATATTCCGTTGAAGTCCCACTCAGTGCCGTAGAGCGCATGCTGTTTCATTTCCGACGTCACCCGCGGTTCACCTTTACCAGTATCGGATTGCCCAGTCGTTTCCTTATTATAGAAGCTCGCGGTAACCGTGCCGAATTCCCGGCCGACCAGGCCGCCGACTTCGCTGCTGCCGGTTACACCGCCGACAGCATAAGTGGTCCTGATGTCGCCGATATTCCTTCCCACGAGTCCACCAACATCGGAACGACCGAAGGCGGAACCGATTGCATACGAATCATTGATCTTGCCGCTCTCATTCCGCCCCACGAGGCCTCCGACAAAATCCATTCCGGTAGTATTCCCGGCGGCGAAGGACAGGTTAACTTGGCTATTCATATCATGAAGTCCGATCAATCCGCCCACATTGAATTGACCATCAACTTGACCCGTGGCGTACGCCTTATTTACCTGACCCGCATTCAAGCCGATCAATCCACCGATGTGGCTGATTCCGCTAACACTCCCGGTAGTATACACAGCCCCAGTAACACTTCCTATGCTGCTCCTTCCGACCAGGCCGCCGACTTCGTTCATTCCATTGACCGTAGCAGTCGAACTAGAACTGCCGATCATTCCGTCGTTATTCCCGACCAGACCACCTGTCTTATCTCCTCCGGTAACATTCCCTGTAACCTGGACCTTCATAATCTGACTGCTGGGGCCGTTTCGTCCTGACAGCATGCCTGTCTGAAGGCCACCGGTGACATCCCCGTTCTTTAATTGAATATCTCGAACCTCACCGTTAGAAATATGACCAAACAAACCGACACTCAACAAACTGCTCCTGTTAATATACAGGCCCGAAATATCATATCCATGGCCGTCGAGCGTACCTGTGAACGGAGTGCTGTCATTACCGATAGGTTCAAAGCCGAAGCCGAAACCGTTCCCTGCACTCGTCGCCCACATATCGGAGCGGCTGTTGTCAGTGAACGTCGTGTCGAAATCAATATCTTGCGTCAGTGTGTAATTCGCTGACAAATCCATAGCCATCAGTTGCAGTTGATGCGAGTTCCCAATTGCGGACGACCATTCGGAACGAAGGAATGGTCGCGTCGAGTCCTCGACCATAAACCAGTCATTGTTGAAATCCCAACCTGAATAGCTCGATTGAGTTAGTGCCTGCGCAGTAGTAAGGCTGCTCGCGGTACAAGATCCATATGTATCGTATCCACAGGCGTTAGCCAAGCCGACAGTATCAGCATCCCAGAAACTGTCGCTAAAAGTTCCGCTGTTACTCCCAACAAGACCGCCCACAACATGATCGCTCCCGTTGACCCTGCCAGTGGCGTATGACTGAATAATCGATCCATGGCCCGAGCTGCCCGCAAGACCGCCGACAGCACTCCCGCCATGGACAGCTCCCGTGGCATATGACTGGCTAATGAGGGCAGAAATATTATAACCAACCAGTCCGCCGACGTGTTCAGCGCTGCCGCTGACGGCACCCGTCGCGTATGACCGGAGTATTTCGCCACCTTCATTATCCCCTACTAACCCCCCGACTATAGAGGTGCCACTGATCGTACCCACAGCGTAGGAATCACTCACCGTCCCGTCATTACGCCCTGCTAAACCACCGACATAATTGGTGCCGGCGACGGTACTCGTAGAGTAAGAGGAGGTTATTGTACCGTGAATGCCATTGTATCCTACCACCCCTCCGACGATGCCCATCTGGCTTCTAACCGTTCCGGTAAAGTAGGAATGTTCAATGGTTCCAGTATTGCGACCTGCAAGCCCACCTACATGGTTGTTTCCAATGATCAAACCTCCTTCGAGGGCGATGTTGTCTATCACCCCGTTGGAGCCTACCATCCCGAATAGACCAACAATGTCCATCTTGGGCTGATGAATGGTCAGATTGCGGATGACATGTCCAGCCCCATCGAAGACACCGGTGAACGGGCTATTCCCGTTTCCGACGTTGCCGATAGGTAAAAAGCCAGTCCCGTTACTCCAATTTGCTGTCTCCGAAGCATCGATATCCGCTCCGAGCTTGTAATGAGCGTTCAAATCATTACGTACGGCGTTTAATTGACTTAATGTTGTAATGACGTAAGGATTGTTCGCCGTCCCGTTACCGGACATTGCATCATTCGAATTAGCGAACGCTTGAAACGGGATGATGCCTATCACGAGAATTAATGCCATCGAAATACAGAAGATACGTCTCATCTGATCTTTTCTTCCTTTCCTTATTCATTGCCACGTTGAACATTATATTGGATTTTTCGATAGTTTGAATCTAACCCCGGTTATAGGTCCTGTTATACAAAATAAAAAGAGACCCGCCGTTCAGCGAGCCTGCTGTTACAACCTTCCGTGTTTAACCCTGAAACTCTTTACCTCTTTTAATCGCCTCAACTCGGTTTTTTACCTGCAGCTTGCTGTAAATTCGATTGATATGCGCCTTCAAGGTCCCCATTCCGATGCCCAGTGTTTCAACGATTGCCGGATTGTCCATCCCTTCCTCCATATAGCGAAATATCGTATATTCTCGTGGTGTCAGAAGCTTTTCTAATGTTGCTTTGCCTTGTAACTGAGATTCGGCTGTTCCTCCGAAAGCGGACAATATTCTCCGCACATAGGCAAGTGAAGGCGCATTTTTATCTCGAATATTCCCTTTTTGACGATGTTGGACATATTCCGCCAGCAGCTCTGCTACCAGATGGCCTTTATCAACAAACACACGGATATAATCATCGGGTTTCGCAAATGTAAGCGCCTCTTCCAGCTTCAGCAGCGCTTGTTGCGGCTTATTCCTCACCTGCAGCAGCATCGCCTGGAGCACTTGGAGCTCCAAGGCGTCCATCGGACGATGACCTTTTATCGCGATTTGCAGCAATCTCTCAGATAATGCCCATGCCTCCTGACTGTTGCCTGTCTCCATCAACACTCTAACGAGGAAGATATAGACGAATAGCTGATATACGGATACCGGATCATCCGAGGAGACCTTGTAGCGATCCTTCCATTCTATAGCTGCAGATAAGTCTCCTGATTCCACTCGCAGACGAGCTATTTCGATATCGAGCAAGATGGGGGCCTCCTTAGCACCATCCTCAATCGCCCTTCTATAGGCTTCTTCCAGCCATTTTTCGGCTTGACTGATGTCCTGCCTGGATTTGCTGATACGTGACATGAAAAGACTCGCGGGAACGTATACCTTCTCTGGTTGATAATGCGCCTGACTCGTGCCTTGTAGGCCCAGCTTCAAGTAAGCCTCTGCCTGCTCCAACTCGTTGCGTTCGTAGAGTAATTCACCATAACAAACAACGACCGAATCCTGCAGGCCCATTGGCTTCATGAACTCAATCATGCTCAAAAAGAAGGTATCCGATAGGCCCCGAGGCAAATGTTGGCCGCGCTTGCCATTGTATGACCTGTATATAGAAGGAGATAGTGGCATATGAGGAGATGCAAAGATCAGATCCGTTCCTGTAGGACTATGCTGGAGAGACAGATGAATATACTCCAGTCCTTTTTTCATATCCATGTCATATTGGGTTGCTTTAAAATTCCTTACATAATACAAATATCCCAAAAAGCGATTATTCTCTTCCGAGCTCCAGTTCACTGAGGAAGCAGCATAATGCTTTTCTGCTAGCTGTAAATACCGTTCCGACAGCTCCAGCTCCTGGGACCACAATAACGAAAAAATGTACGAAAAAAAGAGGTAAGGATACTGCATAAGCAGTTCCTCGGGAATCGCCGACAACCAAACCTTCATGGTCGAGAATTCCCTGCGAACCATCAAACTTCTCATCTGTTCTAGCAGACGTATCGCTTCCGAATGATAGGCTCCGGCCAAGTAGTAATCTATCGCTTCTTCGAGCAGTCCCTGCGATTCACACCAGGCTGCAGCCGATTGGAAGAGTACATTTGTCTTCGCAGGATCAAGGCGTCGCTGCTGCTTCAGTAAAAACTCGCCGAATACATGGTGAAATCGGAACCAGTCCCCGTTCTCATCCAGCGGGATGAGGAACATGTTTCGTTTTTCCAGCTCTGCCATCATCTGTGCACCATGTTCGCCAGCTACAACCTTACAAAGCTGCTCGTTCATTCGCTGTAAAATCGAGACGTTCAACAGAAACTGCCTTATTGGCTCGTCCAACGATTCAAACACTTCCTCGAATAAATACAGTTCGACGCGTTCCGGGTTTAAATGTACATACTTGAAAGCTCCCATCCACTCATCATCATGAATAGACAACGAGATCAGCCTAAGTCCTGTCACCCAGCCTTCGGTTTGAGATTGGATTCGTTCAATCTGCTCTCTTTGCAGTTCTCTCTTCTCAACGTGTTGGAAGAAACCCACCGTCTCCTGCAAATTGAAACACAGCTGCCGAGTATGAATTTCCTGGATCCAGTCCCGACTAATCCATCTCGACTTGAGAAATCCATGGATGCTTCGACTTGAGAAATAAAGATGCACGTGGGGAGGCAAATACTCCAGAAAATAAGAAACGGACGCCTGGATATCCGTATTATGTATGACATGCCAGTCATCCAATATCAGAATAATCGGATCATTCAGGCGGTTCAATTCATTTAAGAGAACAACCATAAATGGCTCGTATTGGCCCGGGCTTAGCATTACGTTCGAGGCACAAACGGAGTCTGACAACCTGCCGATTGCCTGTTCGATCGCTTTCATCAAGTAGTTCCAAAATCGGATGAGGTCATTATCCTTGTCATCCAGCGATAACCACCCGACGGGTAGGTCCAGCTGTCTGGCCCAATCACTGACCAGCGTTGTTTTCCCGTATCCGGCAGGAGCCGTCACAAAGGTCGCCCTGCGGTTAAGTCCCGCATTCAATAGTGCAAGCAGCCGGGGACGAGGCACCGATTGATCAAGGGACTGGGGTAGCTTCAATTTAGTTAGAAGCAAGAATTGGTCTTCCTCTCTCTCTTGTATCATGCAGCCTCTTTTCGTTAGCCTCTCTGGGCTGTATCCTTGGATTTGTCAATTATCTCTAAAATTTAGATTATCTTAGTTTAAGAAGTTTTGCACCTGTATTTTAAGAGCAGTATGGACAATTCATTTCTGCCGCAAAAAAACAGCCCCCCTTTGCTTACGCAAAGGAGAGCTGTCTGCCTTGGATTCTCATCTATTCAATCAAACCAAACTCCTCATACACCTTTCGAGAAACAACACCTCCACCAACTCATGTTCGTAAAGAAGATGATCATTATATCCATATTCCGGCGATTTGGAGTTCTCAACTGTAATCGGAGGAGTTCATCGGTTGTCTTTTATTTCACGAAGCAAATATTTAATAGAACCCAATCCCCCGAGGGGATTGGGTTTCTAAGGTTAGGTAGTAGCCGATTCGATTCAGCCCCTATTTCAAATATTTAACCAGACCCGACCAAAATGCGGAGTAATGCTCCCACTCCATAAATTCCAAAGAGCCCCAGTGAGGCGAGCAGTCGCTGGCAAAAGCAGCGGTTTTCCCTTTCCCATAGCTACCGACCGTAAGGATGGCATCATCCTCATGGTTAAGCAACACCTTGGCATCAGGTTTGGCGGCGAGCTTGTTATAACCTAATAATCGTGGCCATTCCCCAAAGTCCACCAACGCATGCGCCTCTGTAACCACAGGAGCAAAGCCTTGCGGCATTTCAACCCGATCATCCCCATCCTGCATAATGACCGGCAGTACATCGGATAATACGGTATTGGCATAATTCGCCTTGCCCTCAATTCCCATAAAGGTTAAGTAACCGCCAACCATCAGCAGTCCTCCGCCTTCAGCTACAAATTGTTGAATATGATCCAGGGCATTCGGGATAATCTCCATTTGATAAAAGGTGGGGTTTTGCAGCAAGAAGGTATTTGCGCCCACATCACTAATTACAATGGCATCATAAGTCTTAAGCTCCTCAAGTGATCTGGGAAAACGAACCTGAACCTCATGAGCCGGCATATAGGTAACCTCAATCCCCTGCTCTCTCAGGCAGGACAATAGATAGGTGGCTCCTTCTTCATATTTTGTTGATGTAAAGCTATCATATCCCTTGGTATGGATCATATGGACCACCCAGGATTCGCCTACAAATAATATTTTCATGTTCGCTCTCCTCCGTGTCTGCACTCTGCGTATAGATATTGGCTTATGACTGAATTAAGCTTCCTCAACCCCACACCAGTCGATCGTCGTCTTTGCGATCATCTTCACAGCTTGAATAAGTTCCTCTACAGGTATGAATTCATCGCTGTGGTGCGCCAGGCTTGGATCGCCTGGACCAAAGTTAATGGTCGGGATGCCTACGTTAACAGGCCAACCCATGTCCGTATGGAAGCCCAGGCCCTCAATAGTGCCTTCTTCCCCAACAGCTTTCAAGGACTGTACACAGGTCTGGACAAATGGATGAGCTACGTCCGTTTCGGCGCAATCCGCGTCTACCATCCATTCAATTTCTGGCAGGTGCTCACTTAACCAAGGGTCCTGCATGGCCGTCTGGCGTACGAATTCAATCAATTCCTTCTTCACGTTTCCACCCACCAGCTTCTCATCGCGCTCTGATGGTAGATATTGCGCATTAAATACAATCTCTGCTTCATTAGCAAAGGAGGTTGGATATTCTCCGGCATTCATTTGTGCTACATGCACCTGACAGGGAATCGACAGATACGGGTGTGTCTTGGTCTCAGCCCAGCGTTCATTCAAGCGGTCAAAGGCGTCGAGTATGATCCGAGCCTTTTTGATGGCATCTACAGCCCCTCCATCCTTCCAGTCCGCTTGCGGCATCTCAATATGCCCACTGCGCCCTTGAATGCGGATTTTCCCCCACAGTATTCCTCTGCACAATGGGGCAATAGTAAGCGAGGTAGGCTCTGTTAGGATACATGCATCAGCGCGGTAGCCGTGGTGGATAAAATCCAGCGCGCCCATTCCGCCAGCTTCTTCATCCACAACGGTTCCCACAACAACGGGTCCCTTCAATTTCAAGCCACTGCGAAGCACCGCTTCAACAGCCATAATCATAGCTGCGACGCCGCCCTTCATATCCACTGTACCGCGACCGTACATCTTCCCATCAATAATTGTTCCCTCGAACGGGTCAACGGACCATTTGGACCCTGCCATCACCACATCAATATGCCCGAAAAGCAACAAGGATTTGCCCTCTGTTCCCTTACCGAATGTCCCGGCCAGGTTGGGGCGCCCTGTAAAGTCTCTGCCCGGATAATAACCTGCCATGCCTTCATATTGTTTTAGATCATCACTATGAGGCTCCCACATTTCGATTTCTGCACCAAGTCCCTCCAGCTTGGCGGAGATCAGTTGTTGCAGTTCCTTCTCCTTGGAGGGAGCGGGTTCGTCAAAAAACCATGGATTAACGCTGGGAATTTGAATGAGCTGCCGTAAAAAAGCAATAATATCATCCCGGTGCTCGTCGATCCAGTTCATTACTTGTTGTTCATGCGTCATGAGCTTCTCCTTGTAGGTAGTCTCCATCAGAATCCGTTCTGATGGAGTACCTTAGTTGTAGTAATAATAAAAGTTCTTCTACTTGAACCGAACAGTATTTCCTTCAATAAAATCTACCCATGGGTTAATCATCTCATCGCCAAAGGCATCCTTCTTCTTCTCTATCGCAAATAAATAACGTGCATCGTCACTTGCCGGGTATGCCGGACTATGCCACACCCCCCGGTTGATAATGATGGCTTGTCCGGGTTTAATCCGGAAGCACTTCACGGTATTTGGATCAGGCTGCTCCTCGGGATTGCTAATATCCTTGCAGAGGGCTACCGGCTGGATAATCTCCCGGTCAAAGGTGAGTAACAGTTCTTCCCGGCTCACATGCCGTTCCATCGCTGATACGATGAATTCACGCTGTCTGGTCTCTACTAGGCCAAATCCAATAGGCTCTGATACGTCCAGCATTTGGATATAACTCCAGCAATCCCACCCCTCCCCCTCTTTGGAAGGGGCGGTCGCCGGAATATCAACCACTTTACCGTATGGCGCAAAGCCTTCAGCGGTTAAGTTCTCTATCTGCACTTGAATTTCCATCATGATTTACCCTTTCAGCAGCCAGAATTAAAAATCGAAGCTGTCTACATTTTCTTTGGTGATTTCAAGCATTCCGATAAAAATATTTGATCCATCTACCTTCACAGGGCCCACATTCGGAATTTCCATCCCATCCTGAATCTCTTTTCCTTGCGCTAATTGATCCAGAACATAGACAGTCGTATAGGCAAGCTTCCCCGGATCCCAAATAATGCTCGTCTTCATCGTGTCATTTTTGATATAATTTTTCACTACACTGGGCACAGCGACGCCTGTAATTGCTACTTGGCCTTTCTCTATGGTCCCTGCATTTACTGCTTGTTCAACAACCTCTGCAGCAGCCGGGGGTTCGCCACCCGCAAAGCCTATAATTCCTCTTAAATCCGGATAAGTCTGCAGCAGATTCTGGGCATTGGCATATGCTTTCTGTTGATCATCATCACTTGATACGGTGGTAACCAGCTCGATGTCTGGATAATTAGCAGCAAAATAAGCCTTGGCAGCATCGGATTTGGCAATTTGATTTTGTGAACCGAGTCCGGCAACCATGAATGCTACCTTGCCTTTCCCACCTATTTCTTCACCAATGGTTTTTGCCAGGAGTTCCCCAACCTCTTCGTCAGTTGCAGGTGCTACGTAGTACTGACGGTCAGTATCTGGCGCATCACTGTCCCAGGTAACAATTTGTACATCCTGTTCTTTTGCCTTTTTGAATACGGGACCAACCGCTTTAGCATCATTGGGGGATACGCCGATTCCGCTTACCTTGCGTGTCAGCATATCCTGTATCATATTGATCTGCTTCGAGGAGTCTGCTTCAGTAGGTGCATTAAATACTACCTCTACTTTTAAATCTTCCGCTGCCTGTTTGGCCCCTTTCTCTGCGGCTGCCCAATAAGCAGGACCTATCGATTTAGGATTAATGAAGTAGGTTTTTGCTCCGGAAGCTGAGGAATCTTCACCTGCTCCTGCCCCTGTTGAAGTGTTTGCAGAGTTGCCGCAAGCAGCCAAGCTCAATGATAGCAGGCCTGTCAGTAATGCCAATGTCATTTTTTTCATAGGATTCACTCTCCACTAAATTTTTTATTGCTTACTGCAAGCAGTAGTAGCGCGCCTAAAATAACGGCCTGATACAACACGGAAACACCCAGCAAATTGAGTCCATTGCGCAAGAATACAATAATCAGTAACCCGACAAATGTTCCTGTAAGGCTTCCCCTCCCCCCGAAAATGTGAGTACCTCCTATTAAAGTAGCTGTAATAACATCCAGCTCTATATTGGTACCTGATGTCGCTTCGGCACTGGCCAGCCGCGAAACCAGAAATACACCCGCAATAGCTGAGAACAAACCGCTTAGCATAAAAAGTACGAAGCGAATACGAGTCACTGATATCCCCGAATAACGAACGACTTCCTCGTTATTGCCAATTCCGTACACGTAGCTGCCAAAACGCGTTTTGTTCATAAAGAAGTTAGCGATAAGAAACAAAATGACTAGCACAATAAAATTAAAGGGAATACCGGCAATATATTGTTGACCTAAAAAGTAGAAGGAGTCCGGAAATCCACTGATGGGCCTGCCTTCATTCATGACGTACACGAGGCCGCGTAACATGACTAGCATCCCTATGGTAACGACTATGGCCTGCATCCGGAATTTTGCAATAAGATAGCCATTAATAGCACCACACACCAAGCCCGCGATCAGACCAATCAATACACATACCCAGATGTTCAGGCCGTTTTCAAAGCCAATTCCCATGGCAACTGCAGAGAAGGCCAGGATGGAACCCACTGACAAATCCATGGCCCCCGAGATAATGATTAACGTCATCGGAATGGCGATAAGCCCAACCTCTACCATCTGATTTAGTACATTCATAAAATTAGTTACAGAAAGAAAATAGGGAGACAAGAAGCTAAATAAGACCAGAATGAACAATAACAGGAGCAATTGAACGGTTAATTTACTGGTCCGAAGTGAAAGTGGCAGCCGATCTATCCAAGCTTTCATATCAGATCCCCTTCCTTTCCTTTAGATTGCCTTGCCCTCTGCAGTGTATTGATAACGATGGCGAGTATGATCAGGAAACCCGTCGCCGCATCCACCCAAAACGGAGATACCTTGGCTAGAATCAGGCCATTCTTCACGATCCCCATAAAGAGAACCCCAAGCATAGTGCCTGCAATAGTGCCCACTCCGCCGAAAATACTTCCTCCGCCAATCAACACGGCAGCCATGACCTCAAAGGAAAGCGAATTGCCCGCCGTAGATGCCTGGACACTTCCCACCTTTGCTGCAAATATGACCGAAGCGATCCCCACTAACATGCCGGTAAAGACATAAACCATGAATTTGGTCCGAGCTGTATTGATTCCCGCCAGCTTCGCTGCAGAAGCGTTGCCGCCAACAGCATATATTCTTCGGCCTGCACGGCTATAGAGCAGGAGATAAACAAATACAGCGATCAATAATACGGCAACAAGTAGAGGGAATGAGATTCCCATAAAGGTACCTTGTCCAAAAAAGCGAAAACCTGCCGGGAAATTGTTCATCCACGTTCCCCCACTGATGCCAACGGCTACTCCGCGAAAAATGTACATCGTCGCCAGGGTGACAATAATGTCCGGAATCTTCCTGTAAGCAATGAAGTATCCATTCACCATTCCGCAAAGGACACCGATACCCACGCCCAGCATAGCGGCTATCCATGGGGTTATGCCTTGATTTAAAAATAATCCAACCGAGGTTGAGGTGACCGCCAGAACAGAACCAACCGATAAATCCATACCTCCTAGCAAAATGACCATCGTCATCCCAATCGCTACAATAAACATGGAGATATTTTGATCCAGAATAAGCTTGAAGTTATCAAGCTGGAAGAAATCAGGGGTAACAAGCGAAAATATGACAAGAACGAGTAAGGTAAAAATAAGAATAGGTGCTTCGTGTACACCGAGCAAACGTTTCATAACACGTCTCCTTCCATACGGGGGTGGGACGCTCGCTGCAGCAATTGCTCCTGATCCGCTTCACCGTGAGCAAATGCATGTACAATGTCGCCTTTGTATAACACCAATATTCGGTCACTCATCCCGATTACCTCAGGCATTTCAGAGGATATTAGCAGGATGCTTAGTCCCTCTTGGGCAAGCTGGTGTATGATGCTATAAATTTCAGCTTTAGCTCCCACGTCCACGCCGCGAGTAGGCTCTTCCAATATAAGAATATCGGGCTTGGCAGCGAGCCATTTGCCAATTACAACCTTCTGCTGATTACCTCCGCTTAAATAGTCTACGGTTTGCTCATCATGGGGCGCTTTAATCCTGAGCTTGTTCATATACTCTTGGCTCACTTGCTGGATGGCATTATTGTTTAATGCCAGACCTTTGGATAGATGAGGCAACAGTGGGAACGTGATGTTTTTGCGTATAGACATCGGCTTGATAATGCCTTGACGGTGTCTGTCGGGCGGGACATAGGCCAATTTGTGATCTTTTGCATCGCCTGGAGTAGCTATCTGAACGGGGTGGCCATGAATAGCGATCTCTCCGGTCCCCCGCTTAAGACCAAATAATCGCTGGGCTACCGTGTGAGAACCGGAACCTGGAATTCCGAACAGGCCGAGAATTTCCCCTTTTCTTAGTTCAAAGCTGATTTTGTGTTCGGCATCTAAGGATAGATCGCTTACCTTAAGGATGACCTCTTCAGCATGTGGCTGCTGGCGAGTCGGGTACAATTGCTGAACTTCCTTGCCAACCATCATCTGAATGAGCTGCTGCTCGGTGACTTCATCAATGCTTCGAGTATCGATCTTCCGTCCATCTCTAAGCACGGTTACCTTATCCGCAATTTCAAATATTTCCTTCATCCGATGTGAAACGTAAACAATGGCTACTCCCTGTGACCTTAAATGCTGAATAACTTCAAACATTTTTTTGACTTCATTTTCAGGAAGGGCGGCAGACGGCTCATCCATAATTAACACATCAGCCTTAAAGGAGAGGGCTTTGGCAATTTCAACCACCTGCTGGCTGTGCACACCCAGATGACGCACCTCCTGCCGGACGTCCAGCTCGCTGCCCCCGATGGATTTTATCAGCGCTTGAGCCTCTTCTATCATTTTGGACCATTTTATCCGACCGAAGGGCCCGGTCATTTCAGGCCGATCGATAAAGATATTTTCCGCTACAGAAAGATTCGAGAATAAGTTGAATTCTTGATGGATGATAGATACACCTTGACGCTGAGCATCAAGCGTACTGCGGAAAGCAGTCTCCTTCCCCTGGAGCCTGATCGCGCCCTTTGTAGGAGCATACACGCCGGAGAGGATTTTCATAAGTGTCGACTTTCCCGCACCATTTTCGCCCATTAAGGCATGAACTTCCCCTGGAAAGAGTTCAAAATCGACCGATTCCAAGGCCTTTACCCCGGGAAACTCTTTGCTGATGCCTTCCATAGTTAATACAGGTCGATTCATCTAAATCCCTCCTCTTAATCATTTGGATAACTTTAACAAGACCAAGCGTTAATAGAGCAAAGTTAAAGGCTGTGAGGCATTCTTCCTCAGGAAGAATGTCCTTAGTAGTCAATTATTGGTTTCTTGCTTCTACTTGGGTAAGGAAGGAACGAATGCTGCTCTCCACAGGTATGGAATGATAGGCGCCGGCAGCGGACACGGCCAGGGCAGAGGCGGCGGTTGCATAGCGAAGGCTTTCCTTTAGCTCATTACCGCCAAAATAGCTGGCGATGAATGCGCCGATAAATGTATCACCGGCAGCCGTAGAGTCGACCGAAGGCACAGTAAATGCGGGAG
Organism: Paenibacillus sanguinis 2301083 = DSM 16941; assembly: GCF_000374825.1. Classification (GTDB taxonomy): domain Bacteria; phylum Bacillota; class Bacilli; order Paenibacillales; family Paenibacillaceae; genus Fontibacillus; species Fontibacillus sanguinis. Next base: position 31,448 of record NZ_KB895401.1, read on the forward strand.
TTTCAATCCAAATTCCGGTCCGATCCAGATAGATCGAGCCCCTGCTGCCCAACGTTATAATCACATGTGGCGTGCCTTGCTCCAATAAGTATTGCGCCGCTTGCCGAGCTGCATCGAAACTGTGTACCGGCATCCCGGTAAGTTCCTCCGCCTCCACCTCATTGACAATGAGATAAGTAATTTGACTAAGCAGGTTGCGATCAAAACCAGTCATGGGAGCCGGGTTTACGCACACAGGAATCCCTGCTGCGCTGGCCAATTGAAGTACCTTGACATTAACTTGTCCCGGAATTTCATTTTGCAATAGAATCACATCGTAATCAGACCCGTTTATCTGTCTAACCTCTTGTTCTTCATATCTATAATTTGCTTCCGGAGACAAAATAATGTGGTTCTCTCCTGAGTCGTTTATCGTAATGAGTGCCATTCCGGTTGGCCCTTGCTTGGATACGATATATTGGGTATTGATCCCATCCTTCTCCAATACTTCACGTATATTCTCAGCAAAGACATCTGTCCCAAGCGCTCCTGCCATAGCCACCTTTGCCCCGGACCGGGATGCCGCGCAGGCCTGATTCGCTCCTTTTCCGCCAATGTGAAAGTCAGTACCTATGCCGTGAATGGTTTCGCCAGGCTTAGGAAGCTCTTTAACCCTTGTTACAATATCCATGTTCATGCTGCCTACAACCAGAATGTTGGACATCGCCCTCTCTCCTATCTGCTACCTCAGCTTTTTGACTGACCCGCGTTTGATTAGCTCTACATCAAGTACTACCTTTCTCAACTTGGACGGCTCGTTCGTATGCCCCTTGATCTTTTGAATAAGAATTTCTGTTGCACTAACCCCCATCTCTCTTGTAGGCCTGCTTACAATGGTGACCTGAGGCTGGACAAATTGAGCAAGCTCATTATCATCAAAACCGATTAACGAGATATCCTCGCCAATAACCAGGTTCAAATCCCGAACAGCTTTGATCACACCTTTGCATATGACGTTGTTCGCTGCAAAGATTGCAGTGGGTGGTTGCTCAGAACGCATAAGCTCTGTGGCAAATCGATATCCATCTTCCTCCTGCCATTTGCCTTGCTTATGGTATTCCGGCGCGGGCCTGATCCCACTCTCATGCAGAGCCTGATGATAACCCCAATAACGATCCTTGCCATCATTAAAATCATGTGAGCCGTCAATGATCGCTACTCGTTCGTGTCCAAACTCTACGAAGTGCTTAACCGCCTCATAAGCTCCGCGAAAGTTATCAATGACTACACCATCATGTCCGCAGTTATTGATATAACGATCCACCAATATGGCAGGCTTGCGGATATTTCTATAAAAGTTGGCTTCCTTATGAGTTCCGATTAAGATGATTCCGTCGACATTTCGCCCTAGGAAGCCCTCAAAGAACTCTTCTTCTTCAGCCTCATCCCCATAGGTTGAAACCACCAGAGTAGAATAGCCTTCCTTCTTGGCTGCTTCCACAGTGCCACCAATAACAGCGGTGTAAAATGGGTTCTGGATGTCCGGCACGACAACGGCAAGCATATGAGTTTTTTTGTTAACCATCGAGGCTGCCATGGCGTTAGGTACGAAGTTGACCTCCTCAATAATTTTTAAAATTTTCTTTCGTGTTGCATCGCTTACTCGATCCCGTCCGTTGATGGCTCGAGATACGGTAGCCACAGAAACATTAGCCATTCGTGCGATATCCTTAATCGTTATTTCTTTGTCCTCCATCGTCCCACCCTTGTCATAACGTTTACGCAAAATCCAGGCGTTTAACCATGTGGATATTTATAAAAACATCTTGTCATTTGCAAAAACGTTTACTCAATTTCTGACTTCATTTTAGTACAGCTTTTTCAGGATTACAATAGATTTATTTAAAAAAACAAAAATAAAAACGCTTACAAAATGAATACATTACATTATTATGTTAGGTATTTGGGTTTATATGGAATATATTTAAGACTAAATATTTTATCATGTTATGTTATATGACAAATTGCAAATAGAAAAATAGATAAAATTAGAAATTGCTACGCTTGCAAAGTGTGGATTTTTAGAGAGGTGGATATGGAGTAAAAACGTTTACGCAAATCTGATTTATACACTGAGTAAAAAATCGAGTAGGAGGGGGCGGCAAGCCCCCGTCCTCTCACACCACCGTACATGCGGGTCCGCATACGGCGGTTCCAAAAGGTTAACAAAGCTCTAAGTAACGTGAAAGCAAACTTTTCAGCCCTCTCGCTTCCCAGTAGGAAGTGGGAAGGGCATTATTTGTGTTCCGAGACATTTCCCATGCGCCTCGCCGCGAGTTTGCCATCCTAAAGCAGGCCCATTCGGGTACTCCAAGCGCTCGGAGTTCGCGGATTCGTGTGCGTACTCGTTTCCACTGTT
>NZ_KB895402.1 GCF_000374825.1 Paenibacillus sanguinis 2301083 = DSM 16941
CTTGACTATCCGGTATTAGCTAACGTTTCCGCTAGTTATCCCAGGCTTACAGGCAGGTTGCCTACGTGTTACTCACCCGTCCGCCGCTAAGTGATTCGGGAGCAAGCTCCCCAATCACTCCGCTCGACTTGCATGTATTAGGCACGCCGCCAGCGTTCGTCCTGAGCCAGGATCAAACTCTCCAATAAAGGTGTTGTTTGACTTGCTCATGTAAACTTGCTGACGAGAACTTTCGTCCTCTTATTTCTTACTCACTCGTTGTTCAGTTTTCAAAGATCAACCTGTTTTTTCTTCATCACCGCGTTTCAGCGGCGACTTTTATAATATACCACAGGATTCGTTGTTTTTGCAAGAGTTTTTTAAAAAAACTTATATAACTCTTTTTTACTCAATTTGTAACTCATCCCGCCCAAAGCAGGGACGAATGCTAATTTAACATAAGCTTCGCCCTGCCGTCAACTCCTAATTTCATATCAGGGCCTTGCTTGAGGGAGACGTACCCGAGGGGCATATTTTGATAGCTCCCGGGATGGAGCAAAACGGGCATACATCCGAAATACTGTTTTGTAACGGTTAGCAATCGCCTGACGTATATCCTGATCCAACCTCATATCGCTCATATCGAGTAACATCTCGTCTAATTCTTTTCTTAATACATAGTCCAATTCCTTGTATTCATGGTCGGTAAATAGCATACCCAACATAGCGCAACATCTCCTCGCTCAGCATAGTTATCCGGTACAAGCCACGGGGGAACGTCGTTGTCAATTATTACCCTCTTCCCGTAAGCCGGAACCAACCTGTAAAGGCGCTTTAATGGTATGCACATTTTTTGGGAAAATTATGAATACAAAAGAAAAGTTTTAACCCACGAACTAGGATGATACGCCTTCCATCAGATAGAAGGTTAAAGTACTTTCAACGATAGCGGCCACCAGCAGTAATATAACAATCCATACTGCACCGCGACCCAGACTAACAAAGAACTCCCGCCATTTCACCGTCCGGTCGGAAGCCTCCCTCGCTCCAAGCTCGCCCAGGCTTTTCAAAGCTAAATAGCCAAATTGCATACCAAAACCCGCTGCCAGAAGTATTGCCGGAATCTCGATGATGCCGTGCGGCAGCAGTCCACGTACAATCATTTCCATCACATTTGCCCCGCCGGAGCCTGCATAGGCAACCACAAACCCCAATATGATGCCATTCATAAACAGAAAGAAAAATGGAATTACCCCCAGCAGGGCTCCTAGCAACATGATGGCTACGCTTTTGATTGCATTATTGGCGAATATAAAGAGGAAAAAGCTCATTTCCGGATTGTCCGAAGCTGCCAGGTTACGACTATGCTCACCCAAACGCTCAACTTCGGGCATCACCAGACCAGCTATGGAATCAACGTTACTCGCTCCCACAAAAGCTCCCGCCGCAAAAATAATGAAAGCTATCAGCATGGATGTTCTATTCTAAATATGTCTCGACCAAAATGCCGGATGGACAACATTTTATCTCCTCCTTCAAGTGTTGTAGGGACAAGGACGTCATAAAGCTTGGATAACCGCATACATTGTACAAGCGGACCAGTTCCATATCATTCATTCTGATGAAGAGAGGGGCTTATTATTTCATGAACAACTTCTTCTATGTCCTGAGCGGGAAGAAAATCAAGCGGTTTTTCTTTGTATTTGTTGCAGCCCTGTTTACGGCCGGTATCATTTACGTAGAACAGGGACACGTGACTGTGTTCTCCGAGGAGGGTGCACCATCGGCCATCTATAGTGTATCCACAAGCAAAAAGGTCATTGCCCTGACCTTCGATATCAGTTGGGGCGATACACGGGCTGAACCGATCCTTAAGGTGCTTAAGGATAAGAATGTGCAGAAGGCTACCTTCTTCTTGTCCTCACCGTGGAGTAAAACACATCCGCAAATCGTGCAGGCCATTCAGCAGCAGGGATATGAAATTGGCAGCCACGGTCATAAGCATGTCAATTACAGTAGTTTGAGTGACGAAGAAATACAGCAACAGCTTACCACCGCTCACACCATCCTGAGCGACCTGACCGGCAAAGCGCCGAATCTGCTTCGTTTACCCAATGGAGATTTCGATAAGCGGGTGCTTCAGATCGCTGCGAAACAGGGTTATCAGGTCATTCAATGGGACACCGATTCCCAGGACTGGATGAACAAAGGCGTACAAACCATCGTGGACCGTGTTATTAAGAAGGCCCATCCCGGCGATATCGTCCTGTTCCATGCAAGTGATTCCGTCAAGCAAACCCATGAAGCATTGCCGCTTATCATCGACGAATTAAGAAAACAAGGCTACGAATTCGTCAGCGTGACTGATTTACTTCAAGAGGCCAGCGTTCAGGGCAATGAGGTCCGAGATCAAACCTGGCTGCAAGAGCAGATCAATACAGCGCTTGGCATGTAAACACGAAAACGAACAACGCCCAACATTTAAGACCGGGCGTTGTTTTGTTTATTTTCGCGGCTTCAAAACCCGATGCAAAATTAAAATTTGATAGGCATTGCAGGCAAGCAAAGGTGCCAAAATCCAGGCCGTAGCTTGATTGACATTAATCTGCAGCACCCCCACCATCTCCACAATCGTAAACGCCAGCATAAAAAACAAAGCAGGAATCCAGGCCGTAGCATTGGTAAGCTTGACCTTGTAATAAGCAGTGCCCAATGCAATTAACAGCAGCACCACGCCCAGAATAAGATCAGACTTCCCACGCTCGCCCACCCCCATGAAGCTCCGGAAGAACATTAATTCCAGCAAGGCCAGAACAGCAAGCACCAATTGGATGTATTGCCATACTCTTTTTGAAAAAATGCCCGTCCCCATGTAATTGACCATTAAATAGGCAAAAAAGCCCATTTGCGAATAAACGCTGACCATCACGCCAACACCGAGTAGAATTCCGATATTGACCAATACGTCCGTGATTCCCTTATACTGCACCGTATCCGTCCATTGTAACAGCAGACCAACAACCAACGAACCTGCTGCACCAACGGCCAGCGTTGTCCAGAATAGATAAAGCCAATTTTTCAGGTTCAAGCCATACACCCCCACTACCGAAATATTTTACCAACGATCCCGGTAAAAAACTATGCCTTTCCCGCTTTTGGTCGGGATAAATCTGTCGCGAGTCTGCATACTAACCTTAGCAATAAGGATAAGGAGGAAGGGACCATGAAAGGGCGGGCTATCCGTTGGATTTTATGCTTCTTATGCGCATTTACTCTTCCGTTAGCAGCATGCGGTTCTGAACAAAGCTCCTCCTCTTCACAAGGCGGAAGCTATAAAGAAACCAAATCCATGGTGATTGACATCCTAAAGACGGATGAGGGCAAGAAAGCCATATATGAGGCACTAAGCACTCCTCAGAGCAGCGGTGGCGAAGAGGAAGGCGGTGGCTCCGGGGGCGGAAGCGGCGGAGGAGAAGAAGGACAAAATGGAGGGCAAGGTGGTCAAGGAGGGGGGACCATTGGGGTAAAAATGCTGCTGCCTTCCAACACTTCCAGCGAGGTGAGAATGGCGGTTAAGGAAACGATCACGTCTCCCGAATACAAAAAGGAATTTGAGAAGATCATGACCGACCCGCAATTTGCCGGAGACTTTGCCAAAGCGATCAATTCTCAGAGCAAAGATCTGCATCTGCAGCTAATCAAGGACCCCACATATCAGAAAGCAATCTCCGAGATGATGAAATCTCCGGAAGTGATGAAGATTTTTCTGGATCTGACGAAAACCCCGGATTACCGCAAGCAATCCATGACAGTGATGCAAGAAGCGATGCAAAGCCCTTTATTCCGCATGGAAGTACTTGAACTATTGAAGACCGTTGTTCAGGAACAGCTTCTGCCGAAGGTGGAAAAGGAGCCCAAGAAAGAGGAACAAGGCGGTGGCGAGAAAGAAAGCGGTCAAAGCGAAGAAGAAGGCGGAGGAGGAGGAGAAAGCGGCAGCGGAGAAGGAGAATCGTCTTAAGACTTCCCTACCTTCATCGCTGAAGCGCAAAAAAAGACTGGCCCCCACCGGGTCAGTCTTCGCATTTCGCCATAATCGTTCGGGCCAAATCATCATAAAGTTGGCCAACGGAGCTTTGCACCTTGTAGACGGATGGGGAGAAGTCCGGTTCCGCGGGATGATTATCCGGCGCCCCAAGCGGAATTTGGGCCAGCAATTCAGTATGCAACGCTTCTGCCAAACGCGCTCCACCCCCCCGCCCAAATACATATTCTTTCTCTCCGCATTTGGAGCATTCATAATAAGCCATATTCTCAACGACCCCCAGCACTTCATGTTCGGTGCGAATGGCCATCGTTCCCGCTCTGGCAGCTACAAAAGCAGCGGTTGCATGCGGGGTTGTCACGATGATCTCCCGGCTGTGGGGAATCATCTGATGAACGTCCAGGGCAATGTCCCCCGTTCCGGGCGGAAAGTCCAACAGCACGTAATCCAGATCTCCCCACCGCACATCACTGAAGAACTGACGCAGCATTTTGCCCAGCATCGGTCCTCGCCAAATGACAGGGTTATTGTCCTGGATAAAGAATCCCATGGACATCACCTTTACGCCGAACTTTTCCACCGGTAGAATCTCCCCTTCATCAACCGCCGGAGCTTCCTCAATCCCCATCATATCGGGAATACTGAAGCCATAGATATCAGCATCAATGAGTCCAACCTTCTTGCCCTGCCGCGCCAAGGATACCGCCAGATTCACCGTCACGGTGGATTTTCCGACGCCTCCTTTGCCGCTGGCCACGGCTATGAATTGCACGCCAGACCTTGGATCAAGGATCGGCAGCTGTTCTAATCCTGCGCCATGCCCCTTAAGGGTGGAATGACGAGCTTCTTCATCTACAGACTCCGGACCCATTGCTGCTTCACGCTCTTGCTCAGACGCTTCGCGGACACGCAGATGCACATCCGGAATCCTCAGATTAGACAGCCGCTCGCGAATATCTCGCTCCACCTCAGCCTGTTGTTCACTATTCTTGTCTACACACAATACGGTTAACGATACTCTGTTTTCTTTAATCATGATATCGCGAATCCACTGCAAGTCCACCAGACTTAATCCGGTAAGCGGCTCCGCGACAGGCCGTAAGGCCGCTTGAAGTTGTTCCCTGGTTACCAATAACAGCACCTCGACTTTATCAGATAATGGACGGGTTCAGAATAATATTTATTATATCATTACCTGACATCTTGTGCCGGGGATTGTCCTTTCTCACCGGACGAATATCGCAAAATCCCCTGATAAATAGACGCGGCTACCTTCCGCTGATAAGCCTCATTACCAAGCTGACGTGCCTCTTCAGGATTGGAGAGGAATCCGACTTCAACCAGCACCGAGGGAATTTTGACTGTTTCCAGCAGATATACCTTCTTGTCCGCTGGCTTGGCAACCCGATCGGTGTTCTCCAAATTTCGGGTCAGTTCTTCCTGAATCATGAGAGCCAATACTGGATTATCAGCATGATTGGGATAATAGAAGGTTTGGGCCCCACGCCAGCGCGGGGAGGGGATGCTATTCATATGTATACTCACTAACAGATTAGCTTGCTGTTCCTCTACAAACCGGACTCGGGTCTTGAGATCCTCTGTTTTGCGCTTACTATATCCTTGTGTATTAGGAGCAGCAAGATCCTTGTCCTCTTCCCGGGTCATCACAACAATAGCCCCTGCCTGCTGCAAATAATCACGAAGATAAAGGGACACAGCCAAATTAATATCCTTCTCAATCAGCCCCTCACGACTGCTTGCTCCTCCATCTGGCCCGCCATGGCCTGCATCCAGGACAATGACCTTCCCGGCGAGCGGGAGGCTCCAATACTTCCACGCCTTTTGGGCAGGCGCCTGATATAGAACAATACCAATGACCAGCACCATGAGTAAAGCACCCAAACCAGCCAGCTTGATATGACTTAAAGAAATCCACACCGTCACTTGTTCCCGATCCCGTTCACGCATTAAAAAAAGCCACCTCTCTCCCTTCATGACATTACTCATGATATGGGACAAGGTGGACAAATATGACTCGTTATTGCAATATAAAGCACTGTTATTGGTGCACCTGCTGCTTCATTCCTTCAATCAGTATTTGTGCTACCTCAGGTCTGGTAAACTCCGGCGGCGGACATATCCCCTCGCGCAGCAGTCCTCTTACCCTGGTGCCAGATAAGGTTAGGTGATCTTCATGGGGATGAGGGCAGGTCTTGCTGGAAGCCATGTTGCCGCATCTCGTACAAAAAAAGCTATGCTCAAAAAATAGCGGCGAGATATCCAGTTCCTCCGCTGTAAAGTTCGTGAAAATCTCCTGTGCCTCATAGGTACCGTAATAGTCGCCTACACCGGCATGATCCCGGCCTACGATGAAGTGGGTACAGCCATAGTTCTTTCGCACAATAGCATGAAAAATAGCTTCCCTTGGTCCGGCATAACGCATAGCGGCAGGAAATACCCCCAGAAAGGTTCGATCCTTAGGGTAGTAGTTGGCCAGCAATGCCAGATAGCTGCTCATACGCACATCTGTAGGAACATCATCAGATTTCGTCTCCCCTACCAACGGATTCAGGAACAACCCATCAACAATTTCCATGGCACTCTTTTGAATGTATTCATGAGCCCGATGTACAGGGTTACGGGTTTGAAAGCCAACAACGGTTCTCCACCCTTTCTCAGTAAAAATACGCCGCGTCTCCGCCGGATCGAAGTAAAATTCCTCAAAGCGCTCCGGCTGGGGACGGTTGAGCACCTGTATGGCACCACCTGCATAATGAGGAGATCGCTCGAACAGCTTCTTGACACCGGGATGCTCAGGGTCATCGGTCTTAAATACGTTTCGCGCTTCTTCTCCCTGATCCACTGTGAAGATGCTCTCAAGGTCAAGCAGTCCGTATATGACTCCGTCCTCTTCTCCCACCAGTGCGACCCGCTCTCCTACTTCCAGCGCTTCCGCTTGCTCCCCCGGGATAGAGAGGGTGATAGGAATACTCCATGGGGTACCGTCCTCAAGCCGCATCCGCTGCACTACCGAGTAATAATCCACTTCATTCAAGAAGCCTGTCAATGGGGAGAACGCACCTACTCCAATCAAATCCAAATCGGAAAGGGTCCATGCATTGATGCGGATGCTGGGAAGCCCTCCAGCCAAAGTGAGAAGACGTGCTCTCTCCTCCCCGGTTACTAGTCGATTAATAAGGCTGCCTCCATGCGGTAGAATCCTCGTCACTCGATCTCCTCCAGTCATGATTTGCATTAAACCGTCTTCTGTACTATTTGTGCAAGCCGCATTCCGTCTTCTCCGACCCAGCCCAACGTCCTGCACGCGGGTCCTCCCCGGGCATTACCTGCCGCGTACAATACTCACAACCAATGCTTGGATAATTACGGTCATGCAATGGATTATAAATGACCTCATTCTGCCGAATATATTGCCACACATCGTCAGATGTCCAATTAGCTATAGGATTAAATTTAATAAGTCCAAATTTGCTGTCATATTCAATCTTCTTGGCATTGGCCCGAGTCGGCGCTTGATCCCGGCGTATTCCGGTAATCCATGCCTCATAATTGGATAAAATTCGAGTTAGCGGCTCTACCTTCCTTAGATTGCAACATGCATTAGGATCTGTCTTCCAAAGTGCCTCGCCATACTGATGTGCCTGCTCCTCCGGAGTTAACTTAGGCGATACTCGCACAAATTCAAGCTCATACCGCGCCTCCAGCAAGTCGCGAGTTTCGTAGGTCTCTGCAAAATGAAAATCGGTGTCTAGGTAGAATATATCACTGGAAGGGCTGATCTTCTGCAGCATATCGACCAACACGACATCCTCCGCGCCAAAGCTACAAGCAAAGGCGATGTTCGGAAAGGTCTGGACAGCCCAGGCAATGACTTCTTCCGGGCTCGCCTGCTCCAGCTTCTCTGCCTGCACTTGAATAAGCCGTTCTTTTTCCAATAAGTTCAATGTTCTCGACCTCCCACAATAGGTTGGTTATAGATGGAACAATTCCCACTAAACACATTTGAATTATAATTAAAGTATAAAACAACATCTCTATAAGTCAACCCATAAAAAGGGACGGGCATCAAAAAAAAAGAATCTGCTCCTGAATATCCGGAAGCAGATCCTTAGTTCAATTAACTCTTAATGGGTTGGTTACTCTTCAAGCTTGATGGTATGCGCCGAGGTATCCCCGACTTCTGCCATTTCATCTAAAGCGTATTCTACTAGAGCTTTGAAGTTATTGGAGGATGTAGTTGCTCCTGCAATGACATCCACGTCGCCAACCAATTGTTTCTCGATCAACGCCTTCTCGAGCTCTTCCGTATACTTGGCCGGATAAGTCCCCGATTTCGGCTCCATTGCTGCCTTGTAACCTTCATCCTCCGTCTTAAGCTTGCCTTCCTCATTCGTATAATCAAAGTTGACAGATTCAATCTTGTGATCCTTAATGACCAGCTCCAATTGTGGCTTCCAGCCATGATCATCGAAAGCTTCAGCTGCTACATTATAGGTGCCATCATCATAAAGGTTAACTACAGCATCACTCGTATCGCCAGTCTTGGCATGTTCCAAGGCTGCGGCCGCCAACTCATTAAAGTTGCGAGAGGAATGAGTTGCTCCAGCTACGGCATCCACTTTAGATGCATCCTGAGCCTCCACCAGCTTGGCTCCCAACTGATCAAATGCTTCACGTGGCGACATTTTATTGAAATCGGTAAATGCTTTGGTATAGTTCTCGTCGTTAGTTCGCAAATCTCCATTTTCGTTGGTGTAATCATAATAGACCTTCTCGATCTTCCCATCCTTCACAGTAACTTCAACATAGGCAATCCAGTTTCTGACGTCTTTACGATCATAAATTCCCTTATAAGTTCCATCCTGCAAATCTCCACCTGCCGCTGTATCATTCGTGGCCACGGCTGCGTTATTACCACCGTCATTCACCGCAGCTGCATTGTTCGCAGGTTCTTGACTGTTGCCACCACAAGCCGCAAGTGCTAGGGCGAGGATAAGTACAGATCCAATCACTTTCATGTTTTTCAAAATAACGACCCCCATTTTTTTACATTGTTGTTATTTCACCTAGATCGTAACATGAGGGTAATTTTTATGTATGTGAATTTTTGCACATAAATTTGGGACAGGTTCTTATTTGCGTGCATTTATAAAACAAAGCCCCTGACCACGAGGGCCAAGGGCTTAGCTTCCTTGATAAACAAGGGATATTAACGTTTGGAGAACTGAGGAGCACGGCGAGCTGCTTTGAGGCCGTATTTCTTACGTTCTTTCATACGTGGATCACGAGTCAAGAAACCAGCTTTCTTCAAGCTGGAACGGAACTCAGGGTCTGCTTTGAGCAATGCACGGGAGATACCGTGGCGAATTGCACCTGCTTGACCAGAGATACCGCCACCATGAGCGATAACCAACACGTCATAGCTACCCAGCGTTTCAGTCAAAGTCAGAGGTTGCTTAACGATCAGTTTAAGAGTTTCCAGACCAAAATATTCATTGATGTCGCGTTTATTAATGACAATGCGTCCTTCACCCGGTACAAGGCGAACACGAGCTACCGAATGTTTACGACGACCTGTCCCATAGTATTGTACTTGTGCCATGAAACTGTCCTCCTTTTAATTATCCGCGAAGTTCGTAAACTTCAGGTTTTTGTGCTGCGTGTGGATGCTCTGTGCCTGCATAAGCTTTCAGTCTCAGCTTCATTTTTTCGCCTTGGCGAGTTTTAGGCAACATTCCATAAACAGCGGATTCGATTACACGTTCAGGTTTCGTTCTCAGCAAATCCTTAGCAACGGTTACTTTCAAACCGCCTGGATGCAAGGAATGACGATAGTATTTTTTGTTATCCATTTTTTTGCCTGTCAAAGCAATTTTCTCAGAGTTGATTACGACAACAAAGTCACCGCAGTCAACGTGTGGAGTAAATTGTGGTTTGTGTTTACCGCGAATAAGAGCAGCAACTTCGCTAGCCAAGCGGCCCAGCGTTTTGCCTTCGGCATCAACAATGTGCCAATTGCGCTCTACTTCGCTTGGCTTCGCCATATAAGTGGTACGCATGTAAAGATCCTCCTTCAATTTCGTCCGTTATGGTTCAGTAATGCCGAGAACGATCCTGCTCTTCGGGTCACATGACCTTCTCAGCACCTTTATCTTTGATCGTTTCATTCATGTTTGGTTTATTAATTACACTAGCTCAATTGGCTTTCTCGATTGGGGGCTGTGGGATAGCCATCAAGAAAACACAACTTTTATTCTACAGAATACACATGCAATTTGCAAGCTTTTTTTGAGCAATCAGAAAGGTTAATCAAATAAATCTCCAAACACATCAAGTACTGATTTTTTCTTCCGCTTATGATATCCCTTATCGTTCCCATACCTTGCATCCTTGCGATCATAAGAGCGTGGAATATCGTTGTCGTATTCTGAATGACGTGTTTCTCTATGGTTGTCATACTCACGTTCATCATACCACTCGTTGAACGCCGGACGAATCTCGCGAATTTCCTTCATCAGCTTCTCCAGTTCCCCGCGATCAAGCCACACCCCTTTGCATTCAGGGCAGACATCAATCATTACACCGTCCTTCTCGACCTCTCCCATACGAACATCATTGCATATCGGGCATCTCATAGATATTTTCCTCCTCAGGCCTAAACATAGTCACATTTTAAAATATTTAAATATGTTACGTATGACACCTACTGAGGTTTCATTTCATATCCCCAACTTCGTATTCGACGTTCCAGAGCATCAATCCTTTGCTTTCAGCCGTTGGCCCGGCGGCCGCCCGGTTCCTCGCCTCCAGAATATCCTTCATGCTTGCAGCAGAACGTTTACCTTCTCCCACTTGCAACAAGGTCCCTACGATGATACGGACCATGTGCTGCAGGAACCCATTGCCCGTAATGTATAGGTGGACAATACCTTGGTCTTGGCCTTGTTCCTGCAGCCTACTGCCGGGAATATCCATGGATGGGTCGATCACCAGACGTGCATCATATATAGTACGAACATGACTTGCCTTTGTAGAGTGACGCGAAGCAAACGAGGTATAATCATGGGTTCCCAGCAAAAAGGGTAAAGCCTCACACATCGCCTCTAAATGGAGCTTGCCCGGATGATGAAGCTGATAGTTGCGTTGGAACACATCTGGAACCCGGTTAGTGTTGATCGTATATCGATAGGTTTTTCGCTTGGCTGATCTTCTTGAGTGAAAGTCTAACGGAACCTCCCTTGCGGATATAACCCGAATGTCAGCAGGAAGGCGGCCATTTAGCGCCATTCTCCAGCGCTCTACAGGAATCTGCGATTCTGTATGAAAGTGAAAAGGCTGCTCGCGTGCGTGTACTCCTGCATCCGTACGGCCAGACCCATGAATTTTAATGGTCTCCCCGGTAAGATGCAAGATGGCTGCTTCAATATGATCCTGCACCGTATTACCGTCCGGTTGAGTCTGGAATCCGAAGTATTGGGTTCCATCATAACTGACAGTCATAAGCAAATTACGCATCGGGTTCTTCCTTTCCTGTTCGCTCAGTAGTTTGCCGCATTGAGACCGCCGCAAGGCGAACTGACAAAAGAAAAAACTCTCCGAAAGCTTAGCCGCAAGGCGAGCCGACAGAGAGTTTTGCAAGTAGAACAAAGTGGTCTGCCGGGATTAAGCCCGGTCTACCAGTTCCAGATAAACCATAGGAGCAGCGTCACCGCGGCGAGGTCCCAGCTTGAGGATACGAGTGTATCCGCCTGGACGGCTGGAGTAACGAGTTGCGAGTTCACTGAACAGCTTTTGGATTGCATCCTGCTCACCATCGATCGATTCGCGGCGAACATAAGCTGCTACTTGACGACGAGCATGCAGATCGCCACGTTTTGCTTTGGTGATCAGCTTTTCAGCGATCGAACGAACTTCTTTCGCCTTCGCTTCCGTCGTTTGGATGCGCTCGTATAAGAACAGGTCGGTTACCAGGTCACGGAACAAAGCTTTACGTGCGCTGGCATCGCGGCCCAACTTTTGGTATGCCATGAGTTTTCCCTCCTTCGCTAGAACGATTCAAGCTATTCTACTCTTCCGTACGCAATCCCAAACCAAGCTCTTCGAGCTTCTCTTGAACTTCTTCCAAAGATTTACGACCCAGGTTGCGCACCTTCATCATATCTTCTTCCGTTTTCGTCGTCAGCTCTTGTACCGTGTTGATACCGGCACGTTTGAGACAGTTATAGGAACGAACAGAGAGATCCAGCTCCTCTATCGTCATTTCAAGCACTTTTTCCTTCTTGTCTTCTTCCTTCTCGACCATGATTTCTGCGTCTTTCGCTTCATCCGTGAGTCCCACGAACAGGAAGAGATGCTCGGTCAAAATTTTTGCACCGAGACTAACGGCTTCTTCAGGTCTAATGCTGCCATCGGTCCACACTTCAAGCGTTAGCTTGTCGTAGTTGGTCACTTGGCCAACACGGGTGTTCTCCACCGCATAGTTGACGCGAGTAATCGGGGTATAGATCGAATCGACAGGAATGACACCAATCGGCTGATCGTCTCGTTTGTTCCGATCTGCTTGAACATAGCCACGACCGCGCCCCGCATATATACGCATGTGAAGTCTTGATCCCGGTTCTAACGTAGCAATATGCAGATCCGGGTTAAGAATTTCAACATCACTATCCGCACGGATGTCACCTGCTGTGATGACTCCTTCGCCTTCCGCATCGATCTCAAGGATTTTTTCCTCGTCCGAGTGGATTTTCAGCGAAAGAGCCTTCAGGTTCAGGATAATTTCCGTAACGTCTTCCATTACGCCAGGGACGGTTGCAAATTCATGCAGAACTCCATCGATTTGGACCGAGGTTACCGCAGCACCCGGCAGAGAAGAGAGCAAAATCCGGCGAAGCGAGTTGCTCAATGTGATGCCATACCCACGCTCAAGTGGTTCTACTACAAATTTCCCATAGGTGCCTTCATCGTTAACTTCTACGGTCTCAATTTTTGGCTTTTCGATTTCTATCACGAAGTACCCCTCCTTCAAAACGTCGTTCCTTAAAAACTGCCAGGTTTGCTGAAGTCCATCATGCAGTATGCCTAAACAACCATTGTTTCCAATAGGCCTTCTTGTTATACCACAGCTTCAGTACGGCTTCATTAAACGCGGCGGCGTTTTGGAGGACGGCAGCCGTTATGAGGAATCGGAGTTACGTCTTTAATCATGTTAACTTCAAGGCCTGCCGCTTGCAAGGAGCGGATAGCGGCTTCACGACCTGCACCAGGACCTTTAACCATAACTTCAACGCTCTTCATGCCATGCTCCATAGCTGCTTTAGCCGCAGATTCCGCAGCCATTTGTGCAGCAAACGGAGTAGACTTACGAGAGCCTTTGAATCCAAGGCCGCCGGAGCTTGCCCAAGAGATCGCGTTACCATGCGGATCTGTAATGGTAACAATCGTATTATTGAAGGTGGAGCGGATATGTGCCACACCAGATTCAATATTTTTCCGGTCACGACGTTTAGTACGTACGACTTTCTTTGGTTTAGCCATTGTCTGTTATCCCCCCTTCTTACTTCTTCTTGTTCGCTACAGTACGACGAGGACCCTTACGAGTACGGGCATTCGTTTTCGTACGTTGTCCGCGAACCGGCAAGCCGCGACGATGACGCACTCCACGGTAGCAGCCAATTTCGATCAAACGTTTAATATTTAAGGAAATTTCACGACGCAGGTCGCCTTCAACCTTGACCGTTTTGTCGATCGTTTCGCGTAGTTTGCTAACCTCATCTTCCGTCAAATCACGAACACGAGTGTCCGGATTGATGCCTGTAGTGTTCAGGATTTTCTGGGAAGTCGTTTTACCGATTCCGAAAATGTAAGTTAAGGCGATCTCAACGCGTTTATCACGTGGCAAATCCACACCAGCTATACGTGCCATTTTACGCTACACCCCCTTCATTAACCTTGTTTTTGTTTGTGTTTCGGATTTTCGCAAATCACCATGACATTGCCTTTGCGACGAATGACTTTGCATTTTTCGCAAATCGGCTTTACAGAAGGTCTTACCTTCATGCTGATTACCTCCTTAAAGTTTTGCTGAGCAAAACCACTTCGTAAGGATAAGCTTTGTTTTACATTAAGTAAAACGGACCCTGAAAGCATCCGCTAGTTTGCGAAGCAATCTTAGGCTTGTAAATTATAAATACAACCTTGAAACAACTCAACCTGAATATTGTACCACACTTTTTCCGTAAATGGTATAGCTATTATTTACGGTAAGTGATACGGCCTTTGCTTAGATCATAAGGCGAAAGCTGTACCACAACCTTGTCTCCCGTCAAAATACGAATAAAGTGCATCCGCAGCTTTCCGGAAACGTGAGCAAGAATTTGATGACCATTCTCAAGCTCAACTTTGAATGTTGCATTTGGCAACGGCTCAATCACCGTACCTTCGACTTCAATGACATCCTCTTTAGCCACAGTCAGTCTCCTTTCTCTTCAGTCATAGAATTGGCGGTATTCTGATAAACGAGCACTGCATGTCGCAGTTTGCCGTTTGTCACCCGACTTGTTTCCTGCAAGCTATGAACAATCTCGCTGCTGACGATGGGCAGTAGCTCAAGGTGCTGGGCATTTTTACGCTTTGGCTGATCAAACTTGCGTTTGTTTCCGTCCGCGATCCAGACGAATCTGTCGTCTACAATCCCGATAATCACATAAATGGCCCCTGCATCCCTGCCTTTTAGAACTTTCACCAATTGACCGACTTGCGGTTCTAAACGATGCTTCACGTTCATCACCTACGCATCCAGCTTTGTGAAAATTTCCATACCGTCCGGCGTCACGGCTACCGTATGCTCAAAGTGAGCGCATAATGAGCCATCTACCGTCACCACTGTCCAGTTGTCTTCCAACGTTTTGACATATCGTTTCCCTGCGTTAACCATCGGTTCAATGGCCAGGACCATCCCCGGCTTAAGCCGTGGTCCCCGATCAGGCAAACCGTAGTTGGGAATTTGCGGTTCCTCGTGCAGGTCCGAGCCAACGCCGTGTCCGACATATTCCCGAACCACCGAGAATCCGGCAGCTTCAATAAACTGTTGAATCGCATGCGAAATCGTGAACAACCGGACGTCCGGCTTAACGAGTGCAAGGCCCGCATACAGCGATCCTTCGGTGACTTCCAGCAGTTTCTTGGCTTCCTCCGAAATCTCACCGACCGGATAAGTCCACGCTGAGTCGCCGTGGAAACCGCGGTACTCTGCGCCGATATCCAGTGTAATGATATCGCCCTCGTTCAATTTACGTTTGCCAGGAAAACCGTGTACCAATTCTTCGTTGACCGAAGCGCAAATGCTATAAGGAAAACCGTTGTAGTCCTTAAAGGACGGTACAGCGCCCTGACTGCGAATATACTTGTCGGCGAGTTGATCGAGTTCCCCCGTCGTAATTCCTGGCTTAATCGATTGCGCCATAAGCCTGTGCGTTTCCGCAACGATCCGCCCCGCTTCTCTCATAAAGCCCAGTTCCGTTTCGGATTTACAAATGATCATTACACCTAACCTCGCAGTAATGATATGACTTCTTTCGAAACCATATCGATTTCCTGTTCGCCATTAATTTCGCGCAACAGGCCTTTTTCTTCGTAAAACTTCAAAAGCGGTGCGGTTTTGTTGATATATTCGTCCAAACGAGTGCCTACGCTCTCTTCATTATCATCAGAACGCTGGTAGAGCTCGCCGCCGCATTTATCACAAATCCCTTCCTGACCCGGAGGATTAAAGATCACATGATAAGTGGCACCGCAGGATTTACAGATCCGACGTCCGGTCAGCCGTGCTAACAGCTTGTTCCGGTCCACTTTCAAGTTGATGACATGATCTAGCTTGCGACCCAGACCTTGAAGCAACTCCTCCAGCGATTCCGCTTGCGAAAGAGTTCTTGGAAAACCGTCCAATAAAAAACCTTTTTCGCAATCGGGCTGCTGCAAGCGTTCGCGTACGATCCCTACTGTCACATCATCAGGTACCAGAAGTCCCTGGTCCATATATTCCTTCGCTTTCATCCCCACTGGTGTTTCCTGTTTGATAGCCAGGCGAAATGCGTCGCCGGTAGAGATATGAGGAATACCGAATTCGTTAACGATGACCTCGGCTTGTGTTCCCTTTCCTGCTCCGGGAGGTCCCATGAATAAAAGGTTCATGTCTTACGCTCCCTCCAAGACTCCTCTATAACAAGAAATAGCGCAGTTAGGTGCCAGGCAAGGCCGATTGAACAGCCCGCTCCTGGTACCTACCGACTATTTATTGATAAAACCTTTATAGTGACGTTTGATCAATTGGCCTTCAATGGTCTTCATCGTATCCAGCGCAACACCGATAACGATCAGGATTGAAGTACCGCCGATCAACACCGTGCGCGGCAGTCCTGCCAAGGCTCCCAATCCCATAGGAAGGATGGAAATTGCGGCAAGGAACAACGCGCCGGTCATCGTCAGACGGGTCAGGACCCGAGTGAGATAGGTTTCCGTCGTTTTCCCCGGGCGAATCCCCGGAATATATCCACCATTTTTCTTCATGTTTTCAGCCATTTGCTGTGGGTTCATCTGTACGAAGGTATAGAAGAACGTAAAGCCAATGATCATGACCACATAAAGCACCATACCCAGAGGACGGTTAGTAGAGAGGTTATTGCTGATCCATTGCGCCCAGCCGTGTGTCGACCAGAAGCTGGCGATAACGACAGGGAATTGCAGCAAGGAAACCGCGAAAATAACCGGAATAACGCCGGCTGCATTAATTTTGAGCGGAATATGAGTATTCTGCCCGCCATACATTTTGTTGCCTACCACGCGTTTTGCATATTGCACCGGGATCTTCCGAATGGCTTGTTGGACGTAAATTACGCCAATCACAATCAGTACACAAACGAGCAGGATCGCAACGGATTTAATCACATTCATGAAGTTTTGACCATCTACGATGAACTCGGATTGAGCAATTGTCGTAATATGCGTCGGGAACGAAGCAATAATCCCGGCAAAGATAATCAGCGAAATCCCGTTGCCGATTCCCTTATCCGTAATTTGCTCGCCCAGCCACATCAAGAACGATGTACCAGCGGTCAATACAATAGCGATGACAAGATAGTCCGCAAACGTTGCATTGGGTACCATCTCGGTGCCGTACAAACGGTTGAAGCCAATCGATGTTGCAAAGGCTTGAATGATCGCCAGGATGACCGTACCGTAACGAGTCACCTGAGCCATCTTTTTCTTACCATGCTCCCCTTGCTTGGCCCATTCCGCGAACTTTGGAATAACGTCCATCGACAAGAGCTGCACGATAATGGAAGCCGTGATATAAGGCATAATCCCGAGAGCGAAAATGGAGAAATTCGCAAGCGCGCCCCCCGAGAAGGTATTCAAGAAACCTAGCAAGTCGCTTCCTGCTGTGTTGTTAGTTGCTTCAAAGACATCTTTGTTCACACCCGGTACCGGAACGAAGGAACCGATCCGGTAGATGAGAAAGACAAACAACGTAAATAGGATACGCTGGCGCAGATCTTGAACGTGCCATATGTTCTTAATGGTTTTAAACATTAGATCACCTCGGTTTTACCGCCGGCAGCCTCGATTTTCTCTACCGCAGATTGAGAGAACTTATTCGCTTTAACTGTCAATTTAACAGTAATTTCGCCGTTGCCCAGGATCTTGATGCCGCTTTTCGCGTCTTTCACGATTCCTTGTTCAAACAACAGTTCAGGAGTAACTTCTGTATCCGCCGCAAAGTTGTTTAAATCCTCGATGTTCAAAATCGCATACTCTTTCCGCGTTGGATTAACAAACCCGCGTTTTGGCAAGCGACGATATAGCGGGTTCTGCCCGCCTTCGAAGCCCGGACGCACACCACCGCCGGAACGAGCGTTTTGACCTTTGTGACCACGTGTAGATGTTTTACCCATGCCGCTACCTGTACCGCGACCCACGCGTTTGCGTTCGTGACGGGAGCCAGGTGCTGGGGAAAGCTCATGTAACTTCATCGTTCGTTGCACCTCCTTATTTATTGTTGGCACTTAAAAAACTTTCAAAACCTTAACCTTCGATTTCTTGAACCGAAACCAAGTGGCTCACTTGATTAACCATGCCGCGAATGGCCGGGTTGTCATTATGAACTACGGATTGGTTGATTTTGCGAAGTCCCAAAGTTTTAACGGTAGTACGTTGGTTCTCCGGACGACCGATCAAACTACGCACGAGGGTAATTTGCAGTTTAGCCATGAGATTCCCTCCTTAACCGAGAAGTTCTTCGACGGATTTACCGCGTAATTTCGCAACATCTTCAGCGCGTTTCAGACGGGACAAGCCCTCCAAAGTCGCGTTGACCATGTTGATGGAATTCGAAGAACCTAAAGATTTTGTCAAAATGTCGCCCACACCAGCAAGCTCAAGCACAGCACGAACCGGACCGCCGGCGATAACCCCGGTACCTTCCGATGCTGGTTTCAACAGCACACGGCCAGCTCCGAAATGTCCGACTACTTGGTGAGGGATCGAAGTTCCCACGAGTGGAACATGTACAAGATTTTTCTTTGCATCTTCAATTCCTTTGCGAATCGCATCAGGAACTTCGCCTGCTTTGCCGATACCGGCGCCAACCCAACCGTTGCCATCGCCGACAACGACCAGCGCGCTGAAGCTAAAACGACGTCCGCCTTTAACTACTTTAGCTACGCGGTTAATATTTACAACTCTTTCAGTCAGTTCTAAAGTATTCGGATCTACACGCAAGTCGTTAACCTCCTTTTAATGAATATTTTAGAATTCCAGGCCTGCTTCGCGGGCTGCGTCAGCGAGTGCCTGAATACGTCCATGGTACAGATATCCCCCACGGTCAAATACAACATTCTTGTGACCTTGCTCTTGAGCACGTTTTGCGATCATTTCGCCAACTTTGCGAGCCGATTCCACATTACCGCCGTTGCCGATGGTGCTGCTCAATTCTTTATCAACGGTCGAAGCGCTAGCCAGCGTTACGCCTGCTACGTCATCGATCAATTGTGCATAGATATGTTTGGAAGAACGGTATACGTTCAGTCTTGGACGAGCTGCCGTTCCTTGGATTTTTCTCCGTACACGCAGATGTCTTTTCAGACGAGCTTTGTTCTTATCACCTTTTGTAATCATGACTTCGATTTCACTCCCTTCGGTTTACCGATATGCACGTTTCATGTTAAGACGAAAGAAAAGTGAAGCCTGTTAAGAAGAGGTTTATTTCTTCTTACCAGCCTTACCTTCCTTGCGAATGATGCGTTCGCCTTCATACTTGATCCCTTTGCCTTTGTATGGCTCAGGTGCACGAACAGCACGAATGTTAGCGGCATATTCGCCTACACGTTCTTTGTTGATCCCTTTTACGATGATCTTCGTGTTCACAGGCACTTCAAATTCAATACCTGCTTCTGGAGTGATTTCTACCGGATGGGAGTAACCCACGTTCAGAACGAGTTTGTTGCCGGCCAAGCTTGCACGGTATCCAACCCCAACCAGTTCAAGCGTTTTGGTAAAGCCTTCTGTTACTCCGCTGACCATGTTGTTCACAACGGAACGAGTAGTACCATGCAGAGAACGATGCAATTTATTATCAGAAGGACGGTCAATGGTAATCACATTGTCTTCAAGTGCTACCTTGATGTCCTTATGAAGCTCACGAGTCAAAGTGCCTTTCGGCCCTTTTACTGTAATCACGGCATTATCGAGTGTGACGGTGACGCCACTTGGTACTGTAATTGGTTTGCGACCAATACGAGACATTTATTGCACCTCCTTGTTATAAGACGTTAATTACCAAACGTAGCAGACAACTTCGCCGCCAGCTTTGGACTGACGAGCTTCCTTGTCGGTCATGACTCCCTTGGAAGTGGAGATAATCGCAATACCTAAGCCGCCGAGGACACGAGGAACTTCATTACTTTTCGTGTACACGCGAAGGCCTGGTTTACTGATTCTCTTAAGTCCAGTGATCACGCGTTCATTGTTAGGGCCGTATTTCAGGAAAATACGAATGAGCCCTTGTTTGTTATCATCAACATATTCCGCATCACGGATGAAACCTTCACGCTTCAGGATTTCAGCGATTTGTTTCTTGATCGTGGACGCAGGCAGCTCTACTGTTTCGTGACGAACTGTGTTTGCGTTGCGAATACGTGTAAGCATATCTGCAATTGGATCTGACATAGTCATACGTGTAAACCTCCTTCCCGTTGTTGATTAATTACCAGCTTGCTTTTTTCACGCCAGGAATCTGGCCTTTATAAGCTAATTCACGGAAGCAAATTCTGCAAATCTTGAATTTTTGCAATACCGAATGTGGACGACCACAACGTTCGCAGCGAGTGTAAGCCCGCACTTTGAATTTAGGCGTACGTTGTTGTTTAACTTTCATCGAAGTTTTAGCCACTTAGCCTGACACCTCCTAAATAGTTTCGGAGAATTAACTCTTTATTTTGCAAATGGCATACCCAGTGCTGTCAAGAGCTCACGGGATTCTTCATCTGTCTTCGCTGTAGTTACGAGGACGATATCCATACCGCGCACTTTATCCACTTGATCGTATTCGATCTCAGGGAAAATCAGTTGTTCTTTCAGACCCAGCGTATAGTTGCCACGACCGTCGAATGCTTTCGTCGATACCCCGTGGAAGTCACGGACACGCGGAAGCGTAACATTGAACAGTTTGTCGAGGAAGTAGTACATGCGGTCACCGCGAAGAGTAACCTTTACACCAATCGGCATGTTCTCACGAAGTTTGAAACCGGCAATGGATTTCTTAGCGCGCGTGATTACCGGCTTTTGACCAGAGATCAGTTGCATGTCATTCACTGCAGAATCAAGCACTTTGGAGTTTGCTACGGCTTCACCAACACCCATATTGATAACTACCTTTTCAAGCTTAGGCACTTGCATAACTGTCGTATAGTTGAATTTTTGAACCAAAGCAGGTGTTACTTCGTTCAAAAAGCGTTCTTTTAATCTTGCTGCCATGAATCATGGACCTCCTTTCTTTGCTTCCTGGATTAGTCGATTACTTCTCCGGATTTTTTAGCTACACGAACCTTCTTGCCGTTGTCCAATACTTTGTAACCAATACGGGTTACTTTTCCGCTCTTCGGATCAACATGCATTACGTTCGAAACATGAATCGGAGCTTCTTTCTCAATGATGCCGCCTTGTGGATTCAGCTGATTTGGCTTTTGGTGTTTCTTAACCATATTTACGCCTTCCACAAGCACGCGATTTTCGCGGGGATATGCGGCGATGACGCGGCCTTTTTTGCCTTTGTCTTTACCGGAGATCACGATCACCGTGTCATCCTTCTTGACATGCAGCTTATTGTTATGAGATTCAAGAATCTTTTTCAGTCTAGGCACTTGTTTTACACCTCCTGTTATTTCGGGGTAGGGGCTTTATTAGATAACTTCCGGAGCCAAGGAAACGATCTTCATAAAGTCTTTATCGCGAAGTTCACGAGCAACTGGTCCGAAGATACGTGTTCCGCGTGGGCTTCTATCTTCTTTAACAACAACCGCTGCATTCTCATCAAATGCGATGTAAGAACCGTCTTTACGACGCACCGAACGCTTCGTACGAACAACAACCGCTCTGACTACATCACCTTTTTTGACAACGCCGCCTGGTGTTGCTTGTTTGACGGAACAAACGATCAAATCCCCGATTTGCGCCGTGCGACGACCCGTACCGCCCAGAACGCGGATACACATCAATTCCTTCGCGCCGGAGTTGTCAGCCACATGCAAACGTGTAAATGGTTGAATCATGGATATTTCCTCCTTTCGGTCTAAGCTACCGTACTATTAGATGATAACCGCTTCTTCAACGACTTCAACGAGTCTCCAGCGTTTGTCTTTAGACAACGGACGAGTTTCAGCGATTTTAACGATATCTCCGATTTTCGCGGTGTTGTTCTCATCATGCGCTTTAAATTTTTTCGTGTATTTAATGCGCTTGTGGTACAAATTATGTTTCTTATAGGTTTCTACAGCAACAACGATCGTTTTGTCCATCTTGTCGCTGACGACTTTACCAATTTGCACTTTACGGCTGTTACGTTCGCTCATGGTTAGCCTCCTTCCTGGACTTAAGCGTTTCTCTTATCCGAGTACCGCTTCTTAGCTGATAATTCCAAGTTCTCTTTCACGAATCACGGTTTTAGCACGAGCTATTTCCTTACGCACATCGCGAATCCGAGTCGGGTTGTCAAGTTGGCCGGTAGCCAACTGAAAACGGAGGTTAAAGAGTTCCTCTTTAAAGCCTGCGATTTTTTGTTCGATTTCTGCAGTGGTTAAGTTGCGAAGTTCATTAGCTTTCATTTGCTTCACCACCCAATTCTTCACGTTTCACAAACTTCGTTTTGATCGGCAGTTTGTGAGCAGCAAGACGCATTGCTTCACGTGCGATTTCTTCGGATACACCAGAAAGCTCAAACATAATTTTGCCTGGCTTAACAACGGCAACCCATTTCTCTACGTTACCCTTACCGCTACCCATCCGGACTTCAAGAGGCTTTTGAGTAATCGGCTTGTCAGGGAAAATTTTAATCCATACTTTACCGCCACGTTTCATGTAACGCGTCATTGCAATACGCGCTGCTTCAATTTGACGGTTCGTAATCCAAGTAGGTTCCAGAGCTTGCAGACCATATTCACCGAAGTTGAGTTCAGTGCCGCCTTTGGCTTGGCCTCTCATATTACCGCGTTGTTGCTTGCGGTGTTTTACGCGTTTTGGTACCAACATGATTAGTTGCCTCCTTCCTGAGCAGCTTGTTGTTTCTTAGCCGTAGGAAGAACCTCTCCACGATAGATCCATACTTTTACGCCGATACGACCATAAGTCGTATGCGCTTCTGCCGTACCATAATCAATGTCGGCGCGGAGCGTATGAAGTGGAACAGTTCCTTCACTGTAGCCTTCTGAACGAGCAATTTCAGCACCGCCGAGACGACCGCTGACTGCTGTCTTAATCCCTTTTGCTCCCGAACGCATAGTTCTTTGAATCGCTTGTTTCAGCGCACGACGGAAAGAAACGCGACGTTCCAATTGTTGTGCGATGCTTTCAGCAACCAGAATTGCGTCAAGATCAGGATGTTTAATTTCTGAAATGTTGATATGAACTTTCTTGCCGCCTGCAATCTTGGTAATTTCACCCCGCAGGTTTTCCACTTCCGAACCGCCTTTACCGATAACCATACCCGGCTTGGCTGTGTGGATTGTTACGTTCACGCGATTAGCCGCTCTCTCGATTTCGATCCGAGATACTGCGGAATCTTTCAATTTAGTCTTCAGGTGTTCACGAATTTTAACGTCTTCCAGCAAAAGATCACCAAAATCTTTTCCTGCGTACCATTTGGATTCCCAATCACGGATAATCCCTACTCGTAATCCGACCGGATTTACCTTTTGGCCCACACGTTTTCCCTCCTTATTTTTCGGATACCACCAATGTAATGTGGCTGGTGCGTTTGTTGATCCGGCTAGCACGTCCCATAGCCCGTGGACGGAAACGCTTCATCGTCGGACCTTGGTTTACGTAAGCTTGCGTAATCACCAATTTATTGACATCCATAGAATAGTTATGCTCTGCATTGGCAATCGCCGAGTTCAAAAGCTTCTCCACAACCGGGGAAGCCGCCTTTGGAGTATGGCGGAGAATCGCGATCGCATCGCCAACTTGCTTGCCGCGGATCAGATCGATAACGAGCTGAGCTTTGCGGGGAGCAATACGAATAGATTTTGCATGTGCTTTAGCTTCCATGTGTATTACCTCCTCTCAAACGAAAGAACTTTATCGAACTTAACGTCTCGTTTTCTTATCATCGTCCGTATGACCTTTGTACGTACGGGTTGGAGCAAATTCGCCCAGTTTATGACCGACCATATCCTCGGTTACATACACAGGAACATGCTTGCGACCGTCATATACGCCAAACGTTTGACCGATGAATTGCGGGTAGATTGTGGAACGACGGGACCAGGTTTTGATCACGACCTTCTTGTTCGAGGCGCTCGCTTCTTCAACTTTCTTCAATAGATATCCGTCGATAAAAGGGCCCTTTTTCAAACTACGACTCATTCATTTTTCCTCCCTTCACATTGCGCTGCTTGTTAGACAGATTCGTTCATGCCGCGAAGTGATCCGCAGGATGCGGATTACTTCGTACGACGGCGAACGATATATTTATCAGAAGCTTTACCCTTTTTACGCGTTTTGTAACCCAGGGTCGGTTTGCCCCAAGGAGACAACGGAGATTTACGACCGATTGGAGCACGGCCTTCACCACCACCGTGAGGGTGATCGTTAGGGTTCATGACGACACCGCGAACTTCCGGACGTTGTCCGAGCCAACGATTACGTCCTGCTTTACCGATCTTCACGAGTTCATGATCACCATTACCTACGGAACCGATGGTTGCGCGGCAAACTTTCAGGACCTTACGAACTTCCCCGGAAGAAAGGCGAATCGTTACGTATTTTTCTTCTTTACCCAACAATTGAGCTTCAGTACCGGCAGCGCGAACCAATTGTCCGCCTTTGCCAGGCTTCAATTCAATGTTGTGAATCACAGTACCCACAGGAATGTTCTCCAGTGGCAGAGCATTACCGATTTTGATGTCGGAACCCACGCCAGACTCGACCGTGTCGCCCACTTTCAAGCCCTTAGGAGCGATGATGTAACGTTTTTCACCATCGGCATAATGGATCAGAGCGATGTTCGAGGTCCGGTTTGGATCGTATTCGATCGTAGCAACGCGGCCTGGAATTCCATCTTTGTTCCGTTTGAAGTCGATGATGCGATATTTACGCTTATGTCCGCCGCCATGGTGACGAACAGTAATTTTACCTTGGTTGTTGCGCCCTGCTGTTTTGCTCAGCGGAGCAAGCAAGGATTTTTCCGGCTCATTCGTCGTGATTTCTTCGAACGTCGACACGCTCATTGCGCGTCTTGCCGGGGATGTCGGTTTGTACTTTTTAATTGGCACGAGTTTTCCCTCCTTACTTTAAAAGATTTTATACCGATTCAAAAAACTCAAGCGGTTTGCTGTCGGCTGTCAAAGTAACGAACGCTTTTTTCCACTCAGGAGTGTAACCAGAGTAGCGTCCGTAACGTTTCAGCTTCCCAGGAACGCGCAGGGTATTCACTTTGCTCACTTTAACACCAAAGATCGCTTCTACAGCTTTCTTGATTTCGGTCTTGTTGGCACGAATATCAACTTCGAAAACATATTTCAAGTCGTTCATGTATTCAGCCGTACGTTCCGTAATCACCGGGCGTTTGATAATATCACGAGGATCTTTCATTACGCGAGCACCTCCTCTACCTTCTGAACTGCTTCCTTCGTAATGATCAGTTTGTCGTGTGTTAACACGTCAAGAACATTAATGCCGTCAGCCGCTACAAATTTAACACCTGGAATATTACGAGCAGACAATGCCACATTGTCGTCATAGCTAGGAGCTACGATCAATGCTTTACGCTCTACTTTCAGGTTGTTCAAAATCGCTGCGAATTCTTTTGTTTTTGGAGCGTTCAGGCTGAGCGCATCCAATACAATGATGTCTTGATCGATTACTTTCGACGATAAGGCCGATTTAATCGCCAAACGACGTACTTTCTTAGGCAATTTGTAAGAATAGCTGCGCGGAGTTGGTCCGAAAACCGTTCCGCCGCCTACCCATTGTGGTGAGCGAATAGAGCCTTGACGAGCACGACCTGTACCTTTTTGCTTCCAAGGTTTACGTCCGCCGCCACGAACTTCCGAGCGTCCTTTAACTTTGTGCGTGCCAAAACGCAGGGAAGCGCGTTGCATAACTACAGCTTCATGCAGAACATGTGTGTTCGGTTCAATTCCGAATACAGCATCATTCAGTTCAACTTCGCCTACCTGGCTACCGCTAATATTGAAAAGTGCTACTTTTGGCATTTCTTGTTCCTCCTTTCTTAAGGACTAATTATTTCTTGATGGTTTCTTTTACTTTAACGAAG
This sequence comes from Paenibacillus sanguinis 2301083 = DSM 16941, assembly GCF_000374825.1. Taxonomy (GTDB): domain Bacteria; phylum Bacillota; class Bacilli; order Paenibacillales; family Paenibacillaceae; genus Fontibacillus; species Fontibacillus sanguinis. The sequence continues at coordinate 26,091 of NZ_KB895402.1, forward strand.
CTATTTTTAGCTCCTGGAATGGAGCCCTTCACCAGCAGCACATTACGTTCAGCATCTACGCGAACAATCTCAAGACCCTGGATCGTAACCGTATCGCTACCCATATGTCCTGGAAGGTGTTTGCCTTTCGGAACACGGTTCGCTTGGATAGAACCCATGGAACCAGGTCTGCGATGGTAACGCGATCCGTGAGCCATCGGGCCGCGACTTTGTCCCCAGCGTTTGATAACACCTTGGAATCCTTTACCTTTAGAAACACCCGTTACGTCAACAAATTCGCCCTCAGCAAAAATATCAACCTTGACCTCTTGGCCAACTTCATATCCTGCCAAATCAATGCCGCGAATTTCACGAACGTAGCGCTTAGGTGTTGCGCCTGCTTTCTTCGCATGCCCAACTTCCGGTTTGTTTGAGCTAGATTCCTTTTTATCGGCATAACCGATTTGGATGGCTTCATAACCGTCGTTCTCCAGGTCTTTCTTTTGCAGAACCACGTTAGAGCTTGCCTCAATGACCGTTACGGGAATGACATTCCCTTCCGGAGTAAATACTTGAGTCATTCCAAGTTTTTTTCCTAAGATACCTTTCATGTTGACACCTCTTTTCCTTTCCTGATTACCTTACATATAGTAGGTATTACAATTTGATTTCAATATCTACACCCGACGGCAGATCCAAGCGCATCAAGGCATCCACAGTTTGTGGAGTTGGGTTTACAATATCGATTAGACGTTTGTGCGTCCGCATTTCGAATTGTTCCCGGGAATCCTTGTACTTGTGTACCGCACGGAGAACAGTAATAATTTGTTTCTCGGTTGGCAACGGAATCGGCCCAGATACGCCAGCACCTGAACGTTTTGCCGTTTCAACGATCTTCTCTGCGGATTGATCAAGAATTCTGTGGTCGTAAGCTTTCAAACGAATACGAATTTTTTGCTTTGCCATTTTAGTCCCTCCTTCTATCGCCCAATTTGGTATCGGACATACTCCGCGAAAATTTTCTGACCACTCTCCCATGGCAAAGGGGCCGGGTGTGTCAGTAACCTCTCGCATCATCGCAACGTCACAGAACAACATTCATTATTATATAGAAAACACAGAAACAATGCAAGCAGAAATTACAAAAGAATTCATCATTGCTTATAGCGATATTTATTATAGAAAGAACTAATATGATCGGGGTTCATACACCTGACCGGGAGACATCTGGAAATGCTTTTGGAACCTGGGATGCAACTTTCAAAAAAAACAACCTCCCTTGAAGGGAGGTTGTTTTAATTCAGGCGGTTAAGCCTTTATTATTTGTTGATTGTAACAACGGCACCCGATCCAACTGTACGGCCACCTTCACGAATGGAGAAGCGAGTTCCTTCTTCGATCGCGATTGGGGAGATCAGTTGCACGGTAACTTCGATGTTATCGCCAGGCATAACCATCTCAGTGCCTTCTGGCAGGTTGATGATACCTGTTACATCCGTTGTACGGAAGTAAAACTGTGGGCGGTAACCTGTGAAGAAAGGCTTATGACGTCCACCTTCTTCTTTTGTCAATACGTACACTTGAGCTGTAAACTCAGTATGCGGATTAACGGAAGCTGGTTTAGCCAATACTTGACCGCGTTCGATTTGGTTACGGTCAACACCGCGGAGCAATGCGCCGATGTTGTCGCCCGCTTCAGCGGAATCGAGCAATTTACGGAACATTTCAACGCCGGTAACAACGGATTTTTTAGTTTCTTCTTGGATACCCACGATTTCGATTTCGTCGCCGACTTTAACTGTACCGCGTTCAACACGGCCAGTAGCAACTGTACCACGACCTGTGATCGAGAATACGTCCTCGACAGGCATCAAGAATGGTTTGTCAATTGGACGCTCTGGAAGCGGAATGTATTCGTCGATGATTTCAAACATCTCAACGATTTTCTTAGCCCAGTCGCCAGTAGGATTTTGCAACGCTTCACGAGCGGAACCACGGATAACAGGAGTGTCATCACCAGGGAACTCATATTCGTTCAGCAAGTCGCGAACTTCCATTTCAACCAGTTCAAGCAACTCTTCATCTTCAACCATGTCGCATTTGTTCAGGAATACCACGATATAAGGTACGCCTACGTTACGGGACAACAGGATGTGCTCGCGAGTTTGCGGCATTGGGCCGTCAGCTGCGGATACAACCAGGATTGCACCGTCCATTTGAGCTGCGCCGGTGATCATGTTTTTAACATAGTCGGCGTGCCCTGGGCAGTCAACGTGTGCATAGTGACGATTAGGAGTTTCATATTCCACGTGGGAAGTCGAGATTGTGATCCCGCGTTCGCGTTCTTCTGGAGCTTTGTCAATTTGGTCGAATGCTACAGCAGCACCGCCATATGTTGTGGACAATACAGTCGTGATGGCTGCAGTCAGAGTTGTTTTACCATGGTCGACGTGACCAATTGTACCGATGTTAACATGCGGTTTTGTACGTTCGTATTTAGCCTTTGCCATTTTAAACAGTTCCTCCTTAAAATATGGATTGTTATGTTTGACTGATCGAAAGAGTTGATCTTCCGATCAGCAAGTACAACGAATAATTATTCTGCGCCTTTGTTCTTGGATACGATTTCTTCGGCGATTGTCTTAGGAACTTCTTCATAGTGAGAAAGTTCCATCGAGAATACACCGCGTCCTTGCGTACCGGAACGGAGCGTAGTCGAGTAACCGAACATTTCGGAAAGAGGTACCTTGGCACGAATGATTTGCGCGCCCCCACGAGAATCCATACCTTCGATTCTACCGCGACGGGAGTTCAGCATACCCATTACATCACCCATGTATTCTTCCGGAACCGTTACTTCAACCTTCATGATCGGCTCAAGAAGGGCTGGCTGACATTTATCCTTGGCTGCCTTAAGCGCCATGGAACCAGCAATCTTAAACGCCATTTCACTGGAGTCAACATCATGGTATGAACCGTCTACGATAGTAGCCTTGACATCCACCAGAGGGAATCCGGCGATAACACCGCTCTTCATAGCTTCTTCAATACCTTGCTGTGCAGGAGCAATATACTCTCTTGGTACGGAACCACCGACGATCTTGCTGTCGAACTGATTGCCTGTACCTGGCTCCAGAGGTTCAAATTCAACCCAGACGTGACCGTATTGACCACGACCACCGGACTGACGAACAAATTTACCCTCAACGCGAGCAGCCGCCTTGAACGTTTCACGGTAAGCAACTTGAGGTTTACCTACATTCGTATCTACTTTGAATTCGCGGCGCATCCGGTCGATGATGATATCCAAGTGAAGCTCACCCATACCAGCAAGGATCGTTTGTCCCGTTTCTTCATCTGTATGAGCACGAAGCGTAGGGTCTTCTTCTGTCAATTTACCGAGAGCCACACTCATTTTGTCTTGGTCGGCTTTCGTCTTAGGCTCAACTGCGATCTCGATAACCGGATCAGGGAAGTTCATCGATTCAAGAATAACCGGTGCCTTCTCATCACACAGTGTATCACCTGTACCTGTATCTTTCAAACCTACAGCAGCGGCAATGTCACCAGCGTATACTTCGCTGATTTCTTGGCGGCTATTGGCGTGCATTTGCAGGATACGGCCGATCCGTTCGCGCTTGTTCTTCGTTGCATTCAACACATACGAACCGGATTGCAAAATACCGGAATATACGCGGAAGAATGTCAATTTACCGACATAAGGGTCGGTCATGATTTTAAAAGCAAGTGCAGCAAACGGCTCTTCGTCCGAGGAATGACGTTCTACTTCAGTACCGTCTTCCAGGTGACCTTGAATGCTTGCTACGTCGATTGGAGCTGGCAAATAATCGATAACGGCATCCAGCACAAGCTGAATCCCTTTGTTACGATATGATGAGCCACAAACGACCGGGAAGATTTTAACTTCACAAACACCTTTGCGAAGCGCAGCCTTCAGTTCTTCAACGGTGATTTCCTCGCCTTCGAGGTATTTCATCGTCAAATCTTCGTCCAGCTCAGCAACCTTCTCAATCAATTCAGCGCGAAGTTCTTCAACCTTTGCAGCCAAATTGGCAGGGATCTCAGTTTCTTCGATGTCTTGACCCAAATCGTCTTTATAAATATACGCCTTTTGTGTAACAAGGTCGATAATACCGACAAAGTCATTTTCCGCACCGATCGGCAGTTGGATTGCAACTGCGTTCGCTTGCAGACGTTCGCGCATATCTTTAACAACGTTCAGGTAATCAGCACCGATGATATCCATTTTGTTGACATAAGCGATCCGAGGAACGCCATAGCGGTCCGCTTGTCTCCAAACGGTTTCAGACTGAGGCTCCACGCCTTCTTTCGCACTGAATACGCCTACAGCCCCGTCCAATACACGAAGGGAACGTTCGACTTCAACGGTGAAGTCGACGTGTCCCGGGGTATCGATGATATTTACGCGGTGACCTTTCCATGAAGCGGTTGTCGCAGCGGAAGTAATGGTAATCCCGCGCTCTTGTTCTTGTTCCATCCAGTCCATTGTCGCAGCACCTTCGTGAACTTCACCGATTTTGTGCGTACGGCCTGTGTAGAACAAGATACGTTCCGTCGTGGTCGTCTTTCCGGCGTCAATATGCGCCATGATCCCGATATTACGTGTATTTTTCAAGGAGAACTCTCTTGCCATGAATCTGTCTCCCTTCAAAATAGAAGTTTTGGATTGTGGATATGATCCTACCAGCGATAGTGAGCAAACGCTTTGTTTGCTTCCGCCATTTTGTGCGTGTCTTCACGTTTTTTAACGGAAGCGCCTGTGTTGTTCGATGCATCGATAATCTCTGCAGCCAAACGCTCTTCCATCGTCTTCTCACCGCGGTTGCGGGAGTAGTTGACAAGCCAACGTAATCCCAAAGCAGTACGTCTTTCCGGCTTAACCTCGATTGGAACTTGGTAGTTGGCACCGCCCACACGACGAGCTTTAACTTCTAGTACAGGCATGATATTCTTGATCGCTGCTTCAAATACTTCCATTGGGTCATTCCCCGTACGTTCTTGAATCAACTTGAACGCATTGTAAAGGATGCTTTGAGCAACGCCGCGTTTACCATCAAGCATGATACGGTTGATCAGGCGAGTAACAAGTTTGCTGTTATACACCGGATCCGGCAATACGTCTCTCTTGGTAACTGGACCTTTGCGTGGCATAGTTATCCCCCTTTCAGTACAAATTCAAACCTAATAGTAGTAGTTCAACAAGTCATTTCGCCTTACTGAACATGCTCCTAAACCCTAAGCAATTTTAGGATTTCTTCGCTTTCGGACGTTTTGCGCCGTATTTGGAACGGGCTTGCATCCGGTTGTTAACGCCAGCGGTATCCAAAGCTCCGCGTACGATATGATAACGCACCCCCGGAAGGTCTTTGACCCGGCCACCGCGAATCAGCACAACGCTGTGTTCTTGCAGGTTATGACCGATACCCGGAATGTAAGCCGTCACCTCTACACGGTTCGTCAAGCGAACACGGGCATATTTACGAAGTGCGGAGTTTGGTTTCTTAGGAGTCATTGTACCCACACGAGTGCAGACACCGCGTTTTTGCGGAGAACTCAAATCTGTAGCCTCACGTTTCAGAGCGTTAAACCCTCTTTGCAACGCTGGCGATTTGGATTTGTACACCTTATCTTGGCGTCCCTTGCGTACTAATTGGTTAATAGTTGGCATGTTGTTGCCACCCCCTTCCTCAAATTTCATGATCCTTTACAAAACTCTTGATTAAGCCCACAGACCCAGGCGGTTCATAAAAGAACAAAGGAAAAGTTCTTGCCCGAGAGTTTCCCCTCTGTCAGCAAAAACGTTTCTATCAGCTATGGCTTAACAATCGCAACCATCGCCGCTCCCACTTCAATCCCGCAAGCTTCTCCGAGATTGGCCATCGTGTCTACATACGTAACCTTCACAGCGTGCTGGTTGCATAAGGCGACGATCTTCGATGTAAGACGCGGATCTGCATTTTCAGCTACATACACTTCCTCGGCCCGTCCAAGTTCAACCATTCGCATGGTTTGCTTGGTGCCGATCTTAATGGGTGCGTCTCTCAGTCCTTTATCATTAGACATATTCCGTCCTCCAAAGCACAGGGTGTATCCACACTCGCGCACTACGATATAGTAGCACTTCTTCATAGCCCATGTCAAGCATATTATTCAGAGGTTGTTATTCTTCTGTGATAATGTCACCCTATAACTGTTCTGAGATAATGTCACTATGGGACAGGAGACATTCACATTGACAAGAGCAGAATTAAAGAAGGTAGTTGTGGTGGAAAAAATTCTTGGGGGACATATGACGAACAAGGAAGGAGCAGCGGCTCTAGGGCTGACTGAACGCCAGATCATTCGATTAAAGAAGAAGTTCATCGCTGAGGGAGGAGCGCAAGGATTGGTTCATAAGAACCGGGGAAGGAAACCGATTCATGCTTTAGAC
>NZ_KB895403.1 GCF_000374825.1 Paenibacillus sanguinis 2301083 = DSM 16941
GGACAAGCTTTGCCTTTAAAGAGGACGGAAAAACCAATACCAGCCACTATGGAAACAAAAAAAGCGAGTTCTGCGCAGCCACGCAAACCCGCTCCTAACCATCCGTGGAGATCCACGGTAAACACCATAACTAACCATAGCACAAAACAAAGCTCATTCCAAGATGCTATGTATTCACAGCATAGCAGCTATTCGGAGACCTCCTGGTGAAGCAGGAGGCTCCAACGAATAAAGTGACATTTTCATAGCACAGTTAAGGTGACATTTTCACAGACGATTGACAGCATATTATTCAGAGGTATTTTCAAAAAAACAACGCCCGTTCTATTCGATAATCAGCATATCATTCTCATCAAATTTCCATGAATCTGCATAAGCCACTTCCCAATAATAGCCATCGGGATCCTGAAAATATCCGCTATAGCCACCCCAAAACACGGTTTCCGGCAGTTTGGCGATTTTACCCCCGATACTCTCTATTTTGCGGAAGACAGCATCCACCTCTTCTTTGGACTTGGCGTTGTAAGCCAAAGTAATGCCAGAAAAGCCAGTACCGACAGAAGGAGGCGTTGATCTGTTGATATCTTGTGCCAGTTCCTCTAAGGGGTAGAGTTCCAGACGGGTACCCTTATTCTGAAAAAATACGATGCCCGGATTGTCCTCCCGACAAGAGGTAACAAAGCCCAGACCATCTCGATAAAAGGCAAGCGATTTCTTCATGTCCCGAACTCCAAGACAAATTAAATTAATGCGGTCCATAGTCGTGCACCCTTTCATCATTAAGTTCGGTAGCATTAAAACCTGCATATCTGCTTACGACCATTGCCTTCTCGTCTTCTACATCCGGTAAGCCTCGTAAAAAAACACGGAGACTTCGACGTATGTCAAAGTCTCCTGCGGTTGTTGAGGTTCCCCTATTCTACAGACACAGGCTCCAGACTTTCCTCTGCATTTTTATCCTGTTCTGGCTCTTCAAATTGAATACTACGGTAGCGATTCATACCTGTACCGGCCGGAATCAGCTTACCGATGATTACATTCTCCTTCAAGCCGAGCAACTTATCGACCTTGCCTTTAATAGCAGCATCGGTAAGCACCCGCGTCGTTTCCTGGAAGGAAGCGGCGGACAAGAACGAATCGGTCTCCAGCGATGCCTTTGTAATCCCGAGCAGTACTGGCTTGGCTACAGCAGGCTCCTTGCTGGACAAAATAGCCTGTTTGTTGGCTACTTCATATTCGTACAGATCCACGAATGATCCTGGCAGAAGCGATGTGTCACCGGCATCCACGATCCGGATTTTACGCAGCATTTGGCGAATCATAACCTCGACGTGCTTGTCGTTGATTTCTACCCCTTGGTTCCGGTATACGCGTTGTACTTCCTGCAAAATGTAGTTCTGTACACCGCGAATCCCTTTGATCCGCAATATTTCTTTCGGGTCAATAGAACCGTCGGTCAACTCGTCGCCCGCTTCGATTTCGTCGCCTTCGCTTACACGCAGACGGGAACCGTAAGTAACAGAGTATACTTTCGTTTCCGCTTCGCCTTGAACCTCTATTTCACGACGATCCTTGGCTTCGCGAATTTCCTTAACTACACCGTCCAGTTCACTGATGGTCGCTTGACCTTTTGGATTCCGCGCTTCAAAAAGCTCTTGAATCCGCGGCAAACCTTGAGTGATATCATCACCCGCAACGCCCCCGGTATGGAACGTACGCATCGTGAGCTGGGTTCCCGGTTCACCGATGGATTGGGCTGCAATAATACCAACAGCTTCGCCGATTTCAACGTGCTTGCCAGTAGCCAGATTGCGGCCATAGCACTTCTTGCAGACACCATGACGGGCACGGCAGCTAAGCACGGAACGGATTTGCAGTTTGGTTACGCCCGCATCAACGATCTCATGCGCTTTATCGGAATCAATCAGCTCGTTGCGATGAACGATAATCTCACCCGTTTGCGGATGCTTGATCGTTTCAAAGGAATAACGTCCTTCAATACGGTCGTACAAGTCTTCAATAACCTCTTTACCATCCTGAATGACGCTGACCGTAAAGCCTTTATCCGTACCACAATCTTCTTCGCGAACGATAACATCTTGCGCTACGTCAACGAGACGACGCGTCAGGTAACCGGAGTCGGCAGTCCGCAGGGCGGTATCGGCCAGACCCTTCCGCGCACCGTGCGTGGAGAGGAAGTATTCGAGGACGGTCAATCCTTCACGGAAGTTCGACTTGATCGGGAGCTCGATAATTCGGCCCGCCGGGTTCGCCATCAGACCCCGCATACCACCGAGCTGAGTAATCTGTGATTTGTTACCCCGTGCCTTGGAATCAACCATCAGCATGATGGAGTTGTAACGATCCATAGACTTCATCAGCACTTCGGTAATTTGGTCCTTACACTTGGACCAGATATCAATAACGCGGTCATAACGCTCTTCGTTCGTGATCAAACCACGACGATACTGATTCGTAACAACGCGCACCTTCTCATCAGATTCATGCAAAATATCCTGCTTCTCTTGCGGCACGATAACGTCCGAGACCGCAATACTAACACCGGCACGAGTGGAATAGGTAAATCCGGTTTGCTTGATTCTGTCCAGGATCACGGAGGTTTCCGTTGTATGGTAGATTTCAAAGCAACGACCAATGATTTCCCCAAGGTACTCTTTCCCTACGCCGCTGGCTTGAGGTGCATTCATAATGCGTTCGTTGACATTAGCCCCTTTATCATAGATAAAGTAATGTTCAGGCGTGCCTTGGAACAAGTTAACGCGAGTAGCTTCGTTGATATACGGGAAGCTGGCAGGGAAAATTTCATTGAAGATAATTTTACCTACAGTTGTAATCAACATCGCGGATTGTTGTTCTTCTGTAAAGCTGGTTTTACCCAATGCCTTAACCGGAATCGCAACACGTGCATGCAATGAAGCTGTTCCACGCTGATAAGCCGATACCGCCTCGTTAACCGAAGACAGAATCATGCCAGTGCCCTTGGCTTCCTTATTATCCATAGTCAGATAGTAGGAACCCAAGACCATATCCTGCGAAGGCGTGACGACCGGTTTACCGTCTTTCGGGTTCAGAATGTTCCCAGAGGCCAACATCAGAATACGAGCTTCTGCCTGAGCTTCCGCAGATAACGGTACGTGAACCGCCATTTGGTCACCGTCAAAGTCGGCGTTATAAGCCGTACATACGAGCGGATGCAAACGGATAGCCCGACCTTCCACCAGAATAGGTTCGAAGGCTTGAATACCGAGACGGTGAAGTGTAGGTGCACGGTTCAAGAGAACCGGGTGCTCCTTGATTACTTCCTCAAGTACATCCCATACCTCAGGGCTGACGCGTTCTACTTTGCGTTTTGCACTCTTGATATTATGAGCCAGGCCTTTGTTGACCAATTCTTTCATCACGAAAGGCTTGAACAGCTCCAGTGCCATTTCCTTCGGCAAGCCGCATTGGTACATCTTCAAATAAGGACCTACAACGATAACGGAACGACCGGAGTAGTCAACCCGTTTACCGAGCAAGTTCTGCCGGAAGCGCCCTTGCTTCCCCTTCAGCATGTGGCTTAATGATTTGAGCGGACGATTGCCTGGGCCCGTTACCGGGCGGCCACGGCGACCGTTATCGATCAAAGCATCTACGGCTTCTTGCAGCATCCGCTTTTCGTTTTGCACGATGATGTCCGGAGCGCCGAGATCCAGAAGCCGCTTCAAACGATTATTCCGGTTAATTACACGACGATACAAATCGTTCAGGTCAGACGTAGCGAACCGTCCACCATCAAGTTGTACCATCGGACGCAATTCCGGAGGAATGACCGGAAGTACATCGAGGATCATCCACTCTGGCTCATTGCCTGAGCTTTTAAACGCTTCAATGACTTCCAGACGCTTGATGGCACGGTTGCGGCGTTGGCCTTGTGCCGTGCGCAGCTCTTCCTTCAGAAATTCCAGCTCTTTATCGATATCAAGATCTTGCAGCAGCTTCTTAACCGCTTCTGCCCCCATACCGGCTTGAAATCCATAGCCATATTTCTCGCGATAGCTGCGGTATTCCTTCTCGGACAGCAGTTGCTTCTTCTCCAGCGGTGTTTCGCCTGGATCAGTTACAACATAGGAAGCGAAATAGATGATCTCTTCCAGGGAACGCGGAGACATATCAAGCGCAAGGCCCATGCGGCTCGGAATCCCTTTGAAGTACCAGATGTGGGACACTGGCGCAGCCAGTTCAATATGTCCCATCCGTTCACGGCGCACCTTGGCGCGAGTTACCTCAACGCCACAGCGGTCGCAGACTACGCCCTTATAACGAACGCGTTTATATTTACCGCAATGACATTCCCAGTCTTTGGTTGGGCCAAAAATCTTCTCGCAAAACAGCCCTTCCTTTTCCGGTTTCAATGTACGATAGTTAATCGTTTCTGGTTTCTTTACTTCTCCGCGGGACCAAGAACGAATTTTATCTGGGGAAGCAAGCCCAATTTTCATATACTCGAAGTTGTTGACGTCCAACAAGGAGCATCCCTCCTTAACCAAGTCCTGATTTGACTGTTACGCTCTATTCTACTCCGACTTCCGCACCTTCCAGATTGAGACTGAGCTTATCGCCCGACGCATCTTCCTCGTCGTCGATTTCCTTCATCTCGATCTCTTCTTCGTTTTCAGTCAAGATTTTCACATCCATACCCAAGCTTTGCAGCTCTTTGATCAAGACCTTAAACGATTCAGGCACGCCCGGTTCAGGCACGTTTTCGCCCTTGACAATGGATTCGTAGGTTTTCACCCGGCCAACCACATCATCGGACTTAACGGTAAGAATCTCTTGCAGCGTATAAGCGGCGCCATAGGCTTCCAGCGCCCACACTTCCATCTCCCCGAAACGTTGTCCACCGAACTGCGCTTTACCACCGAGCGGTTGTTGCGTAACGAGTGAATATGGCCCCGTAGAACGGGCATGGATTTTATCGTCAACCATATGTGCCAGCTTGATCATGTGCATGACGCCAACGGTAACTTCGCGTTCAAACGGTTCTCCGGTGCGGCCATCATACAAAATGGTTTTACCGTTACGTTGCATTCCGGCTTCTTCCATCGTGTCGAAGACATCTTCTTCATTGGCACCGTCAAATACCGGCGTTGCCACATGGATGCCCATTTTCAAAGCAGCCATACCCAGATGAATTTCCAGAACCTGCCCGATATTCATCCGTGAAGGTACGCCCAGCGGGTTCAAGACAACCTGAACCGGTGTCCCGTCCGGCATGAATGGCATATCTTCTTCCGGCAAGATACGGGCAACGACCCCTTTATTACCATGGCGTCCTGCCATCTTGTCACCTTCGGAGATTTTCCGTTTTTGCGCAATGTACACACGAACCAGTTGATTCACGCCTGGCGGCAATTCGTCGCCATTATCACGGGTAAACACCTTCACGTCGACGACGATTCCATCAGTTCCGTGCGGCACTCGCAAGGAGGTATCGCGAACTTCGCGGGCCTTCTCACCAAAAATAGCGTGCAGCAAGCGTTCCTCCGCCGTCAGTTCCGTTACACCCTTCGGCGTTACTTTACCTACGAGGATGTCGCCAGCGCCAATCTCGGCCCCTACGCGAATGATACCGCGTTCGTCCAGATTGCGAAGCGCTTCTTCCCCGACGTTTGGAATATCCCGAGTAATTTCCTCCGGTCCCAGCTTCGTATCGCGGGCCTCGGATTCATATTCCTCGATATGGATAGAGGTGTAAACATCCTCCTTAACCAGCTTCTCGCTAAGCAGGATCGCATCTTCATAGTTGTAACCTTCCCAGGTCATAAACGCTACGACAACGTTGCGGCCCAGAGCCAATTCGCCCATTTCCGTCGAAGGACCATCAGCCAGAATGTCACCCTTCTTGATGACATCTCCACGCTTCACGATCGGACGTTGGTTGATACAGGTCCCTTGGTTAGAGCGCATAAATTTGTGTAGCTTGTGCTTGATTAGGTCGCCCTTGACTTCCTTGCCATCGATCACTTCCACGCGGCGCACCCAAATTTCATTGGCTGCCGAGCGTTCTACGATGCCATCGTGTTTGGATACGATACAAACACCGGAGTCCTTGGCCGATTTATGCTCCATCCCGGTTCCAACCAGCGGAGCCTTAGGGATCAAGAGCGGTACCGCCTGACGCTGCATGTTCGAACCCATGAGCGCACGGTTGGAGTCATCGTTCTCCAGGAACGGAATGAGCGCAGTCGCGACAGAGACAACCTGCTTCGGCGAAATATCCATGTAATCCACGCGATTGCTCGGCATGGTCAGGATGTTGTCCGATTGCTTGTTGTAACGAACAATGACAGACTCATCTTCAAACTGATTATTTTCTGTAAGCTTTGCGTTTGCTTGCGCAATAATATAGTTATCTTCCTCATCGGCCGTCAGATAAGCGACTTGATCGGTCACCGTTCCTGTCTTCGGATCGACCCAACGGTACGGCGCTTCAATAAAGCCGTATTCATTGATTCGTGCAAAGGTGGAAAGGGAATTGATCAAACCGATGTTTGGACCTTCCGGCGTCTCGATTGGACACATGCGGCCATAGTGAGACGGGTGAACGTCACGCACTTCCATGCCGGCACGTTCCCGAGTCAAACCACCGGGACCCAGCGCAGACAGACGACGTTTATGGGTCAGTTCCGCCAGCGGGTTCGTTTGGTCCATAAACTGCGACAGCTGTGAACTGCCGAAGAACTCTTTAATAGAAGCGATAACCGGACGTATGTTGATCAGCGCCTGCGGCGTAATCACATTAGCGTCCTGAATCGACATTCTCTCGCGAACAACCCGTTCCATCCGGGACAAGCCGATACGGAACTGGTTCTGCAGGAGTTCACCAACCGAGCGCAAACGACGGTTGCCCAAATGGTCAATATCATCCGTGCTGCCGATGCCATGCAACAGATTAATAAAATAACTGATTGAAGAGATAATATCAGCAGGGGTAATATGCTTCACCGCTTTATCAATGTTACGGTTGGCGATTACCTTGACTACCTTGCCATCTTCAATCGGAGAGAACACATCAATGGTTTGCAGTGGAACATCATCTGCATCCAGAACACCGCCGGCTACATGGTAGTCCTTGAATCCGACATTGCTCTCAAGAAGCGGCAGAATCTCGTCCAGCAAACGGCGATCCACCATTTGCCCGGCCTCGGCAATAATTTCACCCGTGGTCGTGTCAATCAGAGTCTCCGCAAGACGTTGATTGAACAAACGGTTTTTGATGTGCAGCTTTTTATTGATTTTGTAACGGCCTACGTTGGCCAGATCATAACGTTTTGGATCGAAGAAGCGCGCTACCAGTAGACTCTTTGCATTATCTAGTGTTGGAGGCTCGCCTGGACGCAGACGTTCATAGATTTCGATCAGCGCTTTCTCTGTCGAATCTGTGTTGTCCTTATCCAATGTATTGCGGATATATTCATCGTTGCCCAGCAAATCAAGAATCTCGGCATCCGTTCCGAAACCAAGCGCACGAAGCAGCACAGTTACCGGGATTTTACGAGTGCGGTCAATACGCACGTAAATGATATCCTTCGCGTCCGTCTCCAATTCAAGCCATGCTCCACGGTTAGGAATAACGGTCGCGGTATACATCTTCTTGCCGTTCTTATCCACTTTAGTGCTGAAATAGACGCTAGGAGAGCGAACCAACTGGCTGACAATAACCCGTTCCGCACCATTAATGATAAAGGTGCCGGTTTCGGTCATCAGCGGGAAATCTCCCATGAACACTTCCTGCTCTTTGACTTCGCCGGTTTCCTTATTAATGAGCCGGACTTTCACCCGCAGCGGCGCCGCATAGGTAACGTCGCGTTCCTTCGCGTCATCCACCGTATACTTCGGTTCGCCCAGGCTGTAATCGATAAATTCCAACACCAGATTCCCAGTGAAATCCTGAATCGGCGAGATATCCTGGAACATTTCCCGAAGGCCTTCGTCCAAGAACCACTCATAGGATTTCTGTTGGATTTCGATCAGGTTCGGAACTTCGAGTATCTCGTTAATTCGCGCATAACTACGCCGAGTGCGTCGACCATATTGAACAAGATGTCCTGCCAACTTAAACTCACCCCTCATGTCTACTCACTTAAAAATTCATTGTCAACCCGTGTCGGTCACCTTATAATAGGACCATACGGATTCATCCACAAATAAAGAAAAGCCCTTATCGAATGCTTTCGAAAAAAGAGCATCATTATCCGTGTCGTTTCTGCCCCGATATCCTCATAACTGTTAGTTTATCCAAAATGTGCATATTATATGTAAGACAATGTGCATTTATACATTGTTTTTACAAAGCTATTGACATTTCAGTCAACTAAAGTCATAGAGGGCATCCTAATGCTGACATTTTATAATAATAACATATCAGTTTTGTCAAGTCAACATGTTCCATTTACTGCTTGATCGCTTTGAAAATTCGATACCCCTTGTCCTTCGCAACTTCCTCCACCGACGCAAACAAAGATTCTAACTTCTCTTTGGCTGACGGTGCCCCTTGCTTCTTCTGAATAACAATCCATAACGCTCCGCCCGGCTTCAACCGATCATGAGCTCCTTCAAAAATAGCATATACCGTCGCTTTGCCAGCACGAATTGGCGGATTAGTCAACACGATGTCATATTGTCCCTCATCCAAGGCCGCATACAGATCGCTTTCAAGAATGGTCACATTGCTAATTTTATTAGCTGCGGCATTCTCTTTTGCCAGTTCAACTGCTCGGCTGTTCACATCAAGCATCGTGACATGTCCCTGCGAAGCCAGCCTCGCTGCCGTTAGTCCAATGGGTCCGTAACCGCAGCCCACATCAAGCACCTTGGCTGCTGGAGCAATCTTCATCGCCTCAATCAACGTACGACTGCCAAAATCAACGCCTTCTTTGGCAAACACCCCCGCATCGCTGATAAAACGATAGTTTTGCCCTCGCAATACAGTCTCCCAGGTCTTACGCTGATGCGCAGCCTTCGGATTACTACTATAGTAGTGATCTGACATTCGTGCACCTCCTTACACCCCATCGGGATCGGTTCAAAACTCTTAAGCAGTAAAACAAACCCCTTGAATCAAGTTCAAGGGGTTTGCCGTAGGAAAAAAGGGAATTACTTCACTTCCACGCTTGCGCCTGCTTCTTCCAATTTCGCTTTTACAGCTTCTGCTTCTTCTTTGCCCACTTTTTCTTTCAGTGGTTTTGGTGCGTTATCAACCAGGTCTTTGGCTTCTTTCAAGCCCAGGCCAGTGATTTCGCGAACAACTTTGATTACGTTGATTTTGGAGCCGCCTGCACTAGTCAGGATTACGTCAAATTCGCTTTGTTCTTCAGCTGCTGCTGCGCCTGCGCCACCGCCAGCTACAACAACTGGAGCTGCTGCAGTTACGCCGAATTCTTCTTCGATTGCTTTAACAAGTTCGTTCAGTTCAAGAACGGTCATACCTTTGATTTCTTCCAAGATCGTTTCTTTACTCATGGTTGAACCTCCATTGTATAATAATTTATTGGTTTTGTTGAATCAACTAGCCTGTTCCAGACAAGGCAAGCTTATGCGCTTGCGCTGCCTTCTTCCTTCTCGGCAACAGCCTTGACTGCCAATGCCAAGTTGCGTACTGGAGCTTGAAGCACGCTGAGGAGCATCGAAAGGAGACCTTCGCGGGACGGCAGGCTTGCGAGTTCATTAATTTGATCTACGCCAACCACACGGCCTTCAACCACGCCACCTTTTACCTTCAGAGCTTCGTTTTTCTTCGCAAATTCGCTCAGAATTTTAGCCGGAGCAACAGCATCTTCCGCACTGAACGCAATCGCTGTAGGACCCGTCAATACTTCATCCAGTTCGCTCAATTCCGCTGCAGCCGTTGCACGGCGAACAAGCGTGTTCTTAAGCACTTGGAATTCCACGCCAGCTTCACGAAGCTGCTTGCGGAGTTCAGTAACTTGAGCAACATTCAAACCGCGATAGTCGGCAACAACAGTCGTCGCGCTTTCGCGCAATTTCGACGTTACTACTTCAACGGCTTCTTGTTTTGCTTGAATGACTTTTGCGTTTGCCAAACTTTACACCTCCTATTAGATTACATGAGCCTTCTTAATCATTAAAAAAAGCCTCCGTAGAATCACGAAGGCTCGATATACATCACACGCAGTAAAACTGCCATATAGACGTTCTATCACAACACCTCGGTAGGAAATTAAGCTTGCGCACCTACTGTCTACGGTAAGCATATTCTTATTTAAGTCTCACATGAAAAACAACTTTTACAGTATACCAAGGGAAAACCCTGGATGTCAATCCCTTTTCTCTCGAAAGATAGAAGAGGATCTTATCTGTAAGAAGCTGCATTTACGCGAGCGCTAGGGCCCATGGTCGAAGAAATCGCAATATTCTTCAAGTATACGCCTTTGGCAGCAGCCGGTTTAGCCCGGTTCAATGCGTCAACGAGAGCCTTAAGGTTCTCGTTCAATTGCTCTTCAGTAAAGGATACTTTACCGATTGGCGCATGAATTTGACCTGCTTTATCCAAGCGATACTCGATTTTACCTGCTTTGATTTCTTGAACGGCTTTAGCTACGTCAAACGTAACTGTACCTGCTTTCGGGTTAGGCATAAGACCTTTACCCCCGAGCAAACGACCGAGTTTACCAACTTCACTCATCATGTCCGGTGTAGCTACGCACACATCAAACTCGAACCAGCCTTGTTGGATTTTGTTAATCATGTCCTGATCGCCTACATAGTCAGCTCCGGCCGCTTCCGCTTCCTTCACCTTATCGCCTTTGGCAAATACCAGAACACGTTGTGTTTTACCAGTGCCGTGCGGCAGAACAACTACGCCACGAACAGCTTGGTCTTGTTTACGAGGGTCTACACCCAAACGAACTGCTGCTTCAACGGTTTCGTCGAATTTAGCACTCGCTGCCTTCTTTACCAGCCCAACGGCTTCAGCAGGCTCATATGTTGCTTCGCTGTCGATCAGCTTAGCAGCTTCAAGGTATTTTTTACCGTGTTTAGCCATTAAATTCGTCCTCCTTCGTGGTATTAGCGGAAATTCCTCCCACTTTGAAGATGAACTCTATGTCGACGCATTAACGCCTCATAGCCATTCATCAAGGGGTAGATTCACTCCACCCTTGCTCCAAGATTAGTCTTGGATTGTGATGCCCATACTGCGAGCAGTACCTTCAACCATACGCATAGCCGCTTCAACAGAAGCTGCGTTAAGGTCAGGCATTTTTTGCTCCGCGATTTGACGAACAGTGTCGCGATTCACGGTAGCTACTTTCTTCTTGTTCGGTTCGCCGGAACCTTTCTCGATCTTCGCTGCTACGCGAAGCAGAACGGCTGCCGGTGGAGTTTTGGTGATGAACGTAAAGGAACGGTCTTCAAACACCGAAATTTCAACCGGGATAATCAAACCTGCTTGATCGGCGGTACGTGCGTTGAATTCCTTACAGAATGCCATGATGTTGACACCCGCTTGACCCAGCGCCGGACCTACCGGAGGTGCAGGGTTCGCTTTACCTGCAGGAATTTGCAGTTTTACCACTTTGATAACTTTTTTCGCCATGTAAAACACCTCCTTGCCCAAATTGTGGTAGACGGAACCTGTGGCCCCTCCCACTTAAACCCTAAGAAACCTTTAGAAGCAGCTCAAACAATCAATCTGATTTTTCGAGCAATTTCTTATATTTTTTCCACTTGAGTGTAATCCAGTTCAAGCGGGGTTTCTCGTCCAAACATGTTGACGTGAACCTTGACCTTGCTCTTGTCTGTCAAAATTTCCTCGATCGAGCCGACGAAATCGGCAAACGGGCCAACCTTGATGCGTACGGATTCCTTGAGCTCGAATTCAATCACCGGCTTCGGCTCTTCCATACCCATATGCGCCAAAATTTGCTCCACTTCTTCAGGAAGCAAAGGCGTAGGCTTGGAACCGGAGCCCGTGGAGCCAACAAACCCGGTAACCCCCGGCGTATTGCGAACAACATACCAAGAGTCGTCGGTTTGGATCATTTCCACCAAGACATAACCGGGGTAAACTTTACGCATGACGGTCTTCTTCTTACCGTCCTTGTTTACCACTTCTTCTTCCATAGGAACAAGAACGCGGAATATCTTGTCTTCCATGCCCATGGACTCGACGCGCTTTTCCAAATTGGCTTTGACTTTGTTCTCATACCCGGAATAGGTATGAACGACATACCATCTTTTTTCCATATCAAGCCACCTAAGGACCCTTCTTAAATTATCGCTTCGATCACAGCAGAGATGCCAATGTCCAGAACCCAAAAATAAATCGCGACAACGGTAATTGTACCCAGCACAATCAGCGTGTAATTAGTCAGCTCTTTACGATTAGGCCAGCGAACCTTTTTAAGCTCAGCCCAGCTCTCAGAGAAAAAAGAAAACAACGACTTGAAGCTACGTTTCACGCGCGATTACACCTCCAAAGACTATCTGGTTTCGCGATGAGGAACTTGCTCGTTACAGAACTTGCAAAATTTCTTCATCTCCATGCGGTCGGGGTGGTTACGCTTGTTTTTCGTTGTCGTGTAGTTTCTTTGTTTGCAGTTCGTACAAGCCAACGTAATGATTACCCGCATGATGTGCACCTCCCGAAGACATTCTAAATGAGCGTCTCTATATTGACCTAAGCCTCTGTGTTCACCTAAAAAAGAGAACACAAAATTAGGCCTACCTAAAACACTTTATCATATGGGTTCCACCGTGTCAACGAAACATCATATCTACTCTTCGATTAATTATAGTATAACTCACTATTTTGGAAGATAAACCCGCAAGACTGACAATAGCTGCTGCTTATGTAAAGAGAGACCTCTTACCCCATCCCCGGCCAGCGCTTGCTCCAAGCGAGTTTCAGCCATTCTCGCCATGTAGTTGCACCCCTAGAAAAGTGGTAAAAAAAGGGCGGCCTATTAGCAGGCCAACCCGGTCATTCGAGCTGATATTTAAATACTGCTGCTGCCATCTCGCACTTCCAGATAGCGTTCCAGCTTGCGTTTTACCCGCTGCAAGGCATTATCAATCGACTTTACATGGCGACTCAAGTCCACCGCAATTTCCTGGTATGAGCGTCCATCCAGGTACAGCATCAGAACCTTTCGCTCCAGATCGCTGAGAATCTCGGACATTTTGTCCTCAAGCCCCGTAAATTCCTCCTGGTTAATGATCAGCTCTTCCGGGTCACTCACTTGGGTGCCACAGATGACATCAAGCAATGTCCGGTCGGAATCCTCATCGTAAATCGGCTTGTCCAGAGATACATAGGAATTAAGCGGAATATGCTTTTGCCTTGTCGCCGTCTTGATCGCGGTAATGATCTGTCTGGTTATGCAAAGCTCGGCAAAGGCCTTGAAGGATGATTGCTTGTCCCCCCGAAAGTCTCGGATCGATTTATAAAGACCGATCATGCCCTCCTGAATAATATCCTCTCGATCCGCACCGATCAGGAAGTAGGATCTGGCTTTGGCGCGCACAAAACTGCGATATTTGTTGATTAGGTATTCCAGTGCTTCACTATCACCCTGGCGAACCGCTTCGACAATATCTTCGTCATTTTGGATCTCATAGTCAAACCTTACCCATAATTCGAGTTTGACACTCACCATTAAATCCCTCCGGCTGCAACGCACCGTACTCCGTCACTCAGTCAAGTAATACGAACAGTATATATGAAGCTGCATATTAGCGTCAACCGCAAAAGTACCAAAAGATGTAAAGACAAGCTTTGTCAAGGGCATTTAGGAGGAGTCTAAGAGATTAACCTATTTTTGTGAGTTTCAAATCATTGGTTAAAAAGATATGTTCATTGCTTCAAAATATATGTTCAAAAAGTCAGGTTTTCAGCACTATTGTCTTCGCCAGCGTTCGAGGAACTGCCGCTGTTCCGGACTCAGCTTCGAGTCCAGGGTATTACGGCTGGAGGTCTCGCTCCGCTTGGCGATTTGGGCTTGGATTTCTTTCTCGCTTTGCTCCACCTGAATCAGCAATTCGCGAGCAGAAATACGTAAAGCCCCTTGGCCGAAAATCACATGCTGTTCTACCATATCGCTGGTAGCAACGTAAATCTGGCGTCTTCGGTGGCTGAGCTCGCTGACCAAGCGTTCGATGCACTCGTCCGCTGTCTCCTTCTCCTTGGTGAAGACCATCTCCACCTTATTCTGAGTGTAGGATTTGCCCAGTCCCGGTACCCGGTAGGCATCAAAAACGACGATAATCTTCCTGCCGGAAAAGGCCTGGTAATCGGCCAGGCGCTCCAGCAGCCGGTCTCGCGCCTCCTGCAAATTCCGCTGAGACAATTCGAACAGCTCGGGCCACCCGCCAATCATATTGTATCCATCTACCAAAAGCACATCGCGCACATCGCGCATGGCCTTTATCCTTCAGCGCGTCGTCTGCGCAGTGCTTCATACATAATGACCCCTGCGGCTACCGAAGCGTTCAGAGAATTCAATCGGCCATTCATCGGCAGCTTTAACAGCAGATCGCAGGTCTCTCTTACCAAGCGGCCCATGCCCTTATTCTCATTGCCAATGACGATGGCTACCGGTCCTGTCAACACATTTCCGCCCTGGTACATCTCCTGCTTGGCAGCCACATCCGTACCCACAATCCATATCCCGGCTTCCTTCAAGCGTTCCATCGTCTGTACCAGATTGGTCACCCGCGCCACAGGAACATACTCCACTGCCCCCGCCGAGGTCTTGGACACCGTTGCAGTAACAGCGGCAGAACGACGCTTCGGAATGATAACACCGTGTACTCCCGTGCACTCCGCTGTACGCAATATCGAGCCCAGATTATGCGGGTCCTCGATCTCATCCAAAATCAGCAGGAACGGCGCTTCATCGCTCTCCTTCGCCTTGGCCAGCAAATCGTCCACCTCGGCATAGGCATAAGGAGCAACCTGGGCCACGACACCTTGATGCTGCAAGCCCGGGGCCAACTGATCCAGCTTCCTCTTATCCACGAACTGCACCACAATGCCATGCTTCTTCGCTTCGGCCACAATCGGCTGAGTCAGGTGCTTCTGCGCCCCCTCAGCCACCCATATTTTATTGATGGTTCGTCCGGCATTCAGCGCTTCAAGCAGCGAATGCTTACCGCCAATCCATTCTTGTTCCTCCATGTAAGTCCTCCTGAGGAGCTTCACTCTGCTTCATGCTCCAATTATAATATATTGCTACGATTTGCGATTATCCTCCAAATGAGCGAAGCCTTGCGCAATCAACAAACGAAGCCGGTCATGCTGCCCGTTGTAATAAAGAAAGCCGATCAGGCTTTCAAAGGCCGTCGCCTGACGATAGTCCTGCACACTGGCATTCTTGGGTATGGTGCCCGATTTGGCGTTGCGCCCCTGGCGCACGACATCCTTCTCGGCTTCCGTGAGCAGCGGCTCCACCAAGGCCAGCAATTGCGCTTGCGCCTTGGCCGAGACATACTTCGTTGACTCGCCATGCAGATGATGGGGCCGCAGGTTCAGGCGGGCCATCACGTGCTGACGCACGGCTACCTCATACACGGCGTCGCCGATGTAGGCAAGCGCAAGCGGAGGCAGAAGCCGCGCCGGCTTGGAGGGCGCGTCGGGGAACCAAAGCGGCGACAAGGCACCCGGCTCCGGCGTATTCTCGCCGCCGCTGGCTGGCGAGCTGCCGCCAGCAGCGGCTTCCAGCGCCAGCAGGCCGCCTTCTGCCTGCTGGCTGGCTTCTGCGGGCTGACTGGCTGCAGGTACTCCGCTGCTGTCCCGGTTAGGCCCGCTCATTTGCGCCGCCATCTCATACCTTGCGGCGTATCCTCAAGCACGATGCCGCGCTCATCGAGCAGATCGCGGATCTCATCGGCGCGAGCCCAATTCTTGGCCTTGCGCGCTTCGTTCCGTTCGGCAATCAGCGCCTCGATCTCCTCATTGGGCAGTTCTGTTTCGGGTGGCAAGGCAATCCGGAGCACACTGTTCATTTCCTCAAACAGCGCGAGTGCTGCTTCAAGCTCACCCCGGCTGACTACGGGCTGTTGCAGCAGCGTGTTCACTTCACTCACCCACTCGAAGACCGCCGTAATGGCATCCGGTGTGTTGAAGTCGTCCTGCATTTTCGCATGGAACAACTTGCGTACCGTCTCCATCTTGGCCTGCCATTCCGGCGTCGCCTGCTCACCGCCGCTCTGGAAGGCAGCACCAAGACGATGGCGCAGATTGTTCACTGCATTACTGATTCGCTCCACGCTCCGCTCCGCCTGCTGCATGATCTCCTCGGTAAAATTCAGCGGATTGCGGTAGTGAGTTGATAACATAAAATAGCGAATGGCTTCCAGCTTATACCGGGTACGCAAATCCTTGACCAGAATACCATTGCCAAGCGACTTCGACATCTTCTCCCCGCCGATATTAATATACCCGTTGTGCATCCAGTAGTTGGCCAGCGGCTTGCCGGTAACCGCCTCGGATTGAGCCACCTCACACTCATGGTGCGGGAACTGCAAGTCCTGGCCCCCGCCATGGATATCCAAAGTGTCCCCCAGCAATTGCCGGGACATCGCCGAGCATTCGATATGCCAGCCCGGCCGCCCTTCTCCCCAAGGGCTGCTCCAGTGAATCTCACCGGGTTTGGCCGCTTTCCATAGCACGAAATCCTCCGGACTTTCCTTGCGATCATCAACATCAATGCGAATACCAAATTGCAGCTCGCCGATATTTTGACCGGATAACTTGCCATATTCGGAGAATTTGTGAGTACGGTAAAATACATCTCCTCCGCGCTCGTAAGCATATCCCTTTTGCTCCAGGTCACGGATAAAATCGATAATCACATTCATATTATCCGTCACCCGCGGATTAGCGGTAGCACGAGGAATTCCAAGCCCATCCAAATCCTCATAATACGCCTGAATGAACATCTCGGCCACCTCGGGAACCGTTGTATTCATCTCTTCCGCCTTGCGAATCAATTTATCATCGACATCCGTAAAGTTAACCACATAATTCACTTTGTATTGTAGATTCTCCAAATAGCTGCGGACCACGTCAAAGAAAATCATAGGCCGTGCATTCCCGATATGGATATACCCGTAAACCGTCGGCCCGCAGACGTACATATTCACTTCCCCCGGGTTCAGACTGACAAACTCTTCCTTCTTGCGGGTAAGGGTGTTATAGATATTTAATGCCATAAATTAATGTTCCTTTCAGTGTAAATTTCAAGAGTCTTCACCGGCTATGCCTTTTTATTTCTCGCTGGGAGCTTCCTTGCGAAGCCGCTGATTCAATTCCAGGATTTCGTTACGTAACTGCTCGATTTCACGATGCATCTCGCGCATCGTATCGACCACGGGATCGGGCAGTTGATGATCGAGCCGATCCAGACGCTTGCCATGCTGGCGCACGACTTTGCCCGGAATGCCAACCACGGTACTCCCCGCGGGCACCTCCTTCAGTACAACCGAATTGGCCCCGATATTGGCCTGGTCGCCAATTTTGAACGAGCCAAGCACCTTGGCTCCAGAACCAATCACCACATTATCGCCGACGGTCGGATGACGCTTCCCCTTTTCTTTTCCGCTGCCGCCAAGCGTGACTCCCTGATAGATAACCACATCATCGCCTATTTCGCAAGTTTCCCCGATCACGACCCCCATGCCGTGGTCGATGAACAAGCGATTGCCGATTTGCGCCCCCGGATGAATCTCGATGCCCGTCATAAAGCGGCTGGCCTGTGAAATCATGCGTGCAATCGTAAACCAGCGCCGACGATAAAAGAAATGCGCAATCCGGTGGTTCCAAATGGCATGCAGGCCGGAATAGGTGAAAATTACCTCAAACCAGCTTCTGGCCGCCGGGTCATTGTCAAAGACGGCCTGAATATCGGATTTGATCGTTTTAAACATCGTCTCCCCCACCTTCTTGCCCGCCTTCATTCAAAAAAAGAATGCCCTTGCAGCTATCGCTGCAAAGGCATCCTGATGACGCGGTTCCACTTTGCTTTGGACGGAATCAGGCCTGTGGCCAAGTTCCCTCTCTCTTACGTCCTTAACGCGGACGAAACGGCGGATACTACCTCGCGCTTCATGCACGTGCTCGCATCCGCGGCTCCCGGGCGCATTTCCCCCAGCTCCATATCCGGATAACTCTCAGCCTGGATGTCCTCGTGGCGGTCCGCACCGAAGGGTCCCCGGTTATCCTCTCTGGTTGATACGGCTCTACTGGTGTACTTCTCCCGATCTATGCCTATAAGAAGGCGGCCTAAGCGGCGGCCTCTGAATATCATAATGATGTACTGCCTTTATATTACCTAAAGGCCATGCAACTGACAAGCCTGATTTGCCAAGGGTTCCAACTCTCGCTTACAATGCGGCCATCCGAGCTTGCAGACGAGCTATGACTTTATCACGGCCCAATAGATGGAGGGTTTTGTTCAGATCCCGCCCATGCATTTGCCCTGTCAGCGCTACACGAATCGGCATGAACAATCCCTTGCCCTTTACGCCGGTCTCCTTCTGCACTTCTTTGATCGCTGCGGCTATGTGTTCTGCATCGAAGTTAGCCAGGGCCTCAGCCTTGGCCAGAAATGCACCAAGCACTGCTCCAACCTGAGGGTCGCCCAAAATAGCCTCGCCTTCCGCATCTATCTCCAGTTCGCTGCGGAAGAACATCTCGGATAACTCTACAATATCCGAAGCTGCGGTCATTTGTTCCTGGTACAAGGCAACCAGTTCCTTCGCCCAGGCCGCAAGCTCCGAACTTAACTCGCCGGGAAGACGCCCGGCCTTCTGCAGATGCGGAATCGCCAGAGCTGCAATGCGTTCCGGATCAGCATTTTTGATGTAATGGTTATTTAAGTGAGCCAGCTTGTTCTTGTCAAAAACGGCCGGGCTGCGGGACAATCGACTTGCATCAAAAATGGAAATTAATTCTTCCTTGGTGAAGAACTCTTCTTCCCCTTCCGGCGACCAGCCGAGTAAGGCGATGAAATTAAACAAGGCTTCAGGAAGATATCCAAGCTGATCATACTGCTCAAGGAACTGAATAACCGATTCGTCGCGTTTGCTCAGCTTCTTGTGATTATCCCCCACAATCAGTGTCATGTGCCCGAATACCGGCGGCTCCCAGCCAAAGGCATCGTAAATCATAAGCTGCCGGGGCGTGTTGGAGACATGGTCTTCCCCCCGGAGCACGTGAGTGATGTTCATCAAATGATCGTCGAGCACCACCGCGAAGTTGTAGGTAGGGATGCCATCCTTTTTGACGATAACAAAGTCACCACTAACATCAGACTCGAAAGAGATCGGTCCTTTGACCAGATCGTCGAATGTAAATGTCCGGCCTTCCGGTACACGGAAGCGAATGCTATACGGGCGACCTTCCGCTTCAAAAGCAGCAATCTGCTCTGAAGTCAGGTTGCGATGCTTGCCGGAATAACGCGGGGTCTCCCCGCGAGCAGCCTGCTCCTCGCGCTCCTTCTCCAATTCTTCTTCCGTACAATAACAGCGGTAAGCTAGCCCACGGTCCAGCAAATCCTGAACCAGCGGACGATACAAATCAAGGCGCTCCGTTTGACGATATGGACCATAGTCCCCCCCGACATCCACGCTCTCATCCCAATCGATCCCGAGCCACTTCAGGTAAGTAAGCTGGTTCTCTTCCCCACCGGCTACGTTACGCTTCATGTCCGTATCCTCGATCCGGATTATAAACTTCCCACCATGATGTCTGGCAAACAAATAATTAAATAACGCCGTTCTGGCATTTCCGATATGTAAATGACCCGTCGGACTTGGTGCATAACGCACCCGAACTTCTGCCAAGATTATCCCTCCCGTTAATCAACCTCTACAAGTGACCTCTACAAGTTTACGTTCAAAAAGTCGGGTTTTCGATTGGATGAAGCCAGGAACTGAGTAGCGGAGCGTACGTAGTGGGTACGTGAGCAACGGAAGTCCCGGTTGAATTCAAGATTCGATGTCGAATCCACTTCTCGAACAGCTTCGTCCTGGGAAGACGACTTTTTGAACTACCTTACAAGTTTATGATGATATCACATTTGAAACTAAACAGACAATGCACTGTGCCGCAATGCCCTCGCCCCGTCCGGTGAATCCAAGCTGCTCGGTCGTGGTCGCCTTGACATTGATCCGTTCCGGCTCGGTCCCCAGTGTCCTGGCAATCACCTCCACCATTTGCGGGATATAAGGCGCCATTTTAGGCTTCTGGGCAATCAGGGTGGCATCAAGATTCCCCATGCTGTATCCTCTGTCTTCCGCCATCTTCCAAACCTCCTTCAGAAGTACAACGCTGTCCGCATCCTTGAATGCAGGGTCGGTATCCGGAAAATGACGTCCGATATCTCCAAGCCCCAACGCCCCCAAAATGGCATCACTTATCGCATGAAGCAATACGTCAGCATCGGAATGGCCCAATAGCCCCTTCTCGTAAGGAATCTCTACGCCCCCGATGATGCACGGCCTGTCCTCTACCAACTGGTGCACGTCAAAGCCTTGTCCTACCTTTAACATATGCTAAATCCTCTCCCTGATATATAAATTTATGTCTATTCTAGTTCAACTTATAGAGGTAGTTCAAAAAGTCGTCTCTGTCCCTAGCTTATAGCTGGCGCTGCTGCTGACGAAGAAAAGCCGCATAATCCAAATCCTCAGGTGTTGTCAGCTTGATGTTGCGGTAATCTCCCTCCACCAGCTTGACCCGAATGCCCAGGCGTTCCACCAGCATGGAGTCGTCCGTACCTACAAAGCCCTCCGCCTCCGCTTGCTCATGAGCCGCAAGCAAATCCTTCAAGCGGAAAGCCTGCGGGGTCTGAACAGACCATAGCTGGCGGCGATCCAGGGTAGAGACTACCCACTCCTGCCCGTCTGCCTGCTTGATCGTATCCTTCACCGGTACGGCCAGCACGGCCGCACCATGTGCCTTCACCGCCTTACAGCAAGCGGTAATATGCTCGACTGCAACAAAAGGGCGGACGCCGTCATGCACCAGTACCCAAGGCGTGCTAAGCTGTAGCAATCCCTGGTATACCGAATGCTGACGCTCGGCGCCGCCCGAAATAACTTTTATTTGGCCTCGCATTCCATATTCAGCAATCCACGCCCTGCAACGGTCCACATCCTGCTCACCCGTTACCAGCACGATTTGTGAAATCAGCGGATGGCGGTCAAACGCCTCCAGCGTATGAATGATGACCGGCTTGTTCTCCAGCATAAGGTACTGCTTGCTTTCCGCCGTGCCCATGCGCGTTCCGCGGCCCGCCGCCACTACGATGACTCCAATATCGCCATTTGCTTGTAACTCCACGTTCTGCCTCACCCTTGCCCGAAAGTAAATGCGACTGGACGCATTTACTCCCATCATACCGAATTACTGGGCTTTTTCCAACAGTTTTGGCTTGGCAAAAATCATTCGTCCCGCCGAGGTCTGCAATACACTGGTGACCAGCACCTCCGTAATGCTGCCGATATAGTCGCGACCGCCCTCCACGACAATCATCGTTCCATCGTCCAGATAGGCCACCCCTTGCCCGTGTTCCTTGCCATCCTTGATCACCTGAACCATAATTTCCTCGCCCGGCAGCACAACCGGCTTCACGGCATTGGCCAAATCATTAATGTTCAGCACCGACACCCCCTGAAGCTCACACACCTTATTTAGGTTGAAATCATTCGTCACCACTTTTCCCGGGAGCACCTTCGCCAGCTTGACCAGCTTGCTGTCCACCTCGGAAATATCCTCAAAGTCCCCTTCATAAATCATGACCTTCACGTCCAGTTCCTTCTGAATCTTGTTCAGAATATCCAACCCGCGGCGCCCACGATTTCGCTTCAACAAATCCGAAGAGTCAGCAATATGCTGCAATTCCTCCAGCACGAACTCGGGAATGACGATCGTTCCTTCGATAAATCCCGTCTTGCAGATGTCTGCAATGCGGCCATCGATGATGACGCTCGTATCCAGAATTTTATGTTCCTCCGACCAGTGCTCTTCGTCTGCCCCGGTTCCTCCCCAAGCTCCCGACTTCCAGAGCAAGGATAATTCTTCCTTCTTCGCTAAGCCAACGCTTAGCCCTATGTAGCCCAGTAAGGCAGAAGCCGTAAACCGGGCCAAGCTTTCCAAATCTCCAAGCCAAGACAACAGGGGATAGACCGTTAAAGAAAGAAGAAGTCCCGCAGTCAGACCGACCGCACCGGCCGTCATCTCATTCATTGGAATTTGCGTTAAGGCCGCTACCCACGATTTTACTTTGGAAGATACGACGTCTGCTGCCAAAGAGAACAGAAACAAGAACAGAAAAGCACCAGCCGCTGCCCATAATAAGTTCGCCACTACGGGGTGCAGCTCACGGAACCAGTTCTGTAAGGCCTCTGGCATAATTCCCAGCAAGCCGCCGGTCGTATAGCCGAGCCAGGCTCCGAACAAACCGGACAACATCAGCAAATATTTTTTCAGCACGCCCTTCTCCACCTCCTGAATAAGTATTTTCTTTAGCCAGTATGAACCAAATATTGGATACATAATCGGAGAAGGCCTAACTTTTTTGACGAAAAAATAGGCAGAAGCCGCAAGAGCCGCTCATGTTATGGCATTTCAGGTTGATATCGGAGGAATAGGTGGAATATAATGAACTCAATTCATAATATTGAGGTGGATGGAAAATGAGTGCACCAAGCCTTCAATCTTTTCAAGAACAAGTGTCTGAATTGTTGCTCCGTCACCGCAGTCTGCTAGATGTCCTGTCCAAAATGGGACAAACCAATGCCTCGGCCGTTCGTTCAGTGACCAAGTCTGTGACGGAATGCGGGTGCATCGAATTGCATGCAACCAGGCAGGATTTTGAGCCCGGTCTGGATTTAGAACAAGCCAAGGAGACCATCGCCAAGCATGTGCAGGGCGAGCTTTGCGAGAATTGCCGGGATGCTATTGCGGCTGAGCTTGGACGCAACCTTTTCTATATGTCGGCCCTCTGCAACCTGCTGGACATCGATATGCAAGAAATTATGGAGCAGGAATCGCAGAAATGTGCCACACTGGGTCTGTTTAATCTGTCGTAAGAGCTTGCCGGACATTAAAGAACATACCAAAAAGGCATCGATCTTTTCCCCTGTGGGAAGATCATGCCTTTTTTAGGCTTTTTATGATCATGACCATGTAAAATCTGCGGATAAACCTGACGGCAAAAAGAGCAATCAGCGTTTGGAGTGATACCCCTCTTCTTCATCCGTTTTGTCATCTTGCCGACGTTTGCGGCGAACCAGGCGCTTTATGTTCTGATTAAATCCGTACAACGCATAGACCACTAATGGGATAAAGATGAGTTTGGCCATTTGATCGGGAAAAATCACCGCAATGACTACGGCAAAAATAACCACCAGCGGTGCGTACGCCACGGCCCTTTTCGGCAAGCCGATCTTCTTGAAGTTAGGATATTTAACGGTGCTAATCATCAAATAAGAGAGCAGAAGCATCGATACTACAAAATAGGGAGCCGTAAATTCCTGGTAAAACAGCGATAAGGTAGCCAGCACACCTCCGGCTGCAGGAATAGGCAAGCCAATAAAGTATCCGGGCGTTTCCTTCTGAACGTTAAACCGGGCTAATCTCAGTGCTCCGCAAAGCGGAAAAATCGCCGTCACGGCCCAAGCCATTCCCATGGGAATGCTATGAAAGGAAATCAGATACATAATCAAAGCGGGAGCAATCCCAAACGAAATGATGTCCGATAAGGAATCCAGTTCTTTGCCGAATTCGCTTTGGGCATTAAGCGCCCTTGCCACCCGTCCATCCAGACCATCCAGCAGCATGGCGACGATAACCATAATGGCAGCCAAACTAAAGCGTTCCTCTGTCGCCAAAATGATAGCCAGCATGCCGAGAACCATGTTTCCTAACGTGAACAGACTTGGAATTGACTTCGTAATCATCTCTTCACCTCGAATAAATATTCATTAACCATCCATTGATGATAGGTGATTTAAATTTGTCTGTCAATGAACACTTGCTCTTGAAGACGCTTGAGCCCTTCCTTGATCGCGCGGGCACGAACCTCTCCAATTCCGTCTACTTCATCCAATTCCTCAATGCTGGCCATCATTACCCGGGGCAATTCCTCGAACCGTTCCACCAGATTATGGATGATGACATTGGGCAGCCGCGGTATCTTGTTCAGCACCCGGTAGCCCCGTGGCGAGATCAATTCCTCTGAGGTCGCCGCCGAGGATGGATACCCCAGCAGCTTCGTGATGTGAACATCGTCCAGCAATTCATCATCGGTAGAACGCTTGAGACCGAGAATAATCTCTCGAATGGCCTCATCATGGCCTTCCTTGGCATAATCCTTGTACAGCAGCCAGGCCTCTTCCTCCATGTTGCTGACCAGTTCCTCCATCTGCATGCTGATCAACCGGCCTTCCGTACCCAATTCATTGATAAACCGCTTAATCTCCAGTTTGATCCGGATGACCATTTCCACCCGCTGAATGACATTGATGACCTCGGGCAAGGAGACCAATTCCTCAAATTCGGATGCCGTCAGGTTGGTAAGAGCCTGGTTCAACACGGCACGATACTTCTCCAATGTCTGAATAGCCTGATTGGCCTTCGTCAGGATAACACCGATTTCCTTCAGGGCATAACGTAATCCTCCTTGGTACAGGGTGATGATATTACGCCGCTGCGAAATAGACACGACCAGCTTCCCTGTCTGCTTGGCGACCCGTTCCGCCGTGCGGTGTCGAATCCCGGTCTCTGCGGAAGCAATCGAGGAATCCGGAATCAGTTGAGTGTTCGCATACAAAATCCGTTTCAAATCTTCGCTGAGAATGATCGCTCCATCCATCTTTGCCAGTTCATAAAGATAGTTTGGGGAGAAATCACAGTTGATGGAGAAGCCCCCTTCGACGACCTCCATCACCTCAGGGCTGTAGCCGACAACGATCAACCCGCCGGTCTTCGCCCGCAAAACATTCTCCAGCCCGTCGCGAAAATGCGTCCCCGGGGCTACAAGCCTCAGCAAATCGTTCATTTTCTCTCCATGAGTAGTTTCTTTCATCAATTAATGCCCCCTAATCTAACGCGACAGCTAGCGCATCTGCAACGGTATTAACTCCTACTAATTTAATCCCTTGTGGTGCCTTCCATCCCTTCATACTCTTCTCCGGCAAAATGACCCGTTTGAAGCCAAGCTTGGCTGCTTCCTTCACCCGTTGTTCCGCTCGGGAGACCCCCCGCACCTCTCCAGTCAAGCCTACTTCTCCGAAAATGACGTCGTGGGGCTTGGTCGGAATATCACGGAAGCTGGATGCTACACTCACCGCAATGGCCAGATCGACCGCCGGCTCATCCAGCTTCACCCCGCCGGCCAAATTGACATAGGCGTCCTGATTCTGCAGGAACATGCCCATGCGCTTCTCCAGAACAGCGATAATCAGATTCATCCGCTGGTGATCTACCCCGGTCGCCATTCTCCGTGGAGAAGGGAAGTGCGTGGCCGCAATTAAAGCCTGCAATTCCACCAGAATAGGCCTGGTGCCTTCCATACTGGCGACTACAGTAGAGCCAGCCACGCCCAGCGGACGTTCCGACAGGAACAACTCTGAAGGATTGGCCACCTCTGTCAGGCCGGCTTCGTTCATTTCAAAGATGCCGATCTCATTGGTCGAGCCAAAGCGGTTCTTGACGGCCCGGAGTAACCGGTAGGAATGATGACGCTCCCCCTCGAAGTAAAGCACACAATCCACCATATGCTCCAGAAGCCTTGGACCGGCAATGGCGCCCTCCTTGGTAACATGGCCTACAAGTACGGTAGCAATTCCTTGCCCCTTGGCAATTCGCATAAACCGGGCTGTACATTCGCGGACCTGAGATACACTTCCGGGTGCGCTAGTGACTTCCGGCAAATATACCGTCTGAATCGAGTCAATGACCAGGAAGTCCGGCTTCACCATTTCAATCGCTGCTTCGATCGCATCCATACTGCTCTCACATAACACGAACAGCTCCGGAGACAAGGCGCCTAGCCGCTCCGCCCGCAGCTTGGTTTGACGAACGGATTCTTCCCCCGATATATATAGCACTTTAAGACCAGTGCGAGCCATTTCATGGGAGGTCTGCAGCAGCAAGGTCGACTTGCCAATACCCGGATCGCCGCCAACAAGCACTAACGATCCAGGAACCACACCACCACCAAGCACCCGGTTCAATTCGCCAATGCCCGTTTGAATACGCGGCTCCTTGCCGCTTTCTATATTTATGATCGATTGCGGTGTTTCTTTCGCATGAAATAATCCAGAATTCATTCCCTGGGTCTTGACGGTCTTCTCGATCTCCTCCGTCATGGAATTCCACGCCCCGCAGCCCGGACACTTGCCGTACCATTTCGGCGACTCATAGCCGCATTCATTACAGAGAAACTTTGTTTTTACTTTAACCATTTCCCGCTCCTTCTCACGTATGCAAAATTTTCCGGGCTGTGGATTTCAATCCGACTCCATGACTCAAATTTTACCACCCTTTCAGCTTTCTCGAAAGTCATTCAGCAAGTCTACGGCCCAGAGCCGGGTATTTAGGAGCAGGTTATAAAAAACAGCCCAAAGCATCGCTTAGGAAGCTGCCTTTTATCTATTTCATCGGCAAAAAGGTTAATTTTTTGTAGTATTTTCAGCTAATTAGTTTCCATTTTTTGTACCAACTGCAATATGATTGATACGTTGCGCCTTTCTCGTTGTTCGCGTGGCTGTAGCGCTACTGAAAGGCAGGATATCCGTTCGTCCTGATTGCTCGGTATATCTTGGCCAATGGCACCGCTATAGCTGTAACCTGTTCCCGTTCAATCGAAGCATCATCATATCCGCCATTATCTCAAATTACAGAAAGGACCTGCAAATATTTGCAGGTCCCGGAGAATCTTGCTTATGCGTTTTTGGAAAAAGCACCTGTGCGTTCTACAACTAGCGTACCGTTGTCCTCATCGATAGTCAACGAGTCACCCTTCTTCACGTTGCCGGTCAGCAGTTCTTCGGACAGACGGTCCTCGATGTACTTCTGAATGGCCCGACGCAGTGGACGTGCACCGTAAGCAGGGTCGAAGCCTTCCTTGGCCAGGAACGCCTTGGCTTTGTCAGTCAGCGTAAAGTCCACATCAAATTCATGCAGCCGTCTGCGCAGCTCTTCGGACATAAGGGACACAATCTGCCCAATGTGCGATTCCTCCAGAGAATGGAACACGATGCTCTCGTCGATCCGGTTCAGGAATTCCGGACGGAAGTTCTTCTTCAGCTCCTCCATCACTTTGCCCTTCATGTTCTCGTAGTCCGCACCAGCATCCTGCACCGCCGTGAAGCCAAGACGTGTATTGCGCTTGATAGCTTCAGCCCCAACGTTCGAGGTGAGGATAATCAGTGTGTTGCGGAAATCGACCACGCGGCCCTTGGAATCGGTCAGACGGCCATCCTCCAGCACTTGCAGCAAGATGTTGAATACTTCAGGATGCGCCTTCTCAATTTCATCCAGCAATACAACCGAGTATGGCTTGCGGCGTACCTTTTCTGTCAATTGACCGCCTTCTTCATAACCAACATACCCCGGAGGCGCTCCCACCAGACGAGCGGTGGAATGCTTCTCCATATATTCGGACATATCGATCCGAATCACGGCGTTCTCATCGCCAAACATCGCTTCTGCCAAGGCCCTTGCCAACTCGGTTTTACCAACCCCTGTTGGTCCCAGGAAGATGAAGGAACCCATCGGCCGCTTCGGATCTTTAAGCCCGGCGCGAGCACGGCGAATGGCCCGGCTAACCGCCTTGACCGCTTCATCTTGGCCAATTACACGCTCATGCAGAATTTGTTCCATGTTCAGCAAACGCTCGGTTTCTTCTTCCTTCAGCTTGCTGACCGGGATTCCCGTCCAGCTAGCAACGACTTGGGCGATATCCTCTGGCGTAACCTCGGAGTCAGTACGACCTTGCTTTTCCTTCCACTGGTTCTTGGTCACGTCCAGTTCCTCGCGAATCTTCTGTTCGGTATCGCGCAGAGCTGCCGCCTTCTCGAACTCCTGGCTTTGCACCGCAGCATCCTTCTCCTTGCGAATATCCTCCAGACGACTCTCCAGTTGCTTGAGGTTTGGCGGTACTGTATACGAATTCAGCCTTACCTTGGAGCCTGCCTCATCGATCAGGTCAATAGCCTTATCTGGCAGGAACCGATCCTGAATATAACGGTCTGAGAGCTTCACTGCCTGGTCAATCGCTTCATCTGTAATCTTCACACGGTGATGCGCTTCATAGCGGTCGCGCAGCCCATGCAGGATTTGAATGGCTTCCTCCACCGATGGCTGATCCACCGTAATCGGCTGGAAGCGGCGTTCCAGAGCAGCGTCCTTCTCGATGTATTTGCGGTATTCATCCAGCGTCGTGGCGCCAATGCATTGCAGCTCGCCCCGAGCCAGTGCCGGCTTCAAGATATTTGAAGCGTCGATGGCTCCTTCGGCTCCACCCGCTCCGATCAAGGTATGCAATTCGTCGATGAACAAGATAATATTACCGGCCTGACGAATCTCATCCATGATCTTCTTCAATCGATCTTCAAACTCACCGCGATATTTGGTGCCGGCTACAACAGAGCCCATATCCAGGGTCATAACCCGCTTGTCGCGAAGTGTTTCCGGAATTTCATTATTAATAATCTTCTGAGCCAAGCCCTCGGCAATCGCCGTTTTACCAACACCAGGTTCACCGATGAGCACCGGGTTGTTCTTGGTCCGGCGGCTGAGTACTTGAATGACCCGTTCAATCTCCTTACTGCGACCGATGACCGGATCGAGATTCCCCTCTTTGGCAGAAGCCGTCAAATCGCGGGCCAGACTATCCAGGGTAGGCGTGTTAACGTTAGCTGGAGCGCCGTGATGGCTGGATACCGCTTCACTGCTACCCAACAATTGCAGCACTTGCTGCCGTGCCTTGTTCAGGCTGATGCCCAAGTTATTTAATACACGGGCGGCTACGCCTTCCCCTTCACGAATCAAACCGAGCAAAATATGCTCCGTGCCTACGTAAGTATGGCCAAGCTTGCGCGCTTCGTCCATGGACAACTCGATAACCTTCTTGGCGCGAGGCGTATAAGCAATATTCGTTGGTTGCTCCTGACCGCGGCCAATCAGCGTTTCTACTTCATCTTGTATTTTCTCAAGGCCCAGACCAAGTCCAATCAGCGCCTTCGCCGCGATTCCTTCGCCCTCGCGAATCAGTCCAAGTAATACATGTTCTGTTCCGATATTGTTATGCCCCAGTCTTACCGCTTCCTCTTGGGCTAGTGCCAGTACCTTCTGGGCGCGTTCCGTAAATCTTCCAAACATCATCTCTCAACACCTCCATAGTTAGTTCTAACCGTTAATTCCCCATTCTCTCCCGAATGAGCTTGGCACGGTACATGTCTCGTTCTGCGGGTGACATGCCGTTATTAAATTTCTTCTGTAGAAAACCAGGCTGCGTCAGCACATTAAGCTCGTTTAGCGTTTGCGCCGGCACCTTGTCGATGAGACCAAGGTCTACACCGAGACGAACATCGGATAACCGCTGGGCCGCTTCCTTCGAGTCGATGATGAAGGCATGTGACAGAATCCCGTAAGACCGCATCACACGATCCAGCATTCGCGGCCGTGATTCGGTAATCAGCTTCTCTCTGGCCGTCTTCTCGTGCTGTATGATCTGCAAAACGACGCCATACAAATTCTCAATAATCTCGGCTTCGCTTTGTCCTAGTGTAATCTGATTTGAGATTTGAAACAAATTACCCAGCGTCTCGCTTCCCTCTCCATAAATACCCCGCACCGTGAGCCCGACTTGCGACACCGCTGACAAGATGCGACCGATTTGCTGGGTGAGCACCAAGGCAGGCAAATGCATCATAACTGAAGCCCGGAGTCCTGTGCCGACATTTGTCGGACAACTGGTCAAATAGCCGCGATGATCGTCGAAGGCATAATCGACATGCGCCTCAAAGATATCGTCAATCTCCGTGGCTTTCTCCCAAGCCTCCTGAATTTGCAACCCTGGATATAAGCATTGAATACGCAGATGATCCTCTTCGTTAATCATGATACTGAGACTTTCATCTTCACTGATGAAAGCTGCGCCATTTCTGGAATCCGTAGCCAGGTTCGGACTAATCAGGTGCTTTTCAACCAGTACCCTCTTATCTAAATCATCCAAATCTGTAATCAACAAGGGGTACAATGGGCCATAGGCCGCAAACTGCTCATCCGTGAGTGCCTGCTGCAATTGCTCCAGCACTTCCTCCGACTGCCGGTTGGTGGACAGCATGGGAAAAGGATGGTGCAGCATATTACGGGCAATTCTCACCCGGCTGCTCATAACGATGTCAGATTCCCTGCCCTCCCGGCTCATCCATTCGCTAAGTGGCTGTTCTGTAAATCGGAGATTTGTCATCATGCATCCCTCCTACTCGGCAGACATATTTTTTTCGAGCTCACGAATCTGATCCCGCAGCGCCGCTGCCGCTTCGAATTCTTCTTGCACAATTCGCTGCTGAAGCTCCTGGCGGAGATTATCAAGCTTGCGCTTGAACTGAATGTGCCCGCCGGAGCGCTTTGGAATTTTACCGACGTGAACGGTATTACCGTGTACTTTTTTGAACAAAGGATCTAGTCGATCATTAAAATATTTATAACATGAACTACAGCCAAAACGTCCGATTTTGCTGAACTGCGAATAGGTCATGCCGCATTCTTCACAGCGTAAATGCTCAGGAGGTTTCGTTCCCGAGATCAACCCCTTATTAGCCGGACTAAAATCAAGGAAGCCGGATAACAGGTTATGAATGGAAAAACCGCCGGAGGTTCCCGGAATCAGTTCTCCCTTCTCTCTTGCGCAGCTTTCGCAAATATGAAATTCTGTTTTCTCCCCATTGACGATCTTCGTGAAATGCAAGGTCGCGGGGCGTTTACCGCATTCTTGGCATTGCATGGATGACCCTCCTCTAATACTGGATAGACTGGGTAACCTTATCCGTCCGGTGAACCCGGGAGATATACTGCTCCTGTTCACCGCACTTGGGGAACCTAGCTTAACAAAGAAATCAGCATCGCCTTCATCATTCGCGCCCGGATTTGATCCCGATACGGCAGTTTAACCATAAGCACATCCCGGGAAACAACTGAACGCATCAGGGCAGCCTCTCTCCGGCTTAAGAAACGGGCTTCCTCCAACTGGTAGATCAGCCCTTCGGCTGCAGACTGTCCAATTTCATTCCCGATGGTTTCATGCAGGTGCGTATGCAGCGATACGGGGCCCGGAAGTTCTATCCGCCGAATTCGCACATAACCGCCACCGCCACGCTTGCTCTCAACAAGATATCCCTTCTCTACCGTAAAGCGGGTGCTGATCACATAATTGATTTGCGATGGCACGCAGGAGAATTGGTCGGCAAGATCATTGCGCTGAATTTCAATCATGCCTTCAGGACTTTCATGCAGAACACTCTTTAGATATTTTTCGATAATATCGGAGATATTACGCATCACTCATCCATCCTCCATCAATCCTAACGTGGTATTCTTGTTGTGTTGACTTTGACTTTCTTTGACTTTATAAATATTATACCACAGATTGTTGATTTGCCAAGAGGGTGAAGCTATTTCGTTAATTCAGTGTGAACGTGCTGGGATTAAAATATTCCCGGATTCTAAAAATGACTCATCAAGACTATATAACTGTTGTTCGCAGAACCTTTGGATAGGCTAATAAACACAAAAAGCACCACCGACTTGTAATCGGCAGTGCTTCTCGTCTTTGCTTGGCAACGTCCTACTCTCCCAGGACCCTTCGGTCCAAGTACCATCGGCGCTGGAGGGCTTAACGGTCGTGTTCGGGATGGGTACGTGTGGAACCCCTCCGCCATCGCCACCAAACATGATTTTTGCTGCCTCCGCTTCCTCGCTCTGCTCCAGCAAAAGATCAGACCCTGGAAAGGACATGCAGCTTCAAATCGGTACTCAGGAATCTTGCTCCCTGAAAACTGGATACGAAACGAATTTGCGAATTAGCCCCTACTTCATGTTTCGGGGTCCCCGCAAAGTAATCGGAATCAGCTTCAACGCTGTTCTTCACTTTGTGGGGTGATTTTTGGATAAGCCCTCGACCGATTAGTACCTGTCAGCTCCATACATTGCTGTACTTCCACCTCAGGCCTATCAACCTCGTCGTCTTCAAGGGGTCTTACTAAATTGGGAAATCTCATCTTGAGGGGGGCTTCACGCTTAGATGCTTTCAGCGCTTATCCCTTCCGCACTTAGCTACCCAGCTATGCTCCTGGCGGAACAACTGGTACACCAGCGGTGCGTCCATCCCGGTCCTCTCGTACTAAGGACAGCTCCTCTCAAATT
>NZ_KB895404.1 GCF_000374825.1 Paenibacillus sanguinis 2301083 = DSM 16941
AACACGTATCGCATGAAGGCCAGCATGAGCCGCAAAGGCAACTGTTATGATAATGCTTGTATAGAGTCTTTTCATAGCATTCTGAAGAAAGAGCTGATTTATTGCAAGCGATTTAAGACCAAGCAACAAGCCTACGATGAAATCTACCGCTATCTTGAGTTTTTCTACAATCGCAAACGGATCCACGGTTCACTAGGCTATTTATCACCGGTTCGTTTTGCTGCGCAGTTCAATAAGAGAAGAGTCGGTTAAAGAGTGTCCACTTTCTTGACAGAGGTCCAGTTTTCCAGCTAATCCCTAAAATCCCTCAGTTAGCGAGACATTATAGGGAGATTTTCCAGTTAACAAGTTCCCCCAAGCGTCGACGTGGAATTGAAGCAGCGAAGGTAAGTCAAGTCCATAACATAGACAATCCAGGCCCCCCACCTGCTGCTCATCCATCCTATTTATACCCGCGACTTCATCAGCAGATACAGAAAGTACGGAGCGCCAACAATAGCGACCACGATCCCCGTCGGTATTTCCGACGGCTGCAGTACCCAGCGGGCCAACGTATCACTTACGATGATAAGCAAGCCTCCGGCCAGGGCCGAAGCGGGCAGCAGGTATTCATGCCTTGGCCCCACCAATCTTCTGGCGAGATGCGGGGCAATGAGCCCCACAAAAGAGATCCCTCCCCCAACAGCAACACAAGCCCCTGTCAGTCCAACCGCAGCCGCAAGCAAGCCAAGCCGTGAACGCTCCAGTGAAATACCTAATCCCGAAGCGGTCTGATCTCCCAAGTTCAGCACATTAAGTGCACGAGACTTCATGAATACGTAAGGAAGCAAAATCAGCAGCCAAGGCAATAAAGCAATAACATGCTTCCATGAGCTACCCCAAATGCTGCCGACCAGCCAGATTTGGAGCAACTGGAAATTCTCCGGTCTTAACCGCAATTGCAATATAATCATTGCGGAGTTAATGCCGGCAGCGACTGCAAGTCCGACCAGGATCATACGAATGGGAAGCAGTCCATAGTTCTTCTTATAAGACAGCGAATAAATCAAAGTGGCTGTCCCCGCAGCTCCAAACAAGGCCAGTACAGGCATCAAAAATATAGGGGCGCTTGCTACCGATGGATAGAAGGAAATAAACAATGTGACGGCAAGTCCTGCTCCGGCATTTATCCCCAGCACACCGGAATCGGCAAGCGGGTTACGTGAGATCCCCTGAAAGATACAACCAGCCACAGCCATACCCATCCCGATCAGTACGGAAATAACGATACGTGGCAAGCGGAATTGAAATAAGATTAGCTCCTGCTTTTCAGTTCCAAGTCCAAACAATGTCTTGATGACATCCAGTGGTGAAAGCCGCATTACACCAATATTCATGCTCAGCACAAACACGGCCACAATCAACACTGCAAGGATCAACTGGACAATGTAAGCGCGGCGCGCTCTTTGCCTTAAATGCAATGGCAAAGTTACCCGATTCATTCCAATCCCCCCTTCTGCTTCAAAGCAAGGTAAAGGAAAAAGGGAACGCCAATTACAGCGATTAATGCTCCAATCGGGGTTTCTTGCGGAGGATTAACCATCCGAGCCAGAATGTCGGCGAACACCAGCAGCAAGCTGCCAAGCAGAGCGGAACAAGGAATAATCCAGCGGTAATCCACGCCAACGAGAAAGCGGGAGATATGCGGAATCATCAGTCCAACGAAACCGATAGCTCCCACGATGGATACCGCGCTACCAGCCAGAATTAAGACAATAATCAAGCCAACCACTTTAATAAGGCCGGTTCTTTGACCAAGCCCGGTTGCCACATCTTCTCCAAGGCTAAGCAAAGTAATAGATTTGGAGATGAACAGCGCAGCGAGCAGGCCTACGATAATCCAGGGCGAGGCCATCTTGACCTGCAGCCAGTTGGCCCCGGCAATCGCGCCAGCATACCAGAAGGCCAGGTCTTGTCCAACCCGGAAATAAATCGTGATCCCTTCACTGATCGCAGTAAATAACATACCTACCGCTGCCCCCGCCAAAGTCAAACGAACCGGGGACATGCCCCCCCTGGATAAGGTGCCTATGCCGAATACTAGCCCTGCGCCAAGGCCAGCACCAATGAAAGAATAGATCATCATCATCGGAAAGGAGGTGCCTGGCATAAGGGCAAAGCAAAGAGCCAAGGCCAGACCCGCACCGGCGTTCAAGCCCAGCAGGCCGGAATCCGCCATCGGGTTGCGGGTCATTCCTTGCATAATGGCCCCCGCCACGGCCAGGGCTGCTCCAACCAAAGCTGCCGCCAAAGCACGAGGCAGTCTGAGTTCCATAATAATATGATGCTTCTGTTGACCAGCCTGAAAATGAAACAATGCGTCCCGCACCGTGGATAATTTAATATCAGCAGCCCCCACAGAGATGGAGAGACCGATAGCTAACAAGAGCAGCACTGTACCGCCAAACAAAATCAGCAAGGCCGTCGCCGGGCGGGACCGATAGCGCGGTTTGGTGGATGAAGATAAAGTTGACATGCCTGGAACCATTCCTTTAATCAAATTTGCAGATAAGCATTTGTATTGTACAATGCGGAATCGTACAGTTGAGAATCATTCTCGTTAATTATACTCGCTTTCACAACGAGAATCTACGCCGATCTGAAATTAGGATAAAGGCGCTCCCATAAACAGCACTACATGATATACCTCACCAATTAATCCGGAACACTGTTGATCATCTGGAGCTCGATTTTCTTTAATTCATAGAAATACCCCTTTAGCTCCATCAATTCTGCATATGTTCCTGTCTCTACTACTCGCCCTTGATCCATCACTACAATTTGGTCCATCATTTCCAGTCCCCCCAGACGATGACTGACCAGTAGCAAGGTAGCTTTCTCCGCATATTTCAGCAGGCTTTGGAAAACTCGCTCCGCTGTCACGTAGTCCAGTGAAGAGGTAGGTTCATCAAGCAGCCATAACATCCCTGGCCGCAGCATAGCCCTTGCCAACGCCAGACGCTGCTTCTCCCCGTCCGACAGGTTCTCTCCCTTTTCAAACACCGGCTCATCTAACCCTTTATCCTTCAGCTGTACTTGTTCAAGCACCGATAACAACTCTGTATCGGAAGGCTGGTCCGATTCCAGCAACAGGTTATCCCTGATCGTTCCCCGGAAGA
Organism: Paenibacillus sanguinis 2301083 = DSM 16941; assembly: GCF_000374825.1. GTDB lineage: Bacteria > Bacillota > Bacilli > Paenibacillales > Paenibacillaceae > Fontibacillus > Fontibacillus sanguinis. The sequence goes on from NZ_KB895404.1 coordinate 3,159, forward strand.
AGTGGCCCTGCTGCAGCACAACGTTCGTCTTGCGCCATAGGTCGCCTTCATCCAATTCCGCTACAGAAATGCCGTTGATACGCAATTCGCCCCCGGTTGGCTTGCGCAGCTTCAGAAGCAACTCCAGCAAGGTCGATTTGCCGCTGCCGCTTGGGCCGACAATCGCCGTTTTGGATCCGGATGGAAGAGAAAGACTTACTTCATGCAGCGCCGGTCTCCATTCATCTTCATATTGAAAAGACAAGTTAGTGATGTCAATTGAGAAGGCTGGGTTCCCTGTCAGCTTGCCTCCAGGTTGCTTCTCCGGTATGTCAGCTGCAAGAACTGTTTCCGTAAGCCGCTGGGCCGCATATTCGCTGTCCTGCTTGTAGGCAGGCAATGTGGCCATCGGAGCCGCTTCCTCAAATACCGTGTTTGAGGCCATCACCAGCATGGCCAGAAATACGCCGGCTAGCGAGCCTTGCATAATGAGATAGCCACCCAGCACAAGCACGCCCCAGGAAACGAAAAAGGTCAGGAACGTATGCATCGATTGGCCGCGCAGCAGGTTCAGGGCATCTGCCTTCTGGTCGGCTGTCAGTTGCCTGGATGCTGCCTGCAGCTGCTCTTCCCGCTGCTTCAGTTGGCCGTATACCTTCAAATCGCGGAAGCCATACAGCATTTCAGCCACTTCGGAGGAGAATGCTGACCGCTGCTCATGGACACGGCCGTGCCGTTTCCGCTGCCCCAACATAACAATGGCCGGAATCACAAAGGCGGTAGTAAGCATTCCCAGCACAAACAGTATTGCAACCCACACCGAAAAGTATGAGGTAAACAGGACTGTCGCCAGAAATACCATGACGACCATGACGGGTGGGTAGGCGACCCTCAGGAAATAAAATTGCAAACTCTCTATTTGTCCGACGATTCGGGCCAACAATTCGCCACTTCGCTGCTTGTTTAATATACCTGGCATTAACGGGACAAGACGTGAGAAAAACGTGGTTCGCAAGTGGCTCAATAAAGAAAACGTGGCCCTGTGCGAATACAGGCGTTCCCCGTAACGGCTGGCGGCCCGGACAAGACCCAGTATTTTCACAAGAGAGGTAAGCACAATAAGCGTATACAATGGCGGAGCGAATACGGTCTCCGAAATTAGATAGCCGCTTGCGGAGAACAGAATAACTCCTGCCAGACCCGCTATGAACCCGCCAAGTATGGCAAGTCCGATATCCTTGCGCTCCTTGATCATCGCTTGGGTAAAAATCGCTAGCTCCTTCATGATAACCCTCCCGTGCGCTGAATAGCGATCATTTCAGCATACTGGGGAAGACGGGCCAGCAGCTCTTCATGGTTCCCCACCCCGACCTGGCTCCCCTTCTCCATAAATAAAATCCGGTCTGCATGACGGATGGTATAAAGACGATGGGCCACCGTTATGGAAGTGGCATGTTGGGTTAACTCGGCTATGGATTGCTGCAGGACCCTTTCAGTCTGTAAATCGAGACCGACCGTTGGCTCATCAAACAAAATGACGGACGGACGCTTCAAAAATGCCCGTGCCAACGCCAAGCGCTGCTTCTCACCACCGGACAGTCCTCTGCCCCCTTCGCCAACATACGTTTCAAAGCCTTGCTCCAGCTCATTTGCAAGTGTCCCGAGACCTGCCGATTCGGCAGCCTGTACAATTTCCTCTCTCGAAACATCCCGCCCGGCTCCAATGGCAATATTCTCAGCAAATGTACCTGCAAAAATATACGGATGCTGGGTTATATAGCTGATTTGCTTGAACCACAACTCCTCGGCGTGTTGCCCCAGTATATTGCCATCCACCCGTATTTCCCCGGCAGCGGGCGGCAGCAGACCGGCAATCAGGTTCAGCAGCGTCGTTTTGCCTGAACCGCTGGGACCCACGATGGCAATCCGTTCTCCCGGCTTAATAACGACCTGGCCGATATTTAATTTAAATGAATCTGCCCGATACTGAAAACGAACACCGCTTAACGTAATGGTTGGCGGCTGCTCATAGCTCTGGGTCTGCTCAGGATGGTGAAGCCCCACCGGCAGCGTACTGCTGATCACTTCGCCCTCCTCTGACCCTTCTTTCGGAGCAGGCTTCAATTCACTCATCAATGCTTCAACCTTACGGATGGCCACCATGCTGGTGCGGCCGCCGTGAAAAGCAGTTCCTGTATTTTTAAACAAATTGTAAAACTCGGGAGCGAGAAGCAAAATGAGAAATGCAGTATGAAATTGCATCGTTTTGAATACCACGAGTTGGAGCGCGAGTTCAAGCGCAACAATACCGATACTGAGCATAACGACCGTTTCGATCATAAAGGTATTGGTGAAGGCAATCCGCAGTATATCCATCGTCGCATCCCGGTAGGCCAGGCTGCTTCGCTCGATTTCTCGCTCCTGGCGGGCCGCTCTGCCGAAAAGCTTCAGGGAAACAAGCCCTTGCAGGGAATCCAGGAAAGTGCCAGAGAATTGAGCAAGCTGCTCGAATTTCTCTTCTGATTTCTTCTTGGTACTGAGGCCGGATAATATCATAAACAAAGGGATGAAGGGTGCCGTAAACAGCATTATGAGGCCTGAATTAGCATGCAAACTAAATACAACCACCAACAGAACAAGAGGAATGATAGACGCCTCCACCATTCTCGGCATATACTGGCTGAAATAATTTTCCGATTCGTCCACCGCATCCAGTGCCACACTGACCTTCCCGCCCGTCTGCCCGTCAAGTGACGCGGCCATCGATGCACCCGCCAGCCCGCTTAGCAGATCAGAACGCATCTGTGTCTTGGCGTCTGCCGCCATATGCAGACCGATCCGTCCGTTTCCGTATAACAGCAGGGTACGAGATAACATCACCAGAAGCAGCCCTGCCAATAATGATGTTATCGAAGCTAATGTAGCACCCTCAACAAATATCCTCTGTACCGCTTCTGCCAGCAGCGCAGCTTGGCCAGCTATCGCCGCAGCCAGCGCAACCGATAATCCAACCGACAGCATAAGCCGTTTTCGTTGGGCAGACATCATCCTCGATAGCAGACCTGCTTTTCTGTTCACGCCAGCATTCCTCCTATATCAAGATGTATACCCGTTTTATTTTTTCCCTTTGACATAATCTGCATCAAACAAGAACAGCCGAAAGACCAGGATAAGTGACGGTACCAGCAAAAGAAGACCACCGATGAAAGCAAAGACCAGCGAGATGCCCATCGCTTCCTGAGTTGCGCCCTCTTGAATTGTGATATACGGGTCGAGAATATACGGGTAGTGCCCGATCCCATATGCAAAGAAGGCGCAGAAAAACTGCAGCATAATGCTGATGAATGCCAGACCATAGCGACGTCCCTTATACAGTAGCCATAGCGCAAGCAGGAAGAAGCCGACAGAAAGAGCCAAAAGCCACCATAGATCCATCATATTTTGAAAATGCCGCTCATTATGCTGGCTCAAATACAGGAAAGCCGTAAACGCTGCGATAATGGTTGGTGTGCTCCAGAAAATAGCATAAGAACGCAGCAGCTTCAGCGCTGGTTGATCGTCCGCCCGGGCCGCATAAAAGGTCAGGAAGGAGCTGCTGATAAACAGCACCGACACGATAGCCAGCGCTACAATGCTCCAAGATAACGGGCTTGTCAGCAGCGCCATATAATCCAACGAGACACTTCCGTTGTTCTCCAGAATGAACCCGCCCTCGGATAATGTCAGGGCAACCGACAATGACGCCGGGATGAGCAGACCTGTGGCCCCGTATAGGAATAGAAATACAATATTCTCCTTTGAACCGTAATTCTCAAAGGCATAAAACGAGCCACGAATTGCCAGCAATACGACAGCAATACTCCCAGGAACCAGCAGCGCAGAACCGTAATAATAGGCTGTATCAGGGAAAAAGCCGATGATCCCGACGAAGAAAAAGACGAAAAAGACATTCGTAATTTCCCATACCGGCGATAGGTATCTTGAAATCAGGCGGTTAATGAGCCTGTCCTGCTTGGTGAGCCGGGCGTAATAAGCGAAGAAGCCTGCGCCGAAATCGATAGAGGCTACAATAAGATAGCCGTACAAAAACAGCCACAGCACCGAGATGCCGATTATTTCATAGCTAATCACACCGGTTCACCTTCTTCCATTAGCTGAGTTTCTTTCGCTCTGGCTGCCTTGGCAGCCTTCTCCAGCTCCACCTCTGCGGGATTATTGCGGAATAGGCGTCTCAGCACAATGACGCATATCGTACCAATCACGATATACAGCAACAGGAACAAGAAGAAGAGAATACGGACGCTTGGGGATGTCGTAGCCGCTTCTTCTACACGCATGTATCCGCGGATAATCCACGGCTGGCGCCCGACCTCGGCATAGAACCAACCGAGCTCAACTCCCAGAAATGCTAGCGGTGTGCTGAATACAATAGCACGTAGGAGCCATCGGTTGAGTTCATTCCGTTTCTTCCAGAACACAAAAAGGAAATAGAAGGCGGAAACCATAAGCAGAGCAAAGCCAATACCTGCCATTAGATCAAACAGATAGTGCACAAGAAGTGGCGGATGTTCACCCGGCGGGAATTCGTCCAGGCCGGTTACCTCTGCGTTAAAATCACCGAAGGCGAGAAAGCTTAGTGCTTTCGGTATCCTCAGCGCCCCCACAATTTCCCTCTCGGCATTCAGCCATCCAAGTAATATAAGATCGGCGCCGCTCTCCGTTTCAAAATGCCACTCTGCTGCAGCCAGCTTCTCCGGCTGATGCGCGGCCAAGAACTTGGCTGACGTATCTCCGGCAATAGCCGTAAGCACGCTGAATAAAAGCACTAAAGACATCATAAGCTTCAGCGCTTTCTTCGCATATTCAGTTGGGCCTTTCTTTAATATTGAGAAGGCAGCTATGCCGGCCAGCAGCGCCGCGCCGGTTAAATAGGCCGAAGCAAGCACATGAAAAACTTTAGAGGCCGTGGCATCGTTAAACATCGCCTGCAGCGGATTAACAGCCGCGAAATGGCCAGCTTCCATAATAAATCCGTCCGGCTGGTTCATAAACCCGTTCACCGAAGTGATGAAGAAGGCGGACATCGAAGCCCCTGCCACAACAGGAAGCGTCAGCAGCCAATGGATATAAGGATTGCGGAAACGATCCCAAGTGTACAGATAAATCCCGAGGAATATCGCCTCAAAAAAGAAAGCAAACACTTCCATAAATAACGGAAGCGCAATTACATTCCCTGCTAGTTGCATAAAGTTGGGCCAGACCAGTGCTAACTGCAGGGCAATAGCCGTTCCGGTCACCACCCCTACCGCAACAGATATAACGAACCCTCTTGTCCATCTTTTAGCCATTAGTTTGTAATGGCCATCCTTTTTGCGTATACCCACGAATTCTGCAATAGATATCATGAGTGGAACACCAACTCCAATTGTAGCGAAAATGACATGAAACGTTAAAGTCAATCCCGTCAACAATCGGCTCCAAAGTACTGTATCAACAACCAAATTTGCTAACACCTCCACAGCTGCATTATTATTCAAATAAATAATTAAAATTTAATGTATTATAGCGAATAATACTACCCTTATGATAGTTCTGTTCACTTTCTTCATGAAATAAACAATACTTTTCAACAATTTTGTGAAAAAAATAACATTTTACTCCCATTGCCATTTATAAATCCCATTACACCATCTAATATAAACACCTGTTTTTAGATTTCACGGTACGAAAATCGAGTTGTTTAAATAAAAGCAAACAAAAGAGCTAAGCGGGATTCATCGCCTAGCTCTTTCAAAATTTGATACGCTACTGCACAGAGTATGCGACAAATTTAAAATTCACCTCAGTCAAGGAAAATACATCTCCTGCTTCCAGGGGATAAGCCTTATAGGGAGCGATTAACTCTCCCTTAAGCTTTGTTCCGTTGGTGGAACCCAGGTCCTTTAAAGTGCAGCCCTGCGGGGATACCATCACTTCCACATGGGCTCTGGACACCCCTGTACTGTCTTCCACAAATTGAACCAGTTCCTTGGAACGTCCAATAATAAAGCTGCCCGGAGACAAAGAGATTCGCTCAGGTGCTGCTCCAATTCCTCCAGAATTGGACCTCTCCAGATAAAAGCAGGGGGCGCTTGGTAATGATTCGTCCTTGTGCTCAGACAGCATGGATCGGCTTAACAACATCGTAGGCGGCGAAATCATTGGCTCTGAAGCGTCACTTTCATCATCCCTCCAAGCTGATGATGCCAAGACAGGAGATACGGAATGTTCTGGCCCCTGCATGTGAAAGGACATTTGCTGCAAGGCCCCTCCTTTATTCAGAGCTCCATCAGACCCTTGATCTGAGCCAGCGGAAATCGGTGAAAACACAGAGAGTTCCATATCAGCCGAGGGGGCGAGCTGTGAGTCTCCATGTTCTTCATCTGCTTCATGCACACCGAAGGCAATCCCCTTACGCCAACCCCAGTAAACAATCACAGCCAGCAGTACGGTAATCAACACACATAAATAAAGCCCAAGCTGCCCTGGCTGGTCAATATAAATCAGCTTCCAGCATAAAGCGGCGGCAACAATAGCACCTACCAGCAAATATACCGGCTTAAGCCGTGGCTTGGTTGGCTCCTCGCCAATCCCCGGCCAATCCAGGCGAGAGGCAACCGCCTCATCTCCCCCATTTGGAAGCATATGCACCCCTAACTTCACCTCTCTAGGGGTGATATACTCCTTGATCACGGCAGAACCGGCAGTAGTGCTGGTATGATTCTGAGAACCGGAAGTGAAAGCTCTCTCCCTCCTTCCCGGCAAATGCCGCCCTTCCTCCGGTTCAAAAGCAGCTCGTCTCTCCCCGATGGCCCCGTCCGGTCGATGAAGAGATTCTATTTCCCCTCTTGCAGGCGGGTCCCCGGCTAATAGCTCCAGCAGCAGCTTTTTGAAGCCACTCAAGGAAAAAGACTCTTCTCCGCAAAGCTTCACCAATTGCGGTATCCCCTGTCCCTCCACTTGAGCAACGCAGGTTAATAACCTGGTCATAAGGCCAAGCAAAGCTTGAGAAAGCGGAATGCCGTCCGTTCTATGCCTCCAGGGGATGTAAGTAAAATGAAGGGTACCCCAGGAAAGTGGATTTTCCACAAAAATATGTTGCTCATCCAGTATAAAATTACCAGTGTTCAGCATATACCTTTTCCCTTCTTCCAGCATGGCTACCACCTGAAGCAACAATCCGTAAAATTCCGTCAATCCAATTGGATCGCTGCGCAAACAATGGGCCAGCATCCTTTTGCCCGTAATATCAAAATGCAGGCTAATCTGGAAGTTGATCTCGCGGACATCAAGCTTTAATAGATGGGGAACTACCACGGCTGCCAGCATAGATCGTTCCACACGGTTCAGCAGGTCGGGATGAAAGCTTTCGTCCTGTGCCTGCAAAATCATATAGGTGCCGCCATCTCTAACAAAATCGGCGTGTAATTGCGGCATGTATGCAGCCCTCCTCTGCTAAAAATAGTACATGGACAAAATCGCTCCCGGCAGCACAGCCAGCATGAACGGAAACTGCAATTGCTTCTTTGCCGTAACTTGTATGGGGGCAACACTCCGCAACACCGCTGCTCCAAACACACTTTGGACTATACGGCATAGCCGCATCCAGGTCTCCCGCCGCCAGATCAAAATAAGCAGTCCGATACATCCGGCAATGACAATGGAATACATCATTATGGACAAGGTCAGCGCAACGCCCATCCAGGCTCCGATTGCTCCAAATAGTTTAACGTCTCCCCCGCCTACAGCTCGCAGCAAATACAATAACAACATCAGAGTGAAGCCGATTCCTGCCCCTTTGACTGCAAACCAGCCTCCTGCCCAGCCATCAGCTATGATATGGAACAATACTCCTCCAGTCATCCCCGAGAGAGTTATCCAGTTTGGAATTTTCATCGTTCTCAAATCAGTGATAAAAGCTGCAATCAGCATAACAAAACAACCCCAATATTCCAGCGGCATCATCCATCCCGATCTCCCTTCTTCTCCGCCCTGCTTACAACCTCAAATGACATCGACTGACGCAGACCATCGTCCGTTTCTATGACGAATGTCCAGGTTCCGGGAGTCGTGTTGCCTCCAACAAGCCAATTCCAATCTACATCCCCGTCCTCATCTGCCTGAGCTTCACCAAGATATTTGGCCCGGCTTACTCCACTCTTGTAATAGACCGTCAGCTTTGCGGATGCCCCGGGAGCTATGCGGGCTTGAATCGTTGCCTTCCTCCCTGCATAAGCCGGGTCGGGCTTGCTGATGACTACTGGTGCCTGTCCTGTCTGCTCGTCCCCGTTATCTCCTGCTGTATTGAGTTCGTCTGTGTCGCCAATCCACAAACGCTCCTCCGCCCTGGCTTGCAGTACAACCTGATGCCCAGTAAACGGCACACGAATAGGCATGTCATAGCTTATCTCAAGTCCGAAATAAGGTTGCTTCCCCGTTTTCAGATTAGGAACCGTGACCCCCCTGACATGCAGATGTTCCTGCTGCAGAAGCGTCCCCTTTACAAAGGGCTCCAACAATGGCTTGACCAGCGGGTCCAGCACCTCCTCCAGTACGCTGCCTTTAACTTCCTGCAGCGGTCCCTCACCACGACGGGCTGCCTCGATGACCCATTGCCCCAACGGGGAAGGCAGAGCATCGGCATACTGTTCAGCCCAGTCCTCTAATGAAAGGGAGGGCATCTCCCAAACAAAAGAAGAATCGGCTCCGCTTGCTTGCTGCTTTCCCTGTCCCCCACCGGAATTGGAGATGGCGATGGCAACGGGATAGATATGCGCGGATACTTGCTTCACGGCATTAGAGGCAACAATATTTAGCTGATTGGTAAGCAATGCCATATGTATCATATAAATGAACCAAAACAAGATCAGAACAAAAACAGGCATCACCAAGGCGGATTCCAACACGATACTGCCCCGGCTTTTTTCAGACCTGGACCTGGACTTGAACCTGAACCTGGGCCGCCAGGGCAGAAGCAACCCCCGCCTAACCCACCTAAGCCTAATAGGTGTAATCCGCCCGTTTGCTGACATAATACCGATTTCCCTCCACATTCCCTTTCAAGATCCCCGTCTTCCCCATCGCCTTGATGACACCGGGCAAAAACCATAAAGGCATGGCCAGGGTAACTTCCCCCTTCAAATATGTGGCTCGCTGCGCCATGTTAATTCCCGTATTCATCGTAATCACAGCCTGCATACGGGAGAGCCTGCTCTCACTGCGACCATGCAGCAACAGAAACAAACGTAAATGATCCCGGTAAGTCAACTTCACCTGTAAATATTCGCTAAGCTCAGCCCTGCCCTCGCGGGTCAAAGAGATCATGTCCTGTACTGTATGCTGGATGCCATAGAGCAGCGCCAAAGCCAGAATAAGCAATGGATGCCCTTTACCCTGATGCTTCACCAACCCTTCCATTGTCCGTATGGCCAAGTGCATGGCAAATATCTCGCCATATGCAGCCGCAACATTCCCCGTTGGAGTATGGATGCCGTACAGAATATATTCTGCTTCCTGGTGATTTGGAGCTAACTTAGAGCGCACATTCTCCCACTGGTCTCCGGCTCCCTTGCCTTCAACAATCCCATTAAGCGTGCTGATATCCAGATAATTAAAGTAGCTTACGATATACTCCATTTGAAAAAGAGCATCGGTTAATCCACTCGCAAAGCCCGCAAGTCCGCCAAATAAACGGTCCATGCCCGTCATAGCGCTTCGCCCTGCCTCATACGGATCCCGTTCCATGTATGTCCCCTCTGCGGCTTCAGCAGGAGAACGGTTCAGTTCACGGCTCGCTTTGCTATCGGCAGACAATTGATCATAGACTGCTTGATACTCCTTCAATTGCTTGTTGAGATTGGATATTTGTGTCATCAAACCAGAGGCTTTCTTGAGTTCAGCTTTGGCTGCTTGCTCCACTGCTTTGCGCTCTTGGTCATGGGAGCGGTGTGCTTCAAGCCTGCGGGCATTATCCAGCAATAAATTACCTGATTTCGCATCGGCAAATAACCGAAGATAAGCATCACATTGCTGACCGGCACCGGCAATTCCTGATTTGAAGTCGCCGTATGAAGCTGTTCCCCCAAGAACAGCTTGCTGCTTGGCAAGCAATGGGTCGATTACCGCTTCAAGTCTGACAAAAGCCCGATCCTGCTGTTCTATGTCTGCAGCAAAATCATCAAAAAGCTCCCCGGACAACAACAGCAATTCTGCCTGAGCTCGAATTTGGGCAATCTTATCGCCATATTCCGGCGAATTGCCGCCACCGGTCCCAGGTGCATCCGTTACAGCGTTATAACCTGCCTGGGCTGGCCGCTGCTCCGCTTCCTGGATCGTCCTTCTCATCTCTTCATTGATGGCCCGCACTTCAAGCAGCAGTTCCCGCGCCTGCGTCAACAGTTTGGCATGGCTTTCTTCCGCACGCCGGGAACTCTGCCCAAGACGCCTAAATATATTGCCCGTATCCGAGCGATAGCGGTGCAGCTCCAAAGTATAAATGCGCTGCCAAGGCACCCTGTCCCGGTCTTCCTCCAGCTTGAGCACATAATCTTCATATTGCGCTGCTGCCTCGGCCAGAGAGCTAATATTGCCGCCTAATGTGGTCTGACCACTGAAGCCACTCTTTCCTCTTGGCAGCAAGCTGCTATAAGCCGCAACCGTCTTCCCGGCTTCCCGCTGCTTTGCAAGCAATTCATCCAGCTTGGCCTCACGCCGGTCATATAATTTTTGCAGCTTGCCAAGCAAATCGACGGTATTCGAAGTTTCCTTCATCATTTGAGCAATCGGTTTAAACCGATTGAATATTTCTATAGTTATGTCAATAGGAGCTCTGTATTTCATCTGCTCCCTGATTTGTCGTTCAAATATCTCGTACATGCCAATGGGCCGGAGCAATTCCACAGTTGATTCCTCAAGCCTCGCCCCCAGCAACGGCAAACCTTCTTGACGCCGGGTCAACGCTAACTGCTCCTCCAGCACTTTGGACATAATATAGCTTCCTTCAGTTTGTCCGTAGGCAAAAAGTCCATATTGTTCAGCCAACTCACGATCATAAGCAGACATGACCGATCTGGAAGCGGCATGAGCGAGCGTTTCCGCCCTGACCTGCACAGCATACATTCTGGAGAAGTCTATAAAAATACTGACAAAGGCAAACACCACTGCAAGAATCATGATTAAAAATACAGTCACGGCACCACGCTCGGACCGCTCTCGTTGGAACACCACTGCCGCCTCCTCTCTCAGCCCTCCTTTATTTTCCAAACAGCTTCAGCGCATTTCTTGCCTCCTGTTGATTCATGCCGCCCTTCGCCTCCGGCTGCTTGAACTTTGCGCCGTAGTAACGGGCCAGTTCAACGGTTCTAATCCATTCCACAGGCTCTACGACATAGGCATCAGCCCTTCCGCTCTGCCGGGCAGCACCCATCCATCTCTCCAAAGGGGCCAGGGGAACCAATCTTTCCAACGCAACTGTGACCTTGCGCAACAAAAGCCGATTATCGTAGCGAATTTCCCCTTGTATACCTGCTGGCAGCCTTCCTCCAGTTCGGCTAAGCTTGGTCATCGGCAACGCTTGTGTCTGGTTACCTGCGGTTATCGGCAAAGTAATCCTTGCAGTACCGCCGTCTTCGCTCCAATCAAAGATAGCCCGCAGCATACCATCGTCAGTCAGTCTCCAGTACAAGGAATCGTACCGGCCCTCGGCGAAAGCCCCGGTCGAGTCGTCTCTTTGACTGTTGTCCCAGACATAAGCGGCCCGCTCTGAAGCCACCGCAGCGGCTTGTCCAAGCAAAGCATGCTGGTACATATACAAGCAGAAAAACAGCAGTACCAGCACTGCAAAAAATATAACGGGTAGCACTAGCGACGCCTCCAGCGTGAAGCTTCCCCGTGAATCACGCCTCAATCCCATACCTATACCTTGTCGTCCATAAAGCTCTCCGTCTTGGACTTGGCTTTTCCAAGCAAGCTCGTAATGATCGTCTTCAATTGATCCCGAAAAATAACAGCAAGAATAACAATAACTGCAATAATCATAATCATTTCCAGCATGCCCAACCCGTCCTCATTCCGCCAAAAGCTTTGAATTCCATTCCGTACTCCCGTTAACATGCTCGAATCCCCCAATTCACCAAAATGGTAAAGCTATAAATCCATCATCATAAAGGCAGGAGCACCTACCAGAATCAGCAGCACGATAAACAATAATGCCATTGGAAACACCAGCTTGGCCGATGCCTGTTCTCCCAAGGTTTTGCTCACCGCCTTACGCTTCTCCCATAGAGTATGTGACAAATCGCGCAGAGCAAGTGCAAAGTCCTGACCACCCCGGCGATAGTTGAGCAGCACAGCCGTCGTAAAGGCGGATACCTCCTGAATGCCGCACCGCTTGCTGAATCCTTCCATAGACTGCTGAAAGGAATCCCCCCCTTCCCATTCCCGCTGCATTTGCAAGAGTTCCCGGTACAAGGGATGATCTTCTTGGTCCTGCCTGCGCTCCAGGCAAAGCTTAATCGCCTGCTGCACGGTACTGCCGGCTCCCACCAGAAGCATGATTTTATTTAATAGCTCAGGCAGTTCCATGATGAGCGCCTGCTCCCGGCGCTGAACCTTGCGGTACAAATCGTTAATTAGCGCCATGGGAATGACTATAGTCAAAATACCTCCTATGAACAGACCTGACGGGTCACTGTTCCCAACCAGTGACAACAAGCAGCCTATAATGAGCGCAAACCAGGCATAGTTAAGTGTCTCCGCAAAAAACAGCAGCGTCAGTTCTCCGCTTCTTCCCTGTCCGCTTAGCTTCTGCACCGCCCGCTGTACTCGAAAGAACAATCTAGGGAACCGTCGGTGCACCCGAATTTTCTCCAGCAGATACAACGTGGAAGGCGATAATCGTTGCAACCTCAGCCCTTCCATCACCAGCTTGGTGTATGTCCCATATTTAAGGCGTCCAGCCTTATAGGCTAACAGCCAGCCTCCTGCCAAGGCCAGCAGCAAGCCTGCTGATAGCATATGAATCAATGCAGCCAGCGCCTCCCTTATATTCGTATATCGATAATTTTGAGCATCAGCCAAGAGCAACCAGCGAACAACAACAAAGCTGCACCTGTGATGAATAACCCCAAGCCGCTATGAAGCGGGGCCATATAATCCGGAGAAGTGAGCTGCATAAATAATAGAAATAATACGGGAGCGACTAGCATCGCCTGCGCTTCAAAACGCTTTTGGGCAATCATCACGCTGATCTCCTGACTGATCTCAAGCTTCTCGCTAATAATGCTTGACGTCCGCCGGACAATTTCCACAAGATCCCCCCCTGAACGCTTGCAAATCGTGAATACGTCAGCAAAATTGCCGATATCCTCCATCGCAGCTCTCCGGCTAAAGTCGAGAAGAGCTTCCTCAAGGGGTTGTCCGTATTCCAGTCGAGCACAGATAATCCCGAATTCGCGAATGATATCACTGTCCCCATCCGGGTATAGCAGCCTCAAATCTTCGACCGATTCGCGGAACCCGTTCTCTACCGATCGTCCCGCTGCCAGGGATGAAGAAAGGGAATATAAGGCTTGCTTGAAATGCAGGCTAAGGCTTTCACGTCTGCGTCGAAGCAAATATTTGCTCCAGTAGCGCGGAATAACCCCCCCTCCCATAGACAGCAGCAAAGCCAAAAGGAACGAATGGAAGAAAATCAAACCCAGACCAAATAGAAAGCTGCCTCCAATCAGCATACAAGTGACTTTCTGACGCATCGTCAAATTCATCACCTGGTAATCCGTTAGCTTGGCAGGAGCATCATCCAAGTCGCTTGCCTTCCTTCCTTGCTGCATGACGGCTCGCACTTTCATCTACAGCCTCCTCTCCCTGTTTAAATAGCTCAAGCTGTTGCCAGTCCGGCCATCCGCAGCTTATCCGTATGGGCCAACCCTATTTCATCTGCTTCCAGCCGCCCCAGGATATGGCCGTCTTGCTCACCTCCCTCACAAAACGTAAACAGCGGCTTCAACATCACCTCCCCCTCGCGCAATCCAATCACTTCAGAAATTTCCGTTACCCGGCGTGAACGGTCTCTTAGCCGTGATAAATGAACCAAGATATCGATGGATGAAGCAATCTGCTTGCGAACAACCGGGAGCGGCAAATCCGCTCCACTGAGCACCATGGTTTCCAGCCGACTGATCATATCGTTTGTGCTGTTCCCGTGACCCGTTGATAGAGAACCATCATGTCCCGTATTCATCGCCTGCAACATGTCCAGACACTCCGCTCCCCGAACCTCGCCTACAATAATCCGGTTGGGCCTCATTCGAAGTGAAGAACGGATCAAGTCACGAATAGTAATCTCCCCTTTCCCTTCGGTGTTGGCATTACGTGTCTCAAGCGATACCAGGTTAGGAACCGTCGTGATTTGCAATTCCGCCGAATCCTCAATCGTAATCACCCGTTCGTCGGGAGGGATGAATTGGGACAGAGCATTCAGAAATGTAGTTTTGCCCGAGCCGGTACCACCGCTGATAAAGATGTTGTATTTGCTGCGCACTAGCTGTCGCAGCAGCTCTGCGGCTTCTTCGCTAATAGAGTCTCTGGCTACAAGCTGCTCCATCGTCAGCGGCTTCTCGGGAAATTTACGAATCGTCATCGTTGGACCCTTCATGGCAACGGGGGGAAGCACAACATTAACCCGGGACCCATCTCGCAGCCGGGCATCCACAATCGGTGATGACTCGTTCACAACCCGGTTAACCCCAGACACTACCGTCTGGATGATATCCTCCAGACGTTCCCTGGACTCAAAGCAGACCGGAAGCCGGGCAACTTGTCCATCGCGTTCTACGAAGATTTCATCATGACTATTGATCATAATCTCCGTCACGCTTCGATCATCCACCAAGGGCTGCAGTACATCCAGGCCGCGAAATGAATCGTAGAGCCTGCGCACCCATTTGCGCTTCTCGGTGGTGGTTAAGCCGCGCAAGCTCTTTTCCTCCAGCACATAGCGTTCAATATATTCAAATAATTGCTCATCCTTCATCACGGAGGTAACGTCCAGCCCTTGACGCAAGGTCTGGCGCAGCGCTGAAAAATCCATTTCATCCATGGCCTATCCCCCTTGCATGGCAGCTCTGTCTACACCGCCCAGAAGCTCTCGCCCCAGCTTCATCACGTCACGTTGATAGATTGGAGAATGGGGCAGCTCACCCTGACGAATGATCTGGTGCTTCCAGGCGGAAATCAAAGGCAATACGCCAGCGAGCTTGATCTCAGCAGACATTTCTACCTGCATGCTTCCGGTATAACGATTCAATACAAATTTGAGCTTCTGCTGCATCATTGCCCGGAAATCGGGACAAGTGCGCTCAAGATGGCCCAGCCAAACCCCTGTCTTACGCATGGTCTCATGATCATCCACCACCAGCCATACAATCTGGTCTGCCTTTTGTAATACAGCCTTCACCCTCCCGTCAGGGTAAGCATCTGTGTCGATGATGACAACATCATACATCCCGCTATCAACAAGGTAATCAATCAATAACACGGTGTCCTCACATCTCATCTCCAGCAATTCATCCAGATTGTCCACAGGAGCAAAGGTGTCCCCCTGTATTTCAGGATGCCTGTAAGCATAAGCTGACACAGGTGTCTTCAACACTTCCTGCCGATCATTTGCCGCCTTCAGGTCGTACAACAAGCGGGCCAAGCCATCTTGCTCACTATCTGGCCCCGTAAATCCAAGCCCACTGCCTGCGGTCTCCAGATTCAAATAGAACACACTCCGCCCTTCTGCCGCCCACTGCCGGGTTAAATTTAAAGATACTGTTGTTTTCCCGCTGCCTCCAATCGCGGAATAAACCCCGATAACCTGGGTAGAGTCCTCTTTGCGCTTCTGCTCTTGCCCTCCCCCGATCCATTCAACAAGAGTTATAAGCAACTGATGGAGCGATTGGTATTTATCCAGTTGGGGCAAAGACTGCGAAAGCTTTGGGGCAGCCGATTCGCCAAGCAGCACCCAGCGAATATTGGGATGCTTGGCGATCTCCCCCTCCTGCAAGAATGACGGCTCACACAGAACGGCATCTACATCATTTCCAAATTGCTCCAGATAGCGGCTGAAGGATTCTGCCTTGCTAAATGCGATAACTTTGAGGCTCCGTTCGTATTCGCTTGTGTGCACATAGTGAAGAAATGGCTCAATATATTCCTCCTCGCGCACGACCAGCACCAGCTTGATCGGATGCATACTTCCTCCTCCTTACTAAAAGTGTGGTGAATAATAGGAGCCTGGGGCCGGTATGGGCTTACTCTCACTGTTTCAGCTCCATACCGGTTCTCCGGCAGCTTATTGCCGCACTTCTAAAGGGAAACAAAAAAGCACCGCCCAAAATCCGATCGCTGAATCGGAATTCTGGACGGTGCTACCGTTCCCGTATACCTTAAATTTACAGTAAGAATATCACATTTTTGGAGATTATACAAGCTTTAATTTCAGCTTTAATTTCAATCTATTCCTCCGGCAAAAAACGGTCCCTAAGCTCAACCGTCGGCACCATGCAGACCTCATCCCTGCCAAACCAGCGGTATCGGCGCTTGGCTATGATCTTATAGACTGCATCCCTCCACACCCTGGGAATCAGGATAAACGCATAAAGCAGAGGCCAGGGAAAACGCAGAGCCCGAGCAATGCGCAAGGCTGCTGTTGAACGGGTATAATACGCTCCGTGTTCAATCAGCACCATCGTTTCCAGCGGAGCCTCTTCCAGCCCAACCTCCCTCAGAAGTCTAAAGGCAGCCGGGGATTGCAAGGAGATAAAGAAAAACCGCTTCTTCGGATCCCTCTGAATAATAAATTTAACGGCCCCCTGGCAAAGATGGCAAACGCCATCAAACAGCACGATATACTCCGGTTCCCCGGTTGATGTATGCGGCATTGCCCCAGCCTCCTTCACAGCAATTCATCATTATATTAATGATTTGGCCAACTCCGGTACACAATAAACAAGGCCAAGTAAAGAAAAAAGCACGGGGCATCCCCGCGCTCGCTGTCGTCAGTATGAAGGTGTCATTATTGAGCCAAAACTTTGTCGAACCATTGTCCTTCTTCCATCTGACGGTTAATCTCGCCCGAAAACTTTTCCATGCATTGGCAGATAAAATCTTTGCGGCACACGGGACAAGGCGTCTTCTGCAATCTGCTGACAGCCGTTAAGCGCCAATCGGGATTACGGTGGTAAAACACGCGACACGCTGTACCATCGGCCATACTAACGATAAATTCATATAACCCGTCACGTTCATTGCTTCCGGCCTTGGTTACATTTACAACACTCGGTCTGTAGGACATGTTATCACCCGTATTATCAAATTTCGTTCCTGAGCTGTCATGCTCGCTTTTTGTACTTAGACATATTAAATAATTTTTACAGACGTGTCAACTTAAAATGCCGCCAAAACCTCTATTTTTCGTTGTTTTTCCTGTATCTGGATAGGATGTGCAAAAAAAGTGACAATCATACCTGAAATCTCATTTAATTAACCGTTTTCATTATAAAGTTTCCCTGGACAAAGAATTTTGTGGGTATACAATACATATCAGGGGTGATCAAAATGGATACAACTGAACAACAAACCGCTTCTCCCAAGAATGGTTGGAATATGGGGAACGGTCAACCCTCCCTCCCGGAAGCGCACCGTTCCATTTCACTGCCGTCTGGCGGCTCCTGGTTTCGTAAATTTCTTGCTTTTGCCGGCCCCGGTTATATGGTGGCCGTGGGCTATATGGACCCGGGCAACTGGGCAACGGATATTGAAGGCGGCTCGCGCTTTGGGTATACATTGCTATCCGTCATTCTCATATCCAACCTAATGGCGGTGTTGCTCCAGTCTCTGTCCGGGAAGCTTGGCATTGTAACTGGCAAAGATTTGGCCCAGGCCTGTAGGGATCATTATTCAAAACCCGTCGTCATTGGACTTTGGCTACTCTGTGAACTTGCCATTGCAGCAACAGACCTCGCCGAGGTAATTGGAGCAGCTATTGCCTTAAACCTATTGTTTGGCTTGCCTATTATCTACGGGGTCATGATTACTGCCGTGGATGTATTGCTTATATTATTGTTACAGAACAAGGGCTTTCGTACACTGGAAGTGTTTGTCGTCATCTTAATTGCTACCATCGCCCTTTGCTTCGGCATTGACCTGTTTCTGGCCAAACCGGATATGGGGGAAGTCGCCTTGGGGTATATACCCAAGCTGCAAATTTTGCAGGATCCGGGCATGCTGTATATCGCCATCGGAATTATAGGGGCTACCGTCATGCCGCATAATTTGTATCTCCATTCGTCCATCGTGCAGACTCGCAAGTTCGACCGCAGCTCTGCCGGTAAACGTCAGGCCATCAAATTTGCCACCTGGGACTCGACGATAGCGCTAACCTTTGCGTTGCTGATCAATTCAGCTATTCTGATTGTTGCCGCAGCCACATTCCATCAGGCGGGAATGACACAGGTGGCGGATATCTCGGAAGCATATCATATGCTGGCTCCCCTTGTTGGTACGACCTTGGCCAGTGTGCTGTTTGCCGTAGCCCTGCTCGCATCGGGGCAAAATTCTACGCTGACAGGAACGCTGGCCGGACAGATCGTTATGGAAGGCTTCGTCAATATTAGACTGGCTCCCTGGCTGCGCCGACTGATTACCCGGTTAATTGCCATCATTCCGGCTGTAATTGTCACCGCACTCTACGGGGAGCGGGGCACCCAGGATTTATTGATCTTCAGCCAGGTGATTCTGTCCCTGCAACTGCCGTTTGCTATCATTCCTCTGGTCAGATTCACCTCCAGCAAAGAAAAAATGGGTGAGTTCGCCAACAAGCCTTGGCTCAAGCTGCTGGCCTGGACGATAGCAGGCATCATCGTAGTGCTGAATATGTATCTGCTGGTGCAAACCGTTGCTGCCTGAGTGAGCACCTCTCAAGCTCACCAACAACATACAGACCCCCCTGCTGCAAACAACATTGGCTTGAAGCCACGTTTGCCAGCGGGGGTGTTTTCTTTATCATTATATAGACAGGCTGTTCTCCAACGTAATCCCTTCCAGAACATGCTTTGGCCAATCAGAAATACGACCACACAAGTCAGGACACCCGCTTTTCCATTTTCATATGCAAAAAAACTCCCCGGATTCTCCGGGAAGCTTCTTCTACAATCATAATGCGGTCGAGAGGACTCGAACCTCCACGGGCGTACGCCCACTACCCCCTCAAGATAGCGTGTCTGCCATTCCACCACGACCGCGTTCGGGTAAAGTCTTGCTCAGAAATGAAACGAACATTTGTTATTATATCTTCGTTGCCGCTAAAAGTAAAGTCGGAATTACGCTTTCCGGTTATCCCTCTCTTGGCGCCAGCGCCTGAATTCAATATATTCTCGTATGAAAGTCCATTCGGATTCGGTCAGGGAATTCATGAAGGCATTCCAATCTTCTTCTCCTACCAGATATGCGACTTTGCCTTCCCGTATATGTTCAGCCTGCTTCTCTTGCCCCGTCATTAGCCAGTCCAGACTAATATCAAAAAAAGTCGCAATTTCAATCAGTTTATTGGTGCTGGGAGTAGACTTTCCCCGCTTCCAATCGCCCAAATTGCCCGTGCTGATGCCCAGTTCCAGACAAAAGGCCTTCTTGGTCATGCCTGCATACTCAATTAGCAGTTCAATACGCTCGTAGATTGACAAATTTAATCCAACCTTCCTTTGCCACGTGATTACGCAAATAAGTAATTTGTGATTGTTTAACGACGTAAATACGTATATAATATGAAAATGAAACTTCGCCTCTATCTTAGCACAGCGTTGGCAAGGCTTAACAGGTTCCAAGAACTACCCTAATTCATTTATAGGAGCGATTTCGTCGTGAACCCATCTCCTTCATGGAAAGAAGCCTTTCATGCCCTTAATCAAAGCATCGCCATTCTCGCTGTCGACGGAACGGTCGCGTACATTAACCGTACCTGGGTTAACCGCGCCCGCCTGTTTGGACTTTCCCCCTTCTGGGACCGTCCGGGGAACAATTTGCTAGACTATCTGCGAGGGCACAACCACCACCTTCAACAAGAGGCCGTACAAGAGCTGTTTAAGCATGTCTCTTTGGTTCTGGGTGGAGCACTTCCAGCCTATGCAACCGAGCTTTGCCTGACGGTGCCGCAAGGGGATCACTGGTTCCTGGCCGAAGTCACTCCGTATGGGGAAGAAGGGCAGCTTCCCCAAGGACTCGTAGTCACCTGCACCGATATTACTCGATTAAAAGAACAAATTCACAAGATGGAGCATGACTTGTCGCATATCCGTACATTACGCGGCCTGCTTCCAATCTGTGCCGTCTGCAAGAAGATTAAGGACGAGCAAGATATCTGGAGTACCATCGAAGCCTATTTGATAAGGCATACCCATGCAGAATTCACACACGACATTTGTCCCGACTGTATCCGGGCGCTCTATCCCAAATATGCGGTATTCCTTGATTTGCCCTCGGAGGGAGAACAATAGGCATCCAGTCTAAATCAGATGGCTCTTTCAGTACGTTCGAGACCGCTTGGTCCATTGTTGCCCTACCGTCGCCCCAACGACACCACCAAGAACAATGCCCAGGCCTCCCCAATGAAGCGCACTGGCCAGCACAGCCACAAGCGCACCGCTTACAGCAGCCAGCATCGAAGCCCTTGTGCGATCTCCCCCGGCCAGCAGGGCAATAAATAAAGCGGGCAAGGCAAATGAAAGAATGGTCGCCAATTCTGCATTAACAAAGCTGCCCAGACCGATACCTATAGACGTTCCAGCTACCCATGAGCCATAGATCAGCAAAGCAAATGAAATATAATAAGCCGGTGTCAGTGGAGCACCTTGAGCAACTCGGCTGGAGGTAACGGCAAACCCCTCATCAGTGAGCCCTATTGCGGCTAGCCACTTCTGTGGCTCCCTCCAGGTTGCCAAATAAGGGCCCATCGTCGCTCCATACAGAATATGGCGCATATTGAGCAGCAGCAATGTGGTAACCATCGTGACAGGAGCAGATGCCGAAGCAAGCATGCCCAACAGCATAAATTGAGCTCCCCCGGAGAAAATCCATACTGAGCCAAGCACTGCTAATCCCCCATGTAATCCTCCAGCAGAAGCCAGTACACCGTAAGTCATGGAGAGCGGAAAATAAGCAATCACAATCGGAAGTGCATCACGCAGCGCCTGTCCGACATCCTCTTTATGCTGAATACGGTTCATTCGTGGTCCTCCTATCCCCATAAATACATTACTGCGGCATAAAACAACACCCCGGCAGCTACAGTTAGCAGCAGACGACGCGACCACCATGCTACAAGCCATGTTGGAATAGCGGCAAATAGCATGGTATTCTGAGCAAGCGGAAGGAAGTGGCCATCCTTCAATAGCAGCAGCGGCCCGATCAGCGCTCCAAGTACCGCCGGAGATACATAAGACAACCACTCTTGGGTTGACGAAGACCACTTCACCCGGCTTCCCAAGGTTAGTGATCCTGCCCGAAACAGATAAGTGCCCGCTCCAATGAGTAGAATGATCCAAAGCTCGGTTCCCATGTCTTCCCCCTTCATTCTCTATCGACATATACACCA
The DNA here is from genome assembly GCF_000374825.1 of Paenibacillus sanguinis 2301083 = DSM 16941. Taxonomy (GTDB): domain Bacteria; phylum Bacillota; class Bacilli; order Paenibacillales; family Paenibacillaceae; genus Fontibacillus; species Fontibacillus sanguinis. The sequence continues at coordinate 24,808 of NZ_KB895404.1, forward strand.
TTGGTTATACAGAAAGAACCTTGCTTAAACGCAAGGTTCTTTCTGTATCGATGCGGTCGAGAGGACTCGAACCTCCACGGGCGTACGCCCACTACCCCCTCAAGATAGCGTGTCTGCCATTCCACCACGACCGCATATTCAATTAATTATTACTATACATAATAATGGTGACCCGTAGGGGATTCGAACCCCTGTTACCTCCGTGAAAGGGAGGTGTCTTAACCCCTTGACCAACGGGCCATATCTATGGTGCCTTAAGCGGCGACAAAGTTGAGTATAGCAAAAACTAAAGTACCTTGCAACCCTATTTTTCTTCTATTTGTTATTCTTCTGTGATAATGTCACCCTATAACTGTTCTGAGATAATGTCACTATGGGACAGGAGACATTCACATTGACAAGAGCAGAATTAAAGAAGGTAGTTGTGGTGGAAAAAATTCTTGGGGGACATATGACGAACAAGGAAGGAGCAGCGGCTCTAGGGCTGACTGAACGCCAAATCATTCGATTAAAGAAGAAGTTCATCGCTGAGGGAGGAGCGCAAGGATTGGTTCATAAGAACCGGGGAAGGAAACCGATTCATGCTTTAGACAAGGAACTAAAGAAACAG
>NZ_KB895405.1 GCF_000374825.1 Paenibacillus sanguinis 2301083 = DSM 16941
CGGGAGCAAGCTCCCCAATCACTCCGCTCGACTTGCATGTATTAGGCACGCCGCCAGCGTTCGTCCTGAGCCAGGATCAAACTCTCCAATAAAGGTATTGTTTGACTTGCTCATGTAAACTTGCTGACGAGAACTTTCGTTCTCTTATTTCTTACTCACTCGTTGTTCAGTTTTCAAAGATCAAACTCGCTTCAGATGCGATCCAATTCAACTTCCGTCGAACCCGATTTCACCATCGTTCACTGCATTATGTTGTTTCAGCAGCGACCTTTATAATATATCACATTTAATCTGTTTCAGTCAAGAAGTTTTTTTGAAGTTATTTCTTCATGGCGTTAGCCCAAGCTTCCTAGACTATATTGCCTTTTTAGGGGCGAGATTTAATTTACCACAGATTCATTACAGGAGTCAACCTGAATTTGCAGCAATCGACATAAACCTTGTACATGCCTTATTACACCCGGTATCGAAGCTCCCGGCTATCGCCATTCCCTTCCTTTAGACTTTTCGAAAATTCCTGGGCCAAAGAACGATACACCAGCTTGCGGAGTACTAAGGGAAGCTCATCCTGAATATGCTCCAGCTCGGGCACCCTTAGGAGTTCTTGCACACTCCACGCTTCCTTCCGGCTGCCCAATATCCGCAGGAGCAACGTGCAGCAATCCGCCATTTTGCTTGTTAACCCGAATTCACAGGCTAACAAAATCAACTGAATTCGCTGCTCTAAGGTTTCCGTATTATCGGCAAGTTCATCAAACAGCTTGTACACTACCGAATTAAGAGGTCTCACCTGCTCCCAGACACTGCTCTCTGGCAGAACCCCCTGCTCGATCAACTCAATCTTGGCATAATGCTTAAGAGCCTCCAGCAGACAGTAGTATGCATCCAGTGAGTCCTTGTCGGCAACATAGCGCTTGGCTTCCACGTATGCCTTAAGGAACTTGGCAAACTCCTTCAATTTGCGCTTTTCCTGTATGGGGCCATTGAATGTGCTCATGGTTGAACGGAAGGTTGATAATGCCCCATTGATATCCCAAATGACCTCTCCCTGCATGAAATATTGGATATAATCACGCTGTTCTCCGGTCACAACCCAGTGTTCGATATCTGTCATGGCGACGTGCAGCAATTGATAATGCGTCTTTCCGCTTAAGCAATGCTCCATCCTCGGGTCCGATTCATTCAGTTCATGATGCACAACCATAATAAGAAATTCAAAATCATGTAGCAGCGAGTCGTGAGGCCCTCCCTCATCAAGGCGATATCCGATTGCTCCGATCGCTTGGCGGCCAGCCTTTTCTTCATCCATGATTGGAAAAATAGTAGGTTCCACGTGGTTCCTCCCAGCTTGGCGTATTCCTGCCGATTCGTTATAATATAGTTCTATACCTAATCAAAGTTTCCTTCTCGTTTTTGCACAGGTTTTGAAAAAGTCAGAGCAGACGTTCTTGTAAATCCTTGATGAAGCGAGGTTAACCATGTTCTTTAAATCGAGTAAAATTAGCGAATTTCGTTTATGGGGCTTATTGTTGACCATGTGCGGCATGGGTTTGATGGTGCTAGGCACCGCAGGCATCGTATTCTGGGGGCAAGCCGGTAAAATCGTGGCAGCCATCGGATTGGTCATTGGACTCATCGCTATGCTGGGGAGCTTGGCTATTTACTTTTGGGCCGGAATGCTATCCACTTCTGCCGTACAACTGCAATGCCCCGAATGCCACAAGCTCACCAAAATGCTGGGCAAAACAGACCGTTGTATGTTCTGTAAGACAATCCTGACCCTGGACCCTGCGCAAGCCACAGTTACCGCGGATGAATTAGAGCAAAAGCAAGCGGCCGGCATAGCAAGTAAAGGCTAGCTCTTTAGCAAAAAGCGGACCTCCGATCAGTTTCGGAAGTCCGTTTTTACTTGATTTCATATATGATAGCTACTCGCTAATTTGTTGCAGCGTACTCCATGCTTCAGCCGAAGCAAAGCTCCGGGTCCAGGTCGCTATGCCGGCAAGATCAAGTGATTTGGCCAACTCAACGCGTCGCTTCAAAGATTCCGCATCCTCCAGCCAAATACGGTGACGCCCATCCTGATCCTTGTATTCCACATAATTTTGCCCTACTTCCTCAACAAACACAGGCTTCAATTTCTTCTCTTCTATAATAAGCTTTGCCCGATCCATGCCGATGGCTTTGGAACTGACCTCAATCTTGCCATCCTTCTCTACTTCCGTCCAAACACGAGTGTACAGCGGAATGCCAAGAATCATCTTCTCCGGCGGTACGCCATCCTCATTCAGAATCCGGCTGACCGACTGCTGCACCCAGGGAAGGGAGGATACCGAGCCCGCTACAGGACTGGCTGCCCAATGCTCATCATATGCCATTAGCACCAGGTAATCCACAACCTGTCCCAACGCTTTGCGGTCCAGGAAAGCCGACCACATCTCACTATTCGACTTGGGTGTAACATCGATGGATACGATTAAACCCTGCTCATCAGCCAATGGACGCAACTCGCGCATAAACTGTGTCAGGTTGTCACCATCTTTGGTATATACATTTTCATAGTCGATGTTAATGCCGTCCAGGTCGTATAGCTTGGCAAAATGCAGCATTTGCAAAATCGTATTCAAGCGATTCTCGAAATTCGCCAATGCTTCCGTGGTGATATCAGGCTCAAAGCTGTTGCTGAACAATCCCCACACCTGCATGCCTTGCCCATGTGCCCACTTAACATAGGCCCGGTCTGCTTTGCTCTGTACATTCCCCTTCCCGTCCACCAGTGAGAACCAGGTAGGGCTGACAACATTAACCCCCGGCAGCTTGCCTATGGACGCAGGCTTTGGCGCAACCTGATAGACCGCCTCCCACGTCATATTAATCGTCTTGGCCTCCCACTTCCTCTTGGCATCGGACAATTCAAGCTCCAGTTCGGGAACGATTCTCTCCTCCCCCACCTGCACATTTTTGTGCTGTACATATCCGGTGTATCCGTTGTTTATTTGAACATAATGCCAGTCCTCGCCCGATTCTAACAGACGCAATTCTGTGCCTGGCAGCATATCGACCAAGATCGGTTCGTGTATGCTTGGTCCGGTACGCAAAGGAATCGTACCATCTTGCTTGCGGGAGGTACTAATTACTTTGGCCGTCTGAACGCTGTCCCCGGCTGGAACCAGCAGAACAGCTCCTGATAGTTCATCCTCCCGAACTTCGGTTCCGTATAAAGTCTCCAGCAAATAGGCTGGTAAATATATCACACCATCCTGCTCCTCAGGGGCAAAACGTAGCGGAGTAGGCTTATTGTTTATTTGGGCCACCTTCTCATCGGTCTTGAGGAACACCAGCTTTTGAGGTGTTGTTAAAATAACGGACCCCGTCTCTTCCTCATACCGGATCGTGGAATCAACGACGGATTGAATTACAGGAAGTGGAAGCTTCAAGCTATCTCCCTCTCCCAGCGCCGATCCTTCGAGCCGTTCGCCCTCCGCAAATATCGGCTTATTCACCGTTCCCAGCCATTCCGGGTCCACGTGTTCCCGATTGGGGAGCAACACGACTGAGGCCCAATACAATCCACCTATGAGAAGAATGAGACCAAAAAAAATACTTGCCTTGCCTCGAGCGCGTCGTTTTCTACGATAAGTGCTTCTTCTACTCTTCAAATCAATACCTCCACTACTAAAGTCCCTCTCTTCATAATAACTAATAACCACCGTGAAAAGTTAACCAAAATAAAAAAACGTGAAGAGTTCCCGAAGGAATTCTCCACGTTGTCCACATACACAACACCGAAATCCGTTAATGTTGGGCCCGGCAATGGCGACAAATCCCATGCAGCTCCAAACGATGCCCGTGAATTTCAAAGCCGGTCACCTCTTCTGCCGCACGCTCCACGTGCTCCAGAGACGGATACATAAAATCCTCAATTTTACCACATTTCTCGCAAATAATATGATAGTGATTGGATACATCGGCATCAAAGCGACTGGAGTTATCCCCGTAGCTCAGTTCCTGTACCATGCCAGCCTCAATCAGCATCTTCAAATTGTTATACACCGTAGCCACGCTCATATTGGGGAAACGGGGCTCCAGCGAACGGTATATTTCATCTGCCGTCGGATGGCTCATCGATTCCATGAGATATGCAAGTATGGCGTGACGCTGCGGCGTAATGCGGACACCGTTGCTTTTCAATTGGTCCAATGCATGTTGTACGCGCGTTGTCATGAAATCCACCGCCTTTAATAAGCTCATTCTTAATTAATAGTTATGCAAAGTTAGGAGTCTGTAAGCATATTGTACGTTTCAAATAAATATTTTGTCAACGCAGTATAAACTGACGTGATCCACCAAATGTGCCTGTCAAACCATCTGTTCAGCTTTTATTCACATATAAGCTGCTGTTGCCGTCTATCTTCAGCAAAAACTCCCCGTTGCCTGACAAGCCATAAATCTCCTTATTCTCGATAACAAAAGGAAACTCGGTAAAAATATCTCCATATCCGCTGGAGCCTTTGAGCGTATAATTGCCATCCTCCGGCAAATCGATGCGCAGTTCGCCAACCGCGCTGTATACCTCCCACATCCCCCCGACATGTCCGGTGGAAATGGAGATTTTACCGTTCAACGATTCGGCCTGGAGACCCGCTGGAACGCTATCAATGCGAATATTCCCGTTTTTGGTTTTGACCTGGATATCATCCTGGGCTTCGGTTAAGGTAATATCCCCTACCAGCGTTGATAAAGAGGCTTTTCCTGTAATCCCTCTCCCCTTTACATTGCCGCCTTGAGTATCCACCTCGACATCGCCAAAGATGCGATATAGTTCTGCGTTGCCGTTGAGCGTCTTGGCCGATACATCCCCAACCACATTCCACAACCGCAGATCACCATTCCCTGTTTGCAGTTCAATCTGCCTCATAGCCTGCACGCCGGTCAAGGCAATTTTGCCGCTGGTGGTGGTAATATTCAAGTCCAGAAACCTATAGGCTGGCAAGATGACCGTCAGATCGACCCGGGGCTGGCGCCGTCCGGATTCTCCGTAAGCCTTAGTCTTGACCGACAGGCCCAGTGATTTCCCTTCATCTACCTCTACGGAAGTCACCGCGGCAATTTTACGTGCCTCCTCCGATTCAAGCTGGTCAATCCATACGGTATAACGAACGATGACCTGCTCGACTTCCGCTTTACGCACCTCGATATCACCGTTGATGCCGTTAATGACAATCCGGTCCGTATCCAGATCAATCGGGATATCCATTTGCGGCTTCTCCACACGGTAGCCTTCGGCTGTGCTATACTCTGCGCCTGCGGATGTGAGATCAAGACTGACCCGGTTCCACAGATGCATATATTGCTCCTGCTCACTGACAGCAAACACAGAGAACACAATGAACATGGATAAGAGCAGACCTTTAACATCAACCCTCACCCGATACCTAACTCCCGATTGTCTCATATAATTTCGTATCATAATCAGCAGGTGTTCAATCCCCCAACAGATAAATACCATAGGCCACCAGGTCAAGAGCAGCATCATATGATCCTGACCTGACCAGGCATCGCGGACCATAAGCCAGGCCACTCCCAGCAGCAGCATGGCCGCCGTAAACCGACCGGTACGCGAATATCTGCGTCTAACTTCGCGCAATACCCACAGCAATGCCGTAATCAGCATGGCTCCAGCTACCACATAAACGCTGTAAAATTGCACGATTTGTTCAAGCCACAGCGGCTTCTGTTGAATGACAAACAGGACCACGCCTCCACTGATCAGCAGTACGCTGGCCCGTATCCCTTGCTTGTATGTCGAGCCTTCTCTTGCTCCACCCAATTCTTCGTTATTCTTGTCCGGATCTCTCCTGAATCTCGCATTGATGGCATCCGTGGATTGCAGCACATCGTACACGCTAAAGAAATAAACAGCCGGAATTAACAGGCCGAGGAGAACAAGCAAGGGTACATTCATTACAGACCGAACGGAAGAGAAATAAATCATCGCCGAGACATCAATCAATACAAAATAAATCATCGATAGTCCCCGTATAAACAGGCGTAAATATAAATGTCCAAGTCCAGGGAATAGAGCGGACAGCAAGCAGGCGACGGCTTTGCGCTTACGTCGTCTTGGCGCAAAGCCCTTGGCCCGGATCAGCCCCCTGTCCTGATGGGGCGACAGCATATCCGGCTTCATGGTTCTCACTCCCTTCTACTACTTGTTCCACCGTCTCTTCTATTCAATATCATAACCCATTCTACTTTATGCTGTAACGTGGAAGGAACTGGACCCTGCCACACCGCAGCCCTAACAAGAAAGCACGTCCCTGGCACGAAGCATCATGCCAAGGACGTGCCTATAGGATATACTAGCCCTTCAAGTAAAACAGCGTTAACTCCACACCTGCAGCCGAGTTGAATGTCTGAATTGGCTCGAAGCCAAAGTCGCGATACAGCCTGGTCGCCGGTTCGTTCAGCGAACTGGCTGTTACCTTGAAGATGCGGATATCTTCATATATAGCCAATACATGCCGCAGCAACGAACTGCCTATACCTTGGCGCAAATGAGCAGGCTGCACCATCAGGCGTGTAATGAGCAGTTCGCCAGGAATCTCGCTGCGTACCGCGATAGCCCCCTGCAGTTCTCCGTCCTGTTCTACTTCACCGTAAAAAACATCACCGCCAGAGCGGATAGAATCAAAGGTATCCGTGAGGGGCGGAACCTCAATCAGGCCCACCGCCTCTGCTTCAAGCCGATAGGCTTGATGCTGCAAACTCCACAATTGCTCGACGAAATCCGCATCCTCTAGCGGCAGCTTCACGATCATGGACGTTCCCCCTGCTCTCACGTAAAAGATATGTTATCCCCATGGGACAGTTAGCTAGCCCTTCAGCACATCCACCAACAGCTTGTTCACCAATCCCGGGTTGGCTTTGCCCTTGCTTTGTTTCATGACTTGTCCCACTAGAAAGCCGATAGCCTTCTCCTTGCCTGCTTTATAATCCTCGACAGAAGCCGGGTTATTCGCAATAACCTCCTGAACGATAGCAAGAATCGCACCCTCATCGCTGATTTGAACAAGTCCTTGTTCCTCTACGATCTGCTGTGGCAGCTTGCCGCTTTGCAGCATCTCCTTGAATACAGTCTTGGCAATTTTGGAGCTGATCGTGCCTTTATCCAATAAACCAATCATTTCACCAAGTCCCTGACCTGTCAGCGACACATCGGACAATTCCAGGGAATTGCTATTCAAATAGCCCAGCAAGTCTCCCATAATCCAGTTAGCGACAGCCTTGGCATCCTTCGTATAATCCAGACTGCTTTCGAACAAGTCAGCTAATGCCTTGGAAGAAGTGATCACACCGGCATCATGTTCGGGTAAGCCGTATTCGGAGGTATAACGCGCTTTACGCGCATCCGGAAGCTCCGGAATGGATGCCCGGACCCGATCTTTCCAAGCCTGGTCAATATGCAATGTGACCAAATCCGGGTCAGGGAAGTAACGGTAGTCATGCGCTTCTTCCTTGCCACGCATGGAGAACGTCTTTCCTTGAGATTCGTCCCAGCGACGTGTCTCCTGAACAACTTCACCACCGGCATCAAGGATTTCCGCTTGACGGTATTGCTCATATTCCAGTCCACGCACCACACCACGGAAGGAGTTCATATTCTTCAATTCTGCGCGAGTACCGAATTCTGGTTGTCCCCATGGACGCAAGCTGATGTTGGCATCACAACGCATCGAGCCCTCCTCCATTTTCACATCGGAAACCTCGCAATATTGCATAATAGCCCGCAGCTTCTCCAGATAAGCCCGAGCCTCCTCCGGAGACGATATTTCAGGCTCGGATACAATTTCCACCAGCGGAGTACCCACACGGTTAAAGTCAACTAGTGAAGCAAACCCGCCATCCACGTGAGTCAGCTTCCCGGCATCCTCCTCCAGATGAAGGCGAGTAATGCCGATGCGTTTCGTCTTCCCGTCTACTTCGATATCAATATAACCGTTCAGACCGATGGGCTGATCATACTGGGAAATCTGATAAGCCTTCGGCGAATCGGGATAGAAATAATTTTTACGGTCAAATTTACTTACATCGCCGATCTCGCAATTCAGTGCCATAGCGGCTTTCATAGCGTAGTCGACAGCTTGACGGTTCAGTACCGGAAGCACGCCGGGATGCCCCAGGCACACCGGACAAGTATGTGAATTTGGCGGAGCGCCAAATTCCGTGGAGCAGCCGCAAAAAATCTTCGTGTTCGTATGCAGCTCTACGTGTACCTCAAGCCCGACGACCGTTTCATATTTGGATGTTGACATGGCCTATCCTCCTGCAACTTTTGATTAATCCATGCGTCCGCTCACCAGTGATGGGTTCACCACATTAGAACATGGGACGTTGCTTATGATGATCCGTATGGGCTTCAAAGGCATGCGCCACGCGGAGAATCGTACTTTCGTCAAAGGCTTTTCCGATAATTTGCAGTCCGATGGGAAGCCCGTCCGCAAAGCCGCAAGGTATGCTCAAGGCAGGAATTCCCGCCAAGCTCACCGGGATCGTCAAAATATCGTTCAGATACATCGTCAAAGGATCATCTACCTGAGAGCCAAGCTCAAAAGCAGTAGTCGGGGCCGTAGGACCCACGATGACATCATAATTTGCAAAGGTCTGATCGAAATCTTGTTTGATCAGCGTTCTGACCTTCTGGGCCTTCAAATAGTAGGCATCGTAATACCCGGAGCTAAGCGCATAGGTACCGAGCATAATCCGGCGTTTGACCTCCGGGCCAAACCCCTGGCTGCGCGAATCATAATACAAATCGAGCAAGCTGCCGGCATGATCGGCACGAACGCCGTAACGAACTCCGTCAAACCGCGACAGATTGGACGAGGCCTCCGAAGAAGCCAGCAAATAGTAAGTGGCCACGGCATATTCCGTGTGGGGCAGTGATACTTCTTCCCATACGGCGCCCAGGCTCTCAAGCACGCTAAGCGCCTCCAGAATAGAGGCCTTCACTTGCGGGTCAATCCCATCCAGATACTCCTTTGGCACAGCAATACGCAGACCCTTTATATCGCCGGTTAACGCACTCAAATAATCAGGAACCGCTACGTTGGCCGAAGTGGAATCCTTCGGATCATGACCAGCGATAGCTTGCAGCACGTAAGCAGCATCCTCGACATTTTTGGTAATAGGTCCGATCTGATCAAGTGATGAAGCAAAAGCCACCAGGCCATAACGAGAGATTCGTCCATAAGTGGGCTTCAGTCCAACCACACCACAATAAGAAGCCGGCTGGCGGATCGAGCCCCCCGTATCCGAACCCAGGGCAAAGAAAGCCTCACCCGCAGCAACGGCTGCTGCCGATCCTCCGCTGGAGCCTCCCGGCACCCGATTCAAATCCCATGGGTTACGTACAGGATGAAAGCTGGAGTTCTCGTTCGAGCCACCCATGGCGAACTCGTCCATGTTCAGCTTGCCAATGGTAACTGTGTCGGCTTCCTTCAGCTTGCTAACCACCGTAGCATCATAAATAGGATCATAGTTCTTCAGGAACTGACTGCCACAGGTCGTCAGCAAGCCTTCAGTTACCATATTATCCTTAATGCCCACCGGTAAGCCAAACAGCAAGCCCAGCTCTTCCCCGGACGCCAGCTTCTGATCCAGGCGGGCAGCCTCGGCCTCGGCTCCTTCTTCGTTGAGCGCCAAATAAGCGCCGATCTTTCCATCGTACTCCCGAATGTTGGCAAAGGCTTCACCAACGAGTTCGGATACAGACAGCTTCTTATTATGAAGCTGATTATGTATCTCCTGCAAACGCAAATCGAAAAGCGCCAAATCGGCTTCCTCCTTCATTTATCACATCTTAGGCTGATTCCACTCACATTGCATGTTCAAACTACTTTTTATATAGCAGCTATTCCAGTACAGCCGGAACCTTGAACTGCCCATCCTCTTCATCCGGTGCATTGCGAAATACCTTCTCTTGCGGCAAACTGTCCTGGACTTCGTCCTCACGCATTACGTTGCTCAGATGCAGCACATGCGTTGTTGGCGCAATTGCGTCCGTGTCCAACTCATTCAGCTTGTCGGCATACTTAAGAATCGCGTTCAGTTGCTCCGTAAACATATCGCGTTCCGCTTCTGTCAAATGCAAACGGGCCAGCTTGGCCACATGCTCCACATCCTTGGTCTGGATACTCACGTTGTTGCCCTCCTTATCAATCATGCATGATTCGTCCATTCTACCATGCGGGTGTAATTGATTAAAATTATATTTTAGTTTCCGATGCAATTCAATCCGTTAAGCCAGGGGCTGAGAAGCGGAGCTACACATTTTCGGAGAAAACGACTTCGGGAGCAATGGGTACGTGAGCATCTCAAATGTTTCTGCAAGAAACATCCTACGGAAGCATACGCCAGGACCGGGTGAGTTCAAGATTCGACGTCGAGTCCGCTCCCGGAAACCGCTTCGTGATCAAAAGCTGACTTTTTAAATTACCCTTTCAAATAAAGGAGCAATATATAAATTAGCGGTTGATCGTTAGCAAGACTTATGAGGCGCATTACGCGTATCCAAAAATTCGCTGAATACTGCTGGTTTCCAGGTTCTATTCGGGGATTCCTCTTCTTATTATAGGGAAAAACTCCCGTTAAATAGCTTAAATCCGCCAGAAATCGGGGATTATATGGATTTCCTCCTGCTAATCATTATGAAATGTTCAATTTTTTGGGAAAAGCCCAAAATTAACATGAGGATTTCCTGTTATATGTTATATTTGGTGAAATATAGGAGAATTAGCATGAGGATTTCCCGTTACAGGTATATCCCGCGCTGAGGGGCTCCCGAAAGGACCACGCCAACACCCCACGTTTGTTTTAATTCCAAATAGAAGTTTTAAAAGTTAGCTTTTCAGCACCAAAGCTTATGCTTCCGATGTGCGTTTCTTCAAAACGCTTGAGTTGAATGAAGCCATGGGCTGAGAAGCGGAGCTACACGTTTTCGGAGAAAACGACTTCGGGAGCAATGGGTACGTGAGCATCTCAAATGTTTCTGCAAGAAACATCCTACGGAAGCATACGCCAGGACCGGGTGAGCTCAAGATTCGACGTTGAGTCCGCTTCCCGTAAGCCGCTTCGTGATCAAAATCCGACTTTTGAAATTACCTCTAAAAAAAGAAAAAGAGCCGGTTGAACCGGCCCCTTCCTATATCCACGCCCGCAAATTCACCTGCTTGATGAATTCTGCTTGGGACATTGCTTCCTTTGTTGGTTCCTCTTGCGCATTTGCCTCGTTGCCTTCGCCATTCAAAATATGATGGAACAGCTTCTCATTATGCGTAGCTAACGCGTAATCGATCAAGGCTTCCTGCGTTGTGCGCTCTACTTCCTGCTCGATTAGCCGCTCTTCGGATTCTACATCACTCTGCGGAACAAAATAATTGCGCCCCGTCTTCGGCGAGCGGATCACATAATCAAATGCGTTATCCGGATTGCGGTCATAAGCAATTACGTAGCCATATTCCCCAACAGGAAGATTCTGCTCAAAAGCATCGCCGACGATCACAATCTTCTCTCCCAAATGAAGCATCGTCTACCTCCCTGATATGTGTATTTTGAAAAAAAAGCTGAAAACCTGTGTTGCTTGCTGCTTTATATCATCCTACTAAAAGTAAGGGAGTCCGGTCAAGGCATTTAGTCAGATTCCAGCAACGTCCTATTAACTGAAAATAAAAAGAACGCAAACCGGGATCAGGTCCACAGCTTGCGTGCTTCGCAAAGGTTACAATGATTTAATATGTACATCCTATCAGAGGCTTGCACTTTTGTCCACTCATTTTGCACTTTTTCGTAGATTTTGTCTTATTTATGCGATTTAAAAAGTCAGCTTTTCAGCACCAAGAAGGTTGGATACGAAAGAACTGAGGGGTAGTAAATCCTTAGCTCTCTCGTTCTTTTACGTGTATTGTTGGCTGCCCCTTTAATGAAGAATAGCATTTCCAAAAAAATTCTTGATTTTGTTGATATCAACATCATTTTCTATTTCATATTGTTGAATAGAATTGTTTTCAAAATTAGTAATGAACATATACTTTGAACCATATAGACTAAATGAGAATAAATTTTTCCCCTGATCCTTAATGATAATATAATAAGTTTCTTTAGAAGTATCGGGGAGTTTACTCACTTTTTTTAACTTTAAAGGAGCTAAAGAATCCAGAATATAATCTATATCCGTCCTATTCTTTAAGATAACTATATCCTCGTTTCCAGCCCATTCCATTAACACCAAAGAAGAGATTTCCTTATTTTCAATCTTCTCAATAACTTCTTTTTCAAACGTTGTATTAGGGAACATACGATTCTTTATTTCCGTGGAATTAAAAAAATTAATAATTAATATAGCAAGTATAACAATCAGGATACCATACCCAACAGGTCGAAGGCTTTTCTTCAAAAAATCGCACCCCCACTAAAAATGAATATTTTTTTTGGATTCCTACATCAACATTCTAAGAATTTTTCACAGGTTTTTATTTAAAGCTGCACGTTTTCGGAGAAAACGACTTCGGAAGCAATGGGTACGTGGGCATCTCAAATGTTTCTGCAAGAAACATACTACGGAAGCCTATGCTTGGACCGGGTGAGTTCAAGATTCGACGTCGAATCCGCTCCCGGAAGCCGTTTCATGATCAAAACCTGACTTTTTAAATTACCTCTGTATAGACACATACGGGTTATTTGCCCGCTCATAGCCAATGGTCGTCCGTGGCCCATGCCCCGGATAAACCTTGACCTCATCGCTTAACTTAAACAGCTTGCCTCTAATTGAGTTGTACAGGTCCACTTCCCGGCCACCTGGCAGGTCGGTTCGGCCCACGCCCAGGCGAAACAGAACATCACCCGAAAACAAATCATTTCCACACAAAAAGCTGACGCTGCCTGGCGAGTGGCCCGGTGTATGAGATACCGTAAAATCATGACCAAGCAAATGCAGCTTCTGTCCCTCAGCCAGGTCGAATTCCGCTGCTGTTGTCGAAATTGGCGGACCCACCTCCGGCCACATCAATGATCCATTCAGCTTGGGCGTAGTCAGCCAATCGCTTTCCAGCGGATGAATGTATACCGGACATTTCTTGGCCTGGCGAATCTCCTCCACGCCCCCAATATGATCGAAATGGGCATGTGTTAGCAGGATCGCTTCAATGTCCAAATCTTCAATTTTACGCAGCAGAGGCCCCGGGTTCATGCCCGGATCAATGATGACAGCCCGGCCTTCGTCTTCTCCCCGCAGCAAATAAGCATTAGTCTGCAAAGGTCCTAAAGAGTAAGTTTCTATTTTTAGCATGCTGTAGCACGGAAATAGCAAGCATACCGCAGCGGGCCTGGCTTGCCTTTTTCCGCTTCCTCCTTCTGATTTCAAATAGGCGTTATTAAGCGCCCTTCTTCGCACGATGATTATAGGTTTTCACAATTAGATATACAATTAACAACGCCAGCGCGCCCAGTAAAATAGGCATAATGTATGGACCGGCCTTCTCATCCACATGCTGCCATTGCTCACCCAGCAGCATCCCTAAATAGACGAACAGGATCGACCACGGAATGACAGCCAGCGTCGTCAATACCAGGAATCGGCTCACTGGCATTTTGGCCATTCCTGCGGGAATGGATATGGCGTGCCGGGCCACCGGGATAAAGCGGGCGGTAAAGATGACCCCTGACCCGTATTTCAGAAACCACGCTTCCGAGACGTCTATATGCTTTTTCTGAATTAAAATATACTTTCCGTACTTCTCCAATATCGGTCTGCCGCCATAGCGGCCAATCCAGTAAATGAACAGTTGGGCAATCACACCGCCAATGACCCCGAATATAACCGCCCCGATAAAATGAATATGACCTTGGTGTACCAGGTAGCCACCGTAAGCTAATACGATTTCACTGGGGATGACCTCAATCATTAAACCCAGCATAATACCCAAATACCCCAACTGCTGAACCCATTCCAACAATACGCTGATGATGCCCGATATCCACTCCACTGCTTCGTCCTCTTTCCCCATAGCATTTCTTTTCTAAGAGGCACTTAAAGAGATAACCTAGTACCCCTATAACCTCAGTCTATTCTATCACAGCCACGGACATGCATTCTACTTGCCTGTGAGGCGGTGACTCCCCTGAGACCCCCTGCATATGCTGACAGAAAAGGAGGGCTTCCGCCATGACAAACTTTCCTGCAAAATCACCTAATTCCAACTCACTGCCTACGCCACGCAAAATTCGTCGCAGCTGCAGCAAGGAGCTTTACCGGACGGTCAAACGTCTGGGGCTGTTCGTTCCCGAAGAAAAGCTGAAGGAGGGCGAAACCATATACTATAAGAAGGTTATCGGCAATCTGCTATGGATCGGGGAAAATATAAGCAATCGCAAGCTACTCGCTGATTGGTGGGACGAAGCCGTCAGCCCCGAGCTTGCTGAGTTGTGGGGTGTTGACCAGCAGCGCCTATCGGCTGCCTTTCGCGCCGCGTTCGGAGGTTAACCTATCCCTAGCAGCTAGCGCAGCACTTGCCGGTCATGATCACTCCAAGAGAAGGAACCCGAAATGTCCTGCAGCTTCCAGCCCCATTCCTTCGCCTCGTCCGTCAGATAGAATTGCCGATCATTGCGTGGGTGGTTCAGCCTAGCTGCCATCTCTGCTTGTTTGGCATAATCCTTGTAAAGCGCCAGGCCACCCTTTGCTACGATTAATGCTTCCTGCATTTGGCCTTGCTCTTGCATTCGTTCCGCCAATTGCGTCAACTCCTGTAAAGCCATTGTCCGGCTCCTGCGGTCGAATCGATCCCAAGTCACCGCTTCGCGCATTGCCGGAACCGCAGCGGCTTGGTTGCTCCCGGCCAACGCACGCCCAAGCGCCAGCCACAGCCTGGCATCCGCTGATTCATAACGCAGCCCTTCGCGCAGCAAAGACATCTTCTCTGGCATAGCGGACCAAGAAGCCAGAACCAAGCGGGCTTGATTACGATAAGGGGTCAACTCCAAAGCTTGTTGCAGCAGCTCCGCAGCTGCCCAAAGCTCTCGCTCCCCGGTAGAGACTGCGGTCTGACGAAATGGTTCACGGCTTCCTGCTTGTCCCAGGGTGACAGTAAGCTTGGAGGCAGTTACTTCTGGTATCGCCGCAAATTTGCTGAGTGCATGCTGGTATAGCACCAGGCTTGCGGCCTGACGTAAGCCTGATAGGCCAAGCGGCATAAGACAGAGGGCGACAACAAGACAAAGTGCAGGACGCATCGTTCGTCCAGGCGAAATCATGAATGTGCCGGGGCGGACGGCATCCGCGGCCATCCACAACAGGAGCAGCCAAATTAAGCTATAGCTCATATCAAAGTCGATGATACTGTGCAGGAGCAAGGCCACATAGGAGGGCAGCATAACGCTGCGGCGGCGCTTCAATTGAACGCCCTGACGGCATAACCACAGCAGAACAAACGCAAGCCCGGGAAGTCCGATATCCAAGCCAAGGTCAAGGTAGCCGCTGTGCACCTCGCTGCCGACATACGCTGTGCTTTGGAGGCTGCGGAAGGCGTGGCGCCAGGTATCCCCGCCCTGGCCAAGCCATGGTGCCTGCCGGAGCAGTAGCACGGCATCGCCGTACATCGCCGTGCGGGCGAATCCGGTCTCCGGGCGGAGCAGCCGCCCGGAGACACCTTGTCCCGCCGCCCCGGCGGCATGCAGCAGCGCCGCGCCGAGCAGCAACGCGGCGAGCGCCAGCGCCGCCAAGCTATAGCGGCGGCGCTTCAGACGTGGGCCCCACCGGGGCCCATAGCGCGCGGCGAGCCCCTGCGCGAGCGCCAGCGCCGCCAGCACGGCGGCGAGTGCCAGCAGCGCAGGCAGCGGCGACGGCGCAAGCTGTGCCGCAGCAAGCTGGCGCGCGAGGGGCGTGGCGGCGGCGAGGATCGCCGCGCTGTGCAACGCGTAGCGCCAGCGCCGGGCGCCGCGCAGCAGCGCACAGCCTGCGGCCCAGCCGAGCAGCGCGGCAGCAAGCGCCCCGCGCGATTCGCTCAGCAGCAGGCAGAGGGTGAACAGCAGGGCGAGCAGGGCCGCCCATTGTCCCTGCCAGCCGCCCTCGCGCATAAAGGCGCGGCGGCGCATACGGGTAAGCCGCATCAGCCGCTCAAGGGCAAACACCGCCATCACTGCGCCAAAGGTGTTCGGGTATTGCAACAACCCGCCAAGCCGGGCACCGGTTGCAGACACGGCCGAATCATGAGTACGCAATATGGCTCCTGGCAGCGGCAACACCCCATATACAGAAGCAAGCGCCGTAATCGCCAGCAGGCTCCCCGTGACCAGCCACCCTGCCGCAAGCCAGCGACGACCCGCCTTGCCTGCCTGACCAAGCCTGTGTAGGGCCATGCCAAATACAGCCACAAAAGACCAATGCAGCACGGCCTCTACCGTGGACTGAATCGATAGAGGGTCAGCCCTCAGCCAGTGGAATAAATACAGACCGGTCAATACAACGGGGCCTGCCACGAATCCAAACCATCCCTCAGTCCATAGTACCCCCTTGGCATCAGTCTGGCAGACAGCTTTCCTGTGCAAAACAGGCAAATTAGTGAAAGATGCATGATACACTCCCACAACAAACCAACCGCCTGCGCCCGCCAGCAGCCAGCTCGAAATCAGCAGCAGACCACCGTAGGAATCCACAGTAAACATCCCCTGAAACAGCGCACATAATAGCCCTGTCAAGATTAAGGCAATGGCCAGTCCGTATAAACTGCTGCTCTTTTTATGCCTGCTCATCCGCTTCGTGTTATTCAATACTTCACCCCGCCCGTGTTCACTCTTCGTCAGGGCAGGTTCCAGTACCCCGAAGAGACTCCTTACCATACCATTCATTCACGGAAATGAAGCAGTTTATTCTCTGCACGGGCTTGGGCAAAGACAAACCTACGACAGGCCATCAACTGGGCGGGCAGAGGCTCTCTCTGGGAATACCTCGATGTTAGCCTTTGGCCGGGACAAGCGGGGGAGGGAGCAGGTCACGACAAGCCCGTTCCAGATAGGGAGCCGCACCGAGAAATTGGCGAAATGCTTCATATTCCGACCACAATGCGGCCGTATCAGCACCCGAAGCCTTCACAGCCCGAATCAGGATGTTCTTGGGCGTATGCTCCATGTCAATAAACTCTAGCAATTGCGTCTTGTAGCCCATCACATCCAGCAGCTTGGCCCGAATGGCATCGGTCGCCAGCGCCGAGAAGCGTTCCTTCAATATTCCATGATCCAGCAGGGGAGCCAGCTCTTTATTATTCACCTGATTAAATAATTCATGCTGACAGCAAGGCACGGACAGAATGACCGAAGCGTTCCAGCGAACCGCCTTCTCCAAGGCAGCGTCGGTTGCCGTATCACAAGCATGCAAGGTAACGACCATGTCTACCGCGCTCAATTCGTCATAGTCGGCAATATCGCCAACCAGGAATCGCAGATCGTCATATTGCAGCTTGCGAGCCAGTTCGCCGCAATGCTCGATAACCTCTTTTTTCAAATCCAGTCCAACCACTTGAAGCTTGCGCTGCTGTTGAACCGCCAGATAATGATATAGGGCAAATGTTAGATATGACTTGCCACAGCCAAAATCAACGATCGTCAACGGGCGCCCTTCCGGCAAATGAGGAAGAACATCCTGGACCATCTCCAGAAATCGATTAATTTGCTTAAACTTGTCGTATCGCTTGGCTAGCACCTTGCCTTCCGCATTCATAATCCCCAGTTCGACCAGGAACGGGACGGGCATGCCTTCCTCCAGCACATATTGCTTCTTGCGATTATGCGACAATTGATTGGGTGCCTTTTGCGAAGGGGCCTTCTTCAAAATCGATACCTTGAATTTCTTGCTAATGAGCACCTGATAATCTACCTCTGCTGTACAGAGCAGCCCCTGACGAAATTCGTCAGCCAACAGTCTGTATAACTCATCGGCATAAGCCTCTGCCGTTAGATTGCGGTGCAGCACCTTATTGTTATAGTGGTAAGCAAATTGATAATGCAATTGCCGCTTGATTTCAACCGGCTTGATCTGCACTTTGGTATAATCGTCCTCCCCTGCTTTGCGACGTCCGCTGAGCGTAGCTGTAATTAGGCTTGCTTGCTCCGCAAGTTCACGAATCAGTAAATGTAGGGATTCCACAGGTCATCAACTACCTTTCTGAATTTCAAAAATAAAGAACAGATATCTGTATCAATTGATCAGTAATCTACGTAAAGAAGCTGAGGTACGTGAGCAACTCCTCTGAAGGAAACATACTACGGAAGCCTACGCTTGGCCCGGCTGAATTCAAGATTCGACGCCGAATCCACTCCTTGAGCTGCTTCGTCCTGGGAAGACGACTTTTTGAACTACCCCTTTTAATATGTGTTCAAAAAGTTGGGTTTTCAGGACCAAGAAGGTTGAATGAAGCCAGGGACTGAGTAGCGCAGCGTACGTAGTGGGTACGTGAGCAACGGAAGGCCCGGCTGAATTCAAGATTCGACGCCGAATCCACTCCTTGAGCTGCTTCGTCCTGGGAAGACGACTTTTTGAACTACCTCTTTTAATATGTGTTCAAAAAGTTGGGTTTTCAGGACCAAGAAGGTTGAATGAAGCCAGGGACTGAGTAGCGCAGCGTACGTAGTGGG
>NZ_KB895406.1 GCF_000374825.1 Paenibacillus sanguinis 2301083 = DSM 16941
TCGAAGCCGTTCCACACTGGAGATGGACTCATTCTTGAACTCGCGATATTTGGCTTTCCAGGCATGCAACGTCTTTGCTGGGATGTCCATCTCTAAGGCGATTTCCTCCACCGATTTCGTCTGTTCATGGAGATATTTAGCTGTTTGTCTTTTAAATTCTTCGTTATAGCGATTCCGCTGCTCACCCACGTGAACACCTCCTCAGTTAGTTTTATTATCTTTTTCTCTTAACGAGGTGTCCACTTTTTATTCTAGCTCTAGAAATCCATATAATTTCCCGATTTCTGGCGGATTTGGGCCATTTAGCGGGAGTTTTTCCCTATAAGTGCATGTTCAAAAAGTCGAATCTTAAGGACCGAAGCTTAGGCTTCCGATGTGCGTTTTTTCAAAACGCTTGAGCCCCGATGATGCCAGGGACGTCAGTAACGGAGCTACACGTTTTCGGAGAAAACGACTTCGGAAGCAGGAATACGCGAGCAACTCCGATGTTTTTGCGAGAAACGTACTACGGAAGCCCTACGCCAGGCCCGGCTGAATTCAAGATTTGATGTCGAACCCGCTCCTTGAACAACTTTGTGCTGGGAAGACGACTTTTTGAACAACCTCTATAATAAGAAGAGAAATCCCCGATTAGAGCCTGGGAACCAGCGGTATTCAGCAAATTCTTGGGATACGTGCAATTCGCCTCATAAGTCTTGCTAACGATCAACGCCTAATTTTTAGATTGAGCTGAAAATTTTATTATATTTTCTTTTGCTTGTTGGCCTTGCGGCGTTCGGCCATTTTGACCAGCTCAGCGAATTCTTCCTCAGAGACTGCTGCATCCTCCACCGTCTGCTGCACAATCGGAATCTCCGGCTTCGCCTTGGCTGATCGCCCGCCATAGTTCCGTGGCCGCGGGCTGCCTGCGGCGGCAGCTCCTGCCGTCTTCTCCTTCACCTTCGCCTGATCACGAATATACTGCACGGCCTGCTCGTACGTATTGACCTGCTTCAGCAGCATATTCGCCGCAATCGCATCCACGAAGTTACGATTGATCCGCTGCTCCCCGCCAGAAGTCAATAGCGACATCAAATAATGAATCAATACGTTGATGACCTCGCCGGGCAGCTTGTAGTTAAGGTCAATTTTCTCAAAAATGTCGAGCATATTATCAGGAACCGTCCCCGGGAAAAACGTCTTCAGCAGCCGGGTATACGGCTCATTGCGAAGCATCATATTGTACTGATGAATATCGCATTTACTCCGGAACTGCGGGGGCACCTCTACGTAAAATTCCATTTGCACAGCTACCTCTTCAGGCAGTGCCCCGGCTGTTGACGCTGGCTGCTGCTCTTCTTCCGCACGCAGCGAAGCGATTTTGCCATACATCACTTCACGTTCCTCCATCCGTCGCTTCCCTTGCCGGAATTGCAAATTGGCACGATGCTGCAGCTGGTCCAGTTGGAGTCCACCCGCCGGATCGAATACACCATCTTCATCGAGCAAGCGGCATATATCCTGGGCGGTCAGATCATACTTGTGAGCAACATAATTAATGACCCCCATGCCTTCATGGTCGAAGCGCAGACCCTCCACAAAGGCCCGATTCCCCGATTCCCGCGGAAAGCGCAGAATAATATCTGCGTAATTAATCTCTT
The DNA here is from genome assembly GCF_000374825.1 of Paenibacillus sanguinis 2301083 = DSM 16941. Taxonomy (GTDB): domain Bacteria; phylum Bacillota; class Bacilli; order Paenibacillales; family Paenibacillaceae; genus Fontibacillus; species Fontibacillus sanguinis. Next base: position 1,641 of record NZ_KB895406.1, read on the forward strand.
CTTCCTCAGAAGCAAGACGCATCCCAGGTTGTCTGGCGATGGATGTCTCGGCAATCGCCTGCTCCAGCTCGTAATCAATCGAATGGGTGTTCAGCTCAAATATATCATAGAAAGGAATGCTGAGATTCTCTTTATTATGGCTGGCTCCGGACCAAGCCTCCGGCTCCCTGCTGAATAACTGCTCCCGCAGCGCCAGCACTGCAAACTTGCCAATTTTATCGCGCAGCAGCAGCGTTAAATGCTGAGTCCGAAAAAACTCTGCTGGCGAAAGTGGAGGTTGCAGCTCATATTCGTACATATAGTCATCGCCATCCGGCGCGTATAGGCGGCTTGTCTGCAGCAAGCCCACCGCCTCCAGCAGCGATGCCTGTTCTATAAGAAATTTTCTCCCCTTTTCGCTAGGGTCCAGGCCCAAGGTCAGAAACAGCTTGCGCTGCTGCTCCACCCCGGAATATCCAACCTGCTCCTGCGGCACCTGCTCTGCCAGCAAGCGATAGAATGAGACAGCAAATGCCCCTACCATCGGCTGATAGAGGAGGCCCAGCATCTTGCCATCCACGGGACTGAGACCGAAATCACGGTATACGCAGTAACGGTGATTCTCGGTAAAATGCAAAATGTTGCTTATCCGCACGGCCCCAACTCTCCTTCCCTATGTCTATAAGTACGTGTTCAAAAAGTCGGGTTTGCAGGACCGAAGCTTAGGCTTCCGATGTGCGTTTTTTCAAAACGCTTGAGTCCCGATGAAGTCAGGGGCTGAGTAGCGGAGCTACACGTTTTTGGAGAAAACGACTTTCGGAAGCATGGGTACGTGAGCAACTGAAATGTTTCTGCAAGAAACATACTACGAAAGCCTACGCTTAGCCCGGCTGAATTCAAGATTCGATGTCGAATCTATTCCTCGAACTGCTTCGTTCTGGAAAGAGACTTTTTGAACTACCTCTATAAATAGACTGGCTTTATTTTAACATAAAAGGGACTTTCCTGAGTCGTCCCATTGCAGCAAAAATCGGCGTTTTCACCCATGCTTCACGCAAATAGCAAATTTTACGCCAGCGAACGGCCCGATTCGTGCTTCTTCATCCACTATTAAAATAGGGCTGCCCCACCTGGCAGATGCGTCTCCGCCTTGGGACAACCCCACATGAAATTTTCTTCTAGAACATCTTGTATCCGCCCTGCCGCAGCTTCTGAATAGTCCAGCCACTGAGCAGCGCACCGCAAAGTCCGGCAAATGCCGTCAAATAGTCAACCAGCCCAAACGAGGCCAAATAAGCTCCAAAGCCTTTATCATGCTCCCACAGCGTATACACGACGATCGGCAAGATGATGAGTATGAATACATATGCGGGAAACCAGGTTGTCTTCATCAGCATATTGAGAATAAAACCGATGCCAAACATCATGACGAAGAACAACACCATCAGCACCAGCACGATGAGCCAGCCCATCGCTCCCCCACCCTTCTGCATATCCCTTGATAAAACACTGGAACTATAAAATAAATCACATTAACTCAAGCTAGTAGTTAGTTTACTAGAAAAAATGTAGCGAAGCAATGAACTTTGGAGGAAAAATGGGAAAACTCATTTGCCCCTTTTACGCCCCTTGCGCTACAATGGAGAAAGCGCAACCGCAAACTTGTGGCAGAATTATAAAATGATCGAGGAGTGATTATAGATATGAACGAAGCAACCTTGACCTTGGAAGGTTGGTATGCGCTTCATGATTTCCGCACCATAGATTGGGCAGCCTGGAAGGCGGCGGACGATGAAGAACGTGCCGGAGCCTTGGAGGAGCTACATACATTTCTACAGGAATGGGCCAGCCTTGAGCTGGACAAGAATGGAAGCTATGCTGTGTATTCCATCGTTGGCCAGAAGGCCGACATCGTATTTATGCATTTGCGGGAAACGCTGGAGGAGCTTAACGCTTTGGAAAATGCCTTCAACAAAACCTCTTTTGCCGACTACACCCTCAAAACCTACTCTTATGTCAGCGTAGTTGAGCTAAGCAATTACCTGGGGTCAGGTGATGGTGATCCGAAGGCCAATCCGGAAGTGTTGGCCCGCTTGCAGCCTGTTCTGCCAAAATCCAACCACATCTGCTTCTACCCGATGAACAAGAAGCGCGAGCTCGCCGACAACTGGTACATGCTGTCGATGGACGAACGGCGCGCTATGATGCGCAGCCATGGCATGATCGGGCGCAGCTACGCTGGCAAGGTCAAGCAGATTATCACCGGCTCCGTAGGCCTTGATGACTGGGAGTGGGGCGTGACCCTGTTCGCCGACGATGCTCTGCAATTCAAGAAGCTTGTCTATGAGATGCGCTTTGATGAGGTTAGTGCACGGTACGGGGAATTTGGTCAATTCTTTGTAGGCAATTTGCTCAATGCCGAATTGCTTGACGAGATGCTGAAATTGTAATTCATCCCGGTTCATAGCTATCCACTAATACTATAACAACAAAACAAGGCGTGCCGCTCTCTCCAGACGGCACGCCTTGTTTGTTATATTATCTTATGATTCATCTTCCGCTTCGGACCGCAGCGTTTCCAAATACTCCGCAGTAGCCCGGTCCCGCTCGCGACTCTTCTCCTTCAGCCGTTCAATCGCCGGGAGGATCAACACATCGACTTCTTTCTGAATCGTATAAGCCAAATCATGGCGCTGCTGCGCTTCAAGGTAGGAGCCAACCTCCATCAGCGCGTTGTAACGATCCAGTTCCTCCCGCGTTAGCAAGCCCCGAACTTGAACACTGCAATGGCGCATAATTAGAAGAATCTTCCTTTCTTCAACACTAACGGAATTCCCCCGATGGTGAACAAATAACGCAGGTCGACCAGCTTCTTCAATTGAGCTGCTCCCCAGCCTTTGTATTTTTTGCCGAAGGCGCTGGCAATGGCTTCACCCTTACCCAAAGAAGCAACCGTGCCTTTATTGCTGAACACAAATTTCTTAAGCTCCTTGCCGCGGATAGAAGCTACCACGTTTTGTGCGCAGGTCACGCCCTGCTGCATGGCAATTTGCGCGGTAGGCGGATAAGGACGGCCTTCCGGATTGAACATCAGCGAGTTGTCCCCGATAATAAACACATTGTCATGGCTTGGCGCTCGCAAATAATCATCGATCTTCACGCGTCCACGCGCCGTCTCGAAGCCGGCAGCTTCAACCAAACGGTTGCCGCGAATGCCGCCTGTCCAGATGACCGTCTGGGATTTGATTTCCTCGCCAGTGGCCAGAACTACCCCGTCCGGTGTGCACTCCTTGATCGCTACGCCAATTTTAAACTGTACGCCCTTTTTCTTAAGCACGTCCATAGCGTATTCTACCAGTTCGGGATCAAACCCGGGCAGAGCGGTTGGCGCAGCTTCCACGTTATATACGTTCACGTAATTGGGATCTACATCGTATTCTTTGCATAACTGCGGAATACGGTCTGCGAGTTCAGCTACGAACTCAATGCCGCTGAAGCCTGCTCCCCCAACGACAAAGTTCAGACGATCGGTACGGCTCTCATCCGCCTTGTAAAGAGCAAATTGATATTCGATATGCTGGCGAATCATCCGCACCGAGTTGATGCTGCGAATGGTCATCGCATATTCGGTCAATCCCGGAATGCCAAACGATTCGGGTTCTCCGCCCAAGGCAATGATCAAATAATCATATGAAAGAGTTCCGTCCTGAAGCACGACCTTCTTATCCGCCAGGCGAATCTCCTGTACGTTCGATTTCACCAAATCGATCTTGAACTCGTCGATCAGCTTGGATATAGCGACCCGCGTATGCTCGATCGAATCCGTCCCGGCCGCCGGCATATGCAGATGTGTCGTAAAATAATGATAGTCATGACGATTCACCAGGGTGACGTCTGCCTCATTGTAATTCAGTTCTTTTTGCAGTCGCTGGGCGGTAAGGATACCACCATAACCCGCACCAAGAATTACAATTTTGGGTATGGTACTCATGATTTTGTTCTCCTTCCAAGTTGGGGCGCTCTATATTTGAAATTAACCCAAAAACTTCAATGTGAAAATTAACACATAAAATTACAGTCTTCGGTACAATTATTAACCTATACTATTATTCGCCAAAATCGGGAATCCTATTTCACAAATGTACTTTTTTCGTCACAAATATGAATGCATACATTTGAATGATATCGGCTTTTACATAAAAGATCAAGTCTTATTTTACCCGTAACTATAGGACTTTCTACGTTTTATTTTACAGATTCAGGGCAGTTTTCAACCTGTCTTTGCAAGAAAGGATATGACGTTTATAATAAAGTAGAATTGACATTATAAAAACCTGTGAAGGTGCAGAAAAATATCTGGAGGTGTTTGGCCCGTGTCATCCCAAAACAATGCCGGCGAATTCACCGATCTCCTTATTATCGGAGGCGGACCGGCAGGTATGTTTGCCGCATTTTATGGCGGAATGAGAAAAGCTTCCGTCAAGCTGATTGAGAGTATGCCTCAGCTTGGGGGGCAAGTTGCTGCCCTCTATCCTGAGAAATATATTTACGATGTAGCCGGGTTCCCGAAGGTTACGGGACAACAGCTCATCGACAATCTGAACGAGCAGCTTAAGTTGTTCAACCCTGACGTTCGCCTTGAGGAACGTGTGGTACAAATCGAGAAGAAGGATGAGCGGCATTTTGTCGTCACCACAGATAAAGACGTGCATTATGCACGCGCCTTGATTATCACGGCTGGCGTCGGAGCTTTCGAGCCGCGTAGACTGGACTTGGAGAATGCGGCTGGCTTCGAGAAGACCAACCTGCATTACTTCGTCAGCGACTTGAACCGTTTCAGCGGCAAGAAGGTGCTGATCAGCGGCGGCGGCGATTCCGCTGTAGACTGGGCGCTTATGCTGGAGCCGATTGCGGAACAAGTTACCCTGATTCATCGCCGCGATAAGTTCCGGGCTCATGAGCATAGCGTAGAGAGATTGATGGCTTCCAAGGTACAAGTCATCACTCCAACCGAAATCGCTGAATTGCATGGGGAGGACCGGATTGAGCGTGTGACGTTGGCTCATGTGAAGACGAAGGAAACCCAAGAGCTTGAGGTGGATGACGTTATCGTTAACTTCGGCTTTGTCTCTTCACTGGGACCTATCGCTGAATGGGGCCTCGAAATCCAAGGGAATTCCATCGTTGTCGATTCCCGTATGGAAAGCTCGATTCCCGGTATTTTTGCCGCAGGCGATATTACGACGTATTCCGGCAAGCTGGATCTGATTGCTGTCGGCTTCGGCGAGGCGCCAACCGCCGTTAACAATGCCAAGGTCTACATTGATCCTGAGGCCAAGCTGTCTCCGGGCCACAGCAGTAATCTTAAGTTATAGTTTTTACATGATTTAACAAAGAAAAGGGTATCTTAACCTTACGGATTTCATTATACCGTAAAGGAGAAGATACCCTTTGCCATATATATGCCCGCTCTGCAACGGCTTGGCCGCCTTCAATGCGACCTGTCCTGATTGCGGATACGTCCTTGAGAATACTGGAAAAAAAGAAGACTATACCGGACCTTACAGTCCTTACGGCTCCGCTGATCAATATACCTCAGTCATTTCCGAGCGCAGTCCCTCGGGCTGCGAACATGTCGTGCAATGTCCGCATTGTCATGAAGCTTATCTATATCATGTGAACGCCTGGCAAGCGCCTTGAAATGCCTGGGGATAACTCCATACCACTCTATCAAACTGGACAAGTTGTCCACAGTCTAGTGAAGCATGGTAGATTGGGAAAGCTCCAACTCTCGTTTATGAATTTCAGCCAACAGCAATGCGATAAACTCTTGATCCAACTGTAACTGAGTCGCCTTATAGTAGGATTCCAGAAGTAAATCATCAGTCAACAACGCCATTGGTAACACGCCCTTTCTAGTATTTCCCTCATCATAACAGGAAAAGTTTAGTAGAACAAGCGTTCCTGTTATCCACAAATGCCTGTGGAAATCCTGTGAACAACATGTTAGTAATTATCGAAAAGCGTTGAAAAATATGATGGGATAATGTGGATAAAAGTTATTCACAGGACACCAGTTCGCATATTTTGACGGAAAATTTTCTCCTAAATAAAGGATTTTGGAGAATTTCTGTGCTGGTTGCATTTTATTGCGGTCTTGTATTCACTTCAAAAATCCAGATCTTTCCGCTTCGGTCCACCCCGTAATCAAATCCAAGCTCTCCAACGCCGGGGAAATGGCCTTCCAGAATGGATATACATGTATTCGTCAGCGTGCGCATTTCCCGGCGCTTGCGGACGGAGACTTTGCGTCCGAGCGAACGACTTAATCCCTCGCGAGCGCTCAGCATAGACCCACCCTTGCAAAGATTGGTTACAAACAATCCAGGACGAGCCAGACGTCCTACCATCGAACGATATCCCCAGACTCCGTTCTCTTTCACAACCTTAACTCTGTAATCAATAGGCCGGCCATAAATACGAGCCAGATGAATCCCTTGCTGAATCATGTATTTGCGCTTGGCCTTGGCCCGGTTCAATGCACGAAACATGGCACTGAAGCTGGAGAAGCAATATCTCCGCGATGCATAGGTGAACGCATACACACCACCGGAATACGTTACCTTAATTACGCCATAGCCGCCTCCCCCGCAGAGCGGCTTAATAACAACCATGCCAAACTGATGCAGCATTCTCTTCAAGGCATCGGCGCTGTACAATCGGGTCTGCGGTATGTGGGTGGCCACTTCCGCATTACTTAGAAGCGCCTCGGTCTTCAGCCATTTGTTGGCTAACTGTCTTCCCGCCATGACACTATCCCCTTTCTACTATAAGTGGTAGTTCAAAAAGTCATCTTGTAGTGCTGAAAACCGACTTTTTAAACACGCACTATATAGCATTTTACTCGTAGGAAGTTATAGATTCTTGGATGATTGTCCAAGGCCTAAGCCCCTTTTCCCCGCGATTATCCAAGGGCTTTTCTTTGCAAATGGAAAGAATTAACGTATATTAATGGGGGAACAATGGTCTATATCCGGCTAGAAAAGGGGAGGAACGGGTAGTGAATACAGGGGAATATTCATTTGAGGCTTCGCTTTTTGAGATGCTTTATTGGTTTGCCATGATCGCAATGTCGCTGGTGCTGGCGGGAATTACTGTAGCCTTATTCCTTACAGGGCTTAAAATGGTCAAGTCCTCGCGCAAGGGCCTGGGGGCTGGCTGTATCGTCTTCTCACTCATTGCGGCAGCTATGGTCGCCCTAATGGTGGATCGGCAGTTTCTGTAGATAATTGGGCCATACAGTGTGTGTTCAAAAAGTAGGGTTTACAGGACCGTAGCTCAATCCATAGCCTTCTCCGGTGCTGGCTTGAGTCTTTCTCTAAAAAGTGGAAACCTAACCGCATTTATTCGTATTATTTACATAGACTAATTTGCCTCATAGCCAAGAAAGAATCAGGAGGGTCATATCGCATGAGAAGTACAGAGCTTTGGAGTCAGCGCTTCAAGAAGTTTTTCCTGAACAACCGCTTTGTTTTATTTCTGCTTATCTTATTGCTGATCAGCTTGAACATTTTGGTATTCTCCAAAATTTCGTTCGTGTTCACGCCAATCTCCGTATTAGTGAAGACGATACTGCTGCCTATCATCTTGACGGGAGCTATCTACTATCTGCTTAACCCGCTGGTCAATTGGCTGGAGAAGAAGCGGGTTCGCCGCGCTTACACTATTACGGCCCTATACCTGCTAATTGCAGGACTGGTTACGATTCTCATCATGACTGTCGTCCCGCTCGTGCAGGAACAGATTATGAGCCTTGTCGAGAACTTCCCCACTTATATGACGGAAGCGCAGGAACAGTTCACTCTGTTAATTGGCAGCGACCTGTTTCATCAAATCCAGCAGACATTAGGCTTTGATTTTAATGATTTATCCCGTTCGCTGGCTGAGCAAGGCAACGATTTGTTCAATAACGCCTGGTCCGGTATCGGAGGCTTTCTTGGTGCTGTGAAGAACGTCGTGCTGGCCATCATTACCGTTCCTTTCATCCTGTTTTACTTGCTCAAGGATGGCAAGAAGCTGCCGCAATTTATTCTTCGTTATGTGCCCGTCCGGCTTCGCAGCCAAACACATCATGTTATGACAGAGGTCAACGGACAGATCAGCTCCTACATCCGCGGACAAATTATCGTCAGCTTCTGCATTGGCGTCCTGATGTACATCGGCTTCGTGATTATCGGCCTGGACTACTCACTTACCCTGGCTATCATCGCATCCTTCACCAGTATCGTACCGTATTTGGGCCCGGCTATCGCTATTACACCGGCGTTAATTATCGCCATCGTGACATCGCCAATCATGCTGGTCAAGCTGATTATCGTCTGGACCGTGGTCCAGTTAATTGAAGGTAAATTTATTTCACCGCAAATCATGGGCAAGTCGCTAAGCATTCATCCGATTACCATCATCTTCGTGATTCTTACGGCGGGTAATCTGTTCGGTGTGCTTGGCATCATTTTGGCGGTTCCGGGATATGCCGTGCTTAAGGTCATCTTCTCCCATCTGTTCCAGTGGTTCGAGCGGCGCTCCCATCTGTATGATCCAGTCATAGAGGATATGCCAAATGCCCCCTCCCCTTCCGGCAAGATCATTACGGATGCGGCGCAGCCCGGCTCCAAAGATTAGGGTATAGCCCCTCTTAACTCATAACTGTACAAAATACAGGCCCCCGCGGGAACCGCGAGGGCCTTCAGCTTTTTATTAAATCTGCTCACTCAATCGCACTCTTGCGGTTGGCCTTCCTCATCCTTCATGCGGAACGACTGACCGCAACCGCAGGTAGCGATGGCGTTGGGGTTCTGGATGGTGAAGCCTCCGCTCATGCCGGACTCCTTGAAGTCGATTTCCAGACCGTTTAGATAACGAACGCTTTCTTTATCCACAACCACTTTCAGGCCGTTAATCTCCATATAGACATCCTCCGCGCTTTCCTCATCGTCCAATCCCATGCCGTAGGAAAATCCGCTACAGCCGCCAGGGTTCACTCCCACTCGCAGGAACATCCCCGGCGTTTCTTCTTCAGCTAGCATATTTTTAATCCGCGCCATTGCGCTGTCCGTAATAGTAATCATGACCTTCACACTCCTTTAAGCAAATTATACTCCTTCTCCCTCATTCCCTCAACAAATGTGATATTTCTTGTTGCAGAAATGATTTCCTTCAGTTATCATTGTTGCCCCCTTGGGGTACGAGGTTTATAATAGGAGGGTAATTCATACAGTAATTGTACCAGGCATTGATTGCACTTGGAAACGGAGGGAACGCTATGTTCACGCTGGTTACCCCGAATACCGACAAGAGAATGGCCGAAATTGCGGATAAAGTCCGCAACGGAGAACGTCTCTCCCTCGAAGATGGGGTCTACTTATATGAAAGCGACGATATCTTGAGCATTGGCCAGCTTGCCGGCGAGGTCAATTTGCGCAAAAACGGCAAAAAGGTTTATTTTATTGAGAATATGAGTCTCTACTTCACGAACGTTTGCGAGTCCCGCTGCGCTTTTTGCAGCTTCCGCAAGGATGAAGGTGAAGAAGGTGCTTACACTCTGTCCGGGGAAGAAATGGTGGCTTACGTGAAGCAGCACATTACCCCGGGGGTTCGGGAATTTCATATCGTGGGCGGACATAACAATCATGTGCCGTTCCAATATTATGTAGATTCGTTAAAAGTCCTCAAAGAAAATTTCCCACAGGTCACGATCAAAGCCTATACGGCGGCCGAAATTGAATTTTATACTCGCTTGAGCGGACTCAGCACCAAGGAGGTGCTCCTGCGCCTGCAGGAAGCGGGACTGGAATCATTAACAGGCGGTGGCGCGGAAATTTTGTCGGACCAATACCGTGAGAAAATGAAAGTGGATAAAGCCAACGTTGAGCAGTACCTCGACGTTCACCGGACAGCCCATCAATTGGGAATGAAGACGCCGACCACTATGCTATATAGCTCCGTCGAATCCTATGAGGACCGGATTCGCCATATGATGCAGATTCGCGAGTTACAGGATGAAACCGGCGGATTCCAGGTATTTATTCCGCTGTCGATGCAACCACGCAACAAGAATGCCAGCATCATGCGGCGGAACTCGGCCTACGAGGATTTGAAGACGATTGCGATTAGCCGGCTGATGCTGGACAACATCCCCCATATCAAGGCTTACTTTATCAATATTGGAGTGCAGCTCACTCAGGTTGCGTTGGCCTTCGGCGCCTCGGATGTGCACGGCACGATTCTGAAGGAACAAATCAGCCATGCTGCCGGGGCGCAAACTCCGGAAGGACTAACCTTGAAAGAGCTGATCTGGCTCGTTAAAGGAGCCGGACGTATCCCGGTCGAACGGGATACCTTCTATAACGAAGTTCGCGTGTATGAATAACCCGGTTTGGCCTATGGCGTGAATTTACTGATTGTCTGGATAATCCGTGCGGCCAATTGCCCTGCATCCTCCGCTTCCACCTGCTCGCCATTAACAATGACGTAAGGGAAAGCATAGCAGGTACCGCAGTGGGTCAGGCAGCCATATTCGTAAACTTCGCAATCATATTGCTCTTGAACGATGCGAATGGCCTCATGAGTGCCCAGGCTAACGTTCCGGGTACAATATTCAAGTAAATGCTTCACCTTCGGGCCTCCCTGAAGAAGGATTTAAATTTTAGACATTATATAATATAATAAGACGAGAAAGGAGTTGAAAACAATGAGTGAGCATGTACAAGATAAATTATATGATGAAGTGCTGGAAGTGTTGGACAAACTTCGTCCATTCCTGCAGCGTGACGGCGGCGACGTAGAACTGGTCGACGTGGAAGATGGTATTGTCAAGCTGCGGCTGATGGGAGCCTGCGGTAGCTGCCCAAGCTCCACGATTACCCTCAAGGCTGGGATCGAGCGCGCTCTGTTTGAAGAAGTGGAAGGCGTTGAAGAGGTCGTTCAAGTATTCTAATCTCATCAACCTAAGCGATAACTATTTTGCTCTTCTTCAAGTGGAGTATGAGAAGTAAACCCGACCCTTCGGCATTTGCCGGAGGTCGGGTTTTTTGCTATTAGGCTATACTTTCGCCCGTTATTTACAAATCAGCTTGGCTTAATCCAGGGACGAACAGGGTCCAAACCACCCGACACATCCATAATGTTGCCGGTGACAAAATCAGAATCCTCATGACACAGGAAGGCGATAACCCGCGCTACATCCTCGCCACTGCCCGGTCTGCCTAGCGGTGTCTGCCCATCCTGAAGCTCCCGCGCTTCCTCAATGGTGATTTCCTTATTGCCCCCACGGATGTCGCCGGGACATACCATATTCACCGTGATCCCATGGGGCGCCTCTTCCACGGCCAATGTCTTGGTGAAGGACACCAGTCCCGTCTTGGCCGCAGCATATACCGCACGGTGTGGCCAAGCACGTGATTCCGCCGCATGTCCGAACCCGAAATGAATGATCCGCCCCCAATGCTTCTTGCGCATGCCTGGGAGCACCAGCCGATCCAGCAGCAGGCTGCCTACCAAATTTCCCTCAATCATCTCCAGCACCTCGTCCTGGCTATAATCGGCAAAGGGCTTGCGCTCCCTGATAAATGGGCCGGCATTGTTGACCAGAATATCAATTGTCCCCAACCGCTCCTCTACCTGCCCGGCTAAATAAGTAATTTGCTCACGCCGTGATACATCAGCCTGCACTGCAATGCAACGCACGCCCCGCTGCTGGATATCCGAACGGAGGGAGAACGCTTCCGCTTCGCTATGTACGTAATTCAGCGCAATATCAAAACCTTGCTCTGCCAACGTCAATGCCGTCCTCTTCCCGAGGCCCTTTGCACTCCCGGTAATTAAGGCTACCTTTCTACTCAACGTTCCTCCTCCTCCCACTCCTTTTAGAGGTAGTTCAAAAATTCGTCTTCCCAAGACGAAGCTATTCGAGGAGTCGATTCGGCATCGAATCTTGAATTCACCCGGGACTTCCGGTGCTCACGTCAGTACGTACGCTGCGCTACTCAGTCCCTAGCTTCATCCAACCTTCTTGGTCCTGTAAACCCGATTTTTGAACACTCCTTTTAAGTATAAAAGATTCGGTGCGTTCCCACAAACGGGAGGATGGACACGCTGGGAATCGTTTATTTCTTATCCAGCACCCGTCCAGTCACAAAAAAAATCCCGCTGCCCAATTCGCAGCGGGAGAGCATTGCCATGGAAATGAATCATCCTGGCTTAGATTAGAACACTGGCACCAAAGCACCTTCATAAGTATCGTTGATGAACGTTCTGACTTCTTCGGAAGTAAGCGCTTTGGCCAGCTTCTGAATGGCTTCGGAATCCTTGTTATCCGGACGAGCCACCAACAAGTTCGTGTATGGAGACTCTTTGTCTTCGATGAACAAAGCATCCTTCGTCGGATTCAAGTCAGCTTCGAGCGCATAGTTCGTGTTGATCAAAGCCAGATCTACTTCTTCCAATTGACGAGGCAGCATAGCCGCATCAGCTTCAATGATTTTCAAATTTTTAGGATTTTCAGCAATATCCTTTTGAGTTGCCGTAATTCCCGCATCCTCTTTCAGCTTAATCAAGCCTTGATTTTGCAAGAGCAGCAAAGCACGACCACCATTAGATGGGTCATTAGGAATAGCTACCTTCGCTCCATCAGGAAGCTCATCGGCCGAAGTGTACTTTTTGGAATAAGCGCCAAATGGCTCCACGTGAACACCAACAACCGGCACGAGATTAAATTTGTTTTGCGTATTTTGTTCGTCCAGATACGGTTGGTGCTGGAAGTAGTTGGCATCCAGTTCTTTCTCAAATACCTGTACATTCGGTTGTACATAGTCGGTAAATTCCTTGACTTCCAGCTCCACCCCTTCTTCCTTCAGCTTTGGAGCGATGAATTTAAGAATATCAGCATGAGGCACTGTAGCGCCAACGACCAGCTTCACCGATTCTGAAGTTGTTTCGTTGCCTCCATTCGCTGCATTTCCTTCTGCTGCCGAGGTGTTTCCTTCCGGCGTGTTCCCTGCTGTATTGTTCCCTGCATTGTTGCTGCCGCAAGCCGCCAACACCAATACCAAAGCCAGTGTCAGTACGGATAAAGTCCATTTTTTCATAGCAGATTCCCCCTTAAAATATTTTTGAATAAGGATATGGTTATATATTATGGTTTCCTTATTTCCGCGTAAAATGAATAACCAGCCGGTCGCCCAGCATTTGCAATACCTGCACCAAAATAATCATAAAGATAACAGAAACCAGCATAACCTCACTTTTATAACGGTAGTAGCCATAGCGAATAGCCAAATCCCCCAAGCCGCCACCGCCAACCATACCGGACATCGCCGTATAGGAGACCAGCGTGACCACGGTGATTGTCATCCCGGCCAGAAGTCCTGGTAACGCTTCGGGCAGGAGCACCTTGCGAATTAATTGCAGCGACGAAGCCCCCATAGCCTGGCAAGCCTCGATAACCCCACGGTCCACTTCGCGTAGTGCCGTCTCCACTAGCCGGGCAAAAAATGGAGCCGCCCCGATGACGAGCGGTGGAATCGTTCCCTCTACCCCGCTTGAAACCCCCATAATAGCCCGCGTTACCGGAATTAAAGCAACAATCAAAATGATAAAAGGTACGGAACGAAGTATGTTCACAACCAGCGAAATAATCCTGTAAACCCATCCTAATACCAAGGATTGAGAACGTGAAAAGACAAATAACATGACGCCTAGAGGCAACCCCAGGATAAACGTAAACAAGGTAGCGTATCCCATCATTTGCAGCGTATCCAGTGTTGCCGTGCCCATTTCCGCCCAATCAATGGTACTGAAATCCAGCTCACTCATGCTTCAAGCACCTCCACATCAAGATCCCGTTCCCGCAGCAGCCGTAATGTCTGCTCCACATCCTGTCTATCACCTTCAAATGAGACAGTCAGTTGGCCATACGGCGTATCCTTAATGGTGGAGATAGTACCTTGCAAAATCGCAAAATTCACGCCTGTCTCCCTAACGACCCGGGACAACACCGATTCGTAAGTCTGCGCTCCCAGGAAAGTGATCTTCACCAGCTTGCCTTTGGCTGCCGACGAGGCGGCTGCCGCAAGCTTTAAGCTCTCCTGCCCCGCATTCTCGCGGTGCAAAAATTCCTGCGTTACCTCATGCTTGGGCTTCAGGAATACTTCTGTCACCGGACCTTCCTCCACGATTCCGCCTTGATGAATGACCCCAACTCGGTCGCAGATGCTTTGAATGACATGCATTTCATGAGTAATCAACAGAATCGTAAGTTGGAACTGCTTATTAATATCGAGCAACAGCTTGAGAATCGAGTCCGTCGTTTGCGGGTCCAGTGCCGAGGTAGCTTCATCACATAGCAGCACATCAGGGTCACTAGCCAGGGCCCGGGCAATGCCTACCCGCTGCTTCTGCCCACCAGACAACTGTGCCGGATATTTGCTGCGATGCTCCTCCAAACCTACCAGAGCAAGCAAGCTGTCTACTTTCTTAGCTATAGACGCCTTCGGCGTTCCGATCAGCGTTAGCGGGAAGGCGATATTATCGTAAACGGTCGCTGAGGCCAGCAGGTTGAAGTGCTGAAATATCATGCCGATTTTGCGCCGCCGTTCTTGCAGTTCTCGCTTGCCCAGCTTCGTCAGATCCACACCACCAACCCATATCTCGCCTGCCGTAGGACGTTCCAGCAAGTTGATACAGCGAATCAAAGTGCTCTTGCCTGCTCCGGAATGACCAATCACTCCAAAGATTTCTCCCTTTTTCACCCTTAGATTCAAACGCGATAACGCTACAGTAGAAGTTTTTTTGCCCCCGTAGACCTTGGTCACATCCTTAAGTTCGATCACTTGTATTCACCCCCTGTTATGTTATTTTCTAATTCTACAAGCCGAATATAAATAAAGAGCCCCACAGAATCAGAGGGCTCTCTTTACGTAAAGACAATGCCTTCTCATCTGCCAAAACCAACGCTCATGCCGTCTGGTCTTGAAGGAATTAGCACCATGACATCCGTTCCCGGGGCGTTACGGTATCTTACACCGTGCCATAAACGAATCGGTTGCTGGGCTTCATCGGGCCTTTTCCCTCCGCCTCTCTCGATAAGAAATATGAAATTATCATATTACATTCATAACATCAAATGAAACTATTGATGAGTATAATGAGTTTTTCCGCTTTTGTCAAAGAAAAAATGCAGCAGTGTTATTCTTCTGTGATAATGTCACCCTATAACTGTTCTGAGATAATGTCACTATGGGACAGGAGACATTCACATTGACAAGAGCAGAATTAAAGAAGGTAGTTGTGGTGGAAAAAATTCTTGGGGGACATATGACGAACAAGGAAGGAGCAGCGGCTCTAGGGCTGACTGAACGCCAAATCATTCGATTAAAGAAGAAGTTCATCGCTGAGGGAGGAGCGCAAGGATTGGTTCATAAGAACCGGGGAAGGAAACCGATTCATGCTTTAGACAAGGAACTAAAGAAACAGGTGACGGAAT
>NZ_KB895407.1 GCF_000374825.1 Paenibacillus sanguinis 2301083 = DSM 16941
CAACTAGCTAATGCGCCGCAGGCCCATCCATAAGTGACAGATTGCTCCGTCTTTCCCAAGTCTCCCATGCGAGAGGCTTGACTATCCGGTATTAGCTAACGTTTCCGCTAGTTATCCCAGGCTTACAGGCAGGTTGCCTACGTGTTACTCACCCGTCCGCCGCTAAGTGATCCAGGAGCAAGCTCCCCAATCACTCCGCTCGACTTGCATGTATTAGGCACGCCGCCAGCGTTCGTCCTGAGCCAGGATCAAACTCTCCAATAAAGGTATTGTTTGACTTGCTCATATAAACTTGCTGACGAGAACTTTCGTTCTCTTATTTCTTACTCACTCGTTGTTCAGTTTTCAAAGATCAACCTGTTTTTTCTTCATCACCGCGTTTCAGCGGCAACTTTTATAATATATCACCTTTAGTGAATTAGTGCAAGACTTTTTTGAAATTATTTTTTCAATTTCAACAGACTATCTTGCGATCACTGCGGGGTAAGTACTACTATAACCCAAACCATGTCCAAATATCAACCCTAAGGGTAACTTTTTTAATTACCTAAGCAACCTCAATAGATCCTCCACTCCCCCTTTTTTATGGTCGTTAGAAGCATGCCTCAATGCATTCATCATTTAAGTTGTTTATCTAGATATCAATCGGGTTAATTCGAAATTACTTTATCGATATAAAGTTGCCGCTGCTCCATTAAATTTACGATGCCGTCTTCAGTAACCACCATAGGACGGGTAGGTTGGCTTCGGTCGGAAAAAACAATCTCCCCCACACGCCCATCATTCAAACGGATATGTGTTCCCTGATGGAATTGAGTTGTATTATCCACGAATGTCTGAACAACCCCGGGGTCCAACTTGCCAAATGCTTCAGAACGAAGCTCCTCCAGTACCAGATAAGGAGATTGGGTCTCTCGATAAGAGCGTTTCAATGTCATAGCATGAAATATATCAGCCACCCCTACAATTTTGGCATAAATATGAATCTGATCTCCTGTTAATTGAAAGGGATAGCCGCTTCCGTCCATTTTTTCATGATGCTGCAAGGCTGTTAATTTTACACCTTCATTGATTGCGGCGATTTTCCGCAACTGTTGATAACCATAGGACGTATGCCGTCTCATCTCTTCCGTTTCCTGCGGAGTTAGCGGAGCAGGCTTGTACAATAGCGCCAAAGGCAGTTGAGTATTTCCAATGTCATGCAGCAGCCCCGCAAATGCAACCTGCATCCAGTCCTTCTGCGGCAAGCCATGCCATTTGGCCAACTGGTATGAAGTTAAAGACGAAAGGATGGCGTTGTGATAGAAATAATCCGATTCCTTAAAGTTTCGTGGAGTAAAGGTTAAAATCCGGTAGTGTGGCAATTGATCAATCAATACCTCTAATTGATGACGTAGATCAGATAAGGGTAGCTCGGCAACAAATGCAGATTGAGAAGCGTTTCTCGTGAGTTGAAGCATCCGCTGATATTCGTGATGGAAAGAAGTCTGCGGACTGACAACTGGTACTTCTTTGGTCTTCTTCTGTTCCGGAGATAGAGGCTTGTCCACCCACTTATTTGCGGCTGAAGCCTCCCTTTTCTCTAGGATAGTAGATATTGAAGCATCCTCAACCTCAATCTGAGTAACCAGGAAAGCCCGGATAAGCTCCACATCCCTCAAATCAAGAACCTTGCCTTTTTGCAGCAAAAGACCACCTAACGGACTATACACATGACTCGTAAGCTTGACTCCGGGCTGGACATCCATGATCGAAATAACATTCGCCATTTCTACCCTCTCCTTAAGAAATATCACTTATATACCATCTTCAGCATGATTTTGCGTAGGCATAAAGAACTACAAGTAGTTCCCTATCATTATAGTATGCTACCAAAATAGCAATCAATGCTTCTTTATATATTTTAGATATTTTTAAGAAACACAGACAAAAAGAACCCCCGGTCGGGGGGTTCTTGAATTGAATTCTATTGCTCACATTTAGGGATGAATGGGGAAGATTATTCTTCACCATCATTCGTTTCGGAGTCCTCTACCTCGGCCAAATCCTCCGATAGCAGCATTTCTTCGTTAAGCTCTTCTTCTTCGGTCTTATCGGAGCGGCAAACGGTGGCTACCGAATCATCCTCGCGGATATTGATCAGCTTGACGCCTTGCGTGTTCCGACCCATGGTGGAGATTCCTTCCATGCTCGTACGAATCAATGTCCCACTGGAGGTAATAATCATCAGGTCTTCTTCATCCTTCACAACCTTAAGACTTACTACCGTCCCGTTCTTATCCGTGACATTAATCGTCTTGATCCCTTTACCGCCACGGGTTTGCTTACGATATTCCGACACCGGGGTCCGCTTGCCATATCCCTTCGCCGTTACGATCAATACGTCTTGGTCAGGTACGACAACATCCATACCAATCAATTCGTCACCCTCATCCAGCGTAATGCCCTTAACCCCCGTAGCCGCTCTACCCATGGAACGTACATCGCTCTCCTGGAAGCGAATAGACATGCCTTGGGCTGTACCCATAATTACTTCTTGTTTGCCATCGGTAAGCTTCACGTCAATCAGAATGTCATCGTCCCGCAAGTTAACGGCGATCAAGCCGCCCCTGCGAATGTTAATGTAATCCTCGATCGGCGTCTTCTTCACGATGCCTTGCCGCGTAGCGAAGAATAAATATTTATCTTCGTCAAAGCGTTCAACCTCAATGACCGCGTTCACCGTCTCACCTTGTTCAATTTGAATCAAGTTGATGATAGGTGTCCCGCGCGCTGTCCGGCCAAGCTCGGGAATTTCGTAGGCTTTGAGTCTGTAGGCCTTCCCTCGGTCGGTGAAAAACATCAGATAGTGGTGAGAATTCGTTACGAATAGATGCTCCACAAAGTCATTATCCTTCGTATCCATCCCAACCACACCACGTCCGCCGCGTTTCTGACTGCGATAGGTCGTTACTGGCAAACGTTTGATATAACCCGTATGCGTAATCGTAATGACCACTTCTTCCTGAGGAATCAGATCCTCGTCCAGAATACTCTCTTCACCAACGGTGATTTCTGTACGGCGTGGATTATTATATTTGTCGCGAGTCTCCTGCAATTCCTCATCAATGATATCTAATACAAGATGTTCATTAGCCAGGATTTCACGATAATCGGCGATTCTTTGCAGCAGTTCATTATATTCGCCTTCGATCTTCTCACGTTCCAAGCCGGTCAACCGGCGAAGTCTCATGTCAAGAATAGCCTGGGCCTGCTCATAGCTCAGACCAAAACGACTAATCAAGCCCTCGCGAGCTTCTTCGTCCGACTTCGAGCCACGAATAAGCGCAATGACTTCGTCAATGTAATCCAGAGCGATCCGCAAGCCTTCCAGTATATGAGCTCTGGCTTCGGCTTTCTTCAGGTCAAATTCCGTGCGCCGGCGTACAACCTCAATCTGATGCTGCAAGTAATGACTAAGCACTTCCTTGAGCGTCAAAATCTTCGGTTCATTGTTCACAATGGCCAACATATTGATACCGAATGTGCTTTGCAGCGCCGTATGCTTGTACAAGTTGTTCAGTACAACGCTCGGATTCACGTCACGGCGAAGCTCGATAACCACGCGCATCCCGGTACGGTCAGATTCATCCCGCAAATCGGTAATTCCGTCAATTCTCTTCTCTCGTACCAACTCGGCAATCTTCTCCACCAATCGTGCCTTATTGACTTGATAAGGCAGTTCCTCAACCACAATCCGCGCTTTGTTGTTATGCTCCTCAATGTTCGTTCTTGCCCGCATCGTTACGGAGCCACGTCCTGTGGTATAAGCCTGACGAATACCAGACCGCCCTAAAATGTAACCGGCAGTTGGAAAATCCGGTCCTTTGATATAATCCATCAATTCGAGGGAGCTGATTTCCGGGTTCTTGATGATGGCCTGAACGCCTTCGATAACCTCACCCAGGTTATGCGGCGGAATGTTCGTAGCCATCCCAACAGCAATCCCAGATACCCCATTGACCAACAGGTTAGGGAACCGGGAAGGCAAGACGACAGGCTCTTGTTCTTCGCCATCATAGTTAGGCATGAAATCAACAGTTTCCTTGTTGATGTCCCGCAGCATTTCCATCGCGATCTTGGACAGCCGTGCTTCCGTATAACGCATAGCCGCAGCCATGTCCCCGTCAATAGAACCAAAGTTACCATGACCGTCGACAAGCATGTACCGCATGGAGAAATCCTGAGCCATCCGCACCATTGTTTCATAAACAGCCGAGTCCCCGTGAGGATGGTACTTACCTATGACCTCACCAACGATTCTCGCCGATTTCTTAAAAGGCTTATCCGGATGCATGCCAAGCTCGTTCATGGCATACAAAATGCGGCGGTGTACCGGCTTCAGACCATCCCGTACATCCGGCAACGCACGGCTGACAATAATGCTCATAGCATAATCCATAAAGGATTCGCGCATTTCCACATTAATGTCCCGATCTATGATTTGAGAGAATTTTTCTTCCGCCATGCTGGACCTCCTTCAATATCTATCCACGTGCCTCACCAGGGAAAAAGTCTGAAAAACCGCCACTTTTATATATTTCTTTCACAAAATGAGTTGAATTAAACCTGGCCGTTTTCCAGAGCACAATCCATATAGACAGCAAAAAATAGGGATGTGTCCACTCCCATCGATACGTGCGTTCATACACTACGGATATAGGCATTTTCTTTGAAATGCCGAAAAATCTTATAAAATCCCCATATCTTATTATTATACCATTGTTTATCTCTTCTGTCCTATGTTTTTCGTATGAAGAGGCATGGGGACATACACCACCCGAGAAAGGATGGAACCTATTTTGGCGATTCAACGCATTGCAAGCAAATGGGAGAAAACCAAGGTCATTTACCGGCTGGAGTCACTCCGTGCTTATATTCCCGATACCCGCAAATACTCCCTGGAACAACTCCGAAGTATGCTGGATACTTACGGGTACGTCTTCGTTAAACCCGATCACGGGACATATGGCAACGGCGTTATGAGCATCGAGCGGTGGACCGACGATCTGGAACCGGATAACCCGGCTCAATATAAGCTTCGGTTCGGTATCGAAACCCGATTATTTGATACCGTAGACGAACTTTACACGGCCTTGAACGAAAAGATTGAAGCTCGTCCTTATCTGATCCAAAGGGGTATTCAGTTACTCACATATCGACGGCGCAGATTTGATATTCGTGCTTTGGTGCAGCAAACCCCCAATAAAAATTGGGAAACAACCGGAATCATTGGCCGGGTTGCCGCCAAGCAGAAGGTCATCACCAATTATCATGGCGGCGGAGACGTTATGCTGATCGAAGATTTGCTTGGTACTTACATGGGATCACGTGAATTTGCCCAGAAATACAGAGAGATAAAATCTTTGGGGGTTCAGGTAGCACGACAAATGGCCCATAAATTTCCCAAGCTGAAGGAGATTGGACTGGACATCGCCATCGATGAACAACACCAGCTTTGGATTCTGGAAGTGAATACGAAGCCTGCCCTCTTTCCCTTCAAGCTGCTTCACTCCAAAGAGGTATACCAAAAGATTCGCCGTTATGCCGTCGCTTACGGGCGGTTGAAGGCCAAGAGCATGAAATAACAAAAGGCTGCGCCAAGCTTGGGCAATAAAGCCCTGCTTGGAACAGCCTTTCTCTTCTGGATGGCGTGGTATGAAATACCGGCGGCATATTAAATATCGAGATTTTTTACATGTCTGGCATGCTCATGGATGAAATCGCGCCGGGGCTCAACGTTATCCCCCATCAAAATATCAAAAATCGCATCGGCTTGAATGGCGTCGGAAATTGATACTTGCTGCATCGTCCGGCTTTCCGGATCCATAGTCGTTTCCCATAGCTGCTCCGGATTCATCTCGCCCAAACCTTTATAGCGCTGTACGTTTACTTTTACACCTTCCCCAAATTCAGCGATGATATCATCGCGTTCCTTCTCGGACCCGGCATAACGAACCACCTTGTTGCGCTCGATCTTGAACAATGGTGGCTGAGCAATATAGACATAACCGGCTTCAATAATTCTCCGCATGTAACGGAAGAAGAAGGTCAACAGCAGGGTACGAATATGCGCACCGTCCACGTCGGCATCGGTCATGATGATCACCTTGTGATACCGGGCTTTGGCGATATCGAACTCTTCACCGATCCCCGTGCCCAGCGCCGTGATAATAGCCCGGATCTCGGCATTGCCGAGAATGCGGTCGAGCCGTGCCTTCTCAACGTTCAGGATCTTCCCGCGTAGCGGAAGGATCGCTTGGAAGTGACGATCACGCCCTTGCTTGGCGGAACCTCCCGCGGAATCACCTTCGACGATGTATAGTTCACTGATTGAGGCGTCCTTGGAGGAACAGTCTGCCAGCTTGCCAGGCAGCGAGCTGACCTCCAGCGCACTCTTGCGCCGTGTCAGTTCCCGAGCTTTACGAGCAGCTTCTCTGGCTCGTGAGGCTTGCAGGGACTTCTCCAGCACCCGCCGCGATACAGACGGGTTCTCCTCCATAAATTCCTGCAGCTTTTCAGCGAAAAGGGAATCGACGATTCCGCGGACCTCACTGTTACCCAGCTTGGTTTTCGTTTGTCCTTCAAACTGCGGCTCTGGAATCTTCACGGAAATAATCGCGGTCAAGCCTTCCCGCACATCATCCCCGGTCAGGTTAGAGTCGCTATCCTTGATCATACCGCTTTTGCGGGCATAGTCATTAATGATCCGGGTTAAGGCGCTCTTAAATCCAGACTCATGCGTCCCGCCTTCATGGGTATGAATGTTGTTGGCGAAGGAGAAAATATTTTCCGTGTAGCTGTCATTGTATTGCAGCGAAATTTCGACTTGAATCATTTCTCGCTGACCTTCCACGTAAATCGGATTCTCGTGAAGCACCTCGCGATTCTGATTCAAATACTTGACGTACTCCATAATGCCGCCCTCGTAATGGAACGACTCTCCGGTACCGGTCCGCTCATCCAACAGGGACAAATTGATGCCCTTGTTCAAGAAAGCCAACTCACGGATCCGGGTCAACAGCGTGTTATATTCATACTCCGTCGTTTCCGTGAAAATCTCCGCATCCGGCCAAAATGTCACCGTCGTGCCCGTATCTTCGGTATTACCGACAATCTTAAGGTCATATTGCGGTATGCCCCGACAATACTCCTGTTGGTAGATATGTCCATCCCGCTTAACCTGAATAATAACTTTCTTCGACAAGGCGTTTACAACCGAGACACCTACTCCATGAAGTCCGCCGGATACCTTATATCCGCCGCCGCCAAATTTACCTCCAGCATGAAGGACCGTCATGACGACTTCAACCGTCGATTTCTGCAGCTTCTCATTCATGCCGACCGGAATGCCCCGGCCATTATCGATAACCGTGACACTGTTATCCTGATGAACAATGACGTCGATTTTGTTGGCGTAACCGGCTAATGCCTCATCGATACTATTGTCCACGACCTCCCATACCAGGTGATGCAAACCGCGGGAACTGGTTGAGCCGATGTACATTCCGGGCCGCTTACGTACCGCTTCCAGGCCTTCAAGCACCTGTATATTACTCTCGTCATATGTTTGTTCATTCATTGACAATGCCTTCACCTACTTCTCCATAATCAAACTGTTCAAGTGCGGAACATCTATGCAAGGCTAAACCGCCAGGATCACATTCGCTTTCTTCTTGAGCGTCGCAGAGGAAATGGGTGAGTAATAAATCTCATCCTGTGTGACCACAATCGACTTGGCTTCCTCTTCGCCGATACGCACCACATTTTTCTCTTTCAGCGCATGCTGGATAAACTGCTTGGATATCTTGGAAGATTTCTCAATCGTAATATCAAAGATGGCGATCAGTTCCGAAGATAAAATAACCTTCTCTCCGCCCAAATGAATATACATGTTATCCCTCCGCCTATTAGACTTTGATTTGACCCTCCTGAACATGAAAAATGCTGGCGTCCTGTAACCGACCGGCATTGATGCTTTCGAGCCCTGTCGCCGTTATGAACGTCTGCACTTTGCTCTGAAAAGTCTCGATCAGTTGGGTTTGACGATAGGGGTCCAGCTCAGACAACACATCATCCAGCAGCAAAATGGGATATTCTCCGATCTCCTCATGTATGAGCTCAATCTCCGCCAGCTTCAGAGATAATGCCGTCGTTCGCTGTTGTCCCTGAGAGCCGTACACCTGCGCTTCGTTCCCGTTGATATCAAAGGATATATCATCGCGATGCGGCCCGCTTAGCGTCATGCCCCGGCGGATTTCCTGATCCTTCATTTGTGATAACTTTATCATAAATTGCTCCAATAGGACAGCTTCATCTTCCTCACCAGCTTCGCCAAACGAGGGAAGGTAGGATAATTTCAATGTTTCACCACCCCCGGTGATGCCTTCATGGATGTGCTCAGCCCATTTTTGCAGTTTTCTTATAAATTGTTTCCTTTTTTTGACGATTTTAACACCATGCTCTGCCAGTTGTTCATTCCAGATCTCCAGCATGGCTGCAAGCTCAGGGCCAGCGTTCCAGGCTTGCTTCAACAGATTGTTGCGCTGTAGCAGCACCCTCTGGTATTGCTGTAGATGGTAAAGGTAGCTGGGTTGCACCTGACCGATCTCCATATCGAGAAAACGACGCCTGATACCGGGCGTCCCCTTGACGATCTCCAGGTCCTCAGGGGCGAACATGACCACGTTCATAGCTCCGATAAAATCACTTAGCTTACGCTGCTCAAGGCCATTAATCTTGGCCTTCTTGCCTTGTGTGCTCAATCGCAGCTCCAACTGAACGGTACCGTACTTTTTCTCAACCTCAGCGGTAACTATTGCATGATCCTGACCGAACGAAATCAGTTCCTTATCTTTTCCCGTCCGATGAGACTTCGTTAAGGCCATGACAAACAAGGCCTCCAGCAGATTGGTTTTCCCTTGGGCATTACGTCCGATCAACAGGTTGACCGCGCCAAAAGAGCCTAGCGAAAGCGTGTCGTAATTGCGGTAGTTTTGCAGTGTTAATTGTTTTACAAACACGTTCTTCCAAGCCCCCTCATCATTCCGCCAGCGCTTGCTCTCTCCAGGCAAAGGAAAGAGCCTTCCATGAAGCCTACTCCGCGGTCACCTCAAATGAGCCGCAGCCGTCAACTTCAACAATATCGCCTGCGTAGAGCTTTCGCCCACGGCGCTCCTCGGGTTCCTGATTCACTTTCACGGCACCTTCCTGCAGTATCGCTTTGGCCATGCCGCCTGTCGAAACACAATCGGCCAGCTTCAAGAAAGAATCCAGTTTGATATATTCGCTCGAAATCGAGATTTTCTTCATGACGGCTGATGTTCCTTTCGCAAATGAAATGCTATTAGTACAAGTTCAAGAATTTAGCTTCTCGGCGCCAAAGCTTAAGCTTAGTTGGTTGTCCGGTAAGGCAAAATCAAATACAAGCTTTGGCTATCATCCACCGGTTTGATGATAATTGGACTCATTGCCCCGGTAAAGCCGATATGCAGTTGCTCGCTTTCCACCACTTTCAGTACGTCAAGCATATATTTGGAGTTAAAGGAAATTCGTAGCGGTTCTCCTGTAAACTTGGCAACCTCCAATTGCTCCTTTACTTTCCCCAGTTCCGACGAACTAGAGGAGATTTCGATGGTGCCATCCTCCATCGTTTGCAGGCGGACAATATTCGTCTTCTCCTCACGAGACAGCAAATAAGCGCGATCGATGGAATCACTCAGCTTCTTGGTGTCCAGGACAAGTTCTGTTTTATACGTTGTCGGAATAATCTTGGAAGTATCGGGATAGGTTCCGTCCAAAATACGAGTGTAGAACAACACGCGGTCAATCTTGAACAACACCTGGTTGTCGGCAACCACGATTTCTACGCGCGTATTTTGCTCGGGAATGATTTTGCTCAGCTCATTCAGCGTTTTACCGGCGATAACAATATTGCTGAAGCGAACGCCCTCGGCATCATCGAGTCCGGCAATACGGCTGGCCAAACGATGTCGATCCGTTGCCACAAATTTGAATTCATTATCAGCCAGATTCCAAAGTACCCCTGTCAGAATAGGGGATGTCTCGTTTGTAGAGATGGAAAAGCCTGTTTGGCGAATCATATTTTTCAGCAAATCCCCGGGAATCGATACAATTTGGTTCTCTTCGATACTTGGCAATACAGGGAATTCCTCGGGGTCAAGGCCCACCATCTGAATATCCGTAGAACCTGCACGAATGAAGGTCTGAAAGCCATCCTTTACTTCCATCTCAATTTCCGGTGAAGGCAGCTTCTTGATGATCTCGACAAAAAACTTGGCTGGGAGAACAACGCTACCCGGACGCTCCACCTGAACGATTTGCTTCTCCTGATCCTCAGCCGGAATATAAGCCTGAATCGAAATGTCCGTGTCACTAGCTGTTAATGTCATTCCTTGAAAGTTCACATCTAGCTTGATCCCGGTCAGAATCGGGATGGTTGTACGGCTGGAAATGGCCTTCGCCACATGTTGGATGGATTCATTCAGATCATGTTTCAGAATACGGATTTTCATAAATTCAACTCCTAAAAGTTTTATGAAGCATAAGCTTCTACAGGGAATTACTTCGCAATAAAACTTACTTCGTAAGCATACACTCAGTTCTTATAAAGCATGGACTTCTTAGAAAATAATCTTGTAAAAAAGCTAGTTTATAAGCATAACTCTAGCGGTATGCAGCATATCTTCTAGAGAAAAGCCCTGGAATAAAAAATGGCCGCAATGCATAGCTTAGTTCTATGTATCACCCGTCAGCAGAGAGCCTTCATTTCTTCTTGGTGGCAGACAAGCACTTCGATTCTTGAGCTTGGGATCAGCAAATGTTTGCGCTGCGTTATTAAGGATGTGTATATCTTTATATATTTTAGAAGAAGTAGTAGGGACCCTGAATATGTGGATAACAACAGAATGAATATGAAATGAAGCCTATCCACATGTGCATATCATGTGCATAGGCTTACCCCTTATTCAGGTCGCACTTTTTATTTTTTCGGTAATATTGTTCACGATTTTAAATAGCTCCTGGTCGATCTTGAGCTGCTGGGTAATTTTCTCATGGGCATGGATGACGGTGGTGTGATCCCGTCCACCAAAAGCGTCGCCGATCTTCGGCAGCGAGAAGTCGGTGAGTTCCCGGGCCAGATACATGGCGATTTGCCGCGGAAAGGCAATGGCTTTTGTTCGCTTGCGCGCCTTGAAGTCATCGAGCTTCAAATTGTAATAATCTCCAACCCGCTGCTGAATGTCCTGAATCGTGATCATCTTCGGACGGCTGGAAGGGATGATGTCCTTGAGTGCTTCCGCGGCCAGATGGCTTGTTACATCTTGATTAATCAGCGAGGAATAGGCAACTACGCGAATTAACGCGCCTTCCAGCTCACGAATATTGGTATCAATCTGATTAGCGATATACATCATCGCTTCGTTCGGAATATCCAGGTTCTCGGCCTTGGCCTTCTTGCGCAAGATAGCGATCCGCGTCTCCAGATCGGGGGGCTGGATATCGGTAATCAATCCCCATTCAAACCTGGAACGAAGCCGTTCTTCGAGCGTCGGGATCTCTTTTGGCGGGCGGTCACTGGAAATAATAATCTGCTTGCGCTCTTCATGAAGGGCATTAAAGGTATGGAAAAATTCCTCTTGCGTCGATTCCTTACCGGCCAAAAATTGAATATCGTCAATGAGCAAAATATCGATGTTGCGGTATTTATTGCGGAAGCTTTCCGCGCGATTATCCCGGATGGAGTTGATAAATTCATTCGTAAATTTCTCGGAGGAAATATAGACGACCTTGCTGCTAGGACTATGTTCCAAAATATAATGGCCAATGGCATGCATGAGATGCGTCTTGCCAAGTCCCACGCCACCATAGAGGAACAGCGGGTTATAGGCACGGGCGGGTGCTTCGGCTACCGCCAGGGAAGCGGCATGGGCGAAGCGGTTGCCGGAACCAATGACGAACGTATCAAAGGTGTATTTCGGATTCAGCATATGGGAAACGCTTTCCTCGATGGGGACGGGAGCGGGAGTCTCCTTCACCACTTGGGTAAGCTCCGGTGGAGCCGATTCTTCAATCACGAAGGTCACGTCCACCTGCTTGCCTAAATGCTCCAGAACGGTGGTTGCGACGAGCTTGGTATAGCGGCTCTCCAGCCATTCGACCGCGAAGGTAGTTGGCGCGGAAATGATAATGGATTGATCGGTCAGCGAGACGATCTTGGTTGCTTTGAACCAGGTATCAAAGCTGGGTTTGCTTAATTTTGTATTGATAATAGATAAGATATGTTGCCATATTTCAGAAGTATGGCTGTCCACAGACTGTCACTCCTTTTAAATCTTCCAATTGTGGCTGAAGGCCATACAGAAAGAGGTCGAAAAAACATAAATAAAGGGGAAGTTTATCCCCAATGTTAAGCAGAATATAATAATTATAAACATACATAAAATAAAATTGTTCACAATGTTATCCACAGCCTGTTAATAATTCAGCAGGAAAACACGGATATTCACAACGAAAACAATATAATCATAGCAAAAGAAGCCCTGTTTTTCAATGTACTCAATACTTTTATCCACAAATTCAATAACTTGTGCATAATTTTCATTCACACCACTACATATTGTTTATAAATTGTATAGAATTCGACAGAATGCAAGAAATTCAGAAAAAATTATACACAAGTTAATAAACAAGCAACGCAAAATATGTTGATAGCAAATCTCCTTTCCGAGTCGAATTGGAGTCGAAAAATTGGCCAAAAAAAATCTGTACTCAGATGAGTACAGTTTTTTTAATAGGATCACACTAAATTTTTGGTAGACATTCATATCAATGAGCTGATGAACTGAGTCAGGATGAGCTTATTTGACGTTGAAATGCCGCAATCGCTTCATATTCATCCTCTAACTTGGCGGAAATACGGGTGAAAATCGGTATTAACTGCTTATAGACTGCAGCATGCTCAGGATTCGGCTCATGACGGTGTACACCACCCACCATTTCTTTGACGGCATCCAGGGATTCAATTTCACCCAAGGCGTACAAGCCAAGGACGACAGCGCCCAGGCAGGAGCTTTCATAGCTCTCGGGGATGACGACTTCTTGATCAAAGATATCAGCCATCATTTGCCGCCAGAGTGGTGACCGGGCAAAACCGCCGGTAGCCTGAATTTTGCGAGGTCGTCCGATCTGACTTTCGATAGCCATCAGCACAGAGTAGAGGTTATATAGAATGCCCTCCAGCACGGCACGAATCATATGTTCTCTCTGATGATGCAGTGTCAGTCCAAAGAAGGATCCGCGAGCATTAGCGTTCCAGAGCGGGGCCCGCTCTCCGGTCAAATAGGGATGAAAGATCAAGCCATCAGCCCCCGGCGAAACCCGCTCGGCAATTTGTGTCAGCAGGTCATAGGAGCTTAGCCCCAGGCGTTTGGCTGTTTCGGACTCGGCCGCAGCAAATTCATCTCGCAGCCAGCGGAAGATCACGCCTCCATTGTTGATCGGCCCTCCAATGACCCAGTGCTTATCCGTGAGCGCATAACAAAATATCCGTCCTTCCGAATCGGTTTGCGGCCGGTCCACGACGGTGCGAATGGCTCCACTGGTGCCAATGGTGACGGCCACGACGCCGGGATCGATGGCATTCACCCCAAGGTTGGACAATACGCCATCACTGGCACCTATAATGAAGCGAGTTGAGGGCAGAAGACCCATAGCTTCGACATAGACTGGAGCTGCACCTTGCAGCACATGGGTCGTTGGGACAATCCGGGAGAGATGATCGGACGTAATGCCAACCATCGCAAGAGCCTCCTCATCCCAATCGAGTTTCTCCAAATTAAAGAGTCCTGTAGCTGAGGCTATGGAATAATCAATAACATATTGTCCAAACAGCTTATGGAATACATATTCTTTAATAGAAATAAACTTATCGGCTTGATGAAATAAATCCAATTCTTCATGGCGCAGCCAGAGCAACTTGGTCAGCGGAGACATAGGGTGAATCGGCGTGCCGGTACGCAAATAAAGCTCATGTCCATTTTGTTCATTTTTCAACTTGTCGGCCCATGCGCTACTACGGTTGTCCGCCCAGGTGAGACAGTTCATTAAAGGTTCCCCTTTGGCATTGACCGGAATGATGCTATGCATGGCGGAACTGAAGGAGACAAATCCGATTTGCTCAGGGAAGATTCCACTCGTTCGGACGACTTGCCCAATGACTGAAAGGACGGCCTGAAAAATTTCTTCCGGATCTTGTTCGGCTACGAAAGGGGAAGGAGTGTAGAGCGGGTATTCCTGGTTGGCAGTAGCCAAGGGTCGCCCACTGCGTTCAAACAATACCGCCTTCGTGCTGGTTGTCCCGATATCGAGACCGATCATATAGTTCAGCAACTTCAAATTCACCTCTCTATCTATTCATGAGGCATGCTGGAGTGCAGGGTTTCAAAGGAATCGGAGAAATATTCTTCCACATTGCGCTGGATCACCTCACTATCCCGCGATTCCAGCCCTTGCAGCAGCTTGCGATGCTTATCTACGACATAGCTAATTTTATCTTCATTTTGCGAAAGGATATTTTGTGTCGTTACCAGCATAACAGTCATCACAATCTGCCGGATGCTGGTCCATAAATGCAAGATACGTGTATGCTTGGCTCCATTAATGATAATTTCGTGAAAGCAGATGTCCTGATAAGCAAATTCAACGACATCAAGGTGCTTGCCGGCCAGTTCCATCTTGTCGATGCTTTGGGCCAGGGGAGCTATCAGTTCCTCCGGATGGGCCGCCAAATGCTTCCAGGCAAAGCTCTCGATCAAATAGCGGACATCGTACAATTCCTTCACATCGTTCAAACTCAGGCCATTCACCACGGCTCCCATGCGTTGCAGGGTAATCAGTCCTTCACCGGAGAGCGTCTTGAGCGCTTCGCGGACCGGAGAACGGCTAGTGCCGAAGTCCCCGGCGATACGATTCTCTGACAGTACCTCCCCAGGCTTTAGCGTACCATTGATAATGCGCAGCCTAAGCTCTGCAGCGATGGACTCGCCAAGAGAGCTGCCTGTCAACCACGTAGAAGGGTATTGCATACTTTTATGACTCCTATCCGGGAAACGAACCCACTATATTCATCCGTTATGGTACTTAAATACCTTGATCATAGCACGAAATTCCCGGAATTGGGAAACCAGGCTGCACACGTATTAGCCCAAGGTCTCGACGGCATGCCCTCCAAATTCATTGCGCAAGGCAGCTACAACTTTACCGTGAAAAGTGTCCTCCTGAAGTGAACGATAGCGCATAAACAGAGACATAGCGATTACCGGCGTATTTGCTTGCAATTCCAGAGCAGTTTCCACCGTCCATTTGCCTTCACCTGAGGAATTCATGACACCACGCAGCTTTTCAAGCTTCGGATCCTTGGAGAAGGCATTTTGCGCCAGTTCCATCAGCCAGCTGCGGATGACCGAACCATTGGACCAAACCCCGGCTACTTGTTCAAAGTCGTAGTCATAAGGACTTTTGTCCAGCACCTCGAAGCCTTCGGCGATCGCCTGCATCATACCGTATTCGATACCGTTGTGCACCATTTTCAGAAAATGGCCGCTACCCGCAGGTCCGGTGTACATATAGCCGTTCTGAACAGCGATGTCCTTCAAAATGGGTTCAATATAATGAAAGGCATTTTCGTCTCCACCGACCATGAAGCATCCGCCTTGCTCAGCACCCTCCACACCTCCGGAAGTACCTATGTCCATAAAGTGAAGATGATGCGCAGCCAGTTGCTGAGCGAGTTCCTGCGAATGCTGATAATGCGAATTGCCCCCATCAATAATAATATCGCCCTGATCGAGCAGGGGAGTAAGCGATTCTACTACAGAGCGTAGAGCATGACCTGCCGGGACCATCACCCAAATCACCCGCGGCGATTCCAGAGAACTGACCAATTGCTCCAGGTTGCTAGCGGCAATAGCTCCTTTGGCAGCGGCCAAGGCAACCGATGACTCATTGGTATCATAAGCGACGACTTCATGCTGATGTTTCAGGAGGTTGATGACCAGGTGAAAGCCCATTTTTCCGAGTCCAATCATACCTAATTTCATAAATAAATCCACCCCTTATGTGTAAACTAGTATACTTGTATACAACTTAATATTTTCAATAATACTACATCTAGTGAAACAAGGAAAGGCTAAAAAATCTTATGTTGAATGGAGCTATGGACTGAGCAGCGGAGCTGCACGTTTTCGCAGAAAACGACTCCGGAAAGCATGGGACATGAGCTTTTAAAAGCCATACGTTTAGGCCCGGCTGAATTCAAAATCGCGTCGAGTCACTTTTTTGAGCTGATTTGTGATCAAAAGAAAAATTAGTGAACAACCTCTTTAGAAAAACTTTTCCACATGTGCATAACTTTATGTGTTTGGAAAAGAAAAAGGGCTGTGGAAAACCAAATTGACAAGTCGTGCCTTGTGGATTGTGTATAATTTAAAAATATTGGTGATGGAAGGAAGGAAGACCTCAAGTTTGGTGTCAATCGTCTGTGAAAATGTCACCTTAACTGTGCTATGAAAATGTCACTTTATTCGTTGGAGCCTCCTGCTTCACCAGGAGGTCTCCGAATAGCTGCTATGCTGTGAATACATAGCATCTTGGAATGAGCTTTGTTTTGTGCTATGGTTAGTTATGGTGTTTACCGTGGATCTCCACGGATGGTTAGGAGCGGGTTTGCGTGGCTGCGCAGAACTCGCTTTTTTTGTTTCCATAGTGGCTGGTATTGGTTTTTCCGTCCTCTTTAAAGGCAAAGCTTGTCCTTGGTGCCACA
>NZ_KB895408.1 GCF_000374825.1 Paenibacillus sanguinis 2301083 = DSM 16941
TCCTTGTCTAAAGCATGAATCGGTTTCCTTCCCCGGTTCTTATGAACCAATCCTTGCGCTCCTCCCTCAGCGATGAACTTCTTCTTTAATCGAATGATTTGGCGTTCAGTCAGCCCTAGAGCCGCTGCTCCTTCCTTGTTCGTCATATGTCCCCCAAGAATTTTTTCCACCACAACTACCTTCTTTAATTCTGCTCTTGTCAATGTGAATGTCTCCTGTCCCATAGTGACATTATCTCAGAACAGTTATAGGGTGACATTATCACAGAAGAATAACAGGAAGACCTCAAGTTTGGTTGACTTTTTAAAGCTGGTATGATTAAATGTAAAAAGGCATTTTCTGTGGATATGAAAATGGTAAACATAGACGCTGGTTATTAGTTATTGTTATTTAAGTGTAGATGATTTCCTGTGAGGGGGTGCAATAGATGAAACCGACTTTCAAACCAAATGTGAGCAAACGTAAAAAGGTTCACGGTTTCCGTAAAAGAATGAGCACGAAAAACGGCCGCAAGGTTCTCGCTGCTCGTCGTCTCAAAGGCAGAAAAGTATTGAGTGCGTAAAGCGTGCGTAAAGACCACCGCGGTGGTCTTTTTTTTGTATTAATCGATAGGTTGCTGCGATAGTTGGTCTATACTATAAGTGCTTGTTAAGTGCTTGTTCAAAAAGTGGGGTTTACAGGACCAAAGCTTAGGCTTCCGATGTGCGTTTTTCCAAACGCTTGAGCCCCGATGAAGTTAGGGACGTAAGTGGCGGGGCTACACGTTTTCGGAGAAAATGACTTCGGAAGCAGGGGTGCGTGAGCAACTCCAATGTTTCGGAAGGAAACATACTACGGAAGCCTACGCTTGGCCTGGCTGAATTCAAGATTTGATGTCGAATCTACTCCTCGAACAGCTTCGTTCTGGGAAGACGACTTTTTGGACAACCTCTATAACAGTAGCCGCGAATCAAGGAGATTTACTCGTGCATAAACAACTTCGTTTGAGAAATCGTGCCGACTTCAACCGTATTTATCGGTTCGGCAAATCCTACGCTAATCGGCAACTCGTTGTGTATTGGTCCAATAAACCCGATATTGAACGTTTTCGACTAGGGGTCTCCGCCAGTAAAAAAATCGGCAACGCTGTCGTGCGTAATCGAATGCGGCGAATGCTGAAGGAAATTGTCCGGCTGCATGAGGCTGAAATTCGTGATCATGTTGATCTGATTTTGATCGTGCGTGCCGGAGCTGTTGGAATGGACTATAAAATCTTGGAAAAAAGCGTGCTTCATGTGCTGCGAAAAGCCGCACTGCTGCGGCCTTTCGGGCGTTGAGCAGCTTTGTTTCCTTGTCCCTTTAAATATGTTATGATTTACGTTGAATGGATAGGTTAAGAGAGGGGTTTTGAAGTGTCGCGATTGATGACTAACCGAAGAAGATGGCTTCTTCTCCTTCTGGCAGTCGGGCTGATTGCTGTACTTGCCGGCTGCGGGACACAAAATGTTAATGTAGCAACTACTACTGAGAGTATGAAAGAAGGTTCGTGGTGGACCGCGAATGTGGTCTACTACTTTTCGTATGCCCTTGATACGTTCGCCAAGTGGTTTAATGGCGAATATGGTCTTGCGATTTTAGTTCTGGTGCTGATTGTCCGGACATTAATTCTACCGCTGACATTGAAGCAGGTGAAGAGCTCCAAGGCGATGCAGGCGATTCAGCCGCAATTGCAGAAGATTCGTGAGCAATACAAGGATAATCCGGAGCAGCAGCAGCAGGAAACGATGAAGCTGTTCCAGGAGTATAAGGTCAATCCGATGGCCGGTTGTTTTCCTTTAATTGTTCAAATGCCAGTGTTCATTGCGTTATATAATTCGATTTTCTACAATTCTGCCATTCGGGAGCACTCCTTCCTGTGGCTGCAGCTAGGTGAACCGGACAAGCTATTTATCTTGCCAGCCATCGCTGCGCTTACGACATTCATTCAAACAAAGATGATGTCGAACATCAACCCGGCAGGCGCACAAGGGCCAATGGCGTTTATGATGTGGGTATACCCTGTATTGATTTTTGTAATGTCATATAACTTCGCTGCTGCCTTGCCATTGTATTGGGTATACAGTAACCTGTACACGATCGGGCAGAACTTCTTCATTTATCGTAAGAAGGACCCGGTTGTTGCTGTAGCGGGAGCCGATTCGGCTACTACTTCTTCTTCGAATAAGAAGCGTGGCGGCTCCAATCTAAAAGCCGGCCATCCCGGTGGCAGAGGTGCCAAGGAGGCAAAAAAATCGAAATGAATAAAATTGTGACGTCGGGAAAAACCGTTGAAGATGCTGTAAGACAAGGATTGGCCAAGCTTGGCACCACCGAGGATCAAGTCGCCGTGAATGTGTTGGAGCAGCCATCAAAAGGATTCCTGGGTCTGATCGGGGTGAAGGCAGCAAAGGTAGAGCTTACTTTGCTGGAACCGTCCCGGTCAGTACCCTCTTCGCAAGGAAGTGCTTCTACGCTCCGCATGCCTGAATCTGTACATCAGCAGGAGAAGACATTCGGTGAGAAGAACCCCTATGAGGAAGCGGCGTCATTTGTACGGGACGTCGGCGAGAATATGGGCCTCGATGTGAAGGTCGAGATCGTCCAAGGCAAAGACAGCACCGTACTGAACATTTCGGGCCGTGATTTGGGATTGATAATTGGGCGGAGAGGACAAACCCTCGATGCCCTGCAATACTTGGCGAATATTATCGCTAACCGTTATTCCGATAGCTTTATCCGTATTATCCTTGATGCCGAGAACTTTCGGGAACGCCGGAAGAAGACGCTGGAGGAGCTTGCCGACAGATTGGCCGGACGGGTTGTTCGTACACGCAAAGAGGTTACGCTGGAGCCAATGTCACCGCAGGAGCGCAAAGTGATTCATTCCCAACTTCAGGATCACCCGGAGGTCAAGACTTATAGCAAAGGCGATGAACCTAATCGGCGAGTGGTGATTGCATTGAAGCAAGGCAGATGAATGAGACGCAATGACGTTTGCTCGGCGTGAAGCCGGGTGGGGGTCGTTGCGTTTATTTTTTCTCAACCCTCCCCACCCCTCCCTTACTGTAAGGGAGGGCGCCCGAGGGCTCGCTGCCCTCTGGGCTCCCGCAAACTGGAGGAATGTGGGAGGGAGTGAGGCGCTCCTGCTCGCTGTCCCCTGCGGGGATGCGCTTGATGTTTGGTGCGTGGAGCGCTTTTCCCCCTTCGGGTACGTCTTACTTTTGGCTCGCCCGGGTTACCTGGCACGGCTGATGGGGACACTACTGCTTTCGGCGAATCTGAGATTTGGCGAGTAACGAGTCGGCTTTTCGCCCCTTCGGGGCCCGCCTTTACTGTGGTGCTGTTTTGTGGCTGTAATCAAGGAAGCGAGAGTAAGGAGAGTTGTATAGAACGCTGGGAGTGGTTGACGAGCAAGGAGGCGCTGTCCCTACGGGATGCGCTTGGGCTGTGGAGCAGGGCGTGTGGGTGTAGTCAGGGAAGCGAGAGTAGAGATACTTGAGCAGGTGTGCTGGGTGAGTGAGATGGATTAGTGGAGCGGGGCGTATGAATCTGGAGAAACGGAAGTGTTCGCCTTTGCCATGGGATTGTAACCCTGTAGGGTGTTAATCAATCCAGACAATCCCATGGCAATAGCGATCGGAGGATCATACGACTTGCGGAACGGCCCCATTCACGAATTTGTTTGCTACAATGATATTTACAACAAGAACTAGTGAGGTGAAATAGATGCTAACCGATACGATAGCGGCCATTTCAACGGCCGTGGGTGAGAGCGGGATCGCGGTGATTCGCGTGAGCGGGCCGGAGTCGATTAACGAGGTGGGACGCTTGTTCCGCAGCAAGACGGCGTTGCCGGAGGCGGAAAGTCATACGGTACATTATGGCTTTATTGTTGATCCGGCCACGGAGGAGAAGCTGGAAGAGGTGCTGGTGACGGTGTTTCGTGCGCCGCGCTCCTTCACGACGGAGGATGTGGTGGAGGTCAGTACGCATGGCGGGATTTTTTCGGTCAAGCGCGTGATGGATTTGCTGCTCCAGCAGCGGGGGATTCGACTGGCGGAGCCGGGCGAGTTCACGAAGCGCGCGTTCTTGAACGGGCGGATCGATTTGTCGCAGGCGGAGGCGGTTATCGACCTGATCCGCTCGAAGTCGGATCGGGCCTTCTCGGTAGCGCTGAAGCAGGTTGGCGGCGAGCTGTCGCGCAAGGTATCAGCATTGCGTCATACGCTGGTGGAGACGCTGGCGCATATTGAGGTGAACATCGATTATCCGGAGCATGATGTGGAATCGATGACAATGGAGTTTATCAAGCAGAAATGCGCCGCAGTGTCGGAAGGCATTGATGTGCTGCTGAAGACGGCCAATCAGGGCAAAATTTTGCGAGAAGGCATTACAACGGCGATTGTCGGCCGTCCGAATGTCGGCAAGTCCTCGCTGATGAACGCGTTAGCCCGGGAGAATAAGGCGATTGTAACTGATATTCCGGGAACGACGCGGGATGTGATTGAGGAATATGTAACGATTAATCAGATTCCGCTCAAGCTGCTGGATACGGCGGGGATCCGCGAGACGATGGATGTGGTCGAGCAGATCGGGGTGGAGCGCTCCAGAGAAGCATTTACTGACGCAGATCTGATCCTGCTGGTGCTGAGCGGGGCTGAGCCGCTGCATGAGGACGAGATTGCCCTGATGGAGCAATTGAAGGGCAGAACGGCGATCGTCTTGCTGAATAAGATGGATTTACCGCAACAGTTGGATCGCGAGGTCGTACGGCGTTATTTTTCCGAGGAATCGGTGGTTGAGCTATCGGTCAAGACGGAACAGGGGCTGGATCATCTGGAGGAAGTCATTGCTACCTTATTCTTCGGGGGCCAGTTGGAGTCCAATGATTTGACCTATGTTACGAATGTGCGGCATATTGCGCTATTCAAGCAGGCCAAGCAGTCGCTTGCTGATGCGTATGAAGCGGCGGATAGCGGGATTCCTATCGATATTTTGCAGATTGATGTAAGGCTGGCTTGGGAGCAATTGGGTGAAGTGATTGGCGATTCGGCACCAGATGCGCTGATTGACCAGATTTTTTCGCAATTTTGCTTGGGGAAATAATTGGAGGACGTATCATCGGAACCGGTTCATGGTATGATGTTACGGACAGAATACGCAAGGTTAAGGCAAAGGGGGTAGACG
This sequence comes from Paenibacillus sanguinis 2301083 = DSM 16941, assembly GCF_000374825.1. Classification (GTDB taxonomy): domain Bacteria; phylum Bacillota; class Bacilli; order Paenibacillales; family Paenibacillaceae; genus Fontibacillus; species Fontibacillus sanguinis. The sequence goes on from NZ_KB895408.1 coordinate 5,206, forward strand.
AATGAGTTACGATGCTGGAAACTATGATGTGATCGTGGTCGGAGCAGGACATGCCGGCTGTGAAGCGGCTTTGGCTGCTGCGCGGATGGGCTGCCGTACGCTGGTGGTCACGATTAATTTGGATATGATTGCTTTTATGCCGTGCAATCCTTCGATTGGGGGGCCGGCAAAGGGCCATGTGGTGCGCGAGGTGGATGCCTTGGGCGGGGAGATGGGACGGAACATCGATAAAACGTTCATTCAAATGCGGATGCTGAATACCGGGAAAGGTCCGGCGGTTCACGCGCTGCGGGCGCAAGCGGATAAATTCTTGTACCAGCACACGATGAAGGAAACGATGGAGAAGGAACCAAAACTGACGATGCTTCAGGGCATGGTGGAGGAACTAATCGTTGAGGAAGATCGCTGCGTTGGTGTAGTGACGAAGACAGGGGCAGCTTATCGGGCTGACGCGGTGGTACTGACGACGGGAACCTATCTGCGGGGCAAAATCATTATGGGCGAGCTGATGTATGAAAGTGGTCCTAATAACCAACAGCCTTCGGTGCGTTTGTCGCAAAATTTGAAAGAGCTTGGCCTGGAATTGGTTCGCTTCAAAACAGGTACGCCGCCGCGGGTGCATAAGGATACGATTGATTTCTCGCAAACGGAAATTCAGCCTGGGGATGCCAAGCCGAAGTTCTTCTCGTATGAGACACAGTCCTCGGATAATGAACAATTGCCTTGCTGGTTGACTTATACGTCGGAGGATACTCACCGGATCATCAATGAGAACCTGCACCGTGCTCCGATGTTCTCTGGAGTGATTGAAGGAACTGGACCCCGTTACTGTCCGTCCATTGAGGACAAAATCGTCCGCTTTAGCGATAAGCCAAAGCATCAGATTTTCCTGGAGCCAGAGGGGAAAAATACGTCGGAATATTATGTACAAGGATTCTCCACCAGTATGCCGGAGGAGGTTCAGTTGAAGATGCTTCGTTCCGTGCCAGGTCTGCAAAATGTGCAAATGATGCGTACCGGGTACGCGATTGAGTATGATGCGGTAGTTCCTACGCAGCTATGGCCTTCGCTGGAAACGAAGCGGCTGTCTGGTTTGTTCACAGCAGGACAAATCAATGGTACATCCGGCTATGAGGAGGCGGCGGGACAAGGTATTATGGCGGGTATTAATGCGGCGCGCAAGGTACAAGGGAAAGAGCCGGTAATTCTGGACCGCTCTCAGGGATACATCGGCGTGCTGATTGATGATCTGGTCACCAAAGGAACCAATGAGCCGTACCGACTGCTGACTTCCCGGGCAGAATATCGTTTGTTGCTACGTCATGATAATGCCGATTTGCGCTTAACGCCAATTGGTTATGAAATTGGCTTAATTTCTGAGGAACGCTACGCCCGCTTTATGGACAAAAAGCATAAGGTAGAGCAGGAAATCGAACGCTTAAGAGTGACAAAGGTACGTCCTTCAGAAATTAATGCGCTATTGGAGTCGGTAGGCTCCGCCCCTATTCAGGACGGGAGCAATCTATTGACGATCTTACGCCGACCCGAAGTCAGTTACGAAGGAATTAGCCAGGTCTCTCCTTCTGAGATTGAATTGGATGAGGATATGCAGGAGCAAGTCGAAATCCAAATTAAATATGCCGGGTATATAGAAAAGCAATTACTGCATGTTGAAAAGTTACAAAAAATGGAAAAGAAAAAATTGCCTGAACGAATCAATTATGATGATATTCAAGGTCTGGCCATGGAGGCTCGGCAGAAATTGGCAAAAATTCGTCCGATATCTATTGGGCAAGCTTCGCGAATTTCTGGAGTGACCCCTGCGGATATCTCTATTTTGCTCGTTTATCTGGAGCACTTCAACCGGGTTACGGCGGCAGGAGGGTAAGAAGGTGGATTCTGTACAATTCCAATTTTGCACCCTGCTGCAAGAGCATCAATTGGAGCTTTCAGCAAGGCAGCTACAGCAATTTGAACGATATTATGATGAACTAGTGTCCTGGAATGAAAAGATGAATCTAACAGGGATTACGGATCGGGAACAAGTATATATTAAGCATTTCTATGACTCGTTAAGCCTGGCTTTTTATGTGCCTATGGATCAGATTTGTTCCTTGGCTGATATTGGTTCAGGGGCGGGGTTTCCCGGCATTCCCTTAAAAATTTGTTACCCTCATTTGCAGCTAACCATTGTAGATTCACTGAATAAGCGGATACAGTTCTTGCAGCACGTAGTCGATGAACTTGGGCTTATGAACGTACAACTGCTCCACGGTCGTGCCGAGGATCTGGCTCGACAGGCAGGTCTTCGTGATTCCTTTGATTTGGTAACGGCTCGCGCTGTAGCCCGGATGGCCGTATTAAATGAATTTTGTCTGCCCTTTGCCAAGCCAGGTGGGATGTTTGTAGCGATGAAGGGGAGTGACCCCAAGGATGAGCTGAAAGAGGCAGCGTTTAGCTTATCCGAGTTAAAGGGGAAATGCGTTAAGACACCGCAATTCGTATTGCCAATGGAACAATCGGAACGACATTTAGTTATTGTAAATAAGGTGGCAGTAACACCCAAGAAATATCCACGCAAGGCAGGTACCCCTGCAAAAGCGCCATTAATGTAGCGAATGTGAGGAAATCCCCCTTAGTAAATTGTTCCACGTGAAACATGGTCTAAGGGGGATTGAACATTTAGCAAAATAAGATCATAGGATTATAGAGAAAAAAGTGGTAGAATAGATATATCTGGGATATCCGTAAGGCTTGTCCTTATGTCACTATGAAACTAGGTGGTAATTGACGGAATGAAAGAACAATTTTCTAAATTGTTCGGTTTAGCCGAACGAAGCAGCGGAGATGAAGTAAGACAAATTCCGGTGGGGGAAATTGTCGGTAGTCCTTATCAGCCGCGGACCATTTTTGACGACGATAAGATTGAGGAGCTTTGTCAAACTATTCGTACGCACGGTGTTATCCAGCCTATAGTAGTACGTTTTCGAAATGATAAGTATGAGATTATTGCTGGTGAACGCCGTTGGCGCGCGGTAAAAAAGCTAGGACTTGAAACCATTCCTGCCATTTTACGTGATTTCAATGATTCGCAAGCAGCTTCAATCGCATTAATTGAAAATCTGCAGCGAGAGGGACTAACCTCTATCGAAGAGGCTGTGGCTTATCAGAATTTGATTGATCTTCATCAATTAACTCAGGAAAGCTTGGCTCAGCGTTTGGGGAAAAGCCAATCAACGATTGCAAATAAGATCAGGCTGTTGCAGCTTCCTGAAGGTGTTAAGACGGCGCTGATGGAACGGAAGATTACGGAGCGTCATGCTCGTGCCTTGTTATCGCTGGATACGGAAGAATTGCAATTGAAGGTGCTCGGTGAAGTTGTTAGTAAAGAGCTTAATGTGAAGCAGACGGAAGCGAGAATTGCTTTTTATAAGGAAGTAGCCAAAAATAAGAAGTCTCCTTCTAAACGGATTTCCTTTACGAAAGATGTTCGGCTGGCATTAAACACAATTCGTCAATCAATTGATATGGTGACCGGCTCGGGCTTGGAAATCAAGACGGAAGAGAAGGACCATGAGGATCATTACGAGATTGTGATTCAAATTCCGAAACGTTCATAATAGGGATATGCTGACCCTGACCGCCAGGTTTGCAGGTCAGCTTCTTTTTCGGCTATACGAAGACATTGAACGCGCAATCGACCTTCAGGTGATTCACCATGGATTGCTATTGGTCTTTTTGTAGCGGCAGCTTAGATTACAAACTTGAAGTTCTACAAAGAGATTCTTCTATTATATTGAGGTGAACTGGATTGACTAAAATTATAGCGATAGCTAACCAAAAGGGTGGCGTCGGAAAAACGACGACTTCCGTCAATTTGGGAGCCGGGCTTGCGGCAATTGGAAAAAAAGTGCTGCTTATTGATATCGATCCCCAGGGAAACACAACAAGTGGTGTTGGTATTAATAAAGCAGATGTAGCAAATTGTATTTATGATGTGCTGATTAATGAAGTCAATCCGCGTGATGCCATTGCGCCTACAGAAATTGACAACTTACATATTATTCCGGCTACCATCCAATTGGCAGGTGCGGAGATTGAGTTGGTTCCCACAATTTCTCGTGAAGTAAGATTGAAAAAGTCACTGCAACCGATTCGTCATTTATATGATTATATTTTGATCGATTGCCCACCATCACTTGGAATTTTGACTATTAACTCATTGACTGCGGCCGATTCAGTGCTGATTCCTATCCAATGTGAATATTATGCTTTGGAAGGGTTGAGCCAATTGTTGAACACGGTTCGCTTGGTACAGAAGCATTTAAATACCTCTTTGCAAATTGAAGGAGTATTATTGACCATGTTTGATGCCAGAACGAATTTGGGTATTCAGGTTATTGAAGAGGTCAAAAAATATTTCCAACAGAAGGTATATAGAACAGTAATTCCACGTAACGTGCGGCTTAGTGAAGCGCCGTCCCATGGTCAATCTATCATTACGTACGATCCTCGCTCAAAGGGCGCGGAGGTCTATTTAGAGTTGGCAAAGGAAGTGGTCTCTTATGAATAAGCGCTTGGGTAAGGGATTAGACGCATTAATTCCGGCATTGTCGATACAGGACGATGATAAAGTAGTGGAAATACCTTTGAATCAACTTCGGGCGAATCCTTATCAGCCACGTAAAACCTTTGACGAAGAGGCCATTCGAGAGTTGGCTGAATCGATTCGACAGCATGGAGTTATTCAACCTATCATTGTCCGCAGTGTGTTGAAGGGTTATGAGATCATTGCTGGGGAACGCCGATTCCGTGCTTCCCAATATTGTGGTAATGCAACTATACCGGCTGTTGTTCGCTCCTTTTCTGATCAGCAAGTCATGGAGATCGCCCTGATTGAGAACTTGCAACGGGAGAACCTGAATGCTATGGAAGTTGCGGTGGCTTACCAAGGGCTGATGGATCAATTCCAATTAACCCAAGAAGAATTATCCATGAAGGTGGGTAAATCACGTTCTCATATCGCTAATTTTTTGCGTTTACTTTCGCTTCCAGAAGAAGTGAAGGAATATGTTTCACGTGGAACATTATCCATGGGACATGCTCGTGCCTTGGTTGGTTTAAAGAATGCTACGATGATCAAGCAGTTGGCACAACAATGTATTGAACACGGGTGGAGTGTTCGTGATCTTGAAGATGCGGTACAGCAAACGGATCGTATAAAAAAGGAAAAACCAAAAAACACCAATAAAAAACGGGACCCTTATATCGAAGAGGTTGAAGAGAGCTTGCGTGAACGATATAAAACAACCGTGAAGATTAAAGCTAATAAAGAAAAAGGCAAGATTGAGATTAACTATTATAGCCAACAGGATTTGCAACGTCTGTTGGACATGCTAAGCTAAAGCTTTTGTTAAAAAAGATAATGACATACCTTTCTTCCAAGGAAGAGGGATATGTCATTTCTTGATAATGATAGAGTGTATAGGATTTCCACAAAGTTTAATCATTCAATCAGTATAAGGAAAACTTTTATCAAGAGCAGTTATCCTTAGTGAAAGCATGTCGATAAACGCTATTTATCTGAACGGTTGTTGTTTCGAGATGAGGACAGATCGTTAGAGAGGAGCTTGTCATGCAAACTCATATCTATCTGGATTATGCAGCAACGTCATGGCCAAAGCCTCCTAGCGTAGGAGCGGCTGTGCTGGAAGCCATCAATGGTGCTTCTGCTAATGCAGGGCGTGGCAATCATGGAATGGCGCTGCAAGCAGGGAGGGCGCTATATCGAACGAGAGCCGCGCTTGCTCAGCTATTTCATATTTCCAACCCCAATGACATCTCATTTACCTCTAATACAACAGCTGCACTGAATTTGGCCATTAAGGGTTGGCTAAAGCCAGGGGAGCATGTCCTCGCGACAATGGTCGAGCACAACTCCGTCAGACGTCCCTTGGAATTCTTGAAGCGAACGATCGGGATAGAAGTGGACTATGTTGAAGTTGATCACGAGGGACAATTGAATCTGGAACAAATGAAGAAACTTTTTCGCCCACATACACGTTTAGTTGTATGCTCCCATAGCTCCAATTTGCTGGGAAGCATTTTGCCTGTTCAAGAGATCGCTAGCCTGGCTCATCAGCACGGTGCTATTCTGCTTGTGGATGCAGCTCAAACTGCGGGCGGGTATCCGATCAATGTACAGGAAATGGGAATTGATATGTTGGCTTTTCCCGGACATAAGGGGCTGCTGGGTCCACAAGGTACAGGAGGCTTATATATCAGCCCACAGCTTTATCTGGAGCCGTTGCTGCATGGAGGGACAGGCAGTCAATCAGAAGCAACGGAGCAACCGGAGGTGCGCCCCGACCGCTATGAAGCAGGGACAGCCAACACGCCGGGCATTGCCGGATTGGGAGCAGGAGTAGCTTATGTCCTGGAGCAGGGCGTTGAGAGGATATACCGGCATGAATGGAAGCTGACACAATATTTGCTGGAGGCTTTGGGACAGATACCGGGCATAACAATTCTGGGACCAGAAAAGGGACAACCTCGTACAGGGATTGTTTCTTTCAATCTTGATCAGCGAGATGCATCGGAAGTTGCCTTCAAGCTGGATAAAGAATATGGGATTGCAGTACGTGCCGGATATCATTGCACGCCGCTTGGGCACGAAGCTGCTGGAACGTTGAATGGGGGAGCTGTCCGTGCCAGCGTAGGTTACGCAACGACCATACAGGAAGTTGAAGCTCTTATTCATGCACTGTCAACCATAGGCAACAGAAAGGGAATTTAAGCAAAGAGGAGAAGACGAATAGCATGCAGGAATGGAATGATCTCATCTTTGAGCAACTAGTTTGGGTTGTTGGAGGAATTGCGTTATTGCTTATTGGGTTGCTAATTTGGAATCTAGTCCAAGGCAGCAAGCTGCGCAAGATGAGAAGAAAATATGAGCTGATGATGGAAGGCACCGGAATAGAGCATTTGGAAGATGTGCTAATCGATCTCAAAATGCAGCAGGGCAAGATGGAGGATGTTCAGGAAGAACTAATTCGCAAGCTGACAACGGTTCAAGCAAAATTGCCTCTACAGAAGGGGAATATCGGTATTAAGCGATATAATGCATTTGGGGAGACCGGTAATGATTTAAGCTTCTCGATTGCAATTGTTAATGAGCTTCAGGATGGAGTTGTGATAACAGGTATTTATAATCGGGATGGTTCCTTCGTATATGCGAAAGGTCTGGAGCATGGGGAGTCCACCCATGCGTTATCCCCGGAAGAACGAGAGGCTATTGCCCTGGCTGTGACAAGGCAATAAACCCCCGATTCCATTCTCGAATGGCACTATGTAAGCTTGTGGAAATAATTTCTGAAAGCCGCATAACAAGACTTAATCTGGTGTTCTGCAATACAAAGTATTCCATAAAGCCGCCGACGTTGACAATTCCTGTGAGATGGATATCGCCAACCGGCGGTAATTGTTTATTTACACCCGCACCGGGACGGAGAGGTCCTTGTACAACCTGAATGGAGCCTATGCTGGCCGATTGACCCAAGCAGGCATCAATGCTGATAATGTACGGATTGTTATAGGAATGCTGGATGTACTCCAGTGTTTCTTTTAAATTCATGGCATGAACAGGTTCTTCCAAAGTACCGTACAGGTGGAAGTAAGGACTGTTATATTTGCTCAGGGCTGTGCCTACCAAGGGTCCTAAGCAATCACCGGTAGAACGGTCTGTACCGATGCAAATGATGACGATATCTTGGCCGGGTACCACTTGGGCAAAATGCAACAACAACCGATGGACAATAGCAGAATGGATCCCCGGCTCTGTGTGCGGAATTTTTAAATATGGAATTTCCTGTTCGGGGACATAGGATTGCAATTGTGACATAGAATCTTCCTTTCCCTGCAGATATAAGTAGTTGGTTAACTTTGCAGTTTACGAATTTAGTAGATAGTATATGGAAGAAGCGGGTATTATATACTCGTACTAAAGTCTTATAGTGCGAGTTCAAAAAGTCGGGTTTACAGGGCCGAAGCTTATGGTTTCGATGTGCGGAAGTCTACGCTTGACTCGGCTGAGTTCAAGATTCACGATGCCAAATTTACTTCTGGAACAAACCCCGTTCTGGGAGGGCGACTTTTTGAACAATCTCTTTAACCGAAAGAAGAGGAGGGCTGACTTTGGAGGAAGAGTGGCTGGTCATGGCCTTTGATTCAACTCAGCAGGCACTGAGGGCTGAAATGTTGCTGGAGTATGCCGAGATTGAGATGGATTTGTGCCCTACGCCCAAGGAGATAACTGCAGGTTGTGCCTTGTCGATTCGGTTCCCGGGAGAGGATTTGCAGAGGGTTCATCAGATTATCCAGTCTGAGACCGTGGAGATTCGCGGGATTTACTCACGTACAGAGATCGGATATGATAACATCAAGCTTTAGAGTGTGTGGTGTGTGGTAAGCATATGGTGAGCGGCCTACGGGAGAACAGGTATGTTGCTGAGATGAGAAGGGAGTAAGTTGCATCCCAACCGTAGATGCTTGTGGTTCTATAAGAAGAAACGGTTATTAAAAAGGGATGGTAATGATGGGAGCTGCAGGGAAGGTAAATACGTGGTGGGACTGGTTTACAAATATGGATATGTGGTCAGAGGTAGTCATATCCGGCCTTAAGATTATTATCATTTTTTTGCTGACCCGGCTATTCGTGAATATTATATATCGCATCATTGATCGGTCTTTGCGCGAGCAAGAAAAGAGCCGATTGCAAATGAACCCCCGCAGGTTGGTGACGGTGGGAGAACTATTAAAGAATATCACCTCAGTCACAAGCAATTTTATTTTGATTATGCTGGTCCTGGGCGAGCTAGGGTTCCAGCTTGCACCGCTGCTGGCGAGTGCTGGAGTACTGGGGCTGGCGATTGGCTTTGGAGCGCAAAGTCTGGTGAAGGATGTAATAACCGGCTTCTTTATTATTTTAGAGGATCAATTTGCCGTGGGGGATGTCATTCAAACGGGGACGCTGAAGGGAACGGTGGAAATGATTGGTTTACGCTCTACACGTCTGGTGAGTTGGACTGGAGAGGTACATATCATTCCTAATGGCCTGATTACGAATGTGACCAATTATTCCGTTGGGACGGCTTTGGCCGTTGTTGATCTTACTTTTAGCAACTCCAGAAGACTGGAAGAAACGGTGCAACTGCTGGAGTCAGCGATGCAGCGCTTCAAGCAAGAAGAACAGGCCTCTATTTCGCAAGTTCCTCATGTTCTGGGTATCCAATCGCTGTCGGCTGCTGAATATGCAGTACGGATTGCCGTACACTGCCCACCGGCAGTACGTGCGGATGTCGAGCGTCAAATTCAGACGTATGCGAAGGAAGCGCTGGAGACGGCCGAATCGGGCGAGCAAAGAGGGCTGGGATAATTTTGAGCGGATAGCGAGCGACAGTCATGAGTGCCGCTTTCTGTAAGCCTGATCAAGTATTCTCTTTGCTTGTCGTCTGAGAGGTATGAATGGATCAAAGCGTGTGATCTTCTGATAAATTTGGCTATATATCTGTTAAGGCTTTATGATAAAGGGGGAAAAGCTGTGGAGCGCAAATCATTTCAATTGGGTGATATCGTACAAATGAAAAAAAATCATCCTTGCGGCAGCAATGAGATGGAGATTATTCGTATGGGGATGGATATTCGCATCAAGTGTGTGGGCTGTAAGCATAGCGTGCTTGTCCCGCGTGCCAAATTCGAGAAGAATATGCGCAAGGTGCTTAGGCCTGCAAATCCGCTGGAGCAAGAAGGCGGAGAGGATGTCGCTGATCATCAGTAGTTTGAGCAGAAGGTCTCTATGTCAATCGTCTGTGAAAATGTCACCTTAACTGTGCTATGAAAATGTCACTTTATTCGTTGGAGCCTCCTGCTTCACCAGGAGGTCTCCGAATAGCTGCTATGCTGTGAATACATAGCATCTTGGAATGAGCTTTGTTTTGTGCTATGGTTAGTTATGGTGTTTACCGTGGATCTCCACGGATGGTTAGGAGCGGGTTTGCGTGGCTGCGCAGAACTCGCTTTTTTTGTTTCCATAGTGGCTGGTATTGGTTTTTCCGTCCTCTTTAAAGGCA
>NZ_KB895409.1 GCF_000374825.1 Paenibacillus sanguinis 2301083 = DSM 16941
ACCGCCTCCAATTGGATTCGTGTACCTCAGGCCGTGCTTTTGCCTCCGGCTTCCTTCAGATTCCACCTCACGGTGGACACCCTTGCCCTTGGCTAACGGTAGGCGCTTGCCAGCCCCCGCTCGGGACTTTCACCCTAGAGATGACGCCCATGCTGGGCGTACAATAAAAAAGCGTCCATCATCATTGCTAAATGATGGGCGCTTTTTTCTTGTTAACAACCAGCTTGTAACCGACACCGCGAATAGAATCAATGTGGACCGACTGTGGATCAAGCTCCAGCTTCTTCCGCAACGAGCTTACATGCACATCGACTGTCCGTTGCCCGCCAATGTAGTCGAATCCCCATACAGCATTCATAAGGTCGTCCCGGGTCATGACTACCCCCGGCTTCCGGGCCAGGTACAACAAAACCTCAAATTCCTTTGGTCTTAGCGTAATGGCTTCACCGTTCAGAGTGACCTCATATTTCTCAGGAAATATAGTCAAGGCTCCGAGAGCAATTTGTGAGTTTTCCTGGTTGACCGGCTTCTCCCGTTCTTCCTGTCCGTTAGAGCGGCGAAGCACCGCGGCTACCCGAGCCAACAGTTCAGCTACGCCAAACGGCTTGGTGATATAATCGTCCGCACCGGATTTCAGCCCTTGTACAACCTCTTCCTCGGCATTTTTGGCCGTCAGAATAATGACCGGTGTACTTACCCCCTCGCTTCTCAGCTTGGACATAATTTCAAAACCATTCATTCCCGGCAGCATCAAATCGAGCAAAATCAAATCAAACTCCTGATGCAATGCGGTCTCATAACCGGCTTGTCCATGATCCTCTACGACAACTTCGTAGCCTTCGCCCGTCAAATTGTACGACAAAAGCCTGGATAACGTCGGTTCATCTTCTATAACCAGTAGACGCTGTGTCATAGTACCCCCCATTTGTTTGCGGTACAAGTTCATATTCATGAACCAATATCACTTGATGACAAGCTCAGCATATCACGGAATTGTTAACCCGGTGTAAATTTTTTTCAAAATCATTTTACATATGTTCAAATGTATCCCAAAGTTTGACTAAAGACCTATTCATGGTCATCATCTAAAGTGTGCATTAAGGGGAGTTCCAATACAAAGGTCGTTCCCTCTCCCACTTTGCTTTCTACCCGGATCATGCCATGGTGCAGTTCAACAAGGTGCTTGACGATGGATAACCCAAGCCCTGTCCCGCCCGATCCTCTGGACCGAGCCTTATCCACCCGGTAGAAGCGTTCAAATATTCGCGGCAAGTCCTTTTTCGGAATGCCAATTCCTGTATCGCTGACGATAAAGCGCACCTTCTCCTCGTCCCCATCACTTATAATTTCCGCCTGCACCCGTATTTTACCACCCTCCAGCGAGTAGCTGATCGCATTAGATAGCAAATTCATGAAGATTTGCCGTAGCCGATCCTCGTCTCCTTCAATGAACAAGTGCTCTGGCACATCATGCGACATAGTTATCAGCTTCTTCTTGGCTGCGGGAAGCAGCACCTCGTACACGCTGTCGAACAATTCCTTAAGCTGTACCGGGGCGTACTCCAGCGGTGTTCGCTTGGATTCAATCTTGGAGAGATCGAGGATATCTCCGATTAGCCGATTAAGCCGATCTCCTTCATCATAAATAATTTGCAGGAAAGAACGCGCCGTCTCCTCGTCCTTAACCCCACCGGCCAGCAAGGTCTCTGCAAACCCCTTGACCGCCGCAATCGGTGTCTTGAGCTCATGGGAGACATTGGCAACAAATTCGCTACGCATCCGCTCCAGCTTGCGAATTTCCGTTACATCCTGAAGCAGGAACAGCATCCCTCGATAATTGCCGTTATCCTCGAACATCGGCACACTGTCGAACAGCAATATTTTCTCCTCGGGATCATATACGGCGCGCTCCTCCTGTGCCGCTTCCTTATGCTCAATTCCCTCCTCCATGAATTTGGTAAATTCATAGTTACGCTTGATCTCTTGATACGGCTTCCCCAGAAGCTGACGACCACGCATATGCAGGATTCGCTCTGCTTCCCGATTGATCAAGGCAATCTTGCCAGAGTCATCGAGCATCAAGATTCCCCCGGTCATGTTAGCCAGTACACTCTGCATCAAATCCTCATTATCTCTAATCCGTTTGAGTTGTTGCTGCAAGCTATCGGCCATCCCGTTAATGACCTGCCCAAGCTGACCAATCTCATCGTTGCGATTCAGCTTCACCCGGGCATCGTAATCAAATTTGGATATACGGTGGGCTACACGAGTAATTTGCTCAAGCGGGCGGGTCAAGCCGGCAGCTACCCGGTAGCTGACCAGACCGGCAAGCAGAAACAATACAAGTAATCCACCTGACATCCATATCCAGCCCTTGGCCAGTCCTTGCTCAACCGTAGCCAGGCTCATGGAGAGCCTGATATATCCATCAAAGCCTTGGTCCGAGGATACCCGGCCAGCTACATATAGCATATTCTCACCGATGGTGTCGCTGTAACGAATAGAACTGCCAATCGCTCCATCCTTGGCCGACTCCACCTCTTGCCGATGAGCATGGTTATCCATTCGCTCGGGATCGACTCCGGAATCTCCCAGCACTGTGCCTTCCAGTGTAATAAAGGTCACTCGGGAATCTGTTAATTCCTTTAGCTTGGCTGCCTGCTCCTCATAGTAGGAATATGCATCCGGGTTCCCTTCCACCGGCACGAATGCAAAGGTCGCCTCCAGCAGGTTGATCTCACGGGCCATGTTCTCTTCCAGTGCCTGAATATGCGAGTCCTTAAACATCTGGGCCATGATCATGCCGGCCGCCAGCATGGATAAACCCAATAGCCCCATTAAAATCAGCGTTAGCCGGGTACGAAAAGTTTTCATCTCTATTTGAACACCGCTTCCTTAAATGTGGACAGCTTACTCAGGGAGTCCTTCTCTATGCCCTCATGCAAGCTGTCTCCGTGAGAATCCATTGTGACGATGGCGGCAAACCCGTCAACCTCCAAATGCCACATCGCTTCGGGCACGCCAAATTCCATAAAATGGGCGCCGTTCACCTTTTTGATGCACTCGGCATAATATTGCGCCGCGCCACCGATCGCATTCAAATATACACCACCATGCTCCTTAAGCGCAGCCAATGTCTTGAGACCCATTCCGCCCTTGCCGATAACGGCGCGGATACCGAATTTCTTCATAATATCGCCTTGGTAGGGTTCCTCACGAATACTGGTCGTAGGGCCCGCAGCCTTCACATGCCAGCCTTCCTCATCCTTCAGCATAACCGGCCCGCAATGATAAATAATCGCTCCGTTCAAATCTACCGGAGAATCATGCTCCATCAAGTGTTTATGAAGCGCATCTCGCCCTGTGTGCATCTCGCCCTTAATAATAACGACATCACCCACCCGCAATTGGCGAATCTGCTCTTCGCTCACCGGAGCTTGCAGGACGATTTCCCGGCTCGCAGAAGATGTCGGATCACTTGCAACATCCCCATCCATAGCTTGCGCCTCTGATGCAACTGAATCAATAGGAACCTCACTGCCCCGCTCATATAGCCATTCGCGAATCGCTCCGGTCGATGCGTCCAAAGTTACACCCTGGCGGCGGAAAGCCCAGCAGTTATAAGCAACGGACACGAAAAAACTGGCTGGAAGCCGGTGCATAACTCCAATTTTACAGCCAAGCAAGGTTACCTTGCCGCCGAAGCCCATCGTGCCGATGCCGAGTTGATTTGCCGCCTCCAGCACATACTTTTCCAGCCGGTTCAGGTCCGGGTTGGGATTGACATCATCCACCTTGCGAAACAATTGTTGCTTGGCCAGCTCGTAGCCTGTAGTCCGGTCGCCGCCGATGCCCACCCCCAGAAATCCGGCGCTGCATCCCTGGCCTTGGGCCTGATAGACCGCATGTAAAATGCACTTGCGAATCCCGTCCAGATCCCGGCCGGCCCGGCCTAATCCATCGAGCTCAGCAGGCAGGCTATATTGAATGTTCTTGTTCTCGCAGCCTCCACCTTTAAGAATAAGCCGCATTTCTACGTAACTCGCCTCCCACTGCTCAAAGTGGATCACCGGTGTACCCACCCCCAGATTATCTCCACTATTCTCACCAGTCAGAGAATCTACAGAGTTCGGCCGCAGCTTGCCTTCTTTGGTCGCTCTCTGAATGGCAGCGTGAATCCCCTTCTTCAATTCAAGCTGATTCATACCAACAGGGGTATGCACAACAAAGGTTGGCATTCCTGTATCCTGACATATCGGCGACACCTGATCTTCCGCCATCTTAATATTCCGTGCGATCGTCGACATGGCCAGTCCTGCTCGCGTTGCTTGGTTCTCCAGCGCTTGCCCCCGATTAACCGCGCGGCGAACATCTCCCGGCAAGTGAGTCGAAGTTTCCACAATTAATTGGTACGCGCTTTCCTCGAATTGCTGCATCATCCAAACAATCCCCTCTCTAATTTTCTCTTTAGCCCAATAAGCACATACTTGCGGCTTTTCATGAAATAGCCATATCGTCTTTGACAGATTTATAATAACATAAGAAGCAATGGGCGTTGACCCCTGTATCCAAATCTTATGGCTGAACCACTTTCCCGAACCACTTGTGATGATAAGCTGAGTTATCAAACAACTTTTAAAAAGCGAGGTAATCTCTTTGAGCTACCACTTCTCTGCCTACATGTACCGTCTACGCTCCATTTCACGATGGAGCTTGATGCGCAGCACCGCTCCAGACAATGTAGCCGAACATTCCTATCATGTCGCCCTGCTATCTCACCTCCTGTGTGAGATTGGCAACTCCCTGTTCGGTAAGCAGCTCAATGCCGAGCGTGCGGTGACCCTGGCCCTGTTCCATGATGCCACAGAGGTATTCACCGGTGATATTCCGACACCTGTAAAGCATCATAACCCCCGGCTCTTGGCCAACTTTCGCGAGATGGAGCAAATTGCTGCCGAGCGCCTGCTGGCCATGGTCCCTCCTGGGCTGCATCAGGCTTACGCTCCTTTGCTATCGCCCCATGAGCCTTCAGCAGCTTCTGCAGATGCCGGATTGATGATATACGTCAAGGCAGCCGATAGCCTGGATGCCTATCTTAAATGCGCTTGGGAGCTTACTGCCGGCAATCGGGAGTTCGCTGTGGCCAAGATGCAGCTTCTTGACAAGCTGAACCAGTTCAACCTTCCTGAGGTAGCTTATTTTCTGAAGCATCTCGCTCCAAGCTTTGAAATGACCCTGGACGAATTGTCAGAGACAGAACGTCACCTTGGTGGATAGAACTGCTGCCAACCATAAGAACCCCCGGCACCAATTTCATAGCCGGGGGTTCTGTATGGTCGGGCAGCTCACTAACCGTTAATGATTTCCCCGCCATTAATATGCAGCACTTGTCCGCTCATGTAAGAGGAATCCTCCGAGGCCAGGTACACATATGCGGGAGCAAGCTCTTCCGGTTGACCCGGACGCTTCATAGGGGTATTTCCCCCAAATTCGGCGACTTGCTGCTTATCGAATGTAGACGGAATTAACGGGGTCCAGATCGGGCCAGGGGCGACCGCATTTACGCGAATGCCCTTGCTTCCAACCAAATTCATGGACAAGGAGCGGGTGAAGCTGACGATGGCTCCTTTGGTTGCTGAATAGTCGAGCAGCTCCTCATGCCCTCTATAAGCGGTGACAGAGGCGGTATTAATGATGACACTCCCCTTTTTGAGATGGGACACTGCCGCTTGAGTCAGGTAGAACATAGAGAAGATGTTGGTCCGGAACGTCTTCTCTAGCTGCTCTGCCGTGATCGCGGTTATATCCTTCTGCGGATGCTGTTCGGCCGCATTATTCACCAAAATATCAAGGCGGCCCAGTTCCTTCACGGTTTGTTCCACGGCCTGGGCTGCAAACTTCTCATCTCCTATATCACCACTGATGAGCAAACATCTTCGCCCTTCCTCCTCAACTTCCCGTTTAACCGCCTCGGCATCGCCATGCTCACTCAGATAAACGATAGACACATCAGCCCCCTCTTTGGCATAAGCCACGGCCACTGCCTTGCCAATTCCACTATCGCCGCCGGTAATAAGCGCTACCTTGCCGTTCAGCTTGCCTGCGGCCTTGTAGGAGCCTTCAAATTCTGGGCTCGGATGCATATCCGATTCAATTCCGGGCTGCTGATTCTGGTGCTGGGGAGGCAACGTTTGCTTGTTTTGTTTACTTTCGGTCATACGAGTCATCCTCCTTGCAATTAAGGTATCGGTCGTCTCAAAACAACCTTACCCATAATAGGATGACCTGACCCCGCAACCTTATCCCTCACTGCTACGCTTCGATGGCAAATCGTTTATAAAACCAGACATCATCATGGATTCTCTTGTCGAAATAATTCTCACGCTGGGACTTGGTTCGCTCTCTCAGTTCCTGAAGTTCACTGGCCCAACCCGAAGGAGCTTCTTGCACCAATGACTCGCAAGCGGTAATCAGCGAAGCCCCGAAGTGCAAATAAGCCAATGTCAGCAAATCCTGCCCCCATTTCTCCCTGCTATCATCATAGGGGAAATTCTTGCGCAGCACCTGCATAAGCGTAACCTCCGGAACAAGCTGACATCTCCCCCCGAGCAACCAGGTTCGCAAAGAGAATTCAGCCGTCTCCATCTCTTTCCCAAAGAAACCGTCCTCCAGTCCCCCAAGCTCTTGATACTTGTCCCGACTGATCGCAAAGCATTCCCATGATAGCCAAGGAATCTCTCCCCGCTCTCCTTGCGGTGCCGGATATCGTCGAATCCCCCCAAGCACCCCTCCGATCTCCTGCGGCTCGATATACTGGGAGTGTTCGCTTCGCACAAATACCGGAGATACACTGTCGGCCTGTCCCGAGATCAAAGGAGCAAGCAGCCGCTCCATCCAGTGATCCTCGTAATATAAATGCGAGCCGCAGAAGATCAAATACTTCCCGCTGGCGTGAGCAACCCCCAAATGACGGGCCGAAATACCTGGCTCTCCCTTGATCCGCTTCACCGGATGGTCAAATCGGTAATTCATTAGAAAGTCACAGCATCCGTCCACCGAGCCCTCATCAACAATGATTACCTCGTAAGGCAATACGGTCTGAGAGACCTTCATTGACTCCATTGTGGTGTACAAGTCGATACCGTGATTTTTTACAGCAATAATAATCGATACATAATTAGATTTGGACGACATCATACTTCTCCTTATATTTGGATATATATATCATTCAAGTACAAAACAGTAAATCACATGATTCCATAATAACCCAATTCATACTTTCAGTAAAGAAAAACAAAACCTGTAGTTTATTATCTTTCCTTCGGCTTCTCACTAAGGTAAATACAGGAGGGGTGTTATGGACTACGAGGCATTGGGAAAAAGACTACGTCAGGAACGACATAAAATGCACTTGACCCAGGAAAAACTGGCTGAGCGAATCGAGGTTTCGGACGCCTATATTGGACAAATTGAACGGGGAGAACGCAGCTTGTCGTTAGAAACACTCATCAAGCTGGCCAATCAATTAGGGGTTACCGTTGATTACTTACTCCATGATTCTATTGAAATCAGCGATGACCATTTCTTAAACCAGATTCAACAAATTGTGATGGGCCGTTCGCCAAAAGAGAAACAGTTGGCTCTGGACATCATGAAGCTCATGTTCACCCATCTGGATGAATTGCAAAATGTGGAACAAGACCCTGCTACATAGGGCTTTGCTTGCTTGATAGCACGGCAAAAAAAACACAACCTGCAGGGGATACGCCTTGCAGGTCGTGTTCATTAATCAGCTTGCCTAAATTTAGATAATTGTACTGAACACCATAAAGAAGGAAATCAACAGGACGGTAACAGACAGCAACGCGCTTAGCGTACGAAGTTTGCCTTCCTCTGCCGCTACTGGCTTATTCTGGCGAATACCTTCCAGTATTAAGCGAAGCGGCTTGCCCATAATTCCACTGAAAGCCCCGATGGCCAGAAATAATACCACGATGACGATCATCCACGGCACCGAATAATCCCCTTTACCAATCAGGTATCCCCCGGTCAGCAGTTGAACCACCAGACCCATTTGGGCATATCTGTTCAGAGAACTGACAGCCGATACCGTTCCTTCTCGCGCAGCCAAAGGCAATTTGCCAATACGCCCAAATACGAACGGCAGGAACAAATAAAATCCTAATGCCAAAGCTCCGATGATGTGCAAGAAAATCATGACCTGATACATTAACACAGCCACCCTTTCAACGTCAATTAGATTTATTATAATCTATTATAGCTTTAGAAGGAAACAAAAGAAATTCATAGAAAAAATTCCTCCCCGACAAGTCAGGGAGGATTAATGTAAACGAAGTATCATTCTTGGTACTTACATATTTTTAATTACTTGATTAGCAAATTCTGAGCATTTCACTTCGGTTGCACCTTCCATTAGGCGAGCGAAATCATAAGTCACCGTTTTGTTGTTAATCGAGGTTTCCAGCCCTTTGTAAATCAGTTGGGCCGCTTCCTGCCATCCCAGATGCTCAAGCAACATAACACCAGACAAAATGACAGATCCCGGATTCACTACGTCCAAATCGGCGTATTTTGGCGCCGTGCCGTGTGTAGCTTCGAAGATTGCATGCCCGGTAACATAGTTGATGTTGGCTCCCGGTGCAATTCCGATGCCCCCCACCTGTGCAGCCAGTGCATCAGACAGATAGTCACCATTCAAATTCAAGGTCGCAATAACTTCAAAATCGGTTGGACGCGTTAATACTTGCTGCAGAGCAATATCCGCAATGGCGTCCTTCACGATGATTCTTCCGGCTGCTTCCGCTGCTTTCTGCGCTTCATTAGCCGCATCCGTACCGGATTGCTCCTTAATCCGGTCATACTCAGCCCAAGTAAATACCTTGTCGCCGAACTCGGCTTCTGCAACCTCGTAACCCCAGTTCTTGAAGGCCCCTTCGGTGAACTTCATAATATTGCCCTTGTGTACGAGTGTAACGCTCTTGCGTCCATGCTCAATCGCATATTCCACTGCTGCGCGCACCAAACGCTTCGAACCTTCCTCAGATACTGGCTTAATCCCGAGGCCGGATGTCTCAGGGAAGCGAATTTTCGTAACTCCCAGCTCATTTTGCAAGAAGGCCAGCAATTTCTTCACTTCATCGGAGCCTTCCTTGTATTCGATACCGGCATAAATGTCTTCCGTATTTTCGCGAAAAATAACCATATCCACAAGTTCAGGACGTTTCACCGGTGAAGGCACACCCTCGAAATAACGGACTGGGCGCAAGCATACGTACAAATCCAACTCCTGACGAAGCGCCACATTCAGCGAGCGAATACCGCCGCCGATCGGCGTAGTGAGGGGCCCCTTAATGGCTACAATATATTCGCGAATCGCTGTCAGCGTATCTGCCGGCAACCATTCCCCATATGTATTGAAGGCCTTCTCACCCGCAAAAACTTCATACCAGGCAATTTTCTTCTCACCGCCGTAGGCTTTTTCCACGGCGGCATCCAATACACGCTTCGCTGCTTTCCAAATATCACGGCCAGTACCGTCACCCTCGATGAAAGGAATCACCGGATGATTAGGTACATGCAATTTTCCATCCTGAATCTCAATCTTTTCGCCTTCTGTAGGAAGGGCGAACTTTTCCAATTTCAACATAATCGCGGTTTCCTCCTCATTCACACAATTTACTACGTCTCACGGTCTCCATTTTAACACAATATTCCTAGGAGATGCCGCAAATAGCTGCTTATCGAAGTTCGATAGGAATAAATCGCTGGTTGGTAACTCCTGTGTACTCAGCACGCGGACGAATGAGACGGTTATCCTCCAGTTGCTCCAGGATATGAGCCGTCCATCCCGATAAACGACTGATGGCAAAGATAGGGGTGAACAGATCACGCGGAATCCCCAGCAAGGTGTATACCGATGCCGAATAGAAATCCACATTGGGCTTAAGGCCCTTTTGGCTGGTTACAAGCTGCTCTACCTTAACGGAAATGTCATATAGAGTAGTATCACCCTTCATCAGGCTTAACTGACGGGACATTCTCTGCAAATGCTTTGCCCGTGGATCGCCCTGCTTGTAGACCCGGTGACCAAAGCCCATGATCTTCTCACGGTTTGCCAGCTTCTGCTTAATGTAAGGCTCGGCTTGCTCGAGAGTTCCAATTTCAGCGAGCATATTCATAACCGCTTCGTTCGCTCCACCATGCAGCGGCCCCTTCAAAGTACCAATCGCCGAAGTAACCCCCGAATAAATATCCGACAAGGTCGCAATGGTTACACGGGCGGAGAAGGTAGATGCATTCAGTTCATGATCCGCATGAAGAACAAGCGCCTGGTCCAAAGCACGAATAGCTACTTCATCCGGTTCCTCCCCGGTCAACATATACAGGAAATTGTGAGCAAGGGATACTCCTGAGAGCGGGTGCACCGGTTCTTTCCCTTCACGGATTCTGGCAAACGCCGCAATAATAGTAGGAATTTGAGTCTGAAGCTTGATGGCTTTCAGTTGATTGCTTGCCGGGGAGTTATCATTTGCGCTATCATCATACAACGCAAGCGCAGATACCGCAGTACGAAGCACAGCCATGGTATTGGCATCCGCCGGATACAATTTCATCTGCTCAAGCACCGCCTCCGGAACTGCAGCATAGTCGCTCAGCTGCTTGTGCAGTTGCTCAAGTTCAGATGCATTGGGCAATTTGCCATACCACAGCAAGTAGGCCGTTTCTTCAAAGCTTGCACGTTCTGCCAGATCATCAATATTGATGCCGCGATAAGCGAGTACGCCATCATAAATGGAGCTGATCGAAGAGCTTGCCGCAACAATGCCTTCCAGGCCTTTCGTAGCTGTCATGATACATCTCTCCTTTGTTAACAATTTGTGAGCAAACACACCCTTGAAAACATTTTCATTTTAGAGGAATAGAAGGCGTAAGGCCTACTTGCACGAGGCTCCTGAAAACGGAAGCAAGGCTATTAATGCTTACTTACCCATCATACTGGATTTGAAGAGGCATGGGAACCGCTAGAGTGGTGAGGCCTGCATCAAAATGTTTTATCACGATAATAAAAGAATTTTTTAAAAACAAGTGGGATATGCAATGAAATATGTCACATTATTTAAAAAATGTAAGAATGGAATACCCCCGGCGGACAAGTAATATCGTAGAAATAGGACTTAAAAAAGGAGTAATGCTCTGTGGATCACGTCATTGTCAAGCGTATCCTGCGCATCAGTTGGGTATGCGTCGTCCTTGCCGGAGCTATCGCCGCCATTTGTTGGCTCCTCCCTTTAATTTATCCATTTCTGATTGCCTGGCTGATCGCCTATGCGATGAATCCATTTGTTCTCTGGCTACAGCAGCATGCCAGATTGCCCAAATGGCTAGCGGTGACAGTGTCTCTCTGCGTTTGCTTCGGGAGCGCCCTCATCGTGCTCTCCGCCGCCTTAACCCGACTGGTTAAGGAGCTTATCCACCTTACGGAGTCCTTTGACCTTCGTATCGCCGAATGGCGTAGCCTGTTCATCTCCTGGACCCAAAGCGAGAGCATCCAATCCATTATGGCAGAGATCAATCGATTTATTGCCAACAATCCGGGATATGAAAATACCATTCACAAAAATATTGACAACACCGCTGAAAAGATAGGCATCTTCGTCTCTCGTCTGGTGAATTATATTCTGGAATTTATCGTCAGCTTGATCTCTTCCCTCCCCCATCTGGCTATGATTGTAGGGGTCGTTTTGCTAGCCACCTTCTTCATCAGCAACCATTGGGAGCGGAATATGCGCTTCCTCTCCACGGCTATTCCCGCTCCCTTTCGCAGCACAGCAGGTGAGATCTGGCGAGACTTGCAGCGGGCTCTATCCGGTTATCTGCATGCTCAATTCATTATGCTCTCTATCACAACCTTTATCGTGCTTATCGGATTAATCATTCTGGGCGTGGATTCGGCCTTTACCTATGCTCTGCTCATCGGACTGATCGATTTACTGCCTTATCTGGGACTGGGGACGATCATGATTCCCTGGCTCATTTACGCCTTCGCCTCGGGCGATATCACGCTTGGTATCGGACTGGCCATCCTGTACGGCGTAGTCCTAATTGTCCGGCAAGTCATCGAACCCAAAGTACTGGCCAGCAATGTCGGCCTGGAGGCTCTCCCTACCCTGATTGCCATGTTCATTGGCCTTAAGCTTCTTGGAGTTCTTGGCTTTATTGCCGGGCCGGTAACACTGGTGCTGCTAAGTGCAGCGGTGCGAGCCGGAGTGGTCAGAGATTTAAAAAACTATATCACTCACGGACGTTTACGGTGATTCCAATAAGTTCTTTATATAAAAAAGAAGCAGGGGAAGAAACGCACCGTTTCTGCCCTTGCTGCTTCATGTACTTATACGGAATGAACGCTCATCCCTTATATGGAACCAAGCATTCTTTACGCACCCTTTTCGCACTAACAGGAAATCCTCCCTATATTTCGGACTGTTTCCCATCAAATTGACCACTTAACGAGAAATCCTCCAGCTAATCTGACCGAATTAACGGAAACCGACCGATTCCGAGCCTCTGATAGGGAGCCTTAGAGCTAGAATAAAAAGTGGACACCTCGTTAAGAGAAAAAGATAATAAAACTAACTGAGGAGGTGTTCACGTGGGTGAGCAGCGGAATCGCTATAACGAAGAATTTAAAAGACAAACAGCTAAATATCTCCATGAACAGACGAAATCGGTGGAGGAAATCGCCTTAGAGATGGACATCCCAGCAAAGACGTTGCATGCCTGGAAAGCCAAATATCGCGAGTTCAAGAATGAGTCCATCTCCAGTGTGGAACGGCTTCGAGAATTAGAACAACTCTTAAAAGAGAA
>NZ_KB895410.1 GCF_000374825.1 Paenibacillus sanguinis 2301083 = DSM 16941
GCTTTGCCTTTAAAGAGGACGGAAAAACCAATACCAGCCACTATGGAAACAAAAAAAGCGAGTTCTGCGCAGCCACGCAAACCCGCTCCTAACCATCCGTGGAGATCCACGGTAAACACCATAACTAACCATAGCACAAAACAAAGCTCATTCCAAGATGCTATGTATTCACAGCATAGCAGCTATTCGGAGACCTCCTGGTGAAGCAGGAGGCTCCAACGAATAAAGTGACATTTTCATAGCACAGTTAAGGTGACATTTTCACAGACGATTGACAAGAAAAAATGCAGCAGCCCAGCAATCAGCTCTCCGCAATTTTCTTCCAGCGCTGCTGAACATAACCAAACACGCTCAGATAGGTTTCACACACCATTTGGTACCCACGTTCCAAGTCACGGATATGTTGATCGAGATCCTCCAGCGCCACCTTGCCGAAAAGGGCCTGATGCCGCTGCCACAAATCATCCTTCATCTCCGAGTTCATATAGTGGACTTCCGTATTTCGCCGTCTGCGCAAAATGTTCAGCGTTTCCCGGTACTCCTCCTTGATGGCGTTCAGCTTGCCCCCCAGATCGGAATGAACCTTGAAGTAAGCAAACTGGCGCAGCACCGTAAAGTAGGAGAAATGCGTCTTCACCTTGGAGGTCTTAAGATCAAACAATTCGTTCAAGACCGTCCCCAGCTTGTCCAGCGCCGAGAACACACGAATGAAGCCATCCTTGTAAAAATAAACGTATCGCGCATAATCCGTCCGCTCCTGCGGGTTCATATCCTCCACCGAATCCTTGCGTACTTTCTTACGGAAGAAGGTCGCGGCGAACAAGCACTCCTCCAATTCCTCCAGGGAAAAAATCAGTCCACGTGTCCATATTTCCAGCTTGCGGTAGTCATGGGACGGGTCCTGATGCTCTTTAATTTCACGCTGCAGCAATTGAACCGTCTGTGCCATAGCATCCATCGTTTGTGCGAAGATGCCGTCATTTTGTCGGGGTGGTTCACCAAGCAAGCTGCGAAGCATAGTTTACCTCCGTTTCACACAAAATAGGACTTCCAGCGCTGATCAACCAGGGATACAATATCCTCCCTTGGGAACAGCTCATCCGGATAACCTGGCTTCATACGGGCATCAATCACAAGTGGCAGGCTGTAGGCCAGATGATGCTCGCGCACCTCGGCGGCAGCATAGATATCATTGGCCGGATTGAACCGGGTAAATACCGTCCACAAAAATGCCGTCTGATCATAAGCCACCGTCTCGGCGTCATCCACCAGAACCACGAACGGCCAGGCAGTTCCGCGTTCACGCAGACGGCCAAGCAGCCTCTGCCCAAGCTCAGGCTCGTTCTCATAGGATGCACCGGAAACGACAAGACATCCGTCATGAAAAACTTGGATGCTGCTGATCTCGGCAATATCGCCTTCTTCATAGGTGCGCGGCAAATCCCGTATCGGGTCACCCACCCCGATGAGAATAGCCTTGCTGCCATGATTCAGCTTATGACCGGTGTAATCCAGCGTGTCATGGGACGTATTATTAATAATAAACAAATCAGTGGCCGGGTCAAAACGTTCCAGAATGGTCTTGAGTACCAGACGGAAGTCTGCCAGATCTATCAGCTTGTCCGTCAGCATCAGGAACTTCGTCAGCGATAGCTGACCTTCACCCAAGATACGGAAAGCCGATACCAAGGCTTCCCGGGAATAGCTCTCCCGAACCACGGCTGAGCTTAACGCATGGAATCCGGCCTCGGCGTAGGTCCACAAGGAGCGGACATTGGGCATAACCATGGGAAAGGCTGGCGACAGAAGCTTTTGCAGGAAATCACCTAAATAATAATCCTCCTGTCGCGGTTTGCCCACAATGGTCGCCGGATAAATCGCATCCTTGCGATGCCACATATGGTTGACATGCAGCACCGGAAATTCATGCTGCAACGAGTAATAGCCAAAATGATCTCCGAATGGGCCTTCCAGACGACGTTCAAATGGTGGAACCAGCCCGGAAATCGCAAATTCTGATTCTGCGGGAATACGGTGTCCGCCCAAGGGATTTTCGGCCATCGGCAGCTTCTCGCCCAAAATAAACGAAGCAACCAGCAGCTCGGACAGATGCTCCGGCACCGGTGAAATAGCCGAAGCCACCATCGCTGGCGGTCCTCCCAGGAACACGGAAACGTTCAACGGTTCCCCGCGCTTCTCCGCCTCGTGATAATGGAAGCCGCCACCCTTCTGAATTTGCCAGTGAATCCCGGTAGTCTGATCATCATATAGCTGAAGCCGATACATCCCCAGATTGTTCTCCTTGGGCTGCAACGGATTCTCAGTAAAAACTAACGGCAGGGTAATAAACGGCCCGCCATCTTCCTGCCAGCTTGTCACTTTCGGCAAATCCTTAAGTGGTGATTCCGTACGGCATACTCCCAGAATAGGTGCTTCGCTCTTGGAGACGTTCTTCATTCCCACTTTGAGCACATCAAGGATAAGTCCACGTTCGTTCCAGATCGCTTTAGGCGTAGGTGGCAATAATTTATGTACGGCATCAACAAGCTGGTTGGCGAGCGTTTCGGGCCTTGGACCAAAAGCCATCTCCACACGACGAATGGTACCGAACAGATTAGTAGCTACCGGGAACGGAGTTCCCTTCACATTAGTGAATAGAAGCGCAGGGCCGCCATCATCAATGACACGTCGATGGATTTCCGCCAATTCCAGATATGGATCAACGGGCACATCAATAATTGCAAGCTCTTTTTCCTTCTGTAGTGCATCAATCCATTGACGCAAATTTTTGTAGCTCATTCCTAATAATCCTCCTATAAAGACCGGGCCAAGGGCTCACTGGCTCGTTCCCCTGCCCCGGTCGTCACGTTTCGTTGGCTATAGACAAAATTATACCTTATCAGGCAATCGCTTGGCGAATTTTACTTTTGAAAAATCATCCTCAAGCAAGGCAGCTAACCTCAATATGTCTGATCGGTTTCCGTGCCGGAATGATGCATAATCTCCTCGTTCCGGCTTAACTGCCAGGCGCGGACGCTCAAATAGCTCAGGACCCCAAACAAGGCGGCAAGCACGATGATATGAGCCAGCGAAGCAAACAAATAAATATGATAATTGGTTAATGTAAAAACAATGAGAGCACCGGTGAAGACCTGAACGAGCATCAGCAGTGTTGCCGCGAGCCCCAGCTTGCGAATCTCCGGCAAATCGGGATGCTTGCGGAAGGCCACATGACCCACAGCAGCGATGACGACCATTAGCACCGCCGCCGCAATCCGGTGGGCGTATGCAATGCCGACACCCCCGCTAAGCTCAGGAATAAGTTGACCGTTGCATAGAGGCCAACCGCTGCAGCCACCTGCTGAATCGGTATGGCTGACATAAGCCCCGAGATATACCACGATGTAGGTGTAGCCAGTAGCTAGCCAGGTCAGGTTGCGAAAGCTCCGGCTCACCCGCGCTGCCTTGACAGCCGCTTTTCCTCCCCTGGCTTGTCCCCGTTCTTCCTCCCGAATGCCGAGCACCAGCATGACCGAGCTGGCAAAGGCAATCAGCGAGAAGCCGAAGTGGAGCGCCATGACAGCCGAGGAAGTTGGGTACATGACGGCCATGGCTCCCATAAAAGCCTGGACCATCACAAAGATCAAGGCCAGCAGGGAGAACGCCTGTAAATCCTTACGATGTTTACGGTAGCGCCAAAAAGCGATAAAGGTTGCCAGCGTGAGCA
Organism: Paenibacillus sanguinis 2301083 = DSM 16941; assembly: GCF_000374825.1. Classification (GTDB taxonomy): domain Bacteria; phylum Bacillota; class Bacilli; order Paenibacillales; family Paenibacillaceae; genus Fontibacillus; species Fontibacillus sanguinis. The sequence continues at coordinate 3,728 of NZ_KB895410.1, forward strand.
GCCCTGCTGCCCCGCTTACAGCACGATGAGAATATTCAATCACCGAGGCGAGCGTGTGAGCAGGCACAAATTCACCATGGCAAAGAGGCCATTCGTTGCCGCAGCCAAGTCCGGATTCCGTCTTGGTGACAACGCTGCCCCCGAAGGTTGCCAGCAGCATGACCAGACAAGAAGCATAGCTAAGCCACTTCAAACGTTTCGTATTCAAATGGTTCACACCTTTTATGATTCAATAGAAAATCCAAATAAACCCCTTTCATTATAACCGATCAAGTAACCACTTTCATAGGCAAATATTCATAAAATGTTCAAAATTAAACGCCACCGCAATAGTGTTCCTGGCGGCGGCGTGATGAATATGATGGCGCTTTTACTCCGTTTTGCTTCCTGCGTGTTCCTCTAAGGCCTGATATACCTCCACAGCCCGATTCAGGAAGCTTTCGATTTCTTCGCGGGATTTGCGCAGCTTATTAACAAAGCGCACCAGTTCTTTTCCATTCGTATAAGCTATGAAGCTGGGAATCCCCAGGATATTCTGTTCTTGGCTGACCTCGCCCACTTGATCAACATCAACCTCGATCAGCGTTAATCGGTCGGCATACTTCTGCTCAACCTCCGGCATAAACGGATCGATGAACTTGCAATCCACGCACCAGTCTGCTTTAAATACGGCAACGGTGAGCGCCGCAGCTCCTATACTTGCTCTAAATTCTTCAGAGGATGCTACTTTCTTCATATCCATTCACCCTTTCTTCTCTCGTATCTACAGTCAACCAAATGCAAGGGTGGAAGTCAAATATTCAGGGCATACTGTTGTAGAGATGCAATGAATCATCGAAAATTTTCATTCCAAATTTGTGAGACAGGTCAGAAAGGAGTTGTGATGCCATGGATCGGCCAGACCGCCAACCTGACGAAACATCACCAGCCCAGCGAATTACCCGGTTCATGCATCGATGGCCCGAAGCGATTCGTCTGATAATTAGCAGCCAGACCGCCGCCTTCTCCGATTCGTCCCAGTTGCGGGAAACGCCGGAGTCTTTGGGCTGGAGCGAATCAGCGGCCCGTCACGTCAGTTCGGAGATTGAGGATATGCTGCGGCGCGGCCTTGGTCCGCGGCCCTCGGCTGAAGCATTCAATGCAGAGGATATTCAGCTTGCCGAGAGCATTGCAGATGAGACTCGCCAGGCAGGGATTAGCAACATCACCCGGACGGCGGCTTACCTGGCTTGTTACGAGGAATGCCCTGAGCTGCATTGGGCATTCCTCGCCCACATGGTATCACGGAATGCCGGATACAACATGACCGATTTACAGGGAAGCCGGCTAGAGGAAGTCCTGGACCCGGAAGCCAAACGGTTGAATTACCGCTTTCTGGAGCGAAGCAATGCTTTGATTTTTCAGGATGCCTATCCGCAGCTTCTTCTATACCGGAAGAGCCGGGAACGTGGAGCCAGCCTGTTTCATCTGCTGCCCTATTTCCATGTCTCCCGGTTTATGAGTCCTTTCTGGGAACGGTTCTGGATTGATCGCGGCAGCGCTCTGCTCACGGTTGGCCTGATTATCAACGAACAAAATTATATTGAGAAGCGGGTCATTCAGCATCCCTATTTCCAGAAATATGTGACTGGAAAAGCAGACTTCCAGCTTTTTAGCCTGTCTGGCTTAAATCAGATCGTGTTCCCGCTGCTGGAACGAACGGAAGGAAGGGACGCCAGTTCAGCGCTACTGGCGGAAGAGCGGGCTGCGTCTAGCGAAGCGCCTCTGGCTGCGAATGCAGCCAAGGGGGCGGCGCGTGACGCGAAGGAAGAGGGCGCGGCGGGGACGAACGCGCCCCTTGACGAGCAGGCTGCCGGTTGGAAGGAGCGGCGTCTTGCCGGCCGCACCGTCTCGGACTTCGGCAGCCTCTCGGCCCGCATCGCGCTAGGCAAGAGCCTGTACGCGATGCTGATGGGCTACCGCGCCGTGCGCAGCGGCGCGGAGCGGTTTGCCGCGAACGTGCCGCACAGCGGCTCGCGGGCGGACTATTGGCCGGATCTGTTCACGGCCAATCCGGAAGAAGCGCTGACGGGCCCTACGCAAGCGTCAGCGCTTCTGGATATGGAGACGCTCCCGCCGGGCGAGCGTCTCTACAGCCCCAAACTGCTGAGCGTTTGGGGCGATACCCCCTATGAGCCAATCTCCAGAGAGGATTGGCTCAAGGATTTGCGTGCGCTGGACGGCATCAGCGCACCAAAAAGGCCGTTCCTGTGCGACATCAGCCGCAAGCACAGGAACGGCCTGCTCAAGACCGCATTGGTGCACGATGCGGTAGATAAATCTTAGCGGTCAGCGACCTTACCACTCCCCCGCTGCAACCGCATCAACGGCGATAACACCTTGCGTAGCGGTGCCGGGTAGCTGGCCAGCTCGTCCTTGCGAACGACGCGAAGCAGAATTAAAAATACGGGATACAACATCACCACAGCTATACCTACAATGGCGCAGGTGAGGAAGAAGGCGATACGGTCCGGCATCAGATCGACCATTTGAATGCCCAACTGGTTCAGACCGTAGCCTGCCCCAGACAAGGCAATAACGGTAAGCAAAAACCCGGCCCACCGATTTCCCATCAACGAGAATGGCACAATTCGCTTGATCGCACGCACATTAAGCAGCGTAATGACCAGAAAGCACAGGCCAGTCGCGGTAATAACACCGTATATCCCCATGAACTGAGCTAACACCACACTGGCCGCCAGCTTGACTACCACGCCGATGCCAACATGGACCATCGAGCGATTAGCTTTGCCTACCCCGAGCAAAATGGAATTGCTGGTCATCATCGTGATTTGAAAAATCGTCATAAATGTCAATAGCGCAACAATACTGCTGCCGTCCCGTGTACTAAACAGCAGGCCGTTTACGGAATATGCCGCCGTCCCGAGCGCCAGAATAATCGGCATACCACTCAGCACCGCTACCCGCATCGCTAAGGTAACTTGCCGCTGCAAATGCTCTTCATCCTTTCGTGCATAAGCGGCGGAGATAATCGGCACCAGGGATTGGCTGAGTGCAATCGCCAGAATCGGAGGAATTCCAGCGATCATTTGTGCCCGGTTCCCCAAAATGCCCAACAGGTTGGTGGACTCACTCAAGCTCATTTGGCCGCTTAGCAGCGGGTTTAAAATGGAATTATCAATAAAGTTTACAGCCGGAACGGCCAAAGCGGTTAATACAATCGGGATAGATAGCTTGAAAATCTCCGCATAAATTCGCTTGAAGGGCATACGGGACGTCCCGGTTGTTGCCGCTTGACTTACATCGGCACTTGCATCGATACGATCCTGCCGCGACATTTTCATACTATAATAAAGCATGACTATCAGTGCAGCAACCCCGCCCAGTACAGCGCCAAAGGTAGCACCTGCCGCAATCGTCTCACCTGAATACCCCCAGTGGAACAGCAAGAAGGCTAACAATATACCCGTGGCTACACGGACAATTTGCTCAATGACCTGAGAGACCCCACCGGCAATCATGATGTTCCGTCCTTGCAAATAACCGCGAATCATCGCAATGAATGGAAACAACAGCAACGCCGGAGCCAAGGCTCGAATCGCTGTGACCGATTCTGGAACCTTGGAGGCTATGGCATAGTAAGGCGCCAGCATAAAGAGCAGGGTAAACATGACTACTCCGGCTGCCGCAGCAAAAAGAAGCGCTGCCTGATAAATGCGCCGCGCTTCCTCCGGCCGATGTAAGGCGTGCCTCTCTGACACCATTTTACTTAGCGTGCTCGGAATCCCCGCTGTTGCCAGAGTTAACAGCATAAAATATGCCGCATTGGCTTGGGAATATGAGGCATTCCCTGCCTCCCCGAGAATATGCTCTAACGGGACGCGCTGGAACAAGCCCAAAACTCTGGCGATCAGCGCTGCTCCGGCTAATATCAACGTACCTCTGACAAACGACTCTTTCTTCGACAACACCGATTCCTTCTTTCCCGCAAGCCTGATAGCTAACTTTACTCACTAGAAATGGCTAAAACAAGCCCAAAAATATAAACAATTTTCAACAAAATGCCAATGCCTTGACAATGCTGCGCGATAATATGGCGGACCGATGACATGGTAATATTCAGATTGTTGAGAAAGTTGGTTTTCCGTACATCTCGCATAGCAGAGCCCTTAGCCTATAAGGGTTCTTCTCCATAGAAATGGTACGTTACGCCCTTTCTCAACAGTCTGTAATATTACTGCTCATTGCATACTAACGGGACTGCTCATTGCATACTAACGGGAATTTCTCCTGCTAATTCGGCGTAAATCCACCTTATATAAGATATAACAGGAAATCTGGACCTCTGTCAAGAAAGTGGACACTCTTTAACCGACTCTTCTCTTATTGAACTGCGCAGCAAAACGAACCGGTGATAAATAGCCTAGTGAACCGTGGATCCGTTTGCG
>NZ_KB895411.1 GCF_000374825.1 Paenibacillus sanguinis 2301083 = DSM 16941
CGAGCCATAGCTCCGGCCTCAATCGTCATTCCGGTCAAATCATAGCCATCATAACGGTAGGAGGTGCCTGGCCCATTCTCTGATGCGCCTTGTTGTAGCAGTCCATTACTGTTCCTAAGTCCTAAGAAAAGGTGATTAATTGTTCATTGGATTAAATATAGCGCCAACTGTAAGTTACGGTGAGCGCTATATTTCACTTATCTATAGTTTGCATACTTCTACTTGAACATGCTAACTTTATCAACTTTCTTCACTTTCATAATATTACCTCTATTAAGAACAGCTTTTCAGAGAGCTCAAGTGTTGAAGGATCTACCTCTGTTGCATTTGGAATATCATCTTCAGTTACATCATCCAAATAAAGTTCGAGAGCTTCTTTTGCCATTTTTATTGCTTCTTCTGTCGTATATCCACATGTTATACACCCAGGCAAATCTGGAAAAGTGACATTAATTCCATCCTCAGCAAAGTTGAAAATCGCATAATATCTAAGTTTCATTATTTCCTCCTCCTAGAAGATAACGGATATACGATCAGTATTACCCTTTTCTTGTAACGTCATCTCATTTCATCCTCTCTTTTATAAAGGATTATATTGTTCCAAAAAGCTTTAGTTGCCCTTCTTTCGGCCTCAACTTCATTCGTCCATGTTTTATATCATTGATATTGAATATACTCGTTATGAATTTTATGAGTCTAATAACTTTTGAGCTCTCATGGCTAGTTTCTTTTTACTTTTTTTAAATTTCTCCTCATCGTTTAAATTAATAAACAGACATAAAGTTTCCTTCTCTAATAAATTTTTATCTAATATATCTTCAAGTATCTTGTACTGATTTAAATTTAATAATTCTAAGACCTCATCATAAAGTATGATTTGCTTATTACTAATTTTGACACGTATTGATCTCAGAAAGATTTCTTTTTTGACAGTCTTACTATCAATTTTCTTCAGGAACGCTACATCATTGTAATGAATCTTATCTTCCTTTAGTAAGAGTATTAAGAGGCTCTCAAGTGCATTATACGAAGTTTCTTTGTACACCTCAATTATTTCCAATAACAATTCCGTGTTTATAGCATTCTGTTGCTGGTTAGTGAGTAAAAGGTAGTATTTGTACGCAATATGCTCTTTAGCCTCTAAAGACAAGTTTAGTTCATTGGCCAGTTTATTTAATTTCTCTAAGGCATCAAATTCCAAAAAACCATGTATCTGTGCTAACTCTATGTTTGTCAATCGAGACAACAATACATTCATTTGATCAACAGTGTTTGACTCGATCGGTTTAATTAATAAATCACTAATTGCCGATATTTTCATCTCATAATTCAAGATAAATACTACCTCCTATTACTTAATCTATACCATTTCATTATTTGTCCAACAGAGTTTCTGATTTGTGGTCTAAACTGATTTACTAATTTTTGTTGCATCCTGTTTAGTTCAGGTTCCCCAGCTAAGGGTTTTCCGTTTTGACCTACTTTTGTTACCTTACCATCTTTATCATACACGTGAACATGAGGCGGCGCATGATCATTTCCATGATAATAATGAACTATCTTGCCATACCCACTACTTCCTATTGTACTATCTGGTAATTCATAAGCATTAGCTTTCTTACCTAAAATAATTTCTGTTAGACTGGGATGTTCAATTGCTTTTAGCACCACCCCAATTGCTTTTCCATCCTGAATAGCGAATGATGCTTTCATATCTATACATCCATCAGCGATTGTATAGTTACAGGGGTTATTCCTAATTTCATCAGCTAATAACTCTAGCCTACTTTGAAGACTTGTTAAATTGTTTAAACACTTTTGCGAACTACATTTCGCTTTGCCATCTTGAGCATTCTTCCAGCCGCTTTTTAGCATTTCAAGGTTTTCTGTCCATATAATATTAATATACTGATCAACACCACTAAACGAATCTATATAACACCCAGTATCCTTTCCTGCGACACAATTCCCACTTGGATCAACATACCCTAATGGATTATTATGCACATACGAATACCGATTCAAGCTCAGCGGATTATCGATACTTCCCTCATATGGGTCCTTGGACACAAATCTACCGGCATTCGGGTCGTACCAGCGGGCGCGCAGGTATTGCAGGTCGGTGGTGTTGTCCCAGTATTCCCCGGAGTAACGGAAGAGGTTTGGTACGGTCTCTTCCTCCGTTTCCGGGTTGCCCCAAATGT